>CAVUZP010000006.1:0-948530 GCA_963746065.1 uncultured Alphaproteobacteria bacterium | reverse complement strand
GCAGTTTCGCCGCCCGGGCATGGCCACCGCGCGCGGCCTCCTCCAGCAGCGTGGTGGCCCGCGGCAGCTGCCGCGTCTCGGGATCGGCCTGCAGATAGAATGTGGCGAGCGCGATCCGCGCCTCGACATCGCCGCTGGCCGCCGCCTTCTCCAGCCACTCGGCCGCGCGCTTGGGATCTCGCGGCACGCCGTCGCCGGCGGAATAGAGCCGGCCGAGCTGCACCTGCGCGGCGCTCATGCCGGCCGCCGCCGCCTTCTCGAACCAGGCGATCGCCTTCTCCTTGTCCTGCGGCAGCCCGGTGCCGTTGAGATGGAAGATCGCGGCGTTGTAGGCGGCGGTGCCGTGGCCATGTTCGGCGGCCTTGAGGAACCAGCGCGCCGCCTCCTTGACATTGGGGCTGACGCCGGTGCCGGTGGCATAGAAGCGGCCGGTGAAGAACTGGGCCTGAACGTTGCCGAGATCGGCGGCGCGCTGGTACCAGTAGGCCGCCTCGCGCAGATCCGGCTGCACGCCGTCGCCGCGATTGTAATGTTCCGCCAGCGCCAGGATCGCCGGCTTGTAGTCCTGCCGCGCCGAGCGGCGCAGAAAGGATTCCGCCTTGTCGAGATCCTTCGGCAGCCCCTCCCCGCTCAGATACATCAGCCCGACCTGGTACAGCGCGCGCATCTCGTTGCGCGAGGCCGCCCGCATGAACAGCTTGGCCGCGGTCGCGAGGTCGCTCGGGCCGCCCTCGCCGGCGCGCGTCATGTAGGCCAGCGCCACCAGCCCGCGCGGATCGTCGCCCTCGGCCGCCCGGTCATACCAGGCTCGCGCGTCCTCGTAGTCGACCTCGATCCCGAGCCCCTGATAGAACGCATCGCCGATGGCGAACGCGGCCGCCGCGCTGCCCTGGTTCGCCGCGGTCAGGAACCAGCGCAGCGCCTGGACCGGATCCTTCTCGCAGCCCTGCCCGGTGCGATAGAGCTGGGCGAGCAGCAGCTGCGCCTCGGTCAGGCCGTTGCCGGCGGCGGCGGCGATCCAGTGGATCGCGCGAGGGACGTCGGCCTGGACATCGGTCCCCTCCGGAAACAGCGCGGTGAAATTGTTGGTGGTGGCGACCGCGTCGCGCTCGCTGGCGCGGCGCAGCCAGTTGGTGATGTGGTCGTTCTGCGCCGGCGCCTGGTAGCCGTTGAGATAGATGCAGCCGAGCCGCAGCTGCGCCTCGCTGTCATTGGCCTTGGCGGCCCTGGTGTACCAGTCGACCGCATCGGGCAGGCTGCGCGTCACGCCCTTGGCGAAATGATAGCATTCGCCGAGACGGAACTGCGCCGCGATGTGGCCGGCGACCGCAGCGGTGCGAAAGCAGGCCACCGCCTGCCGCGGCTCCTTGTCTTCCAGATGGGCGAGGCCCCTGCGGAAGATCTCGCCCGGATCGTGGCGACGGCGATAGCGCGAGACCGCCTCGACGATGGCGGGCTTCAGGGTGCGGACGACCTCGAGCCGCTCCAGGAAGGCAAGCCCGGCCGCCGAGCGCACCGTCTCGGGGGGATCGCCATCCTTGCGAAGACGTGAAACCAGCGGGATCATGGCTTGAGCCCTATGGTTCGCGCATCGAGGTTCCAAACCCGTGCAGCATGCCGCCGATCAGATACATCGCCACGGATCGGCGCCCCACCTTGATGTCGCCGGTCAGCGTCATGCCGGGCAGCAGCCGGAACTTGTCGGGCATCGCCACCAGATGCGCGGGATCGGCCGAACATCGGGCCTTGTAAAAGGCATCGACCGGCTTGCCGTCGTCGTCGAGCGTAAAGGCGCCTTCGCTGATCCAGCGCACCACGCCGTCCGCGGTGCCGTGCTCGGCGACGTTGAACGCATCGATGCTCAGCACGCAATGGTCGCCAGGCCGCATGTATCCCACGTCCCGCGAAGAAATCTTGATCTCGGCTTCGAGCTTGGTATCGAGCGGCATCAAAGTGATAAACGGATCGCCCGGTTTGAGAACTGACCCCACCGACAGTTTGGCGATGGTCAGCACCACGGCAGGATCCGAGGCGGTAAGCTTGATGAGATCCTGGTGTTTGATGGCCTTGTCGTATGACGCGCGCGCAATATCGAGATCGTTGCGGGTCTTGACCAATTCCTGGCTGAGCTGCGCAAACCATTGCTGCTTGAAGGCATCCCTGTCCGCGGCGATGGACGCCAGCGTACTCTGAGATTCAAGCAGAGAATTGTGTGTGTTTTCGATGGTGCGAACCAGCTCGAGACGCGTATCCTGCGAGGCAAACATATTCAACTGTGACCCGGTGCCGTGCGCGGCCAGGGTCGTGCGCATGTCCTCGATCTTCTGCGCAATGTCCTCGCGCTGGCGGTAGCGGTTGTCGTCCCCCTGCAGCTTGGTGATGGTGGCCTGGGTCTGCTTTATTTTGGAATCGAAGCTGGTGATCTGCGCATTGTACTGAGCCACGCGCTGATTATAGAGCGCCTGCTGCAGCATGGCGTAGCTTTGCTTGGTGCGATCCGGGGTCTCGGGATAGACCGGCACCTTGCCCGCCAGTTCGGCCTCGTCCCGCGTGATCTGCGCCTCGTCGCTGGCCACTTGCGCCTCGTACTGCGAGACGTCGGCCGCCGTGAAGGTCGAATCGAGCGTCGCCAGCAGCTGCCCGGGCTTGACCTCGTCGCCCTCGCGCACGTCGATGCTCTTGATGATCGACTGATCGAGCGCTTGATAGACGGGGACCTGGCCTACCGGAACGATTTTCCCGCCCTGGCTCTGCACCACGCGATCGAGCTTGGTCACCGTGATCAGTAACAAGACCCGCAAGCACAAAGCTTACAAGCACATAGAGCGTGATCCGCGTTGCCAGCGGCTCCTTGACCTCGCGAATGGCCTCGGTCTCGGACTGAAATTGCCGGACGGTCGAAAGCGCCTGATCAAGAGACAAGGGTCGGTCCCCTTAAGGCCGGGCGTGCGGGACGCGCCGGCGTCAGATGATTGTTCTGTTGATGCCAAAGCGAGCTGTAGATCTCGTTGCGTTCCAGCAGCTGATCGTGCTTGCCCACATCGTTGATACGACCCTGGTCGAGAACAACGATCGCGTCGGCCTTGATCAATGAGGACAGTCGGTGCGAGATGATGATCATCGTCCGCCCATGCGCAATGCGTGCGATATTGGCGTTGACGATCGCCTCGCTGTCGGCATCCAGCGCGCTGGTGGCCTCATCCAGGATCAGGATCGGCGGATCGACGATCAGCGCCCGGGCAATCGCCAATCGCTGCCGCTGGCCTCCGGAAAGGTTGGGAGATCCCTCGTAGATAACCGTCTCGTAGCCGCGAGGAAGCCGATCGATGAATTCCTCGGCGCCTGCCATTCGCGCCGCCCGCACCATGTCCTCATAGGTGGCATCGGGCTTTGCCGCGGTGATATTGTCGCGGATGGTGCCGCTGAACAGGAAATTCTCCTGCAGCACGACACCGATGTTGCGCCGCAAATGGTCGACATCGTATTCGCGCACGTCGATGCCGTCGATCTTGATCAGACCCTCGTAGTCCGAATGCAGGCGCTGCAGCAGCCGCGTGATCGTCGTCTTGCCCGATCCGCTCTTGCCCATGATGCCGAGCGTGCCGCCGATCGGGATCTCGTAGGAAACATCCGTCAGGCTGGGACCTGATGCCCCCTTGTAGCGGAATGTGACCTTGGAAAACTGGACCTCGCCGCGCAGCGGCGTGCGAACGCCATGACCGGAGCGACCCTCTTCGGGCGGCTGGTTGACCAGATTGGGCAACAACCGCCACCGCGGCACGCGCCTCGTCGCCCTGGTTGATGAGCTGCGCCATCTGCATCAACGGACCGGCGACCCGCTGAGACAACATCAGAAAGGCAAACAGCGCACCCGTTTGCAGCGGGTCGGTGCTGGTCATGGCGATGTAGACGCCGACGGCATAGGGAGCCGAGACCGCGAGGCGTTCGAGCGGGCGCGTCACGGAAGAGATGAGAGTTGCCGTCCTTCCTTCCGCGACACGCGCCTTGGCCGTCTTGGCTACCAAGACATCCCATTCATGACGTTTCCTCGCATCAAGCGAGAGCGATTTGATGGTCCGGATTCCGTTCAGGGTCTGGAACAGAAACGACCCCTGCTGTCCTTCCGCAGCCTGCACCGCTCCGGTCCGCTTCCGATACGCCGGCAGCATCAAAAGAAGCCAGCAGACCATCAGGCCGACAAACCCGAGGACCATGAACGTCATGATCGGGCTGAAGAAAAACATCACCGGAAGGAAGAAGATCAGCGTCGTGGAATCCAGGATGGTGCCGAACATTTGCCCGACCAGGAAGGTGCGGATCTTGAAGATTTCCCGCATGTCGCGCGCGACCAGGCCGATCTGGGTGCGCTCGAAAAAGTCCATCGGAAGGTTCAACACCTTCTCGAACATGTAGGTGGACAATTTGACGTCGAGCCGCGTGGTGAGAAAGTGCACCATGGATTGGCGCATATAGTAGAACAGCGCCTCGAATGCCGTGAGCATCAGCATCGCGAGGCAGACCACCGTAAAAGTATTGAACGCCTTGTAATAGATCACCTTGTCCGACAACAGCCGCCAGAACATGATGGGGGTAAGCGCCAGGAAACCCAGCAGGATGGCGCAGACGAGAATATCGCGCGCCGTCCTTCGCTCACGAAACAGCAGCGCCGTGATCAGGCCGATGCTGAAAGGCTGGGTCTCGTCCGCGATATCATAGTTGCGCTTGACCAGGATGACTTCGCCGGTCCACGCCTGCGAAAACCGGGTCTCGTCGAGATAGAGCAGCGCGTCGTCGCCGGCGTTGGGGTCCTGCAGAACCACCCGCAGATCGTCCTCGTCGCCGCGCAGCTCGAGCAGCACCATGCACAGCCCGCTCTTGAGCCGGACGATGGCAGGGAGCGCCTTCTTCAATTCCTGCAGCGCGGCCCAGTCCAGTTGCACGGACCTTGCGACCAATTCCGCTTTGGAGGCACAACGAATCAAATCCGCGCTCGAGATCGCGTTCCCATCGAGGACGTTGTCGTGAATGAGTTGCGGGACGGTCAGGTGGATGCCGTGTTGGCGGGCCACAACCACGAGCGATCCCAAACCCGAAGTCTCGGGCCCGTCTAGCTCATCCAGATTTGAAGCTTCCAGCACAATGCTCATTGCGAAAGGTTCGCTCCGCTGATTGGGGGGCGGCGCATCCAAACCGCCTTAACCGCGAGCCGTAACTCGCGAAAAACCTTGCATATTATGCCGCAAGCGAGCCTTAAAGCCAACCGCTAACGGCCTGCATAACAGCCTTCTCGCGATCAAGTTTTCTGACGTGATTAATCGGCGACACCGAGCGGTTGAATGCTGCGCGGTCACGCCGCGCCCTCCCGCAGATCGAAACCGGACGCCTTCACCCGCGTCTGGACGGCATCGCGGTCGGCCGCTTCCCGGAAGGCGAGCGCAACCAGTTCGAAATATTCGCTGGACCGCACGTTCACATCGGCAAATCCCGCCTGCAGGAGCAGATGCCCGAGCCGGTCCGCCGTAAATCCGGTGCGGTGCGCCATGTGATGCCGGCCCTGCTCGATCGAGCGCGCATGGCCATAGATCATGTCGAGGCCTCGAATCGGTCCCGCGGGCGACATATACGCCACGGAATTGATTCCCTTTTCGACGACATGCGCTGCGACAGCCTCGAGATCGGGGCACATGACCAGCGCGTAACCGGTGGGATTGAGGATCGTCCTGAATTTCTGCAACGTCGGATAGATCTCGTGCGCGTAGAGATGCTCCAGCACGTGCGAGCAGACGATGGCATCGAATGATTCGGGCGGGAAATACCGATCCAGTTCGTTGATGGAACCAACCACATCCGGTTTCACACCGGGGTCGATGTCCAGGCGAACCTCCTCCCAGCCGTCCATGGACAATAGCGGCCGCAGCCGTCGCGCCGACAGCGGCCCCGATCCCGCATTCAAGATTCGTTTTACCATTGCGTTTCCAGGTGGTTGCTGCCAGCGATCGGCGCTGCTGACAGCGAAAATCGAGCGGCGCGCGAACCGTTCGCCACAGCGAATATCCTGCGCTCAATGTCCGCGTGCAACCGGTCCCACGATCGAAAACGAAAAAAGGCCCCCACGCGGAGCCTTTCTCCGAAACTGTCTATTGGACGACCTAGGTAAGCTTGATGTTGCCGTCCGTGAAGTGGAGCGTCTCGACACCCTTGATCTCAAGCGTCTGGCCGTTACTGAACACCAGCTGCGTGACGCCATTCTGGTCCGTCGTCAATCCGTCGACATCACCCTTTGACCGGCCAGCAAAGTCGATCTTGTCCATCCCGCCGCCGCCAAAGATGGTGTCGCTAGCGGTGTGTGAGGTGATATGGAACGTATCATCTCCCCCGCCGCCCCTCATCAATTCGGCGCCATCGCCGCCGTCAAAGAATACGTCGTCGCCGCGGCCTCCGAACAAGGTGTCAAATCCGGCGCCGTGAAGCGTATCATTACCCGCACCACCGACCAGGGTGTCGTGGCCCCCGTCCGCGCCAAAAAGCTTGTCGTTCCCTTGGCCGCCCTTCAGGAGGCTCTCGCCATTGCCGTAGAGTTTATCATCGCCGCTGCCGCCGAGCACCGTATCGTGACCGGTGTCGTTCAAGTGAACCGTGTCATTGCCGGTTCCCATGCCGACAAACACGTCATGCGACCCCTTCACGGTAAGCTCGGCGCCGTCCGAGTTATCGGAGACGATCACCTTCAGCGCGGGATCCTGGTCGGTATTCACGATGGTGGTGGTGCCGAACGTGTCCAGCACCTGAACGGGCGGCCCACCGGGATTGAACAGAAACGGATCAACCTCTGCCGTCAGGCCGGGGTTCGTGTTGCCCGGGGCATAGATCCCGTCCGTTATCAGCTGTTGAATAATCGCGTGCTGAACGCTGGGATCCAGATTGTCGTGAGCTGCGAGAGTTTCCTGCAGCTCGTGCTTAGTCATATATATCATATCACCCCCACTCAGCGATCAGAAGTCAGCCAGAAGACTGTTAGGTTATCGTTGCCGAACTTTCCCCGCAAAGTCAACGCAACGGGATAAGGATTTGTTAATTGGGGACATGGAACTTGATCGGTGTGGCAAATTGGTTTTTGCCAATTACAACAACAGCTTGCCTCTTGATTGATGGATATTAACCATAATAAAACTTAAGTACGTCCGCTCCCCTTCGCGCCCGACAGTCGATCGAATAGCGCCGCAAATCGAACACACATATGTTAAGTTCGGCAGACGGACCACTGCCCATCGAACTTGTCTGTTACTCCGATTTGGCTGCAGGCTGAGTGTCTTAGCTGACGGTCGATGCAATAGACCAAGCATCTTGAATAAGTCCGATGTGCCCGATTTAGACCGCAATGGAATCCACGACCCGCCCGTGAAGGCTACCGACGAAACCAGACGACGAGGCCGCTCAAATCGCACGCTGCCAGTCAATCCAGTCCCCAGGCGTCTGTAATCACCGCAAAATCGAATAGGAAAGGCCGATATTAGGCGGATTTCCGCTTGCTCCGTCGCTTAGGAACGGCATGGGACAGGTCGCCGCCTCGAATCAATAACGTTTCCTCTATCTGCCCGTTGGCCGCCCTCGCGGTTTCAAACCGGGCGCTTGGCGTCCATGTCATCGCAAAGCGGGACAGTAGACGCGACTTGGTGACGCTGCCGGCGCGGCGACTGGCGATGAGGTTGGAGCCGGGTGGTCAGCAACCATGCGTCTGACGCGCGGTCGCAGTGTGATAAGCGACATAACAAAACATAACAAATGTATCGCTATTTTCGCGTGGCGCATAGGCCGCATCGCGCCGGAGAAGGATATAGGTCTTCGCGAGTGATCAGACACCTAGCATCAAGTGATATTTATTTAATTGGCTGCCGCAGTTAATAACGTTAATTGGATTTTCAAGCATGCGACCGCGCGCCGCACATTTTCGCCATAATGCACCGAAGGCATTGCAACTGTGCGTGAATTCCAGCCGGCCCTTGCATTCGAAGGCGAGTCAAGCCAACAATGGAACTCGTCAGGTCCGTGATGCGCATGTTAGAAATGTGTAGCCCATCCGACCGAGGCGTTTGCTGCAGGTCTGGCGCGGGCCAGAGTAACAGTGATTGTCGGTGTACCGCATGAAGAAGCATTCCCCGGAGGAAATTCGCGCCAAGCTCGGCCGCGCCAAAGAATTGGCGGAGCGCGGTCTGTCACAGGCGGAGATATGCAGCGCACTCGGCGTTAGCGTCATGACGTTCCACCGCTGGCGAAAACTATTACCCCATAAAATTGACGTGCGACCTGCCGAAGACGCTCCGAGCTTAACGCCCTCACCGACCGGCTATGAAAACGATTTGAAGCGGTTGCGGGAGCTTCAGTTGGAAAACCAGCAACTGCGCAAACTCGTCGCCGACCTGATGCTGGAAAAACTGCATTTGCAGGAAGCCGCGAAGCCGGCCGCTGAGAAGGTTGGCTAAGCGGCTGACGTGATCAAAGCACGCGCCGGCCCTGACCTTCTAAACTGTGCAGGGGATTGTGTTGTCGTGGTCCTGGTCGGGCTGATCGCGACTACAAGAACATTTCGAGTAGGGCCAGTGACGCCCAACCAAGCACAATCGACCAGCCAATCATGGCAATGGCGATTGCGCAAAGATACGCATATCTGAAGAAACGTGGCCGTGCCATGAATGGCCTACTCAACAATGCCCCGCACAGAGCTTAGCTTGCCGCAATGTGCGCGTTTTGTGAATAGTCCAGCGCTAGCGCATATACCGCGCCCCAAGAGCGAACCAGCAGGCCCGGGACCGCCAGCAATGCCCCGGAATCCTCATTCCTGCTTCGAAACCCGCCCCGAACGGCCGGGGTCGCCGTTTGGCTGTCACAATCTAGCCTTGCCACTTTTTTCCCGACCCTGCCAATGTTCCATTCCGGTCAACAATTGGCGGGATTTGGCATGCCTTATGTTGTGGAAGCGGAAGGGCGGACCGGACAGGCCGCCTCGAAAACCGTCAACGATAGAAGGGAAGCACTGGCTGTTGCCACCGAATGGGCGAGCAACGGACACGCGGCGATTCGTATCCTCGGTGATGGCCGAACCTACCATCCTAAAGAGTTGGCGTGAGCGATCATCAACGAGCCGAAATAGGCCGCCGCATTGCACACGAGTTGGCGCCCTCACCTCCGTGCAATTAGATCAATGCGTCCAAAGCGCAAGTAGGAGATAATACGCGGCAGGAGCGCAGATGCATAACGACATGCCCGCAAACACAAGCCACCAGTTTTCGCTCGGCATGACAATATTTCTCTGGCGGGTGTGTGTAGAACCCGGACGCGTCGGCAGCCCGACATGGCCGCCGGAAGGGCCGCAACGACGCGACCCCAAATGGCTCAATATCCTAACATGGTTTCGAGGGTGATTGCTCCTTTATCCCTAATGCGACAGCCGAAATCGCGAGCGGCCCGACCGCCGAGCTGGAAATCGTCAGTCGGGCCTAACCGCGGGCTTCGGGGAGCTTCCCGGCCTCGCGGCTAACCAAACCAACATGGCTAAAACCGGTTGGTTCTTGGCATTGTTTGTTTTTGCTTATTTTTCCCGATTTAACACCCCCTCCAAGCTTCCCGGACTCCCGATCCTCTCCTGAACGTTAAAGCCCGGAGCCCATCAACGCGGGGGTCGTAGACCCGGCGAGGAAACCCATTCATTGATCTGAGCGGCAGTCTCCGCCTGCCGAGCTTTACGGAGCAATTGGTCGCGATCCTGCGGGTGTTGCGCTGTGCGAGCTTCCTCGCGCAGGCGTCGGGCTTCTTCGGCAAGTTTGTCAGCGAACGACTTGGTCTGCCGAGCCATCGGCCGGTACTCCACCAACGCTACCTTGACCCATGCTACAGCGCCTGTTTAGGAACGATCAAGGAACATAACATTAATGGCGGGAAAAAATTGCAATTTTGCGAAACAATTAGCTTTTGGGTCGTTTATCCCGAGCCGGTCTCATCAAAGGTCCCCCAACCATGAGGCCGTTGCAAAGGCCCCAGTCTCGTGCCCACGACTGGGGCCAATTTTTTGGTGCGTGAGGAAGGCGATCCGATCGTAGCTGTTTGCCTCGCTGCCCCGGACCCCAACGGCTTGGCCGGAAATCTTGACCTGACTTCGCTTCGGCTCAGCCGGGTCTTTTTATTGATAACTGTGGGATCCGGGTGGCGTGGCGCGGGGTGAGGGCCAGCATTTGCAGCTGCATATTTTTCCCGGAGTGAAGGAACCCATCGGAAGTGGCGTTAGCTCACCGACCTCTACCACGACCCCTCCGCATTCCCCCTAGTGGCAAGAGGCTGACCAGGGCCCCGGTTCTCGCCAGACCGGGGCCGTTCTCGTTGAACGCACAGGCGGCTTCGGTGGGAGCGACTTATCGAGCCTATCCCGCAGAATGGTCTGGTAGGTGCCAGCGCAGCCCCACCGCCGTCTCAACTATCTACCAGCCCACCGAACTCGAAGGGAAATTAGAAGGCTTAGCTGCGCGCGCTGCAGCGCGACGCGTTCGCAGACGCGGAACATCGACCTCTGAGACCGTGGCAAGATATGGTTAACCTTCTCTTAACTCCCGGTTGATAGCTCTCAGATAACCGGCCGGTGGCCGGCCGGTCAAAGGGAACAACCGCGCTATGCCCATTGAGATGCTGAGTTATGCCGAGCTTGGTGAAAGGCTCAAGATCTCTCCAGAGGCCGCAAGGGCCTTGGTGAAACGACACCGCCTGCCACGTTCCCGGTCGAATACTGGAAAGACGCTGGTGCAGGTCGACCTCACCGAAATCAACCATTCTCCTGTCGCGCGGCCAGCAAGCCCTTCGGCTGGTCACCAGGTGATCACCGCCTTGAACGAACACATTGTGACGCTGCAGACTGAAGTCTTGGACATGAAGGCCATTGCGGGCGGTCACCGGGCGGACTTCGAGCGAGAGACCGATCGGTCCAACGGGCTGATGGCCGAGCTGAACAAGCTGATGGCTGAGGTGATGAAAGCCAGCAACGAGGCCACAGCAGCGCGAGAGAAGGCTGCCTATTATGCGGGAAAGTTGGCGACAGCAGAGCGGTCATTAGCCAAGAAGCGGTTTTGGCGGCAGCCAAAGCCCATCGCACCGTCCAGCTCTGGCTATTCGGAGAAACATCGGCCGCATCCCTCGATCCCGATAAGCGCTGCGGCGTTGATCATGGTCACCCTGTTATCATGGAGTGTCGTGGCCGGCCTTAATCACTACTTAGGACCGGTTGAGCAATCTCCGATAGTGACAGGCAGTGTACTGCGATGAACCTGGCAAGGCTCGCGAGTTCGGCCTTGAAGGCGCGGCCGGTCGTCTCTCCTAGCGGCTCCGCCTCTCCCCCAGGGATCGTATGATTTCCTTATCAGTCGATGGCCAAACTCCCTTTATGTCATTCCTTAGCCGCCGCGAAACGACGGACTAGGCCGCGCGAAGCCTGATCCGGGTCAGTTCCGACGGACGTCCTAGTCGCAAAGCAAAGCCTGGCCACAGTCCCGTCCCGTTGTTGACGTAGAGCGTCATGCCATCGATCTCGTAGCGGCCCGACACGAAGCCGTTGTTGGCGCGGGCCGTCAATCGGTCGATGCCGATAACCATGCCGCCGTGCGTATGCCCGGACAGCTGTAGAGCAACGCCGGCTTTCGCAGCGCGGTGGGCCGCTTTGGGCTGATGGTCCATTAGGATGACCGTCGCATCCGGCGGCACACCTTTCAAAGCTGCGACCAGGTCCGGGGCCGGATAGGGCGAGTGAGAGGCTGACAGATCGGTGACGCCGGCAACAACGAGTTTCCCACCGTCGCGCTCGATAACGACGTGACTGTTCTCGAGCACGTGCATCCCGAGGGAGGCGTAGTGGGCCATCCAGGCGCGGTAGTCGAAGAAGTATTCGTGGTTTCCCGGAATGACGAACACGCCGTCTGGCGCACGCAGGTCCCGCAACGGTTTAACGTCCAAGCGTCGCATTTCAAGGCTGCCGTCGATCAGGTCGCCGGTGATAAGGATCAGGCTGGCACCCAGCTTGTTGGCTCTGTCGACAACTTCGCGTGCCCATGTGCTGGAAAAGCGGCTGATGTGCAGATCCGTCAGATGAAGGAGCGCGTAGCCGTCAACTGGGGCGATAAGCCGGGGACGACAATGTCGACATCGTTCAACGGCGGCACCCTCGCTGCTTGATGCACGCCGATCGCCGAAAGGGTGCAGGCGACGGCACCGATCGCGTAGCGCGCTCCGTCGGAAACGTTCACGCTTCCGCCATGGACCGCCATAGCTATCAGCGTTGTGCCATCCAACAACAATTGCAGTACGGCGAGGAAGATGAGCGCTCCGAACGCCCAATTGAACAGGATGATGATCGGACGCGGAAACTCGGGCGCGAACACTGAACCCGACGAAAGCTTGCTCCACCGATGAAACTGAGACGCTCCGATCAGCAAAAGCGCTGCCGCAAATTTTGCTGACAGCGGAAGATGCAGCGGCCAAACGAATCGTGTCACGACGAGCAAAACAGGCAGACTAAAAATCAGGCCCAAAATCCACCGTTTCTGCTCGATTCTGGCGAGGGAATGCTCACGCGTTGCCACTAGCAATGCTATGCTGGAACGCGGCGAATGAACGTGGGTTGCCGGCTAGCGTCGACGTCATGAAGGGACGAATAAAACGAGAGAATCGCTATTGATGAACCTTCGGCAGCATGACGACCACCTCAACCTCGTGGCTCAAAACCCGGCCGGCAATATCCGCAATGACAAACAAGAAATCGTCCTCAATCTCCGCGGCGCTCCGTTCATCTCTGCAATAAACGTACAGAAGCGCGCCGTCGGTCTCGGCGAACCTAATTCCTGAAAACAGCCGATCGAACACGCTGGCGCCGATAGTTGCCGCCAGCCGCGCTTGGATCGCGTTGTCCTGGACAAAGGTCAATTCCATAGTCTTGAAATAGGACCGTAACCAGTCAAAACAAGATGGAAGATATCCAACATCTTACGAGAACTTCAACCTGGCGTGTGCTGTGCGGTGGTCGCCGGGAACGACCACGCGAGCCGCGGGCTGGACAATACAGTGCTGCAGAAGTCGCGGCGCTATCCGCGAGTGGAGGAGCACGGCTGGATGAAGGACCTTACCGATCCTATGCCCATGACGATGCCATTGCCATCGCTCGCCAGGCTCCCCTTCCCGGCCTACAGCGAAGATGAAATCGCCCGCTGGGCTACTTAGACAGCCGTTTCTTTGAGATCTGGCTCGGCCGCGATGCAGCCATTGAGCACGAATTTGGACATAGGGGGCGAATGGGCATCAGTGACCGCTGCGCACGGGTTCGCTGCGCTCCGCAATAAATTTCACGTTGCCATCGTCAATCGGTTGTCGGTCGATGTGAAAATACGTCCGGCGCGGCGGATTGCCCGTGGCGAACCAGGACGCGAAACCGATTGCGGTAATCCCAAGCGCAATGAGAGACAGATCCCGCTTCACAGGTTCCCCCCAAATAGTCGCACAACCTACGAGCTGGTTTGGACGTTTATACTACTTTTGAGATGCTATGTCGAGGAACGAGCATGGCCGGATGCGGAGCACGATATTTTGGTAGCTGGAAAGGGCCGACTGTGGCGGATGTGGCCGCATGATTGCTGTATTTCTTGGAATTTGGATCGCAGCAACTGAAACCAAGAGGCTCAATAAGTTTCGGATTTGGACCTGAGCTAGCTACACTCAAACCCAGTCGCCAACCCTTGGAGATAGCACAATGTCAAAACTCGATCATCTTCGGCCCAGCGGCTTACACCACAATCCGGCCTATTCCCACGTCGTCACGGCCTCCGGTGCACGTACCATCTACATCTCCGGTCAGGTATCCGTCGACGAAGAGGGCCGGATTGTGGGCGAAGGCGACCTCGCCGCGCAGACGACCCAGGTGATGCAAAACCTCGGTTTGGCACTGAAGGCCGCCCACGCCACCTACGCCAACATCGTCAAGATCACCACCTTCGTCGTGAACTATGAGCCGGAACTGCGTCCCGTGATCGGCAAAGCCCGGTCGGCCTTCTTCGAAGGCATGGAGCCGCCAGCCAGCACTCTCGTCGGCGTCACTGCGCTTGCTGCCCCTGAGTGGCTGATCGAGATCGAGGCCATCGCGGTTGCTGACTAGTCCGGTCTTGGCACAACCGCGCGACCTAGACCGCAGGTCGCCTTAGGGTCAAGGACACTCGGGCTCTGGTCCGGCAGGGCACCGTTGCCGCGCGGCAGGGTGATAACGAATTCAGTAAATGCGCTGGGCTCGGTCTGGACATCGATCCGACCACCATGACGACGATGTCATGGGCCATCGAGAGACCGAGCCCCGTTCCTTCTCCGGTCGGCTTGGTTGTGGAGAACGGGTTGAACATCACGCAACAACCGATGTCGCTACCGCCGCTCATCCGTCAGATTTCTAAGCACCGCCGCCGATGGCCACTTTGGTCATCGCGGCCGAACGGAGCGCCAGCCGCATTTCCCTATTCGATGACCTCGTCGGCCGTTCCAAGGAGCATTGGCGGGAGCGTGATCGCCATCGACTTTGCAGTTTTCAAGTTAACGACGAAATTGAACCGCGTTGATTGCACGACCGGAAGATCGGACGGCTTCTCACCGGTGAGAATGCGTCCTGCGTAGATGCCAGCCTGACGATAAGCCTCGAGTTGATCAGTCCCGTAGCTCAGGAGGCCACCCGCGACAGCAAACTCTCTGACATTATGCATCGCCGGCATTCCAAGCTTTCGTGCCAGTTCCGCTAAATGACCACAAAGAGTGCGTCGGGAAAAATCATCAGCGCCTCGGCGTTGCGCTGCTTGAGTTCTGAAACGGCAACGTCGATCTCGTCTCGCGTGCTTACGCGAGACAAGAGAAGGCTGTGCCCAAGGCTTCCGGCGGCCGCCGTCACCTCCCTGATGTCATTTTCCACGTTCGGGTTGGCCTTATTGACCAGAACTCCGATCAGCGCGCCCTTCGCAATGCATTCGTGCAAGATCGCGATCTGTTTGCCCAATACGGTGTTGGCAAGGAAGCTGACACCCGTAACGTTGGATCCGGGATTGTTAATACTCTTGACAATGCCAAATCTCACGGGATCGGCACCCATAACAAAAACCGCCGGGAGCGAGGAAGCGGATGATCGTACCGCTAACGTCGTCGCTGTGCCGCCCGTTGCCACAAAGAGAGAAACCTGTTGCTTCATCAGCTCCGACACGAGCCCGGAAAGCCGCGTGTCGTTTCCCCCCGACCACCGATATTCAATTCTTACATTTTTTCCGTCGATGTAACCTGTTTCGGAAAGACCATTCTTGAAAGCAGCAACGCGGTCCTGGAACGGATCAGCTGAGCCATTATTTATGAATCCGATCACCGGCAGAGGCTGGCCGAACGCGATGGCTGGCAACGTTCCGAAGCAAACCAAACCACATAGGAAAGCACGGCGCAGCATTTAAAATCCGTGTATCAAATGAGCACGATCGTAGTCCAGGCCGTGCTATTGGAAGCTTAGTCTAGAGCCATGATCATCGCCTGAGGTCCAGGCGTGCAATTGGCCATTGATCGCAACCTTGACTTATTGACTTCAGCCGTAGTGGTCAAACTCACTGACTGAAATTCGGACCTCACGGGCGAAATCCAACAATGATGTCACGAAGGCGGCGATGGAAACGACAAAAAGAATGGCAACGCCGCGCTCGTGCGGAATGTGAAAAAACGCGCTTACGAAGCCAACGACGAAGACAATGCTGATCGAGGAGTCTGCAATGAAGTGTGGATTCTCGGCAACGATCCGCGTTGACCAGGGGCCCAGTTTGTGCCGAGATCTTGCTCTATGGGCCTATCAACGAGGCGCAACGCTGGACTAGTCGCCTCTAAATACGCGGTTGCCAGTTCCGATGTGCTTTAATAACCACCGCAATGGACCAATCTGGCCGCGAGGCTACTTTGCTTTCAACGGCCGCGCCGGTTTTGGCTGCGTATTGCGTACTGCCTCCGCCAGCATCTCGCGCAGCTCAATCTTCGTCTTAGGTGGCTGGCGGGCGGGTTTGGTCGTCCATCGGGAGGTCATCCGCCATATATGGGGATGACCGGGGCAGATGCAACCCCCAGTGGGTGAGCGACTTTGAAAAGGCACGACTCCGCCCATCGCGTCCGTTCATGCCTCGCAATTGAACTGAAATCTCGCCAATCATTATCAAATTGGCTATTTTCGAGCGCACGCCTCGCTTGCCAGCGAATTGGTCGAGGCTTACGCAAGCTTCGGTTTTTTGCGTGGGATTAGGGGTGCGGCGAAATCTGAAGCTCCAGTAGCGCCATTCGCGCTAACGTCCGCGGATCTCGTTCGCCCTCTTCAGATCCAGGCCGGCACTCGCAAATTTCTCAACAAGCGGATCGAATGCGATCTGCCAGGCCGCTGAACACACCTGCAGAGTCCGATCCCAAAAGACCCGGCATCGTTACGAAAGATCAGCCTCACGCCACCCGGTGGTTTTGCGCTCTTCCCGGAGATGTAACAGCGAACGAATGATGTGATGAAGCCAAATGCATAAGTTCAACAACAAAAGGATGCCCCCAGAGCGTTGGCGTGCAATGCTGCGCGCCGACCGCGCTCGGGGCGGGTCCTTTCCTGTTTATTGGCACATGGCTGCACCGCCGTGCGCTACAATAGGAGTCGACCAATTCAACGAGCGCGCCCGGAAGCGTTCGCCCCCCGTTTTTGCCTCGTAACTTCGACCGGCCACTGGGGAGTTGCTGTGGTCCATAATGGTGGAACGAACAGCAAGGCGCTCACCGCTTCGGCGAGAAGCCGATAGCCACGCTCGACGATTTCGTCCAGGGGTTTTGTTTTCAGAAACAGCTGGCGCGCCTCTGCCAAAAGCATCTCCCGAGTTGGCATCCTCGGCACTTCTGATTCCAGATGCTATCCGACGCTTTGGACAAAAAGCGGATGTCTCCTGAGGTACGAAAAGTTTAAAGCACGGACATAACCTCTTCGCAGGACCGGGCAGGCGCGCGGTTGCGGCATTGTCGTCATCAGGCAAAAAAAGCGGTCGTCCGCTCAATCAGCCAGTAGGCCGCCACGACGCCTATGCCGTAGGCGATCGTACATCGAGCCGGTCAAATGTTCGCCTGACGAGCGAGGCCTCCAATAGCTGTGACGCAGCCAGACGTAACAGCGAGATCAACGACAAGACTGCGGCAACGAAGATAAGCTGCCCGATCTCCACCCCGACATTGAAAAACAGCAGCGCAACGGGGATCGCATGTTGAGGCAATCCTACCTCAGCCAAGGGCGCCGGCAAATCCAAAGCCGTGCAAAAGGCCGAAGCTGAAGGCAACCAGCCAGGGCAGGCGCGCGGTCAAACTCGGCTTTCCACGGCGGGCATTCAGAATCTCGACCGCAACCAGCATGATGCTGAGCGCGATGGTTGCCTCCACGGGCGGTCCCGGAACATTCACGAAACCCAGCGTCGCCGCTGCAAGGGTAATGCTGTGCGCGATGGTGAATGCCGTCACCGTGATGGCCACGCGGCCCCAGCCTCGAACGAGGATCACCAGCGCCAGCACAAACAGCAGGTGATCGAAGCCGAAAAGGATGTGTTCGACGCCAAGGCGCAGATAGGTCGCCGCGACTTCTCCACGCGCCTGGCACAGCTTGAATGATGAATGCCGTCTTGGTCGGAGAAAGCCGCTCGGTCTGTGATTGCGCCGGCAAGGCTTTCGATCCGAACCAGTACATCAGTCGATGTGGCCGACAGGCCCTCAATCGATACCGCTTGCCCGACAAGCCCTCCATCCCGCCGAATGGTGCGGCGTTCGACATAGGCACCCTCGCTGAACGACGCCCGGGGCGGCGCTACATCTTGGGTGCCTTCGGGCAGTTTGACGTAGATCGCGAGCCGCAAGTCTTCCCCCCGCGCCGGGAATCTTGAAAAGCAGGTTATAGGCGCCGGGGCCGGTCTGGCGCATCTCAAGATAGCCCGGCCGAAGTTCATCCGAGATCGCGGGTTGCGCCAGCAGCACCGCCAGAACAGCAAAGAAGAAGCACGGAAAATGCTTCATCGGCTGCGTTTCGGCCTGACGCCGCCTTGGCCGGAGGCGCCTCCACCACGATTTCGTAGCGCTCCCGCAGCGAGGCATAAAGCTTCTGTTCCGCCTCAAGGCGGCGCGCGTTTGCCCACTCGCGGCGGACGGCCGGCCGGACAGCATCGAGCGGCGGCAGGCCTCCCGGACACCCTGTTCGCTGATAAAGACGAAATGCTGTCCGAAGCCCGAAGAAACCGGTCCCTGCCAGCGGCCCTTGCTCCATCGGCGAGTATCCCTTTGGCGAAGCCTTCACCAAATAGGCTCGTTACCTCTTGTTGCCGAGACGGCCACGAAACTCCTCGCCAAGCAGGAAGGGATCGCCGAGTGCCGTTCGCGTCTACAGCCGCGTCGGCGCGAGCCAGGACGCTCGCAACCTGTTTGCTGTCGCTCTCCATGGTATTCGCGCGCCGCGTGGCACTCAGGAAAACCTGACGGAATGTGAGATGATCCTCGGCCCTGAAGCGCTCCGGATTGGACGCGAGATAGGCCGCAAGTTGCTCCTCGCTCGGTTCCGGGCGGACATGTCCTCGGCAAGAAATTCCATCTTCTGCCGCACGCGGCGGCGAATGATGACGTCGTCGCGGTCCAGGCCGGCCGCCCTGCCCTCGCGGTAGAAGACTTCGTCGCGGATGTAGTCCTCGATCTAGGCCCTGCAGTTCCTGCTCGCTCGGCGGTCGCCGCCACGTCCGCGCAAATCCGTCCGCCGAGGTTGGCGATCCGCGAGGCGGAAACCACGATTTTCGTCGGGCGCCTCTGCTCTTCTGCTTGCCGACGAGGCCGTAGAGCGCCGAACAGCAGCCGCACCAAGCGCGAGGAACTGGAGTAACGGCTCTCTCAGCAGCCGAGCGATCAAGGCGTGTACCAGATCGGCGAGGTGTAGGCGCGTTCGGTGGTCGTCATCCTGACTTCCTGCCGGCATCTTGACGCCGAAATATTTTGCGTCATAGGCCGTCCAGCGCGGCGTCGGAATTTCGATCACGCGCACATAGTAGAAGGCGCGCAGCGCCGGATCGAAGTCGGGATCTTTCCAGACCGTGATCATCTCGCCCGCGCCGATCGTGTTGGTCCATGTCGCGTTCGCGACATCGACCGTGCTGCCGACGGGTGTCCTGCTGCGGCCGTCGGCGTCGATCTTGCGGCCTCCGGATACCGCGACGTCGTAGATTCGTTCCTGCGTCTGGCCGTCCTTTCCGACCCAGCCTTTGATGACCTGGATGCGGTCCAGGTTTGCGCCGATCGGATCCTTCAAGGCGGCGACAAGGAATGAAGGCGACTTGCCCTTCGGCGCATTGGTCAAATCGCCGCCCATCGGCACGCCCTTGGTGTAGCCAATTCGGGCCGGCATGCGGTTGTTGGCGTCGGCAGCCTCGAAATCCCAGCCGCCGAAGAAGCGAACGACCATGCGCGGGCCGGTGGTGGCATAGGTCTCGCGCCGCTTCATGGCGTCGAAGATGGCCTCACGGGTATTTTCGGTTGCCCATACCGCAGCGTAGCCGGACGCCGTCTGTCTCCCAGCCCATGATGACGGCCTTGTCGGTCTTGACGAAGGGATGCGTCGCGCGATCCGGCACTCGGTTCGGAAGAAGATGTCTTGCCGAAGAAATTGTCCTCCTCGACTGCCGCGAGCCCGGTGTGCGCATCGGTGCTGCCGACCAGGCCGAACTTGTAGGGATTTACGCCGAGTTCGGCTTCCATCTTGAGGCCGTTCTTGAGTGCCGAACGGACATACTCGAATTCGAGCATCTCCGGTTTTTTCACTTCGGTCAGATCGAGGTTGCCCTTGTCCCAACGTCTCGTAGTTTGCAAATTCATCGTTGGGTGAAAGAAATGGATGGGTCTCGCCATCGCCTTTCATCTGCGTGGCTTCGTAGAGCGGCTCCCAGCGCGTGCGGTTCTCGGCATATTCGCGGTCGATCCGCTTGCCGTTGAATGACTCGATGATCGGAAACATCCGGCCGTTGCTCAGATTGCCGTTGTGCGCGAGCGCGAGAATTTCGGCGCCGGTTTTTTCCTCGACCATCGCCATCCATTTCCAGAGATCGCGAGGATTGGGGCTGCCGAGCGGCGGCTGCGTGGTGTAAGGTTCGACTAGGCTCGCCTTGGCGCCGTTGTCGCGCCAAATGATATTGCGATGAAGGTTGTTGCCGCCGGCATTCGAGGTCCACTCATAGCCGATGAAAGCCGTGAAACGGCCCGGCTCATTGGCTTCTTCCGCCGCCTTGATCGTTTCGCGCCAGGCGCTGCGATAGGCCGGCGTCCCCGGCGTCGGGAAGCCCTTCGGCATTTGCCCCTTGCCGAAGCTGGTGATGATATCGATCGCGGCCTGCGCACCTTTGCCGGAATTGATCTCGTCGTACCACTTCCGGCCCTGCGGCGTCGCCAGCAGGCCGGGATCGCCGCCAATCAGTTGCGGGAAAAAGCCCATGCCGTCCGAATGGTCTGCTACCACCAGGAAATCCAGCGGGCGCGAAAGTTTCGCGCGCTGTCCGCTGGAAGCGATAACTTCCTCGCCCTTGGCAAAGCGATAAGCGTCCTTTGGACCGAGCCGGGCGCCGAACGCGCCGGCATCCATCGAATACGAGGTATGCAGTGTGCGTGTCGCCGAAGTACGGCCGTGTCGGGAAATTGCGCCCCGCATATGGCGAATAAGGCGGCTTTGCGGGAAAGACCTTTTCGGCCGTTTGCCGGTCGAGTGTACCTTCGTCAGTGTTTACCGTTTGCTCGGCGGCAAATACCGGCAAGGCAATGCCTGCAGCAAGTAAGGCGACTAAACTTGTTTTCTTTAACGCCATCGCTACCAGCCTCCAAAACGACTTCCGCAATGCAAAACCGCCTCCATTGTCGCCCTTTGGCCCGCAAGGGTCAACTGATCGGACCGCGCCTCGCATTAACCCATGATGGGCTTTGGATCGGTCGCGTCGCTTTCGACATATCTGTAGCATGTCCACTATCCGGTGCGACACCATCTCGACATGCTAACCGGATACGATGCAGGTTGGATCATAGAACTCGCCGACGTATGAAGAAGCATTCACCCCAGGAGATTTACGCGCCAAGCTCGGCCGCGCCAAAGAATTGGCGCAGCGCGGTCTGTCACAAGCGGAGATATGCAGCGCACTCGGCGTCAGCGTGATGACATTTCACCGCTCGCGAAAGCTATCACCCCATAAAATTGGATGTGTGACCTGCCGAGGACGCTCCAAGCCTGGCCCCCTCGCCGGTCGGCTACGAAAACGATTTGAAGCGGTTGCGGGATCTTCAACTGGAAAATCAGCAATTGCGCAAACTGGTGGCCGACTTGATGCTTGAAAAATTGCATCTGCAAGAAGCCGCGAGTTAGCCGCCGAAAAGGTTGCGAACCGGACAATCGGATCTTAGCCGCAGCACACGTCATTTTTCAAGCTCCCGAACCGCCTGAGCCTCGTATCATGATATCAGACTATTGTGATAACTTCTGACACGGACGCCTCCCTTGAGTGGTGCCTCAATCGTTCCACTTTCGCACTTCGTAAGCCGCCGGGCACGGCGTCCACCCGTCATATACTCAACGGACGTAATGCGAAGGCAATGTCGCTTGCTCTTACTAGCGGTCGAGTTGTACTGTAGCGCAAAATGTCGCGATGGGTCATTTAGACTTATTCCAGTGCACAAACAATGCTATTCAATCTCTTCGTCAGTGCGGGCTAGCAGTGTGCGCGACATGTTCTGCCGCAGTGCTTTCGCGGTCTTCAGGTTGATCACAAGTTCGAACTTGTTCGGCTCTTCAAATGACAGATCTGCCGCCTTAGACACACGATGTATCTGATCGACCTAATCGGCTACTCATCAGAAGAGTCCGGAAAGCTCGCCCGTAGGAATTAGTCCCAGTTTGAACACCATCGCTGACACTCTAGATCGTCGACAGCTGCGCGCCTAAAGCCAGCTCGTTGATCGTTGCTTGCCTGGCGTCTACCAATGCTTCGCTCGCATGTAGAGCGCTCAGCACGTCCCTCGAGTTCCTTCAAAGGGAGGCGCGATATCCTGTTCGTCATGGATTTCCAGTGCGAAACCTTGACGCCTAGCGCGTGCGCCGCAGCTTGAATCTGTGCCAGCTCTTGCTTAGCGAACGGATAGGCAATGTTGGCCATCACAGCCAATCGTTGGAGACGGGGAAGTACTTCCCGCAAAAGCTCGGCTCGTTTGCCTGCTTGATCGGGCCCTTGGATCGACAGGCCTGTCACGTTGTCATCTGGTCGGGACAAATTGTCGACGAAGCCATCTGCCGACATGATCAACCGCGACGGCGAACACTATCGGAAGCGTCGATGTCAGCTGCTTGAGCGCGAGGACCTCGTTTCCACCGGTAACAATGATATCAACTTGAGACGGACGAACTCCGCGGCAATTTCTGCGATCTGTTCATTGCGTCCGTTCGCTCAGCGATAATCGATGGCCGCAACATTGCGACCTTCGATCCAACCGAGTTCGCGCAACCTCGCTTCGAAAGAAGCGATGGACTTGGTCCAAGATGATTGTGAAACTGTCCCAAGGAAGCCAATGGTCGGCAATTTTCGCGTTTGCCCGCGCGCCGCGACTGTGCATGCAGCAATCGCGCCATCAAGCAGCGTGATGAACCCGCGTCGCTTCATGTAGCTTCCATAGTAAGCCGAGTATCGCAGTCCGCGTAGGCTAGCACACTGAAAGCGGGATAGGTGCCCGCTCCGCTTCTTGACCGTGTAAAAACGGCCTTGCAGGGCCTTCAATCTTGAAACCTAAACTGGACCGACTTCAGGCCGCGATCGCGGCGATCAGCCGCCCGTCTCACTTTAGCGCCCCAAGTCCTCGGCAGAGTTACCGTGATGCGGTCCCGTGGCAGGCGAGGAAGGTGTGTCCGGTCGATGTAAAGCGCATTTGGCCGATTACCTAAGTCCGCGGGAAAGCAGGAAAGCGCCACGTGCCCGATCTCCTATTGATCGCGGCAGAACAAATGCTGGCCAGCGCCTAGACCGTGAGCCGAGGCAGTGGAACGAAAGGTCGAGGTGAAGGCCCGATTTACTGCTGTGTCCGCCTGTTCGCACCGCCGACGGGCCTCCGCAGCGAATATGGGATGAGGGTCAGCAGCATCTCCCAGGCCACGAAGCCTGGCTCATTGGCGAGCAACGCGCCTCAGGAGAGAAGAAGTATTATCTTGCCAACCTGCCAGCGGCGACGGATCCGAGTACACTAGCTGCCACCACCAAGGCACGATGGATCTGCGAGCAGGCGCATCAGCTGTTGAAAGAGGAGCTTGGACTTGATCACTTTGAGGTATTATCATGGAAAGGTCTTCATCGTCACGCCCTGACAAGCCCAAGGCGATCTTACACCTCAACGAGCCGTACAACTCGTTAGAACGACATTCTGGGTGCAATGCCAATTCGTGCCGAGGGCGGTGCTGCTGACCGAGACAGGAACAAAACCGACGGCTACGGCGAGAAGCAGTGCGGCGGCTAGAGGGGCTTTCCAGTTGCGGATCATTGGGGCTCTCCTTCTCCTTTAATGCCCGCCATCATCCACAACGATCCGCTTCCGCTTGATGTCGCGAGGCTTGAAATAGTGTTTCAGAACTATTTCGGAGCCGTGAAACTAGAAAAGCCATCCGCCTGGAGGTTCACCGGCAGGTGCTATTCCGACCGCCCCAGCTAGGTTTAGCAGGCCGTCCCTGTTGGTCTCCAAGCTTAGAGGACTGACAACGGGCCGTCCGCATGACGTGGAGATCGTTGGTTGGCGGCAAACTGCTGGCGCCCCGGTGCGGCATTCGTTTCCGCACGAGATCTTTGAACCAGGCAACCAGCGGTAGCGTCTAATCCGGCGGGGCAAACAGCGTACCGCAGGAGAGTGCGATGCCTTCCACGCCAGAACCCACCACCACGTTTGAACTCTTCGGCCAGGCGATCTACGCACAGGACGCCGTCGCAAACATACCGAGCGGGGCCATCGTGATCTTCGCCGTTTCAGAGGCAAGCCACAAATGGCTTGGATGGTACCAGTTCAGTTCAACCAAGGCTCCGGACGCCCTCCTCCTGCACGCGGGCCATGCTGTCATCGCCGAGGGTTATTCTCGCTCGTCGCACTTCAAGGCGGACAAACCGTTTACAGTGGAAGAATTGACCGGCCCGATAGCCTATAACCGCGGCGGCGGAGGGACCTTCAGCCCGCGGTTCAGCTCAGCCACCCTGAAAGGCAATGGCGACACGATCGACGTGACGATCAGTGTCCAGAACAGCAACGTTCAAGGGCCGGTCATCAGGGGCGGCCTTAGGTTGCATTTCAAGGGTCCTTATGGGCAGTTTTCCACCTTCGGATATACGATCTTCCTCATGTCAGAGCCCTTCTCGTATCCCTCGCCGCACCTGAATGTCCGGGAGCGCCTGCGGAATCTGCGGCGACGGACGTTTGCGTGAAGCTGGCCGCGCGATAAGTCTCGCCGGTAAATGTGCGAAACTGCGGTTCGCAATCGAAATCGGTGAATTCCCAGCCAGCGTCTACATGGCTGGCGATCTTCAGCCCCTTCCCGGTCGGATCCCGATGCGGGAACAGCCGTCGGCATCGCGCGTTTTCTCCGCAGAGGAGAACAATGCCGATGTCTGACAAATTCGATCCGGCCCCGACCGACAAACACGCAGACACACCAAGACAGCGCACGGCTGCCGACAAGAAGGCGGACGACGAACTGAAAAAGGGCTTGAAGGACAGCTTCCCGGCGTCCGATCCGCCGAGCAGCACTCAGCCCTCGAAAAACGCAGGCGACGCGGGCTAGGATGAGGCCCCTCATGGGCATTTGCGAGATACGAGATATTTGGCACGAAGCCGCGTAGCGGATACGCCATGACGGCAAGCGGAAAATGAATTGACACAAAGGAAGCTGCCTTCGAGGCTGCAGTCGCGGGGGCTAACTCGCACCGGCAGGCCAGGAGAGTACCCGGTCCAGCGGCGACCCGAGACCACCCGGCAGCATCTTATGGTAAACCATCCGTTAACTCTGGGTCGCTAGCATATTCTGTATTCGGGCGGTGACCGCCCGGCCACCGGGAGCAACCAACATGCCCGTTGAGATGCTGAGTTATGCGGAACTTGGCGAGCGGCTGAAGATTTCCCCCGAGGCAGCAAGGGCTCTGGTGAAACGACACCGGCTGCCTCGTTCACGCTCGAACACCGGTAAGACCCTGGTCCAGGTCGATCTCACCGAAATCAACCATTCGCCGGTCACGCGCATGCCGGCTGCACCAGCCGATCACCAGGTGGTCACCGCCTTGAAGGATCACATTGCGACGCTGCAAGCCGACCTCGTCGAGATGAAGGTCATTGCGGGCGGTCACCGGGCGGACTTCGAGCGCGAGGCCGAACGGTCCAACCGCCTGATGGCTGAACTATCCAAAGCCAACAGTGAAGCGACGGCAGCCCGCGAGAAGGCGGCCTACTTTGCCGGGAAGCTGTCGACGGCGAAGCCCGCGGCCCCCAAGCAGCGCTGGTGGCGGAAGCTGGCAGGAACAATCACCCATACCCCGACGCAAGCCGTTCGGCGCGATCCTCTGGCCAATCGGGAGAGCTGCGCCGCGTAGCGTAGCCCGTACGTTGACCCTTTTTTTGACCTAACGATGAAAAGTAAGCCCGCATGCACGGGTTTAGCCAAGGCAACGTCGTCCCGGAACCAGAGGACGTGGGAACCAGCTTAGCGCCGTCTCCTGTTGGCTTACCAACGGGAGACTGAGCAACTGCGCCGACTTGTTTGACTTCGCTGGGTGACGGATTTCGAACGAACTGCGTTCTGACCGACCCGATCGCTACACGCATCAGTAGTCTATTGGCGGCCATGCTTTGCCACCCGCGGCGCGCGTCCATCAAATTCTTTGCTCAACGAAAACCATCTTGTCTAACGAATTTTTTCAGGCCTTTTAGCGCCTTGTAAAGTTGGCCGCTAGCGATCAACTGGTCGGCAATTTTAAGTTCGGCATAGCAAGCTGGACATTCTGATATCGTCTGGGCTGCCAGCGCAAGAAATGTCTTCTGGTATTTCTGCGTGTCTTCTTCAAGGTACATTTGCTGTAGACAGCGATAAAGCTTTTCTACTGCGTTGACGGCCCGTTCCGCCGGCAAAACATCCCTCGCGCGTAGGATGGGGGTCTCACCTTCAACGATGAACATCGTTCGATCGCCATTGTTGGTAAGCACGCTCTTTCCGATGAAAAGCTTCTCGAAAGGCCCCAAATCGAATCTTAGTGCCATATAAACCCCTGGTCAGCAGGGGACAATCTCGCGCTATCTCAGTTAACAAATGATTAAAAAATACGGCGGGACGTGCCCGCCGTATTTCAATGTGTGTGGGTGCGCCCAATCAGCGTAGCAGCTGAAGCACGCTCTGCTGCGACTGGTTGGCGAGCGCGAGCGCGGACACGGCAATCGACTGCCGGGTCGACAACGCCTGGCTGTTCGCCGCCTCCTCATTGGTGTCGGCCAGCGTCAGACCGGACGAGCCGGTCTGCAGCACGCTGATCAGGCTCTTCGAGAAATCCTGACGGATCTGCACGATCGAGAGGTTGGATCCCAGGGCTGACGCTTCCGTGCGGAGCGAGCTGCTGGCACTGCTGAGCGCTGAGATCACATTGTTTGCAGAAAAGTTATCCAAGAAGTCGGTACCACTGGTCAACGAAGCGAGCCCAAGGCCCGCCGCATCGAAAGTCACACCCGTGATGTTGAGGTTGGACTTACCGGTTTCATTGAAGGTCAACTTTAAAGTATCGCCGTTCAGCAGGTTGATACCGTTGAAAGACGAAATCCTGCGCCGTCGTCGTAATTTGCGAGATAATGCCATTATACTGGCTAACCAAACCAGTGCGAATTGCCTGCGAAGCCGCGTCTGCGACGGCTGCGTTGACAGTACCGACCGTGGCTGTGGTCGCCTGAATATCGACTCCCTCGCCAGTGGGCGCGGTACCCGTCGCGGTGATGGTCTGGCTTGCGGCATCGTTGGTGGAGGTGAAGGTGAGAGTGTCGGCCGTCGCGGAGACGCTCGCGTTCACCTGGACGTTGTTCGAAGCAAGAACGCTGTTGAGCTGGTCAAGCGAACTAACTGTCGCGGTTCCGGTGCCGGTCGCGAAGGTTGAGCCGATGGTTACGGCGAGAGAGCCAGTGCTTGTTTTGAAGGTAATAACCGCACCAGCCAGTTTGCCAGAATTGATGTCAGCAGCGGTCACGGTGCCCGTGCCGGAACCGGTCCCAGTAACGTCAACATTCGCCTTGGTTGAATAGCCGACGGTGGTCTGCAGGACTTGGCTCGCTACCGACTTCGCGGTATCGACCAGCTTCTGCAGCGACGTAAGACCCGTATTGGCAGCCTGCAGGACCTGCACACCATTGCCAATACCATCCAGCAGGTTGCTGATGTCGTCTGCGCGGTTGTTGAGGGCCTGCGCGGTGAAAAAATTGGTGGGATTATCGAGAGCCGAGTTGACCTTATTACCGGTCGCGAGGCGGTTCTGCGTGGTGGAGAGCAAATCTGCAGTCGACTGAAGCGAGAGTAGATTCTGGCGAACTGATGCCGAGAGAACAATGCCGGACATTTTGAATTCTTCCTGGTTTCATCAAGCCAATTCTTGACTTACCCAGAACGCTAAAGAGCAGTATCTAACAAACGGTCAAAAATACCTCCTGGTTTTGAGCATCTCGCTCGGCGCGACAAACGTAATTAATGCTGAAGAAATTTCCTTGGTTAGCACTTGGTGAATTCTCGATGCTGAAGGCGGTTGACCTCCGGCTTCGACAGGAGCTTTTCGGATGGCAACACGTAAAGACAATTGGATTGTCGAGACTGCGACGGTGGCTCGACAAGTGAACCGGGACCTAGCGTTTTCTTGGTCTTGAGCGTCAGCGTCCCCCTGGCGGCCGCCGCCGAAGTTGCACTGGACCGGGCGAAACCAACGCCGTCTCGGGGCTTCCCCTAAGGGGCTCCTTGGGCCTCGCACCCCGAAGTCCGCCCGATGATCGCCCAATCACCTTCATCTCCGCCAGATCAACTTGGCCGCGTCGCGGTGTGATCCTTGAGGGCATTGACTTCACCCATCTGGCCGGATGTGAGGGCTCAAGGAAATACCGGCCCTTTTAACGACCGTCGGAGAGATGGCCGATACATATCGCAACAAGCAATTCGCTGATGTTGATGCAGGGCACTACATCAACGCAGGAGCGGCGGAGGGCTTGATGCTCAATATGGCGCTGGGAACAGCAAACGTGCTTGAGCAAAGTATCGCGATAGCCATTTCCCTCCGAATGACGTTCGACCCAAAGTTTCGACGCCATCCTGGTTTTGCGCTGGCCGGTGCGTCTCCAGAAAGTCCAACCGCGATTTTGCAACGCCTGTCGCACTAAGACGCCAGATAGATGCTGATATCCGCTTTTTGGGCAAACGCCGTCGAATTCGAAAAATTCGGTGACCGCCCGCAGAGTTTCCTGACGAAATCGGCTTGCGTTCCTAACTTGGTGCGTCGTGCCCTTGCGACGATGACGATTTTCCGGTTGATGCATTGAGGAAGCCTATGACGGCGAAGCCCGCTAGCAAGGAAATACCAAGAAAAGCGACCGGTTTTTGTTTCGCGAAATCAGTGGCGCTATCCAGGAGATCGCGGAAATTTCCGTTCCGCATCGTTTCGGCCGCGCTTTCGACATAGTCGGCAGCGGAATTGAAGCCACGGGCGGCCAACGGTGTATCGCTCTCGAAAACGTGGGCGGCCTCTCGGATGTTACCAGCAAAGCGCCTGACAAAATCTCCATCTCTTTGGTGCTCGCGCGGGCCGCCTTGAAACTCATTGGCCGGCTCGGAGGCGTGTTTGACGTCCTTCCTGGCCGCTAAATTCTCACGCGCCTCTCCGGCCGATGCCGCAACGACGTCGCCGCCGTTCTGCTCCATATCGGTGCCGGTAACGAGGAGGGCGTCGTCTCTTGTGACTAGCTTAGCTGGCTCGGAAGCTAGGCTTTGTTCGGCAGCGGCGTCCTCAAGTTCAGCCAATTCGTTTTGCAAGTCTGTCACTGCTTGCTGGAGAAGTGCGAGAGACCTCGCCTTTCCATCCTGGATCCACCCGACGACCAGCTCAACCGGGGGGCGCCCGCTGAGGTACATGGGCCCGTTATCCAATCGGGCGGCTGAAGCGTAGCGGTCGTGCTCCGAGGTTGCATCGCCAAACGTCTTGGCAAGCGTCATAGCAATCGCGCTCTGGATGGCTCGGGTTTCGGCCGCCCCCCGCACTCTGACCGAGGACGGGTCGAATGCCTCCAATTCGGCAATCTGGTGTCGTAGTCGCTCAATTCCCCCTCTAATCTGGTTAGGTCCGAGAATTGCCCGCGCGGGCCCTTCGGGGGGAAATCTTTCCATCATTCAACTCCAAACATGGTGGACATCTGCTGGATGAATTTTTTCGTGGTGCGCGGTAAGGCCAATAACAGCCCGGACTCAATTTCGACATTGGCAGATCGTTCCAGGTGCACGCTCAAGCACCCGGCACCATTGTGCTCCGCTTGGTTGCGGTTTGCTCTTCATCCGATCGCACCGTTGCGGGGGTAGATTTAATATCCGTGGTGGGCAGGCCGTCATTAGCAGTTCACCTTCCGACGAACCGCCTGAAATCCACCGGAATAACGAACGGTTTAGCCACTGCACGAGCACCGTTTTCGTCGGTCTCAAGGGCAATTTTCTGAGCAAGCATGACGTCGCCCGCAACCAAATGGCCGATTGGTAAAAAGCACCTCCCGGCCACGGGGCGGCCAACCAAGTCCAACTCGATCACGTTCGTGGTGACGCCGTAATGAATGCGATACCGTTTTCCGGTATGACACCCGACGACCTCGAAGTAGTTTCTCTCGCTGAATTGCCGGCGCTGCTCAGGCGATAGCCAACATCTCAGGAGCCGCAGACCGCGAGCGTCGGGAGCGTCCCGGCGCAAAAACATCTTGTACAGCTCGCGCAGGGCTCGCCGCCGCGGCCGTTCATTTTCAGGGCATCGTTGAAATAACAATTGCACTGACGGAGTTCTTCAGCCCCCGACGAGCCGAGGGAAGAACAAGGTCTCTTCGCAAGTAGGATCGAACGAACGGAGCCGCAAGATTTGATCGGGACCTGTTCGAACGGCTGCAGTAAATCCGAGACCGGTCAACTTCTTGAAGCGTTCCTCGGCGTTTGTGAGCGACTGCTCGTCATTGAGGTCGAAGGAATGCCGTGTGTCGCCAGTATGGTCCATAACAATCTGCGTCGCCATTGTTGAACCTCCCAGATTGCTCTCTGCTCCTCGTTCCACAACAAACGGGACGCAAGAGTTGTTTGGATGATGATGATGCATCCAATTTACCTCTTCTGCAAGGGCATTGAAAGGCTGCAGGGAGTGGCTTCTCTGCTGCAAGGTGCCCATAGAGCGTTCGATCCCCTCCTCCACCCACTCTTCCGTCAGGCTCTGTTCGCGCCATAGTCCGTGGTCTTCGGTCAAACTGGGTTGGATCGAGCTAAAAACTCGCCGCCATGAACGTGTGTCCACCGGCCGCCGCGAGCAGACACGCTTCTCTCATTCAGCTTCGGAGCAGTGATTGACTTTCTGACTTCAGCTTGGCGGTTGAGCATTAGACGCTCGGCACAAATCGAACTACCGCCCCGCAATGAAGTAAGGCCGCGCCTGGGAAAGTGAGGTGTCCGTCACGACCGGGCGCGGGCATCACAGGACCAGCTTTCCGGCTACCGCAATCAGCACCAGCGCCAGCGCGGTCCGGATGGCGCCGTCCGGAACTCGCGCCGGCCAGGCCGGCTGCCGACCACGATGCCCGGCACCGAGCCGAGCAGCAGCGGCCACAGCAACGCCCAATTGACCGAGCCGAGATACCAGTGCCCTACCCCTGCCACCAGGGTCAGTGGCACCGCGTGCGCGATATCCGAACCGACCACCCGCGCCAGCGGGATCTTGGGATGCAGGAACAACAATACGGTGACCCCGATCGCGCCGGCACCGACCGAGGTCAGTGTGACCAAGGTGCCCATGGCCACACCGAGGAGCGCGGTGAGATCGCGGACTGCGATCGGGCAACCGTTCGACCCGTTGCGCATAGCGCGTGTGCAGCGACCTTGCCGACAGCAGGAACGCCGAGGTGATCAACAGCACGATACCGAGCGCGAGATTGAGCCCCTGCCGCACAGCGACCCATCGAGATTGACCCAGGACCTCAGCGCCAGCACGGTGGACGGCACGCACGCTACCCACCGCGAGGAGCCGACCAGCCGCCACTCGATGTTCCGTCCAGCCCCGTGCACCAGCGTGCCGACCGTCTTCGTCGCCGCGGCGAACAAAAGGTCGATTCCGACCGCAGTTGCCGGATGAACCCCGAACAGCAGCACCAGGATCGGCGTCATCAGCGACCCGCCCCCGACGCCGGTGAGCCCGACGAGGACGCCGACGAGGAAACCGGAGAGCGTATAGAGGGAGGCAGGCCCGACGCGCCTGCCAAGTGTACCTCGGTCCAAGCCTCTTGAGCGATCATCCCCTAGCGGCAACCCGCGACCACCCGGCAGCATCTTATGGTAAACCATCCGTTAACTCCGGGTCGCTAGCATATTCTGTATTCGGGCGGTGACCGCCCGGCCACCGGGAGCGACCCAACATGCCCGTTGAGATGCTGAGTTATGCGGAACTTGGCGAGCGGCTGAAGATTTCGCCCGAAGCAGCAAGGGCTCTGGTGAAACGACACCGGCTGCCTCGTTCACGCTCGAACACCGGTAAGACCCTGGTCCAGGTCGATCTCACCGAAATCAACCATTCGCCGGTCACGCGAACCCCGGCCACGCCGGCCGATCACCAGGTGGTCACCGCCTTAAAGGATCACATTGCGACGCTGCAAGCTGATCTCGTCGAGATGAAGGTCATCGCGGGCGGTCACCGGGCGGACTTCGAGCGCGAGGCCGAACGGTCCAACCGCCTGATGGCTGAACTATCCAAAGCCAACAGTGAAGCGACGGCAGCCCGCGACAAGGCGGCCTACTTTGCCGTGAAGCTGTCGACGGCGAAGCCCGCGACCCCCAAGCAGCGCTGGTGGCGGAAGCTGGCAGGAACAATCCCCCATACCCCGGCGCAAGCCGTTCGGAGGGATCCTCCGGCCAATCGGGAGAGTTGCGCCGCGTAAGATCGCCCGTACGTTGACCCTTTTTTTGACCTAACGATGAAAAAGTAAGCCCGCATGCGCTGGTTTAGCCAAGGCAACGTCGCCCCGGAACCATCACTGAAACAAAAAAGGGCCCCGGGTGGCCGCGATGGCGCCGGAGCACCTTCACATTGTGAGGCGTAAAAAGGGCGGCGGTTAAGGGCATGCGGAACCGCTGCAAGATTTCGGCGGACTCCCTGCGTAGCCGGTCCCGTTGCATCGCCTTTGATCGGTGAAGCATCTTCGCACAATCCTTTGCAGGGGCATAGCATCCCGCGGTGGCCGGTCTTTCAGATCATCCCGGAAGCAAAGACGCAGCTCCTCTCCTCTGCAGGCGCCACCTCGGATGTTTGTAGGCTCGCGCCGATGCAACAGCCCTGCGAAATCTGGAAATTCTGCTTGAAGACGTCGTTTTCCCTCCATCAGATCGAAGAGACGATCCGCGAGTAGGAGGCCAAACCGCCCCGCACCCGTTTCTCTCAAGCCGCGTTTGGGGATTTGATCGGCAAACGAGGCCTGCGCGATGGACTTCGTCCACGACCAGTTGGCAACCGGCCGCAAGCTGCGTGTGTTAGATCGTCGATACGTTCTCGCGCTTCTCACCCGCGCTCGAGCCGCGGTTCACCTTCCGTGGCACTGACCTCGTAGAGATACAGGAAGGAGTCTGCAATGAAATGTGGATTCCCGGCAACGATCCGCGCTGATCAGGGGCCCAGTTTGTGCCGAGATCTTGCTCTATGGGCTCAACGAGGCGTCACGCTGGACTAGTCGCCTCTAAATACGCGGCCGCCAGTTCCGATGTGCTTTAATAACCACCGCAATGGACCAATCTGGCCGCGTGGCTACTTTGCTTTCAGCGGCCGCGTCGGTTTTGGCTGCGTATTGCGTACTGCCTCGGCCAGCATCTCGCGCAGCTCAATCTTCGTCTTAGGTGGCTGGCGGGCGGGTTTGGTCGTCCATCGGGAGGTCATCCGCCGTACATGGGGATGACCGGGGGCAGATGCAACCCCCAGCGGGTGACTCTGAGAGGCACGACTCCGCCCATCGCGTCCGTTGCATGCCTCGCAACTGAGCTGAAATCTCGCCAATCATTATCAAATTGGTTATTTTCGAGCGCACGCCTCACTTGCCAGCGAATTGGTCGAGGCTTACGCAAGCTTCGGTTTTTTGCGTGCGATTAGGGGTGCGGCGAAATCTGAAGCTCGAGTAGCCAATTCGCGCTAACGTCCGCGGATCTCGTTCGCCCTCTTCAGATCCAGGCCGGCACTCGCAAATTTCTCAACAAGCGGATCGAATGCGATCTGCCAGGCCGCTGAACACACCTGCAAGTCCGATCCCAAAAGACCCGGCATCGTTACGAAAGATCAGTCTCACACCACCCGGTGGTTTTGCGCTCGTCCCGGAGATGTAACAGCGAACGAATGATGTGATGAAGCCAAATGCATAAGTTCAAAACAAGGATGCCCCCAGAGCGTTGGCGTGCAATGTTGCGCGCCGACCGCGCTCGGGGCGGGTCCTTTCCTGTTTATTGGCACATGGCTGCACCGCCGTGCGCTATAATAGGAGTCGACCAATTCAACGAGCGCGCCCGGAAGCGTTCGCCCCCCGTTTTTGCCTCGTAACTTCGACCGGCCACTGGGGAGTTGTAGCGTAATGGTGGAACCAACAGCAAGGCGCTCACCGCTTCGAAGAAGCCGATAGGCACGCTCGACGATTTCGTCCAGGGGTTTTGTTTTCAGAAACAGCTGGCGCGCCTCTGCCAAAAGCATCTCCCGAGTTGGCATACTCGGCACTTCTGATTCCAGATGCTATCCGACGCTTTGGACAAAAAGCGGATGTCTCCTGAGGTACGAAAAGTTTAAAGCACGGACATAACCTCTTCGCAGGACTGGGCAGGCGCGCGGTTGCGGCATTGTCGTCGTCAGGCAAAAAACGCAGTCGTCCGCTCGATCAGCCAATAGGCCGCGACGATCCCTATGCCGTAGGCGATCCCAACATCGAGCCGGTCGAATGTTCGCCTGACGAGCGAGGCCTCTACGAGCTGCGACGCAGCCAGACGCAACAGCCAGATTAGCGATAGCACCGCGGCCACGAAGACAAGTTGCCCGATCTCCACCCCGACATTGAAGAACAGCAACGCTACCGGGATGGCATGCTGCGGCAATCCTACTTCGGCAAGGGCGCCTGCGAAGCCAAAGCCGTGCAGGAGGCCGAAGCTGAAGGCCACCAGCCAGGGCAGGCGCGCGGTCAAGCTCGGCTTTCCAGCTCTCGCATTCAGGATTTCGACGGCAACTAACACGATGCTGAGCGCGATGGTTGCCTCCACCGGGGGTCCGGGGACATTCACGAAACCCAGCGTCGCCGCGGCGAGCGTCACGCTGTGGGCGATGGTGAAGGCCGTCACGGTGACGGCCACGCGCCTCCAGTCCCGGACCAGAATCACCAGCGCCAGCACGAACAGCAGATGATCGAAACCGAACAGGATGTGCTCGACGCCAAGGCGCAGATAGGTCGCAGCGACTTCTCCCGCGCCGGGCGTGGCCTGAACGACAAATGCCGTCCTGGTGGGTGACAGCCGCTCGGTCTGGATAGCGCCGGCAAGACTTCAACCCGGACCAGCACGTCGGTCGACGTGGCCGACAGGCCCGCAATCGCGATCGCTTGCCCGGCGAGCCCCCCGTCGCGGCGGATGGTGCGGCGTTCGACATAGGCGCCCTCGTCGAGCGATGCGCGGGACGCTCCGACATCCCGGGTGCCGTTGGGCAGGTCGAGATAGATTGCGAGCCGCAAATCCTCACCCCTGGCCGGAATCTTGAAAAGCAGGCTGTAGGTGTTAGCAGCGGTCTCCTTCAGCTCCAGATAGCCCGGCCGAAGTTCATCCGCGCGCGCGGGTTGCGCCAGCAACATAACGAGAAGCACGGCGAGGCCCAGCCAATGCTTCACTGGGGCGTTTCCGCTTGGGCCGACTTTGCCGGCGGCACTTCCACCACTATTTCATAGCGTTCGCGAAGCGAGGCATACAGCGTCTGCTCGGCCTCCAGACGGCGCGCATTCGACCACTCGCGGAGCACAGCCTCCCGGATCCTATCGAGCGGCGGGATGCCTCCCTTTATCCGTTCGCTGATATAGACGAAATGCTGTCCGAAGCTTGAGGCGATCGGACCCAGCCAGCGGCCCGGCTCCAAGGCGGACAGGCCTTTCGCAAAGCCGTCACCGAATATCCCGGCCACGTCATTTCGCGATACGGCCTTGAACTCCTCGCCGAGCAAGAAGGGATCGCCGAGCACCGCTGTGTCGACATCCGCCGGCCCGCGCGCGAGTTCGCTTGCGACCCGTTCGCTGTCGCTGTCCATAGTATTGGCGTGATGGGTCGCGCTCAGGAAGACCTGACGGAAGGTCAGACGATCCTCCGTCCTGAACCGCTCCGGGTTTGACTTGAGAAAGGCCGCGAGTTCATCCTCGCTCGGCTCCGGGGCGGAAATATCTTCCGCAAGAAACTCCATCTTCTGCCGGACACGGCGGCGGATGATGACGTCGTCGCGATCGAGCCCGGCGGCCCGGCCCTCGCGATAGAACACCTCGTCGCGGATGTAATCGTCGATGAGCCCCTGCAATTCCTCCTGGCCCGGCGGGCGCCGCCAGGTGCGCGCGAAACCGTCCGCCAGCGTCGCAATCCGGGCGGAAGAAATAACGATTCTGTCGGGCGCTTCAGCTTTCTTCCTGTCGACAAGATGAAAGACGCCGAACAGAGCCGCGCCGAGTAAAATGAACTGGAGCAGCGGCTCTCGGAGCAGCCCCGGTTTCAAGGCGTATACCAAATCGGCGACGTGTAGGCGCGCTCGGTTGTCGTCATCGGGGCTTCCTTCGGCATCGCGACGCCGAAATATTTTGCGTCGTAGGCCGTCCAGCGCGGCGTCGGTATTTCAATCACGCGCACATAATAGAACGCGCGCAGCGACGGATCGAAGTCGGGGTCTTTCCAGACCGTGATCATCTCTCCGGCGCCAATGGTGTTGGTCCAAGTCGCGTTCGCGACATCGACGGTATTACCGACGGGTATCTTGCTGCGGCCGTCCGCCTCAATCTTGCGGCCGCCGGAAACCGCGACGTCGTAGATACGCTCCTGGGTCTGGCCATCCTTGCCGAGCCAGCCTTTGATGACCTGGATGCGGTCAAGGTTCGCGCCGATCGGATCCTTGAGGGCGGCGACCAGAAATGTCGGCGACTTGCCTTGAGGCGCGCTGGTCAAATCGCCGCCCATTGGAACGCCCTTGGTGTAGCCGATCTTGGCCGGCATGCGGTTATTGGCATCGCCGGCTTCAAAGTCCCAGCCGCCGAAGAAACGAACCACCATGCGTGGCCCGGTGGTGGCATAGGTCTCGCGGCGTTTCATGGCATCGAAGATCGCCTCGCGGGTATTCTCGGTGCCCAAACCGCGGCATAGCCGGAAGCGGTCTGCTCCCAGCCCATGATGACGGCCTTGTCAGTCTTTACGAACGGATGCGTCGCGCGTTCCGCGCTTGGCTCGGAGGAAGACGTCTTGCCGAAGAAATTATCCTCCTCGACCGCCGCAAGCCCGGTATGCGCGTCGGTGCTGCCGACAAGACCGAACTTGTATGGATTGACGCCGAGTTCGGCTTCCATCTTCAGGCCGTTCTTGAGTTCCGAGCGGACATATTCGAACTCCAGCATCTCCGGTTTCTTCAACTCGGTGAGATCGAGGTTGCCCTTGTCCCACTTCTCGAAGTTCGCAAACTCGTCGTTGGGCGAAAGAAACGGATGGGTCTCGCCGTCACCCTTGATCTGGGTGGCTTCGTAGAGCGGCTCCCAGCGGGTGCGGTTCTCGGCATATTCGCGGTCGATCCGCTTGCCGTTGAACGATTCGATGATCGGAAACATCCGGCCATTGCTCAAATTGCCGTTATGGGCCAGCGCGAGGATTTCAGCGCCGGTTTTTTCCTCGCACATCGCCATCCATTTCCAGAGGTCGCGGGGATTGGGGCTTCCGAGCGGCGGCTGGGTGGTGAAAGGTTCAATCAGGCTGGCCTTGGCGCCATTGTCGCGCCAGATGATGTTGCGGTGCAGATTGTTGCCGCCGGCGTTGGAGGTCCACTCATAACCGATGAAGGCGGTGAAGCGGCCGGGGTCGTTTGCCTCCTCGGCGGCCTTGATCGTCTCCCGCCAGGCGCTGCGGTAGGCGGGCGTGCCCGGCGTCGGGAAACCCTTTGGCAACTGGCCCTTGCCGAAACTGGTGATGATATCGATAGCGGCCGCAGCGCCCTGGCCGGAATTGATCTGGTCATACCATTTCCGCCCCTGTGGCGTTGCCATCAACTGGGGATCGGCAGCCATCAGTTGCGGGAAAAAACCCATGCCGTCGGAATGGTCCGTCACAACCAGGAAATCCAGCGGGCGCGAAAGCTTCGCGCGCTGTCCACCGGACGCGATAACCTCTTCGCCCTTGGCAAAGCGATAAGCGTCCTTGGGGCCGAGCCGGGCGCCGAAGGCACCCGCATCCATCGAATACGATGTGTGGAGGTGGGTATCACCGAAGAATGGCCGCGTAGGGAAATTACGGCCCGCATAGGGCGAATAAGGCGGCCTCGCGGGAAAGACCTTTTCGGCCGTTTGCCGGTCGAGTGTACCTTCGTCAGTGTTTATCGTTTGCTCGGCGGCAAATACCGGCAAGGCCATGCCTGCAGCAAGTAAGGCGACTAAACTTGTTTTCTTTAACGCCATCGCTACCAGCCTCCCAAAGCGACTTCCGCAATGCAAAACCGCCTCCATTGTCGCCCTTTGGCCCGCAAGGGTCAACTGATCGGACCGGCGCCTCGCATTAACCCATGACGGCTTTGGATCGGTCGCGTCGCTTTCGGCATATCTGTAGCATGCCCACTATCCGGTGCGACCCATCTCGACATGCAACCGGAGTTGCGAACACCGGATCAGCGTCATTCAAGCTCCGGAACCGGAGCCTCGAATCATGAGATGTGACTAACGGACTTTGAGTGGAGCACCATCAGATCGTTCTTCCGAACAAGCCGCGCGGAGTGCCAAGGGTCAACGACCGACGTGTCCTCAACGGAATCTTCTGGATGTTGCGGTCGGGCTCACCATGGCGCGACCTGCCGCAGGGCTTTGGTCCTTACACTTGTCCGGCTCCATGACCGATCCCGCCTTCACGATGCGTTTCACTTCCATAAGCAAGCTCTAGACTGGTGTCGCATAGCGCGTCAGCGATCGGACACGAAGCTAGCCGAGCACCATCAGAGGACTGACGCGGGCCGTCCGCATGACGTGGAGATCGTTTGGTTGGCGGCAAACTGCTGGCGCCCCGGTGCGGCATTCGTTTCCGCACGAGATCTTTGAACCAGGCAACCATCGGTAGCGTCTAATCCGGCGGGGCAAACAGCGTACCGCAGGAGAGTGCGATGCCTTCCACGCCAGAACCCACCACCACGTTTGAACTCTTCGGCCAGGCGATCTACGCACAGGATGCCGTCGCAAACGTACCGAGCGGGGCCATCGTGATCTTCGCCGTTTCAGAGGCAAGCCGCAAATGGCTTGGATGGTACCAGTTCAGTTCAACCAAGGCTCCGGACGCCCTCCTCCTGCACGCGGGCCATGCTGTCATCGCCGAGGGTTATTCCCGCTCTTCGCACTTCAAGGCGGACAAACCGTTTACAGTGGAAGAATTGACCGGCCCGATAGCCTAAACCGCGGCGGCAGAGGGACCATCAGCCCGGTTCAGCTCAGCCACGTTGAACGGCAATGGCGACACGATCGACGTGACGATCAGTGTCCAGAACAGCAACGTTCAAGGGCCGGTCATCAGGGGCGGCCTTAAGCTGCATTTCAAGGGGCCTTATGGCAGTTTTCCACCTTCGGATACACGATCTTCCTCATGTCAGAGCCCTTCTCGTATCCCTCGCCGCACCTGAATATCCGGGAGCGCCTGCGGAATCTGCGGCGACGGACGTTTGCGTGAGCTGGCCGCGCGATAAGTCTCGCCGGTAAATGTGCGAAACTGCGGTTCGCAATCGAAATCCGGTGAATTCCCGGCCAGCGTCTACATGGCTGGCGATCTTCAGCCCCTTCCCGGTCGGATCCTGATGCGGGAACAGCCGTCGGCATCGCGCGTTTTCTCCGCAGAGGAGAACAATGCCGATGGCTGACAAATTCGATCCGGCCCCAACCGACAAACACGCAGACACACCAAGAGAGCGCTCGGCTGCCGACAAGAAGGCGGACGACGAACTGAAAAAGGGCTTGAAGGACAGCTTCCCGGCGTCCGATCCGCCGAGCAGCACTCAGCCCTCGAAAAAAGCAGGCGACGCGGGCTAGGATGCGATCCCTCATGGGCATTTGCGAGATACGAGATATTTGGCACGAAGTCGCGTAGCGGATACGCCATGACGGCAAGCGGAAAATGAATTGACACAAGGGAAGCAGCCTTCGAGGCTGCAGTCGCGGGGGCTTACTCGCTCCGGCAGGCCAGGAGAGTACCCGGTCCAAGCGGCGACCCGCGACCACCCGGCAGCATCTTATGGTAAACCATCCGTTAACTCCGGGTCGCTAGCATATTCTGTATTCGGGCGGTGACCGCCCGGCCACCGGGAGCAACCCAACATGCCCGTTGAGATGCTGAGTTATGCGGAACTTGGCGAGCGGCTGAAGATTTCCCCCGAGGCAGAAAGGGCTCTGGTGAAACGACACCGGCTGCCTCGTTCACGCTCGAACACCGGTAAGACCCTGGTCCAGGTCGATCTCACCGAAATCAACCATTCGCCGGTCACGCGAACCCCGACCACGCCGGCCGATCACCAGGTGGTCACCGCCTTGAAGGATCACATTGCGACGCTGCAAGCTGATCTCGTCGAGATGAAGGTCATCGCGGGCGGTCACCGGGCGGACTTCGAGCGCGAGGCCGAACGGTCCAACCGCCTGATGGCTGAACTATCCAAAGCCAACAGTGAAGCGACGGTAGCCCGCGAGAAGGCGGCCTACTTTGCCGGGAAGCTGTCGACGGCGAAGCCCGCGACCCCCAAGCAGCGCTGGTGGCGGAAGCTGGCAGGAACAATCACCCATACCCCGGCGCAAGCCGTTCGGAGGGATCCTCCGGCCAATCGGGAGAGTTGCGCCGCGTAGCGTCGCCCGTACGTTGACCCTTTTTTTGACCTAACGAAGAAAACGTAAGCCTGCATGCGCGGGTGTAACGGCATGCTGAAACCGCTGCAAGATTTCGGCGGACTCCCTTGCGTAGTCGGGTCGCGTTGCATCGCCTTTTCTGCCGTCGCTGGGAGACCACGTCTTCGGGAAAAACCGGAACTTTTGTACCGGCTCGATGTTGGCGCAAGTGACTTCACCAAGAGGGAGACCACCTTATGAAGAAAATTCTCATTTGTGCCGCGCTCGGCACTTCTTTGATGGCCGCGCAGAGCGCCGCCGCCGCCGAGTTCTACGTGGTGCGTGATGCCACGACGAAAAAATGCACTGTGGTGGATAGCAAGCCGACTACCACGACTACTACTGTCGTCGACAACGGTACCTACAAGACTAAGACGGAGGCCGAAGCCGGCATGAAGACGACCAAGATCTGCACCGAGTAGCAGTCTGAACCAGCACGGGAGAAGGATCTGCCGATTTGCTGCTTTGGCGGCAGGCCGCCGTCGCCATTATCGACGCTCGTTCCCGCTAAAGACAGGACCGAGGAGGCCGTTCGCAGCTGTGCGGACGGCCTTCCCCTTTGGCCCTGGACAAATGTTGTCGCGCTCCTCGGGAAGGATATGCTCAAGGCCTAGGGTGTAGCCTCGCAGCACAAACGACGTGGGCCGCCTTTCGAATTGCGCCAATGGCCCGATTGACTTCTAGCACCGCGACATTTCCCGAAATGCGAATTGGGGCTCTTCTGATCTGCTCATTCCGCCAGCATCCAAGGAGCGTCGCTCGCCAAGGTGCCCGATGGACGTAACCTCTTCATGACTTCAGGTGCTGCGCTGATCCCCCGGCCCTAAGATGGTCATTGCGAACTCCTCGACCGTATAGACGCAGCCGTCACCGATAATTGTGACGAACGGTAATCCTTGCTCGAGGAAGTCTCTGGCCGTCTGCAAGGCATCCTCGCGGGTTGCTTTGACGGCCTTTACTATCCCCTCGGTCGCCCGAGGCTTGCCCTGTATGATGAACACGATCTGTGCGAACTCCACTCCAGGGGAGCAGATTGGCGTATATTTCGGGATCGGAGCTGTAACGCCTTTACAACACTAGTGAGGAAATTGCCTGAAATTCCCGATGGGCGGATCTGGACCGAACGGTGCTGCCACCTGCCGTTTGCCCACAGGCGCACCCAAAGTGACAGATCGACTTACCTAAATTTCCGAAAGTTCCCGACTATTTGGGGTCGTTCGGAACTTCAGATTTTCAAATTGAATTTGACCTGCCGAGAATAACTTGCTGGAAATGGCTTGGGGTGCAGGACTTTTGGCTTTGCCAGGCGTGTATCCAGTTCCGTGCTCGGGATTCTTTTTCACAATCAGGAGGAGACCTTGACCGATCCGCACCAGGTCAATTCAATAATTGCAAAAACCATATGGGGTAGCCGCAAAGACCACCCCACTCACACCATTGATCCAGACGAGGCCAAGCATCTTGCGAAATGCATCGTCGAGGCGCTATTGGATGCGGGATTTCAAATTGCACCTTTGGAGACACATCGCGGATGACGGCCGCCCTCACTCCCCGATTTTGCGGTCGGCCGGCCCGTGACTGGCGTGTCGCAACGCGTGCGGGAGCTGGAGGCCAAACTCGAGCTTGGGAGAATAGCCGCACGATCGCACACTGCAGTCGCAGACTGGCACAAAGACCCGATGTTACCAAACCGAGCATAAGATGCGTCCGGCCCGAACGGGGCCTCCGAGCCGCATTAGGACCACGGAGGACCAATGACGAAGATCGTAAAATACCGTACACGCGAACTCGGTTTGAGACCCCGTCGAACGAAACTGGAAATACCCGGTTGGGCAGGTGAACGCGAAGCCCGCACCGATGGCTCGCATGAATACGTATGGCATTGCCTACCGTTTTCTGAAGGTGCGCAGTATGGCATTGAATTGTTTTATCCCTACCAAAACGAGCTCCACGTTTCCACAAAAGAAGGCCAATTGATCTTCGACGGCGATTTTGGTCCCGCGCCCGACGATGATCTTCAATGGCCACCTTTTCGAACCTTCGGCGAGAAATTCTACACTTATCAAATATTGCTTGATTTGAAGGTCGGCGAAGGTCTGGCGATCCGGACCGAACCACATCCTCGATTTTATGCCGATTCCACTAATACCGTGCCGATTGCGGTACCGGCACTCCTGCGCAACTGGTGGCCGATGATGTTTTTCATCGTGTTTAAATCGCCTGCCGATGGGATGACCCACATTTTCAGGCCCGGCGAGCCCTTCGCACAGGTGATCGTGGTGCCGGAAGATTCCGATGTAGTGGTGGAGCAAATGGGGGAGGAAGAATGCGCAGAACGAGAATTGCAGGCTCGGCGCATTCACGCCAGCCGCTCGACGCTGTCGGCAGATTCACACTGGACCTCGGCATCGAACACGGTGTTTGACGGGACATATCGAAATATACTTAGAGCGGCGAAGGCGAGGAAGCAACAAAGCTAAGAGGCGGCAGGTCTGAGAGGCCCGCCGCCAATCTGCTCAATATTCGTCGCGATAGCGCCAATAGCCATGGTGATGATGGTGATGGTGGTGATGATGACGGTAGTATCTGCGATCCCTGTAACCCGGGGTGACCACGATGCGAGGACCATCTTCCCTGTAATAGCCGTGATGGTGGTGGTGGTGGTGATGGTGGTGGTGCTCGACGAAGAATTGAGCCATTTGAACCCTCGGCGCGGTTGGTATTGCATCCATAGCCCGCAACTTTGCTGAGGCATTCGATATGGGTTGCAGAAGGTCCGCGTAAGACCCCGCCTTCAACACATCTGCGGGCTCCGATGTTGTTGCGGCGTACGCAGTATTGAGCGATGCCAAGGCTCCAACGGCACCCAATAAACCTACGATCTTTTTGTCCATCTTTATCTCCGCTGCAGTTGACCAGGGGGGCAGGATAGCCGAAGGGTGGTCAACGACAGCCAACGGACCGGATTGCCAAGAGTTCCCGATTTGCAAGGGTTCCCGATCTAAGGCACCGCGAGACATTGAATGGATGTTCATCAGGGTTAAATTGGCAGCGCGAGTTCCCGGAGCAAGTGACGCAGTCATCAACGGCGATATGAAATTCGATTGCGCCGGGTTTGCAAATCCTTTTAAATCTTAAAAGCTCGGTCGACGACCTCCCGAACCTGGGCCTCGGCCAGCGCCTCTGTCGAGGCCTCGCCCACGCGCAGCATCTCGGGCTTCCCTACCATCACGCGCCACTGCCAGACGTCCGACCGCTTTGCTTGGGCAATTGTGTATCGGATGCCGCGATATTCCATGGTCATTCGAAGCTCACCCCGATTCGGGCTGGCTTCCGCCAGACAACTCGGCAGGTAAATCTCATCTCGTCGCTGGGGACTATCAGAACGAACTCGTGGGGGATCCCTACCGGTGTCATGACGTCGAGAGCTGCGCCGACTCTCGATAAGTTTCGGACCGTGCAATCAATGGCGCTCCCGCCGAACTCAATCGTTCCGGCCTTTAAAACCCGCCGGCGGGGTACGGATCGCTTCTCGGCTGCCATATCCACTCTTGCCACTATTTCCCGATTCTGCCAAAGTTCCTGGTCGACGATTTGCTGGATCGAATCATGTTGTTTTGACGAAATTTGTCCGGGGGGAAAAGCCGAAAAAGTCGGTTCGGCTGGGAAAACTGAGACATGCCTGACGAGCGCCCGCCGTGCCCGAAGTGCGGGATGAACACGATCGCCGCCTCACACGTGGAGAACATGAAGCAGACATTTGAATGTCTGCGCTGCGGCTACCGCCAAGACAGAACACATTTTGACGCGCCATAGATGGTCGAGCGTCATGAACGAGACAGATAGGCCGCATGCCGAAGCCGAGAGGCTTGGCGATTTTCGAGGTTCGATGGCGAGGACAAGTGACGTTCGAGGCTCGGGTAAGAACAAGCGATTGAACGACCGCGTCAGTTTCTCTCAGGGCGTCGCTGTTGAAATTGTCAGTATTGATGGCACCTGGCGAAGAGAATGCAGGTTGCTCGAAGTTGGGGAGGATGACGCAATCCTATCAGTAGCCGGTTCCGTCGCCGGCCTAAATTCGAAGGAGTTCTTTTTCGTCCTTTCTACGAGCGGCGCATTCGCCGCTGCGAGCTCGTCCGTGGTCAACGGAGACCAAGTTGATGTGAAATTTCTGACGAAGCGCTCGCGTATCAAAGTTTCGGACTAACAATCAGGATTCGGCAATGTCGTATGTAATAGAGGCGGAAGAGCGATCTGGAAAGGCTGCCTCGAAAATCGTAAACGATCGAAAGGAAGCACTGGCCGTCGCCGTCGAATGGAACAGCCGCGGGCACGAAGGTATCCGTATTGTCGGCGATGGCCGTACTTATTTGCCTAAAGAGTTGGCGTGGGCAATTATCCACGACGAGCCAAGATAGGCCGTCCGCTTGCACCGGCGGTCCAGTTGAAAGGGACAAGTCCGCCGACGGGGCAATCAACGCAACTCCTCCGGGGACGGCCCAGCGGAGCGGTGGCTTTGAACCGGCTGAGCCTAACCGCGATTAGCTTGGGGGCATCCTCACGGCTGAGTAGACAACACGGAGAGAACCGGTTGGTTGCTTGTCTTTCCCACTCGCGGACAGAACGCAAAGGACGTGGTGCCGGAATTGCTCGCCGTCCGAACTTTCCTCGATGAATTTCTGCAGCCGGCTCATTGGGTCTTACCATTTTGTCAAACGACCGGACCACACTGGGCCATTAAGCCTACACCATATGATAAATCTTCACCGTCGCCCAGCTCAGAAACCATAACCATCCGATCATCGCGAAGAGATTGGCAATCAGATAATTGGCTTTCAGCCAGGCCTGACGCATTGGCTTACCCCTAAACGCAAGAGTTTACCCCTAAACGCCAAGAGACGATGGCGGCTGCTGGAACGCCGGGAAAGGCGGCCCGGCTAATTTCGACAACGAGCCTAGCCACGTATACTTGTGTCCTTCCGACCTACAACCAAGCTCAAGACAATTGGTTGCATATTTTTCCCGGTCCGATCAGGGCTGCCGCGGTTTGAATTTATTCGTGTAGCGCGGCATGTTGGGCGTTGTGATACCTCGCGGCATCTGCATGTCCTCGGGTTTCCGCCTCCCGGAGGCGAGTCCCGCAGCAGCGGGTAGTTCCGCGTGCCGACCTACGGCTGCGCCGGCGTGCCTAGCAGCCAGTAATGGCTCGGCGTCTTCGCGGCCGGCTAGGAGGGATAAAGTGCCGATTGCTTCTTTTTCCCGATCCATATTGTGGAACGATTCGACCTATCTCATGTTTGGATAATTGTCGGCACCCGCCTCAAGAGGATCCAACATGGACGGATTGTTATCTCTAGCGGCGCGGCGATCGTTTCTCTTGGTTGGAAATTTGCATCTGACGCTCCCACTTCTGGCGTCGGGGTGGAACAGCCCTGCCATCCGCCTGTTGAAAAGGCGGCCAGAGCTGTTAGTCGACGTTGCCACCAAGCCGTTCATCACGAGGCGCTGGAATGCAAGACAGCGGGTGGCCGCCCTGATCGACCACTCCGAAACCGTTGCGAAAATTGGAGGCTTGCTCGATTTCGCCGAGCATGACTACGTCGACCTGCTGCAAATTGGGCAGTTCGAGGGCGCGTATCATTTGAGCATCAATCAGTCGCGGTGGCTACAGACCGAAGGATTGATGACATTCGGACTATGCGAGGATCGCGAGCGCTTCTTCACGCTGTGCTTCTGCCTGGCATCCAGGAATGGACCGCTGATCGCCTATGTAGGCGGGATCCAGGGAAGACCCGGGTCGGACGCCCTCGAGCAGCACAAGCGCTTCACTAAGCGAGCTTGCGGAATGCGGCCTCGGGACTTTCTTGTCGAGGCATTCAGGCTGTTCTGTCAAGCGATTGGTGTGAAGGAAATATTGGCCGTCTCTGATCAGGATCACGCCAACATCCCGCTGGTGAGGGAGCGGGTCGAAAACCTCCAACTATCGTCGTATGATCAGCTTTGGGTAGAGCGCGGCGGAACGCGAACGGACGAAGGTTTTTTTTCTCTATCGACGGTGCCGTTGCGCCGGCCGCACGACCAAATCCCTGTGAGGAAACTTTCGCTCTATCGTCGAAGATACGAGGTGCTAGAACAGATTGGAAACAAGCTTTCCGTTCGCATCAGCGATCCTTCAGCAGCGTCCCATCCGCGACTGGCCGACATGCGCCTTGCCAGCGCTTTATAACTTGTTTGACTGTGACGGCCGTTTACGGTTTGACCGATCCACGCCTTTTGAAACCGCTGTGATGAATGTCAGCTAAGTTGCCGAAGGACCTCAAGCATTTTAATGCGCCATGATTGCTTCACCTGATAGATGCTCGCGCCTTGCGTCGATCCTCAGCATTACGACGACGAACGCACCCACGAGGGCGCAGCCTGCCAATAATAGTAGGCCCGCGGTAAAGCTGCCGGTTAAGTCTTTCAGATAGCCCATTGCGAAGGGACCTGCGAAACCGGAAAGATTTCCTAGCGAATTGATCGCGGCAATGCCGGCCGCGGCCGAGGCGCCCGTTAGGAAACTTGCCGGCAGCGGCCAGAACATCGGCGGGACTGCGGAGACGCCGATCTGAGCAAAGCATAGCAGCGCCATGATGATGACGGGGTTTGAAACCAGGCCCGCCAATCCGATTCCGATGGTGGCCATTATGAGCGCCGCGGCGACATGGCCTTTTCGTTCCATGGTCCGATCGGAATGACGACCAAGCAGCACCATGCCTACAGCCCCGAAAATGAAGGGCAGCGCGGCAAGCAGTCCGGTTTGGGTATCGCTGACGCCGAAATTCTTGATGATGGTCGGCAGAAAGAAAGCCACCCCGTAGCTTGCAGCATTCAAACAGAAATAGACCAGCGCGCATAAAAGAATCCGAGGGTCCGTCAGCGCCTGCCACATGGATAGGTGCTCGACCTGCTCCTTGTTTCGCTTCTCGGTGGCCTGCACATTCTCCAGCCACTCGATTTCGTCGGATTGCAGCCAGCGAGCCTGACGCGGAAAATCGGTCAGATAGATCAGGACGCCGATGCCGACCAGAACCGAGGGCAGCGCTTCGAGGATAAACAGCCACTGCCAACCGGCCAGTCCCCAGCCCGTCACGCCCAACAGCAACCCGGAAATCGGCGATCCGACAATCGACGAAATCGGGATCGCCAACATGAACAGGCTGATGACCCGGGCGCGATAGACCGCAGGAAACCACAGGGTCAGATAGAAGATGATTCCGGGAAAGAATCCCGCCTCACACGCGCCAAGCAACAACCTGAGGAAATAAAATATGCTGGTCGTGGAGATTCCGGTTCCGCTCGCTATCGATGGGATGAATGCAAAGGCCGCGGAAACAATTCCCCAGGTAATCATGATGCGCGCGATCCATACACGCGCACCGACTTTTTCCAGGAAAATGTTGGACGGGACTTCGAACAAAAAATATCCAACGAAGAAGAGCCCGGCGCCCAGTCCGAAGGCTGCTTCGCTCAGACCAAGTGCCTGATTCATGTGCAGCTTGGCAAAGCCGACATTAACCCGGTCCAGATAGGCGACGAAATAGCAGACGATCAGGAAGGGGATCAGCCGCCACATGACTTTACCGATGACCCGTTTCTCTAACTCCTGCACGGCGCAGCCTCCCGCTTTGATGATATGGGCCCGGCAAAATTCCGGCACGTTTTGCCGGACTATGACCCTCGATCATGATGAGTGCAAACGGCAAATTCCATGTCGGCAGATTGAAAGCCACCATGCGGCCGGCTCGGATCGTTGCGTCGACCGAGATCGAAGCATGATTGCATCGCGCAGTAAGGTCCGGAGCACGCGGGAATTCCGCTTTGGGCTTGGACCATCATCGCTGCGCCGGCGATAGCAGACTATAGGACCCAGCGGGTGTCGTCCGATCTCGTCAACGGTCCGCCAGCGCGGCCTCCTAGCCACTGTGACACCCGACCTCACCTCGGCGTCCTCCGTGCCGACCAAGGGAGTTGTAGAACGATACTGCCATATCATCGAGAGCCTCCAGTGCCCGTCCGGGCTGCCGATGTCGCTTTGGGGGTCATTTCGGAATCGCGTGCGTTGTCCGTTCCGCCCGATGAGCCGAGATAGCCCGCGCGGTTGGTCCTGTCCGGGGGATACCAGATTGAGACCTTGTCGCTATTCAATCACCTCGTCGGCGGTAGCTAACAACGTTGGTGGAACGAGAACGCCTAGGGCTTTCGCAGTTCGTAAATTTATGACCAGCTTGAAGCGTGTCGGCTGCTCCACTGGAAGGTCGGCCGGCTTCGCACCCTTCAAAATCTTGTCAACAAAACCGGCCGCTTTGCGCATATAGTCGGGAATGTCTTGTCCGTAGGACATAAGGACACCCCGTTGAGCCATTTCAGCGATACCGGAAAGCGTTGGTATCCGGTGCGCCAGGGCTGATTTCCCGACCAGCACCCGTTCATTCAGCAACATTGGCCCGACTATTGCCGCGCCATCGAAACCTTCCTGCGCGATTGTCGCGAATGCTCGGTCAATCTCGCTTCGGATTTGTTACTTCAATGATCTGCGTTGTAAGTCCGACAGCCTTTGCGGACTTTTCATAACCTGCGAGGATGCGCGTAGAAAACGCATCACGCACGTTAACTAGGATGGCCAAACGGGAGAGATTGGGAACCAACTCTCTAAATATCTCCAGCCGCTTGTCGGATAGGTCCACGATCATCAACGAGAGGCCCGTCACATTCCCGCCAGGATGGGCTAAACTCTGAACAAGTCCATTTCCAACCGGGTCCGGATCCGTGGCAATCACGATTGGAATCGTATCGGTGGCTTGTTTCACCTCCTTTGCACCGATCCCCGCCACGGCGATGATCACATCGACTTTGCTTCTGACAAGTTCTCGGGCAAGTTCCCTGAAATCTCTCCGGCCTCTCGGCGGGAAAGCGGTTTTCCAGTTCGAATATTCTTACCCTCGATGTAGCCGAGATCTCTAAATCCGGTTCGAAGAGCGGCTAGATAGACCTCCTCCTCCTCGGCGCTGCCCGCATGCCAAAGAACCCCTATTCGCGGTATCGTATTCAAATGCTGAGCGCGAGAGGCGAATGGCCATGCCAACGTTGCCGCGCCAAGAAGTGTCGTGAACCGACGTCGCTGCATGGGAACCTCCTACGCGGGCGGCCCGTTGAAGGCTAGCACATGCACCCCCGGCGTGAAGTAAGTAACAGCGCCTCAGTTTGGTCGGACTGAACTTCCGCCGTGGTCAAAAGGAAATCTCCAATTGCCTGCGGACAGCCCTGCTTTTACCCAAGAAGCGGACATCGCTCGTTTGATGTTAAAGCACCGCTTAAGGGAGTCGTCCAATGCTGGCTTGAACAAACATCATCGCTAGTTACCTTGACCTGACAAACTGGCAACAGTTATTGCGATGCGGCCAAGGGCGAGGCTGGCACGCCGTTGCGACTTCGAGAACACGCAACGGCACAAGCCAAAACCTTGGCGGTTTTTGCGTGTACGCAAACGAGCCCAGCGCGGATTTAGGGGGCCCAGGTTGCCTGTGTCGGATCTCACGGTGGAGATGGAGGCTAAAGGTTAGCCGATTGACCGAGGTTTCTTGCACTCGGGCTCTTGCGACTACTTTGCTTTCGGCGGCCGCTTCGGTTTTGGCTGCGTATTGCGTACTGCTGCGGCTAGAATCTCGCGCAGCTCAATCTTCGACTTAGGTGGCTGGCGGGTGGATTTGGTGGTCAATCGGGAGGTCATCCGCAGTATATGGGGATGCCCGGGGTAAATTTTAACCCCCAGCAAACTCGTTTAAGTCCACTCTGGCACAGCGGAGGTTGCCTTGCGGCGCGACGGCGTCCCGCGCTCGGACTGTTCTCTGGAAAACGATCGAAGCTATGCACGAGCTTCACCTGCCAACCAACAGTTGCGTAAACTCTTGGCTGACCGACCGCACTTGCGGAAAGTCGCGAACTCGGCCGGGGAAAACGGTCGGTGCGCGACTGTGAGGCAAGGTATCGACGCCGCGCGGCTTGTCCGGAAGGAACGGCCTAATGGCAGTCCACTCAAAGTCTGTGAGTTCGTATCTCATGAATTCGAGGGCCCCGGTTCGGGAGCTTGAATCACGCCTTTCTTGCTGTTCCCAACGCCGAATTGCAGGTCCCAGATGGGTCGGATAGCAGACATGCGGCAGATATGCCAAAATCGACGCGAATGACCCAAAGGAGACAACGACGCCTCGCTTCAATAGAAGGCCATTTCGGCTCGCGCCCGCGACCAAGACGGTTCAGTCTATCCGAGCGCAACCCCGCATCCGATGCGTTGGATCAGCCGCGCTCGCAGCGCAGGCACCACGTTGCCGAGAACCACGAAGGTGCGGACAATGGGCAAATACGGCTCCATTGCCGCCGTCAGCTCCGCGACAGAAATGCCGGCCAGCCGTGCATATTCGGATTGCGCCGCCGCATTAGTCGCGCGCGGCCGCTTTGGATTGTCGGCTATTTCCGGGGCGAGTTCGGACAGGATGACATGCAAGAACCCAAGATCGAGGGCGGCGGCCCCACACATCGCGAAGCTCCAGTCGACGAGCTTTGGGCCTTCCGCCGTCATGATCACGTTGCCGGGGCTAAGGTCGCAATGACAAAGCGCGTCGCCGGTCGGCAGGCGATCGATCAGGGCGAGGATATCCGTGGCGATGTGCTTCGGGACCTTGCCGTCGTCGTGCCGCAACTCGCTCTCCATATACTCGCGCATGGAGAGGACCTCCGGCGGCGGGGACGTCTTGTGAAGAGACATGGCCAGAGCCGCGACGATCGCGCCCGCCTGTTCGAACGTCACCGCGCCGGTCCGCGAGAGATGCCACAGGGTCGGTCCGTCGAGGCGCTCCAGCACGATGCCGAAGCGCCCATCCAGCGTGACCTCGCCGAACACCGCCGGCACCGGAACGCCGGCGGCGCGCACGGCGCAGAGCATGCGTACCTCGTGCCGGCCGAGCAGATGAGAGACGCCGGCCTTAAACAGCTTCACGACCTGACCGGGCGCCCAGGCGTAGGCTTCGGAAAAGGCGCCTTGACCGATCTTTTCTCCCAGCGATCCCTGCATGCCCATTCTCCGCCGTGCGGATGAAACACCGGCGGCGAGCAAAAAGGAACCCTTCTGTCGCGAGCGCCGCCGGACATGATCGCCTTTCAACCTGCAGAGAGCTTCGTCCACTCCGTAAAATGGTCCCAAGTCCGGTTTTGGCACTTTTCGGACCTGAGGCGATGTCCGGTTTGAGTCTGCAATACGCCGGATAGTGGACATGCGTCGAGCTCGCTCACGACCTCGATTTATCAGTACACGCCCTTCTGTAATGGGCCCGACGATGTCAAGCCTCCCGAGTGAGCGTCACGCCGCCGAGCTCATGCTTCTGTCCGTGGTCAACGCCTGGCCGCCACATCATGCTGTCGGAGGGAGCGGTGAGCCTATTTAGATACGCGTGGTTCTTCAGATGACGGCCACTGGCCGTGTAACGGCTTCACCGGATCCACCGTGCCGGCGATATCGTCGGGCTCTACTTGTCGCCGCCCGAACGCGCTATCGTGTTGTGTGTCGAAGAGAAAAGCCAGGTGCAGGCGCTCGACCGCACGCAGCCCCTGTTGCCGATGCGGCCCGGACAGGCCGCGCGGCGCACGCACGATTATAAGCGGCACGGAACGACATCGTTGTTCGCGGCACTCGATGTGAAAGCGGGCACCATCGTCGGCAAGTGCATGGCCCGCCACCGCGCGAGCGAGTTCCGTAAATTCCTGGATGAGATCGAGCGCAACGTGCCGGCCAACCTCGACGTTCACATCGTCATGGACAACTACGCAACCCACAAAACCAGGCCGATCCGTAATTGGTTCGCAAGCGCCCGCGATGGCACGTGCACTTCACGCCAACCTCAGCGTCATGGATCAATCAGGTCGAACGCTTCTTCGCCCTGCTGACCGAGCGTGCCTTGAAACGAGGCGTGTTCCGCTCGGTCGCCGAACTCGAAAAAGCGATCAAGGCTTACATCGACGCCACCAATACCAACTCCAAACCGTTCCGCTGGACCAAGACCGCCGACGACATCTTGGCCAGCATCCAACGCTTTTGCCTTCGCACACTAGCCGCAAACTCCTAGAATGAACCCGACTTCAGAATCAGGACATTAGGTTAGACATCACCGCGTTGCCCTCGGCGCCTATTGGTGGCTGAGAGTTTCACGTCGAGACAGGGGTAATAAAGGTTTCGTTGGAGGCACAGCCCGCATAGTAGTAGATGCGCAAGTCATGGCCGGGAGCATCCGGTTCAATCGCGTTAGTGCCCACGGCTTTCCGCATGCAAAGCACGGAGGCCGAAGATTGTCCGCGGATTTGCATTTTGGCGGTTCTGGCGGCTCAACCATAGGCAGCATAGGACGCCCTTGTTGCCACCATGGCGAGTCAGTAAAAGAGATACAACTGGCCCGGGACCAATTTCAATCCATAACCACATAAACCGAGCCTATGGCGCCTTCTCGATCATTCGACAGATTGGCCGCATCATCGACCGGCGCCCCACATCTCAGCGACAGCCCATCCTGGCCGGCGTGAAGTCCGGCCGTAGCTCGGCGCCTTTCTCTCCGGCCCGCTGGGCAAAACGAAGCGCGACACGCCGCGATTTAGCCTGCGGAGCAATCAATAGCGACCACCATCGCGCTTTTGTCGCGTGAGCCATTCCGACAACCCCCCTGGTCTTGATGCTTCAGTCCGGCGACTTGATTGCCTTGGCAAATTCTTGAGAATAGCATCGAGGGTCCTTGAATGTTCTCGCGCAGGCTTCTCCAGTTGGATCCCAAGAACTGCGTCTGAAACAGCTGCCAATCTCGCGGCAGCCTCCTTCTCAAGCCGCAGGCTTTTCAACCGTGCCATCTTGTCGCGCTCTGCCGCTGCTTCAGCGCTATCAGAAAAACCCGGCCTCTGGTGATGGATTTCAGCCCGGACCGACACTCCGATGATAGTTTTTTCTCCAAGAGCCTTACAGGCTTCGAAACGATGCAATCCCTCAACCAAAACGAACCTGTCTTCATCGGGCCGAACGAGAATGGGGCTTTGTTGCCCGACCTCCAAAATGCTTTCTGCGATTTCTTGAATGAGCTCAGGTTTAAGAGCCTTCTTCCTCTTCACCGGGACGTAGATCTTGTCGATTGGGAGGCTTTCTGGTCTGGGCATTGTTTCTTCTCCGTAGCGACTGAACCGAATTCAACAGACCATTGGCGGGGGGCTTACCCAGTAGCCGCAGCTGTACAGTACACGAGGAAGAGGCGATGGCCAGCTTGGCACATCTAGCGAACGTGGTCTTTTGGCCGCGCCCGACCATTCGACTTACTTCGGCCTGGACATTGCCAGCGACTTCGGGTTTTTCACCCTTTAGCCAACGTAGACATCGACTTGCCCTATGAGGCCGGTCCCGGTGCTTCGAGGCCAAGCGCTCCAGCGTTCCGCCCTGCCGACCCTGCGCCCGAGGGAGCCAACCCGGCTTCCCGCCGCCTACCATCATGCGTCAAAAAGCGTCTGCTCGCGAGCGAACCAAAAATGGCCGGGCGCAATGGGATAGGGCTCGGGGCCGATCCAAGCAGCACACAAGAAACCGGTGCAGGAACGATCAGCGTTTAGCCCGCAAGCTTGAGCGATTCCCAAGTCGACCCGCGAGCTGGGGTGACCGCCCAATGTGCCGTTAGCCCTCAGATAATTCGGCTCTCGAGCGCGAAGCGGACGAGATCATAAACGTGTTGACCTGCTGCCGGTTTAGTGGACGGCTCGTTAAGCTAATCCCACCTTGCGCTCGAACTCAACAGGGCTGAGGTACCCGATCGAAGAATGTCGCCGGATCGCGCTGTAGAACCTCTCGATATTGTCGAACGACGTCGACCAAGCCGCTAGCCATAGCCCATCGCCAGAACTGAAGCATCCGTCACCGGAATGCGGCGGCGCCGGACTATTGAGCGCAAATCGGCTTCACTCCAGACCTCCGGCATTGCCCGACCGGAAGTTCGGGCCTTCATACTTTGAGATGAGATCGATTCGATTTGGCGCGGTAAGCTCGACGTTGCGCTTGGATCGAGCTGCAGATAAGCTTAAGACCGCCGTGACGCGGAGATCGACGCAGAGTTCCTCGCCGTCGCTGGCTAGCCGCTGCGCAGCCGCTAGTCTTTTCCACGCTTTCGGTTCAAAAGGTGCCAGCAGTTCAATAACCATGAGATGCCTCGGGAGGATCGTCGTCCTCGCCTCGAAGCTTCGTTGAAGGTCCTCAGGTATTCCTGCGCCGCCAAGCGGCAGCACGGTCAATCGCGGCTAATTGCGCAGTCAGCGCCGATGTTTTGTACCGCATCGACAGGCCAAGAACATCCTTGTTCCAAAGCATCGCTACTTTAGTTTGGGCAACAAGGCCTCAGAAATGAAAGACGCTTAGAGAAAGCGCCGATGCGTCATCGGCTATTCCGGTCACGTTTCCGACCCGGATGGGCGAAACTCTCGACCAACCCAGTTTTGACCGGATCACCAGAACCGGACGCGAGCACAGTGGAACGCCCGATGCTTTGGCCGCGGCGGCGGCTGGGTAGCTGACAGTGACCACCACGTCCATTGCCGCCGCCTGCAGCTCCCGCATCAGGCCCAGCACCAGTTCGGGCCTGCCTGACGCGCCTCGGGCCTCATGGATCAAGTTTTGTCCAGTATCCACGCTTTGCTAGCCCCTCGAAGAGAACGGCGCCACGGTCTTTGGTAGGAGAGATTGGGAGGCCCGGTGTGAGCGTCCCAACGCGATAGACTTTTGTGGTCTCAGCGTTCGCGGCAAGCGGCCAAGCCGCTGTCGCAAGGAGGCCAATGAACTGGCGCCGCTTCATGAGCTATTCCCTGCCGCTTGGGCTTTGTGCAAGACAAGTCTAGCATTTTGCGAGAGGTCGACGAGTCGGAAATGGCACTGCCTAAGGCGCGCGATCAGACCAATGTGCCGGTTTGGGTAAACGGCGACCTAAGCGACAGCGCGCGTTCTGCGGGGGCAGAAAACGTCGTTTTCCTTCCTGATCTCGGCTTTGGTCGGTTGAATCATAGCCACATGTAGGCGTTCCCGACGGTTGGGCATTCTCCTTCCTTGGGCCTCTGGTTCCCTTAGGACCCCGGGCAACTGGAAGATTCAATACGAACGCCACCACTTAGGCCCACCCGGACCGAAGCGGCGGCCTCGTCTTAGTTCGAGCGTGCGAAGTTCATGAGCTCGCATCCCCGTGCGACCGAGGGACCGGCGGGCCGCTGACGATCAACATAGGTTCGTTTGTCGTCGATGGTCTTTTTCAGAGTCCCTTTAAAAAGTCGAGCCCCATCGTTAACCGACCGACCATCCGTTCAAGGGGCAATCTTTGCTTCATATTCATGCAGCCGTTCGGCTGCGCCAACGTCCTCAGCGAGCTCGCCGGCCCTGAGCGACTTGTCTTTTGAATCCGATGCTATGGCTGCGGTAGCGGACCATGGCCTTCTTCCCAAAAGGTCCAACAGGATAGTCCAATTTCAGGGCCAATACCTGTCCGCCAGAGGCGGTGCACTCCAAATGAGGGATCAAACAGCCCGCCGAGCTACATGAACGGTAACGAAGCGTCAACCCTCAGCTGATAGTTGAGAGTTGCCGCGGATGGGTATGTAACGCGTACCGCGGCAATTTTTCGCCCGCTGGCCGCGGCCGGCGGGCCATTCATTCGCCCGGCGACTGCGTGAAGTCATTGCCGCATCGACGGTATCGGAGCGATCGTCCAACAGAGATCGACCTGCTCACTGCAGGATTGGATGCGGCGATCCATCCGAGTTGGGATCTCGTTCGCCGCAAATCGCGTCGCAGGAAAACCTGCCCTCAATGCTGCAAACAAAGCAGAACTCTGCGCGCTTCTTGCTGCACGGTTCCCAATCGCAATGGAGGGGATATTGGTGCTGTTCATCCTGCATCGTACAGACCTTCCCGCTGAGTTGGTTCGCAAGTTCGTCTACTGAAGAACCGATGATTCGACCGTGATCCGGATGCACACCTCCGGGCAAAAACACCAACATCAACAGATTTCATCGCTTTTTACTGTCTCGGTTCCGCAGCCATGAGCGTCTGGCCGACGCAATGCTCGTTGCCCGGCCCAGCTTCGGCCATCAACAACCCGTTGCCGGCGATCTATCGTGCTCGACGCCTGCGACCCCGGCGCATGAAATCAACTCTCGGCCGGACGCACGAAACAGAGGATGCCAGCCTCGGGCGTGAAACAGACCACGGCGCGATTCGTCGGGTTGTCCGTTCTGTCGATAATCCTGTTCGGCGGGACCCGCAGCCAAAACGGCACCGACAACTTCCACCGACCATCGATCAACACCTCGTAGCCGTCTCGGTCCTGCCGGAACTCGGCCGTTCGGCAATCTGCAATGGAGCAGCAGCCCGCGCCCGTGCCCGGCTGCCGCAGGCTTTCGAACCAGGGGACAAGCGCCGGATCGAACCCCTCCGGCGGCGCTGCCACCGCCGTCTGACCGACAGCGAGTCCGACAGCCAGTCCGACCGCAATGGCGATGTTCCGGGCAATCGTCCCGGCCGCCTCGTGACGTGACCTCGGCGCCAACAAGACCGACCTCCTATGCGCGACCGAGCGCTGGCTAGCGCCAGTCTATCGTGACCTTGGTGTTGAGGGCCAGCCACAGGCGAGCCACGGCTTCGTTGGGAGTCTTGCCGAAATAGTTGTCGCGCGCTCGGATTTGGTCGAACGAGGTTCCGCGAGACCACCCTGCACCCCATTCATTGGAATCACCGATTTCCCTGCTGCCACCTGACGTGGCGATGTTCATGTTGGGGTAAAGTTCGAAGAAATGTAACTCGCTGGGCGTCGGCTCCTTTGGTTTCACCAATTCCACGCATGCTTCCAGGAGTTCTTCCAGGGTGGGAACATAGAAGCTATCCTTGCTCCCCAGGTCGACGTATGTCGCACCATCGCCCGCTTGCGGAAACCCCGCCTCCTTCAAGTCCTTTGCCAGTTCGTGGTTCATATCGTTCCTCGAATTGGACCTGTCGGGAATTGGGCCGTGCCCTCATGACCACAGCAGGATGATCCGGCGAAGGCAACATCCGCCATTCCCAAAGCGGCCAAGTGCGGCAGCGCAATAAGTCGCGATGGGCCATAAGCTGTCACAGGTTGGCAGTCTCTGTTAAGCTGCCCCATTCGTTTAGTCATTGGAGAGCGGCCTTGGCACAATCCAACCTTGAAGTCTTTCGTTCCATCATTGACCGCGGCTTTTCGCGCGGGGATTTGTCGGTGGCAGACGAGGTTTGCGTGGACCGACTGCTGGAGCACCAGTATTTGACGAACACCAACCTGCCCGGCCCGGACATTCTGAAATCTCAAATCGAAAGTGCCCGGAGAAGCATCAGGGACTTGAAACTTACGCTGGAGGCCTCCGTTGAGACGGAAGATACAGTCTGGGCTCGTTGTAGGGCGACGGGCACCGACCCGGCTTCGGGTAAGCACGTGGCCATCGACGTGCTCGATGTTTGCCGCTTCAACAACGGGAAACTGGTAGAACATTGGGGCGTGCCAGATCGCTTCGCGCTACTGCACCAGATCGGTGCGCTTCCTCCACCGCCGAAGTGAACTGTAACGCTTCACATCTGCTATGGGCAAATACCAACGGTTTCACCTGCTGCTGATGTCGGCTGCCATCCCGTGAACGTCCAACCAATGAGGCGAAAATGACGACGCGCTTTCGTCAAATAAAAGATGCAGGTGGCGTGGACGAAGGGGCTGGTCCGATGGACGCGGGTATCGTGGTGCCCAATGGCGGCTCGAGCCTGGTTTTTCTTGAAGACGGTAAAAAGCTGAAGCTTGTTTCCAGCCACCGCATGATTGACGTCCAGGAAATCAGCGTTTTGTCGAAGGCCGACGCGCTCAGATTCGTCGAAAATCGCATTCCGGTCTTAGCTGTTCTAACCGGGCTAAACAGCGACAAGCGCCTGTTCTCGATCAGCGGACACGGCCACGGCGGCGTCGTCAATGCCGTCAATCACAGGGGCGTTGTCGTGGCCAGTCTCACCGTGATCTTGATGCCGCCAAAGCCTGTCAAGGTGGCGCTTCGGCAAATTCAAGCCATCAAGGACGGAAAGGACCTGGCTGTATCAAGTCAGATGAACTTCGATCCGGCAGCGATGCTCATTCACATGAATGCCGTCTGGACCCCGCAGACCAACATCAAGTTCTCGCTGGGCCGCATCGATCCGGTACCGGTCAAGGAAATCGCCTTCGAAAGCGGACCAAGCCGTACCAATTCGGTTCATGCCCAGGCGTTGGCCAACGCAATAGATCCGAGCGCCGACCTGACCATCTTTTTTGCCAGGTCCGTTTTCGATCCCCCGATAGGTTCTTCTTCACCGTGGACATTCGCCAAAAATGGCTACACCGACGCCAAGAATGGCTTCTGCGCCGTGGCCGACGGCCGGATGGAATTCACGATCGAGCACGAGGAAGGTCATTTCCTCGGCGCGCTTGATGCCAAGGGCAAATACCTGGCGGATTTTGGCCATTCGACGGGTGCGGACATGATGAACGTCGATATTCCATCGAACGGGGTCATCCCGCTCTCCATGGCGAAAAAATTCAACAAGGGGTTTGCGGTGAAATAGTTTGGGTTCGACACCAGTCTTTCGAGCGGCACTCAAAAGAACCGTAGCCCGGATGCAGCGCAGCGAAATCCGGGACAACGCCATCCGCGGGGAAGGTCCGATCCGCAGGTCCGATCCGCATTGAAGGTCCGATCCGCGGGAAAGTCCCCGGATTGCGCTGCGCTCCATCCGGGCTACGTGGTCGGGCCCGCACCACAGTCATTCCGTCCGCCCCGCCATTCCGGGAGGCGCGGGGCTGGAAATCCTATATCAGGAGCTGCGCGCGGACATGATCCGCATCGATCCGATCCTTGGGCAGCATGGTGCTGATGCGCCCCTTTTCCATGACGTAGCACCGTTCGGCAATCGCCAGGATGGTGTCGAGATTCTGCTCGACGAAAACGATCGTGGTTCCGATCTCGGTTCGAATGGACTTCAGCACCTCGCAGATCATCTGGACAATCGAGGGCTGCACGCCTTCGGATGGTTCGTCCAGCAGCATCAGCGTGGGGTTTCCGATCAGGGCGCGACCGATCGCAAGCTGTTGCTGTTCGCCGCCCGACATGGTTCCGGCGATCTGGCGTCGCCGCGCCTTCAGCTGCGGAAAATAGCTGTAGACGAGATCCGGCAGCTTGCGCGCGTCCCGCCCCCCGATCAGCTTGCCCACCTCGAGATTTTCCTGGACCGTCAGTTGCGGAAAGACATCGCGGCCCTGCGGGACGTAGCCCATTCCCGCACGCGCCCGCGCATCGGCGGGCAAGGCCGTGATATCCCGGCCGGAAAAATGGACCGAACCGCGCGTTGTCGGGATCAGACCGATCAACGATCGCATCAGCGTGGTCTTGCCGGCGCCGTTGCGCCCGATGACGCCGACAATCTCGCCGCGCTGCACGGACATGTCCAGGCCCTGCAGGATCGGAACCACGTCGTAGGCGACCCACAACCCCACGACATCGAGGATCTTGTCAGGCATGGTGCGTCTTCCCAAGATAGATCTCGGCCACCTTCGGATCGCGGATGATCTCCTCCAATCCGCCATGCGCGAACACCTGGCCCAGATGCAGAACGGTGACGCGCTGGGCAATCTGGCGGACGAAGGTCATGTCGTGTTCGACGACGATGATGGTCATTCCCTCGGCGATTGAGCGATTTGACCAATTCACCCGTCCGATAGGTCTCTTCAGGGGACATCCCGGCCGTCGGCTCATCGAGCAGGAGCAACCGGGGCTGCAGTGCGAGCGCCATCCCGATCTCCAGCCACTGCTGCTGACCGTGAGCCAGCGCGCCGGCCGGCCTGTCGGCATCATCCTTGAGGTCGAGCATGGTCAGGAGACGGTCCTGCTCGTCGTCGAGATCGCGGCCGGTCCTGTTCCTTTGCAGGGCAACGTGGATGTTCTGTCGTACCGGCAGATCCTTGAACACGCTCGGCGCCTGCATCTTGATGCTCATGCCGCGCTGGACCCTGGCATAGGGCCGTTCCCGCGTGATCTCGGCATCGGCGAACCGGATCGAACCCGACGTCGGCGGATAGATCCCGACGATCAGCTTGAACAGCGTGCTTTTTCCAGCACCGTTTGGACCGATCAGGCAGTGGATTTCCCCGCTCTCGACGCTGAGGCTGACGTCGGAAATCGCGCTCAGCCCGCCGAAGCGCTTGGAGACGCCCTTGATATCGACAAGCGCCATGATCAGGGCCCGGTCATCTGGCTATCGCCCTTGCGACCCGAATCGCGCGATGGCCCGGGCTTGCGGGGTTTCCAATAGGCCGTCGCCAGTTGCGCAATTCCGAAGATGAAACCCTGCGGCATCAGCATCACCGTCGCGAGCAGAAGTCCTCCCATCAGCACCAGCGCGGCCTGCTGGCTGTAGATGGTGATGGTCTGGAAGCCGAACAGCAGCAGGAAGGACCCCACCAGTGTCGCCGTCAGATCGCTGCGGCCGGAAAACGCCACCCAGACGATGGGCATCGCAGCCGCCGGCAGGCCGATGCTCGACGGCGTGATGAACTGTCCCCACGACGTATAGAGCGCGCCGCTCAAGCCGGCCAGCCCGCTTCCGACGGCAAACGTCAGCAGCTGATACTTGCGAACGTCGTAGCCCAGCATCTCGGCCCGCTGCGGATCCTCCCGGATGGCAACGATGACATTGCCGATGGAGGAATTCACCAGCATGCGCAAGCCGAGATAGACCAGCAGAATCAGCGCGATCATCAGATAATAGAGGATGGTGCCCTCGATATAGAGGCTGCCGACGGTCAACGGATCCATGCCCTTCATGCCGTTGAACCCGTTCAAGCGCGCCGCGCCGATGTGCCATTCCGGGCCCGCCGTCTGTCCGAGGAAAAACGCCAACGACAGCGTTGCGGCCAGGGTGACGATGCCGAAGAAGACGCCGCTGATGCGGCCCCAGATCATGAAATAGCCGAGCACGGCCGCCGCCAATACCGAAATCAGGACGGAGGCGACCAGCGCCAGGATGGTCATGGTGCCGCCGCCCGTGATGATGGCGAGCACGCCATAGGAATAGCCGGCGACGCCGAAGAAGAAGGTCTGGCCGAACGACAGCATTCCGGCATAACCCCAGATCAGGCTGAGGCCCAATGCCATGAATATCCAGATCAGGAAGTACGAGAAGTTTCCGACATCGTAGGAATCCGCGAAGGCCGGATAGACCAGCGCCAGCGCCAGCAGCGCGGCGAAGCCGATCCAGAATCCCCGGCCGTTGCCAACGGTCTGCGAGCCGTTGATGAGATTCAACATCCGTCCCATCTGAACCTCGTGATCCTAGCGGCCCCGGCGAACGAGAATGCCGGAGAAGCCTTCGGGAAGGATCCGGATGATGAGAATGACGGCGAACAGCATCCCGATCTGGCCGATGATCTGGCCGTATCCGGCGTTCAGCGTCATCCTGACCAGCGCCAGGAAAACCGCGGCCGGCGCCGTGCCGAGCAGCACGTTGGCGCCGCCGACCACCACCGTGACGAAGCTCTCGACGATGAATGTCGCGCCCATGGTCGGAATCAGGGTCATGGTCGGCGCATAGAGCGCGCCGCAAAGGCCCGCCAGGCCCGCGCCGATCCCGAAGCTGATCGCGTAGATCCGCCCGGTGCGTGCCCCGAGCGCCTGCGCCATGCCCGCATTCTGCATGGTCGCGCGCGCGAATATGCCAAAGCGCGTTCGCATGAACAGCACGTAGATTCCGAACAGTACCGCCAGCGCGCAGGCGAACAGAACGAGCCGATAGGTCGAAAAGGTGTAGTCGCCGACGGCGAAGCTGCCTTCCGGCGTGCCTATCCCGCGGACCGACGATCCCACCACCAGCAGCGTGCCCTGGGTGACGATGAGGCTCAGTCCCCATGTCGCCAGCAAAGAGTCCAACGGGCGGCGATAGAACCTGCGGACGATCAGCACCTCGACGACCACCCCGATCAGGCCGGCCGCCACCGCCGCAGCGATCTGCGCCAACGGCAACGGCAGGCCGAGATGGACAAGCCCGACGGTCAGATAGGCGCCGCACATGATGAATTCACCATGCGCCATGTTGATGACGCCCATCATGCCGAACACGATCGCCAGCCCGGCGGAGGCCAGAATCAGGAACGAGAAGACGTCGGCGAACTGATAGAATAGCGAGAAGAGATCAGCGAACACCATTTCCTCCGGGGCGCGGGCGGATGCAGCCCGGTCGGTTGCATCCGTCCGCCGGGCGGCGGCGCAGCAGGTGCGCCGCCGCATCTTCAGGCGCTACTTCGCGGGAAGATGACTGGGCGTGTACTGATCCTTGTCATTCTTCTTGGTGAGATCGCAGCCGATATCGCCCAGCCAGTAGGGCTGGATGGTTCCGTAGTCCTTTTCCACCGTGATCTCGTGCTTCGGCCCGACCGAGATCAGGCGCATCCGATGCGAGGTGTGCTGGCTCTTCGGATCGACGCAGACCTTGCCCTCCGGCGCGTCGATGCAGGCATCGCCGGTCGCGATCACCTTGCGCAGATCGTCGAGCTTGGTCGACTTCGCCTTCTCCACCAGCATCTTGTACATGAACAGCGCATTGTAGGCGTTGTAGCCCATGTCGTTGATGTAGGTTTCGTTCGGGTACTTGGCATGCCAGCGCTTCTTGAAGGCGTCGGCTTCCGGCGTGTCGATCTCCTCGAACCAGTTTGCCGTTGCATGCATGTTGTTGAGCGCGGGCGGCGCGAAACGCTTGTGCTCGAATCCCAGCATGATCTTGATCGAGGATCCCATCGGCAGATCGAGCTTGGCTGCCGAGGCCTGTTCGAAGAACGAGTCCTGGGCGGCGCCGACATTGATGGTGAGGATCCAGTCCGGCTTGGCCTTCTGGATGTTCGAGATGGTCTGGGCGAACTGCGACACGCCCAGCGGGATGAACTCCTCGCCGACCACGGTGCCTCCGAGATCCTTCAGGATCTTGCGGTTCCACTCCGCCGAGATCTGGCCGAAATTGTAGTCGGCGGCGATGACATAGACCTTCTTGCCGAACTTCTCGACCATCCACGGGATCAGGGTCGAGAACTGCTGCTCCGGCACCGCGCCCATGCTGATCATGCTGGCATCGCAGACGCCGCCTTCATACTGGTTGGTATAGAAGTAGGGCGTGGTGGTGCGGTCGACGATCGGACGGATTGCCTCGCGGGACGCCGAGGTGATGCCCCCGATCAGCACGTCGACCTTGTCGCGGTTGAGCAGCCGGCGGGCAAACTCCTGGTAGCGCGCATTGTCGCCCTGCGGATCAAGATGGATCAGCTCGATCTGGCGGCCCATGATGCCGCCCGACTTGTTGATTTCCTCGACCGCCAGCTCGGAGCCGTGCAGTTTCGGCATCCCCATCAAGGCGAGGTCTCCCGATACGTCCTCGAGAAGGCCGACCTTGAGCGGGTCGGCGGCAAGGCTGATCGAGGTTGCACACATCAGTAGACCAAGACCGCCGATCGCGGCTTGCAGATGCTTCATGGTGTTCATTCGTTCTCCCTTTCCGTTCGTCCGTTACGCAAGTTGGGGAAGCCTGGTCGTGATCGTGCGTCGCAGGCGGTCCTGCAGGACGGCATCGCCCGCAGGATTCCTGGAAGCAGCGAGTGCGGCATGCGGGTCACCGAAGCGATCTAGGCCTGCAGCGCCGGGTGACGCTTGTGCCAGTCGGTCTTCCGCTGGAACGCGTCGCCGGCCCTGACCAGCCGAGCCTCGTCGAAATGGCGCCCGACGAACTGGAACGCGACCGGGCCGCCGCCATCGGTGAAGCCGGCCGGGAGTGTTATCGTGGGGCTTCCGGTCATGTCGAATGGACAGGTGAAGCGCAGCAGGCCCGTTATCAGGCTGGGGTCCTCCGTCAGCTTCGCCATCGTGGCCAGGGTCGGCGCGGCAAAGCCTTGGGCGGGAACGGCCAGAAGGTCGACCGTCTCCATCAGCGCCCGCACCGCGCCGCGAAACGCTTCACGGCGCAGCACGATCTTCTGGTAATCGGTGCCGGATTGCGCCAATCCGAGGTCGAGCAGCCCGGCAAGGCCCGGGCCGTATTCGGATTTGCGCGATGGATAGGTCGCCTCATGGGCGACAGCGGCCTCGACCCCGCACAGCGGAAACCAGTCGTCGATCAGCGCGGCAGGATCCGGAAATGTCACTTCCTTGATGTCCGCGCCAAGTTCGGCGGCCACCCGCAGCCCTTCGGCCAATGCCTTGCCCGCAGCCGCGTCCACCCCCTCGCTGGTCCACCGGCGGTCGACACCGATCCTGACGCCGCGAAGATGGCCGCTCAGGTCGGAAAGATAATCCGGGACCGCGAGCGGAACCGAGGTGGGATCCTTTGGATCGGCACCGGCGATGACCCCGAGCATGGCGCCGCAATCCGCCGCGCTGCGCGCCATCGGCCCGATATGGTCCAGCGTCGCCGCAAGCTCGAAGGCGCCATATCGGCTGACCCGCCCCCAGGTCGGCTTCAGCCCGGTGACCGAGTTGGCAGCCGAAGGAAAGCGGATCGATCCGCCGGTGTCCGTCCCCAGGGAGCCGTAGCACAGGCCGGCCGCCGTCGCGACGCCAGAGCCGCTTGACGAGGCGCCCGACCACAGATCGGCATTCCAGGGATTCTTCGGCGGATCGATGTCGGGATGATGGTCGGCATAGGCCCCCTCGGTCTGTTGCAATTTACCGAGGATGACGGCGCCCGAATGCTTCAGCCGCGCAACGACCGTCGCGTCCTCCTTGGGGCGATAGTCCCGGTGGATCGTCATGCCATGCGCACTCGGCACATCCTTGATCCAGCACAGATCCTTGATCGCGATCGGAACGCCATGGAGAGGCCCGCGAATGTCGCCGCGCGCGATCTCGGCTTCCGCAGCCCGCGCCTGCTCCAATGCCGATGCGGCCGTCAGGTGCGCATAGCTCTTGAGCCGGCCATCGAGCCGCGCAATCCGGTCGAGCTGGCCTTGGGTCACTTCGACCGGCGACAGCTTCCGCGACTGGATCAGCTTTCCAACCTCCAGCAATCCGAGATAGTGCAGTTCCGTTGCTGTCATGATCGTTTCCTCGCTCTTGCTCTTGCTCTTGCTTGCTCGCGTTCTATGCAACGACTGGATTACAGCCAATCCGTTCAAGACCTCGCCGGGAGTTCCGGCCGTTATCGCTTCATCGGTATCGTCCCAGTCAAGGCAATAGCCATCCGTGGCCCGAACCGGCCTCCGAACGGCATCAATGCCAAGCCTATCGATGTGCAGGAGACGTGAATACGGTCGGCTATTGCCCGGGCATCATCGGCCGAGCCATGGCTCTTCGCAGCTCCTCGTCGCAGCTCCTCGTCGCGTACAACTGATTTTGGGTTAGTCGTCCGACTATTGTCAATGTGGCAAGGCAGCTTTTTTGATCACGCAGCGCACAGTCGCCTTTACGGGAGCCAAATTCCTGTGTTCCGTGGCCGTGCGGGGACGCCTCCGGTGCGGAGCCGCAGCATCACAGGGAACGTCTCATGTCAATTCGGGCTCGGGCCCAACGGCGCGCGCAGCCAGTGGTGCGGGATGGATGCGCTGCAAGCTGGACGAGGCAAGGTTATTTGCCGACGGTCGGAGGCGGACGAAGCTAAGCAAGGTGCTTCTTGACTACGTCTTCATCCCATTCGAGGCCAACGCCTGGCGCATCGGGAATGTGCAACAACCCGTCCTTCAGCCGGTAGGGATTCTTGAGAACGGGATTTGCCCAGTCCTGCCATTCAAGCCAATGTGCCGTTTCTGTGACGCGCATCACATGCGCCGCCACTTCGGGGTAGAGATGAGTTGACATCGGTATGCCGGCGGCACCGGCAATTGCCGCCGCTCTGATCCAGCCGGTTACGCCGCCGATCCGCATGAAGTCCGGCATGACGAGGTCACACGCGTTCCTTTCAATGGCCTTGTACATTTCGCGCGGACCGTAGAAGTTCTCGCCGATCTGCAACGGTGTCTTCAATTCGGCCGCCAGCTTGGCATTGCCGTCGAGGTTATCGTAAACAATAGGCTCCTCGATCCATGCAAGCCCATAGTCATCGATTGCGTGGCATCGCCGCAATGCATCGGCGAGGTCGAGGCCCTGATTGAAATCCACCATCAGTTCGATGTCATCGCCCAGTGCGCTTCGGACTGCATCCAGCGCCTTCATATCATCCGACAGTCTCGGGCGGCCTAGTCGGAGCTTCAGCGCCGTAAAACCGCCCTCGTCTATCAACTCCATCGCTTCCGCGGCAACTCCGGCCGGCTCCTTCAACCAGAGCCCGTTGCTGTTATATGACTTCACCGGCCCGGGGGTGCCGCCAAGAAGGACGCAAAGGGGAAGATTTGCGGCTTTTGCAAGCGCATCCCAAGCTGCCATATCGAGGCCAGAAGCCGCAATCATCGAAAGTCCTTCGTACCCGACGAAATGAAGGGACTTTCTCGCAGCATCGAAGAGCTCGGTCGGTGCAACGGTTCGACCCTTCAACAATGTCCCGAGATCATTGAGTGCCGGTACCAGGTAACGGATCGACTTGACGATGTAGGGCTCCAGATAGCCGCGTCCAACGACGCCCTCTTCAGTCAACAGGTCGATCAGAATAACCGGCCATTCGGTAATCGTGGCAATCTTGGCGACGACCGGACGTTTCAGGTTCAGCACAATCGGCCGTGCCGTTATCCCCCTCAACGTCAGACGATCGAAGGCCATCACGTGCTCCTGTCATCAGTCACCGAGGGTTCTTTCCCGCCAACGCACGCCGTTGTAAACTCACTATTGAGTATACTTTCAAGGACAACGGCGATGCCGCGATGCGCCACCCAGACGCGAGAACAAATTCTCGATGGAGCTTACAGGCTCTTTCGCCGGCGGGGTTACAGCCGGGTTACAATGGACGACATCGCCAGCGAAGCCAGCCTTACCAAGCGCACGCTCTACCATCATTTCGAAAGTAAGGACCAATTGCTTGCCGAAGTGCTTGCGGCACAACACCAACTGGCAATGGCCGCCTTCAAGACCTTTGGCGATCGGCTGTCGGGCTCGCCGGAGGCGATCGTGAAAGGTATATTTCGGGAGCTGGCGGTCTGGGCCGACAGGCCGCGCTGGGCCGGCTCGGGATTCACCCGTCTTGTGATAGAACTGGCGGATCTTCCCGGCCACCCGGCCCGTTTGTTGGCCCGCCGTCACAAGGCGAAGCTCGAACGCTGCTTTTGCGAACTTCTCGAGAGATCCGGCGTCCGGCGTGCGGCTGAGCTTTCCCGCGCGATTTGGTTGCTGTCTGAAGGGGCAATTTCGCTAATCCTCGTCCACGGTGATCAGGGCTACTCGGTCACAGCTTCGGAAGCCGCGGCGACGCTGCTTCGTTCTCATCTGGAAAAGCATCGTGGCTTGAGCCCTCAGGCGAATGATGTCCGCTAGGTCTCGCAGGGGACGGCTGCTGTAAATCCACCGGTCTGGCGCTACCAAGTAGCCTATCGGTGTAGGTTGCAGCTGATCAGCCAAGTTCGCCGCGCACACTCGTCTGGCCGCGGTGCAGGACGACGCCCAAGAAGGGTGCCTATTCGACAATCTCATCAGCCCTCGAAAGCACCGCGGTTGGTATCGGCAGACCCAGCCTATCCAGGGCCTTCTTGTTAATCGCAAAGCGGAATCGGGTCGGCTGCTCGAACGGGAGTTGCGCGGGGCTCTCGCCCTTCAAGACGCGATCGACGAGTTCCGACGCACGATCGTAAACCTCGCTCATGTCCGGGCCGTACGACATGAGCCCACCCTCGCGGACGAGGAAGTCATATTCGTAGATCGCGGGCAGCTTTTGCCGGGCCGCAAGTCGAACAGTTTCTCGCGGTTGAGCACGGTCAAGGCATCCGTCACCGTCAGGATCCCATCGGGACTTCGCTCGCGACACCAACAGGGATGAAACGTTGGCGCTGGTTTGCGCGGTTCCGAACCCGAGGGGGATGCCGTGAATTCTCTTAGCTGCCCGCACCATTTCGGGTACCGAAAGCCAGCGCTGCTGTTATGAAGAATCCAAATTGGCCGCAATCATCTCGCGCTCAAGCAAAGATCGCACTTTTGGCTTGTGCGGAGCAGGTGCGGCCCGCCAACCCGGGTCCTCGGACCACTTGGAGCGGACCGATCTCTGCTTGAGTGGATCGAGCGTTTGCCAAATCTGAGATCCGCTTCTGCCATAGCCCACTCATTGAGAGAGCACGCAGATGCAAGGCTGAGAACGGGCCGACCTACGGCACCAGTTTGACGATGAGGCTGCATCGCAGCCCGGTGGCATCGTAGGCCGGCCTGGTGTCTTCTCTCAGATCGCGAACCACCCGTTCAAGCAGCCCCCCATTCTGCTCGGAGACACAGCCGGCGGCCCGCCGCGTTCTTCCCAGTCCATGGCTTCCGGATTTGCCCACTAGACCTGAATGGGCGCCTTCCGTCCGATCCGTCCGCGCTTGGCGGCGGTAAAATCGGTGACGCCCGTTCAGCTGAGAACCGATCAAAACGGATCGGCAACGGTCGACGCATTGGGCAGAGGCCAGGACCCGTCGACCAATAACGGTGCTATTTAATGCGCACCATTTTTTGGCCGTTGTAGCTGTACACCGGCGCGAGGCCGCCTTCGGCGGAATAGGGAGAGCGACCGTCAGCCCGGTGGCTGGGCTGCGCAGTTCCGTTCGAAAAGTCAGGTAGTGCGGTCCTCGAGGCTCTGGCTCCACGGGGAACTCCGACATATCCAACCGACGACGACCCGATGCACCTCTGGCTATAGTGCGCAACAATCATGCGCTGCGTCGGCCAAGGCTGCGTGTTGCCAAACGTCTCGGCCGTAAAGGTGGCGGCCTCACCCAGAAAATTAGTCAGTGCGTCGACGTGATCGTCATAGGCGCAATTGGGGTAAGCCAAGATCTCATCGACCGCCGCCTCGACCTCAGCCTGATTCTTTCTAACATGAACTCTTTTTGCGCGAATGATCGGCATGCATTCCCGCAGCCGCGCCGCTTTATTCCCGCGAGGATTGACCGGACGAATCGGAACCTGGATATCGCACTGAAGCTCATCGATCAGGTCTGGACCCCGAGCGGTATTCTCGACGATGATGAGCTTGGCGCCATAGTTTTGTGCGTATCGTCTCACTTTGAAGACAAGGCGCGCGAACGTACACTTTTCCGCAAAGGCTCGCACCAAAACATAGCGATTGCCATCCACCGCGTAGACGTGGATCACGTTGCGGCTAGCCGATGCCGTTTTTTGCGCCGGATCCACACTCAGAACAACATGGGAACGCCGAGCCAACGAACTTTCTCTTGCCCAGTCAATGAACGGGAAATGGCAGACATCAATTAGAAACTCGTCCTTTTTTGTTCCGAAGCCTTGCATGTAATATAACCAAAACGGGCTTCCCTGATGATGCTGTCGTATCGACTTTATCTCACCGGCTGGGAACGCTTCTGGGCGCAACGCCTCCCCTTTGGCGAGATGGAAACTCTCATCGCCAAATTTAAAAATCAACTCCTTGTGCCCGTACAACGGGAGACAAATATGCTTGAAATCACTACGGTCGATGATGTCGGCCGAGAGGTCATCTTCCGCGACGCGGTGCCCGACAACCAACATGCGCGACATCGCTCCTCCATCTCGCCGAGACACCAAGGCCTCGAAAGCCTCGATGACCTTTAGCTTCTTCCGTTCATTGTCCCAATCGTTCACGTTATGGGGATCGTCGAAAATGATAATGTCGCCACCTTTTCCCGTCACGCTTTGTACAGGAGCGGCCCGGACCCGGCCGCCGCCGATGACCTTGAAATCGTCCTTTTTCGAGTGATTCGGATCTGGCCGCGTGTTGAAGACTTTTTTGTACCAGGCTGAATGCATAATCTCGCGAATTTGTCGTACGATGTCTTCGGCAAGTTCCTCGTTATGGGCGACGATCAAAAACTTAAGGCTCGCGTCGATTCCCAACATGAAGGCGGGAAGGCACACTGAACACATGAAGGTCTTGAGATGTCGGCCTGGCAAATTGACGAGAAGCCGCTTTATCTCACCGCCTAAAAAGAGCTCGAGATGGAAAACAATGAAGCTCACGTATCTTTCCGTACTGCCAAGCTTGTTTCCGTGAGCAAATCGGAACGCCTTCTCAACAAAGGCCTGCAGATTGGTCCCGTAAATTTTTGGCGCGATTGAACTACTCATGATGTTTCTCCTTTGTTTGATTGGCCGTCTTGGGTTTGTGACGCTGGCGTTCGCGTTGCAAATAGTTTTCGAGGATATCGAGGTCTTCCGGGTCGATGCCTTCAGATGGTTGTACCTCTGCTTCTGACCCCACCCCAAATGTGCGCATGCACGCGAGCAGCGCGTTCACTGCGCGAATGTCTTTCTTTATTGCCGCGGCAACAGAGTCTTGACGAAGGCGCGTTGCTTTGTGACGCGCTGCTGCTTTCCGTTCTCCACAAGAACGAGCTTTTGCTGCAGCTCGGCAGCAAGGTCCGCCCTAAAGCTCGATATTTTTTTGGGGCGGCCGTTCGGGTTGCCACTTTGGCCTTTCTTAAATCTGGTATCTTTAGGCGGTCGGCGACGATCGGCGTCGTCATCGTGAGCGTTATTTACCATGACCAGGCTCCCGTGGTGGGAATAGCAGCCTCTGGCGAACGGCGTTAAAAGGTTCTCCGGTCGCAAGTAAGACAGCTTCTCGCCCCGTCACATTTTGCCAACGGCGAACCGCGACATCCACATATAATGGATCGAGTTCAACGCCGCAAAAATGCCGGCCAGTCTCCTGGGCTGCCAATAACGTGCTTCCCGATCCCGCGAAGGTATCGGCAACAACTCCGCCCCGTTTCGTGCAGTCGCGCAATGCGTCCGCTATCATCGCGACTGGTTTTACCGTGGGATGTACCCCAAGGAGTTCGTCTCGACCTTTGCCAAACGAGGACATGCCCCCATAGTGCTGCCAGACATTGGTTCGATTTCGTCCCCGCTTGCCAAGTTCGACATTGTCGAGCGGCCCTTCTTGACCGGCGCGGAAAACGCAGATGAGCTCATGCTGATTTCTATAGATGCCCCCCATGCCGCCGTTTGCCTTGATCCAGGTGATGATCTGATAGAGTGGAAGACCGCATGCGCGTGCCGCCACCAGCATTTCCAGCAGGTGACGCCAATCGATGCACGAGAAAATGAGGGCGTCCGCACATGAAAGGCGCTGCAGAACCGCAAAGGCATCCCGCAGAAGAAAAAAATATTGGTCATCGGTTAGCTCCCCCGATCCCTGAACGAATTCCCGGTGCCGATTGCGACCTTTGCCGCTAATGAATCCGTGTACCGGAATATTATACGGAGGATCGATAAAGCTCACATTGACCGGTCGGCCGCCGAATACGCCGCGCACAAATTCTAAATCGGTCGCATTGCCGCACCCCAGTTGGTGTTCACCAAGCAACCAGATCGAGCCCGCAGCCGAGACGGCTTGTTTCTCCACCGGTACATCGGTGCCGCCTTCAACAACGTTCGAGCGCGGCAGGTCTAAGTCTAGGAAGTTGTCGATCTCCGGCGGATCGAATCCGGTCAGGTCGAGCTCGATGCCAGAAGTTTCGATCTCATCGAGAACCAGGCGAACGTTCTGATCATTCCAACGGGCGTCCTCTGGAATGCGGTGCAGCGCCAAACGAATGGCCTTAAGTTCAACGGTTGACTTGTCGTGGATGAAAACAACGTCAATTTCGGCGGCGCCGGACTCCTTAAGGGCGAGAAAAAATTCTTCGCCATAGAGGATCTCGCCATCCGAGGCCGCGTAGATCAGGGGCGTCTGGCCAAATTTGGCGAGGAATTTCGCGGCTTTTTCAACCTGCTTTTTCGGGTTCCACCGGACTTGCAGCTTCGGAAGCCGCAACACATCGATCGATACGCGTTCGAGCATGCGAGAATTCGGACGAATGACCATGCTTTCAACTCCTCTTGCCCGTTCAAGATAATAGTTGTACAATGAATGTTGTTTCAATAAACGGGGTGCCCTGCTTCAGCGACCTAGGGGTATTGTGAATAATTCCGATTACCGAAACGTTGCCATCTCCTGTCTGCGGGATCGCGGCTTTGATGTTCGGATCGCGCCGGGGCAAGGTTATCTTCCTGGATCTCGTTTGATCGCCACACGCGAGCGACAAGCGATCAATGTTGCCGTAAAAGCATCGCAGCAACGGGCGATCAGTTTCACGAGACAACCCAACGGCCGGTGGCGGACGCTCGGCGCTGTGGATCACGTGGTTGTCGTGGTTCCCGACCAACACAACCCTGACGAGGCCGATGTGTTTGGCTTCGAACGAAAGGTCTTGGCTCGATCCTTTGACCGCGCTTGGAAGGCGCTCGAAAGCGCAAAGCGTCCTACCGGTTTCAATATGCCGGTATTCATTCCAATTGACGAGGTGTCGCGCAAGAATGTTGGGCACAATGTGGGAAACTTAAAAAACGACGCCGCTTGGTCGGCTCACTTCTCTGCGGAAGAGCTTGAACAAAGATCATCCGGCAAGGAAGAAAATTATGTTGATGAATTTCGTCGCCGCTTCGCGGCTGACAACGGCGTTGACGTTGGTCAAGTAATGGTCAGCATCACGGGAGCACCAAAATGACGCGCGCGCTCATTCCGCGTCACGAGGCACCTGGATTGCCGTTGGCACACGATCAAGCCAGCGCGGCTTTTCCTGCGACGCTTCCCGAGCTGATTGTTGACCATGCCAACCTGCCGGCGACGGCGCGACACCTGGCCGGACTCCTGGCAACAGCAGGGGCACTTTTTGAGCGAGGAGGTCAGGTTGTCCGTGTTGTTCATGGACACGACAACCCGCAGATCGAGCAACTCACCGTGGAGGGAGTTATATTAGAGGCCCACAAGGTCTGCCGCCCGGTCGAATACAAGGAAAAGCAAGGCTCAACGCAGCGGAAGAACGTGACTCTGCCAGCATCGGTCGCGCGGCTTTACCTCAACATGGCCGGTGACCGGGATCTGCCAGTCTTAAAGGGAATCTGTTCCACGCCAGTACTTTTGGACGACGGCTCAATTCGGTGCTCGAACGGTTACGATACGCTACGCGGCACGTGGTGTTTGAATTTGCTTTGTCCGCCGCAGATGGCGGTCCGACCCACTTTTTCGGAGGCCCGGGCTTCGCTGCATCTTGTTCGCCAAACGCTGGCATTGTTTCCGTTCGCTGACTCGGTGCGCGTCTACATCGATCAAGTTTCTTCGGTCGACCTTACCCAAGATCCCGGCGCGGACAAATCCGCGTTTTTGGTAGGGTTGCTGACGGCCGTGTGCCGTCAGAGCCTACCGCTTGCTCCAGCCTTACTGTTGCGTGCGCCACAATTGTCCGGCTCCGGTACGGGAAAAGGCATGCTTGTTCACGCCGCAGCCGAGATTGCATTTGGACAAAAACCGATGGCATTTACCAGCCACGGAGTTGGACAGGAACTCACGAAGCGGATCGAAGCCCAATTGTTGCAGAGCGCTCCAATGATGTTTCTAGATAATCTCAATGCGACGTTTCTCTCATCGAACCAGCTTGCGCAAATTATTACCGAAGGCCAAGTTTGCACGAGACGGCTTGGCCAAAGCAAGATGGTGCCGTTGAGCACGAACGCATTTATCGCGGTTACGGGAAACGCGGTAAAAATATCTGAAGATCTGGCGCGGCGGTTCCTTGTCGTTAATCTGGACGCCAAATGCGAACACCCGGAACAGCGCCGGTTCAACCAGGATTTTGAAACTCGTGTTGCTGCTGACCGACTGCGTCTGCAGGAGGCTTTACTGACGATCTGGCGGTGGGGGCGACAAAATCGCCTGCGGCCGGGCATCCCGTTCGGCAGCTTTGAAGTCTGGGCGTCGTGGTGCCGCGATCCTTTATTGGCGCTCGGTTGCTTAGACCCAGTGCAAGGCATCGCCGAGCTCAAGGCCGAGGATCCACTTCGACAGCATATCGCCGAATTTTTCGAGGCATGGCACGCGAGGCATGGTTCCACACTCTTGAAGTTTCGCGACCTTGATCCGGATGTCAGCGCCCACCTTGGTGGGATTCCACAGACGCGGGTCGCGAAGCTACAACAATTTGAAAACACTCGCGCGGGCGGATTCGTCTTGGAAGCGATCAAGCCGCGCGGTGCCTGGGGCAAGAAGAGCTATCGAGTTCGTCCCGACACGGCGTAATCGCCGATTTGGGCGACCGGAACGCCGCAGGCACCGGGGGGCACAGGGGCAGTCAACGAACTCGACGGCAGGTAGTTTAATGGGTTGGATAGGCCACATCTGTTCTCGCCTGTTTTTGGCGTGAGACATCCTGTTGAACCCAAAGCTTATCCTGATAAGTTTTATCGGGCAGCTCTACTAACCTACTGAAGATACAAGTTTTTTGAAGTATCACATAGAGGAGACCAGGCAAAATCGCTATTTTTCCCTGTTTTTGACCCTGTTACCAGATAGTTCCCCGTCAGATGGGTTATTGCCCCCGAGCCCCGGGGTACCAATTGCGTAGCATGTTTTCTCACGTCCGGAAATTCCACGGATGATCGAACAGATCCTTGCCGGCTACCGCGGTGCCTATGGCATCGGATCGTTCGGCCTGCGCTATTTCAACGCCAGTGGCGCCGACGCGTCCGGCGAGATCGGCGAATTGCGCGACGAAACCCATCTGATCCCGCGCGCGATGATGGCGCTGCAGGGGCACATCGCGGATTTCGCGGTGTTCGGCGACGATTACCCGACGCCCGACGGCACCGCGATCCGCGACTACATCCATGTCGCCGACCTCGCCGCCGCGCACGTGTCGGCGCTCCGTTTGTTGATGCACGACCATCGCGGCGGCGCCTTCAATCTCGGCACCGGCACCGGCTTTTCGGTACGCCAGATCCTCGCGGCGATCGCAGCCGAGACCGGCCGCGAAGTGCCTCATGCCGTCAAACCGCGCCGACCGGGCGACCCCATTTATCTGGTCGCCGACCCTGCCGCTGCGCGCGAGACGCTGCAATTCTGCGCCACCCATTCCGATCTCGAGACCGTCATCCGGACTGCATAGGCCTGGCACCGGAAGGCCCGTCCGCTGCGGACGGACACCGCCCGCTGCTGACGGCCTGAGCGACCACTGCAATCGCGGCGCGTGAAGATTCCGCCAAGTTATTGCCATGGGCTATCGCTTTGAGACCATGCGCGCCGTGACAATAGGCAAGACCGCTTCAATGCGGGCATTGGTGGCCGAGCCTGCCCACGACCGATTCCGGTCGGTTTGATCAACCTGGTCTCCGAACCGTGTGGTGGAGTTCAGGCGCTTCCCGAAGCGGACCGTTTACGGCCGCGAATTCATCGCAATCCTCCAGTTCAAACATTTGAACAGGCATGGCCCTTCGGACCGAATGAAACCTGTGATAGGATCTGGATTGGTTCTGGGCTACAACCTCAAGGAGACGGGCATGGCCAACCGCCAGCAGCGAGGAAACCGCGAGGCCAAGAAGCCTAAAAAAGAGAAGATCAAGACAGTCGCTGCGCCACCGAGCCAAAAGGGCTCCGCGTGGCAGCCGGCCGCAGGTTCCACCAAGAAGAAATAGCCAGCGATTGATGCAATGTCAGGAATTGCGAAGCCAGGCTGGGCAAGGTCCGGTCCGGCTTCAGCATACGCCTGTGGAGCTTGCCGAGGGCCCGCTGCAGTATCCGTTGTGCTTCACGCACCAGCCTGTTGTAGGGGCGCCAGAGCCCGAGCCTTGGAGACGAACATGTCACATGCCTTTAAGCTGAATCAGGACGTCCACCACCAGCCGCAAGGCCCGCAAGGCCGCGCCGCATTTGAACCACCCATGATCTACACCATCGTTCAACGCATGCCCATCGAGTCGGACGGACGCCTTCGATACCGCATCAAGAGCAAATCGGAAAACATCGAGCGGGTCGTCACGGAAGATCAGCTCTCGTATTCTCAGTGATTGCTCCTCGAACGAAGAAGCTCGTCATCCCTGGGGCTCGTTCCGTCATGTCAGACCAAGACAATCGGGATTTTGCCGGCCATGACGACGCCAGGATGTCGATCCGCGCGGCCGTCCGCTATCTGCTGAAGGACGTACGGCCCGGCGACCGCGGAGATATGCTGTCCGAGATCATCGAGATCGTACGTCAGGCCGCTCACGAAAGGTCACCCGGCCCGGCCGATCCATTCGACGATGATGCGCCGGGAGGTTAGCTCGTTCCCTGACGCTCGGTGAGCCGCGCCGGCCGGATACATCGTGCGCGGGCGAATCGAATTGTCCGCTCTCGGCAAACTCCGTGCTGAACTTCCGCCAGTTCTCTACGTGACCTTGCGAAAATCCATGCTGCGCAGGACGATGCCGGGCGGATTGCCTTCGAACTCGGTTGCCAGAAACTTGCGGTTGGCGCACTCCTCGATCCGCTCCCGCAATCGCATGAACTGGGCTTCGCGCTGATCCGCCCTTGTTCGTGTGGCGCCATCCATCTCGTCCAGGACAGACGTGCTGACGGCGCACGGAACATCTCTTTTGCCGTCGACCATGGAAAACAGGATGACCATCCGGTCGAATTGATAACCCCGATAGCTGCCGCGTGTCAGCGTCATTTGAGTGCTCCTCATGTGCAAGCGCGGCATGCCGGCCCATGTTCGGACCAACGGCAAGACACGCCGTCGTCAGGTCATCTTCGTTTCTTTGCAGCCGGTGGGTCGATCTCCGCTATCTTGCGCTGGCAATCGGCTTCGGTGTCATGCGGTCCGGAGACAAACGTGCCGCTCACCTTGGTGCTGTACCAGCCCGATACGACACCGAGCCGGAGCGATTCTTCCAGTTTGACGTGACGCGGCGAAAGCTGCTGCATGGATTTTTCCTTCGAATGCGCGCCTGAAGAGATTTTCAGACTCGAGCCGGGTTTCCGGCGGTTTCTGCAATTCGCGATCAGCTCTCATCCGAGAGCCGGGCAAAGTCCGCAAGGACCGCTGCCACCAGAACGCGACGATGGGTATCCTCCGGCGCGAGGCCGGCAGCGCAGAGGTTGAGAACGTAACGCGCCTTGGCGGCCGCCTCCGGCCAAGAGCCGGCCGGGGCCGACAACAGCTGGTTTTCGAGGATTTCCTGACGATGACGCAGTTCGATTGCGTTGTTCTCCGCCTCCAGCAGAATGCGTCGGATGTCGGTTGCCTTTTGTGCGGCCAAGCCGCGGTGTTTGTCGAGATCGAGAGGTTTGTCACTCACGAGGCTTGCCGGCATCGGCGCGTCGGGCATCGGACAGATCGAGCGAATTGATGGAGATCATCTCCATCGTCGAACCATGCAATTCGGCAGGCACCATGATCATGGTGGCGAGCCGGCGGAAGGCGGCGAATGACAGGCTATCGATCATCTCCTCGTCCGTCACCACCTCGTAAGCCCCTGCAGGCAATAGCCTATCGATGCCCTTGATACGGAAAGGGTGCACAAAGGTGACAGTTTCCCGGCGCGAGCGAACGGTCATGTCCTGCAATCTGAGCCAGCCGGCCGCGTGGCGATCCCGTCGGAGCGGCGCAGCATCGACCGTGCGCTCTTTTGAGCCAACTAGCTATCGCTATTTCATGCGATCAAACGGACCCGAAAGCCAAAGCTTCGCGTCCGGTCGCTTTCAGAGTGCTTCCAGAAGGCGGACTACGGACCGCGGAGACACGCGCGCGCCGACGGCATGATTTTCCGAAGGCTTGACGAGCGCCAGGGCACCCGCGGCCAAACGGAGCGACCAGCTACACCACCGCGAGATTTTCGGCGCTGGTCTTGCCTCGCATCTTGTCAGCCTTGACATCAAACGTAACCTTCTGGCCTTCGGCCAGGCCGGAAAGGCCTGCCCGTTCGACCGCGCTGATGTGGACGAAAACATCGTTGCCGCCGTCGCTGGGTTGAATAAATCCAAACCCTTTTTGGCCGTTGAACCACTTTACCGTACCTGTCGGCATCTCTCGTCTCCACAATGGCAGCGCTGGTCCGCACGACCATCGTGCGAACCGTTCAATCATGACGATGTCTTTGGAAGAAGAGCCCGCAGGCAGTTTCTACAAGTGACAGCCGCTGACTGGCAAGCTATGGAGTTCTTTGAAAAAAGCAAGCCTCAAAGCTGACGAACAGCGCAGATTGAGCATCAACCTACGCACATTGATCCGGGAATAGATAGTCGCTTTCGGTCGCGTTGCCTGGCGCGGACGCGCCGCTCTCCTTACTTAAGCGTGATGCAAACAACCATCGTCCGTTCTGGCCGCGAACCGCCCATCCTCATCTGCAAGAAGTGCCTGAAGCGCAGTTCTCACGGTGCAAAGATCCGCCGTCAGCTCCGACGGGCAACGACCGTTGGCGCCCACCATAAGGCGCCTCGGCTGGTTCTCACCGGCTGCTTCAAGATATGTCCCAAGCGGGCCGTTGTGCTGGCCAGCGGTACGACCCTGGCGCAGGGCGAATATGTTCTCATATCGCGACCGGAACACGCCGAAGCTGCCCTCGAGCTGCTCAAAGTTCCGAAGAGCCCGGATGGACGTCGCTGAACAGGAGATGCGGTTCCATTAGGTCTCCGAGTGATCGATTTGCGCGGCCGAATTGATTAGCTTGACGGAGATCTACGTGATAGGCCGATCAGCGTGTTTGCCTCGGCGTCCATTAGCCACCGAGATAGTTGTTTGCCCACTTGATGAGATCGGTGTCATGCATCCTGCGAAACTCTTCTTCGACCGGCCAGAATGCCCTGGTTGCGGAATGAAGATGATCGCGATCGATGGCTCGAAATTGGATTTTGAGCGCATCACGTTCGAGTGCCTGCGCTGCGGGCATATCGAAAAGCCTCAAAAGACCACGAAAGCGTAACGCCCCTGAGTGACGACGACCCGGACGATTGGGTTCCACGGTAACCGCTCCGAGTAGTTCGACCTATTCACCTGCAGGGATTGCGAATAACTGGGAGTGTTCGGTATGCGGCAGGCGTTGGTAACGACCGTACCGAAAAGTCGATTCGGACGCGGGCGGCCAACAAGTTGAGAGGCACCAATGGTCACTACCCCGGATGAGAAAGCCGCCAAGGAGAACCGGCTTCGGCTGTTCAGGGAGCAAGCAGATCTTGCGATGAAAGAAGTCGCTCAGCAGGATCTTTCGGTTCGCAAGAACATGCTTCGCCTTCGCGAACTCCGACTGGCGAAGGAGGCAGAGGCCGCCCTGGTCACGCATGCTGACCCGGCGGGCAAACGCGCCCCCGGAAAGCGTCGCGTCCGGCGAGACGACTAGATCTCCCGATGCCGCGTGGCGCTGCTCTCGCCTCTGTTTTTGCCCCGGCGAGCTTCGGCGCGGTTGCCTAGATGTCCAGCCTGACGACGATGCTGCATCGCAGCCCGGTTGCAGCGTAAGTCAGCTTCGTATCGCCTCCGAGGTCGCGAACCACACGCTCAAGCAGCCGGCTGCCGAAATCCCCTTCTGCTCGGTGGTGCAACCGGCGGCCCGCCAAGTTCTTCCCAATCCAGATGCAACATTCCCTCTCGGACGTGCCAGCGCACGTCAACGGTGCCGCCGGGACATGATAGCGCGCCATACTTGGTCGCATTCGTTGCAAGCTCGTGCAACGCCATCCTGATCGCCAGGACATGCCTCGATGAGACCTCCGCGTCAGGTCCAGCCATGTTGACCTGAGCCGGGATGAACCCTTCCAGCGCCTGGGCAACCACGTCGCTCAAAAGCGTGCCGGTCCGGGAACGTGTCGTCAGCAGATCATGCGCCTCTGCCATCGATTGGATGCGCCAATACAAGGCTTCCTGGGCGGATGGCAGATCGCGCGCAGTCCGCAACGTCTGTGAGGCGACGGCCTGAACGTTCGCAAAGGTGTTCTTGATCCGATGGCCCAACTCGTTGAAAAGCAGTCGCTGCAATTCCTCGGCCTGCTTTTTCTCGGTGAGGTCCCTGCTCGCCCCGGCAATCGCCACAGCCTTCCTGTCCGGACCTTCGCCTTCGAATTCGACAAGGCCCCAGGCACTCAGCCATCGCCAGCTGCCGTCAAGTTGCTTGACCCGATATTCCACGTTGTAACGGCCATCGCCGCGAGGATCGAGGGCCCCTGCGACCCGCGACCACAGCAGCTCCAGGTCCTCAGGATGAAACTTGTTCTTCACTCCCTCGTCATCATGGACGAAGCGTGCCGTCGTCAAGCCGTACAGGCGTTGAGCGTTCCGGTCGTACACGCAGATATTGTCGGCCAGCGTGTAGCGCCATGTCCCCATGTCGGACGCGAGCATCGCCAGATCAAACGTGCGCTGCTGTCGCTCCAATCTGCCTAGCAGCTCGGCTGCATCTGCCTGCGGGAGTCCATCAGGCAGGTCGACCCGCGCGCCATATGTCAAATATTGCGGTGAGGTATCAGCAGACAGCGCCCAATCATGCCGCTCGATGACTTCCGAGCGCCAGTCCGCCTGCAGACGCTCGCCGCAGTAGCTGCACATGCAGATCATGCGACGGCCGCGAACGGCCTGTTGAACCAACTTCTCGTATTCCAGGAAGTCGGGCCATTGAGCCTGCGACACCCACGAGCAGTTGCCGTTCGTTCTCAGGCCGCGGTAGCCGAGGCCCAGGGCGTCCTGCTCGCGTTGCAGGAGCCCGCTGACCAGCTCGCGTGGCCGAAGCTTTTCGCCCGGCGCATACCACTCGCCGGCATTCACGATTTCAATCTGTCCGTCCCGCTCGCGGCTGTCCAAATCAGGCACGGCGACGCGCAGTGCGGAGCGCGCCTGCTCCGCACTCAACCCTTCCCCGGTAACCCAGAGGCACTGCTCATTGTTTTCCAGCCCCGCCTTGAAGTACGGCACCAGGACAGGCGAGAGTTCGTCCGTCGGTTCAAAAAAATGAACGACGTGGCTACCCCAGGGCAGGCGGGAGACTGTTTGCAGCCCGGAGGGGGACCAATCCTGGATGGCCATCGGCTAGGTTTCCATCGTCGAATGGGTTGCCGATGATAGCTGGTTTCCGGCTTCTCGGAAATCCCACATTCGTCCTGGAGAACGATTGGCACCCGCTTGCTTGCCAGCCGAAACCGATCATCGACATGACCTCTTCGCGGACTTGATGGAAAGACGGTCAACGACCTCGGACCGCCGTTACGACTTTCACCATGATCGTGCAACAAGCTTCCACCCTGCACAAAGCTGTTGCAAAACGGCGAAAAGCCGGCGAAGTCTGGCTTCACTCCAAGCCAGTGGCGTTTCAATGTTGCACAAACTTCTAGCCGGCGCGGCGTGGGCCCTGCTCGCCTTCATCGTGTTTGCCACGATCTCGCCGATCAGGGACAGACCGGCCGTGTTCAGTTCTCCAAGTCCGGAGCGGATCGCTGCCTATCTGGCTCTCGGCGCGCTGTTGTGCCTGGCCTATCCCCGACACATCGTACTGGTCTGCCTGGTCGTTCTTGGCAGTGCCGTGCTGCTCGAAATCGCCCAACTGTTTACGCCGGGTCGCCACGGCCGGCTCAGCGATGCCATGGTCAAGATGACCGGCGGCGCACTGGGCATACTGGTCGGTCGGACAATTCTTTATTTCGCGCAACGGACTCATTGGCGGCGAACCAGCTCACATTAAGCTGAACACGCGATCCGCCAGCCCGCCGTTCGAGCCTGGCCGCGGTCGGTCTGTCGACTGCACCGTCACATTGCCGTTACCGAACCATGATCGCGCGCGTTGCGCTCCAACCGCGATTCCCGGCGTCAGGCAATAACGTTAACAGCGTAACCATCCGGCATTTTCCCCGTTGCAGCGGTGGAACAGATGCGCGAAGTTGCTGGCTCGAGGGTGGGCAAGTCGAAGATAAAACGGCGTAACGCGTTCAAGCGTTGGATCGATTTCAGTATGTTGCAGCGTACAACCTGTTTGCACGGGCTCCGCCCCCGCCTGCGTGCAAGCCAAGAGGTCTGGTTCAGTGGTCTTCCGCCGCGCGAAGACCCGGCCGATCTACATGACCGGCGTTGGGGCCTCGGCGGGCCGCAACCATGACCGGCGCCAAGCTTGCTCGCCGCAGCCGAGCCAATCGCTTCATGCTTGTCGCGGTCTGCTCGGTCGTCGTCGGTTTGATGGCGGTGGCGTTTGTCTGGTGGGCGGCCAGTCCCTCGTCGCTCGACGCATTCTACAGCTTTCAGCGGCCCAAGCCGACCACGGCCGGCATCTTGCTGCGCGCCGAACCGGTCACCAAAGCGGTCCCGCGCGGCACCCAGGCCTGGCGCATCCTTTATACGACGACGCAGCCCGACAACTCGCCGGCAATTGCGAGCGCGGTGGTGATGGCTGCGCTCAAGCCCCCGGACCGACCGCAGCCGGTGATTGCCTGGGCGCATGGGCTGTCAGGGATTGCCGCGGGATGCGCGCCATCGGCCACGTCCAATCCGTTTGCGAGCGTGCCCGCTCTCGACCGGCTGATCGCGGAGGGCTGGGCATATGTCGCCCCCGACTACATCAGTCTCAACAATGCCGAGATCATTCCGCTCGGCAATGAGGCGGCGCGATCGACCCTCGATGCCGTTCGAGCCGCGCGGCAGATAAAGGGCCTGAACCTCGACAACCTCGTCGTTGCATGGGGCCATTCGCAGGGCGGAAATGCCGCCCTTTGGGCCGGCATCCGCGGGGTCGAATACGCCCCGGACGTCAAGCTGGTGGGAATTGCCGCGCTGGCGCCGGCGAGCGATCTGAAAGGGATCGCCAGGACCATGGTTTCAACGACCTTTGGCAAGATCATTTCCGCCTACCTGCTCGCAGCCTACAGCGCCGCGTATCCGGAGGTGAAGGTCGACGACTATCTGTTCCGCAACGCCAGGCTGTTGACGGAGGATATCGACACGCGCTGCGCCGAGGGATGGCCGGCACTGCTTTCGGAAGCGGAAGCGAAACTATTGCCCAGTGACGGCATCTTCACCCGCGACCCGACCACTGGACCGCTCGGGGCTCGCCTGGCGCAGAACACGCCTGACGGGCCGATACCGGTGCCGGTGTTTCTCGCTCAGGGCGAGGCCGACGATATCGTGCTGCCTGAAATCCAACGGCACTTCGTCGCGGCGCGTTGCGCTGCCGGTCAGGTGATAGACTTCAAGGTCTATGCGGCGCGGGGGCACCTGTCGCTGCTGGCGCCGAATTCGGCGCTCGAGGCCGACCTGATCGGATGGACGCGCGATCGATTGGCCGGCCGACCCGCGCCGACCGCCTGCGTGGACGAACATGTTGCCGGCAATGTTCAGAACTTCATGAAGAGCAGGGGATCGGAAAAATAGTCGACAGGCCGTGCGGCAGGGCGGCCGTCATGCCCGCGAGCAGGACGATGCGGAAGCCCGCCGAGCAAGGTTGAGCGGTCAGGTTAAGCCCGGATCGGTCTTGCGCCGCGCCGGATCATGACGGAAGCAGCCGAGCGGATATTTTTTGTTTTTGTTGCACTCCCCAGGCTTGGAGGGGATGAATGATTGAATTGCCCAACCCGTTCGACCCGACGTCCGGGACAGACAAGCCCGTCGCCGTCGGACCCGCCCCGCCTCCTCGCCCGGTCGCCGCGCCCTTCCCGCGCGGCTTCGATCCCGAGCGATTTCTCGCCGAAGTCGAGCCGCTGCCGACGTCCGAGACGCAAGCCGAACAAATGAATGAAGACGACATCGTCCGGATCGTCGAAGCCCTGGTACGGCTCGCGGAGCGAGGAACGTGATGGTGGATCCGCTCGCCGCCGCTGCGGTGTGGCGTTGGCAAGACGCGCGGGCCTCGGAGATCGCAGGCTGCTACATCGCCAGGGTCACGGCCATCCCGACGATGCAGAGCGCCATCGCAACCGTCGACGTCCAGCCAAGCCAGAACAGCCCGCCTTGGACGACGAATTTCCCCATGACCTTCTGGTTCCGTACCAGGATCATCAGCAGAATCATCACCGGCGCGGCGAGCACGCCGTTGACGACGGCGCTCCAATAAAGCGCCTTGATCGGGTCGACCGGGGTGAAATTGAGCCCGATGCCGAGCAGCACGGACAGCCCCAGCACGGTGTAGAACGCCAGTGCCTGTTTCGGCTTGCGCGACAGTCCGACGGGCCATTTGCGCCCCTCGCCGATGGCGTAGGCCGTCGATCCCGCGAGCACCGGAATCGCCAGCAGACCGGTGCCAATGATGCCGAGCGCAAAGATCAGTTCGGCGAACGCTCCCGCAACCGGCCTCAATGCCTGCGCGGCCTGCGCCGACGACTGGATGTCCGTTATTCCCTTGGCATGGAGCGTGGCGGCGGTGGTGATGATGATGGCAATGGCGATCACATTCGAAAATGCCATGCCGATCATGGTGTCGAACCGAATGCGGCGCAGTTCCGCCGCAGCACCGCGGGCGCTCTCGCGCAGCGGCCTCTTGTCGGGGTCGATCCGTTGCTCTTCGGCTTCCTGCGAGGACTGCCAGATGAATAGATATGGCGATATGGTCGTGCCGAGGATCGCAACCAGTGTCGTGAGGAAGGCGCCCGTCCACTGCACCTGGGGAAGTACCAGCCCTTTAAGGGCCTCCTCCCAGGGAACCTTGACGACTGCCAGCGCGATGACATAGGCGAAAAGCGCAAGCGTGAGCCATCTGAGTATTGCGACGTAGCGCTTGTAGGCAAGGAAGATCTGCGCCGTCGCCGAAGCGACCCCGAACAGAATGACATAAAGAAGACGCGGGCCGCCGAGCAACAGCTTCAAGGCGTCGGCCATCGCGCCGAGATCGGCCGCTATATTGATGGTGTTGGCGACGAACAACAGGGCAATCAGCGACCAGATCGCCCACGCCGGAAAGTTGCGGCAGACATTCCCCGCGATGCCATGGCCCGTGACCCTCCCGATCCTTCCCGAAATCTCCTGGATCGCCACCATGAGGGGATAGGTCAGCAGCATCGTCCAGCTGATCGCGAATCCGAGCTGGGCTCCGGCCTGACTGTACGTGCCGATCCCGGATGGATCGTCGTCCGAGGCGCCCGTGATGAGACCGGGGCCCAGTCGCCGCAACCAGCCGCCCTTGGGCGCCGCTTCGCTGTCATTCGTCCGGGCCATGCGATTCTCACTGCACGCTTCCCGGGAAGGGTGCAACCGAAACATTCGGCCGCACGGCCGCCCGATGAGTTATCCAGCAGTAAGGCTCGGATCGGCGCGGGCTCCCGAGGCGATTGCGGAGCCGATCCGTCCACTTTGGAACACTTGCGGCGTGGCAGAGCAGGCTCGGACAACGGCAAGCGGGCTGACGAGCTTCCAACGCGAACACGACAAGCAAAGTTAGGTGCAAAATGCTCGCCGGCATGCTCCAGGCAGTTGTGACGACCACCGAAAGCTGCGACAAAAATCCGGTTCAGCAACCGGTTCTGGTCGATGCGCCGATGGCTCTTTCTGCTCCTCCTGTTCGCCGGCATCAGCCGGCCTGCGTGGGCGCAGGAAGACAAGAAGACCGATGACCTCAAACCTGCCGATCCCGACACCGGTGAAAGCACGGTTGAAGAACGTACCCTGGGCCTGCTGCCCAATCCCCTTGCAGAACGAGGCATCAAATTCGCCGTCACCTATATCGGCGAGCTGATCGGCAATCCGACGGGAGGACAGAAGCAGAGCGCGGTATACGAAGATCGGATCAACCTGGCAGTCGATGCGGATCTCGAGAAGCTGATCGGCACCCGGCAACTTACCTTCCATGCCAACATCTTCCAGATCGATGGCGGCGGGCTTTCCCGCGGCGATCTGCTCAACTACATGGTGGTCAGCGGCATCGAGGCCTTGCCGACCACCCGCCTTTACGAGATTTGGTTCGAGCAGAAATGGGGGACCAGGCTGGCGCTGCGGGCCGGACAGCTGGCCGCCGACACGGAATTCATGACCGCCAAGTACACCGACGTTTTCACCAACGCCTCCTTGGGGTGGCCTGCGAGCCTGGCGTTGAACCTGCCGAGCGGCGGTCCCTCGCCACCCTTGGCTACGATGGGTACGCGGCTCCGCGCCGATCTTTCCGAAAACTACACGCTGATCGCGGCAGTGTTTGACGGCAACGCAGCCGGCCCCGGATCAAACGATCCGCAGCTGCGCAACCGCTACGGGCTCAACTTCCGCGTCAACGATCCGCCTTTGGCGCTTGGCGAGATCCAGCTGCAGTGGAATGCTGAGAAGGGCGATCCGGGATTGGCGGGGAAGTTCAAGCTCGGCGGTTGGCGCCATTTCGGCGATTTTGCCAGTGAGCGATGGAGTTCGTCGGGAGCCTCTCTGGCCCGCGCAGCGCCTGACGGCACGCCCTCCCTGCTGTCGGGCGATTTCGGCATCTATTGCGCTTTCGAACAGATGCTTTATCGCGTCGGAGAGGACGCCGACCGCGGCATCGGGGTTTTTGCCCGCGGCTCCTATGCGCCGCCCGACCGCAACCTCATCGATTACTATGCCGATGCCGGAATCGAGCTGGTCGGGCTCTACGACGCGCGTCCCCACGACAAATTCGGCGTTGCCGCCGGCTACGCGCATGTTTCGTCCTGGGCGCAGGCGCTTGATGTCGATTTCCAGCAGCTCTACGGCCCCGCCTGGCCAACGCGACGGTTCGAATCCCTGGTGAGCATCGTCTATCAATATGAAGTCCGCGCCGGTTGGACCCTGCTGCCGAACTTCCAGTACATCACCCACCCCGGCGGCGGGGCCACCGATCCGCTCGGAACCAATGCCGGCAAAGTGCTGAAGGATGCGGCGGTATTCGGACTGCGGACGGTGCTCAAGTTCTGAGAGATGATCGTGAACGCCGGGCATCCGGCAGGACATGGTCCTCGTTGCCCCGGTTCACGCGTGATCAACGCAGCCGCCATCACGCTGGCGGCCGATTTGGCTTTGCGCCTGCGCCGCCAGAGATCGTCATGGTCGCTTGTGCAACCTGGCGCGCTTCCATCGTGATGTGTTAGCTGCTAACGATGACGCCATTGCCTCGTTGACTTCAGGACTTGTCACCGCAATGCGACAACGCCGGGACGCCGCGCTGCGGGGTTTAAGACTGATGCTCGTGGCGAGTATCACGATCCCGATCATTCTATTTCTCTACGCCTCGTGGGCAAACTATCGAACGGCCTTCGGCCTCGCCGACGAACGGATAGAGGGAGCTCTGGACATTGCTTCGGAGCAGGTCCTGAGGGTGTTTCAGTCGATCAATGTAATATTCGACAGCGTCGAGCAGATCACGCGCGGCCGCACCGACCAGTCGCTGCGTGCCGGCGAAGCCGAGCTCAGTCAGAGGTTACAGCAATTCACCCTCGCGCTTCCTGACATCTCTTCGATCTGGATCCTGGATGCTCAGGGCAACGCATTGGTTTCCTCGCTGTTGTTTCCGATACCCGCATCGGCGAATGCTCCCGACCGCGACTATCTGAAAGCACAGCTTGCCACGGGCGTTCGCATCCGCGTCGGCGACGTACTGCCGATCAAGATGACGGGCCGATCAATTGTCCCGGTCAGCCGCCGCCGTTCCGACGATCAGGGAGCATTCAGTGGTTTCACCGAAATATCGATCCTGCCGGAGGCGATCCAGCGCCTCTACGAACCGATTGCGGCCCGGGCCAGCGCCAGCTTTGCATTGATACGCGACGATGGCCTGGTCCTGGCGCGATATCCCCTGCCCGCGACCACCGGCATCAGGCTCGATCCTGCGACCGGATTCGGACAACTGATAACGAAACATCCGGAAGGCGGCCGCTACACCACGGTTTCCAATGTCGACCATCTCAAGCGCCGTTTTTCCGTGCGCAAGCTGGCCGGCTTTCCTCTTTATGTGAGCTCCAGCCTGGAAACCCGCGACATCGTTCGGAGCTGGCTGTGGTACATGGCGGGCCACTTGATCTTCGGCCTTCCGGCGACTGCCGTGTTCGTTGTTCTGATCCTTCTTGCCATGCGCAACACCAGGGCTCTGTACGCGGAAGCCGAACGTCGCGAGGCGCTCGAAGCCGGGCTGCGCCAGGCTCAGAAGCTGGAAGCCATCGGCCAGTTGACGGGTGGGGTCGCCCACGATTTCAACAATCTGCTGACGATCATACTTGGCAATCTCCAGATGGCGCTGAGGCAGCTTGCGGAAGGAAAGCCGAAGATCGCCGTCACCAACGCGCTGAATGGAGCAGAGCGCGCTGCGGAGCTCACCAGACGGCTGTTGGCCTTTTCGCGCAGCCAGCCATTGGATCCAAGACCGGTTGATGCCAACCGCCTCGTCGCGGGGATGTCCGAGCTGCTTGGTCGCACACTCGGGGAAAACATCTCCATCGAGACGGTACAGAGCGGCGGGCTTTGGACCGCCGAAGCGGACAAGGGCGAGCTCGAATCTGCCATCCTGAACCTGGCGGTCAATGCACGCGACGCGATGAGCGGCGGCGGCAAGCTCACCATCGAGACAGCCAATGCCTTTCTGGATGAACAATACTGCAAATCCGTCGATGGCATCAGGCCCGGCCAGTACGTCCTGATTTCGGTGACCGATACCGGCTGCGGCATGCCCAAGGATGTCGCCGAGAAGGCGTTCGACCCGTTCTTCACGACAAAACCGACTGGTGCGGGCACGGGCCTGGGGCTGAGCCAGGTCTACGGATTCGTCAAGCAGTCCGGGGGACACGTTCGCCTCTACAGCGAGGTTGGCGAGGGGACCACGGTCAAAATCTATCTGCCTCGTAGTCATGTTGGAGATGAGCCGGTGTCGCCGGCCCTGGCGCCGGAAGAAATCGTTCCCGGCAATCAGGAAACCGTCCTCGTTGTCGAGGACGATCCGGACGTGCGGAGCTACGTCACGGAAACCCTCAGGGCGCTGAACTACCAGGTCAGGTCGGTCGCAGATGGTCCGTCCGCCCTCGTGCTACTGAACAGGCCCGAGCCGGTCGATCTGCTGCTGACCGACGTCGTCATGCCCGCAATGAACGGGCGGGTTCTGGCCGATGCTGCAAGGCAGGCCCGGCCCGGACTGGCAGTTCTTTTCATGACGGGCTATTCGCGCAATGCGATCGTGCATCAAGGCCGCCTCGACCCCGGCGTAGCACTCATCCAAAAGCCGTTCTCCCAGGGCTCGTTGGCCGCGCGAATCCGACAGGTCCTTTCCGAGCGGTAGAGCAGGATCACGACCTTCGCGGCTGCTATTGGCTTGAACTCATCGCGCGCCAGACGACCGCTTCAGAGGTTGTCCGGTGTTCGGTGCGATGGATCCTGGCCGAGTTCCCGCTCCGCCTGGAGCCAGATCTCCTCGTCGCGGCCCTCGGGTCTTCCCGCCTGCTCCCAGATCTCCTGAGCGCGCTTGCGAATCTGATCTTCGCTAGGCTTTTCCATGATGCTTGCCTGCTGCTCCAATTCGGTGGTGAATGCCAGAATGCGCTGATTTGTTTCACGGTCGCCAATCCACCTTGCGAGCGCCCGATATCTCACCGCCTTCTCGCGAAGCTCTCTGCTACTCAAACGCACCATGCACTCTCTCCATCAATGTTAGACGAGGGAGCCGCGAAAATGTTCATTGTGGGATGATCAAGCCAAGCTGCGGTAGAGGCCTTCATCGACCCAACAGAGGCCCGATAGCGGAACCGTGGCTACCAGTGCGATAACCCGGTTCCACTTTTTCTCTCGGAGGGAACTCATGCGCCGGGAGCGGGCATAGCCGGGAGCCTGGCCGCCAGGGCCCAAGGCCGGATTTGGGCGCGGATCCTGGATTGAAAAAGCACGCTCTATGCGGCGCGTCGCTTGCCTTTGGCCGCGATCCTTTGCACCGACTTCTTGCCGGCCTTTGCAGTCCCCTGGTCGGCCTTCACGCGCGCAAACAATTCCAGGGATGTCGCCAGGATTTCGCGCTGGGCACTGAGCCAGTGCGCTTCCGCATTGCCGTCGCGACGACCGTCTGCGATCCAGAGATGGTAGGCGCGTTCACGAATGGTTTGTTCCAGGTTCTGCATCATCGCTCCGATTGTTGGCTGCAGAACTCTTGCCCGCACATCTTTAACAAAAACCGAATGGCGTGATGGAACCGGACCCGACGCGCTCGTTCGGCGTCAGGGGCTCGATCCGCCGGCAGAAACGACCCCGGGCAAGCCGACCCTGGATGTGAAGCGGCTAACAGACATGTTGGCACGGCCGTTGCTAGGGTCGTGCATACAGGAGGACGACTGCATGGAAACGATACAACATCACCGGGCAATGCTCGGCATCTGTCGCCAAAGGGCACGGATGGAAGGTGAGAACGCTGCATTCTGGCTCGAAGAGGCCGCCATCCGCGAACAGCTGATCGTGATCGAGGAGCGACTGCACGTGCTCGGCATCGCGGCGCCAGCTCAGGCTGCATGAGGTCGCTGAAGGCAAACAGAAAAAGCCATCCTCAACCGAGGATGGCTCTAGTCGCGGCTTGAATGAAATTTCCAGCCCCTGTGTACTGCCGTTACCTTGTTTGCAGCCATACCGCACCAGGGTAGCGCTGATTCGACGCGACCGCTGTTACCCGATGAGCACACCGCACCCGATTTGGGTGGAGTCATTGTCTCAGTGGTTCGGGTCCGCCAGCAACCCGTCGATGCGCAACGCGGTCTGCAGCGTAATCGTCGCCGCGCCAAGATAGGCCGTTTCGTTGATGGCCACGTTGAACATCTCGATCGTGCGCTGCCAGGTGTGCTTCGCCTGTTGCGACCTGGTCAGATGGGTAAAATAAATCACGGCATCCCCCACGGTGGTGAGCGTCTCACCATTGCTGAGCTGCAGAGGCGTTGGCAGCGGGGTCACCAAGGTGGCAGCAGGCAAGGCCGCGATTCCTTCTCGATGCCTGCTTCTAGCATCACGCTATGACACGCTCTGCGGTTTTATTCGTCTCCCGGTGACCTACGGCGTCGAGCCCCGCCCGCGCGCAGGACCGCCATCGGCACGACCTCCAGCCGCAACGGGCCGCTGCCTTAGGATGCGGAGCTTTCCGGATGAAGCGCAGCCTTTCTCGCTTCCATTTCGGCGACCAGGATGTCGATGCTCCGGATTGTCTGGGGGTCATCGACCGAGCGCGCCAGATCCCGCAGTCGCGCAATCCGCTTGTCGATGTCGACGCACTTGTGACACATGGCCCTTGCCGTATTCGCCGATGGATTTCCTACCAATTCAAACACCGAGACCGGCCAATGTTCCGGCCCCTGTCGATTCCGCCGGGTCCCTGCCCGCCACCCTTTCCCTTGTCGAACGGGAACCATTTCCGAAGCTCGCCGTTTCCTGATCCTGCTGGGCGGTTCACGGCTCGGCGACGACAGACACCGACTTCGCCCCGGCTGTTGCAGCCGGGGCTTTTCCTTGGGTGAGCGCCCAAGGCGCATTGCATATTTTTCCCGACCACGACTAAATGCGTGCCGTGCCGGCCGTAAGCCGGGCTGCGGGGACGCTTCGATGGAAGAGAGTTACAGAGTGTATCTGATCGGTTCGGACGGGCACATCATGAATCGCGTGGAGATGATTTGCGCGGACGACGACAGTGCAAAGGAGCGAGCCAGACAACTCGCGCTCGATTGCCGGGTGGAACTCTGGAAGGGCGCTCGCATGATCGCGGGCTATGAACCGCAACACTAGGCGGCCGCGACCGCAGCGACACGGCAACCTTAAGTCGACTACGGCCGAGCTACCGCAACTCAACGTTCCCCTTCGCGGAAGTTTGCTGGGGATGAGGGTGGCAATCGCGGGCTGGTGTGCCTTCGACGCACTAGCTGGCTCCGATCCGCCCCGCATTAATCCGGCGGCATCGAGATCACGAGGCTGGAAATGGCGAGAAAAACCCGCGCGTCGCGACGAGAGAACAGCGAACCGACTTTGGCTGAACAGATTGCCGCCCTCGACAAGCTGCGGAAGCTGGTCCGACAGATCGAGGCCGACAGGGCAGATCGAGATCCCGGCCGGCGGGCCGGCGCAACCCGCAAGAGCAAGCCCGATCTGTCCAATGTCGCCTAGCCCCGCCCAATGAAATGGCAATGAGCCGCAGGCTCACCGAGACGGGCGCGAAGGTGTAGGGAGGGAAGAGATGAAGCTGTTGTCGGCGATGCACTTGCCGCATTGGTTGATGCTGGCAGGTGCGTTCTTGCTGGTTGTCGGGTTTCTCGGACTGGCATTTCGCAAGAACCGGGAGCTGCAGCAACCGGCCGCACGGCCGACACCGACGCCGCTTGGCGGGCGTGCGGTTGACCGCCAGGCCTATCGTCCCGCGTCGCGGTCGCCGTCGGCCTGAACGCCAAGCCGTTGCGCCGAGACACGGCGAGCCTCCTGATGTGTTGTCGAGAACGAAACGGAAGCTGATTGAGGGTGGAGAGGCCGGCGGCGCTCGGTGCGAAAAACCGAGTTCCTTTGTGCGCTAGCTCACAGACAATCGTGAGGCTGCCCCTGAGAATGACCGGACGCGGGAGAATCTCGCGTCATTCGTCCCTGGGGTTGAACTTGACCGGCGGCGGCGGCGACCGAGTGAACGAACAGGACGCGGATCAGCGGCAGCAGCATGCGCAACAAATCGGAAATTCGCCCTCTTCGCGCCCCACCCCGCACCGGCAGACTGGCGGCGCGGCTGCTGCGGGCGGCCTATCTCGGCGCGGTCCTGACGGCCATGATCGGCTGGTCGATTGCGCTCGGTTGGGGGTCGTTCTCGCTTCTCAGGTGGTTCCTGTAGTCAGAACAGATACCCGGCCAACCCGAAGGCCTCTCTGACAAGGCAGGCGATCATGATCCACAGAACGACATTGACTTCCACCGCGGCAAGCATTGTCTGCCCCCTCGCTAGTCCGAACCACCATCTGAAACCACCATGTCCCCAGGCGCTTCAGGCGCCGCATCCTTGTGCAGCGCAAAATGGTTCGAATCGCTCCCCAAACGTCGACCTGCAAATTTGGCGATAACAATACGGCAGTAAAAAGGTGACACCTCGCGCCGTCAGGATCGAAGGAGATTTTCTCCTGATATCCTCCGGCACCGGCCCCGGGTTCCAGCGGCGGCGAACTAAGGTGTGCGATCGGATCCTGTGGCTGGCTGGCAGCCGGTGCAGATGACCAGGATCTTCGCGATCCGGGTATCCTCCGCAATGTCGATCTCCTTGCGGAGCGCCACCCACTCGCGCGAATATTCCCGCAGCCTGGCGAGGGCTGCTTTCTTGCTGTCGATTTCCGCCATCGAGGGCGGCCGGGCAACCGATACATGCCTGGCCGGCGGAAGGTTGGGATCCTGCCCGAGACCATCCCAGGCGATGCGCGAGCCTTGAGGCACGGTCACCCGAACCTGCCGGTTCGAGCTGCATCCGCCCAGCACCAGCAAAGCGAGCAATAAAATCGAGCACCGCGTCGGCATGAATACGGACCTCGCCAGCGGTAAAAAAATACAAAGTCCGCATGGCCACCCTGCCCCGCTACGGTTAACGATCGATAAACAGGAGCCTGGCGCGATTTATTTCCCGCGGCGTTTTCGATTTTCGATTGCACAATCCGCGGGTTCAGAAACGGTGTTATTGCGGAATATCAGGCAGAGCGTTGCTGCGGGCGGGCTGGTCGCGCCTTGCGGGCTGTGCCGCCAGCCATCCGGGCCGCACAGAGATCCAATCACCGCTGCGCCGCATCATTTAATTTTGCTTAATTTATTGTCTCTATCTTTCTCTGCTTGAGACGAGAAATTGAGAATTCTGTACCGATAAATCACGGCATCACGGAAAGCGAACTCGGGACCATGTCGGTCGACGAGTTATGGGCATTGCACGAAACGATTGCCGATATCCTGGCAATCAAGATGCTTGCCGAGAAACGGTCGCTCGAAGCGAGATTGAAGAAGCTTCAGACCAATTCGGTGCAGGCGACAGCCGCCCAAAGCGGACGCCGCCCCTATCCCGAGGTACGGCCGAAATTCCGCAATCCGGAGATGCCGTCCGAGACCTGGTCGGGACGCGGCAAGACACCGCGTTGGCTGACCAGGCTGCTAAAATCCGGCAAGAATCTCGACGATTACCTGATCGCCGCGGAAGCGAATGGATGACGGCCGCTGTAATACGCCGTCGGTGCCGACGCACGTCGCCGATCCGGCCTCGGCCCTTCAGCGCGGTCGTTCCGGTGCGGGTACACGAACGGCAACCGGCCTCCTCGGCCTCGACCGAGACGGCCTGCGCGTCCCGATGTCTTCGTGAACCCGCCGTTCGCGCAGCAACCAGCCGTAAACCAGCCGCCATTTGTCGTGGCCCCGCGCCTGGAAATCGAGCAGCGTGGATCGCGTGTCCTGGAGCTCGACAAAGAACTTCAGCAGAGTCCCTGGCGCTCGCTTGACCGGACTCGCTTGCTTGAGATCGAATCCAGCGATCCCACTCGAGAACGATCAGGCGTCTGGCTTCCCGTTGTTTCATGAACGCGTTTCCGAATTACACGACGCGTTCTGCGGCGCAATCAACCCCTATTCCGGCGCGCGCGGGGACACATCGCCGGAAAGAGGCTGACGCGCGCTGGATAGTTACAGATTGTGAATGAAATTAAGGCAACTTAACGGCGAGTATATCCAAAAGTCTCATGATTCCTACATTCTCCTAAATAGTTGCAAGTTCACGACTGAACCGCTGGCGTCTGCGTTTCTCATTCCATTCAAGACTTCTGATCCGAGCAGCAACGCTGCGGCTGATCGACCGCATTACTCTACTCAAGGTGGCATGCAAAAATGCCCCTGTGCGTCGGCCGACAGCGGACGAATTTGGATTAACCGTCACCGGAAAGGACCGGCGAAACAATCAAGCGCCTGCTGCACGCTGGAATGCTGATGCCCGCGTAGAATAGCGGGCGTCGAAGCACTCGCCGGGAAAATTCGTCGGATTATCGATAGCTAGAGCATGGTGAGGTTGGCTTGAACCGGTCTTGCGACGGACGGGCTACACCTCTCCGCTTGCGGAGGAGGTCGGCGCGTGGCGCCGGATTCCGGCGGTAGCGGCGTTCTACGAAGCCGCCAGCAGCGCGCGCAGCTTCGAGCCGGGCTGAACCAGATCTTCAAGCGTGTACCCGTCCAGCGTATTGAGGAATGCACCGCTGGCCCGACTCATGGCCCGGCGCACGGCGGACAGGGCGGGATTTTCGTCCTTCATGCGCTGAACGAGCGGCATGTCGGGCTCCGTTTTTCTGATCACATCTCCCAATATGATCAACTCGATCGGCATCGCCAGCCGGATCCCTCCACCACGACCTCGAACGCTTTCGATGAAGCCCGCACGAACGAGTTCCAGCGCGACTTTCATCAGGTGATTTCTGGAAATCTCATAATTGGTGGCGATTTCGGCGATCGTCGCCAGACCGTCCTTCTTCACGGCGAGATACATCAGGAGACGCAGCGCGTAATCCGTATGGACGGTAATTCTCATCGCATTTTCCGACGCGGATGCTTGCGAGCCGCGCCTTCCTCGCGGCAAGGACGGTATCATGAAGCAGCCGCTTCCGCTTCTGAAATGTTCGGGAGCGGACCAGTTTCCGGGCGCTTCCCCATCCCGGGGCGAGCGAAAGTACGAGCCCGGAACCCATCACCACCGACTGTCCGTGGTGAACGTGGCGTATGACAGGCTGCGGCCGCATGGACGGCGGCCTGGCAACCGCAAAAAGGGCCGTCTTGCGACGGCCCAAGTCTGGGAGGAAACGCCGTGCGAGACGGCGAACAAAGCCTAGAGCGATTCTCGCCTCGGCGGTGTGTCGCCACAGACACAACCCTGGTCATTCCGGCGCGCCCGCGGTAGCGCTGCCGCTGCAGGGCCCGGGCCGGCCCGGACGTCGTCAGTCGTCAGATCGCCGCCATCCGCCTGCGTGAGGCCTGGATTTTCAGCGGCCGTTGCGGCGGCGCTGCGCGGGATCATTCATGGTCGATCCGCGACAGGCGTTGCTCGAGCAGCGCGATGGTATCCTTCAGATTATCCCGGCGCGCTGCCAGAATGCGGGCGGCCAGGGGATAGTCGGCATGCGAGCGATCGGACGTCCGGGCTTCGTCTTCCTGCGAACTGATATCGCTCTCGATGATCTGAACGATGCGGTCGAGGTCGGCGATCAGACCCCGCGTTTGCGTGGCTTCGCGCAAGATGTCCGTGCTCCCAAATTGGCGCTGGTGTCTCATTTTCTAGGTTCCAAAAGGTCAAACTGGCACACCGAAGACGAAAATCCGTCTCCGCCGAATAACCTTCGCAAGAAGCCTGCCAGCATGGCGGCAGACGCCGCGATCCTTTTCGAACAGGCGACCTCCGTGACGAAGCTCAAGTGACGGGTTAGGCCGGATCGCGCGTCCCAGGGGTATTTTGACGGAGCCTATGGTGCGTCGCACAATAAATCGGCCTGGAACCACCTGGGAACCAAGCCGTTTTAAATAAGTCCGAGTAAAACGAGGGAGCACGCGATGCGTGCCACGGTAGAGATCAATGTTGCGCTGTGGATTATGATCGGATGTCTGGTCAAGGAAGCCGTACAACTGGCCCCCTATCTGTTCTAAGCGATTTTGCCGCGTACCCGTTGATTAAAGGAAATGCCTGAGGAGCAGGAATGATCCCCAGGCCAGGACTATCAACCAGCCGATCATGGCGACGGCGACGGCGCCGAGATAGGCCAACCTGAATAGCCGCGAGCTCCATCTGCCGGGCGTGGCCGTCGTGTCGACGGGCATCAATTCCGATTGGCCGTGCATCACGCCGCATTCCCCCTGAGCCTTGCCTCGTCCGTTAGTGATGATGACGGCGATTGGGTTCATGCTACTCACGGATTGCTATCGCTATTGTGAACGGGCGCAAGGTCGCCCCGGGGCGAATTGTGGGTTCGCAACTCACCCTGGTTCTTGGCCTCGGCAGCCGGACAGGGCGGGGTCGCCGACTGTTACGCAACGGCGACCCCTGTCGCGCGCAGTCGGAGGTTGTGGGACCAGAGACCACGCGCAACCGAAAGACGATAGCGCCCGACGACGGCGCCGCAACGCGGATCCCGTCCTTAACCTAACCTGTCATGGTTACCGCCGGAATCCGCGCCACGCCTTCGGCAGGACTTGTAAGAAACCACGCTTGTGGTTTCAGCCGAGTGCCCGAGATGCTAGCCGCTCAATACGCCCCGCTCATTTTTTCCACCGCGACGCTGCTCTGCGTGCTGTTGTTTTTCTCCGTGGCCGATCACTAAAGAAAACCTGCCGCGGCGCCCGTGCGCCATGCATAAATCCACATTAAATAACGTAGGCGTGTTCTCGCAAGAACCGCTATCTCCCGCTGCTGTTGCAATTCTACAACGACTGCGTTGTTTGCGGCAAACAGCCGGTGTTTTCCAGTGACGCCGATCCCCGGGGCGCTCTACTCTCCAGGTCATCTTAGCGATCAATATTAAATTCCCGCTGCGGCCCAGGCAGCGACTTTTTAAATGATGAAGTCCTGCCCCTTCGGTTCGTCTGCTTGAGGCACGTCGTGCCGAAGCGACTTCGCGAAGTGCTGGACGGTATCGTTCAGCACGGGAGACATCGACTTCCATGAAGGACATGCAGGCCCAGTTGGCCAAGATCCGCGCCGACGCTGCCGAGTGCCTGTTGCTGGGCACGATCGGCCCCAGCGAGAAGAAAAAGATGTTTCTCGGGATGGCCGATCACCTGAACGGCCTCGCGCGGGAGATCGAGAAATCATTGCTCCACAGTTCAAACGAGCCCGTTCCGCGCCAGCCCGATGCGGTCGCGCGAGGAGCGGTGGTCGCGGACATTGATGACGCCGGCCATTCCCTCGCCACCGAGCCGCGAAGCCCGTCACGCTCGCGCCGGACGTTGCTGTCGCTGATGGCCGTCATCGCCCTTCTCGCCGCCGGATCGTTGTTCTGGTCGGATAGACCGATCGCCGACGATGTGTCGTCGTTGCTGGCCTGGCAGCCCCGCGATGCCGTATTGAAAACAACCGCGTATCTCTCGGCCGCCGAGACAAAGGCGTCGGACGACCAGCTGACTGTGCTCAATCAACGTGTGGCCAAGATCGAGAGTGCGTTGGAATTGCTCAAGCTCGAGCACATGGAGACCGTGGGCGCCTCCGGCAAACGGGCCGCCGCGGATCCATCATCCCTCTTCGCGGACGGCAAACCATCCGCTTCGGAAAGCAGGCCTTCGCTGAACGAACCCAACAGCGGTTCACCTACCGCAAGCATGGCTGCGGCAAGGCCGGTGGAAGCCGCCCCCGCTGCGGGTGCCAACAGCCTGGCGCGGATCGATCGGGGTGGCCCGACGGTCGCCGGCGCAGCGGCGGAGGCCGATCGGCACAGGCTCGCCATCCGGCCGACCAACTGCGCGAGATTCCGCTCGTTCGACCCGATATCAGGAACTTACATGACGCTCGACGGACGCCGTCGGCCCTGCAGCTAGCCTGAAACGACGCCCGCGCTCGTGGATAATTGCTTGGGATAATGGCTTGGGCCGGCCGTCCGCGTCCGACAAACGGAGGAGAATTCACAAATCAACCGAAATTGTGACCGACTGTACTTGCAGAAGACCAGTGGAATCGCAATTCGATGGGGCACATGCAAGCACAATTGGACAAGATCCGTTCAGACGCCGCCGAGTGCCGCCTGCTGAGCACGCTCGCCAGCAGCGAAAAGCGCGAAATGTTCGTCGCCATGGCCGAACACCTGAATGGACTGGCGGTCGAAATCGAGAAGTCGATCGCCGCAGGCGGCGCCAGCCTCCCCGCTGCCGACGCGCCGCGGACCCTGTCGGCCGACGCTGATCGCCCCGCTACCGAAAATCAGGCAACGGTCGCCGCCGATCCGCCCGCAGCCGAGCCTCGACGGAGCCATGGCCGCCGGGTCCTGCCATGGCTGCTCGTGATCGTTGCCGCCATCATTGCCGGAGCATCGTTCTGGGCGAAACCGATTCAGCAATACTATCTGTCGATGTCCCATGCGAGGCCGGCCGGACCGCAGGCAGCCGTCGCGCGCCGGGATGACTTGCCGGCAACCGGGATCGCCAATCCCGGCAACCAGCAGCCGGCAATGCGAGACATGCAGGACCGGTTGAGCGCGATGGCCGATCGCGTCGACAATCTCGAACGGCAGGTGACGGATTTCAGGAAGGCACAGCTGGCGACCACGACTGGCACAGCGAAGGCCGCACCCGCCGCGGCGGCGGACCGTCCTGCCGATTCCGCTGCAAGCAAACCGACGGCGCCTGAGGAGTTTTCCTCCCCGCTGACGACCAACAGCATTTCGCAGCAGCAAGGCAGCTCACCGCCCGCTGCACCGGAGAACTCCGCCCTCGCCCGCAACAGCGAGGCACCTTCATCCGCAGAGGCAAAAGGCTCGGCGGAAGATGAAGTCGCATCGACCCAGCCGGACAATGTGTCGAACGCGAATGGTGGCGCGGCGCGGAGCGAGGCCAATGCTGCCGCGGCGAGGCCCGATCACCATCGGCACAGGGTGGCGATCGGACCGCCCGGCTGCAGGCATTTCCGTTCCTACGACGCCGCGTCCGGAACCTATCTCGACTTCGACCGCCGTCGCCGCCGGTGCAGGTGACTCGCGCGCGCGTCGGATATCGCCCCGCGTCGTGCCGGATTCCTGCATCGCCCTTCCCGGCGTGTTTCGGCCACATTCCCCAGAACTAATTCGTGCATTGCCCGCGGTGTTTTTGACTGCCGATCTAATTAGGGAGCGGCCCCATGAGAGTCGCGGCGATTGCCTTCTCGTTGCTCGTGCTGACGATGCAATGCCATGCTTCTGCGGCCTGCTTGAACATGGCCGAGGCCCGCGCGCGTTTTCCCACGGCACACATCTACTGGCACGGCGCGGCTCGTTGCTGGGACGCCACGCCGAGCCGTCGCGGAATCCAGATCAGCCGGAACGACCGATCAAGGCCCGGCCACGCGAAGTGGTTTGACGCGATGTCGGAGATGACAGCCGAAGACGAGCCGGCGCCGGCAGCGCCGGCAAATGCCGGCACCGATTCCGAACCCTCGCAGGTCCCGCTTGCCGAACGCTGGGTCGATATCCCCCAGGTCAGGCCGGAGACGCGGACGCCCGCCATGTCTTCAGAGGCACCGCGCGGTCAGCTCACCGCAACGGTCTCGCCGCGGAGCTGGATGTTACTGCTGTCCGTCATGGCCATTGCCTTCACACTGGCGATCGTCGAGCGGATCTTCCGCGATACCCGCTAGAGGGCCCGTCTGCGGGCGGCGCGGTGGCCGCGAAAAAGCCGTTCTGTGCGCGGAGCTGCCGCAATCTGACGCGAGTTCCACACATTTTCACCCTAAAGCTGGGTCATCTGGACCTCCGGGAAATGGTTAACAACCGGACAATTTTCAATGCGGAAAGTTCTCCTTTGCATCATGGTTGGACTTCTGGGGCCGCTGGTCGCGGGGTGCTCGGGCGCCACGGCGGTCAGCGAATATGCGGGCATGCCGCGAAATCAGCTGCCGAAGGACCACCGGGATTATCAGCCTCTGCATCAAACGGCCGCGCGCGGACCGGCCATCGACGTCGGCAAGCAGGAAAAGCTAGCAGCCAATCCGTCGCTCGACGGCTCCTTCGCCGAAGAGGATGCCCGGCTGCGCAGAGTGACCAAGATCTGCCAGAACTGCACCACCATCGTCAGTGCGCCCAAGCCTGAAGACAGCGTCAAAAAGCTTGCCGCCCGGGAAGCCGCGATGTCGGCGAGCACCGAGGCGAGCCGTTGAGGATGCGCGGCAGCCGCAGCCGCCATCGCGTTCAGGCAGGGCGTCGGTTCGCTCACGGTTGATTTCGGGTTAACAACCTGCCGCCCCGAATTGGCGACGCTACCGGTGCATTCAGCTTAATGCGCGAATTGCGTTGCGGCCTCACTGGGCCCGGTTATCCTCGTTCTCATGTTAACCGTAACCGGCCCGGTTCTTCGGCATGAGACCACGGTCAATCGAAGCATTCGAAGTCACCGCAGCGAGCACGGCGACCGCTTCCGTCAGGCCGTCGCCGTTCGCATGGGCATCCAGGATCGACCCTCACTCGCTGACGCTGGCTGACATCAAGCTCGCCGCCGCCGCCATCCATGGTTCGGTGCTCGTCACGGAATGCCACCACAGTGGGATGTTGAGCAGAACGCACGGCTGCAATATCTGGCTCAAATGCGAGAACCAGCAGTCCACCTCCAGCTTCAAGGAGCGCGGCGCGCTCAATCGGCTCCGCGCGCTCTCGCTCGCTGAACGCCGCCGCGGCGTCATCACCATGTCGGCGGGCAATCACGCGCAAGGCGTCGCCTATCACGCCGGCCGACTGGGCATTCCCGCGCAGTGCGTGATGCCGGTCTGCACGCCGGCGGTGAAGGTCGAGAAGACCAGGCGGCTCGGTGCCGAAGTTGCCGTATTCGGCGAGACCCTGGAGGAAGCCGGCAAGTTCGCCCGCGAGCACGCCAGGGCTCACGGCATGACGTTGATCCATCCGTACGACGACCCGCTGGTCATCGCCGGCCAGGGCACCATCGCGCTGGAGATGCTTCGGGCCGTACCCGGCCTCGACACCCTGGTGCTGCCGATCGGCGGCGGCGGACTGATTTCGGGAATGGCCATCGCAGCCAGGTCCCTGAAGCCCGACCTGCGCATCATCGGGGTTCAGGCCCAGCTGTATCCCTCGATGTACAACGTCATCAAAGGTCAGGAACTGCCGACCAGCGGAGACACGCTGGCCGAGGGACTTCGCGTCCTGAAGGCGGGCAGCATCACCACCGACATCATTCATGATCTGGTCGATGACATCATTCTGGTCACCGAACAGCAGATCGAGCACGCCGTCGCCACGTTGTATTCGCTGGAACAGACGGTCGTCGAAGGCGCAGGCGCGGTCGGCCTCGCGGCCGTGATGGCCGACCCCCAGTCCTTTCAAGGCCGCCATGTCGGCCTGGTCCTGACCGGAGGCAATATCGACATGGAGCGGATCGCCTCCATCGTGGCGCGCCACGACGGTTGAAAAATCGGATCGCAGCGGCTATCCCGGCCCCAGGCGCTTTAACCACACCTTCACCACATCGGTGCCGCGGAACCACCCAGCGAGCAACCCAATTCCATCGCAAACATCACGAACTCCTCAGGCTTGGCCTGCACATCGGAGTTCGAGGGAGATCAATCATGTCGACGACGCAAAAGGACAAATCCAGCGGGAAACCGCGCCAGCGCGGCCGCAAGGCGGATCAACGCCAGAAGGTCGAGATCCAGGCGAGCCCCAAGCTCGACGAGAAGATCGAGGATCAGATCAACGCGTTGATGGCTGAAGTCCCGGGCAACCAGCTGGATCTGCAGCCGGAGATGCCGGTGATCGACGAGGTCGCGTCCGCGGAAGTGCCCCTTGTCGACGAGCGCGCGACGGCCGATGCCCCGGCAGCCGAGGCGGTAGCGCGCGATAGCCGGCACGTCAGCATTCAGACCATCGCCCATGCGTACCAGGACTTCAGCAGGAGGTCGTGGCAGGAGAGCAGTAGCTTCGTCAGCCAGCTGATGGGCGCGAGGTCATTCGGCAAGGCCATCGAATTACAGGCCGAGTTCGCAACCCAGGCCTATGCGAGCTTTATCGCCGAATCCAACAAGATCTGCGGGCTCTACCAAGAACTTGCCAGCCAGGCCCTGCAGCCCTGGAACGTCGCGCCGCCAAGGTGAAGGAGCAAACGCTCCTGCACGGGCTCCGTTTCTGACGGCATTCGGCTTGCGCTCCGCCCCTCTCCAGCCAAGGCGCATCCCCGTCATTCAAAGCGGGGTGCCTTTTCTCGCGTGCGATGCTAGTTTCGCGGATCGGGAAACGGACGTTGGGGTCGCAAATGCTGGCATCCGACAAGGCTTTCGCAGGCTCGATCCCCGAGAACTATGATCGGCACATGGTGCCGCTGATCTTCGAAGCGTACGCAGCCGATCTCGCGCGACGGGCGGCGGCGTTGTCGCCTGGCGCCGTGCTGGAAATCGCCGCCGGCACCGGGGTTGTCCCCCGCGCCCTGGCGCCGCTTTTGTCGAAGGGCGCAAGTTATGTCGTCACCGACCTCAACCAGCCGATGCTCGACCATGCCGCCGCGCGGCAGGCTCCCGACACTCGCATCACATGGCGGCAGGCGGATGCGCTGGCACTTCCGTTCGAGAACGCCGCCTTCGATCTGGTCCTCTGTCAGTTCGGCGCCATGTTCTTTCCGGACCGTCCCGCTGCCTACCGCGAAGCAAAGCGCGTCCTGAAGCCCGGCGGGCATCTTCTGTTCAGTGTCTGGGACCGCATCGAAGAGAATGTATTTGCCGACGACGTGACCCATGCGCTTGCAAGAATGTTCCCGAACGACCCGCCGCTTTTTCTGGCACGTACGCCGCACGGCTATCACGACACGGCGTTGATCCGTCGCGAACTCGAGGGCGCGGGATTTTCCGGTGTGACGATCGAGACGCGGGCCGAGCAGAGCCGCGCTCCCTCGCCGCGCGTTCCGGCTCGCGCCTATTGTCAGGGAACGGTTCTTCGCAACGAGATCGAGGCCAGGGAAGCCGGAAAGTTGCAGGCCGCGACCGACTACGCCGAAGCCGCGATCGCCGAGCGACATGGCCGCGGCGAGGTCGCCGCCAAGATACAGGCCCATGTGATCATGGCCGCGGCCTAGCCTGCTGCATTCGCGGATCAGCCGCCGACGGCGAGCTGGCCGCCATATCTGCTGCGAAGCTCGGTCTTGAGCAGCTTGCCGGTCGCGGTATGCGGCAGCGATTCCACGAAGATCACGTCGTCGGGCATCCACCATTTGGCGATCCGCGTCGACAGGAAGTCCAGGATCGACTGCTTGGTCGGCTGGGCGCCCGGCTTGGGATGCACCAGCAGCAGCGGCCGTTCCTGCCATTGCGGGTGCGGGATGGCGATGACGGCGGCCTCGAACACGTCGGGGTGCGAGACCACCAGGTTCTCGATCTCGATCGAGGAGATCCACTCGCCGCCGGACTTGATGACGTCCTTCAGCCGATCGGTCAATTGCACATAGCCATCCGGGTCGATGGTGGCGACGTCGCCGGTGCCAAACCAGCCGTCGTCGTCGACAACCTTGCCGCCCTCTCCCTTGAAGTACCCCGATATCACCCAATTGCCCCGCACCTTGAGCTGGCCGACCGCCTTGCCGTCATGCGGAAGCGGCTCGCCGTCCTCGCCGACCAGGCGCAACTCGACGCCGGAGAGCTGGCGTCCCTGTTTGACCTGCATGTCCACGATCTCCTCCGGCGTGGCGCCGTCATGCCTGGCGAGCGCCGAGCCCAGCGTCACCAGCGGACTCGTCTCCGTCATGCCCCAGGCGTGCAGCAGGAAGACGCCGAGGTCCCTGAACTTCTCGATGGTCGCGCGCGGCGCCGCAGTGCCGCCGCTGAAAATCAACTTCAGCTTCAGTTTCGACAAGTCGAGCTTGTTGTTCTCGACATGGGCGAGGAAGTTCAGCCAGATGGTCGGAATGCCCCCGGCCTTGGTGCAGCCTTCCTGCTCCAGCAGCAGATAGATGCTTTCCGGATCGAGCCGCGGACCTGGCAGCACCAGCTTGGCGCCGCACATCGCCGCCGAGAACGGCAGGCTCCATGCATTGGCGTGAAACAGCGGCACGATCACCAGGATGGAATCCTTCGCCGACAGCGCGAAACCATCGGCCGCGCAGGCCGCAAAGGCGTGCAATACGGTCGAGCGGTGGCTGTACAGCACGCCCTTGGGATTGCCTGTCGTGCCGGACGTGTAGCAGAGCGTACAGGCGGTGTTCTCGTCGAATTGCGGCCAGGCATAATCCGGCGATGCATCCGCCAGCAGGGTTTCGTAGCACAGGAGGTTGTCGACCTTGACCGCCGGCATATCCTTTTCATCACACAGCACGACCCAGCCGCGCACCAGGGGCAGCGATGGCGCGAGCCGCTCGACCAGCGGGGCGAAATCGGGATCGAAGAAAACGAAGCCGTTTTCGGCATGGTTGATCACATAGACGAGCTGCTCGGCGAACAGCCGGGGATTGACCGTATGCAGCACGCGGCCGGAACAGGTGACGCCGTAATAGAGTTCGAGGTGCCGCCACGAATTCCAGGCCAGCGTTGCGACGCGGTCGCCCTGGCCGACGCCGAGCGCCGCGAGCGTATTGGCGACCCGCTTGGCGCGTGCCGCCACCCGCCCATAGTTGGAGCGGTGCATGACGCCCTGCGGATCGCGCGAGACGATCTCGGTTTCCGCATGCCAGGTCGCGACATAGTCGACCAGGTTGGAAATCAGCAGCGGCCGGTTTTGCATGAGTCCAAGCATGGATCCTCCCGTTTCGCACGATGGCTCGAATCGCCCGAGACAACTCCGGCATCGCCTGTCACGGGCGGCCGGAAGGCGGCATCGCGAGCATCATTACGCCTCAACCGGGCTGGCCGAGTCCAGCCCGTTGCAGCGGGCCGTCGATGGTGCGGGCCGCTCGGATATCGGCGAACGCTCGGCTCACCTGCGGCTGTCGGGCTGGCGCGGACGAAACAGCTGTCTGAGGAATCCGGACCGTCCCGTTGATTTCTTCTCGCCGTTGAGTTGCGCGACGGCATCCTCGGCCGCTTCGGTCAGCGCGGCCATCGAGACCTGGCCGCTTTTTGCGCAATCCTTGAGCTTGGTCGCGATGAATTGCCGCCCGGCCGGGGTATCATTCTTGAGCCGCTTGCAGGCCTGTTCGAGCGCCGCGGTCATGAATGCGAGGGTATTCGTGTTGAATTCCAGCATCGCTTCGGCTCGCCCCTAACCCGTCGACATCGGCGGCGTCCACGCCGGCACGTTCGCCCAAGACCAAATCTACCGCATGATTCGGATCCAGGAAAACAATGAGAGGCTGCATTCTCAGGCGGTTCAAACCTCGGCTCGGCTCGTATCTCCCGCCGCGATCAGCGAAATACCGCGCCGGCCGTCGCCTTTGCCTCTTCCGAAGTCTCGTGCGGACCCGTTACGATGCGATGATTGAACAGGGGATGGCATGAAACGGCGGGAATTCGTCGCGGGCCTGGCTGGCGTGGCCCTCTATCCGCTTGGCGTCCGCGCGCAGCAGCCGGACATGCCGGTGGTTGGCTTTCTCAGTCCGGACTCGTCGGGCCCGGCGACGGCGGCTCTGATCGCCGGATTCACCCGAGGGCTGGCGGAACTGAATTATGTCCCGGAGCGCAATGTCGCGATCGACTACCGATGGGCCGAGGGTCATTCCGATCGTTTGCCCGCGCTCGCGGCCGATCTGGTTCGCAGGCCCGTGAGCCTGATCGTGGCGCCCAGCGAGGCGGCGGCACTCGCCGCCAAGGCCGCGACTACCGCCATCCCCATCGTCTTCGATATCGGCGGCGATCCGGTCGCGATCGGGCTTGTCACCCGGATGCGGCGGCCGGGCGGCAATGCCACGGGGCTGAGCCTGGCCGGCAGCGAATTGGAGGCAAAGCGGCTCGGCCTGTTGCAGGAATTGGCACCGGCACACCGCGCCGCCGGGTTGCTGCTCAATCCTGATAACGCCAATGCCGAGGGCCAGCTCCGGCAGTCGCAAGCCGCCGCCCGTGCGCTGGGGATGCAGCTTCATGTCGGCCGCGCCAGTATCGAAGCTGAACTCGACGTGGCCTTCGAGGGGTTGGTGCAGGCCGGAACGAAAATGCTGCTGGCTGCCGCCGACCCGTTCTTCGCGAGCATGCGCCAACAGCTGCTCGCCCTCGCTGCCAGGCATCGCATCCCGACGATGTGGGGGCACCCGGACTTCGTCAAGGACGGCGGCCTGATGAGCTACGGCACCAACCTGACGGATGAGTATCGCCAAATGGGCCTCTACAGCGGAAAGATCCTGGGTGGCGCCAAGCCCGCGACCCTCCCGGTGTTGCGGCCGGCCAGGTTCGAGCTGGCGATCAATCTGAACACCGCCAGGACCCTCGGCCTCGAAGTGCCTCCGACCATCCTGGCCCGCGCCGACGATGTGATCAAATGACCATCCCAAAGTGGGACATCTGAAAGCTGCGAACCGGTTGTCGGTGAACGGATAGGCCGCTATTCTGGCACCGGTTGAGGCGAGACCCTGCATGACCAGCCGGCGGTCGTTGATAAAGGCGCTCGGTGCTGCCGCACTGGTCGGCATCGCCCACGGGGCCAGCGCAGAAAACCAGAAATCGTTCACCGTCGGCTACCTCGCATTGCTTCCGGGCGAGGACAGCACCTTCGTGCCGAATTTGCTGCAGCGGCTCAATCAGCTTGGCTATGTCGAAGGGCAGAACCTGAATTTTGTCTACCGCTCCGCGGAGGGTCGGCCTGAACTGTTGCCGGAGCTGGCCGCGGACCTCGTGCGGATGAAGCCAGACGTTCTGGTCACCGGTTTCGGCACCCTCCCCGCCCAGGCCGGCAAGGCAGCCAGCAATGGCATTCCCGTGATGTTCATGGCCGTCGGCGATCCCATCGGTGCCGGCATCGTGGCAAGCCTCGCTCGACCCGGCGGTAACGTCACCGGCCTGTCGAACCTCGCCGCCGGCTTGCAGGGCAACCGGTTGCAGATGTTGTGCGAGGTGGCCCCCCGCGCGTCGCTGATCGGCGCGATTCTGAACCCGGAGACTCCGTTTTCCGCCCTCGCCTACCACGAACTGCAGGCCGCTTCCCATGTCGCGGCTGCTTCGCATATCGCCAGGGTCGAGATCCGGCCGTTCGCGGTGCGCCTGCCGGCGGATATCAGGCCGCAGCTCGACGCCAGCAAGACTGCGGGAGTTGGCGGCCTGGTGGTCATCGAGGACCCTTTCATCTTCAGCCAGCGCAGCGCCATCGTGGCGCTCGTTTCCCGCCTGCGGCTGCCAGCCATCTACGGCTACCGCGAGTTCGCCTTGGCAGGCGGCCTCATGTCATACGGCACCGACCATGCCGCACAATGGCGGCGCGGTGCGGAAATCATCGACATGATCCTCAGAGGCACGAAGCCGGCCGAGATTCCCGTCGAGCAGCCCACCAAGTTCGAGCTCGTGGTCAATCTCAAGACCGCTCAGGCGTCCAATTTCACCATGCCGGAAACCATCATGGTCAGCGCCGACGAGGTCATCGAATGAGCGGACGCGTCACCGCGCGGCGTGCATCATTCCGGTCATAGCGGCATTCAAGGCTATCGTCTGCGGGAGTGAAAGCGGCCCCGGCGTGTTGCTGCCAGGCGAGCGCCGGGGCTCATGGTCGGCGCAGCGAAGACGCTGCGCCGCCGTGACCGAAAACTTCAAAAAGAGCCGGGCGTTCGATCCGCCGTGAATTTGTCCGGAGCAATCTGAAGCGGTTCGATGGCAATGTTCCGGTTGGACACCGCTGCGCGACAGCGGTTGCGCACCGTCAGATCAGGACCGGACCGCAGTCGTGCCCGAAATCGAGTCCAATATCCACCGAGAGGTGCAGGCTGAAACTGTCGCAGGCGTGATCATAGGCCGGAGCGCATGACTCCGCGTGCTGTGGGGGACAATAGGTGTCCGGGTGGCAGGGCGCTTCGGTATGGCAGGAGGGGGCTTCGGTATGGCAGGGAGCCGGATGGGGCGCGCAAACCGCGTGTGTCATGATTCTCTCCTCATTCTGGGTCAAGAACGCCGTGACGTTCGCAGCAAGACAATAGTGCCGTCCCGACCACCTCGAACCTGTCGCATCCGACAGACATGCCAATTTTGATTTGTCCGGGAACGAAACGCGCGGTAGGAAGTTGGGGTGGGATTTCCTTGCTTCCAGGCTTGCAGAATGCACCGCTAGTCCATGGCAGGCGCCGATATGGCAGACACCGATCAAGGTCCACTCCCCCTCGACGACACCCCGGCCACGCCATCAGGTGCGGAGCCAGCGGGTGCAGAGGGTGCTGCAAGCGATGTCGTCTGGATCCTCGGCGACACCGTTGCGGACCATGCCGCGGCAGGAAATGCGGCTGACCTGCATTTGCCCGCGGACGGCCACCTCGCCTTGGATGCGGCGGCCTTCGCCGATGCCCCGGCAAATCTCGATCACGCGCTGCACCAATTGACGACCGCGACCGATCTGTTCGACGTGCCCGTGCTCGACTTCGACAGCCATCATTCCTGACATCGCCCGGCCGCGGTCAGCGTGGCCGAAATCGCTTGCCTTGATGTTCAGATGTCGATCAGCTGGTTCGCAATCGCCTTGGCGACGGCTTGCGTGGTCGTCACGCAACCCAGCTTTTCCCGCGCCGCATTCAGGTGAAACCTGACAGTCCGCTCGCTGATTCCCAGGATGATGCTGGCCTCGAGCGCGGTCTTTCCCGCTGCGGTCCATTTCAGGCAGTCCAATTCGCGGGCCGAAACCAGAATGTCCTGTTCGGTGTCGTGACCGTGCATTCGCAGCACGTGGCCATGGAAATAATTGGCCAGGATCCGGCACTCCCGCCACATCGCTTCCGGATGCTCGGGTCGGCTGGCGGGTTCGATCGCGGAACGGATGCCGAAGAAGGCGGTCTCTCCTCGTCGCCTGTGGAGCGGCAGGGTGATTTCAGTTCCGTCCTCGTTGCCCAGCGCGACATCGCCGCCAAGACGGTCGCCCCTGAACTCGAAGCGGACCGGCTCCTTGCTGGTGAATTGCCTCACGCGCGTGTCAGAATAGATACAATGGACGAAGTATCTCGAACGTTCGGCCGCCGATAGATTGATGCATGCGTAGTTGATGCTGGCGAGGCGGTAGAGATCTTTCGCCGCGAGGAAAAAGGCCACGCCCTCGGCACGCTCGGCGACCAATGCGCAATGACCGACGAGATGAGCCTGAAGGGCCTCAAACATTCGTCATCCGCCCTGAAATAAATAAAGAAATTCGAAAATGCCGCACGGACCCGTTCCCCACCGCGTCACGTCTTCAAACTTCAACATCAGCCGTTGGTTCCCGACCGACCAGCGACAGGCCTGCTTTTTTCGCTGATGGCCGCACACGGCTCCAGCGCGAACGCGGGTTCCGCCATTGGCGGCGCCGGTTCTTGCGCGCGGATAACCATTTGCAAAGCCACCAGATTTCTTTGAAGGAAGATTTTTTCAATTTCCGCTGAACTTATTGGCCGCTTTCGCGTTTTCAAATCCGTTGCTGCCGCAATTTTTTATTCAAGTGGTTTCGACCATGGGGATTGAACGGATTGTACCGCCTGCACCTCGGGTGCGGCAGCCGGCTGTCGAACAGCTCAGCGAGCTCGCGGGATCGCGTGCGCCTCCCAAGATGCCGCAGCGCCAGAGGGGCCTCTGGAGTTTCCTGACATGGCCGTTCTTGATCGCGCCGATCATTGCGGCGGAATCCTTGCTGGCTGGCAACAGCCATGCCTCGGCCGATCAGGACCAGGACGACCGCTCGCCCGATCACGGCAATGGCCATCCCAATGCAACGCCCGACCACGATCCAGCGGTGGCGGGCTCGACGCATGTTGCAGACGACGCTCCCCGCGACGGCACCGATGCCATGCCTCATGCCGTGAGCTTCGCGTCCAAAGCTTTCGCCGACGCAAATCCTGCCCATGAGGAGCATGCCAACGCGCCGGGTGCCCACGAGGCAGCCGCCGTCCCGCCGGTGCCGCCCGATGACGGTGGCAGCGGCAGCATCGAGCCGGAGGCGACAAGTTCGACGGAAACCAGCACCACATCGAGCAGCGGTGGCGACACCGGCACCGGACTCATCGGGGGAGATCCTGGTCTCGGGCACACGGTGACGGACGTGGTTTCAACCGTAACCGGCACCGTATCGACCGTTGTGGGCGGCGTTTCCGATGTCCTGGCGCCGGTCGGCAGTCTGATCGGATCGACTGTCCTGGCGCCGGTTGGCGACCTCGTTGGGTCGACTGTGCTGACGCCGGTTGGCAGTCTGATCGGGTCGGTCGACCTCAAAAGTCTGCTGGGCTTCGATCTGCATGTGAACCCGAACGGCGAATTCGTGGCGACAGATCTCGACGCCGTGCTGGATCATGGCCCGTTGCTACCAGTCGCCGATACCGTCTCGCATGCCGTCAGCCCGGTTGTAGACGCCTTGCCAATGCTGGGTCTCGGGACGTCGAACCCGTTGGACAGCCTGCTCGGCGGGAACGATCATACGTCAGGTGCTCCTCTGGGCCCGTCTCTCCTCGGTAGTGGTGGCGGTGATGATCCGACCGCGCTGGTCAAGGGCATTGTCAGCAGCGCGACCCCGTCGCTCGAAAAACTCGCAGATGGCTTGCTGCCGACGCCGGCTGACGGACATTCGGTGCTTGCGCCGGTTGCCACCGCCGCGTCCGATCCGGGCACCCTCAACCTCGTTGGCATCATTGGCTCACCAACTTCGGTCACGCCAGGCCATTCGATCGACTTCCCGTCGCCGCTGCCGCCGGAAGGCGACGTGCTGTATCAGGGCAACAATTACACCGACTATCATCAGGCGCTGCAGACCATCGGGCCATCGGCTCCGAGCAACATCGATACAGCGCTGGCCAATGTGGTAAGCGCCGGGTCCGATCCGGCCTCGCTCGCCCATGTGGATTCTCCCGCTCCCAACCCGCCACCATCATCTCCGGCCGCGCCGCCGCCGCAGCATCAGGATGCCTCGCTCGTTCACCTCGACACCGCACTCGATGATCTGAGCTTGCGCACGCACACGCACTAGCGACCAGCAGACCCAACAGGCAGGGGGCCAAGGGATGCGGAAAGAATGCCGACCAAGCATTGCCGACCGGCTGTTCCAGTCGATTGGATCGCTGTCGGCTTTCGGGGCTCCCCCGGACATGACCCGGGGTTGCGCCGTGAGCGGCGGACCATCATCCTTGCCGAGGGGAGAACGTCCATCCGGTTCCGTTGAGGCCACGGAGTCCGGCCCGACCGTGCCGCAGGGAGACCCTGGGACGCGAAAGCCGGCCGACCCGCTCACCGCCTGGCGTGCCCGGGCGCGGTCGACACTGGTCGCGGTCGCCGTGTTCTCGACCTTTGTCAATCTGATGATGCTGACGATGCCGCTGTATCTGTTTCAGCTGTCGGATCGCGTGCTGACCAGCCGCAGCCTGGACACCCTGGTGATGCTGACCATCGTCGCGCTGGGCTTCATCGCGGTTCTCTCGCTGCTCGATATCATCCGCCGCCAGGTGCTCGGCCGGTTGGCGACGAGTTTTGAAACGATCCTCGGCGGTCCGGTCCTAGCCAGCATTGTCACTTCCGCGAAGGTCGCCGACAGCGCCAACATGCAGGCGCTGCGCAGCCTGCACCATGTCAAGAGCTTCATCGCCAGCCCCGTGATGCTGCTGTTGTTCGATGTGCCGCTGGCGCCGATCTATTTCTGCGCGGTCTTTCTGATCCATCCGGCGCTCGGCGCCATCAGCCTGATCTCCGGCCTCGTGCTCATCGGCATCGCGATCGCCAACCAGAAGGCGACTTCCTCGCCGCTGGGAACGGCGAACCTGCACACGTCCAAGGCGGACGCCCAGGCCGAGGCGCTCGCACGCAATTCCCAGGTCATCAATGCCATGGGGATGCTCAACGAAAGCATCCTGCATTGGGGCAGCGACCAGGCTCGCGCGCTGACATTCCATGGCGGCGCGCTCGACCGCAGTTTCTGGATCAGCGGAGCGTCGAAATTCGCCCGCCTCGTCACCCAGATCGTCATGCTCGGCGTCGGAGCCTATCTCGCTTTGCACGGCAGCGTCACGGGCGGCATGATGATCGCGGCCTCCATCATCGCCGGCCGCGCCCTGCAGCCGTTCGAGATCATGATCGAAGGCTGGCGCAACCTGGTCCAGACCCGCGCCTCCTATGCGCGCGTCTGCGCGGCGGTCGACAGCCTGAAGCACGAGCGGGCGCATTTGCTGCTGCCAAAGCCGACCGGCCGTCTGTCCATCGAACGTCTGTTGTATTTCCCGCCCGGAACCAAGGAAGCCGTGCTCAACGGCGTGACGTTCGAACTCGAGCCGGGCGAATCGCTCGCCATCGTCGGCCCGTCAGGCTCGGGCAAGTCGACGCTGGCCCGGATCCTGGTCGGCTGCCTCTATCCCACGGCAGGCAAGGTGCGGCTCGACGGCACCGAACTCCGCAATTGGGACCGCCGCCAGTTCGGCGAATTCACCGGCTACCTGCCGCAGGAAGTCGAGCTGTTTCCCGGCACCATCAAGGACAACATCTGCCGGATGCGCAGCGATCTGCCGGACGCCAAGACCTATGAAGCGGCCGTGCTTCACCGACGTGCACGACATCGTTTGCCAGCTGCCGAACGGCTATGAAACCGTGATGGAGCGCAGCGGCGCGCCGCTGTCGGGCGGGCAGAAGCAGCGAATCGCGCTGGCGCGCGCCTTTTTCGCCGACCCGGCGCTGGTGGTGCTGGACGAGCCGAATTCCAATCTCGATTCGACCGGCGAGCAGGCGCTCACCGATACGCTGCTGCGCGCCAAGCAGAAGCGCATCACCGTCATCGTCATCACGCAACGGCCCGCCGTGTTGAACGCCATGGACAAGCTGCTCGTTCTTCGCAACGGGCGGGTGGAAGCCTTCGGTCCGCCGAACGAGGTCCTGGTCCGCCTGGTTCGTCCGGCCAACGCCCGCAAGATCGCGCCGTCGGAGCCGGCGCGCGACGGCCGCGAGCCCCGCCAGCAAAGAGGCCGCGGAATGATACAGGACTGTCCCGCCATCCATAGCTGGCATCGCGACGTACAGCACAGTGCACGCGGGCCGATCGTGATCGGCATCGGCGATACTGCTGATCTGGGCGGCAGGCTTCGGCACCTGGGCCGCCACCGCCCCGCTCGCCAGCGCCGTCGTCGCTCCGGCTCGTTCGTCGCGACCGGACAGAACAAGCAGGTCCAGCACCTGGAAGGCGGAATCATTCGACAGATGCTGGTCAAGGAAGGCGACATCGTCGAGGCCAACCAGCCGCTGGTGCGCCTGGACGATACGGCCGCGCAATCCAAGCTGCGCCGGCTGGTGACACGACAGTCCCGCCTGCTGGCGACCGCGGCGCGGCTTCACGCCGAAATCGCCGGCTCGGAGCAGATCAAGACTCCGCCGGCCCTGGCCCAACAGATGAAGGAAGACGTCGAGGTCGGAGCCATCGTTCAGGCGCAGCAGGATGAACTGACCGCGCGCGGACGCAGTCTCGCCAATCAGGAACAGGTCCTGAAGAAGGAAATTGCCGGCCTGAAGGACAGCATCAACGGCTATGAGGCGCAGATCCGCTCCAACCGAGACAGGGCGACGCTGTTCAGCGAGGAGCTGCGGGATAAGGGCCCGCTGATGGACCAGCAGCTGATCAGGAAATCCGAGATCCTGGCGCTGCAACGCTCCGAGATGGCCCTGGCGGGAGAACTCGGCGACCTGCTTGGCCGCAGTGGCGACGCAACCGAGAAGATCGCCCGGGCCGAACAGCAGATCGCGCAACTGCGGCTGGCGGCGGTCGAAAAGGCCAGCGAGGAGCTGCGTGCATCGGAGACCGAGCTGGACGATTTGCGCGAACAGATTTTGGCCGCGCAGGATGTGGTGCGGCGAACGGACGTCCGCGCCCCGGTGCGGGGCATCGTGGTGAAACTCAATCAATACACCACCGGCGGTGTCGTCGCTCCCGGCGGCACCATCCTCGAACTGCTGCCGATCAACGACGAGCTGGTGATCGAGGCGCGGATCACGCCGAACGAGATCAGCCATGTCAAGGAAGAGCAGAATGCGCTGGTCCGGCTGACCGCTCTCAACCAGCGCCTGACGCCGATGATCCAGGGCAAGGTGGTCTATGTGTCGGCCGATACCGTTGCCGACCAGGGGATGCGCCGGTCCGGCGATCAGGAAGGGGTCCGCAGAGATTCGTTCATCGTACGCGTGCAGCTTGACGAGCGGGATGCGCGCGACAAGGTCGAGAATTTCCGGCCAACGCCGGGAATGCCCGCCGACGTCTTCATCGAGACCGGGCAGCGCACCTTCCTCACCTATCTGTTGCGGCCCGTGGTCGACAGCTTTTCACGCGCGTTTCGCGAGCGCTGATCGCGCTTCGCAGCGATTTGGGAGCGCCGCAGTGGTGGAACCGATTGTTGCCTCGGCGCAACATGCCGCGGGTATTGCGTGGTCCATTGCGGGGAACATCGGCAAGGCCGTTGCCTCGGTTTGGACATCTTATATGAATTTGACAATCGCCATCGATTTCCGATCGGGACCATGTCATTTCGCCTCCTGCTGCTGTGCATCATGTTGCTGATGGGCCAGATGTCGCCCAGCTTCGGCGCCGACCTTGCGCCGGGCCCGGACGCGACCCCGGCGCTGAAGGCGCCCTATTTCGATCCAGCTTCGCAGCTCCGGCCGGACTCCGTCTTCCTGTTCGGAGGCGCGCTCTCGACGGACAGTCTCGGCGACACGTTTCAGTTCAATCTGAATCGGAACGGCATCCGGTACGACAACTTCATTGTCGGCGGCGCCTACGCCCACGAGTTCACCAGTCTCGGCTATGGCTTCACGCTGGGCGGCGAGATCGGCCTCGCCGACCGGTTCGGGCATTATCAGCTGTGCTGCGATACGGTGGTCAAGTCTTCGAGCCTGCTCAACTCCGGAGAGCTGTGGGTCGGACCCCGGTTCAGTCATCAGGGTTTCGTGCTGTTCGACGCGGTCAGGGTTGCCGGTGCGATCACGACCGGTTTCAGCTTCACCACGAATTCGATCGGGCGGGAGCGCTCGCGGGAAATCGCCTATGACGGCAGTGGACGCATGCTGATCTATTTTGGCCCGGAACTTTCCTTCTCGCTGGTTGACCATCCGGAATGGGAGCTGGTCTACCGCGTGCATCACCGCTCCGGCGCCGACGGCACATTCGGCAATCTGAGAGAGGGTTACAACGCCAACGTCATCGGTGTTCGCTACAAGTTCTAGCCGCGCGCGGTGCGCTTTGCGGACGGCCGTCCGTCGATGCCCCCCTCGAGGGGTATCGCCTTTGCAGCGTAAACCGCCTAGGTTGCGGCCATGCTGCGCCCATCTGTCCTATCCGTCGCCCTCCTCCTGCTGCTGCCGTCGATCGCGTTTGCCGCGCCCGCCCACAAGCGGCACGTCCGTCACTGGAACTACGGCTTCCTGCCCGGTTATCGGCAGCCGCCCAACAACACCATCCCGGTCTTTGGCGAGCGCGGTGCGATCCGCGGCACGCCCGCCTATACACCGAGCTACTGGTACGGCGGCGCGCAGTATTATTTCGGGAATCCGGGATTCTATCACGGACGCTACAATGGCGGCAGTTTTGGACCGTGCTGGACCATCACGCCGATCGGGCGCGTGTGGAATTGCGGCTAACTCCTTTGTTCGATGGAAGGGAGCCTTCCCTTGTACAGCAAAGTGCTTCTCGCCTATGACGGCTCGATCGAAGGCCGACGTGCCCTGCGGGAGGGCGCGAAAATCGCCCAGCTGTGCAATGCGTCGGTGTTCCTGCTGGCGGTCGCCGAGGTCAGCGCGGGCGGCGGCTCGATCGAAGGCGGCTTCATCTCGGTCGCCGAGCAGGTCGAGACCTTCCAGAAGATCCTGGAGGAAGGCGCGGAGCGGCTGCGGGCGATGGGGTTCTCGCCCACCTCCCGGCTCGGCATGGGAGAGCCGGGCCGCGAGATCGCCGGTGTTGCAAGGGAGATCGGAGCCAACCTCGTGGTGGTCGGACATCGGCCGGATGGACCGTTGGCGCGATGGTGGTTCGGTTCGGTCGGCACCTATCTGGTCAAGCACCTTTCCTGCAGTGTCCTGATTGCCCAGACCGAAATCGGCGACGAGGAATTCGCCCGGTTGCTGCATGGATATGCGATCGAGGCCTAGGGTCCATCCCGCGTGACAAGAAGCGGAGACCGATGGCCTCACGCTGGGTCGAGCACATGCAGTGTCACCTCGGCCGGACAGTTGAGGCGGACGGGCAGGATGCTGGTCCCGACGCCGACGGAGGTGTAGCCGTGCATGCCGCGATATTGCCATGCCCCCGCGCCCATCCGGCGCGGTAGCGCCGCCTCGAGCTTGATCGGGATGGAACCCGGCAGGCAGAGCTGGCCGCCATGGGTATGCCCGCTGAGCATCAGCGCGAAGCCGGCTTCCGCCGCCTGCCGGTAGACCTCGGGCGTGTGCGACAACAGCACGGCAAAGTCTCCGGCCACGACATTCGCCGTCGCCCTCGCGATGTCGTCGGCCTGGTAGAAGTGGGCGTCATCGATGCCCGCCAACTGGATGCGCTGATCGCCGCGCGTGAGGGTCTCGCACTCGTTGAGCAACACGCGGATGTCCATGGCTTCCAGGCGGGGTACCATCCGGATCGAATCATGATTGCCGAGCACCGCGTAGACCGGCGTCGCCATGCTCGTGCGCAACGCTGCAACGCCTTCCATGGCCTTTTCGATCGGGCCATAGGTCTGCCCGCGATAGTCACCGGTCAGCACGCAGACGTCGTATCGCAAGCTGCCGACGATCTCGAGCAGATGCCGCATGGCGCCCTCGCTGAGGTCGACATGCAGATCGCTGACGTGAAGGATGGTGAACCCGTGAAATGCCGGCGGCAGGTTGCCAAACCCGGGATGGTTGCGCTTGAGGAGAACGTGGTCGGCATTTCGGCGGGCGCGCTCGTAGAGACCGGCGACCTGCAGCGCCTTCCGGATGATGGACCGCGCCGAATACCAGTTCTCGAGATGGAAGAAGGTGCGGCCCTGGCCGAAGATCTGGGCTTCATGATCCGCCTCGAACTGAAGCCGCGCCCGTGCCTGCGCCGGCCCGAGCCGCTCTTCCAGCTTGCGCAAGATCTCGGGATCCATCGATCAGGTTCATCCGCACTGCGTGAGCAGGCATAACGCGGAGAATGCGAGGGGTCGAGATGCACGGCCAGCGGCCGTTGAAAGGGAACAAATGTCGCGCCAGCTGGTTTCGTGTGGAACCGGAGTGCGGCAGATGCGACGCCTGGCTCTCGTTCTCACCTTCGGCTGCATGATCGGCGCCGTCGAGGCCCGCGATGCCGGGCAATGGGAAGCAACCGACCCGGCCCTTCGCGAATGGTACCAGGCCTTGATGCAGCCGGACAATCCGACCGCGTCGTGCTGCGGCGAGGCCGATGCCTATTGGGCGGACGAGATTCAAGTCAGGGAAGGGAAAACCTACGCCATCATCACGGACGATCGGCCGGATGGACCTCGCGGGCGTGCCCATTTGCAGGTCGGAACGGCAATCGAGATTCCCAACAACAAGCTCAAATGGGACAAGTCGAATCCCACCGGTCACGGAATTCTGTTCCTGGGGCGCTCCGGCAGCGTCTATTGCTACGTCCAGCCCGGCGGCGTGTGAGTCCCAGGCCAGCCGGTTCACGCCAAGTTCATACCGAAGCTGCCATCAAGATAACCTTTCATCGCCGCGAGCCGATGCCGCTACATTTCAAGCTCGCGCCAGCTCAGAGGAAGATCCATGCGCACCCTTCACGCGTCCGTCCTGGCCCTGCTCCTGGGCTCAGCCGCCGCGACGCCCTTCGCCGCAACGGCCGAGGCCCAGCTTGCCATCGACATCCAGGTCAACGTCCCGCCGCCGCCGCTGCCCTACTACGAACAGCCGGTGATCCCGGCAGAGGGTTATCTGTGGGTGCCCGGCTTCTGGGCCTGGGACGAGGCCGAGGCCGACTACTATTGGGTGCCGGGGACATGGGTCGAGCCGCCTCAGCCGGAGTTGCTATGGACGCCCGCTTATTGGGGCTGGGTCGGCGGACGCTACGCATTCCACCCCGGCTATTGGGGCCGTGAAGTCGGCTTCTACGGCGGGATCGACTATGGATACGGCTACGGCGGCGACGGCTATCAGGGCGGACGCTGGGACCATGGTGCGTTCTTCTACAATCGCAGCGTCAACAATGTGGAGAGCGTGCGCATCACCAACGTCTACAACCAGACGGTCGTGGTCAACCGCAACAGCAATGTGAGCTTCAACGGCGGCAACGGCGGCACGGTGGCGAGGCCCACGGCGCAGCAGGAAACCATCGCCAGGGAACGCCACGTCGAACCGACCCCCGTGCAACGCCAGCAGGTGCAGACGGCCAGCAAGGATCGGGCGTCATTCGCCAAACAGAATCACGGTGAGCCTGCAGTCGCCGCGACGCCGCGGGCCGGGGTGTTCCAGGGCAACGGCGTGTCGCGGGGGTCGCGCGACCCGGTTGCAGCCAAGCCCGGCAATACGCCGGCAGCTGCCGGACCGGCCAAGCCCGGCAATGCGCCGGCAGCTGCCGGACCAGGGACCAATCCGAAGGCCGGAGAGCGGCCGAGTTCCGGGCCAGCGACCGGAACCGGTCGAGCCGCGGGCCAATGGGCGGACGCCCGCCGCCGAGCCTTCGAGGACCGAGCAGCCGCGCCAGCCGACGGAGCGGCCAAGGGAGCTGGACCGACGGCCCGTCCAGGAGCCGAAGGTCAACGAGCGCAGAGCTCCCGCGCAGCCGAAAGTCGAGGAACGCCGCGCTTCCCCGCCGCCGCGCGCCGAAGAACCGCGCCGGCCTCCCCCGCCGCAGGCCGCGCCGCGCGCCGAGCCGCCGCGCGCTGCGCCAGCTGCACCGCGGTCCGAGCCGCCGCGCGCCGCACCCGCTGCGCCGCCGCGCGCCGCGCCGGCCGCGCCGCCGCGCGAAATGAGGCAGGCCCCGCCGCCGGCCCGGCCGGCTCCGGCCGGCAAGCCTCCCGCGGAAGAACGCAAGCGGGAATAGGATCGGGGAGCTAGCCGGAGGGAGGCGCGGGCCAGTCCACGAGCGTGGTCGGGCACCAGCGCGCCTTCCGCCGGGCGATGCGCTGCCCGCGATCCTCCGCGCTATAGTCGCGCGCTTCCGCCTGACCGGTAAACCGCGCGCGATCATCCAGCGTATCGACATTGACGACGCTCCAGACCCGATCGCCGTCGATCAGGATCATGGCGACATAGACGCCGCAGCGGCGGCAGATGATCTGCTCGGAAGTCCCAAGACCGAAGCTGTACCGCTGCAGCTGCTCCGGGTGGCGGCCCGTCAAAGTCACATGCGCCTTGGGATCGGAGTAAGCCCGCGCATTGTGCTTGCGGCAGAACGAGCATTGGCACGCTCCCAGCACCTGGTCACCGGGCGGTCGCGCCGTGGCAAGCTCGACGCGAATGGCGCCGCAGTGACATTGACCATTGAAGAGCATGTGCCGGTTCCCTGTTCAGCCGCCGCTTGCCGCCCCGGCGAACCCGCCGCCATGGCGACAATCCGGCCGACGCGCCGCCGTCTGCAACAACCATTGATCGTGTTATTTCCAAATTAAAACGTTCTGGTTGTCTTGTCGAAAGGTGGCGGCCCCGGAGGCGTTGCATTTAGGCCAGTCGACGGACAAATCAGGGCCTTTTCGGTTATTCTTCGTTTACTTTCGGCTGAATTAAGCTAGTTTCGCCCGATATTTCATTCTTTATTAGCCGTTTATCGGGGGTCGAGTTGAACTTCTTTGCCGGACGGTTCGAAGCCGGTTCGTCGTCCGGACAGAGCCATCATCTTGACGACCATCTCGAGCGCGGCCCGGACGGCAGCGTCGTCATTCCGGACGCGCATCTTCTGTTTTCCGGAAATTACGCGAGGTCGGGCGCCGACCTGATCGTGTCGGATTCCTCGCATCGCGTGGTGGTGCCCGATTATTTCCGGGGTGAGAAGCGACCCAATCTGGTCTCCTCGGACGGCGCTCCCCTCGATCCGAAGGTCATCTCAGCACTGACCGGTCATGCCGAATACGCCCAGGCCGGCACTTCGCCGGCCGCCGCAGTGATCGGACATGTGGTCAAGATGACCGGCAGCGCCAGCGTGGTCCGCAATGGCGTGTCCATCGTGCTGAATGTCGGCGACAACCTCAACAAGAACGACGTCGTACAGACAGGAAGCGGCTCCACGCTCGGCCTGGTGCTGGACGATGGCACCGCGTTCAACCTGTCCGCCAGCACGCGGTTCATGCTGAACGACCTCAACTACGAACAGAACGGCTCGTCGAACAGCTCGCTGATGACACTGGTTCAGGGCGCCGCCAGCTTCGTCGCCGGCCAGGTCGCTCCGACCGGGGACATGAAGGTTGCGACGCCCACCGCGACCCTGGGTATCCGGGGCACCGCCGTCATCCTCGACGTCTCGGCAACGGACGGATCGGTGTCGATCTCGGTCGTCGATCAGCATGACAACACGGTGCACACCGTCGAGGTCTTCAACAATCTCGGCACCCTGATCGCATCAGCGACCAGCAACGGTTCGAGCTTGAGCCTCACGCCTTCGGCGCTCAATGTCGTCGTGCAGTCGATCAACAAGACCCCTGGCCAGGCCACCCAGGAATTCAACGTCTTCCAGCAGGTGCTGAACACCTATGACATCGGAAAGCAGCAGTTTCCGAACCTTCCGCAGCACACCGAGAATACCAACCCGGACAACACCAATCCCACCGGAACAAAGACCGCATATGGCAGCACACCGACGCTGCCCAGCGAGCCCCCGACGACGTCCGTGTTTGCGGATGGCGGCAAGGGCGACGACGGTGGGTCGGTTACCCAGACCTCGGGAACGCCGACCGGGCTGGGGGATGCGAGCGGCGCTCCGACGGGTTCGCTGACGCCACCGATCAATATTCCGATCATCCTGGGACAGCCGGCACCGATCGAAACGGCGCTGCACACGCCGATCCAGATAAGCACGCTTGGCGGTGCCACCAATCAATCGGGCCAGACCATCAGCGGGACGGTCGACCCTCTCTTCATTGGGAGCAGCGTCACGATCTTCGATGATCATGACGGGGTCAGAACGACGATCGGCACGACGACGGTCGGTTCCGGAGGAGCCTGGAGCGCGGACATTGCGCTCGTCGGAAATGGCTCCCACAGCATCGTGGCGCAGGATGTCAAGGCCGCCAGCACCAGCACTCCCGTCGTGTTCACGCTGCAGACGGTGGCACCGACGGTTGCGATCACGTCGCCGGTTACCTCCACCAACCACGCGACCCAGACCATCAGCGGGACCGTGACATCGACGGAAGCCGCGCCGGGCGCGACGGTGACGCTGTTCGACACTGTCAACGGCGTGACCAGCCAGATCGGTACCGCGACCGTTGGCGCGAACGGGGTGTGGAGCGCGAGCGTAACGCTGTCCGGCGACGGTGCCCATTCGATCGTGGCCAGGGACATCGACGTGGTCGGCAATGTCGGGACCAGCACGCCGGTCGTGTTCACGCTGGACACCGTGCCGCCGGCGGTGACGATCGAGAGCGCGGCGCACACCTCCAACGTGGCGACCCAGACCATCAGCGGGAGCGTGACATCGGCCGGCGCCGCGTCGGGCGCGACGGTGACGCTGTTCGACACCGTCAACGGCGTGACCAGCCAGATCGGTACCGCCAGCGTTGGCGAGAACGGGACCTGGAGCACGAGCGTGACGCTGTCGGGCGAAGGCGCCCACTCGATCGTGGCCATGGATACCGATGCGGCCGGCAATACCGGGACCAGCAATCCGGTGGTGCTCACGCTCGATACCGTGCCGCCGGTCGTGACCATCGGCACCGCGGCGCATACCTCCAACGTGGCGACCCAGACCCTCAGCGGGACCGTGACATCGGCTGGCGCCGCGCCGGGCACGACGGTGACGCTGTTCGACACCATCAACGGCGTGACCAGCCAGATCGGCACGGCGACCGTTGGCGCGAACGGGACCTGGAGCACCAGTGTAACGCTGGCCGGCGACGGCGCCCATTCGATCGTGGCGCGGGATACCGACGCCGCCGGCAATACCGGCGCCAGCAATCCGGTGGTGCTCACCCTCGACACCTTGGCGCCGACGGTGACCATCAGCACCGCGCCCGAAACCTCGAACGTGGCGACCCAGACCATCAGCGGGACCGTAACATCGGTGGAAGCCACCGCTGGCGCAACAGTGACCCTGTTCGACACTATTAACGGCGTGACGAGCCAGATCGGCACCGCGACCGTCGGCGCGAACGGGGTGTGGAGCACGAGCGTGACGCTGTCGGGCGACGGCGCGCACTCGATCGTGGCCAGGGATACCGACGCGGTCGGCAATACCGGGACCAGCAATCCGGTGGTGCTCACGCTCGATACCGTACCGCCTGTCGTGACCATCAGCACCGCGTCGGAGACCTCCAACGTGGCGACCCAGAATATCGCAGGGGTGGTGGGCGCCGGCGACGCTGCGATCGGCAGTATCGTGAGACTGTTCGATACCATCAACGGCGTGACCAGCCAGATCGGCACCGCGACCGTTGGCGCGGGCGGGGCGTGGAGCACCAGCGTGACGCTGTCGGGCGAAGGTGCCCACTTGATCGTGGCGGCGGATACCGATGCCGCCGGCAATATCGGAACCAGCAATCCGGTCGTCTTCACGCTGAACACCGTCGCGCCGACGGTGACCATCAGCACCGCGTCGGAAACTTCCAATGTGGCGACCCACACCGTCAGCGGCACGGTGACATCGGCGGAAGCCGCACCGGGCGCGACGGTGACGCTGTTCGATACCATCAACGGGGTCACCAGCCAGATCGGCACCGCGACCGTTGGCGAGAACGGGGCGTGGAGCACGAGTGTAACGCTGGCCGGCGACGGCGCGCACGCGATCGTGGCCAGGGACACCGACGCCGCCGGCAATACCGGCGCCAGCAATCCGGTCGTGCTCACCCTCGACACCGTGGCGCCGACAGTGACCATCGGCACCGCGGCCCACACCTCCAATATCGCGGCCCAGACCATCAGTGGGACCGTGACATCCGCGGAAGCCGCACCCGGCGCGACGGTGACGCTGTTCGATACCATCAACGGCGTCACCAGCCAGATCGGCACCGCAACCGTCGGCACCAATGGCACCTGGAGCACCAGTGTGACGCTGGCCGGCGACGGCGCCCATTCGATCGTGGCCAGGGACACCGACGCCGCCGGCAATACCGGGAGCAGCAATCCGGTGGTGCTCACCCTCGACACCGTGGCGCCGACAGTGACCATCGGCACCGCGGCGCATACCTCCAATGTCGCGGCCCAGACCATCAGCGGCACCGTGACATCGACGGAAGCCGCGCCGGGCGCGACGGTGACGCTGTTCGATACCATCAACGGCGTCACCAGCCAGATCGGCACCGCGACCGTCGGCACCAATGGCACCTGGAGCACCAGTGTGACGCTGGCCGGCGACGGCGCCCATTCGATCGTGGCCAGGGACACCGACGCCGCCGGCAATACCGGGAGCAGCAGTCCAGTCGTCTTCACGCTGAACACCGTCGCGCCGACGGTGACCATCAGCACCGCGTCGGAAACTTCCAATGTGGCGACCCACACCATCAGCGGGACCGTGACATCCGCGGAAGCCGCACCCGGCACGACGGTGACGCTATTCGACACCATCAACGGGGTCACGAGCCAGATCGGCACCGCGACCGTTGGCGAGAACGGGGCGTGGAGCACGAGTGTAACGCTGGCCGGCGACGGCGCGCACGCGATCGTGGCCAGGGACACCGACGCCGCCGGCAATACCGGCGCCAGCAATCCGGTCGTGCTCACCCTCGACACCGTGGCGCCGACAGTGACCATCGGCACCGCGGCCCACACCTCCAATGTCGCGGCCCAGACCATCAGCGGCACCGTGACATCGACGGAAGCCGCACCGGGCGCAACGGTGACGCTGTTCGACACCATCAACGGCGTGACCAGCCAGATCGGCACCGCGACTATCGGCGCGAACGGGGTGTGGAGCACGAGTGTGACGCTCGCCGGCGACGGCGCGCACGCGATCGTGGCCAGGGACACCGACACCGCCGGCAACACCGGCGCCAGCAATCCGGTGGTGCTCACCCTGGACACCGTGGCGCCGGTGGTGACCATCGGCACCGCGGCGCACACGTCCAATGTCGCGGCCCAGACCATCAGCGGCACCGTGACATCGACGGAAGCCGCGCCGGGCGCAACGGTGACGCTGTTCGACACCATCAACGGGGTCACCAGCCAGATCGGCACCGCAACCGTCGGCACCAATGGCACCTGGAGCACCAGCGTGACGCTGTCGGGCGACGGCGCCCACGCGATCGTGGCCAGGGACACCGACGCCGCCGGCAATACCGGCGCCAGCAATCCGGTCGTGCTCACCCTCGACACCGTGGCGCCGACGGTGACCATCGGCACCGCGGCGCATACCTCCAACGTCGCGGCCCAGACCATCAGCGGCACCGTCACATCGACGGAAGCCGCGCCGGGCGCGACGGTGACGCTGTTCGATACCATCAACGGGGTCACCAGCCAGATCGGCACCGCGACCGTCGGCGCGAACGGGGTGTGGAGCACCAGCGTGACGCTGGCCGGCGACGGCGCCCATTCGATCGTTGCCCGGGACACCGACGCCGCCGGCAATACCGGCACCAGCAGTCCGGTGGTGCTCACGCTCGACACCGTGCCGCCGGTGGTGACCATCAACACCGCGTCGGAAAGCTCGAATGTTGCGACCCAGACCGTCGCCGGCGTGGTGAGCGCTGGAGATGCGGCGGCCGGCAGCATCGTGACGCTGTTTGACACCATCAACGATGTGACCAGCCAGATCGGCACCGCGACTGTCGGCGCGAACGGGGCGTGGAGCACCAGCGTGACGCTGTCGGGCGAAGGCGCCCACTCGATCGTGGCCATGGATACCGATGCGGCCGGCAATACCGGAACCAGCAATCCGGTGGTGCTCACCCTCGACACCTTGCCGCCGACGGTGACCATCACCACCGCGTCAGAGACCTCCAACGTGGCCACCCAGAACATCGCCGGGGTGGTGAGCGCGGGCGATGCCGCGATCGGCAGCACCGTGACGCTGTTCGAAACCGCCAACGGCGTGACCAGCCAGATCGGCACGGCGACCGTCGGCGCGAACGGGGCGTGGAGCACCAGCGTGACGCTGTCAGGCGAAGGTGCCCACTCGATCGTGGCCGAGGATACCGATGCCGTCGGCAATACCGGGACCAGCAACCCGGTGGTACTCACGCTCGACACCGTGGCGCCGGTGGTGACGATCACCAGCCCGGGCGTCACCTCCACGATCGCAACGCAGACGATCAGCGGCACAGCCAGCGCGGCCGATGCCGGCAGTATCGTGACCATCTACGACAGCGTCACCGCCAACAGTTCGATCACCCCGGTCGGCGCGGCCCTGCTCACGGCTGGCAACAATCTGGTCAACGGCCTTGGCGGAGCCACCGGCTTCGGAACGAACGTTCTTACCCTGGGTGACGACAATTCTTCGGCGGCGATCGACATCACGTCCGTGTTCGGCGCCGCCGGAGTGGATTTCTTCGGTCGCTACTACACGTCGCTCTACATCAACAATAACGGGAACATCACGTTCGCGGGGCCGAGCAGCACTTTCACGCCGGCCGCCATCAACGCAGGCGCGAACAATCCCATCATCGCGGCATTCTGGGCCGATGTGGACACCAGGGGCGGTGCGGGGGCGACGACGCCCGGCGGCAATTCGAACGGCGCCAACCAGGTGATCTACAATCTCGATCCCGTGAACGGGGTGCTCACCGTCACATGGGATGACGTGGGCTACTACAACAGTGCCAAGGACAAGTTGAACGCGTTCCAGATCCAGCTGGTCAGCCTCGGCAATGGCAATTTCGACATCGTCTACCGGTATGAGAACGTCGACTGGACAACCGGAAGCGCGAGCGGGGGTCAGGGCGGGCTCGGCGGAACGCCGGCCCGGGCGGGCTATTCGGCCGGCAACGGCACCGACTATTACGAGCTCCCCCAGTCCGGAAATCAGGCTGCATTGCTGGGGCTGCCGAACGAACTCGGCAACACCGGGATCCAAGGCGTCGACGTTTTCCAGGTCGAGAATGGCGTGGTGGGAACCCCGACCACCACCATAGTGGGGACGGCCGTCGTCCAGGCCGACGGCACCTGGAGCACTACGGTCAGCCTCGCGCCGGGCACCAACACCCTGACCGCGACGGACACTGACGCCGCTGGCAACACGGGCACGAGCGGTCCAGCGATCTACACCGTCCAACCGGTGCAATGGATCAGTTCGACCAGCGGCAGTTGGACCACGGCGTCCAACTGGAGCACCGGCGCGACGCCGGGAGCCCAGAACGACGTTCTGGTCAATCCCGCCGTCAACGTCAGCCTGAGCGGTTCAACGACGATCAACGAATTGTCGACCAGCGCCGGATCCACCATCACGGTGACGGGTGGACTGGTCGTTGCCAGCGCTTCGAATATCGCAGGCTCGATCCAGGTGACATCCGGAAGCGCCGACTTCGGCGGCGCGGTTACCGGGGGCGGATCATTCAGCATCGGCAATGGCGCAACGCTCGAATTCGGCGGTTCGGTTGCGGCCGGCATCATCATCTCGTTCCTGGCCAGCGAGGGCACGCTCAAACTGGACCACTCGTTGTCGGCGCCATTTCAGGCAACCATCTCGAATATGGACGCGGTCTCGGCAGGCGTGCACGACAACATCGACCTGGCGGACCTGCACTGGCTAACGACCTCGTCGGCGATCTACACGGCCACGCCAGGGGCTGTCGGGACCGGCGTCCTCACGGTCAGCGACGGCATTGGTCATACCGAGACCTTCCACCTGGTGAACTATACGGGCGCCGGCACCTTCTTCACCGCGAACGACGGGCAAGGCGGGACACTGGTCTATGACCCGCCTGCTCCCACGGCCTCGACGGCTGTTGCGTCGACACAGACTCCTGCGGGCGAGCAATCCCAGGACATCTCGACATCGCCGCTTGCGGCCAACTCGAACGCATCGCAGCCGACCGGCGTCGACGGAGATGGCGTTCCGTCGACCGACGGCACCCATCACGACTCCGGATCGCCCGGATCAGGGTCGTCGTCCGCGGCATGGCACTTCGCTGCGAACCACGTTAATGGTTTCGCTGCCGCAGCTCCACCTGCCCAATCCAGCCCTGCCGATGCGCAGCCCGGCGATGCCAGATCCGATGGGTCTCCGGCTGCGTGGCATCTGCACGACAAGTTCGTGTTCAAGCCGGGAACGGAAACAACCGGTACAGCCACCGCCACCGACCATGCCGCAGACAAGTTCGAGGCGGCGCGCATCGCGATCACGGAGATGCGCCCCTCTCCGGTGGATGCCGAGCACGATGGATCCGCTGCTCCAGGCCACCTCGGTGGCGTGCTCCCAGCGAATCCGTTGCTGGATCATCACCACCCCAGCAATTTTGCGTTCTTTCACGTCTGAGGCTGAGCCGGTGAGCGGACCCCGCTCAACCGCCGGTGCCAAGCGCGCACAATCGCATGTAGCCCTGCTCGGCAAGGCGGTCCTCATTGCGCTCGCCGCTGCGGGCCGCCGCGACGATCGACCGGGCGAGCTCCGTGTGCAGAACCGTTCGATCCAGGATCGGCGGCGCCTGGGACAGATATTGTTCGAGAACCCGATCGAACACCCGGGCCAGCAGCCGAACCGTTTCCGGATCGAATTGGGCGGCAAAAACCTCGGGCGCCGACCGGGTCAACCACAAAAGGCCGAACGCCAAAGCGACCAGCCCGAGACTGACAAAACCCATCTCGTTCAACCTGTCGCGGGTGAACAGCAGGCTGCCGATGCCGGAACCGATGGCCTGGCCGAGATAGAGCACGGTGTTGTTGATGGCCACCGAGGCGGTAGCCAGCATGGGAGCTGCCGCGATCAGCCTGACCTGCTGCATGGCGGTTGCCGCCGCAAATCCAAGTCCCCAGGCCGCCGAGCCTGCAGCCATCAAGGCATATGTGCCGGCGCCGGTCGCCCATAGGGCGGCGCCGACGACGATGCACCCGATCGAGAGCGCCGACGTTGCGAAGGCGCCCCAACGCTGGACAAACTGCGAGGCGCCGACATTGCCGATCAGCGTCATCACGCCGAACAACAGGAACACCAGCGCGATCCCGCGCGGCGTCGCGCCGGTGAGCTCGTTCAACAACGGCCCGACAAAGGCGATCACCACCAGCTGGCCGGCGGCCAGCACGCAGGTGATCAACAGCAGCAGCAGCAGCGGCCGGCTGCGGGCGACCGCAAGCCAGGTCGCAAAAATGACCGGCCTGCTCCTGAGCCCGGCCGGCAGGGCAACCAGAACCGCTAAAAAGCCGATGACGCCGAGAATGCCGACCAGGGCGTAGGTGGCGTGCCATCCTATCTGCGGGGCAATCACCGAAATCAGCGGCAGGCCGGCCGCGATCGCCAACGCCCAGCCCAGCAGCACGGAGGCGATGGCGGAGGCCTGCCTGTCCTCCTGAACGAGCAGCGCCGCGGTGCCGGCGGCAAGCGGCGTGAAGGCCCCGGCAAGGATCAGCATGGCGAGCCGAAGGATCAGAAGCGTCGCGTAGTTCGGCGCAAAGGCGGAGGCCATGTGCGCAAGCGCGAGCCAGAGCATGATCAGTCCCAGCAGCAGGCGGCGGTCGAGGCGGCTGGTGATCGAGGCCACCAGCGGCGGCGATACGCAGACGACGACGGCGCCGAGGCTGATCAACAGTCCGATCGCGCCGACCGAGACGTCGAGACCGGAAGCGAGCTCCGCCATCATTCCGGTCGGCAACAGGATGCTGATGCCAATGACAAAGTTGCCGAGCGCCAAGGCGGCGATGGAAAAATGTCTGCCGGACACGCGTGTTCCCAACCGATCGGAGCTGGACGTAGGCGCCGCCCCCGGCATTCCCGCTTACCCCGTTGGTGCGGTCAGTAAAGCAGCTTTGCCGATGATCTCAAGGCTCGGTTGTTGCGAGACGGGAAATTTTGCCACCTCGGTCCACGGCCGCGCAACGGTGTTACAGCGGAAATGACGATGACGGCATCGGCATAGGTTGGTCAGCCATCGATGCCGCCCCGGCACAGCATGGTATGTCGTGGTCCCCGGCTGCAGCGCGCCCGCGACAAGGATAATGCGCGGTCACCCGTCCCTGCGTCAGCGCCGGTGCCGCGTTAGCCATAATGAGAAATTGCCCCGGTGCCAGTAAACCCCGCCGGCGACCGGAAAACTTCGGTCGGAAAAACTAGCCGCCGGCGAATACTCGGCGCCGCCGCCGGGCAAGAGCAAGCGGTATCGTATTTACTGTCCGGAGCAGCGTATTGACGGGATGAAGCAAGGCGCTTTTATTACAATGCTGCAGGCCCGCCGGGTTTCCTGTAGTATTCTCAATATTAATACTTGGTTCAGCCAAATATCTGCCAAGCAGCGCAGCGGCGGCCACCTCGGCCAACAAGATTAAAGGCAGTTCCGCCCCGCCAATCCAGGTGATATAGCTGGCAGTAATATTACGTAAATATTAACTGCCTTCATGGTGGTGTTCAGTTGAACTACGTTGGCAGCATCGACGCCAGGCCCGCTGACGGCGCACACAGCCATGTACAGCCCGACCATGTACAGGCCGATGCGCTGCATACCCAGCCACCCGCGGGCGCCTTTGTGGTGCCCGATTCGCATTTGCTGTTCAACGGGGATTTCACCCGGTCCGGCGTCGACCTCGTCCTCTCCAAGGGCGACCACGAATTCGTAGTTCATGACTATTTCAGGGGCGAGAAGCGGGCCGCGCTGGCCTCGCCCGACGGCGCCCATCTCACCGGCGACATCGTCAACGCACTGACAGGGCAAGTCGACTATGCCCAGGCCGCGGCAGCGCCCGATGCCGGCAAGGTCATCGGCCATGTCACCAAGCTCGCCGGCAGCGCCACGGTGATCCGCAATGGCGTCTCCATCATCCTCAACATGGGTGACAACGTCGAGAAGAACGACGTGGTGCAGTCCGGCTCGAATGCGACGGTCGGCATCACCTTCATCGACGGCACCGTGTTCGGACTCTCGTCCAACGCCCGCATGGTGCTCAACGAGATGATCTACGATCCGAACGGGTCGAGCAATTCTTCGCTGATCAGCCTGGTGGCGGGCACCATCTCGTTCGTCGCCGGCGAGACTGCCAAGCACGGCGACATGAAGATCGACACGCCGGTCGCCACTATGGGCATTCGCGGCACCGCGGTGCTGGTCCAGATCGATTTTTCCGCCGCCAATGGCAGCACGCCGGACGCGAAATTCCAGGTGCTGCTCGAGCCGGACGGCACCACGGGATCCTACATCCTCTACGACAAGACGACCCAGGCGCAGCTCGCGGTGGTCAATCAGGCCGGCCAGCAGGTCGAGATCGGCCGCAACGGCATCAGCTTCACCAATACTCCGCTGTCGGTGGAAGTGCAGAAGCTTATCAACGACGTGTTCACGCTGAAATTCACCGACCTGTGGAACCAGCATCCGACGACCACCACCGTCCAGAACGATACCATCACGCCGGCCTCGCAGGGGCTGGGACTGTTCAAGATCGTCGACGGCATCGGCATTATCCCCACCTCCTATTCCCCCGGCAATGGCGACAAGCCGATCAAGATCGGCGTCGACAGCGGCCCTCTCCTGCTCCTGCATGTCGACATTCCCCCCACCGTGACCGCCATGGGCGGCACGCTGCAGGGTGCCGGCAGCAGAGGGGAAGCCAGCATCGACGTGGTTTCGGGCGAGATCAGGTTCGTCGATCCCAATCCCGGCGATACTCCGACCGCCACGACCACGTTCCGTTCGTTCGCACTGCAGGACGCCGGTCACCACGACATCACGGCGACGCTGACGCCGCAGCAGATCGCGGCGATCGAGGCGGTGGAGACCGAGCTTGTCCTGGTGCCGGCTCCCGGCAACAGCAACATTGGCTCCGTGGCCTGGACCTACAGCGTTGAGGACTCGAAATTCAACTTCCTCGAGCCGGGCCAGGTGCTGACGCTGACCTACCTGGCACAGGTCCAGACCCACGGGACCTCCAATGCCGTGGTATCGGCCCCGATCACGATCACGATCAGCGGACCGCAGATTCCGACGGTCTCGACGACAAGCGGGTCGCTCACCGAACTTCCCGGCACCGGCAATTCGGCCATCGACCACGCCACCGGCACGGTGAAGTTTACCGATGCGGATTCGTCGGTGCGGCCGGCGGTCAGCACGCAGTTCGACTCGTTCACCTACCAGAACGCCGCCCATGTCGACGTCACCGCCTCGCTGACGCCGCAGCAGAAGGCCGCCATCGCGGCCGTCGAGGTGACGCTGGCATTGACGCCTGCCGACACGAACGGCAACAACGGTTCGGTGGGTTGGTCGTACGACGTGGCCGACAGCAAGCTCGACTTTCTTGCAGCCGGCGAGACGCTGACCCTCACCTACATCGCCACCGTCAGCGAGGGTGCCAACAATTCGGTGTCCAAGCCGATCACGGTGACCGTAATCGGCACCAATGATGTCCCGACCATCGCCGTCACCGACTGCTCGATCGCCGAACTGCCCGGTAGCGGCAACGCCGCCCTCGATCATGGCAACGGGACGATCAGCTTTGCCGATGCCGACCTGACCGACCGTCCGCAGGTAACCACCCAGTTCGCCTCCTTCACCTATCAGAATGCAGCGGGCCAGAACGTTTCCGCGTCGCTGACGCCGCAGCAACAGGCCGATATCGCCGCGCTCGAAGCCTCGCTCAAGCTGACGCCGGCATCAACGAACACCCACGATGGCTCGGTCGACTGGTCGTTCGACGTGGCCGACAGCAAGCTCGACTTTCTTGCGGCGGGCGATGTGCTGACGCTGACCTATATGGCAACCGTCAGTGACGGCCATGGCGGCTCCGCGAGCCGGCCGATCACGGTGACGATCGCGGGCACCAACGACCTGCCGACGATCGTCGGCGAGACCGATCCGGTCGTCCAGCATGTCGTCGTTGTCGGCTCCGGTACGCCGTCGATCCTGGCCCAGGGCAACAACATCAACGCCGTCGGCCTTGCGACCGAGACGTTCGACGGCGTGCAACCCGGCTCGTTGTCGAACAACGGCGCCGGGCATGGCAGCTTCTTCAGTGCCGCGCTCGATGCCACCTTCTCCGGATCCGGCAAGGCGGGCATCGTCAACGGATCGCTGCCCGGCATCACCGGCGCGCCGTTCGTCGGGCCGCTGCCCGGCGGCGCCGACACCACCAACTATCTCAGCATCGGCGCCCGCGGCACCGAGACCATCACCTTCGCCACGCTGCACAACATCTTCGGCCTGTATTGGGGCTCGGTCGATCGCTTCAACACCATCGACTTCTACGACGGAACCAAGCTGGTGGCGTCGTTCAGCGGCGAGGACGTCAGCCCGCTGTTTGCCAACGGCAATCTGCATTCCTTCGCCTCGAACGGCTATGTCGAGTTCCTCGGCCTCGCCGCCTTCGACAAGGTCGTGCTCGGCAGCGGCTCCAGCAACGCGTTCGAGATCGACAACATCTCCGCCGGAACCGTTCACGCCGAGCTTGCGGCGCCGCTGACCGGAACCATCACGGTCAAAGATGCGGATATCGGCGACACGCTGACTGCCTCGGTCAGTGGCAGCGCCAGCATCGAATATAACGGCTCGTCGAACCTGCCGGCGAATGTCGACTACGCCGCCCTGGCGGCTGCCAGCGCCATCAAGTTCGACGGCGCCACCAGCCATGGCGGCACCGAGGTTCTCGACTGGAACTACGATCCGGGCGACGCGAATTTCGATTTTCTGAAGCCCGGCGACACCCTCACCCTCACCTACCATGCGCAGGTCAGCGACGGTCATGGCAGCGTCAGCACGCAGCCATTGACCATCTCCGTCGTCGGCACCGACCCGGCGGCCAACATGTCGCAATTCCAGCTGGTGAACGGGACGAGCCACAACGATACCTTCAACGATGTCGGCCATGGCGTGACCATCTTCGGCGGCGGCGGGCAGGACACCTTCGTGTTCAAGCCCGGCTTCGGCAGCGCCACCCTCGCCGATTTCAACGTGAGCCAGGACATCATCAATGTCGATCATTCGCTGTTTGCCAGCGTGACGGCCCTGCTCGACAGCGCGCAGTCGATCAACCACGGCCAGGACACCCTCATCACCGATGCGGCGAATGACAAGATGACGCTGCTTCATGTCACGCCGGCGCAGCTGCAGGCCCATTCGGCCGATTTCCACTTCGTCTAGCCGTCCGGCGTCACGCGCCAGCGGTCGCTGCAAAGCCCGGCGGCCATTTTCCCTTCCAAGCGCCGATGCGCCGCCATAAAACGGTAACCAATCCGGGCTTCACTGCCCGCCCATGCGCTCGGCAGCAATCCGGACCGTACGGCATTCTCGGGGAGACCGGAACTCGCCGAGCGTGGCGGGCGGCGGCGATCCCCAACCCATTCACATTCCGTTCAAGAACACCCGGATAGATCGCCGCATGCGGAAATGCGAAGCGAGTTGTGCGCGGAAGTATCCCGCAGACGCGCGATCCATTTCTCAGTGCGTCCCGGCCGCGTCGCCATCGGACCCTCTGTGAAAGTATCTCATGGTGCAGAACAATCGTCCCCCGCCCAAGCCTGCAGCCGGTCCGAGCCGCCCGTCGGCGCCGAAGGTCGACGATCTGGTGTCGCGAATGCACGAATTGCGCCGGCTTCGTGCGCAGGTGGTCGAAGCGGAGTCCGGAGAACGCTCGAAATTCGGCGCAACGCGGTCCTCCGCCATCCGACCGGTCCGCGCGAAATAGCCCGGCGGTCGCGGCCGCTCCGAGGCGCGGAAGTCTCAGCTGACGCGATTCCGATCCGGCCGAACCCGCGAGCCGGCGGCGCCGCGTGCGGCGTGTCGTCGCAGCCGCCATTCACACCGCGTTCAAATTTGCCGGGATAGGTCCTGAAACGAGCATGTCTCGATCGGTTCCCAAGCTTGCTTTCCTTGTCGTCTGCGCGGCTGCAATGGTCGGCTGGGTCTGGCTGATCGGAATTGCCGTCGTATGGCTGGTGTCGTGATCTGGCGGCGCCAGTTCGGCCGCGCGCTCAGCCAATCTTCAACCACTTCGCGACACCGCGTTCGAATCGCTCGCTTTTTGTCTTTCAGCGGGCGACGCGCGCCCATCGCCTCACTCGATCGGCTCCGAACGCTGGTCTGGCGCGGATCGCGCACAGGGTTGGCCCGCGGCAACCCCCCGAAGATCGGACGGCAGATCTGCTGCGTCCTGATCGGTCTCCGCGACAAGGATCTCCTGGCGCAGACGCAGCACCTCCTCATATCGCTTGGCAAGACCCGTGCGCGTGCGGTGCTCACGCGGCTCCTTATGTCGTCGTACCATCGCCCACCTGTTTCATTTCACGCCGCTTCGACTGTAGGGGTTTGTCGGGGACGCGTGGCAGCCGGTTCGAACGCGAAATTGTTATTTGGTGAACGCGGCGTTGGAAGCAACATCGACCAGCGATTCGCGATTGTCGATCGCTTCATGCTTGCAATGATGAGGGTGATGGCTTGGGCGCGAGGCGTTTTCGGCCCGCGCTGAGGCGTCGAGTCGCTCGAGCTGGCAACGGTACCTGCTTGCGTCACGCCTCAGGGGTGGCCCGGCAGAACGGTGCCGGTGATCTCAGGTCGATTCTCGCTGGACAGGCGCCAGGCGCTCACCCCGAAATAGCCGGTAAGCGCCAACCCGAGCGCGATCAGAACGACAAATGAAGCCTGGTACATCTCCCCAGCTCCAAATACTCAAGCTGTGATTTATCCCGGCAGAAAAACATTTTTCGCTGATTCGGGAAACCGGTCTCTCTACTCCAGGATGCATCGAGCGCGCGGATGATGCCGCCATCCCGCGACAGGCGCGCGCGCAAAATGCAAGCGGTCCCCGCGAGGCGGCGGCGCTTTGCGGGGGATGGCGTGACGACCCGGCTCCGCAGCGCAATCAAATCCGAGTATACTCGACCGCAACGGCAAACCACCCAGAGGGTTCGTCATGTATTACGCCGCAGGCGTCCTGGTCGTTCTGGCTGGGCTGTTCTATGCCGCAGGGCAAAACCAGATCGGTTCGCTCGGTTCGGTGATGTGCCGATATGGCGGAGTATTTTGCGACAATCCGATCTACGTCCTCGTCGCCGCGGCGCTTGCCGCCGCATGGGGTGCATTCGTGAGCGTGCGATAGCCGCATCGCCCAGCTCCCTCCTCTCCCGCCATCCGACCCCGGTCACCGCACGGTCACCGGCCTGCGCCCGGGCTCCCGAACCGACCCGAGTAAGGTTGACAGGTTAGGTTAAGAAGCGATCGCAGTTGCGCCGCCGCGCGCGGGTGGGAAATCTTCCTTACGAGTGCTCAAGGAGGTTTCGATGCCCGGCAAGGTGAGACTGTCATTGGTCCCGGCCACGGTGGCGGCGACCGCTCAACCCTTGTCCGCCGTCGGCCGGCCGACCGTTGCCGCCGTGTCGCACACCTTGCAGAGCGCGAACCGTGCCGCTCCGCCGAGGCGAGACCAGTGGATGTTGTCGGTTGCCAAGGCATCTCTGTTGATGGCGGCCGTGATCGTCGTCTCCACCATCGCCATCGGCGCCGCGTTCCGATCCGGAATGCGCTACCTGGCCTTGCCAGCGCGCGCGCGAGGTTAACGAAAACGAGCGCGGCATCGAAGGGGGGACGGGGTTCGGATACCGATGCCGGCCGGACCGCTGCGCGGTTCCAGATTTAACCCGAAACCGCCGCATCAAGCTTAATCGACGACTTACGTTGCGAACCCGGCCGGAAACGCTAGCGTGATCTTGCCGGACACAATCCCCACGTCCGGGTCCAAGACGACGAGGTCGTCGGGCGATCCCACTCGTTCGACGGCCTCGTTCAAGCAAACGAGACTTAACGAGTCCACGCGATGTCAGAACACGATCGAAGCAAGGTTGCCGCGCCGGCGGACCATCTCGCCGAACAATTCCGGCAACTGAAGATCTTGCGCGCCAAGGTCAGGCAGGCCGAGGCGGAGCTGTCGCGCAGGCCGGGGGATAGCACCGCCAAGCAGAACCGCTGCGACATCGAGATCGACCGGCTTGCGCGGCCGAGGCGCTCCCGCACCACTCCGAACAAGAACCATTGAACGTCCGCCGATCGAGCTGAGCTTCGCGCCGCCTGATCCGCAATTTAGTCGATATCCCCTTCAGATCATCGGCGACCTTCGCCTGATTTCGCAGCCCTTGCGAGATCGCGCGATGGAGGTCGCCGCGTGGCCGGCATCGTTCAGCGTCAGTCCTTAGGGTTAAGGCGCGAATTGCGTTGCCGGCGTGGTCCGAGATTCTATGTTCGCTTCCAGTCAAGCGGATTGGCCGGTGCCCACTCGCCGGTCATGCGTACCGCTCGATTAGGGGTCGCTGTCTTCCAGAAGAGGCAGCGGCCCCGCTGGGGGCCGCCGGCTGAAGCGGCCGGCAATTCATCGGGCCAGCAGGTTCGCCAGCCGCTCTTCCGCCAACGAGCAGCAGATTGTGTCGATCTGCTGCGCCAGCATGATCGCACCCGCCTTCAGTCGTTGCACGTGAGGTTCCGATCCTTCGCGTTCGACTTTTTCGAGGTCGGCAATGCGCGAGTTGAAGTCGGCCAGTTGAAGGTGAAGCTGCTGGATTTCGGCGTGTGGATCTCGCCCAACCTTATTCCAGCCTCTGACCAAGCCCATCGTGACGTCCCCCCGTTGCAGTCACGCCTTCGTGAACTCGATCTGTGGCGGCACGGAGAACTATTCGCGTCAGACTTGGACAAATCATGCGACTTTTAGTCGGCTGCTTTAGCGAGCACCTCAACCGTTTGATCCATCTCGGATTTCAGTTTTAACGGTTTGTCGGGGGGATATCCCCGCTATGGAACCAAAGGTATTCGGCAAATCCCCGTCAGCCGCCTGATCCCTTGTCGTGCATTCGGCCTGCCGCGATCATCCGCGGGACTGGCTGCTGCTCCTGGGACTTGCCGTGATCCTGAAATCCTCGATCTTGCTGCCGGCCTTCAGGGCCGAGACCAGCCAGCGCGGCTTTTTTCCCCGTCCCGACCAGGTCTCTTCCGGAGCCGACGGATTTTGGTATTTGGGATAGACCTGCGGATATTTTCTGCGCTGGCGCGCCCGATGGCCGTCCTCTGCAAGCAGGTCCGCCGACGCCTTTTCCCGAAGTCCCTTGCCGCGATTGAGTTGAAGCAGACGACGTTCCAGTTCGTGCTTTTCGGCCATGATGCGCGTGGACAGTAGTCCGCAGATCAGCTCATGAAGCGTCCACAGATCGTCCAGTGACATCGCTTCCAGTTTCAATCGATCCATAGCAATCAATAAACAAACCGGTGATTCGCTGTCGTCAACTATAGCATGTGGACATTGATCTTTCCGTTTCGAAGGTGGTATCTGGCCGCCGCCCTCCACTTAACCCACAGGTTTTGATGGCAAATTTGCAACCCGGCCCGGCTGGATCGGCGCGACTAAAGTGATAATTCCTGTTTTGGCGCCGATACCACGCGCAGCGTCGGCCAACCAGGCCGCCCGGCTACGCCGAAAAACATCGAAGGATCGCCGCGGAACGGCAATGCGGCAACATGGAAAACACCGAAAATGCAGATCGAACGGTTCGATATCCCGGATATCTTCGCAATGGTCTCGCCCAAACACAGCGATCACCGCGGTTTCTTCTCCGAGACCTACCGCCGCGACGCTCTCGCGGCCGAAGGGTTGGACCAGCCCTTCGTGCAGGAAAACCACGTCTATTCCACGCAGCCGGGCGTCTTGAGAGGGCTGCATTTCCAGGTCGCGCCGCACGCCCAGGGCAAGCTGGTGCGCTGCGTCCGCGGTGCGATCCTGGACGTCGGCGTGGACATCCGCACGGGATCTCCAGGCTATGGCCGGCATATCGCCGTCGAGCTGTCGGCCGCCAACTGGAAGCAATTGTGGGTGCCGCCCGGCTTCGCCCATGGTTATCTGACCCTGGAGCCCGATTGCGAGGTGATCTACAGGGTTACCGACTACTGGGCGCCCGATTGCGAGCGCGGTATTGCATGGGATGATCCGGCCCTCGGCATCGATTGGCGCATCCCGGCCGGCGGCGCCATTCTGAACGACAAGGATCGCCGCAATCCGCCACTGGCCGAAATCGAGCGCTTCTTCCAATACGCACCGGCGCGTGCGTGACGGGTGTCGACCTTGACGGGACAGCAACGAAAGCTACGCATCTTCGTCTTTGGCGCCGAGGGGCAGGTCGCGCGTTCGCTGCGCGAAGCGGCAGCCCGCCATCGCGGCATCGAGATCGGGCACAGCCCGCACACCGATGTCGACATCCGACGCCCCGATCTGGTCGAGCGGGCGCTCGACGGCTACGCGCCTGACATTGTCGTCAATCCGGCCGCCTATACCGCGGTCGACAAAGCGGAGACCGAGCCGGAAACCGCCCTTGCGATCAACCGCGACGGTGCCGCCATTGTTGCCGCTGCGGCGAAACGCCGTGACCTTCCCGTCATCCACCTGTCGACGGACTACGTTTTCGACGGCAGCAAGGAAGGCAGCTATGTCGAAACCGACCCGGTCAACCCGCAGGGCGTCTATGGACGATCGAAACTCGCCGGCGAGCATGCCGTCGGCACGGCCAATGACCGCCACATCATCCTGCGGACGTCGTGGGTGTATGCGCCGTTCGGCAACAATTTCGTTCGCACCATGATTCGCCTGTCGGGTGGCGGCAAGCCCTTGCGGGTGGTCGACGATCAGACCGGCTGCCCGACCTACGCGCCCGACATCGCGGACGCGATCCTGTCGATTGCCGACAGGATCGGCTCCGCCGGATGGGACCGGCGCCTTGCCGGGGTGACCCACCTCGCCGGTCCCGACGCGGTGAGTTGGTGCCAGTTCGCACGCATGATCCTCGATGCGTCCCCAAGGCAGGGCAACGACCGCATCGCGGTCGAGGCGATCTCGACCGCAGACTATCCGACCGCCGCACGCCGACCGCAGAATTCGCGACTGTGCTGCAACAGGTTGGCCGAGATCTTTGATGTACGGTTGCCGCCGTTGCAGCTTTCGCTCGCTCACTGTCTGAGGCGGTTGTTCGAGACGCGAACCTAGACTGGCACCGGTTTGGACCTTTGAAAGGGATTGTGCCGGCAGGCGGCAGCGCCGTCTGCGCTTTCCCCGGAGTTCAGCCTTGCGAGCCGGGCCTGAAATCGGGAAAGCGGGTCTGCAGCGCAATCCTGAGGAAATTGAACGCCTGCACCTGGTGCGCGAGATCTTCCAGCCGGAGCTGCCCGTTCGCAATCTGGTCGTCGAATTGATTTTGCAGATCGATGTCCCCTGGCTCCCTGGTCAGGTACTCGTCGGTGCCGTTGCCGAGCGTGATCGCCGCCCGCGCCAGCACATCGTCCATCCGCGCCTTGAGGCCGGAATGCTCCGCTTCCGCGGATTTCAGCGCCTGCTCGATGGCGTGCGCAACCGACAGCAGGCGCGATTTATCCGTCGCCGTATCGCGCGTGGCGGAACGGGCGGCAAACAGGCCGTTGGCCCAGCTTTGGCGAATGACCTCGAACATTTCCCGCCTGCTCCGCCGACGTTCGAGAGAGTTATCGATTCGAAAATGGCCGAGGAAAGTTTATAATGAATTAACCCTTCACCGCCAGCGGCCGCGCGGATGCTGCTGACGCAGTCGGACCGCGGTAGGCGGCGTGCAGGACTGCGGCGATCAGACGTGCGCGTGCTGGCCACACGGGTCGCGTGGACCGAGTGTGGCTACAATTCGCTCGCCCGAGTTGAGAACCCTACCGGTCGCCAAAAGAACTATACGGTTTCGGTGGTAACGGCTTGTCGGTTACGGACGGCCACGCGATAATCAGCCTTCAGATGAACGACCGGCCGAACGCGGGGCAAGGGAGGATGTATTTCGATGCCAACGGACCATCACGGATTTAGCCGCCGCCAATTGCTGGCCGGCACGGCCGGCGGCGCGGCATTTCTCGCCATGCCCGCGATCGTCCGGGCGCAGGCCCAGTCGCTCAAGATCGCGGTGCTGCTGCCACAATCCGGCTATCTGGCGCAGGCCGGGCAAAGCTGTCACCGCGGTGCGCTGGTAGCAGCGACGGTGCTGGCGGATCTCGGCTACAAGGTCGATCTGGTGCATATCGACATGGAGTCCAATCCGGACGTGGCGCGGACCCAGACCGAACGCGCGATCAACGACGGCGCCCAATGCGTCGTCGGTGCATTCGACTCCGCAGGCACGCTCGCGATCGCACAGGTCTGCGAGCAGCGGCAGGTACCCCTCATCGTCAATATCGGCGCCGCGCCGCAGTTGACCGAACAGGGCTACAAATTCCTGGTGCGGAATTTCCCGACCGGCGGCATGCTGGTCAGCAACGGCCTGAAGCAGATCAAGGCGCTGATCGACGCCACCAAGGTCGAGCCCAAGACCGCGGTGTTCCTGCACGCCAACGACAATTTCGGAATGGCCCAGCGCAAGGGCATGGACGCGGTGTTTCCGAACGCCGGGATGCCGTTCAAGCTGCTGGAATCGATTTCCTACGATCCCAAGGCCCAGGATCTGTCGGTCGAGGTGACCAAGATCCGCGGCCTCAATCCCGACCTGCTGCTCGTGGTGACGCGCGCCGCCGACGCGATCAAGCTGGTGCGCGACATCGTCCGGCAGAAGTTCCAGCCGATGGGTATCATTTCGCCCGGCGCTCCCGGTCTTTACGACGAGGAATTCTACAAGGCGCTCGGACCGCTGGCTGACTATCACGTCGACGCCATTCCGTGGGCGAATCCGAAGTCGAAGGTCACCCAGGCGCTGGAGGCCGCCTTCAAGAAGGCGCAGCCCAATTACCGGTTCGCCGTGGAATGCTTCAATGTCGGCTTCACCTTCGACGCCCTGCTGATCGCCGCCGATGCATTCAAGCGTGCCGGCACCGCCAACGGGCCGGAGTTGATGAAGGCGCTCAAGGCCACCAATCTCACCGACCACGCCATGATCGGACCACCGATCAAGTTCGACGAGAAGGGACAGAATCTCGACATCCCATCGAGCTGTGTCCAGAACCGCGCCCAGACTCCGACCGTGGTGCTGCCGGCCGATGTCGCCACCATGACGCCGGTACTGCCCGAACCGCCCTGGCAGGGCCGGACCTGATCCGATCAGCCACGAACCCATCGCAAGGCGTCATGCGCAGGCGTGACGCCTCGTCATCGTAACGGCAGTGCGGGCTGGAGTTGGCAATGGCGGCGACCACCTTGAATGTCATCGTTCAGGGGCTGCTTACCGGTCTTGTCTACGGACTGATGGCGCTGGGCCTGTCGGTCATCTTCGGGGTGATGCGGGTCGTCAATTTCGCCCATGGCGAGTTTACCGTGGTGGCGATGTATGCCGCCTTCCTCCTGTTCGAGATGCTGCATCTCGATCCCCTGATTGCATTGCTGCCGGTGGCGGCGGTGTTTTTCGGGGTCGGTTACCTGCTGCAGCGGTCGCTGATCAGCCCGTTCATTGGCCGGGCCGAACACGAGCAGTTCATTCTGCTGGTCGGGCTCGCCACCGTGATCGTGAACGGCCTGCTGATGATCTTTGGCCCCGACGCGCGACCGATCAACCTGCCCTATAGCTTCGACAGCTACGCACTGGCCGGAATCTTCATCGACAAGGTCAGGGTGCTGGCCGCGACGGCCGCCCTTGCGGTCGCTGCGTCGCTGTTCCTGTTCTTCCGCTACACCCGCACCGGGACCGCCATCCGCGCCTGTGCCGACAATCTCACGGGCGCCGCCGTGGTCGGTCTCAACATCAAGCAGCTTTACGGAGTGACCTTTGGCGTCGGGCTTGCCTGTGTCGGCGCCGCCGGCACGTTGATGGCGACGATCGCCGATGCGTCGCCCGCGCTCGCCCAGGCCTACACCCTGCTGGCCTTCACCATCGTGATCGTCGGTGGGCTCGGATCGATGGTCGGCGCCCTGATCGGCGGCATCCTGATCGGCGTTTCGGAAGCGCTGGCCGGTTTCTACATCCAGCCCTCGATGAAGAGCATGTTCTCCTTCGCGCTGCTGATCATCGTGCTGGTGCTGCGTCCGCAGGGATTGATGGGACGGCGGCTGTGAACAGGATCTGGTTTCGCACCCCTCGTCACGGCAAGGTGCTCGGACTGCTGCTGTTCGCAACGTTCGCGCTCGCGCCCGTGATTGCCGATCGCTATCTGCTGTCGGTCCTGATCCTGGTGTTCTATTTTGCCTATCTGGGCCAGGCCTGGAATCTGCTGATGGGCTTTGCCGGCCAGTTGTCGCTGGGCCACGCGCTCTATCTCGGGCTCGGCGCTTACACGGCGACCGTGCTGTGGACCCAGTTCGGCATCGGGCCGTGGCTGGGAATATTCGTCGCCGTTCCGGTCGCCACCGCGGCGGGTCTGTTGATCGGGTGGCTGGGCTGGCGATTTGCGATCGAAGGGGTCTATTTCGCGCTGCTGACGATCGCTTTCGCCGAATTCACCCGGATCGGCTTCGACAACATGCAGATTACCGGCGGCGCCGGGGGGCTGTTTCTGCCGGTCAACGGCGAAGCGGCCGGCAAATGGTGGAATCTCGGCGGCGGGCCGCTGTTGTATTACTACCTGTCGCTGGCGCTGGCCACCTCCGCCACCCTGCTGATCGCGGCGCTGCGTCAATCGCCGCTCGGCTATCGCTGGCTCGCAGTGCGGGAGGATCCGCAGGCGGCGCAGGCAGTCGGGATCAACATCTTCCGCGCCCGCATGCAGGCCATGCTGATCTCCTCGAGCATGACCGCGGTTGGCGGCGTGTTCTACGGCTTCTACTACCGCAACCTGTTTCCCTCGCAGGTGTTCGACATCAGCCGCTCGATCGAGCTGATTCTGGCGCCAATCATCGGCGGGCTGGGCACCGTGTTCGGGCCGATCGTCGGCGCCATCGTGCTGACGCCGCTCGGCGAGGCCCTGACCGCCCTGGTGCAGCGCCTCGGCGTCAACGCGCCCGGCGCCAAGGCGATCTTCTATGGGATCACCCTGATGGTGATCATCTCGTTGCAGCCCAATGGGGTGTGGCCGTGGCTGGCCCGCCGCCTCCGTCTCGACAGGCCGGCGGAATGAACGGCCTGCTATCAGTCGTGGACCTCAGCAAACGCTTCCGCGGGCTCACCGCGGTCAGCCGGGTGAGCTTCGCGGTCCAGCCCGGCGAGATCTTCGCCGTGATCGGACCCAATGGCGCCGGCAAGACCACCCTGTTCAACATGATCGCCGGCGCGATGGCGCCGGACGGCGGCTCGATCGCGTTTGCCGGAGAGCGGATCGATGGCCTGCGTGCCGACGAAATCGCGCGACGCGGCATCGGCCGGACCTTCCAACTGGTGAAGCCGTTCCCGGCATTGTCGGTTGAGGACAATGTCGTGATCGGCGCCCTGATGCACGCGAACGGACTGGCGGAAGCCCGCAAGCTCGCGCACCAAGTGATGTCGCAGCTCGACCTTCTCGGCAAGCGCGCGCAGATCGCCTCCAGCCTGACCCTGCCCGACCGCAAGCGGCTCGAGGTCGCGCGCGCGCTGGCAACCCGGCCGCGACTGCTGCTGCTCGACGAGGTGATGGCCGGGCTGCGGCCGACCGAGACCGATCGCATCGTCGGAATCCTCCGCGAGCTCAATCGCGACGGCCTGACAGTGCTGCTGATCGAACACGTGATGCGGGCAGTCACCGCGCTGGCCTCGAACATCCTGGTGCTGCACCACGGTGCCGCGATTGCCGAAGGCACACCCGACCAGGTGCTGCGCGAGCCCGCGGTAATCCAGTCCTATCTCGGCGCCGAGGCGCTGTGATGCTGCAGGTGGAGAAGCTGAGCGTATTCTACGGCGATGCGCAGGCGCTCGACGAGGTATCGCTCGATGTCGCCGAAGGTGCGATCGTGGCGATCGTCGGCGCCAACGGCGCCGGCAAGACGTCGCTGATCCGGACCATCGGCGGCATGCACCGCCCGGCATCGGGGCGCATCGTCTTCGAGGGGACCGATATCGCCGGCCTGCCCAGCCACCGCGTCTGCGATCTCGGCGTGGGCCAGGTGGCCGAAGGCCGGCAGATCTTTCCCTCGCTGACCGTCGCCGAGAACCTCGACATGGGTGCCATGCTGCCCCGCGCCCGGCGGCACCGCCCGACCAACCGCGAGCGCGTGCTGGCGATGTTTCCCAAACTCGCGGAACGGATCGGTCAGGCGGCGGGCACGCTTTCAGGCGGCGAGCAGCAGATGCTGGCGATCGCCCGCTGCATCATGGGCGAGCCGCGGCTCATCATGTTCGACGAACCCTCGCTCGGGCTGGCACCGACGGTGGTACATGACGTGCTCAAGACCATTCGCGACCTCAATGCGACGGGGATCACCTGCGTGCTGGTCGAGCAGAACGTGGCCGTCTCGCTCCGGATCGCCAACCGGGCCTATGTGCTCGAGAACGGCCGCGTGACCCTCTCCGGTACCGGCGCCGATCTTTTGGCCGATGAACGCGTGCGGCAGGCCTATCTCGGGATCTAGCGGATTCACCATGTGGCACATCCTGGATCGGACATGGCGTTGCTCCCCGCCAGGCGATATCCTCGGGCAGTCACGGCCGGCATGAAACACCAGGAGCATCCGCGATGAGCAAGTTCGTCATTGAGCCTCATTTCCGGCTGCAGGAATGGGTCGCCGAGGAAAAGGGCTATTTCCGCGCCGAGGGCCTCGACTATGAATTCCGCGAACTGATCCGCTCGACCGCCGGCCAGCACCACAACAAGGCCAACCAGGGTGCCTTCCAGAGCATCGAGGAGGGCCGCGAGGCCGATGTGAGCTGTGCCTGCCATTGGACCGTGAACGTGGCAGCCTCCAAGGGCCATGCCAAACTCTATGCCGACGTCTATTCCATCGCCCCGTCCGGCATCTTCGTTGCAGCCGATTCGCCGATCCGTTCGCCCGCCGACCTCGCCGGTGTCCCGATTTCGGTCGGCTTCCAGTCGGGCAGCCACTACTCGACCATCCAGGCGCTCGAGCAATACATGGCGGCCGGCGACATCGACCTCTCCTTCGAGGATGGCATGCTGTTTCGCCGCATGGAGCTGTTGTTCGAGGGCAAGAGCGTCGCGGCGGCGCTGTTCAACGGACCGTATTATTTCGCCGAACAGCTTGGCTTCCGCAAGGTGATCGACACCACATTCATGATCGCGTCGATGATCAACGGCACGCCCGACCCCGACGATATCCGGCGTTACTTCCGCGCCCTGCGGCTGGCGCAGCGCGACATCGATCTGCGGCCCGAACTCTACACCCACTACTACCGCAACGAATTTCCCGACCGCTTCCATGCCACCATGGATCCGAAGCGCTGGGGCCCGGGCGAGCGCATCGTGTTCGAACCCTATTCGCGCGAACTCTACCAGCAATCCTTCGACTGGATCGAACGGCACGGCATCTTCGGCGAAGGCCGCATGGGCACGGGAAACTACGACCAGGCCACCATCACCCTGGCGGCGACGTGATGGCCGCGACGCTTCGGCCGTTGACGTGCGCGGCCGAATGATCGGACAATGCTACGAAACTGCCAATAAGAAACAGGCCGGCGAGACATTTCACCACGAGGAGACAAACGGATGTTCACTACGAATAGCCTGGTGCCGGCGGCACTTGCGGCCCTGCTGCTGTCGTCCACCGGCGCATCGGCCCAGATTTCCGACGACCTGGTCAAGATCGGTGTGCTCACCGACATGTCCGGCCCGGCATCCACGCCGACCGGCCAGGGATCGGTCACGGCTGCGCAGATGGCGGTGGACGATTTCGGCGGCAAGGTGCTGGGCAAGCCGATCTCGGTGATCGTCGGCGATCATCAACTCAAGCCTGACATCGGATCGACTATTGCGCGGCGCTGGTACGACACCGAGCAGGTCGACCTGATCGTCGATGTTCCGGTGTCGGCCGTCGGTCTTGCGGTGCAGAGCATCGCCAACGAAAAACACAAGATGATGATCACCCACTCGACCGGTTCGGCGGATTTCCACGGCAAGTACTGCTCGCCCTACACGCTGCAATGGGTGTTCGACACCCATGCGCTTGCGGTCGGCACCGCCCAGGAAGTGGTCAAGCGCGGCGGCGATAGCTGGTTCTTCATCACCGACGATTATGCGTTCGGTCATTCGCTCGAGCGCGACGCCACCCAGGTGATCACCAAGAACGGCGGCAAGGTACTGGGTTCGGTGCGACCGCCCTTTGCGACGCCGGATCTGTCGTCCTTCGTCTTGCAGGCGCAGGCCTCCAAGGCCAAGATCATCGGCATCGCCGGCGGGCCGCCCAACAACACGACGGAAATCAAGACCGGCGCCGAGTTCGGCATCTTCAAGGGCGGCCAGCAGATGGCTGGCCTGCTGGTCCTGATCACCGACATCCATGCGCTCGGGCTTCCCGCGGCCCAGGGATTGCTGCTGACCACCTCGTTCTATTGGGACATGGATGACAAGACGCGCGAATGGTCGAAGCGCTACTTCGCCAAGATGAACCGGATGCCGACGATGTGGCAGGCCGGGGTCTATTCCTCGGTCATCAACTACCTCAACGCCATCAAGGACGCCGGGACCGACGACCCCTTGAAGGTCGCGGCCAAGATGCGCGAAAGGCCGATCGAGGACTTCTTCTCGCGCCATGGCAAGCTGCGCGAAGACGGGCTGATGGTGCACGACCTGATGCTGGTGCAGGTCAAGAGTCCGGAAGAATCGAAATATCCCTGGGACTATTACAAGGTGCTGACCCACATTCCCGGCGACGAGGCGTTCGGTCCGCCCAATCCGGCCTGCTCCCTGGTCAAGCAATAAGGCTCTGAGAGCCGGTAGACGCCGCAGCGAATTTGACTCCGGCATTTATCTGACTTAAGTCAGATAAATGCGCCCGGACCCGGTCAGCCGTTTTCGCCGCTTCGCCCGCGCCGTCACGCTCGAGGTCGGGGCGCTGGACGCATCCTTTCTTGGCCGCGGCCGCCCGCTCGGCGCCGCGCGCGTGCTCAACGCGATCGGCCAGGGCCGCACGGATGTCGCGGACATCCGTGACTATCTCGGGCTCGATTCCGGCCTGCTGAGCCGCCTGCTGCGGGAACTCGAGGAAGAAGGCCTGGTCCGGACCGGGCCTCATCCCGACGACGCCCGCCGCCGGATTTCGGTGCTGACCAAGGCGGGCCAGCGCGAGTTCCGGGCCTATGAGGACATCTCCAACGCGCGGGCGTCCGCCTTGCTGGAGCGCTATCCGCATGCGGACGAACTGCTCGGGGCCATGGACCTGATCGCCTCGGCACTGGGCCGCGAGCGGGTCACGATCGAGGAAGCCGATCCGCGAGACGATTCCGCACGCTACTGCCTGGGCGCGTACTATGCCGAGCTCGCTCGCCGGTTCGATAAGGGGTTCGACGTTGCGCGGTCGCGCGATCCCGATGCGGCCGACATGATCCGGCCCCGCGGCGTGTTTCTTCTCGCGCGCTCGGACGGGCTACCGATCGGGTGTGTCGGGCTCAAGGGCGCTGGCGGCGGGATGGCGGAAATCAAGCGGCTCTGGATCTGCTCGTCCGCGCGCGGATTGGGCATCGCCCGGCGGCTGATGCATGCCGTCGAAGCCGTCGCGCGCGAGCTTGCGTTGCGGACCCTGCGCCTCGACACCAACAGCGCGCTGCCGGAGGCGCTGCGGTTCTATCGCATGTCGGGCTGGACCGAGATCGACCGCTTCAACGACGATCCCTACCCCGACCATTTTTTCGAGAAGCACCTCTGATTCTTCCGAAGCCTGGCCGTGCGCCAGACAATGGCGCGATGATCGAGAGCGACCATGGTGGGGACGTCGAAAGGTCACAAAGACAGGGCAGAGGAACGCGTCTCGAACTGCCCGTGGAGTCTGCCATGTCCGAGTCCCCGCGCGTTGGTGCTTTCGCCATCGTCCCAAGCAACGATCTTGCCTCGGCGGTCCCGTTCTGGGAACGCCTGGGCTTCGCGCAGGTCCGTGGTGAACACAACTACATGATCATGATCGGCTGGGATTGCGAGATACATCTCACCCAGGCCGGCACGGGTGCATGGCGCGTGCCACAGGACAACAATCCGTTCGGGGTTTTCATTCGCACCCCCGAGGTCGCGGCCATCGCGGCGCGGGTGGACGACTTGATCATCCGACCCGGCGGGGTTTTGCGCCATCGCGAGTGGGGCCTCTACGAGGTCGGAATCAAAGGGCCGGACGGACTGCTCGTGCGGATCGGCTGGCCGTCCCGGCTGATCCAGGGGAAATAGGCGACTGACCTGCTGCGATTTCGAGCGCAGCAAGCGTCCGTCTGCTATTCGGCCGCCGACGAGAGCCTTGGCTTGCGTGCTTCCAGTACCGCGGCCCGCTCCTGGCTACCCAAGGGCATCAACGGCGCACGGACCCGCGCCGAGACAAAGATGCCGTCGGCCACCAGGACTTCCTTCAATCGAGCGCGGAAGTCGCGGAATGGCGCGGCGTACACCGCTCTCGCCAGCGGCAGCAGGGATTGCTGCAGAGCGACCGCGAGCTCTTCATGCCGGTGGTCAAACATCCGGACATAGTCGCGCGGATTCAGGCACGCACAGATCGACGTGGCGCCGTGGACCCCTTGCCGCAGGAAATCCAGAATGGCGAGATCGGAATCGATCAAGATCTTGAGCGGCGAGTCCGGTTTCAGGAACACCGCACCGCCGTCGCGGTAGAAATCGGCCTCGGCCGCGGAATCCTTGATCGCAACCACGCCCGGAACGTCACACAGCCGCTTCATGATCTCGATGCCGAAGGTCGGCCCGAGGGTTGACGGCGTGCGAAACACGATCATTGGCAACGCGGAGACCCGTGCGATGGCCGCGAAAAACGCCGCCGGCATCTCCGGGTCGAGCGGCACACCGCCGAACGCCGCATGCGGAAACACGAGCAGGGCCGCGGCCCCGATCTTCTCGGCGCGTTCGGCCTCCGCCGCAGCCTCTTTGGTGTTGCTGCCGTAGATCGTCGCAATCAAGGGAAGCCTGGACCCGACGCGATCGACGGCGAAACGCAGAGCGCTTTCGCGTTCGGCCGCGCTGAGATGTCCGCCCTCGCTCATCATGGCGTTCACCAACAGGCCGATCATTCCCGTCCCGGCAAATCCGGCGAGGTGCCGTTCATAGGAACCCCAATCGATCTCGTCATCGTCGGAAAACGGCGTGACGGCGCCAGTGATGATACCCGACCAGTTCTTGATTTCCGGCATGTGCCTGTCCCCGACCCGCCACCCTGCCTTTCATTGTCCCTTGTCGACCAGCGGACAGTTTCCTTCGTTGAGCGGGCGGAAGGCGCGATCGCCGGGGATCGTGTCGAGCAGATCATAGAGATCCCAGGGCCCCTTCGACTCCGCGGGGGTCTTGACCCGGAAAAGATAGGCCGGTGGCGTGTAGCGGCCGTCGATACGTATCTTGCCTTTCCCGAACAGCGGATCGTCGGTCGCAAGCTCCTTCATTTTCGCGACGACCTTGGCACCGTCCTTGACATCGCCGTGCAACGCTGCAGCGGCCTTCAGGTAGTGGAGCGTGACGCCGTAGACGCCCGCCTGGGGCATCGAAGGTACCGCACCATTCTTCATGCGCTTGACGAAACGCTCAGAAAAGGCCCGCGTGGCGTCGTTGAGGTCCCAGTAGAACGTCTCGGTGTTCCTGAGCCCCTGCCCCGCCTGCGTTCCGAGCGCCTTGACGTCCGGCAGGAACATCAGAAGCGAGGCGACCTTCTGTCCGGACCGGGTGAGGCCGAATTCGGCTGCCTGCTTGATCGAGTTCGTCGCATCGCTGCCGGCATTGGCAAAGCCGACCACTTCCGCGCCGGAGGCCTGGGCCTGGAGCAGGAACGACGAGAAGTCCGACGAGGACAGTGGATGACGGACATGGCCGATCACCTTGCCGCCGGCCTTCTCGACGGCGGCGGTCGTATCCCGCTCGAGGGCCAAGCCGAAGGCGTAATCGGCCGTGATGAGGAACCATGTCTTGCCGCCCGCCTTTGTCATGGCGGTCCCCGTGCTGTTAGCCAGCGCGTAGGTGTCGTAGGTCCACTGCACGGTGTTTGCGGTGCATGCCTTTCCCGTCAGGTCCGACGTGCCGGCGCTGGCTATCAGGGCGACATTGTTCTTGCTGTGAACGAGCTGATTGACCGCCAGCGCGACACCCGAACTCCCCAGCCCCACGATGGCGTCGACCTTGTCTTCGTCGATCCATTTGCGTGCGATATTGACCCCGACGTCCGGCTTGTTGAGATGGTCCGCCGCGACGATGTTGATCTTCCAGCCCTTCGCCGGCAGCCCGGAGTCCTCGACCGCCATCTGGGTTGCGACGGCGGATCCTTCGCCCGTCGCATCGGCGTACAGCCCCGAATAGTCCTCCAGGACGCCCAGGGTCAGGGTCGGCTGCTGCGCATTCGCGGCGCCGGCAAGCATGATGCTTGCCGCGGCAAGGGCAAAGAGCTGTCGCATGACTTCCTCCGCTAACTTTCCAGATTCCAATCGCTGCGGCTGATCAAGATACGGCGTGCGCGCGCAGCTTGGGTTCGGCTCGGCTGCTCTGTTCGAACTCGCCGAGGATCTGCGTCAGCCGCTCCCGATCTTCCGCACCGAGCATCCGCATCGGGCGACGTGGAGGCCCGACCGGCCGGCCGGCAATGTCGAGACCGGTATGAGCCACGCGGATATGCGACTTGGCGCAGATGAACTCGCAGAGCGGGAACAATTCGTCCCAGAATTTCTGCGCGGCGACAGCATTGCGCTCGCGCGTGGCAGACCGAAAGAACGACATCGCGAGTTGCGGAGCGAAGTTGGTGCAGACCGGCGCCCATCCTGTCGCGCCGGCGCTGAAAGCCTGCAGGCTCGTCGATTCCCACCCGGCGATGAGCGTGACGGCCTCCCCCACCAGCGCCCTGATCGCGCTGATGCGCGACAGGTCGCCGGTGCTTTCCTTGATGCAGCTGACATTGTCCAATTCGGCCAGTTGCGCCAAGAACTCCGGCTTCATGTCCACGCCGGTCGTCCACGGATTGTTGTAGACGCAGATCGGCAGCTTCACCGCGCGCGCCAGGCGCTCGTAGTGCTCGCGCACCTCGCCCGGCGTCAGCGGCCAGTACGATACGGGCAGCACCATGATGCCATCGCAACCCGCATCCTGCGCGGATTGCGACAGCGAAACGCATGCCGACGTCGTCCGCGCGCCGGTTCCGGCGATGACCGCGATGCGACCTGCGGCATGCTTGACCGCCAGTGCCGTCGTTCGTTTCATTTCTTCATCGGTGAAGGAGCCGTTGCCACCCGTGCTGCCGAAGACGCAGACGCCGTCGACACCGTTCTGGACCTGGTAGTCGATCTCTTCGCGCAGCCGCCTTTCATCGATCGCCTCGCCGTCGTTGCTGGTCGGCGTCGGCAGAAAGGTGAAAACGCGTGACCAGAATCCCTGTTGCTTGCTCATCGTTTTTCTCCTCCAAAAACCGTCTGTCACTTGGTCAATGCAATGGTAGTCGGCGGTACTGGCCTGCCGCATCGGGATCGCGAAAATAATCGTAGGCGCCTTCGCGCAGATAACGCTCGTGGCCGCGCCGCAATCGCTCGTGCGACAGCGTCACCCCGAGCCCGTGGCCTTCGGGCACGCGGACGAGGTTGTTGCTGGGACTGAACGGCCCTTCTTCGATTACGTCCTCGACCTGCCAGTGAAGGATGCATTGGCCAGGTTCAGTGACCCATGGTGTGGCCGCGATCAGGTGCAGATAGGCGGCGATGCCGATTCCCGTTTCCCCGCTGAAGCACCACCAGCCGATGCCGGTCTTCTCGCAGGCCGCGATGAAGCGAACCGCGCGCGAGATGCCGCCGAGCACCGCGAGATTGGTGACGAACGAATCCGGCACGCCGAGGCGAAGGGCCTTTTGCAGGTCGACGGTATGGGTCGAGAACGAGATCGCGCTGTGCTGGCGCAGCTTCGCCATCGCTTCGGTGGTTGCCACCGGATCTTCGTAGTTGCGAATGTTGTACGGCTCGATTTCCGCGAGGATCCTGCGGGCGGTCGGCAACGACCACGACATGTTGCCGTCGAGCCTCAGCAAAGCGGCGTCACCGATCGCCTGCCGGATCGCCTTCACGGAGGCGATCTCCAATTGGGGATCGCCGAGCTGCAGCTTGCCCTCGAACATCGTGGAGCCGTGCCGGTTCATCATGTCCGCGCAATATTCGGCGACCGCCTGCGGCGTGCGCTCGCCGCCGATGCCGTTCCGGCTCTGGCGGAACGCGAAATACTCCGCAAACGGAATCTCCTTCCGGAAGGCGCCGCCAAGCAGCATGTAGAGCGGCAGCCGGAACGCCTTGCCCCGGATATCCCACAGGCCGATCTCGATACCGCCGAATGCGCGCAAGGCCGTGCTGTCGCTCGTATTGGGCATGACCTGCAGGTCGGGAACACAGGCCCGCTCACAGGCCTGAATGTCCAGCGGATCGAGCCCGGTCATCGCGGCGCCCAGCTGCTCATTGATCAGGGCAGCACATTCCGGTGACGGCGCCTCCCCGAGCCCCGTGATCCCCTCATCCGTGAATACTTCGACGACGACCTTGGTGTCGCCCGGATAGGTCCCGACCGAGAACAGAAACGGGACGGCCAGGGGAATATTGACCGCAGTAGCTCTGACGCCCGTGATCTTCACCGCCTCCCCTCCCGGGCGCCTTATGTAACTGGCGCCCTCTCACCGGAGATGTTAAGCACATATCAGGCTGTCTGACAAGCAGGCTGCTAGGTGGCCGGGTTGCCTTGCGGGAATCTGGCGGCTTCCGTAGAGGTAGAGCTTCCGTAAAGAGAGGCTGTTTCTTGGATGGATGACAGGACGCGCAGGATGGACTCGGCCTCGCAGAAGGCGCTCCCCCGGGTGGCGAAGGTCTCGCTGGTCGACGAGGTCATTGCGGCGATGCGCACGATGCTCAGCGAGACCTGGACGGTCGGCAGCAAGCTTCCTTCAGAACTGGAACTGAGCCGCCAGTTGGGTGTCGGTCGCTCCACCGTGCGTGAGGCCCTGCGGGTGCTCGAACATCTCAGCCTCGTCGAATCCCGCAGCGGCCTGGGCACCTTTGTCATCGAGAAGCGGATGCCCTCCGCGCGGATCGAATATCCCCAGGGTCCGGAGGGACTGGTTCAGCTCTACGAATTCCGCCGCGCGATCGAGGTGCCTTCGGCGCGAATGGCGGCAGAACGCCGAACCAACGAGCAACTGGCCGACATCAAGGGAGCGTGGCGCAACTGCGAACTTGCGGTCAGACGCGACAGCGCCGAAGAGTTTGCGCGGCTGGATTTCCTATTCCACGCCGCAATCGTCAAAGCCAGCCGGAACCGCTTCCTGTTCGAAACCTATCTCGGGGTTCAGGATTCTTTCGCTGGCAATGTCACCCTGATCCTCGGGCAGGGACAGCTCAAGAGCATGCTGCACTTCCACGACGAGCTGATCGAGGCCATCGCACGGCGCGACCCGAAGGCGGCAGCGCGTGCGGCGGAGGACAATTTCAAGGAAACCGACGTGCGCGTCAGGCTGCTGCTGCACCACGTCAACGGAACAGACAAGCTCAGGAAATAGCGGTCCAGGCCGACCCCTTCCTTCGCACGGCCGCACGAATGGCAGCCGCGCGACGTCGTTCGAATGCAGCCTCCGTCGCCGCGTCCGCCTCCCCCGCTACCGATTGAGCGCCACTGCCTTTACTGCACCTTTGGCAGGGTTTCGAACTGGTGGAAGGGCGGTGGCGAGGGCAGCGTCCATTCCAGGGTGGTGGCGCCGACGCCCCAGGGATTGTCGGCGGCGTGCTGCTTGCGCGAGAACGCGTCGATCATGCCGTAGAGGAAGATCAGCACGCTGAAGCCGGAGATGTAGGCGCCGATCGAGGACACCTCGTTCCAGCCGGCGAACGCGTCGGGATAGTCGACCGAGCGCCGCATCATGCCCTGCAGCCCGAGGAAGTGCTGCGGGAAGAACAGGATGTTGACCCCGATGAACGTCACCCAGAAGTGCAGCTTGCCGATCGCCTCGCTGTACATGTAGCCGGAGATCTTCGGGAACCAGTAGTACCAGCCCGCGAAGATCGCAAACACCGCCGCGATCCCCATCACGTAGTGGAAGTGCGCGATCACGTAATAGGTCTCCTGCAGCACGCGGTCGACGCCGGCATTGGCCAGCACAACCCCGGTCACCCCGCCCACCGTGAACAGGAAGATGAAGCCGATCGCCCACAGCATCGGCGTCTTGAACTCGATCGAGCCGCCCCACATGGTGGCGATCCAGGAGAAGATCTTCACCCCGGTCGGCACCGCGATCACCATCGTCGCCGCCACGAAATAGGCCTGCGTCGCCGAGCTCATCCCAACCGTGTACATGTGGTGCGCCCACACCACGAAGCCGATGCCGCCGATCGCCACCATCGCATAGGCCATCCCGAGATAGCCGAACACCGGCTTGCGCGAGAACGTCGACACCACCTGGCTGATCATGCCGAACCCGGGCAGGATCAGGATGTACACTTCGGGATGGCCGAAGAACCAGAACAGATGCTGGAACAGCACCGGATCGCCGCCGCCCTCCGCCGAGAAGAACGTGGTGCCGAAATTGCGGTCGGTCAGCAGCATGGTCAGCGCTCCCGCCAGCACCGGCAGCGCCAGCAGCAGCAAAAACACCGTCACCAGGATCGACCACACGAACAGCGGCATCTTGTGCAGCGTCATGCCCGGCGCGCGCATGTTGAAGATCGTGGTGATGAAGTTGATCGCCCCCAGGATCGAGGAGGCGCCGGCCAGATGCAGCGCCAGGATCGCGAAGTCCACCGCGGGCCCCGGATGGCCGGTGGTCGACAGCGGCGCATACAGCGTCCAGCCCGTCCCCGCCCCGCTGGAGCCCGGCTCGCCCTCCACGAAGCTCGAGATGATCAGCAGCGAGAACGCCACCGGCAACAGCCAGAACGAGATGTTGTTCATGCGCGGGAACGCCATGTCCGGCGCCCCGATCATCAGCGGCACCATCCAGTTGCCGAACCCGCCGATCATCGCCGGCATCACCATGAAGAAGATCATGATCAGCCCGTGCGCGGTCACGAACACGTTGTATTCGTGGGTCTGGTGGAATACCTGAACCCCCGGGAACATCAGCTCGGCCCGGATCGCCATCGACATCGACGCCCCGATGATCCCCGCAATCAGCGCGAACACCAGGTACATCGTCCCGATGTCCTTGTGGTTGGTCGAATAGACGAACCGACGCCACCCGGTCGGATGGTCGTGCGCATGATCGTCATGCGCGTGCTCGTCATGCCCTTGATAGCTCGATGTCGCTGAGGTTGCCATTTTCAAATCCCGCCCCTGGACGTCATCCGCTCCCGCTTGAAATAAAAGGGCTCCGCCGCCGCTGAGCGACGACGGAGCAGTAGATCCGGGGCCACCGGACGAAACGGGAGGAAGTTCGTCAGAGCTTGACCGGATTTTCCGTAAGTTCGTTGCCGCGATGCTCCCTGGCGAAATCAGCGCGCCGGCGCGCCTCGAACCGGACAGCGGCGCCACCTCGTTGCACTGGGTTTGTCCACGCCGAGGCTACGCGCGAGATCGGATTTGACAATCGAATTTTGTTCACGCAATCCATCGACGTCATCGAATGAAGGCCGCATGGGCGCGTCGATGTCCACCTCCCCGCCTCGTTCCTGCCGATACACGGCCAGCGCCGGCGTCAATCCGCCGTCATCCCGCGCGCCGATGGCGCCGCCGGATCCTGCTGCAACGCGCCGCCGAGGCGTTCGGCCTGCGGATGATGTTTGTCCATCTGTTCGTTGATATTCCCGAACACCACGACCGATCCCAGCATGAGGCCGCATACCAGCCACCTCGTGAAGTTGCTGCGGGCAAGCTTGAGCGGGATCAATTCGTCGACGGCGGCCTCGTGCGACGGCAACAGCCGAACCACATCCGCGGCAATGCCGTTTGCGTCCGGGTGCGACCATCGGCCGCCATTCGCCCTTGAGATCAGCGAGGCAAGGCTTAGCACCGCCGCATCTCTTGGAAGCTGATCCAGGCGAGCGGCCTCCTGCCAGGCATCCAGATCCTGTCGCGCCAGCGCGGACAACATGCTCAAAGGAATCTCGCCGCTGTCATCGAGCGGAGCGAACACGAAGCGATCGAATCGGGAGTCGATGCGCGAAAACGGGGTCATACTTTTTTTCCCTGGGGCAACGAAAACATCGGCGCCATCAGGACGGCTGCCGATCGCCGTCAGCTTTGACAGCATCAGCCGCGCGGGCACGCGGCGCGCCGGGTATTCGACTTTTCGACGGCCTTTACAAGCGAGAAATGCTGATGCTCAGCTTCGACGATCCCGATAGATGCAGCTCGCCGCACAATTCGAGCCGCATGTTGCGCATGTTCGATGAAGTCCAACGTCTCCGTGCGCGCAGATAGCCGCGTTCAGTGTCCCATCCGCGTTCGGGCCGCGGTTTGATGCATGATTTCGATCGCCCGGCCGAACACCTCGGCATCATGCTCGACCGGATAGACGACGTAAGCGGGCAACGAGAATTCAGGGGCGCCGGCGATCAGGTTCAGCCGTTTCGACTTGAGATGGGGCGACACGATTCGCTTCGGAAAATAGCCGGAGCCGCCATTCGCCAGCACGTGTTGCACTCCGAGCCAGCCGATATTCGCGGTCAAGGGGGAGCCACCGAAGTTTGGAAAGCAGGCGTTGTGCCGGGCATAGAATTCGGGTCCCCATTCGACATAGACATAGCCCGGCTCCGGCTCAGGCTTGCCGTTCTTTTCCGTCGAAACCAGAATCAGTCTTTCCTCGAACAGCAATTCCACCTTCAGGCCAGGACGACTCTGCGGGGTGTACATGACACCAATATCAATTCGTCCTTCGATCAATCCCTGCATCAGTTCGGGCTCGAGCCCGGTTTCGGCACGCATCGAAATTTCCGGTTGGGCGCTTCGCATGAGATGAAGCCACGGCAGCAGGAATTCCTCCCACAGACCGAAGCGTCCGCCGACCACCAGCGTCCCGCTAAAACCCTCCGGAATTCCGATATCATGACGGGCCTGTTCGATGGCGCGGACGAGCGTGGCGGCATGGCGCTGGAACTGCCGGCCCGCCGAGGTCAGCGTCGTTCCGGCCTTGTTGCGCACAAAGAGCGTGCAGCCAAGCTGGTCTTCAAGGGTGTGAATCCGCGTGCTGACCGTCGACTGGCTGACGTGAAGCCGCTCCGCGGCACTGATGAAGTTTCCCGCTGTGATGACGGTGAGGAAGGTTCTGGCCAGTTCGGTGTCCATCGACGCCTCCTGATATCAACCTTGTAGATATAAAGCGCAAATAGTATGCGTTTGTCAAAATCTTTCGATGGCAGTCCATTGTTCAAGAGGGCATCCGATACGCTCCCAACGAACGATGACCATCAACGATTCAGCCTGGCATGTCCCCTGGTGGCCGATGCCTCGGCGCCGCTCAGCGCCTTCGACAACGGCACGACCGCCGCGCGGAGTGCCTGCAGCGACTGTCGAAGCGGCCGCCGGGTCAGCCGGTCGACCAGCCCTGCCGTGCCGAGGCTGTAGATCGTGCCGACCTCGACCAGCGGAATGGGCACTGCGATCGCTCCCATTCCAAGCTCCATTTCGTTCCAGCAGGTGGCAAAGCCATTTTTCCGGACCTCGGCATATTCCTTGGCGATTTCTCGTCGCGCAACCTTGGTTTCCTGCGTGAGCCGCGACAAGGGCGGCGCCAGCGCGCGATCGATGACTTCCGGGGTCTGAAAGGCCAGGATCGCCTTGGCGGATGCCGCGACATGAGGCGGCATGGTGTAGCCCGGGATGACATTGGCTCGCAGACCGTCATTCGGGACCGCCCAGGCGACCGAAACCACCTCGCATCCCGTGAGCTTGGCCAGATAGCAGGTGTCGCCGAACTCCTTCGCCAGACGATCGAGGACGGGCTGCACGGAGATGGTCAGCCAGGCCGCGTCCGAGCCGGCGTGCAGCAGGCGGAGCAGCCGCTGTCCGAGCTGATAGTCCTTCCTGCTTCCGCCCGTGCTCGCGACCAGGTCGGCGCCCTGCAGATTCTGCAGCAATCGATGCGCCGTCGCCAATGGCAGATCGCACTGCTTGGCGAGCTCGGATACGCCCAGCGCGGCGCTGGAGGCGGCAATCGTCTCGAGCAGCCTGAAATATCGTTCCAGCGGCAAATCGGGCTTGCTCAATCGGGGTCTCCTGCCGATCCTTGACAAGGCAAATACCTAAATCTAGCATTTTCAATAATCAAGAAATCTTTCCGGTTTTCGAGAAGGGAGCAGCGAGATGGGTGTCCGACCTCAGCGTTTCATGTCAGGCCTGCCGCGCGCGGCGATCGCCCTTGGCGTGATGGCGGTGACCGCGCTCTGCGCGTTTTCCAGCTGTCAGGCCGCCGAGCCGGGGGTCACCGACAAGACGGTCAAGATCGGCATTCTCGGCAGCCTCACCGGGCCGTTCGCCATCTTCGGCACCGGCAACCTCTCAGGAGCGACCATCGCCTTCGAGGAGGCGAATGCCGCCGGCGGCATCAACGGCCGCAAGCTCGAATGGATTTCCCTGGACGATGAATCGTCACCTCCCAAGGGAATTGCGGCCTACAAGCGCCTGGTCGATCAAGAGCAGGTGTTTGCCATTTTCGGACCTGCAGCGAGCGCCGTCGGCCAGGCCCTGGTACCGACCCTGAAGGCCTCGACGACGCCGACCTTCGTCTCGGTATTCTCGACGCCGGCGGTGACCGACCCGATGATCCCGAGCCTGTTCCGGACCGGCCCGATGAACGATCGGCAGCAGGGGTCGGCGATGGCGGACTATGTGGTCGACAAGCTCGGAATGAAGAAGATCGCGCTGATCAGCCAGTCCGACGAATATGGCAAGCGCGGTGCGGAAAGCGTCACCAGCCGGCTCGCCGAACGCAAGATGCCGCTGGTGAGCAGCGAGGTGTTCAACATATCCGACACCGATTTCACGGCGCAGATCTCGCGCATTGCGCAGGCCAGTCCCGACGTCCTGATCGTCTACGGCTATCCCAACCCGTCCGCGATCGTCACCAGGCAAGCCAAGCAGCTCGGCCTCAAGGCCATGATCATGGGCGCCAACTCGGCCGGCAGCCGTACCTATCCGAAGATCGTCGGCGAAGCCGCCGCCGGCACCCAGAACATCCTTGCGTTGAATGTGCTGCCCGAAGGCGATGACCCCGCCGCGGTGAACTTCCGCAAGGTGTTCGAGCAGCGCTTTCCGGACCTTGCCCGCCAGGGCAGACCCGATCTCGGCGACGTCCTGGGCTATGGCGGCGCCAAGGTGTTTCTCGAAGGGCTGCGGCGTGCCGGCCCGCAATTGACTCAGAAGGGTTTCATGCAGTCGCTCGAGACGATGAAGGGTTTCGAGACCGGCCTGACCTTGCCGACCACCTTCAGCGCGACCGACCATGAAGGCAACCAGTCGGCCAAGGTGGTCGAGATCCAGACGGACCTGACCCGCAAGATCCTGCCGGTCGTGGTGAGTGCGCAGGGAGCCGCGCCGAAGTGAACCGGCAACGCGCCAGCCAGCTTTTCGCCGCCGACCTCGAGGTCGGACAGACCTTCGTCGGCGAGAAGCGGCGTGTCGGCGATGCCCAATTCGCCGAATTCGCACGGATGACCGGCGACGCCCATCCCATCCACTATGATGACGCCTATGCGGCGACGACCCGCTTCGGCAAGCGGCTCGCACACGGCCTGCTGGTGATGTCGATGACCGCGCTGGGCGCCACCTCGATGTCGCCGCGCATCGAGGACGCGATGATCGCGTTCGTCGAACAAGGTGCCAGGTTCTTGAAGCCGGTGTTCGTCGATGACGTCCTGCAAAGCCAGTTCAAGGTCGCATCGGTCGTGCAAAAAGCCGGCAGCGACAAGGCCCTGGTTCGCTTCGAGGTCCGGCTCGTCAACGACCGGGACGAGACGGTTCTCGAAGGCTTCCATGTCTATCTGCTGCGGGCGAGCGCCACTGAACCCCCGACCGCCGGGACGAACCATGCCTGAGGCCTATGCCGACGCGGTCGCCTCGTTCGATTGGGGCCACGTGCACGACGCGCTGGGCTGGAAGCCGTCGGAGCAGGTGTCGCTCGGCCATACCATCGTCGATCGCCACGTCGACAGCCAGCGCACCGCTTTGATCTCGATCGGCCACAGCGGCGAACAACGTCGGTACAGCTACAGGGAGTTGTCGGAAGCCAGCAACCGGTTTGCCAACCTGCTGCAGCAGCGGGGGATCGGTCCCGGCGATCGCATTGCCGGCTTCATGCCGCGGGGAGCCGAAGTGCTGGTCACGATCATCGGCACGCTCAAGGCCGGCGCGATCTACGTTCCGATCTTCACCGGCTTCGGCCCGGATGCGATTCGTTTTCGCCTGGAGCATTGCACGGCAAGCCTTCTGGTGACGCATCACGCCGTGAAGGACCGGCTTCCCTCCGATATCGATACCCCGACGCTGTGCGTGATGGACGCGGCAGGAGAGCTTCCGACCGGCTGGACGGACTTTCATGGCTCGCTGCGCGAACAGCCCAGTCAATTCTCATGCGTCAGGCGCGACCGCGGCGATATCGCCACGCTGATCTATACGTCGGGATCGACCGGCCCTCCGAAGGGCGGAGCGATCGCCGTCAATTTCCTCGGCGCGATCTGGCCGTATATCGTGTTCGGCCTCGACCTCAAGCCGGACGACATCTTCTGGCCGACCGGCGATCCAGGCTGGGGATATGGGTTCGTGTGCTATCTCGGCGCACTCGCGATCGGCGGCACCGTCGTTTCCGTCGAGAGCAATCCCTCGGCCGAGCTGTGCCTGTCCGTGTTGCAGCGTCACGGCATCACCAATCTCGCCACCACGCCCACCTTGCTGCGCAGTCTGCTGGCGCTCGACGAGACCACCCTGCGCGCGGCGGACGTGAAGCTGCGCGCCATCTCGAGTTGCGGCGAACCGCTCAATGCCAAGGTGGTGGAGACTTTCCAGCGATGGTGGGGCGTCACGCCAATGGATCAGTTCGGCGCGACGGAATTCGCGATCCCGGTCGGCAACTTCAATGCGATATCGATGCCGGTGAAGCCGGGCTCGATGGGCCGGACATTTCCCGGATTCCGCATCGCCATCATCGACGATGACGGCAACGAACTCGAAACCGGCGCCAACGGCCTGATTGGAAAGCAGCCGAGCCAGGACCGCCTGTACTGGGTCAGATACTGGAACGACCCGGCAGCGACCCGGGATCTGGTCAGGAACGGCTGGATCGCGACCGGCGATCTCGGACGACGCGACCAGGACGGCTATTTCTGGTTCGAAGGTCGCGCCGGCGATATGATCAAGAGCGCTGGCTACCGGATCGGTCCGTTCGAGGTCGAGAGCGCGCTGCTCAAGCATCCCGCCGTGGTCGAGGCCGCCGTCGTCGGGAAGCCGGACGAATTGCGCGGTGAGGTGGTCAAGGCGTTCGTGGTGTTGCGGCCCGGTTTCGCCGCGAGTTCCGAACTGTCCGAGCAGCTCTCGCAGTTCGTCAAGGACACCGTCGGCCGGCATCAGTTTCCGCGCGAGGTCGAATTCGTGGACGCTCTGCCGAAGACGGAAACCGGCAAGATCCAGCGCTTCATGCTTCGCGCCCGCGCCTGACAGGAGAGGTATCGATGTCGACGTTTCAGCCCATCCTCCCGAACGACAAATGGCCCGCCCGCTACACGTTTTCGCCGGCGGTGAAGGTCGGCAACCTCATTTTCCTTTCCGGAACCACCGGCACCGACGATTCCGGCAACATCGTCACTCCCGGGGATATCGTCGGCCAAACCCGGCGCATCTTCGAGAAATTCCGGATCATTCTCGAGAGCGCGGGGGCAAGCCTCGCCAATATCGTCGAGACCACCGACTACTTTCTCTCGCTCGAGGACTATCAGAAGACCGCGGCGCTGCGCCGCGAACTGTTCAAGGGGCCACCATGGCCGGCGGCGACCGGCGTGGTGGTAAGCGGCCTGATTCGTCCGGGGGCGCTGATCGAGATCAAAGGTATAGCCGCCGTGTGAGGAGGCAATGCTAGCTCAGGTCCTCGTCAGTTCGGCCACCGCAGGCGCAGTCTATGCGCTGATCGCGCTCGGCTTCGTGCTGATTCACAAGGGCACCAGCGTCGTCCATTTCGGCTATGGCGATCAGGTGACCTTCGGAGCCTACCTGGCGCTGATGGGTCAGGTGCTGCTGGGCCTCTCGTTCAAATGGTCGATTGTCGCGGCACTCCTGCTTTCCGGCGTGCTCGGTGCCGTCATCTATGGCTGCTTCATGTGGCCGCTGCAGAACGCGTCGTTGTTGTCGCGCATCATTGCGAGCCTCGCGCTCGGGACAGTGATGCGGGAATTCCTGCGGGCCTATATGGGGCCGAACACCTGGCCCTTCCCGTCCCTGCTCTCCTCGACCGCCATTCCAATCGGCGGCATCCTCGTGGTGCCCGCCAACGTCGCCGTGGTCGGCGTCGCCTTCGCCGTCCTGGCCGTCCTGTTCCTGCTGTTCGAGAAGACCGTGTACGGCAAAGCCATCATTGCGGCATGCGACAACCGCACCGGGGCCAGCATCGTCGGCATCCGCGTCTCCTATGTCTTCCTCGCCATCTGGATCATCGCCTCGCTGCTGGCGACGCTGGCCGGCATCCTGATCGCGCCCATGCTGACCCTGTCGCCCGACATGGGCCTGATCGGCATCAAGGGATTCACGGCGGCGGTGCTTGGCGGCTTCAACAGCCTGCCGGGCGCGGTTCTTGGCGGGGTGTTGCTCGGGGTCCTTGAGGCGTTGGGCGGAACCTATGTCTCCAGCGCTCTCAAGGACATGATCAGCTACGGCATTCTCATCGCCGTCATCCTGGCGCGGCCGCAAGGATTGATCGGCGTTCTCACCGCGAAGAAGGTCTAGGCGCATGCTGGCACGAAGCATCGCGGCATTGATCGGCGTGGCGCTCTTCCTCGTGCTGCCGCATGCCCTGCCGGAGTTCCGCCTGTTCCAGATCTGCCTGATCGCGGCGACCGCGCTGGTGGTGCTCGGGCAAGCCGTCGTGACCGGCTTTGCCGGGCAGATTTCGCTGGCGCAATCTGCTTTCGTCGGGCTGGGCGGCTACGGCTCGGTGATCCTGACCACGTCGTGGGGTGCGCCGCTCTGGCTCACGATCCCGATCACGGCGGTGGTCGTCGGCTTTGTCGGCTTCGTGCTTGGCCAGGCCACGCTGCGGGTATCCGGACACTATCTCGCATTGGCGACCATGGCCTTCACCGCCATCGTCCAGCTCGCGTTCATTCACGGCGATCCCTTGACCGGCGGGGCTGCCGGCCTGCCCGTCCCCACCCTGCAATTGTTTGGGCACACTTTCAGCTCCGGCAAGGATCTCTACTACGTCATCCTGCCGGTGTGCGCGTTGCTGTTCGTCGCCACGTCAAACATCATGCATTCCCGTTTCGGGCGTGGACTGACCGCGCTTCGGCAGAGCGAGATCGCGGCCGAAGCGATGGGGCTCAACGTGCTGCGCTACAAGGCGGTCGCGTTTGCGGCGAGCGGCTTCCTCGGCGCCGTCGGCGGCGGCGCGCTGGCCCTACTGTCGACGTACCTCGATCCGACGCAGTTCAGCATTTCGCAATCCGTCTACTTCCTGGCCATCGCGGTTGTCGGCGGCCTGCTGTCGGCCGGCGGCATCATCGCGTCGAGCGCGCTGTTCGTGCTGTTGCCGGAACTGCTGCAATCGTTCCAGTCCTATCTCGGTCTCGTCTTCGCCCTGCTCCTGCTCGGCTTCATTGTCATCCGGCCCGACGGTCTTGCAAGCCTGGTGCGGCTCGTGGCCGGCCGCGAGAGGTCGCCGGCGAGGGATTCGCCATGACCGCCCCGCTGCTCAGCATCCGCGATGCGGTCGTGCGCTTCGGCGGCATCGTTGCGCTCGACGGCGTATCGCTCGACATCGCGCCGGGAACGATCCATGCCGTGATTGGGCCGAACGGCGCCGGCAAGAGTACGCTCCTGAACGTCGTCACCGGCCTCTACCGGCCGACCGCCGGCAGCATTTCATATTCGAACCGTCGAATCGACGGGCTCACCCCACACGCCATCAACCGGATCGGCATTGCGCGCACGTTCCAGAACACCGAGCTGTTCGCCGACATGACCGCACTCGAGAACGTCATGGTGGGCCTGGACCGGCACGATGGCTACGGCCTCGTGAGCGGCATCACGCATGCCGGGCCGTTTCGGCGCGCCGAAACCCGGGCGCGGCAGGAAGCCCAACGCCTGCTCGAACTGGTCGGGCTGGCCGACAAGGTGAACGTCGCCGCCTCGGCACTGCCCTTCGGCAATCAACGACGGCTCGAGATCGCCCGCGCCCTGGCGACACGGCCGCAGCTTCTGCTGCTGGACGAGCCCGCGGCCGGCCTGCGCGCCGCCGAAGTCGATGACCTCAACAGGATCCTGCTGGACCTGCGCACCGCGCGCGGACTGACGATCCTGGTCATCGACCACGTCATGCCCCTGGTGATGGCGATATCGGACCGGATCTGCGTGATGAATTTCGGCCGCAAGATCGCCGATGGCGAACCGGAATTCGTCCGCAAATCGCCCGATGTGATCAAGGCCTATCTCGGAGAAAGAGCAGCCCGTGCTTTCGATACGTGACCTGCATGGCGGGTACGGAAAAAAACGCGTGCTGCACGGCATCAGCCTGGACGTGCCGCGCGGCGAGATCGTGACCCTGCTCGGCGCCAACGGCGCCGGCAAGTCGACGCTTCTCAAGACGGTAGTCGGCCTGTTGCCGCGCAGCGCCGGCACGATCGAACTGGACGGTGCGCCGCTCGCGAATGCCACCCCGGATCGCGCCTTGAAGGCGGGCGTCGCCCTGGTCGCCGAACAGCGCGAGCTGTTCAAGGAAATGAGCGTCAGGGACAATCTGCGGCTCGGCGCTTTCCTGCGCGCCGGCCGGCAGGACATCGAGCGGGACATGGAGCGCCTGTTCGCTCTCTTTCCCATTCTTCGCCAGCGATCCACCCAGACCGCGCGCAGCCTGTCGGGCGGCGAGCAGCAGATGCTGGCGATCGCGCGGGCGTTGATGGGCCGGCCCGCGGTGCTGCTGCTGGACGAGCCGTCGCTCGGCCTCGCACCCCGGATTGTCGAGGAGATCTTTCAGATCATCGCGGGCATTCGCAGCGAGGGCACGGCCATCCTGCTCGTCGAGCAGAATGCGGCGCTGGCGCTCGACGTCGCCAGCCATGGATACATCCTGGATTTGGGCAAGATCACCCTGGAGGGCGATGCGGAAGCCCTGAAGCAGTCCTTTGCCGTCACCACACACTATCTTTGATCAACCGTTCAGAAGGAGATAACGACAATGCCAAAGCCGGAGCTCGAATTTTTCCCGACCAACGACATCCCATGGATTCCCGTCGAGGGAGCCCCGCCCGGACACTATCAGAAGGTTCTGACCGAAGATCCCGAGCGGATGTTCGTCACACGGATGTTGAAGGTCGATCCCGGCTGCGCCAGCACCGAGACGTTCGTGCACGATTTCTGGGAAGAGGTTTACATCCTGGAGGGTAGCCAGTGGGATGGCGATCAATTCTTCAAGAAGGGCATGTACGCCTGCCGCCCTCCCGGGATGAAGCACGGCCCCTATCGTACCGAAGAGGGCGTGGTCACTTTTGAAGTCCGATACGCCCGCTAGCGCCGAGGGATCGCAGATGACGCGTACCGAGCGCAGCGTGACCGCCAACATCGATCGTCTCAACGCGTATATGGACAGGCACGACCTGGCCGCGGTGGCCGTTCGCACCGGCGTCAACTTCACCTATCTGTCGGGCATGGCGATGCCCGGCACGCTGTCGCGGCACATGGATATCGCCAGCACCGTCCGCGGCTTCATGGTGCTCTGGCCCCGCGCGAAGCCGCCGATCGTGGTCGTCGACGCCTTTGCGGAAAAGCTCGTGCAGCGCGAGTCCTGGATCGAGCGGGTCGAGGTCTATCAAGCCTATGTCGGCTCGCTCTATACCCGGATCGCCGAACTGATCGACGAATTGGGGCTGGCCGGCGCCCGCATCGGCTTCGAGCGGGACGGCCTCTCGGCCGCGCATTGGCACGAGGTGCAGTCCGCCCTTCCCAGGCTGAAAATGGTCGATTGTTCGCGAATGATGGACGAGGTCCGATGGATCAAGACCGAAGCGGAGATAGCGCAGCAGAAGCAGGCCGCCGACCATCTCGATGACGCGCTCGCGGAGGTGTTTGCGACCATCCGCCCGGGTGAGACCGAGCGCGAGGTGCATGCCAGGATGATCGCTGCCTGCACGCGCAAGGGAGCGGCGTTCGTTCACGGCATCCTCAATTCGAGCTCCAACGGCGTGATGTATGGTGGCGAGGGCGATGTCGCCTTCGACAAGGGCGACTTCGTCCGCAACGACTATGTCGCCTATTTCAACGGCTGTCCAGGCCACCAGTCGCGTCTTGCGATCCTCGGGCCGCCTGCCCCGGAACAGCGCGCTGGTTACGAGCTCACGCTGGACATCCATCGCAGGACCATCGACAGATGCCGCGCCGGCGTGACGGCGGGCGAAATCTATTCGTTCGTCGTGGGGGAATTCGACAAGAAGGGCATCGACTATACGGCCTCGCTGGTAGGCCATGGCATGGGCCCCTGGTTTCATCAGCAGGAACCGGTGCTTCGCCGCGGCAGCGACATCGTGCTCGAACCGGGAATGATCGTCGCGGTCGAGCCGCAACGTTTGCATTGGCACCTGCAGGACCTGATCCTGATCGAGGACGGCGCGCCGCGCCTGATCTCGACCAAGTTTCCGATTGAAAGGCCTTTTGTAATCGATTGTTAACGCGCGACGGCTTTTGCTCCCGCGTGTTTTTGCGCGGCCCGCTTACGCCGCGATATTTGCTTGCCTTATATTCAACTTGTGCGGGTATATGATAACTGTTTCAATGGGCTCGCCCCTCGACTGATCGCCTCGGCCGTTTCGGAGCACAAGATCATGTCCAAGCGTATTGTGCTGCTTTCCGACGGAACGGGAAACGCCGCCAGCAAGGTATGGAAATCCAACGTCTGGAGAGTGTTCGACAGCCTCGACCTGCGCGGCAGCGGACAGGTCGCGTTCTATGACGACGGCGTGGGCACGTCGTCGTTCAAGCCTCTCGCCATCCTCGGCGGGGTGTTCGGCTGGGGTCTCAAGCGCAATGTGCTCGACATCTACAAATTCCTGTGCGCCAACTACCAGCCCGGCGACAAGGTGTACGCATTTGGCTTCAGCCGGGGCGCCTTCACCATCCGCGTCGTGCTGGGCCTGGCGCTGAACCAGGGACTGGTGACCGGCGTCACCGACGCCGAGTTTTACCAGAATGCGAAACTGGCCTATCGGGCTTACCGGGCCGAGCGCTTCCACACTTTCCTGCATCTGGAGCGGCCGTTTCGGAAGATTCGCGACGCCGTCGTCTACCTGTTCGGCAACCGCTATCGCAAGGAAATCAATCAGCCGCTCGACGGCATCGAATTCGTCGGCCTCTGGGATACGGTCGCCGCGTACGGCTTGCCGATCGACGAAATGGCGCGCGGCGTAAGCCAGTATATCTGGCCGCTCGAACTCCCCAATCGAGATTTCGATCACAGGATTCGGCGCGCCTGCCATGCCTTTTCGCTCGACGACGAACGGACCACTTTTCATCCCGTGCTGTGGAATGAGAACGGCGTGCCGCCCGGTCAGTTGCAACAGGTCTGGTTCGCTGGCGTCCATTCGAACGTCGGCGGCGGCTATCCCGACAACTCGCTGGCCTATATCCCCCTGTTCTGGATCATGAAGGAAGCCCAAGCTCGCGGGCTCGAGTTCAAGACCGCGCCCAACCGGCCGACCGATCCCGATCCGGACGTGATGGCCAACACCGAATGGCATCGCGACAAGGACGGCCGCCTGTACAATTCGAGGAACGGCCTGGGGGGCTATTATCGATATGGTCCGCGCAAGATCGCAGACCTCAGCAGGATGCGATTCTCGTGGCGCAAGGGAGACCGGGTCGAGAACGGCGCTCCCATCATTCACGAGACGGCGATCCAGCGCGCGCAGAACGGCGCGCATCGATATGCCCCGATCGGCATTCCCAAGCGATATTCCGTGCTGTCGGATGCAGGTCTGGCCCCACAGGAGAGCGTGGAGAGCGACGAGCGCGCCGTGGTGCGCTGCGCCAAGCAGGAAGAAATCTGGAACTACGTCTGGCGCCGGCGCATCGTCTACTTCACGACGGTATTCGCCTCGCTCTACATGGCGATGTATCCGCTGTCGCGGGTGATCCCGCCGTCGGGAGAATTCGACAACGGCCTCAGCCTCGTTTCCGGCGCCATACGGGCGGTCGGGCAGACGCTGCCGGGGGCGCTCTCACCCTGGATCGATGCCTATTCCCGCGATCCCAGCCATTTCCTGGTGCTCGGCGCCCTGGTCGTGATTCTGATTTCGCTGGGCGTCTGGCTCGGCGGCAAGATACGCGACCGGATGGAGCGGGTCTGGCGTTCGGCCGCGGCGGCGCCGCTGTCCAAGCTTGAAATCGCGATCAGTGCCGTAGGCGCGATCGTGTTGCTCTATGCCGTGATCCACAGCTATCTTCCGCAAAACCTCCACCTTCCCGCGAACGGCGAGCGCTTCCTGACGAACCATGTCAGTGGATCGGTCAAGGCCATAGGAGTCGCCACCTTCATCGCGCTGTTCACGCCGGCGCGCCTCGTCTATCACCTGAGATCCGGCAGGGTCTATCGCGCCACAGTCCGAAGCATGAAGCTGTTCCTGCTGCCGCTGTTCTTTGCCGTTTGCTTCCTTGTCATGGGACTTCTGTTCGCGAGTCATCTCGGATTCAGCGTCCAGGAATCGTATGGCATGGCTTGCAAGGAGAGCGAAGGCATCACGAAGGCCATCGAAAGCGATCCGCTCGGCGAAAAGGGAAGCACGGTTGAGAACAGGGGGCTCCAGGCATGTCTTTCGGCGGGAATAGCGTCCTGCGGCAGGGCCAATGCGGCTCCGACCTGCAGCAACGGGCGCGAAGTGTTCTGCGGCGAGGGCCAGCCGGTCTGCCAGCAGCGACACAAGGCCGGTTGCGATGACAGCAAGGCGAACTGCCTCTACACCGTACCGATCTGCCGGGTCCAGGCCGCAGCCGAGCCGGGCAGGCCCGCCACGGATCGTGTCGCTGGTCTCGCCGTTTGCCCGTCGATCTGCGAAATCCAGCCGACCGGAACGGCCAGGCAGTTTTCGATCGGCGAAGTCTGCCACCCGACGGGCATCTGGCTGGAGGAAGGACAAAGATACGAGATCACCTTGCTGGCCCCCTCACCCGGCGACCCCAACTACGAGAACGTCGCGTGGCGGGATGGCGATGGCAGCATCGTGAGCACGCGCGGCATCGGCAGCGCGGGCATCTGGACCAAAGTCAGGGAGACTTTCCTCTGGCCGCTGAAACGTCACCTTTTCGACGAACGCTTCAAGGTGATCGCGCGCGTCGGCTCGGTCGGCAACGACGAGCGGGTGCTGGAGCCGGACGATGATCCGAACTCCAACATGCTCAACGTGCAGATCAAGCCGAAGCGGAGCGGAGAACTGTTCCTGTATGCCAATGAGGCCGTCTGGGGGGTGCCGCAATTATACGGCTATTTCTACCGCGGCAATTCCGGTCAGGCGAACGTGGTGGTGCAGCGACCACTGCGGGCGAACTGAGAAGTCATGAACCCGTGTCGCACAGCCGTCAGCCCTCCAGGATGAGTGATTTCCGTCCCTGTTCGCGCCGAGATTCAGCCAGCCTCATTTCCGCCTCAAAAAAAATGAGCGATCCTGCTTCGATTTTCGATTGACTGTTTCATCGCATGACTTTGATTGATGGCATCGGATACCTGGCTTCGGCGCTCGTTCTCCTGACTTTCTGCATGAGCACGATGCTGAACCTGCGGGCAGTCGCAATCTGCAGCAATGTTGCTTTCATCGGCTATGGTGCGGCCGAAGAGTTGTACCCCGTGCTCATCCTGCACATCATCCTGCTTCCATTGAACCTCACGCTGTTCTTTCGCATGATGATGTTGCTACGCAAGGCGAAGCTCGCCGCCGCAACGGATCTTTCCTCGAGCTGGCTGCAGCCGTTCATGCAACCGAAACACTTCGAGGCCGGCGCCACGATCTTCAGCAAGGGCCAGCACGCCGACCTGCTCTACATGATCGTTTCCGGCGGGATCTGGTTTCCGGAAATCGATGAACAACTGACGGCCGGCGACCTGTTCGGCGAGATCGGTTTGTTTTCGCTGGAACGACGGCGTACCCAGACGGCGATTGCGAAAACCGACGTCGATCTGCTGTGGATCAGCGATGCTGCGCTGAAGAAGCTGTGCGAGCGCAACCCGGGCCTGTCACTGTATTTCCTACGGCTGACGGCGACCCGAATGACGCAGAATGCCACCCGGGCCACGCTCGTCCCGATCAGCGCGCACGGATGAGGGCGCGCAAGAGCCAAACGAAGAGCGACCTTCGGAATCGATCCGGCGCGGCGTGACGATGGGCGGTCACAGATCCTTTTCGGCGAGTTGACGAAACTCGTCGGGAACGGAACGGGAGATGTCCAGCGCCACCGAGCCGTAGCCAATCGCTTCCCGTCCGAACCGATCGCGAATCTTGTCGACGGCATGGTCGGCCGCGAGGCGCGCCATGCCTATTCTGCTGCCGGGGCGGCGGCCTTCGTCCCGAAGTCCAAGCGGCAGTTCCAAGGCGAGGTCCCAGTGCTCCTCGAGATGCGACACCGAGATTGCCAGCAGCGAGATGGTCTTCTCGCCGGGATGTTCGGCGAGCGCCTCGCATACCAGCTGCTCGGCGATTTCGGCGAGGATCACGGTCGCCGAGATCGGCGCGTCGAGGGTCACCGAGCGCGTGATCGAGTTCAGATTGGCGAAGCGAATGCGGACCGTCAGGGTTCGGCCGGGCCGCGACCTGGCGCGGAGCCGGCTGCCGATCCGGTCTGCAAGGTGCAGCAGGATCGGTCGAATGATCAGCCGTTCGGCAGGCTTGCGGCCAACCGCCGATTGGGCTCCTGCCGATCGAGTCCGGCGGTGAACCTTGATTTCCCGCGGATCGCGATTCCACGCCAGCGCGGCCAGTTTCTCGCCAGCGGCGGGACCAAGCAGCCGCTCCAGTGATCGCCCCGGCGTCGCTGCCAACTGCCCGATCGTCAAAACGCCGATCCGGGCCAGCCGCGCCTTGGTGACCGGGCCCACTCCCCACATCAGCTCGACGGGCAACCCGTGCAGGAATTGCAGCTCGGCGTCGGGATCGACCACCACCAGCCCGTCTGGCTTGGCGACCTGCGAAGCGATCTTCGCCAGATGCTTGGTACGCGCGACGCCGACGGAGATCGGAAGCCCCTGCTCCGCCCGTACCCGCGCGCGGATGGCGCCGGCAATGTCGGCAGGCGGACCGAACAGGTGGGTGCAGCCGACAACGTCGGCAAAGGCTTCGTCGATGGAAATCCGCTCGACCAGCGGCGTGAAATCGCCGATCACGCCGATGGCGGCATCGCCCAGCCGTTGATATTCCCTGAAATGGCCGCCCACAAAGGTGAGTTGCGGGCAGAGTTCGCGTGCCTGCCTGCCCGACATGCCGCCGCGGACCCCGAACGCCCTCGCTTCGTAGGAAGCGGCAAGCACGACCCCACCGCCGACCGCGATCGGCTTGCCACGCAGCGAAGGATCGAGCAGCTGCTCGACCGAGGCATAGAACGCGTCCAGATCGGCATGAAGGATGGTCGCTGTCGCCGCCATCGACCGCCCGCCACAGGCTTCAAAGGAGATGATCGCATCGAGAACATAATGAGAACATCACCATCACCTGTCAAGCGCGTCGACGATTGTCGCGCCGGCACGCCGACCGGTGATGAATCGGCAGGTGCCATGGCCGCGCCGTCAGGCCTGCTTTGCTTCTGGATCGAAGGTGAACAGCTCCTGGGGCTTGGCGACACCCTTGAGCGCGTAGCGGCCCAGCGAAACGAAGTGGTCGCGATGCTGGCCGACGGCCTCGGCGACCGTCGATGAGAGGATCACGCGCTGGTCCAAGGAACCGCACAGCGCCACGATTCGGCTGGCTTCGTTGACGGCGGGTCCGAGCACTGTGAAGTCCATCCGGATCGGGCTGCCGAAGTTGCCGTACAGCAGCTCACCGAAATGAAGCGCGATCTTCACGGCCGTCGTCGGCAGCGCCTGTTGACTCCGGTCGACGTTCAAGGCCGCGACGCGATGCAAGGCATCCCTGGCGGCGCTGATGGCGTTCGAACATGCAATCGCCCGGCTTGCGTCTTCGAACATGGCCAGGATGCCATCGCCGATGAATTTCAGGACCTGGCCGCCCTGGGCATGAATGGCTTCACACAGCAGGGCTGCATAGTCGTTCAGCAGCGCAAGCCCCGTCGTGGCCGATGCCTCGTCGAAAGTCCGGGTGAAATTGGCAAGATCGCTGAACCAGATCGCGGCTTCGATCGAATTGGCCCGACCACGCACGATGTTGCCGGAAAGCACCCGTTCGGCGGCGTCCGAGCCCAGATAGGTTTCGAGCAGGAAGCGACCGGTGGCGGCGCTTCGAGCCGAATTGACCGTCAAGGCTAGCGTGGGCGACAGCCGCTCAATCAACTGAATTTCCGGTTCATGGAAGCCGCCGGGCCTGTCCGTGCACCAGGAGAAGGCGACGTCACGCGCCGAACTCAGCGTTGCATGATCGCCGATCCTCATGGCCTGCGCGAAGTAGTCGGTTGCGCCATGCTGCCTGAGCTCCGCCAGCACGGGAAACCTCGCCGCCTGCTCGGCGTCATCGAGACGGAAGCGCTGTTGGGTTTGACCGGTCTCGAACAGATGGTCGAAGGGACTTCGGCGTTGCAGCGCCAGCCCCTGCGACGAATCCCGTCGCGGAAACGATGGCTGCTCTGGCGGATGGTCGCGCCACCAGATGCAGCCTTGTCCCCCGATCGATGGATGGAGCTGTTCGGCCGCCGTGGAGACGCGGAGCAAGGGGACGCCGGAATGGACCAGACGATCGCAAAGTCCAGCGAGAAGCTCGATTTCCGAGTTGCCGGCGAGTGAGCCGGCAATCAGTTGATCCAGCAACGATTGCGCAAGCTGTTCGTCCATTATGCCCCGGGCGTTCCTTCGCTGCCCTTTTTGCCGCGCTCCATCAACCGGCATCCGCAGCCGGCGCGGCCCTCATGACCTGTTGTACTCGCCGCGTTCAAAGGCTGCGACGCCCGCGGACGACACCTTGTCCCATTCGGGATCCACCTTGCCGTCGGGCGAGTAACTGTCGTTCCAGTTCTGCCATTTGTAGGGCTTGGTTTGCGGATAGCCTTTCGGCGAGTCCTCCCAAAGCTCCTGGCGGCCGAGCGCAACCATGTCGAGATAGCTCCAGAGCGTGCCCATCGCCTCGTCGCCGCGTCCGTTGATGAAGTAGGTACGGTAGATCTTGCCGCCGTCATGGATGAAGGCATTGTGGCCGTGCCATTGATCGACTCCGAAGTCGGCGTCGAATTCATCCAGCAGCGTGTACCAGGGAATGTGCTCCCATCCCATCCGCGCCTTCAGCCGGGCGATATCGGCTTGCGGTGCGCGCGAGGCATAGGCAAGGGTCACGTCGCGAGCATTGAGATGCGCCAGGTCGGAAACCTGGTCGGCAACCATTGAACAGCCGACACAGGCATGATCGGGCCAGCCATGGACATCCGGTTCGAAGAAGGCGCGATAGACGATGAGCTGGCGCCGCCCGTCGAAGAGGTCCAGCAGGCTGACGCGCCCCTTCGGTCCATCGAATGCATAGTCGGTGTCGACCGCCATCCAGGGCATGCGGCGGCGTTCTGCAACGAGCGCATCGCGTGCCTTCGTCTGGGCTTTTTCCTTCCGGAGCATCGCCTGATGGGCTTTCGCCCATTCGTCGCGCGCGACGATGGGAGGATGCTGCTTGGGAAAGACTCCGTGACCGGTGGATTCGTCGGGTTGGCCAGGCATTGAAAGACCTCCGCTATCTGTGAGACTGGTCGACGGCGTGCGCCTTTCTTCCAGCGGAGCCAGACCACGCGGACCCGTCTCGGGTTGCCCGGTACAATGCGCTGGCCTCCGAAAAGGTTGTCCAGTCTGGCTGCCAAAAACGAGCGGATCTCTGCCAATGCCACGCAAGGCAGGTTTTTCGGCCCTTGGAACTCGCGCACGGCAACGTGGCGCCCTGGTCGTGGCGCAATTCGGCAAGTGAGGAAATAGCTGCCGCTACAGTTCGGCGTGCATGTCGCGAAACAGCCCGGGTGCGACGCCAAAACGGCGCTCGAAGGCTTCCGTGAGGCGGCCAGGAGGAAAGAGGCCGACCTTTGCTGCGACGGATTTCAGCGGCAGTCCGCGCGACAGCAGCATGCGCGCGGCGTCAAGCCTGACCGTTTCGACAAAATGCGCGGGCGTCTTTCCAGTGGCCGCCACGAACCTGCGATGGAATGTGCGTTGGGAAAGCTTGGCATGCGCAGCCAGGGTTGGGACGTCCAACGCCTGGTCGAGATGCGCCTGTATCCACGCGATGAGGTCGGCGAAGGGGCTGTCCGCTGTCAGCTGCGCCTGCAGCAGCGGGCTGAACTGGGACTGGTAGCCGGGGCGTCGGGCATAGAGAACGAGCCGCTTGGCGACCTCCCCGGCAATCGCGGTGTCGAGATCGTGCGCCACCATCGCCAGTGCCATGTCGATGCCGGTGGTTACACCGGCCGATGTCCATAGCCGTCCATCGACCACGTACAGCGCGTCCGGATCGACCGCGACCTCTGGATAGGATCTGGCGAACGGGATGCAAGCGTCCCAATGTGTCGCGACGCGACGGCCGTCGACGAGACCGAGTGCAGCCAGCAGGAACCCACCGCTGCAGACCGAACCGAACCGTTCGGCTTGCGCGGCCAGTCGCGGAATCGCCGCACGCAGCTTGGTATCCGCCAAAGCCGGCCGAAGATGTTCGCCTTCCGCTCCCGCGATCAGGAGCGTCTGGGCTTCCGCGGGTCGAAGATCGGCGATTGATCGTGTGCCCAGCGTAACGCCGCAACTGCTCTCGACGCCGCCGCTCTCGGCCGACACCAGCCCGACCTTGTAGAATGGCCGTGCTCCACGTTGCACGAGTGAACGATTGGCGACATTGAAGACCGATGCCGGGCCGGACACATCGAGCAACTCAAAGCCGGGATACACGACAAATGCGACATGATGCATTGGCAGATATTATCGGCTCTTTGTCAGTCCTGCCAGCGATCCCCGGTGCTAGTGTCGCGTTGCCGCAAAAGGCAAGACCAATGGCTCGCACTCTGAGAGCGCGGTCGTCCGTTCACGGGAGAAGCGCCGGATGCCGGGATCTCATCTCATTTGGGCCGGTGCCGCGCTCGTCCTCTTGTTCATGGTGGGTCTGGCAGGATGGCTGTTCAGCCTGCCGGCCACGACGGTCGTCGTAGCAGCACCGCCAGTGCCAGCGGAGGAGACCGATGCCATGCTCGCATCGCTCAAGCCGCGGCACGCGCGTCCGATGGTCGCGATCATCGGCATCAACGATGCCACCGAGACAACCGACTATCTGATGCCTGCCGGCATTCTGCGACGCAGCGGCGTGGCCGACGTGATGATGCTGGCGACGGGTGCCGGGCCGGTGCAGCTGTTTCCGGCGCTCAAGGTCGAGGCGGATTCGACCATCGCGGCGTTCGACGCCACGCATCCGCAGGGTGCGGACTACGTCATCGTGCCTGCCATGAGTTGCGACGACGATCCGATGGTGCTGGCATGGCTCAAACGTCAGGCGGAAAAGGGCGCCGCGATCATCGGCATCTGCGCCGGTGCGAAGGTGGTTGCGGCGGCACGCCTGCTGGATGGCAGGCAGGCAACGACGCATTGGTACTATCGCGGCCAACTCTTGAAGCGGCACCCAAGCGTGAGATACCTGGCAGACCGCCGGCTGGTCGCGGACGGCAACGTGGTCACCACCACTGGGATCACCGCCTCCATGCCGATGATGCTCGCTCTCATCGAGGCGATCGCCGGCCGAGCCAGGGCGACCGCGGTTGCGCGCGACATCGGCCTCGGGCCGTGGAGCGCGCAGCATGCCAGCGGCGCATTTGCATTCACCCGCCCGTTCGCGACGACGGTGCTGGTCAACAAGCTCGCCGTCTGGAACCACGAAGAGATCGGCATCCGGCTCGAACCGGGCATGGACGAGGTTTCGCTTGCGCTGGTGGCCGACGCCTGGTCCCGGACCTATCGGTCGCATTCAACGACCTTTGCCGCGTCGGTCGATGCTGTCGAAAGCCGGAACGGCCTCCGCATCGTGCCCGACCGGACAGGAGACGGGCGGCAAAGCCATCTGATTTCGACCTTGCTCGACAAGAAGCCGGCAGATGCGCTCGAGTTAACCCTAGACGCGATCACAACGCGCCACGGTCGCAGCACCACCGACGTGGTCGCTATGCAGCTCGAATATCCCAGGCGCTAGCCGATCCCCATGGCAGCGGCGAGACGCGGCCGGCCCTCCGGCAGCCCAAACGGGCCGACTTGACCGAAGACCGAAATCAGAACAAAAAACCCAATGATTTCTGGTCGGAGTGGCAGGATTTGAACCTGCGACCCCTGCGTCCCGAACGCAGTGCTCTACCGGGCTGAGCCACACTCCGACAAGAACGCGGCTTATAGCCCTGGGTTTACGGCACCGCAAGAAGCGAGATCGATGACCTCAGTTCCCCTCCCGGTGCGCCCGAAAACGCCTGTCCTGCCGGCCGGCGAGGCTGCCTTGGCGGTGGCGGCGCGCTGTCTGGCGCGGGGCGGGCTGGTCGGATTTCCGACCGAGACGGTGTACGGCCTGGGTGCGGATGCGACCAATCCGGCGGCGGTGGCGCGGCTCTACGAGGCCAAGGGCCGGCCGGCCTTCAATCCTTTGATCGCCCACGTCGGCGATCTCGCCGATGCCCGCGCCATCGCGCAGTTCGACGGCCGGGCGATGCGGCTCGCCGAAGCATTCTGGCCGGGCCCGCTGACGCTGGTGCTGCCGAAGGCGGCCGGCTGCAGGGTGGCGGAGCTTGCCACCGCCGGCCTCGACACTATCGCGATCCGGGTCCCCGCCCACCCCCTCGCGCGCGACCTGCTGCGGCGATTCGGCCGCCCGATCGTGGCACCGTCGGCCAATCTGTCGGGCCACGTCTCTCCGACCCAAGCCGAACATGTGAAGAGCGATCTCGACGGCCGCATCGATCTGATCGTCGATGGCGGCGCGGTGGCGGTGGGTGTCGAATCCACCATCGTCGGCTGCTTCGAGACCGCCATCCTGCTGCGTCCGGGTGGCCTGCCGCGCGTCGACATCGAGCGCGTGCTCGGCCAGCCCTTGGCCGCCCTGCCCGAGACGGCGCCGCGCGACACCCCCCATCCTCCGGCGCCGGGCATGCTGGCCGCGCATTATGCGCCACGCACCCGGGTGCGGCTCGAGGCCGGGCATGTCGAGGCCGGCGAGGCACTGCTGGCATTCGGCCCTGTCGCGATGCCCGGCGAAAGCCACGCCGTCGCAGCGCTGAATTTGTCGGCGCAGGGCCGACTCGCGGAGGCCGCGACCAACCTGTTCGGCCATCTGCGCGCCCTCGACCTTGCCGGCGCCCGCGCCATTGCGGTGATGCCGATTCCCGATCATGGTCTCGGCGAAGCCATCAACGACCGTCTGCGCCGCGCCGCGATGGGACGAGAATGATCGACAACGACAGAGGCGGAAACCAGCCCATGAACGTCGCTTCCCTGCCGGCGCCGCCGCTGCCGCCCGCGCTGGTCGCGCGCTTTCGTGCCATTGTCGGCGACAAATATGCGGTCACCGACGCGGCCGACATCGCGCCCTACCTCACCGAGGAGCGCGACCTCTATCACGGCCGCTCGCCATTGGTGCTGCGGCCCGGCTCGACCGCGGAGGTCGCGGCGATCTGCCGGCTCGCCAGCGAGCAGCGCATCGCGCTGGTGCCGCAGGGCGGCAATACCGGGCTGGTCGGCGGCCAGACTCCGCACCAGGGCGAGGTGGTGGTGTCGATGCGGCGGATGGACCGCATCCGCGACGTCGATCCCGCCTCCAACACCATGACCTGCGAGGCCGGCGTGGTGCTGCAGGTCGCCCAGCAACGCGCCAGCGAGATCGACCGGCTGTTTCCGCTCTCGCTCGGCGCCGAGGGCAGCTGCACCATCGGCGGCAATCTCTCCACCAACGCCGGCGGCACCGCAGCGCTCGCCTATGGCGTGGCGCGCGAAATGGCGCTCGGGCTGGAGGTGGTGCTGGCCGACGGGCGCGTGCTGAACGGGTTGTCGAAGCTGAAGAAGGACAATACCGGCTACGACTTGCGCAACCTGTTCATTGGCGCCGAGGGTACGCTCGGCATCATCACGGCGGCGACGCTGCGGCTTTTCCCGAAGCCGCACGCGGTCGAAACCGCCTATGTCGGCCTGCGCTCGCCGGCCGATGCGCTCAAACTGCTGGTGATCGCGCAGAACGAGGCGGCCGGCGGCCTGACCAGCTTCGAGCTGCTCTCCGACATCGCCGTGGATTTCTCGGTGCGCCACGGCATCGACATCCGTAATCCGCTGGCCGGCGCCCATCCCTGGTTTGTGCTGATGGAATTGTCGTCGTCGCGCGACGACGCCCGCGCGGCGCTGGAATTGATCCTGGCGCAGGGCCTCGAACAGGGCGTGGTCACCGATGCAGTGATCGCGGCCAATCTCGCGCAGCGCCAGGCGTTCTGGAAGCTGCGCGATGAAATGTCCGCGGCGCAGAAGCCCGAGGGCGGATCGATCAAACACGACGTCTCGGTGCCGGTGGCGGCGGTGCCGGATTTCATCGCCGAGGCCAATGCTGCAGTGGTGAAGCTGATTCCGGGTTCACGGCCGGTCCCATTCGGCCATCTCGGCGACGGCAACATCCATTACAATGTCAGCCAGCCGATCGGCGGCGAGGCCGCGAATTTCCTGGCGCGCTGGCACGAGGTCAATGCGGTGGTGTTCGACATCGTGCGGCGGATGGGCGGCTCGATCTCGGCCGAGCACGGCATCGGCGTGCTCAAGCGCGACGAACTCCCCGACGTCAAGGACAAGGTCGCGATCGCGCTGATGCGGGACATCAAGGCGATGCTCGATCCGCTCGGGATCATGAACCCGGGCAAGGTGCTGTAGACGCCGCACAGCCACGTTCCGCGTCAGGGCATGATGAAGTTAGCTTCGACAGGTCTCGCGACAGTCTGGCTGCGCCTCTCCCGCTTGCGGGGGAGGCCGGCGCGTAGCGCCGGGTGGGGGCTCTTTCCACGATGCGACGCGAGGTAAGAGCCTCCACCCCGACCCTCCCCCGCAAGCGCGGGAGAGGGAGCACACTGCCTTCGGCTGCCATTCAACTTAAACTCATCAGGCGTTAAAACAGCGAGCCCTGACCGTTGTCGGAGGAGGCAGCGCCGGTCCGGCGCGCGGCGGCTTTGTTCGAAGGCGGCTGCTCGGCCGCCATCTGTTCGGCGGTGATCGGCAGCACCAGTTGCGGGTCGTCATTGACGGCGCGATTGACCCTGGTCGAGACCTCGTGCCAGGTGAACTCTCCGGCGGCCGGCGCGCGCAGCAGCGCCATCACCGCCTCGGCATCGTTGCGGCTGCAATCCAGCCAGCGGTCGAAATCATCGGTGGCAATCGTCACGGGCACGCGCGGATGCAGCACGGCGAGATCCGGACCGGCAGGCGCGGTGACGATCGCCACGGTGTCGAGTTCCTCGCCGTTGGGACCGCACCAGGTTTCGGCGAGCCCGGCAAGCCCGAACGGACTGCCGTCGCGGCGGCGGATGAAGTGAGGCCGCTTGCGGGCGCCGGCGGCCTGCCATTCATAGTAGCCGTCGGCAGGGATCAGGCAACGCCGCCGCTTGACCGCGTTGCGGAACGCCGGCTTCTCCAGCACCGTTTCGGCGCGGGCGTTGAACAACAGGCCAAATCCACGTGGATCGTCCAGCCAGGCGGGCAGCAGGCCCCAGCGCATCAGCCAAAAATGTCGGACGCCACGCTCAAGAAGGATCACGGGAATCGGCTGGGTCGGCGCGATATTGTACCGCGGCGGAAAATTCGGCTGCTCGACATAACCAAAAATCTGCCGCAAGGCCGCCGGTGGTGAGGTAATGACAAAGCGTCCGCACATTCCATGGTCCAGATAGCCATCCGTTCAACGCCTTTTAACCCCAAGCGCCAAGATTGGGCCAGATGACCTCGACGCCCGCCCCGCCTCCCGCGCGATCCGATCGCCCCTTGCCCGCCGGCATATCCGACGCGAACACGCGTGCGGCGCGGCTCTTGGCCGCCAACATCAATCCCCGCACCGGTCTCGCCTCCGACTACCTCAATCATTTCAACGAGGCGATCATGCTGCTGGAGATGATTCCCGATCGGCCGGAAGCGCTGCAGGATTTCCTGCACTGGCAGCCATTGTCGTATCGCGAGCACTTCATGGCCTCGAACCTGAGCGCGCGCGAGCTCGCGATCGAGGCCTATGAAAGCACCGACGCCGGCATCCGCACCGAGTTCGAGGACATCACCGGCGCCATGACCTCGATCCTCACGGCGGCGGGCGCAGCCATGTGCGGCGCCGATCAGGACAGCGCCCGCGCTGAACTCGCCACGCAGGCAACCGGGTGGATACGCCCCCTGGCGGCGCTGGCGGCCGGCATCATCCATGGCGGCTCCGATGCCGACGTCGAAACCATCCTGGCGAGCGGGTGAGTGCCGTGGCAACGCCGGCCCTGCCATCGCACCCCCAGCTTGCCGTCAGCGGCGCGATCTTCCGCGACGACCGTATCCTGCTGGTGCGACGGGCGCGCTCGCCGGCCCTTGGTTGCTACTCGCTGCCCGGCGGACGAGTTGAATTCGGCGAAACGCTGCACGCGGCCCTACATCGCGAGATCGACGAAGAGACCCGGCTGAAGATCGGGATTGTCGGGCTCGCCGGATGGCGCGAGGTGCTGCCGGGAACCTCGCAGGGCGGCCACTATCTGATCCTGTCCTTTGCGGCGCGCTGGCTCGGCGGCGACGTCGTCCTCAATGACGAGCTCGACGATTTCAAGTGGCTCGTCCCAGGCGATTTCGGCGATCTCAGGCTCACCGGCGGCCTCGAGGAAGTCGTGGCGGCCGCTTCGCGCCTGATCGCGACCTGACCGCTCGCCGCCGCCTTGCTTCGGGCCCCCCGAGCAGGCATACCCTGCCGGTCCCGGACCGATCATGCGCAACAAACTCCTGGCGGCTCTCATCTTCCTGTCGGCGTGCAGCTCCGGCCTGGCGCGGGCCGAGGACGCGGCTGCGCCGTTCGACGGCGACCTGCAGCGGCTCGCCGAGATCCTCGGCACCCTGCACTATCTGCGCGGCATCTGCGGCGCCAATGAAGGCCTGAAATGGCGCAACGAAATGCAGGCCCTGATCGATGCCGAAACCCCCTCCGGCGACCGCCGCGCCCGGATGATCGCCGGCTTCAACCGCGGCTATAACGGTTTCCAGCAGACCTACCGCACCTGCACGCCCGCCGCCGCGGTGGCGATTCGCCGCTATATCGAGGAGGGCTCCAAGATCTCGCGCGACCTCACCGCTCGCTATGCCAATTAGCTCGTCGAATCGCGAAGCCGTCGTTAACCTTTCTTAAAGATGTGTGCTGGGCGGAGCGCCGCCGCATGCTACACCTCCTCCGCTCGGCGCTTCCCATCTGGGCTGACGTCCCCTGCCTGTTGCCTGTCATGAACCATTCAGCGTCCTTCTCGACCGCCCGCGATCCATTGCCGGATCATGAACAGAAGCGGGCCGCCCTGAGCTATCTCACCGAAGCCTGGGCCGAGGCTCGGCACGATGGCGTGGATGGCGACTATCTGGCGCACGCAAGCCTGTTCGCGGCCCTGGCCGAGCTGGTCAAGACCTATGGCGAGGACGCCGTGGCGAAATTCGTCGAAGGCCTGGCCGACCGCGTCCGCACCGGCGAATTCTCCATTTCGCTCGCCAGGCAGTAATCCTTCCCGCCATTTCCGGGCGCGCGAGACTGCGTCAGGACTCACGGTGTGCGACAGACGCTGATTGCCGCGCTCCGCTCGTCAGCCGCGCAGCGTCTCCAGGAAGCGGACCGGCTCGCCGGTTGCCGGCGTGATCACCTCGCCCTGCCACATCACGCGACGGCCGCGCACGAAGGTGCCGACCGGCCAGCCGGTGACGCGCAGTCCGTCATAAGGCGTCCAGTTCGCCCGCGAGGCGATCCATCGGTCGGTGATGGTTTCGCTGCGCTTGAGGTCGACCACGGTGAAATCGGCGTCATAGCCGGCCGCGATCCGCCCCTTGCAGGCGATGTTGTACAATCGGGCGGGACCGGCGCTGGTGAGATCGACGAATTGCGCCAGCGACAACCGGCCGGCATTGACGTGGTCGAGCATCACCGGCACCAGCGTCTGCACCCCCGTCATGCCCGAGGGCGAGCCCGGATAGGGCTTGGCCTTCTCCTCCAGCGTATGCGGGGCGTGATCGGAGCCGAGCACGTCGACAATGCCTTGCGCGATGCCGCGCCAGATGCCGTCGCGATGATCGGCGGACCGGACCGGCGGATTCATCTGCGCGCGGGTGCCGAGCCGCTGGTAGCAATCCGGCGCGACCAGCGTGAGGTGATGCGGCGTCGCCTCGCACGAGGCGACATCCTTGTGATCGCGCAGGAACTCGATCTCCTGCCTGGTCGAGATATGCAGCACATGGATCCGCTTGCCGGTCTCGTGCGCGAGCTTGACCAGACGCTCGGTCGCGATCAGCGCGGCGGGCTCGTCGCGCCAGAGCGGATGCGAGCGCGGGTCGCCTTCCACCCGCAGACCCTTGCGCTCGTTGAGGCGGTACTCGTCCTCGGCGTGGAAGGCGGCGCGGCGCTGGATCACCTGGAAGATCCGCCGCAGGCTTTCGTCGTCCTCGACCAGCAGCGCGCCGGTCGAGGAGCCGATGAACACCTTGACGCCGGCGCAGCCGGGCGCGCGCTCGAGCTCCGCCAGGTCCTGCACATTGTCGCGGGTGCCGCCGATGAAAAATGCAAAATCGCAGTGCATGCGATGATGGGCGCGCTTCACCTTGTCGGCAAAGGACGCCCGGTCGACGGTCAGGGGATTGGTGTTGGGCATCTCGAACACCGCGGTGACCCCGCCCATCACCGCGCTGCGCGAGCCGGTTTCCAAGTCCTCCTTGTGGGTCAGGCCCGGTTCGCGGAAATGCACCTGGGTGTCGATCACGCCCGGCAGGATATGCAGGCCCCTGCAGTCGATCGTCTCCGCCGCCGCATCCGCGGCAAGCGCGCCAATTTCGGCAATCCGGCCGCCGATCACGCCGACGTCACCCACCGCCTCGCCGTCCTGATTGACCAGGGTCCCCGACTTCAGGATGGTGTCGAATCGCAACTTCATCGGTCCTCGATCGCGGCTTTTCAAAGCCTTGCAGGCCTTGTTCGGGTCAGCTTAGCGCCTTACGTTGCGGTGGGATATGCGCCGTCGGCGTTTTCCCGGCTTCAAAGTCAATCGCAGCAGAGCCATGCCAGCCATGAAAGCAGCTTTTCTTCCGGACCGGGGCGTGGTGAAGGTCGCAGGCGCCGACGCCCGCAGCTTTCTGAACGGTCTCGTCACCACCGACCTGACGCTGCTCGGCCCGGGCGTCGGCCGCTTCGGCGCGCTGCTGACCCCGCAGGGCAAGATCACGACCGATTTCCTGATCACCGAGGCTCCCGAAGGCCATGGCGGCGGCTTCCTGCTGGATACGCCGCGCGCGCTGGCCCAGGGCCTCGCCGACAAGCTCGGCTTCTACAAGCTCCGCGCCAAGGTCGCGGTCGAGAATTTGTCCGACAGCCTTGGCGTGATGGCAGCCTGGGGCGGCGAGCCGGTCATCAAACCCGATCTCGCCTTCGCCGATCCGCGCCACGCCGGGCTCGGCTGGCGAATCCTGGTGCCGCAGGAACTCGCGTCCAGGGCGGCCGGCCTGATCGACGCCGCGTTTCTCGACAGCGCAGCCTATGATGCACATCGAATTGCGCTGGGTGTGCCGCGCGGCGGCCTCGACTACATCTATGGCGATGCATTCCCGCACGAAACCAACATGGACCGTCTGCATGGCGTCGACTTCGACAAGGGTTGCTATGTGGGACAGGAAGTGGTCTCGCGAATGCAGCATCGCGGCACGGCGCGAACCCGGACGGTGCGGATCGTGCTGGATGGCCCGGCGCCCGAAGCCGGTACCGCTATTGTCGCCGGCGACAAGCCGGTGGGGACGATGGGCTCGTCGGCCGAAGGTGCTGGTCTCGCAAGGGTCAGGATCGATCGGGTTGCGGACGCGCTCGATGCCGGCATGGCGTTGACCTCCGGCGGGCTTGCCATTCGCCTCGCCGAACCGGATTCGATACGGATCACATCGAAGCAGACGGTGGCATGACACGGTCGGCGCGCCTGCATCAAGATGGCCTGACGCGGTGTCCGTGGCCGGGTGAAGATCCGTTCTACGTGGCCTATCACGACAATGAATGGGGCGTGCCGGAATATGACGACCGCGCGCTGTACGAAAAGCTGATCCTTGACGGCTTTCAGGCCGGACTGTCCTGGATCACGATCCTGCGCAAACGCGAGAATTTCCGCCGCGCCTTTGACGATTTTCAACCCGAGAAGATCGCGCGCTACAACGCCGGGAAGATCCACACCCTGATGAATGATGTCGGCATCGTGCGCAATCGCGCCAAGATCGAGGGCGCAGTCGCCAGCGCGAAATCCTATCTGAAGATCATGGAAGACGGCCCCGGTTTCTCCAAGCTGCTGTGGGATTTCGTCGACGGCAGGCCGAAGGTCAACCAGTTCAAGACCACCGCCAGCGTGCCGGCCTCGACGCCGGTCTCGGTCAAGGTATCCAAGGAACTGGCCGCGCGCGGCTTCAAGTTCGTCGGCCCGACCATTGTCTACGCCTTCATGCAGGCGACCGGCATGGTCAATGACCATCTGGTCAGCTGCTTCCGTCATGAAACCTGCGGCGGACAGCACCGCGGACCGCGTCTCAAGGTCAGATGACGGCGCGGCGAAAACTCGCCGCGCCCGAGCCTTCGGCCCGGGTCTGGCAGCGGATGCTGTCGGGACGGCGGCTCGACCTGCTCGACCCCTCGCCGCTGGATATCGAGATTGCCGACATTGCACACGGCCTGGCACGCGTCGCGCGCTGGAATGGACAGACCAGCGGTGCCCATATCTTTTCGGTGGCCCAGCACACCTTGCTGGTCGAGGCGGTCATGCGCGAGCAATCACCGCGGGTCGATGTCAGCATGCGGCTCGCAGCGCTGCTGCATGACGCGCCGGAATATGTCATCGGCGACATGATCTCGCCGTTCAAGGCCGTGCTAGGCGGAGACTACAAGGCGGTGGAGAAGCGGCTGCTTGCGGCCATCCATGTCCGCTTCGGACTACCGCCGGTTCTGGGAGAAGAGATCACCGAGCAGATCAAGGCCGCTGACCGCGGCGCGGCCTATCTCGAGGCGACCGAGCTTGCGGGCTTTGCCCAGGCGGAAGCCAAGCGCCTGTTCGGCCGCGACCCGGCGTTGCCGGCCGCGACCCGGCTGGACTATCTGACGCCGTGGCCGGCGGCCAAGGCCGAAAAGCGGCTGCTGGCGCGGTTCAAGGCGCTGCACGGCTAGACGGCGTCCGCCAAAGCTGCTTTCACGGCCACGCCGGCCGGCCTATACTCCGGCCGATCAAGGGAAACGTCATGATTTACGTTTGTTCGCTTGCCGCGCTTCCCGATACGGTCAGGGCCACAGGTGCCAGCCATATCCTGACCATCATGGCCAGGGTCGACCAGGTCAAGCGACCGAAAACGGTGCTCGCCGCCAATCATCTGCGGGTGGCGGTGGACGACATCACCGAGCCGGCCGACGGCTTTGTCGCACCCTCCGACATCCATATCGAGCAGGTCCTGAATTTCGTGCGTAGCTGGGACCGCAGCGCGCCACTGGTCGTGCATTGCTATGCCGGCATCAGCCGTTCGACCGCGAGCGCGTTTGCGGCAGCTTGCGCGCTCAACCCACACCGCGACGAGATCGCGATCGCGCGGCAAATCCGCTCCGCCTCCCCGATCGCGGCCCCCAACCGGCTGATCGTCAGCCTGGCTGACAAGGCCTTGCAGCGACAGGGCAGGATGCTGCGGGCACTCGACGCGATGGGCCCGGGCAGCATGATTGCGGAAGGCCGTCCGTTCCGCATCGACCTGGAATGAAACGGCCGATCAGTCGGTGGAGCGGCGCAGTTCCGACGCGCCTTCGGGTTTCGACGCCTCGGACTTGACCGGCTCGATCTTGGCGCTGTCCACCCGTGGCGTTTCCACTCGCGCCGACACCTCGGTTCGCGAGACGTCGGTGGCCTGCACCGGCCGGTGCAGTGATCTCGGCCGCGCGACCGCGCGCGCCAGCAGCATCTGCGACGCGCCCTGATGATGGAAGTCGCAATAGGCGAAGCCCAGCCCGGACACCGAACCGCGGAAGCTGCGCTCGTCCTTTTTCTCGAGATTGAAGCAGGGCTCGAACGGAATGCCCTTGAGCGACGCGCACACCGCCTCGCCGCGGATCTGCAGCGTATTGCCCGGCAAGCGGATGTGGCGGATCGGCCCGCCACCGCTGAACTGCACGGAGCCCGCCGCACCGAGGTCATCGAGGATGCGGCCGGCGCCGCGCGTGCCATCGAAACAGGTGAAGGCGAATACCTTGCCGGCCACGAACCTGCGGGCCTCGTCGGCGTTCATCATACCGGCCAGCGCGGGCGCAATCATCGCCCCGGCCGCGACGGTCCCCAACACGAAACGCGCAAGCATGCTGCAACTCCAACTCACGGGCAGGAAATGGGCTGTATGACCTCTTTACCCGTTGCTTACCATACCAACCGTGGCAACATTGGAGCAGGTTGGTTGGTAAAGTCTGAACGCCATTAGACAATTTTGACCACGGTGCGACCGCGCACCTGGCCGGCAAGGATCCGCGGGCCCTCCGCGATGACCTGGTCAAGCCCAATTTCATGAGTAATTTCAGTAAGTTTTGCCCGATCCAGGTCACTGGCGAGGCGACCCCAGGCGTTCCGTCGGAGCTCGATCGGGCACATCACGGAGTTGATGCCGAGAAGGCACACCCCCCGCAAAATGAAGGGGGCCACCGAGGCCGGCAGGTCCATGCCGCCGGCCAGGCCGCACGCCGCCACCGCACCACCATACTTCGTCATCGAGAGCATGTTGGCGAGCGTGGTCGAACCGACGCTGTCGATACCGCCGGCCCAGCGCTCCTTGGCGATCGGCTTGGCCGGTCCGGACAGTTCGGCTCGATCGATCACCTCGGCAGCGCCGAGATCCTTCAAATAGCCGGCCTCCGACATCCTTCCGGTGGATGCAACGACCTGGTATCCGAGCTTGGAGAGCACCGCGATGGCGACCGAACCGACGCCGCCTGCGGCACCGCTGACGGCGACCGGCCCACGTTCCGGTGTCAGCCCATGCCGCTCCAGCGCAAGCACCGAAAGCATCGCGGTATAGCCGGCGGTGCCGACCGCCATCGCATCGCGACTGGACATCGTCTCCGGCAACCGCACCAGCCAATCGCCGTTGACGCGGGCTTTCTCGGCATAGGCGCCGAGATGGGTTTCGCCCATGCCCCAGCCATTGCAGATCACCTTGTCGCCGGCCTTCCACTGCGCGTGCAACGATTGTTCGACGGTGCCGGCGAAGTCGATGCCGGCGATCATCGGGAAGCGCCGAACCACCGGCGCCTTGCCGGTGACGGCGAGGCCATCCTTGTAGTTCAGCGTCGACCATTCGACCCGCACCGTGACGTCGCCCGGCATCAATTCAGCCTCGTCAAACTGCGTGAGCGCGGCCGTGGTGCCCTTTTCCGCCTTGTCTATCCGGATCGCCTTGAATGTCGCCAACGTCTCATCCCCGCGTTCGATGGATCGGATTTCCCGGAGCTTGAACCGATCAGGCGGCTTCCGCAACCGGACGCCGGACCGGCGCCTCGACAATCGGCAGGTTGATCAGCGCCGACAGCAGGCCGAGCAGGACCGACAGCCACCAGATCGAGGTGTAGGATCCGAACCTCTCGAACACGATGCCGCCAAGCAGCACGCCGAGGAAGCTGCCGAGCTGATGACTGAAAAAGGCAAACCCATAGAGCGTCGCGAGCCAGCGGGTGCCGAACATCAGGGCGACCAGGCTCGAGGTCGGCGGCACGGTCGAAAGCCAGGTGAGCCCGGTCACGACGCCGAACGCAAGGGCGGAGAAGGTGGTGATCGGGAAAGAGATGAATGCCACGATCGAAATCGCGCGGATCAGATAGATGGTCGACAGGATGTAACGCTTCGGAAGCTGATTCTGGATCCAGCCGACGCCGAGCGAGCCGATGATGTTGAACAGACCGATGGTCGCGATCACCCAGCCGCCGGTCTGGACCGGCAGCCCACGATCGACCAGATAGGCCGGCAGATGCACGCTGATGAATGCGAGCTGGAATCCGCAGGTGAAGAATCCCAATATCAGCAAGACATAGGAACGATGGCCGAATGCCTCGGCCAGCGCATGCCTGAAACTCTGCTGCTCCTCCACCACAGCGGCATGGGACGTCGAGGGCGGCGTCATCAGGGCCAGCGACAGCGGCAGCACCAGCAGCATCAGGAAGGCGAAAACCATCAACGCCTGCTGCCAGCCGACATTGTCCAGCAGCGCGACCCCGAACGGGGCAAACAGGAATTGTCCGAATGACCCTGCCGCGGTGCCGGCGCCGAGCGCGATGCCGCGCCATTGCGGCGGCAGCAATTTTCCGAACGCCGAGAGCACCAGGTTGAAGGAGCTGCCGGACAGGCCGAAGCCGATCAGCACGCCTGCACTGAGATCGAGCGACAGCGGCGTTGCCGAATAGCGCATGGTGACGAGGCCGAGGGCATACAGCACCGCGCCCGCCCCGATCACCCGCAACGAGCCAAAACGGTCGGCGATCGCGCCGGCGATCGGCTGACCAAAACCCCACAACAGGTTCTGGATCGCCAGCGCCAGGCCGAACACGTCGCGACCCCACGAGAATTCACGGCTCATCGGCTGCATGAAAAAGCCGAAGGTGGAGCGCGGGCCGAATGTCAGCATGCCGATCAGGCACCCGCAAATAACGATCACCAATGGCGTGCGCCATGTCGCGGCGGCAGCGGGAACCGCGGGCGGATCGCCTTCGGTCGCAGTCATGGTCGTCGCCCTCTTTTGCTGCAGTCACGAATGCCCGGGGCGTCGCGTGCCGCACAGACCTTCCCATATTAATGCATTCGCATGCAAATCCCAGCCGCGATCGACCCGAACATGGTCCTGCATTGCAGCATTGCGTATTGGGAACAGGCTGCGCGGACGGTGTATCACTGCCGTGAAACGGATCGCCGACCCCACCGTTTCCCGCGGGCATCTCGGGCGAGACCATCATGAACTGAACAGGGTCTCTGGTTCGTCGGATCATTGTGGGAGGAAGTGCCATGAAGACAGAGCGCGACAGGATGCTCGCCGGGGAGCCCTATGACCCGATGGATGGCGAACTCGTCGCAGGCCGGGAGCGCGCACGCGATTTGTGTCGATCGCTGAATGCTTCGGCCGAGAGCGAACAGGACAACCGCCGAGCCATCCTGATCGAACTGTTCGGTCGAGGCGGCGACTCCGTCTGGATGCAGCCGCCGTTCTTCTGCGACTATGGCTGCCATATCGAGCTCGGCGAGCGGGTCTTCTTTAATTTCAATTGCGTGGTGCTGGACGTGTGCAGCGTGAAGATCGGCGACTTCACGCTGTTCGGACCGGCCGTTCAGATCCTGACGGCCATGCATCCCTGGGACGCGAGGCAGCGGCGCAGCCACGAGTACGGCAAGCCCGTCGAGATCGGATCGGACGTCTGGGTCGGTGGCGGGGCCATCATCCAGCCGGGAGTGCGCATCGGCTCGCGCGCCGTGATCGGCGCGGGAAGCATTGTGACCCGTGATATTCCGGAAGGCGTGTTCGCCGCCGGCAATCCGTGCCGGGTAGTTCGTCAGATAGAGCAACAAGATACATCGAGAACTTAGTGCTCCGCTAAAGTCGCCAAGCGAAGCCTAGGGTTTGCGTCAGGCCGGAACGATCGCAATTTGCCAGAGCCTTGTGAGAGTTGGTCGGGAGCAACTCGACTGTCGGAAATCGGGTGGCGCCAAGCCCACCAATTCGTATCGTGCTCGGAAGAGGACACGATGCACAAATTTCATATCGGTTCGACCCCGTTCGGTGACGATCTACGTCCTGAACTAAGATCGCTATTCGATCGGATGGCTATCGATCCCTGCGCTGAATTGTTCGTTCGGCCCGACGGCATGCTTCAATCCGGACCCGACCCGAAATCCGAAACCGGGCCAGCAGCCCGCCCAAAACCAAAGCGGGTGGCATAACGCCGAAAACCTGCTCCCACGCCGTCCAAACCTGTTCGGGGAGGCAGAAGCGGACATGTCGCTTTGAGGGGTACGCGTCCTAGTTCAGCTTTGCCAGGAATGCGTTGATAACGTCAGCGCCCTGCTTTGGCTGCTGGCACATCCACCAGTGACCCGCCCCCTTCAGGACGGCAACTTCGGCGCCGGCGCGGTCGGCAGATCGGCGCGCGGGCGCCTCCCCGCCGCAGTAGTGGTCCTCTGTGGCGATCAACGCCAGGCCCGGCTTGACGGCTGCCTGTGGCAAGCGGGTTCCGAAATCGCGCATCACCGGTTGCGCGGCGGATCTGTACAGCGCCAGGATTGCCCTGCCCATGTCCGCGTTCGCGCCAAGAGCCACCTTCCGCGCGATCGCCGCCGTCATGCCCAGGCCTTCGTAGCGCTGCGTCAAGGCCTCGACCGACTGGCCAAGCATTTGTGCAATGGCCTGCTCGCCGACCTGCGCGGTCTGCCAGATCTGCGCCATGTCGTGCCAGACATAGTCCGCATCGAAGCCGCCCAGAATGTCGCTGGCCCAGGATCGGATCAGGGCTGGATGCTCGATCGCGATCCGCATGACATGGCCCCCGCCCCAGTCATGTCCCACGAGATCGATCGGCTGCGCCAACCTGGTGAGTTGATCGGCGAGCCAGTCGCGATAAGCGTCAGTGGAACAGTCAAAGCCCGGAGGAATCGCACAGCCAAATCCGGGTGGAGAAAGACGAATGATGTTGCGGTCGCGCAGATGCGGGACGAGATCGTCCCAGATCGCCTCGGTTTCGGGATTTCCGTGAACCAGAACAAGCGTCATCGAAGTCATTCCTCCCAAGCAACATTACACGCTGAACGCCAGGTTCAAGCGCTGCGGGGACGAGCTTAACGTGAAAAGCGATCTCTGGCCGCAGCCTCTTGACGAGCTGATCTATCCATGATCATGTATATATATGAATATGGAAATATCGCTGTTCCAGGCGCTTGCCGACCCGGCCCGCCTTCGCATTGTTGAGGCCATCAAGGCCGGCGAATGCGCGGTCGGGGAAATCGTCGGGCGAATGGAAATTTCCCAGTCCGGCGTTTCGCGACACCTGCGGATCCTGACCGAAGCCGGGATCGTGCAGGCCCGCCGCGACGGGCAGAAGCGGCTCTATTCGTTGCGCAAGGACGGCTTTGACCGGATCGAGGCCTGGCTTGCCGGATATCGACGGCATTGGGAAGCGAGGCTCGACCGGTTCGGTGTCGCGCTCGAGAAGCGCCGCACGCACCCAAAGACCAACCCCCGGGAGAAATCATGATGGTCACGACGACCGGCGCCGCACGAGCCCAATTTTTTCTGCATCGCAGCTACCCGGCTTCCATTGATGAAGCCTGGGCGCTCTGGACGACAAAGTCCGGCATCGAATCCTGGTGGGGGCCCGAAGGCTTCGAGGTTACCGTCACGTCGCTCGACCTTCGCGCCGGAGGGGAACTCGTCTACCGAATGACGGCTGTAGCGCCGGAACAGGTGGCATTCATGAAACAGTCTGGCATGCCGCTGACGACGGAATGCAAGGTCACCTATGTCGAGATTTCGGCGCCACGTCGCCTGGTCTACAGGACCTTGACCGACTTCGTCCCTGGCATCGAGCCTTATGACGTCTCGACGGCCGTAGAGTTGATGGCAACCCGGGACGGCGTGCAGATGACCATCGCGTGCGATGCCATGCACGACGACGCATGGACCGAACGCGCCCGCGCCGGCCATGAAAGCCAGTTGCGCAAGCTCGACGCCCGCTTCTCGGGACGAACCAAGGCGGGTTCCTGAAATCTGGCTGGCAGCCGGCGCCGTCGCCTCATCGCGGCGGCAACGACAATCGGAGGCTGGCGATGATCGTCGTTCATGACTTTCCTCATGGCGCACGCGGATTGCGGGTAGCCTGGTTGTGCGAAGAGATGGGGCTCCCCTACACCATCAAGCACGTCGGTTTTCCGACCGACGGCGCGTACCGCGCGCTCAATCCGTTCGGCACCGTCCCGTTCCTGCAGGACGGCAAGGTTTCGATGTCCGAGTCCGTCGCGATGCTGTTCTACCTCGCGCAAAGATATGGGCCGACCGACACTCTGCCATGGAAGGACGGCGACGAGCACCATGCGAGGGTTCTCCAATTCACCCTGTTCGGAGAGGCGGCGCTGGCGTCACCGATGACGCCTCTGCTCACCGAGCGCTTCGGTGCACCCGCCGAACACAAGCGAAACTGGTCCACGGTTGGAATCGAGTCCCGTCTCAAGTCCGACATCGACCGCTTGAGCCACCAACTCGGCGATCGCGAATTCCTGGTCGGAGACGGATTGACCCTGGCCGATATTTCCGTGACCACCGCGCTGCGGATCTGGTCGAAAGGCCTTGGTCAGGACATCTCGCCGGCGCTGCAGGACTATTGCGGGCGGCTGCAAGGACGGCCGGCATGCAAGCGAGCCATCGCCTCGCACGCCAAGCCCTAGCCGACCGGCATCCGGCACGGGGGCACCCCCCTCCGGGAAAGATCTGGCGTCTCAGCGCCGCAGCGTTGCCGGCGACAGTTCCGCGGTGCTCTTGGCGGCCCCGGTCAATTCCGCCGAAATCTCGGCGGTCTCGGCCGGCGATCCCCAGCTCGGCGCGTCGCTGCCGTCACCCCACGCCTTCGGCCGGTAGAAGGTATGGACACCGAACCGGTACATCTTCTTCATCTCACTGACCCAGGACGGGTGCACCCAATAGGCATGGTAGTGGGTCGACTTGCCGACTTCCGGCAGCCAGAGCTGGCCGTCGAGCATCGCCTTGGCGATCTTGTCGGCGCGGTCCCACATCTCGGGCTCGCGCACGACGTCGGCGACATTGTCGCAGGCGAAGGTGAACTGGCAGGCCATGTGATGATGGCGGTTCTGGTAGACCACGCCGCAGACCGTGGTGGGATAGAAGCCGGAGAAGGCGCGATTCATCACCACCTGCGCCACCGCGATCTGGCCGCGCACGGCCTCGCCGCGGGCCTCGAAATACACCGCCTCGGCCAGGCATCTCTCCGATTTGGCGCGGAGCTTGGCGTCGAACAAGCCGAGCCGTTCGGCCGGCGTCATGGTATGCTGGTTGTCGGTGTTGACCTCGCCCTTGGCCGCGACGCTCTCGCCGCTGTCGTCGTTCCGCGAGACTGGCGCTGCCGGCAACGCCGCGATCTGCTTCATGTCGGGATCGGCGGCGCCGGGCATGACCACGATCGGCTCTTCGCCCGGCTGCCAGCGCTCGATGCTTTCGGCGGCGGCACCGAGCGAATCGGTTCCGAAGTACAGGCTCGCGGTCTGCACCGAAAAGCCATCGCGCGACGGCCGCGGTTCGGGCCGAGCCGCCGGTGTGCCGGCCTTGAGGTCGTCGAGCGGCTGGGCCTCGAGTGAGAGCGACACATCGTATTGCGGTAGCGGCGGCGAGCTCAGCGCCTCCTGCAGTTCGGGATCGAGCGGCCGCGGGTCGCTCGCGCTCGGCGCGGCCTCCGAGGTCTTCGCCCCCCTCACCGAGGAATTGGACGTTGACGGATTTTCCAGCACCGGCGGCGGTGCCGACGACGGGAACTTGATCAGGCGGTCGCCCTTGAGGGTGCGATCGACCTTCGGAAAGTCGGAAGCCTGATAGCGGGGTTGCGGCTGCAGCGGCGAATTGCGGGTCACCGACGCGGCAATGCCGATGTCCTGATGCTCGAGGCTCGCCAGCCGATAGCCGTCGCCGAGCGGCGACGAGGTCCCGATCGGACGCCCGAAGCTGTAGGTAGCGACCTGAATCGAGCTGACCGCGGAGAACACCCGCCGCTGCCAGCGCTCGCCGACGCCGGGCTGTCGCGCCAAAAGCGACGCGATATCCTGGTAGCCGGTTTCGGTCGGGGCCAGTGCAAAGATGCAAAGGCCGAGGCCGAAGAACGCGAGCCGTGCGTTCTTCGGCCGATTACGCCACTCTGACATCAAATGCTCACGCAACGCTTACACACGCGATCGAACTCCAGTGCATCCGTGCAATTCGATCTTTTTTGTTGTTATCGAATTTAGGTTGCGAGGGAGTTAATCGGCGATGCAGCGCCGCTACACGCAAGGACTGCCTTGCATCATGTCCGTGGTATCGCGGACCGTGGTAAACGGCGGCCCGCGTCAACTGGTAAACATCGCGTCAACGAACAGCGTGAACGAAGTACGACTTTCGGGCGGGTTCCGGCCGCGCGGTCGCGCGGCCGGATCCGGTATCAGGCCTGGTTGCCGGCCGACTTGCCGAGAGCGGCCTGCGCTGCGGCAAGCCGCGCGATCGGGACGCGGTAGGGCGAGCACGAGACATAGTCGAGGCCGATCTCGTGGCAGAACGCGATCGAGGCCGGATCGCCGCCGTGTTCGCCGCAGATGCCGACCTTGAGATCGGGGCGGGTCTTGCGGCCGCGTAATACACCGATCCTGACGAGTTCGCCGACGCCGTCGCGATCGACCGAGATGAACGGGTCGATTTCCAGGATGCCCTTGGCAATATAGGTGCCGAGAAAGCCCGCAGCGTCATCGCGGCTGATGCCGTAGGTGGTTTGGGTCAGGTCGTTGGTGCCGAACGAAAAGAATTCCGCGGTCGCGGCGACGTCGCCCGCCATCAGGCAGGCGCGCGGCAGTTCGATCATGGTCCCGACCTGGTAGCTCAGGCGGGCGCCGGTTTCCTTCATCACCGATTGCGCGACGGCGTCGATCCGCGCCTTGACCAGATCGAATTCCATCTTGGTGGCGATCAGCGGCACCATCACCTCGAGACCGACGGCGTTGCCGGTGCGCTTGCCGGCCTCGACGGCGGCCTCGAAGATCGCGCGGGCCTGCATCTCGGCGATTTCCGGATAGGCGATCGCGAGCCGGCAGCCGCGGAAGCCGAGCATCGGGTTGAACTCGGCGAGGTCGCGCGCGCGGTCCGCCAACCGCCGCGGGTCAGTGTTCATGGCGCGTGCGACTTCCTCGATCTCGGCCTGGGTATGCGGCAGGAATTCATGCAACGGCGGATCGAGCAACCGGATCGTGACCGGCAAGCCTTTCATGATCTCGAACAGCTCGACGAAATCGGCGCGCTGCATCGGCAGCAGCTTCGACAGCGCGGCGCGGCGCGCCTGTTCGTCCTCGGCCAGGATCATCTCGCGCACGGTGCGGATGCGGGTCTCCTCGAAGAACATGTGCTCGGTGCGGCACAGCCCGATTCCCTCGGCCCCGAACTTGATCGCGGTGCGCGCGTCGTCGGGGGTATCGCCGTTGACGCGGACGCCCAGCTTGCGGACGGAGTCGGCCCATTCCATCAGCGTGCCGAACTCGCCGGACATTTCCGGCTCGATCATCGGCATCCGTCCGGCCAGCACCTGGCCCAGCGATCCGTCGATGGTGATGACGTCGCCGGTCTTGAAGGTGCGCGAACCGATGCTCATGGTGCCGCGGCCATAGTCGACGCGGATGCTGCCGCAGCCGGAGACGCACGGCTTGCCCATGCCGCGCGCCACCACCGCGGCGTGCGAGGTCATGCCGCCGCGCGTGGTCAGGATGCCCTCGGCGGCGTGCATGCCGTGGATGTCTTCCGGGCTGGTCTCGATCCGCACCAGGATGACCTTGCGGCCGTCGGCCTGCAGCTTCGCGGCCTCGTCGGAGGAGAACACGATCTCGCCGGCGGCGGCGCCCGGCGAGGCCGGCAGGCCGGTGGCGATGACATCGCGCTTGGCATTGGGATCGATGGTCGGATGCAGCAGCTGGTCGAGCGAGGCCGGATCGATCCGCGACACGGCGTCCCGCCGGGAGATCAGCCCTTCATTGGCGAGTTCGACGGCGATGCGCAGCGCCGCCTTGGCGGTACGCTTGCCGGCGCGGGTCTGCAGCATCCACAGCTTGCCCTGCTCGACCGTGAACTCCATGTCCTGCATGTCGCGGTAGTGCTTCTCGAGCAGCGTGTAGATCCGCGTCAGCTCCTTGAATGCGTCAGGCATCGCGCTTTCCATCGAGGCCTTGTCGGAGCCGGATTCCTGGCGTGCATCCTCGGTGATGTCCTGCGGCGTGCGGATTCCCGCCACCACGTCCTCGCCTTGCGCGTTGATGAGGAACTCGCCGTACAGCCGGCTTTCGCCGGTCGAGGGATTGCGGGTGAAGGCGACGCCGGTTGCCGAGCTCTCGCCCATGTTGCCGAACACCATCGCCTGCACGTTGACGGCGGTGCCCCACGATTCCGGAATGTCGTGCAGCCGGCGATAGGTCACCGCGCGGGCATTCATCCAGGAGGAAAACACCGCGCCGATCGCGCCCCACAGCTGGTCGTGCGGATCCTGCGGGAAATCCTTGCCGGTCTCGCGCGCCACCGCCTCCTTGTAGCGCCCGACCAGCTCGACCCAGTCGTCGCCGGAAAGATCGGTGTCGAGCGTATAGCCCTGGCTGTCCTTGAAGGTGTCGAGAATGTCCTCGAAGTGATGATGCTCGAAGCCAAGCACCACGTCCGAATACATGGTGATGAAGCGGCGATAGCTGTCAAAGGCGAAGCGGCGGTCGCCGGACATCTCGGCCAGCGCCTCCACGGTCCGGTCGTTGAGCCCGAGATTGAGCACGGTGTCCATCATTCCCGGCATCGACGCCCGCCCGCCGGACCGCACCGACACCAGAAGCGGATTGCCGGCGTCGCCGAATGTCTTGCCGGTCAGCTTGCCGATATGCTCGAGCGCCTTTTCGACCTGCGCCTTCAACTCCTTCGGATAAGTCTTGTCGTGAGCGTAGAAATACGTGCAGACCGAGGTCGGGATGGTGAAGCCGGGAGGCACCGGCAAGCCAAGATTGGCCATCTCTGCAAGGTTGGCGCCCTTGCCGCCCAGCAGGTCGCGCAGTCCCGCTTTGCCTTCGGCCTTGCCGTCGCCGAATGTGAACACCCATTTGCCCGACTTGACCGGGTCGGCCGCGCGCCTGTTGGCTGCGGCCTTGCCGGCTGGCTTGGCGGCTGGCTTGGCGATCGTCTTTTTCAGCGCCTTGCGGGTGCGCGCCGCCGGCGCCTTGGCCCGGGTCGACGCAGGCAACTTTGATTTCGCTGCAACTTTCTTTGTCTTCGCTACGGCTTTGGCCATGACTTGCAATCAATCCAGGAGGAAATGGATGGGCGCCTTACACCACTTTGGACGGTTCCGCGCAAGGCGCGGGGATCGCCCCGCGCCTAGATGTGCAGCCAGCGCAACAGCCCAAGCCCGATCAACCCGTTCAGGATCAGGAATAGCGCGACCACCAAATTGAGCAGCCGCGGCATGACCAGGATTAGCAGGCCCGCAATCACAGACATGATGGGTGAAATATGGGCAACGGTGAGTGTCATGGCAGGAGCCTCCGCGGCGGTGCTGGGGGAGATGTCGAATCGAGGCTGATGTTACCGGCTATGCCGGTTCCACGATAGGATTACGCCCATCGCTTCAAGGAGTTCCCGCGGCCGCTGGAAATGCCGGAAATTGCCGCCGAGATGTCACGGTGATGCAGGGAACGATGCCGCGCGGCATGCATTGGCAGGGGGTTGCTCGCCGGTTCAGCCGGCGCGCGCCATCCTCGAGGAGACGAGCATGCTTTACAAGCTACTTGCCACCGCTGCCGTTGCGGGCGCACTCAGCGCTCCGGTCGCCGCGCAGGCGCAGAGCGAGATCACCACCGGCGTCGTTCGCGGCGGAGCCGTCGTGATCGAGGACGACGCCGACGGCATCGCGATCGATCAGCGGCCGGCCTTCCGCGAATACGTCGTGCGCGAGCGCGTGCCGGATTACGCCATTCCCGGCCGGGTCGTGATCGGTGGAGTCCTGCCGGACGCCGGCGTCACCTATTACGACGTACCGCAAAGCTTCGGCGCGACGCCCTACCGCTACACCGTCGTGAACGGCCGTACCGTGCTGGTCGAACCCCGTTCGCGCCGCATCGTCCAGGTCGTCGAGTAATCCTGCTTCGACGTTCGGATTGTCCGGCACGCCAGCGGCGTTTCCGGACATGAAGGCCCCGTCCGGTCCTCCCCCCGCCCGGACGGGGCTCTAATTATAAACGGCGCGCCTGCCCGCAGCCTCAGCCTTCGATCCTGGAAAAGTCAGCCACGGCGCGGGTGGCGGCGCGGATCTCGTTGAGCAGCCTCAGACGGTTCTCGCGCAGGCTGGCGTCATCGTCATTGACCTTGACCCGGTCGAAGAACGCGTCGACCGCCGGGCGAAGCGTCGCCATCGCGCGCATCGCGGCGGCGAAATCCTCCTTCGCCACGGCGTCGCCTGCTTCGGACCTGGCGCGATCGATCGCACTCGCCAGTGCCGTCTCATCGGCAAGAGAATAGAGCTTGGGTTCCGGCACGCCATCGAAGCGGCGGCTGTCCTTTTTCTCCTCGATGGCCAGAATGTTGCCGGCGCGTTTGGTGCCGGCGAGCAGGTTCTTGCCGTCGTCGCTGTCGAGAAACTGGCCGAGCGCCTCGACCCGGCGCACCACCATCAGCAGGTCGTCCTGATCGCCGAGGGCGAACACCGCATCGACGAGGTCGTGCCGCGCGCCCTGCTCGCGCAGCTGGACCTTCAGACGGTCGGCGAAGAAGGCGAGCAGGTCCGCGGCCAACGCCTCGCGCATCCGTTCAGCCCCCTGAATGGCATCGGGTCGAGTGGTCGGCCTGTCCTCTGCGGGAGCAATCGGTCGTACCGGCTGATCTTGCAGCGCGAATTGGCAGATCCGCCGCAACCTGATGCGAAGCCCATTCTCCACCACCAGCCGGATCACGCCGAGCGCCGCCCGGCGCAGCGCATAGGGGTCCTTGCTGCCGGTCGGTTTCTCGTCGATCGCCCAGAACCCTGTGAGCGTGTCGATCTTGTCGGCCAGCGCCACCGCAACGCTCACCGGGTCGGTCGGCACACGGTCGCTCGGCCCCTGCGGCTTGTAATGCTCTTCGCAGGCGGCAGCGACCGAGGCGTCCTCGCCCTGCGCCAGCGCATAATATCGGCCCATCAGGCCCTGCAATTCCGGGAACTCGCCGACCACCTCGCTGAGCAGGTCCGCCTTTGCCAGCTGCGATGCGCGCCGTGCCTTGCCGGCATCCGCTCCGACCAGCGGCGCGATTTCGGCGGCGAGCCGCTCGATGCGAGCGATGCGCTGTGCCTGGGTGCCGAGCTTCTCGTGAAACACGATCTGGCCGAACTTCGGCAGGCGGTCTTGCAGCCCTGTTTTCAGGTCGCTCTCATAAAAGAACTTGGCATCGGCGAGCCGGGCACGGATCACCCGCTCGTTGCCGGCCACGATGGCCTTGCCGCCATCGGAAGCCTCGATATTGGCGGTCAGGATGAACTTGTTGACCAGCGTGCCCGCCGCGGGATCGCCGACGACAAAGCACTTCATGTTGTTCCGGATGGTGGCGCGGATCACTTCGTCGGGAATCGCGAGGAATTCCGCCTCGAACGATCCCATCGCGACCACGGGCCATTCGACCAGCCCGGCGACTTCCTCGAGCAGCGCCTGATCCTCAATCAGTTCGAAGTTCTGCGCCTGCGCCAATGTCCTGGCATCGGCGAGAATGATCTCCCTCCGGCGCTCCGGATCGAGCACCACCTTGGCCGCCTGCAGCTTGGCGCGATAATCCTCGAAGCGGCGCACATGGAGCGGCGCCGGCGCCATGAAACGATGGCCGAAGGTGGTGTCGCCCGCCGCAATGCCGTCGACCGCGAAGCGCACAACCTCCGGCTCCTCCGTCTCGATGCCGAAGGTGGCGACGATCGCATGCAGGGGCCGTACCCACAGCAGCGCGCCAGCGCGTGCCGAGCGCTCGCCCCAGCGCATCGATTTTGGCCATGGGAATGTCCTGATCACCACCGGCAGGATCTCGGCCAGCACATCCAGCGTGGCGCGGCCGGGCTTCTCGATCAGCGCGACGTAGAAGTCGCCCTTCTTCGGATCACGCTGGACCTTGGCTTCGTCCAGCGAGGACAGGCCGCTGGCCTTGAGAAAGCCTGCGATCGCCGCGTCCGGGCCACCGACCCGCGGCCCCTTGCGCTCCTCCTTGAGGTCGGGTTGGCGGGCCGGAAGGCCGTGCACGGTCAGCGCCAGCCGCCGCGGCGTCGCGAACCCCTTGGCGCCCTCGTAGACCAGTCCTTCAGCGACCAGCCTGTCCGTGACCATGCGGCGCAGATCCTCCGCCGCCCGCGCCTGCATCCGCGCCGGGATCTCCTCGGAAAACAGTTCGACCAGCAATTCAGGCATCTGATTGCGCCCTTCGGAGACGACGCGGCACAGGCCGGCGTGCCTCTCGTCCCCGCTGTTGTCGACCCGTCATTGTCCGTGCCCGATCATCGTGTCTGCAGATGCCCGCCATCCAGCCCGCCGCCCGCTTCGGTATGCACCCAGGCCTCGCCACAGGCCTTGGCGAGTTCACGCACGCGAAGAATGTAGCTCTGCCGCTCGGTCACCGAGATCACCCCGCGGGCGTCGAGCAGGTTGAAGAGATGGCTTGCCTTGATGCACTGGTCGTAGGCCGGCAGCGCCATCAGATGCGCCTCGCGCCTGCCGTCCTTCCAGCCCGCTTCGAGATATTTCCGGCAGGCGCCCTCGGCCATGCGGAATTGCTCGAACAGCATGTCGGTGTCGGCGATTTCGAAATTGTGGCGTGAATATTCCTGCTCGGCCTGCAGGAATACGTCGCGATAGCTCACCCGCTCGTCGCCGTCGCGACCATTGAAGTTGAGATCCATGATGCGGTCGACGCCTTGCAGATAGCAGGCCAGCCGCTCCAGCCCATAGGTGAGTTCGCCGGACACCGGCGCGCATTCGACGCCCGCGACCTGCTGGAAGTAGGTGAACTGCGATACCTCCATGCCGTCGCACCAGCATTCCCAGCCCAATCCCCAGGCGCCCAGCGTCGGGCTTTCCCAATCGTCCTCCACAAAGCGAATGTCGTGCAGCGCGGAGTCGATGCCGATGGCGGTCAGCGATTTCAGGTAGAGCTCCTGCAGGTCCGGCGGCGACGGCTTTAGGATCACCTGAAACTGGTAGAAGTGCTGCAGCCGATTGGGATTTTCGCCGTAGCGGCCGTCCTTGGGCCGGCGCGACGGCTGCACATAGGCCGCGTTCCATCGTTTCGGTCCGAGCGCGCGCAGCGTGGTCGCGGGATGGAAAGTACCCGCCCCCATTTCCATGTCGTAGGGCTGCAGGATCACGCAGCCATGATCAGCCCAAAAGCGCTGCAGCGTCAGGATCAGTCCCTGGAATGAGCGTTCCGGACGCATATGCGGGGAATTGGCTTCCATCGTTCTACTCGAAACCTTCTCCAGCGCGTTCAAGCCAGCGGTCCCGCTGGCGTGAAGAATACGCGTCGAAACAACAAGCTAAGATCAGGTTCTAATTCGATCAGGGAATCGAACAGGCTGAGGCGGCAGGCGCGCGGACCGTATCGGCGGGGAAAGAGGGAATCAAGGCGAGGCCAGCCGCGAATGCGCTCCTGACTTCGTGATCGCGGGGGGCGGGATCGTGAACCGGGGATCCCGACCGGTTCGCTAAAATAACCTGCCTCCAGGTTGCGCGCCGGTCCTCACGGGCGATGCCCCGCCCCGAGACCGGTGCACCTCGAATCCCTTCCCCGAACGAGCCCTGATTGCTGTCGATCAGCTTGGCCGATAGGCGCCGGTAGCAGGATCGCGCCGCAGCGTCGGGATGTCGCCGGATCGGACCGTTTCGGCGACCCGTGCGCGTCGCGCCTCTTCCAGTTCCTGGTTGACCTTCAGCGCGGTCCGGTAGGCCCAGCGCACCACGGCCAGCCCGCCCAGGGCGCCTGCAATTGCGATCAGTGGCGGCATCGGTCGATCCTTGTCGTTCATCGGTCTCGCCCCCGCATCATTGTCGCGCAAGCCAGTCCGGCTCGCAATCACCTTGTCGGGACCAAATGGCGCAGCTCACATGCATCAAAACCCAAATTTCGCCCAGATCGCGCGGGTCTCGAGCGCCGAGATCAGTTCCTCCGGCAGGTCCGTGCCGCCGAGCCCATGGATCATGCTCGTACCGGCTGATTTGCGGCCGAACAGGCCGGACAGCATGCCACTCGGCGGTGCTACCAGCGGCATCTTCACCTTGTCGCCATAGCGCGATCGCAGCGTCGAACGCAGGTCGCCAACAGCGTCGGCGAGGCCGAGCGCGACCGAGGTTTCGCCGGCCCAGTACTCGCCGCTGAACAGGACATCGTCGGCACCCTTGAGACGGGCCCCCCTGCTCTGTTTCACCAGTGCGATGAAAATGGCATGGATCGCGCGTTGCAGGGCTTTGACCCGCGCCACATCGTCGGGATTTTCCGGCAGGAACGGGTCGAGCATCGCCTTGTGGGCACCCGACGTGTAGAGCCGCCGCTCGACGCCGATCTTCCTGATCAACTCCTGGAAGCCGAAGGTTCCACCGACAACCCCGATGGACCCGAGGATCGACGAGGGATCGCAGAAGATCTCGTCGCCGGCGCAGGCGATCATGTAGCCGCCGGAAGCCGCGACGTCCTCGACAAACACCAGCACCGGCAACTTCTTCTCGGCCGCGAGTTGTCGGATCCGCAGATAGATCTGGCGCGACTGCACCGGGGAACCGCCGGGCGAATTGATTACCAGTGCGACGGCCTTGGCGTTCCTGGTCGCGAAGGCACGGTCCAGGGTCTTGGCAAGCCCGGCCAGCATCAAGCCCGGCCGCAGCGGCGTCACCGCCCCGATCGTGCCGGACAACCGCACCACCGGTACCACCGTAGCCGCCGGCCGCAGCCGCGCCGGCAGCCATTCCATCAATCGATCGATCAGGCTCGGCGGTTCACGGTAAGCGCCGGTCAGTTCTGTCATGCCGTTACCTCGAAATTAACCAATTCTTATCACGCCGCTGTCATCAAGCCGTGGAACGTCATTGGCATCGCCGTGGTGCAGCGGAGAGAGACATGAAGATCTACCTTCTCATGATCCTGATTGGTGCACTTCTGACCGCCATCCACTTCACCTCTGCGCCGGAACGGCAATCGGAAACGCTGCCGCGCTGACTGCTCGTCGGCTGCCCTCGGCCCGGGCGCGGCTGGCGTATCGTCACCACGGCCGCGCCAGTGGCAATACCCCATTTCCGGCCAGGATGTCGCGCAACTCCTGATCGGCCCCGGCGGGCGAACCATTCAGCACCAGCGACGCATGAATCCGGGTCGCGGCTCTCCCGCCCTTGACGGCGCGAACCAGCACCCGAATGGCAGGCGCGTCGCGCTCGCCGTGAACCGGCAGAATGGCCAGACTGCCGAAACCGCGACCCAGCGCCGCCACCACCTCGGCCAGGCCGTCGGCGCGCCAGATCAGCGTCAGCGCGCCACCGGATTTCAGAGTTCGCCGTGCCGCGCCCGTCCAATTTTCCAGTGTCGCCGCGGTCGCCACATGGGCGATCTCGCGCGCCCGGTCCGGCGAGGCGCGGTGCCGCGCGGCATCGTTGAACGGCGGATTCATCAGCACGACATCGGCACTGTCGGCCGACAGCCCGGCCGCGGTCAGGGCTTCGGCTGACGCCGTCACGTCCAGCACCACGACCTCGGCGGCGATCGCGTTGGAAGCGGCGTTGCGACGCGCGAGCCCGGCCAGTCCCGCATCGATCTCGACCAGCACGAGACGGATCTCGGGCACCCGCCTCGCAACCGCAAGACCGGCGGCGCCGACGCCGGCCCCGAAATCGACCACGCGATCGCCGGCACGTACCGGAGTCGCGGCCGCGAGCAACATGGCGTCGTGGCCGGCACGATGACCCGATTTCGGCTGGCGCAGGCAGAGCCGGCCGCCGAGAAACGCATCGTCGGTGAATTGGCCGGCTGCTTCAGTCATCGTCCCGCAATTCGTGCGACAGGCCGGCGTCGGCGAGCACCTGGCGGGCCGCCTCGTTGTCCTCCTCATGGACCAGAATCCGGCGCGGCAGCACGCCGAGCGAGCCCTCGATGATGCTCATGTTCTGGTCAAGCACCAGGTGATGGATGTTGGCGCCGTCGAGCAGCGCGCCGACCGCCGAAACCAGCACGATATCGTTGGTCCGAACCAATTCCCGCAATTCGAGTTCTCCCCTGCCGGCCGGTGTGACGGGCACGCGGCGCGTGTCAACCGCTTCATGCCCTTGCCGCGCTACGCCGCACTTTCTATGGTTATATCCAAGGATAGTGCCGATTGGGCAAATGTGGAGGCCGGCGTGGCGGTTATTGTGCCTTTCGAGAGCCCTTCGGGGGCTTCGATCGACCAGTTGGTCGACCTGGTGGCCGCCGACATGGAGCGCGTCAACGCCACGATCCTGTCGCGCACCGGCTCGGAAGTCACCATGATCCCCGAGGTTGCCAATCATTTGATCAGTTCGGGCGGCAAGCGGCTGCGTCCGATGCTGACATTGGCGATGGCAGGGCTCGCCGGCTATTCCGGCGACGGCCATGTCAAGCTGGCGGCCTCGGTCGAATTCATGCATACGGCGACCTTGCTGCACGACGATGTGGTCGATGAAAGCGAATTGCGGCGCGGCAAACTGTCGGCCCGGATGCTGTGGGGCAACGAGGCAAGCGTGCTGGTCGGCGACTTCCTGCTCGGCCAGGCCTTTCGCATGATGGTCGAGGTCGGCTCGCTGCGCGCACTCGACATTCTGTCATCGGCGGCGGCCACCATCGCTGAGGGTGAGGTGATGCAGCTCGCGGCGGCGAAGAACACCGCCACCACCGAGGACGAATATCTCGCGGTGATCCGCGGCAAGACCGCCGAGCTGTTCGCGGCCGCATGCGAGGTCGGCCCGGTGCTGGCCAACCGCCCGAAAGCCGAACAGACCGCGTGCCGCTCCGTCGGCATGAATCTCGGCATCGCGTTCCAGCTGGTGGACGACGTGCTGGACTATGGCGGCAAGGCCGCCAAGCTCGGCAAGAACATCGGCGACGATTTCCGCGAGGGCAAGATCACGCTGCCGGTGGTGCTGGCATTCCGCCGCGGCAACGACACGGAGCGCGACTTCTGGATCCATGCGCTGGAGCGGGGCGAGATCCGCGACGGCGATCTCGACCACGCCATCGGCCTGATGACCAAGCATCGCGCCCTCGAGGACACCATCAGCCGCGCCCAGCACTACGGCGCAATGGCCGTCGACGCGCTCGCGCTGTTTCCCGCCTCGCCGATGAAGAGCGCGCTGGAGCAGGTCGTGGCGTTCTGCCTCGCGCGATCGCACTAGACCAGGCGTCGCTCCTCACCGCCGTCATTGCGAGAACAACTGTAGCCCGGATGCAGCGCAGCGATATCCGGGACCGCGCGATCCGCGGTGGGATCGCCGGATTGCGCTGCGCTCCATCCGGGCGATGTCGACAACCGGACGCGCGGCTGGCTTCCGGGTGTCTCGCGCGCTAGGGTTCGGGATCGGCGGCGGCCTGCGGGGGGTCTCATGCTCACGCTTTATTCCTATCCCACCTTGTTCGGCGTCGCCGACAACAATGGCTACGGCCTCAAGGTGTTTGCGTTCCTACGGCTTGCCGGCGTGCCGTTCCGCCATGAGCATATCTTCGACGCCTCGAAGGCGCCGCGCGGCCAGCTGCCCTACATTGTCGACGATACCGAGACGATCGGCGACAGCGAGGCCATCCTGGCGCATGTCATCCGGAAATACCGGCTCACGATCGATGCGGCGCTGACGCCGGCGCAGCGAACCACCAGCTTGCTGGTCACCCGCATGCTGGACGATCTCTATTGGGTGATGTCGTATTCGCGCTGGAAGGACGAACGCTACTGGCCCCGGTTCCGCGACGCGCTGCTGCGCGAGCACCCCGCCCTGACCGCGGACGGCCTCGACAAGGCCAAGTCGTACAACGCCCAACGCTATCATTTCCAGGGTATCGGCCGCAACGAGCCCGACGCCGCGATGGCGCGCGGGCTGGCCGATCTCGGCGCGATTGCCGAGCTGATCCCGCAGCACGGCTTTCTGCACGGCGAACAGCCGACCGCCGTCGATGCCGGGATCTACGGTTTCATCGCCAACATCTATTTCTACGACATCGACACCCCGTTGAAGCAATTCGTCGCCGCGCATGACAATATCGTGCGGCACTGCCGTGCCATTCATCAGGCCGTGATGTCGACCCGTTGATACCGACCGATACCGACCGAGGAGACGCGCCATGCCCCTGCTGCAACATCATATCGCCGCGGTCACCGGCGCGGCTTCCGGGATCGGCCGCGCGATCGCGGCGGGCTTTGCCCGCGAGGGCGCCCAGGTGGCGCTGCTCGATATCGACGCCAAGGCCGCCGAGGAAGCGGCACAGGAAATCCGCCGCGCCGGCGGCCAGGCGGAAAGCTTCGCGCTGGACGTGACGCGGCGCGACGACTGCACCGTGGTCGCCCGACAGATCGCCGACCGCGTCGGGCAGGTTTCGATCCTGGTCAACAATGCCGGCATCAACCGCCGCAATGCCTTCACCGCCGAGCCGGATGCGGTGCTGAAGGACTGGCAGGACATCATGGCGATCAACCTCACCGGCACCTTCAACGTCACCCATGCCTTGCTGGCGCCGCTGCGCGCGAGCCGCGGCCGCATTGTCAATATCGGCTCGATCCAGTCTTTCGTGCATGTGCGGACGCCGAGCTCGGCGGCCTACACCACCTCCAAGCATGGCGTGCTCGGCTTCACCCGGGCGCTGGCCGCCGAGCTTGGCAAGGATGGCGTTCGGGTCAATGCGATCGGCCCCGGCCTGATCGAGACGCCGCTCAACGCCGCCGTGCGCGCCAACGATCCCGCGCTGGTGAAGACCTTCATCGATCACACGCCGCTCGGACGCGCCGGCAAGCCGGAAGACATTGTCGGGCCCGCGATCTTCCTCGCCTCCGACCTGTCGAGCTACGTGACGGGCGCCATGCTGATGGCTGATGGCGGCTATCGGGCGATCTAGTGACGCCGGCAAGGCATTTGCAGCGCATTAGGAGTTTGTTAACCGACTCCGCCCACCGTTGCGCGGCTGGGGGTAGTTGAATTTCGATGTTTCCGCTCACGCGTTCGAGCGGGCGTTGATCGGGAGGTGTTGATGCCCCATGAGTTCACGGCCCCTGCGCCGGAGCTTGCTTCGGCTTCGCTCAGTCCCTCCCAGATCGTACCGTTGCTGATCGGGTCCACCGTCGGCGAGATCGAGCGCGAACTCGTGCTGCAGACCCTCGCCCGCTATGACGGCAACCGCACCCATGCCGCGCGCGTGCTCGGGGTGTCGGTGCGGACCTTGCGCAACAAGATCAGGTCCTATTCGGCCGACGGAATCGACGTGCCCGCACATAGTGACTAGGCTGCCGCCGGCCGGGCCGAATCCCCGGATGGAGCGAAGCTGATGTCCAATGCGCCGCACTTCGACGTCGACATGGCCGCGTTCTGGGCTGATCCGTATCCCGATCTCGCCCGAATGCGGAAACAGGCGCCGATCGCCTTCGTCCCACAGCTGGGCTCGACGGTGTTTACCCGGCGCGATGACATCTTCACCCAGGAGAAGCGCATCGACGTGTTTTCCTCGCACCAGCCGGCCGGCCTGATGAACACCCTGATGGGCCACAACATGATGCGCAAGGACGGCCAGGCGCACATGTCGGAGCGGGCGGCGATGTTTCCCGCGGTGTCGCCGCGCACGGTGCGCGATACCTGGCGCCGCCAGTTCCAGGCCCACGCCGACCGCATCCTCGACGCGCTGGCGCCGGCCGGCCATGCCGACCTCTGCAAGGCCTTTGCGCTGCCGCTGTCGGCCGAATGCCTCAAGGACATCACCGGGCTGGTCAACATGCGCTACCAGGACATGGACGCCTGGTCGCAGGCGATGATCGATGGCATCGCCAATTACGCCGGCAACAAGGAGGTCGAGGCGCGCTGCCATGCCGCCACCGCCGGCATCGACGCCGCGATCGACGACATGATCCCGCTGCTTACCCGGCAGCCGAACGCTTCCATCCTGAGCGTGCTGCTGGCCGCCGGCCAGCCGATCGAGAGCGTGCGCGCCAATGTCAAGCTGGCGATCTCGGGCGGCCAGAACGAGCCCCGCGATGCGATCTCGGGCACGATCTGGGCCCTGCTGGAATATCCCGAGCAGCTCGCGCTGTTGCGCGACGACGAGGCCGAATGGATCGACGTGTTCGAGGAATATGCGCGCTGGATCGCGCCGATCGGGATGTCGCCGCGAAGGGTCGCCAGGGCGTGGTCCTATGGCGGGGTCGATTTCGAGCCGGAGGACCGGGTGTTCTTCATGTTCGGCTCGGCCAACCGTGACGAGGCCTGCTTCAGCGATCCCGACCGCTTCGACATCACCCGCGACACCGCCAAGAGCATTGCCTTCGGGGCCGGCCCGCATTATTGCGCCGGCGCTTTCGCCTCGCGCGCGATGGTGGCGGAGGTGGCGCTGCCCAGCATCTTCGCGCGGCTGCCGGGGCTGCGGCTCGATCCATCCGAGCCGGTTCGGATCGGCGGCTGGGCGTTTCGCGGGCTGTTGAACCTGCCGGTGCGCTGGAATGGCGGCTAGATGCTAGCCGAACCGCAGCCGCGAGCGTTCCCGCGCCTTGTCGGCCTCGATCTCGCGGTCCCGCGCCGGCGCATGGGTGTGCAGCGAGGTCAAGAGCCGCCGCGCTGTATCCGATACTTCGGCGACGGCGCGCTCAAAAGCGGCTTCATTGGACTGCGACGGCTTGTTGAAGCCCGACAGCTTGCGCACGAATTGCAGCGCGGAAGCGTGGATTTCATCCTCCGTGGCCGGCGGTTCGAAATTGAACAGCGTCTTGATGTTGCGGCACATGATGTTTCCTCTTGGCGGAGCGACGCAGCGGATGCGTTTCAAGGACGATCGGCCGGCGCGAAATCCTACAGCGCAGGACTGGTTTTGTCATAGGATGGACTAGACTGTTCCCGCGGTTCCGTTTCGGTGAACCGAGTTCCAGCATATCTCATGGTCCCGCAACAATGCCGCTCGATCCGCCGGCCGACGTCTCTGCCACCCATCGCGCGGTGATGCGGTGGGTTCTCGCATCGTTTTTCCTCGCCGCCGGCGTTGCCCATCTCGCGGCACCGGATTTGCTGCTGGCCATCACGCCCTCATGGGTGCCTTTCGCGCCGCAAGTCATCCTGGTCACCGGATTGTGCGAAATCGCCGGCGCGATTGCGCTGCTGACGAGACCCCTGCGCTGGTGGGCGGGGATCGCGTTGGCGGCCTATGCGGCCTGCGTTTGGCCTGCCAATTTCAAGCATGCGATCGATGGCATTGCCCTGCCCTACATTTCGAACAGCTGGTGGTATCATGGACCGCGGCTGGCCTTTCAGCCCGTCATCATCTGGGCGGCGCTCTATAGCGCCGGGGTGATCGACTGGCCGTGGCGGAGGCGATAAGGGTGGCCGCCGCAGCACCACGATGATACCCTGACCACGTTCCCTCTGCCTGCCCTGGAGCCTGTCTTGGACCGACTCGCCACTGGTGACCTCGCAAAGATATACCCGGAACCGACAGCGCGGGTGATTGCCAAGGCGCGTCCGGCAATCGACGCGCATGCGAGGAAATTCATCACACTCTCGCCGTTCTGCGTGCTGGCCACCTCCGGTATCGACGGCAGCGTCGACGCCTCACCGCGCGGCGGCAATCCCGGATTCGTCACCGTGGTCGGACCAAACCGGCTGCTGATGCCGGACCGCACCGGCAACAACCGGATCGACAGCTTCCGGAACATCGTCGAAGGCACCGGCTTCGTGCACCTGGTCTTCCTGGTACCCGGCATCGACGAGACGCTCCGGGTCGGCGGCAGGGGTGCCATCACGGCAGACCCATCCTTGCTGGCATCGATGGTGGAGTTCGGCAAGCCGCCCCGCGCGGTGCTGAGCATCGACGTGGAGGAAGTGTATTTTCATTGCGGCAAGGCGTTGATGCGCGCCAAGCTCTGGTCGCAGGCGTCGCACGTCGACGGCGCAGCGCTGCCGAGCATCAGCGAGGTGATCCACGACCAGACCGGGATGGGCGAGCCGGAAAACCGTGCCGCGGTCGAGGCCCGCTACAAGACCCTGCTTTAGGCCATCCCGGCGCCCCGCAGCACGTCCCCGAGCCGACCGGCTAGTGTTCGCTCTCGAGGCCGCCGACGTGTTTCTGGGTGTAGAGTTCGAGCCCGATGCGCCCGATCAGGTCGAGCTGAGTTTCGAGGAAATCAATGTGATGTTCCTCATCCTTCATGAGGCTCTCGAACAGATCGCGTGACACATAGTCCTTGACGCCGTGGCAATAGGTTGCCGCTTCCTGGTAGAGGCTGCGGGCGCCGACCTCGGCCGCCAGGTCGCACTCGATGATTTCCCTCACGTTCTGGCCGATCCGAAGCGGATCGAGCACCTGCATGTTGGGGAACCCGTCCAGGAAGAGGATGCGGTCGGTGAAACGGTCGGCGTGGTTCATCTCCTCGATGGATTCCTTGCGCCAGGTCTTGGCCATCTCCAGCAGTCCCCAATTGTTGAGCAGCCGGTAGTGCAGCCAATACTGGTTGATGGCGGTGAGTTCGCTGCGCAGGCCCTTGTTGAGATAGTCGATGACTTTGGGGTCGCCCTGCATGCCGCGCTCCATTGGTTGGGATTCAAATCCGCCCGGGCTGACGCCCCAGGATTTAGAACGTTTCTAAATCAATTCAGTCTCGGACGCAAGGGTGCCGTTGGGCAGCCCAACTCGTAGGAAGATCAATAAATTAGTGGAACTTCAGGCAACCGCGCCCAGCGCCAGTCCGGTATCGGCGTGACCGTCGGTCCGGCTGTGCGGGCATCCGGAACAGCAGGACTTGGCGCAGGCGCCCAATGCCTCATAGAGGATGGTGTTGATGGTGCGCGCACAGCGGCCGCATTCGGCACTGCAACCGAGGCAGCCATAGAGCTGCTTGGCATTGCGCGGAACATCGTTCGCGGCGCTCACGGCATCGCGGACATCATGGTCGGTCAGGACGTTGCAAGAACAAACGATCATGGGGAAGAGATCAACCCGTCAGTGATGCTCCCAATCGATATTTAAGACCGACACCGGATGCAAAAGGAAAAAGTGGTATTTCAAGCAATTCCAAACTGACGCGAGGAGCAGCCTAGAACAGGTCTAAACGCACCTCGCCAGCAGCGGCGCTACCATCTTGTCCATGTCGGCACGAACCGTGAAATAGTGAACCATTCCCGCGCCCATTGGGCCGGCAATGTGGCCATCTCATTCATTGATCGTTCAAGGGAAGTGTGGAAGCTTTGGCGAGACAGACTGCTTTTTCCGCTGTCCTTGCTCACGAGAAAGGTGTGAAGCCATGAGGAAGACATTGATGGCACTCGCAGCCGTCGCCGCCCTGGCCGTTTCGGCTGTCGGGACGTCCGCTCCGGCCAACGCCCAGCGGGGTGTCGGCGCCGCGATCGCCGGCGGCATCATCGGTGGCGCGATCGTCGGTGGCGCGCTGGCGGCGCCTGGCCCATACTACGGACCCGGCTATTACGGACCCGGCTATGGCTATTATGGCGGTCCCGCTTACGTCGCCGACCCCGGATATGGCGCCCCCTGTTACTGGCAACGCCAGCGCTTCTGGGATGGCTACGGCTGGCGTTACCGCCGCGTACGGGTTTGCGGCTGAAGTCGTTCACCTTCATTAAATCTGCAAACGACATCCGCGGGAACCCGGCGTTTTCGCGGATGCCGTCGTGGGCTGGCCTGAAAAAACCTTTTTTCCGGCCCACCAGCCTCGCCGCGTTTACTGTCGATTGACTGTTGTGCGCTTTGTAAGCGAGACGTCCAGTCTCGGTTACCGCGTGTGAGTCACTTGAAACCCGGCGCTGATCCCATGCGCCACCCAGGAGAGCGAGAAACATGAACAAGACATTTGCTGCCCTCGTCGCGGTCGCAACCGTCGCGGGTTCGCTTGCTGCGACCCCTGCCAGCGCGCAGCGCGGTCTCGGGGCTGCAGTCGCCGGCGGCATCATCGGCGGCGCGATTGTCGGCGGCGCAGTCGCCGCCAGCCGACCGGCCTATGGTGGCCCGGTCTATGTGGAGGACGCACCGCCCCCGCCCTGCCGCTGGGTTCGCGAGCGCTTCTGGGATGGATACGCCTGGCGCTTCCGTCGCGTCGAGGTCTGCAACTAGACCGACGAAAACTAACCGCGCATCAGCTTCTCGAACCCGGCCGACATCGGCCGGGTTTTTCGTTCAATGCGCCGCGCTCATCGAGCGCAGCACCGCTTCGCTCGGCCAGCAATCCACCTTGATGCCCGCCGATTTCTGATACGCCCCGAGCGCCGCGCGCGTCAGCATCCCGGCCTTGCCGTCGAGCTTGTCCTTGTACAGGCCAAGACGGGTGAGCTGCCGCTGCATCGCTTCGACATCGGCGCTGCGCAACTGCCTCGACGCCGACCACGGCGTTGCGAAGGGCAGCGGGCTCACCATGCGGTCGCTGAGGTGGCCCACGAACAGGACGTACAGATCCGAAAAATTGTATTCCTTGATCACGAAGTAGTTCTTCGTGGTCAGGAACGCCGGACCATAGATTCCCTCCGGCTGCAGCAGCGAGGCGGGTTGCGCCGTTTCGTTCGCAGCCAGCTTCTGACCGCGCACCGGCAGGAAACCGTCGCGCAGCCAGTCGCCGATCGGTTTGGTCACCTCGGGAACGCCCTCCGTGCAATCGACTCGGGCCGGCGCCGTCACCTCATAGGCCCAGCGCAGCCCGGGCTGCCAGCCCTTGCCGACCAGCTGCTGCGCCGCCGAGGCCAGCGCGTCCGGCACCGAATGCCAGATGTCCTTGTGGCCGTCACCGTCGAAATCGATGCCGTGCTGGAAGAATTCCGACGGCAGGAACTGGGTAAACCCGGTGGCGCCGGCCCAGGATGAGCGCATCTCCTTCCGCGTCACATCGCCTTCACCGATCATCTTCAGCGCCAGTATGAACTCGTTGCGATACTGCTCCTTGCGCCGCCCGACATAGGCCTGGGTCGCCAGCACCCGCAGCCCGTCATAGGGCAATGTATAGCGACCGTAATCCGTCTCTCGGCCCCAGATCGCGAGCACGATCGTCGCCGGCACGCCAAACCGCGCCTCGATGCCGGACAACGCGACGCGGTGTTTCTGCAGCAGACGCCGGCCTTCCTCGGCGAGCCGAGTGATACTGGCTTCCTTCAGATAGTCCGCCGGCACCTGCACGAACTCGGCCTGCGCCGGGGCGCCGGTCGACGGACGACCGGGCAGAATAAGGTCAGGCAGCTTGTAGTCCGGTTCGAGGCCGCTGGTTTCGGCGTCGAATGTCGCCCGCGACACACCAGCCGCCTTGGCCTCCGGCCACAACGACGCAATGAACTGCGTGAAGCCGGCGTCGGCAGCAGCCGCCGGCCGCGACAGCAGAAGCAGCGGGATGACAAGCAGCAGCGCGCACAATCTGCCGCTTCCGTAGCCAGCCGGGGAGCCATACAGCATCGAGTCCTCTTCGTGGTCATCTGCCGGAAGCAGACCGAATTCGCCGCCGACAGGCGAACCGGCACCCTATCAAACCCTGGTCAAGATGTGGCCGGCCAAAAACGTCGGCTGAGCACGACCGCTACTTCACCGCCACGATGAAAAGCCGGGGAAACCGCAGCAACACCTTGCCACTTGCCTGCGGAAGGTAGCTCGCGGCGACGCGCGCGGTGTATTCGGCGAGATATTGCTTGCGCTCGGGCGGCTCCAGTGGATCGAGAAATGGCCGCAGTCCCGTTCCCTTGACCCACTCCACGATGGCGGCGGCGTCCTTGAGCACGTGATTGTAGATCGTGTGCCAGATCTCCAACCGCGAGCACAGCGGGATCAGCGCGTCGTAATAGACGCCCGGTTTCGGAAGGGTATCGCGCAGCCGTGCCTTGTCCGCGAGCTGCTTGCGCCACGGCTCGAGATGCGCCACCTCGCGCATCAACAAATGAGACGGTTCGTCGAGATTGTCGGGCATCTGCACCGCGAGGACGCCGCCGGTCGGCAGCGCGCCAAGCAGTCGCTGCAATTGCCGGAGGTGATTGGGCACCCATTGAAAGATCGCGTTGGCGAACAACAGATCGGTATTCTCCGTCGGCACCCAGTGCGCGACATTGGCCTCGATGAAGGTACAGGCCGGCAATCTTTCACGCGCCTGCCGAAGCATATCGGCCGAGGTATCGATGCCGGTCACCGCCGCCTTGGGCCACCGCGCGGCGAGAAGCTCGGTCGAGTTGCCCGGACCGCATCCGATGTCCACGACCTTGTCCGCATCGGCAAGCGGAACCTGCGCCAGCAGATCGCGGGACGGTCGGGTCCGTTCATCCTCGAATTTGAGATATTGCTCCGCGCTCCAGTCGCCCATATGAAGCCCTCACCGCGTCAGCTTCTTGTACTTGACCCGGTGCGGGATGATGGAGTCCTGGCCGAGCCGTCGCATCTTGTCCTTTTCATAGTCCTGGAAGTTGCCCTCGAACCATTCGACATGGCTGTCACCTTCGAAGGCCAGGATGTGCGTGGCGATCCGGTCGAGGAACCAGCGGTCATGGCTGATGATCACGGCGCAGCCGGCGAAGTCCTCCAGCGCCTCTTCCAGCGCGCGCAGCGTATCGACGTCGAGATCGTTGGTGGGTTCGTCGAGCAGCAGCACGTTGGCACCGGATTTCAGCATCTTGGCCAGATGCACGCGGTTGCGTTCGCCGCCCGACAGCGAACCGACCTTCTTCTGCTGGTCGGCGCCCTTGAAGTTGAAGGAGGAGCAATAACCGCGCGAGTTGACCTCGCGCTTGCCGAGCAGGATCAGCTCGTTGCCTCCCGATATTTCCTCCCACACGCTCTTCTTGCCTTCGAGCGAGTTGCGCGACTGATCGACATAGCCGAGATGCACGCTGTCGCCGACGGTGATGCTGCCCTTGTCCGGCTTCTCCTGCCCGGTGATCATCCGGAACAGCGTGGTCTTGCCGGCGCCGTTCGGACCGATCACGCCGACGATGCCGCCGGGCGGCAGCTTGAAGGAGAGGTCGTCGATCAGGGCATTATCGCCGAAGCCCTTGCTGAGGTCCTGGAAGTCGACCACGTTGTTGCCGAGCCGCTCGGCGACCGGAATGACGATCTGCGCGGTCTGGGTCTGCTTGTCGTTCGCCTGCCGCAGCAGGTCCTCGTAACGCTGATAGCGCGCCTTGGATTTGGCCTGCCGCGCCTTGGGCGACGCCGCGATCCATTCCTGCTCGCGTGCCAGCGTACGCTGATGCGCCGCGTCCTCGCGACCTTCCTGTTCGAGACGCTTCTGCTTCTGCACCAGCCAGGAGGAGTAGTTGCCCTCATAGGGAATGCCCCGGCCGCGGTCGAGTTCGAGGATCCAGCCGGTGACGTTGTCGAGGAAATAGCGGTCGTGGGTGACGATCAGGATCGCGCCGGGATAATTGCGCAGATGGCCCTCAAGCCATGACACCGACTCGGCGTCGAGATGGTTGGTCGGCTCGTCCAGCAGCAGGAGATCGGGCTGGTCGAGCAGCAGCCGGCACAGCGCGACGCGGCGCCGCTCGCCGCCGGACAGCTTGGTGACGTCGGCGTCGTCCGACGGGCAGCGCAGCGCGTCCATGGCCTGATCGACCTTGCTGTCGAGATCCCACAGCCCGGCGGCCTCGATCTGGTCCTGCAGCTTGGTCATCTCATCGGCGGTTTCGTCGGAATAGTTCACCGCCAGCTCGTTGTAGCGGTCGAGGATCGCCTTCTGCTTGGCGACGCCCTGCATCACATTCTCGCGGACCGTCAGCTTGGGATCGAGTTGGGGTTCCTGCTCGAGATAGCCGACCCGCGCGCCCTCGGCGACCCAGGCTTCTCCATTGTACTCCTTGTCGAGGCCGGCCATGATTTGCAGCAGCGTCGACTTGCCGGAGCCATTGACGCCGAGCACCCCAATCTTGGCTTCGGGGTAAAACGACAAATGGACGTTGTCGAGCACCTTGCGGTTGCCCGGATAGGCCTTGGACAGACCCTGCATGAAATAGACGAACTGCCGGGCCATCGCGATCCCTGAAACCGTTGCATTTATGGAAATTTGCTGCCGCTGATGTAGCGGCGCCACCGCCAAAGGGCAACCACGGGCCGGCGTTTTCCATTGATTTACCACGGCACCGAGGCCGCGGCGCGGCCACGCCAGATCCCGACAATTGCAACCAAGTTTTAATGAATTGGGCGAAAGCTGGCGTTCAGCGCCCGCAAAGGGCGCGCGAAACAGCAGGGGCCGCGCCATGGCAACCGTCACTTCAGCCTCCCTCTCTGCTCCCGGCGCCCGCCAGGGCGATCAGAGCGGGCTGCTTGGCGAGATCGCGGCGTTCTGGCGGCAGTTCTTCGTCAGGGCCTTCGACCCCTATCGGCCGGAACTACACTACATGCGCGGACCAGGGCCTGCCTGCCGTGCCAAGCAGCGGGCGCTTTCGCCGGCAGTCCAGTCAATGGTGGTCGAAATCAGGGCCGCCAAGGCCCTCGACAAGGCGCTGAGATCGTCCGCACCGCGCTAGCAGCCGGTGTTTCGGTGCGGCGGATGCGCTTGCACCGTCGAGCATTGCGCGCAACCATGGTGGTCTCGGATGGCGCCTCATGTGCCGTCGCTCTCGCCATGATGGGTCGCCCCGATGCCGCTGCTGCGTTGTGCCGTTCTCGATGACTACATGGATGTGGCCCTGACGATCGCCGACTGGTCGAAAATCGGCGACCGGGTCGACGTCACCGCCTTCAATGAGCCGTTTGCCTCGCAGGCGGCCGCGGCCAGCGCACTCGAGGACTTCGAGATCATCTGCGCCATGCGCGAGCGGACGCCGTTTCCGCGTCCGCTATTGGCGGCCTTGCCGCAGCTGAAGCTGCTGATCACCTCGGGCATGCGCAACGCCGCCATCGACGTGGAGGCGGCCAGGGAACGCGGAGTAGTGGTGTGCGGGACGCGCGCCTCCGGCGATCCAACTGCCGCCCTGACGATGGGGCTGATCCTGGAATTGACCCGCAAGATCGGCCGCGAGAACGCACGCATGCATGCCGGCGAAGCCCTGCAAAAATACATCGGCATCGAGATCGAGGGCCGGACGCTCGGCGTCATCGGCCTCGGCAAGCTCGGGAGCAAGGTGGCGGGGCTGGCAAAAGCGTTCGGGATGAAGGTGATAGCATGGAGTCCCAACCTCACGCCGGAGCGATGCCGGGAAGTCGGCGTGGGCCATGCCGACAAGCAGGAACTGTTCGCAACCGCCGACATCATCACCATCCACATGGTGCTGAGCCAGCGTTCCCGTGGACTGGTCGGCCGCGAGGAACTAGCGCGAATGAAACCGAGCGGCTACCTCGTCAACACGGCGCGTGGTCCAATTGTCGACGAAGCCGCACTGCTGGAAGTCCTGCAGTCGCGCAGGATCGCCGGCGCCGCGATCGACGTGTTCTCGGTCGAGCCGCTGCCAGTCGACCATCCGTTCCGCAAGCTCGACAACATCGTGCTGACGCCACATCTCGGCTACGTCACCGAGGAAAGCTTTCGCAGTCACTACGGCCAGATGGTCGAGGGCATCGACGCTTGGCTCACGGGCGGACCGCTACAACAGCTGGCGTAGCGGGCGGCCCCGCCGCCGCCAAAAGACAAGGCGCGCCGAAGCGCGCCCTGAAGAAATAGCCGCTGAATCGACCAGCTCTAGCGCACGGTTACCGGTGCCGGCAGCGGCGGCACCACGGTAGGCTGCATGCCTGGAACACTGGAAACCTGCGCGGGCGGTGGACCGGCGTTCGGTCCCGGCACAGGCTGCGCTGAGGCGACGGCCGCCGGCGGCGGCGAACCGCCCGGAAGCACCACCACGCGGGTTCCCACCTTGACGCGGTCGAACAGGTCGCTGACGTCGTCGTTCAGCATCCCGATGCAACCCGACGAGACGAACTTGCCGATCGTCGAGGGCTGGTTGGTGCCATGAATTCGATAGACGGTGGATCCGAGATACATGGCGCGCGCGCCCAGCGGATTGCCGGGTCCACCGGCCATGAAGCGCGGCAGATAGGGCTGCCGTTCGATCATCTCCGGCGGTGGATGCCAGTCCGGCCACTCCGCCTTGCGGGTGATCTTCTGCACGCCGGTCCAGGTGAAACCGTCGCGACCGACGCGCACGCCGTAGCGGATCGCGCGACCACTTCCCAGCACGTAGTAGAGATAGGTATGGGAGGTGTCGACCACCAAGGTGCCAGCCGGCTCCTTGGTGACGAACGGCACTTCCTGCCGGCGCAGATTGGGGGCGAGCTTGGCCGGACCGGTTTCCGGCTGTTCTTCCGGCGGCAGTGCCGCGACCGTCAGTGGCCTGCCATCCGGCCGTGCACCGGGCGGCTCGACTGATCCGGTCACCGCCCCAGGGACGCCGCCGATCGCTTCAGGCGGGCGCAAGCCGTCATCGGCCGGCGCGCGCGGATCGCCATTGCGGTCCGAATAGATCACCGGCGGTGGTCCGTCCGGGCGGCCGTAGCGGGGATCGTCGGGTGACAGTATGGGACCGGCCGGTGCCCGGCTGGTGTAGACGGGGCGAGCACCGTCGGGTCGGCCGTAGCGGGGATCGTCCGGCGAGAGCACTGGCCCGGTAGGCATCGCGCGGTTGGAATAGACCGGGGGGGCACCGTCGGGCCGCCCGTAGCGGGGATCGTCCGGCGACAGGATCGGACCGGTTGGCACCGTGCGATCGGAGTAGACCGGGGCCGGGCCGCCGGGACGTCCATAGCGGGGATCGTTCGGCGAGAGCACCGGACCAGGCGGCGGCAGCGCCGTCGACGACTGCGCTTGAGGCGCATCCTCGTCATCAACCACATCATAGTCCGGCACGCCCGGCGCCCGCTGATAGTCGGCGGGCGGATACGGCGAATAGCCTGCACCGGGCGAAGCGGGGTAAGTTTGGGCCTGCGCGAGCGAAGTTCCAGCCACAACAACCGCCGCGGCAGCGGAAACCATCAGAATTCGTGTGATCATCATCGCTCTTGTATAGTCCCCAAGTCGACACCGGACCCTTAACGGCTGATGACCGAAGATCGCGGCGCATTCAAGACAAAAAGGCCAGACGGGGCCGGATCGGACCGATTTGTGATGGGATGTGAGCTGCCGTGGCGCCGAAGCACCACTGTCCCGTAAATATCGATCGGAAAGCCGATCCGCCGCTGCGCCGGCCCGGTTTTAACGAACGGGTGCCGAGTTGTTGCGGTATCCTTGAACCCGCCTGATTCGCCGCCGCTGCCGCACCCGCCGCGCACGAACCCCGCGCTTTGTAAAAACCGCGTCCCGATGACTCGAAGGCCTTCACCGAATCCCCGGTGCAGGCGGAACTTGCTGCCCCATGCTCCCCGGCTTCCGCTTTCTGTTCGTCGCGATCGTCATGTCGATGTCGATGCTGGTCTTCGGGCTTGGCGCCGCAACCCTGTTTCGCGCCGCGCACCAGGAGTTCGCCAGCACGCCCTCTTGGCGTGCGGCTCCGGAAACCATGTTCGCCCAGCAGGAGGTCACGCCGACGCTCGCTCTGCTCCGCTTCGACGCGCCACCCGCGGCGGAGCAGAAGCCGGCCGCGGACGCGGCGCCGACCGTGACGGAAGTCCGGCAACCGGCCCCGGACGCGACCCCGGTCACCCCTGCTGAACCGAAGGGGCCGGATCTGGCTGCCGTGACGCCGCCCGAGCGCGCCGCCCTGGACGTCCCCTCGCCGCCGGCGGCGAGCATCCAAGCGCCGGCGACCATGGCGGCGCCAACCGAAGCGGATTCCTCGCCGAAGCCGTCGGAGACCACCGCGGCGATGCCGCCGGCAGCATCCGCCACACCGGTCGAGACGGCGTCGACGCCGAAGCCGGAAACCCCACCCTCCCCACCGGCCGCCGTCGCCGACAGCGCCGCCGCCCGACCGACACTGCCAAGCGAGCCGGTGTCAGCCCAGGTTGCGGCGCCGTCCACGCCAGAGCCGGTCAAGGTCGCAACAATTGAACCAGCCGCCGCGCCGGAGGCCGGGCCCGCGATCACCGAGCCATCCCCCGCGCCGGTCGCGCCAGTGCTGCGCAACACGCCCGAACCTGCGACCGCCGCCTCTACAGCCGACAGTCCGCCAGATGCCGCGGTGGCCGAGACCGTCCCGACCATGATCGCCATGATTGCCCGGCCGCCCATGCCCCACCCGAGGCCGGCAAAGGCGTCGCATGCCAACGCCGACAGCAGTGCCGCCAAAAAGCCGGACAAGAGCGCCGAAAAAGCGCGAGAGGCGCGCCGGGCGGCGGCTCACCGTCGCCGCCTCGCCGAGCGCGCCCGCCTGGCGCGACAGGCGGCGCAATTCCCCAACCCATTCGGGGTGCCGGCGACGCCGCGCTGATCGCAGCCGCGAACGCGGTCAGGCTGGCCCGGTCGCGACCGGTGGACCGCCAGGAAGCCCCCATTCGGCCCATGAGCCGTCATAGAGGGCGCTGCCGCGCACACCCAGCCGGTACAGCGCCAATGTCAGGACCAGCGCGGATACGCCGGAGCCGCAGGTCGTCACGATCGGCCTGGTCATGTCGACGCCAGCGGCCGTGAAGGCCTGACGCAGATTTTCCAGCGGTTTCATGGCGCCGGTCGAGGCGTCGAACAACTCCGCATAGGGCACGTTGCGGCTGCCCGGAATGTGGCCGGAGCGGCGTCCCGGCCAGGGCTCGACGACGCTTCCCTCGAAACGCGGCCGCGGACGGGCGTCGACGAGCTGCTCGGCACGGGTCTGGAGATTGTCGAGCAACTGCTCCTTGCTGCGGACAAAGCGTTTGTCGAGCGCCGCCTGGAATTTTCCGCGGCTGCCGGGCAAGGCCTTGCCGGAATGGGTCGGCCGGCCCTCGCGCAGCCATTTCTTCAATCCGCCGTCCAGCACCTTCACGTCGCGGTGGCCGAACGACAGGAACATCCACCATGCCCGCGGCGCCGCCACCCAGCCGCCGGCGTCATAGGCGACCACCGTGTCACCGGAGGATATGCCGAGCGCGGCGACGTCGCGCGCGAACTGATCGGCGCCCGGATACATATGCGGCCGCGGATCGTCGTGATCAGAAATCGAATTGACGTCGAAAAACACGGCACCCGGAATGTGCGCTTGGAGATAGTCGTCCGACGGCAACGGCAGCACGCCGGGCATCTTGTAGGACGCATCGATGATCCTGACCCTGGGATCATCGAGATGCGCCGCGAGCCAGTCGGTGGAGACCAGCGGATCATCGGTGGTCGTCATGCTCCGATACCCCTCGCTTTCGTCAGCCGGCCCCGGCGAGGCATCGGCCTATTCCTTCGGTTTTTTGGGTTGGTACTTCTCAACCTGTCCGCCGGCATCGCGCCAGGCGGCAAAACCGCCGCCCATATGGGCAACCGGTTTCAGTCCCATGTCCTGTGCAGTCTTGGCCGCCAGCACCGAGCGCAGTCCGCCAGCGCAATGAAAGATGAACTTCTTGTCGCTTTGGAAGATCGGCTTCGCATAGGGGCTCGCCGGATCAATCCAGAATTCCAGCATGCCGCGGGTGCAGGAGAACGCGCCGGGAATGCGGCCGTCGCGCTCGATCTCGCGGGGATCGCGGATGTCGACGATCACGACGTCGTTGCCTTGCGCCGCCTTGATCGCATCGGCGGCGCTGACCGTCTCGATTTCAGCATTGGCCTCGTCGATCAGCGCCTTGATGCCACGGTGGATGGTCTGGGTCATGTCGCGTCCTCGCTCCGGCGGATCCTACCGCACCAGTTCCTTCATGGCGGCTTCGAGGCCCTCAATCGTGATTGGAAACATGCGATGCGAGAACAGCCGGCGGATGAGGGTGGTCGATTCCGAATAGTCCCAATGCCGCTGCGCCACCGGGTTGAGCCATACCGCGTGCGGATAGGTGCGGGTGATGCGCTCGAGCCAGACCGATCCGGCTTCCTCGTTGACATGTTCGACCGAGCCGCCGGGCACCATGATTTCGTAAGGCGACATCGAGGCGTCGCCGACGAACACCACCTTGTAGTCGTGCGGATATTTGTGCAGGACGTCCCAGGTCGGCGTGCGGTCGGTGAAGCGCCGGCGGTTCTGCTTCCACACGCCTTCATAGAGGCAATTGTGGAAGTAGAAATATTCCATGTGCTTGAATTCGGACTTCGCGGCCGAGAACAGTTCCTCGACCTGTTCCACGTGCGAATCCATCGAGCCGCCGATATCGAAGAACACCAGCACCTTGACCGCGTTGCGCCGCTCCGGGCGCATATACACGTCGAGATAGCCGTGGTTGGCGGTCTCCCGGATCGTGGTGTCGAGATCGAGTTCGTCGGGCGCGCCGGTGCGGGCGAACTTGCGCAGCCTGCGCAGCGCGATCTTGATGTTGCGGATACCGAGCTCGACATTGCCGTCGAGATCCTTGAACTCGCGACGGTCCCACACCTTGACGGCGCGGAAGTTGCGGTTCTTCTCCTGGCCGATGCGGATTCCCTCGGGGTTGTAGCCTTCTGCGCCGAACGGCGAGGTGCCGGCGGTGCCGATCCATTTGCTGCCGCCCTGATGACGTCCCTTCTGCTCCTTCAAACGCTGGCGCAGGGTTTCCATCAGCTTGTCCCAGCCCATCGCTTCGATCTGCTTCTTTTCCTCTTCGGTGAGATATTTCTCCGCCAGCTTCTTCAGCCATTCGACCGGGATATCCGCCTTCTCCATGGCGTCGAGCAGGCTTTCCAGGCCCCTGAACACGGTGCCGAACACGCGATCGAACTTGTCGAGATTGCGCTCGTCCTTCACCAGCGAGGCGCGCGACAAATAGTAGAAATTCTCCACGGTCTGTTCCGCGAGATCGGCATCGAGCGCTTCCAGCAGCGTCAGATATTCGCGCAGGCTGACCGGGACCTGGGCGTCGCGCAGCGACGTGAAGAATTGCAAGAACATGGCCTACAGATTGCCCGCCATGCCGTGGACGTCAAGGGCTTCGGCGCCGCCGCAAGGTCTGGACCTGCTGGGTTTTTCAACTAGAATTGAGCCATTGAGGCAATATCCCCGCAATGACCGCCGATCCGGTCCTGGGACGCTTTCGTCCAAGGCAGGTTGAGCCGCGCGCGGCACGCAGGAACAGGCAACCAGGCAGTATTCGATGAAATTCACCGGTACCAAGGACTACGTCGCCACCGACGATCTCAAGATCGCGGTCAACGCCTCGATCGTGCTCGAGCGCCCACTCCTGATCAAGGGCGAGCCCGGCACCGGCAAGACCGTGCTCGCCGAGGAGGTCGCCAAGGCGATCGGCGCGCCGCTCCTGACCTGGCACATCAAGTCCACCACCAAGGCGCAGCAAGGCCTCTACGAATATGATGCGGTGTCGCGGCTGCGCGACAGCCAGCTCGGCGACGCCCGGGTTTCCGACATTTCGAACTACATCAAGCGCGGCAAGTTGTGGGAAGCCTTCACGGCGGATCAGCGGCCGGTGCTGCTGATCGACGAAATCGACAAGGCGGACATCGAGTTTCCCAACGATCTGCTGCTGGAGCTCGATCGCATGGAATTCTTCGTCTACGAGACCGGCGAGAACATCAAGGCGAGGCTGCGCCCGATTGTCATGATCACCTCCAACAACGAAAAGGAATTGCCGGACGCGTTCCTGCGCCGCTGCTTCTTCCACTACATCAAGTTTCCCGACATCGACACCATGAACCGGATCGTCGACGTGCATTTCCCGAGCATCAAGAAACGGCTGGTGGAAGAGGCGCTGCGGATCTTCTTCGAGGTCCGGGAAGTGCCTGGCCTGAAAAAGAAGCCTTCGACATCGGAGCTTCTGGACTGGCTCAAGCTGTTGCTGAACGAGGACATCACGCCCGAAATGCTGCGGGAGCGCGATCCGCGCAAGCTGATCCCGCCGCTGCACGGCGCGCTCCTGAAGAACGAGCAGGACGTCCATCTGTTCGAGCGGCTGGCATTCCTGAGCCGCCGCGAAGTGTAGCGCCGGGCCGCGACAATACGGATATCGCTGTTGGAGAGATCGAACCGATGAACGTGCAAACCGAGATCCGCCCGGCGCCCGCCACCCCGACGACGCACTACGACGTCGTCATCGCCGGCGCCGGCATCTCCGGTGTCGGCGCCGCCTATCACCTGACCCGGCAATGTCCGGAGCGAAGCTTTGTCGTGCTGGAGACCCAGGAGGGCTTCGGCGGGACGTGGCGGACGCACCACTATCCCGGCATCCGGTCCGACAGCGACCTGCACACCTTCGGCTATCGCTTCAAGCCCTGGACCAGCGCGCCGATCGCGACCGCGGCGGAGATTCTCAAATATATGGGCGAGGTGATCGAGGAAAACGACCTCGGCCGCCACATCCGCTACCGGCACAGGATCCGTTCGGCGAGCTGGTCGGGCGAGCACAACCTCTGGACCATCGAAGCGGTGCGGACCGATACCGGCGACGTCAGCCGCTTCACCGCCGGCTTCTTCTGGATGTGCCAGGGCTATTATCGTCATGCCGAGGGCTACACGCCCGAATGGAACGGCATGGCTGCGTTCAAGGGCCCGATCGTTCATCCGCAAAACTGGCCCGACGATCTCGACTACAAGGACAAGCGCGTCGTCGTCATCGGCTCCGGCGCCACCGCGGCCACGCTGATTCCGGCGATGGCGGCGGATTGCGCCCATGTCACCATGCTGCAGCGCTCGCCGACCTATTTCAGGGCCGGACGCAATGCGATCGAGATCGCCGAGACGCTGCGCCAGTTGCAGGTCGACGAAAGCTGGATCCACGAGATCACGCGCCGCAAGATCCTGTTCGATCAGGACGCATTCACGCGCAAGACGTTCGAACAGCCCGAAACGGCCAGCAAGGAACTGCTGTCCGTGGTCGAGGCCCATCTCGGACCCGACTATGACATCGCGACCCATTTCACGCCGCGCTACCGCCCCTGGCGACAGCGCATTGCCTTCATTCCCGACGGCGATCTGTTCCAGGCGATCAAGTCCGGCAAGGCCTCGGTCGTCACCGACGAGATCGACCGCTTTGTCGAGCGCGGCATCCTGCTGAAATCCGGCAAGACGCTGGAGGCCGACATCATCATCACCGCGACCGGCTTCCACCTCTGTGCCGACGGCGATATCGACTTCAGCATCGATGGCAAGCCGCTCGACTTCGCCGACACCGTGACCTATCGCGGCATGATGTTTACCGGGGTGCCGAACCTGGTCTGGGTGTTCGGATATTTCCGCGCCAGCTGGACGCTGCGGGTCGACCTGGTCGCCGACTTCGTTTGCCGGCTGCTCAATCACATGAGACGGATAGGCGCCGGCAAGGTCGTGCCGACGCTGCGTCCGCAAGACCGCGACATGGCGTTGTTGCCGTGGATCGATCCGGAAAACTTCAATCCCGGCTACATGATGCGCGGGATGCACCTGTTGCCGAAACGCGGCGACAAGCCGGAATGGCAGCACAATCAGGATTATTGGGCCGAGAAGGACCAGTTTCCGGAGATCGACCTCGGCGACGCCGCCTTCGTCTACCGATAGCCGGCGCCGTGCGCGGCCGATCAGTCCAGCGGCGCCAGCGCGTGCCGCAGCTGTTCGTTCGAGATCTGCATCAGTCCGGCAAATGGTTGCCCCAGATCGGCGACCAGAAACAACGCACTGGACACCGACAGCGCATAGATCAGCAGGGCCGTTCCGACCACGATGCCGGGGTCGACGAACAGGCTGAAGCTGGCGAAGATCACCGTCAGCCAGAACACCAGCGTCAGCAGGAACGGTGTCATGATCGGCGCGTCGACATCGGCAAACATCAACAGCCGCGCGTTGGCGATGTCGCTACCGGCCTGCAGAATGCGGAGCTTGAGCGCGCGCTGCTCGTCGGTATTGGCCGGCAAGGCCTCGATCGCATGAAAGATCTGCCCGGCGGCCGATGCCGGGGCGAACGCAGTATCCTGCGCCGCCCGCGTCGCCTTCTCATGCCAGATCCGGTCGAGCGCGGCGGGAACCGCCTGCCGCAACAATTTGCGGACCCCGGTGGCTTCCGGGCCGTATTGCGCCAGCAACTGGTCGACCAGGATGACATGCGAGGAAAATTGCCGGAAATGGGCATCCTGCGTGTCGTAGGAGGTCTTGGCCGATGCGATCATCAGGCTGATCACCACCGCCGCCAGCGTCGCCAGAAGGCCGGAGCCGAGCCTGACGACTTCCTTGGTCTCCTGGGTGAGATGAAGCTGGGGCACGCGGGCGCGCAGCGTCAATCCCAGCGCAATGCCGGCGACGGTCGATGCTAACGTCGTCAGAAAAACCCAACCGGATGTCACGGCCACCCCCTGCCATCGGCGACCTTCGAGACCACCCGCCGTGCAAGGTAGTTCGATTTATCGAAGCGGCGCAATGTCCTCATCGTTCAACCGGGCGACGCATTGCGGCCGCGGATCAGGTCGGAGGCCTTGTCGGCGATCATCATGGTCGAGGCATTGAGGTTGGCCGAGATCATCCGCGGCATGATCGAGGCGTCGATCACCCGCAGTCCCTGCAGCCCGTGCACGCGGAGCTGATCGTCGACCACGGCCCAGGTGCTGGTGGCCGGTCCCATGCGGCAGGTGCAGCCGGGGTGGAACGTGGTGGTGCCGCGCTGGGCCGCCGCGGCGAGGAATTCATCATCGCTCTGCACCCTGATGCCGGGGAAATCCTCATAGTCGTAATAAGGCGCAAGCGGCGCCGATGCGAGCAGCCGGCGTGCCAGCTTCATGCCGGCGACGACGGTGCGGCGATCGAGTTCTTCGGCGAGATAGTTGGTCTGGATGATCGGCGGTTCGAACGGATCGGCCGAACGGGCGCGGACATAGCCGCGGCTTTCGGGCCGCTGCTGCCACGACGCCACCGTCATGCCGGGCTCGTCCTCGAGTTGACCCTGCACGCCCTCCTTGTAGCTCGCGGGCGTAAAGGTCAATTGCAGGTCGGAGCTCTCGGTGGTCTCGCCGGAATGCCAGAAGCAATAGACCATGGTCGGCGACAGCGAAAGCAGGCCGCGCCGGGTCGTCGCCCATTTGATCGCCTCGAACATGAGACTGAGGCCGCGGCGGCGCTCATTGATGGTCTTGATGTTCTTGACGCGGGCGACCGAACGCGGCGCATAGTGATCCTGCAGCCCCTCGCCCACCCCCGGCAGCGCATGGCGCACGTCGATGCCGAGCGACTGCAGCAGTTCCGGCGATCCGACGCCCGACAATTGCAGCAGCTGCGGCGAATTGTAGGTACCGCCGGCGAGGATCACTTCCTTGGCGGCGCGGACTTCCATCGGCGCTCCGCCGCGCCCGCCTTTCGCATAGCGCACGCCGACCGCGCGCTTGCCCTCGAACACGATTGCGGTGACATGGGCGTGGGTTCGCACGTGGACATTGGGGCGTTTTCGTGCCGGATGCAGAAACGCCGTTGCGGCACTGACGCGCAGGCCGTTCTGGATGGTGCGCTGGGCGTATGAAACGCCCTCCTGAATCGCGCCGTTGTAGTCGGGATTGCGCGGAATGCCGAGGCTGATCGCGCCGGCCATGAAGGCCTCGCAGAGCGGATCGCGCCAGTCCATGGTGGTCACGGTCAGGTTGCCGTCACGGCCGCGAAAGCTGTCTTCGCCCTCGCCGACGCGTCGCTCCAGCCGCTTGAAATAGGGCAGCACGTCCTGGTAGCCCCAGCCGCGATTGCCGAATTGCGCCCAGGTATCGAAATCCTGGCGCTGCCCGCGATTGTAGATATGGCCGTTGATCGACGAGGAGCCGCCCAGCGTCTTGCCGCGCGGCGCATAGATGCTGCGGCCGCCGGTCCAGGGCCCCGGTTCCTGTTGATAGGCCCAGTTGATGCTCTTCATGTGGAAGGTCTTGATGAAGCCGGCCGGCAGATGGATGTAGGGATGCCAGTCGCTGGGACCTGCTTCGAGCACGCAGACCGTGGTGCCAGTGTCCTCGCTCAGCCGGTTGGTGAGCACGCTGCCGGCGGATCCCGCGCCCACGATCACATAGTCGAATGTATCCATCGGTTGGTTCTCGCGGACTATCGCGCCTTTTCGTTCAGCTGATAATCGAGATGGGCCCGCACCGTTGGCCATTCACTGGCGATGATGCTGTAGACGACGGTGTCGCGCAGGGTGCCGTTCGGCGCAATCTGATGGCTGCGCAGGATGCCGTCCTGCTTGGCGCCGAGCCGTTCGATGCCGCGCCGGCTCTGGTGATTGAAGAAATGCGTGCGGAACTCGACCGCGATGCAGTCGAGCTTCTCGAATGCGTGCGTCAGCAGCAGCAGCTTGCACTGGGTGTTGAGCGCGCTGCGCTGCACGCGCCCGGCATACCAGGTCGAACCGATCTCGACGCGCCGGTTCGGCGCATCGACATTCATATAGGTCGTCATGCCGGCAACGCGGCCGCCGGCATCGAACACCGTCCACGGCAGCATCGCGCCGGAGGCCTGCAGCCCGAGCCGCCGGTCGATTTCCTTGCGCATCCCCTCAGCCGTCGGAATGGAAGTGTACCAGAGCTTCCACAATTCGCCGTCCTGCACCGCCTCGACCAGCCCGTCGCGGTGATTTTGCGACAGCGGTTCGAGCCGCGCGTGCGGACCGCGCAGGACGACGGGTTCAAGCCAGGCCATTGCATTCTCCTCGGTTGAGGACCGTCATCACTTGTTGAGGAAATTCAGCGGTAGGCCAGGGCGGGCCCAGTCCATCGCGATCAGTTCGCCCTTGCCCGACAGCGTGATATAGGCGGTCTTGAGCTCGGGACCGCCGAACGCGATGTTGGTAGTCACACGGTCTCCGGTCGGCACCTGCTCCACCAGCGTGCCGTCCGGTGCGACCACCGAGATGCAGCCCGAGATCAGCGTGGCGACGCAGACATTGCCGCAGGCTTCGACCGCCAGCGAATTGAACATCTGGTAGCCGCCGAGGCCCGCAACCGGCTTGCCGCGCTCGCCGCGATAGATCACGTCGCGCGGCCGCACCGTGCCGGGCGCTGACAGATCGAAGGCCCACAGCCGCGCTGTCGGCGTCTCCGCGACATAGAGCGTGTTTTCGTCCGGCGACAATCCGATGCCGTTGGCCGGCAGCATACCGAAGACGCCTTCGACGATCTCCTTGGCGCCCGGCTTGATGTGATAGAACGCGCCGACATCCATGTCGCGGGCGCGACGCTTGCCGAGATCGGTGAACCAGACACCGCCATGCCGGTCGAACACCAGATCGTTCGGACCCTTCAACGGGTGTTCGCCGCATCTGTCGAACAGGGTTTCGAGCTTGCCGGTTGCAAGATCGACGCGCTGGACCGAACCGCCGATATATTCATGCGGCTCGGGCGCGCCTGGCATCAAGGTTCCGCGCGAGGGAATCCAGCTGAAACCGCCATTGTTGCAGATGTAGATTTTGCCGTCGGGTCCCATCGCCGCGCCATTGGGACCGCCCGGAATCTCCGCCACCACCTGTTTGCGGCCGTCGGGCCATATCCGCGTCAGCCGACGGCCGCGGATTTCGACCAGCACCACCGACCCGTCCGGCAGGACCACCGGTCCTTCCGGAAATTCAAGGTCGGTGGCGAGAACACGGATATTGGGCATCACCATCCCCGGCTTTTCTCTCGCTGCCGGCGGATTTCAGCCTTGATCCCGCGCGCAACGATTTCGTTGCGCCATGTTATGGCAAAGTCGCTATCGCTTGCCAAGCAATCCCGCGGCGGCCCGCCACCGGCAAGCCGCTGCTGGCCATCGTCAGTCCCGCACCGGGATCCATAGCTCGAGGCCGCCATTGCCGCTGACCGGATCGAAGCTCGCGTCATAGCGCTCGAAACTGGGCGCATCGGCCGCCTTCAGGCCCGACGCCGGCAGCCATTCGTTCCAGATCGTGTTGATGGTGCGGCGGATGGTCGAGACGTGATCGCGATGGGTGAACACCGCATATTTCTGTTCGGGGATCCGGACCCGACTGAAATCGCGCGGCAGATCGGAGAAATCCATCACTTCGACGCCGGCGATGTAATCGAAATTGCCGGCATCGTCACCGTTGCAGCATACCCCATAGGCGACCGTGCCGACCCGTTCCGGAATGTCCGCCACCGATTGATGAAAGCGCTGCCACTGGCCGGGAATGGCGGCGCCGGAATCGCAGCTGTAGCGTTCGCCGATGCCGGCCACCAGCAACGGCTTGCCGGTTTCGAAGCGCGGTGGCTGAAGATTGTCGATCCTTGTGGAATCCATGGTGATCGGCTCCTGAAGTCGCAGATGGTCGTGACGCGCGAAACTGCGAACCGCTTCGGGCGTCACCCCGAAATGATCGCGAAACGCACGGGTGAAGGCTTCGTGCGAGCCGTAGTCCGCCTCCAGCGCCAGCGTGAGGATATCCGGCGCACCATTGGCAAGCGCGCGGGCGGCCTCGCTGAGACGGCGCGCCCGTACATAGCGCATCACGGGCAGACCGGTCGCAGCGGCGAAGGCGCGAACCAGATGGAAGCGCGAAACGCCGCCGATCGCCGCGATCTCGTCAAGGCTCATGGCGTCGGCAAGATGGCTTTCGATGAACCAGAGCGCCTTCTGGGCAGGATTCATGGACAACAGCCTCGGTTTGAGCACCGGCATCATGGCGGTTCCGCGCCCGCCTCGTTTGACCGTCGTTGCTGTCGCCGGCTATTTGCCGCCATCCTTCGCCGGCGCATTGTCCTTGGCTGCCGGCATGTCGGCCTTCTTCCTGGAATCCTCGGCCGCTTTCGTCTGCGTCGCCTGCAATTCGCCAACGGCCCTTTGCAACCCTGCGACGGTCGCCTTGAGGCCTTCGATCTGCCGATTGGCGGCGTCGAGCTTCTGCTGATGGTCGGCGGTGAGCTTGCCGATGGTTTTCTGAAGAAAATCGACATTGCTCTGCAGGCAGCTGGTCCGCCGCTCCATCGTCTTTTCGACGGTGCATATCTCGATACCGGGAACGTCCTGCGCCGACGCGGAAGTGTGCCACAGCAAGCTGGACACCCCGATGAACAACACCAGTTCGGAGAAACGACCCGCCATCGATGTCCTCATGCAGTGGCCCGACATGGTCAATTTGTCGCGAGTTGGGACGAGATATCGAAGATATCATAGTGAGACCTCAATCGCGCGCTGAGGTTCTTCGGTCGGGGGACCTGTTCGGAAGCGGCGGACCACCCGTGCCGGCGCACTGGACGGCGAGACGGCGATCGGCAACGGAGAAGATGGAATGGCAACGCGGGAACGACGTCTGGCCGAGTTCGATGGCCGTGGCGATCCGCCGCCGGACCAGCCGGTGCAGGTACTCTGCGAGGATCACAGCGGAACCTATCAACTGCCGTTTGCCTGTCGCTTCGTCGATGGCGCGTGGCGCAACGACGAATCCGGCGGCGCACTCGATGCGACGGTGGTGGGCTGGCGCCTTAGCCCCTCGTGATCCGTTCTGTGCCAGAATGCAACGGAACCAATCCTTCTCTTAACATTCGGAACGCGAATGGAACGAATTGCGCCCGAATCAGCGGTTGGGCGCGGTTACACCTCCGTTCACGGCTAGATATCGGCAGCAATCGCCGGCGACGCACCAGATCCGGCGGCGGCAGTGGCGAACGCGTCCCGTGGAGCGTCGACAAAGGTTAACTCCGGCGCGCTACTTTCCCCGGACGGCGTTTGGCGCGATCATTTCGCCTGCGCCGGCACCTCGATTTCGGTCGGCAGGATGATCGCCGCGGCAATCACCAGCAGGCAAAGCGCCGCGAAGGTGTGCAGCATGGTGACGAAGCCGCCTCTCTCATACAGCCAGGCCACCAGGCCGATCGAGATTCCTGCCGCGGTAAACCCGACGAAATAGCGGACGGCATAAGCGCGCGAGCGCCATTCCTCGCTGGTGTATTTGCCGACCATGGCGTCGTTGACGGTGACCTGGCCAAAGGCCCCCATCACGATGCCGATCGAGACCAGGATCAGCGGCAGGTTGGACAAGGTGGCGGCGAAATACAGGAACGGCGCCAGGATGAAAGAAAGCGGCAGCGATACCGCCTTGAGCGAATGCCGGTCGAGCAGTTGGCCGATAGTATATTGCGTGATCGCACCGAACACATAGACGACCGCCGCAATCAGACCGAGCAAGGCCGGGCTGCTGGTCAGTTCCGCCAGCCGCTCCGCGAACAGCTTGGGCAGCGCCACCGTGACGGCGTTGAAGGTGGTGGAGATCGCGATCACCACGATCAGCAGCGCCACGATCACCCGCCACATGTCGTTTTTCGCGACCCGCGCCTGCGCCGCCGACTGCCGTGTTCCCTTGCGGTCTTCATGTACTACACTCGCCGCAAAGATGGCGCCGATCAGCAGGGTGATGACGCCGGGAATGACGAAGGCCCAGCGCCAGCCGAGATACTGGCCGACCACGCCGGTGACCAGCGCCGACGACGCCACGCCGAGATTGCCGCAGACACCGTTGAGCCCCATCTCGCGCCCAAGCCGGTCGGCGTAGGAGACGATCATCGCGGTGCCGACCGGATGATAGATGGAAGCGAATATGCCGATCGACAACAGCGCCGCGCCGAGTTGCAGGGGCGTCTGGACCAGCCCGACCGCAACCATGGAGGCGCCGATGCCGATGAAGAAGATCACCATCATGTGGCGGCGGCTCCAACGGTCGCCGAGCCAACCGGTCAGAAGCGAGCCGGCGCCGAAGGCAATGAAGCCGGGGGTCGCGTAGGGCAGCAGCTCCGAATAGGGCATGCCGAGCGCCGGCCCCATCACGATCACCGCCGCGGCGAAGATCAGCATCGCATAGTGGTCGATGAAATGGGCGGCGTTGACAAAGCCGATGACCCGGGCCGGGCTGTTCATGATTTCCATTCCTGCAACTTTGGAGGCGCTGGGTCCGGACGGTATGCCGGACCTGCGCTCCCGATCGCGCCTTGCCGGATATTGTTTTCCCGCCGCGGTATCCCGTTCGCGCTGAAACGCGATAGGTTATAAGGTCTGCGCCTGACGGGATGTCGCCAATGAGTGTCGCCGAAACGCCAATCACACCGATCCGGGGCGGCCGCACCGCCACCGGCGGCGGCGTTCACCTGGTGGCGCGTCACTACAAGAAGGGCATCCGGCTCGACCCTCATATGCATCGCGAGGCCCAACTGGTCTATGCCGCCAAGGGCACGATGCAGGTCACCACCCCGAAGGGACGCTGGCTGGTGCCGCCCGATCGCGCGGTCTGGGTGCCGGCGCGGCTCGAACATGCCATCGACGTGCTGGCGGATATCGAGATGCGCACGCTGTACTTCGACGTCGCGTGGCTAGCGCGTGAGCACCGCAGCCAAAGCCTGGGGGTGGAATTCGTGGTGCGGGTCTCCCGGTTGCTGCACGAGGCGATCCTCGCCCTGTTCGACAACCGCGACGATCCCGACCGCGCCGCATTGCTGGTGCGGCTCGCCATGCTCGAACTGCACCAGGCCGAGGACTCCGCCACCTTCATCCCACTGCCACATGAGCCGCGCTGCCGCCGCGCCGCCAAGATCGTGCTCGACGACCCAACCGGCCTGCACGAAATCGACGCGCTGGCGCGCGCGGTGGGAACGTCGGCACGGACGTTGTCGCGGCTGTTTGCCTTGGAGACCCAGCTGAGCTTCAAGAGCTGGCGCCAGCGCGCCCGTATCGCGGCAGCGATCGAGAAATTGTCGACGGAGAGCAGCGTCTCGGTCAAGCAGCTCGCCGCCGACCTCGGTTACGCCAGCGTGCCCGCGTTCTCGCACGCCTTCCGCCAGGTCACCGGCAAGACGCCAACCGAATTCGCTGAAACGAAATGACGCTGGGCCACACTCACCGGCATGGCCGATCGCGCTTGATTGTGATCCGCCCTGCCCTAAATTCCCGTAGCATTTTCGCCTGATCAGGACGCGACCCATCGACATGGCCAACGCCTTCTTCTCCGATCTCCTTGCCACGATTTCCGAACGTGGCCGCATCCTGCTTCGCCGTAGCGGTGCATCCGACGCCAGGCAGGATGCTTCCGGCCTGATCGAGCTGTGCGAAGCGCTATTGTCGGGTCGCGGCGAGGCCTCCGGTACCGCGCTGGCGCGCGAGGTGCTCGACCGCTACCATCAGCTCGACGAAGCCGGCCGGCTGGTGCTTTTCGAGACGCTTGCTCGCCAGTTTGGTCCGGACCGGGAAAAGCTCGCGCATGCCATCGAGACCTGGCGCGCCCAGCCGAATGACGACGACGCCAGCGATCTGCATTTTGCCTCCGAGCCGCGGCGGCAGGAGCTGTTCCGCCGCCTCAATCGCGCGCCCGGCGGGACCGGCGAACTGGTGGCAATGCGCGCCGATCTGGTCGCCGCCATGCGGGCCAACCAGGAGCTCGGCGCGCTCGACCGCGACATGGTCCATCTGCTGGCTTCATGGTTCAACCGGGGATTTCTCGTGCTGCGCCGTATCGACTGGTCGACGCCCGCCAACATCCTGGAAAAGATCATCCGCTACGAGGCGGTGCATGAGATCCGTGACTGGGACGATCTTCGCCGTCGCATCGACCCGGCCGACCGCCGCTGCTATGCCTTCTTTCACCCGGCACTGGTCGACGAACCCTTGATTTTCGTCGAAGTGGCGCTGACGGAGGCAATTCCCGGCGCGATTGCGCCGCTGCTCGCCAAGGATCGGGCACCGGTGCCGATCGGTCGCGCCCGCACCGCGGTGTTCTATTCGATATCCAACACCCAGCGCGGGCTCGGCGGAATCTCGTTCGGCAGCTTCCTGATCAAGCAGGTGGTCGAGGAGTTGCAGCGTGAGCTGCCACGGCTGGAGAGCTTCGTCACATTGTCGCCGGTGCCGGGATTCATGACTTGGCTGAAGCAGGCCAATGACGCTCTGGTATCCGAAGCAGATCAGGCGCTGCTCGCCAGGCTGGAAGTCCCTGGCTGGTTCGAAGATGCCGAGCTTGCCGCGCAATTGCGTGCCGCGCTCGAACCTCTGGCGGCCTTCTATTTTCTCAAGGCGCGCTCTCCCAAGGGTCGGCTGATCGATTCCGTGGCGCGATTCCACCTGGGCAATGGCGCACGGCTGGAACGCATCAACTGGCTGGGCGACCTTTCGCCCAAGGCGCTGCGCGAATCCGCGGGGATCATGGTCAACTATCTCTACAGGCCCGAGGATATCGAAAAGAACCACGAGGCCTATGCCAACCAGGGCGAGGTCGTCGCATCCGGTCCGGTGCGGAAACTGCTCAAGGCGGAGGGCCGGCGGCTGCTCGACATGCGGCTACCCTAGCCGGCCGATGCACCAACGTGAAAATTAACGCTGTATTACTTTCATTGGATGTCAATACCCTTGCATGTGACCAGAAATATCATTAGGTTTTCTTCTGAAATTTCGTGGGTCGATCATGAAATCCGCCGTTCACCCGTCCCCGAGCCCCTCCGACGGCGGCATTGTCGCCAAGGCTCTGACGCGCGGCGCAGACAAGCTGCAGGTCAACAGCCGTGCCCTCGCCCGCATCATCGGCATTTCCGAGGCTTCCGTCTCGCGGCTGAAACGGGGCGACTACCCGCTCCAGGCCAACCTGAAGCCGTTCGAACTCGCCGTGCTTTTCCTGCGCCTCTACCGGTCCTTGGACGCGCTGACGGGGGGCGACGACGAGGTATCGGCCAAATGGCTGCGCAGCCCCAATACCGCGCTGGATGGGGTTCCGCTTGAACTGGTGCAGTCGGTGTCGGGGCTGGTGAATGTCATCAACTATCTGGACGGCCGACGAGCTATCGTCTAGCGCCCAACCGCTTGCCGCGAGGGCGTGGCGCGCCGTCGAAGCCCAGCATCGCGTGTCGACCGCGAAGCTCACCGACACGCTCGCCGAACAGGAACGGCTGGAGCAGTTGATCGAGGCAAGCAAGCCGGTCGTCCCGGAGGAATGCCGTCATCTGCACTATCTGCTTTCGACGCCGTTCCGTTACGGCGCTCTCTACCCTCGCGGCTCGCGCTTCAGACGTGCCGGCCTGACCGCCGGCGTATTCTACGGGTCCGAACTCTGCCGGACCGCGATGACTGAACTCGCGTTCTACCGGCTGCTGTTCTTCGCGGAATCGCCGGACACGCCCTGGCCGACGAATCCCGCCGAGTACACCGCCTTTGCGGTCGAATTTGCCACCGAGCGGGCGTTGATTCTGACAGCCCCGCCGCTGGACGGATATCGCCGGCAATGGACCGATCCAACGGACTATTCCGCCACCCAGTCGTTGGCGGACGACGCAAGGGCGATCGGCGTGGAGGCGATCAAGTACCGGTCGGTGCGGGCTCAACAACATGCGGCGAATTTCGCGCTGCTGACATGCCGGGCGTTCAGCAAGAGCGAGGAGGTCAGCCGCCAGAGCTGGCGCATGCACCTGAGCGCATCCGGTATTCGGCTATTCTGCGAGATGCCGCAGGCCAGTTTCGACCTGCCTCATGCGGCATTCCATTCAGACCCGCGGCTGACCGCCATGCATTGGCGGCGATGAAGCCGATCACGACGCCAATGCCTTCATTTCCGCATAGAGGTCGGATTTGCCCTCGAAGCCGATACCCGGCAGTTCCGGCATGGTGATCATGCCGTTCTCGACGCGTACGCCGTCCGGAAAGCCGCCATAGGGCTGAAACAGATCGGGATAGCTCTCATTGCCGCCGAGCCCGAGGCCGGCCGCGATGTTGAGCGACATCTGATGTCCGCCATGCGGAATGCATCGGCTGACCGACCATCCGGCGGCCTGCAGCACCGCCAGGGTGCGCTGGTATTCGCAAAGCCCGTAGGACAGTGCGCAGTCGAATTGCAGCCAGTCGCGATCGGGCCGCATCGCGCCGTAGCGGATCAGGTTGCGCGCGTCTTGATGGCTGAACAGGTTTTCACCGGTCGCGATCGGCCCCGGATAGAATTCCGCAAGCGCTGCCTGGAGCTGGTAGTCCAGGGGATCTCCGGCCTCCTCGTACCAGAACAACGGATAGTCGCGCAGCATTTTGGCATAGCCCATGGCGGTTTCCAGATCGAACCGGCCGTTAGCGTCGACGGCGAGCTGCGCCTGGCCGCCGATCTCCTTCAGCACCGCCTCGATGCGCCGGCGATCCTCATCGATCGGAGCGCCGCCGATCTTCATCTTGACGACGGTGTAGCCGCGATCGAGATAACCGCGCATCTCGCCGCAAAGCGCCGACAGGCCCTTGCCAGGGTAGTAATAGCCCCCGGCGGCATAGACGAAGACACGCGGATCGGCGCTGCGCCCATGGCGCTCGGCGAGCAGCCGAAACAGTGGCTTGCCCGCGATCTTCGCCACCGCATCCCAGACCGCCATGTCGATGGTGCCGACCGCGACCGAACGTTCGCCGTGACCGCCCGGCTTCTCATTGGCCATCAGCGCCGCCCAGACCCGGTCCGGATCGAGATTGTCGCCGGCGTCATCGAGCAGGCTGTCCGGATCGGCTTCAGCAAGACGCGGCGCGAACCGTTCGCGGATCAACCCGCCCTGCCCGTAGCGGCCGTTCGAGTTGAAGCCATAGCCGACCACGGTCCTGCCGTCGCGCACCGCGTCGGTGACGACGGCGACGAGGCTGGTCGTCATTTTCGTGAAGTCGATATAGGCGTTGCGGATCGGCGAGGAGATCGGCCTGGTGATTTCACGGACGTCGACAATGCGGACGGACATGGCGGCGGCGTTCTCTTTCTGCAATCAGCATCGTCATTCCGGCGCGTGACGCGGAATTCAAGACCGGTTCGGGCTGCGGAAATATGGTTCGACCGGGCCATGCACCTTGATGGTGAGCGGATTGCCGTAGCGGTCCTTGGCGTTGCCCGCGGTCACGCGCACCCAGCCCTCGCTGACACAATATTCCTCGACATTGGTCTTCTCGATGCCCTTGAAGCGGATACCGACGTCGCGCGAAAGCACCTCGGCGTTGTAATAGGGGCTCTTCGGGTCGATCGAAAGGCGATCGGGCAGCTGATCGGCGCCGGTTTCGGTGTTCTCATTCATAGCAGCGCCTCGATTTCCTTGGTCAGCGATTCCGGTTTTGTCGTCGGTGCATGTCGTGCCACCACCTGGCCCGACCGATCCACCAGGAACTTCGTAAAATTCCATTTGATCGATGCGCCGAGCAGGCCCGATTTGGCGTTCTTCAAAAAGCGGTACAGCGGATGGGCATTGGCACCGTTGACATCGATCTTCGCAAACATCGGGAAGCTGACGGCATAGGTGTCGGTGCAGAACTTTTCGATCTGCGCCGCCTCACCCGGTTCCTGGCCGCCGAACTGGTTGCAGGGAAATCCCAGCACCGAGAAGCCACGCGTAGCAAACCCCTGCTGCAGCGCCTGCAGCGCCCGGTATTGCGGCGTGAACCCGCAGGCGCTCGCGGTATTCACGATCAGCAGGACCTGACCCTGGTAGCGCTGCAGTGGGATGGTCTCGCCGGCCAGCGACGTTGCCGAGAAGTCGTAGATACCCGCCATGCTGTTCACTCGACCGGGTCGTCAGTTCAACACGGGATTGATCGCCACGACCGGCGTTCCGCCGGCCTCGATCGCTTCGCCCGCATGCAAGCACATGTCCTCACGGTAGCGGCCGGACACCAGTTGAACGCCAACCGGAACGCGGCCTACCGCACCCGTGCAAACGGTTAGCGCAGGCAGCCCCATGAAGGGAATAGCGATCATCGGTATTTGCGCGCGCCAGACGCGGGCGAACGAGGCCTCGTCGCGCCGGTCGAGGCCGTCGGGGAACGGCAATTCACCGGACACCGGCATCAGCAGCACCGGATGGGTCTCGAAAAACATCAGCCAGTCGCGCGTCAGGGTGGCGCGCCGGGTCAGGGTCTTGGAGAACGCCGCCGCATCGAATGGAAAGACCTTGTCGCGGTTGCCGCGCAGGCAGGCGAGCGCGCCGGGGTCGCCCTCCCGCTCGGCATTGGCCAGCTGCGCTTCGTAGCCGTCGCCGAGCCACAATTTGGTCTGCCATTCCGCGGCTTCCCTCAGCGAAGGCGTGGTCTCAACCTCCTCCACCACCCACCCGGCCCGCTGCAGGCGCTTCGCCGCATCGGCAACCGCCGCCACCACCTCGGCGGCGGCGTCCAGCCCGTCGGGGCGAAAGCACACCGCCGCCCGCTTGGGCAGATCTGAACCTTCGAGCGGTGCGGGCACCCACCAGGGGTCCCGCGGGTCGCGGGCCGACATCGCCGCGAGCGCAACCCGCAGATCGCCCACGCTGCGCGCCAGCGGACCCGATACCGCGCTGATCTGGGGGCCGATGCTGCGTTCCGGCGACGATGGATTGAAGGCGGCGATGCGTCCGACAGTGGGGCGCAGGCCATGAACGCCGCAGGCATAGGCCGGATAGCGGATCGATCCCGCAATGTCGGTGCCATGCGCGATCGCTCCGATCCCGGCCGCGACCGCAGCCCCCGCGCCGCCGGAAGATCCTCCCGGGGTCAGGCCGGGATCGCGTGGATTCTTGGTGTCGCCATGCAGCAGATTGGTAGTGAACCAGCGATAGGAAAACGCCGGGCAGTTGGTGCGTCCGAGTATGACGGCACCGGCCCTGCGCAGATTGTCCACCACGGGACTGTTGCTGCGCGCGATCAGGTCGCGCTGCAGCTTCAGCCCGTTGGTGGTGGCGAACCCCTGCTGGTCGATATTGACCTTGATGGTGACGGGAACGCCGGCCAGCGGGCCGACGCTTTCGCCACGCCGCAGGGCGGCGTCGACCGCACCGGCCTGCGCCAACACGTCGTCCGGCCGGTGGTCGACCACGGCGTTGATGGACGGGTTGACTGTATCGAGCCGCGCAAGCGCGGCCGAAGCAACTTCCGTTGCCGAAAGCTTGCGCGACGCGACCAGCGCGGCGATGTCGGTGGCCGACCGACGCCAGAGATCTTCCATGAACAACTCCCCCCGTTCCACTGCCCTCAAGCATGGTGCAGCGGCCATCGTAGCGTCATCGCGATGGCGAGCAACAACCGGTTCCATGCCAACACGGCAACGCCGGGTTTCAGTGTCGGGTGGGGCTGCCGCCGGAGTGGTCCAAGATCGCTTCGGCAAATGGGAATTCGAGCACGATCTCGCCCTTGTCGTTCGTCACTTGCAGGACCGCATTGAGCAGACCGGAGCGGGTATCTTCGGTTTTCAGCAATTCCCGGATCATCGCCCGGGCCACATGCCAGGCACGGTCAGGATTGCGCAACTCTTCGCCTTCGGGATCGGCGATCACCTCGTCGGCGATTCGGGTGTTGAAAAAATATCGCGGCATGGGCGGACCACTTCGGTCGAGGGGGCTCCGGCACGAGCCTCTGGGTTGTCACGAGTTGCTTGTTTCCGGCCAACCCTGCGGGCAGGACGGCAGATCGCCTGACTAGCTAGAAGCTGTTGTTCGGGCACCGGTTTGACCAGAACCGCACAAACAAGTGACATTTCTGTTTGCAGTGCAACATGATCTGGGCTTTTTTTGACGCCGGAACCCAAGATTTAACTGGCGAACTGCGGTTTGCGCATTAGTTTAGGTCAGAGGGCGGACTCTCGTTCGTCTCACCAAGGAGAGCCAAAATGGCCTGGAAAGCCCCCAAGATCGTGGAAGTGCCGGTCGGCATGGAAATCAACATGTATGCGTGCGCCGCCCGCAAGTAAGCGGACGTCATAGCACGGCGTTTACTGCAGGTGGACCCTCAGGACTGACGCCTCGCCAATGTCGGTAGGTTACCGATATCGGGAGGGAGCGTGGACTGGTGTCCACCTGGAACGTCGTATTCCAGGAGACGAATTATGCTTCGCGTCGTCATCCTGGGCGCCGCGGCCGGTGGCGGCGTTCCGCAATGGAATTGCGGGTGTCCGGTATGCCGGGCAGCGCGAAACGAAGATCCCGAACTCCAACGCACCCAGGCTTCCATCGCCTTCAGCGTCGACGGCGCGCACTGGTTCCTGGTCAATGCGTCGCCGGATCTGCGCCAACAACTGATCGCGACGAAGCAGTTGCATCCGGCTGATGGACAATTGCGGCACAGTCCGATCGCCGGCGTCATCCTCACCAATGGCGAGGTCGATGCGGTCGCGGGCCTGCTGTCGATGCGCGAGGGCTCACCCTTCACCGTTTTTGCGCATTCGAAAGTGCTGGCGATCCTGAAGTCGAACAGCATCTTCAACGTCCTCGACGAGAACAAGGTGCGGCGGCAGGCGATCGAGATCGACCAGGCATTCGAGCCGTCGCTGCCCGACGGCTCGGCATCCGGCATCGAGATTCTGCCGTTCGCAGTGCCCGGCAAGAGCGCGTGGTATCTGGAAGGCAGGGCTCACCCCGCCGGCAATGAGGGCGCGGGCGACACGCTTGGCCTTCGCATCACCGACCAGGTCACGGGCAAGCAGCTATACTTCCTGGCCGCCTGTGCCGGGGTCACCGACGAGCTCAAGTCCCGGCTGCGGGGCGCCGCGGCGGTGTTGTTCGACGGCACGGTATGGCGCGACGACGAACTGATCGCGAGCGGACTCGGCAGCAAGACCGGGCAAGGCATGGGCCACATCGCGATGTCCGGCGAGCACGGGGCAATCGAGAGCCTTGGCAAGCTCGACATCGGCAGGAAGATGTTCCTGCATATCAACAACTCCAACCCGGTGTTGCTGCGCGATTCCGCCGAGCGCCGGATGGCCGAGGATGCGGGCTGGCAGATCCCTGCCGACGGAATGGAGATCGCATTGTGAAGGCGATGACCTTGAACGGGATGACCGCCCATTCGCTCGGCAACAGCGCGCCGCTGAACAGCGCCGAGGAAATGGAAGCGACGCTGCGCCAGATCGGCGCGACCCGCTATCACAACCTGCATCCGTTCCATCGGCTGCTGCACGGCGGCAAGCTGAACAAGGGCCAGGTGCAAGCCTGGGCGCTCAACCGCTATTTCTACCAGAGCACGATCCCGATCAAGGACGCCGTGGTGATCTCGCGCTTCCGCGATCGCAGCACCCGGCTCGAATGGCGGCACCGCATCGAGGACCATGACGGCGATCTCGGCAGCGAAGGCGGTATTGAGCGTTGGCTCAAGCTGACCGAAGGGCTCGGACTCGACAACGCCTATGTGGAATCCACCGAGGGCATCCTGCCCGCGACGCGCTTCGCGGTGGAAGCCTATGTGCATTTCGTCCGCGACAGGAGCCCGCTCGAGGCCATCGCCTCCTCGCTCACCGAGCTGTTCGCGCCCAATCTGCACGAAGAACGCATCTCGGGCATGCTGGCGCATTACAGCTTCGTCAATCCCGACATCATGAGCTATTTCAGCCGCCGCCTGCAGCAGGCGCCGCGCGATGCCGGCTTCGCTCTCGACTATGTCAAGGCGCATGCCGATACCCCGGCGGAACGCGCGGCGGTATGCAATGCGCTGATCTTCAAGACCAATGTGCTATGGGTCCAGCTCGACGCGCTGTATCATGCCTATGTCGACGGCCACATTCCGCCGGGAGCTTTTGTTCCCAGGACAAGCAGCGAGTGACGACCATGGCATCCGCGCGCAGCCGCAACATCAGCGTCAGCGAGACCAGCCGCCCGGTCCTGCCGCGCCATGCCAGGCTCAAGTTCGACGAGACCCGCAAGGTCTGGGTGATCCTGGCGCCGGAACGGGTGCTGGCGCCGGACGAGATCGCGGTGGAAGTATTGCAGCTCTGCGACGGCGTTCGCAGCGTTGGAGACATGGTCGACCTGCTGGCCGCGAAATATGCCGCCGAGCGCGACGCCATTGCGACCGATGTCGTCGCCATGCTGCAGGACCTGGCCGACAAGGGATTTCTGACCGAGGCCCGTGAGAAAACATCATGAGTCCGACACTTACCGACGCCAGTCCAACGCGGCAAGATCCCGGCGACGGGGTGGCGGTGCTGGAGAAGCGAGGCTCGATCGCGGAAACCTACGGCATTCCGCTCGCGGTACTGGCCGAGCTGACCCATCGCTGCCCGCTGCAATGCCCCTACTGCTCGAATCCGGTCGAACTCGATCGTGGCAGCAGCGAGCTGACCACGCAGGAATGGAAGAAGGTGCTGTCCGAGCTCGCCGAGATCGGCGTGCTGCAGATCCATTTTTCCGGCGGCGAACCCACCGCGCGCAAGGATCTGGTCGAGATCGTGCAGCACGCGAGCGATGTCGGGTTGTATTCCAATCTGATCACCTCCGCGGTGCTGCTGACCAGGGAAAAGCTGGCGGCGCTGGCCGGTGCCGGCCTCTGTCACGTGCAGATCAGTTTCCAGGGCAACGAGCCGGTCGTCGCCAACCGCGTCGCCGGCCTGAAGCAGGCCCATGAGAAGAAGCTCGAGGTCGCCCGATGGACCCGCGAACTTGACCTGCCGCTGACGGTCAACGCGGTGATGCACCGGCAAAATCTGCACCAGCTGCCTGACATCATTCAGATGGCGGTCGACCTCGACGCCGACCGGCTCGAAGTCGCCAATGTGCAGTACTATGGCTGGGCGCTGAAGAACCGCGCGGCATTGATGCCGACGATGGAACAGATCGAGGAGACCAGCCGCATTGTCGAGGAAGCCGAGGCGCGTTTGAAGGGCGTGCTCGCCATCGACTATGTGGTGCCGGACTACTACGCGCTGCGGCCGAAGAAATGCATGGGTGGCTGGGGACGTCAGTTCTTCAACATCTCGCCCGCCGGCAAGGTCTTGCCCTGCCACGCCGCCGAGAGCATCACCGGACTCGAGTTCGAAACGGTCCGATCCAATCATTCGATCGCCTGGATCTGGCAGAATTCCGAGGCCTTCAACCGCTATCGCGGCACCGGCTGGATGCCGGAGCCATGCCGGAGCTGCGAATTCAAGGAAATCGATTTCGGTGGCTGCCGCTGCCAGGCCTTTGCGCTGACCGGCGATGCCGGCAATACCGACCCGGCCTGCACGCTGTCGCCGATGCACGAGCAGATTTTCAAGATGGCGGCGACGGAAGCCGCTGCCGACAACAACCGCTTCATCTATCGCAACTTCGCCGGAGGCACGCCGGAGACGGACGGCGACCATGGGGCCTGACGCCGAGGCCGGCAAATCCGCAGGTCGGCGTTCCGATCCGTTCTCGCCCCTGACCTCGGAGCTGCTGCCGGTCGGCGACGGTCACGAAATCCATGTCGAGAGTGTCGGCCGCGCCGGTGGCATCGCGGCGGTCTATCTGCATGGCGGCCCCGGCAGCGGTTGCCAGCCCGATCATCGGCGGTTGTTCGACCCGGAGCGCTTCCATGCCGTTCTGTTCGATCAGCGCGGCGCGGGTCGAAGCCGTCCCAAGGGCGGCCGTGCGCACAATACGCTGCCGCATCTGATCGCCGACATGGAGCGGATCCGCGAAAAATTCGGCTTCCAACGCTGGCTGGTGGTCGGCGGCTCCTGGGGAGCGACACTGGCGCTGGCCTATGCACAGGCCCATCCGCAACGCGTGAGTGGCATCGTGCTGCGCGCGACATTCCTCGGGACGCGGGCGGAGCTGGACAGTGCCTTCCTGAAGACCCTGCCGCTGCTCTATCCCGATCTCAGCGACGATTTCATCGGCCTGCTACCGGAGGGCGAGCGCGGACAGGCGCTGGACGCCTACTGGCGTCGCATTCTCGATGCCGATCCGGCCATCCATGGCCCGTTCGCCCGCGCCTGGAACGATACCGAACGCATTCTCTCCGAGCATCTGCCCGGACGAATCCGGCTTGACCGGGATTCGCTGCATTCCAGTCGCCTACTCCCCGCCACGCCGTTCATGGAGGCGCATTATTTCCAGAACGATTGCTTCATGGCACCCAACCAGCTGATGGCGCAGGCCGGCCGGCTCGGCGGCATTCGCGGCATCATTGTACAGGGCCGCTATGATCTGCTGTGCCCACCGGCAACATCCCATGCGCTGGGCGCAGTTTGGCCGGAATCCGAGATCCGGGTCGTCGGAGGCGCCGGCCACTCGCTCTACGATCCCGGCGTTCGCGATGCCGTCATGAAAGCGGTTGCCGACCTCGCCTCCGCCATCAGCGCCTAGCCCTGGACGGCGGTTCCTCGCCAATGGCGCGGATTGTTGCGCTGCCACATGGAATGACCTTCGTTAACGGGACAGCGGCATGCGGCGAAAGGCTGAGATCGCGGAAAATTGCCTTGGTGGAACAGGTTGAATGGTTCTAGTAAGGTAACCGATGATGCCATTCAATGACCACAAGAACGCCGTCCGAGCGTTCGCAGAGAAGCGTAAGGCCGCGCCGTTCTACGCCCCCGCGCGGACATGGTAGGAATGAAACCGACTGATATCTCGGCGCCCGACTACTTCCACAAAGTTGTCGACTGCCAGTGGGCCTGTCCTGCGCACACGCCCGTCCCCGAATACATCCGCCTGATCGCCGAAGGTCGCTACGGCGACGCCTACATGATCAACTGGAGATCGAACGTGTTTCCCGGAATCCTGGGGCGCACCTGCGATCGTCCCTGCGAGCCCGCCTGCCGCCGCAGCCGCGTCGAGGAGACGCCGGTCGCGATCTGCCGGCTGAAGCGCGTTGCCGCCGACTTCAAGGACGACATCAAAAACCGGTTGCCTCGGCCCTCGCCGAAGAACGGCAGGCGGATCGCGATCGTCGGCGGCGGCCCGGCATCGCTTACGGTCGCGCGCGATCTCGCGCCGCTCGGCTATCATTGCACCGTGTTCGATGCCGATCCCCGGGCCGGCGGCATGATGCGGAGCCAGATTCCAAAATTCCGCCTGCCGGATTCGGTGATCGACGAGGAAACCGATTACATCCTCGATCTCGGCGTCGATTTCAGGGGTGGCCAGCGCATCGACAGCCTGAACAAGCTGCTCGGCGAAAACTACGACGCGATCTTTGTCGGCTCCGGCGCCCCGCGCGGCCGCGAGCTCGCGATTCCCGGCCGCGAGGAAGCCGCCGGCAACATCCACATCGGCATCGACTGGCTTTCGAGCGTGTCGTTCGGCCATGTCGACAAGATCGGCAGACGGGTGATCGTGCTCGGCGGCGGCAATACCGCGATGGATTGCTGCCGGACCGCGCGCCGGCTCGGCGGCGAGGACGTCAAGGTGATCGTGCGTTCCGGTTTCGACGAGATGAAGGCTTCGCCATGGGAAAAGGACGACGCCCTCCACGAGGACATCCCGATCCTCAACTTCATGGTGCCCAAGGCGTTCGTTCACGACAATGGCCGGCTCACCGGCGTCACCTTCGAGAAGGTGAAGGCCGAGTACGACGCCCACGGCAAGCGCAGCCTGGTGCCGGCGGGTGAACCGGAGCAGACCGTCGATTGCGACGACGTCCTGATCGCGGTCGGCCAGGAGAACGCCTTTCCCTGGATCGAGCGCGATTGCGGCATCGAATTCGACAAATGGAACATGCCCAAGGTCGATGCCAAGACCATGGGATCGAGCCATCCCAAGGTGTTCTTCGGCGGCGACGCCGCGTTCGGCCCGAAGAACATCATCTGGGCGGTCGCGCACGGTCACGACGCCGCGCTTTCGATCCACAAGCTGTTGTCCGGCGAGAACATCAACGAGCGGCCGCTGCCGGAGGTGCAGGTCTCGTCGCAGAAGATGGGCATACACGAATGGAGCTACGACAACGACGTCTCCGGCGACAAGCGCTACAAGGTCCCGCATCGTGATAAGGTGATCGCGCTGAAGGACATCCGTACCGAGGTCGAGCTCGGCTATGACGTGGGACTCGCGCTCGGCGAAGCCCAGCGCTGCCTCAACTGCGACATCCAGACCGTGTTCACGCCGCCGCTGTGCATCGAATGCGACGCCTGCGTCGATATTTGCCCGATGGACTGCATTACCTTCACGGAGAACGGCGACGAAGCCGATCTGCGTACACGGCTGAAGGCGCCGGCGCCGCACCTGGATCAGGCGCTGTACGTCGCCGAGGGCCTCAAGACCGGGCGGGTGATGGTCAAGGACGAGGACGTCTGCCTGCATTGCGGGCTGTGCGCCGAACGCTGCCCCACCGGCGCCTGGGACATGCAGAAATATCTCATCGATATGACTCACGCGGGATCAACATGTCAGTCCAAGGCCCGATCAGCAGCGTAAACGACTTCGTCGTCCGCTTCGCCAATGTCAACGGCTCGGGCTCGGCCAGCGCCAACGAATTGTTCGCGCGCTCGATCCTGCGTCACGGCGTACCGGTGTCGCCACGCAATGTGTTCCCATCCAATATCCAGGGCCTGCCGACCTGGTACGATGTGCGGGTGACCGAGGACAGCCATCTCGGCGCCCGCGGCGGCGTCGACATGATGGTGGCGATGAATCCGCAGACCTGGGACAAGGACGTCGCGGCGATCGAGCCCGGCGGCTATCTGTTTTACGATTCGACCAAGCCGCTGCCGACGTCGAAGTTCCGCACCGACATCACCGTGATCGGCGTGCCGTTGACCGCGATCACCAACTCGACCTATAGCGATCCTCGCCAGCGCCAGCTGTTCAAGAACATCATCTATCTCGGCGCGCTGTGCGCCCTGCTCGACATGGATCCGAAGCTGATCGAGCAGCTGATCGGGGAACAATACAAGGGCAAGGAAAAGCTGCTGTCGCCGAACATCCACGCGCTGCATCTCGGCCGCGACTGGGCGCTGCAGAACCTGAAATGTCCGATCGGTCTGCGTGTCAGCAAGTCCGACCGCGTCGGCGAGCGGATCTTCATCGAAGGCAACAGCGCCGCCGCGCTCGGAGCGGTCTATGGCGGCGCCACGGTCTGCGCCTGGTACCCGATCACGCCGTCATCGTCGCTGGCCGACGCCTTCACGGCGCACTGCAAGCGGCTGCGACACGATCCCGAAACCGGCAAGGCGAGATATGCCATCGTCCAGGGCGAGGACGAACTCGCCTCGATCGGCATCGTGATCGGCGCCTCCTGGAACGGTGCCCGCGCCTTCACCGCGACTTCGGGCCCCGGCATCTCGCTGATGCAGGAGTTCATCGGGCTGTCCTATTTCGCGGAAATCCCCGCCGTCATCATGAACGTGCAGCGCGCCGGGCCTTCGACCGGAATGCCGACGCGAACCCAGCAATGCGACATCATCGCCTGCGCCTATGCCTCCCATGGCGACACCAAGCACGTGCTGCTGTTTCCGGAGGATCCGGCCGAGGCCTTCGAATTCTCTGCGCATGCGTTCGACCTCGCCGAGCGGCTGCAGACCACGATCTTCCTGATGCTGGATCTCGACATCGGCATGAATCATCGGCTGTGCCGCCCTCTCAAATGGGATGACAGCCGGCACTATGACCGCGGCAAGGTGATGACGGCGGCGATGCTGGATGACGGCCGGGATTTCGGCCGCTACCTCGACGTCGACGGCGACGGCATCCCATTCCGAACCTATCCCGGCACGCACCCGACCAAGGGCTCGTTTTTCACCCGTGGCACCTCGCGCGATCGCTATGCGCGCTATTCGGAAGAAGGCGCCGTCTACGCCGACAACATGCAGCGGCTGTTGCGCAAGTTCGAGACCGCCCAGGACCTGGTGCCGCGTCCGCTGCAGGCCAACGCCGCCAGGCCCACCAAGTATGGCGTCATCTATTTCGGCTCGACCGCGCCGGCGATGGACGAGGCGATCGGGCTTCTGGAAGGGCGCGGCCATCTGCTGGACCGGCTGCGAATTCGCGCCTTCCCGTTCCATTCCAGCGTCGCGAGCTTCATCGCCGACCACGATTTCGTCTATGTGGTCGAACAGAACCGCGACGCCCAGATGCGCCAGCTGATCGTCAACGAGAACGGCATCGACCCGGTGCGGCTGGTTCCGGTCCTGCATTACGACGGCACTCCGATCACCGCGCGCTTCATCGCCGACGCCATCGGCGCCCACCAGGATCAGCTCAAGGTGACCCCGCTCCGCAAGGTGAAGTCATGACCTATATCGCCAAGCCCAAGTTTCATCATCCGGGGCTGCCCAAGAACCAGCTCGGTTACACCCACCGCGACTACGAGGGCAAGATCTCGACGCTGTGCGCCGGCTGTGGTCATGATTCGATCACCGCCTCGATCATCGAGGCCTGCTACGAGCTCTCGATCGAACCGCATCGGGTGGCGAAGATTTCAGGTATCGGCTGCTCGTCGAAGACGCCGGACTACTTCCTGGGCAATTCGCACGGTTTCAATTCGGTCCATGGCCGGATGCCGTCGGTCCTGACCGGTGCCAACCTCGCCAATCGCGACCTCGTCTATCTCGGCGTCTCCGGCGACGGCGACTCCGCCTCGATCGGCTTCGGCCAGTTCGCCCATTCGATCCGCCGCGCCGTCAACATGACCTATATCGTCGAGAACAACGGCGTCTACGGCCTGACCAAGGGTCAGTTCTCGGCTACCGCCGACCGTGGATCGAAGAACAAGCGCGGGCTGATGAACAGCGACAACGCCATCGATCTGGTAGCCATCGCGCTGCAGCTCGGCGCCAGTTTCGTGGCGCGCAGCTTCTCGGGCGACAAGACCCAGCTGGTGCCGCTGATCGCGGCCGCGATCCAGCACAAGGGCGCGGCGTTCATCGACGTCATCAGTCCCTGCGTGGCCTTCAACAACCATGCCGGGTCCACCAAGAGCTTCGACTATGTGCGCGAGCACAATGACGCGGTGAATCGGCTCGACGTCATCACCGGCCGCGATGCGATCACGATCGACTATGCGCCGGGCTCGATGACCGTGGTCGAGCAGCATGATGGCAGCAAGGTGGCATTGCGCAAGATCGACGCGGATTACGATCCGCATGACCGCGTCGGTGCGCTGAGCTTCCTGCAGAAGCATTCCGCCAAGGGCCAGATCGTGACCGGGCTGCTCTATGTCGATCCGGAATCGGAGGACCTGCACAGCCATCTCAACACCATCGAGACGCCGCTCAACCAGCTCGACGAGCGGGCGCTGTGCCCGGGCTCTGCGGTGCTCGACAAGATCAACGCCGGCCTGCGCTGATCAGGCTGCCGCCGCCAGCCCGCGCGGGCTGACCAGGTATTCCCTGAGGACGGTGTCGGTGCCGTCGACCTCACTGAGCGAGACGTCGTAGGTCCAGAGATCGGCGAGGTGCTGAAGCACGCGCCTGGCGTCGGTCTCGTTCAGCTGGGCGCCGTTGCGAACGGAGTGCCGCAGCATCAGGCGGCGGTCGCCGGCGAGATCGACGTCCATCACTTCGATGTTGGGGTCCAGGCAGCCGACATCGTATTTGCGGGCCAGTTCGCGCCGAACCCGGCGATAGCCGCGGCTGTCATGGATCGCATCGACGCGGACGCCCGCCGTCTCCGCGGGATCGTCGTGCAGATGGAACATCCGCCACTGCCGCATCAGCCGCGGGCTGAGAAACTGGCTGATGAAGCTTTCGTCGCGGTAGTTGGCCCAGATGTCGCGCAATACCGGCATCGGGTCGCCCTTCCCGGCGATGTCCGGAAACCACTCGCGATCTTCGTCCTCGGGCCTGGACACGATTCGCTCGATGTCCTGCATCATCGCAAATCCAAGGGCATAGGGATTGAAGCCGGAAAAGCGCCGATCGTCGAAATCGGGCTGGAACACCACATTGGTGTGCGACTGCAGAAACTCGAGGAAATTGCCGTCGCTGATGCGACCCTGCTCGTGCAGCCGGTTCAGGATGCGGTAGTGGACATAGGTCGCGGTGCCCTCGTTCATAACCTTGGTCTGGCTTTGCGGATAGAAGTACTGCGCAATGTGGCGCACGATGCGCAGCAGTTCGCGTTGCCAGGATTGCAGCCGCGGCGCGGTCTTTTCCAGGAAATAGAGCAGGTTTTCCTGCGGCAGGCCGAGCAGCTTGCGGCGGCGTTCGACATTGAGCAGCGCTTCGCTCTTGGCCTGCCCGTTCGGGATGGTCCGCCACAATTCGTTGAATGCGCTCTCCTCGTGCTGGCGGCGCTGCCCTGCCCGCTTTTCCTCGACCCGCAGATCGTGTTTCTTCTTGCCCGGATAGCGGTCGATGCCATGCGACATCAGCGCGTGCGCGGCATCGAGCGTCCGCTCGACCTCGGCACGGCCGTGCCGCTCCTCGCATTGCGCGACATAGCTCTTGGCGAAATCGAGATAGTCGAGAATGCCCGCGGCGTCGGTCCATTGCCGGAACAAATAGTTGTTCTTGAAGAAATGATTATGCCCGAATGCGGCGTGAGCGATCACCAGGGTCTGCATGATCGCGGTGTTTTCCTCCATCAGGTAGGAGATGCAGGGCGAACTGTTGATGACGATCTCATAGGCGAGGCCCTGCAGGCCCTTGCGGTAGAAGGCCTCCTGAAAGGCGAACTGCTTGCCGAACGACCAGTGCTTGTAGAATAGCGGCATGCCTCCGGACGAGTAGGCATCCAGCATCTGCTCAGCCGCGATGATCTCGATCTGGTTGGGATAGACGTCGAGCCCGAGTTCGGCGCGCGCGATCCCCTCGCAGGCGTCGTGGATTCGCTGCAACTGCGGGAAGTCCCAGTCTGCGCCTTCAAACAGGCGCGCGGTTGTCATGGTCATGACGGGCCCCCTTGCTGTTCCCACGGCGTTGAAACAGGTCGTGGAACACGGGAAAGATCTCGCTGCGGCTGTTCACCTTGCGCATCGACAGCGGCGCACCATTGGCACGCAGCCGCTGATAAAGTGTCCAAAGCGATGAATCGGTCATCCCGAACGGGCTGCCATTGGCCTCGCCGACCTCGAGATAGGCGAAGAACTGGCTGACCGGCAGGATGGCCTCGGTCAGCAGCCGCGCCGCGACCTCGCCGTCCGAATAGGCGTTGTCGCCGTCGGAGGCCTGCGCCGCATAGATGTTCCAGTCCGCCGGGCGGAAGCGTGACCGGACGATGTCATGCATGGCCTGCAGCGCACTCGACACCAGCGTGCCGCCGGAGGCCGGATCGTGGAAGAAGGTGTCCTCATCGACCTCCTCGGCCCGGTCGGTATGGCGGATGAAGACGATCTCGACATGGCGATAGCGCCGCTTCAGGAACACATACAGCAGCATGTAGAAGCGCTTGGCGAGATCCTTCATGTGTTCCGACATCGAGCCCGACACGTCCATCAGGCAGAACATCACCGCCTGGGCCACCGGCTTCGGCATGGTCTCGAACCGGCGATAACGGATGTCGATCGGATCGATGAAGGGGATGCGGCGGGCCTTGGCCTTCAGTGCGTCGATCTCGGCCTTCAGCTCGTCGCGTCGTGGGCCGTCGCATGCGTCCATCTCGGCCTCGAGTTGCGCAATCGTGTCCGGGCGTGGCCGGCGCAGCGCGACCCGCCGCGCCATCGCCACCCGCACGGTCCGGGCCACGGAGATGTTGGCCGGCGAGCCGGAGGTGGCATAGCCGGCGCGTCGCAACCCTTCGCTTTCCGCTTCCGCAAGCTTGCGCTTGGCAAGGTCGGGCAATTCCAGATCGTCGAGGAACAGATCGACGAATTCGTCGCGGCTGAGCACGAACCGGAAGGTGTCCTCGCCGTCGCCTTCGCCGGGCTCGGACGGCCTGCCGCTGCCCTCGCCCGAACGCGGAAGGATGTCGCCTTCGATGAACTTCTTGTTGCCGGGAAGCACCATGTCGCGGATGCCGCCCTCGGTTCGGAAGCGCGGTTCGTTCATCCCGTCGAGCGGGACCGAAACTTCACCGCCTTCCAGCACATCCTTGATATCGCGATCCTGCGAGGTCTTCTTGACCGCGCCCTGCACCAGCGCCTTGGCGCGGCGCAGGAACCGCTGGCGGTTCTCCAGGCTCTTGCTGCCCGGGTTGAGGCGACGGTCGACGATGTGCATGGCCACCTCCAGATCGGCTCCTCACCCGGCTTGTTTCACCCGCATGTACCACTCGACCAGCCGGCGGACCTGGCGCTCGGTGTAGCCACGCTCGACCATCCGAGCGACGAATTCACCATGCTTCTTCTCGGTGTCGCCGTCCTTTTTCGAGCCGAACGAGATCACCGGCAGCAGGTCCTCGACCTGCGAGAAGATCCGCTTTTCGATCACTTCGCGGATCTTCTCGTAGCTGGTCCAGGACGGATTCTTGCCGCCATGCTGCGCCCGTGACCGCAGCGAAAACTTTACGACCTCGTTGCGGAAGTCCTTCGGATTGGCGATGCCGGCCGGCTTCTCGATCTTGGTCAGCTCCTGATTGAGAAGCTCACGATCGAGCAGCTGCCCGGTGTCGGGATCCTTGAAGTCCTGATCCTCGATCCAGGCGTCGGCATAGTCGACATAGCGATCGAACAGGTTCTGGCCGTAGTCCGAATAGGATTCGAGATAGGCCTTCTGGATCTCGTGGCCGATGAACTCGGCATAGCGCGGCACCAGTTCCGCCTTGATGAATTCGAGATAGCGCTTCTCGACTTCATCGGAAAGCTGCTCGCGACGGATCGCCTGTTCGAGTGCATACATCAGGTGGACGGCGTCGGCGCCGATCTCCGCGGCGTCGTGGTTGTAGGTCGCAGCAAGCACCTTGAAGGCGAAGCGGGTCGAGGCTCCGTCCATGCCTTCGTCGACCCCGGCGGCATCCCGGTATTCCTGCACGCTGCGCGCCTTCGGATCGGATTCCTTCAGGCTCTCGCCGTCATAGACCCGCATCTTCGCGAACAGCGTCGAGTTTTCGTGCTTGCGCAACCGCGACATCACCGAGAAGCGCGCCAATGTCTCCAGCGTCGCCGGCGCGCAGGGCGCGGCGGCAAGCTCAGATCCGGAAATGAGCTTCTCGTAGATCTTCTGTTCCTCGGTCACCCGCAGGCAGTAGGGCACCTTGATGACGCAGATGCGGTCGATGAAGGCTTCGTTGTTCTTGTTGGCCTTGAAGCTCAGCCACTCCGATTCGTTCGAATGGGCGAGAATGATCCCGGTGAACGGAATCGCGCCGATGTTCTCGGTGCCGATGTAGTTGCCTTCCTGGGTCGCCGTGAGCAGCGGGTGCAGCATCTTGATCGGCGCCTTGAACATCTCGACGAATTCGAGCACGCCCTGGTTGGCGCGGTTGAGGCCGCCGGAGTAGCTGTAGGCATCGGGATCGTTCTGGGCGAAGGTCTCGAGCTTGCGGATATCGACCTTGCCGACCAGCGACGAGATATCCTGATTGTTCTCGTCGCCGGGCTCGGTTTTCGCGATCGCGATCTGGCGCAGCCGCGAGGGCTGGATCCTGGCGACACGGAAGCGCGAGATATCGCCGCCGAATGCCTCGAGCCGCTTGTAGCACCAGGGGCTCATCAGCCCGTTGAGGCGGCGGCGCGGAATGCCGTATTTCTCCTCGATCATCGGTCCGAGCTGCTCGGGGTCGAACAGGCCGAGCGGGCTCTCAAACACCGGGCTGACCTCGTCACCCGCCTTCAGCACATAGATCGGGTTGACCTCCATCAGAGTCTTCAGGCGCTCGGCCAGCGACGATTTGCCGCCGCCCACCGGTCCGAGCAGATAGAGCACCTGCTTGCGTTCTTCCAGACCCTGAGCGGCATGACGGAAGAACCCTACGATGCGCTCGATCGTTTCCTCCATGCCATGGAAGTTGGGGAAGGCCGGGTAGACCCGCATGGTCCGGTTCAAAAAAATACGGCCAAGGCGAGGATCCTTGGCCGTGTCGATAACTTGCGGTTCACCGATCGCAGCAAGCAGCCGTTCGGCCGCATTGGCGTACCGCATCGGGTCACCTCGACACGATTCCAGATACTCCGCCATCGACATGTCGGTCTCGCTTCGCGCTTCGAAGGACCTGGCGAAAGCGTTGAACAGAGAATCGTTGTACATGACCCTTCTCCTCGTCAATTCCGCTGCACTGCTGAGCACGCGCTGCAATATCTAACACCTGGAACATAGTCCGGTTCAGAACACGAATCAGCCTCACCACATGAGGCGATTGGACACGGCGTGAAGGCAAACGCGCAATCCACGACGCAGGCAGCCGGCGAATCATAAACAGGCAATTGCCGATTTGTCAGGCGAAAGCGCCGCCATGGCGGTGATTTTGACAAGTTGTAACCGGACCGCAACATTCCGCCGACCGCCGCAGGCGTGCATCGGGCGCGGTTTTCCGGTAAGAAGACACCCGTTCGGGGACAGCGCGGAAGCGCCGGCTCTCCGCCAGACACAAGACGTCTCCTTTCACACTGCCCATCGGGCCGAGCGGAATGAAATCGATGGATCGATCCGTGCTCCCGCTGCAAGGCGCGCAGACCAGGCCTGCGCCCCGAAGAAACTACACACTCCATCGCCGCCAAACTGCCATTCCGGTCGTTATATTGTGAATGGCGGTATGATACGAAGCTGATCAAATCCGCTATCACCATCCTTTCCACGAGCCCATTTTCAAGCTCCGGCCGGCGGAAAGGTTCCTATCACGCGATCGCGCAACCGCACGGAAGCAGGTACCATGAACCCCGTCAAAGCACTCGAAGGCCATGGCCAGGCGGTCTGGCTGGATTTCCTCGCCCGCGGCTTCGTCGCCCATGGCGACCTGAAGCGGCTGATCGACACCGACGGCGTCAAGGGCGTCACCTCGAACCCCTCGATCTTCGAAAAGGCGATCGACAGTTCGGATGAATATGACGGCGCGATCGGCCGCGCGTTGAGCGAGGGCGACCGCCCGGTCGCGCGATTGTTCGAGCAGCTTGCCGTCGAGGACATCCAGCATGCGGCGGACGTGTTGCGCCCGGTCTATGATCACCTCGACGGCCATGATGGCTTCGTCAGCCTCGAAGTGTCCCCCTATCTCGCATTGCAGACCGAGGCCACGATCGCCGAGGCCGAGCGGCTCTGGAAGGAAGTCGAGCGCAAGAACCTGATGGTCAAGGTGCCGGCGACGGCGCAGGGCCTGCCGGCGATCCAGCACCTGATCGCCGAAGGCATCAGCATCAACATCACGCTGCTGTTTTCGCAGAAGGTCTATGTCAAGGTCGCCGAGGCCTATCTTTCCGGCCTGGAAAAATATGTCGCCGGCGGCGGCGATCCGTCCCATGTCGCGAGCGTCGCCAGCTTCTTCGTCAGCCGGATCGACAGCGCGGTGGACAAGCAGCTCGACGAGAGGATCGAGAAGGCCAACGATCCGAGCGAGAAGGAACGGCTGGCGGCACTGAAAGGCAAGGTGGCGATTGCCAATGCCAAGCTCGCCTACCAGGAATACAAGCGGCTGTTTTCCGGACCGCGCTGGGACCGGCTTGCCGCCCGGGGCGCGAGGCCGCAGCGACTGCTGTGGGCGTCGACCGGCACCAAGAACAAGGACTATAGCGACGTGCTCTATGTCGAGGAGCTGATCGGGCGGGACACCGTCAACACCGTGCCGCCGGCCACGCTCGACGCCTTCCGCGACCATGGCCGGCTGCGTGACAGCCTCGAGGAGAATGTCGAGGATGCGAGCCGCGTGCTGGCCGCGCTCGAGCAATCCGGCATCTCGCTCGATGCGATTACCGCCGATCTGGTCAAGGAAGGTGTCAAGCTGTTTGCCGACGCCGCCGACAAGCTCTACGGCGCGGTCGCGCACAAGCGTGAAGTCGTGCTCGGCAGCAGCATCGACCGGCAGCAATTGGCGCTCGGCGGCAAGCTCGGCAAGGCGGTGGAAGCGGGCACCGAGGAATGGCGCAAGTCGGGCAAGATACGCCGGCTCTGGCAACACGACAAATCGGTCTGGACCGGCGACGACGAGAACAAGTGGCTCGGCTGGCTGAACAGCGCCGCCGCCGCCGATGTCGACGATTACGAGGACTTTGCCCACCGCGTCCGGGATCAGCACTTCACCGATGCGGTCGTGCTCGGGATGGGCGGATCTAGCCTTGGGCCCGAGGTGCTGGCGACGACCTTCGACAAGCAACCCGGCTTTCCCAGGCTGCATGTGCTGGACTCCACCGATCCGGCGCAGGTACGCGCCATGCAGGCCTCGATCAATCTCGCCGATACCCTGTTCATCGTCTCCAGCAAGTCCGGCAGCACCACCGAGCCGAACGTGATGAAGGACTATTTCTTCGAGCGAGTTTCGGAAACGATCGGCGCCGAGAAGGCCGGACATCGCTTCATCGCCGTCACCGACCCCGGCTCGTCGCTGGAGAAGCTGGCGAAAAAGCAGGGATTTGCGCGTATTTTCCACGGCGATCCCGCCATCGGCGGACGCTACTCGGTGCTGTCGCCGTTCGGCCTGGTACCCGGTGCGGCGGCCGGCATCGATCTGCGCGCGGTGCTGGCCCACACGCTTTCGATGGTGCGCTCCTGCGGGCCCGACGTGCCGCCGCAGCAGAATCCCGGCGTGCAGCTCGGCCTCGCGCTGGGCCTCGCCGGCCTCGAAGGCCGTGACAAGGTCACCATCCTGTCGTCAGACAAGGTCGCCGATTTCGGCGCCTGGGCAGAGCAATTGATCGCCGAATCCACCGGCAAGGACGGCAAGGGATTGATCCCGATCGATGGCGAAACTCTTGGCGATCCGGCATTGTACGGCAATGACCGTTTCTTCATCGATATCCGTACCGAAGGCGAAAGCGATCCGGCACATGACGCCAAGCTTGCGGCGCTGGAACAGGCCGGACATCCGGTCGTCCGCATCGTGATGAAATCGATCGAGCACATCGGCCAGGAATTCTTTCGCTTCGAGATGGCGGTTGCGATCGCCGGCTCGGTGCTCGGCATCAATCCCTTCAATCAGCCCGACGTCGAGGCCGCCAAGGTCAAGACCCGGGAGTTGACCGCTTCATTCGAGAAGACCGGATCGTTGCCGGACGAACATCCGGTGCTTTCGACCAACACCGTCGATCTCTACACCGACGCCACCAACGCGGATGCCTTGCGCAAGGCGGGCGCGGACGGCGATCTCGGCTCATGGCTGAAAGCCCACCTCGCCCGTGCCAGTACCGACGATTACGTGGCGTTGCTGGCCTATATCGAACGCAACGCCGCCCACATCGAGAATCTGCAGCAATTGCGCCTCGAGGTGCGCGATCGGCGCCATGTCGCGACCTGCGCCGAATTCGGTCCGCGCTTCCAGCATTCGACCGGACAGGCCTACAAGGGCGGCCCCGACAGCGGCGTGTTCCTGCAGATCACCGCCGATGATGCGCGGGATCTCGCAGTCCCGGGCCAGAAGGCGAGCTTCGGCGTCATCAAGGCCGCCCAGGCTCGCGGCGATTTCAGCGTGCTGACTGAGCGCGGCCGGCGCGCGCTGCGGGTCCATCTCAAGGGTGATCTCGCATCCGGGCTTGAGCTGCTGGACCGCGCCATTCAGAATGCGTTGAACTGAGGAGCATCGGATGCAACTGGGCATGATCGGCCTCGGCCGGATGGGCGGCAATATCGTTCGGCGGCTGATGAAGCACGGCCATGCGACGGTGGTTTACGACAAGGATCCGAAGGCTGTCGCCGCGATCGGCGCCGACGGCGCGGTCGGCACCGCCGCGCTGGAAGAGTTCGTGAGCAAGCTCGAGAAGCCACGAACCGCCTGGGTGATGCTGCCGGCGGGCAGGATCACGGAACAAACCATCGAGACGCTGTCCAACCTGATGCAGCCGGGCGACGTCATCATCGACGGCGGCAACACCTTCTGGCAGGACGACGTCCGCCGCGGCCAGACGCTGAAGCAGCGCGGCATCCATTATCTGGATGTCGGCACCTCGGGCGGCGTTTGGGGCATCGACCGTGGCTATTGCATGATGATCGGCGGCGACAAGGCGGTGGTCGATCGCCTCGATCCGATTTTCTCGACTCTAGCACCCGGCATTGGCGACATCGAGCGCACCAAGGGCCGCGAGGGCCGCGACGCCCGCATCGAGCAGGGCTATATCCACGCCGGCCCCATCGGCGCCGGTCACTTCGTCAAGATGGTTCACAACGGCATCGAATACGGCCTGATGCAGGCCTATGCGGAAGGATTCGACATCCTCAAGAATGCCAATGTTGAGGCGCTGCCGCCGGAACACCGTTTCGACCTCAACATCGCCGATATCGCCGAGGTATGGCGGCGCGGCAGCGTGATCCCGTCATGGCTGCTCGATCTCACCGCTTCGGCGCTCGCCCGCAACGATACGCTCGAGAATTACTCCGGCTTTGTCGAAGATTCCGGCGAAGGCCGCTGGACCGTCAACGCCGCCATCGACGAGGCGGTGCCGGCCGAAGTGCTGACCGCGGCGCTCTATGCGCGCTTCCGCTCGCGCCGACAGCATACATTCGCCGAGAAGATTCTTTCCGCCATGCGCGATGGATTCGGTGGCCACAAGGAGCCGCAGCCGCCTGCCGGTTCGTCGACCGCTGCTGCCAAGCCGAAGGCGGGCCGCGCGTGACGGAGGATCCCGCACACCAAAAGCAGCCCGATCCCTGCTGCTTCGTGATCTTCGGCGTTACCGGCGACCTGACCCACCGGCTGGTGATGCCCGCCCTCTACAATCTCGCGGCGGCGGGGTTGTTGCCCGACAATTTCTGCGTGGTGGGCGTGGCGCGAAAAGCGATGGCAAACGATGAGCTGCGCGACAGCCTGATGAAGGGGCTGCAGCAATTTGCGACCCGCCGCGTCGACGAGGCCATCGCAAAGCGGTTGCTTGCATGCGTGACCTGTATTGCCGCTGATCCCGACGAACCCGACTCGTTCGACAGGATGCGCGGGCAGCTGGAAAAACTGGAAGCCGACCGCAAGACCGGCGGCAACCGGCTGTTCTACCTGGCGACGCCGCCGAATGCGTTTGCGCCGATCAGCGGTGAACTCGGTCGCGCCGGCATGCTGCGCGAGGAAGGCGGCGCCTGGCGGCGGCTGGTGGTGGAAAAGCCGTTCGGAACCGATCTCGCTTCAGCGCGGGCGCTGAACGGCGAATTGCTGAAGATAATGGAAGAGCATCAGATCTACCGGATCGATCATTATCTCGGCAAGGAAACCGTTCAGAACATCCTGGTGCTGCGCTTCGCCAACGGCATGTTCGAACCGATCTGGAATCGCAATCATATCGACCACGTCCAGATCTCGGTCGCGGAGAAGCTGGGTGTCGGTCACCGCGGCAGTTTCTACGACGCCACCGGCGCCCTGCGCGACATGGTGCCGAACCATCTGTTCCAGTTGCTGTCGCTGGTGGCCATGGAGCCCCCGGCCCGGTTCGACGCCCACACCGTACGCTCGGAAAAGGCCGAGGTGCTGGCGGCGATCCAGACCGAAACCGAGGCGGAGGCCTTGCACAACTCCGTACGCGGGCAATATCTTGGCGGCAAGGTCGGCGACACCGAAGTCGAGGATTATCGCAAGACCGAGGATGTCAAATCCAACAGCACAACGGAGACCTATGTCGCGCTGAAACTGGCGATCGACAATTGGCGCTGGGCCGGCGTTCCGTTCTATCTGCGCACCGGCAAGGCGCTGGGCGTCAAGCGCACCGAAGTCGCCATCAAGTTCAAGCAGGCGCCGTTCGCGATGTTCCGCGACACGCCGGTGGACCGGTTGTCGCAGAACTACCTCGTGATCAGCATCGAACCGACCGAGGGCATCACCCTGCAGTTCAACACCAAGGTGCCGGGACCGACCATATCCATCGATGGTGTCGAGATGAAATTCCGCTACAAGGACTACTTCAAGGCCGAGCCGAGCACCGGCTACGAAACGCTGATCTACGACTGCATGATCGGTGACAACATCCTGTTTCAGCGCGCCGACAGCGTCGAGGCGGGCTGGCAGGCGGTGCAGCCGTTCCTCGATGCCTGGAAAAAGGCCGGCGCCGACGGCCTCGAGCGCTATGCGGCCGGCAGCGATGGTCCTGGCGAAGCCGACGCACTGCTGGCGCGTGACGGCAGGCACTGGCGAAAGCTCGATTGACCATGGCGGCAAATCCTCCGGGTACGGACATCAAGATCATCGCGGTTTCCGATCCGGCCGCGCTGGCGAAGACGGGTGCGGACCGCATCCTGGCGCGGATCCTCGCCAATGACCGACGCGTGGCGATCTGCCTCTCCGGCGGATCGAGCCCGAAGCAGATGTTCGAACTGCTGGCGACGGATGACTATCGCAGCCAGATTCCCTGGGAACGCGTGCACTGGTTCATCGGCGACGAACGTCTCGTCCCCCCTGCCGACCCGCTGAACAACATGGCGATGGCCCGCCGGGCATTTCTCGACCGCTGCGCGCCGGCCGCCAACATTCATCCGATCGTGACCGACGGAATCGCGGCCGGCGAAAGCGCCCGCCGCTACGAGGCCGAGTTGCACGCCTTCCATGGCGCCGACCGGCTCGATCCAGCCCGGCCGCTGTTCGACCTGGTATTGCTCGGTCTCGGTCCCGATGGTCATACCGCCTCGCTGTTTCCAGGTTATCCGGCCGCGAAGGAAACCGAGCGCTGGGTGGTCGACGTGCCAAAGGCCCATGTCGAACCGTTTGTGCCGCGGGTCACGCTGGTATTGCCGGCGCTCGGCTCCTGCCATGAGATGCTGTTCGAAGCGAGCGGCGCCGGCAAGCGCGCGATACTGACCCGTGTGTTCGACGGCGAAGACCTGCCCGCGGCCCGCGCGCGTTCGCAGGGCGAGACCACCTGGCTGGTCGATCAGGCGGCGCTGCCGGAGAACTTCCGTGCCTGAGACCGCAAGCGTGGTTCCCTGCGCGCTGGTGGTGATGGGCGTTTCCGGCTCGGGCAAGAGCACCATTGCCGACAAACTGGCCGAACGCATCGGCTGGAAATATGAGGACGGCGACAGGTTTCATCCGCCGAGCAATGTAGCCAAGATGCATGCCGGCCATCCCCTGACAGACGAAGACCGCTGGCCCTGGCTGAAGGCGATCGCCGCCGAAATCGATCGGGCGTGCGGCGCCGGCGAACATGTCGTGATCGCCTGCTCCGCGCTCAAGCGCGCCTATCGCGACATCCTGGTGCATGGCCGCGACGATGTCCGCATCGTCTATCTCGACGGCACCAAGGCGCTGATTGCCGAGCGTCTCGCCCGCCGCAAGGATCATTTCATGCCGGCCGATCTGCTCGACAGCCAGTTCACGACCCTGGAGGCGCCGCAGGCCGACGAGAACGCGGTCAGGGTCTCGATCGACGCTCCGGTCGAGACCATCGTCAAGGATATCGTCCGCCAGCTCGAACTCGTGCCGCGGCGGCCCGGCTCCAGCGAGGCCCGGCGATGAAGCGCATTGCACTCGTCGTCTCGGACGTCGACGGCACGCTCCTGACCGGCGACAAGGTGCTGACCGACGCCGCCATCCGCGCGGTGCGACGGCTCGAGGACAGCGGGGTCGGTCTCACCATCACCTCGAGCCGCCCCGCCCTCGGCATGCGGTTCCTGATCGAGCCGTTGCAGATCAAGTTGCCGGTCGGACCATTCAACGGCAGCTCGATTTGCGATCCGCAGATGAGGCCGATCGAGCAGCATGTGCTTACCGCAGCTGCGGCGCGGCAGAGTCTCGACATCCTGAGCCGGTTCGGCGTCGATATCTGGCTGTTCACCAATGAACGCTGGCTCGCCCGCAATGCCAAGGGCGACTACGTCGGGCTCGAACGCCGCACGATCCGGGCCGATCCGACCATCGTGGATGATTTCACGCCCTATCTGTCGGCGGCCTGCAAGATCGTCGGATCGAGCGCGGATGCGGCGGTGCTTCAGGCTTGCGAAACGGCGACCCGGGAGGCGCTGGGGACGCAAGCCACCGCTGCCCGTTCGCAGACCTATTATCTGGACGTCACCCCGCCCGGCCATGACAAGGGCACGTTCGTGCATGCGATCGCCAAGCGTTTGGGCATTTCGACCGATGCGATCGCCACCATCGGTGACATGCACAACGACGTCGCGATGTTTCGCGTGAGCGGCATGTCGATCGCGATGGGTAATGCCACCAACGACATCAAGCGGCAGGCGACGCGGGTGACGACGTCCAATGCCGACGAGGGATTTGCCGGCGCGATCGAGATGATCTTGCAGCACAACGCCGCTTGACGCTGCCGGATCGGTACGCCGGGATGCTCAGCTTGCCTGCGCCGAAGCCTGGTCACGCGCCTTCAGCACCGCAACGGGAAAGTGGCGGAACAAGGCGGCGAGCGGCAGCCCGGCACCGTCGGCGGGCTGAGCGAAGCCTTCGACGAGATAACCGCGCAGGTCGAGCGAGGCATCGATGGCCTCCGCGCGAGGCCAGACCCGGCCGCCTTCGGATAGCGGCGCCAACGCCCTGGCGACCGCCACGATGGCGGCCTGACCGCCGTGGCGGCGCGCAAACGCAATGACATGGTCGCGGTGCGGTCCGCTGACCGGCAGCGGCTGGTAGTCGCCTTGTGTGAACACATCGGCCATTGCGGTCCTCAGTCTCAGCAGGTGCCGCGTCCAGGCGAGCTTGAGATGCCCATCGGGCCAGGCCTGCACCAGGCGGCCCCAATCCGGGTGATCGGCTTGCGCCAGCGCAGCGGCCCGCGCGGTGAAATCGACCGGTCGCCGGTTGTCCGGATCGACCAGCGACAAATCCCAGAATTCGGTGCCCTGATAGAAATCGGGCACCCCAGGCATCGTCGCCTTCAGCGTGAGCTGGCTGAGCGAATTCAGCGCGCCGAGCAGCGCCATGCGACGGCTCAACGCCTGCAGCGAATCGAGGAACTGGGCCGACACCTCGCGGTCCAGAATCCGCGCCAGGAATTTCTGCAGTCCCGCCTCATAGGCCTGGTTCGGGTTGAGCCAGCTCGTCTCCTGCTTGCCCTCGCGCGCCGCCTTCAGCGCATAGGCTTGCATCCGCGCCAGGAACTGCTCGTCGGCCGCGCCCATCGGCCATGCACCAATCAGCGCCTGATACAGCATGTACTCGAACGCTGCTGATGGCGCGCGCATCTCGCCGCCGGTCACGAGATGCGGAGCATTGAGGATCTTCCATCGCGCAACCGTGCTGGCCCATTCGCCGGGCAGCTCCGCCAGCGCCAGCAGCCGCGCGCGCGCATCTTCGCCGCGCTTGGTGTCGTGGGTGGCGGTCGCGGTCATGCCATGGGGCCACTCCTTGACGCGGGCCGACATCGCTGCATGGAAGGCATCGATCGACAATCCCCGCGCGGCCGGTTCGCCGCCAACCTCGTTGAACGCAAGCAGACGATGGTAGCGATAGAACGAGGTGTCCTCGAGCGACTTGGCCATCACCGGGCCGGTGAACTGCTGCAGCTTGAGGGCAAAGCGGCGAACGCGCGGAGCGCTATGCATGCCGCGGCCGGGCTTGATCAGATCCATGGTGAGCGCGTCGCGCAGGAAATCGAAGATGCCGTCGTCGGCAGCGAACCAGTCGGTTCGGGCACGGTCGATCGTCGCTGCAATCAACGCATGATCATGTTCGGTCGCCCCGGCCGCCGCGGTCAGGTAGGTGCGGTAGATCGGAAAATGCAGGACGTAGAGTTCGAGCGCCTGACGCAGGCTGTCAGCCGAGAAATCGCGGGTCGAGTAGTGGCCGGCGGCAATGCGCGCCAGTAGCCGCGTCAGCACCGTGAACTCGCTGGTCAGCAGCGTGTCGATCACCCGGCGCTTGGCCGCCTTCAGCACCGGGTCGAGCCGAGGGCTGGTATTGCTGATCTGCCGCCAGATCTCGTCGAGCGCATCGAGACCGCGGTCATCGACCAGCACGCGCGTGATCGCATTGAGCCATTCATAGCCGGTCGTACCCTGGACATCCGCGAAGGGACGCAGCGCCTCGTGCTCGCCGAGGATCTTCTCGATCACCATGTAGAACGGCGCCGCCGCGCCACCCTGGGCCGCGCGGATCAGTCGGCGCAGCCGCTGGAAATATTGCGCGGGATCACGCAGGCCATCGATGTGATCGAGCCGCAGACCCTGCAACTGTCCTGCCGCGACCAGCTTCCTGACCAGGCCATGGATGGCCTCGAACGTGCCGGCATCCTCGACCCGCAGCCCGGCGAGGGTGTTGACGTCGAAGAAGCGGCGATAGTTGATATCGCTGGAGGCGAGCCGCCAGTGGCCGAGCTTGTAGTGCTGGCGTTCCAGCAGATGGTGCAGCGCGAGCGTCTGGACGGACCGCTCGGGTCCGCACCGATAGGCCTCAAGGCCCCGCGCAATCAGCGCGGCGCCGCCATCGATGGCCTTCAATTCGGCCTTGAAGGCGGGCGCCTCGTTGCGATTGGGATGGCGCAGCCCCTTGTAGCGTGACGCCAGCGCCAGAATGTGATTGCCCTCCGGGCGATCTTCGATCCCGGCTTCCCGCACGACCGTACGCAGTATCTCGCTGTAGCGTTCAGGTGCGATCGGAAGCCGATGTTCGAAATACCAGGCCGAGAAGCTGCCCTCCCCGGCGTCGTAGCGCAGCTCGATCTCGCCCTTTTCCAGCGCTTCGCCATAGGACGAGCCGATGATCGGCAGCAGCACGCCGCCCCGCGCGCGATAGGGCAATTGCTCCCAGTCGATGTCGAACGACACCGCATGGGGCGAACTCCCGCCCCACTCCAGCGTGTCAAGCCACCACGGATTATCGGCGAAATGAACCCCGACATGGTTCGGAACGAAATCCAGGATCAGGCCGAAATCGTGCCGTTGCAGCGCCGCGCTCAGGCGCTGGAACCCCGACTCCCCGCCGAGCTCGGGGTTGAACTGGGCATGGTCGACGATGTCGTAGCCGTGGGTGCTGCCCTTGCGCGCCTTCATGAAGGGCGATGCATAGAGATGGGTGATTCCGAGCGCCTTCAGATAGGGAACGACCGCGGCGGCGGCGTCGAAATCGAACTTTGCGGTAAGCTGCAGGCGGTAGGTGGCCACGGGTATGGCAGGAGGCATCAGCCGCCTCCGATCCGCCAGAGCACAGACCAGGGCGGCATCGGATTGTTGCCGGACTCGCTGCCCCAGATGATGGTGCCGGTCCGGTGATGCGGCGGAACCGCAATCCTGCGTGGCGACAGATTGGCGATGACGGAGAGCTTCGCGCCGTCTCCCATCCGCCAATTGGCCGTCAGCCCGCCGTCGGCTGCTGCGCGGGCGTTGCCGAACTGCGCGCCGACAAGGCGCGGCACGACCTCACGCCGACGTATCTCGAGCAGGTCCCGCACCAATGCCAGGCGCTTGCGCCCCGCGGGCTGGTCGCGCGCCTCCCAGTCGGGCACCGCAGAATGGAAGGTCGCGGCCGCCAGCGGATCGGGAACCTCGTCGCCATACTTCGCATAGGCGCCGGCGAACTCACGGCGCCGGCCCTGGCGCACCGCCTCGGCAAGCTCGCCGTCGAAATCGCAGAAAAAAGGAAACGGCGCCTTTGAGCCCCACTCCTCGCCCATGAACAGCATCGGGATCGCTGGCGCCAGCAGGGTAATCGCCAGCGCGGCTTCGATCGCGGGGTCGCTGGCGAGGCGCACCAGCCGGTCGCCGAGCGCGCGGTTACCGATCTGATCGTGATTCTGCAGGAAGTTGACAAAGGCGATGGGCGCGAGCTCGCGGCTAGGCTCGCCCCGCGGCTCTCCGCCGCGATGCGCGGACGCCTCGCCCTGATAGACAAAGCCGGAGGCGAGCGCACGCGCAATGTCCTGCAGCGGTGCGCGGCGGTAATCGCGATAATAGCCGTGGCTTTCGCCGCTCAGCAGCACATGCCAGGCATGGTGATAGTCGTCGTTCCATTGTGCGCGGTATTTGCCGCGGGGCGGTCCCTCCCCGGCATCGAGCAGGCTTGCGATATTGTCGTCATTTTCCAGCACCAGATGGATATGGCGTCCGGTGGCCGCGGCCAATTCGCCGGCCGCCTCGCTCAGCGCGTGCAGCAGCGGGATCTCGCCCGGCTCGGCAATGGCGTGAACCGCATCCAGCCGGAGCCCGTCGAAGCGGTATTCGTCGAGCCAGTACAGTGCATTCTCGATCACGAAGGCGCGCACCTCGGGCACCCGATAGTCGATCGCGCTGCCCCATGGCGTCTGCGCCTCGGCGAAGAAGGCGGGAGCGTAGCGGCCGAGGTAATTGCCCTCGGGTCCAAAATGATTGTAGACGACGTCGAGCAAGACCATCAGCCCGCGCAAATGCGCTTCGTCGATCAGGGTCTTGAGATCGTCGGGACGTCCATACGCGCTGTCCGGCGCATACCACAGCACACCGTCATAGCCCCAATTGCGCTGCCCGGCGAAATCCGCCAGCGGCATCAATTCCAGCGCGGTAACGCCGGTCGCCACCAGATGATCGAGCTTGCCGATCATGGCGCGGTAGGTGCCTTCCGGTGTGAAGGTGCCGACATGGCTCTCCATCAGGACAGCTTCGTGCCATGGGCGCCCTCGCCAATCCTGGGCGCGCCAGTCGTAGCTCGCGGGGTCGATCAATTCGCTCGCGCCGGACACATCATCGGGCTGAAAGGCCGACGCCGGGTCCGGCACGTCGATCTCGCCGTCGATCCGGAAATTGTAGCGTGCGCCGGCGCTCACGCCCGCAATGTCGGCAGAAAACCAGCCATTGCTGTGGCGATGCAGCGGATGAGGCTTGTCCAGCAGTAGTTCGACGTGGCGGGCCGCCGGGGCCCACAAGCGGAAAGTCGTCGCATCCGCCGCCAGCCTTGGTCCGAATTGTCGCGCATTCATGCCGCGCCTGCAAAGGCGAGCACCGAGCGGGGTGGCGCCTTGGTCTCACTGCCGGACGCGAAATCCGCGGCCGGCTGATCGCCGTCCACGGTATTGAGCACCTGCTGCCATGTCTTGTATTCCGCCATCATCGGCAGCTTGAATGCGATCGCCTCCGGCGCGGCATTCAGCACGATAAAAATCGGGGCCTGCCCCTGTTCCTCGGGACCGAGTACATAAGCGAGAAACCGGCCTTCCGGAAAATTCCAGTCCTGCTCGGTCATCAGCGCCGCCGCCGGCGTCAGCCAGGACACGCCGTAACCGCCGTCGGCGCGCGGCCCATCGAGCCAGCGGCGCGACCGGATCTGCGAAAACCGTTTGCGCAACGCCGCCAGGTGCCCGATGAAATCGGTGAGGTCGTCGTCCTTGCCGATATTCTCCCAGCCGACCCAGCCGATCGCATTGTCCTGGCAATAGGCGTTGTTGTTGCCATCCTGGGTGTTGGCGACCTCATCGCCGGCGAGGATCAGGGGTAGTCCCTGCGCCAGCATCAGGCAGGCCAGTTGATTCTTGCGCAGCTGGCGGCGCAGCGCTCCGATCGCCGGGTCGTCGGTCCGGCCCTCGTGGCCGCAATTGTTGCTGAGATTGTCGCTGGAGCCATCGCGGTTGTCTTCGCCATTGGCCTCATTGTGCTTTTCGTTGTAGCTGAACAGGTCGGCGAGCGTAAAACCGTCATGGACCGTGATGTGATTGATGGAGGCGCGGTGGGCGCGGCCGTCATGATTGAACACGTCGGATGATCCGGTCATGCGGCCCGATACTTCACCGATCAGGCTGCCTTCCCCGCTCCAATAGCGCCGCATCGCGCTGCGGTATCGATCGTTCCACTCCGACCATTGCGAGGGAAACGCGCCGACCTGATAGCCGCCAAGGCCAAGGTCCCATGGCTCGGCCACCATCTTCACCGTCGACAGCACCGGGTCCTGCCGAACCGCCGTGAGAAACGCTCCCCCGCGGTCGAAGCCGTTCGGTCCGCGCGCCAGGGTCGTGGCGAGATCGAAGCGGAAGCCGTCGACATGGCAGACCTCGACCCAGTAGCGCAGCGAATCCATCACCATCTGCAGGACGCGCGGATGGGTGAGATTGAGCGAGCTGCCGCAACCAGTGAAATCGTCATAGTACCGCGGATTTTCCGGCTTCAGCCAGTAGTACGAGGCGTTGTCGATGCCTCGGAACGACAGCGTCGGGCCCATGTGATTGCCCTCGGCGGTGTGGTTGTAAACGACATCGAGCATCACCTCGATGCCGGCGTCATGCAGCCGGGCCACCGCAGTCCGAAACGCGTTCAGCGGATTGTCTTGCGAGTAGCGTGCCTCCGGCGCGAAAAACGACAGCGTGTTGTAGCCCCAGTAGTTCGACAGCTTGCGTTCGACCAGGATGCGGTCGTCGACGAGACCATGCACCGGCAGCAGCTCGATGGTGGTAACGCCGAGCCGCTTGAGGTGATCGATCATCGCGGGCGACGACAGCCCGCCATAGGTGCCGCGCAGATTTAACGGGACGTCCTCGCGCAGCTGGGTGAGGCCCTTGACATGAGCCTCGTAGATGATGGTGTCTTCCCAGGGAATATTGGGGCGTATCTCGCGTCTGCCCCAGTTGAAGGTTTCGTCGACGACCACCGCCTTGGGCATGCCGCGGGCGTTGTCGCGGCGGTCGAACGAGAGGTCCTCGCGCGCGCTGCCGGTGCGGTAGCCGAAATGTGCATCGCTCCAGACCAGCCGCCCGGCCAGCCGCCTCGCATAGGGGTCGAGCAGCAGCTTGTTGGGATTGAAGCGATGACCGCGTTCCGGCTCATACGGTCCGTGGACGCGATAGCCATAGAGCTGGCCCGGCGAAACGTCGTTGAGGTAACCGTGCCAGACGTCCTCACTGCGTTCCGGCATTTCGATGCGTTCGAGCTCGCGGCGCCCCTGGTTGTCGAACAGGCAAAGTTCGACCTTTTTCGCGTTGGCTGAAAACAACGCGAAGTTGGTTCCCCGGCCATCCCAGCTTGCGCCGAGGCGCGAGGGCGTTCCCTCGGACAGTCGCATGCTCAGCTTTCCGGTACGAGAAATATGGCGGCGAGGGGCGGCAGGGTGAGGACGAGTTCGGGTACGAGGCCGTCTAACGTCTGGACCGCGCCCACATTCCCGACATTGCCGCCGCCATAATGGGCGGAGTCCGAATTGAACACCTCGCGCCATTTACCGGCGAAGGGTACCCGGACGTGATAATCGTTATAGACGTTCGGCGAGAAATTCATCACGACCAGGCATCGCGCGCGAGCCTCATCGCCCTTGCGGATCCAGCCGAACACGTTGTTGCCGGCGTCTTCCGTCACCACCCATTCGAACCCGGCGGGGTCGCAATCCAGCTGATGCAGCGCCGGCAGCGAGCGGTAGAGCCGGTTCAGGTCGCGGACCAGCGACTGGATGCCGCCATGCCGGCTCTGCTCCAGCAGGTGCCAGTCGAGCGAACGGTCGTGATTCCATTCCCGCTCCTGGCCGAACTCGCAGCCCATGAACATCAGTTTCTTGCCGGGGTGGGCGAACATGAAGGAATAGTAGACCCGAAGATTGGCGAAACGCTGCCATTCGTCGCCGGGCATCCGCCCGAGGATCGAGCGTTTGCCGTGAACAACCTCGTCATGCGACAGCGGCAGGATGAAGTTTTCCGAAAACGCATAGTGCAACCCGAACATTATATCGCCGTGGTGGTATTTCCGATGGATCGGGTCCTTGCCGATATAGCCCAGCGTGTCATGCATCCAGCCCATGTTCCACTTGTAGCCGAACCCGAGCCCGCCATATTCGACCGGGCGCGAAACCTGCGGCCATGCCGTGGACTCCTCGGCCGCGGTGGTGGCCTGCGGGAAATGCGCAAACACCTCGGTATTGAACCGGCGGAGAAAATCGATGGCTTCGAGATTTTCCCGGCCGCCATATTTGTTCGGGATCCAGCCGCCGGTCGGCCGGCTGTAATCGAGATAGAGCATGGAGGCCACCGCATCGACCCGCAGGCCGTCGATGGCATAGCGCTCCAGCCAGAACAACGCGTTGGAGACCAAAAAATTGACGACTTCCGTGCGGCCGTAATTATAGATCAGGGTGCCCCAGTCGAGATGACGGCCCTGCAGCGGGTTGGCGTGTTCATAGAGCGCGGTGCCGTCGAAATGGCCGAGGCCATGCGGGTCGTCGGGAAAGTGCCCGGGCACCCAATCGAGCAGGACACCAAGCCCCTCGCGATGGCAGGCATCGACCAGCGCGGCAAAATCCTCCGGCGTGCCGAACCGGCTGGTCGGCGCGAATAGCCCCGTCGGCTGGTATCCCCACGAGCCGTCAAAGGGATGTTCGTTGATCGGCAGGAATTCGACATGGGTGAAACCGAGATCACGCGCATAGGCCGGCAATTGCTCGGAGAGATCGCGATAGCTCAGCCATTCGTTGTTGCCCTTGCGCCGCCACGAGCCGAGATGGACCTCGTAGATCGACATCGGCGCGCTCAACGCATTGACATTAGCGGGGGCCGCGCGCGGCCGCGACAGCCTCGCTTCGTCGAAAACGATTGAGGCGGTGCTGGGACGCACCTCGGCAGCGAACGCTACCGGATCCGACTTCAGCGCAAGCCGCTGGCCCTGGGGACCGATGATATCGAACTTGTAGTGATCGCCGACCGTGGCGCGCGGCACGAACAGTTCCCAATAGCCGGCACCGCGCACCCGCATCGGATGCCGTCGCGGATTCCAGAAATTGAAATCGCCGACCACGCTGACCCGTCGTGCATTGGGGGCAAGCACCACGAATGCGACGCCCTCGACACCGTCGAGCTCGATCGGATGCGCGCCGAGCTTGTCGTAGATCCGTTGATGCGTGCCTTCGCCCAAAAGATACAGGTCGAAGTCCGACAGCACCGGCGGGAAACGATAGGGGTCGTCGAGATCCACGACGTGATCGCCGAATCGGGCCCGCAGCACGTAGCGCTTCGAGCCGTTCGGCATGGCGCCGGCAAACAGGCCGGCATCGTGGATGCGCGCCAGCGGTGCCGTTTCGCCGTGCTCGCCGATGGCCTCGACATTGGAGGCTTCCGGCAGGAACGCGCGCACGACATGATGGTCGCCTTCGGCGTGAAGTCCGAGATAGCGGAACGGGTCGGCATGGCGGCCTTCCACGATTGCGTAGGCCTCCGCGGGAAGCTTGGTCATGGGACCTCACTTTTGGGCTCGGACAGAATCCGGAGGGCGCCGGTCAGCGGTACGCGGAGCCAGTCGGGCCGGTACGCCAGCTCGTACTCGATCTCGTAGAACGCCTTTTCGAGCACGAAGAAGTCCAGCATCCGCCGCGCCAGCATCGGATCGGCCGGCCACAGGCGCCGGCTGCCCAGGGTGCCGCGATAGGCGGCAAGAAATGCCGCGGCGGCGCGTTCCCGCCATTCCGCGAGGGCCGCGCCGAGCTTGCCCTGCTCGTCGGGCGCCACCTTCACCGCGCGCTCCAATGCCGCGGTGGCGGAGTAGTCGATCGAACGGATCAGGCCGGCGACGTCGCGGGCGGCCGGCGCCTTGCGCCGCCTTTCGTCATGGGGCCGGCGCGGCTCGCCCTCGAAATCGATGATGAAGATGTCATCCTTGACGATCAGCATCTGGCCGAGATGGAAATCGCCGTGATGACGGATGTTCAGGCCGTCGATGTCGGCCGGAAGCAGCGCTTCGAGGCGGCCGCGCAAGCCGGCCCGTTCGGCCAGCAGACGATCGACCAGCAGGCGGTCGACCTCTCGTACGCTGTCCCGCCGCTGCCTCAGGGTATCGAACATGCGTTCGGCACGGCCGGCGACTTCGTCGATCCAACCCCTGACGTGCTCGGCCCGAATCGGCTCCGGCGCAAACTCCGGGATATCGTCGCGGCTGGCGAGCGCGAGATGCATTTCGGCAACCCGCCGTCCGGTCTGCGACATGTAGCGCAGATAGGGTACCTGTTCCTCGCTGGCGCCGGGATGCTCGCTCTTCGGCAACACGCGCTGCTCGTCGACGAAGCGATCGAGATAGGCCGATGTTACGGTCCAGCCGTCGCCCTGGTTCTCGACAAAGCCATGGACAACCGCGACCGCGCTCCTGTTCTTGTTGTCGCCTTCGACCAGTTCGACGCTACCGAGCAGCGCCGGCGAATTGGCAAAGCCTGCGACTTCGGTCAGGAAGCGGCCGACCTCGATCTCGGGATTGATGCCGGGCTCCAGCTTGCGATACACCTTGACCACATAGTCGCTGTCGACCAGCGCGGTGCTGTTGGACTGCTCGGTTTCGACCGCGCGGATGTGGTTCGGCTGCCGCACCGGCTTGTCGGCAAACCGGGTGGTCGGCCTGAATTCGAGCCGCAGGTCGTTCTCTTCCACGGTCAGGGATTCGCGCAAATTGCGCAGCAACAGCGCGATGAAGATCTGGTCGGTCGCGACGTCGAGCAGCGTGCCCTCGCGCGCGCCCTGGCGGACGGCGGCAAACGCACGCGGATTGTAGCGTTCCCGATCGAACCGTACCCATTCGATCTGCATGGGCAGCACGTAGCGGGTGGTGAGGCCGCGCTGCGTGGTCTCGAAGAACGCCAGCCACGGGCGGTTGTCGCCGATATCGCAGAACGGGATCGCCGATGTCAGGGTCGGCTGGATCGCCTTCGACGACCGCTCCGGATACCACCGCGTGCGCGACAGATATCCCGGCAGCACGTCCCGTTCGAATACGCTCCTGGTGCGGGCGAGCGACACCCAGGTCGCGCCGACCGGCACCACCAGGGTCTCGAATTCCGGGACCACCGATGGCGCGACATGTTCCGACTTGTCGGGCTCCCGCAGCTCGAACCAGTAGAAGCCGTAGGGCGCCAGCGTGACCATGTACGGCAGTTCGCCGATCGCCGGAAAGCGGGTACGCCCGAGCATCTCCAGCGGGACGCGATCCTTCCACGCCGAAAGATCGAGTTCGGTCGCCTGGGCCGAGCGCGACAAGTTGGCCACGCAGAGGATCACCTCGTCGCCATGCTGGCGGACATAGGCGAGCACGCAGCGGTTGACCGGCCGAATGAAGGTCATGGTGCCGCGCCCGAACGCCAGCGTCGACTTCCGTACCGAGATCAGCCGCTTGGTCGCGCTCAGCAGCGACGACAGGCTGCGCGACTGCGCCTCGACATTGACCGCCTCGTAGCCATAGACCGGATCCATGATGGTCGGCGCGTACAGCCGGGCCGGATCGGCGCGGGAAAAGCCGCCATTGCGGTCCGGCGTCCATTGCATCGGCGTGCGAACGCCGTTGCGGTCGCCGAGATAGATGTTGTCGCCCATGCCGATTTCATCGCCATAGTAGATGATCGGCGTGCCCGGGAAAGACAGCAGCAGCGAGTTCATCAGCTCGATCTTGCGGCGGTCGTTGTCCATCAGCGGCGCGAGACGGCGGCGAATGCCGACATTGATACGCGCGCGAGGGTCGTTGGCGTAGGTCGACCACAGATAGTCGCGTTCGACATCGGTCACCATTTCGAGCGTCAGCTCGTCATGGTTGCGCAGGAAAAGAGCCCATTGGCAGGTGCTCGGAATGTCCGGCGTCTGGCGCAGGATGTCGGTGATCGGAAACCGGTCCTCCTGCGCGATCGCCATGTAGATCCGCGGCATCAGCGGAAAATGATATGCCATGTGGCATTCGTCGCCGCGGCCGAAATATTCCTGAACGTCTTCCGGCCACTGATTGGCCTCCGCGAGCAACGCCTTGCCCTTGGCGTAGGAATCCAGTTCGGTGCGCAGCCGCTTGATGATGGCGTGCGTCTCCGGCAGGTTCTCGTTGTTGGTGCCGTCGCGTTCGCACAGATAGGGAATGGCATCGAGCCGGAAGCCGTCAACGCCGGCGTCGAGCCATCGTTTCATCACCTGGATCAGCGCGCTGACCACCCGAGGGTTGTCGAAATTGAGATCGGGCTGGTGCGAGAAGAAGCGGTGCCAGTAGAACTGGCCGGCTTCCGGGTCCCACGTCCAGTTGGATTTCTCGGTGTCCGTGAAAATGATCCGCGTGCCCTGATATTTCTGGTCGGTATCGCTCCACACATACCAGTTGCGGGCGCTCGAATTCGGATCGCTGCGGCGCGCGCGCTTGAACCAGTCGTGCTGATCGGAGGTGTGGTTGACCACGAGCTCCGTGATGACGCGCAGACCACGGCGCTTCGCCTCGACGATGAAGCGCCGGAAATCCTTCATGGTGCCGAAGTCCGGATTGATGTCACCATAATCGGCGATGTCGTAGCCGTCGTCCCGGCCGGGCGAGGGATAGAACGGCAGAAGCCACAGCGCGGTGACACCCAGGTCCTGCAGATAGCCGAGTTTCTCGGTCAGCCCGGCGAAGTCGCCGATGCCATCATTGTTGCTGTCGGCGAAGGCCTTGACGTGGAGCTGGTAGATGATGGCGTCCTTGTACCAGAGCTCGTCGTCGCCGATTTCATCGGTCGGCCGTTCCTTCGCATCGATGGTGCCCATCACATTCATGGCGAAGCTCACGCCAGACAGCGGAACAGCACGGCGGGATCGCGGACCGGATCGATCCGCGGCCGAATACCGCCCCATTCGACAGGGTAGCGCTCGCCGGTCATCAAATTCTCGACCGCGAGGACGGGTCGGCGGTCGTCGGGCGGGCCGACCTGCACGTCATTGAGGGGAAGCCAGAACTCGTGCGGCTCGCGGGTCAGCGCAACCGCCGCAACGACGACATTGGCGTGGGCGACCGATTCCTTGGCGAAGGCGATGACATTGCCGTCTTCGATCGCGATGAAGCGCAGCTGGCTGCTCTGCTGCAGCGCGGCGTTTTCGCGGCGAATGCGGTTGAGGTCGCGAAGATACGCCTTGATGTTGTCGGGCTGGTCCCAGTCGCGCACCCTGATCTCATACTTCTCGGAATCCAGGTATTCCTCCCTGCCGGGAATCGATTCATGCTCCAGCAGTTCGAAGCCGTTATAGACGCCGTAATTGGCGGCCAGCGTGGCAGCCAGCGCGGCCCGCGACCGGAACATCCAGCTCTCGCCACTTTGCAGATGATAGGGCAGGATGTCCGGCGTATTGACGAAAAAATTCGGGCGATAGAAGTCGCGCTCCGGATAGCCGGTGAGTTCGGTGAGATATTGCTCCAGCTCCCACTTCAGGGTCCGCCAGGTGAAGTAGGTGTAGGATTGGGTGAAGCCGAGCTTGGCCAGCCCCTTCATCAGCTTCGGCCGCGTGAATGCCTCCGCCAGGAAGATCACGTCGGGATCCCGCACCTGGACTTCCCGGATCAGCCATTCCCAGAAAGGAAAGGGCTTGGTGTGGGGATTGTCGACACGGAAGATTTTCACGCCCTGCCCTACCCAGAACAGCACGACGTCACGCAGTGCGTTCCAGAGCGCGCCGGCATCCTCGGCGGTAAAATCGGGGTTGACGATGTCTTCGTACTTCTTCGGCGGATTCTCGGCATAGCGCATCGAGCCGTCCGGCCGCCGCTTGAACCATTGCGGATGCTGTTTCAGCCAGGGATGGTCCGGCGAGCACTGGACGGCAAAGTCCAGCGCGACTTCCATCTCGTGCGACCTGCAGGCGGCGACCAGTCCGCGAAAATCTTCCAACGTCCCGAGTTCCGGATGCACCGCATCGTGACCGCCCTCCGCGGAGCCGATGGCATACGGGCTGCCGGGATCCTTGTCGGCCGCCGTTACCGCATTGTTGCGGCCCTTGCGGTTGGTCTGGCCAATCGGGTGGATCGGCGTCAGGTAGAGCACGTCGAATCCCATTGCCGCGATATCAGGCAGGCGCGCGATGCAGTCCTGGAATGTGCCATGCTGGCCGGGCGTCTTGCCCTGGCTGCGCGGCACCATTTCATACCAGGCGCCGTGCCGCGCCCGAGGACGGTCCGCCATCAAGGGAAACAAGGGCGATCGCGTGAGGTCATGCCGAAACTGGCTTTCGGCCATCGCCCGCATCAACTCATCGGTCAACAGCGGGGCGGCCTCGCCGGTCTGGAGAAAGTCTTCGCATTGGCGAAGGATCACCGCGGCGGCGGCATGTCCGCCGGATTGGGCCTTGGTCAACATGCCGGCGCCCTCGATCGCGTCGAGGCTGAGATCGGCACCGGCTTTCTGCTTGAGCTCGAAGCCACGCCGCCAAGTGGCGAATTCGTCGGTCCAGGCCTCGATGGCATAGACATAGCGGCCCGGCTGATCCGGCACGAACGATCCGACCCAGCGGTCGTTGCCTTGGTGGGTCATGCCCGCCCGCTGCCATTCACGGTCGCGTTCGCGGCGCCAGATCAGCGCCGCGGCAACCACGTCGTGGCCGTCACGAAAGACGTCAGCCCACACTTCCACCGGTTCTCCGACAATCCGCTTCACAGCGAAGCGGCCGCCTTCGATCAGCGGATAGACATCTTCGATGTGGAATGCGCCGCCGGCGGCGCTCGCGACGGTCTGAGCTGTTCTATTCACGGTGATGCCATCGATTGAGAACGCGCCCCGGTTCGTTTTGAGACGCTCCGGACATATATACCAAGACGTTCGGCTGCTATTGGTTCCCTGGGAACAGTGGAGGCGAAGTAGCGTTAATCATTGCTATCCTCTTCCCACATTTAGAGAATATTGCGACGGCCACTGGGATTGTCGCAAGCGGGCAGCGTGCTGAATGGACCTTTTTGCCAAAGCCAGAGAGCTCAAGATAGAGACCGAATTCGTGGACGGCCACGGCCAGCGGCATGTCACCGATGCGGCGGCGCTGGAGGTCATCCTGGATGCCCTGCCGGCCGACCCGCCACGGCCCATCCTGGGACGGCCGGTCGTGGTCCGGGCGGGCAGACCGGTCCGCACCGGGCTCGGCCCGGAAGCCGTCATGCCGGTCGGCTGGAAAATCGTTTCCGGCAAAGAGGTTATGGCCGAAGGCAGGGTTGACGACCGCTTCATCGACTGGCCGGACATCCTGCCGGAGGGGTCCTACCGGGTGCAGCTGAACGATGCCGCCGGGGTCACCGAGGAGATACCGCTGATCGCGGCCCCGCCCCGGGCATTCGCGGGCGATTTCGAGCGTGGCTGGCTGCTGGCGGTCCAGCTTTACGGCATCCGCTCGGCGCGCAATTGGGGCATCGGGGATTTCACCGACCTCGAAGCGCTGATCGAACTGGCAGGGCAGCTTGGGGCCGACGGGGTCGGGCTCAACCCGCTGCATGCGCTGTTCGACGACCGCCCCGGCAGCTGCAGCCCCTATTCCCCGAACAGCCGGCTGTTTCTCAACCCGCTTTATATCGATGTCGCCAGGCTGCCGGGCGGGACGGCCGACGACGATGACGACCTCGCCCGGCTGCGGGCGAGCGATGTCGTCGATTATGCCGCCGCGATCGCGCAGAAATGGCGGGCCCTGCGCGCAGCCTTCAAGGTCTTCAAGGCGGAAACGGGCGGCGTACGGCGGCGGGACTTCACCAAATTCCGTTCCGAACGGAAGCCGCTGCTGACGCGCTTCGCCTGTTTCGAGGTGCTGCGGCACAAATTCGAGAAGCCATGGTGGGATTGGCCCGAACGCTGGCGGCAGCCCAGTGACGCCGCCTGTGCCTCGCTGCGCAGGGGCCCGGATGCGTCCGAAATCGAGTTCATCGAGTTCGTGCAATGGGTGGCTGATCGCCAGTTGCTGGCGTGCCGGGATCTCGCCCGCAAGCGCGGCCTCAATGTCGGTCTCTATCTGGATGTCGCCGTGGGCGTGCAATGTGATGGTTTCGATGCCTGGAACGAGCAGGTTGCAATCTCGCGCCATCTGGCGGTCGGTGCGCCGCCCGACCCCTTGAACACGGCCGGTCAGAACTGGGGGCTCGCGGGCTTCAACGCCGCCGGCCTCGAGATCCTTTCGTTCGAACCGTATCGCGAGATGCTGCGGGCCTCGATGCGCTACGCCGGCGCGATCAGGCTCGATCACGTGCTCGGCCTGAAGCGACTTTATCTGGTGCCGCATGGCTTTGCCGCCAACAACGGCGTCTATGTGCAGATGCCGTTCGAGGCGCTGCTGGCGACGACCGCGCAGGAGAGCATGGCGCATCGCTGCGTGGTGATCGGAGAGGACCTTGGCACGGTGCCGGAAGGATTCCGCGAGCAGATCGCCGAATGGGGCATCTGGTCGTACCAGGTGATGATGTTCGAGCGCGACGATCATGGCCGGTTCCGCGGTCTCGACCATTACAAGCCGAATGCGTTGGTGACCTTCAATACCCACGATCTGTCGACCTATGCCGGCTGGCGCGGGTTCAGCGATCTTGCCTTGAAACGGTCGCTTGGCATTGACCCCGGGGAAAGCGACGATGCGCGCTGGCACGCGCTCAGCATGCTGACCGAGCTGCTGCGCTACCACGCCATCGACCGCGACGACCTCTTTGCCGTGGCGGGATTCCTGGCACGAACCAGGTCGCGCCTGCTGGCAATCTCGCTCGAGGATCTGCTCGGCGTGGTCGATCAGCCCAATATTCCCGGCACCGTCGACGAACATCCGAACTGGCGGCGGCGGCTGCCGTTGCCGATCGAAGCGGTTGCCGCGGCGATCGACCTGGCTGCGCTCCGGCATGCGACTGGCGAGCGGACAAGGGCAGCATCGTAGACCAACCACGCCAGAAACGGAGCGCCCTTGCCTGCCAAGATCGAAGACTATGGACTGATCGGCGATTGCGAAACAGCGGCTTTGGTCGGCCGCGACGGTTCGATCGACTGGCTGTGCTGGCCGGCTTTCGATTCCGACGCGTGCTTTGCCAGCCTGCTCGGCACTCCGGAACAGGGTCGATGGCTGATCGCGCCCGCCGGGGAGATCAGGAAGATCTCGCGCCGATATTGGGACAACACCCTGATCCTGGAGACGCGGTTTGATACGGCTGACGGCGCCGTCGCGGTGATCGATTTCATGCCGCCGCGCGGCAACGCCTCCGATGTGGTCAGGCTGGTGCGTGGTCTGAACGGGCGGGTGAAGATGCGAATGGAGCTCGTGATCCGCTTCGGGTTCGGGGCAGACGTTCCATGGGTCAAGAAGACCGAGGACGGGTCCGGCCTGCTCGCGATCTGTGGTCAGGACATGACCGTGCTGCGGACCCCGATCAAGACGCGCGGGGAGAACATGACGACGGTGGCCGATTTCGAGGCGAGCGAAGGCGACACCGTTCCCTTTGTCCTGACCTACGGCCCGTCGCACCTTCCCGTGCCGAGGCCGATCAACCCGGCGCAGGCGCTGCAGGAGACCGAGGACTACTGGACCAGATGGTCCAGCCATTGCAGATATGAGGGCGAATACCGCGATCTGGTGATGCGCTCGCTTATCACGCTGAAGGCCCTGACCTACGGGCCAACCGGCGGCATCGTCGCGGCGCCGACCACCTCGCTACCGGAAAAACTCGGCGGCGCCCGCAACTGGGACTATCGCTTCTGCTGGCTGCGCGATGCGACCTTCACCCTGCTGGCGCTGATGAACTCCGGCTACACCGAGGAGGCATCGTGCTGGCACGATTGGCTGCGGCGGGCGGTTGCAGGGGCGCCGGCCAGCATGCAGATCATGTACGGCATCATGGGCCAGCGGCGCCTGCTTGAATGGGAGGCGGACTGGCTGCAGGGATACGAGGGGGCGAAACCGGTCCGGATCGGCAATGCCGCCCACGCCCAGCTGCAGCTCGATGTCTATGGCGAGCTGATTGACGCCTTCCACCAGTCACGCATCGCCAAATTGAAGCTGGACGAAACGACCTGGGATCTCGAATGCAAGGTGCTCGAGCATCTTGCGGAAGTCTGGGATCAGCCGGACCATGGCATCTGGGAGCGACGCGGCGATGGCGCGCACTATGTTTCATCCAAGGTGATGACATGGGTGGCGTTCGACCGCGCCATCAAGAGCGCCGAACAGTTCGGCTTCGAGGCTCCGCTCGAGCAATGGCGGAAGCTGCGCGATACCATCCATCGCGAAGTCTGCAAGAAGGGCTTCGACCGCGACGTCAATGCCTTCGTCGAATCCTACGGATCACAGCTGCTCGATGCCAGCATCCTGATGCTGCCGTCGGTGGGCTTTCTGCCGGCAACCGATCCCCGCGTCCGCGGCACCATCGAGGCGATCGAAAAGCACATGATGCGCGACGGTTTCGTGCTGCGGCACGATCCCCGCGCGCCGATCAACGAGGAAACCGATCAACAGCAGCCGATCGAGGGCGCGTTTCTCGCCTGCAGCCTCTGGCTCGCCGACGCCTATGTCCTCGCCGGCGACATCGCCAAGGCACAGGCGATGTTCGACCGCGTGGTCGCGGTAGCCAATGATCTCGGCCTGTTGGCGGAAGAGTACGATTCTGGGGAAGAGCGCCAGACCGGCAACTTCCCGCAGGCGCTGACCCATATCGCGCTGATCAACACCGCGCACAACATCAGCGACGCCAAGTCCAAGGACAAGCCGGTCGTGCAGCGCTCGAAATAGCACTTGGCGCTGTCAGCAGCCGCCGGCGTCAGCCGCCGCGTTTGGTCAGCAGCAGCTGACCACGATTGCGGATCGCGGCCTGCGCCGCTTCGGCGAAGCGCTGCAGCAGCCAGGGCAACGTCACTTCCAAGCGCACATGATCGTCCGCCACATCGAGATGGCCAGCGGCCGCCTGGCCAAGCGCGCGAACGCGGAACACCATGCGGTGATCTTCCCACCGCTCCTCGTCGACCTTCAAGACCGGAATGCTGGAGGCGGCCCGGGTCAAGCCGGCCTGCAGGCGGCGTGTCGCTTCCTCTCGGCCGAGGCGGTGCGGAATCGAAACCACAAGCGGAGTAGGCATCGTCAAATTCCTTGTGTGATCAAGATCATGTAGTTGCGGTGAGGCAAAAAAGAAGAGGACACGCAACGATTGCGGCGCAAAATGGGAACTTTCACAGTTCCCGAGGGTTTGTTCGGCCGATGGCAGAGCAACGATGCCGACTGCCGGGCTGGAGGACTCCCATATGTCTATTGGAACGATCATCCTGATTATTCTTATTATCGCGCTGCTTGGCGGTTTCAGCGGCGTCGGCGGCGGCCCCTTCTACGGCACCGGCTACTACGGCGGCGGCGGACTCGGCCTCGTCATCATCATTCTGATCATCCTGCTGCTGATGGGACGGCTATAGTCCCGCGTTCGACGAGGGCGGCTCGGCTCGCTTGCAGCCAGTCGCTATGATCCGATACATCACCCGCGCATGGCGGGTGATGACGTGTTTGGGGTCCTCGCGCGAGGACCTGTTCCCCAGTCACATGGCGCGAGAGTGCCGCCCCGTCATTTCATCGAGGCGAGCTTCTTGATCGCCGCCGTGATCGACGCGGCGGCCGCCTCATATTCGGCCCAGGCCTTGGTCCGGGCCAGCAAAGCCGGCACGGTCCGCACCGTGTAGCGACGTGGATCGAGACCGGCTTTGACCTGTGTCCATGTCAACGGCATCGAGACCGTCGCGCCGGATCGCGCCCTCGGCGAGAGTACGGCGACCGCCGTCGCCATCCGATCGTTGCGAAGATAGTCCAGGAAGATTTTTCCCTTGCGCAGCTTCTTGGACATGTTCAGCAGGTAGCGTTCGGGGTCTTCATCGGCCATCCACTGACAGACGCCCTGCGCAAAGGCCTTGGCTTCTTTCCATGTCACCTTGTCCCTGGCGCCGCGCGCCAGCGGCGTGACTACATGCAGCCCCTTGCCGCCCGTGGTCTTGCAGAAGCTTTCGAGGCCGATGGCGACGAGCTTCCGTCGCATGTCGTTGGCGGCAGCAACGACTTCCTCGAATTCGACGTCTGGCGCGGGGTCGAGATCGAATACCAGCCGGCCCGGGACGTCGGGCGCGTCCGGCGCGCAGTTCCAGGGATGCAGCTCAAGGCCGCCGATCTGCGCCACCGCGGCGAGACCTTCGACGCGATCGATCTGCAGATAGGGTTTACGGTCGCCGGAAACCTTGACCAGCTCGAGGAGGTTCGACTGTCCCGTCATGGCGTGCCGCTGGAAGAAGGTCTCGCCTCCGATCCCGTCTGGCGCCCGGACCACCGAACAGGGCCGTCCCTTCAAATGACGAATCATCCAGCTGCCGACCGCTTCGAAATAGCGGGCAAGATCCAGCTTGGTGACGGCCTCGCCATCACCGGCGTCCGGCCACAGGGCCTTGTCCGGTTTCGAGATCACCACACCCATGACCTCGGCGGACTGCTTGGCCGTGGCGGCCGCGCCCTTGCCAGCCGCCTTGACCGTCTTGGTTTTTGGCCTTGCGATTGCAGTCATCGTCGGACTCTCCGCCTGCACCTCGTCGGCCGGCTTGTCCTGCCGCAGTCCCTTGAATGCAGCCTGCCTGATGTTGCCGGCATCGGTGAAGCCGGCGAACTCGATTTCGGCAACCAGCTCAGGCTTTAGCCAGTGCACGTCGCGCGTCTTGCGCGGGGCTTCCTTGCCGCCGAATGGACTGCGATCCGACGCCGCGGCCTTCAGCGCGGGCATGATCCGACGCACCGTATCCTGCCCAAAGCCGGTGCCTACCATTCCGACAAAGGCGAGATGGTCGCCGCGATGGACGCCGGCCATCAGCGAGCGGAATTTACCGTTGGTGGTTTTCCAGCCGCCGATGACGACCTCATGGCCGGCGCGGCATTTGGCCTTGGACCAGTGGTCGGAACGGCCGGAGCGATAGGCCGCGCCGAGCTCCTTCGAGACGATGCCCTCCAGCGACAGCTTGCATGCCGATTGCAGCACGGCATCACCGCCGCTCTCGAAATGCTCGACATACCGGATGAGCCTTGCCTTGGCCTTGGGGCGCGCCTCCAGCAGTGCTTTCAGGCGCTGCTTGCGCTCGACCAGCGGCAGCGCTCGGATGTCCTCGGCCGCGGTGAACAACAGGTCGAACGCGAAGAAGATCAGATTGTCGGTCTTGCCATCGGAGATGGCCGCCTGCAGGGTCGAGAAACTGGGTGCGCCGTTCTCGTCCAAGGCAACGATCTCGCCGTCGATCAGCCCGTCGGGAAGTGAACGACCCTCACGGGCGATCGCGCCAAACTTGCCGGTCCAGTCGAGCCCCTTCCGGGTCTTCAGCGTGGCCTCGCCATCCTCGACGCGCAACTGCACGCGGTAGCCGTCGAACTTGATCTCATGGCACCATCCCTCGCCGGCAGGCGGACGATCGACCAATCGGCAGAGTTGCGGTGCAACGAAATCCGGCATGGACGCAACCTTGCGGCCTTTGGCGACCTTGGTCGGCTTGACCGGCGCGGGCCGCACCGGCGCTCTCTTGCCCGCCCGCGCCTCGGCAGCGTCGACCCGGTTCGACTCCCAGACCGCGTCGGGCTTGCCGCGGCCGGACTTCGCCATCATGAAGGGCTTGGGCGCCTTGCCCCTGCCTTCCGCGATCTGCGCCATCGAGCGGCCCGAGGCGACCGACTGATCGGCATCGAGGACGTCATTGGCGCCGCCTTCCCGCGCAAAATCGTCGCGATGCTTGATCAGGAGCCAATTGGTGCGCTTGCCGCCGTTGCGATCGTGGCGCATCCGGACCAGCACCCAGCTGCCATGCAGCTTCTCCCCATGCAGCGTGAACTTGAGATCGCCCTTCTTGAAGCCGCGTTCCGGATCGTCGGATTCCCAATAGCCGCGGTCCCACAGCTGCACCGTGCCGCCGCCATATTGTCCCTCCGGAATGGTGCCCTCGAAGTCACCATAGTCGAGCGGATGATCCTCCACCTCGACGGCCAGCCGCTTATCGTGCGGATCGAGCGAAGGACCGCGGGTGACCGCCCATGACTTGAACACGCCGTCAAATTCCAGCCGAAGGTCGTAGTGCAGCCGGGTCGCGTCATGCTTCTGGATGACGAAGCGCCGCTGCCGGGACGGCGCCACCCTGACCTCGCCGCTCGGTTCGGCGGTCTTGTCGAAATCGCGTTTCTTCCGGTAGGTGGACAGGCTTCTCAACGACACGGGTCGACCCTCGCAGCGACGGCTTCGGAACCAAAACCTTCAGCGGCCGTTGAAAGTTCCAGATTCCGCAACCTTCCTCCCCCCGGAGATTGTAATGGCCGTCCGCGCCTATTGGAAAGGCTCTCTGAAGCTTTCCCTGGTATCGTGCCCGGTACTGCTCTATCCGGCCTCGACATCGGTCGAGAAAACCCGCTTCCACATGATCAACAAGGAGACCGGCAACCGGCTGAGACAGCAGATGGTCGACGCCGAAACCGGCGACATCGTGGAAAGCGACCAGAAGGGCCGCGGCTATGAGTTGAAAAAGGACGAATATGTCGCGATCGATCCGGAAGAGCTCGAGGCGGTCCAGATCGAAAGCAACCACACCATCGATATCGACAGTTTCGTGCCAAGGGACGAGATCGACCGGCGCTACCTCAATCATCCCTATTACATCGCCCCGGACGGCAAAGCCGGGGTCGACGCCTTCACCGTCATCCGCGACGCCATGAAAGACAAGGACCGCGTCGCACTGGCGCGGATCGTCCTTACCAATCGTGAGCATGTCATCGCGATCGAACCGCTTGGCAAGGGTATGCTCGGCACGACGTTGCGCTATCCCTACGAGCTGCGCGACGAGGACGAGTTCTTCGGCGACATCAAGAACCCGAAGATCTCGAAGGATATGGTCGAACTCGCCGGTCACATCCTGGATTCCAAGGCCGCGCATTTCGATCCGTCCAAATTCAAGGACGAGTACGAGACCGCGCTGAAGGCGCTGGTGAAGCGCAAGGCCGCCGGCAAGCCGGTCAAATCGGTCGAGCGCGAGGAAAAACCGAGCAACGTCATTAATCTCATGGATGCCTTGAAGCAAAGCCTGAAAGGCAAAGCCGCCAAGCCCTCCGCTGCCCGGCGGGCGGGCCGGCGCCCCCCGGCCAAGCGTCCCCACCGTTCCGCCACCCGGCACCGCCGGGCAAGCTGACGACGTCCGGATGACGACGTAGCCCGGATGGAGCGCAGCGCAATCCGGGAATCTTCGCCGCGGATCGCGCGGTCCCGGATTTCGCTGCGCTCCATCCGGGCTACGGTTCACGTCACCGTCATTGCGAGCGCAGCGAAGCAATCCATGGCGCAACCAGCGGTGACATGGATTGCTTCGTCGCTGTCGCTCCTCGCAATGACGGCACATAACACACCGTCCACCTGCGCCTACTTCTTTGCGCGCTTTGCCTTGCGCTTCGTGCTGGTCTTCTTCGGCACCTTGTTGCCTTCGGCGCGGGCTTCGGACAGGCCGATGGCGATGGCCTGCTTGCGGCTCTTGACCTTGCGGCCGGAGCGGCCGCTCTTCAGGGTGCCGGCCTTGCGCTTCTTCATCGCGCGTCCGACCTTGGCAGATGCCTTCTTCGAATATTTTCGTGCCATGATGGTTCTCCGGTTGGCGCGAAAACAATTTCCCTCAACGGCGGAAGTTCCGATTCTGCAACCGCGGCGCTAATCCGACGCGCGCAGCCGATAGCCGATACCGGTTTCGGTGAGCACGAATTGCGGACGCTCCGGATCGGCTTCGATCTTCTGCCGCAGCTGGCGCACATAGACCCGCAGATATTGCGCGTCCGTCAGTTCGTCCCACAGCTCCCGAAGGAGAAACCGGTGGGTCAGCACCTTGCCGGCATGTTGAACCAGCACGCGCAGCAACTCGTACTCCTTGGGCGACAGCTTGATGTCCCGGTCGTCGACCCGGACGATCCGGCGCACCAGGTCGACCGAAAGCGAGCCTGATCGAAACACCGGCCGTTCGCCATGCACCTGAAGCTGGTGGCGAAGTGCCGCGCGCATGCGCGCCAGCAACTCGTCCATCCCGAACGGCTTGGTGAGATAGTCGTCGGCGCCGAGATCGAGCGCCGCGACCTTGCCGGCCTCGTCGCCGCGGCTCGACAAAACCACGATCGGTACGCTGTCGTTGCCGGCACGGATCATCCGCAACAGCTCATGGCCCTGGATATCAGGCAGGCCGAGATCGAGGATGATCAGCGCCGGATTCTGGGCCAGCAGTTCCAGCGCGATCTTGCCGTTCGAGGCTTCCAGGATCTCGTAGCCCTGCGTGCCCAGACCCATGCGCAGCAGCTTGCGGATCGGCGGCTCGTCGTCGATGACCAGGACCTTGATCGGCGCGGCGCTCATGCGGCGGTGTCCAACGCATCCGACGCCGCCGGGATCGGCAGACGAACGGTCAGCACCGCACCCCGGCGATCGCCGCGATTGGCGGCCTCGATCGTGCCATGCATGGCTTCGACGAAGCCGCGCGAAATCGCCAGCCCGAGGCCGGTACCGGGGCGGACATGGTCGCCCTTCTGCACGCGATAGAACTTGTCGAAGACGCTTTCAAGCTCGGTCGGTGGAATGCCGGCGCCTTCATCGATGACCTGCAACGATACCGAATCCCGGTCGCGGGCGGTTCGGATCGAGATCGTCGTGTCGAAAGGAGAGTATTTCGCAGCATTGTCCAGGAGGTTGAACAGCACCTGCTCGAACAGCACGGCGTCGAGCCGCAGCATGGGGAGCTCGGCGGCAAGCTCGAGCGACACCCTGTGACCGGACAGGATCTTGCCGGCGCGGCGCAAGGCGCTGCCGACGATTTCGCCAATGTCGTGCAGGGCCGTGTTCGGCACGATCGCGCCGGCCTCCAGCCTCGTCATGTCGAGCAAATTGGCAATGAACCGATTGAGTTGCTCGGACTTCGTCGATCACGGTGGCAAGCAGGTCGCGGTTCTCGGTTTCGGAAAGACTGCCGGAAAGATCGCGCAGCGTGCTGGCGGCGCCAAGAACGGAGGCGAGCGGGGTCTTGAGGTCGTGCGAGATCGAGGTCAGCAGCGCCGCGCGCAGCCGATCCGACTCCACGCTGCGCTTGACTTCGATCCATGTCCTCGACCAGCAGCACCCGCTCGATCGCCAGCGCGCCTTGATCCACCAGCGCATCGAGCAGCCGCCGCTGGTCCGGCGTCAACAACGGTCCGGTGCGGTCGTCGTCGATACCGATCGCTCCGACCAAGCCACGCCCGGTCCGCATCGGCAGAAACAGCCGCTTGGCGCCCGGCAGCGTGTCGGAGCCGCGTCCGGCCGGACGGTCGTTACCCCATGCCCAGTTCGCCGCCGCGAGATCCGCCTTGTCGAGCTGGTCCTCCGGCGGATAACCCGCCTTCACGATGAGGATGCCATCCTCGGGCAGCAGCAGCACCACACGTACCTTCAGCAGCAGCGCAATCTGGTAGGCGGTAGCCCAAAGCACATCGTCGAGGGTCGCGGTGCCCGCGAGCTTGCGGCTGAAGGCATACAGCGATTCCGTGGTTCGCACCCGGCCGATCGCCGCCACCGCCTGGGTCCGTACCCGCGCCGCGACGTTCGAGACCAGGATCGCGATCACCATGAAAAAGAAGAACGCCGCGATATTGGTCGGATCGGTAATGGTCAAGGTGTAGACCGGCGGCAGGAAGAAGAAATTGTAGCAAAGCGATCCCACCACGCTCGCGAGCATCGACGGCCAGAGTTCGAATTGGACCGCGACGCCGACCACGGCGGTCAGGAACACCAGATCGACATTCTCGATGCCGAAGACCGGCCGGATCAGCTCGGCGGCGCCCAGGCCGAGCGCCACGATCGCCAACGCCATCAGATACGGCCTGAGATCGAACGGCTCCGGGTGTGCCGCGGCGGTCTGCACCGCGTTACCTGCGGCAACGGAAAGTTCGTCGCCGGCGATCACATGGACGCCGATGTTGCCGGCGCGCCGCACCAGGTCGTGCACCACGGAGCCGCGCAGGATTTCGAACCACCAGGGGCGCGTCGCCTTGCCGATGATGATCTGGGTGACATTGTTGGCCTGGGCGAAGCTGACGAGGTCGTCGGCGATCCGGCGCCCGACACCGGGAATGGTGAGCGCCTCGCCGCCTAGCGCCTCGGCCAGGCGCAAGGTGTCGGCCAGCCGGTCACGCTGTTCGTCGGTCAGCTGCAGGCTGCGCCGCGTCTCGATGCTGACCGCGGTCCATGGCGCATGCAGCCGATCCGCGAGCCGCCTGGTGTAGCGTACGAGCCCGGCCGCGCGCGCATCCTCGTTGAGGCATACCAGGATGCGCTCGCCCGCCGCCCATGGGCCGGCGATGGCATTGGCCTGCATGTGCGTCAGCAACTGCTCGTCGACACGCTCGGCGGTGCGCCGCAGGGCAAGCTCGCGCAACGCCGTGAGGTTGCCCGGCGAGAAATAATGCTCGAGCGCACGCTCGGCCTGCCGGGGAACGTAGACCTTGCCCTCGTTCAGCCGGGCTATCAAATCATCGGGCGTCAGATCGATCAGTTCGACGGCATCGGCGCGGTCGAACACCGAGTCCGGCACGGTTTCGCGCACCCGGACATGCGTGATCTGGGCGACCACGTCGTTGAGACTCTCGATATGCTGGATGTTGACCGCGGTATAGACGTCGATGCCTTTTGCGAGCAGTTCCTCGACGTCGAGATAGCGCTTGGGGTGCCGGCTCCCCGGCGCGTTGGTGTGGGCGAGTTCGTCGACCAGCGCGATATCGGGATGGCGAGCAATCAGCGCATCCAGATCCATCTCCTCCAGTGCCTGCTCCTTGTAGATGAGCTGCCGGCGCGGCAGCACTTCGAGGCCGGCGAGCAGCGCCTCGGTCTCCGTCCGCCCATGGGTCTCGATCACGCCGACGACCACGTCGGCGCCGGCCTTCAATTTCGCGTGAGCGCTCTGCAGCATCTCGTACGTCTTGCCGACGCCGGGCGCGGCGCCGACGAAGATCTTGAGTCGGCCGGCATGCTCCCGTCGCGCGGCCCGCAACAGCGCGTCCGGCGAAGGTCGTTGTTCGGGATGACGGCCTTGATTTGCCATAAAGCATTATAGTCCCGGCATCCGGTCGGGCCTAGCTCGAGCTATTCGGATGATGCCGCATCGAGCGTCAGGTTGAGCGCCAGAACATTGACGCGAGGCTCGCCGAGCAGCCCGGCCAGACGCCCTTCGGTGTGCTCGGCGACCAGCTGGCGGACGCGGTCCTCGGTCATGCGTCGCGCCCGAGCCACCCGCGGCACCTGGAACAACGCGGATTGCGGCGAGATGTCGGGATCGAGGCCACTGGCCGAAGCGGTGACGAGATCGACCGGAATCTCGGCGCCCGGATTTTCCGCTTTCAGTCTGTCGACGTCTTCCTTCAGCCGATCGTTGAGCGCCTTGCTGGTCGGGCCGAGATTGGATCCGCCGGAATTGGCCGCATTGTAAGGCGCCGAGACTGTCTTGCCAGCGTCGGAGGGATCCGGTGCCGTCGTCGCCGAAGGCCTGCCGTGAAAATACCTGTCATCCCTGAATTCCTGCCCGATCAGAGCGGAGCCGACCACCTGGCCATTCCGCTCGATCAGACTGCCCCCGGCCGTCTTCGGAGACATTACCCCGGCGATCGCCGTCATCGCCAGTGGGTAGACAAGACCCGTGAGCAGGGTCAATGCGATCAGCACCAGGATGGCGGGACGGATTTCCTTGGACATGATGAAATCTCCTTGTGGTTCACGGGCCGCCCCGCGGCAACCCTCTCACGCCAGGTGAAGGGCGGCGATGGCGAGGTCGATCGCCTTGATGCCGATGAAGGGGATGACGATGCCGCCGAGCCCGTAAACCAGCAGGTTACGTCGCAGCAGCGCGCCTGCGCCGATGGCGCGATACGCCACTCCTTTCAGCGCCAGCGGGATCAGCGCGATGATGATCAGTGCGTTGAAGATGATTGCCGACAGGATCGCGCTTTGCGGACTCGCCAGCTGCATCACGTTGAGCACCGCAAGCTGCGGATAGAACGCCAGGAACATCGCGGGGATGATGGCAAAATACTTGGCGACGTCGTTGGCGATGGAGAAGGTGGTCAGCGCGCCGCGGGTCATCAGCAGCTGCTTGCCGATCTCGACCACCTCGATCAGCTTGGTCGGGTTGGAGTCGAGGTCGACCATGTTGCCGGCCTCGCGCGCCGCCTGGGTGCCGGTATTCATGGCGACGCCGACGTCGGCCTGCGCCAGCGCCGGGGCGTCGTTGGTGCCATCGCCGCACATGGCCACCAGCTTGCCCTTCGCCTGCTCGCCGCGGATCAGCTTGAGCTTGTCTTCGGGCGTGGCCTGCGCCAGGAAGTCGTCGACGCCGGCTTCGGCGGCGATCGCGGCGGCGGTCATCGGATTGTCGCCGGTGATCATGACGGTGCGGATGCCCATGCGGCGCAATTCGGCAAAGCGTTCACGGATGCCGCCCTTGACGATGTCCTTGAGCTGCACGACGCCGAGGAGGCGCCCGTCCCTGGCGACCGCCAGAGGGGTGCCGCCGGCCTTGGCGATCTCATCGGAGATCAACTGAACCTCGCGCGCGACATCCGACATCGCCATGGGCGCGATGGCGCGAACGGTGTTGCCGGAAGCCGCCGCTTGCATGCCGCCGCCGACATATTGGAGGATCGCATCGACCGCGCCCTTGCGGACCGACGAGGTGCCGGTATCGACGCCGCTCATGCGGGTCTGGGCGGCAAAGGGAATGAAGGTGGCCGCGAGCCCCGTCATGTCGCGGCTGCGAATCCCGTATTTCTCCTTGGCCAGCACGACAATGGAGCGGCCCTCCGGCGTTTCGTCGGCCAGCGACGCAAGCTGCGCAGCATCCGCCAGCTCCTGCTCGCTCACCCCATGCACGGGGCGGAACGCGGTCGCCTGACGGTTGCCGAGCGTGATGGTCCCGGTCTTGTCGAGCAGCAGCGTGTCGACGTCCCCGGCGGCCTCGACCGCGCGGCCCGACATCGCCAGCACGTTGAAGCGCACCAGCCGGTCCATGCCGGCGATCCCGATCGCCGACAGCAGCGCACCGATGGTGGTCGGGATCAGCGTCACGAACAGCGCCACCAGAATCACCACCGAGATCGAACCGCCGGCATAGGCTGCATAACTCGGGATCGTCACGGTCGCGAACACGAAGATGATGGTCAGGCCCGCCAGCAGGATATTGAGCGCAATCTCGTTCGGCGTCTTCTGCCGCTCGGCGCCCTCGACCAGCCTGATCATGCGGTCGATGAAGGTCGAGCCCTGGGCCGCGGTGATGCGGACGCGAATCCAGTCGGACAGCACCTCGGTGCCGCCGGTGACCGCCGAGCGGTCGCCGCCGGATTCGCGGATCACCGGCGCGGATTCGCCGGTGATCGCGGCTTCGTTGACCGAGGCGACGCCCTCGATGACCTCGCCGTCGGAGGGGATGGTGTCGCCGGCTTCGACCAGCACGACGTCGCCGACCTTGAGACTGGTGCCGGAGACCAGCCGGTAGGTCGGATCGGAGCCGGACAGCAACTTGGCCTGGCTCTCGATGCGGGTCTTGCGCAGCGAGGCCGCCTGGGCCTTGCCGCGGCCTTCCGCGACGGCTTCCGCGAAATTGGCAAACAGCACCGTAAACCACAGCCACAGGATGATCTGGAAGGTGAAGCCGAGGCCCTCGCCGCCCATCGCCAGATCGCGCAGGAAGATAATCGTGGTCAGCGCGGCCACGGCCTCGACCACGAACATCACGGGGTTTTTGATCATCACCCGCGGATCGAGCTTGGCCGCGGCGGAGCGGATCGCAGGTATCACGATGTCGGGATCGAGCATGGCCGAGCCCTTCTTGTCTTGCAGTTTCACGGTTTCCATGGCGGCGGCTCCGAAGGAGGATCGGTCAGAACAGGGTATTGGAACTGCCGGCGAGATGCTCGACAATCGGTCCGAGGGCGAGCGCCGGGAAGAAGGTGAGCCCGCCAATGATCAGGATCACGCCGACCACCAGACCGACGAACAGGCCACCGGTTGTCGGCAGGGTGCCGGATGACGGCGGGATCGACTTCTTGCCGGCGAGAGAGCCGGCCATCGCCATCGCCGGCACGATCATGAAGAAGCGCCCGACGAACATCGCGCCGGCGAGAGCGAGGTTATAGAACAAGGTGTTGCCAGAAAGGCCGGCGAAGGCGGAGCCGTTGTTGCCAGTCGCCGAGGTGAAGGCGTACAGCACCTCGGTGAAGCCGTGCGGGCCGGCATTCGCCATCGACGCCGCCGCGGCCGGATCGACCACGGCGACCGCGGTCCCGCCCAGGTACATCAGCGGCAGCACCAGGATCGCCAGCATCGCCATCTTGACCTCGCGCGCCTCGATCTTCTTGCCGACATATTCCGGGGTGCGTCCGACCATCAGGCCGGCGACGAAGATCGACAGCACGACGAAGATCAGCATGCCGTAGAGCCCGGCGCCGACCCCGCCGACGATGATCTCGCCAAGCTGCATGTTGATCAGCGGGATCATGCCGCCGAGCGCGGTGAAGGAGTCGTGCATGGCATTGACCGCGCCGCAGGAGGCCGCCGTGGTGACGACGGCAAACAGCGCCGACGCCACGATGCCGAAACGGACTTCCTTGCCTTCCATGTTGCCGCCGGTGAGGCCGAGCGAGGCCATCATGCCGGTCCCGCGGGCCTCCGCCCAATAGGTGACGGCGACGCCCGCCACGAACAGCAGCGCCATCACGGCCAGGATCGCCCAGCCCTGGCGCGGGTTGCCCACCATCCGGCCGAACACGTTGGTCAGCGCGGCGCCGAGCGCGAAGATCGAAACCATCTGGACGAAATTGGACAGCGCCGTCGGATTCTCGAAGGGGTGCGCGGCATTCGCATTGAAAAAGCCGCCGCCATTGGTGCCGAGCATCTTGATCGCCACCTGCGAGGCCACCGGCCCGACCGCGATGGTCTGCTTCGCGCCCTCCAGGGTGGTGGCCTCGACATAGGCACCGAGCGTCTGTGGTATGCCCTGCCAGACCAGGAACAGGGTGTAGACGATGCAGATCGGCAGCAGCACATAGAGGGTGGCGCGGGTCACGTCGACCCAGAAATTGCCGATGGTCCGCATCGAGGAGCGGGCAAAGCCGCGGATCAGCGCGATCGCCAGCGCCATGCCGGTCGCAGCCGACAGGAAGTTCTGGTGCGTCAGGCCCAGCATCTGCACTAGATAAGACAGGGTGCTCTCGCCGCCGTAGTTCTGCCAGTTGGTGTTGGTGATGAAGCTGATTGCGGTGTTGAAGGAGAGATCGGGCGCGACCGCCGACTGGCCGGCCGGATTGAACGGTAGCGCCGCCTGCAGCCGCATCGAGCCATAGATGATGAGGAAGCCGCCGACATGAAACAACAGCATCGCGACCGTATAGGTCAGCCAGTGCTGCTCGCGCCTCTCGTCAACGCCGCCGAGCCGGTAGATGACGGTTTCCAGCGGCCGCAGCACCGGCGACAGAGCGGTGCGCTCACCATTGAAGACACGGGTGATGTAGCCGCCAAGTGGCTTGGTCAGCGCGGCGATCACGGCGCAAAACAGCATGATCTGTATCCAGCCAATGACGGTCATGGAAAACTCCTTCCGGGATTCCGAACGGGATCGGGACCGCGCTCGCTCAGAAACGTTCTGGCCGGAGCAGCGCAAAGGTCAGGTAAAACAGCAGCCCCGCGGCGACGAGACCGGCGAGCGAATAATCGAACATCATCGCCGCCTCCCTACAGCCGCTCGCAGGCCTGGGCATAGCCCAGCGCGGCTGCGAACAGCGCGAAGCCGAGCGCCAGCATAACAAGGTCCAGCATCGATTGCTCCCGTATCCGTGGCGGCGAAGCTTGAGCGTCGCGCCGCCGCGCACAGGTGCCATTCGCTGCATAGGTTTTCGAGATGATCGGGCAAGCCAAGATATAGGAATTCCATAAGTGTACTGGCCGGCCGTGCCATGACGCCACTTATGCGTCTCCTATACCTTTCGATCCCGCGTCCTCTCGCTTTCATATGCGGCAACAGCGATGTTGACGTGGCAGGCCAGAGCAGGCCGCGCCCACCCGGCGGATGACGCCCATGTCAATTGTAGCTGACCGATTTGATCCGGCCGCATCGGGGACCCGGCTTCGTGGCTCGTCCGAAATCACGCCCGCGCTGATCGACGAGATGCTGCAACGTGCGTGCCGCCGCCTGCGCCTGCCCTGGCGAGACCAACGAACGGATCGGCTGGTGCGGCTGGTCGAAGCCGCGGCCTGGACCGAAGCAGCATTGCTTCTGATCGAACTCGAGCTGCCCTTCTGGAAGGTGCGCCGGATCATCTATGACGACGGCGAGTGGTGTTGCGCGCTGTCGCAGGCACGGGAGTTGCCCGACTGGATCGACCAGTCGGTCGAGGCCCGGCATCCGGATCTGGCGGTAGCGCTGCTCTGCGCGCTGACCGAGGCGCAGGTGGCGGACGCCGAGACCGACGCGCCGAGCACCGCGTCCGCATCAGGTACGGCTGACGTGGGCTACACGCCGATCTGCTGCGACAATTTCCGGTAGGTCGGAGGACATGGATTCGCCACTTGCCATCGCATCTCACGCTCGGATGCTGCGAGCCCTGCATCTGGCGGTGCTTCGTTTTGCCTTGACCAGGGAGAATGCGGACCGGCTCAGCCTGTTTGCCGTCGCTGGCGAGATCGACAAGCTGGGCGGCTCCCTTCAGGACCGGAAAGTTTTTGCATTTTTCCGCAAGACCAGCGGGGAATTGTCCGCGGCCATCCTCAGGCGCGACGCCGCGGCGGACGCGATCCTGCGGCGATACCTTGCCGCGGTCGACGACGTCCGGTTGCGGAAAACGCTGTGCGCCGCACTCGAGCTCAATGACGACGGAGTGTCTGCCGACAAACGACGGTCCGCAGCCGCCTCGTTGTGGCGGGGATTGGCTTCCCGGCAGACCGCGCCGCGCGATGCGCGAGCGCGGAATTGATGAGCGGAGGCCGGCGCGAGGTACGACTATTCCGCAGCGTTGCGCAGTTCGGCCTTTTCGATCCGGGCGGCGCAGAACTTGAACTCGGGGATCTTGCCGAATGGATCCAGCGCCGGATTGGTCAACAGGTTCGCTGCCGCCTCGGCATAGCAGAACGGCATGAACACCATGTTCTCCGGAACGTCGCGGTCGGAGCGCACCTTGACCTCGATCGCGCCGCGGCGGGTCTCCAGGCGGATGAAATCGCCAAGCCGGAGTTTCTGCCGCCGCATGTCCTTTGGCGACATGAAGGCCACAGCCTCCGGCTCGATCCGGTCGAGCACCTGGGAGCGCCGGGTCATCGAGCCGGTGTGCCAATGCTCGAGCACGCGGCCGGTCGACAGCACCATCGGATAGTCGTCGTCGGGCAGTTCATCCGGCGGCAGCACATGCGCCGGCACGATCTTGCCGCGGCCGCTCTCGGTCGGGTACCCGGTGGTGAAGATGATCTCGTTACCGGGCTTGTCGGGATCGTCGACCGGATAGGTCACCGCGCCTTCGCGCACCAGCCGTTCCCAGGTGATGTTGGCGAGCGACGGCATCACCTGTGTCATCTCGGTGAACACGTCGGCCGGCCCGTCATAGTTCCAGTCGAGCCCCATGCGCCGGGCGATCTCCTGGATGATCCAGAGATCCTGCCGCGCATCGCCCGGCGGCTTGACCACCTGCCGTGCCAGCTGCACGCGGCGGTCGGTGTTGGTGAAGGTGCCGGACTTTTCCGCGAATGCCGAAGCCGGAAGAATCACGTCGGCATGGAAGGCGGTTTCGGTCACGAACAGATCCTGCACCACCAGGTGCTCGAGCTTGGCCAACGCCTCGCGGGCGTGCTGCAGATCGGGGTCCGACATCGCGGGATTCTCGCCCTCGATATACATCCCGGTGATGTCGCCGGCGTGGATCGCGCTCATGATCTCGACCACGGTGAGACCGCGTACCGGATCGACGTCGTGGTGCCAGACCTTTTCAAACGGCGCGCGCAGATCGGCGCGCCCGACCGGCTGGTAGTCCGGCAGGAACATCGGGATCAGCCCGGCGTCGGAGGCGCCCTGCACGTTGTTCTGGCCGCGCAGCGGATGCAGCCCGGTACCGGGGCGGCCGACCTGCCCCGTGATCAGCGCGAGCGCGATCAGGCAGCGCGCATTGTCGGTGCCATGGACGTGCTGGCTGATGCCCATGCCCCAGAAGATGATCGAGGCGCGCGAGCGCGCATACATCCGCGCCACTTCTCGCAAGGTGGCGGCCGGAATGCCGCAGATCGGCTCCATCTTTTCCGGCGTGAATTCGCCGATGCGCGCCTTGAGGTCTTCGAAGCCCTCGGTGTAGCCGGCGATGTACTGCTCGTCGGTCAGGCCCTCGGTGATGATGGTGTTGAGCATCGCGTTCAACATCGCGACGTCGCTGCCGGGCTTGAAGGCGAGATGCTTGTAGGCATGGCGCGACAGCGACTGACGACGCGGATCCATCACGATCAGCTTGGCGCCACGCTTGGTCGCGTTCTTGATGAAGGTCGCCGCCACCGGGTGGTTGACGGTCGGATTGGCGCCGATCACGATGATGACCTCGGCGTCCATCGCCGCGGAGAATGGCGCCGATACCGCGCCGGAATTCAGGCCCTCCATCAGCGCGGCGACCGATGAGGCATGGCAGAGCCGCGTGCAGTGGTCGACATTGTTGGAGCCGAAGCCGGTCCGCACCAGCTTCTGGAACAGATAGGCTTCCTCGTTCGAGCCCTTGGCCGATCCGAAACCGGCCAGCGCCTTGACGCCTTTCTGATCGCGAATCCAGACCAGTCCCCCGGCCGCTATGTCGAGCGCCTCCTCCCAGGAAGCCTCGCGGAAATGCGTGAACGGATTGGCCGGATCGACCTGGTCGTTGGCATCCTTCCTGGCATTCGGCAGCCGCACCAGCGGCCGGGTCAGCCGATGCGGATGATGGATGTAGTCGAAGCCGAACCGGCCTTTGACACAGAGCCGGTTGTGATTGGCCGGCCCGTCGCGGCCCTCGGCATAGATGATGCGGTCGTCCTTGACCTCGTAGGTGACCTGGCAGCCGACGCCGCAGAACGGACACAGCGAGTTGACCTTGCGGTCGGGATAGGTCACGCGGGTCTGGTTGGCGTCGAGCATCACCGCCGGCATCAGCGCGCCGGTCGGGCAGGCCTGCACGCATTCACCGCAAGCGACGCAGGTCGATTCACCCATCGGGTCGTCGAAGTCGAACACGATCTTGGCGTCGTGGTTGCGATAGGCCATGCCGATCACGTCATTGACCTGGACCTCGCGGCAGGCACGCACGCACAGGCCGCACTGGATGCAGGCATCGAGGTTGACGCGCATCGCCGGATGGCTGGCATCGCCCTGCCAGCGCTCGGCATGCGGGAAGCGGCTCTCGGTCACCCCGACCTGCTCGGCCCAGTGCCAGAATTTGGAATCCGGATCATGCGCGGTCTCGCGCGCCGGCTGATCGGCGACCAGAAGCTCCATCACCATCTTCTGCGCCGCGACCGCGCGCGGGCTTGCCGATTTCACCTTCATCCCCACGTTCGGCGTGCGCTTGCAGGAAGCCGCCAGCACTCGCTCGCCCTCGATCTCGACCATGCAGGCGCGGCAATTGCCATCGGGCCGATAGTCGAGCTGGGCCGAATGGCAGAGATGCGGAATCTCGTTACCCTCGCGTTTGGCGACCTGCCAGATGGTCTCGCCGTTGATGGCTTCGACCTGCTTGCCGTCGAGTTCGAACTGGATTTTGGTCATTCCGCGGCCTCTTTCGGCACGAATTCTTCCGGAAAATACTTAATCACCGACGTCAGCGGATTCGAGGCGGCCTGGCCGAGACCGCAGATCGAGGCGTCGCGCATCGCCTGGCTCAACTGATCGAGCAATTCGCGGTTCCAAACCGGCTGCTGCATCAACAGCGCCGCCTTTTCGGTCCCGACCCGGCACGGCGTGCACTGTCCGCAGCTTTCGTCCTCGAAAAACCGCATCAGGTTCAGCGCCGCACCCTTCACGCTGTCTTGTTCGGACAGGATCACGACTGCCGCCGAACCGATGAAGCAGCCATACTTTTCCAGCGTGCCGAAGTCGAGCGGGATGTCGTCCATCGCAGCCGGCAGGATTCCCCCCGACGCGCCGCCCGGCAGATAGGCGTGGAAGGTGTGGCCCTCGGCCATACCGCCGCAGAACTCGTCGATCAGTTCGCGCACGGTGACGCCGGCGGGCGCGAGCTTCATGCCGGGATTCTTCACCCGCCCCGACACCGAATAGCTGCGCAGGCCGTGACGGTCGTTGCGGCCATGGCTCTTCCACCAGTCCGCGCCCTTTTCCACGATGTCGCGCACCCACCACAGCGTCTCGATATTGTTGATCAGCGTCGGCAGGCCGAACAGCCCGACCTGGAACGGATATGGCGGCTTGTGTCGCGGCAGACCGCGCTTGCCTTCGAGGCTTTCCAGCAGCGAGGATTCCTCGCCGCAGATATAGGCGCCGGCGCCGCGCCGCAGGTGCAGCACCGGACCGCCCGGCGGCAGCTTTGCGATCTCGCTTTCGAGTATCTGGCGCGCAGCGGGATATTCGTCGCGGATGTAGATGTAGATGTCGGAAGCCTCCACCACCTGCGCGCCGATCAGCATGCCCTCGATGAAGCGGTGCGGATCGGTCTCGAGATAGTAGCGGTCCTTGAAGGTGCCGGGCTCGCCCTCGTCGCCATTGATCGCCATCAGCCGTGGACCGGGCTCGCCGAGCACCGCGCGCCATTTCCGCCCGGTCGGAAAGCCAGCGCCGCCAAGCCCGCGGAGCGAGGCATCGTCGAGCACCTTGAGCAGGTCTTCGCGCGCAAGGGCGCCCGAGCGCAGCCGCTTGAGCAGCTGGTAGCCGCCGCCGGCGACATAGGCGTCGTAACCGACATGGTCGGGCAGATGCGCATGGGTGTCGCCGCGCTTGACGGCACCGAGAACGCCGGCAACGCTGGCGTGATCGACAAAGTGGTGACCGACTTCTGCGGCTGGCGCGGTGTCGCAGCGTCCGACGCAGGGCGCGCGCACCACGCGAATGCCCGGTCCGGCACTGTCCTGCAATTCCTGCAGCAGCTTCTCGCCGCCTAGCATCGCGCAGGTCAGGGAATCGCAGACCCGGATGGTCAGTGGCGGAATGTCGGGGGCACCTTCCTTAACCACGTCGAAATGGGCGTAGAAGGTCGCGGTCTCGAACACCTCGGCAAAGGACAGCTTCATCTCGTCGGCGAGCGCGGCGAGGTGGGCGGCGGAGATCTGGTGATAGCGGTCCTGGATGAGGTGCAGGTGCTCGATCAGCAGATCGCGGCGCCGTGGCCGATCACCGAGCAAGGCGGCGACCTCCTCGCCGGCCTGTGGATCGATCTGCCGGCCCTTGGGTGTCGGCTTGGCTCTTCGCCGCCCCTCGCCCGGGTGCTCGAACGTCCGAACCTGCTGCACGTCATGACTCATCTAGCGTCTCGTTCTCGATCTGGCCCAAGAAGACTCTATGGTCTGGCATGCCAGATGCCAAGGGGGCTTGTCTGGAATCTCGGCCCACAGACAGTGCGCCGGCCGCGGTGTTCCGCGACCGGCGCTGTGGCAGCAATGACTGCATTCCCCGGACCGCCCCCTTCCGGGGCGCGGTCCTTGGCGCTAGTGGAACAGCTGCATTGAGTTGATCAGGGTCTGCAGCACTCCCAGCACCAGCGGAATGCCGACAAAACCCCAGGCCAGCGCAAGCTGCAGCGTGGTGGTCGTGCTCTGTTGGGCGTTGTCCATGTTGGCTCCTCCCTCAGGCCCGCGCGCCGGCACGGATGCCGACCGGCTCGACGCCGCGATCGTCGGTTTCGGTCATGTGATACTTCTTGTCGACCGCCTTGACGAAGAAGTTGCAGATGAAGCCGATGATGAGCAACCCGGCCATGATGTACATGGTGGTGTTGTAGGCCTGCGCCTTCGGCACGCCATGCGTGACGTTGTACTCACGGATGTAGTTCACCAACACCGGACCGAAGATACCGGCCATCGACCAGGCCGTCAGCAGCAGGCCATGGATGGCGCCGACATAGCGCGTGCCGAACATGTCGCGCAGATAGGCCGGGACCGTGGCGAAGCCGCCGCCGTACATGCTGATGATCACCAGGAAGGCGCAGACAAATCCGACCACGCTTCCAATCGACCCGGTATAGGGCACGGCACAATACATGAAGAAGCCGAGCACCATGAACACGAAATAGGTGTTGCGGCGACCAATATAGTCCGAGGTCGAGGCCCAGGCGAAACGGCCGCCCATGTTGAACAGGCTCATCAGGCCGACGAAACCTGCGGCCGCCACTGGCGTGATCTGACCCGGGAACATTTCCTGGCTCATGGCCGAGGCCTGCCCGAGCACACCGATGCCGGCGGTGACGTTGAGACAGAGGATCCACCAGATCAGCCAGAACTGCGGCGTCTTCAGCGCGTCATAGACGAACACGTCGTTTCGAGTGATCAGGCCCTTCGACTGCGTCGGCGCCACATAGCCCTGCGGCTTCCAGCCCGGAGCCGGCACCCGCACGATGATCGAGCCCACGATCATGAAGAAGAAATAGGCGACGCCGAGCACGATGAAGGTTTCGGCGACGCCGACATGGGTCGGACTGCTGAACTTGCTCATCAGCCAGACGGAAAGCGGCGAAGCGATGAAGGCGCCGCCGCCAAAGCCCATGATGGCCATGCCGGTCGCCATACCCGGACGATCGGGAAACCACTTGATCAGGGTCGAGACCGGCGAGATGTAGCCGATACCAAGCGCAATGCCGCCGAGCACCCCATAGCCGAGATAGATCAGCCAGAGCATGTGACCATAGACGCCGACCGCGGAGATGAAGAAGCCGCCGGCCCAGCAGCAGGCGGCGGCGAACATGGCACGGCGCGGGCCGCCCTCCTCGACCCAGCGGCCGAACACCGCTGAGGACACGCCCAGGAAGAAAATCGCGATCGAGAAAATCCAGCCAAGCTCGGTGAGCTTCCAGTCGTCGGGTGCCGACTTCGTGATGCCGATCAGCTTGGTCATCGGCAGATTGAAGACGCTGTAGGCGTAGGCCTGGCCGATGCAGAGATGCACGCACAATGCCGCCGGCGGCACCATCCAGCGACTGAAGCCCGGACCGGCGATGGTGCGTTCGCGGTCAAGAAACGAAAAGACTCCCATTCTCTCCTCCCACGCCCCTGCCGGGCATGTCTGTCATGCGATCCTGTTCCTCAGCGCCTGATGGTGTGCTGATGCATTGCTGCTCCGCACAATTCGTCGATATGCGCCGGGATCGCGGTCGCGCATTCGAGCTTTCCACCCCCTTGGGAGACGCGCCGCCGGCCCCTACAACCGGCGCTGGATCTCTGCGCGACATCTCCCGAACCGAGCATGCAACCGGCAAGACTCGACTTTCCACGCCCTGTGGAAAGCCTGAATTGGGACAGAACCCCGGGTTGGAGTCGATAGGCAAAAGGTAGAGGGCACAAAATTAATCCGGCCGATGCGGCACTGTGGCACAGGTCGCCGCCCCCGCCTTTTGGATCAGGAATACAATCCGCCGCTCATCGCGCTCCAGGATCTCGACCTTGTCCCCGGTCTCGCGGATCAGGTTGGGAATGTCGATGGCCGCCAGCGGATCGGTGCAAAGCACCTGCAGGAGATCGCCGGGCGCCAGCGCCTTCAGCGCCTTTCGCGTCTTCAATGCCGGCAACGGACATTTGAGTCCGGCGAGATCGAGCTTTGTCGTAGCCATCGCCGCAACATGGCGAGACGACGCCACATCGTCAACGTCAGATCAGGTTGGCATAGCCGAGAAACCCGACCAGCTGACCAGGTTCGACCCGGGTGACGTCCTCGTTGAGTTCGACCAGCCCGTCGGTGTCCACCAGCGAAGACAGCAGGCCCGCGCCCTCGCGCGGGAATTTGACCGCCTCGAGCCCGCCGCCATCGGCCTCGCGAAGGCTGACGCGGACGTATTCACGGCGGGCGATTTTCTTGCGGTAGCTGAAGGCGGCAGCCACCGGCAGCGGCCGCAACGGCTGCTGCGCGGCGCCGGCCAGCGCCAGCACCGTGGGCCGCACCACATGGGCGAAGGTGACAAAGCTCGCCACCGGATTGCCCGGCAGACCGATGAACGGCGTCCCCCCGACAATGCCCATGGCAACCGGGCGCCCCGGCTTGATCGCCATCCGCCACAGCACGAGGGTGCCGACGCTTTCGACACCGGCCTTGACGTGGTCCTCTTCGCCAGTCGAAACGCCGCCCGTGGTCAGGATCAGATCGTGGGCTCCGGCCGCCGTGGTCAGCGCCTTGGCGAGCGAGGTGCGCTCGTCGCGCAGGATGCCGAGATCGCTCACCGCGCAGCCCAGCCGGCCGAGCATTGCCATCAGCATGAAACGATTGGAGTCGAAGAGCTGTCCCGGACCGCGCACGGCACCCGGGGACACCAATTCATTGCCGGTCGAGAACACCGCGACACGGACGCGCCGGCGTACCTCGAGCCGGGTCAGGCCGAGCGCGGCAGCCAGCGCGATGTCCTGCGGCCGCAGCCGCCGCCCGGCGGGCAGTGCGGCGGAGCCGGCCGCGATGTCCTCACCCGCCGGCCGTACATTGGCGCCGGGCTTCAGTCCGGCAGGGAGCACCGCCCTGCCGTCAGCCTCGACCCGCACGTCCTCCTGCATGAATACTGTGTCGGCGCCTTCCGGCATCGGCGCGCCGGTGAATATGCGCACCGTCTCGCCCGGCTGGATCGATTGCGCCGATGTGGCGCCGGCCGGTATTCGTCCGGTCACGGCAAATGCCCGCTCGGTTTCGTGCGGCAGATCCCCGCTGCGCACGGCATAACCATCGACGGCGGAATTGGTGAAGGGCGGCAGCGGCAGCGGCGCGGAGACATCGCCCGCGAGAACGCGACCATCGGCCTCGGCCAGCGACACGGTCTCGATCTCCGGCACGGCCGCCACCCGCGCGGCAATGATCGCGACGGCCTGCTCGATCGCCATCAGCGGGCCACCAAAGGCAAAGCAATCGTCGGATAGTTGCGCCATCTGCCTCTCAGCCCCCGGCGGTCCGTTCCGCCGGTCTATCGTCGACCGGCGCCGCAGACCGCAGCAGCAATGCGGCAACGGCGTCGATATCATCGAGATGGGCGGTTGGAAGCGCGGTTTCAACCACGGCATCGGTCGCGATGCCGACGATGCCGGGGTCCTGCGGGAACAGCAGCGGTTTGCCGTTGGCGGCGCGATGCACCTCGATCTTGCGGTGCGGTTCGCGCTTGAAGCCCTCGACAAGGACCAGATCGACCGGCGACATCGTCGCGAGCAGATCCGGCAGTCTCGCCTCGGCCGCGCCTCGCAACTCATGCATCAGCGCCCAGCGCCTGGCGGAGGAAACCAGCACTTCGGTCGCACCGGATTGCCGATGCACCCAGGAATCCTTGCCGGGCATATCGACGTCGAAATCGTGATGGGCGTGCTTGATGACGGAGACGCGCAGGCCCTGGTCGCGCAGGTGGGGGATGACCTTCGCCAGCAAGGTGGTCTTGCCGGCGCCGCTCCACCCCGCCAGGCCGATCATCTTCATCGCGTTCTCCGGCGAGACCCAATTCAGCCCGCCCGTGCCGCCCTCGTTCCCACCGCAGGATGCATTATATCGGATGGCAGGCAATGTCATGCTACCGTGCCCGACATGATGAAGATGGAAAAAACAGCGGTCCCCCTGATCGTCCCTCGCCCGGACGATCCGCGCCTGACCGAGCGTGTCGCCGGCACCGATCAGACCGGCGCCGCCGTCGAGATCAAGGTGCCGATGGAACGGCCGCTGACGCTGTATCTGAACGCGCAGGAGATCGTCACCATGATGACGATCGGCGATTATCCGGAATATCTCGCGCTCGGCTATCTGCTCAACCAGAACATGCTGAAATACGACGATGTCGTCACCGAGGTCGAATATGACGACGACCTCCAGGTGGTGGTGGTGCGCACCGGGCACCACACCAATTTCGAGCAGAAGCTGAAGAAGCGGACCCAGACCTCGGGCTGTGCGCAGGGCACGGCGTTCGGCGACCTCCTGGAGGCCATCGAGAGTGTCGCGCTGCCGGAGGCCGAGCTGCGCACCTCCTGGCTGTACGAGATGACGCACGCGATCAATACCATGCCGTCGCTCTATCTTGAGGCCGGCGCCATCCATGGCTGCGTGCTGTGCCAGCAGGGCACGCCGGTCTGCTACACCGAGGACGTCGGCCGTCACAATGCCGTCGACAAGATCGCGGGCTGGATCTACCGCCACGGCGTCGATCCCGCCGACAAGATCCTCTACACCACCGGCCGGCTGACCTCCGAGATGGTCATCAAGACGGTGCGGATGGGGATTCCGATCCTGATTTCGCGGTCGGGCTTCACCGCCTGGGGCGTCGATCTGGCGCGGCAGGTCGGGTTGACGCTGGTCGGGCGTGCGCGCGGCAAGCGGTTCATCGCGCTCTCGGGCGGCGAGCGCATCATCTACGATCAGAGCCTCGCCTTTGTCGAAGAGGAAAGCGCGCGCCACCAGCGCAAGGGCGAACACCGTGACGAATAGCGTATTGGGCGTGCTGCTCGCCGGCGGCCTCGCGCGCCGGATGGGCGGCGGCGACAAGCCGATGCGGCAGATCGGTGGCCGAACCATCCTGGCCCGCGTGATCGCGCGGCTGGCGCCGCAATGCGACGGGCTGATCCTCAATGCCAACGGCGACCCCGCGCGGTTCGCATCATTCGGATTGCCTGTCGTCGCCGACGGCGTGGAAGATTTTCCCGGGCCGCTGGCAGGCATTCTTGCCGCGTTGGACTGGGCGGCGGCGAACCGGCCGGAGATCGCCTTTGTCGTGAGTGCGGCGGGAGACTGTCCGTTTCTGCCGCGCGATCTGGTCGCGCGCCTCGATCGCGCGCGGGCCGAAACCGATGCCGAGCTCGCGGTCGCCGCCTCGGACAATCAATCGCATCCGGTGATCGGACTGTGGAAGGTGGCGTTGCGCGAGCAGCTGCGGCATGCGCTGGTCGTCGAGGATGTCAGGAAAATCGACCGCTGGACCGCGCGCTATCCATTGGCCACGGTCACCTGGCCCGCGACGCCGCTCGATCCGTTCTTCAATGCCAATACGATGGACGACCTCGCCGAAGCCGAGCGGCTCGCCTCGCTGGATGACGCCGGCTGAGCGGCGCGTTGTGATGCGGCACGTGGCCTTTCCACACCGTCATCGCGATCGCCTGCGGAGCGATCCATGGCAGGGTGGAACGCGCGCGCCGGAGCGACGGTGACCAAGCTCAATCGGCCGGCCGGAAGCCGGCCTGCGTCAGCGCGGCGCGGGCTTGCGCCGACGACAGCGCGTCGAGGAAGGCCTGCACGGCCGGCCGCTGCTTGCGCGCGGTCACCAACGCGAAATCATAATGCTCTTCGGCATGCGGGATGAAGCCGAGACCGGCGGCATCGGCCACCGGCGCAATGGTCATGCCCCAGTCGGCACGGTGCTGCGCCACCGCGGCGGCCACTGCATTGTGCGAGCGCGGCTGGTTCCAGTAGCCATCCGGCCGCGCCGGGCCGAGCAGGCGATCGATGAGGATGCGGGTGCCGGCGCCCTGGTTGCGGTTCACCATGATGCAGCTGGGATCGGCCAGTGCGGCGCGCACGGCGTCCTCGGCGTTCGCACCCTCGAACCGGCTATCGCCCTTGCGAAACACGATGCCCTGCATCCGCCGCCAGCCCGGGACGAGTTCGAGCCCTTCGTCGAGAAACGGCGCATTGTAGGTTTCGGAGTTCTCGTCGAACAGATGGATCGGCGCCAGATCGCACTCGCCCCGCTTGGCCGCGGCAAGCCCGCCGAGACTGCCGACCGCGATGGTGCGCACCGTGAGGCCGGCCCGCGACAACGGCGCGGTGACGAGATCGAGGCCGGTGCAATGACTGCCGACGATGACCAGATCCGGCACCCGCACCGCCGGCGTCAGCAGCGTCACCTCGACCTCGGAACCTGCCGGCAGCTGATCGGCGAGCGCGTCGATCTTCAGGAATCCGTCGGCCTGGGCGAAGGAGGTGATCGCTCCCGATCCCTTGCCGGTGGGATAGGCGATCAGGCCATCGGCAGCTTCGACCAGCGACACCATGACGAATTCGGTGCGGCCCAGTTCCGAGCCGATCCGCACCGGCACCCGGGCGGCGACCGTCGCCTCGGAACGCGGCGGCAGTCCCGCCATCCGCCGCAGCACCGGCACCACCATGTCGTGGAAGGTGAACATCGCCGAGGTCGGGAAGCCAGGCAGGATGACCACCGGTTTGCCGTCGCACACCGCAAGGCACAGCGGCTTGCCCGGCTTCAGCGCGACGCCGTGGGCGACGATGCCGGGCGGTCCGAGCCGGGCGATGATGCGGTGGGTGACGTCGCCGGCCCCCTTCGAGGTGCCGCCGGACACCACCAACATGTCGCTGGCGACAAGCGCCCGACGCATCGCGGCTTCGAGTTGTTCCTCGTCGTCGGCGATGGCGCCGAGAAAACTCCCCTCGCCGCCGTTCTCGTTCACCGCCGCGGTGACGATCGCGCCATTGCCGTCGTAGATCGCGGCCTGAGGCAGCGGCTCGCCCGGCTGCACCAGTTCGTCGCCGGTGGACAGCACCGCCACGCGGGGCCGGCGCACGATCTCGACCTGAGCGATCCCGCAGGCCGCCAGCATGCCGATCTCGCGCGAGCCGATCACGGTGCCGGCGCGCAGCAGCGCCTCGCCGCGCGCAATGTCGGAGCCGGCATAGGACAGCCATTGCCCCGGCGCGGCGGCGCGCCGGATCTCGATCGCGCGTGCGCCGGCGAGTTCGGTGTGTTCGATCATGACAACGGCATCGGCACCGCGCGGTACCGGACCTCCGGTGGCGATCGGCGTAGCCGTTCCCGACAACACCGGCCGCGTCGGCGCGGTGCCGCAGGCGATCACCTCGTCATTGAGCAGCAGACGGACCGGGGTCGCTTCGCCGGCTTCGGCAAGATCGGCGGCACGCACCGCAAAGCCGTCGACATTGGAGCGATCGAAGGGCGGCACGTCGATCGGGGCCGGGATGTCGGCGGCCAGCGCGCAGCCGAGTGCCGCCGCCAGCGGTCGGCTTTCGCTCGACACGGCCCGGGGGAACAGCGCCGCCTCGAACCGCGCCAGCGCTTCCTCGCGCGACAGGATGCTCAGGAACTGGTCCTGCTCAATGCTGTCACGCTGTCTGGGGGGAGAAGGGCGGGCCATTTTGCAACTCGGAGGTCAGTCCCTCAGCATATAGGCATCGACGACGCTGCCCGCAGCATACCCCTCGCTGCCACCGGGCACGACGAACCAGGCGTCGGCACGGGCGATGGCGTGGGGCGCCAGTTCGGCGATCGCGCGAGGAAGCCAGCCGCCCTTCGCCTGCTCGAGCAGCACGATTTCGGCGATGCCGACGCTCGATGCCACCTTGCGCAGCAGCGGCAGCCGCACCGGCGTCCGCGGCGTCCGCCCGGACAACCGGTCGAGCGCCGGAAGCGCCAGTGTCCACCACGCCGCCAGCGCCTGCGCCGGCGCGCCGGGCAGCGCGACGACCGGAACATGTCCGATCCGGCCGACCGCCGAGGTGCGGCCAGGGTCGAGCGCGAGTCCATGCGCGAGAATGCGGCCATGCCGCGCCAGGGCAGTCATGGTCGCATCGGTGCGGCCAACGCCCGAGCCCCCGATGGTCAGGAGCAGATCGCAGACGCCATCCTCGAGCGCATCGGCGATGGATGCTGCATCGCGGCCGGCCGCCTCGCGGCAAGCCACGGCGGCGCCGGCCGCGCCGGCGCATTCGGCGATCAGCGAAGCGGTCACGGCCACGCCGCCGGCGGCCGCGGGAATATTGACCAGGCGCAGCCGCGGACGCCGCACCCGCAGGTGATCCAGCGCAGCGATTTGCGCGATCAATAGATCGAGCGGGCGGATGGGCTGTCCGGGGCTGAGGGCTGGACCGCCTTCGGCGATGTCGCCGCCGCGGCGTCGAACGCCCTGCCCCGGCGCGGCCTCTGCCAACACCTGCAGCAGCGGACCGCTAGGATCGGCCGCAGCGGCGTCAATCACACAGTCGCATCCCTCGGGCATGCGGTCGCCGGCTTCGACCCAGGCCGGCGGCTTGGCCAATACCAGCGGCGAATAGGACGACGCACCGGCAAGATCGCGGGCCTGCAGCGCCCAGCCGTCGACGGCGGCGCGGTCGCCGGCCGGATGGGCGGGCAGCCCGGGCATTTCGGCTGCGATGCAGCCCGGCGCCTCGTACAGCGGAAGGTCGACCGGATCGACTGGCACCAGCCCGTCCAACAGCCGCGCCACCGCCGCCTCGAGCGGCGTCAACGCCGCTGGCAGACGCTGCGTCGGGATCGTGACCGGGGGCGGACCAGGGCGAATGCTCATCGATCGAAGCTTGCCAATATCGGACCCGTGGACGGCTCAATTCCCCGCGCGGAAGGCGGGCGGCCAGGAGAGATCGTCCGACCCAAGGTAGATCGCAATGGCTGCCAGGCACAGGACGATGCCGATCCAGAAGACCGGCGAATGATGGATCGGGCGCCGATCGCGTACCGCCCGTTTCGTTCGATCACTCTCTCGCATCATGGGTGTCTTTCCAGTCGTCTTGAATCGCAATGTAGGCAAGTTCCGATTTGTATGAAAGCATGCCGCATCCACGATGGGGTGATCCATGACAGGTTGTTTGCGCGCCGCGATCATCGGGCTGGTTGGCCTCCTGGGCCTCGCGGCCGGCCTCGGGCCGGTTTCCGCCGCCGATTATCCAGCCCGGCCGGTGCGCTGGCTGATCGGCTTCGCCCCCGGCGGCCCGGTCGATATCGTGGCCCGGATCATGAGCCAATGGCTGTCGGATCATCTTGGCCAGCAATTCGTGGTGGAGAACCGCGCCGGCTCCGGCGGCAACATTGCCGCAGCCGCGGCGATCAACGCGCCGCCGGACGGATACACGCTGTTGTTCGTCGCCCCCAACAACGCGATCAGCACCTCGCTCTACAAGCATCTCAACTATGATTTCGTCCGCGACACCGTGCCGGTGGCGAGCATCATGCAGCTCACCAACATGCTGGTGGTGTCGAACGCCATGCCGGTCAAGACCGTCCAGGAGTTCATCGACTATTGCAAGGCCAATCCGGGCAAGGTGTCGTACGCCTCGTCGGGATATGGCACCTCGGTGCACATGTCGGCCGAACTGTTCAAGGCGATGGCCGGGATCGACATGGTGCATGTGCCCTATCGTGGATCGGCGATCGCCTTTCCCGACATCATCTCCAACAAGGTGCAGCTGATTTTCGACAATCTGCCGTCCGCCTTGGCGCAGTCGCGCGCCGGCAGCGTGCGCGCGCTCGGCGTCACCTCGCCGCAGCGCTGGCCCGGCGTGCCCGATGTTCCGACGATCGCCGAAACCGTGCCGGGTTTCGAGGCGGTCGGCTTCTACGGCATCTCCGCGCCCAAGGGAACGCCGCCGGAAATCGTCGCGACCCTGAACAAGGCGGTCAACGCCGCGCTGGACGATCCCAAGCTGGTGGCGCAGCTTGTCGCGGTCGGCGGCATTCCCAAGCCGATGACGCCCGCCGAATTCGGCAAGCTCGTGTCCGATGAAACCGAGAAATGGCGCAAGGTCGTCGCATTCGCCGGCGCGTCGGTGGATTAGCCAGCGCGGCATTGCCGGAACGCCGGCCACGCGGTAAGGGGTGTCGGCACCGTTGCCGGCCACTCCCATCGGCCGCCCGCGGCGGGGCCTGTAGCTCAATGGTTAGAGCCGGCCGCTCATAACGGTCTGGTTGCAGGTTCGAGTCCTGCCGGGCCCACCAATGAGATCAATGGGTTGTCAGGATGTCTTTCGAGGCAGCGAGGCCACCGCACCAGATACGTGCCCCTTTCGTTCGTCAGCGGATGCGCGCATGGCGATCTTCTCGACGGCATCCGACAGATAGTCCGGGTGATGGTGGCCGTAGGTGTTGAGTAGGACGTCCAGCGACATTCCCAAATAGCCGGCCGCCTGCCAGGGGTCTGTGCCGCGCTGCATCAGCCACGTCGCGGCCGTGTGCCGCAACGTATGCGGCGATATGCCGGGACCGAGCCCGGCGAGCCGGACGGCGCTCTTGAACGCTGTCTTGACTGAACTAACCGGCTTGCCATTGAACTCGACGAAATGCCGTGCCTCTGGATTGATCCGGTGCCAACGCCTCAGATGCGCAAGTAAGCGCAACGGAACGGGAACCGTCGGTTGGCGCTTGTTCGTCTTCGCGCTGCCCTGCGGGAGCCGATAGTAGCGTCCACGCTCGAGATCGACAAAGGAGCGGCCGACCGCCGGAATGGGTGATGCAGAAGCGATCGCTCCTGCACGCGTCCCGCTGTAGATTCCGAGCAAGATGAAGCGAGCTAGATGCCGAAGCGGGCGTTTCTCGGTCGGAGCCTTCGCATCATCCATCGGCCGACGTGATGCCTTCTGCATTTCGCGGTACCGCCAACAAGCCCAGATCAGCCTGGCTGCATCACCACGCGTCAACCGTTTGTCCCGCGGTTCGCCTTTTTGCGGTAGCGGTACCTTGACGATTTCACGGTGATAACCTTCGGCCGCATGGTGACCGATGGCCGCGCGCCAACCGTCCGGGATCTGGCGAAGCGCAACGGGTCGTCGACGCCGACCTTGAACGACAACGCTGCAACGGGACCGACACCTGGAACCGTCACCAGACGGCGACAAACCGCATCATACCACCCGAAGCAGCACGCGATGCAGCCGTTCGAACCCTGCGAAGGTAGCCCGCCGGACGTCCAGCATGGCTTCGATCGTCACCACGAACACCGGATCGCAGCGCTCGAGCAGCTCGCGGACCCGCGCCTCATAGCCGCCCCGGCCGACCGCTCCGACGAGCAATCCGTACGCCCGCAGCGCGCCCCGAATGTGGTTCTCGATGTCGACCAGCTTGCGCTTCAGAAGCTTCCGGCTGGCCAGAAGCGTGCGCATCCTCTGCATCTCGATGCTCTTGACATGGACGGCGCGGTACCACCCCAGCCGCATCATCTGGGCGATGCCGCGGGCATCGTTGCGATCGGTCTTGTTGCGCATCGCCGACAGCGAGACGCGCATGTGGCGCGCTTCGACGACAATGATCGGGATCCCGGCCAGCTGCAGTTCGCGGTACAACCAGATGCCAAGTGACGACGCTTCGATGCCCACTCGATCGAGGCGATCCGCGAAGCCTTCAAGAGCGCAGCGGATCGCCTCCGGCTCGGTGCACACCTTCTGCTCGCGCACCGTCTGGCCCTCCCCGTCGACCACGCAAAAGACTGGTTTCCTCCAGGCCGACGTCCAATCCAACATAGAGTTTCATCGGAGCTCTCCTCTATGCCAACGACCATCCAGGTCGTTGCACCAGGCTCCGGATTCGGTCACCGGGAGGCTATCCCCGTGCACCGCTTTCTCGAAGCCCGATAAGAGGAGCCGTAGCAATCGCCGGCGATGCCGCAACTGGGCTGGCCCTTGAGCCAACCCTTTCGCCACGCGGTCAGGTAGCCCTCGCTTGGCGCAGCGTGATCCGAGTTAACTCGGAGGGGCGACCGAGCCGCAGCGCAAAGCCGGGCCAAAGCGCTGTGCCATTGTTTACGTAAAGCGTCATCCCATTGACGTCGTAGGAACCTGAAACATATCCGGCGTTGGCGCGTGCGGCCAGCTGGTCGATCCCGCGGATCAGTCCGCCGTGCGTATGTCCAGATAATTGAAGAGCCACGCCAAGCGCTGCGGAGTGCCGCGCGTCGCTCGGCTGATGATCGAGCAGGATGACAGGGGCGCCTTCGGGGGCTCCTTCGAGGACTGCGGCAAGGTCGCGAGCAGGATGTCCGGTGCGGCGTGACGCTCGGTCGGTGATGCCGGCAAGAACCAGTTTGCCGCCGTTACGATCGAGAACGATGTGCCTGTTCTCGAGCGAGAGCAGTCCCAGCTGGGCGAAGTGCGCCATCCATGTGCTGTAGCCGAAGATGTATTCGTGATTACCGGAAATCACGTAAACACCGTCGGTCGCCTTCAAGTCCCGCAGCGGCTCGATGTCGGTGCGTCGCGCATCGAGTGTGCCGTCGATCAGATCTCCCGTGATCGCGACTACGTCCACGCCCAATTTGTTTGATCGCTCGACGACGGTACGCGCCCATGAAGCGGGAAACAGCCGACTGATGTGAAGATCGGTCAGTTGCAGAATGGTGTAACCGTCGAATTGATGCGGAAGTCCGTGCACACCGATTTCGATGTCCTTCAGCGGCGGAATCCGCATCGCCTGATGAACGCCTATCGCGGCCGCAACGGCAGCCAATGCAGCCAGTCCGTAGCGGACTTCGTCGGGCGCGCTCACGATGCCCCCGTGGAACGGAATTCCGGCCAGAAGTCCGACATCGAGCGCCAGTTGCAGCAGGGCCAGTAAGACTATCGTACCAAACGCCCAGTTGAAAAGGGCGACCACTAGGCGCGGAAACTCCGGAGAGAATACCGAACCCGACGAGAGCTTGCTCCACTGGTGAAACTGCAATGCGACCAACGCGAGCGCCGCCGCCAAGATCTTGATCGAGAGCGGCAACTGCAGTGGCCAGATGAACCGGGTCAGGATCAGCAGATAGATCATTCCGAGTATGAGTTGAGGAATCGATTCGCTCCGGATCTGATTCGGTACGGCTTTCGTACACGAACGCCAGCCGCATCTCGACTCGAAATCGCTTTCAAACAGCACGGCTGGTAGGCCGGTTTGCCTTAGGAAGGCACGTGTCAAGCCGGCTGGTACGAAAAGTGAGAAAGAGTATTGGACTGCAATGGCTTGCGAGGGATGCGCGTTGGGGTTCACTCATACGCGAAATCCGCGTAAGCACTGCGTAAGCAGTAAGCACCCGTAGCTCAGCTGGATAGAGCGTCGCCTTCCGAAGGCGAAGGCCGCACGTTTGAATCGTGTCGGGCGGCCATCAACATTGAGTTGCGATCTCGATTGTCTCGCCGACAGTAGAAAGCGAGGCTCATCGGATCTAGCCGAGCCCCTCGGCCCGCAAGACGTGCCCGTCCTTGCGATGGAGCACGAGCGTCGGAACACGCACCGTCGGAAGCACTGAACTCACATCGATCGACCAATTCAATACTGTAAATGATCTGACAGCTCCAGGACTGGCGGAAAAGTCGTTCAAACTTGGCAAAGCCTGCAACGGTAGCTGGAAGGGTCACAAACTTCGGGGCGATGGTTTTTATGATCGCGCGCCAGTGCCCCAAAGTCTTACGCGCTCCTCCGCTAATTCCTCCCAGTTATCTCGTAGGTCGCGTCGCTGCACGTAACCGCCAAAAAGTATAAGCTTCGATACCCGGATCGGCACGGCCGAAGGACGGATCACCGATGACAAAGGGCGCCGCCAAGGACCGATCGGTACAAATCCAGATATCGATCAGCCATTCGATCTACTGTAAAGCGCTCGGACACCGATGCTCGGCATACGGCGCGATCAATTTCGCCGACACGGCTGATCGCATTTACGGCTTCATCGACGTTGTTGACCAGGAAGCCAGTCACGCCATCGTCGATCAGCTCGGGCATCGATCCGCGGTTGCAGGCGATCACCGGTGTGCCGCAGGCAAGCGCCTCCACGACCGATAGCCCGAACGGCTCGTCGAAATTGATAAGATGGAGCAGCGCGCGCGCGGAACCCAAGGCGTTGGTGCGGGCCGCGCCGCCCACCGGGCCGCGATAGATCACGGAGCGCTCGTCCAGCGCGGGCAGGACCTGCTCGTTATAGTACTCCTGATCCTGGACGATACCGGCCATGATCAGTCGCCGACCCGCTCGACCTGCCGCCGCAATCGCCTCGGCCGCCCCCTTGTCCGGGTGGATGCGGCCGAAGAAGAGCAAGTCTTCGCTGCCGCGCGGGTCGAAGGGAAAGTCCTCCAGCCGAATACCGTGATGGATTGTTGCTGCATAGCGCAGGTCCGGATGGCGATCGGCATTGCTGATCGCGACATAATGGACGCGATCCTCGTATGCCTTGAAAGCGGGCAGGATGCGTTCCGAGGAGAAGCCGTGGATCGTCGTCACCACCGGCGTCTTCACCAACCGGGAGAATGCGAGCGGCACGAAATCGGCCTGGTTGTGAATGAGGTCGAACTCACCGGCGCGCTCGAATACATGGGCGACGTGGAGCATCTCCCATACCTTGGCGTCCATAGTCGGGTCCTCGGAATAGGGCGCCGGGCAGACGCCCGCCAATCTGCCCGCCGTCCGGCTATCCTTCGTGGCGAACAAGGTGACGTCGATGCCGCGCGCCACCAGCGCCTCGGTCAACAGGCTCGTCACCAATTCCCAGGGACCATAGTGGCGCGGCGGCGTTCGCCAGGAGATCGGAGCTAGCATGGCGATACGCACGGGATTGCCCTTCGTTGCTTTTCGTTAGTCGACCATCAGGATAAGGCCCTCGTCCGCCCGCAGCAGCACGGCACCGTCTCCGGGTAGCGCTGCGTCGGCGACAGTGGACAATAGCACCCGGCAATCGCTCGCCCAGTCCGGTAATTCCAGGCGATGCGGATGTCCCCCGAGATTGAGTGCTACGATCAATCGCTCGGCGCCGTGTCGACGCTCATAGGCGACCACATCGCCCTCCGTGTCCAGCAGCGCGAAATCGCCGATCGCCAATGCCGGGTGCGCGCGCCTGGCCGCAAGCAATCGGCGATAAAGCGCCAGGATCGACTGAGGCTCCTGCGCCATCTGCGCAACGTTGCGAATAGGCCAGTCGGCATTGAGCGGCAGCCACGGCTTCGCGGTGGTGAAGCCGGCGTTTTCGCTTCCGTCCCAAGGCATCGGCGTGCGGACGGGATCACGGCCCAAGGCGAGGGCGGGCTCGCGCAGCCCGCGCGGATCCTGAACCCGGGCACACGGGATCGCGACGTCGCTTAGGCCCAACTCGTCTCCGTAGTAGAGGGTGGGCGTGCCACGGAGCGTCAGCAGCAGCATCGCTGCGATGCGGGCCTGGGCTTGCCCCCGCTTGGCTGCGACGCGTGGCCGGTCATGGTTGCCGAGCACCCAATTCGGCCAAGCGCCTGGCGGAAGCGCCGCCTCGTAGTTGGCGATCAGCGTCGCCAGCGAGCGCGCCTCCCACGGTGCATCGATGAGCTGGAAGTTGAAGGGCAGGTGCACCTCTGCCCGTTCCCGGCCGTAGTAGTGCAGCAGCCGATCGACCGGCAGGTAGATTTCACCGATCAGCACGCGTTCCCCCCGTCCACTGGCGCCATAACTATCGGCGATGGCGCGCATGTCCGCGGCGATCTCGTGGACTTCGGGCTGGTCGGTCGAGTGGAACTGAAGCACGCGGTGCATGTCGCCCATCGCCGACTGAAAGGTCGGGTTGGGCGGATTGTCGGGGAAGTCTGCCGCCTTGACCAGGTGCCACAGCACGTCGATGCGGAGGCCGTCCACGCCCCGGTCGAACCAGAAGCGCATCACGTCGTACATCGCGGTCTGCACAGCCGGATTACGCCAGTTGAGGTCCGCCTGCTCCTTCAGGAATGCGTGGTAGTAATATTGGCTGGTGGCTTTGTCCCACTCCCATGCCGAGCCGCCGAAATCGCTGATCCAGTTGTTGGGCGGCCCGCCATCCGGCGCCGGATTGTGCCAGATGTACCAGTCCCGTTTCGGATTGTCGCGCGAGGCGCGGCTCTCGACGAACCAGTGATGCCGGTCGGATGTGTGGTTAGGCACGAAGTCGAGCAAAATCTTGAGCCCGCGCGTATGGGCTTGTGCAAGCAGACTGTCAAAATCGGCGAGCACGCCGAAGCGCGAATCGACGTCGCAATAATTGGCGACGTCATAGCCGAAATCAGCCATCGGCGAGGGGTAGATGGGTGAGATCCAGATGGCGTCGACGCCAAGGCTGGCCAGATAGTCGAGCCGCCGCTCGATCCCCTTGAGGTCGCCGATGCCGTCGGCGTTCGTATCTTGAAATGAGCGCGGATAGATCTGGTAGATCACACCCGTCTGCCACCAGAGAACTCCAAAAGAGGCCGCCAAATGAGCCGGCCTCACTGCGGCGCTTGGCAGGCCGGGAGGCGAAAGCCACTCATCAAATGGGAAGTGGTTACAGCTTGGCGCGCTCTTCTGATCCTGGCGTCGCGCAACGGACCCGGCGGGAGTTCATTCGCCTCGTCCTTGCGGCTCATGGCTTCCAACACTCGACGGTCATGTAACGACGCTTCGGGCGGGATGCGGGGCATGGTGGCTCTCCGAAACGGGCGGGAGCACAATACTCTCAGTCACCGATGTAAGCCGAAGACCGGGCGGTGATGGAACCATAGACCCGCCTTGTGTTCGGTTGCCAACTTAAGAAACGGGGCGAGTCGCCGCATCGTAGCAGGCAAGTCGCCCGCTCGTGCTTTCGATCGTGCGGCATTCCGGTCCAGCGGCAAGAGCGCCTTGCGCGCAGGCGCCGAGCATCAATAGGGCCAGCGTCATTTTCATCCGATTTCCTTTGCGGGTGGTATCACCATTAGAACAGGCCGCGTCCACGACCGCAGGCGCCCCACGAAGAGCAATAGGCCAATCAGCGCCGCCCGATCGCGGAGCCCTGCGAGAACGCGCTCTTGCGTGCGCTCGAACGCCTCAGCTCAGCGGATCGCTTCACGTCGACGCTTGCGTTGCTATTTCTTCTTGCCGGACGCGAAACCCGGTTGCCATCCCGCGGCCTTTTGGCTTGGCGCCGCAGCTATTGTCTTGATCTTCTCTTTCTTGGGCTTCTTGGCTTCGCGATTTCCTTTTTGCTCGCCCTTGGCCATGTCGATCTCCTTTGGGTTATGATGACGCCGTCATTTGCACGCCGAGTTTCACATTGTCGCGTAGCGCGCCGCAATTGTCATCGCGCCGTCGATCTCTTCGGCCAGTTCGACTTCCCCGATCTCATGGAGACGGGAAACCATGATCGATGCCTGGGTCGCAGCCATGGAGAACGGCTCGCCCGTTTCATAGCTGAATTTGATACGCCAGATTCCCCTGTGGTTGCGATGCGGCTCGATCAACAACACCGGAAGATCGGGCAACCCATTCTCAAGCAGGAGTTTCGATAGCGTAAGCATAGCGCGCCCTTTCAAGTTCCGCCGACGCCCGAAAGGACGCGGCCCCAAGCCTGCATCCTCTCTTACCGTGGGATCCAGGGCTTGAACCAGGAAGTTCGTCCGGCGCAACCTGAAGCCTCCCATTGCGTCAACTGTGCACCCTTCGTCCCCGAATAGCCATTTAATTGATGCTATGCCTTGCTGCCGCCGCCGAAACTTGCCTCTTGGCGAATTGACTTCGTGCGCACCGATGGCGCGATCCAGTGCGTCGACCAGCATCTGACTCTCGATGAATTGTGGCGCGCCCACTCAGCCTTATCCCGGTCGAAAGGCGCGGCCCGCACCTTCGCATGCGCGTCCCTGTCCTCGATCATTGGCTCACGGGCTTTCTTCGGCTTTCAAGCCACTCGCTCATTCGGGCTCCCTGACCTTTCAACGGACGGATTTGGCGCCGCTCTAGCGGTAGTCAACTTTTCATCGCCTGCATCAGCGCCGAAATCCTGATGGTAGCGAAATTGGAGAAGGTATCCGACACCGCGTATGGGAGAATGATCCAGTCGTTGTGCCGGATCGCCCCGCAGGTATAGACGACGTTGGGGACGTATCCCTCGCGCTCCGACGGCTCGGGCCGCAACAACGGCTCGCGGGAGCGGGCTAGCACCTTCGAGGGGTCGTTCATGTCGAGCAACGCCGCCCCGATCGAGTATTTGCGCACCGGGCCGACGCCATGCGTCAGCAGCAGCCACCCTTCATCGAGCTCGATAGGCGATCCGCAATTGCCGATCTGAACGAACTCCCAGGGAAATAGCGGTTTCAGAATGGCCTGGCCGTCACCCCAAGTGTACAGGTCGTCTGAATAGATCAGGTACAGGTTCTCATTGTCCTGTCGCGCGATCATGGCGTATTTGCCGCCGATCTTGCGCGGGAACAGCGCCATGCCCTTGTTGCGTGCCGCAGGGCCCCTCAAGGGCACCAACCGGAACGACATGAAATCGCGGGTCTCGATCAGTTCGGAACGGATCGCCCGCCCGCTATAGGCGGTATAGGTGGCGTAGTAGGTTTTCCGGCCATCATCGCTGAACTCGACAAAGCGGACGTCCTCGATGCCGTTCGATTGGGATTCGGTGACCGGAAAGATGACACGCTCGCTGAGCTCTTCCTCGGGCTTGAAGACCAGTTCGACATGATCGCCGTCCGGTCCGGATACGCGATTGCAAATCCGGGAACTCGAGGCAAGCCGCGCTGTCGGATCAACGGTCATACTGCCGTCAGCTGCGAATGTGCCGCCCCGAAACGTCAGTGACGACACGTGCCCTTCGCCGATCGCACGGAGGCTGAGAATGAAGCGTAGGCCGCCCTTCGGCGCGTCCGATTGGTCGGGGTGCGGCACGATGCTGGGGTTGAACAAGGCAGAGGCCTCGAACGAATACTCATTGAGAAAATAGGCCCCGATTAACTGGCGCTGGATTTTTGAAAAGCTTCCATGCGCTGCGAAAACCTCCTCCATTTCGTTCGCGCGGGCCTCGAACCTCTCCAGCAGGTTTCGATGCCGACCGAGGAAATTTTCAAGGACGTCCGTGAGTTGGGAGGCAACGGCTTCGGTGTCGAGGGCGAGAACCCGGTCGACGATATGATTTGCACGCGTCTTGTCAGTCGGGTTGAGATCGCGGGGTTCGGTCGCCGGCTTGAACGGGCGCACGATCACCCGCGCGGGATCGGGACGCAAATAAAGCGCCTGCCGATTCAGGAAAGTGGCCTGTGACACTGGTGTCCTCGATCGCTTGAGCAGAGGCAGAATTCAGGCGCCCATGGCGCGCAGTGCCGCGGGTTTGGTCAGGCCGGCGTTGACGCGCGCAAGCTGGCGAATCTCCGCTAGCCCAAGCAGGTAGCACACAACCGACTCGCCGCCGCGGTTTTCGTTGGCACGATCGGGGTGCAGTCCATCGCGGCAACTGCCGGTGTGCGGATCGACCAGCGCCACCGACAGGTCATTGCTGCCGAGAAACCAAGTGAACGCGCGGGTCGCAAGCGCTTTCCACTCGGCATCGCCATCCGCCCGCCATGCCGTAAGGCAGGCAGCGATCGTCGCCGTCGCTTCCACAGGCTGCTGATCGAAGGCGCGGGGAAGTTGCCGCAATTCGCCGAAGCCGGCGGTGCCGACCGGCCGGAAATGCCCTGCCGGCGTCGTTTGCCGCGTCATCAGCCACCGCAGAGTCCTCAATCCGGCCTGCACGTATTCAGGCGTTTGCGTCGCCGCGCCTGTCATCATCAGCGCTTGCGGCAGACGGGCGTTGTCGTAAGCCAACCCTTCCTCGAACCACACCCAGTTCGGCGTTTCGACCGAAGCCAGACAGGACATCAACCTGTCGGCAAGAGAACGCCGGATCTCCTGAGCGTGGAGATCATCGGGAGCCACGGCGCAATAAGCGCCCAAACCCAGCAGGGTGAACGCCCACGCCCGCGGAGAGCAAAAGGTCTCTACAATCGACAGAGCCTCGGCGAACAAGGCAGCCGCCCACAGGCGCCGCGACGGAGTTGCGTCGCTACGCGCGGTTTCGCCTAGCGCCCAAAGCGTCCGCGCATGACTGTCTTCGGACCCGCTGGCTTCGAGCCAAGTTCGATTGAAGCCCATGAAGTTGCGAAACCGCCCGGTGTCGGGATTCCATGCATGCTGCACGAAAGCGGCGAAGCGAGCCGTCAAGATTTCCGACAGCGGCTGTTCGCCCGGACTGTTGAGGGCGCAGGCCAAAAGCATCGCGCGGGCGTTGTCATCGACGCAATAGCCGTGCGAGCGATCGGGCACCGAATACACGGCGTGCTGGAACAGGCCGGTATCGTCGCACATCGACAGGAAATAGCCGATTTGCATGTCCGGCGCCGCAGGGCCGCGTGGCTCCGGAACGCCGGTGTTGGAGGGCGCGATGACCTTGAGCCAGTGCCCCTGAGACGCGCTCTCGAAAACCGACATGTAATGCTCGGCGGTGCGTTCCCACGTCATAGTTCGGCTGACCGCATAGGCGCGCCGGCACATCGCCTGCCGCCGGACGTCATCGGTGAGCAATTCCGCGATCTTATTGCCGATCGCCGTCGCATCACCGAACGGCACCAGGACGCCGCGTCCATTGGCCAATAGTTCGCGAGCATGCCAGTAAGGTGTCGAAACGACGGGCTTCCCCATTCCGAAGCTGTAGGCCAACGTTCCCGACGTCATCTGCGCCTCGTTGAGATAGGGCGTGACATAGACATCGCACATCGAGATGAATTCGAGCAGCGTGGGCAGATCGACGAAACGGTCGAGGAACACAATGTGGTCCTCGACGCCAAGTTCGCGGACCCGTCTCATCAGTCTGTTGCGATACGCCTCGCCCTGGTCTCGAACTAGATTCGGATGCGTAGCGCCAAGGACGACATACAATGCATCGGCGCGACGCTTCAGAATCGACGGCATGGCGTCGATCATGACTTCGATGCCCTTGTTGGGGGACAGCAGGCCGAATGTCAGAATGATCGACTTTCCGTCAAACCCGAGCCTTGCCTTCGCCGCGTCGGGCGCGACAAGCGCGACATCGGGAATGCCGTGGGCTATCACCTCGATCTTGTCGTCCGGTACGTGATAGACGCTGCGCAGCAGTTCGCGGCCCTTGTTGGCCATCACAACGACCTTCGACGAGGCATCGACGATGCGCTCCATGACCGCGCGTTGCGAGGCGGTCGGATTTGCCAGCACGGTGTGGAATGTCGTCACGACAGGCATGGTGAGACGCGACAGCAGTTCGAGGACGTGGCCGCCGGCTTCGCCACCGAAAATTCCGAATTCGTGCTGCAGGCACACGGTGTCGAACCGGCCGGCATTCAGGAAGTCTGCTGCACGGACGTATTCTTCAATCTCGTTATCCCGGATCTGGAAAGCGACCGCCTTGGGATAATCATAGGTTTGGCCATGATCGGTCATCGCCACGATGCAGGTCTCGAGAGCCGGGCGTGACGTCGAGATCGCCTGCTGCAGGTCGGTCGTGAAGGTTGCGATCCCGCAGCGGCGGGGCAGCGAATTGCCGATAACGGCGATGCGACGGAGCGGCGTCATGCTTGTACCTCGACAGTTTCGCTTGGTTTCGGCGCATCGCCGGCGGGAATGCCGGCATATTTGGTCAACTCTCCGGCGTCCTGCAGCAGGGCTGCGACGGGATCAGGCCCCGGATAAGCCATCAGGCCGCACATGCCGTCCGCGCCAACCTCGATGCCAGTTCGATCCCCCTCGATGAAAATGGCGTCACCGATCGATATGTTCGTCAACCCGATCCGCGCCCGGCCCTCGATCGCAAAGATCCAGGTTTCCCGATCGGCATTGAGTGCCCAATTCGAATTCGCCGGCAGGTCGATCCGCTCAATGACGAAATGTTGGCTTGTGATCAGGGCTGTTCGAGCCGCGGTGAGGCGCCGTGGACCGGATTGGGCCTGGATCGGCCCGGCGTCGGAAGCAGCGACGGCGAATTCTTCATGCAGTTCGCGCTGCCTGCCGTAGTCAAACAGGCGGAATGTCGTGTCGCTGCGCTGCTGAATCTCGGCGAGTACGATACCGGCGCCAATGGCATGGATCGTTCCGGCGGGGACGAAGATGATGTCGCCTTTCGCGACGGGACGCCATTGCGTGAGGTGGGCAATCGAGCCGTCCCTGATCGCTGCGCGTAATGCCTGTGGCGTGAGTCGCCGCTTCAGCCCCAGCGCAGCCCGCGCGCCCGGGGCTGCTGCGAGAATGTACCAGACTTCATTCTTGCCGTTCGGCAAGCCGATTGAGCGGGCAAATTCATCGTCCGGATGAACCTGAATCGACAGGGGCTCGCTGGTGAACAGTAATTTGAGCAGCAGAGCCGGGATGGCTGCATGCTTGGACGTGCGCTGGAACCACAACTCTCCAACCGGGTCACCCGCAACGTCGATGCTGCTCCATGGGTGGAGATCGCCTACCCCCCACGGTTTGCGCGCAATCTGCACGGCGGCATGCTCGATGGCCATAGATTCTCCTGACCGGTAAAGCGCATATCGAGACGATATGCCGTTGGTCGATAACCGTTGATATGATTTGGCGTGGCTAAGGCATCGCGACCGGGATGTCCGCGTTTGTCGCGATCCCGCTGAGCCAACTGATCAAATGGGTACTCCGGCGTCAGATAGCAACCGTGCTGGACCCACTACCGTTTGGTCGCCCAAGACGGACGGGCTCCAGTCCAGGCGGGAAGCGCATCCCATTCGGCCCACCGCATCCGGCGTTCCTCATCGCCGACCCTGATGAAGACAAAGGCGGCATCATCCTTGCCGGTTTTCGAATCAACGAACATGGCCGGAACGCCGTATGCGTCTCTGATCATCGCCGTATTTGCCATTCCGACTGCTGCTTTCAGTTGAGCGCTCGTATTCGCGTTGCCGGCATATCCACTTGAGGCGGACTACCACTGAATAATCACGGCAGCAGCGATCAGCAGCGCAAAAAAGATCGGCAACGGCACCGGGGCACCAGCCAATCACGAAGATCGAATTTGAGGGTATTCAGACAGGTGACCGCCCTTCTGGTAGAGGCGGGAGCGCAACGCTCTCAGTCACCGATAACAGCCCGGGGCGCGCGGTGATATTTTAGATATAGCGACTATCTGCCGAATAGCGAGGAGAATCGTAGTTTGTTTTGGGCTGGGCCGGACCATCATGAAGATGACGCGACGTTCGCCACGTTCGCGCCAGAAGAATGTCGCTTCCAGCGCGCTGTCGTCGCAAGCGCGGCGCACCGGACCTTTGATGAGAACGCTGGTGAGAGACCTGCCAAGCGAGTGACACGCAGAGCAAGCAGTACACTGCTCGCATCCGGCGGGCGCATTCCACTGCTGCGAGCCCATTCTGTTGGCGACTCTACTAGTCATTGTTGAGTTGGCGGGGATCTTTTGGACAGCGAGATGCTTGCCCCAGATGAACACCTATCTAAGTCAATCGCCGTTCCCCTTATGATGACACTTGATCATCCATACATTCCCGCCGTCGTTCTCGTTGTCGAGGACGAAATGGTGCTCCGCATGCGCGCGGTCGACATGGTGGCGGATGCCGGATACACGCCGCTCGAGGCGCTCGATGCCGCCGAAGCCGTCGCCATCCTGGAATCCCGGTCCGACGTCGCGCTGATCTGCACCGATATCCAGATGCCCGGCCAAATGGACGGCGTCGGACTTGCTCATGCCGTGCATGAGCGTTGGCCAAGGATCAGGATCATCGTGGTATCGGGGCAATTGAACCTGCCGCACCTCGACCTTCCGCCCCGCAGCAGGTTTTTTGGCAAGCCGCTCAATGCCGGGGAAGTGATCGCCGAAATGCGCGATATGATCGGCCAGGCCTGAGACGCCAGCAGTTGGACCGCCGAATGCGGCTCAAATCGCGTGATTGTGCATAAACTGAACCACCGAAGATCGGTGCGGTACCCACTTATGATGATACCATCAGCAATGCCTGAAGGCGATCTCCGGACGGAACCGCGTCCCCAAGCAGTAGCGGTTTGCGCTGCGATATAAAGCTGAAAAAGGTCTGGTTGATGCGTTAGGGCAATTCCCCATCAAGCTTGCGAGCCAAACAACCCCGTCGTGCGGCGGCTTGGAACCCCGGCTCCGACTTGTCTAAGCGGGTATTCAGTTGAGGCTGCGCCTCTCGGGAGACTTCGAGATATATGGCAGAAAGTACACACCCTCGGGACTGGCCAGGCGCTCCTGTTCCCAGGCCTTCCGCTCCTCGTCGGTAGCCGGGATGAATACAAAGCAACTAGTGGCACCCAATGTTTCGCCCCAAGGCTTCAGCGACTCCTCGAGAATGCCATACACCGTACGGGTCCCGATTAATTCCTGCATACGCTCATCATCCGGCGATAAATTCACGGTGCCTACTCGAACGCCATGCTCGTCTTGCCTGCCCTCGTTCAGAACGACGAAAATCGTGGTTAGCTCAAAATCCGCAGGTTCGCTCATTTCCTATCCCTCCTCACCTTCAGCCCGAGTTCGAGCACGCGGCGGGGAGCTATCATTACCGCCTAAGCCGAAAGCCTACCAGCAGCGGCCCCGCGCCGGTTATATCATTGAACCTTTTCCGGCTCGTCCTGGACACATAGCAACCGGGGGATTGCGCTGTCCGGACCTAAACCAACGCCACTGAGCATTATTCAGCTTGGTGGCGTTGTACCTTTCAGCGCAGGATGCCGGTGCGACGAGGTGCCATCGACCACCTAAAAAGCCACATCGGATGATCTGGCCAGGTTTCGACAACCACGCCTTCGCAAAAGATCGACGTCATCGGCTCACCGTCTATCGTCGTGCGATCGAGCCGAAATTCGAGATCGTTCGGCAGCGGACGTCGCGGCTTCGGCGAGCGCACATTCTTTGGTGCTCGAATAGTCAACGGTTCCGGCCCGGCCATGGACTTCTCAATGCCAACGGGCGGCGCCGCGGTCTTTCCATGCGGCCCTGATTACGCGCTCGCGCTGGTGACCAGCGGTCATCGGCATTTCAAGTTCTGCGTGCCGACCGCGCTGGTTCATCAAGTGCCCATGACCACGGACGGAGGCGCGATGTCCACAGCCACGAGGATGGCCGATCGGCTCAGCGTCTTGCCCATATTTTCGAAGCGATCCTTAATTGCATCTCTGGCCATCGCGCCGGGGGTGCCAAGACCTGGCGATACGTTTCTTACAGGACCAAAAGACCTAATCTTAGTCCGATGGCGACAGCATCCGTTCCATTGCGAGCGCCCTGGCGCTCCCTAGGGGAATCGAACCCCTGTTTCAGCTTTGAGAGGGCTAACCCAACGAGGGCCAATCCGGTGGTGGGCGACGCGGATAAAGAGCAGCGGTCAACAGCGCCTTCGCGAGGGGGTAGCTCGCAGGCAGAAGTCGTTCGGTTCTGTTGGCGAGCGCCGCAATAACGGTCTGGTTGCAGGTTCGAGTCCTGCCGGGCCCACCAATGAGATCAATGGGTTGTCAGGAGCTTTTCGCCTCGCGGGATCACCGCACCAGATAGGTGCTTTCTCGGCTGGACGGCTTCACTCGGCTTTGCGAGCGGTGGCAGCAACAGGCAGACGTATCGTGACGCGCAGCCCGCCCAGTGAGGAATTGCCCAACTCGAGCGAGCCGGCATAAAGTTCGGAGAGCTCGCGCGTGATCGACAAGCCAAAGCCGAACCCGGGTGAGCTTTCATCGAGCCGTGCGCCTGCCTGGAGCGCCTTCGAGATCTGCTGCGGCGACAGTCCCGGCCCGTCGTCTTCGATGACGATCACGGCACTGCGGCCTTCGTCGCGCGCTCCGACTGCAACGCGGCTCCGGCACCAGAAGAATGCGTTTTCCAGCACATTGCCGAGCATTTCGTCCACGTCCTGCTGTTCGCACCCCACCGCGAGGTCGGCCGCGACACTGCATATCAGCGCCACCTTTTTGTCGGCATGCACCTTCCCGAGCACGAGGCCCAAGTCTTCGATGCGAGGCGCGATTGCCGTCCTCGTCCTGACCGGACCGCCGAGCGCGGCCGCCCGGGCACGGCCCAGATGATGCCGGATGCGCCGATCCATCAGTACGACGAGGCTATGGATATCTTCGCTGCCAGCAGCCTGTTTTTTCAGCGAGATTGCCAGTGTCGCCAAAGGTGTTTTCAAGCCATGCGCCAGGTTGGAGACATGCCTGCGCGCCCGCTCGAGATTGGCGGCGTTTTGGATCAGCAACGCGTTGAGTTCGTCTGCCAGTGGTTGCACCTCGGTCGGCTGGGTGTCCGGTACGCGCTCGCGAAATCCGGATCTTACGTCGGAGACCGCCTGACGCAGGCGCTCCAGCGGGCGCAGTCCGAGGCGGACTTGCAGCAGCATGGCGGCAATCAATGCAATCCCGAGCACGCCGAGCGAAATCGCCAGCGTTCGCATCGCTTCGCCGAGAGGTCCCAGCACCGCATCCCGCGGCGCCGAGGCGACAATGGTAGCGGGTACGCCGGACACCGAGACGGCAAGGATGCGGTAGTGGACTTTCTGATCGAATGGGCCAATGCCATCGGCGGGCCGCGGGCGGTCGCGACGGGGCGGATCCTCGCCGGCAGGGGGAGGCGGCGGTGGAGGCGGCAAAGGCCTCTCACGGATATCTGGTGGATCGAGGTCGGCTCCGTCGAGAGACTGCGACCGCAAAGCATTTTTTGGACCAGAAATCTTCCAATACCAGCCGTGTCGGCGGCGGTCGAAAGGCGGGCCATCCGCTGTGCCGGCAAGTTTCAGCGTGCCATCTCGGTCGAGGCTCAGCATGGACGACAGGAAAAGTATCTGTGCATCAAGCCGCTGATCGATCTGGCCTTGCACAAACCGATGCAGAACGAAAGAGATGAGAACCGCTGCAACGATGAGAGCGACGCTGATGAATGCGCCGGCCGCGATCATCAGACGCCGGCCCAGCGATGCGCCTTTCAGCTTCATTGCGACCCCGGGGTTAGCTTGTAGCCGCGGCCCCGTTCGGTTTCGATCAACGTCTTGCCGATTTTCCTGCGCAGCCGCGCAACGATCACTTCGATCGAGTTCGAATCGGTTCCGACGTCGCCTTCATAGACTTTGTCCGCCAGCAAACTGCGCTCGACCACGCTGCCTTTGCGCATGATCAGGCATTCGAGAACACGCCATTCCAACGCGGTCAGTTTCAACGGCAATCCGTCGAGTTCGAACCGCCCGGTCTGCGCTTCGAAGACCACAGGTCCACACGTGATGCGTGGTGCCGCATGGCCGGCCGCCCGTCGAACCAGGGCACGAAGCCGCATGACCAGTTCCTCGATCCGAAACGGCTTGGTGAGATAATCGTCCGCTCCGGCCTTGAAACCGTCGACCTTGTCGGTCCAGCCGTCGCGTGCGGTCAGGATCAGGACCGGAAAAAGCCGCTCGTGCTTGCGCCAGCCACGGAGGACCTCGACGCCCGGTACCTTGGGCAAGCCCAGGTCAAGAACTGCCGCGTCGTAGGATTCGGTTTCGCCGAGGTGCTGTCCATCCTCGCCGTTTGCCGCGATGTCGACGGCGAAATTCTCATCGCGCAGAGCGCGGGCGATTTCCTGCGCGAGCAGGCGATCGTCTTCGACCAGCAGGATTTTCATGCTGTTTGCACCTGGGACAGGAACTAGACCCTCAAGCTTAACCCAACCTGAACAGAACGGTTCAGGTTGGGTTCGTCATCGTATCCTACGCTTGCTGCATCAACATCGTTGAAAGGAACGTTTGATGAGCGAAACTGAACCACGTCAAGAGGCGAACCCGTTTCCACCCGCGCGCAGGCAGATACGCCAGCGGAGCTTTCTGGGAGGCGTCGCGCTCGCTGTTCTCGTTGCCGGCGCGGCCGCGGGCGCCGGAGGTGTCAAGCTTGCGCAGCGTTGGCAGCCGCAAAGCGTGATGCTGTTGCAGCCCACCGCCATCAACCAATTGCGGGAGGGAAATCCGTCTGCCGCAAAGGGCAACGTCGCCGAGATATTTGGCAACAAGTTCATCCTCGACGACGGTAGTGGCCGCGCACTGGTGGATCTCGGACCGCGCGGTGAGCGTGCCGATGCGGTCGTCAAAGGAGAAACAGTTACCGTCCAGGGCATGTTCGACGGAGGAATCGTCCGCGCCCGGATCATATCCCATGCCGACGGCCGCAATGAAGCCTTTGGACCTCCAGGACCACCGCCGCCACGCCGCGCCGAAGCGCCGCCCCCGCCTCCCGAGCCGCCTCCGCCGCCGCGGGCAGACCTCCCGCCTCCGCCGCCCGGGGCTCCTCCTCCGCCCCCGGCCTCCAACGTTCCGCCCGCCGGCCCACGGGCGATGTAGCAACGACGATGATGGATCAGGAGAAGTCAATGCCCCACGAGCGGTGCAAATTATCGGGAAGGATCACGCACGTTTTTTCTCATCGCTTTGTCGTCCAGACCCCGGACGGCGCGTTCCTCGCCGATGTTACCCCTCATGGCGCGGACATGGTCGAGCTTCGGGTCGGGGCCAATGTGGTGGTCGAAGGCGAGCAGAAGCCATCCGAGCTCAAGGTAACGCACTTTACTTGCGGCGCAAAAACCGTGGCGATCGAGCACAAGAACAAGCACCATCATGATCACCACGGGCCCGGAGATCCAACGGTTGCGCTTGAATCCGCGCGTTCGGCGGGCTTCGAGCCGATTGGCAAGCCCCGTCGCAAGCCGAAGCATTTCGAGGTCTTGGGCCTGCGAGACGGACGGCATTCAGAACTCCACATCGAGCTGGACGGGCGCATCCGAAAAACCAAGGCCGTCGATGACAAGCACAAATGGTCCGAGGCTGTAAGGCCGGAATAGGCCGGCAAATCCGGGCTCCGCAAACGCACTGCGTCAGCGGAGCCCGACCGGCCCGATGAAGGAACCCGGTTCCGGGTATGACGGTTCATAAACACAGCACGGGCGGTGTCGCTGGCGCATTCCTGATAGCGGCTGGCATTTCGAAATTCTGACGGAGCGCAACGTGACCCTCGCCAACTCCCAACAACGAGCGCTCCGTCCCCTGCTTGCGCTGAACTTCTTCATGGCGGACATGCAGGCAGGCATCGGCCCGTTCCTGGGCGTATTCCTGCTGGCTCATGGCTGGCAGAGCGGCTTGATCGGGACGGTCATGACGGCGGGCGGCGTCGCCGGCATGTTGATGACCACACCGGCAGGCGCTCTGATCGACGCGACTCGCAGCAAGAAGCTGTTCGTCATCATTCCTGGCATCTGTACGGTCATTGCATCCGGCATCGTGCTCCTGTCGCAGGAGTTTTGGCTGGTTGCAACCTCGCAGGTTGCGACAGCCATCGCGGGTGCCGCCATCGGTCCCGCCGTCGCGGGCATTACGCTCGGTATCGTCCGCCAGGCCGGCTTCAACCGGCAGAACGGCCGCAACCAGGCCCTTAATCACGCCGGCAACATGGTCGGAGCGGCACTTTCCGGCCTGCTTGGCTGGCTCTATGGCTTTACGGCGGTGTTCTGGCTCGCGGCGGGCTTCGGGATCCTCTCGATCATTTCAGTGCTCATGATCCCAAGCGATTCCATCGACGATGATGCCGCTCGGGGCCTGGAGCAGCAGGACGGCAAAGATAGCCACGCGAGTGGCCTGCGGGTCCTTGTGGAATCGAAGCCGCTGCTGATCCTCGCGGCTGCCCTGCTGTTCTTCCATCTCGGCAACGCGGCGATGCTTCCACTCTACGGAATAGCCGTTGTCGCCGACAAAGGCGCCGATCCGGCGAGTTTTGTCGCCATGACGATCGTCATCGCACAAGGCACCATGATCCTGACGTCGCTCATCGCGATGCGGATGGCGGAAAAGCAGGGCTACTGGTTGGTTCTCTTGATCTCGTTCATATCGCTGCCGATCCGTGGTGTCATCGCCGCTTGGCTGCTGAACAAATGGGGCGTCTATCCGGTTCAGATCCTCGACGGCGTCGGCGCAGGGCTGCAAAGCGTCGCGGTACCGGGCCTGGTAGCCCGAATCCTCCGCGGCACCGGACGGGTCAATGCTGGCCAGGGCGCCGTCATGACGGTTCAGGGTATCGGAGCCTCCCTCAGTCCCGCGATCGGCGGCTGGATCGCGCAGGAATTCGGCTACGGGCCGATGTTCCTCATTCTCGGCGCGTTTGCCGCAGTCTCGGTCGCGGTCTGGATCGTGTTCGCGCCGGTGCTCAAGCCGGCATGTGCCGGCAAGCCCGGCGCGGCAGCCGGCGCATTGCCGAGCGCCGGGTCAATCTGATGTTCGGAGCGAATGCCGCAACCTGGGGCATCGCCGGCCTCGCAACCTTCGGCGTCATTTCACGGCCCTGGAACCTGCCTGAATATATATGGGCCATTTCTGGCGCGGTGGTGCTCGTCGCGCTGGACTTGTTGCCGTGGCAGGACGCGTTGGCCGCCGCAGGCAAGGGTATCGACGTCTATTTCTTCTTGGTCGGCTTGATGTTGCTCGCAGAGGTCGCCCGCAAGGAAGGCCTGTTCGATTGGCTCGCCGTGCAGGCCGTACGGCTATCGCGCGGTTCGGCATCTCGCCTGTTCACGATCGTCTATGCAGTCGGCATCTTGGTGACGATCTTCCTATCCAACGATGCCACGGCGGTGGTTCTTACGCCTGCGGTCTATGCCGCAACCCGCACAGCCAAAGTCGAGCCGCTGCCCTATTTGTTTGTCTGCGCATTCATCGCCAATGCGGCCAGTTTTGTGCTTCCGATCTCCAATCCCGCCAACCTTGTCGTGTTTGGTGAGCGGATGCCGACTCTGCTCGAGTGGGTGCGCTACTTCGCACTCCCGTCGTTGGTGTCGATCGCAGCCACCTTCGTCCTGCTTCGGATCAGCCAGCGCGGCAATCTCAATGGTCGCGTGGACGGCAATGTCGAGTCGGTCACCTTCACCCGCGGGGCCGGCATGGTCGCCATTGGCATCGGAGCCACGGCGGCGGTCCTCCTCGTCGCATCGGCGCTCGGCCACGATCTCGGGTTGCCGACGTTCGTCTGCGGCGTGCTCGTTACTGTGGCCGTACTCTTGCGGAACCTCAAGTTCCTGGTTCCTGTGCTAAGAGATGTCTCATGGTCAGTTCTGCCGCTCGTTGCCGGATTGTTCATCCTGGTCGAGGGCCTCAATCATACCGGCGTGCTTCCAGCGTTTGCCGGCCTGCTCAAGCGAATGGCCGCGGACGAGCCGCACGCGACCTTGTGGGGAACGGGTATCATCACGGCACTTGCTTCCAACCTGATTAACAACCTTCCGATGGGACTGATTGCGGCGACAACGACGCACGCCGCTCAAGTGTCACATCAGATAACCGCTGCATTACTGATCGGGGTCGATCTCGGACCAAATCTCTCGGTGACGGGATCGCTGGCAACCATCTTGTGGCTGATCGCGCTTCGCAGAGAAGGCGAGCATGTCGGCGCCCTCCGCTTTCTGAGATTGGGCGTCCTGGTCATGCCGCCGGTCTTGTTGCTGTCGCTCGCTGCGCTTTCGCTGGTCTCGAGCTGACGGCATATCGATGCCGAGCTCTTGCAGCAAAAGTCCATCGGAAATGTCGTTCCGGGAACGCCACTTTCCCGCAATCAATCCTGAGACACGTAAACCGTCGAACTGTACGTCACCCCGATCTGGCTGTAGGCGGGATGAAACGTGATAGCGGCGCGCAGACGCGCTTCATCGGTAAGAGGCACGAGCGCGCCTTTCTTGTTCATGATCGAACGGGCGACCTGACTTCCAACGACGTGATGGAAATCATTGCCCGGACCCCAATCCAGGTTGTTGTAGAGCAGGTAGAGAGACCCCGCCACATAGGCGGCACCCTCGTCCTGGGTGTCGGCCTCGACGATCCGGGCTCGCCGATAGATCAGCCATTTCATGGCGTGGGTCGCCTCGTGAACAATGTTCGCCTGATCGGACATGTTCACGCCGTATATGCCGCCGTCCGGAAAGTCGAAAACCCGTGCTGCGCCATCGAAAGCTGCAGCTGCGAGCGCCGGTACCTGGCCGAGGCGGACACCAATCGACCCCTTGCTGACAGCATCAGCCACAGCCTGGTATCCAAAACCGTTGACATGGAGAAAGCCGAAGTAGAAGTCGATCTTCTGCGCGGTCGGAGACCTGAGAACCTGAATCAAGCGTTGCCGGGTCGCGGCTGCAAAAACAGTGGAAGAAGCACTCGCCATTTCCAACTCCTTGGGCAATGCCACCACGTCGGATTGTTAGTCACAACCAGGAGGCGATCGGTTCATTGCCGGGGACGCCTGGATCACCCGCATGCCGTCAGTCATCGAACCCGGTCCCGATGATGGAACCGGCCGCAGAAGCATGGCGGCAAACCGCGATCGGACGGCTGCCGTCAGAACCGTGCGGCGAGGTCGCTCAGGCGGCGGTGGACGGTGTGGCGTGCGGCCTGGATCGGTTCGGCCGGGCCCATGGTCGGTCCGATCGGCACGAAGCGGACATTGGCGATGCCGATGAAGCGCAGGGCCTCGCGCAGATAGGGCGTCGCCATGTCGGTGCGGCCGCGGTTCATGCCGGTGACGAAGTCGCCGCCGCTGGCGATGATCACGATGGCCGGCCGGTCCTTGAGCAGCGGCTGATAGCCGATCGCGGCATCGAAGCGGAATGTCAGTCCGGGCTGCATGATGACGTCGAACCACTGCTTCAGCCGGTAGGGAATGCTGAAGTTCCACATCGGTGTCGAGATCAGCACGCGATCGGCCAGCGCCAGGCGAAGCGCAATGCGTTCGGCAACCGCGAAGGCGTCGCGCTGGGAATCGGTGAAGCCGCGCCCGTTCATGCGGGCATATTTCGCCTCCAGCACATAGCCTTCGAACTCCGGCAGCGGATCGCGCCAAAGGTTCATCACGTCGATGTCCCAGTCCGGCCGCGCCTTGCGAAAGCCCTCGAGAAACACGGCGGCGCCGGCGCTGGATTGCGAGTCCGCGCGTGGCGAACAGCTCAGATGAAACAGCTTGGGCATGAGCCGGCCCCGCTAACCGAGCGCCTTCACGACCGCATCGGCATTGGTCACGACCGAGACGTTTTGCAGCGCGAAGTTGATCGAGGCGTTGTGCCAGTCGGCGTTCATGGTGGAGCAGCAATCCTCCGGCACGATCATGAAATAACCCTTGTCGGCACCGGTGCGCGCGGTGTGCTCGACCGACATGTTGGTCCAGGCGCCGGTATTGATGATCATGTCGCGCCCGGTCGCCTTCAGGATGGTCTCGAGCCGGGTTCCCTCCCAGGCGCTCATTCGCATCTTCTCGACGACGAAATCGCCGGGCTGCGGTTCGAGACCCGGCACCGGCGCTGCACCCCAGCTACCCCGCACCATCGCCTTGCTGTCGACCAGTCCTTCGAACAGCGGCGCGTTGAGCGTCACGCCGGGCGCGCCGGGCTCGACCACGAACCAGACATGGATGATGGCAACGCCGCGCCCGCGCGCCGCGGCAGCCAGGCGCCGTACATTGTCGATCACCCGTTGCTGCCTGGCATGCGCCGGCGCGCCGGATTCCGCGAACGCGCCGCCGTCCATGATCACGTCGTTCTGCAGGTCCTGGATGATCATCGCGCAGCGACGCGGATCGATCTGCATGTCCCGGCCGGACAGGATCGGCGCCGGGCCGCTCGAGGCTGGAGCGCCGGCGCCGTCAGCGGACGGGCGCCGCGCGTTCATGTAGGGCTCGTGACGCGGCCCGACCTTGGTCGGGATGGCATAGACGGAGTGGGTCGCAGTCAGATACAGGGTGCGGAAATCCGCGCCGCCCCAGGCCAGATTGGCGACGAGTTCGGGGACCCGCACCTTGCCGAGCAGTTCGCCCGACGGCGCATAGACCCAGACGCCGCCGGGCGCCGTCACCCAGATATTGCCGCGCTGGTCGCATTTCATGCCGTCGGGCACGCCGGGCTCGAGTTCGGATCGGATGCCGCTCGCGAGCACGCGCGCATTGGACAGCGAGCCGTCGGCCTCGAGGTCAAAGGCACGGATCACGGTCTGCACCGTGTCGTTGACATAAAGCGTGCGTTCGTCGGGCGAGAAGCAGAGCCCGTTGGGCTGCTCGAACTGGTAGCGGTCGACCAGGAGCTTCGGTGCGCCGCCGCCGGGCGGCACGCGGTAGACGCCCTGGAATCCGAGCTGGCGCGGTCGCTCCACGCCATAGACCGGCATGCGGCCGTACCAGGGATCGGAAAAATAGATCGCGCCGCTGGAATGCACGCAGACGTCGTTCGGACTGTTGAGCTCCTGGCCCTCGAAGTGCGAGGCAATCACCTCGCGCCTACCGTCCGCGCGCTCGCGGATCACCGACGATGTCGCGTGCTCGCAGACGATCAGGTTGAGCTCGGCGTCATAGCTCATGCCGTTGCACTTGTTGGATGGCCGCATCACCTCGACCACGCCGCGCCGCCCGTCCCAACGCCGGCGCACATCGCCCGGCATGTCCGAGAACAGCAGATAGTGCAGGGTTGGATGCCAGACCGGGCCTTCCGTGAAATTGAAGCCGGTGCCGACCTGACCGACCGGCGCATAGGGGTCGATCAGGTCTTCGAATTCGCTCCTCAGCGTTACATGCGTCATCGCCCTGCCCCTGCTTCAAGCCGGGAACCAGTTGCGCGCCGGCAGCGACTGCACCACCGGGCCCGGCACCTGATCGTGCATGCGGCCGACGACATTGCCGCCTTCGATCTTGGCCGGCCGATCATGCACCGGTAAGAGATAGCGCGAGCCGGCGAGCAGCTTCTTGATAGCCGCCTTCTCGGCGCGCTTGCTGGTGCCGTGGTTGCCGGTGGTGCGGGGCTCCCAATCCTGGATCTCGTTGAACGGCGTCACGATCTGGTCGTTGAAATCGTAGATCACGTCGCCGCAGATGGTGGCGATGCCGTCGGCGGTGTGGACGTGAATATTCATCGAACCCTCGGTGTGGGCGCCGGCGGCCTCGCAATAGACGCCCGGCATCAGCTCGATCGGCCCGCTGATTTCGAGATCGAGGAAGCGCAGCGCACCCTTGGTGTGCAGGCGGTCGATCAGATGCTTGATGTCGGGCGCCGGATATTGCGGATGCATCAGGCCGGAGACCGAATATTCCAGCTCCTTGCGGTTCAGCACCACCGTGGTGTTCATCGGAAACAGATCGTCCTTGCCGGCGTGGTCGATATGCAGATGGGTGTGGCAGACGAAACGTACGTCGCCCATGCGCACGCCATGGCGCATCAGCTGGTTCTCGATCATGTTCTCGTGGAACTGCAGACCGCGCATGCCGAGCGTTTCCATGATCTGGTTGGAGCGATAGCCGGTGTCGACCACGATCGGGTACTGGCCGCCGAGGATCAGGAAGCCCAGCGTGAGCACGCGGCGGGTGCGGCCGCAATTGTGCCCAAGCACGAGAAAGCTCGATTCCAGCTCGATATCGCCGTAGTCCAGGATCTTGATCTCCAACGCCATCACTTCCTCCCGATTCGATGTCTCATGATTTGAGGCGATAGACGCCCGTCGCGGTGCCGCCGAAAATCGCGTCCCGTTGCGCGGGGCGAAGCGATGCGGCGGCCGTCCGATAGGCGTCCACCAGCTCGCGATAGGTCGTCCAGAGCTTTTCGATCGGAAAGTTCGAGCCGAACATGCAGCGTTCGGCCCCGAACAGCGCCACCGTATCGTCGAGGATTGCGGCGATGTGGGCCGGATCGTTCCGATGGATGAACGTTCCAAGTCCCGAAAGCTTGGTGACGATGTTCCGATGCGCCGCCAGTCTGGCCATGCCGGCACGCCAGGCCGCACGGCCTTGCGGCAACGTGTGTTCCAGCATGCCGGCATGCTGCAGGATGAAGGTCACGTCCGGGCAGGCATCGGCTAGTCCGGCCGCATCCGCCATCTGCGGCGCGAAAACCTGCAGGTCGAAACTGAAGCCGTACTCGGCAAGCCGCGCGACGTTGCGGCGCAGATTCGGATCGGCGGCAAGGTCCGGACGGGCGGCGAAACGATACAACGGATTTTCGTGCCAGTGCAGCTGCATCCGGACGCCGCGCACCAGCGGATATTTCGCCAGCCGGTCGAGCTGCGGGCGGACGTCGTCGACCGCGAAGTCGGCAAAGGCCACGATGGCGTGCGGCCATCCGTGCTCTTCCGCGGTGTGCTGCACCCAGGCGGCTTCGTCCTCGAAACGGTCGTTGGCCCAGTTGGTCTGCACATAGACCGACCTGGTGACGCCGGCGCTCCCGACATCGGCGAGGTATTCCTCGATCGGGTAATCGCGCCGGATCGCCTCATAGGGCCCAAAGATCCGGGGCTGCATCGGACCGGTCAGCCACGGCAGATCCGCCTGACGCCAGATGTGATGATGGGCGTCGACGAATTCGCTCACGCGGCTTTCCTCCAAAGCGACAGCAGATGCGAGACGATGGCGTCGCTCGAACCGCCGTCGACGAGGTCATCGACAAAACGCTGGATCGCGATCAGCGCCTCGGTCTGCGGCCGGAAACCCGGCGCGCTCGCGAGCGGCGTCAGCCAGCTCAGGCGCCAGGCGCGGCGTGCCAGCTTCGAGACGGCGTCGCGCAACGCGGCCGGTTCACCGCGCTCGAGCCCGTCGGAGACGATGATGACGGCGGCGCCGCGCGCATAGCCACCGAAGCGCGGCACGGCCAGGAACGCCTGCAGCGCGTCGCCGATCCGCGTGCCGCCGTCCCAATCGCTGACCAGGTGCGCGGCCGCGCGGAGCGCCTGCTCGCGGCGCTTCAGCCGCAGCGCGCGTGTCACGCGGGTGAGCCGGGTTCCGAAGGTGAAGACTTCGGCGGTGTGGACCGACTGCAACAGGGCGTGGGCGAGCTCCATGTTTTCGTCGGTCCGCGCCTTCATCGAGCCGGAGACGTCGATCAGCAGCAGCAGCTTGCGCGGCCTCGGTCGCCGGCGCAGCTTCCCCAGTCGCAGCACCTCGCCATCATGGTGCACCGCATCGCGCAACGTGCGGCGCAGATCCGCAAACGGGCCGCGGCGCGCGCGCATGCGGCGGTGACCACGCCGCCGCGGCAGCCGCGCCGGCGCTTCGCGGGAAAGACGGCGAAGTGCGTCGCTGGTCGAGCGCTGCGCGAAGCGGCGCTCGACCAGCGCTTCCGCCCGCGCCGCGGCGAGACCGGATTCGTTGGCCTGATCCGACAGCGGCGGCTCATCCTCGCCGCGGCCCTCCTCCTGCAGGCGGACCGTTTCCTCGTCGTCGCCTTCCGCCCGTTCGATCGCCTCGTTGCCGCGGAAGTGGATGTCGAACAGCCGGTCATAGGTCGCGCGCCGCTCCGGCGGCGGCGCCAGGGTCGCGATCCCCGCGCGCCTGATATGTTCCAGGCTGCGGGGGCCGAGCAACGCGATTGCCGCAAGGAAGGCGGTGGTCTGCTCCGGCGCGACGGAAAATCCGTTGGCGCGCAGCAGCGCGACAAAGTCGATGAACACGCGTGCCGCACGCGGCAGCTGAAGCTCGTCGCTCACGCGGCCGCCTCCGCTATCAGCACATCGAGCCGGGGCGCGATGAAATGCAGGTCCTCCTCGTCCTTCAGCGCGACGCCGATCGAGCGCTTGAACGCGTCCGGCCAGCGGGCGCCGCCCTGATGCAGAAGCGTGGCGGCCTCCGCCCAGTCGACCGCCTCGGCGATGCCCGGTGCCTTGCTGAGCGGCTCGCGCCTCAGCCTACCGACGGCGGCAACCACTGCGCGCGCGGTCTGCTCGGCAACGCTGGAGGCCCGCATCATCACGATCCGGGCCTCGCGCTCGGCGCTCGGATAGTCGATCCAGTGATAGACGCAGCGCCGCCGCAACGCTTCGTGGAGGTCCCGGGTCCGGTTCGACGTCAGCACCACGACCGGCCGCTCGGCCGCGCGCAACGTGCCGCGCTCCGGAATCGAGATCTGGAAGTCGGAGAGGAATTCGAGCAGGAAGGCCTCGAACTCCTGGTCGGCACGATCGATCTCGTCGATCAACAGCACGGCCGAATCCGGCGCGCGCAGTGCCGCGAGCATCGGTCGCTCGATCAGGAACGCCTCGCCGTAGATGTCGATGCTCTGTTCGCCGGCCTGCCGGATCGCCAGCATCTGCCGCGGATAGTTCCATTCATAGAGCGCGGCAGAAGCGTCGATGCCTTCATAGCATTGCAGGCGGATCAGCCGGCGGCCGAGTACGGCGGCGATCGCCTTGGCGGCCTCGGTCTTGCCGACCCCGGGCGCGCCTTCCAGCAGCAGCGGCTTGCCCAGCGCGAGGCCGAGATAGGCGGCGGTCGCGAGTCCTTCGTCGGCGAGATAATAGGCGGCGCGCAGCGCCTTCTCAAGCGCCTCTGGGCTGTCGATACCGACGATGGTGCCGCGGACCGCCATGTTCGAACCTCAGTGCCGCGGCTGCGGGCGTGCGCCGCCCTGCGCCCTGATCGCGCGCAAGACCTTTTCCGGCGTGATCGGCAGGTCGTCGATGCGAACGCCAACTGCGTTGAAGATTGCATTGGCGACCGCCGGCAGCACCGGATTGGCGCACATTTCGCCAGGCCCCTTGGCGCCGAACGGTCCATCGGCGGCGGGCCGTTCCAGGACGGCGATATCATGCGGGCAGACATCGCCGGGCCCCGGCATCAGATATTCGACAAAGTCGCGCGGGCCGTGAACGGGATCGGGATAATAGGGCTCGGGCGTTTCATAGAGCGCGTGGCTGACCCCCATCCAGGCGCCGCCGACCAGCTGCTGCTCGACCAGGCGCGGATTGAGCGCGCGGCCGAGTTCGTAGGCGCTGTCCATACGTACCATCGCGACTTCGCCGGTCTCGTCATCGACCTCGACCTCGGCGACCATGCAGGCATGGGCGTAGCAGGTTGCGGGCGACATTTCGCCGGTCTCGGGGTCGACACTGGAGAGCGGCACCAGGAAGATGCCGCGTCCCGAGATGGTCTTGCCCTGCTTGAACTGGGCGGCGATCGCGACGTCCTTGGTCGAGATCGAGCGATGCGGTGCGCCCTTGACATGGATGTTGCCGCGCCCGTCGGTCTCGAGGTCGGCGGCGTTCACTTCGAGCTCCTCAGCCGCCGCTTCCATCATCACGCCGCGTGCTTCCTTGGCCGCGGCCATCACCGCATTGCCGACGCGGTGGGTGCCGCGCGAGGCGAACGAGCCCATGCAATGCGGGCCGGTGTCGGAATCCGCGGTGTCGACATAGACGTCCTCGACCGGCACACCGAGCGTCTCCGCGCAGATCTGCCGCGTCACCGACTTCATGCCCTGGCCGAGATCGATCGAGGACAGCGCCACCGTGAACTTGCCGCTCGGGTTGGAATGCACCAGCGCCTGGCTGGGGTCGCCGCCGAGATTCATGCCGATGGGATAGTTGACCGACGCGATGCCGCGTCCGCGATGCCGTGCCACGGTCAGCGCCTCCTGGTGCCGAAGACGGAAGAGAAACGGGTGGTGCCGTGGGGCGGCGCCGCCGGCGGTCTGGGAGGCGGCGGCGACGGCGGCGGCGGAGAAGGATCGCGCGGGGCCACCGTCGGGCGGTCGTAACTCGTTCGCTGTTGCGACGCCATCGCCGGCTGCGGCCGGGCCTCGCGCGGCGTCGCCGGCACGCCGGCGCGATCGCCTCCGCCGCCCTGGCGCGAGGAGGCGCGGCGAAATTCCTCGCGCAGCGGCCATTTGGCCTTCTCGGCCGCGACCTGCACGCATTCGACCAGCGCGGTGTTCTTCGCCTCGCGCCGATGCGCCTTCATGTCGCCATCGCGATAGGCGTTGAGGATGCGGAATTCCATCGGATCCATGCCGACGAGGTGGGCCAGCTTGTCCATCTGGCACTCGATCGCGAAGTCCATCGCGGTGACGCCGAAACCGCGCATGGCGGTCGCCGGCGTGCGATTGGTGAACACGCAGTAGACGTCACCATAGACGTTCGGAATCGTGTAGGGCCCGGGCAGATGCGCGGCGCATTTGACCGCGGCATAGCTCGACAGGCGGGTATAGGCGCCGCTGTCGAAATAGGCGCGCACCTTGCGCGCCACGACGCGGCCGTCGCGCATGACGCCGTCCTTGATGTAGATGCGCTCGGCCCCGCGCGGCGGCCCATATTGCATTTCCTCCTCGCGCCCGAACTGATAGCGCACCGGGCGGCCGGTGAGCATCGCGCCGAGGATACAGAGCGGCTCGGTCAGCGTATCCACCTTGCCGCCGAAGCCGCCGCCAACGGTGCCGCCGATGAAGTGAAAGGTGTTGGACGGCACGTCCAGGATCTTGGCGCAGGTGTCGACCGAAAAGAACAGGGCCTGGGTCGAGGTGTAGACGACATAGCGGCCGTTGGTATCGGGTGCCGCGATCGAACCGTTGGTCTCGGTCGGCGCATGCTCGATCGGCGACATCTGATAGCGTTGCTCCAGCACGTGATCGGCGCCGGCAAGGCCGCGCTCGACATCGCCGAAACGGAGCTTCTGATGATCGTACACGTCGTAATACGTGAACGTGTTCTTCGGATAGGTCTCGTTGACGACGGGCGCGCCGGGCTTCAGCGCCTCCTCGACGTCGAACACGTTGGGCAGCGGCTCGTAGTCGATCCGTACCTTCGCCATGGCCTCGTAGGCCTCGCGCGGGCTGTCCGCGACCACGGCAACGATCGGCTCGCCCTTGTAGCGCACCTTGTCGACCGCCAGCGACGGCTCGTCGTCCTTGCCGAAATTGATCAGGCTGAGCAGCGTGTTGAGGTTGCGCGGCACATCGGCGCCGCGGATGATCCGGCGCACCCCGGGCGAACGTTCTGCCTCGGTGATGTCGATGCGGCGCAGGCGGGCATGGGCGTGAGTCGAGCGAACGACCTTCAGGTGCAGCATACCCTGCAGCTTGTGGTCGTCGAAATAGGTCGACGTGCCCGTGACATGGCCAAGCATGTCCTGGCGCTGCGTGCCCTTGCCGATTTCCTTGAGGTTGTCGTCGCGCTCGTCGGCGAAAATGTCCTTGCGCAGTTCCAGCATTTCGGTGTCCTTCAGGCCCGCGCGCGGCCGCCGGATGCGGCGGCCAGCACGGCATTGATGATCGGCTCATAACCGGTGCAGCGACAGATGTTTCCCGAGATCGCCTCGACGACTTCGGCACGGCTGGGCTGCTGGTTGCGGTCGAGCAGCGCCTTGGCGGCCATCAGCATGCCCGGCGTGCAATAGCCGCACTGGGCGGCGAAATGCTCCGCAAAGGCGCGCTGCAGCGGATGCAGGTTCGGACCGTCCTTGATCCCGTCCAACGTCTGCACGGAGCGGCCGGCTGCCGCCTCGGCCAATGTCAGGCATGCCAGATGCAGTTCGCCGTCGATCAGCACGCTGCAGGCGCCACAGCCCCCCTGCCCGCAACCGAATTTGGCGGTGGTGTCGCCGATCAGTTCGCGCAGCGCGACCAGAAGATTGGTGCCGCCATCGACGAAGATCGCGACGTCGCGGCCGTTGTGCCGGAATTGCAGCGGGGTCTTGGTCATGACGATCCCTATTCCTGACCGGACAACAGGCGCCGGAGGTGGACGCCGACGATTTCCCGGCGATACCAGCCGCTGGCGAGCGCGTTGTCGGAAGCTGACGTGCCTTCGGCGGCCGCCGATGCGGCGGCATTGATCGAGGAAGCATCGAGCGGCCGGCCTTCGAGCGCCCGCTCGGCCGCCTTGGCCCGGATCTGCGTCGGCGCCATCGAGCCCAGCGCGATGCGCGCGCCGAGCACGCGCCCGCTGCTGACCGGCAGGTGCACCGCCAGTGTGATCACCGAACCGCCCTTTGGCTTGATGCGCGCGACCTTGCGATAGCGGAACGCATCGGCACTCAGGGGCTTCTGGCAGGAGACCGACAGCACAAGCGTGCCCGACTGCCGCTCGCGCGACTGCAGAAACTCCTCGATCGGCACCTCGCGGGCGCCGAAGCCGCCCTGCAGGGAAACCGTTCCGTCCAGCGCCAGCAGGGCCACCGTGAAATCGCCATAGGGGTTGGGCGCGAACAGATTGCCGCCGACCGTGCCCATGTTGCGCACCGCCGGACCGCCGACCGAACGGGCGGGGGCGTGCAGGAAGCCGAGATCGCGCTCGGCCAGTATTCTCGCGAAGGTAACGCCGGCGCCGATGGTGACGCGCGGGCCCGCCGCCTCGATCCGGCTCAGCGCGGCATCCTGCGCGCGTATGATGGTCGAGATCGTGATGTCGCCCTCGTTGAGCGCACGCATGACGAGCGTTCCGCCGCCCAGATAGCGGGCGCCGCGGTCCGACGACAATGCCGCCGCCGCCTCGCCGGAACTCGAGAAAGTCTTGACATCGACAGCCATCAACGGGTCTCCACCATCATGCCGCCTCGCCGAGATGCCGGCGGACGGCCTCGAAGCCGGCCTGATAGATCTCCTCCGCGACCATTTCGGTCAGCCGCCGGGCATCCTCGGGACGGGCGGTGAAGCGCGATTCCCAGTGCCAGAAGGTGCGGTCTCCGTCGGTCACCGGCAGCAGGCGGACATGCGCCACATAGTTAAACATCGGGATCGGCGTATCGAGCAGGCAGTAGCTGAAGGTCTGTTCGAGGTCGGACAGCGCCAGCAGCTGCTCGCGCAGTTCCGAACCGTCCTTGAGCCTGAAGCGGCGGACGCAACCGATCTTGTCGGACGCCTGTGCCCGTTCGATCGCCGATGTCGCGACCGCCGGATGCCAGCGGTCATGGCCGTTGAAATCGCGCAGCACATTCCACACCTCGCCGGTCGGCGCGTTCAGGATCGTGCTCTTGACGATGTGCGGCACGCTACCCTCCGAATGCCCGCTTGAGCGCGTCGAAGCCGCCCTGAAACACCCCGCCGCCGATGTTGCCGACGAGCTCCGCTTCGCGCTCCGGCACGCAGTCGAACTCCGCCGTCCATTCCACGAAGGTCTGGTCGCCGTCGGTGACCGGCGTCAACCGCAGCGTGGCGATGTAGTTCTCCACACCCATCGGCGATTCCAGGATCGAGTAGGTGCAAAACATGTCGTAGTCGGACAGCCCGAGCAGCTTCTCCCTGATGCGGTCGCCGTTGCGCAGCCGGAAATCGCGCACGCAGCCGATCTTGTCGGCGGGTTCGCCGCCCTCGATCCTGCTTTCCGCGATCGCCGGATGCCAGTTCGGCAGACCGTTGAAATCGCGCACGCGCGCCCAGACGCGGTCGTTGCGCGCGTTGACGACGGTGGATACGTAGACCCGGGCCATGGCGCGTCACGATCCCTTCTTGCGCGGGCCGCGCTCGGTCGGAGCGGGAACTTCAGAACCGCCATCGGTGGGCAGGGCGGGTTTGCCATTGCCGCCGCCCTTGCGCGACAACTCCCGGATGCCCTGCATGTCGCGCGCCTCGCGGATCAGGCCCGGCATTTTGGAGAGGCTCCCCCCCTCGACACCGATTTCCGACAGGATGGAGTCGATCAGCGGCGCCTGAACGCGGTAGCGCAGCGCCGAATCGATCACCTCGTCGGTCGCGCTGCGGCCACCATTGCCGCCGCCATTGCCGTTGAGGCCGTCGACCTGGAGGATGCGTATGCCCTCGATCTTCTCCATCGGCTTGACACTCTCGCGCACGATGCCTTCGATGCGGTCGAGCAGCTTGCGGCGGAACAGCGAGAAGCGCGCCTCGTCCGTCAGCACATTCTCGGCCTCGTTGAGCAGCCGCGTCGCCTCGGCCTCGACCGCGGCGCGGACCCGCTCGGCTTCCGCCGCGATCCGGGTCTCCTCGGCCTGCTTCTCGGCGATCATCACCTCGACGGTCTTGCGGCGCCTCGCGATCTCGCTCTCGCGCGCGGTGATGACCCGCTCGGCGGCTTCGGTGGCGCCGAGCCGGGCATTCTCCGCTGCCGCGCGCGCCGCGGACTCCTCCAGCGATTTCTGGTGGATGGTGATTGCCTTCTCCATCATCGCGGTCTCGACATCCCTTTCGCGGCCGACCTCCAGCCGGCGCAGATCGCGCTCGCGGCCGACCCTCGCCTCGTCCAGACCGCGATCCGCGGCGATGCGGGCCCGCTCGACCTCCTCGCGGGAGATGATCTCGGCCTCCTGCAGCGATTGCGTGCGGGCGACTTCCAGCTGCTCGATCGCACGCCGGCGTTCGATCCGCGCCACTTCCAGCGCCTGCTCGCGCGACACATCGGTAGTCTCGATCTCCTTGCGCGCGACGATCTCGGCCTGCTTGACCTGCCGATCGGCATCGACGCGTTCGGAGCGCTTGGCGGCGAGCGCGATCACGCGCTCTTCGTCGGCGATCTCGACCGCCCTCTTCTGATCGATGTTGAGCACCTCGCGGGTCTTCGAGGAATTGATGCGCACGCTTTCCAGCGCCAGTTCGACATCGATGCGCTGGCGCTCGATGGCGTCGCGCCGCTTCAGTTCCGCCGCCTCGATCGCCTCGGTGCGCCCGATTTCCAGCGACCGGGTCTCGCGCTCGGCGCGGATGCGTTCCGCCGCGACCGCCTTCTCCTGCACGATCCGCGCCGCCTCGATCGCCTCGCGCGAGGCGATATCGGCCTCCTCGATGACGCGATTGCGCGCGATTTCCAGTGCCCGCACCCGCTCCTCCTGGGCGATGCGGGAGACTTCGGTGGCTTCGCGCGCAGTGATGCCGGCGACCTCCAGCATCTTGTTGCGCTCGATCTCCAGCTGCCGCGTCGCCTGCTCGGCGCCGATGCGCTCGGCGGCGAGATTGCGCTCGCGCGCGATCCGAGCGGCTTCGACCGCCTTCTGGGCCTCGATCTCGGCCTCCTGCACATTGCGAACCTGTGCAATTTCGGTTGCACGCGTGCGTTCATCGGAACTGATGCGTTCGAGATTGACGGTCATGGTCTGGGCGATGCGGGCCCTCTCCGTCGACTCGCGCGCCGCGATCTCGGCCTCCTCGACCGCGCGGGTGCGCTCGATCTCGCGCCGTCGCGTCTCCTCCTCGTTGGCGATGCGCGCATCGGTCACTGCGCGGTCCTGCTGGATGCGGGCCTTCTCGACCGCCTCGCGCGCCGAGATCTCGGCTTCCTCGACCGTGCGCGTGCGCTCGATGTCGCGCTGGCGCACCTCCTTCTCGGAGGCGATCCGGGCCGTGTCCACCGCGCGCTGGTTGGCGATGCGGGCCTTTTCGATCTCCTCGCGAGCCAGCAGTTCCTTTTCCTCGACCGCGCGCGTGCGTTCGATCTCGCGCTGACGGGTCTCACGCTCGGAGGCGATACGGGCCTCGGCGATCGCCAGCTCGTTGGCGATGCGGGCCTTCTCGATCGCCTCGCGCGCGGTGAATTGCGCCTGCTCGGCCTCGGTCTCGCGCAGCGCCCGCTCCCGCGCCACCTCGGTACGCTGCAGCGCGCGGCGCATCTCGATGTCGCGCTCCTGGTCCAGCCGGGCCGTTTCGCTCTCGCGCTCGATCTCGAGCGCCTGCCGCTCGGCATCGAGATTGCGGGTGCGGATTTTGATCATCGAGTCCTGCTCGATGTCGTTGCGCAGCTTGCGCCGGGCCTCGATGTCCTCCATCAGCCGGGTCAGGCCTTCCGCATCGAAACGATTGGACGGATTGAAGAATTCCAGGTCGGTCTGGTCCAGATCGGTGATCGCGACGGATTCCAGCTCGAGGCCGTTCTGGGCCAGCGCCTCGGCAGCGGCCGCCTTGACACGGGCGACATATTCGCCGCGCTGCTCGTGCATCTGCTCCAGCGTCATCTCGGCAGCGACCGAGCGGATCGCCGAGACGAACTTGCCGGACAGCAGGGCGTGCAGCTGTTCGGGCTCGAGCGTGCGGCGGCCGAGGGTCGCCGCGGCGATCGCGACCGCCTCCCGCGTGGCCTGCACGCGGACGTAGAAGTCCGCCTCGATGTCGACGCGCATGCGGTCGCGGGTGATGACGGCATCCTGCCTTGCCCGCGTGATGCCCATCGGCAGCACGTTCATGTTGACCGGCGTGTAATCGTGGATGAACGGCAGCACGAAGGCGCCGCCGTTGATCACGACGCGTTCGCCCAGGAAGCCGGTGCGGACGAACGAGACTTCCTTCGACGAGCGGTGATAGAGCCAGTTGACGATGTAGACGATGATGACGATCGCGATGATCGCGACGATCAACCACAGGATCAATTGACCAACCAGAATCCCGGACATCTTCTCCTCCCTTGCGTCGGCGCCTAGCGCCCGCCGATCGCCTTGAATTTTCGTACCTGCTCGGTCAGTGCCCGCTCGACCGGCAGGCGCTCCATCGAGGAAGCGCCATAGAAGCCGTGGCATTTGCGGGTATTCTTCATGATGAAATCGGCATCCGCCGGGTCCGCGATCGGGCCGCCATGGGCGAGCACGAGGATGTCCGGGTTGATGCTGAGCGCGGCCGCGGCCCAGGCGTCGATCCGCGCGGGACAGTCCTTGAGCTTCAGTGCGGTCTGGGCGCCGATGGCGCCGCCGGTAGTGAGGCCGAGATGGCAGACGATGATGTCGGCGCCCGCGATCGCCATTGCCGCCGCCTCCTTCTCGCTGAACACATAGGGCGTCGTCAGCATGTCCTTGTCGTGCGCTTGCGAGATCATCTCGATCTCCAGCGCATACGACATGCCGGTCTCTTCGAGATTGGCGCGGAAAATGCCGTCGATCAGGCCGACGGTCGGAAAGTTCTGCACCCCGGCAAAGCCGAGCGCCTTCAACTGATCGAGAAAGATATCCATGTCGCGGAACGGATCGGTGCCGTTGACGCCGGCAAGCACCGGCGTCTTCGTGACCACCGGCAGCACCTCGCCGGCCATTTCCAGCACGATGGCATTGGCGTCGCCATACGGCATCAGCCCCGCGAGCGAGCCGCGGCCGGCCATGCGGTAGCGGCCGGAATTGTAGATCACGATCAGGTCGACGCCGCCAGCTTCCTCGCATTTGGCCGACAGGCCGGTGCCGGCGCCGCCGCCGACGATCGGCTCGCCCCGGCTCGCCATCTCCCGGAATTTCTTCAGCAGCGTCTTGCGGTCAAATCTCGGCATGGGTCACCTCGCCGCTCGGCGCCGTCCGCCGGCGCGCCCGAGCAGGGCCCGGAAAGCGCCGGCGATGGTGGAAGCGAATTCAGGGTCGTTGATATTGCGCGGAATGCGGATGAGCTGGCGGTTGTTGGTGGGGCGCACGGTGCGTTCAAGCGCCTTGAGCAGCGCCGCATCGGCCTCGGGGTCCCAGAATGGCTGTCCCTGGGCGTCGAGCGCCGATACGCCGCCCTCGGGCAGGAAGAAGCGCACCACGCCGTCCATCTGGTTGAGCCGCTCGCCGATCCATCGGCCCATCCGATCATTCTCCTCGACCGTGGTTCGCATCAGGGTGACCTGCGGATTGTGGACGTGGAACTTGCGCTGCCGATAGCGCTCGGGAATGGTGTCGGGCGCGCCGAAATTGACCATGTCGAGCGCGCCGACGGAGCCGACATAGGGCACGCGGCTGCGGATGATCGCGCCGAAGCGGTCTTCGCTGGCGGGGAATACGCCGCCCATCAGCAGATCGCAGACTTCGGTGGTGGTAAGATCGATCACGCCCGCGAGTTGCCCGGAATCGACCAGCTTCTCCATCGAACGGCCGCCGACGCCGGTGGCATGGAAGACGAGGCATTCGAAATCGTCCTTCAGCTCCGCGGCGACCTTCTGTACCGCGGGCGTGGTGACGCCGAACATGGTGATGCCGATCGAGGGCAGCACGGACATCGCCTCGCGCAGTTTCACCGTGCGCTCGTCGAGCCGGGCCTTCACCATTCCGATCACGGCGTGGGCGCCGTTGGCCAACACCGCGCGCGAGATCGAGTTGAGACCCTGCACGTCGGTGACCGAATACATCATGGTGATGTCGGCCGGTCCGACATAGGGGCCGACGTCGCCGGAAGCGACCGACGAGATAATCAGCTTGGGCACGCCGACGGGCAGCGTGCGCATGGCCGGAGCGACCAGCGACGCGCCGCCGGACCCTCCAGCGGATATGATGCCGGCGACATTGCCCTGCCGACGCAGCCATCTGGCGAAGGCGTCCGCCATCGCGGTCACGGATGCGCCGCGGTCGGCGCCGAACACGCCGGAGCCGCCCCGGCCGTGGTTGAGCGCAATCTCCTGCGCCGGCACGTCGCAAGTCGAAAGCTTGCCGCTGGTGGAGACGTCGACCAGGCGCGTTCGCAACCCGCTTTCGGCGATGATGTCGCGGATGAAGCGAAGCTCCGCGCCCTTGGTGTCGAGCGTACCGGCGACGAGCACGACCGGCGGCCCGGAGGCCTGTGCCGCAACCCGCTCGCGTTGCTGCGGCGTGCCGCTGCCGAGCCGGCTTACCCCGCTCGAAAGCGTCCGCGCCGCCGATTCGATCCGGCCGATCGGCACCGGCTGGGACCAGCGGGTCGGAAGCGTGGGATTGGAGACGAAGATCCGGATCGGCCCCGAACCGGGCGCGCGTGGTGCCGCCGGTGCCGCCTCGGACCGTACCGTTTCAGTGTCCAGATCGCCTGCATCGGCATGAACGCCGACGCCGAGCAACCGCTGCTGCAGCTCGCGGTCCGCCGCCAGACGGCCGGAATCGATGATACGGTTGATGCGGCCGTTGACCATGATGGCGACGCGTTTCGAGATCGCGGTGGCGACGCCGATGTTCTGCTCGATCACCAGCACCGAGATGTCGCTCTCGTCGGCAAGACGCACCAGCATCTCTTCCACCTGCGCGACGATGACAGGCGCGAGACCCTCGGTCGGCTCGTCCATGACCAGCAGATGCGGATTGGTCAGGAGCGCGCGCGAGATCGCCAGCATCTGCTGCTCGCCGCCGGACAGCTGTCCGCCGCCATTGTTCCTGCGTTCGCCAAGGCGCGGAAAGGTCTCGTAGATGCGCTCGACATTCCAGGGCCCGCGCCTGATGCCGGCGGCCAGCCGCAGATGCTCGTCGACGCTGAGCGAGCGCCAGAGCCGCCTTCCCTGCGGCACGTAGCCGACGCCGAGGCGGGCAATCCCGGCCGGAGACATCGAGGTGATATCCTGGCCGCGGGCGCGGATCGTGCCGCCGCTGGCGCGCAGCAGCCCCATAATGGTCTTGCACAGCGTGGTCTTGCCCATGCCGTTGCGGCCGACCAGCGAGAACACGCCGGAATCCAGCGTGAAATCGACGCCTTGCAGGGCATGTGAATGGCCGTAATAGACGTCGAGGCCGCGGACCTCGAGGGCGGGTGCGGAGCGGCGGCTCTCACTCATGGCCGCCTCCGAGATAGAGCTCCTGCACCTCGGGATCGGATTCGATCTCTTGTGGCAGGCCTTCCTTGAAAATCCGGCCGTTGTGCATCATCGTGACGCTCTCGACGACGCGGAGCGCCACATCCATGTCGTGCTCGATGATGATGTAGCCGATATGAGCGGGCAACGAGGTCAGGATCTCGATCAGCTCGCGACGTTCGGTCGGCGACAGGCCCGCCGCCGGCTCGTCGAACAGGATGAAGCGCGGCGCGCCGGCAAGCGCCAGCGCGATCTCGAGCTGCCGCTGCTGTCCATGGGCGAGCTCGGCGACGAGCTGCTGCTTCACCGGTGCTAGATGCACGGCCTGGATCAGCAGATCGGCCGAGTGCATCAGCGCGTCGTTCGGACGCGGGCGCAGCGGCGAAAAGCGCCCGCGGGAAACGCCGCAGCAGGCGAGATAGACGTTGTCCTGCACGGTCAGGCCCGGAAACAGCGCCGAGATCTGGTAGGTGCGGCGCAGCCCGCGGCGAATCCGCTCATAGGGCGGGAAGTGGGTGATGTCCTCGCCGAAGAAGCGGATGGTGCCGGAGGACAGCGGAAAATCGCCGGTGACGCAGTTGAACAACGTGGTCTTGCCGGCGCCGTTGGAGCCGAGCACCGCGCGACGCTCGCCCGGCCGCACGGTGATGGTGACGTCGGTCAGCGCCGCGAGCGCGCCGAACATCCGCGTCACGCCGCGCAGCTCCAGCGCCGCGCCGGCGCCGACCGCGGAGATGCGCCGGGCGACGCTATCCATGCCGGCCTCCGCGCGATCGAGGATTGCTCCTGCCGCGGTCGCGGCGCCAGTGCTGCCAAAGTCCGATCACGCCATCCGACGAGAAGAACACGATGACGAGAAAGCCGACCCCGATCAGCAGGCGGAAGCGGTTGCCGTCGAGACCGATCTTGACCAGGAAATCGAGCGCGAAGGTGCGCAGGATGACAAAGATGAAGGCGCCGATGAACGGACCGACCGGCCGGCTGATGCCGCCGACCACCGCGATGATCAGGATGTCGATGCAGCGTTCGACCGCGATCGAGCCCGGCGAGATCTGCCGGTAGTTCCAGACCTGGAGCACGCCGCCAAGCGCGGCGATCAGGGACGCGAAGGCATAGGCCGCAATCCGGTGCGCATTGACGTTGAAGCCGAGCGCGGCCATGCGGCGCGGATTGTCGCGCACACCCTGCAAGGCGAGGCCGAACGGCGCCCGCGAGACGTAGAGCACGGCCAGATAGCACAGCGCCGCAGTGCCGAGGATCACGTAGTAGAAGGCGATGTCGGCGCGCCAGTCGACGCCCCAGAAATGCGGCGTGGCGATGGTGTTGATGCCGGTGTGGCCGTTGAAGATCGCCCAGTTCTGGTTGGTGAAGTAGTAGAAGGCGGCCCCGATCGCCAGCGTGATCATGATGGTGTAGATGCCCTCGGTGCGCACCGCGAGCGCGCCGCCAAGCGTGCCGAAGGCGGTGGCGAGCGCGAGCGCCATCGGCGTCGCCAGCCACCACGGCCAGCCCAGGCTGATATTGGCGCTGCCGCTCACGCCGAACACCGCAACCATGTAACCGCAGAAGCCCGCGATGGTGAGCTGCATCAGGCTGACCATGCCGCCATAGCCCGCGAGGAACATCAGGCTGAGCGCGATGATGCCCAGGATCAGTGTCGTGCCGAAGATCTCGATCAGGAAGAAGCCGTTGGCGATCAGCGGCATGATCAGGAAGATGGCCGCCACCGCCCAGGCGGCCGGATGGTCGAACTCCGCCCACACCGTGCCGGAAGTCGCCCCTGCGGTCGATACCGGCGGCCTGGCGGGAAGGCGGGCATCCTGCAGCAGCGACATGTCAGCGCCTCGCCAGCAGGCCCTGCGGCCGCAGCGCCAGCACCAGCACCATGATGAGGAAGGTGACGACGATGGCGTAGGTCGGGATGTAGACCGAGCCGAGCTGCTCCGCGAGGCCGATGATCAGGGCGCCCAGCGCCGCACCCGGAATCGAGCCCATGCCGCCGACGATGACGACCACCAGCGATGCCAGCAGAAAGCGCGTATCCTCGCCCGGCGAGAGCGACTGGAAGGTGCCCCCGACCACACCGGCGATCCCGGCCAGTCCGGCACCGAGCGCAAAGATCACGACGAACACGATCTGGATGTAGACGCCGGTGGCCGCGAGAATGTCGCGGTCGTCGACCCCCGCACGCACCATCATGCCGACACGGGTGCGGTTGAGCGCCAGCCACATCACGATGCCGATCACCACCGACGCGGCGAAGATCACCAGCCGCACCAGCGGATATAGCAGGTAGACCGCCTCGCCGGACGATTTGACCGCGGTCACGAACGGCAGTTCGATCGGACCGATCAGCCAGTGCGGGGTCTGGATCTGGTAGAAGTCGCCGCCGAACACCCAGAGCATCAGGTCCGCGAACACGATCGACAGCCCGATCGTCACCATGGTTTGGCGCAGATCCTGGCCCTCCATGCGCCGGAACACCACAAGCTGCAGGACAATGCCGACCAGGGCGACCAGGATGAAGGCGGCGATGAAGCTGAGGATCCAGGAGCCGGTCCAGGAACTGACGGCGTAGCCGACATAGCCCCCGAACAGATACAGCGAGCCGTGCGCCAGGTTGACGTTGCGCATCAGGCCGAAGATCAGGGTAAACCCGCTCGCCACCAGGAAATAGAGGCCGCCAAGCGTGATGCCGTTGAAGACGGCATTGAGGAAGACCTTCTTACGGCCGATCACCTCTTCCAGTCCGGGCGGCCATACCGCGAAGATCAGCCAGAGCAGAACCGCTACCGCGATCAGGACGATGAATGCCCATGCCGGATGGCGTTCGATGAACCGGGCCATTTCCGTTCGCGTTCCCTCGGTGCGGCGCGGTGTCTCTGCATCGCGTCGGGCGCAATCCTATCGGCAGCGCAATCGGGAAACTTGATCGAGAGTATCTTTTATCGTCTCCCACAACGTCCATTCAGGGACGTAACACCTTGGCGGCGCGGCGGTATTCAGTCGGGGCCATGCCGACATTGGCGGCGAAGAAGCGGGTGAAACCGCTTTGCGAGGAGAAGCCGAGGTCGAAGCCGATATCGGAGATCGGCGCCTCGGTGGCAACCAGCGCGTCCAGCGCCTGCTCCATCATCAGGGTGTTGATATAGAGGTGGGGGGTGACGCCGGTCTGGGTACGGAACAGCCGGTAGAAATGCGGGCGCGACAGGCCCGATTCCCGGGCGATCAGATCGAGTTCGAGTTCGGCCCCGGGGCTTTCCGACATCAGCTTGATTGATTTCCGAACCCGGAAGTCGGTCACCGCCGCGGCCGCCTTGATTTCCCTCGCCTGCTCGGCGGCCTGCCAGCTTTCCTCGTGGCAGCCGTCGATCAACTGCCGGAGCTCGCAATCGAGGCTGGTGAGCGATGGCGCGCCGCACACCAGTGCTGCGGTGCGGCGAATATGCTTGTCGAGGGTGACCGTGCGCTTGAAGCAGGTGTTGCCGAACCGGAAGCCATGGGCGCGCGCGACGTCGGGGGCGAACCATTCGGCATTGACATAGAGCACGAAGAAGATCGCGCCATTGTTCGTGTCGGTGGGCACGAAATTATGCGGTTCCCAAGGATTGATGGCGACGATGGAATCCTCGGTGAGGAGCCAGCGGTGGTCGCAAACATCGATGCACGCCGGCGTTCCGCCGACGTGAAAGATCAGATGCCCCTCGCGATGCGCATGCATGTTGAACGGGCGGTTCAACTGATAGACCGTCGCCCGACCGAACCGGCCGTGGAAGACGGCAAGCGCTCGGCTCATGCCTTCCCCTCCCTGGGACATTCTTGTCCCTTTTGTTATGGATCAGGGTCGATCATCCCGGGGGGGAATGCAAGGGCCGAAAAGCGGCTGCCGCGGCCGATATCGCCGCGGTCAGCCCGGGAACGCGACCCGATCGGGACGGATCAACATCGCGCTCCAGCTTCCTTGATAGGGCGTGATCTCTTTTCGGATCACGCCCAAGCTGACCGGTCCGCCACGTAGGTCGGGTCAGTACTTCTTGCACTCCGGAACGGTCCGGCTCGGCAGGCCGATCTTGGCGAACACTGCCGGGTCATAGCCGAGTGTCTGGTTGACGTTCGGTATCACCTTCACGACCTTGGAAAACAGCGCGCCCTTGCCGTCGTCCACCACCTCGGTGACGAAGTTGGTGCCGATCGCCTGCCGGTTGGCGTCGAGCTTGATCTTGCCGTTCGGTGCGTCGATCTCGATCTTGGCCAGCGCTTCCTTGAGCTTGGCCTGGTTGTTGCTGAGGTCGCCATTGACCTGACGCAGCGCCAGAATGAGCGCCATGGTCGACCCGTAATAGTTGGTGGCCAGCAGCGAGGGGCTCGGGAAGCGCTTCTCCGGCGGGAATGCATTCTGATAGTCCTTGACGAACTTCTGCCAGCTCGGATCCTCCCAGGTATCGGCTTGGCCGCTCGCGGCAATGGTGCCGATCAAGGCGTTCTTGGCGTTGCCCTTCGACGACAGGATGGTCTGATCGATCATGATCGAGCCGCCCATCAGATGCGCCTTGCCACCCGCCTGCTGATACTGGTTCAGGAAGTTGACGGCGTCGGCGCCGCCGAGGCCGAGATAGATCGCATCGACGTCGTCGGGCAGCGCTGCGATGACCGAGGCGAAATCCTTGGTCCCGAGCGGCACCCATTGCCGGCTCGTCACCTGGCCGCCCGCGCCGCAGAACTCCAGCACCAGGCCGAACACCTGGGTGTAGATGAAGGAATAATCCTCCCCGACCGTTGCGATCTTTTTGTAGCCCTTTGTGTCATGGGCGAATTTGCCCAGACCGACCTGCCACTGCGCGCCGTCCATGTTGTAGCGGAAGAAGTTCGGCGCCGGATCGACATAGGTGGTTTCCTGGGCGCCGGACGCCGCGTTGATGAAGGTCAACTCCGGATGGGTCTTGGCGAAATTCTTGACCGCAATGCCCTCGTCGCCCGACAGCGGCGACAGCAGGATCTGCACCTTGTCCTGCTCGATCAGTTTGCGCACGGCGCGAACGGCGGAGTCCGGCGTGGCATCGGTCGAGGCGACGACGAATTCCAGCTCCTTGTCGCCGATCTTCTTGCCCAACACATTGAGCGCGGTCTGGAAGCCGCGCATGCCGTCCTCGCCCAGCACCGTATAGGTGCCTTCGAGGGTCGCCGTGACGCCAACCTTGATCTTTTCCTGCGCAATGGCCGCGCTCGAGAGCAACAGGGCGCTCAAGGCAGCCAGACCCACACAGCTTTTCAACATCGATTTCCTCCTTAAGTCGTGCCGGTTCCTGGTGGCCGCGATTGGCGCGGCCGGGCATCGCCAAGCAGAAGCTAGCCGAATGATCGAGCGGGTCGCCGTCGCGGGGCGCCTGGTTTTTGACGAGCAGTCTCATTTTTCCATGCTGCGATGCGACAGGCGCGGGCGGATGCTTCCGCGCGATTGCACCGGCTCATGTCCAGAACAGCCCCGAGGTCTTCACGGCAACTCCAGCACGGAAAACCCGTAGGATGGCTGCTCGTCGAAGAAGTCGCCTCGCCTCATGATCGTCCGATCGCTGTGAATCTCTCCCTTGTCCTGCTCTGGATCTGCGGCGCGTGTCTTCGGCTGGGGGTGCTGGCTGTGCCGCCGGTGATCGCGATGATCCAGCGGGATCTCGCACTGTCGGGGACGGAGATCGGGCTGCTGTCGGGTATCCCGGTCGTGATCTTCGCCATCTTTGCCACGCCCGGATCGAGCGTCGTGTCGCGGCTGGGGGTCCGCGGCGCGCTGGTCGGCGGCCTGGTGGTGGCGGCGGCCGGAACGCTGCTGCGCAGCGGGGTGTCGGACGCCTGGCAGCTATATCTCGCCAGCGTGATCATGAGTGCCGGAATCGCCGTCATGCAGCCGGCGCTGGCATCGGCGGTGCGCGAGTGGGTGCCGGACCGCGCGGCGTTCGGAACTGCCGTTTACACCAACGGGCTGATCATGGGCGAGATCATTCCCGTTGCCACGATGCTAGCCCTGATCGTGCCGGCCGTCGGCGGCGGCTGGCGGGCGGCGCTCGGCGTCTGGGCCATCCCCCTGATCGGCGCCGCCATGACGGTCGCGATGTTCGCGCCGCGATCGTCGGCCACGCCGGCCCGCACGGCAACGGTGCGCTGGCTTCCACAACTGAACAGCCGGCTCAACTGGCGCATCGGCCTCACCTTGGGAAGCATCACCAGCACCTATTTCTGCCTCAACGGATTTTTGCCGGCGCTGTTGGCCGAACATGGCGACGGGGCGATTGTCAGCCAGACACTCACTGCCCTCAACGCGGGACAACTGCCCGCCTCGATCCTGCTGGTGCTCACGGCCGACCGGCTGCAGGGCAAGCGGTGGGCCTACCTTGTGCTGGGCGCCCTGACATGCGCCAGCGTGGTCGGAATCACCATGTCCGCGGGCACCTGGACGGTGATCTGGGCGGCCGTCGCCGGCATTTCGTTCGGCGCGTCATTGCCGCTCGGACTGGCCCTGCCGCCGCTGCTTTGCGACAACCCCGACGATGTGGCGTTCACATCGGCCGCCGCATTTGCGATCGCCTACGGTTTCGCGATGCTGATGTCGTTCCTGTCCGGGGCCGCCTGGGATTTGGCGCGCGACATCGACGCTGCGCTCGTCGTCGTCTTTTTCGGAAGCCTGCCGATCCTGTTCGCGACGCCGAGATTGACGGCGATGCGAAGCCCGGCCGCGCCGACCCCTCCGCCGTCCGGGAAGGCCTGAACGTTCCCCCAGTTCACCGCGGACGGTCGATGAAGTCCAGCATCGCCTGTCCCAGCCGGTCGTCGGCCGTGTTGATGTGGGCGATGGTCGAGGTGTGATTGTGCTCCGGCAACCACAGCAGCGGCGGCGAGCGACGCTTTGCCTGCGCGAGCCGGAACGCGAGCTCGCTGCAATGCACGTCGATCAGTGGATTTTCGAACTCGGACCAGGCGATGAAGGTCGGCACGCTGTCAGGGCCGACATGCGCGACCGGCGATAGCTCCGCCAGCGCCGCGGGATCGTCCGTGCCGTAATAGGCCACGACCTTGCGGGCGTTCGGATTCTCCGGGAGGGTTTCGGCCCGCACCCGGCCGCTGATCACGAGATGGCCGGCCAGGCCCGGTCCGTCCGCGGGCTGACGCCGCCGGTCATAGGCATAGCTGCCGGTGTGGGCAGCGCCGGCGGAATGTCCCATCAGGAAGATCCGGTTGGGGTCGACGCCGAGATCGGCGGCCTCCCGATGGGTCCAGGCCACGACCGTGGCGATGTCGTCCGTCGCGCCCGGATACCGGGTATCGTCCGCAAGCCGGTATCCGATGTTGATTCCGATCACGCCATGCGCTGCGAAATATCGCAGCACATTCGCGTAGATCTGATCGGTCCGGTTACGATGCCCGTCCAGGAACGCGCCGCCATGGACGAACAGCAGCGCCGGTCGTCCATGTCCGCCCTGCTCCGGCAGATAGACGTCGAACTGCTGACGCGGGTGGCTCCCGTACGAAATATCGGTCCTGATCCGGACCGGCTGACCGGCGGCGGAACGATGCAGCTCGCTGAATTTCTCCAGCATCAGCTTGACATGCGCCCCGGGCGACCATTGCGGGCCGACTTCGGCCATCAGTTCGCGCAGTTCGGTTGGAAGCGAGGGGCGATTGCGCTGCATGGGTTCGATCGACATCTAGACGACGACAGGCTTGACGCGGTGTTCGATCATGCGAACCAGGCTCAGCGCCGTGAGTTCCGACGATTTGGGGTTGGTGGCAAGCGGCCTGTTCTCGAGAGCCATCTCCATGCGGCCAAACGCGCCCCGCGCGACAATCCGGTGACCGTTCATGATGACGGCGGGATCGGCGACCATCTCGACGCGGGTGCGGTCCATTCCAATTCCGGCCAGCGCGGTGACCACTGTCGCATTGGCGTTCTGCGGGTACGCCGCGGCGGCCTCGCGCGCGCTGCCGGCGAAGAACACCACGCGGTCCTTCAATCCGTCGAGATCGACGAGCTGCTCGGCCGGCGTGTTCTTCCAGGCGAGCGGCGGCTTCACGATCTGATGCGTCACTTCGTCCAGCCCCAGCACGGCAGCACCTGCCAGCGCGTCGATGCCGCCGATTGCCCCCGAGGGAACCTCGATGCGGCTGCCATGTCGCTCTGCCAGTTCGACGAGCCAGGCCAGCAGGGTGTCGTCGCTGAACGCGCTGGTCGAAGCGATGATCATGGCCGGAGCCGCGGCCAGCGCGGCCGGGGCCCATTGCGCGATGGCGGCGCGGCCGGCGGCCTCGATCACCAGGTCGGGTTTGAGTGCGGCGAGCTGATCGGCCGAGCCGAGAAACGGCACGTCCCGCGGCAATTGGGCGCGGGCATCCGGCGTGTCGACGGTCGCGATCGCGGCGATCTCGACCGTCGTCCCCCGCTGTTGCAACAGAGCGCCGACCCGCGAATTGATGGCGCCCCACCCGATGAAGACCAGCCGCGCCTTGCGCTGCATCCGCGGCTTCACGCGCTCTGCGGCGGAATGAATTCCTTGCCGTCCGGCACGTATTCGTTGGTGTAGAGTTGCGTCGCATCGAGCGGGGTGCTGACGCCGCCATAGGCCTTCAGCGCCGACACCGTCGCGGTCCAGTCCTCCGGCGGCATCCAGCCGAGCGGCTTGTTCGCCGAGGTCGGCGTCACCCAGGTGCTCCAGGACAGCTGGGCCTCGCGCAGCGTGATCGCGACGTCGGTGGATTCGAGATATTTCTTGACGATCCCGGCCATTTCGTCCGCGTTGGCGCGTCCATGCAGGAAACCCTTGAGGCAGGCGCGGGTCATGGCGCGGATCGTGTCCGGCTCCGACAGCATATCTTCATGAACGATCAGTCCATTGCTCATGCAAGTGACGCCGGCGTCTGAATACCAGAACGGCCGCACCTTCTTCTTGCCGCGAATTTCGATCGCGGGAATGTAGCCTTGGGCGAAGCCGGCAATGGCGGCAACCTGTCCGTTGATCAAGGCGGGGCCGGCGCCGGCGCCGTCCACATTGACGACATGCACCTTGGCCGGATCGAGGCTCGATCCTTTCAGGAAGGCGGGAAACTGCTGGAACTGGGCCGAGCCGGTCGCAATGCCGATGGTCTTGCCGGCGAGATCCTTGGGCTCCTTGACCGCGGAATCCTCCAGCACCAGCACGGCGGCCGGATTGCGCCGGAAAATGCCCGCGACCATCTTCAGCCTGGCCCCCTTGGACACGGTGTTGCCGACCACGTAGCCGTCGGCGAAACCGAACTGCGCCGCCTTGGCCGCGATGATCTGCGCGGTGCTGCCGGAGCCCTTGCCCTGATTGACAGTGACGTCGAAGCCTTCGTCGGCGAAGAAACCCTTCTCCTTGGCCACGATGAAGCCGGCATTCGGCCCGCCCCAGATCCAGTCGCTCTGGAAGGTGATCGGCCGCAGCGGCTTGAGCGATTCGGCACGGACCAGGGCCGGCACCGACAGGGCGACGGTCACCGCGGCGCCGGTCCTCAACACTTTCCGTCGGGTAATCGAACCCTCGAACATTTTCTGCTCCCATGGAAGGAATAAGCACAATTATTGCGCGCCTCGGGCCAATGTCAATGCGGTTGACTAACTAGTCCGTCCCACGCGGGTGCGTCGCTCCCGCCCGGATGTTGCCGCGGGTCATGCATCAGCGTCTTGCACCTGCATTCTGAACAAGGCGCCAGATGCGATCCGGTGTGAGCGGCAGCTCCATCGGCTGCACGCCGAAATCGCGCAGCGCCGCCGCCACCGCGTTGGCGAGAACACCGCCCACCGGAATGGTGCCGCCCTCGCCGGCGCCCTTCGCCCCGAGCGGATGGTTCGGCGACGGGCACAGCTCGATCGACGCCACGCGGATGTTGGGAAAGTCGGTCGCCAGCGGAACCAGGTAATCGGCGAGCGAGCCGGACAGCATCTGACCATCCTCGTCATAGACGAAGTGCTCGAGCAGCGCGCCGCCCAGTCCCTGGACGATGGAGCCGATCGCCTGACCGTGCAAGGTCAGCGGGTTGATGATCCGGCCGGCATCCTCCATCGCCACATAATCGACGATCTCGATGTGGCCGGTTTCGGCATCCACCGCGACATGCGCGACATGGCTGCCATAGGTGTAGGTATGCTTGCTGTTGTGAAAGGTCGCCTCGAACGCGATGCCGTTGCCGGCAAGCTCCCTGAGCTCCGCGGAGCCGCCATGCGCGGCGACCACGCGGCCGGCTTCATAGCGGGCCTCCTGTTCCGAACATTGCAGCAGGCTGGCGCCCGCCGACAGGATCTGCGACTTCAGCTCGGTCGCCGCCAGCAGCACGGCATTGCCGCCCATCACCGTCGAGCGCGAATGATAGGAGCCCCATCCTTCCTTCACATAGTTGGTCGAGCCATGGAACACCCGGATCGCCGCCAGCGGCAGCTCCATCGCATCGGCCGCAATCTGTGACAGGATGGTCTCGACGCCCTGCCCCACCGCCGAAGAGCCGACATAAAGCGAAATCGTTCCATCCCTTTCCAGCACCATGCGCGCATTCTCGCGCGGTCCAGCGGCGCCGCCCTCGACGAAGCAGCCGACCGAAAGGCCGTGATAGCGGCCGTCGACGAGGCGTCCCTGCAGGTGCTGCTTCTCCGCCCAGCCGGCCTTCGCCATGCAGAGCCCGAGCACGTGGGCATAGTCGCCGCTGTCGAGTTCGGTCACAACGGGATTGGGGCTGATCGTCGGGAACGGCAGCGGCAGCTCCGCTTCGGTCAGCAGGTTGCGCCGGCGAAACTCGACCCGGTCGATGCCGAGGTCGTCGGCGGCAAGATCGAACATGCGCTCGCGAAAGAAATCCGCTTCGAAGCGCCCCGGGCCGCGATACGTTCCGGACGGCGACTTGTTCGACGCCAGGATCGCAACATCCGCACGATAGGCGGGAACGCGGTACGGTCCGGGCACGAACTGGCCGACATTGCGCGGCGCGATGGTCGTCGAGGTGCGGAAATACGCGCCGACATTCACCTGCATCGCAGCCCGGATGGCGAGAACGCGACCGTCGCGTTCGCAGGCGAGTTCGATGTCGCAGCCCACGTCACGGGCGTGGGTCACCGCCAGCAGATGCTCGCGGCGGTCTTCGATCCATTTCACCGGCCGGTTCAATCGGCGCGCGGCAAACGGAATCAGGAAGTCCTCGGGGAAGAATTCGCCGCGAACGCCGAAGCTGCCGCCGGCGTCGCCTTCGATCATCTCAACCTGTTCTTCGGCAAGGTCGAGCATGCCGGCCAGGATCTTGCGGTTCGCAAACGGCACCTTGACCGCGCCCCACGACGTCATGCGGCCTTCGGCGGCGTTCCACTCCGAAACCACGCCGCGGGTTTCCATGGTGATGCCGGTATGGCGGTGCACATAGAGCCGCTCCCGACGGCTATAGGACGCGCGCGCGAAGATATCGTCGATCTCACCGCGGGTGACCTCATAGCCGAAGATCCGGTTCGAACCGTACGCCTCGAACAATACCGTCTCGCCGGCGACGGCGCTCTCGATGGTCGTGACCGCCGGCAACCCATCGATATCGAGCTCGATCAATTCAAGCGCGTCTTCGGCCAGCGCCGGGGTGTCGGCAATCACCAGCGCGATCGGCTCGCCGACGAAGCGCACCTTGCCGTCGGCGATCACCGGCTGGCGAAATGGCTCCATTCCCTCGTTGGGAAACAGTCGCACCGGAATCCGCGGCACCGGTGGTCCGATGTCGGCGGCCGTGAAGACCGCATGGACGCCGCCAAGCGCCCGCGCCGCGCCGGCATCGATGCGGCGGATGGTGCCGTGGGCGATCGAGCTGCGCAGAATGGCGGCGTGCAGCATGTTCGGGCGATGCACGTCGTCGACGAAGCTGCCGCGGCCCCGAAGCAGCCTGTAGTCCTCCACCCGCTCGATGGGCCGGCCAACCAGCGGTGTCCGCGCTTTCGTCACTGCAGCGTCGCTCATTGATAGGCCGAACGGGCGTCAAGCACCGCCTTCACAATGGAAAGATAGCCGGTGCAACGACAGACATTGCCCGACAGCACGTCGCGGATGCGTTCTTCATCCGCATCCGGCTCCTGCGTCAGCAGGGCATGTGCCGTCATCAGGAAGCCCGGGGTGCAGAAACCGCATTGCAGGCCGTGATGCTTCCGGAATGACTGCTGTAGCGGCGCCAGCGCGTCGCCTGTCGCGAGACCTTCGACGGTCATGACCCTCTTGCCGGCCGCCTGCACCGCGAGCATCAGGCAGGATCGAACCGCCGCGCCATCGACGATGACGGTGCAGGCGCCACAGACGCCGTGCTCGCAACCAACATGGGTCCCGGTCTGCAGCAATTCGTGGCGGATGCAGTCTGCCAGCGTGAGGCGGGGTTCGACCTCGACCGACACCTGTTCGCCGTTCAATTGGAACTGGACCGGACTCTTCACCTGATGCCTCCGTTACGCGCCGCGGCGTCGCGCAGCGCGCGCGCCGTCAAGGTGCCGACCAGGGCCTTACGGTAATCGGCGGCCGCGTGGATGTCCGAATTTGGGTCGACCGACTGCGAGGCCAGCCGGGCGGCGCGGCTGATCTGCGCGTCCTCGAGCCGATGACCGTTCAGCAGCTGCTCGACCGCGTGCAGCCGAACCGGGGTCTCGGCCGCGCCGATCACCCCGACATGCGCATCGACAACGCGTGCGCCGTCGTCCACGTCGAAAAAGACGGCAACGCCGGCGATGGCGAAATCGCCCCTGCGTCGCGCGAACTCATGGAATGCCCAGCGCCGCTCGAGCGGCCATGGCGGAAACCGTATCTCGGTGATGATCTCGTCTGGCTGCAACACGGTCTCCAACGCCGCAACGAAGAAATCGGCGGCCTTGATGACGCGGGGACCGCTCCGCCCCGTCGCGACGATGTCGCAATCGCAGGTCAGCGCCAGCCCCGGCATCTCCGCGGATGGATCGGCATGGGCAAGGCTGCCGCCGACCGTGCCACGGTTGCGGATCTGGTAATGCGCCACATGGTCGATCATGAATTGAAACAGCGGATGCGCGGCGGCGAGCCGCCGGTCCTGTTCGATCTGGCACCAGCGCACGCGCCCGCCGACCCGAAGGCCGTCCTGCGTGAGCCTGATCTCGTCCATGCCGGCAAGATTCTGGATGTCCACCAGCAGGGTCGGGTACGCCATGCGGAATGCGAGCAGTGGCAGCAGGCTCTGGCCGCCGGACAGTACCTTGGCGCCGTCATTCTCGGCCAGCAGGCGCACCGCTTCGTCGAGCGTGGCGGGGCATGCATAGTCGAATGGCGGCATCTTCATTGCAGCGTTCCGGATGGCGCCGGGATATGCGGCAGCAGCAGCGAGGATTGATGTTCCGGACCGGTCAGCAGCGTGGTCCGGCCATCGAACTCGCCCGGCGCCCGATCGGCCGCATGGTTGTGCAGGATGCGGCCCGAAACGCCTGGCGCCTCATAGTCGCGTCCCTGGATGGTCAGGGCGAGACGATGTCCGGGCGGACAGACGATGCTGGTCGGCCAGATCTCCACGTCGAGGCAACAGGCCTTGCCCGGGCTCCAGCTTGCAGGCCCCGTCATGGCGATGATAGGGGCGGAAAGGCGTCGACATCGCGGTGTTCAGCTCGCGATGCGAGGCACGCAACCAGCCCCGGCTCACCGGTTCGGTATCACTGGCGCCAACAAAAACGATCTCCTCCCCGTCGGGCGCGAACAGCCGCAACGTCGCGAAGAGATCCGCATCCGAGGTCGAGGACGAGATCCATAGCCGGGCCGTCACCGGCCCGGTGAATTCAGTCGGTTCGGCAAGTGGCGCCGTAAGGAAGCTGACACCTTCGCCGAGCGCCATGAAGTCCGTTGACGCCGGCGCGGCAGGCGGCACGCGTGTCAGGGAATGATCCGCCGCGTCGAGATAGTGACGTTGCCAGTCGGTGCGCGCCAGCGGCCATTCGCTTTCGAAGCGAGAGGCAACGCCGGCCGGGCTGCGAATCTCCAGCCGGATGATCGGCTCGCGATCCCAGCCATTGTCCTCGCCCTTGAGGAAATGGCCGAAGAAGCGCTTCTGCCGCGCGACATAGGCCGGCAGGTAGAAGCTCTCGAAGTGCGTGCCGACATGCATGTCGAGCCATTTCTGCCGCGACCCGGCGCGCAGGAAGCCTTCGACATTGCCGCGCAGATGCAGGCCGGCCCCGCCCCAATTGCCGGCGGAGAACACCGGCACCAAGATGCGGCCGAGATCGGGCGTGCGTTCGCGGTACCAGGCATCGTCGAAGGGATGGCGCTCTAGATCGTCCGGGTGCTCGGCGCGATTGCTCTTCAGCAATTGCTCGCTGAGCGCCGGCCCCGTCGTGACCGAGCCGGTGTCACGGTCGCGATGATGGGTCGCCGCATTGCCATGCTGATTGGGAAGCACCTGACGGGGCCACCACGCCGTCGGAAACGAGTTGCTGAAGATGCCGCCGTGATGACTCCAGTCGCGGTAGAGATCACAGCCGCCCTCCCATGGACAGATCGCCGCCAGATGGGGCGGCTGCAGCGCAGCCACCTGCCACTGCTTGATCGCCAGGTAGGAAATTCCAATCAGGCCGACCTTGCCGCTCGACCAGGACTGCACCGCGGCCCATTCGATCGCGTCGTAGAAGTCCTGGGTTTCACGCGGCGAAAACGGATCGAGGTAACCCGGCGATTGACCGCTGCCGCGGCCATCCACCGCGATAACGACATAGCCGTCGGGCACCCAGCGCTCCGGGTCGATCATCTCCCAGCGCAAATGACGGCCACTCGAACCCTCGTCGCCGATCGTGGGATTGAGGGTCGAAACCTTCTCCCATTGCGGCTTGTAGCCGTCGGCGAAATGGATGTCCTTGCCGTAGATGCCGAGCGACATCAGGACGGGAAACCGCCCGCTGCGGTCCGGTCGGTAGATGTTGGCGCGAAGCTGATGTCCGTCACCAACCGGAACCGGCATGTTCTTCTCGACCAGCATCGAAGGCCTTCAATCCGCACGCCGCGGGCAAGCGATTCCCCGAAAAGCGCCCGCCTAACCATCTGGTTAGTCTAACGATCGCACCACCTGCGTCAAGCTGCACGCACAATGAGATGCCGCCGCCGGAGTGATGTTGTTCCTCACAATTTCAGCAGGCGTTTCGCATTGGTGGCCGCGAGCTTGTCGCGGTCGGCTTCGCCGAGCGGCGTCCGCTTCAGCCACTCGACGCCCCTGACATTGGATGCGAACGGCCAGTCGACCGAGAACATGACGCGGTCGATACCGATTTCCTGGATGCAGCATTGCAGCGCCGGATCGGAGAAGAAGCCGCTGGTCGTGACGTGGAAATGCGACGCGAACACCTCCCGGAAATTCTTCATCGGGGTATCGCGGGACAGAGCTTCGTCGATCCGCGCCAGCGTGTAGGGGATGGTTTCGCCGAGATGACCGAGGATGAGCTGCAGGCCGGGACATTCGTCGAACAGCCCGCTGAGCACCAGCCGCATCGCCTGGGTGCCTGCCTCGAAGGTGAATCCCCAGGCCGCGCGGAGGAACATCGGGTGGGATTTTGCGTAGTCGGCGTAGTATGCCTTGACCACGGCCGGATGGGGATCGGCGGGGTGGATGTAGAGCGGTACACCGAGCCTGGCGGCGCGGGCGAAGATCGGCCGGTACCGCGCGTGATCCAGCAGCGGCCCTTCGCTGAGGCTGTGCAGCAACGCCCCCTTGAAGCCGAGTTCGTCGACACAGCGCTGCAATTCATCGGCCGCCGCGTCGGGATGATCGGTCGGCAGCGAGGCAAAGCCGGCGAAACGGCTAGGATGAGCCTCGATTGCCGCATGCAGGCGGTCGTTCGCCGCCGCGGTCCACGCCACCGCGTCGTCCGCCCGCAGCCCCTGCGCGCCCGGCGGGCCATGCGAGATTACCTGTAGATCGATCCCGGCCTCGTCCATCTCCCGGAGGCGGCGGCGCCGAGATCCTCCATGCGCTTGATCAGCGCGTTGGCCGGCCTTGCCGCGTGATGCACCGGATCGAAATGATTGTTCCAGTCGGGATCGAAATAATGTTCCTCGAGCGCGATGATCATCTGACAATCCCGGGCGATCGGCCTAAGAGCCGGTGAAGGTAGCGGTTGCACTGACGGCGGCTTGCCCGTCCGCTGGGTCGCCGACCGCGGCCGCCCGACCGGACGGCGACCATACCGGAGCGAGCTGCCGGTTGATGTCGCGCGCAACGGTCCAGCCCTGATAGACGAAGGCGGAATAGAGGTCGACGCAGGTCGCCCCGGCGGCACGCATCGCCAGCACATCGGCGGCGCGGCTGATGCCGCCATTGCCCTTGATCGGAATGCGGCCGCGCGCGAAACCCGCCGCGCGCTCGACGTTCTGCAGCGCGGCTTCGAAGATCTGGCGTCCGTGCAGGGTGCCGCCCCCGGTTCCCAGCCCGGGTTCCGGCACGCGCCGGCCGCCCCCGACCTTCAATCCGCCGACACCGGCCGCGATGCAGACCTCGATGAGTTCGGCCAGGCGATCCGGCATCTGCGTGGTGTCGTTGGGCACGCGTACGACGACCGCTGCGGTTCGTCCTTCGATGCGGTCCAGCACGCCGCGCAGCATGCCGATCTCATCGAATACCTCGCCCGCCTTGAGTACGTTCGGACACATCAGGCTGATTTCGACCATGTCGACATGCGGCTGCACGTCGAGCACGCCGGCGGCAATCGCGTCCGGTGAGAACCCGCCGACATTGGCGAAGACGGGAACCCGACCTGGTCCCGCCAGTCGCAGGCGGTCGACCGCGTAGTCGCGCCCCTTGCTCGGCACGCCCATGGAATCCGCAATGGATTGTCGGTCGCGGTAACGAACCAAACGCGGAAAGGGGTTGCCGTATCGTGGCTCGGGCATGATCGATCCCACGCAGATGAAGCCGAAGCCGAGGCAGGAAAGCGAGCCGAGCAACTCCGCGTTCTTGTCGAAGCCGGCGGCCAGTCCGACGGGATTGGGAAGCTTCGTTCCCGCGAAATTAGTCTGCAGCCGTTCGTCGCCGACCGCGAGCTGGCTCGCTGCCGAGATCAGCCGCCACGGCGTCGTCCAGCGCAGCGCCGCATGCGCCAGGGCATGGCTGCGATCGGCCGACATCGCAAACAGCCCGGGCGCCAGGACATCGCGATAGAGATTCATGAAGCGAGCTTCGCCGCCGACGGCGCCGCGCGCGCCGGGGTCGGTTCGTCCCAGACCGCCATCAGGTCGGCAGAGCTCACGACCTGTCCATAGTCCCGATTGAAACGCTTCAGCGCCAGCCGGTGGTCATCCTCGCTGGCGGCGCCGCAGCAATCCTCGACCAGAGTGACATAGTAATCCCTGAAATACGCATCGCGGCCCGCCGATTCCACGCAGGTGTCGGTGGCGACGCCGGCCAGCAGCAGGCTGCGGATTCCGCGCTGCCCGAGAAGGTCAAGCAGCGGCGTGCCGACCATCGCGCTGTAGCGGTGCTTGATAATTACCGGCTCTCCGGGCAGTGGCCGCACCTGATAGAATTCGGCGCCCCAGGACCCGGTCAGGCAGCGCGGCAATTCCATGTTGAGCCGTGCATTGCGCTCCCGCATCGGCGTCGGAAAGAAATTCGGGATCATAGATGGCCTGCACAAATATCACCTGGACCCCGGCCTGCCGCGCCGCATCGATCAGCCGCAGCAGGTTCGGCACCAGCGCGCCGCTGCAGCGTGACGACATCTCCGCCCACCTTGTCGAAAAATCCGCCGGATCGCGACGAAGTCGTTCTGCACGTCGATGACCAGGAGCGCGCTGTGCCTGGCATCCGCCTTCTCGGCCAGCGTTCGGAGCAAGGCGGGAGAGCCATCGGACATCAGCGACTCCGGAACATGCCGCGACCATGTCGCGTGACGGGCCTCAGCCCCGATCTTTCAGTCAACAATTCTCTGAACTGACCAGTTAGTCAAGGCGCTTTCCGTACAGGCATTGCTCGCCGCAGCGATCGCGCCGACAGGCGAAACGGCCTGCGCCAACCGCTATTTCGAATTGCGCGCGCCGAACCGCAGATAGCCCAGAATGACGTTCCTCGATATGTGCGATCCGCGCGTTCATGTCCTCCTCCGTCGAAAGCTTGCGATCGAGCAGATAGGCAAGCGTGTATCGGTTGGAAAGGAAGTGATAGGCCAGCGCGGAGATCGAGATGTAAAGCTCGACCGGATCAACGCCGGTTCCAAAATCGCCCGAGCTGACGCCCTCCTTCAGCAGATTGGCGATATTGCCGAGCAGACCGGAATATCCGGCCTTGGTCAGCTTCGACTTGCGCAGATGGCGGCCCTTGTGGAAATTCTCCGAATTCAGCAGCCCGATGAATTCCGGGGAGTTGCGCCAATACTTGAAGGTCGACTGTACGAGCTTGCGAACCCCGTCGACCGGCGAGGCAACCTCGAGCGGCCAGGTGGTCTGGTAGGCGTGCATGCCTTCATAGGCCGATTCGAGCACGGCAATGAACAGCCCCTCCTTGCTGCCGAAATAGTGATAGATCAAATTCTTGCTGACCTTCGCCACCCGCATGATGTCGTCGACGCGCGCACCGTCATAGCCCTTGGCGGAGAATTCCCTGGTCGCGACATTCAGGATCCGCTGCCGCGTCGCGATATTCCCGTTGGTGGCGCCGTTGGCAGCCCCGGCCCTTCGCCGCGCAACCTGGGCCGCCGATGCCCTTGTCGCGGCAGCTTTCCTGGCCTTGACGGGCCGAGCGATTGTCATTTCTCACTCTCCTGCGGGATGACGGTCGTGGAAACGACCGCCCTTGAGTCGCCAGCGAACCTATTCGTCGCCGAATATAGCCAATCGCCGGCCCGGACACCGCCCCGCCACGGCCTCTTCCCCATTTTCCTGTCGGGCCGGTCGTCGAGAGAGTTCATGCATGGGGCGCCCACGCCAGGCGCCTCGTCAGACGTCACGAAGGCCGCCGGCCCAAATCAACTCACCTGCTTCAAATGATCGTCGCGGTGCTTGAACAGGGATTCGTCCGCATAGCCCATGGTCTCAGGCCGGCCACGACCGATCATCACCTGAAAATAGACCGGCTCCAGGCTGTTGTTGTCGTAGCCGTGGATGACCCCGGCCGGCGTCGAGATGCACTCCCAGGGACCGAGCCTGGTGGTGATCCGCTTGCCGGTTCTCATCCTCGACGAAGACGTCGAGAAAGCCCTGGAGCACGAAGAACACCTCTTCGACCTCATGGGTGTGCGCGGCGTTGCCCTGTCCGGGCTCGACATACATGATGGAGAGCGTGAAATTCCCCGCCGGAATGACCGTGGCGTCGCCGTGCTTGCCCGAACCGCCGGCGCCGATGAAGCGGTGCTGCGCGCGCTTGTAGCCTTCGATCTTGGCATCCTCGAATGCGGCCCAATCGGCTTTGCGGTCCCTGAACCTTGCAACGTATTTGTCGAGAATGGCCTCCAGGGGCATGTTCTTGAGTTCTTTCGGCCGCTCATGTCTTGCAATGGTCATCTTCGTCTCCTTTTCCGTTCGAGATGTTGGGGTCCGCGGCAGGGGCCGCCCCGGACCCGTTTCTTGTTTTCCCGGTTGTCCAGACCGCCACCTCCTAGACTGATCCGCCCGATCCGGACGCCTTCTCCTGGTGGGGCATGCTCAGCCGCTCGACCACTTCGACGGCCCAGAAGGCCAAGACCCCGAGCACCGTCAGCGCCAGGATGCCGGCAAACAGCAACGGCGTGTTCATGCTCCCGTTCGCCACCATCAGCTGGTACCCCAGGCCGCCGTCGCCTCCGACGAATTCGCCGACCACCGCCCCCACCACCGCCAAGGTGATGGATATCTTCAAGCCAGCGAAGATGGAGGGGAGCGCGCTGGGCAGACGGATCAGCCGGAAGGTATCGAACGAGGAAAGCCCCATTGACTGCGCCAGATAGATCTTCTCTCGCTCGATCGATGCCAGCCCCATCACCGTATTGATCACGATGGGGAAGAACGCGATCAGGAATGCGATCAGGACCTTCGGCATCAGGCCGAAGCCGAACCAGACCACGAAAAGAGGGGCGACCGCGACCTTCGGCATCGCCTGCGACGAAATCAGCAGCGGATAGACCGATTTCGAAAATATCGGCCATTGGAAGATCGCAAGCGCAAGTGGAATGCCGACGAGAATGCTCACGGCATAGCCGGCGAGAATCTCGATCGACGTGATCCAGCTTTCGCGCAGCAGCAGCTGCCAGTTGTCGACGGCGGCAACCAGGATGCTGGATGGCGGCGGGAACAGGTAGACCGGCACCTGAAGGGCCCGCGTGCCAAACTCCCAGATGGCAAGCAGCGCGGCCCCCGCCAGCACGGGATAGATCAGCTCGGCCCGCCGATCCCGCTCGCGCCTGGCCCGGGTCTGCTCCTGAACGCGTTGCTCGACCTGTTCGATGGAAAGCAAGTTGCGGCTCCCACTCGCGATATCAGCCATTCCGGATTCCCAGCCTATTCCTTCAACACGCCGCGGGCGAGAAAGACGTCGAGTATCTCGCGGCTGTAACGGGCGAATTCCCCCGATTCCCGCATCGCCAGCGTGCGGGGCCGGGCCATATCGATGTCGATGACACGGTCGATCTTGCCTGGCCGGGGCGTCATGACCACGACGCGATCCGAGAGAAACACCGCCTCGGCGATACTGTGGGTGACGAACAGGACCGCGGTGCTTCGTTCGCTGCAGATCCTCTGCATATCGAGCACCAACTGATCGCGGGTGAGCGCGTCCAGGGCGCCGAACGGCTCGTCCATCAGCAGATGAGGAGGATCATGGATCAGCGCGCGGCAAATCGAAACACGCTGCTTCATGCCGCCCGACAGCGAACGCGGATATTTGTTCTCGAAGCCGCTCAACCCCACCGCGGCGAGCAGTTCGCGGGCACGCCGCTCTGCCACCTTGAGGTCCATCTTGCGCGCCACTGCCTGCAGCATGACGTTTTCGAGCGCGGTCCGCCATTCCAGCAGCACGTGATTCTGGAACACCATCCCAAGATCGGTCCTGGCCGCGCTCACCACCTTGTTCTCGACCAGGACCTGCCCTTCCGATGATGAGGCAAGCCCGGCGGCGATCATCAGCAACGTGCTCTTGCCGCAGCCGCTCGGTCCGACGATCGACACGAACTCGCCGCGCCGTTGCTTCAGCGAGATCCTGTCGAGCGCTCGTATCGGCCCGTCCTCGCTGGCATAGACCTTGCTGAGGTTGGCGACCTCCAGATAGGGCGGGCTCTCCGGCGCGGTTCGTGCGACAGACAGGTTCACGGCGATCGCCCGATCAGACGTTTCACCACCCGCCGACCGTGGCGGTCCAGTCCTCGGCAGCGCGTCCGCCCGGCGGCCATGTGCTGCCCGCCGGCCCGCGGCCAGCGAGCGCGCCGCTGTTCGGGCGCCGCGTCGGCCCCGGGTGCCGCGACGCCATCCCAGCAATGACAACCTGGCATCGCCTCTCCTCCTTGAAGCAGCTTGCCAAACTGTCGGCGAGGCGGGATCGAATGTCAACACTAACTAACTAGTCTGTCAGTTCGAAATCGGCGCGGCGCGTCATCCCCTTGCGGCAGATGGCAGCGGTCATTTTCGCGCGGCGGCCGCCAGCCATTGCTTCAGTTTCGACGCGTCGAGCGGCGCGGCGCTCTTCTGATCGTTGTCGAAGAGGACGAAAACGTCGAATACCTGCGCTCTCCACGACCGGATACACTCGGCCCAAGCCTGCAGCGCCGCAATGGACACGGCGATTGAACCGCTCGACCTGCCGTTGTGGCGTGAGCCTATGTCCACTGCCTGACTCTTTATGATCGCGGCCGCTGCTCGACCGACGGTCGGACCGGCGACGCGCAGCGCCGAGGCGCCAGCCATCTGCGTCGGCTGCAATCTACGATCTGCCGTTGCTGTCGAGGAACGTAAGGCTGAATCGCAGGTTAGCCCGGCAGCGCCGCTGTCTCACGACATCGGCCCTTCCCTCGATAGGAGTTCGCCATGTACCACCATGTCAAGAAGCTGATGTTCACGGTCCGGGTGGACCAACCCGACCCCAGCTTCGGCAACATGCTGCTGGAACAGTTCGGCGGCGCCAACGGCGAACTGGCCGCCGCCATGCAATATTCCATCCAGGGCCTGAACTGCGAAGATCCCGACCGCAAGGACCTGCTGATGGACATCGGCACGGAAGAGCTGAGTCATCTGGAGGTGGTGGGCTGCCTGGCCCGCCTGCACCTCGCACCGGCGAAGTTCGACCGCGAAGCTGCGGAAGCCGATCCGCTCATCGCGATCGCCGGCGGCGGGGGCGTGAACCTCTTCAATTCGCAAGGCAATCCCTGGACCGCGGACTATCTGAAGATCACCGGCGAACTCGACGTCGACCTGCGCAGCAATATCGCGGCCGAAGCGCGCGCCAAGATCGTCTATGAGCGATTGATCAACTTCTGCGACGACGCCGGCACCAAGGATGCCTTGCAGTTCCTGATGACCCGCGAGATCACCCATATGAAGGCCTTTGCGGCCGCGCTCGAAAGCATGTCCAAGCCGGCCTTCACGATTGGCAAGATTGCGCCGACGCCCGGGCTGGTCAACCAGTTCTTCAACGATTCGACGGGATCAGGCGATCACGGCGAGATCGATACGAGAGGTCCGTGGAATGAAGGCGGTGACTGGGAATTCATGGAATTGCCGGCCATACAATCGGACGCCGAACCCGGAACCGAGGCCGCCGTTGAAAGCTCACCGCCCGAGGCCGCCGACGGAATCCAGGAGCTGCTGCTCGACGAACTTCGCGACATCCTTCATGCCGAGAAACAGCTGACCAAGGCGCTGCCGAAAATGGCCGCGGCCGCGCGGTTCGACCAGCTCCGCGAGTTGTTCGAGCAGCATCTCACCGAAACCGAAGCCCAGATCGAACGGATCAATCAGTGCTTCTCCCTGCTGGGTGAGACGGCCCGGACCAAGCCCTGCAAGGGCATGATGGGTCTGGTTGAAGAAGGCCAGGAAGTAATGGCCAAGGGCGGCAAGAAGCCGGATGCGGCGGCTGATCTTGCCTTGATCGGCGCGGCACAACGGGTCGAACACTACGAAATCTCTGGATACACCACCGCGCGCAACCTGGCGTCTCAGCTCCGCCATAGCGCCATTAGTGCGTTGTTGTCACAGTCGCTGGCCGAGGAGGAGAATGCGGATCAGTTGCTGAATCAGGTTGCGCGATCGCTGATGTCGGTGGCCAGGATGCCGACGGCGGTCGAGCAGGCGACGGACGAATAGCAATGACCAGCGCCACGGCGAGGGTCGCCCACCGGCGCCCTCGCCGCCGGCCTTGACAGGATGTTTGCGATGGAAAAACCCCTTGTTGCGAGAAAGACTGCCGGCCTCTCCGGTGGTTCATCTGATGCCCGCAGTGCGTCTCCGGATCTCGCCGAACTGCCCGAGACACCCGGCCTCAATCTCTCCGGGAAAAAGATCCAGACCGCGACCCGGGCGCGGTTCAGCGCAGCTCTCGCTGCCGTCCCCGGCAGAGGCAAGTCCAGCGGCGGCCGGCGACGCTGAAGGCCAGCCGTAGACGTTGGGAGCACGCACGTGCCGGATTCCCATAGGACCAGCGGAACTCCGCTCGCTGGCTAAGCTTATCACCCGGTATCCTGATCCATGAGGCCTTGTCATTCTCGCACCAGCGCAACATCAGGGGCTCATCGACAGCAGCCGGGAGTTCGCCAGGCTCGCCTTTGAGGCCGCGGCAGCCGCGGACCATTCGATGGTTATCAGCGAAAGTCTCTGGCGCGCGCTCGGCGGCTCGGAGCTGCCGTTGGCACCATTTAGCGAGAGCCTTGGCGGAGCCGGATTGGCCGAACCGCAGAATCAAGGCCACCTGCTCAGCATTCTCCGAATTCTGGGCGGCGCCGACCTGTCGCTGGCACGCCTGTTCGAGGGCCACGTCAATGCAGTATCGCTGGTGGCCCGATATGGGACGCGTGAGCAAGCCGCCAGGCTTGCCTGCGACGTGCGGCGAGGCGAATTGTCTGGCGTCTGGGGCGCGGAAGATGCGGTGGGCCTGAAGCGAAGTGCGCGGCCCGGCGGATGGCAGCTGCAAGGCGGCAAGATCCTGGCATCGGGCGCCGGCCTGGTGAAACGACCAATCGTCACCGTCCGGACCGAGGATGGCGTGGCGATGTATCTGCTCGGTCTCGCCGGAAATGAAAGTGTCGATGTCAGCGGCTGGCAGCCGCTCGGCATGCGGTCATCAGCGACCGGCTCGGTCGATCTGACCGGCGTCACCGTCTCGGGCGACGACCAGATCGGCATGTCGAGCGACTTTATGCGGCAGCCCTTCTTTTCGGGAGGGGCGTGGCGTTTTTGCGCAGCCCAACTCGGCGCCATCGAACGACTGGTCGAAATTTACCGGGAACAGCTGACGGCGCGAGGACGGGCGGGCGACCCGTATCAGCTCGAACGGCTGGCGCAATGCGTTGCTGCGGCCGGTACCGCGTCTTTCTGGGTCGAGGAGGCTGCGCGACGCTTTGGCGATGAAAGCCTGGAGCCGGCCGGCGTGGTCGCCTTCGCCAACCTGACGCGAATGGTGACGGAACGTGCGGCGCTGGACGTGATGGAGCGGGTGCAGCGTGGACTTGGGCTGGCGGCCTTCATTGAACCGCATCCGGCCGAGCGCATCTGCCGTGACCTTGCCACCTATCTCAGGCAACCGGTTCCGGATCTGGCCATGAGCGACGCCGCACGCGCGGTGCTCGATGGACATCTGGCGATCGGAACGTTCGGATGACCGCGGAACAATATCTGGGCCTGCTGAAGACCATGCCGGTGGCGCCATGGCAGGAAGTTGTCGGCGCACGGCCGCTCGTCGTTCTCTCCCCTCACCCGGATGACGAAAGCCTCGGCATGGGTGGTCTGATCGCTCTCGCGCGACGCAATCACCGGGACGTATCGATTGTCGCGGTCACCGACGGAGCCGGTTCACATCCCGGGTCGACGACCTATCCGCGTGAGAAGCTCGTGGCGCTGCGCCGCGCCGAGATGGGCGAAGCCGCCCGGCGCCTCGACGTTCCCAACGATCGGATCACCCACCTGAACCTGCCTGATACGGCCGCCCCGAAAGCCGGGCCAGCGTTCGATGCGGCGGTGACGACGGTCGACGGTATCGTTGCCCGAGCGGGCGCCGCCAGCCTGTTCGTGACCTGGCGAGATGACCCGCATTGCGACCATGAGGCTGCCGCCCTGATGGCCGAGGAGGTGCGGCGCCGGCGCCCCGACATAGCGCTCTGGGCCTACCCGGTGTGGGGCTGGCACCTGAAACCGACGGCGGAAATCAGCGCGCCTTCACCGCGCGGATACCGCGTGGATGTGACGGAGGTGGCGGCAGCCAAGCGCGCCGCGATCGCCGCCCATGCCTCGCAGATGACCGATCTGATTGCCGATGATCCCTCGGGATTCCGCTTCGACGCCACCACCCTGGCCCCCTTTACCGGCCGCTATGAATATTTCATCGAGGTGGCGGCGTGACGCGGCGAGAGACTACCCTGCCGGCCTCCTATTTCGAGGCCAAGTACAGTGACGATATCGACCCGTGGCGCTTCCGCACCAGCGAATACGAGCGGCAGAAATATCGCGCGACCCTCGCTGCCCTCGGCAAACCGCGCTATCGGCGTGGCCTCGAGATCGGTTGCTCGATCGGCGTTTTGACAGCCCTGCTCGCCCCGCGCTGTAAGACTCTCTTGGCGCTTGATGGTTCTCAAACCGCAATCGCGGAGGCGAAACGGCTGCGTCTTGCCAATGTGGCGTTCGAACAGGCCATTCTGCCACATCAGTTTCCAGAAGGCCGGTTCGACCTGATCGTATGCTCGGAAGTGCTGTACTACTTCTCGCACCACGATTTGCAGCGTATCGCCCGGCTTTGTCTCGGTGTGCTCGAACCCGACGGAGAAATGATCCTGTGTCACTGGTTGGGAGAAACCGACTACCCGCTGGCGGGGATGGAAGCCAGTAGCCTATTCGCGGAGGCGGTCAGCTCGAGACTGGCGCATCGTTCGATCCTGCACGATGACGTGTACCGGCTGGAGAGATTGCAGGAGCGGCCGCACCGCGCAGCCGGCGCAGAATGAGACGCGCCGTCGCGATCTGGCGCGGCAAATTGGAAGGTCGCAGCGGCTGACCGCGCCGGAGTGCCGGATGGTGCCGGCAGACCTGATCCCATGCATCGCTGAAGCTTCCTTGCCAGGCCGCCAGTGGTGTGGGAACGCAGCCAAGCAACCGCAGCGCCCGACCAAGCTCCCTCTGTTGCCATGCGTCGCGGAGATGGCCTCGCATCAGCGCCTTGCGCAACGTCTGCCGCGCGGGTTCGAGTTCATCGTCACATGCGGCATCCGGAACGTCCCGTCGCTGACGCATGGTGTCAGCCGCGCCGCCGCTGGCCCGGCCATGCAGGCGGCACGAGGTCGAAACCGTGACGTCTAGCGCATGACGAACCCTGAAGCCGTTGCGGTCGAGCAGGTCGGTGAACGCAATGTCCTCCCCGAGGGCCTTTGGCGGCAGCCCGCCGACAGCACAATAGGCGGAGCGCCTGACGGCAAGACTTGCTCCGGAGGAGACCCGGTGGTTGGGCCAGGGATCGTGCGAGCGCGGATCGCAGCGAGCATAGATTTCGGCAATCTGACCGAGATAGGTGTCTTCGAGCCGTCCGCGGCAAAGAAATGCAGTTCCGAGTTCGACGATCTCGCGCGGCTCGGCGTCGATATAGCCGGCCACGCAATCGGCTCCCTCCCGAAGGTGCCGCATGTTGTCGGCAAACCAGGTTGAGCTGATGGTGCTATCGGCATCCGTCGTGAGGATGATGCCTTCCGGGCGGCGCATGCCCAGGCGCTCGGCGGCTTCGTCCATCACGGCCCGGCGCGCACCTCCGGCGGTGGCGCCATGGGCCGGCAGCGCTCTCTCGATCACCCGCGACGAAAAGGGGAGGCGTTCACCGAGCTTTCGCGCGGCTTCCGCTGTCCGATCGGTGCAATTATTTGCAAGCACCAGAACCTCGAAGGCATCCGTCGCGATCGGCATCCCGTTGCGGTTTCGTTGCACGGCGATGGCAGCGAGGCACTTCTCGATACGTTCCGCCTCATTGCGTGCGGGTATGGCTATGACCGCAGGCAACCGTTGATCGCATTCCCCGGCGGAAATATCCGTCTGATCCGTTCCATCGATGGCGCAGTGGCGCATGCGGCAATGACTTCCCTTTCGCCAACGTCAATGCGAGCGCCTGCCCGGAGTTCCGATCCGCGACGTCGGGTGGCTGCAGCCGAACGCCTGGCAGTCTTCCTGCACCCGACGCGGCCAACGTGGTCCTGGGCGACGAGCGCGAATTGACGGCCGGCCACTGTCCGAACGACACCTGACTGCGACTTCCGCTAGCGACCCAATGGTTCCAGTAGCGAGACAGTTCCTGGACCCAACAAACACCTTCGGCCGCGGAGCAAAGTCGGCTCGAGCGCGTTGATTTCATGACTACGGATATTCGTGGTGAGTTGCATGAAAGGAGATTTAAAATGAGCGTCAAGGGCGAGATCAAGGAAGGCGCGGGCTTCATCAAGGAAGAGATGAACGAACACGGCAAGTCGCCGGAAAGCCAGCGCAAGGCCCAGGAAGGCCGCGATCTGCGGAACGAAGGCAGGGTTGAAGACGGCAAGGCGCCGAAGACGACCCCGCCCGGCACCGGCCATCCGGAAAGTTAACCCATATGCCGCACGGGCGCATCTGAGCCCAAAAAGCGGCGTGCAAAAAGCGACGTAACGGCATAAGGCGGATGGCTCAAGCCATCCGCCCTCTTGCTGTATCAATGCGGCCCCTACTTCTTCTTATCTAGATCCTGCGCCATCTGCAGGTGGTGCTGCAGCGTCGGCAAGGTCTTGCCGGCCCAGTCCTTCAATTTCGGATCGTCGCCGCCCTTGGCATAGCGCTCGAACAACGACACTGCGTCCGGCCGGCGGTCAGCGCCCCAATTTTCGCTCGACCCGCTTGCGGCTGTTGCCGACCTTCTTGACTGCCTTCTTGACCGCCGCGCTCGACTTGCCGGTTTTCTTCGACTCGTAGCGGACTTCATAATCCTGCTTGCCCGCAACGCGTGCCTTGTCCTGTTTGCGGCCACGTGTCGTCTGCTTCTTCGCCATTTGGGTCTCCCCTTGGTTGTTCCTTGTGCAACTCGCGATCATGATGGCGGTTCCCATGCCGGTCGAGACATCCGTCAGGACGTCCGGTCGATCGCCGGCAACCGGCCGTTCCCTGATCGCCGCTCCGTCGCTGCGGGGATCGGCACCGCCGCTCAGCGCGCCGCGGCGATCGCTCGCCCTATTCATATGCGTCGAGCCGAAGTGGAGTCATGATCGAGGTCATCGGAGGATTGAGCTCGGGAGATCGACCATTCGTTCCTTCCGGAGAACAGCCATAACATTTGATCACTTCATAAATTGAAGGGCCGTGGTGCGATTGGACACCAATCTCAATCGAAGTGAATTCGTTGATGAACGACTTGGCCAAGATCGATTTCGCGCTACATTGACAGCCGGCCTCTGCACCCGAATCGAGACTCCAGCTTCAGCCGCACTCCGATGGAGAAGTCGAGCAGATGAGTTGGATGCAGAGACCCTCGACGCCAATTAGGGTGATATTCCATGGTAGCTGATGGGCGGACGACGCCGCGGCGGCGGATCTTGAAAGCCGGATCGATCGAGTTCGACGGCGGAGCCATCGACTGCGCCGTGCGCAATCTGTCGAAGGTTGGCGCGGCCCTCGACGTGGTCACGCCGGTCGGCATTCCGGATCACTTCACCCTTGTTGTCCCGGGGGATCATCTACGGTTGGCCAGTCGGGTGGTCTGGCGCAAAGCAGCGCGCATCGGCATCAGATTCGAAATCGAGGCTTGATGCAGGCCAATGGCTACGCCGTGGCAGATCCGCCTGGGTCCCCAGCCGCCGCGCCGGCAGGCAGCGCGATCAGGCGGCCCGAGGCGCAGCGCGCGTGATCTCGGCGAGCGATTCGACAACGGTGCGGAGAGCGGTTTCGTGCCATAGCGTTTCGCCCGCGTTGAGCAACCCCGTCGTGGGCCCCACGGTCACGTATTCCAGAAGCGCAGCGGCGCCCGCGACCGTGGTCGGCTTGGTGTGAGCCATCTCCCAAGCTGCGTCCTCCGCGGCGTCGAACGCGCGTTGAACATCGTCCTCCGACACGCCAACGCGATCGAGCTCGAGCCAGGCCTCGTCAAGCCTTTGATGTTCTTTGATCGCCGCGAGGATCGGATCTTTCGTGGTGCTCATCAGTGCAAGCCTCGTTTGATGTATTGCGTCCGCTTCGGCTGACGTGTTCGGGAGAATCGTCATCGTGACAGGTCGGCCGTTTCAGTCACGCGAATTATATTCCGAATGAAACGGAATTTATTTCCGAATTTTCTCTTCCGCATCGAAGGTTTGGATGGGTCTGTGGCACATGCCTGATTGCGGCGCCCTGCCCACTCGGCACGCGAGGGCGGCGGGCGCTGCGGTTGTACTACTATGGACCACGCCGACTGGCCAGACGTCTGACTTCCCCAAATAGTTGAACCTGCGCGGGCGAACGCGTCGCGCTTGTTCAGGAAACCAACTTTCATCTCGGCATCAACTGCATCGCTGGCGCCGGCTCGCAGGCCCCCGTGGTGAATGGTTCGTTGACCGTGCGCCTGGGTGACGTCCGAGAACGCCGGAACGCTTACCAGAACGTCCGCGGCCGGGCAGATCGATGGTTGGCAATATCCGGACGTGTGCGCCAGTTCACACGCGCCTGGCGGAAAGCCTGCTAGATCTCCGATACTGGGGATTTCAGGGGCCCAGTTGCAGGCGCCGCCGGGACACGACATTTCGAGCCCGACGGCGTATTTTTTTTGGGTGGCCGGAGTATCACGAAACCATTTCAGCAGGTTGATGAAACCATCTTGAAACAAACGCGTCGTATTGATTGGCCGTATCGTAAGAGAGGGGTGCGTAAAATGATTGAAGCCGTCACGATAATCATGGGACTGTTTTGCGCCGTCATCTTCACGGCCCATGCGATCGACGCCTATCTGACGGCCTGAGCCCCGCTCCCAGGGACGCCCGGTCGGCCATCTCAGGTCCCGCGTTGCTTTGGGGACCTGTTGGCATCCCCCCGTACCGCCGGCCAGCCCGAGCTTGCGGCTTCGGGAGCACCGTTTTCCAGCATGGCGAACGCTTGGAGGCCCAAGCAAGTTTTTGGTATCCTGATACCATCTGCGCCATTTTCTCATTTCGAGCCGCCACTCGCATTGGTGCTTGCCGGCCATCGCATTCCTCCGACCTCATGCGCAGCAGGTGAACCTCACCGCAAGCGGGCAACGATTGGCGGTAAGAGCCACTTGACCACATCAGCATTCGAGCTCGACGAGAGGATCGCCCGTCTCGATCTCAACATTGTCTTTTGCCACGAACCGTACCAGTCGGCCTGCGGTCTCGGCTTCCAGCGGGAAAAACGTTTTCATGACTTCGATGAGACCGACGGTCTCGCCGACCGAAACCGCTTCACCTACCGCCTTGAACGGTGGTTCGCCCGGCGACGGACGCTGATAAAACACGCCCGATACCGGCGCCACAATTCGATACAACGTCATTCGATCAATCCAAGGTGACTCTCGATTATCATGACTGCGCGGCGGTTGCTGGCGTCGTCTCGACCAACGGCGCCAGCCAACGACCGAGACAACGCCGCTATTTCGACGCCGCCTGCAATTGCTTGAGTGCCTCTTCTGCGGCCAAACCGCCGTGGCCTCCCGCCGCCGAAATCACAACTGGCTCGATGTGGTTGATCGGATTGGCGGGGACTTCGCCTTTGGTAAGAAAGCGCACGCATTGCTGCGTTCCTGCATTGGTTTGCGCCGCATAGTTCTGGTCGATAGTCACGAGCGTGACATCACGCTTGATCGCATCCAGGATGGCGCTGCTGACATTGAATCCGGACGCGTAGACCTTGCCTTGCAATTTCAGATTCTGAATCACGTTGCCAACGCCCTCGATCCCCTGGTCGGTATGGAAGAACAGGTTGACCTCCGGATGCGCCGTCAGGAACGGCGTGACCGTCGTGAGAGCCTCCTTCACCGAATAAGTGTTGCCGGTCGGCACGGCATGATCGGCATCGTTGAAAAACTTGGCATCTGGAATCACCTTCTTGTAGCCCGCGGTGAAGCCGACCATGCGGGAACGCGCCCACGCTTCGTCGGGCGCGCTGCTTCCCAGTGCGACGGTGTCGATTTTGAGATTCTTCTCCTTGACAAGTTTTGCCGTCGCCTCGCCATTGATTGCACCCGCCTGCTCCTCGTCAAGCGCCGTAAATGCGAACCGGCGCGACTTGTCGACATCGATATTGAAAGTGAAAACGGGAATGCCCTGATCGATGAACTGGTCGATGACTTGTACGAACTGGCCCGGGAGCGGCGATTGCAGGACGAGGCAGTCGACCGCGCTGGAATGCAGAAGGGTCTCGAGTTGAGAAAGCTGTTTGTTGGCGTCGGTATTCACCGGCCCGGTCAGGCTGCATTTGGTCGCAATGCCGTTGTCAGCGTTGGCGCATCCCTTGTCCATGCCAGCTCGCATCTCGGTTCCCATGCGAGGGATCGCGGTTGCCATCACGTCGACGACGATGTTGACGGGTTTGCCGGCTTTCATTGCATCCGCGATGCGCGGCGCCAGCTTGAAAGTGCCCCATTGGAACGGGTGTGCCTTGGCTTGCTCCGGCGCTTCCACGCTTCCCGCAACGGCGGGCAATGCAGAACTCCCCAGCAACATGGCTGCAAACAGGGCGACATGGCTAAACTCTACTCTGGACATTACCGATCTCCTTTTTTGCGATGCTAATTTGCAGGACTCATCTCCAAGGCGTTGGCATCCCCGGAAACGATTGGGCGGTCAGCTTCATATCGTGCCAGCAGATCGACGAGATCCGTGACGGTAGGAACGTCAGCGACGGCAATTTCGCGCACGAGTGCCCCGCGCGACATCACCGCTATTTTGTCGGCAACTTCGAACATTTCGGGAACTTCCGTGCAGAACAGCACAACTGCTTTCCCGGCTTCGCAGAAGCTGCGCATCAGCGCGTAAATGTCCCGCTTGCTGGCGATGTCGACACCGCGGGTCGGCTCCTCGACCACGAGGATGTCGGCATACTTTTCGAGCGCGGCACCAAGCACGACCTTCTGCTGGTTGCCGCCGCTCAACGATGTCACGGGATCCAGAATGTCGCCGGCCTTGACCGCGTATCTGGCGAGGCACGCTCGCGCGGTGAATGCAATCCGCCTGCCACTGAGCCACGGACCCGGCGAGGCCAACTGCTTGGCGCCGAGCCGCATCACCAGATTTTCACCTACCGACAGATTGGGGAAGATGGTGTGACGCCGGCTAGCCGCAACATATTCCACGGTTCGACGTGAACGCCCCTCGATTGCCGTCGCTGTTGCACTGTAACCGCCAATTGCCCTGGTCAGCTCGCGGGCGCCCGAGCCTTCAACACCAGCAAGCGCCAGGATACATCCCGGCAAGATCTCCATCGTCACGTCGCGAAACGCACCCGATGCGTCCGAACAACCAACCAGGCGCAACAACGGTTCGACCGGCGCCGGAGGTTTGACGTGAAGCCGCTCCGCCCGAGGATCATGCCTAGAACTGGAAGTCAGCCGCGCCGCGATCGCCGCTTCGGTCAGCGGCTCATCGCCGCCGACCTCGGCGACGATTCTGCCATCACGCAGAATCAGCACCGTCGTGCAGGCATTGACGAGATCGTTCAGCCGATGCGTGACAAGCACAACGATCTTGCCATCCGCCGCCAACCGCTCCATCAATGCGAACAGCGATTTCGACTCTTCGTCCGTTAGCGCGGAGTTTGGTTCGTCGAACAAGAAGACGTCTGCACGATGCATGATGGCGCGTGCAATCTCGACTCGCTGGTGAACCGCGAGCGACAGATCGGCAAGCTCAAAATCGGCAAATCGGGCGATGTCGAGCATCGCCATGATTGCGTCGGCCTCGACGTCGCCCGCCGTCCGCCCGAACAAACCTGTCTCGCGTCCGACCGCCAAGTTCTGCCTGACCGTCAGGTTGGGCCAGATCTGCGGTTCTTGATGAACGACGGCAGCATTGTTGTTTCGAACCGGGCTGCCGTCACGCGTCAAAGTCATTGCACCGCTATCGGCTTCTTCCTCGCCACACAGGATCCGCATCAACGTGGATTTGCCGGCGCCATTCGGCCCGGCGATACCGACGACCGAGCCGGATTGCAGGCGAAGGCTCAAGCCGGTCAACGCTTTCGTTGCGCCATAGCGTTTTGTCAGGTTCGATGCAGTCAGGACGATCATGAGGAGCCACGCCCTTCGGCGCCCTCGGCGGCCCGATGACCAGCCCGCCGGATCAGCCGCTGCGATAAAATGTCGATCCACACCGCGACTATGGTCACGATGCCGATGAACAGAAGCTGGGCGAAAGAGCCGACCCCCAGCAACGCGAGGCCGTTGTTCAGCAGGCTAAGCAGAATGACGCCGAGCAGCGTACCAAGCACGCTGCCGCGTCCACCGTTGAGGCTGGCGCCACCGATTACAACCGCCGCGATCACCGAGAAAAGGAGCGAGCCGGCATCGCTTGGGCCAACGGACCCGACATACGAGAAGTCCAGGATGCCCGCAACGGCGGCACTCAGACTGCTGAGCAGGAAGACCAGATATTTGTATTTGGCGACCGGCAGGCGTGCGACCCTTGCGGCCTCGGGATTGCCTCCGATCGCGACCAGCCGGAAACCAAAGATGGTGCGATGACGCAAAAACCAGAACAGCACCAGAGCCGCGACGAGCCAGATGATTTCGGTGGGAATGGCCGCTCCGATTTCTTGACCGCCCAGCAACTTGAACCCGATGCGTTCCCATTCCGGTGGAAGCGGATCGTTGTAATCCGGCGTGAATGTTCCCGCGTTCCCGATCAGCAGCTGCAGACCTTGCGCGACGTTGAGGAGACCGAGCGTGGCGATGAACGACGGCAGCCCGGCCCTCACGACCAGGAAGCCGTTGAGCAGGCCTGTGATCGCGGCAAGCCCCAGGCCGAATGCGAGCGCGACCAGCAATGGCGCCGAAAACGGGATTGCGCCACCTCCGAGCCAGAGTGCTCCGGTCGCGACGGCCGTCAGGCCGTAGACCGCGCCGACCGAGAGATCGATTTCTCCGACCAGAATGACGAGCATCTGCGCGAAGGCTATGATGCCGAGCGATACCATCGAGCGCAGAAGTGTGAGCTGGTTGCCGAGGCCGAAGAATTGCGGATGCTGGATGCCGAACGCAATCGCGATGACGCAGATCCCGACCGCCAGCCCCAGAAGGCGCAAGCTGTTGAGACCCTGCTGCGTTCCGAACCAGGCAAACCATCTCCGGCCAGATTTCGAGCGTGACGTCGGATCGACGACCGAATCGGAGGAGCCCGGTGCCATGCCGGGTGCAACCCCCGCTGCTGATGGTTCTTGATTAGGCGTCATCGGCAACAGTCTCTGGCATTGCAATCTGGAATTGCTTCGCCCATTCCTCGACCGCGGCGGCGACCGATGCATGGAGAGCTACGCCGTTTGCCAATTGGTCGCGCTTGAGCGCCAGCGCGCGGTCGCCGGGAACCCGGACCGCGGGCTCCCCCGGCGCAACGCCGCTGCGACGGCAAGCGTCCGCGAGCCAGCCCATCTGCTTGCAAAAAGCCGCGCGGCCCGCGAATGCATCGGGGTCTATCGCTTGCACATAGACCGAGTTTGCCTCGCCATCGTTGGCAAGATCAGCCCGCCCATATCCGCTCAACGCGGCGGAAAGCGCCTCGGTGAGCAGGCACAAGGCAAAACCCTTGTAGCCCTGCTCCATCCCGCCCGCGGGCAAGATCGCGCCGTCGCCCAGAACGAATGCTGCCGGATCGTTGCTGACCGTGCCGTCGGGGGTGACGATGCAGTGGCTGGCCAGCATGTCCCCCGAACGGTGAGCCCGGAACAACGGACCGAGCGCGGACATCGACGCGCTGGTGTCGATCAGGATAGGCGTCCCGTCAGTCGGAATGCCAATCGTCAGCGGATTGCAGGAGAATACGCGATCGGTTCCGCCATGCGCGCACACCGCTGCTTCCGACGGCGTGCTCGCCGAAATGATCAACATCATGCCTAGTTCGATGGCATGGCCGAGATAGGCAGCAAGACACGCGATATGCTGAACTCGCCTGATCGAGATTGAGGCGATGCCGTGGCGTTCGGCCCTGCGGCAAACATCCCGGACGGCCAGCGTCGTCACCCACGGGCCAGGGAGAAAATCGGCATCCCATGCCTGGCAAATTCCGTTGTCTGTCAGCACGAACGGCGCACCGTCCATCCTTGTCTCGCCCTTGATAATCCATTCGAGATTGCTCGGAAGCCGCTGCAGTCCATGCGTCGCATATCCGAGCAAGTCGGCCTCGACGAAGACCGACGCCAGCACCGAGGCCCTGTCATCCGGAAGGCCCGAACGAGCCAGAAGCAGCGAAGCCACTTCCCGGAGCGCTTCGGCCTTGTAACGGCGAAAGGTGCTCGCTCTCTGCTCCATCGTCCTCTACCGCCGTGTTAAGACAACCGGTACCGCTGCACGACTTCTTCATTCAGCTCGATGCCGAGCCCTGGTCGGTCTGAAATAGTGATAAAGCCGTCGACCATTTCAGCTTCACCGATGAAAAGTTCGGAAAAGAAAGTATCGCCGTCGCGGTAGTCGTTCGGGAAAAATTCAGAAAGCGGCGAATTCAGATGAGAAATGATCAGGTGCTGATTGTGGAAGTTGTGCGAATGCGGGATGACCATGATGTCAAACGCCTGCGCAAGCGCCCAGATCTTGCGTGCCTCGGTTATTCCACCGACGCGGTTGACGTCGGGTTGGATGATGTCGACGGCTCGGCTCTCGATCAGCTGGCGGAAACCCCAGCGAGTGAACTCATGCTCGCCGCCTGAGATCGGCGTGTTAACCGCCGAACGGATACGGGCATATCCATCGACATTATCCGGCATCACGGGCTCTTCAATCCACCGCAGGTGAAATTCCTCGAGCATGCGTATCATCTCAATGGCATAGGGGACGTCCCAGCCCATATAGGCGTCCCCCATCAGGTCCGCGTCCGGGCCGAGCGCTTCCCTCAGCGCCCTGATGCATTCGACGTTCTTGCGCATTCCGGCGCGGCCATGACGCGGCCCGTAACCGAACCACATTTTGAAGGCGGTGAAGCCATATTTGTCACGGCGCTGCCGCGCTCTTGCCGCCATCTTCTCGACTGAATGCGTGGTATGTCCTGCGGAACAATAGGCACGAACCTTTTGACGCGTGCGTCCTCCCAACAGATTGTAGACAGGCTGCCCCGTCGCTTTGCCGATGATGTCCCACAGTGCAATGTCGATGCCGCTGATCGCCTCCAAGACCAATCCCTTGCGACCGATATTGATCGTCGAACGGAACATCTTCTCCCATATGAGTTCCGTGTTGAACGGGCTCTCGCCGATGATGAGCGGCTGAAGATGCTTTTCGACAATGATACTGACCGCCTCCGACCCCAGCGCGATTCCACCCAGCCCGGTAAGACCGGTATCGGTACGCACACGGACGATAACGGTGAACACATTGTCGGTGCGTATGCCGACAAGACCGTTGAAAACGCCCATCGAGGCGCCCCCGGCATCGTCCGCAAAATCGAACAGCGCATCCATGGGAGACGTAGTCCAACCTTCGTTGGGGTCCCATTCCGGCTCGCGGATGCGGATGGCCTCGACCTCGACAATCTTCATCGCACGCCTTGACTCTCAATCAGCACCAACTGTGATCACAATATATAATTTCGGCTTTTTGGCAAGATCGCCTCCAGTCCAAATTCCGTGGAATCGATTGGGCACCCCCATTTCCCCGCCTTTCCGTTTCAAATGATCATAGATGCTGCTTTTCAAGGCAATTGACCAGAGCATCGATGTGCCAGTGGATCTCTGGCTCCGAATTCAGTTCCTGCGCGCTGCAGTGCAATGTGGTCGAAGTGACAGCCGGATGCCATTGACACACCTGTGATCACATCATTAACTTGCGATCTGCACGAATTCGCTTGCAAAGCCAGGGTGGGATGCATGATCACCATCAACTGCGACATGGGCGAGTCATTTGGCATTTACCGGCTCGGTGACGATGACAGCCTGATGAACTACGTCACGCACATCAATGTCGCGTGCGGCTTCCACGCGTCTGATCCCACCGTGATGTGGCAGACCGTGCGCAACGCCAAGAAAAAGGGCGTCAAAGTTGGCGCCCATCCCGGCCTTGCCGATCGCGAGGGCTTCGGCCGTCGTGAAATCAAGATGACCCGAGAAGAGATCGCGGCTGCCGTGCTCTATCAGACAGGAGCGTTAAAGGCTTTCCTGGCTGCCGAGCAAATGCCCCTTACTCATGTCAAGCCGCACGGAGCGTTGATGGGGATGGCTCAAAAGCAGGAGGAAATCGCCGACGGCATCGCCGATGCGATGTCAATATTGCAGGTACCCATCATCGCCATCGGAAATTGTGTGCTGGCCGATGTCCTTGTGCGGCGCGGGATTCCTTTTGTCCGCGAATTCTATGCAGATCTCGACTATGATGACGATGGAATCCAGATCATCACCCGGCACCACGAAGCCATTTCCCCCGAGCGCGCCACCGCCAAGGTCCTGCGAGCCATTCACGAAGGGAAGACGGCCTCGACGTCGGGCGCAGACGTCAAAGTGTTCGCGGAATCGATCTGTCTTCATAGCGACACACCCGGCGCAGCGGATGTCGCCAAGGCCGTCTTTGGTGCCACGCGGTCGTACCTGCAGCATGACCTGCTGCCAACCTGACGATTGGAATGTCCTTGGACTACGTTGGTCCTCAACCGGAAGTCGGTAATGTCCCTTGCAGCTAACCCGAACTCGCCCGCCGCCCGCGACATCTCGTACCTGGTGCATCCCTACACCAACATTCGCGAGCACGAAAAAATCGGCCCGGTGGTGATCGAGCGCGGAAAGGGCATCTACGTCTACGACGATCAGGGCAATGAATACATCGAAGGCCTCGCGGGGCTCTGGAGCGTCGCCGTCGGTTTCGGAGAGGATCGGCTGGTAAGAGCCGCGACGGAGCAGTTGAAAAAGCTGCCGTTCTATCACATCTTCGTTCACAAATCGCACGGGCCTGCGATCGATCTCGCCGAGCGGCTGGTCGCCATCACGCCGGATCGGCTACGGCATGTCACCTTCACCAACTCTGGATCCGAAGCGAACGACACCGTCGTGAAGATGGTCTGGTACTACAACAATGCGCGCGGCCGTCCGGAAAAAAAGAAAATCATTGGGCGGCAGAAGGGCTATCACGGCATTACCGTAGCGTCGGCCAGCATGACCGGCCTGCCCAACAACCATCGCAGCTTTGACGTCCCGCTTCCCGGCTTCCTGCATGTCACCTGTCCGCACCATTACCGCTTCGCAAGACCCGGCGAAAGCGAGGAGGCCTTTTCGACACGGCTCGCGAGGGAGCTAGAAGAGGTCATCCTGCGCGAGGGACCGGACACCGTCGCGGCTTTTATCGGCGAGCCTGTCATGGCGGCCGGGGGTGTGATCATGCCGCCTGCCGGATATTGGAAGAAGATACAGGACGTGTGCCGCAAGCACGACGTTCTGATCGTCGCCGACGAGGTCATCACCGGCTTTGGCCGGCTCGGCAAGCTGTTCGGATCGCATGTGTTCGGAATTGATCCCGATGTGATGGTGCTGTCCAAACAGATCACCTCCTCATATCAGCCATTGTCGGCAGTGCTGTTCTCGGAGGAAATCTATCAGCACGTGGCCGACGAGACGGCGAAAATCGGCACGTTCGGTCATGGTTTCACGGCCAGCGGCCATCCCGTCGCGACCGCCGTCGCGCTCGAGAACATCAGGATCATCGAAGAAGACAAGCTGGTCGAGAACGCCAGCGCGATGGGCACATTGCTGCACCAGGAGCTGAAAAGATTTGCCGACCACCCATTGGTCGGCGAAATTCGCGGAATGGGGTTGATAGCCGGTATTGAACTCGTCGCTGACCGCAACTCGAAGCGCCCGTTCGATCCCGTCGGTGCGACAGGCGCGGCATTCTTCCGCCATGCACAGGCACGCGGCCTGATCATTCGCGCGATCGGCGATACGATCGCCTTGAGCCCTCCACTGATCATCAAGGCCGACCAGGTCAGGGAGCTGGTAGCGCGGTTCGGCATGAGCCTTGAAGACACCCTCGCGTGGACGCAACAGCATGCAGCGTAGATCTTTCACGGCCGCCAGCGCCAATGGAAAGCGCTGCCTGGCCGCGCCGAAGGCGAACGTTCAAGCAACCTGCGTTGTCCTGCAGCGCTAGGGAACCGGCATGATCTACGATCAGCTTCGGATCGCGCCAGCCGGCGATCGGCATCTGCTAGCAATGCTGGGCGACGATGCATCGCTCGAAGCCAATTTCATCACACTGACTTTCACGGCCGAACTCGACAAGGCTCGGATCGACGGACTGATCGATCTGGTCCCTTCCTACAACTCGATCCTCATACAATACGATTTCAATCGCCTTGGCTTCGACCAGCTGTGCGCAGAGTTGCATCGGATTTACGGGATGCTGCCGCCCGCCGCCGAACTCGAGATCGCAAGCCGGATCGTGACGATACCGGTGCTCTATCTCGATCCCTGGACCAGGGAGTGCATCGATGACTACCGCAGCAAGGTCGCAGAACGCGAATATGATCCCGCCTTTGTCGCGCGCATCAATCGTCTCGGCGGCCCCGAGGACGTCGTCGCCCGACACTCCGGATGCGAACAGTGGGTTGTCACTGTCTCCTCTTTTCCGGGCTTGCCGATCCTGCGACCGCTTGATCCCAACTGTGTTCTGCTCTCGCCCAAGTACAATCCTCCCAGAACCTGGACACCGGTAGGGTCGATCGGCATCGGCGGCACATCGACATCGATTTATACGATCCGAAGCCCCGGCGGCTACAATCTGATCGGTCGCACGCCCGTGCCGGTGTGGGACCCGTCGCAGGCGCTGAGCGCATTCAAGGATAGTGCAATTCTCCTGCGCGCCTCCGACCGAGTGCGGTTTCTGCCCATTTCCCGCGAGGAATACGACGTCATCGTCGCTTCGGTCGTGGATGGCACCTATGTGTACAAGATCGAGCCCGGCACCTTTTCGGCAAGGGAGTATCGAACACGACTGGCACAATCAGCCCCCGACAAAGCTGGGTAGGATCGCATAGCCACATGACAGTCACCGTCCTCAAGCCCGGCCTCGAAACCACCGTCCAGGATTATCCCGGACGGGTCGGCATGCTGCGGGATGGCGTGCCCCCTTCAGGTCCACTGGACGACTGGTCGTTCCGTCTTGCCAATCTGCTGGTCGGCAACGCTCCTGGGATGGCCGGCCTCGAATGCCAGTTCGTCGGGCCGGTACTGCGCTTCGACCAGCCGTCTCTGGTTGCGATCTGCGGCGGAGATCTATCACCAAAGCTCGATTCCGTTTCGGTCCCGATGTGGACCAGCGTGCAAGTGGAAGCCGGTCAGGTGTTGTCGCTCGGCGGGGCCGTGCTGGGAGCGAGAGCCTACATCGCCGTTGCCGGCGGCATCGATGTTCCCGTGGTGATGGGATCGCGGTCCACCTATGTCACAGCCAGGCTTGGAGGAGTCGATGGGCTCCCGTTGATCGCGAACCAGGCCGTTGCGGTCGGCCGGCGCTCGAACCCTGGTCGTCCCGGCCGGGTCGTGCCTGCCCAATGGCGCCCTCCCTTGTCAAATGTGAAAGAGCATCGAATCGCAGTCGTACCAGGACCCAAGCATGACTGGATCTCGGCAGCCGGCTGCCAGCAGTTCTACGCGACGCCCTGGAAACTAAAGAGTCGCAGCAATCGGGTCGGCTTTCGTATTCAGGGAGAGCAGATAGAGTTTTCACGGACGGCCTACGAAAAGGATCCCGAGAACGGTGACCACCCCTCCAACATCATCGATATTGGGTATCCGATCGGCGGCATCAACTGGGCCGGCGAAACCCCGATCATCCTGATGCATGATTGTATCACTCTTGGCGGGTTCATCGTTCCCTTCACCGTTCCGAGCGGCGAGTTCTGGAAGCTGGCGCAGGCGCGGCCGGAAGAGACGCTTCGTTTCGCGCCGGTTTCGGTCGACGATGCGCAGCAAACGAGACGAGCCATCGAACAAGCTTGCTCCGCGGGGAATATACAAGATTGACTGTTATCGGCGAAAACTCTGTTCATTCGGCGGCAGAACACTTCGGGTGATTCCACGGCGCACACCCGTCTCAGGAAAGACATGGCACAAGAGCGACCCACCCCGATCGAGAACGTTCCATTCAAGATGAGCCCGGTCGAGCGGGAAACATTTCAGAAACAGAGCTATCGCAAGTTGCGAGAGGCCCTGATGAAGGGCCGCTTCATGCCTGGAGACACCGTCAGTCTGCGCGGGTTGGCCCGCGAGCTCGGCACCAGCCCCATGCCGATCCGTGAAGCTGTAAGGCATCTGGTCGCCGAAAAGGCGCTCGAACTCCGCGAGAACCGTACTTTCTCCGTCCCGGTCATGACCCGTGCCAAGCTCAATGAGCTGAGACGGATACGTATCATTTTGGAGGGTGAGGTTGCTGAAGAGGGCGGCAAACGAATCGGTGAGAATGATCTGATCGAGCTACAAGGATTGCAGGACGAAATGAAGTCCGCAATCTCGCGCGGCGATTCGAAACGTTACCTGACCAAGAATCAGGATTTCCATTTCCTGCTGTACAAGAGCGCTGGCATGAACTTTGCCGTCGACATCATTGAGACCCTTTGGCTGCAGATCGGTCCCAGCTTCAATTTTCTGTTGCGCGGCAAGCAGTCGGAGAAATCACGTTCCGCCACCAAGAATTCCTTTTTGACGGAGCACCACGATGCGTTGCTTCTCGCGCTGGAGCACCGCAGGCCCTCTGCCGTGCGCCGCGCCTTGGAACTCGACATAAACAAGGGAATGGATTTCTTGCTCCAGCAAACGACAGTTTGACGCGTATACAGCTGGACAGCTTTCAATCGCTGTCCCGACACAGCCGAAGCCACCGTTGCCCCGACATTGCCGGACGATTGCTCCTATGCCGCTCTGGCAAGGCCAACCTCGGTCCAGATCTCCGCAAGCGCCTGCACCAGATGCTCGATGTCGGCATCGCTGTGATGCGGTGACGGCGTGATGCGCAGTCGTTCGGTACCCCGCGGGACGGTCGGGTAGTTGATCGGCTGAACGTAGATGCCGTAGCGTTCGATCAGGACGTCGCTGATCTGCTTGCACAGGACAGGGTCGCACACCATGACCGGCACGATGTGACTCGGATTGTCGAGATGGGCGACGCCAGCCTGGTCGAGCCGGCGGCGCAGCCGGCGCACCCGGTCCTGATGCCGCTCACGTTCTTCGGCACTGGCCTTGAGATGGCGGATGCTGGCGCGCGCACCGGCGGCCACCGCCGGCGGCAGCGACGTGGTAAAGATGAAGCCGGAAGCGAAACTCCTGATGAAGTCGCAGATCGTGGCGGATGCCGCCACGTAACCGCCGATCACGCCGAACGCTTTGGCCAGCGTGCCCTCGATCACCGTCAGGCGGTGGCTCAGGCCTTCGCGATCGGCGATGCCGCCCCCCTTCGGACCATAGAGTCCAACGGCGTGAACTTCGTCGAGATAGGTCATCGCGTGGTGGGCATCCGCCACATCGCAGAGTTCGGCGATCGGCGCGATGTCGCCATCCATGGAATAGACCGATTCGAAGGCGACCAGTTTCGGCGCATGGGGATCGAGGTCGGATAGTTTCCGCTCGAGATCGCGCGGATCGTTGTGCGCGAAGATGCGGGTTTCGCTTCGGCTGTGCCGGATGCCTTCGATCATCGAGGCATGATTGAGTTCGTCCGACAGGATGGTGCAGCCGGGCATCCGGGATGCAAGCGTGCTGAGCGATGCCATGTTCGACACATAGCCCGAGGTGAACAGCAGCGCGGCCTCCTTGCCATGCAGGTCGGCCAGTTCGCGCTCGAGCAACACATGGTAGTGATTGGTACCGGCAATGTTGCGCGTGCCGCCCGCGCCCGCCCCACAGCGGTCGAGCGCCTCGTGCATGGCCGCAAGCACCGCGGGATGCTGGCCCATGCCGAGATAGTCGTTGGAGCACCACACGGTCACATCGCCGGCGCCGCCCGAATGATGGCGCCGGGCGCGGGGAAACGCGCCCGCCTCGCGTTCCAGATCGGCGAACACGCGATACCGGCCCTCGCGGTGAAGGCCTTCGAGCTGCCGGCGGAAATAGGCTTCATAGTTCATGACGTTCTCCCGTTCACCGTCGCCGCCGGTTCGGCGCCAACCTTAATCGCCGCGGACAGATCTTTTGCCGCCTGTTGCTCGTTGAAATCTCTGTCGGAACTGGTCTTCCAGCCGCTGCCTGGCGCAAACCGATGGCGACCTTGGCGGCACAACATCGGGGCGCACGCTCGACAACACGACGAGGTTGGACGGGGTGGTGCCAGCAATCTTGGGATCTCGGCCTTGTTCCATGGTGATGTCCTCCGGCGAAAAGCGCGAACGCATGCCCCAGCCCCAAAGCGTAACCGCAGGGAGCGGCAGCAGCATGAACCAGTGCTCGACGACGCCAAGCGCAAACAAGGTCGAAACCAGGGTCAGGCCGACCACGTCGAACGGCGTCACCGCGACCTCGACAATGCGCTGGATCAGGATGACCAGCGTTGCGGTCGCAAGGGTGACCGATATCGGGAAGAAGGCGCCGACGGATTTCCGGATGAAGTAGGTCCTCAGGAAGCGCACCTGCTCCGGCATCAGCTCGTCATTGGTGACGGGCACGCCGAGGAACAAGTTGATCTTGGCGCTTTGCCTCAACACCCACAGCGCGGTGAAGGTCCATATTCCGACCTGATTCGAGCCGCCCCATGTCAGTGCGAGGACGGCCGCGCCGCTGGTCAGGAGGGCCAGTTCATGGAAAAGGATGGCCTGCAGCGCAAAACTCAGCCGCCGCCACCCGCGGGCATCGACCGGACAAGGCTGCGGCCGCGGGCCCGTCAGCCATCCCGCGAGAAACGCGATTTCCTGCGCGCCCCAGAGCAGGATGGTGCAGGTAAAGGCGGTGTATGCGCCCGCGATGCCGGCATCGTCAGCCGTGAGCAGCAGACCGAACAGCGGCGCGATCAGCAGTGCCGTCGCACAGGCGACCCGCAGGGACTCGAAGCGCCTCGAACATCCGACCAGCAGCAACACGGCCCCGGTGCTGAACCACCATACGAAGGCTGCGTAAATGGGCGCGGCTAGATAGACCATGGACCGCTCTTTCACTCACCATGCCGGCTGCAGGCAGATTTCGCGGGGCAGCACGTTCGGCTTCGCAGGAAGCAGGAACAGCCGAACGAAGCTTACCGCCGCCGCAGCCGCGAGCCCCGCCCGCCTGACCTTCGCCACGAGACCGCCGCGTGTATCGGCCATCCTTTCGGAAATCCGGTGCAAGCGTTCGAGCCCGGCAAGGAATCGCGGATCGTCGATATCGAGCATCACCGGGAAAACCTGCCGCGAAATCTCGGAGGTGATCCGGAAAACCTGCATGTCGTAGTCGGTCGGATGCATGCCGAGCGCCTCGTGAAAGGCCGGCCGCATGTGATCGCGCACATACATGGTCGCAAATACCGCGAGCAGGAAGAACCTGATCCACAGCTTGTTGACGCCGCGCAGCAGCGACGGGTCGGCGCGCATCAACAGCGCGAACGCTTCGCCATGGCGGAACTCGTCATTGCACCACCGCTCGAACCATCGGAAGATCGGGTGGAACTGGCGCTCCGGATGACGCTCCATCTGGCGGAAGATGGTGATGTAGCGGGCGTAGCCGATCTTCTCGGAAAGATAGGTCGCGTAGAAGATGAACTTCGGCCTGAAGTAGGTGTATTTCTTCACCTTGGTCAGGAAGCTCAGATCGACGCCGATGCCGTGATCCTTCAGGATCTCGTTGATGAAGCCGGCATGGCGGGCCTCATCGCGGCTCATGTAGCTAAACAGCTCCTGGATATCCTTGTTCTTGATGCGCTTCTTGATCTCCGCATAGAGCACGCAGCCGGAGAATTCGGCGGTGAGCGAACTGACCAGGAAATCCTTGAATTCCTTGCGCAGCTCCGGTGACAGGCTTTCGAGATCGTTCTTGAATTCGTTCGCCTTGACGAAGTGCGACTTGTTGTGGTCGGCACGCAGCTCCCTGATCACGGCATCCCATTCGGAGCGCACCAGGCCGACGTCGAGCCGGTCCATTGCTTCGAAATCCGTGGTGTAGAACCGCGGGCTGAGGATGGTATCCTCGCGTGCCATGTCCGTGCTTGCGGCGTTACCCTTTACGCCGGCGCGCCGGCTCAATTCGAGTTGTCCTTGAGTTCCGCCTTCCATGGGGATCATGACGCCCTCCCATCCGAGAAACTGACTTCGTAGAGTTCGGTCAATTCGAGGTATCCCTCGATCCGCGCGCGCAGCCGGTCCAGCGGGCTGCCACGAAACACCGTCGCGGTACGACGAACGACCAGCCGTTGACCGAACTCAACCTGCGTCGGGGCATCGTGGACCAGCACCTGGTCGCCCGGCTCGATCCGAACGTCACCGTCCAGCTCGACATGCGCATGCAGGGATTCCGAGGTCTGTTCGATCTCCACGGTACATGGCACGTCGAAGGTTTTACGCGCTGCGATCCGCCTCATGCTCATTGCGCGCTCCGCAGGTTCATCAGCCGGGCGAACGCATCGGCATTGCCCGAACCGAATGCGCCAAGGTCGATCTGCCGGTCGTTGGCGGTGTCCGTCAGCGTGATCTGCCCGCCCGCGAACCGCGTCAGCCGGAACGGCGGTTGCGCACCGATATCGCCCAGCCGCCTTTCGCGTGCCAGGCCGCGCAGCACGACGCGGACAAACCCGTTGCTGCCCGGCGCGAGCGTATCCACCAGTCGATGATCGCTCGCGTCGTAGACCAGCACGGCTCCGTTCTTGCCGTCTTCGAACTGCAGGTCGCGGCTTTCGATCGGGGCGGGAAGTACCATATGAACCGCGCCGACGCCGGTCAGGCGGACCGTTGTCACGGCCGCCAGCGCGAACAGCACCAGCGCCGCGGCGGCCAGCACGCCTCCCCGCGGCACGATTGGTTCCTGGATGGCCTGACTCATGGCTGTCTCCGTTTTATGCCGCCACGATGGTGGGCGAGTTCGTGAGGGCCTGGGACGAAACATCGCTGCTGTCGAACACCGCCAGAGAAATCGCCGACGGGCCTGGTCTGCCGGTGAGGGCTTCGGCAAGCTTGGCGGCGACCGCAGCGGCGTCTGGAATCGAATTCAGCATCGGCTCGGTCACGCGGAACTGCCACGGCCGGATGTGCGGCCAGAGCAGCAAAAATGATACCCTGCGCCCGTCGTTCAGCTTCAGCGGAATATTTCCCGATCGGTCGCGATAGGTCTTGAGGGCCGCGCCGGCGATCTTGCCGAGCGGGATGTTCATGGTCATCGGCAGGGCCACGCCGAATTGAAACAGGACCCGCTTGCTGGTGATGGTGTAGCAGGCCGCACGACGGAACGACCAGGCGAGGCCGGCAAGCACCGCGATGGCAATGGCTGCCGGAACGATCAACCACAACGCCGAATTGATCGCCTCCCTCGCCGGAACGCCGTCCGACCAATTCGACCACAGCCGCCAGATCAGCAGGAGGCCGAAGTAGATCGCGACCTCCCTGATGTGAAACGATCGCAATGCCAATCCCTTGAACGAGGGTTTGCCTTGCCAGATCACGTATTCGCCGGCCGGCAGCGCCGATGGAAGCTCCTTGAACTGGTTGAAATCGTGTTTCACAGCAACGGCTCCTGTCGCGCGGGCGTGGCGTAGAGCGTGCCGGCACCGTAGTAGCCGACAATCCGGTCTTCCTCCCGCTTGGTGACCTGATCGGGGCTCGCCGTCATCGGGACGTCGGCGAACTGGCTGCCCAGGATGGCCTTGACGGTGACGCGGCCGCGGCGGCGGTTGATCAGGGCGAACGGCATCGGAAGCAGCACGCGCTTTCCTCTTCCCTCGCCGTCCGCTGGCGCCCCCACCTCGACCTCGAGATAACGGATCAGCGCTTCGGCGCGATCGACCCAGACGTCCGTAACCACGCCGCCGGTCTCGCTGTCGGCGCCCAACACCTTCATGCCACGCGGATCGGGATCGCGCGCTTCCAGAAACGTCCCTTCAGCGAGCCGCAGCGGGACGATGCAGGGAATGTTGTCAATGCTGAGTTCGGGAACATCTTCACGATCGGCCCACGATCCCGGCCCGACCCCGTCAAGCATGGGATTGCCGGTCGGCTCCACCGGCGCGCCCGGCCAGACGGCAATCGGCGCCACGGCGACGTCGCGACGATCGTTCTTGTGGTTGGGAAGCGTCGCGGTGTGACCGTCGCGCAGCCGATAGGTCTTGGGGTCCGGCATCCGCGGGAAGCCGTGGACCACCCCGCCGCCGCTCGCGGTCGAATCGAGCGGATATCCTTCGCGCTTGTCTTCGCGGCGGAGATAGTAGATCAGACAAGCGAAGAAGATCCAGAATACATAAAGCGTGACCTGAGCTACGTCCATGTAGGCGTCGGGTTGCATCGGACGACCTCCCTCTGTTGAGTTAACCTGGAAATTCGGCCAGGCCGAATTTGCTTGATTGCTGCGAAAAGGCCGACCGTGTCGTGCGCACGAGCGGACCGATCGCAACCAAAGTGGCGAACAACAGCGCGATTTCGATGTGATAGACGACGCTGTATCCGGTGGCCGGGCCCGTCAGCGCACGGCCCAGCATGCCGCTCGGAGCCAGCGAGGACACGGCGTCGCGAATGCCGCCGCCGAGCGCGATGCCGCCTCCGGCCGCGGTCGCCTGCACCGCGCCCCAGGTGCCGAGCGCCAGCCCGCTTTCGCCATCCCGCGCGATTGCCATCGCGGCGGTCAGCGTGCCCGCCGCGAACAGGCCGCCGCCGAAGCCGATCAATGCCGTGCCGATCCGGAACAGCAGCACCGATTCCAGGGGCGCCGAGAAGATCACCGCGGAGAACGCGAACACGCCGGCCATCGCGCCGAAGCCGGCGACACGATAGGGATCGGCGTCCTGCGCCGAGCGTCCGTGCCGCGAGGCCGAAGCCGGCCAGCGTGCCGAGGGCGAAGAAGCGCGGTCAGCGCGGTGGTCTGCGCCGACCGTCAGATTCAGGATCTCGGCGCCATAGGGCTCCAGCAGGATGTCCTGCATCGAGAAGGCGGAGGTGCCGAGCGCCAGCGCGACCAGGACGCGGACCGAACCGCCGGCACTGCGGAACTTGGCCCAGGAATGCTGGAATTCGGGCCGCTCGCGCGCGCGCCGACGTCAGCGACGGGTCGCGCGCCTCCTGCTTCCACAGCGCGCAGATGTTCAGCAGCAACTGGGTGACGCGCCACGCCCTGGACCACCTGGATCAGGCGGATCTCGCTGAAATTGCGCAGCAGCTCGCCGAAGATCAGCGCGCTGCCGACCATGCCGAACAGCAGCATCACGTAAAGAAACGCGACCACGCGCGGCCGCGCCTCGACCGGCGCAAGATCGGTCGCCAAGCGCAAGGCCGGCGGTCTGGGCGGTGTGCATGCCCGCACCGACCAGCAGGAAGGCCAGCGCCGCGCCGAACTGGCCGACAGATCGCCGGACATTCGCCGGTCGCCCGACAGCACCAGCAGCGCGAACGGCATGATGGCAAAGCCGCCGAACTGCACCAGCGTGCCCATCCAGATATAGGGCACGCGCCGCCAGCCCAGCACCGAGCGATGGTTGTCCGACCTGAAGCCGATCAGCACGCGGAACGGCGCGAACACCAGCGGCAGCGACACCATCAGCGACACCAGCAAGGTCGAGACGCCGAGCTCGACGATCATCACGCGGTTCAGCGTGCCGTTCAGCAGCACGATGGCCATGCCGACCGAGACCTGGAACAGCGACAGCCGCAGCAGCCGACCGAGCGGCAGCTCCTTCGTCGCCGCATCGGCAAACGGCAGAAAGCGCGTTCCGAGCCGCATCCATCCTTTGGCGAATGTCGTCGCCGACCCGGCTCATCGCGGAACCATCTCCAGTGCCTGCGACTTGTAGAAGCCGCTCGCGATCCGGCGGCTGCGCGCCGAGCTGCCAGCGCTCCAGGCCTGTCATCCGACGTCAGCGGCTGTCGCAGTCTGCGCTCGCTCACCGGCTCGATCGCGGGCGCGCGATCGCCGCGCGGGAACAGCCGGCCGACCGCGTGCATCACCGCCAGCGCCGGCGTGCTGCGGCGCGAAGGTGAACAGCAACGCCGCGTCGGTGCGGCCGGCGAGGCCGGCGACGATCCGCGCAGATGTCGCGCGGCCGGTAGTGGATCAGCGAATCCATCGCGACCACGTAGTCGAAGCGCCCGAGGCTGGGATCGAGCATGTCGCCCGACCGGAATTCGATGCGCCGACGCATCGAGATCGGCAGGGATGCGCTCGCGCGCCACCGACGACCAGCGTGGGCGACAGGTCGATGCGCGACCACGCGGGCGCCGCGCCGCGCCGCCTCGATCGACAGCGCGCCGGTGCCGCAGCCGGCGTCGAGCAACGCGCGCGCCGCTCATGTTCTGCGGGCAGCCAGACAGCAGCGTGTCGCGCATCTCGTCGCGACCGGCGCGCACGGTGGCGCGGATCCGCCCGACCGGCGCATCCGAGGTCAGCCGCGCCCAGGCATCGACCGCGGTGCGGTCGAAATAGGTCTCGAGCTCGCCGCGCCGTTCGAGATAGGTGGCGATGGACATCAGTCGAACCCCAGCAAGTCGAAGATGTCGCGGTCCTTCAGCGGCTTGCCCGGCAAGCGGCTCGATCGTGCCGTGCCCACAGCTCGGTCGGCGAGCCGCATATATTCGTCCTGCACCGCCTCCAGCTCCGGCGATCGGCTCCATCTCGAACAGCGTCGATTTCTTCAGGCGGCTGCGTGCGGATGACGTCGAGGTCGGGGAAATGCGCCACGCGCTTCAGGCCGGCTCGTTCGTTGTATTTGTCGATCTGGTCGGTGCGCGGCGCTGCGGTTGGCGATCACGCCGCCGAGCCGCACGTCGTAGTTCCTCGACTTGGCCTCGATCGCCGCGACGATGCGGTTCATCGCGAAGATCGAGTCGAAATCGTTGGCGGCGACGATCAGCGCGCGGTCGGCGTGCTGCAGCGGCGCGGCAAAGCCGCCGCAGACCACGTCGCCGAGCACGTCGAAGATCACGACGTCGGTGTCTTCGAGCAGGTGATGCTCCTTGAGCAGCTTGACGGTCTGGCCGACGACATAGCCGCCGCAGCCGGTGCCGGCCGGCGGACCGCCGGCCTCCACGCACATCACGCCGTTGTAGCCCTCGAACACGAAGTCCTCGGGCCGCAGCTCCTCGGCGTGGAAGTTCACGGATTCCAGCACGTCGATCACGGTCGGCACCAGCCGCTTGGTCAGCGTGAAGGTCGAATCGTGCTTGGGGTCGCAGCCGATCTGCAGCACGCGCTTGCCGAGCTTGGAGAACGCGACCGACAGGTTCGACGAGGTCGTGCTCTTGCCGATGCCGCCCTTGCCGTAGACCGAGAACACCTTGGCGGTGCCGATCTTCAGCGTCGGGATCGAGCTGAACCTGCACGCTGCCCTCGCCGTCGCCGCAACGGGACGGGCTCGTCGAGCGATGATGGCTTGGTCTGGATGTTCATGCGGCAACTCCCACGCCTTCGAGCCGGTCTTCGAGTTCTTCGCCCGCCCGGCGCAGCGCCTCGAGCATCTCCGGATCGGGTGACCAGTAGTTGCGCTCGTGCGCCTCGATCAGCCGGTTGGCGACCTTGGCCGAGGCCGCCGGATTGAGCGCCGCCAGCCGCTCGCGCATCGCGGGGTCGAGCATGAAGGTCTCGGTGAGCTGCTGGTAGACCCAGGGCGCCACCTCGCCGGTGGTCGCCGACCAGCCCATGGTGTTGGTGACGTGCGCCTCGATCTGGCGCACGCCCTCGTAGCCGTGCTTGAGCATGCCCTCGTACCATTTCGGATTGAGCATCCGGGTGCGGGTCTCCAGCGCGACCTGCTCGGACAGCGTGCGAACCGTGCCGTCGCCGCGGGTCTGGTCGCCGATATAGACCGGCGCCGACTCGCCGCCCTTGGCGCGGCGCACCGCGCGGCTGATGCCGCCGAGCGTGTCGAAATAATGATCGACCGTGGTGACGCCGAGTTCGACGCGAGTCGAGGTTCTGGTAGGCGAGATCGACGTCGGCGAGCGCGTTCTTCAGCAGCGCGGTCTGCTGCACCGGCTGGCCCTTGCAGGCCGTAGGCGAAGCCCTTGCGGCGGGTGTAGGTCTCGGCGAGTTCGTCCTCGTCGTCCCAGCGGCCGTTCTCGACCAGATGGTTGACGTTCGAGCCGTAGGCGCCGTCGGCATTGCCGAACACGCGCAAGCGCCGCGGTCTCCAGATCGCAGCCATGCTCGGCCTGATAGGCCAGCGCGTGCTTGCGGACGAAATTCTGCTCCACCGGCTCGTCGGCGGCGGCGGCGAGGAAGCACGCCTCGGCCAGCAGCTTGATCTGCAGCGGCAGCAGATCGCGGAAGATGCCGGACAGCGTGACGACCACATCGATGCGCGGGCGGCCGAGTTGCTCGAGCGGAACGAGCTCGGCGCCGGCCAGGCGGCCGTAGCTGTCGAAGCGCGGCTTGGCGCCGAGCAGCGCCAGCGCCTGCGCGATCGGCGCGCCTTCGGTCTTGAGATTGTCGGTGCCCCACAGCACCATCGCCACCGACTCCGGGAAGCCGTGTCCCTCCTGCGACGTGCCGTGTCGAGCAGCCGCTCGCGCCTGCCGCGCGCCGTCCTGCACCGCGAAGGCGCTCGGAATGCGGAACGGATCGAAGCCGTGCAGATTGCGGCCGGTCGGCAGGATCGCGGGCGTGCGCAGCAGATCGCCGCCCGGGCGCCGGACGGACGAAGCTGCCGTCGAGCGCGTGCAGGATGCCGGGTATCTCGTGATCCTGTGCCAGCAGATGGTCGATTGCCGCGAGCTCCCGATAGAGCGCCAGCCGCTGTCGCGTCGGCGGCGGTCATGGTTTCCGGCGCGTCGCCACGCACGATCGCCTCCAGCACAGCCCTCTCCGGGCGCGCGCCGTGCGAGGCGTCGGCGACCGCCTGCAGCATGTCGATCGCGCTCCTCGGCCGACGGCGCTTCGCCGACGACGTGCAGGCCGTGCGGGATCAGCGTGTATTCGAGCTCGAGCACGGTCGTCCGAGAGCCGCTCGACGGCTTGCGCCGCGATCGGCCCAGGCCGGCTCTGGCTGCGCCAGTTCGAGCGCGCTCGCCTGCGCCTGGATCAGCGCCGCGAGATCGTCTCGCTCGCCGTCATCGCCCGGGCGAGCAGGCCGCGCCAGCGCTCGATCGACGCCTTGAGGTCGAGCAGGCCCTTGTAAAGCCCGGCATGCGCCACCGGCGGAGTCAGATAGCTGATCAGCGTCGCCGCCGAGCGCCGCTTGGCGATCGTGCCTTCGGACGGATTGTTCGAGGCGTAGAGATAGAAGTTCGGCAGATCGCCGATCAGCCGGTCCGGCCAGCAGGCGCCGGACAGGCCGGCCTGCTTGCCGGGCATGAATTCGAGCGCGCCGTGGGTGCCGAAATGCAGCACCGCGTCGGCGCCGAAATCCTCGCGCAGCCAGCGATAGAAGGCCGAGAAGGCATGCGTCGGCGCAAAGCCCTTCTCGAACAGCAGCCGCATCGGGTCGCCTTCGTAGCCGAACGCGGGCTGGATGCCGACGAAGACGTTGCCGAAGCGCTCGCCGAGCACGAAGATCGAGCTGCCGTCGCTCTGCTGCCTGCCGGGCGCCGGTCCCCACTGCGCTTCGATCTGGCGCAGCCAGTTCTCGCGGCGCACGTGATCGTCGGCCGGAATGCGCGCATGGACGTTGGCGTCGGCGCCGAAGCGCGCGGCATTGCCGTCGACGATCCGCTCGCGCAGCGCGTCGACGTCTGCCGGCACCTCGACCTGGTAGCCCTCGCGCTTCATGCGCCGCAGCGTGTTGATGCAGCGACTCGAACACCGACAGGATAGGCGGCGGTGCCGGTGTCGCCGGCGTTGGGCGGGAAGTTGAACAGCACGATCGCGACCTTGCGCTCCGCGCGCTCGGAGCGGCGCAGCGCCACCAGCTGCGCGACGCGCGCCGCCAGCATCTCGGCGCGCTCGCTGCAGACATGCATCTCGCCGCCGATCTCGGACGGGCGAAGATGCATGCGCGTCGCAGCCGTGCAGGCAGCGCCTGCGCCGTCAGACCGGCCGCCGAAGACCATCGGACCCGTCGCGCCGTCGAGTTCGGGGATCGCCACCATGATGGTGGTTCGACCGGCATCAGGCCGCGATCGGACGCGCCCCATTGCTCGAGCGTCTGGAACTCGACCGGATGCGCGGCGAGATAGGGCACGTCGAGCCGCGCCAGCATGTCCTCGGCGGCCGCGCAGTCGTTGTAGGCGGGGCCGCCGACCAGCGAGAAGCCGGTGAGCGACACCACCGCGTCGACCGCGGCGCGGCCGTCCTTCATGAAGAAGCGCTCGATCGCCGGGCGCTGATCGAGACCGCTGGCGAAAGCCGGAATGACGCGCAAGCCCTTGGCCTCGAAGCGCCGCGATCACGCCGTCATAGTGGCCGGCATTGCCGGCCAGCAGATAGGAGCGCAGCAGCAGGAGGCCGACCGTGCCCTGCGCGCCCGGCAGCGCGGGCAGCTTGTCGACGCGTCTCGGCGATGCGGCCTCTGCATGCGCGGGTGATAGACGCCGATATCGGGATATTCGACCGGCGCGGCGGCCTTGGCGACGCCGCGCAGGCCGCGGCGCGGCCCGTCGGCGTAGCGGTCGACCAGCATGCGGACCATGTTGGCGATGTTCTGCTCCGAGCCGGCCAGCCAGTATTGCAGCGTCAGGAAATAGGCGCGCATGTCCTGCGCCGTGCCGGGAATGAAGCGCAGCAGCTTCGGCAGCTGCCGCAGCATCTTCATCTCGCCCTTGCCGCCGGGGCTCGAGCCCTTGCGGTTGCCGCGCAGCTGCTTCAGCCAGCGCGATGGCGCCGAGCGCCTCGCCGCTCATGTCGAACTTGCCGACCCGGGTCAGCTTGCACGACCTCGCCCGCCGACATGCAGCAGATCATCGCGTCGCAATCGTCGCGCCGGGCGGCCAGCGCCGGCATCACGGCGCGGACGTGATCGTCGAGGAACAGCATGGTGGCGATGACGATGTCGCCGCGCGCGATGTCGGCGTTGCAGCGCGCCAGCGCCGCGTCGTCGGTGCCCCATTCGTCGGCGGCGTGGACCGACGAGCTCGAGGCCCGGAAAGTCGCGCTTCAACAGCGCCGTGCGCACGCGCCGCCGCGCTGGACAGATGGCTGTCCATCGTCACGATCGACGACCCGGACCGGCGTCGCGTCAGCGGGCGTAGTGCGCTTTGGCATCGTACAGCGTCTCGACGGTGATGGTGGCGACGCCGTTCTCGTTGGCGAAGCGCTCGGTGTTGCGGCGCGCCTTGCCGCGAACGAAGAACGGAATCTTGTGCAGTTCCTTCTCGGCGTCGGCGGCCCAGACGGCAGCGATCGGCGGACACCGCGGGCATCGATGGCGCGGATTCGACGGCGCGCGGTTGCGCAGCGGCGCGCATGTCCCGCGCCCAGATGCGACGGCACCGCGCCGTCCTTGAATTCGAAGTCGTCGCGGAACATCGCCGAGCAGATGCTCTTCCAGGCCCATCATCAGCGGATGCACCCAGGTGTCGAAGATCACGTTGGCGCCTTCGAAGCCCATCTGCGGCGAGTAGCGCGCCGGGAAATCCTGCACATGCACCGGCGCCGAGATCACCGCGCAGGGGATGCCGAGCCGCTTGGCGATGTGGCGCTCCATCTGCGTGCCCAGCACCAGCTCGGGCTGCAGCTCGGCGACCTTGGCCTCGACCTCGAGATAGTCGTCGGTGATCAGCGGCTCGACGCCGTAGCGCTTGGCGGCTTCGCGGACCTCGCGGCGCGAATTCGCGGCTGTAGGTGCCGAGCCCGACCACCTTGAAGCCGAGTTCGTCGGACGCGATGCGGGCGGCGGCGATCGCATGGGTCGCGTCGCCGAAGATGAAGACCCGCTTGCCGGTGAGATAGGTCGAGTCGACCGAGCGCGAATACCAGGGCAGCCGCGTCGAGCATGTCGGCCAGCACGGCGGCTGCATCGACCCCGGCCAGCTCCGCGACCTCGGCGATGAAGTCGCGCGTCGCGACGACGCCGATCGGGACGGTTCTGGTCGCACGGCTGGCCGAAAGTCCGCTGCAGCCAGGTCGCCGCCTGGCCCGGCGATCTCGGGATAGAGCACGACGTTGAAATCGGCCTCGCCGAGCCGCGCGAGATCGGCCGGCGTCGCGCCCATCGGCGCGCACGACGTTGACGTCGACGCCGAGCCTGGCGAGCAGCGCCGTGATCTCGGTGACGTCGTCGCGGTGACGGAAGCCGAGCGCGGTCGGGCCCAGCATATTGCAGCGCGGACGCGCGCCCGGCGGACGCGCCGGCCGCTGCGGTGCCCGGCGCCGGCGCCGATGGTCCCGGCCAGCGCGCGCACCAGCTGATAGAACGTCTCGGCCGCGCCCCAGTTCTCCTTGCGCTGATAGGCCGGCAGTTCGAGCGGCATCGACCGGGATCGGCAGATTCGAGCGCGCGCGCGAGGCCGCCGGGATCGTCCTGGATCAGTCGGCCGGTGCAGGACGCGCCGACGATCATCGCCTGCGGCTGGAACCGCTCATAGGCATCGCGCGCCGCGGTCTTGAACAGCTCGGCGGTGTCGCCGCCGAGGTCGCGCGCCTGGAATGTCGTGTAGGTCACCGGCGGCCGGCGGTCGCGGCGCTCGATCATCGTGAACAGCAGATCGGCGTAGGTGTCGCCCTGCGGCGCGTGCAGCACGTAATGCAGGCCTTCCATCGCCGGTCGCGACGCGCATCGCGCCGACATGGGGAGGTCCTTCGTATGTCCAGACCGTGAGCTGCATGGTCAGGCCACCAGCTTCGCGCGGCGCACCAGCGGGCGTGCGAAACAGCTCGGCGAGGTCGGCGGCCTGCTCGTAGCCCTGGATCGGCGTGAACACCAGTTCGATCGACCATTTGGTCGTCATGCCCTCGGCCTCCAGCGGATTGGCGAGGCCGAGCCCGCACACCACGAGATCGGGCCGCGCGGCGCGGCAGCGGTCGAGCTGCCGGTCGACGTCCTGCCCTTCGCTCAGCGCGACGTCCGGCGGCAGCAGCTCGAGTTCCTCGGCGAGATGCTCGCGATGCAGATAGGGCGTGCCGACCTCGACCAGTTGCATCGACAATTCGCGCGACAGAAAGCGCGCCAGCGGAATTTCGAGCTGCGAATCGGGAAACAGGAAGATGCGCTTGCCGGCGAGCTCGATCGCGATAGCGCGCCAGCGCCCGCTCGCGCGCGGGCGCGACTAGGCGCGCGTGACGCGCTCGAACAGCGCGCGGATCGACGCCGAACGCGTCGGCGGCGGCCCGCAGCCACGCGGTCGTGCCCTCGACGCCCAGCGGGAACGGCGCGGCCAGCCGGGTCGCGCCGCGGTCTTCCAGCGCGCGCGCGGTGTCGGCGAGGAACGGCTGCGCCAGCAGGAAACTGCGTGTTCGGCCCGACGGCGGGAAGCGCCGTCGAACGGCGCGGCGGCAGGAACTGCACCGGCCCGATGCCGAGCGCGTCGAACAGCCGGACGAACTGGTCCTCGACCACATCGGCCAGCGCGCCGACGACCAGCAGCTGGTCCTCGCCCGTTCTCAAGGGGGGTAGCGCGGGAACGAGCGAGGCGAGACAGGCATCCTCGCCTTGCGTGAATGTCGTCTCGATTCCGCTGCCGGAATAGTTGAGGACGCGCACCGCCGGCGAAAATTTCTGCGACAGCCGCAGCGCGGCGCGCGACAGGTCGAGCTTGATCACCTCCGACGGGCAGGAGCCGACCAGGAACAGCAGCCGGATGTCCGGGCCGCCGCGCGATCAACTGCGTCGACGATCGCGGTCGAGTTCGTCGTTGGCGTCGGCGAGCCCGGCGAGATCCGTCTCTTCCATGATCGCGGTCGCAAAGCGCGGCTCGGCGAAGATCATCACGCCGGCCGCCGACTGGATCAGATGCGCGCAGGTGCGCGAGCCCACCACGAGGAAGAACGCGTCCTGGATCTTGCGATGCAGCCAGACGATGCCGGTCAGCCCGCAGAACACTTCGCGCTGGCCGCGTCTCGCGGCAGCACCGGCTTCGGCGCAGTCGTCGGCGCCGACCGCGCATCCCTGCACGATGCGCGTTCATGCGCGGCTCCCGGAATCGAGGGGAGCATCGGCAAGGCGATGCGCTCGTCGCGGCGCGCGGCGCGCAGCTTCAGCAGGAACTGGGTGGCGTTGACGAAGTAGGAGGCGTAGGCCGCCAGCGCGAGCAGCATCTGCTGGCGCGGATCGCCGATGCCCGGCGAACAGCGCGACCAGATAGGCGGTGTGCAGCGCCAGCACCAGCATGCTGAACACGTCTTCCCAGAAGAAGGCCGGCGCAAACAGATAGCGGCCGAATACTTCCCGCTCCCAGATCGAGCCGGTGATCATGATCGCGTAGAGCAGCAGCGTCTTGACGACGATCGATGCCGTCGCGACGGCAAATCCCTCGCCCGATGACGAGATAGCGCAGCACCAGGCACGAGGCTGATCAGGAAGACCGCGAACTGAACCGGCGCCAGAACGCCCTGCACCAGCGTCCAGCGTGTTGCGTCGCGGCGGCGGCGCTGTTCCGGCGTGTAAAGCGGCTTAAGTGGTTGCGCCGTCGAACGGACTCCGGAAATTCCACGGGGTCCGTCGCACGAAATTGGTGTTCGCAGACGCAGCGACGGATTCCGTCGCCGAACTGTAAAGATTGTTTGACAGCTTGGCTCGTCGCGGTGGTGCGATATCGCTTGGGGAAAGCGAGCAGCTGCCGGCGATCGGCCGCCGTATTGGGGCAAATGTCCGATTTCTCGCTGCTGGAAGATGCACCGCGCCACTCCCTATGTGCGGCCTTGATGAATGAGAAGGCTAAACTCCGTTCTAAGAACTGTCAACTAAACCGTACGTAAATTAAACTTGACGGTCGAAGAAAGCGGGGACTTAATGTGCGGGGGAGTGAAAAATGACCGATGCGAACCAGCAATCCTTCTCAGCCGGTGCCGCCGCGGAAGCAATCGCGCCACGTCATCGAAAGGCTGCGGCAGCGAATTCCGACACCGATCTGGCGATTTCGCCCGACGCTGACGCCGGTCAGTGTCGTCAAGAATCATCAAGGCGCAGATCATTCCCAAAATCGTGCTGGCGCTTCGCAAGACGCCGAGGAATGCCGATTCGAACGAGCAACCGAAACCCAGTCCCGCCGCACAATTTGCCGCGCTCGCGCTGGAACCGGACGACGCGGCGCCTTTCGCCCATGTCGAAGGCCTGTTGGCGCAGGGCGTATCGGTCGAATTCGATCTTCCTGCAATTGCTCGCGCCGGCGGCACGGCATCTCGGCAGTCTTTGGGAATCGGATGCTACCGACTTTGCCAATGTCACGCTTGCCGTCAGCCGCCTGCAGCGGATCATGCGGCGGCTTGGGAGAGCGCTTCGTTGAAGAGGAAAGCCATGGACGGCGGCGAATCGATCCTGCTGACCATCATCCCCGGCGAGCAGCACAGTTTCGGACTGTCCATGGTCGCCGAATTCTTCCGGCGCGCCGGCTGGAACCTGTGCACCGGCCCGTTCTCGTCGCATCAGGAACTGACATCTCTTGTGCATAACCACTGGTTCGACGTCGTCGGATTTTCGGTCAGCAGTCGACCGCCGGCTCGATGAATTGAAGCGGGACATCGACAAAATCAGGCGCGATTCGCGCAACAGAAATGTCGGCATCATGCTCGGCGGCCCGATGGTGATCGCCGAGCCTGGCCTTGTCGCGACAATGGGAGCCGATATGATGTCTCCGGATGCTGCGTCGGCACCCGAGCAGGCGCGCATCCTGATTGAACGGATGTGCCGACATTGAGCACCGGAATGACGGCAAAGGGCGGACAATGACGTTGCCGGCCAGCCTCGTTACCGCGCTCTATCTGCGCACCAAGGCCCTGCACGTCGAGGCGGAGCGCACCGGCATCATCCGCGACCTCCTGCGGGCGGAAGCGAGCCGCGACGGCTACATCCTCCTGCTGCGCAACCTTCTTCCCGCCTATCGGGCGATGGAACAGGGCCTGGAACGCCATCGCGGCTCGTCCGGACATCGGTGGGCTTGACGAACTACCGACTGGATCGCGCACCGGCGATCGAGGCCGACCTCGTGGCACTTTGCGGCCAGCGCTGGGACCGCGATATTCCGCTGCTGGCCGCCGGCGAAATCTATGCCGACCGGATGAACGAAGGCGGCAGCAGGTGACGGCACGCGGCTGATCGCACATGCCTATACCCGATATCTCGGCGATCTCAGCGGCGGGCAGATCCTGCAACGGCTGCTGGCACGTTCGCTGCAGCTTCGAGCCGGCCGAGCTTTCGTTCTATGACTTTCCGCAGTTTCCGGATCTTGATGCGCTGAAGACCGACTATCGCAGCGCGCTTGACCACGCCGGCGCCCGTGCGGCCGATCGGCATGACGTCGTCGAGGAAGGCGCCCTCGCCTTTTCTCTCAATATCGACCTGTCCTGCGCCGTGAAGTCGATGGTGCTGCAGGGTGCGGTCACCGCGGCCACGTAGATCCGTGGCTCGTCCGTAGTTGGCGTCCTTGGCGTCGCCTGACGTGCGCGATGAGTGCCAGATCAGATGCTCCAGCACTTCCGCGGTTCGCAGCGTGGAATTGCGCACGCTCTCAAGCATTTCGGCAATGCGGCTGGTTTCGACGCCGTAGGTGATTTCGAGCGCGGCGAGCTGCGCGTTCTCGACCACGGACGATAGCAGGTTCTGATAGACGAGGTCGGTCTTGGAATCGAGGCGCACGCTGTTGATGCGATTGCTCTGAATGATTCCTTCCTGAAACCGGCTGCGCGCGACTTCCGCGGCCTTGCGATCGGTGATGTCGGAAAAGATCAGCACGAAGCCGAGCACCCGATCCCGCGAGGGTTGTACCGGGTCCGCCCGGACCATCAGCGGCTTTTCCCTGTTGCCCTCGCTGCCCAACAGCAATTCGCCGCGCCATGACGCGTTGATGCTTCAGAAGTTCGCTCGATGCTCTCGCGAAACCGGTCCGGCTGACGGAATGCGCCGGCCAGATCGCCGAGCCAAGACACCGGCGGAAAGTCTTTCGGCAGCATCGTCTTGAACGCTTCGTTCATCAGCAGGATCTTGCCGTCGATGCCGGCGATGATCACGGGCTGCTCCGACACCCGGACGTGGCGGCTGATATTGCTCGAGCTGATCCTGGGCGATCAGGGTGCGCACCGCCCGGAATTGCAGCACGATATCGACGACCGACTGCCCGATCAGCCGCGCCGCCGCGACGTCGGCCGGAGTCCATGGTTCGGAGGTGCCTTCGACCAGCTGATGCCATTGCGCGAACGAACGGCGCGGCGACAGATCGGTGGGGTCGTCGCCGATCACGAATGGTTTCAGCGGATCGCCGCCCCAGGTGACGGTGCGGATGCGCTCTGGACGAAACCAGATCAGATACTCTCCCGGGTTGTTCGAGATCGGCGTGACCGCGATACCGCTGGCAACCTTGATGATGCCGGCGAATTGCGGATGTTCCAGGCCCAACGACGCCGTGGCCAGTACCGACGACACGCGCTGGGTGTCGAGCCAGGCTCCGATCTCGCGGATTTCCTGGGTACCCGGAACCTCGCCGGACGAGATGACCTGGCCCTCATAGATCAACGCGCTGCCGCTCGCGCCGAGCGGTTGCAGGATCGATTGCGAGCTGTCGAAGATCGCCGCCCGCCAGTCGCCTTCGCGCGATATCGCCTCGATCATCCGTTGTTCGAGCCGCTGCACGAAAATCTCGGATTGGCTCTGGGCGAAGCTCTCCAGCGCCGCGATGCGTGTTGCGATCGGCTTCGGCCAGCAGCTCGCAAACCGCCCGCAGCTCGAAATGGATGAAGCGCGGCTCGTAGTGATGGCAGGCCACCAGCCCCCAAAGCTTGCCGCCGACCACCAGCGACACCACCAGCGTGGCGCCCACCCCCATGTTCTTGAGATATTGCAGATGAATCGGCGACATGCTGCGCAGGAAGCAGAGCGACATGTCGAGATCGCGCCCCGTCAGCGGCGACAACCGCGGCTGCAGCGGAACGGGCTCGTAGCCGACGTCGACCAGCACCCGCACCCGTGTCCGTTCATAGAGGCGCCGCGCCATCTGCGGAATGTCCGTCGCCGGGTAGCGATTGCCAAGATAGGCCTCGAGGTCGGGCTTGCGGCGTTCCGAGAACACCTCGCCGTGACCCTCATCGTCGAAGCGATAGACCATGACGCGGTCGTAGCCGGTCCGATCCTGAAACAGGGTCGCCGCCTCGTCGCACAGCGCACGCAGCGAAGAGGCCGTGCGGATCTTTTCGAGCGCGCTCGCTATCTGCTTCGACAGATCGACCGAGGGACCGGCGCGTTCCAGCTCGATGACCAATCCGCCGGCCGGCGGTCGGTGCAGCAATCCGTCAAAATCCGCGCCGGGACTCCCGATGCGGCACCGCACTGCTATTGGCATGCCCTGCGACGTCGGACCGAGATGCGGAAGAATCCGCAGCAGGAGATCACCGTCGAGTTCCGCGAGCGGCAGCCCGATGACCTGCCTGAGATTGAGGAATTCAGCGGCATTCGCGCTGGCCTGAATCACGCGATGATCGGGCTCGCTGACCACCAACAGCGCGCCATGCGGCTGAATGGAGCCCGCGAGATGGATCTCTTCCCGTTCGCAGTTCGAAAGATCGGCTTTTCCGAACGCTGGGGTAGCGAGGGAATGCAGCGCCAAATCAATCCTCTGGAGTTTCCTCGGGTTCCGTCCCCTTGTCGTCGAGGCCGTAACGATTGAGCTTGGCATAAAGGCTCTGCCGGCTCAATCCCAGAAGTTCTGCCGTCGCCGTGCGGTTGCCGCCTGGCAAGTTCCAGCGCCTGCTTGACGTAGTGCTGCTCGACGATGCTCACGGTGTTCTTGACCAGCTTGCGCAGCGAGGATTTGCCGATCTGCTCGCTCATCGATCCGAGCGCGGTGCGCAGCATTTCGCTCGCCAGCGCCGGGAACGCAGGCGACGAGAAACGTTGCGAAGCAATACGCCGATGTGATTCTGTTCGCCGCCCTCGCCGCTGCCGGCGGAAATCTCGATCTCGGTATCGGTGCCCAGTTCGCCGCGAATCGTCGTCGTGAACAGCCGCACGGTCCGGTGCTGCTGGACATTGGCGAGCAGCGCATTCAGATCGGCACCCGGTTGCCAGAGCCAGCGCCCCAGCGACTCCCCGATTGCCGATCCCTTGGAGCCGATCTGCACCAGATCAAGAAAGGCTTGATTGGCGTGCGAGGATCACTCCGGTCTCGTCCAGCGCCACGAAGCCGTCGGGCAGATGGTCGATCAGATCTTCGACCGTTGAATGGGCCACGTTCGGCCGCGGCGCCGACAGATCGGTGGCAGCGGTGAACTGCAGCAGAAACACGTGGCCCGGTTCGGCCGTGATCAGCGACCCGCGCAGCATCCAAGGCTTTGCTTCTGCGCCGAGATGCACCAGGATGCTGAGCGCCTTGCCGCGCTCGCGGATGCGGGCGAGCATTTCGCGCACTGACTTCGCGATCTTCGCGCCGCCACGTCATGGAGCAGTTCGCGTCCCGCCAGATCTTCGTTGCGGCGGCGCGAAGAACTCAGCGCCTCGATCGCCGAACGGTTGGCCTCGATGATCCGCAGATTGGCCGCCGACACGATCACAACCGCCTCATTGGAGGCTTCGAACACCAGCCGGTAGCGCGTCTCGATCTCGCGCAATTTCCAATAATCCCGCTCCATCGTCTGCTGAGCGGCGATCAGGCGCGACTGCAATTCGGCGACCGCCTGCAGATTCTTGCCGATCGCCAGCATGCCGGCGCGGCCGCCGAGCAGCACGGTGGTGAATTCCATCGGAATTTCGAGGCCACTCGGAAAGCGCTGGTTGATCTGGCGGAAGGCCGAAATGCCGGTCACGCGCGCATCGTCCACCATCCGCTTCACCTTTTCGCCACCCATGTCCCCGGCGATCTCGACCCAGGGGCGGCCGAGCCAGCCTTCGACACTCTCGGCGCCGAGCGCCGGCGACAGGGTCGCTTCGCGGATCACGCCCTCCATATCGAGAAGCAGCGTGATGTCGGGCTTGTACGGTCGGAAGGGTGGTCATTGCTTTGTCTGCCGATCATTCTTGTCCAGGATACGGATGCTGCGAAGGCCATTAATAGCGCGACAGCCAAATCATGCATGGAGCGTGCCAATACTACCTGACACTCGCTGCTGGCAACAACAGCGACCTCCTTGACAATTGCTCCAGACCGGACGCCAAACTCGGAATACCTTACCTTTGAATGCGTTAGTTGTCACCTATACTTTACGATAAGATGCAAATTATTTACCTGTTTGAGGCCCGAGGCCTCCCTTATACCCCAGCGTGGCGGCCAATTCGTCGAATTGATGAGGGGCCTGACAACAGAATTTGATATCAACACCTGTCAATGTTACTTAACATAGGGATGCGGGGACGCCCTGCAAGAGGAACGCTCGGGGAGCCGAAGGAGATTGAATGTGGTGACCAAATTGACAATTCTGGCCTTTACGGCGACCGCCGTGGTCGTTTCGGGCGGCCCATCCGCCGCTCAGGATGCCGCCAAGGGCGAACAGATCTTCAAGCAATGCATGACCTGCCACCGGATCGGCCCTGATGCGAAGAACCTGATCGGGCCGGCGCTGACCGGCGTCGTTGGCCGGCAATCAGGTACCTATCCGGGCTTTGCCTATTCCGCGCTCAACAAGGCCGCCGGCGAGAACGGCCTGGTGTGGACCGACGACCTGATCATGCAGTACCTGCCGGATCCTAACGCCTTTCTGAAAAAATTCCTGACCGACAAGGGCAAGGCCGACCTTGCCGTCGGCCAGACTAAGATGACATTCCACCTCGCCGATGAACAGCAGCGCAAGGATGTCATCGCCTACCTCGACAAATTCTCCGAGAAAAAATAGTCAGCGACATTCGGTTGCTATCGGCGCCAGCGACGGCCGATGTCGATCACATGCGCCACGCCTGCGCCTGCAAGGCAGCCGCAGGCCGGCATCCAACCGCCGCCGCCAAGCGTGATTCGCAATGCCAGCAGCAGAAAGGCCCCGGCGCACAGATTGGGAAGAAGGTCGACAGGCGCGATCCCGCGTCGACAATATTGCCAGGTGAGAAGCAGACCTGCGGCTTCGAGCACGACCAAAGCCAAGACCAGATCGATCAAGTGCCCACTGGCGAACAGTTCAGCCATTGCAGACCGCTACCCGACGATCCATCACGTGAACGGGGCGTTCAAGCGCACGACCGTCCAATTGAGAAATGCGGCGAACGATACCCATCCCAGATAAGGCAGTAGCATAGAGGCTGGCCGCTCTGGCGAAGCGCCAGAACATCATGATCGGCAGCAGGATCGAGACCCATAGAAAGGCGACCTCGATCAACGCCCAATCCGGCCGCCGCAGCGCGAAGAACAAGGTGCTCCACAGTACGTTGAGAAATCCATTCAAGGCGAACAGCAGGATCACCCACTCGCGCTGCACGCGGTCGGCTGCATCGCGCCAGGCATTAACCGCCGAAACCGTCACCAGGGCGAAGATCACCGTCCAGGCGGGCCCGAACAACCAGTCCGGCGGCTGCCACGACGGATGCCGCAGCGCCTGGTACCAGGGCCCGGTATCGGTCAGCGATCCCCCGAGCACACCGACGAAGATCGCGACGGACGCCGCGACCAGCACGGGCTTCCAGGAATTGCGGCGCGCCGCGATCACGCCGAAGCCAAGCCGGCCATATGGGCCAGATTCTTGAAGAAAATCCTGACATGCGCGATCGGCTTGGCGCGCACCAGTTCCTTGTTCATGTAGGCATCCCAGGTCAGCCTCTGGACATCGCGGTCGCGGCAGATGCTGACAAAGCGCTCGCGGCGTCGATCGTTCGAATACCAGTACCATTGCATGACCCCGAGGATCCAGAACACCAGGCCATGCATGCGCATGAATCGCTTCCGCGCCGTGCGCAACGCTCTGGGCATTGCCGGTCTGAAGGAATAGTTCGACGGCCTCGGCCGCCAACCGCCCGCCGATCATGGCATAGTAGATGCCCTCCCCCGAGGCCGGCGCGACGACACCCGCGGCATCGCCGGCAAGCAGCACGCTGCGGCCATCGTCCCAGCGCGGCAGCGGTCGAAGCGGAATCGGCGCACCCTCGCGGCGAATGGTTTCCGACCGAGCCCAATCCCGCCGCATCCCGCAAGCTGCCGACCGAGCCGCGCAACGAAAATCCCTTGCAGGCCGAACCGGTGCCGACGCTGACGGTATCGCCATGGGGAAATACCCAGCCATAGAAGTCCGGTGAAACGCTGCCGCGATAATAGACGTCGCAGCGCGTGCCATCGAAATCGGCATCGGAGCGGCGGCGAACGAACGATCTCGTGATAGGCGAAGACGTAAGGCAGTCGGTCAGCGCCGGGCAGGCATTGCCGCGCCACGGCCGAGAGGGCGCCATCGGCACCGATCACCGCGCCGGTCCGAACCGTCCTTTCCGTGACGGCGCCGTCGGCACCCCGCTCCTCGTAATGCACGATGGTGGTGCCGGTGTCGTCGCGCTCGAACCGCTTGAACAGGCCGGTGCGCCGCGTGGCGCCCGCCTGCATGGCGCGCGTCCTCAGCCATTCGTCGAACACTTCGCGGTCGACCATGCCGACAAACCGCCGTCGATCGGCATGTCGACCTGCTTGTCCGAGGGCGACACCATGCGTGCGGAGTTGACTCGCGCGACCAGCAGATGGTCCGGGATGTCGAAATCGCGGATCAACCGCGGCGGAATGGCCCCGCCACATGGCTTGATCCGTCCAGCCCGGTCGAGCAGCAGGACGCGCCGCCCCTGACTGGCCAGATCATGCGCCGCCGTCGCGCCGGACGGTCCGCCACCGACCACCACCACATCGAAGATTTCGGAATTGGCCATGGTCCTCACCCTCCCGCAATCACAGTACGCAAATCGGCGATAGCATCCGGTTCGTTCGCTTCGACCGCCTTGCGCGCGACGGACCCAGACCGCCATCCAGGCGGCGACCACGAACAGGCCTGCTTCGGCGCAAAGACGGCGGCGTAGGACAGCGCCGGCGAAGACAGCAGATGGCGCGCGATATCGCTGGCCAGCGTTCCAAGAAAGCCACCGATGCCGAAGGCGAAGGCCTGCGCGGCGCCCCACAGTCCCATTCGTACGCCTTCGCGCTTTCTCGCTGCCGGCCCCGACCAGTGCCATCATCGAGCCGATCGCCGCCACCGCATAGACGCCGTTGGTGACGCCGAGCACGAACACGGTTTCTCGCAACGGCCATGTCGGGCCGACAACAGCCGCCGCCGCCAGACATAGCGAGTGCGAACGCGGAGGCGAGACAGCCGCCGACCGTCCAGAGTCTGCAGGTTTCCGCGCGACGCGCGGATAAAGTGCGCCGATCAATGGCACCAGCACCATGCCGATCAGCGTGCCACCGTGCTGAACGCCCGAGAGTTTCGTGGTTTCACCCGGCGTCAGCCGAACACCGATCCGGCGAAGGGCTCCAGGATCAGGTCCTGCGCGCTGTAGGCCAGCATCGAGACGAACACGAAAATGGCAAACCGCCGCGCCTTGGGCTCGGCCCAGACCTCCGCCAAGGCTTCGCGGAAGGCGGGTTGCGCTGCTGTCTTCTGCGAGGCCGCCCGAACTGTTATTGCGGCACGGCCCTCGACGCCCCAGACCCCGAGCACGGTCAGGACCATCGCCGCAACAGATACGGATCCGGATACGACAACCAGCCGCAACGGCGAGAACGGATCGAGCATCTGGCCGGCCACCCCGGTCGTCACGATGAATCCGGCGATCATCATGACCCAGACGATGGTCGCCGCTGCCGCGCTGCGATTGTCGTCGGTTCGCTTGGCAAGCAGCACCAGCAGCGAGGTGCCGGCCGCACCGACACCGACGCCGATCAGGCAGAACGCCGCCACGGCGAGCACGATACCGAACAGCGGCTGCTGTCGCCATCCACGCCGTCGCGATCGACGCCGACAGCCCTCCGGTTGCCAGCACCGCCATGCCGCCGACGATCCATGGCGTGCGCCGCGCACCGAGATCGGAACCATGCCCCCAGGCCGGCCGGAACACCTGCAGCACATAGTGGATGGCAACCAACGCACCGGGCAGAATCGCCGGCATCGCCAGCTCGACCACCATGACCCGGTTGAGCGTCGAGGTGGTGAGCACGACGATCGCGCCCAGGCCAGTCTGGACCAGTCCGAGGCGAATGATCGCAGAACCATGATAGGACCGGATCGTTCATGTCATGCGGCCCCGATCGATGCGAGCGCGAAGGCGCTGACGAGCATGCCGAGCACATAGCAGCTGATCCCGGTCGCCGTTGTACCAGGGCGCGCGTTCGCGCGGGCTCTTGAGGAAATGCGCCATCAGAACGAGCTGCGCCAACAGCAATGCGGCGACGGCGATCGCATAGAGTGGCCGCTGCCACATCAGCAGCAGCACGAGCACAACCGCCTGCGGCACGGCCATCACCAGGCAGGCAAAACGCGCGGCATTGCCGACACCGAGCAGCACCGGAAGCGAATCGATGCCCATCCGCCTGTCACCTTCGACCGACTTGAAATCATTCAGGGTCATGATGCCGTGAGCGCCGACGCTGTAGAGCAGCGCCGTCACCACGATCCGCCAGTCGGGACTCGACCCGCTCATGACCGCAGCGCCGGTGAACCACGGCAGGCCTTCGTAGCAGAGCCCGCAGGCGGCGTTGCCCCACCAGCCATTCTGCTTGAGCCGGATCGGCGGCGCGCTGTAAGCCCAGGCGAGGACAAGCCCGACGACCGCCGCGGCAAAACCCCATTTGCCGAGCACAGTCGCCAGCAGCAGCGACAACAATGTCCATGCGACCGCGATATAGAGGCCCCAGCGTCCGGGAATGCGGCCAGACGGAATTGGCCGATCGGGCTCGTTGATGGCATCGACGTGGCGGTCATACCAGTCATTGACCGCCTGGCTGGTGCCGCACACCATTGGGCCTGCCAGCATGACACCGGCGGCGATGAGCGGCCACCGTTGTCCCGGTGACACGCCCGACGACACGACCCCGCATCCCAACGCCCACATCGGCGGGAACCAGGTGATGGGCTTCAAGCAGCTCGAGGACCACCAGCGGCGATGGACGATGGGCGACCGCACTATTCATTTTCGTTCTCGTCATCGGTTGCATGCTCGGCAAGCCCGAAGCGCCGCAGCTTGACATAGAGGCTTTGCCGGCTGAGCCCGAGCATTTCGGCGGCCGAAGCGCGATTGTTGCCGGTCAGCTCCAGAGCCGCCTCGATCGACAGCCTCTCGATCACGTCGGTGGTTTCGCGTACCAGATCGCGCAGCGGGACCCGGCCGATCAGTTCGGTCAGCTGCGCCATCGAGCGCGGCAGCTCGCGCGCCGACGACGTCGACGCCGACAGCCGCTTCTCCACATTGCGGATCGCAAAGCCGAAACCTGTCCGGTCATTCCCTTCCGCGAGTGAAACCGCGGAGACCTCGACCTCGACCATCGCGCCGTATTCGCCGCGCATCGCGGTCGCAAACAGCTTGATCGACGCATTCTGACGAAGATTTGCAAGCGCCACGCTGAAATCGACGCCGGCTCGGCCGAGCCAGCGGTCCAGCGGCTCGCCTCGCGTCTGCTCGGCGCTACTGAGTTCCGCCATTTCAAGAAACGCCGCGTTGGATTTGACAATGCGGCCGTCGGTTTGAGTAATGACCAGGCCGTCGGGAGCCTGATCGAAATATCTCAGCAGCATCGATGTCGACTTCAACGCGCCATCCTCGCGAGGAGACGTCTGCGAGGTCAGCCGAACAAGGAACAGCGTGGCGTTTTCCTGTCGGAACAGCGACACCGCCGACACTGCATTGACGCTGTCCTTTGGCGAGGCGCAGCTCGGCATGACCATCGCGACCGGTCGCACGCGTATCTCGCCAGAAGGGTCTGGATGGCTGGAGCGCTGCCGGCGTCGAAATGGCTCCGGAAGTCAGACTTGATCAGCCGCGGCAAGCTTTCATCGAACAACGCGACCGCCGCTGGATTGGCTTCAAGGATCGAGACCGCTGCCGGAATCAACGATCATGACCGCTTCCGAGGAAACCTGGAACAGCAGCCGGTAGCGCGTTTCGGCATGGCGCAGTCGCGCATAGTCGCGTTCCATCGATTGCTGCGCATTGACGAGGCGCTGCTGCATGGTGGCAAGCGGACGCAAGTCGCGTCCAACCACCACGAAGCGGTCGTCGCGTCCGATATTGATCGCCGAATAGAGCACCGGGATGTCCTCGCCGCCCGGAGATGGATGATTGACCTGGCGCCAGCTCGATGATTTCGGCGCCGCACGCATCCCGCAGCAATTCTGCGACCTTGGCCTGGGTCTCCGCAGTCACGATCTCGGCGAGCTTCGAGATCCCAGCCATCGTCCCTGAGCATCCAGTTCGAGCGACAGCTCTTCCTTGTTGAAGGCAACGTCCCGAATCACGCCCAGCCGCGTCGACTACCAGCGCGACGTCGGTTGCGGCCGCGATCAGCTTCGCAGCCGATTGCGCACCGAGATCGCCCAGCAATTCCTTCGGAGATTTGAACACCTGGACCAGGGCAAATATCCTCCACCAACCAGTGATCCTCCACTCCAGCGCTTCGATGCTCGGCCTTCTTGCTGGCGAACGGGTGCCGCAGCCGAGTCGCTTCGCCGGCCAGCCGCCGCATTGCCCAGACACGATCCGGCGTGCTTCAACGCCAAGACGAGGAAAGCCTGAACGCGCCGGGAAAGGCGTCTCGCTATTGCCGCGCGTGTTCGATGTTCGCGGCCTGCCTCGCCCTCATCTCGGCAACGCCAGTCCGTGCTTGACGCCCCAGTCGAACCAGTTGTCGACCACGGTGCCGGTGAGCAGGATGCCGATGCCGCCGCGTCAGCGGGCACAGCACCGCGAACCACCAGGCCCAGCGGTGGATCGACTCCGCCGTCGCGTTGAAGCCCATGGTCCAGCGCCAGAACAGCGCGGCCCGCTCCAGCGCCGTGCCGCGGTCGACGATCTGCTCGATCTCGCGCTCGCCGCCGTAGCGGCTCACCGCAAGGATGGTCGCGCCATGCATCGCGAACAGCAGCGCCGAGCCGTACAGGAACGCGATCGAGAGCATGTGGAACGGATTGTAGAACAGGTTGCCGTAGGGATCGAGAAGTTGTTGGTCCAGTCGAGATGCGGGAAGATTCCGAACGGCACCGCCTCGCTGAAATGTCCCATCAGCAGCGGCCGGATGAAGCCGAGCACCAGATAGAGCCAGATCGCCGAGGCGAAGGCCCAGGACGACATGGGTGCCCATGCCGAGCGCCCGCGCGCGCCGGTAGGTCCGCGCCCACCACAGCAGGATCGAGGTGGTCAGGAAGAAGCCGGCCATCAGCCACCAGCCGCCTTCCTTCAGCGGCGGGAAAGCTGATGCCGTATTCGCGGCTTCGGCGGATCGAGCGAGAGCCAGGGCAACTGCCGGACGAACTCGATCGGGCTCCAGTTCACCGAGGCCAGCATGTTGAGGCCGATGATCTCGATCGCGACGATGCCGCACATGATCGAAGCAAGGCCGAGGAAGCCGAGATAGATCGGGCCGACCTGGGCGTCGCCGAGCTTCCCGAGCCAGTAGTTGAACCGGCCCTCCCCGCTGCGGACCCAGGTGCCGGGCTGCAGCGGAATGCCGGGATAGACGGAGCTGCGAACCTGCACCTGCGTGAAGATGTTCTGATATTGGGCCATGATGGAACTCTTTCTGATGACCGGATTAGTTGGACGACCAGATCGGAAGATTGAGCCACCAGTTCCACCATTCGGGCCAGGCGTTGCCTTCCGACCACAACGGACCGCTGATGACGATGCAGACGGCGCTGAAGAACACCGCCGAAAGCGCCAGGAACAGTCCGAGGCGGTGGATGCCGATGGTGCCGATCGAGTAGCCGATGAGATCGCGGAAGATGGTGTTCTCGTGCTCGGGCGACTTCACCGGCTCGCCCTCTGTCGGGATTGGTCGCCGACAGGATCAGGCCGCCGTGCAGCGCCAGCGCCAGGCACGTCGTGAAGAAGAACGTGATGGCGATCATGTGCGCGGGATTGTAGTGGAAGTTGCCGTATGTGTAGCCGGTGTTCGACACCCAATCGAGATGGGTGATGATGCCGTAGGGGAAGCCGTAGCTCCATGAGCCCATCAGCACCGGCCGGATCACCACCAGCGTGAAATAGGCGAAGATCGCGAAGCCGAAGGCGAACGGCACGTGATAGCCGATGCCGAGCTTGCGGCAGATCTCGACCTCGCGCAGCGCCCAGGAGACGAAGGCGCCGAGCGCGCAGATGGTGACGATCTGCCAGATGCCGCCTTCCTGCAGCGGCGCGAAGCGCCAGCCCGTATCTGAGCATCGGGCGGGTTGATGCTGATCTGCCAGAAGTTCCAGGTCGGGCCGAGCGCGGCGCCCCAGAGGATCAGCGCGATCCCGACCAGCGAGAAGAAGGCCGTCGTGACGCCGAAGAACCCGACATAGAACGGACCGACCCAGAAGTCGAACAGGTCGCCTCCGATCAGCGTTCCGCCGCGAACGCGGTATTTTCTTTCAAAGCTGAGCATGGCCATCGATCGTTCCTCCGCGTGCGAAACTCTGAAATCACCGCATCGTTGTCGTCGCTGGTAGCTACCGGAAGCGGACGAGTCCGGCCGCTCGATCCGGTCTCGTCCGTTCCGGTACGCCGTATGTCATGCCGTCAGGACGGCATGCTTGGTGGTGTGTACGGCAGAGAAATCTCTCGACGTCTTTGCCGGCGCCTTGCGCGGACCGTCCAGCCAGTTGAACCGGTCGGTGCTGAGCAGAATGAAGTGGATCACGATCGCCAGTCCGAACAGGAACGTGAAGAGCATGATCAACGCACGCCGCGGGTCGAACAGACAGCCAAATTCGCCACATGTTTGCCTCTCCTTAGGTCAGATAGCGAGAGAGAAAGCGCTGGCGAGGTGCTGGATGCCGTCCATCGCCGCTTTGTAGCCGCCGGGGCCCGGCAGCCAGGGACGCCACATCCAGGCCAGGATGTGAGCAACCACCGCGACAGCCACGAAGAGAAAGAAGCTCGTCATGAATATCGTGTGGAACTCCTTGGCTTCAGCTTCGGACAGCCCCGAGATGGAACCGTCCTTCATTTGGTATTCCTCCTAGTAATGGCCTTGCGGCCGTTCGCCGCCCGAGCGTGGGCGACAGCGAATGCCGGATCTCCTTGGATACGGCAGTTTCCGCCCGGCACCGCCGGACGAAATTCGCGATTACAAACCCATGAACGACGAGGCCACCATCACGCTCGCCGCGCTGCTGGCTTCCCTGAAGATCGACATCCGGCGTGCCGGATGGCCGGAAGCATGCCTGTTCGCGCCACGGCATGATCCGCGCTGAGCACGGCGCGGAACAGGAACAGCACGTAGCAAGCGCCGAACATCAGGCGAGACTCGATCGTCGCGTTCTCGACGGACATTTTCGAACGACGGCCGGTATGGACATAGTCGGACATCGACGTCACCTCCCGATTTTGGCGCTGCGCATACAAGTGCGGCATCACCGGATACAGACTCGCTTCGATCATTCTCATGCCGGACTGCCCTCCATCAGCGCCGCCCGCGCCTTGCGTGACAAAGTCCGTGGTGACGCGCTCCTCGCCGGCGCGGCGCGCCCCGCTCTCGGCGGCGTCGCGCAGCCGCTTGGCGGCGGAGATGCGCACCAGCACCGGCTGCGCCTCGAGCACCTCGTCGAGCAGCGCCTTGCGCCTCGTCGCTCCAGAGGATTTCCTCGTGCAGCCGCGCCGGCGTCGGATCGACCCGATCGAGATCGGCAGCCAGCGGCAGGATGTTGAACAGCGCGTCGAACAGCGCGTTGCAGACTTCCTGCACCAGATAGGTCGCGCCGGAATAGCCCATGAACGGCGTGCCGGTGTGGCGGCGGATGACCGCGCCCGGGAACGAGGCCGGAATGTAGATCGCGCGGCCGCCGGCCTCGGCCAGGTACATGCGCTCGTTGTAGCTGCCGAACAGGACCAGCGGCGGCTTCTCGCGCACCGCCGCTGCGCACCGCATCATTGTCGGGCTTCACGCCCGGCCTTGCGCGCGAACGCAGAACGTGCAGGGCAGGCCCATTTCCGTCTTCGAGGAAGTTGCGCACGCCGCGCGCGTAGGTCTCGTTGGCGACGATGGCGAAGCTCGCGGTGCCGAAGAAGTCCTGCGTCACCGAGCGCCACAGATCCCACAGCGGCTTGATCGTGGTGTGCTTCTCGCGCTCGATGAACGGCTCGGGATCGAGGCCGAGCAGCTCGCCGAGCTTGCGCAGGAATTTGGTGGTCGCAGTGCAGGCCGATCGGCGCCTGCAGATAGGGCCGCTCCAGCGCCTCGCACAGCATGCGGCCGAATTCGCGGTACATGCAGACGTTGACGTCGGCGTTCGACCAGCTTCGGAATGTCGGCGAGATGGCTGCCGAGCGGGAACACCATGTTGACCTCGGCGCCGATGCCCTCGACCAGCCGGCGGATTTCGGCGAGATCGGACGGCATGTTGAAGGTGCCGTAGATCGGCCCGATGATGTTGACGCGCGGCTTGACGCCCGCCGCGCGCGGCTTGCGCTCCGGGATCTTCTTGACGCCGTATTCCTTCCACAGCCAGACGATGGCGCGGTCGGCGCTCTGCCACTGGTCCTCGTCGATGGTGCGCGGCAGGAAGCGCTTGATGTTGGTGCCTTCGGGCGTCACGCCGCCGCCGATCATCTCGGCGATCGAGCCGGTGACGACGACCGCCGGCAGGTCGGGATCGAGCGCCGCGATGCGCGCGCTTCATCGCGCCCTCGGTGCCGTGTCTGGCCGAGTTCCTCCTCGCCAAGCCCGGTGACCACGATCGGCAGCTCGTGCGGCGGCAGCGCGTCGGTGTAGTGCAGCACCGAGGTGACCGGCAGGTTCTCGCAGCCGACCGGGCCGTCGATGATGACCTGCAGGCCCTTGATCGCGGTGAAGGCGTAGACCGCGCCCCAGTAGCCGCCCGCGCGATCGTGATCGAGGACCAGCATCAGATCATCTCCTCGGCCTTGCGCTTCTTGGCCTGGGCTTCGATCTGCTTGCTTGTATTTCTCCCGGAACGCGACGTTGTCCCTCGGCGTGTCTTCCCAGACGCCGGCGGCGTGGCCTGCGCCGACCTCGCCGAAGAACTCCGTCATCTCGTCGAAGCGGCCTTGTTGCCGAGCGCCGCGTTGACGACCTGCGCCAGCGAGCCGGCGCCGGCCGACGCCGAACAGCGGCCGCGCCGAGATCAGGTTGGTGAAATACAGCGCCGGGATCGCCAGCTGCTTGGCCTTCTGCACCACCGGCGTGGTGCCGATGGCGAGATCCGGCTTGAACTCGTCGACACGCGGCGAGGTCCTGCTCCAGCGAGGCGCGGTACTGGACGCGGGCGCCTTTGGCTTCCAGCCATTCGCGATCGGGATCGGACCATGGCGTCCGCGGACAGGCGGTGCCGACATAGGGCACGTCGGCGCCGCTCTCGATCAGCAGCCGCGCGACCAGCAGTTCGGAGCCCTCGTAGCCGGACACGCGTGATGCGGCGCATCGATCGGCTTTGCCGCCAGCGCCGCCCTGATCGCCGGCAGGAAGCGGTTCTTGGCGGCGTCGATCCTGTCGCGGCGCGACGTTGCAGGCCGCGCCGATCGCTTCGAGCCAGGCCGCGGTGCCGTCGTGACCGACCGGCGCGGAGCCGACGATCGTGCCGCCCGGCGAGCTCGAACTCGCGGATGCTCGCGGTGTAGAACGGATGGATCGCCGCGACCGACCGCACAGTCGAGCGCGGCATAGAGTTCGCGCCATTCGCGCGTCGGCACCACCGGGCCGGCCGCGAGGCCCGAGCGGCTCCAGCATCATGCCGATGCCGACGGGATCGGCCGGGAAACATCTCGCCGAGCAGCGTCACCGTCGGCCGCTCGCTCCTGCCGCCGCGCGGCGCCTGCACCGGGCCCTGCTCGGCCTCCTTGCGGGCATATTCGAGCATCGCCGCCGGCAAGCACGTCCTTGGCCTCGGCATGGGTCGGCACGCCGAAGCCCGGCACGTCGATGCCGATGATGCGCACGCCGTTGATCTCCTTCGGCAGCAGATCGAGCGGCACGCCGGACGCGGTCGGCACGCACAGATTGGTGATGACGATGGCGTCGTAGAGCGCGGGATCGGCGAGCTTGAACACCGCCTCGCGGATGTCCTCGAACAGCTTGCCGGTGACCAGCGTCTCCGAATTGAACGGCACGTAGCCGACGGTGCGCCGCGCGCCGTAGAAATGCGACGTGAAGGTCAGGCCGTAGACGCAGCAGGCCGAGCCGGACAGGATCGTCGCCGTGCGGCGCATCCGCAGGCCGACGCGCAGCGAGCCGAACGCCGGGCACATGCTTTGCGGCTGGTCGTGCGGGCCCTTGGGATAGTCGGCGGCATAGCGCTCCAGGATCTCGCTCTTGCCGGCGGCGGCCGCCGCCTGCAGCTCGTGCGGCCCCGCATGACAGCTCGGACCGTCGCTCGTCGTCGCGGCAGCATCGTCTGATCGCGGCGGACCGTCGCAGGACCCGCAACCGTCCCGTTCACGTCCGTTTCCGCGATCGCTCCGCTGGATCGAGGCAGGATGACGTTCATCGGTCGCTCCGGATGCTCGTTCACGCTGCGTCGTAGATGACTTCGAGCGACGGCTTGGTCACGACCGCTTGCCGCACATGTCTTCCATGCGTCGCCGGCTCGAGCACGACGCCGCGGCCGACCACTTCGCCCTTGAACAGGCCGAGCAGACCGTCCTGCGTCAGCGGCGTCGGACGCACCGGCGGCGCCAGGCCGACATTGCTCGGCCAGCTCTTCGAACAGCGACGCCCATTGCCCGCCGGGCAGGCCGATGATCTCGTAGTTCGCGCTCTTGCGTGCGGATGTCGTCGTCGGCCGGGATCGCCGCCAGCACCGGAATGCCGACCGCTCCGGCGAAGGCCGCGGCCTCGCCGGTGCCGTCGTCCTTGTTGATGACCATGCCGGCGACGCCGACATTGCCGCCGAGCTTGCGGAAATATTCGACCGCCGAGCAGACGTTGTTGGCGACGTAGAGCGACTGCAGGTCGTTCGAGCCGACGACGATGACCTTCTGGCACATGTCGCGCGCGATCGGCAGGCCGAAGCCGCCGCAGACGACGTCGCCGAGGAAGTCGAGCAGCACGTAGTCGAAGCCCCATTCGTGGAAGCCGAGCTTCTCCAGCAGCTCGAAGCCGTGGATGATGCCGCGGCCGCCGCAGCCGCGGCCGACTTCCGGGCCGCCGAGCTCCATCGCGAACACGCCGTCGCGCTTGAAGCAGACGTCGCCGATCTTCACCTCCTCGCCGGCGAGCTTCTTCTTCGACGAGGTCTCGATGATGGTCGGGCAGGCGCGGCCGCCGAACAGCAGCGAGGTGGTGTCGCTCTTCGGATCGCAGCCGATCAGCAGCACCTTCTTGCCCTGCTGCGCCATCATGTAGGACAGGTTGGCGAGCGTGAAGCTCTTGCCGATGCCGCCCTTGCCGTAGATCGCGATGATCTGGGTTTCCTTGGTCACGGGCGTCGTCGCCGGCGGCGTCCGGTTCGATCGCCGCTTCGGCCCGCAGGGCGTCCGTCATGCTGATGTTGAGGCACGGCATTCATGAGAGCGCCTCCAGTCCAGGACCATTTTCAGGCACGCGGGATCGTCGAATGCGATGCGGTAGGCATCGGGCGCGGCTCCGGCGTCGTAGCTGATGGGTGATCAGCCCGTCGAGCGACAGGCGCCCGGATTCGATCAGATCCCTGATCGCGGCGAGGTCGGCGGCTGCCACTCGGCGGCAACGCGAATCCGCGCCTCGCGCATGAAGGCGGGCGGAAAGGCAAACGACAGCGGCTCGCTGTAGAAGCCGGCGAGCACGATCTCGCCGCCGGGCGCGATGCGGCCGATCAAGCGTCGAGCAGGCCGGCATCGCCGCTGACGTCGTAGATGCTGCGGTAGTCGCGGCGCGGATCGTGCTCGGGATCGAGCACGTCATAGCCGAGGGCGCCGCCGCGCGCGCGCCGGATTGTTCTCCCAGACGATCGGCGGATCGTTCCGGAGCGCGATCGAGAGCCGCGCGAGCAGCCGGCCGAGCACGCCGTGGCCGACGATGCAGATCCGGCGGCGATGCGCCGCGCGCGGCGATGGCGTGATAGGCAGTCGCGGCCAGCGCCAGCAGGATGCCGCGTTCGCCGAGCGTGCCGATCGATCGGCACGACGCGCTTCGCCGGCACCACCAGCCGCGACGCCGACGCCGCCGAACAGGCCGCGCACCTCGCCGAAACATCGCGCGCCGGGCACGAACACGCGCTCGCCGGCGATGCAGTCCGGTCGCGGATCCCGCGTCGACGACACGGCCGACCGACTCGTAGCCGGGCACCAGCGGATAGCCCATGCCCGGGAAATGGCGGCATCCGGCCTGACCACAGCAACCGCTCGGTGCCGGTGCTGACGCCGCTCCAATCGACGTCGACGACGACGTCGTCCGCGGTCGGAGCCGTCAAAGCAAGCCGATTGAGCTCGATCTGCTCCGGCTGCTTCAGCACCACTGCGATGGTTTCCATCGCTCACTCCGATCGCCTTTGAGCGGAAGGAACTTCCGCCGACTGTCATGCTAAGCTTACGATCATGACTGTCAAGTATAATTAACAGAAGTGTGAAGCGCCGCGCGCCGTGACGACGCTGGCCAGCATGCGGCATGCCGGCCGGCTGCAACGCGACGTCGGTGAAGCCGGCCTCGCCGCAGCATCTCATTCAATCGTGCGAAGCGTTCTGGGCCGGCCGCTTCCCATCGCCAGCAGATAGAAGGCGAAATAGGCATCTCCGATCGGCTTCGGCGCCGCGTACGCCGGAGATCGGCTCGGCGATCAGCAGCGTTCCGTTCTGCGGCAGGACCCGATGGACCGCGCGCAGCAGGGTCATCACGGTGCCGTCGTCATGATCGTGGATAACCCGCACCAGCGAGACGATGTCGGCACCCTCGGGCAACCGTCCGTCGAGAAAGCTGCCGCCGATGGCAACGGCGCGGTCGGACAGGCCTTCGGCCGCGAAACCGCTCACTGGCCTGGTCGGCGACGGCCGGAAGATCGAACAGCACGCAGCGCAGCCGGGGCGACTGCACGGCGACTGACGCGATGAAGGAACCGTCGCCGCCACCGATATCGAGCAGGCAACGGTGTCGACTGAAAGAATAGGCCGCGAGCACCTGCCGGGCGATCATCGGCTGCGATGCCGCCATCAACGCGGTGTAGGGTGCGACCGCGGCGCGGGGCAGACCGGCGGGCTTGTCGTGGCCGGCATAGGCCCAGTAGCCCGCCAGCTGCCCCGCCGCCGCCTCGCCGCGCAGCAGCGCAACCGGATCGGCCAGATCGGCATAGAGCATCGCGTGATGCTCGACCATCGCCATCGCGCCGGGATTGCCGATCAAGGCCGCACCGAGCGCGCCGAGGCCATAGCGCCGACCACTGCGGCGCTGCACCAGTTCAAGGGAGATCGCCGCTTCGAGCAGCAGCGCGGTGGCATCGGCCGGCAGCGACAGTCGCGACGCGAGCTCGCTCGCGCTGATCGGGCCGCCGGCCAGCTGGTCGAACAGTTTCAGGCGCACGCAGGCGAACAGGATCTGCGAATAGACAAAGCCCGCGCAGAGATCGAACAATGCCCGCGCACGGCGTCGCGCGATCGGCCGCGTCAGCGGCAAAACTGCCGGCGAATCGCTGGAAATTCGCATCGGCGAGCAACCGATCGCGCCAGCTCAGCAGGCGTTCCCGCAGCGCCTCGCGGAGGGACGTGCGCGCCGCGGGATCCGCCCGCTCCCTCGCCCGGCGCAACTGAGCCATCGTCAGCCGCGGCGCGATGCGCGATCGCGGCCATGGCATCTAGGCCGCGAACTGCGCGAGCTTGGCCGGAACCAGGCGCTTCGCCTCGGAAAGCATCAGCGACCGGAGTTCGGCACCGTTCGGGCAAGGCGGCATGGCCTCGATCGCGCCGCGCACCAGTCCATGCAGGCGAGACAGTGCGCCGTCGAGCCCGAGTTCGAGCACCGCGCTCGGACGCCCCAGCGCGAGATCGCGGCCCGACCGGCTTGCCGATCTCTTCTTCGTCGGCCGCGGCGTCGCGAATGTCGTCGGCGACCTGATAGGCTTCGCCGAGTTTCTCGCCGACCATCCGCCATGGTTCGGCGTCGGCGCCGGCGGACGCCGCGCCGGCGACGGTCGCGGCTGCAAACAGCGCTCCGGTCTTGGCGCGGTGATAGTGCACCAGGTCGATCTTCGTCTCGCATTCCCAGGCCTGGCCTGCCACGATGCCTGAGGGCACGCCGACCGATTGCGCCACCGTCAGCATCAAGGTCGAGAGTCGCTCCGGGGCGCACCGCACGCGCGCGAGGGTCTGGAAGGCCAGCACGATCAAGGCATCGCCGGCGAGCAGCGCGAGCGGTTCGCCGAATGCCTTGTGGACGGATGGTCGGCCGCGCCTTGTGTCGGCCGCATCGAAGCAGGGCAGATCGTCATGCACCAGCGACGCGCAATGCAGCAGCTCAAGCGCCGCGCCCGCAGCCTCGGTCGCGGCCGGGTGATCCTCGCCGCAGGCGGCGGCGACGCTGTGGCAGAGCCGCGGCCGCACGCGCGCCCCCCGCGGGAAGACGGCATAGTGCATGGCGGCGGCCAAGCGGGGTGGGCAACCCGGCACCTCGGCACGGGCGATGGCATCGTGGAGGGTCCGTTCGATCCGGCTGGCGACGTCCATGACAACTCCCCCGTTACGTCAATTTGACTTGTCGCGATAAGTGTAAATAAATATGGACACTTGTCAATCGGATTTGGGCTGGGCCTTGGCCAGGGACCGCGTGGTGATCGTCGGGGCGGGAGTCGCGGGGCTGGTCTCGGCCTTCGCGCTGGCGGCGCGCGGTCTCGATGTCACGCTTGTCGAACGCGGCGCAGCGCCCGGCGGCAAGATGCGGCAGATCCCCATCGGCACCTCCGGCATCGATAGCGGGCCGACCGTCTTCACCATGCGATGGGTGTTTGACGAACTGTTCGCTGCGGCCGGGAAGAGTTTTGCCGATCACGTCCGGTTGCGCCCCCTGGATATCCTGGCACGGCACGCCTGGGACGAGCGCACCCGCCTCGACCTGTTCGCTGACCGGGAGCACTCGGTCGAGGCGATCGGAGATTTTGCCGGCGCGGCCGAAGCCGCGCGCTATCGCACGTTCTGTCACGACAGCCAGCGGATCTACGAAATCCTGGAAAAGCCGTTCCTTCGCAGCGCCCAACCCAGCATGGCCGGCCTGATCGGCGCCGACGGCTTCCGCGGATTGTGGCGGCTGCCACGGATCAAACCTTTCTCATCGATGTGGTCGGCGCTCTCGGGTTATTTTCACGACCCGCGGTTGCGCCAATTGTTCGGCCGCTACGCGACCTATTGCGGGTCGTCACCGTTCAAGGCGCCCGCCACCTTGATGCTGGTCGCCCATGTCGAGCGCGAAGGCGTCTGGAGTGTCGAAGGCGGCATGCATGGGCTCGCCGGCGCGTTGGCAGCTGCCGGCTTGTCCGTCGGTGTGACGATCCGCTATGGCCACGAGGTGAGCGAGGTTCTCACCGACAACGGACGTGCCAGCGGCGTCAAATTGTCGAATGGCGAGCGCATTGGCGCCGATGCGGTGATCGTGAATGCGGACGTCGCGGCCGTCGGCAACGGATTGTTCGGCGGAAATGCCCGACGCGCCGTCGCGGCGACCCCGTTGCGCGCCCGATCATTGTCGGCGGTGACTTGGAGCATGGTTGCAACCACCGAGGGATTTCCGCTGCGCCGGCACAACGTCTTCTTCTCGCGAAACTATCCGGCCGAGTTCGACGCCATCTTTGCGCGCGGAACGCTGCCGCAGGAACCGACAGTCTATGTCTGCGCGCAGGATCGCGAATGCGACACCGTCGTCGGTGCCGCAGGGGAAAGGCTTCTGGTCCTGGTCAATGCGCCACCCAATGGCGACCGGCATTTCTACGATGCAGCGGAGGTGGAGCAATGCGCGCAGCGGACATTCGACGTGCTGGAGCGGAGCGGCTTGCAGAATCAATCAGCAACCGGACGCAATGCGGGTGACGACCCCGACGGATTTCAACCGGCTATTTCCGGCCACGGGGGGAGCCCTGTACGGCCGCAGTTCCCACGGATGGACAGCATCATTTCGACGACCGGGCGCGCGCACCAGGATTCCCGGGACTGTACCTGGCGGGTGGCAGTACGCATCCGGGCCCGGGTGTACCGATGGCGGCGCTGTCGGGCCGGGCGGCGGCCGCCTGCCTGATGGCGGACCTCGGTTCGATCAGCCAGTCCCCAAAAACGGCTATGCGTGGTGGTATATCGACGCGCTGAGTGATGATGGCGAGAACGGAATCACCATCATCGCTTTCATCGGCAGCGTATTTTCGCCCTATTACGCCCTGGCGCGGCGCAATGGCCCGGCGGATCCGCTGAATCACTGCGCCATCAATGTTGCGGTCTATCGCCGGGGCGGCAATCGTTGGGCGATGACCGAGCGGTCGCGAACGGCCGTCCGTCGCAGCATGGAGTCCTTTGCGGTCGGCCCGAGCAGCCTGTCATGGGACGGACGCGCGCTGACGATTCAAATCGACGAGATTTCCGTACCGCTCCCCCGACGCGTTCGCGGCACCGTTCGCCTGGTGCCGACCGCGATCACGCGGCAGAAGTTCACGCTCAATGAGAATGGTCCACATCTCTGGTGGCCGATCGCGCCATGCGCCCGTGTTCAGGTGATGCTCGATCATCCGAACCTGCGCTGGCAGGGCGACGGCTATTTCGACATGAACCAGGGCGGCGCGCCGCTCGAACAGGGATTCACCGACTGGCATTGGGCGCGCGGAGCGATGCGGGATCGGACCGTCATTCTCTACGAGGCCCAGCGCCGCGACGGCGGCCAGATCGGCCTTGCCATCTCGTTCGATCCCGATGGGCGGATGCAGGCGTTCGAGCCACCTCCGCTGGTCGACCTGCGACGCACGGGATGGCGCGTCGAACGCAAGGTTCGCAGCGAGGCCGCCGCTCAGATTGTCAGAACGCTGGAGGATGCGCCGTTCTACGCTCGCTCGGTGCTATCATCCAAGCTGCACGGCGAAACCGTGACCTTGATGCACGAGAGTTTGTCGCTCGACCGTTTCAAATTGCCCGTGGTGCAGGCCATGCTTCCGTTCCGGATGCCACGGGCCTGGAGGTAGCGTCAGGCCGTCGGTTGCCGCTGCTTCTCCCGTTCGGCCTCTTTCTTTCGGTCCAGCCGGCGGCCGACCAGTTCGAGGATGCCCCAACCCAGGGCAAACATCGCCACCACGAAAAATTCGACAAAACCGAGATAGCTGTCCATCACGTACCGACCGTGAGCTTTCCGAAACGATAGCCGGCGTTGCGGGCGTCCCTACCGGAACGATCCGGTTCGCTGCAACTGATCGCGGCGTTCCAGCCGCGTGAACAGATTGATCACCCACACCACCCGATCCTCGACTGGCTTGGCGCGAGGCTTTGCAGGCGGCGCGGTGCCGTTGATCGGTGTAGCGGCCACCGCCTCGATGAGGAAACGGGTCTCCTCGAGCTCGGTTGCGGGAGCCAATCTCGTCGCCGGTGCCCAGTTCGTCTCCACCAGGGCGGCGGTACGTGCCAACACCACCAGCTTTCGTCGGGTCGAGACTACCGCGCGTCGTCCAACCGAATCCAGGCCGCCGCGTTCCAGCTCCCGGCCGATCTCGGCATAGAGCGCCCGTGCGGCATAGATACCGGGCCGGCATGACAGTGGCAGATGGGCGATGCCAAGCGTCGCGCGACCATAGAGCGCGTCGGCGGCATCGAGCAGGCGTTGCACCACCGCAGCGAGCCCGCCGGTAAACACCGGTTGCGCCAGCCACGCGTCCGGGTCGATGCCGACCTCACGCAGCCATTCGCGCGGAAGATACAGCCGGCCGGCGCGGGCGTCCTCACCGACGTCACGGGCGATATTGGTGAGCTGCATGGCGACGCCGAGGTCGCAGGCACGTCGCAACGATCTCGGGCCGGCGCTGTCCCATCACCAGCGTCATCATCGCACCGACGGCGCCGGCGACTCGCGCGGCATAGCCATACAATTCGGGCAAGGTGTCATAGCGACGGCCTTGGGCGTCCCATGCCAGCCCTTCGAGCAGGGCTTCCGGCAATTGGCGCGGAATCGAAAACCGTGCGACCACGTCGGCGAAGGCGCGATCGGCGGCGAAATTCAACGGCTGTGCCGCGATAGGCGAGATCCAGCCGATGCCTGAGCCGCTCGACGGCGGCCGCGCGATCGAGTTCGAGATCGACCGCATCGTCGGCCAGCCGGCAGAATGCATAGAGCGCGATCGCCGGATCGCTGACCCAGGCCGGCAGCACCTTGGAGGCCGCATGGAAGGTTCGCGAGCCGTTCTTCAGAAGCGCGCGGCAGGCTGCCATGTCGGCGGGATCGAGCGGTTCGGTCATGCAGGCACCAGGCTTGAGCGCGCTAGATGTTGAGCGTCGGGCACGAGGGAATCGAGAACGCGGGCGGAGGAGAGCACGCCGGGCAGTCCCGCACCGGGATGAGTGCCGGCGCCCACCAGGTACAGACGATCGACATCCTCGCTGCGGTTATGCGGTCGGAACCAGGCGCTTTGCGTCAGCACCGGCTCCAGCCCGAACGCCGCGCCGCGGAACGACGACAGGCGGTCCTGGAAATCCTGCGGCGTCAGCATGCGCGAGGTAACGATCTCATGTTCCAGCCCGGGCAGCACGGTGGCGCCGAGCTCGCGGGCGATGGCCCGGCGGTACTTGTCCGCGGTGACTTCCCAGTCGGTGCCGCTTTGCAGATGCGGCACCGGCGACAGCACGTAGAACGCATCGCAGCCCTGCGGTGCCAGCGAAGTGTCCGTGGCCGTCGGCCGATGCAGATACAGGCTGAAATCGTCGGCAAGGATCTTGCGTTCGAAGATGTCCGTCAGCAGTCCCCTGTAGCGCGGGCCGAGCAGGATGGTGTGGTGCGGCACGTCGGAATATTTGCGGCGCGTGCCGAAATACCAGACGAACAGGCTCATGGAATAGCGCGCGCGCTCGATGCGCCGATCGGTCCAGCGCGAGCGCGACGGACGGCGGCAGCAGATGCCGGTAGGTCCATGCGGAATCCGCATTCGACACCACGATTTCGGCCGCAATCGTCTCGCCGGACGCGAGCTGTACGCCGCACGCCGTCCCGTTCTTCACCACGATCTCGCGAACCTGCTGTCCGCATCGGACCGAGCCGCCCTGCCCTTCGATCAGCTTCACCATGCCATCGACCAGCCGTCCGGTGCCGCCCAATGCGAAGTGCACGCCCCAGCGCCGCTCCAGGAACGCGATCAGGCAATAGATCGAGCTCGCGGTAAAGGGATTGCCGCCGATCAGCAGCGGATGGAAGCTGAAGACGATGCGCAGCCGGGGATCGCGGAAGAATTTCGAAACCAGGCTGTAGACGCTGCGATAGCTCGACAGCCGGATCATTTCCGGCGCGATCCTCGCCATGTCGGTCCATTTGCTGAAGGGAACGTCGCCGAGCTGCTCGAAGCCGACCTTGAAGATCGCCTCGCTGGCGTTCATGTAGCCGTCGTAGCCGGCGACATCGTCAGGCGAAAACCGCGCGATCTCGCGCGCGCATGGCGTCGGCGTCGCCGCCATAGTCGAAGTGCGATCCGTCCTGGAAGCGAATCCGATAGAACGGCGACACCGGCACCAGCGTCACATCGTCGGACAGCTTGCGTCCCGCACAGCTTCCACAATTCCTCGAACAGAAATGGCGCGGTGACGATGGTCGGACCTGCGTCGAAGGTGAAGCCGTCCTGCCGGTAGACGTAGGCGCGGCCGCCGGGCGCATCGAGTTTCTCCAGCACGGTGACGCGATAGCCCTTGGCGCCAAGCCGCACCGCGGCAGCCAATCCGCCGAAGCCGCTGCCGATCACCACCGCATGCGGCCGATGCTGCCGGTCCTGCGAGGTCGACTGAATAGATACGGCGATCGAGCATGATCGACACTGTAACTAATTATTGACAGTTGCCTAGCCCGTATGTGTAACATATTCAATTTACAGCTACGTGGACGTGCTCGGCCGCTGCCGTTCGCGCTGCCGCGTATCTCACGATGAGATCCGCGATCAGTTGCGGCTGTTCTTCATGTGCGAGATGGCCGAGGCCGCGCACACGCTCGATAGCGGCCTGCGGGTAGACTTCGCGAACCTGCTGCGCGACGACGGGCGAGATCGAGCGGTCGTTGTCCGCGACAATCAGCAACAACGTCGTCACCAGGCGCGGCAAATCGTGCAGCAGCGGCTCGAGCCGCCAGTTCGCCATCATCCGCAACGCCGCAGCGACATGCGCAGGACTGCGCACCAGCTTGCGATAGAGCGCAATGCCCTCGGCATCGATGGTCGAACCGGTGTTCCGCGATCAATCGCTCGACCGCACCGGCATTCGATGCCTGCCAGGCGAACGCTCGCGGCACCAGCGGATTCATCACCAGCAATTGCGCCAATGGCGAGATCAGCTGATTGGCCATGCCGCCGAATGGCATGAATGCACCGTTCAGGCTGACCAGCAGTCGGGGCGTGATCCTCTTGTCCAGGCACATCCGCGCCAGAATCGCCGCGCCGGCAGAATGACCGACCACGATCTCGGGCTTGGACCGCGAGCCGACGAGTAGTCCCGCCGACATCGGACGCCATGCCCGGCAGCGACAAGCGATGCGCTGGCGGCGATTGTGTAAAGCCATGGCCGGGCAGATCCAGCGCGACGACCATGAAACGCTGCGAGAGAATGCGGCGCAAGCTTCCGCCAGGAATGGGTCGCCGACGCCGTGCCGTGCATCAGCAACAGCGGCGGCCCCGCACCCATCCGCTGCACATGCCAACTGATTCCGGCCGCCTCGATGAAGGTGCTGGCGTCCCGGTTGGGCCAGTCGCCACCATCCCTGCTCCAGACGAGATCGGTCATGATGCACGTCCGCTACGCAGGTGAGGCCGCCGGCACGCCGGCCAGGAACGCATCGTAGGCGCGGACAAACGCCGCTTCGACCTCGAAATGCGGCATCGCGCCGGTTTCGAATACCTGGATGGTCCAATTGGCGCGATCCTCCACCAGTCGCCTTGTTGGTGTAGTCGACGAAATCGCCGCGGACGCCGTGCACCATCCATACCGGCATTGTCAGCGAATGATAGATCTGCAGGATGTCCTGGCTGAACAGGTATCCCGATACGAAATAATACGGCGCGTGCTGGGCGCCCGGCTGATGCGTGGTAATGTAGTCGTACGCCGCGAGCCCTTCGTCGATATTGGGCGAACCCCAGGTCTTCTTCGGAGAAAATAGCGGATGCTGGGGCGGCTGGTGAGCAGGCGAAAAAATCCCTCGCTCCATGGCGGAAAATCCAGCAATGCGTGCAGCCACGGCATCGCGCGTGTGCCGTCGCGCCATTTTCGGTGCCGCATCGCCGGTTCGGAATCCGGTCGGACTGACCAATGCCACGCTTCGAAAAGCGCAGCGGCATCTCAGTCAGCCGCGCGAGCCAGAAACTCGGATGACAGCGACACGGCCAGCGCATCGATCGGCGCGGGTCCCTGGCGTCCTGGATCTTTCTGACCATCGCGAGGATCGCATCGGTCATCATGCGCACGGTATATGGGCGCCTGCCGCGCTCGGAATGACCGAACCCGGGCAGCTCGAGCGCGTACACCTTGCGGCTTTGGCGATACTGCTCGTATAGCGGCCGGATCTCGTAGGCTGAAGCGGCGGCATTGATGCTGTGGATCAGCAATAGCGGCGGAAATCCGCCATCGGCGTCCGGCCCCGCGCGAATAATAGGTCAGACGGCCGACGGAACCGCGATATATCGTGGCGCTGACCGGATACCGGCGCCGGCAATTCCCCGCCACTGCGCCATGAAGCGAGAGAACCGGTCGGCGCGGCTGAACTCATGGCGTACTTCCTTTTTTGCGGCCCGTGTTCATCTCGCCGTGGCCAAGATCGCTAGCAGCAGTGTATCAGAAACGACAATGAGGCTTGTCGATCAACCCGGAAGCATCGCTTGACAAACGTTCCGCCCACCAAACCGCTGATCGAAGTGCTTGCCGGCCGCCGCCAGAGCGTTGCCCCAATCTGGATGATGCGGCAAGCCGGCCGCTATCTGCCGGAATATCGCGAGGTCCGGGCCAAGGCCGGCGGCTTTCTCGATCTTTGCTTTACGCCCGAGTTTGCCGCCGAAGTAACGCTTCAGCCGATCCGACGTTTCAATTTCGACGCCGCCATCATCTTCTCGGACATTCTTGTCATTCCTTACGCGCTCGGCCGATCGGTACGCTTCGAGGTGGGTGAAGGTCCGCGGCTCGACCCGCTGGATACGCCGGACAAGATCGGGCAGTTGTCCTCATCGGCCGACTTCACCAAGCTCGAACCGGTGTTCGAAGCGCTGCGACGGGTGCGCCGCGAACTCGATCCCAGGATTGCACTGATCGGATTCTGCGGCGCGCCGTGGACGGTGGCGACCTACATGGTGGCCGGGCACGGCACGCCCGACCAGGCGCCCGCGCGGATGTTGGCCTATCGCCATCCCGAGGCGTTTGCCAAGATCATCGATACGCTGGTCGACAATTCGATCCGATACCTGCTCGGACAACTCGCGGCCGGCGCCGACGTGTTGCAGATCTTCGACACCTGGGCCGGCGTATTGCCGCCGCGGGAATTCCAGCGCTGGTCGGTCGAGCCGACCCGCCGCATCGTCGAAGGCGTGCGCGCAAAAGTACCGGGCGCGAAGATCATCGGTTTTCCGAGAGGCGCCGGGGCGCTGCTGCCCGCCTATGTCGGCTCGACCGGTGTCGATGCCGTCAGCATCGACTGGACCGCCGAACCGACTTCAGTTCGCGAACAGGTCCAGAGCCGCGTCGCTGTCCAGGGCAATCTCGATCCGTTGGCGCTGATTGCCGGCGGGGCCGCGCTCGATCGCGCCGTCGATGACGTGCTGGCGAATTATGCCAGCGGTCGCCTGATTTTCAACCTCGGCCACGGCATTCGCCCAGGAAACTCCGATCGCGCATGTCGAGCAGATGGTGAGCCGGGTAAGGGCCCACACGGGCTAGATCGCCGCCGCCCGCACCGCCCGGGACAAGGTCGCGGCGTCGGCATACGGCAACGGCAGGTATCGCGCGCCCATTTCGAGCGCGAGCTGCGCGCCCGTCGAACCAGGACGCGGCGAGGTATCGATCAGCACGGCGGCAATGCCGCTCGCCCGCAATTGCCGCGCGGCGCCGATGGCGTCCTGTTCTGCCGGCGGACGCCCTTGCGCGCCGTCGCGCGCGATGTTGGCCCGGCCATCGGTCAGCAGGATCACCGTCGGGGTCTGTCCCTTGCGCCGAATCAGGTCCGACAGCGCGAAAGCCGCATCGAGACCGGCCGCGAGCGGCGTGCCGCCACCGCCAGGCAATCCGGCGAGGCTTCGCTTGGCCCGCGCCAGCGAACGCGTCGGCGGCAGCAGCAGTTCCGCCGCCTGGCCGCGAAAGGAAATCAGCGCGACCTGGTCACGCCTGACGTAGCAATCCGCCAGCAGCAATTCGACGGCGCCCTTGGCTTCGGCAAGCCGGTGCAATGCCGCCGAGCCGGAGGCGTCCACCACAAAAATGGTGACGGTCTCGCTGCGCTGCCTGAACCGCGTAATGCGAAAGTCATCTTTGCGAACGATGATCGCGGCCTGCTTCGGCACATTGTCGACCAAGGCTCGCTCGCGCTTGCGCAGCGGCTGCCATGGCGCCGCCGCGCGCAGGGTCTCGATGATATTGAGCTTGGCGCCCGTGCGCGGATCACCCCGCTTCGTCCCGGCGGGACGACCGCGCTTGGCGGATTTCTGCATCGCCCCGGCTTTGCCGGATGAGCGGGCACGCGATCGGGCTGACGGCGCGCGCAGCGATGCCAGCACATCCGGGGGAAGTGCCGCCTCGACCGCGGCGAGCACAACTTCGTCCAGCGCACGCTCGAGCTCGGAACGGTCATTGTCGCCGGGTTCGTTTTCCGGAGACGGCTCGGATGGCGGATCGGGCGCCTGCTCCTCCGGTTCCGCTTCCTGCGACGGAGGCAACGTCAGCGCGCGCGGCGCCAGCACCAGCCGCGCCGCCAGCGTAATGTCGTCACGCTCGATCACGACATGTCCGGCGAGCGCAGCGCAGGCGCGCGCGACACGCAGCGCCAGCAGAGGCGCCCGCAACGAGGCTATGCCGAGCGCCGCCGCGGCGCCGCAGATTGCCTCGATCTGTTCGCGGTTCGACTGCAGCGACGGCAGACATTCGCGCACAACCCAAGGTGCCGTGCCGCCATCGGAGAAATCATCGATCTCGCGGCACGAAATCCCCTCGAGATCGATCTGGAAGGCGAGCCGATCCCGCAAGGCCGCCGGAGCCAGCTCATCGTCAAGCCCTTCATCCAGCGCAACCACGCCGAACTGCGCCGGAATCCTGAGCGAAAGACCGTCGCGCTCCACGACGCGTTTCCCTGGCGTCCATCGCAGCGGCAACGTGCGCGACCGTCGCGGATGACAGCCGCTCGGCCATCGTCAGCATGACGACGCCATTGTCGGCTTCCGCAAGCAGCCCACGATCGGCCACCGGCCGACCCGCGAGCAAGGTTGCGTTGAGATCGAGGCCTCCGAACAGCCGGCCGTCGGCAATATGCAGAGGCATCGCTTTCAGCGGCGCCGACGGCGGCAATGCCGCGCGCAGGCCCACCAGCCAGCGATCACGGACGGGGCCGGCGCGCGACCTGAGAAGTATCCCGCCGGTTCCGATCGGATCCACGGCAAACAAGCGCGCCGCCATCACTGCATCGGACCAGGCGGACGCGCCGTTCATCCGAACACTTCGGCGATGGCGCGCTCGACCCGCACGCTGGAGCCGGCATCGTCGAGCGGATTGCGCCGCAGCCGGTGCCGGAGCGCGGAAGGCGCCATCCGCCGCAGATGATCGTCGGCGACCGCCCTGGCGCCTTCGAGCGCGGCCAGCGCCCGCGCCGCACGCATCAGGGTCAATTCGCCGCGAAGGCCGTCGGTGCCGAGGGTCATGCACAGCGTGGCGGTTCGTTCCAAGCATGGCCTCCGACACGGCGACCGACGGCAGGACCTTTCGTGCCGAAACGATCTTCTTGCGCAGCTTCGCCTCGTCCTTGGCTCCATTTCTCGACGAAAGCGGCAGCATCGTTCTCGAACTCGTCACGGCGGCGGACGACTTCGATACGGCTTGGCAGATCGCTCGGGCGTCTTGACTTCGACCGACATGCCGAACCGATCGAGCAATTGCGGGCGCAATTCGCCTTCCTCCGGATTGCCGGTTCCCACCAGCACGAATCGCGCGGCATGGCGAATGCTCAATCCCTCCCGTTCGACGACGTTCTCCCCGGATGCCGCGACATCGAGCAGAAGGTCGACCAGATGATCCTCCAGCAGATTTGCCTCATCGATATAAAGGAAACCGCGATGCGCCCTTGCCAGCAGGCCCGGTTCGAACGCCTTTTCTCCCCGCGCCAGCGCCCGTTCAAGGTCGAGCGCGCCAACGACCCGGTCTTCGGTCGCGCCGAGCGGCAGGTCGACCACCGGCACCGCCATCTGGATCGATTTCAGACCGCCGTTGGCCGCGCGCAACCGGCAGTCGTCACATAATTCCTTCGGCTGATCCGGATCGCAATTGTAGCGGCAACCCTGGATGATCGTCATCTTCGGCAGCAATGCCGCCAGTGCGCGCACTGCCGTCGATTTTCCCGAACCCCGATCCCCGAACGCCAGCACGCCGCCGATCCTTGGATCGACGGCCGCAATCAGCAGCGCGAGCTTCATTTCGTCCTGCCCGACAATGGCCGAGAACGGAAATGCGATTGCCATTTCATGCCTTCACGGGTGACGTCTTGGCGACAGATTAGGACGACCCGGCTTGGGAATGCAAACCGGCGCCGTGCATCGCGGTGCAAACAGCCGATTTTCGAGCCGTCCTCACTCTATATATGCGAGAGACCTTCCTCGACGCGTTTCCCTGACATGGAACGCTGGAACCGGCCATCACTCACTCGGCTGGTTGCCGTCGGGACCGAGTGCTGATTGTATTGCCGTCCCCGGAGATGGGTGAGACAAGAGGCGCTTGGCCAGGCGGAATTGATGTTGCAAAGACTGCTCGTCGCCGCGGTTGCCGTCCTCGCGATTGCGATCGGAATATTCGAACTTCACGGCCTCGGCTCTGGTCTGAGCATTGCCTACGCGACCGTCGACCGAACTCCGGTCACGATCTTTCGACCGACCGAGACGGCGCCCCGCCCCGTAGTCGTGATCGCGCATGGCTTCGCCGGCTCGCAGCAGTTGATGCAGCCATTCGCCGAAACATTGGCGCGCAACGGATACATCGCTATCACCTTCGATTGTCTCGGACATGGGCGCAACCCGGTGCCAATGCGCGGCGAGATCGCCGACGGCGAGACCATTACCGCGGGCCTGTTGAAGGAACTGGAGCGGGTCGCCGGTTACGCCCGGACGATGCCCGGAAGCGATGGCCGGATCGCCGTGCTCGGGCATTCGATGGCGTCCGATATCGTCATCCGGTTCGCGCAGGCCCACCCCGACGTGCAGGCCACCGTCGCGGTATCGGTGTTCTCGCCGGCCGTGACCGCGACCAGCCCGCGCAATCTGCTGGTGATCGTCGGAGCGCTGGAACCTTCGATGCTGCGAAACGAAGGGCTGCGCCTTGTCGATCAGGCGGCGGGAGGGAACGCCGTCGCGGGCAAGACCTATGGCGACTTCTCCGACGGCACCGCACGACAGCTGGTGTTGGCGCGCGGCGTCGAGCATATCGGCGTGCTCTATAGTCACGACAGCTTGACCGCATCGCTGCACTGGATCAACGCGGCGCTCGGACGCCATCAGGCTGGATTGGTCGACCGCCGCGGACCTTGGCTTGCGCTGACATTCCTCGGAATTATTGCGCTGGCGTGGCCGCTATCGTTCCTGCTGCCGGCGACAAGTCCGGTGGGCGCAGGTGCCAGCCTTGGATGGAAGCCGCTGCTGATCGCCGCCTTCGCACCCGCCGTTCTGACGCCGCTGGCGTTGTGGAAGCTGCCGACCGACTTCCTGCCGATTCTGCTGGGCGATTACCTGGCGCTGCATTTTCTGCTGTACGGCATCACCACGACCGCATTGCTGTGGTATTTTCGGCGATTACCCGATTCTCCCATCTCGCATTCGTGGATCGGTATCGCCATCGCAGCGATCGCGATAGCCGGCTACGACGTCCTCGCCTTCGGACTGCCGCTCGATGCCTACGTGATTTCCTTCCTGCCGATCCCGGCGAGGCTTCCTCTTATGGCGGCGATTGCCTGCGGCACCCTTCCCTATTTCATTGCGGACGAATGGTTGACGCGGGGGGAGCGGGCACGCTTCGGCGCCTACCCGCTGACCAAATTCTGCTTCCTGTTGTCGCTTGCCCTTGCCGTGGCGCTCAATCCCATGAAGCTGTTCTTTCTCATCATCATCGTACCCGCCATCCTGCTGCTGTTTTTGACCTTCGGATTGATCAGTCGCTGGAGCTATCGCGCCACCCGCCACCCGCTGCCGGGCGCCATCGCGAATGCCACGATCTTTGCTTGGGCGATGTCCGTGACCTTTCCGATGATCGTGCGCTGAAGCGTCGGAGCCGCGTCGGCGGGAACAAAGCATCAATTGTCTTCGTTGACGCCACGCCGGCCCGGCGCGGACTCGTATCTGCGCAGCGCTCGGCCATCACCATGGGAGGTTGGCCTTGAACGCTGAAATTCTCGAGCAGTTGAAGTCGCTGCACACCAAAGCCGTCGACGCGCGCAATGGATATCAGGAAGCGCTGACGGATGCCGAAGGCAGAGGACTGAGTCCCTTGTTCGCCGACATGATCACGTTGCACGACCGAAATGCCGCCGAGCTCGCACGCGAGCTGGTCAAAGCCAACGAGATCCCCGACGACCGGGGATCGTTCATGACCCTGGTTCATAAGACCATCATGGATGTGCGATCACTGTTCGGCGGGCTCGAAGAGAGTGTGCTTCCCGGACTGATCGACGGCGAGAAGCGCAATGTCGCGAGCTATGACGAGACCCTCGAGCAGGCCGACCTTCCGCCAGATGTCGCGAAGCTGCTGACCACACAACGCGAGGCGATCACGCAGAAGATTGTCGAGATGGAAACGCAAAAGGCCGCGTACGATCGCAAGGCTTCCTGACCCCGAACAAGTCGGCCGAGCCCTGGTCGGAGCATGACTCCGATCGGGTGCCCGGTCGACCCGCCAACGTTATTTCGGCTGTCCGGTCGAACCATTTTCAGGACCCGTGCCGGTGTCGGATGAGGTCGGCGCGGCGCGTGGGTCAGGCGCCGGGTTGACCGGCTGGTATGGCTTCGGCTGGTTCGCCGAATTCGCGGGCTGGGCCATGCCGGTGGTCGGGCCGCCGACCGGCGTCGTCGATTGGGCCGTCTCGATCGGCGACTTGTTGTGATAGCCGATCGCCAGCAAAGCCATCACCGCCAACGCAAGCACCGCGAACCCGATCAATTCGGGGCCGGCGCCGCTCGGTGTCGCGCTGCCGCCGCGGCCGTTTCCCTCCAAGGCCTGGGCGGCAATATCGCGATTGGTTCGCGATCGGAGGAAGTAGATCGAGGCCCCGGCAATCACACAGACCGTGGCGGCCAAGGTAAAAAACATCAGCCAACTGATTGGATTGTCGCCCTGCATATTCAGCCTCCATCCTGTCAAATCTCCATGACAATCCCTGCCGATTCCGATCGTTCCTGCGGTTGGATAGTGAATTGTCGAATTTTTGAGGCCTTTTTTCTGCAAGTTTCGAATTGCATCCGTGCGTCTATGTAAGCTAAACTTGACATATGCACTGTCATTCGGAGATGATCGGGGCGAAAGGCACCCAGCGGAAATGATCGACGTCGCCATGACCGAATCCGACCGGCTGAGGCACCTGTTGCTGCAGATGGCTCAGAAGAACGAGGCGGCGTTTGAACAGCTCTATCTAGCCACCAAACGGAAGCTGTTCTCCATCATTGTGGCCATCGTCAAATGCCAGCATGTCGCCGAGGAACTGCTGCAGGAAGCCTATGTCCGCATCTGGCTGAACGCCGCCGCTTATCGGCCCGCCTCGGGTTCGCCGATGACCTGGATGATCAGCATCGCGCGAAACCGAGCGATCGACCTCGCGCGGAGACCGGTAAGAGAGATCAGTTCCGACGATGCCTTCTTTTCGAGTATTCCGGCCAGCTGCCCGACGCCGCTTGAACAGATCGAGATCTCGGAGGATCGAAACCGCCCGTTGATGCATCGGGCCCATATTCTGCACGCGCTGGGCTCGCTCGATTCGAAGCGGCGCGAGCTCGTCATTGCGGCGTACATCCACGGCGAGAGCAGAAAGCAACTCTCGATGCGCTTCGGCGTCCCCGTCAGCACCATCAAGACCTGGATCAGGCGTGCATTGCTGGAAACGCGGGCGAGCCTTGAGGACCCGGACAACATCGCCGGTCGTGAGGGCTTCCGTACCTTTCGCCGGTTCAAGCCAGCAAGCCTGCGGCCGCACCGGCAAGACCGGCTCGCGATCGCCTTGGAGGAATCATGAGAATAACCGTCTATACGGACTACGCGTTGCGGCTGTTGATGTATCTGGCCCTGCGGAACGACCGGTTGGCGACCATTGCCGAAATCGCCGCGGCCTATGGCATCTCGAAGAACCATCTCATGAAGGTGGCCTATCAACTCACCGGCGCGGGCTATGTGCTGAGTGTTCGGGGTCGCGGCGGCGGCCTGCGGCTTGCAAAGCCGGTCGAGGCGATCACACTCGGCGAGGTCGTGCGCAAGACCGAGCCCGACATGTCCTTCGTGCATTGCATGGAGTTGGGGGAACTGTCGTGCCGATTGTCCTCGGCCTGCGTGCTGCGGCGCGCCATGAAGACGGCCGGCGATGCTTTTGTCGATACTCTCGACGGCTATACGCTTGGAGACCTGGTTCAGCCCGGCACGAAGCTGCGTGCACTTCTGACCGTCCCTGGGACCGTTCGAGACATGACGCCGCGGCATTCGCGATCGCGACGACCGGACGCGCTTCGGGTGGCGCGGTCGCCGGAAACCACGGCAGCTCCGCGCAAGGCGGGGAAAAGGCGAGCGATGGCAGCTGCAGGCACCTTTGCCTGATGATCCCTGACTACCAGCGAAGGATCTCCACACCTTCGGACCAGTTGCCAATGCCATGCGACGACTGATGAAATTCATGCACACCATGGGGGCGATCGGGCTCATGGGCGCGATGGCCTGCCTGCTGGTCCTGCTCTGCTTTCTCCCCCTCCCGTCCTCACTTGCCCAATATGCCCTGCTGCGCGCCGCGATGGGGAGCATCGCGACCTGGATATTCCTTCCCTCGCTCGGTCTCACCCTGGTTGCAGGCCTGTTGGCCATCGCCGTCAACCGGGCCTATCACAGTGCAGGCTGGGCCTTGGCCAAGCTCGCATTAGGCGTCCTGGTCTTCGAGTGGGGCTTTGCGGCCATTCAGGGGCCGATGCAGGAGGAAGCGGAATTGAGTGCCCGCGCCTTGGCCCACGAGGTCGATCCATCCACCCTCGCGGCTTCGTCGGGCGCCGAATGGAAGTCGCTCTGGATCATGCTGGCGATCGCAACCTTGAACGTGGCTCTCGGCATCTGGCGACCGCGCCTGACAAGACTTCCCGATTGATCGCTCAATCGGACCGCGCCATCGTCCCCTCCCGCCGTTGCGCATGTGAGGGGAATCCGCGTGAGGCGCGACAGGTTGTCCGGAATGGCGGTCGTAGTGCGACAATCCGTAGCTCCCATGCAGGGATCGGTCTTAGATGCATGTCAGATCACCGCATGACCTGACCATCCGCTCTCTTTCACTTCGCCTGCCACGTTTGCCTTCCAAAACGTCAACCTCGTTGTGGATGTCTATGACATACATATCGATTGGTCCCGGCGATATTCGCTGCCAAGCCAACTCGAAGGCCCTTCTCCCGGGCACATCCTTATCTGCCGAAAAGCGAGGCGGCTTCACAATTGTACTGATGACACCTTCCTCGCCATACGTGTCCTCGTCAAATGGATGCGTATGCATCGTGGCAATAAGCTTTGCTCCTGGAAGTAGTTTGGGAGGTGGCAGGTCCCCACCGCGAGGTTCGGAACTCCTCTCCAATGGGGTGGTGTAAAAATATCTGGCTTGTTGACCGCTACCGATCTGAAAGATGTATCCACCGTATTCATGTTGCTCTTTGATCGACTTCGGCAGTATGCCAACTAGCGCAGCAACAGCAGCTTCATCAGCGGTACGGAAAGGAAGACTCTTGCTCATGGGGTGCTCCTCAGCACGTTGGCGTTGCCGCGGTTCGCATACTATCCCTCAACTCTGGTTCGGTTCTGACTATAAAACCCAGACTACAGCAAAAGCGATGCCCAACCCTCGACCAACCAATCATTGGCGAGCGCAATCGCGCCAAAATAACTAAATTAAGAATGCGCAGTCTTGAACCGGAATGGCTGCTCACAACAACAAAACCCCGAATAGCTCTATGTGCCTGCTGCCCGCAGGTTGGTTCAATGTCTCGCGACGAACACGGGCCGTGATTGCAGGCTAAAAGAATTCGTCTTGGCGAGCCGATGACTCCACCTACGAGGGTCAAGAGGGCTGGCCAGTCACGGATTCAGGTTAGAAAGGGCGACCTTTTGGGGAAGTTGCCTCGGCAACTTACCATCGTGGTCTGAACGACCCGCTTGGTTTCGGAAGGCACGCGAACCGCAGCTCCGCCAAATGACCGATGGGCCCGAACCGGACATTTCGCGATGCTCGAAGAAGCCGGTTTTCCTAAATCCAGCGGGAACCCAGCCCTAGCCTCCTCGTTTCCGTTAGACAATAACGGGAGGTTACAATGTTCAAGCGAGTTATCGCGATCGCTATCGGCGCCATGGCATTCGCCCCTGCATTCGCCGAGGGAACGCCACCTGATCCTGCACAGCTGAAAAACTGCCCACCCATTGGTCAATCAGCCAAGGGCGAGCTGATGTACTCGCTCGACTGTGCCGCCATCAAGACGGACTATCCGACCGGCTCGTACAAACCCGATATGCCCCCGACCAAGATGAAGGAAACCGTCATCCCAAAGTCAGGAGCGGTGCAAACACCGGAAACAACACCTACGCAAGGCGACCTGAAGTAGATCTACGCTGGCCATGCCCCAATGAATTGGCCCCAGCCGGGGATGGGCTGGGGCCGCTTCTCACACACCAGCGCGTGGGGGGGGCGCATGAGTGGCCGGTGTGTGCCCTGACAATAGCCATGGAGCGGCCATGTTCCGTTCCTTCGACCTGTCGTTTCCGCCACCTTTTGATTTGGAAGCGTCATCGGGCGTCGGAAGCGTTTCATTGAGCTTCGGGGAGGCTGCCGGAGGCAAGCGTCATCAGCGAGCCATGGGGGTCGCGAAGGTCCGTTTTAGGGGACGCCTCGCGTCAATCGCTACGCCCTGGGGCGGCTCCCGATGAGAACGCCGACCAAAACCGTCGGCAACGGGCGGGCACGCAGGAACGTCAGGTGCCGTGGAGAACATCATTCAGATGTCTGAGCGCTTCCTCAGAGATCTCGTGGGGGTCTCCCGGAAAGTCCGATGAGACGATCTCCCGGATCTTGTTCGCCAAGAAGATTGCAATGGGGTCCTTGTCATCCTGCAAATCGAGTTTGCGCATGGCCAAATCGTATGCCTGTGAGCAGGCGTCTTGGTTTTGATCTGCCATTTCTTTCACCGAGCACCAGGTGATGCAATGGACTCGACCATCTAGACCAAATTATGAAACAGGAACGTGGAAAGGGCAGCCTGCCAGCTTGATGCAAGCTGTTCTTGGTACATGTCGGCAGGGACACCCGCAGGTAGAGATGGCACTTGGCTGCTCGCCAGTATCAGGCCGCATGCAAAGCACGTTGGTCTCCATTGCGGCTTCCGCCGCGACCTTGAGAGCACCTGCCGGAGACGGTATGTTAGTCAAATGCCGGCGTCGTCGACGCAGCAGGATCAACCTAGCCACTTCGGCTCGTTCGATACAAAGCGTTCAGATGGTTGCCGAGACCTAACGAAAGGGTGTGTATGTCAAGTCCAGCGACCGGAAGAACCAATCAACCAGTTGAGCTGGACGCGTTGGTGATTGGTGCGGGCTTTGCTGGCCTTTACCAGTTATACCGACTCCGAGATCGACTTGGCTTGAGAGTAGAGGCACTGGAAGCCGCCGGTGGTGTCGGCGGTACGTGGTTCTGGAATCGGTACCCCGGTGCACGGTGCGACTCTGAAAGTCACGTCTACTGGTATACATTTTCGCTTGAGTTGATGCGAGAATGGGAATGGTCCGAACGTTATCCTGGCCAGGCAGAAATTCTCCGCTATCTGAATTTCGTGGCCGACAAATTCGACCTGAAACGCGACATTCGATTCAGGACGCGAGTTACTTCGGCACATTATGACGAGGCGGCCGCGCGCTGGCATGTCCATACAGACACGGGCGAGACCTTCGTCGCAAACTATCTCGTCACCGCGGTCGGCTGCCTCTCCACTGCCAACGTGCCCGCCATTCCGGGCCTGGAGACATTCAAGGGGCATTGGTACCATACCGGACAGTGGCCGCACGAGGGCGTCGACTTTACAGGCAAGCGCGTCGGCATGATCGGTACCGGATCGACGGCTATCCAGGCTGCTCCGGTGATCGCCGCCCAGGCCCAGCACCTGACGGTGTTTCAGCGTACTGCAAACTATTCAGTACCGGCACGCAATGTCCCGCTGTCGGCGGACTTCAAGCGGTACGTCAAGGACAATGCCAGCGAAATACGTGCGATAACGCATCAAACCTACAATGGCATGGGATTCAGGGTTGAGCAACGCAAGGCGGTCGACACGCCGCCAAAGGAGCGCAAGAGGATTTATGAGGCGGCGTGGGAGCGCGGCGGGCTGCAGTTCCGTGCATCGTTTCAGGATATGCTGAATTCCAAGGAAGCGAACGATACTGCGGCCGACTTCATCAAGAACAAGATCCGTTCGATCGTGAAGGATCCCAAGACCTCGGCGATCCTGTCGGACATTGATCACCCCTATGCGGCCAAGCGGCCGCCGATCGATACCGACTATTTCGAGACCTTCAATCGGCCGAACGTCACGCTCGTCGACGTGAAGTCTGCGCCGATCCGGCAGATCTCGGAGATGGGCGTCCGCACGGACGCGGCGGAGTATCCCGTCGACATCATCGTTTTCGCGACAGGGTTTGATGCGATGACCGGACCGCTGCTCAGGATGGACATTCGCGGACGGGACGGCATCGCGCTGGCGGAAGTCTGGAAGGCAGGACCGCGCAATTATCTGGGCCTGCAGGTCGCCGGTTTTCCGAACCTGTTCACCATCACGGGGCCCGGCAGTCCATCGGTTCTGTGCAACATGCCGGTGGCCATCGAGCAACATGTCGACTGGATCACCGATTGCATCGATCACATGCGGGCCAATGGGCTGGAACGGATCGAGGCACGGCCCGAGGCCGTGGAGAAGTGGGTGACGGAGGTCAATGAGGCTGCCGCCCGGACGCTGCTGCCGCTGGCAAAGCATTCTTGGTATCTCGGGGCGAATATTCCGGGCAAGCCGCGGGTGTTCATGCCATATGCCGGTGGCCTGGACCGCTATCGCAAGATCTGTCAGGACGTCGTTGAGGATGGCTACGAAGGTTTCGCTTTGTCATAGACTTCTCCTTTCGTTACCGAGTTCATCCGCTCTGCGATCGGATCTCGAAGCCCACGAGCTGGCGGGCGCGCTGCGGCACAAAGGCCTTATGTTGCGGAGCAGACCCGCGCACCGAATTCATCGGGAAAGCCCGTTCATCAGGAAAGCCCGGAAACTCCGTCTTTCTCCAATCGTTTTGCTTGCCGCTACCTTCGTGAACACGGCTCGAATGGAAGCTTGAGAAATTCGGCGCATGCAGGCGTGGAAGACGACTAAACTCGTTATTCTTGAGCAGCGTGGACTGCAAACGAAGGTGGCCTAAAAGTTTCGATCGAAACTGTATCTCTTTTTATGCGTCGTTCGCTCTTACTCGCGGCGGCACAACGTCACATGCCGGCAATATTGCCCTCACATCCAGCCAAAATCAGCTACTTTAAGTCGCAACCCTTGCGCGAATAACTAAATTAAAGCAGCTTAGGGAGCCGGCAGATGTCGTACAAACCGACACAGAGGGAGGCAGCGCCATCGCCTGCATTTGCCCTTGTCTTCCAGCGAAGCAGACTTCGCCGGGCCGGTAGATGAGCGGTTACGACATCTTTGCCTGGAATGAGGCTTTCGCCCCCGGCGGTGGCGACACAACCCGCAACCGGACGCCTCGGAGGAAGACAATGAAAAGCTCGTTGTTTTTTGCCATTGCCCTTTCCTGCCTTGCGGGAGCCGCAGCCGCCCAAACGACGCCCCAGGAGGGGCTGGTTCGCGGTCGCGCTGTCGAGGCAGTCATCTGGGGCATGCCGGCCGCCAATTATGACCTCATGCTCCAACCGGCTCTGAAGGCCGGCGCCAAGGAGAATGAGATCATCTATTGGTCCCGACCGGTCGATTGGCACAACCAGACGCTTACGCCAAATCCGGACGCGCTCTACTTCATGATCTTCTTCAATACGAAGCAGGCGGGTCCGATCGTGATCGACGTTCCCCCTGCCGACGACGGTTCGTTCGCGGCCAATATCGACACGGTGTGGCAGATGCCTTTGGAGGACGCCGGCACCTATGGCGTCGACAAGGGCGCAGGCGGCAAATATCTGATGCTGCCGCCCGGCTATACTGGCACCCCGCCCGACGGCTACATCGTCGTCCCTTCCGAGACCTTCGCTGGCTATGCGCTGTTCCGCTCCAACCTCGCAAGCCACGGCGAGGCCGATATCGCCAAGGCGGCAAAATACGGCAAGCGGCTCAAAGTCTATACACTGTCGCAGGCGGTGAACCCTTCGGAAACGAAGTTCACCGACGCCAAGGACATCCTCTTCGACTCCACCATCCCCTACGATCTGAGGTTCTTCCAGTCGTTGGACCGCATCGTGCAGACTGAGCCCTGGCAGACGCGCGACAAGGCGATGATCGATCAGCTCAAATCGATCGGAATCGAGAAGGGCAAACCGTTCAATCCCGACGCCAAGGCTACCGCTCTTCTGAACGTTGCGGCGACCGAGGCGAGAGGTGTCCTCGACCGAATGTACGACGCCGGTTTTCCGCCGTTTTTCACCAGCTCGCGTTGGGCGGTGCCGGCATTTCCGGATCTCGTCAAGGCGGGGTCCTCGGGATACGCGGAGACGGACATCTATCCCATCGACGCGCGCGCTCTGACCTACAGCATCGGCTACGTCGGCATCAAACGTCTCGGCACGGCGCAACTGTACCTCATCGCCGCCAAGGACAAGAACGGAGACGCGATGGCAGGCGGCAAAAACTACCGCCTGAACGTGCCGCCGAACGTGCCGGTCGACCTTTACTGGTCCGTCACCGCGTACGACCGGGAGACGCACGCCCTGATCAAGAACATGACGCGAGCAAGTCGCGCCTCGAACGCCGCGGAAGTGCAGAAGAATGCGGACGGCTCCGTAGACGTCTATTTCGGTCCGAAAGCACCGGCCGGCAAGGAGGCCAATTGGGTCCCAACGGATTCTCAACGCGACTTCGAATTGCTGTTCCGCGTCTACGGCCCGAAGAAGCAATTCTTCGACAAGATCTGGGTGCTGCCAGACGTTGAAGTCGCGGCGCAGTAACGAAAGGATAGAGCCATGGCAATGGGCGCTCGGTTTGCAAAATGGGGGCTCGGATTCTTCGTTTTCGGCGTGTTCCTGACGTTTGGCGTGATCGGTCACTACTGCGTGGGTGCAAGTGCCGACGTCGGAGAGCTGTTCCGTCGAAACGTCACGCTTTGGTGGGCCTGTCCATGGACGCTCTCGGTCGCGATTGTACAGGGCGGCGGGCTCGGCATGGTGGCGATCGGACTATCGAGCCTCGCAGCCGGGCGCGCGAGCGAAGGGTTCTTGCCGCTCACGCTCTGCATTATCGGTCTGCTTGGGGTCTTTGCCGTCGGTTATCCCGGCTACTTCGTCTTCAATTCGATCTGGCCCGACTTCTATTACCGCTACGATCCGGTCGGGAAGAACATGTGGCTGCTCGGGCAGACGTTCTTCTTCGCCATCTACTTCGTCGGAATCGTCTTCTCGTTCGGTATCGTGCGTCGCGCGCTGAATGCAGTCCAGGTGCACGCGTAACCTTCGCTGGAGTTGGAGAGACGTCATGAGCCATAAGAACGGCCTGCCGAACCGTCGCAACATTCTGCTAGGGGCCGGGACGGTGCTTGCTGCCTCTACGATGCTCGGTGCATCGCGTGTAGCGACCGCCGAGACAACGTCGCTCAACCCGCAGCCCCTGCCGCCTTCGCCGGAATGGGCTCGTGCACTGCCATCAGGTCCGGACACGCGCGTGAAGATCACCGAAGCCTATGCCGCCCATGTCGCGCGCGACGCCTTTTTCTGGGCCTGGCCGCTGGTCAATACCTATAACCGCCGGCTTGCCTTCGCGAAGATGACAGAACAGAGGTACGTCGGACCGCTACTTGAGGCGCCGCTCAACCGTCTCACCATGCTCACGGACTATGTCAACCCGGAGGAGCGCAATGTCGCGTGCCCAAACCAGGACGTGGTGTATGGCCTGGGAATGGCTGCGCTCGATGTTTCTCCGGTAGTGGTCCAAGTGCCCGACTTTGGCGAACGCTTCTGGGTCTATCAAATCGTCGATCTGCGCACCGACAGCTTCGTCCAGCTCGGGAAAATGTACGGCACTACGCCTGGTTTTTATCTGCTCGTCGGGCCTGACTGGAATGGGGAAGCGCCGAAGGGCATCACCCGCATCTTCCGCGCATCGAGCAACACCGCACTCGTCGCGCCACGTATTGCCCAGAACGACACGCCGGAAGACAAGCGCGCGATTCAGGACGTGCTGACCGGCATCGCGATGTATCCGCTCGCGGAGTACGACGGGCGGATGAAAAGAACGGAGTGGAGCAAGCTGCCCAAGGTGCCCGGCCCCCCGCCTGGCGAAGAGGAAACGCGATGGGTGTTGCCCGAACGGTTTTTCGACGAGCTTTTGACGGTGCTTGCCGATGCGCGACCGCTTCCCGGCGAGGAGGCGCGCTACGCCCAGGTCCTCGCCGTCCTTGCAGCCGCCAAGGACAATCCGAAGCTGAAGCAGGCGATGATCGAGGCAGCCAAGGAGGCCGATGAAAAGCTGGTAACGCCGCTGTTTCAGTTTCGCAACTACGGTCAGCAGCTACCGCACTACTGGAGCACCATCTCCAACGAGTCTGCGTTCGGAACCGACTATTTCACGCGCACGGCAGTCGCAAAATCGAACATCTTCGTCAACTCGCCGAACGAAACGAAATACTTCTATCAGGACTTGGACGTGTCCGGTGCACGGTTGAACAGCTCCAACCGCTACACTGTAACGTTCGCGCGCGATGCCACACCTCCGGTAAACGGCTTCTGGTCGCTTTCGATCTACAACGAGCATCATTTCTTTGTCGCCAACCCGATCAACCGCTTCTCGGTCGGTACCAAGAACAAGGACCTCAGGCTTGCAGAAGATGGATCGCTGACGATCCACGTGCAGCCCGACGCGCCAGTGGACGCCGTTCAGCGCGCCAACTGGCTGCCGGCGCCGAAAGGAGATTTTTCGCTCTATGTCCGGGCCTATTGGCCGAAAGCCGCTGTGACCGACGGTTCATGGACACCTCCGGCGGTTCAGCGCGTCCCTTAGGAGGCAATCGTGAGCGGCTACGACATCTTCGCCTGGGTTGTGCTGATCATCCTGCTCGCCGTGTTCGTGCTCGTCGTCTGGCTGATGGGATCCACTCCGGTGCACGTCGCGCGACGCCGCGGCCACCCCCGGGCTGACGCGGTGGCGGTCGCCGGCCGGGTCACGCTGATCTTCGGCTTCGCGCTGTGACAGAACTCACGGCGGCGGCGAGTCCTGCGGGTGCACCATCGATCGGGTGAAGTGCGTCCCAGGTGATGGGCCTAAGGTCTCGATGACGGAAGGTCGAAACTGCGCCGCCACGAGGCTGCAATCTCCGCCTGCGCTCAATGATCCCTCGTCGATCAAACGCGCCATGTATCTCGATACGGCGGCGCGGGACACGCTGAACATTTTCGCCGCCATTGAGGCCTGCGAGCAAGGTGTCGAGATAACATATTGAAATCATTGGTAGCGGGAGAGGGACTCGAACCCCCGACCCCAGGATTATGATTCCCGTGCTCTAACCAGCTGAGCTACCCCGCCAAAGCGTGCGACGGCGGCAGATTGCGGGCTGCGGTCGCGAACGCGCGGCATATAAGAAGTCGGTCGAGGGCATGTCAAGCAAGGCGACCGCCCGCCTCGAAGCCCCATGGTCCCGGCTATTTGGGCCGAATGGTGGGATCGCCGCCGGGGCTGCCGGGGGGCGGAATTACCGGCATGTTGCCGGCGTCGGGCGCTGGCGCGCGCATGGCCGGGTCGACACCCGGAGGCGGACAGAGCACGCCGTCGGATCTGGCGAGCTTGTCGGCGAGCGGCTCCTGACTCTGCCCGGTGGTCCCGTCCTTTGGTGCGATATTTCCTTGCGGGGTCGACTGTGTCGGGGTGCATCCCGTCGCATGCCCGGGCGCGGGTGACGTGGCTTGGGCCGGCGGCGTCGCCGGCGTCGGCGGGGCCTGTGCGCCCGCCACACCGGAGGTAGCCAGCAACAGGCAGGAAAGGAACAGCGGGGTTTTCATCGACATCCGGGAAAACGGCTCGCGCGCCCGGAGGTTCCGCCGACGATCTCACGATTTGCGATAACGGATCAGCGAGAAATGTCCCATCGGCGGCATCGGCCGGCGCTCGGCCAGGCTGACCCCGCCATGTCGCTCCGCCCAATCGACCAGCCGCGCCCAGGGAAATTCCGGCCGCCAGCCGAGCCGGCGGGCCAGTGGCGCGAAGGCCAACTCGAAGGCGCGTCGCGGGCCGCGTTCGGCGCCGATGTGATTGACCAGGATCAGTTCGCCACCCGGCTTCAGCACGCGGATGAAATCATCGAGCGTCCGCTCCGGGTCCGGCACCGCGGTGATGACATATTGCGCCACCACCGCATCAAACGACGAATCCGCAAAAGCAAGATTTTTCGCGTCCATTACCGCCAGCGTCTCGACATTCGACAGGCCGAGCGCGCGCACCCTCGCCTGCGCCTTGCGCAGCATCGGCTCGGAAATGTCGACGCCGCATAGCCTCGTGCTGCGCGCGTAATCCGACAACGACAGGCCGGTGCCGACCCCGACATCGAGAATTCGGCCGCCGATGCGGTCAGCCTCGGCGATGGTCGACTGGCGCCCATGATCGAACACCTTGCCGAACACGAGGTCGTAAACCGGCGCCCATCGCCCATAAGCCTTGGCGACCCCCGCGCGGTCGATATCTGCCCCCATGCCCCGCCCTGAAAACTATCCGCGTATCGCCTCGACCAATGGCGAACTCGCACCCGGCACCACCTGCCTGGCGGTCGCGCTCTGGATGAAGCCGCCGCCGAGCACCCGCGCCTGGCCCGCCGCCGCATCGTAGAACACGCAGGCCTGACCCGGTGAAACCCCCTCTTCGCCCGCCACCAGCTCGATCTCATAGCCGCGTCCGGCCGAACGCAGCCACGCCGGCTGGGCCGCACGGCTCGATCGCACGCGGACAAAAATCTCCAGCCCCTCGCCGATGGCGCGGTCCAGTGCGCCGTCGCCGATCCAGTTGACGTCGCGCAGCGCGATCCGGTCCATTCGCAGGGCCTCGCGCGGACCCACCACGACGCGGCGGCTCTGGGCGTCGAGCCGCAGCACATACAGCGGTGCAGTCGAGGCGATGCCAAGTCCCCGCCGCTGGCCGACCGTGAAATGAACGATGCCCTGGTGGCGGCCGAGGACGCGGCCTTGCAGATCGACGATGTCGCCGGGCTCGATGGCATTCGGCCGCAGCCGGCCGATGATGTCGGTGTAGCGTCCGGTCGGCACGAAGCAGATGTCCTGGCTGTCATGCTTGTCGGCCACCGCAAGACCGAAGCGGCGCGCCAGCTCGCGGGCCTGCGGCTTGGTCATGTCGCCGAGGGGAAAGCGCAGATAATCCAGCTGCTCGCGGGTGGTCGCAAACAGGAAATAGCTCTGGTCGCGATCGGAAGCGGCGGAGCAGAACAGGGCACGCGAGCCATCCGCCATCCGGTGCGAGGCGACATAGTGCCCGGTCGCCAGCGCGGCAGCGCCGAGCTCGCGCGCGGTCTTGAGCAGATCACGGAACTTGATCGAGCGGTTGCATTCGATGCACGGCACCGGCGTCTCGCCCGAGACGTAGCTCTCGGCAAAATTGTCGATCACCGATTTGCGGAAACGATCCTCGTAGTTGAGCACGTAATGCGGGATGCCGATCCGCTCGGCGACGTCGCGCGCGTCATGAATATCCTGCCCGGCGCAGCAGGCGCCCTTGCGGTGGGTGGCCGCACCGTGATCATAAAGCTGCAACGTGATGCCGACGACGTCATAGCCTTCGGACTTCAACAGCGCAGCCGTCACCGATGAATTGACCCCGCCGGACATCGCCACCACGATCCTGGTGTCCTGCGGGCGGCCGCTGAGGTCGAGACTGTTGAGCATGGTTCCGGTCATCGATGTGATCGCTCCGCCTTCCCTCTGCTGGAAAGCCATGGCTGCGATCCCCTAAAGCACATTGTGATCCGCAACCGCCTCGAACGCCTGCGACTTGGTTCCGGGCACGCACGCCCACTCTCGCAAATACTGATAGCCGACCTTTTTAATATAGGCCGGCCCCTCGTGAGGCAAATCACGCATGGCTGTTTTGCTTTTGTCCGACGGCAAATCTTGCCGGGCGGGCAGAAAAGGGCGGTTCGCCGCCGCCCGGTCGTCTTCTCAAGATATTGAAAACACAAGGCATTCTACGGACGCTGCGGTGGCCCGGTCCTTGCTGATCTGGGCCCGAGTTTCATCGTCAGAGGCCGTCCGTGCAACGCGTCACGTCAGAAACAGCCAGCAACATATCGTTTCCAGGCCCCTCCCCGCGGCCTGCGAGGCCGGCTTCCGACCGGTCGCTGGGCAATGCCCTGTTCGCAACCATGGTCGATGGTCCTGCGACCAACCCGAGAAGTACAGGGAATCCGGATCCATCGACGCCGTTGCGCCGCTCCGACAACAGCCAGACGATCTCGCCGGATGGCAGCCGTTCGCGCGAAAGCGCGGCGGCGGGCGCGCCGGACGGTGTTGGCGAGATCAGCAGCAATCCGGCCGTCAGCGCTGCATCGGCCGCCCCGGCCGGGACCGGCACAACCGTAGAGCCGGCCGCCACGCCTGACAGCGGAGCATCAACCGATCCGAAAACCGACGGCAGCAAATCCAGCCCCAAATCGTCCGCGGCTTTAGCGGATGCGGAACCATCGAGCACGGCATCGCGGGACGCTACACCGATCATTTCTCCTATCGCGATCGCGGTGGCGGTGCCGGTTTCCGTGCCCTTGGCGCCCATTGCCGCTGCCCCCACCGCCCCGACAACATCGGGCGCCGGTGCGCCGCCCCTGGCAATCGCAGCAGCGGCGATCGCCGCGAGCCAGCCGGTCACCACCGCCCCGATGGCCACCCCGCCGGGGCAGACTCCATCCAAAGCCACCGACGCGGCGCCCGCCCCTGCCCCGACCGCTTCGGCCGTTCCGGCCGTCGATCCAACTGCCGCCAAGGCACCGGCGACTGCGGCGGCAGCGCCTACGAGCCCGTCAGTTGCCACCCCACCCACGCCACCCGCGCCCGTGTCGGCCAACCCGCAGCGCGACACGGATTTGTCGATCACCCTTGCAGCCGTTCCTGCGGCGGTCGTCACGCCCGCGGCGCCGACGCCAAAAGCCGCACCGCCAAAGCCGGCGCCGACGGCTGTTGCCGCGGCGTCAGATCCGCCGGATGCACCAGCCGGCAAATCCGACCCGCTGGCCGCGACCGCGCAACCCGTCATCGCGGGCAAGCAGGATCCCGCAAACGGCCCGGTCACGCCGCCGGACGCCGATGCTTCCGCACCTTCGGCGTCATCGCCCACCGCCGCCGCGCCACACGCGCATGCCGCCGAAACCGCTAATGCCCATGCGACCGCCGATCCGACCGATGCCAAACTGCCATCGGCCGACGTGCTGCAACCGCCGATGCCGGCACCGGCAGCCAGTGGAGCGCCGGCGGCGGCCTTGACGGCGACGGCGGCAAGTGCCGTTGCCATCCCGCTGAGCGGGCTCGCGCTGGAGATCGCGGCCTCGGCGAAGAACGGCAAGAGCAGTTTCGAAATCCGGCTGGACCCGGCCGAACTCGGCCGCATCGATGTGCGCATCGACGTCGACCGCAGCGGCCGGATGACATCGCATCTGATGGTCGAAAAGCCGGAAACACTCTCGATGCTCCAGCAGGATGCGCCGCAATTGCAGCGGGCACTGGACAATGCCGGCTTCAAGACCGGCGATGGCGGCCTGCAATTCAGCCTGCGCGACCAGTCCTCACCGGGTGGCAATGGTGGCAACGGCGCCGTTCCCAACGCACAACGGCTGATCATCACCGAAGATGACGCAATCCCGGCGGCGATCGCCGGACGGACCTATGGCCGGATGCCCGGATCGGGCAGCGGCGTCGACATCATGGTTTGAAGGAGAACGGCATGACAGCAGCAGCGGCAAATACGGCGAGCCCGATCGTGTCCGGCACGACCCCGCTTCCGGCCTCGTCCTCTTCGGCGACGGGCACCAACGCGCTCGCCTCGCAGCAGATCGCCGGCAATTTCCAGAGCTTTCTCACCCTGCTGACAACGCAGCTGCAAAACCAGAATCCGCTGGATCCGCTCGATACCAACCAGTTCACCCAGCAGCTGGTCGAGTTCGCCGGGGTCGAGCAACAGCTCAACACCAACGACTCACTGGCGACACTGGTATCGCTGCAGCAGAGCGCCCAATCGACCCAGGCGCTCGGCTTCGTCGGCAAGACGGCCGTCGTCAAGGGCAATACCACGGCGTTGAGCGGCGGCGCGGCAACCTGGCAGCTCAGCGTTCCCACAAGCGGCAATGTCGATATCACGATTGCCAATAGCACCGGACAGGCCGTGTTCACCGGCAGCTACAGCGTCGCCGCCGGCGACAATCAGCCGTTCACGTGGAACGGACAGGGCAATGACGGCACCCAGTGGCCCGCCGGCAGCTACACCCTGACCGCGACGGCCAAGGATGCCTCCAACAACTCCGTGGCCGTCACCACGGCAATCGAGGGCGTGATCAATTCGGTCGACCTCACGCAGTCGCCACCATTGCTGTCGATCAATGGCCAGACCTACACGGTCAGCCAGATCCAGGGCATCGTGAACTGAGCCGCGGCTCCTGGCCCGCCGTGGCTCGGCTCGCGCGGTGACAGGGCGGCCGCCGGCCGCCGGCAGGTCATGGCATTTTCAAGGAGATTCGCATTGAAGCCTTGGGCTTAGGCAAATTTTAAGCCGGGGCGCGTAGCCTGATGGCTGTGAGTTCAGTGGTTTAGAGTTTGTGAGTACGCCATGACAGAACCCCATCGCCCGAGGGTAAAATACGTCATCGGGCCTGACGGTAGTCCCCTGACCATTGCCGATTTGCCCGCGCCGGGTACCAAACGGTGGGTCATCCGCCGCAAAGCCGAGGTTGTCGCTGCGGTTCGCGGCGGTTTGCTCTCGCTGGAGGAGGCCTGCAGCCGTTACACGCTGACCGTCGATGAATTCCTCTCCTGGCAGTTTTCCATCGACCAGCACGGCCTGGCCGGATTGCGGACCACACGGATCCAGCAGTATCGCCAATAAATTCCCGCAAAAATCGACCGCATTTGACACGAATCGGCCTCGCTCTGCGAGGCCGATCTTTTTGATGTTGAAGTTTCGCCGCAGCCCTTAATCGTCGTTAACCATATGGAAACCATCCCATAGGCAATAATTGCCCAGTCGGCTCGTCGGGCCGAATCTCGGGGGCTAAGGGTTTGCAGAGCCTGTTGGACTTTCTCAAGGGGCTCGGCGCCTCGCGATTGGCGGCGATGGTCGCGGTCACCGCGGCGCTGATCGGCTTTTTCGCCTTTGTCATCCTGCGCGTCACCACGCCGCAGATGACCACGCTGTTCACCGACCTCAGCGTCGAGGACTCCTCCGCCATCATCAAGGATCTCGACCGCCAGGCGATTCCCTACGAGCTGCGCAATGATGGCGCCATCATCATGGTGCCGAAGGACAAGGTCACACGGTTACGCATGAAGCTCGCCGAAGGCGGTTTGCCCAAGGGCGGCGGCGTCGGCTACGAGATCTTCGACAAGTCGGACGCCCTGGGCACCACGAGCTTCGTCCAGAACATCAACCATTTGCGGGCACTGGAGGGTGAACTCGGCCGCACCATCCGCGCCATCGACCGGATCCAGGCGGCCCGCGTCCACCTGGTGCTGCCGGAACGGCCGCTGTTCTCGCGGGAGACGCCGGCGCCATCGGCTTCGATCGTGGTCCGCGTCCGCGGCGCGCTCGAACCGCAGCAGATCCGCGCCATCCGCCATCTGGTCGCCTCGGCGGTCAGCGGGCTGAAGCCGCAGCGGGTGTCGATCGTCGACGAGGCCGGCCAACTGCTCGCCGACGGCGAAGGCAGCGACAACGACAACGTCGTCGGCGACGAGCGCCGCGCCGCCTACGAAAAACGGATGCGCAACGAGGTCGAGGCAATCGTCTCCTCTGTAGTGGGGGCCGGCCGCGCCCGGGTCCAGCTCTCGGCGGATTTCGACTACAACAAGATCACCCAGACCTCGGACAGTTTCGACCCCGAAGGCCGGGTACTGCGCTCGAGCCAGACCCGGGAAGAATCCAGCTCGACCATCGACAATAGCGGCCAGGTCACCGTCAACAACGAGCTGCCCGGTAACCAGCGCCCGGATGCCGCGGCGGCCGCGCGCGACCAGAGCAAGAAGACCGAAGAGACCAACAATTACGAGATCTCCCGCACCACCAAGACCGAGGTGACCGAGGCCGGTCGAGTCAACCGCATCTCGGTCGCCGTACTGGTCGACGGCAGCTATTCCAAGAACGACAAGGGCGAGATGGTCTACCAGGAGCGCAGCAAGGATCAGCTCGACCGCATTGCCGCCCTGGTGCGCTCGGCGATCGGCTTCGACCAGAAGCGTGGCGATCACGTCGAGGTCGTCAACCTCAAATTCGCCGAGGCGCCGGCGGTGGCTCCGCTCACCGAATTGACCGGGTTGTTCGGCATGCTGCAATTCACCAAGGACGACGTGATGTACGTCATCGAGCTCGGGGTGATGATGCTGCTCAGCCTGGTGGTGCTGTTCATGGTGGTCCGGCCGCTGGTCAGGCGCATCCTCGCCTCCGAGGCGGTACCCGCGCTGGCCGGTGCCGAGCCGGTGCCGCAGCTGGCCGACGGCACCGCCGCGGCCGCTCCCGCGACCGGGCAAAGCCTGGTCGCCGGCCCGAACGCCGCCTCGCAGATGATCGACGTCGCGCAGGTTCAGGGCCAGGTGCACGCCCAGACGGTGCATCGCGTCGGCGAACTCGCCGAGCGCAATCCGAATGAAACCGTGTCGATCGTTCGTCAATGGCTCTCGGAACCGGCGTGATCTGACATGGCCCTGCCGCAAACCAGCAACGCCAACGACATCAGCACCGTGATCGCCACGCTGGCGAGCCGGCAGGGCAACCGCCCCAAGGGGCAGCCGATCAAGGGAGCGAAGCGTGCCGCGATCCTGATGCTCGCGCTCGGCGAACAATATGGCGGCAAGGTCTGGTCGCTGCTCGACGACGACGAGGTTCGCGAGCTGTCGATCGTGATGTCGACGCTCGGCACCGTGGAGGCCGAGGTTGTCGAAGACCTGCTGCTCGAATTCGTGTCGCGGATGTCGGCGTCCGGTGCGCTGATGGGAACGTTCGACGGTACCGAACGGCTGTTACAGCGATACCTGCCGCCGGAACGCGTGTCCGGGATCATGGACGAGATCCGCGGACCGGCCGGCCGCAATATGTGGGAGAAGCTCTCCAACGTGCAGGAAGAGGTGCTCGCCAACTATCTCAAGAACGAATATCCGCAAACAATTGCGGTGGTGCTGTCCAAGCTGAAGCCGGAGCATGCCGCGCGCGTGCTGGCAATCCTGCCCGAGGAGATCGCGCTCGACGTGATTGGGCGGATGCTGCGCATGGAGGCGGTGCAGAAGGAAGTGATCGAGCGCGTCGAACAGACGCTTCGCGTCGAATTCATGTCGAACCTGTCGCAGACCCGCCGCCGCGACGCCCATGAGGTGATGGCCGAGATCTTCAACAATTTCGACCGCCAGACCGAGACCCGTTTCATCACCTCGCTGGAGGAGGAAAATCGCGAATTGGCCGAGCGCATCAAGGCGCTGATGTTCACCTTCGACGACCTCGTCAAGCTCGACGCCGGTTCGGCGCAGACCCTGATGCGCCATGTCGACAAGGACAAGCTCGGCATCGCGCTGAAAAGCGCCAACGAGGAGGTCCGCGCCTTCTTCCTCGGCAACATGTCCTCTCGCGCCGGCAAGATGCTGCTCGACGACATGGCGGCACTCGGACCGGTCAGGTTGCGCGATGTCGACGAGGCGCAGGCGCTGCTGGTCAACCTCGCCAAGGATCTCGCCGCCAAGGGCGAAATCGTGCTGAGCAAGAACCGCGCCGACGACGAGCTGGTGTACTGATGGCCGCTCCCGCGAAATTCATGTTCGACACCGACTTCTCCGCACCGGACCGGTCCCGCGAGCGGCCGGCCACGGCCGCCGAGGTCGCGCAGAAGCTTTCGGCTGCCGAGGCGCGCGGCTATCGCGACGGCTTCGATGCCGGTCAGCGCGAGGCCAAGGCGGAGAGCGATCGCCGCGCCGCGCTGGCGCTCGAGGAGATCGGGATCGGCATCGCGGGCATCGCCAGCCGATTCGCCGCCATCGAAACCCGCATGGAAACCGAGGCGGTCGACGTCGCGGTCGCGGTCGCGCGCAAGCTGTGCAGCGACCTCATCGCCGCCGAGCCGCTCGGCGCCATCACCGGGCTTGTCAGCGACTGCTTCTCGCACCTCGTCTCGACGCCGCACCTGGTAGTGCGGATCAACGAGGCGCTGTACGAGGCCGCCCGCGAGCAGATCGAGCGGCTGGCGAAGCACAGCGGCTTCGAAGGCCGCCTGGTGATCCTGGCGGAGCCGGAGATCGCGACCGGCGATTGCAGGATCGAGTGGGCGGACGGCGGCGTGGCGCTGGAGCGCGCGGCGATCGAAGCCAAGATCAACGAACTGGTCGGGCGCTACATGGCGTCCCGCGTTCAGGCCGGAACGAGGCCATGAGGATTGAACCATGAGCGACACCGACGCACAGGTCCCGTTGCCCGATCTCAACTCGGCCGATGCCCCGACCGGGGACGACGTCGCCTACCATGAGGACGAGAACGCCGCGCGCATCGCCGCCGACCTCGAGGCGGTGTTCGACGTTCCGGTGCAGGTTTCGGCGGTTCTGGGGCGCTCCAAGATGGACGTCGGCGAACTGCTCAAGCTCGGCCCCGGAACGGTGCTCGAACTCGATCGCCGGGTCGGCGAGTCCATCGACATCTATGTCAACAACCGCCTGGTGGCGCGGGGCGAAGTGGTGCTGGTGGAAGACAAGCTCGGCGTGACCATGACGGAAATCATCAAGGCGGCAGAACGCGGCTGACCGCCGACGCGCGACCGGCACGAACACAGGAGACTACCATGCGGCTTCTCATCGTCGGCACCCTGAAGGGCCAGCTCACGACGGCCACCAAGATCGCCATGGAAAACGGCGCCTCGGTCACCCATGCGGAGAACCACGAGCAGGCGATGCGCGTCCTGCGCGGGGGCAAGGGCGCGGATCTGCTGCTGGTCGATGTCGGTCTCGACATCCGCGACCTCGTGATGCGGCTCGATGCGGAACACATCCATGTGCCGATCGTCGCCTGCGGCATCTCCAACGACGCCCGCGCCGCGGTGGCGGCGATTCACGCCGGCGCCAAGGAATACATCCCGCTGCCGCCGGACCCGGAACTGATCGCCGCCGTGCTCGCCGCCGTTGCCAACGATTCGCGCGACATGGTGTACCGTGACGAGGCGATGGGGAAAGTGATCAGGCTCGCCCAGCAGATCGCCGGCTCCGACGCTTCGGTCATGATCACCGGCGAATCCGGCACCGGCAAGGAGGTGCTGGCGCGCTACGTCCACTCCCGCTCCGGCCGCGCCAAGAAGCCGTTCATCAGCATCAATTGCGCGGCGATACCGGAGCATCTTCTGGAATCCGAATTGTTCGGCCACGAGAAGGGCGCCTTTACCGGCGCGGTGGCGCGCCGGATCGGTAAATTCGAGGAAGCCACCGGCGGCACCCTACTACTCGACGAGATTTCCGAAATGGACGTGCGGCTGCAGTCGAAGCTGCTGCGCGCGATCCAGGAACGCGTCATCGACCGCGTCGGCGGCACCCGCCCGGTCCCGGTCGATATCCGCATCATCGCGACTTCCAACCGCAACCTCGCCGAAGCCGTGCGCGATGGCAGTTTCCGCGAGGATCTGCTGTTCCGGCTCAATGTCGTCAACCTGAAGATTCCTCCGCTGCGCGAGCGCCCGGCGGACGTTCTCGAGCTGGCACAGCACTTCGCCAGGAAATATGCCGAAGCCAATGCCGTACCGCTGCGGCCGATTTCCGCCGAGGCGCGCCGGGTGCTGACATCGAACCGCTGGCCGGGCAATGTCCGCGAACTGGAGAACACCATCCATCGTTCGGTGCTGATGGCGCAGGGCGACGAGATCGGCGCCGAAGCCATTTTGACCCCCGATGGCGACCGTCTCGATCTGGCCAAGACCGCGCCGGCGGTCGCTCATGCCACCTTCGCCGCCGAGCAGGTCACAAGGTCGCTGGTCGGGCGCACGGTGGCCGACGTCGAACGCGACCTCATCCTGGAGACGCTAAAACACTGTCTCGGCAACCGCACCCATGCCGCCAACATTCTCGGCATCTCGATCCGCACCCTGCGCAACAAGCTCAATGAATATGCCGATGGCGGACTGCCGATCACGCCCGCCGGTTCCGGCGAATTCCAGCGCGCCGCGGCGTCGGCCTGACCCCGTTCGACTTTTGAATCAGCCTGTAGCCCGGATGGAGCGAAGCGCAATCCGGGAATCCTCAACGCGGACCCCGCGGTCCCGGATTTCGCTGCGCTCCATCCGGGCTACGGGTCTACGGGTCGTTGCGAACGAGGCGGAGCAATCCATTATGCAACACGCGGAATGACAGACCGCGCCCGGGAATAGTTCGGTGCGTCCGGATTGCGGAAGATGTGGATCGGATCGCCCGGCTCGAACTTGCGGCCGGTGAAGGCCACATAGGCATAGAGCGCGAGATAGCCGATGGCGACGGCGCCGATTGCATAGAAGATCAAGGTCGCGACCCGCTTCATCCGCGGCCCGGCGGCTCGCCGGCGGCCGTCATGCCGGCAAGACCTGCGGTCGCGGCGGCGGATTGCCGAGATTCACCGCGAGCTTGCCGTAGCGATCGGTGAACGCCTCGGTGTCGATCTCCTCGAGCTCGATCGCCCCGCTCATCACCCCCGCCTTCCACGCCTCGTGCTCCGGATCGTCGCGGAATTCCGGCATCACCTCGCGCGCGAACAGTTCGAGCGATTCGCAGATATGCTCGTGGCTGTTCTTGCCCGCCTGGTTGAGCAGGATCACCTGATCGATATGCGAGGTGCGGAACCGCCGCAGCTTCCGCGCGATGGTCGTGGGTGATCCGATCAGGCCGCTGCGCAGCGCCGCCTCCTGGGCCTGCGGATTGTCGCGTTTCCACTTGTTGTATTCATCCCACATGTTGACGGTGCCGGGCGCCGGGCGCTGCCGGTTCTGCGACGCGCCATAGAACCGCAGGGCAAACTGGAAGAAGGTGGCGCCGTCGGCCCGCGCCCTCGCCTCCTCGTCGGTTTTCGCGCACATGAAAAACGAAACCAGCGCCATGTTCGGGTTGATCTGGTAGTCCGCGAGCCGGGTCAGCCGCTTGGTGATGGCATTGTAGTAGGCGTGTACCCAGGCATGGGCGGCGTCGGCGCTGACGAACTGGAAGCCGAGTGCGCCGAATCCGTGCCGGCCGGCCCGCTCGATGGTCGGCAGCTGCGAACACGCCATCCAGAGCGGGGGATGCGGCTTCTGCACCGGCTTCGGCACCACGTTGCGCAGGGGAATGTCGAAATACTTGCCATGATGCTCGCTGCCGCCATCCCGGAACATCGGGAAGATCGCACGGACCGCTTCCTCGAACACTTCCTTCTTGGTTTCCATGTCGCGGCCGAACGGCGTCAGCTCGGTGATCGAGGCGCTTTCGCCCATTCCGAACTCGCAACGGCCATTGCTAAGCAGATCGAGCACCGCAACGCGTTCGGCAACCCGCGCCGGATGGTTGGTGGTGAGCTGGAAAATGCCGTGGCCGAGCCGGATGTTCCGGGTGCGCTGGCTGGCCGCGGCCAGGAAAGATTCCGGCGACGGCGAATGCGAATATTCTTCCAGGAAATGGTGCTCGACCACCCAGGCGTGGTCGTATCCGCAACGATCGGCGGTCTCCAGCTGCGTCAACGCGTTCTGGTAGAGCTTGAGTTCATCGCCGGCCTGCCATGGGCGCGGCAACTGCAACTCGTAGAAAATGCCGAACTTCATGGCGTGGCTCCGCCCAATGCCGCTGATTGAGATAGTTTAGACGGCGGACCGCGCGAGTCCAGTCTTGGGCCAATTCCGCCGCGCGGAAGACGGCTTGTCTGGGACGCATGAATGGTTAGGTTTGCCGCTGCCGAGTTGCGGACCGCGTTGGCGCGGTCCGCGACATTTCGTCGAGATCTCATGACCATTTTCACGCCCCATCAAGGCGCTGCGCTGCAGGCGGTTGCCGACTGGCTCAGGGCAAAACCCGGCCGCAACGGCACCCCGCCGATCTTTCGGCTGTTCGGTTATGCCGGAACCGGCAAGACCACGCTGGCGCGGCACATCGCCGACGGCGTCGACGGCGAGGTGAAATTCGCGGCTTTCACCGGCAAGGCCGCACTGGTGATGCGCAGCAAGGGTTGCGACAACGCCTCGACCATTCATTCGCTGATCTACCGCGCCCGTGAATCCGGCGTGGAGCAGCCGAGCTTCGAGTTGTGGGACAATGCGCCGGCATCCAAGGCCAAGCTGATCGTGATCGACGAGTGCTCGATGGTGGATGCGGAGCTCGGCCGCGACCTGATGTCGTTCGAATGCCCGCTGCTGGTGCTCGGCGACCCCGCGCAATTGCCGCCGATCCAGGGCGGCGGTTTTTTCACCGCCAGCGAGCCCGATGCGATGCTAACCGAGGTGCATCGGCAGGCGCAGGACGATCCGATCGTACGGATGTCGATGGATATCCGAGAGGGCCGTTCGCTCGCACTCGGCCGCTACGGCGAAAGCGAGATCGTATCACGCCAGGAACTCGATCCGGACCGGGTGATGAGCGCCGACCAGGTGCTGGTCGGCCGCAATCACACCCGCCGGGCCTACAACATGCGGGTGCGGCAAAAGCAGAGCATCGAGGATCCACTGCCGGTTGCCGGCGACAAGCTGGTCTGCCTGCGCAATAACCGCAAGAAGGGCTTGTTCAATGGCGGCTTGTGGCGGGTCAAGGCTCGCGCGCAGTCGAAGTCGAAGATCATCACCATGCGCCTGTCGCCTGACGAGAACATCGGCCACAAGGTGACCAAGGTCTCGGTACGCGGCGATTGTTTCGACGGCACGATCGAGACCATCCCATGGGAGCAGCGCCGGCCGTATGACGAATTCGACTACGGCTACGTGCTCACGGTGCACAAGTCGCAGGGCTCGCAATGGGACGACGTGGTGCTGTTCGACGAGAGCTTCGCCTTCCAGGACAGCCGCGCCCGGTGGCTCTACACCGGCATCACCCGGGCCGCGAAGCGGCTCTGCGTGGTGATGTAACGTCAAGGCTGGTGCCTAACGCATTGGACCTGCAGGGACTTATTCACGAATTCGTGTGCGCGGCCGGGTAACGGCGGCGTTTCTTCTTGCGTATCTGGCTGTATCGGACCGCGTCATCATCATGTTGCGAACCGCGACCGGCGTCCTACACTGCCGCCACAGCCGTTCCGTTCGCTTACCGAGAGGAATCCGCCATGTCCCGCAGCCAACTCAGCCGCCTTTCCCGCTGCGCCGCCGTTCTTGGCGCGCTGGCGATCACCTCCTTTGCGGTCGGGCCGCTTCGCGCGGCGGAAGACGCCGTGATCATTCCTCCGCCAGCCGTCGATGTGCCGCCATCCGATGGCATCCAGACCGCCGTGATCGCCGGGGGCTGCTTCTGGGGCGTGCAGGGCGTGTTCCAGCACACCGCCGGCGTCGTCAACGCGGTGTCAGGCTATGCGGGAGGTGGTAAGGCGACTGCGCAATATGAAACCGTCAGCACGGGCACCACCGGCCATGCCGAATCCGTGCAGATCAAGTACAATCCGAAGCAAATCAGCTATGGCAAGATCCTGCAGATCTTCTTTTCGGTGGCGCACGATCCGACCCAGCTCAACCGCCAGGGGCCCGATAGCGGCACGCAATATCGCTCGGCCATCTTCACCACGTCGGACGAACAGAAGAAGATTGCGGACGCCTATATCGCGCAGCTTTCCGACGCCAAGGTCTACAGGAAGCCGATCGTGACCAAGGTCGGTCCGCTGGAAGGTTTCTATCCGGCCGAGGCCTATCATCAGGACTACCTGACGCTGCATCCGAACCAGCCCTATATCGCCTATAATGACATTCCGAAGGTGGAGAACCTCAAGAAGATCTTCGCCCAGAACTACATCGATAAGCCGACCCTGGTGAGCAGCGCGAGGGCCACCAACTGACCAATGTGTCGGATTTCCATGGAACAGGAGGCGCAATGGCCGAGAGCAGGACGATGACTGGAAAGGTCGAGAAGACCGATGGCGAGTGGCGCGAGGAACTGACGCCGATGCAATATTCGGTGCTGCGCGAAAAGGCCACCGAGCGCCCGTTCTCCGGTGAGTACGAACATGACGAGACCCCCGGCACCTATGTTTGCGCCGGGTGCGGCCAGACCCTGTTCGAGTCCGACGCCAAGTTTGATTCCGGCTGCGGCTGGCCGAGCTTCACCGCGCCCGCGGTCGACGCCCATGTCGACGAGGCGCGCGACGTCAGCCATGGCATGATCAGGACCGAGGTGCTGTGCTCGAAGTGCAGCGGCCATCTCGGACATGTGTTCGAGGATGGACCCGGCCCGACCGGACTGCGCTACTGCATCAACTCGGCGGCCTTGAAGCTCAACCCGAAATAAGACCGCCCTGGTTCCTTCGCTGGAACCGGGGATTGCGATATGATTCGATCCGACGGCGGCGTGCCGGATGCGCATCCGGCGGCCGCCGGTCTGGGGAGCATGCCATGTCGCTCGGAACGATACTCATCATCATCCTGATCATTTTCCTGCTCGGTGGCTTCAGCGGCCGCTTTGGTGGCTATGGCTACGGCATGGGCCACTCCGGAATGGGCCTTGGCGGGGTGGTTCTTGTTGTGCTGATAATCCTGCTGCTGCTGGGCAAGCTATAGTCCATATAAGATTTTGTAATTGCTTAGCTTTTATCCCCGGCTGGGGGTGCGGGGAGAGATTTCCCGGATCCTCGGCCAGGGGTCGCAATTCTGGCAAAGGAGCTTATATTGAAGTGTGTCCTGAAATGACGTGCCGGCCTGCCTCGATCCGGGGGTCCGCTCGATCCGTTCGCGATCTCGGTCGCGCTCTCAAGAACAATAAAGGTCATTGACCATGGCTTCCTTCAGCTACAACACCGCAGCCGAACTGTTTCCCGCCGCGATCCGCAAGAAGAAGCGGGCGGGCTTTGCATACCGACGATTCGGCACGGCGGCTGAAGCCGTGCGCTTCGCAATCGAGGAACTGCCGGCGGATTCCCTGAACGGCGCCTATCTCCAGGTCGAGGAAGCCCGCTTCGACCAGAGCGGCATCCGCTCTCTCTACGAGAGCCAGGATTTTCCGCTGCCGCGTCGACCGCGCGCGCCCGAGCCGGCACCGGCTGGCGCCGACACCACTAAGGCCGACGCCGCCTGACGGTTCAGCGCGGCTGCCGGTCCATCCAGTTCCGCAGCAGCCGCACGTTGCGCATGTTGGCGCGGAACAGCACGTCGAAGGCGTCCCCTGCCACTGGCACCAATCCGACCGCACCTTCCAGCGCGACGTTGCCGAGCATTCTTGCCGTGACATGCCAGGGCGCGCCGAGTGCGCGCGCCTCGCGCACCAGCCATAGCGAGAACGCCGACGCGACCAGATCGCCCACCACCGGCACCAGCCGGATGATGCCGTCGATGCCATAGCGGATATTGGTACCCGGCAGCACGAAGGCGACGTCCAGCAGCCTTGCGAGTGCGTCGATCCGAGCCAGGCGCTGTTCGCGGCTGAGATTGCCGAACGGATTGGCGCTGGAACGTGCAAAATCGAAGCGAATGCCCTGCGGGCCCAGCGATTCCGGAGGGATCTCACGCCCCTCCTGGTCGATGATCGGCCCGCGCGCCTGCCGGCCGTCGGCGGCGCCGCGCGGCCCGCCGCGCCCGGAGCGCGTGGAATTGCGAGACAATAGATCGTCGTTGGACATCGCCATCAGATGGTAACGCGGCGGGCGAGTGCAAGTTGCATCAGGCGGCCGGCACCGGCTCGTCGATCGCCTCATGGGCAAGCCAGGACGAGATCGCCGCGGGCATGAAGCCGACCAGGCCGTAGAGGATGAATTGGGCGGCGCCGGTGTCGGCGCCGCGCGAGCCATAGAGAAATTCCGCGCCGATGAACGCAACCAAGCCGACGCCGAGCATCCGGAGCACCGGGCTCAATCGTTTGACATGGTAGAGGATGTCATCCACCGCCGCGATCATCAACATCGGCAGGATGCCGAACAGATAGCTGTATTGCAGCGTCTTGAGAAACACCACGAACAGCTTCGCCACGTCCGAGAGGCTGGGCCGATCCAGATAACCCGACATCACGGTCGTCGCGATCAGGAGAAAAAACCCGCCGATGAACGGCCCCAGTGCCGCGAAAATCAAGTAGCGTTTCATGCCTCACCTCGCGCCCTCGCCGTCAATCCCGGCATTCTTGTTTTTTGGCGCAAATCACGCAAGCTTGGTGCACGGCTCTCAGCAGATAGTATAGCCCGTCGCCCGGCTACTCGCCCCAGGCCGCGAACGCGTCGTTGAAGGCCCGTTCGCCCGGCGCCCCCTTCTCGATCGCGATGATGGCCCTTCGCTGATTGACATAGACCAGCGGAACATCGAACCACGAGCGCTCCTTGAGGAGCTGGATGTTGCGGGCGCGGTCGGCCTCGACATTGGACAGTCCGACCAGGAAGAATCCGTCGGTGACCTTGACCGCAAGGCCCGCCAGCGGCGTCCCGCGCGCCTGCTCATTGGATTTCATCAGGATGCCCGGGACGTTGGCCACCCCGCCGCCATCGAAATCCGGCGGCAAGATGAAGGTTAGCTCGGCGGTGTGGCTGGCCGGCAGCGACGTGTCGGTATTGCGGCGGAACGACATCGTCATCTTGAACTTGCGGTCAGGGATCTCGATGTCGGCGCGCACCGCGATGTCGGCGGGCTGGCCGGCGGCAGCCTTGATCGGCTCGGTCCGCCACACCACGGTGCCGACAAATTGCTTGCCCTTGGGATCGGATGGATCCTCATCATACAGCACGACCCGCTGCGCCACCGGGGCGACCTGCTCGTTCGAGGGCGGCTGGCCGACGCGGTCGGGGATCTTCGGCTTCGACAGCGGCGGAGCGTTTTCTTTCGGCGCTTCGACCACCGAGGTGGACGGCTTGAACAGGCCGCTCACGATCGTCAGCGCCGACTTGCCCCACAGAATGGCCGCACCTGCCAGGATCAGGACGACGCCGATCGCGATCGCGGTCTTGAACGGAAACCCTCCGCCGGTACGAACCGGTTTGGTTTCGCGGCCGGACGCGAGCCGCGGACGCGCGGGGGATTGCGGGCTCGGCGCGTAGCGCTCGGCCTCCTCGACCGACTCGTCATACGAATAGGGCGCCTCGGAATCGGCGCCCCGGTTCTCCATGGTCGGTTCGAGCCGGTCAAACTCCGGCGATGGCGATGGCACGTTGGCGTAGGTCTTGCGGGCGGCGCGGCTTGCCTGCGCGGCGGCGCGGCCGAGATCGTCGGCATCGGCGGCGATGTCGCGGAAGCCACGCACCGCCGGGGTCTGCGGGTTTTCGGGACCGCGGCGCGGCGCGCCCGTTCGCTCGCGGGACGCATCCGGCATTGGGAATTGTGGCTGTGGCGCCCGAGCCCCTTCGGCGCGCGGGTTGCGCGGCGGACGATCGTCGGGCACGAGCGGCGGACGATCGCCACGGGGCGGACGCGGCCGGGGCGGTCCTGGCGGCGATGTCGGGACCTGTGATGCGCCGGCTTCACCGGAACGCGTCGCGGCACGGCTGTTGGCGCGGAACGCGTCGCCGGCGCGGGCGCGATCGCCGGAACGGGGGGTGTCGCGCGTCGCCTCGCGGGCGCGTTGCGCCGCCTCGGACTCGACCTTGCGCACGGCCTCCTCCAGCGACAGCCGCTCGCGGGTGATCTCGGATTCGCTCAATGGAGGCTCGACGCCGCGCAGCTGCGCGATCAGGGCGGCACGCGCGCGCTCGTACAGCGCGCGGCGGCTCTCGCCGGGCGCGCTGGGATCCAGTCCGGCAATGGCGCGGGCGATCAGCGGATAGTAATCAGCCATCTCTGCTCAACATTGCGGGCCTTCCGGTATCATCTCGTTAAGCCTCGAACGGATTCTGTACCAGGATAGTATCCTCGCGTTCCGGGCTGGTGGAAAGCAAGGCGATCGGACAACCCACCAGTTCCTCGACCCGGCGGACATATTTGATGGCCTGCGCCGGCAAGTCCGCCCAGGAGCGGGCATGGGCGGTCGGCTTCTTCCAGCCCTCGATGGTCTCGTACATCGGTACCACGCGGGACTGCGCGCCTTCGCCTGCCGGCAGGTGGTCGATTTCGCGGCCGTCGAGCCGATAGCCGACACAGACCTCGATTGAATCGAAGCCATCGAGAATATCGAGCTTGGTGAGCGCAAGCCCGTGAATGCCGCACGTCCGCACCGTCTGACGCACCAGCACCGCATCGAACCAGCCGCAACGCCGCTTGCGCCCGGTGTTGACGCCGAATTCCTTGCCGCGGCGGCCGATCTCTTCGCCGATCTCGTCCAAGAGTTCGGTCGGAAACGGACCCTGCCCGACCCGGGTCGTGTAAGCCTTGCAAATGCCGAGCACATAGCCGACCGCGCTCGGTCCGAGCCCGGTTCCTGTCGCGGCCTGGGCGGCCACCGTGTTGGAGGATGTGACGTAGGGATAGGTGCCGTGATCGACGTCGAGCAGCGCGCCCTGCGCGCCCTCGAACAGGATGCGCTTGCCTTCGCGGCGCTTGAGATCGAGCAGCCGCCACACCGTCTCCGCATAGGGCAGCAGCTTCGGCGCCAGCGCGGTCAGCTCCTTGAGAATTCCGCCGCCATCGATCTCTTCCAGATTGAGTCCGCGGCGCAGCGCATTGTGGTGGGCCAGTAGGCGTTCGATCTTGTGCGGCAGCGTATCGAGATCGGCGAGATCCATCAGCCGGATCGCGCGGCGGCCAACCTTGTCCTCATAGGCCGGGCCGATGCCGCGGCGCGTGGTCCCGATCGCGGTGATGGCGTTGGAGGATTCCCGCAACGCATCGAGTTCGCGGTGCAACGGCAGGATCAGCGTGACGTTTTCGGCAATCCGCAGATTGTCCGGACCGACCGCGACGCCCTGACCCTGCAGCCGGACGACTTCGTCAAGAAAGGCCTGCGGGTCGACCACGACACCATTGCCGATCACCGACAGCTTGGAGGGACGCAGCACGCCGGACGGCAGCAGGGCGAGCTTGTAGGTTTCGCCGTTGATCACGAGGGTATGGCCGGCATTGTGGCCACCCTGGAAGCGCGCAACGATGTCGGCCTGCTCCGACAACCAGTCGACGATCTTGCCCTTTCCCTCGTCGCCCCACTGAGCGCCGACGACGACGACATTGCCCATTTCGCAGGTGTTCCCTCTGCAATCGTTTCCGCACGAGCATGGTCGGCTTGGACAGGCGCTGTTCCCGGATCGGGTCCGATGGCAGGCTGTTCCGGATCATGCGCCCAGCCCAAATCACGGCCGGGGCCGGTGCGAGGCACCCTTGCGATAAAGGATGCGGGCTATTGACGCAAGCCGGAAGGCGCCCGGATCCGGCCAATCCGGCCGCCCCAAGCTATTGATTTGCCCTGAAAAAAGACCGGGATTGCGGCGCTCTGGCACGGCCGCGGCGGTGGATCTGCAGCGATAGGCTGCTGGCTGGCGGAAGCGCGCCTCGGTGGGGAGACCGGCCATGCCGCGCCGCTCGGGCCGCGCGCCTCGGGGAGGATTCAGGGTACGATCCGCATGGACGCGATGCATCCGCCCCATTGATGCCGGATCGAAATCCGTGTCTCTGACCTTCGCCGGGCAATTCTCTCCGGCCCGGGGCAAGTCCGGGCGGGCCGCGGCGCGATTCGAACCGGGCCGATAACTAAGATGTCCGCCTCCGACATTACACCGAGCCCCGCGATGCGCGGCGGCTGGCTCGCCAATCAACCCTATGTTCTGCTTTGCATCACCGCGATGTGCTGGGCCGGCAACGCCATCGTCGGCCGGCTTGCGGCCGGGCACATTCCCCCGGTGATGCTGTCGTTCCTGCGCTGGTTCCTGGCGTTCCTCCTGATCCTTCCCTTCGCCTGGAAACACCTGGTGCACGACTGGCGTGCGATCCGCGCGAGGTTCGGCCTCATGATCGTGATCACGATCAGCGGCATCAGCATCTTCAACACGCTGCAATATTGGTCGCTTGAATATACCCAGGCGATCAACACGCTGCTGCTGCAATCGGCCGGCCCGCTGTTCGTCGCGATCTGGTCGTTGATCCTGCTCGGCATCCGCCTGACGCTGGCGCAGACCATCGGAATCCTGGTGTCGCTGTCCGGCGTGCTGGTGATCCTGCTGCATGGCGACCTGACGGCGCTGACCGCCATCGCCTTCAACAAGGGCGATGTGATGTTCACCCTGGCGCTGGCGATCTTCGGCCTGTACTCGGTGCTGACGATGAAGCGGCCGCAGATTCACGGCCTGTCCTTTGCCGCCTTCACCTTCGGCGGCGGCGCGGCGTGCCTGATCCCCCTCCTGATCCTGGAATGGCTGAGCCGCCCGGCGATGCAGCTGACCGTGGCGAACCTGCTGTCGCTGATCTATGTCGCGGTGTTTCCCTCGGCGGTCGCCTATATTTGCTTCACCCGCGCGGTGCAACTGATCGGGGCCAACCGTGCCGCGCCGTTTTTTCACATGACGCCGTTGTTCGGCTCCGCGATGGCCATGATCTTCCTCGGCGAACGTCCGCAAGTCTTTCACGTGGTAGGATTCGCGCTGGTGCTGACGGGCGTTTTCATCGCCTCGCGCAGGGCGTCGGCGCAAGCCGCGCGGCCGGCCGGATGATCGGATCCCTGAGGAACGTTTGGCGGAATGATTTTCGTCGCGCTATAGTCAGGAACCGGGAGAGAACCAATGCCGAAACACAGGGTGGTCACGCCGAAGGGCGCGAGTTTTACGGTTGCCGGCGGCGGCTACGCGTTCGAGCAGGAGGCGCTGGACCCGATCGGCGCCGAAATCGTCGAGGCCCCCGCCGACGAGGCCGGCTTCATCGCCGCGGCCCGGACCGCCGACGCGGTCTACGCCAAGGGCATTCCGATCACCCGGGCCATCATCGACGCGCTCGAGAATTGCAAGGTGATCACGCTCGGCAGCGTCGGGGTCGACAGCGTCGACGTCAAGGCGGCCACCGCCCGCGGCATTCCCGTCACCAACATTCCCGATACCTTCATCGAGGAAGTTGCCGACCATGCCATGATGCTGCTGCTGGCCGGTTTCCGTCGCCTGATCGTGCAGGACCGCATGGTCCGCGACGGCCGCTGGTCGGAAGGCCGTCCGGCGCTGCTGAAGATCCCGCGACTGATGGGACAGACGCTCGGTTTCATCTCGTTCGGGCGGGTGGCGCGCGCAGTCGCCAGGCGCGCCGCGCCGTTCGGACTTCGCATGATGGCCTACGATCCCTTCATCCAGGAAACCCTGATCTCCGATTGCGGCGTGATGCCGGCCACGTTGTCGGAGGTGCTGTCGCAATCCGATTTCGTCTCGATGCACGCCCCGGCGCGGCCCGAAGTCCATCACATGCTCGGCGAGAAGCACTTCAGGCAGATGAAGCCCAACGCCATCTTCATCAATACCGGACGCGGCCCGACCGTGGACGAGGAGGCGCTGATCAAGGCGCTGCAGGAAGGCTGGATCGCCCATGCCGCGCTGGACGTGCTGGAGAAGGAACCGCCGTCGCACAACAATCCGATGCTGGGCATGGACAATGTGACCCTGACCGCGCATGTCGCTTCGGCCTCGGCGCGCTTCGACGAGGCGCGCAAGCGCCGGGTCGGCTACGAATTGTCGCTGGTCCTGTCCGGCATGTGGCCGGTGAGCTGTGTCAATCCATCCGTGCTGCAGAACACCTCGCTGCGCCGCTGGCAGCCGATCGGAATGGATCGCGGCCCGAACAGCTAGCGTCTTAACACGCGAGCGCTGGCCAGCCGCGACCTGCTAGAACGTCAGCACCTTGGCCTGCTTGACCTGCGGCAGCGCCTGCACCTTGGCCAATACGTCGGGGGGTACCGAGCCGTCAACCTCGACCAGCGCGATCGCGTCGCCGCCCTGTTTGTTGCGACCGAGATGGAAGGTCGCGATATTGATGCTGGCATCGCCGAGCAGGCCGGCAAAGCGGCCGATGAAGCCGGGCTTGTCCTCGTTGGTGACGTAGATCATCGACTTGCCGAATTCGGCATCGACCCGGATGCCCTTGATATCGACCAGCCTCGGCTTACCGTCGGCATAGACCGTGCCCGACACCGAACGCTCCTGCCGCTCGGTGGTGACGGTCACCGTGATCAGGCTTTCATAGTCGCTCTGCGCCGCGCGCACCACCTCGTCGACGATCATGCCGCGCTCCTTGGCGACCACCGGCGCGGAGACGACATTGACGTCGCCCAGCATCGGCCGCAACAGGCCGGACAACGCCGCCGAGGTCAGCGCCTTGATCTTCATTTCGGCGACCTGACCCTCATAGGTGATCTGCACCTTGGCGATGCCGGTCTCGGTGAGCTGGCCCGCGAACGAGCCGAGCTTCTCGGCGAGCTCGATGAAAGGCTTCAGCTTCGGCGCCTCCTCCGCCGTGATCGACGGGAAGTTGACGGCGTTGGAGATGGCGCCGCTCAGCAGGTAATCCGACATCTGCTCGGCGACCTGCAGCGCGACGTTTTCCTGCGCCTCAGTCGTGGCGGCGCCGAGATGCGGGGTGCAGATCACGTTGGGATGCCCGAACAGCACGTTGGAGGTGGCCGGCTCCTCGACGAACACGTCGAACGCTGCGCCGGCGACCTGCTTGGAATGGAGCGCCTCGACCAGCGCCTTTTCGTCGACCAGACCGCCGCGGGCGCAATTGACGATGCGGACGCCCTTCTTCATCTTGGCCAGCGCCGCCGCGTCGATGATGTTCCTCGTCTTGTCGGTCAGCGGCGTGTGCAGCGTGATGAAATCGGCGCGCCGCAGCAGTTCGTCGAGCTCGACCTTCTCGACGCCGAGGTCCTTGGCGCGCTCGGGCGACAAAAACGGGTCGAACGCGACTACTTTCATGCGCAGGCCGAGCGCGCGGTCGGCGACGATCGAACCGATATTGCCGCAGCCGACCACGCCCAGCGTCTTGCCGGTGATCTCGACGCCCATGAAGCGGTTCTTCTCCCATTTGCCGGCCTGGGTGGAAGCATCGGCCTGGGGAATCTCGCGCGCCAGCGCCAGCATCAGGGTGATCGCATGCTCGGCGGTGGTGATCGAATTGCCGAACGGCGTGTTCATCACGATGATGCCCTTGGCCGTCGCCGCCGCGATCTCGACATTGTCGACACCGATGCCGGCGCGGCCGATCACCTTCAGCCGCGAGGCCTTCTGGATGATCTTCGCGGTCGCCTTGGTGGCGGAACGGATCGCGAGGCCGTCATAGTTGCCGATGATCTCGGCGAGCTTGTCCTTGTCCTTGCCGAGATTGGGCTGGAAATCGACTTCGACACCGCGGTCCCTGAATATCTGTACGGCAGCGGGCGACAATGCATCGGAGATAAGCACCTTGGGTTTGGACATGGATGACTTCCTCTGGAGGATGACGTGTCGTGTTCGGTGTGACGAGGTCCGGGACAATGGCGAAGCCAGCAGGCCAGCCCGGCCTCCCTGTTGTTGCGGAGAGCGGGGCGGAGCAAGGAGGCTGCGCGCCAACCCTCCCCGCACCAGATCAGGGCAAAAGCTATGCCGCCTTCGGCAGCGATGCCTTGGTCTCGGCGAACGCCCAGTCGATCCACTGCGTCAGCAGCGCGACGTCGTTTGCTTCCACCGTGGCGCCGCACCAGATGCGCAGGCCCGCCGGCGCGTCGCGATAATGCGCAAAGTCGTAGCCGGCGCCCTCCTTCTCGACCAGGCCGACCAGCTTCTTGGCGAAGTCGGACTGCGCGTCAGGCGACAGCGAGGTGATCGCGGGATCGACTACCTTCAGGCACACCGATGTATTGGAACGAATCGCAGGGTCCCTGGCCAGGAAATCGATCCATGGCGTTCGCGCCTTCCAGTCGGCAAGCACCTTGGCATTGGCATTGGCGCGTGCGATCAGGCCCTTCAGCCCGCCGATCGATTGGCCCCAGTTCAGCGCATCGAGATAGTCCTCGACACAGAGCATCGACGGCGTGTTGATGGTTTCGCCCTCGAAGATGCCCTCGTTGAGCTTGCCGCCCTTGGTCATGCGGAAGATCTTCGGCAGCGGCCAGTCCGGCTTGTAGGTTTCCAGGCGCGTCACCGCGCGGGGGCTGAGCACCAGCATGCCGTGCCCCGCCTCGCCACCGAGCGCCTTCTGCCAGGAAAAGGTCACGACATCGAGCTTGGTCCAGTCGAGCGGCTGGGCGAATGCCGCCGAGGTTGCGTCGCAGATGGTCAGGCCTTCGCGATCGGCCTTGATCCAGTCGGCGTTGGGAACGCGGACGCCCGACGTGGTGCCGTTCCAGGTAAAGACGATATCGGACGCCGGATCGGACTTGTTCAGATCGGGAATTTCGCCGTAGCCGGCGTGCAGTCTCGTGACATCCTTCAGCTTCAATTCCTTGACGATATCGCTGACCCAGCCCTCGCCAAAGGATTCCCAGGCGATGGTGGTGACGGGACGCGCGCCGAGCAGCGACCACAGCGCCATTTCGACCGCACCGGTGTCGGACGCCGGCACCACGCCGATCCTGTAGCCGGCCGGCACTTCAAGCACGGTGCGCGTCAGTTCGATCGCGAGCTTGAGCTTGGCCTTGCCGACTTTCGCGCGGTGCGAACGGCCGAGAGCGGCATCTCTGAGATTCTGGGCGTTCCAGCCGGGGCGCTTGGCACAAGGGCCGGAAGAAAAATGCGGCACGTTCGGCCGCAATGCGGGCTTCGCTGTCATGACCTACCCTTCCAGATAGAAAGCCTCCCGTTGGGGGGAGGTGTCCCGCCGCGGTGCTTAGAAGAAATGCCCCGGACCGTCAAGCTGGTTCGGAACACGTGCGGTTGATGACAGGCGAACGGTTCAGCCGCGTCAAAAACGCAGGGTCATGCCGACATGGCTCGGCTGAAAGCCGAGCCTGACATAAAAGCGCTGAGCGTCGGCGCGGGTCTGGTGGGTGAGCAGTTCGACGAGCTTGCATCCGCGCCGGCGAGCCTCGCTGACGGCCCATCGCACCATCTGTTCGCCGATGCCGCGGCTGCGGCACACGGCGGCAACGCGAACGTCCTCGATCAGGGCGCGCGGCGCGCCCTGCGAGCTTAGTCCAGGCAGGATGCAGAGTTGCAGGCAGCCGACCACACCGGCTTCGCCATCCTGGGCAACCACCAGATGGATGTTCGAATCGCGATCGACGGCGTCGAATGCCCCGAGGTAGGACGCGGGCAGCGGATCCTCCAGCCGTTCGCGCGTGCGGCCGAGCGGATCGTCCGCCAGCATGGCCACGATGCTGCCGACATCGTCGCGGCGGGCACGGCGGATCGTGATCGAGCTCGTAGAGATCATGATCGGGGTTTCCACGTTCAGCGCGCCGGCGGCAGGCCAAGGAATTGTTCGGTCTCGGCGATCCAGCGCCGCACGTCGGCATAGCCTTCGAGGCGGAAGCCGCCCTCATGTGCGAGCCGGGTGTAGGCCAACAGCGAGACGTCGGCGAGCGAAACGGCCCCGCCGACCAGGAACCGCGTGACGGCGAGCTGGTGCTCCAGCCGCGCCAGCGCGGCATAGCCCCGCTTGACCTTGTCGGGATCGAGATCCGAGGCCTGCTTTCCGAGATAGACCATCTGGTAACGGCAGACCGCGATATAGGGCTCGTGGCTGTATTGCTCCCAGAACAGCCACTCGTCCATCTTCGCCGCGGCGAAGGGATCGGCCGGAATGAGATCGCTGTTGCAGGCGAGATAGCGGATGATGGCGTTGGATTCCGCCAGCGCCCGGCCATCGTCGAACACGACGGTCGGAACCTGCCCGGCGCCGTTGAGCTGAAGGAATTGCGTGGTACGGCTCTCACCCTTGCGGGTGTCGATGTCGATCCAGTGATAGGCGAGTCCGAGCGTGTCGCAGACCCATTTCACTTTCAGGCAATTGCCAGAATTGGTGTCGCCATAGATCTTCATGGATTGCGCGAGCCTTCGTGGCAGCAGCGATATCGGACCAGCCGCACGATTCCCTGTCAAGCGGCGCAGCAGGGGTTCGAGCATTGCGCCGGCGTGGCCCGACCGTCCCACACGCGACCCCGGCGCCGCGCTGCTTCCATTGACGGGTGATAGTTCTGTCGGGCCTGGACCAGAAACGGCCCGCTCAACGGCCTGTCCGGTTAATGTTTTCTTACTTTGCGCCGCGGGCATGCAAACCCGCTTCTTCCGTCCCGCAGCAAATTCACCGAATGAAACGGTTGATTAACGTTAACAGACCATGATCGGGCACGTTTCCGGGACGTGGGAGAGTTGCGATGCGTCGGTTTCTGTTGGTGACGATGATGTTCGGGGTGGCGGCTGGCGCGCACGCCGCCGACATGCCCGACTATCTTCGCGGCAGCATCCCGTCGGAGCCCCCTCCCACCCGCAACTGGGATGGATGGTATGCCGGCGGCCATGTCGATTACTCATCCGCGAATATCGACCTCAGCCACGCGCAGTCGTCACTGACCAGCTTCATTCTGCGCAACACGGTCATTGCGGCGCCGGTCGGCCAACTGACCCTGTTCCAGCCGCAACATGCGCAGGCGACCGGGTTTGGCGCGTTCGTCGGTCGAAACTTTCAATGGGACGACATCGTCGCGGGTGTCGAGGCGAACTACACCTATATCAACGGCCTCTCCACCTCGGCGCAGAATCAGATGGGCCGCAGGCTCGATAATCCCGGCGGACAGACCCTGCCGTCGGGCCATACTGACCGTTATGACGTGACCCTGACCGGGTCGGCCGCGCTCCAGGTCAAGGATGTCGTGACGTTTCGTGGCCGCGCCGGCTGGGCAGTCGGCGACTTCCTGCCCTACATGTTCGGCGGCGTTGCCGTCGGACGCATGGCCACATCCCGGACCGTGTCCGTGACATCGAACGAGTTCGACGTGTTCGATGGTGTGGACCTCAATGGCAATCCCGTTCACACCGAAACGCCGCTCTCCTTTCTTTCCTTGTCGGGAGGACAGTCGCGGAGCAACAACTACGTAATCGGCTACACCGGCGGCCTCGGGACGGAGATGATGCTGTTCGACAACGTCTTCGCCCGGGTCGAATGGGAATATGTCAAGTTCGTATCGGTGATGGACATGAATGTCACCATGAACAGCGTGCGTGCCGGACTGGGCTACAAGTTCTGACAACAGCCGCCATCGCTGAGCCGGACATCAGGCCGCCTTCGGGCGGCCTTCTCTTTGCTTGCAGGGACCGGTCCCTCGCCCGCGACAAATCCCCCTCTCCGCTCGACAATGGCAGCGAAGTCTTGCCACCTCCGTCTCGGCAGCATGCGCCGGCGCTTCACTGCTGAGTTGGAATAACGGTTCGGAGCCACCACGGCGGCGGGAGACGACTCGCGGACAGCTTCCTCACCCGGCTACAAAGCAAAACGGCGCGGGAAATCCCGCGCCGTTCGGCAGTATTCTTGGCAGCCAGTGGGCCGGTGGTCAGCCCTTGGTGACCAGCGGCGGCGGCGCATAGACCGGCGGGCTCATCAGTTCCCAGCGGACACCGAGCTTCACGTCCTGCGAGGTGATGTCCTTCATCAGGAAGCCGCGGCCGTTGACGACGGTGACGCCGTCGAAGGAATTGGTGGCGCCGGTGATGCCATCGCCGAGATTGAGGTAGCGATAGGCCAGTTCGACCGTGAACCCGGGCGTGACCTCATAGGCCAGACCTGCATGCAGCGCCCATGCGAAATTCCACTTCGAGCCATCGGCGGCGAAGGTCGAGGCAACCGACGGCACGCCAGCGTTCACGATAAAGCCGTCGTCGCGAAAGCCGCTGATGGTGTTGCGGGACATGCCGATGCCGGCGCCGACAAACGGGGTCACACACCACCAGGTGCCGAGATCGACATAGCCATTGGCCATCACGACCCATTCGGACTTGCTGCCGGAATAGTTGTTGGTTTCCGCAAAGCCGGGCGCGATCACGTTGATCGGGCTGAACTGCGACCCGTGGAAATTCGAGCGGCCGCGATATTCGCCGGTCACGTCGGCGCGAAACCAGTTGTTGAAGCGATAGCCCACGCCAAGATCGTAGGAGGTGGCGCTGTCGAATCCAAAGCCGGTGTTCTGAAAGCCGGTGGGGAACGGTCCTGTCGCCAGCGTCAGGTCCTTCACGCTCTGGTTGGTCATGCCGATGTCGCCGCGCAGATACCACCCGCCGAAATCGGCGACCGGCGGCGGCGCATAGGCCGGCGGCGGCATGATCGGCATGTCGGCTGCGAAAGCCGCCGAGGACAGCAGGGATGCCGCTCCGGCGGCGATGAGACACTTGACGCTACGCATTTGGCTCCGTCCTTTTGGCCGGTGAGGCCATCATCGGAAGCCCCACGTCTGAAACTGACGGGGGTACGATGGCATCAAATGCTTAAGCGCCGCTTAACCCTAATTCTTAAGGTTGATAATCTCTCAACGTGGCACGCGAAAGCGACGCGCAGAACGACGGCGCCAGCGAGCAATGACTAACGATGCGTTGACGTGGTCCGCCTGCTAATGCGCCGTCTTCGGCATCTTCGGCAGGAACACCGCAAGCAGGCCGAGCGCGGGCAGGACCGCGCAGATCTGGTAGACAAAGGCGATGCCGGTATGGTCGGCAACCCGGCCGAGAACGGCCGCGCCGAGTCCGCCGATACCGAAGGCGACGCCGAAGAACACGCCGGAAATCATGCCGAACCGATGCGGCATCAGTTCCTGCGCGAACACGATGATCGACGAGGTGGCCGACGAGATGATAAGACCGATGAACACCGTGAGTACCGCGCTGGCGAACAGGCCGACGTGAGGCAATGCCAGCGAGAACGGCAGCGCACCGAGAATGGAAAACCAGATGACATATTTGCGGCCGAAGCGATCGCCCAGCGGACCGCCGAAGAAGGCGCCGACCGCGTTGGCGGCGAGGAAGATGAATAGATAGAACTGCGCGGCCTGGGTCGAGACGCCGAACCGGTCGATCAGATAGAAGATGTAATAGCTCGACAGGCTCGACACATAGAGCTGCTTGGAGAACAGCAGCGCCACCAGCACCGCCAATCCGATCTTGACGCGGCGGGAGTTCGGCGCTTCCGGGTGCGGTTCGGCCGGCCTGGCTTGCCGGGCTGCGATCTGCGGCTGGTACCAGCGGCCGATCCGCCACAGGATGACGATCGCGAGAAACGCGATCGAGGAGAACCAGGCGATGCTCGGCTGGCCGAACGGCACCACGATCAGCGCGGCGAGGACCGGCCCCATCGAGGTGCCGAAGCTGCCGCCGAGTTGAAACACCGATTGCGCGAAGCCGTAGCGGCCGCCGGACGCCAGCCGGGCGATGCGCGCCGATTCCGGATGGAACACCGCCGAACCGAGCCCGATCAGGGCGGCCGCGACCAGGATGACGACGTAGTGATGCGCGGCGGCCAGCAGCAGCAACCCGAAAAAGGTCGAGCCCATGCCGATGGCGAGCGAGTATGGCTGCGCCTTGCGATCGGTGAAATGCCCGACCAGCGGCTGCAGCAGCGATGCGGTGAACTGGAACGCCAGCGTGATCATCCCGATCTGGGCGAAGTCGAGGGCGTAGTTGTCCTTCAGGATCGGATAGATCGACGAGATCAGCGACTGCATGGCGTCGTTGAGGAAATGCGAGAAGCTGATGCCGGCGAGCACAATATAGGCCGGGCCGGCCGCCGCGGCTGCCGTGCGCGCGACGCTGACGTCGGAGACGATCACCGGCTCGACCAGGGCTTCTTCGGAGACGATGACAGGCTTGTTCAACGGGCAGTTCCCGACGATCGGTGCAGATTTGGCGCGATCGGCCTTACCTAGCCGGCGAACGACGCGCCGACCAGCACCAATCGATAATGGCTGCGATGCGAATGCAGCCGCTCAGGCCGCCACTGCTTCGCCGAGTGCCGAGACGATGTGGTCGACCACTTCCTCGACCAGGATTCGATCGTCGCCCTCGCCCATCACGCGGATCACCGGCTCGGTGCCGGAAGAGCGGACCAGCAGCCGGCCATGGCCGTTGAGGCGCTGCTCGCCGGCGACGATCGCCGATTTGACATCGGCATCATCGAGCGGCTTGCCGCTGCGATAGCGCACATTCTTGATGATCTGCGGCAGCGGGTCGAAGCGGTGACAGACCTCGGAAACCCGTCGCTGCTGTTTCTGCACCACCGCCAGCACCTGCAAGGCGGCAACGAAGCCGTCGCCGGTGGTGGTGTAGTCGGACAGGATGATATGACCCGACGGTTCGCCGCCGAGATTGTAGCCGCGGCTGAGCATCTGTTCGAGCACGTAGCGATCTCCGACCGGCGTGCGAACGAGCTCGATGCCGTGGCCCTCGAGAAAACGCTCCAGTCCCAGATTCGACATCACGGTGGCGACGATGCCGGGCTTGGCGAGGCGGCCGTCTTCCTTCCAGCTCTGCGCGATCACCGCGAGCAGCTGATCGCCATCGACCAGATGGCCGCGCTCATCGACCAGGATCACGCGGTCGGCGTCGCCATCGAGCGCGATGCCGATGTCGGCGCGCATTTCGCGCACCTTGCGGCTCAAGGCTTCCGGCGAGGTCGATCCGCATTCCTTGTTGATGTTGAAACCGTCCGGCTCGACGCCGATGGAGATGACGTCGGCGCCAAGTTCCCACAGCGCTTCCGGCACCACCCGATAGGCGGCGCCGTTGGCGCAATCGACCACGACGCGCAAGCCGTCCAGGCTGAGGTCGCGCGGCAGGGTGCGCTTGGCGAACTCGATATAGCGGTCATGCACGCCGTCGATACGGCGGGCGCGCCCGAGACTGGCGCTCTGCGCCAGCCGCTTGTCGAGCGATTCGTCGAGCAACTGCTCGATCTGTTTCTCGACATCGTCGGATAGCTTGAAACCTTGCGGGCCGAACAGCTTGATGCCGTTGTCCTCGAACAGGTTGTGCGAGGCCGAAATCATCACGCCGAGATCCGCGCGCATCGACTTGGTCAGCATCGCCACTGCCGGCGTCGGCATCGGACCGAGCAGCAGCACGTCCATGCCGACCGAGGTGAAGCCGGCCACCATGGCGTATTCGATCATGTAGCCGGAAAGCCTTGTATCCTTGCCGATCACCACGCGGTGGCGGTGCTCACCGCGCTGAAACACCAGCCCGGCCGCCTGCCCGACCTTGAGGGCGAGCTCCGGGGTGATCAATCCATTGGCGCGACCGCGAATGCCGTCGGTACCGAAAAATCTGCGGTTCATGTCTCCCCCACCCGCCTTCAGGGCTGCTCGCGCGACCCGGCAAGAAGCCTCCGAACGCCCGCCGTCATGGCGTGCAGGGTTATAATGCGCCGAGAGCTAAGATGGCTTCAAGAAATATGATGAATAGTTACCGACCGCCGGGCTCCGGATCCAATTCCAAGTAATTGTAATAGCACGACTTTTTAAACCGGCCAAGGCATCGGCTCAATCCTTGCGCCTGATGTGACGATCGGCCTTGGAGGGTGCCGGCTGGGTCACGCTGACCGGATCCGAGCCGGGAAACGTCTCCTCCAGCCCTTCCTCCAGGGCTTCATCCAACCGTCGCTTGTCGGCACCTTCGGCGGGTTTGGGGTCGGGACGGGATCCGGTCATGGAAGGTCCTCCTGGTTGGCGGCGGCCCGGTGCATGGCGATGTTGCGGTCCGCCCAACCATGCTAGATGAACGTCAACGCCACGAATACAAGAAGGGCCGGAATACTGCCATGAAACACATCACCTGCATCGAGGATTTGCGCCAGTTGCACAGGCGCCGCGTCCCCAAGGCGTTCTTCGACTATGCGGATCGCGGTTCCTATACCGAAGACACGATGCGGGCCAATCACGATGACCTGCAACAGATCAAGCTGCGCCAGCGCATCCTGGTCGACGTGTCGCGGCGCGACCTCTCGACCCGGATCCTGGGGGAACCGGCCGCCCTGCCGCTGATCCTGGCTCCGGTCGGCCTGCTTGGCATGCAGCATGGCGACGGCGAGATCCACGCCTGCCGCGCCGCCCAGGCCGCCGGTATTCCCTTCACCCAGAGCACGATGTCGATCTGCTCGATCGAGGACATCGCCGCCGCGGTCGACAAGCCGTTCTGGTTCCAGCTCTATGTCATGAAGGATCGCGGTTTCATCAAATCCCTGATCGAGCGCGCCATCGCGGCCAAATGCAGCGCGCTGGTGCTCACGGTCGACCTCCAGGTCATCGGCCAGCGCCATCAGGACATCAAGAACGGCATGACGGTGCCGCCGGAATGGTCGCTGTCGAAGCTGCTGGATTTCGCCACCAAGCCGGCCTGGGTGTCCGGCGTGCTGCGCGGCAAGCGCCGGACCTTCGGCAATCTGGTCGGACATCTCAAGGGCACCGACGACATCACGGCGCTGTCGAGCTGGATCGCCTCGCAATTCGACACCACGCTGAGCTGGAAGGATGTCGAATGGATTCGCAGCATCTGGCCGGGCAAGCTCGTGCTCAAGGGCATTCTTGATGTCGAGGACGCCGAGGAGGCCGCCAAGAGCGGAGCGCAGGCGCTGGTGGTCTCCAACCATGGCGGCCGGCAGCTCGACGGCGCGCCGTCTTCCATCGAGGTGCTGCCGGAAATCGTCGATACCGTGGGATCGAAGATGGAGATCCTGTTCGACGGCGGCATCAGATCCGGCCAGGACGTGATGCGGGCGCTGGCGCTTGGGGCCAAATCCTGCATGATCGGCCGCGCCTACGCCTACGGACTGGGTGCAGCGGGCGAAGCCGGCGTCGCCAAGGCGATCGAGACCATCCGCAACGAACTCAACACCACCATGGGGTTGTGCGGCGTCAACACCATTGCCGAGATCGACGACCACGTGCTGGCGGTGTAAACTGGCGGGCAGGCAAGACCGACAAGAAACTGAGGCAACGGGAAGTGCCGCCCGGCCTGCACCCGGGCGCGGTTGAACCGGAACTGAAAGAGGCCACCAGCGAGAGGCGACGTGTCCATGCCCGGTTGGAATCCCCTATTCGTGTGGCGCGCCGCGCAGTTTGCCCGCGTGGCCAGCCTCGCCATCGTCATCCTCGGATTTTGCGCGGCCGCCAACTGGATCGGCAATCTCGGCTGGGACTACAAATGGCCCACCGCGCCCGCGCTGATCGTGGTCACCATTGCGGCGTTGCTGATCAAGCTGCGCTTTCCCAAATCTCTCGTCAGCCGCCTGAAGCGCAAGGTGCCACGAACGAACTAGCTGCCGCAGCGAAACCCACTGCGTCCCTCTTCCGCTCGCGGAGAGTTGAAACGAGGCTGCGGCCGAACCGATTCAACCGGAGATCATCTGCTTGAGAATCGAGCTCGCGTTTACATCGGCGGCGTGACGCCGTCGAGGCCGACACCGATACGGCCGGCTTCCAGCGTACCGTCATCCTTCCTGGCGGCGCCGAAGATGATGATCTTGGCGCCCGGCTTCACGACCGACCTCTCCGCGCTGACAAAGGCGACGACCGGTGTGCCCGGCGGCACCAGGACTTTCTTCTCGCCATCCTTGTACTTGACCAGGATGTTCTGACCGTCGACCCCGGCGGCGGTAGTCGCCACCGTGGCGTTGGTCATGGTGCTCTGGGGACGGAGGTCCCAGGGCAGGAACCCTTCGGCGGTTCCGCGCTGCGCTTCGGGAAAGAGATGGACCGCAAGCGCCTTCTGCGTGCCGTCGGGCTCGGGCATCGCGGACACGCCGATATAGGATCCCGGCTTGATCTCGGACAGATCGCTCTTCGCGATCCCGATCACCATGAAATTGTCGGTGAGCCGCACCTTGAGGTCGTTGCCCTCCCGTGACTTGATCGACAGCACCGGACCATCGACGCTCTCGATGCTGCCGCGGATCCGCACCGTCGGCGGCTGCTGGGCGATCGCGGCCAGCGCCGATGCGGCGACCAGCGCAGTGGCGATCAGCGGGCGGAAAATCGTCGAGCGAAAGGCGGGCATGAGCAGGTCTCCGTTGGTTACATCCAGCAACAGACACCGCAGCAGCGACAACATTCCCGGCTCAAGCTTTTGTGAGATCGGCCTCCACCAGCGCGCGCAGCTCGGGAGTGACGTGGGGGCGCTGTCCGAACCACAATTCAAATCCACGCACGGCCTGATGCAGCAGCATGCCGAGCCCGTCGGCGGTCCTCAGGCCGCGCGCCCGCGCCGCCGCCAACAGCGCCGTCTGCAGCGGAACATAGACGAGATCGGCGACGACGGCGGATTCCGGCAGCCGGTCGAGACCGATCCCGAGCGCCGGCTGGCCCTGCATGCCAAGCGAGGTCGTGTTGACCAGCAGGTTGGAACCCGGCAGCATCTCGTCGATGGCTTCCCACCCGACCGGCACGACCCGGGCACCGAATTGATCGGCCAACGCCTGGGCGCGGGCCGCGGTGCGGTTTGCCACATGCACGCAGCCGATGCCGCGCTCGAGCAAGCCGAACACCACCGCGCGGGATGAACCGCCGGCTCCCAGCACCAGCGCGTCGGAGGCCGCATCCCAGCCCGGCGCACAGGCATCGAGATTGTTGATGAAGCCCTCGATGTCGGTATTGGTGGAGCGCAGCGCATCCTCGTCATACCAGAGCGTATTGGCGGCACCGACGGCGCGGGCGCGCGGGTCGGGCAGCGACAGCGCCAAGACGCGCTCCTTGTGCGGAATGGTGACATTGGCGCCGACAAAGCCGCGGCTGGACAGACGCAGCACGAAATCGGCAAAGCCCTCGGGTGGCACGGCCTCGATGTTGTAGCCGCCCACAATGCCCAGCGTGCGCAGCCAGTAGTGATGGATCAATGGCGAGCGCGAATGCGCGGCCGGCCATCCGATCAGGCAAGCGGCACGCGGTTGGGTCACGGCTTTCCTCGGCGCAGCTGGATTGTCCGGCGATCAAGGATGGTCCGCCGCTCCGTGTCAAGGACGGGCCGCCGCCGGAGCTTTCCACCGGCGGCGGCAGACGCGCGTTGCAGCGATCACGCCGCGGCGCGATGCGCGGCGATGATCTGGTCGGCGGCGCGGCCGGTGACCTCGGCCATGCGGTCGAACTGCCGGGTGAAACCGCCGGCGCCCGCCGTGGCCGAGCGCAGTTCGACGATCAGATCGCCGATCTCCGCTTCCGGCATCGTGGCGCGGACGCAATCCCATCCCGACCAGCCCTCGCGGGTATCGAAGCCCAGGATCTGGCCGCGCCGGCCCGACAAGATGGCATTGATCCGGGCGGTGGCGTCGGTCGGACAGACGATCTCGACCAGATGGATCGGCTCCAGCAGCACCGGCTGGCATTGCGGCAGCGCTTCGCTGATCCCGATCCGCGCCGCGGTTCGGAACGCCAGATCGGAGGAATCCACGCTGTGATAGGAACCGTCGACCAGGGTGACGTGGACGTCGATTACCGGAAAGCCGAGCGGTCCGCGCAGCAATCCGTCGACCACGCCCTCCTCGACGGCGCCGATATAGTTTCGCGGCACGGCGCCGCCGACCACCTTCTCGTGGAATTCGAAGCCGCTGCCGCGCGGCATCGGCTTGATCTCCAGCACGACGTCGCCGAACTGGCCATGGCCGCCGGACTGCTTCTTATGCCGGCCGCGCTGGGTCATCGCCTTGCGAATGGTCTCCTGGTAGCCGATGCCGGGAGGCTGCGACTTCACATTGACGCCGAAGCGGTCGCGCAGCCGTTCCAGCGCGACGCGCAGATGCATCTCGCCCTGTCCCCACAGCACGATGTCGTGGGTTTGCGGATTGTGGATCATGGTCAGGGACGGATCCTCCTCGTTCAGGCGCAGCAGCGCCTGGCCGAGCTTGACGTCGTCCTTGCGATCGGTCGCCGACAGCGCCATCGCCAGCACCGGCGGCAGCGGCTCGACTACGACCAGCGCCGCAAGCGCCGTCTTGCCGCTCGACACGGTGTCGCCGGTCTTGACCGCATCGAGCTTGCCGAGCGCCACCGTATCGCCGGCTTCGGCCGCGGCACGCTTGGTGTCATGCCCGCCACTGACAGCGAGGATCCCGGAAACGCGGCCGGACTCCCCGGAGGATGCCAGCAGCGTCGCGCCATCCTCGAGATGCCCGGCGAGGATTTGCGTCAGCGACAGCTTGCCGCCATGCTGCAGATGCACGGTCTTGAAGACATAGGCGAGCGCATCCTTGGGCGACGCGGCGCCGAGGCGCTTCGCCGTCGCGGCGACGCCGGGGGATTCATGCCGAAGCGCCTTCATCAGGCGCAGCACGCCGTTCTGGCGCAGCGCCGAACCCAGCAGCACCGGACAGATCAGCCCCTCGTGCAATTCGCGGGCAAGATCGTCGAAGATCGCATCGCGCGGCGGTGAAATATCGTCGAGCAGCTGTTCCATCAATGCGTCGTCGTGATCGGCGAGCTTTTCCAGCATCGAAAAGCGGGCTTCCTTCTCGCGGTCGAGATCGCCGCCTTCCAGCGCCACGACTTCGGACGCCTTGTGTTCGCGGTAGACAAAGGCGCGCTCCAGCGCGAGATCGACAAAGCCGGCGATCAGCTCGCCATTCCAGATCGGAATCTGGCGCAGCACCAGCGGAATTCGCGAGGCCGGCTGCAGCGTCGCCAGCGTCTCGCGGATGCGCTTGCTGGCGCGGTCGATCTTGTTGAGAAACAGGAAGCGCGGCACGCCGAGGTCCTCGAGCTCGCGCAGGATGATCTGCAGCTGCGGCAGCTTGCGTTCGTCGGCTTCGCAGACCACCACGGCGGCGTCGACCGCCGGCATCGCGGCGCGCATGTCGTGCGCGAATTCGACCGAGCCAGGACAATCGATGAAGGTGTAGTCGTCCCCCATGAAGTGGGTGGTGGCGGCGGTGAGGCCGACGCTCATCTTGTGATGGCGCCCCTCGGGGCTGGCGTCGCCGACGGAAGTTCCGGCATCGACGCTGCCGGTTTTTGCGATGGCGCCGGTGCGCGCCAGGATCGCTTCGAGAAGGGTGGTTTTTCCGCTCTGAAATGGGCCCACCAGTGCAATACACCGTGGACCGCGGGGACTTCTGACGTGTTGTCCCATTGCCGCCTCCTTGTCTGGAGCTCGGCCCGTGATTGGGTCGGCACGTCGATGCTCCCTCTCCCGCTGCGTTTTGGCAAGCCGGAAATAGGTCGCTTGCAGCAGGTTGATGCGGCGACCAAAAAACATCGAACGCGCCAGCCAGCCGGCCCGATTGCCAGCGGGCTCAGCGCTCGCTCGGAGTAAGGCGACGTTTCAATCGAAAGCCAACCGCGAGGGCCGCCGCCTAGCGACCCGGTCTAAGCTCGAGGCTCGCCAGCCCGGCCGCGACACTGAACCCGACCTGGCCCTGCACGCTCAGGGGCTGCAGCGCGATCGAATTGTCGGAGCCACCGACCAGCACATTGCCGCCAACGCCGACGCCGACCGACGCGCTGCCCTGGGCGCCGGCATAATTGCCGGAGAGATCGCCCGGTCCGAGGCGGGCGACCGGCGCATAGACGCCCCAGGCCAGCGCCGATTCCTGGGTGATGCCGAGGTCGACCCCGACCTTGCGGATGGTGGCGATATAGCGGTCCTCCGGCATGCCATCGACCCGCAGCACACAGCCGAGATGGGTGACGGAACCGACAATGAATCCGATGCTGGCACCGCCGCGGCATTCGAGCACGCCGACCTGGACGCGCTGAATTGGCTGCGCCCGGGCAACGGCGAGGAACGCCACGCACGCGGTGACAGCGCCGGCAAGGACGAGGAAGCGGCGCATGGACAGAACTCCGGCTGAAACAAGGTGATGCAGGCCGAGAAACGGCGGCGCCATGGCCGATGGCGCGCCTTTTTATGCCATACGCCGAACCGGGACACCAGATTGACCGTCGATGGGGTCGCGAGCGCTCGTCCCGGCCGGATCAGCACCGGCGGCTGAGTCTGTCCCACATTGTCTCACAAGAAGGCGCGGCTCGCAAAAAATGCCCGCTGCCGCGGTCCTGTCTTGCTTGGCGATGTCAGCCGGCTCAGCGGCGGTAGTGATGGTGGTGATGCGGATAGGCATGATGATGACGCCCGTGCCGGTAGCCCCGACGCGGCGCGAACCCGACCGGCTGCAGGTCGATGTCGGCAACGCCTGCGGCGACGTTCAGCCCGGTCTGGCCCTGCACGCTGATGGGCTGCAGACCAAAGGCATTGCCGGGGCCACCGACCAGAAAGTTGCCGCCGAAACCGATGCCGACCGATGCGTTGGCGCCGACGCCGCCATAGGTGCCGGCGAGCGCTCCCGGGGGCAACCTCATGCTCGGCGCGCTCACCGTCCAGGAAAGCTGGGTCTGCTCGGTGAAACCGAGGTCGACGCCGAAGCGGCGAATGGTGGCGGTATAGCCTTCGGGGCGTCGGCCTGCGCTGCGGAACACACACTCGAACTGGGCAACCGAACCGACCACAAAGCCGACATTCTGGCCGCCCTGACACGCCAGAACGCCGACGGGAACGGGTGTCTGTGCGCTGGCGCTGACGCAGGAGGCCGCGAGCGCGGCAATGGCAGTGGCAATGGCTGACGTGAACAGTCGCATGGATCTTGTCTCCGCATGAGGGATTGCGGAGCGGACAGGAAGGAAGCGCCGTGTCCAAAACATGGCGCTTCGCAAATTCGCCGTCAAAACATCAAGAGGTCGACGGCGATGTGATTTGACTATCTCAAATTGCCACAAAAGCGCTGAATGCGCTTGCAGGCTTCCTCGAGATCAGAGGTCTTGGTCGCGTAGGAGATGCGGAATGCCGGACCGAGCCCGAACGCCGAGCCCTGCACCACGGCAACACCTTCGCTCTCCAGCAACTCGGTGACGAAGTCCTCGTCATTGCCGAGCACCTTGCCCGACGGCGCCGTCTTGCCGATGGTGCCGGCGCAGGAAGGATAGACGTAGAAGGCGCCTTCCGGCCGCGCACATTCGATGCCGCGGGCCTGGTTTAGCATCGACACCGCGAGATCGCGGCGTTCCTTGAACACCTTGTTGTGTACCGGAATGAAATCCTGCGGACCGTTGAGCGCCTCGACCGATGCCCATTGCGCAATCGACGACGGGTTCGAAGTGGACTGCGACTGGATGGTCGCCATCGCCTTGATCAGCTTGGCGGGACCCCCGGCATAGCCGATCCGCCAGCCGGTCATGCAATAGGCCTTCGAGACGCCGTTGACCGTCAAGGTGCGGTCGTACAGCTTCGGCTCGACCTGCGCCACGGTCGTGAAGGTGAAGTCGTCATAGACGAGATGCTCGTACATGTCGTCGGTCATGATCCAGACGTCGGGATGCTTCACCAGGACGTCGGTGATCGCCTTCAACTCGGCGCGGGTATAGGCCGCGCCGGTCGGGTTCGACGGCGAGCACAGGATGATCCACTTGGTCTTCGGCGTGATCGCCTTCTCCAGCGCGTCCGGCTGCAGCTTGAAGCCCTGCGCGGCCGTGCACACCACCGGCACCGGCTCGCCACCGGCGAGCGCCACCATTTCCGGGTAGCTCACCCAATAGGGTGCCGGGATGATCACCTCGTCGCCCGGATTGATGGTGGCCATCAGCGCATTGTAGAGCACCTGCTTGCCGCCGGTGCCGACAATGATCTGGTTCGGCTTGTAGGCTAGCCCGTTCTCACGCTCGAACTTGGCGGCGACCGCCTCCTTCAATTCGGGAAGACCGTCGACCGCGGTGTACTTGGTCTTGCCGGCCTCGATGGCGCGGATCGCCGCCAGCTTGATGTTGGCCGGCGTGTCGAAGTCGGGTTCGCCGGCACCGAGACCGATGACGTTGCGGCCTTCCGCCTTGAGCGCCCGTGCTTTGTCCGTCACCGCGATGGTCGCGGACGGCTTCACACGATCGAGCGCAGCGGACAGAAACGGCATCATCAGCTCCATGCAGACGTCGTGAACCGGCAATCCACAACTCGTATTATTGGGATCGTGGCACCCTAGGACGCGCCCGGCTCCGCCGCAAGAAGCTTGCGCCGGCGACCCAGAACTTTAGGGAACGTTAAAGCGGCCGCCCTAGGCTCCGCGCAACATTCATAAAATTCTGTGGCGAAATGACTCATATCTGGCAAGGCCTGCAATCCGGCCGTTGGCTGACGGCCGAGCGGGCGCGCGGCTACAGCCTGATCCTGCTTGCCGCCTATGTCATCGCCATCGTGGGCTGGATCGCGCTGTCGAACGGACTGATCGATCGCAACGGCAAGCCTGTCGGCACAGACTTCTCCAATGTCTATGCCGCGGGCGCGCTGACCTGGCAGGGAAAGCCCGCCGACGCCTATCAGCCGGCGCTACAGCATGCCGCCGAGATGGCGGTGTTCGACGGCCGCGAGGTTCCGTTCTATGGCTGGCACTATCCGCCCTTCTTCCTTGCCATCGCCGTGCTGGTGGCGGCGTTTCCCTACGCCTGCGGCCTTGCATTCTGGCTTGCAGCAAGTCTCGCTGGCTATCTCGCGGCACTGCGCGCGATCCTCCCCCGGCCCGAGACACCGCTGATCGCGCTCGCCTTCCCCGCCGTCTTTGTCAATATCGGGCACGGCCAGAATGGATTTCTCACCGCGGCGCTGCTTGGCGGCGCGCTGCATCTGCTCGATCGCAGGCCCTGGCTGGCCGGCGTCTTGATCGGCCTGCTCGCCTACAAGCCGCAGTTCGGCGTCCTGATCCCGATTGCGTTGCTGGCAGGCCGGCGATGGAACGCCATCGGCGCCACCATGGCCACCGTTGCGGCCCTGCTGGCCGTCAGCATGGCGACGCTCGGCAGCGGCGTATGGCAGGCCTTTGCCGACTCGACGACCTTCACCCAGACCGTGGTGCTCGAGCAGGGTGGCACCGGCTGGGAGAAGATCCAGTCGATCTTCTCGGCCGTGCGGATGTGGGGCGGCAACCTGCAAACCGCCTACGCGATGCAGATCGCGCTCGCGCTGGTGCTTGCCGCCAGTCTGGCCCGGCTCTGGCAGAGCGATGCCGCGTTCGAACTCAAGGCCGCGGCGCTGGCGACCGGCAGCCTGCTCGCGACGCCCTATGTGCTCGACTACGACCTCGTCGTGCTCGCGGTCGCGATCGCCTTCTTCGCACGCCACGGCTTGAAGGAGGGATTTCGCCATTTCGAGATCAGCGGGCTGGCCGCGGCCTGGATCGCGCCACTGCTGTCGCGCGGCATCGATGGTGTCACCGGCATACCGCTCGGCCTGCTGGTTTTGATGGCACTCCATGCGCTCATATTGCGGCGGGCGACCCTGGATCGCATGGGCGTCATGAAGGGCGCTCGCGGAATCGCGCAGGCGTGATCTCGGCTGTGGAGATTTGCTGGCAGGATCTGCCGCAGGGGTGCAGTGCGGCAGAGGTTTTCGACCATTTCCACCGCGAAGGCCTTGCGACCCATCGGCATCGGCATCATTGTTTGGCCGCGTTGCAGCGTGACAACCCTCCGGCTGCAACACGCGGCAGGCACCAGCGGTCGAACGAAACCTGAATGTACACTCTCTATTCCATGCAGCGCTCGGGCAACAGCTACAAGGTTCGCCTTGCGTTGGCGCTGCTAAAGGCACCGTATCGCGCGATCGAGATCGACATTCTGCGCGGCGAGAGTCGCACGCCGGAATTTCTGGCCAAGAATCCGAGCGGCCAGGTGCCGCTGCTGGAGGTTGCGGAAGGACGCTATCTCGCCGAATCAAACGCCATTCTGTGGTACGTTGCCGGTGGCACCCCGCTTGCGCCTGAAACGCCGATCGAGCGCGCCGAGGCGCTGCAATGGATGTTCTTCGAGCAGCACGCGCTGGAGCCGAACATCGGCGCCGCCTATTTCTGGTTGTCGCTGGTCAAGGGCGGCAGGGATTTGCAGACCCATGCACTTGAAGACTGGATGGAGCGGGGTTACGCCGCCCTGCAGGTGATGGAAAACCACCTCAAGACCCATGAGTATTTTGCGACCGGGCGGCTCACCGTCGCGGACATCGCGCTCTATGGCTATACCCATGTCGCCGATCGCTGCGATTATGATCTCACCACGTTTCCCGCGATCCGGACCTGGCTGCACCGGGTCGAGCAGACCCCCGGTTTTATCAACATGGACTGGCACGACGCCAAGGTCGGCGCCGAGGCTTGAAGCCTGGGAATAGCCGATAACGCCGGATTCGCCGCGTTTTTGCCATTTTCGACGCGCGCTCGCCCCAATGTTGCCTGCGAGCCCTGCGACACCTTGCGGTGTTGGCAGGTGATTCGCCCGCACAATGAGGAAATGGACCATGACCCGGCCGCGCGGCCCAGCAGGTTTCGTAAGCGCTCCAGCGCCTGCAGACTCGTCCAGACTGGCCGATGCCGTTGCGGCTTCGCTTGCCATCGCCTCGCTGTCGCTGTGCCTGATCGTCACCCTCACGGTGTTCTCGATCAAGGCCAGCATGGCGATGCCGATTCCGGCGTGAGCCCGTTGCCCGCAGACCTTCCTTGAGGCCCTTACGCCAAGCATCGGCGCGCCGCGCCATCGCGCCAGGCATGAAAGTGCCTGTCGTCATCGTCGCCATCACCCTGACCACGGGTATCCTGGTCGTTGCCTCCTTCCTGATCGCCACCGGCGCGCATGGCGAGGGCGCCGTCCGGGTTGCCCACGCGGATTTGCCTCGAATCCACCGGATGCCCTGCACCGGTTGTTAGGCATGCGGGGACAAACCTCGGCGGCGCGGAAACTTTTCTGCAAGCTCGGACCGTTATTCTCGTGACGAAGCGAGAACAGGCATGCAGTTCGACTGGCGCCCCATCTCCGGTCCGGTGCTGACGACAGTGACGGCGCTGGCCGCCATCCTGGTCGACCGGCATCTCATGGCCCTGCCCAACCCGGCGCCGTTGTTCGTCTGCATCGTCGCCTGCGCGAGTTCACTGAGCGGACTCGCCTCGGGCATGATCAGCGCCGCGATTGCGGTGGTCGCTGCCGCGCTGTTCTTTGTCAACCACCGCGCCACGCTCGGCTATGACGCCGCCGATCTGCATCATCTGCTGATGCTCGCGGCTACCGCCGCGGGAACCGCCGCCATCACCGGGCTGCTGCGGAAACGGCTGATGAATACCTTCGCGGAAGAGCGTCGCCACCATGCCACCGCGGCACGACTGTCGGCGGCGCTCGACCAGGTCGACATCGGCATCGTGCTGCTCGATTCCGACACCCGCGCCGAGTTCATCAATCGCGCCTTCCGCGACTACTTTTCCTTGCCGGACCAGAAGGCGGCCAGCAAGCCGCCCTTCATCGCGCTGATGTATCATGGCCGCGATACCGGCGCCTATGAGATGCCGGAGGAGGAATTGAGCGCCTTCATCGCCGAGCGCACGCGGATGATGCGGGCCGGCGATCAGACGCCGATCAACATCAACCTCGCCGACGGCAAGGTGCTACGATTCAGCTGCACGGCGCTGCCGGACGGCGGCCGGATGCTGAGCTACACGCCGGTCACCGATCTGGTTCGCTACAGCGACGATCCCGCCAACCTCGAATATTATCAGTCGCTGCGCGGCGGCGGCGATCGAGGCCTGACCCGGCAGCTGCGCGCCGCTGAATAGCGGCGACGAACTCACGACGCCCGCGCCTTCGACCGACTTGACCGGCGGGAATATCGCGGCTTGCGCCGTCAGCAGGTGCGGTGCAGGATGGCCGTTCCTCTCCGCCGATCGCTCCAGGAACAATCCATGCAAATCCGCAATCTCGGCGGCTCGGGCTTGCGGGTCTCCGCCGTCGGCCTCGGCTGCAACAATTTCGGTCAGCGCATCGATCTCGAAGCTTCGCGCAAGGTGATCCACCGCGCCATCGATCTCGGCGTCACGCTGTTCGATACCGCCGACATCTATTCCGGGATGGGTGGCTCGGAAACGGTGCTCGGCGAAGTGCTCGGCGACCGCCGCAAGGATATCGTGCTGGCGACCAAATTCTCCAAGTCCATGAGCCAGGACGGCACCAAGAAGGGCGCGTCGCGGCGCTACATCTTCTCCGCCGTCGAGGCCAGCCTGAGACGGCTGAAGACCGACTACATCGACCTCTACCAGCAGCATGATTTCGATCCGCTGACGCCGATCGAGGAAACCCTGCGGGCGCTGGACGACCTGGTCCGGCAGGGCAAGGTGCGCTATATCGGCAATTCAAATTTCCCGGCCTGGCGCGTCGCCGAGGCCGAGTTCACCGCCCGCCAGATGAATGTCAGCCGATTCGTGTCCTGCCAGGACGAATACAGCCTGCTAGTGCGCAAGATCGAGCAGGACCTGCTGCCGGCGGCGAGCGAATACCGGCTTGGCCTGCTGCCGTTCTTCCCGCTGGCGAGCGGCCTGTTGACCGGCAAGTACAGGCGCGGCGCGGCCGCGCCTGACGATACCCGGTTTGCCAAGATGCCGGCGCTGCGCGATCGCTATGTCACACCGCGCAACGAGGACGTCGTCGAGAGGCTGCAGGCGTTCGCCAACGCGCGCGGCCGCTCGATGCTGGAACTGGCGTTCTCCTGGCTGGCAGCGCAGCCGCTGGTCTCGAGCGTGATCGCCGGCGCCACCCGCGTCGACCAGATCGAGGCCAACGTCAAGGCCGTCGAATGGACCCTCGACGCCAACGACGTCGCCGAAATCGACCGGATCACCGCAGCCTGAGCTCTCGTCGCTCTCCCCGCCCCTCGTGGACAAGAGTTCGAAATGCGGGGGCGCTAGTGCGGGTCGGGCGGCGGCAGGGCCGCGACAGCGCGCAGGCAGTCGCGGCACATGCAATCGCCGCCATCGGCCGGCATCGGCAGATGCACGCTCTCCTCGGCACACCAGCACGGGCCCGCCGCATTACAGGTGAACTGATTGCCGCAGCGGAAACAGGCGAGACGGCGCGAAGCCGGCGTTTCTAACCAATTTGTCATGATTTGAACCGAACGCCTGCCCTGTTTTTCAGCTCCGGTTCACGCTGGACGGCGATATCATCCGTCGCGCCAACACAAGTGCACTGCTAGGAAAATCCGATGGCCCGCGATTCGCAAGCCGCGCTGATGGCGCTCAATCGCTTCGGATTCGGCGCGCGCGGCGGCGCCTCCGGCGATTTCGTCGATGCGGCATCCGATCCGCGCGGCTTCGTCAAGGCCGAATTGAGCCGGGTCAACGTCGCGCGGCTCGAACTGCCGCAATTGCTCTCGACCCCGGCGCTGGCACAGCAGGTCTTCGACTATCAGTTCGAGATCCGGCAGGCCCGTGCGGCAGCGAAATCCGGTGAACAGGGCGGCGCGTCGTCCGCGCAGGCTGCATCGATGGATGCAGGGCCGCCGGGCAGCGAGCAGCCCGGGATGGCGGCGGCAACCCCGATGTCGCCCGAAGCGCCGAAGCCGCCGCCGCGGCCACTCAATATCGTCCAGAAGACCTATCGCGCCGAGGCGCTGGCGCGGCTACAGCGCGCCGTGATCGCCGATTGCGGATTCGTCGAGCGGCTGGTGGTGTTCTGGTCCAACCATTTTTGCGTCTCAGCCAACAAGGGGGCGCTGGCGCGGATGTGGGCCGGCGCGTTCGAGCGCGAGGCGATCAGGCCGCATGTGCTCGGCCGCTTCGGCGATATGCTGCAGGCGGTCGAACAGCATCCCGCCATGCTGTTCTTTCTGGACAACCAGCAGTCACTCGGTCCGGATTCCCGTGCCGGCGTCAACCGCAAGCGGGGGCTGAACGAGAATCTTGCCCGCGAGATCATGGAATTGCATACGCTCGGCGTCGGCGGCGGCTATTCCCAGGACGACGTGAGCTCGCTCGCGCGCATCCTCACCGGCTGGACCTTCGGTGGCCGGCAGGGGCGGCTCGGTCCCCCCGGCACCTTCGCTTTCAACACCAATGCGCATGAGCCCGGACCACAGAAGCTGCTCGGCAAGACCTACCGCGACGACGGCGTCGCGCAGGGCGAGGCCGCGCTGGCCGACATCGCGCGGCATCCTTCCACCGCGGCCTTCATCGCCGGCAAGTTGGCGCGACATTTCGTGGCCGACGATCCGCCGCCGGCGCTGGTCGAACGGTTGCGGCAAGTGTTTCACCGCACCGACGGCGACCTCAAGGCGCTGACGCTGGCGCTGGTGGACAGTGAGGAGGCCTGGCAGGCGCCGCGGAGCAAGATGCGCAGCCCCTATGAATTCCTGGTGGCCACCGGCCGGCTGCTGTCGCGGATACCGGAAGATCCCGGTCTCTATCTCGGCGGGCTCAATGTGCTGGGCCAGCCGCTGTGGTCCCCTGCCGGGCCAAACGGATTTCCCGACAGTAACGCCGCTTGGGCGGCCCCGGAGGGAATGAAACTGCGGCTCGACATCTCGGCGCAGGTGGCCTCGCGAACCGGCGACGCGGTCGACCCGCGCCAGCTTCTGGAACTGGCCGCGGCGGACGCGGCATCGCCGGAGACGCGGCGCGCCATCGAGCGCGCGGAATCCCGCCAGCAGGCACTGGCGCTGCTGTTGATGTCACCGGAATTCCAGAGGAGATGACCATGGCCTGGTGCGAAAGCCGGATGAATTTCGCCGCCTCGCGGCGATCGCTGCTGCTCGGGGGCGCCGCGTTCGCGGCCTGGGCCTATCTGCCGACATTCGCGCGCGGGGCCGACGGCCGCGATCCCCGGCTGATCGTCGTGATCCTGCGCGGCGCGCTCGACGGGCTTGCCACCGTGGCGCCGCTCGGCGACCCCGATTATACCGGCCTGCACGGCGCGATCGCGCTGACGCGGGACGGCCCGCATGCGGCGGTGGCGCTCAACTCTCTGTTCGCGCTGCATCCATCAATGCCGGAATTCGCGCGGATGTTCCGGGCGAAACAGGCCGCCATCGTCCACGCCGTCGCCACGCCCTACCGCGACCGCTCGCATTTCGACGGCCAGGATGTGCTCGAAAGCGGTTTTGCCGGCCCGGGACGGGTGCAGTCGGGTTGGCTCAATCGCGCAATCGAGGCGCTGCCGCGCGGCGAGCGGGTGACCAGCGGCCTTGCCGTCGGCCCGACCACGCCGCTGATATTGCGCGGCGCCGCACCGACTGTCGGCTGGGTGCCGGCCGCACTGCCGCAGGCTGCCGACGACACCGCCATGCGGCTGCTCGACCTCTACGCACATCGCGACCCCGCTCTGGCGTCAGCGCTGTCGCAGGGTTTGCAGCTCGACAAGGCCGCGCTGGGCGAGGACATCAAGCCGAAGCCCGGTGCGAACAATGCGGCTGCGATGCGGCAGGTGGCGCGCGGCGCGGCCAGGCTGATGGCGGCCGATGATGGTCCGCGCATCGCCGCGCTTGCCTTCGACGGCTGGGACACCCACGCCAACGAAGGCGGCCCGGTCGGGCGGTTGGCGCAGTTGCTGGCCGGTCTCGACGGCGCGCTGTCGGAGCTGGAGAGCGGGCTCGGCGAACGCTGGCGCGATACCGTGGTGGTGGTCGCCACCGAATTCGGCCGCACCGCGCGGATCAACGGCACCGAGGGCACCGATCATGGCACCGGCACCATTGCACTGCTGGCGGGGGGCGCGGTGAATGGCGGCCGGGTGATTTCCGACTGGCCCGGCCTGAAACCCGCAAACCTCTATCAGGCCCGCGACCTCGCGCCGACCACTGACCTCCGCGCCGTCCTCAAGGGCGTGCTGCGCGACCATCTCGGGCTGCCTGAGCCGGTATTGACGAAATCCGTCTTTCCCGACAGCGCCGCGACCAAAGGCATTCAGGGACTGCTGGCATAAGCCGCCCCCGAACCTCGCCGCTCAGCGGCGAGAGCGGACGGCACATCAGCCGGCACGACCATGGGTGTGCAGCAGCGTGGCGCCCACTGGTGTAACGGCGACCCGCATGGGCGCGCCGGCGACGGCCTCACGCCTGACATAGCCGCGATCGACCGCGTCTTCCCAGATCGTCAGGCGCGGGCAGGACGTTCGCCAGGTTTCGATCACTTCCGAATAGAGCCGCGGCTGCCGGGCGATCCACTCGAGCAGGTCGAGCAGCAGCGGATCCATGGTCTCGACCATCTTGCTCTCCAATAGGCGCGCGGGGGCATCCTAGCACAGGACGCGCCAAGCTCTTTCATGTCGGCCGGACTCATCCCATATTCGGGGCCATGGCGAAAAAACCCGATCGTTCCCCCAAAGCCGGCAAATCGGTCAAATCCGGAACCGGGCGCTCCGGCGCCGCGCGTCCCGAGGTTCAGCCGATCGGGCCGGCCTTGGCGGAACTGCTCAATCCCGCCATCAACCGTGGCGAAAGCGGCATCGGCTCGTCCACCGGATTGCGACCACCGCCCGACAATTCATGGGACCGCCGCAGTGGCGGCGAAGCCGCAGCACATCGTGCCCGGGCCTCGACCAAGAGCGTGCGCGACGACGTGGCGAAACGTGATGCATCCGAGCCTTCTCTCCCGCTGCAGGCGGAGCAAGGTGGGAATGACGGCGCGCGGCCGGCCGGGCTGGACGAAGCGCCGCAATCGGAATTCGCGCCCGCCAACTACGGTACCGCGGCGACGATCCCGACCCTCGATCCGGAACTCGCCCGGCAACTCGGCTTCACCACGGAGGAAGAGGATGCCGCCGCGCTGGCACGGCCGCCGCGCAACCGGATGGAGGCGCTGGGCGTCGCTGCCACCGCCGATGCGCTGGAAGCGCTGATCCGTGACGGCCGCCCCGAGTTCCGCGGCGAAGACGGCCGGGTCAGGGTCTGGACCCCGCACCGGCCGCCGCGGCCGGAGAAATCCGAAGGCGGCGTCCGCTTCGAGATCCAGTCCGACTACGAACCGAAGGGCGATCAGCCGACCGCGATCGCCGAACTCGTCGAGGGCATCCAGCGCAACGACCGCACCCAGGTGCTGCTCGGTGTCACGGGATCCGGCAAGACCTACACCATGGCCAAGGTGATCGAGGCGACCCAGCGCCCGGCGCTGATCCTCGCGCCCAACAAGACGCTGGCGGCGCAGCTCTATGGCGAGTTCAAGAGCTTCTTCCCCAACAACGCGGTCGAATATTTCGTTTCCTATTACGACTACTACCAGCCCGAGGCCTATGTGCCGCGGACCGACACCTATATCGAGAAGGACTCCTCCATCAACGAGCAGATCGACCGCATGCGCCATTCGGCGACGCGGGCGCTGCTCGAGCGCGACGACGTCATCATCGTGGCCTCGGTTTCCTGCATCTATGGCATCGGCTCGGTCGAGACCTACACCGCGATGACCTTCGCGCTGAGAAAGGGCGAGCGCATCGACCAGCGGCAACTGATCGCCGACCTGGTGGCGCTGCAGTACAAGCGCACCCAGGCCGATTTCGCCCGCGGCACCTTCCGCGTCCGCGGCGACGTCGTCGACATCTTCCCGGCGCACTACGAGGATCGCGCCTGGCGGGTCAATCTGTTCGGCGACACCGTGGAGAACATCGAGGAATTCGATCCGCTCACCGGCCACAAGCAGGACGACCTCGAATTCATCAAGATCTACGCCAACTCGCACTATGTGACGCCGCGGCCGACGCTGGTACAGGCGATCAAGTCGATCAAGGGCGAACTGAAACTGCGGCTCGACCAGCTCCACGACCAGGGCCGGCTGTTGGAGGCGCAACGGCTGGAGCAGCGCACCACCTTCGACCTCGAAATGATGGAAGCGACCGGAAGCTGCGCCGGCATCGAGAACTATTCGCGCTATCTCACCGGACGCCGTCCGGGGGAGCCGCCGCCGACGCTGTTCGAATACGTTCCCGACAATGCGCTGGTGTTCGCCGACGAGAGCCATGTCACCGTTCCGCAGATCGGCGGCATGTTCCGCGGCGACTTCCGGCGCAAGGCGACGCTGGCCGAATACGGCTTCCGGCTGCCCTCCTGCATGGACAACCGGCCGCTGCGCTTCGAGGAATGGGACCTGATGCGCCCGCAATCGGTTGCGGTGTCGGCGACGCCGAGCGGCTGGGAGCTCAACGAGAGCGGCGGCGTCTTTGTCGAGCAGGTGATCCGCCCGACCGGGCTAATCGATCCGCCGGTCGACATCCGCCCAGCCCGCACCCAGGTCGACGATCTCGTCGGCGAGGTCCGCGCCACCGCGCAGGCCGGCTATCGCAGCCTGATCACGGTGCTGACCAAACGCATGGCGGAAGACCTTACCGAATATCTGCACGAGCAGGGCATCCGGGTGCGCTACATGCACAGCGACATCGACACCATCGAGCGCATCGAGATCATCCGCGACCTGCGGCTCGGCGCGTTCGACGCGCTGGTCGGCATCAACCTGTTGCGCGAAGGCCTCGACATTCCCGAATGCGCGCTGGTGGCGATCCTCGATGCCGACAAGGAGGGGTTTCTGCGCAGCGAGACCTCGCTGATCCAGACCATCGGCCGCGCCGCGCGCAATGTCGACGGCAAGGTGATCCTCTATGCCGACCAGGTGACGGGATCGATGGAGCGCGCCATCGCCGAGACCAACCGCCGCCGCGAGAAGCAGGTCGAGTACAATGTCGCCAACGGCATCACGCCGGAGAGCATCAAGAAATCGATCGGCGACATCCTCAACTCGGTCTATGAGCGCGACCATGTGCTGGTCGAGGTCGGCAGCGGCGGGCTGGCGGACGACGTCATCAGCATCGGGCACAATTTCGAGGCGGTGCTGACGGATCTGGAAACGCGGATGCGCGAAGCCGCCGCGGATCTCAATTTCGAGGAAGCCGCCCGGCTGCGCGACGAGGTCAAGCGGCTGCGCGCCACCGAACTCGCGGTTGTCGATGACCCCACCGCCAAGCAGCGCGTGGTGCAGTACAGGGCCGGCTCCTATGCCGGTCCGAAGAAATACGGCGATGCCGCCAACCTGCCGGCTTCGGCTGGCCGCGGCGGCGGCAAGTTCGGCAAACGCGGCGCAGGTTCGAAGGTCCACAAGCCGCATCTCGATGAGATGCATGGTCCGGAATCGCTGCCCTATCGTCCCGGCCGCACCGCCTCGGCCAAGCCGGCCTCGGGCGACGTCGCGCCTGGCAGCCGGATCTTCCAGCCGACCAACTCGCGCCAGTCCGGCCCGGAATTCGGCCCCTCCCCTCGCTCCACCGGCGGCGCCCCCGGCCGCCGCGGCGGCTGGAAGAAGCGCTAGCTCGTTTCGTAACCGCCCCGCGTGCTTCGAAAAGGTGCGGCTAGCTGCGGTGATGCACTTCCTGCAGCCCATGGACGGGGGTGGCAATGCCCTCCATCCGCGCCTTCAATTGCAGCGACAGGAATTGCGAATAGTGTCGTGATTGATGCAGGTTGCCGCCATGAAACCACAGCCCTTCCTGCTGGGTCGGCTTCCACATGTTGCGCTGCTCGCCTTCCCAGGGACCGGGATCCTTGGTGGTGTCCGAACCGAGGCCCCAGACCTTGCCGACCTTGTCGGCGACGTCTTGCGAGATCAGGTCGGCGGCCCAGCCGTTCATCGAACCGTAGCCGGTGGCGTAGACCACGAGATCGGCCGGCAGCTCGGTGTCGTCGCTCAGGATGACGGAATGCTCGGTCAGCCGTTTGACGTCGACGCCGCTCTTCAGCTTGATGCTGCCATTGGCGATCAGCTCGGAAGCCCCGACATCGATGTAGTAGCCGGACCCGCGCCGCAGATATTTCATGAACAGGCCGGAATCGTCGTCGCCATAGTCGAGCAGGAAGCCGGCCTTCTCCAGCCGGCGATAGAATTCGGCGTCGCGTTCCCGGATCGCGTTGTAAACCGGGATCTGGAATTCGTGCAGGATCCGGTAGGGCAACGAAGCGAAGATCAGGTCGGCCTTGGCCGTGGTCATCCCGGCCTGCACCGCCTGCTCGGAATAGAGCCCGGCCAGCCCGAGCTCCATCAGCGAGTCCGACTTCACGACATGGGTGGTCGAGCGCTGCACCATGGTGACGTCGGCGCCGGCCTCCCAGAGCGCGGCACAGATGTCATGGGCGGAATTGTTCGAACCGATCACCACGGCCTTGCCCTTGCTGTATTTGTCCGGCCCCGGGTGCTTCGAAGAATGGTGCTGGTCGCCCTTGAAGAGCTTCATGCCTTCGAACTTCGGCATGTTGGGCTTGGCCGACATCCCCGTCGCCAGCACCAGCTGCTTCGGCCTGAGCACGATTTCCCGGCCGTCGCGTTCCACAACCACGGTCCATTCGCGCGCCTTCGGATCGTAGGATGCCTTCTTGCACTCCGTCGAGCCCCAGTAGTTCAGCTCCATCACCTTGGTGTACATTTCGAGCCAGTCGCCGATCTTGTCCTTCGGCGAGAACACCGGCCAGTTCCGCGGGAACGGCAGATAGGGCAGATGATCGTACCAGACGGGATCGTGCAGGCAGAGCGACTTGTAGCGCTTGCGCCAGCTGTCGCCGGGCTTCTCGTTCTTCTCGACGATGATGGTCGGCACGTTGAGCTGGCGCAGCCGGGCACCGAGGGCGATGCCGCCCTGGCCGCCGCCGACGATGACGCAATAAGGCTGGCGCGAGATGCCGAGCTCGCTCGCTTCCGCGTCGCGCTCCTCCTTCCATGTCCTGCGGTTGCGCTCGGCGCCGTGCTTGGCTCCCATCGGACGATCGAATCCAAGCGGTTCTTCATGACCTTTGAGTTCGCTCATCGTCGTCAGCAGCGTCCAGATCCGGCCCTCTTTCAGGCGCAGATGGCCGAAGCCGCGGGCGACCGCGGTCTCGAACTCGATCCAGCTCTCGGTCACGCCATCGGCCTCGGACGCGTTTTCACCTTCGGCGATTTTCCAGTTCGACGGCCTGGTGTCGGCGAGCCGCGCCTTGAGCATGTCGCGAACCTGCTCCTTGCCCTCCAGGGTCTTGATGTTCCAGGTAAAGCTCACGAGATCGCGCCAGTAGCAGTCGGTCTGGAACAGATCGACCGCGCGGTCGATCTCGCCGGCGGACAGCGCCGCATCGAGCGCGGCGAGCAATTCGGAGACTTTTCCGTTTGGGGCCTTGTCGAGCATGATGTCCTCCCTGTGCCGAGAGCCTGGCGCTCTTCTCTGCGTTCCGACCGATCGAACTATAGCGCGTTCGCGCGAAGCGGGTAAGGAGTGTCCGGTCATGACGATCTATCGTTGGCTGATCGCTGCATTGTGGCTGCTTCTCATCGTCTACTGGGCGATCTCGGCGATCGGCGTGAAGCGCAATCTCGCGAGCCGCACCAGCCGAAGAGAATTTCGGTTGCGCCTGCTCGTGGGTGCGTTGGCGCTGCTGCTGGTTTCGGTCCCGCCGCTGCGCCATTGGCTGGAGCAGCTGCAGGCGGAGCAGGCGCGAAGTGCAGCGCTCGGCCCGATCGGGCTGATGGTATGCGCGGCGGGCGTCGGCCTGATGATCGCGGCCCGCCGCCATCTCGGCCGCAACTGGGGCATGCCGGTCTCGCGCAAGCAGGACCCGGAACTGGTGACGTCGGGCCCCTACGCGCATGTGCGGCACCCGATCTATGGTGGCATCCTGCTCGCCCTGCTCGGCACCGCAATCGGGGCCAGCGTGTTCTGGGCGGTCCCGCTCGTTCTGTTCGGGATCTATTTCGTCCATGCCGCCCGCCGCGAAGAGAGCCAAATGATCGCGCAATTTCCTGAACAATATCCAGCCTATATCCGGCGCACGCGAATGCTGCTGCCGCTGCTGGTGTGAGCCTCGCCAGTCGAGGTCAGTAACGCTTCACGGCCGCGCCGAATGCGAGCCAGAGCGCGACCGAGACCAACCCGAACCTGCCGAGCGACAGGAAGGTCGCCTCGACGACGGCCGGCTAGATTCGCGGCCGCTTTCGCGCCGGCCGGCGGAACAGAGGGGGCGCGCGCGCGAGACGCGGACAGCGCGATGAGACGCTCGAAGTTCGGTCCTCCGCGCGAACCATCGGCGGGAAGAGCGTTGGCATCGGGGGGTTGACTACCTTACGATGCCAACCGCGAGGTCGATCGAATGGCGCCACCGCCACCAACGCGCGTTGAACGGAGGTTGTCGGCCATCCTGGCCGCGGATGTCGCCGGCTATTCGCGGCTCATGCATCATGAGGAGGAGGCGACCCACGCCCGGCTGAGGCAGCTGCTCGCAGAGAGTGTCGAGCCCGCCATCGCAGGTCACGGCGGTCGAATCGTGAAGAGAACGGGGGATGGGCTGCTGGCGGAGTTTTCGAGCGCGGTCGAGGCCGTTCGGGCCGCCATCAGGCTGCAGAGCGATGTCGGCGCGCTTACAGCCGACGACGCCGACGACAGGCGGATCATGTTCCGCATCGGCATCAACATCGGCGACGTTATCGTCGAAGCTCACGACGTTTTCGGGGACGGTGTGAACATGGCCGCGCGGCTTGAAAGCGCAGCCGAACCGGGCGGCGTCCTGATCTCGGCGTCGGCGCATGAACAGGTATTGGGGAAGGTCGCGGCTGATTTTGTCGACATGGGCGAGCAGCGCCTGAAGAATATCTCGCGACCGATCCGCGCCTACGCCGTGGTTTGGGACAAGGCGTTCCGGTCGCAGCGCGTTCAACCGCGCCCGGACCGAACGCCGGCCCCACGACTATCGATCGTGGTGCTTCCTTTTACGAACATCGGCGGCGATCCCGAACAGGACTACTTCGTCGATGGCGTAACCGAGAGTCTGACCACTGACCTGTCCCGCATCGCGGGTTCGTTCGTGATCGCGCGAAATACCGCCTTCTTCTACAAGGGCAAACCGATCGACGTGCGGCAGGTCGGACGGGAGTTGAATGTTCGCTACGTCCTCGAAGGATCCGTGCAACGAGGCGGCAGCCGGCTTCGGGTCAACGTGCAGCTCGTCGACGCGGAAACCGGCAATCATCTGTGGGCGGAACGTTTCGACAAGCCGGTCGCGGATCTGTTCGACGTCCAGGACGAGATCGTCTCGCGTCTTGCCAACACGCTGACCAGCCAGTTGGTCGAGGTCGAAGCCAGGCGGGCCGAACGTTCGCCGCATCCGGACGCCATGGATTTGTATTTCCGTGGCTGGGCATTCGCCAACCGGGGGATAACGCCCGAATACATGACAAGGGCCCGCAGCCTGTTTGAACGCGCGCTGGCGCTCGACACCGACAACATCGAGGCCCTCGTCGGCATCGCGAGTATCGATCTGGGGATGGCCGCCAACCATCTGATCGACGATGGGATCGCGCGCCTGGCCACCGCCGAGGAGGTTCTGGGCAAGGCACTTTCGTTGGCCCCTCAGCACGCCAGGGCCCACATGTTCAGTGGTGTCGTATGCATCTACACCAACCGCGCCGAGCAGGGCATTGCACGGTGCGAGCAGGCGCTGGCGTTGGATCGAAATCTTGCCAACGCACACGGATTCATCGGCCTCGGCAAGAATTTCCTCGGTCGCGGCGACGAGACCGAGGCCCATGTGCAAGAAGCGTTTCGGCTGTCTCCTCGCGACATCTACGCTTATTGGTGGATGACGTTCGTCGCGGGTGCCAAACTGCAGCTCAACGCGGACGCCGAAGCGGCCAGCTGGTTGCGGCGAAGCATCGAGGCCAATCCGAACTGGCCCTTCGCGCGTTTCCTCCTCGCCGCTGCCCTGACGCTTCTGGGCTCGGTCGACGAGGCGCGAGACGCGGCACAGGCCGGACTTGCGCTCGATCCCAGCTTCACCCTGCGCCGTCTTCGTTCGCTCGCCGTGGGCAGCAACCCCATCGTGCTGGCGACCGGTGTCCGGATCGCGAACAGCATGAGGATGGCAGGCGTACCGGAAAGCTAGGGCATGAGGAAGTTAGCTCGACCGGTCTCGCGACAGACCGGCTACGCCTCTCCCGCTTGCGGGGCAGGCCGGCACGTAGCGCCGGGCGGGGGCTCCCCCCCCACCCCAACCCTCCCCTGCAAGCGCGGGAGACGGAGCGCACAGCCTTCGGCTGCCATTCAACTTGAGATTATCATGCGCCAATTGGCCTTCGGCAGCGCCGACGCAGGACAGAGGGAAAGCGAGCGCAGCCGGATCGGATTTCGGTGCGGCTACAGCTTTTCGCCGACAGGCGGCTGGCCCTGCGGCTGCTGCTCCTGCTGGCGCGCCTGCTCCTTGGCGTGGTGGCGGCCGTAGAGGCAGCCGGCGGCGGCGCCGAGCACGCCATGATGGCCGGCATAGTGGCCGGCGACGCCTCCGACCACGGCCCCTTTCAGGCAGCCCTTGGCATTGGCGGAAGACAGCGGAAGCGCCGCGAGCGCGGCAGTGAGTAACAGGGCCGGGATTTTCATGATGCACGTCTCCTGAAGCAGGTCCTGACGAAGCGTTGCTCTTTCAACCGCGGAAGTCCGGCGCGGTTCCGCAGGTAGTCGATACGACATTCAAGGCGTGATTCGGTCAAATCACAACCTGAAGGCGAGACGCCGCCGAATCGCCTCAATTAGTTCACCGCTCCCAGCGATGTTCGAGGACTTTTGGTGCCGGTAGCGCCCGCCAGCAAATGGCTGCACCAACTTGGGCAATCCGAACGCCCAATTTTTCGTTTCACCTCTGGCCGTCCTGTGAATGATCGAGCATTGCCGCATAATGGCCGCGATGCGGTCAAAATCAAACGTCCTGATGGCACTAGTAGTGCTGCCATCGTGCGGGGGACAATCCGCGCCAGTTACGCGAAAAAGGGAAAAGCCGATGAACGCCACCACTCGTCCTGAAACAGCCGAAACGGCTGATGAGGACAGCAATCTCGCCGCGGTCTCGGAAGTGGAAGCTGGGATACGTGATTTCGTCCGCAACGACATTGCCTATCTGCGCCGGCCTCAGCAAGGCGTGGTGGCGAGCCCGGAAACGCTGCCCGACACCAGCCCTGAAAGCACGGTCAACAGCGTCAACTCGCTGATCCAGCGTGTCGCCGGCACCTCGCTCGGCGAAATCGAACACCTGATCTCGGAGCTGGAAGCCTTGCGCGAATTGCTGCATGCCGAAGGTCAGCGGGTGCAGCGCGAAATCTCCGGCTATGCCCAGCTCAGCCAGGCCGCGATGAAATCCACCCGGATGATCGCCGACAATGTCGCGCAATGGAAGCGCACCGCCGAAGGGCTGCGCAACAGCTGATTCGCTCTCACCGGCCGGCGACGGCTGCACAGGTAATTGACCGCTGCCTCCCGCCATGGAGCGCGGCGGTCGATTTTTTTGGCCGGAAGCCTGCGTTTTCGCGTGTATGGTTAGCGGTGCGTGACTATTGGCGCGCCAGGGTCGACGTCTCCAGCGAGTAGTCGCCGTCAGCATAGCCCTTGACCACCATCCCGGTGGTCAGCATCACCGCCAATGTCACGGTGGCGAAGATAAAACCTACCAGTTTCAACCCGCTTCGGTCTGCCGTCATCGTCGTCCCCCCTTCGTACCCGTCGCTCACTATGACTGGCACAAGGTTCAGAATGCGTTAGCGCGGAATCTGTTCCGGATCGGGGGGGTACGACGGAACTCGCCCGCAGGCGCGTTCAGGGTCGGGAACCGCGGCGCGGCACAAAGGCCGTCGCCAGCAGCGAGAACACCAGCTCGCCACGCTGGTTGGTGCCGGTGTTGCGGGCCTGCAAAATGCCCCATTGCGGCCGCGAGTTGGAGGCGCGCAGCGATTCGACCTCGCTGGCATAGCTGACGGTATCGCCGGCGAGCACCGGCCGCACCCAGCGCAGCTCGCGAAATCCCGGCGACGGTCCCCAGATCGCGACCTCCTCACCGCGCGCCTTGGCCTCGCGGGAGAGCCGCTCGGCGTCGGCGACCAGGAGCTTCATGCACACCGATCCGACATGCCAGCCCGACGCGGCAAGCCCACCGAACAGCGATTGACGGCCCGCCTCCTCGTCGAGATGGAAGCGCTGCGGGTCGAACTGCGCGGCGAATGTCTTGATCAACTCGGCGGTGAACGTGAACGAGCCGAGCTCGCGGCGCTGGCCGACCGCGATGTCCTCGAAGAACCGCATCAGCCGGCCTGACCCGCGTCTTGCGTGCGGCAGCCCACCAGGATCGGCGATACCATCTCGCACAGCGCCTCGCCGGCGGCGTTGCGCACGATGCCCCGAAACGTCACGATGCCGGTGTCGGGACGGCTGCGTGACAGTCTCGCCTCCGCGACCTCGACGTCGAGGGTGAGATCGTCTCCCGGCCGCAGCGGCGCGAGCCAGCGCAGCTCGTTGACGCCCGGCGAGCCCATCGACGCCGTGCGGCCGATGAAACCGTCGAACATCATCCGCATGATGATCGAGCCGAGATGCCAGCCGGAGCCGGACAAGCCCTTGAGCATCGAACGCTTCGCCGCCTCCTCGTCGAGATGCATCGGCTGCGGGTCGAATTCGGCGGCGAACGCCAGGATCTCCTCGCGTGTGACATGGCGTGGCCCGAACCTGCCGAAATGACCGGGTTTGAAATCTTCGAAGCGCAGCGTCATGGGCGGGGATTACCGAAACCGAAGCCCGATTGTGGCCGTTATTTGTGGCAATCTCAACCCGCCCGCCCGCATGGCTCGTGCCTCGTCTTGCCCGCGACGGCATTCGGAGCTAGGCCGTATTTCGGCCGGTTCGAGCACAATCGCCATTCGGCTTGCCGGGAGACCACTCGATGTTTGAATTCCGCGATCTGTTTCAATGGGACCGCTTCATTACGCCGACCATCATCAAGACCTTCTACTGGCTGGTCATCGCATTGATCGTGCTGTTCGGCCTCTCCGGCATCTTCAGCAGCCTCGCAGCGATGGCGATCAGCCCGTTCGGCGGGTTCGTCCTGCTGCTGGCGTCGATTGCCAGCGTGCTGGTCGGAATCATATTTTCGAGGATCGTCGCGGAATTCATCCTGATCGTGTTTCGCATCAACGAGCATCTCGGCGCGATCCGCGACCAGAGCCAGGCGCAATAGCCCGGCAACCCTGCTGGGGCCGGCGCTCAATTGTTGAACCTGAAATGCAAGACGTCGCCGTCGGCGACGACATAGTCCTTGCCTTCCAGCCGCAGCTTGCCGGCGTCGCGAGCGCCGGCTTCACCGTTGAGCGCAACATAGTCGGCATAGGCGATGGTTTCGGCGCGGATGAAGCCCTTTTCGAAATCGGTGTGGATGACGCCGGCGGCGGCCGGCGCGCGGGTGCCGCGATGGACCGTCCAGGCGCGGGCCTCCTTCGGCCCGGCGGTGAAATAGGTGATGAGGTCGAGCAGCCGGTAGCCGGCGCGGATCAGGCGGTCGAGGCCGGCCTCTTCCAGCCCCAGCGTATCGAGGAAATCGCGGCGCTCCTCCCGTGACAGGGTCGCAATCTCGGATTCGATCTTGGCCGAGATTGCCACCGCGACGGCACCTTCCTGCTCGGCGCGCGCGAACACCTGGCTGGAAAATTTGTTGCCGACGCCCGCCGCGCTTTCCTCGACATTGCAGACGTACAGCACCGGCTTGGAGGTCAGCAGGCCGAGCATCGCGAAGGCGCGTTCCTCCTCCGCCTTGCGCTCGAGCAATCGCGCGGGCCGGCCCTCGCGCAACAGCAGAAGCGCGCGGTTGACGAGTTCGAGCTGCTCCTTGGCGTCCCTGTCATTGCCCTTAACCTTCTTGGCCAGATTGTCGACCCGCTTTTCCAGGCTGTCGAGGTCGGCCAGCATCAGCTCGGTCTCGATGGTGTCGATGTCCGCAAGCGGCGCGATCTTGCCTTCGACATGGGTGACGTCGGAATCCTCGAAACAGCGCACCACATGCGCCACCGCATCGACCTCGCGGATGGTGGCGAGAAACTGGTTGCCAAGTCCCTCGCCCTTGGACGCGCCGCGCACCAGCCCGGCGATGTCGACGAACGTCAGCCGCGTCGGGATGATCTGCGCCGACTTGGCGATCGCGGCCAGTCGGTCCAGCCGCGGATCCGGCACCGCGACCTCGCCGACATTCGGCTCGATGGTGCAGAACGGGTAGTTCGCCGCCTGCGCCGCCGCCGTCTCGGTCAGCGCGTTGAACAGCGTCGACTTGCCGACATTGGGCAATCCGACGATACCGCATTTGAAACCCATTCCGTCCTCGTTCGGTGCCCGTGGTCAGGGGGCAAAACCCTTGGCCTGCATCGCCAGATGAACCTTGTTCTGGAACGCCGAATCACGGTCGAGCGCGAGCAGCCCGGCATTGTCGGCGATCGACTCGCAAAGCGCCGCGACCCAGGGGCGATCGGTGCTGGCGAAATCCGACAGCACGTAGCCATGTACCAGTTCCTTGATGCCGGGATGGCCGATTCCCAGCCGCACCCGACGATAGTCGTTGCCGATATGCGCCGAAATCGATCGCAGCCCGTTGTGGCCGGCAATGCCGCCGCCGACCTTGACCCGCAATTTCGCCGACGGCAGTTCGAGTTCGTCCTGAAACACGGTGATCTCGCCGGCCGCAAGCTTGAAGAAATTCGCGGCTTCCTGCACCGCGCGTCCGGATTCGTTCATGAAGGTCGCAGGCCGCAGCAGCAGGACACGCTCGCGTCCCAGCGCGCCTTCCGAGGTCTCGCCCTGAAAGCGGCGGCGCCAGGGTGCAAACCCATGACGCCGCGCGATCTCGTCAACGGCCATGAATCCGATATTGTGGCGGTTGCTGGCGTGTTTCCCGCCGGGATTGCCGAGACCCACGAATAGTCGCATGACGCGGCATCCCGCGTCCGGCTACTTCTTCTTGTCGCCGCCACCGGCCGGCGCCGCCTTGGCGCCCGCCGCCGGCGCCGCAGCGGCACCTGCCGCGGGCGCTGCGGCAGCCGCGCCGGCTGCAGGCGTGGCTCCGGGAGCCGCAGTCGCCGCAGGACCAGCCGCGGCAGCCGCCGCCGCGGCGGCCTTCTGCTCTTCGGCATAGCCGGAAGGCGGCACGATCGTCACCAGCGTGGCATCCTCGCGCGACAGCGCCTTCGTGCCCGCGGGCAGCTTGATGTCGGACAGATGCAGCGAATGGCTGATCTCCAGCCCGCTGACATCGGCCTCGATGTATTGCGGGATGTTGTCGACCGAGCATTCGACGTCGATGGTGTGGGTGACGATGTTTACGGTGCCGCCGCGCTTGATACCCGGCGCAACTTCCGCGTTCTGCACATGCAGCGGCACGCTGACGCGGATGGTCGCGCCCTCGCCGAGCCGCATGAAGTCGACATGCAGCGGGAAGTCGCGCACCGCGTCGAGATGGAAGTCGCGTGGAATCACCCGGTGCTTCCTGCCCTCCAGGTCGATGTCGTAGATCGTGGTGAGGAACCGGCCGGCAAGGATGCGCTGGCGCAATTCGGCATCATCGACCGAAATGGTCACGGGGGGCTCGTTGTTGCCATAGATCACTCCGGGCACTCTGCCGGCGCGACGTTCAGCCCGGGCGGCCCCCTTGCCGCTCTTCGGACGTGCCGTCGCCTTCAATTCCTTGACGGTCGCCATTGTCTTAAGTCCTTGTTTTGCAAAAAGTTAAAGGCCGCATCGCGGCCCGTGCCGGTCCTACAGCAAGCCTCCAGGGGTGCGGGGGCTGCGGACTGGCGGCGTTCTAGCCGCAACGGGCGGAAATGACAAGGAACGCCGGGGTCATTTGTCCGGCCTTTGCCGGCACGCCCACCGGGGGCTTGGCCTTCCGGTCTGTTATCCGACGATACCGGGGCCAGGATCGGGCGCCGACGGCGACCCGCCGAGCCGGGCCTCCAGCGCGGCGATACGCGCTTTCAGCGCCTCGTTTTCCTCGCGGGCGAGCCGGACCATGTCCCTGACCACATCAAATTCCTCCCGCTTGACGAGGTCGAGGTCGCGCAGGATGCGTTCGGCCTGGTTGCGCACCACCGCATCCACCTCGCGCTTGACACCCTGGGCCGCTCCCGCCGCGTCATTCATCAGGCGTCCGATCTCGTCGAAAAACCGATTGTTGGTCTGGGTCATCGTCAGGAATCTCCCGGTCGGCGGCACATGGATCGCAATTCCTTTGACAATGGCGATGCCGGCATCGTGATTCAAGGCCGGATGCGGCCGCCGCCCGGATCAGCTTGTCATGTTCCGGTTTCCTTGCAATCGTAACCATCGGAATCGCAACCGGCAAAGAACCACCATGATCGACCAGCAAATCGACATTCCCACCAAGGACGGCCGCACCACCACCTTCATCAGCCACCCGGAGCGCGGCGGGCCGCATCCCGTCATCCTGTTTTACATGGATGCGCCGGCGATCCGCGAGGAACTGCGCGACATGGCGCGCCGGCTGGCGACCTCGGGCTATTATGTGATGCTGCCCAACCTGTACTACCGCGCCGGCGTCATGGAGCTGGGGCCGCTGCCGACCGACCCGGAAGCGCCGGAGCGCAAGCGCATGTTCGAGCTGATGGCCTCGATCAACATTCCGCTTGTCATGGAGGACACGAAGGCGCTGCTCGCTCATGCCGCCGGCCAGTCCGCCGCGCGCGCGGATGTCGTCGGAACCGTCGGCTATTGCATGAGCGGTCGATATGCCATCAATGCCGCGACGCATTTTCCGGACCGGGTGAAGGCGGCAGCCTCGATCTACGGAACCCATCTGGCCACCGACCAGCCGGACAGCCCGCATCTCGCGGCGAGCAAGACCAGGGCCGAACTCTATTTCGCCTGCGCGGAAACCGACATCTACGCGCCGATGGAGGTGATCGAGAAGGTGAGGCAGGGCATGCAGGGCGCCCACGCCGAAGTCGAGCTCTATCCGGGCACCCACCACGGCTTCGCGTTTCCGAAGCGCCCGGTATACGACCGCGACGCGGCGGAACGGCATTGGGAGCGGTTGCTGGCGCTCTATCGCCGCAACCTCTCGGCCTAAGGCTCGATGCCCTTCCTCCTGATCGCCTTTCCGGTATTCGATCCGATCGCGATCTCGATCGGCCCCGTCGCGATCCGCTGGTATGCGCTCGCTTATATCGGCGGCATCGTGCTCGGATGGATCTACGCCCGCGCGCTGATCAGGAATGACCGGCTATGGGCCGAGCGCTCGCCGATCACGCCGCCGCAGCTCGACGACTTCATCCTGTGGGTCACCATCGGCATCATTCTGGGCGGGCGTACCGGCTATGTGCTGTTCTACAATCTGCCCTTCTTCATCGCCCATCCGGCCGAGATCTTCGAACTCTGGAAAGGCGGCATGTCGTTTCACGGCGGCTTTCTCGGCTGCGTCGCCGCCGTGATCCTGTTCTGCCGCGCGAACGGCTTGCCGATCCTGTCGCTTGGCGACATCACCACCGCCGTCGGACCGATCGGACTGTTCCTCGGCCGGCTGGCCAACTTCGTCAACAGCGAGTTGTGGGGCCGGCCGGCCGACCCAAGTCTGCCATGGGCCATGGTCTTCCCCAATGGCGGCCCGCTGCCACGCCATCCCAGCCAATTGTACGAGGCGGGACTCGAGGGCATCGTGCTGTTTGCCATCCTTGCCATCATGGTCAGGTGCGGCGCCCTGAAACGGCCCGGGCTGATCCTCGGCAGCTTCATCGCACTGTATGGCTGTGCACGGATCGCCGGCGAGATGTTTCGCGAACCCGACCCGCAGCTGGGGTTCTTGTGGCGTGGACTGACCATGGGCATGCTGCTGTCGGCGCCGATGGTCATCGCAGGGCTGGTCATCATCGTGGCGGCCTGGCGTCGCGGGCCGCCGCAGCCCGCATCGAACTCCGCGGGAAGCCTGCCGTGACCGAGACGTCGCCACTCCTCGCCGAACTCAGGAGGCTGATCGAAACGTCGGGGCCGATACCGGTCTGGCGCTACATGGAATTGTGCCTGACCCATCCCGATCACGGCTATTACGTGTCGCGCGACCCGCTCGGCCGCGAGGGCGATTTCATCACCGCGCCCGAGGTCAGCCAGATGTTCGGCGAACTGCTTGGGCTTTGGACCGCCTCGGTGTGGAAGGCGATGGGATCGCCGTCGCTGCTGCGGCTGATCGAGCTCGGGCCCGGCCGCGGCACCATGATGGCCGATGCGTTGCGCGCGGTGCAGGTGCTGCCGCCGCTCTACCAGGCGCTCAGCGTCCATCTCGTCGAGATCAATCCGGTGCTGCGCGAAAAGCAGAAGGCCACGCTGTCGGGCGTGCGCAATCTCGCCTGGCATGCCCATCTCGACGAGGTGCCGAGCGGGGCCTCGGTCATTCTCGCCAATGAATATTTCGACGTGCTGCCGATTCACCAGGCGGTCAGGCGAGAGACCGGCTGGCACGAGCGCACCATCGAGATCGACGGCGACGGCAAGTTGGCGTTCGCTGCCGCGCCCGAACCGATACCGCGCTTCGAGGTGCTGCTGCCGCCGGTGGTGCGCGCCGCGCCGGTCGGAGCGGTTTTCGAATGGCGGCGCGACCTCGAGATCATGAAGATCGCGAGCCGCGTCCGCGATCAGGGCGGTGCGGCCCTGATCGTCGACTACGGTCATCTGCGCAGCGACGCCGGCGATACCTTTCAGGCCATTGCCCGCCACAGCTTCGCCGATCCGCTCGCTAATCCCGGCCAGAGCGACGTCACGGCGCATGTCGATTTCCAGGCCCTGGCGCGTGCCGCCGAGGACGTGGGCGCGCGCGTCCACGGTCCGGTGGCGCAGGGCGAATTTCTCACCCGGCTCGGTATCGAGACGCGGGCGGTCACCCTGATGGCCAAGACGACGCCCGAGGTATCCGACGACATCGCCGCCGGCCTGAAGCGGTTGACCGGAACCGGTCGCGGCGGCATGGGGTCGATGTTCAAGGTGGTCGCGATCTCCTCCCCCGTTCTCACCGCGCTGGCCGGCCTCAGCGACGACACCGAGGACATGGAGGCCGAAACGCTGTGACGATGGGATCCCCGCTGCTGCAGGCCATTCCGGGCATACGCCACGCTTTCTTCACCCGCGACGGCGGCGTATCCGACGGCATCTATGCCGGCCTCAATGGTGGCGTCGGTTCGCGCGATGATCCGGCGCATGTCGCTGAAAACCGTCGCCGGATGGCCGAACGGATGGGCGTGGCGCCGGATCATTTCCTGACGCTGTACCAGATCCACTCGCCCGACACGGTGGTCGCCAACGGGCCGTGGGAGGGCCCATCGCGGCCGCGGGGCGACGCCGTCGTGACGCGCCAGGCTGGCCTCGCCATCGGCGTCACCGCGGCCGATTGCGGACCGGTTCTGCTGGTGGACCCGACTGCACGCGTGATCGGCGCCGCCCACGCGGGCTGGAAGGGCGCGTTGACGGGCGTTCTGGAATCCGCCCTCGCCGCAATGGGGACACTCGGTGCCGAACGCGGTCGCATCGTCGCTGCGATCGGGCCGCTGATCCGCCAGCCCAGCTATGAGGTCGGTGGCGAATTCGTCGAACGATTCCTCGCGGCCGATGCGGAGAATGCCCGGTATTTCATGGCTTCCGCGCGCGACGGCCACGCCATGTTCGATCTGGCCGGCTTTGTCCGGATGCGGCTCGAACGGGCCGGGGTGCTGATGATCGACGATCTCGGCGTCGACACCTATTCCGACCCGCGCTTGTTCAGCTACCGCCGCTCGGTGCACCGGCAGGAGCCGGATTACGGCCGGCACGTCCATGCGATCGTTCTGGAGCCCTGATACCTGGCGGCCAGCCCGCCGCAAGCAAGCTGGCGGACGGCCATCCTGCCCGGCTGCCCTAGACCTTAACGCATTTTAACGATATCGCTCGGGTGTGATGAAGCACCTCACCACGGCTTCCTTCCGGGCCAGCCGGGCCGTTCGCCGCGGCCTCGCCGTCGTTGCCATGCTTGCAGCGGCCGGAGCTCTCGGCGGCTGTGCCGGCGGCGGTGCCGCGAGCGGTTCGTTCGCCATGGCGGGTGCAGGAGGCAGTGTCGCGTTCGAATCGATCGATGGGCCGCCGCCCCGGGTGTTCGATCGCTTGGTGAACGTGCTCGACAGCGAATCCAAGCTGCGGGATCTGTCGGTGGTTTCCCGCGAAGGTCCGGCCTCTTACCGGGTGCGGAGCTATCTCGCCGCCCAGGTCAGCCGCGGCCGTACCACCATCGCCTGGGTCTGGGACGTCTATGACGGCAACCAGCAGCGGGCGCTGCGGCTGAGCGGCGAGGAGCCGGCCGGCAAGGCCGGCCGCGATGCCTGGAGCGGGGCCGACGACCTGGTGCTGCGCAAGATCGCCCAGGCCGGCTTCAGCGGACTGACCGCCATGATCAACGGGAGCGTCCCGGTGGATCCCGCTCCGCCCGATGCCGCGCCCGCCAAACCCGACCCGGCGATTGCCGCGGCGGAACCGGCGGCGTCGCAAGGCTTTGCCGTGAGCGCGCTGGCTTACGGTGACCGGTAGCGGCGCAAATAGCTGTTTCGACTTTAGGATTTGCTCAGGAAAAACGGCCGGCAAGGGTTGCCAGTCGAGGTACCGCCTTGATATCACCTCGCTGGTCGACACTGCCGGTTCCGTAGGTATTGGGATATGCTCAACATCGTTTCCAGCAAGGCGCGGGGAGATGCGTCGATGTCGGCCAAGAACGGCGCGATCAAGCTGGTTGCCGGCAACTCCAATCCGGCGCTGGCGCTGGCGATCGCCAACAGCCTGCAATTGCCGTTGACCAAGGCGGTGGTGCGGCGCTTCGCCGACATGGAAATCTTTGTCGAGATCCAGGAGAACGTCCGCGGCGCCGACGTCTTCATCCTGCAGTCGACGTCCTATCCGGCCAACGACCACCTGATGGAGCTTTTGATCATCACCGATGCGCTGCGGCGGGCCTCGGCACGCCGTATCACCGCGGTCGTGCCCTATTTCGGTTACGCCCGGCAGGATCGCAAATCCGGCTCGCGCACGCCGATCTCGGCCAAGCTCGTCGCCAATTTGATCACCCATGCGGGCGCCGATCGCGTCATGACCCTCGACCTGCATGCCGCGCAGATCCAGGGCTTCTTCGATATTCCCACCGACAATCTCTTCGCCTCGCCGGTGATGGTGCGCGACATCAAGGAGCGCTTCGATCTCGCCAATCTGATGGTGGTATCGCCCGACGTCGGCGGCGTGGTGCGTGCGCGCGGGCTTGCCAAGCGCATCAACACCCCGCTTGCCATCATCGACAAGCGCCGCGAGCGCGCCGGCGAATCCGAGGTGATGAACGTGATCGGCGACGTCGCCGGCTATACCTGCATCCTGATCGACGACATCGTGGATTCCGGCGGCACGCTGGTCAACGCCGCCGACGCGCTGCTCGCCAACGGCGCCAAGGACGTCTACGCCTACATCACCCACGGCGTGCTGTCCGGCGGCGCTGCCGCGCGCATTGCCGGCTCCAGGCTGAAGGAGCTCGTCATCACCGATTCGATCCAGCCCACCGAGGCCGTGAACAAATCCGCCAATATCCGCACGTTGTCGGCCGCCACGCTGATTGCGGAAGCCATTGGCCGTACCGCGGCGGAAGAATTGGTATCGAGCCTGTTCGACTGAGGCGGCTGCGCGGGCGTCGCCCGTATTCCCTCTGCGTCAGAGCAGACCAGTGGCGACGACCAACAAGGTCCTTGTCAGGAAGGCTGGCGTATTTCAACAATGTCTCGATGAATTCTTGATGCCCTTCAGGCCGGCGGGACAGCGGCCATCCTCTTTGCAGTCGCTGCTCTGGAGCGACGACGGTCGAAAAGGCTGATCAATCCGCCGGGCAACAGCACCACGAACAGCGGCAATATCAGCCCCATGCCGAGCGCGCGCCAGTCCTGAAATTCCTTGAAGCCCTCATCGGCGAGCATCAACACGGCCGCGCCGACCAGGGGACCCCAGACCGTGCCGATGCCGCCGACCACGATCATCGACAGCAAGAACAGCAGCAGCGAGATCGAGAACACGTCGGTCCGACAGCGCGAAAGTTGGCAGCATAGAAGGCTCCGGCAAGCGCGGTGAAAAATGCCGACAGGCGCGAACAGCCACAGTTGATATTTGAACTGGCTGATGCCGCGCGACATCGCGTAGCCCGGATTGTCGCGCATGGCCCGGAACGCCAGCCCGAGCGGACCGCGAATGACGATCGACGGAAAAACCGAAGGCGGCGGCCAGCAGAGCCAAGACCCAGGAAATAGTTCGCCCGATAGAATTTCGATCCCGAACAGGGCGCGGAAGCCGAGATCGCCGAACCTGCCTAAGCCGCGCACGCCGCCGAACAGCGGCATGCAGCCGGATTCTTGGTTGGTGAAGCATTCGGTGTCGTTGGTGATCAGCAGAAGATCACCTGCGCCACGGCCAGCGTCAGCAGCGCCACGTAAGGCCCGCGCAGCCGCAGGCAGGCGAGCCCGATCAGCACGCTGACCAGCAACCGTCGCCAGCACCGCTGACGCCGGCATCGCCGGCAGCATCGGCATATGGAAATAATAGCCGAGCATCGCGGTGCGCATAGGCGCCGACGGCAAACAACGCCATCTGCGCCAGCGAGAAGATCCCGCCGACGCCGAGCACCAGATTCCATTGCGTGACGACGTTGCCCAGATGAAGAACAACGTCGTCTGGGTGACGATGTAGCGCGTGCCGGAAAGATAAACGGCAGCGGCGCTCGCGCAGGCGAGCATCGCCACACCCGCCGATGAGGTCGCGGCGACCGGCGGTCACAGCCGCACCACCTGACTGTCGGCCGAACAGACCCGTAGGGCCGCCAGATCAGCACGACGATCACCAGCAGCAACAGCAGAGCGAAGCTGTAGCGAACGCCAAGCACGTATTGCGTGCAAGCCTCCAGCAGGCCCGAGCGCCATGGCAGTGGCGACGGCGCCATAGACGTTGCCCGAGCCCGGCGACGACACAGATGATGAAGGCCTTCAGCATCGGATCGCCGCCCATGTTCGGCAGCAGGCCGGACAGCGAGCTCACCATGATGCCCGAGATCGCCGCCAGCGCGCCGATAGCGCCAGCACCTGCGCATAGACCACTGACGACACGCACGCCCATGAGCTGCGCCGCCTCGCGATTCTGCGCGGTGGCGCGGATCGCGCGGCCGGTGCGGGTGCGTTGCAGCAGCAGCGCCACAGCGCCACCATCAGCCGACGGCCACGGCCAGGATCAGCGATATTCTGGTAGGGAATATGCACGCTGCCGATCCCTGACGCGCCGGCAGATTTGAGCGGCTGTGGCTGTGGCATAGGGACCGAACAGCTTCAACATCGACGATTTTCGAGCACGGCGCCGATGCCGATGGTGGCGATGAAGATCTGGGTTTCGAAATTCGCCGAGCGCAGCATCGGCCAGGCGGCCGCGACGATAGATCAACGAGCCCGATCGCCCCGCCCACCACCAGCGCGGCGAGAGCGCCTGCGGCCGGCTGCCAGCCCCATTGCTGGGTAACAGCGTAGAAGCAGATATAGCCGCCGAGCGTCAGCATGCGCGCCATGCGCCATGTTCAGCATGTTGAGCGAGCCGTAGACCAGCGACAGCCCGACTGTCGAGATCGCATACATGGCGCCGAGCGTCAGGCCGGAAACGATGATCTGGACGAGGACATCCATGACCTCAGGCCCCCGAGATAGGTTTCGAGGATCTTCGGCGCTGCGCCAATTCCGCTCCGCCCCCGACCAGACGAACTGGCCGTTGTCGAGCAGATAGCCACCTGCGTCGGCCCGATCGACGACGCGCGCCGCATTCTCCTCGACCAGCACGATGGTGCGCCCGCTGCGCCTTGAGTTGCTCAGATCACTTGTAGATCTGGTCGATGACGATCGGGGCCAGGCCCAGCGAGGGCTCGTCCAGCATCAGCACTTGCCGCCGGCCATCAGGCCGCGGCCGATGCCGACCATGCGCCGCTCGCCGCCGGACAGCGTGCTGGCGATCTGGCTGCTGCGCTCCTTGCAGCTTGGGCAGCAGCGCGAACACCTCTTCGAGGCGCGTCGCGCATCTGCTTGCGGCCTCGGGCAGATAGGCGCCCATCTGCAGGTTTTCGAGCACCGTCATGTCGGGAAACAACAGATCGCCCTGCGGCACGTGCACGATGCCGGCGGCGACGATCTCGTCCGCGCGTCGATGCGTCAAATCGAGGCCGGCGAACGTGCATCGAGCCCTCGCTCGCGTGGCACCAAGCCGGAAATCGTCGCAGCAGCGTCGTCTTGCCATGCCCGTTGGGCCGATGATCGCGGTCGAGCTGCCCTCGCGCGACTTCGAGCGACATGCCGCGCAGCACCTGAGCTGGCGCCATAGCCAGCCGACAGGCTCTCGAGCGCAGAGCAGCGGCGTTGCCATCACGCCGGCCTCGCATCAAATGCGCTTTCAGGCGCTGGCTGAGCGCCCTCGCCGAGATAGACGTCGACCACCCTTGCGGTCCTTGACCAGGCCCCGCGGCAGGCCTTCATAGATCTTCTCGCCGTGATGCATGATCATCACGCGGTACGAGAGCTGCACCAGGAAGCGCATCACGTGCTCGATCAGGATGATGGTGACGCCGGACGCCGCGCTTACGCGCTCGACCACGTCGATCATGCGATCGATTTCTCCTGCGGCTTCAGCCCGCCGACCGGCTCGTCCATCAACAGCAGCTTCGGCCGCGTCGCCATGGCGCCGGCCAGCATCAGCAGCTTGCGGTCCATGCACCGGCAGCTGCCCGGTCAAGCAGGCGCCGATCGCGCGCCAACCCGACCAGCGCGAGCGCGGCATCGGCATGCGATCTCGCGCTCGCGCTTGCCCATGCGCAGGCCCGGCAAGCACCGGTTGTCGCGGCCGAAATAGCGCGGCGACCAGCACGTTTCGCGCGACGCTCAGGCGTGTCGAAGCTGGCATTGAGCTGAAAGGTGCGCGCAATGCCGGCATGGCAGATCGCGCTCGGGCACCAGCCGGGTGATGTCGCGGCCCCGAACAGGATCTTGCCCGCGGTTGCCGGATCGAGGCCGGAAATCATCTCGAACAGCGTCGTCTTGCCGGCGCCGTTCGGGCCGCCGATGCCGAGAATCTCGCCCCGGCGCACATCGAAGCTCAGATCATTGACCGCCGCCAGCGCACCGAAATACTTGCTCATTTTTGCACGCAAGAGAGCGGCGCGCCGCGGTCGTATCATTGGAGTGCTTAGGCCTTGATCCAGGGCGGCATCATGAACTTGGCCGGTGTTGTAGGGCGCGGGACGCGATCAGCGCCGGCCCCTTGGTGTGATCCTGGATCTGCAGGAACTGGTGCGGCATGCCCAGCGAGGAATCCCTGATCTGGGTCGGATAGGTATAGGCCGCCTGCTCGTTCGGGATGAAGCGCGTGGCGCCGTTGACGCCGCGATGGATCGTCGCGCGCATGCGGTCGGCGACCTTTCGGTTCTGCGTCCTCGTTGCCGGGTTCGCCGCTGCCGCCCGCCAGCGCCGCCGCCGCCGCCCAGACCATAGGCGCCGTCATAGGGCTGCGCATCCCGAATTATGCCCGGCATTCGGGCCGAACTTCGCCTTGTAGCGCTTCTCGAAGGCGGTGCCGATCTCGTCCTGCAGCGCGCCGACCACGGTCGCATAGAGCACGCCGTTGACGGCCTCCTTGGCGATGTCGCGGAAGGCCGGGATCGACGGGCCCGTATTGCATATAGACCAGGCTCGGCGTCGGGTTGCGGCACGAACTGCACCATGAACTGCGCGAGATCGGCGGGCAGGAAATGCGTGACCGCGATGACCGCGGGCGGATCCTGCCGGATCTTCGCCAAGGTCGGACCCCATTCCGAGATCGGCACGTTCACCGTCTCGAACAGGCTGATCTCCCAGCCATATTGCGCCAGCCTTGCTCCTTGATCGCATTGGCGATGTTGGCGGCGTAGACGCCGGCCGAGAGGATGACCGCCATCTTGTTGTTGGCTGCGCTTGCACTGGCCGCTCGCTTCCAGCGCTCTTGCACGAACTTCGAGGAAGCCCGGGCCGTACCAGTACTCGGCCGGATCGCCCTGGAACGAGCCGAAATATCGCTCGGGGTTCGACTTGATCAGATTGTTGTGGCCGATCGTGGTGTCGTAGTGGATGATAGATGATGCCGCTGTCGGCGATCACGTCCTGGATCGCGGCGCCCGAGCCGATGTTGTAGCCGTTGAGGACCGCGTGGACGGCATGACGATCGATCAGGCGCTGCACGGCCTGGACGTTGGTCGCGTCGCCCATCTGCTTGGTGTCTTCGAAGTAAGGTTCGAGCGGACGGCCGAGAATGCCGCCGAGCGCATTGATCTCCTCGCAGGCCAGCGTCAGGCCGTTCTTGAACTCGACGCCGTCGGCCGCGGCGAAGTCGGTCAGCGGCGCGGCCTGGCCGACCGGGATGGCGGTCGCCCGTCGGCGCGAGCGCCGTCATTGAGGCTGGCCAGCACGGCCGCTCCCGCCGTGGCCCTCGCGGCGCCGGCCAGAAAAGTTCGGCGGCTGGGAATGATATTCGGTCTCTTGAATCCTGGACCGTGACATGACTTCCTCCTCCACATTCCGTTCAGGGCAGGTTTTCGAGTTGCTGAGCGGCTCGCGCGATCGCTCCGGCCTGGTGCGGTTGCAGGGCCTGCCGACCCCATCTCGCCATCAGTGGCGCCCAGGTATCCTCGATCGACGTGCGCACGCCCGTCATCTCCTCGAGCACGGCCAAGCCGCAATACGGCACGCAACTTTCGGAATAGCCGCCCTCATGCACCATCACGAGTTTGCCGCCGCAGAGCTCGTCCGCTGCCATCAGCAACAGGCGCGTCATTTCGCGATAGCCATCGCTCGACACCATCATGCGGCCCAGCGGGTCGACGCCCGCCGCGTCGAAGCCGCTGGAAACCACGATCAGTTCCGGCCCGTAGCGCAGCAGCGCCGGAATCACCACGCGCTCGCATCGCCGCAACGTAGGCGCCATCGCCGCATCCGGGCGGCAATGGGATGTTGATGTTGAATCCCCTGCCCTCGCCTTCGCCGTTCTCCTCACAGCTTCCCGAGTTCGCCGGAAATAGATTGTCCTGGTGCAGCGAGATCGTCAGCACGCTCGGGGTCGCGATAGAACATCGCCTGGGTGCCGTTACCATGGTGCACATCCCAATCGACGGTCGCGATGCGCCGAAGGCCATAGGTCGCCTGAGCGTGCCGGATCGCGACGCCGACATTTCCGAACAGGCAGAAGCCCATGCCGAGATCGGGGATCGCATGATGTCCGGGAGGGCGCACCAGCGCATAGGCATTCTTCACCTCGCCCCGCATCACGGCGTCGAGCGCACAAATCGCGCCGCCCGCGGCGAGCAGGGCGATCTCGAAACTGCCGCGACCAAACGGCGACAGATAGCTCGCATCACCTCCGCCGGCCGCGCTCATGGCCTTGATGTTGTCGAGGTGCGCGCGGGTATGGACCCGTTCGATTTCGGCCTCGGTGGCGGGGCGCGGTCCCAGCGTCTTCAGATGATCGATCAGGCCGCTGACTTCGACAAGATTGCGGAAGCGGCGTTTGGATTCCGGGCTCTCGTAGGGCGTACCGGGTTGCACGTTGAGGCCCGGCGGAAGCACGCCAGCCGAGGCGCCGGTGTTGTGCCACATATAGAGCTCATGAGTGAGCCAACCCGTCGTCATCCCCATCGCCCTTTGATCGCCGTGACGCACGCCCTATCCCCGCGCTCTCATTCAACGGCCGATATGGCGCTCGCGAACGTCTCCGCGATGACGTCCGCATGCTCCTTCTTCAGCGTCAGGGGTGGGGAGATGATGAAAATGTCGGCGAGGTTGCGGATCAGCACGCCCTTCTCCACGCAACGCTCCCAGATCCTCGCCCCGAACCGTTCCGCGAGGTCGAACGGTCGCTTGGTTTTCTTGTCGGCGACGAGTTCGATCCCGATCATCAATCCCATGCCCCTGACATCGCCGATGTTGCGATGGCGCGGCTCCAGTTGCTTGAGCCGTTCGAGGAGATATGTGCCGACTTCTCCGGCGTTGGCCGGCAGATTTTCCTGCTCGACGATCCGCAGATTGGCGAGCGCCGCCGCGCAGGCCAGGGGATGGCCGGCATAGGTGTTGCCGTGCATGAAGGCGCGCGGTGTGAATTCATTGTCGTCGTCGGAATCGAACGCCGCCGCCACACGCGCGTTGATCATCGTGGCTCCCAACGGCACATAGCCGCTGTTAATCCCCTTGGCGAACACCATGATGTCGGGCTTCACCCCGTGGGCGCGGCAGCCGAACATGGCGCCGGAGCGTCCAAAGCCGGTCACGACCTCGTCGGAGATCATGAGAACCCCGTGCCGGTCACAGATCTCCCGCGCCAAAGGCCAAAAGTTTGGAGGCGGAACAATGACGCCGCCGGCTCCCTGTATCGGCTCCGCGATGAAGGCGGCGACCTTGTCCGGCCCCTGGTAGACGATCTCCCGCTCCAGGAATTCGGCGCAGATGCGGCCCAGCTCCAGGGCATTGCTGGTGAAGGGGTTGCGATAGAGGTAGGGCGTCTCAACTTGCACGAAGCCTTGCAACAAGGGCTCATACTGTTCCCGGTACGCCGTCCTGCCGTTCAGCGAGAGCGCACCGAGCGTGACGCCGTGATAGGCCTGTTGCAGTGATATGAACTTGGTCTTGTCAGGCCTTTGCGACAACCGCCAGAATTGCCGCGTCAGCTTGATCGCCGCCTCGACCGCTTCGGAACCGCCAGACGAATAAAAAACCCGCTTCATGCCTTCTGGCGCCGTCAGCCGGCACAGCAATTCGGCCAGCTCGATCATCGGCATCGTCGCGGTATTGCCGAACATGGAATAGAAGCTCAACCGGTCGAGCTGTTCGACAATGGCCTGCTTGATTTCCGGCCGTCCATGGCCGGCATTGACGTTCCATAGTCCACCCTGGCCGTCGATATAGCGCTTGCCGCATCCGTCGAAGACGTACACGTCCTCGCCGCCCTCGATGCAGAGCGGTGGATGCTTAGCCAGAAAATTGGCGTTCGCAAACGGATAGACGACATCCTGGGTGAGCCTGTCATTGGCGAGGCGGATCCCGTTCTGCATGGTCATCTCCCGCTCAGGGGTCGCCCGTTCTGTCGCCTCATACCGAGGCCGCCGCCAGTTTCCACAAGCTATGCCAACCACATGATTTTGGTCAATCGACCAAATATGGTCAAACGACCAACTTTGTGGTACAGATTGCCGTGCGCTTCACGCCTGTGGCCGCGCTTGACGCTGTGCTTTGAAGCTGACGAGGTTGCCCGGAGCTAAAAAGGAATTTCTTATGACGAGAACCAAAGGCGATACGACCCGGGCGCAAGTGATCGGCGGCGCGATACGGGTACTATCGTCCACGGGTGTCGTCGGGGCCACGACGCGCAAGATCGCGGCTGCATCTGGCGTGCGCCTGGCCACGTTGCACTATCATTTCGACAACAAGAGTGCGTTGCTTCTGGCGGTGTTCGAGGCGTTGATCGATGAGACGACGGTGGCCTTCCGCCAGGAAGTGAAGGAAAGCAAGAGCCTCGACGATTGTATCGAGCAAGTCCTCAAGGCGGCATGGCGTTGGGTGACGCAAACGCGGGTGCTGCAAATCGTTCAGTATGAGTTGACATTATATGCGCTTCGCGAGGGAGCCCAATGGCTCGCGGACCAACAATACGACGCCTATGTACGGGTCTATCGCGATATCCTGATCGCGGTTTGCCGGAAGACCGGTGAACTCAGCCCCGCCGGCTGCACCGCCGTGGTTCGCTTCATGCTGGCTGGCGTGGACGGGCTGCTGCTGCAGGAACTCGCCAAGCCCAATCGGGCGCGATCGAAACGAAGCGTCGAGGCACTGATCAAGGCTACACAGATTTACGCTCACTCGCTGGTTCCGGCGCGAGCATAGAACGCGCGATGCCTCGGCGGGTCCGAACGTTCGCGTCGTCGTGGCAGCAGGCCGAGCTAGGATCCGGTCAACCTGCCGAACCAGCCTTGCTTGCCGGCCACTGCTTCGCCGGCGACCTCCGCGGCGCCGCCGACCACCGCACCGAATGCCGTGAAGAATTCGCCGGCGAGTTTCCTCGCCGTCGAATCGATCAGCCTGCCGCCGAGCTGGGCCAGCTTGCCGCCGATCTGCGCGTCGACCGCATAGTGCAGGATGGTGACCTCGGCGCTCTCGGATTCCAGCCGCACGGTGGCGCCGCCCTTGGCAAAGCCGGCGACGCCGCCGGATCCCTCGCCGGAGATGCGATAAGAGTTCGGCGGGTCGAGTTCGGACAGCGTGACCCTGCCGCCGAACGTCGCCTTGACCGGCCCGACCTTGAACAGCACGGTGGCGGTCATCTCGGTCGGCGACGACATCTCGAGAGCCTGGCAGCCCGGGATGCACTGCCTCAGCACCTCGGGATCGTTGAGTGCCGCCCACACCTTCTGTTTCGGCGCGAGGATGCGTTGGCTGTCATTCATCTGCATGGTCGGATTCCTGATGGCTGGTGCCCGGCGCGGCGACACGATGGCCGCGCCGGCGCTCAAGGGTGATTTCGGCGAGAATCGACATCGCGATTTCCTCCGGGGTGATGGCACCGAGATCGAGCCCCGCCGGGGCCTTGACGCGATCGAGCGCGGCGGTGGCGACGCCGGCGGCCGCGAGCCGTTCCCGCAGCGCCGCCATCTTGCGCCGGCTGCCGACAAAGCCGACATAGCCGGCCTCGAGCGCCAGCGCCGCGCGCAGCGCGGGCTCGTCGCCCCTACCCTGGGTGGCGATCACGATGAAACGCCTCGCCCGATGCGTCTCGCCGAGCGAGAAGCCGTCGACCTGAACGTCCGCGTCCGGTGCGACAACCAGATCGCCAGCCGGCGCGGCAAGCGTGACGTGATAGCCCAATTGCCGCGCCAGGCCGGCAAGCGACATCGCGACCGGGCTCGCGCCAAGGATGATCAGCGACGGCTGCGGCAGCACCGGCTCGATGAAGATGTCCATGGTGCCCTTGCTCGGGCACATGTTGCTGGCAAAGCGGACGCCGTCGCGGTGCTCGCCGGGCTTGACGCCGAGTTCGGCCAGCATGTCTTCCGGCTGCACCGAGACCATGCGCGGCTCGCCGTCGGCGAGCGCCTCGCGCGCCGCCTTCAACACGGCGCCCCGGGCGCAACCGCCGCCGATCCAGCCCGCCGCGATGGTGCCGTCGGGACGGATGATCGCCTTGGCACCGGCCTTGGCCGCCGTCACCGACACGGTGCGCACCACCGTGGCGAGGACGAACGATTGGGCCGCCGCCTTCATCTGCGTGACGAGATCCGTTACGTCGACATGGGCGGACATCGGTCGCAGCCTCACAGCCGGGCAAGATAGGGTTCGAGCGCGGCCAGGCTGTCCAGCGTATTGGCCGGCGCATAGAGATCGACATGGGGCAACGCCGCCCGGATGCCCGCAGCAACCGGCGTATAGCCGGCCCATGCCATCATCGGATTGAGCCAGACGATCCGGCGGCAGCGCCGCGCCAGCGCCGCCATCTCGCGGCCGAGCAGCGCGGCATTGCCGGTCTCGTAGCCGTCCGACACGATCATCACGCAGGTACGGGAATGGATCACGCGGGCGGCGTGCCAGCGGTTGAAGGTCTGCAGGCTCTCGCCGATCCGCGTGCCGCCGCCGGCGCCTTGCGCCAAAATCGACAGCCGGTCGAGCGCACGCGCGGGATCCCGTTCCTTCATCGCATCGGAGACATGGGCGAGCCGGGTGTGAAACAGGAATGCTTCGGCCTGACGAAACTCGTCCAGCACGCCATGGATGAAACGAAGGAAGATGCCGGTGTACATGCTCATCGACCCGGAGGCGTCGAGCAGCACCACCAGCCGGAGCGGCTTCTGCCGGCGCTGCCGCCGGACCAGGTTGATCGGCACGCCGCCATGGCTGATGTTGTGGTGGATGGTGCGGCGCAGATCGAGCCGATAGCCGCGCCGCCGCGCCAGATCGCGACGGCTCAGCCGCGTGCGCAGCGCCTTGGCGAGCCGGGCTGCGGCGGCATGGGCCCGTTCGACCTCGGCGGGATCGGCAAGTCTGCGGAAGTCGGTCGCGGCGAGGTTGTCGGCGCGCGAGGCGCCTTCCATGCGGCCCTCGCCGGCGCGCTCGCCGGATCCATCATCGGGCGAAGGCACCTGGTCTGTCACCGTGTCCCCGCCGGCGGGCGGCGCCGGCGGATGGTTCGGCATGCTCTTCAGCGACGGCGTGCTGGCGGCCCCGGACGAACCGGTGGCAACCGACCGCGACCTCACCCGCCTGCCGAGCCAGAAGGCATCGAAAAGGCCGTCGAACCCTTCCCAATCGGACTTGCGCGCCGAAAGCAGCTGCTTGAATGCGCTGCGCAGCAGGCCGGGCGTTGCCGCATAGCCCGCCGCCATCAGCGACGCCGCATCCTGTCCCTCCTGCAGCCCGATCGCGAAACCCTGGTCGCGCAGCGTCCTGAGAAACGCCGCGAGCCGGGCCGAGACCAGGCGCGACACTTCGTCGATCTCCTCGGGCGAGGCGGTGGTGCCGCAGCAGCTCATGCGACCTTCCCGAGCAGCCGCTGGGTCACCTCGCGCGTCACCCGAGCGCGGTCTTCCCTGGTCTTGAGCAGGCACATCAGCGTCTCGTGAACCGCCTCCGGCGCGGCATGCAGATCGCGCACGTCGATCCCGACCAGTGCCGCGGCCCAGTCCAGCGTCTCGGCGACGCCGGGCACCTTGCGCAGTTCCTCCTTGCGAATGGCTTCGACCATGCGCGCGATCTGCAGCGACAGCGAGGTATTGGCGCCATCGATCCGCGCCATGATGATGCGGGCCTCGCGATCGACGTCGGGATAGTCGACATAATGGTAAAGACAGCGGCGGCGCAGCGCGTCGGACAGTTCGCGGGTGCCGTTCGAGGTCAGCACCACATGCGGGATGCTGGTCGCGGCAATGGTGCCGAGTTCCGGAATCGAGACCTGGAAGTCGGACAGCAGTTCGAGCAGAAACGCCTCGAACTCGTCGTCGGCGCGGTCGACCTCGTCGATCAGCAGTACCGGCGGCCGGGACCGCCGGATCGCCGCCAATAGCGGCCGCTCCAGCAGATATTTCTCGGAGAAGATCTGGTCCTCGACGGCATCGGCATCCGCGCCGCGATGGGCCTGGATCGAGAGCAGCTGGCGCTGGTAGTTCCACTCGTAGAGCGCCGCCGACTGGTCGAGGCCCTCATAGCATTGCAGGCGGATCAGTTCGGTGGCGTGCACGATGGCCAGCGCCTTGGCGACCTCGGTCTTGCCGACGCCGGCCTCGCCTTCGAGCAGCAGCGGCCGCTTCAGCAGCTGCATCAGTGAGATCGCGGTCGCAAGCTCGTTGTCGGCGATGTAGCCGGACGCGGCAAGTCGTTCCGCGATCTCATTGCGATCCTTCATCCTATCCTTCTCCCGTCATCGCGCGCGCAGCGGGGCAATCCTGGTCGTGCAATGAATTGCCTGGTCGCTCCGCTCCCCGCAAATGACGATGTCAAGCCACCGCTCCCAGATCCTTTGCCGCCTTCCAGTTGCGCCAGTAATCGTGCGGCATCTGGATGTGGGTCGAACCGAGGAACGCGAAGGCGTCGTTGACCGCATTGGAAAACGCCGGCACGCCGCCGACATTCGGACTCTCGCCGACCCCCTTGGCGCCGATCGGGTGATGCGGCGACGGCGTCACGGTGAAGTCGGTCTCCCAGTGCGGGGTCTCGACGGCGGTCGGCATGAAGAAGTCCATGAACGAGCCGGTCACCACGTTGCCCTCGGCGTCGTAACGGATCTCCTGGCCCATGGCGATCGCGAACGCCTCGGTGAGCCCGCCATGCACCTGGCCCTCGATGATCATCGGGTTGATCCTTGTGCCGCAATCGTCGAGCGCATAGAAGCGGCGCACCCGGTAGACGCCGGTATCGACGTCGATGTTCATCACGCACAGATACGCCCCGAACGGATAGGTCATGTTGGGCGGATCGTAATAGCTCACCGCCTCGAGGCCCGGCTCCATGCCCGGCGGCACCGAATTGTACGCCGCCCAGCAGATGTCCTTCATGGTCATGGTCTTTTCCGGCAGCCCCTTGACACGGAAGCCGTCGATATCCCATTCGAGATCATCCTCGTGGACCTCGAGCTTGTAGGCGGCGATCATCTGCGCCTTGGCCTTGATCTTGCGCGCGGCCATGGCGATGGCGGCGCCGGCGACCGGCGTCGAGCGCGAGCCATAGGTGCCGAGCCCGTAGGGCGCGGTGTCGGTATTGCCCTCCTCCACCATGATGTCGTCGGCGGGAATGCCGATCTCGGTGGCGATGATCTGCGCCCAGGTCGTCTCGTGGCCCTGACCCTGGCTCTTGGAGCCGACCCGTGCAATGCCGGCGCCGGTCGGATGCAGGCGGATCTCGCAGGAATCGAACATCGCGATGCCGAGAATGTCGCAGTTCTTCGATGGGCCGGCGCCGACGATCTCGGTGAAGAACGATACGCCGAGGCCCATGATCTCGCGGGTCTCACCGCGCTTGAACGCGGCGCGGAGCGCCGCCTGCTCCTGGCGCAGACCGGCATAATCGACCGACTGCATCATCTTGCGCATGGCGGTGGCATAGTCGCCGGAATCGTACTCCCAGCCCAGCGCCGAATGGTAGGGGAACTGTTCCGGCCTGATGAAATTCTTCAGCCGCAACTCTGCCGGATCCATCCCGAGTTTCTGCGCCAGAATGTCCATGCCGCGCTCGATGCAATAGGCGGCTTCGGTGACCCGGAACGAGCAGCGGTAGGCGACGCCGCCCGGCGCCTTGTTGGTGTAGATGCCGTCGACCGCCAGATGGGCAGTCGGGAAGTCGTAGGAGCCGGTGACGATGTTGAAGAAGCCGGCCGGCCATTTCGACGGATCGGCGCAGGCATCGAAGGCGCCATGATCGGCCAGCACATGGACGCGCAGGCCGGTGACCTTGCCGTCCCTGGTCGCGGCGATTTCGGTGGTCATGTGATAGTCGCGCGCGAACGAGGTGGCGGTCAGGTTCTCGATCCGGTCCTCGACCCATTTCACCGGCTTGCCGGTGACGATCGAGGCCACCGCGGCGCAGATGTAGCCGGGATAGGCGCCGACCTTGTTGCCGAAGCCGCCGCCGATGTCCGGTGCGATCACGTGAATCTTGTGCTCCGGCAATTTGGCGATCAGCGACACCACGGTGCGGATCACATGCGGCGCCTGGAAAGTGCCCCAGATGGTCAGCTCGCCCTTGACCTTGTCGAACGAACACACGCATTGGCAGGTTTCGAGCGGCGACGGATGGGTGCGGTGATAGGAGATCATCTCCTTGACCGTCACCTCGGCCTTGCGGAACGCGGCATCGGTGAGGTCCTTGTCGCCGACCGTCCATTCGAAGATGTGATTGTGATGCTTGCGCGGCCCGTGGGCGCCGGAGGTCTTGCCGGCGAGGTCCTCGCGCAGCACCGGCGCGTCGGCATCCATCGCCTTGAACGGATCGATCAAGGCCGGCAGCGACTCATATTCGACCACCACCTTGTTGATGCCGTCATCCGCGGCATAGCGGTCGGTGGCGACCACGAAGGCCACCTCCTGGTTCTGGAACAGCACCTTGCCGTCGGCCAGCACCATCTGGACGTCGCCGGCCAGCGTCGGCATCCAGGCCAGGTTGACGGTCTTCAGCGTCTCGGCGGTGATCACCGCAAGCACGCCCGGCACCTTCAGCGCCGCCTCGGAATCGATCGACTTCACCCGCGCATGGGCGTGCGGCGAGCGAACGAAATCGCCGTGCAGCATGCCCGGCAACTTCACGTCGTCGACATAGTTGCCCCTGCCCTGGGTGAAGCGGACGTCCTCGACCCGCTTGCGCTTGCAGCCCATGCCCTCGAGCCTGGCTTCGCGTTGTTCCCGCGTGGGAGTCATGTCGTTCATTCCGCAGCCTCCTGGAATTCGACGCCATTGATCTTGGCGGCGGCGTACTGGATCGCCTTGACGATGTTCTGGTAGCCGGTGCAGCGGCAGATGTTGCCGGAGATTCCCATGCGGATTTCCGCCTCGCTCGGCGAGGGATTTTCCTTGAGCAGGCGCTGCGCGCGCAGGATCATGCCGGGCGTGCAGAAGCCGCACTGCAGGCCGTGCATCATTCGGAAGCCCTCCTGCAATGCCGACAGCGTGCCGTCGGCATTGGCCACGCCTTCGATGGTGGTGATGTCGGAGCCCTGCGCCTGCACCGCGAACAGCGTGCAGCTCTTCACCGACATGCCGTCGAGATCGACGGTACAGGCGCCGCAATGGGTGGTTTCGCAGCCGATATGGGTGCCGGTCAGCTGCAGGTTTTCCCGGATGAAGTGCACCAGCAATGTGCGCGGTTCGACCAGGCCTTCGACCTCGGCGCCGTTGACCTTCATGGTGACATGGGTTTTTGCCATCTCGTTCCTCCTCTCAGCTGGCGCGGCCGGCGGCGCGGGTCAGCGCCCGCGTCACCATGATGCCGCCGACATGCTTGCGGTATTCGATCGGGCCGCGGGCGTCCGCGGCCGGCGACATGATCGCCTGCGCGGCCGCCGCGGCCTGTTTCAGCGCCGCCGCATCGAGGCTCGTTCCGATCACTGCCTTGGCTGCATCCGCCGCCAGCAGCGGCGTCTCCGAAAGGTTGGTGAGCCCGATGCTGCAGGCAGCGACCTTGCCGCCCGCCATGGTCAGCACCACCGCGGCGGCCGCGGTGGCATAGTCGCCGACCTTGCGCTTCAGCTTTTCATAGGCATAGCCGTGACCGGCAGACGGCACCGGGACCATCACTGCGGTCAGGAGTTCGCCGGCCTCGAGCGCGGTGAAATAGGCGCCCTGATAAAAGTCGATGGCGGCGATGTCGCGGGTACCTCCCGGGCCTTCGATTCGATAGCTCGCACCGAGCGTCATCATCAGCGCCGGCATGTCGTTGCCGGGATCGCCGTTGGCGACATTGCCGCCGATGGTGCCCCGGTAGCGCACCTGTGGATCGGCGATCAGCAGCGCGGTTTCGTGCAGGATCGGCAGCGATCTGGCGATTTCATCGGACGCCAGCAGCTCATGCTGGGTGGTCATCGCACCGATCACGACCTGGTCGCCGTCGCGGCGGATGCCCTTGAGCCCGTCGATGCCGTGCAGATCGACCAGATGTTCGGGGGTAGCCAGCCGAAGCTTCATCATCGGAACCAGGCTGTGGCCGCCGGCAAGCGGGCGGGCCTCATCGCCCAGGCTGGCGAGCAGCTTGACCGCATCAGCCACGCTGGTCGGCCGGTGATAGCTGAATGGACCGGGAATCATGATTTCCTCCTCCGTCCCCTCGGCCGTGACGGGCACAAGGTGGCGGCGGCACGCTCTTCCCGGAAATGGCGGCGCGCAAGATGGCGGCGGGCGGAGGATCACGGAGGCGGAAAAATCGCACGAAATGCCGATGCACTTGCACGAAATGCGTCAACCTGCGCGACCTAATTGCGGGCAGGCCCCGCTAAGCGTGGCGCCTCGCCAGTCCGAGACGGGCCTTGACCTCTGCAATCTTGGCGCGACTCACGGGCACCCGATGCGGCGACGGGCCGTCGAGCTCGACCACGGCGCCGTCACCCTCCCTGCGGACGAAGCTGACATGTGGAATCGCCACGATATGGCTGCGGTGGACCCGGACGAACAGCCCGGGATCGAGCTGGGCCTCGGCTTCCGAGATCGACCAGGGGCACATCCGCTCGCGGGTGCCGTCATGGACCATGGTGTAGTGGGCGTCGGCCCTGACACTGCGCACGTCGGCGCTGGCGATGAAGTGGGTTCCGTCGGCCCCTTCGACCGGAAGCCGGGGGGCCGGGGCCGGGCGCGGCGGCTGCCCGAGTCCGCCAAGCGGCGCCGAGGTCAGCCGCGGGAAAGCGGCGGCCGGTAACTGCGGTGCGGACGCCGGCGGGGTCGCGGCAATGGAATCGGCCGCCGGGACGCCCGATGGCGCGGTCGTCGCCATCACCTGTCGGCGGGGATCGGGCACCAGCGACAGCAGGAAGCCGGCGGCGATCACGAAGCAGAGCACCGCCACGACCAGGGAAAGGGTTTGCTGCGAGGCGGCCAGCGCGCCCAGATGATGGGCCGATGCCTCGGCGCAGCAGACGAACCGCATGCCCTCCATGGCGGTATAATGCATGCCCGAAACCGCGACCCCGAATGCGACCGAGCTTGCGATCAGCCGGACACCCTCCTGACGGGCGAGAAACGCGCGCAGGCCGCCATACGCGGCGACGATCGCAATCACCACCGACAGAACCACCATGGCGGCGTTGTGCATGATGGTGAAGTTGCCGGACAGGCCGTGGATGCCGACATAGTGCATGCTGGCGATGCCCGCGCCGAGCAGCACCGCCGAGGAGATCACGCGAGCCTGCGAGGGCTCGCCGACGCTGACAAAGAACAGCGATACGCCGACCACCAGCACGCAGATGAGGAAGGAGATGATGGTCGGAAGCACGAGATAGACGGTGTCCGCAGGCATCGCATCGGCCAGCACGCCGACGAAATGCATGGTCCAGATGCCGATCGCCAGGAATGCGGCGGCGCCGGCCAGCAGCACGCGATGGCTGACGCCCGGCGCGCCGCGGATGCGCGCGGCAAGGCCAAAACCGGTATATCCTCCCAGGATCGCCACCGCCACCGAGAGCGCGACGAGGTAGGGATCGTGTCCTTCGAACATGATCGTCTCGGCTCGCCCGTCATCACGGGAGAGCCTCCTCCCGCCGCCAAGCTTATAGGCGCGGCGGCGGGATTGACAATCGGCCGATTGCGACCGGCTAGGCGATCCCCGCCGCGACCTGGCTGCGCAGCCGTTCCAGGCTGAGCAGCGTGTTGGCGCAGGCCTCCGCGACCTCGACACCCTTGATGACGAAGTGCTTGCGGAAGAAATCGAAGTGCACGGCGCTTTCGTGGAATTGCTGCGGCGTCAGCACCGCCGAGAACACCGGCACCTCGGTGCGCAATTGCACGTCCATCAGCGCCTTGATCACCGTGTCGGCAACGAATTCGTGGCGGTAGATGCCGCCATCGACCACGAGACCCGCCGCCACGATCGCGGTGTAGCGCCGGGTCTTGGCGAGCAACTGGGCGTGCAGCGGAATTTCGAACGAGCCCGGCACCTCGAACAGGTCGACCTGGGCACGCGCGATGCCCCGCGCCTCGATCTCCTCGAGGAAGGCGCGGCGGCCCTCCTCCACCACCTCGCGATGCCAGGACGACTGCACGAACGCAATCCGCTGCGGCTTGGCAAAGCGCGGATAGGCCGGCCTCGGCGGCGAATCGGCGGCACCATCGAGATCGGACGCCGGGCCGAGCTGGGAACTCTGAGGGTCTTGCAACATCTGATTCATGGCTTTCCTCTTTCAGGACCAGAATCAGGGCACACGGAACGACACAGCCCCGCCTTCAGGCGCGACTGCCGCAACCGTTCTCTTTCATCCGGACTGTAACCGTCGGCTTCGGAATCACACCGAATCTGCTGACCCTTCTCCGGGGAAGGAGAAGGCGCTCGCGGGCTCGGGCGATACCGCCCTTACCGCCGGTGGGGATTTTCACCCCGCCCTGAGAACATCGGCCGCCCGGTATGAGCGACCTGAGGGTAAGTATGACGGCTCCCGACCGTGCCAGCAAGCACCCCTTGCCACCGGAATCCGCATGTCGCCATGAGCCCGGCGCGACCCGCCCGGGCGATCAGGAGTCCCCGCGGGCTTGAGGGTCAACGCCGGGTCGCGCCGATGCAGCGTCAGCATGAGACCTGCGCGCCGGACTCGCCTGACACGAATCCGATTCCGGTTTGTTCCTGTTGTTAATCATTGTGGCGGCGATGAGCTGTGGACGGGCGCCGCTTTGCCTGTGGACGGACTCGGCGTGCGGTTGCGCGGATTCCGCAAATCACATCACTTGATCCGCGCAGGCCCCGACGCGTTCGGCGGATTGTAGGTGCGGCGACGCGTCCCCAGAAGCGCGCGCCGGTCCCGGTGCGTATCAACACCATACAAAGGCAAGGTCGAGACGGCATGTCCCTCCTCGAAAGCATCTTCGATTCCCGGAACAACCCGCTCACGGTGGTCGAAGACATCGCCGCCGATCACAACTGGCCGTTCGAACGCTCCGGCGAGGACGAGGTGACGATCGTCTCAAAGGGCAACTGGACCGACTACCAGCTGTCCTTCACCTGGATGACCGAGATCGAGGCGCTGCACCTCGCCTGCGCCTTCGACATGAAAATCCCGCAGCCGCGCCGCGCCGAGGTGCAGCGGCTGATCGCCGCCATCAACGAGCAGTTGTGGATCGGCCATTTCGACATCTGGAACCACACCGGCATGATCATGTACCGGCAGGCGCTGGTGCTGCCTGGCGGCATCACCGCCTCGACCGCACAATGCGAGGCCATGCTGGCCGGCGCCATCCATGCCTGCGAACGCTATTATCCGGCGTTCCAGTTCGTGGTCTGGGCTGGCAAGAACGCCGCCGAAGCCATGAGCGCGGCGATGTTCGATACCGAGGGCGAGGCGTAGCGCCTTGCCGGCCATGGCCCCGCCGGCGGGTCCGTGCGCGGTGGTTGTTGCCGATATCGCGATCGACTAGAACCCAAGGTCGTGATGGGGCCCAGGCCTTCATCGGGACGAAGTGGGAGTGGTCGAATGCCATCGTCGGTCGCAACCGGCCAACAGCTCGGACGGATCAACGGCACTACTGTGCTGGCCGGAGCCGGCAAGATGGGCGGCGCGATGCTGACGGGATGGCTGGCCGGCGGCCTGCCGCCCGACCGTGTCGTCGTGATCGAGCCGCATCCTTCCGATCAGATCCGGGCGCTCGCCGCCAACGGACTTCGCCTCGATCCCGCGCCGCGGCAAGGCGAGGTCGACACGGTGGTGATCGCCGTGAAGCCGCAATCGTTCCGGGAAGCCGGCGCGGCGCTCAAACCGCTGATCGGACCCGCGACGCTGGTGGTGTCGATCATGGCGGGCATACCGATCGCCACCATCGGCCAGGTTTGCGGCGGCGCCGTGGTTCGCGCCATGCCCAACACCGCGGCCGCGATCGGCCGGGGCATCACGGTGGCGGTGGCCACAGCCGACGTCAGCACCGCGCAGCGCGGCGTCGCCGACCGCCTGTTGCGCGCCATCGGTGCCGTCGAGTGGATCGATGACGAGACGCTGATGGACGCGGTAACGGCGGTTTCCGGCTCCGGCCCGGCTTATGTCTTCCTGCTTGCCGAAGAACTGGCCCGCGCCGGCGTCGAGGCCGGCCTTCCTGCCGGGCTTGCCGCCCGGCTCGCGCGCGAGACCGTTGCAGGCTCGGGCGAATTGCTGCATCGCTCGGAACTGGGCGCCGCCGAACTGCGCCAGAATGTCACCTCGCCGGGCGGCACCACGGCCGCCGCGCTCGAGGTGCTGATGGGCGCGAACGGCTTGCAGGCCCTGCTGACACGCGCGGTAGCGGCGGCGACCCGGCGGTCCCGCGAACTCGCCGGCTAGTCAGCCGGCGCCGAGGCGCTTGGTGAAGCTCGCGAGATCGACCAGGGCGCGGGCATGACGGCCCTCGCCGATGCGGCGGCTGTCGTCGAAGGCTTCGACCTCGAACCGGATCACCCGACGTTCTACCGCGATCACCTTCGCAGTGGTGCGCACCCGCGCGCCGACCGGGCTGGCGGCCAGGTGCCGGATGTCGACCTCGGTGCCGACCGTGATCCAGCCCGGCTGCAGATGCGCCGAGATGGCATCGCCCGCCGCCATCTCCATTTCCAGGATCATCATCGGCGTCGCATAGACCATCGGCATATGCGGGACCAGATGCCCGACCGCGCGCTCCGGCGGCACCACCAGCCGGCGCTCCGCGCTCATGCCGACCTCGATGAACTCGCGTGCGTCCATGCATGATCCGGAATGGATGGTGACATCCCGGGACCGATGGCGAGCCCGGAGATGAGTTGGCGGGCTATTTCTTCGCGGCGGCGGCGCGCTCGACGAAGGTCTTGCCGCCCTTCATCTTGTGCGCGAGCGGCGCCTCGTTGATCTGGATCACCACCGCGTCGGCATCGACACCGAGATTCGTCACCAGCGCCTGCGTGATGTCGCGCATCATCCCGGCTTTCTGCTCGTCGGTGCGGCCGGCGGCCATGCTTATGGTAATCTCGGGCATCTCATCTCCTTGCGGTGTTTCTCATCAGGGCCGGTCAAGGCTTCCTCGACATCGCCATCAAACAAGACAGGGGTCGCCGGCACAAGGCCGGGCGCGATCCTGGAAATGGATGGCTATCCCCACCGCACGTCATGGCGCGCCATCACCTCGCGAACCCGGGCGACCAATTCATCCTCGCGGCAGGAGAATTGCGCCGGGCGGGTCTCACGCCATTCCTGGTTGGAAGCAATGGCGGCCGCCGCCTTTGCACCCTCGATCAGGTCCTTGATCTGCACCTCGCCGCGCGCCTTTTCGTCCGAACCCTGGATGATGACGCAGGGACTGTTGCGCCGGTCGGCGTATTTGAGCTGGTTGCCCATGTTCCTGGGATTGCCGAGATAGAGCTCGGCGCGGATGTCCCCGTCACGCAGCGCCGTAACCATCTCCTGGTAGTCGGCGACACGGTCGCGGTCGAACACGGTGACGACCACGGGACCGAAGGCCGGCCTGGTGTCGAGCTGGCCCAGCATGGTGAGGGCCGCCTGCAGCCGGGACACGCCGATGGAGAAGCCGGTCGCCGGCACCGGCTCGCCGCGAAACCGCGACACCAGCCCATCATAGCGTCCGCCGCCGCCGACCGAGCCGAACCGGACCGGACGGCCTTTGTCGTCCCCGATTTCGAGCAGCAGTTCGACCTCGAACACCGGCCCGGTGTAATATTCGAGGCCACGCACGACGGTCTGATCGACCTTGATGCGGCTGTCGTCATACCCGGCGCCGCGGCAGAGCTTCCGGATCTCGAGCAGCTCGTCGCTGCCCTCCTTGAAGCGCGGGTTGACCGCCAGTTCATCCCACTGCGCCGGCATGGCGAAGAGGATGTCACCCGGCAAATTCATCGTCGGCTCCGCAGGAGCGACGAATTGCAGGAGACGGTCGGCGAGGACCGGCTGAAGGCCGGCGCCCCTCGTGAAGTCCCCGCTTTCGTCCTTGCGGCCTTCGCCGAGCAATTGTCTCACGCCCTCCACGTTCAACCGGTCGAGCTTGTCGATCGCGCGCAGCACGGTGAGCTTGCGCGCGGAATCCTCGCCGAGCCCGACCGCCTCCATCACCCCGTCGAGCACCTTGCGATTGTTCACCTTCACCACATAGCTGCCGCGGGGAATGCCCAGCGCCTCCATGGTATCGGCGGCCAGCATGCACATCTCGGCGTCGGCGGCCGGGGCAGCGCTGCCCACCGTGTCGGCATCGAACTGCATGAACTGGCGAAAACGCCCCGGGCCCGGCTTCTCGTTGCGATACACATAGCCTTCGCGGTAGCTGCGATAGGGCTTTGGCAGCGAATCGAAGTTCTCGGCGACGTAGCGTGCCAGCGGCGCGGTGAGGTCGTAGCGCAGCGAAATCCACTGCTCGTCGTCGTCCTGCAGCGAGAACACGCCTTCGTTGGGCCGGTCCTGGTCGGGCAGGAACTTGCCGAGCGCGTCGGTGAACTCCAGGGTCGGGGTTTCGACCGGCTCGAAGCCGTAACGCTCGAATGCGTGACGGATCTTTCCGACCATCTGCCGCGTGGCGGCGATGGCGGCGGGACCGCGGTCTTCCAGACCGCGCGGCAGGCGGGCTCTCAGCTTCTGCGGCTTTTTCGGTTTGTCGCGCATGGCGCGGTGGTATCAGCCGAGGCGCGGCGCGGCAACCGGCGTTCCCTTCACCGCGTCCGTTTGCACAACTCGGCGCAGGTCCGGGCGGGGCGGTCGGAGACCGCCCGCGCGCGTTCCGGTCATGGCACCCTTCGGATCCAATTGTGCGGGTCGGCGACGCGGCCATACTGGATGTCGACCAGCTGTTTGCGCAGCCCCATGGCGACCGGGCCGGCGGCGCCGCCGTTGACCAGAAAATCGCCGCTCGCCGAACACACCTTGCCAATCGGCGAGATCACCGCGGCCGTACCGCAGGCGAACGCCTCCTTCAGCCTCCCGCTGGCCGCATCGGCCCGCCACTGGTCGATGCTGTAGGCCTCCTCGCGCACCCGCGTGCCGGCATCCCGCGCCAGCGCAATGATCGAATCGCGGGTGATGCCGGGCAGGATGGTGCCGAGCGGCGGGGTCAGCAGCGAGCCATCATCGAACGCGAAGAAGATGTTCATGCCGCCAAGCTCCTCGACGTAGCGGCGTTCGACCGCATCGAGGAAGACCACCTGGTCACAGCCATGTTCGATCGCCTCCGCCTGCGCGCGCAGGCTTGCGGCATAATTGCCGCCGCATTTGACCGCACCGGTGCCGCCGATCGAGGCCCGCGTGTAGTTCTCCGACACCCAGATCGACACCGGCGCGGGTCCGCCCTTGAAATAGGAGCCGACCGGCGAGGCGATCACGGCGAAAATGTATTGTGCGGAGGGCTTCACGCCGAGAAAGATCTCGCTCGCGACCATGAAGGGCCGCAGATAGAGACTGCCCTCGCCTCCCGGAATCCAGGCGCGATCGATCCGGACGAGTTGTTCGACGGCCTCGATGAAGACGGGCTCCGGCACCGGCGCCATCGCCATGCGCTCGGCCGAATCCTGGAAGCGCCTTGCATTGGCATCGGGACGGAACAGGTTCACACCGCCATCGTCGCGGCGGTAGGCCTTGAGGCCTTCGAAAATCTCCTGCGCGTAGTGCAGCACGGCAGTGGCCGGGTCGAGCGCGAAATTGGCGCGGGATTCCAGCCGCGCATTGTGCCAGCCCTTGGCGTGATCGTATCGGACCATTGCCATGTGATCGGTGAAGATGCGCCCGAAGCCCGGATCCACGAGCCTTGCCGCGCGCTCCTGCTCGGATGTCGGGTTGGCCGCCGGCTGGATGGTGAACTTCAACCAGGTGTCGCCATCGATCTTGTCGATTGAAACTCCCATCGGCTTCCTCCCGTTGCACCGGCCGCGCCGGCGCCTGATCGCCCGTATCCCGTCATTCAGGACACGCTTTTGCGGCGTCCCGAAGTCCAGTATGTTCGTCGAGGTCCCGCACGACAATCGCGCGTGTAGTCCATTGCGGCCTTGCGAGCCATTGTTGCCGCTTCAAGTCGCTTCACGTCTTGCCGAGCACGAAACGACCTAAAGTTTCGCCATAACGAGCAGTTTTGTAACATTGAACCGTAGATATGTCAACATGACTGACGTAAATTTCTCAGACCCGCCTGGCGACCTCGCCTCCAGGGAGCCCAGCCGCCCCATCGCCGCAGGCGCGGGCGATTTGCGCTGGGATATCATCGAGCTGTTGTTCTTCGCCTATCGGGATTTCGTCGGCGACGCCGATCACGAACTGGAAGCCTTCGGGTTTGGCCGGGCGCATCACCGGGTGATGCATTTCGTCCATCGCTATCCCGGCCTCAAGGTGGCCGATCTGCTGGACGTGCTGCGCATCACCAAGCAGTCGCTTGGTCGGGTTCTCAAGCAACTGCTCGACGAAGGCTATATCGTGCAGCGGACCGGCAACAACGATCGGCGTCAGCGGCTTCTGTTCGCCACCGCGAAGGGCGAGGCGCTGGTGGCAAGGCTCGCCGGCCTGCAGACCAGCCGCATCAACCGCGCGCTGGCCGAGATCGCGCCGTCCGACGCCGATACGGTCCGCCAGTTCCTGCGCGCGATGATCGATCACGACGATCCCGACAAGGTTCTCGAGATCATCCTCAAGCCGGGCAATCCAACCGCAAAGGAATGATCGTGGCGCAGGCTGCAACTTTGGTTCAACCGCCGGCGCAACCGGCCGACGATGCGCCGCATCTGTTGCTGGTCGACGACGACCGGCGGATCCGCGATCTGCTCTCGCGCTTCCTCGCCGGCGAGGGCTATCGCGTGACCACTGCGATGAGCGCCAAGGACGCCCGCGCCAAGCTGATCGGCCTGCATTTCGACATGCTGATCCTCGACGTGATGATGCCCGGCGAAACCGGCTTCGAGCTTGCCCGGTATATTCGCAAGTCCTCGTCGGTCCCGATCATCATGCTGACGGCGCGGCATGAAGCGGAAGCCCGGATCGAAGGCCTGCAGATCGGCGCCGACGACTACGTCGCCAAGCCGTTCGAACCGCGCGAGCTGGTGCTGCGGATCGGCAATGTCCTGAAGCGCAGCACGCCGCCGCCGGTGGAGATGCTGGAGCAGGTCGCGTTCGGCCCCTATCTGTTCCATCTCGAGCGCGGCGAACTGCGCCAGCGCGACGAGATAATCCACCTCACCGACCGCGAACGCGAGATGTTGCGCATTCTCGCCCAGGCCCGCGGCGAGACGGTGCCGCGCAACGCGCTCACAGGCAACGGCACCGTCAACGAACGTGCGGTCGACGTCCAGATCAACCGGCTGCGGCGCAAGATCGAGCACGATCCCGCCAACCCGCTGTTCCTGCAGGCGGTGCGCGGCATCGGCTATCGCCTTGTCGCTTCACCTTGAACGGGATGGACGCCCGTGAGCCGTTCCATGAACCCCGATCGATGAGCACGCTCGACACCGGCCTGACGCTGATCCGCACCGCGGCCGGCCGCGTCTCCGCGATCAATGGCTGGATGGGAAACGCGTTCAAGGGCTGGATGCCGGCCGGCCTCTACGCCCGCGCCCTGCTGATCATGATCGTGCCGATGGTGGTGCTGCAATCGGTGGTGGCGTTCGTCTTCATGGAGCGGCACTGGAACACGGTGACGCGGCGCCTGTCCGCCTCGGTGGTGCAGGACATTGCCGGCCTGATCGACGTCTACAAGGGCTATCCGCAGGACAAGGACCGCTCGCAACTACGGCGGATCGCCCAGCAGCGGCTCAATCTGGTGGTCGATTTCCTGCCGGTCGGCGACATGCCGCCCCCCGGACCGAAGCCGTTCTTCTCGCTGCTCGATCAGTCGCTGTCGGTGCAGCTCGGGCGCCAGATCGGCAGGCCGTTCTGGATCGACACGGTCGGCAATTCCAATCTCGTCGAGATCCGCATTCAGCTCAACGACGCGGTGATGCGCATCTTCGCCCAGCGCAGCGCTGCCTACGCCTCGAATTCGGAGATCTTCCTGTTCTGGATGGTGGGGACCTCGTCGATCCTGCTGATCGTGTCGGTGCTGTTCCTGCGCAACCAGATCAAGCCGATCCTGCGGCTAGCCGATGCCGCCGAAAGCTTCGGCAAGGGCCGCGATGCGCCGAACTTCCGGCCGCGCGGCGCCCGGGAAGTGCGTCGCGCGGCGCAGGCGTTCCTCGAGATGAAGTCGCGCGTCGAGCGTTCGATCGAGCAGCGCACCGCGATGCTGGCCGGCGTTTCGCACGATCTGCGTACCATCCTGACCCGCTTCAAGCTCGAGCTCGCGCTGATCGGCGACAGTCCCGAAGTCGAGGGCATGCGCAAGGACGTCGACGAGATGTCGGGCATGCTCGAGGCCTATCTCGCCTTCGCCCGCGGCGACGGCGGCGAGCACGCGCAGCCGACCGACATGACGCAGGCACTGGAGGAGCTGCGCAGCGATGCCGAACGCAACGGCCACGCCGCCACCGTGTCGTTTCATGGCCTGCCGGTGGTGACGGTGAAGCCGGCCTCGTTCAAGCGCTGTCTCGGCAACCTGGTGTCGAACGCGGCGCGGCACGCCAACGCGATCTCGATCACCGGGCACCGCGACCACCGCTATCTGACCGTGATGGTGGACGATGACGGGTCGGGCATTCCGCAGGAGATGCGCGAAGAAGTGTTCAAGCCGTTCCTACGGCTCGATGACGCCCGCAACCAGGACGAGGGCGGCACCGGGCTCGGGCTTGCGATTGCCCGCGACATCGCGCGTTCGCATGGCGGCGACATCGTGCTCGGCGACAGCCCGATGGGCGGGCTCCGCGCCACCGTGCGGATCCCGGTCTGACCATCGGGTGCCGGGGGCTATTTCTTCGGCAGCAGGTTCTTGAGCTTGTCCATGTCGTTGATGTTCATCTTGAAGCCGCCGGGCATTACGACGTCGCCGGGCTTCTGGCCGGGCTTGCAGGCGCCGAGCCATTTCGCCGCGATGGTGGTGACGTGATCGCCGGCCGCCGCATTCGCACCGCGGTCGGTGTGCGACGTGGACTTGACGGTATAGGCGGAATTGAAATCGCCCGATATCTCGGAGTGGGTGGTCACCGCGACGCCACCGACGTTGCACGCGGTGTCGGCGACGTAACCGGTCGCGGTCTTCTGGAAGTCGCGCCGCGAGCAGGCCTCGCGTGACAGCGGCGAGAACGCGGTGCTCATCGCCTTGTCAGTGGTCTCGTCGGTGCATTGCTGCATGGTCATCTCGGGCATCGACGAGCCGGTTCGCGCCACCTTCATTTCCCACAGGCCCGGCTTGCGAAGCGGCATTTCATCGGCATGCGATGCGCCTTGCGGCAGCAGGGCCATAAGGCCGGAGGCCAGACAGGATGCAACGAGCCGCCTCATGTTGTGCGCTTCCGATCAATCGGTTGCGGGAAATTGCTGGTTTTCAATAGTAGCGGCGCAGCGGCCGATCGGCGGCGTAGGGCAGCCAGCGGCAGGCGAACGAGATGTAGCCGCCATCATGGGGTTCGACCGCGAGGAATTTCACCACCTTGCCATAGGATGCGCAGTGATTGATGGCCAACGTCCGGATATCGGTCTGGCGGGTCAGCGAGAACGCGATGATGCCGCCGGTATCATTGCCCTTGACCGGCGGTACGGTGTCGGCCTGCGCCGGCGCGAACCCCAGCATCCCGCACGCAAGCAGGCTCGCGGCAACAATCCTTCGCATCCCAAACTCCCTGTTCATCCGACCCAATCTAGATGGCATCCGCCGCGGTGAAAAGACAGCGCCCGGTCGGGCATCGGATTGTCGACAGGTGTTGCCGGCCTGCACCCGACGTTGACCCCCGTGCCAATTCCACCATAGAGCCAACCTCGTCATCCGCAAGGCCTTCCTCGCGGGATTTACCCCGACTGTCGTCGGTAGATCGCGCCGGGCAGAACCTCCATGATGGCGAGCGTCAGCGCGGTGAAAAGCGCCAGCACCAGCACCACCAGCAGCGACGCCGGTACCCTTTCGGCGGACGTAGGCGGGGATGGCTTGGGTTGGGGAATGTCGACCCAGCGCGCGACCAGCGACAGTTGCTGCGGCTTGATATCGACCCAGCGGTCGAGCCAGGATGTTTCCGGCGCGCTCGCCTCGGGCACCATTTCCGACAAGGCGTCTCGCCATTTCGAAGGAGCGGGATCGGGCTTCGGCACAACCTTGCGGACGACATGGCGCTGTCGACGTCCCGGCGATGCGTCCCAGCAATGGTCCGCGCCGTGCCAGTAGATGTGCACCGAACCGAAATGCCGACGCGCTTCGCCCTTGCTCATGCAGGACTCGGCAGCTTTGGTCGGCGTTGCCGCCATCAGCATGACGGCAACGATCAACGCGACGCGCATGGGGTCGCTCCCTACTCAACGCACACACACTGGAAACAGACGCAACCGTACGTAAACTATAACTAATTAGTTGGAGCAATTATGGCCGAAATGCGCTCGCTGGGCCGCGGCATCGACTGCGGCGGCGCTGCGTCGCAAATCCGACACGTTGCACGCTGCAGCGTGCCGGACGGCCGGCCAGGCAGCCGCGCTCACCCCTGCCCGTCGAGGTCGAGGTGAAGGAATTGGTTGAAATCGGACTTGATGTAGTCCGAGAACGCGTCGCCGTCGATGAAGCCCCGGCGCCGGTACAGAGCGAGCGCCGGCTCGAACGCCGGCCCGCTGCCGGTTTCGAGGCTGAGCCGCCTTGCACCCCGCGATCGAGCCGTCGCGATGATGCGATCCAAAATCAAGCCGGCCGCGCCCTGGCGGAGGAAGGCGGGATGCGTGCGCATCGACTTGACCTCGCCGGCGACGCCGTCGAGCATTTTCAGCGCCCCGATGCTGGCGATCAGATCGCCCCGCCACGCGCTCCAGACCGTGACGTCAGAAGCCTGCAGGCCGGACAGATCGAGAGCGAACACGCTGCCCGGCGGGGAGTTCGCGTGCAGTCCGGCGAGGTGCAGGGCCAGAAGAGATCGAGTTCTGCTCGCCTTCCAGCCTGTCTTCCCGAACGACGAACATTCCGGCACCGCTCCGCCACACACGCCTTGCATTACCTCAACGGCTCGCGTGCCGACAATCGTCTCCGACGGGAAACAATGTCAAAGAAAAGCCCGACGCGAGGCGCATCATCGGCACCGATGTGCGGGATGCCCATCGCAGTATTTTCCCCGCTGTGATCCCCGCGCACTTGACCTTGTCCGGGGTTCGCGGCAGCGTCCGCGAAATCAAATCAAACGGCGGATCAGCCATGCGCGCGCTTTTCAAGATCCTGAAAAAACCGGGCCTTCTCGTCATGCTCGGCGTTGTGCTCGGCCTGTTCGCAGGCGAACGGCCGGCCAGCGCCGCCAACCCGTTCGAGCTGAATTTCTGGCTGTCCGGGCCGAGATATGATGGCCGATTGGCGCCTTGCGAAGCGGCGTTGCCGACCATCTCCTACCAATTCCAGGAGAAGGAAAGCAGCTTCTGGAATTCCGCCCTGACCATCACCGGCTTTGCAGACGTGCACGAAACGGCGTTCCGACCTTGGCAGTCCGACAACATTCCGCGCCGCTACTGCAGCGGCGACGTCATGGTCAGCGACGGCAGGATGCGTCATGTGCATTTTTCGATCATCGAGGATGGCGGGTTTGCCAGTCTCGGACAGGGGGTCGAATGGTGCGTGACCGGACTCGACCGCAACTGGGCCTATAACCCTGCCTGCAGGGCTGCCAAGCCCTGAACTCTCCCGGCCTTCGCCTGACCCACGGTGGCGGTCAGCTGTCCTACTTCTTTGTTCTTTAAATGTTCCATTTGGCTGCTAGGCTCCGCCGCAAGTTCGGGGATGGGGGCATTGTCATGGTTTGTTTTCAGCGGAGCTCGAATTCTTCGCTCGTCGCGGTCGGACTGTTCCTCCTTGCCGTCCTGAGCGGCCTGGCTTGTCCGGCATCGGCGCAGGACCGGCGGCAGGATGTGCCCGGCGATTTCGACTACTATGTGTTGTCGCTGTCATGGTCACCATCGTTCTGCGAGGAGGCGGAGGAGCGCGGCCGGCGTTCGCAGGCCCAGTGCGGCGGACGCCCCTTTGCCTTCGTGGTGCATGGACTGTGGCCGCAATACGAGCACGGCTTTCCGCAATATTGCCAGCGTCCCTCGCCGCGGCTTGCCCGCAGCATCATGACCTCGATGCTCGATCTGATGCCGGCGCCTGGCCTGATCTACAATGAATGGGACAAGCATGGCACGTGCTCCGGACTGGACGAGCGCGCCTATTTTGACGCCGTCCGCAAGGCGCGCACGGCTGTGAAGATTCCGCAACAATATCTTGAACTGTCCGCGCCGAAGACGGTGGCGCCGGCCGAGGTCGAGGAAGCGTTCGTCAAGGCGAATCCCGGCCTCACCACTGCCGGGATCGCGGTGACCTGCAACCGCACGCGGCTCAGCGAAGTGCGTGTCTGTCTCAGCAAGGATCTGCAGTTCCGCAGTTGTGAGGAAATCGATCGGCGTGGCTGCCGGCGCGACCAGGTATCGATGCCTCCGATGCGGGGCGGCTAGCCAAGGCGCCGCCAGCCCTCGTATTGTGCCCACCAAGTTCTAGTCGAGCGGCCGACGGCCGCGACAAGCCCGGCCATGGCGCGTAGAAGGTGGCGGTGTACTCCAATGACCCGCCGACCTTGCCATGAACTATCGTCACGGCTTTCACGCCGGCAACTTCGCCGACGTCATCAAGCACCTCGTGCTGGTGCGCATACTGATTCACCTCCAGGACAAGCCGGCCGCGTTTCGCGTCATCGACAGCCATGCCGGCGCCGGCCTCTACGATCTCACCAGCAATGAAGCGCAGCGCGGCGGCGAATGGCTCACCGGCATCGCTCGGCTGATACAGGCCCGGTTCTCGCCGACCACCCTGCCGCTGCTCGCGCCCTATCTCGATATCGTCCGCGCCTACAACCCGCCAGCGGAGCTCAAGGCCTACCCGGGTTCGCCGCTGATCGTCCGGGCCCTGCTGCGACCGCAGGACCGGCTCACCGCATGCGAGGTCGAACCGCTCGCGCGCGGGCGCCTGATCGATGCCTTGCGCCGCGATAGCCAGGCCCGGGTCGTCGACCTCGATGGCTGGGCCGCGCTGCCGGCCTTCGTGCCGCCGAAGGAGCGGCGTGGCGTCGTCCTGATCGACCCGCCCTATGAGGCCAAGGATGAGTTCGAGCGGATCGCAGCCGGCTTCGCCGCCGCGTTCGCGAAATGGCCGACCGGCAGCTACCTGTTGTGGTATCCCGCGAAAAGCCGCCGCGCCACCGATCATCTCGCGCGGCATGTCGCGGGGCTGGCCGCCGCCGGCGCGTCGCCGGCGAGCGCCCTGCGGCTCGAGTTCAGCAATGCCCCGCAGGCCGCCGATGGCCGCCTCACCTCGGCAGGGCTGTTGCTGGTCAATCCACCATGGCGGCTTGCTGCCGAACTCAGAACAATCCTGCCCGAACTTGAAAAGCCGCTCGGCATCGGCGGGGCCGGCCGGTTCAGGCTCGAAGTACCCAAACCTTGATCGTGCCGTCCCGGCGCGCCCGGAAGTTGCGAAAACTGCGGTTGACCCGTAGGCAATTGCCGCGAAACCGTATTATGCTCGACGCATTCGGACCGGCTTTACGTTCCGCTTCCGCGAATGGTTGCGGCGGAGTGACAAGGCCTCAATTCATTGCAAGCGGAGCGGCGTCGATGCCTACCGCTCCGAAGGCCCGCTTTCCGCCAACGAATGACCGGTCGGCCGCGCTCGGCGCGCGGCAGCAGCGTACTGCGGGGAGGGGTTTCCCGATGGCGATGACTGGGACGGTCAAGTTCTTCAATGCGGAACGGGGCTACGGCTTCATCAAGCCCGATGACGGCGGCCGCGACGTGTTCGTTCATATTACTGCGGTGGAGCGGGCGGGACTGAAAGATCTGACCGAAGGTCAGCATATCACCTTCGAGGTCGAACCGGACAAGAAGGGCAAGGGCCCCAAGGCGGTCAATCTGGTGATCTCGTCCTGAAGGGCCGCAAAAAAATCCCGGCCGCAAGCGGCCGGGAGGTTGCGTCCGGAAATTTTCTTGTTGTGTCAGAAGTGATAATTCACGCCGGCGCGCAGCACACCGAACTGGTAGCCGTTCGACATGCCGGTGATGCTGAAGCGGGAATCCGACAGGTCGACATAGAGATATTCGACCTTGGCGCTCCAGTTCGGCGCAAAGAGGAATTCGCCGCCGACGCCCACGGTCCAGCCGGCGGTGGTGTGGGACTCCGACAGGCCGAACGTCTCGCCGGTCAGTTCGCCGAACGCCAGACCGCCGGTGCCATAGAGCAAGACATTGTTGAAGGCGTAGCCGACCCGGCCGCGCGCGGTGCCGAACCACGGATTGGAGAATTTCCAGGGCGCAAAAGTGTCGTCGGCGGCGCTGGCCTGGAGGTCGCCCTCGATCCCGAATATCCAGGAACCGGATTGCCAGTTGTAGCCCACCTGCGCGCCGCCCGTGAAGCCCGAAGGATTGGTCGGGTTGTTGTCGACGGAGCCCCAGGCATAGCCCAGATTGCCGCCGAGATAAGGACCGGCCCAGCTATAGGCGTTGAGCGGCTGGTTCACCGTGTAGGGAGCGCGCGACCCGTAGGAAAAATCGGCCGCCGGCGCCGAGGCCGTCCAACACCCCGCCAGCAACGCCACCGAGCTCAAGGCAATCCTGCGCATCATCACTCTCCCACGCAACAGCCGTCGACCATGGGCCAGCGGGCCGGACGGTTACGGAATTTCACTTTTTTCCGACAAGATTTATCGAGAGTCTTAGGTTAAAGGCTTGTTAAGCTCGGTTACCGCCCGCTCATCGTTCTTAAGAAACCCTTACTTCGGGGACTGGTCAGGCGCCCGCCCCCCTGCCTTTGCCCCGCGGCCGACCGCGCTCCCCGCGCTGGCGATGCCGCGGCTCAGCGCTTAGTTTAGGCCCATGAATCAGGATTCCAGGGATCATCCGAAGCAGCCGGAGCCTGTGCGGACCCGGCGCGCGTCCGAACCGGACCTGCCGCTGGATGCCGCCGCCGGGGATGTCGACCCCGCGACCGCCGCTGCCGAGGACGACGACGAGGCGGGACTGCCGGAAATAACGGAGGACGCTTCAGAGGCTATCGCGGAAAGCCGCCTCGCCGTTGGTCATGCCGCCATCGAGCAGGCGGTCCGACACGCTCCGACGTCGCCCGGCGTGTACCGCATGCTCAATGCGGCGAACGACGTGCTCTATGTCGGGAAGGCGAAAAGCGTCCGCAAGCGGCTCTCTTCCTACGCGCGGGCCAGCGCGCCCCAGCCGGCCCGCATCCTTCGGATGATCGCGGCCACGGTTGCGGTCGAGATCATCTCCACCGCCACGGAGACCGAGGCGCTGCTGCTGGAAGCCAATCTGATCAAGCAGTTGCGGCCGCGTTTCAATGTGCAGCTGCGAGACGACAAATCGTTCCCCTACATCCTGATCACCGGCGATCATTGGGCGCCGCAGATCCTCAAGCACCGCGGCGCGCAATCGCGACCGGGACGCTATTTCGGTCCGTTCGCCTCGGCCGGCGCGGTCAATCGCACCATCACGGCGCTGCAGCGCGCCTTCCTGGTGCGCTCCTGCACCGACGGTTTTTTTGAGAGCCGCACCCGGCCCTGCCTGCTCTATCAGATCCGGCGCTGTTCCGGACCCTGCACCGGCGAGATCGACTTTCCCGGCTATACCGAGCTCGTGCAGGAGGCGACGGAGTTCCTGTCCGGCCGCAGCCGCTCGGTCAAGCAGCAACTCGCCGCCGAGATGGAAAAGGCTTCCACCGAGCTCGCCTTCGAGACCGCGGCGCTCTACCGCGACCGGCTGGCCGCGCTGTCGGCCATCCAGTCGCAGCAGGGTATCAATCCGCGTTCCGTCGAGGAGGCCGACGTGTTCGCGATCCACCAGGAGGGCGGCTATTCCTGCGTCGAGGTGTTCTTCTTCCGCACCGGGCAGAACTGGGGCAATCGCGCCTACTTCCCGCGAGCGGAGAAATCCTTCACGCCGGAGGAGGTGCTGGCTTCCTTCCTGACGCAGTTCTACGACGACAAGCCGCCGCCAAGGCTCATCCTGCTGTCGCACCGAATCGAGGAATCCGAACTGCTGGCGAATGCGCTGTCGATCAAGGCCGGCTTCAAGGTCGAGGTCTCGATTCCCCAGCGCGGCGAAAAGAAGGACATGATTGCCCATGCCCTGACCAATGCGCGCGAGGCGCTCGGCCGCAGGCTCGCCGATACCGCCACCCAGGGACGGCTGCTGCAGGGGCTGGTCGCCACGCTCGGTCTGCCGCAACCGCCGAAGCGGATCGAGGTCTACGACAACAGCCACATCCAGGGCACCAACGCGGTGGGCGCCATGATCGTGGCGGGACCCGACGGGTTCATCAAGAACCAGTACCGGAAGTTCAACATCCGCTCCGAAGGCCTTACGCCGGGTGACGATTACGCGATGATGCGCGAGGTACTGCAGCGCCGCTTCAAGCGGCTGCTGTTGCCGCCTGTGGAAACAACAGCCGCCAAGTCGGACGATAATTCGTTTCCCCAATGGCCTGATCTTGTCATCATCGATGGCGGCCGAGGCCAGCTGAATGCCGCGAAGGAGATTTTCGACGGTCTGGGGCTCTCCCGGGTGTCGCTGCTGGCGGTGGCCAAGGGTCCGGATCGGGACGCCGGCCGCGAGACCCTGTTCATGCCGGGCCGCGAAGCCCTCAAGCTCGAGCCGCGCGACCCGGTGCTGTATTTCATCCAGCGCCTGCGCGACGAGGCGCATCGCTTCGTGATCGGTTCGCACCGCAAGCTGCGCAAGAAGGACATTCGCGAGGCCGGGCTGCAGGAAATTCCCGGCATCGGCCCGTCACGCAAACGTGCCTTGCTGCACCATTTCGGAACCTTGAAGGAGATCGAGCGGGCCTCGATCGCCGACCTCGGCAAGGTTCCGGGCGTCAGCGCGGAAAGCGCCCGGAGAATATTCGAATTTTTCCATGCGCAGCCGGGCTAAGCAGCCGATTTAACATGGTATTGGCGTCATCTGGCGCGATTTTGCCGGGCCGTGGTTGACCTTCATGCTTGAGCGGTATTGGTAAGACGGATGAACATCGCGACGACCAGGGGAACGGCCAAGAGTTCGGTTTCGCTTCCGAATATGCTGACCTACGCTCGTATTGCCGCCATTCCGGTGGTGGTGGGCTGCGTGTACTGGCAGTCGATCATGGACGGGCCGCTCTGGCTGCGCTGGCTGGCACTCGCCGTGTTCATCGCGGCCGGCGTCACGGATTATCTCGACGGCTATTATGCCCGGATCTGGGACCAGCATTCGGCATTCGGCCGGATGCTCGACCCGATTGCCGACAAGCTGCTGGTGGCCTCCTGTCTGTTGATGCTCGCCGCCGACAACAGCATCCATGGCTGGACATTGTGGGCCGCCATCGTGATCCTGTGCCGGGAAATCCTGGTGTCCGGGCTGCGCGAATATCTGGCAGCGCTGCGGGTCAGCGTCCCCGTTACCAAGCTCGCCAAATGGAAGACCACGGTCCAGCTGGTCGCGATCGGCTTTCTGATCGCCGGCGAGGCTGGCGAAGCGATCCTCCCGGCCACGACCCTGATCGGTATCGTGCTACTATGGATCTCGGCGATTTTCACCATGTACACCGGCTGGGACTATTTCCGGGCTGGCATTCATCATCTGATCGAGGAGGATGAGGGATGAAGATCAAGTACTTCGCCTGGGTGCGTGAGCGGGTGGGCAAGGCCGAGGAAACCGTCGAGCCGCCGGCAAGCGTGCGCACCGTCGGCGATCTGATCGGCTGGCTGGCGGGCCGCGACGATGGTTACGCGCATGCATTCGAGACGCCGCGGGTGATCCGGGCGGCGATCGACCACGCCCATGTCAAGCAGGATGCGATGATCGCCGGCGCCCGCGAGATTGCGTTCTTTCCGCCGATGACCGGCGGCTAGGCACCGACAGCGATCGCGACCATCATGAGCGCACCCCTGACCATTCGGATCCAGCAGGCCGATTTCGATATCGCCCGGGAAATCGCAGCCCTGACCGGCGGCCGCAAGGATGTCGGCGCCGTCGTCAGTTTCTCCGGGATCTGCCGTGACAACGAAGCCGATGCGACCATCGCCGCGCTGACGCTGGAACATTACCCCGGCATGGCCGAGGCCGAAATCACCCGGCATGCCGAAACCGCCATGGCACGCTGGCCGCTGATGGGCCTGACCGTGGTACATCGGTTCGGCCGCATTGCTCCCGGTGAGAACATCGTGCTGGTTCTGACGGCCTCGCAGCACCGGCAGGCCGCATTCGAGGCGGCCGAATTCCTGATGGACTACCTGAAGACCAGCGCGCCGTTCTGGAAACGCGAGGAAAAGCCGAGCGGCACGAGCTGGGTCGAGGCCCGCGATCAGGATGACGCCGCGGCCGCGCGCTGGACCAAGGGCTGATGGCAACACGCGCCAAGCGGGCGGCCGGACGCACGCGGAAACCCGCCCGACCTGATGGCGACGCCGGCGAATTGCGGACGCTGCTCGATTTCGTCCGCTATCTGACCAGCCGTTTTGTCGAGGCGAAGCTGGTATTCGCGCACGGCACCAGCGATCCCGTCGCCGAGGCCGTGTTCCTTGTCTGCGAAACCCTGCATCTGCATCCCGACCAGTTCGAGAGCTTCGCGGCGGCGCGGGTCACGAAACGGGAGGCTGATGCCATCCTCGAGGTGATGACGCGGCGCATCTCGACACGGAAGCCGGCCGCTTATCTGGTCAACAAGATCTACATGCGCGGGCTGCCCTTCCATGTCGACGAGCGTATCATCGTGCCGCGGTCCTACATCGGTGAATTGCTGGATTCCCATTTCGGCAGTCCCGATGAGCTCGATCAGGCGCCGTTGATTGCGGACCCTTCATCGGTCGATACCGTGCTCGACCTCTGCACGGGTTCGGGGTGCCTCGCGGTGCTGGCGAGCCACAGGTTTCAGAATGCCCGGATCGATGCGGTGGATATTTCCGCCGACGCGCTCGCTGTCGCGGCGCTCAATGTTGCCGACCATGGTTTACAGGATCGGGTGACACTGCGCCGGAGCGACCTGTTCCACGCGCTCGGCGAGACACGTTATGACCTGATCATCTGCAACCCGCCCTATGTCGATGCCGCGGGGATGGCGGCGCTGCCGCGTGAATGCCGGGCCGAGCCCCGATTGGCCTTCGACGGCGGGGCTGACGGCCTCGATGTCATCCGCCGCATCTTGCAGGATGCCAAGCGGCACCTGACATCAGGGGGCGGACTGTTGTGCGAAATCGGACGCTGCCGCCCGGCGCTCGAGGCCGAGTTTCCGCAAACCGGATTTCTCTGGCTCGACACCGAGGAGTCCACGGGTGAGGTATTCTGGATCGGCGCGTCCGATCTGTGAGCCTGCCCGGTCCCGAAACCGACCGGTTCAACGCTCGCAGTTGCCGGTTTCCGTCGCCGAATGAAGCTGATAGCCTGCACGCCACCGCCCGCGAACTGCAAGAAGGCATCCCATGCTGGACAAAAGCCCCCGACCCTCACCCGTCAACGTCCCAAACGACCTCGCCGCGCACTGGATGCCGTTCACCGCCAACCGTGCCTTCAAGAAGGCACCGCGCCTGCTCGCCGGCGCCAAGGACATGCATTACATTACCGTTGACGGCCGCAAGATCATCGACGCCGCATCGGGCATGTGGTGCACCAATGCCGGTCATGGTCGCGCCCAGATTGCCGCGGCGATCGCCCGGCAGGCCGAGACGCTGGACTATGCGCCGCCATTTCAGTTCGGCATCCCGCAGGCGTTCGAGCTTGCAAGCCGGATCGCCGAACTCGCGCCGGCAGGCCTCGATCATGTCTTCTTCTGCAATTCTGGATCGGAGGCCGCCGATACCGCGCTGAAGATCGCGCTGGCCTATCACCAGATCAACGGTCAGGGCACCCGCACCAGGCTGATCGGGCGCGAGCGCGGTTATCATGGCGTCGGCTTTGGCGGCACCTCGGTCGGCGGCATTGTCAACAACCGCAAGATGTTCGGAACCCTGCTCGCCGGCGTCGACCACCTGCCCTCGACCTATGACCGGGAGAAACAGGCGTTCAGCAAGGGCGAGCCGGAATATGGCGCCCATTTCGCCGACGAATTGGAGCGGCTGGTCAACCTGCACGGCGCCTCCACCATCGCCGCCGTCATCGTCGAGCCGATGGCCGGATCGACCGGCGTTCTTCCAGCGCCGAAAGGCTATCTGAAGCGGCTGCGCGAAGTCACCCAGAAGCACGGCATCCTGCTGATTTTCGACGAAGTGATCACGGGCTATGGGCGCCTCGGCTACGCCTTCGCCGCCGAACGCTATGGCGTGCTGCCGGACATGATCACCTTCGCCAAGGGGATCACCAATGGCGCCGCGCCGATGGGCGGGGTGATCGTGCGCGACACCATTCACGACGCCTTCATGAGCGGCCCGGAACACGCGGTGGAGCTGACCCACGGCTACACCTATTCCGCCCATCCGCTGGCCTGCGCGGCCGGCCTGGCGACGCTCGATATCTACCGGGACGAGAAGCTGTTCGAGCGCGCCCGCAAGCTCGAACCCGCCTTCGCCGATGCAGTGATGTCGCTCAAGGGCGAGCCGAACGTGGTCGACATCCGCACCGTCGGATTGACCGCCGGCATCGACCTCGCGCCACGGCCGGATGCGCCCGGCAAGCGCGGCTTCGACAGCCTGAACAGTGCCTTCCACGACAACGACCTGATGGTGCGCATCGCCGGGGATACGCTAGCGCTGACACCTCCACTGATCGTCACCGATGACCAGATCGGCGAGATCATCGGGAAGGTCGCCAAGGTGATCCGCGCGGTGGCATAGCCGCCGTACGGACGCCGGTTCGGAACATTCGAAAGCGATCCACGTTCCTTCCATCACAGCGCCCTCGGCGCCGTCAGGAAGGAACAACAGGCATGCTTGCGCCGTCGAATGACTGGCTGCGCGCCGGGCTCGCGCTGAAGCTCAACCGGGTCAAGCTGGCAACGCGGTCTTATCTCCGCGACCGTACCGGGCAAGCGACCGATGCCGTCGCCTCTTATGCGATTGCCGCCGGGCTGTTCGCCGCCTCCGGCGTTTTCCTGCTCGCCGCGTGCCTGGTCGGCGTCGCGGCCTTGTTCCGCTGGATCGAAATCACCTATGGGCGGTTTCCGGCCTTCGGTGTTGTCGCTGCCTTGCTGCTAGTGATCGCCGGGATCTGTGCCGCCATCGCCATGTTCCGGCTCCGGCGCGGACCGCCGCACTTTCCTTCGCTGACCAGCCGTCTGCGCGTCGCCATCACTTCCGGTCCGCTCCAGCGCGACCCGAGCGATGCCGCGCGCGCCATGGCGGCGACGACGCTGCGCCATCCCTCGACATCAGGCCCGATTACGGGAAGACGCCGGCCGGTGGCGACCTCCAGGCCGGCGCTCGACGCGCGCAAGGTTCGTGCCGGCCTGATCGTGGCGGCGACCTTGATGGGCTGGGTTGCGGCCCGGCGCCGGCGCCAGTCGCGGCGGATGCAAGCCTGACCCTCATTTGATGCCCCCGGCCGCGCCTGCAACCCAGGTTCAGACCGTGGCGAAAGAACCCTAGCTCCTCGAATCAACATTGATGCTAAGGTTCGAGCGCTCTGGGGGAGCCGTGCGCGCCACATGATTCGCATTTCTACGATTTTCATCGCCATCTGCATGGTGCTCATCGCCGCCTCGCTCGGCCTGATCCTGTTTTCGGTGGCCGGAATCAGCGGCACCGAGTCGGCGATTGTGGCGCTCACCGCACTCACCTTCCTCATCCTCTACAACGCGGTTTCGATGCGGCTGCGCGATCGTTCCGATGTGGGTGGCCAGATCGCCGATCTGTCGCGCGGCACCGCCGACCTCGCGCGCCAGGTCGCCGAATTCGGGCGCCGGCTGGCGGCCGTCGAAGGTCGTGCGGCACAGGCTCAATCGGCGAGCGGCGACCGCATCCAGTCCATCGTCGGCGAAATCGGCGAACTTGGCGTGCTGGTGAGGCAGCTCGCGGTTTCGGTCGCGAGCCATGACGACCTGCTGTCCGCAGGCGCCGCATCGGCGTACCGGCCCGCCGAGGAGCCGTACCGGGCGTCGCCATTGCCCGAGGAAGATGCGAGCCTCGCCACGATGGCGCCGACCGCGAGTTCGGACAATGGACCCGCCCCCCGCAGCGAGGCCAGGATCCTTGCCGCAGTGAAGAATGCGGTCGAAGAGAACCGGATCGACATCTATCTGCAGCCGATGGTGAGCCTGCCGCAGCGCAAGGTGCGCTTCTACGAGGCGGTGACCCGGCTGCGCGACGACCGCGACCAGATCCTTGCCGCCGACGATTTCATCGGCATCGCCGAAGCCGGCGGGCTGATCGGGCGGATCGATCACATGGTCATGCTGCGTTGCGTCCAGGTGCTGCGCCGCCTGATGGTGCGCAACAAGGAGATCGGAATATTCTGCAACGTCTCGGCGGCAACGCTCGGCAATCCTTCCACCTTCGCGCAATGCCTGGATTTTCTCGATGCCAACCGGGCGCTGGCCCCCTCTTTCGTGCTGGAATTCAAGCAGGCGACGTTCCGCAGGCTGGGGCCGGTCGAAATCGAGAATCTCGCGGCCCTGACCCAACGCGGATTCCGATTTTCGATTGATCACGTCACCGATCTCAGGATCGAACCGCGCGAACTGGCCGACCGCGGCGTTCGCTTTCTCAAGATGCCGGCCGCGCTGCTGCTCGATCAGCGGCAAACCTCGACGTCGGATATCCATCCTTCCGACCTCTCCGACCTGCTCGGCCGATTTGGCATTGACCTGATCGCGGAACGGATCGAGGGCGAGCGCGCCGTTATCGATCTGCTGGACTATGACGTACGTTTCGGCCAGGGGTTCCTGTTCGCGCCGCCGAGGCCGTTGCGGCCCGAGGGCGCATCTGCTAACGGCGGGACGGCTCCAAGCGCGGCGCCCGAAAGCAAGGTTCAGGATTCCCATGGCTCCGCCAGGATTGCTCCGGCCGATGGTCCGGCCATCGATCCCCTGCGAACGGCCGGCAACGCCGCGCTGGCGCGCCGTGCCGCCAGGCCGGCCTGATCGGCACCCGCCTAAATGACGTCACTCCGGTTTGCCGACAGGCTGCGCGACCTCGTGGACGGTATCGACGTGGTGCTCAGCGACATCTGGGGCGTGGTTCACAACGGCCTCGATTCATTTCCAGATGCCTGCGCGGCGTTGCACAGCTTTCGCCAGCAGGGCGGCTGCGTGGTGCTCATCACCAATGCCCCGCGGCCGGCAGATTCGGTACAGCGGCAATTGCGGAAACTCGGCGTCGCCGACGACGTCTACGATGCCATCGTGAGTTCGGGTGACCTCACCCGGCACTTCGTTGCCGACCATCTCGGCCAGAAGATCTTCTGGCTCGGTCCCGAGCGCGACCGTTCGATCTATCGCGGACTGAATCCGGAGTTCGCGCCGCTGGAACAGGCCGAATCGATCATCTGCACCGGCCTGCTCGACGACGAGACCGAATCCGCCGAGGACTATCGGGGCATGCTGCTGCAGGCGCGCGCACGCCGCCTGCCGATGATCTGCGCCAATCCGGACATCGTGGTCGAGCGCGGCGACCGGCTGATCTACTGTGCGGGCGCGGTCGCCGAGCTCTATCGCGAGCTTGGTGGCGAGGTGACGTTCTATGGCAAGCCGCACCGGCCGATCTATGAGCGGGCAATGGCGATTGCCGCCGAGCGCCACGGCCGCGCGGCCGCGCTCAACCGCGTGCTGGCGATCGGCGATTCCGTGCGCACCGATCTCGCCGGCGCGCACGGCTTCGGGATCGACTGCCTGTTCGTGACCCGCGGCATCCATGCCGGCGAATTCGAAGGCATCGATCAGCTCGATCCGGTTTCGGTGAAGGAGCTGTTCGGTCATCCGCCGCGGGCGCTGACACGGGAATTGCGCTGGTAGCCCGGCGCGACGCGCGAACAGGCCGCTACGCGCTGGCCATGTCGGGAAAAACCGCCTCGATCTTGCTCTTCAGCGTCGCGGCATTGAACGGCTTGACGATGTAGTTGTTGACCCCGGCCTTCTTGGCCGCGATCACGTTCTCGGTCTTGGACTCGGCCGTGATCATGATGAACGGGGTGGTGGCCAGGTTGGGATCGGCTCGCACCTCCCGCAACAGGTCGTAGCCGGTCATCGGCTCCATGTTCCAGTCGGAGATCACCAGGCCGTATTTCTTTCGGCGCATCTTGCTCAGGGCCGCCGAACCGTCGCTGGCATCGTCGATGTTCTCGAAGCCCAGTTGCTTCAGGAGATTCCTGATGATGCGGATCATGGTATTGTAGTCGTCCACGACCAGAACCGACATCGACAGGTCGACCGCCATCTCAAATCCCTCGAACAGACCGGCGCAGGCGGACCTGTCCTCGACACGCCCGCAGGTCGAACCGGCCCGCAGTTCGCTTTTCAGTGGTAGCATCAGGCATTAAACAGCTCGTTAACCGGCCGCCGCCGGGCGTAGGCCCGCGGGTCCGCTTGACTTCGGCAGGGCGGCCAAGCCACGGTCGCCGCCTCGCCCGGACCTGCAAAGAATCCTGTCAATGACGCCCCGCTTTACCGTTATCCGCGATACCACAGCCAGGGCCGCGATCCACAGGGGAACGGTGGTGGCGATGGGCAATTTCGACGGGGTCCATCTCGGCCACCGCGCCGTGATCGCGGCGGCGCTGGAAATGGGTCGCCGCCAGGGCAAGCCGGCCCTGGCGCTGACCTTCGAGCCGCACCCGCGTCGTTTCTTCAGCCCGGACTCCCCGCAGTTCCGGCTCAGCGATGAGACCGCCAAGCTGCGGCTGCTGGCCGGAACCGGCCTCGCGGGCGCGGTGATCATGACCTTCGACAGCACCCGCGCCGCGACCACCGCGCAGGATTTCATTCACCATGATCTGATTGCGCGGCTCGGAATCAGCGGCATCGCGGTCGGCTATGACTTCCATTTCGGCAAGGGGCGGGCTGGCTCGCCGAGCCTGTTGGTCGGCGAGGCGCCCCGGCTCGGCATCGAGGTCGATGTCCAGCCACCGATCGACGTCGAGGGACGGCCGGTTTCCTCCAGCGCGATACGGATGGCGCTGGCCGAAGGACGGATCGACGCCGCAACCAGCATGCTGGGCTGCCCCTGGTTTGTCACGGGCGAGGTGATCCACGGCGAGAAGCGCGGCCGCGATCTCGGCTATCCCACCGCCAACATTCGGCTCGACGCCAGTTGCGACCTCAAGCACGGCATCTATGCCGTGCGGGTCGGCCGCGGCACGCAGCAGTTCGACGGCGTCGCGAGCTTCGGGCGCCGCCCGACCTTCGACAATGGCGCGCCGCTGCTGGAGGTCTTCCTGTTCGACTTCGAGGGCGACCTCTACGGCACCCTGCTCGATGTCGCCTTCATCGGCTTCATCCGCGAGGAACTCAGGTTCGGCGGCGTCGACGCGCTGATCCGCCAGATGGACGCGGACAGCGCCGCCGCCCGTGCCATGCTGGCGGCGGCGCCCGGCGCCTTTCCGGTGCTCGGCAGCATTGGCTGACGACACCTTCCCTTTGCCCGTCAAAACACGCTATTGACCCGCCATGACCGAGCAACCGCAGAAAACCGCCGCCAAGGACTATTCGAGGACCCTGTTCCTGCCGCAGACGGAATTCCCGATGCGCGCGGGGCTGCCGCAGCGCGAGCCGGAAATCCTCGCGCACTGGAATGAAATCGACCTGTATGGCCGGCTGCGCAAGGCGGCCGCCGGCCGCCCCAAATTCATCCTGCATGACGGCCCGCCCTACGCCAACGGCAATATCCATATCGGGCACGCGCTGAACAAGATCCTCAAGGACGTCGTCACCAAGAGCCAGCAGATGCTCGGCTTCGATTCCAACTATGTCCCCGGCTGGGACTGCCACGGGCTGCCGATCGAATGGAAGATCGAGGAAGAGAATTACCGCTCCAGGGGCAAGCCAAAGCCGGATTTCCGCGACCCGGCGGCGATGGTGGCGTTCCGCCGCGAATGCCGCGCCTATGCGGCGCACTGGCTCGACGTCCAGCGCGAGGAGTTCAAGCGGCTCGGCATCATCGGCGACTGGGATCATCCCTATGCCACGATGGACTATTTCGCCGAAGCCCAGATCGCCCGCGAGCTGATGAAGTTCGCCGCCAACGGCACGCTCTATCGCGGCTCCAAGCCGGTGATGTGGAGCGTGGTGGAAAAGACAGCGCTGGCCGAAGCCGAGGTCGAATACGAGGACTACACCTCCGACACCGTGTGGGTGAAATTTCCGGTGGCATCGCCGGTTCATGGCGCGCTGGCTTCGGCTTCGGTCGTGATCTGGACCACGACGCCATGGACGCTGCCGGGCAATCGCGCCATCAGCTTCTCGCCCAGGATCGCCTACGGCCTTTACCGGGTCGACGATGCGCCGGCCGACAATTGGGCGAGGTCGGGCGATCTTCTGATCCTTGCCACCGCGCTCGCGGAAGGCGTGTTCAAGCAGGCCCGCGTCACCGCCTATGAGAAGGTTCGCGACCTGCCCGCCGACAAGTTGGATGCGGTGGAATGCTCGCATCCGCTGCGCGGTCTCGGCGGCGCCTATGAGTTCACGGTTCCGCTGCTGGCCGGCGACCATGTCACCGACGATGCCGGCACCGGGTTCGTGCACACCGCGCCAGGCCATGGTCGCGAGGATTTCGAGGTCTGGACGGCGAATGCGCGTGAATTGGAGTCGCGCGGCATCAACACCGTGATTCCCTACACCGTGGATGAGAATGGCGCGCTGACCGATCAGGCCCCGGGTTTCGAGGGTCGCCGCGTCATCACCGACAAGGGCGAGAAGGGCGATGCCAACGAGGCCGTCATCAAGGCCCTGATCGAACGCGGCATGCTGCTGGCGCGCGGCCGGCTCAAGCATCAATACCCGCATTCGTGGCGTTCCAAGAAGCCGGTGATCTTCCGCAACACGCCGCAATGGTTCATCGCGATGGACAAGGGCTTCGCGATTCCTCCCGCGTCAGGCGGAGAACAGCAGACGCTGCGCGAGCGCGCCCTGCGCGCCATTTCGGTCACCCAATGGGTGCCCCCGCAAGGCCAGAACCGCATCACCGGCATGATCGCCGGGCGTCCGGACTGGGTGATCTCGCGGCAGCGCGCCTGGGGGGTGCCGATCGCGGTGTTCGTGCGCGAGCAGCCCGACGGGAGCGCCGAAATCCTGCAGGACGAAGCCGTCAACCGCCGCATCGCCGATGCATTCGAAGCCGAAGGCGCCGATGCCTGGTACATGGACGGGGCGCGCGAGCGCTTCCTCGGGTCGCGCGCCAACGAGCCATGGGAAAAGGTCGACGACATCTGCGACGTCTGGTTCGACTCCGGCTCGACGCACGCATTCGTGCTGGAAGACCCCGTGCATTTCCCGGGCCTCGAGGGCATCCGGCGCAAGATCGATGGCGGCGACGATACGGTGATGTATCTCGAAGGCTCGGACCAGCATCGCGGCTGGTTTCACTCCTCGCTGCTGGAAAGCTGCGGCACCCGCGGCCGCGCCCCCTTCGACGTCGTTCTGACGCATGGTTTCACGCTCGACGAGAACGGCCGCAAGATGTCGAAGTCGCTCGGCAATACCGTCGAACCGCAGAAGGTGATGGCACAATCCGGCGCCGACATCCTGCGGCTGTGGGTCTGTGCGACGGACTACGCCGACGACCAGCGGATCGGCCCGGAGATCCTGAAGAACACCATCGAGACCTACCGCAAGCTGCGCAACTCGATCCGCTGGATGCTCGGCACGCTGCATCATTTCAGGGCGCACGAAGCCGTCGCGGCCGGCGAGATGCCCGAGCTCGAGCGGCTGATGCTGCATCAGCTGGCGGGCCAGGCCGACATCGTGCGCAACGCCTACGCCGAATTCGACTACAAGACCGTGATCGCGAGCCTGTCGGCCTTCATGAACTCCGAACTGTCGGCGTTCTATTTCGATATCCGCAAGGACGCCCTGTATTGCGATCCGCCGTCGTCGCCGACGCGCAAGGCCGCGCTGACCGCCATCGACCTGATCTGCGACGCGATCCTGAAATGGCTGGCTCCGGTATTGTCGTTCACCGCCGAAGAGGCATGGCGGATGTACAGGCCGGACGCCGAACCGTCGGTGCATCTGACGCTGTTTCCGACCGGGCTCGAACAGTTTCACGACCAGGCGCTGGCCGCCAAGTGGCAGATCGTCCGCGACGTCCGCCGGGTCGTCACCGGCGCGCTGGAACTCGAGCGGGCGGCGAAGCGGATCGGCTCGTCGCTGGAGGCCTCGCCGCTGGTCTATGTTTCCGACCGGAAGATCTTCGATACCCTGTTCGATATCGACCTTGCCGAAGTGTGCATCACCTCGAACGCGATGGTGACCAACGAAGAGGCTCCGGCCGAGGCGTTCCGGCTCCATGACGTTGCCGGCGTCGCGGTGATGGTCGAAAGGGCGGCCGGCACCAAATGCGCGCGGTCGTGGAAGATCCTGCCGACCGTCGGCGAGGACCCCGACTACCCGGACGTGTCGCCACGCGATGCCCAGGCCTTGCGCGAATGGAAGGCGCTGGGGGTCGTTGCTTGAGCACTCCGTTCCGCTCCGGGCTGCTGGCCGCAGTCGTCACGCTCGTGCTCGACCAGGCATCGAAGCTGTGGCTGCTGTTCGGGTTCGATATTGCCCGTCGCGGCGCCGTGAAGATCACACCGTTCTTCGACCTGGTGCTCGCCTGGAACCCCGGCATCAGCTTCGGCTGGCTGCAGAACGACGGCCCGCTCGCGCAGACCGCCCTGCTGACGGTCAAGGCGGTGGCAGTCATCGTGCTCGCGATCTGGATGGCGCGCTCGCGCACCGTCCTTGCCACCGTGGCCCTGGGCCTGATCATCGGCGGCGCCATAGGCAATGCCATCGACCGCGTTACCTATGGCGCCGTGGTCGATTTCGCCTTGTTCCATGTCCGGATCGGAGGCCAGCAATACGACTGGTATGTGTTCAATATCGCCGACGTGGCGATCGTTGCCGGGGTAGCCGCCTTGCTGTATGACAGCCTGCTGGGGGTACCCGCCGCAAAAGCGCCCTGATCCCGGCAGATACGACCCAAACGGGCCGGATCGAGCGGTCCGGGGATGGCGGGGGTCGATACAAGCAGCGAAATGCAGCGAATCAACGGGAACGGTGCGATGCGCGAAATGGGCTGGATGCCACGGATCGGGACGGCAACGCTGCTGCGCGCCCTCCGGCTCGCGACTCTCGTGCTCGGCGTCGGCGTGGTCGTGACAACCGGCGTGGCGCGCGCGCAGGATGACGAAGACCAGGGCGACGACAAGACCTTCGAGGAGAAGATCCTGGACAATATCATGTCCGGAATCGGCGCCACCAACATGCAGAACCACAAGGGCATCGACTATCGCGAACGCTCGCCGCTGGTGGTGCCTCCCACCAACGAGCTGCCGCCGCCGGTCTCGACCTCTGCCGAGGTCAACGCGCCGAACTGGCCGAAAGACCCTGACGTGGCGCAGCGCAAGGCCGCCATCGCGGCCAGCAAGAAGAACAAGAAACCGGCCAATTTCTGGGAAGCCGCGCGCCCGCTGACACCGAGCGAACTCGCGGAAGGGCGCACGGCCGCCCCGGCCCGTCCCGATACCGATCCGGTTCAGCCGGGCCGAACGGCCGATACGCTGCTGAGCCCGTCGCAACTGGGCTTTACCGGCGGGCTCAAGAGCATCTTCCACGGCAACACGACCGAGCAGGCGCAGTTCAAGGGTGAGCCCAATCGCGAGGCCCTCACCCAGCCGCCGGCCGGCTACCAGACGCCCTCGCCGAACTTCGCCTACGGCACCGGGCCGAGGGAATCGCTCAACAAGGAATACAACCCGCCCGCGGGCAAGTATGGCGATTAGTTGCGCCGGTCTCTCGGCTTCGTGAAGCGCAACGCCGGATACACGGGGTACATTGCCGCAGATTGATCGAACAGTTTCGTTCGAATCTGCAGACAGGTCATGATGTCCTCAGCCCGCTTTGCCCTCCGCTCCGTCACCTTCCTGCTGCTCGCGCTGGTCGTGGCCGCGCCCGCTGTTCGGGCCCAGTCCACGGTGACCTCGCCACCTCCCGCGACCTTCTCCCTCGGCAATGGACTGAACGTGGTGGTGATCCCCGATCACCGCACGCCGGTCGTCACCCAGATGATCTGGTACAAGGTCGGCTCCGCCGACGAGACGCCGGGCAAATCCGGCCTCGCACATTTCCTCGAACATCTGATGTTCAAGGGCACCAGCAAGCATCCGGAAGGCGAGTTCTCCCAGACCGTGCTCCGGATCGGCGGCAACGAGAACGCTTTCACCTCGACCGACTACACCGGCTATTTCCAGCGCGTACCGCGTGACCAGCTCGGCACCATGATGGAGTTCGAGGCCGATCGCATGACCGGCCTGGTCCTCAAGGACGAGAACGTGCTGCCGGAGCGCGACGTTGTGCTCGAGGAATACAACATGCGCGTCGCCAACAACCCGGAGGCGCGGCTGACCGAACAGATCATGGCGGCGTTGTACCTCAATCATCCCTACGGCCGGCCGGTGATCGGCTGGCACCAGGAAATCGAGAAGCTCGACCGCGAAGACGCGCTGGCGTTCTACAAACGCTTCTATGCACCGAACAATGCGACGCTGGTGATCGCCGGCGATGTCGATGAAAAGGACATCCGGCCGATGGTCGAGCGGACGTTCGGACAGGTCCCGCCGCAGCCCTCGATCCCGGCGCGACGCCTGCGCCCGCAGGAGCCGACGCCGGTCGCCCCGCGCACGGTGACCCTGGCCGACCCGCGTGTCGAACAGCCGCACATGAAGCGCTATTATCTGGTTCCTTCCGCCACCACCGCGGCAGCCGGCGAAAGCCCGGCGCTCGACGTGCTGGCGCAGCTGATGGGCACCGGCAGCAACTCGTATCTGTATCGCGCACTGGTGCTCGACAAGCCGCTCGCGATCAGCGCCAATGCCGGCTATCAGGGCACCTCGCTGGATCCCAGCCAGTTCATCATCTCGGTCGCACCGAAGCCCGGCGTCGATTTCGCCGAGGTCGAACAGGTGGTCGACCGGGTGATTGCCGAGGTCGGGCAGAACCCGATCCCGGCCGAGGACCTCGAGCGCGTCAAGACCCAGCTCATCGCCGAGGCCATCTATGCGCAGGACAATCAGGCGACGCTGGCGCGCTGGTATGGCGCTGCACTCACCATCGGCCTGAGTGTCGAGGACATCCGAAGCTGGCCGGATCGCATTCGCGCCGTCACTGCCGAACAGGTGCGCGCGGCGGCGCGGAAATGGCTCGAGAAGAAGCGTTCGGTGACCGGATATCTGATCAAGGACACGACGGCGAAACCCGAGGAGAAGCGATCGTGATTCATCCCGCGATTGCCGCCCGCCGCATCGCGGCCCTGGTTGCGGCCTGCTTCGTCATGGCACTGATCGCGTCGGCGCCGTCGCAGGCCGCGGCCAAGATCCAGCATCTGGTGACGCCGGGCGGCATCGAGGCGTGGTTCGTGCAGGATGCGACCGTGCCGCTGATCGCGATGGAATATGCCTTTGGCGGCGGTGCCAGCCAGGATCCGCCGGGTAAGCCGGGGGTCGGGACGCTGGTCGCCGATCTGCTCGATGAAGGTTCGGGGGATCTCGATTCCAGGACCTTTCATGAGCGGCTCGACCGTCGCGCCATCGAGCTCAGCTTCAGCACCACGCGGGATTTCTTCCGCGGTTCACTGCGCATGTTGCGCGACAACAAGGACGAGGCCTTCGACCTGCTGCGGATGGCGCTGACCTCTCCGCATTTCGAAGGCGCCGACGTCGAACGGATTCGTTCCCAGGTGATGTCCAGCCTGCGCAGCGACACCACCAATCCCGGCGCACTGGCAAGCCGCAAATTCCTGGAAATGGCATTTGGCGACCATCCATATGGCCGGCGCGCCGAGGGCACGCTCGAAGGCGTCAGCAAGATCGATATCGCCGACCTCAAAAACTACGCGCACCACGTGCTTGCCCGGGACACCCTGAAGGTCGCCGTGGTCGGCGACATCGACGCCGATACGCTCGGCAAGCTGCTCGACCGGACGTTCGTCGGGTTGCCCGCCAATGCCAGCCTGACAACGGTCGCGGACATCGTGGCCGCGAAGCCGCCGCAGCGCGCGTTCATCCCGCTCGACGTCCCGCAGACCGTGGTGATGTTCGGCGGCCCCGGCCTGCGGCGCCATGATCCCGATTTCATGGCAGGTTATGTCGTCAATCACATTCTCGGCGGCGGAACCTTGTCGTCGCGGCTCTACCACGAGGTGCGTGAAAAGCGCGGCCTCGCCTATTCGGTCTACGACGCGCTGCTGTGGATGCAGCATTCCGCACTGTTCATCGGCAACACCGGCACTCGTGCCGACCGCGCCGGCGATACGATCGAGGCGATCGACCGCGAAGTCCAGCGCATGGCCGCGGACGGCCCGACCCAGAAGGAACTGGAGGAGGCCAAGTCCTACCTCAAGGGATCGCAGATGCTGGCGCTGGACACCTCCTCCAAGCTCGCCTCGGCGCTGCTGCAGTATCAGCTCGACGGACTGCCGATCGATTATATCGAGAAGCGCAACGCCATTGTCGATGCCGTCACCCTCGACGATGCCAAACGCGCCGCCAAGCGCCTGTGGGGACAGGGGCTGTTGACGGTGGTCGTCGGCCGGACCCCGCAGGCCGCCGCCCAGCCGGCCGCGGGCACCCCTCCGCCGCCAAAGGCAAATTGATCCCCGGGCCACTGTTCGCCCGACGTCGCGTGGGTTGCCACCGTCGTACCTTGGGCGTTTCCCAGCCAGGAAGCATGGATCGCCGGCACGACGGGGCTGAAGCGGGTGACGTGCAAAACCGCTAGAGTCTGGCCGGCCGATTCTCTCTCGCCCCGGTGGACGCCATGCTGCGGGTTTCCCGTGACCTCCTGATCGACGAAGACGACATCGAGATCCATTTTGTTCGCGCGTCGGGACCGGGCGGTCAGAACGTCAACAAGCTTTCGAGCGCGGTGCAGCTTCGCTTCGATTCCCGGCGCATCAGGCTTGCCGATGACGCCGCGGCGCGACTTGCCCGGCTGGCGGGGCAACGCATGACCAAGAACGGCGTGATTGTCATCCATGCGCAGCGGTTCCGTACCCAGGAACGCAACCGCGCCGATGCGATCGACCGGCTGATGCAATTGCTTCGCGAGGCCTCGATCCGGCCAACACCTCGCCGCGCCACCCGCCCTACGCTGGGCTCGAAGCAGCGCCGGCTGGAGGGCAAGAAGCGCCGCGGCGACGTCAAGGCGCGGCGCGGCACGGCCGGCTTTGACGATTGATGCCGGCGCACTCGCCTCCCTCGTTTTGTTCTCCGTAAAACAGCCCGCTACTACCACCGCCGGTTGGCCGCGACCTAAGCTTTGGCCCGCGCCAACGGTGACGGTGATGGGAATAGGACTCGCGATACGCGTCATGGGGTCGGGGGTTTGCGTCGCGATCGCGTTGATCGGCGCCGTTTCCGCACAGATCCCCCTGCCCGCGGCCAAGCCGCCCGACGGCGCCGCGCTGTTCCGGCAGCAATGCGCCGCGTGTCACACGACAAATCTGTCGGACCCCACCCGGCAGGGACCTACGCTGGCACGAATCGTCGGCCGCAAGGCCGGCAAGGTCGAAGGTTTCGACTATTCGCCGGGCCTGGCCCACGCCGATTTCAGCTGGGACGAGGGCAGGCTCGACGCCTGGCTATCGGATCCACAGGCCGTCGTGCCCGGCGCCGTCATGCCGTACCGCCAGGCCAAGGCCGAGATCCGAACCGCCATCATCACCTATCTCAAGGAGCTGAACTGAATGGCCAAGCCGGTTCATTCCATGATCCGCGTACTGGATGAGGCGAAGTCGCTCGACTTCTATGCTCGGGCCTTCGACCTGCAGATCGCCGACCGGCTGGCCTTTCCGGAATTCGCACTGATCTATCTGCGCCACCCCTCATCGCCGTTCGAACTCGAGCTGACGGTGAATTTCGATCGCAAGGAGGCCTATGTCGCCGGCGACGGCTACGGTCATCTGGCCGTCGTGGTCGACGATGTCGATTCCGAGCACGCCCGGTTCGAACGGGAGAAGCTGTCGCCCGGGCCGCTGCGCGATTTCCGGCATGACGGCGCGACCCTGGCGCGGTTTTTCTTCGTGTCCGATCCCGACGGCTACAAGATCGAGGTGATCCAGAGAGGGGGCCGCTTCGGCTGAAGCATCTTCGAACGATCGGACGCCCGGGGTGGCAACAAGACGCGTCAAACAAGAAACCTGATTTGATCCGGACCGAACCGGCTCTGCTGCAATCGATCACAGTGTTCAATGGAGGACAGCCCATGAGAGAAGTCGATCGTCGAGGCAAATACAATCGCCGCGTTTTCCTGCAGGGCGCCGCGACCGCGCTGCCGGCCGCCGCCATCGCAACCAGCACCGGAATCGGTGTCGGTGATGCGTGGGCCGACGACGCCACAACGTTGGCGCCTGCGACCCTCAAGACGCTGGTGAAAGTGGCGCGCGACATCTACCCGCACGATTTCCTGGTCGACAGCTACTACATCACCGCGGTCAAGCCGTGGGATGGCAAGGCGGCCAAGGACCCCGCGGTCAAGGCAATGCTCGAAGACGGCGTCCGGCGTCTCGATCAGGACGCCAAGGACCGCCACAAGGTCGCCTATGCACAGGTGCCGTGGGAGGCCGACCGCGTGGTTCTGCTGCAGGGAATCGAGCAGACCGATTTCTTCAAGAAGGTCCGTTCCGACCTCGTCGTCTCTCTCTACAACCAGGAAGAGCTGTGGCCGAAATTCGGCTATGAGGGCTCGTCCGCCGAGCATGGTGGTTACATCAAGCGCGGTTTCAACGACATCGATTGGCTGCCGAAAGTCTGAGACTTCGAGCAAATCCGGTTGGGAGGACACATCATGGCGAAATTCGATCAGAACGACGATGGCGTTGTTGTAATTGTCGGCTCCGGCGCCGGCGGCGGTACGCTCGGCAACGAGCTGGCCCAGAAGGGCGTCAAGGTGGTGATCCTTGAGGCCGGCCCGCGCACCGAGATTCAGGACTTCATCAACAACGAATGGGAGAGCTTCACGCAGCTTGCGTGGACCGACATGCGGACGACGTCGGGCACCTGGCGGGTCGCCAGCGACTTTCCGAACCTGCCGGCCTGGATCGTCAAATCGGTCGGCGGATCGACGGTGCATTGGGCCGGCGCCTCGCTGCGGTTTGACGAGCACGAGTTCCGGGTACGCAGCACCTACGGCAATCTGCCGGGCGCCAACCTGTTGGATTGGCCGATCACGCTCGCGGAAATGGAGCCATGGTACGCCAAGGCCGAAGACAAGATGGGCGTGACCCGCACCAACAACATTCCGGGATTGCCGGGCAACAACAACTTCAAGGTGATGGAGGCCGGCGCCCGCAAGCTAGGATACAAGGAGGTGCACACCGGGCGGATGGCGATCAACAGCCAGCCCCGCGACGGCCGCGGCTCCTGCCAGCAGATCGGCTTCTGCTTCCAGGGCTGCAAGTCGGGCGCCAAATGGTCGACGCTCTATACCGAGATCCCCAAGGGCGAAGCGACCGGCAATCTCGAGGTTCGTCCCAACAGCATGGCGCTCAAGATCGAGCATGATGCGTCGGGCAAGGTCACCGGGGTCGTCTATGCCGACGCGGCCGGCAAGACCCAGCGCCAGAAGGCCCGTGTCGTTGCGGTCGCCGGCAACTCGATCGAGAGTCCGCGGCTGCTGCTCAACAGCGCGTCGAGCATGTTCCCCGACGGCCTCGCCAACAGCTCCGGACAGGTCGGCCGCAACTACATGCGTCACATGACCGGCAGCGTCTACGCCGTTTTCGACCGGTCGGTGCACATGTATCGCGGCACCACCATGGCCGGCATCATCCGCGACGAGGCGCGGCATGACCCGGCCCGCGGGTTCATGGGCGGCTATGAGATGGAAACGCTGTCGCTCGGGTTGCCCTTCATGGCGGCGTTCCTCAATCCCGGCGCCTGGGGCCGCCCATTCACCGCGGCCATGGAAGGCTATCCGCGCATGGCCGGGATGTGGCTGGTCGGCGAGGATATGCCGCAGGAGACCAACCGGGTGACCCTCGACCCGAAAGCCAAGGACAAATTCGGCCTGCCGGTTGCCAGCGTGCACTATGACGACCATCCCAACGATGTCGCCATGCGCGATCATGCCTACAAGAAGGGCGCCGCGGTGTATGAGGCCGTCGGCGCGACCGTGACCTATCCGACCGTGCCGTATCCCAGCACCCACAACATGGGCACCAACCGGATGAGCGAAAAGGCCAGGGACGGCGTCGTCAACAAGTTCGGACAGGCTCACGACGTCAAGAACCTGTTCGTGTCGGACGGCAGCCAGTTCACCAGCGGTGCGGCCTGCAATCCCACCCTCACCATCGTGGCGCTGGCAACCCGGCAGGCCGACCACATCGCCGGCGCCATGCAGAAGAAGGAAATCTAGCGCCGGTATCGACCTGGGCCCATCGACCCCCGAGGGCCCGCTTCGGCGGGCTCTTCCGGGCGCGCGGCCCTATTCGGCCGCGACCAGCTGCGGCGCCGCCGCAGCGAAGTCCGGCATTGGCGCAGCGGCTCGCGAGCGATAGATCAGACAGGAGCAGCGCAGCAGCGACGCGAAATTGTGCACCTCGCCGCAATGGTCCAGGACCTCGCTATGCAGCTTGGTCAGGAACTTGGCGAGGCTCATGTCTTCCTTGGCGGCGATTTCCTCGAGCGTATCCCAGAACGCCATCTCCAGCCGGATCGACGTGCTATGGCCGTCGATGCGGAGCGACCTCGTCTGGGATTCATAATCCCGCTGCGGCTGATGGGCGAACAACTGGCACATGAGACATCCTCCCGGTCTTTTATAACTTTTCTAAACGATATACCGGGGCGCCGCGGGTCACAACGTTCCTGTGCCCGGAACCGGGCGGCGCAATCCCGGAACGTTGCCGAAATGTCGGCAGCTCGGGTGAAGCCCGGGGGAAACAGGTCGGCGTGCCTTCCCGGCCCTCCCCCGGTCCGGCAAAAGCCACTAGATTGACCTGCGCTTCACGAGTCGCCCGACAGCCATGCCCGTCCGCCAGCTTCCCGAACAGATTGTCAACCGCATCGCGGCGGGCGAGGTGATCGAGCGTCCGGCGAGCGTGGTCAAGGAGCTGGTCGAGAATGCCATCGACGCCGGCGCCGGCCACATCGACGTCTTCACCGATGGCGGCGGCCGGCGCCGGATCGGCATCACCGACGATGGCAGCGGCATGACCCGGGCCGACCTTGCGCTCGCGGTCGATCGCCATGCCACCTCCAAGCTCGATGACGAGGATCTGCTGCGGATCCGCACCCTGGGGTTTCGCGGCGAGGCGCTGCCCTCGATCGGCGCCGTGGCGAAGCTCGGCATCACCACCCGCCATGCCGGCGAGCCCCACGCCTGGTCGTTGTCGGTCGAAGCCGGCGCCAAGTCGCCGATCATGCCGGCGGCACTCTCAAAGGGTACCCGCGTCGAAGTCAGCGAGCTGTTCTATGCCACGCCGGCACGGCTGAAATTCCTCAAGACCGACCGCACCGAAGCCGAAGCCATCCGCGACGTGGTGCGCCGCCTCGGCATGGCGCGGCCCGACATTGCCTTCACGCTCGCCGGCGAGGAACGCGCGCCCGTCACCTGGGCGGCGGCATTGCCCGGCGCGCCCGGCCGGCTGACCCGGCTTGGCGACATCCTCGGCCCTGAGTTTCGCGGCAGCGCCATCGAGGTTGGTTCCGAACGCGAAGGCGTCGCGGTCGAAGGATTTGCCGCCGCCCCTTCGCTGACCCGCGCCAACGCGCTCGGACAATATTTGTTCGTCAACGGCCGACCGGTGCGCGACAAGCTGATCCTCGGCACGGTCCGCGCAGCCTATGCGGACTATCTGCCGCGTGACCGCCATCCGGTGCTGGCACTGTTCGTGACAGTGCCGCCGCAGGAGGTTGACGCCAACGTGCATCCGGCCAAGACCGAGGTGCGCTTCCGCAACGGCGGCCTGGTTCGCGCGCTGATCGTGCATGCATTGAAGGATGGCCTCGCCCGCGAGGGCAAGCGCACCGCGGCCAACGGCGCCGACGGCGCGGTGCTCGCGGCGTTCCGTCCAGCCTTGTCACCGCGGGCCGGCAACTGGGACTGGCGCCGCTCGCCGGCCTTTCCAGTCGGCCCGGCACCGGGCTTCGGCCACGCGGCGGCGCTTGCCGAACGCGGCCAGGCCGCGTTCGATGTTGGCACGCCGGCCGCGGATGTTCGCGTGCTGGAGGAGCCCTCGGCCGACCTGCTTGATCGTCCACTCGGCGCGGCACGCACACAGATCCACGAGACCTACATCGTGTCGCAGACCCGCGACGGCCTGATCGTGGTGGACCAGCACGCCGCGCACGAGCGCATCGTCTATGAGCGGCTCAAGGCCGCGCTGGCGCGCAACGGCGTGCCGAGGCAAATGCTGCTGATTCCGGAAATCGTCGAGCTGGACGAAGCCACCGTCGAGCGGCTGGTCGCGCGGGCCGATGAGCTCGGCTCGTTCGGGCTGGCGATTGAATCCTTCGGCCCCGGCGCGGTCGCGGTGCGGGAGACGCCGGCACTGCTCGGCAAGGCCGATGCGGCCTCGCTGCTGCGCGATCTCGCCGAGCACATGGCGGAATGGGACGAAGCGCTGCCGCTGGAACGCCGCCTGCTGCATGTGGCGGCCACCATGGCCTGCCACGGCTCGGTGCGCGCCGGCCGCCGGCTCAAGGCGGAGGAGATGAACGCGCTGCTGCGCGAAATGGAGGACACGCCAAACTCGGGCCAGTGCAATCACGGCCGTCCGACCTATGTCGAATTGAAGCTGTCGGACATCGAGAGACTGTTCGGACGCAGGTGACGCCGTCTCTAACGGGCCTCGCGCAGGAACACGAACTCGGTGTCGTCATAGACGCGGCGGTCCAGCGTCTCGAACCCATCAGGCGCGGCGAATTCTGCCGCCTTGGCCTCCTCCACCACCAGCAGCGCGGCCGGGGTCAGCCAGCCACCGTCGCGCAAACAGGTGCAGGCCGGCTCGGCCAGTCGCATCCGGTAGGGTGGATCGAGGAAAACCAGCGAGAACGGCTCCACCGGATGCGCCGGGCCGAGCGCGGTGGCATCGCGACGGAACACCTTTGTCACCCCGCCGAGGCCGAGCGCCTCGACGTTGCTGCGCAGCAGCGCGCGGGCCTCGGTTCCGTTGTCGACGAACAGGGCAAAGTGCGCGCCGCGCGACACCGCCTCGATGCCAAGCGCGCCGGTGCCGGCAAACAGATCCAGCACCCGCGCCCCTTCGATCGGGTCGTCATATGCGTGAACGAGAATGTTGAAGACCGCCTCGCGCAGCCGGTCCGCGGTCGGGCGGATGCCACGCGATGACGGCGACGCCAGATGGCGGCCCTTCAGGCGCCCTCCCACCACGCGCATCATCGTCCCGGCTGACCCGTTGCATGGCGCCTGCGTTCCCCTCCCCCTTCTGGGCAGGAGCCCGCCATTGGGGTGAGCGCACGCCGTCGCCGTGGCAGACCCTCCTCCCGGACTCTCAAGGGAGAAGCGAACAGAACGAGGCTCGATTCGCCGAAACCCGCCATTGTCTCCTATCCGTCGCGCGGTTTTAGGTCGCGCTTGCCGTGATAGCCGCGCTGCGGCCGGCGCGGCGGGCCATAGCCGCCGGCCTCTCCCTCGTTGCGCGCGCGCGCTTCTTCGCTGCCAGTGCGCTGCACCAGCACGCGGCGGCCCTTGCGGTCGGCGATCAGGCCGCTCTTGCCGGCCGGCTTGAACGGCCTCTTGCCACGCGCAGGTCCGGGCGCCTCCACCTGGATGTCTTGATCGGGCTCGCCTGCCATTGGCCGGTTGAAATCGGCACCGGCTTTTTCAGCGATCTTCTCCCCGAGTTGCTGGCGCAGCACGCGGGTCTTGACTTCCTCGACCGCGCCTTCGGCAAGTTCGAGCAACTGGAATGGACCGTAGGAGACCCGGATCAGGCGGTTCACCTCGAGCCCGAGATGGGCCAGCACATTGCGGACCTCACGGTTCTTGCCTTCGCGAATGGCAAACACCAGCCAGACATTGGCGCCCTGATCGCGTTCCAGCGTGGCCTCGATCGGGCCGTATTTCACGCCGTCGACGTCGATGCCTTTCCTGAGTGCATCGAGCTGGGCTTGCGTCACCTCGCCATGGGCGCGGACGCGATAGCGCCGCAACCACCCGGTGTCCGGCAGTTCGAGCGCGCGGGCGAGCCCGCCGTCATTAGTCAGGAGCAGCAGGCCCTCGGTGTTGAAATCGAGTCGGCCGACACTGATCAGTCGGGGCAGGCCCTCCGGCAGATTGTCGAAGACCGTCGGCCGACCTTCCGGGTCGGCATGGGTCGTCATCAGGCCACGCGGCTTGTGATACAGAAACAGCCGGGTGCGCTCGCGCGGCGGCAACGGCTTGCCGTCGACCGTGACGATGTCGTTGGCGGTGACATCGAGCGCGGGCGAGTTGATGATGCGGCCATTGACGGAGACGCGGCCCTGCACGATCCACGCCTCGGCATCGCGGCGCGACGCCAGCCCGGCCCGTGAAACGATCTTGGCAATGCGCTCACCGGACTTTTTCGGGCGCGGCGGCGGCGCGGATCGCTGCTCCACGCTCCGTTCGCGATAGGCGCCGCGACCGCCGAACGCCGGGCGCTTGGCGAAGATCTTGCCGTCGTCCTCGTTGTCGCGCCGGGGCCGGTCGGCCTGGCGGTCGCTGCGCGGATGGTCCTGCCAACGTGCTGCCTTCTCGGGACGTTGCCGCGGCCGTTCGAATTTCGCGCTATCCTGTCGCGGGCGCTCGAACTTTGGCCGGTCGCCGCCCGCCCGAGGCTCGCCCGAGCGCGAATGAGGCGGACGCGCGTCGCTGTCGCGATCCTCCCGGGGCCGGTGCGAGCGCGGCTTGTCGAATGTCCGTGCGCCATCCCGAGAACGCAAGTCGCGACCACCATGGTCGGATGCCGCCTTGCGCGCTTGCCACGGCTTGGCATCGCCGCGATCCGCACCGCGGCCGAATTCCTTGCGCGAGCCGCGGTCCGGCGCGCGCGTAAATTTCCGGTCGCCGGGTTTGCGTTCGGGCCGATCGCCGCGGAAGCGATCGTCGCGGCCGGGCCGGGCGACGCGTTCGCCAAAGCGGCGCGGCGCGTCCGCGTCATGTCGGCGCGGCGTTTCATCATCGCGCCGGCGCTCATGGTGGCGACCGGCGGGCTTCTTGCCGCCGCCACCGTGCCTGGCGGGTTTGTCGTCGGGCCCTCGCCCGGCACCGCTACGACCCTTGCGGCCCGGAGGTCGATCACGCCGGCCGCGCGAGGAAGCATTGTCTTTGTCGTGATCGCGGGGCATGAATGATCTCACTTCGACTGCTGATGGCGTCGGGCGGGTGCAGGATGGCGCGCGCGCTTCGTGCAGAAGCGCATTCTCACGCAAAACCGGCATCCACTTTTGCTGAAGGCCCATCTGGTAGCAGAATTTTGCAGGCGATACGAGGCATGACCGCAGCTTCCTGGATGGATCTGGCGCTCAAAGCGGCCGAAAATGCCGGAAAATCCGGCGAAGTGCCGATCGGCTGCGTGATCGTGCGGGACAACCAGGTGATCGCCACCGCCGGCAACCGGACCCTCGGGGGTCGCGACCCGACCGGACATGCCGAAATCGTTGCCATCCGCGCGGCCAGTTCCAGCCTCGGCAGCGAACGACTGGTCGATTGCGATCTCTATGTCACGCTGGAGCCGTGCACCATGTGCGCCGCCGCGATCTCGCTGGCGCGGATCCGCCGGTTATATTACGCCGCCGCCGATCCCAAGGGCGGCGCGGTCGAATCCGGCGTGCGGTTCTTCGGCTCGCCGACCTGCCATCACGCCCCGGAAGTCTATTCCGCGCTCGGCGAGCGCGCCGCGGCAACCTTGCTCCAGGAATTTTTTCGCGCGCGGCGATGAGCCATTGCGCGATGCGCCGCAGGCCCCGTAGCCCGGATGGAGCGCAGCGCAATCCGGGAATCTTCATGCGGACGCGACGGTCCCGGATTTCGCTGCGCTCCATCCGGGCTACGATTCGGTCATGAAGAAATCCTGCAGCGCGGTTGCGGTGGCGGCGGGGTTTTCCTCGGGGAGGAAATGTCCGGACTCGATCGCGGCGCCCGACAGATTGGTCGCCCATTGCTTCCAGGTCTCGAGCGGGGTCGCCGCCGCGCCGGCGATGCCGGCGTCGCCCCATAGCGCCAGCATCGGGATGGTGATCTTGCGGCCAGCCGCGAAGTCCGCCTTGTCGTGGTCGTAATCGGCATAGGCGCCGGCGCGGTAATCCTCGCACATGGCATGCACGCGGGAGGGATCGCGGAACGGCGCGAGATAATGCTGCAGCGCGCGCGGATCGATCGCGTCGAGATTCTTCGAGCGGGTCTGACTCGCCATCTTGTGGCGGAGAAAGAATTCGCCGTGGCCGTCGATCAGGGTTTCCGGCAACGGGAACGGCTGCGCCAGAAAGCTCCAGTGATAGATCTTGAGCGCCGTGCGCCGGTTCATGCGCTCCCAATAGTCATAGGTCGGCAGGATATCCAGCACCGCCAGCCGCGACAGCCGGCCGGGGTGGTCGAACGCGAGGCGGTAGCCGACGCGGCCACCGCGATCATGGCCGGCCAGCGCGAAGTGCACATGGCCGAGTTGCTGCATCGCCTCCACCACGGCCTGCGCCATCGCGCGCTTGGTGTAGGGTGTATGGCCGTCGTCGCTCTCCGGCATGTCCGACCAGCCATAGCCCGGCAGGTCCGCGATGATCAGGGTGAAATGTTCAGCCAATTGCGGCGCGACGCGGTGCCACATCACATGGGTCGACGAAAATCCGTGCAGCAACAGAAGCGGTGGGCCGCTGCCGCCGACGCGCGCGAATAGGCGGCCGGAGCTGGTGTCGATCCACTCGGATGCATAACCGGGAAACAGATCGGCGAGATCGGGCATGTTACGGTTGCGTCTCCTGCTCCACCGCCTGCCAGGCGATGTCGCGACGGCAGAAACCTTCCGGCCATCGGATTCGGTCGACGGCCTGATAGGCACGCTGCCGCGCCTCCGACACCGTGCTGCCCAGCGCGCAGATATTCAGCACTCGGCCGCCATTGGCGAGGATATGCCCATCGTGCTCCATTGTGCCGGCGTGGAAAATCTCGACGTCCTCGATTTGCGCGGCCTGCTCGATCCCCTCGATCCGCGAGCCCTTCCCATAGTCGCCGGGATAGCCTTTCGCCGCCATCACCACCGTCAATGCCGATTGCGGATACCAGCGCAGGTCGAATTTGCCGAGCTGGCCGTCGCAGGCGGCGAGCAGTGCCGGCACGATATCCGACATCATTCGCAGCATCAGCACCTGGCATTCCGGATCACCGAAGCGGACATTGTATTCGAACAGCTTCGGGCCGTCCGCCGTCAGCATCACCCCGGCATAGAGCACGCCGCGGAACGGCGTGCCGCGCGCCTTCATGCCCGCGACGGTCGGCCGGATGATGCGAGCCATGATCGCGTCGTGGATCTCCGGCGTCACGAACGGCGTCGGCGAATAGGCGCCCATGCCGCCGGTGTTCGGCCCCTGGTCATGATCGAAAGCCCGCTTGTGATCCTGGGCCGACGCCAGCGGAATCGCGGTCTCGCCGTCACACAATGCGAAGAAACTGACCTCGCGTCCCCTGAGGAATTCCTCGATCACGATCTCTGCGCCCGCCGCTCCGAACGCACCGTCGAACATCCTGGCAACGGCATCCTCGGCCTCGGCCAGGGTGTTTGCGACCACCACGCCCTTGCCTGCCGCCAGTCCGTCAGCCTTGACCACGATAGGCGCACCCTGCGCCCGCACATAGGCCAGCGCGTCGGCGGCACTGGAAAAGCAGCCATGCGCCGCGGTCGGTATCCCGAATTCGCTGCACAGCGCCTTGGTGAATCCCTTGGAGCTCTCGAGTTGCGCCGCCTGTCGGCTCGGACCGAATGCCTTGATGCCGGCGGCCGCGAGATCATCGACAATCCCGGCGGCCAGCGGCGTCTCCGGGCCGACCACGACCAGCGCCACGTCGTTGCGCCTGCAGAAGTCGATCACCGCGGCATGGTCGGCAGCATCGAGCGCCACGCATTCCGCCTCCCGCGCAATGCCGGCATTGCCCGGCGCGCACCACAGCCTGGTCAGGAGCGGAGAGGCCGCAATCTTCCATGCCAGTGCGTGTTCGCGGCCGCCGGAACCGAGCAGGAGAATGTGCATGGCAAGACCAGATGAGCTGACCGAGACGGTTCGGTCGCACGAAATTCCCTTCCGCCGCAAGGGGAAGATGGCACTTTCTTCAGCCGTCTCGTGATTCCGGCCTTGCAGAGGCGATGATCTCCTGCAGGGTGGCGACATGCCGCGCGAAGGCGCCGCGGCCTGACGCGGTTGCGGTCACCGTGGTCTGCGGTTTCCTGCCGACAAAGGCCTTGGCAACGCCGACATAGCCTGCCCGCGACAGCGTCTCGATATGGGCGCCGAGATTGCCGTCGGTGGCGCCGGTCAGCTTCTTCAGCCGCGCGAATTCGAGCCCGGTGCCGGCCGGCATGGCGTTGAGCGCCGCCATGATCTTCAGCCGCAGCGGCTGGTGGATGATGTCGTCGAGCTCTGCCATCGCTCAGTCCCGGCGCATCCACAGACCGCCCAGGATGAGCCCGCCGCCATTGACGAATGCCATCCATAGCGGAAACGCTGTGCCGATGAAGTAGTAGCCAACCAGGGTGAGCGCCGTCACGGCGAGACCGATCGCGAGGAAGAAACTGCCGAACCACAGGCCCGCGATGCCATACATCAGCATGAAGTAGATCGGCCAGAAGGCACCGGCCTGGCGCGGCGTGAAATGGCCGAGCCCGTTGACGCAGAAAAATCCGAACGCGAAGAACATCAGGAAGGCCGCGAGCGCCCTCAGATCGAAGCCGGGTGAGCGTCCGCGGCCGAATATTCCAAAAGCCGCCGAGCCCGCGACGCCAAGGACGTAAACCGCGATCCAGGCGATGCCGGCATAGCGCGGCGTGAAATAGGTCACGAGGTTGCCGGCAAACACCAGGCCGCCCCACAGCATCATCAGCCGGCTGGCGGTATCGTAGATCTGGGACTGCCGCACCCGGCGAACCATGGCATCGATCTCGTCGAGCGCTGCGACCGCCTCCTTGCTGTCGATCATGCTGGTTGCTCCGTCACCGCGTCGCCACGTCCTCGGCAATCAGCGCAACCGCTTCGGGCGCGCCGACGATTCCCATGTGATTGACGCCGGAAATGAGCCTGACATCGACCGCGGGCGTGATGTCGCGCACCGCCTCGGCGTACTGGTCCGCGATCATCAATTCGTCGTCGGCGCCACAGAAGATCGTGAGCGGCCGACTCGCCGCGGCGAGATCGGCGCGGTATTCGCCATCGGTGCCGAAATTGCGCATCAACCGCACCGAATAGGTCGGCGTCAGGAATTTCTCCGAGTTTTCGGGCACTGCGAAGGCGAGCGCCGGAAGCGCGTCGCAGCAGTCGACGCCGATCCGGCGAAGTGCCGCCAGTCCAATCAGGCGCGGAATATCGGGATTGGCCCACCCGCCGGAATTCGGCCGGTTGGTTGGCGCGCCATAGCCGAGATAGGGCGCGAGCAGCACGGTGCGCGCGAACAGGTCCTGGATCGGCGATGCCGCGACACGCAACGTGAACCCGCCGCCGGCGGAGTGCCCGATCAGCGTCAGCGGCGCGGTTGGAACGGTTTTTCGCACGACGCCGACGAGATCGGCGAGATCATCCTCGAGCTGGCCGAGATAGGCGATGTCGCCGCGCGCCCCGGACTCGCCATGGCCGCGAATATCGACCGCAAAGGTCTCGACGCCATGCGCGGCCAGCGCATCGGACAGCCCATGGACACTCGCGCTGGAACCGGACGAGCCGTGAACGACGATGGCGGCGCGGCCCACGGCGTTGCCGCGCGCGGGATAGTGACGGTAGGCGAGCGTGGTGCCGTCGCGTGCCTGGAACCGTGTGACGGCCGGCATGGTGGTGCGGTCGACGGTCCCGGCGGTGTCCGAGATCGACGCCAGCGGCGGCGGCCGGGTCAGCGGCGCGGCAACCAGCGCGGTGAACAACACCGCCAGCGCCCCGACGCCACCAAGGACCCATCCAACGGCCGCGAGCGACCGATTGATCAGAGTTTTCCGCATGCAACCGCTCCTTCACAAAACTCGAAAAAGCATCAAGCTAGAGTACTCTGTATCACAGAGTACGTTGCCCTGCAATCCCCGATTGGCGGCCGTGCCGGAAATCCCTACTTTGCACGGACACCTGCAAGCCCGATTCGAAGAACTGATGCCCGCAGCCGAAGCCCTGATCAACGCGCCCGAATTCACCGTCACGGAACTGTCCTCGGCCTTGAAGCGGACGGTCGAGGATACGTTCGGGCATGTACGGGTGCGCGGGGAGATCACCGGCTTTCGCGGTCCACATTCGTCGGGGCATTGCTATTTCGCGCTCAAGGACGAGGGCGCCAAGATCGAGGCGGTGATCTGGAGATCGGCCCATGTTCGGATGCGGGTCAAGCCGCAGGAAGGGCTCGAGGTCATCGCCACCGGCAAGCTCACGACCTATCCGGGCTCCTCGAAATACCAGATCGTCATCGAAGCGCTGGAGCCGGCCGGCATTGGCGCGCTGATGGCCCTGGTCGAAGAGCGCAAGCGCAAGCTCGGCGCCGAGGGGCTGTTCGATGAGGCGCGCAAGCAATTGCTGCCATGGCTGCCGGAGGTGATCGGCGTCGTCACCTCGCCGACCGGGGCGGTGATCCGCGACATCCTGCACCGGCTCGAAGACCGCTTCCCGCGCCGGGTGCTGGTGTGGCCTGTCAAGGTACAGGGCGAAGGCTCGGCCGAACAGGTCGCGGCCGCGATCCGCGGCTTCAACGCGCTGACCGTGGGCGGCCGTATTCCGCGGCCGGATCTGCTGATCGTCGCACGCGGCGGCGGTTCGCTGGAAGACCTCTGGTCATTCAACGAGGAGATCGTGGTCCGCGCCGCCGCCGCCAGCATGATCCCGCTGATCTCCGCGGTCGGCCACGAGACCGATATCACGCTGATCGACTTCGCCGCCGACAAGCGGGCGCCGACGCCGACGGCGGCGGCTGAAATGGCCGTGCCGGTGCGCAGCGAATTGTTCGGCGAGGTCATGACCCTGGCGCGGCGCACGGTGATGTGCTGGCAGCGCGGCCAGGAAGGCCGGCGCGGCGAACTGCGCGCCGCGGCGCGGGCGCTGCCGGCAGCCAGCGAGTTGCTGGCGATCCCGCGGCAGCGGCTGGATGGCGCGTCCGCCGCCCTGCCCCGCGCGCTGAAGGCCAATACCCATGCGCATTTCCGCCGCTTCGCCGGCAGCAGCGCCCGTCTTACCTTGCGGGTGCTGCATGGACAGCTGGCGCAGGCCCGCCAGCTGGTTGCGGCATCGGGCGAGCGGATGATCCGGGCGACGCGCGCGCTGCTGCGGACCCGGCGGGACTGCCATGCCGGGCTGGCGCTTCGGCTCAAGGCTTCACGGATTTCGAACGCGCAGGCCCAGCGCCAGCGCATCGCCCACAGCCGCGAGCGCACGCTGCGGCTCTGTGAGCGTGCCCGCCGCGCGCTTTTGACCGCCATCCAGCGCGATCGCGCCCGGATCAGCCATGGCGGAAAGTTGCTGGCCGCACTGTCCTATCGTGGCGTGCTGGCTCGCGGCTTTGCCCTGGTGCGCGATGCGCACGGACATCCGGTGCACGCCGCCGCCGCAATCGGTCCCGGTGCGCCGCTCAGCCTCGAATTCGCCGATGGCCGCGTGGCGGCGACCGCGGATGCCGATCGGCCGGCGGCCAATCCCGCGAGGTCCGCCAGCGAGCCGCGACCGGCGCCACTGCGCCGCGTGGTCAAGCCGGTCGGCCAGGGCACCCTGTTCTAGCGCCAGCCGCGGCGCCCTGCATCGCGATCCACGGCACGGCTGCGGCCTATCGTGACAGCCATTCGGCGACGCGTTTTTGCGCATCGGCACGGGCCTGCGCATCGGTGCCGAGATGACCGTGCTCGGGAACGCCGGCATCCGCGGTCCCTCCCGTGGCATGAAGCGGCAGGTTGGGTCGATCGAATTCGTGATAGGCGCCGGGATAAACCACCATGCGGGCCAGCGCGCTGCGGCCGCGGGCGCCCTCGATCATCTGGCGGCAGGCCGGTGGCGAACTGACATCGTCCTTGGCCCCGATCAGCAGCAGGGTCGGCACCCTCGTGCTCCAGCCAAGGCCGGACGAAATCCGGCAATCCGGATAGAACGCGACCGCCGAACGGAAATCCGGCGCAGAGTCGCGCGACGTCAGTTGCGGACGCACCGCCCACAACAGCGCGCTGGCGCCGTTCGCCCACCCCAGCAGGCTGATGCGATCATGCGCGGCCCAGGGCTGCTGCATCAGCCACTGCCGGGCTGCCATGATGTCCATCACGCGCTCGCGGCGGGCAAGTACGTGACGTTCCCTGGGCCGGCACTGCGGCCCGACTTCGCGCGAGCCATAGCTATCCGGCAGCAGCACGGCGTCGCCGTCCTTCAGCAATTGCTCGGCCCAGTCCCGGTAGCGGGACAGCACCGGCTCGGAGTGGCCCGCCAGTCCCTCACACCCATGCAGCGCGATCACGACCGGAAACGGACCGTTGCCCTCGGGCTTGTAAAGCTGCGCATGCAGGATGGCAGTGCCCGACGGTATATCGACCTGATGCGGCACCGGCGCGGCGCCCGCCGCAACGCTCGCGGCACATGAAATCAGAATTGCGATGGCGGGAAGAAGGCGCATCGGGCTTGCCGCGTCGTTGTGGCGCCGGATGTCGCGGCCCGGCTGGAAGGGTACCATGCAGCATCAACCGCATTTCATCACAAATCGGTGGGTTTCCGCGGCGGACACTTCGACCTATTTATGATAGATCGCGTCCGCAGAGGCAGGTGACCCGGGCGGCCCGGGCGATTGGAGAGCTCAGTCGTGCTGAACAAGTTCGGTCCGTCGGGACATGGTGAAGCGCAGGTCCAATATCTCGACGGCGATTTCCGGGTGATCTCGCCGGGAACCTATGTGCGCTGCGCGGTGACCGATGCCCGCATCCCGCTCGACGAGCTGAAATATTGGAGCGTCGACCTGCAGGAAGCCTATGCGATGCCCGGCGCGGTCCTGCAACGGCATTTTCCCGGCGTGAAGGTCGAGCGCTAGTCGCCGCGCTGAAACCTGTCCTGGCGCGCCTGGAACAGCCGATCTCGAACCAATCTCCGCAGCTCTGCGGCGTCCTCGAATTCCAGCTTGACCGGGAACGGCACGATGTCGCGCGCCCAGCCTGGAACGCCTTCGCCGGCGCGCAGCCGCGCCAGATCCTTCTCGGTGGTGACCAAGGTCAGGCGATCGCGGATCGCCTCCCCGAGCAGCGCCTCGATCTCGGATTTTTCGAACGGATGGTGATCCGGAAACGCGCGCGCGCCGACGACATCGATGCCGCTGCTGCGCAAGCTGCGGAAGAACCGCGCGGGATCGCCGATGCCGGCAAAGGCCAGCACGCGACAGCCGGCGAGACGCGCCACCGCGGCGGGATCAGGCGCGAGCTGCGCGCGCAGTACCGGCCGGCCTTGCGCGACCACGGCGGCCGCCACCGCATTGGCCGCGCCGCCGTCCCCGACCACGATCAGCATGTCGGTCGAGGCGAGCTGGCGGTGCAGCGGCGCGCGCAGCGGGCCGGCGGGGAATACGCCGCCATTGCCGATACCGCGTTCGCCGTCGATCACGATCAGCGAACAATCCTTGGCAATGGCGGGATTCTGGAAACCGTCATCCATCAGGATGACGCTGGCGCCCTGCGAACGCGCCACGCCGATGCCGCCGACGCGGTCGCGCGCCACCACCACCGGCAGTCGCAGCGCCAGCATCAGCGGCTCGTCGCCGACATCGGCCGCGACATGCCGCGCCGGATCGACCTTGAGCGGCCCCTTCAATCGTCCGCCATAGCCGCGGCTCAGCACCACCGGGGTTTCATCGAGCCCGCGCAACAGCCCGGCGAGCGCCAGCACCAGCGGCGTCTTGCCGGCGCCGCCGGCGTGATAGTTTCCGACGCACAGCACGGGAATGCCGGCATCGAAGCCGGCCTGTTGCATGCGCCAGCCGGCAACCAGGCCATAGAGAGCGCCGAGCGGCGACAGCAGCGACGAGATCAGCGATGGCGGCCGGTACCAGAAGGCCGGCTCACGCATTGGCCGCTCCCCGCTCGAGCCGCAACTGCAACAGATAGGGCTCGATCGCCGCGAAGGTACGATCGAGCGCGCCGCCAAGCTGCGCTACCACGCGATCGGCGGCCGCCATCGCCCGGCTGCGCGCGGCCGGATCGGCCAGCAGCTGGCCGAGCTGCTGCACCAGCGCGTCGGCCGTGGCGGCCAGCCGGGCCCCGCCGGCGCGGTCGAGCGCGGCATAGACGTCGGCGAAATTGAAGACGTTCGGGCCGTGCACGATCGCGGCGCCGAGCTTGATCGCCTCGATCGGATTCTGGCCGCCATGGGCGATCAGCGAGCCGCCCATGAAGACGATAGGCGCGAGCCGATAGAACAGTCCCAATTCGCCCATGGTATCGGCGATATAGATGTCGGTGGTCGCGGTCGGCAATTCCTCGCGCGAACGCAGCGCCACATGCAGGCCGGACGCCGCGATCGCGCGTGCGACGCCTTCGCCGCGGTCCGGGTGCCGCGGCACCACCACGCTCAACAGTGACGGGAAGCTCCGCGCCAGACGGCGGTGCGCTTCCATAAACAGCTCCTCCTCGCCGGGATGGGTCGAGGCCGCGACAATGATCGGGCGACCGCGCGTCACGCCCATCAACCGCTCCAGCCGTGCCGGGTCGGCCGGCGGCGCCGGAACGTCGAGCTTGAGGTTTCCCGTGGTCACGACATTGCGGCTGCCCAGCGCCGTGAAACGTTCGGCATCGGCCTGCGACTGCGCCAGGCAGACGTCGAAGCGTCCGAGCAGGGCCGAGATGGTACCGGTGACACGGCGCCAGCGCGGGAACGAGCGATGCGACATCCGGCCGTTGATCAGCACCATCGGCAGACGCCGCGCCGCGCTGGACAGGATCAGATTGGGCCACAGATCGGATTCGATGAACAGAGCGAGGGACGGCCGCCAATGGTCCAGGAAGCGCGCGACGTAGCGCGGCGAATCGAACGGCACATATTGATGGATGATGTCCGACGGAAAACGGCTGGCGACGATCGCCGCCGACGTCACCGTGCCCGACGTCAGCAGGATGCGGATGTTGAGCGCACGCACCCGTTCGATCAGGGCGGCCGCGGCCAGCACTTCCCCGACACTGGCGCCGTGGATCCAGACCAGCGGACCGCGCGGCCGGACGTCGGCGCTCACGCCGCGCCGTTCGGCCACCCGCGCCGGATCCTCCTTGCCCTGCTTGAGGCGTCGCCTGATCAGCGCCGGCGCCAGCGGCGCGGCGGCGGCCGACAGGCTCTGATAGAGGCGCAGCGTGATAGGCAGGCCGTCAGCCATGGCCGCCCCCTTCGGCGCGGCCAACCTGCGCATAGGCCTCGCGGGTCGCCTCGTTCAAGGTCGCCTCCAGTCGAGCACGCGATCTTTCCATGGTCTCGGCATCGGCGTCGGGCGGCACCGCAATGACTTCGCCTCCCACCAATGCACCTCGGCCAAATGGCAGATTGATGGTGGAGCGGTCCCAATTGTCGAGGCGGATGAAGCGGCTGGTTGCCATCGCGAACGGCATGATCGGTCGCCCGGATTCGCGCGCCAGCATGATGATGCCGAGGCCGGCGGCACGCGCGCGCTTCGGCACGTCGGCGGTCAGCGCTACGTTATAGTTGTCTTCGAGCGCCCGCACCATTTCCTTGAAGGCGCCGACGCCGCCCTTGCGCTGAAACGCCGAACCATGATCGCCGGAGCCGCGGATGGTGCCGATGCCGAGCCGTTCGGCCGCGATTGCGTTGAACTCGCCGTCGCGATGCCGCGATATCAGCACCTTGGCGCGATGGTTCTGCTTGGTCTTGATGAACGGCGTCATGAAATGCTGGCCGTGCCAGAACGCGAAGATCGCGGGCTGCTGCGGCTCGACCAGGTCGTAGACATCCGGAGGATCGAAGCTGAAGCGGTTGGTCCGCCATACCAGCCGCAGAAATTCGGCAGCCAGCACTCCCGCGGCGCGCTGCGTCCCGCTGCTGCGCAGCACGTTGCGTAGCAGTCGTTTCAAAGGCCGGGCTTCGCGTCTTGGCCCGGATCGAGCAGCCGGTGCAGGTGGACGATGAAATAGCGCATATGGGCGTTGTCCACGGTCTGCTGCGCCTTCGCCTTCCAGGCCGCATAGGCGCTGGCATAGTTCGGATAGACGCCGACGATGTCGACTTGATCGAGATCCCTGAACGTCGTGTGCCCGAGACCGGTCAGCTCGCCGCCGATGACGAGATGGAGCAGCTGCTGTGGGGCGCTATCCGACATGATGCGTTTTTCCGGCGCGGTGCCGGCCGTCCCCGTTTCCCGACCAAAGACCGCGGCGCTCAGGGCGGCGGAGATTGTCGAAAATGCTCGACAATGTGCGCATGACGATCGCGTCCCGCCGCCACCAGCACCCCATGCGTCACCTCCCGGCGATTGTACAGGATGGCCTCGCCGGAGAGCGCCGTCATGTTACCATTCGCTTCCTGCACGATCAAACCTGCCGCCGCAAGGTCCCAGTCGCGGCTCTGGCCACCGGCGAAGGCGGCATCGAGGCTGCCGTCGGCGACCCGGCACAGCCGCAGCGCCAGCGAACCGATTTGGGGATGGAGCACAACATCCCCGGCCGTCCGGCTCAGGCGCTGCACCAGCGGCTTCGGCCCGGCGATGCGGGAAAAGTCCAGTCCGACACCGGCCGTGGCACACAGGTGCGTGTCGTTGCGCACCGCGCCCTGCCCGCGCGCCGCCAGGAAGAATTCGTCGCTCGCCGGCGCGAACACCGCCGCCAGCACCGGGTGATTGTTCTCGACCAGCGCCACGCTGACGCACCAGTCCTCGTGGCCGGCGAGATAGCCGCGGGTGCCGTCGATCGGATCGACGATCCACACCCGCTGCATGGCGACCCGCTTTTCATCGTCGGCGCTCTCTTCCGACAGCCAGCCATAGTCCGGCGTCGCCGACCGCAGCCGGCTTTCGAGCAGCTCGTTGACGGCGATGTCGGCCTCGGACACCGGCGAGGAGGCGCCCTTGGTCCAGCTTCGGAGTTCGGTGCGAAACAGGGATAGCGCCAGCGCCCCGGCATCGCGCACCGTGTCCGTCAGCAGCGCGACCTCGCGCGCCCCGAGGCTGCCGGGCAGGCCGGCGGCGCTAGCGTCCGCCAAGCGTCAGACCCTCGATGCGCACGGTCGGGGCGTTAACACCATAGCGGAATTCAAGATCGTTGGCCGGCGCCATCGACTTGAAGATCTCGAGCAGATGACCCGCGATGGTCACCTCGCTCACGGCATAGGTGATCTTGCCGTTCTCGATCCAGAAACCGGACGCGCCGCGGCTGTAATCGCCGGTGACGCCGTTGACGCCGGAGCCGATCAGATCGGTGACATAAAATCCCTGCTTGATGTCGGACATCAGTTCGGCGGGCGTCGGCTCGCCGGCTTCGAGATGCAGATTGTACGGCCCCGGCGAGGGTGACGACGACACGCCGCGATGGGCATGCCCGGTCGTGGCCATCCCGAGCTCGCGCGCAGTGGCGGAATCCAGCAGCCACGAGGTCAGCACGCCCTGATCGATGATGGCGAGCCTGCTGACCTTGACGCCCTCGGCATCGAAGGTCTGGGATCGCAGGCCCCGCACCCGCAAGGGATCGTCGATGATGCGGATGTTGCTTGCGAACAGCTGTTCGCCGAGGCGATTCTTGAGGAAGCTCGTCTTGCGCGCGACCGATGCGCCGTTCACCGCGCCGACCAGATGGCCGACCAGCGATCCGGAAACCCGGGGATCGAACACCACCGGCACCCGGCAGGTCTCGACCTTGCGCGGGTTGGCGCGCGCCACCGTGCGTTCGCCCGCCTTCCGCCCGACGCTTTCGGGCGAGGCCAGGTCGGACGCGTGAGGCGCCGTGCTGTAGTCATAGTCGCGCTCCATGCCGGTGCCATCGCCGGAGATCGCGGTCATCGAGATGGTCTGGCTCGAGCGCAGATAGGAGCCGTGGAAACCGGTGCTGGTCACCAGCACCATGCCGCCAATACCGGTCGACGCCGATCCGCCGCCCGACTTGGTGACGCCCTTGACGGCAAGTCCGGCGGCTTCCGCTTCACAGGCGCGACGTTCGAGCTCCGCGGTCGAGGGGACCTGCGAATCCAGCAGATCGAGATCCGGGAATTCCCGCGCCAGCAAGGCCGGATCGGCAAGCCCGACATATTTGTCGGCCGGCGCAACCCGAGCCATCGCGACGGCGCGCTCCGCCAGCCTGGCGATGCCGTCGCCGCTGATGTCGTTGGTCGACACCACGGCCTGCCGCTGCCCGACCAGGACGCGCAAGCCGACATCGTCGCCTTCCGACCGTTCCGATTCCTCGACGCGCCCATCGCGCACTTCGACGCCTTGCGAGATGCCGCGCACGGCGACCGCATCGGCGGCGTCGGCGCCGGCCCGCCGCGCTGCCTCGACCAGGCGCTGCGCCAGCGTGCTCAGGGCGGACTGGTCGAACAGCTCGGCGCTCGCGGCCTGCGATGAAAGCGATGATCCGGCAGATGGTGAAGAGATCACGAACAAATTCCCGGGGATTGAACCAGCGCGCCGAGCGTTCCGATGCAGATCGGCTGGCAACTCAGATGTGCCCGATTTACGCGGACTTCAAGCATTTTCCCATGGTCGGCGCCAGACAATTTTCCGATGCGCCGCAACGACTCGTCAATCATGCAGGCCAAGCTCTTGTCAATCATGCGGGCGGATGCACGGCAGGTGACCCGCGATTAACCAGCCTTTTTAAGCGGAATCCGATGCCGCTCTGGCAAGGTGCCCATGTCGACCGGGAGCATAACCCGGCGGGGAGACCAGGCCGTGAGGCGTCAAACAGCAATAAGCGGGATCAATCCCGCCGGGTCGGGCCGCGCCCAGCGGCTCGACCCGCTTTCCTTACCCATCCACTTCGATGCCCATGACAGCCGAGCCGACGGCGGCGTGCGGAAGATCGAGCTTCATCGCGAGCGGGTCGTGCTGCGCCGGACTCTGCACGGCATGCAGATGGCGGTCAGCATCCGGGTCCGTGATTTTCTCGGCGTCGGGCTGCGCGGCACCGACGACGCCAGGATGCTGGTGCTGGCGCATCGCGACCCGTCCTTGACGATTCCGCTTGGCGGCAGTTCCGACCTCGACGAGATCGTGCAGAGCTGGCAGATGTGGTGCGACGTCTTCGCGCTGCCGCCATTGTCGGAAGCCAAGGCAAGCGAGCCGGCGGCGCGGCGGCGGCGACACAACGCGATCCGCAGCCGGCGTCCGAGATTCCTGCTGCGGCGCCGCCGCGGCGCTTCGTTTGATCCCGACCATGTCCACCGCGACGAGCGCGAGATCATCGCCAGGGATTGAGCAGGCTAGTCGATCGGCTACGACATCGCCGCATCGGCGAGCAGGCCGGCGAACAGCAGCAAACCTGCATCGCGATTGGACTTGAAGACGCGCAAACACAGCGCGGGGTCGGAAATGTCGAGGCGTGCAACCTGCCAGACCAGGTGCGCAGCAAAGACGGCGAGTCCGATCCATGCCAACCGGTGTGCGCCCGCCGTGACCAGCGCCACGCCGATCAGAACCACCGCCGCGCCATAGAACGCCACGAGCGCGGGACGGGTGCGGTCGCCGAACAACAGCGCGGTCGACTTGATGCCGATCAGCGCGTCGTCCTCGGCATCCTGATGGGCATAGATGGTGTCGTAGCCGATCACCCAGGCGATCGCGCCCGCATAGAGCCACAGCGCCGGCGCCTCGAAGCGGCCGAGGATCACCGCAAAGCCCATCAGCGCGCCCCACGAGAAGGCGAGCCCCAGCACGATTTGGGGCCAGAAGGTGATCCGCTTCATGAACGGATAGACCGCGACGATGAGCAGCGAGGCGATCCCGGTCACGACCGCGAACCGGTTGAACTGCAACAGCACGGCGAGTCCGATCAAGCCCTGGAGGACGAGGAAGGCGGCGGCCTGCGCCACGCTGACCTGTCCAGCCGGAATTGGCCGCGATCGCGTCCGTTCGACCCGCGCATCGAGATGGCGATCGGTGATATCGTTCCAGGTACAACCGGCGCCGCGCATGACAAAGGCGCCGATCAAGAACAGCGTCAGCACCAGCGGCAAGGACGCAAGATGGCCGGCGATGCCGGCGGCGAGCGCGGCCGACCACCAGCACGGCAACAGCAAAAGCCAGGAGCCGATCGGCCGGTCGAAACGGGAGAGCCGCAGATAGGGCCGCGCCCAGCCCGGCGCGCGGGTATCGACCCAGTTGCCGGTCGAGTTGGCAACGCGGGCGGCGCCGCCGCTCATCGGGCCCCGGTCATCGCGTCAGCACGTTGCCGTTCAGCGTATCGAAGGTGCTGCCGCCCTTCTTGGTCGGGGTGGCTTCGGGAACCGTCGCCGCGGACCCCAGCACCTCGCTGAGGCTCGGCCCTGCCGGCCCACGCGGGGCCTGCTGTGCGACCTCGCAGACCTTCTTCTGCATGGTCTCGGTGTTCTTGTGGCCGTTCTTGAGCTGGTCGGCGATCTGGGCCGGGATCCGGCATTTCGAGGCATTGACCTCGACATATTTGATCATCTTGATTTCGGACTGGCCGAAGCTTTCGATCAGCTTGCAGGCCTCCACGGGCGACGCGTGACGGTCGCTGGCGGCCTTGATCAGCTTGCCGCGCCGTTCGGCCTCGTTGCGCAACGGCATGAATCCCTTCATGCACTCGTCCGACCCCGCCGCCTGCGATGGCGGTTCCGGCCGCTCAAATCCGCCGCCCATGAGCGGGGCCGCGCCCTGAACCGGGAACGAGGTCGGCGCGGCGCCGACGTTAGCCACCGGGGCCGAGCCATTGACGGGCGGAAACGCCGGGTCGTTGCGCGGCACGGACTGACCGGACACCGGGGGAAATGCCGGATCGTTGCGTCTGACGGTCTGGCCCGGCACGGGCGGGAATGCCGGATCATTCGGTTGCGCCGTCTGGCCCGGCAGCGGCGCGGGAAACGTACCCTGCGCGATGGCCGGACCGGCGCCGGCGGTCACGACAGCCACAATGACGGGCACAATGAGACGGCGCATGATCAAAACGGTTCTCCGGCCAATCCAGCCAGCCTGGCGCCTTCGACAATAGCGCGGCTTCCGACGGGGCTTCTTACGATTCCCGGGAGAGCATAACAACCCGTGGAATAGGGCAACAGCGCGGCGCACGGCCGCAGCGGAACCCGATAAAGACGCAAATTCTGGCCCTTTTAAGCTAAAAGGTCCGCGAACGGGAACGCTGCCGATGCCGCAACACGATTTTCGAAGCCCTCGGCTGTTTGTCGATTTGCCGCTCGCCACCGGTGCCACCGTCGCGCTGGAGCCGGGCCAGAGCAATTATCTCGGCAATGTGCTGCGGCTGTCGGCCGGCGACGCCGTTTTGGTGTTCAACGGTCGCGACGGCGAATGGCAGGCGTCGATCGTCGGACGCAAACGGCCCGACGGTCTCCATATCCTGGCGCGGTCCCGGCCGCAGGATCGCCTCCCCGACCTCGTCTACGTTTTCGCGCCGCTGAAACACGCCCGGCTCGACTACATGGTGCAGAAGGCGGTCGAGATGGGCGCGGCTTCGCTGCAGCCGGTCCTCACCCGCTTCACCCAGGTCGCGCGGGTCAATGCCGCGCGGATGCGCGCCAATGTCATCGAGGCCGCCGAGCAATGCGGGATCGGGAGTATCGCCGCGGTCGAGGAGCCGATGCCACTCGAGCGATATCTGGGCCGGCGCGATCCACAGCGCCTGCTGGTGTTCTGCGACGAGGCCGCCGACCTCGCCAATCCGATGCAGGCGCTGCAGGCGCGCGGAACCCCCGCTAAGGGCATCGACCTCGTGGTCGGCCCCGAGGGCGGCTTCGCGGAGGACGAGCGCGCCCTCCTGCTGCGGCAGCCGCAGGTGCTGCGGCTTTCCCTGGGGCCGAGGGTGCTGCGGGCCGATACCGCGGCGGTGGCGGCGCTTGCCCTGGTGCAGGCCGCGATCGGCGACTGGGGAGTGGGCGGCATCCCCGGCTAGATGGCCCTGCGAGCCCTTTTTGGGGCGCCAGGGCCCGTTCCATCGGCATTAAGCCACTTGGCCGTTCCCTGTCGAAACCTGCTCCGGGCCATGCTAAGGGGGCGGCAAATCAACACCTTTGGAAACCTGCTTTCCGGAGATCATCGGACCTCGAGGATGAACCTGACCGCCGCCCCAGCTGCGACCGGGTCCGCCGCATGGGCGGACACCCTGCTGTCGTCGTTCGCGCAAGCCGGCTACCGGCGGGCGGAGCCGGCGATCCTGCAGCCGGCCGAGCCGTTCCTGGACCTGTCCGGTGAAGACATCCGGAGAAGCCTTTATCTCACCACCGATCCCAGCGGCGAGGAGCTTTGCCTTCGCCCGGATCTCACGATCCCGGTCGCGCGGGAGTATCTCGCCTCCGGCCGGGCCGGCCAGCCCGCCGGCTTCAGCTATCTCGGTCCGGTGTTTCGCTATCGCGGCGGCCGCCCGAGCGAGTTCCTGCAGGCCGGGATCGAATTGTTCGGGCGCCAGGATCGTGCCGCCGCCGATGCCGAAATGCTGGCGCTGGCGCTGGAGGCGACCGCCGCGCTGGGGCTTCCCGGACTCGAGATCCGCACCGGCGACGTCGCGCTGTTCATCGCGCTGATCGACGCGCTCGAACTCTACCCGGTCTGGCGCCGCCGACTGATCAAGGATTTCAACCGCAAGACCAGCCTGGTCCAGGACATCGAGCGGCTCACGCTGGCGACCGGCGTCGCCCGCAACGAATATGAGGGAGTGCTCGCCGCCCTCGCCGGCTCCGACCGCAAGGCGGCCCTTGCGCTGGTGACCGACCTGATGTCGATCGCCGGCACCACCAATGTCGGTGGCCGCTCGGTTTCCGAGATCGCCGATCGCTTCCTCGAGCAGTCGACCCTGAAGGGCGGCGCGCTGCCGCGCGACGCCCTCCAATCGATCAAGCGGTTCCTGGCAATCGAAGGCGACCCGCGCGATGCGGTCGCCCAGCTGCGCGCCCTCGCCGACGATGCCCGGCTCGACCTCGCCGCCGCGATCGACCAGCTCGAGAGCCGCGTCGACTTCATGGCGGCGCGCGGCATCGACACCCGGCTGACCCGCTTCTCGACCTCGTTCGGACGCGGCGTCGATTATTACACCGGGTTCGAATTCGAACTTCATGTTGCGGGCAACGGCGTCGAGCCGCTGGTCGCGGGCGGCCGCTATGACGGGCTGATGAGCCAGCTCGGCGCCGCGACGCCGATCCCCGCCGTCGGGTTCTCGGTATGGGTCGAAGCCCTGACGCAGACCGGCGGCAAGTCCGCGGCAAGCCGGAGCGCCGCGCCATGACGATGCCGTTCGTTCTGGCGGTCCCCTCCAAGGGCCGGCTGCAGGAAAACGCCGAAGCGTTCTTCTCGCGCGCCGGCCTGGGGCTGGCGAAGCCGCGCGGGGCCCGCGACTATCGCGGCACCATCACCGGGCTCGACAATGTGGAGATCGCCTATCTCTCCGCCAGCGAGATTGCCGCGCAACTCGCGCGCGGCGCCGTGCATCTCGGGGTCACCGGCGAGGACCTCGTGCGCGAAAGCATCCTCGACGCCGACAGGCGCGTGCTGCTGATCGAAGGACTCGGCTTCGGCAGCGCCAATGTGGTGGTGGCGGTGCCGCAGGCGTGGATCGACGTGCGCAGCATGGCCGACCTCGACGACGTCACCACCGGCTTTCGCGCCCAGCACAATCGGCGGATGCGGGTGGCGACCAAATACATCAACCTGACCCGCTCCTTCTTCGCGGCACACGGCGTCGTCGATTACCGAATCGTCGAGAGCGCAGGCGCGACCGAGGGCGCGCCGGCGGTCGGCACCGCCGAGATGATCGTCGACATCACGACGACGGGTGCCACCCTCGCCGCCAATGGACTGAAAGTGCTCGACGACGGCGTGATCCTGCGCAGCCAGGCCAATCTCGTCGCCTCGCGCGACGCCGACTGGTCGGGCGAGGCCCGCGAGACCGCGCGCGTCATCCTCGATCACATTGCCGCCCGCGCCCGCGCCAGCAGGTACCGCGAGGTGCGGACCCGGTTTGCCGGGTGCAGCGCCGCGCTGTTGACCGAAGCCCAGGACCGCTTCGGCGTCATCTCGCCATTCGGCGGCCCGACTTCTTCCGGCATGGTGACGCTGCACTGCCCGCCGGCGCAGCTTTACGCCCTCGGCAGCTTCCTTCGCACACATGGCGCCGATACCGTGTCGGTGGCATCGCTCGACTATGTCCTCGACCGCGACAACCCGCTGTTTGCCAGGCTCGAGGCATTCCTGCGGGGATGAGGCGAACGGCCGCCGCCCGATCCGTGGCGACAAGCCGCGACGATTGCCATATTGTCGTCTGCTCGGATGATGAGACCTGATCGATGATTCTCGGTACGGATGTTTCCGGCCTTTCCACCACCGCCGCCACGGCGGCGGCGCAGGGACTTTCGATCGTCGTACCCTTGTACAACGAGGCGGCCGGGCTCGCGCCGCTGCATCAGCGGATCAACGAACTGGCAGCCCAGCTGAGGCGCCGCTACGGGCTCGGCTGCGAGGTGGTCTATGTCGACGACGGCAGTACCGACGCGACGCTTGCCATTGCGCGCTCCCTTGCGGCAGCTGCGCTCGACGTCCAGGTGGTGTCGCTGTCGCGCAATTTCGGCAAGGAAGCTGCGCTGATGGCCGGATTGGACCACGCCCGGCGCGGCGCCGTGCTGTTCATGGACGGCGACGGCCAGCATCCGCCGGATCTCGTCGAACAGCTGGTCAGCCACTGGATCGATGGCGGCTACGACGTGGTCTATACCGCGAAGGCGCATCGCGCCAATGAATCGCTGCTGCGGCGTCTGGCCGTGCACGGCTTCTACGCGCTGATCAATTGGGGCGCGCGACAGAAGATCCCGGAAGACGCCGGCGATTTCCGCCTGCTGTCGCCGCGCGCCGCGTTGGCCCTGCGACAGCTTCCCGAGCGCAACCGGTTTTTCAAGGGCCTGGCGAGCTGGATCGGCTTCCGCCAGATCCGCGTCGACTACGAGCCGGCGGCCCGCGCCCACGGCGTCACCCGTTTCAACACCGGCCGGCTGGTCGGGCTTTCGATCGAAGGCCTGACCTCGTTCTCGGTGGCCCCGCTGCGGTTCGCCAGCCTGCTCGGCGCGCTGCTCGCCACCGTCGCCTTCCTGTTCGGTCTCTCGATCCTGTGGGAGACCTGGATGAACGGCAAGTCGGTGCCGGGCTATCCCTCGCTGGTCGTCGGCCTGATGACCATCGGCGGCGTCCAGCTGATCATGATCGGCATTGTCGGCGAATATATCGGCAAGATCCTCTCGGAGCTGAAGGCCCGCCCGATCTATTTCGTCGCCGAGCACAGCGAGAAGCGGGTCGAGGCCGGGCGCGACCACGGCGACGGCGAAAGGTCCGCGGCCGAATGAACGGCAGCGCGCCGCGCCGGATCTGGCTGTGTGCCGACGATTACGGCATCAGCCCCGGCGTCAATCGCGCCATTCGCGACCTCGTCGAGCGCGGTCGCATCAACGCCACGTCCGCGATGGTGGTCGGGCCGGCGCTCGGCCGCGCGGAGGCCGGCGCGCTGTGCAGCGCGGCTGCGAACGGTCCCGGCTGCGCCATCGGCCTGCATGTGACCCTGACCGCGCCATTCCGTCCCCTCACCATGCACTTCCACCCGACCAACGGCGGCATGTTTGTCGGCTTTCCGAGACTGCTGCGCGCCGGGCTGTTGCGGCGCCTCGATCCGGAAATCGTCCACGGCGAAATCATGGTGCAGTTCGAGGCTTTCGCCGATCTGTTCGGCCGTGCGCCCGATTTCGTCGACGGCCATCAGCATGCGCAGCTGTTCCCGCAAATAACGGAGGCGTTCCTCGCGGCGGTGAAGACGGCGGCGCCCGACGCCTGGGTTCGCCAATGCGGCCACGAACCGCCGATGCGACGGCCGTCGTCGCCGAAGGCGCTGTTGCTCGACCTTCTGAGCACGCAGTTCCGCCGGCGCGCGAGACGTGGCGGAATCAGGTTCAACCCGGGCTTTGCCGGCGCTTACGACTTTTCGCGGCAACCTGACTTCGGGGCGCTGATGGCCGGATTCCTCGACGGATTACCGCAGGACGCCGTGGTCATGTGCCATCCGGGGATTGTCGACGAAACCCTCGTCAGCGTCGACCCGTTCACGGCGCAGCGCGAACGCGAATATGCCTATCTCGGCAGCGAGGCGTTTCCGCGCCTGCTGAGCGCGAACAATTTTACCTTGGCATGAGGCTCAAGCATGCGGCTTAGGCCGAAGGCTTGGGCATGAGGCTTGCGGAACACCGCCGGGCACGTTGTCGCATACCGAAATTTAATTCCGGCCGGCACTACTGACGCCGCAAACCGCCCCTTACATCTGCTCTCGCGTTTCCAAGCGAGGGAGAAATCGCCATGACACCGCAAGAGCGCCAGTTGATCGACGACCTCTTCGACCGGCTCGCGAAGCTGGAAAGCGCGCCCCGCGATCGCGAAGCAGTGGCGGCGATTGCGGAAGGCTTGCGCACCGCTCCCAATGCGGTTTACGGCCTGGTGCAGACCGTGCTGGTACAGGACGAGGCGCTGCGCCACGCCGACAGCCGCATCCAGGAACTCGAGGCCGCAGCCAGCGCGCCTGCGCCCAATCAATCCGGCGGCTTTCTCGATACGATGCGGGAAACCATTTTCGGACAGGGCCCCTCGCATGGTTCGGTGCCGAACGTCGCGCCACCCCAGGGCAACCGTCCGGTGTGGAACAGCGGCCAGGTGCTGCAGCAGGCACCGCCGCAGGAGCGCTATAACGAGCCGCCCTATGGCCAGCAGTCCTATGGCCAGCAGTCCTATGGCGCGCCGTCACCTGCCTTCGGCGGCGGTGGCTCCTTCCTGGGGACCGCCGCGGCCTCGGCGGCCGGCGTGATCGGTGGCTCGCTGCTGCTCAACAGCTTCCGTTCGATGATGGGCGGCAGCCATCACCAGAGCTTAGCCGATGCGGGTGGAAGCGGAAACCGAGGCCAGAGCCCGTGGAACGATCAATCCGGCGGCGACCTGGCGCGTGACGCCGGCATCAATGATGTCGGCTCGTCGCAGCATCGCGCCGACGACAGCTCGCGCGCCGGACTGTTCGACCAGGCGTCGAACGACGACAACAACCAGTACGACGACGACACGGATACCAACTCGGATGGTAGCGACGGCGACAGCGACTACGCCTGACCGATCGCGGTCCGCAAAGCCAAACGGCCGCTCGCAAGAGCGGCCGTTTCTGTTGCCGGCGATCCGGCGGGGTCAGATCACGACGACCCTCGCCCCCACATTGACCCGGCCATAGAGGTCGATCACGTCCTCGTTGCGCATCCGGATGCAGCCCGACGACACGTTGGTGCCGATGGTCCAGGGCTCGTTGGAACCGTGGATGCGGTAGAGCGAGGAGCCCAGATACATCGCGCGGGCGCCGAGCGGGTTCTGCGGGCCGCCTTCCATGTGACGTGGCAGGTCGGGACGGCGTGCCAGCATTTCCGACGGCGGCGTCCAGGCCGGCCATTCCCGCTTCGCCGAGATCGTCTTCACGCCCGACCAGGTGAAACCCGGCCGGCCGACGCCGATGCCGTAGCGCAGCGCCGTGCCATCGCCCTGCACCAGGAACAGGAACTTGTTCGGCGTGTCGATCACGATGGTGCCGGAGCTTTCCCGGCCATGATATTCGACCAGCTGCTTCGCGAATTTCGGATCGAACGGACGCTGCATCGGATCGCCAACCTGTTCCGGCTCGGCCATTGCCGGCTGCGGGTAGGCCTGCGGATAGAGCGGCCGCTGCGATTCGTAGGACGGCTGTTGCTGGTACATCGGGCGGCGGCCCGCCTGCTGCTGGCCGTCCCCGAACAGGAACTCGATAAAGCCGCCGCCCATGTTGGCGCGCTCCGCATAGGCGGTGCGGACCGGGACGGCAGGCTGCGGCGGCTGATCGGCGAAGATCACCCGCGGCTCCTGGGAGGCGGCATCGAACGCCGCGGCGGGTGCGATGGCGGCGGCAAGGGACGCGCCGGCAAGCAGCGCAAGGGTCATTTTTCTGGACATTGGCGTACTCTGTACTGTTTCGCCGTGGCAGCACCGAAGCGGCGCCGTCACACGCGACCAATAGAAATCAAAACCGCGTCGGTTTGGTAAACGGAATCGTTGTTTGGATTCACCACGTCGGCAGCCATGCCGGTTTTGTCCGGCAGCGTTTATTTTCGGTGAACGCCGCACCGCACTGCAGAGAGCGGAGGCGTGTCCCGCGGCATGGCTGCGTTTGCCGCGAACCGACCGTGAACCCGATGTTAAATCGCGGCGGTCTAGAACGGACGAAATGCAGCCGGGGAAGAACCATATGGCGGTTCAGCGCAAGCGTTTCCGTATCGAAGAGGCGTTCGCCGGCGAGCTGCCGTCCCTCGCCATGACGGATGACGAGGTCAATCCCCTGCACCGGGAGATCATGAACGAATTGCGCGCCATTCGCAGCCAGATGGCGGCGCCGGCCCGCGGCCCGGCAACCGGATCGGCCGGCGATGCGGACGCCGAACGGGAGGTCGCCGACGCACTGGCGCTGCTGCAGACCTATCGCGCCCAGATCGAACAATGCGAGAAGCTCAAGGTCGAACTCGACCTGATCCATGATGCGATCAGCCGGACCAAGCGAGAGATCGCCGTACTCCACGGCAAGAGCTTCAGCGGCGAGGAAATGGCGCGGCTCAATGGCGAACTGGGCGCCGTGGTCGGCGGCACCGAGGAAGCGACGCAACAGATTCTCGAAGCCGCCGAGTCGATCGACCAGGCCGCCAGCGCGCTGAGCAAGGTGAATTCGCCGGACCAGCGCAAGCTGCTCGTCGAGGAAATCGGCGAGCGGGTAGTCTCGATCTTCGAGGCCTGCAATTTTCAGGACCTCACCGGCCAGCGCATCGCCAAGGTCATGTCAACCGTGAAGTTCATCGAGAACCACATCTCCATCATGATGGAGATCTGGGGCGGCATCGACGCCATCAAGTCGCACGCGCCGCCGGTCGGAGATGCCCGCGCAGCCGACGAGCGGCTGTTGAACGGCCCCAAGCTCGCCGGCGATGCCGGCCATGCCTCACAGGACGATATCGACGCCCTGTTCGAGTGATGGCGGCGGCGCGAGCGGGCGGCAGGTCCGGGTGTCCGTCCGGTCAGGCGCGGGGCGCGCAGCGCACATAGACCATGTTGCCGTAACGGGTCGCCGCATCCGGGTCGATGAAACGCGTGATCAGGACGCGCCCGTCGAACGAGACGATCTCGCGGTCCTGCTCGCCGCCGGCCGGACCGGGCGGTCCGATATAGTTCTTGCCACCGGCACTGCCCTTCAGCCGCAGTTCCTGCGGGGTCGCCTGGTCGGCCAGATGCATGACCACCCCGCCGGAGGACCCCGCCCCGATCACATAGGGCTGCTTGCACTGCGCGCGCGCAGCAGCTTCGGTGCGCGCCCGGTCCTTGGGATCCTGGTACGAGGCGAGACCCCAGCGGCCGACGATCTCGTCGGCGCGGATCGTTGCCGGCATTTCCGGACCGGCGCCAGGCTCTGGGGCAACCGTCGGCGACGATGGCGAGAGGCTCATGCTGCCGCAGGCCGCCAGCAACATCGCAAGCGCCGAGGCGGCCCCCAGCCTGGCAACCGTTCGCGCGCTAACTGACCGAATCATGGTTTTCCCCCGAACACATTCGTGACCGCATCGGTGTTGCAGCCAAGCGCAAAACCGTCATCGGAGCAATCACGTCAAATGGACTACGTTGCTGTTCCGATCCGGTTTCCATACCATCCTCCATCAGCCTCACCAGGGGGCTTCGACCCCGTTTGCTTGACAGGATCGACGCCAGGCCATATTTCCGGGCGCACAATTAGCACTCCAAGAGCGCGATTGCCATGCGAACGGTTCTGCCCCTTCGGGGTTACGAACACGGCCGCATCCCGTGCCGTCTCGATGGCGGACCAGACCTGAACACCGAGCCTCCAGAAGGAACCGTGATGGCTAAAACTCAATTTCGTCCGCTACATGACCGCGTCGTGGTGAAGCGCATCGACGCCGAGGAGAAGACCAAGGGCGGCATCATCATTCCCGACAGCGCCAAGGAGAAGCCCTCGCAGGGCGAGATCACGGCGGTCGGTCCGGGCGGCCGCGACGAAGCCGGCAAGCTGATCCCGATCGATCTCAAGGTCGGCGACCGCGTGCTGTTCGGCAAATGGTCCGGCACCGAGGTCAAGCTCGACGGCGAGGAACTCCTGATCATGATGGAGTCCGACATCATGGGCGTGCTGGCCTGACCGCCGGCCTCTCGCGCAATCTCATCGCTCGACCGGTGGGCCACGGCCCGCTTGTTGCGATGAGCCCCCTTTCAAGGAGCACATCATGGCAGCCAAGGACGTCAGGTTTTCCGGCGACGCACGCGACCGCATGCTGCGAGGCGTCGACATTCTCGCCAACGCGGTCAAGGTGACACTCGGCCCCAAGGGCCGCAACGTCGTCATCGAAAAGAGCTTCGGCGCACCCCGCATCACCAAGGACGGCGTCACCGTCGCCAAGGAGATCGAACTCGACGACAAGTTCGAGAACATGGGCGCGCAGATGCTGCGCGAGGTCGCCTCCAAGACCAATGACGCCGCCGGCGACGGCACCACCACCGCCACCGTGCTCGCGCAGGCCATCGTGCGCGAAGGCGCCAAGTCGGTCGCCGCCGGCATGAACCCGATGGACCTGAAACGTGGCATCGATATCGCGGTGAGTGCCGTGGTCAAGGACCTCGAGAAGCGCGCCAAGCCGGTCGCTTCGTCGTCCGAGGTGGCCCAGGTCGGCACCATCTCGTCGAACGGCGACGCCGCGATCGGCAAGATGATCGCACAGGCGATGCAGAAGGTTGGCAATGAGGGCGTCATCACCGTCGAGGAGAACAAGTCGCTCGAGACCGAGGTCGATATCGTCGAGGGCATGAAGTTCGATCGCGGCTACTTGTCGCCCTATTTCATCACCAATGCCGAAAAGATGACCGCCGAACTCGAGGACGTCTACGTGCTGCTGCACGAGAAGAAGCTGTCCGGCCTGCAGGCGATGCTGCCGGTGCTCGAGGCCGTGGTGAAGTCGAGCCGTCCGCTGCTGATCCTCGCCGAGGACGTCGAGGGCGAGGCGCTGGCCACCCTGGTCGTCAACCGCCTGCGTGGCGGCCTCAAGGTCGCGGCAGTGAAGGCGCCCGGCTTCGGCGACCGCCGCAAGGCCATGCTGGAGGACATCGCGATCCTGACTGGCGGCCAGCTGATCTCGGACGACCTCGGCATGAAGCTCGAGAACGTGACCGTCAACATGCTCGGCCGCGCCAAGAAGGTGGTGATCGACAAGGAGAACACCACCATCGTCAACGGCGCCGGCAAGAAGAAGGACATCGAGGCCAGGGTCGGTCAGATCAAGGCGCAGATCGAGGAAACCACCTCGGACTACGACCGCGAGAAGCTGCAGGAGCGGCTGGCCAAGCTCGCCGGCGGCGTCGCCGTCATTCGTGTCGGCGGCGCCACCGAAGTCGAGGTCAAGGAGAAGAAGGACCGCGTCGAGGACGCGCTCAACGCCACCCGCGCGGCGGTGCAGGAAGGCATCGTTCCGGGCGGCGGCGTGGCGCTGCTGCGCGCCAAGCGGGCGGTCGGCCGCATCAACCATGATAATTCCGATGTGCAGGCCGGCATCAACATCGTGCTCAAGGCCCTGGAAGGGCCGGTGCGCCAGATCGCCGAGAATGCCGGGGTCGAAGGCTCGATCGTGGTCGGCACCATCCTCGAGAACAAGTCCGAGACCTTCGGCTTCGACGCCCAGACCGAGGAATATACCGACATGGTCGCCAAGGGCATCATCGATCCCGCCAAGGTGGTTCGCGCCGCGCTGCAGGACGCCGCCTCGGTCGCGGGACTGCTGGTGACGACGGAGGCCATGGTCGCCGAGCTGCCCAGGGAGCCGGCGCCGCCGATGCCGGGCGGCGGCGGCATGGGAGGCATGGGTGGAATGGGGGGCATGGGCTTCTAGGCCACCCGTCGACGTCCTACATCGATTGCGCAAAGGCCGCATCCGGGCGGCCTTGTTTTTGGTCGATTTACCGGGCTTGAAGACACATCTGCGGCTGATGTTCGAGAGGTTTCCCATGCGCGCGCTCGTGTTCTGTCTGGTTGGAGTGGTGCTGGGAACCGTTTCCGGGTCTGCGCTGGCCGACACGAAACTGTCCCCGAAGGCGGCGCCAGGAGCCATCGAGACCCGCTACTTCACCTCGATCGACGGGCTGATGAACGGCGATGCCGACGTCATCCTCAAGGAAACCCGCCAGGGCAAGACCGTCACCTCGGCGCTGCTCGACGTCTGCTACCCCGCCGCCAAGGGCTCGGACCGCAAGGACCGGTTTGTAGTCAATCTCGCGGTGAACGGGCCGAGCCTGACCGGCACCACCCAGAGCATGGGCGAGAAGCTGCCGGTGAACGTGAAGCTGATGCGCCGGCCGACCGGCGACAGCTTCGAATTCAAGGGCGAGATCAGCGTCGGCCAGACCGCGACCGAGGTGAACTCGTCGGACAATTCCGACATCAGTGAACGGGAATTTCTCGACAACCAGGCCACCGATGACGGACTCACCGCGGCGCCAAAGGATTTCACCGAGGTCTCTCCGGAATCGGTCGGCGTCCGGGTCAAGCTCGATGCGGCCTCCGACTTCCTGAAGGGGCTGCGGGAGCAGAACGTCGAGGTAGCGCTTTCCGGTCTCACCATCGGCTGCGACGCGCTGCGCGCCGGCCAGCAGACGATCGACATCACCGTCGATCCCGAACGCGCCGCCGCCCTGGTCGCGAAAGCGAGATCGACGCCCGGCGTCGTCTCCGCGGGCTGGACCAGCGGCATCGTGGACATGGAGCGCACCATCCGGTTTGCCGCGGCCGACTGGCGCGACGGCGACAAGATCAACCGGGACCGGCTCGCCGCCGCCATCGCCAAGGTACTGACCAGGACCATGTCGGCGACCTCCTCCGCGTCGGCCTGGAGCAGCAGCACCGGCAAGTTGAAGCTGACGCTGAAGCGCCCGAGCGACCTCTATCCCGCGCTCGGGCTCACCGAAACGGTCGAGATCACCGCCCTGGTCGCCGCCGACCGGCCCGGCGCATCCGACCGGCTGATGCTGTGGATCAGCAATCCCGAGATCTCGACGGCGGACGAAAACGCCGGCCCGAAGCTCAACCTGATCGATGCATCCACCGATGACGAGGAAGGCGACCCGAGTGACGACCACGGCTCGGTCGACGCATTGGCCAGGGAATTCCATGGCCAACGCTGGGACGTGGACAAGTCGGCCTGGAAATGACGCGGGCCCGACGCGCTAATTGGTGTTGAGATGGAAACGGAGCGATTTCGGTCCGATGAACGAGATGAAATCGCCGTCGCGCTTCCAGTTGGTCGCCTGGCTCAAGGCGATGACGAGCTGGTCGTCGGCCGCCGCCTGATCCGGCGAGCAGCCAGGGTCCGCTACCGGACCGGGAACAAAGACCACGGTGTTGCCGGCGACCGAAAACTGGCCCTTGGCATCCTTGCACCACAGACCGAAATTGGTTGCGCCGGCATCGCCGATTTCGAGCATTGGCACCCGTTTCGAGCCCGGTTGCTGCTCCACATCCAGCGTCAGCTCGAAGCCGAACGGAAACCCGTCATCGGCGTGGGCCGGATGGTGGGCGGCAAATGTGCAGAGCAACAGCACCGCGCCGACACCTCTGGAAAATGCTCTGGTCAACCGCATCCGATGTTGTCTCGTCCGTCCTTGAAGGCCGCCTTGTAATACGGAAGCCACCGGATTGACCAGATCGGCACCGGCAAATTCGCGGCGGCGGAGAACAAATCCCCGCGACGTTGGTCGCGGGGATGCTCGTGGCTACGGATCGGGCGCCGTTACTTGATCACCATTTCCGTGAACGGGTAGACGTAGGCCTGCAGCATGACGAACAGGCCGACCAGGCAGGCCAGCGCGATCGAGTGCTTGAATACGAAGCGCAGGATGGTGCCCTCATGCCCAAACCAGTTGGTGGCGGTGGAAGCGACGACGATCGACTGCGCATCGATCATCTTGCCCATGACGCCGCCCGAGGAATTCGCCGCGCTCATCAGGATCGGCGACAGCCCCAATTGCTGCGAGGTGATCTTCTGCAGGTTGCCGAACAGGATGTTCGACGCGGTGTCGGATCCCGTCAGCGCCACGCCGAGCCAGCCCAGCAGCGTGCCGAAGAAGGGATAGAGCACGCCGGTTGCCGCAAAGGCCAGACCCAGCGTCGCGTCGATGCCGGACAACCGGGTCAGCGTGCCGATCGCGAGCATGGCCGAGATGGTGATCAGCGAATAGGCGCAGAGCTTGATGGTACGGCCGTATTCCCCGATGATCTTGCCCGGCGAAAGGCCCATCAGGAAGCCCGCGATGATCGCGGCGATCAGCATCCCGGTGCCGGTAAACGACAGATAGGTGAACGCGAACACCGCCCCTTCCTTGGTCGGCGCCGGCACGACCGGTGCGACCTTGTTGATCATGTTGTGCAGTTCGGGCACCGGATAGTTCCAGGTGAAGATCGGGTTGACGGTGGCCTTGAACCAGCCGGTTCCCCAGATCAGCAGGATGACGCAAAGCACGATCCATGGCAGCAGCGCGGTGAGCAGCTCTCCGGGTGCCAGCGGCGTGGGATCGACCAGCTTGGCGGGCGCCATGGTGCTGGCGGATTCGTCATTGCCGCGCAGCGCCGGCGACAGCCACAGCTCCTTCGGCTGCCAGACCTTCAGGAACAGGATCAGGCAGCCCATCGAGATCAGGGACGCGCCGATATCCACGATCCACGGGTTGATATAGTTCGAGATCAGGAATTGCGGGATCGCAAATGACAGGCCTGTGACGAGAATGGCCGGCCAGATGTCCTTCATGCCCTTGAAGCCGGCGAAGGCCCACACCACCCAGAACGGCACGATCACCGAAAAGATCGGCAGCTGGCGGCCGACCATCGCACCCAGGAGATAGGGATCGATGCCCGTAACCGAAGCGAGCCCCTGGATCGGAGTGCCCAGCGCGCCATAGGCCACCGGCGCGGTATTGGCGATCAGCGACAGGCCCGATGCCGCCAGCGGGGAAAACCCGAGCCCGATCAGGATGGCACCGGTGATCGCGACGGGCGTTCCAAAGCCCGATGCGCCTTCGAAGAAGGCGCCGAACGAGAAGGCGATCAGCAACAGTTGCAGCCGGCGGTCGGGCGTCACGCCGCCCACCGCCCGCTTCAGCGTCTCGAACCGGCCGGCGCAAACGGTCAGCTGATACATGAAGATGACGTTCAGCACGATCCAGCCGATCGGAAAGAAGCCGGTCACGACCCCGAGCAGCGACGCGCGGAGCGACATGTTGGCAGGCATCGTGAACAGAAAGATCGCCACCAGATTGGTCAGCACCAGCGCGATGATGGCCGCGACATGGGCCTTGACCCGGCCGCTCGCGATCAGGACCAGCAGGGTCACGACCGGGATCGCCGCCGCGATCGTCGACAGCGCGGCGTTGTTAAACGGATTGTAGACTTGGTTCCACATTGCAGTTCTCCCCCCACGCGCAGTACGGCGCCCAACCCGCGTGGAGGGTTGGGTGCCTGGCGGATGGCGGAGCGGTCTGGCAATGCGCGAAGCGGGCCGCCGCTGAGGCAAGGCCCCCGGGCTCGCTCAAAACCTCGCGAAGTGCGAAGGCCCCCCGCCCTTCGCCGATGGTGCCATGCTAGGGTCGAGGTGACGGCAGCGACAAGCTGACGCCCGTGACGCCGTGTACGACTTTAGTCTAAAATTGTCGACTTTCGCACAGCTTTGGGCCGGTCGGCCCACTCTTCCCGGAGCTAGACATCTGTGAAAAATATTCGCGCGACGATCGCCACCGTATGGCGGATCGCCTCACCCTATTTCCGTTCCGAAGACAGACTGGCGGGCTTGACCCTGCTCGCGTCGGTGATCGCGATCGAGCTCTCGCTGGTCGCCATCGAGGTGCTGCTGAATCAGTGGCGCGGCCGGTTCTACAACGATCTCCAGGAACGCGACTGGAACGGCTTTGTCTGGGAACTCGGGGTCTTCACCCTGCTCGCTGGCTTCAATGTCGCGCTTTCGATCTATCAGCTCTACCTCAACCAATGGCTTCAGATCCGCTGGCGGCGCTGGATGACGAGCCGCTATCTCGGCCAGTGGATGCATGGCGCCAACCATTACCGCATGCAGTTGCAGGGCGACGCGGCGGACAATCCCGACCAGCGCATTTCCGACGACGTCAAGCTGTTCGTCGAGCAAACCTTGGGTATCACCGTCGGATTGCTGAGTGCGGTCGTCACGCTGGGGTCCTTCATCGTCATCCTGTGGGGCCTTTCGGCGGCCTCGCCGCTCACGATCAACGGCCGCGAATACACCATCCCCGGCTATCTCGTCTGGGGAGCCCTGATCTATGCCGTGCTGGGAACGGCGCTCACGCAATGGATCGGCGCGCCGCTGGTCAATCTTTCGTTCAATCAGCAGCGCTTCGAGGCCGACTTCCGCTTCAATTTGGTGCGGGTGCGCGAGAACTCCGAACAGGTGGCGCTGTTGCGCGGCGAGAGCGCCGAGCGGACCCGTCTCACCGACCGCTTCAACCGCGTGGTCGACAACTGGTATGCCATCATGAGCCGCACCAAGCGGCTGACCGCACTCACTGCGAGCTACTCACAGGCCGCGGTGATCTTTCCTTTCGTCCTGGTGGCACCGGCCTATTTCGCCCAGAAGATCCAGCTCGGCGGCATGCTGCAGACGGCCCAGGCGTTCGGCAGCGTGCAGGGCGCGCTGTCGTTTTTCGTCACCGCCTATCGCACGCTGGCGGAATGGCGCTCCGTGGTGGCGCGGCTCGACGGTTTTGAAATGTCGATCGCCAACGCCGACGGACTGGCGCGGAAGGAAGATGCCATCAAGGTGGAACCCGCGGTCGGTGACGAAATCGATCTGCGCGGACTTCTGGTCCGGCTGCCGAACGGCTCCCCGCTGGTGACCGCCGACGGCTTCCGCTTCCGCAGCCACGAGCGCACGCTCGTGGTCGGCCCTTCCGGCTCGGGGAAGTCGACCCTGTTTCGCGCCATTGCCGGCATCTGGCCGTTCGGAACCGGAACGATCGCGGTCCCTGCCAACACCACGCTGATGATGTTGCCGCAGCGGCCCTATTTCCCGATCGGCTCGTTGCAGGCGGCTGTGACCTATCCTTCGGAACCGGCGGCGTATCGGCAGGACGAGGTCCGGGACGCCCTGCTCGCGGTGGGACTGCCCGGGCTCATCTCGCAGCTCGATCACGACGCGCACTGGAACCGGATGCTCTCGCTCGGCGAACAGCAGCGGCTGGCGATGGCGCGGGCGCTGCTGCACGCCCCCGAATATCTGTTCCTCGACGAGGCAACCGCCTCGCTCGACGAGCCGTCGGAGGCAGCGCTCTATCGCCTGCTCGAACAGAAACTGCCGGACACCACCATCGTCTCGATCGGCCACCGCTCGACCCTCGAGGAATACCACCAGCGCAACGTCGTGCTGACCGGCGAGGGCGACCGGTTCACCTTGCGGGATCGCGGTCCGAGCGACATGCTCGAGCCGCAAGCGCCATGAACCGCTGTGAATGTCATGCGTTCGATGAAGGCTGTTTTGACACTCGGCAGGATCTGCGCCTGGCTCGTCATCCTCTGTTGTTGGGGCGCGCCGGCGGCGGCTGCGGGGATCCAGTTTCTGGATTCCGATCCAGCTCTCGCGGGCGCGATCTGGTATCCGTGCGCGGCGGCGCCCCAGCCCGTGCCGCTTGGCAGACTCTCGATGCAGTTCATCAATACATTGCAAGGTACCAAGGATTGTCCTGTCTCCGGCAACCGGCTGCCGCTGATCCTGGTCGCTCACGGCCGGGGCGGCTGGTTCGGTGGCCACGATGACGTCGCGCAGGCCCTGGCCGACGCCGGCTTTGTGGTAGCCGCCATCAACTATCCGGGCGACAACGGCGCCGACCGGTCAAAGAGCAATAGTCTCTCCATCATCGCGTCACGTCCGGCCGATACGATCCGCTTGCTGAACTTCATGCTGGACGATTGGCGCGATCATTCGGTCATCGACCCCGAACAGATCGGATTCTTCGGCTTTTCGGCGGGAGCCTACACAGGCTTGATCCTGGCCGGAGGCAACCCGGATTTCAGCAAGATCGCGCCGATCTGCACGGAATTGAACAGGATGCCGGCCTGTGAGCAGTTCCGCAGCGGCGACATTCCACCGCCTCCGCCGCACGAGCCGCGAATCCGGGCCGCGGTGCTGGCCGATACGGCCCTGAACCTCATGTTTTCCCCGGCGGCATTGGCCGACATTCACATCCCCTTGCTGATCTGGCGATCGGAACTGGGAGGGGCAGGCGTTGACCCGAAAAACTCCGCGCACACGGCGGACAGCCTGCCTGGCAAGCCGGAGGTCCGCATCGTGCCGGCCGGTCACTTCGCTTTCCTGCCGCCCTGCACGCCGCAATTCGCGGCCAACCTGCCGCGTCTATGCACCGATCCGCCCGGCTTCGACCGGACAGCGTTTCATCGTGACTTCAACGCTGGCATCATCGGATTCTTCCGCGAGCATCTCGTTGCGCACGACGGCGCGCGCTGAGTGGTGTTGCACCGGCGGCCGAGGCGTTCGGGACTGCCCGGCCCCGCCGGAACCTATTTGAGGTTGGTCATCGCAGTCAGGTCGGCCGAGAGCTTGACGATGCCGGCAGCGCCGCACCAATTGGTGCCGGCGCCGCCCGGATTGATGGTCGTGATGTTGGTGGTGCCGCCGGCGTTGAAGGCGCTGGTGAAGGCGTTGCAATTGCCCTTCGAGAGGTCGGTGTCGGAATAACGCAGGTCGAGGGTGAACACCTTGTAGGTGAAGCCGATGCCGATGTTCCAGGTGTCATAGCTTGCATAGGCGATGCCATTCGGAAACGGTCCGGCGAAGCCGGGATTGGTAAACGTCGTGCCGTAGAATGAATCGGATGTGCCAAGCCATTGCCGTCCAAACTCGCCGGAAATATACATGCCGACGCCGCTGGCGCCGAATGTCGCGCTCGGCACGGTATATTTGCCTGTGATCGACGCGTAGTCGCCCCAGGCGCCGGAGTTCAGGAAGTTCGGCGTATAATACTCGTTCAAGCCGAACTGCCAGCTGTCGTTGATGGTGTAGTTCACCTTGCCGTAAACTTCGAAGAAGCTGACGTCCTTTTTCATGACGTTGCCGTTGGGCAGCGCATTGGCCGCGCATTCCGGACTGAGCGGATTGCCGGCGGGATCGGTCGCGGCGCCGAAGATGCAGGTCCCGCCTGGATAGAGATATCCCCAGACGCCGACATCGAAGGCAAACGCACCGAAGGTCGGACGGATGCCGCCATAGACGTCGACTTCGGCGGCGGCGCGGTTGGCGAAGGAGATGCTTTCGGCCGACGTGCCGATGTAAAGCTGCAGATCCTTGCTGACATTGTAGCGCGGCTCGAAATAGGCCGTCACCGATGGATTGTGGTTCGACTGCGTGACACCGCGGAAGACGTAGTCGTTCATCACGCCGGCACCGAAAGCGATATCCCAGGGATCAAAAGCCGCCGGCGGCGCCTTGACGGCTTTCACCGGCAAGTCTGCTGCGAAAGCCGAACCCGAGACCATTGCCACCGCCGTCGCCAACAAGGCTGCTGCCTTTTTCATGGTGATCCCCATCACTTAAATAAGATCAGTCCGATCACGAATGCCCGCGGGGCAATCCGTCGGCTGACACCAACAACAAAGCGTGGAGATCAATCTGCGGCGCGGCACGTCTCGCAGAAAGCAAAAATGTCAAGCACTTGCCGCCTTTTTGGGCGTTATGGCGATGTAGCGCGAGTTCGTCTTGGCCTGTTGCATTCCGACAACAACCAGGCCGCTCAGCCAGGACCGCCATGAGGCGCGGCTCTTCGAATCACCGGTCGCTGCCGGTCACGCCCCGCACGTCATTTCAGCATAAAGGCCGCAGCAAGCTGCGGCCTCCATGCGACGGACGAAGCGGGCTTCGCTCGGTTACTGGTCGTCGTCACGATCGAAGGACGAGGATGACGGCGACGAATCATGGTCGTTCGAATGGCCCCATGACGGCGTCGTGCTTGAGGACGGGCTCGGGCTCGACGATGTATGGCTTGGACCGGCCCAGCTCGGTGCCGACGACGGTGGGGTCGGAGCCGGTGCCGGCGCAGCCGGTTTCGGCGCGGCGGGTCTGGGTGCCGCGGGTCGCGGCGTCGGCGCTGCGGCGGCCGTGCTCGGCGCGGCGGTGCCGGCGGATTTTCTTGCCGATCGCTTGGCCGTCTTCCTGGCTGCTTTCTTGGCCGGTTTCTTTGCTGATTTTTTTGGAGCGGCTTTGGCCTTGCGGGCGGATTTCTTGGCCTTTTTCGCCGACTTCGCGGCGGATTTCTTCGACGCCTTCTTCGCCGTTTTCCTTGATGTTTTCTTCGATGCTTTCTTGGCGCTCTTCGTCTTCGCCGTCACGGCCTTTTTCTTGCTCTTCTTTCCCTTCTTGCTCTTTTTCCCTTTAGCCATCGTGATCCTCCTGTTGCCGCTGATCCACGTCTATCGGGCGCTCAACCTGTCGTCCGCTCTTCGCGCGGGGTCTGTCGGTCCGCTCGATATTGGCCTGAAACCGCCTGTCGCCCAATCGAGAAGCTCAACCGTGTGCACGACGGGAACTGACGTACCGCTGGCAATCTGCACCATGCACCCGATATTGCCCGCAGCGATCATATCCGGCCGGATCATCGCGATGTTGGCGACCTTTCGATCGCGCAATCGGTCCGCAATGTCAGGCTGGAGAATGTTGTAGGTCCCCGCCGAACCGCAACACAAATGGCTCTCCGGGACATCTTTCACCACGAATCCGTTCTTGGAAAGCAATTCTTTCGGGACCTGCGTGATTTTCTGTCCATGCTGCAGCGAGCAGGCGGAGTGATAGGCCACGACAATGTCGCGGTTTTGCTGCGTGGGATGCAGCTCGATGCCGGCAAGATACTCCGTGATGTCCTTGGTCAGCGCCGAGACTCGCGCGGCGGCGGCGGAGAAATCGCGGTCCTCGCGCAGCAGATATCCGTAGTCCTTGATCACGGTGCCACAACCCGATGTCGTCACCAGGATGGCATCGAGTCCGCCGCGATCGGCCTCGGCAAGCCAGGCCGTGCTATTGGCGCGGGCCCGGCCGAGCGCATCGCCATCCTCCCCGAGATGATGCGTTAGCGCACCGCAACATTGCTCGTCCTTGACCAGCACCACCTCGATGCCGTGACGCGTCAGCAGATTGATGGCGGCCTGATTGATCCGCGGCGCCAGCACCTGCTGGGCGCAGCCCTGCAACAGCGCGACCCGCCCGCGCTTGCCGCCGATGGCGGGAAAGACCGTGCCGCCGGCCGGCCCTCGCGCCGGCAGCCGCTGCGGCGCCAGCGCCAGCATGGCCTTGACCCGGCGCAACAGGGTCGGCGTTCCCGTCGTGGGCCCGGGAGTCGGCAGCAGCACCGCCGCCAGCGGCCGGCCCAGCCGCGCCAGAATCATGCTCAGGCGAAACAGCCCGGGCCGCGGCAGCACAAACGCGAGCAGCGCGCGCAACGCCCGTTCCGGCAGCGGCCGTCGATAGTTCCTTTCGATCCGGACCCGCGCCTGGTCGACCAGATGCATATAGTTAACGCCAGACGGACAGGTGGTCATGCAGGCGAGGCAGGACAGGCAGCGGTCGATATGCTTCACCACTTCCTCGGTCGGCGGCCGGTCCTTTTCCAGCATCTCCTTGATGAGATAGATGCGGCCCCGGGGACTGTCGAGTTCGTCGCCGAGCAGCACATAGGTCGGGCACGTCGCCGTGCAGAACCCGCAATGCACGCAGGCGCGCAGGATCTTGTCGGCTTCCGCGACATCGGGATCGGCAAGCTGGGCAAGGCTGAATTCAGTTTTCATGCGGCAGGTTCCCGGGTCAGACGTCCCCGGTTGAGGATGTGCTTGGGATCGAAGCTCTTGCGCACCCGCTCGCCCAGGGCGGCGAGGCCGGCCGGCTGCGGATGAAACACATCGACCAGGCGTCGGACCGGTTCCGCGACGCGCAACAGCGTCGCGTGCCCTCCGACGGCCCCGACACGGGGCCTCAGCAGCGCGGCATGCGCCTGCGGCTCTGGCGGCAGCGCAGCCCAGATCAGCCCGCCACCCCAGTCATAGATCACGCGGCCGCCGCCCTCGCGGGCGAGCTGCTCGCCGAGCGCGCCGCCCGAGGCCGGCGGACAGACGATCCGCCACACCGGCCATGATCCGACCGGGCCCGCGGCCTCGAACGGCTGCACGTCGCGGATCGCGGCCCAGACCTCCGCCGAGGCCGCATCGGCCACCATCTCCGCCGCACCGAACGAGGCCAGGGCCGCGTTGAGCCCGGCCGCCCGGTGGGCGACCGAGATGGCAATGCCCTCCAGCCGCAGCAGCGTGACAGCCTGCCGCTCCGAACCGAGATCGCCGAGGCCGCCGCTCGCGGTCGCAAGCGCAGCCGTCGGCAGATGCGCCGCCGCCGATACGTCGAATGGCGAGCCGAGTGCCGTAGTCATGGCCCGGTTGGCCGCGAAGTCGTCGAGCCCGCGCAGCACCAGCGTGCATTCGCTTTCGGGCCGCGGCATGACCTTCAAGGTCACCTCCGTCATCACCGCAAGCGTGCCCCACGAACCCGCCAGCAGCTTGCAGAGGTCGTACCCCGTGACGTTCTTGACCACCTTGCCGCCGGCCTTGAAACTGTCGCCGAAACCCGACACGGCATGGGCGCCGAGCAGATGATCGCGCACGCTGCCAGCCTTGATGCGGCGCGGCCCAGCGAGGCCGGCGCCGATCATGCCGCCGATGGTGCCGATCTCGGCCGTGCCGAGCAGCCGCGCCGTATTGACCGGCTCGAACGCCAGATGCTGGTTCCTGGAATTGATCAGCGAACACACGTCGGCCAAAGGCGCGCCGGCCTGCACGGTGATGATCAGCTCGCTCGGCTCATAGGACGTCACCGCGTTCAACGCCGAGAGGTCGAGCAGCGCATTGGTCGCCATGGGCTGGCCGACCAGCCGCTTGCTGCCATGGCCGACGATTTCCAGCGGCTGTTCGCTCGCAAGCGCCGAGCGAACCACCTGCTCGACATCGCCGGCGTCGCGAACCTTCATGGTGTCCACTTCAACCGCCCCGTCTCCATCGCGCAACCGGGCAAGAAAGGCCCGGCCGTCATCTTCAGCCATCCTTCTAAGGATGTATAGCGTGCGGGCAAGCCCTTGAGCCGCATGCACCTGTCATTCCGGGGCGCACAAAGCGAAAGGCCGAAACCATACCCATCAATCTCCATGGCGCGCCTCCCGTACAGAGACACTTCGTCTGGTATCGAAGCATCGTGGTGGTGGCGGGCGTATGGTCGGGCCGCACGCAACAACGGAGCCAGCATCATGGGTCGGTATGCAACGAACAACGAAACCGTCAGCGACGCCGTCGGCGGCGGCGGACTTCTGGTGGTCGCACAATGGGAGGCGAAAGAGGGACAGGCCGACAAGGTTGCCGACATCCTGGACCGTTTCCTTCCCGAAGCCCAGCGCGAACCCGGCGCAAAGCTGTTCCTGATCGGCCGGAACAGGGAGAACCCCGCCCACTTCCTGTTCTACGAGTTGTTCGCCGACGAAGCCGCGTTCAAGGCGCATCAGGAAAGCGCGCATTTCAAGACTTTCATCGCCGGGCAGGCACTGCCGCTGCTCGCCAGACGGGAGCGCACCCAATATACTTTGCTGTAGCACGGCCGCGCCTTGCCGCTCCCCGCCGCGAGCCGAACTAGAACCGCGGCAGGTCCGGGAAGGCGAGCCGGCCGCCATGGACATGGACCCGGCCGAGCTCGGCGCAGCGGTGCAGCGTCGGAAAGACCTTGCCGGGATTGAGCAGCCCTTTCGGGTCGAACGCGCATTTCAGCCGCTGCTGCTGGTTGAGATCGACCTCGCTGAACATCTCCGGCATCAGGTCGCGCTTTTCGACGCCGACGCCGTGCTCACCGGTGAGCACGCCGCCGAGTTCGACGCAGCATCGCAGGATGTCGGCGCCGAACGCCTCGGCCTTCTCCATCTGTCCCGGCTGGTTGGCATCGTACAGGATCAGCGGATGCAGATTGCCGTCGCCGGCATGGAAGACGTTGGCGACGCCGAGGCCGTACTTGGCGGAGAGGTCGCGAATGCGGGCCAGCGCCTTCGGCAGGGCTGCGCGCGGGATGGTGCCGTCCATGCAGAGATAATCCGGCGAGATCCGCCCCACGGCGGGAAACGCCGCCTTGCGGCCGGCCCAGAACAGATTGCGCTCGGCCTCCGAGGTCGAAATCCGGCACAACGTCGAGCCACAGCCCTGCGCGATCGCCTCGACCCGGCCGATCAGTTCGTCGACCTCGATGCCGGGGCCGTCGAGCTCGATGATCAACAGCGCCTCGACGTCGAGCGGATAGCCGGCGTTGACAAAGGCCTCGGCGGCATGAATCGCGGGCTTGTCCATCATCTCCATGCCGCCGGGAATGATCCCGTCGGCGATGATCCGCGCCACGCATTCGCCGGCAGCCTCGACTTCGGCAAAGCCGACCATCAGCGCGCGCGCGGTCTCGGGCTTGCGCAGGATCCGCACCGTGACCTCGGTGACGACGCCGAGCAGGCCTTCCGAACCGGTGATGATGCCCATCAGGTCGTACCCGCCCGGCTCCGCCGACTTGCCGCCGATCCGGATGATCTCGCCCGACATCAGCACGATCTCGCAGCCCAGCACGTTGTTGGTGGTCATGCCGTATTTCAGGCAATGCACGCCGCCGGAATTCTCCGCCACGTTGCCGCCGATCGAACAGGCGATCTGCGACGACGGATCGGGCGCATAGTAGAAGCCGGCATCGGCCACCGCCTGGCTGATGGCGAGATTGGTCACCCCGGGCTCGGTGACGACGGCGCGGTTGTCGAAATCGATATCGCGGATGCGCTTGAACTTGCCGAGCCCGAGCAGCACCCCGTCGGCGAGCGGCAGCGCGCCGCCGGACAGCGAGGTGCCGGAGCCGCGCGGCACCACCTTGATGCCCTGCTCGAAGCAATATTTCAGGACCCGCGCGACCTGCTCGGTGGTATCCGGCAGCACCACGACCATGGGCGGCTGGCGATAGGCCATCAGGCCGTCGGATTCGTAAGGCAGCATTTCGGCTGCCTTGTCGATCACCCCTTCGCCCGGCACGATCGCGCGCAGCGCGGCCACAATGGCGTCGCGGCGCTGCAGGACCGCCTGGTCCGATGCGGGCATCATGATGGCCATGTTCACTCTCCTGGCTGCGCGCGACCTGACACCGCGCGGGCCGATTTACCATGGCAAATCAAGCACGTCCGGGCCTCGTTGAATAGCCCGGCGAAGCCTAAGGAGACATCGCGCGCAGGGTCGGGCGCGCGCTCCTGCTCTCGTCTCCCGAGGATCGCTGCGGTATTCTCGTCGATCGGGCCGGAACGCCAGTCGTCATCGGTACCGTTGCGTCGAGGACAGCACATGACGATCGAGATCTTCCGGCAGCTTGCCGACTACAATCGCTGGGCCAACCTGCGGATCTACGACGCAGCGCTTGCGATCCCGGAGCCGCAATACCGCAAGCCGGTCGGCGTCTTCTTCGGCAGCCTGCACGGCACGCTGAATCATCTGCTGCTGACCGATCGCGTCTGGCTGAAGCGGCTGACCGGCAGCGGCGAACATCCGGAACGTCTCGACGCCATCCTCCACGACAACCGCCGCGACCTTCTGCGCAGCCGGATCGCGGAAGACGCCCGCCTGATCGATCTGGTGCAAAGCTATTCGGAAGCGGGTCTGCAAGAAGTCATCGCCTATCGGAACATGGCGGGCAAGCCACACAGCCAGCCGCTGCGAGAGATCCTGCTGCATCTGTTCAATCACCAGACCCATCACCGTGGCCATGCGCACGCCTGCTGTTCGATTCTCACCGGGACCGAACCGCCCTCGCTCGACCTGCTGCAGTTCCAGCGCGGCGTGCCCGCGCCGGCACTCGTTGCCTGACGTGTTCGGCTACCTCAATTGGTGGTCCAGGCTGAGCTCCGACCGATCAGGTCGTCGATCTCCCGCTCGACCCGTTCGGGCGCGGCATTCTGCACCATGTGACCCACGCCGGGCAGCACGATCAGCTTGGCGCCGGGGACCGCCGCCGCCAATGGCCGCGAATGGATCTCCGGCGAAACCGTCTTGTCGGCATCGCCGGTCATCACCACGGTCGGCGTCCTGATCTCGGCATAGCGCGGCGCCTGCGCGGCCACTGCCGCCTTCAACGTCACGAGATCGCGCGCGTTGGCGAGGAATTCCCGCGGCCGCAGCAGCAACAGCGTCGCGCTCTTGCGCACATAGTCGTCGGGCATGGTCTGCGGCAGGAATACGCTGCGGGCGGCTGGCTCGGCCAGCAGCCAACCGAGCGGCAGCGTGATGGTATAGGCGAGCAGCGGGCCAATGCCCGGCGTGGTGATCAGCTTGTTGTACCATCCGACACCACCGCGCCACGGATAGGCGACCGGCGCCAGCAGGACGAGGCCGGCCACCCGCTGCGGATAATCCAGCGCCATGCGCGCGCCGAGGGCGCCGGCCCAGGAGTGGACGACAAAGATCGCGGGGCCCGTGCCTAGTTGCCGGAGCGCGTCGTCGATCATGCGGGCCTGGATCGCCGGCGTCGAATCCCACTCGTGCGCGCGTGAGCTGCCGCCATGGCCGGGTCGGTCGATCAGAATCACCCGATGCGTCCTGGCGAGCCTGTCGCCCAGCGGCTGCCGCATGGCTTCCAGATTGGAGCTTGCGCCATGGATCATGACGATCGGCGGGGAGGCATCGCGGGGACCGAGATCGACCACGTGCAGGGTCGCCCCGTCGACATCGATCATCTTTCCCCGCGCGGGGTGGGCGCGCTCCACGACCATCACCCCGGCCTGCGTGACCAAAGCGAGCACGATCAGGGCCGCCACAATCACGACCGATATCGTCTGCAACAGCTGGATCACCTTTGACACAATCGACTTACGGCTGGTCGCGGCCGGGGTTTCGCGGTGCTGGCTTTCCCATCAGCCAACCGGGCAGCCCGCGCTTTCATACAGCCGTCATCGGCGCGTCGATATAGTGGTGCTGAATAGTCGTGCTGACTGGAAACTTCCGAACGCCTCCGCTTCGGATTCTTGCCCAGGGCCAAGAAGGCGGTCTTTTCCACGCTATCCACAAGAAAAAGCGATCCACACGACCATGATATCACCACGGTCGACATGCCCAATTACAAGTTGCAAATGGAGCATACTCGATGACAGTCGGATCCAGCGAGGCCGCTATCGACCGCATAGTGGCAACCTGTAATGGTGATCTGCGCGGCGCGTTGAAGGCCCTTCTTCTTGTCAATGAACAGCTCGAGGTCGAACTGGCCCGGCTCTATGCGGCCGTGACACTCGGCGAACCGCTGGAGCGCGGCAGCAACGCGCTGCACTGAACCCGCCTGGCGAATCGGGGAAGGCGCTGCCGGCCGGCAGCGTCGGTCTGACGCAATCGGATCTCCTGACGCAATCAGATCTCCTGACGCAATCAGATATCGCGTCCCTCGACCTTTTCACTCAGGGTCTTGACCAGTTCCGGCACCTTGTCCAGGTGCGGGTTGACTGCGAGCGCGGCGCGGAAGGCGTCCAGCGCGCGCTTTTCGTCGCCGATGTCCTGCATGATCATGCCAAGTCCGGCCAGGGCACCGAAGTGACGCGGCTCGCGGACCAGCACCTGCTCGATATCCGCGAGCGAATGCCGATAGTCGTTTTTCAGATAGTACACGGTGGCACGCCGGTTCCAGGCTTCGGTGTAGTCCGGGCGCATCTTGATCACGGCATCGAGCAGCTTGAGCGCGATCTCCAATTGCTGGGCATCCATGGCGGCCTTGGCTCGGGTCATCAGCAGCGCCGCGGTATCGCTCGGCGTCTGCAGCCAGAGCGCCCAGATCCGGGCCTCGACGAGCTTGGCGCTGTCCTGGTCCGGCGCCGCCTTCAGCGCGCCGAACAGGAAGTCCAGGCCACGGGTATGGTCGGCGCCGACCTTCGGCAGCCGGCCTAGCGCTTCCGGCAATTTTTTCTGCTGCCGCGACGGGCCCGCATCCGGATCCTGCGCCAAGGCAGCGGCCGGCGCCGCCGCGATCAGGGCGACGATCAGGACAGCCAGTTCGCGCTGACGCAGCAGTCTCGATGCCATCGCCGAAGTCTAGACGCAGCAAAAGCGTCTGGCAAAACAGCAAGATGTGAAACGAAGGATCTTGTGCAGGATGAACGGCCGGATCAGCGCCGGCTCACCCCTGTCGCGCCTTGAACCGGCGCTGCACCTTGTTGATCACATAGACCCGGCCCTTGCGACGGACCAGACGGTTGTTGCGGTGCCGACCGCGCAACGATTTCAGCGAGTTACGGACTTTCATGGGACAATCCTGGTGCGTTGAAAGGCCGTTCTCGACGGGCCGAAAGAGGGCAAAAAAGGGAATCTCCCCGCCGGCGGCCGAGCCGCCCGGGATCGCGGATTTCTAGGCCATCCGCGGGCCGGATGTCAATCCAAACGGGGCCTTCACCACCTTTTCGATTGGATCGGCGCAGGCTACCGTCCTCATTCCCCGGGGAACTAGATCATGGCCTGGCCGGTCGCGGCCCTCTCGGCGTGCTGGTTGCGGACCAGTGCTGATGCGCGACCAGCCCCGCCCGAGCGGACCGTGGCAGCAGCCAGTGGGAAAGGGTTCGACCGAGCGATGGAAGCACGTCGCCTCGCATCGCAGGGATCACATGACATCAACCGGCCTGCCACGCTGAGGAGCGATCGAGCATGATCGCGACGGCCAGCACCGGCGCGATCGCGGCGGCCAGCACCGGCGCCTTGCCCGGTTTGTTATATGGTATAATCAAATGGGATGCTCGCGGCTGAACGGAGCAAAGTGATGAAATCAAAACTCCCCGATCTCGACGCCGTGGTCGCCATCGACATCCACACCCATGCCGAGGAGCCCTGCGGCATGCACGGCGACGACGGCTACGATGATTTCCAGGCGCAGATGGCCGACTATTTCAAGTCGCCGAACAAGCATCCGCCGACCGTGCCGGAGACCGCGGCCTATTATCGCGCCCGGAACATCGCCGCGGTGATCTTTCCGGTCGACGCCGAGCGCGAGACTGGATTCCGCCGCTACAGCAATTACGAGATGCTGGAGGTCGCCGCCGAGAATTCCGACGTGCTGATCCCGTTCGTCAGCATCGATCCGCACAAGGGCAAGCTCGGCGTGCGCGAGGCGCGCAAGCTGATCGAGGATTACGGCGTCCGGGGTTTCAAATTCCATCCGACCATGCAGGGCTTCTATGCCAACGATCGCATGGCCTATCCGCTCTACGAGGCGATCAGCGACGGCGGCGCCATCGCGCTGTTTCACACCGGCCAGACCGGTGTCGGTTCCGGCATGCCCGGCGGCATGGGGATGCGGTTGAAATATTCCAATCCGATGTACATGGACGACGTGGCCGCGGACTTTCCCGATCTGAAGATCATCCTCGCCCACCCCTCCTTTCCCTGGCAGGAGGAGGCGCTGTCGGTCGCGACCCACAAGCCGAACGTCTACATTGACCTGTCCGGCTGGTCGCCGAAATACTTCCCGCCGATCCTGGTGCGCTACATCAACTCCATCCTGCAGGACAAGATGTTGTTCGGCTCGGATTGGCCGGTGATCACGCCGGACCGCTGGCTGGCGGATTTTGCCAAGCTCGAGATCCGCGACGAGATCAGGCCGAAGGTGATGAAGGCCAACGCCCGAAAGCTGCTCGGGATCTGACCGTGCGGCGACTGGCGCGGTGTCCGTGTCGAGATGGTGGTTCCGGATGCAGTTCTCCGCCGCCGCAGCCCTTGCCGTCACGCTGCTCGGCGCGGGCGCGGCCGAGGCCGCCGGGCCGTTGTCACGATCGAGCCCAACGGTCGTGGAATTCGAAAGTCCGCTGGCCAGCCCGCAGCCATTGCAGGGCTATCTGCGGCGGCCCGAAAGCGCCGGCCCCTCGCCCGCCGTGGTGCTGCTGCACGGCTGCAGCGGCAATTGGCAACGCCTCGATCGGCGCTGGGGCAGACGGATCGCGTCGTGGGGTTATGTGTCCCTCACCGTCGACAGCTTCGGTCCGCGCGGTATCGCGGACACCTGCAGCAGCAGCGCGCCGGCCGATCTCGCCTTCGACGCCTACCGGGCGCTCAACTTCCTGGTGCGCCAGCCCTTTGTCGATCCGGCGCGGATCGCGGCGTTGGGGTTCGCGCAGGGCGGCTGGCTCGCGCTGATTTCGGTCGAGCATGGCATCATCGAACAGACGACCACGAACAAGTTCCGCGCCGCCGCCGCCTTCTATCCGCCCTGCATCGCCTTCACCGGCGAGGTGACCGTCCCGGTGCTGATTATGGTCGGCGAACTCGACGATTGGACACCGGCGCAGGCCTGCCGCAACATGGTGGAGGGTCGCGACGATTGGGGAATATCGCGACGGAAGACCCAGGGCGCCGCGATCCGTCTGATCGTCTATCCCGGGGCCTATCACGGCTTCGACGTCCCCGACCTCGAGACATCAGGGCGATTCTCGGGGCATCATCTCGAATTCAACCAGGCGGCGGCGGATCAGTCGGTCGTCGCATTGCGACAATTCCTCGACGCCACTCTCGGCGGGAAAGAGCGGGACAAGTGACAATCAAGGCCGTGGTGTTCGATGCCTATGGCACGCTGTACGACATTCAGTCGGTGGCCTCGGTCACCGAACGGGAATTTCCCGGACATGGCGAACTCATCACCCAGATCTGGCGGATCAAGCAGCTGGAATACAGCTGGCTGCGCTCGCTGATGCGGCGCCATGAGGACTTTTCCGTCGTCACCCGGCAATCGCTCGCCTACACGCTGCGGATCCTCGGACTGCAGCATGAGGCGCGCGTGTTCGACCGCATCATGGACAAGTACCTGCATCTCGATCTTTACCCGGACGCGACCGCGGCGCTGGCGGCGATGCCCGGCCGCAAGCTCGCCATCCTGTCGAACGGCAGCACCGACATGCTCGATGCGCTGGTGCGAAACAGCGGCCTCGATCGCATCCTGAGTGCGACGATCAGCATCGACGCGGCCAAGATCTTCAAGCCGAGTCCGGACACCTACGCGCTGGTCGAGGCAAGGCTTGCCGCGCCGCCGCACGAGGTGCTGTTCGTGTCGTCGAACCCCTGGGACGCCTGCGGCGCCAAGGCATTCGGCTTCCAGGTCGCCTGGATCGAGCGGGTGACACCGGAGGCGATGGCGCGGGCCTGTGCCAGCAGCGACTTGATGTCCCCGGTCACCCTGTACCAGGCGCTGCGGACGCAGATGGATGAGCTCGGGGTCGAGCCCGACTTCCGAATCGGCACGCTGGCCGAGCTGCCTCGCCTGGTCGACACGAGATGAGCCTCGAATTGGTCCGCGCGTTCTTCGCGCAGAAGGCTCCCGACATCGAGGTGATGGTCTCACCGGTGAGCTCGGCGACGGTCGCGCTGGCGGCACAAGCCTATGGCGTCGCGCCCGGCCGGATCGCGAAAACGCTGAGCCTGCGGATCGGCGAGCGCGTGATACTGATCGTGGCCAGCGGCACCGCACGGATGGACAACAAGAAGGCCAAGACCCGGTTCGGCGGCAAGCCCAAGATGCTCGGGCTCGACGAAGTCGCCGAGATCACCGGCCACGAGGTCGGCGGCGTCTGCCCGTTCGGCCTGAAGACACCGCTGCCGGTCTACTGCGACATTTCCCTGCAGGCTTTCGACGAGGTGGTGCCGGCGGCAGGTTCGATCCACAGCGCGGTCCGCATCGCGCCGTCGCGAATGGCGGAGCTGGTGGCTGCCGAATGGGTCGACGTCTGCGAGGGTGACAGGTGACGGGCGGACCCCCGGCCGCTGCGCTCAATGGCGTTCCCGTCGCCTTCGGCCCTTCGCGAAATGCCCGGTCAGGAATTCCGCCAGCGCTTCGACGCGCGCCGGACGCGGACCGCCCGGCGGCATCACCAGGTGCACGGCACCTTCCGGCTGCTTCCAGCCCTTCAGGATCACCTCGACCTCGCCGGACGCAATGGCATCGCCGACGATGAAGTCCGGCAGGTCGGCAATGCCGAGGCCCGCCAGCAAGGCCGGCATCAGCGCCTCGCCATTGTTGACCCGCAGCTGCCCCTCTGGCCGCACGCTGACCTGCTCGCCGGCGGAGTTGGTGTAGTGCCAGACATTGGGTGTTGAGAGATAGGCGTAGGCAAAGCATCGGTGCCCGGCGAGATGCATTGGATGGGTCGGCCGGCCGTACCGCTCGAGATAGGCCGGTGCGGCCACCGTGTGCCGCGGCATCGCGCACAGCCGCCGCGCCACCAGCGAGGAATCCGGCAGCCGCGCTATTCGCAGACCCGCATCGAAGCCTTCGCCGATCAGGTCCACGGTCGCATCGCTGAGGTGAAGATCGATCGCGACCTCGGGATATAGCGCGAGAAATTGCGGCAGCAGCGGCGCTACCGCCTTGATTCCAAATGTCATCGGTACCGCGAGCCGCACCAGCCCGCGCGGCACCGCCGATTGCGCCAGCGCCTCGTTCTCCGCCGCCTCGCCATCGGCCAGGAGACGGGCGGCGCGCGAGGACAGCTTCTGCCCGGCATCGGTCAGAGCGAGCCGCCGCGACGTGCGGTTGAACAGCCGCGCGCCGAGCCGCTGCTCCAGCCGGCTGACCGCCTTCGAGACCGTCGCCTTGGACAGCGCGAGTTCGCTCGAGGCCGCCGCAAACGACCGCAACTCCACGACCTTCGCAAAGATCGCGAGCGCCTCGAAATCCGGAAGCCTGCTCATGGGCGATCCATTACGCTCTATTCGGAAACAATGTGTTTCCATAGTTTCCATTTCTATATCATGTGCCGAGCCCTATACACAACCCGACAGAGACCCAAAGGAATATCCCATGATCGAACTCAGACCTTTCGCAAGACTCGGCACCGCGGACCATGGCTGGTTGAAGGCGCGGCATCATTTCTCGTTCGGCACCCACTACGACCCTGACAATATGGGCCATGGCTCGTTGCGGGTGTGGAATGACGACGAGATCGCGCCGAACACCGGCTTTCCCGCTCACCCGCATGCCAACATGGAAATCATCACCTATGTGCGCGAGGGTGCGATCACCCACCAGGACAGCCTCGGCAACAAGGGCCGCACCGAGGCGGGCGACGTCCAGGTGATGAGCGCGGGCGCCGGCATCCGCCACTCCGAATACAATCTCGAGCCGACGCAGACCAAGATTTTCCAGATCTGGATCGAGCCTACCAGCAAGGGCGGTTCGCCGACCTGGGGGGCGAAGCCGTTTCCGAAGGCCGATCGCTCCGGCGCCTTCGTTACCATCGCCAGCGGTTTCGAAAGCGATCAAGAGGCACTGCCGATCCGGGCCGATGCGCGGGTGCTGGCGACCACGCTGAAGGCCGGCGACAGCGCGGAATACGCGCCGGACAGAAGCCGCAACCTCTATCTGGTGCCGGCCGCGGGCGCGATCGAGATCAACGGCGTGCGGGTCAATGCCCGCGACGGGGTTGCGATCCGCGACGAGGCCCGGCTCAGCATCACCGCACTGGAGGATACCGAACTGGTGCTGGTCGACGCGGCCTAGCACGTCGGTCGACGACGGCCACTCGCTCATCCTGGCCGGGCGCGATCCCGGCCATTCCCGCCCTCTGGTCGACATGTGATGCCCGGCTCAGGCCCGCGCGTGCCGACCGCTCCCTCTTTTCTCAACTCCTCGGAGGCCTATCATGGCAAGAGTTCTCGTCCTTTATTATTCCGCCTACGGTCATATCGAGACGATGGCAAAGGCCGTTGCCGAGGGCGCCCGCGAAACCGGCGCCGCTGTCGACATCAAGCGGGTACCCGAGCTGGTGCCAGCCGAAGTTGCCAAGGCGTCGCACTACAAGCTCGATCAGGCGGCGCCGATCGCCCGCATCGAGGATCTCGGAGACTACGACGCCGTCATCGTCGGTACCGGCACCCGCTTCGGCCGGATGTCGTCGCAGATGGCCAATTTCCTCGATCAGGCCGGCGGACTCTGGGCCAAGGGCGCGCTGCATGGCAAGGTCGGCGGCGCCTTCGCCTCCAGCGCGACCCAGCATGGCGGCCAGGAAACCACGCTGTTTTCCATCATCACCAATCTCCTGCATTTCGGCATGCTGATCGTCGGCCTGGACTACGGCTTTGCCGGTCAAATGAGGCTCGACGAAATCACCGGCGGTTCGCCCTACGGCGCCACCACCATTGCCGGCGGCGACGGCAGCCGGGCGCCGAGTGACAACGAGTTGGCGGCGGCGCGCTATCAGGGGCGCGTGATCGCCGCGACCGCGCAGAAACTGCACGGCTGAAGCCGCGGGTCGCCTATTGGCACGACGCCATGGCCGACCCGCGGGAACCGAAGCGGTGGTCTCGAAGTTGTGCACCGCGCATCCGCGCCTGGAGACGTCACCTATGAGCAACAAACCCGATTCCACGACTCCCGCCCAGCCGGCCGGCAAGGAGAAGCACCCCGGCATGATGGGCGACGGTACCGAAGAGCAGAATCTCGGGCAGCCCGGCGATCCCGCAGCCCGGATCAAGAAGGATGAGGTCGATGCGGCGTTCGGAAAGGATGAGAAGAAATCCTAGATCACCTCCCATCCCCTAGACGCCAGATATCTGCTACTCAAGGGCCGGGCCGGATCGCGCCCGGCCTCGTGCTGCGGGAAACCGATGGTGGTGACAGATGAGTGATGCCCCGCGCGAGCCCTGGCCTGATCTGCCCACCGCCGCCTGGCGCGACAGCTATGATACGCTGCATCTCTGGACGCAGATCGTGGGCAAAATCCGCCTCGCACGAACCCCATGGCTCAATCATTCCTGGCATGTGACGCTCTATGTCACCCCGCGCGGCCTCACCACCTCGCCGATCCCCGACGGTACGCGCTCGTTTCAGATCGACTTCGACCTGATCGACCATCATCTGCGGATCTCGACCAGCGACGGCGCGCAACGCCAGTTTGCGCTTGCCGGGCAATCGGTCGCGAGCTTCCATTCGCGCATCGCGGCCGCGCTGGCCGAACTCGGCGTCGTGCTCGACATCGACGACATGCCGAGCGAACTGCCCGACCCGATCCGGTTTTCACAGGACACGCGCCACGCGTCTTACGATCCCGCAGCGGCGCGGCGCTTCCTGCAGATTCTCGTCAATGTCGACCGCGTCTTCAAGCAATTCCGCACCGGCTTTCTCGGCAAGGCGAGTCCGGTGCATTTCTTCTGGGGCAGCTTCGATCTCGCGGTGACCCGCTTTTCAGGACGGCGTGCGCCGCGCCATCCCGGCGGCGTTCCCAATCTTCCCGATGCGGTGGCGTGCGAAGCCTATTCTCACGAGGAGAGCAGCGCGGGATTCTGGCCGGGCAGCGGCGCCATCGACTATCCGGCGTTCTATTCGTATGCCTATCCCGAGCCCGCGGGCTACCGCATCGCGCCGGTCAAGCCGGATGCCGCCTTCTTCAGCGAGGCGTTGGCCGAATACATCCTGCCCTATGACGCCGTGCGTACCGCGCAGGACCCGGACCAGGCCCTGCTCGAATTTCTGCAGACGAGCTACGAGGCGGCGGCGAATGCGGCGAAATGGGACCGCGAGACGCTGGAATGCATCTCGGGCCAGCCAGGCGTGGTGAGGCAGATCTAGTACGGTCCGTATGCTATTTGATCTCGAACCTGCGCGCGGGCCGCGCGCAAGCAACCTTACGGGCACGAGATGAGCGAACGGCCGGCTATTCTGGTGACCGGCGGCGCCGGCTATATCGGCTCGCATGGTTGCCGGGCACTGGCTGCGGCAGGCTATCAGCCGGTCGTGTTCGACAATCTTTCGACCGGCCACCGCAACTTCGTGAGCGGTCCGCTCGTGGTCGGCGACCTCGTCGACCGCGCCGCCCTCGCCCGCGTCTTCACCCAGCATCGCATTGTCGCGGTGATGCATTTTGCGGCTGCGAGCCTGGTCGGCGAATCCGTCGCCGATCCACAGAAGTACTATGCCAACAATGTCGCCGGCACGCTGTCGCTGCTAGCGGCGATGCGCGATGCCCGCTGTCATCGGCTGGTGTTTTCCTCCACCGGCGCGGTCTATGGCGATGCCGAGAGCCGGGCGCTGCCGGAGAGTTCGGCCGGCAGGCCGATCAATCCCTACGGCAAGTCGAAATGGATGATTGAGCAGATCCTTGCCGACTATCGTGGCGCCTATGGCATCGGATCGTTCAGCCTGCGCTATTTCAACGCCAGCGGTGCCGACGCGTCCGGCGAGATCGGCGAATTGCGCGACCACGAAACCCACCTGATCCCGCGCGCAATGATGGCGCTGCAGGGACACATCGCGGATTTCGCGGTGTTCGGCGACGATTACCCGACGCCCGACGGCACCGCGATCCGCGACTACATCCATGTCGCCGACCTCGCCGCGGCACACGTGTCGGCGCTACGCTTGTTGATGCACGACCATCGCGGCGGCGCCTTCAATCTCGGCACCGGCACCGGCTTTTCGGTACGTCAGATCCTTGCGGCGATCGCGGCCGAGAGCGGGCGCGAAGTGCCGCATGCCGTCAAACCGCGCCGACCGGGCGACCCCATTTATCTGGTCGCCGACCCCGCCGCTGCGCGCGAGACGCTGCAATTCCGCGCTACCCATTCCGATCTCGAGACCATCATCCGGACTGCATGGGCCTGGCACCAGAAAGCGCATCCGCTGCGGACGGACAGCGCGACTGCAAAGGGCAACCGGCCGTTCCCGGCGGCCTGAACGACCGGTCGCGGCAGCATCGCCGCTCGCGAAGATTTCGGCGCGAAGTCATTGCCATCCGGTCATCACTTTGAGACCATGCGCGCGTGACAGCGAGGAAGACACGCTCCAATGCGGGTCGCGCGATGGGAAACCCGCCATGCCGATCGTCCAGTCCGACCGTCTCATCCGCATCGGCGCAGCGCTGCTCAAGGCTGCCGGCGCCACGGAGGAGGAAGCCGACGCCGTGGCTATCGGTTGCGTCAACGCCAACCTCGCAGGCCATGACTCGCACGGGATCATCGCCATCCCCACTTATATCGACCGCATCAAGGCCGGACATATCGTGCCCGGCGCGAAGTGGACCATTGAACGGGAATCGCCGACCACGACGGTGATCGACGGTCATTGGGGCTTCGGCTTCCATGTCAATGCCAAGGCCATGGCACTGACCATCGAAAAGGCCCGGACCGCCAATGTCGCGGCCTGCACGGTGTTTCGCCAGAGCCATGTCGGACGGCTCGCCGCCTATCCGATGATGGCGATCAGGGAAGGCATGATCGGGCTCGCCACTGCGGATTCCGGACGCTCCCCGAAGATCGTCGCGCCGTTCGGCGGCCGCGAGGCGCGGCTCGGCACCAACCCGATTTCAATCGCGGTGCCGTCGGACCTCGAGGCGCCTTTCTATCTCGACATGGCGACATCGGCCGTGGCGGCCGGCAAGATCCAGCTCGCCGCCGCGCGCGGCGAGGAAATCCCGACCGGCTGGATCGTCGACAGCGAAGGGCGGCAGACCACCGACCCCCGGCAGTTCCGCAATGGCGGCGCCCTGCTGCCGCTCGGCGGCAGCGAAGGCTACAAGGGCAGCGGCCTCGCCGCGATGGTCGAGGTGCTGTGCGGCCTATTGACCGGTCTCGGTTTCGGCGTCGAGCCGACCGGTCGGCACAATGACGGATGCTTCATGGCGGTGTTCAATGTCGCGGCATTCCGGCCGCTGGCCGACTTCAAGAGGGAGGTGGCCGAATTCGCCCGCTACCTCAAATCGACGCCGCCCTCGCAAGGCAGCAGCGGCGTGCTCTATCCGGGCGAGATCGAATATATCCGCGAGCAGCAGCGCAAGGTCGCCGGCATCGACATCGAGGATGCAACGTGGACCAAGTTGCAGGCCCTGGCCGGCACGTACCGGCTCGCTGCCGAACTAGATATCGCGTAGCATCGAGCGGGCCGGGAGAGCAGCATGGCGCGGCAAATGGCGATGGTGGGTTTCCTGCAGGCGCAGAACTGCACCAACCTGCCGAGTTCGTGGCGACATCCGCAGTCGCGCGACGACTCGATGTCGGCGGACTACTACCAGGAGATCGCCCGGATTCTCGAGGCCGGCAAATTCCACATGGCGTTTTTCGACGATCGCCTCGCGATGCCCGACCGCTATGGCAACGACCACGCCCACACCGTCGAATATGGCATTCGCTGCGTCAAGATGGACCCGATCGTGGTGCTGACCACGATGGGCATGGTGACCGAAAGGCTCGGACTCGCGTCGACCTGCTCGACCACCTATTACGAACCGTTCGACGTCGCGCGCCGCTTCGCCACCCTCGATCTGATGACGAATGGCCGTGCCGCCTGGAACGTCGTCACCTCGGTCAACGACGGCGAAGCGCAGAATATGGGACGCGAGCAGCATCTCGAACACGACCTGCGCTACGACCGCGCCGACGAGTTCATGGAGGTCGTGCTCGGCCATTGGGATTCCTGGGAAGACGGCGCCATCCTGATCGACAAGACCAGCGGCCGGTTCGCCGATCCGGACAAGGTCAGGCGGCTCGATCACAACGGACCTTTCTTCAAGTCGCGCGGACCGTTCACGGTGCCGCGCTCGCAACAGGGCCATCCCGTGGTGATCCAGGCCGGCGCCAGCGGTCGCGGCCAGCGTTTCGCCGGACGATGGGGCGAACTGATCTTCACCGCCGCACGCAATCTGGCCAACGCCCGGCAGGGCTACGATGCGATCAGGAACGAGGCCGCCAAGGCGGGCCGCGATCCCGACCAGATCTTCCTGTGCAACCTGACGACGCCGGTTACCGGCGCGACCAGATCCGAGGCCGAGGACAAGATGGCGCTGATCCACAAGCTGCCGTTGGAAATCGACGCGCTGTCGCTGCTGTCGGAGGGACTGAACTATGACTTCGCCTCCAAGCCGATCGACGAGCCGCTGAGCACCGAGGAGCTGCAGGGCATGCAGGGCATGCTCGGCATTCGCGACGGCGTCCTGAGGACCAGCGGCAAGAGCAATCCCAGCACGCGCGATTTCATCACCTTTTCCGGCCGCGGCCAGACCCAGGACGCGATCGTCGGCGGGCCAAAGGAGATCGCCGATGCGCTGGAGGAAATGTTCGTCGGCCGCGGCTGCGACGGCTTCGTGATTGCCGCAACCCATGTGCCTGGTTCCTACGCCGATTTCGTCCGTCACATCGTGCCGGAGCTGCAGCGGCGCGGCCTGTTTCACCAGGACTATGCCGGCATGACCTTGCGGGAGAATCTCGGCCTGCCCCGCCCCGCCGCTGGCGCCTGGAAGACCCGGCCACGCGCCGCGGCCGAATAGAGAGGGATCGATGCGTTGGCTCAAATTCACGGCCGATGGACGGACTTCATGGGGTCTCGTCGAGGCCGACAGGGTGGTCGCGGTCAGCGGCGATCCGTTCGGCGAATGGACGCGGACGGCGCAATCCCATGCGCTCGGTGACGTCAAGATCGAGCTGCCGCTGATACCGCGAACCTTCTATTGCGTCGGGCTCAACTACCTGAAGCATCTCAAGGAAGCGGCGGACAAACGCGGCGAGGTGCCCAGCGTGCCGGATCGGCCCGAGATCGGCTATCGCGCGCAAAACGCGCTGATCGCCCATGACGAAGATGTCGTGATTCCCGCGAGCGCCACCGAGAAGATTCACTACGAGGGCGAGCTAGTCGTGGTCATCGGCAGCAAGGCAAAGCACCTCGACGAGGCCAACGCGATGCCCTGCGTGTTCGGCTACACCATCGGCAACGACGTCAGCGAACGCAGCTGGCAGAAGGCCGATCGCGGGCTGTGGCGCGCCAAGAATGCCGACACCTTCAAGCCGATGGGTCCATGGATCGAGACCGATGTCGACCTCGCCGCGATGGAGACCGTCGTTCGCGTCAACGGCAGGGAAACCAACCGCTTCCGCACCAGCGACATGATCTTCGGCATCGTGCCGTTCCTGGTCGAATTGACGAAGTATTTCACGCTGTGGCCCGGTGATGTGATCTGGATGGGCACCGACGGCGCTTCGCCGGACCTCCGGGACGGCGACGTGGTCGAGATCGACATCACCGGCATCGGAACCCTGCGCAACCGCTTTGTCCGGGAGCAAGCCTAGGCTGCTTCCGCCGTATCCAACGCCCGGCAGCGTTGTGCGCATCGCAACCCTGCTGCCCGGAAAAATATCGTGTGGCCATGCGTGCCGGCGCGCATAAAACGGCTTCCGCATCACCCGCGACACAAGGAGGACTGTCATGAAATCCCGCTTGAACTTCTTTCATGCCGCCCCGGACCTGATGAAGGCGCTGAGTGCCATCGATGCCCAGCTCCAGACGAGCGGTCTCGAACTGCCGCTGATGGAACTGGTCAGGACACGGGCCTCGCAGATCAATGGCTGCGCCTTCTGCATCAACATGCATACCCAGGACGCCCGCAAGCGCGGAGAAACCGAACAGCGGTTGTACCAGCTCAGCGCGTGGCGGGAATCGCCACTCTACTCGGAACGCGAACGCGCGGCGCTGGCCTGGACCGAGGCCGTGACACTGATCTCGGAAACGCGCGCGCCCGACGACGTCTACGAAACGGTCAGCGCGCAATTCTCGGAGGCCGAGCGGGTCAGCTTGACCATGCTGATCTCGACCATCAATGCATGGAATCGGCTTTGCATCAGCTTCCGCGCGATTCCGCCGGTCAAGGCCGGCTCTGCGGCGGCCTGATCGGCAGCGGCCCTTTGCGATCTACACGGCGGTCTTGCGGGCGAAATCCAGATAGATTTCGCGCAGCCGGTTCGCCATCGGGCCGGGTTGGCCATTGCCGATGGTCTGGCCATCGATGCTCACCACCGCCTGCACGAACAGGCTGGCGCTGGTGACGAAGGCTTCCCTGGCTCGCAGCGCCTCCTCGACCGTGAACGGGCGCTCCTCGACCCGCAGCTGGTGTTCCTCGGCCAGCGCCACCACCGCCTTGCGGGTGCAGCCCGGCAGGGTAGCCGTCGAATTCTGTCGCGTCACCAGCACGTCGTCGCGGGTCAGGATGAAAGCCGTTGAAGATCCGCCTTCGGTCACCTCGCCGTCCTCGACCATCCAGGCTTCGCTGGCGCCCGCCTCCGCCGCGGCCTGCTTGGCCAACACCTGCGCCAGCAATGCCACGCACTTGATATCGCGCCGCCCCCAGCGGATGTCGGGCACCGTGATCACGGCGATGCCGGATTTCGCCGACGGCAGGTTGACGATGTCCTTGACCGACGTGAACATCACCAGCGTCGGCGCGACCGGTTTCCGGGGAAAGGCAAAATCGCGCCCGGCATCGGCGCCGCGCGTCACCTGAAGATAGACCATGCCGCTGACGAGCCGGTTGCGCGCGATCAGCTCCTTCTGGATTTCCTGGATCCGCTGCAGCGTCTCCGGCAGCGGCAGCGCGATCTCGCCGACCGAGCGCTGCAGCCGCGCCAGATGCGAGGCATTGTCGATCAACCTGCCATCAAGAACCGCCGCCACTTCGTAGATGCCATCCGCAAACAGGAAGCCGCGGTCGAGGATCGACACCTTGGCCTCGGCCAGGGGTACGAACGAGCCATTGACATATGCGATCTGATCCAAGGCACAATCTCCTGCGCGATGCGAAGCCGCCGCCGCTTCTATATAGGCGAATTGCCCGGCCAACGATCCATCATATCGGACGACGGCGGCGGTGCTTGGTTGCGTGGCACAGCGAGGTCGGAATATCATCGCCACAGCGGACCGATCGCGGGCGGGTCCGGTTGCAAGGCGTATCATCATGACAAAGCAAATCCGGCTCAACGCCTTCGCGATGAACTGCGTCGCGCATCAATCGCCGGGGCTATGGACCCATCCGCGCGACCGCACCACCGAATATCACCGGCTGCCATACTGGACCGATCTGGCGCGGACGCTGGAGCGCGGCCGGTTCGACGGGCTGTTCCTGGCCGATGTGCTCGGGGTCTACGACGTGTTCGGCGGCAGCCCGGATGCGGCGCTGCGCAATGCCACCCAGACCCCGGCGAACGAACCGCTGCTGCTGATCCCGGCGATGGCCGCGGTCACGCAAGACCTCGGCTTTGGCGTCACCAGCAATCTCTCCTACGAGCCGCCCTACCCGTTCGCGCGGCGGATGACGACCCTCGACCATCTGACCGACGGCCGGATCGGCTGGAACGTGGTGACCGGCTATCTCGACAGCGCCGCCCGCGGTTCCGGCAAGGACAGACAGGCCGCGCATGACGACCGCTACGACATCGCCGACGAGTATATGGATGTGGTCTACAAGCTGTGGGAAGCCAGCTGGGAGGACGACGCGGTGCTGCGCGACCGGGTCCGCGGCATCTTCGCCGATCCTGCCAAGGTCCACCCTGTCCGGCACGAGGGCAACCACTTCCGGGTCGACGCCATCCATCTCAGCGAACCGTCACCGCAACGGACGCCGGTGCTGTATCAGGCCGGTACGTCACCGCGCGGACGGCAATTCGCCGCCCGGCATGCCGAATGCGTTTTCATGTCCGGTCCCTCGGCCAAGGTGATCGCGCCAAGGGTCTCCGCGATCCGCGCGCTCGCGGCGGAAGCCGGCCGTGACCCGACCGAGATCCTGATGTTCAGCATGATGACCGTGATTCTGGGACGTACCGAGGCCGAGGCCGCGGCGAAACACGCCGACTATGTCCGGCACATCAATCCGGAAGGCGCGCTGACCCTGATGTCCGGCTGGACCGGTGTCGATTTCTCGTCCTATGCGCTCGACCAACAGGTCCGCCACGTCCAGAACGACGCCGGCCGAACCGCGATGGACAATATCACCCGCGCCGATCCCGACCGGGTCTGGACCGTGCGCGAGGTCGCCGAGCATGTCGGCATTGGCGGCATCGGACCGGTGCTGGTCGGCACCCCCGAACAAGTCGCCGATGCCATTGAAGCCTGGTTTGAAGAGACCGACGTCGACGGCCTGAACGTGCCCTTTGCCATATCGCCCGGCGATTTCGAGGACATCACCGACATGCTGGTGCCCGAACTGACGCGGCGCGGGCGCTACAAGACCGCCTATCGGAAGGGAACGTTGCGCGAAAAGCTGTTCGGCCCCGGCCGTGCCCGGCTCGCCGCGCCCCACCCGGCCGCGCAGCATCGTCCGTGGACGGCAAAGGCCGCGGAATGATGAAGTTAGCTTGAACCGGTCTCGCAACAGACTGGCTGCACCTCTCCCGCTTGCGGGGGAGGTCGGCGCGTAGCGCCGGGTGGGGGCTCTTTCCACGATGCGACGCGAGCTAAGAGCCCCCACCCCAACCCTCCCCCGCAAGCGCGGGAGAGGGAGTGCACCAGCTTCGCGGCTGCTATTTGGCTTAAGCTGCTCTAGTGACGCAGGTCAGACCGTTCCGTCCACCATGACCTCGATCAGCTTGGCGCCGGGCGCGCGGAACGCCTGCGACAAGATCGGGGCGAGCTGGCCGGCATCGGCAATTCGCATCGCCTCCAGCCCGAACGACCTCGCGAGCCCGGCGAAGTCCACCGGCGGATCGGCAAAGTCCATCCCGACATAATGATCGTCGCCGTGAAACGCGAGCAGCCGCTGCTTGATGATGCGGTAGCCGCCATTGTTGACGATCACGACATTGAGCGGCAGCTTGTGATGCGCCGCGGTCCATAGCGCCTGGATCGAATACATCGCGCTGCCGTCACCGCTGTAGCACACCACCGGGCGGCCGGGATTAGCGAGGCTGACGCCGACCGACGCCGGCAGTCCCCAGCCGATCCCGCCCGAGGCGAGAGCATGATAGCCGTAGCGATCGCGGTGGGGGCGCAGTGCATTGATATGGCGCGAGGACGTCAGCCCCTCGTCGACCAGAATGGCGCCGTCCGGCATCGCCTGCACCAGCTGCAGGGCGAGCCAGTCCGGATCGATCGGCGACCGGTCCTTTGCCCTGGAAATCTGTTCGACCAGGCCGGCGCGCCGCGCCGACCAGTTGTTCGGCGCAAGCGCGGCGAGGCTTCGGCTGGCGCGTGCCGCGAGCGCGGCACCGCCTGCCGACTGCAACGCCGGAATCAGCGCGCGCAGAGTCTCCCCGACATCGGCCTTGAGCGCGATCTCGGCGGCATAGTTCTTGGCAAGATCCCAGTCGACGAGGCCGACCTGGACGATTGGCATGCCCTCGGGCAGCGGCTCGACCTCGCTATGCACCGACATCCGCAGCGGATCGGCGCCGAGCACGATCAGCAGATCGTAGGGCGCGAGAGCCTCGCGAACCTGCTTCTGCAGGCGCGACAGCGCGCCCATGAAGGATGGGCTTTCGGACAGGAAATGGGCCCCGTAGGGCGCCGATTGCTGATAGGCCGGACAGCCGAGCACGGCGGCCAGCGCCGCCGCCTCCTGCAGCGCGTCACTCTTGACGATCTCGTCGCCGGTGATGATGACCGGCCGCTCGGCCCTGAGGATGCGCTGCGCCAACGCCTGCAGGCCCTGGTCCGACGGCCTGACCCGGGCATCGACCCGGGTCGAGCGGCCAAGCTCGATGCCGGCTTCGGCATTCAGGATATCGCCGGGCAGCGAGATGAACACCGGTCCGGTCGGCGGCGTGGTCGCAACCTTGGCCGCACGGCGAACGATGCGCGGCAGGTCCTCCAGTCGCGTCACCTCGACGGCCCATTTCACCAGCGGCTCGGCCATCCGCACCAGCGGTCCGAACAACAGCGGCTCCATCAGGCCATGACCCTGCTCCTGCTGGCCGGCGGTCAGGATCATCGGAGTACCGGTGAACTGCGCGTTGTAGAGCGAGCCCATTGCATTGCCGAGCCCGGGCGCGACATGGACATTGCAGGCGACCAGCCGGCCCGAGGCGCGGCTGAACCCGTCGGCGATGGCCACGACCAGGCTTTCCTGCATGGCCATCACATAGCTGAGATCGGGATGTTCCTTCAGGGCGTGCATGATCGGCAATTCGGTCGTGCCGGGATTGCCGAACAGGTGGGTGATGCCTTCGTCCTTGAGCAGGGCAAGGAACGCCGAGCGCCCGGTGATGCGATTCATGAAGGTCTCCTCCCGCGGGCCGCCGCAATCGCCGGGCGCCGTCGCAACATGGCCGACGCCGGTGCCCAAGATCAAGGAAGCATGGTCATGGCAGCCCTGCGCCAGGACGGGCTTTCAGGGCTGCTCGCGGCTGAGTTCGAACGGATCGTCGCCGGTACGCCGCCGTTTTCGCTTCGAGCGCTGCCAGACTACGCCGGGAAAGCCTTGCAGCGGCACCAGCGGTTCGCCGGTATAGGCCCACTCCTGCAGTTCCTCGATGGCGATGTGATAGAGCGGCTGACGGCCCGTGCGTCCCGAAAACAGCGCACGGGGAATGTTCACCATATGCGGGGAACCTGGCCGCTCATAGCACAACGGCGTGCCGCAACTCGCGCAAAAGCTTCGCACCGTGTTCGCTTTCGGGTCCTGAAAGCGCGAGATGCGGCCCTTGCCGCGGGTATAGCGGAACCGCTTGCGCCAGCTTCCGACAAAAGTGGCGTAAGCCGCGCCGTGCGCGCGGCGGCTGGCCAATGAATGATCGTGCCAGGCCCAGCGCGCCGGCGTGTCGATCTCGAAACCCACCTGCCCGCACAGGCATTGACCCGATGCGATCCCGGCTGACCTTGCTGGCTTTGCCATTCGGCCTTTCCGTCTGCCTTAAATATACGGATGATGCGGATATCTAGCGGGTCCGTCTTGTTCGCAAAAGGCTTCAATGGCAATCTGGCCATCCAAACCGGCCGAGCCAGCTTCGATGCGTAAATCCAGCGCCCAGGTGCTTCCCTCCTTGAGTGTCCGCATTGACCTCGATGCCGAGGGCCGAATCGGCCCCGGCAAGATCCAGCTGCTCGAGAACATTCATACCTGCGGCTCGATTTCCGCTGCCGGACGCGCGATGGACATGTCCTACAAGCGCGCCTGGGATCTCGTGGACGAAATCAACCGGATCTGCCGGCACGCCGCGGTCGAGCGCCAGACCGGCGGCAGGAACGGCGGCGGCGCCTTGCTGACGCCATTCGGTATCGCGTTGGTCGAGCGCTATCGCAGGATCGAGCGCGATGCCGCGAGCGCGGTCAAGAAGGATCTTGCGGCGCTGCGGACGGATATCGGACGATCGAGAAAAGGCGAAAGCCGGTAGACACGCCCCCTGGCCCCTCCCTGGAGACGCCCCGATCAGGCGGCGGCTCGGGGCGATCTGTCCAAGCGCCGCACAATCGAGGAGAACGCCGTGCCCCATCCCGCCATGTCGCCGGACCATGTCGCCGTTGTGACCGGCGGCGCGTCGGGCATCGGCCTGGCCGCCGCGACGTACTTTGCGCGGCTCGGCATGAAGGTCTGCATCGCCGACCTCGGAAGCGATCGTCTCGCCGAGGCCGAGGCGAAACTGGCGGCGGCCGCGCCCGCGGGCGCAGCCAGCATCCTGGCATCATCGACCGACGTCAGCCGTGCCGAGGATCTGACAGCGCTGGAAGGCGCGGTCCAGGAGCGCTTTGGCGGCACCGACATCCTGATGAACAATGCCGGCATCCAGCCCGGCAGCCGGATGTTCGGGCCAGCGGAAAACTGGCAGCGCATTCTCGCGGTCAATCTCTGGGGAATCATCCACGGCTCGCAGATCTTTGCGCCCAAGATGATCGCCCGCGGCCAGCCCGGCCTGATCATCAATACCGGATCCAAGCAGGGCATCACCACGCCGCCCGGTGATCCCGCCTACAACGTCGCCAAGGCCGGTGTGAAGGCATTCACCGAAGCCCTGCAGCACGAATTGCGCAACACCGCGGGTAGCCGGCTCAGCGCCCATCTTCTGATACCCGGCTTCGTCTTCACCGGCCTCACCGCGAGAGGCCGCACCGACAAGCCAGCCGGCGCCTGGACCCCCGAGCAGACGGTCGAATTCATGATCGGGCGGATCGATGCCGGAGACTTTTACATTCTATGCCCGGACAACGACGTGCCGCGCCAGCTCGACGAGCGGCGTATCCTGTGGGCGGCAGGCGACATCATCGAAAACCGGCCGCCACTGTCGCGATGGCACCCTGACTTCGCCGAGCCGTTTGCCGATTTTGTGAAGCGCTAACCGGCGGCCTTGAGAGGAGCGCACCGGGGTCCGGCCCGGTGTGACGGCATCGCTAGTTCGCCCGCACGGTCGCTCGATGTGCCGGCGGGGCCGCCAGCGCCTCGCCGAGCTCGCTTTGCTGCTCGATCGGGACCGAGAAGCAGACGCTGAATCCATCGACGGTCCGCAACGTGACCATGTTCTGGGTCGGATCGGATGATTGCTCGACCGACCAGGACGCCAACGGATAGGCGTAGCGCAGGCTTCGATCACCAAAGCGTGTTTGCAGCGCCTTGTCGATCAATGCGGGCAGCGTCATCGCGAGGGCGCCGACGTCGCGCAGGGAAAGCTGGATGGTCGCCGGCCTGCCGCCGGAATCGACGAATCCCAGCGAAATCGTGCCGCCATCGTCCGCCACCTCGCAGATCGTAAGGGCCTGGGTGTCGGTTGTCATGGCGAAGCTCCGCATGCGCTATCGTTATATTTGATACGATACGTCGCTTTCGCGGGCGGCGTCCAGCCCGGTTTTTCCGGTCGGACGTTCGGCCGCACGATAGTCGGCTGCCTGGATCCGTGATATACTGTCCGATATAACGTGACCCGCCAGGAGGTCCGTTTTCAAAGGGAGGCGATGCCTATGAGTGATTTCAACCTGCTGATCGACGGGAAAATGGTGCCCGGCGACCAGACCATGCCCGTCCTCAATCCGGCAACCGAAGAGGTGCTGGCGCAGTGCCCGCGCGCCTCGAAGAAGCAGCTCGACGCCGCGGTGGCCGCCGCCAAGGCCGCCTTCCCCGCCTGGGCCGCCACCCCGATCGAGCAACGCCGCAATCTGGTGGCGAAGATGGCCGATGCGATCGAAGCCAACAGCAACGAACTGGCGCGGCTGTTGACCAGCGAGCAGGGCAAGCCGCTGGCCGACGCCACCGGCGAAGTGATGGGAATGGCCGGTTTCTTCCGCTATCTGAGTTCGCTCGACCTGCCGATGAAGGTGATCGAGGACAGCGGTGACCGCCGCGTCGAGGCCCATCGTCGCCCGCTCGGCGTCATCGGCGCCATCATCCCCTGGAATTATCCGCTGCTGATCCTCAGTTTCAAACTGCCGTCGGCGCTGCTGGCGGGCAACACGCTGGTGGTGAAGCCGGCGCCGACCACGCCGCTGTCGACGCTGCGGTTCGCCGAGCTGGTCAAGGACATCCTGCCCAAGGGCGTGCTCAACGTCATCGCCGACGCCAACGACCTCGGCGACGAGATGACCCGGCATCCCGACATCCGCAAGATCTCCTTCACCGGCTCGACTGCGACCGGCCAGAAGGTGATGGCGAATGCCGCCCAGACCTTGAAGCGGATCACGCTGGAACTCGGCGGCAACGACGCCAGCATCGTGCTCGACGACGTCGATCCCAAGAAGGTCGCGCCCGGCATCTTCGAAGGCGCCTTCCAGAATTCCGGCCAGGTCTGCCTGGCGATCAAGCGACTCTATGTGCACGAGTCGGTCTATGACGAGATCTGCAACGAACTGGTCGCGATCGCCAAGAGCACCGTGGTCGACGATGGGTCGAAGCAGGGCACCAAGCTTGGGCCGTTGCAGAACAAGATGCAGTACGAGAAGGTAAAGGGATTCCTGGAAGACGCCCGCAAGAACGGCAATGTCATCGCCGGCGGCGCGGCGATGGATCGGCCGGGCTATTTCATCGAGCCGACCATCGTGCGCGACATCAAGGAGGGCTCGCGACTGGTGGACGAGGAACAGTTCGGGCCGGTGCTGCCGGTTATCAAATATTCCGACAGCGAAGACGTGATCCGTCGGGCCAATGCCACCAATTACGGGCTCGGCGCCTCGGTGTGGTCATCCGATGCCGCACGCGCCCACAAGGTCGCGAGCCGGATCGAGGCCGGAACGGTGTGGATCAACAAGCATCTCGACATGGCCCCGCATATTCCGTTCGGCGGCGCCAAGCAGTCGGGCATCGGTACCGAATTCGCCGAGGAAGGTCTCGCCGAATTCACCCAGCTTCAGATCATCAACGAAGCGCGGGCCTGATCGAGGGCGCGTGATCGCGGCGGCAACCGCCGCGATCACGACCCATTCCATACGGGCTGTCTCGCGACCGATTGAAACAAGGGCATGTCATGTTCGATTCCCAATGCGATCTTGCCGCGCTGGTCTACGAAGCTCACGAGGATCCCGACCGGGTTCTGCATGCGTTGGCTTCCGACCTCAATGCGCGCGGTTACCGCGCCATCGGGCTGGTGCAGCTCGGCCATCACTGCATCGATGCACCGACGCTGACCGCAAAGCTGGTCCACAGCGGCGAGGAACTGCCAATATTCCAGGATCTCGGAGCCTGCGCGAGCGGATGCCGGCTCGATGTCGGCCGGCTGCTCGATGCCGGCGAGCGGATCGCCCAAGCGATCGACGAGGGTGCCGACCTCGTGGTCTTCAACCGGTTCGGGCGGCAGGAGCGCGAGGGCAAGGGACTGACGTATCTGATCGAACGCGCGCTGAGCGCCGACATACCGGTCGTGATCGCCGTGCCCAGCCACCGGTTCGCCGACTGGATCAGGTTTGCCAACGGCATGAGCGTCAAGCTGCGCTGCAACCGCCGGGCTCTCGACCGCTGGTGGAAGACGGTCTCGGCGCGCGGCACCGCCGCCACCAGGCGCCGTCAGACCGTCTGCGAAGTCTTCAAGTAGATCCGGCGGCTACCCGCCGGATCATCGTGACATGCCGCCCCTCTACCCGTCAGCTCATTTGGGCAAGGCGACGGGCTTGATGGTGAAAGGCCCCGGATCCTTCCCCTTGTTGTCGCCGATGAGATGGGACAACTTGCCTTCCGCGACCCAGCCGGTGTCGCCGACCTGGGTCACCGAGACCGGCTCGGCCAAGCCGTCCTTGAGAGTTTCGATCGCGGCCTCGTCACCACGGACCGTCACCCTGTCGAGCCGGCCGGCTCCCTCGATCAGCAGGAAGCCGTCGCCGAATGCGCGCATCGCATCCGCATGGTCCAAGGCCCGTGACGATTTCAACTCGGTCACCGCGCCCGCCTTGCCATCCTTGGTCGCGACCCGGAACAGCTTTGCCGGTATGAAGGTCGTGACATAGAGGCTGCCGTCCGACCCGATCGCAATGCCGTCGAGGCCGACACCGTCCTTGGCCGGCGCGAGCAGCGGATCGGTCGCAAAGACCTCGAGCGCGCTGCCGCCCGGCTTCAGGCTGTAGACGACCGGCGCGAACGAGTCCGTCACATAGGCGGTGCCGTCAGCGCCGACGGCAATGTCATTGCATAGCGATGTCGGTTCCTTCAGCGCGAAACTGCCTTTCGGCGCGCCATTGGCAAGATCGAAGGTCTTCAGCCACGCGCCCTTGGTGTCGCTCGGCCCCGGCACGCCGAAGGCGGTGATGTCATTGGAACAGACATAGAGCGTGCCGCTCTTCTCGTCGGCGAGCACGCCGAGCACCGAGCGGCTGCCGCCCGCTCCGGGCTGGATGAACGGCTCCGCCTTGCCGCCGGGGGTGACCTTGACCACGCCGCCATGGTTGAAGCTTCCGACATACAGCGTGCCGTCTCGCGTGGACGACAGGCTCTCCGGAAAACTGTTGTCGGGAACGCCGATTGGCGCGCTCTCGGCCCACGCATGGCCGGACGACGCCGTGCCGAGCATGAAGGCCAATCCGGCCGCACCGAGCAGGGATGCGCAGCGGCCGCCGAGCGAGGCTGTCGGTGCGCAGGCGGACGTAACAACGTCATGTTGCTTTTTCATGATTTTTGATCCTGATCGCCATGGGTTTGAAAGAGGCACTGCCCCAGGGGCCGATCATCATCGACCATCGGCCTCCTGCGCCCTGAGCGCAGGAGAGGGCCGCGGTCCAACGACGGCGGCCTGAACGACCCGATCAGCTATTGTAGGTCGCCGAGCGCCGGCCTGGAAGCGTCGCGTCGGCCGCAGCAGGATTTATATCAGCGGGCGCTCACAGCAATTCCTGCCGGTGGCCGCATTGCTTGCAGGCGAATTTCACCCGGGTGGCGCCTCGTTCGGCCGAGACCCGATTCGGGGCGCCGCATTTGCCGCAGATGGTCTCGATCCGGGTGCTGCCCTGCTTCACGACAATGGCTTTTTTGGCCATGGTCTCGCGGATCAGCCGTTCGGCTTCCTCGCGCATATCCTGTTTCGACATCGGAACACACCTGTCCTGAGCACCGGCGAGGCTTATAACACGCGGATCGGCGATGGCGAGCACCCGCTCAAATTTCGACGATGACATAGCTGTCCTCGACATGGACGGGAAAGGTTTCCGCCACATAGGGACCCTTGATCAACGTCTCGCCGTCCTCCACCGCGACCGGATAGCTGCGGATCCTGACCCGCTTCGGATCGAACCAGGATTGCCCGCTGCGGATGTCGAATTCCCAGCCATGCCAGGCACAGCGGATCATTTCACCAACCCGCGAGCGCTGATAGACGCCGGGCTCCGGCGAGGTCAGCCGGGCGACGCAGGCCGCCTTGTCGAGCGGGGCGCCTTCATGTGGACAGCGGTTGAGCAGCGCGAAGAACTCGCCGTTGACATGGAACACGACGATATCGCGGCCGTCGACGCCGACGACCTTGTTCCCGCCCGGCGGAATGTCGGTAGTTCGGGCGACAATGTGACGCGCCATCGCAATCAAAGCCGGTAGAGCGCGCGGGCGTTGCCGTTGAAGATGTTGCGGCGTTCCAGTTCGGTGAGCGGCGCCTTGAAGGCGAACCGCGGGTCGTCGAAATCCCAATGCGGATAATCCGAGGAGAACAACAGGCGGTCCGATCCCACCCAGTCGATCAATGATCGCAGGTGTTTTGCCTGGTCGGGCTCGTCGATCGGCTGGGTGGTGAACCAGAACTGTTGGCGCACATATTCCGACGGCCGTCGCTTGAGATGCGGAACCTCGCTGCGGAACCGGTCGAAATGCCGGTCCATTCGCCACACCGCCGACGGAATCCAGCCGAAGCCGCCCTCGATGAAGACGATCTTGAGGCCGGGGAAGCGTTCCGGAACGCCTTCGATCACCAGGCTGGAAAGCTGCGCGGCCATCGAATGGGCATTGGAATGGTGCTCCTCGACATAATAGGACGGCCAGCCGCCGCCGGTCGGCGCATGACCGCCATAGCCGCCGACATGGATGCCGAGCGGCAGGCCGAGTTCCTGCGCTCTTGCATAGATCGGCCAGTAACGCCGGCGGCCGAGCGGCTCGTTGGCACGCGGACAGACATTGATCTGCACATACTGGCCGACTTTGGCGCAGCGCTCGATCTCGGCGACCGCCGCCTCGGTGTCATCCTGCCCGACCAGGATAGCCGCCTTCAGCCGCGGCTCGCGGCTGGTCCAGTGCGCGAGCTGCCAGTCATTGACGGCACGCTGGATCGCCGCGCCGAATTCCAGGTTCTGCTGCGAGAAGATGAACATGTCGAGCACCTGGAGAATACCGAACTCGATGTCGAGCGGGTCGAGATGCTGCTGGCGCATGAATTCGAGATCGGACCCGGGCGGTCCGCCGGTCGGCGGCCAGGCATCGCGGCGGGCGATCAGCGGCGAAGAGCGCGGATAGGGAGTGGTGCCGACATAGGGCGTGCGCAGATGATCGCCATAGCTCTTCAGATGGTCCTGCCAGCGTCTGGCAAGGAACGGGTTGAGGTCGGAGCGCGCATGCAGGCTCGGATGCACGTCGCAATCGATGATGCGGAGCCGGCTCCCGGCGGCGGCTTCGCGGTCGAGGATGGGACGGTCGATGACATCACTCATGCGATCCTCCTTTGGACGGCTTGTTCAGGCGGCCAGCGACAGCCGCGGAAAGGTTTCGAGCGGATTGTCGGCGCACATGCGCGCAACGAGACTGGGAGGCAGATGCGGCGGGACGGCGTCGTCGCCGTCGAACTGCCAGTGCGGATAGTCGGAGGCGAACAGGAACATCCGGTCCGAGCCGATCTGATCGACGATGTCGGCGACGCCGGCCGCATCGGGCGGCGCGTCGAACGGCTGCGTGGTGACGCGGACATGGTCGCGGATGATCGCCGCCGGTTCGCGGTCGACCCAGGGCACCTCGACGCGGACGCCGCGCCAGGTCTTGTTGGCGCGCCACATGAAGGCGGGGAGCCAGCACACGCCCGATTCCATCAGGACGACCTTGAGCCCCGGAAATTTCACGAACACGCCTTCATAGATCAGGCTCAACAGCTGCGCCTGGAACGCCTGCGCCTCGGCCAGGTAATATTCATAGCGATAGGACGGCCAGCCGATCGAGCTCGGCGCGCCCCGATATTGGCTGCCGGCATGGATCGCCACCGGCAGTGAGTGTTTTTCGGCCGCCTGCCAGACCGGCCAGTAGTGCCGACGGCCTAGCAGGCTCTCGCCCTGCGCCAGCACCAGCACCGAGACGAAGCGCCGGTCGGCGGCGCGGCGCTCGATTTCCTCGACCGCGAGGTCCGGCGCCTGCAGCGGAATCATGATCGAGGCGCGCAGCCGCGCATCGCGCGCCAGCCATTCCGTCGCGATCCAGTCGTTGATCGCCTTGCAGAATGCCGCCGCCATATAGGGGTCGTACGCCGCCTGGGCGCCGTACAGCACATTGCAGATCGCATGGCTGGCGCCGAGCTGGTCGAACGCGCCGCGTTGCACCATCGCTAGTTCGCTGCCCGGCTTGCCCTGCGCCGGGCGCCAGTCGGCGCGGCCCGACAGCGGCATGTTCGGCGGGTAGCTGGTCAGATCGAGGCCATCGATCGCCCGGCTCACCACCTGCTCTTTCCAGTGGTCGTCCAGGTAAGGCAGCAGCGTGGTGCGGGTGCCGCCCACCGCGGGATGGATATCGCAATCGATCCGCGTCGCCACCATGAAAATTCCTCAACTGCGGTCCTGGCGGCGATCGGCTGCCATCGACCCAAATCTGCCGCCACGGATCGGCGGACGCAAGACCGGCTCGACGCTCGCCGGCCGAAAAACGGCGCTTTCGCCCTCGGCCGATCAGTTCGCGGCATGCTCCGGCAATTTGTCGCCATGCACCGCGAGCGGCGGCCCGATCCAGAGCGGATTGGCAAGATGGTCCCGGCGCGGATTGTCGGTGTTCGGGTGCACCAGAACGCTGAGACTGCCGTGATTGAGCATCAGCCAGGGAACCAGCGTGGCAAACTCCTCCACCGCAAAGGCGACCTGGAACATGGCCTGGTCATGGGGACCGACCTTGACGTCGTGCCAGCGGCCGAGGGTGACGGCGAAGCGCCCCTCCATCCATCCGCGCAGCCGCTCCGCCTCCGGACGCGTCGTTGCCGGGTCGTAATAGACATGGGCGTGATAGCTGGCGATCTCGCCGACCGGCCGCGGCAAAGTGTTCTCTGTCATGGCGGCATCTCCCATCCCTTGGTCGGCGGCCGGGCTTGCGCATATCGGGCGCGCCGGTCCTCATTAGCAGATCGCCGCGGCGCGCGCGACGGCGCCATTGGAGCGGCCAAGTCATTGTAATAGCAGCCAATGTACGGTAACACCGAAGGCCTGTGGCGGAGCAAATGTCGCAAGCTCCGAACTCCCTGCAACATCCGGCAATCTTTCGTGGAAGTGAGACATGGCGCGCAATATTCTGATCCTTGGAGCCTCGTATGGTTCCTTGTTGGCGACCAAGCTGCTGATGGCCGGCCACAATGCGACGCTGGTTTGCCGCAAGAACACCGCGCAGCTGATCAATCGCGAAGGCACCCGGGTTCGCATCAAGCTGCGCGACGAAACGATGCACCGCGAGATCTCATCGCGTGATCTGCCCGGCAAGCTCGACGCGACCACGCCTGGCGATGTCGACATTTCGCGCTACGATCTGGTGGCTCTTGCCATGCAGGAACCGCAATACACCAACCACACGATCCGGGTCCTGATGATCAAGATCGCCGAGGCGAAGCTGCCGTGCCTGTCGATCATGAACATGCCGCCTTTGCCCTATCTCAAGCGGATCCCCGCGCTGGCCGACATGGAGCTGGAGGAAGCCTATACCAATGCCCTGGTGTGGCAGCGGTTCAGGCCGGAACTGGTGTCGCTGTGCTCGCCGGATCCGCAGGCCTTCCGTCCGCCGGAGGAGGGAGCCAACGTCCTTCATGTCGGCCTCGCCACCAACTTCAAGGCCGCGGTATTTGCCGATGAAGCCCACAACAAGCTGCTGCGCGAGCTGGAAGCCGACATCGACGCGGTGAGGCTCGACGGCCGCGACGTGCCGGTGAAGCTCAAGGTGTTCGATTCGCTGTTCGTCCCACTGGCCAAATGGTCGATGCTGCTGACTGGAAACTACCGCTGCATCACGCCGCACGAGCCGCAATCGATCCGTGATGCCGTACACGCCGACCTGAAGCTCTCGCAGTCCATCTATGAGCATGTCGATGGCATCGCTCGCCGTCTCGGCGCCGACCCGCAGGACCAGGTCCCGTTCGAGAAATATGCCAAGGCCGCCGAGAGCCTGCTGAAACCGTCCTCGGCAGCGCGGGCGGTGGCCAGCGGCGCGCCCTTCATCGAGCGGGTCGACCTGCTGGTGAAGCTGATCTCGCACCAGCTTGGCCTGCCCAATGCGGAGATCGACCAAACGGTCCGGACCGTCGATCAAAAGCTCAACGAGAAGATCGTGGCCGGCGGATCCGGCGCGCAGTGACGGGGACACGCCACTCATGCGCTTCAGAGGCTCGACGATTTTCGTGACCGGCGGCGCAGCTTTCATCGGCTCGGCCGTGGTGCGGCCTCTTTTGCGCGACAGTCATGCGCGCGTGATCAGTTTCGACAAACTACCCCATGCGGCGAATCCCGACGCGGCCGACAACTCGGACTGTGTGTTCGAGCGGACGTCGACCGCGGCATCGCAACCGTTGCGAGAGTGGGCGAGGTGAGCGAGGCGCCGGGACCGGGCGAACGCGACCGGCTGGCGCGCCTGTTCGGTCTGATCGCTGTCCGCGCCGGTGAAGCGATCCTGCAGGCCCGCGCCAGCGCCGGCGAACCCGGCATCAAGCCCGACGGCTCGCCGGTAACCGCAGCAGATCTGGCGGCCGACGAAATCATCCGCCAGTGCCTGCAACGCAATCTGCCGGAGCTGCCGGTCATCACCGAAGAAACCTGTTCGGCGGCGCCCGTGATCGAGGCCGATCGGTTTGTCCTGGTCGATCCGCTCGACGGCACCAAGGAGTTCATCCAGGGCCGCGAAGAATTCACGGTGAATATCGCCCTGATCGAGAACCGCATACCGGTGGTGGGCGCGGTGTATGCGCCGGCGCTGCGCGAGCTCTATATCGGCGGCGCGACCGCGTGCCGGATGACGGTTTCCGATCGCGGCTCCGCACCCGCCTTCAGCGAGTTGCGTGCGATGCAGGCGCCGCCGCTGCCGGCGCAAGGATGGCGCGCCGTGGTGAGCCGCTCTCATCTCGACCCGGCGACCCAGGCCTGGATCGACCGGCATCCCGTCGGCGGGCTGCGGCCTTCGGGCTCCTCGCTGAAATTCTGTGCCATCGCTGCGGGCGATGCGGACGTCTATCCCCGCCTGGCACCCACGATGGAGTGGGACACTGCGGCGGGCCACGCCGTCCTGCTGGCAGCCGGCGGCAGCGTCACTGGCCTGGATGGCGAGCCGCTGCGCTACGGCAAGCCGGAATATCGCAACGGCCACTTCGTAGCATGGGCTGCGAGCTGACAGATAACGACCAGCCGCGCGATCAGGGAGTCCAAGCGGCCTAAGTCGGTTGCTGCAGTGCCGGCTCCATGTTTGGACCGAACAGCCGTTCGTAATGCGACTTGATGTCATTGTGACATTCGCAGGCCGACTGTCTGAGCCGCTCGATACTGACGATTTGAATATTGCCTCGCCGATAGGTGATCATGCCCGCGTCTTGCAGCGCGCCGGCCACCGCCGTGACACTGGTGCGGCGCACGCCCATCATCTGGGCCAGAAACTCCTGGGTCAGCGGCAGTTGCGCGCCGACCAGCTCGTGCATCCGCAGCAGCCATTTGCAAGCTCTCGCCTGGATGTCATGCACCGCGTTGCAGGCCGCCGTCTGTTGCACTTGTGCGAAAAGGAAATGCTCGTAGTTCAGAACCAGCATTCTCAGGGGCGGCAGCTGATCCACCAATTGCCGGAACCGGTTTGATGGGACGACTGACATCCGGCTGGCGACCTGCAGCGCGACGTGGTTGAGCGACACCTTGTCGTCAAGCGCCTGGCTCGCTCCAAACACGCCGTCCCGGCCGATCATGCCGGTCTCGATGGCGCCTCCGCCGGCAAGCTCGACCACGCAGGAGATGATGCCGGAATGGGGAAAGTAGACCGTGTCGATCCGTTGGTGGGTTTCGGCCAACACCTCGCCCGCAGCCAGATCGGCCGTCGTGAAATGCGGTGCCATCTCGGCCAGCAGATCGGGAGACAGTCGGTTGAGCAGAAAATTGGCTCGGTGTGGCATCTCCCCCTCCTGTGACCTCCTGGGCGGGAACGCGACAGAGCGTTCTCATCGCCGATGACTGCCAAGGGACGGTGCGGTAATGCGCTGTAACGTTTGAAGATGGAACCGGTTCCAAGAATGCGTGGAAGAGGGGGCCTACAGGTCTTGGAAACCCGGGCTACTCGTTTTGCACCGCACGAGCGGCCAGCCTGTCGAGCCGTCCGATCGAATCCCGGAGAACCCCGGCTTCGTGTTGATACTCGACAAGCTTCCTGCCCCAGGATTCGGCGAGATGGAGCGCCCCGCGTCCTCGGCCTGCTTGCCCAGCTTGCCTGCAAGTGCAATCCGTTCGTCCATGGCGCGCAAGCTGCTGCTCAAGGCGCGCTACAAGGTCTCGTCGAGTATTAGACCCATCAATTCGGCGGTGTAGGCATGGCCGACACGGCATCGATAGCGCAGCAGATCGCCTTCCCGGATTTCCCACATCACGCCATGGCAATCCGGACACGCCAGCACCGACCTGCGGCCGATTTCGTCCATTTTGCTCATGCTGCCGGTCCTTCCTTTGGCCAGCTCGATTTCATAGACCAAGTTCGGCGACGGCAACGCGGACCGGTCCGGTCCCCTCGGTTCGCGCATGAGGCGCTGGAACAGCGCCGGCATGCTGGCAAGGCTTGCGACGTGATCCGGCTTGAGCTGGATCAGCGCCGCCTCCGGCATGCCGGCATAGGCCGCATCGCCCGGATCCTGGACCACAGTCACGGCCCCATATTGCTGCAGCGTATGGAGGCCGGACGCGCCATCCCTCAGCCTCCCCGTCAGCACCGCGCCGACCGCACGTGGACCACAGCACAGGGCCACCGAGCGGAACATCGGATCGATCGCGGGCCGCGAATTGTTTTCGCGCGGGCCCTGCCCCAGCGAGAGTTCGTCGCCGTCGGTGAGCATGTGGCTGTTGGGCGGCGCGAGATAGATCTGGCTGGGCTGCATCTTCATCCCGTCCGCGACAAAGCGTGCCGGCAGCGGCCCCGCCTGAGTCGAGGATGGCGTCCAGCGCGGACTCGAATTGTGCCGACAGATGGATGACCGCCAGGATGGCGGCGGGAAAGTCCGGGGGCATCTGCGAGGCGAGGAAACGCAAGGCGTCGACACCGCCTGCCGAGGTCCCGATCGCCAGAATATCCCGATTGGGCATCAGTCCGCTTCTCAGGTTGCCTGCCACGACAAGCGCCGTCACACCGGCTTGTTCGAAACCCCTGATCCACCAAAGTTCTTGCGCGTCGAGGAAATAAGCGGTTCGATCCGGACTGCTGAGGAGACCCACCGTGACGGACGGAAACCAGGCCAATCGCAACGGTGGCGCGGCGATGAACGGTTCCAAGCCGATCGTGGTCGGAATTGGCGCCTCGGCCGGAGGCGTCCAGGCGCTGCAAACCTTCTTCCAGAATCTGCCTGACGACCCCGGCGCCGCCTTCGTGGTGGTTATTCATCTCGATCCCGATCGGCCGAGCGAGATGGCGCATATTCTTTCGCTGCGTACCAAAATGCCGATCAGCCAGGTCGGCGAGACACAGCGCATGCAGGCCAACCATGTCTATGTGATCTCTCCGGACCGTCGCCTGCACATCACCGACCACGAAATCGCAGCATCGGAATTCGACGAGCCACGCGGGGAGCGCGCGCCGATCGACCTGTTCTTCCGCTCTCTGGCCGAGCAGCATGGCGACGGCTTCGCGGTGATCCTGACCGGCGCCGGCTCGGACGGCGCGATCGGGATCAAGGCGGTGAAGGAGACCGGGCGGCTGATCCTGGTGCAGGACCCCAACGAGGCCGAACATCCCTCCATGCCGCGCAGTGCGATCGAAACCGGCATCGTCGACTTCGTGCTGCCGATCCGCGATCTGGCCGACAGGCTGGTCGAGCTCATCAGGACAAGGAGAACTTCGCCGGCGCGGAAGCCGCTGAATTTCAGCGCAGAGATCCTGCGGCGAATCCTCGCCCATCTCCGGGTGCGAACCGGGCACGATTTCGCCAAGTACAAGCGCGCCACGGTAATGCGGCGGATCGTACGCCGCATGCAGGTCACCCGATGCGACGATCCAGCCGAGTACTACAATCTGCTCCGCGACCAGCCCGACGAGGCTGCAGGCCCTGCTCGGCGACCTGCTGATCTCGGTCACCACGTTCTTCCGTGACGCCGAGGTGTTCGACACGCTGAAGTCCAATGTCCTGCCGCAGCTGTTCCACGCCAGGCAGCCCAGCGAGCCGATCCGCGTCTGGGTGGCAGGCTGCGCGACCGGCGAGGAAGCCTATTCCATCGCGATGCTGATGCTCGAGGAGGCCGCGCGTCACGATGTCGCGCACCCCGCTGCAGGTGTTCGGCTCCGATCTCGACGCGCGTCGCTCGCGATCGCGCGCGAGGGCCGCTATCCCGCCACCATCGAAGCCGATGTCAGCCGAGGAGCGGCTGCGTCGGTTCTTCATCCGCGAGGGCGACCACTACCGGATCCGCCAGGAACTGCGCGACATCGTGCTGTTCGCCAGCCACAGCCTGCTCAAGGATCCGCCGTTCTCCCGCATCGATCTGATCTCCTGCCGCAATCTCCTGATCTATCTCGATCGCGAGCTGCAGCAGCAGGTCTGCCATACGTTTCACTACGCCCTCAACCCCGGCGGCTTCCTGCTGGTCGGATCGTCGGAGACGGCCGACGGTCCGGCCGGCCTGTTTCGCGCGGTCGACCGCAAGGCGCGGATCTATCAGTCCAGCGCGCTAGGCAATGACAAGCCGCGGCTGCTGCCGCGCCTTCTCGGCAACATCGGCACGCTGCATGATCACGCCGCCGCCACCGCCAGAACCTCACCGGCACCCGGTACGCTGCTCAGCGAAGCGGCTTCGCACCGCAGGGCGATCGAGACGGTGGCGCCGCCGAGCATCCTGGTCGATGCCGCGCACCGGGTCATCCACCTGTCGGAGCATGCCGGCCGCTATCTGCAGCCTTCCGGCGGTCCGCTGAGCGGCGACATCGTCGATCTGGTGCGCCCCGAGCTGCGGTTCGAGCTGCGTTCGGCCCTGCACCGAGTATTCGAGCGTCCCGACCCCTCGCTCAGCCTGCCGATCCCGGTGCGCTTCAACGGCGCCGCGCATCGGGTGCTGCTGCACGTCAGGCCGGTGATCGACGACGGCAAGCGGCCGATGGAGGCCGTGGTGATCTTCATCGAAGGCGAGCCGATCGATCCGTTGGATCCGCCGGAACTGGCGAGAGATGGCGGCGCCGACGAAGTGGTCCACCGTCTGAGGGAGGAACTGCAGCTGACGCAGGCCCGCCTGCGGACGACGCGCGAGGAATCCGAAGCCACCAACGAAGAGCTTGCGCGCCGCCAACGAGGAGCTGCAATCGATCAACGAGGAGTACCGCTCGACCTCGGAGGAGCTGGAGACCAGCAAGGAGGAATTGCAGTCGATCAACGAGGAGCTGCAAACCGTCAATGCCGAGCTCAAGCTGAAGCTGGAGGCGGTTTCCCGCGGCCACAGCGATCTGCAGAACCTGATGGCGGCGACCGATTTCGGCACGCTGTTCCTGGATGCCGGCTTGCGCATCAAGCGCTTTACCCAGCCGGTCACCGAATTGATCAGCATCACGCCGCACGACGAGGGACGGCCGTTGGCGGATTTCGCGCATCGGCTCGAATATGGCGACCTGGTCAAGGATGCGCAGGCCGTGCTGACCCATCTCGCCCCGATCACGCGCGAAGTGCGCAGCCGGACCAATCGCTGGTTCGACGTTCGGCTGCGGCCCTATCGTACGGTCGACGACAAGATCGACGGCGTCGTCATCACCTTCATCGACGTCACCGACCGCAAGGCCTGGGACACCCGGCAGGCGACGCTGCTCGGCGAACTCACCCATCGGGTCAAGAACACGCTGGCGGTGGTGCAGTCGATCGCCCATCTGAGCCAGCGCGAAGGGGTGTCGGCCGACCAGTTCCTGGCGGAGTTCGACGGCCGCCTGGCCGCGCTGGCCGTGGCGCACGGCCTGCTGGTCGAAACCGACTGGCAGGGCGCCGACCTCGGTTCCCTTGTCCGCCAGCAGCTCAACGCCTACGCTGCCGGTGATCCGCGCCGGCTGCGCATCGAGGGCGAGCCGGTCGCCTTGTCCTCCGATATCGCCGGTCCGTTCAGCCTGATCCTGCACGAACTCGCCACCAACGCGGCGAAATATGGCGCGTTATCGGTGCCCAAGGGCAAGGTCCAAACGACGTGGTCCGTGGTAAACAGGAACGACGAGCGCATTCTGACATTTATCTGGAGGGAGCTGGACGGTCCGAAGGTAACGGCCCCGGACCACACTGGCTTTGGCAGTGCGCTGATCGAGCGAGGCATTCCCAACTCGCAGGTGAAGCGGGAATTCCTGTCGACCGGACAGGTCTGCACCGTCGAGTTCCCGTTGAAGCCGGTGGAGGCCGGCACGCGTCAGCATGGCGTGCGCAATGATGTGCCGACAGGAGGATGATCCATGGCGCTGTTCTATTTCATCCTGAAAGTAGCGGCCAGAGCTATCCAGACCAGGCGGGCGAGGAGTTCGACGACATCGCCGATGCCCGCGCCCACGCGCATGCCGTCGCCTGCGAGCTGATGCGCAATCGCGAGAATCGCACCGCCCATTGGCGGGTGGAAGTCTGCGATGATTACCTGCAGCCGTGCTGCGAGATCCTGTTTGCCGATATCGACCAGCGGCTCGACGCCTATGACGAGGATTTCCGCGACTCGTTCCGGCGGGTTGCTCGCACCACTGCCGGCATCAAGGATGCGCTGCAGAGCATCGATGCGGCGATGCAGGACCTGCAGCAGACCCTGCGGCTGCTCGACGCCGCAACGGCGCGGTTCTCACAGGCCGGCTATTGACGATCGGCCCGCGTCGCCGGCGCATGAAGGTTGCGTATCGGCAGCCGGACCGGCCTGCGAAACAGTCCTGAGCAGCGAGACCGCTTCCAGGAAATCCGCGCCGCTCCTGTATTCCCTGACGTTCTCGACGATCGGCGACAGGAGGGTGAAGGCGGCGCCGGCTTCGCCGCGATCGGCCAGCAGCCTCGCCAGGTCGCGGCCTGCCCGCAGCAGAAACAGACCGGCCTCCTGGTGCCGGGCGATATCGACGGCGGCTTCGAATGCGCCGCGGGCCTCGTTGAAACGATGCTGTCTCAACAGGACGTGCCCGGCGAGCCGCTTCAATTCCGCCCGCGCAAAAGCGTCGCCATGGCGCGCGGAAATGTCCATCCCGTCCAGCACGGCCTGTTCCGCGCGAGCAAGATCGCCGACGCAAAGCGCCGCCTCGGCGAGGTAGGAGAGCCAGGTTGGAAGGTGCAGCCCGGCACCGGTCCGCTTCCAGTTCTGGATTCCCCGCTCCAGCTCGGCAACGCCTTGCGGGTCCCGATCGAGGCACGCCCATGCGGCGCCATGAATGATCTCATGGGCGGCCAACCAGAACACAAAGCCTTGCTCCGAACAGAACTCGATCTGCTCGCGGACCAGCTCGGCGCACGGCCGGTATTCGCGGCGCAGGATCAGCGCCATGCCGACGGCGGTCGAGGCGAACGGCACCATCAAGGGGAAGTCCAGCGTCCTTGCCAGCGACAGCGCGGACTGCGCCGTGGCAAGGCCGGTGTCGGCAAAACCCCGGATCGCCAGCGATAGCCCCTTGTACTGCAGCGCGACGATATGCGGCTCCTCGCCGTGATGGGCGAAACACGTGCCAAGCAGCGCCTCGCTGTCGCGGTCGATGGCTCGATCGAACGCCTGGATCGCGCCGACGAATTCGCCCTTGCTCATCAGGGTCGAGCCCATCGCGCGGTAGGCGAGGCAGCTTTTCTCGACGCTCCCGTCCTCGGTTCCGATGCCGCATAGCCGCTCGGCAAGGGCCTGCGCGCGGTCGAGCTCACCGCGGTCATAGAGGTAGTGCCACTGTCCGCGTGCGCTGGTGAACATGGCCTCCCGATCGGACAGGGCTTCGGCGAGCCGGCCGGCCTCCTGGTAATTGTGTTCGACCTCGACCGATGCATAACCGCGCGCCGCGAGCAGGGCTGGTCCGAGCGCCAGGCGGAACGCCAGTTGCTGTCGGTCCCGCTCTTCGCCTGGCGGCAGTTCGGCGATCAGGCCGAGGCCATTGGCATAGCTCAGAGCGGCCTCGTGATTGGCGAAGCGCTGCATCGCCTGACGGCCGGCACGGCCCCACCATTCGATCGCCGTCTTCGGCATCCCCGCGCCCGTGAAGTGGTGCGCCACGATCCCGGGCTCGCGTGAGGCCCGCTCGGCAAAGCGGTCGCGAAGGCATTCCGCGATCCGTTGATGCAGCTGCTGCCTGCGGCTCTTGAGCAGCGTCGCATAGGCAGTCTCCTGGACCAGCGCGTGCTTGAACGCATAGGTCGTCTCCGACGGCGTGTGATGGCCGAAGATCAGTCCGGCGGCGACCAGCTGGTCGAGTGCGTCCTGAAGGGCGGCGCGCGGTAGCGAGGCGACCTCCGCCAGAAGATCGAACGGAAACTCGCGGCCGATGGTCGCGCCGATCTGCGCAATCTCCTTGATCGACGCCAGCCGGTCGAGCCGCGCCATCAGGGAGTCCTGCAGGGTCGACGGAATGGCGAGCGGCGTCAGCACGGTGGCAAGCACATAGGCCCCGACGTCCTCGCGCAACAGCCCGGACTCCAGCACGGTCTTGGTCAATTCCTCGACAAACAGCGGGACGCCGTCGGTCTTGGCGACGATCTGCTCCAGCACTTCCGCCGGCAGCGCCTTGCCACCGGCGACGCGGTCGATCATCGCAAGAGCGTGGCGCCGCCCGAACCGGCTCAGCGCCAGCGACTGGACATGCGCCTGGCCGGTCCAGGGCGGCACGAACTCCGGCCGGAAGGTGACGATAAGAAATGCGCGCAATTCGGGCATGCGATCGATCAGGCGATTGAAGAAGTCGAGCGACGAAGGGTCGATCCAGTGCGCGTCTTCCACGAGCGCGAGCACCGGCGCTTCCCGGGTCAAGCCTTCGAACAGCGCCAGCAGCGCGCCGATCAGGCGCTCCTTCTGTTCGGCGGGCGTCATCGCCGGTTGCGCATAGCGTCCCTCGAGCGGAACGGAGCAAAGCGACGCCACCAACGGAACGATCTCCTTTGGCTCGAGGCGCGAGCGCCGGGCCATCACCTCCAGCTTTTCGAGACGAGCCGAAGCCTCGTCGTTGCCGAACTCGCAGCTGCGCCAGATCTGGCTGACGATGGGGTAGAAGGCATCGTTGATGTGATGCGGGGAGCATTGATAGCGGACCGCGAGCTGCGGCTGGTCGGCGATCCGCTCGCGCAACGCAGCCAGGATGCGCGATTTGCCGATGCCGGGCTCGCCCGACAGCAACGCGACCTTGCCTTCCCCCGCACAGGCATCCCGCCATCGCTCGATCAGCAGCGCCACCTCGGGCTCGCGTCCGACGAACGGAGTGCATTCGGTTTGACCGGGACGCCTCGAAGCGCGTCTCGGTCTCGGCCTCGCGCAGCACCGCCCAGGCGCGGACCGGGGCATCCAGCCCCTTGAGGTCCTGCAGATCCAGCGGTTTCAACTCGAAGGCACCGCCGAGCAGCCGGCGGGTCTGATCGGCGATCAGCACCCCACCCGGCTCGGCTCGGGCCTGCAGCCGCGCGGCCAGATTGGGCGTGTCGCCGATGACGGCCTGCTCCTGGGCGGATCCCTGGCCGACGAGGTCGCCGACGACGACTATCCCGGTGGCGATCCCGATGCGCGTCCGCAGGATCTCTCCATCCGGCTTCTGCAGATTGGCGATGGCGTCGGCCAGATCGAGGCCGGCCCGCACGGCGCGTTCGGCGTCGTCTTCGTGGGCACGGGGGTAGCCGAAATAGGCCAGCACGCCATCGCCCATGAATTTTGCGACAAAGCCGTCGTAGCGGGAGATGACGCCGGTGCAGGCGTCCTGATAGGCACGGATGATCTCGCGCATGTCCTCGGGGTCGAGCCGGGCCGACATCGCGGTCGAACCGGCAAGGTCGCAGAACAGCACCGTCAATTGGCGGCGCTCGGCCGCAGCCGGCATCGCCTGGCTGCGGTCGGCAGCCGCAGGGACGGTTGCGGCGGATGTCGACAGGTCCGCGATCGCAGCCAGCATCCTGCGCCGATGCCCGACCAGCGTGACGCCGAGATCCTTGAGATCGTCCGCCGTCAGGCTCCGCACGATCTCATCATCGACCTCATTGTCGCGAAACGCCGCCTCATACTGTTCGAGGCCGATACTTCGAAGCCATTCGCCGATATCCATGTCAGACCCTTGCGATGGTCCCCAGTTTCTCCCCGTTGCCTGATGTCGGACAAGGAGCATTTTCGATGTCCGCCCAAATTCTCCCGCCGCACACCTTCGCTCTATGCCGCGCCGATCTCCCGTCCGAGCCGGACAACCTCGCGTACCAGGAGGTCGAGATCGGAGCACCGGGTACGATGATTGTTGATGGCGACCCTCAGGCAGTGCCTGCCATGCAGGCTGGTGTCCGAGATGGCGGCTATGCCCTCTTCCTGCAGCCGTATCATGATTTCGACATTGAGTTTGCGCAACGCATTTTCGTCGAGGCCGGGGGCGCGATAGCGGAAGCAGACGATGTTGATGGTGGTCTGCGCCACGATCTCGAGCTGCGGCTCCGAGGCGATCAATCGGTCGAGATAATGCCCCTGTGCGATATTCTGGTCGATCAATCGCCCGAATTTCTCGACCCCGTGCTGCTTCAGCGCCATCCACACCTTCAGGGCACGGAAACCGCGGCTGGTCTGCAGGCCGTAGTCATAGAGCCAGTCGGCGGCCGCGAGCCCGCGCGGCGCCTTTTCCAGATATTCCTGTTCGAGCGCGAAGCTCGCCCGGTGGGCCGCGGCGTCGCGAACCAGCACGCATCCGACCTCGAACGGCGCATGCAGCCATTTGTGCGGGTCGAGCGCGACCGAATCGGCCCGCGCGATGCCGTGCACGCGATGGCGATTGTTCGGCGCAATCGCGATCAGTGCGCCGATGCAGCCATCGACATGAAACCACAGGTCCTCCTGCGCAGCGAGATCGGCAATGGCGTCGAGGTTGTCGATCGCCCCGGAATTGACCGTGCCGGCATTGCCGATCACGCATGCCGGCTGCAGTCCGGCGGCGCGATCGCGTGCGATGGCCGCGCGGAGGGCATCGAGGTCGAGGCGAAGATCGTCGCCGGTCGGGACGCGCTGCAGCGCGCGGTTGCCGAGCCCCATCGCCTCGATCGCCTTGCGATGGCAGCTGTGAATCTGGTCCGAGGCGTAGAATCGCAGCGGCTTCTCGATTGCGGCGACGCCCCGTTCGCGCACGTCGACGCCGGCCTTGGCATTGCGCGCGACGAGCAGCGCCAAGGTATTGGCCATCGAGCCGCCGCTGACCAGCGAGCCGCTGGTCTTGGCCGGCAGTCCGACCATCTCCCTGCACCAGCCGACAACCTGTTCGTCCATCCTCGCGGCGGCATGATTGCCGCCGCCGAGATTGGACCCCTGGATCGCCGCCAGGAAGTCGGCCAGCGCGCCGGTGAAATTGCTGGCGCCCATGTACCAGGCCCAGAAGCGCGGATGGACGTTGCCCATTGGATAGGACATCACGGTTTCGGTTACCTCGCGGTAGACTTCCGGGAGGGGCGTCGGCGCATGCGGCAGCGGCGCCTCGAAAGTTTGCCTGACCTCGTCCGGCATGTTGCGCCAGACCGGGCGATCTCGGATATCGCGCAGATATTCGACCGCGTCGTCGACCGCCTGGCGGGCGACGGCACGCGCGCCGCCCCAATCTTCGGGATCGAGCGTTTCCTCGCGCACGTGATCCGGACGGTGGCTTTGCATCGCGCCGTCCTCAGGCAGCCGCGAACTGGCAGCCGGGGGTCGAACGCGACAGCGCGAGCTCCTCCTCATTCATGTCGGCCTGAATGGAATCGAACAGCGGGGTGCTGAGATAGCGTTCCCCGGTGTCGGGCAGCATGCACAGGATCGTTGCGCCGGCTGGCGCCCGTTCGGCGATTTGACGCGCGACCGCGAAGGTAGAGCCGCCCGAAATGCCGGTGAAGATGCCTTCCTTCTGGGCGAGCTGCCGGCTCCAGACCATGCCTTCGGCGCCGGCAACGGGCACGACCTCGTCGCAGGACTTGGCATCGATGGCTTCCTGCAGCACCGCTGGGATGAAGTCCGGCGTCCAGCCCTGAATGGGATGCGACTCCCACGCGGGATGGCCGCTGGCCGGCGAGCCGTCGGCGGCGCGCGGCTGTGCGATGCCGCTTCCGACCAGCTGGGCGTTGGCAGGTTCGCACAGCACGATGCGGGTCTCGGGCCGCTCGCGCCTCAAAACCCGCGCTACGCCCGTGACCGTACCGCCGGTGCCGTAGCCGGTGACGAAGACGTCGAGCCGGCGGCCGGCGAAGTCGTTGATGATTTCCCGCGCAGTCGTGCTCTCATGGATCTCGGCATTGGCCGCGGTCTCGAATTGCCTGGCGAGAAACCAGCCGTGCGTCTCCGCGAGTTCGACCGCCTTGCGGTACATGCCGATTCCCTTCTCGGCCCGCGGGGTCAGAACCACCTTGGCGCCGAGCATGCGCATCAGCTTGCGCCGTTCGACGGAGAAGCTGTCGGCCATCGTCACCACCAGCGGATAGTTCTTTTGGGCGCAGACCATGGCGAGGCCGATGCCCGTATTGCCGCTGGTCGCCTCGACCACCGTCTGGCCGGGCTTGAGCGCGCCGGCGCGTTCGGCGGCCTCGATGATATTGAGGGCGAGCCGATCCTTGACCGAGGATGCCGGGTTGAAGAACTCTGCCTTGGTGTAGATGGTCCGGCCCTCTACCCCGATGTTGTTGATCCGGATCACCGGGGTGTCGCCGACGGTGTCGAGAATACTGTCGAAAAGGCGACCACGGCCCCGCGTCGTCCTGACGGCTGTTGCAGCAGGCATTTTCGTGCTCCTTTGGAAGGCTCCCGGCGCGATGCCGGGTGCGGCCGAATAGATTCGATGATACAAGGTTTTAAGGCCAGCTGGCGTTGGAACGACCGTGGAAATGGCTATGGAATGGGATCCGGGACGCCATCGCAAGGTGCCTGGCGTTCGGCTCCGGATGCTGGGTCGGCTGGCGATCGAGCGCGCGGGCGCGGCATTGGAGCTCCCGGCCTCCCGCAAGACATGCGGGCTGCTCGCCTATCTCGCCCTGACGCAGCGGCCGACGCGGCGCGGCCGGCTATGCGAATTGCTGTGGGATGAGGCGGCCAATGATCCGAAGGGCGAGCTCCGGTGGTGTCTCAGCAAGCTGCGGGGCCTGCTGGGAGGCACCGCAGATGTCGTCACCTCCGGCGATACCGTTGCGCTGCGGTTGAACGACTGGTTCGTCGACGCCATCGAAGTCGCCTCCGCGATGGATGGCGGGATTGAAACGCTCGGCACCGAACGCCTGCAGGCACTGTGCGATCTCTACACGGGCGATCTGCTCGAAGGACTGACCATCGAGCGATGCCCCGAATTCAATCTCTGGCTGACCGGACAGCAGAGCCGATATGCCGCCTTTCGCGCCACGCTGTTGCAGCGGCTGGTCGAGAGTCTTCCGACGGATTCCGCCGACGGGATCGCCGCGCTGGAAAGGTGGGTCGAGGTCGCGCCGTTCGACGACAGGGCCCAGATCGGACTGTTGCGCAGGCTCGCACGGGGCGGCCGGATCGAGGCCGGCCGGCGACATTTGGCGGCCGCGGCGCGGCTTTACAAAGCCGAGGCGCTCGATTTCGAGCCGATCCGCAAGGCATGGCAGGAAGCTGGCGACGCGCGACCGGCGTCGGTCTTGAGCGTCGCCACCACGCCATTGACCGTCGCCGCGCCCGGCGCGGCGCTGCCGCCCGAAGCGACCATGGCGCGCCGGCCTTCGCTCGCCGTGATGCCCTTCCACGCACTGCCGGATCGCAGGGAAGGCATCGGCGAGACCGCCGACGGGCTCACCCATGACACGATCACGCGGCTTGCCAAGCTGCGCAGCTTCTTCGTCATCGCCGAGGGATCGGTGTTCGCGCTCGGCTTGCGCGGCATCGGTCCGGAAGAAGCCGGCCGCCGGCTCAATGTCGATTACGTCGCCAGCGGATCGGTGCGAAGGTGGCAGGCCCGGCTGGCGGTGAGCGTGGAATTGATCGAAACCGCCACCGCGCGGATCATCTGGGCGGAGGATTTCGACTGCACGCAGAACGATGTGTTCTCCATCCTGAACGACATCAGCAACCGGATCGTCGCCTCGATCGCGAGCGAGATCGAGGCGGTCGAGCGCAACCGCGCCGTGCTGAGGCCGCCGGACTCGCTGGATGCCTGGCAGGCCTATCACCGCGGGCTCTGGCACATGTACCGCTTCACCCGCAGCGAAAACGAGGCGGCGCGGCGGTTCTTCGAGATGGCGGTGCGGCTGGACCCGACCTTCGCGCGCGCCCATGCCGGCCTTTCCTTCACGCATTGGCAGAGCGCTTTTCAACATTGGGGCGACCGCAAGCATCACGCCAACCATGCGCTGGAGACGGCGGGCCGCGGCCTGATCGTCGACGAGCACGATCCGGCGGCACACTGGGCCATGGGACGCGCGCTCTGGCTGAAGGGCAGCCATGATCAGGCGTTGGTCGAATTGCAGCAGAGCGTGAGCCTCAGTCCGAACTTCGCGCTCGGCCACTACACGCTGGCGTTCGTGCACGCGCAGTCCGGCGATCCGCTCGCAGCGATCGAGGCGGCCGACCACTCGCGGCTGCTGAGCCCGTTCGATCCGCTTCTCTTCGGCATGCTCGGCAGCAAGGCGATGGCAGAGGTGAGGCTCGGCCATTTCGACGAGGCCGCGGCCTGGTCGGCCAAGGCGGCGGCGCAGCCGAATGCCCATATCCTGATCCTCGCGATCGCCGCTTTGTGCCAGGTCCTTGCCGGCAACATCGAGCAGGCCCGCGGCTATGTCGAGGCAATCCGCCGCGCGCAGCCGCAGTTCGGCGTCGAGGATTTTCTCGATGCCTTCCAGTTCTCCGCCGATGCCGCGGCGCTGTTCCGCAGCGCCGCGAAAACAATCGGCATGACGTGACGCCCGCTGCGCGGTGGGCCGCGCAGCGGGTGGCGATGTCGGCGGGACAGATCGTCAGGCGGCCTTCTTGCCGGCCGCAAGCGCCTTCACCGCTTCGGTGGTGAGTGGCTGGCCGCCGATCGCCCATTCACCGCTGGCCACCTCCGAGATTTTCACCCAGGTCACGCCGCGCATGTTCTCGCCCTCGACGCTGACCATGGCGTCGGTGAGCTTCTCGATGATCTGCTTCTTCTGTGCCGGATCGAACACGTTCTCGATCACATGAACTTCGATGAGGGGCATGCTGGTTCTCCTGTTGGCTGCGGGATGATCCCGACCTCGCGCGACACCTGCCGCATCGGGCTGGGTCCACGGATAGCGCCGCGCCGCTGGCGGGGAAGTGGAAACCGACGTGGGAACGGGCGTGGAATTGCAGGCCCCGATCAACATGCCCTCGGGGCGTCCGTCGTCCCGATCGACCGGCGTCAGGAAGCCGTCGACCAGTGCCGCCGGCGCATCTGCTCGGCCGCAGGCGACCAACCCGGCAGTTTCTGGCTCGATGCGTTCATGGATCCTGCCTTCTTCGCAGACCGCGGCGATCGATCGATCTTCGCACTCAACCTCGATGCTTGTATCGATCGCGCCGGTCAGGCCGGCCGCGCCCGCTTGTTCAACGTCCATTTCAGATGATGTTTGCCGACCGCAACCAGATCGTCATGCTGGTTCTTGACCTCGACCTTGGCTGTCGTGCGGCGGCGCTCGGCGTCGATCTCGCTGATGGTATAGGTCACCGTCACCGTGTCGTTGATGTAGACCGGTTTGAGGAACCGGATGCCGTCATAGCCAAGCGAAACCGGCGTGGAGTTGATACCTCGTTTCAGGCTGTCCTCGATCATCCGCGTCGACGCCGTCGACATGAACCCGATCATCAGCGCGCCGTGAGCGATCCGCTTGCCATAGATCGAATGGCTCATGAATTCGTCGTCGACATGATTCTGGGACAGGTCTCCGGTCAATCCGGCGAACAGGTAGATGTCGGACTCGCCGACGGTCTTGGAAAATCTGGCGGAGTTGCCGATTTTCGCGTGCATTGACGTCATGGAAGCAACCTCCGGATCGAGTGTGCATGCGGCGAGGACGCTAGCGGGTGGCTCCGACCGCTCCGCTGCTTCGAAGGGTCCGCACCTGATCGCCATCGTAGCCGAGTTCCTCGAGAATTTCGTCGGACTTCGCCCGCTTGTCTGCGCCGCCCCAGGATTACTCGGGTCAGCGAAATCGACGAACGCCATTTCACGGCAGAGCCGCTGCCGTGCGACAAGCGGCTGAATTTCGCGTCGCGCTTCGCCTCAGTCGGATGGACTATATGGGGCGTGATTGACTGAAAGCGTTTTCACTGTAATCTCGCCCGTTCCGCGGCTTCCGATGGAGCCAAGTCCAAGGGCTGATCACCTGGCCGCGGATCGGCCCGCGTCACCAGGCTCCCGACAGATTCGGCTCTCGGCCCGTTGACTGACCCCTCAAGGAAGCTGCCATCTCCATGGACCGCGCAACGCGGCCCCATCATAACAGGGAGTAGATCATGAAAATCATCACGGAGCCGAAGTTCGGCATCAGCCGCCGCACCCTGCTGGCCGGCGCCGCGATCGGCGCGACGCAGATCGCCGCGCCCTTCGTCATCACCGCGCGGGCCGCGGAAGCCATCAAGATCGGCATGCTGCTTCCGAAGTCCGGGCCCTACGCCGTTCAGGGCGAGACCGGTCAGAACGGCGCGCAGATCGCCGTCGAGGATTTTGGCGGCCATGTGCTGGATCGACCGGTCCAGATCGTCTGGCTCGATGAATCCAGCCCGCAATCGACCCAGCAGAACATGCGCAAGCTGATCGAGGAAGAGAAGGTGGTGGCGATCCAGGGCGGCGTGTCGAGCGGCGACGTCCTCGCCATCATGCCGGTCGCCGAGCAGGCGAAGATGCTGCTGATGGCGAGCGGCCCCAACGCCACCGAAATCACCGGCAAGAACTGCAACAAGTACACGTTTCGCGTCGATCTGCCCAACAAGGTGACGGTGCAGAGCGTCTACCCGAAGCTGAAGGAGCGCGGCAAGAAGTGGTATTTCATCGTCGCATCCTATGCCTGGGGCATCGATGCCTACAACCAGATGAAGGACGTTCTCGTCAAGGATGGCGGGACCGTGCTCGGATATGACCAGGCCCCGCTCGGCACCACCGACTACAGCTCCTATATCCTCAAGCTGCGCCAGGCCAAGCCCGACGTGCTCTATGTCGGCCTCGGAGGGACCGACATCACCAACCTGCTGAAGCAGATGCATGAGATCGGCCTGACGCGCCAGATGGCGCTGTCCTCGCCGATCGTCAACGACAGCGACCTGTGGGCCGCCGGCCCCGAGGCTGCCTTCGGCACCTATCCGAAGCTGTGGAACTACACCGGTCCGCATCTGACCAAGCGCAGCGCCGAGTTCGTCGAGGCCTACAGGAAGAAGCACAATGCCCCGCCGGAGGTCGAAGGCTGGCAGGACTGGTTCGGCACCACGGCCATCCTGACCGCGATCAAGGAAACCAAGTCGACGGATTCCAGCAAGCTTGTCGCGTTCCTGGAAGAACACAAGTTCGAAGGCTACAAGGATGCGCCGATCGGCTTCCGCAATTTCGACCACCAGCTGGTCCAGCCGCTGCTGGTGGCATCGGTGAAGGACAAGATCAGCGACAAATACGACTACTTCACCATCGACAACGAGTATCCGAAGGAAAGCGCCCAGCTCGATGCGGCCTATGGCAGCCAGGCCGACATCGGCTGCCAGTTCAAGAGTTGATCTGAATTCCTGCCCGCATCACCGGCGCGGCGGCCTCGGCCGTCGCGCCGGTCCTCGCCCGGCAAAAGCGGACACGGCATGACCGAGCTCATCATCTCTCAGGTCGTCAACGGGCTTGTGCTTGGCTTTCTGTATGTCCTGATCGCGATCGGACTCTCGATCATTTTCGGAATGCTCGGCGTGGTGAATTTCGCCCATGGCGTCTATTTCGCCTTGGGCGCCTATTTGGCCCTCACGCTGCGCGACAGTGTCGGCCCGTGGGCCATTGTGCTGGCTCCGCTCGGCGTCGGCATCATTGGCATGCTGATCGAGATGACCCTGATGCGGCCGCTCTACGGCAAGGAACCGTTGCTCGGCCTGTTCATGACGTTCGGAATTGCACTGTTCGCCGAAGAACTGATCCGCACCATCTGGGGCGCCGCCGGTCGTCCGTTCAATGCCCCGCCCCTGCTGTCAGGGTTCATTGTCTGGGGACCGGTGCTGGTCACCAAATATCGCCTGTTCGTGCTGGTGATCACCATCGTCATCCTCGCGGCCTTGTGGCTGTTCCTGCACGGCACGAGATACGGCCGGATCATCCGCGCCGGCAGCCGCGATCCCGAGATGGTGAGCATGCTGGGCATCGACCTCAAGAAAGTATTCACGGCGGTGTTCGGGCTCGGCACTGCGGTCGCGGGCGTCGCCGGCGTGCTGGCCGCGCCGCTCTGGAGCGTCGTCCCCTCGATGTCGGAGGCCGCGATCATGCCGGCCTTCGTCGTCGTCACCATCGGCGGCCTGGGCAGCTTCGGCGGCGCCGTGATCAGCGGTCTGCTGGTCGGCGTATCGGTCGCGCTGTCGATCCAGTTCTGGCCGGCGGCGTCGACTGCCGTGATGTATGCGCTGATGATCGTGGTGCTGCTGATCCGGCCGCGCGGATTGCTCGGCGAAAGCTGGGAACGTTTCGAATGAAGGCGGCCCGCAATTCGCTCCTGCATCCGATTCTGGTTGCGGCGATCGTATTCGCCGTGCTGCCCTTTGTGCTGCGCTGGATCGGCTCGACCACCACCCTGGGAACGGAGATTGCGATCTACGCGCTCTATGCGCTGGGGTTCAACCTGCTGCTCGGCTATACCGGGCTGGTCTCGTTCGGCGCCTCGGCGTTCTTCGGCGCGGCCAGCTACGCCGCCGGCATCGCCGTATTGCACCTGTTCGACAACATGTATGCGGCGATCCTGTTCGGCACCGTGACGGCCGGCGTCCTTGGGCTCGTGATCGGACTGCTCATCCTGCGGCGGCGCGGCATCTATTTCTCGCTGCTAACCTTGGCCTTCACCCAGCTGTTCTATGAAATCGCCTTCAAATGGACCGATCTGACCGGCGGCGAGAACGGCCTGCAGGGGATTTCGCGGTCGACGCTTCGCGCTCCCCTCGCCTATCATTATTTCGTGGTGGGCGCGGTGCTGTGCGGCATGTACGCGGTCTGGCGCATCGTTCACTCGCCGTTCGGACGGGTGCTGCAGGCGCTCCGCGACAACGAGCAGCGCGTCCGCTGCCTGGGATACGACACCAAGCGCTTCAAGCTGATCGCCTTCATCATCTCGGCCACGGTGATCGGCCTCGCCGGAAGCCTGCTGACTTTCCTGATCCAGAGCGTCTATGCCGACAATCTGAATTGGCAGCATGCCGGCGATCCCGTGATGATGACGATCCTGGGCGGCATCCACCATTTCCTCGGGCCGACCTGGGGCGCGGTCATCTTCATCATCCTGAGCGACCAGTTGAGTTCGCTGACGGAGCATTGGTGGCTGTTCTTCGGCGCGATCCTGATCGCCTTCATTCTGCTGTCGCCGGAAGGCATCTCGGGAATCTGGATCCGGTTGAGGGGGCGTCGGAACTGGACCCTGACCGCGGAAGACATCCCTCCGCCGCCGAAGGACCTCAAGGGGCTGCTCGACCGGGAACCCGATGCGGCGGCGGGCGGCGAGGAAATCGTCCTCAGCGTCGATGGCCTGTCCAAGAAGTTCGGGTCGCTGGTGGTCGCCGACAAGGTTGGCCTGCAGGTGAAGGCGCGGACCTTGCACAGCCTGATCGGGCCCAACGGTGCCGGCAAGACCACCTTCTTCAACATGCTGACCGGGCTGCTGGCGAGCGAGGGCGGAACGTTGACGTTCCGCGGCCTCGACATCACCGACATGGCCGCGCACAAACGCATCGATGCCGGTCTGGCGCGCTCGTTCCAGATCGTCAGCGTGTTCACCAACCTGACGGTGTTCGAGACGGTGCGGGTGGCGGCGCAGGCGCGCTCGCCCTACCGCGGCTCGCTGTGGCGCGACGCCTATCGGCTTCCGGATGTCTGCGAACGGGCCTGGACCCTGCTCGCCACCGTCGGGCTTGCAGATCGGGCTCGCGAGCTTTGTGCGAATCTGGCCCATGGCGAACAACGTCTGCTCGAGATCGCGGTGGCGCTGGCGACCGAGCCGGAGCTGTTGCTGCTGGACGAACCGCTGGCGGGACTCGGCGACGCCGACCGCGAACGGATCGCGACCGTGATCCGCCGACTGTCCCGAAACCATGCAGTGCTGCTGATCGAACATGACATCGACCGGGTGCTCGCCCTCTCCGACCGGATCACCGTCCTGCACCAGGGCAGCGTGATCGCGGAGGGAGAGCCCGCCGCCATCGCCAACGATCCGAAAGTTCTGGAAGCTTATATGGGCCGGCACGGCAGCAAGCGTGTGCCGCAGACGTCGCCCGGCGGCGCCGCGGTCGTGCGCCGGCCACTGCTGACATTGAGCGGCGTCGATGCCGGCTACAATGCGAGCCGCATCCTGCACGACGTCAATCTCGATGTAGGCGAAGGCGAGGTGGTCGCGCTGTTGGGCAGAAACGGCGTCGGCAAGACGACGACCCTTCAGACCATCATGGGCCTGCTGAAGCCGACCCGGGGAACCATCACCTTTGACGGCCACAATGTCACCTCGCTGTCGCCGGACCGGATCAACCGGCACGGCATCGCAATCGTGCCGGAGGGACGGCGCATCTTCCCCAATTTGACCGTCGCGGAAAACCTGGCGCTGGCCCAGCGGGAAGGCGGCTGGCCGCTGGAGGACATCTATCAGCTGTTCCCGAAACTGCGCACGCGGCAGGATGCTCGCGGCGAAAACCTCAGCGGCGGTGAACGGCAGATGCTGGCGATCGGACGCGCCCTGTGCGCGCCGCAACGGCTGATCCTACTCGACGAACCCTTCGAGGGGCTAGCGCCGTCGGTGGTGGCAGAAGTTCTGGCGGCGATCGAAAAGCTGCGCGAGAGAACCAGCATTCTCCTGGTCGAGCACAAGGTCGACCTGGTGCTCGATCTCGCGGACAAGGCCTATGTTATGGTCAATGGCGAGATCGTCCACGCCGGCCCCAGCAGCGTGTTGCAGTCCGATCCGGAACTGCAGTCAAAGCTGCTCGGCGTCGGATGACTACGGGCACAACGCATTCAATTGCAGATCTGCACGTTGCCGCCGCCGCCCTCAACGGGACCGCCCTGGGCGGTGGTTCGGAATTCGAGATGGCAACCGCGCTGGACCGGACGGCAGCCGATGGTGTCGCACACGATCTGACCCGACCCTCGCGCCGATTCCGCACGGGATGGACGGGATCTCGGCGGACTGGGTTCAGGAGCGGGCCGCTCCGGCAACAGGCGTCCCTGCTCACGCTCGACGCGGTCGCCGCGGTCGTGCCGCGCGGTCGGGGTCTTTCCGCGACGTTTCTCGCAAACATCGTCATCGTTGAGAAACGAACCCTCGGCGCAGACGATCCGGCTGCAGCGATCGCCATCGGCCCGGAAGCCGCGCTCGCAGACCAGCGGGCAGACCCGGCCCTGCTTCAGCTTGATCGCGTCGAGCGCATTCAGGCTCGCGATCTTGACGTCGAACTTCGTCCCGGTGCTGCGGTTGAACTGCGTCAGTGAACGCTGCGACCCCGATCCCCATTCGCCATCGATCGATCCGGTGAAGCAGCCGACCCGGTTCAATTCGGTCTGCACCGCTTTGGCCAATTCCTGCCCGGATGGAGGACGCGGCAGATCCGGTTGGGACAACGCGGCAGCCTTGGTTTCCTGCGCGGGAGTTTCGGAACCCGCCGCTGGTGGCGCTGCCGTCGGGACGGAAGCGCCCTTGCTGTCGGGACCCTTTTCCATCCGACCTTGCTCCGCCGCCGCGAGTTGCGAGGCGGCACTGCTGTCCGGCAATATCGGTTCGGCCGTGGCGGCCTTTGGCGAATCCTCGGGTCGGTCGGCCGCGGGCGATTCCCGGCCCTTTGACGTGCTGTCAGCAGGGGCGCTCGGTATTCCGGCAACGGAGATCTTCGCCAGCTGGAGCTTGGCCAGGTTGGCGTAGTAGCCGTCCGGATACTGGGACAGGAAGGCGTTCAGGGCATCCTTGTTGCCGATCTGCAGCGCAAGTTCGAAGTCGCGCCTGACATCTGCTGGATCGCCCGGTCTTGCGGCCGCAGCGGCCGGCACCAGGGACATATCGTCGCCGCCCAGGGAGCCGTAGACATAGGGCTCCTGGCGATTTCCCGTCGCCTTCAGGACGTCATCCCGAACGAAGCCGAAAGCGCGACGCAGATCCAGGCCGGGCTTCGCGATATATTTGACGAGCGCCGTCGTGTACGGGCTGTTCTTGCTCGTGCCGTCCAGCGCAGTCAGCCCTGCCTTTGCGGCAAAGGCGACCAGCGTGTTCGTAGTCGCGGGCTCGACCCTTGCAAGACCCCGGCCGATCGACCGCGACCCGAGCGTCCGCTTCATCGTGTCGGCAAAGGGGTTGTTGCGGCAGGCGTCGATGATGACGAGTTCGCAGCTGTCTCGCCGGCTCGATCGCGAGCAGGACACGATCGAGCGAGAACGCCTCGTCGAAGACATCGGTGTCGCGCTCGAGCGTGGCGTCGATCGGGATCAGATAATTGGTGCCGTCGATCTCGATGCCATGACCCGCGTAGTAGACCACGGCCACGTCGGCGTCGACGGCCCGATCGTGAAAGTCCCGCAGCGCCCGCCGCATGTCGACGGCCTTCAAGTCGAGGCGGGATTCGACGACGTCGAAACCGGCATTTTTCAGCGCGGAAGCGATCAGGGTGGCGTCGTTGGCGGGGTTCGCGAGATGGTCGGCATTCTGATAGGTGGAATTGCCGATGACGAGGGCGACGCGTTTCTCCGCCCAGGCGGGGGAGCAGACGAGCAACAATATCGCGGCCAGAACGACCTTGCGGAAACCTGCAAACACCGCGCCAACCTCCATCCCCGTTACGCAATTAGTGTAGCAGCAGCCGGCCACCGTTCTGTGAGCAAGATCACAATAATTTTATCTTCGCGCGACAGGCCCCAAGCGGTCATTGAGCGAGCAGCGCCAGCTTGCCGGCCTGTTCCAGGAATTTCCGCACGGCATTCCTTGCGCCCTCCGCATCGCCCGGCTCCAGGGCGGTTCGGGGACGCCAGGCGTGAACCTCGGCTGCCAGCTGGTCGAGGTCTCGGGTGCCGTCGAGCAGTTGAAGGATGCGACAGGCCTCGCGATTTTCGAGGCGCACGGCCTGGTGCAGCAGATTGACGACCAGCGTATCGGTTTCGGACTGCCGCCGCGCAAGCGGGCTCGCGACCGGCCGGTCCGGGTTCGATGCCCGCCCCCTCGGATACAGACTGAACGAAATCGCGTCATTGCACGCCAGGCTGAACATCGCCTTGGCCAGCAGATCCGCGTCGGCTTCCACATCGCGAGCTGGATGCTGGGCGGCATGGCCGGCGCGGGCCGCGCGCAGCAGCTCATCGAATGCGACGGCGCGCGGCCAGGCCGCGCCAAGCTGCAGATAGGCCGACTTCACGAACTCGTCGGTGATGCCAAAAATGCTCCGGTCGCGCGTTCCGAACTGGAGTTCCGCGCCGGGGGCTGGATCGGGCATCGGCCCGGACGGCTCCTCGAGTGGCGCGCTTGCGCCGGTGAAGTGGCAGCGGCGCATGAATTCCGGCGACAGCGCGCGCCGCAGCGCGACATCGCCATGGCACAGCAGGGTGCGGCGAAACCCGAAGCCGTCGATGAAATCCTGGTATTGATCCCGCGCCGCCATCTCCTCGCCCGGAAAGCCCTCGAGCACCGCGCGCACGCCGTCCGGATAGCGGTTCAGGCAGCCGCGTGCGAAATCCGTATCACTCAGATATTGCAACCCATGCGACTGCGCGCGTTCGGCCACCTGGTGAAGCAGAAATGCCTGGGCAATCTCATTGAGATCGTCGTGGAAGAAGAACTCGTCCGCCATCTTGGCGACGCGCGTATACTGGTCGCGCAGCACGGCGCCATGAACCGTGTCGGCGCGCGACGCGTCGCTGAGAAAGCGCAGGATGGCCCGGGCCTGGGCGATCTTGTCGCGGGAATCGGCAATGCCCCGGGTATGGAACAGGACCATGTCCCGAGCCAGGTTGCGGGCATGCGAATACGGATAGGCATTGTAGCTGACATAGCAGACGCCTTGCGGCGACAGGTTGGCCTTGAATATCGCCAGCATCTTGTCGCGGACCGGGTCCGGCACCCAGGAATAGACGCCGTGCGACAGGATGTAGTCGAACGTTCCGAACTCGGGTCCGATTTCGAGGATGTCCAGGTGATGCAGTTCGATATTGCTGAGCCCGAGCGCGGCCATGTTCTCGCGCCCGCGCGCAATGCTCGATCCGCTCAGATCGATGCCGACAAACCGGGCCTGCGGGTAGTGGTAGGCCATCGGCAGCAGATTGGCGCCGAAGCCGCACCCGAGTTCGAGCACGCGGGCGCGCTCGACCGGCACCGGGTCCATCCCATATAGCGAGGCAATCGTCGCCAGATGCTCGGGATGGGTCGAGGGAAAAACTCCACCCGGATAGTGAATCTCGTCATAGGGCGTCGGAGTGGGACTGGCCATGCAGGACGCGTTCGTCGTCAGATGCGTTCGGGCGAGATGTGATGCTGGAAGACCTTCCAGTTTGCCAGCTTGATGCCGGTAAAGGCTTCGGCAGCCTCCTGCCACGGCGTCGCATGCCAGTCGTGACGGGCGTGCCCTCGACCCATGACGTCCTGCATCTCCGCCTGGGTCACGCCGTATGCCGTGGGGCTGTTGTCGTTGTGCACGTTGATCTTCCCGCCGGTCCCGACATGGCCGAGCCCGATCAGATGCCCGACCTCGTGGAAATGCGTCCAGAACTTCACCGTCGAATTTGGAATCATCTGGGACGATTTGATGTCGTTCTGGCTGTACAGCACGGCGTTCGAGCGGAAGGCGACACCATCCTGGGCGCGGACGACGGCGATCGTGTAGTGCGCGTCGCTGGCCTTCGAAGCCGCCTTGAGATCGAGCTTGCAATACACGTTGCAACGGAAGGCCGGCCGGCCGCGGACGACATAGTCCAATCCATCGTAGTTCTTGGGCGTCTTCAGCCAGAACTGGCCGTCCCAAAAGCGCTGCGCACCGCCCGTCAGATTCCTCACATATTGCTCGAATTCGCCCGGCTTCCACTTCTGAATCGGCTTCTTGGAAGGTTTTGCGGCGGTGTCGTCCGTGTCGCCATAGGTCCCGGTGTTGCCGACGGGGTCGATCTTGGCGAAGAAGACCCGGATGAAGATCGTGAGAAAGGCATTGGTGCCGGCGTCGATTTTCCAATCGACGAGGTCCGCATCCCACTTGCCGCCATAGGTCAGTTTCGGGCCGGTTCGAATCAGCGTTCCAAATTTGAAATCGACGGTTCCCATGATGCCTCCGCTGCGGAAAAACTCAGCTGCCGGGCGATATGCCGCTATGCCCACGCATACGCGAAATTGCCGTTCTCGATGCCGACGCGGGCTTCCTTGATCTCCTCCTTGGCCAGCGACTTGTTGAGGAATTCCCGCGACAGCGCCGGCAGCAGCGTATTGGTGACGATGTTGTCGACCATGCGGCCACCGGAATCAGGATCGTTGCACATCGACACGATGTGGTTGACGACGGCGTCGTCGTAGACGAAGGCCGCGTCGTGGTTGTCACGGATGCGGCGGCCGATGCGGTCGAGCTGCAGGCGGACGATGCCGCCGAGCATGGAATCCGACAAGGGGAAGTACGGGATCGACACCATGCGCCCGAGCAGCGCTGCGGGGAACACCTTGAGCAGCTCCGGGCGCAGCATCTGCGCGAGCTCCTCCGGGGCATCACGGTATTTCGGATCGCGGGACAGCCCCATGATGACATCGGTGCCGACATTGGTGGTCAGGATGATGAGGGTGTTCTTGAAGTCGATGCGGCGGCCGTTGCCATCTTCCATGATGCCCTTGTCGAACACCTGAAAGAAGATCTCGTGCACGTCGGGATGCGCCTTCTCGACCTCGTCGAGCAGTACCACGCTGTACGGCTTGCGCCGCACCGCCTCGGTCAGCCGCCCGCCCTCGCCGTAGCCGACATAGCCGGGGGGCGCGCCCTTCAGCGACGATACGGTGTGCGCCTCCTGGAACTCCGACATGTTGATGGTGATCATGTTCTGCTCGCCACCATAGAGCGTCTCGGCCAGCGCCAGCGCCGTCTCGGTCTTGCCGACGCCGGAAGGCCCGGCCAGCATGAATACGCCGATCGGCTTCGAGGGATTGTCCAGCTTGGCGCGGTTGGTCTCGATCCGCTTGGCGATCATCTGCAGGCCGTGGGACTGCCCGACCACCCGGCGGTTGAGGATCTCCGGCAGCTTCAGCACGGTTTCGATCTCGTCGCGCACCATGCGTCCGACCGGGATGCCGGTCCAGTCGGACACCACGGAGGCCACCGACTGCTCGTCGACATGGGCATAGATCATCCGATGCTCGGGATTGATGGCTTCCAACGCATCGAACTTGCCACGCAGTTCGGCGCGTTTGGCGTCGGGGTCGTCGCCCTCCTTCGGCGTCGCCAGGATCTCGCGGAGGCTCCTGATCTCGTCGACGATGGCCTGCTCGTTCGCCCACTCCGCCTCCAGCCCGGCGAGCTTCTCCTTCAGCCCCGCGATGGCGGCATCGATTTCGGCGATCTGCTCCTTGTCGTCGACGCCGAGGTCGCTGTCGCTGACCAGCGCAGCCCGTTCGGCCTCGCGGGCGGTGATCGCAACCCTGGCGTCCTCGATCATCGCCGGCGTCGCGCTCTGGCTGATGGCGACACGGGCCGCGGCCGTATCCAGCAGGCTGACCGCCTTGTCCGGCAGTTGACGCGCGGGAATGTAGCGGTGTGACAGGTTGACCGCGGCGACGATGGCGGCGTCGGAGATGCGGACCTTGTGGTGCTTTTCCATCGGCCCGAGGATGCCGCGCAGCATGATGCAGCAGGTCTCGACATCCGGTTCGTCGATGTTGATGGGCTGGAAGCGCCGCGTCAGCGCCGGATCCTTCTCGATGTATTGGCGGTATTCCGACCAGGTCGTGGCCGCGATGGTACGCAGCGTTCCGCGCGCCAGGGCCGGCTTGAGCAGGTTTGCGGCGTCGCCGGTACCGGCCGAGCCGCCGGCACCGATCAGCGTATGGGCCTCGTCGATGAACAGGATGATGGGGGTCGGCGATCCCTGCACCTCGTCGATCACCGAGCGCAAGCGTTGCTCGAACTCGCCTTTCATGGAGGCGCCGGCCTGCATCAGGCCGATGTCGAGGGCACAGAGCCGAACGTTCTTGAGCGGCGGCGGAACGTCGTTCGCGGCGATGCGCTGGGCGAACCCCTCGACCACGGCGGTCTTGCCGACGCCGGCCTCGCCGGTGAGGATCGGGTTGTTCTGCCGTCGCCGCATCAGAACGTCGATCAGCTGCCGTATCTCGTTGTCGCGGCCGAGAATGGGATCCATCTCGCCCGATTTCGCTTTCGCGGTGAGGTCCTGCGAGTAGCGGTCGAGCGGAGTCGTGCCCTTCGGTCCGGCGGCCTGGTCGGCGCCCGGCGTTCCAGCCGCGCGCAGCCCCGAACCATCCATCGGCTGCAGATTTTCTTCCTCGGAGCCCGACCAGATGGCACGGTGCTCGGCCAGCAGGCCGTCGACATTGATCTTGGCGAATTCCTGCGAAATGTTGTTGAGAGCGCGCCGGATATCGTTCGATTTCAGTCCGGCCACCAGGATGTGGCCGGTCCGGATCTGGGTCTCGCCGAAAAACAGCGTCGCGTAATGCCAGCCGCGGTCGAGCACGTCGATCACCGAATTGGCGACGCCGGGCATGTCGGTCTCGTTCTTCCGGAATCCGTTGATGATGCCGGCGAGGTCGGACATCAGGCGACTCCGATCGATCTTGTAGTGGTCGGCGGAGAGGCTGAGGTCGGTGCGTTCCTTCTGCAGGATGTGAAACAGCCAGTGCGCCAGTTCGACGTTGCGATTGCCGGCGCTCTTGGCATGTCGAAGTGCCTGTATGAAGGCGTCGTAGCCTGCCCGGTTCAATTTCCCGGTTACTGCTTCAAGGCTGATGTCGGTCACGGAACGCTCCAATCACTGCTGCAAACGGGTCGGCGATCGCTGTCGTAACAATGTCATTCGGCTCGGAGTCGCGAACCTGCCTTTGCCTTACTGAACCAACTCTGGTGCTATTCCTCGCTGCCGGTCCTGCTGCTGGCGCGACGACGCGCCGCGACCGGCCTGCAGACGTTCGCTCAGATGGAACCGCGCGTCGTACCGGTATTCGTCGGTCGACGCCCAGTTGGGCGATACCCAGCTCGTCCAGCCCAGTCTCGCGCCGAGACCGAGCCGAACCGGTTCGACGGCGCCCGACGCGATCGCCAGCTCCACGTCCCAATCGAGTTCGTCGCCGATGTAGAAGAAGACCGCATCCGCCAGCGGTCGCGACAGGTTGCTGCCTTCCGACGGGAGAAACTGCTCGTACTGGGCGAAGTCGTTGACGTACAGCCTTATCCGGATCTTGTCCTCGACGCTGAACACGCTCGAGCCAAGCAGCAGGTCCTTGCCGAGCGCGGCATGCTTGCGTCCGATCGCGGTGCGGTCGCCAGGATCGAAAACCAGCCAGGAGCCGACGAACTCGTCGATCTCGACCCTGACCCCGAACATGCCGCGCAGGAAGCGCGCCAGGCGCGAGGCGCTCTTCGCCTTCGGCGCCAGCAGTCCCGCATATTCGAGCTTGGCGATGTCGGGTATCGAATCGAGATTGCCGTAGGTCTTGGTCCCGAGCCCGATCATCGAGCCGATATAGGCGATGAACCGATCCTGCGAGGGGCGATCATGCTGGCCGATCGGCCGGGAATTGGACCATGCCCGAAAGAACAGCTGCAGAAACCGGCCGTTGAACAGGTCGAGGAAGCGCGGGAACGCATCGTCGCGCATCAGAAGCCAGCCAAGGCTCTCGTCCGTCGTCGGCAGCGGCAGGGCGCCCTGCGGACCGAGCAGGCCGAGAAACTTCACGATGATCTTCAACCGGCCCTCGCGCTCGGCGACGCTGGCGAGATTGGACGCCGGGAATTCCAGATAGGGATCCTGCCCGAGGTCGACATACTCGTCGCGGCGGGTGGCGCTGTCACCGATGCGCGGCTTGCCGGGATTGGCCCGCTCGACCTGGCGCAGCACGTCGAAGAAGTCGAACTTCCAGGGCTCCGCCGCCATCCGATCGATCAGTTTCACAGCGACCTCCTCGTCCCCATTCGAGGCGGCCAGCGCATGATCTCGCCACGCTCGGTGGTGGACACAACGGTCTGCGTGAAGAAATTGAAGCCGGCATAGTCGGCAAAGAAGCGCTCCAGCACCGCGCCGAGCAGAAAGGCGCCGCTGCCTTCGAACGCCTTCTCATCGAGCGTGAGGTTGATTTCCTGGCCTCTTGCCGCTCCGCTGCCGACGCGCTCGCGAATCCGCCTCACCACCGGCCGGCTGTCGACGCCGCGAACGCCCCGGATCTTGCGTTCCGTCGCGTCCTCCACGAAGTCGGCGAACAGCAGCAGCATTTCCCTCAGCGCAGCCGCGTTCTTGCCTGCGCCGCGCTCGACCAGCCCGAGATTGTTGAGGCTGAGCATGTTGATCAACCGCCAGGTGACGATACCGACGCTCGCGGCCTCGCTGCGCGTGCGCATCTGCGAGACGATCGGCTCGCGCGGCCGGGTCGGCCCGGACACGCAGACCAATGGCAGCGACACGTCGTCGAGCAAGCGAAAGTCCGCGCCGCCCTGTCCGACCGGCAGATGTCCGGTGAGATGACGGTTCGAGCACAAGGCGCGGACGCTCAGTTCGACCGCCGACCTCTCGCCGCTCAGTTCGCCCGGCTCCAGCAGGGAGATGAACATGTCCGTCCCGACATAGTCGGAGGTTGTGCCGTGGGCCTTCTCTTCGACGGTTCGCCGCCGCGGAAGCCGGCGCACCGTGTAATACAGGCGGCTCACCGAGCCCGCCGTCGGATCCACCGATGCCGAATAAAGCGGGCGAACCGCCACCTTGTCCTTGGCGCCGGGGAAATGCGCGAACACCTCGACGACCCGGTGCGGCTCGTAATCGAGGTAACGGCTGCGGTCGGGAACGACGTGATATTCGTGGGCGTTCGGCGCGATCGCTATCCGATCGGTGGACTTCTCGAACAGATTGATCGCGGGAGCGGTATAGAGGCTGAAAGCCTTGGGCTCCGAAGCCGCCGCCAATCGCAAATTCTGTTCGTCGAACGCAAATACGATGTCGATCGCCTTGCTGCGCAGCCGCGGCATGATCTCGCGCAGCCGCGTCAGCCTGAAGCCGAGGAACTTGCGGGGAAACGTGAAATATTCCCGCAACAGCTCCGAGCCGCGGAACACGCGGTTGTCGATCGGGAACAGCGCCTCCTGCTCGTCGAAGCCGACCTGCTGCACGGTGTCGGGCGGCAAGCGGATGACGACGGGATCGCCATAGTCGTCGAGATAGCGGATGTAGACCCCGATGCAGTTGCCGATGATCTGCTCGTAGAGCGCGATCGCATCGTCCTCGGCGCCGCACAGATAGATCGGCAGTTCGTCCATCCGGCAGCCGGCGAACCAGAATTCGGGCTTGGTTCGCGCCGCCTCGTCGCTGATTTCATCGTCCAGGCGCGCCGTCATGCGATGGGTCAGCGACAGCCGCAGGCCCGCAAGCGCGTCGCGTTCGACCGGAACTCCGAGAGCCTGCATCGGCCCGGCGGTCAGGTAGTATTCGGTTGATCGAATTTCGAACGGCCAGAGCACGATGTTGCTGCAGAGCCGGAAGCGGCAGGCGACGCTGCGCTCGCGCTCCCTGTATGTCGCATCGAAGTAGGAACCGTTGGCGATCCTCTTGCCTTCCCGCAATGCCGGGTCGCCGTAGGCTGGCAGCGCCTTGACCAGCATCGCCGACGGCGTCGGCGCGAGATAGTTCGGCACCAGCTGCTCGAGCAGGTTGGCGGTGAACTCCGGAAATTCGTGCTGCAGTTTGAGCTGGACGCGCGCGGCGAGAAAGGCGGTGCCCTCGAGCAGGCCGGCGATCATCGGATCGCTGTGCTCGCGGACCAGTCCGCCTAGCCGTTCGGCAATCCCGGGATATTGCTCGGCAAAATCGCCCGCCTGCTCGTACAACAACGACAATTCGCGATTATAGAGATCAAGGAATTCCCGATCCATCCGCTAGAGCCGCTTAATGTGAATGCCGCCACTTTCGACGTCGACATCGGCGATGAATTCCACCGGCACGTTGAGCGGTTCGTAGCGAAGATCGGCAAGGACGAGAAAGCGGAGCTTCAATTCCTCGATGCGCGCCGATGGGTCGCGGCTCGCCCGTATCGTCTGCGGGACGAGCCGCGGCTCGTAGGTCATCAAGGCCGCCCGAATCTGCGCCGACAGGCTGTCGACGCGGGCTTCGTCGATCGTCATATGCGCGATGTCCGGCAAGCCGTAATTCAGTATCGAGCGCTGCACGTTGCCGAATTCCGCGATGTCTTCCGTCGATTCGAACGCAACGGTGTTCATCAGGGACTCCAGGTCGCGGGCGACTTCCTTGCGCAACGCCGCTTCCGAGATCGGCGCGCGTCCGCTGGCGCGCCGCCCGGCGATGACGCGCTCGCCGTGTTCGTTCCGCACGTCGATCTTGGTCTTGGCATCCCGCGCCGCGTGGGCGTCGCGGAATGCGAGCATCAGGGGGGCGCTTTGACGGTCTCTCCTGGTCGACATCTTCAAACAGCCAGCATCGCTGCACGCATGACCGCTCCTGGCTACAGCCGCCCCGCGCCGAGAAAATCAGGCGGAACCGATCCTGGATTTCTCCGACCGCAGATCAGGCCTCGGCATTCTCCTGGAGATCCCACTTCACCGGATTGCCCTTCTGCGCGATGCCCTTGTTGTCCTGGGTCGTATACACGATCTCGAACTTCTTGAAGTTGAGCGTGAACGACTCGGTCATTCTGTCGTCGCCGCCATGGTGCCCGGCAACCTGCACCGAAGTGACGATGAGATCCTCGAACTTCAGGTTCAGATAGGGCTGCGGCTTGCCGTCGGCCCCTGCCCTGCGGGCGATGAACTCGCCGTCGCCGATATGCTTTCCGCTCACGCACATCTGCATCAGGACGGTCGAGGCCTTGTCGATGAAATGGGTGAAGGTGGTTTCCTGGATGTGGGCCTTGCCGGCGCCGCCGCCGGTGCCGGTGCCGTAGGTGCCTTGCTGGGTCGCGCCCCAGGAGAAACTGAGAACTTCAATATGGTCGGTGAGCTTCTGGTCCTTGGACTCTCCCGGCACGCCATTGAGCTTCAAAAACATATCGACCGACATGATGCTTTCCTTTCAAGTGCCAAAAACCAGTAGACGTCGGGACAGGCAAAAAAGTTCGAAGCATGCCTCAAGTCGTCGCAGGGCCAGGCAGACGCGACACCAGGCTGAGACCGATATCCATGGCTTCGAGCTGAAAATGCGGACGAAGCATGAACCGCGCATTGTAATAGCCCGGGTTCTCCTCGTTCGGGATGACCTCGACCGATGCCGCGGCGAGCGGCCTGCGCGCCTTCATGGCCTCGGTGGACATCGCCGGATTGGGGTCGACATATTCGTTGATCCAGGTCTGCAACCAGACGGTCAATTCCTCCTTTTCCTTCATCGAGCCGATCTTGTCGCGCACCATGCATTTCAGGTAGTGCGCGAAGCGCGATACCGCGAACATATAAGGCAGGCGCGAGGAGAGGTTGTCGGACGCGGTCGCATCGACGCCGTTCTTGCCGAAATATTTCTTGGGCTTGTAAAGCGACTGCGCGCCGATGAACGCGGCCTTGTCGGTGTTCTTGCGATGGATGATCGGAATCAGGCCGGATTTCGCCAGTTCGTGCTCGCGCCGGTCGCTGATCGCGATTTCGGTCGGGCATTTGAGATCAACGCCGCCGTCGTCGGTCGGAAAGGTGTGGGTCGGAAGGTTGATGACCTCGCCGCCCGACTGGACGCCGCGAATGCGCGTCGTCCAGCCGTATTCCTTGAAGGCCCGGTTGATGTTCACCGCCATGGCATAGGCGGCATTCATCCAGCCGTAATTGTCGCCCGAATGGCCGTCGGTTTCCTCCTCGAAGGCGAACTCCTCCACCGGCTCGGACTTGGCGCCATACGGCAAGCGCGCCAGCACGCGCGGCAAGCACAACCCGACATAGCGCGAATCGTCCAGGTCCCGCAGGCCCTTCCAGGCCGCGTATTCCGGCGTATCGAACACCTTGCCGAGATCGCGCGGATTGGACAGCTCGGTCCAGCTGTCCATGCCCATCAGGGTCGGCGCGGCGGCGGCGAGGAACGGCGCGTGCGCCGCACCGGCGATCTTGCTGAGGTCGCGCAACAGCTGCACGTCGGCCGGAAGATGGCTGAAATAGTAGTCGCCGATCAACGCGCCATAGGGCTGGCCGCCCAGCTGGCCGAACTCGTACTCGTACAGCTGCTTGAACAGCGGGCTCTGGTCCCAGCGGGCATCCGGGTAGAGCCGCAGGTTCCTGTAGAGCTCGTTCTTGGAAACGTTGAGAACCCGGATCTTCAGGTTGGCGTCGGTCTCGGAATTGAACACGAGATAGCTCAACCCGCGCCACGCGCTCTCGATCGTCTGGAATTCCGGCGCGTGGATGATCTCGTTGACCTGCGCGCTCAGTTTCTGATCGAGCCGCGCAATCATCTCCTCGATCGTATCGAGCACGTCGGTCTTGATGACGGAGGTGTCCTTCAGCGCCTCCGTGACCAGCGTCGACACGGCGTTCTCGACCTCGGTGGCCGCGCGCTCGGTTCTCGGCTTGAAACTCTGCTTGAGCAGGGCCGTGAACTCGTCGGCCTCGCCGACCTGAACCTGCGCTCCGGCCCCTTTTTGGCTTACTTCGGTCGCCATATGAAGCTATTCCTTTGATTCCGACTCGGGATCCTGTTTCGGTGCAGCCGCGGCGCGCTCCTTCAGCGCGTTCATCAACTGAGGATCGGCGAGAAGCTTCTTCAGCTGATCCTCGGCGCCCACCTTGCCGTCCATGTATCGAAGCAGGTTGGAAAGCTGTTCACGCGCCTCCAGCAGCTTGGCTGTCGCCGGTACCATGCGCGCGACCGCGACCGGGCTGAGGTCGGCCATCTTGTTGAAGCGAAGATTGACGGACATCTTCTCGTCCGGGTCGTCGCCGAGCTTGTTGGCGACCCGCATCGTGATGCCCGGCTGGATCGCCGCCATGCGGGAATCGAAATTGTCCATGTCGAATTCGAGGAACTTGCGGTCGTCGATCTTGCCCTTCTCGACCCCGGGATTGTTTCCCGAAAGATCGGACATCACGCCCATTACGAACGGCAATTCGATCAGCCGTTCGGCGTCGTAGGGATCCTCATAGGTGATGTGGACGCGCGGGGCACGGTTTCGGCGAATGAATTTCTGGCCGCTGTCGGTTGCCATGGCAAACCCCTGGGAAAACAGACCTGAGAATATGACTCGCTAAAGCGCAAATATTAATAATTGCCCCGAGATTATGTCCTTATTGCCGTCCAAGTCAACGCGGCAGGCCCCGCCGGAATCAAGTTTGGTTATCGGGGGCGCGAAGCGATCCGCTGGGCAAGACGTCGACCAGCAGGCTGAGAAAATCTCGCTGCGCCAGTTCGCGCGCCCGGTCGGCGAGGAATGGAACCGGGCTCGATGGTTCAACATTTCGGAAAAATGCCGACACCGCGTCAAGCAAGGCCAGAGCCTGGCCGCGATTGGTCACGGTGTAGACCGGCTCCGTCCCGTCCGGTGCGGCTACCTCCTGAGCGCCCGGCTCGCCCAGCAGCGCCGCCATGCGATCGACCGACAGGTCGAACAGCCAGTTGCGGCCGATGTTGATGGCAGCCGTCTCGGCGTGATTTGGTACCAAGATATGGATTGCCTCGGCGAAGGATTTTCCGAGCAGATGTTCGGCCTGGCGGACCAGGAGCAGCGCCGGACTGGACGGCTCCACGCGGCTGAAATAAGCCGCCACGGCGCTCAGCGCGGCGCCGGCCGCGGTCACCGACCCGATCCGCGACGACGGGCTGGCGTGCTCGGCTGCTCCGTCGACGCTGTCCCCGGCAGTTTCGTCGGCCGCCGCAGCGCTTTCGACCACGCTCGGATCGCGTCGCAGCACGACGGCTTCCAGCATCGACGCGATGCCGGTGATGATCTGCTGGACGCGGTCGAGGTTGAGCATGCCGGCCGAAGCGGCCTTCTCGCTCCACAGCCGGCATATCTTTTCAACCAGGCCCGCCAGCGCAACGTAGCTCGCCGTCGTTGCCTTCAACTGTTCGAGATCGATCTGGTCGAAGACCTGCGCGACCGTTGCCGCGTCGAGAACGGTATCGTCCGCGCGGGGGGCGACTTCACCCTTCGCCATCAACCATGTGCGGTAGGTGACGGGACCGTGGCGGCGGCTCTCCGCCAGCGTCAAGAACTGAAACGGGATCACCACGGTCGGCATGACGTCGAGCGCCTCGATCGCCATCTGGCGAAACGCGAAATCGTCACCCTCGGCGCGAGGATGCACACCCTCCCATTGCCGGACGAGAAGATCTGCGATGGCCTCGATGCAGGCCGTGAACGCCGGCAGATCCTTGCCCAGAATCGAAAGCTTCGCGATCAGGATGATCAGGCGCAAATCACTGCTGCGGGCGAGCAGCGCCTTGGCGGCATCGATCCTGCCCTTGAGATCATGGGCCTTGGGATCGAAGCGCCTGACGTTGCCTTCCTCGTCTCTCACCTCGAAAAACGACGCCGGAAATATCGGTTCGACCGAGGCAAAGAAATTGAGATAGTCGGCATCGCCCTCGGCATCGAGATCGGGGCCGCATGGATCTTCGCCGGGAACCGGGCCGGTCAGCTGCGCAAGATCGATCATTCGACAATCCCTGCCGTCGCGGTCACGACCTGACCGTTCCGTGTCAACCGCCGCGACGATTTTCCACGCGCCGTCAAGCGACTGTTCATCATGTCATTCCCGGAGCAGCCCGACAAGGCGGACGGCGTTAATACTAGTTAAATGCCGATCCGGCGGCGCGCGGCAAACCAGCGTGAAGCCGTTTACTGCCAGATGCGCTTCATGTATTACTGGCGAATTGTTATTTTCGGCTTTCCAGAACGCGATCTCTTGCTGTGTCGATTTTAATTGGCCGGCAACTCAATCCTGAACTCGAATATGGAGCTTGTCGGTTAGATGAGCGGGTCGCTCTCACAAGACGCTCGCTTCGGCGAGCTCACCACGCCGCTTGGCAAGGACGTCCTGGTCCTGGTCCGGTTCGACGCAAACGAGGCGCTGAGCGAGCTTTTCGAATTCCGGGTCGAATGCCTCAGCGAAAAGCCGGATCTCAGTTTCGACGCGGCGATCGGCCAGCAATGTCAAGTCAAGATCAAGATGTACGATCCGCCGCGCGAGTTCAACGGCATCCTTGTCGAGGCGCAGTGGACCGGTCTCGAGCATGACTATCACACCTATCGCCTGGTGCTGCGGCCATGGCTGTGGTTGCTCGGCCGCACCACGGATTGCCGCATATTCCAGGACAAGACGGCGCCCGACATCATCAAGGAGGTGTTCAACGATCGCGGTTTCACCGACTACAAGTCCGAGCTGCACGAAGAGGGCCAATGCCCGAAGCTCGAATACTGCGTTCAATATCGGGAGTCCGACCTGAATTTCGTCAGCCGGTTGATGGAGCAGCACGGCATCTATTACTTCTTCAAGCATGAGGGCGGAAAGCACACGCTGGTGCTGGCGGATTCCAAGTCGTCGCATTCCGCCGTGCCGGGGCTCGATTCGGTTCCGCTACGCGCGGCGACCGGCCAATTCCTCAGCGAGGTGCAGCATCTCACCGGATGGATCAGCGAACGCCGATTTCAGGACCGGCAAGGTCGAGCTCAACGACTACAATTACGAGACGCCGAACGCCCAGCTGCTGAGCGACGCGCAGGGCTCGGAGCGCTACCAGCACTCGGACATGGAATTCTACGACTACCCCGGAAAATACAAGAAGAAGTCGGAAGGCGAGCGCTACGCCAAGGTTGCGCTTCAGGCGGAGCAGGCGGCCGACCATCGTCGACACGGCCAGGGACTTGCCATCGGCCTGTTCCCGGGCGGTCTCACCAGGCTGAAGGAACACAGGCAGTCGTCACAGAACATCGAATATCTGGTGGTGCAGGCTTCCCATACATTCGTCGCCGAACATTTCCGCACCACCAGTTCCGGCAGCACCGACGAGGTCTACGACGGAAGCTACGAGTTCCTGCCGAGCGACCAGCCGTTCCGCGCGCCGATCGTGACGCGGAAACCGCTGATCCACGGCATCCAGACCGCAAAGGTCGTCACCAAGGACGACAAATCCAGCGAGGAGATCGAGGTCGAATCCCTGACCGAGATCTATGTGCGGTTCTATTGGGACCGCAAGAAGAAGCGATCGTGCAAGGTCCGGGTCGCGCAGGCCTGGTCCGGCAAGAACTGGGGCGGCCAGTTCATTCCGCGGGTCGGCCAGGAAGCCGTCATCGAATTTCTCGAGGGCGATCCCGACCGGCCGCTGGTGATCGGCACGGTCTACAACGACGAATACCGGCCACCCTATGATCTGCCCGGCAAGAAGACCATCGCGGGCATCATGTCGAATTCCACCAAGGGCGGCGGTGGCTACAACGAATGGAATTTCGAGGACGCCAAGGGATCGGAAATCATCGGGTTGCATGCCGAGAGGGACTATGACCTCGTCATCAAGCATGCGGAGACCCGCACCATCGGCGAAACCTTCGGCGGCGGCGCGTCGCGCGACACGACGTTGAAGAATGGCGACGACAAGCTGCAGATCCAGAACGGCAGCCAGCACGTCAAGATTTCGCAGGACCAGACCGTCGATGCCATGATGACCATCACGGTCAGCGCCAACATCAGCATCGAGCTCAAGGTCGGCGCCAGCAAGATCCTGCTCGAGCAATCCGGCATCACGATCGAAGCCCCGACCATCAACATCAACTCGCTCGGGCCGATGGTCGTCCAGGGTATGCCGATCAACATCAACTGAGTGCGTCATGAGCCAGATACGGTTTGCAACGGTACGCGACCTTTTCGACGCCTATCCGTCGGCAGCCGGCGACGTCGGTGCGGCGGAAGACAGCATGAGGACGCCGGACTTCATCCGCGCGCTGATCGCCAAGCGGGAGTGGCAGCCGGCGATTTCGGTTTGCGCCTATCTGCTGCCGCGAAGGGTTGCGGTCGCATGGGCCTGCCGGTCGATCCGCCGGATGGTCGAACGATTGCGGCCTGACGAGGACAGGATGATCGCTTTCGCCGAAGCGTGGGTGGAGGAACCGGAGGAACCACGGCGTCGCAAGGCGCTGGCATCCGGCAATGCGGGCGACACCAAGTCGTCGGCGACCTGGGTGGCGCTGGCGGCGGGCTGGTCCGGTGGCAGCATCGTACCAGAAGACAAGGGGGTCGCGCCGGCGCCGCCGGAGCAGACCGCCAAGGCGGTCCGCGTCGCACTCTTCATCGCTTTGTCGCGGCTCGAGGAGGCGGCGAAGGCGCGGATAATGACGACGTGCCTTCAGGATGGTATTCAATTGGCGAGCGAGGGGTCTGTATCTTCGCAATAGCGAGAAGGGCTGATGGCGCTCCGCCTCACGATCGAAAACGTTCCGAATTTGCCCGACGGCGGGCCGATATCCTTCGCGGTGACGGGTAAGCGGTCGGTGGATATCGGCCGCGACCAGCATCTCGACTGGACATTGCCGGATCCTTCCCGTTTCATCTCGGGCAAGCATTGCGAGGTGCATTACCGCAACAACGCCTATTGGCTGCACGACGTCTCCACCAACGGCACCTTTCTCAATGGCTCGGACCAGCGGATGCGAACTCCGCACGAGCTCAAGAACGGCGACCGGCTGGTGATCGGCCAGTACATCGTTGGGGTTTCGCTCGACGGTGAGTCGCGGCTGTCGTCCCCTCAAGCTGCCGGGCAGACTGCACCGCAACCGGTGTCCTATCCGGAATTGTGGGGCGGCGATGGCGATGCTCCGCCTCCGATCGACCGGCAACAGATCCGGATGGCACGGGAGTCGGCACGACCGGTCAATCCGGATTTTCTCGATTGGGCGGCCGGCGTGCCCGAGGTCGAAGAGCCGAGGCGCCCGCGATCGTTCGCGCGCCGCACCAGCGAACCCGAGGAGATGGACTGGGCAAGCGGTCCGCCGATTGCCGCGCAGACGGCGCCCGAGCCTGCCGCTCCGGTCGTTGCCCCTCGCCGACCGGTCTGGAAAGACGACGAACCCGCGAGAAACGACGCCAGCCCGTTCCTCGCGCCGACGCCTGAGCGACCGATCGAACGACCCGTCGCCGCCGCTCCGCCGGCATCAGCCGCCAACGACGTGCCGCCAGCAACCGACAGCCATCGAGGTGCCAACGACGCTTTTGTCCGTCGGATGGCGCAGGCGGCCGGCCTGCCGGCGGACTTCTTCAACGGCAGGGACACCGAGCAGCTGGCCGATCAATTCGGTGACATCATGCGGATCACCGTCGCCGGCATGATGCAGCTGCTGCAGTCGCGCAACGAGGCCAAGCGGCTCGCCCGCAGCACAAGTCAGACATCGATCCAGGCGACGGAAAACAATCCGCTGAAATTCTCTCCGAGCGCCGAGGACGCTATCCGGATCCTGTTCGGTCCGAAGACCCGCAGCTATCTCGGTGCCCATGACGCCTTTGCCCAGGGCTTCGACGATCTGAAATCCCATCAGCTGAAGACCTACATGGCCATGCAGCACGCGGTGACGATGCTGGTGGCCGGCATCGATCCGGCGCTGATCACCAAGGAGCTGGAAGCCCACGAAAACATCTTCGACTCGATGCGATCCCGCAAAAGCCGGCTCTGGGAGGCCTTTCTGGTTCGCTGGAAAGCCGGCCTGGGGCGGGACAAAGCTGCGGCGATCGAGGCGTTCATGCTGCATTTTTCCGATTATTACGATCAAGATGGCAAGGTCGATTCGCGATGATCCCATCGCGTCGGGAAATGCCCAGTCGCGCGACCGGCAGAATTTTTGAACGGATATGGAATGTCTTGGTATAGCAAGGTCTTTTGGTCAGAGGGACTGTTTCTGCGTCCGCATCATCTGCAGCAGAACGACCGGTATCTCGAACATCTGATAGAAAAGCGAACCCGCCACGTCACGCCCTATCCCTGGGGCTTCGAGCAGCTCGAGATCGATCAGGATCTCGCCGAACAGAGCAAATTCGCGGTGCGCCGCGCCAGCGGAATGATGCCCGACGGCACGCCGTTCGACATTCCGGCCGACAGCCCGATTCCAGAAGCGATCGACGTGCCCGACGGCGCCGCCGGCCAGCTGGTCTGGCTGATGATGCCGCTGGCCGCGCCGAACACGCGCGAAGTCGACGAATCCAGCGCCGACAGCGCCAGCCGATACACCCGCGGCGCCGAGACCTTCATCGACTCCACGTCGGCGCTGCGAATCGAGGAGGAGATCGAGATCGCCTCGCCGCGGCTGTCGTTCGAATTGCGCAAGACGGCGAAGCCCGGCTACATGGGGCTGGGAATAGCCCGCGTTCTCGAGGTGCGCGACAAAACCATCCTGTTCGACGACAAGTTCGTTCCGCCGATGCTGATCTGCGCCGCGCATCCGGTCATCGACGGATGGCTCAACCGCATCATCGGCTGGATCGAAGCCAAGCTGGAGGAACTGGCGCGATATGCCGTGGACCCGTCCTCGGGAGGCGGCCTGCAGAGCGTCGACTATTTCGTGCTGCAGCTGCTGAACCGGCAGATTCCCGCGCTCATCCATTTCCAGCGGTCGGGATTCGTTCACCCCGAACGGCTGTACGAGGAGTTGCTTCGGCTGGCCGGCGAACTCGCCACCTTCGCCACGACCGAGCGCAGGGCAAGGGATTACCCCGCCTACAATCACGACGACCTGGAAAACGTCTTCACGCCGCTCGTGCGCGACATCCAGGAGTTCCTGAGCGCAAGGCTCGGTCGCCGCGCCATCAGTCTCGAAATCATCGAGCGCGCGCCGAACGCCTTTGTCTCGCCGATCCGCGACCGATCGCTGTTCCGCAACGCGACCTTCGTGCTCGAGGTCGCCGCGCGTCGGCCATTGGTCGAGATCCAGAACGATTTCCCGCATCTCTTCAAGGTCGGCCCGAACACCAAGATGAACGAAATCGTTCACGCCAATCTGCCCGGCATAACGCTGGTTCATCTGCCGACACCGCCGCCGCACATCCGGGCCATCACCGATCACGTGTACTTTTACCTGGACAGGAAGTCGCCGCTCTGGCCTGACTTCAGCAACGCGGCGTCCATCGGCCTGCACTTCTCCGGAGACTGGCCGGAACTCGAACTGTATCTCTGGGCAATTCTAGAAGATCGGCGATGAGCGACAGGGACAAACCGGTGAATCCATTCGGCCGCAGCGAGCGGACGATCATCCGTCCCAATCCCGGCGGAAGGCTGCCGCAAGCGCCGGTCCCCAACCCGACCGGTGAGCCGCAGCCGTCTCCTCGCGCGCCGTTCTCGCCGAACCCGCTCGCCGACAACCCCTCCTACCAGCCGGTGCCGCCGCCGGTGGCGCCCGTGGCCGCGCCTCCCCCGCCCTACGCCGCGGCCCCCGCCAGCCAAGCGCCCGAAGAATGGATCACTTCGGAGAACCAGGCCCGCACGCCGCAGAACCTGCCGCAGGCGCCGGCGCTGCGCGTCGACGATCTGGTCGCGCCGAACGCCAATCCGATCATGCGCGCGGCGGGGCCGCTGCTGCAATTGCTGGGCCGGCTTCGCGTCGCGCTGATGCGGGCGTCATTCGCGAGCCTGATGGAGCAGGTCGCGGACGCCGTGAAGTTCTTCGAGAACGACATCCGGTCCGCGGGCATTTCCGAGCAACAGGCCAACACGGCCAAATACATTCTGTGCGCAACCGCCGACGATATCGTCCAGCATATTCCGACCGACGAACGCCATGTGTGGGCGCAATACAGCATGCTGAGCCGGTTCTTCGGCGAGCGGGTCGGCGGGGTCCGGTTCTTTGAAATCCTGGATCGGCTGAAGGCGGATCCGCTGGTGAACTATCCGGTGCTCGAACTGCAGCACGCCTGCCTCGCCTTGGGCTTCCAGGGCATGCACCGGACCTCCACGGGCGGCGTCGCCGCGCTGCAGGTAATTCAACGCAATTTGTACGAACTGCTCCGACGGGTCCGCCCGCGGGTGACGCGCGATCTGTCGCCGCATTGGCGCGGCCAGGCGCTCGCCAATCGCCGCGGACGCGTCCGAATCCCGGTCTGGCTGGTCGCCTCGGTCGCCGCGGCGCTGTTGTTTGCGGGCTTCATCGCCCTGAGGACATGGCTGACATCGGACAGCGAGAAGGCGGCGCAACTTGCCTTCGCGCTGCATCCTTCCGACAAGATCGAGCTGAAACGCAAGATCATCGCGCCGCCACCACCGCCGCCGCCGCCACCACCGCCGGACCGGATCACCCAGTTGCAGAGAATCCGGAATGCGCTGGCGGCCGAAAACACCTCGTGCAAGATGACCGCCGATCAGACCGCGAGTTTCATCGTCATCCGGGTGTGCAACCTGATCCTGTTCGATTCGGGCAAGGCGACGATTCTCGAGCAGTTCAAGCCGGTCGCGGCGCGATTGGCCGCCACCCTGGAAAAGGAACCGGGCAAGATCCGCGTGGTGGGACATACCGACAACACGCCGATCAGCAACACGCGCTTCCCTTCGAATTTCGAACTATCGCTGGAGCGCGCCAAGGCCGCCGCGGCGGTGCTGAAACAGGGCCTTTCCGATCCCGCGCGGGTCGAAACCGAGGGCAAGGGCGCCGACGCGCCAATCGACACCAACGCGACAGCGGAGGGACGCGCCAACAACCGGCGCGTCGAGATATTCATCGCGCGAAGCGAATAGCAGTCGGGCCGACAGAATCATGGGAATACTGGGCAAGGATATCCTGCGTATTGTCCTTTACGGGATCGGTCTCGGATCGATCGCCTCTCTGATCTATTTTGCCGGCCCGCTGGTCGCCTTCGGCGACTGGCGCCCGCTGGAAAATCCGATCATCCGCGACATCGCGCTGGTTGTGCTGATGGCGGCCGCGGCGGGCGCCGGCGGCTTCACGTTCTATCGGCGGCGCAAGGGCGCCGAACAGATCGCCGGCGGCATCGCCGGCGAGGCTGAGCCGGTCAACGACGAGCCGGTTCTCAAGGAGCGCATGAAGGATGCGCTCGCGACGCTGAAGACCGCGAGCGGCGGCAAGTCGGGCTACCTCTATGATCTTCCCTGGTACGTCATCATCGGGCCGCCGGGCGCCGGAAAAACCACGGCGCTGGTGAATTCGGGGCTGAAGTTTCCGCTGTCGCAGGGCTCGACCCCGGCGGCAGTGGCGGGCATCGGCGGCACCCGGTACTGCGACTGGTGGTTCACCGAGGAGGCCGTGCTGATCGATACGGCCGGCCGTTACACCACGCAGGATTCCGACGCAAAGTCCGACAAGCAAAGCTGGCTGTCCTTCCTCGACCTCTTGAAAAAGAACCGTCCGCGGCAACCGATCAACGGCGTGGTCGTCGCCATCAGCGTGGAAGACCTGCTGACCCTGCCGGCCGCCGAAATCACCGCGCATGCCAACGCGATACGCTCGCGCCTGCTCGAACTGCATCAGCGTCTCAAGGTGGATTTCCCGGTCTATGCGCTCTTCACCAAGACCGACCTGGTCGCCGGCTTCACCGAGTATTTCAGCTATCTGAACGAGGCCGGGCGTCGCCAGGTGTGGGGCACGACGTTTCAGACCGCGAACAAGAAGCAGAATCTCGTCGGCGAGGTCCCCAACCAGTTCGACCAGCTGCTGGAATGGTTGAGCGAAGATACCATCGACCGGCTGCAGGAAGAACCATCGCCCAACTACCGGGTTTCGCTGTTCGGCTTTCCGACGCAAATGGCGCGGCTCAAGCCCGCCGTGTTCAGTTTTCTCAACCAGATCTTCGAACCGACCCGCTATCACGTCAACGCGACGCTGCGCGGATTCTATTTCACGTCGGGCACCCAGCAGGGCACGCCGATCGATCAGCTGATCGGCTCGCTGGCGCGCAGCTTCGGAGCGGAGCAGGTTGCAAGCACCGGTTATTCCGGCGTCGGAAAAAGCTTCTTCCTGACCGACCTGATCTCGAAGGTGATCATCGGCGAGGCCGACTGGGTTTCGACCGATCGCGCCGCCATCCGCCGCGCCCTCATCCTCAAGACGGCCGCGCTCAGCCTGGTGGGACTTGTCTTCGTCGGACTGAGTGTCGCCTGGCTGACCAGCTTCAAGCACAATCGCGACTTGATCGATCAGGACGAGCAGGCCGATCAGGAATATGCCAAGGCGGCGGGGCCCGCTGGTGAAGCAAGCCGTCATCGACGACCGCGAGCTGCACAAGGTCCTGCCGCTGCTGCACCGGCTGCGGAATACCCCCGTCGGCTACGGCAATCGGGCGAGCCCTACTCCGCTGTCGGCGGAGTTCGGCCTCAGTCAGCGTGCGCGCCTGCAATCGTCCTCGGAGACCGCCTATCATACCGCGCTCGAGCGACTGTTCCGGCCGCGGCTGCTCTACCGTCTGGAGGAGCAGCTCAACGCACGGATCGCCGACGCCGGTTTCGTCTACGAGGCGCTCAAGGTCTACATGATGCTCGGCGGACTGCATCCGCCCGACCACGAACTGATCAAGTCCTGGATGCAGCCGCGATTGGGCGGACAATCTGTATCCCGGCCCGACCAACGCCGAAGGTCGGCGGCTGCTGGAGGACCATCTGGATGCGATGTTCGCGCTCGAAACCGAACAGCCGCCACTGGTCGAGCTTGACGGCCGGCTGATCGAAGAAGCGCAGAAGACGCTGGCTCGGCTGAGCGTGGCGCAGCGCGCCTATGAGCTGTTGAAATCGGAGGCGCGCGCCTCGACCGCGGGCGACTGGGTGGTATCGCGCAAAGCCGGCCTCGACGCTGCCAGCGTGTTCGAAGCCGACCGCGGCCAGTCGCTCGATACCGTCAGCGTTCCCGCCTTCTTCACCTACGACGGTTTCCAGGACAAATTCATTGCCAAGCTGGGCGACCTGGCGGAGCGAATGCAGCGCGATCGCTGGGCCCTGGGCGAAGCGGGTCAACAGGCCGCGCTCGGCCAGCAATACGACAATCTCGCCAACAATCTGCTCGACCTCTATGGCAACGACTTCATCCGGGCCTGGCGCGACGCGCTGTCCCGGCTCAGGATGAAGAAGCTGTTGGCCGACAAGCCCAAATATCAGGCCCTTCGGGCCGTGTCCGCGCCCACCTCGCCGCTGCGGCTGATCCTGGAATCGATCCGCGAGGAGACCGCCCTGACGCGGGAGCGGCCCAAGCCGGCAAAGGCCGCCGGCACGGAAGCCAAGAATGCCGCCGCGGATCCGAAAGGGCGCAGCTGGCGCTGTTGTTCAATACGCAGGATGGACCTCCGGGCGCGAAGATCGAGGCGCAGTTCAAGCCGTTTCATGCCGTGGTCGAAGGCGACAGCACGCGGCGCCCGATCGATTCCGTCATCGCCAACCTGAATGACATCGCGCAGAGCCTGACGCTGATGCTGGAGAATCCGCAGCTGACGGCGCAGGCCAACGCGGCACTGCAGAACCAGGTGGCCACGCTTCGCAACAACGCCTCCCGAATGCCGCCGCCCTTTTCGGACATGCTGCGCGGCGCGGCCGCGGAGTTCGAAGGCAGCATGGCGATGTCCACGGCCGGCCAGCTGCTGACGACGCTGCGCGACCAAGTGACCCCCGCCTGCCAGCAGACCATCGCCAACCGATATCCGTTCACCCGCGGAAGCAACCAGGACGTTCCGCTTGGGAGATTTCGCCAAACTGTTCGCTCCGAACGGCATTCTCGACAAGTTCTTCACCCAGTCGCTGGCTCCCTACGCTGATACATCGAAGCCGGAATGGACCTGGCGCAAGGAAAGCGCGGTGGGCAGCACGCTGTCGGCCGATACGCTGAAGCAGTTCCAGCGCGCGGCCTATATCCGCGATGCGTTTTTCCAGAACGGCGGCAATCAGCCCATGGTGGCGCTTTCCGTGCAGCCGCCGGCGATCACCGGCGATGGCGCGAGCGCGAAAATCGAAATGGCCGGCACGGTTATCACAAGTCCGACTACGCCGGGACCGGGCTCGAGCCTGCTCGGCAGGCCGACCCCGGCTGCTCAACCCGCCGCGGCCTCCCCGACCAACGTGATGTGGCCGGGACCGTCGATGCGGACAGCGATTTCTGTCGTCAACGATGCGTCGGGCCAGCCGTCGGTGCTGGAACGCAATGGGCCATGGTCGCTGTTCCGGATCTTGGAGGCGGGGTCGATGACCGCCCGCGCCGAAACCGCCAGCGCCATGTTCATTGTCGCCGGCCGCGAGCTCAAATATCAGATCACGACGGGATCGATCAAGAACCCACTCAATCTCAGCGTCTTGAGAGAATTTCGCTGTCCGACCGGAATCTGACGGATCATGCGGTGCAGTCTATTCGGCAAGCTCGGCGCGAAACGCGATTTCGTTGCGTTGGCGACACCGCGCCGTTTTCTCGAGATCTGGGAGCCCTGGGTGCAGGCCTGCATGTCGGCCAGCCGCCACCACCTCGGCGCTGACTGGCAGAATGCATTCCTGACCGCGCCGGTCTGGCGGTTCTGGCTCGGTGCCGATATCTCCGGCGCGACCGTGATCGGCGCGATCATGCCCTCGCTCGATGGCGTCGGGCGCTATTATCCGCTGACGCTGCTGGTGGTGGCCGACACCCTGCATTCCATTCCGCCGCCGGATTTGAACGCGCAGGACCCATGGTTCGTCGCGGCCGAGGAATTCCTGCTGGCCACCCTCGATCAGGCGAAATCGTTCGAGGATATTTCGGCAGCGCTCGACGCCATGACCCTGCCGCTGGCGGAAGCCAGCATCACCGGCTCTCCCGAGGCCGTCGCACTCGACGAGAAGCTGGCGGGGATGGTGACGGCCGGCAAGACATTTCAGGATTCCTTCGCTGCGCTGCGCCGCGGCAATCACGGGATTTCGGCCGCCGCCACCTTCTGGTGGACGGAAGGCGGTGGAAGCTTTCCGCCGATGGCGCTGGGATCGCGGGGAATGCCGGACCCCTTCCAGTATTCCATGATGCTGACGGGCAAGTTCGCCGGCGACAAGATCGCAAGTGCCTCATAGGGAGGCGCGGAGTATCGATGAACCAGTCGCATTTCAGATTCGACGCGGGCTCCGCCACCCATCGCGGCAAGGTGCGGTCGAGAAATGAGGACTCCCATCTGGTGCGGACCGACGCCGGCCTGTGGGCGATCGCCGACGGCATGGGAGGACACGAAGCGGGGGATGTGGCGAGCCGGCTGATCGTCGAGGCACTCGACACCATCGCCCCGTCCGGCTCGGCGATCGAACTGCTCGCCGAAACGGAAAAGCGGATACTGATCGCCAATCGCCAGATCATCGAGCTGAGCCGTCAGCGCGGCAACGCCGTGATCGGATCCACGGTCGCGGTGCTGCTCGTTTCGGAAGACCATTTCGCGTGTCTGTGGGCCGGTGACAGCCGCCTCTATCTCGCACGGCGCGACACCATCCGACAGGTGTCCCGCGATCACACCGAGGTCGAGGAGATGCTGGCAAGTGGCGCGTTGACGGCCGAAGAGGTCGAGAATTGGCCGAACAACGTCATTACCCGCGCGGTCGGAATCCAGGACGATCCTGAACTCGAGATCGTCACCGAGGCGTTCGAGGATTGCGACATCTTCGTGCTCTGCAGCGACGGTTTGACCAAGCATGTCGCCGATGACGAAATCCTGCAATGCGTTTTGTCCCACGACGCAGAGACTTCCGCCAAGGCCCTGGTCGAACTCGCGCTGGAACGCGGCGGCCTCGACAATGTGACCGTGATCGTGGTTCAGCCGCGGCGGCAGCGGCCCAAAAAGGAAGGCACGGTGCCTGCGGCGATCCTGCAGGTACCGCCGGCCACCGACGTCTGGGAGTGAGAGCGTGAACCCCAGAGATCCGTTTCGGACCGCCACCAACGGGGTGCCGCCGGGGACCCGGCTGAACGGCATCTACGAGATCGACGCCATGATCGGCGTCGGGGGAATGGGCGAGGTCTACAAGAGCCACGAAATCCAGACCGGCACGACCGTGGCTGTCAAGATGCTGGTGCCTGAAATGGCCGAGAACGAAGCCGCGCTCGCGCTGTTTCGCAAGGAGGCCTCGGCGCTGCACTATCTGATGCACGACGCGATCGTCCGCTATTTCGTCTTCACCGTCGAACCCGTGCTGCAGCGGCCGTATCTGGCCATGGAATTCGTCGACGGCCGTTCGCTCGCCGAGATCCTCGAGGAAGGACCGCTGACATTCGAGGCCTTGCTGAGATTGATGCGGCGGGTCGCGTCCGGTCTGAACGTGGCGCATCAGCGCGGCATCATCCATCGCGACGTCTCGCCCGACAATATCATCGTTCCCCAGGGCGACGTCGCACGCGCCAAGATCATCGATTTCGGCATCGCCCGATCGACGCAGGTGGGAGACGCGACGATCATCGGCACCGGCTTTGCCGGCAAGCACAATTACGTGTCGCCGGAACAGATCGGCTTGTTCGGCGGCGACGTCACCGCGAAATCCGACGTCTACAGTTTGGGGCTGGTGCTGTTCCAGGCATTGACCGGCCAGAAGCTCGATATGGGCGGTAGCCAATTTCAGCTGGTCGAGAAGCGGCGTCGGGTGCCCGATCTCGGCGGCGTCGATGCCCGCATCCGTCCGCTGCTCAACGATATGCTGCAGCCGGATCCGGGCGATCGTCCCTCGATGGCCGAGATCGAGAACTGGAGCGTTGGCGCGCCCACCCGCGCGCCGCCGGCGGCGGTCGCGCAGGCTCGGGCGAGCGTGCTCGAATCTGCAGGGCCGAAGCGCGGTCGACCCTGGGTCCGCTACGGCGCGATCGCGGCCGCGGTACTGTTGCTGATCGGAGGTTCGGTCGCTGCATACTACAGATTTGTCTGGAGCGTTCCCATCGCTCCGCCCCCCAAGCCGATGGCTACCCTGACGGAAGGTCCTGCGACGCCGAAACCCGTTACTCCCACGCCGCCATCGGCCGAGACGCCCAAACCCGTCACTCCCGCTCCGCCGCCGGCCCCGAAGGCGGCCCCGGCACCACCGCCCAAGACGCTCCCGGACAGTCCGGATCGCGCTGACGCGGTTCGTCGTTTCATCCAGCAATATGACGGCGGCGACTGCTTCTTCCTGACGCCGGTCGCCATCAGCTCGACCGCTGCCGTCGTGGAAGGGTTTGGCGCGTCGACCGCGCCGTTCGAGCTGCTGGACAAGGCCTTCAAGAAGGCTCAGGGGTTCGAGGCCTCGATCGGCGTCCGCCTGGTCTCGCCGCAGCAATGTCCGGCCATCACGTTCCTGAACCGGCTTCGCGTCGATGGCGGCCGCTCACCGCGAATTTCGCTGGGATCCGTCAAGCTGCAGCCGGGCGAAACGCTGGTCGGAAGCATCGAGAACTTCGCCAACCGCGTGGTCGAGCTTCTGCTGATTTCGGACAATGGCATGGTCCAGAACATGTCCTATCTGCTCAAGCCGGGCACCGACGCCCTCTCCTTCGCGATCCCAGTCCCGCGGTCCGATCAGGCCTCCGCAAATACTTCGCAACTCGTCATGGCGGTCGCCACCCCGCGCGTCCTCGACTCGCTCCGGCAGCCCGTTCCCACGCCGGCGGACCAGTTTTTCCTGCAGGCATTCGCCGAAGCGCAACGCGCCAATGTCACGATCAGCGCGACCGCGCGACACTTCACCGTGCAGAAATAGCCATCGCCGCGCGAGGCGTTTCGGCCTCGAGCATGATGAGTTCAGGTTGAATGGCAGCCGCGAAGGCAGTGCGCTCCCTCTCCCGCGCTTGCGGGGTTGGGGTGGGGGCTCTCTCGGCACGTCGCATCGTGGAAAGAGCCCCCACCCGGCGCTACGCGCCGGCCTCCCCCGCAAGCGGGAGAGGCGTAGCCAGTCTGTCGCGAGACCGGTCGAAGTTGACTTCATCAAACCCTAGCCGCCGATCATGACAGTCGGCGCACCTGTGACGATCACACCGCCATGCGCGGTCATGTCGCCGATCCGCGCGGCCTGCATGCCGCCGATGAAGACGGTGGCGGACCCGACGGCGATCACGTCGGGAGGTCCCGTGCAGATACAGATGTCACTGACCCTCGCAGCCGGCATGCCGGAGATGATCACGGTCGGACAGCCCGGCGCCGTGATCGGACCCCCGACATGCGGCACCAGAACGGTGACCATCGGGCAGGTATGCATATCGGTCAGGCGAGCGGCAGGCGGCATGGTGACCTCTCGGGGATGGGCATTTGGCCACGCGCCGTCGGCAGCGTCAACTCGGACCACCCGTCGGAAAATCAGAACCGACCGATGATCAGGATCTTCAGGTCCCGATCCGGCGTGAAGTTGGCAGCTTGATATTCCAGCGATCCCTTGGAGGAAGGCAGCAATTTGCCCGCACAGAAACTGACCAGGCGGTTGGGGCCGGGATTGATCGACAATCTGAAGTCCTTGATCGGGCCTGCCCAGTTGGCGCCGGTCTTGAGCACATAATTGATGCGGCGCTCCTCGATCTTGGCGCTGTTGGCCTGACCCTCGCCGGTCATCTTGTCGAGCTTGCGGAAGAAGTCATCCGAAACGCAATAATCGCGACGGTACCGATCGACCTCGGGCGCCATCGCCTTGGCCTGGCGCAGCCCCTTTCGCAGGATGGTATCGCCGCTGCTCCCGACGCTCGGCCGATAGCTGTGATCGACAGCGACCGGCGCACCCGGCGGGAAGGTCTGCTTGCGAAAGGCCGAGGTCTTGACGATCCAGCCCGGCCCGTACATCGGCCGCCCCCGCTCGTTGGTACCGGCCGGCATCAACACGCCTTCCGCCGCAAGCTTGCTGCGCGTCGGGTCCGGCAGGTCCTGGGCACGAAACTGCTGGGGGCCGATGGGAAGCAGGGCAATCTTGGCATCGGCGAGCGCCGAGGTCACGTCCTTGTCGCCGACAAAGGCCCGCTGCTCGATGCCGAACTTGATCGGCTGGCCATCGGCCTTGGTTTCGAAATCGACGAAGTTGACCGGATCGTTGGAAGGAAATGCAATCGTTTCGCCTTCCGACAGGTCGATGTCGGGAAAGGGAAATGCCACGGTAAGGGTGACCGGCGCCGCCGAGATGTTGGTGAAGCTGTATTGCACGCTGACGCGCTCGAGAGATATTTTCAGGTCTTCGCTGTCCATGGAAACGTTCGCGGAGCGGGCGAATTGAAGGCCGCCGATCGCGAGTTCGGCTGCCGTGTCGTTTGCAACAGCGGGCCACGCAGGGATCAACGACATGCAAGCCAGCGCGGCGGCTATCCGGAATCTGGCCATCATGCTCCAGCCTTTCGCGTGCGAGGCAGCGGGTCCAGGCCCGGCGCTCGCGCTCAAATTTCCATAACCTAGCATAACTTGCGCTCGTCGTTCTACTTGTCGGACTCGATGCAGGGGCGCGGCAAAGCGCTGCCTATTTCAAGTCCTTGATGATTTCCGGCAGCAGCGGTTCGACTTCCGCCCGATCCATTCCGGCGCGAATTCTTCGATCGTACAGCATCTGCAGCATCGCCAGATCGTAGACCGAGAGATAACCGACACGGCGATTTTGGTTGAGCGTCGTAAAGGGAAGGTCATCCGCATGATTCATCAATCCGAGGGCGTGCAGGGTCTCGTGGTAGGCGCAGTCGAGAAAAACGTCAGTGCCCTTGTCGACGACGATGAAAACGTCCGCGCGCAGGACTGCGCCGTTCTTGTCCGCGCGAGATCGGGTGGTGCACCGGGGATTGGTCTGGTCCATGAAGTCCCGCGCGGTCCGGTTGCCGAGCGCGCCGGCAAGGGTCCGTGCGAAATCCTTGGAATCGAGCAGGCGTACGATGACGTCGGGCGGAACCGAGGCATCGACCGCGGCGACATCGATTCGAGGCACCCGGATCGAGAAATCGTCCAGCACCCGCAGATAGGCGTCGGACCGATCCTTGGTTGCGGTACTGGTGATGTGAAAACGGATCGGGTGGTCGAATTTGTGGATGCGGTCCTCGCTGTCGCTTAACCGCTGCATGTCCGATCCGAACGCAAGGCGCAGAAATCCGGTCTCCAGCTCGGCCGAATCAAACCGGGTGTATTCGGGAGGCGCGCCCTTCGGCGCGCCGACGGGCGGCGGCCGGACCTGCTCCGCACCCCGGACGTTCCCGGCCAAGGCCGCACCAACAGCTGCGGCAAAAACGATCGTCCTGAAATGCTTGGCCAAAATGACGCTCTGCGCTCGCGAGTATATTCCGGTCAGTTGCCGTTCAATGCATCCGGGTTCGATTGTTGGATGAATGCGTGTTTTCTTGGGCTCGAATACCGCGCGGCATTCTCCGAACGATGAAGCTGCAACACTTTCGGGCGAGAGTTGGCCGGCAACCCACCCCCCGCATAGGGGTTTCCCGTCAATTTAGAATGGCAGCGGCATATATGTCACAGACCTGTGACCGCAGCTGGTTTAACATTGCGAGGTAATTCATTTGCTTTGCGATCAAAAACCTTTTGGGGGTCCGAGATGTTGGGAGCTTTTGCGCGGGGCCATTCCCGGATTGCAAAATCGCTATTCATTTCAGCCTTTTTCACCCTGATCGGCTTTTCCGCCCAGGCGCAGGGATCGATTTTTTGCCCTGCCACGGTCAACGGGCAGACCGGATTCCAATTGGTTAACGGGCTCTGCACGAACAATAACACCGGCGCCTTTTCGACTGCCGCGCTCTCCAGCCAAGCGCTTGGTGATATTCAGCAATCGGTGACGGCGCAGACCACGACGGCAGCCCTCGACGCGATCTCGGCGCGGCGCAAGGAAGAGGTCGAGCGCTGCCCCGTGGGATTCGAACGATCCACCGACGGCACCTGCAGGCGCGCGGTCGTTGCCGAACCGGCGCCCCGCGTTTCCTCGTCACGGCCTGCGGCGCACAAGAGGGCACCCGCGCCACTGATGCCGGTGAAGGCACCGCCGGTGGTGGTCGATCCAGGCTGGCGGTGGGGCGCGTGGGCCCATGCATTCGGCTATGCCGAGCGGCGAACGGATTCAGGCACTGGCATCATCGGCGGCCTCGTAGGCGGCGGCGGCGGCGGCAACCAGCCCCTTGCGGTCGACCTCACCCAGACGGCCACGACGGGCGGGGGCATTGGAGGCGTCGACGTCACACTCCGCAATCTTCTGGGCGGCAATGACGGCCTGATCATCGGAATGCTCGTAGGCTATACCCAGACCGAAATCTCCTTGAGCGGTACGTCAACTCCCATCGCACCCATCGTCGATGCAACGGTCGGCATTGGCACAAGCACCGGACACATTCGCGTTTCCGGTCCGACCGTGGGCGGATATGCCACCTACTTCAACGGCCCGTTCTCCGTTGACACCACGTTGAAGGCGGATTTTCTCTCGATCAACGAGAGTTTCTCCGAAACCATGGGCTTCAACAACATCAACAACAACGCGCCGTTTAATCAGGTCGTCTCCGGCTCCGGCTCGACCAACGTCACCAACTTCGTCGCGGCGCAGAATTTCCAGTACCGGTTTCCGATCTCCGCAACGCTCTGGGTCGAACCGACCGTCGGGTATCGCTACACCAACTCCAACTATGACTCCGGCGCCGCGGCGCTGGGCCTGCAGGACGGCCACGACTGGCGCGTCCAGGGCGGCGGCCGTCTCGGCATCGAGTCGTATTGGAACGCGGTCCACGTGACCACGACCCTCACCGGCCTCGCCTATAGCGACGTGTCGATCGTCGGCGGGCCGATCGTTGGCGGGGCGACCGGCACCTCCTTTGCCGGTGGCACCGTGCTGCCGTCCGACCAGGGCAAGGTTCGCGGCGACGGGATCGTCACTGCCAATTTCGACTATGGCCAGGGCCTGTCGACCTTCGTGCAGGGCGAAGTCTACGGCGGACAGGGACTGTTCGGCGGCGGCGGGCGGGTCGGCGCACGCATGCAGTTCTAGGCAACTGCCCCATTCTGACGCAAGGCTGGCGGCTTGCCCGGCCGATTTCACAGACGGTTTACCCAGCCCCGATCAGGCTATGATTGGGGCGGAATCTGGCCTATCGTGTGTGGCATTTGAGGTGAGTACCTTTGATGCTCCGGATTGCGGGCCGCCCGTTCGGCCTCCTTTGCGCCTCGCTTGGATTGATTGCCCTGACATCGCTGGTGCCGCAACGCGCCCGTGCCAGCGACGATGTCCAGCTCTGCGACAACTCCACCAACGATCCCGACGAGGGCATTCCGGCCTGCACGCGCATCATCAATGGAGCGCAGGTCTCCAAGCCCGAAACCGTCTTCAACAATCGCGGCAATGCCTGGTTTCGCAAGGGCGTGTATCCGAGCGCGATCGACGATTACAGCTCGGCGATCGAGCGTAATCCGAGGTTCGTCGAAGCGTTTCGCAATCGCGCCTTTGTCCTGATCAATCAGAACGAGTTCGATCGCGCCATCAGCGACCTCAACCAGGCGCTGATCCTCGATCCCAAATCGTCCTTTGCGTTCTATCTTCGCGGCTTTGCCCTGTCCAACAAGGGTGAGTTCGAGCGGGCGATCCGCGACTTCGACGCGGCGATTGCACTCAAGTCCGACTATTACGCGGCCTACCTGCATCGCGGCGATGCCTGGTATCGCAAGCGCGACTTCGACAAGGCGCTCAGGGATTTCGATCAGGCCATCAAGATTTCGCCGAAGGACCCGACCGCCTTCAACGAGCGGGCCCAGGTCTGGATCGACCGCAGCCAGTACGATCGCGCCATCCAGGACTACGGCAAGGCCATCGCGCTCAAGCCCGACGATTGGCGCGCCTATAGCGGGCGTGGCGAGAGCCTGCGGCTGAAAGGCGATCTCGACGCGGCGCTGGCCAGTCACAACGAGGCCGTCAAGCTCGACCCCAAATCGACCGATGCGCTGATCAACCGGGCGTTGGTCTGGAAGGACAAGGGGGATCTCGACCAGGCGATTGCCGACTACGGCGAGGCGCTGCTGCTGAACCCCAAGGAAGATCGGGCACTGAGCAATCGCGGCGAGGTCTGGCGGCTGAAGGGGGAACTCAACCGCTCGCTTGCCGATCTCGACAAGGCGATCAGCATCATTCCCAACTCGGCGCTGAGCCTTTGCCGCCGCGGCGAGACCCTCAGGGAGCGCGGCGATCTGGATCGCTCGCTCAACGATTTCAATGCCGCGACGGCGGTCTCGATGAACGCCATCTGCGCCTACACCGGCAGGGGCCTCACCGACGAAAGGAAGAACAACCCGAAGGACGCGAAGGCCGAATACGACAAGGCGATCGCCCTTCCGCTCGAAAAGGATCCGGATCCCTATTCCGGCAAACAGGCTCAGACCGTGGCGCGCACACGAAGCGCCAAGCTTGCCGAGGACGCCCGGATCGAAGCCGAACGGATCGCGCAGCTGGAAAAGGACCGGGCGGCGGCGGATGCCGAAAAGGCCTTGGCGGCCAAATCGGCCCAGCAGCAACTGATCAGGCAGGCCCAGGATGAGGCGTTGCGGAAGGCCGCCGAGATGGAGCAGGCGCGCAAGACCGCCGACAAGCTCAAGCTCGCGGCCACGCCGCCAAAGCCGATCATCGACCAGGGCAAGCGGGTCGCCCTGGTGATCGGCAACTCGGCCTATCAGAATGTGCAGGCCTTGCCCAATCCCGCGCGCGATGCCGATGCAATCGCCGCCGCGTTCCGCAAGATCGGCTTCCAATCGGTGCAGGTCGAGCACGACCTGACCCGCGATCAGCTTACCAAGGCGCTCCGGAAGTTCGAAGACGTGGCCGCTACCGCCAACTGGGCGGTGGTGTACTATGCCGGCCACGGCATGGTGGTGAACGGCGAGAACTATCTGGTGCCGGTCGACGCCAGATTGCTGTCGGACCGGGACGTGCTCGATGAAGCCGTTTCCCTGAACCGCGTGCTCATTGCGACCGAGGCCGCGAAGAAGCTTCGAATGGTCCTGCTGGATGCGTGCCGCGACAATCCGTTCCTGAACAAGATGCGCCAGACCGTCGCCTCCCGCTCGCTGAGCCGCGGGCTTGCGCGCATCGAGCCGGGCGTCGGAACGCTGGTGGCATACGCCGCCCGGGACGGCGAGATCGCGCTGGACGGCAACGGCCAGCACAGCCCGTTTGCGGAAGGAATACTCGACCACATCGAGACGCCGAACCTGGAAATCGGCATGTTCTTCCGGATCGTTCGAGACGACGTTCGCTCGGCGACCAAGTTCAAGCAGGAGCCGTTCGTATACGGTTCGCTGCCGGGCGAAGATTTCTTTTTCTACGTGAAGTGAACCGGGTGACCGCCGCGCGGCACCAACGGGTTTCAGCCGAGGAGCGGCTCTGCCGTTCGAACGCGTCAGTCATCGACCGGCGTATAGAGTTCGCCCCACTCCTTCTTCCACACGCCGTCGGGATCGATCACGACAATGGCGAGCTTCATCTCATTGGCTAGCTTGACCGCCGAACGGAACGAATCGACCGCGGGCAGTTCGCCGCTGATCTTGTCTTCGCTCAATCGTCCGCCGCTGGCGACTGCCGGCAATATCACCGCACCGACCTCGCCGGTGCCGGACCGGCTGAGCGACAGCGTGATGGCGTCGGGCTGGACCTCGCTGACCTGTTCGAATCGATTTGCGCGCATGCGTTGCTCCAATAGGCACGGTTTCCGGCCCGTCGTTCAAGCTAACCCACCGGGATCGAATGATCCAGCGATCCCGGCAATCCTGCGTCGCCGGATGCGGCAAACCGCCGGCGTCGCGCGGTCGGGGAAAGGCGCGCGAAACCATGCCGGATGCAAAAGCCGGATTTGGCTTTGGTCGATACTGACTTTGCCCCTGCCGGGATGTAGAATTCGCCTTGATTTCTTCGTTCAATTTTACGAGGCGACGATGTTGCTGTCGCGAAACTGGTTGTCGGCGATCGCCTTAGCCACCGCATTGGCCGCGTTCCTGTCGAACGCCGCGGCTGCCGAGGATGTCGTCGTCAAGCGGTTTGCCAACGGCGATTCCGCCAATTCGGTCGGCATTGCGGACGCCAGCGAGGACGTCGAACTCACCGGACCGCAGGCGCTGACGGTCGGCGCGGACGGCCAGCTGTTCATGCTCGACCAGCTCAACCAGCGCATCATCCGGTTCGATCCGAAACGGCCGGCTGAGGAGCCGAGCATTCTGCAGATGCCCGAAAGCGTGCAGCCCAACGATCTCGTGGTGCGCAAGGACGAGATCCTGGTCTGGGATGGTGGCATTCACACGCTCAAGGCCGCCGGCGATGCGACATCCACTCGCGGTGTCGGCGGCAGCACCATCAAGCTCGAGGAGGCCAGCACGCGAGCAGTCGACGACGTGTTTGCGACATCCGCCTTCGCGCAGATGGGTTCGCAGCCGCTGGGAAGCGCATCCGACCTGCTCGACCAGAACACGCGCGCCGTGACGATGAAGAAAGGTCGCCAGCCGAGCCGGCAGTATGTGGCCTCGCGCGGCCGGGGTTCGGTCGTTGCGGATATCACGCCTGAAAAAGGCGACGACAGCGCGCTGGTCGATGTGCGCACGATGGACGGCAACGAAGACGTTGCGAAGATCCACTTGCGCGTTCGAAATCGGTTGGGCGCCGTCGAGTTCCTCGAGATCGACAACGACGAGCGTCTCTATGTCCTCGCCGAGAACATCCCCGACGTTTCGACCGGCGCAGCGACTTTCGTTGCGCGCTACGCACCCGACGGCAAGCTCGAAGGCATCTACGAGCTGCCGCTGGCCAATACCCCGCTGACCCGCCGCTTCGTGACCATCTCGGGTGACGGCAATGTGTATTTCCTGCGCAACGAAAAGGCCGGCGTCGAGGTGGTCGGCGTGGGATTTCGGCCGTTGCGCAACGTCAAGACCATCGACGTGAGGCCGCCGCGCAGCCAGAGTGCCGCGGGATCGTCGGGGAGCAAGTTCGCCGCGATCGCGGCGGTGCGCCCGTCGAACCGCCAGCAGGTCATCGAGACGGCATTCGCGTTCGAAGGCATCCAGTGGCAGGTCACGCCGCAGAACTATGGCGGTGACCCCGACACCGCCTGCACCGGCTTCAGCCGGATCCGGCGGCCGTGGTATCTGCAGGGCAAGATCGGGCAGCAGGTGCGTGGCGTTCCCTACTGCTGGGGTTGCCACGGTTCGTTGGCGAGCTTTCGTTCGCAGGTCGAGCGCGGGATGAAGGCGGGAAATGTCTGCACGCACAACGCGCCGCGCAACGACGTCGCCGGCGTCGACTGCTCGGCTTTCGTCAGCGCGAGCTGGGGGCTCGCCATCCACTACACCACCGCGGCGATTCCCGCGATTGCGAAGCCGCTGACGGACCCGTGGGACTTGCGCCCCGGCGACGCCCTGAACAAGCCCGGCTCGCACGTCATGCTGTTCCTGCGCTTTACGCCCGACCGCAAGGCCGAGGTGATGGAGGCATCCACCGGTGGCTGCAATGGACGGGTGTGCCGCAACATCTATCCGTTGGCCGCCTTGCTCTCACGCGGCTTCCAGCCGGTGCGCTTCAAGGCCCTCGCCGACGACACCACGGTCGTCGCCCAGAGCACCTATGACGCCGACAAGGACGCGCTGGCCGGAAAAACCCGGAACAAGGAGCAGTCGGCGGCTCATTCCCGGAAGCGAAAGGCCAGGCACTAGGCATCGAAACCTGAGCTGGATTTGCCGCGCGTTAAGGATAATTTCGAAGTTCGATTTGAACGGCGCGCAAGAAAGGGGCGACCTATTAGCACTTTCCCGCCTACGCCGCGGGTCTCGAGCGCCGCTCGGGGGTTCCGGGAGATTTCTCATTTTCTCCCGCTCGCCCGCTGTAGTATAAGGCTCATTGACCGTGCGGCGGGCTTCTATTTCTGTCGATGGACTGATTTGATGCGAAGCACACGTCGTCTAGCCCTCGCAAGTCTGGCCGCCTTGTCGGCCTGTCTGCTCGCTTCCGCCAATCCCGTTCTGGCTGCCGATTGCGGGCCACTGCTTGAGCGCTTCAACCAGGCCATCGACACGGCCCAGGAAGCCGGCGCCCAGGCGCTGGTCGACGAGATTGCGAGCAGTGCCGATTGCGGCCAGTTTCAGACCCGGGCCCAGCAGCGGCTGGCAGCGCTTCGGTTGTCGGCCGCCCAGATCCTGATGGCCCGCGGGCGTCCGACCGCCGAGTACGAACGCCTGCTCACCGCCTCCGAAACGACCGAGGTGCTCTGGCAGGCATCGGCCACCCTGGGCGAGGTCCGTTTTGGTGAGCGTCGTTTTGCCGAGGCGGCGGAGGCCTACGATCGCGCGATCGACATCGTCAAGAATGAAACGCTGACGCCGGAACAGCCGGAGAAATTCGAGATCGAAGGCCTGTTGACGCGCGCGGCGCAGGCAAGGCTGCTGGCCGCCAATGTCAAGATGGCCGACGGCACCACGCAGTTCGTCCAGACCGCACGCGACAAGCGCGACGGCACGCTGGGCGGCATCTATTCACGCTCGGTTCGCGGCATCACGCCACAGGCGGTTCCGGTCCCGATCACCTTCGACTATGCCAAGACCACCTTCACCCAGATCGGGGAGCAGGCGGTACGCGAACTCGCCGACGCGCTGAAGGAGCAGCGCCCGGCACGCCTGACCCTGGTCGGCCACACCGACATCCGCGGTAGCGACGAGACCAACATGAAGCTCTCGGAAGCCCGCGCTGAAGCCGTCGCGGCCTATCTCAAGAACGCGGGCGTGGGCACAACGATCGATACCAGGGGCGTCGGTTCAAGCGAGCCGGTCAAGCTTCTCGACTCGGCAGGTCTCAGCCAGGATGACATCTACGCGCTGAACCGCCGCGTCGAGTTTGTCCGTCAATAGGTGTAGGAGGTGTTCGACGTGCGCGTCCTGCTCTCGATGGTTTCCGCCGCCGCGCTGCTGACCCTGGTTTGGATGCCGACCGCGTCGTCCGCCCCGTTGTATCTGCAGAATCCCGAGGGCGGCGCCATTCGCGGCCTGGTCATCGGCATCGATGCCTATGAGCACGTTCGCCAGCTCAAGGGGTCCGTTGCAGACGCCCGCGATATCGACACATCGCTGCGCGCGATGGGCACCAGCGACATCACCGTGCTGATCGACGGGCAAGCCAATCGCGCGAACGTCCTGCAGAGCATCAGCGGCCTGGTCCAGCGCACCAAAGCCAATGATCTCATCATCCTGTCGATCGCCGGCCATGGCGCCCAGGAGCCGGAGACGGTCAAGGGCTCCGAACCTGACGGCATGCAGGACGTGTTCCTGCTGTCTGGATTCGAACCGACGCCGGATGGCTCCCGCCAACGGATTCTCGGAAGCGAGTTCAACCATTTCATCCGACAATTCGAATTGCGCGGCGCCAGGGTCGTATTCGTGGCGGACACCTGCCATGGGGGCGGCATGGCGCGCGAGATCGATCCGCGCGCGGCGGAAATGAGTTTCAGGCAGGTCCCGCATTACACGCTGCCCGTGGACCGGCTGGTTCCGGTATCGAACGAGGCCGACCCGGTGACCGACCTCGATCTCGACCATACGGCGTTCCTGGCGGCGGTCGACCGCTACACCAAGGCGCCGGAAGTGAAGATTCCCGGGATCGAAGGACTTCGGGGCGCCCTCAGCTACGCCGTCGCGCGCGCCATCGAGGGCGGCGCCGACGCGGATCATGATGGCAAGGTCACGGTCAAGGAGCTGTTCGCGAATGTCCGCCAGGTCGTCTACCAGCTCTCGGACCAGCGCCAGAACGTCGTCACCAAGACATCGCCGGGACAATCTCCGGACAAGGAAGTCGTTTTCCAGCTGACGCGTAGCCTGTCCTCGTCCCCGCGACCCTCCGGCCCGCAACCTTCGTCATCGGAACCGGCAGCAGCCGCCAACGTCGTCGCCAACGCTCCCCAGAACAGAAGTCCCTCCCCGAGCGAGACCGCGTTGCCGGCCCGGCCCGCGCTGCCGGTACGCATTGCCGCGCTCGACGGCGGCACCGGCTATTTTGCCAAGCTCGCACCTCGTGATGCCCACCTCGAAATCGTCAAGCCGGTCGATGATCCCGACATCATCTGGGATCCCAAGTCGCGGGACGTCATCGCCTGGGGCGACGTCATCGCCTACAAGGTGGAGCAGGCCGACCTTGCGACCGTGATCGACCGAACCGCCGCGATCAGGGAACTGAAGAAGATCGCCACCAAGGCCCCCCAATCCGTCCGGGTCGGTCCGGATGACGCGAAATTCCACAATCAGCAGGTGGTCAAGATCGATCTTTCGGATCTCGCCGGCCGCGCCCTCGTGCTGTTTGACATATCGGGTGACGGGACCATCCAGATGCTCTATCCGGTCGGATCGGATGACGCCGTGCGACGCGACGCAACGCTCGAACTTCCACTTCGGGTACGGGAGCCGTTCGGCGCCGAGCAGGTCGTCGCCATCACGTCGACGGAGCGGATGACCGGCCTGGAAGAAAGCCTGCTGCAACTCAATCTCCGGAAAGCACCTGGCCAGCTGATCAAGATCATGGCCAAGCTTCTGCCTGCCGATGCCCGGGTCGGCTCCATCGGGTTTTACACCGCCCCGTAAGGTGAACCATGTCGTTGTTGCGCCTGATATGGTGTCTTGCCGCCTGTGCGACGCTGACCACGGCGCAACAGGCATCGGCGGCTGTCGTGATCCTGGAGGGCAAAGGCGCATCCACGCCGGCCCCGCCGACGACGTCCGCACCCGAAAAGATGAACCGGCAGGAACAACCTTCCGCTCCCGAACTTGCACCGCCCTCGCTGACGCCTGCTCCCGCCGAACGACCTCAGCCCGCAGCCGCGCCGGCGGCGGCCGCGCCCGCAAACCCCGTTGCTGCGCCGAGTTCGCCGGCCGCGACACCGGTGATTGCGCCCAGCGCGCCGCTCGCCCCCGGCAAGCTCGACGCTGCCAACGTTGCCAATCCTGCTGACGTCGCAGTCGAGATGATGCCCGGCGAGACGGTTCGGATCGGTTCCCGCGTTTCCTTCCGCATCACCAGCAAGAAGCCGGGCTATCTGGTGCTGGTCGACGTCGACGCCGACGGACATCTGACGCAGGTCTATCCGAATACGGCCTCGCTGCTGCGAACCAGCAATCCGAAGGGCAATTACGTCAAGCCCGGCGGCACGCTGACAATCCCGCTCGCCTCCGATCCCTATGCGGGTGGCGTCGAATACGTCGTATCGCCGCCGAACGGCCAAGCCATGATCGTTGCCATCTTGAGCACGCAGCCGGTCCAGATGCTGGACTTGCCGGATGTGCCGTCGGAGGTGACGGGCCAGGCAGAGCGGCTGGCATGGCTCGCGAAATGGACCGGCGAATTGCGCATTCCCGACGTTGCGACCAATCAATTGCACGAAGTCCAATGGTCCATCAATGCCAGGCCCTATACCATCCAATGAGAGATCGAACCGGCGGCGGTTGATCCGGAGGTTCGTTGAACCCCGATGCAGCCGACAGGGCATTTTCCATCGCGACGAGAAATGGAAATGAAGGCTGGCGGATTTTTGGAGGCGCCATGGACTGGCCCGTGATCGGCGCGATCACGGCGGTGACGATTGTCGCAGGCGTCGTGATCTTCGAAGTGGTCGCTTACGTGGAAGCGGACCCGGAGCCGGTCAAATCGGCGCAGGTCCTCTCCAGCTATGGCAATTCCGTCGAGCGTTCGGCCAACGAGCTTCCCGGCTTCGCGACCGGAAAATCCGATGCTCCCGCTCCGAGTTTTCCCCTGATCCGGCTGATCGATCCGGATCGCACCTTCCCGATCGACGGCGACGAGGCGGCGCCGCAGGTCTCCGCGCCGCGTCCGGCCTCCCCGGCCCCGAAGAAAGCTGCGGCACCTCCCGCTGCCGCAGCGCCCGAAACATCCGCCGATGTCAAGGTCGCGAAGCTGACGCCGCCTGACCTCAAGCTACCCCCACCCGACATCCAGCCGCGTACCGACCAGTGGCGGGTCCTGGTCACCGCCAAGGCGAGCTACTTCAACCTGGGCGGTCACGTCGACAGCGGGGGTGTCGTCGACAGTATTGCCAGCAGTCGCCTGCGCGACGCGCTCAAGGAGCACAGGAACTTCGCGCGGCTGCCGCCCGATATCAAAACGCACATCCTCACTCAGAACATCAATCTGGCGAGGCTCGCACCGTATCGCGGGCTGTTGGGAATCGACGACAAGAGGATGGAGGAAGAACAGGCCATCCGGTTTGAGCGCATCGCCAGCCGATGACGGCGTGACCGGATGGCGAGCTGATCTGCCGTCACGGGAGCAATCCCAGGGCGGCGGGCCCGCGCCGATCCGTTGAACCTTTGTCGCCGTTGCGAGACCTATGGCAGGCCTGGAACTTTCCGGGCCTCGCTCTACGCGCCATGGAGGAGAAACGTTTGGTTGTCATCCCGGTAGACGCCTATCTGTTGACCCTGACGATTTCCACAGCCGAAATCGTGGAACGTCCCATTCGCGTGGGGCGGGAGACCCGGATGCAGCGCGAGCGCGTGATGAATTCGCGCGAGATCGCCACCAAGCGAACGGCGGCTACCCTGATATTGTCGTTCAAGGAAGTGAACAAGATCTACGCCGCGGCTGACATCGAGTTTCGTCTCAACAACACCAAGACCGACAAGGCCGAGGCGCCAAATGGATCGGAAGCGCTGGATGACCCCGGCTTCCTGATGCTGGCCGGCGGCTTTCCCATGAAGGAAACGGTGAACCTGCTCCTGGTACGCCGGTTCGCCGGCGCCGAAGGCGGAGCCTCTGCGGAGAAAATGGGCGTCTGCGCCGTGGGTGACGATGCTTCCGACAACGCCATCGCCCACGAGTTTGGCCACCTGCTCGGGCTCGCGCATCAGGGCGACATCCGCGATTTGATGAACCCGGGCCTGTCGCCCCCCGGCACTCCCTTGACCCGGCGCGAGATCTCGCTCGCGCGGGCCTCCGCACTCTACAAGCAATTCAGCGCGGGACGATCCTCCCCCTGAACGAAGTTGGCTTGAACCGGTCGCGCGACAGACTGGCTACGCCTCTCCCGCTTGCGGGGGAGGCCGGCGCGTAGCGCCGGGTGGGGGCTCTCTCCACGATGCGACGCGCGCAGAGAGCCCCCACCCCAACCCTCCCCCGCAAGCGCGGGAGAGGGAGCGCGCCGTGCCATAACTTTGCTCATCTGGCGCTGGATGCGATGACCAGGCCGATGCCAATCGATGGCTGGCATCGCCGTCTGCGCTCATGGCGCGTGACACGGCGGCGCATCCCGGGGTTCGGACAACCATAAATTCACGATCGTCGATCATTCTTCCCGCGGACCGGTATCCGCTCCACTGCAAAACCCGTAAAATACGGCATGACTTCCGCAAGATTGCCGCTCTGGCTTCGTTTTCTCCTTGTCATCGCCGTCCTCGTCCTTGCGGCCGGAACTCGGTCTGCTCGGCTATCGCTACTACACCCGCCCGGTAACCCTCACGGTCGCGGTCGGCTCGATCGACGGCGAGGCATCGAAGGCGATGTCGGCGATCGCCAGCCGGCTGGTTTCGGACGATGCCCCGGTCCGGCTCAAGATCGTCGAAACCGCAAATGTCGTCGAGGCCGCACAGGCCTTCGCGTCGGGAAAAACCAACCTCGCCGTCGTTCGCGGTGACGTCGGCGATCTGTCGCAGGCCGGGTCCGTCGTCGTTGTCGCGCATGTGGTGGCGTTGATCGTCGCGCCCCCCGGTTCGAGCCTGGACAGCCTGGCGGAGCTGAAGGGTCGCGTTGTCGGCGTGGTCGGCGGACAGGCGAACAGCAAGCTCGTCGACGTGCTGAGCAGCGAATACGGGCTCGTCCGGGAACGGGCCTTCCGGGACGTGGCCTTGACCGATGCCCGCCGCGCGCTGCAATCAAAGGAAATCGGCGCGCTGCTCGTCGTGATTCCGCTCTCGGAGAATTATCTCTCCCTGGTGCGCGGCTTGTTCCCGCAGGGGCCCAGGATCGCGCCGGTGTTGATCGCGATCGAGTCCGCCGGCGCCATTGCCCAGGAGCAACGCGCCTATGAAAGCTTCGACGTCCCCAAGGGAACGTTGCGTGGAAACCCGCCGATTCCGCCGGATGACCTGACCACGCTCAGGACATCGCTCTACCTGGTCGCCAACAAGAAGCTGAGCTCGGATCTGGTGACCACGCTTACCCAGACCATCATGCGCGTACGCCGCGAACTGCTGGTCGAGCAGCCGATCTTCGCGCAGATCGCCACTCCCAACACCGACACCGACGCCTATCTGCCGCTGCATCCGGGAGCGGCGGCCTTCTACAACGGCACCCAGCAGAGCTTCATGGACGAATACGGCAACTGGATCTATCTGGCGCCGATGATCATGGGCGGCCTTGCCACCGTATTGGCGGCAGGCTGGAGGTTTCTTGGGATCCATCAGCCCGGAACGGACGCGCCGCTCGATGGTCTGTACGCCCTGGCCCGGCGGATCCGGAAGGCGAAGACGGAGGCCGAACTATCGGCGATTGAGGATGAGATCGACGAGATCCTGAGGACGCAACGCGCCAGGGCCGCCGGCGGCGACGAAACCGCGGTGGATGCAACCACCCTGAATGTCGTAGCTCATCGCCTCGAGAACCTCATCCATGATCGTCGGACCGTGCTGGCGGAGAAAGCCGGTTCGGCGCATATGGCCTGAACCGGAGGCCGCCGCCGTCCGCGCGGCCGGCACGAAGGACAGATCAGCCCGCTGGCGGCGGAGCCGTCGATTGCCGCAGGATCACTTCGGCCAGCACGTCGACGCTTTGCCGCGCGGTCGCGCCCCGCAGTTTGGCCAGCAATACGGCGGCAGCCTGTTCCCCGATCTTCTGCGGCCGGACCCGCACCGTCGTCAACGGTGGTGTCACGCAGGTCGCCATGTCGTTGTCGTCGTAGCCTGCGATCGAGATCTGTCGAGGCACCGCTATTCCCGCCGTGTGGCATTCGGCAAGCGCTCCGAATGCCAGGATGTCGTTGCCGCAGAGAACGGCTGTCGGAACCTCCCCCAAGCGCAACAGCGTGCGCATGGCGCCCCTGCCCTCGTTGATCGAATAGGGGCATTGGATGACAGGAACGGACGCCATCGGGATGTCACGCTGCGTCAACGCCTGGGTGAATCCGGCGAGGCGCCCCGCCGCCCGGTCGTTTCCGTTCGCGATGCCCGCGATGATGCCGAACCGACGATGGCCGAGGTCGAGCAGATATTCCGTGATCCGCAGCGCCGCCCCCCTATTGTCGAATCCGACGCAATCGTGACCGTCCTTGGAGTCGAGCGACCAGGTGAGGACCAGGGGAATCTTGCGGTTTTCGACCCGCGCATAGACTTCCGGATTGTGATCGCCGCCGACCAGCATCAGGGCGTCGATGCCGCGCTGAAGCAGCGCGGTGACCTCATCGACTTCGCGATCGAGATCGTATTCGCTGGTCGCCAGAAGCAGGACGTATCCCTCCTGGTTCAGTCGCGTCTGCAGCGCGGCGATGCACTCTGCGAATAGTCCGTTGTTCAAGGTCGGGACAATCGCGCCGATGGTCCCGGTCCGACGGGACACCAGCGCCTGCGCCGGGCCATGAGGAACATAGCTTAGTTCGCGTATGGCCTTCAGAACCCGATCGCGCCGGCCCTCCCGAACCGAATCGGGACTGTTGAGGACGCGCGAAACCGTAGCCGGGGAGACGCCGGCGCGTTCGGCCACTTCGTGCAACGTGGCAAAGCCGTTGCTCGTTTCCTTTCTGGCCTTTCTCATCGGATCAGCCTAGATCGATTCCAGTCCGAAGGACGAACAAAACGAAGGTCGGATGCCGTCCTGCACCGCAAAAAAAGTTGCAAGGCCGGTCCGAGCATGCTCTCCCTCGCCGCAGATGCCGGTCAGTCCGAGGTATTCTCCGCAAAAGCCTTCAGTTTCGGGTCTTTTTCGACCATCTCCAGGTAGACGCCCGTCACATAGTTGGCGGTCGGCGGCACCTTCTTGATGGTATCGACGGAGACCATGAAGTTGGCGACCTGATCCGACCAGTCTTCGGCCTTCGAGCGCTTGCCTCCTTCCTTGCGGAAGATTTCAAGCTGTTCTGCCAGCGTAAAGGCCGGCCGATCGTGCAACTCGCGCGCCAGGTACTTTTGCGGGATATTGACACCTACCGACTGGAAGAACTCGCCCAGCAGGGTGACCGTGTCCTCCGGATGCGCCCGTTCCCATGCAACGGCCCGCAGGTAGACCGCGAGGAACTTTGCGACGACATCCGGATGCGCCTTCGCGTATTCCGGGATGGCGAACAGATTGCTGGTGATCGGCAGCTTCAACTCGCCGCCGGTGCAGATGATCTTCGCATCGAGTGTGGATTCGAGGATGTAGGTATTCGGCGCCCACACTTCCGAAACGTCGTACCGGCCTGAACTGACGGCCGCATTGATTTCGGGGGGCGACAGATTGACGAACTTGTAATCGCCGTCCTTCAGACCGAATTTCTTCTCCAGACAGGCCGCAGCGCCCCACTGCCCCGTCGAATTGGTCGTCACCGGGATGGTCTTGCCCTTCAGCAGGCCCGGATTCTTCAGATACTCGTCAGCTTTGTCCTTCAGCGCCATGATGGTGATGATCGTGGCTTCTTCATCCGCGATGCCGATCGTCAGCAATCCGTAACGCGCCGCGCCGAGCACCGCGGGGATGTCGCCGGCCCCTCCGACGTCCCAGGAGCCCGAAGCTCCGGCGGCGATCTCGGGCGCACCGGACGCAAACGTATTCATGGTCGGGTTGAGGCCGATTTCCTTCCACCAGCCCTTTTTCGTGGCGATGTACCACTCCAGCGCCCAGCGCTGCGGCTGCTGTGCGACCCGGACGGGAGTCAGCTCGTCCGCCGCCGGCGCCGCAGACGTCATCCCAATCGCGACCATGGCTGCGAGGCAGCCCGCAATGCAGCTTCGGTTCATGACCTTCCTTGCGTTTTTCATGTTTACTCCCCTTCCTTGTCGTCATTCATTCCAGTTTCGCCGGATATGCCTCTCGAGCCTGAGCATCAGGAAGTCGATCAGCGAGCCGGTTGCGCCGATCACGACCATTCCGGCCAGCACGATCGGGGCATCCAGGTTGCTCTCGCCCTGGACGATCATGTATCCGAGGCCGGAAGACCCGACGATCAGTTCGGCGCCGATCAGCGATTGCCAGCCGAAGCCGGCGGCTATTCGCATCCCTGCGACGATTTGCGGCAAGGCGCCCGGTATCAGGATTTCGCTGAGCGTCTTCCAACGGCCGGTGCCCAGCATTTGCGCCGCTTCCAGCAGGGATCGATCTACCATCTGGGCGCCCCGATAGGAGTTGAGCACACAGGGAAACAGCGCGCCCATGAAGATCACGAAGGCCGGCGCGAGCATTCCGGTTCCGAACCACAGGATGGAGAACGGCACCCAGGCGATCGGCGGAATGAAACGAAGTCCCTCCACGAACGGCAGCGTGAACTGCCTGAACGGGCGAAAGCGGCCGATCGCCAGTCCGAGCGGGACGCCGATGAGAACGGCAAAGCCGTAACTCGTGACAAATTTCTGCAGACTTGCGAGCAGATGCTGCTGGAGCAGATAGCCGGCATAGGGCCGATGGAGCAGTTCGACGATGCGCTCACATACCAGCCATGGGCCCGGAAAAAAATTGGCCGGCATGATGTTCGCCGCCGCCACGAACGCCCACCCACCGATCAGCGTCAGGAAGCCGAGACCGGCAAACGTCTGCTGAAGACCAGCTTGCGGCCTCGCCCGCGATGAGGTCATTGCCGCCATGGAATCACGAGATATTCGACAACGTTCAACAGCAGGCTGAACAGGATGCCCAGCAGGGCGATGCACACCATGGCGATCAGGATCATGCTCGGATCGAGATCCCGCGTCGCAATGATCATCACATGACCAAGCCCGACAAAGGACCCGACCAGTTCGGCTGCGACCAGCACCATCCAGCAGGCCTGAATTGAGATCCGCAGTCCGGTGAAGATGGACGGCAGCGCGCCGGGGATGACGACATCCGTCAGAATCCATCGCGGCGTCGCACCGTGGGCTTTTGCGGCGGCGAACAACAACGGGCTGATGTTGCGCGCACCCGCGCTGGTGTTGATCAGCGTCGGCGCAAAGGCGGCCAGCCAGATCACGAACAGTTTCGCGACGGTCCCCAGTCCGAACCAGATGATGGTGAGCGGAATCCAGGCGATCGGCGCGATGGGGCGGATCATCTGGAACATCGCGTTCAGATAGGAATGCGCAAGCTCGCTGCGCCCCATCAACAGGCCGAGCGGGATGCCCGTCGCGGCAGCCAGGATGAATCCGAGCAGCACCAGGCGGGAGCTCTCGATGACATGGGTCAGCAGCGTCCCGCCCGCATATCCCTTCTTCCATATCTGCACGAGGGAATCATAGGTATCCAGCGGCGAGGGAAACTGCACCGGGCGCACCAGAGCGAAGGTCTCCGTCGCGAGGTACCAGCAGGCGAACAGGATACAGACAAATCCGCCAATCCCGGCCGCTGTGCGCAGGAGTGGAGCGATGGTCGTTTCCTTCATCGCGACGGGACGCGCACACAAAAAGGGGTACGCCGGCAACATCCCGGTGGACTGAAAGCCAAGGTCACGGCCTGCCTCTCCACCGTTCCTCTCCCCTGTGTTCTATTTGAAAGCGCTTTCCTAGCTAAGCGTTCCACAAGGAACGAGTCAAGTAGCCGAATGCACCCCAACCCCGACGACCATCCCACGAACGTCTAATTTCCCTGCCTGCGCGCTTGACATCTGCCTTCGCAATGCAGGACCATGATTTTTGTAAGCGCTATCAATTTTGCGCGCGATAGGCCCATCTCGCGGGAAGCACAATGAGTTCGATCTCATTTGACTCGGTGTCTCGCGTGTATGCCCATGCCGGCAACGCCGTGACGGCTGTCGACAATGTGACCCTGTCGATTGACGACCGGGAGTTCGTGGCCATTGTCGGCCCATCCGGCTGCGGCAAGACGACGATGCTGCGCATGGCCGCCGGGCTCGACTTCCCGACCACCGGCCGCGTGTTCGTGGGACAAAGCCCGGTCCTTGCACCCGGCGCGGATCGCGCCGTGGTGTTTCAGCAATTCGCGCTGCTTCCCTGGAAGACCGTGCGCGAGAACATCGGCTTCGGCCTCAAATGCCGGAAGATCGCTCGCGGCGAACGAATTCGCCGCGTCGAGCATTTCCTGCAGCTGATGGGCCTCGAGGATCACGCCGATGCCTATCCCCATCAATTGTCGGGCGGCCTGCAGCAGCGGGTGGCCATTGCGCGCTCCTATGCAGTCGATCCCGACGTGTTGTTGATGGACGAGCCTTTCGGCGCGCTCGACGCCCAGACCCGAATCCTGATGCAGGAGGAACTGATCCGGCTGTCCCGGGCCAATCCCCGCACGGTTCTCTTCATCACCCATAGCGTCGAAGAGGCGGTGTATCTCGCCGACCGCGTCGTGGTGATGGCGGCACGTCCGGGCAGGATTCGGGAAATCGTCGATATCGGACCAGCCCGGCGTTCGCACGACTGGGCCCGCATGCCGGTGGATGAAGTGATGGACCTCGAATCCTTCGTTCACCTGCGCACCAGGATCTGGAAGCTGCTGCGCCACGAGATGGAAACGACGCGAAATACCGCCGAAGCAAGAACCATCGAAATCAAACAACGAGCGGACCTATGCCAATTGAGGTCACCTTGCCGCGCATCGACGTGGACTCGACCACCGGCAAAATCGCGCGCTGGCTCGCAAAGGATGGCGCCGCCGTCGCCAAAGGTGAACCGCTGTTCGAGATGGAATCGGAGAAGGCGGCCGTCGAGGTCGAGTCGCCGGCTGCCGGCACCGTCCGGGACATCATCCTCACCGAAGGCGAGTCGGCCCCGATCGGCAGCGTCGTTGCCCGCATCTTCCTGAACAGCGAACCTTACGCGGCGGCCACGCGCGACAGCCGCGGAACGCCGGCAGCACCCGTCGCCATCCGTCCCGCGCCCGCCGCGTTGGCCACCTCTCCTGCCGCAGCTGTACCAATTGCCGAGACGTCCAGCCAAGGCGCCGTCGCAGGACCAGCCGGAACACCCTCGCGCCCGCGCGCGACGCCGCTGGCGCGCCGGCTGGCCCGGCAGCATGGAATTGCGCTCGAACAGCTGAAAGGCTCGGGCCCCAACGGAAGGATTCAGCAACGGGACATTGTGCAGGCTCAGGGTGCCGACGAGCGCCCGGCCCGAATTCGGGACCGGAACGCTCAATGTCACCTGGCTCAAGCCCGGCAACGGACCGCCGCTGGTCCTGATCCACGGCTTCGGCAGCGAACTGGGCAGCTGGCGCCCCTTGATCGCCGACGAATCCTTGTCCGGTCCGATCCTGGCGATCGACCTGCCTGGGCACGGACTGTCCCCGCTCGGCGCCGAGACATCGTTCGCCCATCTCGTGGAATCGGCCGAGGCCGCGCTGGTTCGGCTTGGTATCGAGCATGCCGATCTCGCCGGTCATTCGCTTGGCGGTGCGGTAGCCGCCGCCCTCGCCGAAATCCACCCATCTCGGCGCGCGCTCGCTCACCATGATCTCGTCGGCGGGTCTCGGGCCGGACATCAACGGCGCCTTCATCGACGGGATGAACCGCGCCACCACCGAAGAAGGCTTGACGGCCTGGCTGAAACTTGGCGTCGCAAACGCCGAACGCCTGAACCCGGCATTCGTCAAGGCCATCCTGACGCGCCGGCGCGAGATGGATACCCAGTCGGCGCAACAGCGGCTGGCGGCGGCCCTGTTTGCGGATTCGACGCAGACTTTTTCGATCCGAAGCACGTTGGATCGGCTTTCCATCCCGGTGAAGGTCATCTTCGGCCTGGAGGATCAGATCATCCCGCCGCGCCACGCGCGCGGCCTGCCCGGAACGGTGGCCGTCCATCTCTTCCGCGCGGTCGGACACCTGCCGCACATCGAAGCACGAGGCGGCGTGCTGCAGCTGCTGCGGGAAATCGTTTGCCGCGACGCCTCCCCTCAACCCTGACAGTCGAAATCCGGACCGCGAAACGAGCATGAACGATTTAAGGCAAAGAACGATCATCATAACCGGCGCCGCCGGCGGGATTGGCGCTGCAGTGGCCCGGATGGCCGACAAGGAAGGCGCCCGTCTCCTGCTGGTGGATCCGAACGAGCGGGCGCTCCGCGAACTGGCACGCTCGCTCGACGGGGCCGATCATGTTTCCGCCGCCTCGGCCCTCGACAGCCCGGACGAGTGCGCAAAGGTTGTCGCCGGGATCGACGGACCGATCTATGGGCTGGTGCACATGGCCGGGATTTTCGTTCCGCACGAGCTGACACCGGCGGCGCGAACAACCTACGACCAGACCATTGCGGCGAACATGACCAACGCCTTCGATCTGGTCTGCGCCATCAATGACCGGCTCACCGACGATGTCCCGGCCCGGATCATTCTTGCCACCTCGCAGGCCTACCGGCGCGGAAGTATCGGCCATGTCGCCTATTCCATGGCCAAGGGTGGCATTGCGGGATTGGTGCGGGCGCTGGCGCGAAACCTGCGCGCCCGCGCGCTGGTGAACGGTGTCGCACCGGGCGTCATCGAAACTGCCATGCCGGCGCACATCCTGGCCGCCCGCCGGGATGACATCCTCAAGGAAATTCCGCTCGGAAGGCTCGGCAGGCCGGAAGAGGTCGCAGGCGTCGTGATGTTCCTGCTCGGGCCGCTCTCCAGCTATGTCACGGGACAAATCATCAACATCGATGGCGGCACCAACAACTCCTGATCTTTCCAGCAGCAACGCCACGCCGGAGCATCGCGATCCGATATGAGCAAAATCGAACCTCTCTCGTCAGAAACGCCCTGGATTCGTCTGCAGGTCGGCGACGCCGACTGGCGCGGCGAGGACCGCACGCGGCTTGTCGGCATGCTCGAGCAGATTCTGACCATCCGTCATTTCGAGCAGAAGCTGCTCGAAATGCATCAGGAGGGCGTCGTGCACGGGCCCGTCCATGCCAGCATCGGGCAGGAAGGCGCCGCGGTCGGCATGATGTCGACGCTTTCGGCCGGCGACAAGATCAACGGCACCCATCGAATGCATCACCAGTTCCTCGCCAAGGCGCTCAACCACGTCACGCCGGGCGGACGTGATCCGCGTCGGGCCGATTTCACCGACGAGATGAACGACGTCGTCTATCGCACGATGGCGGAAATCCTCGGGCTCAGCCCTGGCTACATGGGTGGCCGCGGCGGATCGATGCACCTGAAGTGGAATGAATGCGGCGTTCTCGGCTCGAACGCCATCGTCGGCGGAAACCCGCCCCATGCCGTCGGCTACGCCTTTGCGGAGAAGCTGCGCCGCACCAACAACATCGCCGTCACCTTCTTCGGCGACGGCGCCCTGCAGAACGGCGCATCGTACGAGGCGATGAACCTGGCGGCGCTTTACGATCTCCCGGTGATCTTTTTCTGCGAGAACAATCTGTACGCGGTCTCGACCCACGTCCGCGAGCAGACGCGCGAGACCCGGCTTTCCATGCGCGGCATCGGCCTGGGCGTTCCGGGCGTCGAAGTCGACGGCATGGACCCGGTTGCCGTCCGCGCCGCCGGAGAGTGGGCCAGAAACCACATCCGCGAACACGGCGGACCCGTGCTGATCGAGGCCCTCACCTACCGCTTCCTGCATCAGTCGGGACCGCTGCGCGGATCGAACCTGCTCTATCGCAGCAAGGAAGAAGAGACGGACTGGATCGGCCGCGATCCGGTCGTCACCCTGCCCAGGAAACTGGTCTCGCTGCGCATCCTGACCGACGACCAGGTCGAAGCGATCGACAGCCGGGCCCGCAAGGCGGTGGATTCGGCTGCAGGCCGCCTCACCGAAATCGGCGCCGACACCAACCGCCGGCGCGTCGTTCCCTCCGCCTGGCCGAAGCGGGAAACAGTCGAGTACGGCATACGCGGCGATCTTTCGGAACTGACCGGCAGGCAAGTCCGCGAAGTTGAAGATGCGGTTGCGGGCGACACCAGGGAGATGAAGTTCGTCGACGCCATATCCTTTGTCACGCTGTCCAACATGCGTCGAGACGACAGCATCTTCGTCATCGGCGAGGACGTGCATCATTTGCGCGGCGGCACGGCAGGCGCGACCCGCGGCATTCTCGAGGAGTTCCCCGAACGCCTGGTCGGTGCGCCAATCGAGGAAAACGGCTTTACCGGGCTTGCGATCGGAGCCGCCTTGAACGGCATGCGGCCGATCGTGGAAATCATGTATCCCGACTTCTGCCTGGTGGCGGCCGACCAGATGTTCAACCAGGCGGCAAAGGTTCGGCACATGTTCGGTGGCAACTTTCCGCTGCCGCTCGTGGTGCGAAGCCGCGTCTCCGCCGGCACCGGCTATGGCTCGCAGCATTCCATGGATGCTGCCGGCCTGTTCGCGCTTTATCCGGGCTGGCGGATCGTGACGCCGTCGACTCCCTTCGACTATGTGGGGTTGATGAACGCCGCCATCAGCTGCGACGACCCGGTGCTGGTGGTCGAGTATCAGGAGCTGTTTCAGAATACCGGCCCGGTTCCCGCGGACTGGGACTACATCATCCCGTTCGGCAAAGCGAAAACCGCAAAGGCCGGTTCCGACTGCACCGTGCTCACCTATGGACCGTTGGTGAGGAAAGCCATCGATGCCGCCGCGGAAGCCGGCATTGATGCGGAAGTCATCGACCTGAGGACTCTCGACCCGTACGGCCTCGACTGGGACGCCGTCGGCGAAAGCGTCGAGCGCACCGGCAGGGTCGTCGTCGCCGAGCAGACCACGCGCGGCACGTCGATGGGCGCGCACTACATCAAGGGCATCCAGGAGCGCTTCATCGACTGGCTCGATCACGAGATCGTCCATGTGTCGGGCACGCATTCGTCGCCGGTCGTCTCGAAGGTCCTGGAGCAGGCGGCGCTGGCAGGTCAGGCCGAGATCGCATGGGGACTGAAGAAGGTGATGGAGGGAGCCCGATGACTTCGACTGCATCCGGCAATGCGCTTCTCTCGACGCTGGTCGTGAAGGCGCACCACACGGCCGTCAGCGTTCGCGATTTCGAGGCCGCCTTGGCCTTTTTCGCCAACGTCGTCGGCATGCGCGTCGAGGGCGACCGGGATTGGCGGCGCGAGGAAAATCTCGGAACTCGTCACCGGCGTGAAGGATCCGACGGTCCACTGGGCAATGCTGGAATTGAACGGCTTCCGGATCGAGCTTTTCAAATACTACCAGCCGGAGGGACGGCGCCACGTCATCAACCAGAACGACAGCGGCCTGACCCATCTGTGTTTCCAGGTCACGAGCGCCGACGAGACCTATGATCGCCTCGTCAAGACCGGCTACCGGACACTGTCAAAGCCGCTGGAGCTGCGATCCGGAGCATCGAAGACCTTCTACTGCGAGGGTCCCGAAGGCATCATCGTCGAATTCCTGGAATTGCGAACATGAAATCCGCCGTCAAGGACAATGCCACCGTCGTCATAAGCGGAGGCGCAAGCGGCATCGGCGCGGCCGTGGCGCGCAAGACGATTGCCACCGGCGCATCCGTTGCGATCCTCGATCTGAACGAAACGCGTGGCCACGAACTCACATCCGAACTGGGCCCTAACAGCGTCTTCGTATCTTGCGATGTCACGGTCGAATCGTCGCTGCACGAGGCGCTTTCCCTGATAACCAAAACGCTCGCTCCCGTTCAAGGCCTGGTATGCTGCGCGGGCGCGGCCCCCGTTCCGCTCGCGATCGAGGAAACATCGCTGACGGAATGGTCGCGCATTCTCCAGACCCACCTGACGGGCACCTTCGCGACCTGCAAGGTCTTCGGTGCCCACATCGCGGCATCCGGCCATGGCGGCGCCGTGGTCGCGACGGCGTCGGTGCTTGGCTTCAACAGCGGTCCCGTGCTCGCCTATGGGGCGGCAAAGTCGGGGACCATCAATTTGACGAAGGCGCTTGCGGTGCAGTGGGCATCGCGGGGCGTCCGGGTCAACGCGGTCGCTCCGGGGTGGACGGAGACGCCATTCCTGCGGCCCAAGGAACGTGGTGAAGCGCGCGACTTCACCCCCATATTGTCGGCTTCTCCGCAGCATCGCCTGCTGCAGCCGGCAGAGATAGCCGAGGTGGTCTGGTTTCTGCTATCCCCGGCGTCGACGGCCGTCACCGGATCGGTGATTGTCTGTGACGGCGGAACGCTCGCGGGCGCCGGATGGGCTCCCTATGGCGGCTTTCCCGCTCCATGAAAGGCATATCCCGACGTGAAAGCGACAGGCACACTCCTCATCCGGCCGCACGCTGCCGGCGAAATTCGGCCGTCCCGCCAAAATCGCGCCATCGGCGAACCATGCCGGCGGTGAGTTCCGGACCGGTCATGCGGCATGAACGACAATAGCGTGGGAAGCGCCGAATGAAACGCCGCCACCTGATCGGGACCGCGACGCTTCTGGTGCTGGCGGCGGCCTGGTATCTCTCCACGGGTCCGCTCGATCTCGTTTCCACCGGCCGGTTTCCGTCGCCTTCGGACGTATGGGATTCGCTTCGGCAGGTTTCGACGGTCGGCTATGCGAACGGGCTGCTGTATCAGCACGTGCTGCACAGTCTCAAGCTGGTCGTGGTCGGATTTCTCGTCGCGGTAGCGAGCGGAGTTCCGCTCGGTCTGCTGATGGGCTGGAATCGGCGTGTCGATGCCTTTGTCAGCCCGATCTTCTCGATCATCCGCCCGATCCCGCCGCTGGCCTGGATACCCCTTGCGATCCTGTGGCTCGGTCTCGGCGATGCCGCAAAGATCATGGTGATCTGGTTCGCCGCCTTCGTACCCTCCGTGATCAACAGCTTTTCGGGAGTGCGCACGATCGAACCCTATGTGATCGAAGCCGCGCGCATGCTCGGCACGCCGCGGCTGCGATTCGTGCGCGAGGTGCTGATCCCGGCCGCCACCCCTTCGATCTTCACGGGCATGCGCCTGTCGTTGCAGGCGAGCTGGACCACGCTGGTCGCGGCTGAACTCGTCGGCGCGCTGTACGGCCTTGGCCGCATCCTGAACGTCGCGCAGCAAGACATCTATCCCGGCATGATTTTCGTCGGCATGGCCTGCGTCTCGATCCTCGGCTGGGCGACGACCCGCCTGCTCGCCGAAATCGAGACGCATTCGCTGCCCTGGTTTCGCATGGCGAGGGCCTAGCCAATGATCCCCGAATTTGAACCTCTGCCCCGGCTGCAAACCGCACTCTATGGCATTGCGGGCATCGTGCTGTTCTTTGCCATCTGGACCGGACTGTCCGTGACGGGAATCGTCCCGCGTCAATTCCTGCCAACACCCTACGACGTCATCGCCCGCTTCCTGCAACTGCTGTCGATGCCGTTCGCCGGCGCCACCCTGCAGCAACACATGCTTTCCAGCGTCATCCGCTTTTCCGAGGGATTTCTGCTCGGCGCCGCCGTCGGCATACCGCTCGGCCTGCTGATGGGCTGGTATCGCCTGCTCGACGAGATCATCTCCCCGCTTTTCGACGCCTCCCGTTTCATCGCGCCGATCGCATGGGTGCCTTTCGCGGCGCTCTGGTTCGGTACCGGCATCGGCGGGCCCATCCTGATCATATTCGCGGGCGCATTCCCGCCGTGTCTCATCAACAGCTATCGGGGCGCGCGTTTCGTCAACCGCTCGCTGATCGAAGCCGCGCAGATGCTCGGCACCAGCAATACGCGGATCATCCTCGAGGTATTGTTGCCGGCCTCCACAGCCTCTATCGTGGCGGGACTGAGGGTATCGGCAGGTCTGGGCTGGCAATCGCTGATCGGCGCCGAACTGATCGTGGCCTCGACCGGAATCGGCTTCATGATGGTGCAAGCCCAGCTGAACATATCCACCGCAACCGTGATGAGTTCGATGCTGGCGATCGGCCTCGTCGGCTTCGGCATCGACGTGGCGCTGCGCTGGATCGAAACCACCGTGCGCCGGCACGGGCTCGCTTAGGAACGCGACATGGCGGTCATTCATTTCGACGGTGTCGGCAAGTCGTTCGGACGGGACGGACGCGGCTTTGTCGCCATCGACAGGATCGACCTGACCGTCGCCGACAAGGAATTCGTCGCGATCGTCGGGCCTTCCGGATGCGGCAAGACCACCTGCCTTCGCATGGTCGCGGGCTTCGAGGCGCCGTCCAGCGGCGAGGTGCGGGTCGACAGCCGCAAGGTCACCAAGCCCGGCCCGGATCGTGCCGTCGTGTTCCAGCAATTCGCCCTGTTTCCCTGGAAAACGGTGTTCGACAATGTCGTGCTCGGCCTTCGGAACAAGGGGATCGCCAGGATTGAGCGCGACAAGCGGGTCGCCGACGCCATCAAGCTGATGGGCCTGCAGGGCTATGAGACGGCCTTTCCGCATCAGCTTTCCGGGGGCATGCAACAGCGCGTGGCGATCGCGCGTGCCTATGTCCTCGAGCCCGACGTGCTGCTGATGGACGAGCCGTTCGGCGCACTCGACGCCCAGACCCGGACTACCATGCAGGAAGAGCTGGTGCGTATCGCGCGGCTCAATCCGCGCACCGTGCTTTTCATCACCCACGCGGTCGAGGAGGCCGTCTACCTCGCCGATCGCGTCGTCGTCATGACGCGCCGGCCCGGCAGCATCAAGGAGGTGATCGACATCCGTTCGGTACGCAAGTCCGAGAAGTGGGACGATCACGAACGGATCGAAGACGTCATGGATCTCGAATCCTTCGTGCATTGGCGCACCCATATCTGGCGCTCGTTGCGTGAAGAGAAGAACGTGCCGGCCGGATAGCGACAGCAAGGGAGAAGGAAACCATGAGAGCAATGAGACTGATCACGGCGATGGCGGCCATCGTCTTGGCATCGACGCTGGCGGCACCCTCGGTGCGCGCGCAGACCCCTATCAACGTGAGCTATCAGCCTTCCGTCTACTGGGCCCTCCCCTATTACATCGCGACCGAGAAGGGCTGGTGGAAGGATGTCGGACTGAAGGAGAACTATTCGATCTTCCCTGCGGGCGCGCCGCAGGTCGCCGCGTCGCAGGCCAAATCCTGGGACGTCGGCGGCGTGGGGTCGGTTCCGGCCGTGCTGGGCGCGGCGCGGTTCGGCCTGCTCACGATCGGCATCACCAACGACGAATCCAAGGCCAACGTGCTGATGGTGAGCAGCGGCAAGTTCGACGCCTTCGAAAAGGATCCCAAGAGCATCAAGGGCCAGAAGATCCTGCTCACGACGAACTCCACCGGAGACTACGCGGTGCGGAGCTGCCTGAAGAAGTTCGGTCTCGCCTTCAACGACGTGCAGTTCGTCAATCTCGGGCAGGCACAGATCATTTCCGCCATCACCTCCAACAATGGCGATCTCGTCGGCGTGTGGGCGCCGAACAACTACACGCTCGACGAAAAGGCCGGCGCCAAGACCCTGTGCACCGGCGCGGATGCGGGCGCCATCATTCCGGGAACGCTGGTCGTCCGTGCCGACTACGCCAAGGAGCACCCGAAGGAGGTCGCGGCCTATCTCGCGGTCTATCTGCGGAGCTGGGGCTGGGCCAAATCCCACCAGGACGAGGCGCGCGCCATGCTGAAGAAGTTCTACGCGGACGGCGGCGTGGATATCTCCGACCAGGCCGCCCAGAAGGAATTCGCGCTGCGGCCGATCTTCCTTCTGAACGAGCAGCTCGCGATCCTGGACCGCGGCAAGGGCCCCTCCAAGGCCGACCAGTGGTTTGGCGATATCGCCAAATTCATGGTCTCGACGGGGACGCTTCCCAAGGAGCCCGATACCAAATCCTTCATCACGGATGACTACATGAAGATGGTGGCTGCCGATCCGAAGCTGAAGGCCTTTGCCACCGAGTTCGACAAGTAAGTCAGCCCTGGGCGGGAGGCCGACCTCCGGCCTCCCGCAGGAACCGCACCATGCCCGTCGAATATCTCAAGCGCGCCGAAAAGACTCCCGAAACGGAAACGGAGACCGCTCGAAACGTGGTCAACGAGATGCTCGCAGCCATCGCTGCCGGCGGCGAAACGGCGGTCCGTGACTACGCGCGCAAGCTCGACCAATGGTCGGGGCCGATCCTGGTGTCTGCGCAGGATCTGGCGCGCGGCATCGCCGACGTGCCCGAGGCGGTGCGAGCCGACATCGACTTCGCCGTCGACCAGGTTCGCCGCTTCGCAAACGCCCAGCGCGAGAGCCTGTCGGATTTCTCGGTCGAACTGCTGCCGGGCCTGACACTGGGCCAGCGCCTGGTTCCGGTGAACGTGGCCGGATGCTACGTACCCACCGGCCGCTATGCCCACATCGCCTCGGCCTACATGTCGATCGCGACCGCCAAGGCGGCGGGCGTCAAGACGGTGATCGCCTGCTCCACTCCCTATCGAGGCGCGGGAATCCATCCCGCCGTGCTCTATGCGATGATGCGCGCCGGCGCCGACGTGGTGATGACCCTGGGCGGTGTCCAGGCCATCGCAGCCATGGCCTATGGTCTATTCACCGGCAAGCCGGCCGACATCATTGTCGGTCCCGGCAACAAGTATGTGGCCGAAGCCAAGCGCATGCTGTTCGGAAAGGTCGGCATCGACGTCTTCGCCGGCCCGTCGGAGGTCGCCGTGATCGCGGACGGCAGTGCGGACCCGGATATCGTCGCCGTCGATCTGGTCGGGCAGGCCGAGCACGGCCATGAAACCCCGGCCTGGTTGATCACCAATTCGCGGGAGGTCGCGGAGGCGGTGATGCAACGGGTGCCGGCGCTGATCGGCCGCCTGCCGTCGACGGCGCGGGAGGCCGCCAGCGCCGCCTGGCGCGACTACGGCGAGGTGGTGCTGTGCGCGTCGCGCGAGGAGATCGTGGAAGTCTCCGACCGCTACGCGTCGGAGCATCTCGAAGTCCATGCGCGGGATCTCGACTGGTGGCTGAGCCACCTGACGAACTACGGCTCGCTGTTTCTCGGGGAAGAAACCACGGTGGCCTTCGGCGACAAGACGTCCGGACCGAACCACATCCTGCCGACCAAATCCGCATCGCGCTATTCGGCGGGATTGTCCGTCCATAAGTTCCTGCGGCCCCTGACCTGGCAACGCGCAACGCGTGAGGCGTGCAAGACCGTGGCACCTGTGACGGCCCGCATCTCCCGGCTCGAAGGCATGGAAGCCCATGCACGGACGGCCGACGCCCGCATGCAGAAATACTTCTCGGGCTACAACTTCGACATGGGCACTCCGGTTGATTCCTGATGTTCCGTCTCCAGCCATTATTCGACCTGACGGGCCGGACGGCGCTGGTGACCGGCGGCAACTCCGGAATCGGCCTGGCGATGGCGCGGGCACTGGGCCTGGCGGGCGCGACCGTGATCATCGCAGCAAGGCGGCGCGACAGGCTGGCGGGAGCCGTCCAGCAGCTCAAGGGCGACGCGATCGCGGCGGCCGAGATCGTCGTCGACCTCGCGGAGACCAACGGGCCGGCAGCGGCGATGGCCGAGCTGAGCAGCCGCGGACTAGCCGTGGACATCCTGGTCAATGCGGCCGGGATGAACCTGCGCCAGCCTTTTGAGGACGTCACGGCAGAACAATTCGACGCGCATGTCACGATCCATCTGCGCGCGCCGTTCCAGCTGGTGCAGCTGCTGGCGCCGGAGATGGCCCGGCGCGGCTGGGGACGCATCATCAACCTCGCTTCGCTGCAATCGCAGCGCGCCTTCGCCAATTCGGCGCCCTATGGTGCGGCGAAGGGCGGCATCATCCAGCTCACCCGCGCGATCGCCGAACGCTGGTCCGCCAGCGGCGTGACCTGCAATGCCATCGCGCCCGGCTTCTTTCCCACCGAGCTGACCGCGCCGGTATTTGCCGACCCGGAACAGCGCGCGCGCCGCGCCGCCGACACCGCCATCGGACGCAACGGAGAGCTGGCCGATCTGCACGGCGCAACGGTGTTCTTCGCTTCCGACGCTTCCGGCTATGTCACGGGACAGACCTTGTTCGTGGATGGCGGCTACTCCGCAAAGTGAGACAGACGATGAAGGCATTGGTCTACACCGGCGCAAGCCACCTCGAATTCCGGGACTGTCCAGAGCCGCTGCCCGCCAATGACGAGGTTCTGGTCAAGGTCGGCGCGGTCGGCATCTGCGGATCCGACATGCACGCCTACCACGGACAGGATACGCGGAGACCCGCCCCGCTCATCCTGGGCCATGAAGCGGCCGGACATGTCATCGGCGGCGCGTCGCCGGGGATGGCGGTTGCGGTCAATCCGCTGGTCACCTGCGGCAGGTGCCAGCATTGCCTGGACGGACGCGTTCACCTCTGCGGGTCGCGCCAGCTCCTTTCGATGCCGCCGCGGCCCGGCGCCTTTGCGGAGATCGTGCGGGTGCCCGCGCAGAACCTGTTTCCGATTCCGGACGGTCTCGAACTCGCCGAGGCGGCCCTGACCGAGCCGCTTGCGGTCTCCTACCACGCCGTCAATCACGGCAGGCGGTTCCTGACGCGGCCGCTTTCCGCCTGCCGGTCTGCGATCCTCGGCGGCGGGGCGATCGGGCTCGGTTGCGCCCTCATGCTGGCCATGCAGGGCGCCAGGACGATTCACATCAGTGAGCCCAATGGCCGCCGCCGCGCCACGGCGGCCCAAGCCGGGCCGTTCCAGTGCTATGAGCCGGGAGCGGCCGACGAGCCGGAGCCGTCGACCATCGATTTCGTCCTCGATGCGGTCGGATCAAACGCCACAAGGCAAGCTGCCAGCCGGCTGGTCAGATCCGGCGGCGTCATCGTTCATATCGGCCTTCTCCCGGGCAGCGACGGGATCGACGTGCGCAAGATCACGCTTCAGGAGATCACCCTCACCGGAAGCTACTGCTACACGCCCGTGGAGTTCGGCGAGACCCTGCATGCCATCGCGCAAGGATGGCTCGGGCCGCTCGACTGGTTCGAGCAACGCCCGCTTGCCGACGGGGCGCAAGCCTTTCGCGACATCGATGCCGGAAACCTCGCCGCCGCGAAGATCATCCTGCGCCCTTGAGGGACGGCTTCGATCCATTCGGCACATCCTGTCCGCCGCGCCGCAGGGCACCGCCCCGACGGATGATCGCCGGTGACATCGGAGACGTCACCTATCGACGGCGCGTGCTGCCAAAATATCGAAAACAACCCCATGCAAAGTAGCCGGCGGCCAGCATGGCTCGAAACAAGTTGACACGTCGGGCAAATCAGGGGCATTGCGCCAGCATCCCGCAATCCTGAAATTGACGTTGTCGCCCCCCGCACAACGGGCGCCGGCGGCGATTGCGGCGCAAGGTCCTCACCCATCATTGAACATGCAACGCTCGCCGCGGCGAACGATCGTCCGCGCATGCCAGGGAATCTCGACATGAACACCGCGCCCGACCCCGCCCGACCAACCATGGTGGCCGCACCGGCCAAAGCTGCCGCCATGCCGCGGATAAAACTCTCCTCGCTCGGATTCGCCATCGACCATCCCGATCCGGCGCTCGGCGAACAGCTGATGGCGAATGCATTGGGGGCCGCCGACCGCGACGCCATGGATGGCATCCTGCGGCAACTGGTCAGGGCCAGCGTCAGCGGCGGCAGTCCCGACCAGATCAACCTCGCCTTCATGATCTCGATGGTGCAGAGCATCAAGCCGAGGGATTCCGTCGAAGCCATGCTGGTGGCGCAGATGGTTTCGGTTCATGTGATGACCATGCGATGTGCCCATCAGCTCGCCAGTGCGGACGACCTCGCCCAGCACGACAGTGCCGCGCGCGCCATGAGCCGGCTCGCCCGCACGTTTCCGGCCCAGATCGACGCGCTCAACCGCTACCGGAGCCATGGCGAGCCCGCCATCACCGTGCAGAACCTGTCCGTGGGCGACGGCGGCAACGCCATCGTCGGCAACGTCACGCAGCATGCGAGCGTGGTCGTTGCGGACCAGAGCGCGGCATCCGCGTCGCGCCATGCCGCGAAGGCTGCGGGCTCCGTGCCATGGCACGAGTCCGGTCAGGCCAGGCGGGAAGCCGAGCCATGAGCGGTCACATCAGAAACACCGGCCCGATGCTGGCAAGCCCCCGTTGCGGCGCCCGTACCCGTTGCGGCGGCTGCTGCCGTTCGCCCGCGGTTCAGGGCAAGCGGCGCTGCCGCATGCATGGCGGCGCCCGGAGATCCGGTGCGCCACGAGCAAACCGGAACGCCCGCAAGCATGGCTTGTTCACCCAGGATGCGATCGCCGAGCGACGGCAGATCCAGCTGCTGCTGGCTGAAACGCGGGAGCTGATTCGGGCGATGACGTGAGCGGGTCTTTTGAACAGCGCAACTGGCTGCGGCTGGCACGTGATTTGTGCGGCCCTTCGTCTGCCTTTCCATGGATCATGGCAATTCGCTGGCGGCGACTATCCCCTGTCGACCCATGGACGCTTCGATGATCGGACTTGAAGATCTTTGATGGGCCGCAAAAAAAGGCGGAAGCATCTAAAGGTACGCCGCCATTCCGATCGAAGAGCGTAAGAGAGACCAGCGCAGCGGCGAGGATCATCCACAGTGTGTCCAGCTTAGTTGTGAGCAACAGCACGAAACAAACTGCTGCAATTGCGAACGTAACAAGGCCTGTCAGGCCCGCCTGCCCGAGCGGAATGGCCGCGGCGAGCAGCAAGCCCGCGCTGGCGATGACGACGGTCTGCAGGACAGATCGTACGCGGGGATTCTCCATACGCCGTCCGACGAAATGCACCAGCGGAATGATCAGGAGTGCCGGCGTTATCATGGCAAGCCAGCCAACGATGGCCCCCGGCAGGCCAGCGGCGAAGTAGCCGACGCTGACAATGTAGAGCCCGACGGGCCCGGGCGAACTGCGCGTGATTACCACCGCTTGATTGAGCTGGTCGTTGGTCAGGACGTGATAGTGATTTACCAGCGATTCCTGAATCACCGGTAGCGACGCCAGACCGGCGAAGGCGGTGACTGTGCCCTTCAGGAGCACAAGATATAGCAGCACGACGTTCATGACGGCTCCGGCAGGAACAAGCCGACGACGGCGGCAAGCACGAGAACGTCGATTGGCGAGATCCCTGCGACGGCGTCAAGAATGAATGCCGCGGCGCCGACCAACACGACCCGGATCCGGTTCCCCGGCCGGAAGTGCGGATGAGCGATTGTCCAGACTGTCTTCACCGTGACCGCCACGGCTGCCGCGATAGCGCCCCTGATGGCCGCCTGCGCCAACGGGTTTTCCTGCCACTCGGCGAACAGAATAGTGACTACAACAACGATCACCGAGCAGGGTATCGACGCGGCCAGAAGGGCGACGACGGCGCCCGCCCAACTCCGCAAGATCCATCCGATGCCGACACAGAAGGCGAGCACGTTGGTGCCCGGCGTGATCCGGCCGAGCGCAAAGGATAGCGCGAATTGCTGTTCGCTTACCCAGCGGCGTCTGCCGACAATTTCTCCGTGAAGGACGGCCGTGGTGGCGCTGCCGCCTCCGAGCGTGAAATTGGCGTAGCGCACGAAGACGTCCGCGATCTGGGCGAGCGACGTCCGCGTTTGAGGAACCGGATGGTCAACACCGTCACTCAACTGCATGAGCGGCCTCCGCCCACTCTCGGATGGCCAAAGCGACCCCTTCCGCGATTCGCCGAGGTCTTTCACCCAATCCGGCAAACCCGGCCCGCTCCGGAGGGCGAGGATCAATCTCGACGATCTTGTCGCCACGCAACACGGCTACGCCCGGTCGCGTCAGTCCCCGCAGCGTACCGGAGAGCGAGGCGTGCAGCGGCGTCCCCTCGATCGTCGCGACAAGGGCGCCTTCGGTGACCGGCTCGCCAATCCGACGATCGGAGCGCAAGCCTCCCGAAAGCGGAGCGTAGACGATGCGCTCGCGTCCGACGCCGTCGATCGCGCGCGGCTCACCTGTCACGGCCAGTGCGGAACCCTCGCGCAGTATGGCTCCCAGTCGATTGTCCCAGATTGTCTCGATGACGACGTCGGCCGTTTGCGGCGCCTCATGTCCTGGACCGAGTCCGATGGTCAGCGCGGCCAGACCGCCGTGGCATTCCGGCGGCGTGCGTTTGCGCATCCGAGCGTCGATGAGCACAGTCCAGGACGACGCGTCCAGCCACATATTCAGGTCGCCGACGACGATGGGGATCGCTGCGCGATCACGCAGTTCACGGGCCATTTCCGCTGAGGTTGCGCAGCGGCGCGCCAAGATGCCGGACAGAACAGCGGACCCGTCGAAAATGCGTCGGCAAAGCCCATCAACCGACGATGAGTTTTTGGTGGCTCATGCTCGTGCTGGATAGAAACGGCATATCCGGCGCGAAACAGCCCATGCGCGACTGCAGAGGCCACATCATTCAGGCCCCTGACCAGCACACGGATGCCGATACCCGGGTCGTGTTCCACCGTTTAGCTCCGATATAGCGGCAAGGCTATATCGGGAAGCATATCCTGTCGGGGCTGCGGGTCAACGGGCTTTCTTGACGGCCAGGACAGCAAGTTTCGCGAGATCGCCTTTAATCGATGTGCGGGTCTTGTTCTCCATTCGACGGTAGAGCTCCAGCACCTTGCGCCCTGTCGCCGTCAGTTGCGCCCCGCCCCGCGAGTTTCCGCCCTTGGCGGCCACCACCATCGGCTCGCTGAAATAAGCATTCATTGTGTCAATGAGATACCAGGCACGCTTGTAGCTCATCCCCATTCGCCGGCCGGCAGCAGCGATGGAGCCCGTTTCGTCGATGGCTTGCAACAGGGCGGCTTTGCCGGGACCCAATTGCGTCTCTGGGTCGAGGCTAATACGGAGTTCGATTTCGGGCACATCTTCCATTTGACTGTTCTATCTCAGAACGAGAGACGCGTGACCAACGGATGCAGTGCCGGCGACGATAACCATTTCGTCGATTGATTCAGATGGTCTTTTCGGGGTGGACCGTCCAGCAAGCGCTTGCCCGCCACTCGGCCTCTTCCCCGATCAACCCGAGTTGCGTGGCCGTTGAGAGGTCTCCGGTCGCCGCCATTTGCACCGTGCAGACGGCATGCCAGCCACGACACCGGCCCGACTTTTGTGCTGTTTCGGCAACACGAAGAACCGGCGCGACATCGGGGTGCTCGACTCGGTGGTCGGCCCGTGATTAGTTGCGCCGGGGGAATACGTCGAGATGCGGCCGCGGTTTCGAAAATATTTGCCGGTCTTTATCATCGCTCTTTTGGTGCAGATCCTTGCACCCATCGGCGCATGCTGGGCCAGTGCCGTCGCGGCGTCCGGGCCGCTGTCTTCGCCTGGCATTTGCCACTCGGGCGGAACGGCGGCCGGTCAGCCGATCGACCACAGCGGGCAACCCGGCGAACACGACCACGCATGCACAATCTGCTGCCTCGCCAGCGCAGGCAGCCTGCTCGATACGCCCGCGCCGGGGAGCTTCCAGGTCCCCTATCCCAAATTGGCGCCGATCGCCTGGCAGGACCAATCGCTGGATCTGTCGGCCTTCCGCGACTGCTCCCATGCGCGGGCGCGCGCCCCGCCATCGCCTTCCTGACAAACTTGCGTCCACGGGCACGGCCACGCCGAGCCCTTTGAGAATTGCAGTTTAGTGGCCAGCGCGCACGCGTTGCCGCCAGGAAGGCTCATAGAGAAATGTCTCGCGTTCATGCCCGTAGCGGCGTGAGTGCTGTTGCCGTCGGGCTGGCGCTGGTCGCGCTGGACGACAATGCCAGTGCTCAAAACGCCGGTCTATCCCTGCCCCCGGTTACGGTGGAAGCGCCGATCGGCTCTCGCGCCAGGGCAGCCAAGCCCAAGCCTCGTACGGCTTCCGTCCCGCGACAGGCGCGATCAAGGCCGGCTACAGCCACGCCGGCATCCAATTTGGCGGCGGCTACCAGTTCTCCCCGCGCAGCACGGGACGGCCTCAACCAGGCTCCCACCGGTCAGACGGCGACGACCATTGACCGCAGCCAATTCGAAAGCAGTCCCGCCTTTTCCGTCGCTGACGTGCTGCGCGACAGCCCGGGAATATCGGTCAAGCAAGGCAATGGGCCGCGGGACTTCGGTATTTCGATCCGTGGCTCCAATGCCCGCAACGGCTTCGGCATACGGAACATTGTCATCTTCGACGACGGTTTTCCGGTGACCCAGCCGGACGGCCTGTCACGCAGCGACCTCATCGATCCCCACGCTTACGGCGCGATCGACGTGATACGCGGCCCATCATCGGCGTTGTATGGAAACTACGCCACCGGTGGCGCCTTGAATTTCCGGACGCGGCCGGGCGGGACCATCAATGGCGCCGAATACGGCACCGAGGGCGGCAGCTTCGGCTATCTCAACAACTACCTGACCGCGGGCCAGAAGGTCGGCAATTTCGAGGCATCGCTGTTCGCCAGCGACGCCCGCGGCGATGGCTTCATCCAGAACAGCTGGTTCAACACCCAGACCGTGAACCTGCTCGCCACCCTGCAAGCCACCCCGGACGACCGGTTCACTTTCAAGCTGATCAACAACGACCTGTTCACGCGGCTACCGATCCGGTTGTCGCTCAACCAGTTCAACCAGAATCCCTTCCAGTCCGGCTGTGACGTACCGGGCACGCCGGGCTGCGGAACGGTGTCGCTTTTCAACAACGGCTTCAATGGCCCCCGGACTCCCCTTACCGCCATCGAAGCGGGACTTGGCCGCGACGACCGCCGGACCATTGTCGGCGGCCGATGGGAGCACGACTTCGACAACACCACGACCTGGCGCAACCAGTTCGTGTTCGATGATCGAAACATCAACCAGCCGACGGGCTCGACCAGCGCGATCGGCGATTTCCCCTCCTACAACTTCATGAGCGACGTCACCAAGCGTGGCGAGCTGTTCGGGATGGATTCCACTACGTTGGTCGGCGGCTGGTACGACACGCTCACGACGACCAGCAATACATTCAATGTGATGCCGGGTGGCAACGCAACCCTCGGACTATTGCAGAGCAGCCAGTTCCAATCCACGACCAATTACGGCGTCCGCGCTCGCGAAGAGCTCAAGCTCATTCCGTCGGTCACCGCCATCGCGGGGATCGGCTGGGAGACGACAACCCTGAACGGCGTCAATACGGCTCTGCGTTATCCAACTCTCAACAATCCCGCGATTGTCGTCCCAACCGTCACGATGGCCTCACCGCAGTTTCAGAACACGGCGCCGGAATTGGCCCTGCTCTACAGGCCGGACAGCGCGTGGCAGTTCCGCGCCCGTGTCGCGACCGGCTATGGCACCCCGCAAGTCGGCAACCTCTTTGTGCTGCCCAGCGGCCTTCCCGGCAACAACGTTTCGCTCAAGACGCAAACCAATCTGGGCTACGACGTCGGCGCCGACTGGACGCCGAACAAGGCCGTGCGGGTGAGTGCGACGGCCTTCTACGAGTTCTTCAACAATGAACTGGTCTCACAGGCAACGCCGGTTGCAGGCGTCAGCTATACCTTCAATGCCCCGCATTCGGAACACCGCGGCGTCGAACTCGCCAGCCAATGGAGTTTTGGCGAGGGATGGCAGCTATTGGCGGCCTATACCTACCTCGACGAGGTTTACACGGACTACATCGAAAGCATCCGGGGTTTTACTTTCAACCGGGCAGGAAACAGGATTCCTGGCATCTCGCCCAACGAACTGACGGCGCGGTTGGGTTACGACGTACTTCACGGATCGTTGACGGGCCTCGGCGGATTTGTCGAGCTAGTGTGGAAGGACGCCTTCTACATGGACAATGCCAACTTCCTGCAGGCCCCGGGCTATGAGTTGGTCAACGTCAACCTGCACTACAAGACGGATCTCGGGTCTGACTATTTCCGCCAACTCAATCTGTTCTTCGAAGTCAGGAACGTGTTCGACAGAACCTATGTCGCATCTGCCAACAACATCGCGAACACGGTGACGGCGGCCGGCATCCAGAACCCCGGCAACATCCTGGCGGCGACACAAACCGGCTCGATCTACGCCGGGTCGCCACGAGCCTTCATGGCCGGCATGAAGATCGCCTTCAGGTGACACCAGGGAATTCGAACATGCATCGGACATTTGTTCTTGCGCTCGTCACTGCACTTGCCTGCGGAAGCGCTTCGGCGCAGATGAGTCACAATCACGGCTCGGAAGCGGCCTGCAGCACAACCGAGCTGCGCTGCGCCACCAAGGTCACGCCTGCCTTCAGTCAGGATGGTACGTTGTGGCTGGTCTGGATGGCCGGCGGACAAATGCTGGTCGGGCGGTCAAATGACGCCGGACACACGATTTCTCCTCCCGCACAGGTCACGCAAGGCAAGCCCGATCTCGATTGGGGGCCCGATGCGCGGCCGAAGATCGCGGTCGATCGCAGCGGCGACATCGTGGTGGCTTTTTCCACCTTTCGGGACAAGGCGTTCAACGGCGAGGTTTTTTATAGCCGATCGACCAGTGGCGGAAGGACATTCGACCCGCCACGGCCGATCACGCAAAACACCGAAAGCCAGCGCTTCGAGGCACTGGGATTTGATGCAGACGGCACCTTGTTTGCCGCATGGCTCGACAAACGCAATCGCGTGCCGATCGAACGGGCCGGCAAGAAGTACAATGGCGCCGCACTTTTTTTCGCGAGCTCGAAAGATGGCGGCGGCACCTACGCGCCAGCGACAATGGCGGTGGACAACACCTGTGAGTGCTGCCGGCTCGCGCTCGCATTCGACCCTTCCGGCCATCCCGTCGTCGCCTTCAGGAACATCTATGGCGGCGGCATCAGAGACCATGCGATTGTCACGTTCACCGACGACGCGACGGCCGGAGAAGTGCACCGTATCAGCGAGGATGATTGGCAGATTGCCGCATGTCCGCATCAGGGACCGAGCCTGTCGATCGCGCCAGGCGGAACGTATCATGTGGTGTGGTTCACCAACGGCAAGGTTCGCAAAGGACTGTTCTATGCGCAATCACGCGACGGCGGAAACAGCTTCTCCCAACCAATGCAGGTTGGCCAGCCCGGCAAGGCGCCATCGCGGCCTTATGTCATCGCGGGGGCGCAGGGAACAGCCATCGCGTGGAAGGAGTTCGATGGCGAGAAGACCTCGGTGAAACTCATGACGTCGAAAGACGATGGCCTGTCATGGTCGCCGCCCCGGACGATCGCGACAACGTCCGATGCATCCGACCACCCCTTGCTGGTCTCGGACGGACGGCAGTACTACCTGTCCTGGATGACAAAGGCCGAAGGATACCGGATGCTGCAATTGACCGGAAACGAGCCATGAAACGGTTGATGGTTGCGGCGATGGTCTTGCTGGCGGGGCTACCCGCGGCGGCGTCCGAAAAGTTGAAATCGTTCGAACGGGGAAGCTGGCAGCAGCTGTTGCATTCGCATTCGGGGCGGCCGACGCTGGTGCACTTTTGGGGCGTGACATGTGGGCCATGCAAGGTCGAGCTGCCCCAACTAGGCAAATTCATGAAGCAGCACCCCGGCGTGGATATCGTCACCATCAACGCCGACCTGGTTCCCAATTCGGACGCCGCCGCCTTGTCGATGTTGCGGAGTACCGGCCTGGCGTCCGCCGACAATTGGATGTTCAACGACGGCTTTGCCGAAAGGCTTCGATACGAGATCGATCCGGCCTGGCAAGGCGAGATACCGCGCACCATCCTGATCTCGGGCGACGGAACTATTGCGACAATCGAAGGGTCGACTGATCCCGCAAGCCTTCAGAAATGGGCCAAACAGGCAACGAAATGATCCGCAAGGTTGCGACGCGGTGCGTGATCGACCTGATGCTGCCATTGGCCTCGCCGCTGATCTCGGCTGCGCGATTTGTCGCATAGCATCGTCGTCTTGATGATGATCTAGGGTGGGTGAGCTGACCTGGTGAAGCATGCCCCTTGTTTGAATTTCTCAACGTCGAGGCCCTGAGCGGCCTTTTCCAAGTCATTCTGATCAATCTCGTGCTTTCCGGTGACAATGCGATCGTCATCGGTCTTGCCGCCGCGGGCCTGCCCCAGGAACAGCGCGGCAAGGCCATTTTGATCGGCATCATCGCGGCGACCGCACTGCGGGTCCTGTTCGCTGGGCTGGCCTCGCAGCTGCTGCAGACCGTCGGCCTTCTGCTCGCGGGCGGGATCCTGCTGCTGTGGGTATGCTGGAAAATGTGGCGCGAGTTGCGCGCCTCCGCCAGGGCGCCCCTGGAGACGATGGAGGCTGTCGCAGCAGGCGCGAAGGGAAGCACTCGAAAAACACAGGCCCAGGCGATCTGGCAGATCATCGTGGCCGACGTTTCGATGTCACTCGACAACGTGCTGGCCATCGCGGGAGCGGCGCGCGAGCGCCCCCTGATCCTGGCTTTCGGCTTGGTGCTTTCCGTGGCGATGATGGGCATCGCCGCTTCCTTCATTGCGCGCCTTCTGCAAAATCATCCCTGGATTGCCTATATCGGCCTGGCTATCATTCTCTATATCGCCGGCGAGATGATCTTTCGCGGCATCCAGGATATCGTCGAGGTCGCCTCATCGGCGTGACCGGCGCCGCCGGGCACGCCAGCGATGCACCGCCATGCCGGCACGAATCCACGTCCCCATGCTTTTACTGGCGGCTTGTCCTGGGATGCAGGAAAGCGATGCGGAATTGGCGTGGCCAAGTCAGGTGTGCCCAGAAGCGTTTGATCCACCTTGAATGGCTCGCCATCCGCGTTCGGACGGGGTGATGCCCGCGCGCGGCGTGCCGGCGCAATGGGCTCGCCGTTCCATCCGGGCGAGCGGGCGGATCCTTCATCTCCTGGCTCACGGCTGGGGCGGTCCGATCCTCGCTGGCATTGTTCGAGCCGCCCGAGCCATCGCCTGCCTCGGCGGCATGACGTTCCTGTTCGGGCTCGTCGCGCCGAACTTGCACGGCCGCGACGGGCTGCAGTTCCGGCTTTGCACTCTGTTCGGCCGGTTCTTGCTGCGCCGGCTCCGGCTGAGCCCGTTCCTGCCCAGTGAGCCGGGCATTCACCTGCGATCGTGCGACCGAGCTTGCCGTCCGTACACTGGCCCCATGCAGGCAGCGACGCGCCGTTTCGATGTCGGCAGCGCTGGCACCATGACTTCGTGCCCAGTTTTCTGCCGTCGATTTAGAATATTTGGCGACGTAGAAGCGAACGACAGCGCAGGATACCTGGCCAAACAACGGCACGCTGGCGGCGGCGGTCCCGCTCAGCGCCGTCAACGATATCAGGACTAGGATCGCGCGTATCATCCTCGATCACCTGCAGGATGGAATGACGGAAATCGCCAGCTTCTCTGGTCGCGGACCGCAAGCGGCGGCAAGACTTCGCACCCATCAAGACTTGGCACCCATCAAGACTTGGCACCCATCAAGACTTGGCACCCATCCCGCTCAACCGTCCAGCTGTCATGAGCAAGCCGGGCGACAAATCCGGCCGGAATGTTGAGGAATTACTTATTCAATTCCATCAATGTTATGTATTCGCCGATCGCGCGCGCGGACCAGCTGCCGGGCGACTGCTGACGCGGGCGCAACAGAGAAGATGATCCTGTCGCCCCTTGACAAGCGACGCGCGCTGCAGCCGAGCGCTTCTTTGCTTGTCATTGCCGAAGTCCTTTGACCCGCCGCCCGCGGATGCGGCAAGTTCACTGCCAGACAGGCGCAATGATGGTTTCATTCGAGCCGCAGGCCGCACAATGGTAGATGCGCAGGTCGTGGCCGGGAGCATCCGGTTCAATGCGCGTCAGTATCAATGGCTTTCCGCAAGCAGAGCACGGCGGTCGGAGATTATCGACGAATTTGTATTTGGGCGGTTCTGACGGCTCTGTCATGGGCCGCATAAAACCCCCTTCCTGTAACAACCGCGAGTCAGTAAAAGGGACAGTCCGCGAAATCTATAGCCACATAAATCGAATCTATGGCACTCCGATGCTTGTCGATCGGCTTGAGCAGCAGAAGACATCCGACGTGAATACCGCAATTGGCTCGGCCACCCGACGAATGCAGGTCCGACAATGACCTGGCGCGGCCCGGGCCCGTCGCCGAAAGGCGGCCTCAAGAAAAGCGATCGTCAGGCTCGTAAGCCACGGCAGGTTATCCCCGTTTGGAGAGCATGGTTGCCCTGCCCTCCCCAGCATTGGCCGGACCAATGCCTCATCGAGGTACTTCCCTGTGCTCGAAAGTGGAGGCCGCAGTCTGCTTGTTGGGGAAGCGTAGCAGAGGTATCAATTCGCGGAGGTTGATCGATGTTCCTGGCTTTTGCGCCCTTTATCGCCTTCGCGGTTCTCAACCATTTTGTTGCCCCAACGGCTGCGCTAGTGGTCGCGGCGTTGGTTTCGTTCGGCCTGATCGGTCGGGAAGTGTTCGTCGGCCGTTCGCCAAAAATCCTGGAAGTCGGTACCTGCGTTCTGTTCGGTGGGTTGGCCTTGTACGCCTACCTCTCGCATGCGAGTTGGCCGGTCGTCGGCGTCAAGCTGGCTGTCGACATCGGCCTGTTGGTTATCATTCTATTTTCCTTGATGGTGGGCCGTCCCTTCACGATCCAATACGCCCGCGAAAATGTCCCAAAGGAGTTGTGGGACAACCCGCAATTCCTTCGGACGAATCAGATCATCACCCTGGTTTGGCTTGCGGCGTTCGCCGCTATTATCGCTGCCGATCTCATTCTTCTGTACATGCCGGAAGTGCCGCACAAGGTCGGCGTCCTCTTGACGATCGGGGCTCTGTACGGCGCCTTCAAGTTCACGATGGCCTATCCTGACAAGGGAAGAGCAAAAGCGGGCTAGGCGCGCTCGTGCAAATCCCTGCCGGCGCGAAGTCCGGCCGCACCTCGGCGGCTGGGGGACCGAGCGGCGCGCATACAGCGCGGCGATTTGGATGCCGTCAGTCGTCGCGGCAAAATCAGACCATTCGATAAATCTTGATCACGGCCCACGAAAGGAACCAGCACCAGCCGATCATGGCACTACCGACCGCGGTCAGGTAGTTTGCATTCATCCAGAACTGACGCATTTTTGCATCCCGACCGGGCGGGAGCGTTACAGAACTCTCAGTCACCGGAAAGATGCCGCGAGAGGGCCGGTGATCGAAACACGATGCGCTGCCGATTCCAGAATTACTACTCAAAACAGATCCGCTCTCGCAATCGTTATGAGGCAGAGCGCTGGCCGCGTAACCGCACCGGACAATTCATGCCCCGAACTCGACCAGGCGACTACCGAACTGCGGTCGACTGAGTTGGTTGCGACCGCTCACCACGCTACTTCCGCAGCGAGCTTGCGCAGGGACCGCGGCAGGCTGCACATATCCTCCCGGCTGGTGCCTGTCTGCTGTCTTCCAAAAACGAGGCCTCAGGCCGCGAACTTCCTTATAGCCAGGACGATCTGCTCCTCTTTGTAAGGCTTGGGGAAGAAGACGGTCCTGGCCGGCAGATCGGCCGCGGGCGGCTCTGCGTGGCCTGAAACCAGGATGATCTCTATCGGCGGCCAACGGTTGCGGATGACGGCGGCGAGCTTCAGACCATCGATGCCCATCGGCATGTCGATGTCAGAAAAGACGATCCGGATTTCGAAGCGCGGGGATTCCAGGATGCTGATCGCCTCCGTCGCGTTGGCGGCCTCGACGACGGCGAAGCCGGCGCGCTCGACCATGTCGGTGGCGGCCATTCGCAACAGCGGTTCGTCTTCGACGACCAAAACGACATTATGTTGGTTCACGTTCGCTGGATCTCCTGCAGGGGTGCTCGGAAGTCACCTTCGAAGCCAGCGTCCGAATAGCGCAAGTCGACCCCACCGGTTCCGACGAGTCCCATCGCGATCAATCGGGACCCGAAGCCCACGTGATTTGGCGGAACCGCCTGCGGGCCACCGCGTTCCTGCCACGACAGCACCACCTCGTCCGCATCGCGATCGAGCCGCCATGCAATGGTGACTTTGCCAGCTGCTTTGGACAGCGCACCGTACTTGACGGCGTTGGTTGCCAGTTCGTGCAGCAGCAGCGACAGCGAAAGGGCGGCCCGTGGGCCGACGGTGAGAAACGGACCGGAAATCTCGAACTGGTCCGCGCCCATGGCCATGTCCGTAACGTTACGGACCACTTCTCCGATGTCGGCCGAGGACCAGCTTCGCTTGAGAAGGATCTCGTGGGCGGCAGAAAGGGCGTGAAGGCGCCCGATAAAGGTGTTTACCGCTTCCCGGTCGGTAGTTGCCTTGAGCGTCTGCCCGGCGATGGCCTGAATCATCGCGAAGGTGTTTTTCAGGCGATGGCTGAGTTCGTGGTTGAGCACGCCCTGCTGCGCCTCAGCCCTCAGCCGGGCGACCCCAATCTCGACCCGGTCCGCGACGTTGCGCAGGAAGGCCATGACTTCCGGAGGCGATGTGGCGGGCTGGTCGAAATGGGCGAAGAAGAGTGCCACGGGCTTTCCGTGTTCCATGACCACGACATTCACCAGCGATCGAGCCCCGAGTTCGAGCAGCGGCTTCGGGTTATTGGACGTTCGCGGATCCGCGAGCACATCTTCGATGATGAGAGGTCGACCGGCGCGTATGTCATCCCCGAGCGTGCCGTAGTCGGCGAGGCGGTGTCGGCCGGCGACGCTCGGTATGCCCGCCACCGTCCAGTCAGAGGCGACGTCGACGAACTGGCCGTCTTCGGACAGGAGGCCGAAGCCGGCCCGGATTGCGCCCAGAGTTCGGCCGGCGATTTCGGCCGCGGCGTGCGTCATCTCTTCGACGGAGGAGAGGTCGCGGAGCCTGTCGACGAGTGTAAGCAGGCTTGTGCGTCGCGAATTGGCTTCGGCTTGCCCGAGCAAGAGCTCCTGCTGCCTGGCCAGAGCCTTGCGGAGTTCCAGCTGCGACATCACCTGCCGGCCGAGGGTGCGCAGGCCGCCCTCCTGCGCCGAGGTGAGCCCCAGCGGGCGCGGCTTGCCGTCGATCACGCAAAGGCTGCCAAGTACCTGGCCCTCCTTGGTTCGCAGCGGCGCGCCCGCATAGAAGCGGATGTGAGGCTCTCCCGTGACGAGGGGGTTGTCGGCGGTGCGGGGGTCTGCCGCCAGGTCCCGGACGACGAGAAGATCGGGCTCGACCAGCGCGTGTGCGCACACGGAACTGTCGAGATCGGTCTCGCAGCCATCGAAGCCAGCGCGGGCCTTGAACCACTGCCGGTCCTTCGCCACCAGGCTGACGAGCGCGACCGGCGTCTCGCAGATCATCATGGCGAGCTGTACGATGTCGTCGAAACCCGGCTCCGGGGCCGTGTCGAGGATCGAATAGCCTTCGAGCGCAGCCAGGCGATCGGGATCCTGGACGTATGCGGGAATGGAACTCAAGGTCGATCCAAACGCACGTAATACATGGCCCATCATACAGGTTTCGAACGGACTTAAACAGAAAAGGGGCTAAATCCGCCTACCGCCGTTCCGACCTTGCTCAATCGCGAGAACACGCTTTTTCACACATTCAGGCTTCGCGAGCCAACGTTTCCTCGGCTGGAAATCGACGCTGCATCGACTTGTTCATCCTCTGATCCCGACGAGGGAACGGTCCAACAGTCGAACGCTGTCAGACTGTCGACTGGTATTCATAGCGACGTGGTGGGGCACGCAAGTCGGTGCACTGGACCAGGATTTCTCGCACGCCAGCCTGGCGCATCTCGCCGAGCATCATCTTCTGCGACAATGCGTCCACGGCTGACGCTCATTTACCTGGCAGGATTCATCACGCACCGCTGTATGATTTTCGGAAGCGGGAGGACAACGCCGTGCACTTCGCAATCGAGATCTACATCATCGACGAGGATGGGGCCGAAGACGTGGTGCATCGAACACCCCTCGATAGGATCAACGCAGCGCGTGCTCGGAAGGAAGCGCGACGACTTTTTGCGATTTTCAAACGACGCCGCGGCCTGGCACGCCTCGTCAATGCAAAGGGCGAGACAGTTTACACGGTGACAGAATAGCTCCGGGACGAACGCCGCCCTTGTGTGGAAGAGCTCGTCGCCTCCGTGGGCGGCCCGGCGGTCGGCTCCTGAGGAGGATGATACTAACCACCGGGCCTAGCCACGACGGAGGGGGCGATTTCCATCACGGCTGAACTACCAACAAAGCGGCAAGGGGTTGGTTGCTCTGGCGCATCGGAAACGGTGGCAGGGTCCTTCGGGGCCAACACCACGCCCCGCGGTCATCATTGCGGAAGCTTACACCAAGCTGACAAAACTGAAGCGCGCCTCCTTCATTTCTGGTTCGTAGTTCAGTCCACTGGTCGAGCGTCATCAAATCCTCTACTGTTCCAACGAACGGTGGAGCATAGGTGATGGCAGGCCCGGGGAAAGACGCCTTCTCACAGGCGTACGACTTGACTTTGCGCAGGCTCGACTTGCAAGACCACGAAGACCCCGTCGCCATCTTCATAGCGGACAAGATCCAGGGGATTGTTTCTGCGTATTTTCTGAGAGACCCCCACACCATCTCGGAGGAAGCGATCAGGCTGCTAAGTGACGTTCTACAGAGCCCATACATCTGATCCGCCTCGCCGCATCGGACGGGGGTATCTTCACGAGCTGTTACCAACTATTTTAAGAGTTTACTCGCCTCTTTGGAAACGAAGGAGTTCTATTAGACCGATGGTTGAGTAGTATTGGCCAGTCGAAATTATCGGCGCCCGATCCCATGAGGATGACAGTCCATACGGACTATGCTTTGCGGCTTTTGCTGTATCTAGCCATGAAAAAGGGCCGGCCGGCGACCGTTGCCGAAGTCGCCGCGACATTCGACATATCTGAAAATTATTTGACCAAAGTGGCTCATGAACTCGGTGTGGCGGGTTATGTCGTTAGTGTCCGAGGTCGCAGTGGCGCTTATCGCCTCGCAAAACCGGTCGAAGCGATCAAACTCGGGGAGGTCGTCCGCAAGACCGAGCCTGACATGACGCTCGTGCCTTGCGCGAGTCGCGGCGACACTTCCAGCGCCCCAATCCCGGCCTGGTTTCTGCAACGGGCAGTGGCGCTCGCAAGCGCTGCATTTCTCAATGTTCTTGACCACTATACGCTCGGCGACCTGATCGAGCAGGGGACCAACATTTTTCAAGGCCTGGGATAGTGGCCGGAACGTATGAATGGCCGCGAAGGCAAAAAGGCGTGTCGGCAAGTTTCCGGCATAACGCGCACCCCTTTTTGGCCGTAGGCGTCTTGCGCCAGGACCCTGCGCAGGCTCGGAAGAAGGGCCTATTTAGGTCCGATAGCACTCAAGAACCCGATCGCGATTGGAAATACGGCGGCGATAGCCAAGAGGACGGGTGTGTGGGAGCTTAGGCCGACGACAAAGACCCAATTGCCGAAGCAAATCAGGAGAGCCGAGATTGCAAAGGCAAGCGTTTTTTCCATGGACGGTTGGACTCACTGTACGTCGGAAAGTTCCTTTCGCCCGGACGTCCGCTAGCCAGGCCGCCCGCCCTCGTCCGCGCCATGATGTCAGCAGATTGACGGGCCGCCGCCTACATGCTGTCCAGGGCATCCTACGCCGGGAGATGCAATCCCCTTTTGCCCGTCCGGTGCAAGGCTTGCTGACTGCCGGCTCCGGTGACCGCACTCAATCATCGGAAGTTGCTGCGCCAGATGGAGCCGGCCGCCATTGTTGCAGCCGCTCGATGCCCGCCTGCCGCTCATGCTCTGCCAGCCAGCCGATGAAAAGAAACATCGTCCCCGTCAGAGCGGCCACGGCAAAATAGAGCTTCCTCATGGCAGACCAATGCGGTGGGTTGAGCGGACCGCTGTCATTGCATTGTACGCCCTGCAACTGACGCGGGCCTTACAGGCAGATCGATCCTTGATCTGGCGCGCGATGCGGCATCCGGGGCTTTTTTCTTGCGCCTCAATGCCCACGCTCTGGATGAAGCGCATCCTTTCTAGCCTCAAGCTCGGCGATTATATTGTCGATGCTGCGAAGTGACGGGGGGTCCAGGACCGAACGGGCGACATTCTGGTAGTGAGAAATCTTCTTGTCTATCTCAACGCACTTTTGACACATGGCCAGCACCGCTTTCTTGCGGAAAAACAGCGGGGCGCTGGCAGTCGCGTGCTGTCTCCAATCAAACCAAATGCGGCGACGAGAAAATGTTCCGGCCCGTCAGCGCGGAGGCTGCAAACCCGACGAAGCGAGCCACTCATTGACATTGATAGCTGTTTCGGCTTGACGGGCTTTCCGGAGAAGCCTTTCGCGCTCGATAGCGTGCGGTGCGGTCGTGGCTTGCCGGCGCAGCCGAGTAACCTCTTCGGCCAGACGATCACCGAGGGATACGGTTTGCTTGACTCGTCGCCGCTTGAACATGGCGCGCTCCTTCAGGGAAGGCGGGAGCGCGAATGAGCGTTCTCATCACCGATAGAAGCCAAGGGCCGGGCGGCGATGGAACCATGTTACGCCGCCATTGGGAACAGGCAAGGAACACATTTGCGTGCGGTGATGGAACCGACTGGAACTCTGCCAACGGGGAGCACTACCACGAGAACTTTCCGGGTCCGGATTGTCCTACACCTGGACCACAAAGGGAACGGAACATGGCCGCAACCGTTGTTATCGGCTCACCGGCGGCCCTTCCCCAACTAGCTGGTGGGTGCGAGTAACGGCCCCAGCCTACCCCCGGCTGGGGCCAGTTCATTTTGGGAACGCCATGCGATCCCGGCGGTTGTCCCCTGCCCAGGCTATCACAGCGGCTTGGCGCATGAAGGTATCCTGACCTCGCCCCGGCTTCTTCGCCGGGGCTTTTTTGTCGCTTGTTTTTCAGCGTGCCCAACCAGTCGACCTTGCAGCCGGCTAGATCTCAAGGCCAAAGTGGTGCAGCGACCAGCATTCATGCTGGCGACGAAAAAGTCGAGTTATCGTCGTTCAGCTGCAGGTTTGAGCGTTTTCGGATCGCCTGCGGACCCCGCGCCAAACAGGGGGCGCTGGACTTTGATCAGTGAGGCCATTTCGGGTGTGGTCCGTCAGGAGCGGAATAAGCCGCGAGCAGGCGCGCCTCCGCTTCATACTGCCGCGCAACTTCAAGCAGGATACGTCGGGTCAGGAGATCGCTCTCCTCAGCGAGACATCGACAATATTCCGCTTCCGCGAATAGTTCTTCCTGGTCCGACATCAACGGGCTAAGAGCGGTGCCCATGCCTTTGTTCCGGGTTTGGCGCGTGACGTCTGGGCTCATCGTTAATGGGGTGGTCCTGGCAAGGGTCGGTTCACTTTGTAACTCAGAGGTCGTGCCAGCGTCGGCCTGGCAGCTCCCCTTCGGGGCCGCTTGAACCGAATTCAGCTCGTGTTCACACAAAACGCACTGAGATTGGTTGATCCGCAAGTTCGCGAGGATAACAACATCTCCAATGGCCGAGACAGCCGCCACCATCGCATTTTTCATGCAGCTTCGAGCGCAATTGATCTCGGATATTGAAGAGATCGAGAGCGGTGATGTTGAGATCATTAGAGTTGCGGGAAGAATCAATGCCAATCAGGATCGACTGGTTGAACTTCGCCATCGCCTTGCCAACCTGGATCAGGTGATTGCATTCTTCCAACACGCAAGGGGCTAACGGCCCCGGGCGTAGCCCGGATGAAGCGCAGCGAAATCCGGGACCGAGCGATCCGCGGTGAAAATCCCGGATTGCGCTACGCTCCATCCGGGCTACATGATCGGGCCCTGCCCACCCCCGTCATTGCGGGGAGCGACCCGGATCGAGCTCCTGTTACGTCAATCGAGATCGGATCGTTCAGCTTCCTCACCCGCAGGTTCGGTTGAGTCGCTGAGCGCGTTGACGCTATCGATCATGCGATTGATCGGGGCCTTGGCCTCTTCAAGGGTTTTGGCGTTCCGGATCGACCGCAAATCGACCAACATCGAGTCCGCGTGCATGAGAATGGCTGCGCGAAGGACGTTGATCTCATCGATTTTACCTGACATGGCAAAGCCTGGTGTTGGAGAGGTCACGACGACCGCATCTTGACTGGCGCGACTACAAACGGGAACAACAACAGAGGCAATTGCACGGATCTCCAACACAACGAAGCAAATGAGGAAAACGCCACTAGTGCGTTGTGACGTGGTGCGAACCATTAAAGGCCACCTTCGGTCCGACAATTTCTCCGCCAGCCAAAAGCGCAACCAGCATCATAGCGGCAAACAAACTTGCTGCGATGAGGGCGAAAAACCGGACGTTACCACGAACCATGCAAAACCAATGCTTTGCGGACGGCGCAGTTCCGCAGGCTCTGTCTCATTTGCGTGAGGAACCACCGAACGCGATTGCATTGACGGCGGGGACATTCGATCGGCTGTCAAACGAGATTTCCGCAGGCGTCGTCTCGACCTATGGCGCATCGCCAGGACGCGTCGATACGCGTTGCGAACCAGGGGGAGATATATTAGTTGAGCAAATCGTCGTGGCTACGGCTGAGGCGGGGAGCGCTATTCACCCCCCATCGAGGGTAACAACAGAATATGAATCGCAATGGCCCGGCGAAGCAATCAGTAGAATTTTCGTTCGGTCGAGACTTAGACCGCAGATGTCCGAGCGGTGAGCGCCCCGCCGGTAATTTTCAGGTGCTACCAGTCCTATAGGACGATCTACTGGTCGCGCTTTAGCGCAACGTCGCCCGCCCCGTGTTCGTTCATGTGCGAATCACCTTCCTCTTTTGTCTGGAGTCTCATGTCCTTGCTTCTGGCCATCTTCTTGTTCTGGTCCTGCTGCTGGACCGGGCTCTTGGTTTCGCTCGACATTTTGCACTCCTCGATGTCGTGATGGAAGGCAATACACTATACTCCGAAGCGGTTCCTCGGGACCGCAAACTTTACGGCTCGACAGGAAGCCAAGCGCGGCTGGACGCGTGCTTTAGGTCGCGATGGGGCGAAAACGTCGCCCTTTGAGTGCGCCGCGTGGTTTGAGCTTCGCCCGGGCGAGCCAGCGCGGCGAATGGCCGCACCGCCAGTACATCCCGCGCCTGGCGACAGGGATGAAACCGACGCTCAAAACTGAGAGCGCCACCGCGCGAATGGTCCGCCCCTTGTTGGAGTTGAGCATAGTTCCAGCCAACTTAGGACTTCGCTCTCATGACGGCTGGCAACCCATGAACATGGAATTACCTAAGTCTCCCGGTATGTCCCTCTCATGTCGAACGGTTGGGGCGTGCACGTGAAGCGAGTGAGCGAGACGTCTTCTCAAACCTATTACGCGCGCGTTCCAGACCGCACGGACGCGGTCGAAGCCGTGCGGAAACATATCGGCGCGCAGGACGATGTGGTCATCGAGGCCAGGGCGCCTGTTCAATCCACTGCTTTCGATGCAATGGGGATGGGCAACGGGCAAGTCGGCCAGTGGGTACGATCCTGAACCTGATCTGACGTCCACCTCCTCCAGGGACCGTCGTGTTGACGTCGACCGTCACCACGCAAGCGCTTGTCCCCGGACCCGTTTGGAGCCAACATAGACCCATGATCGACCAAGACCAAACCAACGAGCTATCGATCGAAGTCGGCCCTGAGACCAGGCGAGCGCTCGAGAAAGCTGCCGCAGCACACGGCCTGTCGGTTTCTGACTTTGTTCAGGAGGCCTTGCGGAGGTTCCTGGCCGCCAGTGGCTATCTGCAAAATCAACAGCCGCCCCGTTGAAGGCGTGCCGGCCCCGGAACCACCCTCACGGCAAAGGTGCGGCCACTGAATTTGCGACATCCCCGTCAGGGATCGATCGGCATGTCGCTGTCTTCAGGAAAACTGCGTAACGACTCGCTGATCGGTCTGGGTCGTGCTCATTGTCAGCTGAGGTAGAAATGCGTCACTCGCTGGCATCTCTTCCGTCACCACGTTGAAGCGCACCAGCTCCGTGGGCCCGAACATGGTCGAGATGGCGACGTCGGCCGCGTCCCTGCCCCGCGCGATGACGATGCGGCCAATACGGGGATGATTGTGCCGCGCATCAAACGAGTACCATTGCCCGCCGACATAGGCTTCGAACCATGCGCTGAAATCCATCGGCGCCGGATCAGGCGGAACGCCGATATCGCCTAGATATCCGGTGCAATATCTGGCGGGGATGTTCATGCACCGGCTGAGAGCCACAGCAAGATGGGCAAAGTCGCGGCACACGCCCACGCGTTCCTGATCCGCCTCGGATGCGGTACGGTCGTTTTTGGCAAACTGATAACCGAACTCGATGCGATCGTGCACATAGTCGCAAATCGCCTGCACTCGCTGCCAGCCATCCATCAGATGACCGAAAGTCGACCAAGCAAGATCCATCAACTTCTGCGTGTCGCAGTAGCGACTGCCGATCAGGTATAGCAGGGCATCGTCAGGGAGGTCGTTGATCGCGACCTGGTCGGCGGACGAGAGGACCTCGTCGGGGAATCCACTGTCTTCAACGATGAACTCGTTGCGAATCTCGATCAGCCCCGCGGGCGCAACCAGACGAGTGCAGATATTGCCGAACACATCCAGATAATCCTTGATGGGAACGCTCGGTGTGCTGTGGATGGTGTGGTTGGTCAAAAGATCGGGCTGTCGAGAGGGATGAACACTCAGCATCAGCACCATCGGGACGTCCTGGCCGCAGCTGAACGCAATGTCAAAACCCGCCCGGATCTTCAAGGCCGTCTCCTGCACACACCGCTCTCCGTAGGCACGAAAAGCAGGATTACTATGGTTTGTTCCCTTTGGGCATTGGCGAAGCTGCGCAAATGAGAGGCAGCCGGCCGCGCTAATCGGACTTGGAACTTGCGTACGGCCGAGGTCATATGCGGCCAGGGCACCCGCGATGACCATTTATTCCGTACATCACAGCACCGTCTATCGCTTTCGCAGACCGGTGAGGCTTGGCCAGCATCAAATGCTGTTTCGCCCTCGCGACAGCTTCGATCAGCGCCTCTTGGATTGCCACCTCGTGATCCGGCCTGACCCAGTCGAGATACGCTGGATCCATGATGTGTTCGGCAACTGCGTCGCGCTGGCCGAGTTTGCAACGTCGACCGACCTGCTGCATTTTGAGACGACCATCCGCCTCGAACACACGCCGGAAAACGCCCCTGACTTCCGAATCGAGGAATATGCCAGGGAGCATCCATTCACGTATGACATCAGGGAGTTCTCGGACCTCGAGCCCTACATGCGCCGACAATACCCGAACGAGGCGAGGGTCGACGACTGGCTATCCAGATTTGTTGAGCGAGGGGGCAGTCGACCCACCGGACAGTTGCTCATGACCCTCAACAAGGCGATCGCCGAGGGGTTCTCCTACCAGCGCCGCACGGAGCAAGGGATACAGCCGCCTTCCGAGACACTGACCCGTCAGCGAGGGACTTGCCGCGACTTTGCACTCCTGATGATGGAGGCGGCGCGCTCGCTTGGCTTCGCCGCGCGCTTCATCACGGGTTATATCTATATCCCCGACCGGGACGGGCCGGTGAGGATGGGGGGAGGCTCAACGCACGCCTGGTGCTCGATCTATGTCCCGGGGTCAGGCTGGGTCGAGTTTGATCCGACCAACGGCATCGTCGGAAACCGCGACCTGATAAGGGTCGGCGTCGCGCGGACCCCGTCACAAGCCATCCCGCTCTCAGGGACCTATTTGGGGCACAGCGACGACCATGCCGAAATGGAGGTCAGCGTCAACGTGAAGGCAGAAGGCGCATCGCCATATTGAACACTTTTGTCCGGCGACCGATCAGGCTCTCGCGTTGTGCCAGGGCCCGGACTCGATTGAGCCAACAGATTGCGGCGGCGGCGGCGATGAAAGCCCGAGGAGCGCGCGAGTGTCTTGTCTTTGCGCTGCTTTCATACGAGGCAACCACCACATCAGGCCGGGGCTCCAGGGTATCCCGGTGGTCCGGGCAGACCGCCCGGCTCTGTCGCTCTTGTCGCGAAGAGCAAGCAGAAGTTCGACGAAGATCCCGCCTACGGTCTTGAAATTATGCTGACGGATTGCGCCGAGTTGAACAGCGATTGCCCCAGCCAAGTCACCAGACCTATGATTGAGTAGACTTGCACTACATCCGGGACTCGAATATCGGCTGGCGGGTTGCCGCAAATCTTTTCGCCGCGGCAACGTGCTCACCAATTCCTGACGTCAGGGTACAGCTGGCGCACAAACCGCATCATTCTTCGGTGGCGATAGCTGGCTCCGGTTCTACCAGCGTCCGGGTTCGCTCGGCAGCGTCAAAGATCTTGACCTGCAGCATCGGATATTCCGCTTTCAAAGCCCCAGCTCGTTTTTGTGCGGAATCAAGAGTGGGAAACACCATCTTCATCCGTCCGTCTACTTCCAACCCGAAGCCCTCGTTTATGACAAGGTCGGCGCGAACGACGTTCCGGGGCTGTGTCTCTTCCGGCATCGTCAAAGGTTTTTTCATGATTGCTCCTGGTTAGCTTCCTATCTAATCACTGCCCTGCCGAAAGGAAGGGCAGCGGTGGACCAGACCGGCACACTTTCGGATTGACCTCTCCGGTTGGATATTTAACCACCGGTTCGTCTGCTTCGGCTTTTGGGGGGATTTCTTGACCTTCCTTCTCGCAGCACCTCATCCGCGCGTTTGCGGTTGGAGAACTCCTCGCTTGAGTACATTTTGGATTGATTGAACAGCGGTAGCTTTTCAATGTCGGCGTAGGCAATTGAATTGGTATCGAGCGAGCGCTTTTGGAATGACGGTATCCAAAACCGGAGGACCGGTACTTCCGAGATTGCCCCGTTAGCGGACATAACCCGGCCATGCCAAAATCGACGCGAATGACCCATAGCGGTCGTGACCGTACCTCGTGCCCGGCAATCATGCGTGCTAGTTTGCGGTAACGGTCGGCCTGACATTTGAGGGAAGGATGCTACGTCGTAGGTTCATTGCGCTTCTGAGCGGATCGGCAGCCGGGTGGCCGCTGTTAGTCCGAGGACAGCAGCAATCCTTGCCTTTGATCGGCGTCCTCAGCAGCGGACCGGCTAGATTGCGTGAAGATCAGTCGGACGGTCTCCGGCGTGGATTGAAGGAAGCGGGCTTCGTGGAAGGCGAGAACCTGAGCATCCTGTACCGTGGGGCCGACGATCATTACGACCGTCTGCCAGCATTGGCTGCTGAGCTTGTTAGCCAGTCAGTGGCGGTCATCGCGACGGCCGGTGGTCCAGCAGCGGCGCTTGCGGCAAAGTCGGCGACCAATTCTATCCCGATCGTATTCGCTGCCGTTTCCGATCCAGTAAAAAGTGGTTTGGTGGCAAGTCTCAATCGCCCAGGAAGCAACGTCACCGGAAATGCTGGACTAACTATCGAACTTGATGCGAAGCGTCTCGAGTTGCTGAGCGAGCTCAGTCCCGCCGCGCAGATCATCGGCGCACTGATCAATGCCAATCGGCCCGGCGTGGAGGCCGAGGAGCATGATTTGCTCACGGCGGCAAAGAGCATGGATCGCGACCTTTTGGTTATTCGTAGTTCTGACGGGCCATCGATTGAGGCGGCTTTCGATAAATTCGCCGACCGCAACATTCGCGGAATTCTCGTCGGTGCAGATGCGCTATTTAATGATCACCGTCAGCAGGTGGTTTCGCTGGCGGCACGCCACGCCATGGCCGGCGTCTATCCTTGGCGCGAATACGTCACTGCAGGCGGGCTCGCCAGTTATGGAGCCAATCTGTCAGAGGGATATCGTTTGTCGGGACTTTATGTCGGACGACTTCTGAAGGGAGAAAAGCCTGCCGATTTACCGGTGGTACAACCGGAAAAATTTGAGCTTGCAATCAACCTTACAACCGCAAAGACACTCGGTGTCGCCATTCCCCCAGCAATATTGGCTCGCGCCGACGAGGTGATCGAATAACGCGTTCCTTTTCGCTGCACTGCAAATGTCCCTCTGGCGCTTTTCGGACATGGGGCCAATAGTCGATTTACGCGAACAAGAGGAACACCTCTACTGCGACGGCCTTCGATCGATCTGGCCAGGCGCGGCCGGAACTTTTGTGGGTGCGGGCATGAGGATACTCATCCTCGTCACACGGGCTTGTATCGGTACACAAGTTCGCACCGCGGCTAGATACCAACCTCTACTTGTTACGAATAACTGAGGCCCTGCGGGCGTTACACCGCAAGGCCTCAGGGGAGACTGCCGACGGGTCGGTACCGCCTCCACCAGATCAATGCGGTGTCAGAGCAGTCGTTCCCCAATCGAGTTTTCGGCAATATCTGAGCGGGCGCGCTTTGATCGCAGGCTTCAATCAATCAACGTCTATCCGTAGGGATAGGCGACGGCGGGCAGACCCATCTGTCTTCAACCATGGGACGATCACTCAACCGCGGGCTCGGCTAGCTTGAGGTCGAGTGCACCGCTGCAACACCAGACCGATCTAACGCTCGATGCCATCCGACTACCAGGAGATTTTCGGATGTGGAAGCCGGAAGCTGCGCTCAAGTGCCGGTCCTGTCGCAACGGTCGGTATGCACCGCCGGTCCGCATGATCAAGCGACTAGCATCTCACACCACATATGCGTCCGCTGTACCGCCTGCACGCACAAGGGAGCCTGCCAAAGCATTGAATACATCAATGCGTTCAAGGCGCCGGCCGACGAGGATAGCGCTTGAGCGCACCAGTCGTATTGCTGAATTAGGTGCTATCCACAATCGTCAGACGTGGCCTCCCGCGTCCAAATCCACGCCATAACAAAACATTTGTCCGAACCAAAGATAAACAAATTTCCCTAATCATGCAAATTTCGCTCATCTATCAGAACTGAGAGGCCCGCGTACCGCGATCGACCGCAACGCACTTATCGAGATGCGACAAAGCCGACGCGCGAGGCGAAACTTGGCAAATAGATTTTTGTAGGAGCCGCCTTGGAAAATTCAGTTGTCGAGCCGCCGGGCAACCCCAAAATCCTGTTTATATCGTCGTTGGCGTTTGCGCTCGGTTTTGCGGTTTGGGGGATGTTCGCTGCGCTCGCTCCCTTTCTGATCAAGTGGTATGACTTCAGCGCCACCCAGGTGCTGGTCCTGGCCGCGATGGAGCCGTTTTTCGCGGCCGCCGTCAGCATCCCGCTTGGCATCCTGACGGACAAGTACGGCGGCCGGAAGGTTTTCACGGCGCTGCTCCTGACCCTCACCATACCCCTGTTTTTGGGGTTCTACGCCCACGGCTACTATTCGTTTCTCCTCCTGGGCACGGTGCTCGGACTCGGAGGGGCGAGCTTCGTGGTCGGCAACGCCCATGTCTCCTCCTGGTATCCCAAATCCAGGCAGGGTACGGCCCTTGGCATTTTTGGGATTGGCAATATCGGAATCACCATCGGCATGATGACGGTGACATTCCTGATTACTCGCGTGCTGACCGGCCCCGACGGCTGGCGCCTGATATTCCCAATCTTTGCCGTCGCTACCCTGTTGATGGCGGCGGTCTACTGGTTTTTCACCTCCGATTCGACTGCCCAGCAACACAAAAGCGCTTCGGTGCGTGAAATAGTCGCCGTGTACCGTTCTGGCGCAGTGGTGTGGCTGGTACCCTATCTTTACTGGGTGTCGTTCGGCACCCTCACCTTCTTCGCCTCGGCGATGCCGATCTACCTGGTCGATCAATGGCACGTGGATGCCATCCGCGCGTCCATGGTGTACGCCCCGCCGCTGGTCGTCTGCGTTGCCGTCACCCGTCCGTTGGGCGGTTGGCTGGCCGACCATTTCGATGCCTTGAAAATACTGAGCTGGATGTTCGGCGTCATGGTCGTTCTTGCCGTACTCATGGTGATGGAGATTTCACTGCACGTCGAGCTGTTCGCCATCTATGGCCTCGCGCTGCTGTCCGGCGCAGCCGCAGCCGCGGTCATCAAACTGATTCCTCTCTACTTCCCGCGGCAGGTTGGCGCGGTCAGCGGGCTTGCCAAGGCTGCCGGCGCAGCCTGCGGCTTCACCATGACCATTACTTTGGCCGCCAGCAAAGAACTCTTAGGTGGCTACGCATTCGGTTTTGCCGTCTGGGCGCTGATGAACTTTGCCGCGCTCTACATCACGCTGACGCGGATCGGCTTCAAGTCTGCGCAAACGCACGTGGAGGGCATTCCTTCGCGTGACGCCTTCGATGCCATATAGATTTACTTGAGAGCAACCAGCGCCAACGAAGCGAGAAGATGGTTCGATGAAGAAGCCAGTGCTGACATCGTTGGTTGAGCTGGGCATGCTTGCCGGCGCAATCGTCATATGGCTCGCAATGCCGTCCGCGCCCCGTGCCGTGGCGCAGACGCCGCCCGTCCCGGCGACGCCGACGCCTGTCTCATCCAAACTGGCGGCGCCGCTGTCGGCGACACAGGAAAAGGCCCTGAAGCCCAAGGAAACCTTCAAGGAATGTGCGAATTGCCCGGAGATGGTGGTCGTGCCAGCCGGAAGCGTCACCATGGGGTCGCCGACCAGCGAACCGGAGCATGCTCCCGACGAAAGCCCACAACATATGGTCACGATCGCCAAACCCTTTGCGGTGGGCCGTTTTGAAGTGACCTTCGACGAATGGGATGCGTGTGCGGTCGATGGCGGCTGCAACGGCTACAAGCCCCCTGAGGAAGGCCGAGGATGGGGCCGCCGGCCCGTGGTGAACATCTCCTGGGACGACGCAAAGGCTTACGTCGCCTGGCTTTCGAAAAAGACCGGCAAGCCGTATCGGCTACTCTCAGGATCCGAATACGAATATGCGACCCGGGCCGGAACGCAGACGGCCTATCCCTGGGGCGATGCCATCGGCACCAACAATGCCAATTGCCATTCCTGTGGCAGCCAATGGGACGCCAGGCAAACCGCACCGGTCGGCTCGTTTGCCCCCAATGGATTTGGCCTTTACGATATGGTGGGCAATATCCGGGAGTGGACCGAGGATTGCTATCATGACACCTACGACGGTGCACCGACGGACGGCTCGGCATGGACCGCCGGCGCCAGCTGCTATCACCGCGTCGTGCGCGGCGGATCGTATCTGCTTGCTCCTGCCTTCCTCCGCTCGGCAAGCCGCTACTGGTTCGCTAGTGACTATCGGCTCAGATACCTCGGCTTCAGGGTTGCTCGGACGCTCGCGTGATCGGGATGGAAGGTACAGGCTAGCGCACCGGCCTCGAGTGGCCTCGCTCAGCTTGCCATAATTGTCGACCGCCGAGCGGCCCGCTCCTGCGCGATTCCCAGGCCCCCAACGTCTCGCCCCTCACCCTCAAGTTCGGCTCGGGTGACGAGCCCGCACCCTTCCCCTATGCATAGTTGTTTGGGGCGCTAATCCCCACGTCATCCGTTGCCAGTGGTGCGAGAGTTTTTCTGGTCGCTTGCTAGAGAACGGCGAGCCGACTATCCGCGCCCACAGCCGTCAATGCCTACCTCGACATCAATCCGTTGGCTGTTGGTCTCTCCATTGCGCCGGCGACAAACCGAACTCTCGCTTGAACGCCCGACTGAATGCCTCATCAGATCCGTAACCCACCTCAGGGGCCAGCTGCGCAATTGTCTTGCGGGTTTCTCGCAGGCTCCGCTTGGCGGTCTGGAGCCGCAAGATGGTCAAATATCGGATCGGGGGCATGCCGACGAGCGTCGTGAAGCGATCCACGAACGCACTGCGCGACATTGAAACTAGTTCTGCAAGAGATTCTACCGACCAAGACAAGCCGCTGTCATGATGAATGGCGCCCAGGGCGCGACCGATCTGCGGGTCCGCGACGCCCTTCAGCCATCCCGTATCCTGATCGGCGAACGTTACCGAATATTGGCGCATCGCTTCAACGAAGAGCAGCTCAGAAAGGCGCGACATCAGGCTTGAAGAAGCAAATCTGCCTGCCGTCAGCTCGCCGGCGGCATACCGCACGGAGGCCTCGATCCAGTCGCGCGACACACCCTCGCGGACATCAAGCTTCAGGACTCTTGGCAACGTTGCTATCAGCGGATTGTAGGATTCCTCGCTGCCGAGAAAGCCGCACACAATCTGCGTGGCCTCGCCACCGCCGCCATGCGCAATTCGCGCCATTCCACCCTCCTCGGATGATTGAATCAGATGGCGCGCGCTTGTTGGTGCGAGACCGGACGAGCTGGCCAGCGTGTGAACGTCGTTCCTCGGCAACAAAACGATCTCGCCGGCTCGCACCTCGATTGTGGGTTCTCCATCGACGCTGACCAACAGTTTTCCGGAGATCACGAAGTGGTAGGCGATCAACAGCGGAGGCTTGGCCAGAAAAGCTCCGCAGTCCTCGGCGAGGATGTTGGTGTGTACGCACCACGGCGCCGTGAAGCGCGCGTCAAGGAAAATCCCCCCTTTCAGGCGAACCGACCGAAGTATCTCCGAAAGCGGGTCAATCATCTTGGCCAGTCTCAGATTTGGACGACCGGTTGGGTATTCCGGTCAGGCGATCATTCGCCCGGGCCGGTTCGCTCCGTATATTGCACACCCATGGATGAAGTTCCAACCACCTCTCACATCACACTATTGCGGGTCTTGCGCAATAAAGGCTCGAACGGCGGCATAATCGACCGCGGAACAATCGCGCAGGTGAAGGCGGCCGGGTGGCGGCGCCGCGCTGTTGCTCGAGAAAATCACTTTCGGAAGACAGGCTTCCTATCATGAACGCTGCGCCAGCGACCGTGACCAACAATGCGTACATAGACTTCTGGAACGCGATCCTCGCTCCAAAATTCAACACGTGGCGGCACATTCTCGCCGGAGGTCTTCACCTGCATAGCGCGAAAGTGTTTCCTGCGCTGCCGCTCCGTAGCGGCGACAGGGTGCTGGATGTCGGATGCGGCTGGGGCGATACCGCAATCGAACTTGCGCGGCGCGTCGGGCCGGCCGGGTCGGTCGTCGGTGTTGATTGCTGTGGCAGCTTCCTCGATGCAGGTCGAGCGGATGCGAAGCAAGCGGGGTTGACCAATCTGACGTTTATCGAAGCGGATGTTCAGTCCTATCCGTTCGAGCCGGTGCATGATTTCTGCTTTTCTCGTTTCGGAACCCAGTTCTTCGAAAATCCAGTTGCCGCTTTGCACAACATGCGGTTGGCGCTCAGGCCGGGCGGCTCGATGACGATGATCGTATGGCGCACGAGTGCAGACAATCCGTGGCTCACACTGTCGAAGGAGGTTCTGCTGCGTTATCTGCCTGCGGTGAAAAAAGACGCCGCGTCTTGCGGACCCGGGCCTTTCTCCATGGCCGATCCTGAGGCTGTAACCCAGCAATTGCGGATTGCCGGCTACGCCGACGCCCGGTTCGAGCGAATCGATGCTGAAGTCCTGGTCGGCCGTGATCTCGACGAGGCGGTTTCGTTCCAGCTCGCGATCGGACCAGCGGGTGAGGTCTATCGCGAGGCTGGCCAGAAGGCGGATCGCCTGCATCACACGTTGGTGGCAGCTTTAAAGGATGAGCTGAGGCAATTCATCCGCCCCGAGGGCGTGATGATGAACTCGAGTTCCTGGTTGGTAACCGCGGCAACTCCCGGGTGACCGCTCGCGCCCCGGATTGCGGCGCGCCCTAGCCGGTAGCGGGGCGCGCCCAAAGCGTTTGCCAAACACAGATTTTCAAACAGCCAGGAGAAGCGTCATGAAAGGTCTAGCTGTCGCCCTGTACGGTGTCGTCGCTTACGTCTTTGCGCTCGCGGCGTTGCTCTATCTCATCGGCTTCGTCGGCAATCTCATCGTCCCGAAGTCGATCGATACAAGTTCTGCAGGGCCGCTTCTCGAGAGCGCAATCGTCGATATGATGCTGATCGCCTTGTTCGCGGTTCAGCATAGCGTGATGGCGCGCCCGGGTTTCAAGCGCTGGTGGACCCGGATCGTGGCGCCTTCGATCGAACGCAGCACCTATGTGCTGTTTGCCAGCTTCGCGCTACTGATCCTGTACTGGCAGTGGCAACCGATCCCGCTGCTGGTCTGGACCGTGCGAGATCCAGCGCTCGCAGCTGCACTCAAGGGCATCTTCTGGCTAGGTTGGGTGGTGCTGGTGGGCAGTACCTTTCTGCTCAGTCATTTCGAACTTTTCGGGCTCAGCCAGGTGTTCGCGCGCTTATTCGGCAAACAGCTGTCGGAACCGAAATTCCGCACGCCGTTGCTGTACCGACGTGTCCGTCACCCGATATATCTCGGTGTCCTTCTCGCGGTATGGGCCACGCCTGCGATGACTGTTGGCCATCTCCTCTTTGCGCTAGTGGTCACCGGTTACATACTGATCGGCATCCAGTTCGAAGAGCGCGATCTGATCCAACAATTCGGCGCCGAATATCGCCGCTATCGCCAGAGCGCGGCCATGCTCGTCCCGCGTCCGGGCCGCAAGTTCACCGATCAAAAGGATGCGGACATCTAACGCAGGCAGAGGTTGGTCAAATCCGACTGCGCTCGCCGCCCAGAAAACCATATGAGCTTACCTCCAGATTTTTCGTCGCCGACCTCGTTTGACCGTTACAGGGGGGCACTCGCGACGGTTTTAGCAAAGATTGTGGGCCGGCTAGCTTGTCCCTTTTGAAATGCTGACACAACGGTGTCAGCAGCCATGCGGTACGATTGTGCGGTGCGCAAGGGCATTTCCCAATGAGCGGCGAAGGGTTTGGGATTCTGATCGCAATCTTCTCCAGCGCTCTCGGCGGCACGGCTGCTGCGATCACACGTTATTTGGTCCATGATGCCGATCCAATTACGCTGGCAATCCTGAGGTGGGGCATCGGCATCGCGTGCGTTCTACCGACCGCGTTGATCCTCGGAGAGAAAATGCCTTCGCGTCGCGATTTGCTGCCGATTGCAGTCCTTGGTTTGTGCTTTTTTGGCGTGTTTTTCGTGCTCTATAACATTGCGGTTGCTTTCACGACAGCCGCGCGCGCCAGCCTGGCGCTCTCGACGCTTCCTCTTCAAACGATGCTGGTTGGAGCGTTGTTTGGAATGGAGCGGCTTACAGCACGCAAGACACTCGGTGTATGCATCGCCGTTTCAGGCGTTGTAGCGGCCCTCGGCGCGGGTCTCTCTTCTGCGCCGATTGGGGCTTGGCAGGGCGAAGCAATCATGGCGGGTGCCGTCCTCTGCATGGCCTTTTACAATGTCTTTTCTCGTCCGTTCATCGAACGATCCAGTCCACTTGGATTTCTAACAGTCGGAATGAGCGCTGGCGCCGTTGGGTTGGCGATTGTAGGAGTGGCGACGGGACGAGTGGCTGCCCTTTCCAACTTTGGCCTGCACCAATGGCTTGCCGGAATATATCTCGGGATCGGCGGAGGGGCACTCGCCTTCATTCTCTGGGTGCTGGCGCTTCAGAGAACCACACCTACCCGAGTTGCGACGACGATGACGGTCAATCCCATTGCCGCTGGGTTGTTGGCGGCCTACCTGATTGGCGAACCCCTCACCGCGCCTCTCATAGTTGGGTTGATTGCTGTAACTTTCGGTATCTGGATCTCGGCGACCGAAACCAAGAAGATCTAGGCCGTGTACCTATAAACTCGACGGCGTCATGTGACTGGTGACTACGTCCGCTTCGCTCCTATTGCACCAAGTTCGTACGAAAGCGCGGCATGTCGCCATGGGCACAAAAGCGGACCTCGTGGACGGCCCTCAACGTTACGGGCGATACCAGTCAGTCATCCATCGTCAGTTGAGAGAACGGAATTGCAGGAGGTGGATTCGGGTTCGCCAGATATTCGATACGCTTGGCAAAATCGCCGGGCACGAACATTCTTGATTTCGGAATTCGATCGCCCTCTTTCAATCGCCAGCGCGCGGCATCGCAAAAATCATACACCCCGTAAAAGATCGAGTGCCTGTCGGGGTGATCACATCCGACATGCTGCAACCCGACAAGACAGGGTTGACCGAATCCCGACTCGTCGTAGTCGCGCCGGGTACCATCGCCATAGTTGACGTCCCAGCGAACGTTCTTGTTTTTTGAGACGATGTAGTCGCCCGCGTAGATCGAGATGTCGTGAACGACATTGATGCCTTGATATTCACCGGCCCACGCAGGCTCGTAGTCCTGCATGGCATCGTGCGAGTCGCCACCGCTGGGTACCAGATGTCCGCCGTAGCGATAGAACCAGCCGTCCAGCGCCAGCAGCCCTTCCGACGAACTCAGGCTTACCGAGAATGAACGCAGATAACTGGCTAGGCATTCGAGACGCGCGGCCTTCTGCTCCAGGAAATACTCGTAGTTGGCCTTGATCTCCCTCTTTGCCAACACCGATTCCGCATCATGGAACGGCGGCGAATAGACCGGATAATCCGGAAGCGATTTCCATATCCGGCGGCTGTCGACTATTTTAGAGATGAAGCCCATGCGCGCCCCCACGCAATTGGCTGAGACATTCTAGAAATCTCCTCATCGCAATCGCTTATTATGATCGAAATGATTGTGGGCTTGGGGCGGCCACAACGCAAGATAACGATAGTCAACTGGGGGTCGTTTTTCGACGGTTTGAGCGGCGATTGTCGGCCGGCTGATGCCCGCTTCTACCCCCTAAATGCCCAACCAAGGCCCTGCCCGGAAGCGTCGCGTCAGGCCAGATCCCTGTGATTCAAGCTACTAAACTGGGGGCCGGAATTATGCGCTACAAACTCGCCGATTGCCATCAAGCCGATGCTGCCGAGCAAGCCGCGTGGCGTTCCTCGGGTGAACGACCGTCGCGTCCTCAATGGGATTTTCTGGATCTTGCGCTCCGGAGCACCGTGGCGTGATCTGCCGGAGATATTCGGTCCATACACCACGTGCTACAACCGCTTCGTTCGTTGGCGACGGGCTGGTGTTTGGAGTCGCATCATCAACGTACTTGCCGCTGCTCACGATGCCGCTGTCCAGATGATCGACACATCGATTGTCCGCGTGCATCAGCATGGAGCCTGCATCACAAAAAGCCAGCGCCAATCGATGGGTAGGTCACGCGGCGGCTTGACAAGCAAAATCCACGCGGTGGTTGATAGTAATGGTCTGCCGGTACGGCTCGCGCTGAGCCCCGGCCAGGCCCACGACGTTCGGCTTGCCGGAAAACTGTTGTCTCGTCTGAAATCCGGGTCAATGCTGCTTGCCGACCGTGGCTATGACGCCGACTGGATCAGAGAGCTTGCCATGAAGAAGGGCGCATGGGCCAACATCCCGCCGAAAAGCAATCGCAGCGCTCCGATCTGCTTCAGCCTCTATCTCTACCGCGCTCGCAACCAAGGTTGAGCGGTTCTTCAACAGGATCAAACAATGTCGTCGGGTGGCGACGCGCTACGACAGGCTCGCCGCGAACTACCTGGCCTTCGTTCAACTCGCGTCGATCAGGCTATGGCTGCGCTTTAATGAGTCCGCGTCCTAGCACTGCTCCATCGGCCACTATCAACGATACGCTGACGTCAGCAGGCCAAAGCGAACCCAATTGGCACCTCATCATCCGCACGTTCTTGCTTGGCGACTCGGCGATTTTGTAGCGATATGTCGCTAGGGCCCGAACTTGCAAGTGGAGCGGTTGCACTGGTCTCCGGCTCTCTCGCTTCCAGCTACGCCTTCTTGTTGGTGCATCTGTCCACGTACCCAGGATAAGTTGCTTGCCGCTTGAGCCGAAATGATCCAGGTGTGTCTTTGGGTCGCTTGGGGGGCAGTCCAGCCACTTCAACCCCGCGCCTTTCTCCAATACGATGGTCGAATGAGGCGGCGCAGGTTCATAGTCTTCCTCGGAAGTGCGATCTGGCAAGTTCGCCTGCATGCGCAGAAGGCGACCGTCCCAGTCATCGGGTTTGTCAATGGCGCGTCACCAAAGTCGTATGCGCCAAACGTGAGGGGATTTCTCCAGGGTCTGAATGAGTCTGGGTTCGTCGAGGGAAAGAACGTCAGTATCATATTCCGCTGGGCTGAAGGGCAGTATGACCGACTTCCGGGAATGGCCGCCGAACTTGTCAAGAATGAAGTGTCAGTAATTGTCGCAAATACCCCCGCAGCGCCATCCGTCAAGGCCGCGACCTCGACAATTCCGATTGTATTCCTGACCGGCGACGATCCAGTCGCGAACGGGCTAGTTGCTAGCCTGAACCGACCGGGCGCCAATCTGACCGGCGTCGGCATTACCGGCCCGGTACTCCTAGGCAAACAATTGGGTGTGTTGCATCAGATTGTCCCCGTCGGAACCTCGATTGTCCTGCTCGTGAATCCGAAAAACCCAAATTCGCCGGCCAGCGTTACAGGTGCTCGAGAAGCAGCGGTCGCCCTCGGTAGAGAGGTTGACATCCGGAACGCCAGCACCGACCCCGAGATAGATGCAGCCTTCGCGACGATACCAGGGGCCGGCGCGCTTGTAGTGGCTCCCGACGCTTTTTTCATCTCAAGGCGTGAGCAGCTTGTTGCACTGGCGGAACGCGTGGCTGTGCCCACCCTTTACCCGTTTCGCGAATTTACGGCGATCGGCGGTTTGATGAGCTATGGCGCGAGCCTGATTGATCAGTATCGTCAGGTCGGTGTCTACACCGGCAGAATCCTCAAAGGTGCCAAGCCCAGCGAATTGCCTGTACTGCAACCGACGAAATACGAGCTGACGATCAATCTCAAGACGATGCGGAAACTCGGTGTCCAGCTGCCGCCCTCGCTGCTCGCCATTGCAGATGAGGTGATCGAATAGTGCCACCATCTATCGTCTCCATCACCGATACAATGACCACACGGGACCAGCCTGTCTCCGCAGGGTGCCACCCCGTGCACTGATTGACTGCAGTTGCGCCCATTGACATCGGTTTGCGCGCTTTTCTGCATAGACAATCTGCGGTTGAGCGGCTGCCTGGCTGAGGCGGGAGGATTCGAATCTCCGTATGGTGGATTCGCTTTTCCGCGCCAGTCCCTAGTTGATTTTGGATGAAACGGCGTGATCCCTCACGTCGCGGCGCGTAAGGCGCATCAGCGGCTCTAAAACTCTTCGTTCGTTTCCCAAAAAGACTTTCGCAACAATATCCGACAAAACCGGAATTGCTGCATGGCGATCTTGCCCGTCGTTCCGCATGATAACAGAAAATCGCGAACTCACTCGATCGTCGAGTCGGCACGGGACAGCAGCGTCGGTTGGATTTCGACACCTAGCATTTTGGCCGTCTTGAGGTTGACGATCAACTCAAACTTGGTCGGCTGCTCAACGGGTACATCAACCACTTTTGCACCTCGCAAAAGCTTCGCGACTTGACGCGCGCATTGGTCATAAACCATGCTGAGACGGGGACCATAGCCGATCAGGCCGCCCCTCTCAGCGTCCTCGGGCCATTGCCAAACGGCGGGCAGGCGACGAAGGGCCAACCGATCGCGGATCACGGATCCGAGTTTGCTCGATAGTATTGGCGATGCCAGCAGGTTGACTGCCTCGACCTGTGCCGCCCTCATGCCGTCTATTGCACGGATGACATCTTCCTCAGACCGCGCGGCAAACGGAGCGATTTCGATGCCGAAACCTTGGGCAGCACTTTCGAGGGCGCTTATGTTCGGTATTGGCTGGCGGTCGGCGAGAACGGCTATTCGTCGAGCACCGGGTACTGCCTCATGCAGTAACTCCAATCGCTTGGCGTCAAGTTGGGGGGAAAAGATGGCCACACCGGTTGTGTTGCCTTCGGGATGCGACATGGAGACGACAAGCTTACTGCCAAGCAGGTCGTCCGCGAGCGCCACGATGGGAATGCGTTGCGTTGCCTTCTGTGCTGCACGTGCTGCTTCGGCCCCGGCTACCATCAGTACATCTGGACTTGCTTGGGTCAGTTCAACCGCGACGGGCCCGTACGAGGCCGAAGCGATGCCGTTGCCACGGCGATCAATTTCAAAGTTGCTGCCTTCTACGAATCCGGCTCTGCCCAGTTCATCGAAGAAGCTCTGCGGTAGAGGCGGCCCCAATGTCGCAATGCGGTACGACCGGCCGGCATGCTGCGCTCGTGCTTCAAACGGCCATAACGCACCACCACCGACAAGCGTGAAGAACTCGCGTCGCCTCATTGAGCCCACACATGAAACCGTCAAGTTGTCAGCCTAGCACATTGAAATGGGACGCGAGTACGATGTCCGCTAGGGGTCAAAAACGGAATTATCCCGGCTTGCGCGGGACGTCCGTCCTACCCTCAGGAGCAGACATCTTCAGGCTTCATCGGGATATCCGTCAGATGCCACAAACCGACGTAAGCCTCGTCGCATTGGCATCGAGCGGGTGTTGGCGCCGCGGGACAATTATCGTAACAAGATGGCAAGCGAAGGGACTGCGTGCCATGGTGCAAGAGCAGCCAGGCTAGGTCGGACGCAGGTTGTCGGCGATCGTGGCCGCCGACGTGGCTGGTTGTTCGCGGCTGATGGGTCTCAACGAAGCAGGCACCGCCCATCCGATTCTTGCGAAATTGCACTCAAGAGCTTTCCGGCGGATTGCACGCCCTTCAGTTCGCACCAGCAAGGCTCGATAGTTTGTCCGATCTTCCGGATCAGCAGAATGGATGCCGTCTCAAACAAACCCAACGATGCCAAGGCAGGGCTCTCACGCGAACGCATCATCACCGGCATTCTTCAACCGTATGCTGATCGTCCCGGTGCAGCACTCGATACTGAAGAAGCTTCGAATCCTGATTTGTCACGCGATCAACGTCGGATTGCTGAAGCACGATCCGTCATTGGGCAGTAAGCGTCCGAAGATCAAAAAAATTCGATCGTGGACCGATGGGGAGATTGAGCAATTCAAAAAGCGCTGGTCGCTTGGCACCAAACAACGCGTGGCGTTTCATCTTTTCCTCAATCTGGGTCGGCGCCGTTCCGACGTAGTGCGGATGGCGCAGACGCACATAACGCCCGAACGCAAGATCAGGATAAAGCAGCAAAAGACCGGGCGTGAGCTGCTCATCCCGTTTCATCGCGACACCATCGAAGCGCTTGACGCCTATGACATGCAACACATCGTAATCAGCACGACTGCTTACGGTAAACCCTTTCGACGGATTTTGTGGATGGATGCGGAACACAATCGCGGATGCTGGACTGCCGCTCGACTGCAAGCCTCATGGCCTACGCAAAGCCGCCGGACGATTGCTCGCTGAAGCCGGCGCGACGGCAAAGATGATTATGTCGGTCCTTGGACACACGACGCTCGCAGAAGCTGAGCGTTACACGGAAGAGGCGGATCAAGCGGGCCTCGTCGAAGATGTCGTGATCAGCTTGAAGGACACAAGGCGAACAGGATCGCCCAAACCACTTTCCAGAGTTTGGGGAAAACGCCAAAAAAGAAAGCCAAATCAGATAGAAATGCGTGAAGCTGGCGCTCCCTAGGGGAATCGAACCCCTGTTTCAGCCTTGAGAGGGCCGCGTCCTAACCGCTAGACGAAGGGAGCGTGCGGCTTTCAGGGATAGCCTTGAAATCGGCCGGCGGCAAGGCGGCCGCCGGGCCGGACCAGGGTCGGGGTCAGGGTTCGCCGACAAAGCTCAGCCGGCCGGCCGGCTTCAGCGTGTGGATGTCGAAGGTGCGGATTTCGGTCGCGCCGCCGATATTGAGCGTCACCACCAGGCGGTCGCCGGCGACGGCGGTGGCCATGATGCGGGCGTCCCTGGGCAGGGTCGCGGTGACCTCGGCCGTAACCGCGCTTCCCTCGGCGCGAAAAAGGCGATAGCCGATGGCGACGAGCACGGCCGCGATCGCCAGGGCCGTGGTCAGGCCGGCGATCAGCATCAGCCGCCGCACCCGCAGGAACAGCGCCGCCTGCTCCGGGGTCGGCTCGGGCGCGATGGTTTCGGTCATTCTTGCTTTCTCGAAACAAGGCACTTCATCGGATCATCGCGTGTCGTCAACCAGCGTTCAGAGGCTTGAAGTCACCGTCGCCGGCGCCGAAGGGTCGGCCCGGCTCGACCGCGTCCTCGCGGTGCGGCGCCCGGAACTGTCGCGCTCGCGGCTGAAAGCGCTGATCCTGGCCGGCTCCGTCGCCATCCGGGGCGTTCCCGTCCGCGACCCCGCTTATCATGTCGTCCCAGGCGATACGATCACAATCGATCTGCCGGAGGCGGTCGCCGCCGAACCCCAGGCCGAAACCATTGCCCTCGATATCGTCCACGAGGATGACGACATCATCGTCATCGACAAGCCCCGCGGCCTTGTCGTCCATCCCGGCGCCGGCCATGAGACCGGCACGCTGGTCAATGCGCTGATCGCCCATTGCGGCGCCAGCCTGTCCGGCATCGGCGGCATCCGCCGCCCCGGCATCGTGCACCGGCTCGACAAGGACACCACCGGGCTGATGGTGATCGCCAAGAACGACCGGGCGCACCGCTCGCTCTCCGCGCAATTCGCCGATCACGGCCGTACCGGTTCGATGCGGCGCGGCTATCTCGCCTTTGCCTGGGATCTGCCGCAGCGCCAGCGCGGCACCGTGGACGCGCCGATCGATCGGCATCCGCATGCCCGGGAGAAGATGGCGGTACGCGAGCGCGGCCGCGACGCCATTACCCATTGGGAGCTGCGGGAGTCCTATCGGGGGCGGGACGGCAAGCCGGTCGCCTCGCTGATCGCCTGCCAGCTCGAGACCGGACGCACCCACCAGATCCGGGTCCACCTTGCTCACATCGGCCACCCCCTGCTCGGCGACGGCGTCTATGGCCAGCATTTTGCGACCAAGGCGAGCCGCCTCGGCGCCGCCGGCCAGGCCGCCCTGGCGGCCCTCGGCCGGCAGGCGCTGCATGCCTACCTGCTGCAGCTGGAGCACCCCGGGACCGGAGAAATTTTGCGCTGGGAAGCCCCTTTGCCGGAGGATCTGGTGCTTCTGAAGGGGGCGCTGGAAGCGGCGCTATGACGCAGGCCGCCCGGAAAACGCCCGCCATACCAATAAGTTATGGCAGCCACACGGGGACGTGACCCCAGAATTCCTTCCAAATCCCCGCCGGTTTGGTGTATGTTGCACCTGCGTTGAATATCCAACGCGGAACATCGCAGCGCGACTGGCTTTAACAAAGCAGCCGTCTGCCTGGCCCGCCGCTATCGGGGGCCTGAACCACTGGAGGGCGCTGAAATGGCCCGTACAGCTTCACTACCGGTTCTCAATGGAGAATCCGGCCTTTCGAGATACCTGGCCGAAATCCGCAAATTCCCGATGCTGGAACCCCAGCAGGAATACATGCTGGCCAAGCGTTGGCGCGAGCATGACGATCGCGACGCGGCACATCATCTCGTCACCAGCCATCTTCGACTCGTGGCCAAGATCGCCATGGGCTATCGCGGCTACGGCCTGCCCATTTCCGAGGTCGTCTCGGAAGGCAATGTCGGCCTGATGCAGGCGGTGAAGCGGTTCGAGCCCGAAAAGGGCTTCCGCCTCGCCACTTACGCCATGTGGTGGATCAAGGCGTCGATTCAAGAGTACATCCTTCGCTCGTGGTCGCTCGTGAAGATGGGCACCACCGCGAACCAGAAGAAGCTGTTCTTCAACCTGCGCAAGGCGAAGAGCAAGATCTCCGCACTGGACGAGGGCGATCTGCGCCCCGACCAGGTGAAGCTGATTGCCAAGCGCCTCGGCGTCACCGACCAGGATGTGGTCGACATGAACCGCCGTCTCGGCGGCGACGCCTCGCTCAACGCGCCGATCCGCGACGACGGCGAGGCTGGCGAATGGCAGGACTGGCTGGTCGATACCACGCCCAACCAGGAAGTCGTCATGGCCGAGCACGAGGAGCTGGATCATCGCCGCGAGGCGCTGAACGGCGCCATCGGGGTGCTCAACCCGCGCGAACGCCGCATCTTCGAGGCGCGGCGGCTCGCCGACGATCCGATGACCCTGGAAGATCTCGCCAGCGAGTTCGGGGTATCGCGCGAGCGGGTGCGGCAGATCGAGGTCCGCGCCTTCGAGAAGGTGCAGTCCGCCGTGAAGGGCACCATTGCCCGTCAGGAGCAGGCCGCGCTGGAAGCCGCGCACTGACCTTCGCGGGTTAAGGCGAACAGCAAACAGAAGCCGGCGGCGACGCCGGCTTTTTGTTTGGGCGGCTTTTGTTCGGGCAATCGGGTGCAACGGGCCGCAAGCCGGCCGGATGGGACCGGTCAGGCGCGCCGGCGCGCGACCGCCTCGGCCTGCGGCGGCGGGGCAGAGACCGCATAGCGGTTCTTGCCCTCGTTCTTGGCGGCGTATAGCGCGTGATCGGCGGCGGCGATCAGCCGGTCCGAGAACGCCCCCATGTCCGGGGTCCACTGCGCCACCCCGATCGAAATCGAGATCGGGATATCGGCGCCGACGCACATCGCGGCATCGTCGCGGCAAACCTCCAGGATGTGGCGCGCGATCATCGCACCCTCGCGCAAGGTGCTGGCCGGCAGCACCACGCAGAACTCGTCGCCGCCGGTGCGCGCCAGCATGTCGCCGGGCCGCAGCCGGGTCTGCGCCATCAGGGTGAAATGCTGCAGGCAGGCGTCGCCGGCGGCATGGCCATGGCTGTCGTTGATCGACTTGAAGCCGTCGAGATCGATCACCAGCAGCGAGAACACCTCGCCGCTGCGCTCCGCCCTGGCACACGCCTCGCTCAACCGCTGCAGCAGATGGCGGCGGTTGCCGACGCCGGTGAGATCGTCGAGCAGCGCGAGATCGACCACCTCGTTGCGCAGGCGGTCCATCGCCATCAGCAGCAGCCCGAAGTTCCAGGCCATCGACAGGAACACCAGCGCCAGGATCAGTGCCGACTGCAGCGGGCTGAACTGAACAAAGGACACCGCGCCGCCGAGCACGCTGCCCACGACGCGGACGCCATAGATGGCGATGATGATCATGGCCACGGTAGCGGCGAGCCGGGCGCCGGGATTGACCCGGCCGTCTTGCCGCGACAGCAACAGCCGCAGCGTCATCGCGAGCGGGATCGACTGGCCGATCGAATAGACCGAGACCCGCAGCACCGTGCTGTCATGGGCGAATATGAAGATCGTCAGCCCGGCGAAACTCAGGCCGGTGATCAGCGCGGCGTCACGCCAGCGGACCTCGCGGTCGTAGAACCGATGGATGCCCATGGCACCGAGACAGGCGGAGAAGATCAACATCGTGCCGCCGGCGAGCAGCGGCAGCAGCGAGTCCGTCGCGACGACCCGCAGCATCGCCAGCGCCGCACCGGTCGCCGCAGCCAGCGCCGATCCGGTCCAGAACCGCGCCGCCTCGAAGCTCGGATAGCTGCGCATGATGTAGGCCCAGATCAGGCCCAGCGCGAGAAAATTGATGACGAACACCGTCCAAAGCGTCGGAACGCTCAACATCGCGCACCCCGCCCGCTCATGAATCCGTCTCCCCTGTCGAACGATGCGTTTCAACGCACCGTGCGTGGCTGCAGAGAATGCGACCGCGCGACTTAACGGACTCTCACCACGCCGCCGCATTCGAGGCCGTGGTTTTGAATTGATGAAAACACCGCCCGCGGCTGCTTCGCCTGTTTCGGATCGGCGCAGCAATGGCGTCGATCTTGGCATCTCGTTAACCCTGACGGCGCCGATGCAGCGACGCAGCTTTCAGACGGCGCGCGGATGTTTCGCGCGCGCGGCGCGTCGCAACGGGGGATAAGCCCGTCAAAACGCGTATCAGTTGTGGATAACGCGATGACAGCGGCGGCACGGTATGGAGCAGCGCGCGGCGAATCTGTTGGGATCGGATTCGAGGATGTTGCGAGGTTGGCCCTCCGCCGAGCATGCCTCGTGTCGCGTTTCCACCCATTAAACCCAGATGAGGATGCTATGGCTAAGAAAGCGAAGAAGGCGAAAAAGGCGAAGAAGGCAAAGAAGGCCAAGTCCAAGAAGTGACTTCCAGCCCGGGTGAAGCCCTGCTTCGCCCGGGCCATTCTTGTTCGGCGAGATGGACACGACAGCGGGCCGCGGCCCGCTTTTTCATTGCCGGGACGCAGCACCCACCCCCGTCATTGCGAGCGCAGCGAAGCAATCCATGGTGCAACATGCGGGGACATGGATTGCATCGTCGCTATCGCTCCTCGCAATGACGGGTGGGCGACACCCACCCTGTCATTCCGGGACGCGCCGCTTGGCGCGGGCCCGGAATCCATAGCCACGAACCGTCGTGTGGCGCGAGGCTGGGGCCGCCATGTCGACTCACGACACGCATCCGTGGTTGTGGATTCCGGGCCCGCTTCGCGCGTCCCGGAATGACGGGGGCGTCATTGCGAGCGCAGCGAAGCAATCCACGGGGCAACGAGCGGCGACGTGGATTGCTTCGTCGCTTTGCTCCTCGCAATGACGGGTGGGCGACACCCTCCCTGGGACTACCGTCCGACTAGGCGGTCGGCGAAATAGCCGATGGTCTTGCGATAGATCGTGGCGTGATTCCATTCGCGCATCGCCTCGAAATTCGCGCTGCCTTCGCCATAGGGCGCGCCGTTCTTGAAGCCGTTGGTGTGCAGCAGGTTGGCGGTGGAGGCGAGCACGTCGGCAATGCTGTGGCGGAGGTCGACGCGGCCGTCGCCGTCGAAATCGACGCCGTACTTGATATAGGACGACGGCAGGAACTGGGTCTGCCCGATCTCGCCGGCATAGGCGCCGACCAGATCGCGCAGCGGCAGGTCGCCGCGCTGCACGATCTTGAGCGCGGCCAGCAGTTCGCCCTGGAACAGTTCGGAGCGGCGGCAATCATGCGCGAGCGTGGCGAGCGTGCGGATCACCGGCAAGCGGCCCATGTCGCCCTTGCCGAAATCGGTCTCCAGTCCCCAGATCGCGACCAGGATCTGCGGCGGCACCCCGAACCGCGCCTCGATCCGCGACAGCAGCGCCGCATGACGCTGCAGCATCGCCCGGCCGCCATTGATCCGGCCCGCGCCGACCCGGGTCGCGACATACTGCTCGAACGTCTTGTTGAAGGTGTAGCGCTGGCGGCGATCGAAATTCAGCACCGCCATGTCCTGCGTCACGCCGCCGAACGCCTGCGAAATCACACCCTGCGAGATCCCCGCGGCCTGTGCCTCCGCCGACATGCTGGCAACGAAGGTGCCGAAATCGCCACCGCAGCGCGCCGCCAAGGCGGGCGTGGCCATGCCGACCATGGCCGCCGCGCACAGGGCCATGCCGAGATGAGTTCGTGACAAGGCCATTCTCCGGTTCTGAAGCTTTCGCGATCGATCGGAACGAACCCTGCTACAGGACAGCACGGAAGTCCAGAATGCCGCGCCTGCCCTGCGACACCAGACAGTGGCGCAGCCGGTGTGACGCTCGCCCGAGGCGACAGCTCAATGCTGCCGTGTCAGCCTTGATGCGTCCGAGCCGCGCAGACGCGGATGCACGGCCGGAGCGTCGTAAAATTGCCGCCAAATTGGCTGACGGATCCGCCCCAATTCGGTATCGTGCTCCAGCCGAACCAGCCCCGCTGCCGAACCCCGGTTCCGCGGCGATCGAGGAAGGTAACTGCTCATGGCTCGCCACCGATTTGCCGCCGTCGCGGCATGGTTCCTGATCGCAGCCGGGTGCTGCCTGCCGACCGCACAGGCAACGGCCCAGCCGGCATCCGGCAGTTGCGCCGACGCTGCCGACCTCTCGGTGTTACCCTCGCCGCTCGCGCCGTGGAAGGGCGCGCCGTTGCGGGTCATGGTGGTGTCGGAACGAGCAGTTGCGGGAACGCTTTCACTGATCGCGCCGGATGGCAGTGTCGCGGTCCGATCGCCCGACCGTCATGACGGGCCACCCTATGCGTGGTTTGCCGAAGTCGCCGCGCCGGCGGCAGGGACATGGCGCGCGACACTGAGCTTCGATGCCGGATCGGCGCCGTGCAATCCGGTCACGCGCGACATCGTCGTCAGTGCGCACAAGCCAGCGTCGCCGCGCACGCCGGCGGGTAGTTTCTGGCAAGTGCGCAACGGCTGGAATCGGGAGACCGAGAATTTGTTCTCGGCGTGGATCGCAAAGCTGTTCGACGCGCCGGTCAACCAGGAGCTGTCCTGGAAGGCATGGAACGAGGTGCTGCGCGACCAGTCCCGCAATTTCCTGTTCAACTATCTCGACATCGGCGAGGACAGGCAGGGGATCGGCCTTCGTCCCGACTGTGCCGACTTCGTCTATTTCCTGCGCGCCTATTTCGCCTACAAGATGGGGCTGCCGTTCGGCTATTCGAACTGCTCGCGCGGCTTCGGCGGCAAGCCGCCCCGATGCTACCAGTGGTTCGACATCGAGCATCCCGAAGTGACGCGTCCGGCACCTCCGCCCGAACAGGAGATCGCATCGAACGCGGCGGCCGACGCGCCGCCCGCGGCCGCCCCGTCCGTGCTCGACATGCTGCGCCGGCCGCATCCGGTCGAGGCCTCCGCGACCCCGCCGGTCGCGCCGCCTCCGCCGAAGCCGAAGCGCCCGGCCTCGTTCGGCGAATATCTGCGGGCCGTCGGCGACGTCGTGCATACCGGCGCGGTGCGGGTGGCGGCCAACGACGACAACACGGATTTCTACACCGTCGCCCTGACGGAGCAGGCGCTGCGCCCGGGCACCGTCTATGCCGACCCCTACGGCCATGTCCTGATGCTGGTGCGCCGCGTGCCGGAAGCGAACGGCACGCCCGGCGTCTTCCTCGCCGTCGACGCCGAGCCGGACGGATCGATCACGCGCAAGCGCTTCTGGCGCGGCAACTTCCTGTTCGTGCACGACCCCGCGCTCGGCAGCCCCGGCTTCAAGCATTTCCGGCCGATCCTGCGCGACAAGAACGGCGCGCTGCACCGACTGACCAATGCCGAGATCGGCAGGAATCCGCATTACGGCGATTTCTCGCTGCAGCAGTCGCAGCTCGGCAGCGAGGAGTTTTACGATCGCATGGACGACGTGATGTCGCCCGAACCGCTCGATCCGGTGAAGGCGATGACGGACGCCATCACCAGCCTCGAAGAGCAGGTGAAGACCCGCGTCACCTCGGTCGAGAACGGACGGAAATACCAGGAGAAGGAGCGCGGCGAGACCACCATGCCGAACGGCGCCTCGATCTTCGAGACCACCGGCCCGTGGGAGGACTACTCGACGCCGGCGCGCGATTTCCGGCTGCTGATCGCGATCGACGTGGTGCGCGGATTCCCCGATCATTTCGCGCGGCGCGCATCGCGCTATCTGCTGCCGGGCGGCAAGGACATCGACGGCGAAAAGGGCGAACTGCAGCGCGTGCTCGCCTCCGAGCTGGCGGCGCGGAAACTATCCTATACCCGTAGCGACGGCTCGCCATGGACGCTCTCGCTCAAGGACGTGGTCGATCGCGCCGCGGATTTCGAGATGGCCTACAATCCGAACGACTGCGTCGAGCTGCGGTGGGGCGCGGCGGAAGCGAGCCAGGAAGTGGCGACCTGCCGGCGACACGCGCCGCAACCGCAGCGCGCCAAGATGCTGGAGTACCGCAACTGGTTCCAGCAGCGGCACTGGCCGACCCACGCCTGATCGCCCCCGGCCGGCGACACTCTGTCATTCCCGCGCCGCTTGGCGCGGGCCCGCAATGACGGGGGTGGGCAGGCCCGATCACGTAGCCCGGATGGAGCGCAGCGCAATCCGGGGATTTTCACCGCGGATCGCCCGGTCCCGGATTTCGCTGCGCTTCATCCGGGCTACGGGTCTACCACCGTCATTGCGAGCGTAGCGAAGCAATCCAAGGCGCAACACGCGGCAACGTGGATTGCTTCGTCGCTTCGCTCCTCGCAATGACGGGAGGGGCGGTTCAATTGTCGAGAAAACTGCGCAGCTTTCGCGAGCGCGACGGATGCTTCAGCTTGCGCAGCGCCTTGGCTTCGATCTGGCGGATGCGCTCGCGGGTCACCGAGAACTGCTGGCCGACTTCCTCCAGGGTGTGGTCGGTGTTCATGCCGATACCGAAGCGCATGCGCAGCACGCGCTCCTCGCGCGGGGTGAGCGAGGCCAGCACGCGGGTGGTGGTTTCGCGCAGATTGGACTGGATCGCGGCGTCGATCGGCAGGATCGCGTTCTTGTCCTCGATGAAATCGCCGAGATGGGAGTCTTCCTCGTCGCCGACCGGGGTCTCCAGCGACAGCGGCTCCTTGGCGATCTTGAGTACCTTGCGCACCTTCTCCAGCGGCATGCCGAGCTTTTCGGCAAGCTCCTCCGGCGTCGGTTCGCGGCCGATCTCGTTCAGCATCTGCCGCGAGGTCCGCACGATCTTGTTGATGGTCTCGATCATGTGCACGGGAATGCGGATGGTGCGGGCCTGGTCGGCAATCGAGCGCGTGATGGCCTGCCGGATCCACCAGGTCGCATAGGTCGAGAACTTGTAGCCGCGACGATACTCGAACTTGTCGACCGCCTTCATCAGCCCGATATTGCCCTCCTGGATCAGGTCGAGAAACTGCAGGCCGCGATTGGTGTATTTCTTGGCGATCGAGATCACCAGCCGCAGATTGGCCTCGACCATTTCCTTCTTGGCCTGACGCGCCTCGCGCTCGCCCTTCTGCACGCCGTGCACGATCTTGCGGAATTCGCCGATCTCGAGCCCGGTCAGCGCCGCCAGCGACTGGATCTCGTGGCGCAGTTCCTTGATGCGGTCCTTCTCGTGATGGACGAAATTCTTCCAGCCCTTGGCCGAGAGCTTAGAGACCCGGTTGAGCCAGCGCGGATCGAGTTCGGAGCCCTGGTAGTTGCGCAGGAAGTCCTCGCGCGCGACGCCATGGCTGTCGCCGAGGCGCAACAGGCGGCCCTCGAACGACACCAGCTTCTTGTTGATGTCGTAGAGCTGCTCGACCAGCGAATCGATGCGGGCCTGGTTCAGCCGCAGCGACTTCACCTCGACGATGATCTCGTCCTTCAGCTTCTTGTACTTGCGCTCCTGCGCCGGCGACAGGGTCTCGTTCTGCAGCTGGTTGGAGATGTCCTGCTCCTGCAGGCGGCGCAGCTTCTTGTAGTTGTCGGCGATCTTGTCGAAGGTCTCGACCACCTTCGGCTTCAGCTCGGCCTCGATCGCCGCGAGCGACATCTGGTTCTCGAACTCGTCGTCGTCCATGTCGCCTTCGGCCGAGGCCTCGGCGGTGGGTTCGCCGTCGGCCGCAGCCGCCGGCGCGGCACGGAACGGGGTCGGTGACGGCGGCGCCGCCGGGGGCGCGATATGCGCGGGCGCGGCCTGCTCCGGCGCCGCCGCGCCATTGCCTTCCGCGGCCGCGACCGGCTGGCCGTCGGGACCGAGCGGCGCAGCTAACATGGCCGGGTTCATGTTGTTCTTGGCATCGGGGCCGGCATAGGTGGCTTCGAGATCGATGATGTCGCGAAGGAAGATCTTTCCTTCGTTGAGCTCGTCGCGCCAGATGATGATGGCCTGGAAGGTCAGCGGGCTTTCGCACAGCCCCGCGATCATCGCCTCGCGCCCAGCCTCGATGCGCTTGGCAATGGCGATCTCGCCCTCGCGCGACAGCAGTTCGACGGTGCCCATCTCGCGCAGATACATGCGGACGGGGTCGTCGGTGCGTTCACCAGGCTCGGATTTCTTGACTTCGGTGACGGCCTTTTGCGTGACCTCGACCAGTTCGTTGTCGGTCTCGTCCTCGGCCTCTTCCTTGTTCTCGTCCTCGCTGTCGGCGTCCTCCGCCTCGGAGACGTTGATGCCCATGTCGGAGAGCATCGACATGATGTCTTCGATCTGTTCCGGAGAGGTGGTGTCGGACGGCAGCACCTCGTTGAGCTGATCGAAGGTCACGAAGCCGCGCTTCTTGGCCTGCTTGATCATCTTCTTGACCGCCGCGTCGGACAGGTCGAGGAGCGGCGAGGGAGCGTCGGGAGAATCCTTCTCGGGCGTATCCGCTGCCTTGTCTTCTTTTTCCTTGTCCTTGACCTGCAGCGTCTTTGCCTTGGTGGCCATTCATCGCTCCTAAAACGCGCTCAGGCAGGAGGCGTCGCCGCGCTGCCCGCTTTCATCCAAACGTCACGTATGACGTGCAAAGGGCGGCGCAGACCTGTCGCCACCCTCGAATTGCTCCAACCGGTCACAAGCTCTTAGCCGGCGGGTCCTAAGCTTCGATTAACCCTGTTTTTGCAGCCAAACCATGGATTTGGCGAGTCATTTTGCGGTTCCGGCGGCCGCCATCCGCAGCATTTTTCAATCACACGCTCCGCTGCAGCCGACCGGAAGATTCGCCGAACCCCTCGATCAGGGCCTCGGTACCGTCCAGCGACTCCAGCCGGGCCTTGACGTCGCGAAGCCACGCCAGATTTGCCTCGTTGGCTTCCTCGCCCAAGGCGGCTTCCGCATCCTTCAATTCCCTAAGTAAGGAGTGCCATTGGCGATGCAAGGCGACCAGCTGGTGCCAGGTGGAAAGAACATCCTCGCGCGCCGCGCCGGGCTGTATACCCCACACGGCCGATGTCGTGATCGCCCGCTCAACCCTTTGCAGTATCTCAGCAAATCCGGCCTTGGCCAGGTCGCTTTGCAGCTTCGCGGCGAGCTCCTCGGATGCCCCGGCGGAGTGCTCGTGGGCAAACGCTGCGATGATGCCGGCACGCAATTTGTGGGCTTCGGGATGGGCCAGTTCCAGTGCCGCCACCTCCTCGAGATGGTCGTGCAACAGCCAGGGGTGGTTGATCAGCGACAACAGGATCAGGGCCTCGCGGCGAGAAATCACGCTGCGCTGACCACGCATGATCGGGCTCAGCGCGAGCTGCGGGCTCGCCACCTGGTAGGGGTGTCGGTCGATCGCCATGCCCCCGGTCCGGGGAGCCGCGCGGCCGCGAGGCTCGAATCGGCCGCCGGAACCCGGCTGCAGCGAACCACGGGGCGCAAAGCGGCGACCTGATTCGCTGCCGGTTCCCGGATAGCCGGCCTTGCCATAGAAGCGGCGCCCCGGCTCCGGTGCGAATGTCCGCTGCAGGCGCTCGGCCAGATCCTGGCGATAATAGCGCCGCACCACTTCGTCACGGATGCCATTGGCGAGTTGGCCGATCCGCGCCTCCAGTGCCGCGCGCCGCTCCGGTGTTGCGTAGCTGCCGCCTTCGATTTCGCGCGACCACACCATATCCGCGAGCCCGCGTGCCGCGCCGATCACCTCCTCCACCGCACCGCGCCCGCCGGCGCGCGCCAGATCGTCGGGATCCTGGCCTTCGGGCAGCAGGGCGAAGCGCAGGCTCTTGGCCGGCATCAGCAGTGGCAGCGCGAGGTCGGCGGCGCGATAGGCGGCCTTCTGGCCGGCCCGGTCACCGTCGAAGCACAGGATCGGCTCGTCCGCCATCTTCCACAGCAGCGCCAGCTGGTTCTCGGTGAGCGCGGTGCCGAGCGGGGCCACGCTCGCCGGAAAACCGGCGCCGACCATGGCGATGACGTCGACATAGCCTTCCACCACCACCAGCGGCGCGCCGCCATGCGCGGCCGTCCGCGCGCTCGCCAGATTGTAGAGATTGTCGCCCTTGTGAAACAGCGGGGTCTCCGGCGAGTTCAGGTATTTCGCCGCGACGTCCTTCTCCAGCGCACGGCCCCCGAACGCGATCACCCGGCTGCGGAGATCGGTGATCGGAAACGTCACGCGGTCGCGAAACCGGTCATAGGGTAGCGGGATGTCATCGCCGCCGATCAGCAGACCGGCCTCGACCATGTCTTCGACCGGCACGCCCTGCCCGCCGAGATGCTCCTTCAGCGCGAAGCGATCCGGCGGCGCGTAGCCGATGCGGAATTGCTGCTGGGTCGCCGGCGAGATCGCGCGGTCGCCGAGATAGCCGCGGGCCTTGGCGCCGCCGCGCGAGGCGAGCGTGTCGGCAAAGAATTTTGCCGCCAGCTCCATCACATCATGCAGCGTCTTGCGGCGCTGTTCGTGCCGCGCGGCGTCGGGCGTGACGGCCGGCAGCGCCAGACCCGCCATCGACGCCAGCCGTTCGACGGCTTCGGGAAAAGAGACGCCTTCCGTCTCCATCACGAAGTCGAAGATGTTGCCGTGCTTGCCGGTGGAGAAGTCGTGATAGAACTGCTTCTGGTCGTTGACCGTGAATGACGGCGTCTTTTCCTGCTGGAACGGCGACAGCCCCTTCCACTCCCGCCCGGCCCGCTTCAATTTCACGCGCCGGCCGACGACCTCGGAGACCGGAAGCCGGGCGCGCAATTCTTCGAGGAAATGAGGCGTAAAGCGCATGCGGATCTTGCGATGGCGAGCGGACCGTGCCGACGGCTCATGGATATAGGGAGCGCCCGGCGAAATACGAGAATTGCGCGCCTTCTCCCGGCTATCCACAGGCGATGCAACGGAAATCGCCGCACGGAGTTGGCGAAGCGAGGCTTGACCGCCGTCATACACTTGTATATACATAAGAGCAAAAATTTGGGGAGGTATCTGCAGTTTCGCCAGGAGAACAGCGGCACGGATCCAACCAGTGGTGGAAATCGTCGACCTGGATGTCGGAAGCGGATTCGAATGGGATAGGCGGAAAAGCAACTCAAATCTCGACAAGCACGGAATCGATTTTGAAGATGCGGTCGAGATATTCTACGGGCCGGTCATGCTCCGCCGATCGGATCGGAACAACGAGGAGCGGTGGGTAGCGATCGGTTCGCTGGGAAACAGAACAATCGCCGTCGTCGTTACACGTCGGGCGGCTGTCATCCGGATCGTCTCGGCCCGACGCGCAAGGAAAAATGAAGAGAGAGAGTATCGTATCGCGAAAATGGGGCGACCGTCGCCGCGGCAGGACTGACTTGGCCCGTGTCGACCAGCTCACGGACGACGACATCGCCAGGGCTGTCGCAGAGGACGGCGACGCGGCCCCGATCGATATCGACTGGTCGAAAGCCGAACTGGTGATGCCGACGAGGAAGACGGCGATTTCCATCCGCGTCGATGAAGATGTGCTGGCGTTTTTCAAGAAGGCGGGCAGCGGCTATCAACGCCGCATCAACGCCGTGTTGCGTTCCTACATGCAGCAAAAGCTCAAGCCCAAGAGGCGCGCTTAGAGCCTCCGTGGGCCCTTGCCGGGCGACCCTCGCGGCCCTCCTCAACCCTCCAGGAACCGCCCGGAGGCGATGCGCGGCAGGCGGCTGACCGGCCAGTTGTAGAGATAGGTCCAGGCCTCGTGCGCCGAACCGTCGGTCAGCGCCACCGGCAGCATGCGCCGGACATATTGGGTTGGCTGCGTGAACCCTTCGCCGCAGGCCTCGTATCGGTCGAATTCGCGCAGCAGTTCGGCCGGTGCGTGCAGCCGGTACAACTCGCCGAACACCAGGTCGTCCGGCTGATCCGAGCGCACCAGCCCCGGATAGTGCTTGACGCGATAGAGCCGGCCACGGCAGCGCGCCTCGCCGAGCAGATCGGCGCTGCGCGACAACAGGCTCGCCATCGGATGGTCGAAGCCGCGCATCAGGGTGCCGTACACGAACAGCAGGTCGGAGGTCATGGCCGGGCGTTCACCGTCACGGTGCCGGATTCGGTCTTGTGATGGACCGGAAGACGCGGCATGAGATCATCATCGAAGATTCGATCAATCCGGTCCATGCCGATCATCGCGCGGTTGTCGAGCGGCGGTCCTCGACCGGCCATGGACGGGGAACGGCTTGGCTACCGGCGACGCAGCACCGCTTCTCGGCCACGACGAGCCATCGCCGGTTCGCGAAGCCAATGCTTCGGGGCGCTCGCCGTACCTGTTGGTTTGCGATCATTACGGCCGGCTGATTCCGCGCCGGCTGGGCGATCTCGGCGTGCCGGCCGCCGAGCTGACCCGGCACATCGCCTGGGACATCGGCATTGCCGGCGTCGCCGAGGCGCTGGCCGGGCAGCTCGATGCGCATCTGATCGCGCAGCGCTACTCGCGGCTGGTGATCGACTGCAACCGGCCGCCGGAAGCGCCGAGTTCGATCCCGCGCGTCAGCGAGGCCACCGCCATCCCCGGCAACCAGGCTCTCGCGCCCGACGCGAAGGCGGAGCGGCGCGAGGCGATCTTCCAGCCCTATCACGACCGCATCGGCGAGGTGATCGAGCGGCGATTGCAGGACGGCATGCCGACCGTGCTGGTGTCGCTGCACAGCTTCACGCCGGTCTATGCCGGGGTCGCGCGGCCCTGGCATGTCGGCACGCTCTACCAGCGCGATGCCAGGCTGGCGCCGCTGCTGCTCGAGCGGCTGCGCCGGGAGGCCGACCTCGTGGTCGGCGACAACCAGCCCTATGCGGTGAGCGACCTGACCGACTATTCCATTCCGGTCCATGGCGAGGCGCGCGGGCTGATCAATTCAGGCATCGAAATCCGCCAGGACCAGATCGCCGATCAGGCCGGCCAGCGCCAATGGGCGGACCGGCTGGCGCGCATCCTCGGCGCGATCGCAACGACCCTGCTGGCAGAGGGCTGATCCGGCTGCCCTGATGCGGACGTGCGATCCCTTGTCCGCCAACGCTTGCCTGCGCCGCAATGACCCTAGCGCGCCCGGGTCAGAGCGAGCCAGACCCCGCCGCCGATCATGCAGCCGCCGGAGATGCGCGACACCAGGCGGGTCCGGCGCGCCGAGAAGAACAGCCGCGCCCGCCCGGCCAGCAGCGCATAGGCCGCGTCGGTGATGGCGGCGATCACCATGAAGGTGACGCCGAGCAGGGCGACCTGCGGGACATGATCCCGGCTCATGTCCATGAATTGCGGAATGAAGGCGCCGAAGAACACCAGAACCTTGGGGTTGGACAGCAGCACCAGCACGCCCTGCAGGAAGAACCCGCCGCGCGGCGGTGGTGGCGCCGCATCGGCATCGAGCCCGGTCGCCGGCGCACGGATCAGCTTGATGCCGAGCCAGACCAGATAGGCGGCGCCGGCGAACCGCACCCAGTCGAACCAGTAGCCCATGGTCGCCATCAGCGAGGTCAGGCCGACGGCGACGATCCCGATCACGATGGCGAGGCCGGCCTGCGCGCCGGCGATGTTGGTCAGCGCCGCGCGGGTGCCGTAGCGCAGCCCGTTGCCGATCACCAGCGTGACGATCGGTCCCGGCAGCAGCGCCAGCGCGACGCAGGCGGCGACAAAGGCAAGATAGAGATGCAGCGACATGAGGAGACTCGTTGGAACATCCGCGGCCGGGTTCAACCCGGCCATCCGGCATTACTATCATGATCAGGGAGCCGCTGCAGGTAGGACAAAAAGAGCGACCGGAGCTTAACCCACTGGTTGTGGCAACGTGCTCTACTCCCTTTCTTGGAGAATCGCCAATGGCCAAGAAGGGAACTGTTCTGGATCCGGCGGACGAGTTGATTGTGGATGAGGTCGGAGTCTGGGCATCCCAGAAGCACGCTCGCGTGCGAAGCTACATCGAGATAGCCAGCGCGACGCGAGCCAAATACCTGCCGCCGCCATCATGGCACGCCGGAGCAAGCTACATTGAACTCTTCTCCGGCTCGGGCCGTTCTCTGATCAGAGGTACGACTCGCATCATCGATGGAAGCCCGCTCGTCGCCTACAGGGCCGCGGAGACAAGTGGCGCACCGTTCACGGCGATGCACCTGAACGACGTCGATCCTGCAAAGTCGGCGGCTGTCGAGAAGCGCATTCGAGCCCTTGGCGGCGCTCCCGTCTGCTACAGCGAACCCGCCGATGCGGCAGTGGACCAGATCGTCTCAGCGCTAAATCCGAGAGGACTACATTTTGCCTTCTTGGATCCATACAATCTTCAGCAGCTGTCATTCGAGATCATCCGGAAGCTGTCGAGACTGAAGGTCGATATGCTCATGCATGTCAGCGTCCACGATCTGCAGCGCAATCTGGATGAATACAGTAGACCCGGCGGCGTGCTGGACACCTTTGCGCCTGGCTGGAGCGATCAGGTTGATTCGAAGCAGCTGAACAGCAATTCGGTCCGGGCCGCTCTGATGGGGTATTGGTTGTCCGAGATCCGGAAACTGGGCAAATTTCCTGCAAGAGGTGTCGAGCTAATCGAAGGACCGAGGGGGCAGCGGCTGTACTGGCTTGTATTTGTCAGCGGACACGGTCTTGCACAAAAGTTTTGGCAAGCGATTCGAAACCCCACGCGACAGACAGAGATGGATTTCTGATGGCCGAAACCTCGATCGAATGGACCGATGCGACCTGGAACCCGGTCGCCGGCTGCGCGGTGATATCGCCGGGCTGCACGAATTGCTACGCAATGCGGATGGCCGCCCGATTGAGTGCGATGGGCATGGAGAAGTATCGCGGGCTGACGCGCAAGAGCGGCAAGCGCGCGGTCTGGACCGGCAAGGTGAGACTTGATCGCGCCGCGCTCGAAATCCCGACAGGTTGGAAGAAACCCCGCCGCATTTTTGTGAATTCGATGTCGGACCTGTTTCATGACGCCGTGCCTGCCGAATTCGTTGCCGCCGTTTGGCGCACGATGCAGGCAACGCGCAGGCATACCTATCAAATACTCACAAAACGACCAGACCGAATGGCAGAATTGACCGCATCCCTGCCAGTACTGCCGAATGTGTGGCTGGGAACGAGCGTCGAGAACGTCGACTATATCGGACGGATCGACGAGCTGCGCCAGGTGAACGCCGTCGTGCGGTTCGTTTCGTTCGAGCCCTTGCTGGGCTCCGTTGCTGCAGCCGATTTGACGGGAATCCAATGGGCGATTGTCGGCGGCGAAAGTGGCCCCCGAGCGCGGCCGATGTCCGAGCGGTGGGTGGAGGAGATTGAGACCGCGTGTCGCCGTTCGGGGACGGCCTTCTTTTTCAAGCAATGGGGAGGTGTCCGCAAAGCGGCAACCGGTCGACACTATCGCGGTCGCACGTTCGATGAGATGCCGCGTGAGGCAGTTTTGTAACAGGCTTGTAAACGAGAGCGACCGGATCTGCCCGCAATGCATATCGCATCGACCAGCGTGGCGTCTGCTGATCATCACGGGGGCGAAGAGTTGTGAAGCTCGACGATTTCCAGCCGACGACGGTCTACACCATCTATCTCGCCGCCACGCCCGAGCAGGTCTGGCAGGCGCTGACATCGGCGGAGTTCAGCCAAAAATATTTCTTCGGCAATGCGGTCGAGGTCGAGCCGCAGGTCGGGGGCGCCTTCGTCGTGCGCACCGCCGACGGCATGCTGCATATCTGCGGCGAGGTGTTCGAATGGGAGCCGCCACGCAAGCTCACGGTCACCTTCAACGTGAACTGGCCGGCGCTGATCGAAAGACTTGGCCCGACCCTGGTCAGCTACCGGATCGAGCCTGCCGGCGATGCCGTTCGACTGACGCTCACCGAATCCCACGATCGTCCCATCGCGGACGACATCCTGTCGGGCGGACGCCAGGGCTGGCCCGCGATCCTCTCGAGCCTGAAGAGCCTGCTCGAGACCGGCCATGCGCTCGACCTTCGGATGGAGCCGCCGCAGCGCATGCTCGACGCGCTACGGAAACTCGGCATCGCAACGCCTTAGAGCATAGTGATGTCAGCTTGAACCGGTCGCGCGTCAGACTGGCTACACCTCGCGTAGCGCCGGGGCTCTTTCCACGATGCGACGCGCGGAGAGAAGCCCCCACCCCAACCTTCCCCCGCCAAGCGGGAGAGGAAGCGCACTGCCTTCGCGGCTGCTATTTGGCTTAGCTCATCACGCCCTGGCCCGCCCCGGTCATTCGGGACGCGTGAAGCGCGAGCGCGGAATGACGGGCATGTGTGCTGCAGGATGCCGGGCGGCGTCAGCCGGTCAGGGCCTGCTTGACCAGGCCGCTCGCCTTGCCGAAATCCATCTGGCCGGCGTGTTTCGCCTTCAGCGCGCCGATCACCTTGCCCATGTCCTTGATTCCCGCCGCCTTCGTTTCGGCAATCGCGGACGCGATCGCCGCCTGGACCTCGGCGTCCGACATCTGCTTCGGCAGATAGGCCGAGATGATCGCAATCTCCTCGCGCTCCTGCGCAGCAAGCTCGGCGCGGCCGCCCTTGTCGTAGAGCTCGACGGATTCCTGGCGCTGCTTGATCATCTTCTGCAACACGCCGAGCAGCTCGGCGTCGCCGAGCGGCGGCTTGCCCTGCCCGCGCGCATCGATGTCGGCGTTCTTGATGGTGGAATTGACCATGCGCAGTGTGGAAAGCCTGCGCTCTTGCTTGGCCTTCATCGCCTCCTTGACCGCGTTGTTGATGTCGTCGCGCAGCATGGCGGGTTCCCCTCAAGCTCCTGGCCGGCCTGATCTAGGCCGTTCGCCGCGCCGAAACAACTCATATGCGGTTTTTGCATGTGAATCCGGGCGTTGCGGCTTTGACGCGGGCCGGTGCCGCCACTATGTAATGGCTTCATGACCGCGACCGAGAACACCGCAGGCTGGCCGGAGCACACGCCGACCGCGCTCCTCGTGCTGGCCGACGGCACCGTGCTGGAAGGTTTCGGCCTCGGTGCCGAAGGCCAGGCCGTCGGGGAGGTCTGCTTCAACACCGCCATGACCGGCTATGAGGAGATTCTCACCGACCCTTCCTATGCTGGGCAGATCATCACCTTCACCTTCCCCCATATCGGCAATGTCGGAACCAATGACGAGGACATCGAGACGGTGAACCTCGCGGCGACGCCGGGCGCCCGCGGCGTCATCCTGCGCGCGGGCATTTCCGACCCTTCGAGCTATCGCGCGAGCCGCCATCTCGACCAATGGCTGCGGGCGCGCGGCATCATCGGCATCTCCGGCATCGATACCAGGGCGCTGACCGCGCTGATCCGCAGCAAGGGAATGCCCAATGCCGTGATTGCCCATGCCAAAGACGGCCACTTCGACCTGCGCGGCCTGAAGCAGGAAGCGCGCGAATGGCCGGGCCTCGAAGGAATGGATTTGGTGCCGATGGTGACATCGGCCCAGCGCTTCCATTGGGACGAGACGCCCTGGCAATGGGACAAGGGTTTCGGCCGGCAGACCGCGCCCGAGTTCAACGTCGTCGCCATCGATTACGGCATCAAGCGCAACATCCTTCGGCTGCTCGCCGGCGAGGGCTGCAAGATCACGGTCGTTCCCGCGACCACCCCGGCCGAGGACATCCTGGCGATGCAGCCGGACGGCGTGTTTCTGTCGAACGGGCCCGGCGATCCCGCGGAGACAGGCAAGTATGCCGTGCCGGTGATCCGGAAGCTGATCGAATCGGGCACGCCAACCTTCGGCATCTGTCTCGGACATCAGATGCTCGGTCTCGCGGTCGGCGCCCGGACCAAGAAGATGCGCCAGGGCCATCACGGCGCCAATCATCCGGTCAAGGACGTGACCACCGGCAAGGTCGAAATCACCTCGATGAACCACGGCTTCGCGGTCGACCAGGCAACCCTGCCCCGAGGCGCGACGCAGACCCACGTCTCGCTGTTCGACGGCTCCAATTGCGGCATCCGGCTCGAAGGCAAGCCGGTGTTCTCGGTGCAGTATCACCCCGAGGCCTCGCCCGGCCCGCGCGACTCGCATTACCTGTTCAGGCGGTTCTCCGATCTGATGCGCGCCCGCAAGGGACAGTGACATCCGCGATGGTTTCCTTCTCGCCGACATGATATGATAGTCGTCATCTCAAAGCCGGGCATCCCACCATGGACGACAAGCCTCGCATTATCGAATATGGCGTAACGCCGACCGCGACCATGGCCGGAATGGCAGGCCTCGATTTCGTCCGCGCCATCTTCGAAGGCCGGTTGCCGGAGCCGCCGATCATGCAAGGCGTCGAGCCCTTCGACTGCACCGCCGAGCCGGGCCATGTGGTGATCCACAGTATTCCCGGCATCCGGCACTACAACCCGATCGGATCGGTCCATGGCGGCTATGCCGCGATCCTGCTCGATTCAGCGATGGGTCTCGCGGTCCAGACCATGCTGGCGGCGGGCACCGTCTATACCACGCTGGAATTCAAGATCAGCTTCATCCGGGGCATGAGCGCGGACACCGGTCAAGTGCGCACCGAGGGCCGTACCCTCAATGTCGGCCGTCGCGCCGCGACCGCGGAAGCTCGCATCACCGACACCCGCGGCCGGCTGCTCGCGCATGCCACCACCACCTGCCTGGTCTTCGAGATCGCGTCCGCGGCCAGGCCTGGAACGCGAGCCGCCCCCGGCGATTGACCCGCCGGCACCGCCTGCCGGAGAACTGCCATGTCAGTCGTCCGTCCCGATCTCGAACCGTTCCGCTTCGACTTTGCCGATGACGGCCTCGTTCCGAACAACCCGATGCCGCTGCTGGTCTATCGAGGCGCGATCGCGCTCGCGGCGGCGCACCCCGAAAAGACGATCGAGGGGCTGTTCGGCGCCAATGGCTGGGGCGAGATGTGGCGCAACGGCATCTACGACTATCTGCACTACCACGCCACGGTGCACGAAGCGCTCGGCGTCGCGCGCGGCCACGCCCGGGTCTGTTTCGGCGGCGAGCATGGTGAGGCGCTGGAGATCTCGGCCGGCGACGTTGCAATCCTGCCCGCCGGCACCGGCCATCAATGCCTCGACGCCAGCCGCGATTTCTGCGTGATCGGCGCCTATCCGCCGGGACCGCCCATGCAGATCACCCGACCCACGGCCGAAAATCACCGCCGGGCGCAAAAGACCATCCCGGAAGTGAAGCTGCCGCGCACTGACCCGGTGCACGGCGAAGGTGGACCGCTGGTCCGGCTATGGCGGCGCTAGCGCGTGAAAAGTGGAAGTTGAATGGCAGCCGCGAAGGCGGTGCGCTCCCTCTCCCGCGCTCGCGGGGGAGGGTTGGGGTGGGGGCTCTTACCTCGCGTCGCACCCGTGGAAAGAGCCCCCACCCGCCGCTACGCGCCGGCCTCCCCCGCAAGCGGGAGAGGCGTAGCCAGTCTGTCGCGAGACCGGTGGAAGCCAACTTCATCACGCGCTGGTCGGCCGCGGGCATGCGCGTATCGCGCACAGCGATAGCCGCCCGTCGGCGGCGTCTCGGCAATTTAGGCTTCGTTGCCGCCTTCCTGGCGGCTCGCCTCGAACAGGAACCAGGTGCGCCGCTCGGTCTCGTCGATGAAGGTCTCGAGCAGGCCCGCGGTGCCGGAATCCTCGTTGTCGTCGGCGACCTTGTGCGCCTTGCGCATCGCCGCCGCCATGTGCTTGTTGTCTTCCATCAGCTCGCGAAGCATCTCGCGTGGCGGGACGAATTCCTCGTCGTTGTCCTTGATAGTCTGCAGCTTTCCGATCTGTCCGATCGAGCGCACCGTGGAGCCGCCGAGCTTGCGTACCCGTTCGGCAAGCTGGTCGGTGGTGGCGAAGATCGCGTCGGACTGGGAGTCGAGCATCAGATGATAATCGTGGAAGTGCCGGCCGCTGACGTGCCAGTGGAAATTCTTGGTCTTCACATACAGCGCGAAAGCGTCGGCCAGCAGCGCATTGAGCGCGGTTGAAATCTTGTCCACGGCGGCCTTTGGCAGGTCGGTGGGTGTATCGAGATCGGGCGAATGCTTGTCGGACCTGGCTTTGCTCACGGTGAACCTTCCTGTTAGGAGATCGGTGGTTCGGCGGCAGTGGACACGGCTCGCCGAACCATCTAACGCATCATAAACACGCTGGTTCCTCGGTTGGAACCCCCGTTTTGCCGGACGCCTGCGACGATGGACGACTGGATCGACTATTACGATTCCACGCACACGATCTATGCGAGCCGGCTGCACCGCGACCTGCATTTCCAGCTAATTGCCAAGGACATTATCGGCTACATCTCCTCGCCGGATGCGGTGGTGCTGGATTACGCCTGCGGCGAGGCGCTGTCCGCCGCGCAGGTGGCGGAGGCCTGCGGCAAGCTGATCCTGGCGGAGCCTGCGCCCGGCGTGCGCGGCCGCCTGATCGCGCGGTTCGCGCCGAACACCGGCATCCGGGTGCGATCGCTGGATGAATTGCGGAAGATGGGCGAGAAATCGGTCGACCTGGCCGTGATGAATTCGGTGGCCCAGTACATGACGCCGGCCGAGCTCGATGCCGCGCTGGCGGTGATCCGCCGGCTGCTGAAGCCGTCCGGCCGCCTGATCCTGGGCGACGTCCTTCGCCCGGAGGTCGGCATGGGCCGCGATGTGCTCGCCTTGCTGCGCTTTGCGCGGCGTCACGGCTTCCTCAAGGACGCCCTGGTCGGCCTGGCCAGCACCGCGTTATCGGATTACCGGCACCTGCGGGCCCGGGTCGGCCTGCAGCGCTACGGCGAGAGCGACCTGCTGGCGAAACTCGCCAAGGCCGGGTTCACCGCCTCGCGCGCGCATTTCAATATCGGGCACAATCCCTGGCGGATGACCTTTGTCGCCCGCCATGCGCTGGCATCCGGTTAGGGTTAACTCCACCCAGCTGTGGCTCACCGTGGCCCGATGAGGGATGATGGACGTGGCCCGATGGCGGAAGCGTCGACGCGGGAGCAGTGCAATGCTCTTTATCCTGGTTCAAATCCAGGTCGGGCCTCCACCCCCACTCCATCCGTGCAGCCGCCGAGACCAGCACCCGTTGCGAGCGCGGAAAATGGCGGTTGACGGCCCGTTTCAGGCCCTTTCGCGGCTGCGAAATCTGGTCTAAAGACCACCCGCGCGGAGGGGTAACCCGGCGCCGAGGCTCGAGGGACGCGCGGCATGCGCGCCCTTTTTTTGTGCCCGTTTCTGGCCACGAGATCTGATGCCCAAGAGAACCGACATCTCGACCATCCTGATCATCGGCGCGGGCCCGATCGTGATCGGCCAGGCCTGTGAATTCGACTATTCGGGCACCCAGGCGGTCAAGACACTGAAGGAGGAAGGCTACCGCATCGTCCTGGTCAATTCCAACCCGGCCACGATCATGACCGATCCGGAACTGGCCGACGCGACCTATATCGAGCCGATCACGCCCGAGATCGTCGCGCGCATCATCGAAAAGGAACGCCATGTCATTCCGGGCGGCTTTGCCCTGCTGCCCACCATGGGCGGGCAGACCGCGCTGAACTGCGCGCTGTCGCTGCGCAAGCAGGGCACGCTGGCAAAGTTCGACATCGAGATGATCGGCGCCACGGCGGACGCGATCGACAAGGCCGAGGACCGCGGCCGCTTCCGCGAAGCCATGACCCGGATCGGGCTGGAAACGCCGCACTCGATCCAGATCAAGAACCTGCCCGACGCACTGCGTGCGCTCGACGCCATCGGGCTGCCCGCCATCATCCGGCCATCCTTCACCATGGGCGGCACCGGCGGCGGCATCGCCTACACCAAGGCGGAGTTCATCGAGATCGTCGAGCGCGGCATCGACGCCTCCCCCACCGACGAGGTCCTGATCGAGGAATCCGTGCTGGGGTGGAAAGAGTTCGAGATGGAGGTGGTGCGGGACAAGAACGACAATTGCATCATCATCTGCTCGATCGAGAACCTCGATCCGATGGGCGTGCATACCGGCAATTCCATCACCGTGGCGCCGGCGCTGACCCTGACCGACAAGGAATACCAGATCATGCGCGACGCCTCGCTGGCGGTGCTGCGCGAGATCGGGGTCGAGACCGGCGGCTCCAACGTGCAGTTCGGCGTCAACCCTGCCGACGGCCGCGTGGTCGTGATCGAGATGAATCCGCGGGTGTCGCGCTCCTCGGCGCTTGCCTCGAAAGCCACCGGCTTTCCGATCGCCAAGGTCGCAGCCCAGCTTGCCGTCGGCTACACCCTCGACGAGATCGCCAACGACATCACCGGCGGCGCGACGCCGGCGTCGTTCGAGCCGAGCATCGACTATGTCGTCACCAAGATCCCGCGCTTTGCGTTCGAGAAGTTTCCGGGCGCTTCCACCACGCTGACCACCTCGATGAAGTCGGTCGGCGAGGTGATGGCGATCGGCCGCACCTTCCAGGAGAGCCTGCAAAAGGCGCTGCGCGGCCTCGAGACCGGGCTCACTGGCCTCGACGAGATCGACATCGAAGGCCTCGGCCGCGGCGACGACAAGAACGCGATCCGCGCCGCGCTCGGCGTACCGACCCCGAACCGGATCCTGCAGGTCGCGCAGGCGATGCGGCTCGGCTGGAGCAACGAGGAGATCTTCACCTCCTGCAAGATCGACCCCTGGTTCCTGGCCGAGATTCGCGGCATCGTGAAAATGGAACACCGGGTCAAGGCGAACGGCCTGCCCGGCAACGCCTTCGGGATGCGGATGCTGAAGGCGATGGGATTCTCCGATGCGCGGCTGGCCGTGCTGGTCGAGACCACCGAGGCCGAGGTGACGGCGCGGCGTCAGGCGCTCGGCGTCCGCCCGGTGTTCAAGCGGATCGACACCTGCGCCGCCGAGTTCGCCTCGCCGACCGCCTACATGTATTCGACCTATGAATCGCCGTTCGCGGGCCTTCCCGCCGACGAGAGCGAACCGTCCGACCGGTGCAAGGTCATCATTCTCGGCGGCGGGCCGAACCGGATCGGCCAGGGCATCGAATTCGATTATTGCTGCTGCCACGCCTGCTTCGCGCTACGCGATGCCGGCTATGAGACCATCATGATCAACTGCAACCCGGAGACGGTGTCGACCGACTACGACACCGCCGACCGATTGTATTTCGAGCCGCTGACCTCCGAGGACGTGCTGGAGATCATCGCCACGGAACGGCAGAACGGCACGCTGCACGGGGTGATCGTGCAGTTCGGCGGCCAGACGCCGCTCAAGCTCGCCCGCGCGCTGGAGGCGGCCGACGTGCCGATCCTCGGCACCTCGCCCGACGCCATCGACGTCGCCGAGGACCGCGACCGCTTCAAGCGCGTGCTCGACCGGCTGCGGCTGAAGCAGCCGAAGAACGGCATCGCCTACTCGGTCGAGCAGGCGAGGCTGGTCGCCGCCGATCTCGGCCTGCCGCTGGTGGTGCGCCCTTCCTATGTGCTGGGCGGCCGCGCGATGCAGATCATCCGCGAGGATTCCCAGCTCGGCGACTATCTGCTCGGTACCCTGCCCGAACTCGTGCCGGGTGACGTCAAGGCCCGCTATCCGAACGACAAGACCGGGCAGATCAACACGGTGCTGGGGACCAACCCGCTGCTGTTCGACCGCTATCTGTCCGACGCCATCGAGATCGACGTCGACTGCCTGTGTGACGGCAAGGACACCTTCATCGTCGGCATCATGGAGCATATCGAGGAAGCCGGCATCCATTCCGGCGATTCCGCCTGCTCGCTGCCGCCGCATTCGCTCGACGGCAGGATGATTGCCGAGCTCGAGCGGCAGACCCGCGAGCTCGCGCTGGGCCTCGACGTAGTCGGGCTGATGAACGTGCAATATGCCATCAAGGACGGCGAGATCTACGTGCTCGAGGTCAACCCGCGGGCATCGCGCACGGTGCCGTTCGTCGCCAAGGTGATCGGCATGCCGGTCGCGAAGATCGCAGCCCGGATCATGGCCGGCGAGAAGCTCGCCAGCTTCGACCTTAAGACGCGCAGGCTCGGCCATGTCGGGGTCAAGGAATCGGTATTTCCATTCGCCCGCTTTCCGGGCGTCGACACCGTGCTGGGCCCGGAAATGCGATCGACCGGCGAGGTCATGGGCATCGACCGTTCGTTCGAGGTGGCGTTCGCCAAGAGCCAGCTCGGCGGCGGCACCCGGGTGCCGCGCAAGGGCACGGTGTTCGTCTCGGTCCGGGAGATCGACAAGACCCGTATCGTGGATGCGGTCCGGCTGTTGTTTTCGCTGGGCTTCAAGGTGATGGCCACCTCCGGCACCCAGCGGTTCCTCACCGATAACGGGGTCCCGACCGAAAAGGTCAACAAGGTGCTGGAAGGACGGCCACACATTGTCGACGCCATCACCAATGGCGACATCCAGCTCGTCTTCAATACCACGGAGGGCCCGCAGGCGCTGGCCGACAGCCGCTCTTTGCGGCGAGCTGCCCTCTTGCATAAAGTGCCATATTACACCACTCTTTCGGGTGCCGTGGCGGCCGCACAGGGCATCCGCGCCTATCTGGGCGGGGACCTTGAGGTCCGTACCCTGCAGAGCTATTTTTCCGAAACCTAGCGTCCCAACCCTGGAATTCGCCGGTCCACCACTCTCCGGCCGCGAATTCGGGGTTCGTAAAGGGCGCTGGAAAACCTATGATCTCTGCGGGCCGGAGGTGGGTCCGGCACCGGTTGGCGTTGAACCTCTTTCATGACCGGAACTCGTCCGTCATGAGCGGGTTCTGATTCGGCGTTTGTGCGTGCCGCGGATGGGTCCGCATAAGGTTGAAGGACGAAGGCAGATGATAGAAAAGGTACCGATGACCGCTGTCGGCTATGCCGCGCTGGAGGACGAGTTGAAGCAGCGCCAGTCGGTCGAGCGCCCGCGTATCATCGAGCATATTGCCGAGGCGCGCTCGCATGGCGATCTGTCCGAAAATGCGGAATATCACGCCGCCAAGGAAGAGCAGTCGCATAATGAAGGTCGCATTGCCGAGATCGAGGACAAGCTTGCGCGTGCCGACATCATCGACATCAGCAAGCTGTCCGGGGACACCATCAAGTTCGGCGCCACCGTCACGCTGATCGACGAAGACACCGACAAGAAAGCGGTGTGGCAGATCGTCGGCGAGCCGGAGGCCGACGCCAAGAAGGGCCGCATCTCCATCACCTCGCCACTGGCGCGGGCGCTGATCGGCAAGAAGAAGGGCGCGTCAGTCGAAGTGGTGGCGCCGGGGGGCGCCAAGGCCTACGAGATCACCAAGGTCGAGTGGCGCTGACCAGGGGATGATCCCGGATCGGATCGATCGAGCCCGATCGATCGCGCGAAAAGCCGAGCGCAACGCCCGGCCCTGCCAGGTTGGGGTTGGTCCGACCTCGCGGCCAAACGTGGAACCTGCAGCGGCGCGCGCCTGCGACACTTCGGCGAGGGAATTATTCCGATCTCGCGCGGCAAACCGTCGGCGATTTTGTCGCGTGGAAGACTTTCCCTCGAGGCGATGAAGCGGTACCAGTTGCGCGCATCGAAAACTGGCAGGAGACCAGCGTGAATCAAACTCTCGCGGCATGGGCGCCGCGCGCCCTGAGCGTACTGCGCATCATCACCGGCCTGATGATCATCCAGCACGGCATGGGCAAGATCCTCGGCTTTCCGGCATTTCCGGCCTACGCCGACGTCAAGCCGCTGTCGCTGATCGGCGCAGCCGGCTTCATCGAGCTGATCGGCGGCGCGCTGCTGATCCTCGGCCTGCTGACGCGGCCGGCAGCCTTCATCCTCTCCGGTGAGATGGCGTTCGCCTATTTCATGGTCCACGCGCCGAAGAGCTTCTTTCCGCTGATCAATGGCGGCACCCTGGCGATCATGTATTGTTTCACCTGCCTCTATCTGTCCACCGCGGGCGCCGGGCCGTGGAGCGTCGACGCCGCCATGAAGCGGGATTGAGGGACAACGGTCATGGAGCAGATCAACCGGACGCTTGCCCGCTTCGAGCCGGCGGTTCTCAGCATCTTCCGCATCGTCACCGGCCTATTGATGTTCCAGTACGGGGTGGCCAAACTGCTGAAATTCCCCGACGTGCCGATGTTCGCGAAGGTCACGCCGCTGTCGCTGTTCGGCTTCGCCGGCATGTTCGAGCTGGTGTTCGGCGGCCTGCTGATCCTCGGCCTGTTTTCGCGGCTCGCCGCCTTCATCCTGTGCGGCGAAATGGCGTTCGCCTATTTCATCTCGCACTTCCCGCGGGGTTTCATCCCGCTGCTGAACAACGGCACCCTTGCCATCCTGTTCTGCTTCGCCTGCCTGTTTCTGGTGTGTGCCGGCGGCGGGCCCTGGAGCATCGACGCCATGCGCCGCAGGGATTGAGCGGTCGGACTAACCGGACCCTCTGACCTCGAGCGGCACCGCGGCTTCGTATTTCGAGTTGTGCAGCACGAGCGAGGTCCTGACATTGCGCACATGTGGTGCCGCGGTCAGGTGGGTGACGAAATCCTGGAAGGTCGCCATGTCGGGCGCGACGCATTTCAGGATGAAGTCGACGTCGCCCGACAGCATCCAGCATTCACGCACCAGCGGTTCGGCACGCACGAAATCCTCGAAGGCGCGCAGATCGGCGTCGGCCTGGCTCGCAAGGTGAACAGAGGCGAATACCGTTACATCGAAACCGAGCCGGCGCGGATCGAGCAATCCGCGATAGCCCTGGATGTAGCCGTCCTCCTCCAGCGTCCGCACTCGGCGCAGGCAGGGCGGCGGCGAGATGCCGACCCGCTTGGCCAGCTCGACATTGGTGATTCGGCCGTCGGCCTGGATTTCGCTCAGAATTTTGAGATCGATCTGGTCAAGGTTCTTCGACACGCGGTTCCGGGTCCTGGAAGTGGAGAAGGCCGGCAAGACTCTTAGCCCAGCTCGGGCCGATTGCGCAATTTTATTGCGCGCGCCTTCCGCCATATTCTCGCCCAGCCGAGAAAATCTGCCGATTTGGATTGCAATTCTTGCATGGCTAGCCAGATGCCTTAGACTTGGATTTGACACTTTCGGCGCCACCGGGCTGCCTTTTTCGGGTGATTTCCGCCCAGCCACCGAGCGATTGCCATCGAGAGAGGGATTTCCATGCCTGCTGCCGTCCATGCCAAGGTCGTCATCATCGGTTCCGGCCCGGCCGGCTACACCGCGGCGATCTATGCGGCGCGGGCGATGCTCGAGCCTATCCTGATCCAGGGCATCCAGCCGGGCGGCCAGCTCACCATCACCACCGACGTTGAAAACTATCCCGGCTTTGTCGACGTCATCCAGGGCCCCTGGCTGATGGAGCAGATGGAGAGGCAAGCCGCCCATGTCGGCACCAAGATCCTCACCGATCTCGTCACCCGGCTCGAGCTCGGGCAGCGGCCGTTCCGCCTGACCTGCGACAGCGGCGACGTCTATCTCGCCGATACCGTCATCCTGGCCACCGGCGCCCAGGCGCGCTGGCTCGGAACGCCCTCCGAGGACAAGTTCAAGGGTTTCGGCGTCTCGGCCTGCGCGACCTGTGACGGCTTCTTCTACCGCGGCAAGGAAGTGATGGTGGTCGGCGGCGGCAACACCGCGGTCGAAGAGGCGCTGTTTCTCACCAATTTCGCATCCCAGGTGACGCTCGTGCATCGCCGCGATCATCTGCGCGCCGAGCGCATCCTGCAGGACCGCCTGTTTCGAAACCCGAAGATCCGCGTGGTCTGGGACGGCGCGATCGACGAAATCTGCGGCACCGAGAACCCGAGCAAGGTCACCCATGTCCGGCTCAGGAACGTCAAGACGGGGGCGCTCAGCGAGGTTGCCGCCGACGGCGTCTTCATCGCGATCGGCCACGCGCCGGCGACCGAGCTCGTGGTCGGCCAGATCAGGCTGAAGCCGTCGGGCTATGTCGAGGTGGCGCCGAACTCGACCGCCACCTCGGTGCCCGGCGTGTTTGCCGCCGGCGATGTCGCCGATGAGACCTACCGGCAGGCCGTCACGGCGGCGGGCCTCGGCTGCATGGCCGCGCTGGAGGCCGAACGTTTTCTCACCTTGCGCGCGAGCGAGCGCGCGGCGGCGGAATGATCATGAACCGAGCTCGCGACGGATTTACGGATATGGATTGGGACAAGCTGAAGGTTTTTCACGCGGCAGCGGAAGCGGGCAGCTTCACGCATGCCGGAGAGCAGCTTGGGCTCTCGCAGTCGGCAGTGTCGCGCCAGGTCAGCGCGCTGGAGCAGGAGCTCTCGGTATCGCTGTTCCACCGCCATGCCCGCGGCCTCATCCTCACCGAGCAGGGCGACTTGCTGTTCCGCACCGCGCATGACGTGTTCATGCAGCTGCAGGCGGCGCGCGCCAAGCTCACCGACAGCCGCGAACGGCCGAGCGGCGACCTCAAGATCACCACCACGCCCGGCGTCGGCATCAACTGGCTGATCCCGCGGCTCGGCGAGTTCACGGCACTGTATCCCGAGATCCGGATTTCCCTGATCGTCACCGACGAGGAACTCGATCTGTCGATGCGCGAAGCCGACGTCGCGATCCGCACCCGCAAGCCGACGCAGCCCGACCTGATCCAGCGCAAGCTGTTCGCGATGGGCTTCCACGCCTACTGTTCACCGGAATACATCAAGCGTTTCGGCACGCCGCGCACGCTCGACGAACTCGATGCGCATCGCATCATCACGCTGGCCGATGGCCAGGTCGCGCCGCATCTGCAGAACCGCAACTGGCTGGTCGAGGCCGGCCGCAACGGCAGCGGCCCGCGCGAAACCTACTTCAAGGTCAACAACATCCTGGGGCTGGTGCGGGCCTGCCAGCAGGGGCTCGGGATCGCCGCGCTGCCGGACTATCTGGTCGAGGAAAACAATCGCCTGGTGCAGCTGTTCGGCGAGTTGGATTTGATTCAGCTCGATACCTACTTCGTCTATCCCGAAGAGCTGAAGACGGTGGCGCGCGTGCAGGTGTTCCGCGATTTCGTCGTGAGCAAGGCGCAGCGCTGGCCATCCTGATCACGCGTTCCCGCAAGCCCCCGGCGATCGCATGACTGACATGCGGCTCGCCCGGTTGCCGCATGGCGCGGACGCGGCTCATAATGGTTGGACGCTGAGCATTGGCGTTGCGCATTTGTCCCCCTCCTCCAGCGGCGCGAACGCTCAGTAATCCCTCTTGGAAGGTGATTGTGTCGGCCCACGTGGCCAATACCTCAAGCCGGGCTCCCTGGAGCCCGGCTTTTTTTTCGTCGCGTGCGGGCTGCGGGGGAAGCGGCGGAGTAACGCCGGTTCACATTTTCGTGCGCCGCGCCTCGCTATAGTCGCCGCAATAGAGCGTGTCAGTCGAGGCCGGTGCGGGACAGCCGCAGCGCATTGCCGATCACGCTGACCGACGACAGCGCCATCGCGGCGGCCCCCACCATCGGCGACAGCAGGATGCCGAACAGCGGATACAGCACGCCGGCGGCGATCGGCACGCCGGCTGCATTGTAGAGGAACGCGAAGGCGAGGTTCTGGCGGATGTTGCGCATGGTCGCGACCGACAGCCGCCGCGCCCGCAACAGGCCGCCGAGATCGCCGGTCAGCAGCGTGATGCCGGCGCTCTCGATCGCGACGTCGGTGCCGCCGCCCATGGCGATGCCCACGTCGGCCGCCGCCAGCGCCGGCGCGTCGTTGACGCCGTCGCCGACCATGGCGACGCAGCCGCCCGCGTCGCGCAGCCGCTGCACCACCTCGCTCTTGCGTCCCGGCAGCACGCCGGCCTCGATCTCTTCGATCCCTAGTCTTTCCGCCACCGCGCGCGCGGTGGTGAGGTTGTCGCCGGTCAGCATCACCACGCGCAGGCCATCGCCGCGCAAGGCCTGCAGCGCCGCCAGCGCCGACGGCTTCACCGGATCGGCGATCGCGATCACGCCGGCGGCGCGCCCATCCACCGCCACATAGATGGCGGTGGCGCCGTCGCGGCGGGCGGCCTCGGCGGCGTCATCGAGCTCCGAGGTCGCAACCCGCAGCTCCGACATCAGCGTGGCGTTGCCGAGGGCCACCCTGCGGCCATCGACGCGGCCGGTGGCGCCCTTGCCGGCAAGCGATGCGAAATCGCCGAGTTCGGCCGGCGCAATCCGGCGCTCAATGGCTGCGTCCTCGACCGCCCGCGCCAGCGGATGCCCGCTGCCGCGCTCGACGCCGGCGGCAAGCCGCAGCAATTGCTGTTCGTCGAAACCGTCCGCCGCCATGATGCCGACCACCCTGGGCTTGCCCTCGGTCAGCGTGCCGGTCTTGTCGATCACGATGGTGTCGACGCGCTCGAGGCGTTCCAGGGCTTCGGCGTCGCGGATCAGAATGCCGGAATGGGCTCCGCGGCCGACGCCGACCATGATCGACATCGGCGTGGCAAGGCCGAGCGCGCAGGGGCAGGCGATGATCAGCACCGTCACCGCCGCGACCAGGGCGAAGCTCAGTCGCGGCTCGGGCCCGAACACCATCCAGGCCGCGAAGGCGAGCAAGGCGGCGGCGATCACCGCCGGCACGAACCAGCCGGCCACGCGGTCGGCCAGGCGCTGAATCGGCGCCCGCGAGCGCTGCGCCCGCGCCACCATGTCGACGATCCGCGCCAGCATGGTGTCGCGGCCGACCCGCTCGGCGCGCAGGATCAGGCCGCCGTCCTGGTTGACGGTGCCGCCGATGACATGCGCGCCCTCGGCTTTCGCCACCGGCATCGATTCGCCGGTCACCATCGACTCGTCGATCGACGAGCGGCCCTCCTCGACCACGCCATCGACCGGAATCTTCTCGCCGGGCCGCACCCGCAGCAGGTCGCCGACCGCGATGGTGTCGATCGCGACATCCTCGTCGCCGGCGGCGGTGATGCGCCGCGCGGTCTTCGGCGCCAGCCCGAGCAGCGCACGGATCGCGCCCGAGGTGCGCTCGCGCGCCCGCAATTCCAGCACCTGCCCCAACAGCACCAGCACCGTGATGACGGCGGCCGCCTCGAAATACACCGCGACCGCGCCGTGCATGCCGCGCAGCGCCGGCGGAAACCATTGCGGCAGCAGCGTGCCGACCACGCTGTAGAGATAGGCCATGCCGGTGCCGATGGCGATCAGGGTGAACATGTTGAGATTGCGGGTCAGCAGCGAACGCCAGCCCCGCACGAAGAACGGCGCGCCCGCCCACAGCACCACCGGGGTCGCAAGCAGCAGCGAAATTGCATTCGACCAGGCCATCGCAGGAACGAGTCCGAGATGTCCGCCCATCTCGAGCACCACCACCGGCGCCGTGAGCGCCAGCGCGATCCAGAACCGCCGCGTCATGTCGATCAGCTCGGGATCGCGGGCCTGGTCGAGCGAGACCTGTTCCGGCTCCAGCGCCATGCCGCAGATCGGGCAACTGCCCGGTCCCACCTGCCGCACCTCCGGATGCATCGGGCAAGTGTAGAGCGCGCCGGCCGGCGCCGCCTGGGGTGCCGGGCGGCCGGTCAGGAATTTGTCTGGTTCGGCTTGAAAGCGTTCGCGGCAGCGACCGCCGCAGAAGACAAATTCCTGGCCGCGATAGGCGAAGCGATGCTTGGCGGTTGCCGGGTCGACCTTCATGCCGCAGACCGGATCGATCGCCGGCGCGGTTGCGGCTTGCTGCGAACCGCCGCAGGCGTGGGCGGCCTGCGCGCCATGAGAAGAATTCCCGGCCTGTGACACCGCGCGCCTCTTGATCAAGATACCCTAGGGGGGTATATGACCCGGATGCGCACCGAGATCAAGGCCTCCTGCCTGAAACGGCTGAAGCGGATCGAAGGACAGATTCGCGGCCTCGCCGGCATGGTCGAGGACGGCCGCTACTGCATCGACGTGGTGACACAGATCGCGGCGGCCAAGGCCGCCTTGCGCCGGGTCGAGGAAGAGATCCTGCGCGACCATGTCGCCCATTGCGTCGAGCATGCGATCGCCTCCGGCGACAAGGCCGACCAGCGCCGCAAGATCGCGGAACTGATGGACGTGGTCAGCCGCGCCGATCGCTGACCTCGCCGGCCGCGCGCGCGATCTGGTTAAGGCGGGATTAGGCAAGCATTGCAATACGCCCCGGGGTGGCGGCAGGACGCTTAAGCTTTGTGGCCTATTGACCCCCATCCGAATTGGGGGGCAAGCACGATGGCTGCATCATCCACCGCCGACAAGCGCTATCCGGTTTGCGAACGGGCACTGCGGAGGCAGGATCTGCTGCTGGTGTCGTCGTTCGGTCTCTGGGCCGCGGTCCTCGGGCTGTCGCCGGTGCTGGCGTTCCACCTGCTGCTCGGCAGCTGACGGGGATGCCGGCCGCTATCGTTAATCGGCGGTAACCCCTGTGTTTAAATGCAAGCGAAATTGCGGCCGGCTTCTTAAAGGACGGCGTGTATCAGAATCTCCGCAGGAATAAAGAACGCGGGGGCGTCGTGAACCGGCAAGATCATTGGCATCGCGAACAGCGGGGCTTTGCCATCCAGGATATATTGTGGGCGCTCGGTATCTGGTCGGTGATCCTGACCCTGACGCCTGTGGTCGCCTTCTACGTGCTGATGGTGAACTGACCGGCCGCGGAAAAAACGCGCGGAGCCCGCGCGTTCGACCCGGCCCGGGCGGCGATTCTAAGCCGCCTGCTTGTGCATCGCGCCGGACGCCGACGCCGAACCCCGGATCGCCTTCACCGAGCGCTCGACGGCCGCCCACAGCCGGCCGATCTCCGCCGCCGCACGGCCTTCCGCATAATATTCACGCGCGCCTTCGCCATGGCTGAGCGCCATCAGGAGATCGGCACGGTTGGTGATCTGGCCACCCCAGACCGGCGCGCGGAACTTGGCCAGCGCTTCGCGGGCAATGGTGACGATGGGGCTTTCGACCTCGTCCCGGCGGGCCGGCGCGCCATTGAGTACGACCGCATAGGGCTTGCGCGCGGAGCGGCAGGTCTGAATCGTTTCCTGCACCGCATTGACGTCGAACACGCCCGGGCGGGCAGGAATGATCACCATCGTGGCGTTTCGGATGGCGTCGTCCACCACCGAGGACATGTTCGGCGGCGTATCGATGAAAACCCATTCCATGCCGTCGCGCTTGGCAGCGGCGACGATCCCGCTCACCGAGTTGACCGCGGTCTTGATCGCCGGTTCGTTGGTGCCGCGCAGCTTGTGCCAGAGGGTGAGCGATCCCTGCGGATCCGCATCGATCAAAAGACACGGCTTGGTTGATTTATGGACTTGCGCCGCGAGGTGAGCCGCCAGGGTACTCTTGCCCGAGCCGCCCTTACGCGATGCGAAAACAATGACGTTCATACCTTGGCCTCCAGATTGACCCCGGAATCGAAAATGAATCAGCACGGTGATTCGTGAAAGAAAAATTTACTGCGAATTGTGGCGAAGCCCTAGAATTATCGGGGACGCGGGCTTTTGAGTCACACCCCGCGCTGCCATTGAAACGGAAATAACGAATCAACTGTGCGGATTAGGCCGGCCGGGCCGGCCGCGGGTCAATCCTTCGCATCAAGCTTTTCAGCGGTCCCGCAATGGCGACCGGCGAACAAAACGAGTTCCGGCAACGCCGGCACTGCACTTGCCGCTGTCGGATCGCGATGTCGAACTCGGCGGCGCCGCGATGCGCGGCGGCCTCAGGTCGCGTCGCGCTTGGCCGGCCTGGTGGACTTGCGCGGCTTGGCGCCGCGGCGCTTCTCCGCACTCGCCGGCCGGAGGCTGAGCGGCGCGCCGGCGTTCGCCTGCGGCTCCGGGTCCGACCGGAACAACACCCGGCAGCCCGGCGAAAGCTGCTCCTTCTTGCTGACCATGCAAGCGGTGACGCGATCGACATCCGGGATCGCGGGGCTGCACAGCCGAAACGCGTCGTCGCTGCAGGCCTGCTGCTGCTCCTGGGTGTAGGCTTCGCCGGCGGTCGGCAGCATCGCCACTGAAACCGCAGTCGCGAGCAGCAGCCCGAGCCGGAATTTTGCCGACGGCACCATGATCATGAATTTCCCCGAGGCATTGCTGGCGTGAAGCGTGGTCGACTATAGCGGTTTCGCGCGAACTGGATACCGCCCCGGGTGGATAAAGCCCAGCAAAATAGCGGCCGGCGCGACGGCATTGCGGGTCGGCCGTGATGAAAATGGCAAATCACAGCGCCGATGGGCGACGCCGCGCCGCGCGCAGGCGCAGCGATGCGATCTGCTTCAGGCGACCGCGTTGATGCTGCCGGCTGCCTCCGGGCTGGCACAGAGCAGGCGCCGCCGGATGGCTTCCTCGACCAAAGAGAGGGCCTGCCGCGCCTCGCGGGCATCGGCCTCCGCGGCCTGCGCCCGGAATTCCAGCGCCGTGAGTTGATCTTCCGCGTCGGCGATGCGTGAATGCGCCTGCTTCAGCGCGCGCGCGGCGTCCTGCAGCCTGCATTCGGTCGCGGTGAGCAGCTCGCGCTTCTCGCGTTCGCAGCTGTCGATGCGCTGCTCGGCATTGGTCAGCCGCTCGGCGGCGCTCCTGCATAGCGACTGCGCCCGGGCTTCGGTCTCGCGGGCGCGGTCTTCAATGCCGCCGATGACTTCGGCCGCCTGGTAGACCAGATTGAGGGCGGTCGCCCCATATTCCGGTGCCGACGGCCGCGCAAACTTCAGAACTTTCTCGCTGCCGCCGACAGCCGCTCTCAACCCGCGCTGCGCCATGAGGGAGACCTTTTTGCAAATAACTGCGATCAGTATAACCGTGAGGGGTATCATCAACATTTATGGTAAATGTTCAGTTAAGCCCGATCGGACGCCGAGGCGGTGCGGCGGCTCGCGGCGACTGCCGCGCCGCGCCAGACGGTTCGGGCGAACACGCCGGCCGGGCTGAACCCGGCGACCGCGGCCTGACGGGTGCGCCGGTCAGAACTTGTAGCTGATGCCGGCTCGCACCACCTGGAAGGCAAGGCCGCTGTTATAGTGCGCCACAAGCTTGCTGGGCGGAAAAGGGCCGAACTGCCGCGCGACGACGTCTTCGTCGAAACTGTCCCTGCTGTCGAGCTTCACATAGAGATATTCGGCCCGGATCGTCCAGTTGTTCGGCAGCGCATATTCGATGCCGCCGCCGGCAGTCCAGCCGTTCGCGGTGAGCGACCTCAAGCCGCTATAGCAGACCGAGTCCGAGTGGCAGATGCCATTGACGCTGCTCAACGACAAGAACTGGGCGGTGTTGGTGTAGGTGGCGCTCTGCTCGATCCGCCCGAAGGCCAATCCCCCTGTCCCATAGATCAGAAGACGGTCCACCGGAACGATGCCCAGTCGTGCGCGCACGGTACTGAACCATTGCAGGGTCTGAGCGGTCTCCGACGTGAAGGGAATTGCGCCCACGGTGGACAGATTGAACGAGCTATCGTGCGCCTGGATCGACACAAAATCCTGATCCGCTTCAAAGCCGATCAGGAAGAGCGGAACGGGCTGCCAGTTATAGCCGAGGTGAATACCTCCGGCCAGACCTGACGAGGAGAACGAGGTCGGCGCCACAGGTCCGGCAGAAGGCCCCAGGGTCCCCGGAGGATCGGGTGTCGAAATCGTGACGGTCTGGACATTGCTTTGGTACTGACCGGCGGTGCCGCCGACATAAAAGCCGGTCCAGCTGTAGGGCAGCGCCACTTCCGCCGGCGGTTTGATTGTCGGATCTGACGCGACCGCGTTACCGGCCAGACACACGGAGCCCAGTACCAGACACAGTCTTTTCATGCTCGTTGCCCTGCAGGGATGCGTTGGCTTGTCCCCGCAAGGGTAGTGAATATTCACTTTGCCGCTATGGTGAACCTGTAGAACTTTGTGTCACACGTGAACGCTTTGTGGCCAGCCTTGAAACTCTCGGCATGAGAGCGCCTGGCAAGGTGGCGAGCCTGATCGCTGGCGCAGGCAATTGCGCCTTGCCTCTCCGCTTGCCGGAAGCCCTGCAATGGCGACACGCACGAGGATGATACGTAAGCCGCTCCTCTCCGCTTCGCGTCGAGCGAACGCGGAAGACAGGTGGCTGCACGACGTGATCCCGCTTATGACTTCTTCGACAGCTGGCGGCGCACGTCTTCGAGCAGAATGTAGGTGGCCCTCAAGCCGGTGCTCAATTCGATCAGCCCCTTGTTGGTGAGCCAAAGCCCGCGCCACAAGTCGAGATCGGCCTGGTGTCTCGCCTCATCCCCGGCCGCCGGCTTCACCGCCGCGAGCCTGATTCCCGCTCTTCCGATATAGGTGTCCGCTTCGCCGAAGCTGGCCTTGGCGTCATCCGTGGGGCGCGACATGATTTTCCTTCCAATTTGATTTTTGTTGAATGAATCGACGGCGACAATGTTCACGGCATCCAGAGAACCGCATCCTCGCACGTTGCGAAACTGGGCAAAAGCTCGCACGCCACGCGGCCTGATGCGCCGCAACACCCGTCTTTGTCGTCGCGAGAGCGGTCTGCAAAATCTCTCAGGTCGCTCTGCACCACGAACGGGATCGACGTAGGACTTCTGCCGCCTCCTGGATAACTCCGTGGCAGTCTCGCAACACTCCCTGCAAAACGGGCGGCTTAAACCGGATCGACCAAGTTTGCTGTTGCACGTCCAAGTTGTGTCGACTATCAATACAACTGGAACAAATCGTGAAAGGTTTAGGAGGCACTATGAAATCGAAATGGGGATGGGCAGTCGCGGCAAGCGTGATCGCCGGTAGCATGGGGCCTGCGGTGGCCGCCGACATTGCCGTCAAGGCGCCGGCGCCGGCTGCGGTCGCCGCGGTCTATGACTGGACCGGCATCTATCTCGGCGGATCGGTGGGCAGCGTATGGGACAAGCCGGGCAATCAGCACAATTCGTTCTTCGACACCAACACCGTCTTTTCAGGCGGCAACTCCTGGCTCGCCGGCATTCATGGCGTCGGCATGTGGCAGACCGGTCACCTCGTCCTCGGCGCCGAAACGGACTATCGCTTTACCAGCCTCAATCATTTCGCCGCCTGTCCGAATGTGGCGTTCACCTGCACCCAGGACACCCGCAACATCTTCACGGCCGGCGGACGCATCGGCGGCGCATGGCAAAGTTGGCTGGCTTACGTCGATGGGGGCTATGCCCAGTCCCGCATCCACTCATCGGCATTCAACAATACGACTCTCGGATTGGTGGAAACGGCCCATGCCGACAGTGACGGATGGTACGCCGGCGCCGGCGTCGCCTACGCGATCACGCCGAACATCATCCTCGGGGCGCAGTACACCCATGTGGCCGCGAGCAACGTCAACCTGAGGTTTCCCAGCCCCCATGCCAATGACAATCGCACCGCAAGCGATCGCTTCGACATGATCGAGGTCAGGGCCGACTTCAAGCTGTGGCCGTGGTCGACCGCGACCCGATACTGAGCGACACGCGAGCATCCGAGATGCGAAGCCCCGGCCGAATCGGCCGGGGCCGTTGTTGCGGAGATGGCGAGACGCCGGGATCATGAACCCGCGAAGGGCCGGAACGACGATGCGTCTGCACCTGGCCGCGTGCGCGATCCTGCTGCTCTGCCTATGCGAAACGGCTCACGCCGCCTGCAGCTGTCAATGCGTCGATGGGCAGGTTGAACCGCTCTGTGAAAGCGCCATCGATCTGCCACCGCTGTGTCCGCCGGCCATCTGTCCGATCACGACGCCGTCCATCCCTCCGATCATGACGCCGGCAATCCCGCCGCTGGGCACGTCGCACTGCACCCAGGCCAGAGTTTGCGACAGAGCCGTGGCCGATGGTGTCGGGCCAGTGGCGATCGGGCCAAGCTCGACACCGCCGCAATTCAATCCTTTGCCTTCAATCGCGATTTCATTCTCGGCGATGAATGTACGAATCTCGTCCGACAGGTTGAGCAATCTCAACCATTGCTCCTTGTACAGCGTCACCGGAAAGCGGCCCATGCCGTAGACCGAGACGGCGCCTTTCTCACTCACTTTCAGGCGGACGCCCTCGGAGGCGCCTTTCTTCAAGGCCTCGTTCTCCCTGCGGAGACGTTCGAGTTCAGCTTTCACGTCATCATCGGACATGACCCGTTCTAGCAATTTTCCGCAGGCAAATCCAGTTCGGTGGGCGAGCCGCCGAAGCGGCCGCGGCCGCCTGCATCGGCACGGGGAATGCGGCGACCCTGCTTTACGCGTGCGCGTCGCCCGGGCTAGGGTCGGCATGACGGAAAACCGGGCGAGGTGATTTTGTCGGACGAGAACCGCTCTCCCACGATCGACTATCTGAGAGCATTTTCGATCCTGTGGGTGCTCGCCTATCACTTCGTTCCCTTGACGATATTCAGCAAGGGAACCGACGGTGTGCTGCTGTTCTTCATCATCAGCGGCTATTGCATTGCCATCAGTGCTGCGACTTCGCGTTCGGCATGGCATTTCTATGCCAAGCGCCTCGGGCGGCTGATACCGGCCTTGCTCGTCTGCAGCTTGATCACCACGGCGCTGAAGCACATCGCCCCCAGCTTGATCGCGCCGGACCGTCTGCTTGCATGGTGGGAGATGGCGTACACCTGGGTGGCGCTGCCGACGCTCAACCTGCTGCACATCGGATACCATTGGCCCGACGGCGCGTACTGGTCGCTGCAGATCGAGTTTCATTTCTATGCGCTGATTTTCGTGCTGATGCTGTTTGGCCTGCGTCGCCATCTGCTGCTCGGCGTCTGCAGCTATGTCCTGGTCAAGGTCTGCCTGCTGCAGGGACTCTTTACCCAGCTCGATTTCTACCCGTTCTTCATCGCAGGCCTGTCCATCGCAGCGCTGAATGCGGGGCGTCCCCTGCTCGGCTGGGCTGGAATCGCGTTCGCGGTCGCGCTCGACATGTACTTCCTGATGCGCGGATTCGAGGAGCCGTCCGCGCCGCTCGAATGGTCTCGCTCGGCCGTGCTGTGGGCGGGCACCGCGGCATTGATGGCGGCGACCAGGATCGAGCCGCCCGCCTCGATCCGCCGGATCTTGCGTCCGCTCGCTTATGTCGGGCTGGTGAGCTACCCGCTCTATCTCATCCACCAGGACGTCGGAAACATGCTTCTCGCCCTGTTGCACATCCCCCACAGCAACGCGATCGTCCCGATCTTGCTCCGGCTGCTGGTGGTACCCTCGTTCTTCATTGCCGTGGCCGGCCTGATCCACGCATTCGTCGAACGCCCCCTCATCCGGCCACTGACCGCCCTGCTCAGCCTAAAGCGATCGCCGAGCACCGTCGCTCCGATTGCCAGCGGGCTCGGATAGGATTGCCGAGCGGACGCGATGCGCCTGATCAGGAGCTGCGAAGACCCCGGAGCCCAACGCACCAACCCGTCCATTGACTCGGATAGTTCGGAGCACGATAGTCGCGACCGTGACGATGCTTTGATCGACTTCGCTCCAATTCACTTGCCATCCACCCGGCACAGGAGTGAGCCATGAAACCAACTTCAGTGGCTATTGTGGGCATTGCGGTATCGTTCGCGGTGCTGGGCGGCATAGCCCTTGCGGCCCAGGACCGGTCCCTGCTGAAGGTGCCCGATGGATTGGCCTTTTCAGAGTTTGAAGGCTACGAGAACTGGCAATACGTCGCGGTCAGCCAGACCGAAACCAGCTTGAAAATCATCGCAGCCAATCCCGTGATGATGGAAGCCTATCGTCAGGGAGTGCCAGACAATCACCAGCCCTTTCCCGAAGGCTCCAAGATTGTCAAAATCGAATGGCTGTTGAAGAAGAGCGCAGAATCTCCCTATCCGGTGAACATACCCGACACGCTGAAAACGCTCGCGTTCATCGAAAAGGACAGCAAGCGATTCCCGAATACCCAGGGCTGGGCCTATGCCGTGTTTCTCAACGATCCCGTCACGGACACGCTGAAGCCGGATGATCGGCCTCCGCAAAATGGATCGGGCGCCACTTGCGGTTACTCATGCCATACCGCCGTGGCGGCAAAGGACTACATATTCACCAGCTATCCCAAGAGGTAAGGTGCCTGCGTGAGCGACGTCGTTTGCAACAGCAGCGCAACGACGCGATCTACCGAGAACTGCCATTTTCGGACCTGATCATCGCCGCGCGCTCGCTTGAGCGCGGCCGATCCGGTACTACCGAAGCATGATTGACTTCGACACCAGTTACTCTGCCCTGCAGCGACGCGACCCGTCTCTCGACGGAGTCATTTTCGCAGCGGTCAAGACGACGGGTATCTATTGCCGACCCATCTGCCGGGTGCGCACGCCATTCGCGCGCAACGTTGTGTTCTACTCGAGCGCAGCCGCCGCCGAGCGCGCTGGATACCGGCCCTGCTTCCGCTGCCGACCTGAAACGGCCCCGTTCTGCCCAGCCTGGAAGGGCACGCGAACCACGGTCGAGCGCGCGCTGGCCCTGATCGAAACCGGCGCCCTCGACAACAACAGTGTCGATGCGCTAGCCGCCCGCCTCGGGATAGGTGCCCGACACCTATCACGCCTGTTTGCGGATCACCTCGACGCGTCGCCTGTGCAAGTGGCTCAATCGCTGCGTATCCAGCGCGCCAAGCGGCTGCTCGATGAAACGGACCTTCCGATCGCCGTGGTTGCCGGGCGCGCCGGGTTTAGCAGCCCGCGTCGGATGACCGCCGCATTCGTTCGGGTCTACGGGCGGAAGCCATCCACCTTGATCAAGGCAAAACGCCACGCCAACGGCAGCCGGCGCGCGGCGCGTGATCGGGTCGCTAACGGTTCTCAATCCGCACAATCATAGAGCCATGGGAAATCGATGACACAAGGTGCTGCGAGCAAGAGCTACGGGACGGTGAGTGCCGATCGACGGCAAGAGATGACGGGGCTGGAGTTTGTTCAGGGGCTCGCCGACGGGGCGCTCCCTCTCAATACCATAGCCCGCACGTTAGGCTATGATGTGACCGAAGCAGTGCGCGGGCGCGTCATCGTCACGGCTACTCCGACTGCCGCCCTGCTCAACCCGGCGGGTACCGTGCACGGCGGATTCACCGCTACATTGCTTGATAGTTGCATGGGGCTGGCGGTCCAATCCACCCTGGAGAAGGGCGTCAGCCAAACCACTCTGGAATTCAAAATCTCGCTGGTGCGGCCCATCACGCCGGAGACAGGCCCGATCAAGGCAGAGGGACTGGTCTTGAACCGCGGCCGGCGGATCGGCACCGCCGAAGGACGGGTCACCGATGACAAAGGTCGGCTGCTCGCCCACGGCACGACAACGTGCCTCATCTTCGAGGATTGAAAGAGCATAGCGCGCGTGTTGACGGACCTCTTGTCAGGCCAGAGCAATCGAGCCTGGATGTTCCAGTTCTGGGCTGAAGATTTTCAGAGAGTGCACGCGCGATGCGACCGTTGCCGTCCTCAACAGATGGATCCACACGAAAAATAGAGATGCGCCATCAGGCCGCTTCCATTTCCATGTCACGAGTTATGGCCAAGCGCATCACAACCGATATATGAAGCATAGAACGCAATTCCGCATCAGCCCGAATGGCGCCGCATGAGGAGGTTCACCAGATCTGACGATCTGCGCCTGCTTGGTATCGGGTGATCTGCTGAGGGAGGATCGCCTTTAGCTATACCTCAACTCGGAATGCGCTGGCCGATGTCGAAGAATAACCCGAAGCGGAAATCCTGTTGCATCCAATTGTCGCGCAAAAGCTCATATTGATCGGCTTCCAATGTGCTAGGTTGGGGCACCGGGATGGTCACCGAGTTTAGTTGGGACTAGGGCATGCGGCGACGTGATTTCATCACAGCATTTACGGGCGCTGCGCTATACCCGATTGCGGCGAGAGCACAGCAGCCGAATAGGGTCGCCCGGATCGGTTTCCTCGCCACAGGACTGCTCTCCACTACGACCCACGATGCTTTTTACCGAGGGTTGCATGAACACGGCTATGTCGATGGTCAGAACGTCCTCGTAGAGGTCCGAGCGGCTGACGCGAAAATTGAGCGCTTTCCGACGCTGGCGAGGGAACTTGTTGCTCTTAACCCCGACGTCATCGTGGCGTCGAATTCGGTCGCCGGACGTGCAGTACAGCAAGCGACCACAACGATCCCGATTGTTATCCCGGTCATGGGCGATCCTGTCGGTGACGGACTTGTCGCCAGCCTTGCGCGCCCTGGTGGAAACGTCACAGGGCTAACCTTCCTTGGTCCGCAACTGGTTCCAAAACGTCTAGCTCTTCTCAAGGAAGCGCTCCCCACGGTTTCCAAAGTACTGGGCCTTTGGCATCCCGGCGCGTATGGCGAGCGCACGATGCGCGACATGATGAACGGGGCAGAAGAAGCAGCGCAGACCTTGTCCTTGGAGCTTCAACTGATTGGTGTACGGCGGCCAGACGAAATGGATCATGCCTTTTCCGCGGTTGCCGGTGAGCGCGCTGATGCCCTCATGGTATTTCCCAGTCCGATGCTGTTCCAAAAACAAAAACGCATTGTAGACCTCACTGCAAAACTCCGGCTGCCCCTGATGTCAATGGCAAAGGAGTTTGTGCAATTGGGCGGGCTGATGTCCTATGGAGCGGACATAACCGACTCCTTTCGACTGAGCGCCACCTACGTCGACAAAATCCTGCGAGGCGCCAAACCGGCCGACCTGCCGATCGAACAACCCACCAAATTTGAATTGTTCATCAACCTTAGGACTGCAAAGGTCCTTGAACTACAGATTCCGCCGTCGCTGCTTGCGCAAGCCGACGGGGTGATCGAATAAGAAACTCAGATTTCCACTATTGGCCCGTAGCGGCCATTAGTGACAGCTTTTGTCGAGCAGCTTTTGAGGTGGCCGACCTCGATAAGTGACAATTTCCCTTGAATATTCGCCGAGCACTTGCAGTCGACGACATGGACGCCGAGCGCACGCTTGGCCGCACATATCGAGCCCTCGTCACAATCTGCTTCACCCCGATATGATTGAGCAGATAGCCCGCATATCGCGGAAGCTTGTCGGGTAGCCATAGATGATGAAGGTAGATTCGCGCTACGTGGCAGCCGAGGCGGTCCGCCAGCTTGGACGAATTCTACAAACTGTCCGACGCTCTTGGTACAGTTGGGTGGGCTCGAACCACCGACCTCCTGTTCCACAGACAGGCGCTCTAACCAACTGAGCTACAACTGCATCCGTGCCGGCTGCTTTACAAAAAACGGGCCGAACCGGGCGGAAACTAGGTGCAACGTCGCGCTTTGGCAAGGCCGCCGCAGGGTGGCGGCAAGGGCGTTGCGGCGGCGCTGTGCCGGGTCATTCGATGGCGATGGCCCAACAACAAAGCCCGGATTTGCGGTCCGGGCCGGTTTGTCCGGTTCTAGCGCGTGATGAGTTCAAGTTAAATGGCAGCCGCGAAGGCGGTGCACTCCCTCTCCCGCGCTTGGCGGGGGAGGGTTGGGGTGGGGGCTTCTCTCCGGGCGTCGCATCGTGGAAAGAGCCCCCACCCGGCGCTACGCGCCGGCCTCCCCCGCAAGCGGGAGAGGCGCAGCCAGTCTGCTGCGAGACCGGTTGAAGCTATCATGTTCTGATCGAATCAGAACCGCGCGGGCTTCGGCTTGCTGTCCCTCGCGCATCCCGGCGCGAGGCGCCGGGCGCGCGCGGAGCGCGGCTCGATCAGTGATCAGGCGGCTGGCTTGAACAGTTTCGAGGCGTTGGCCTTGATCGGCTCGGCGGCATCGCTCGCGACGCGCTGGGCCAGTTCCGCCAGTTCCTTGCTGTGGGCGGTGAATGCCTCGAACTGCTTGCGGGTATGCGAGGACCACAGCTCCATCGCCTCCGACGGTGATTTCACGCCGATCAACTCCTGAGCCAGGTCGAGATTGGCGCTGGTGGTGCTCTTCACCATCTCCATCAGCTTGGCCGAGTACTCGCTCGCCCCCTTGCTGAAGGTGGAGAACACGGCCTCGATGGTGCCGTTGTGGGCCTCGGCGGCATCCTTGAAGCGGGCGTAGTTGTCGCGGGCCTGCGATACGCCCTTCTCGGCGAATGCACGCATCTGCTCGGGAACTTCAAACGGGATCACGGAGGACGAGAACGGGTCGGAACTACTCATGGGTTGCATCCTTCGAACGGGTGAACGGAAATGACCCCGAATGCTGGCCGGCGGGGAGAAGCCGGACATGACGCGGAATCACGGGAAGCGGGAGCGGGTTGCCCTTGGCGGGCCTAACCATCTAACACCCATATCATGTCAAATTTGTGCAATGCAATGCATTCTGTGGTGCAATGCCGCATCCAGTTTTGCACCCAGCTTGGGAACTACACAAATCTGCTGCTATTTCAATCGCTTGTGTTGCCACTTGAATGTGTCGGCCGCGCTGCGGCGACCGCGGCACGGCCGACCATCTGGCTCATTTCACTGGCCTGTTCGGCAAGCGTCCGCATCTGGGTCCGGGCATAGTCGGCATTGAGTTGCATCACCTCGGCGGCGTCCCTGGCGCGGACCAGCGCCTGGGCGTGATCGAGCGAGGCCCGCACATTCTGCTCGGCACAGGCGAAGGCCCTGGCCTGGATATCCCTGGCTTCCGACCGCAGCGCCGCGCTCCGCACCTCGATCGAATCCCGCGTCCGTTCCGCGCCGGAGAGGAACTGCTCTAGACCCTTGCGCGCCTGTTCGACGCTCGCTTCGGCCACCGATTGCACGCCCTTCGGCATCTCTACTCGGCTCTGCTGATTGTCGCTCATCATTGCACTCCTGTCGGGTTCAAGGGGTCATCATTTTGGTCCGGTTCCCCAACCGCTTCCGCCAGCGCACTCCCTCCCAACGCGACAATCGCCGCCAGGTTCAACGCCATCGCGGATACACCGGCGCATCACGGCATGGCGCGAGCGCGATGGACCTGCCGGCTGCCGCAGGCGATACTGCAAACAAGCTGCCATGATGCGGCAGCCAATCACGGTCGGGCGCCGGCGAAGTCAGTGCAATGAACCCTGCGGAATCAAGCTTGCGAGGGCTGGAAGATCCCCGCCTGAGCGTGCACGCGACGAGTGCCTTTCCGACCTGGCTGTGGCTGATCGACGGCACGCGGATCGCGTGGGCCAATCCGGTCGGCGCCAGCCTGTTCGGTGCCGCTAACGCCGCAGAACTGACCGGCCGGACATTCGGGCCGGCCGACCCGCATCGTCGCCAGGTCGCCCAGCTCGCCGGCAAGCTTGCACCGGGCGGAGCAATCCGGCTGGAACGGTTGCGCCATTTCGGCGCGCCGCTCGGCGCGCTCGCGACCTGCGCCTGCGCACGGCTTGAATTCGCCGACGGCCATTCCGGCATCCTGATCGTCGCGACCGAACCGGCCGCCCGCGCCATGCCGCTGGTGGAGCGATTGCAGCGGCTGGTACAGGGCGTCGAGCTGCCCATGGCGGCGTTCGCCAGCGACGGCCTGTTGGTCGCAGCCAGCGATGCCGGCCGCCCGCGGCTCGGATTCCACAGTCTCGCCGAGGCCGGACTCGACGAGGCCCGGCTGCAGGCGCTGCGCGACGGCCGTGCGGAAACATCGGCCGCCACCGGCCATCTGGTGCTGCAGCGCCTTGGAAGCGGTGTGGATCTCGGACTGATCGCGCTGTTCCCGGCAGCCGCCGACCGGCCGGTTGCCGATGACGAACAGCCCGCGCCGTCGGGCGAAGCGCCGGCCGAATTCACCCTGGTCAACGAGTTCGACCAGGCCGATGAGCTCGAGCCGTCGGGCGCCGCGGAGACGGCAGCGGGGCCGGCGAAGACAATGGGGCCTGACCATGACGTCCGGCCGCGAGAGCCCTCACCCTTTGTCGAGGCCGTCGCCGACGAGCCCACCCTTCCGCCGCCGCCGGGCGAATCACCGGCGGCCGAGACGCCGGCACCGGTCTCCTTGGCGCCGGCGCCGATTCCGACGCCGTCCTGGCTCGATGAGCCGGAGCCGCGCCTGCACCCGCTGCGCTTTGTCTGGCAGATGGACGTCGAGGGCCGCTTCTCGCTCGCCGCCACTGAATTCATCGATCTGATCGGCGCGCGCACCGCGTCCGGCCTCGGACGGCCGTGGCAGGCAATCGCCGAGGCGTTGGCGCTCGATCCGGACGGCCGGGTGGGCCGGGCGGTCGCAACGCACCAGCTCTGGAGCGGCATCACGCTGCACTGGCCGGTCGATGGCGGCGGCCAGCTGCCGGTCGAACTGACGGGCCTGCCGGTCTATGACCGGGAGCAGAATTTCGCCGGCTATCGCGGCTTCGGGGTCTGCCGCGATCTCGACGGCCTTGCACGGTTGTCCGCGCTGCGCCGCTTCGAGATGCTGAGCGAAGCGCCCGCACCGCAGCCGCTGTCGGCCGACGCCGCCCGGCATGCGCCGGTATTTCTTGCCGCGGTTCCGCCTGCAATCTCCGATATGTCCGATTCGCCGGTGCCGATGACGGCCGAGATATCGTCCCCCGCCGATCTGGAAGCTGACGTGGATACACCCAAGAACATCCTGCCGTTCCGCCCCGTCGGCGACACCCGATCACCGGTCCTGACGCCGGTCGAAAACAGCGCCTTCGACGAACTCGCCCGGCAATTGTCGGCGCGGCTCGGCAAGACGGTCGGCGAACCGGCGGCGCCGGAGGCCGCCGCAACATCTGCAGCCATGGTCGAGCCGCCGCGCTGGCTCGGGCGCGAGGAACCGCCGGCCCGCGGCGAATCTCGGCGCGACCGGGCACTGTTCGATCTGCTTCCGATCGGCGTCCTGATCTACCGGCTCGACCGGCTGCTCTATGCCAACCCTGTCTTTCTCGAGCGGATCGGCTTTGCCAGCCTGCAGGCGCTGGAACAGGTCGGCGGCCTCGACGCGCTCTATGTCGAGCCCGGCGCACCGTCGGCCGGCAGCCCGGATGCCGGCACGCCGGTGACGATATGCGCAAGCGAGGACGGGGCTTTCCGCGTGGCGACGGAGGCGCGCCTGTTCACGATTGCATGGGACGGCGAGTCAGCGCTGGCGCTGATCTGTTCGAGCCCGGCAGCAAGCACGCTGCCGGCGGCAAGCGAGCCTACGGTCGCAAGCGAGCTGCCGGTTGCCGCCGCGCCCGCGCCAGTTGGCCACGGCACCGCCGAAGAACTCGGCGCCATCCTCGATACCATCGCCGAGGGCATCCTGATGTTCGATGCCGACGGCACGATCCGTTCGGCCAACCGCAGCGCCGAAGCGCTGTTCGGCCATGACGGCGCCGCCCTTGCCGGGCGCAATCTGGCCGAGCTGTTCGCGCCGGAAAGCCGCAGCGCGGTGCTGGACTATCTCGCCGGTATCAGGGGCGCCGGCGTCGCGAGCCTGCTCGATCGCGGCCGCGAGGTGCTCGGCCAGGTGCGCGAAGGCGGTCTGATTCCGCTGTCGGTGACCATGCGACGGACGCGGCCCGACGCGGCGAACCTGTTTGCGGTGTTTCGCGACCTGTCGCAGAGCCGCCAGAGCGAAGGCGAGCTGAAGCAGGCGAAACGGCTGGCCGACCGTGCCGTCAATGCCAAGGCCGACATGCTGGCGCGGATCAGCCACGAGGTCCGCGCCCCGCTCAACGCCATCATCGGCTTTGCCGACGTGATGACCGGCGAACGCTTCGGCGCGCTCGGCAACGAGCGCTATGTCGAATACATGAAGGACATCAGGGCCTCGGGCGAACGCGTGATCGCCATCATCAGCGATCTGCTCGAGCTGTCGCGGATCGAGACCGGCCGGCTCGAGCTCCATTTCGCAAGCCAGAACGTCAACGACCTGGTCGAGCAATGCGTCGCGGTGATGCAACCACAGGCCAACCGCGAACGCATCATCATCCGCACCTCGCTTGCGCATCAGCTGCCGCCGGTGGTGGCCGACGCGCGCGCGCTGCGCCAGATCATGCTCAACCTGATCGGCAACTCGATCCGTCTCGCCAATGCCGGGGGCCAAGTCATCGTCTCCACGGCGCTGTCCGACGCCGGCGAGGTGGTACTGCGCGTCCGCGATACCGGCCACGGGCTGAACGAGGATGAGGTTGCGGCGGCGATGGAGCCGTTCCGCAACCCGCCACCGCCGGATCAGGCGTTCGAAGGCTCCGGCGTCAGCCTGTCGCTGACCAAGGCGCTGGTCGAGGCCAACCGCGCCCGGTTCCAGATCAGGACCGGAACGCATTCCGGCACCCTGATCGAGGTGCTGTTTCCGGATACGATGGCCCGGAGCTGATCGGGACGGCGCGGGCCGCCGGCGTCACCCGCGATGCGACCCCAGGGTCACGCGTTCTTCAGCGCGACGCGGAAGTCGGCTTCGGTCTTCGACTTCACTTCGTCGAGCGTGACGCCGTCGGCGAGTTCGATCAACGCCATGCCGTCCTTGCCGTGCTTGTCGATGGTGAACACCGCCAGATCGGTCACCACCATGTCGACCACCTTCTCGCCGGTCAGCGGCAGGTTGCAGCGCTTCAGCAGCTTGGGGCCGTCCTTGGCGGAATGCTCCATCACCACCACCACACGCTTGACGCCGGCGACGAGGTCCATCGCGCCGCCCATGCCCTTGACCATCTTGCCGGGGATCATCCAGTTGGCGAGATCGCCGTTCTGCGCCACCTGCATCGCGCCGAGGATCGACAGGTCGATATGTCCGCCACGCACCATGCCGAACGAATTGGAGCTGGAGAAATAGCTGGTGGTCGGCAGCTCGCTGACGGTCTGCTTGCCGGCGTTGATCAGGTCGGGATCCTCGTCGCCCTCGTAGGGAAACGGGCCCATGCCGAGCATGCCGTTCTCGCTCTGCAGGTTGACGTCGATGCCGGCGGGAATGAAGTTCGAAACCAGAGTCGGAATGCCGATGCCGAGATTGACATAGTAGCCGTCGCGCAATTCCTTGGCGGCGCGGGCAGCCATCTGTTCGCGGGTCCAGGCCATCATGATCTCCTGCTTGAAGTCGCGCTCACGCCGCAGGGCGTGGCCTTGTGTTGCGGAATTCGATGCGCTTGCGGTCGGCGCCGACCTCGACGATGCGCTTGACGAAGATGCCCGGCGTGTGGATGTGATCGGGATCGATCTCGCCGGCGGGCACCAGATGCTCGACCTCGGCGACCGTGACCTTCGCGGCGGTCGCCATCATCGGGTTGAAGTTGCGCGCGGTCTTGCGATAGACGAGATTGCCGGCGGTGTCGCCCTTCCAGGCATGAATGATCGCAAGATCGGCGAACAGCCCGCGCTCCATCAGGTATTTCTCGCCGTCGAACTCCTTCACTTCCTTGCCTTCGGCTATCAGGGTGCCGACGCCAGTCTTGGTGTAGAAGGCCGGGATGCCGGCGCCGCCGGCGCGGATGCGTTCGGCGAGCGTGCCCTGCGGGTTGAACTCGAGTTCCAGCTCGCCAGCCAGGAACTGCTGCGCGAACAGCTTGTTCTCGCCGACATAGGACGAGATCATCTTCTTGATCTGCCGCGTCTCCAGGAGCCGGCTCAGTCCGATGCCGTCGACGCCGGCATTATTGGAGACCACCGTCAGGTTCTTGACGCCGGAATCGCGAATCGCGTCCGACAGGGTCTCGGCAATGCCACACAGGCCGAAGCCGCCCGACATGATCATCATGCCGTCCTTCAGAATGCCGTCGAGGGCCGATTTGGCGTCGGGATAGACCTTGTTCATGACATAGGATCCGGTGGAGGAGAGAGGAGTATTAGGCGGAATCTTCGCAATGCGTCAATGACGGGGCGTTGCCACCAAAGGAGGTACCGGGAACAACGCGGCGGCCTTGAAAGCGTCAAGAAAACCCTGCAAGTTGCAGGGGTTGGCAGGGCGCCGCCGGTCCCTCGCTTGCCGCCGCGAGCTGATGCGCCGGCCCGATCTCGGTTCGACCAGACCAGGATATGTCATTGACGATGGCCCAAGGAATGAAGCGCCTGGGGACGCCGATCGCGGCGTTTTTCGGCGTTGCGGTGATCGGCCTGATCGCGATGTCCTGGTTCCTCGACCGGGACGCGCTTCGGGAGGCGGTAGAGGCGCAGATCCGGGCCGTGACCGGGCTCGATCTCGTGGTCAAGGGCAACATCGAGGTTTCGGTCTTTCCCGGCAGCTACGTCTCGTTTCATGACGTCGGGTTGAAAGGCGGCGGCGCCGCCGATCCGGCGCTCGCGGTCGACGTCCTGACGGCGAACCTGCGGCTGCTGCCGCTGCTGCTGCAGCGTTTCCAGATTGCCGATGTGATGATGCTGCGGCCCCACATCCATGTAGTCCGCGAGGCCGACGGAACCAGCAACTGGACGCCGTTTATCCAGACCATCGCCCGCGCCATGAAGCCCGGCGCCGACAACCAGGTTTCGTTCTCGGAGATCCGGGTCCAGGACGGCGTAATGAGCTACGAGGATGCCGCCAATCATGTCGCCGAGGCGCTCGACGACATCGACCTCTCACTGGCGTGGCCGTCGATCTCGCGCTCGTTTGCCGCCACCGGACAATTCGACTGGCGTGGCGAGCGCGTCGACGGCAGCATCAGCGCCAGCGACTTCGTCGCCGCGCTGTCCGGCGATCGTTCCGGACTGAAGGCGCGGCTCACCAGCCCGCCGCTCAAGCTGGCATTCGACGGCACCGTCGCCGATCACACCAGCATGATGATGGAAGGCACCCTGACCGTCGACAGCGCCTCGCTGCGCAATGCGCTGCGCTGGATGGGGCAGGCGCCGCCCGGCAGCGGCGGCTTCGGCCGCTTTGCGCTGAAGGCGCGCGCCAACGTGGTCGGCGCCTCGATGGCGCTGACCAATGTCAATGTCGAACTCGACGGCAACGCGGCCGAAGGCGTGATGACGTACAGCAACAACGGCCGCCAGACCCTGCAGGCCACGCTTGCCGCCGGTGCGCTCGACTTCACGCCCTACGTCTCGACCTTCCGCCTGCTCGCCAGCGGCGCGCATGACTGGAACCGGCAGTTGTTCGATTTGAACTCGCTGTCGGCGACCGATCTCGACATGCGGCTGTCGGCTGCCAAGGTCACCGTGGGCTCGACGCGGCTGGGTCGCACCGCGCTAGGCGCCAACCTGCGCGGTGGCGCGCTCGCGCTCAGCATCGGCGAAGCGCAGATCTATGGCGGCATTGCCAGGGGATCGCTGGGCGTCACGCGCGCCGACACGGTGGCCGACGTCAAGGCCCAGTTCCAGTTCACCGATGTCGATCTGCAGGCCTGTTCCAGCGAATTGTTCGGCGTCAACAAGCTGTCCGGCCATGGCAATTTGAACATCGCACTCGAGGCATCGGGCTCGAGTCCGTTCGGTCTCGCGCAGTCACTCGACGGCACCGCCAGCCTGACCGGCCATGACGGTGCGATCGCCGGCATCAATGTCGAGCAATTGCTGAAGCGGCTGGAACGCCGGCCGCTGTCGGGCGCCGGCAATTTCCGCAGCGGCGCGACGCCCTATGACAAGTTGACCGTCGCGTTGAAATTCAGCGGAGGCATCGCCACCGCCGACGACATCCGGGTGGAAGGACCGGCGGCGAACCTCACCTTGACCGGAACCGCCTCGGTGCCGGCGCGCGAATATGATTTGAAGGGCGTCGCCAGTCTGGTGTCGGGCGCGAACGGGGCGAAAGGTTTCGAACTGCCGTTTGTAGTACAGGGCCCGTGGGACGATCCGCTGATCTTTCCCGATCCGGAAAGCCTGATCCGACGCTCGCCGGCATCGCAACCGCTGCTCGACGCGGTCAAGGATCGCAAGACCCGCGATGCCGTGCAGTCCGTGCTCGAGCATCTGAACGTGGGCGGAGCGAAGCCTGCGGCGCCTGCTGCCCCCGCGCCGGGGACCACCGAGGCCACCAAGCCGCGCTGACCTTGCTCGCGTTCAAGCAGAGCCGGGCTGCGCTTCCTCCCTGACGCGTTTTCTTCGCGCGAACCGGTGCGCTCTGTTCGAAAACGCTATAGGATTTTCCCAACCGGCTGCGAAAGGCCGGGCTGATCAGGGAGAACACCGTGGGATTCAAGGGATTACGCGCGCTCTCAGGCATCGTCGCGGCGCTGGGACTGCTTGCTTCGGCGGCGCCGGCGATGGCGCAGGACACGCTGACGGTCTGGTGGAGCAAGGGCTTCTACAAATCCGAGGACGAAGCGCTGAATGCGGCGATCAAGAAGTTCGAGGCCAAAACCGGCGTCAAGGTCGAACTCTCGCAATACGCCGTCCAGGACATGATCCCGAAAACCGTGGCTGCGCTCGACTCCGGCACCGTGCCCGACGTCGCCTATTCCGACACCTATGACGTGCAGGCCGGCGGTAAATGGGCGTTCGAAGGCAAGCTCGAAGACCTCTCCGACATCCTGACGCCGATGAAATCGGCGTTCGCGCCCAACACGCTCGAGACGGCGTATCTCACCAACGACCAGACCAAGAAGAAGGGCTATTACGGCTTCCCGCTGAAACAGCAGACCATGCATGTCCAGATCTGGAAGGATATGCTCGAGGAGGCCGGCTTCAAGGAAAGCGACATCCCGACCAAATGGGCGGACTATTGGTCGTTCTGGTGTGACAAGGTGCAGCCGGCCTACCGCAAGGCCTCGCGATCGCGCGCCTACGGCATCGGCCAGCCGATGGGCGTGGAATCGACCGATTCGTTCCAGTCGTTCTACACGTTCATGGACGCCCACAATGTGAAGCTGGTCGATGACGACGGCAAGCTCCAGGTCGACGACCCCAAGGTCCGGGAAGGATTGATCGGCGCGCTGAAGGATTACACCGACCCCTACATCAAGGGCTGCACCCCGCCCTCCTCGACCACCTGGAAGGACCCCGACAACAACGTTGCCTTTCACAACAAGACGATCGTGATGACCCACAACTTCACCATCTCGATCGCGGCGAAGTGGTTCGAGGATTCGCAGAACCCGGCGCTGACGCCGGAGCAGCGCGCGGCCGGCAAGAAGGCCTATGAGGAGACCATCATCACCGCGGCATTCCCCAACAAGCCGGACGGCTCGCCGATCAAGTACCGCTCCGACGTCAAGACCGGCGTGATCTTCGCCGCGGCCAGGCACAAGGCGCGGGCCAAGGAGTTCGTCGCGTTCCTGCTGCAGGAGGAGAACCTGCAGCCTTATGTCGAAGGCGCGCTCGGCCGCTGGTTCCCCGTCACCCTCGCCGGACAGAAAAGCCCGTTCTGGCAGGCCGACCATCACCGCAAGGCCGTCTACAACCAGTTCACCGGCGGCACCGTGCCGTTCGACTTTGTCAGGAACTACAAGTTCACCATCCTCAACAACGAGAACGTCTGGGCCAAGGCGATGAACCGGGTGGTGAGCGAGAAGGTGCCGGTGGACAAGGCCGTCGACGAGCTGATCGCCCGCATCAAGCAGGTCGCGGGCTGACGTCAACAAGGCCGGCCGCCGCTGCGGCCGGCCGCCATCTCGAGCGCGCAGCATGTCGACCATGACGCTGGCACCTCCCGACAATGCGCTGCCTCGCGGGCCGCTGTCGGGACGACTGTCGACCCCGCAGGTCTGGGGCATCGTGCTGCTGATGCCCTACATCCTGGTGTTCCTCGCTTTCGTGATCTACCCGGTCGGCTACGGGCTCTGGCTTGCGCGACATCCGGCGAGTTATGTCGCGCTCTATCACGATCCGATCTTCGCGCGCGCGGGGGTGAACACGCTGATCTTCCTGGTGATCGGCATCAACTGCAAGATGGTGATGGCGCTGTTCCTGTCCGGCTTCTTCATCCAGGAGCGCACCTGGATCCGATGGCTGTCGGTGCTGTTCATCCTGCCCTGGGCAGTGCCGTCGATTCCGACCATCCTGTCGATACGCTTCATGCTCAATCCCGAATGGGGCATGATCAACCAGTTGATCTTCAAGTTCACCGGCGAGGACGGCCCGAACTGGCTCAACGATCCGACCGTGGCGCTGACCATGGCCATCGTGGTCCATATCTGGAAGTCGCTGCCGTTCTGGACGCTGATCCTGATGACCGGACGGCTCGCCATCTCGCAGGACCTGTTCGAGGCCGCCGAGGTCGACGGCGCGACCTGGTGGCAGAAATTCCGCTTCATCACCTGGCCGTCGGTGCAGACCCTCTATCTCACGTGCACGCTGCTCTCGATGATATGGACGCTCGGCGACTTCAACAGCGTCTATCTGTTGACCGGCGGCGGCCCGGCCGATCTCACCCATGTGCTGTCCACGCTCGGCATCCGCTATCTCCGGCTCGACCAGCTCGATCTGTCGATGGCCGCCATCGTATGCGCGCTGCCGCTGGTGCTGCCGCTGGTCTATTTCATGATGAAACGGCTGTCGCGATGAAGCTTCCCACCTCGCGCACCGTCGGTACCGAGGCCGGCCTGCTGCTGATCGGCATTCCCGTGCTGATCTGGACCCTGCTGCCGATCTATCACATGTTCCTGTTCGCGATCTCGCCCAAGGAGGATGCATTCTCCGGCAAGTTCTGGCCGGATCACCCGACGCTGCACAATTTCACGATCGTGTTTCGCGAGCAGCATTATTTCCTCAGCCATTTCTGGCTGCAGCTGTGGAATTCGACCGTCATCGCGGTGGCGGTCGGCGCGCTGACCCTGTTCATCGCCACCGCCGCTGCGTTCGCGATCTCGCGGCTGCGCATTCCCGGCGGCCGGCTGGTGATGAACCTGGCGCTGTTCACCTATTTCATTCCCGCCGCCTTCCTTGCGGTTCCGATGTATCGGACCATGGGCGCCTACGGGCTGCTCAACAATCACTGGGCGCTGATCCTGGCGATGGTGACCATCGCCTCGCCCTACGCCATCTGGGTGCTCAAGCAGGCGTCCGACAAACTGCCGGTCGAACTCGACGAGGCCGCGATCGTGGACGGCGCGACCACGCTGCAGATCTTCCGCCTGGTCTACCTGCCGCTGATGATGCCTTCGCTGGTGGCGATCGGCACCTATGCGCTGCTGCTCGCCTGGAACGAATATCTCTATGCGTTCCTGCTGCTGTCACGCGATACCGACATCACGCTGCCGGTCGCGCTGGGCAATTTCCTTGCCGCCGACGACTCACCCTGGGAATTGCTGATGACCACCGGCTTCATCTATGCGCTGCCGCCGGCGGCGATCTATTACGTGTTCCGGCGCTACATGGTCGGCGGCCTGACGGCCGGCGCCGTCAAGTCGTGAGGCCGCAGTCCCGCAACGAAAGCGCTACAGCGGCGCGGCGCTCTCGGCCTGCGCGCGCGACAGTTTCGAAGCCAGTGACGCCACCACGATGAGCAGGGTGATGAGGCCGACCACCAGCGCGCAGATCGCGTTGATCTCGGGCTTCACGCCGAGCCGCACCTCCGAATAGATCCGGATCGGCAGCGTCTCCGAACCGGGGCCGGTGGTGAAGCTGGCGATCACCAGATCGTCGAGCGATAGCGTGAAGGCCAGCATCCAGCCGGCGGCGATCGCCGGAGCGATCAGCGGCAGCGTCACCGCGACGAACGCCCGCAGCGGGCTGCAGCCGAGGTCCATCGCCGCCTCCTCCAGGCTGCGGTCGAGCGCGCCGAGCCGCGACTGCACCACCACGGCGACGAAGCACAGGGCGAGCGTAACATGCGCGACCGTCACGGTCCAGAAGCCGCGGGCGGCGTCGAGCGCCACGAACAGCAGCAGCAACGACAGCCCGGTGATGACTTCGGGCATCACCAGCGGTGCGTAGAGCATGCCGGAAAACAGCGTGCGCCCCTTGAAGCACTCGCCGCGCGCCAGCGCCACGGCGGCCAGCGTGCCGAGCACGCTTGCGATCGTGGCCGAGGTCGCGGCGACGCGCAAACTCATCCAGGCCGCATCCAGCATGGCGCGATCTTGGAAGAATTCGCGATACCAGTGCAGCGACCAGCCGCCCCACACGGTCACCAGCCGCGAGGCATTGAACGAATAGACGACGAGCACCACGATCGGCAGATACAGAAACGCCACCCCGAGCGCGAGCGAGACGATGTTGAACCGGGACAGGCGGCCGGCCGTCATCGGGCGCCTTTCAGCTGGCGGTGCTGCAGCCGCTCGTACAGCAGCAGCGGCGCCACCAGCAGAATCAGCAGCAGCACCGCCGCGGCCGAAGCCACCGGCCAATCCTTATTGGTGAAGAATTCCAGCCACAGGGTCTGGCCGATCATCAGCGAATCCGAGCCCGCCAGCAGGTCCGGGATCACGAATTCGCCGACGATCGGGATGAAGCACAACAGCACGCCGGCGGCGACGCCGGGCAGCGACAGCGGAACGGTCACCAGCCAAAACGCGCGCCGCGGCGAAGCGCCGAGATCGGCGGCCGCCTCCAATAACGCCGGCTCCATTTTCGCCAGCGTCGCATAGAGCGGCAGGATCATGAACGGAAGATAGGAATAGACCATGCCGAGAACCATCGCGCCGTCGGTCGACAGCCACACCACCGGCGCCCGGATCAGGTGCAGCGCCAGCAGCAGCTGGTTGAGCGGCCCGTCGTGCTGCAGGATGTTGATCCAGGCATAGATCCGGATCAGGAACGAGGTCCAGAACGGCACGATCACCAGCATCATCGCCACGCTTTGCCAGCGCCGCGGCAGCCGCGCCATGCCGTAGGCGACGGGATAGCCGATCACGAGCAGGATCGAGGTCGAGACCGCCGCCACGGCGAGGCTGCGCAGATAGGACAGGACATAAAGATTGTCCGAGACCAGCAGCCTGAAATTGTCGAGCGACAGCGCGGCGACGGCCGCCTCGATCGCCGCAAGACCCTGCGCGGGATCGAAAACGGGCAGATAGGGCGGCTGCGCGATCGCGGTCTGCGACAGGCTGATCTTCAGCACGAAGCCGAACGGCAACAGGAAGAACAGCAGCATCCACAGATAGGGCAGCATCGCGGCCAGCCGCGCCGGACGCGCGAAGATGCGGTTGGCGCTCATTGCTCCAGCACCACGCAATCGTCGGCGGTGAACCAGGCCACCACGCGCTGGCCGGCCCGATAGGCATCGACATCGAGGCGGACGGTGTTGGCGAGCGCCGAGCGCAGCACGGCGCCGCTATCGAGCCTGACCTTGTAGACGGTCAGTCCGCCGAGATAACTGACCTCGCTCACCACGCCTTCCCTGCGGTTGATGGCATCGGCCGCATCCGATGCCGGGCCGCGGCGCGACAGCCTGACCTTCTCGGGACGGATCGCGACGCTGATCGCTTTCGCCTTGACCGGATCGCGCGGCTCGGTGACCGTGATCGTTCCGGCATCGCCGGTTGCGATCAACAGTCGGCCCTGCTCGCGCCGCTCCACCTGCCCGTCGAACAGGTTGACGTCGCCGACAAAGCCGGCAACCCAGCGCGAACGCGGCGCCTCGTACAGCACCCGCGGCGTGGCGACCTGCTCGAGCCGGCCCTTGTCCATCACGCCGATGCGATCGGCGACCGTCATCGCCTCCTCCTGGTCATGGGTGACGATGATGAAGGTCAGGCCGAGGCGACGCTGCAACTCCATCAATTCCAGCTGGGTGCTTTCGCGCAGCTTCCTGTCGAGCGCGGCGAGCGGCTCGTCGAGCAGCAGCACCTGCGGCCGCCGGGCCAGCGACCGCGCCAGCGCCACCCGTTGCCGCTGGCCGCCGGAGAGTTGGTCGGGCTTTCGCTTCTCCAGCCCCTCCAGCCTGACGAGCGCCACCATCTCGGCCACGCGAGCGCGGATCTCGGCGCGCGGCATTCGCGCGCGCCGGAGACCGAAGGCGATGTTGTCGTGCACGTCGAGATGCGGAAACAGCGCGTAGTTCTGGAACATCATGTTGACCGGGCGCTGGTGCGGCAGCACCCGGGCGATATCCTCGCCGCCAAGCAGAATGCGGCCCTGGTCGGGCGTCTCGAAGCCGGCGAGCAGCCGCAGCAGCGTGGTCTTGCCACAGCCGCTCGGGCCCAGCAGCGCGAAGAATTCGCCGGCGGCGATGTCGAGCGAGAGCCGGTCCACCGCCCGCACCGAGCCGTAGCTTTTCTCCACCGCCTCGATGCGCAGCAGCGGTGTGCCGGCCGCCGGCGGCACGGGCCGCACCGGCGCCGCGACAGCCGCGATCTCTGATGCCTGTTCAGCCATTTCCCCGCCGGCCCGATCGTGGCCGCAAGCTAATGGCAGATCCGCGCCGGCTCAACTGCGGCAAGCTCGCTTTCCACTTCTCCTGTTCCCCATGGCGAGTACCCGGCAGTAGCCCCTCACCGAATTGATGTCGTACATCGGTTCCGCGCTTTACCCGGCGGGAAAAATGCCTATTGTCGCCGTATGACCAAGCTGTTGGACCAAGCCGTTGAAGTTGCCCGGGCCCTGCCGTCCGAGTCTCAGGACGAAATTGCCCGTATCGTTCTGCGGCTCGCCGGTGCAGAAGACGCTCCCCCCGTAGCACTGTCGAGCGATGAGCGGGCGGCGATTGCTGCCTCGAAGAAGGCTGCCGCAAGCGGCCGGTTCGCGACCGACGAGCAGGTCCGCGCAACCTGGTCCAAACACGGACTGTGAAACTCCGTTACACTCTGCCTGCTCTTGCCGACCTCGATTCGATCCTTGACTACGTTGCTGCCGTTTCGCCCCGTGGCGCTTCGTATAAGAATGCGCATCCAATCGGTGATCGAACTACTCCCGACCCATCCAAGCCTCGGCGCCCGCACCGACGATCCAGCCATTCGCAGGCTCGCTGCACCACCTTACCCCTTTTTGGTCTTCTACGAGGCGACGGAAAATGAAATCATCATCCACGCGGTCCGTCATGCTGCGCGCGATCCGTCGGGCATGCCGGGATCCAGATGATCTCAACCCGTCGCCATGAACGCCGCCAGCGCCTCGCGGTCCGGCGGCGACATGGTCAGGCCGAGCTTGGAGCGCCGCCACAGGATGTCGTCGGGAAAGCGCGCCCATTCCCGTGCCATCAGATAGCGCACTTCGGCGCCGGTCAGTTCGGGGCCGAAGGCCGGCCCGAGATCGGCGCGCTGTCGGGCGCCGCCCAGCACGCATTGAAGGCGCGAGCCGTAGGCGGCGAACAGCCGCCGCGCCTCGTCCTCGCCGAGAAAGCGCCAGCGCTCGCGCACCGCATCGATCTCGTCGTCGAAGCGGTCCCAGGCAAAATCGCCACCCGGCAGCGCCGACGTTGCGGTCCAGCGCGGCGACATCGGATAGAATGGCGTCAGCCGGGTGACGGCGCGCTCGGCGCGAAGCCGCGCCGTCGTCACCTCGCCGCCAAAGATCGTCAGCAGCGGAGCGCGGCGGCGCCCGTGGTCAAGCGCCAGCCAGCCATCGCGCGCTGCGGAATTGCTGACCAGGTTGGCGCCGGATAGGGTGCGGATGACGTCCGACGGGCCGATCGGTTCGCGGAAATACCGGTTGGCCGCATCGCAGAGATAGCCGATCTCGGAAGCCGTCATCGACACCACGGCAGGATCGCCCTTGAACGGCCGCGACACGCTGCCGATCAGGGTGAAATCGCGCGCATGGGGGCTTGCGAAAATCAGCCGCCGGTCGCTGTGCTGCAGCACATAGACGGTGTCGGTATCGAACAGCCGCCTCACCACGATCTGGCTGCTCCGAACCGCATCGGCGACCGCGTGCGGCTGCCGTAGCACAGTTTCAGCGACCGACCCGGTCCAGGCGCCGCTGGCGTTGGCAAGGGCCCTTGCCGTGATGATCCGACGGTGGCCGCGATCGAGCGCGACCAGCCGCCATGTCTCGCCGCGATCGGCGCGAACGCAGCGGGCGCCGGTATGGATGTCGGCCCCGCGCTCCGCGGCATCGACGGCATGGGCGACCACCAGCCGCGCATCGTCCACCCTGCAATCGGAATATTCGAAGGCGGTGCCGAACGGCCGTTGCAGCGAATTGCCGATCGGATGGTGGGTAACGTCGATGGTCGCCGAAGCCGGCAGACGGCCGCGCGCCAGCCGGTCATAGAGCAGCAGTCCCGCGCGCAACAGCCAAAGCGGGCGCTCGTCGGGATGCGCGGGGATCGCAAAGCGGATCGGCCGCACCAGATGCGGCGCGATCCGCAGCCAGGTGTCGCGTTCCGCCAGCGCCCGGCGCACGCGCAGCAGCGCGCGACCTTCGAGCTTCGCCGGATCGCCATGAACGATTTGCGGCGAGGCCGATGAGGCGGCGGAACCGAGGTCGCCCTGTTCGAGCAGAATCACCCTGAGGCCGCGTCCGGCGGCGTCGCGCGCGACGCAGACGCCGTTCAAGCCGCCGCCGATGATCGCAAGATCGTAGTCCGGCATGCACCGAACCTAGCCGGTCTTGCGCGCGGGCTCCATCGCATCGCCGCCGGCGCGGCCGACCAGCACGCCATACTGTCCGATCGGCAACGGCTTGCCGATGAAGAAGCCCTGCACGGCGTCGCAGCCCTCATTGGCGAGGAAGCCGAGCTGTTCCTCGGTTTCGACGCCTTCGGCCACGATCGACATCCCCAACCCGTGACCGAGATCGATCACCGCGCGCACGATCGACGCCGATTGCGGGTTGCGCCCGAGATTGACCACGAAGGCACGGTCGATCTTGATCTTGTCGAACGGAAACGCCTGCAGATAGCTGAGCGAGGAATAGCCGCTGCCGAAATCGTCCATCGAGACCCGCACGCCGAGCGCCTTCAGCCGCCGCAGCAGCGCAAGGCCGCGATCGAAATCCTCGATCAGCACGCCCTCGGTGATCTCGAGTTCCAGCCGGCCCGGTGACAGGCCGGTCTCCAGCAGGATCGAATGGACCAGCCCGACCACGTCGCCATGCATGAACTGCACCGGCGACAGGTTGACCGCGATCTGCAGCGGCGACGACCAAGACGCCGCCTCGCGGCAGGCCTCGCGCAGGATCCACTCGCCCATCTCGACGATCAGGCCGCTCTCTTCGGCGAGCGGAATGAAGTCGCTGGGCTGCACGTAGCCGCGGGCGGGATGGCGCCAGCGCGCCAGCGCCTCGAAACCGATCACCTCGCTGCTGGCGACGGTCTGGCGCGACAGCGCCTGCGGCTGATAATGCAGCGAAAGCTCGCCGTTCTTGATCGCCAGCGAGAGATCCTGGTGCAGCACCCGGCGATCGCGGATCTGCTGGTCCATCTCGGCCTCGTAGAGGCTGATCGAGCCGCGCGACTTCGCCTTGGCGCGGAACAGCGCGGCGCCCGCATTGGCGAGCAGCGAGGCGGCATCGGCGCCGTTCTGCGGAAACACCGAAATTCCCGTCGTGATGCCGGTGCGGACCGACTTGCCGTCGATCAGGAACTCGTTCGACATCGCTTCGGCGAGCTGCTTGGCGAGCGACACGCCGGTGTCGGGCTGGGTTCCGTCGATCAGCAATCCGAACTCGTCGCCGCTCAGCCGGGCGACCACCCCGCCGCGCGAGGAGGCCTGGATCCGCCTCGCCACCTCGATCAAGAGCTTGTCGCCGACCGCGTGGCCGAAGGCGTCGTTGATCTCCTTCAGGCCGTCGAGATCGACCGACAGCACGGCGAATTCTTCGTTGGTGCCGGCGCAGGCTTCGATCATCTGGGAGAGCGCCTGCAGGAAGGCGGCGCGGTTCGGCAGGTCGGTCAGCCCGTCATGATAGGCCATGTGCGCCATCCGCGATTTGGTCTGGCGCCGGTCGGTGACGTCTTCATGGGTCTTGATCAGATATTGCGGCTCGCCGGCATCGTCGAGCACGGTGACTCGGCGGGTGAGGAACAGCCGCAGCCCGTCCTTGGTGCTGATCGGATGTTCTTCGGTCATCAGGCCGCGCTTGCGGATCGCGGTCTCGTCGCGCGCAATGATCAGCCTGGCTTCCTTGGCGTTGAAGATGTCCGCCGCCGTCAACCCGGTAACGTCCTCGCGGCGGCGATTGAGAATGGTTTCGGCGCTGCGGTTGGCAAGCAAATAGCGGCCGTCGCTGACGCGCTCGACGATCAGCGAGACCGGAATGTTGTCCACGACCAGTTCGAGGAATTTCTTGGTGGTTTCGAGCTCCTCGGAAAGCGATTTCCGGTCGGTGACGTCGTCGAACAGCGCGATCAGGAATTCCGGCCGATCGTTTCGATCGCGCGCGACGACGCGGTTGGAGGCGAGGATGCGTTGCTGACTGCCCAGCTCCACGGCAAATTCGCTGCGGAACTGGCCGTCGGGCGCCTTGAGCGCAGCCTGATCGGCCGCCTCGATTGTCGCCGCGGTTGCCGGCCGGAAGATCTCGTCGGCCCGCTTGCCGACGATCCTGTCGCGGGAATAACGCGAGAAGCGTTCGAATGCCCGGTTGGCGAAGATGTAGCGGCCATCCTCGATACTCTTCGCCGCCACGCAGACCGGCACGTTGTCGAGCACCGATTCCAGGAACTGTTTGGTCGAGGCGAGCTGCCGCGACAGCTCGCGCTGTTCGCTGCAATCGTCATGGGTGGCCACGGCGCCGCCGTTCGGGAGCGGGAAATGCCGGACCAGAACCGCGCGTCCGTCGGGAAGCTCGGTGACCAGGCCGTCCGGGGAGCGAACGGTGGCGTAGAATTCGTCGACATCGACGTGCAGCGTGCCGCGCGCGCGACGCAGCGCCAGCAGCTCCGGTCCGGTCATGTTCGGCGCGATGTCGCCACGCGTCAGGCCGTAGATTTCGAGATATCGATCATTGCAGAACACGATGCGCTTCTGCCAGTCCGTCATCACGACGCCCTGGCTGAGATTGTTGAGGGCGGAGCGGACGAATCCGTCCCGGCGCAGTTGCAGGCGGTTGGCCCGGCGCAGCGCCGAATGGGCCCACAATGCGATCGCGGTGACAAAGGCGCAGACCGCGATGCCGCCGATCAGCACTTGCCAGACCAGATGGGGATTGGCGGAATCGAGCTGGCCCGCCGACATCCATTCATGGGGTGCGGCGCGGACGGCGGAGAAAGGCGCGACGATGCCGAGCAGACACAGCGATGCCCGCGCGGGAATCGGGGTTGTGCCGCCTGCCTGCCACTTTCTGTCGGCCATCGACTACTCGCGGATTTCAACGCCGGAGTGTCTGGCTTGGCGGGTTTGGATCGGGTAAACGGCTGTCTCTGCAACCCAAAAATGTGACTTAAATTACGGCAATTGCCCTGACATGATTAATGCTTCGCTAAGGCGGCCCGGGCTGTGCGACTGCCTTTAAGGCATTGTTCGAAAGAATCAGGTCAAACAACGCGATACTGTGCAGCGAGGATCGCGCTCCGGACGTACTTGGGCCCTGCGGGGCATGACGTCAGGGCCGGCCCCTCCGACAACCGGGAATTGAAAGGCGATGGATAGAGTTGATTGCGTTGTGATCGGCGCCGGGGTGATCGGACTTGCGGTCGCCCGCCGGCTCGCCCAGGCGGGCCGCGAGGTCATCATCCTGGAAGCGGCCGACGCGATCGGCACCGTAACTTCCTCGCGCAACAGCGAGGTGATCCACGCCGGGATCTACTATTCGGCCGGCAGCCTGATGGCCCAGATGTGCGTCGCCGGCAAGGGCGCGCTGTATGCGTATTGCCGCGACCACGGCGTCCCCTATCGCAATTGCGGCAAGCTGATCGTCGCGACCAAGCCGGGCGAGAGCGAGAAGCTGCAATCGATCCGGGCGCATGCGGCGGCCAACGGGGTCAACGATTTGCAGGCGCTCACCGGCGATGCCGCTCGCGCGCTGGAGCCCGCGCTGAACTGCGAGGCTGCCCTGCTCTCGCCGTCGACCGGCATCATCGACAGCCACGCCTACATGCTCGCACTGCGCGGCGATGCCGAGGCGGCCGGCGCCGTCGCGGCTTTCAACACCCCGCTGCTGCGCGCCAAGGCGGACGCGGGCCGGATCGAGCTCGACGCCGGCGGCGACGCGCCGATGACAATCGAATGCAGCCTGCTGGTGAATTCCGCCGGGCTCGCCGCGCCGGCGGTGGCGCGCAACATCGACGGCATGCCGATCGAGCTGATCCCGCGGGCCTATCTCGCCAAGGGAAACTATTTCAGTTGCAATGCGCGGGCGCCGTTCTCGCACCTGATCTATCCGGTGCCGGAGCCCGGCGGACTTGGCGTCCACCTCACGCTCGACATGGCGGGACAGGCGCGGTTCGGTCCCGACGTCGAATGGATCGACGCGATCGACTACGCCGTCGATCCGGCGCGGGCGGACCGGTTTTATCCGGCGATCCGGCGTTACTGGCCGACCCTGCCGGATGGCGCCTTGATGCCGAGCTATTCGGGCATTCGACCGAAGATCGTGCCGCCGGCGGTGGCGGTGCAGGACTTCCTGATCCAGGGACCGCGCGATCACGGGGTCGAAGGTTTGATCAACCTGTTTGGAATCGAGTCGCCGGGACTGACGTCGTCGCTCGCGATCGCCGATCATGTCGGCGATCTGGCGGGCGTCTGATCCAACGCAGAAGCAGGATGTAAAGCCGCAAACCACCGTGGCGTGCCGATCCGCTTTCCGCGGCGGCACGCTCACCGATCATCAACTGCGGTTCGGCTACTTAGTGCAGGGTTTCGGCAGCGGCGCTTTGCCTCAGCCGCTCGATCTCGTCCTTGACCATCAATTTCCGGCGCTTCAACTCGACAATTTGCAGGTCGTCCGTGGAAAGGTGTACCAGAGCCTCGTGCAGTTCGTTTTCGAGGATCTTGTGTTTCCGTTCTAGTTCAACAAGATGCGCCTGCATCGCCATTCGAAACCTCCTCGGTGGAATAAGACCTCAGATTCGATCCGGACAGCCAAGTGTACACCAGCCACCTGATCTGTCGATGGGGTCGGGAAAAGGCGATCGTCAAATATCGCTGTGCCACGTCACGTCGGGGTGAGTTCGGAACCGGTCGGCAGCCGGGCCGGAATAGCCAGGACGGCGGGTTCCTGGCAGCTTGCGGAGCGGACCGGCAAGCGCAATAGTCGCCGCGGAAGCTTCCGCAATCTTGCGGAATCTCGTCGCGCTTTTAACCATACGCCATGACCGATCAGGACGAGCGCGAACTCGAGGCCGAGCTTGCTCGGTTGCAGCAGGAGCACCGTGATCTCGACGCCGCGATCGATGCGCTGCATCAATCGCCGGCTCCGGACCTGCTGCGGCTGCAGCGCCTGAAAAAGCGCAAGCTGCAGCTGCGCGACCGCATCGCCTTCATCGAGGATCAGATCACGCCGGACATCATCGCTTAGGCGCGTCGCCGCCGCGCATCATCAATCGGCGGTCAGTTCGCACAGCACGCCCTTGACCTGGTTGGGGCTGTAGGGTTTTGGCAGGAACCGGCCGCCTTCGGGCAGGTCCCGTTGTTCCACATCGAGGCGGCCGGAGGTCGCGACGATCTTGATCGGCGGCCAGCGTCCCCTCACCGCGCGCGCGAGCTTCAACCCGTCCATCGAGCCGGGCATCTGGATATCCGTGAAGACCACATCGATGTCACGCCGGGCTTCCAGAATGTCGATCGCCTGATCGGCATTTCCGGCTTCGAGCACTTCGAATCCTGCGGCTGCAATGATTTCGGCCGCATCCATCCGCAACAGAAACTCGTCCTCGACAATCAACACCACGGGTCTCTTCGAGCTGAGAAGACCCATCGTCTCTCTCCTTGCAATCAGCGATAAGCGGCAGGACTTGCTTTCGTTCCGCGGCAGCCGGACCGGATATCGCGCGCGCGGTTGCTGCGACGCAGGATGGGATGCGGTTCGTCTGGCCTGATATCCCGCGATATATAGCGAGCCGGCGATGTCGCCGGGGCGGCGCATCGCGCGATGGAAAAGCCAGCTCGTGCCGGCCAAGGCTCTCGACTTTGCCCTTGACTTTTTGGGAACAAAAAAGAGAACATGACCGGGTCCGAAAATGGGGAATTCTCGTCATGTCCAAATCCACGCGCCTGCCCGATATCGACCCCTATGAGCAAGCCTGCGACCAGGCGATCGCGATGTGTGACGGCAACCTGCGCAGTGCCATCAAGATATTGATCATGGCCAACGAATATCTGGAAGGCGAGTTGCGGGAGCTGCAGGAAGGACAGGCGGCGGCCGCCCGACCGGACGGACGCGAGAGCGACGCTGCCTGAGCTTCGTACCGGAGAACGCCGCGATGGCCGATATCACCTATTATGTCGCGATGCCGTTCCTTCAGGATGAGACCGGCTCGCCGGTGGCGGGCGCGGCGGAGGAATGCCAGAGTTCAGCCGGCGCCTTGCGGCGCGCCGAAATCCTGTCGAGAAGTTCCGGCAGCATCGGCGCGATCGCCTTCAGCCGCACCGGCGATCCCTCGATCGGCGAATTCGGCGACGCGCAGCTGTTGCGTAAATTCGGCCAGGTCCCGGACGACCTCAGCGGATTGTGAGAAACGCGGCAACCGCGCGCGGAAATCCGGTTGATCCGCGCTCCTGTCCTCAGGTCTCATGCCGGCGCTGCGCCTTGCGCACATACATCGCGCGGTCGGCCTGTTCCACCGCCCGGGCGGCCAGCGTGTGCGGGCCGAGCATCGCAATGCCGGCGGACGCGCCGGCCTTCACCACCCGGCCACGAAACACGAAGCTGAGCCGATCGACCGCCTGTTCGAGCATCGCCGCTTTGGCATGGGCGTCGGTCTCGCTGAGATTCCACAACAGCAGGGCGAATTCGTCGCCGCCGAGCCGTCCGATCACGTCGGAGGCGCGCACATGCCGCAACAGGGCCGCCACCACGGCTTTCAGCACCTGATCGCCGGCGGCATGGCCGAACTCGTCATTGATCGGCTTCAGCCGATCGACATCGAGCAGGATCAGCGCACCGCTGCCCTGATAGCGATTGATATAGGCGATGGCGCGATGGAGTTCGCGTTCGAAGCCCCGCCGGTTCGGGATCTCCAGCAGATAGTCACTGTCGGCCACGGCCTCCAATTCCCTGATTCGGGCCTGCGCCTGCGCCAACTGGGCGCGCAGCCGCCGAATCACGGGCTTTGCGGCGTCGCCGGCGGCCGCCGGCCGGGTCCGCGGCGGTGCGGCCTTGGGGTTGGTCTTGCGGCGCTTTGCCGTCCGCGCGGCCGTTACGGCAGTTTTCTTCTTCATCGGCACCTGCCAGGGCTTGCCCGGATTCACCAAGACAGGATAGTCCATTCCCGACCCCTTGCCACCGCCTTGCCGAACCCCCGGTCGCCCCTATAATCCGACCTATGCTTTTGGATTCTCGAAAACAATCGAGCGCATGACCGCCCCCATCGCCATCATCATGGGAAGCCAGTCGGACTGGCAGACCATGCGCCATGCCGCGGATACGCTGGCCGCGCTCGGGATCGGCTGCGACACCCGGATCGTTTCGGCGCACCGCACCCCCGATCGCCTGTTCGCCTTTGCAAAGGGCGCGAAGGCGGCCGGCGTCAAGGTCATCATCGCCGGCGCCGGCGGCGCGGCGCATCTGCCGGGCATGGCCGCCTCGCTGACGGAACTGCCGGTGTTCGGTGTTCCCATCGAGTCCCAGGCGCTGTCCGGCCTCGATTCGCTCTACTCCATCGTGCAGATGCCGGCCGGCATTCCGGTCGGAACCCTGGCCATCGGCAAGGCCGGCGCCATCAATGCCGCGCTGCTGGCCGCCAGTGTGCTCGCGCTGAGCGATCCGGCGCTATCGGCCAGGCTGGTCGACTGGCGCAAGCAGCAGACCGACGCGGTCGGCGACCGCCCGGAGGACATTGCGTGACCGTCCGGGGTCAGGCGAAGCTGAAGCCCGGCGATACCATCGGAATTCTCGGTGGCGGGCAATTGGGCCGCATGCTGGCGATGGCCGCGGCCAGGCTCGGCCTCAAATGCCAGGTGTTTTCGCCGGATCCGGACTCGCCGGCCTTCGACGTGGTGCTCAACGCGACCTGTGCGGAATTTGCCGATGTCGAGGCGCTCGAATTGTTCGCCAATGATGTCGACGTCGTCACCTACGAATTCGAGAACGTGCCGTCGGCCTGCACGATGATCCTGGCGGCGCGGCGGCCGGTGCTGCCGGACCGGAAAATCCTGGAAACCACCCAGGACCGCCTGGCCGAGAAGGATTTTGTCCGCAAGCTCGGAATCGGGACGGCGGACTATGCCGATGTCGCGTCGGCCGGCGCCTTGCGGGCCGCGATCCCTCGCATCGGCCTGCCCGCCGTGCTCAAGACCCGGCGCTTCGGCTATGACGGCAAGGGCCAGGCGATCATCCGCGAGGGCGACGATACCGACCGGATCTGGCAGGAACTCGGCACCAAATCCGCCATCCTCGAGGCCTTCGTTCCGTTTGCGTGCGAAATCTCGGTGATCGCGGCGCGCAGCGCCGAGGGCGAGGTCGAGTGCTTCGATGTCACCGAGAACGAGCACAGCGATCACATCCTGAAGACTTCGCGGGCGCCGGCGGCGATTCCCGACGCACTGGCGGTGCAGGCGCGTGACGTCGCGGCGAAGATCGCCAACGCCCTCGACTATGTCGGTGTGCTCGCGGTCGAGTTCTTCGTGGTGCCGGGCGATGGCGGTGCGAAGATCCTGGTCAACGAGATCGCGCCGCGCGTGCATAATTCCGGGCACTGGACCCTGGACGGCGCCTCGATCTCGCAATTCGAACAGCACATCCGCGCCATTGCCGGCTGGCCGCTCGGCAAGCCGGTCCGCCACGGTCCCGTGACCATGACCAATCTGATCGGGGATGAGATCAAGGACTACCAGCGATGGTTGACCGTCCCGGGCGCGACCGTGCATGTCTATGGCAAGGGCACGCCGCGGCCCGGCCGCAAGATGGGCCATGTCACCGAGGTGGCGACGGCGCCAAACAAGCCCGCTTGAACCCGAGCGGATGAGGACCAAGGGCCGCCGGCGGATTGGCGCGTCGCCGGTGGACATTCCCCGCCCGATCTGATACATCCGCGCGCTTGAGGCGGAGAGGCCGGTTTTAGCCGGCGCTTGCTTCAGCCGAATTCCAATCAATCCGATCCACCAAAAAAGGATGCCGCGTGCAGGTTCTCGTCCGCGATAACAACGTCGATCAAGCCCTCAAGGCGCTGAAGAAGAAGATGCAGCGCGAGGGGATTTTCCGCGAGATGAAGCTCCGCGGTCATTATGAGAAGCCCTCCGAAAAGAAAGCCCGCGAAAAGGCCGAGGCCGTGCGCCGCGCGCGCAAGCTTGCGCGCAAGAAACTGCAGCGCGAAGGCCTGCTGCCGATGAAGCCAAAGCCGGTGTTCGGCGCAGGTCCAGGCGGTGATCGCGGCGCTGCCGGCGGCCGGGGCGGTCCGGGAGGCGGCCCGCGGGGTCCGCGCTGAGAGCTGCACTCGCCTGAACGGAATCCGATCGACGCGGGCCCCTGGCCCGCGTTTTTCATTTTGGCCGATGCATGCTGCCGCGCACGAGCTCGAGCCTGGTGCGGTTCTGATCCAGGCCATGCAGGCCGTCCGGCATTTTCACGCGCGCCACGTTTGCCTATAACCCTGCGGTGCAAGCCGTGAGTGATTCATCGATGGCCGATCGAGCCCGCCCTCCTGTTTGCGGATTCGCGCGCTTCCACCGCGCCGCCATGCCGTTCGCGGCCGTGATCCTGCTGGGCGGATGTTCCATCAACCTGGATTCACTCTCGGCCACGCCGGACAAGACGCCGCCGGCGAAGGCGACCTCCGATGCGGGTATCGCCGAGTCCCTGAGCCACGTCCGGCAGGGCGAAGCGTTGGCGCGAGCCAGGAAGACCGAAGAGGCACTGGCCGAGTTCGACCAGGCGATCGGGCTCAATCCAAATAATCCGAAGGCGCTGCTCGACCGCGGGCTGCTCTATCAGGGCGAGCAGCAGCATCAGCTGGCGATCGACGACTTCACCGCGGCGACCGGCCTCGAACCGCAACAGCCCGGACCGCTGCTTGCGCGCGCGATCAGCTATCTGGCGTTGAACAGGACGAAGGAAGCGGCGATCGATCTCGACGAAGCCGTGCAGGCCGATCCGCAGAACGCCCAGATCTGGAGCAATCGCGGATTGGCCTATGAGCGCCTGGGCGACCGCACCAAGGCCGCCACCTGCTATGGCCGCGCGGTCAGCCTGCGGCCGACCGACGAGGCGGCACGGAACGGACTGGCGCGGGTCGGCGGCAAGGCCGGCTAGGGATGACGAAGCGGTGCCCACATCAAAAAAACCACTTGACGATAATAAGACGACCGGTCATATATTAACTCATGCCTAGACCAGCCAATCCTGAAACGCGATCGCGCCTCCTGGAAAAAGGGGGAGACCTTGTGAGCACCCGCGGCTTCAACGCAACGGGCGTGCAGGAGATCACCGCGGCAGCCGGCGTGCCCAAGGGTTCGTTCTATAATTACTTCGACAGCAAGGAAGCCTTCGCCGTCGCCGTATTGACCGAATATTGGGAGACGGTTGTCGCTGAGTATGGGGCAATTTTGAATCAATGCCGGACGCCGCCCTTGTTGCGCATCGCGCGCTATTTCGCCGGGCTTGCCGAGTTTCACGAGCGCCGCCGTTACGCGGTCGGCTGCCTGATCGGAAACATGGCACTGGAGGTCACGCCGACGAGCGAGGATGTCCGGATCAAGCTTGCGGCGATCTATCGCGACTGGTCGGCCGCGCTCGCCTCCTGCTTGCGGGAAGCGCAGGAGAAAGGGGAGTTGTCGGCCGGAAAGGATCCAGGGCAGCTTGCCGTCGCGCTGATTGACACGTTTGAAGGGGCGGTCATGCGGGCCAAGGTTGAACGTAGCCGGGCGCCCTTCGACAGCTTCGAGCGCTTTGTCTTACCCTCTCTGCTGACCTGAAATTTTGATTACTTAATAGACGACTGGTCATCTTGTTTAGCGGGATCATCGCTGGAACGCCGCGCCAGCGAGCGATGACTCTCATCCGCGGCTAACCAGAGGAACCGACCAATGCCCACGATCACGACTACAGACGGCGTAAACATCTTCTACAAGGACTGGGGCTCAGGTCAGCCGATCGTTTTCAGCCACGGCTGGCCGCTGACAGCGGACGACTGGGACGCCCAGATGACCTTCTTCCTTCGCCACGGCTACCGGGTGATCGCCCACGACCGGCGCGGCCACGGCCGGTCCGACCAGCCCAGCACCGGCAACGACATGGACCACTGGGTTGCCGACCTCGCGGCCCTGACTGAACATCTCAACCTGCGCGACGCGATCCACATCGGCCACTCCACAGGTGGCGGTGAGGTGGCTCGCTATGTCGCTCGCCACCAGGAGCGCGTCGCGAAGGCGGTGCTGGTCGCTTCACTGACGCCGAACATGTACCGGAGCGAGGACAACCCGTCCGGTCAACCGCCGGAGTGGTTCGAAGCGATCCGGGCAGGCGTGCTGGGCAACCGGTCGGAGTTCTACCGTTTCGTCCCCGAGAATCCGTTCTACGGCTACAACCTGGATGGGGCGAAGCCTTCGGAGGCGATCATTGCGAACTGGTGGCGCCAAGGCATGGCCGGCGGTGCCCTCGCTCACTACGCAACCGTCGACTCCTGGCTCGAAGATTATACCGAGGACCTCAAGAAGATCACCGTGCCGGTGCTGGTGATGCATGGCGAGGCTGATCAAGTCGTCCCGTTCGCAAGTTCAGTGCCGCGTGCGGTCGACCTGCTCAAGAACGGGTCGCTGAAGACTTATCCCGGCTATCCCCATGGCATGCTCACCACGCATGCGGATGTCCTCAACCCCGACCTGCTCTCGTTCATCAGGTCTTGACGACATCTCTCATCCATTATCGCCTACGGTAGATAGTTTGGGGGTATATTGAGGGGGGTTCGGGTTTCGCCGTAGTGACGAAAGAACGAACAAGAAGTTCAAACCCTCTTCGAAAATTCATCGGCCAAGGTCCCGATCGAAACGGCGGCCTTGGCAGCGTTGCTCGGCCTTGAGGTCCGCTCCGTCGTCGGCCTCGCGCCTTGCTCCCGCCGGCCCCAGGGTGCGCTCGGGGGCTACTGCGGTAGGCGGAGTTTGTCCACACCGCCTAGCAGACCTGTCGGCCGGAGGGTCGCGATGCCAGCTATTGCGGTAGAACCGAGTGGAACACCGATTTCGCCGCCGACAGCATGTCGTCGGCAACCGTACGCTTGCGCGGCGCCGGAACGTTGGCATCGGCGCGCAGGTCGAGCGGTTTGGCATCGGGAATATCCGCCGGCGGCGTCAGCCGGCGCGCATCGTCCGTCGCAGCCACCGCATCGGACGGCACCGTCGGAACCGACGCCGTCATCGAATCAAGGGTCTCGCCGGCCGGCGAGGAAACCATGACGGGCGGCGGCAGCGGTCGAACCGGCACTACAGCCGCGGTCCGCGGCGGTTCCACCGGACGCACCGCGTCCTGCTGATGCGCGGCACCTTCGTTCACGCCCCGCAAGCGTTCGATCGCGGCACGGGCGAGATCATTGGCATCGCGATGCTCGTCCGGCACAATCGCAGCCTCGACCGCCGGTGCGACCGCCGGCGGCGCCACTACGGGCGCCACGGCAGGCTGGACCGGAATCGACTTGGCGGCGGTCTTCTCCCGCGGCACGGGCGGATGGCGCGGCAGGCCCGCGGTCTCGGTCGGCTTCGGCTCGGACTTCTCGATCGGCTTTTCCGCAGCCTTTTCAGCAGCCGGCTTTTCGGCGGCAGACTTGTCCGCCTTGTCCGCGATCGATTTTTCGGAGATGCCCTTGGCCCGGATACCCGCTGCCGGGATATTGGCGACAATGGCCGGCGGCGCATCATTCTTGCCAGCGGCCTTGGTGGCGTCGATCGACGATACCGCTGCGGACGCGTCGGCGGCGGGCTTGTTGGTGATGTAGTGGTTGACGATGTAGGCCCCGATGATGGTGGCGGCCACCGACGGCAGGATGTCCAAGGCGAATTTCGATAGATATTTCAGCATGGGCATCGCTCCCGGCCAGTTGATGCTGGAACTTTGAGGCGCATTGAGGGATCAACTACGACGGATCGGTGGCAAATCGGTAAACGAATTTCACGGTTTCAATTCCACCTCCAGGAACACGATTTCGGCATCGGTCTCGTTGAGGACATCGTGCTCCACCCCAGCCTTGCGGAAATAGGATTGGCCGGCGCCGAGTTGCGCCCTGGAGCGCTCGCCATTGGGCGCCACGATGGTCATCTCGCCCGCGGTGACGGGCACGATCACATAGTCCATCTGATGGATGTGATGGCCGGTCGCGCTGCCCGGCGCCAGCCGCCATTCGGTGACCCGGACCTCCGGCGTATCGACCTGGATGTTCGACGTCGCGCTGATCATGTCCGTCATCCTCCCGTTCCGCGTTCCCTCACGGCACGAACACCATCATGACGAATACCGCAAACACCACCAGGTGGACCAGCCCGAACAGGATGTTGGTGCGGCCGGTGCCGAAGGTCAGCATGCTCAGGATAAAGGTCAGCACCAGCAACACGACATCCCGGTTGTCGAGACCGAGAACCAGGCTCTTGTCCAGGGCGTAGGCAGCGACGGCAACCGCCGGTATGGTCAGCCCGATGGTCGCGAGCGACGATCCCAGTGCCAGATTGATGCTCTTCTGCAGATCATTGCTGCGCGCCGCCGAAATCGCCGCGACGCTTTCCGGCAGCAGGATCAGCAGCGCCACCAGAATGCCGGCGAAGGCGGGGGGCGCGCCGATCAGGGCGGCGACGGCATCGACCACCAGCGAGAATTTCTTTGCGAGCAGCACCACCGCGAGCAGCGATACCAGCAGCAAGCCGACACTCAGCATCATCGTGCGATGGGACGCCGCCGGGGCCTGATCGCCGAGCCCGGCTTCGCCAACGAAATAGTCGCGGTGACGGACGGTCTGGGTATACAGAAACAGCCCGTACAGGGCGATGGTCACGACGCTGACGAAACCGAGCTGGGCCGCCGAGTAGAACGGTCCCGGCGTCGTCAGGGTATAGTTCGGCAGGATCAGGGTGATGGTCGCCAGGACCGCCAGCACCGACAGATAGAGATTGGCGCCGGAGACCTGGAAGTCCTGCTCGCGGTAGCGAAGGCCGCCGAGCAGGATGCAGATGCCGACGAGACCGTTGCACACGATCATCACCACCGCGAACACGGTGTCGCGAGCGAGCGTCGGGGCGGCCTTGTCGCCGAGCATGATGGTGGCGATCAGGGCCACTTCGATGATGGTGACGGCAAGCGTCAGCAGCAGCGTGCCATAGGGTTCGCCGATCCGCTCGGCAATCACCTCCGCATGGTGCACGGCCGCGAACACCGTGCCGAACAGGATCAGCAGCAGCAGCGCCGCGAACAGCAGCCCCGCCGCCGACGGCACGAAACTGTAGCCGGTAGCGCCGACGGCCGCGAACAGCAGCACGGCCAGGGCCGGGAACATCCAGGCCGATCGTGGCATCGGGCCGTGCAGGCTCATGGCTTCGGCCTCACCGGCGCGGGCTCACATCCCCTTGACGATGTTCTCGGTCATCTTCTTGGCGTCGCCGAGCAGCATCATGGTGTTGTCGCGATAGAACAGCGGATTGTCGATACCCGCGTAACCCGATGCCAGCGACCGCTTGATGAACATCACGGTGCCGGCCTTCCAGACCTGCAGCACCGGCATGCCGTAGATCGGCGAAGTCTTGTCATCCTCGGCGGCCGGGTTGGTGACGTCGTTGGCGCCGATCACGAAGGCGACATCGGCCTGGGCGAATTCGGAGTTGATGTCCTCGAGTTCGAAGACCTCGTCATAGGGCACGTTGGCTTCGGCCAGCAGCACGTTCATGTGCCCGGGCATGCGGCCGGCGACGGGATGAATCGCGTATTTGACCTCGACCCCCTCCTTCTTGAGCGTATCGGCCATCTCGCGCAAGGCATGCTGCGCCTGCGCGACCGCCATGCCGTAGCCGGGCACGATGATGACCTTTTGCGCGTTCTTCATGATGAAGGCGGCATCGTCCGCCGAGCCGAGCTTGACCGGCCGCGCTTCACCGCCGGCACCACCGGCGGCGGCGGCCGTTTCACCGCCGAAGCCGCCGAGGATGACCGAAATGAAGGAGCGGTTCATCGCGTGGCACATGATGTAGGACAATATGGCGCCGGATGAGCCGACCAGGGCTCCCGTGATGATCAGCGCCGAATTGCCCAGCGTGAAGCCGATGCCGGCGGCGGCCCAGCCGGAATAGGAGTTCAGCATCGAGATCACGACCGGCATGTCGGCGCCGCCGATCGGGATGATCAGGAGCCCGCCCAGCAGCAGCGCGAGCACGACGATCAGCCAGAAGTCGACGTCGCTGCCCGACATCACGAGGCCGACGATGAACACCACGAGCGCGACAGCAAGCAGGATGTTGATGAGATGGCGCGCCGGCAGGATGATCGGTGCCCCGCTCATGCGCCCCGAGAGTTTAGCGAAGGCGATGACCGAGCCGGTGAAGGTCAGCGCGCCGATCGCGACGCCGAGCGACATTTCGACCAGGCTCTGCGGATGGATGTTGCCACGCGTGCCGATGTCGAAGGCCTCCGGCGCATAGAAAGCGCCGGCCGCGACCAGCACGGCGGCCATGCCGACCAGCGAATGGAACGCCGCGACCAGTTCCGGCATCGACGTCATCGGCACCCGGCGGGCGATGACCGCCCCGATGCCGCCGCCGATGGCGACGCCGAGCACGACTAAAAGCCAGGCGAGGGCGTCGGCCGGAGGATGCGTCGCGAGCGTGGTCGCTACCGCGATCGCCATGCCGATCATGCCGAGGAAATTGCCCTGACGGCTCGATGCCGGGCTCGACAATCCGCGCAGCGACAGGATGAACAGCACGCCGGCGACGAGATACAGCAGCGCGGATAGATTGGCGTTCATCTGGAGGTCCCCATTGTCTTCCTCACCACGAGGCGCACGCCGTTCACTTGGTCTTCTTCTTGTACATCGCGAGCATGCGCTGGGTGACCAGGAAGCCCCCGAAGATGTTCACGCAGGCAAAGATCAGCGCGACAAATCCAAAACCGCGCGCAAAGCCGCTGCCGCTGGAGACCATCGCGACCCCGACTGCCAGCAACGCACCGACCACGATCACCGAGGAGATCGCGTTGGTCACCGACATCAGCGGCGTATGCAGCGCGGGGGTCACCGACCACACCACGAAATAGCCGACGAACACCGCAAGCACGAAGATGGACAGCCGGAACACGAAGGGGTCGACGGCTTGCGCAAGATGATCCATGGCGAAGCTCCTGTTCGGGGTTCAGGCCACGCCGCAGGCGTGAACGGGATATCCAGACATCGCGCGCGGAATCGAGCGGCAGGCGTCGCGACTGGCGCGGCCCGGAACGATGCCGTGAAACGCGGTGCACATCGTCACGCCGGCTTCGGTTGGAAGTTCGGGTGAATGACGGCGCCATCCCTGGTCAGCGCGGTGGCCTTGACCAGTTCGTCGTCCCACTTCACGGCGAGCGCCTTGGTCGATTTGTCCACCAGCGTCTCGATGAAGGAAAACAGGTTGCGCGCATAGAGGCTCGACGCCGAGGCGGCGACGCGGCCGGCCACATTGGTGAAGCCGACGATCTTGATGCCGCCGACCTCGGCGACTTCGCCGGCCCTGGCACCCTCGACGTTGCCGCCCCGCTCGACCGCCAGATCGACCAGCACCGAGCCGGGCTTCATCGACTTCACCATGTCGGCCGTGACCAGCCGCGGCGCCGGCCGTCCCGGGATCAGGGCGGTGGTGATGATGATGTCCTGCTTCTTGATGTGTTCGGCGGTCAGGGCCGCCTGCTTGGCCTGATACTCCTTCGACATTTCCTTGGCATAGCCGCCGGCGGTCTCCGCCTGCTTGAATTCCTCGTCCTCGACCGCGAGAAACTTGGCGCCGAGGCTTTCGACCTGCTCCTTCACCGCCGGACGGACGTCGGTCGCGGTGACGACGGCGCCGAGCCGCCGCGCGGTGGCAATCGCCTGCAGCCCGGCGACGCCGACCCCCATCACGAACACCTTGGCCGCTGGTATCGTACCCGCCGCGGTCATCATCATCGGAAAGGCGCGGCCGAACGCTTCGGCCGCCTCGATCACGGAGCGATAGCCGGCAAGGTTGGCCTGGCTCGACAGCACGTCCATCACCTGCGCGCGGGTGATGCGCGGCATCAGTTCCATGGCGAAAGCGGCGATGCCGGCGTCCGCCATCGACTTCAGCGCGGCGTCATTGCCGTAGGGGTCCATGATGGCGATCACCAGCGCGCCACGCTTGAACTTCGTCAGCTCGGAGGGCTCGGGCCGCTTCACCTTGATGATGATGTCGGCATCCTTCAGCGCATCGCCATCGATGGCGGCGCCGGCGGCGGCGAATTCAGTGTCCGGAATGCCCGACCTGACGCCGGCGCCGGGCTCGACGGCAACCTCGACGCCCAGCGCCTTGAACTTCTTCACCGTGTCCGGCGAGGCGGCGACGCGCGGTTCGGACGGATCGATTTCCTTGGCGACGGCAATCTTCATGAGGCCTCCGGCAGCGTAAACCACGCCCGCGCGCGCGCAAGCCAGCGCTGAATTCGCAAAAAGGGATAATGGTTTTGCGAGCCGAGTGCGGGTGACACTCAGACCGCCGGCCGGCGGCGCGACCGGCGCGTCAGGTCAGGAAGATCGCCATCATCGCGACGATGAAGATGACGGCCGCGGTGCCGACCTTCACCATCATGATGAAGCCTTCATAGGTCTGCTCGTGGGCCAGGTAGTCATTGCCGTCCGCGGTGGTGTAGGCGACTTCGCTATGATCTGACATTGGTATTCCCCAGTCGACGTCCGATTTCATATGGAATTACCGCAATCCCGGCGGAAGGGCAACGGCGGTATCACGCTATTTGGCCGGCTCGGGCGGCCAATTGGTCCGGATCGAGCGCGCCGGGGCCCGGTTCGCGGTGGCGAGGCCGGGACGGTGGCAACGGCTGGCGCTGTCGCCGTGCCGAACCAGCGCCCTGTGGCAGTGCACAAGATCCGCCATCGTCACCCCTGCCCCATTTGTTCCAGTTCATCGATCATGCCTGAAATGACCGAAAGACCGCCGTCCCAGAAGGTGGGGTCCCTGGCATCCAGCCCGAACGGCCGGAGCAGTTCGGAATAGTGCTTGGTGCCGCCGGCGGCCAGCATCGCCAGATAGCGCTCGGCGAAGCCGTCGGAGGCCTTCTCGTAGACCGCATAGAGCGAGTTCACCAGGCAATCGCCGAACGCATAGGCGTAGACATAGAACGGCGAGTGGATGAAGTGCGGGATGTACATCCAGAAGCTCTCATAGCCCGGCCGGATGTCGATGGCCGGACCGAGGCTCTCGCTCTGGACGCCGAGCCAGATCTCGCCGATGCGCTGGGCGGTGAGCTCGCCATTGCGCCGTTCGGTATGGATCGCCCGCTCGAACGAATAGAACGCGATCTGCCGCACCACGGTGTTGATCATGTCCTCGACCTTGCCCGCAAGCAGCGCCTGGCGCTGTCGCGCGCTCGAGGTCTCCGCCAGCAGCCGCTTGAAGGTCAGCATCTCGCCGAACACGCTGGCGGTTTCGGCCAGCGTCAGCGGCGTCGGCGCCATCAGCGCGCCGTTGGCTGCCGCCAGCACCTGATGCACACCATGGCCGAGCTCATGGGCGAGCGTCATCACGTCGCGCGGCTTGCCCTGGTAGTTCATCAGCACATAGGGATGCGACGAGGGCGTGGTCGGATGCGAGAACGCGCCGGGCGCCTTCCCGGGCCTCACCGGCGCATCGATCCAGCGGTCGGTGAAAAATCGCTCGGCGATGCGGGCCATCTCCGGCGAGAAGCCGCGATAGGCCGTCAGCACCATCTCCCTCGCCTCCGGCCAGGCGATGCTTCCGGTCGCCGAAAACGGCAGCGGCGCGTTGCGGTCCCAATGCGCGAGCTTCTTCTTTTTGAACCAGCCCGCCTTGAGCCGGTAGTAGCGATGCGACAGGCGCGGATAGGCGGCGCGGACCGAACCGACCAGCGCGTCGACCACCTCGCGCTCGACGCGGTTGTTGAGATGGCGGGAATCCGCGACGTCCTTGAAGCCGCGCCAGCGATCCGAGATCTCCTTGTCCTTGGCGAGCGTGTTGGTCACCAGCGCGAATGTCCGCTCATTGGCCTTGAAGGTCCTGGCCAGCGCCTGCGCCGCCGCCTTGCGCTTTTCGCCGGCGCGGTCCTGCAGCAGGCTGAGCGTCGGCTCGATCGCCAGCTCACGTCCGGCAACCCGGAAGCGCAGGCTCGAGATGGTCTGGTCGAAAAGCCGATTCCAGGCCGAATAGCCGCTCTGGGATTTTTCATGGAAGAGCTGCTCGACGCGGTCCTCGAGCTGGTACGGCTTGTCCTTGCGCAGATCCTCGATCCAGGGACGATAGTGCCCGAGCTCGGGCGTCTGCATCGCGCGGTCGATCGTTGCGTCGTCGACCCGATTGAGTTCGAGCGGGAAGAACAGCAGGTGCAGCGAGGCCGCCGTCAGGCGTTCCGAGACATCGCCATAGAATTTGGAGATCGCCGGATCGACGCTGTCGCCGGCATGAACCAGTCCGGCATAGGAGCCGAGCCGGCCGGCGAGATCGTCGATCGCCTCATAACGCCGCACCGCTTCGGCGAGCCAGCTGCCGCCGTCCTGCTTGGCGGTGCGCTCCGCCAGCCTGCCCTTGTAGTCGGTCTCAAACGCGACGCATTCGGCATCCATCCTGGCGAGGTCGCGCGCAATCTCCGGCGCGTCGATCCCGGCATAGAGGTCGGAAAGATTCCATTCCGGCAGCTTGGTCCGGGCCGCCGGTTTCGGTTTGCGTGGCGAGGTCGGCTTGCGGAGGGCGGAGGAGCGCGAGTTCATCTGGTTTGGGCCTGTAGTACGAATGAATGCGGCGGGGCGACAAACTTTAAGAGGTCGTTAATCGGCATCGGCGAAAGTGCCCCGATTCGAGACAAATAGTTGTAAGGGGTAGGGAAAGCCATGGCGGCGACCATTTTGATTGTCGACGATGACCCAGTCCAGCGCCGTCTCGTCGAGAACATGGTGCAGAAATCCGGCTATGCAGCGACCGTGGTCGACAGCGGCGACGCGGCCATCGCGCTTTTGACCGCGCCGGAATCCGAGCCCGTCGATGCCATCATGCTCGACCTCGTGATGCCCGGCCTCGACGGCCTGGGCGTGCTGGCCAAGATCCGCGATGCCGGCCTCAATATTCCGGTGATCGTACAGACCGCCCATGGCGGCATCGACAATGTGGTGTCGGCGATGCGCGCGGGCGCCCAGGATTTCGTGGTGAAGCCGGTGGGCATCGAGCGGCTGCAAGTTTCGCTGCGCAATGCGCTCAATGCCAGCGCCCTGAAGGGCGAGCTGCAGCGCCTGCGGCACAGCCGCGAGGGCCGGCTGACCTTCGCCGACATCATTACCCGCAGCGAGGCCATGGCGGGCGTGCTGCGCGCCGCGCAGAAGGCCGCCGGCTCGGCCATCCCGGTGCTGATCGAAGGCGAGTCCGGCGTCGGCAAGGAATTGTTCGCGCGCGCCATCCATGGCAGCAGCGAGCGCAAGGCAAAACCGTTCGTCGCGGTCAATTGCGGCGCCATTCCCGACAATCTGGTGGAATTGATCCTGTTCGGCCACGAAAAGGGGGCCTTCACCGGCGCCACCGAACGTCATCCCGGCAAGTTCGTCGAAGCCTCCGGCGGCACGCTGTTCCTCGACGAGGTCAGCGAGCTGCCGCTGTCCGCCCAGGTCAAGCTGCTGCGCGCCCTGCAGGAGGGGACGGTCGAGGCGGTCGGCGGCCGCAAGCCCGTCAAGGTCGACGTCCGGATCATCTCGGCGACCAACCGCAAGCTGCTCGACCGGGTCAAAGGCGGACTGTTCCGCGAAGACCTGTTCTATCGTCTCCACGTGCTGCCGCTGACCATTCCGCCGCTGCGGATGCGGCGCGAGGACATCCCGCATCTGCTGCGGCACTTTCTGGCGCGATTCTGCGCCGAAGAGAACCGCCCCATCACCGGCATCAGCGGCGAGGCCGTGGCGCAGCTGTCGCAGCTCGACTGGCCCGGCAACATCCGGCAGCTCGAGAACACGATCTATCGCGCCGTGGTGATGTGCGATGCCGATCAGCTCGGGGTTGCCGATTTCCCCCAGGCTGCCATCCAATCGCAAACGGCCGCGACGGCCGACCAGGCGCCGGGTGAGCCGCTGGTGATCGATCCCGGCTTTTCTTCCGCAGCACCGGCCATCGTGTCAGGTAACGAAATACCCATTGCACCGCTACCCACGCCCGGCGGCACCTTGCTGATGCTGACCCCCTCCGGCGAGATCCGTCCGCTGGAGGAGCTGGAAGGCGAGATCATCCGCTTCGCCATCAGCCACTACCGTGGCCAGATGTCGGAGGTGGCGCGCCGTCTGAAGATCGGCCGCTCCACGCTGTATCGCAAGATCGACGAGGCCGCCGAAGATGTGGCCGATGACGGAAAGACGGGTTGAGGGCGGCGCCGGAGTGCGGCGATTCGGTGTCGGAAAAAAGGTGAAAACAGCCCGGTTCCGGAACATTCGAACCGTGGCCTGGCGGTAACAGACAAAGGGTCGGGAGCGTGGCAAAAGCGCGCCATCCGCAGCAACGCGGAACGAGGTCAGTTTGTCGTGAGGTGCCCCGCGTAATGCTGGCTGCAGCAGGGGTGCGCATGTATCGTCGGCGTATGAATTGTTGCGTGCAGGCGTACTTGAACTGGGAAGACATTCAGCGATCCGATATGCGGACCGGATGGGCTTTCCAAACCGACCGAGCCGGCGCCCTAACAAAAACCATGAAACCGACGATACTGCGAACCGCTTCTGATCGAGGCAGCGTCGCCCAGGGGGTGAGATGATGCGTGACCGTTCGAACCACCGTGCCGGATTCGACCGCGTAGTGTTGGCCGTCGCGGCAACCTTCCTCACGGTGTCCGCATCCTCCGCCCTGGCGCAGAGCGAGCCGCGCAACAGTGCGGCCGAGCTTGCGATCGATGCCGCGGTCCCGCGCCCCGAACCCGCCAATCTGCCGCCTCCGACCGTCAACGATTTCAAGCCGGACGTCGCCAAGACCGAAGCCGCCACGCCCGCGCCGGTAGCCGCCACCCAACCGGCCGCCGATTCCGCCAAGCCCGATTCCGCCAAGCCCGAGACCGCCAAGGTCGAGCCGGCCAAGATCGAGCCCGGCAAGGCGACGCCCGCTCCGAGCGACACCGCCAAAAACGATCCCGCCGCGGCGGCCCCCGCAGCGCCTGCCGCCGCCGCGACCACGCCGGCCGCAGAGCCGGGCAAGGAGACCATCAAGGCGGCCAGCAATGTGGCGCCGGAGGATCAGCCGGTAGCCGACCGCCTGCGCGACATCATGGGTTCGAAGTCCGCGCGTTATTTCGACCGCAAGGCCGAACGGCTTGCGGCGGAAAAATTCTACGACGCGCGCGGCTTTGCGCCATTGTGGACGCAGGCCGGCAAACTGACCGCGGCTGGCAAAGGCGTCATGGCGCGCCTCGAGGACGCCGCCGCCGACGGCCTGAACGCGACGGACTATCCGGTGCCGGATTTCAAGGCCGCATCGACCCCGGATGCACTTGCCGAAGCCGATCTCAAGCTGACCGCCAGCATGTTCGACTATGCGCGCCAGGCGCAGAGCGGCCGGATGCACTGGTCGCAGGTCAGCGGTGACATCCAGTATCCGGAGCATCCGATCGATCCCGCGGAGGTGCTGGCCAACGTCACGACGGCCAAGGATGCCTCCGCCGCCCTGGAGGGTTACAACCCGCCGCAACGGCTCTATCGCGAATTGCGGGCGAAGCTCGCCGAACTGCGTGGCGTCAGCGATGGGCCGGTGATGCGGATCGCGGACGGGCCGGCGCTTCGATACACGCCGCCCCGCAACCGGCGGGCACCGGCGGTCGACATGCAGGATGAGCGCGTGCCGCAACTGCGGGCGAGGCTCGGCATCACCGAGAACGCCGATGACGATCATTATGACGCCAAGGTCGCCGCGGCCGTGCGCCGCTTCCAGGAGGGCGCCGACCTCAAGCCCACGGGCGTGCTCGACGAGCGCACCGTCAAGGCCATCAACAGCCCGAAGCGGGACAAGCAGATCGACACTGTGATCGTCAACATGGAGCGCTGGCGCTGGCTGCCGCGCGACCTCGGCGCGGCCGGGCTCGGCGATGCCTATGTCATTCTCAACATTCCGGACTATACGCTCCGGGTGATGCAGCGTGATGCGCCGGTGTGGACCACTCGGGTGGTCACGGGGCAGCCCGGCGTTCATGCCACGCCGCTGCTGACCGAAACGATGAAATACATCACGGTCAATCCGACCTGGAACGTGCCGCCCTCGATCATCTACAATGAATACCTGCCGGCCCTGCAGCAGGATCCCACCGTGCTGCAGCGCATGGGATTGAAACTGGAACGTGCCCGCGACGGCAGCATCCACATCTCGCAGCCGCCCGGTGAGCGCAACGCGCTTGGCCGCATCCGCTTCAACTTCCCGAACAAGTTCCTGGTGTACCAGCACGACACCCCGGACAAGAACCTGTTCGCCAAGGAAGAACGCGCGTTCAGCCATGGCTGCATGCGGGTACAGAACCCGGATCAATATGCCTCGGTCCTGCTCAACATCACCGAGCCCGGCAAACACTATACGCCGGAGAAGATCCGCAGCATGTACGGACAGAGCGAGATCGATCTCAAATTCCCGACGCCGATCCCGGTCAACATCACCTACCAGACTGCCTTTGTCGACGACGCCGGCAAGCTGCAATTCCGCCGCGACGTCTATGGCCGCGATGCCTCCATGCAGACGCTGCTGCGCAACAGCCGCAACAAGGATCTGGAAACGGTGGTGGCTCATTCGCAGCCGAGCTATTCGCGCCCGGTCGCCAACCTGCCCGCCGATGTCAACTTCGCGAGTGACAACAGCTATCCCGGCTTCTCGTCCGGTCCGTCGTTCTTCGAACGGCTGTTCGGCGGCCCCTCGCCCGCACCCGGTCCCTATAACGGCCACCGCCCGCCGCGCCGGATCATCACCCGCTGACCGGGCGGCTGCCGGCGTCCGCCGATTTCCGGCCGGCCTCTGAATTTCGACAATGAAATCAGGGGCCTCGCCTGCCGGCGGCGCCCGGACGACCCGGACGGTTTCGACCCGTCCGGTCGGCGGCTATTTTTCGCCACACTCCGCAGGTTAGCTTCCCGCCTCGACTTGGGGATCTATCGTAAATCGCGGTTAACCCTGACGTTTTAAGACTGCTTTCATGCTCGTTCGCCGCCCGGGGGTAGCGGATGAGCCTATCTTGGTCGTCCTGTGGGTGGGCTCTAGGTGCTGGCTGGTTTCGCACGCCATTTCAGTTCGCTGTCGTTGTCGAAGGCCGGGTACTGTCTCGGCCTGAGTTCACTGCTGCTGCTGCTCGGCGCCGGATCGGTCCATGATGCGACCGCCGAGAACGAGACCCGCACCCTTTCCTTCCATCACACCCACTCCGACGAGGACCTCACCGTCACCTTCAAGCGCGAAGGTCGCTATGACGAGCAGGCGCTGAAACAGCTCAATCACTATTTGCGCGACTGGCGTAACCAGGACGAGACGGTGATGGATCGCCACCTGTTCGACATCCTGTGGGAAGTCTATCGCGACGTCGACGCCCGTAAGCCGATCCAGATCATTTCCGCCTACCGCTCTCCCGCCACCAATGCCATGCTTCGCCGCCGTTCCTCCGGTGTGGCGCGTTACAGCCAGCACATGCTCGGCCACGCCATGGACCTGTACATTCCCGACGTGCCGCTCGAGCAGATCCGGTTCGCGGGACTGCGCCTGCAGCGCGGCGGCGTCGGCTTCTACCCGACTTCGGGATCGCCATTCGTGCATCTCGACACCGGCAGCATCCGGCACTGGCCGCGCATGAACCACGACCAGCTGGCCCGGGTATTCCCCGACGGCCGCACCGTGCATGTCCCCACGGACGGCACGCCGCTGAAAGGATATGAACTCGCCCGCGCCGACATCGAACGGCGCGACGGCGGCGATGGGGCCCTGACGAGGAGCAGCCCGAGCCTGTGGGCGGCGTTGTTCAAGAACCGGTCGAGCGACGACGAGGATGAGAGCGTAGCCGCGTCGCCGTCGGCAACGGTGCAACTCGCTGCCGCCAGGACCGCCGAGAAGTCCGCCGATCCGGTGCCGATGCCGCGCATCAAGCCGCGCTCCGCATTCCAGCTCGCCTCGGCCGATGCGCAGATCGTGCGGGCCGTCGCGCCGAAGCCGGCCGCGCCGGCCCCGACTGAAACCGGCAACGCCGGCGCGCCGACCCCCGCCGACATCATCAACGCCCGCGGCCTTTGGCCCGACACGGTGGCCAAGGCGAACCAGGCCACGCCGGCCCAGGTCGCAGCCATCGCCGCTCGCGAAGCGCTGGCGGCCGCAGACACGCACCCGGCTCCTGCCGTCCCGGCCGCCTCCCCGGCGCTGGCCTATGCGCCCGCTTCTGCCGTGGCTCCGGCCAGCCGTCCGACCGTGGTCGCGGCGGCGGCGCCGGTGCCGCTCAACCTGCGGCCCGCCGTCCGCAATGCCATGGCCGCCATGCCGATCGACACCGTTGCCATCAAGGGGCCGCAGGGCCCGGCCGGCCCGGTCCCCACCTCGGCACGCATCTCGGCGGCCAAGGGCGGCGACATCTGGCTGCGCGCCATGATCCTTGCACCGAGCGCCAGCCTGTCGATGGCCTCGACCGTGCTGGGCGACACCGACATGACGGTGATGCGCGCCTATTTCGTCAAGCCGCAGTCGGCGGTGACGATGGGCTTCTCCGACGATCCGCAGATGGGACTGCAGTGCGACCGCTTCACCGGATCGGCGACGGCGACACTGACGACCATATCCTTCGTGCTGCGGACCGCATCGCTGCATTGACGCCGACGGTCCGGGCCTGACCGGCGCTTCGCCTGCAGATGGGCGAACAGGCACCGGTCAAAAACCCCGCGCCTGACGTCGCCAGCGTCACAACATCCCGAGCGCCTGCATGTAGGTTTCCAGGATGGTCTCGTGCTCGGCCCGCTCATTGGCGTCCTGCTTGCGCAGCCGCACGATGGTGCGCAGGGCCTTGACATCGTAGCCGTTGCCCTTGGCTTCGGCATAGACGTCGCGGATGTCGTCGGAGATCGTCTTCTTTTCCTCTTCCAGCCGTTCGATGCGTTCGATGATGGCCTTGAGCTGGTCCTTGGCAAATCGTGTCGCGGGCGCTTCCTTGACGGCAGCGGCAGTGGTGGCCATCGGGTACTCCTGATGAACGAGGGTTGTCGGGCATGCAGACAAACCCGACGCGTCCTGCGTGCGCGACCCATCCGCGCGAACGACCCTCAGGATTGCAGGCACCGACGTCAAGGAAACATCGCGCTCATCCACAGCGCGCCCACAGGAGAACGCTCAGCCGTGATGGTTTGATTCGCGAGGAGGCGCGAGCTCAGTGCCCGCCCTGGGATTTCTTCATGGCCGCCAGCTGCTCGGGAGTGGCGCTGCCCTGATGGTTCGACTTCCAGGTTTCGTAGGGCATGCCATAGACCGCCTCGCGGCTTTCATCCTTGCTCATCGCGACGCCGCCGGCATCGGCCGCTTCCTTGAGCCAGTTCGACAGACAGTTGCGGCAGAAGCCGGCCAGATTCATCATGTCGATATTCTGGACATCGTTGCGGGCGCGCAGATGCTCGACGAGGCGCCGGAACACCGCCGCTTCGAGTTCCGTGGTTGTCTTGGGGTCGGTGGTCATGGCCGTTGTCTCACTGTTGCTCGGCAGCTAGGGCGTATCAGGGGTGAGCCACCACAGGCTGGTCTCACCTTGCAGCGATGCCGCCGACACTACCACTATCCAGCGAATCCGTCTGCGGAATAGAGCCACCGCCCGGCGCTCCCGGCGGCAGAAGCAGATCGGTGACGGTCTCCGACGGCCGGCAGAGTCGCACCCCGCGCGGCGAGACGACAATCGGCCGATTGATCAGGATTGGATGGGCCATCATGGCATCGAGCAAAGCGTCGTCGTTCAGGGTGGTGTCACCCAGTCCCAGCTCGTGGTAGGGAGTTCCCTTCTCTCGCAGCAGCTCCCGCACACCGATGCCCATGCGAGCGAGCAGCGCCAGCAGCATCGCCCTCGAAGGCGGCGTCTTGAGATAGTCGACGACATGCGGCTCGACGCCCGCCTGGCGAATCAGCGCGAGCGTGTTGCGGGACGTGCCGCAGTCAGGATTGTGGTAGATCACGATGTCCATCGTTTCACCCGCCGATCGTCAAGCATCCCCTTCGTATAATCGGACTTCATCACCGTGGCCTCGGCGGTAAAGAGCCCGAATGCATTCCGCCATCTTTCACGACCAATTGAAAGCAGCCAATCTCCGCGCTCGATTCGCTTCGACCCCTGCATCGAGCCCGAAGCCATCGCAGCACTGCGTTTTTGGCAATTGTCGAGCCGTCACAGATTTTGCCATATCGCGGCGCAGGACAAGGCTCGACAAAGCGGGATTGGGCGGCCCGGAGGCCCCAAAACATCGGTTCGGCGGTTGACAGCGCCATCCGGCCACGCGAAATCGTCAACGAAATGATATAGCCTGATCGAATGACTGCTGAATATCCCCCCCGCGCCCGCCCGTCTGCTCGTATTGTCACCAGTTGGATGCCGATGCTGGCCCTGGTCACGGCATGCCTGTGGAGCCATCCGGCCGCGGCGGACTTCCGCCTTTGCAACAACACTTCGAGCCGGGTCGGCGTCGCCTTGGGTTACAAGGACGCCGAAGGCTGGACCACCGAGGGCTGGTGGAATGTGTCGTCGCGCGCCTGCGAGACGCTGCTGCGCGGCACCCTGGTTGCCCGCTATTACTACATCTATGCGCTCGATTACGACCGCGGCGGCGAATGGTCGGGCCAGGCCTTCATGTGTTCGCGCGACAAGGAATTCACCATCAAGGGTACCGAGAACTGCCTGGCGCGCGGCTTCGACCGGACCGGTTTCTTCGAGGTCGATACCGGCGAGCAGCGCGCCTGGACCGTGCAGTTGACGGAATCCGCCGAGCAGCAACCTGGTCAACGCGTGCCGGGAATCCCCGGGACGGTCAACCCGAACGCACCCGCCGGCATTCCGGGCGTACCCAATGCACCGAGCGGAACGCCTCCGGGCACGGCTGGAGCACCGCCAGCCGCCGTGCCCGGAAGCAAGCCATGAGACGCCTGCGCCGTATCAAGATCCTGGCGACGCTGGGTCCTGCCTCCTCCAGCAGCGCCATGATCAGGCGCCTGTTCGAGGCCGGCGCCGATGTCTTCCGCATCAACATGAGTCACACCGCGCACGACAAGATGCGCGAACTCGTCAACACCATCCGCAATGTCGAGTCGAGCTACGGCCGGCCGATCGGGATTCTGGTCGATCTTCAGGGCCCCAAGCTGCGGCTCGGCTCGTTTGCGGAGGGCGCGATCCAGCTGAAGAACGGCGAGAGCTTCGTGCTCGATTCCGACAAGGCGCCCGGCGACAATACCCGCGTCCAGCTTCCGCATCCGGAGATCCTCGCGGCACTGCGGCCGGGCGACGCCTTGCTGCTCGACGACGGCAAAGTGCGGTTGATCGCCGAAGAGACTTCGCCCGAGCGCGCGGTGACGCGGGTCGTGATCGGCGGCAAGATGTCCGACCGCAAGGGCGTCAGCCTGCCCGACACCGACCTGCCGGTTTCCGCCATGACGCCGAAGGATCGCGCCGACCTCGAAGCGGCGCTGGTCACCGGCGTCGACTGGATCGCCTTGTCCTTCGTGCAACGCGCCGAGGACGTGGTCGAGGCCAAGAAACTGATACGCGGCCGCGCCGCCGTGATGGCGAAGATCGAGAAGCCGCAGGCGATCGACCGGCTGCCCGAAATCATCGAGGTATGCGACGCCCTGATGGTGGCGCGCGGCGATCTCGGCGTCGAACTGCCGCTGGAGCGGGTGCCGAGCCTGCAGAAGCAGATGACGCGGCTGGCGCGGCGCGCCGGCAAGCCGGTGGTAGTCGCCACCCAGATGCTGGAATCGATGATCCAGAGCCCGGTGCCGACCCGCGCCGAGGTCTCCGACGTCGCCACCGCCGTCTATGAGGGCGCCGACGCCATCATGCTGTCGGCGGAATCCGCCGCCGGCAAGTTTCCGGTCGAAGCCGTCTCGACCATGAACCGGATCGGTGAAGAGGTGGAACGCGATCCGACCTATCGCGGCGTGCTCAGTGCGCAGCGGGCCGAGCCGGAGCCCACCGTCGGCGATGCCATTGCCGACGCGGCGCGCCAGATCGCCGAAACGCTCGACCTGTCCGCCATCATCTGCTGGACCAGTTCGGGCTCGACGGCGCTGCGGGTGGCGCGCGAGCGGCCGAAGCCGCCCGTGGTGGCGATCACGCCGAATCTCGCCACCGGACGCAAGCTGTCGGCGGTCTGGGGCGTGCATTGCGTGGTCGCGGAGGATGCGCATGACCAGGACGACATGGTCGACCGCGCCGGCTCGATCGCGTTTCGCGACGGCTTTGCCAAAGCCGGTCAGCGCGTGATCATCGTCGCGGGCGTGCCGCTCGGCACGCCCGGCGCGACCAACATGTTGCGCATCGCCTATGTCGGCCCGAATGCCGACGCCGATCTTTGAAGGCGCCGGCGAAGACCGCCACCTTCAGCACCGCCACCTTCAGTTCTCTAAGGTCGCATCCAGCGTGATCTTGGTATTGAACAGCTTCGATACCGGGCAGCCGGCCTTGGCCATGCCGGCCAGCTCTTCGAATTTCGCCTTGTCCGCGCCCGGGATCTTCGCCGTCAACGCCAGATGCACCGAGGTGATGGCAAATCCATCCGCCACCTTCTCGAGGGTGACGTCGGCCTTGGTTTCCATGTGTTCGGCGGTGAGCTTGGCTTCGCCGAGAATCAGCGACAGCGCCATGGTGAAGCAGGCGGCGTGCGCGGCCCCGATCAGCTCTTCCGGATTCGAGCCGGGCTTGCCCTCGAAGCGGCTGGCAAAGCCGTAGGGATAATCCTTGAGCGCACCGCTCTTGGTCGAGATGGCGCCCTTGCCGTCCTTGATGCCGCCCTGCCATTTGGCCGAACCTGATGTCGTCGTCATGATGTGCTCCATGGGTGAGTTGCGAGATGCGTGGCTGGTAACGTGGCAATGCGGCGGAACCTGTACCGCGCTTGCCGGCGCCGGGATGATGCGCCGAGAACGGCGCGGTTCCTATGTGGCTATGAGGGTTTTCGCGGGCAGTGCCGCCTGCACCACCAGGCCGCGGGCCCGGGCATCCATGACGCCGACCGCCCGCAGCGCCAGCAATGTCACGGTCTGCACGGCGTCGCGCAGCTTGCCGGCGTCCTCGACCGTGTCCGGTGCCAGCGGCCCGACCAGCGATTCATGCAGCGCGCCCAGCAGCGCGGTGGCGGCGAGCGCAGTATCCTGGGGCGGCAGATGGCCGGCGCGGACCGCGGCATCGATCCGCCCGGCGATTTCGCCGGCGATCTCGCGACGGCTTGCCAGCCGCGAGGCGGTGACGTCGACATCGACCGGCTCGGCGAGGATGCCCCAGGCCAGCCTGCGCTGCGATAGCACGTGAACGGCAACCGTGGTGACCGCCGCCGCCAGCGCCGAGGACGGTCCGGGCGCGGCTTCGGCGGCGCGACGGATGGCTGCGAGTTCGTCGCGCGAGACGTCCGCGATCAGTTCGGAAATCAGGTCGGCCTTGGAAGGGAAATAGCGATACACGGTACCCGCGGCGACATTGGCGCGGACCGCCACCGGCGCGATCTGCACGGCGGACATTCCGCCGTCCACCGCGGCGCTGCGGGCCGCGGCCAGAATGGCGCTGCGGCGCGCGGCGAGCCGTTTCACGACCTGATGGGTCCGTCGATAGACCATGGCGCGCTTCTCATCCCCGTCGGCTCAAGGCCGGCAGGCAGCCCCGAACGCTTCTTCACTGTTTGCGATTGCGGCAACCGGCCGTGAAGAACTGAACATTTATTCAGACGCGCTGGCAAGGCTTTATTGTGACAGCGAGCCGAATTGGAGCAAGTCTCTGCAGCGAAGGGCGGCGATGGATGATCGGCACGCCGTCAGGGCAGGACACGCCAGGCGGCGAGCTGGCCGGCAGGGTCCAGCCGGACCGGCTCCAGGAAATCGGGTGTCTCGCCACGCCCGAGGCGGGCTGCCAGCCCATCGGGAGCGAGCCGGACGAAATCGGCCTGCTCCAGCGAACCCGCGCAGACCACCACATAGTCGACCCGGTGCTTGGCGAGCATCTGCCGCGCCGCCATCGGGTCGGCCAGCATCAGGTCCAGCATGGCGCGGTTGCCGTCATTGTTGCGATGATACGGTGCCGCAAACACGGAGTGGTCGGTGGCGACGAGGATGCCCGGTCCGAGGTCGATCGGCGCAATCACCCGGCCCCGCGCGAGCCGGGCCAGCGGCAGCAGGCTCGACACGGCTCGACAGGACGACGACGCATCCTGAACCGCCATGGCCCATGTCGGCTGAGCCAGCCGGTCGATCAGTGGCCGAGCTGCCAGACCGGCGGCCGCGAAGGTTGCGGGCGAGGCCACCAAGGCTGCAATCAGCAGTCGGCGGCCGGGATCCCGCGCAGGCCACAGGCTCCCAAGGCTCGCCGGCAGGACCGGAGCCGCCACCAGGGCCGCCGCCGCCGCGCCGCGCATCTCCCAGATGCTGGTTCCGACCAGGGCGGCCAGCGTCGCCACCACGATGATCCAGCGCCATCGACGCCCCGACGAGTTCCGCACCATCGCCACGCTCGCCAGCACGAGTGACAGCACCGGAAAGCCATAGAAGCCCGGGATCTTCTGCGGCTCGAGCTGCAGCATGGTTGGGAGCGACACCGTTTCGGCGACATGGTCGAGCCAGACCGACGTCACCAGCGGGTCGACCGTCGCATAGGGCGAGGCGACGCATCCGGGAAACAGTGCGAAGAAGACGGCAAGCAGCATCGCTCCGGGGATGACCGCGGCGGCTATCCGCGCGCGCCGGGACGAATGCCATCGGTCGGCGGCGGCCACGATTACCAGGATGGCGCCGCCGCCTGCGGCGAGCAGCAGGAACGGCGCGCCGAACGCGTCACAGACCGGGGCGCCAAAGGCCGGCAACAACACGCCGGCGAGAACGATCGAGGAGCCGGCCAGTGTCGCGCCGAACAGGCCAACCTGGTGCGAGACGTCGCGGCCGCGCCAGATCAGAAGTCCGAGCGTGGCGAGGCAGGCGGCGGCAATCGCCGGCAGCATCTCGAGCCCGATCGCCAGCGAAAGCGCCGCCACGAGCCCGGCCATTGCAGCGTCGGCCCGGCTTCGCTCGATGCCGGACAACAGAAACAGCAGGCCCAGCAGCAACACCATCTGGGCATTGTGGTGGTCGATCGCGCCGGCGCGGAAATGGATCAGGGCAGGCGCCGCAAGCGCCGCCAGCATGATCGCGGCGATCTGTACCGTGTGCCGATGGATGCCGTCGACCATCCGTCCGGCGATCGCGGCAACCAGCAGCAGCGCCGCGCCGAGCAGCAGCGTCGGCCACAGCATCAGCGTGACCGCCTCCGCGCCATGGCTGCCCAGCAGCGGTCGCAACAGCAGGATGAGCCCGGCCAGCGGCACGTCGACGATCCGCGACCAATGCATGGCGAGGCCGGGTGGATCGAGCCGATACTGGATCAGGTCGAACCAGCCCTGTCCGCCGATCAGGTCGCGCACTTCGACCAGCCGCATGGCGTCGTCGGTCGACATGGCATCGAACACGCCGGCCCGCAGCGCCGGGATGGCCAGCGCCAGCGCCACCGCCGCGCACAGCGCCAGCGCCATGACGGTCGGGTCGGCGCTGCCCGCAGCCTTCGTCTGGCCGCCCGCGCGCGATCCGGCGGCCAGACGCGCGTCATGCGACCGCGTCGAGACCTCCATCGCTCAGGCCGATGCCGTGGATCGGGGCTGCAGCGCCGCGCTGTTGCGCCACAGGCCGCAGCGCCCCGCGATCAACCCGGCGACGATCAGCGTCGCGGCAAGCCCGGTTGGCGCGCCCACCAAAGGAAAGAACATCAGCAGCAAGGCGACCACCCCGAGCGCCGGCAATTCGCCGCGCTGAAAACCCTGCTTCAATCCGATCCGCACCAGAAACCCGACCGCGATCGCCAGCACCATGAGATCGTAGAGAAACAGATACGGCGTGATCAGCAGCGTGCCGGCGGCGAGCGCGGCGGCCTTCAGCGAATAGCTGATGCGGCTGCGCCACATCAGCGCCAGCACGACGGCAACCGTGCCGGTCGTGATCGACTGCAACAGCCAGGCCAGCTGTTCGGCGCCGCCGAGATACCGGACCAGCCCGAATACGCTCTGCATCTTGCCCCAGGGCGCCCTGCCCTCGGTGAGGAAGGCCTGCGAGAACATCGGCATCCAGTGAAAGAAGGCCTGCCAGCTCTCGGTGCCGAAAGCGAACCAGGACAGCCCTGCCAGCGCCACCGCAACGATGGCCGCCGTGACGAACACCGTCCATTGCGAGGCCGCGATCAGCACCAGCGGAAACAGCAATCCGTATTGCGGCTTGTAGCTCAGAAGCCCGAGACAGATGCCGGCCAGCACCGGACGCGCCGGCAGGAGATAGAGCGTGCCGCCGACCAGCGCCGCGGTCAGAAAGCCGTTCTGCCCCACCAGCGTGTTGGTGAGCACGACCGGAAAGGCCGCCGCCAGCAACAGGCCGAATGGCCGGCCGACAATGGCGCGCATGACGGCGAGATAGGGCACGAGGCTCGCCAGCGCCCACCCGACGAACGCGACGGCGTATGGAAAATGCGCCAGGATGGCCGCGACGAACAGGAACGGCGGCGGATAGTGCCAGGCGAAATTGCCGGGATAGCTCTGGCCGAGCACCGCGATTTCGACTTGCTTCTCGATCTCCCAGTCATAGGCCTGCGCGGCGTGGCCTTCGAGCACAAGGTGGCCGGCCGCCCAGACATTGACGAAATCGGTCGGGATGCCGAGGCCCTTGTCGTCGAAGATCCAGCCATGGGCCAGGAACGCCGTCGGAAAAAACGTCAGGTGGATGACGACGAGCGCGAAGCAAATCTTCACCAGCGCCGGCGGAATCGCGCCCTGCTCGCGGTCGGCGGTCGGAACGGATCGCGGCATGGCCATGGTCCTTTGGCGCGGCCGCCGCTTCGCGAGGCACGCCCTTCCACCAATAGGACGCAGTGCCTTGAGGAAATCTTAAGCGCAAACGAAAACGCGGCGTCGCCGCCGCGTTTCGCCTTCGCGATATCGCCCCGGTCAGGCCTGGGGCTGCGGCTCCAGCCCGGCATCGGGGTCGGGCCGCGGACGCGGCTTGCCGGCCGGCGGCACCGCCGAGGTGCGCGGCGTGCTCGGCTCCAGCACCGACTCGCGGTTGGGCTTCTTGCCAATCAGCAGGTCGACGATCTCGTCACCGGTCAAGGTCTCGAATTCGAGCAGGCCCTTGGCGAGCGCCTCGAGATCGGCCCGCTTCTCGGTCAGGATCTTGGTCGCCTCGTTATAGCCCTCCTCGACCAGGCGCTTGATCTCGCTGTCGATCTTCTGGACGGTCGCCTCCGACGCATTCTGGGTGCGCGACACCGACATGCCGAGGAAGACCTCGTCCTGGTTCTCGCCATAGGAAACCGTGCCGAGTTCTTCGGACAGACCCCAGCGCGTCACCATCATGCGTGCCAGCCGGGTCGCCTGCTCGATGTCGGAGGCGGCGCCGGAGGTGACCTTCTCGCGGCCGAACACCAGTTCCTCGGCAACCCGCCCGCCCATCATGATGGCCAGCCGCGAGGTCATCTGCTCCAGCGACATCGACAGCTTGTCGCGCTCCGGCAATTGCATCACCATGCCGAGCGCGCGACCGCGCGGAATGATCGTCGCCTTGTGGATCGGATCCGTGGCAACGACATTGAGACCGACGATGGCGTGGCCGCCCTCGTGATAGGCGGTCAGCATTTTTTCCTCTTCGGTCATCACCAGCGACTTGCGCTCGGCGCCCATCATCACCTTGTCCTTGGCCTCCTCGAATTCGGACTGCGTCACCATGCGCTTGTTGCGGCGCGCCGCGGTCAGCGCCGCCTCGTTGACCAGGTTCATCAGGTCGGCACCGGAAAATCCGGGCGTACCGCGGGCGATGGTCTTGAGATTGATGTCCGGCGCCAGCGGCACCTTGCGGACGTGAACCTTGAGGATCTGCTCGCGACCCACGACGTCGGGATTGGGAACGACGACCTGGCGATCGAACCGGCCGGGCCGCAGCAGCGCCGGGTCGAGCACGTCGGGCCGGTTGGTTGCCGCGATCAGGATCACGCCTTCATTGGCCTCGAAGCCGTCCATCTCGACCAGCAGCTGGTTCAGCGTTTGCTCGCGCTCGTCATTGCCGCCGCCGAGGCCGGCGCCACGGTGGCGGCCGACGGCGTCGATTTCGTCGATGAAGATGATGCAGGGCGCGTTCTTCTTGGCCTGCTCGAACATGTCGCGGACCCGGCTTGCGCCGACGCCGACGAACATCTCGACAAAGTCGGAGCCCGAGATCGTGAAGAACGGCACATTGGCTTCGCCGGCGACCGCGCGCGCGATCAGCGTCTTGCCGGTACCGGGAGGTCCGACCAGCAATACGCCGCGCGGAATCCGCCCGCCAAGCCGTTGGAACTTGCCGGGGTCGCGCAGGAACTCGACGATCTCCTGCAGGTCCTGCTTCGCCTCGTCGACGCCGGCGACATCCTCAAAGGTGACGCGGCCATGCGCCTCGGTCAGCATCTTGGCCCGCGACTTGCCGAAACCCATTGCCTTGCCGGCGCCGCCCTGCATCTGCCGCGACAGGAAAATCCACACCCCGATCAGGGCGATGAACGGCAGCCAGGAGACGAGCAGCGAGACGAACCACGGCACGTTGTCGCCGGGCGGCTTCGCGGTGATCGAGACCTTGCCGTTGTAAAGCCGGGAGACCAGCGTCGGATCGTTCGGAGCGTAGGTCTGGAAGCTCGAGCCGTTGGTGAAGGTGCCATGGATCTCCGGACCCTGGATCACGACGTCGCGGACGTGATTGGCATCGACTTCGGTGAGTAGCTGCGAGAACGAGATGTCTTGCGACGACGTGCGCTGGCCCGGGGTCTGAAACAGGGTAAACAGCGCCAGCAGCAGCAGGACGATGATGACCCAGAGGGCGAAATTGCGCAGATTGGCGTTCATCGAAACTTCCTTCGTGGTCGCGCGGATCGCGGCCTTACTGCCTTGGCGGTTTCCCTGGGTCCCCCGAAAGAATCCCTCTCGGTCAACGCCCTACAATCTAGGTGCGGCGTCGGTCGCTGCCAAGGGAACCAGGCAGGACAATTTAGCCTATCTTGGCGCTATTCCGGTTCAAATAATGGCGCGGGAGCGGGTGTTTGCCGGGGTGGTTAAGGCGATCCGACCGCGCTTGCGCCGTCACAAGGGCTTCACCCGCCGGCGGGGCGGCGATGGTTCGATCCGGATCCGACCGTCGACCAGGCTGACCAGGGCGCCCGCCAGGGTCTGCTTCAGCCGGACGTCCCTCTGCCGCTTGCGGGACGCTGCCGCTCGGTCCAGCGCCGCGAGCAACGCTTCGGCCTTGCCCAGTTCGGGCTGACCTTCATAGGCACACCGATCGATCGCGCGCAGCAGCAGCCGCAATCGGATCTCCTCCGGCAAGGCGGCAAACGCGCCGCCGTCGAACGAGCTGGCGGCACGATCGGCCGGCCGCGTTCCCTGATCCCTGAGCGCCAGATAGCGCTCGGCGCCGTCGACCATGATTTCCACCGCGGCATTCGCCCGGCCCAGCCGGGAGGCCAGCCGTGCCAGGCCCCGCGCGTCGCCGCCTTCGGCCGCCAGGACCGGCAGGATCGCGCGCAGCCGGGGACGGGTGAAAGCGGTGTCGTGGTTGGTCGGATCGCTGGCAGACGCGATCCCGGCCTTCTCCAGCGTCGCCACCAGGCGGGATTTGGCAACATCGAGAAACGGACGCGCCAGCACCACGCCCTCGCGCTCCGACTGCCGCGCCATGGCTGCCAGCCCGGCGATGCCGCTGCCGCGCAGCAGCCGCATCAACAGCGTCTCCGCCTGGTCGTCGCGGGTGTGTGCGGTCAGGATATGGGTGGCGCCGCCCGCCTGTGCCGCCTGCGCCAGCAGCCGGTAACGCGCCATGCGCGCCGCCGCCGGCAAGCCGGTCTTCGGCTTGGCCGCGGTCCAGCGCACGGTGCGATGGGTGAGGTCGAGGCTATGGGCGAGGCGCTTGACCGCGCGAGCTTCGCGGGCCGCCTCGACGCGCAGGCCGTGATCGACCGTGACCGCGATGAGGTGCGGGCCACGCGCCAGCACGCGGCGCCAGCGGGCCGCCAGCCACATCATGGCCATCGAATCCGGACCGCCGGAGACCGCCAGCACGAGGGCCGGCGCGCCCTTCCAATCCGCGAACAGGCGCCTGGCATCCGATGCAGAGATAGCGGAATCGTCGTCGGGCATGGGCGCCGCCGGCTGAAGTCAAACCTCTCGAAGACAGAGCGCGCCGCGAGGGAGGCGGATGGCGCCGAGCGACCGGATGAATACCGGGCTCAGCACTTCACCCGTTTCTGCTCGCGGTCCACGGCGGCCTTCACGCCGCTCGAGGCGCGCGGGTATTTTCGCACGACCTCGCCGAACGCGGCGCAGGCGGCTTCCTTTTCCTTCAATGCCGCCAGCGATTGCCCGAGCCGCAGCAGCGCGTCCGGCGCCTTGGCCGATTTGTCGTATTTGGTGGTCACGGCCAGGAACGCCTCAGCCGCGTCGCGATATTGCTGCCGCTGGAACAGGCTTTCACCCAGCCAGTATTGCGAGTCCGCCAGCAGCGGATCGCCGGGATATCGCTGCGCGAAATTGCGCATGGTCTGCTCCGCCAGCGCGTAGTCCTTGCGCTCCATGTAGCCGATGCCGAGATCGAATTCGTCGCGCGGCGTCTGCGATGGCGGGGCGGTGGTGAGTCCGCCATTGGCTCGCGGCGGGGGCGGCGCGCCTTGCGGATAGCGCGCACCGCCGGTGTTGCCGAGGTCGAGCGGCTCTCCTGCGCCGCGGCCGCCGGGGGCGCCGACGCCCGCCTGGTTGCCGATCGGCAGCTGACCACCGCCTAGCGCGCGTGGGGCGCCGGGCGCACTCGGATTCTGGTTCGGATCGAAAGCATCGCCGCGGCGACGGCCCGCCGCCGCGTCCTGCGGCGGTTCCTGAACGATCGGCGCCGGTGCGGCGATCTGCTGGTCGTAACCGCCGCGGGCCGGCGGTTGCTGGCCGTAAGGCGGGTTGAGCGGCATCGGAGGCGCGGCGGCCACGCCCGGCTGCGCGGTCGCGGACGAACCGCCGGGGGCGGCCTGTGCACCGCCAGCCTGCAGCGCCCGCAGGCGATCCTCGAGCACACGGTTGGCGTGCTGCAGTTCCTCGTTCTGACCGGTCAGTTGCCGCAGCTGGTTCTCGAGCTGCTGGATCCGCATTTCCGGATCGGCACTATCGGATTGCGCCCATACCGACGAGCCGAGTGCCAGCATCGCGGACAGGGCCGCAGCGCGGATCAACAAGAAAAATCGAGGTGACATTTCAGCCTGACGACGAGAACGGCGACATCGAAAGCGCGCCACATTGAGAGAGGGAGTACGCCAAAAATGTGACTGAAACAATTGCTCGCGCGCCGCTTGCGGTCAAAACAAAACCGGCGCCCGAAGGCGCCGGCGATGCAGCCGCGCAAGCGGCCGAAGCTCAGGAACTCGCATTCAACACGGTCACGGCACGACGGTTCTGCGACCAGCAGGAGATGTCGTTGCAGACCGCAACCGGGCGTTCCTTGCCGTAGGAGATGGTGCGCATCCGGCTCGGATCGATGCCGCGGGAGGCGAAGAAGGTCCGCACCGACTGCGCCCGCCGCGCGCCGAGCGCGATGTTGTATTCGCGGGTACCCCGCTCGTCGGCATGGCCTTCGATGGTGAAGGCGTAGCGGTTGTAGGTCTGCAGCCAGCGCACCTGCTTCTCCAGCGTGGCGATCGCCTGCGGGCTGAGATCGGTCTGATCGCTGTCGAAGAACACGCGGTCGCCGACATTGACCACGAAATCCTGCTGGCTGCCCGGGGTCGCCGCACTTGCCATCGCGCCATCGGCGCCGAGGTTCTTGTTGGCGCAGGCACCCATCGAAAGCGCCACCGCAAGCACCGCCGCCAGCTTGAATCCCTGCAGGGCGCGCATCTGATGTTTCATTCCGGAGCCTCCACGCTCGCGTTTTCGACTGTCATTCGGTCTACAGGGCGATGGTTAAACGAACGTTCCGTCAACCTTGATGGGGTGTTTCCGGAGCCGCTCAAATGCCCCCGAACAGCGAAAAGCAACCGCGATGGTTAATGGGTGGCAAATGTGGCGCGATGGTGAAGGCAAGCCGCCGCGCACAGCCCGGCGCAGCGTTAGAATGGGAACCGAGGATTTGATGCAACAAATTGACTGACTTGAAGAAACGGCCGCCGTCGAGGGAACCGGCGCAAAGATCAGCCTACGTCAATCAAGACTGTGGAACGATCGAGGTGCGTGCGCTGTCGACAACGAAATCGCCCGGCCTGGCGTTGCGGTCCTGGCGGCGCTGGAACAGCATCCGTCGCTCGAAGGCGCTGGAGTGGAGATAGGGGTAGCGCGCAAAGACCTTGCTGCGCAGGGTCGGATAATGCGCGGCCATCAATCCGACCGGCTTGAGCAGACCGTCCAGCAGCCGCGGCTCGCCCCAGCTCTCCTGCAGGAACAGCCGGCGGTAGAACGCCTGATGCTCGGGCCGGACCAGCGCCAGCCCGACATCGGCATTGAAGTGCACGCCCGCGACATAGCCTAGCCGCACCGTGGCATAGGGCAGCTCGGGGTAGCGCCGGGCCTTTTCCGGATCGGCCACGAACCGGGTGGGATCGATGAAGACCCGGCCCTGGTCGAGTTCCGGATGAAGCAGATCACCGAACAGCTCGACCGAGGGGCACATCCGCCATTCCGACGTCGCCACGCTGACACGAATGGAACCGCAGAGTTCCCCGTGGATGTAGACCGCGAAGATCCAGGCGTTCGGCGCATCGTCGTAGCTGTCGCTGACGCGCTGCGATTCCTGCGGCAGGATCGCGCCTTCGCGCAGATAGGCGCGGTAGCGCAGCCGATAGATCTCGTCGCGCTCCGCAGGGGTCTCGACCAGGCGATAGTCGACGTGATCGAGCAGCCCGGCACTTCGCGCAGGCGTGACCACATCGGTTGCAGACTTCAATTGTGCACTTCTCAACGCTGCAACCCCCGGTCGACCGAGGAAAGGTTAACAGCTTCCTAACCGCTGCGCAAAGGGTTCGGGGTATTAGGGTTAATCGGTTCCGCCGCATCTGCGCGGATAGCGAAATGATTGCCGCGGGATTCAGGCGATCGAACGCGATGGAACCGGCAGAACAATCTTGTCGTCCGCACCGCGGCGGCCGTGCGACGCATTCAGCAATTGCCGGGCCCGCACCGCCGGCACCGGGCGGCTGAACAGATAGCCCTGCGCCTCGGTCACGGTACCGTCGGCGCTGATCAGCTCGAGCTGCTCGTTGGTCTCGATGCCCTCCACCACCACCGACATTCCGAGATCGGCGCTCAGTCGCGCCACCCCGCGAAGCAGGGTCAGCGGACGGTCGGTATCGATGCCCTCCAGGAAGGAGCGATCGATCTTCACCTTCTGCAGCGGGAAGTTGTGCAGATAGCTCAGGCTCGAATAGCCGGTGCCGAAATCATCGAGCGAGATCCGCACGCCGATCGTGCGCAGTTGCGACAGCACGTCGTGGGTCAGTTGCGTGTTGCGCAGCAGCGAGGATTCGGTGATCTCGATCTCGAGCCGATGCGCCGGCAGCCCGGAGACCTCGAGCGCGTAGCGGACTTCACTCAGCACGTCGCGCTGATGGAATTGCTGGGGCGAGAAATTGACCGCGACGCTGACCGCCTCCGGCCATCGCATGCATTCCATGCAGGCCTTGCGCAGGATCCAGCGGCCGAGATCGACGATCAGCCCCATGTCCTCGGCCACCGGAATGATGTCGATCGGCGAGACCGTGCCGCGCACCGGATGGTTCCAGCGCAACAGCGCCTCGCAGGTCGAGATCCGTCCGGACTTGAGATTGACCAGCGGCTGGTAGAACAGCTCGAATTCCTCGTTGGCCAGCGCCTTGCGCAGGTCGAGCTCCAGGATGCGGCGCGACTCCACGGTCTGCGCCATCTCGTCCCGGAAGAAGCAGAACGTGCCGCGGCCATCGGCCTTGGCGCGATACAGCGCCATGTCCGCGTTCTTCAACAGCGTATCCGCACTGGTGCCCTGCGGCGACGTCATCGCGATGCCGACACTGGCGCCGATCTCGACCAGATGATTGTCGATCTTGTAGCGTTCGCTGAGACGGTCGACGATGCGCCGGGCAAGCACCGCGGCATCCTCGTTCGACTTGATGTCCTGCTGGAACACCACGAACTCGTCGCCGCCGAAGCGGGCGACGAAATCCTCCGGACGCAGCATGTCGCGCAGCCGCTCGGCCACCGCACACAGGAGCTGATCGCCGCACGGGTGGCCCAGCGTATCATTGACCTGCTTGAACTGGTCGAGGTCGATGAACAACAGCGCCGAGGTCTGCATCGCATCGCGCGGCAACGCCAGCAGCCGCTCGATTTCGTCGCGGAAATTCAGCCGGTTCGGCAGCGCGGTCAATTCGTCGTAGCGCGCCAGATGGCTGATCCGGGCTTCCGCATTGCGCCGCTCGGTGATGTCTTCCAGGAGCACCACGGTGCCGCCGCCGGCCATCGGCTGGAAGGTCCAGGACAGCGCCCGATCGTTGCTGGCGTCGGGGTCGACGGTGGTGATGTAACCGGCCTGCGACTTCTCGATCTCGGAGACGACGAGCTGGGCGCTCCCGCGCGACAGCGTCGCGCCGGCGACGCAGGCCGCGACGATGTCGGGGGCGGTCGCATCGCGTTGCACCAGATCCGGCGGCAGCCGCATCATTTCGGTGAAGCGGTGGTTGACGACCGCGAGCCGGCCGTCCGGACCGAACATGCAGAGGCCGTGCGGCATGTTGTTCAGCGCCGTATCGAACTGGTTGGCCAGCGCCGCCTCGCGTTCGCGCGCCACCAGCGCGCGCACGAACATCCGCTGCAGGCCGGTGGTGATCTGCTTGAGCGCGAGAAAGAACAGCGCACTCAGACATGCCATGCCGATGTAGTAGGGATCGCCGTGCAGGCCGAGCGCGACGGTCATCGGACCGCAGGCGAGCACGATCTGGAAATGGAAGATCCAGGGCCGGCCATAGGTCCGGCCGACGCCGGCCGCCATGTAGCCGGTGGTGACAGACACGCAGATCATGTGGGCGACGGGATCGTTGCTGGTCATCAGCGCGACCGCGCTCCAGATTCCCAGCGCCGCCGCATAGAACATCGCCCCGATCTGGTAGCGGATTTCCCAATCGGCGGCGTCGTCCGCATCGAGCGGGCACTTGCGCGATTTGTAGCGATGCATGTCATAGGCGCGCACCGCGCCGGTCACGATCAGCAGCGCGGCGCATGGCCACAGCAGATGGTCGCCGGATTTCAGCGCCGTCATGACCGCCGCAATGGCGGCGAACACCGCGCCGGCGAACATCGGCGCCGGGTTCTGGAATAGTGAATCGACCAGCGCCGCATAGATCGACGGCGACATCTTCAGATCGAGATCTCTATTCCTGTCAGCCAGTTGCATCGGGCGCGCGCACGTCCTTGTGAGGACACATTGTTACCTGCGGCAGATGAAGTCTTTCTGAGCGAACATCGTTACCGCAAGGTTGCCTGGCGCCGGCGTGCAGGAAAATCTCCTCGATTATTCAGCAAGGTAGGCAAGCTTTGCCGTGTCGCGCGGCGGTCCGGCACGCGCCTTGCCTCGGCGCGTCGCCGACAAAGATGCTTAATTTGTCCTACGAGAGCAGCGGGGACCAAGCGGGGTCGGACGCATAGCCCGGGGTAGGCACGCGCTGTTCGCTGCGCCCGGAAATGTCCACCGTGTACAGCGAGGGTCCATCATTGCCGCCGGGATCGCGGAAGAACATCAGCACCCGGCCGTTCGGCGCGAAGGTAGGACCTTCATTGTGGAAGCTCGAGGTGAGGATGCGCTCGCCAGAGCCGTCCGGTTTCATGATGCCGATGGAAAACTGTCCGGTGCCCTGCTTGGTGAAGGCAATGTAGTCGCCGCGTGGCGACCACACCGGAGTCGAATAGGTGCCTTCGCCGAACGAGATGCGTGATGCCGGTCCGCCGGTGGCCGGCATCACGTAGATCTGCGGCTTGCCGCCACGGTCGGATTCGAAACACACGCGCGTTCCGTCCGGCGCATAGGACGGCGAGGTATCGATCGCGGGCGTGTCGGTCAGCCGCGTGGTCGATTTCGAGCGCAGGTCCATCACGTACAGATTCGAATTGCCGCCCTGTTGCAGGCTCAAGATGACGCGCTGGCCGTCCGGCGAGAACCGCGGCGAGAATGACATGCCGGGAAAATTGCCGACGATCTCGCGCTGGCCGGTCTCGATGTTGAGCAGGTAGACCCGCGGGTCGCCCTGGCCGAACTCCATATAGGTGATTTCCTGGGTCGACGGCGAGAATCGCGGCGTCAGCACCAGATCGGTGCCTCGCGTCAGGTAACGGACATTGGCGCCATCCTGATCCATCAAGGCGAGCCGCTTGACGCGATGCTGCGAGGGACCGCTTTCATCCACGAACACGACGCGGCTGTCGAAATAACCCTTCTCGCCGGTCAGCCGCTCGTAGATCTGATCGGAAATGATATGCGCGATGCGCCGCCAATAATCCGGTGACGTGAAATATTGCTGGCCGGTCAGCTGCTGGCCCGTGGCCACGTCCCAGAGACGGAATTCCGCCTTCAGGCGTCCGTCGCCCTGCCGGGTCATCCGCCCCGTCACCAATGCCTGCGCATTGATGGTCTTCCAGTTCTGGAATTGCGGCGCGGTATCGATGTTGATGACCTTGTCGATGTAGGCAGTCTGGTCGATCGGTGCAAACAGGCCGCTGCGCTTGAGGTTGTTGGTGATGACCTGGGTGACGTTGGCGCCGACGTCGCCGTCCGACGGCGTACCGCCCGCGAAGTTCGGGATTGCGATCGGCAGCGGCTGGAATTCGCCCTCGGGCACGATGATGCGCTTTTGCGCGGCCGCCGGTCGCAGCCCGGTCCCCGCCACCACGCCCAGCGCGCCCATGGCGGAGATGATCTGTCGCCGGCTCAGGCGGATTGGCGTCCGATGCAGTCCATCTTTGTGGGTCATGTTCTCACAAACTTCGTTTCACGGTTCTGATCGACGCCCACTTTGGCTGCACTCAACTGTTTTCGGTGAACACCGGCGAAAAATACTTCCATTCTTCAAAAAACTTCGGCGGCAGATTGTAGGGCTGGCACGCGATGATCGCGCGCAGCGCGCTCTCCTGATAGACGCGAAGATAGGGCGTCGCTGGCGTTCCCTGCGCAACCGGCGCCGCTTCCAGCGTGCCGTCCTGTTTCAGCCGGATATCGAACGCAGCCTCCGGCTTCTGGCTTTCGATGCCGCCATAGGGCTTTTTCCAGCAGCGCTCGACCTGGGATTTGAACATCGAGCCCCAGGTCGCCGAATTGTCGGCGGCGCTGCCCTTGGACAGACCGAGCGCCGCGTTCGAATTCAGGGTCTCGCCAGTCAGCGCTTGCCGGGTCGGATCACGCTTGTCCAAGAGGGCTGCGATCTTCGACTGGTCGAACACGCGTTCCGCCTTCGGACGCGGCGGTTGCGGCGTGGTCGCCTGGGTCTGCGGTTTCGGCGGCGGCTTCTTCTCTTCCTTTTTCAGCGCCTCCGCGATCGGATCGACCTTCGGTGGTTCCGGCTTCTTCTCGACCGGCTTCGGCTCTTGTTTCGGCTTGGTCTCCGCCACCGGCTTCGGGGGATCAGGCTTCTTCTCGACCGGCTTCGGTTCGAGCTTTGGCGTTGGCGGCGGCGAGGTGTCGGTCACCACCGGCGGCCTTTCGCTGACCTTGCCGACCGCGTCGTCATCGACCGGCTTCGCCTCGGCGACCTTCTCCACCAGCGGCTTCGGATTTTCCTTCTTGCCGGTCTTCATTCCGGCGGTGACCTTGGCGAGCTGGTCGGCGGAGATGACGTCGACCGGCAGGGATTCCTCCGGCACCGATTCGAACGCCTTGCTCGAGAACGACACCAACCCCCACCCGATCACGAGGACGTGCAGGGCTACCGACGCCACCAGAGTCTTGTCGACCTTCACGTTCACCGCGTCAGGTTCCCTGCTCCACTTCGGTGACGAGCGCGAGCCGCTTGAAGCCTGCGCCCGACAACAGCCCCATCACCTTCGCCACCGTCCCGTAATCCGCCTTCTTGTCCGCCCGCATGAATATACGCTCGTCGAGGCCGCCACGGGCGTCCGTGATGGCCTTGAGTTTCGGAATCAGTTCAGCGATGGCGACTTCGGTATCGTTGATGAAAACCCGTCCCTTGATGTCGACCGAGAGCTGCAGGGGAGTCTTGTCCTGTTCGAGGCTCTTGGCCTGGGTCTGCGGCAGATCGAGCGGCACGCCCACCGTGAGCAGTGGCGCCGACACCATGAAGATGATCAGCAACACCAGCATCACGTCCACCATCGGCGTGACGTTGATCTCCGACATCACGGTGCGCCGCCGGCCGCGGCGCCCGCCGCCGGATGAGCCTGCCATGTTCATGGCCATGATCTGGTGCTCACAATCTGCCGCTCCTCACGCCCGTTCGTCGATCTGGCGTGACAGGATCGCCGAGAACTCGTCGGCGAACCCTTCCAGTCGCTGGGCCTGCCGATTCACCTCCGAGGTGAACTTATTGTAGAAGATAGTCGCCGGAATGGCAGCGATAAGGCCGATCGCGGTGGCGAACAGCGCCTCGGCGATGCCGGGGGCCACCACCGCCAGCGAGGTGTTTTTCGAGGCCGCGATCGACTGGAAGCTCGACATGATGCCCCAGACGGTGCCGAACAGGCCGACGAAGGGACTTGCCGAGCCGACCGTCGCCAGCACCAAGAGCCGCCGCTCCAGACGTTCGATTTCCCGGGCAATGGACACGTTCATCACCTTCTCGATCCGCATCTGGAGGCCCGCGAAGGACCTGGCCTGGCTTTCGAACGACCGCTTCCATTCCCGCATGGCCGCGACAAAACAGGCCGCCATCGATTGCGTCGGCTTGGTGGAAAGCGCGCGATAGAGTTCCTCGATCGACTGCCCCGACCAGAACGCCTGCTCGAAGCGGTCCATCGCCCGCTTGGTGCGGGCATACAGGATGATCTTGTCGATCGCGATCGCCCAGACCCAGACCGAACAGGCCAAAAGTCCTAGCATGATCGTCTTCACAATCCAGTGAGCATGCAGGAAAAGCGCGATCAGCGAGACATCGCTGGAGGCCAGCGGCAACGCTGATTGGGCCACATCGGCCGGATTCATGAGCTGTATCCTCTCAACGCAAGTGTCCCTACTCGTCCGGGAGCAAATGGCTGCCGGCCTCCACAGCCGCGCGCCAAGACGCGCGGCAAGCGCCAGCGCGAGAGCCCTGATGTGTCGCAAGGGAGGCCCGTCCGAAGACGGAGCCTGCTTCCCCTGCCAACATGTCAAAACAAGGGCTGACAGCGCGTCCTGACGCCTGCCAACCAGACGCTAATCATGGTTAACGCGGAGTTACCAATGGGTTTTCGGGCTGCGGCAAAACGACGACGGCTGTCCCGGGATACCCCTGGGCCGACTTTCGTATGCCAAAACGCAAAGCCGCCCACCTGCGCGAGGCAGATGGGCGGCAAAGTCGCCATCGGGTCTAGGGAGGCGTGAGGCCTGAGGCTGGACTAGCTCTGCGGGTGATCGTTCGGTGGGGTCGGCCGCGACCGGTGCTGGGCCATGAACTGGTCGAACTCTTCCTTGTCCTTGGCGTGCCGCAGCCGGTCGAGGAAATCCTTGAACTCGGTCTGCTCCTCCTCGAGGCGCCGGAGGGTTTCCATGCGGTATTCGTCAAAGGCGCGATTGCCGCTGGAGGGCGGCCCGAAGCCGAAGCCGCGCCGCTCCACGTGGTTGCGCATCCGCTCCATCTTGCTCTGCATCCGCTCCATCTTGTTCTGCCAGCGATCCTGGTGACTCCAGCAACCCATGTTCGTGCTCCTCAGGGTGAAAAACAGAAAGGCCAGTCCGACCGGCCACCAGAACAGGAAGCCGAGTACGGTTGCGATGATCATGCCGGGGTGAACGCGCATGTGCGGGCGATAGGACTCTTCGGGACCGCGCCAACGATGGACATCTGCGGTATAGGCCATTTCCCTCTCCATCACGGCATCACGCCGTTGTGAATGTAAATAACATTTACATAGGTAGCCGATCCCGGATTTTTGTCAAGCGGGCGGAAAGCCGCGGTCGCTGATTTATTTTGGGCTGCCCCACGGACCGGCCGGCTTGGTCTCCGCCGGCTCGCGCGGCGCGGCGCCGTTGCGGTCGATCGGGAAGCCGAGACCGCGCAGATAGATCAGCACCTCGGCTTCCAGCAGATCTTCCGCCGACATCGGCAGCTTGCGCCGCGCCGCGTCGCCGCGGGCAAACAGCGAGGCCACACCGTGCGACATCGACCAGATGTGCAACGCCATCATCATCGCCGGCGGCCGCGGCGTGCCCGGCGGCGACAGCGCGGCAAGCCGCTCCGCAGCCGCCCTGATGATGGCGAAGGCGCGCTCGCTCGCAGCCTGCAGCGTCGGGCTGAGATCCACCGGCAGCCCCGATTCGAACATCGCCGAGTAGAACGCGGGCTCGTTGCGGGCGAAGGCGAGATAGGCCTTGCCGACCCGCTCGAACGCCGTGACGGTATCCGGACGGCCATCGTCCCACGCCTGCGACAGCACGCCTTCGAACTGCTCGAACCCGCGCTGGGCGATGCTGGACAGCAGCTCGTCGCGGTCGCGGAAATGCCGATACGGCGCGGCGGGGCTGACGCCGGCCATGCGCGCGGCGTCGGCAAAGGTGAAACCGGCGGCACCTTTCTCCGCAATCAGGCCGAGCGCCGCCTGCAGCAGCGCCTCCTTGAGATTGCCGTGATGATAGCCGCGCTCGGCGCGGCGTTGTTCCTTGCGCCAGCTCATGTAAGAGGCTTTTACATGAGCCGGCGGCAAAGTCACTATTGTCGCGCCTCGAAGCCCGTGCGACGCGAGCGCCGATCGGCGCAAGCGTTAACCCTTTGGCGACGACGGGTCGTTGAGCGCGGCGACCGCCGCCTGGATCTCGGGGGGAAAGTCCGAAAATTCCTGCACCTGCCGGATTTCGATGATTTCGGTGCTGGAAGCCGGGCAGCGCCTGGCCCATGCGATCGCCTCGTCGCGCGACTTGACCTCGATCATCCAATAGCCGCCCAGCACTTCCTTGGCCTCGGCAAACGGTCCGTCGGTCACGATCGGCTTGCCGGTCGCGAACGAGACCCGCGCGCCCATCGAGGGCGGGTGCAGTCCGTCGAGCGTGATCAGCACGCCGGCCTGCTTCAGCTCCTCGTTGTATTTCATCATGGCGGCGACGGCCTCGGGCGCCGGCATGGTGCCGGGCGCCGCCTTTTCATATCCTCCTGGGATCATCAGCATCATGAATCGCATGGTCGGCGCGTCCTCGGTGAAATGTTTGACGATCGGCAGCGCCGGCTATTTCCGCTCGGCGCGCGCGCGCAGTTCGGCTTCCTGTTCGCGCAACTCCGGCGTCAGCGCCTCGCCGAAATCTTCCGGCGCGAAGATCTGGCGGATCTCAATCTCGGCACCACCCTCGAACGGCGCCCGCTTCATCCAGGTGACGGCCTCGTCCAGCGATGCGGTCTGAATCAGCCAGAAACCGGCGACCGTATCCTCGGTGAGATTGAACGGCCCACGGCTGACCCGGCCTTCGCCACCGGAATATTTGATCCGGGCGCCCTTCGCGGTCGGATGCAGTCCCTCGCCGGCCTGCATCACGCCAGCATCGACCAGTTCCGCGTTGAACTTGCCCATGGCTGCCAGCAGCTCGGTGCTCGGCATCACGCCGGCTTCGGTATCCTTGTTGGCCTTCACAATCACCATGAATCGCATTGTCACTCTCCCTCTGTCGGCCGGCCGAGCTGGCCGCATGGCCGCCTGCATCGCTCGTCAACAGGACGAACCGGTATTTGCGACACCGACACGCCCGGCGAAATAATTTCGCGGGCGATGGCCACGCCAGCACGGTGGCCGATCGCCTGGCACCTCCGGCGATGTCTCATTGGGGCTGTCTTACAAACCGGCCGTTCTGGTAGGTCGCGCCGAAATAGACATCGATGCTCCTGATCCTGTCGCCGTCGAACCGGATGAATTCGGTGTTGCGGAAGCTCTTGCCGTCCTTGGCGACGCATCGGTAGGTGACGAAAGCCTCGTCATCCTGCACGACAATTCGTTCGAGCTCGTGCCGTTCGATCCAGTCGCTGCCGCGCCAGCAGCGGGCGAAATATTCGGCCTTGTCGATCGCGTCGTCATAGGGGCTGGTGAAGCGGAATTGCTCGGTCAGCCTGTCCTCGACGGCCTTGCGGTCGCCCGACAGATAGGCGGCAAACAGGGCGCGGATGAGATCGGATTTGCCGTCGCCCATGTCAGGCCTCCTTGGGGAACATGCCGAAATATGGCTCGGCTTCTCGGATCACGCGCGCAAAGCCGGGCCGGGCCTTGAGGCGATCGAGATAGGCGGCGGCATTGCGGTTATCCGCGCCAAATGGCACCAGCTCATTGGCGTAGTACAGCGCCGGCGATGCGGCACAATCGGCCAGGCTGAAGGTCTCTCCCATCGCCCAGCTCCTGTCCGCCATTTCCCTGTCGACCATGCCGTAGCAGGAGCGAAGCCGCGCCTTGGCCTGCTCGACGCCATGCGGATCCTTGCTGCCCTGCGGCCGCAGCCGGTCGTCGACGACCTTCTGCACCGACTGATGCAAATAGAGATCATAGAAACGGTCGCGCAGCCGGGTCTGCAAAGCGAGCTTCGGATCCGCCGGGATGAAGCGGGTACGACCTGGATAGTGTTGGTCGAGATATTCGATGATGATGCTGGATTCCGGAATCGTGCGGTCGCTTGCGTCGTCGCGCAGCACCGGGAACTTGCCGATCGGCCACAGCTGCAACAAGGCGGCCCGCTGATCCGGATCGCCGAGATTGACCGGGTGCGGCGTGAACGAGGTATCGTTCTCATAGAGGGCGATCAGCACCTTCCAGCAGAACGATGACAGCGGATGGAAGTAGAATCTCAGCGACATGGAACGTCCCCCTTGTGATTTCCGGACTTCACGGAGCTTGGTTTGCAACTGGCGGCAGATGGCGCGTCCATCGTTTCCGGAAACCGGCTTGACGAACCGGGTCGTTCGTTATCCTGCTGCAGCCCATTCTCCCGGCATTCGACCAAGGACCGTGCCCCATGGCGCCCTCCCCGCAGAAAGTCGCGCTGGTGACGGGCGCCGCACGTGGCATCGGGCTCGCCGTAGCGAAGCGATTCCTCGCCGACGGCTGGCGCGTCGCGCTGCTCGACATCGAGCACGACTTGCTGCGCAATGCGGTTGCCGGCCTGGCACGCCCCGACAGCACCCTGGCGATCGACTGCGACGTCGCCGATGCCGATGCGGTGGCGGCGGCGATGACCGCGCTGCAGCGGCGCTTCGGCCGGCTCGACGCCCTGGTCAACAATGCCGGCGTCGCGGTTTTCGCGCCGCTGCTCGAGACGTCGGTCGAGGACTGGAACCGCATCCTCGCCGTCAACCTCACCGGGCCGTTCCTCTGTACCAGGGCCGCGGCCCCGCTGATGCGCGAGCACGGCGGCGCCGTTGTCAACATCACCTCGATCTCGGCCGTGCGGGCCTCGACGCTGCGTTCGGCCTATGGCACCAGCAAGGCGGGCCTTGCCCATCTCACCAAGCAGCTTGCCGTGGAACTGGCTTCGCTCGGCATTCGCGTCAATGCCGTCGCGCCCGGTCCGGTGGAGACCGCGATGGCCAGGGCCGTGCACACCGCCGAAATTCGCGCCGACTATCACGACGCCATTCCCCTCAATCGCTATGGACTCGAGGAGGAACTGGCCGAGGCCGTGTTCTTCCTGGGCAGCGACCGCGCGAGCTACATCACCGGCCAGATCCTTGCCGTCGACGGCGGGTTCGACGCCGCGGGCATCGGGCTCCCGACACTGCGCGGCAAGCGCCGGAACGACTAGCCGCAGCGGACGGCGGCAACCGGAACCACGCGGCGTGCCTGCCGTTACCGGGTTGATTCCGCCATCCGATCCAAGCAAGCTTCGATGATGCGAACCACCCTCCTCAGAATGATGCTGCCGACCGTATTGTGCGTGCTCGCCGCGCTGCCGGCGCGCGCCGACGTCCGCATTCTCGCCAGCCCCGGCGGACAGGTCGGCCAGTTTCTCGACCTGTTCGAGCGCGTGCGGGCCTCCGGCGAGCGCGTCGTCATCGACGGACCGTGCCTGTCGGCCTGCACCCTGGTGCTGAGCGTGGTGCCGAACGGCCGGATCTGCGTGACCCGGCGCGCCGTGCTCGGATTTCATGCCGCGCGCTCCATTGACCGGCGCGGCCACCTGTACGCCGAACCGGAAGCCTCCGAGCTGGTGCTGGCGACCTACCCGCCTGCGGTGCAACGCTGGATCGCCCGCCGCGGCGGTTTGACGTCGCACCTGCTGCTGCTGCGTGGGCGCCAGCTCGCGGCCATCTACCCGTCCTGCCGCTAGCGCGTTCACATCTCGGGAACGTTCACCATCCACGGGATTCCGAACTGGTCGACGCACATGCCGAAGCCCTTGGACCAGAACGTCTTCCCGAACGCCATGTTGACGCTGCCGCCGTCGGCCAGTGCGTTGAACCTGCGCTCGGCTTCCGCGACATCCTTGATCTGCAGCGAGACGGAAAATCCCTGCGGCTTGTTGAAATGGCCGGGAGGGGCGTCGGATGCCATCAGCACCTGGTTGCCGACGGTCATCTGGCCATGCATGACCTTCTTGTTCCAGCCCTCCGGCATCGGCATCGACTGCGGCGCGCCGTCGTAAGTCATGATCGCGTCGATCTTGCCACCGAGCGCCTGCTCGTAGAACTTCAGTGCCGCCTCGCAATTGCCTTCATAGAACAGATAGGGATTGATCTGCATCGCGTGCTCCTTTTCTGATGCTTCGGGTTGATGGGATCATTTCTCGGCGAATCGCTTCAGGTTGGCGAGGCCGCTTTCGAAATCCTTGCCGATCATGTTGTCCATGTTGATGAACAGATGCATTATCTTGCCCAGGAACGGCAACGGGCCGTGCATCAGCCAGCGCACGGAAGTAGCATCGCCTTGCGGCAGCATCGTGAATTCCGCCGTATTGTGGCCCTCGAACGGCTTGAAGAAATCGAGCTTGATGAGGATCTTCGCAGGCGCCGAAGATTCCAGGATTTCCATCCGGCCGGAGCCGACCTGGTTGTTGCCTTCCCACTGGTACACCGCACCCTTGCCGCGGGCTGACCCGCCATAGCTGCGCTTCATCGCGGGATCGCGGTGTTCGTAGGGCGACCACGCAACCCATTGATGAAAATCGTCGATCAGGGGGTAGATCACTTCCGGCGGGGCGTTCACGAGGGTGCTGCGCGCGATGCTGAATTGATTCGGCCTCGCGGCGGCCATGATGAGGACCGCGCCCAGGACCAGCGCGAGCAGAGCGGCGATGACGGCAATGACTTCCAGCATGGAATGGCTCCCTAGCCGCGGACGGCTCGCAGGTTTCCCAAACGGATCATGGCGCGGTCTCGGCTCGGGTCACTTCATCCCCTCCGGGGTGGTCGGGTGGTACATTCTCAAGACGAACGGGAACCGCGCCGTGCGACAGGCCGCGTCATTTTTTTTGCATGGCCGGGTCGCATGGCCGGTTGTCGCGCATCAGGCGGTCGAGATGCATGCGGATATGGGCGGCTTCCGCCGTGGTGTTGGCCAGCGCGATGGCGCGGTCGAACGCTTCCCTCGCCTCGTCGTTGCGGCCGAGCTGCATCAGGAAGGCGCCGCGCACGCCGAAAAAGTGGAAGTAGTTCGACAGCCGCGGCGCGAGCGGTTCGATCATCTCCAGCGCCGCGGCGGCGCCGCGTACCTTGGCTGCCGCGACGGCGCGGTTGAGCGTCACCACCGGCGACGGCTGCATGACCTCCAGCGCGCCATAGAGCAGATCGATCTGGGTCCAGTCGGTGTCCTCGGGCCTGCCGGCGCGCGCATGCAGGGCGGCGATCGCCGCCTGCACCTGGTACGGACCGCTGCGGCGGTGGCGCATCGCCTTGTCGATCAGCGCCAGCCCTTCCGTGATCATGTTCTGGTTCCAGCGCGCGCGATCCTGGTCATCGAGCAGGATCACCGCGCCGTCGCCGTCGAAGCGCGCGGCCGCCCGGGCATGCTGCAGCAACAATAGCGCCGTCAGCCCCATGATCTCCGGCTCGCCCTGGAACAGCCGCAGCAGCAGCCGCGCCAGCCGGATCGCCTCCTCGCACAAGGGCGCGCGGATTCCGGCGGTGTCGCCGCTCGCGGAGTAGCCCTCGTTGAAGATCAGGTAGATCATGGCGGCGACCGCCGCGAGACGTTCGGCGCGTTCCGCCCCACCCGGCGTCTCGAACGCCACGCTCGCATTGGCGACCCGGGCCTTGGCGCGGGTGATGCGCTGCTCCATCGCGGCTTCACCGACCAGGAAGGCGCGGGCGATCTGCTTGACGGTGAGACCGGAAACGATCCGCAGCGCCAGCGCGATCTGCTGCGTCGGCTGCAGCTCGGGGTGACAGCAGATGAACAGCAGTCGCAGGATGTCGTCGCGATAATGCGAGCCGTCGAGCCGTTCGGCCAGCGCGCTCTCGGCATCGTCGAGATCGGAGATCAGATCATCCGCGGGCAGCGGCTCCTGCTTGCGGTGCCTGCGGACCTCGTCGATTCCGGCATTGCGGCCAACCATGATCAGCCATGCCGCCGGGTCGCGCGGCGGTCCGTTCTGCGGCCAGCTTTTCAGCGCGCGCAGGCAGGCGTTCTGGAACGCCTCCTCGGCGGAGTCGAGATTGCGGAAATAGCGTAGCAGCGCGCCGACCGCCTGGGGACGCGCCGCCGTCAGCGCGGCGTCGATCCAGGCGGCGTCGGTCACGTCTTGAGGCTCCCCGGGTTGAGCACGCCAACCGGACGGATTTCGTAGGCGCCGCCCGGATTGGCCGCACCGAGATCCTTGGCGACCGCCAAGGCCTCGTCGAGATTGTCGCAGTCGACGACGTAGAAGCCGAGCAGTTGCTCCTTGGTCTCGGCGAACGGGCCGTCGATCACGACGGGCGGATTTTCCTTGCGCAACGTGGTTGCGGCCGTGGTCGGCAGCAGCCGGGCCACCGGGCCGAGCCTTCCCTGCCGGGTAAGCTTGTCCTGTACCACCGACAACTTCTGCATGACCGCGGCGTCCTGTTCCGGCGTCCAGGAACCGACGGTGTCCTCGTCATGGTAGCAAAGGATGGCATAGAGCATGGGAACGGATCCTGTCCGGTTGGAAGACGTGGCAGTATGCCCGGCCCCGACAGCGAAGCGGAAATATTTTGCGCGGCCTGGCCGAGCCGATAAGGTCACCCGACACCTGGACAGGCCGGAATCCGATGAAGCAGGGTGCGCTTGCGCTGATCGTACAGGGCGGGACCGCCAACTGGTCGCCTGAACGGTGGAAGAGCCGCTTCGACACTGCCTGCGGCGGCCGGCGCGTGGTGCCGTGGCCCGATGATTCAGGCGATCCCGCCGACATTCAGTATGCCGCGGTCTGGAAGCCGGCCGCGGGGGTGCTTGCGGCCCTGCCGCACCTGCGCGTGATCTTCAATCTCGGCGCCGGCGTCGATGCGCTGATCGCCGATCCGGACCTGCCCAAGGTGCCGCTGGTCCGAGTGGTGGTCGGCGATCTGACCGCACGCATGACCGAATATGTCGTGCTGCATGTGCTGATGCATCATCGGCAGGAGCCCTATCTGCGGCGCTGCCAGCGCGAACGGCGCTGGGCGCCAAGATATCAGTGGCCGGCCAGTGCCGTTTCGGTCGGCATCATGGGACTCGGCGCGCTCGGCGCCCACGCCGCCTCGATGCTGGTCCCGCTCGGTTTTCGCGTCGCCGGCTGGAGTCGCCGTGAACGACATATCGCGGGCGTCGAATGCTTCCACGGCACGGCCGGGCTCGATCCGTTCCTGCGCCGCACCGACATCCTGGTCTGCCTACTGCCGCTGACGGCGGAGACGCGACGGATCCTCGATCGCAGCCTGTTCGCGAAGCTGAACCGGACCGGCGCCATCGGGGCGCCGATCCTCATCAACGCCGGCCGCGGCGGGCTGCAGAACGAGGCCGACCTGCTCGATGCCCTCAACGATGGAACGCTCGGCGCCGCATCGCTGGATGTCTTTGCCAGCGAGCCGTTGCCCTCGCACAGCTCATTCTGGGCCCATCCGAATGTCGTGCTGACGCCGCACAACGCCGCCGATACCGACCCGGACGCGATAGCGAGCTATGTGGCGCGCCAGATCGAACGCTTCGAGACCGGCGGTTCGCTCGACAACGTCGTCGATCGCGCCCGCGGATATTGATAAGGGTACTGACAAGGCTACCAGCCTGATGCGATCCGCTCATTCCCTGGAAGCAGCCGGGTCGCCTGTCCGGACATCGGCTTCCATGGCATCCCGCAGCGGCTTGGGAATGCGTTGCGCCTTGCCTCCGGCGACGAACGCAACCCGTACGCGGGCCTCGACCAGCAGATCATCGCCACGCCTGCATTGCTGCAGCAGCGTGATCGATGCTCCCTTGATCTGCTGCGGCACGGTGACGATGTTCAGCACGTCGTCCATCCGGGCCGGACTGAAATAATCGATCGCCATCGACCGCACCACGAATGCGAAACCGGGCGCCTGCTTGGTCGTCTGCTCGAACAAGGCGCGATGGTCGGCACCGAGCAGTCGCAGATAGTTGGTCCTGCCCCGTTCCATGAAGCGAAGATAGCTCGCGTGATAGACTATCTGGCCGTAGTCGGTATCCTCAAAATAGATACGGACCTGCATTTCGTGGCGGCCATTGTGCATTGAGCCGTCTAGATCGGTCGTTGGATCGTCTCCCCTGTATCGCCAAACCATACTAGGGCAGCGCACCTGTGAGGTCGAGATCAGACGCTCGCGGAAATTCCAAACGCAATGGATCGTTTTCCCGCCATGGCGGACCTACGTTTTAAAGAACACGAACCAGACAACGATCATTGCCACCACGACAAGCCCAACGCTCCATACCAAAACGTTGCGTACGGACGGCCCCGGCTCCGCGCCGCGGGCTTCTCGTGCGGTTTCTACAATTTGGTCGCCATTCCGCTCAGCCATCATGTCCTCACTTGTTGCAGGGCCTCTAAAAAAAGCCGCCCGGAGTGGCCTACACCCGGGCGGAGCAAGTCCCTACCGAGAGCAGGTCCTCGCTATAGACGCATCATTGTCGTATCTTGATGCAAGCTCGCCGTTCACCCGCCGCCGCTATAGTCAGTATTTCTGTTGCCCTGATCTGCGCTCTCCGGATGGATTTCGTCCGGTGCGCCCTGTTTCTGCTGGCCTGGCTTCTGGCCGCCGCTCTGCTGCTGGCCGGGCTTCTGACCGGGGCTCTGCTGTCCTTGCTGACCCGGCTTGTTCTGATCCTGTTTGTTGTCCATCTTGGATGATCCTTGTGGATTGCGTCGTGGGACAGAACAATCGGCCAAGTCGAAATGTGTTCCGTCGACATCGAGTCGGAAGCTGTGTCCGTCGCACGCCAGCTCAAGCGGCAGCATCACGACCAGTTCGCATTTGTCTTGAAGGCGATGGATTTTGCGATGAGCGGAACCGTCTCACCAAACGCCGCATGGTGTAACGCCCATGCCGCCTTTGCTGCGTCAAAACACCGGCGGTCGCCGTAATGTCAGTTCGGCATTGATGCTGCAGTGGGCCGCGTGCAGCAACAACCGGCCACAAAGCGGTTCGTTCCCCGCCTTTGTTCCGTCAGATTTCAACGACGGCGATTGCCTTGTCGCCGGCGTCCGTCCGTCGGGCCTGGTCGCTGCATCCCCCTGGTGCCGGGCCGGCATCGCCCGATGCTATTCGTCCTCGCCGCTCGCGAACAAGCCGAACTGCGCCGGGTCCCGCGCGGGTTCGGCGAGACCGAGATGACGGAAGGCATGGGAGGTCAGCAGCCGCCCGCGTGGCGTCCGCTGCAGATAGCCGCACTGGATCAGGAACGGCTCGATGATGTCCTCGATGGCATCGCGCGGTTCGGACAGCGCCGCCGCCATGGTCTCGACGCCGACCGGGCCACCGCCATAGTTGGTGGCGATGGTGCCGAGATAGCGCCGATCCATGGCGTCAAGCCCGGCAGCGTCGACCTCGAGCGCCTGCAGCGCATGGTCGGCGATGGCGCGATCGATCGCGGCGGCATCGGCGGCCGAGGCGAAATCCCGCACCCGCCGCAACAGGCGGCCGGCGATCCGCGGCGTGCCGCGGGCGCGCCGGGCGATCTCGTTGGCGCCATCCGCCGTCATGCCGATGCCGAGCACACGGGCGCCGCGGCTGACGATCCGTTCCAGCTCCTGTTCGGTATAGAAATTCAGCCGCACCGGAATCCCGAAGCGGTCGCGCAGCGGATTGGTCAGCAGGCCTGCGCGTGTGGTGGCGCCGACCAAGGTGAACTTCGCCAGCTCGATCTTGACCGAACGCGCCGCCGGTCCCTCGCCGATGATGAGGTCGAGCTGGAAATCCTCCATCGCAGGATAGAGCACCTCCTCGACCGCCGGACTGAGGCGATGGATCTCGTCGATGAACAGGACGTCGCGCTCCTCCAGATTGGTCAGCAGTGCGGCGAGGTCCCCCGCCTTGGCGATCACCGGGCCGGAGGTGGCGCGGAATCCGACGCCGAGTTCCCGCGCCAGGATCTGCGCCAGCGTGGTCTTGCCGAGGCCGGGCGGACCGACGAACAGCACATGGTCCAGCGCCTCGCCGCGTTTCCGCGCCGCCTCGATGAAGATGGCGAGATTGGCCCGCGCCTGGGCCTGGCCGACGAATTCGGCCAGCAGTTGCGGCCGCAGCGCGGTGTCGCCGACATCGTCGGCGCGGCGTTCCGGCGTCACCATGCGGGGCGCTGTGGTCACTTCGCCAATTCCTTCAGTCCGAGCCGGATCAACTGCGCGGTTTCGGCGTGCTCGCCGGCGCTACGCGATGCCGAGGCGATCGCCGCGGCGGCCTGCGGCTGGCCGTAGCCGAGATTGACCAGCGCCGAGATCGCGTCAGCGACCGGTCGCGGCGCCCGCCGCTCGTCGATCGCCCCGGCGAGATGCACCAGTGCCGGATCGACATGGCCGAAAGCCGGCGCCTTGTCCTTCAGTTCGGTGACGATGCGCTCGGCGACCTTCGGGCCGACGCCGGGCGCGCGCGTCACCGCCGCCTTGTCGCGCAGCGCAACCGCGTTGGCAAGCTCCGAAGGCGGCAGGGTGGAGAGCACCGCCAGCGCGACCTTGGCGCCGACGCCCTGCACCGTCTGCAACAGGCGAAACCATTCGCGCTCGACCTCGTCGCGGAATCCGAACAGCCTGATCAGGTCCTCGCGCACATGGGTTTCGATCGACAATACCGCGGCCTCGCCGGGCCGCGGCAGCGCCTGCAGGGTTCGCGCCGAACAATGCACCTGGTAACCGACCCCCCCGACGTCGAGGATCACATGGTCCTCGCCATAGCTGTCGACCAGCCCCTTCAGCTTGCCGATCATGGCACCCCCGCCCTCAAGGTCAGCGCGGCGCTGGCCCGGTGATGCGCATGCGTGATCGCAACCGCCAGGGCATCGGCGGCGTCGGGAGATTTCGGCTCGGCCCTGGGCAGCAGGATCTTCAGCATCATCAGGATCTGGTTCTTGTCGGCATGGCCGGCGCCGACCACGGTCTTCTTGACCTGGTTCGGGGCGTATTCCGCCACCGAAATCCCGATCATCGCCGGCGCCAGCATGGCGACGCCGCGGGCCTGCCCGAGCTTGAGCGTCGCGGCGCCGTCCTTGTTGACAAAGGTCTGCTCGACCGCCGCCTCGACGGGCCGGAAATCGTCGAGCACGGCAGCCAGCCCGTTGTGGATCGCGAGCAGGCGATCGGCGAGCGGCAGGCAGTCCGGCGGCTCGACCGAGCCGCAACCGACAAAGCGCAGCCGGTTGCCCTCGATCTCGATGACGCCCCAGCCGGTGCGGCGCAGGCCGGGGTCAATGCCGAGAATGCGGATGGGATGGCGAATCGGCGGCGAGGTCATGGGCGTCTATACCCCATCGCGGCCCCTCGGCGCAGGCCCTCGATGACGGGCGGCGCAATCGGCGCCACTGCTGCCGTCATTCCGGACGCGCCCCCTGGCGCGAGACTGGACACCATAGCCACGAAACCCCGTGTGGCGCGAGGCTGGGGCCGCCGCGTGCTCACCACTGACATCAATGGTTATGGGTTCCCGGCGCGCTCGCGCGCCCGGAATGACGGGAGGGTGTGTTCAGCCGGCTATGCGGGCGAGCAGGGCGTCGGAGACTTCGAAATTGGCGTAGACGTTCTGCACGTCGTCGTGCTCGTTCAAGAGATCGATCAGCTTGAAGAGCTTCTCGCCGGCGTCGTCGTCGACCGCCACGGTGTTGTGCGGCCTCCAGGTCAACGCCGCCTTGCGGGCTTCGCCGAATTTGGCTTCCAGCGCCTTTGCCACCTCGCGATAGGTCTCCGGCGAGGCGTAGATTTCATGGCCGTTCTCGCTCGACGACACATCGTCGGCGCCGGCCTCGATTGCGGCGTCGAGCATCGCCTCGTCGGAGGCCGCCTTGGCGTCGTATTCGATGATGCCGGTGCGGTCGAACATGAAGGCCACCGAACCGGTTTCGCCGAGATTGCCGCCGGACTTGGTGAAGTAGGAGCGGATGTCGGAGGCGGCGCGGTTGCGGTTGTCGGTCAATGCCTCGACGATCACGGCGACACCGCCGGGGCCGTAACCTTCATAGCGGATTTCGTCGTAGTTTTCGCTGTCGCCGCCGATCGCCTTCTTCACCGCGCGCTCGATCGAATCCTTCGACATGTTCTCCTGCCGCGCGGAAATGATGGCGGCGCGCAGCCGGGCGTTCATGGTTGGATCGGGCTGGCCCAATTTGGCCGCAACGGTGATTTCCCGCGCGAGCTTGCTGAACAGCTTCGACTTCTGGGCATCCTGCCGCCCCTTGCGGTGCATGATGTTCTTGAACTGGGAATGTCCGGCCATGCAGTCTCTTTCGGATTCGTCCGGGATATCGTCGTGGGAGGCGCGGCGTTATAGGCCGGCGACCTCGCGAAATCAAAGATTTGCCGATGGCGTCGCCGCGACACGACCTGCCGCACGGAAATCGTTAACCCCGACTTCACGCGGGGATGCGACACTGCCGCCCGATCCAGGTCTCCCAGGGCAGATGTATGGCGCTCGGTTTGCTGCGGAAAGCCCTGCCGGAACCGGCGGCCACCGGCGATCGTGCCGAAATCAGGCCCGATCATCCGCGGCCGGGCTCTGGAGTGAACCCGTCGCCCGACGGCTCGGGCCACTCTGCCCCCATCGCTTCGAACGCCGACAGGCTGGTCGACCAGCTGTCGAACCGGATCGGCGGCCTCGGGGTCGAGCTCGCGGACGTCGCGGGCCATCTGAAGGAAGTCACCGGGCGCGTCGCCAGCCAGTCCGACCGGTTCGGGCACCTGCAGAAGTCGGCCGAAACCATGGTCGCGGCCAACCACGGGATTGCCGACGCGTCGCGTTCGGTGCAGTCCGCGACCACCGCCGCCGTCGACGAGCTCACCCAGTCGCGCGCCGCCGTGGAGACGGCCGTCCAGCACATCGCCGCACTGATCGAGGCGGTCGACCGCATCGAGCGCCGGCTCGGTTCGGTCGGCACCGCGCTCGCGCAGGTCGCCAAGGTATCCGGCTCGATCGAGGCGATCGCCAAGCAGACCAACCTTTTGGCACTCAATGCCACCATCGAGGCCGCCCGTGCCGGCCAGGCCGGAAAGGGCTTTGCCGTGGTCGCGAGCGAGGTCAAGAGCCTCGCCGAAGCGACGCGGCAGGCGACGCATCTGATCGGTGATACCGTCCGCGACCTCGACGGCCAGGTCGGTAGCCTGATCGGCGAAAGTGGCGACGCCTCGCTGCGGGCCAAGAGCGCCGGCGAAGGCGCCGGGCAGATCCGGCGTATCATCGAGCGGGTCCATGGCGGTTTCGTCGCGGTCGGCCGCGAGATCGACGGGGTCGCGCGGGCGGCCACCTCGAACCTCACACATTGCGACATGGTGATCGACGAGCTCGGCAATCTCGGCGCCGGCGTCGACCTGTCGTCGACCGAGCTCAGGGCAGCCGACGATCGCGTTGCGCAACTGCTCGACGTGTCCGAAGCGATGATCGAGCTCATCGCGGAGAGCGGCGTCGAGACCTCGGATGCACCGCTGGTCCGCCTCGTGCTCGACACCGCCAATCGGGTCGCCGCGGCCTTCGAGAGTGCCCTCGAGCGCGGCGATATCAGCCTCGACCAACTGATGGACGAGAACTACCGGGAAATTCCCGGGACCAATCCCAGGCAATATCTCACCGACTATGTCACCCTCACCGATCGCATCCTGCCGCCGATCCAGGATCCGGTCCAGAAGATGGACCCGCGGATCGTCTTTTGCGTCGCCTGGGCGAAGGGTGGCTATCTTCCGACCCACAACCCGAACTACCGCCTGCCGCAGGGCCGGGATCCGGTCTGGAACAATGCCCATTGCCGCAACCGCCGGCTGTTCAATGACCGCGCGGTGCGCAAGGTGGCGGCCAGCCAGAAGCCGTTTCTGCTGCAGACCTACCGCCGCGACATGGGCGGCGGCAATTTCGTCCTGATGAAGGACCTTTCGGCACCGATCGTCGTCCGCGGCCGCCACTGGGGCGCCTTCCGCATGGGCTTTCGCCAGGCCTGAGGCGCACCGCCATCCCGCCGCGGCGGTTCACCAGAATCCCGGCAGCGTCGGCTCGAGCCTGCCGCCCACCCGCACCGGCGCGATCCGCAGCGCGAGCCCGGTCGAATCGTCGGTCTCGATCGCCACCCCGCTCAGGGTTGCCGCACCCGCCGCCGGCTCGAACCGGCCGGAGGGGATGCCGGACGTGAAGCGCCGCATCGGCTCCTCCTTCTGCATGCCGATGATCGAATCATAGTCGCCGGTCATGCCAGCATCGGTCATGTAGGCGGTGCCGCCGGGCAGGATCTGATGATCGGCGGTCGGCACGTGGGTGTGGGTGCCGACCACCAGGCTGGCCCGGCCGTCGCAGAGAAACCCGATGCCCTGCTTTTCGCTGGAGGCCTCGCCATGGAAATCGACCACGATGGCATCGACCGCCGCGCGCAGCGGACAGGCTTCCAGTTCCTGATGGACGGCGGCGAAGGGATCGTCGAACGGCGTCATGAAGACCCGGCCGATGGCATTGATGACCAGCGCGCGCTTGCCGTTCCTGGTATCGACCAGGGCAGTGCCGCGACCGGGCGCCCCCTTCGGAAAGTTCGCGGGACGAACCAGCCGCGGGGCGCGCTCGATGAAGACCAGGGCTTCGCGCTGGTCCCAGGAATGGTTGCCGAGCGTGACCGCGTCGGCGCCGACGTCGATGAATTCCTGGTAGATCGCTTCGGTGATTCCGAAGCCGCCGGCGGCGTTCTCGCCATTGACGATCACGAGATCGAGCGCCCAGTCCCGGATCATGCCGGGCAGATTTTCCAGGACGGCGGTGCGGCCGGACTTGCCGACCACGTCACCGACAAAAAGTATGCGCAATCTGTCAACTCCGGAATTCGATGACCTCGCTCTCCGTTAGCACGAGATCGAGACGGACGTCGTGGGTGGAAGCGGCAGCGTAGGGGATTTCCTGGGCCGCGAAAGCCAGACCAATGGCGGTAATCGTTCGGGCGGCGCGCAAACCTGCAAGCGTGCGGTCATAGTGACCCGCGCCATAGCCGATGCGGTGGCCGGCGCGGTCGAATGCCACGAGCGGCACCAGCAGGATGTCGGGAACGATCGTCCCGGCAGCGCGCGGCGGCTCGAGAATGCCGAGCGGCCCGGGCAGCAACCTGTCGCCCGGCGCCCAGCGCCTGAACTGAAGCGGCTGGTCGCGCGCCATGATCACCGGCAGCGCCAGTTGGGCGTGCTGCGCGGCAAGCGCGGCCAAGAGCGGAAGCGGATCGATTTCGCTGCCGATCGGCGAGTAACCGGCAACGAACGCGCCAGCAGCGATCTCGAACGGCAGGCCGCGCCTGGCAACGGCCTGCGCCGCGGATGCGCGATGCTCGCCACTTAACGCATTGCGCGCCGCGAGCGCGTCGGCGCGGAGCACGGCCTTCTGCTGACCTGGCGAAACCGGAGGGCTCGACATTGCCACCGTCACATCCGGCGCAGCCGGGAATCCACGTCTTGCGGTTGCGGCAGAGTAGAGGCGTGGACGGCGCGGGCAAGCCCGGCAATGGCCGCACCCATGAATCCGAGATGGAGGGCGCAACCGAGGTAAAATGCGAATCCGAGATGAAGTGCGAAGCCGCAATGGCCGTTGGAGCGCTCGATCCCGGAGTTCCCTACGAAAGTAGGTGGGCACCATGTGACCAAGTCCACGGACCTGGCCAGGGACAGTTCCCGGAAGGATCGATAAGGCCCCGGGGATATATGGCTCCTGACGCGCAACGCAGCCTCGCCCGGTCAATGTAATCACGTCTGCCTCAAACCGCCAGCGCTAAAGCCAGGCGGCTGCGGCCGCAAATGCCGGGACAGCTCGCGTGAAAAGGCCGCACTCGGTATCAACCAATCGCCACGCCGCCGCCGATGGTGCGATTGAGCACCTGCGCGGTCTTCTCGATGCGCTCGGCGGCGGAATTGAGCGCATTGGCCACGGCGGCCTGGGTCGCCCTGGCGTGATCCGCCGCCTCGCTGCGGACATTGCGCAGCGCTTCCAGTTCCTCTTCCAGCGCGCGGATGCGATGATCGACGTCGAGCAGTTCATCGCAGACCGTCAGCGCCGCCATCACGGTGAGGCGGGCGTCACCGATCTCGCCGAACTTGCCGCGCAACCCCTCGATCCGCGAATTGAAGCCCTGGGCCAGGTTCAAAAGCCGAACCTCCTGCCCTTCCTCGCAGGCCATGCGGTATTGCCGCCCGTTGATGGTGACATTGATGTGACTCATCAGCCCTCTCCCGCATCGAGCACGGCGCGGATGGTGCCGATCGCCGCATCGAGCCGTTCGGCGATCTCGCGATTGGTGCGTTCGAGCCGGCGCGACTTCACCAGCGAACCGTCGAGTTCGTCGGCCAGCCGGGATCGGTCGGCGCCCAGCGCCTGAATGCGCGCCGCCAGTTCGTTCTCGTCGCGGTCGGCCTCGCGCCGCCGCTCGACCGCACTTTCCAGCGCATCGAGCGCCGCCATCAGTCGCCGGGTGGCGGCGTCGACATCGGCCGGGGCCGATTTCGGCATTGCCGGAGCCGTTGACGGGACGATCGCTCATGCAGTTTGCGCGGCCTTCCGTGAGTAGCCAAAGGGAATCGGAAATGAGCGGCTAGGCAAGCGTTTAGAGCGAGAAATTTACGTGGCAAGCGAGGAGAGTGCAACGCCGCCGCGGAACTATGCACTGCAAAGCAACTTTTCCGTCTCGAGGCGCGTTGCATTGCCTTGGACTCGGGGAATGCAGATGCTATCCAGCCCAGGGCCCGGTCACCCGGCAGTTCCCAAGCATCCACGCGGCCGGCGAACCGTCGGCGAGCACTCATTTCAGGCGGATTATCATGACCCAGGTCGACCACACCGGTATGGCAAATGCGATTCGCGGGCTCGCGATGGACGCCGTCGAAAAGGCGAAATCCGGCCATCCCGGGCTGCCGATGGGCGCCGCCGATATGGCCACCGTGCTGTTCACGCAGTTCCTGAAATTCGACGCCGCCGATCCTGACTGGCCGGACCGCGACCGTTTCGTGTTGTCGGCCGGACACGGCTCGATGCTGCTCTATGCGCTGCTCTATCTCACCGGCAATACCGAAATGACGCTCGACCAGCTCAAGCATTTCCGCCAGCTCGGATCGCTGACGCCGGGTCATCCGGAGAACTTCCACACCAAGGGCATCGAAACCACGACCGGGCCGCTCGGCCAGGGCATTGCGACCTCGGTCGGGATGGCGCTCGCTGAACGGATGCTCGCCGCAGAGTACGGCAAGAAGATCGTCGATCATCGCACCTATGTGCTCGTCTCCGACGGCGACCTGATGGAAGGCATCTCGCAGGAGGCGATCGCGCTGGCCGGGCACTGGAAGCTCAACAAGCTGATCGTACTGTACGACGACAACGGCATTTCGATCGATGGCCCGACCTCGATCTCCGATTCCGTCGACCAGGTGAAGCGGTTCAAGTCTGCCGGTTGGGCGGCCGAGCTGATCGACGGCCAGGACCAGCAGGCGATCGCCGCGGCGATCACCCGCGCGCAGAAATCCAGCAAGCCGTCGCTGATCGCCTGCAAGACCACGATCGGCTATGGCGCGCCGACCAAGGCCGGCACCGCCAAGGCGCATGGCGAGGCGCTGGGCGCCGAGGAGCTCAAGGGTGCCAAGGAGAATCTCGGTATCTCGCTCGAGCCGTTCTCGGTGCCCGACGACGTGCTCAAGCGTTGGCGCGAGGTCGGCAGCCGCGGCGCGGCGGCGCACCAGGAATGGCGGGACCGCCTGGCGACGCTGGGCGGCCGCAAGCGCGCCGAGTTCGAGCGCCGACTCCGGCACGAGCGGCCGCAAGCACTGGCGAAGGCGCTGCGGGCGCACAAGAAATCATTGCTCGAGACGCCGCAGAACATCGCCACCCGCAAATCATCGGAATCGGCGATCGACGCCATCGCCATGGCGATGCCGATGGAGTTTCTCGCAGGCTCGGCCGACCTCACCGGCTCCAACAACAACAAGGCCAAATCCGCCGTCGACTTTTCGCCCAAGACCCCGAAGGGGCGTTTCGTCCATTACGGCATCCGCGAGCACGGCATGGCGGCGGCCCTCAACGGCATCTTCCTGCACGGCGGGTTCGCCCCCAACGGCGCCACCTTCCTGGTGTTCACCGACTACGCGCGGCCGGCGATGCGGATCGCGGCCCTGATGGGGGCCGGCGTCGTCTATGTCATGACCCATGATTCGATCGGGCTCGGCGAGGACGGCCCGACCCACCAGCCGGTCGAGCATCTTGCGGCATTGCGCGCCATGCCCAACATGCGCGTGTTCCGCCCGTGCGACGCGATCGAGGTCACGGAGTGCTGGGAGCTCGCGCTGAACCGGATCGACGGCCCGACCGTGCTGGCACTGACCCGGCAGAACGTGCCGCAATTGCGCACCTCCGCGCCCAACGACAATCCGTGCAGCCATGGCGGCTATGAGCTGGTGGCTGCGCAAGGGGAAGCCAAGGTATCGCTGTTCGCCTCCGGCTCCGAGGTCGAGATCGCGGTGGAAGCGCAGAAGCAGCTCGCAGGGCGCGGCATTGCGTCGCGCGTGGTGTCGGTGCCCTCGCTCGAACTCCTGCTGGCGCAGCCGGCCGACCGCCAGCAGGCGATCATCGGCCAGGCCCCGGTCAAGGTCGCGATCGAGGCGGCGGTCCGCTGGGGCTGGGACGCGGTGATCGGCAGGGACGGCGAATTCATCGGCATGCACGGCTTCGGCGAAAGCGCGCCGGCCAAGGATCTGTTCAAGCATTTCGGGATCACCGCCGAGGCGGCGGTTAACGCTGCGCTGAAACGGCTCGGCTGAGCAGTTGAGATTGCCGGCAAAAAGAGCTACTTAAGTCTCATACGATCAATCTCGCCCGGCCGAACCGGGCGAATTCCTCAGCAAACCCTTCCGTGGACGACGTGCGTCCTTCGCGGGGGACGGCGCCAGCTATTAGAGAGAAGGAGCAGGTTATGACAGTCCGGGTCGCTATCAACGGGTTCGGCCGCATCGGCCGCAACGTGCTTCGCGCCATCGCCGAGTCGGGCCGCACCGACATCGAGGTGGTCGCCATCAACGATCTCGGGCCGGTCGAGACCAACGCCCATCTGCTGCGCTTCGATTCCGTGCACGGCCGTTTCCCCGGCACCGTCACGGTCGAAGGCGACTCCATCAGCCTCGGCAATGGCAAGATCAAGGTGACTGCGCATCGCGACCCCTCGGCGCTGCCCTGGAAGGAGCTCGGCATCGACATTGCCCTCGAATGCACCGGCATCTTCACCGCCAGGGACAAGGCCGCAGCGCATCTGGCCGCCGGCGCCAAGCGCGTGCTGGTTTCGGCGCCCGCCGACAACGCCGACGCGACCATCGTCTACGGCGTCAACCATGACACGCTGAAGCGGGACCACCTGGTGGTGTCCAACGGTTCCTGCACCACCAACTGCCTCGCCCCGGTCGCCAAGGTTCTCAACGACACGGTCGGCATCGAGACCGGCTTCATGACCACCATCCATGCCTATACCGGCGACCAGCCCACCCTCGACACCCTGCACAAGGACCCCTATCGCGGCCGCGCCGCGGCAATCTCGATGATTCCGACCTCGACCGGCGCCGCCAAGGCGATCGGCCTGGTGCTGCCGGAGCTGAAGGGCAAGCTCGACGGCGTCGCGATCCGGGTGCCGACGCCCAATGTCTCGGTGGTCGATCTCAAGATCGTTGCCTCGCGGGAGACCGACGCCCAGGAAATCAACGCCGCGATGAAGCGCGCCTCCGAGCAGCAGCTCAAGGGCATTCTCGGCTATACCACCGCCCCCAACGTCTCGATCGATTTCAACCACGATCCGCATTCCTCGACCTTACACATGGACCAGACCAAGGTGCAGAACGGCACGCTGGTGCGGGTGATGTCGTGGTATGACAATGAATGGGGGTTCTCCAACCGGATGGCCGACACGGCCGTCGCGATCGGGAAGCTGATCTGATCCGATTGCCGCACGGTCGACGTGCGGATCGGCGCGAACTGCACCCTGGGCAACAACTTCATTTTCGCGAGAGCCGCGCGCCTGCGGGGCTCCCGAAGGCGAGATGCGAGAGAGTATCCATGTCGAAATCGTTCCGCACCCTCGATGACGTCGATATGAAGGGCAAGCGCGTCCTGCTGCGCGTCGACCTCAACGTCCCCATGGAAGGCGGCCGGGTCACCGACTCCACCCGGCTCGAACGCGTGGCGCCGACCATCACCGAGATTGCCGGCAAGGGCGGCCGCGTGATCCTGCTCGCCCATTTCGGCCGGCCGAAGGGACGCGATGCCAAGGATTCGCTGAAACCGGTCGCAGCCGCGCTCGCCGGATTGCTCGGCAAGAAGGTTGCGTTCGCGGAGGATTGCATCGGAGAGGTCGCGGCAAAGGCGGTGGCCGCGATGCAGGACGGCGACGTGCTCTGCCTGGAAAACACCCGCTTCCACAAGGAAGAGGAGAAGAACGATCCGGCTTTCGTGGCCGAACTGGCCAAACTCGGCGACATCTGGGTCAACGACGCGTTTTCCGCCGCACACCGCGCCCACGCCTCGACCGAAGGTCTCGGCCATCTTCTGCCGGCCTATGCCGGCCGCACCATGCAGGCCGAGCTCGACGCGCTGGGCAAGGCGCTGGAGGCGCCGGCCAAGCCGGTGATCGCGGTGATCGGCGGCGCCAAGGTGTCGACCAAGATCGACCTGTTGGAAAACCTGGTCAGCAAGGTCGACGCGCTGGTGATCGGCGGCGGCATGGCCAACACTTTCCTTCACGCCCAGGGCGTCGGCATCGGCAAGTCGCTGGCGGAAAAGGATCTCGCCGCTACCGCGCTGCGGATCATCGAGAAGGCGGAGACGGCCAATTGCGCCATCATCCTGCCGGTCGATGCCGTGGTGGCGTTCCACTTCGCCGCCAATTCGCCCTCCCACGCCTACGGTCTCGATGCGATTCCGTCCGATGGCATGATCCTCGACATCGGCCCGCGCTCCAACGCCCGGATCCATGCGGCGATCGACGATGCCGCGACGCTGGTCTGGAACGGACCGCTCGGCGCGTTCGAGATGACGCCGTTCGATCGCGGTACCATGGTGGCGGCCAGGCACGCCGCCGAACGGACCCGGGCCAAGAAGTTGGTCTCGGTCGCCGGCGGCGGCGACACCGTGGCGGCCCTGAACCAGGCCGGCGTGGCCGGCGATTTCAGCTATGTATCGACCGCGGGCGGCGCCTTCCTGGAATGGATGGAAGGCAAGCCGCTGCCCGGAGTCGAGATCCTGAAACGGCGCTAGAACGGCCCCGGACGGACATCGCAGCCCTCAACCCGGAGAACACCCCATGGCTCGCATCACGTTGCGCCAACTGCTCGACCACGCGGCGGAGCTCGACTACGGCGTGCCGGCCTTCAACATCAACAACATGGAGCAGGCGCTCGCGATCATGGACGCCGCCGCAAGCGTCGATGCGCCCGTCATCATCCAGGCCTCGCGCGGCGCCCGCGCCTACGCCCATGACGTGATGCTGCGGCACATGATGGACGCGTTGACGGAGATCCACCCGCAGATTCCGGTCTGCGTGCATCTGGACCATGGCAACGAGCCCGCCACCTGCATGACCGCGATCCAGGCCGGCTTCACCTCGGTGATGATGGACGGCTCGCTCAAGAGCGACGGCAAGACGCCGGGCGACTGGGACTACAATGTCGGGGTCACCCGGACGGTCACCGACATGGCGCATCTCGGCGGCATCTCGGTCGAGGGCGAACTCGGCGTGCTCGGCTCGCTCGAGACCGGCATGGGCGACAAGGAGGACGGCCATGGCGCGGAGGGCAAGCTGTCGCACGACCAGCTGCTCACCAATCCGGACGAGGCGGTCAAGTTCGTCAGGGAGACCAGGGTCGATGCGCTGGCGATCGCGATGGGCACCTCGCACGGCGCCTACAAGTTCACCCGCAAGCCGGACGGCGACATTCTCGCGATGAAGGTGATCGAGGAGATCCACCGCAAGCTGCCCAACACCCATCTGGTGATGCACGGATCGTCGTCGGTGCCGCAGGAGCTGCAGGACATCATCAATGCCCATGGCGGCAAGATGAAGCCGACCTGGGGCGTGCCGGTTGCCGAGATCCAGCGCGGCATCAAGAACGGCGTGCGCAAGATCAACATCGACACCGACAACCGGATGGCGATGACCGGGCAGATCCGCAAGGTGCTCAGCGAAAATCCGTCGGAATTCGACCCGCGCAAATATCTCAAGCCGGCGATGGAAGCGATGACCCGGCTCTGCAAGCAGCGGATGCAGGAGTTCAATACCGCCGGCCAGGCCAGCCGGATCAAGAAGGTGCTGACCCCGGCCGAGATGGCGAAGCGCTACGGCAAGGGCGAACTCGATCCGAAAGTCGCATGAGGCCGCGGCGTCGACTGATCGCCCGCCCCTTTTTTGGCCGCAGTCCGCGGGCACCAAGCCGACATCATGGCCGCCGAACCTGTCCTGTCCCGCCCCGTCCCACGCCTCTATCTCGCAACGCCCGTGGTGGACGATCCGTCGGCGCTGGTCGCCGATCTGGCCGGCCTGTTCGGCAAGGTAGACATCGCGGCCGTGCTGGTCCGATTGCGGCCGGCCGAACCGCGTGCCCTGATCTCGCGCGTCACCGCGCTGGCGCCCACCATCCAGCAAGGCGGCGCTGCCGTGCTGCTCGACCGCCATGTCGAATTGGTGGCACGCTCGGGCGCCGACGGCGCGCATGTGACCGGCATCGAAGTTCTGCAGGAAGCGCTGCCGAGCCTCAAGCCGGATCGCATCGCCGGCGTCGGCGGGCTGGCGACCCGGCACGATGCGATGACCGCCGCCGAAGCCGGCGCGGACTATGTGCTGTTCGGTGAGCCCGACGTCCATGGCCGGCGGCCGTCGGCAGAGGCGGTCGCGGAACGGCTGCAATGGTGGGCCGAATTGTTCGAGCCGCCCTGTGTCGGGTTTGCCGCCTCGCGTGAGGAGGCCCGCGAGTTCGCCACGGCCGGCGCGGATTTCGTGCTGGCCGGCGATTTCATCTGGACCGATCAGCGCGGCCCGGCCGCCGCGCTGATCGAGCTCGAACAGGTGATCCGACAGGCGCACGCCGCCGCGTCCGGCAAGATGAAAGCCGAGCAGGGATAGGCGCCGCGATGAGGGGCCCGTGTCCGAAATTGATCCTGGTGGCCTGCGTGGCCCTGACCGCCGCCGCGTCGGCGCAGGTCTCGCTGACCCCGCCTTCGCCTGAGACGCCGGCAACCGACAAGGCCGCCAAGCCCAAGGCAAAGCCGCCGGCCGCCAAGAAGCCCGTATCGCCCAAGCCGCCGGAGCCGGCTCCGACCCCGCCGTCGGCAACGGTCATGCCAGCGCCCGCTCCCGACGACCCTCATGTCGACAATGTCTACGCCGCCTACCAGCGCGGCCAGTACAAGACCGCCTTCGACCTCGCGACCAAGCGGGTGCAGGAGCGCGGCGATCCCAAGGCGATGACCATGATCGGCGAACTCTATGCCAACGGCTTCGGCGTCAAGCTCGACAACGCCAAGGCGGCCGGCTGGTACAAGCGCGCATCCGACGCCGGCGACCGTGAAGCCATGTTCGCGCTCGCCATGATGCGGCTCGCCGGGCGCGGTGGTCCCGCCAATGGCGAAGAGGCCGCCCGGCTGCTGGCATCCTCGGCCAAGCTCGGCAATTCCAGCGCGGCGTACAATCTGGCGCTGCTCTATATCGACGGACAGACGCTGCCGCAGGATCTGCGGCGCGCGGCGGAATTGCTGCGCGTCGCCGCCGACGCCGGCAACGCCCAGGCGCAATATGCGCTCGCCACCTTCTACAAGGAAGGCACCGGCGTGCCCAAGGACGTCGAGAAATCGGTGCGGCTGCTGCAGGCGGCGGCGCTGGCCGACAATGTCGAGGCCGAGGTCGAATACGCCATCGCGCTGTTCAACGGCACCGGCACGCCGCAAAACCAGCCGGCCGCGGTGGCGCTGTTGCGCAAGGCGGCGCGGCAGAACAACCCGATCGCCCAGAACCGGCTTGCCTGGGTACTGGTCAATGGCGAGGGCGCCCCGGTCGACAAGCTCGAGGCGCTGAAATGGCACCTGGTGGCCAAGACTGCCGGCAAGGGCGACCCGATGCTGGATGATGCCTTCGCCAGCCTCAGCCCGGCCGATCGCGCCAAGGCGGAGGCGGCGGCGCGTCGTTGGCTCGGTGCCAAATGATCCGGCTTGACGCCGCCACAGCCACGGGGCACCCAGTCCGGGCCTTCACGCCAACTCGCTTCGCGATCGCGCTGGCGCATTTCACCGCAACGCCAATCACAGACCGGGATCATGCTGCATTCAGCCCTCATCAACGTCATGGTCAAGGCGGCGCGTCACGCCGGCCGAAGCCTCAAGCGCGATCTCGGCGAGGTTGAAAACCTCCAGGTCTCGCTGAAGGGTCCCGCCAATTTCGTCACCATGGCCGACCGGCGGGCCGAGGAAATGCTTTACACCGATCTCGCCAAGGCGCGGCCGGGCTACGGCTTCCTCGGCGAGGAAGGCGGGACGCGCGAGGGTGCCGACAAGAGCCACACCTGGATCGTCGACCCGCTCGATGGCACCACGAATTTCCTGCACGGCATTCCGCAGTTTGCGGTTTCGATCGGGCTCGAGCGCGAAGGCACCATCATCGCCGGCGTGATCTACAATCCGGCCAATGACGAGCTGTACATCGCCGAACGGGGCAAGGGCGCCTTCCTCAACGACCAGCGCCTGCGCGTCGCCGGCCGCCGCAACCTCAACGAATGCGTGATCGCCTGCGGTCTGCCGCATATCGGACGCGGCGACCACGCCTTGTCGCGCGACGAGATGACCGAGCTGCAGAACCGGGTGGCGGGACTGCGGAGGTTCGGGGCGGCCTCGCTCGACCTCGCCTTTGTCGCGGCCGGCCGTCTCGACGGCTATTGGGAGCGCAACCTGAACGCCTGGGACATGGCGGCCGGCCAGATCCTGGTGCGCGAGGCCGGCGGCATCGTCAGCGGCATTACGGGCGACGACGACGCGATGAAGACCGGCCATGTGGTCTGCGGCAATGAATTCGTCCATGCCGAGCTGGTGAAGATTCTCGGGCCGCTGGGCAGATAGCGAAGCCCGGCGCGTTACGCCTTCTTCATGCGGTAGTGGCTGACGCCCCATTCGCTGCCATCGGCATGGCCGAACAGCCCCGCCGTGGCGAGGAAAAACCAGCGCCAGCGTCGCATCCATAGTCGGGTGTCGCCGCCATACACCTGGCGCAGGATGGCTTCGATCGCGCCGCGGCGGGCGTCGAAATTGGCGAGCCAGTCGGTTGCGGTTCGCTGATAATGGATGCCGCTCCACCGCCACTCCTTCTCGACGGCGAACAGGTCGGAATATTGCCGGATCAAATGATGGCTCGGCATCACGCCGCCGGTGAAGAAATGCTGCGCGATCCAGTCCTCGCGGTGGGTCGGATCGAACAGATAGGCGCCGGAGCGATGGGAAAAGACGTGCATGAAGAAACGGCCGTTCGGCGCAAGCCAGTTTCGCAGCCGTGTCATCAGCGCGCGCCAGTTCATCATGTGCTCGAACATTTCGACCGAGACGATGCGGTCGAACTGGCGCGAGGGCTCGAACAGGTTCATGTCGGCGGTGACGATGCGGAGATTGCGCAATCCGCGCTCCGCCGCCGCCTGCTCGATATACTGGCGCTGGCTGTGCGAATTGGATACCGCCACGATGTCCGATCCCGGAAACTGCCGCGCCATCCACAGCGACAGCGAACCCCAGCCGCAACCGAGTTCAAGGATCGCCTGGCCGTCGACGAGCTCGGCATGTTCGACGGTCTGTCGCAGCGCCGCTTCCTCGGCTTCCTGCAGCGTCGAAGTCGGCTCCCGGTAGTAGCAACTCGAATATTTGCGATTGGGACCCAGCACCTCGGCGAAGAACGCCGCCGGCACTTCGTAGTGCTGGGCATTGGCCGTCTCGGCATGTTCGGCGATGGCGCGTTCTGCCATCCGACTGGCAAAGCCGGCATCGTCTCCGGCATCGGCGAGCCGCGCCGCGGTGCGCGCGCAGAGTTGCTGGATCGCGGCGCGCACGATCGCGTCCGGCAGCGGTATCCGTTCGGCGGTGCCGATCGCGCTGGAAATGAAGCTCATGCCGCCGGTTCCTTTCGCGGCGGCAGCGGAAAGAACATGCTGGTCCGCGCCTGGTAGTCGCGGTAGCGCTCGCCACGTGAGCGCAGCATCTGCTGCTCCAGCGGCGGAATGCCGGTGACATGGACCAGGATCCAGTACATGAACAGCGGCGCCAGCAGTGTCGCCCAGCCGAAGGGATAGGCCGGCGAGATCGCGATCACGGGATAGGCGAGCCAGCCGAACCATTCGAAGAAATAGTTCGGATGCCGCGACCAGCGCCACAGCCCGACGTCGCAGACCCGGCCCCCGCTGTCGGCGCGGTGACGAAAACCCCTGAGCTGCGCATCCGCCAGCGCTTCGCCGGCAATCCCCGCAAGCAGGATCAGCGCACCCAGATAATCCTGCGGCCGCAATGTCTCGGCGGGAAACCGCGCCGCGACAAAGATGGCAAATGCCAGCGGGATCGACCCGAACGCCTGGTTCTGCAGGAATAGGAACATCCTGCGCGGCGAATTAGCGCCCCACTCGCGCGCGAAGGCGGCGTAGCGCGGATCGTCGGTGATGCCGGCGGTTCGCCGCGCGATATGCAGCCCGAGTCGGAGCGACCAGAGCGCCACCAATGCCGCGATCAGCCATTGCCTGGCGTTTGGCGCCGCCCCCGATATGGGCCACAGCGCACTTGCGGCGCCCACAAGTCCGAGCGAAAACGTCCAGATGGTATCGACCCAGCCGGAATTGCCGGTGCGCTGCTGCACCAGCCACGCTCCCGCCATCATGACCGACAGCGACAGCGCAATCGCGACCAACGCCTCGAGATACAAGCCAACCATTCAAACGCCCGTTAAGAGGCTGAGGTAACAACGCTTTGCCAGATACGTTGCAAACCAATGCCGGGTTTCACGGCGAAGTTCCGCGTTCTCGCCCCGTCGCCGCCTGGAACCGGCTTTTTTCCCGGCACCGCTGTGCCATAGTATTGATCGAAGAAGCATCTTCCCATGGATGACACTGCGATGCCCGCACCAGCCCCCTCCTCCCGTTCGACGATGGAGATCGAACTGGCGAAGCTGTCCTCGCCCCGGATATTCCTGGTTCGGATGCTGGTGTTCCTGGTGCTCTGCGCCCTCGTGATGGTGGTGCTCAACAAGCAGATCATTCAGGCCTTCTTTGCCAATCCCGGACTCAACGCATTGATCGGCCTCGTGCTTCTGGTCGGCATCATCCTCGCGTTCCGGCAGGTGATCCGGCTCTATCCGGAGGTCGCCTGGGTCAACAATTTCCGCATTGCCGATCCGGGTCTCGCCCTCGACCAGCGCCCGGCGCTGCTGGCGCCGATGGCGGCCATCCTGGGCGGCGAACGCACCGGCCGAATGACGATCTCGCAGCAGACCATGCGGCATCTCCTGGATTCCATTGCCACGCGGCTCGACGAATCCCGTGACATCTCGCGCTACATGACGGGCCTTCTGGTTTTTCTCGGCCTGCTCGGCACCTTCTGGGGGCTGATCGAGACGGTCGGCTCGGTCAGCAAGATCATCGACGGCCTCAAGGTCGGCGGCGACGCCAGCGCCCTGTTCGACACCCTGAAGGAAGGCCTGGCGGCGCCGCTCGGCGGCATGGGAATCTCGTTTTCATCATCGCTGTTCGGTCTCGCCGGCTCGCTGATCCTTGGTTTCCTCGACCTGCAATCGAGCCAGGCGCAGAACCGGTTCTATACCGACCTCGAAGACTGGCTCGCCTCCACCGTCCGGCTGTATTCGAGCGAGCCCGCGGCCACCGGCGCCATCGGCAGCGAACTGCAGGGCACGATCGACAAGTTGCGTGCCAGCATGGAGGAAAGCGGCGGCAATCGCGGCACGACCACCGCGATGGCCAACCTTGCCGAAGCCATTCAGGGCCTGGTCGCGCACATGCGAACCGAGCAGCAGATGATCCGCGAATGGGCCGATGGCCAGGGCGAGCAGAACCGCGAGATCAAGAAGCTGCTCGAACGGATCGCACGTCAGCCGGAAAAGAGTTAGCGGAGAGACTTAATGGCCCTGGCCCGCGCACGACGCGAAACCGGATTCAACTACTGGCCGGGCTTTGTCGACGCGTTGTCGACCCTGGTGCTGTCGATCGTGTTCCTGCTGGCGGTATTCCTGGTGGTGCAATTCTTCCTGTCACAGCAGGTCACCGGCAAGGACAAGGCGCTGGAGCAGCTCAACGCCAAGATCGCGCAGCTGAACGAGCTGCTCTCGCTCGAGAAGCTTGGCAAGCTCAATCTCGACGAGCAGGTCTCGCAGTTGCGGGCCGGACTGGCTTCCGCCGAGGCCGAGCGCAACCGCGTCAAGGGCCTCTACGAAGGTTTAGCCAGCACCGGCAATGACGCCGCCGGCCGTGCCGACCAGCTCAACAAGGCGCTCGATTCCGAAAAGCAGGTTTCGGGGCGGGCGCTGGCGCAGATCGAGGTGCTGACCCAGCAGATCAGCGCATTGCGGCGCCAGCTCGCCGCGCTGGAAGAGGCGCTCGACGCTTCGGAAAAGCGCGATAAGGAATCGCAGGGGCGGATCGCCGATCTCGGTTCGCGGCTCAATGTCGCGCTGGCGCAGCGGGTGCAGGAACTGTCGCGCTATCGCTCGGAATTCTTCGGCCGCCTGCGCGCCATCCTCGGCAACCGGCCGGACATCCGGATTGTCGGCGACCGATTCGTGTTTCAGTCTGAGGTGTTTTTCGATACCGGGCAGGCGCTATTGCTGCCCGAAGGCCGCGCCGAGCTCGACAAGGTCGCGAGCGCGCTGATCGATCTCGACAAGCAGATTCCAAACGAAATCGCCTGGGTGCTACGGGTCGACGGCCATACCGACGCCAGACCGATCAGCAGCCCCTTGTTCAAGTCGAACTGGGAGTTGTCATCGGCGCGCGCGATTTCGGTGGTGCAATATCTGGTTTCGCTCGGCATACCGCCCCAGCGGCTGGTCGCCGCAGGCTTCGCCGAATTCGAACCGCTCGACACCGCCGCCACCGAGGATGCCTACCGGCGCAACCGCCGGATCGAGCTCAAGCTGACCGAACGGTGAAGCACTTTCCGCTCCGCCCCTGTCGCACCGCGCCCGGCTGCGCTCCCTCTGCTACTTTCGGGGGAGGACGGGGGTGGGGGCGCGGCGTCACGGATGACGCAGCCCACCCGGACAGAACCCCCACCCGGCGCTTCGCGGCGCCCGGCAAGCGGGAGAGGTGCAGCGGAGTCCGGGGCCTGACCGTATGATCGATCCATGACCCCAACCTTTCAGCTTCGCCCCTATGGCGCCGCGGATGAAGACGCGGCGATCGCCTTGTGGCTCGCAACCTGGCAGCGGGCCTACCCCGCCATCGATTTTGCCGCGCGGGTCGGCTGGTGGCGCGAGCGCTGGCGGCGTGACCTGGTGCCGCATGCCAGCATCCTGGTCGCCGAACAGAACGACGCCCTGATCGGGTTCGTCACCATCGATCCCGCGGGCTATCTCGACCAGCTCGTGGTCGCGCCCGATCACTGGGGCTCGGCACTGGCGACTACCCTGCTCGATCGGGCCAAGCAGTTGTCCCCCGGCGGGATCACGCTGAAGGTCAATGCCGACAATATGCGGGCCATCCGCTTCTACCGGCGCAACGGCTTCGTGCCTGCCGGCGAGGACGTCAATCCGACCTCGGGCCGCCCGGTACTGCGGATGGCGTGGCCGGCCGCCGAGGCATCCGCCGAATCCCCGCAGCGATGATCGCAACATCAGGATTGTACAATGGGGTCGAACCAAGCATGATTTCGGCGTGATCCAGATCGCCTTCGGAGGACGCCCATGTCATCACCCAAGGATGCAGCCATCGCCACCGTTTCGGAATTGAATCAGCTGAGCGCGGAATTCGGGGTGTTCTCCATCGCCGAGAACGCCACCGACCAGGCCTGGATCATGAGCCAGCGCGTGAAGGTTCAGGCCACCCTCGCCAAGGCCAAATCCGAGCTGCGGCGGCTGGACAGCGCGATTGCCCGGCTCGAGCACGCCGTCAACGCGATGGGGCGCGACGGCAGCACCCTGCAGATCGAACGCGAATATACGCCGCTGGAAGGCTGGGCGCTGACCGCGGTCGACAACTACGCGACGCTGGTGGGCATGCTGTCGCGCTACGACCGCAAGGAAATGTTCGGGCGGTTGAGCGAGTACACGCGGGGCATGACGATCCAGGCGGGAGGTGGCAGCGCCAGCCACACGCTGGGAAGGGTTCGCCTTTTCCTGGGCGACCGGGCGCTGATGTACCGCTAACTCATCATCAGCCGGCCGTCCATCGTCAAACGCGCAACAACCAGGCCGGGCTGCGCCTCATCTTGAGCTGATGTGCGGCCGGCTTGACCCTCGTCGGAGGCTCCCGTGAACGTTTCCGTCATCCAGCAGGCCAAGATCCAGGCGCAGGTCCTGGTCCCGCTCATCAAGGCGTTGCAGAAGGAACTGGGCAGCGAGCGGGCCAACGATCTCGTTCGGCAAGCGCTGGGTGATCTCTACCGGCGCTATGGCGAGGAGTTCTGGCGCAAGAAGAACGAGAAGAATCTCGGCAAGACGATGGCTGCCGGTTTTGCAACATTCGCCCGCGACAACGCGCTGGAATATCGCGTGATCGAGCAGTCGAACGACGCGTTCGAGTTCGATGTGACGGCCTGCCGCTATGCCGAGTTCTATCGGGAGCTGGGCGAGCCGGAGCTCGGCTTCCTGCTTGTCTGCAGTCTCGACTTTGCCATGGCCGAGGGATTCGGCGCGGACGTCGAGCTCACACGCACGCAGACCATCATGCAGGGCGCCAGCTCCTGCAATTTCCGTTACAGGCGGTCGAGAGCGCCGGCATAGAGCCCGCCATGCTGGACCATGTCTCCATCACCGTTGTCGATCTCGATGCCGCGGAACGCTTCTATGACGCCGTGATGGCGGCGCTCGGCGTAGCCAAGGTGCGACGATCGGAAGCGAGGTTGGGATATGGAGAACGCTGCGACGGAGCGCATCCGGACCGCAGCTACCTTTCGGTCAAGCGTGGCGGCCAGCCGGAGCCGAGCTACAGCCGGCACTGGTGCTTCAAGGCGCCAAGCCGCGCCGCCGTGGACGCCTTCTGGCGCGCCGGCATCGACCATGGCGGCACCGACGACGGACCACCCGGCATTCGCGCCGTCTATCACCCGACCTATTACGCTGCTTTCCTGGTCGACCCCAGCGGTAACCGGATCGAAGCCGTGTGCCACCGCCCCGAAGGCACCTGACACCGCCGTTCAGGGAATGCCGGGGAAGGTCTAGACGCCCTCGAATTGCAGCCGCGCCAGCCGGGCGTAGAGGCCGTTGGCCGCGACGAGGGAGGCATGCGTGCCCTGCTCGACGATGCGGCCGTGATCCATCACCAGGATGCGGTCGCAGGACAGCACGGTGGCCAGGCGATGCGCGATCACCAGGGTGGTGCGGTGACGCATCAGCTCCTCCAGTGCCGTCTGCACCAGGGTCTCGCTTTCCGCGTCGAGTGCCGAGGTCGCCTCATCCAACAGCAACAGCGGCGCGTCGCGCAGGATGGCGCGCGCGATCGCGATGCGCTGGCGCTGGCCGCCGGACAGCGTGACTCCGCGCTCGCCGAGTTGCGCCTCGAAGCGGCCCGGCAGGCGTTCGATGAATTCGGTGGCATGGGCCAATGCGGCGGCGCGTTCAACCTCGGCATCGCTGGCATCGGGGCGGCCGAAGCGGATATTCTCGCGCGCGGTGGTGGCAAATGCCACCGATTCCTGCGGCACCAGCGCAATGTGCCGGCGCAGCTCGTGCGGATCGACGGCATTGATCGGCACGCCGTCGAACGAGATGGTACCCGCGAGCGGATCGTAGAACCGCAGCAGCAGATGAAACAGCGTGCTCTTGCCGGCGCCGGAGGGGCCGACGATCGCCACCCTCTCGCCGGCGCGGACCGCAAAGCTGACGCCGTCGACCGCGCGCGCGTCCGGACGAGTCGGATAGGCGAAGCCGACATGGTCGAAGCTGACATCGCCGCGCGCCGGCACCGGCAGCGCGCGGGGCGAGGCCGGCGCCGCAATCGCCGATTTCACCCGCAGGATCTCGAACAGCCGTTCCGAGGCGCCAGCGGCCGCCGAAACTTCTCCCCAGACCTCGCTGAGCTGGCCGAGCGCGGTGGCGGCGAATGCCGCATAGAGCAGGAACTGGCCGAGCCGTCCGGGCGTGATGGTGCCGGTGAGCACGTCATGGGAGCCGACCCAGAGGATCAGCACGACGCTGGAAAACACGATGAAGATGATGATGGCGGTCAGCACCGAGCGCGCCCGGGTCGAGGTGCGCGCGGCCTCATAGGCCTGTTCGACTTCGCCGCCGAAACGGCCATTGGCGAGCCGCTCGCCGGTATAGGCCTGTACGGTGCGGATCGCACCGATCAACTCGGCCGCATAGGCGGTCGCATCGGCCAGCGTATCCTGGGCGTTGCGCGACAGCCGGCGCACCCAGCGGCCGAACGCCACCAGCGGCAGCACGATGGCGGGAATAGCCAGCAGGACGAAGCCCGACAGCCGGGGGCTCGTCACCACCATCATCGAGGCGGCCCCGACGAACAGCAGGATGTTGCGCAGCGCGATCGACAGCGAGGCGCCGGCGGCGGATTTGATCTGGGTGGTGTCAGCGGTCAGGCGCGAGATCAGTTCGCCGCTGCGGGCCGAGTCGAAGAAGGCCGGCGACAACGAGATCAGATGGGCGAAAACGTCGCGCCGGAGATCGGCGACGATGCGCTCGCCAAGCGTCATCACCAGAAAGTACCGCGCGGCGCTGGCGCCGGCGAGCACAGCGACCAGCGCGATCATCACGCTGAAATAGCTGTTCATCAGCGCGATGCCCTTGGAGGTGAAGCCGATGTCGATCATCCGCCGCACCGCGATCGGCACCACCAGGGTGGTGATCGCAGCGACCGTGAGCGAGATCAGCGCGAGCGTGGCGCGCCCGCGATAGCGCGCCACATAGGGCGCCAACGCCATTAGCGGCTGAAGCCGCGCGCCGCCCTTCGCCGGCTCTGCGGTTCGCGGCAGGCCGCCCGGAGCCGTCGACGGGGCCGACGCCATCGTTTCAGTCGGCCGTTCTTCCAGCCGTTCCACTGCGCTCATGCGATCGGACCAATGATGTTGCTCTCCTGAGATAGGCCCCGTGGCCGGCCTTGGCAAATCGAGATTGGCCGGCTTGTCTTGCCGCCGCAGCTAAGTTATAGAGCCGGCCAAATCCGTTCACCGACAATCAACGACGGGCGCCGGGGCGCCGAGGGATCTGCCATGAAAGCCGAAATTCACCCGGATTACCATACGATCACGGTCGTCATGACCGACGGCACCGAATATCAGACGCGGTCGACCTGGGGCAAGGCAGGCGACAAACTGAACCTGGACATCGATTCCAAGTCGCATCCGGCATGGATCGGCGGCGCGCAGCAGCTCCTCGACCGCGGCGGCCGGGTCTCGCGGTTCCAGAAGAAGTTCTCGGGGTTTCTCAAGAAGGAATGAAGGCCAAGGCCTTCGATATCCCGGTCAAATCGCCCGATCAAATCGCCTATGTCGATAGGTCGATTTCAAAACGTCGATTTCAAAACGGCCGATCTCAAAACATCCGAGCAAAACGCCGCTGCCGGTCAGCGGCGTTTTGTCTTGCCCGGCCCTTATCGCTCGAACGCCGCCTTCAGGCGATCGAGCTGCGGCATCAGTGGATTGCCGATCGCGGCGCGTTCGGCCGCCGGCGCATGGATGGTGACGTCGAGCCGGCGAACCTTGGACTGCAGCGCCATCGAGCGCGCGATCAGGTCCTGCAATTGCTGTGGCAACCTCGCCAGCATGTCTGACGCGCCGGGATCGGCGGCGCTGAGCTTGACCTTGGTCTTTTCGCGATTGGCCTGGGTCAGCGTCATCTCGCCCTCCTTGACCGCGCGGTGCAGCAGCAGCCAGGACGCGAGCTGCATCAGCCGCGTGGTCAGCCGCATGCTCTCCGTCGCGTAAGTCAATCCGGCGGCGCGGTCGAGCGCCTTGGCCTCGCTGCGGCCGGCGCCGTCGAGATAGGCGGCAGTCTCCTCGACCAGATCCATGCCCTCCCGGAACAGGGAGCCGAACGCCGCCGAGTTGGTGAGCCGGTCGCTGAACTGCACCAGCGCCGAATAGCTTGGCGAACGGTCTGACATGGTAAACGCCCTCACGCGACTGCTACGCTGCCGGCTTCATTGCCCCGCCGGCTTATGATGAACAAATCATTGCGCGGCCGGCGGCGAGAGTCCAGCCGCATGCTTCTTTATGGTTTCCGCCGCGGTGACACCGGCGGCGAAAAAAAGCCGCCGTTTCCGGCGGCTCTTGAAGTTGATAACAGGGAGGCGTCAAACAGAGTGACAGGAGCCACTCGGTGTCCAAAAGAGGACAGCGCCAGTCATAGACGAGAAAGCTTAACAGATCGTAAACGAGGCAAGTTGTTCAGATTTCATTTGCCATGTCGGCCATTGGCCGATCGACCCGGCATGGCGCGGATCCCGGCCGCCGTCACGACTTGAAGAAGCTGTCGGCCGCGTCTTTCGACGCGCGCTTCCGGCTCATGGCGGTCTGCAACCGCTCGATTTCGGACGTCAACAGCGCGATCCGCTCGGCACACTCCTCGACCGACAGCAGCGAGAGTTCCTGCCCGATCTCGTGGCTGATCTTCTTCCTCGGCTTGTCGTCATCCTCGGTCGCCATGCTTCGTCCTCCCTCCTTGCGGACTTCCCGGAAGCGGTTGCCAGCCGCAGGTCGGCTGGCTAATCAGGAGCCGGTCGGGACTTTCGCCTTTCGCAAGGACAAATCATGGAAAAGCTGCCTGCGCAAATGACCGTGATCGGCATCAGCAAGCCCGGTGGCCCCGAGGTGCTGATGGCCGAGACCCGCGCCGTCCCGGCGCCGGGGCCGGACGAGATCCTGATCCGGGTTGCGGCGGCCGGGGTGAACCGTCCTGATGTGGCGCAGCGCTCGGGCAGCTATCCGCCGCCCCCCGGCGCCAGCGACCTGCCCGGCCTCGAGGTCGCCGGCGAAGTGGTGGCGGTCGGAACCGGCGCCCGCAAGCACCGGCTCGGCGACAAGGTGATGTCGCTGGTCGCGGGTGGCGGCTACGCGCAATATTGCCTCGCCCAGGACGCCCAGGCGATGGCCGTGCCGGCGACGCTGTCGATCCAGGAGGCGGGCGCCACTCCGGAAACCCTGATGACGGTGTGGCACAACGTGTTCGAGCGCGGAGCGCTACAGAGCGGCGAGACGCTGCTGGTCCATGGCGGCTCGTCCGGCATCGGCACCATGGCGATCCAGCTCGCCAAGGCCTTCGGCGCCCGTGTCATCGCCACCGTCGGCTCGCAAGCCAAGGCCGACGCCTGCATCAAGCTCGGCGCCGATCATGCCATCAACTACAAGACCGAGGACTTCGTCGCCGCGGTGAAGGCGGCGACCAACGGCGCCGGCGCCAATGTCATTCTCGACATGGTCGCCGGCGATTATGTCGAGCGCAACTACGAGGCCGCCGCGGTCGATGGCCGGGTGGTGCAGATCGCGCTGCTCGGCGGCCCCAAGGCTACCGTCAATTTTGCGAAGCTGATGGTGAAGCGGTTGCATCACACCGGCTCGACGCTGCGCCCCCGCAGCAATGCCGACAAGGCGGCGATGGTCGCCGCCATCGAGGCCAGGGTGATGCCGCTGTTCCACGCCGGAAGCATCAAGCCGCTGATGGACAGCACGTTTCCGCTGGAAAAGGCGGCCGATGCGCACCGCCGCATGGAGAGCAGCGAACATATCGGCAAAATTGTGTTGGTGACCTGACCGTGAGGCGCCCGCACCAGCCGGAAACCCTTTGATTTCCTTCATATTCATGTCATCTATCGCGCGACGTGCTTCGGTGGCCCGGAGCGTCGTTGATCGCGGAGAACTGACATTGCGCCTGACCAGGTGCCTTGCGCCGCTTGCGCTCGGTCTCATGATGTTCGTCGCCGCGGCGCCCGCGCGCGCGCTCGACGCCGTCAGCGTCCGCAGCGACGCGCCCGCCATCGATCTGACCGGGGTACTCGATCACCAGCACAGCGACAGCGACCGCATCCAGGTTTCCACCGCGCCCGGCACCGACGGCATCGTCCGCCGCATCGAGGTGCGCGCACGCGAGGGTGGGCAGAACTGGGTGGTGTTCGCGCTCGCCAACAACACCGACGACCAGCTCGATCGCCTGATCGTCGCACCGCATTATCGCATCGTCTCCTCCGGGCTGTTGTGGCCCGATCTCGGGCTGTCGCGGATCGCCACCATCACGCCGTCGACCGGCGACCGGCCGGAACGCCAGGACAGCGCGACGGCGGACATCTTCCGGATCACGCTCGACCCCGGTGCCGTCATCACCTTCGTCGCCGAGCTGCGCACCGACAAGCTGCCGCAGCTCTATCTCTGGGAGCCCGACGCCTACAAGGACAAGGTCAACTCGTTCACGCTGTACCAGGGCATCGTGATCGGCATTTCCGGATTGCTCGCTTTGGTGCTGACCATCCTGTTCGTGGTGAAGGGCAGCATCATGTTTCCCGCCGCGGCCGCTTTGGCCTGGGCGGTGCTGGTCTATATCGGTGTCGATTTCGGCTTCTGGGGCAAGGTGCTCGACATGTCGAACAACGCCGAGCGGATCTGGCGCGCGGCGGGCGAAGCGATCCTGGCCGCCACGCTGCTGGTATTTCTGTTCGCCTATCTCAATCTCAGCCGCTGGCATGTGCGCTATTCCCACATCACGGTGGGCTGGCTCGCCTTTCTCGGCTCGCTGGTGGCGCTCGCGTTGTTCGATCCGGCGGTGGCCTCGGGCATCGCGCGGATGTCGCTGGTGCTGATCGCGTTCGCGGGCTTCGCGCTGATCGTCTATCTCTCCACCCACGGTTTCGACCGCGCCGTGCTGCTGATCCCGACCTGGTTCCTGCTGGTGGTGTGGGTGGTCGCGGCTGGCATGACGGTGGCCGGCAGCGTGACCAACGACATCGTCGGTCCGGCGCTGCTCGGCGGCCTGGTGCTGATCGTGATGCTGATCGGCTTCACCGTCATGCAGCATGCCTTCGCGGGCGGCGGCGCCACCACCGGCGTGGTCTCCGACGTCGAGCGGCGCGCGCTGGCGCTGACCGGTTCCGGCGACCTGATCTGGGACTGGGACGTCTCCGCCGACAAGGTCTTCACAAGTCCGGAGACCGAGAGCCTGCTCGGGCTCAAGCGCGGCACGCTGGAGGGGCCCGCCGCGAAATGGCTGGAAGTGCTGCATCCGCTCGACCAGGACCGCTTCCGCGCCGCGCTCGACAGCGTGCTCGACCAGCGCCGCGGACGCCTGGTGCAGGATTTCCGGCTGCGCACGCCCGACGGCCATTTCATGTGGTTCGCACTCAAGGCCCGGCCGGTGGTCGGCTCCGATGGCGAGGTCTCGCGGGTGGTCGGCACGCTCACCGACGTGACCGAATCCAAGAATGCCGAGGAACGGCTGCTGCATGATTCGGTGCACGACAACCTCACCGGCCTGCCGAACCGCAAATTGTTCATGGACCGGCTCGGCGCGGTGGCGAGCTTTGCCAAGACCATGCCGAACCTGCGGCCGACCTTGATGGTGATCGATCTCGACCGCTTCAAGCAGGTCAATGATTCCGTCGGCATCGCGGTCGGCGATTCCATCCTTTTGACTTTGGCGCGGCGGCTGACCCGCATCCTGAAGCCGCAGGACACGCTCGCCCGGCTGGCCGGCGATCAGTTCGGACTGATCCTGATGTCGGAGCAGGATTCGACCCGGATCACCGCCTTCGCCGAGACCATCCGCAAGACCATCCGCGCGCCGATCGCCTTCAACGACCGCGAGATCTTCCTGACCGCCTCGATCGGGCTCGCCCTGAGCGATCCGCAGACGCACCTGTCGGAGGAGATCATCAAGGACGCCGAACTCGCGATGTATCATTCCAAGCGGATCGGCGGCGACCGCATCGACATCTACAAGCCGGCCATGCGCGCCCGCAAGACCGACCGGCTGACGCTGGAATCCGAACTGCGTCGCGCCATCGAACGTCAGGAGATCACCATCCTGTACCAGCCGATCGTGCGGCTGGAGGATCGCTCGATCGCCGGCTTCGAGGCGCTGGCGCGCTGGGATCATCCCAAGCTGGGTCGCATGTCGCCGACCGAGTTCATCGCGATCGCCGAGGAGATCGGGCTGATCGTCGATCTCGGCATGTTCGTGATGGACCAGACCGCGAAACAGCTGGCGACCTGGCAGCGCGCGATGCGCACGCGCGAGCCGATCTTCGCCAGCGTCAACGTCTCCTCGCGGCAATTGCTGCGACACGACCTGATCCACGACATCCGCACCGTGCTGTCGCGCTCCTCGGTGGCGCGCGGCACGTTGAAGCTGGAACTGACGGAGTCGCTGGTCATGGAGAATCCGGAGCACGCGGCCCAGATGCTGACGCGGATCCGCGAACTCGGCACCGGGCTGTCGCTGGACGATTTCGGCACCGGACACTCCTCGCTGGCCTATCTGCAGCGTTTTCCGTTCGACACCATCAAGATCGACCAGTCGTTCGTGCGCACCACCAGCCGCGGCACCCGTCCGGTGGTGCTCAAATCGATCATCGCACTGGCGCATGATCTCGGGATGGATGTGGTGGCAGAGGGCGCCGAAACCGATTCCGACGCGGTCGAGCTCTACCAGCTCGGCTGCGAATACGCCCAGGGCTTCGCCTTTGGCGAGCCGATGGACGCCGAAGCGGCGCGACGACTGCTCGCCGAGGAGCGGCTCGAGGCGGCGAGCTAGCGCGGGATGAAGTTAGCTTGAACCGGTCTAGCGACAGACTGGCTGTACCTCTCCCGCTTGCGGGGGAGGTCGGCGCGTAGCGCCGGGTGGGGGCTCTTTCCACGATGCGACGCGCGGAGAGGCCCCCACCCCGACCCTCCCCCGCAAGGCGGGAGAGGGAGCGCGCCGCCTTCGCGGCTGCCATTCAACTTGAGCTCATCACGCGCTAGACTGGCGTCAGCGCCGCGCCTGCGGGGGCATCCGTTTGAACCGCACGCGCCTGCCGTCGGCAAGCCGCGTCGCGATGTATCCGGCGGCGAGGCAGGCTTCGCGCTGCGGCATCTTTTCCTGCGGGCTGCGCAGGGTCTCCCACCACGAGGCGCGATGCGCAGCGCGCGGCAGCGCCGCGTCGAGGATCTGCTCGATCTGGTCGAAGCTCAGCACCAGTTCGGGGAGCGTCTGCTTCGCCAGATATTCGCGCAACGCGGCATAATCGTTCACGTGCTATCCCCTGGCGACGCGAAAGCTTCGCGCTTCACTTCTTCAGGTATTTTTTCATTTCCGCCCGCAACTCGTCGCGCAGGTCGGCGCGCGCCATGGCATAGGCGATGTTGGCGCGGAGGAAGCCGGCCTTGGAGCCGCAATCGTGGCGCTCACCGTCGAATTCCACCCCATAGAAGCCCTGGGTCGCGGCAAGCCCGATCATGGCATCGGTGAGCTGGATCTCGCCGCCGGCTCCCCGCGGCTGGGTTTCCAGGATTTTGAAGATTTCCGGCTGCAGGATGTAGCGCCCGGTGATCGAGAGGTTGGAAGGCGCGGTGCCCTTTGGCGGCTTTTCCACCATGCCGTCGATCTCGAATATCTTGCCCTTGCGCTTGCCGACGCCGCAGATGCCGTATTGATCGGTGAGATGGTCGGGCACGGCCTCCACCGCGATCAGGTTGGACTTGTCGGCGAGTTCTGCCGCCGCCTCGACCATCTGGGTGAGGCAGCCCGGGCTGTGGAGCACGAGCTCGTCGGGCAGCACCACGGCAAACGGCTCGTCGCCGACGATGTCGCGTGCGCACCACACGGCATGGCCAAGCCCGAGCGGCGCCTGCTGGCGTGTAAAGCTCATGGCGCCGGCTTCGGGCTGATCGCGTGCCAGAATATCGATCTCGGCCTGCTTGCCGCGCGCGGCGAGCGTGGCGTCGAGCTCATACATCCGGTCGAAATGATCCTCGATGACGCTCTTGTTGCGGCCGGTGACAAAGATGAAATGCTCGATGCCGGCCTCCCTGGCCTCGTCGACCACGTACTGGATCAACGGCCGGTCGACGATCGTGAGCATTTCCTTCGGCATGGCCTTGGTCGCGGGCAGGACGCGAGTGCCGAGACCGGCGACCGGAAAGACGGCTTTGCGGATTTTCATGGGATGACGGATTGCCTTGAGAGGGAGAACGTGCGGACAGCACGGCGCGGGTGCGTTGGTAGCCGTTTTGCGGTTCGGAACAAAGGTGGATCTCGGTTCCGTGCCGCCCGAACCGGCCTAGCCGGATCAGCTGTAATTCTGACAACAAAATCTCGTGTTTGTTAAGGTCGTGGAAACCGCGACAAGGACTCCTGATGGCGGCTGTGGAAGGTACATGACGCGGCGGAGGGGACATTTGGCCAATAGGCGAAACAGCGTGGTCCTGATGGTGGCGGCGCTGCTGCTATCCGGCGAGGCGCGGGCACAATCATCCTCCGGCGGCGGCCCATTGGGCTTTCTCGACGGCATCTTCACCAGCTCGCCCTCGAGAGGGGGACAGGCCGCGCCGCCAGCCGGCACCATGGCGCCGACGCCGTCCGCCCCGGCCGCGAGCAGCGCGCCGTTGCCCTGGAGCGGCGAGGATGGCGCCTCCGGCCACCCTCTGATGACCGCAGCCGCGATCCGCCAGGCGGCGGCGAATTTCGGCAATTGCGTCGCATCGATGTGGCCGGATGCGGCCCGTCGCGGCATCTCGCAGCAAAGTTTCCAGCAGTTCACGGCCGGACTTGCGCCCGATCTGCGCATCATGGACCTGATGGACTCGCAGCCGGAATACACCAAATCGATCTGGGACTATCTCGACATCCTGGTGAGCGACAGCCGGCTTGCCGCGGGCCGCGACATCCTGGTGAAGTACAGGCCGCAATTCGACGCGATGGAGCGGGCGTATGGCGTCGATCGCCACGTGATCGCGGCCATCTGGGGCATCGAATCGAACTATTCGACCCAGATGGGTGATCGCAGCGTGCTGCAATCCACCGCAACCCTTGCCTGCATCGGCCGCCGCCAAAGCTATTTCAAGGACGAGTTCCTGTCGGCACTGGAAATCCTGCACCGTGGCGACCTGCGCCCCGAACAGATGCGTGGATCGTGGGCCGGCGCGTTCGGTCCGACCCAATTCATGCCGACCGCGTTCAAGCGCTATGCCGTCGATGCCGATGGCGATGGCCGCCGCGACGTGGTCGACGATGCGGCCGACCTGGTCGCCTCCACCGCCAACAACCTCAAGAAGGACGGCTGGCAGCCCGGTCAGACCTGGGGCTACGAGGTCGTCGTCCCCAAAGGTTTCAACTACATGCTGGCCGATCGGACCAAGATGATGAGCCTTGCGCAGTGGGACCATCTCGGGCTCGCGCGTCCCGGCGGCAAGCCATTCCCCTACCCGGCCGAGAAAGCCTATCTGCTGGCGCCGGCCGGGGCCGAGGGGCCTGGCTTCCTGATGCTGCAGAATTTCCGGGTGATCATGAAATACAACCCAGCCGAGGCCTATGCGCTCGCGATCGGCCACTTCGCCGACCGCCTCGCCGGCGGGGCGCCGTTCACACAGCCCTGGCCACGGCAGGAGCGGGAATTGTCACGCGCCGAACGGCTGGAACTTCAGCAGCTGCTCGCCCAGCGGGGCTTCTACCGCGGCACGCCTGACGGCCAGTTCGGGGGACAGACCCGTGAGGCCTTGCGAAGCTTCCAGGCCTCAATCGGGTCTCCCGCGGATGGGTTTGCCTCTTCCGACGTGCTGGACCGGCTGCGGGGGCGCTGACCGGGCGGTCCCACCTTTGCCGCCCGATCCTCCCGGTTCCCCTTGACGCGGCACGCCGATGCCCGGTCTATGGCTCACGGAATCTGCCCGCATGCGGCCTGATTCCGCTATTATAGGGATTCACCGGATCCTCCAGCCGACCGATAGGCATGGACCGATAGGCATGGCCAGTCAGAAGTCCTTCTTCCGGATATTTGCCGAGCGCGGGCCACGGATCACCCTGGCCGTCGTGGTCGTGCTGCTGCTCGGGATCGCGGGGCCCGCGTCGGCGCAGTTCTTTTTCAATTTCGGCGGTCCGCCCCGGCAGCAGCCCCGCAACGGCGGCCAGGGCTGGTTCGGCGGCGACCTGTTCACTCCCTTCCAGCAGCAGGCGCCGCGGCGGGTCGTCCGCGAGGACTTTTCCAGGGCACCGCCGCCGGAAAAGCGCGATACCATACCGGAACGCAACGTGCTGGTGCTCGGTGACGCCATGGCGGACTGGCTCGCCTATGGTCTCGAGGACGCCTATGCCGACCAGCCGGATATCGGCGTCGTCCGCAAGCACAAGACCTATTCGGGGTTGATCAAGTATCAGCCGAAGGGCGAGCCGGCCGACTGGGCCGCCGCGGCCAAATCCATTCTCGCCACCGAGAAGCCGGAAGCCATTGTCGTGATGCTCGGGCTCAACGACCGGATGGCGATTCACGAGCCGGCGGCCGACAAATCCGACACCAAGAAGAACGACAAAAAGGACGCCCGCGGCAAGCCGGAGGCCAAGCCGGCCGACCCCGCCAAGCCCAATGCAGAGACGGGCGCCAAACCCGACGACAAGGCGGTCGACAGCGAATTGTCGCCGGACGACGCCGCCGACGATGCACCGCCGCCGATCACGCCGGAAAAGAGCGCGCGCTCGCCCAACGGCCTGTATGAATTCCGTGAGGAACGCTGGGTCGAGCTCTACAACAAGAAGATCGAGGAGATGATCGGCGTGCTCAAGTCCAAGGGCGTGCCGGTGGTGTGGGTCGGCCTCCCCGCGATACGCGGTCCGAAGGGCACATCCGACATGCTGTTCCTGGATTCGCTGTACCGCGACGCCGCCGGCAAGGCCGGCATCACCTATGTCGACGTCTGGGACGGCTTCGTCGACGAGTCCGGCCGCTACCTGCAGCAGGGCCCCGATTTCGAAGGCCAGATCCGCCGGCTGCGCTCCTATGACGGCGTCTACTTCACCCAGGCCGGCGCCCGCAAGCTTGCCCATTATGTCGAGCGCGAGATCACGCGCCTGCTGGCGGCACGCTCCGCACCCATCACGCTGCCGACCGAACCCGCCACGCCCGACGCCAATGCCCAGCCCGGCCAGCCGGCGCCGCGTCCGCTGGCTGGACCGATCCTGCCCCTGGTCGCTTCCTCCGTGGGCACCGACCAGCTGCTGGGCGGCCCGGGATCGCGGCCTGCCGCGGTCGACCCTCTGGCGGCGCGCACGCTGGTCAAGGGCGAGCCCTTGGCGGCGCCCGCCGGCCGCGCCGACGATTTCAGCTGGCCGCGACGCGAGATCGGGCACGAAAAGGCCAAGGGCGAAACGCCGGTCGCAGCCGTTTCACCCGCTGCGAATGTGCCTGCTGCCTCCGACGGGACGGCCGTGCCGGCGCAGCCAGGCGCTGCCCTGGCGCCTGCACCGCCCAAACCGAAGCGTCCGCGGCAGATCCAGTCGGGGCCGGCCGGAGCGCGTGACTTCTTCGGAGGATTCGGCAATGCGCCGCGCCCGCCGCAATCGCTGCAGCCCCCGGGTTGGCGGCCACCTCGCAACGTCGGGCGCTCGGCCTCGGTCCCGGACTTTTTCACGCGCTAGTCTTGCCCGCGAGCGTCCCGTCTACCCTATGCCCTGATTGCGGCGATCGCATTCTCGATCGTCGCTCGATATTCGGTATGCGGGGGAGTCGCGCCATGAGTCAGGAGCGCGTCGCGCACGGACGGCGACGTGCCGGTGACGAAGAGCCTGACCCCTTGCCGGCCGGCCTTGGCAGCAACGCGGCCCACCACATTGGCGGCGGTCGAATCCAGAAACGGGACCGCCGCGAAGTCGATCACCAGGGCCTTGCGGCGATCGCCGATACCGTCGAGCACGCTGCCCACCGCCGATGCCGCCCCGAAGAAGAACGCCCCCGTGATGCGATAAACCAAAATGTCCGGATCGACCGCGAGCCTTGAATCATAGGGCACTTCATCACGACCGCTATTGTCGGCCTGGTCTGCAACGGCGAGAGGCGGACCGCCCTCGATGCCGGTGATCTGTGCCATGCGATTGATGAAAAGGACCGCGCCGAGCGCAAATCCGACCACGATGCCTTCGGTGAGATCGCGGAAAACGGTAAGCAGGAAGGTGGCCAACAATACCGTTGCATCGCCCCAGGATGAACGGATCAGGGTGGCAAATTCGCGCTTTTCCGCCATGGTCCATGCAACCACCACCAGCACCGCGGCCAATGCCGAAAGCGGAATGAAACTCGCCAGCGGCGCGGCCAGCAGCATGAAGAGCAACAGGAACAACGAATGCAGCATACCCGAGACCGGTCCTCGCGCCCCGGCGCGGACATTGGTCGCGGTTCGAGCGATCAGGCCGGTAACGCAAATGCCGCCAAACAGTGCGGATCCGATATTGGCGGCGCCCTGCGCCACCAACTCGCAGTTCGAGCGATGCCTGCGACCGGTCATGCCGTCGGCGACGACGGCCGACAACAGCGATTCGATCGCCGCAAGCAGCGCGAAGGCGATCGCGTCGGGCAACACAAGGCGTATCTTGTCCACGGAGAATGTCGGCCATGCCGGCAAGGGCAGGTCGCGCGGGATTCCGCCAAAGCGGGTTCCAATGGTCTCCACGGGCAAAGCCAGCACCGAACTGACAATCGCCGCAGCAGCGACCGCGATCAGGATACCCGGCCATGTGGGACGCCATCTGCGCAGGATGGAAATGACGAGTATGCTGCCAGTCCCGACCGCAATCGCCGCAGGATTGGCCGTGGGCAGGCCGTTGGCGAGCGCGCTCAGCTTTGGGATGAACTCGCCGGGCTCCGGGCCAGATAGCGTGATGCCGAGGAGATCCCTGACCTGAGTTGCGAGGATGATCACCGCAATGGCCGCCGTGAAGCCGACGGTGACCGGATAGGGAACGAACTTGACGTAGGTGCCAAGCCGCAGGAAACCCGCAGCGATCAGCATCACACCGGCCATGAATGTCGCCAGGATCAGGCCATCCACCCCGTGGCGATTGACGGTCGCGGCGACCAGCACGATGAATGCGCCCGCCGGGCCGCCGATCTGAAACCTGCTGCCGCCAAGCAGCGAAACGATGACGCCGCCGACCACCGCGGTATGGATTCCGCGGCCGGGCGGGACGCCCGAAGCGATCGCAATCGCCATTGACAGCGGCAATGCGACAATCGCGACCGTCAGTCCGGCAAGGACATCGGCGCGGAGATCCACCAGACCGTAGCCTTCGCGCAGCACCGTGACGAGCTTCGGCAGAAACAATTCCGCAAAGGTCGGCCGATGCGACTCTCGCAGGATCCCCCCATCCCCGCTTGCGACCCGCATTTCTCAGATTGCTCCGGATCGCACGGGCGCCTGCGGCGGCGAGCATGCGCTAGATTCTGACCCGGCCAGGCGGCCCTGGCCGCTTCAAGCGGACGCCGCGTCCACCATCGTCGCTTCGCGCGTGTTCGCCGATCAGTTCAATCCCCGCGCCATTCAGCGCCTCCACCACCTTGACCAGGGTTTCAACCACACCACGAACCGTGTCCGTACTGGCTTCCATCCGCTGAATCGTCGGCAGCGATACGCCGGCGAGTTCTGCCAAGGTCTTCTGATCGATCCCGAGCAGCGCTCGCGCGGCACGCATCTGAAAGGAAGTAATCACGGCGACACCCGCAATAGATATGATAGTTGATGTTATTATCATATACAATGATGTTTAATACATCAAGCGGGTTTGCGATTGCGGGGCCGTGCGGGCCGCTAGACGGCTACAACGGGAATCGGTCATCCCGGCGCAGCGTCTTGCTTCCGGCAAAGAGCGTGCCTCGACCCCTTGTCGCTCATTCCGATTGCACGCGGTTCATCGCTCGCGAGCAAGTGAGACTGAATCTCTTGGAAACAGGCACAGCTTGTCGTCCCCCCCCCCGCCGCTGGCGGGCGGGACGAGTTCTTCAAGGCCACCTCGTGCGATGGAATTGCCGGGTCGCGCTTCGCACTTGGAAGGGACGCCGGTCACTTCATCGGCGTCCCGTACCCGCGATGCTCAGCTGTAATAGCGCCAGCGCGACGACGGCCGGCGCGGCGGCCGTGTCATCAGCATCGCCAGCGCAAAGCCAATGCCGCCGGCGACCAGCAGAGCCCCGAGCGGGTTGTCCTGCACCTTCCTGGCCACCGCCTGCGAGCCGTCGCGCAAGCTGTCGCCGCTGTTTTCATAGGCGTCCTTGGCGTAGTTCACCGCGGTTTCGCCGGCATCGCGCGCGGCATCCTTAGCCTGACCGTAGAGATTCTGCACGGTTCCTGCGGCCTCGCGGGCGCGGCCCGAACCCTCGGTCTTGGCATCGCCGGCCATTTCGCCAACGGCGCTTTCAACCTTGCCGCCGAACTCCTTTGCCGTACCGACAATCCGATCCTTGTCCATCGTGGTCACTCCCTGTTTCAGGTGGTCTAACCGACGAATACCGATCCGGTTCCGAAGGCCTCCCGCCTGCGGGAGAGGCAGCGCGATTCCGTCGCAGGAGATCAGACCTGATCGCTTGGCCGTTACAGAATGAGGCCGCCGTCGACGATCAGGGTCTGGCCGACGATGTAGGAAGCAAGCGGCGAGGCCAGAAACAGCGCGGCACCGGCCATGTCGGCCGGCGTTCCCAACCGCTTCAGCGGGATGCGACCGATCGCACCTTCGAGACGCTTTGGATTGGCGGTTGTCACCTTGGTCATCTTGGTATCGACCAGTCCGGGCGCGATGCCATTGACCCGGATGCCGTCCTCGGCCCAGGCCTGGCCAAGCGTCCGCGTCAATCCGACCGCGCCGGTCTTGGAGGCGTTGTAGGCCGGATTGCCCTTGGTCGCATGATAGGCGGCAGTGGAGCTGACGATGATGAGCGATCCTTTGGCGGCGCGCAGCATCGGCTGGAACCTGGTCGCGCAGGCCATCAGGCTGAGCAGATTGACTTCGAGTACCCGGCGGAAGCCGGTCATTTCGAATTCGCCGCGCTGGTAGATCACCGCGCCTTGCGCCAGCACCAGCACGTCGAGCCGGTCGAAAGCTGGCCGGAAGCGCTCGATCGCCTGCGCATCGCCGACATCGAGCTGCACGTAGTCGAGGCCATCGAGCCGGGATCCTTCCGCCGCCGAATAATCGGCAGCGGAAGCGCGCGTTCCACACACCAGCACCCGCGCCCCTCGGCTCCGGAAGGCCTGTGCGATGCCGTTGCCGATGCCGCTGGAGCCGCCCACCACGAGAAGCTGTTTGCCCTCGAAATCAAGTTCATTCATCGCGCGGGCTCCTCCCATTCACCTGTTTGACCTCTGTGCGGATCGGTGCAAGCCTTGTCAATGCAGCCGCGCAATGCCCAGCGAGTGAGCCATGTCCGACTTCAAACAGCTCAGCCGATCGGTCGAGGGATTGACCGTGCTGATCACCGGTGCGGCCAGCGGCATGGGCCGGGCGACCGCGCGGGTGTTCGCGGCCGAAGGCGCCAAGGTCGCCGTCACCGACGTCGTCGACGAACACGCGCGCAGGGTTGCCGAGGAGATTATCGCCAGCGCCGGCACCGCAAAGAGCTGGGCGCTCGACGTGACCAAAAGCGACGACGTCAACAGGGTGGTCGAGGCGGTTGCGGCGCATTTCGGCGGGCTCGACATCGTGATCAACAATGCCGGCATCTCGGTGCGCGTGGCGATCGACGACGGCGGCTATGACGAGGCGTGGAGCCAGGCGCTGGCCGTGTTGCTCACCGCCCATCCGCGAGTGATCCGCGCTGCGTTGCCGTGGCTGCGCCAATCGCGCTGCCCGCGCATTGTCAACATCGCCTCGACCGAGGCGCTCGGCGCCACGGCCATGCACAGCCCCTATTCCGCCGCGAAGGCCGGCGTGACCGGACTGACACGGTCGCTTGCGGTGGAGCTTGGCCGCGACGGCATCACGGTGAACTGCATCTGCCCGGGCCCGATCACCACCGCCATGACCGCGCGCATCCCTGGCGAGCACAAGGCGATCTATGCGCGGCGCCGCACCGCGCTCGGTCGCTATGGCGATCCCGAGGAGGTCGCCCACATGACCCTGAGCCTGTGCCTGCCGGCGGCGTCGTTTCTCACCGGCGCCGTCATCCCCGTCGATGGCGGGCTGATGGCGCGCAATGCCTAGCGCCCGATCGGCTGCGATGCCGCATGGCCGCCCGCGCGACGTTGACATCGCATTCCCGGAGTAGTTCCTTAGCGCCGATGACCGAGGCTACGATCGCCTCGTCCCGACCGAGAGCGCGCCATGACCGTGTCAATCCGGCAGCTTCACCCGCATTTCTTCGGCGAAGTCAGCGGCCTCGACCTGCGGCAACCGCTGACGCCGCGGCAGGCCGTCGAGATCGAGGCCGGCATGGACAGATACGCCGTGCTGCTGTTCCGCAACCAGGACATAACCGACGAGCAGCAGCTGGCCTTCGCCCGCAATTTCGGTGAACGCGAGAATTCGCGCGGCGGCAACGTGACGAAACGGGAGGACTATCGCCTCAGCTCGGGGTTGAACGACGTCTCCAATCTGGACAAGGACGGCAAGCCGCTGCCGCGCGACCATCGCACGCATCTGTTCAACCTCGGCAACTGCCTTTGGCATTCGGACAGCTCATTCCGGCCGATCCCTGCGAAATTTTCGCTGCTGTCGGCGCGGGTGGTCAATCCGAAGGGCGGCAACACCGAATTTGCCGACATGCGCGCCGCCTATGATGCGCTGGACGACGAGACCAAGGAAGAAATCGAGGACTTGATCTGCGAGCATTCGCTGATGTATTCGCGCGGCTCGCTCGGCTTCCTGGATTATACCGAGCAGGAAAAGCAGATGTTCAAGCCGGTGCTGCAGCGGCTGGTGCGTACCCATCCGGTACATGGCCGCAAGTCGCTGTACCTGTCGTCGCATGCCGGCGCCATCCAGGGAATGACGGTGCCGGAAGCGCGCCTGCTGCTGCGCGATCTCACCGAACACGCCACCAGACCGGAATTCGTCCATGTCCACACATGGGCCCTGCATGATCTCGTGATGTGGGACAACCGCCAGACCATGCATCGGGTACGGCGCTACGACCAGTCGCAGCCTCGCGACATGCGCCGTGCCACGGTGGCCGGGACGGTGCCCACCGTCCCGCAACAGGCCGCGGAATAGGCCTTCACGCGCCGGCCGGGTGTCACGGTGACCGGACGCTGGATGGCGTTGCCATCATGCATGACCGGCGTCGGCGGACAACATGCCAGGATCGATCCCGATCTTGCGCAGCGCCCGCATATATTTCTCGTCGACGTCGCCGCCGAACACCAGATCGGGATCGGCGTCGCAATGCAGCCAGCCATTGTGCTGGATCTCGTTTTCCAGCTGTCCGGCGCCCCAGCCGGCATAGCCCAGGGCGAGGATGGCATGCTTTGGCCCGGCGCCGTTGGCGATCGCCCGCAGGATGTCGACCGTCGCGGTCAGGCAGATGCCGTCGTCGATTCGCAGTGTCGCCTTCTCGATGTAGAAATCGCTTGAATGCAGCACGAAGCCGCGGCCCGTCTCGACGGGACCGCCGCGCAGAACCTTCATGGATTCGGCGTTTTCCGGCAGCTTGATCTGGTCTGATTTCTTGATGATGTCGAGTTGGACCAGCAGTCCCGGAAAATCGATGCTGCCGGCCGGGCGATTGACAATGATACCCATCGCGCCCTCGGGCGAATGGGCGCACAGATAGATCACCGAGCGTTCGAAGCGCGGATCGCCCATCACGGGCATCGCGACCAACAAGCGTCCGTCGAGATAGCCGGGGCCGGCCGAATTGTCGTCGGGCCCGGCGTCCCGAGGGCGCACTGTCTCTGGTTTCTTGCCTTCAGGGTCCATCCGCAACGGACTCTCGTGTTGTAATATATCCTGATATCGGGTGTGCGCTCTGTCAATCAAGCCGGACCGGGCTTTTCCCCGTCCATCACAAGCAATTCAATGGTTTGCGCTCGGGCTTGGCGCTAAGGATTTCGCATGACTAGCCCGGTTCCCCTGCGCGCCGCCCTCGGCCTTGCGGCGGCCCTTTTGGCCGCTTCGCTCGCGGTACAGGCGCGCGCCGAGGACGCTTCGGCCTGGCAACGCGATCGGCATTCGGCGGTCCGTCTGCTGGCGGGTTCGCGCAGCGGCGCGGTGCTGCTCGGCGGCATCGCCTTCGAGCTGTCACCGGGCTGGAAGACCTATTGGCGCACACCCGGCGATTCCGGCGTGCCGCCGCGGTTCGATTTCTCGAAATCCGAGAACATCGAAGCGGTGACGGTGCTGTGGCCGGCGCCGCTCAAGTTCGACGACGGCGCCGGCGGCCACGTCATGGGCTACCACGACCAGATCGTGCTGCCATTGCGGATCGTGGCGAAGAATGCCGACAAGCCGGTGACGCTTCGTGCCGCGATCAACTATGCCGTGTGCGACAAGCTCTGCGTTCCGGTCGAAGCCACTCCCGAACTCGCCTTCACCAGCGTGGCGAGCACGCAGGATAATGCACTGTTCGCGGCGCTCGACACCGTGCCGAAGCCGGCCAATGTCGGCGACCCCAACCCGCTGACCATTCGTGACGTCAAACGCGACGGCAAATCGACCGTACTGGTTGACGTGGTCGCGCCGTCCGGCGCTGACCCGGTCGACCTGTTCGTCGAAGGACCGACCCCGGATTGGGGGTTGCCGATTCCGAAGCTGCTGGAGCATGGACCGCCCGGGGTGAAGCGCTTCGCCTTCGAACTCGACGGGCTGCCCCCCGGCAGCAGTCCCGAAGGCGCTGCGCTGAAACTGACCCTGGTCGGCCGCAGCCATTCCTACGAATTCAATACCAACCTGGAATAGCGCCGCGGCGCCGCCCAACCGAATCTTAACGAATCGTTGATAGGCGGAGCAATGCCGCGCTCCTGCGGTCGATCTTCGGGATCTCGCCGTGGCCACGTTGGACGCACAATCCGCCGCAACCTTGCCCAAGAGCCTGAGCACGCGGCTGCGATCGATGCTCGGCGGCTCCAGTGAAGCATCGGTGACCCGCCGGCTTGCCGGCACGGTCTTCATCATCCGCGTCGTCAGCGCGGCGCTGGCCTATCTGTCGCAGATCCTGCTGGCACGCTGGATGGGCGGCTCGGATTACGGCATCTACGTCTATGTCTGGACCTGGGTGCTGCTGCTCGGCAGCATGATGGATTTCGGCATCGCGGCGTCGGCGCAGAAGATCATTCCGGAATACCGCACGGGCAACCAGCAGGCGCTGCTGCGCGGCTTTCTTGTCGGCAGCCGCTGGATGACGTTGATCGTGTCCGCCGTGATCTCGATGCTGCTTGCGGCGCTTGTGAAGGCGCTGTCGTCCCTGATCGAGCCGGAAGCGGTGGTGCCGCTCTACGTCGGTTGCCTGACCCTGCCGGCGTTCGTCGTCGCCAATACCCAGGACGGTATCGCGCGCTCGCACGACTGGGTGCAGCTCGGTCTGATGCCGCAATTCGTGATCCGGCAGGCGTTGATTATCGGGTTCACCGCCGGCGCGTTCGCGCTCGGCTTCCATCTCGGCGCGACCATCGCCATGCTGGCCAGCGCAGCAGCGGTATGGATCGCCATGATCGGCCAGACGGTGTTGCTCAACCGCCGGCTCGGCGAGCATGTCGAGCCGGGAGCCAAGGCCTATGATTTCCGCGGCTGGCTCGCGATCTCACTGCCGATCCTGCTGGTCGAGAGTTTCTACCTGCTGCTGTCCTATACCGACGTGCTGGTGCTGCAGCAGTTCCGCAACCCGGAAGAGGTCGGCGTCTATTTCGCCGTGGTCAAGACGCTGGCGCTGATATCCTTCATTCACTACGCAATGTCGGCGACGACGGCGCACCGTTTCGCCGAATATCACGCGCTCGGCGACCGCGCGCGGCTGTCGGCCTATGTCGCGCATTCGATCAAGTGGACGTTCTGGCCGTCGCTGGCCGCCACCACGCTGCTGCTGGTGCTGGGTCGCCGTTCTTGCGGTTACCGTTGCCGGATTAAACCAGCTTGGCGCGCCATTCTTTGTCGAACCCTTGTTCAATGGCTTGATGTTACGTCCTCGCGGTCGGTCTCTCCGTAACAGCCGCGCGGCGACGCGAGCGGCAGGCTACTCGCCGCTGATCGGATGATCTGCACAAACTATCGCAGCAACGCCACTCAGTTCTATCGATCTGACCGACGCGGAGCGAACATGGCAATTTACCCAAGCAATACGACGGACCGCCGCGTCAATTCTGCGGACCTGCAGAAGGCCGCCAGCAGCATCTTCTCTGCTTGCAACATGGTGGAGGCGGATGCGGACCTATTGGCCAGAACCCTCGTTCATGCGGACTTGCGAGGCGTTCATTCACACGGCACGCTCCGTGTGCCGGACTATGTGAAAAAACTCACGCGCGATGGGGTTGATCCGCGAGGCCGACCACGTGTTGTGCGCGATAAAGGTGCGGCGCTTGTTATCGATGCGTGCAACGCGATGGGTCAGCTCTCTGGAACCTTTGCGATGCAGGCAGCGATCGAGAAGGCACGCGAAATCGGCGTCGCCTTTGCAGCGGTACGCGGTTCCAATCACTGCGGCGCGCTGGATTGGTATAGACCCTCATGGCAGCCCGTGTGGGTATGGTAGGCATCGCGGGGACCAATGCGCTGCCGACTATGGCTCCTTGGGGCGGCATTGATAAAATCATTGGCATTAACCCGCTTTCCATTGCTTTTTCGGGGGAAAGGTATACTCCCCCTCGTGCTGGATTTTGCATTCGGTGCGACGGCGCATGGCAAGATCCGGGTTTATCAGCAAAAGGGCAGCCCAATCCCGGAAGGCTGGGCCTTCGACAAGCATGGGCGTTCCACCACTATTGCCGCGGCTGCCTTGGAAGGTTTGATCCAGCCCATTGGGCAGCATAAGGGCGTCGGACTGGCAATGGCGATCGGAATGCTGTCAACGCTTTTGTCAGGGGCTGCCTACGGCACACAATCCGGCAATATGATCGATGGCGCGAAGCCGGGCGTTGACGGGCACTTTTTTGCTGTGATCAACCCCGACTTTTTTGAGGGAATTTCAGCCGTCAAGACGAGGGTCGATGAAATCGTGCGGCAGGTGCATGAATTGAGGCCAGCGAGCGAGACGGCCCGCCTCCTCGTGCCCGGTGAACTCGAATTTGAATTTCAGGAACTATATAGGCAGGAGGGCATATTGCTTTCTAGGGAGACAATCGAAGGAATCCAATCCGCCGCCGCAAGTTTGGGATGCGACATCCCGCTGTCTCTAGCCAAAGCCGGCACGTGACATCGCAATATCGCTGGATATGTGCTCAGCGGGTCGCGGTCTCAGTTAATCGACCTCTTCGAACTTGCCGGCCGCGATAAGTTTGAGGATGAAATCCGGGACGGTCAGCCCGCCCTTTACCTTGGTATCGAGATCTAACTCGGCGGCTCGCACGACCTCGAGCCGTTTGATCGTGGCATCGATTTGCGTTCCCGGAATAATGACGACTTCATCTTCGTCTCCAAGAACGATGTCGCCGGTGGACACAGCTACGCCGCCCACGACAGCCGGTAGACCGACGGTTCCAGGGCCATTGCGAACAGGGGAGTTCGGCGTCACACCGGCGGCGAAGCATGGCAGGCCAGTCGCCAGAATGCCGGCGCGGTCGCGCACGAACCCGTCGGTAACGAAGGCCGCTACGCCCGAATTCTTCATCATCCCGAGCAAAAGGTCTCCGGTAACGGCAGAACGCTCGAAATTGTCGGTAGCGCACATGATGACGTCGCCTGGCATGGCGACGGATAACGCCCCGAAGGCGGCCAAATTGTCGTTTGGGCCAGTATAGCAGGGCAGGGCTGCGCCGCAGAAGGAGTGGACGGCGCCAAAGGACTTTATCCGTCCATCCAGTGCGCCGCGACCGTTCATGGCGTCGACGACGAAACCCGTCTGGAGTCCGGTGAAGGCCGCTATCTGCTCGGCACTTGGCCGCTTGAAGTGGCGTTGAATTCTCAGGAGGGGCGGCTCGCCGATCATGCTCAAGTTCCTGGTCGATGAGTTTATGAGTAAAGCACTTGATCGCGCCGCCGCCTATACATGACGGATCTCCTGCGCTAGGGCCTTCATGTGCTGGCGCCGGTAGTGAGACCTACATAGTGTCGCATTGCCGTCGAAGCACGCGAAGGAAGGGATTGATATGACCCTCGATCGAGCCATTAACATCTCGGATCTTCGGCATTTGGCGATGAAGCGGTTGCCTCGTATGGCCTTCGACTTCATTGAGGGCGGCTGCGACGACGAGGACGGCTTGGCGGAAAACGAGTTTGCATTCGCGGCCTATCGGCTCATGCCGCGCTACCTCGTGGATGTTTCCCAAGTGGATATGACGGCGCAATTGGCGGGGCAAGCTTTCTCCATGCCCCTGGGCCTCGCGCCGACCGGCGCCGCGGGCATGTTTCGCCATGACGCGGATCGGCTGCTTGCGCGCGCCTCGGCAGCGGCAAATGTGCCCTTTGTCCTGTCCATCAATAGCCATGCGTCGATCGAGCAAGCGGTAGAAGCGGCACCGGAGCACACCTGGTTTCAGCTCTACGGCGTCAAGAGTTTGGAAATGACGGAAGACATGGTACGCCGGGCAGCCGATCTCGGGGTCAAGACGCTCGTCCTCTCGGTTGATGTCCCGGTACAATCCAATCGGGAACGCAATCGGCGCAATCGCTTCTCGCAGCCGTTGCGAGTGACGCCGTCGATGATCCTCCAGGCCATCGCTCATCCTAGTTGGACATTGGAATATCTCCGAAACGGCGGCCTGCCATACATGGGCAATTTCAGACCTTATGCGCCAAGCGGCGCGTCTGCCGAGGCGGTCGGTGACCTGGTGTTCAGCGTCTTCCCTGCGCCTGATCTGACATGGACCTTCCTGGAGAGATCCGCCGGTTGTGGCCGCGAAAGCTTTTCATCAAGGGGATCATGCACCCGGACGACGCGTTTCGATCGGCCGAGATGGGCGTCGACGGCATCATGGTTTCTAATCATGGCGGTCGCCAGTTGGACCGTGCCCCATCGCCGCTTCAAGTGTTGCCCGCCATCCGTGAGGCGGTGGGCGACAGAATTGAGATCACATTAGACGGCGGCATACGTCGAGGATCGGACGTAGTGATCGCGCTGTGTTTGGGCGCCCGAATGGTCTTCGTCGGTCGACCCGCGCTTTACGGGGTTGCAGCAGGTGGCGACAAAGGAGTGAGAAAGACACTAGAAATATTTTCGCAAGAACTAGCGATTGTTCTTGGACAGATTGGCTGCCCCCGGATAGCCGACCTGGGACCGCATTTCCTTCGGCCCAGTCTGGCGGCGAGCAGGTCCGGTTCCAACGCCAGTCGGGGCGGAGATAGGTTGGTTCGAAGTTGAACGTGGCCATGCGCAGGCAAGCACTCCGATGGCGCCGTTCAAAGCAGCGTGCGATTCCTTCGTCAGCCAAACACTCAGCAATGATCATTCCCGCGGCTTACGCCGGGAGCACTCTCCGAAAACCCGAGACCCTCACCGACCTGGCGCATTGATGCTCTTGCAGAAAAAGTAGCGTGTGCTGAAACCCAACTATACAACTTGCTCATTAAATCATCATAAAATGCCTGAATTTTAAGCTGCCCTAGATTGCTAATCCATGATTGATTATGATTTGTCTATTAGTTAGGCTTCGCATCGACCTGGGTCGGGAACTGATGTGAGCAACACGCTGCTGATGGCGACCGTGGAGGCCGAGCCCTACGCTTTCTCGCTCACAAGCGACAAAGCCGCGCTTCTCATTATTGATATGCAACGAGACTTCCTGGAGGAAGGCGGCTTCGGCGACGCCCTGGGGAATGACGTCTCCTTGCTGCGCAAAACCGTGCCGTCATTGGTCGCCGTGCTTGCAATGGCGCGCGCGGCGGGAATGGTCGTCGTTCATACGCGAGAGGGACACCGCCCAGACCTCTCTGATCTCGCGCCCAGCAAGCATGAGCGCGGGAATTTTCTCACTAAGATCGGCGATGCCGGGCCAATGGGGCGCATTCTGGTGCGCGGCGAGCCGGGGCACGACATCATCCCCGAGGTCTACCCCGTCGCGGGCGAGCCGGTGATAGACAAATCGGGCAAGGGCGCGTTCTTCGCCACGGACCTTGAAGCGATCCTGCGCGGCAGAGGAATAACCCAGCTCATCGTATGCGGCGTGACGACCGAAGTTTGCGTCAACACGACGGTCCGGGAGGCCAATGATCGCGAATTCGAATGCCTTGTGCTGTCGGACTGCACAGGGTCCTATTTCCCGGAATTCCACGAAGCCGGCTTGGCGATGATCAAGGCCCAAGGCGGTATCTTCGGCTGGGTAGCGCCCTCGACGGCGCTGCTCTCCGCACTTTCCACCGTTTAGGAGAAGGCGATGTCGAGCACGGTCATGACGCGACCGGCGTGGTGGGTTCCCGGCGATTGGAATGGCTTCTTTGGTCTCTTTACCAATGTAGTGCTGAACGTCATCGTACTGACGGGCTCTGCCTTGGTGTCGTCCAGATGCCGGCTGGCATTGTATTCGGCCGTATCCTGCCCGCGCTCGGCATCGCGCTGCCGCTCGGCAATCTCTTCTACGCCTACCTCGCCTATAAGCTGGCGGCGCGCAGCGGACGGTCGGACGTAACCGCTATGCCATACGGGCCGAGCGTGCCCCATATGTTCCTCGTCGTCTTCGTCATCATGCTGCCGACTTACATCAAGACGCATGACGCGGTGCTCGCCTGGGAGGCTGGTCTCGCCTGGGCCTTCGTCATCGGCGTCATCGTGCTGCTCGGCGCCTTTGTTGGCCCTACCGTGCGCAAATACACTCCGCGCGCGGCCATGCTCGGCGCCCTCGCCGGCATTTCCATTGCCTTTATCTCGATGCGTCCGGCGTTCCAGGACTTCCAGGTTCCGTGGCTCGGCTTCCTGTCCTTCGGCATCATCCTGGCGAGCTGGTGCGCGCGCGTCCGCATGCCCTACAACATTCCTGGTGGCCTCCTCGCTGTGGTTGTCGGCACGATCCTCGCCTGGATCGTGACCTTCACCGGCATCAGCCCGGTCATGGAGCCCGCCCAGGTTGCTTCCGCCTTCGCCCAGTTCGGCCCGCACCTGCCGGTGCCGAGCGCGCATTTCCTGCACGGCCTGTCGAATATCGGCCCGCTGCTTGTCACCGCCGTCCCTCTCGGGATCTATAACTTTACCGAGGGCATGAACAACGTCGAGAGCGCCTCGGCAGCGGGGGATGACTACAATCTGCGCCAGGTATTGCTCGCCGACGGTATCGGGGCCGTCGCCGGTGCCATTCTTGGCAGCCCGTTTCCGCCAGCCGTCTATATCGGCCATCCGGGCTGGAAGGCTGTCGGCGGACGCATCGGCTATTCGCTTGCTACAGGCGTGGTCATTGCCGTCGTCTGCTTCCTGGGCCTCACAGCCCTTCTGCTCGCTATCGTGCCACTCGTCGCGATCTTGCCGATCCTGCTCTATATCGGCCTCGTCATCGGCGCCCAGGCGTTCGAGGCGACGCCCAGTCGATATGCTCCGGCGGTTATCCTCGCGATGCTGCCCAATATCGCCAACTGGGCGCAGAGCCAGATTGATGGCGCGTTGTCGGCGGCGGGCACCTCGGCCGAGAAGGTCGGCATGGCGAAGCTCGGCATGAACGGCGTGGTTTATCACGGCATGCAGCTCTTTGGTGGCGGCGCGACGCTCGCAGGTCTTGTCCTTGGTGCGATCGCCGCTTTTGTGATCGATCGCAAATTTGATCGTGCCGCCATCTACGCCTTTATTGGTGCGGTACTCGCCTTCTTTGGTTTCATCAACGGCACCGCGCTCGGCTTCGCGAATTCCCCTGGCGTCGCCCTGGGCTATGCGATCCTGGGTGTTCTTTTCGTCGTCCTCATGCGTGCTCCGGTAAATGCCGAGCACCCGACGCTCGAGGAAGTCATGCATGCCGAGCCGGCTGAGTAAACGCGGCTAGGCTTCATCCCGCGCGCTACGTGACGAGGGGGGAGGCCGCGAGCGCTTCGCGGCTCAAGCCCGCACCCTCACCAAGACTGCGATGCAATCTGTCCGCCACCCCAGCGAGCGCTGTATCCGCGAAGGCCGGCGCGATCAGCGTCACTCCGAAGGGCAAACCATTCGAGGCACGGAAACCGCCCGGCACCGCGATCGCGCAAAGATCGAGAAGGTTGACGAAGTTCGTGTAGGTGCCAAGCAGGCTGTTAAGCCGAACAGGCTCCGCGGCCAAGGCCTCGATTGACACGATAGTGGGCGAAGTCGGCAGCAACATCACATCGAAACGCTGCCATTCCGGCGCCGTCACACGGATGAGAGCCTGCAACCTGTACTGAGCCGAAAAGACATCGGCGGCGGAGAAAGCATTAGCGGCGCCGATAATGTCGCGCACCGTCGGATCCATGTCCTCTGCGTGTGCCCCGAAGAATTCGCGGATCGGCGCAAGTCGCTCGGCAACATAAGGGCCGCCATAGAGCAAAGAAGCGGCTTCCCGAAACGGTCCATAGTCGAAGGGTATTGCCTCTCCACCGAGCGCTGTCAGGCGTGCTATCGCGAAGTTGTAAAGCGCCTCCGCCTCGGCATCGCCGCCAAACTCTCGGTCGGCTGGGAGCAAAATGCCAAACCGGAGGCCGCGCGATGGTAAGGGATGAGCCGCACCGCGGCGCGAATAGGCGTCAGTGACGTCGAACCCTGCCGCAACTTTGCTGACATCGCAGGCATCCCCGGCACTCGCGGCAAACACGCTCACGCAATCCAGCGAGCGGCAGGCAGGCACAACGCCGGTGGTACTCAGCAAGCCACGCGTGGGTTTAATCCCCACAAGATTGTTGAAGCCAGCCGGCACGCGACCTGAACCGGCGGTATCCGTGCCGAGTGCGAACGACACAAGCCCAGCGGCGACAGCGACGGCGCTGCCCGAACTCGATCCGCCGGAAACATAGCGATCGTCGAAAACGCAGCGCGGTGCGCCATAGGGTGAGCGTGCGCCGACCAGCCCGGTCGCGAACTGATCCAGATTGGTCTTTCCTATCAGGATCGCGCCAGCATCCAGCAATCTTTGCACCACGGTCGCGCTCTGGCGCGGACGATAGGCGAAGGCGGGGCATGCGGCGGTCGTATCCAACCCCTCAGCGTCGATATTGTCCTTCACCGCGAAGGGGATGCCGTATAAAGGCAGCCGCGGCGCCGTTGGATCGGCGGTCAAAGCGGCGGCGCGCGACCGCACATCTACGTCCGCCACGCGGCTGATCCAGACAGCGGGGTCCGCATAGGCCGCAACGCGCCCCAACACCTCCTCAACAAGCTGCGCGGGTGTCAGCTCTCCTTTGTCATAGGCAGTCCGCAAAGCGGCAATCTGCAGCATTTGAGGGAGGATCAAAGGAATCTCAGTGTGTTTTCAATGCTTGGCCGCGTCACGTCCCGCTCCATTCTCATGGATGCACAGCATGACGAGCGAAATCTCCGCCGGCAAGGGTCACCATGCCAGGGCCGCCGGTATATAAGCGCGGACAGCCTCGTCCTCGGCCCATTTACCGCAGCGGAGTGATTGCCTCGATGACAGACGAATTCGACAGAACCTCCAACGCGGCCGGGCCAGAGCCGCAACCCGCTTATCCGACCATCGATATTGCGGTCTTCGGCGCGCATCTAAGCGGGCAGCCCCTTAACCCCTCGCTCCTGGCCCTTGGTGCGACGCGACAAAGGGCATGCCTGACCGCACCCACTTACCGCATGCTTGCCTTGTCGGGTCCCCTCCCGCGCCCGGCCCTATGCCGCGTTTCGCGGGGAGGGGTCGGATTGCCGGGCGAAGTTTGGGCACTTCCTACCTCAGCGCTGGCGGCTTTGCTTGTGAGCATTGCGCCACCGCTCGGCCTCGGCACTGTGCAGTTGGACGACGGTCCTTGTCATGGCTTCATCGCCGAACATACAGAGCTGACGGACGCAATCGACATCACAAGCTTCGGTGGCTGGGCTGCCTGGCTAGAGACGCGAAAGCGATCCTGAAACTCGGTGGCATCGTCGCGCTACAACAACGGGAGACGCTAGCGCCGCGCCGGTCTTGCGGACGGGCGGGAAGCCGGTGAGGCCTGCGGAGAGCTGGAGGCGTTATTCGGGACTCTCCGCCGCGGCGGAGTTCTGCTTCGCGGTCAGCGGTTGCGCACGGCCGAGAGGAAGGCGGCGTAGCTCCAGGTCAGGTTGCTGACGCTCTTCTCAAAGCCATCGGCGCCATCAAATTGTTCGCTAAGTTCGAGGTGGTCGCTATGGAAGAGCACTGCCCGCAGCATTTTGTCGCCGGCATCGCGCAGGACCTGCGCGGTCTCCTCCACGCTCGTGCCTTTCGGCGCCGCGAGCGCGGTGAAGAACGCAGCTGACTTGTCGTCGAAGGGCAAGGTCGGCGGCAAAACCCATCTGCACCAACATCGTAGCGACACCCTCCACCAGCCGGGTCGGTCCACAGACGTAGGCGGGCGCCTGCTCGGACCGGCCAGGCGACCTCGGCAACATTCGGGGTCGATCCGGCGGCGGTAGCCGGTCCAGCCATCAGGCTGGGACCGCGTCAGGGTGTAGATGACTCGACGGTGCCGGAGGCGGCAAGCCGGTCCAGCTCGTCCCGGTAGATGACTTCATCATCGGTCCGCGAGCAAAGGAGCAGAGGTCGCCGGATCTCGCTGCCCTGGGCGGCGCGATGGCGGAGCATCGCCATCAGGGGCACGACGCCGGAGCCGCCGGCGATCAGCAGCAGCGGCCCGCCGTCCGCGACCGTCCAGGTGAAGTAGCCGCCGATCGGACCGCGCAGCTCCAGCGGATCGCCGGGCCGCAGCTCCTCGGTCAGGTAGGGCGAGACCTCGCCGTCGTCGAGCCGCTCGACGGTAATGCGATCCGATCGCCGTCCGGCGCCGAGGCGATCGAGTAGATGCGCTGGGCCTGGTAGCCGTCCTCGGCGGTCAGGCGGACGTCGACGTGCTGGCCGGGGTGGCCTGGCCAGTCGGGCACGGCGAGGACGCAGTGTCTTGTCGCCCGCGGCTGTTTCGGATGATGCTCGACGACCGTCGCCAGCGCGCCAGCTTAGTCGCCCTGGTATCGCTGTTCCTGCCATGGATCACCGTAGTTGTGGTAGCCGAGCGACTCCCAGAAACCGGGCTCGTCGTCGCTGGCGGAGCTCCAGACCACGGACCCACTTCGCGCTCTTCCAGAAATAGAGATGCGGCACGAGCAGCCGCGCCGGCCCGCCTGCTTCGGCGCGAGCGGCTCGCCGTCGTAGGCGTAGGCGATCCAGGCCTTGCCGCCGGTGACGTCCGCCAGCGGCAGGTTCGTGGTGTAGCCGCCATCGCAGTACGCGATCACGTAGTCGCCCGCCGTGTCGACGCCGTCGAGGAGGGTATCGACGGAGCCCCTTCCAGACCGTGTCCAGCTTGCGCCACTTGGTCACGCAGTGGATATCGACCGTGAACGTCTCCCTGGGCAGGGCGGGAACTCTTCCCAGGTCCAGCGCCGCCGGCTCGACCTCGCCCGTAACCGCGAAACCCCACGTTTCCAGTCGCGTTGGGGGTCGGTCCCGCGGAGAGCACCGGGAAATGGGTCGTCAGGTATTGCCCGGGCGGATCCGGCCGGCTGACCTCGGGATCCGCCGGCGGCCGCGAAATCCACGCGAGATGATTCCGCCCATCTGGATCTCTCCTCACGTCTGAAACACACCCATGTTGGACGGTTCATAACACGAATTGGTCAGGTCCACACGGGTAATTTGGTCAGAGCGCGGAAGACAAGCGTGCCGTGGTAGCTGAGATCTTCGCCGGTGAGCGCCATGGTGGGGAATCGACTCAGGGAGGGTGCATAAGCAATGTGCGCTCCGAGGCGTGACGAGGCGCCGACGCAAAGTGGATGTTGGGTAAGACCAAGGCCATGTGTGCGGTCGGCCCAGGACGGTATCGACGGTATCGGAGGTAGAGGAACCGGTCCGGATCCCTGTTCGCCGCGCCGAGCCAGATATCGACGCCTGTGCCCACGTCAATCGGTACACCTCCGAAGACTACCGGCTCCGACGTCAGCCGGCCGGTGAGCTGCACCGGGCTATCGAAGCGGAGCAACTCATCGATCGCGGCGCGGAGATTGGCTTTCTTCGCCAGGAACGCCGCTTTCGCCTCAGGAGTGCGAAGCAGGGCTAGGAGTCCGTTACCGATGAGGTTCGTCGTGGTCTCATGGCCGGCAACCAGCAACAGGATGCACGTCGCCAGCATCTCGTCCTCGGAGAGGACGGTCCCTTGATCCTCGGCGGCGATCAGGCCAGAGATCAGGTCGTTGCCAGGTTCCCGGCGTCGCCGGGCAATCGCATCACGGAAGTAGTCGCTCAATTCCACGATCCCGGCGTTGGCCACATCGGCGACTCCGGGCTCACGAGCGTTTCCGCCCAGAAAAGCAGCATAGGCGTCGGACAGTGTTTTAGGATAAGTTTGACGCGATCTTTAGCTGGGACGCCGAGCAGTTCGAGAATAACCAGAACCGGGAGGGGGTACGCGAAGAATTCGATCACATCGAATTCACGGGCGCCATCGAGGGACACCAGGAGGTCATGGACGATTCCCTGAATGCGCGGCCGCAGGCTTTCCGCGACGCGCGGTGTAAACGCCTTATTGACCAGCCCGCGGAGACGGGTGTGCTCGGGAGGATCGGCGAAGAGCATCATGTTGCGCTGCGATCGCGCCAGCGGCGCGAATGTCTTCTTGCTGATCGAGTTCGAGCCGGTCAAAGAAGCTGTCCGAGCGGGCCGCGATCAGCCGAGAATCTCGGAGCGCCGCCGACACGTCTTCGTACGCAAATAATTCGACCGTTCCGCTCGCCTCGTCCACGACCACGGGGCCGGCCGATCGCAACGTTCGATAGATGTCGTACGGGTCGCGGACGAAATCGGCGCTCCGGATCATGCCGCCAACGTCCATCCGCGTTGGTGTGAAAGTCATCGCGCGTTACCCATCCTCGGTGTTTCAAGATCAACAACGAAAACGCCACGCAGGGGACGGTTCGTACACGAACCGTCCCCTGCGATCATAGTACATACGTTGTTCGGTGACAAAGGCCGTTTGGACTACCGGGCCGCCTTTTCGAGCGCCCGCCGGGTAGCGACACCGACAAGGTGGGCCCGGTACTCGGCAGAGGCGTAGTGGTCGCCGTTGATCTCCAGGCCTTCGGCGGCAACGGCCGCGGCGGCGCCGATGCCATCCGCATCGAGCTTCTTGCCGGTCAAGGCGTTCTCGGCGGCGGTGAATCGGGTCGCTTTGCTCGTGCAGCCGGTGACGGCGATCCGGGCGGAGGAGACGGTCCCGTCACCACCGACGGTGACCGCGACCGCCACGCCGACCACGGCATAGCCGGAGGCAGGGTGCTCGATCTTCTCGTAAGCGGCCTTAACGCTGCCCTGCTTCGGGATGTGGACCTCGGTGATGATCTCTTCTGGGTTGAGCGAGGTTGTCAACAGGTCGACGAAGAGATCATCGGCGGCGATCGTGCGCTCGCCGGACCCGCCGATGGCCTTCACCGAGCCGTTCAGGACCAAGAAGACGGCGGTGAGGTCGGCGGCGGGATCGGAGTGGGCCAGCGAGCCACCCAGGGTACCCCGCGCGCGGACCTGCTGGTCGCCGACATGGGCCGACGACGATGCCAGCAGCGGCACGGCCGACGCCAGGTCGGACGAGTTCTGCAGCTGCCGATAGGTCGTCATCGCACCGATGACGACGTTGTCGCCGCTGACCGTGATGCCCGCCAGTCCGGGCACTTTCCCCAGGTCAACCAGGGCACTCGGGGCCGCGAGGCGCATCTTCATCGCCGGAAGCAGCGAGTGGCCGCCCGCGATCAACTTGGCATCCGGATCTGCCGCGAGGAGCGCGACCGCCTCCTGCACACTGCCCGGACGATGGTAGGCGAACTGTCCTGGGAACACGGCATCTCTCCTCTAGTACAAGATGACAGTCGGTCGATAGATCGTTAGTCGGCAGCCATCGGTGTTCCTTGATCAGCGGCGCGCAGTGCTTGCCAGACCCGCTCCGGGGTCAGGGGCATGTCGATGTGACGGATACCAAGGTGGGAGACGGCATCAACAGCGCGTTGGCGACGGCAGGGGTCGAGGCGATGGTGCCCGCTTCGCCTGCGCCCTTGACCCCCATCGGGTTGGTCGGAGATGGGGTTACGGTGCGATCGAGTTCGTAAACAGGGACCATGTGGGCTTTGGGAATCGCGTAGTCGCTCATGGTTCCCGTTAGCAGTTCGCCGTTGTCGTCGTAGACGG
>CAVUZP010000005.1:0-837798 GCA_963746065.1 uncultured Alphaproteobacteria bacterium | reverse complement strand
GCGTCGGCGCAGATCAGGCGGTGTTCGCCCAGATGCCAGAGATCGCCCAACCTCGAGACCGCCTCGCGCTGGGTTTCCGGCACGATGTCGCTGCGGTCTGCCTTGGTCGCCACGGTCGGACCGTCGATCAATAGATCGATTTCCGCCGTCTCAAACCCCGTGACTTCCAGATCGAAGTTGAGTTCGACAGGTAGACAACTCCTGCCATAACAGCTTCAGCTGCTCCATGTCCCAGTCGCTATTCAGCGCGATCTTGTTGTCGGCCAGCGCAAAGCCGACCTTCTGCTCGGCCGTCAGATGCGTCACGCGCAGGATCGGGAGGGTCGCCAGACCGGCCAGCCTCGCCGCCTCGACCCGACCGTTGCCGACGAGGATAATGTTCTCCTCGTCGATCACTACGATGCTGTTGAAGCCGAATTCGCGGATCGAGGCGGCGATCTGGTGCAGCTGCTTGAGCGGGGTGCCGCCGCGCATTGCGAGGATTGGGCTTCAGTTCGGCAATCGGCAGGTGTTCGATGTGAAAATCACTCATGTAAGCCTCCTTGGTTGAGGCTCATATATATCCTAAGTATCGGCTACTTTGTATGTACTTGTCGTAATATTTCGCCTATGGCGCCAACCATTTGCGTTGATGATTAACTCAGCCGCGGATGGTGATTTCCACGTCATCGGGGCTCACCCCAAACGTTGCCGCCAGGGCCTTCTTCGCTTCCGCAATGGTCATGGGTGCCCCGCTCACGCCAGCCGGTTTTGCGGAAGCGGCCCGGGGTGGCAGCGGCTCGAATTTTATTCCGCGGAGGTCGATGCCCAGCATCTTGAGGGTCTTGTAGGACACGGGGTTGCGACCCTCCTTCCAGACCTCCGGATGCTGAAACGTGTCATACTCGGATAGTTCGATCAGAAAGCGTGGCTGGCCGCGCTCATTTTCGCTGCCGGGCTGCTTGTGCAGGCCGGCAACCAAGCCGATCAGGAACGCGGTCCGAGCAGTCGATTTTCTCCTTTTTATTGTTCCAGGCAGATTTCCGACAGCACACGACATACTTGCAGGTGCCGGCCTTTTTCGGGCTCAGGACCCAGTCTCCCGTACCGCCGTTGCTCAGAATCGTTTCGACCGTTTCTGAGGTGAAACACGACGATGGCCAGTTGCTCGTCTTTCGGCACGTTTGCTCCAAGCGTTGGGACCGACAGCCTTATCACACCTCCAGGGGCGGCTTTCTCTGCGCGCCATGGGCAACCATCAAGTCATCCCCCGCCTCGCCTACCTTTTGACTGGGACCCGCAAAACCGTAGCTGTTTCGCTCGTTACGCGCACCCTGAACGAGTAATAGGAGCTTATCCGCCAAGGCTCGCTGGGTCGCGAAACTTGGCCTTCTCGCATAGCCTCGCCACCTTCAGTCGCTCGGCCTGCCAAAACCTTTCGATTTCGCCCAAAAGAGGGTTTCGCTCCATAAATCCAAGCATTTCCACGGCAGCTCGCGACAATTGCGCGTGCGCGGCCTGCATCGACAAGTCGGCGGAAAATTCGGCGTAGAGGACCCACTTTCGGAGTTGCATTTCGGGATCGTTGGGGTGTTCCTGCTCGATGTCCTTCCATGATCGCTCAGCCTCCTTCATTAGCCCCTTCAGGAAATCAAAAACCAGCCGCTCTCGGGTGCCAAAATTCCTCAGACGGTCGCAACGTTGGTATGGGCGAACTTTGCGATCATCTCCGTGGATATGTTGACGCCACCCAACGTGAACAATCGATGGGCTTGCTCGACGATCCGCTGTTTGACCGGTGTGTCCAATTCGGACGGCGGAGGCCGTTCTGTTCTGGGACGAGGTTTCATGGGCTGAACTCCAACTCAAATATACATCAAGTATAGCATAATTTGTGCCAAGTTCAATTGGTTTCATGCCCCCGACCTTGGACCAGCCTGCTCGGCGCTCTTGAAAGAGCGGGCTTGGCATCTCGGGTATTTTTCGCCTGGTCAGATAGTTCCCTGGGGAGTGGGGATCCTCCGGCCCGGTGCTGTTGCTTAAGGATGCACTCCACGGCTAGACGAATTTTGCCGAGGTCGCCCTCTTCCACCACCCTCGGGACCAGGTGGTTCCGCTAGGGGTGCGCCGAATGAGGCATTAGCAAAAATCCACTGATCCAGCTACGCCAGCGCAAGGGCGTCTGTTTCGCGCGCCACCCGGACGACTTCCAGCTAGTCAATTGTACATGGAAACTAGCTAGCAGCGGTTGTGCCAAAAGGCCACAATTCTCAGAGGGTATGAGGATATAAAGCAAACCGACCCTGTCCAGGTACCGTCCCGACGCATTCGTACCGTTGAGCTTCCCTGAGCGTTTAAACTGCTATGAGCATTTCAGGCCAACCCCTCCAATCCGCCGCTACCTTGCTTAACCCGACGTATCCTTCCGCAAGGAGCCGAACAGCGCCTCAATCAACTCGGCCATCGAGTTCAGCGCCACAAATCGGCGGCGCTCGACGACCCTGTGGCCCGGCCTTTCGAGCTTTCGTCCGCCGCTGTTTGCCTTGGTATGCCTGGCGATCTTGGTCCCTAGATCCCCAAGCGGTTCACCGGGAGATCCGCCAAACCACAGGAACGGGCCGAGCGCCAGCGTCTCGCGGTCGAACAGAATCCAGATCACGCAGCCAGAAGCTTTTTCCGCCAGCTTGAGATTGACCGTCACTTTCGCGGTCGCCGCATTCCGATGGCTCGACTTCAGCTGGACGTGCCGGGTCACGCCGCTGCAATGCAAAACAAGGTCATATCCGCCCCGGTCGACCTCGGCTCTCAAAACCTCGATGTCGCGCCGGCCTTGTTGCCATAAAGCTCGCAGCAATTGGCCGACGAAGCCGTATTCCACGATCTTCTCCCGCAGGCTGGAATCCGCATAAAGCGCGCGGGTCCCTGAATCCGGGGCGGGAAGATCGGTGGATAAAGCCATATCCATTGCCTAATCCCAAGAACGAGGCACACACCGCCATTCGCTTCCGGCGCGGCGGAAATCCAGCGGCAAACGGGAGAATGCGGCAACAGAGTTAAGAACTATCCTCTTTTGGGATAATCCAATCATCGGATCAGTCTCTCGCGCCGATGGCAACTCGCGCGCGAAACCTCGGCAAATCCGTCCATTCCAGCGGTCAGCAGGCCTTTTGTCGGCTAATGATCGAGGCGCGAAAGAACGCCGGCCTGACCCAGCATCAGCTCGCCAAGCGGCTAAAGAAGCCACAATCTTTTATCGCCAAATACGAAGGCGGCGAACGGCGAATCGATGTCGTCGAATTCGTCGCGATATGCCGAGCTATTCCGGTAGATCCCGTCAGACTGATCAAGACGCTGATCAGGGTTGCCTGATCCCGGATCAATGCGATGTCGGGAGCCCATGTGCGCCACCGATTCCCAGATCGCTGCGGCTTTCCGGAGAACAACAGATTTCCACGCCCAGCAAAGGGCAACGACTGGTGACCACCGGACAGGAGGCAGAGCCTTGCTGTCGGATGCTGAACTTGAAGCATGGCGTCATGGTACTGGAATATCGAGGTACTTGCTTCCTGTCAGATCAGCTAGGCGGCCATCGCTATCGATTGCCCAGGAAATCATCGTAATCTCCGGTGTGAACAGTCCGACGCGGCGGCTGTAGCGGACATAACGCCAGTCTGTTTTTCCGATACGGGCTGTTCGAATCGGCCCCCAATGACCATCCCGCTTGATCTCTTCTTCTAAGTCATTCGCAGGTGAACCGATTGGGAACTTCATTCGCAGCACCTCGGTGACGGGAGTTACACCGAGTGCAATGCCGGCAGTCAGGATCTTTGGCTCCGGCCGAAAGGCAAGAAACAGTTTGAGCAGAAATACCAATCCAACAAGTGTGAGTAACGCTCTTCTAACAAACCGCATCGTTGAATGCACATCGATAGCCCACAGAACCACTTACATCGATCTTTAGCCGACTGTCTGCCCGATTTTTAAGGAAGCTAGACGACTCTTCTACGCATCGGGAATGTCTATAATGGGCTCAGATCAAAACATGCACATTCGCTTTTCGCAGACCGAATCGGCCAGGTTCCGGCGCCTGCAAATGCTGCTCGCTACCCACATTTCTTTGGTTGATTGCTTCGTGAAGGTAAGTCTTTCTGCGGTGGTTTTAGGAATGGCCGTTGTTGTCGCTGGCTTTGACGATTCATACCCGACCTATACATACCGGTACCGCTTGACCGTCAATATTGAAGTCGCCGGTGAACTCCATTCGGGGTCGAGCGTCATAGAGGTGACATGGCGAGGGCATCCGAAAATGCCCGGCGGAAATACTAACAGTCCTGAACTGCGAGGCGAGGCCGCGGTAGTTGATCTCGGCGATTTGGGTTTGGTTGTCGCCACGCTGACCAATGCCGAGAGCTACGGAGTTGCTCTAGATGGAGCATGGGGAGCGCTTTGGATCGCTCCGCGCGCGTTTGGTTTCAAGGCATCCATCGATCAAATGCCAGATTTCGTTAAGGAGCACGGGAAGCGCGATCTTACTCAGGACAACCTGCCTCGCTTCGTTTGGTTTCCCGACCCGAAGGACCCGATGACTGCCCAGAAGGTTTTGGCCGATAAGTTTCCGACGGCAATTGGCCCCCCGGTACACTTTGTGCGAGCGTCCGTAGAGATTACAGACGACCCAGTAGTAATTGATATTTGGGAAAAGCTTCCCTGGCTTCGGTGGTTGGAACAAAAGCCTGGGGGACAAAAGGGAATCCGTCTTTCTAACGGTTTCAGTCTATCGCGCTACATGTTCATCGGAGAACGATCGACGATTGAGGCTCCGGCAAAACCGGCGGTCACTCGTCCTGCTCCCTTTAATGTCGCGCATTTACAGTTCTCGTCTGCGGCGATCAAACCTAGCCCGATACAGGCGGCCGAATGCCGTTGTCTTGAAGCTGAGTTTCCACCAACAGGAGAAGCTCCGTCAGACCTGAAACGGAAAAATGGAGAACCGGGTGGTCCGGTTTTTCTTCCCGGCGCGGTCCTGATGGTCAAGAACGCGTGCGCGAGCGCCTTGAGGTTGACTATTCAAGTTGACGATTACGATGAGCGATTTATTCCAGCCGGCCGCCCTGCCATCGGACGACTTTCAGGTGAGGAGACGCTATCAGTCGGTGATCAGCTCGCCATAGACGTGGGAAATAAGTACATGGTTCAAGGTTGGGTGAGCGCCTGCCCTCACTAACGTGCTAGTCAACGATAGCACGAGTCGGTTTCCAGGCGGCTCCTTGCATGGGCTGCGGCGCCCGGCCGCTGCGGATGCAACGCGGCAACCATGCCCCTGCGCTTTTCTAATACGGTCACTTTCTTCATGCGATCTTCGCCGCCGGAATTGAAACAGCGCGAACAGATAAATCAAGACGATGGCGGCGATGCTGCCAATGGCTTGCAGCCAGTTCGCTAAACCCGGATGGGCTTCACACCAGCCAAGTGCGCTGGACAGGAAACTTTTTATCCATATGATCCAGTCCATATTTGATATCTATTATCTAACCGACATCGCCGTCGGTGGCCATTGCTATGGCGCGCGACCCGTCTCCAGAAACTGAGAGTAAAGCGAGACTATTCGAACACCGGTTTCACGACGCACGGCCATCGAATTTTGGCTGCTCCGCAACGCTCTCCTTTTCTAACATCTCGTTCAAGTCGCGCATAAAGGCTCCCCGGCTGAAGTGGAGGACAAATCCATTCTTAACCCGCACGGATCGCCCGATCCAACGAAGGGTGAGAGCAAGCACAGCTGCCGCTAATATGGCTTCCAGCATCAGTGAACCATCCGATATTGAACAACGTACACGGCAGCGCCCGCCAGATAACCGAGCAGGGCCAAGCCGCTGATCCGTCTGACATACCAGAAGAAGCGGATTTGTTCGAGTCCCATGGCCGCGACACCCGCCGCCGAGCCTATAATCAGGATCGAGCCGCCGGTTCCGGCGGAGTAGGCAATGAATTCCCACAGGAAGCTATCGGTGGGGTGTTGCGCTAGGCTGTACATGCCCATGGAGGCCGCCACCAGCGGCACATTATCGACAATGGCACTCAGCAATCCGAGTGCAATCACGATCAGTTCCTGCCGACCGATGGCCTGGTCCAACCATCGGGCGAGCATGGTCAGTATGTGTGTGTGTTCGAGGGTGGCGACTGCCAGTAGGATTCCGACGAAAAACACGATCGAACTCATGTCGATCCTGGTCAGCGCGTGTGGTGGTAGAAGTTCTCGCTTATCACCCGCGTCCTTATCCCGATGGACAAGCTCACCTACCAGCCACAGCAGACCGAGCGCAAACAGGATGCCCATGAAAGGCGGAAGGTGGGTCACCGTCTTGAACGCGGGTACCGCGACAAGCAGGGCTATTCCAAGAAAGAAGATTAGGTTCCGCTCAAAGGCGCTGGCCTGAATTTGTCCGCCCTTTGGCGTGGCAGGTGTGACAACGCGCTTTCCCCGAAGCAGGTAACTCACAACTATAAGCGGAACGAGCAGATTGACTAACGAGGCAGGCAGCACGCCGTCGATAATAGAAAGCGGCGTGATCTGCCCGCCAATCCAGAGCATGGTGGTCGTCACGTCACCAAGCGCGGACCAGGCGCCGCCAGCGTTGGCGGCGATTACGATCATCGAGGCAAAAAACAGTCGATCTTCCTGCTTGTCAGAAATTTTCTTCATGAGCGAGATCATGACGATCGTGGTCGTCAGGTTGTCGAGCACTGCGCTCAGAAAGAACGTGACGAAGCCAACAACCCACATCAGCGTGACCTGCTTCCTGCTGCGTATCAGTGATGTGACAACTTCGAAGCCGTTGTGGGCATCAATCACCTCGACGATCGTCATGGCGCCGATTAAGAAAAAGACAATTTGCGCCGTAGATGAGACCGACTGGTTCAGTTGATTGTCGATCTCCGCGTGGTCACCGCCGAACAAGGCATAGACGGTCCACAGCACGCTTGCCCCGACGAGGGCCGAGGCCGATTTATTGATCTTGAGCGGGTGTTCTAGCGCGATGGCCGCGTACACTATGATGAAAATAGCGATAATTGCGCCAGCCAAGATCAGCCCCATATCCATCCAAGGAGGTGTCCACGAACGAGCATACCAAAGCTACTCTGTGAGAATACACCGCCTAAAACCAATTACATCGTAGGGAGAACTTGAACCCTCAATTTTCTTTGTTACCTAAGTACGTTTCGGATGTGCCAAGCAATCGTCGCGCTGTAGACAAGAACAGCTAGAGAAATGCCGCAGGCCAACTGAATCCCGGTGAGTGTTGCATTGAAGAGGAAGTACACGACCCCGAACAAGATCGCGACACCGACGAGAGAGGGGATGTGTTTCATTCCGTATGTAGCCTAGCGAGGTGGTTTGCGATTAACGAGATTTTCCGCCAGAACCGGGGTATTACGATCAAGAACGAACTAGTGCGGACCGACGCTGATGATCGAATCAAGACCTGCGCCGCGAAAGGCGCGTATCAAAACGAATACCATCGAATTCGCAAACCAAGCTCGACCTCCACATTTCGGGAAACCCGCGAAACAAAAAGAGACACTGCGGTCCTTTTTTCGACAAAATCAACTGCAGGAAAACGACCCTCAATCGTAGTGCCATGGAGCTGCTTGGTGAAGACTTTGAAATTTTGTGGATTTTTGGAGCAACAGCTCAAAATTGGTCTAGCTGAGGAAGCAACTAGCCTCTCCAGACAACTGCGATGATCTCATCCTACTTGCATCCACCACGAAGTGCCAATGGCGGCCTCCAAAATCCACCAATCGCCAAAGGCGCGGGGCTGTGGGGCACTTGTCCTAGCGATACTGATTGCAATTGTAGCCTTCGCGACGATTGGAGAGATTACGGCACTTCTTCTTCGGAGTTATATGCAACAGGTGTGTCGGTAGTCTGTACCTCAGCAATAGCAGCCGTCGCTTACCTTTTTTCCGACAACTACACCCGAGCTGTGTGAAGGCGCCTGTGACAGTTATGGCGACAATTAGTACCGGCATCAACCAAACCATTGCACTCATCAATGGCGATTGCGATTTCAGAGCAAATGAAGTCAGCAACCGAGCGCCTTGCAGTAAGGAGTGTCCTTTCGACTGCCGGGAAATCCCTCACGCCGCGACCGATGGCGCGCGGACATGCCAGCGTACTCGTTACAGGGACTGACGTTCAAAGTTGATCGGCCACTTTTGTCGGATGGTCCAACCAGCCTAAAGCTATGCCGTAACGTACGATGTCTGCCCGCGTAAAAAGCCCGAGTTTTTCCAAAGCTCTGGCTTTGTAGGTCTCGACGGTCTTGATACTGATATGCAGCTGACCAGCTATTTCCTTGTTGCTGAACCCTTGCGCAATGAGTCTGAGAACCTCGCTCTCACGTGGCGTCAGCTCACTGTCAGCATGGTCGGCGGACGGGTGCGCTTCGGAAGTAGACGGAAGTGTTTTTTCCGCGATTGCGGGATCGAGATACAATCCGCCGCCGACAATGGCTCGAACCGCACGCTCGAGCTCATCGGCCGCAGAGCGCTTGAATAAGTAGCCGCAGGCGCCGGCTTGCAGCATAGGCTGGACGTATGCGTGATCTTCATGCACGGTCAACGCCAGAAGGCGAACCTGGGGCAACTGGGTCGATACGGCGCGAGCGACTTCGAGACCGCTGATTCCAGGAAGTGAGATGTCCATGATTGCAATGTCAGGTTTAGTCTGGAGAATGATCTCGAGCGCGGCGCGTCCATCTGTTGCCTCGCCCACGATTTCCATATCATCGAGATTCTGAAGCAGCGCTTTCATCCCAGCAAGAACGAGAGGATGATCATCAGTTAACGTGATGCGGATCGGGCACATAGCCGATCTCCTTTGTTGGAGCCGGAATTCTCATGAAAAGGGACGTGCCGCGATCCGGTTCAGACTCGATTGCTAAAGATCCCCCGAGCAACGTGAGTCGTTCCTCTATGACGGAAAGTCCCAGTTTTGAGTGTCGGGTCTCACTTTGCGAGAATTTCTCAAGGTCGAAGCCATTCCCATTGTCCTCCACAACAATCCTCAGCTCCATTATACCTCGATCAATCACCACGCTAATGTTTCGGGCTTGTGCGTGTTTAACGACATTGTTCACAGCCTCCTGAACTGCGCGGTAGACTGCGATTTCAATATCCTGACCGAGACGTTCCTTTGTGCCCAGGGACTGGAAATCCACACTAATTCCGAAGCGGCGGCTGATCTCCGCACAGAAGGCTTCCAGTGCTTTGTGAAGTCCTAGATCGTCGAGAGCGGTCGGTCGCAGGTCAGCAGCGACCTGATGAATATCGCGTCCGATTCCCCTTGCGAGCCCTTGTAGCCAGTTGAGTTTCTCCAGGCCCGCCTTCCGCTTGTGACTGGCGCCGAAAAACTGCTCCAGATTCTTGAGGCCGAGAAGGAGTCCGGTAACCGTCTGGCCAATCTGATCATGAAGCTCGCGGGCAATTCGACGGCGCTCGTTTTCTTCGGCCTCTGAAAGACGCCTGAGCAGCTGCTGTCGATCGAGTTCCGCCCGTTTGGTTTGATCGATGTCCAGGATAACGCCATAGACGAGGTCCGGGTTTTTCTGGTCGAGCCGAGACAACCGTCCACTGGCGCGCAGCCACTTGCTATTCGGCGGAACAGTCCGAAACTCCGCTATCGCCAAATTCCCTGAACGGCAACTTTGTATCGAACTCTCGAATTGCTGCCGATCGGCGGGATCAATTCTTCGCAGCATCTGATCGATCGCAAGACTGCTGTCTCGCTCGGCGACAGAGCCTTCAATCCGAAGCATCTCCCGCGCGCGCGGGCACCAGTGCTTCTCTGGTTGCAAAGTCCCAACTGAATACCCCGAGTTCAGCTGCGTCAATCGTAAGCCTGCGCCGCTCTTCGCTTGCATTAAGCGCAAGTGCTGCCCGCGCTTCCTGCTCGCGGCGGCGCTGCGAGATATCACGAATGGTGTACCAGGCCAAGGTCAGGGCTAGGAAGAAGCTGACGATGCCGCCGCCGGCAAGAAAGATAACAGAGCGGTGGACCGGCCCATTGAGTTCTTGCGTAGGTATTCCGAAATGGACCGACCAGCCGCTAGTCCCGGGTATGGACTTATAGATCGAGTCAACCTGGTCCCCGTCCAGCCTAGTTTCGACATAGCTTCCCTGGGGTCCTGCGGCGATGGCCTCGCGTACCCTGGCGCTCGCGAATTGCCCGAGTTCGGATGTTGCGGCTAATGTGCGCGCAACGATGTTGCCCTTGGCATCAACGACGAAACCGACCCAGCCCGCAGGAGCTCCCGCACTCTTCAGGATCTGACTTACGGCATCCGGCACCAATGCCACCGTTAGAACAAACCTTAGCTGCCCATCGCGTTCAACCGGCGCTCGGAGAGCGACGACACGTTTGCCGGAGATGGGGCCGCGCGGTCCTATTCCGCCGATCGCCGGTTTTCGTGTCCTCAGGATCTGTTCGAAATTCTCGCGATCCGCGGTCGCCCGCATCCCATCTCCCAAGGGACGCGTGACGTCCAGCACTTGGTTTCCTTCCAGATCCACGAGCTGTATGGTTTGCCAAAGCGGCCGCGCTTCGTTAATGCGTGTTGCTTCCCGATAGAACGCATCGAGATCGGGTTTATCGAGCGTGGCGGAAGCCGCAATTGTCTCGGCTATCTCAAGTTGTAGACTGATCTCCGAAGCAAGCCGGCCCACGACGCTGTCGAGGGTCTCGACGGCAGCCACCTGCGAATCCCTGCGTTGCTGTTGAGCGTTCAGGAAAACAACCCAACCTGCGAAGAGCGCAAGAGGCATTGCCGCCGCGATGAAAACAAGTACGAGCGGCCGGCGCGCCGCACGTTTAGCGGCCGATGATTGCATTCCTCCACGAACAGGAACCGCTTGCGACAAGGAAAGGTGCCACCTCTGGTTTGCCTAGATGTGTCGATCCTCGTCAGGTTTTTCCCGACAGAGATCGGCTGTCGATCTCACTCTAAAGCCTGCTGATTCTAACTCACGGTACAGGCAATACTCGTTATGGTCTAGAATGTGAGCTGGCAAGAAACAGTCCTCAAGGCCGTTCTCGTTTGCGCACGGCATCAATTTCATATTGCACGCGGGAAACGATGCCACTGTCGCCGACGATCCTTCGCCGCTACTACTACCGACCAAGAGCGCGGCTCCATTACCGATACCCAATAGTGACGTTACAATTCATTGCAACCGGCTCCGGCTATCGGGCGTTTAACGCTACCCTTCACACAGCGAGAAATCAAAAGGGCACGAGTGTCGGGGGATACGGGCGCACATTTGAGAGATGATGGAGACCGTCACCAGCTCAGATTGAATTGTTGCATTGACCAAGCATTTGTGGCCGGTGCTTGCGACTGGCAGGGTAAAGCATGCTACGGATTGGTGTAATGCAGATGGAGCCGCCGCTGGCTTGGGAACTTTGTGCCTCATGACAGCCCGCTTTCGCAAGATGCTGGGGGACCTTTCGGATACGTTCTGGTTAATCCCCGCGCTATTGGTTGCGGGAGGGGCAGGCGCAGCTTTTGGTCTCATTCGCCTCGACCGCAGTGGCGTGCTACCGCGCTGGCTACTTGAAAACTGGCTCTACGATGGCGGACCTACCGGTGCGCGTACGCTATTAGGTGCCGTCGCATCTTCCACGATCGGCGTTGCCGGAACCGTGTTCTCGATCACTGTGGCGGCATTATCCCTCGCTGCGGGTCAGATGGGACCGCGGCTGCTTCGTAACTTCACCCATGATCGTGGTAACCAGCTGACGCTCGGTGTCTTTCTTGGAACCTTTTGCTATGCGTTGATCGTGCTGAGGAGCGTGCGTACGGAGTCTGAGGGCGGGTTCATTCCGCACTTATCTCTTAGCGTGGGCATTGGACTCGCATTCGTTTGTGTCGGCACTCTGGTTTATTTCGTCGGACACATGGCTAGCCGGATCAACGTGGACACTGTGATCGATCTAGTCAGTGACGACCTCCATTCCGCCATTCATCGTCTAACGACTGATGTCCGGCAAGACGCGCCGCCGCCACTCGCCTATTGGCGGAACGCAACACCAATCAGTGAGTTTCGACGCGGTTATCTGCAGCAGCTTGACGAGCGGGGGCTTGCCGAGTGGGCCCGTGAGCACAAGACCGCAATTCGCCTGTTGGTCAGACCTGGCGATTACGTTTTTCCCGGCGCTCCAATTGCGTTGATGATGCCACCCGGCGAGGGTGGAGAGGCGGCGATCCGCGATGCAATGGCGTTAGGGTCGCAGCGGGCGAGTTCCTCCGATCTGCGATTTGCGATCCGTCAGCTGGTCGAAGTCGCGGTGAGAGCTTTGTCCCCGGGGATCAATGATCCTCACACAGCGGTCAGCGTTCTCGACAGACTAGGCGCCGCCCTGTGCGAAATGCAGCCGCTGTTCTTACCGACCGGCGTCTGGACTCTGCAGAGCCGCCCGGTGCTGGTTGTTCCTCATATCCAGTACGAACAACTGATCAACACTATGTTCCACATGATAAGACAAAATGCAGCCAGCAACCCCATGGTGATGATACGGCAACTTGAGGTTCTGACCCAAGTAGTGAGTTGCGAACGTGATCGAATGAGGATGGCCTCCCTGAAACGGCACGCTGATCTCGTTCTCACCGATGCGGAACGCGAGATCGCCACGCCCGGAGATCTGGACGACGTGCGACGACGCCACCGCGCCTTCATGTCAATGTTCGAGGATGACTCTCTTGGCCCTTTCGAGACAAAGATATCATCCTCTACAGACAACTAGGGGACCGACAGGCGAGGTTGGTGGCGTTCTTCCCCATGTGCCGAGGGCGACGAAACTATCTGCCACACGAGAGGCGGTCCCCTGAACACAGATAGGGCAGTAAAAATGATCCGAAATAGATACCTTGGTGGGATACAATGTCGAAACTATTCCAGTAGCCGGCAGTTATGCCGGATCAAATAGCATGCGTAACAGCCTGCTCGCTATAATCGCTATTCTGATAGTCGCGGCTGGCTTACGACAAAGCTATTCTGTTTCAATGCCCCTTGCTGTTTCGCTCCTTTGCGGCAATATGGCCGATCAAGAAGCGGCTAGATCGGTTGCTTCCTTCAAACCTTAGCTACGCCGCAACGGTTCTTATCCTGCTGCTGATGTTGGTGGGATTTGTGTCGGAGTATACTTCTCTGCAGCTCAGATCATCCGCGCGTTTGCGCAAAACTGGAGCAAGCTGGAGAACAGTTACCGATTTGTTAGCAGTTGGGCAGACAAATGGGGAGTTAGCCTTGGAGGTGAGCAAGGTTATGACCGGGTCATCAGATACGCTCAGGATTTGCTCGCCAATGCCTATACGATTATTGCCTATCTTGGCTTCATCGCAATTCTGGTCGTTCTCGGCCTCTCAGAGATAGAATCTCTCAAAGGCAAGATCGATCGTGAACTTTCGGAAAACTCCGAAATCCAGATCATGGACTTCGTCGACAAAATCGCCAGAAAAGTGCGCCTATGTCGGAAACACCACGCTAACCAGCCTTCTCACGGGAGTGGCGACTATCGCAACTTAGCGGCACTACCGCTGCATGCGCTATCATGGCTTCAAACGTGTAGTCGGTTCGGGAGCCGATGTCTTTTCGTCCGATCGGATCAAACTACTTGACACTTGCCCGCGGATCGTAGCAGAGGGTGACTTCGTTTTCGCTGCTGTCTCCTAGCCGCATTCGCTTTCGAGCAGGTAAAATGATAGCATCAGTTTTGGAAACTGAGACTATCTCGGGCTGTCCGGCCGGCCCTGCTCGCGACACTCGTCGAACACAAATCGCGATCTTCGGTAAACTTGCGCAGTGCTATGATACCTAGCGTCGGCTATTCACGGCGCAATCGTCAATAGGTACCGAAACCGATTAGGATCCTGCGAAACAGGTAACATGCATGACCAAGCTTGTGACGTTGATTACCGGCGCATCGGCGGGTATAGGTAACGAATTGGCGCGTGTCTTCGCATCAAACGGACATAGATTAGCATTGGTAGATCGGCGTGGTGACCGCTTGATCCCGTTTGGAAACGAAATTGTCGCTGCCGGCAACCCCGCCCCTCTTCTAATTCCTTGCGACCTCGAGCAATCCGATGCCGGCGACAAAATTCAAGCGGCCTTGGCCGAGGCGGGGGTAGAAGTTGAGTTCGTCGTAAACAATGCGGGATTCGGTCTATCCGGCCGTGCGACTGATTTAGATCGGCAAGAGCAGCTTGGCATCATCGCCGTCAACATCTACGCCTTGACCGATTTGTCCCTGCGTTTCTCGGACAGCCTAAATCGCCATGGTGGCGGCGTCCTCAATCTGGGTTCGCTCGCTGGATTTCTCCCGGGCCCGGGCATGGCGGTGTACTACGCGTCAAAGGCATATGTCCTGTCGTTCAGTGAAGCACTGCGCCAGGAGCTCGCTCCAATGGGAGTTCGTGTGACAACGCTCTGTCCCGGTCCCGTGTCGTCGGATTTTCAGGCTCGTGCCGGTCTAAGATCTGGATTTGAGCATGATATGCTGAATGTTTCAGCACGTTACGTCGCGCAGGCCGGGTATCGCGGTCTGATGGCCAACAAGCGCACCGTTTTCCCCGGCATCAGTATCAAGATTATTCCGTTTCTCATTCGGTTGCTTCCACGCGCGTTTATCGTATCAGCGGTAGGTCGCACTCAGCTGCGAAAGAGCAATCGATGTTCAGTACTTCACTTTTAGTTGCTCTCGCTATCGCCAAGTGGATCAGCAGCGACGCTGCGTCGCCGAAATTTCATCGAACATATGCAGGTCGTGCCAGACCCCCAGCCACTACCTTGAGAATATATTGGAATGGTTTTCAGATGCACTACCGCGCATTCGAGCGTTGGTGGAAGCAGATTGGACCTTGGCTTCCGCCTATGGGGGCGCAGCCCCCTGCGTGGCACGCCCGGCACGTACGGTGCATCACGGCGCGTCTTTCTTCATGCTTCGCTAGCTCGGTTAACGCGGTTGTACGATGCGATCTATATCAACGTGATATGCATGCAAGCTCTGCTCCACACGCTCCAAATTCCTCCTCGCTGAAAGTCTGGCGCTCTGGCTTTGACGGGCTCTTCCGCGCACACGCGGCATCGCACATTTGGGATGGCCATTTACCAACGGAGTACGAGTAGATGTCCCAAAAGATAGGAAAGTTGGCCAAGTTTCCGAGAATACAGCAACTTCGTGCCAGGGCTGCTTTCTGCAAGCTTTTGGCGGCGGGCGCGGGCGACCCTGCGTTCGCAACAACACTGCACACATTGGCCGAGGAATATGAAACAGAAGCCGCTCGGGCAGAGTTACACGCAGATGCGCGCAGGACGCACGAAGAATTCCAAGAGAACCAAGGCACCTATCCAGAGCTCGGTGAAAAGTCTAGACGTCCATCAATTCCTCGATTGATACTCGTGTATCGGTTGGTTTTGCAGCGCAGGTCGTCTCAGTAGTTCAAATACTGATCCGAGCCGGCATCGTCAGCGAGTCAGCGGGCGGGGTGCGCACGATGCCAGTTGGAAAATTCAAACACGGCTCGCTGCAGCGGCTCGCGAGCTGCTTAATGACGGACAATCGGTTGGTGTTGGCGGAGTTCCTCTTTTACATCTTGGACGAGAGCAGATTGGATAACCTCAACCGCATCGTCAAAACGTCAACGGTTCCGAAAGTCGCTCCAGTTCGTTCCGATATGCGCCTGCAATCTGTTCATGCCGATACCTAAATACTAGAGCCAGAGCGTTGCTGATTTCCGAGGGCGACGAAGAGGCTGATGTCGCTTTTCTCTCAGCCCACACACAAGTCCCATACTGTGAGAACTGCTGCAACGGAACAGCGGGCGCAATACAACGTCGCTTGCCCTTTGCGCTGCTGGCGTCAGGAGATTCCTTCCTATGGCCACTCGGATGACCCGCTTACCGTCCTGCTCATATACGTCGCGGCCGCGAACCGTCACAGCATATTCGGCCAAAGTAATTGGATAATTCAACTCAATAGCGGGCCCGAGCAGGAGGCGTCTTCATCCACCGTATTCTTGGAGGATTACCCCACTAACTATTCAGATCCCGCACTATCGAAGGCTGGCATGGTCGGACTGCCGCCCGCGAAAATAGCGAGCGATGGGGAATAGACATAGCCGGAAGAGTTCCTCGAGATGTCAGGATATTCCCGACATGCGTTCGGAAATCCGTCGAAGTACATTTTTAATCTTGCAGAGAGAGCTCGTCAGCAGCGATTTAATATCGAAGAACAATATATGGGCCACTCAGGGACGGAGCCGATCCTCCAGCTGCTGTAGCTGGCTGACATCGTTTTTTGAAAGCGAGTCCTATCGCGATCATCAGGTCTCGGGGACAAGCAGAAATCTTGATCTGTGCGACTGGGCAGCAATTTGCAAAGGTTGTCTCGTGGTAGAATGGCGGCGGGCTTACATCAATGAAATGTCAAATTGAGAGATCAAGGTGCAGTCGGACACGGAAATCCCTGTGGCGGCCTTGGAAGAAGCTCAACGCCTCCTAGCATCGTGCGAAAATCCCAATCCAGGGCGCAGCCGTGATGACGTTCTGGCCATGCTCGAATTTATTATCTGCGATCCTGTGGTGGTGATCCGCGCAATGTTGCGACAGAAGATGCGGTCACGCTTAAAGTTTGTTGTATCGCCTCGTTGAGCTGGAGCGGGCGTGCAAGCAGTTGTAAGAACACTTCGCAGTATGTCGCGAGTGTCCTAACGTGTGCCCACGCCGGAGCCACGAATGTCAGATTCACTGCCGAAAGAAGTGACGGATCTAGTGGCGCAACATGTTCACTCGGTAACGCAACTGGAAGCTCTTCTTTTCTTTCATGAACGGCCCCTGGAGCGCTGGGGCGCAGAAGCTCTGGCGCGCCGTCTCTATGCCGGCAAGTCTGAGATGGCTGCCGCTCTCCTGTCACTTTGCAAGGAAGGCTTCCTCCAGAATGACAATGGCTTTTTTTCATTCGATCCGCGCCCCGAACTGCAGACCGGCGTGAATACTCTGGCAACAGTCTACGCGCGCCACCTGATCACGATCACGAACATCATCCACAGCAAGCCGCTGCGCATTTAGGATTATTGATGTCTGGTATTTGAAACGACAACGCTTCTGGTCTCCAGTCTCTGAGCGAGCGTGTCCGGGCCTAGAACACCGTCCGGCATCAGGCCCGCTTGTCGCTGAAAATTCTCAACCGCTTTGACCACGTTCTCGTCGTAGCTCAGGCTATCCGTATCGCTCGCATTTTCAGCCGCTTGCGCAGGATCGGAACGCGGATTTACTCCATGCCAAAGCGAAGGCTCTGACGGTCGGGGAGGCGAATCGCCGTCGTATCTTGATGCTCGCTGCTCGCGCGGGCTTTCGCCGGTCTGGCCTTGAGGGCGTTGTCAACCCGGCTGCTGCGGTTCATAGGAATCGAGCGTCTCGCCAGAATTGTCCGATGCGGCCACCCTGGCCGGACGTCGGCCGGATCAGGATATTGCAGATGATATGAAATGGCGTCGCTGACGCGCGTGAAGACTACCCGCCTGGAGCGCCCCGTCCGGAGCGCGCATGACGCGCAAAGGTGAGGACCGAATCAGTCAACATAACAGCATGACATCGGCTTTGGCGCGCGCGTCCGGGTCTAACACACTGAAGTCCGGACGGGGTAGTCGCCCGGATCGAGGCCATCGGCGGCGGCTGCCCGCGTGAACAGGGTTGTTCTTCAAACACCTTCCAACCGACACAATGTCTCATTCGGATCGAAGTTTCCTTTCCATTGCGATCCGAAGACGCCGTGCTCGCGCACGTTCTTAGAACTATGCTAGGAACTTGAAGCCACCGCGCTGGATGATATCCACGGTAGCTTTTGTTCTTTTCTTCACCTGAAGAACGATCACAGCAAAGACATTCGGGTGCAATCGGTGAGACGATTTGATCCAAGTATTGAGACCACTTGGCCACGGGTGATCGGAATTTTTTTGGCTTGCATAGCGTACTGTAAATGGAGCCCCGTATTGCACTTTGACAGGCTTTTCCTGACTTCTTAACCTCATCGCTAAATTGCATCCTTGCGCACAAATGTCCTGTTCACAATGGACACCTGAATCGGCTCTGGATCTAGGTAACCATGAGCTAGGCGCAATATCTAGTGCATCGAACGCTTGGAACAATATCGCGCAGATATAGGGGTGCAAGGTCAGAGCTTCGGGACAGGCCCATCGGGGCGACTGTCACTGTGGGTTTCTGATCGCCTCCGGATGAGGATCATCAATTCCGACTGAGCTCTTGTTTTTTACATAGGAGCGGGCGGCGCATCTCTATACGTTTGGATCGGGGGATTTGAATGTTTGGCGGCAAGGAAAACGAAAACCGACCGTTAGCTTACTGCGTTCCGTGTTCGGAAAGAACGCCGCACCGTTACGAAAGGTTGGCGATTAAGGGACGGTTAACATCCAGAGCGATCTGCCTGGTTTGCAACAACGATTCCCGCATCGACAATCAGAAAAGCGCGACCGGATCGTCTCGCTAGTCAACCCGTTGCAAAGGGCGACCTAGTTTGGCTTGTCAATCGAACTCCCGATTAACCATTTAGCCGGCGTTGTCAAGACTCTGGGGTTCGTCTCATCTGGTTTGCCGCGGTTCGTTCGAGGGAGCGCGATGCTACAGTGTTCGCTACCACTTGCGAAATCGGTCTTGCAGCGTTGTGGCACTAGTACACGAGGAGCACCGCTTGATGGATGCCTTTCCGTGGCCGATCAAAGATGACGGCCTGATTCTTTCTAATGCTCTAGCGCACGTCCTTGCCGCTCATGAGATGCCGGAAGGCCAGCCGCAGAACATCGCGCGAGACGCCGCTGCGTTGATCATTGAAGCCTACAATCAAGGAGTCCGCGACGAACGGGTGCTCACGAATTACACGTTGTGGGCACTAAAGCCGCACCTGGCGAGCTGGCTCCGGCTCCGAGACTGCCGAACGGAACCACGTCTGACATAACTCATACCTGCTTGCCCTCTCATCGTTTGCTTAAAGTGACTACGGCCCAGAGTTGCCTTAGCCTTATGCTCCCGGGCTCCGTCAAAGACTGTTGCTGCCGAACCGCTACGCATGGAATCGATAACTGGCGGATCCCGCGCCACCTGCACACTTCAATTCCCTTGGATGATGCCGAGGAGTGAGCGCGGGCAAATGCCGTGGCTTCACGGTCACGGTGATGAACACTGTTCCAGTTCCTGTCGCATAATGTCGCACTTCGGAACGTCGGCTGCACACAGTGATTGACACTCCGTATCTGAAATGGAGTTCTCAATGAGAATGTTAGCTATCGTCTTAGTCGTCGGTGCAGCCGCACTTGTTGGCGGCGTCGCGAATGCATCTGATAGTGCCACAAAGAAGTCCGCATCCGATATAGAGCAGCAACCGACCGACATCGGCTCGCGTGGTAGGCACCACCATCATCACTACAGGCACCACGGACATCGCCACGGCTACCGAAATTATGGTTATCGTGGTTATCGGCCGTACTACGGCGGCAGCTACGGGTATTATTCTCCGCGCCCATACTACGGATATGGCTACGGCCGCCCGGGTATAAGCTTCAGTTTCGGGACCGGCGGATACTGGTAAACAGGAAGGCCCGCAGCAGTGCGGGCTTTTTTGTTAACCGGCACACGGTTAATAGATGTTTCGACGACCGAACTAGCAATTTGTCCGGGTGATGAGATACCAGCTTTTAATGGACACCCGACCGACGGCTTAGATGCGCAGCCTCAAAGTCGATCGGAACTGACGCCACCGTGGTGGTGGCTATGACGACGGCTTGGATTAAATTATTCAATATCCGATCGGGCCGAAGAAGGTGCAGGGCTGCTCCGACTTATCCGCCCGTCGGAATATCGCATTATCTACGTCGTCGGCTCGTCGATATCTAGGCGACGAGCATGCGGTAAGAAGCCGATCATTCTTGGCAGGAATACGGCAGTCTACTAGGAAGCGGACTCCTTGAGGCGCAGCCACAGCCGAATTGACGCGAGTTGAACAAACGCAAGGTAGTAGGCGGCGAGCCTGTCGTAGCGCGTCGCCACTCGACGGCGTTGCTTGATCCTGTTGAAGAACCGTTCGACCTGATTGCGAGCGCGGTAGAGAAGCGGACCTATGATGCGCACTTTGAGTTTCTTCGTTCATGACTCGGACATTGCGCCGTTTTTGGGATACTCGCCTCTCATCCTGTAACAAATAGACGTTGTTTGATTGGGATCGGGCGCCGCCATTGGGGACAAGCGGATATCGATTTACGCGGATTATTTAGGAGTACGCGCCCTAGGATTGAACCTATCGTAGGTCTGCCAGGGACCGAAAAATCTCGAAGGGTGCAGAGCTTTCAAGACGTAATTCTAAGATATTTTGGCAAGCGCCTTCTCAGTAACCAGCACAATGCCGTTCAAGGTCCGACGTTGCGTATCGACGAGCGTCTCTGCTGACAGTCCTTCATCATCGATCTCAAGGGCGACACGGGCTAGCGCTTGGATTGTCTTCAAAGCCTCATCAGCGTCCATTGATGCAGCTCACTCTCGACGGAACTCATCCGACCCAGTGGGGCCGCCGACGGGGCAATAACACCGCCGGCCGGCCCCTGCCGCGAGCGTTCGAGGAAGGTGAAACCACCAGCGATTGCGCGCAGCGGGAGAGACGATATCCTCGAACCCGTCCGCTGCAACGATTGTTCGCCCTTAACCTAAATGGTGGCCGTTTCCCATCCTGATCGGCGCAGAGTCTGGCCGGACATTAGCCTCGCTAGCCGCAGACATGCAAGCTCACAAAATTTCAAATGGAACCGAACCTATTTGTCGGGTACTTGTCATATAGGAGGGAGAGCCACCAAACAGTTCGGAACAAGGAGGCAGCGAATGTCGACACATGGCGTGATGTTGAAGACCGTCGTCGAAGCTTATCGCGATGGGGTCCTCGTTGCGGGTCCAACCCCCTACGCGGGCCACCCTGAGAATGCCCAGCACCTTGCTCGCCGGACGGCCCTTGAAACTCGGGCCGATTTCGTTCGGGTGCTCGACGAGTCCGGAACACGAACAATGGTCCCAACATCTTGACGAGCACGGACGTCCCAAAAGGAGCGATCGCGGTGTATCGCCGCCTGACGACGACACAACTTCAAGCTCAGCTGATCTTCCAAGTAACGAAAGTCGGCTCTGGCGATCAGAAACCCCAGCAGCCAACACAATCGGCGAGCAGGACCAGAACAAGAAGATGGCCAGAAGCCAGGACCCAAACCTCAAGACGAAAGAGGAACGGGTGCCTGATCGGAACGTACAGCCCGGCGTTGGCGGTGTCAGTACCGGTGGCTCATCGGATGGAACGAGCAGCACCTGAAAAGGGGCACATGCGCGGGTCTACTCGCCCGCACCCGGCCCACTTTTGATAACTGGCAAAGATTCCAGTGGGTAATGCGTTTGCTGGCATCGGAGGGTTTAGCCCTCCGAACCAATCGATACAATTGACGATTACAGCGATTAGCACCATCATTTCGCCTTCGCCGGATTCGGGTTCCGGTCGCCATCTTGTTTCCATCTCGACTTCAAGCGATGTCGACCGGCGCCGGACGGAAACCACTGGTATCCGCTTTAGCGTAAGCCAAATTTTCAGCTCGGGAGCGCACTGCGGCGACACTGCGTCCAAGCTCCGCGGCTATATCCCAGGCACCCATTCCGGATATCACCAGCGAACGCAGGTGGTCGTGTTCATTGTTCGTCCAGTGCTTAGTGTGAAGCCGGGCATGCGTCATTTCCATTCACTTTCTCGGCAGGCTCTCCCAGCTGCAGACCAAACAAGCGAACGCTCGGCTACTTTGATTGAACGACGCCCGACGCAACGCCCCCGCCGGTATGGCTGGGCAATTCAGTTCGAAAGAAGATGAACCAGACTACACTCAGCGCGATGGCCGCCAAGGCGACGCCAAAGCTCAAGACCGCAAGAATGCTGGGTCCGGGTTCAGCCTGCCGAGCCTCGGTCGCCGTCTCGACAATCCGGCCGTCTGTTTTGGTAACCATCAGTTGTCCTCCCGTGCTCCCGACGCTACCAATCAGTTCCGTCATCTTGCGTTGGAACCGAGATGATCGGAAAAAGAGAGGCCAACGAATAGGTCCTCGCCGTGCCCCGACCATTCAACTTCCTTCGCTCGCGTCATGGCCGGCGAGGTCGGGTGCTTCACCTTGGCATATCCCCATTGGGCGGTTTTTGTTCCCAGGAGCTTGTAGTTCCTAGCTGATCCAGCCAAAAAATCTCGCCAACCGAGCGAGGCTAGTCACCATTCACAACAGCGGCCCTGCCGAAACAGCAGCCACACCGAAAACTATCATGTATCCTAAAAGCATGAATAGACAGTGGCCCTGTCCCATCTTAGCACCACCGCCACGATCGATTTCACGCGATGCGCTCACTTTGAGACGGGTGCGATGATGGTTTCGTTGGAGCCGCAGGCGGCACAGTAGTAGATGCGCAGGTCATGGCCAGGAGCATCTGGCTCAATGCGCGTCAGTATCAATGGCCTTCCGCAGGTAGAGCACGGAGGCCGGAGATTATCGACCAGTTTGTATTTGGGTGGGTGGGGCGGCTCGACCATTAGGTTGCCATAGAACGCCTTCATTGCCACCACAGCCAGTCAGCAAAAGGAATACACGCGACGACGTTGGTAACTTATTAGCTGTCGCTATAACGCCATCTGGCTGGAGTTGCCCGAAGGGCGCGATCCTCTACCCGGCATCGCGTCTGCAACTTGAACTCGACTTTTGAATTTGTCGTCCCAAACGGACGGAACGCAGTGCGCCGGCTGGCTGTGCTGGAAGGGTGCCAGGTATTTCGGACCCGAAGAGGCCCCGTCCATGTTTTAATTCATCCGAAACGAGCAACAAGATTGCTCAGGTTTCGCTCGACTTCAGCGGCGCGCCACGCATGTGTGCTGCCAGCAAGGGAGTAGATGCTGATGGACCCGCAGCTAGCTGAAGCAACAATCAAAACGTATTTGAATGAAATTCGCAGTCGGCTCGACAAGGCTGCCGGAATAGGCCGGGCGGCGGACGCCTGTGCGGGTGCCGGATTTCATGAAAAAGGCCTAGGAAGTGGCCCTCGACATAGAGCAGATCCTCTATGAGGCAACGACGCTGCTCAATGCCGCGAGTCTGATCAGACGGATCGCGCGGCAGAGCTAGCGATTCTTGCTTCTGATCCTCCTTCCCGCCGGCGCTAAGCGCTTTTGCGGAGTTGAGGTCGTGGCGGCGCTGGTGCCGCCTGATCCCGAGGGAGGAGTTAATGACGCTTTCCGATACTCAACTGCTCGTTCTATCTGCCGCCTCGCAGCGAACCGATCATGCAGTGATACTTCCCGCAAACCTGAAGGGAAGTGCTGCGAAGAAGGTGATCGACGGGTTGCTGAAACAAAACCTGTTGCAAGAACTCCGAGCCAAAGACGACATGCCGGTATGGCGGCGCGGGGATGATAATCGACCCTACACGTTACAGATCACCAAGGACGGCCTCAAGGCAATCGAGGTCGGTGCCGTCGCCGGGGCGCCGGACGATGATGCCACCTCAGGGCCCGATGTCGTCGCGGTAAATAAGCCCCCAGAATCCAACTCGAAGGAACGGCCGCGCCGCGCGAGACATTCGGGCACGAAGAGGGCGGCCGTGCCATCCATGAAAGCGAGCAATGGCTCATCCGGCCGGCCCAACCCGCACTCCAAGCAAGGTCGGGTGGTTGCCTTGCTTCGACAGCCCAAAGGAGCAACCCTGAATATGCTGGTCAAGGCAACCGGATGGCAGAAACACTCAGTGCGCGGTTTCTTGGCGGGCACGGTGCGCAAGAAGCTGAAACTGCCACTACTCTCCGAAAAGATCGACGGCATCCGGACCTATCGCATCGGAGGGTCCAGAGCCGGGAAGGCCGCGAATAAACGACGGTCGGCCTGATCCGATGTCCCGGCGGGAATGTGATGAGGCCGCTCTGGAGGCCGAGATCGGACGTTTGCCCGATCTCGGCCATGACGAGCTGCGGGCGCGCTGGAAGCTGCTGTTCGGTCGTCCGGCGCCAAAATCGCTGAGGCGTAAGTTCATGGCGCGGGCGGTGGCTTACCAGATGCAGGTTGCCGCATACGGCGGTCTGGCGGCGGCAACCAGACGCCGGCTCCGCGAGATCGCTATGGCGATTCGCAATGGGGATAGCCATGGGGTTCTCGGCGGCGCCCAAATAAAGCCCGGCACACAGTTGATCCGCCAGTGGCAGAACACGACCCACACGGTGATGGTTCTCGATGACGGATTCGCCCTGGATGGCCGGACTTATAAGTCGCTTTCTGCCGTCGCCAAGGTAATCACCGGCACCAACTGGAACGGATACGCCTTTTTCGGAATCAAGCGCGCAGCCCGCGGTAACAAGGCCGCCGCAGGGTCGAAGCGCGTTTCCCGGCATATGAGCCAACCGGACTCTGAAGCGGACGCTCGCGTGCCTGCCCGGAGCTCAAACGATGGGGATTCGCGTGCGTAATCATGCGGCGAAGTCGAAGGTCCTCAAATGCGCGATTTATACCCGCAAATCATCCGAAGAAGGACTGGAGCAGGACTTTAACTCGCTACATGCGCAACGGGAGTCCTGTGAGGCCTATATCAGGAGTCAAAAGCACGAGGGTTGGATGGCGCTTCCCACCCTGTACGATGACGGCGGGTATTCCGGTGGATCGATCGAACGCCCTGCCCTCAAAAAGCTTCTTGTCGACATCCGGTCCCGAGCCGTCGATGTGGTCGTCGTCTACAAGGTCGATCGTCTGACCCGTTCCCTGGCGGATTTTGCCAAAATCGTGGAGATTTTTGACGCAGCCGGCGTCTCGTTCGTCTCGGTCACCCAGCAATTCAACACCACGACATCCATGGGACGCCTGACCCTCAATGTTCTCTTGTCCTTTGCCCAATTCGAGCGGGAGGTCACCGGCGAGCGGATCCGCGACAAGATCGCAGCCTCGAAGCAGAAGGGCATGTGGATGGGAGGCTGGGTGCCGATCGGCTACGACCGTAAGGACCGTACGCTCGTCGTCAACGAAGACGAGGCCAAGATAGTCCGAACGATCTTCGAGCTCTTTCTAAAACTGAGGAATGTCCGCAAAGTCCAGGCGGAGCTCGCCCGGCTTATGCTCACCACCAAGCCTTACTCGATTTCGTCAGGAAAGGTCCTGGGAGGCCTGCCGTTTTCACGGGGCCACATTTATCGCATCCTCTCCAACCCCCTATATATTGGAGAAATCGTTCACAAGGACGTTCGGCACGCAGGTCAGCATCCCCGTATCATCGATCAGGAGATTTGGGATGCCGTCAACGCGCTGATCGGCAGTAACCGCCGCGAGCATCGCGTTCGCGCCAAAGCCGGCCACGCAAATCTCCTGGCGGGGTTGATCTATGACGAAGCCGAACGTCCCTTGGTCTCGAGCCACTCCATCAAGAGCGGCAAGCGATATCTCTATTATATCACGTCGGATGGTTCGGGCCGGACGCCTGCGGCCGCCGGCCAATCAAAATTGCGTTTGCCCGCGGTGGACGTCGATGCTTTTGTCATTAGCGCCCTCCAGAGTTTCTTGGCCGGTAGTCCCGGATTGGCAAAGATGTTAAGAGCGGCGCGGGTCCGCTCAGGCTGGTTGGCTGAAGCTTTACGAAAGGCCGAGACGACAGGCCAGCAGCTGGAAGCCATGTCGTTTCATTCCAGGCTTGAGCTCGTCAGCCAGCTGCTGGTCCGTGTTGATATCATGCAGGAATGCCTTCGGATCACGTTTCGCGTAAGTGGGATCCTTCGTTATCTGATGGGGGGTGAGAACGCCGGCTACGCAACCGAAGAAGACACCATTCTTGTCGATTTTCCCATGCCGACCCTCATACGGAATGGAGCAATAAAGCTGGTCGTGACACAACCCTCCCAGAAGAGCGAAGACACTTCTCTCATCGCAGCGATCGCGCGCGGAACATGTTGGTTTGAGGATTTGACTTCTGGCAAGGCATCGTCGATTTCGGAGATTGCCAGCCGCGACAATGTTACCGATAGTTATGTCAGCCGCCTTCTCAATCTTGCAGTCATGTCGCCAACCATCGTCCATCAGGTGCTCGAAGGGCGTCCAACAGCGACCGAGGTAGCGAGGCTCGAAATGACAGGTCAACGACTTCCTGCGGTATGGAGGAAGCAATGTGTCGGTCACGTAGGGTCGAGATAACGGTAATTATCAGGGGAGCGCCGGGATGCAAAATCTCCGGCCTTCGAAGGTGACGGTCACATGTTCGAGTCAGGTCGGATCTGCCGGTCGACGGTGCATGTTGAACTACTGTAGGTTCGAATCCCACTCTCTCCGCCATTTGCACGATTTTCTACGCCAACCTACGATCTGCTACGAAACCCTACGGTACATTCAGAGTAACGGTACCTCATTATCGAGGCAAGCCTCCAACATGCAGTTCAACGAACTGGATGAGAGGTATGCGACAATCAGAATGAGCATCCGGTCGCGTGATGCCCGCAGCAGCCCCAAGTTCGTGTCGCGACGGGCTATCGCTTTCGTATGGAAGGGCTCCGGCGAGCGCGAGGCAAGATCGGTTCGCAACAGCCTGCGACCACTCCCTTCGCCAGGCTTCAACACGCTGCCGCGCAGGATAGCGATCACTCGAGAAGTCGAACATTGGCGAAACCGCCGACCACTCGTACAACGTCAATCATGACGAGCCTACAAGGAAGATGTCCGTTTCTCGCTTTTCATCGGGATCGGCCGATGCCAGCCGGCAACGGTACGGCGGAAGAGCCACAGGGCGGCAGGGGAAGCCAGGAGCGCAGCCGCGCCCAAGTCGAGCGCGGCGCTCGCGGAGCCGATCGAGTGGAGAGCTTTTCTCCGATGGCCGGTCCGGCCAGCATGCCGGCGTAGAATGTTCCCTTTCCGATCGGCCGAGTCTTCTGCTTGAGCACACGCGCAAGCAGGCTCATGATCGCACCGGCGGGCAAGCAGCAGACGATTCCAAGCGCGACGACGATGGGAAGCACCTTGGCTTCGTGAGCAATTTGGTGCCGACGCGGCCGAATATTCTGTAAGATCTTGTCGGTGCCCATGGTGCGCCAGCCAGCGCGATGAATATGGCAACAGCGCAGGATATCTATTTCACGGTATATGGATGGCTCTCGCGCAGTCCGATCGTCAGTGTGGCAGAAATATCGTCGAGGCGGACGATGTCGTTGCGCAGATATTTCGTCTCCCAACCGGTTTAGCGCGTCCAAAGCGAGCATGAGATGTTTGTCCTTGCAGTGGCTCCCGTGATGACCTTCGAGGCCGATCTCCTAGGGCATCGCAGGAAAGCGGAAATCTCCGAGAGGTACTGCGAAGCAAACAGCGTGCCGAACATGTCGCGGTGGCCGTCCATCCGAGCGCGCACCTCGTCTGCGAAAGGACCGTTGATATAGACGTCGGTCCAACGGTCCGGTGCTTGCGGCGATCTTCTGGGATCAGGCGCAGTCACGAGATGCGCAGCCAGCGCGCACCGGCTGACATCCCAGCGCGCGAGCCTAGGCTTCATCGGCCACGACATCGGCTTCGCGCTGCACGTGGCGCGAGGTCTCGAAGCCGAATTGCTGCACGACCCGATCGAGCCGAGCGCCTGCGTGAAGCCGCCGGCGTTACGCGCGGTTGGAGACCTGACGCCTCCCAATCGCTTCCGTCAGGGTGAAGGCAATATAGGCGTAGATCTTGAAGTTGCGACGGTCGACCGACCCGCGCCGGGCCCCAACTTGTGCTGGTCCATGGGCGGGCGATTTCGCCATCAAGAACGCCTTGACGGAAGCCGGCATCGATCTGCCCCTTCTGACACGCATCGTGCTTTGGCACGACCAGACAGAAGTCATCGACGGCGTTGGCACCCGGCAGCGCGAAGGCTGGTCCGCCGGCGACAAACCGCCGCCATCGCGCTATCGTCAGCAGAAGATGCAAGGCAGCTGTGCAATGGCGGTCCCGGCGCCTAGCCAATTGCCGTGCTTGTTTCCGCGTTCTTCGGGCTGATGAACAGCATGCTGACGTCAGGGTTCGCTTCGCGAATCTGGTATTCGAGCGTTTTCGCGATGGCTTCGATTTCGGAGGCATGCAGATCGTCAGTGAAGTCGATATCGAGTGCGGCGACGATCTGGTGTGGCGCAAGATGTACCGTAATCAGGCGGCCGACCTTGTTAACACCGGGAATACCGCCGGCGATCTCGAGGATCGATTGGCGGGTCGGCTCCCGGGCCGGTTCGCCGATCAGCAGTCCCTTGCTCTCGCGGGCGAGAAACAGCGAAGTTGTGGCCAGCACCAGACCGATGCCGACCGATGCCACGCCGTCGAATACTTCGATGCCGGTCAACTGGACAGCAAGTGTGCCAGCGAAGGCGATAGCGATCCCGGCCAGCGCGGCGGAATCCTCGAATAATACGAGATAGGAGGTGGGATCGCGGCTACGCGTAGCGGCGTCGATGAAACCAAGCGAGCCGCGTTGTTTCGCGAAGGCCCGCATAGCGATCCACCAGGTGCCTCCCTCGAAAACGAATGACAGCCCGAGCACAATATAGCTGACACGAAAATTTTCGATGGGTTCGGGATGCAGGATGTGCACCACGCCCTGATAGATCGACACGCCGGCACCCAGCGCGAAGATCAGCAAAGCAACCACGAAGCTCCAAAAGTACAGTTCACGGCCATGGCCGAGCGGATGATGTGCGTCGGGTGGCTCGGACGCGCGATGGATGCCATAGAGCATCAGTGCCTGATTGACCGTATCGACCAGCGAGTGGACGCCCTCGCTAAGCATGGCCGAACTTCCAGTCCACACCGCCGCTCCAAATTTGGTGGCGGCCACCATCAGGTTTCCGGCCAGCGCCGCGTAGATCACGAGTTTGGAGGAAGAGCCAGAGGCCATTGCCGATCCTTGGATGTTTGGAAACTGAAAGGGCTTGACCGGGCGCGTGCTTTGATGCCGGCTGTTGTCGGGTGCGAACCTTACGTCTTCGGTGAAGGGGCGAGACCGGTAACGGTCCGCCGGGCAACGAAACCGAGCGTCGATCCTTGTACGATGACGGTAAAAAGGACGACGGCGTAAGTTGCGGCAAGTATCGCCGGCTTGGCCGCACTGTCGGGCAGCGACAAGGCCAGCGCTACGGAAATACCGCCCCGGATGCCGGCCCACGTCATGAACGGCACGTTACGGAACGACATCATCCTGGTCCACGCGAACAGGACTGGCGGGGCGCCGACGGCGCAGAACCGCGCCAGGAGCACGAGAGGAATGGCTGCAAACGCCAGCGCCAGCGAAAAGGACTCGAAGCGCAACACGAAGACTTCGAGGCCGATCAGCAGAAAAAGCACCGAGTTGAGAATTTCATCGATTAGCGTCCACAGGCCGAACACGTAGGTCTGGGTCTGGTCGCTCATGGCGTAGCGCGGGCCGCGGTCCCCGATCAGCAGACCTGCCGCCACGACAGCGAGCGGTCCGCTGACAAGCAGATGCTGGGCACTTGCGTAGGTGGCCGTCGCCAGCGCCAGCGAGACCAGCACCTCGATCGCATAATCATCGATCAGCCGCATGGCCTGATAGGCAATATAGCCGGTTACAACGCCGAGCAGCAATCCGCCGCCGGCCTCTACCAACAGCAGTTCGATGACTGACGCGGCACCGATATCAGCTGTGGTTCCGGTCGCGAATTTGAGGAGGATGGTGAAAACAACTATGCCGACGCCATCGTTGAACAGCGACTCGCCTTGCATCTCCACTTGGAGCGTGGCCGGCACATTGACATTTTTCAGCGTGCTGAGAACCGCCACCGGATCGGTCGGACTGATCAATGCCCCGAACACCAGCGCCCAAGACAGTGATATAGGTTGCGCGATCCAGTGCGAGATTTGCCAAATTCCAAACCCGACGATCGCGGTGGAGATCAGCGTTCCAAGGCCGGCCAGAATAATGACCGGCACCGCACGGCTCCGCAGTCGTTCGAGATTGACGTGCAACGCACCGGCAAAGAGCAGAAACGCCAGCATACCATTCATGACAACGGAGCTGAAATCGATCTGCAGCATCATCGACGTGAGCGAGTCAAATAGATGCTTGTCTGGATAGACAACGTCAATCAGCACTAGAGTGCCCGATGAGACCACGCTCATCAGCAGCAGACCTATCGAATGCGGCAGTGGCACGAATTTGTGGTTAAGCCAGCCGAACAACGCGGACAGCGTCAGCAAAATGGCAGCGAAATCAAGCAGAGACAGCATGCCGGTCAACCTTCAAAGAGTTAACGCGGTATATCATGTCACGCGTAGAGATATACATCCGACAGTGGTCGTCCGTGCTCTCCCGGACAACCATTTATCTCATGTATGTATGTATCTCATGTCATACGACGACCGTCAAAGAAAGCACAACGAACACCAAGAAGATCGCAAGTGCGATAAAGAACAGGATCTTCGCAATTCGCGCCGATGCTGCCGAAACTCCGGAGAAGCCAAAGAAACCCGCCACCAGCGAAACCACAAAAAATATGATCGCCCACTTCAGCATGACAATCTCCCGTTTAAATTATCTTCGTTGAAATCGCCCGACTAGTAGGTAGTGCTATTTAGCTCTTCTTCTTACTGTAGCTAAATTTCGGCGCGTTCTTCAGTGTGTCCTTCGACGTATCGACATAAGCCTGCCATGTGCCGTCCTTCTGATTAACGACAACGGTCTTTGGGTCGAGCACGACGTAGCTTTCGCCGAGGCCGAGGAAGCCGCCGACGCTCACCACGATACCGGTCACGTCACGGCCGTTTTCGATCGACAGATCTTCGATCTGGCCGAGCTTTTCCTTCTGGTTGTTGTAGACGTCCGCACCGATCAATTTGCTGGTCATGAAATCGGCCGGCTTGATCGTTACAAACTTGGCAGCAAGCGTGGCCATTTCTGCGTTGCGCAGGCCCATCGAGGTATCCGAGGCCATTGCGCCGGTCGCGGCCGGCGCAGTCATTTTGGTTGCCGCATTCGGAGCAGGTGACGTTGCGCTCGTAGACGGCGCTGCCGGAGCGGGCGTTGCAGCCGGGGTCGTTGTGGAAGACTGCGCGAAGGCCGTGCAGGGGGCAAGCGCGAGTGCGGCGACAATCGCAATACGATTGATCATAATGGTCTCCAAGGACTATTGGTGAATTGGGACAGTCAAGAAATGTTGAAACTTCTGTGACTCACTGAACCAAGTCGTCGCAATCCAATTTCGTTCCGAAACGAATAACGTTATTCGCGATCCTCGCGTACCTTTGTTTTTCCGTCAGAGAAAATTCTCTCTTGGCAATCTTCCTCTCGCCGCCGATTATAAATGTGAGTTGCTGTCGCTGCGTGTCGAGCTCGCTTCAATCCTTGATGTCCGAACGCACCTGATTCAGCGCTTCGACCGTCTCATTTGCCTGCTTTACCACGCTCAGTGAGCCGTCCGTCTCGAGAACAACGGCAGCTATATCGTCGATTTCGGCAAGTCCTTTGGCGCGGATCGCTGCCAGAATCTCCGTGCGGGTGATCCGTTGAGCCCGCATCGCGCGATCGAGATACTGGCCGCGATGCACGAGCAGGGAAGGTTCGGACTTGATAGCGGATTCGAACGGCGGCCAGCGCACTGAAATCCAAGTGATGACAAATTGTAGGAATATCAAGAGCCCGAAAGCCAGGACGCCTTCCGACAGGCTGATTGACTTGTTCAGCAAGACTGCGGACAGGGTGGAACCCAGCGCGACCGTGATTACAAGGTCAAAGGCGTTCAATTTGGTGAGCGTGCGTTTTCCCGAGATGCGCAGAAACAAAACCAGTGCGACATACGCCAGCGTTCCGACGACAATCACGCGCCTCTGGCTTTCCCAGTCGTTGAAAAACATGGATTGACTTTCTCTGGCTGCAAAGAATGAGGCCGGATTGTGTTGCGCTTTTCTGCGCAAACGGACGATCGTCTACGGCATATTGCGCCTATGCGATGCGTGCCGGCCGCTTGCGTCGAAGCAACACTGCTGATGCAACATCGTTCAGCGATTGTGCCGAGTGAAGTGCGCTTCGCTTCAAACCGGATTTAAAGGCCATTCGGATATGGCGGCGGTCAATCGCAATCGCGGCTTGCTGTGCCCAGGTACCCGCCTCCAGCCGGTTTTCTCATAAAGATCAGCTCCGGAACGATCTGCCTTCTGGGCGTTACCTCTGATTGACAGACACGAATGGATTGTCCGTGACAGCGCGTCTCCGTAAGCTATTGAATGATTTGAGCGAAACCTTCTGGCTGCTGCCGGCTGTGATGGTGCTGGGTGGTGTCGGAGCGGCGCTTGGGCTGCTGCAACTCGACAGAAGCGGTCTGGTGCCGCGCTGGTTGCTGGAAGACTGGCTGTACGACGGCGGCGGCACCGGCGCACGAACGTTGCTCGGCGCTGTGGCTTCCTCGACCATCGGGCCGATCGCGGTGCTTTGAGACCCATCCTTCCAGCCATGATGCAGGCGTGTCGATAAAGATCTGGTCCGATCTCGCCTGCTCGGACGGCGTGACGAAAATGCCGTAGCTGCGCTTTGCCAGGAGCCGCGCGAGAAGCCCCGCATATGGTCGCCGTCCCAGCCGGGATGTCGAATGCGTAAAAATTTGGGCCTCCTAATGGGTGGCTTACAGCGCCTCAAATGAAACGCCGTCGACCCCAAGCCGAGTTCGGTCAGGCTTTCGCCTAATTTGTTAGATGCGTGCCGCTGTTTGGACCGACGCCCCGTGGTACCGGGATGGAAGAGCCGTTGTAGTCAGTATTAATGACGAGCTTTGCGGAGCCCTCAACCTTAATCTGCTTCGCGATAACTACCGTCCATGGCGAGCGATCAGCGACCTTATTGTCGGCCCCCGAAACATGAAGAGTGGCATTCGGAAGGTAAATTGTGCCGTGTAGACTTCGCGCGTTATCGGTGTTGATCTTAAAATTGCCCTTGAAACTCCGGTCGGTAATGAGCGCGAACCCTGCATAGATACCACTTTTCCGGCCCTCGAGCCATAATCCGGCACTGCCTTTGAATTTCATATCATATTGTCCCTTGAAAATCAGGACCACGTCGGTGCCGGTGATCTGTGCCGAATCTTGCACATCGAAATTGCCTTTGGTGAAATAATGTTCTCCTGGATTGAGCACGAGTTGCGCGTAGCCCTTCAAATGAACATTGCCGCAATGAACGCCCGGGTTGAGGTAAGTCATGCCGCTATCAAGCTGCAGATCTTGATGGTTGCAAGCAGCAGGGACGTCGATGGGCAACGAGGAAAACGGGTCCGTAATAGTGGGGGCATCCACGACCGCCGAGGGATAGATCATTCCTCTTGCTGCACCTGCGACCCGAACGGCGCCCGCCGTGATCCGCGCGGAATCATCCGCCTTCATATCTGCATTGCTCTGTATTAAGCATCCTGTGGCCGTCACCGTCGAAGTGTTCTGCAGGGAGACAACGTCGCCGTGCGTGTCCGATCCAAGTACGCACAGCGGCGTACGTGAGTTGGGCATCGCGGTCGCAGTAACGGTGACGTGGAAAGCGCTCGGCGCCAGAAGGTTGCCAAACATCGACTGACGCGTGGCTTGCTGAACGACCGTCACGCTGGGAGCGTCGGGATCAGCCGCTGCCTTTGTCGAAACTGTCCAGTTGGCTGCCACCGATCCGGCTTGGCCCTCCGCGAAGTTTTCTGCACGTTGGGTCACTGCACTGAAATTGCCGTAACCGAGTTCATTCGCTCCGCTTAGCGCTGCGGCATCTACGATGCTCTGAAGCTTGGCTTTCGTGCGATTGATTTCGACATATTCGAGGGAAATAGACACTGCGACGGCAAGTGCAGGAAAAGCCAATGCGAAACTAACGGCAATGCTCGCCCTACGGTCAGCCTGCAGTGTGCGGACCGATCCAGCGAGCAGTTTTTGCGCGAACTTTATCAGTGTCTTGGCCTTCGTATCCTGCTTACGAATGACCGACGACAGCATAGGCGTTCTTAAAATACCATTAAAACGCCTGTTGCCCGGCGTTTCGGGAACTCGAAATAGCAACAATAATTAGGAATCTGCGACGTATAAGTAGCTTTGGACTTGTCGCTTGTTCACTAGGTCAAGTGCAGTTTGGAAGGCGGCCATATGCCAACACGTCAGCTCAAGCGAACGATAGGCGGGAAGCTCAATCTGCTCGTGTTGTTGTCGGTAAGCTTTGCGTTATTGGTGGGTGGCCTGTTGTCAGCCTGGGGAAATGCGCAAAGCTTTGTCCGAGCGAAGCGGGAAGTACTACTGGCAACAGCTCAGGTCTTCTCTGCAGCAGTGTCAAGTGCGGTTGCGCGTGGAGACGCGCCGGCCGTGACGCAGGCACTACGGGCGGTTGCGCGTGTACCTGGACTCATGCATGTCGAAGTGATTGGGCAAGATGGCCGACCGCTCGCCGAGATTGGTTCGGGTGCGCGGTTGACCCGCGACCTCTCTCTCGATGGCAACGAACCCAGTCCGATAGCGCTTTTGGCAACGGGAACGCTCTTGCTGCGCTCTCCTGTGATCGACGGCGGCAGGTTGGTTGGCGAGATTGTTCTTATCAGCAATACGACCGGGTTGGCCGCGCAATTCTGGGCTAGCATCGGCTACGCCCTACTGGGTTCCGCCGCCGCTCTGATTGTTGGGTTCGCTTGCGCATTTCGTCTCCAACGCTCGATAACGATCCCACTCAAAGCATTGATCCGCGCGATGGCGCTCGTCGAGAGCACGCGGGACTACACCGCTCCAGTTGATGTGATGACTGACGACGAGATCGGCCTGTTGGCGACGCATTATAACAGCATGATCCACAAAATTCGCGAAGCCACGAACCGCATTCTGGCTCGGGAAAAGGAGATCATCGAGCGGCTGGGACGCGCGGGCGAAATGCGTGACGATCAAACCGGCGAGCACGTTGTTCGCGTAGCTAAGATTAGCCATATCATCGCCACCCAACTTGGACTGCCTCCGTCATTCGTTGACGATCTTTGCAGGGCATCCCCTATGCACGATGTTGGCAAAATTGGCATTAGAGACGCTATTCTTCACAAGCCAGGCCCGCTTAGCCCAGAAGAACGCCGCGAGATGGAATTGCACGCACGCGCGGGGGCCGACATTCTAGCAGGCAGTAGCTCTGAATTAGTCCAGCTGGCGGCTGAGATAGCTCTCACGCACCACGAGCGGTGGGACGGAATGGGATATCCCAACAAGCTTTCGGGAGACCTCATTCCCCTTTCCGGGCGCATTACCGCCGTAGCGGATGTCTGCGACGCACTGCTTTCGGAACGTCCCTATAAGCGGCCCTGGCCTCTCGATCGAGTCCGTGAACTCCTGCTGCGCGAGGCCGGCGCGCATTTCGATCCAACCTGCATAACCGCCCTGCTGTCGCGCTGGTCGGACCTGCAAGCGCTTTATGCGTCCAGGGCTTCGCAACTGCCGCCGATCGAAGTGTCTGCGTAGGCGAATACAGCGGTGGCCGCCCCTGAACGGGCGAACGTGGAATACAATCAACGCCGCCGGTGGGGACATTGATGCGTGATGCAATATCCCCACCTCCCTCGGCACCGGACCATATGTCATCCAGCCCCAGCCTTAACAAAGCTTCTACCACTCGCCCTGAAAGTGATGTCGGTGGCCCCATCCGCCGCGCCAACGAGGACCTGCGTAGTACGCGTATGCACGGGGCAAGGCATACACACGAGGTGCCTCATAGACCGGGTAGTCTTCAACCACAACTCGCGGCCGAGCTACAACGATAGGGCGTCGAACCACGATAGTCTCCGACTCCACGGGGGCGGACTCCTCAACAACAACAGGCGGCGGAGCTTGGTACTCATACGATCGCGAATAGCTTTCGCTATAACTATTTACCGGCAGATCGGAGGCCAGCGCCGGAGACACGAGAGCTAGTGCAGCACTTGCTGCACCCAGGATGATGTTACGCATTGAAGTTTTCCCTATGTTATTCTCGATTGTAATACCAAAACGCGGAAACAGGTTGTTAGGTTCATGAACGAGCGTTCAGCGCCACCTTTTTTCGCGGCCTGAAGACAGACTGTCCTTCAGGAGTGCATCGCGAATGGGTCGGAAGGCGCGGCCGGTCCCGCGCCGACTCTCCCTTCTGAATGGCCGTTGGACTGCTTTTTGCGAGTCCGCTGCACAGTCCCCTTGGCAGGCGTAGCCGCACGGGCTGATAATCCAGCCTGAGCCACCTTTCGGCGCAACAAAAAAATCTCAGACATTTTCGCATCAACGGAGTCGGGTGAGATCGGACGGCTCTTAGCCTTATGTACTTGGACCCCTTTCAAATCTTTGGCCTCCTCATTGTGAACCGAGGACTGCCGAACCTCTCAGGGGATTTCCTTTCAGCCCCTGAACCTTCAGAACAGCGGTGCGTCGGCAAGGCGGCAATTGCAAGCAGCCAAGAAAGTTCCTATCGGGAAAAACCGGCAACGAGCCCCCGCCGGCATACCTCCGGATATGGCCGCTGCGATGTTTGCTGAAGGCAACCTTGCTTGGTCGCACCTGGTTTTATCATGGCCAACCCACGCCATTGCCCCCGGCTGCGCGGGTTCAGCTGTCCGCATCTGATTCCATTTGACCCGGTCTCAGAACTACTACCCGGCAGCGAGAGCAGACAACCTCAGTCTTGTTCTTAATCGCGAATCCCTCCGTCACCGCAACAACCCGGCCGTTGCTTTCATCGGTTTTGATATCCGCCAGCCCTTCACGGAAGCAGATCGGACACTTAAGTTTCGACTCCCGCGTCATGTTTCGTGATCTCTTTAACCCTGAAATCTTGCAGGTGATGGCCCCTACGAGGCGTAGGCGGCCCGGCGGGGACTTACCGGAGATGCCCTTGGCCGCCGGGCCTAACCGCGACGGAGAGGGGGGCATACCTTCGCCACGGCTGAAAAACCAACACCTGAAGAGAGGACGGGTTGCTCGGGACGGCAGCCAATACGGTATAATCCCTAAAGCCGCTCGAAGGAGAAAATGGCAGAAAACTGCTGCGGTCTGCTCTGTCGCTCGGGAAAAAGTGGAACTTTTCTCGTGCCAGCGGAGTTGCTTCTGACAACTCGCCGGAGCACAGGGAATGGCTGATGAAATACCCCTGGGAGACGTTGTCAACGGCTTGGTCTATCGGCAGAGCGCCCTCAATTTACGTTCTAAATAACCTTCGTTTCTTCTGGAACGTCACCTTCGCGGCAAATGGGCAACTTGCGATCAGGACATCGCTGAACTTACATGCGTGGGCTTGCTTACCTCGAACGCCTCCCGGAGCACGAATGCTGAGGCAATTTGAAGGGCTGATCCGGTGGGTAACCACAGAAAGCGCGAGGCCGGACTGGACGCTACTCGGGGTTTCGTGCCTAGTCTCGGCGGTAGCAGTGACGTGCGATCGCTTTCCGGGGCCTAGCGGGTAGGTCCTATGCGTATCGCGCAACTTGCGCCTTTGGCCGAGAGCGTTCCTCCGAATCTTTATGGTGGCACAGAGCGGGTCGTCGCGTGGCTAGTCGATGAACTCGTCGCAATCGGGCATCAGGTCACTCTTTTTGCGAGCGGCGATTCCCGAACACGGGGCGACCTTCATGCTGTTTGGCCGCGCGCTTTACGTTTTGGGCGCAAGCATGCCGATCCGAATGCCGTACTCACTCTCCTGCTAGAAGCAGTTTGTAAACGGGCAAGGGATTTCGATGTAATCCATGCTCATATCGACTGGCTACATCTGCCGCTATTGGTCCGCGTGCCATTCTCACCACCATGCACGGTCGGCTTGACCTGCCTGGACTGCCTGAGGTAGTTCAGGGCTTTCCATCAGCGAGCTTCGTCTCGTTTTCGAACAATCATCGCCTTCCGCTTTCTAGCGCGAATTGGGCCGCCACGATTTACCACGGATTGCCAACCAACCTGTTTCAACCATCATACGAGCAAGGATCATACTTGGCGTTTCTTTGTTAACGGTTCGACTCACGGACCAGACCGAGATGTTCTAAAGGCGGGGCGGCTTGCCTAGCACACAGACGCGAGTGCATTCAATCACTTCGATTGATCTTACTACGATACTCTTCGATCTCCTCTGGCTCCTGATTGTCGATCTTGGCAAGGCCAGTTTGAGCTGGCTCGATGGCACGTAGCAGGTCGTCGAGCTTGGCATGTATTGCCTGCGTGTCTCTATGCTCTGAACGTTGAATGAAGAGCGTCATCAGCCAGGTGGCAAGGGTGGCCACGCTGTGCCATTCCAAAGTATAGCGATTGAAAGCGAACCATAGGCCAGCATAAATCACCACGATCAGGAACGCGATGGGGCTCGCCGTAAGCGCTCCAAGGTTTGTCAATATCGATGAAGCGGGTTTGGGCATGTTCCATCCAAATGACTCAGAAAATGATATCGCGGGCCGGAGATCAACGGCGGCCTCGTCATGAAACGATCGGCGCCCTTGGCCAAATCATGTCCCATTTTCTCCTCGGTCTTCTTCTCATCTTTGGCGGCGGCATCGTGTAGATCGCGCGCGGCCTTCTCACCCTTCTCCGTTCTAGGTTCATTCCATCCTCCATTGCGGACATGACGAATTGTAGCTTCAACGGGTTCGCGACGACCCTGTTCCAATCGCCCCGACACCCATCCGTCAGGCCGCTTCCGATGTGCTGCCGAGCCACCACGAGCGCAGGATGCTTTGATCGACGCTTCCGGATCGCCGCGCTAGGGTCTCTCAGCTGCACCACAAGAAGACAATCATGAATGCGACCAATGTTTACCTAATTATCCCTTAGCAAGATGCTTTATGGTGGACGATACAGTGTAAAATGGCTGCTCGACATTCCTATCAAGAGAGGCGTCGATGCCGACAAATATTGCACTGGTGGGTTATCTATTTGCTGCGGGCGCTGGTGTAAGCTTCGTATTCCAGCAAACTGTTAATGCCAACCTGCGCGCTGAAATCGGATCTCCATGGTGGGCCGGCTTCATTAGCTATCTCGGTGGCACCGTCGTGATGCTGCTGGTCGCGCTTGTCTTGAAAGAGCCCTGGCTAACGAAACAAATGCTGCATCGTAGCCACCTGATCTCATGGACCGGGGGCCTTTTTGGCGCAATCTATATCGCGGTTTCGATTTTGCTGATTCCCCGTCTCGGTGCAGCTATGGTGATTGCCCTGATCGTGACGGGCCAGATGCTCGGTTCACTAGTCTTCGATCATTTTGGTTTATTAGGCGTCCCAGTTCATCCCGCCAGTTTCGCAAGATTGGTGGGAGCAGCGCTCCTCGTCATGGGCGTGGGTCTTATTCGCTTCTGATCCGAGACTCTGCAGGCTTTCGCCAGACGATCCGGCAGATAAATTTCTCAGCTCATGTAAATAAAAAGGCCGAACTCTAATTAGCAGCGACTAGCTGCCTCATTGAGTCGCGATGCCGATAGCTGCGTCGCGGAACCTGACAGCCAATCATAGAAGCGTCCGAGCAACCCTGAAACCGAGGTATCTGAGCCGGTAGTCACTCGCGAACCAATAGCGGCTGGCTGAACGGAGGAAGGCAGGTGCGAGGAGATAGGACCCGCCACGCACGACACGATGATAGCAGTTGGTGCCCGCCGTCCAAGCCGAGCCGTCCGTCGGCGCGTCATTGTAAGTGTCGTGGTAGCAATCCTCGGTCCACTCCCGGACATTGCCGACCATGTCATAAAGACCGAAGCCATTAGGGGCAAAGGAGCCGACCGGCGCGGTTTGCCTAGCGTCCCATTGGCTCCCACAGGAGTGGCAGTTGGCATTGTTCGTGCCGATCGCATCGCCCCAGGGATAGGCGGTCTGCGTCCCGGCGCGTGTCGCATACTCGTATTCGGACCCCGAGAGCAACCGGTAGGGCTTGCCCGTCTTTTTCGAAAGCCAAGCCACGTAAGCTTTGGCATCATCCCAGGAAACGTTTACCACGGGTCGGCGGTCCCACCCGCGACCTTCATCCGGCGGCCTGTAGCCGTTGCAACCACCCTCGCCGGCGCACGCATCCCATTCGTCGAAGGTCACCTCAAAACGGCCAACGGCAAATGGCCGAGCAATCGAGACCATGTGTTGCGGGCCTTCGTCAGCGGCGTGCTCCGGTTCGCTATCGGGCGAGCCCATGGTGAAACTTCCGGCCGGCGCCACCGTCATTTCCGGGCAATTCGCACATTCCTTGAATGTGTCCTTCGGCTTCAGCGCCTTTTCCTGGGTCGGCGATAGCGGCGCGGTCCGGTTGGACGGGACGGGAGTCGGCGTTGCCGGGCCGGGCGGAGTCTGGGCGACGGCACCGGGAGGTGGCGACGTGGTGAGCCAAACGACGATTGCGGCGGCAAGCATGCCCAGCTCGACCAACGATTTCAGCTCTGACTTCTTCATTTGACCGGCAATCTCGCAGGGTTTGGCACTGGCGATCGTCCGATGGAGCTATATCGCATCGAGCGCATCACGCGAAGGAATGGTTTCGACATGCGGTCTTGCGTGCCTGAAGCCGATGCGCGAAAGCACGATATAGAGCGCGGCAGCATTCATCATCGCCCAGATGGCAAACCCGGCGGTATAGCTGCCCAGCAGCTCCTGGCTGGCGGCCAGGGTCATGGTCATGGTGAAGCCGCAGGCCGCGCCTGCTGCCTTGGCCAGCCCGCTGACTGCGCCAACCTGCCGGGGGAAGTAGACCGGGACCAGCTTGATGACGGCGGCTGCGGCCGCGCCGGAGAGCAACGCCAGCCCATAAATGGCGAATAGTTCAACGCGCAGTGAAATCTGAAGCACCATGAGCAGCGCAAGAACGACCATGGCCCCGAACATCCAGGTCAGGATTTTCAGAGCATCGAAACGGTCGGCCAGCCAACCACCCACTGGACGGGTCATAGCGACGCAAATCACCAGCGGAGGAGCGTACACCATCGACGCGCGGATGGCATCCACATGCCACTCATCAACCAGATAAATCGGCATCGCCGACGCGAAAAACGTCAGCGTGCCGAATGACACCCAATAGAGGTAGGGCACCAGCCATACCACCGCGCCGGAACGATACACGGCGAGAATTTCACGCACTGAAGCCGCTTTGTGCGCCTGGAATGGAGAATCGGACGTGCCAAACCAGTAGACCGCCGCCATCAACAGGGTAGCGACGGCGAAGATTGGAAAGATCAGCCGCCAGGCGTCGGGGCCCACCAGCACGCGGGTGATCAGGTACGTGACGGTCATCATGCCGATGGTGATTCCGATATTGCCCATACCGAAAATGCCAAGCGCCGTACCTTGCTTCGATTTGGGATACCACGAGGATACGTGGGCATTACCGACCACGAAGCTTGCACCGCCGAGCCCGAGCAAGGTCCCCAATAGGAGAAAGGAGTAGTAGCCGCGGGCGAAATACCCGCAAAACAATGGAACGGCGAGAATCAGAAGCAAAGCCGTAAAAACCCTGCGGCCGCCGAACTTATCCGCCAAGATGCCGACGGGGATGCTGACGGCGGCCGCAAAAAACGGCTCCATGGCAGCTAGAACGAGCACCTGGGTCGCACTAAAATCGTACCACTTGATCAGAAAGGGGGCGAGTGCTGCGAACATTCCCCAAACCGCAAAACCCAGCGCAAACGCCAGAGAAGATATAAACAAAACCCTGGGATTACCCGGGGGATCGCCATGTGGGGTCTCCAAGGCAGCTCCTCCAAAATCTGTTAGTAGCTTATACTGTAATTGAGGCCCGCTAATACGCTTTGAGATATGGCTGCGGCGTCGCAGCAGAGCGAATCTGACGGAATAATGGAAATCGTTTTATCTTTGGTTTGGACGAAGTTTTTCTTATGCCGCGCATTGGTTCGAGGGGTGTAGCCTAACACCCGCGCCGCCGCCGTTTTCGGAAATGAACTCGACGCCTCCGCCGTTCAAGGGCGCCGCGAACCTCTCCAGTCTCTAGCCTTCCGCCGCTGCCTTCCGTTCCCATCCTGGCCGGCGCGAAGTCCGGCCGCGCGTCGGCGCCTCGCGTCCCGCAGGCCTGGCAAACGAACCGGGGCGCGAGGTCGGACAGGCGAACGCTATCCGGCCACTCGTCAGCACTGACGGCAACATGATGGGCGGAGCGGTAGTCCGAGCAATAAACCAAGATCCCCCGCACCCCGGGTCGGCGCATTTCGCCGAGCGTTATCTTTTGCCCCGCGTCCATTCGGTTTTCGCCCCTGTAATCGCTGACCCTTGGGCCAGTGCCAGTGCAAGCCGCACATTCAGCCCGCTTTGCGTTTCGGCCTTGTCGTTTTCTTCGTTGACTTGGCTGGTTTTGCGGCTGGAGGATGATGCCGGCATTCGTCAGCGCATGAAGGCAATCGCCCAGGAACGCCGCCCTTTCGGCTTACCGACGCCTGCATGTTCTGCTCAAGCGGGAGGGTTACGTGATCAACCACAAGAGGCTGTTCCGGCTCTATCGGGAGGAGAAGCCGCGGTGCGCCGCCGTGGCGGCCGCAAGCGGGCCATCGGAACCAGGGCACCGATGCTGGTTCCGATGGCGCCCAACGACCGCTGGTCGCTCGACTTCGTGTCGGATCAGCTCACCGACGGTCGCCGCATCCGCATCCTGACCATCGTCGATGATTGCACCCGCGAGTGTCTGGCGCTGGTGGCCGACACCTCGCTCTCCGGCATCCGCGTGGCGCGGGAACTGGACCGGCTGTTATCGAGCGCGGCAAGCCGAAGATGGTGGTCAGCGACAATGGCAGGAATTGTCGCGGCATCATCTCGCGATCGCCTGATAGTCATTCGCTTCGCACCGGACGATTTCGACCCTAGGTCTGCCGGCGAGCTTGTGGACCTCTCCGGTGACCGTCCCGCATTCCGCGGGGCTCACTGCGGGTTGGCGTCCAGCCGTCATAGTCGCCGGTCGGCCAAAACATCAGAATAACCAGAAGCATGAGGTTGATGATCCCGCCGACAATCGTTTCGTGATGTTCGCGTCCGATGGCCCAGCTCGGGACGCGTTGCGCGACCAGATTGTCAACGATGATGACCGTGATCCAGGCTGGAATAATGCACACCGGGTCCCAACCAATGTCACGATACGCATGGCCTGGAGGTTGAACGTCATCCACATGAAGAACAGTCCGGCGGCGATCGCCGGCCATGTCAACAGGTCGGTCTCGTTGGGCTCTGTTCCCCTTGGAAGCTGTTCGAATAAATATCCGGCGATCGCGAAGGAAATCGCGGTCATCACGACCGCAAGGACAACCGTGGCCAGGAAGTAGTGCAGCCGGCCAATTCGGGTATTGTGGCCAAATATGAAGCCCAGCATGGCCGGATACCTTTTCGGGCTACAATGGCACGGAGGATCTTCCCGGGAGCTGAACTACCGCCGCAACGATCGAAACGTGGTTTTCAATTCGTTGCCAGCCTAGCCACAATCGGAACAAAACTCATTGCCTAAACGGCCATCTTTCCGCCCTTCACGGTCGCGTGGCCATTCAGACAGGATGGGTGACGCGTGCGTGACGCGTCTGCGAGAGCAAGAGGTCTATCGTCGGCGGCAATATCAAGCCAGACGTTCTGATCGAAATACGATGGGTGCTGAAAAGAGGAGGCTTGACGATTGGCGCCATTACAGTGAGCGGACGTTCGACAAGATTAATCAAGCACCACAACGCGCTGGCGCGTCATCGCCGCGAGAATCCTGAATTTGACCAATCCGTTTTCCAATGCACCAAAAACAATGTCAGTCGGGACGGTTATTGCGCTGGCAGAGATGGCGCAATGCCGCGGTCAGACAAGAGTCAGCTGACTATTGGAATATCCGATCGATGCTCCCAGCTAATTTCCCGGACAAGGACGATGTTAAAGGAGCAATCTTTGAGGACCTTCTGACCGGCGCGTTAAAGCGCGAGAATGTAGAAGCTCATGTGCAAACGTACATCGCTGCACACAATCGGATGTACCCGACGAATTACGCTAGGTTCGGCGGAAGCCGGCTGGTCTCGCTCGATGAAAAACTGTTTGAGGATGGATCTATAACCAGGGGCGATACGATCACCCGGGGACTCGGCCGGTAAGTCTACGTTTCGACAGCCCGCGTCGATTCGAATCGGTCAGTTCGCTTTACCGACCTGCTGCATTGCCGAGAAGAGATCGTCGGCGACGGCAGGCTTCGCACCGTCTCCAGCGATCATGTAGGCCAGCGATCACCATATATTCTGCAGGCACAATGACGGTTTTAGGCCTTGCGGCCTTGGACAGAACGGCGCCCCGGCCAAAGAACCGAGCAGCCGTGTTTCCATGAGAGTGAGCCGCATCGAAAGGCGGCGGAGAACTCAGGGATGGACACGGGCAGCACTGGTTTGGGTTTTCAGACCCGAGGGCCCTGATGTGCAAAAAAATCCATACCCCTGGCGGGAAGGAAGGGCAGATTCCTTCGTCCTCAGCCGGGCGTCGGGCTTGTCGTCCTCGCGAGGGCGGCAACCGGTAGCTGCATCCGCCGACCGCTGGCAGCGACTGAATATAGCTACTTCATCCCATATGCTTCGGATTGCCGTGGTATGGTGAAAATGGACCACTCTATCGATGTACCATCTTGTTGCACCGCAAACTCTCAGGTTCAATTCAGAATTGACGGTCCTACATCCCGGTTCCGCTTGAACATTCGGGCCGTGCATGGGAAATTCACCATCGTCCCGCGAGGATCGCATCGCGACTTGGAACCTTGCGATGGACTTCGCGTTTTTTGCGTCTTGAGGGGAAGGTCATGGCTATCAGCCGAACCGTTACGATCGGGCAGTCAGAGTTCCACTGTCCGTGTCATGCCTGTGCTTTTTTCCATGGTCGAGATGAGGAATACGAGCTTTTGCTGCCGTTCTCGGCGTCCGGGGTGGAAGCGGGCGAGCGACTATTCCAAGTCACGGACATCGCACATCTTGAGGAGCGACGAAGGCGGCTGGCTGAGGCGGGCATCAACCTCTCTGAGGCGGAGAGAAAGGGCCAGGTCGAGATTCGGCCATGGGAGAACGCGTACTTGCGCGGAAACCGGTTTGACCAGTTCGCTATGCTGGAGCTGATTCAGGAGGTTCTTGAGGGTGGCCGCTCCGGCGGATTCCCGAGGACCCGCCTATGGGCAAACATGGAGTGGGCACTCGACGACTTGCCGGGAGTTCACGACATCGTGGAATACGAGACCCGACTCAACTACTTTCTTCCAAAGTACGACGACGTGGTGGTCTGCACCTATGATCTGAACAAGTTCAGCGCGCCTGTGGTCATAGATATCATGCGCACCCATCCGCAGGTCATCGTTAGCGGCGTACTGCAGGAGAATCCGTTCTACGTCCGCCCCGAAGAATTTCTCGCTGAGCTGAACCGCAGGCCGCGGTGAGTGCAATGGTTGCCACCCGGGCGCTGCCTAAGACGTCAGAGAGTCCTAGACGCGAAGCGGAGCTTCGGAGGTGCGTCCGCGATTTGGTCGCGTTGTCGAGTTTGCCGGCGCTCTGGATCAAAGCGGATGCCAACCAAATAGCCGAGAGCGTTGGTCTGCTTACGGTAAGCATTCTCGATGCGGAGTTTGCCTGTGTCTTCCTGCGCGATCCAGAATTGCAACTTGTGCATTGTCATCAGAGGTCGAACGAACTGGCTATCGACGCTGCACGCGTTCGGGAGAGGTATCGGCCAAACTCGACGTTCGAAATTGATGACGGCAATAAAGGTCGGCTGTGGGCAAGATGTGTGCCTATCGGCAAGGAAGAGGGTTCCGGACTTGTCGCACTGAGTCGCAGGCCCGGTTTTCCCACCGAGACTGAGCACACGTTGCTGCGAGTTGCGGCTAACCAGGCAGCGACGGCTATAGAACGGTGGAAGTCCGAAGCGAAGGTTACAAAGCAGACACGCGTGCTGCAGCGGCTGACGACGAACGAGACTGCGTTATACACGTTCACGGACCGGCTTTTCCGGGCCAGCTCCCCCAATGAAATCTACGAAGCTGGTCTTGACGCGATCATTAGCGTCCTTCGTTGCGACCGTGCGTCGATCCTGCTGTTGGACGATACTAATGCGATGCGGTTTGTGGCTTGGCGGGATCTATCTGACGAATATCGCAGAGCCGTTGACGGCCACTCGCCTTGGAGGCCAGAGGACAAAGCTGCTGCACCGATATACATCGAGCATATCGAAAGGGCCGGTGACCTTTCCGAAGACCTGAAGGCGGTCGTGACAGCCGAGCGCATTGCCGCGCTGGCGTTCATTCCGGTCTTTGCAGGTGGCAAGATCGTAGGTAAATTCATGGCTTACTACGATACGCCGCATGTTTTCGACCAGAGCGACGTCGAAGTCGGCACCGCCATTGCCAGACAACTCGGGTTTGGCCTTGAGCGACTGCGTGCGGAAGAGGCGACGCGGCGGCTCGCCTCTATCGTAGAAACGTCGGATGACGCCATCATCAGCAAGAGTATTGATGGCATCATTCAGACTTGGAACCGCGGCGCGGAAGTCATCTTCGGCTATAGCGCCGAGGAGATCGTGGGCAAGCCGATAACGGTCCTGATGCCGCCGGAACGCTACGACGAGGAGCCCGGGATTCTGGCACAGCTGCGAGCGGGTGAGGGAATCGACCACTACCAGACGGTGCGCCGGCACAAGGATGGCCACTCGCTCGACATTTCGCTCACCGTTTCACCGATTCGCGACAAAACCGGACGTATCATCGCCGCGTCAAAGATCGCGCGCAACATCACCGAGCAGAAGCGCGCGGAGGCGGCGTTGCGCGACAGCGAACGGAGCCTGCAGGATTTGCTCGCCGCCATCCCGGCAGCGATCTACACCACGGATGCCGCCGGTAAGATCACCTATTACAACGAAGCTGCAGTTGAGTTTGCCGGACGTCGCCCCGTGGTCGGCAGCGACGAATGGTGCGTGAGTTGGAAACTGTATTGGCCTGACGGCACGCCTTTGCCGCACGACCAATGCCCAATGGCGCTCGCACTTAAAGAGAATCGGCCGATCAGGGGCAAGGAAGCTGTAGCCGAACGCCCTGACGGCACCCGCATTCCTTTTATACCCTTTCCGACGCCGTTGCACGATGTCAGCGGCAAGCTGATAGGTGCTATCAATATGCTGGTCGACGTCAGCGAACGCAAGCAGGCTGAAACCCAGCAGCGCGTGCTGATGCGCGAACTGAACCACCGCGTCAAGAACAACATGCAGATGCTGCAATCCCTGCTTTTTGCTGCAACCCGACAAACGCAACAGATCGAATCGCGCAAGGTTCTGGATGACCTTTCGAAGCGGATTGCGGCAATGGCAGCCGCACAAGGTGTGCTTTATGGAGCAACCGGCGCGAACAAGTTCTGTGCGGCGGAATTTCTTGAGGCGGTGTGTTGTGCCGCGCAACAGAGCTTTCCGCCGACCGTCAAAATCATACGCGAAGCCGCTTCGGGTGAACTCGAAAATGACCACGCCATGCCGCTCTCACTGATCCTGAACGAATTGCTAACCAATGCGGTCAAATATGGGTACACTAGTGACCGTGGAGCTGAAATCCGCGTCGGTTTGGCCAACAAATGCGGCTTTGAATTGTACGTAGAAGACGATGGTCCAGGTTTCGATTTGCAGTCCGTCAAGGATCGATCGTCGGGCTTGAAGCTGGTTCAATTGTTAGCTCGCCAAGTGCGCGGGGACCTTTACGTCACTATGAAGCCCGCGAGCCGCTGCACAGTTCGGTTCAAGTAGGTTCTGTTGCGATGCTGCACACCAAAGTCACCATCACTCCCTCAGGGTCGCGGCTGTTAAGCGCATCGGGCCGCCCATGGGCAAGTTTTGCTCCTGCTGCCGAGGGTGGCGCCTCTGAGGACCGTTCTCACCAGAGCGAACGTATCCTTGTCGTCGAAGACGACGTCCTCATCGCAAGTCAGATTGAAATAGCCTTAATCGACGCCGGTTTCGAGGTTTGCGGCATCGCGGCAACGAGCAAAGAAGCATTGCAGCTGGCGCAAGCCCAATCTCCAACCTTGGTCATGATGGACATCCGCCTCGCCGGCGAACGCGATGGGATTGACACTGCGCTCGAGTTGTTCCGCTCGCATGGTATCCGCTGCATCTTCGCAAGCGCATTCTCTGATCAGGAAGCGAGGAGGCGCGCTGCTCCGGCTGTCCCATTGGGTTGGCTCCAAAAGCCCTATTCCATGTCCGCACTAATAGCCGTGGTTCGTGTAGCCGTGAGCGAACTCCGCAGCGGGCACGAGTGACGATCGTAATTTGCTGCTGGGGAACCGTCAGAGGAACCAAGTCCACCTTGATATTTGGAGTTGGCTCGCTTCTGATCGGGATTTTACCGATCAGGTATCGCCGTTAGACCACCGTTTGGCCTGGAGCTCCGGTAGGGTCAAAGCAGCATGTCCTTAATTTTCAAGGAGCTCTCCACGGCTCGAAAGCCATCATCATTGGATCGATAAGACAAATTTGGGGGTGACGTAGTAAGCACGCAATCAGCCTGGGCCATTGGTTTTCCAATTCCATTTGGTTCGGGTTAGAGCCGGGGCGGAAGAGTGAGTGCTTCTCTCCGGCTTGCAACTATGTTATCATACGATGCGCAAATTAAGCTTTGATAACACCCAGGAAGCGGTCGGCCGTCACGGGCACCCTCATAGGAGTTCGTCTGCAGCCCGCGCACTTAGATGCTTTAGATGCCTGGATCGCCAAGCAAAGCACGCCAGTGACCCGCCCTGAGGCCATACGGGGCATGATTGAGACTGTCCTGCATATTCTTTCGAAAGATCAAGGCGCGGAGCCTATGAAAAAGGCGTCGCGGACGTGAAGCATGCTCGACTTCACACAAGACGTTGGACGACCGCAGAAGAGGAACGACTGCGTTCGCTGACGATATCCGGAATGGACACTTTGGCAATGGCAGCTGAGCTGGAGCGCAATGTAAGCGCCGTGCGCTCCCGGGCAGAGCGTCTTGGCATTTCACTAAAGCGGGCAAAGTTAGCACCCCGCCGGCTGGGACTGAAGGCGAACGAACGCCAGACCGGGAATAAATAGCAACCAATCGGTTTTAGCTAAGTTTGGGTGCTAGCCGTGAGACTGGGAGGCCTCCAAGCCACTCGCGGTTAGGCCCGGTGGCTTGGCCCCAACCTCGGCTGCCGGGCTGCGCCGCCGCGGTTTGCTATGAACAACACTGTGAATTGGCGTAGGGTCCCGGCGCCGATCGGCACGCTAAGCTATTGATTTGTCAAGAGGCGCAAGGGTCACTCTTGGACGCTTATTTACATTTTGGCCGAACCGAGCCCAAGGGCGCGAGCCAGCGGCGAGCGGAAGGATCGGTGATTTATTGGAGCCGCCCCGCTTCGCGATCGACAAGACCGACGTGAGTTGCGGCCGATAGATCTGGATGTTGGGCGAAAGCGGGCGGGACGGTACCGGCGTGGAATTGCCATTCACGGGCTGGTTCATGATCAACCCTCGCGCTCGCCGATCGCCTTCTTGATCTCGGCGATGGCCTTGCCGGGATTCAATCCTTTGGGGCAGGTCCGGGTGCAATTGAGAATGGTGTGGCACCGATAGAGCCGGAACGGGTCTTCGAGCGCGTCGAGCCGTTCCCCCTGTACGGTTGATCATTCGCTCCGGCAATAATCACGCGGAAGTCGCGACTTTGTGTCACGGAGCGGGGAAGTCCCGGCTCGACAGATGCTGGTAACGTTAACATTCGCTTTCAATTGTCCATAAAACTTTATCGATTAGGATGATCTTCAGCGGCGTGAACCCGCTTCCAGACTTCGCCCAAATCAGCGGAGCATTCTCAATGCACAAGACGATTGCGAAGGCCGTTACGTGGCGGCTGATCGGAACCGCTGAGATTTTTGCGATCGCTTTCTGGACCACTGGACATGTCGCGACGGCCAGTAACACGGCCGGAATCGCGGCCGTCGCCTCATTCATAAGTTATATTGCCCACGAGCTGGCTTGGAACGGGTGCTTCTCACGAAATCGATTTGCAGAGCGCAGAGAGGTAGTTGCGATCCGCATCAATGGCCTAGGGACACAGATCATTGATCTGATCACTCAAGTATCCTCAACGTCGTTTTTAGAAAGACGCATCGCGATGGTAGGCAGGATGTTCCGGAATGAGCCGCAGTGCCGTCCTGAGTTGCTTGCCAAGGCAGCAAGCGTCACCGCTCTTCATCCGGGTGCACCCACCTGTAAGGCGTAATCTCCCGATCGGCCGTCAACTTGATCATGTGGACAGGCGGGCGGCAGGACCGGCATTTCAAGGCGACGCCAAATTTCCAGCCTGCCCCGAGGCTGCGCGGTAAGCGACATTGGCCGATGTTACTCGATGACTTTGTCGGCGCGCGCAAGAAGTATGCTAGGAACAGTTAGTCCGAGTGCCCTCGCTGTTTTGAGATTGAAAGTGAAATCAAACTTGGTGGGCTGCTCGACCGGCAGGTCCGCCGGACTGGTACCCCGTAGTATTTTGTCGACGTACTCCGCCGCCCTACGGAACATCTCATCGGTGTCAGGACCATAGGCGAATAGACCGCCTGCCTCGACATACTCCCGAAAACCAAACATAGCCGGTAATCCTGCTGCGATCGCCCGTTCGCTGATTAGAAAACGGTTTGCGTTAGCAAATCGGTTTGGAGGGACGTAGGCTGCGTCCGCGAGACCTCGCAGACCCGCTATTGCCCGTTCGATATCCTCGGTTTGACGAAGGTCTATGGAGTACACGTCGATATTAAAATGTCGACCGGCGACCTCCAGACCGCTCATCTCGGTCGAAACAGCTTGGAGGCTTTGATCCGCCAAAATCGCTAGTTTATGTGTGTTTGGCAGAATTTCCTTCAGTAGCTCGATGCGCTTTCCCGCTAAATCACTTGATTGAAGGGAAAGACCCGTGAGATTGCCACCCGGTCGTGCGAGGCTCGCGATAAGGCCGATGCCCAGAGGATCGGCGGAGATAGCGCAGACGATGGGGATTTCTGATGTCGCTGCTCTTGCAGATGAACCGCCTACGGTCAAGATAACGTCGACCTTGAGACCCGCCAACTCTCTTGCGATTTCAGCTTCCCGATCGCCATCCCCGCCGGCCCACCGATATTCGATAACGACGCTTTTCCCATCGGCCCAGCCCAGTTCGCTCATCCGGTGAACGAATGCATCGGTCCAGGTACGCCATCCCTCCGGCGTACCTGCGCCCAGAAAACCAACGACGGGTAGTTTTGCGCGACCTTGTGCACGAGCCGCGATTGCCCAAACGCACGCCAGCCCAGAACCAGCAATAAAATCGCGACGTCGCACGTCACTCTCCCAATGCTTCAATGGCCTGGCGGCAAGGGCGGCCCACATAGTCGGTCAGCATCTCTGTGTAATCAAGTCATTGTGCCAAGAGCCTCACCGCTCCTCATCCGGATGCACCCACCGATAAGGCGTGATCTCCCGCTTGGCCGTCAGCTTGATCATGTGGATCGGCGGCGCATATCGGCCCTTGCGGCAAGACCGACATTTCAAGGCAGCCTCAAGCTTCCAAATCGGCGTATCCCGTGGCCGTCGGATGGCATCGAGCGGCAGGCTCGCCCTGGTCTTGCAGCGGTTACATTCAACCTCTAACCAGCACAGCCCGCCGTTGAGGCATTGGCCTATCGTCGGGGAGGGCTGCGCCGGGCCACCATAGCCTTCCATGCGGATCGACCATGCATCGGCTTCGGCTCGGTCGGCCTCGCGGGCGGCCTTTTCAGCGGCTTGGCGGGCATCCCGAGCGCGTATGTCCGCGCCCATGATCCGGCCACTGTAGATCGTCTGGCGCGACTTGGTGCTCATGGGCGGCAATTACAGCGGCCCTTGCGGGCCAGCGCAATCCCACAAGAACTTGAGACATGGAACCAACTGGCACTGCTATAGTTCGGGGCAACATGGAATATCGCGGTGTTGCCTATACGATCACGCAGGAAACGCGGTCCCCCGATTGGCGGTGGCCTTGGCGGTGGCGCACCATCGTCGGCGAACCGCCGACGATCAGGACGGGAGTGTCACCAACCGAGTGGGGCGCCGAGGTTCACGTCAAGCAGGTAATCGACTGGTCGCTTCACGATCGGGAGCAGGGAAGGCGCGCCAATAGGTGATAAAAAGCTTCGCCCGATATTGCACCTTACCGTTTCGCACATGGACGAGTGGCTAAGATCAATCTGCAGGTTACAGCCTCCAAAGTACGGCCGAACATGGAACGGCGGGCGCACATGGAGCAGTCATAGCCTCAGGTTATGTGGTTATAGATGATCCTGCAGCCCTTAGGGCTTCCGGGATGTATCCCTTTTGCTGACTCGCCGTTCGCACAATGAAGGCGTTCTATGTGGCCTATGGCAGAGCCGCCTCGACCTCCAAAATATAAATTGGTCGATAACCTTCGGCCTCCGTGCTCTGCCTGCGGAAGGCCATTGATTCTGACGCGCATTCAACCGGATGCTCCCGGCCACGACCTGCGCATCTACTACTGTGCGGCCTGTGGCTCGAGCGAAACCATCATCACGCCAGTACACTCATAAATAGCTTCGATGTGGCCGCTGTTTATGCAGGGTCACTCCTATGAATGGTGACTCGCCTCGCTCGATCAGCGAGGTGCTTTTTGCCGACATCTACCGACCTCAGGTTGCGCCGCCGCGACCATGCCGACTCGATTTTTGCGCGCGCGGGCCTGTGTCGCCGACATGGCGATAGCGAAGTTCCAGCCCTGTATCCCCACGCGCGGAACGAAGGTCCCGACCGGCCCCGACTGGATTCACGAGATCAAGCACGACGGCTATCGGCTGATCGTGGTGCGCGGTGCGGCTTTTCACGCGCAATGGCTACGACTGGTCTCACCGTTATCCTTGGATCGCGGAAAGCGCCCCTCGCAATCGGTCAAAGCACTTTGTCATTGACGGGGAAGCCGTGATCCTGGGCGTCGATGGTCGATCCGATTTCGAGGCGCTCCACGGCGGACGGAATGACCAGGAGGTCCAGTTCTACGCTTTCGACATGCTGGCGGGTGATGGCGACGATATTCGCTCCTTGCCACTGACGATGCGGAAGACGAACCTTGCTCGGCTGCTTTCCCGCCGCTCGGAGGGCATCTTCATCGCACCCTTTGAGCAAGGCGAGATCGGCCCCGATCTGTTTCGCAAGGCATGCGAGTTCGGGCTTGAAGGGCTGATGTCGAAGCGGCGTGATCGGCCGTACCGGGCTGGTCGATCGCCCCCAGGTCAAGAACCCGACCTCGGCTGCGATGGTGCGGGGTAAGGAAATAGGTTGGTGAGCTTTCCACAGAGGAACGATGAGCTAGTCGGTGAATTGATCAAGACTCTCACCTGTGTGAAAGGATTTGTATTCAATGGGAAACGATCAGAAGAAAAACGAACATGGCGGTGACGAGAACACGCGACCGAGTGTGGGAAAAGATCAGCCGCAGGACATGCAAGAGGGCATGCCGCCGGCGGCACCAGGGAGCCACCGTCCTACCAGCAACCCGCCTCCTACCTACACGCCGAACCCTGACCCCGGTTAGCAGTAGCCAAGGTGTCAGCGAACAGGGACTCGGAAACATTTTGTTTCTGGGTCCCTTTCGATATCCAAATGCCACGCGGGCGAAGGAGTTGAACGACCAAGGAGGTGACCTGACTAGTCTGAAGCTACCCCTTCTTAAACTCCTAAGATTACGGCGACGGAACGCCACCCTATGATCGACCAATGGACCGAAACGCTAGAATGTCCGAAGTGCGGCAAGCTCGGCAGCGCCGATCTCAGCCAAGACATGAGCGACGATGACAGCATCCCGATTGTGCGTTCCGTTAGCGGGGGCTTCAAGGTTGATCCCCAACGCGATGCGCCCGCTTTCTATTGCGAATCCTGCAATGTGTGGGCGAAACCGTAACGGATGACCCTCCGACCCTTGCGGCTGACGGTCAGCGGATGCGACGCTCCTCAGTTTTATTTTTCAAGAAAGCGGGCTGGAGTCGTCCACCGGACAGACTTTGCATCTCGCTGTGACATGAGATTAGAGGCTTCGGCAGAAACTCGTGGTCCGGACGTGCCCGAATATCGCGCCTACATCCTGAGTTCCGACGGCCATATCCAGAGCTTTGAGCCGATCGTATGCGCTGATGACGAGGGAGCCATCACCGCCGCCAATCAACTCGTCGATGGTCATGACGTCGAGCTTTGGCAGGGTGCCCGGATAGTTAAAATTCTGCTGTCTGGTCCGAAAACCGGCACGTAAAGCTTGCGCTTCCACCTGATAGGTTACATGTCTGGTTGCATCACCGGCTCGGCTCTGTCCGTAGGCGTCGGTGGCTGAGAGTAGCTCGCGCTCCCGCCTGCTAAGGCAAGGGAGCGCAGCCAATGCCGCACCAGCAACAACTTTCTTACTCGGACCGGCTCGAACCCGCCGTCCTCGACCGGCTGCTGCCCCATCTCGCCGTTGTCGACCTGCCCCAAGGCAGAAGTGCTCGCCGAAACGCATCAGCGCGTTCGAGAAGGTCTATTTTCCGCATACCGGCATCATCTCCTGCGTGGTCGAACTGCTCGGCGGCGGCGCTATCGAGACCGGCATGATCGGCAATGACGGCGTGTTCGGGGGATGCCAGGCCCTCGATGACAAGGTATCGCTCAACCATGTCGTCATTCAGGTCCCGGGCGATGCGTCGGTGATCGGGTCCGACGAATTTCGCAAGGCCGCAGACGAGCTTCCTGCTTTCCGAGGACTGCTTGTCAAATACGAGCAATTCTTTTTGGCCCAGGTGCAGCAGACCGCCGCCTGCAACGCGCTTCATAAGTTCGAGCAGCGTACCTGCAAATGGCTGCTGCGCATGCATGAACTCACCGGTACCGAACTTCCGCTGACGCAGGAATTTCTCGCGCAGATGATGGGCGTTCGGCGCACCACCGTCACTGGCGTTGCGAAAGATCTGCAGAAGGCCGGCATGATCACGTACAGACGCGGACGCATCCATATCATGGACCTTGACCTGATCAAGCAATGCGCCTGCGAGTGTGACGAGGATATCAGGTCGCACTACCGGCGCATCTTCAGTTCCAACGAGGGCGGCGACAGCGCAGAGGTATAGGCTGCTCCGTTTACCCACGCATTGGCTCTGTGGGTCTAGTTTGGGAGAAAAGCCCCGGCCGATCAGACCGGGACAGTCACGTTTGGGATGCAAGCGGGGAATCCCAAATCCGGGAACGCCTGCGGACTTGGTTAGTTAGTTTTGCCCGTGCGGTTTCTCGCACGAACCAGAGAAGGGAGATTGTTCCGATGGCCAGCCAGATCCAGCCCGACGAAGGTTCCAAAACGGAGGCAATGAAGAAGCTAAACCGGCAAAACGAACTCACCCGGCAAGCGGAGAAGGAACAGGAAGAAAAGTTGAAGAAGGGCGGAACCGAGGAGATAACAATAAAGGAGGGCGACAGTTTTATTGATGGTATGCCAGGGTACGGCTAATACCCTCATTGAAACTGCGGCGGAGGTTCAAAGGCGGAACCTCCACCCGCCTTCGGACCAAGGAATTCCTGGTGTCTCGTGCAGCTGCGGTTGCTGTCCTCGTAGAGCCAGTAGAGACGGTCCAGATGAGAATGCCCACGGCATTTCGCCCCGCCCACCCCACACGAAGGGCCATGGTAAGCAATCATCGAAAGTGCCAGGGCCGGTGTACTCACCGTATTCCCAGAACGCGATCAGCTCATCGCGGTCGTTGCTCCCAGTCCGACCGCATCTAGTCGGCTGATGAAGGCGTCAGATTGGTACCCTTTCCTGCCGCCCATCAGGCGCATCGAGTTTTGCAGCAGCTGCACGTTGGTCGCGGCAAAGCCGGTGGTATGGAGCTTTGATGAAAGCGCCTGCGCCTCGGGATGCCTGCTTGAACTGGTCATAAAAATCCTGGAAGCCCCGTCCCATTTCGGACAGCGCGCCTCTCCATGCCTGTTGCGGTTTTGCAGATCACCTTCGATGTCGGTCATCAGTTCACCCCATCGCAGCGGCTTCGAGTTGCTTGTATAGTTCGTGCGCCGCGCGGTAGGCGTCGAGCCGGCTTTGGTTTGTTTCCCTCAGCGGATCAGCCTCAAAACAATCAATTACATTTCTGTCCCATGGCTTGCGGCCCAGCGCATGGTGCAAGGCAAGCCTGGCATTGTGGTAGGCGCCTCGCGTGCCGCCATCTTCCTCCCAGTGCTGACTACTCTCGTCACACTGGAGATTAGCAGCTAGGCGCAGCGTGGAATGACGCCGATGGCTCCCTTTGAACAATTCCCAATCGACCGGATCCAAATGCCACGGGCCACCGGCGGGTTTTTCTTGCTTTCCATGATCATTTGCCATGGGGTGGAAGTCCACCCATTTTGGAGACGAAGATCGTGATGACAGGTGTTGTAAAGTGGTTCAATGCGACGAAGGGCTTCGGATTTATTCAGCCCGATAGCGGCGGCAAGGATGTGTTTGTTCATATTTCGGCCGTTGAGAAGGCCGGCCTTAGCAGTCTCAACGAGGGCGCCAAGGTGAGCTTTGAGGAAGTCGCGAACAAAGGGAAGACGTCGGCCGAAAACCTACGATTAGGATAGGATAAAGAAAAAGCGGTTTGCCGAACCGTCGGACCGCCGCTGTCTCGACCCGGCGGCGGCCTTTTCCGTGCGGGTGTCCCTCGCCGTTGACCGGTGGCTCCCACGATTGCGAAGGGGTTGGCGACTCGATGGTATCGAGCGCGGCGTTCGTTTGATGGATAACCTTGACGTGTTCGGCTGGAGCACATCGTAGCGCGATGCCCCGAAAGGGATTGAATGTTTCGGAGATCACAGCGGTGGGTATGCACCATCATTGCGAAGAAAACCGTACTAGAAAAGTGCCCTTCTGAGAATCCGCCGCGTTAGTTACAAAAATAGAGAGTAATTGGCGCTCTTGGTTCAGAAGTCTCGCGAATGCGGCCGCTAACCTTCGGATATGTCGGGCAATTCGCCCTTGCATAAAATCTCTCTGTATTATCAATGACTTGCTGGCGGAGAGAGTGGGATTCGAACCCACGGTACGGTTTCCCGCACACACGCTTTCCAAGCGTGCGCCTTAAGCCACTCGGCCATCTCTCCTGGCGGGCTGTCTTGCAGGCGGCGGCGGGGTTTGGCAAGGGACCGCGGTTCCGGATCCGGATCATTTTCCCCAACCATCTGATCCGGCAGCGATATTTCGAGCCCGCCGGGATCAGTGAGCCGCCGGGATCAGTGATAGGTGCCGGACCCGGCCGAGCGCAGCGGCCAGGGCGGCGGCGCTTCCACGATCAGCGGCGAGCCGCCCTCGATGTCGGCCTCCTGCAGTGCATCGACGAAATCCGCAAACCATTGCTGGATGGTGCCACCGCGCAGCTTCACCATCATCGCTTCCCAGCGCATCCGCCGCTCGATCAGCGGCATCGAGAACGCGGTCGCAATCGTTCGCGCCATGCCGTCGACATCATGCGGATTGACCAGCAGCGCGGCATCGAGCTCGTTGGCGGCGCCGGCGAATTTCGACAGCACCAGCACGCCCGGATCGGCGGGGTTCTGGGCCGCGACATATTCCTTGGCGACCAAATTCATCCCGTCATGCAGCGGCGTCACGACGCCGACCTGCGCGGTGCGATACAGCCCCGCCAATACGGTCTGGCTGTAGCCCTTGTTGAGATAGCGGATGGGCGTCCAGTCGACCTCGCCGTGGCGGCCGTTGACGTCGCTGATCAGCTTGGCCAGCTCGGCCTGCAGATTGCCATAGGCCTCGATCGCGCCGCGCGAGGGGGTCGCGATCTGCAGCAGCGAGACCGCCCGCGCCAGCGTCGGCTGCTCGGTCCACATCAGGTCGAAGGCATTGATGCGGTTGACCAGGCCCTTGGAGTAATCCAGCCGGTCGGCCCCGATCGCCAGCTTCTCGCCATGCAGGCTGCGGCGCAGGCGGGATACGTCGGGATGAGAGACAGCCTTGGCGGCCTGCTGCGCGAATTTCTCGGGATCGATACCGATCGGGAACACGCGCGCGCGCGACGTTCCGTAACGCGACCTCACCGCGCCGCGCTCGACGTCGAGCCCGAGTTCGCTGGCGAGATAGGCGAGGAAGTTGCTGCAATCGTCCTCGGTCTGGAATCCGATCAGGTTGTAGGCGAGCATCGCCTCGACCAGCTCACGGTGATGCGGAACACCGGCCATGACGCCGGGCGCCGGCCACGGCGTGTGCAGGAAGAAGCCGAGCGGCCGGGTTACCCCGAGCTCACGCAGCTCGGCGCCGAGCGCGAGAAAATGATAATCCTGGATCCAGAATGCGGTGTCGGGCTTCTGGAAGCGCAGCAGCGCGCGGGCCATGAACGCGTTTACTTCGCGATATGAGGCGTAGTCGTCTTGCGAGGCCCGGATCAGGTCGGCGCGGGAATGCAAGGCCGGCCACAGCGCAGAATTGGCGAATCCCTCGTAATAGCCACCATAATGGGCCGACGGCAGGTCGAGCATCGCAAGCGCGCCGGCCCCCAGCGCTTCGACCTCGGCAAACGGCTCCTTCTGCGCCCCGTCGCGTACCCGGCCACTGGAACCCACCCAGATCGCCCCGGATTTCTCCACCACGGGCAGCAATGCAGCTGCAAGTCCCCCCGTCATCGGCTCATTGGCCTTGCCGCGCGCGACGCGATTCGAAACGACAATGAGGTTCACAGGTCCTCTCCTGGTGTGCCCGCCCGATTAACGGCTATTCATCAATATGGTTCCTGGCCACCCTTTCAACGAATTGGAACCAAATTCAGGCGTCGTTGCATGGAACTTGATGGAACCAGATCTCATGCGGCTGGCTGCAATGACTGACAAAAATCACCGAGAGGTAAACGTTGCTGGATAAATAGGGATCGAATCAAGGCGCCGCCCCAGTTTGGTCATTGACCAGATGCGCCAGCCATTGCCGAACATCGCTCGGCTCGTCGAAATGGCCGGCAACGCCGCGCGCGCGGCGGCCCACCGAAAACGCGAGCCCACCCAGATCGGGCATGATGGCGAACACCGATTCGTCGGTCACGTCGTCACCGATGAAAATCGGATGCCGGCCCTTGAACGGCTCGTGAAGCATCAGTTCACGCACGCCCGAGGCCTTGTTGAAACCCGAATGCTTGATTTCGCAGACCGATTTTCCCGGCAGCACTTCGATCGGAGCGTTGGGCAGATCGGCCCTGATCAACGATACCGCCTCATAGATCGCCTTCTCCGCATGCGGCGCCAGCCGATAATGCAGCGCCAGCGAGTAGCCCTTGTCCTCCAGCAGAATGCCCGGGCTGAGCTTGGCGATCGCCGCGAGTCGCCGCTTCAGTTCCTTGTCCATCGGCGGCGCATGGGTGGCAACGGCCTCGCTGTCGGTCGAGATACGCATCTCCGCCCCGTGTCCTCCGACGGCGGGGAATTGGTCCGGCGCAAAGATCAGATCGATGTCGTTCAGCGACCTGCCGCTGACCAAAGCGAGCGCGCTTCGCACCAGCAGCCGATTCATGGTCTTCGCGAGTCCCGGCGGCACCCATACCTCGCGCGGCGTCGGGGCGAGGTCGAGCAGCGTGCCGTCGATGTCGAGCAGGAACGCGCACTGATCCAGCCGCCCGGCCAACTGGTCCGGCGACAGCGATGGAAGGTCTTGTGGCAAGGGCACCTCGGCCAGATCCGGCGTCAACTGCAGGTTCATCGCATTCTACTCCACAAAAGCCAGCGGCGGCGCAATCAATTCCAGCGACCGCCGCTCGGCGGCGACGCAGTACCGCCATCCGATCGCGGCAGCCGCAATCATCAGTACCGATCCGAACAGGTAACCGGCAAACACGGTGCCGCGCGAACCGGTGTCGATCAACGCGCCGAACAGCGCCGGACCAGCGACCCCGCCAATGCCGGTTCCCACTGCATAAAACAGCGCGATCGCCAGCGCCCGCACCTCCAGCGGAAAGGTCTCGCTGACGGTGAGATAGGCCGCGCTCGCGGCTGGCGAGGCGAAGAAGAACACCACCATCCAGGCGATGGTCTGGGTCTGGGCACTCAGCACGCCGATCGAGAACAGATACCCGGTCAACGCCAGGAGGATACCTGATACCGCATAGGTGAAGGCGATCATCACCCGGCGTCCCAGCGTATCGAACAGCCGGCCCAGCAGCAGCGGACCAAGGAAATTGCCGGCCGCGAAGGGCAGGATGTACCAGCCGACCTGGTCCGATCCGATCCCGTAGAAATCGGTCAGCACCAGCGCAAAGGTGAAGAAGATCGCGTTGTAGAAGAAGGCCTGCGCGACCATCAGCGCCAGTCCGACCAGCGAGCGCTGGCGGTAGAGCGAGAACAGCGTGTGCGCCACCTCGCCCAGCGGAGTATGGTCGCGCATGCGCAGCCTGATCTTTGGCAGATCCCTGGGCAATTCCTTGGGCAGGTCTTTGGCGCCCGCGTGCGGTTGCTTTCCCGCCACCGAGCGCTCGATATCCCCAACGATCGCCAGCGCCCGCTCGGGATGGCCGTGAATCATCAGCCATCGAGGGCTTTCCGGAATCCACGCCCGCATCACCAGCACCACGAGGCCGAGCACGGCGCCGCTGAAATAGGCCAACCGCCAGCCCATGTCGGGTCCGAACAGTTTTGGATCGAGCAGCACGATGGCGCCGACCGCGCCGATCGCCGCGCCGACCCAGAAGCTGCCGTTGATCACCAGGTCGGTCCACCCGCGATAGCGGGCGGGCACCAGTTCCTGGATCGTCGAATTGATGGCGGTGTATTCCCCGCCGATGCCGGCGCCGGTAAGGAAACGAAACGCCGCATAGCTCGCCAGCCCCCAGGAAAACGCGGTCGCCGCCGTGGCGACCAGATAGAGCGCCAGCGTAATGAAGAACAGCTTCTTGCGCCCGATCCGGTCGGTCAGCCAGCCGAACCCGACGGCGCCGAGCACGGCGCCGGCGAGATAGGCGCTGTTGGCAAATCCAATCTCGAAATTGCTGAAACGCAGCACCGGGCTGGCCTTGAGCGCGCCGGACAGCGCGCCCGCGAGCGTGACCTCGAGACCATCGAGAATCCAGGTGATGCCGAGTGCGAGCACCACGCGGGTGTGAAAGCCGCTCCAGCGCAGGCTGTCGAGCCGGGCGGGAATATCCGTCTCGATGACACCGTCCCGATCGCGCGACATCGCGCTCGCGGTCGAATCGAACGCGCCGGAGTTCGATACCGGATTGCGCACCATGTCCATGAACAAAACCAATGAAAAAGGGCCGGAACGAGGCTGTTCCGGCGGGCACCTGTCGGCCGCCTGATCAACGCCGCGGCAAAGCCCAAGTTCCGGCGTGCCGCGGAACGCATTGCTGCCCCCACAAGGCCGGGCCGATCGATCGGCCGTCGGTGTGCCGTCATTCGGGCTCGCGCTTCGCGCGCCCCGGAATGGCGGTGGCACAGGCGTAGCCCGGATGGAGCGGAGCGCAATCCGGGAATTTTCAATGCGGATCGCGCGGTCCCGGATTTCGCTGCGCTGCATCCGGGCTACGTCATCGCGCCTCACCACCCCCGTCATTGCGAGCGCAGCGAAGCAATCCATGGTGCGACGAACGGCGATGTGGATTGCTTCGTCGCTTCGCTCCTCGCAATGACGGCGGGCAATCACTGGCCATCGTTCGGCGTCGCGGACCGCTGAAGGCCCAAGCACCAAGCGATCATTGTCCCACGTTGTACCACTCGATTTGCCGTGACGGCGTCATTCAAGCAGCTAACTTCGCTGTGGGACATTTTCACATTCAGTAGGACCAGCTTCGCACGCCGGAAGGATACTCGCAATGAGACCTCCTGAACCGCGATGGGCGCGAAGGAGCCTGCTGCTGGCAAGTGCTTCCATGCTAGCGATAGCGGTCGCATGTTCCGACGTCCATGCCGCGGATCTGCCGGTCAAGGCCCCGGCGGCGATCGTGAAGGACGAATGGAGCTGGTGGCTGGAAGGCGGATTTACCGGACCTCCGGCCGGCGATCCCTCGATCGGCTTCACGCTGCCGGCGATCGCCACCTTCAATCCGCGACCTGGCTGGGAAGCCGCCGTCGGCTTCGACTATGCGCGGGCCGAGTGGTCGCCCTATCACGTCATCATGCAGTTCCGGTATGGCGAGAACGGCGGAGGATCGCGAAGCTTTGTCGGCGGCCCCATCCCGATAACCCTCACGACGCCACTCTTCTTTTCGCCGACTACGGCCAATGTCATTGCCAGCGGATCGGATCACGCTTTCGAAAGTCACTGGCTGGTCGATTTCGCCGTCGGCCGGGATTTCTCCCTTGGTTCCGGTATCGCGCAAGGCACGCTGGGAATCCGCATTGCCGAAATCACGTCGATTGCGACGGGCCAGGGAAACCTGGTGGGATGCACCGGGACGATCACCGCCTTTCCGTTCTGCACCAGGGTCAGCGGCAACTTCGCCTTTCGGTCCAGAAGCCGCTTCCTCGGCGTAGGTCCGCGTCTTGGCATCCAGGGCAGCCAGCCGCTCGCGGGGTCCTGGGTGTTCGAATATCTCGGCGGTGTGGCGGTGCTGTTCGGCGACCGTACATTCGACGCGACCCAATGGCTCAACGCGATTTCCACTGGCGGCGCCTTCACCGCAATTCCGACGACCAGCCTCGCCCAGTCGGATATCGCCGCAATCTTCAACCTCGATGCCCAGCTCGGGATTTCATACTGGGTCACCCCAACCTTCAAGGTGACGGCGAGCTATCGATTCGACGGCTATTGGGGTGCCTTGAAGGTGCTGGAGGCCGCCGCCGTCAGAAACCAGGATCGCTTCTACTATGGCCCGATGCTGCGGGCGACCGTGACCTTCTGATGCAAGCCCATCCGCCATCCACCGCCGGCTATTCCGATCAGTTCGACTCCCATGCCGATCGCGCAAGGGCGGGACTCGATGTCGGTACCAGGCCGCGATTGCAGCGCCACGGCGCAACCGCGGTCCAGGACGGCTTCCTGCGTGTACAGCAGGCGGAGGCGCTGCGCCTGCAGGGGCGGTTCGCCGAGGCCGAGGCGATCTGCGAAACGCTGCTGCAATCCCGTCCGGACTACGTGGCAGCGTTGCACACGCTGGGGCTCGTGTTCGCGGACCAGGAACGACACGGCGATGCACTGAACCACCTGGTGCGGGCCGTGATGCTCAACCCGCTGAGCTGGACCGCTCTCACCGCGCTCGCCGGGGTCTATTTGCGGCTGGGCGCGACGGAGATGGCGGCGCAAACCATCGAGCGGGCAGTCGCCATCGAACCAAATGAGGCCGGCGTGCTGCTCATGCAGGGTGATATCCGTCGCGCGCAATGCGAATACGACCTCGCCCGCGACACCTATCGTCGCGCCCTGACCCTCGAGCCCGGAATGGTCGACGCCGAAATCGCCATGGGCTGGTGCTGCCTGGAAATCGGTGACTGCGCCGCGGCGGCGGAGATATTCGAGCGCGTCGCGCGGCGCCGCCCGCGCCTGATCGAACCGCTGCGCGCCCTGGCTGCGCTTCCTGGCGGCGATGTGCGGCTCGATCTGCTGGCGCGGCTGCCAGGCGCGAGGCCCGCCCGCGGGGACGATGAATTGGGGTTTCGGGTCGCCGCCGCGTTCATCCGGTCCGCGGCGCTGGATCGCGCGGGTCGCCACGCCGAAGCCTGGGCATGCGCGGGCGATGCGAACCGGGAAATGCATCGCGAGATGACCGGCAGCCTGGCGCAACTCGGCGAACGGCGGCGCGCCGCTCTCGCCGCGTTGCGCGGCCATCGCGAAACATCCGCGCGCCGCGAACCGCAGGGCGGAGAAAGTCCGATATCCCTGTTCATCCTCGGACCGTCCCGATCCGGCAAATCGACCCTGGAAAAACTCGTCGGCGGGCTCGCGGGCGTCAAGCGCGGCCACGAGAATTCGATTGTCGAAATCGCGGTCCGTCGTACCTTTCAGCTGTCCGCGCTGCCGACGGATTCCCGTCTCGGCCAGCTGCCGCCGCCGGCCCATCCGCTATGTCGCCGGATCTATCTCGACGAACTCCGGCGCCGCGCCGGCCCGGCAAGGGTGTTCACCAACACCAATTCCGGTTGCCTGTTCGAGGCCGCGTCCATTGCCACGGTGTTCGAGCGAACGCGCTTCATCCTTGTCAAGCGCAACCTGGAAGACAATCTGCTGCGGATCCACCAGCGGCACTACGGCGAGGCCAATGCCTACGCCTATGATCTGAAGGCGACGTATGAGCACATCCTGTGGCATCACCGGATGGCCGATCTGCTGGCCGCGACATTCCCCACCCGGGCCCGGATCGTCCACTATGAAGACATGATCGCAGATCCCGGTTCCACGCTGCGCCTGGCGGCTGCCCTCTGCGAGTTGTCGATCCCGGATGGCCATTCTCCCACGATCGCCGGCGACGTCGGCTGCGCCGCTCCCTATCGGGAGTTCATCGCCGCCGAACTGGCTGCGTGATGCGCCATGACCTTGCGTCCATGCCGTCCGTGCCCTGGGCGACGATCCCCGAGATGAGCGCGCAGGCCGACGCGCAAAGGCCGGTCGGGGTTCGATCCGGCTTTGTCTGGATCGCCTCCTATCCCAAATCGGGCAATACCTGGACGCGGGCATTGCTGCACAACCTCATCAAGGCGACGTCCGACGAAGACGATGTCCAGGACATCAACAGCCTGAACCGTTTCACCGTCTCGGTCAGTGGCAGGGAGCTCTATGCGCAATTCCTGGGTTTCAAACCGACCGACCGGCATCGCGCGCAGACCGCCGCGGCGCGGCACCGCGTTCAGCGCTACGTCGCCGAGCAGTTCGAAGGCCTGATTTTCGCCAAGACCCATCAGGCGTTGATGGTGGATCGCGGTTCGACGACCATCGATCTCGGCGTGACGGCCGGCGCGATCTATATCGTCCGCAATCCGCTCGACGTGGTCATCTCGCTCGCCCACCATCTCGGCCAGCCGGTTGACCGGGCCATCGCCATCCTGGCGACCGAGAACATCGAGCTCGATGTGACGGAGACCCAGGTTCATGAGGTGATCGGCTCCTGGAGCCAGCACGTGGCGAGCTGGACACGGAAGCCGCACCCGGCGATCCATGTCATGCGCTACGAGGACATGCTGGCGGCGCCGCAGCCGACCTTCGCGGCGCTGGCTCGCCATCTGCGGATGAGCCCGACATCCGCCGAGCTCGCCGACGCGATCGACCGATCCGCGTTTGACAGATTGCGGGCCCAGGAAGATTTGGGCGGTTTCCGCGAGCGGCCGCGACAGGCAACACGCTTCTTCCGCGAAGGCCGTGCCGACCAGTGGAAGGACATCCTGATTCCACGCCAGGTCGATCAGATCGTCAGGATTCACGCTGAAATGATGACCCGGTTCGGCTATCTTCCCTCCTAGAGTGGACCGGATCGAGCCGGATCGCCGCGACAGCCCGGCTCCCCTGCGGCACGATGGGCAGGCCGACGGACCCGCAGGCCATGCGCGCCGGGAATGGCAGCGCGTGACGCCGATGGCGCGGAAACCCACTGGCTGGGCAGCGCCCGGCGCGATAGAGTTCCCACCATGGCAGTCACGGATATTGCAAGCAGGACCTATAATCACGGCTGGCGGCTGGACCCGATCCTGCGCAGCCTGCTCGATACCGATTTCTACAAGCTTCTGATGCTGCAGATGATTCGGGCCTACTACCCGGAACAGCACGTCACCTTTTCGGTGATCAATCGCAGCCGTCACGTACGGCTTGCCGAGGTGATCGACGAGGGTGAGCTGCGCGCGCAGCTCGACCATGCGCGCACTCTCCGTTTCAGCAAGAAGGAGCTGATCTGGCTTGCCGGCAATACCTTCTACGGCAAGACCCAGATGTTCTCGCCCGACTTCATCAACTGGCTCGCCGCATTCCGCCTGCCCGACTATGAGCTGCGCAAGGTGGACGGCCAGTATGAGCTGCATTTCCACGGGCCCTGGACCCACACCACAATGTGGGAAATCCCCGCGCTCGCCATCCTCAACGAGTTGCGTTCGCGCCAAGTGATGAAGGGCCAGGGCCGATTCGTCCTCGACGTCCTGTATGCGCGCGCCAAGGCCAAGCTCTGGAGCAAGGTCGAGCGCCTGCGCAAGCTGGAGGATTTGCGGCTGTCGGATTTCGGCACGCGGCGGCGCCATGGCTTCCTGTGGCAGCGCTGGTGCGTCGAGGCGGTCAAGGAAGGGCTCGGGCCGTCCTTCACCGGCACCTCGAACATCCTGCTGGCAATGGACAACGACCTCGAAGCGATCGGGACCAACGCCCATGAATTGCCGATGGTCGCCGCGGCGCTGGCCAATGACGATACGGAACTGCGCTGGGCGCCCTACCGCATCCTCGACCAATGGCGCCATATCTATGGCGGCAACCTGCTGATCGCGCTGCCTGACGCCTTCGGCACCAAGGCGTTCCTCCGCGATGCGCCCGAATGGGTGGCGGACTGGACCGGCTTCCGGCCCGACAGTTTGCCGCCGGTCGCGGCCGGCGAAGACATCATCAAATGGTGGAAGAAGAAGGGGCGCGACCCCCGGGAGAAGCTGCTGGTCTTCTCCGACGCCATGGATGTCGATTCGATCGAACAGGCCTATTGGCATTTCGCCGGCCGAGTCCGGATCAGCTTCGGCTGGGGCACCAATCTCACCAATGATTTCGTGGGATGCGCGCCCGACGGCTCGGTCGATCTCGACCCGATCTCGATCGTCTGCAAGGTGACGTCGGTCGACGGGCGGCCGGCGGTGAAACTGTCGGACAACCCGGAAAAGGCGACCGGGATCGATTCCGAGGTCGAGCGCTATCTGCGCGTGTTCGGCAACGCCGGACGGGTTCGCGCGCCGGTCAATGTCTGACGCATTGTCGTAGCCGGATCGCGCGCGGCGCAATCGAAATCCGCCCCGTGAAGCAGGCTGCCGGATCGCGCTCCGCTCGATCCGGGCTATACCTGTGAGGCTTGGCCGCAGCAATTGGCCGGCGTGACGCTGGTCCGGCACATGCACGCGGACAGGATCGGCACATCCGCCAGCGCCAGCGCCCCTGCGAGCTTGCGCTGCACGGCAGCCAATTCCCGGGTCTCGCCGCGCTGCTGCAGGCACTCGGCAAGGCCCTGCAGCGCCCAGACATTGTCCGGATGTAGCGCACAACGCTGGATCCGGCCGCTCAGGCCGAGATCGTCGCGGCAGACCTGCTCGGCCTCGGCGTAGTGACCCTGTTCGGAAAGCAGGGCCGCCAGCGCATGTCGCGGCGGATGCATCCAGGCCCAGGGCTCGATGTATTCCAGGTGGTCGTCCCGATCGACCGCGTCGCGCAGATGGGCATAGCCGCGTTCATGGTTGCCGCGGTGATAGTCGAGCTCGCCGTCCAGCATCTTCTCGCCCACCGCAAGGATGCTGCGCGCGCTGTTGTTGAACACCTTGCGCTCGCCGGGAATGCGCTCCACGCTGTCGTGAAACAGCTCGCGCTCGCGCTCGGCATCGCCGAACTGCTTCAGCGAGGCATGCGCGACGCCCTTGGCATAGTGCGCCATCGCGGTCGAAACCGGATACATCTGCGGATCCTCCGGCAGCGCCGCGTCGATGATGTCCTGCCAGCGTCCGAACCGCACCAGCACGTGCTCGCCCATCGCGTAGTAGCCTTCCAGGCTGGAGACGAACCGGGGGCGGCCCTTGACGTCGAGAACCTCTCTGGTGATCAGGCCGCGCAGCTTGCCGGCCGCAGCGATCGAGTCGGCGTAGCGGCCCATGAACATGCAGGCGTGCATCATCAGCAACAGATCATGCGCGCAGGCCGTCGTGTAGGGGGTGAGCGTTCCGGCGTAGTCGAGGTAGCGGTCATTGGCGGCAATCGCGCGGACGCTGGCCGCCCTCGCCTGCTGGTAGTCGCCGCACAGCACATGGACGTGCGCCGGCATGTGATTCATGTGGCCGGCGTCGGGGCACAAGGCGGCAAGCGCGGTCGCGGAGGCCATCGCGCGTTCCGGCTCGTTCGACGTCTCCAGCACATGGATGTGCAGATGCACGATCGCAGGATGCGGCGGTACACCCGACTGATGGGCCAGGGCGATCGCGCGCTCGCACACCTCGAGCGCCTCGATCACATCGGAACCTTGCGCCGGCATGCCGGTGGCGAGATCCCACAGCCGCCGTGGCGTCCGCACGATCAAGGCCTCGACGAGCAGCGCCGCGATGTCGAGATCGTCCCGATGACGATGGTAGACCCTGCGCAACTCGGCCGCATAGTCGTCATCCCACCGGTCGTACTGTTCGGGCTCGACCGCATGGGGCCGCTGGACGCGCCGGCCCTGCGTTTCCACCAGCCAGTTCTCCAGTGCCGTCGCCCGGTGCGCCAGCGCGCGCGCCTTGCCGATATGTTCGCAGGCGCGCCGCGCCGCGATGTCGGCTTCCTCCCGGCTGTGGTCGCGCCATGTCATGTTGTAGAAGGGCCCGGAACCGTAGGCGATGCCCCAATGCGCCATGACGCATTCCGGATCGTGCTCGAGCGCCTTCGCAAAACATTTGACGCCCTCCGACCGGTTGAAGGCGAAACACCAGTTCAATCCGAGATCGAACCAGCGCTGGGCCTCCGGCGAGGTCGTCGAAATTTTGCGGGTATGGCTGCCGAGGTCGAAACCATCCATGTCGTCGATTCCAACATCGCGCGAGCCGATCGCTCGCGATCGGACCAAGGGTGCCTCGTGATGTTCCATTATGTCTAGACAATTCAAATATGTCTAGACATGATGGGTCAGGCGGACCCGACATGCATGACGCAGTGCTTTCCTTCGAGAACATCCGGCAGGAATTTTCCGCGCCCGGCGGCACCGGCATCAGGGTGATCGACGGCATCGATCTGGACGTCGACAGCGGGAAGTTCGTTGCGGTGATCGGGCCGAGCGGCTGCGGCAAGAGCACGCTGCTGCAGATGGCCGCCGGATTGCTGGCGCCGACGCGTGGCGTGGTGCGTCACCGCGGCAACGCCATCCGCGGCGTCAATCGCGAAGTCGGCTTCGTGCCGCAGCAGGCGCAACTGTTTCCCTGGAAGACCCTGGCCGAAAATGTCGAGCTGCCGCTGCTGCTGCGCGGCGTTGCCGGCGCCGAGCGCCGCGAGCCGCGTCGCCGCCGCGCTCGACGCGGTCGGCCTTGCCGGCTTCGAGCAGTATTTTCCCGAGCCAGTTGTCGGGCGGCATGCAGAAGCGCGGATCGATCGCGCGAACGCTGGTCTACCGCCCCGACGTGATCCTGATGGATGAGCCGTTCGGCGCGCTCGACGCCCAGACCCGGATGGTGATGCAGGACGACCTGCAGATATTGTCGCGCGAGGCCGGCGCGACCGTGCTGTTCGTCACCCATGACATCACCGAAGCCGTGCTGCTTGCGGACCATGTCGCGATCATGAGCCAGCGGCCGTCGAGACTTCTCGCCAATATCGCGATCGATTTGCCAAGCGGCCGCGCAACGTGTTCGAGCCGTTCCGAACGCCGGCTTCGAAGCGGCCTATGATGCGGTCTGGACGCGTGTTCCGGTCGCAGATCGACATCCGGCAGCGAAGGCCCATTGAGAGCGAGGGTCGGCCGATGAAGGACCTCGCCACGGCCGGATCCGCGACCGCTTCAACAATGCCGGCCGACCGACGGCGCGATCGCTGGCGGCACAGCGTGGGACGCGGTCTGATGACGCTGCTGCCGGGCCTTGCGATCCTGGCGTTCTGGCAGTGGGCATCGGGCCGCCTGATCCGGGAGATCTATGTCAGCAAGCCGACCGCCGTGGCAGCACGGCTCTATGAGCTGTTCGCGTCCGGCGAGATCTATCCGCATCTCGCCGACGACCGGTCAGGAACTGGTGCTGGGCTATGTGATCGGCGTCGCCGGCGGAATCCTCGGCGGCTATGCGCTCGGCCGCTCGCCGCGGTCTTGCCAGGATCTTCGAACCCTATGTGATGGCGTTCTACGGCATTCCGAAGATCGCGCTGGCGCCGCTGTTCATCATCTGGTTCGGCATCGGCATCGGATCGAAGGTGGCGCTGGCCTCGATCATGGTGTTCTTCCTCGTCTTCTACAACGTCTATACCGGGGTGCGCAGCGTCGACCGCGAATTGGTCAATCTCACGCTGGTGATGGGCGCCAACCAGCGCCAGCTCACCTACCATGTCTATCTTCCGGCGGCGGCGCCCTTACGTCCTGCTCGGCATGCGCATGGCCGTGCCCTACAGCGTCATCGGCGTCATCGTCGGCGAATTCACCTCCTCGGTCCAGGGTCTCGGCCTGTTCATCCATGAGGCGTCTTCGACCTATGATCCGGCGGGCGTGTTTGCCGGCATCGTGATCCTGCTGGCGTTCGTGATCGTCGCCAATTTCCTGGCGGGCCGGCTGGAACGGCGATTGCTTCGCTGGAAGGTGCCGCTGACCCAACCGCCGAATGACATCTAGCCGGAATGGAATCCACAACAGGAGCCTTCGCATGCGTTCAATCTGCTAGTCTCGCTCGAGCGACGGTGCTGGCAGCCGTCCTGTCGCTGCTACCGACATGGGCGTCGGCGGCAGCAGAGCGTGCGGATCGCCCAGGGCTTCGCCTCGCTGAGCTTCCTGCCGCTATGGGGCGCCCGCGCGCTGGACAGTTTCGCAACCCAAGGCCTGACACGCACCGTGATCGTGTCGCCCGGCGGCGATCCCGCCGCGCTTGCCGCGCTCGATGCCGGCGACGTCGAACTCGCTGCGGTCGGCACCGAATCCGTGCTGCGCGCCGTCGCCAAGGGCCAGCCATTCGAGATCGTCTACAATCTGATGTCGAAGGTGACCCTGGAAATGGTGGTGGCGCCGTCATTGCTGGAGAAGTCCGGCGTCAAGCCGGGCGATCCGCTGCAAAAACGCATCGCGGCGCTGAAAGGCGCAATCGATCGGCGTCGCTGCCATCGGCGGAACCCAGGAAACCGCCGCGCGCTGGCTGGCGACGAAAGGCGGCCTCGATCCCAAGACCGACATCAAGATCGCGCAGATCGGCAGCCCGGTTGCGCTGCAGGCGGCGCTGGAGAACAAGCGCATCGACGCGTTCGTGCTGTCGCCGCCCGAAGGCTATCTCGCGGCCCGATCGGGCGCCGGCACCATCCTGGTTTCGCTCGGGGACGACTTTCCGCTGCTGGCCAACCAGCCCTATCTGGTGCTCGTCGCCAAGAAGCCGATCGACGACAAGGCGGCCGGGCTGATCGTCAGGACCGCGCGCGCGATGCAGGCGGCGAGCGCATCGCTGCGCAGCAATCCCGGACACGGCCGCATCGGCAATCCAGAAGAAGTTCTTCGCCAAGGCCGATCCCGCGGCCATTCGTCGCCGCGGTCAAGGCACTCAACAGTGGCGTCGCCAGCGGCGGCAAGCTCGACGCGCAGACGCTGCAGAATCAATTGGTGTTTTCCCGGGAGGTCGGCACCGAATTTCGGCAAGGATTTCGACGCGGCGGCATCGCAGAACGACTGGTGGACCAACAGTTTTGTCGAGCAGGCGGCGAAGAAATAGCCGCCGGCGGACCATTGGCAGGATCAGCCGATCGGCGTGAAGCGGGCGATCAGATCGTAGAGCTGTCCCGGATGGGTGATCCGCACCGCCGTGATCGGCTCGCCATTGCGCCAGGTCCGGCGCTCGATCACCAGACACGCGGCGCCCGGATCGATGCCAAGATCGGCCGCGACGCGCTTGTCGGCGTTGCAGGCGGTGATGCGATGCTCGGCCTCGGTCCACGGGACATGGCCGACCAGCCAGGTGTTCGGCGGCACCACCGAAAAATCCTGCTTGAGCGCATCCGGCACGGCCTGCAGGTTGATCAGCCGATCCTCGATCGCAAAGGGCTGGCCCTCGGCTTCATGCCGGCAGCACAGCGCCAAAATGCTGCCGCGGCCGCCGACCCCGAGACGCGACCGGTCATGCGGAGAGGCGGCGCGCTTGTGCAGTTCGAGCAGCCGATAGCCATAGCGTTCGCCGCGCCGTTCGACCTCCGCCTTCAGGTCGGGAATTTGCAGGATGGCGGATTGCACCCGCGGCCGCGCCACGAAGCTGCCGGCCCGGCGCCGTCGCACCAGCAGGCCGGCATCAGCCAATGCCGACAGCACCTTGTTCACCGTCATGCGCGAGCATGAATAGGTCGCCATCAGCTCGTGCTCGAACGGCACGCGATGCCCGGGCGGCCAGGCGCCCGACATGATCCTCGCTTCGAGGTCGTTGCGGATCCGCTGGTACAGCGCAGCGCCCGGCACGCCCGGCTTCGCTTGAAGGCTCATGCGGCCAGCAATCCTTCCAGCCGTTTGGCGAAAGCGCAGTCGCGATCGCCTCGCGGGCGTGATGCCGGCCATCTGCGACGACCTTGCGGCCGCGCGCCCAGACGCAATCGACCAGCGAGCGGCCGGCACCGAAAATCCAGCTGTCGAGAATGGCGTCGCCGGAGCGCCCGGCCAAGGCGACGTGCTCCGCGTCAAGGCTGACGATGTCGGCGAAGCCACTCTCGGCCAGCCCATGCGGCACGACACCCAGCGCCTGCGAACCGGCCTCGAGCGCGCGCTTCGAACAGCACGCGACCGGTGGAAGCCGCCTGCTCGCCACGACGTTGCGGGCGCGGTGCGCCAGCCGCTGCGAATATTCGAGCTGCCGCAATTCGTCGGTACGCCGATCAGGACGTTGGAATCCGAGCCGATGCCGAAGCGGCCCCCGTGTCCACGGAATTCCGCAGCGTCGAACGTGCCGTCGCCGAGATTGGCCTCGGTGATCGGGACACAGGCCGGCCACCGCGCCGCTTTCCGCCATCCGGCAGATCTCGTCATCGGTCGCATGTGTGGCGTGGACCAGGCACCAGCGACGATCGACCGCGACATGATCGAACAGCCATTGCAACGGACGCTGGCCGCTCCAGGCCACGCATTCCTCGACTTCCCGGGTCTGTTCGGCGATATGGATATGAACCGGACCGTTGCCGATCAAGCTGCAGCAATTGCGGTCAGCTCTTCCGGCGTCACCGCCCGCAGCGAATGCGGCGCGAGCCCGACCACCGCGCCCTGGCTGCGCCGCCACGGCGCTGCGGCTCGCTTCCATCAGCCGCGCAAAGCCATCGATGCCGTTGATGAAACGACGCTGGCCCGGTTCGGGCGCCCGTCCGCCGAAACCGGCATGGGCGTAAAACACCGGCAGCAGGTCAGGCCGATACCGCTCGCCTGTGCCGCTGCCGCAACGCGCTCGGCCAGCTCGCCGATGATTGGCGTAAGCGCGCGCCCGAGACGTCGTGATGGATGATAGTGAAATTCGCCGACCCGGGTAAAACCCGCTTCCAGCATCTCGACATAGGCCTGCGCCGCCACCGCCTCGATGTCGTCGGCGGTCATGCGGCCGACGAAGCGATACATCAGTTCGCGCCAGGTCCAGAAACTGTCGGCGGTGTTTCCCCTGATTTCGGTCAAGTCCGGCCATGCCGCGCTGAAAAGCGTGGCTGTGCAGATTGGGCATGCCCGGGAAGCCCGATGCGGTGACGCTCGTCGCCGGGCTGCGCGCAGCGACCGGTTGCGACGCTGGCGAGCCGGCCCCGCTCAAGCGTCGATCCTGACGTCGCGAGCCCAGCCTTGCGGCAGCAGCGCTTGCTCAAAGAACAGTCCGCGTCACACCCTCTCTCCCGACCACCGCCGCGAAACGCTGGACAGCGTCGGCGCATGATAATATGTATAGACAAATAAATGCGATTGCCAAGCGCTCATACCCGAAATCGGCCGCCACATTCATGACCTCTCGTCGATCACATCTGGCACCGGTGCCGTCTGGCTACGCTTTCGCCCGCGCGTCAGGGCCTCGGTCTGATCGATGACGGCCTGATCGCCGCGAGCGACGGCCGCATCGTCTATGCCGGCCCCGCCGCCGATGCGCCTTCGATCCTCGACGCAAAGCAGCGGACCGATTGCGCGCGGCCGCTGGATCACGCCGGGCCTGATCGACTGCCATACCCATCTGGTTTATGGCGGCAATCGCGCCCACGAATTCGAGCAACGTCTGGCGGGCGCGAGTTATGAAGAAATCGCGCGCGCCGGCGGCGGCATCGTCTCGACCGTGAAGGCGACGCGACAGGCCAGCACCGACGCAGCTGGTGGCGGCGGCCCTGCCGCGGCTCGACGCCCTGATCGCCGAAGGCGTCACCACCATCGAGATCAAATCCGGCTATGGCCTCGAACTGGATACCGAGCGCCGGCAGTTGCAAGCCGCGCGGCGTCTTGCGCGAGGAACGCGCGGTATCGGTTCGCACCACCTTTCTCGGCGCGCATACCGTTCCGCTCGGAGATGGCCGGAAACAAGGCCGGCTATATCGATGCGGTCTGCAACGAGATGCTGCCGGCGATCGCCGCCGAAGGTCTTGCCGATATGGTCGACGCGTTCTGTGAAGGCATCGCCTTCTCGGTGGAACAGACCGCGCAGGTATTCGCAAAGGCGAAAGCGCTCGGCCTTCCGCTTCGCCTGCATGCCGATCAGCTGTCGAACCTGCATGGCGCCGCGCTCGCCGCGCGGTTCGGTGCGCTGTCGGCGGATCATCTCGAATATGCCGATGAAGACGGGGTGGCGGCGATGGCGAGGGCCGGCACCGTCGCCGTGGTGCTTGCCGGGCGCGTTCTATTTCATCCGGGAACATCAGGTGCCGCCGATCGACGCGATGCGCCGGCATGGCGTGCCGATCGCGCTTGCCACCGACAGCAATCCCGGCACTTCGCCGCTGACCTCGCTGCTTCTCACCATGAACATGGGCGCGACGCTGTTCCGCCTCACCGTCGACGAATGCATTGCCGCGGTGACGCGCGAGGCGGCGCGCGCGCTCGGGCTGTTCGAGCAGACCGGAAGCCTGGATGCCGGCAAATCCTGCGATCTCGCGATCTGGGATATCGAGCGGCCGGCCGAACTCGTTTACCGAATGGGATTCAATCCGCTTCACGCCCGGGTATGGCGCGGCGCTTCGCATCCTCGCTTCGTCGCGTAACTGACAATGGAAATTCAGACATGACCCGCATCGACAATGCCCGCGTGATCCGCGCCGCGCACGGCAACCAATTGTCCGCCAAGTCCTGGCTCACCGAAGCGCCGATGCGCATGCTGATGAACAATCTCGATCCGGATGTGGCGGAAAAGCCGAGCGAACTCGTGGTCTATGGCGGCATCGGCCGCGCGGCGCGCGACTGGGAAAGTTTCGATCGCATTGTCGCGACCCTGAAGCGGCTGGAAGGCGATCAGACGCTGCTGGTGCAGTCGGGCAAGCCGGTCGGCGTGTTTCGCACCCATGCCGATGCGCCGCGCGTGCTGATCGCCAATTCCAATCTGGTGCCGCATTGGGCCAACTGGGAACATTTCAACGAGCTCGACCGCAAGGGCCTGATGATGTTCGGCCAGATGACCGCGGGTTCATGGATCTACATCGGCAGCCAGGGAATCGTTCAGGGCACCTACGAGACCTTCGTCGAAATGGGCCGCCAGCATTTTGGCGGCGATCTCCGGGGCAAGTGGATTCTCACCGCCGGCCTTGGCGGCATGGGCGGCGCGCAGCCGCTGGCCGCCGTGATGGCGGGCGCGTCGTGCCTCGCCGTCGAATGCCAGCCGTCGCGCATCGAGATGCGGCTGCGCACGCGCTATCTCGACCGCAGGCCGCCAATCTCGATGAGGCGCTGGCGATCATGGCGCAGGCGGCGCGCGACAAGAAGCCGGTCTCGGTCGGCCTGCTCGGCAATGCCGCCGATATTTTTCCCGAACTGGTGCGGCGTGGCGTGCGCCCTGACGCGGTCACCGACCAGACCTCGGCGCACGATCCCGTCAACGGCTATCTGCCGAAGGGCTGGACCACCGCCGATTGGGAGGCGCGCCGCGAGACCGATCCGAAAAGCGTGGCCAGCGCGGCGCGGCGCTCGATGGCCGAACACGTCCGCGCCATGCTGGATTTTCATCGCATGGGCATTCCGGTCGTCGACTACGGCAACAACATCCGCCAGATGGCGTTCGAGGAAGGCGTCAAGGACGCGTTCGATTTTCCCGGTTTCGTGCCGGCCTATATCCGGCCGCTGTTCTGCCGCGGCATCGGTCCGTTTCGCTGGGCGGCGCTGTCGGGCGATCCCGAAGACATTTATCGCACCGATGCCAAGGTCAAGGAATTGCTGCCGGACAACGCGGCGCTGCATCACTGGCTCGACATGGCGCGCGAACGCATCGCGTTCCAGGGGCTGCCGGCGCGAATCTGCTGGGTCGGGCTCGGCGACCGACATCGTCTCGGCCTTGCGTTCAACGAGATGGTGGCGAGCGGCGAATTGAAAGCGCCGGTCGTGATCGGCCGGGATCATCTCGACTCCGGCTCGGTCGCCTCGCCCAACCGCGAAACCGAAGCGATGCGGGATGGCTCCGACGCGGTCTCCGACTGGCCGCTGCTCAATGCGCTGCTCAATTGCGCCAGCGGCGCCACCTGGGTGTCGCTGCATCACGGCGGCGGCGTCGGCATGGGATTTTCGCAGCACGCCGGCATGGTGATCGTCTGCGACGGCACGCCAGGAGGCCGCGCGCGCGGATAGGCCGCGTGTTGTGGAATGATCCCGCCAGCGGCGTGATGCGTCATGCCGATGCCGGCTACGACATCGCGATCGACTGCGCGCGGCAGAACCAGCTCGACCTGCCGGCCTGGCCTGACGGGACGACGCCATGCGGATCATTCGCGCCAGCGACTGCAAGACCGACGCCATGGAAAAACGGCGGCGGCTCGACCACCGAGATCGCGGTCGCGCCGCCCGGCGCTTCGCTGGAGACCTTCGACTGGCGCGTCAGCATGGCGCGGGTGGCATCCGACGGACCGTTTTCCAGGTTCGCCGGTATCGACCGCACCCTTGCCGTCGTCAAGCGGAAGCGGGCTGGTGCTGACGATCGGCGGCACGCGCGCCACTGACGCTTCCATTGCGGCGCCGACCCGGTCCGCTTTCCCGGCGATACGCCGACATCGGCGCAGCTGACCGCGGGCGAGATCACCGACCTCAATGTGATGACCCGGCGCGGCCGCTTCGAGCCACCGGCTGTCACGCATCGCGACAGCCCGCTCATTGCGATTTCGGCGACGACGACATCGCGGTGGTACTGTCGTTCGACGGCGCCACGACGGTAGAGCTCGGGCGCGACATCATCGACGTTGCGCCATGCCGATGCGGTTCTGCTCACCCGCACGGCCGCGGCCGGCTTCCGGATCGTGCCGAGCGCAAAACGTTGCTACCTCGTTCGACTGAGGCAACGGCGATGATGGTTATGACGACCGTAGCCCGGATGAAGCGCAGCGTAATCCGGGAAATATCGCATCACCCGGGCTGCGGATATCCGGCAGCGCGGGCTTCGGCATCCCAGCGCAGCATCACATCGTAGTCATCGATCGCCACCGGCGCGAAACCCCGCAGACAGAGCCGTTGCCTGAGATCATCGCAGGCCGCGACCTCGCCGAATTCGCAGCAGTGCCGCCTGCAGAGCCGCCACCAGTCATCCGGGACATGCAGCGGCTCGCAACCAGAAAGGGAATCGGCGCGGCATCCGTCGTGGCGACGATCCTGATCCGCGGCGCAGAGCGCGGGATCATGGCGCCGCGATCAGTTCCAGCGCGTAGCTGTCGAGCGGGCCGACATCGATCTCGCCGGCCAGAATGGCCGCAATCACCCGCCGCGGCGTGGTCAGCGGTCCGATGCTCGCAGCGATAGAGATTGCGCGCCGGCCGCCGCCGATAGGGCAACAGATGATGCCGCAGCGCGTTGTAGCCGGAGTGGGAATCCTCGACCGTGAAGCCGAGCCGGCCGCCAAACGTATCCTCCAGCGAACGGAACGGAGCATCCGCCTTGACCACCAGCCGGGTCGCATAGAGCGGTCTTCCGGGTACCGGACCGCCGAGCGGAACCGGCGCCGCGACCGGCCGCGGCGGATGCGGCGAGAGCTTGTAGGGAAAGCCGCACATGAAGGCGCAGCCGAGATCCGGACGCGACCACAGTTCGGCCAGCGGCGCCGGGTACGCATGGTCGATCACGCGCAGATCGATTCCACCGGCGTCGCGCGAGCCAGCGCGAACAATTCCTGCCAGGCCGCCGCCGCGCCGGGATCGACCGAATACATCCGTGCATTGGCGACACAGGCCATGGCTGTCAGCTCACGCGAAACGAAGCCGCTGGCCGATGCCGAGCCGCTTCGATTTCTCCAGCATGCGCGTGACCCAACGCGATATCGGACAGGGACAGGCCGCGATGCCAGAACAGGTTGGTCTCGGCATCGCTTTCCCGTCCCGGCTTCAGGCCGGCCACGATCTGCCCGAGTTCGGCATGCAGCGTCGCCTCCGAGAGCTTGCCGGCCTCGACATGCGCCCGCAGGCTGCCGAACTTGCCGCCCTTGCACTGGCCCCAATCGTCGACCACGAGCTTTGCTCATGATGTCGGTCAGCGACAGTTCGATGGCGCTCATGGTGCCATAGGGAACCACCAGCGCGCCGGGCTTGATCCAGGACGTTTTCAGCAGCGGCGTCGGCTCCGAAAGCCGTGACGCTTCGACCACGATATCGGCGCCTTCGACGCAGCTCTGCCAGTCGGCGGTTGCCACCACCTTCTTGCCGAGATCGCGGCTCAGGCGTTCGGCAAAGGCATTGCGGCTTTCCTCGCGGCGGGAATGAACGCGGATCTCCTCGAAGTCGAACAGATGATTGAGCAGGCGCACGTTCCAATAGGCGGTGCCGCGCGCGCCGATATGGCCGAGGACCTTTGAATTCTTCCGCGCCAGATACTTGGCGCCGATCGCGGTGACCGCGCCGGTGCGCATGTCGGTGATGCCGCTGGCATCGAGGATCGCCTTGGGCGCGCCGGTGCGCGGATCGAACAGCGCCAGAATGGCGAGTTCGGACGGAAAGCCGAGCTTGTAATTGTCGACGAAGTCGCCGACGATCTTGACGCCGGCGCAATCGATCGGCTGCCCTGATCGCGCCGCGCAGCACGTTGAAATGACCGTTGGCGACGCCGGGTTCGAGATGCATGCGCGGCTCGATCACCGTCTCGCCTCGGCCCTGGCTGGCGAGGCTCGTCTCGATCGCCGACAGGATCTCGTCGTCGGTGATGGCGAGTTCTTCGATGTCGAGGCGGTTGAGATAGGCGATGTAAATCGGCGGCACGGCGTATCTCCTCACAAGGGCTGCGCCGGCTATGACGGCAGCCCCAACGGCACCGTCGCCGACAGACCGGTGCGCTCGGCCTGCTCGATCGCGATTTCGTAGCCGGCATCGGCATGACGCAGCACGCCGATGCCGGGATCGCCATCGAGTACGCGCTTGAGCCGCTCGGCGGTCGCCGGATTGCCATCGGCGACAATGGTCACGCCGGCGCTGACGCCGCGGCCGCCGAGGCCGTGGATGGCGACGAGATCGGCGCCGGACGAGCAATTCAGCAGCGCGTTGAGGATCGGCCAGTCGGCGATGGCGTCGGAGCCGTCCTTCATGTTCTCGGTCTCCCGATGCGGGAGCGCGGCAGAACCGGAATCGAGATGATCGCGGGTGAAGGCGATCGGCGCGGAAATCCTGCCGCTCGCCACGGCGTCATTGACCATCAGGGCGAGCCGGCTGCGCTCGCCATAACCGAGCCAGCCGATCCGCGCCGGCAGTCCCGTGAACTTGACGTGCTCGCGCGCCTTGCCGATCCAGGACGAGATCGGATGGTTGGACGAGAACGCCTCGAGGATCATGTCGTCGATGGTGTAGATGTCCTGCGGATTGCCGGATACCGCGATCCAGCGGAACGGTCCGATGCCCTGGCAGAACAGCGGCCGGATGTAGAGATCGACAAAGGAGCGCATCCGGAACGCATCCTCGACGCCGGCGGTCTTGGCCTCGGCCCGCAGGCTGTTGCCGTATTCGAACACGATGGCGCCGCGATCCATGAACTCCAGCATCGCGCGAACATGGATTGCGACGGATTTGCGCGCCAGCGCGATCAGGCCGGCTCGGATCGCTGCTTGCGCATCGCGCGCGCCTGTTCCAGCGATAGCTCCGCCGGCACATAGCCCTTCAGCGGATCCGGGAAGGTCTGGTCGGTGACGATATCGGGCACGATGCCGCGACGGGCCAATTCAGGCAGCACGACAGCGGCGTTGGCGCACAGCGCCAGCGCCAGCGGACGCCGCGCATCGCGCGCCGATTGCCATTGCGCGATCGCGTCGTCGAGATTGTCGGTGGTGGCATCGCAATAGCCGCTGGCCATACGGCGATCGATGCGCGCCGGATCGACCTCGATCACCAGCGTCGCGGCGCCGGCAAGCTTGCCGGCCAGCGGCTGGGCGCCGCTCATGCCGCCGCAGCCCGAAGTCAGCAGCAGACGGCCGGCAAGCGTGCCGCCGAAATGCTGGCGCGCGATCGCCATGAAGGTCTCGAACGTGCCCTGCAGAATTCCCTGGCTGCCGATGTACTGCCAGGCGGCGGCCGTCATCCCGGGATAGACGGTGAGGCCCATGTCGTCGAGCTTGCGGCGATTTTCCTCGCCGCTCCATTCGCCGACCAGATTGCCGTTGGCCATGATCACCAGCGGCGTGGTCGCCTGACCCGGAAATACGCCGATCGGCTTGCCCGACTGCATCACCAGCGTCTGGTCTTCGCGCATGTCGATCAGCGTCGCGACGATGCGGTCAAAACTCTTCCAGTCGCGCGCCGCGCGCGCGATCGACATGTAGATCACCAGATTGTCGGGATCCTCGCCGTTTTCGAGATTGTTCTCCAGCAGGCGCAGGATCGCTTCCTGGCGCCAGCCCTTGCAGCGCAAGACCGTGCCGCGCTCCGCCTTGACCTCCTTGCCGCGGCGCACGGGAATGTTCATGCCGCAGCCTCCTCAAGCAGCGGTATCCAGCCGGGCTGCGCCTCGCACCCGCTCGAGCCACGCGCCGATCGCCGGAAACCGCGCCATGTCGTATCCTCCCTGCGTGCGCCATCGACGACGTAGCCGAACATGCCGATATCGGCGACCGTGTAGCGATCGTCGACCAGCCAGTCGTGCGTGGCGAGCCAATCGTCGAGCTTGGCCAGCGCCAGATAGGCGCCCTCCTGAAAATCGGCGATCCGGCTCTTCATCTGCTCGGCCATGCCGCGCATGGTGTAGAAACGCGGCAGCGCCAGCGCGCGCAACAGGTCCGCCTGCTCGAAGGTCAGCCAGCTCGATGACTTCGGCGCGAAGATAGCGATCGTCCGGCAGCAAGGCGCGTGCCTTCCGCCAGATAGAGCAGGATCGCCGCCGATTCCACGATGGTGCGGCCATCCTCCAGCTCGAGCACGGGAATGCGGGCGAAACGGCTCTTGGCGCGGAATGCCGGCATCGGCGGTCGCGCCCTTGGCGAGATCGAGCGTGACGCGCTCGAACGGAATGCCGAGCTGGTTCAGCAGGATACGGACCTTCCAGGCATTGCCGGACAAGCGGCTGTCATAGAGACGCAGCATGATGCGAGCCTTTCTCTAGAGATACGAGCGCATGATCGACGCCCATGGCCTTCTCGACCTCGGGAAACACCGCCGGGATCGAGCGCGCCCTTGCCGACCGGAAATTTCGAGCGGTGCGCGATGATCACGGCGACGCGGCTGCCCGGCTTTGGATTCCGAGATCGAGACACACCTCGCCGGTCTGCGGGATCCAGCGTTCCGATCATGTCCGGGAATGTGGCGACGCGCTTGCCCGCGAAATCGGCGGTCATGAATTCGTTGTAGACGCCGAGCACGGCTTCGCCGTTCTTGCCCCGCACGGTCATCTGGCCGAGATCGAAGCCGCCGCCATATGCCACGCGTGTTCTCCGTGACTTCGCCCTCCACCAGCAACTCGCCGCCGAGAAACTCGACGGTCGCGCGGACGCGATCCGCGCCGCTGGCCGCAAGCATGGCGCGGCCGAGATCGAGCTGGAACGTGATCGCGCCGGCGGCGCCATTTTCCCTGATGAAGCCGGCCGTCAAAGGGCCGCGCGCGGCATAGATCAGCCCGCCATTGATGACGGCCGCCTGCCGCATCACGTTGGAGGTGCGGACGATGTCGCCTTCGGCGGCGATGGCGAATTCATTGTTTTCGGCTTTGCTGCCGCTGCTGGCGATCTGCGTGATCGACAGATCGGGCCGCGAGGCCAGGCCCATGCCGCCCATCTTCACGGTGGGATGGCCCCGGCCGTTCGCTGCCGCATCGATGTAATCGAGCCCGAGCGCGGCCGCGACCAGCCAGGCGTTGAAGCCCGGGCACATGTCCGCAGATCACGCCGACCGGTGGCCGGTCCAGCTTTTCGATCAGGCGCCGCGCCGCATTGATCGCATCGCGCGGCTTGATCGCCCAGTTGGCAAAGCCCGGCGCGCCCACCGCGGTCGCGGTGATGATCGTGGCGTCCGGGTCGAGTTCGATCGAGCGCGACCAGACGCACCCCGCCATATTCCAGCGCCATCTGACCGAGCCCGCGATTCTTGGCGACCGCGTTCCTGCCGCTGCCGCCGGCCGACAGGAACAATCCGCCGACCAGCCCCGCTTCCACATCGTCCGCCGTCAGCATCCGCGCCATCATCGTTTCCCTTCCGCACCGCCGCGGCTTTCATTCGGCTCGACTAGACCGGCTCGTTCATGCCGAGGAAGGTCGCGAACATCGAGCCCTGCCGCCTTCGCTTCGGCCGCCGTACCCTGATAGACCTGCACGCCCGACGACATCACGCAGACCTTGTCGGCGACATCGAGGGCGCGCGCGGTGTTCTGTTCGACCAGCACGATGGTCAGGCCTTCCCGCTTCAATTGCAGCAAGCGCGTCGAGGCACAGATCGACCATCTTCGGCATCAGCCCGAGCGAGAGTTCGTCGACCAGCAGCAGCCGTGGCTCGGCCATCAGCGCCCGCCCGATCGCCAGCATCTGCTGCTCGCCGCCGGACAGCGATCCCGCCAGCTGGGTGCGGCGCTCGTGCAGCCGCGGGAAAATGCCGAACACCCGGTCGCGGTTGGCGGCATCGCGGTCGAACGGGCGCGCATAGCCGCCGACCGTCAGATTTTCGTCGACCGTCAGATCGGAGAACAGCTGCCGCCCCTCCGGCACCAGCGAAATGCCGAGCCCGACGCGATCGACGACGCGCCGGCGAAACGATGTCTTCGCCGTCGAGCAGAATGCGGCCGCCATGGATATCGACATGGCCCATGATCGCCATGATGGTCGAGGTCTTGCCGGCGCCGTTCGGGCCCAGCAACGCGAACACCGAACCCGCGGGAACATCGAAGCTGACGTCGTGCACCGCCTCGACCGAACCGTAGCCGCAACTGAGATTTTCAAGCCTGAGCATGCGCCGCCATTCCGCTTCCGACATAGGCCTCGTGCACCACCGGATCGGCCATCACCTGGCGCGGCTCGCCATCGCCGATGACCAGCCCGTTGTTGAGCACGATCAGGCGACGGCAGATCCGCATCACCTCTTCGAGATTGTGCTCGACCAGGATCACGGTGATGCCACCGCTTGTGCACCGTCGGAAATGGTCTCGACCTGTCTTGAAGCCTCGGTGTGGTTGAGGCCGGCCAGCGGCTCGTCGAGCAGGATGATCTGCGGGCTCGACCGCGAGCGCGCGTGCGACTTCGAGCCGCTTCATCTGGCCGAGCGGCAACGAGCCCGCCAGCTTTCGCTCGGTTCCGGCCAGGCCAACCCGGCCGATGAATATGGGCGGCGCGCTCGCTCTCGCGGCGACGGTCGACATGCAGCATGGCGCCGAACGGATTGGCGGTGCGGCGATGCCGGCGCCGAGCACGACATTGTCGAGCACGGTCATTGCGCGGAACGGCCGCACGATCTGGTGGGTCAGCGCAGAGGCCGCGACGGACCCGCGCTGCGGTGGCGTCGCCGGTGACGTCGATGCCGCCGAGCGTGATCCGGCCGCGATCGGGCCGCAGCAGCCCCGCGACGATCTTGATCAGCGTGGTCTTGCCGGCGCCGTTCGGCCCGATCAGGCCGACGAAATCCCCTTCCTCGACGGCAAATGACACGCCGGCAACGGCCTGGACGCCGCCGAACCGGATCGCGACGTCGTCGAGTTGCAGCGCGGCGCTCATGTCGCGCCTCGCGCGCGGTCACGAGGCTGCGCACCATCGCCGCCAGCCCGCCGGGCGCGAGCCGGATCACCAGCACCAGCAGGCCGCCGAACACCAGCAGGCGGTAATCGTTGACGAAGCGGATCGCCTCCGGCAGCAGCGTCAGGCCGATCGCGGCGACGACCACGCCCGATGTCGATCCGATGCCGCCGATCACCACCATCGCCATCAGCATCACCGAGAAGATGAAGTCGAAGGCGTCGGCGGTGATGAACTGCGTGAAGAAGGTGTAGAGGCCGCCGGCCAGGCCCGCGAGCGCGGTCCCGATCCGAACGCCGCCAGCTTGTAGGCGCCGGCATTGATTCCGAGCGTGGCCGCCGCCTCTTCGTCCTCGCCGACCGCACGGAAGGCAAATCCCATCCAGGACCGGCTGACATAGAAGCTGAACGCGATGGTCGCGGCAGGCGAACAGCAGGATCATGACCATGTTGCCGAAGGCGCCGAGCCCGGTCGGCGGGAATTCCGCTGATCCCCATCTCGCCGCCGAGCCAGGCTTGCTTGCGGACGAAGCCGATGAACAGGAAATTGACGCCGATGGTGGTGACGGCGAGAAAATCGGAGCGCACGCGCAGCGAGGCGAAGCCGACGATGATGCCGAGCAGGCTGCCGGTCACCAGCGCCGCCAGCATCGCCAGCGGCACGCTGGCGGTCGCGACCATGGCCAGCGCCGCGGCATAGGCGCCGGCGCCGAAGAACGCGCCATGGCCGAGGCTGACCTGCCCGCAGAAACCGCTGATCATGTTCAGGCTGACCGCCAGGATGACATTGATGCCGACGATCGAGATGATGCTGATTTCGTAGGCGCTCATGCGGTGCGCGCTCCGGTAAATCCCTGCGGCCGGATCATCAGCAGCACGATGAGGGCCAGGAACGCGATCGCGTCGCGATCGAGCCAGGCCCCGATGAAGATGGTGCCGTAGGCCTCGACCAGGCCCAGCACCAGGCTCGCCACCAGCGTGCCGCGCACGCTGCCGAGCCCACCGAGCACGATGATCGCGAGCGCCTTGTAGCTGACGACGAAACCGATCGTCGGATCGACCAGATTGTTCAGCAGCGCGACCAGCCCGCCGGCGACTGCCGCCAGCGCCGATCCGATCGCGAAATTGAGATAGCGCACCTTGATCGGGTCGATGCCGAAGCTGGCGGCGATCTGCGGCCTCGACACCGTGGCGCGCCAGCCGACGCCGATCCGCGTCCGCGTCGTGAACAGGTGCAGGCCGGCGAACACCAGCAGCGGCGGTGACCACGATGGCGATCTGCACCGCGCTGACGGTGATTCCGGCGAAATTGAATGTCGTGAAGGAAAACGCATTGCGGCGAAAGGTGACGCCCTGCTCGCCGAACAGGATGCGGAAGGCATCCTGCATCAGTACCAGAAGCCCGACCGAGGCGATCATCGGCACGTCGGGACGATATTTCAGCAGCGGCTCGATACAGCAGGCGATAGATCGCCATGCCGAACAGCGGCGTGACGAGGATCGCCGCCACAAAACCGAGCGCGATGCTGCCGGTGGCGTTGGCGACCAGCACCGTGACATAGGCGCCGAGCGCAAACACCGCCGCATGCGCCACGTGCAGGATGCGCAGCAGGCCGTAGACGAGGGTCAGGCCGACCGACATCATGGCGTACATGCAGCCGAAGCTGATGCCGGTTACCGCCAGATCGATGTAGTACACCAGGTCTTCCTTTGCCGTGTGGCGGCGCCGCGCCTACCCGCAGGCGTCTTGCGCCCGCCGCGCGTTCATTTTTCCGGAGGCGCGAATGCATCGAGATCGGTGATCTCGCCGGCCGGCTTGAACTTGCCGTCCTTGATCACGTTGACGCTGATCGGCATGATCATTTCGTGCAGGCTGTTGAAGCCGTTCAGTTGCCTTCCAGCAGCGGGAAGTCCTTGGTGGCGGCGAGCGCGTCGCGCACCTTGGCGGGGTCGGCGCTGTTGGCGCGCTTGATGCCGTCCGCCATCAACTTGACCGCCGAATAGGTGATCGCCGCCACGCCCTCCGGCGCATAGCCGGCGCGGCTCTTGAAGCCCGCGAAGAACTTCTGCAGCGACTCGTCCTTGCGGTCGCGGTCGAAGCTGTCGATGATGTAGGTGCCTTCGGCGGCCGGCCCGGCGATCTCGATGAATTTCTCGGAATCGAACGCCTGCGAGCCGATGATCGGCACGGTGATGCCGGCGGCGCGAAGCTGGGAGACCAGCGGGCCGCCGGTGAAGAAATAGCCGGTGGCATAGACGGCGTCGGGGTTGTCGCGCTTGACGCTGGCGACGATCGAGCCGAACTGGCGATCCTTGAGCGAGTAGCTGTATTTGTTCAGCACCTCGATGCCGTATTTGCCCGCGGCCTCCAGGAATCCGTCCATGGTGGCCTGGCCGTAGTCGTTGTCCATGGTGATGGTGGAGACCTTCTTGAATCCGAGGGTCTTGCCGATATAAAGCGCGGTCGCCGCGCCCTGCGGCGGTCCGAGATGCACCAGGCGGAACATGTAGTCGCCCGCCTTGGTGATGTCGGGATGCACGCCATAGGCCGAGATCATCACCACGCCGGCCTGCTGGAACACCGGCGCCGCGGCGCGGCCCGAGGCGGAATAGCTGCCATTGACCACCAGCTTGACGCCGTCTTCGCCGATCAGCTTGTTGGCGGTGAAGATCGCCTGGTCCGACTTGGCCTGATCGTCATAGGTGACCAGTTCGAGCTTCTGTCCGAGCACGCCGCCGGCGGCATTGATGTCTTCCACCGCCATCTGGCCGGCGATCTGGGCGGACTTGCCGTCGGTGGCCGCCGGACCGGTCAAGGGGACCTGGAAGCCGATCTTGATGTCGGCATGCGCCGGCATCAGGGTGGCAGCGCCGAGCAAGATGACACCGGCGACGCTCACGAGAAAGTTGGCGCGTGAGCGCCGATGCTGCGAGGCTGGGTTTCAACATGGCTTTCTCCGTTCGATGAGGCGGTTGATCATTTCGGTGCTGCTTCGACAAGCCCGTTCTCGCGCATGATTTCCCGGGCCCGCGCCAGCGCCGCCGCCGGCGGCTGCGCCAAGGTCCAGTCCAGCCGGTCGGCCGCCTTGCGCGTGGCATCGATGCCGAGCTTGACAATCGTGCCGTCGCGTTCGAGCGGCTCGGAACGATCGGCGCGCACCGCCGGGACGATCACGAAATCCCGATCCGGCTTCACCCGCGTCGCCGTCGCCCACTCGACCTGCAGCGCATCCCAGGGATCGATGTCGTCGTCGACGACGATCACCTGCTTGATCAGATTGACCGCCGCCCACACCGCAAACATCGCCTTGCGCGCCTCGCCGGGCCGTGGCGCCCGCAACGCAACCACGGCATGCAGGCGGCCGGCGCCACCCAGTCCGACCGCAACCTCGCCGACCGATGGCGACGGCGTTGCGGACGACGCGAAACAGGCCCGCCGCGATGGCGACGCCGCCGAGCAGGCAATGCTCGGGATGGTATCCCGGCAGCACGACCTGAAAGATGGCATCGCTGACGGCGGGTCAGGCGCGCGAAGGTCGCGACGATGCCTGCGCCATAGTTCTCATACATGCCGTGGAACTCGCTGACCGGACCTTCCGTGAACGGCTCGCCGGCATCGAGCGTGCCTTCCAGCACGCATTCGCAATGGGCCGGCACCAGCAGATCCGACTGCGTGCAACGGACCACTTCCAGCGGTTCGCCCAGCAGCGCGCCGGCGATCGGCAGTTCGTCCTCGCCGAGCCCGAGATAGAGGCATGCGGCCATCAGCACCGCCGGGTGATTGCCGATCGTGACCGCGATATCGAGCTTCTCGCCCCGCGCATGCGCCGCCCGCGCCAGACACGGCGAGGTGGTGATTGGGCGCGATGCCGACAAAGGCCCGGTTACCCTCGAGCGGCATCAGCCTGGCGATCGACAGATTGGTTGCGCCGCTGACCCGGTCCCTGGCGACGATCGCGCCGGCCGTGATGTAGCGGCCGGCTTCCTTTTCGAAGAAGCGCGGGATCGGCAGTTCATCGGCCAGCGACAGGCTCGGCGATGATCTGCTGCTGGCACGGCGCCGACGACGACGACGCGATGCGGCAGCGGCTTCTCGATGGCGGCTATCAGCGCGCCTGGACCCGGTCGCATCCGTCGTGCAGCCAATCCGCGGCAAACCGCGGCAATGAATTGAGCAGATTGCCGACGACCGGCATCGCGTGAGCTGCGGCATGGCGCCTCGACCTGGGCGAAACGCAGCGCCGGTCCGCCGGCGCCAAGCGCAAGGCATCCTGCGATTTCATAATTCGAGATCGACGGGCTGCGGCGATGGTGACGAGTTCGCCGGCAGCCTCCAGGGCGGACAGGAACGCCCGCATCGACTGGCGGGATACCGTCCTCGCGGCGTCGTGTCGCTCTTCGCCTGCACGTCGATCCACCTCGCAGACTGCGTCCATGAATGGGTTCGGCCATCGACGTTCACTGGTCCCGGCATGGACAGGCCGCCCAGATCATATCGGCCGCGCGGCCGCGGTCCATCGGCCTATCGTACAAACCAGGCCATAGGCAAAAGCGAAGGCCAGGTGACGCCGCTGTCCGCGCGGGCTATGCTCGGCAGAACCAGGGAATCCGATGGTCGAGCTGCGCGCCCTCGCCTACTTCGTCACGGCCTGCCGGTCGCCCAGCTTCGCGCTTGCCGCAGCCGACCTCGACATCTGCTGTTTCGACGCTCAGCACCACCATGAAGGCGCTGGGCGAGGATCTCGGCCTGACCCTGTTCCGGCGCATCAACAACAGCCTCTATCCGACCGCGGCGGCGCGCGGGCTGATGCGGGCGCGCCGAGCCGCTGCTGACGGCGGAACTATTTGCCCGACGCCTGGTCGCGGGCCTCGCCGAAGGCACGATTGAAGCATCTGACGGTCGAGATCGGCCTGAGCTTTACCATCGGCGGGATCAGCAGCGCCCTGCGCCGCGCGATCGACATGCATGGGCGCAGAGCGGCCGGACATTTTCGTCGACCTGGTATGGACCGACGAAAAGGACCTTCCGCATCTGGGCGCGCTGGCGGAAGAGCTTGAGGGGGCCGAGCGCAGCCGGCTGACCATCACGCTGGCGGATGCCGGACAACGGCGCTCCAGGCACGCGACAACTCTGCTGAGCGACAAATGGGTATTGGCGAGCCGCGTGCCGGCCGGGACAATGAACCCGCCGGATGCCGCCGAACTGATCGCGGGCCGCATCGTCGTGCCGTTGCTGTCGCCGCCTTTGATCGAACAGGCCGACCGCTTTTCAGCCAGCACAGGGTCACCGGCATACGTTTTCTCAATGACCATCCCGGCGACCTGCCCCGGTTGATCGACGACTATCCCGACGCCGCCTTGTTCGTGCCGCAGAGCCTGGTCTCGCCGCGGCTTGGCCTGTCCAACATCGCGACGGTCACGCCCGACAAGGCGCCGACCATGGAGGTGGTCGCGCGCGCGATCGAGCCGAACGCCGTGACGGCGTTGTTCATCCGCCACCTGAAGCGGGCACTCGCCGATCGAACCACCTTGCCGGCCGAGCGTCCGGTCATCAGCCTGCGCCAGATCCACTATTTCAATCATGGTGCATCGACTGCGGCGGGTTTCCGCCGCGGCGCGCGGCGCCAATATCAGCCAACCATCGCTGAGCGAACAGTTGCACAAGCTGGAATCGTCGCTCGGCAGTGCGCTGTTCGAGCGCCATGGCGACGGCGTCGTTCCGACGGCGAAAGGCGATCGCTTTGCCGGCATCGCTGCCCTGATCGAAGCGGGATTTCGCCGGCTCGCCGGCGGCAACACCGGCGCGGCGCCACCGCAGAGCCGGCGCATTGCCGTCGGGATTCTGCCTTCGGTCAATCAGCACGGCTTCCTGGTCAATCGCATCACCGAGGCCGTCATCGACCTGCAGTCCCGCCACCCCGCACTGAAGCTGGTGATTCAGGAAGCCCCCAACGGCACGTTGCAGGACTGGGTGATGCGCGGGCTGGTCGGCGTGGCGATCGTCGAAACCGTACTGCCGCATATGCCGAGGCTGCCGCTCGGATCATCGGAAGGCCTCGCGGCGATCGCCCATGCCAGGCATCGACTGCTGCCGCCGGGCCCGGTCATGCTCGCCGATCTGCTAAGGCTGAAGCTTGCCTTGCCGACCAACCGCTTCGGGCTGCGTCAATTGCTGGAAACGGCGGCGGAGGAGCGTGCGCTGAGGATTGCGCCCGAGCTGGAGATCGACGCATTGCCGATGGCGGTGGGAATCCTGGCGCGGCTGCCGGTCTGCACCGTCCTGCCACCTTCGGCGGTAGCGCTGGAAATCGCCTCGGGCGATCTCGTGGCGCACCCGATCGTCGATCCCGCAATATCCCGGCGACTGTTCGTGATCTATTCCGGTGAACGGACGCTGAGCGAGCCGGAGCGCGGGCTGGTCAATGCGCTGCGCCGGAAACTGTCGGAACAGCGCCACGCGGATTGAGGGACGGCGTTCAGCCGGCGGTTGCCTGCGGCTTTCCGCGCAAGCGATCGGTCCAGCGCCCTGACCGCATGATAGATGACGGCGGCCCCCGCCGCAATCGCTTCGCGGCTGGCCCATTCTTCCGGCGCATGACTCTTGCCGGCACGGCAGGGCACGAACACCATCGCCGAAGGACAGATCCGGCTCATGAACGCCGCGTCATGGCCGGCCCCGCTGGGCAGATCGATCTCGCTCAGGCCGAGGTCCCGTGCGCCCGCGCGCAAGGCAGCCCGCAGCTCCACGTCGCAGGCGGCCGGCGCCCCGTCCGACAAGGTTGCAAACGATGCGCGCTCGACCCGCGCGGCGGCGGCATGCGCCGCGCTCTCGCGATCAATGGCTTCGACGAAGCGGCGGGTCAGCGCCGGATCGGTCGCCCGCGCATCGACGATCAGCCGGGCGCGTCCCGGCACGATGTTGGATGCCGCCGGCTCGATGGACAGGATGCCGACCGTGGCTACGAAATAGTCCGACCCTTCGCCGGCGAGCCCTTCGGCCAGCCGGCGCACCGCGCCAACCGTCGCGGCTGCGGCCACCAGCGCGTCATGGCGCAGCTCCAGCGGCGTGGTGCCGGCATGATCGGCCTCGCCCTGGAAGATGATCTCGATGCGCCGGATGCCGACGATCGAAGTCACGATGCCGACGTCGAGCGAGCGGGACTTCGAGCACGACCCCCTGTTCGATATGCAGTTCCAGAAACGCCCGGATGTCGTCGCGCCGGGCCTGGTCGAGACGATCCGCATTGCCGCCGACGCGACCGAGCGCCTCGCGCAGGGACTCGCCGCCGGGGCCGGTCAGGCCGAGCATCCTGTCGTCGAGCAGGCCGGTCATGCCGCGGCTGCCGACGCAGGAGAGCCCGTACTCGCTGGGCTCTTCCGCCAGGAAATCGATGATTTCGATGCTGTGTTCGAGGCGGATGCCGGAATCGCGGAACGCCCGCACGATTTCCAGCCCGGTGGCGACGCCGGCGATCCCGTCGAAGCGGCCGCCGGAGGGTACGGTGTCGCTGTGCGAACCAATCGCAATGACGCCAAGCGCGGGATTGGTGCCCTCGAGCCGGCCGATCAGGTTTCCCGCCGCGTCGATCCCTGTGGTCAGGCCGGCTTCGGCAAATCTTTTGGCGAGCCAGGCGCGGCCTTCGAGAAACAGCGTGGTGAAGGAGCGCCGGGTATAGGGATGTTCCGGATCGGTGATCCGCGCCAGCGCCATCACATCGTCCCACAGCCGATCGGCATCCAGCGGAAGGTTGGTTGCTGCCATCGATCGGCCTACACGGCGTGAACGGGGCTGACGAAGCGGCCGCGCCCAGGCTCGGCGACGACGCGGCCGTCGGCGGCCACGCAATCGCCGCGCAGATAGGTCTCCGCCACGCGGAACGGCAGCGCGATGCCGTCATAGGGACTCCAGGAGACGAAATTGTTGCCGCTGGCCGCCGCGCTGTAGCGGTGGGGATCGCGGCGCATCAGGACGATGTCGGCATCGCGCCCCACTGCCAGCGCGCCCTTGACGTGGCCGATCCGGAACAGCGCGGCCGGATTGTGCGCGAGCAGGCGGGCGGCGTGAGTGAACGGCAGCTTGCGTTCATCGAGTCCCTTCAGGAGCAGGGCGTAGAGCGCTTCGAGGCCCGGGATTCCCGATGCATTCTTCAGCATGTTGGGATCGGTCTTGCGATCCTCCGACCAGCTGACATGATCGGTCGAGACGATGGTGACGTTGCCCGCGGCAAGGTGATGCCAGAGTGCCTCGACCTCCCGCCGCGGCCGGAGCGGCGGATTGATCTTGGCCTTGCCGCCGAGCCGGCGCACGTCGTTCTCTTCGTCGAGCGTCAGATAGTGAACGCAGGCCTCGATCGTCGCCCCGTGTCCCTGCGCGCGATAGGACGCGGCCAACTCGTAGCCGCGGCCGATCGAGCTGTGAACGATATGCACGGGGCAGCCGGCCCCGACGCCCAGTTCGAACACTTCGGCGGTCGCCAGCGCCTCCGTGATCGGCGGCCGCGACAATCCATGGGCGGTGTAGTCCGTGATGCCGCTCGCCTCCACTTCGGCGATGAAGGCGCGGACCATCTCGTCGTTCTCGTTGTGGATGCCGGCGATCAGTCCGCGGCGGCCGACCGCGCCGAAGCAGGCGTACAGGATGTGCGGCGGAATGCGGGGGAATCGTTTCGGGTGGGTGCCGAAGGTCGAGAACTTGAACGCCGCCGCGCCGGCATCGACGAGCTCGTCGATCCTCGAAGCGCCTTCCTCCGGATCGATGGTGGCATAGAGCGCGAAATCGACCCGCGCCTGCGCGCCGGCCTCGCTGACCTTGGTGCGGAAGCGCTGGGCGGTGGCAATCAGGCAGTTGTCGTCATACGGCATGTCGACGATGGTGGTGACGCCCCCGGCCGCGGCGCTGCGCGTCGACCAGACGAAATCCTCCTGGCCGAGCTGGCTGCGGCTGTGCACCTGGGCATCGATGGCCCCGGGGAGCACCAGCAGGCCTGGACCGCCGTGTCTTTCGCCGGCGGGCGCAGCACCGGCACCGACCGCCTGCACCAACCCGTCACCGACCAGCACATAGCCGTCATCGATGATCCGATCGGGAAGGACAACGGTGCCCCGGAAGACCTTGTCAGCCATGGCTGTCTCTCTTGCTGCCGGCAACCACCGCGCGGCGGCGATGTTGCGGTGACGGGATCGCCGACCGCAGCCGCCAAACGTTAGAGGAAGCCCGCGCGAGCCGCTAACCCCGTTCAACCGAATCCGCCGATAGGAAAAATGAAACGGGCGGCGGTGGGCGGAATGACAGTGGCGCCGGCGCGATGACGTAGCCCGGATGGAGCGCAGCGAAATCCGGGAATCTTCATCGCGGGGCGGACCTTCACCGCGGATCCCATTGCCCCGGATTTCGCTGCGCTTCGTCCAGGCTACGGTTTGCCGCGTCATTCCGGGGCGACGCGGTAGCGTCGAGCCCGGAATCCATAGCCACGAACCAGCATGTGGCGCGAGGCTGGGGCCGCCGCATGGCCTCACAACGGACGATCGTGTTTATGGATTCCGGGCTCGCGCTTCGCGCGCCCCGGAATGACGGGGGTGGCGAGGCGCGATAACGTAGCCCGGATGGAGCGCAGCGCAATCCGGGAATCTTCATCGCGGGGCGGACCTTCACCGCGGATCCCATTGCCCCGGATTTCGCTGCGCTTCGTCCGGGCTACTGCAATTCAGGCTGCCAGCACGTCTTCCGGCACCGCGGCTGCCATGTGCAGGCTTTCTGCCACGGCACGGTTGGTGATCTGGCCGCGATGGACATTGAGCCCGGCGCGCAGATGCCGGTCCTCGACCAGTGCAACGATTCCCTTGGCGGCGAGCGCGAGGCCGAACGGCAGCGTCGCATTGTTGAGCGCATGGCTCGACGTGACCGGCACGGCACCTGGCATGTTGGCGACGCAATAATGCACGATGTCGTCGACCAGGAAGGTCGGCGCGTGATGGGTCGTCGGCCGCGATGTCTCGAAACAGCCGCCCTGATCGATCGCGACGTCGACCAGCACCGCGCGGCGCCGCATGCGGGACAAGTGCGCGCGATGCACCAGCCTGGGCGCACTCGCGCCGGGAACCAAAACCGCACCGATCACCACATCCGCATCGACCAGCGCTTCGTCGATCGCCTCGAGCGTCGCATAGGCGGTGCGGACGCGCCCGCCGAACAGTTCGTCCAGCAGGCGAAGCCGCGGCAGCGATCGGTCCAGGATCACGATGTCGGCGCCGAGCCCGGCCGCCATGCGTGCCGCATGGGTCCCGACCACACCGCCGCCGAGGACCGCGATCCTAGCCGGCGCGACACCGGGCACGCCGCCGATCAGCTTGCCCATGCCATCGGCGGATTTTCGCAAGGCGCTGGCGGCGGCTTCGATCGCAAGTCGCCCTGCCACTTCGCTCATCGGCGCGAGCAGCGGAAGTCCGCCATTGGCGTCCGTCACCGTCTCATAGGCGATCGCCGTGCAGCCCGAGGCCAGCAAACCCCGGGTCTGGGCCGAATCCGGCGCCAGATGCAGGTAGGTGAACAGGATCTGCCCGTCGCGAAGCTGCCGCCATTCCGCTGGCTGCGGCTCCTTGACCTTGACCACCATGTCGGCGGTGGCGAAGATTTCGTCCGCCGTGTCGACAACGGCGGCGCCAGCCGCGCGATAGATGTCGTCGCCCGCACCGATGCCGAGCCCGGCGCCGCGTTCGACCATGACACGATGCCCGTGCGACACGTATTCCCGGACCGACGCCGGCGTGAGACCGACGCGATATTCGTCGGGCTTGATCTCTCTTGGCACACCCACGCGCATGGCTTGCTCCTTCGGCCGGCTTGCTCCCACGCCCCAAAAATAGTCTTTGTCCGGCAACGGTTCTCGGCGAATAACGGCTTGGCTGAGATCATTTTTGCGTGTATCCTGCGCATATATCATACAAAATAGTGATAATCTGCGTGAATGAGCTGGATCGCATCGATCTCCGTATCCTTGCCGAGCTCGCATCCGATGCCAGGGCAAGCCAGATCCAGCTTGCGGAGAAGGTGGGCTTGTCACCCACCGCCTGCGCGCGACGGATCCGGCAGCTCGAGGAGTTCGGGATCATCCGCGGCTATCGCGCCGACATCGATCCGGCCGCGCTCGGGCTCGTCACCACCGTGGTCGTGACCATCACCCTGGAAAAACAGAGCGAGGACTATCTCGCCGCGTTCGAAGCCGCGATCGCGCGCTGCCCCGATGTCGTTTCCTGTCATCTGATGTCGGGCAGCGACGACTATCACCTGCAGGTCGTGGCGCGCGACATCGCCGATTTCGAGCGGATCCACAAGCAGCATCTGTCGCGGATGCCCGGGGTGGCGCGCATCCATTCGAGCTTCGCGATGCGCGAACTGGTGCGCCGCGCAATTCCCGAAACGGCCTTGCGTCAGCCGGTGTCGCGCTGAGGGTCGGGCGGCATCGAGGCGGCGAGCGACGCTTCAGGGGACCGCCTTCAGGATGAACTTGCGCACCGCCTTGGCGAATCCCTCGTCCTGGTTGCTGTCGGTCACCGCGGTCGCCTGCGACTTCACCTCGTCGCTGGAATTTCCCATCGCGATGGAGAGGCCGCTGTTGCGGAACATCAGCACGTCGTTCGGCATGTCGCCGATGGTCGCGATCTGCGCCGGCGAGATGTTGCGCAGCTTCGCCAGCGTCAATACCACGGTGCCCTTGTTGGCCTGCGGGTTGGTGACGTCGAGATAATAGGGCTGCGAGCGGGCGGCGCTGGCGCGCTCGCCCAATTGCTTCTGCGCCGCCTTCTCGCAGGCGGCGACCCGATCGAGGTCGTCGGAGACGCCGACGATCTTGGCGACCTTGGCCAGATGCGCGTCGGTGAACGCGCTCACCACCCTGGCATCGAACTTCACGGTCCAGGTTTCGCGCGCCACGTGCGCCGCCTTGGCATCGCGGATCAGCCACTCTTGTTCGGTGTAGACCCAGGCGTCGAGGCCCTGATCGAGAATGAGCTGCAGCGTCTCCTTGGCGGTCGCGGGGTCGAGCAGATGGCTTTCGATCACCGAAAGGTCCGGATGGACGAAGACGCCGCCGTTGAAGCCGGCGATCGCACCGTCGAGCCGAAGCGGCGCGATCAGCATGCTCATGCCGCGTGGCGGCCGCCCGCTGGTGAGCGCGAGCGTGATGCCGGCGTCGCGCAATTCCCGTGTCGCGGCCACGGCCTGCTCGGTCAGTATCTTGTCCTGCGTCACCAGCGTGCCGTCGACGTCGGCGAGCAGCAGCCGGATATCTGGCTTTGGGTTTGTCATCGAGGGTCCATCGGTTCAGGTCGGACGCGCGCGGCATCAGGACATGCGGGCGATCCGGACCTGGAAATCGGTTCCTTCCCAGCGATTCTGCGCTGGCCAGAACATGGTAAAGCGAACAATGGTGCCGTCGGTCAACTGCTGCGGCGGCAAATCGAGAACATGCAGGCCAAGACCGGTCGCGACCGTGTCGCTGTCGGAGACGGTTTTCCAGCCGTCGGTCGACCAGTGGATGCGCGCCTGCTCGAGACATTCCACCCGCAGCGTCCGGCCCGGATCGATGCGATCGATCCGCGAGTCCGACCGCCACACCAGCGGCGCCGGCGGCGGGCTGTTCTTTACATAGCGGTCGACGGTCTGCGGCGGCGTATCGAATACCGCATTGTCGCGCAGCGAGCGCAGCAGCTTGATGTGTTCGGCATGCGCCCACACCAGCGGCATGGCGCTGCCCGAAGGCCGGCCGAGAAACAGCTCCCGCGCGGCGACGTCGCCGCTGTCCCATATCTGTTCCGGGATCAGGCCGCCGGTGCTGGCGGCGGCCTCCACTGCGGCGAGCAGCCGGCGCGCTTCCTCCGGCCGGCCCGCGGCCAGTTCGTAATGCGCCCGCTCGCCGGTCAGCAGCGGCCACAGCCGGCCGATGCCGGCGCCGTCGAACGCCGCGCCGTCGGCATGCTCGCCATAGCCGTCGTCATTGTAGCGGTACCAGTAGGAGCCGCCCGGCAGATCGCGCCGCAGCAGCGAATCGATCGCCTTGACGGTGTTGAGGATGCGCGGATCGTCGGCAGCGCGCAGGCCGAAGCGAACCAGCGCCAGCGCGTCCGGGCTGATCAGCAGCCCGGCCTCGATCGCGGCATTGCCGTCGGCCCGGTTCTTGATCGGTATCAGCCCGTGCGAGCGCGCGTTGGCGTCGCCGGCGGAATAGCCGATCCGCATGTAGTAGCCGTCGATTCCGAGCCGGCGCGAAATCTCGGTGTCCTTGGCATAGGCCCAGTCGTCGATCTGCTCGTTCCAGCCATCGGCGGCCTCGGTGAGATAGCGCGCGATCGAGTCCCGGCCGGCCGCGCGCATGGCATCGGCAGCGGCCAGCAGCGCCGAGATCTCCACCGCGATGGTGAAGGCCGAATAGCCGCTGTCCTCTTCCCAGCGATCCTGCTGGGTCGAGGGCCCGTTGCGAACGATGTAGCCGGCCGCCGCGAGGATCATTCCGACATAGCGTTTACGGTCCGACGGCCCGATCGCGCCGGCGCGCAGCAGCATGTCGTAGAGCAGGATGGGAAATCCGGTCTCGTCGATCTGGACCCCGCTCCAGTAGGGCCGGCCGTCGAGCCAGGAGTTCTGCGACCAGTGCCCGTCCGCTTCCTGGGTCGCCGCCAAATAATCCAGCACGGCCTTGGCGGAGCCGGTGGCGCCCGCCGCCAGCAGGCCGCCGGCGGTCTCGACCAGGTCGCGCGGCCACACCAGATGATAGCCGCCGAGATCGTCGTCGCCCTTGGCGAAGCCCCATGGAATCGAAAGGCTCGCGATGATGGCGCCGGAGGATTCGTCGCGATGGGTGGCGAGAACCGCGGTGCTGACGCGATAGCGATTGAGGCCGCCGGCATCGCGCGGCTGATCGAGCGGCAGCAGTTCGGCCTGCTTCTGGCGCCAGCCGGCGCAGTAATGCTCCAGCGCCGCGTCGAGCGGCTGCTGCAGGCTGAGCAGGGCGCGCAAGGCCGCTTCCTCCGGCAGCGCCCCGAAGCCCATGGTCAGCACGGCCTCGCCGCCATGCGAGGCAATGTCGAGCGTGCCGGCGATCGCGACATTGCCATGCTCCGCCCGCAGGAATTCCGGCCGCAACCCCTCGCCACGCGACAGCGTCTGCCAGCCGTCGGAGACGCCGACATAGCCGGCCGAGCGGGCGCGCCATGGCACCGAGGATGCCACCGCGAGCGAAAGCGAGCGGCCCTTCGCGAACAGCATCTGATGCCCCTTGAAGTCGGCGCACCAGCCGGTGTTGTCGGCGCCGGCGTTGACCAGATGAGGCGCGACGATGACGTGCAGCTCGTAATCGGATATCGCCCCGACCAGCGCTTCGAAACGGATCTGCTGCATGACGACTTCGCGAACCGGATCGGAAAACACCGTCTTGGAAATCCGATAGCGTCCATCGACCGCGGTGTTGACCAGCCGAAACGCGGGAACGCCGTCTTCGACCATCTCGATGGTGTTGTGGGTGTCGCGCTTCTCCTCGGAGAAATAGTCCTTCGCCGTGACGATCAACCCGACATCCCGGACACAGGCGGCATCGAGCCGGTAGGCGTAGATCTCGTTGAGAATGCCGTGGCTGATGGTGAACCAGACGCGGCTCTCGGCACGCGCCGCGGTGCCGACCGCACTCTTGGCACTCGAGGTCCAGCGTGGCGGAATGCCCGGCGCTCCGGGCGGGACCGTGTAAACACTCACTCGTCGCAATCCCTTACACAATACGCGGGCGGGGTGACCGTAATCCCTACGAACACGGCATTTCACGGTCCAATCACAATCTCGGTCAAGGCTACCGAAGTGTGAATTCGATCACAAATGAAATCCGCCGCGCCGCCCTATGGTCCGGGATACCGAGACAGGAGTGATGGCGATGACCCCGACCTTATGGACGCGCAACCAGATCGCGGCCCTTGTGGTGATCTCGACGCTGGCCTGTGCCGTGCTGTTTCTGGCCGTCGGGTGGACCAGCCCGAAGCCGTTTGCCAGCGACGTCCTGAACACGCAATGGCAGTGCACCAAGACGGCAGGGATTCTCACGGTCTGCACCAAAAGACATGCCTGACGAGCGCTCCGGCGCCAGGAACGAAGAAACCCCGAGGCGCGTTGCTCTGGCGCCGGATCGCGTCCCACCCTGCCGGCTCATTCACCCGAGGCGGCAGCGATGGCCATTGCAGCATTGTCCGGCTGGACCCGCGAGCAGAAGCACGTGGTTGCGGCGAGCTTTCTCGGATGGTCGCTCGACGCCTTCGATTTCTTCCTGCTGGTGTTCGTGCTGAAGGACATCGCCGCCGAGTTCAAGACCGACATCTCGAACGTGACGCTCGCCATCCTGCTGACGCTGGCGATGCGGCCGGTCGGCGCCTTCATCTTCGGCCGCGCCGCCGACCGCTGGGGCCGCCGCCCGACCCTGATGGTCGACATCGTCCTGTACTCGGTGCTCGAATTCGCCTCCGGCTTTGCGCCGAGCCTGACGGTACTGATCGTCCTGCGGGCGCTGTACGGCGTGGCCATGGGCGGCGAATGGGGCGTCGGGGCCTCGCTCACCATGGAAAGCATTCCGCCCCATGCCCGCGGGTTCGTCTCCGGCCTGCTGCAGTCCGGCTATCCCGCCGGCTATTTCATGGCCTCGATCGTCTACGGCGTGCTGTTTCCCTATATCGGCTGGCGCGGCATGTTCATGGTCGGCGTGATCCCGGCGCTGCTCGTGCTCTATATCCGCCGCAGCGTTCCGGAATCGCCGAGCTGGAGCCGGGACGCCGCCGTCGAGCGCGGCGGCACGCTCACGGTTCTACGATCGCATTGGCGGCTCGGGATCTACGCGGTGATCCTGATGACGGCGTTCAATTTCTTCAGCCACGGCACCCAGGACCTCTATCCGACATTCCTGCAGGTCGAGCACCGGCTGACGCCGCACGTGGTCGGCACCATCGCCGTGATCTACAATATCGGCGCGATCTGCGGCGGCATCCTGTTCGGCACGCTGTCGGAACGGTTCGGCCGGCGCCGCTGCATTATCCTGGCGGCGCTGCTTTCGCTGCCGGTGATCCCGCTATGGGCCTTCTCGTCCAGCCCGACGCTGCTCGCAATCGGCGCGTTCCTGATGCAATTCGCGGTGCAGGGCGCCTGGGGCGTCGTTCCGGTCCATCTCAACGAGCTGTCGCCGGACGCCGCCCGCGGCACGTTTCCCGGATTCGTCTACCAGCTCGGCAACCTGCTGGCCTCGGTGAATGCGACGCTGCAGGCCGGGATCGCCGCGCATTATGGCGGCAATTACGGCCTCGCCCTTGCCGTCGTCGCCGGCTCGGTCGCGGTCATCATTGCCGTGCTGACGGCGCTCGGCACCGAGGCCAAGGGCGTGGTGTTCGCGCGGCCGAAGCTCGCGACCTAGTTTTCGTCAGGGTTCGCGCAGCATGCCGACGTCCCGGGCTCGGGCCGATACTGGTCGCGCAGCCGCAGCCAGTCCATCGGATAGGGCAGACCCTCTTCGTGGCGGCCGAGCGGCGTCAGGTCGAGGTAATGGTAGGCGGCATTCATCATGTCGAGGCCGCGGGCGAAGCACGAATAGGTGTGAAACACCTCGCCGGCCTGGTCGCGGAAGAACACGCTGATGCCCGGCGCGTCCTCGATGCCGAAGCCGGAGGTCCCGAAATTGTACAGCCTGGCGCCGCTTTCGATCTCGTCCCGGGTAAACGCGACCCCGTAATCATGGTTGAAATCGCCCGTGCCCGACGACAGCCAGTCGAAGCTCCAGCCCATCCGCGCCTTGAACGCGATCAGCTTCGGCAACGCCGCCCGCGAGATCGCGACCAGCGTGGTGTCGCGCGCGGCGAGGTGCGGGATCATGCGCTCGAACCCGTCCGCCCAGAACGAGCAGCTCTTGCAGCCCTCGTTCCAGTCGGGCGCGAACATGAAATGCTGCACCACCAGCTGGCTGCGCCCGCCGAACAGGCCGGCCAGCGTCACCGTCCCACCCGGCCCTTCGAATTCATAGTTCTTCTCGACCCTGACCCAGGGCAGCGCGCGTCGCTCGGCGTTCAGCCGGTCCCGCGCCTGGGTATGCTCCTTCTCGCGCGCCAGATGCGCCCGGCGCGCCGCGAGCCATTCCTCCCGTGAGACGACTTTGTGCGCTTGCATGTCAGCTCCCCTATCCGATCGTTGCGGCCCGAACCATCCTGGCCTGCCGCGAGGACGACGGCGCCTTCACGGCCGTCGCGGCTATTCCACGCGCAGGTTCGCGAACTTCACCACCTTCCGCCACTTCTCGGTTTCCGCCGCGACGAGATTGCCGAAATCCGCCGGCGAGCCCGCGATCGACACCCCGCCGAGCTCGGCAATCCGCGCCTTGATGGCGGGCTCCTCAAGGATGGCGTTGATCTCGCCATTGAGCCGGGCGATGATCTCGGGCGGCGTGTTGTTCGGCGCGCCCATCCCGAACCAGGCGCTGGCCTCGAAGTCCTTCACGGTCTCGCCGACGGTCGGCACGTCCGGAAGCTCGGGCGAGCGCGTCGCCGTGGTGACCGCCAGCACCCGCAAGGTCCCCGCCTTGATGTGCGAAATGCTCGACGGCATGTTGTCGAACATCACCTGCACCCGCCCGCTCAGGAGATCGGTGACCGCGGGCGCCGAGCCGCGGTAGGGCACGTGCACCATGTCGACCCCGGTCATCGCCTTGAACAGCTCGCCCGAAAGATGGATCGAGGTGCCGTTGCCCGATGACGCCATGTTGACCTTGCCCGGATTGGCCTTGGCATAGGCAATGAATTCCGCGACCGACCTGGCCGGGAAGTCCGGCGGAACGACCATGACGTTCGGTACCCGGGCGAAGCCGGCGACAGGCGCGATGTCGTGAATGAAGTTGAACTTGAGATTGGCATATAGCGAGGCATTGATGGCATTGGCCGGGTTGACGAGCAGGACGGTGTAGCCGTCGGGCGCGGCGTCGATCACGGTTTGGGTGCCGATATTGTTGCCGGCGCCGGGCTTGTTCTCGATCACGAATTGCTGACCCAGGCGCTCGGACAGCCGCTGGCCGATCAGCCGCGCCAGGATGTCGGTGGCGCCGCCGGCCGGATAGCCGACCACGAAGCGCACCGGCCGGGTCGGATAATCCAGCGCCGATGCGAAGCCGGCCGGCCAGACCAGCGCCGCAAGGCCGATCGCCGCGAAACCCATCGCGGCCCGACGTGACGTCATGGGAGCTCCCCCGCCTTGAGCTTGTCTAGACGATCGGCCGCGTTGTAACAAACAAAGCGCGCTACGGCCAGCGCTGCGCCGCGAAGGGATGCACCATGTCCGTCAAGGTCCACGCACTCGACCACCTCGTGATCAACGTCGCCGACGTCGCGCGTTCGGCCGACTGGTATCACCGCATCCTCGGCATGGAGATCCGCGTGTTCGATCCCGGCGCCGGCAAGCCGCCGCGAACCTCGCTGCTGTTCGGCAGGCAGAAGATCAATGTGCGGCCGCGCAACGCCGACAAGGTGGAGTGGTTCACCGCGAACCATGAAGCCGCCGGCAGCGACGATCTGTGCTTTCTCACCGCGAGCACGCCGGAGCAGGTGGTGGCGCATCTCGGGGCGTGCGGCGTGGCGATCGAGGAGGGCCCGGTTGCCCGGCAGGGCGCCGGCGGCACGCTGCGGTCGGTGTATTGCCGCGATCCCGACGGCAGCCTGATCGAGATCTCCTCCTACGAGGGCGAGGCGGCCTGAGGCGAAGGCGGGATCGAACGGCGCCGTCCGGCACCCCGCTCAGTACGAGCCGAACGCCACCGGGCGGAACGCCTGCAGCAGATGCGCGTCGAGCTTGTCGTCCATCTGCTCCATGATTTCGTACGCCTTGATATGGTTGAACGGCAGCCGGTAGGTGCGCTGCTCGATCATCGCCGAATGGACATCGACGATGGTGATCAAACGGACGATGTCGCTGATCTGGTCGCCGCGCAGGCCATTGGGGTAGCCGCTGCCGTCGAGGAATTCATGGTGGTGCAGGACGACGTCGAGCATTTCCGGCGGGAAGCCACCCTGCGCCGCCAGCGCCTCATAGCCGCGGCGGGGATGCTGGCGCACCACCGCCATCTCCTCGTCGGTGAGCGCGGAGGGCTTGTCCAGGATGTCCACCGGGATGAACGCCTTGCCGACATCGTGCAACAGCGCGGCACGGGTCAGCCGCCGCTGATCGTCCTCGCGCATGCCGAGATGCTGCGCGAACGCGACGGCGAAGCCGGTGACAAACAGACAATGCCGATAGCTCTCGGTGTGATGACAGCCGACGGTAGTAAGCCAGGCCCGCAACGAGCAGTGCTTGATCGCCTTGAGAATGCTGTTTTCCGCCTCGACCACGTCGGCGAAAGTCAGCGGCTCGCCGGCCGGCAGCTTCTCGAACATTTTCACCATCACGGCATGCGCGGCGGCAACGCCCGCATTCAGGGTCTTGCCGCTCTCGCTGGCGTCGAAGTCCGCGCTATCGGGAAATGCCGCGCGAATCCGCTGCAGGATGCCCCGCGCATCGAACGGCCGCGCGATGGTGTCGGTGGCGCCGAGCGCCCAGGCCTGCATCGAACCGTGGTGGAGGGCCTCGGCCAGAACGAACAGCCGCGGCATGTTGCGATAGGCTTCCGCGCTCAGCTTGTTGCGGACGAGCTGCACGCTTTCGGGCGAGCGCAGGTTGATGTCGACCACGATTCCCGAACAGTCGCGTCCGGGCGTATCGGGAATGTCCGAAGTGGCGATGGTGTCGACCTCGCCGACCGATTGCAGGATGCCCGCGAGTTCGCTCGACCGGTCGCTGCGATCGGACGCCAGCAGCAGCCGGCGTTTGGATGACTTCTCTTTGGCTAGCGCTGTCATGAACCCCCGCTGGCGTCGCGCCGATGACCGACGGCGCAGGTTATTCGACAATGGGTTCCCCGCAGCTTAATGCGTATCCTCAACGCCGCCGTACCGGCATCGATACAAATTGATGGATTGGCGGGCGTACTCCGCACAAAAAAATCCGCCGGGGCAGCGCCCCGGCGGTCGTGGTATTCGCGGCGTTGGATGCGGTTAGGCCTTCATGGCGCCTTTGATCGCTTCGGCCGTGATCGGCAGCGAGCGCACGCGGGCACCGACGGCGTTGAACACCGCGTTGCCGATCGCGGGCGCGACCACCGTCACCGCCGGCTCGCCGACGCCGGTGGCCTTTTCGCCATTGGCGATGACGCTGACGGCGACTTCCGGCATCTGGCTCATCCGCAGCGGCGTGTAGGTGTCGAAGTTGGTCTGCTCGATGCCGCCGTCCTTCAACGTCGCCTTCTCGTACAGCGCGAGCGACATCCCCCACAGCGCCGCGCCCGAGACCTGGGCCTGCACGCCGTCGGGATTGACCTGGGTGCCGACGTCGGTCGCCACCGTGAGCTTCTTCACCTTGATCTCGCCCGACGGCGCCACCGCGACATGGGCGACGCAGGCGGTCCAGCTGGCCGTCGCCCGCTCCTGCGAGGAGACGCAGGCGACCCCCATGCCCTCGCCCTTCGGCAGCTTCTTGGTGCCGTAGCCGGCAAGCCCCATCGCGGCGAGCAGCGTGTTGCGCAGACGCTGGGCGCCGCCGTCGTTCTTGCCCTTGCCGTCGAGCAGTTCGATGCGGAACTGCGCCGGGTCCTTGCCGGCGGCAACGGCGATCTCGTCGATCATGCTTTCGACCGCCCAGAAGGTCCAACCCGGGGCCACCGAGCGCAGCTGACCCGACGGCGTGGCGTTGTGCGCCATCTCGTTCTTGATCGCCCGCACATAATGGTTGGGCACGGTGTAGAAGAAGTCGGCGCCGTTGACCGTGAAGGCGTCCAGCGGGCCCTTCTTGTCCACCGATGGCGACAGGAAGTCCGGGATTCCCCAGCGTTGGGTCGGCCAGGCCGAGACCACGTCATGGCTGAGCGCAACCAGCTTGCCATCGCCGTCGAGCCCCGCCTTCACCTTCTGGTAGGTGAGCGGACGTGAGAAATCCATCGTCATGTCGTTCTCACGCGAGTAGATCACCTTGACCGGCTTGCCGACGGCTTTCGCCGCCTGCACCGCCGGCACCGTCATGTCGGCATCCAGACGCCGGCCGAAGCCGCCGCCCAGATAGGACTGGTGCATGACGACGAACTTGGGATCGATACCGGCCGCGCCGGCCGCAATCGCGCCGGAGCGGGTCGCGAACTGGTTGCCGGTATAGATGTGCAGGATGTCGCCCTTGAACTCCGCCGTGGCGTTCATCGGCTCCATCGGGCAGTGGATGTTGATGTTGGTGGTATATTCCGCCTCCAGCACCTTGGCCGCCGTGCCCAGGGCCGCGTCCGGATCGCCGTCCTTGACAAAGAACTGTCCGGAATCGCTGAGACCCTGCAGCCGCCGCGCCTCCTCGAACAGCGACTCGCTCGACACCTTGGCGTTCGGACCGCCCTCATAGTCGATCTTCAGCGCCGCTGCGGCCTTGCGCGCCTCGGCGTAGGTGTTGGCGACCGCCACCACCCAGCCGGTCGTGGTGGCCGTCTTGTCGTCGAGGGTAACGGCCTTGATGAAGCCCGGCACCTTCTTGGCCGCGCTGTCGTCGACCGATTTCACCGTCGCGCCGTAGCGCACCGGCGGCGTGACCACCGCGCCATGCACCATGCCCGGCAGCGTCACGTCGATGCCGTATTTGGCGGCGCCCCGGGTCTTGTCGGGGATGTCGAGCTGCGGCACCGAGAAGCCGATCATGTTGTACTGGTCCGGTGTCTTCAGCGAAATCGCCTTCAGCTCGTCCGCCGTGAAGGTCCGGGTCGCCTTGCCGCCCTTGACGAGCTCGGCAAAGCTCATCTGCTTCTTCGACTTCGGATGCGAGACCACGCTGTCGCGCACCACGAGTTCGGCTGCCGGCACGCCCATCGCGGCGCTGGCGGCTTCCGTCAGGGCGATCCGGCCCGCAGCGCCCGCGCGGCTCATCGCCTCGAAGTTCATCATGGTCGACCAGCTGCCGCCGGTGATCTGGGCACCCAGTACCGGGTCGTTGAACTTCGGATCGTTGGAAGCAAGCTGGATCCGCATGTCCTTCCAGCTCGAACCGAGTTCTTCGGCAATGATCTGCGCCATGGTCGAGGCGATGTGCTGGCCCATGTCGGCCTTGCCGCAGGTCACGGTCACGATCCCGTCATGGCCGATCGAATACCAGACGCTGGGATCGAAATTGCCGCCGGATGCGGTCGCCGCCAGCGCGCCGTCCAGACCGGGAACGCCGGCATAGCCGAGCACGAGGCCCGCCGCCGCCGTGCCGACCAGGAATGAGCGACGGCTCAGATCGGTGGATTCGACTTTGGTGATTTTCACATGGCTGTTCATGTTGCCCTCCGCTCGGTTCCGGCATTGGACGCAGTCCGCATTTCCGAGGCCGCGCGCATGATCGCCTTCTGGATCCGCGCATAGGTCATGCAGCGGCACAGATTGCCGTCCATGTGCGCCACCACTTCCTCACGGGTCGGGTCCGGATTCTTCGCCAGCAGCGAGGCGGCCTGCATGATCTGGCCGGATTGGCAGTAGCCGCATTGCGGAACCTGCTCGGCAATCCACGCCTTCTGCAGCGGATGATCGCCCTTGGCGCTCAGCCCCTCGATGGTGGTGACCTTCTTGCCGACAGCCTCGCTCAGCGCCGTCTGGCAGGAACGCACCGCCTCGCCATTGATATGGACCGTGCAGGCGCCGCACAGGCCGGCCCCGCAACCAAACTTGGTCCCGGTCATCTGCAATTGGTCGCGGATGACCCACAGCAGCGGCGTATCGCCAGCCGCCTCCACGGACATACTATGTCCGTTGATGTTGAGATTAGGCATTTTCTCTTCCCCTCCGGTGTTGGATGCCGCTTACGGCGGCAACTCACGTGTGGGCAATAGCCGGCACCCACCGGGTCGGTGCCAGTTGTGGGGCAGAATGGTACCGTTCCGAAATGGACGCAATCCAAATTAGAAACGGTCAAAAGCAAATATGGACTTGCATTCCCCGGTGCATTGCGGAATCCGCGCAGCGGGAGCCGGCCCGGCCGCGCCCCGGTCCCGCGCGAGATGCGGATTTCACATTCGCGGCCGGATCGCGCTAGGATCATGCGGTCGACCACATCAGCCGGGAAGCCCGATGCCAACCATCGACCGTGACGGCGTAAAGCTGCACTACGAGGTTCATGGCAGCGGACCGGTCCTGCTTCTGACTCACGGCTATTCCTCGACATCGGCGATGTGGGAAGGGCAGATCGATGCGCTTGCGAAAGGCCATCGGCTCGTGCTGTGGGATATGCGCGGCCATGGCCAGTCCGACTATCCGAGCGATCCTTTGGCCTATAGTGAAGAGCACACGGTGGCCGACATGGCGGCCCTGCTGGACCAGGTCGGCGCCGGCAACGCCGTCGTCGGCGGGCTTTCTCTCGGTGGTTACATGTCGCTGGCCTTCAACCGCGTGCATCCGGACCGCGTCCGCGCCTTGCTCATTGTCGATACCGGTCCCGGCTTCAAGAAGGACGACGCCCGGGCCTCCTGGAACCAGCGTGCGCAGGCCACCGGCGACCGCTTCCAGCGGGATGGCCTTGCCGTCCTGACATCGGCCAGCCGGGAGCGCGCGACGGTCAGGCACCGCGACGCTTCCGGCCTCGCTCTTGCAGCGCGGGGCATGCTGACCCAGCGCGATGCCCGGGTGATCGAATCCCTGCCCGGTATCAAGGTCCCGGCGCTGGTGGTGGTCGGCGCCGACGATACCCCGTACCTTGCCGCATCCGACTACATGGCCGCGAAAATTCCCGGTGCCCGCAAGGTGGTGATCCCGGATGCAGGGCACGCCGTCAACATCGATCAGCCGCAGGCTTTTATCGACGCCGTGCTGCCGTTTCTCGAGGATCTGGCCAACACGGCCCCGCCGCCCCGATCGTCATGAAACGGTTTGCCTGCCCCGACGAGTTCACCGACGACAATCCACAAAGCGCAATATTGGGATGACCCATGGGACACGATATCAGGCTGACGGCTTCGGACGGTTTTCAACTTGGCGGCTATCGCGCCGACCCCACGGGCGCGCCGAAGGCGGCCGTCGTGGTGATCCAGGAGATATTCGGCGTCAATCACCATATTCGCGCGATCTGTGACCGGCTCGCCGGCGCCGGCTATGTCGCCATCGCGCCGTCGATCTTCGACCGCATCGAGCCTCATTTCCAGAGCGGCTACTCGCCCGATGAGATCGCGGTGGCGCGCAAGTTCGTCGCCAACCCGGACTGGCCCGCCATGCTGCGCGATACCCAGGCCGCCATCGACGCCGTCAGGGATGTCGGCCCGGTCGGCATCATCGGTTTCTGCCTCGGCGGCAGCGTCGCCTATGCCGCCGCCACCAAGCTTGCCGGCCTGTCGGCGGCGATCGGCTATTACGGCGGCGCCATCGTCCGCTTCGCCGACGACAAACCCAAAGTGCCCACCCAGCTTCACTTTGGCGAGAAGGATACCGGCATCCCGCTTGCCGATGTGGAAACCATCCGCGGCAAGCGGCCTGAAGTGGACATCCACGTCTATCCCGGCGCGCAGCACGGCTTCAATTGCGACGAACGGGCAAGTTACGACAAGGCAAGTGCCGATCTCGCCTGGCCGCGCAGCCTCGCCTTCTTCGCCAGACATCTGAAGACGTAGACGATCGATCTGACGACGGCACAAGGCGCACGGTCGGGCTTCAGAACCAGCGTTCGCCGACCAGCACGGTATCGCCGGGACTCATCGGCGTACCGAGCGGTACGACCACGCGAATGGCGCCTGACTTGTCGGTGTGAGTCAGCGTCACGACGTCGCGCCTGGCGCGCGGAGAAAAACCGCCGGCAATGGCGACCGCGCTTTCGACGCTCATGTTGGGCACGTAGGGATATTGGCCGGGAGCCGCAACCTCGCCAAGAATGAAGAACGGCCGGTAGGATTCGATCTCCACCGCGACCGAGGGATCGCGAATGAATCCCTTGCGCAGCCGGGCGCTGATCTCGGCGGCAAGCTCGGCCGTCGTTCGCCCGCGCGCCGGCACCGACCCGATCAGCGGCACGGTGATGGTGCCGCTGGCGCCGATCGCATAGCTGTTGGTGAGTCCCTCCTGGCCATAGACCACGACGCGCAGCTTGTCACCGGCATCGAGCCGGTAGACGGAATCCTGGATTGGCGGCGTCGCCGCGTAGACCACTGGCACGGGTTCGTAGGATGGTTGCGGCGCGGCGGCAAACGACTTGCGCAGCGCTCCGACCGCGCCCCCGGCAACGGCGCCGCGCCAAGGCGTCGGCTGGCTGACCGGCGGCGAGGCGTAAACCTGGCCGTAGGCCATCGAATTGAGATCACCCGGCTGCTGTTCCATCGCGACGGGAGAAGACGTGTGAACGCATCCCGCGAGCGCGATCGCAATGGTCGCGGCAATGATGGGGAGTCGGAACGCGTGCGCAACCGGCACTGGAGTCATCCCTCTTGGCGGAGACAGCTCCAGTCTTGCACCGGTTATGGTTAACAAACCGTGTTTTGGGGCCGCACCACGCGGCTGCCGCGGTCAGGTGCTGACGCCGGCTCCGATCGGACAGGACACGCCGGTGCCGCCGAGCCCGCAATAGCCGGCCGGATTCTTCGCCAGGTATTGCTGATGATAGTCCTCGGCGAAATAGAATTCGGCGGCCGGCGCGATCTCGGTGGTGATGGCGCCCAATCCCTTGGCGGCCAGCGCCTTCTGATACGCCGCCTTCGACGCGTCGGCGGCTAAGCGTTGCGGCTCGCTGAAGGTGTAGATCGCCGAACGATACTGGGTGCCGACATCGTTGCCCTGGCGCATCCCCTGGGTCGGGTTGTGGCTTTCCCAGAAGGTCTTGAGCAGCTGCTCGTAGGAGACCTTGGTCGGATCGAACACCACCAGCACCACCTCGGTATGACCGGTGCGGCCTGAGCAGACTTCCTCATAGGTCGGGTTGGCGGTATGGCCGCCGGCGTAGCCGACGGCAGTGGTGTAGACGCCATCGCCGAGCTCCCAGAACTTGCGCTCGGCGCCCCAGAAGCAGCCTAGTCCGAACACCGCCTGCTCAAGTCCGGCGGGGTAAGGCGGCTGAAGCCGATGGCCGTTGACGAAATGGCTGGTCGCGGTGGGAATCGGATCGGCACGGCCGGGCAGCGCGTCAGCTGCGCTCGGCACTGCAGTGGTCTTGCGCATAAAGAGCATGGTTTCCTCCCTGCGGTCCTCGGTTGAACGATTTGTCGGCCGATGCGAGACCGCAAAACGGTCCGAGGACGAAGCACGTTCAAGTCTTAGCCCGGCGGCGCGTCCACCAGGCCCGAAACGGTGTGGTGTCAATATATGTCGTTACGCCGCCGGGCGCAGCCCCGTTACCGGCGATGGCGCGGCATAAATCGATGACAAGCCCTGCGCTCAGTTTCGCGAATAGCCGATCAGCGGCTTGCGCGGCCGGAACAGCAGCATCAGCAGGATGCCGAGCACGCCCAGCACCGCAAACACCGGCTGGTCAAGCACCAATCGGATCACGCCGGTCCATAGCCAGGGCGCGTGACTTTCCACCCATGTCCGGAAGGCCAGCTGGCTGGATTGATGGATGTCGTTCCAGAACTCGCCAAAGCGGGTGAATCGCAGTGTCTGATCCGCTACCCAGCGGGCGCCGTCATAGACCATGAAGATGAATCCGCCCGCCAGCAGCAGCAGTCCCACCAGCCGGAAAAAACCGCGGATCATCCGTCACCTTTGTCTTCGACCGCGCCAGAACGCCGTCAGGCATTACCGGGACGCTTGCGGAAATTCAACCTCGTCAGCGCCTTATCGGCAAAAGACGGCCGTTCGCCGTGGTTCCGGCAGGCCGGGAAGGCGTTGACGGTGCGGGGCGCCCCCTCTATAAGGACCGGCAATGGCGGCGGGCGCAATCCCGCCGCCGCTTGTTCTTTGCACGACGCCGTCATGCGGGCCTGCCCTGGCTGCACGATTGGCATTCTCAGGAACATCCGAAACACATCGCTGATCGATCACAGGGTTGTGCGGCCGGCGCTACGATGCCAGCCGGCCGCGACCGGCCAGCCGCCGAAGGATAGTTGAGAACATGGCCAACACGACTTCCGCCAAGAAGGCGACACGCAAGATTGCTCGCCGCACCATCATCAACAAGTCGCGCCGCACGCAGATGCGCGGCGCGGTCCGCAGCGTCGAGGAAGCGATCAAGAGTGGCGATCGTGACGCGGCGCTGAAGGCGATGGCGCGCGCGGAGCCCGAACTGATGCAGGCGGCTCAACGCAACATCATTCACAAGAACAACGCCAGCCGGAAAGTCTCTCGGCTCGCACATCAGATCGCGAAGCTCGCGAAATGAGTAGCTCGCAAACGCGAGTTGGTTGAGAAAGCCCGGCAGTGCCGGGCTTTCTCTTTTTCATCGGGCCTTCTCTTTCTTGACACGCGTGTGCGTGACGCAATGCGTTCACCTCGTCGCGCATCGGTGGACCGACAGATGTAAATTGGCCGCACCTGAAACCGCAACGCGCGTTGCCGACAGGTCATCGCGGCCTTTAGATGCGATTTCGGGCGCCTTTTTGCGTTTCGCGCTTGCTGGCAATGTCGAATAGTTATCGCACCCCGCATTCCGGAGAATTCTCAAAAAGTTATCGCACCCTGAACCCGATTGAATGGCACGCGATCGGGTGATCGAGAAGTCGGCGCGGGTGGGGTTACCCTGCAAAAGGAGTCCTGAAAAACTTCGCATCGCGAACAACTTATCCCCATAGCGCCAGTCACCGTTCTGAGAATCGGCCCAAGGCGCCGTTCGATTGTAAAGAAATTGTTAAAATTTTTCACTGTTGCATCCAGATTTGGGCGCCGCCCGGCGTGCTCGATTCTGCGCAAGGATTCAAAAACTTGCTTTCCGACTTCACGGCCCGTGCCGCGGCGCGGTCGACGCCGCGTTGCGGGCGCCGCCGTCCCGGGACCATTGCGGGAAATCCCCCATCGTGTATTCCTTGGTTCGTTCGCGGCGCCCTCGGCTCTTCAGACCAGCGCGGTTTAGGAAACGGGGCGGACGTGCAAATCGGCGGCGGTGTGCGCGTTGGCGACGCTTTCCAAGCGATGGTCGGATCGTAACTCATAGCGATGTGAGCACGATGGTTCTATGTCGAAATTTCTCTGGCGAGTTCTTCTGGGCTCGCGAACTTCGAATGAGAAGATTCGACCGGTGGCGATCGGCGGGAAGCGAAGCCCTTGGATGGGTTGGAGACGGACTGTAGTGGGCGGCGTAGCGAGACCGAACGATGTTGACGTTCGGACGCGACGATAAGGTTTGAATCTGTCTTTAGGCTAACGGCCGCGTGCAAGCGTGGCGAGTGGGGGAGGGTTCCATGTTTTACGGAATGATTGCGGCCATCGGCCAGATGCCACGCTCGAACGATGCTGTATCCGGTGCCGCCGACGTGCGGCCTCCCACGCGAACTCCCGGCACACCGTCCAGTACGCGCTGATCTCGCGGACGCTTCTTCACCGACCGACGATCCGACCGACGGCATCACGCCGCACGGCTGGTCTTTGCCCGGAGACGAAGCTCCCGCTCGAGGTCGGCCCGCGCGCTGAAGCGGCCCGCACCTCGGTTCACCGGACCCATCTCTCTCTTGGAAAAGCAAAAGCGATGTCGAACATGGAACAGGAACGCTGGACACGTGTGAAAGGTCGGCTTCGCTCGAGCGTGGGAGAAGACGTCTACACCAGCTGGTTCGCGCGGATGGACCTCGAGAGCGTGCAGGACGAGAGCGTCCGCATGTCGGTGCCGACCCGTTTTCTCAAGAGCTGGATCCAGGCCCACTATGCCGAGCGCGTGCTGTCGTGCTGGCAGGCCGAGATGCCCGAAGTGCATCGGATCGATCTCACCGTCCGTTCGCCGATGCGCTGCGCGACCCCGGCAAAGGAAACACCGGCGCCCGCCGATCCGCACCGTCCCGAACGGTTCGACGGCCGACTGCGTCCGGAGTTGCGCGCGACCGCCACCGCGCCGGTCTCCGCCAGCCATGACGCGCTCGGCGGCTCGCCACTCGACCCGCGCCTGACCTTCGCAAGCTTCGTGGTCGGCCGCTCCAACACGCTCGCGCACGCCGCGGCGCGCCAGGTCGCGGAAGGCGGCCGTGGCGACGCCGTGATGTTCAACCCGCTCTACATCCACGCCGGCGTCGGGCTCGGCAAGACTCATCTGCTGCAGGCGGTGACCTGGGCCGGCAATTCCGGCAGCGAGCGCAAGGTGCTCTATCTCACCGCCGAGAAGTTCATGTACGGTTTCGTCGCCGCGCTGAAGACCCAGACGGCGCTCGCCTTCAAGGAGGCGTTGCGCGGCATCGACGTGCTGGTGATCGACGATCTGCAGTTCCTGCAGGGCAAATCCACCCAGGCGGAATTCTGCCACACCCTGAATGCGCTGATCGACGCCGGCCGCCAGGTGGTGATCGCCGCCGACCGTCCACCGTCCGATCTCGAAAGCCTCGACGACCGCGTGCGTTCGCGGCTTGCCGGCGGCCTGGTCGTCGAGATGGGATCGCTCGGCGAGGAGCTGCGGCTCGGCATTCTCAAATCACGGGTCGCAGCCGCTCGCGCGCATCACGCGAGCTTCGACGTCCCGATGCCGGTGCTGGACTATCTTGCCCGAACCATCACCCACAACGGCCGCGACCTTGAAGGCGCCATCAACCGCCTGCTCGCCCACAGCAAGCTCAATGCCCAGCCGGTCACGCTGGAAATGGCCGAGCGCGAGGTGCGTGACCTGATCCGTCCGCAGGAACCCAAGCGCATCAAGATCGAGGACATCCAGCGCGTGGTGGCGCGTCAATACAATGTCAGCCGCTCCGACCTGCTGTCGTCGCGCCGTACCGCCAATGTGGTGCGCCCGCGCCAGGTGGCGATGTACCTGGCCAAGACGCTGACGCTGCGCTCGCTGCCGGAAATCGGCCGTCGCTTCGGCGGCCGCGATCACACCACGGTGCTGCACGCCGTGCGCAAGATCGAGGCGCTGGTCGCGCGGGATGTCGCGCTGTCGGAAGAGGTGGAGTCGCTGAAGCGGCAGCTGCAGGAGTGAGCGCCGCCGGGTTCCCGGACGGAGATCGAGGCTCCCTGGTCTGCGGTGTCGCGACCGGCCACGGCATTGCGGGCGGGTTCGCGGCAAAACGTGGGGGTTGAGCCCCCGGCATCTCTTGCGCTCACCTTCCATCCGCGCCACCTTGAGGTCCCTCTCGAGGTCTGATCAAATCCAGCCTTGATCGGCAATTGGGGTCTCCATGCCGTGGCGCGCCGCTGGCCGCCCGGCTTTTCCATCTTCGGATCAGGCGGGTATTGCAATGAAGGTCACCGTCGAACGCGCGCAACTCCTGAAGTCGCTGGGCCACGTCCATCGCGTGGTCGAACGCCGCAACACCATTCCGATCCTGGGCAACGTGCTGATCCGCGCCGAAAACTCCCGGCTGTCGCTCAAGGCGACCGACCTCGACCTCGAGGTGACGGAAACGCTGGCAGCGGAAGCTGCCAGCGGCGGTTCGACCACGGTGCCGGCGCATATGTTCTACGACATTGTGCGCAAGCTGCCGGACGGCTCGCAGATCGTGCTGGAGGGCGACGGTGACCGCTCGGTGCTGGCGATCCGGGCCGGAAGGTCCCGCTTCACCCTGCAGACCCTGCCCGAGAACGATTTTCCGGATCTCGCCGCCGGCGACATGACGCATTCTTTCACGCTTCCGGCCGCGGACGTGAAACGGCTGATCGATCGCACCCAGTTTGCGATCTCGACCGAGGAAACCCGTTACTATCTCAACGGCATCTACCTGCACGCCGCCGGCAGCGCCAAGGCTCCGACCCTGCGCGGCGTCGCGACCGACGGACATCGGCTGGCGCAGATCGATCTCGCGCCGCCCAAGGGCGCCTCCGGGATGCCCGGGGTGATCGTGCCGCGCAAGACCGTCGGTGAAGTGCAGCGCCTGATCGAGGACAACGAGGCCGAGATCGGTATCGAGCTGTCGCAGGGCAAGATCCGCTTCACCATCGGCAATGTGGTGCTGACCTCGAAACTGATCGACGGCACCTTCCCGGACTACGGCCGTGTCATCCCGCAGAACAACGACAAGGAACTGGTGGTCGACAAGAAGGATTTCGAAGCTGCGGTCGATCGCGTCTCGACCATCTCGAGCGAGCGTGGCCGGGCGGTCAAGCTGGCCCTGTCCGCCGGCAAGCTGGTGCTGTCGGTGACCAATCCGGATTCCGGCAGCGCCACCGAGGAGCTCGAGGTCGAATATGCTTCCGAGCCGCTCGATATCGGCTTCAACTCGCGCTATCTGCTGGACATCGCAGCGCAGATCGAGGGCGAGGTCGCGGTGCTGCGGCTGGCCGATCCGGGATCGCCCACGCTGGTACAGGACAAGGATTCCAAGGGCACGCTCTATGTGCTGATGCCGATGCGGGTGTGAGGGGCGCGGGTCCGCGGCAACGCTCGCCGGATTGCGTCATGGCCGGCACGACGGAGAGCCGTTCCGCATGACCGCCTCGCGCATCCATCGCCTGACGCTGACCCAGTTCCGCAACTATCGCGTAGCGAGCCTCGCGACCCGTGGCGACATGGTGGTGCTGGTCGGCCCCAATGGCGCCGGCAAGACCAATTGCCTCGAGGCGATCTCGTTTCTCTCGCCCGGGCGCGGATTGCGCCGCGCCACCCTCGACGATGTCGCCGAGATCGAAGGCGATGGCGCATGGGCCGTTTCGGCAGAGGTCGAAGGCGCGCTCGGCCTCGCCACGCTCGGTACCGGGATCGATGCGCAAGGCAGCGAAACGCCCGCCGCCGGCCGCCGCTGCCGGATCGATCGCGAGCCGGTGAATTCGGCCGCGGCGTTCGGCGACCATCTGCGCATGGTCTGGCTGACGCCGTCGATGGACGGACTGTTCATGGGCGCGGCGTCGGAGCGGCGACGGTTCTTCGATCGGCTGGTGCTGGCGATCGACAGCGAGCATTCGGCGCGGGTATCGGCCCTCGACCGTAGCCTGCGATCGCGCAACCGGCTGCTCGAGGTGCGCAATTTCGATGACCATTGGTGCGACGCGATCGAGCGCGAGACCGCCGAACTCGCGGTCGCGGTCGCGGCGACGCGGGGCCAGACCCTGGCCCTGCTCGCCGCCATGCTGCGCAAGCGCGCCAGCGCCTCCGCCTTTCCCGCGGCCGAGATCGCCCTCGACGGCTGGATGGAGAACGCGCTGCAAAGCGAGCCGGCAACCGCGGTGGAAGACCGCTACCGCGACATGCTGCGCAGCGGCCGCGCCCGCGATGCCGCCGCGGGCCGCACCCTCGACGGGCCGCACCTCACCGATCTCAGGGTGGTGTATGCGCCGAAGCGCATGCCCGCCCGCGACGCCTCGACCGGCGAGCAGAAGGCCTTGCTGATCGGGCTGGTGCTGGCGCATGCGACCCTGGTCGCCGAGACCACCGGCATCACCCCGTTGCTGCTGCTCGACGAGGTCGTCGCCCATCTCGACCCGGCGCGGCGCAAGGCGCTGTTCGACGAACTCGCCCGGTTGCGCGCCCAGGTATGGATGACCGGCGCCGATCCGATCGCCTTTGCCGACATCCCCGCATCCGGCGACCTGTTCGACGTCGATTCCGGCCGCATCGCTCCGCGCGGCAGGCCCTGAGACGGCGGCGGAAGCCGGCCATCGCGACCACGCCGAACCGGCCCTTTCCGGCCTTGAAAAACTGCCAAAAACCTCTATCTGTTCAACAGCTTGCTGCAAGACACTTTGCGCTAGGCGCATGGCCCCTTTCGTGGCAGAAATAGCTTGTTCAGCGCCTGGTCTTGCGCCGCTGATTCGAAACATCCTCAAAGGCCTCCCATGACAGAACCCGCCCGGCAATCGATCGCCGACACCGAGCATTCCATCCCCCTTGAATACGGCGCGGAATCGATCCGGGTGCTCAAGGGGCTCGATGCCGTGCGCAAGCGGCCGGGGATGTATATCGGCGACACCGACGACGGCAGCGGCCTGCACCACATGGTTTACGAGGTCGTCGACAATGCCATCGACGAGGCGCTGGCCGGTCATGCCACCGCCGTGGAAGTCATCCTCAATGCCGACGGCTCGGTCACCGTGCGCGATGACGGCCGCGGCATTCCGGTCGACATTCACAAGGGCGAAGGCATTTCCGCCGCCGAGGTCATCATGACCCAGCTGCACGCCGGCGGAAAATTCGACCAGAACTCCTACAAGGTGTCCGGCGGATTGCATGGCGTCGGCGTCTCCGTCGTCAACGCGCTGTCGAGCAGGCTCGAGCTGCGGGTCTGGCGCGACGGCAAGGAGCATTTCATCGGCTTCGCCCATGGCGATGCGGTGGCGCCGCTCGCGATGGTGGGCGATGCCAACGGCAAGCGGGGTACGGAAGTGACCTTCCTCGCCTCGACCGAGACCTTCACCAATGTGGAATACGACTTTCCGACCCTGGAGCATCGGCTGCGCGAGCTCGCCTTTCTCAATTCCGGGGTCAATATCGTGCTGTCCGACATGCGCCACGCGGTCGAGAAGCGCGAGGAGATGCACTACGAGGGCGGCGTCGAGGAGTTCGTGAAATATCTCGACCGCAACAAGAAGGCGATGGTGCCGGCTCCGATCATGATCCATTCCGAAATGAACGGCATTGGCGTCGAGGCCGCGCTGTGGTGGAATGACAGCTATCACGAGAACGTGCTGTGCTTCACCAACAACATTCCGCAACGCGACGGCGGCACCCATCTTGCGGGATTCCGCGGCGCGCTGACCCGCCAGGTCAACGGCTATGCCGATGCCATGGCCAAGCGCGAGAAGATCGCGCTGACCGGCGACGACTGCCGCGAAGGCCTGACCGCGGTGCTCTCGGTCAAGGTCCCCGATCCGAAATTCTCATCGCAGACCAAGGACAAGCTGGTGTCCTCGGAAGTCCGCCCGGTGGTCGAGAACGTGCTGAACGAGGCGCTGGCGGCGTGGTTCGAGGAGCATCCGTCGGAAGCCAAGATCATCGTCAGCAAGGTGGTGGAGGCCGCCGCGGCCCGCGAGGCGGCGCGCAAGGCCCGCGAGCTGACGCGGCGCAAGGGCGCGCTCGACATCGCCTCGCTGCCGGGCAAGCTCGCCGACTGCCAGGAGCGCGATCCCGCCAAGTCCGAACTGTTCATCGTCGAGGGCGATTCCGCCGGCGGCAGCGCCAAGCAGGGCCGCAACCGCGAGTTCCAGGCGGTGCTGCCGCTGCGCGGCAAGATCCTCAATGTCGAGCGCGCCCGCTTCGACAAGATGCTGGGCTCCGAGCAGATCGGCACCCTGATCACCGCGCTCGGCACCGGAATCGGCCGCGACGATTTCGACCTTTCCAAGCTGCGCTATCACAAGATCATCCTGATGACGGATGCCGACGTCGACGGCGCGCATATCCGCACGCTGCTGCTCACCTTCTTCTTCCGCCAGATGCCGGCGCTGATCGAGGGCGGCTACCTCTATATCGCGCAGCCGCCGCTCTACAAGGTGACCCGCGGCAAGTCCGAACAGTATCTGAAGGATGAACGCGCGCTGGAAGACTACCTGATCGAGACCGGGCTCGAGGATTGCGTGTTCAGGCCCGCGAGCGGCGCAGACCGCACCGGCCGCGACCTGCAGTCGCTGGTCGATGATGCCCGCGTGATCCGCGGCACGCTGCTCAACCTGCACAGCCGATACAATCGCAAGGTGGTCGAGCAGGCGGCCATCGCCGGCGTGTTGAACCCGAGGATCACCGGCGACGTGGCCACCGCCAACGCTGCCGCGGATTATATCGCGCGACGGCTCGACGCGCTGGCCGAGGAGGTCGAGCGCGGCTGGACCGGACGCTTCAGCGAAGGCGAAGGGTTCCAGTTCGAACGCACCGTGCGCGGCGTCAAGGACGTGGCCGTGATCGACGACGCGTTGCTTGGATCCGCCGACGCGCGCCGGCTCGACGAATATGCCGCGAAGCTGCAGGAAGCCTATCCGAAGCCCGGCATGCTGCGCCGAAAGGATCACGAGACCCCGATCCACGGCCCGATCAGCCTGTTCGAGGCGGTGAACGAGGCCGGGCGAAAAGGCGTGACGCTGCAGCGCTACAAGGGTCTCGGCGAAATGAACGCGAACCAGCTCTGGGAGACCACGCTCGACGTCAATGAGCGCTCGATGCTGCAGGTGAGGATCAAGGAGGTCGACGAGGCCGACGACATCTTCACCAAGCTGATGGGCGACGTGGTCGAGCCGCGCCGCGAATTCATCCAGGACAATTCGCTCAGCGCCACCGTGGACGTGTAAGGCGGGTGGCGCCGCTGCAATACATCGTCGAAGGCGGTCGCCGGCTCGCGGGCACCATCGAGCCCTCCGGCAACAAGAACGCGGCGTTGCCGATCATGGCCGCAGCCTTGCTGACCGAGCATCCGGTGACGCTGGAAAACGTTCCGCGCATCCGCGACACCGAAACGCTGGCCGAGCTGATCCGTTCGGTCGGCGCTTCCGTGCACTGGCAGGGCCGCAACACGCTGACGATCCACGCCCGGGAGATACGCGCCGCTGACCTCGATCCCGATCTTTGCGCGCGGATCCGCGCCTCGATCCTGCTGGCCGGGCCGCTGCTGGCCCGCTGCGGCGCGGTCGCGCTGCCGCCGCCCGGCGGCGACGTGATCGGACGCCGCCGCCTCGACACCCATTTCCTGGCATTCGAGCAGCTCGGCGCCACCGTCACCGCCACCGACCGGCTGGAATTCCGCGCCTCGCGCCTGCAGGGCGCGGACGTCTTCCTCGACGAACCGAGCGTGACCGCGACCGAGAACGCGCTGGTCGCGGCGGTCGCCGCCCGCGGCACCAGTCACCTGCGCAATGTCGCTTCCGAACCGCATGTGCAGGACCTCGCGCATTTCCTGGTCGCGATCGGAGCGCGCATCGAGGGCATCGGCACCAACACCCTGATCGTGCACGGCCAGGCCGTGCTGGGCGCCGCGCGTCATGCGATCGGACCCGATCATATCGAGGTCGGTTCGCTGATCGGGCTTGCGGCGGTGACCCGCTCGCCGCTGCGCATCGCGCGTGCCGGCGTCGAGCATCTGCGCTCGATCCGGATCGGCTTCGAACGGCTCGGCATCGTTTGCGAGGTGGAAGGCGACGATCTGGTGGTGCCCGCGGGCCAGAGCATGAGGATCAAGGACGATTTCGGCGGCCACGTGCCCAAGCTCGAGGATCAGCCCTGGCCGGCATTTCCGGCCGACCTGATGTCGATCGCGATCGTCACCGCGAGCCAATGCGACGGCGTGATCCTGATGTTCGAGAAGATGTTCGAGTCGCGGATGTTCTTCGTCGACAAGCTGATCTCGATGGGCGCCCGCATCGTGCTGTGCGACCCGCACCGGGCGATCGTGGCCGGCCCAAGCCGGCTGCGCGGCGCCTCGATGATATCGCCGGATATCCGCGCCGGCATGGCGATGCTGCTAGCCGCGGCCTGTGCCGAAGGCGTCAGCACCATCAACAATGCCGACCAGATCGAGCGCGGCTATGAGCGCATCGACGAACGCCTCAATGCGCTCGGCGCAAGGATCACGCGCGTGCCGGAACGCGCGCACGACGCCTGACCGGGACAGGCCCGTCATCCGCCGGGCCCAATGCGGTGCTATAGGCGTTGCATGACATCCCCTGACCCGATCGGACATGGCCCGGTCTCCGGCGCTGCCCTGCCGCACAATCATTTCGCCCATGAGCTCGCTGAAACGCTTCGGCTGGCGGTGCCAATCGCCCTGACGCAACTGGGGCAGATCGCCATGATGACGACCGACCTTGCCCTGATCGGCCGGCTGGGAGACACGGCCGTGGCGGCTGCGGCGCTCGCCCATACCGTGTTCTTCATCAGCTTCACCTTCGGCATGGGACTGGTGTCGGCGGTGGCGCCGCTGGCGGCGCAGGCCTTCGGCGCCGACGAGCCGCATCTGGTGCGGCGCTCGCTGCGGACCGGCCTGTGGATGGCGCTGCTGATTTCGCTGCCGACCATGCTGTTCCCGCTGCGCGGCGAGCAGATCCTGCTGGCGCTGGGCCAGGAGCCCGCCACCGCACATCTCGCCCAGCAATATCTGTTCGGGCTGGCATGGGGCATCATCCCGGCGCTGTGGTTCCTCGCGATCCGTGGCTTCATGGGGGCCGTGAACCGACCGCAGCCGGCCCTGTGGATCACCCTGGCCGCGATCCCCGCGAACGCGCTGCTGGTCTATCTCCTGATCCACGGCGAATGGGGATTGCCCCGGCTGGAACTGCTCGGCGCCGGCCTCGCCACCACACTGGTCAATGCCGCCACCTTTCTCGCCAGCCTCTGGTTCGCCATAACGCAGCCGCCGTTCCGCAGCTACAACGTATTGAGCCATGCCTGGCGCATCGACTGGCGATGGATGCGGCGGCTCGCCGCCATCGGCACGCCGATCGCGGTCGCGTTCCTGATGGAGTATGGTCTGTTCGCCGCCGCCGCGATCCTGATGGGCCTGATCGGCACGCTCGCGCTCGCCGCCCATCAGGTCGCCCTGCAGGTAACGGCGGTTCTGTTCATGGTGCCGTTTGGAATCGGGATGGCCGCCACCGTGCGGGTCGGCCACGCCGTCGGGCGCCATGACGCCGGCGCCGTCAAGCGCGCCGGCCTCGTTGCCACCCTGCTCGGAATCGTCCTGGTCGCTGCCCTGACGCTGGCGGTGATCCTGAGCCGGTTCGTCATCGCGCAATTTTTCTTCGGCACGGCCGCAGGCTCCCGGGACGCGGTCGAACTCACGGCGACGCTGCTCCTGGTCGGCGCAACTTTCTTCATCGCCGATGGAATCCAGACCATTGCGGCCGGATCGTTGCGCGGCATGAACGACACGAGGGTGCCGCTGGTTTTTGCCGCGATCAGTTACTGGCTGGTCGGATTCCCCATCGCCTGCGGCCTCGGCTTCCATACCGGCCTTGGCGCGGTCGGGGTCTGGGTCGGGTTGTCCTGCGGCACCGCCGTCTATGCCACGCTGCTGCTGCTGCGGTTCCGGCTGCTCGCAGGCCGGCTGGGCCGCTCGTGAAGGTCCAAACGTTTCGGCCGTTCCGTCTGCCATGGCCGAGGTTGACGATACCACATGGCAGTCCTACCAGAAGCCACGACGGCCGTGTTGGCTGACACGGCGACGAACCGAGGAGGCGACCCCATGGCCGACGAGACCGCAACCCTTGCCGCCTATGTCGCCGGTCTCGGATTCGCCGACATCCCGCCGGAAGTGCTGGAGCGGGCCAAGGTGCTGACGCTGGATTTTCTGGGCAGCGCCATCCGGGCCAGACACGACGCCGAGTCGACGCCGTCGCTGCTCAAGATGCTGGAAGCGCTCGGGCTCGACGGCAAGGGCGAGGCCACCGTGTTCGGCGACAGCAAGACCTTCAGCCCGGCAGTCGCCGCACTGCTCAACGGCGCGCTCGGTCATTCGCTCGATTTCGACGACACCCATGCGGATGCCTCGCTGCATCCGAGCGCGCCGGTGGTTCCGGCCGCATTCGCCGTCGGCGAGCTGACAGGTGCCTCCGGCCGCGACGTGCTGACCGCCATCGTGGCGGGTTACGAGGTCTGCTGCCGGCTCGGCAACGCGCTCGACCCGACCTCGCATTACGCGCGCGGCTTCCATCCGACCGCGACGGCGGGCACCTATGGCGCCGCGGCCGCCGCGGCGAAACTGTTCGGACTGTCGAAGGACCAGATCGTTTCGGCCTTCGGTGTCTCCGGCAGCCAGGCCGCGGGCTCGCTGCAGTTCCTGGTCAATGGTTCATGGAACAAGCGCTACCAGGTCGGCGCCGCCGCCATGAACGGCGTGATCGCGGCGACGCTCGCCCGCAATGGTTTCATCGGCTCGAGCGAGGCCGTCGAGGGCAAGCACGGGCTCTTGGTCGGCTACAGCGACAACGCCCATCCCGACAAGGCCGTCGCCGGGCTCGGCAACAGCTACGAAACCATGAAGATCGGGGTGAAGCCCTATCCGAGCTGCCGCTATACCCATGCCGCGCTCGATGCGCTGATCGCGATGCGCCGCGAGCACAATCTGACGCCGGACCAGATCAAGCGGGTCGAGATCGGCCTGCACCGCAACGGCATCACCTTGACCGGCGACGCCGCCACCAAGCGGCACCCGACCTCGATCGTCGGCGGCCAGTTCTCGATGTTCTTCACCGGCGCGGTGGCGCTCGACCAGGGCCGCTTCGGCTGGGACGATTATGACCGGCTGGGCGATGCCAAGGTCGATGCGCTGGCCGAGCGGTTCGATGTGGTGCAGGACGACCGGCTAGAAGTCGGCCGCACGCATCCGTTCGGCGCCCGCGTCAGCATCACCACGGAGGACGGCGTGCATGAACGGCTTCATGCCGATCCCTCCGGCGAACCCGGCTCGTTTCCGGACACCGAGGCGATGCAGCAGAAATTTCTCACGCTGGCGCGCCCGGTGCTCAACGGCCGCGCCGACCAGTTCGCCGATGCCATCCTGTCGCTGGAGCGGTTCGATCGGGTCGAGAAGGCAACCCAGCTCGGACGGCAATAGCGTTTTCGCGAAACGAACGATCACCAGCCTTGGCTTGGCTTTCCGGCACCGGCGCCGCATTCGAACGCGACATGCCGCATGGCAAACCACCGCCAAGCCGGAGCACGGATGAAGTTAGCCTGAACCGGTCTCGCGACGGACTGGCTACACCTCTCCCGCTTGCGGGAGCTCGGCGCGTAGCGCGGGAGCTCTTTCCACGATGCGACGCGCGGAAAGAGCCCCCACCCCAACCCTCCCCCGCAAAGCGCGGGAGAGGGAGTGCACCGCCTTCGCGGCCAGCGCGGACGGAGGGCGCGGCCCGGGGCTAGAACTTGGACGCCGCTTCGCCATTTCTGCTATGTTCGCCATCCCTTCGATGGAGAAATCAATGAGCTGGCTTCCTTCCAACGATCCCACCCTTGGCGATGCCCGCTCCTGCGACGCGCTCGAACTCATTATTGTGCCGCGCACCCGCGATCTCGGGGACGGATTCGAGGTTCGGCGGGCGCTGCCGCATGCCCGGCGACAGATGGTCGGCCCGTTCATCTTTTTTGATCATTTCGGCCCGGTGCAGTTCGTATCCGGCAAGGGCATGGACGTTCGTCCGCATCCGCATATCGGCCTTGCCACCGTCACCTATCTGTTCGACGGCAGCATCATGCACCGCGACAGCGAGGGCAACGTCCAGGAGATTGCGCCCGGCGCCATGAACCTGATGACCGCAGGACGCGGCATCGCCCATTCGGAGCGCACACCCGACCTGCAACGTCGCAACGGCCAGAAGATGCTCGGATTGCAGAGCTGGATCGCGCTGCCGGCCGGCTCCGAGGAGATCGCACCCTCGTTTCAGCATTATGCTGCCGGCGACCTGCCGATGATCCGCGAACGCGGCTTCACGGCGCGGGTCATTGCCGGAAACTCGTTCGGCATCGCGTCGCCGGTGACGATGGTGTCGCCCTGGTTCTACACCGAGGTGATCGCCGCGCAGGGAACCAGCGTGCCGCTCGACCCCGACCATGAAGAACGTGCGATCTACCTGATCGACGGTGAAATCGAGATCGCGCAACAGCGCTATGAAGGTCCCAAGCTCCTGATCTTCCGCCCCGGCGACCGCATCACGGCAACCGCGATCACGCCGACCCGCATGATGTTTCTCGGTGGCGACGCGCTGGAAGGCCCGCGCCACATCTGGTGGAACTTCGTTTCCTCCAGCAAGGAGCGGATCGAGCAGGCCAAGGCAGACTGGAAAAGCGGCCGCTTCGTCCAGGTCCCCGACGAACACGAGTTCATTCCGCTGCCGGAGTGAGCCTCACCTCGCCCCCTCCCCCATCCTTGCGCCGAAGCGAGGCCGGCGCTGCCATTGAAAGTCGTGATCGATGAATTCCATGCGCGCCAGCGACCTGCCATTGCCGCGAGTCGGCCGCGGCAAGGTCCGCGACATCTACGCCGTCGGCGACGACCGCCTGCTGCTGCTGGCCACCGACCGCATCAGCGCCTTCGACGTGGTGATGGCCGAGACCATCCCGATGAAGGGAGCCGTGCTGACCCAGATCAGCGCCTGGTGGTTCGCGCAGCTCGAAGGCGTGGTGCCGCACCACCTCATCAGCGCCGATGCCGATACCATCATCGGCGAGGTCCCGTCGCTGCAGGGCCGCCGCGCCGAGCTCGCCGGGCGGGCGATGCTGTGCCGGCGCACCACGGTATTTCCGATCGAATGCGTGATCCGCGGCTATCTCTCGGGCTCGGCCTGGAAGGAATATGCCGCGCAGGGCACCCTGGCCGGCGAACGGCTGCCGACTGGCCTGCGCGAAAGCGCCAAACTCTCGCCCGCGATTTTCAGCCCGGCGACCAAGGCCGAGACCGGCCATGACGAGAACATCACCATCGGACGCATGCGCGAACTGCTCGGCGAGGAGGTGACGCACCAGCTCGAGAGCATGACCCGCGCCATCTATACGCTCGGCGAGAAGATCAGCCGCGATCAGGGCATCATCATCGCCGACACCAAGTTCGAGTTCGGCAGGGACGAGGACGGCCGCATCATCCTGATCGACGAGGTGATGACCCCGGACAGTTCGAGGTTCTGGGCAGTGGACGGCTATGCGCCGGGACGTCCGCAGCCGAGCTTCGACAAGCAGCCGCTGCGCGACTACCTCGACGCCGAGCGCCGCGCCGGTCGCTGGAACGGCGAAGCGCCGCCGCCCGCACTGCCGGCGAGCGTGGTCGAGGCCACCAGCAGACGCTATCTCGACGCCTATCGCCGCGTCACCGGGTCCGATCTCCGGATCGTGTGAGGTTGGGCGTCTGCCCGCAAAGCGCGAGGACGAACGCCCCTGCCTGCCGACAGGCGGGGTCGGGCCGGCCGGGAAAGCGCCGACCCGACCCCCCACGCCGCATCAATTGCCGGCATTCGGCATGCATGGCGGCGATGCATAGGGCGCCGTCGCGAACGCGCCCACGTTCGGAGCACGCTGGCAATCCATGCCGCTGCCGGACATCGCCATGGCGTGGCTGTGCCGCGCCGCGGCATTACCGCGAGCGGCCTCGGCCTGCGACGCGAATGCCGCTGCCGTGACCAGCACGGCCGTCACCAGAATCAATTTGGTCATTGGGTTTCTCCACACGGTGATGAAAGCCGGAAAAGCTCGGCTTCCCCGATCCAGAGCGGCGAAGACCCGGGATTATTGCATCACGCGCGATCACTAACGCGCGAGGGCTTCCATCAGGCTGTCCGATGGCGTGACGCCGAACCGTTTCCGGAAGGCGCGGTGGAAGTAGGAGAGATCGTTGAAGCCGGCCGAGAAGGCAATGTCGCTGATCTTGCGATGACGCGCCGTCTCCTGGCCGAGGAGCTGCCGGGACAGCAGCAGCCGCTGCTCCAGCACGAATTCCGTGAACGTGGTGCCAGCGCTCGCGAACAGGCGTTGCGCCTGTCGCAAGCTGAGACCGCTCGCCCGCGCTACGCTCTCGATGGTCAGATCGCTGCTGTCGAGATTCCTGAGAATATCGGCCTTCACCAGATCAAGACGAGCGGCCGCAACGCCGCGCTGGGCAGCCGGGTCGTCCTGCGCCGGCGCGCCAAGGTATTGGCCCACGAGATCGGTCAGATGCTGCGCCGCCGCCTTGCGGCCGAGCAGATCAAGCTCTCCGCCGACGTCATGACAAAGCGCGATGTAACGCACGATCATCCTGCCCAGAGCGCGATCGTGGCCGAGCGTCCGCGCCAGCTGCATCTCTGCCGACGGCGCAAGCTGCATCAATAGACGCCTGGGGAATCGAGTCGTCGAAAAAGTTCCGCTGCGGGTGAGGTCGACGGCGCCAGCGATGTTCATTTCGGTCAGACACATCTGGCCCGCCGCCAGATCGATGGCCTTGGTGCCCTGGGTCACGCGCACCTTGCCGCGGGTGGCGGAAATCAGCACCAGATCGTCGCAGCCGTCGGCTAGCAGATCGCGCGCCCGGGCAAAGCGGGCCGAGCTGCCCCGCGGCGTGGCGATGGCGATCGAATGCAACGACACGATGTCATTGTGGCAATCGATGTAACCGTCTTCCGCGGGTGCGACATCGAGCCGGCAGAATCCGCGGCAGATGCCCTCCCGCCATGCCTCATACGCGGCGCCCCTGGCGGGCCCTCGATGGAAGATTGAAAAGCGGTTGGGCGGCGTTTCCCGCATGATCCCGGCACTCTGGAAAAGGCAGAACAAGCAAAAAAATTGGACGAGCAAAAAAACGAATCGCGCCGTGCGGATGTCGCGCCAGTCCACACCTTTAGCGCCACAGTCCACGACACGCGGCCGGCGCGTCTGATAGCACCGGCTCGCCTTCAGGTAAACCTATCCGCGAGAAGATGCGCCATGACCTGCGAGCAAGACACCGGCGAGGCGCGGGCGCTCCGCTTTCGAGAAGCGGCACTGCCCTGCCTCGACGACGCCTACCGGTTTGCCGGTTTCCTGTTGCGAAACCGGGCGGATGCGGAGGACGCCGTCCAGCAATGCTACCTGCGCGCGCTGCAACATTTCGACAGCTGGCGCGGCCCCGCCATCAAGCCCTGGCTGCTCGCCATCCTCCGAAACGTCTGCCATTCGCAGATGGCCCGGCGCGGCCGGGACAAGCCGGTCGATCCCGCCGATGGCGAACGGCCGCCATTGTGGCAGCAGCCGCAGGCGCTGCCCGATTCCGCGCTGCTCGAACGCGAGCAGGGCACCGCCATCCGGCGGCTGGTCGCCGATCTGCCGGACGAATTGCGGGAAACCATCGTGCTGCGCGAATTCAACGACCTCACCTATCGCGAGATCGCCGAGGTCGCAGGCGTGCCGCTCGGCACGGTGATGTCGCGGCTGGCACGGGCCCGCGCGCTGCTGCTGGCCAGATGGAAAGCCACAGACGGCGGAGCAGGCGGCCGGGTGCAGCGGAATCCGCCGCACGACGCCACGGCCGCTCCGATGATTTCAGTCGATGATTTCAGCCGATAAATTCCGAGAAATGATTCCTGATCGACCGCCGGGAGACCGCCCATGTTCGATGCCGAAACCATTGCACGGCTCCGCGCCGTGCTCGACGAGGTCTGCGCGGACATCTCCTGCCTCGAAACCGGGGCGCGCACCCATGTCGCGTCGAAGATCCTGGAAGCGGCGACCAGGGGCGAGACCTCGGCCGACCGATTGAAGCAGGTCGGCCGGCAGGCATTGGGCGAGGCATCGCGCGCGGCGTTGCCGCTGCGGCGGCGCCTTCAGGACGCCGCCGGGCCGCAGGACCATGTGATCGGCAAACGGCCTAGACGCCCGCCATCATCACATATTTGATCTCGACATACTCTTCCATGCCGTGATGCGAGCCTTCGCGCCCGAGGCCGCTTTCCTTGACGCCGCCGAACGGCGCGACCTCGGTGGTGATCAGCCCGGTGTTGACGCCGACCATCCCGGACTCCAGCGCCTCGGCCACCCGCCAGACCCGGCCGAGATCGCGCGAGTAGAAATAGGATGCCAGCCCGAACGGCGAATCGTTGCACATCGCGATCACGTCGGCCTCGTCCTTGAAGCGGAACACCGGTGCCAGCGGCCCGAAGGTTTCCTCCCGCGACACCAGCGCGTCCGGCTTGACATTGGCGAGCACGGTCGGCTCGAAGAACGTGCCGCCCAGCGCATGGCGCTTGCCCCCGGTGACGATCCTCGCGCCATGCTTGACCGCGTCCGCGATGTGCTTCTCGACCTTGTCGACCGCATCCATGTTGATCAGCGGCCCCTGCGTGATGCCGCTCTCGGTGCCGTCGCCGATCTTCATCGCCGCGACCTTGCCGGAAAGCTTCTCCACGAAGGCATCATAGATGCCGTCCTGGGCGTAGATGCGGTTGGCGCACACGCAGGTCTGGCCCATGTTGCGGTACTTCGAGACCATGGCGCCCTCCACCGCCGCGTCGATGTCGGCGTCGTCGAACACCACGAACGGCGCGTTGCCGCCGAGCTCGAGCCCGAGCTTCTTCACGCCGACCGACGCCTGCTGATACAGGATCTTGCCGACCTCGGTCGATCCGGTGAAGCCGACGAAGCGCACGGCCGGATGTTCGCACAGCACCTTGCCGATCGCCGACGAATGGCCGGTGAGGATGTTGAACACCCCCTTGGGCACGCCCGCCTTCTCGGCCAGCGCCACCAGCGCCAGCGCGCTCAGCGGCGTCTCGTTGGCGGGCTTCAGCACCACGGTGCAGCCGGCGGCGAGCGCCGGCGACACCTTGCGGGTGATCATCGAGTTCGGAAAGTTCCAGGGCGTGATGGCGCCGCAGACGCCGATCGGCTGGCGGATCGCCAGCAGCCGCGCGTCGGGACGCTGGGTCGGAATGGTCTCGCCATAGACCCGCCTCGCCTCCTCGGCGAAAAACTCGACATAGGCGGCGCCGATGTCGACTTCGCCGAGCGCTTCCGCCAGCGGCTTGCCCTGCTCCGAGGTCAGGATCAGCGCGAGGTCCTCGCGGTTGGCGACGATCAGCTCGAACCATTTGCGCAGGATGTTGGAGCGCTGCTTGGCGGTGAGCTTGGCCCAGGCCGGAAATGCGCGCTGCGCGGCCTCCACCGCCGCGGTGGCCTCCGCGGTGCTCAGCTTCGGCACCTTGGCGAGCTCGACGCCATTGACCGGGTTGGTCACCGACGTCGCGGGGGTGCCGACCCAGGCGCCGTCGATGTAGCAGCGGTCGCGCAGCAGCGAGGCATCCTTCAGACGCTCGCGCAGCGACGGCGCGGAAGCTTGCGAAGTGCGGGCGGCGGCGGTCGGGGACATGGCGTTTACTCCTCGGCTTCTGCAGGAAGATCCCTGGCGGGACGCGTGTTGGGCGGATGGCGACTATAGTCCCAAACACGACGCAATGCATCGGCCGGACGCCGGCGCCGCGTCAAGCCATCGCGAGGCCGCGTGCCGCTCGCCGTACCCGGGTGGGATGATCCGGAAGCCGCCGGTCAGATCAGGCAGCGCCGCTCATATAGATCTCGCGGCGGCCGATCATGCGTTCCGCCGCGGCCTTGGCGTCGGCCTTCGAGGACGTCGCGCAGGTGCGGTATTCGAGATCGGGCGCGGCGGCCGGGTCGCGCCGCCCGAACCATGACCTGGAACCGGCCGTCAGCAGCGCCAGCGCCTGGGCGACATTGTCGACCGCACCGAAGGAGTGCAGTGCACCGGTGCCGGCGAAGCGGACCTCGTAGATGCCGGGGCTGATCGGGGCCTCGATATTCTCGCCGCGCTCCGCCCGCGGATACCGCTTCCATTCGCTCCAGGTCGAAATCATCGTCTGAACCCTTGGGCGGCGCCAGGCCGCAATCGCTCGAGTTGAATTGATCGTCTGACGGCGCGTTTATGCTGCGTTCTGAACGTCTTACTATCGAACCCGCGGCCGTATGCAATAACCGATCCAGAATTAACCCCAACAACCGCAATGAGCGGGCTGGCGACCGAATCACCGCAAGCGGGCCAGCCGCTGCCCTGTCACCCTAGCCGACACGCGGCCGCGCCTGCATCACGAGCGCGCGACAAATGCGCTTCAATTCGCCGCTGCTGCTTGCAGGAAACCAGAACCGGGGAGAAGATCGCCGACCGCAAAAAATAAACCGGGAGGAGTTCATGCAAAGTCAAGCCCAGATCGACAAGGTGCTGCGTCAGAAATGCGACGCCAAGGAGATCCCCGGCGTGGTCGCCATGGCCGCCACGTCGAAGGAGGTGATCTATCAGGGCGCGTTCGGCAAACGCGATCTTTCCAAGGACCAGGCGATGACGCCGGACAGCGTGTTCTGGATCGCCTCGATGACCAAGGCCGTCACCGGCGCCGCCGCCATGCAACTGGTCGAGCAGGGCAAGCTGTCGCTGGAGGAGCCGATCGGCAAGGTGCTGCCCGACCTCGCCGCGCCGCAGGTGCTCGAAGGTTTCGATGCCAAGGGCGATCCCAAATTGCGGCCCGCCAAGCGGCCGATCACGCTGCGCCATTTGCTGACCCACACCGCCGGCTTCGCCTACGACATGTGGAATGGCGACATGGTCAAGTACCTGGAACGCACGAATACGCCCGGCATCATCACCTGCAAGAACGACGCGCTGAAGACGCCGCTGATGACCGATCCCGGCACGCGCTGGGAGTACGGCAGCAACATCGATTTCGCCGGCAAGGCGATCGAGGCCGTGACCGGCCAGCGACTCGAAGACTATCTTCGTGATCATCTGTTCACGCCGCTTGGCATGACCGATACCGGCTTCAAGATCGGCGACGCCCAGCGCCAGCGGCTGGTCGGCATGCATGCGCGCGGCGAGAAAGGCGCGCTGGCGCCGATCCCGTTCGAGCTCGAGCAGGATCCGGAATTCCACATGGGTGGCGGCGGCCTCTATGGCACCGCCAGCGACTACATCAAGTTCACCCAGATGATTCTCAACAAGGGCACTGGCAACGGCAACCAGGTCCTGAAGCCGGAGACGGTCGCGCTGATGGGAGAGAACCACATCGGCGAACTCAACATGACCCGGATGGCATCCTCGGTGGCCTTCGCCACCAACGACGTCGATCTCTATCCGGGCATGCTCAAGAAGTGGGGGCTGAGTTTCCTGATCAATACCGCCAAGACGCCGGAGGGCCGCAGTCCCGGCAGCCTCGCCTGGGCCGGACTTGCCAACACCTATTACTGGATCGACCCGTCGCGCGACATCAGCGGCGTGATCCTGATGCAGGTGCTGCCGTTCGCCGATGCCAAATGCCTGGAGGCCTTCGCCGGCTTCGAGCGCGGCGTCTATGCCGGGCTTGATACCGGGCAGAAGGCGGCCTAAAGCCCTGGAAACGATCGCCGGCGCATCCAACCGGTTGCGCCGGCGACGTCAGAACAGACTGGCGGGACCAACCACGGACGAGCGGACTTGACCGAAATGGCGGACAGTTATGTGTGCGGCGTCGCCGATGCGCCGCTGCTCGGCGAGACCATCGGGCGCAGCCTCGATCTGGCGGCCCAGCGCTGGGGCGATCGCGAGGCGCTGGTTTCGCCCAGCCACGACGTGCGCTGGACATGGCAGGAGTTCGCGCAGCGGGTCGATGCGCTGGCCGCCGGATTTCTCGCGCTCGGCCTCGAGCGCGGCGCCCGGATCGGCATCTGGTCCCTGAACCGGCCGGAATGGACGCTGACGCAATTTGCCGCCGCCAAGGCCGGGTTGATCCTGGTCACCATCAATCCGGCCTACCGCCTCAGCGAACTCGAATTCGCGCTCGGCAAGGTCGGATGTGCGGCGATCGTCACGGCGACCGCCTTCAAGACCAGCAACTACATGGAGATGCTGAACACGCTGTTGCCGGAACTCGCCAAGGCTGCTCCCGGCAAGCTGCAGGCGGCGCGGTTGCCGCAGTTGCGCGCGGTGATCCAGATCGGCGGCCCGCTTTGCCCCGGCACGATTCCGTTCGAGGAGGTCAGCCGGACCGGCAGCTCGCGCCATCGCGACGCGCTGATCGCGCTCGGCGAGACCCTGCAGTTCGACGACGCCGTCAACATCCAGTTCACCAGCGGCACCACCGGATCGCCCAAGGGCGTGACGCTGACCCATCACAACATTCTCAACAACGGCTATTTCGTCGGCCGCGCGATGCGGCTGACCGAGCAGGATCGCATCTGCATTCCGGTTCCGCTCTATCATTGCTTCGGCATGGTGATGGGCAACCTCGCTTCGGTCACGCTGGGTTCGGCGATGGTCTATCCCGGCGAGGGCTTCGATCCGCTGGCGACGCTGCAGGCCATCGAGCGGGAAAAATGCACGACCCTTTACGGCGTGCCGACCATGTTCATCGCCGAGCTCGATCATCCGGAGTTCGCCCGGTTCGACCTGTCGTCGCTGCGGACCGGGATCATGGCCGGCGCACCCTGCCCGATCGAAGTGATGCGTCGTGTCAACGAACTGATGAACATGCGCGACATCACCATCGCCTACGGCATGACCGAAACCAGCCCGGTCAGCTTCCAGAGCGCGACCGACGATCCGCTGGAGCGCCGGGTCTCCACCGTCGGCCGCATCCATCCCCATGTCGAGGTCAAGGTCGTCGATCTCGAGGGACGCGTCGTCCCGCGCGGCGAACGCGGCGAACTCTGCACCCGCGGCTACAGCATCATGCTGGGCTATTGGGACGAGGCGGAACGGACCGCCGATGTGCTCGATGCCAATGGCTGGATGCATACCGGCGACATCGCCGTCATCGACGACGAGGGCTATTGCAACATCGTCGGCCGTATCAAGGACATGGTGATCCGCGGCGGCGAGAACCTCTATCCGCGCGAGATCGAGGAATTCCTCTATCGCCATCCCAAGGTCCAGGACGTGCAGATTTTCGGCGTCGCCGACGCTCGCTATGGCGAGGAACTCTGCGCCTGGATCCGGACCCGCGCCGGCGAGACGCTGACGGCCGACGAGATCCGCGCGTTCTGCGACGGCCAGATCGCGCACAACAAGATCCCGCGCTATGTCGAATTCGTCGACGAGTTTCCGATGACGGTCACCGGCAAGATCCAGAAATTCCTGATGCGCGAGGCGGTCGAGGCGCGGCTCGGCCTGAAGGCCGCCAAGACGGCGTGACGACAGGGCCGGTGCGTGCGCCGCGGCGCCTACGCCGGCAGTCCGTGCTTTCTCGCCAGTTCCTGCAACGACACCTGCGGCCGGGCGCCGATGTGCTGGATGATCTCGGCCGCTGCCAGCGCGCCGAGGCGCCCGGCGGCTTCATGACCGGCGTTGCGCACCAGGCCGAACAGAAAGCCGGCGGCAAACAGATCGCCGGCGCCGGTGGTGTCCACGACCGTTTCGACCGGAAAGGCCGGTACCTCGACAAAACCGCCATTCGCCGCCACCACGCAGCCCTTCTCGCTGCGGGTGACCACCCCGAGCGGAATGTCGCCCTGAAATAGCTTCAGCGCGGTGTCGAAATCCGACGTCTGGTAGAGCGAATGCAGTTCGGCCTCGTTGGCGAACACCAGGTCCACGGTGCGGTTGCGCATCAGATCGAGAAATTCGCCGCGATAGCGGTCGACGCAGAACGCATCGGACAGCGTCAGGGCAACCTGGCGGCCCGCGCCGTGGGCGATGGTCGAGGCCTTGACAAAGGCTTCCTTGGCGCTGTCCGGATCCCAGAGATAACCCTCGAGATAGAGGATCCGTGATGCCGCGACCTGCGCGGCGTCGATGTCGTCGGGAGCGAGTTCCTGGGCCGCGCCAAGATAGGTGTTCATGGTGCGCTCGCCGTCCGGCGTCACCAGGATGTAGGAGCAGCCGGTGGCGGGGCCGGAAGCCGCGGGCCTCGTCTCGAACGCGACATCGGCGGCGCGTATGTCATGGCTGTACAGCCGGCCGATCTGGTCGTCCCGGACCTTGCCGACATAGGCCGCCCGCGCTCCCAGGTTGGCGATGCCGACAATGGTGTTGGCCGCCGAGCCGCCGGACATTTCGGTCGCCGGCCCCATGTCGCGATAGATCGAGGCCGCGCGAGCCTCGTCGATCAGGGCCATGCCGCCTTTGGTCATGCCATGCGCGGCCAGGAAACGCTCATCGGTCTGCACCAGGACATCGAAGATCGCATTGCCGATGCCGAGAACGTCGTATTTCGCTGCTGTCATCTCGTCCGTCCTGTTGCGGCGTGTGCGATGGCGCGGACGGATCGGGTGCCTGTCCGGCGAGAAAGTGTTGCGACCTATCACGACCGGCCCTGCGCCAGCAAGCGAGCGCTGCTATAGAGAGCGCATGTTCCGTTCCTTCCTGACCGTATCCTCCGGCACGCTGGCGTCGCGCCTGCTCGGCTTCGCGCGCGATGCCACCATCGCGGCGCTGCTCGGCGCCGGTCCGGTCGCCGACGCGTTCCTGATGGCGTTCCAGCTGATCAATGTGGTGCGCCGCCTGCTGACCGAGGGCGCGCTGAATGCGGCGCTGGTGCCGGCATGGCTGCGCGTGCGCGAGGCCGGCGGCGCGGCCGCAGCGGCCGGCTTCGCCGGGCGCGTGCTCGGCACCGTCACCGTGACCCTGGCCATGGTGGCGGCGCTGATCGGGCTGGCGATGCCGCTCTTCATCGCCGTGCTGGCGCCGGGATTCGCTGGGCATGAATCCCTGCGGCTCGCCGTCGCCGATGCGCGGCTGATGCTGCCCTATCTGGCTTTCGCCGGCCCGGTCACGGTCATGATGGCGCTGTTGAATGCGCAGGGGCGTTTCGCATTGACGGCGTTCTCGCCCCTGCTATTCAATTTGACGCTGATTGCGGCCACCTCCGTGCTGCTGTTGCGGCAGATGGCAGCCGGCGACGCCGCGCGGATGATCGCCGCTGTCGTCGGCATCGCCGGGCTGCTGCAATTGCTGACCCTGGTGCTGCGCCGCGGCGCCCTCCTTGCCTCGCCGCTGCGCCTTTCGTTCGACACGGAAATGCGCGGCTTCTTCGCCAGGGCGATCCCGGGAATGATCGCTAGCGCCGGACCGCAATGGCTGGTCGTCGCCGGTGCGATCATTGCGTCGTCGTCGGTATCGGCGGTGTCGTGGCTGTATTTCGCCAATCGCCTGATCGAGCTGCCGCTCGGCATGGTCGGCGGCGCGATCAGCATGGTGCTGGTTCCCGAGCTGACCCGCGCGCTGCGCAGCGAGGATCCCGACGCCATGATCGAAGCCGGCTCGCGCGGGCTCGAACTCGCCATCGGGCTGGCATTGCCGGCGACGCTCGGATTGATCGTGCTGCGCGAGCCGATCGTGCGCGCGCTGTTCCAGCACGGCGCCTTCACCGCCGCCGACACCGCGGCCACCGCGCAGGCGTTGATGTGGCTGTCGCTGGCGCTGCCCGCCTATGTGCTGGTGAAGGCGCTGTCGCCGGCATTCTTCGCGCGCGAGGATACGCGCACGCCGCTGCTGGCAACGCTGGCGGGAATCGCGGTCACGTTCGTCGCCGCGCTGCTGCTCGGCCGGCTGTTTGACATCGCGGGGATCGCCGCCGCCATCGCGCTCGGCGCCTGGAGCTGCGCGCTGGCCCTGATCCGGCACACGCAGGCCCTCGGATACGGGGTCGACGCCGCGGCGCGCCGGCGGCTGCCGCGGATCGTGTTGGCGGCCCTGGCCATGGGCGGGTTGCTGTGGCTGGAAGCCCGCTTCGCATTGCCGTCGACGGCGCAGGCGCATGGCGCCGCGCAGGTTGCCGTCATGGGCATTCTCATTGTCGGAGCAATCGCGGTCTACGGTCTGCTGCTGGTTGCGTTCGGGGCCGTCGACGGGCGCGACGCCGCGCGCCGCATCGGCCGCCGGGCGGCGCACGACTTGCGCGACAAAGGCGCCCATGGCAATTGACGCGCAACGACGCCGGCCGGCCATCGACCGCGCCTGGCGCCGACGAGCCTTTGAGGGCGCGCAACAAGGCGCGCGGGAAGTGGACCATGGCAATCGTTGAACGGGTTTTTTCGGGCGTCCAGCCGACGGGCAATCTGCATCTCGGCAACTATCTCGGCGCCATCGTCAACTTCGTGAAGCTGCAGCAGACCCACAACTGCCTTTATTGCGTCGTCGACCTGCATGCCCTGACCCAGCCGGTGTCGGTATGGGGCGGCCCGACCGAGCTCGCGCGCAACACGCGGGAGGTGACGGCGGCGTTCATCGCCAGCGGCATCGATCCGAGCAAGCATATCGTCTTCAACCAGAGTCAGGTCTCCGGGCATGCCGAACTGGCCTGGATCTTCAATTGCGTGGCGCGGATCGGCTGGCTCAACCGGATGACGCAGTTCAAGGAGAAGGCCGGCAAGGATCGCGAGAACGCCTCGGTCGGGCTGTACGACTATCCGGTGCTGATGGCGGCCGACATCCTGCTCTATCGGGCGACCCATGTCCCGGTCGGCGAGGACCAGAAGCAGCATCTCGAGCTGTCGCGCGACATCGCCCAGAAATTCAACAATGATTTCGGCGATTCGATCCGCAGCCACGGCTTCGCGGACGGCTGGTTCTTTCCGCAGCCCGAACCCCTGATCACCGGGCCCGCGACACGGGTGATGTCGCTGCGCGACGGCACCAAGAAGATGTCGAAATCGGATTCCTCCGACAATTCGCGCATCAACCTGACCGACGATGTCGACACCATCGCGCAGAAGATCCGCAAGGCGAAGACCGATCCGGAACCGCTGCCGTCGGAGGAGGCCGGCCTCGCGAGCCGTCCGGAAGCCGACAATTTGGTCGGCATCTACGCCGCGCTGGCGGGCCGCAGCAAGGCCGAGGTGCTCCGCGAATTCGGCGGCGGCCAGTTCTCCAGCTTCAAGAATGCGCTGGTCGAACTCTGCGTCGCCAAGCTGTCACCGGTCGCCGCCGAGATGAAGCGCCTGATCGCCGATCCCGGACATGTCGATTCGATCCTGTCCGATGGCGCCGAGCGTGCGCGGGCGATCGCAGCCGACACCATGCGGGCGACCCGCGACATCGTCGGATTTGTCGGCAAGCCCTGATCTGCCGCCGCGGCGATGCCTCGGCCCGGCGCAGGATCGGCATGGGCTTCTTGTCGGGGATGGCCGAGCCGTGGCAGCATGCGGTCTGCCTGACCAGCAGCGGGATATGGCATGACCACCGAGCGACGCAGCTACGAGGCCGGCCACAGGCCAAAATGTCTCGTCGTCGTCGACGACACCGCGGAATGGGATCGCGCGGTCTACTATGCCAGCCGATGGGCGCTCCGGGCCGGCGGCGGCGTGGTGATGCTGCGCATCATCGAGACCGAGGACCAGAACCAGCAATGGCTCGGCGTTGCCGACATCATGCGCGCTGAGGCGCAGGAAGCGGCCAATGCCGCGCTCGATCGCGCCGCCGGCCGCGCCAATGGCATCGCCGCCATCACGCCCGAGCGGGTAATCCGCGAGGGCGACCCGACCGAACAGATCCTGGACGTCATCGAGCAGGATGCGGATATCGCGATGCTGGTGCTGGCGGCCAATCCCGGCCCGGAGGGTCCGGGCCCGCTGATCGCCATGCTGGCCGGCGCCGCCGGCTCGTTCCCGATCCCCGTTACCATCATTTCCGGCGATCTCACCGACCAGGCCGTCGATGCCCTGTCCTGACGGTGCGGAAACACCCTTGTTCCCGGCCGCAAGCCAGCCATTTCACGCTTGATCGTGCGTTTGCCGTCGCCATCTGGTAGGACAGACCCACGCGCCGGCCTTGAACCGGCGACGCCGGAGAGAAAGCAGATGTTCATCCAGACCGAAGCCACCCCCAACCCCGCCACGCTGAAATTCATCCCGGGCCGCACCGTGCTCGACACCGGCACCATGGAATTCACCAGCCGCGAGGCCGCCGAACGGTCGCCGCTTGCCGCGCGACTGCTCAGCGTGCCCGGCGTCACCGGCGTATTCTACGGTTCCGACTTCGTTACCGTGACCAAGGAGGGCAGCGACTGGCTGCAGCTCAAGCCCGCGATCCTCGGCGCCATCATGGAGCACTTCATGTCCGGCGCACCGCTTCTGGTGGGTGATCGCGCCGCCGCTGAGGCGGCCGACGACGAGGACGAGTTCTTCAACGAGGAGGACGCCGAGACGGTTGCGACCATCAAGGACCTGATCGAGACCAGGGTTCGTCCGGCCGTGGCGAACGACGGCGGCGACATCACCTTCCGTGGCTTCAAGGACGGCATCGTCTATCTCAACATGAAGGGATCCTGTTCCGGCTGCCCGTCGTCCACCGCGACCCTGCAGCACGGCATTCAGAACCTGCTCAAGCATTACGTGCCCGACGTGGTCGAAGTCCGGCCGATGTGAGGGGAGTGGCAGGGCGTGGCTAGCGAACGTCGAGCGGCGTTACACAGCCACGGTGCCGATTCTCCGCCCGCGCTTCTCGATTTGCCGTTCCGCCGCGCCCGATGCTGATCCTCGCCATCGATACCGCACTCGACAGCTGTGGCGCTGCGGTACTCGATACCGAGCGGGGCGAGCTGATCGCGCGGGAATCGCAGCCGATGAAGCGCGGCCACGCCGAAGCGCTGATGCCGATGATTGCACGCGTGATCCGCGCCTCCGGTGTGACTTTCGCCGCACTCGACCGCATCGCGGCGACGACCGGCCCCGGCAGCTTCACCGGCCTTCGGGTCGGACTGTCCGCCGCGCGCGGGATTGCGCTCGCCGCCGGCAAGCCGGCGGTGGGCGTGACGACGCTGACCGCTTATGCCGCGCCCATTGTCGGCCAGAACGCCGACCAGCCCGTCATCTCGGCGATCGATGCGCGGCACGACCAGGTGTATTTCCAGGTGGTCGGCGGCGACGGCAGCCCGCTGCTGCGGCCCCGCCTCGCGCCGATCGCGACGGCGCTCGAGGCCGCCCGCTTTGGCGCGCCCTATCTCGTCGGCAACGCCGCCGCCATTCTCGCCGAGCGCTGGCCTGCGGAAGCACCGCCCCCGTTCAAGGTGGATGCGAATGCCGCGCCCGACATTGCCTGGGTGGCATGGGTAGGCGCCGCCGTCCGTCCCGATACCGCGCCGGCCCGGCCCTATTACCTGCGCGCGCCCGATGCCAAACCATCCATTCCGGCCGCCGTCGCGCAGGCCGCCGCGTCGTCATGAACTGGCTGTCGGAAATCTGGGGCGGTGCGGCCGCCCTGGTCGAGCCGGCGCAGCTGCGGGACGCGCCGCGGCTCGCGCAGCTGCATGGCGCATCGTTTCACCGCGGCTGGGGCGAAACCGAATTCGAGACCATGCTGACCGAGCGCAACACCCTGGTTCACCGCCTGGTGGCCGGGCGCAAGACCATCGGATTCGCGGTGTCGCGGATTGCGGCCGACGAGGCCGAGATCCTGTCGATCGCGATAGCCGAGAGCCATCGCGGCCGCGGCCTGTCCCGCGAACTGCTGCGGACCCATCTCGGTCACCTCGCCGGGCGCGGCGTGCGCACCGTGTTCCTCGAGGTCGAGGAAAATAATCAGCCGGCGCGGCGGCTCTACCAGGGTAGCGGATTCGCCGTCGCCGGACGACGGGAACGCTATTATCGGCAGCCCGGCGGGGAACAATTGAACGCCCTGTTGATGCGCCGCGACTTGTCGTAATACCCGCGCGGTGGCAGAAACATGCCTCCACATCGGACCGCAGGACCATGACCGCCCTGAAATCCACGCCCTCGCTCACGGCCACCGGTATCGAGGCGCGCTGCGCCGCCACCGGCATGCGCATGACCGAGCAGCGCCGGGTCATTGCGCGCGTGCTGGCGGAAGCGGTGGATCATCCCGATGTCGAGGAGCTCTATCACCGTTGTGTCGCGGTCGACGACAAGATCTCGATCTCGACGGTGTATCGCACCGTCAAGCTGTTCGAGGACGCCGGCATCATCGAACGGCACGATTTTCGCGAGGGCCGCGCCCGCTACGAACAGATGCGCGACAGCCACCACGACCACCTGATCAATCTGCGCGACGGCAAGGTGATCGAGTTCACCTCCGAGGAGATCGAGCAGCTGCAGGCCGAGATCGCCCGCAAGCTTGGCTACAAGCTGGTCGATCACCGGCTGGAACTGTACTGCGTCCCGCTCGATGACGACAAATCCTGATCGCGGCATCGTCGAGCTCGTGATTTTCGATTGCGACGGCGTGCTGGTCGACAGCGAGGTCATCTCGTGCCGCGCCCATGCCGAAACGCTGACGCGTCACGGCTATCCGATCACCGAGCAGCAGGTGCTGGAGCGGTTTCTCGGCGTATCCGATCGGGAAGCCCGCCTGATGGTCGAAGCCGAGACCGGACGCCGGCTTCCCGACGATTTCGAAGCCGAGGTCAAGAACGCCACGCTGGGCTTCTATGCCGGCGATCTGCAGGCGGTCGCCAACGTCGGCTTCGCCATCGGCGAAATCGGGTTGCCGAAATGCGTGGCATCGAGCGGCACGCCCGAGAAGATCCGGCATGGCCTGCTTTGCGCCGGCCTGTTCGACAGCTTCGCGCCCCATTTGTTCTCGGCAACCCAGGTGGCGCGCGGCAAGCCGGCACCGGACCTGTTCCTGTTCGCCGCCGCACAGATGCGCGCATCTGCCGCAAGGTGCGTGGTGATCGAAGACAGCGTGCCTGGGGTGACCGCGGCGCGGGCCGCCGGCATGCAGGTGCTGGGTTTTCACGGCGGCAGCCATTGCCGCCCCGGCCATGCCGCCCGGCTGCGCGCCGCCGGCGCGGAACGGACCTTCGACGACATGCGGCAATTGCCCGACCTGATCCGGCGGATCGACTTGGGCTAAAGCTGCGGCCGGCCGGCAACGCGGCAGGCCGACACTGGATTTCCGGGCGGTTAGCCTATAATTGAGCGGCGTGCCGCATTGGCGTCACGTCCGCCCAGCAACCCGGGTTCCATGAAGCCGCCGCGCAAGCTGCACATCAAATCCTATGGCTGCCAGATGAATGTCTACGATGCGCAACGCATGGTGGACACGCTGGCCCCGGAGGGATTTGTCGAGACCGCGAGCGCCGATGATGCGGACCTGGTGATCCTCAACACCTGCCACATCCGTGAAAAGGCCTCCGAGAAGGTCTATTCGGAGCTGGGGCGGCTGCGCACGCTCAAGGACGAAGCGGCCCGCCATGGCCGCTCGCTCCGCATCGCCGTGGCGGGCTGCGTCGCGCAGGCCGAAGGCGAGGAGATCATCCGCCGCGCGCCCGCGGTCGACATCGTGGTCGGCCCGCAAAGCTATCACCACCTGCCGCAACTGCTCGAGCGCGCCGGCCGAGGCGGCCGCGCGGTGGAAACCGAATTCCCGGTCGATGACAAGTTCGGCGCGCTGGCGCCGCCGCGAGCCGCGGCGATCCGGGCCCGCGGCGTTTCCGCCTTCGTGACGGTGCAGGAAGGCTGCGACAAGTTCTGCACCTTCTGCGTGGTGCCCTATACCCGCGGCGCCGAGATGTCGCGGCCGGCGGCGCGAATCGTCGAGGAGGCGAACAGGCTGGCCGACCATGGCGTGCGCGAAATCACCCTGATCGGGCAGAACGTCAACGCCTATCACGGCGAAGGGCCGGACGGACGGATCTGGTCGCTCGGCCGGCTGCTGCGGCGGCTGGCGGAGATCCCCGGCATCGCCCGACTGCGCTATTCGACCAGCCATCCCCGCGATGTCGACGACACCCTGATCGAGGCGCATCGCGAGTTGCCGGCGCTGATGCCGTTCGTGCACCTGCCGGTGCAATCCGGCTCCGACCGGATTCTGGCGGCGATGAACCGCAGGCATTGCGCCGATGACTATCGACGCGTCGTCGACCGATTTCGTGCGGCGCGGCAAGACATTGCTTTTTCATCGGATTTCATCGTGGGCTTCCCCGGCGAGCGGGAGGAAGATTTTGCCGCCACCCTCGCCCTCGTCGCTCAAATCGGCTACGCTGGCGCCTATTCGTTCAAATATTCGCCGCGGCCGGGAACGCCGGCGGCGGATCTGCGGGAGACGGTGTCAGCGGCCGAGATGGACGAGCGATTGGTGCGGCTTCAGGAATTGATCGACAGCCAGCAATCGGCCTTCAATCGGGCCGCGATCGGCCGCACCGTCGACGTGCTGTTCGAGCGGCCCGCGCGCAATCCGGGCCAGATCGTCGGCCGTACCGCCTATCTGCAGCCGGCGCATGTGATGGCGCCCGCCGACCTGATCGGACAGGTGCTGCCGGTGACGGTGGCGAGCCTCGAGCGCTACAGCCTGCTCGGCGATCTTGCGGTGGCGGCGGCCACGGTGCCGACGCCGGGCGCGCGTCCGTCTCACCTCACCATTGGAGCCTGAACCCTTGCCGAAAAGCGCATCGGATTCACCCTCGCTCGCTCCCCGAAGCAAACTCGATCGCGACCTGCAGATCCCGCCCGAAGCGCAAGTCGTGATCGATTTCGACGACAACCGCGCCGTCTCCGCGCTGGTCGGACCCTACGGCCAGAACCTCGCGCTGATCGAGCGCCGGCTCGGCGTGGTGGTCGACTGCCGCGGCAACCACATCACCATCGCCGGGTCCCGCGAGGCCTGCGACGCGGTGCGACGGGTGCTGGAAGGGCTGTACACGCAGGCCTTGCAGGGGCACGATTTGGCGCAGGGCGACGTCGAGGGTGCAATCCGCGCGGTGATCGCGCAGGGTTCGCTGTTCGAATTCGACGCCAAGGCGGTCAAGTCCTCGTTCGAGACCATCAACCTGCGCAAGCGCCCGGTCCGCGCCCGCACCGCGGCGCAGGACTCCTATATCCGCGCCCTGAAGCGCCATGAACTGGTGTTCGGCATCGGTCCTGCCGGCACCGGCAAGACCTGGCTTGCGGTAGCCCATGCCGCGCAATTGTTCGAACGCAAGGAAGTCGACCGCATCATCCTGTCGCGGCCGGCGGTGGAGGCCGGCGAGCGGCTGGGCTTTCTGCCCGGCGACCTGCGCGAGAAGGTCGATCCCTATCTGCGCCCGATCTATGATGCGCTGTACGACCTGATGGATTCGCGGATCGTCGAGCGCGCGCTGCAGGGCGGCGAGATCGAGATCGCGCCGCTCGCCTTCATGCGCGGACGGACCCTGACCAATGCCGCCATCATCCTGGACGAAGCGCAGAATACCACCTCGATGCAGATGAAGATGTTTTTGACCCGGCTCGGCGAGAACAGCCGCATGATCATCACCGGCGATCCCTCCCAGGTCGACCTGCCCAACGGGCAGACCTCCGGTCTTGCCGAGGCCGCCCGGCTGCTCGACGGCGTCGAGGGCATCGCCCAGGTGAAATTCACCGCCGAAGACGTCATCCGCCATGAACTGGTGGCGCGGATCGTCGCCGCCTATGAAGGATTGCCGCCGCGGACGGCAACCGGCAGTCCTTGATGCGGAAGAACCTCGCCGAACGGCCGCCTTGGGTGATTGCCCTCCGCGGCGGAAACTCCGAACCGATGCCGCTGCCTGCGCTGCCCATGACAGAGGTTCTGGTCGTCGCCGAGGGGTGGCAGGCCGCACCCGATGCCGAAGCGGCCATCCACCGCGCACTCGCGACTGCGGCAACCATGGTCGATGCCGATCTCGGCCATGCCGAACTCGCGGTGATGCTGACCGACGACGCCGGCATGCGCACCTTGAACAACAACTGGCGCGGCATCGACAAGCCGACCAACGTGCTGTCGTTCCCAGCGCTGCAGCCGACCGGCCCGGTTCGCGCCGGCGACCCCCCGCGCATGCTGGGCGACATCGCCATCGCCTACGAGACCACCCGGCGCGAGGCGGATGGCGAACGCAAGCCGTTCGACCACCATCTCAGCCATCTGGCGGTGCACGGCTTCCTGCATCTGATCGGCTACGATCATGAAAACGATGCCGACGCCGAAGCCATGGAGAACCTGGAGACCGAGATCCTGGCGCAGCTCGGCATCCCCGATCCCCATGCGGACCGGCAGCGGATCGACTGAGATGGCCGATTCCGAACCGACCCACGACAATCCGCGCAACATCCGCAACCTGCCGGCGGTGGTGCAGGAGGGCGAGGTGCTGCGTCCTGCCGCCGAGAACTGGCTGGTCCGTGCCATCCGCACCCTGTTCGGTTGGAAGCCGGGGTCGGTGCGCGACGATCTGCAGGTCGTGCTCGACGCCAGCACGCCGGACGAGGCGGGCTTCTCCGCGATCGAGCGCACCATGCTGCGCAATATTCTCGGCCTGCATGAGCGGCGCATCGCCGACGTGATGATTCATCGCGCCGACATTGTCGCGGTCAAGCGGGACATCCAGCTCGGCGAGCTGATGAGCCTGTTCGAAAGCGCGGCGCATTCGCGGCTCGTGGTCTACAACGAGACCCTCGACGATCCCGAAGGCATGGTCCATATCCGCGACCTGCTGGCCTTCATGACGGCCAGGGCGCGGGTGACCGATGCCGACAAGACCAAGCGCAAGAAGCCGTTGCCGGCCGGCCTCGATCTGCGCGCGGTCGACCTGGCGCTGCCGCTCGCCGAGGCCAGCATCATCCGGAAACTGCTCTACGTGCCGCCGTCGATGCGGGCGATCGACCTGCTGGCCCAGATGCAGGCCTCGCGCATCCATCTGGCGCTGGTGGTGGACGAGTATGGCGGCACCGACGGCCTGGTCTCGATCGAGGACATCGTCGAACAGATCGTCGGCGAGATCGACGATGAACATGACAGCGACGACCCGCCGGCGATCGTGCGGCAGGCGGACAATTCGTTCATCGCCGACGCCCGCGCGCCGCTCGACGACGTCCGCACCGTGATCGGCGCGGAGTTCGTCACCGGCGAGGCCGGCGAGGAGGTCGAAACGCTCGGCGGCTATCTCGTCACCCATGTCGGCCGCCTGCCGGTGCGTGGCGAGGTGATTTCCGGCCCCGGCAATTTCGAAATCGAGGTGCTCGACGCCGATCCCCGCCGGGTCAAGCGGCTGCGCATCAGCACCCGCAAGGAACGCGCCCCGGCGCGCGCCAGCCGGCGTCGCGAGGCGGCGCCCGAGCCCGGCCAGGCTCAAGCCACCGACAACACGGGCCCATCCGGCGACGGAGCCGGCTCGCCGTGAACGCCGCCGGCCGACTCCGCGCGGCCGCGCTGGCCGTGGTCCTCGCCTGGGGGTGGCGGCGCGCCGTCATCGCGCTGCTGGCGGGCGCGCTGTCGTCGCTGGCGATGGCGCCGTTCGATGCCTGGCCGCTGCTGTTTCTGACCTTCCCGGTCATGGTCTGGCTGATCGACGGCGCCGGTGCCGGACGGCTGCGCGGCGTGCCGGCGGCGGCATTGGCCGGCTGGTGGTTCGGCCTCGGCTATTTCGTCCCCGGCCTGTACTGGATCGGCTACGCCTTCCTGGTCGATGCACCCACCTTTGCATGGCTGATGCCGTTCGCCGTGCTCGGACTGCCCGCCTACCTGGCGCTGTTTCCCGCCCTCGGCTTTGCCATGGCGCGGCTGATCTGGACCCGCGACGCGTCGCGCGTGCTGGCGCTCGCCGCGGCGCTGACGGTGAGCGAATGGCTGCGCGGCCATGTGCTGACCGGCTTTCCCTGGAATGCGTTCGGCTACGCCTTCAGCGAACCGCTGGCGCTGGCGCAGACCGCCGCGCTGATCGGGCTGTGGGGACTGACCTTTCTCGCGGTGGCGATCTTTGCCAGTCCGGCCACCCTGATCGACGGCGCCTCCCGCGGCCGCAGGCCGTGGCTCGCGCCGGCATCGGCGCTTGTGCTGCTGGTCGCGATGGGCGTATTCGGCGCCGCGCGCCTGGCGCTGCACCCGACCACGACCGTGCCCGATCTCAAATTGCGGATCATGCAGCCCGATCTGCAGCAGGACGTTCGCTTCAACTATTCGGCCAAGGCGGCCGTGATGCAGAAATACCTGGCGCTGTCCGATCGCGCCTCGGGGCCGCAATCGACCGGCGTGCGCGACGTCAACATCCTGATCTGGCCGGAATCGGCATTTCCGTTCTTCTTGACCCGCGAAGCCGATGCGATGGCCGAGATCGCCGACTTCCTGCCCCGGGGCACCGTGCTGATTACCGGTGCGGTACGCGCGCCCGACCTGCCGCAAGGCGCCAGGATCACCCGGGCGTACAATTCCATCTATGTCATCGATCATGACGGCAGCGTGCTGTCAGTCTACGACAAGCTGCATCTGGTGCCGTTCGGCGAATATCTGCCGTTCCAGCACTGGATGGAACGGCTCGGCTTCGAACAGCTGACCAAGGTGCAGGGCGGATTCATTTCGGGCACGCGACGCCGCCCGCTCGAGATTCCGCACGCGCCCGCGGCCCTGCCGTTGATCTGCTACGAGGCGGTGTTTCCCGCCGACGTGGCCGAGCGCGGCGACCGTCCGGGCTGGATCGTCAACCTGACCAATGACGGCTGGTTCGGCAATTCGACCGGACCCTATCAGCATCTGCAGCAGGTGCGGATGCGCGCGATCGAGGAAGGGCTGCCGGTAGTGCGCGCCGCCAATACCGGCATTTCCGCCGTGATCGATCCGGCGGGACGAATCGTCGCGAGGCTTGGTCTCGGCGTCGAAGGCGTGCTCGATTCCGCGCTGCCATCGGCGATCGCACCGCCGCTCTTCGCCCGTTTCGGCGACATCCCGGCCGCCATCATCGTGATCGCCGCATTGATCGCCGTGATCCGGCGGCGCAGGGCGAAGCGCGGCGCGTGAGCAGCCCGATCCGCGCGTGACCGCCGATCCGGCGGGATTGATTTATCGTCGACCGAGGCATAATCCGTCTTGCCCGTCATGATGGCCGCGTGGGACCCATGGAGCGCCCGATGTCGACCAAAGCGCCGAACCCTGTTGACAGATACGTCGGCAGCCGGGTGCGCATGCGCCGCATCATGCTGGGCATGAGTCAGGAGAAGCTCGGCGAAGCCCTCGGCCTCACTTTCCAGCAGGTGCAGAAATACGAGAAGGGCACCAACCGGGTCGGCGCGAGCCGCCTTCAGCAGATTTCCGAAATTCTAAAGGTGCCGGTCTCGTTTCTGTTCGAAGGGGGACCGGGCGCGGCAGTTGCGGGCGGCGATGGCGAGGACGCCTCGCCATCCTATGTATCGGATTTTCTCGCGACCTCGGAGGGCCTGGCGCTGACGCGGGCCTTCACGCGCATCACCGATGCCAAGCTGCGGCGCTGCATTGTCGAGATGGTCGAGCAGATCGCCGCACGCGAGGGTCCCGTCCAGCGCTGAGCGGCACTGGCCCCGCTCGGCAGGCTATCGTCCATTCCTCGCGCAGGAACACACCGCGGCATGACCGAAAACGATCCGTCCGATGCGAATGTCATCCTGGGCCGCGCCGCGCCGAACGCTTTTTTCGGACGGCGCAAGGGTCACCGGCTCCGCCCGCATCAGGCTCACCTGGTCGCGCACCTGCTGCCGCAGCTGTCGCTCGATATCGCCCATCCTGCGCCGCGCGATCTCGCCACGCTGTTCGATCCGCCGGTCCGTGAGGTCAGGCTCGAAATCGGCTTCGGCGGCGGCGAGCATCTGCTCGCGGAGGCCGCCGCCTGCCCGTCGGTCGGGTTCATCGGCTGCGAGCCGTATGTCAATGGCATGGCCAAGATCCTGGCGCAGATCGAGGCCAACCATATCGGCAATATCCGGCTGCTGGCGGGCGATGCCGGCGAGTTGCTGGCCTGGCTGCCGCCCGGCGCGCTTTCGCGGATCGACCTGATCCATCCCGACCCATGGCCGAAACGGCGACACTGGAAGCGCCGCTTCGTGCAGGACACGCACGTCGCCGCGATGGCGCGCGCGCTCAGGCCGGGCGGAGAATTCCGCTTTGTCAGCGACATCGCCGATTACGGCGCCTGGACGCTGTGGCATCTCCTGCGCTCGGCCGATTTCGCCTGGACCGCGGAATGCAGCGCCGATTGGCGCCGGCCGTGGCCCGGCTACAGCCTGACGCGTTACGGCCGCAAAGCCGAACGCGAGGGCCGCGCCGCAACCTATCTCCGCTTCGAACGGACCGGCTGACGGTTCGCCTTCCGCTTCCGCTGCAAGTGGCGCGAGACCGCATCAGGCCGGTGGACGGGTGCGCCAGAAATCCACCACCCGTTCCGCGGTCGACGGCATCAGGCGGGCGAAGTTTGCCCGCGCGGTCTCGATGTCGGCCGGCGAAGCGATCCGGCTCGGGCCGAGTTCGAAGCAGGATCAGCGCCCGTACCGTCGCCCATTCGAGGCCGACCGCCTTGCCGATGATCAGGATCGGATCGTGGCGCTCGCCATTGATCAGGCGGTCGAGGACGGTGATCTTCACCGTCGACATCGCCGACAGCGCCGCGATCGACTGCTCGTATTGATGGTTGCGGGCAAATCCGAGCAGCGCCGCTTCATGGAGTTCGCCCGCTCGATGCAGCGCAAGAATGGCGCGCTGCGCCGGTGCGAAGTCGCGCCGGCTCTCGATCCGCGCCGGCGTGCCGGCAAGGTCGCTCATCGCCTGCTTGATCGCGGCCTGACGGCCGGGCCTGACCACGTCGAACAGGCGGCGGCGGACGGCATCGACCGAACCGGCCAGAAGGTCCTTCAGGTGCGCTGCCGACAGGTCATCGCGCTGGCCGACAGCCAAGGTCAGCACGCCGTCCTGGCCGGCGCGGTCGATCAGGGTCGCGTAGCCTGTCGGTGAGAACACCGCGCCGGCATTGCCGGCCGCGCGCCTGACGACGTCGCGGTCGCCGCGGCGCAGCATCACATCGGTGAGGTCGCCGGACAATGCCGGGCGTTCCACCATCGCCAGCAGGTGACCCTGGCTCTTGGCTCCCGCAATCTCGATGAGCAGCCGCTCATCGATGACGGGGGAACGCCGCAGCAGCGGTCCTGCGACCGCGAGATCGTCCTCGCGCGCGAGGCGGCCGACCAGGCCGGGCGGCGCGTTGGCCAGCGGCGACAGCCGTTCGGCCAATTCGGCGCGGGCCCTGAGTTCGGTATGGGGAACGAGATCGACCAGGATATCGTCGAACAGGCTGACATGATCGGCCCGGAAATGGGCGGCCCCGACCAGGAACAGCTCGGCGATGCCCTGCGCGGCCCTGGCCCGCCGCCGCGGATCGCCGCCCCTGACGATTTCGTCAAGCCCGGGGATGAGCGCTGTGGTCGCCGCCATCAAATAAACTCGAAGCGCGCCGGTATGGCGATTGGCGGCAATCTAGGCAGGCATGGTGAAGGAAGGGTTAGATTTGGACATCGATGCCGGCATGACGTTTATTCGTGGCCCAGGGCATCGCGGGTCTTGCCGGTCAATCGCAAAACGGCTATATCACCGGCAACTTCAGGTTCTCATACGATCGCGTATTGAGAGTGGGCCCCGCGGGACCCGCTCTTTTTTATTACCTGAACGGGTCTTGCGCGGAAGATCGCGTCGCGTGCCGTTCGGGTAGCCGTGTCGGACCGCCGCAAGGCGCCGGCCACCCCTGCAAGGCTGAGACGGAATTTGACGCTGGACATGACCGATTCGACTGGTTCCCTAGAGGCCGATCTGCTTGCCGAGCCGCGCCTGGTGGTCGAGCCCGGCATGGCGGCGCGGGTGTCGGCGGCCGCCGGACCGGTTCTGCAGGGCATGGGTTACCGGCTGGTGCGGATCAAGATCTCCGGGGAACAGGGCTGCACCGTGCAGATCATGGCGGAACGGCCCGACGGGTCGATGCAGATCGAGGACTGCGAGGCGATTTCGCGGGCGCTGTCGCCGGTGCTCGATATCACCGATCCGATCGACCGCGCCTACCGGCTGGAGATTTCCTCGCCGGGGATCGACCGGCCGCTGGTTCGCCGCTCCGATTTCGAACGTCATGCCGGCCATCTCGTGAAGATCGAGTTGGCGGTGGCCCATCAGGGCCGCAAGCGATTCCGCGGCACGCTGGCGGGCGTCGAGGGCAATGCGGTCCGCCTGCATCGCGACGAGGCGGGTGCCGGCGAAGCGGCCGACATCACGCTCGCCATCGAAGACATTGCGGATGCCCGGCTGGTGCTGACCGACGAGCTGATCGCGGAATCGATGCGGCGCGGCAAGGCCGCCGAACGCGAACTGCGCCGCGACCTCGGGCTCGAACCACCACCGCCGCCGCATGCGACAAGGAGCGGCCCGGCGCAGCGCCGCAAATCACCGCCGCGCGGCGCCGGCAATGGCGCGACGGGCAAGACCAGGGAACAGCGCCTCGCCGCCGCGACGTCGCGGCAGCGCGACATCGATACCACCAGAGGAGACTAGCCATGGCCGCTGTCAGCGCCAACAAGCTCGAACTGCTGCAGATCGCCGACGCGGTCGCCCGCGAGAAATCGATCGACCGGTCGATCGTGATCGCGGCGATGGAGGACGCCATCGCCAAGGCCGCGCGCGCCCGCTACGGCAGCGAGACCGACGTGCATGCCGAGATCGACGCCAAGAAGGGCGAGCTGCGGCTGTCGCGCCACATGCTGGTGGTCGAGCAGGTGGAGAATTCGTCGAACCAGATTTCGCTGGCGGATGCGCAGCGCGCCAACCCGGGCGCCCAGGTCGGCGACACCATCGCCGATACGCTGCCGCCACTGGAGTATGGCCGGATCGCCGCGCAATCGGCCAAGCAGGTGATCGTGCAGAAGGTGCGCGAGGCCGAGCGCGACCGCCAGTACCAGGAATTCAAGGACCGCATCGGCGACATCGTCAACGGCATTGTCAAGCGGGTCGAATATGGCAGCGTCATCGTCGATCTCGGCCGCGGCGAGGCCATCGTGCGCCGCGACGAGATGCTGCCGCGCGAGGTGTTCCGCAACGGTGACCGCGTCCGCGCCTACATCTTCGACGTGCGGCGCGAAACCCGCGGCCCGCAGATCTTCCTGTCCCGCACCCATCCGCAATTCATGGCCAAGCTGTTCGCGCAGGAAGTTCCGGAAATCTACGACGGCATTGTCGAGATCAAGGCGGTGGCCCGGGATCCCGGCTCGCGGGCCAAGATCGGCGTGATCTCACGCGATTCCTCGGTCGATCCGGTCGGCGCCTGCGTCGGCATGCGCGGCTCGCGGGTGCAGGCCGTGGTCAACGAGCTGCAGGGCGAGAAGATCGACATCATCCCGTGGTCGCCCGACATCGCGACCTTCGTGGTCAACGCGCTGGCGCCGGCCGAAGTCGCCAAGGTCGTGATCGACGAGGACCGCGAGCGGATCGAGGTGGTGGTACCCGATACCAACAACCAGCTCTCGCTGGCGATCGGACGGCGCGGCCAGAATGTGCGGCTCGCCTCGCAACTGACCGGCTGGGACATCGACATCCTCACGGAGCAGGAGGAATCCGAACGCCGCCAGGCCGATTTCGAGAACTCGACCCGGGTGTTCATGGAGGCGCTCAACGTCGACGAGGTGGTCGGCCAGCTTCTGGCCTCGGAAGGCTTCACCTCGGTGGAGGAACTGGCGCTGGTCGACGTACGGGAACTGGCCGGAATCGAGGGCTTCGACGATGAGACGGCCAACGAATTGCAGAGTCGCGCCAGGGAGCATCTGGCGCAGCTCGAAATGGAACTAGAAAACAGACGCAAGGAGTTGGGCGTGGATGACGCATTGAAAACGGTGCCCGGCGTGACCTCGAAAATGCTGGTGAAATTCGGCGAGAACGACATCAAGACCGTGGAGGATCTCGCGGGCTGCGCCACCGACGATCTGGTCGGCTGGACCGAGCGCAAGGAAGGCGGCGAGCCGACCAAGCACGCCGGCATTCTCGATGCCAACGAGATCTCGCGCGACGACGCCGAGAGCCTGATCATGCAGGCGCGACTGCGCGCCGGCTGGATCACCGAGGCCGACCTCGCCAAGAAGGGCGAGGAGGCGGAGGCGCCCGAAGAACAGGCGGTCTGAGGCATGTACCGCGATCCCGATGAGCGGCTTGGCGCATTGTGCGCGCCGAGATGACAGGAGCGATGTCCCAGGCATGCTTGCTTTCGCCGACCCCGATCTCGACAGCGGACCGCGGCCCGACCGGGCCGCGACGATGCGGATGTGTGCGGTCACGCGCGAGGTGCGGCCGATCGACGAGCTGATCCGGTTTGTCGTCTCGCCGACCGGCGAGGTCGTTCCGGATCTGAAACGCAAGCTTCCCGGACGCGGCCTGTGGCTGTCGGCCTGCCGCCGGGTGGTTGCAGAAGCGGTGCGGCGTAACCAGTTTGGCAAGGGGTTCAGGCGCGCGGTTCAGGCCGCGCCGGCGCTGGCGGAGACCACCGAAACGCTGCTCGTGCGCAGCCTGGTTGATGCGCTTGCCATCGCAGCCAAGGCTGGCCAGGCGGTGTCCGGCTTCGGCAAGGTCGAAACCGCGCTGGCACGGCGCGAGGTGCAGGTTCTGATCCATGCCGCCGACGGGGCGGCGGACGGAATCCGCAAATTGGACGCCATCGCCCGGCAAAATGCCGGAATTGGCGATGAATCGCGTCAGCTTCCGGTGGTCACGGCGCTGAGCTCGGAACAATTGGATTTGGCACTGGGCCGGTCAAATGTGATACATGCTGCGCTGCTCGCGGGCCCGGCGAGCAAGACCTTTCTGTCGCGCAGCCATACCCTGGTCCGATACCGGATGGCGGATGACGACAGCACCGCCGGCCGCGCGGCCCGGAATTCGCCGACACCGACCGTGCAGGCTCGCACGACGCAACGAGATTAGGATTGCTGAATGGTTGATACGAAAACGCCTGGCGACAAGACTCTCAGTGTCCCGACCAAGACCTTGACGCTCAAGCCGCGCGTCGAGACGGGCACCGTGCGCCAGAGCTTCAGCCATGGCCGCACCAAGCAGGTGGTGGTGGAAAAGCGCGGCAAGCGCCGCATTCCCGGCGACGGAACGCCGGCGGATGCCGGCGTCGCCGAGCCGGCTGTGGCCAAGGTTGTGCCCGCCAAGGCTCCGCTCGCCCGCCCGGCGACGCCGCCGGCGGCGCCGCGCAGCAATTCGGGCGTCGTGCTCCGCACCCTGACCGAGGACGAACGAACAGCACGCGCCAGCGCGCTTGCCGATGCGAAGCTGCGCGACGTCGAGGAACGTCGGCTGGCGGAGGAGGAAGCCAGGCGCCGCAACAGCCGCGAGGGCATCGAGCAGGCCGAACGCGAGGCCGCCGAGGCGCGCCGCAAGGCCGAGGAGGAACGGCACCGCCAGGACGAGGAAGCCAAGCGCAAGGCCGAGCTGGAAGCCAAGAAGCGGTTTGGCGAGGCCGAAGCCAAGGCCGCCGCCGCCGCCACCGCGCGCGCCGCGGTACCGGTGCGGGCTCCCGGCGTCGCCGCCGACATCAGCGACGAGGATGAAGGGCCACGCCTGGTGCGCCGCGGTCCGGGGGGCGTCGCGCGTCCCGTCGCGGCTCCGAAGACGACGGCCAAGCCGGCGCCGCAGAAGCAGCGCGGCCGCCTGACGGTCGTCACCGCCCTCAATGCCGACGACGTGCGCGAGCGCTCGATCGCCTCGTTCCGTCGCCGCACCCAGCGCCTCAAGGGACATGCCTCGAACGATCCGAAGGAAAAGCTGATCCGCGAGGTGATCATCCCGGAAGCGATCGCGATCCAGGAGCTCGCCAACCGGATGTCGGAGCGCGCCGTCGACGTGATCCGCCTGTTGATGAAGCAGGGCGCGATGCACAAGATCACCGACGTGATCGACGCCGACACCGCGCAATTGATCGCCGAGGAGATGGGCCATACCGTCAAGCGCGTCGCCGCCTCCGACGTCGAGGAAGGCCTGTTCGACATCGTCGACAATTCGACCGACACCGAGCCGCGCTCGCCGGTCGTGACCGTGATGGGCCATGTCGACCATGGCAAGACCTCGCTGCTCGACGCGCTGCGCCACGCCAATGTGGTATCCGGCGAGGCCGGCGGCATCACCCAGCATATCGGCGCCTATCAGGTGACCTCGCCGGAAAGCGGCAAGAAGATCACCTTCATCGACACCCCCGGCCACGCCGCCTTCACGGCGATGCGCGCGCGTGGCGCCAAGGTGACCGACATCGTGGTGCTGGTGGTGGCCGCCGATGACGGCGTCATGCCGCAGACGGTGGAGGCCATCAATCACGCCAAGGCGGCCAAGGTTCCGATGATCGTGGCGATCAACAAGATCGACAAGCCCGATGCCCGGCCGGAACGCGTGCGCACCGAGCTGCTGCAGTATGAAGTGCAGGTGGAATTGCTGGGTGGCGAAGTGGTCGACGTCGAGGTCTCCGCCAAGAACAAGACCAATCTCGACAAGCTGCTCGAGATGATCGCGCTGCAGGCCGAACTGCTCGACCTCAAGACCAATGCGGAACGTCCCGCCGAAGGCACCGTGATCGAGGCCAAGCTCGACCGCGGCCGCGGCCCGGTCGCCACCGTGCTGGTGCAGCGCGGAACGCTACGGGTCGGCGACATCATCGTGGCCGGCGCCGAGATGGGCCGGGTCCGCGCGCTGATTTCCGACCAGGGCGACACCATCGACGAGGCCGGGCCTTCGGTGCCGGTCGAGGTGCTCGGTTTCAACGGGCCGCCGGAGGCCGGCGACCGTCTGGCCGTGGTCGAGAACGAAGCCCGCGCCCGCCAGGTGACGAGCTATCGCGCGCACCAGAAGCGGGAGAACGCCGCCGCCAGCATCTCCGGCATGCGCGGCTCGCTCGAGCAGATGATGTCGCAGCTCAAGACTTCGGGCCGCAAGGAATTCCCGCTGATCGTCAAGGCCGACGTGCAGGGCTCGCTCGAGGCGATCCTCGGATCGCTGGAAAAGCTCGGTACCGACGAGGTCGCCGCGCGCATCCTGCATGCCGGCGTCGGCGGCATCTCGGAATCCGACGTCACGCTGGCGGAAGGCTTCAATGCCGCGATCATCGGCTTCTCGGTGCGCGCCAACAAGGAAGCGGCCGCCGCCGCCAAGCGCAACGGCATCGAGATCCGCTACTACAACATCATTTATGATCTGGTCGATGACATCAAAAAAGCGATGTCCGGCCTGCTCGCGCCGACGCTGCGCGAGACCATGCTCGGCAACGCCCAGATCCTGGAGGTGTTCAACATCTCCAAGGTCGGCAAGGTTGCGGGTTGCCGGGTCACCGACGGCAGTGTGGAACGCGGTGCCAATGTCCGCCTGATCCGCGACAATGTCGTCGTCCACGAAGGCAAGCTCTCGACCCTGAAGCGCTTCAAGGACGAGGTGAAGGAAGTGCAATCCGGCCAGGAATGCGGCATGGCGTTCGAGAACTACGGCGACATGCGGGTCGGCGACGTCATCGAGTGCTATCGGGTGGAGACGATCCAGCGCAGCCTGTGAGGTCGAACCTCACACGCTTCGCCCGCCATCATTCCCTTGCCGCCAGGCCCGAATTTGCCCGGGCGACCACGAGCTGGAATGTATCGGCTCGAAAGACGTGGATGGCCGGGGGCACGCCCGGCCATGACCAACTCGCTCTCAAAGGACGGCCATGCCCCAGCACCACAGAAAGGGTTCCGCTTCGGGCGGCTCGCAACGCCAGTTGCGCGTCGGCGAAATCGTCCGGCATGCGGTCGCCGAGATTCTATCGCAGGGCGTGGTGCACGATGCCGACCTCGAAGGCCACATCATCACGGTGCCCGAGGTCAAGATGGCGCCGGACCTGAAACTTGCGACCATCTATGTGATGCCGCTCGGCGGCCGCGACGTCGACATCGTGATCGCGGCACTGGAGCGCAACCGCAAATTCCTGCGCGGCGAGATCGCGCATCGCATTAACCTGAAATTTGCACCTGATATCCGCTTCCGCGCCGACGATCGATTCGACGAGGCGGAACGAATAGAGAAATTACTGCGAACGCCTGCGGTGCAAAGAGACCTCGCGACGGATTTGCCTGATTCGGAAGAGTGAACGGATGACCGCAACCCCCGCTGATCGCCAGATCGGGCAACCGGCCGGCGATTCCATCGGCGCCGAGACGAATTCGGCCCCGGACCGCCGCCACGGCGACGACCGGGCTTCGCCGCAATCGCCGCGGCCGAAGCACAACCAGCCGCGACGGGACAAGCGCGACGTCCACGGCTGGGTCGTGCTCGACAAGCCGGTGGGCATGACCTCGACCCATGCCGTCGCGGTGGTGAAGCGGCTGTTCCAGGCGCGGCGCGCCGGCCATGCCGGCACCCTCGATCCGCTGGCGTCCGGCGGGCTGCCGATCGCGCTCGGCGAGGCCACCAAGACGGTTCCCTTTGTGATGGACGGCCGCAAGCGTTACCGCTTCACGGTGTGCTGGGGCGAGGAGCGGGATACCGACGATACCGAGGGCCGGATCGTGCGGACTAGCGAGCTCAGGCCCTCCGCCGAGGCCATTTCGGCCTTGCTGCCGCGCTTCACTGGCGTGATCGAGCAAGTCCCACCGCAATATTCCGCGATCAAGGTCCAGGGCGAGCGTGCCTATGATCTGGCGCGCAATGGCGAGGCCGTCCAATTGCCGCCCCGCGCGGTGGAGATACACTATTTATCCCTTTTAGAACAGGAAGATAGTTGCAGATCCCTGTTCGAGGCGGAATGCGGCAAGGGCACCTATGTGCGGGCGCTGGCCCGCGACATCGGCCGGCTGCTTGGCTGCTTTGGCCACATCTGTGCCTTGCGGCGGACCCTGGTCGGCCCGTTCGGGGAGGCGGACATGATTCCGCTGGAACAGTTGGAGGCTTTGTGCGATAGAGCCGCGTCTGGCGAGGGAAGCCTCGCCGACGCGCTTTTGCCCGTTGAGACCGCGCTGGACGACATCCCGGCACTGGCCGTCACACGGGCGGATGCGGCAAGGCTCCACCGGGGCCAGGCCGTCTTACTGCGCGGACGGGATGCGCCCAATAGTAGCGGCACAGTCTATGTCACGGTGGCAGGCCGGCTTCTGGCCCTCGCCGAGATCGGCAATGGCGAACTCATCCCCAGGCGCGTGTTCAACCTGACCGGACTGACCGCCAGTTCCGCTCGCAACAATGAAAGTGTCTGACGATGTCGATTACCGCCGAACGCAAAGCGGAAGTCATCAAGACGAACGCCAACAAGGCCGGCGACACCGGCTCGCCCGAAGTCCAGGTCGCGATCCTGTCAGAACGCATCAACAACCTGACCGGGCACTTCAAGACCCATGTCAAGGACAACCACTCGCGCCGCGGCCTGCTCAAGCTGGTGTCGACGCGCCGCTCGCTGCTCGATTACATCAAGAAAAAGGACGAAGCGCGTTACAGGGCGCTGCTCGAAAAGCACAATATTCGCCGCTGAATTACCCGTTCGCGCGCGCCGATGGCGCGCGTTGCCGCATGATCCCGCCAAACCGGCTTGCCGGTCGTTCGCTCCGATCATGCGTCCGTCGAGCGCGGACTGTGAGATGCCCGCGCCGATGCATGATCCCGCAAGTGGTGTTGTCCGGTTTCCGGACGGGATCGTGCAACAGTGTCCAGCCGCAATCCGGCTGCTGGGCGCAACGGGCGAGATGCCCGTACCATCGGAAGGATGGACGCCATTCGAAACAGGAAGACCATGGCAGGATCGCCGGACGCTGGATTTGCGACACCGTCGCCCAGCGTCTTGCCATCTTGCACATGGTTTTCGTGTTCCAAGCGGCCCGCCTTTCGTGAACCCATGAAAGAAGATCGCAATGTTCAATACGCATTCAGTCGAGATCGACTGGGGTGGCCGTCCCCTCAGGCTTGAAACCGGCAAGATCGCCCGCCAGGCCGACGGCGCCGTGTTGGCGACCTACGGCGAGACCGTGGTGCTGGCCACCGTGGTCGCCGCCAAGACCCCCCGGGAGGGCGTCGACTTCCTGCCGCTGACCGTCGACTACCAGGAGAAGACCTATGCCGCCGGCCGCATTCCCGGCGGCTACTTCAAGCGCGAGGGCCGCCCCACCGAAAAGGAAACGCTGGTCTCGCGGCTGATCGACCGGCCGATCCGGCCGCTGTTCGTCGATGGCTGGCGCAACGAGACCCAGGTCATCGTCACCGTGCTGTCGCACGACATGGAGAATGACCCGGACATCCTGGCGCTGGTCGCCTCCTCCGCGGCGCTGACCATTTCCGGCGCTCCCTTCAAGGGCCCGATCGGCGCCGCCCGCGTCGGATTTGCCAATGACGAATACGTGCTCAATCCGACCCTCGACGAGATGGTCGAGACCCAGCTCGATCTGGTCGTCGCGGGCACCGCCGACGCGGTGCTGATGGTGGAATTGGAGGCCAAGGAGCTCAACGAGGACATCATGCTCGGCGCCGTGATGTTCGGGCACCGTCACTTCCAGCCGGTGATCAAGGCGATCATCGAGCTGGCCGAGAAGGCGGCCAAGGAGCCGCGCGAGGTCAAGACCACCGATGAAAGCGCGCTGGAAAAGGCGATGCTCGGCCTGATCGAGCAGGATCTCCGCGCCGCCTATGCGATCCCGGTCAAGCAGGACCGCTATGCCGCGGTCGGCGCCGCCAAGAACAAGGTGATGGCGCACTACTTCCCGGAAGGTGAGGAGCCGAAATACGACAAGCTCCGCATCGCCGGCGTGTTCAAGGAGCTGGAAGCCAAGATCGTGCGCTGGAACATCCTCGATACCGGCAAGCGCATCGACGGCCGCGACGTCAAGACGGTGCGCGACATCGTCGCCGAGGTCGGCGTGCTGCCCCGCGCCCACGGCTCGGCGCTGTTCACCCGCGGCGAGACCCAGGCGATGGTGGTGACGACGCTGGGGACCGGCGAGGACGAGCAGTACATCGACTCGCTGGCGGGCACCTACAAGGAGCAGTTCCTGCTGCATTACAACTTCCCGCCATTTTCGGTCGGCGAGACCGGACGCCTCGGCGGCACCAAGCGCCGCGAGATCGGCCACGGCAAGCTCGCCTGGCGCGCGATCCATCCGGTGCTGCCGCCGCACCACGAGTTCCCCTACACGTTGCGCGTGGTTTCCGAGATCACCGAATTGAACGGATCGTCGTCGATGGCCTCGGTCTGCGGCGCCTCGCTGTCGCTGATGGACGCCGGCGTGCCGCTGAAGCGGCCGACCGCCGGCATCGCCATGGGCCTGATCCTGGAGGGCGAGCGCTTTGCGGTGCTGTCCGACATTCTCGGCGACGAGGACCATCTCGGCGACATGGACTTCAAGGTTGCCGGCACCGATCATGGCATCACCTCGCTGCAGATGGACATCAAGATCGAGGGCATCACCGAGGAGATCATGAAGGTCGCGCTCGGCCAGGCCAAGGACGGGCGCATTCACATCCTCGGCGAAATGGCCAAGGCGCTGACGGCCGCGCGCGCCGAACTCGGCGAATACGCGCCGCGCATCGAGACCTTCAAGATCCCGACCGACAAGATCCGCGAAGTGATCGGGACCGGCGGCAAGGTGATCCGGGAAATCGTCGAGAAGACCGGCGCCAAGGTCAATATCGAGGACGACGGCACGGTCAAGGTGGCGTCCGCCGACGGCGAATTGATCAAGGCCGCGATCAAGTGGATCAAGTCGATCGCCTCCGATCCGGAGCTCGGCCAGATCTATGACGGCACCGTGGTCAAGGTGATGGAGTTCGGCGCGTTCGTGAACTTCTTCGGCGCCAAGGACGGCCTCGTTCACATCAGCCAGCTCGCCGCCAGCCGGGTGCAGAAGACCTCGGACATCGTCAAGGAAGGCGACAAGGTCAAGGTCAAGCTGCTCGGCTTCGACGATCGCGGCAAGACCCGGCTGTCGATGAAGGTGGTCGACCAGGTGACCGGCGAGGATCTCGAAGCGAAGCAGAAGGAGGCGCCGCCGCCGCGCGAGGCCGCCGGCGAGTAGCCGCGCCAGCCGAACCGCCAGGGAATGTCGGGGGCGGCCTTACGGCCGCCCTTTCGTTTGGGCATGCTCGATCGTGAAAGAGGAGACTGTCTCATGATGCAGCTCTATTGGGCGCCCCGCACCCGCTCGTTCACCGCGCTGTGGCTGCTGGAGGAAACCGGCCAGCCCTATCAGCGAATATTGACCGACATCTCGGCCGGCGCGCAGAAGACGCCGGAATTTCTCGCGATCAACCCGATGGGCAAGGTACCGGCGCTGCGCGACGGCGACGCCACGCTGGCAGAGACCGCGGCGATCTGCGCCTATGTCGCCGAACGCTATCCCGAGGCCGGGCTCGCGCCTGCGCCCGGCGATCCGCTGCGGGCGAAATATCTGTACTGGCTGTTCTTCGCGCCCGGCTGCATCGAGCCCGCGATGGTGCAGATCGCCACCAAGATCGAGATGAGCTCGACCGCCGCCGGCTGGGGCGACGCGCAGCGCGTGTTCGACGTGCTCGATGCCGCGCTGGCAAAAGGACCGTGGATTCTCGGAGAAAGCTTTTCAGCCGCCGATATCGCCATCGGCTCGGCGCTGAATTTCGCGGTGCGGCAGTTCAAGATGGTGCCGTCGCGCCCCTCGTTCGAAGCCTATGTGGCGCGGTGCATGGCGCGGCCCGCCTTCCAGCGCGCCGAGCAGATTGCGGCCGGATGACGGGCCCTGCTACGGGCCGTCCTCCTTCAAGGCTTCCGGCCGTGGCATCGAGATGACGTTGTAGCCGGAATTGACATAGTGCACTTCGCCGGTGACGCCGCCTGACAGGTCGGAGAGCAGGTACAGCGCCGAGCCGCCGAGCTCGGCGAGGGTGACGCCGCGGCCGAGCGGCGCGTGCTTCTGCTGGAACGCGAACATCAGCCGGGCGTCGCCGATGCCGGAGCCGGCCAGCGTGCGGATCGGGCCCGCCGAAATCGCGTTGACCCGGATGCCGCGCGGACCGAAATCGGCGGCGAGGTAGCGCACCGAGGCTTCCAGCGCCGCCTTGGCCACCCCCATCACATTGTAGTTCGGCATCACCCGCATCGAGCCGCCGAAGGTCAGCGTGATCATGGCGCCGCCGGATGCCGGCATCAGTTCGGCCGCGCGCCGGGCAAGCTCGGTGAAGGAGAAGCAGGAGATCAGCATGGTGCGCGCGAAGTTCTCGCGCGTGGTGTCGGCGTAGCGCCCCTTCAACTCGTTCTTGTCGGAAAACGCGATGGCATGGACCAGAAAATCGAGCCGACCCCAGTTCGCGCGCAGCGCTTCAAACACCGCATCGACGCTGGCAAGGTTCTCGACGTCGCAGGGCAGCACCAGCTCGACGCCGAGGGTCTGCGCCAGCGGCTTGACCCGCTTGCCCAGCGCCTCGCCCTGAAAGGTGAATGCGAGTTCGGCGCCCTCGGCGGCAAGCGCCTGGGCGATGCCCCAGGCGATCGAATGGTCGTTGGCGACGCCCATGACCAGGCCGCGCTTGCCTTTCATCCACTGGCTCATGATTCCGGCGCTCCACTCATCGCTGTCGCTTCATGGGGTTTGCACCGACGGCGTTGCGGCGATCGCGCTTGGGACGATCGGCTGACGTCGCGACGGGCGAGCGCCGCGCATGAGATGACGAGCAGCGATCCTCACGCATCCAGCCGCTTGAACACCAGCGTCGCATTGGTGCCGCCGAACCCGAACGAGTTCGAAAGCACGGTTCCCAGCCTGGCATTGTCGATCCGCGCGCGCACGATCGGCATGTCGGCGAAGACGGGGTCGAGCTCGCTGATATTGGCGCTCTCGCAGATGAAGCCGTTGTTCATCATCAGCAGCGAATAGATCGCCTCCTGCACCCCGGTGGCGCCGAGCGAATGTCCGGTCAGCGCCTTGGTCGCGGAGATCGGCGGGCACTTCTCGCCGATGCCGAACACCTTGCGGATCGCCTCGATCTCGGGCGGGTCACCTGCCGGGGTCGAGGTCGCATGCGGATTGATGTAGTCGACCTTGCCGTTCACCGTCGCCAGCGCCATTCGCATGCAGCGTTCGGCGCCCTCGCCCGATGGTGCGACCATGTCATAGCCGTCGGAGGTGGCGCCGTAGCCGACGACCTCGCCATGGATGCGGGCGCCGCGCGCCTTGGCATGCTCGAGCTCCTCCAGCACGACAACGCCGGCGCCGCCGGCGATGACAAAGCCGTCGCGGCTGATGTCATAGGGTCGCGAAGCGGTGGCGGGCGTGTCGTTGTATTTCGACGACATCGCCCCCATCGCGTCGAACAGCACCGACAACGTCCAGTCGAGTTCTTCGCAACCGCCGGCGAAGATAATGTCCTGCTTGCCGATCTGGATGGTCTCGTAGGCGTTGCCGATGCAATGGTTCGAGGTGGCGCAGGCCGACGAGATCGAATAGTTCACACCCTTGATCTTGAACCAGGTGGCAAGGGTGGCCGAGGCCGTCGATGACATCGCCTTCGGTACCGCGAACGGGCCGACGCGCTTCGGGCCCTTGCTGCGGGTGGTATCGGCGGCCTCGACCAGAGTGCGGGCGGAGGGGCCGCCGGAGCCCATGATGATGCCGGTACGGACGTTGGAGACCTCGTCGGGTTCGAGGCCGGAATCCCGGATCGCCTGCTCCATGGCGACGTGGTTCCAGGCCGCGCCCTCACCAAGGAAACGCATGGCGCGACGGTCGATCACATCCGCCGGGTTGAGCGTCGGCGCCCCCTGTATCCTGGAGCGAAAGCCCAGTTCAGCGAACTTTTCGGCGCGCGTAATGCCGGACCTTGCCGCATGCAGGCTCGCCAGCACTTCCTGGGTGTTGTTTCCGATGGACGAGACGATACCCATCCCGGTGATGACAACCCGCCTCATGATCGCCTCGCCCTGCCGTTCCACCTGGTTGGATGACCGCCGCTGACGCGAAACCGCCCCGATGGCCCGAGCAACTGTCTTACCTCGCCAACTGCACCGCAGCATCCTGTCGGAACAGCCCTACCTTCAAGTCCTTGGCGCGATAGATAATCTCGCCATCGGCGGAAAGCCACCCGTCGGCGATGCCGAGCATCAGCTTTAGCCGCATCACGCGCTTGACGTCGACGTTGTACACAATCTTGCGCACGTTCGGCATCACCTGGCCGGCGAGCTTCAATTCGCCAAGTCCAAGCGCGCGGCCGCGGCCCTGGCCGCCGCTCCATGCCAGGAAAAAACCCACCATCTGCCACAGCGCGTCGAGCCCGAGGCAGCCCGGCATCACCGGGTCGCCCTTGAAGTGGCAACCGAAAAACCAGAGGTCGGTTTTGACATCGAGCTCGGCGCGAATCAGCCCCTTGCCGTATTCGCCGCCGGTGGCGGAGATTTCGCTGATGCGGTCGAACATCAGCATCGGCGGCAGCGGCAATTGCGCATTGCCCTGGCCGAAAATCTCGCCGCGGCCGCTGGCCAGCAAATCTTCATATTCGTAACTGCTGCGCCCCGACATCTGCCAGCCTCTCTCAACGTTCCGATCGAGCGACCACCCCGCCGGGAAGCACGCCAATATCGCCCCTCGGCGCGACCTCAGGAAAACCTGGCAAACCGCGCCCACCCTCGCAGCACTTGCATGAAGCTGGTGGTCGACCTCTAACATAGCTGCCGCAGGCGGCAAAGCACCCGAGAGAGAGGTAAGGTCGCCGGGTTCCGGTTCAATCCGATGCTGCAGCTTGAATCGTTCTAGTTGCGACAAGCTTGCATCTGCATGATTTCCTCGTTATATTCCGCTACAGTAGAGGTAGAGCAAGGTAGTGAGTGTGGTGCCTGACTTGGAACTGAGCGACGACGCCTCGGCTTTGAATGATGACGCTGCTGTTTTGGCGGTTCGCGGGCGCGAGCCGGCGCTGACGGGTTGTCCGTGGCACGACGTCAACGAAATGCTGCAGACGGCCGGCCTGCGCCCCACCCGTCAGCGGATGGCGCTGGGCTGGCTGCTATTCGGCAAGGGCGCGCGCCATCTCACCGCGGAGATGCTGTACGAGGAAGCGACCCTCGCCAAGGTCCCGGTCTCGCTTGCCACCGTCTACAACACGCTCAATCAGCTGACCGATGCGGGCCTGCTGCGCCAGGTCAGCATCGACGGCACCAAGACCTATTTCGACACCAACGTGTCGGCGCATCATCATTTCTATCTCGAGAACAGCCACGAGCTGGTCGACATTCCGGACCCGCATATGATGCTGCGGGCGATGCCGGACGTGCCCGAGGGTTATGAAATCGCCCGGGTCGACGTGGTGATCCGGCTGCGCAAGAAGCGCTGAACTCTTTTCACAACGTCCTTATCTCAACGTCCCTGCCCGGCGACGCGTGAATGCTGGCGACGCGTCGATAAAGCGCCGCGCGGCGTCGCGGCTTGCACCGGCCTTGATCCGGCTATTCCACCCTCTCGTCGGCGTAGACGCCCCACAAGCGCTGCTGCTGGATCCAGCCGTCGAAATTGTTGCCGCTGACACGACACCAGCCTGATCCGCACTTCCTGACCTGGGCCACCACGCCGGCCTGCAGGCGGGCCGTAACGATGCTGTTGGGATCGGCGCTGTCATAGAGCGGCGCCAGCCCGTCTTTGGTCTTCATGGTGACGACGGCGGTTCGGCGGCCGGACAGCAGGGAATGGTAGACCCAGCCTTCGGCACCCTCGGAGTCCCGCACCCGTCGCCAGTTCTCGAATTCGGCGGTCACTTCGACCGGCAGCCCAGCCCGTGTGTAAACCCAGGAAACGTCGTTGTCCTTGGTCGGACCGGCCCGGACATTGACATGGTCGGATTTGAGACTGACATAGCGCGGCACCGGCAGGCCGCTGGTGGTGAGGGCCGTATCCTTGGCCGAAAACCCGGTGCTGATCGACGCGCCCATCGCGGCGCCGGCTAGCACTGCCACCGAACAAAAACGCCCCCACGCCATACCCGTCTCCCGCCGAGTCCAACTCGAATCGGTCGAGCTGAAACAAGCTTGCAAACGCTTCGAAGCACCGGCCCGCCCCGGTTGTCCTTGGCCTTCGCGGCTATTCGTCTGCCGTAGTTCTTGTCTTGGGCCGGCCTTCTGCTAGAGAGGACGGAATATTGAAACCCAGAGCGAGGCTTCAGGCTCCGGGAACCCAGGCAGGCCAAGGAAAACTACAAGGCAAACGGTAGACCGCGCGGCAGCCCAGTGTCGAACAGCCGGGTTAACGAGGACTGAACGAGCGAAGTCCCAAATCCGCTGTCGACTCCCTTAGCCAGCCCCCTCGGCCTCATGAGAGCAGGATATGTCGGTCAAGAAGAAGCCGCTCGTCGTCGTCACCCGCAAGCTGCCGGACTCGATCGAGACCCGGATGCGCGAGTTGTTCGACGCAAGGCTTAATCTCGACGATACGCCGATGACGCCGGAGCAGATTGCCGATGCGGTACGCTCGGCCGACGTGCTGGTGCCGACCGTGACCGACGAGATCACCGAGGACCTGCTCAAGCAGCCTGATTGCCATCTGCGGCTGATCGCGAATTTCGGCAACGGCGTCGACAATATCGATGTCGCCGCGGCGCACGCGCGTGGCATCACCGTCACCAACACGCCGAAGGTCCTGACCGAGGACACCGCCGACATGACCATGGCGTTGATCCTGGCGGTGCCGCGGCGCCTGATCGAGGGCGCCTCGATCCTCACCGAGGGCAAGCATTGGCCGGGCTGGTCGCCGACCTGGATGCTCGGCCACCGCATTGGCGGCAAGCGCCTCGGCATCATCGGCATGGGACGCATCGGCCAGGCGGTAGCGCGACGGGCCCGCGCCTTCGGGCTGCAGATCCATTACCACAACCGCCGCCCGGTGGCGCCGCGCATCGCCGACGAACTCGGCGCGACCTACTGGGAAAGCCTGGACCAGATGCTGGCGCGGATGGACATCATTTCGGTGAACTGTCCGCACACGCCGGCGACCTTCCATCTGGTATCGGCACGGCGGCTGAAGCTGATCCGCAAGGATGCCTATATCGTCAACACCGCGCGCGGCGGGGTGATCGACGAGGAGACCCTGATCAAGCTGATCGAGACCGGCGAGATCGCCGGCGCCGCGCTCGACGTCTACGAGCACGAGCCGGCGGTCAATCCCAAGCTGGTGCGGCTCGCGCGCGCCGGCAAGGTGACGCTGCTGCCGCACATGGGTTCCGCCACCATCGAGGGCCGGGTCGAGATGGGCGAGAAGGTGATCATCAATATCCGGGCATTCCTCGACAATCACAAGCCGCCGGATCGCGTGCTGCCCAGCATGCTCTGAGCATGCCCCAGCATGCTCAGAGCGCGGCGGTCAGGCGCCAGGCTCGAGCCCGCGCTCGAGTCGCAGCCGAAAAACTGCGAAAACAACCCCATGCAAAGTAGAGATGGGGACAGCTTTGCCGGCGCCATACCACCGCTTGCGGCTTGCGCCACTGTAAGGGTGATGAGTTCAAGCCAACAGCCGCGAAGGCAGTGCGCTCCCTCTCCCGCTTGCGGGCCCCACAAGGGGGGAGGGAGCCGAGAGGCCATCGCCAGCGAACAGACAGACGCAAACTGCACCCGAGGCCAGCCTGGTTTAGTCTATCAACCTGTTCCCTCCCCGCTTGTGGGTCGCAAGCGCGGGAGAGGGAGCGCACCACCTTCGCGGCGGCTGTTGGCCTAATTCATCACACTCTAGCCATGCCCAACACGCTAGCGATGCCCGCTCAAGTCGGTGATTGCTGCTGCGTCGCCGTTGAGCGGGTTCTGCGGATCGCGCTGGTAGCGCAGCGTCTCGAAGCGCATCGCGCGGGCGTCGATCATCAGCAGCCGGCCGACCAGGCCCTCGCCGAATCCGACGATTTCGCGGATCGCCTCCAGCGCCATCATCGAGCCCAGCATGCCGGCCAACGCGCCCATCACGCCAGCCTCGGCGCATGCCGGTACCGCGCCGGGCGGCGGCGGCTCCGGAAACAGGCAGCGATAGGTCGGGTTGAACTCGCCGTCGGCGTTCGTCTCATGGGCGCGGATCGTGGTCAGCGATCCGTCGAAGGTGCCGAGGGCCGCGGTGATCAGCGGCTTGGCGGCCAGGAAACAGGCGTCGGCGACCAGATAGCGGGTGGCGAAATTGTCCGATCCATCCAGAACCAGGTCGTAACTGCCGATCAGCGCCATGGCGTTGCGCGCGTCTAGCCGGGTGGCATGCGCTGCCAGCCTGACATGCGGATTGAGCGCATGAATCTGGCTTGCGGCGCTGTCGACCTTGCGCCGACCGATATCGGGCGTGCTGTGGATGATCTGGCGCTGCAGGTTGGACAGCGACACGAGGTCGTCGTCGACCACGCCGAGCGTGCCGACGCCGGCCGCCGCGAGATACATCAACGCCGGTGCGCCCAGGCCGCCGGCGCCGATCACCAGCACCGCAGCCTCCTTCAAGGCGGCCTGGCCGGGACCGCCGACTTCGCGCAGCACGATATGACGGGCGTAGCGCTCGAGTTCGTCGGCACTCAACATGTTCTGCTGCTACCTTCACGCGGGCGCGTCGCCATCGCACGCAATCTCCGTTGTTGCCGACCGAGCAGATGTGCTTAATTGGCCGGACGTCAATGACCCCCAGACTTGTCATGAGACCGCTGCTGACGGCAACACTGATATTCGCGGCGGTGGCGGCGCCGGCATGGGCGCAGCGCAAGCCCGCAACCGCAGGCGCCGGGACAAAACGGGTGGCGACGGTTCCAGTCCGCCCGGCGCTGCAGGCGCCGGCCGATACCGCGGGCGCGATGACACCGGGCGAACGGCTGGCGCTGCAGTCGGACCTCGCCTGGGTCGGCCAGTACAATGGCGCCATCACCGGCGAGGTCAGCGAGCGCATGGTCGCCGCGATCCGGCAGTTCCAGAAGGAACGCGGCGACAAGCCGACCGGCGTGCTCAATCCGCAGCAACGCGGCATGCTGGCGGAAACCGCGAAACGGCGGCAGGACAATGTCGGCTGGAAAATCGTCACCGATTCCGGCAGCGGCGTCCGGCTCGGCGTGCCCACCAGGCTGGTGCCGCAGCAATCCAGCGACGCCGGCGGCACCAAATGGAGTTCGCCCAACGCTACCATCCAGGTGCTGCTGGCGCGGCGCAAGGAAGCCAACCCGACCAGTGCCAGGCTCGCCGAGCGTGAAAGGAAAGAGCCCGCCGGCCGCAGCATCGACTACACCGTGGTCAAGCCGGACTTCTTCGTGCTGTCGGGCCTGCAGGGCCTGAAGAAATTCTATGTGCGTGGCACCTTCAGGGGCGACGAAGTCCGCACCCTTACCATCCTGTACGATCAGGCCACCGAGAATACCGTCGAGCCGGTGGTGATCGCGATGTCGAGCGCGTTCAACGCATTTCCAACCCTGGCCCAGATGACGGGCGCGCCGCCGCGCAAGACCGTCGAATATGGCACCGGCGTGGTGGTCAGCGATGATGGCGCAATCGTTGCCGACCGCCAGGTCGCCGACGGATGTCTGGCCATCACCATCGCCGGCTTTGGCGGCGCCGACCGCGTCGCCGAGGACAAGGAGCACGATCTCGCACTGCTGCGCATCTACGGCGCCCGCGGGCTGAAGCCGCTCGACCTGAATGGCGGCGCGACCAGGCCCGATGTCGAACTCACCGGCATTGCCGACCCGCAGAACCAGGGCGGCGGATCCGCGGTCAGCAGCGTCAGGGCAATGGTGGCCGGCAGCGGCACGGAGCCGGCACTGTCGCCGGCACCCGGCCTCGGCTTTTCCGGCGCTCCGGCATTCGACACCGGGGGCGCCTTTGCCGGCATCGCGCTGCTGCGTCCAGCGGTGGTGGCGGCGCCGCCGAACGCGGCGCCCGCGACCCAGGCGATGCTGGTCAGCGCCGATACCGTGCGGGCGTTTCTCGCGGCTCATACCGTTGCGGCCGCAAGCCGACCGTCGGAGCCGAAGGGCTCCGTGGTTCGGGTGATCTGCGTGCGTCGATAGCTCACCAACGGCGGCCCCAGCCCCAGCCTCCTCGATAGCCCCATCCGCCGTAATAGCCGCAACAGGGCCCGTAACCGTAATAGAGCGGCGCGACCGCATAGGGTCGCGGGCCGTAATAGACCGGCGGCGCATCTTCCTCGACGATCTGGTCGGCGATCGCAGGCCGGCGCGGCGACCGCGGCGGCCGCGGCGCGGCGGCCATGCCGACATTGCGGGCGATCACATATCCATTCTGTCCGTCGAACGAAGCCTCGCACCAGCCATTGCTGCATTTGCCGACCTCGATCGAGGTGCCCTGGGTCAGCAGCGTCAGGACCGCGCTGTCGGTGCCGGGCGATTTTCGCAGATTGGTATCGGCGGCGGTGACGACCGGCCTGGCGGCGGCACCAACTGCCGAGGCCAGGATGAAGATCGCGGCCGATGCCGCGGCTTTTGCAACGCTCATTGACACTCCCTGTTTCGCCCCTGTTTCGGCGGATATTCAGCCGCCTCCAAATCTAACCCCGGAACCGTCCTCGCATTCAAGGTGCCCGGATGTGAGCAGCTTCGGCTCGCCTGCGTCGAGATGCTGCTTCAGGAACGTGAATTTCATGGCGATCGCTTCCCCGCAGGCAGCTTCGATTCCCTCCCCCGCTTGCGGGGGAGGGTTAGGGTGGGGGCAGCCGTTTCGATCGCGGTCGCGATCACTTCGAGCACACCCACACAATTGGTCACGACGTCATGGTTGCTGAAGCGAAGAACGCGATAGCCTCTTTTTTCGATCGCCACCGTGCGAATGGCATCAGCCCGTTCCGCGTCGTCGGAGAAATGTTGCCCACCGTCGAGTTCTACGACGAGCCGTGCCTCATGACATACGAAGTCGGCGATGTAGCTTCCAATTGGCACCTGGCGCCGAAAGCCAGCGCCCGTCAGGCGATGGCCGCGAAGCTCCGACCAGAGAATGCGTTCCACATCGGTGCAGTTGCGCCGAAGTGCCCGGGCATTTGACCGCAGTCGGGAAGACACTTTCCATGCCGGTGGATTCGGATCGTCCATGCTCAAGCCCGACCTCAAGCCCCCACCCCAACCCTCCCCCGCAAGCGGGGGAGGGAGTAGACCACGCCGGATGAGACAACAGAATTCCATTCCCCCACAAGGGGGGAGGGAACGGGTTGAGAGGGAGCCAAGACCCCTGCCCCGACCCCCGATCGACGATCCCTCACTTCTGGCATTTCGGGCACCAGAACGTCGAACGTCCGTTCTGGGTGAAGCGACGGACGGTGCCGCTGCAGCCGGTGGTGCGGCAGGGTTCGCCTTCGCGGTCATAGACCTGGAACGAATGCTGGAAATAACCGAGTTCGCCCGAGGTCTGGCGATGGTCGCGCAGCGACGAGCCGCCGGCCTTGATCGCCTGGTTCAGCACCGCATGGATGGCGCCGACCAGCCGCCGCGCATGATCGGTGGGCGCGGCCGTCCGGGTCGCGAGCGTCGCGGCCAGCCGTCGCGGCGACAATCGCGCGCGGAACAGCGCCTCGCAGACATAGATGTTGCCAAGGCCCGCGACCACGCGCTGGTCGAGCAGCGCCGCCTTGAGGCTGGTCTTCTTGTTGGCGCAGGACCGCGCCAGCATGGCGGCATCGAAGGCGTTGCCGAGCGGTTCCGGACCGAGTCCGCTTAGCAGCGGCTCGTCCTCGATCGCGGCGCGGGCGATCACCTTCATGTAGCCGAAGCGGCGCGGATCGTTGAAGATCACGGCCGCGCCCGACGACATGTGAAACACCACGTGATCATGCGCGTCGCTCTTGCCGCGCGGATGATGGAAGTGGCCGGGCGCGTCGTGGCCGTGCTCGCTGACGACGCGGAACGAGCCGGACATTCCCAGATGCATCAGGAGCACGTCGCCGGAGGCGAGATCGGCCATCAGATATTTGGCGCGGCGGCCGAGCCCGGTGACCGTCTGGCCTTCGAGTCGTGCCACGAAATCCTTCTGGAACGGAAACCGCAGGTCCTTGCGCCGGGCCTCGACCTTGACCAGCCGGGCTCCCTCCATCGCCGGCTGCAGGCCGCGGCGGACGGTTTCGACTTCAGGCAGTTCAGGCATGCATCGTTCACCTTGTGAACCCGACGTGATAGCGCCATTGCGGCAGCCGCGCTATGGTCGCGGCGATGGAGACGGATTGATGGATCGGCCCGACCAGACCACGCATTTTGGCTTCAGGGACGTCGCGCTCGGCGACAAGCAGACGCTGGTCAACGACGTCTTTCACCGCGTGGCGTCGCGCTACGACCTAATGAACGACCTGATGTCGGCGGGGCTGCACCGGGTCTGGAAGCAGCTGATGATCGATGCGCTAAATCCGCCGCGCGGCGATGCGCCGTTCGCGCTGCTGGACATTGCCGGCGGCACCGGCGACATCGCCTTCCGCGCCGCCAGGGCGGCAGGGACCGGCTTCCATGCCATCGTCTGCGACATCAACGCCGACATGCTCGCGGTCGGACGCGAACGCGCGAGGGCGCGACATCTCGATCAGCGGGTCTCGTTCGTCGAGGGCAATGCCGAGGCGCTGGCTTTTGCCGACCGCCGCTTCGACGCCGTCACCATCGCGTTCGGGATCCGCAACGTGCCGCAGATCGAGCGCGCGCTGGCCGAGGCGTTTCGCGTGCTGCGGCCCGGCGGGAGATTGCTCTGCCTGGAATTCTCCAGCGTCGACGTGCCCGGACTCGATCGGCTGTACGAGCTGTTCTCGTTCAAGGTGATTCCGCCGCTCGGCCGCATGGTGACGGGCGACGAGCAGTCCTATCGCTATCTCGTCGAGTCGATCCGGAAATTTCCGCGGCCGAACGCGTTCGCCGAGATGATGCGCGCCGCCGGCTTCGCGCGCGTCGCGTGGCAGAGTTTTTCCGGCGGCATCGTGGCGCTGCATTCGGGCTGGCGCCTGTGATTTCTGCGATCACGCACATCGCGCGGCTGGCGCGGGCCGGTTTCGTGTTCGCGCGCGAAGGCGTGTTCGGGGCGGTCGATCCCAGCCTGGTGCCGCCGCCTGGCCAGCTCGCGCTGCGACTGGCCCGGCTGATCGAGCGTCCCGGCGCCAAATCGGGCCCGCGGCTGTCGCGCGCCCTGACCCGGCTCGGCCCGGCCTATCTCAAACTCGGCCAGTTCCTGGCGACGCGGCCCGACGTGGTCGGCGTGATCCTGGCCCGCGACCTCGAAAGCCTGCAGGATCGCCTGCCGCCGTTTTCCCAGGCCGAGGCCGAGGCGGTGATCGCCACCTCGCTGGAACGCCCTGTGGCGCAGGCGTTTGTGACCCTCGGCCCGTCGGTGGCGGCCGCCTCGATCGCGCAGGTGCATCGCGGCGAGACCGAGCGTGACGGCATCCGCACCGCGGTCGCGGTCAAGGTGCTGCGGCCGAACGTGGCCGCGCGCTTTCGCCGCGACCTCGGCGATTTCTTCTTTGTCGCGCATCGGGCGGAGGCGCATTCGGCGGAAGCCCGGCGGCTACGGCTGATCGAAGTCATCAACACCATGTCGCGCTCGGTGACGATGGAGATGGATCTGCGGCTCGAGGCCGCGGCGCTGTCGGAGATGGCGGAGAACACCAGCGACGATCCGGATTTTCGCGTGCCGCTGGTGGACTGGGACCGCACCACCCACAACGTGCTGACGATGGAATGGATCGACGGCATCGCGCTCAGCGATCATGCCGGCCTCGAACGGGCACGGGTCGATCTTCCCGAGCTCGGACGCAAGGTGATCCAGAGCTTTCTGCGCCATGCGCTGCGCGACGGCTTCTTCCATGCCGACATGCATCCCGGCAACCTGTTCCTCGACAATGCCGGCCGGCTGGTCGCGGTGGATTTCGGCATCATGGGCCGCCTCGGCCTGAAGGAGCGGCGCTTTCTTGCCGAGATCCTGCTCGGCTTCATCACCCGCGACTATCGCCGGGTCGCCGAGGTGCATTTCGAGGCCGGCTATGTGCCGGGACACCATTCGGTGGAGAATTTCGCGCAGGCGATCCGCGCCATCGGCGAGCCGATCCACAACCGGACCGCCGAAGAGATTTCGATGGCGAGGCTGCTGACGCTGCTGCTCGAAGTCACCGGCCTGTTCGACATGCGGACGCGGCCGGAATTGATCCTGCTGCAGAAGACCATGGTGGTGGTCGAGGGCGTCGCGCGCGGCTTCGATCCCCGGCTCGACATCTGGAAGGTGGCCGATCCCGTGGTTCGCGAATGGATCGAGCGCAATCTCGGCCCGGTCGGGCGGATCGAGGGGGCGCTGTCCGGCGCGGGCGAGCTTGGGCGGGTGCTGGCGGGGCTGCCGGCGATCGCCTCGCGCTCGGTGGCGGTGCTGGAGCAGCTGGAGACCATGACGCGGGAAGGGGTGGTGCTGTCACCGGAGACCATTGCCGCGATGGCCCGGACCGAGGGGCGCAAGAACCGCTGGCGCACGGTGGCGCTGTGGATCATCGCCGCGACCTTCATCGGGATCCTGTTCGCGATCCGTCAAATATGATTGCAATGCTATCAGTTTATGATAGCATTGCAATCATATCCAGGGTCGCTCCATGGCCAACCTGACCATCCGAAAGCTCGACGACAGCGTCAAAGCCTTTCTGCGGCTGCGCTCCGCGGAAAACGGCCGCTCGGTCGAGGAGGAGGTCCGGGTGATCCTGCGCGACACCGTGCAGGGCCGCGCGGCCCCGGCCAGCTTCGCGCCGCCTGCGCCACGCGACGCGCCGGTCTCGGGCCCCCGGCACGGCGGCGCGGCCGATACGGCCTGCATCACCCTGATCATCGGCGGCGGCATTGCCGCCTACAAGGCGCTCGACCTGATCCGCCGGCTGAAGGAGCGCCAGATCCGGGTTCGCTGCGTGCTGACCCGGGCGGCGCAGCAGTTCGTGACGGCGCTGTCGGCGAGCGCGCTGTCGCATGAGCGCGTCACCACCGACCTGTTCGATTCCGACAGCGAGTTCGACGCCGGCCACATCCGCCTCGCCCGCGACTGCGACCTGATCGTGGTGGCGCCGGCAACCGCCGACCTGATGGCCAAGATGGCGCATGGCCACGCCGACGATCTCGCCAGCGCTATCCTGCTTGCGGCGAACCGGCCGATCCTGCTCGCACCGGCGATGAACCCGCTGATGTGGGGCAACGCGGCGACCCGCCGCAACGTCGCGCAGCTGGCGCGCGACGGTGTCGTCATGATCGGGCCCGGTACCGGCGAGATGGCGGAGGCCGGCGAGGCCGGCACCGGCCGGATGGCGGAACCGTTGGAGATCGCCGCCGCCGCGGCGCGGCTGTTGCAGCCGCCGCGGCCGCAACCGCTGGCCGGCAGGCGGGTTCTCGTCACCGCCGGGCCGACCCATGAGCCGATCGATCCGGTGCGCTATATCGCCAACCGCTCCTCCGGCAAGCAAGGCTTCGCGATCGCCGCGGCCGCACAGGCGGCGGGCGCCGAGGTCGTGCTGGTCAGCGGGCCGGTCGATCTGCCCGACCCGGCCGGCGTCACGGTGAAGCACGTGGAATCCGCGCGCGACATGCTGCGCGAGGTCGAGGCGGCGCTGCCTTCGGACATCGCGATCTTCGCCGCCGCCGTCGCCGACTGGCGCGTCGCCCAAGCCGGCGAGCAGAAGCTGAAAAAGACCGGTTCCGGCATGCCGCCGCTGCAGCTGGTGGAAAACCCCGACATCCTCGCGACCATTGCACGGCGCAGCGAGGGTCGGCCGCGACTGGTGATCGGATTCGCCGCCGAGACCGAGCATCTGCTCGATCACGCCAGCGCCAAGCTGGCGCGCAAGGGCTGCGACTGGATCGTCGCCAATGACGTCTCGCCGGCGACCGGAGTGATGGGCGGCGACCGCAACGCCGTGCACCTGCTGACCCGAGACGGTGGCGGCGTCGCCATCGAATCCTGGCCGGCGATGAGCAAGCAGCAGGTCGCGGCCGAGCTGGTGACGCAGATCGCCAGGGCCTTCGAGCAGACGCCGGCGGAGCCGTCATCATGAGCGTCGCGATCAAGGTCGAGGTGCTGCAGCTGCCGCATGGCGAAGGTCTCGCGCTGCCGGCCTATCAGAGCGCGCACGCCGCCGGGCTCGATCTGTTGGCCGCGGTCCCCGCCGACGCGCCGGTGATGCTCGCGCCCGGCGCGCACGCGCTGGTTCCCACCGGTCTCGTGATCGCGCTGCCGCCGGGCCACGAGGCGCAGGTCCGGCCGCGTTCGGGGCTGGCCGCGAAGCACGGCGTCACCGTTCTCAACGCGCCGGGCACGGTGGATGCGGATTATCGCGGCGAGATTCGTGTGCTGCTGATCAATCATGGCGACGCGCCGTTTGCGATCCGGCGCGGCGAGCGCATCGCGCAGATGGTGATTGCACCGGTGACACAGGCGGAACTCGTCGCCGTCGCATCGCTGTCCACCACCGCGCGCGGCAGCGGCGGCTTCGGCTCGACCGGAAGCTGATCCGCAAGAGTCCAATTCAGTTTGATGTGCGAATTAAGCGCACCGCCAGCTTTTTTGCGGTGCAGTTTTGCGTTCACGGTCTGGACTCTTACCGGCCGACTTCCATTGCGTGATATTGTCCCGCGATTCGCGAACGGCGGGGGCAAGGCCGGGCGCAAATGCTGTGCGGTTTGGGGCAAACCATGTCGGGCGTAGTCGGTGCGATGCGTCGGGCTTTGCTGTCGTGCACATCATTGGCGCGCAACGGCCTGTTCCCGCTTGGCGCCGCCACGCTGCTGTCGTCATCTCCAGCCTTTGCCGAGGACGCGGTACCGCTATCGGGGCTGCTCGACTTCAACCGCCAGGAATTTGCCGTGCTGGCCACCGCGCTGGCGCTGCTCGGCTTCTCCGTGGTGGCGGCGATCCTGTTGATGCGCACAAGGCTGCGCGCGGCAAGGAACGAAGCCCGACTGCGTGCCGACATCCAGGCCCTGCAGATCGAGGCCGATCGCTGCCGCGCGCTGCTGTTCGCCGAACCGCAGATCCTGGTCTCCTGGCCCGCCGGCGACAACCGGCCGCAGATCAGCGGCGACATCACGCCGCTGCTGCCGCCCGGCGCGCCGCACCATCCGCCGCAGCGCATCCTCGCATCCGGAACCTGGCTGCCGCCGGAGCCGGCGCTGCAGATGGATCACGCGCTCGATGCGCTGCGCGAGGCCGGCGAAGGTTTTCTGCTCAACGTCACCGCGTCGAACGGCCGCGCCTTCGAGGCGATGGGCCGGGCCATCGGCGGCCAGGCGATCGTTCGGATCCGCGAACTCAGCGGCCTGCGCAAGGAGCTGGCGGAGACCCAGCTCCGGCACAAGGCGCTGCTCGAAGAGACCGAGATGCTGCGCGGCTTCGCCGCCGCGATGCCATGGCCGATCTGGACCAGGCGCGGCGACGGCAATCTCGGCTATGTCAACGCGGCCTATGCACGGGCGACCGAGGCAAGCAGCGTCGCCGATGCCATCAGCCGCGACCTCGAACTTCTGGACAGCGGCAATCGCGGCGAGATGGACCGCGTCCTGCAGGACGGCACCGGCTTCGCCGCGCGGCTGCCGATCGTGGTCGGCGGCGAACGGCGCTTCTACGACGTGCGTGCCAGCCGGGTCGGCGGCGGCAGCGCCGGCATCGCGGTCGACGCCGGCGAAGCCCATGCGCTCAGCGCGGCGCTGGTACGGATGGCGGAGGCACACCGCCGCACGCTCGACCAGCTGGCGTCCGGCGTCGCGGTGTTCGACGACCGGCGGCGGCTCGCCTTCTACAATGATTCCTATCGCCGGCTGTGGGATCTCGATCGCGGCTTCCTCGACCACAACCCGGACGATTCCAGCGTGCTCGATCGGCTGCGCGCCGCGCGCAAGCTGCCCGAGCAGCCGGATTTCCGCGCCTGGAAGGCCAAGCTGCACGAAGCCTATCGCGCTGTCGAACCCGAAAAGGACACCTGGTATCTGCCCGACGGCCGCGCGGTCCGCGTCGTCACCACGCCGAACCCGGAAGGCGGCGTCACCTATCTGTTCGACGACGTCACCGAGAGCCTCGACCTGGCGCGACGGTTTGACGGCCTGATCCGGGTCCAGCGCGAGACGCTGGACAGCCTCGCCGAGGCGGTCGCGGTGTTCGGCAGCAATGGCCGCGCCCAGCTGTTCAACCCGGCCTTCGCCAGGATGTGGAAGCTGTCGCCCGAGGCGTTGGCGGAGCAGCCGCATATCGACACCGTCGAAGCCTGGTGCCGGCCGCTGTTCGACGACGCCGCCACCTGGCGGACCATCCGCGAAGCGATCACCGCGATCGAGAACCGCGCCGACGTGCCGCTCAAGGTGGAGCGCAAGGACGGCAGCGTGCTCGACTGCATGACGCGGCCGCTGCCGGACGGCGCCACCATGCTGACCTTCCAGGACATCACCGACACCGAGAATGTCGAGCGCGCCCTGCGCGAGCGCGCCGAGGCGCTTGAGGCCGCCGACCAGATGAAGGTCGACTTCGTCCATCACGTCTCCTACGAGCTGCGCTCGCCGCTCACCACCATCATCGGCTTCGCGCATCTGTTGACCGATCCGGCGACCGGGCCGTTGATGCCGAAACAGACCGAATATCTCGACTACATCACCGCCTCGACCAGCGCGCTGTTTGCCCTGATCAACAACATCCTCGATCTCGCCACCATCGACGCCGGCGCCATGACCCTCGAGCTCGGCAAGGTCGACATCCGCAAGACCATCGAGGCCGCCGCCGAGGGCATCCAGGACCGGCTCGCCACCGACCGCATCGAGCTGAAAATCGACGTCGATCCCGATATCGGCGACTTCATCGGCGACCAAAATCGTGTCAAGCAGGTGCTGTACAACCTGCTCGCCAATGCCGTCGGCTTCTCGCCCCAGGATGCCACGGTCGGCCTGAGCGCAAGGCGCATGGAGCATAACGTGGTGTTCACCGTGACCGATTCCGGGCCGGGCATCCCGCCCGATGTCAAGGACAAGGTGTTCGACTGGTTCGAGAGCCATTCCAACGGCTCGCGGCATCGCGGCGCCGGGCTCGGCCTGTCGCTGGTGCGTTCGTTCGTCGAGCTGCACGGCGGCAGGGTGCGGGTCGAATTCGATCGTCGGCAAGGGCACCACCGTCACCTGCGATTTCCCGATCGACCAGACCGCGCATCGCAACGCCGCGGAATGAACCAGCCCGCGACATTCGCGCTGGCGCTTCCGAACGAGGCCGCGACCGCGCATCTGATGGCCGATCTGTGCCTGCTGGTCGGCGCCGGCGACGTCATCACGCTGTCCGGCGACCTCGGCGCCGGCAAGACCACCGCCGCCCGCGCCATGATCCGCCATCTCGCCGACGACGAGACGCTGGAGGTGCCGAGCCCGACCTTCACGCTGGCGCAAGCCTACGACCTGCCGGCATTCCAGCTGATCCACGCCGACCTTTACCGCGTCAACGATGCCGCCGAACTCGAGGAGATCGGGCTGTCGCCGCTGCCGGAAGCGGCGGTGGCGCTGATCGAATGGCCGGAGCGCGCCGCCGGCGCCTTGCCGGCCGACCGCATCGACATCGCCTTCAGCCACCGTCCGGCGCTGGGATCGTCGGCCCGCGCGGCCGAGGTCACCGGCTATGGCCATGCGGCGCTGCAGGTGGTGCGGCTCAAGAAGTTGCGGCAGTTCCTCGCCGAGGCCGGCTATGCCGATGCCGGGCGGCAGCGGATGGCGGGCGATGCCTCGACGCGATCCTATGCGCGGCTGCACGACGAGGCGGGCAGCGTCATCCTGATGAACGCGCCGCGGCGGCCCGACGGTCCGGCGATCTACCAGGGCAAGTCCTACAGCGCGGCGGTTCACCTCGCCGAGGACGTCAAGCCGTTCGTCGCGATCGCCGGCGGGCTGCGCCAGCACGGCGTCTCGGCGCCCGCAATCCTTCATGCCGATCTCGACAACGGATTCCTGATCACCGAGGATTTCGGCCGCGCCGGCTTTGTCGAGGGCGATCCGCCGGCCCCGATCGCCGAGCGCTACGAGGCCGCGGCCGACCTGCTGGCGGCGCTGCACCGCCTGACCCTGCCGGAAACCCTGCCGGTGCTGCCGCCGACCACTTATGCGATTCCGAGCTTCGACGTCGAGGCGCTGCTGGTCGAGGCCGGCCTGATGCTCGAATGGTACCTGCCCGACCGCGGCGCGGCGCCGGACCGCCGGGCCTGCGACCAATTCCTCGCGATGTGGCGCGAGCTGTTGAGCCGGTGCGCCACCGCACCCCGGACTTGGGTGATGCGCGATTTCCATTCGCCGAACCTGATCTGGCTGGCCGAGCGCTCCGGCCTCGCCCGCGTCGGCGTGATCGATTTCCAGGACGCGGTGCTGGGGCCGCCGAGCTACGATCTGGTGTCGCTGCTGCAGGACGCGCGGATCGACGTTCCCGAGCAGCTCGAGCTCGCGCTGCTGACCCGCTACATCAAGGCGCGCCGCGCCGCCGAAGCGAACTTCGATGCCGCCGCCTTCGCCGGGCTCTACGCCATCATGTCGGCGCAGCGCAACACCCGTCTGCTCGGCACTTTCGCCCGGCTCAACCGCCGCGACGGCAAGCCGCAATATCTGCGCCACCAGCCGCGCATCTGGACCTATCTCACCCGCTCGCTGGCACACCCGGCGCTGGCCAATTTCAAGGGTTGGTACGCCGACAACGTGCCGCCGCCGGCCTGATGGTTTACCGCTTGTTAGCCGTCCGCCGCTTAGTCTTGTGGCAGTCATGCCGTGCTGCCGTGGGCGGCGGCATCAGCGGGCGGGACACATCATGGTGGCGGATCGGCGGACAGGCGAACGCATCAGCTTCGAAGACGGAGTCGCGGCGCACATGATGGGCATCGACGGCACCTGGCGGCGCGACTGCACCCTGGAAGACGTCTCGGAGAACGGCGCCAAGCTGGTGGTCGCAGGCTCGATCGACGGTCTGAACCTCAAGGAGTTCTTCCTGCTGCTGTCGTCCACCGGGCTCGCCTATCGCCGCTGCGAGCTCGCCTGGGTCAATGGCGATCAGATCGGCGTCTCGTTCTTGAAGCCCGCTGGCAAGCGCAGGAAGGCGGCCCAGGGCGCCACGCAGGACGCCGATGCCTGAGCTGCCCGGGGCCCGTCGTATCCGCGTCATATCCGGCGACTATGGCGTTCCGGGATCGGGTGCGGCAGGAGCTTCGTCGTGATAGGGTCTGCACCTTCCAACCGCCGTGCGAGTAGCCGCTGAAATGCCCGTCCATCCCGCCAAAGCCATGATCCTCGCCGCCGGCCTCGGCGTGCGGATGCGCCCCCTGACCGACCACATGCCAAAGCCGCTGGTGCGGGTGGCGGGACGCGCCCTGCTCGATCATGTGCTGGACAAGCTCGCCGCGGCCGGCGTCGGCGAGGCCGTCGTCAATGTGCACTATCTGCCGGACCAGATCATCGACCATGTCGCGGCGCGCAGCCGGCCGCGCGTCATCATCTCCGACGAGCGCGACCAGGTGCTCGGCACCGGCGGCGGCGTGGTCAAGGCGCTGCCGCTGCTCGGCCGCGAGCCGTTCTTCCATGTCAACGCGGACACGCTGTGGATCGATGGCGTGCAGCCGAACCTGCTGCGGCTGGCGCAAGCCTTCGATCCCGCCCGCATGGATATCCTGCTGCTGATGGCGCCGACCACCAGCAGCATCGGCTATGGTGGCCGCGGCGACTACGCCATGCTGCCGGACGGCGCGCTGCGCAAGCGCAGGGAACACCAGGTGGTGCCGTTCGTCTATGCCGGCGCCGCCATCATGGCGCCGTCGCTGTTCGCGGCAGCGCCATCCGGCGAATTCTCGCTGACCCGGATGTTCGACCGCGCCAATGACCGGGAACGGCTGTTCGGGCTGCGGCTCGATGGCGTGTGGATGCATGTCGGCACCCCCGATGCCGTCGACGCCGCGGAAGAGGCCTTTCTCGAGAGCGTCGCCTAGCCTTGGTCTGCCATCTGCGCCGCTCTAGTGCCATGATGTTCCCCATCACTCCGAGGAACCACAGCGACCGTCTTTGCGAGGAGCGAAGCGACGAAGCAATCCACGCCTCCAGTGCCGTACCATGGATTGCTTCGCTGCGCTCGCAATGACGAGGCGGAAATGCGGCGTATCCCGGGATGACGGGAGAAAGAACCGTCGCCCCCCGAACCGGCTGTGCATCCGCCCTTGAATGCGGCGCAATGGGATTGCATGCTCGGCTGGCCGGCGCGGGTGACTGCGGCGGATACAGTGGAGGAGATTTCCTTGAGCGCAACGGACCCCATGGCCAAGCCCGCGTCCCGCGCTCGCGGGCTGGCCGCGCTGGCGCCGCTGATCGTGGTCGCCGCCGTGCTCGCAGGCTGCGAGCGGCAGCAGCAGGCCGCCGCCGCGCCACCGCCGCCCCCCGTCACCGTGGCACAGCCGGCCAAGCGCACCGTCACCGATTGGGACGAGTTCACCGGACGCTTCGCCGCCGTCGACGAGGTGCTGGTCAAGGCGCGGGTCGGCGGCGCCGTCACCAATGTCGAGTTCAAGGACGGCGACATGGTCCATGCCGGCGATCTGCTCTACATCATCGATTCCCGTCCGTTCGAGGCGGTGGCGACCCAGGCCGACGGCCAGCTCGCCGACGCCCGTGCCAAGACCGAGCTTGCCAAGCGCGAGCTCGACCGCGCGCTGAGCCTGGTGCAGACCAGCGCCGTTTCCGAGCAGGTCGTCGACCAGCGCCGCCAGGCGCTGCAGGCCGCGCACGCCGCCGACACCATCGCGGAAGGCGCGCTGAAGGCGGCGCAGCTCAATGTCGAGTTCACCCATGTGATGGCGCCGATCACCGGCCGCGTCAGCCGCCATCTGGTCAGCGTCGGCAATCTGGTGCAGGGCTCCGACAATGGCGCCTCGACGCTGCTCACCACCATCGTCTCGATGGATCCGATCTATATCTATTTCGACGTCGACGAGGCGACCTATCTCAGGAACAGCAGGCTCTGGTTCGAGGGCAGGCGGCCGAGTTCGCGCGACACGCCCAACCCGGTCCAGGTGACGCTGAGCGGCGAGACCAAGCCGTCGCATGATGGCCACATGGACTTCCTCGACAACCGGCTCGACGAATCGACCGGCACGCTGCGCAGCCGCGCCGTGATCGACAACCACGACCTGTCGATCCTGCCCGGACAATTCGGCCGCGTGCGGCTGATCGGCTCCTCGCCCTATGAGGCGCTGCTGCTGCCGGATACGGCGATTGCGACCGACCAGTCGCGCAAGATCGTGTTCGTGGTGAAGGACGACGACACGGTGGAAGCGAGGCCGGTCGAGCTTGGGCCGCTGGATGACGGGCTGCGGGTGGTCCGCACTGGACTGAAGCCGGAGGACCGGGTCATCATCGACGGGATCCAGCGGGCCCGGGTCGGCGCCAAGGTGGCGCCGCACAAGGCCGAGATCGGCGGCAACAAGTCATGAATCTCGGCCGGCTTTCCGTCAACCAGCCGATCCTGGCGATGGTGCTGTCGATCGTGCTCCTGATCGTGGGCGCGATCGCCTACCGGACCCTGTCGGTCGCTGAATATCCGCAGGTGGTGCCGCCGACCGTGGTGGTGACCGCGCAATATCCGGGAGCGTCGGCCCAGACCATTTCCGACACCGTGGCGGCGCCGATCGAGCAGCAGATCAACGGCGTCGACGACATGCAATACATCTACAGCCAAGCCACCTCGAACGGCCAGCTCACCATCACCGTGACCTTCAAGCTCGGCACCGACCTCGACAAGGCACAGGTGCTGGTGCAGAACCGCGTCGCGATCGCACAGCCGCAATTGCCTGAAGCGGTGCAGCGCAACGGCGTCGTCACCCGCAAGAACAGCCCCGACATCCTGATGGTCGTGTTCATGCTGTCGCCCGATGACAGCTTCAACCAGCTCTACATCTCCAATTACGCGCTGCTGCAGGTCCGCGACCAGCTGCTGCGGCTCGACGGCGTCGGCGACGTCCAGATCTTCGGCGCGCGCGACTATTCGATGCGGCTGTGGCTCGATCCCGACAAGATCGCCAATCTCGGCCTGACCGCGGACAATGTCGTTACGGCAATCCGCTCCCAGAACCTGCAGATCACCGGCGGCCAGCTAGCCGGGCCGCCGGTCGCCGACCGCGCCTTCCAGCCGAACCTGACCTTCACCGGCCGGCTGACGGATGCCTCGCAATTCGAGGGCATCGTCGTCAAGGCGGGACAGGACGGCCGCATCGTGCGGCTGCGCGACGTGGCGCGGATCGAGCTCGGCGCGCTCGACTATTCCACCAACAGCTTCCTGTTGCGCAAAACCGCGGTCGCGATGCTGGTCACCCAACGCCCCGGCTCGAACGCGCTGGCCACCGCCAAGGGCATCTCCGACACCATGGCCCGGCTGAAGACGGCCTTTCCGCAGGGCCTCGACTACAACATCGGCTACAATCCGACCGAGTTCATCGCGCAGTCGATCCATGAGTTGATCAAGACCATCTATGAGGCGATGCTCCTGGTGGTCATTGTCGTGCTGGTTTTCCTGCAGGGCTGGCGTCCGGCGGTCATTCCCATCGCTGCCATCCCGGTGTCGCTGGTCGGCACCTTCGCGGCGATGGCGGCGCTCGGTTATGGCATCAACAATCTGACGCTGTTCGGCCTCGTGCTCGCCGTCGGCATCGTGGTCGACGATGCCATTGTCGTGGTCGAGAATGTCGAACGCCATCTGCGGGAAGGCATGGGCCGGCGCGATGCGGCGCTGAAAACCATGGAAGAGGTCGGCGGCGCGCTGGTCTCGATTGCGCTGGTGCTGTGTGCGGTGTTCGTGCCGACCGCGTTCCTCGGCGGCATCACCGGCCAGTTCTTCCAGCAATTCGCCGTCACCATCGCGGTGGCCACCGCCATCTCCTGCTTCTGTTCGTTGACCTTGTCGCCGGCGCTGGCCTCGCAGATCCTCACCCCGCATGACGAGCAGCGCCGGCCGGCCGCCTGGAACCTGATCGGCCGGGCCTGGGAATGGTTTACCGGCATCTTCAACCGCGGCTTCGATCGGCTCTCGCATCGCTACGCCGACCTCGCCGAGTTCGTCATCCGGCATCGCCTGATCATGCTGCTGGTCTATGTCGCGCTGATCGGCAGCGCCGGCTGGCTGATCGTCAGCACCCCGCAGGGCTACATCCCGGCGCAGGACCGCGGCTATGTCATCATCTCGGCGCAGCTGCCCGGCGCGGCGTCGCTGGCGCGGACCACCGAGATCGTGCGGCGGATCGAGGCGACCGCGCTCGATACGCCCGGCATCGTCCGCGTCGCCGCCTTTGCCGGACTGTCGGGCGCGACCCGCACCCAGGCCAGCAATGCGGCGGCCTTGTTCCCGGTGTTCGACGAGCCGGAGGTCCGGCTGAAGAAGGGGCTGACGGCGGCGGCCATCACCGCCAACCTGCGCAAGCGTCTTGCCGCGATCGAAGGCGCCTTCATCATCGTGATCCCGCCGCCGCCGATACCGGGCATCGGCACCGGCGGCGGCTTTACCATGCGGGTGCAGGACCGGCAGGGACGCGGCGCCGCGCTGCTCGCGTCGGCGACCGACGAACTCGTCAATGCGGCCCGCAAGACCCCTGGCCTGACCTCGGTGTTCTCACCATTTTCGGCGAACACGCCGCAGGTGTTCGTCGACATCGACCGGGTCAAGGCGCAGAAGCTCGGCGTGCCGATCCAGAACATCACCGACACCATCGAGACCTATTTCGGCTCGACCTATGTCAACGACTTCAACCTGTTCGGACGCACCTATCACGTCACCGCCCAGGCCGACCTGCCGTTCCGCAAGGAGCGCTCCGATCTGGCGCGTTTGCGCACCCGCAACGCCAATGGCGACATGGTGATGCTCGGCAGCGTCGTCGACTTCAAGGACACCTCGGGTCCGGACCGCGTCGCCCGCTACAATCTCTATCCGGCCGCCGAGCTGCAGGGCGAGACGCTGCCGGGCGTCAGCTCGACGACCGGCATCGACATCATGAAACGGCTTGCCGACCAGACCCTGCCGAGCGGCTTCTCCTACGAATGGACCGACCTGTCCTATCAACAGGCCACCGGCGGCAATACCGGCCTGTTCGTGTTTCCGATCTGCGTGCTGTTCGTCTATCTGGTGCTGGCGGCGCAATATGGCAGCTGGAGCCTGCCCTTTGCCGTGATCCTGATCGTGCCGATGTGCCTCCTGGCCGCGACGCTCGGCGTGCGCATCATGGGGCAGGACGTCAACATCCTGACCCAGATCGGCTTCGTGGTGCTGGTGGGGCTCGCCGCCAAGAACGCCATCCTGATCGTCGAGTTCGCGCGCGACATCGAGCTCGAGGGCAAGCCGCGGCTGGAGGCCGTGATCGAGGCCTGCCGGCTGCGACTGCGGCCGATCCTGATGACGTCGTTCGCCTTCATCCTCGGCGTGCTGCCGCTGGTGATCTCGACCGGCTCCGGATCGGAGATGCGCCAGGCCGTCGGCGTCGCGGTGTTCTTCGGCATGCTCGGCGTCACCCTGTTCGGCCTGTTGTTCACGCCGATCTTCTACATCGTGGTCCGCAACCTCGCCGATCGAGGCAAGCCGAACCGGCAAGAGGTCACTGCCGCCTGAGGCTCGCAGCGGATCCGGCACGCGAGTACCTCGCGGATGAGGCAAATGCGCGCACCCGCGGGCTCGATGCTATCGCCCGATGGCGGCCGTGCGGCTATAGAATGTACCGGGCGCCCTTGCGCATGGACGATCCAAGATAACGGCTGGAGGCGAAAGATGAGATCAGTTCTGTTGGCGACAGTGGCGGTGGCAAGCCTGCTGGTGGCGGGGGCCGCCACCGCGCAAGGCGTCAAGATCGGCATCATGAACGATCAGTCCGGCGTCTACGCCGACTATGGCGGCAAGTATTCGATCGAAGCCGCGCGGATGGCGATCGAGGATTTCGGCGGCGAGGTGCTTGGCAAGAAAGTCGAAATGGTGACCGCCGACCACCAGAACAAGCCGGATCTCGCCACCGCGATCGCACGGCGCTGGTACGACGCCGAAGGCGTGGACATGATCACCGAGCTCACGACGTCCTCGGTTGCGCTCGCCGTGCAGGAGCTTTCCAAGGAAAAGAAGAAGATCGACATCGTGGTCGGGGCGGCGAGCTCGCGGATCACCGGCGATGCCTGTACGCCCTACGGCTTCCACTGGGCCTATGACACGCGGGCGCTCGCGGTCGGCACCGGGGGCGCGCTGGTCAAATCCGGCGGCGACACCTGGTTCTTCCTCACCGCCGACTACGCCTTCGGCTATGCGCTGGAAAAGGACACCAGCGACATCGTCGCCGCCAATGGCGGCAAGGTGCTGGGCTCGGTCCGGGTGCCGCTCAACTCGTCGGACTTCTCCTCCTTCCTGCTGCAGGCGCAGAGTTCGAAGGCCAAGATCGTCGGACTCGCCAATGCCGGGCTCGACACCACCAACTCGATCAAGCAGGCGGCCGAATTCGGCATTGTCAAAGGCGGCCAGAAGCTGGCCGGGCTGCTGATGACGCTGTCGGAGGTGCATGGCCTCGGGCTCGAGGCGGCGCAGGGCCTGGTTCTCACCGAGGGCTTCTATTGGGATCACGACGACCAGACGCGCGCATTCGGCGAGCGCTTCCTGAAGCGCACCGGCCACATGCCCAGCATGATCCATGCCGGGACCTATTCGGCGACGCTGTCCTATCTGAAGGCGGTGAAGGCGGCCGGCACCAAGGATTCGGATGCGGTCGCAAAGAAGCTGAAGGAGTTGCCGGTCGACGACGTGTTCGCGAAAGGCAAGGTACTGGAGAACGGCCGCATGGTGCACGACCTCTATCTGTTCGAGGTCAAGAAGCCGTCGGAATCGAAAAAGCCGTGGGACTATTACAGGCAGCTCGCCGTGGTGCCCGGCGACAAGGCCTTCTTCACCGCCAAGGAGAGCGGCTGCCCGCTGACCAAGTAAGGCAGCGCTCGGCGCCGCCATTGTCGTACGGCCATCGGTCCCGGGCCAATGGAGGAAGTTCGCCATGGAACACCTGATGGTGCAGGCCAACGGCTCCCGCTTCCACCTCGCACGTGTCGGCGCCGGGCCGCCGCTGCTGCTGCTGCATGGCTGGCCCGAATTCTGGCTCACCTTCGAGCCGCTGATGCGACGGCTGGCCGATCGCTACACGCTGCTGGCGCCGGATCTGCGCGGCTTCGGCGACAGCGACAAGCCGGACGGACCGTTCGGCCCCGACCAGCATGCGGCGGACATGCTGGCGCTGTTGGATGTGCTGGCACTGCCGCGCGCCGGCGTCGTCGGCCATGATGTCGGCGGCGCGGCGATGCAATCGATGGCGCGAATGGCGCCGCAACGCCTGTCCGGGCTGTTCTTTTTCGACTTCGTCTATCCCGGCATCGGAGCCCGGATGGCGGAGCCCGACCGCCTCAACAACATCTGGTACCAGTCGTTTCACCAGATGCCGATGGCGCCCGCCTTGGTCGGGGCCAGCCGCGACAGCTGCCGGCTCTATATCGAGCACTTCCTCACCGCCTGGTCGCATCGCAAGCACGCTTTCGACGACGTGCTCGACGCCTTCACCGACAATTTTCTCAAGCCCGGCAATCTCGCCGGCGGCTTTGCGCACTACCGCGCCGCCCATGCCGGCCGTATCCGCATGATGAAGGGAGACGCCCCGCGTCTGCCGCCGATCGACCTGCCGACCTGCATCCGCTGGGCGGAGCACGATCCGCTGTTTCCCTATTCCTGGACCGACCGGCTGGGCGAAACCTTCTCCCGGCTCGACCTCGCGCTTTTTCCCGATGTCGGGCACTTCCCCCATCGCGAGGATCCCGAGCGCGCGGCGGCCGAGATCGCCGCGTTCTTTGCGCGGATCGGCGGCGGATGAAGGCGGTGTTCGGAGGGCGGTGCTGGAAAAGTGTGGGACCGCCGCGCGCGATGAAAACCGGCGGTCCCGTGTCGCGCCATTGAAATTGTGGCCGGCAACTGCGCCGGTCAGCCTGCGCAACGGTTCGACCCTAGGGAAAATTGCGGGGCGCCGGCAATGCGAACCCGCGCTTAACCTAACCGGTCAAGGTTACTGTCGCCGCGGCGGTCAGTCCTTGCTCTTTTTGGCCTTCTTGTCGTCCTTGTCGTCCTTGCCCTTGTCCTTGTCCTTGTCCTTTTCCTTATCCTTGGCCTTCTTGTCTTCCTTGTCCTTGCCGTTTTCCTTCCGGCGGTTGGTGAAGCGCGCATTGCCAAGGCCGGTGCCGATGGTCAGCACGCCCCAACGCACGACATCCTGCATGAACGGCACCTCGGACAGGCCCTGCGCCACGCCGTCATTGTGCATCAGGATCGCGGTGTCGTGGTCGCCGATCTGCGGAATCGCCTCGACCAGGCTCACCGGCAGATTGAACTTGCTGCTTTCCCAGTTGCCCGGCAGGTTCTGCGCGCCCTTTTCAATCGAGCCATCCTCCTTGATGACGCCGGGACAGGCGACACCGATGAACGGCGCGAGCCGCAGCCCTTCTTTGTCGGCGGCGGTGATCAGGTCCTTGAGCATCTTGACCAGCCGCTTGACCGCACCCTCCCGCGTCGGTTCGTCGTCGGCATGGCGCCACAGCTCGCTCTTCCAGACCGACGCCTTGGACAGGTCGGATGCCTTCTTCCAGCGGGTCTCGACCACGCCGCAGCGGATATTGGTGCCACCAATGTCGACGGCGAGGATGCTGTCATGGGCCTCGAAGATCCACGAGGGCGCCAGATGCAGGCAGCCGATCAGGCCGGCGTCGTCGGGATGGAAGCGGATCGGCACCAGATCGACCTTGTGGCCTTCCGCCTTGAGCAGGATATCGGTACGGGCGATCGCGAGCTCGCCGACCCGGCTCTGCCGGAAGCCGCCGCCGACCACGATCCGCTCGGTATCGGCCCAGGCCTTGGACTTCAGGAACCGCTGCGTCACATAGCTCAATTCCCGGGCGAACTCCTCGATCGCGCCATGCACCAGGGCCGCCGCCATGATGTCGTCGCCGGCCAACGCCTCGTCGAGGGCGCTCTTGGCGATGGCCTCGGTCGCCTTGTCGCCGAGCGGGTCCTCGCCGCTCTTGCGCAGCGGCTTGCGCAGCGTGTCCAGGATCTCGCGAAAGGCCCCCTTGCTGGCGCGGTCGCCGAGAAAGCCCTCGTCGTCTTTCAGCTCGATATTGAAGGTGTCGACGTCCACCGACGGCAGACGGGTGGCGCCATGCCGGGCGATGCCGGTGGTTACGGTGTCTTCAGCCATGTATTTGCCCTTGCCCCGATCGAGGAACCGGAAGACAACGGAATGGGAACCCATTGGTTTCCTGCCCGCGCAAGAAGGCCGGAAGGGACGAAAATGTCCCGGAATGCCCCGATTCCGCCGATTCCCGCCGGCTTCGCCTTGACTCGGCGCCGCCGCCGGCTATAAGTCCGGCCGACCCGGCGCGGGATTTTCTCGCGCTGTATATTTTTGCGCGGGTCTTTCGGGGTCACCCCCTGGTCGCGCGGAAATCGAATCCATTCCGACTGCAGAAAAAGCCGGCCCGGCGCTGTCCGAGGCCGGGATCGAACACGAAGGAATCCAACGATGTTCGCAGTCATCAAGACCGGCGGCCGGCAGTACCGGGTCGTACCGGATGATGTACTCGAGATTGGCAAGATCGCCGGCGATGTCGGCACGATCGTGCAGCTTGGCGAGGTGCTGCTGGTAGGCGGCGAGTCGCCGGTGCTGGGCACGCCGACGGTGGCCGGCGCCTCGGTTGCCGCCGAAGTGCTGCTGCACAAGCGCGGCCCCAAGGTGATCTCGTTCAAGAAGCGCCGCCGCAAGAATTCGCGGCGCAAGCGCGGCTACCGCGACGAGATCACGGTGCTGCGGATCACCGAGATCCTGACCAACGACAACAAGCCGAGCATCGGTCCGCGGCCCAAGCGGGAGAAGCCGGCGCCACCGGCCGATGGCGACGACGAGGCGCCGAAGGTCGCCAAGAAGAAGGCGCCCGCCAAGAAGAGCGCGAAGCCGCCGGCCAAGGCGCGCGTCAAACCGCCGACGGCGAAGAAGACCGCCGCCAAACCCGGCCGCGACAAAAAGTGACCGTGACAAGTGCAAACGCAAGCGTGATATAAAGTGAGATAATTCCGTCAAGGAATTGATCTAGACAGAGTTGGAAGTCGGAGACGGGCCATGGCTCACAAGAAAGCAGGCGGATCATCGCGCAATGGACGCGATTCGGCGGGCAAGCGCCTTGGGATCAAGGCCTTCGGTGGCGAGCGTGTGATCCCCGGCAACATCATCGCCCGCCAGCGCGGCACCACCTGGCATCCCGGCCTTAATGTCGGCATGGGCACCGACCATACTCTCTTCGCCAAGATCGAAGGCCATGTCGAGTTTCGTGCGAAAGCCAAAGGCCGCACCTTCGTATCGGTGATCCCGATGACGGATGTTGCGGCCGAGTAAACGGTGGACACAAATGAGTCCGCCGGTCCTGCTGAACCGGCGGAGCTCCAGAGGCTCCCAAGGGGGAGGCGGGGAAACCGGCCTCCCCCTTTTCCATTGCGCTAGAGGAGCCCGACATGCTGCAGGATATCCCGACCCCGACACGGCGTGAGGCGAGAGGCTGCGTCCTCGAGACCGAGCGGCTGATGCTGCGCAGGCCGACGCTCGCGGACGTAAAAGCCATCGCCGCGCTCGCCAACGATCGCCGCATCGCCGAAAACACCCGCCGCATCCCGCATCCCTATCTGCAGGACCACGCGGTCGAATTCCTCCGCACCACCACGAGCAGCCCGCGCGAAACCGCCTTCCTGATCGAGCACGATTTCGCGCCGATCGGGATGGTCGGCGTCGACTGGCGCCATGAGGACGCGCCCGAACTCGGCTACTGGCTCGGCGTAGACCATTGGGGGCGCGGCTTCGCCACCGAGGCGGCCCGCGCGGTGATCGATTTCACCTTCGAGGAGTTTCAAGTCGACCAGCTCGTCTCCGGGGCGCGCGTCGCCAATCCGGCATCGCGCAACATCCTGGAGAAATGCGGCTTCCAGTGGAGCGGCGTCGAGCTGCATCGCTTCGAGGCGCTGGGCTCGTCGACGCCGGTCGACTGCTTCCGGCTGTCGCGCAGCGTCTGGTCGTCGCTGAAGAACTGGCACAATTCGACGCGGCGTCCGCGATGAATTGCCGCTCTGGTCATCCGCCGGCTCAGGCCGGCGGATTGACCACGGTCCCGGCACGTCCCAGGTCGCGCTCGCGCAGGAAGATATAGAGGCCGGCGCCGATGATGATGGCGGCGCCCACGATGGTTGCCGGCGACGGCACGTCGCCGAACACCGCATAGCCGAACATCACCGCCCAGACGATCATCGAATATTGATACGGCACCACGACGCTGGCCGGTGCGAGCTTCAGCGAGCGGTTGACGCACAACAGCGCGCTCACCGAGATGCAGCCGGCCGCCGCGAACAGCCCGAGACTGCCGAGCCCGGGCGTGACCCAGCCGATCGGCGAGAGCAGCGCGCCGAGCACGAAGGTGCCGGCGAATTGCGCCGAAGCGAGCACGATGTCCGGCGTCGCCCGCAGCGAGCGGGTGATCAGCATCAGCACGGCGAAGCACAGGCTGCCGCCGAGCGCGATCAGGGCCGGCCAGCTCACCGTCTGCGACGAGGGCCGCAGCGCGATCAGGACGCCGCAGAAGCCGATCAGCACCGCGCTCCAGCGCCGACAGCCGACATGCTCGTGCAGCACGATCGCCGACAGCGCCGTGACGAAGATCGGGCAGGCCAGGTAATAGGTGATGACATCGGCAAGCGGCAGATAGACGGTGGCGAGAAAGAACGCCGCCACCTCGAGGGTCGAGAGCACGATCCGCAGCAATTGCAGCGACGGCCGTTCCAGCTGGAAGAAGGCGGCGCGATGCCGCCATATCATCGGCGACAGCACGACGAGGGCGGCGCAGGCGCGCAGCCATAGCAGCTGGCCGACCGAATAGGTCGCGACCATGAATTTGCCGAGCGCATCGCCGAACGAGAACATGAAGACCGACAGCAGCATCAGGCCGATGCCGGCCAGCCGCGCCGACCGCGCGTCCTGGTGGGCCGACAGTCTCGCCAACAGGTTCATGCTCGCTTCGATTCCTCATCGCGGTCCGGATCGGCGCGGAAGCGCCTCCTCACCATGGGGCGGCGGCGACGTCAATCCGCAAGGAGGAGCCTGGATTCCATTGCCGCAACGGCAGCCTTGCGATAGCGATGGCGCATCCTGCGCAGGAAAGCTGGCAATGGCCGAGTTCGATCCCGCCGCGCACCGCATGGTGCCGCAGCAACGCTGGTTCGAGGATTTTTCGCTGGGCGAACGCTTCGTGATCCCGAGCCGCACCATGACCCCGGCGGTGTTCGCCGCGTTTCAGACCGCGAGCGGCGACACCCATCCGGTGCACTACGATGTCGAATATTGCCGCGCCCGCGGCATGCCGGACCTGCTGGCGCACGGATTCCAGACGCTGATCCATACGGCGCCGGGGGCCGGGCTGTTTCCATTCCTGGTCGAGCAATCGCTGGTGGGGTTTCTCGAGCAATCGAGCCGTTTCATCGAGCCGGTGTTCGCCGGCGACACCCTTTACCCCGCGCTCGAGGTCTGCGGATTGACGCCGGGGCGCCGTACCGGGGTGGTCGAATTGCAAAGTACGGTGTTCAACCAGCGCCGCGAACTGGTGCTGGAAGGGCTGCAGAAATTCCTGATCCGCCGGCGCAGTGCCGCCGCGGCCGGTGCGCCCTAGCGCACGATGAAGTCAGCTTCAGCCAGCCTCGCGGCAGACTGGCTGCGCGCCTCTCCCGCTTGCGGGGGAGGCCGGCGCGCAGCGCCGGGTGGGGGCTCCTTCACGACACGACGCGCAGAGACAACCCCCACCCCGGCCCTCCCCCGCAAGCGGGAGAGGGAGCGCACCGCCTTTGCGGCTGCCATTCAGCGCAAGCTCAATACGCGCCAGCGTGAGCGAACGTCGCGTATCGGGAGGTTGCCCCGCCGCCGCCGCTGCCCTACCTATGTCCGATGAAATTCCTCGATGAGGCGAAGGTCTATACCCGCTCCGGCGACGGCGGCAATGGCTGCGTGGCGTTCCGGCGCGAGAAGTATATCGAGTTCGGCGGGCCGAGCGGCGGCAATGGCGGCCGTGGCGGCGACGTGATCATCGAGGCCGTCGACGGCCTGAACACGCTGATCGACTACCGCTATCAGCAGCATTTCAAGGCCCAGAAGGGCACCAATGGCATGGGCAAGGATCGCCATGGCGCCAATGGCAAGCCGATCGTGCTCAAGGTGCCGGTCGGCACCCAGGTGTTCGACGAGGATCGCGAAACCCTGATCCACGATTTCACCGGGCTTGGCGAGAAATTCGTGCTCGCCGAAGGCGGCAATGGCGGGTTCGGCAACGCCCATTTCAAGTCGTCGACCAACCGCGCGCCGCGCAACGCCAACCCGGGTGCGCCGGGCGAGGAGCGCTGGATCTGGCTTCGGCTCAAACTGATCGCGGATGCCGGTCTGGTCGGCCTGCCCAACGCCGGCAAGTCGACGTTTCTCGCCCGCGTCAGCGCGGCGAAACCCAAGATCGCCGACTATCCCTTCACCACCCTGCATCCGCAGCTCGGCGTGGTCGACGCCGACGGCCGCGAATTCGTGCTGGCGGACATTCCGGGCCTGATCGAGGGCGCGCATGCAGGGGCCGGGCTCGGCGACCGCTTTCTCGGCCATGTCGAACGCTGCCGCGTGCTGCTGCATCTGGTCGACGCCACCAGCGAGCATGCCGGCAAGGCCTACAAGACGGTGCGGACCGAGCTCGAGGCCTATGCCGGGCAGCTGGCCTCCAAGATCGAGATCGTGGCGCTGAACAAGGTCGACGCGGTGAGCCCCGATGACTTGAAGAAGCAGCGCGACCGGCTGAAGCGCGCCGCCGGAAGGACGCCGCTGCTGGTCTCCGGCGCAACCGGCGAAGGCGTCAGGGAAGTCTTGCGGGCGCTCGGCAAGGTGATCGTGGAAGCGCCGGTATCGAACCAGGCCAAGGGCGCCGCGCAGGCGGAGCCCTGGACGGCCTAGGTCCCCTATCGGCCGTCGGCTTGCGCCCGCGGTCGTCCTGCTGCAAAACTCGGCCCGCCAAAAACTTCGAAGGAGGAAGATCATGATCGGCTACGTCACGGTGGGCACCAACGACCTCAACAAGGCCGCCGCCTTCTACGACAAGATCTGCGGCGAAATGGGAATGGGCCGCTTCATGGCCAGTGATCGCTTCATCGCCTGGGGCGGTCCCGGCAGCGGGGCGGGATTCGGCGTGGCGATCCCCCATGACGGCAAGCCGATGTCGGTCGGCAACGGCGTGATGGCGGCGTTCGGCGCCAAGGACAAGGCCCAGGTCGACCGCGTCCACCAGCTCGCGCTGTCGCTCGGCGGCAGCTGCGAAGGCCCTCCCGGACAGCGCAGCGAGAACTTCTATGCCGCGTATTTCAGGGATCCGGAAGGCAACAAGCTCAACGCCTTCGTGATGGGCTGATCCAACCTCGAGGTTTTGTGCTTCGCCCCATGTCGGCCCCGGCCCTGAAAAACTTCCGCCGCATCGTGGTCAAGGTGGGATCGTCGCTGTTGATCGATTCCGCCGTCGGCGAGGTGCGGGCGCAGTGGCTCGCGGCGCTGGCCGCCGATCTTGCCAGCCTGCATGACGAAGGACGCGAGCTCCTGATCGTATCGTCCGGCGCGGTCGCGCTCGGACGCAGCCGCCTCAAGCTGCCGCGCGGCTCGCTCAAGCTCGAGGAGAGCCAGGGCGCCGCCGCGGTCGGGCAGATCGCGCTGGCGCGAATCTGGTCCGAGGTGCTGGGCCGTCACGGCATCGGCGCCGGACAGATCCTGGTGACGCTGCAGGACACAGAGGAGCGTCGCCGCTATCTCAATGCACGCTCGACCATCGCCAAGCTGCTGGAATGGCGCGCGGTACCCGTGATCAACGAGAACGACACCGTCGCCACCAACGAGATCCGCTACGGCGACAATGATCGCCTCGCCGCCCGCGTCGCCACCATGGCAAGCGCCGACCTTCTGGTGCTGCTGTCCGACATCGACGGGCTGTACGACGCCCCGCCGAGCGGCAATCCGCAGGCGCGGCTGATTCCGATCGTCGCCTCCGTCACGGCGGAGATCGAGGCGATGGCCGGCGATGCCGAATCCGAATTGTCGCGCGGCGGCATGCGCACCAAGATCGAGGCGGCCAAGATCGCGACCACGGCCGGCACCCACATGCTGATCGCATCGGGCAAGATCGAGCATCCGCTGCGGGCGATCGCCGAGGGCGGGCGCTGCACCTGGTTTCTGACGCCGGCCAATCCGGTGACGGCGCGCAAGCGCTGGATCGCGGGCTCACTCGAGCCGAAGGGCACGCTGACCATCGATGCCGGAGCGGTGACGGCGCTGCGGGCCGGCAAGAGCCTGCTGCCGGCGGGCGTGATCCGGGTCGACGGCCAGTTCGCCCGCGGCGACGCCGTGGTGGTGCGCGGCCCCGACACCCACGAGATCGGCCGCGGCCTCGTCGCCTATGACGCCGAGGAGGCCGACAAGATCAAGGGCCGCTCCTCGCCGGACGTGATGGCCATTCTCGGCATCGAGGGACGGGCCGAGATGATCCATCGCGACGACCTCGTGGTGGGTCCGCGGGGCGTCTATTCCGCGCCTTAGGCCATGGCGCGACGACCGGGCCCCGCGCCGCTGCCGGCCCGGCGTCTCGCGCGGCATCGATTTCCGTGCTAGGGCATGCGCCTGACCGAACCTGGACCCGGGATGACCGCGCCGCTCAAAGCCATCGATGGAAATGCCGATCTGCCGGCCCTGATGGCCGGCCTTGCGGCCCAGGCCCGCGCCGCGGCACGGGTGCTGGCGCTGGCGGCCGCGGAGCAGAAGAATCGCGCCCTCGACGCCATCGAACAGGCGATCCGCACCCAGGCGTCCACGATCCTTGCGGCCAATGCCGAAGATGTCGCGGAGGCGCGCGCCGGCGGCGCCAGCGCGGCCTTTGTCGACCGCCTGACCCTGACCCCGGCGCGCATCGAGGCGATGGCCGATGGCGTCGCCACCGTTCGCGCCATCGCCGACCCCGTGGGCGCGGTCATGGAAAGCTGGCAGCGTCCGAACGGCATGACCATCGAACGCGTCAGGGTCCCGCTCGGCGTCGTCGCCGTGATCTTCGAAAGCCGCCCCAACGTCGCCGCCGATGCCGGTGTGCTGTGCCTCAAATCCGGCAATGCGGTGATCCTGCGCGGCGGCTCGGACAGCTTCCGCTCCTGCCGGGCGATCCATGCCTGTCTCGCCCAGGGATTGCGCGAGGCCGGCCTGCCGGAAGCCGCAATCACGCTGGTGCCGACCCGCGACCGCGCCGCGGTCGGACTGCTCCTGAGCGGCCTTCAGGGCGGCATCGACGTGATCGTGCCGCGCGGCGGCAAGAGCCTGGTCGCCCGGGTCGAGGCCGAGGCGCGCGTGCCGGTGTTCGCGCATCTCGAAGGCGTCAACCACGTCTATGTCGACCGCGCCGCCGATCTGGAAATGGCCAAGTCGATCGTGCTCAATGCCAAGATGCGACGGCCCGGCGTCTGCGGTGCCGCCGAAACGCTGCTGGTCGATCGCGCCGGCGCGGCGACCAGCCTCAAGCCGCTGGTCGAGATGCTGATCGAGGCCGGCTGCGAGGTCCGCGGCGACGAAATGGTGCAGGCGGCCGATGTCCGGGTGAAGCCTGCCTCCGACCAGGATTGGGACACCGAATATGAGGACGCCATCATCGCCGCGAAAGTGGTCGATGGCGTCGACGCCGCGATCGCGCATATTCATGACCATGGCTCGCATCACACCGATGCGATCGTCACCGAGGACAAGGCGACCGCGCGCGCCTTTCTCAACGAGGTCGATTCGGCGATCGTGCTGCACAATGCCTCGACCCAGTTCGCCGATGGCGGCGAGTTCGGCTTTGGCGCCGAGATCGGCATTGCCACGGGCAAATTCCACGCCCGCGGTCCGGTCGGCGCCGAGCAGCTCACGAGCTTCAAGTACCGCGTCCACGGCACCGGGCAGACGCGGCCGTGAAGGCAGGCGCGTTTCCTGGCGACGCCTGTTGGTGTGACAACCGGACAGTCGGACCACGCTTGCAGTCGCGGTGGTTCAGTTGACATCCGTGCTGGCGGCGCCGCGGCCGGTCTGCCGGGCCATTCCTCCCTACAGCAACGGCATGCGGATCGGCCTGCTCGGGGGCTCCTTCAATCCACCCCATCTCGCCCATCGCGCCATCAGCCTGTTTGCGATCAAGCGGCTCAAGCTCGACCGGGTGTGGTGGCTGGTGACGCCGGGCAATCCGCTGAAGGACCGCGATGCGTTGCACGACATCGAGGCGCGGGCGGAAGCGGCGCGCCAGATGGCCGACGACCCCCGCATCGACGTCAGCTGTCTCGAAGCTGTCATTGGAACGCGCTATACCGTCGACACGATCACCTATCTGCGCCGCCGGCTTTACGGTGCGCGCCTGGTCTGGATCATGGGCGCCGACAATCTCGCGCAGTTTCATCGCTGGCAGAACTGGCGGCGGATCGCCGCAGAGGTGCCGATGGCGGTGGTCGACCGCCCGCCGCAGAGCTTTCGCGCCATGACGGCGCCCGCCGCGCAGGCGCTGACGCGGTTTCGCCTGCCGGAAAACCAGGCCGCCCAACTGGCCAACCAGCCGGCACCGGCCTGGGTCTTTCTCACCGGACTGAAATTGACGCTGTCGTCGACCGGGCTGCGGAACCCGGATGGCAGCTGGAAAAGCCAGACGTGAGGGCGGGGGCGGAGGCGGGCTTACTGGAATGTTGAAACCTGTGACCCCACATGCGTAGTATGGTTGGCGGCCGCCGGGATTCGACGGTCGCGATACAGTGAAAGGAAATGGTCCCTGGCCACATCTGTATTGTCCAAGTCTGTTGTACCGAAGCCTGCCTCGCGGAAGCGTAAAACACCGGCCCGAACTGCGGCGGTCAAGGCGCAGTCCGACGCCGACCGGACGCTGAAGATGATCCTCTCCCGCCTCGACGACATGAAGGCGGAAGAAACGGTCACCATCGATCTTCGCGGCAAGTCCGCCTTCTCCGACTACATGATCGTCACCTCGGGCCGGGCCAACCGGCACGTCGGCGCGATTGCGGAAAATGTCGTCAAGGGTCTCAAGGAAAGCGGAATCAAGGGCATCCACGTCGAGGGCTTGCCCAATTGCGACTGGGTGCTGATCGATTGCGGCGACGTGATCGTGCACGTGTTCAGGCCGGAGGTGCGCGAATTCTACAATCTGGAAAGATTGTGGACGCAGAATCCGTCCGCGGCCGCGGCGATCTAGCTTCGCCAACCGGTGCGAATCGGCCGGTGCGCGTGCTAGCGTATGCCGATGCGCCTTGTCGTCGTTGCAATCGGCCGGCTGAAGCAGGGCCCGGAGCGGGTTTTGGCCGAACGCTACCGCGAGCGCTTCAACGATATCGGCCGCAAGCTCGGCTTCCGCACCCTCGAGATCCGGGAGATTGCCGAAAGTCGCGCACGCGACGCCGCGACCCGCATCAGCGAGGAAGCCACGGCAATGCGCGCCGCGATCCCCGACAAATCCGCCCTGGTGGCGCTCGATGAGCACGGCGAACCGATCGACAGCGCCGGCTTCGCCCGCCATCTGAGCCGCTTCAGGGACGAGCAGGCTGCCAGCACTGTTTTCCTGATCGGCGGCGCGGACGGACTTTCGCCCGATTTGTGGCGCAAGGCTCGGCTCAGCCTCGCGTTCGGCTCCGCGACCTGGCCGCATCAGCTGGTTCGCGTCATGCTTCTGGAACAGATCTATCGGGCCGCGACCCTGTTGGCGGGCCATCCCTATCACCGCGCATAAGCCGCTCCGGCAAGAGCACGCAGGTCCTGAACTCGAGATGCAGCCAGATCGCGACGCCCACTCGTACCCTGACACCGCCCGCCGCGGTCAATCGGCTTCGGTGGGAATTCCGCTGTCGATCGCGCTGCTGTCGGCAGGCTTCGCCGGCTTGAGCCCGCTGCCTGCGGTCGCGCAGGTGGTAGGCACGGCGTCTCAGGCGACGGCGCCCTCGCCCGACGCCATCCGGCAGCGCGAGCAGGAACTCGAGACCACGCGCGCGCAGCAGAAGAACGCCGCCGAAATGCAGGAGAAGCTGAAGGCGGATATCGCCGCGATCGGTCAGGACCGCAGCAAGCTCAACCAGCAGCTGATCGACATCGCCGCGCAGGTGCGCGGCGTCGAAACCAGGATCGGCGACGCCGAGGCGCGGCTGCGCCCGCTCGACGCGCGTGAGGGCGAGATCCGCCATTCGCTGGACTCGCGTCGCTCCGAGATTGTCGAGGTGCTGGCCGCGCTGCAACGCGCCGGTCGGCGCACGCCGCCCGCACTGCTGGTGCGGCCCGAGGACGCGCTGCAGTCGCTGCGTACCGCCATGCTGCTCGGTTCCGTGATACCGGAACTGCGCACGCGCGCCGAACTGCTGGCGCGCGATCTCGGCGAATTGGTCAGCCTGCGCAAGACCATCGCTTCCGAGCGCGACCAGCTCGCGCTCGACCGCGACAAGCTCAGGGATGATCAGACCCGGCTTGCGGCGCTGGTCGATGAACGGCAACGCCAGCAGAACGCGATCGAAAAGGACATGGAGGCGGAAAGCGCCCGCGCCATCACGCTGTCCCGGCAGGTCGACAGCCTGCAGGGCCTGATCGCCAAGATGGAACAGGACTCCAAGGCGGCGGCGAAGGCGGCAGCGACCGCCAGCCTGCAGGGATCCCCGGCCGCCATCAACGGCAGGCCCAATCTCGAGGCGCTCAAGGACCCCACCCGGATGAGTCCGGCCATCGCTTTTGCATCGGCGAAGGGCTTATTCGCAATGCCGGTTAACGGCGTCAAGATTCGCGATTTCGGCGGCTCCGATGGGGCGGGCGGCGTAGATAAAGGCATTTCCTTGGCAACCCGGGCCGGCGCGCAGGTCACAACACCGTGTGATGGTTGGGTTGTCTATTCGGGTCCGTTCCGCAGCTACGGACAACTCTTGATCCTCAATGCCGGGGGCGGGTATCATGTCTTGATCGCCGGGATGGAGCGCATTTCGGTTAATATCGGCCAGTTCGTACTTACGGGGGAGCCGGTCGCGACCATGGGGACGACGTCCCGTGTGGCATCCATTCTCGCCGCCAACGCGAACCGACCCGTACTCTATGTTGAGTTCCGTAAGGACGGCACTCCAATCGACCCAGGTCCATGGTGGGCCGCAAATGAAGGCGAAAAGGTTCGCGGATGATGCGCAAGACTTCCCTCGTTCTCATAAGCGTGGCCGCCGGCGCGGCAGTGACGTTGTTCGTGACCCAGCCCCGTTCCATGCTGATGGGATCGACGGCGCGGGCCGCGACGTCGGACACCTACCGACAGCTCAATCTGTTCGGCGACGTGTTCGAGCGGGTCCGCAGCGACTATGTCGAGAAGCCCGATGACAGCAAGCTGATCGAATCCGCCATCAGCGGCATGCTGACCGGACTCGATCCGCATTCGAGCTATATGGATGCCAAGAGCTTCCGCGACATGCAGGTGCAGACCCGCGGCGAGTTCGGCGGCCTCGGCATCGAAGTCACGATGGAAGACGGCCTGATCAAGGTGGTGTCGCCGATCGACGACACGCCGGCATCCAAGGCCGGCATCATGGCCAACGACATCATCACCAATCTCGACGACGAGGCCGTGCAGGGTCTCACCCTCAATCAGGCGGTCGAGAAGATGCGAGGCCCGGTCAATACCAAGATCAAGCTGAAGATCGTCCGCAAGGGCCAGGACAATCCGATCGACGTCACCCTGGTCAGGGACAACATCCGGGTCCGCTCGGTGCGCGCGCATGTCGAAACCGACGACATCGGCTACATCCGCATCACCACCTTCAACGAGCAGACCACCGAAGGCCTCAAGAAGGAGATCGTCAATCTGCAGAACCAGATCGGCGACAAGCTGAAGGGCTTCGTCGTCGACCTGCGCAACAATCCCGGCGGACTGCTGGAAGAGGCCGTGACGGTGTCCGACACCTTCCTCGACCGCGGCGAGATCGTCTCGACCCGCGGCCGCAACCCCGAGGAAACCCAGCGGCGCACCGCGCATCCCGGTGATTTGACCAAGGGCAAGCCGGTGATCGTCCTGATCAATGGCGGCTCGGCCTCGGCCTCGGAAATCGTTGCCGGCGCGCTGCAGGATCACAAGCGGGCGACGCTGGTCGGAACCCGCTCGTTCGGCAAGGGATCGGTGCAGACCATCATCCCGCTCGGCTCGGGCAACGGCGCATTGCGGCTGACCACGGCGCGCTACTTCACGCCGTCGGGCAAGTCGATCCAGGCCAAGGGCATCGTTCCCGATATCGAGGTGTTGCAGGACGTGCCGGATGAGTTGAAGGCCCGCACCGACACCAAGGGCGAAGCCTCGCTGCGCGGCCATCTCAAGTCCGAAGGCGACGAGAAGACCGGCTCGCAATCCTACGTGCCGCCGGACGCCAAGGACGACAAGGCGTTGAAGATGGCCGACGACCTGCTGCATGGCATCAAGTCCAATCCGGCCCCCGCGGCGAATGGTGACAAGGCCGCCGTGGACAAGCCCGGCGGCAACAAGGCCGCGAACTGACCCGTCATCGCGCGCTGTCATCCGTTCTGACTTCGATCGCAAAGGGCGGCCTTCGGGCCGCCCTTTTTGCCGGCTGCCGCGCCCTGCCCCCGTGGTATCGTCGCCCCGGTTGATTCGGGGTATCCATGGCAGAGACGGCCGACGATCTCAGCGCTCCGCTGGGACAACAGGCGGTGAGCAGCAAGCGCCGGTTTCGGCTGCCTGTCACGCCCATCCAGGCGCTGGCCGTGCTGCTCGGCCTGATTCTGGTGGCCTTTGTCGGCGTCGCCATTTTCCACGACGACCCGTTCGGCGGCGAGCCGGTCGCACGCGTCGTGCTGCCGCCCGCACCGCCCGGCGCCGAGACGGCCGCCGCGACACCGGCGACTCTGGATGCTGCCGCGCCAGCGGCGAAGTCGGCAGCGCCGTCGGTGCCCTCGGCCGATCAAAAGACCATCACCATCATCGACGGTTCGAGCGGGGCGCGGCATGACGTGGTGCTGCCCGGCAACGGCACGGACAAGGCAGCCGACACGTCAACTGTCCCGCTGATGGCCGGGATCGATCAGCGCCTGCTGGAGAAGTCGCGCTACGGCATGATCCCGGTGATCGCACCCGACGGGCTGAAGCCGTTTACCGCCTATGCCGGCGAGGCCGACCGCGCCAGGGCCGCGAAAATGCCGGTGGTCGCCATTGTCATCGGCGGGCTCGGCGTCGGCGCCGCCAAGACCACCGAGGCGATCATGAAACTGCCGCCGGCGGTCACGCTCGCCTTCACGCCCTATGGTTCCGATCCCGCCCGGCTGGCCGGCCAGGCCCGCGCACAGCGGCATGAAATCCTGCTGCAGATTCCGATGGAGCCGTTCGATTATCCCGACAATGATCCGGGACCCAAGACCCTGCTGACGACACTCGGCGCCGAGCAGAATATCGACCGGCTCACCTGGCATCTCAGCCGGTTCCAGGGCTATGCCGGCATCGCCAATTTCATGGGCGGCCGCTTCGTCGTCGCCGACGCCGGTATGCAGCCGATCATCCGCGAGGCCGCCAAGCGCGGGCTCGGCTATCTCGACGACGGCTCGGCGCCGCGCAGCGTCGCCCCGGCGCTGGCCGCGGCGCAGGCGATGCCGTTCGCCAAGGCCGACCTCGCCATCGACGCCGTGCCGACCGCCACCGAGATCGATCGCGCGCTGGCAAATCTCGAGGAACTGGCCAAGCAGCGCGGTATCGCCATCGGCACCGCCTCGGCGCTGCCGGTTTCCATCGAGCGCCTCGGCGCCTGGGTCAAGACCCTGGAAAGCCACGGTATTATGCTCGTGCCATTGACAACAGCGATGCTGAAATCAAAATCAGGCTGAATGGCGCGCTTCGCCGGCGTCGCTGCCCGCCGGATCGATCCGACGACATGAGATGTTGACCGCAGAAAGCTCGGGGAATGGCACGCTACGAGGACCTGCCCTACCGGACCTGTGTCGGCATGATGCTGATCAACATGGCTGGGCTCGTCTTCATCGGCCGCCGCGCCGGCGGCATCGAGCATGTCGACGAATCCCATGTCTGGCAGATGCCGCAGGGTGGCGTCGATCCCGGTGAGGACACCTGGGCCGCGGCCAAGCGCGAACTCTACGAGGAGACCAGCGTCCGCTCGGTCGAAAAGCTCGCCGAGGTGGCGGACTGGCTGATCTACGACATTCCCCGCACCGTCGCCGGCCGCACCTGGAAGGGCCGCTATCGCGGCCAGCGGCAGAAATGGTACGCGGTTCGCTTCACCGGCGAGGACGGCGAAATCAATGTCGCGAACCCCGGCGGCGGCCACAAGGCGGAGTTCGTGAACTGGCGCTGGGAGCCGATGAAGAATCTTCCCGACTTGATCGTCCCGTTCAAGCGCCCGGTGTATGAGCGCGTCGTGCAGGAATTCTCTGGGCTGGCGGGCGGCTGAGCATGTGACCTATGAATGGATTCGAGGCGGGCGCCGCGCAGGCCAACTCGACTGTAAACATTCCCCCACCCCACTCCCCCGCAAGCGGGAGAGCGAGCGCAGCCGTCGTGCGGCGGCGATCGGGGCTCGCCTTTGCTCCAAGCGGTCTCGCGGCAGACTGGCTGCACCTCTCCCGCTTGCGGGGGAGATCGGCGCGTAGCGCCGGGTGGGGGCTCTTTCCACGATGCGACGCGCGGAGACAACCCCCACCACAACCCTCCCCCGCAAGCGGGAGAGGGAGCGCAACCGTCGTGCGGCGGCCATTCAACGCAAGCTCATCACGCGCCCGGGCCGGGTCATGACGGCGCAAAAGCCTTATCGTCCCAATGTCGGGGTGGCGCTGTTCAATTCGGCCGGCCACGTCCTGATCGGACGGCGTCTTGGGGATGACGGTCCGGAAATCATCCTGCCGGGTTTCGAATGGCAGATGCCGCAAGGCGGCATCGACGCTGCGGAAAACCCGCGTGACGCGGCGATGCGGGAATTGTGGGAGGAGACCGGTGCGGTCAGCGCCGACTATCTCGGCGAAACCGACTGGTTGACATACGAATTTCCCGCCTTCGATGGCTCGCCGCAGCATCGGCTGGCGAAGTTCCGCGGCCAGCGCCAGAAATGGTTTGCGCTGCGCTTCACCGGACAGGACCACGAGATCGATCCTCTGCAGCCGCGTAACGGCCAGCCGGCGGAATTCGATCAATGGCGCTGGGAGCGGCTGGACCGTGTCGCCGATCTGGTGGTGCCGTTTCGCCGCGAGGTCTATCGGACGGTCGCGCGCAGCTTCGCATCCTTTGCCGGATAGAACCGGGCCGCGGAGGCCTCAGTGCATCGCCGTGGTGTTGAGCTGGTGCTGGATGCTTCTGAAGTGGTCGAGGCGCTCGACCGCACGATCGAGTTCGGAGCCTTCCTTTTCGGAGAGCTTGGTTTCCATGTCGGAGATCTTGTCGGCGAGTTTGGCCCGGTCGAGTTCCTCGATCGAGGTCGCGACGTCGGCCAGCACCGTGAGGCCCTTCTCGGAAACCTCGGCAAGGCCGCCGGTCACGATGATCTTCTGCTGCGTGCCGTCCGACGTCACCGTGAGGATTCCCGGCCGGATCGCGGCTACCACCGGCGCATGGCCGGCGAGCACGCCGAAATCGCCCTCGACGCCGGGGACGTCTACCTGGTCGACATCGCCGGAGAACGCGAGCTTTTCCGGCGAGACGAGATCGAAATGGAATTTGGCCATCGGATACCTTGCGAAAGCGGGTGGCGGATCAGGCCGCTTCGGCCGCGAGTTTCTTGCCCTTTTCGACCGCCTCTTCGATGGTCCCGACCATGTAGAAGGCGGCTTCCGGCAGATGATCGTATTTGCCTTCGCAGAGATCGCGGAAGCCCTTCACGGTGTCGGCGAGATCGACGAACTTGCCGGGCGATCCCGTGAAGACCTCGGCGACGTGGAACGGCTGCGACAGGAAACGCTCGACCTTGCGGGCACGGGCCACGGTCAGCTTGTCCTCTTCCGACAGCTCGTCCATGCCGAGAATGGCGATGATGTCCTGCAGCGATTTGTAGCGCTGGAGGATCTGCTGGACCAAGCGCGCCGTCTCATAGTGTTCCTGACCGACGACATGGGCCTGGAGCATGCGCGAGGTGGAATCGAGCGGATCGACCGCCGGATAGATCCCCTTCTCGGAGATCGCGCGCGACAGCACCGTGGTGGCGTCCAGATGGGCGAACGAGGTGGCGGGCGCCGGGTCGGTGAGGTCGTCGGCCGGCACGTAGATCGCCTGCACCGAAGTGATCGACCCCTTCTGCGTCGTGGTGATGCGTTCCTGCAGCGCGCCCATGTCGGTCGCCAGCGTCGGCTGATAGCCCACCGCCGAGGGGATGCGGCCAAGTAGCGCCGACACTTCCGAGCCGGCCTGGGTGAAGCGGAAGATGTTGTCGACGAAGAACAGCACGTCCTGGCCCTGGTCGCGGAAATGCTCGGCGACGGTGAGGCCGGTCAGCCCGACCCGGGCGCGGGCGCCCGGCGGCTCGTTCATCTGGCCGAACACCAGCGCGCATTTCGACTTCACGCTCGGATCCGGATTGTGCGGATCGGCATTGACCTTCGATTCGATGAACTCGTGATAGAGGTCGTTGCCTTCGCGGGTACGCTCGCCGACGCCGGCGAACACCGAGTAGCCACCATGCGCCTTGGCGACGTTGTTGATCAGTTCCTGGATCAGCACGGTCTTGCCGACGCCGGCGCCGCCGAACAGGCCGATCTTGCCGCCCTTGGCGTAAGGCGCGAGCAGGTCGACGACCTTGATGCCGGTGACGAGGATTTCCGCTTCCGTCGACTGGTCGGTGTAGGAAGGCGCCTCCTGGTGGATGGCGCGCAGGCCCTCGGACTTGATCGGGCCGGCTTCGTCGATCGGCTCGCCGACCACGTTGATGATGCGGCCAAGCGTGCCCTCGCCGACCGGCACCTGGATCGGCGCGCCGGTGTCACTGACCTCCTGGCCGCGAACCAGGCCTTCGGTGGTGTCCATCGCGATGGTGCGCACCGTGGACTCGCCGAGATGCTGCGCGACTTCGAGCACCAGGCGGTTGCCGCCGTTCTTGGTCACGAGCGAATTGAGGATCGCCGGCAAATGGCCTTCGAACTTGACGTCGACGACCGCGCCCGTGACCTGGGTGACACGACCGACCTGGTTGGCTGCTGTGGCCATGGACTATTCTCCTTCGAAATCTGCCTTTAGACCGCCTCGGCGCCGGAGATGATTTCAATCAGCTCCTTGGTGATCATGGCCTGGCGGGTCCGGTTGTAGATCAGGGTTTGCTTGCGGATCATGTCGCCCGCATTGCGCGTCGCGCTGTCCATCGCGCTCATCTGCGCGCCATAGAACGAGGCGTTGTTTTCCAGCAAGGCGCGGAAGATCTGGACCGCGAGATTACGCGGCAGCAGCCCGGTCAGGATCTCGTCCTCCTCTGGCTCGTATTCGTAGGAAGTGGCCGGGCCGGCGGCGTTCGCGGCCTTCGTTTCCACCACCAGCGGAATCACCTGCTGCGCGGTCGGCACCTGCGCGATCACCGACCTGAAGCGGGAATAGAACAGCGTGCAGACGTCGAATTCGCCGGCCTCGAACCGGGCGATCACCCGCCTCGCGATGTCTTCGGCATTGGCAAAGCCGAGCTGGCGGACCGAGCGCAGCTCGACATGCTCGACGATCTGCTTCTCGAAGTTCCGGCGCAGCTGATCGTAACCCTTGCGGCCGACACAGAAGAACTTGACCTGCTTGCCCTGGTTCATCAGGGCCAGCGCGCGCTCGCGGGCGAGGCGCACGATCGAGGAGTTGAACGCGCCCGACAGGCCGCGTTCACCGGTGCAGACCAGCAGCAGATGGACCTGATCGCGCCCGGTGCCGGCAAGCAGCACCGGTGCGCCCGGCGAGCCGGCGGCCGCCGTGGCGATATTGGAGATCACCGCGTCCATCTTCTCGGCGTAGGGCCGCGCCGCCTCGGCGGCCTGCTGGGCGCGGCGCAGCTTCGAGGCCGCCACCATCTGCATGGCCTTGGTGATCTTCTGCGTCGCCTTGGTCGAGGCGATTCGGACCCGCATGTCTTTGAGTGAAGCCATCTAAGTTCTAACCCGCTGCACCTCGGTTGCAGGCCCGCGCGGGAAGTGGTCGGAACGGGGCCTTGCGAACCGGAATACGGCAGCCCCACCCGACCGGCTTGCGCCGGCCGACCTCCCCCGCAGGCGGGAGAGGCGAAGAATGGATCAAGTAAACGTCTTGGCGTAGCCCTCGACCACCGACTTGAGCTTGGCGGCGGTGTCGTCGGAGAGATCGCGGCTGTCGCGGATGGTATTGAGGATGTCGACGTTCTTGCCGCGCAGCAGCGACAGCAGGCCTTCCTCGAACGCCTTCACCTTGCCGAGCGGAAGCGGATCGAGATAGCCGTTGGTGCCGGCCCAGATCACGCAGACCTGCTCCTCCATCTTCAGCGGCGAGAATTGCGGCTGCTTGAGGAGCTCGGTCAGCCGCGAGCCGCGGTTGAGCAGGCGCTGGGTCGAGGCGTCGAGGTCGGAGCCGAACTGCGCGAACGCGGCCATCTCGCGGTACTGCGCCAGCTCGCCCTTGATCTTGCCGGCGACCTTCTTGGTCGCCTTGGTCTGCGCCGACGAGCCGACGCGCGACACCGACAGGCCGACGTTCACCGCGGGACGGATGCCCTGAAAGAACAGGTCGGTCTCCAGGAAGATCTGGCCATCGGTGATCGAAATCACATTGGTCGGAATATAGGCGGAAACGTCGTTGGCCTGGGTTTCGATCACCGGCAGCGCGGTCAGCGAGCCCGAGCCATGCTCCTTGTTGAGCTTGGCCGCGCGCTCGAGCAGGCGGGAGTGCAGGTAGAACACGTCGCCCGGATAGGCTTCGCGACCCGGCGGGCGGCGCAACAGCAGCGACATCTGACGATAGGCGACGGCCTGCTTGGAGAGGTCGTCATAGATGATGACGGCATGCATGCCATTGTCGCGGAAATATTCGCCCATGGTGCAGCCGGTGAACGGCGCGAGATACTGCATCGGCGCGGGGTCGGAGGCGGTCGCCGCGACCACGATGGAATATTCCAGCGCACCCTGCTCTTCCAGCACCTTGACGAACTGCGCGACGGTGGAGCGCTTCTGGCCGATCGCGACATAGACGCAGTACAGCTTGAGGTTCTCGTCCGGCTGCGCATTGAGCGGCTTCTGGTTCAGGATGGTGTCGAGCGCGATCGCGGTCTTGCCGGTCTGGCGGTCGCCGATGATCAGCTCGCGCTGGCCGCGGCCGATCGGGATCAGGGCATCGATCGCCTTGAGGCCGGTGGCCATCGGCTCGTTGACCGACTTGCGCGGAATGATGCCGGGCGCCTTGACGTCGACGCGCTTGCGTTCGGCGGCCTGGATCGGCCCCTTGCCGTCGATCGGGTTGCCGAGCGCGTCGACCACGCGGCCGAGCAGGCCCTTGCCGACCGGCGCGTCGACGATGGCGCGGGTGCGCTTGACGGTCTGGCCTTCCTTGATCTCGCGGTCGGAGCCGAAGATCACGATACCGACATTGTCGGTCTCGAGGTTGAGCGCCATGCCGCGGGTGCCGTTCTCGAACTCGACCATCTCGCCGGCCTGAACGTTGTCGAGGCCGTAGACGCGGGCGATACCGTCACCGACCGACAGCACCTGTCCGACTTCGGTGACCTCGGCCTCCTGGCCGAAATTCTTGATCTGGTCCTTGAGGATCGCGGAAATCTCCGCGGCGCGGATGTCCATCAGCCTGCCTCTTTCATCGCGTGCTTGATCGAATTGAGTTTGGTGCGAAGCGAACTGTCGACCATGCGGCTGCCAAGCTTGACCACGAGGCCGCCGATGATCGAGGGATCGACATTCACGTTCAGGGCGACGTCCTTGCCGGTCACCGATTTCAGTGCGGCCTTCAGCGCGTCGAGATTCCCGGCATTGAGCTGCTCGGCGACAGTGACGTCGGCGGTCGCCTCGCCCTTGAACTTCGCCACCAGCGCGCGATAGCCGCGGATCACGTCGCCGACGGCAAACAGCCGGCGGTTGGCGGTGAGCACCTTGAGGAAATTGGCCGGGGTGCCGGTGATGCCGGCCTTGTGGAGCACCGCGCTCAGGGCCTTCAGCTGGGTATCCGCGGAGAACACCGGGCTGCGCACCAGCCGCTGCAGATCGGCACTGTCCGCCAGCATGGCGGTGAACCGGTCGAGATCGGCCCGTATCGCGTCGACCGACTTCTCGTCGCGCGCCAGTTCAAACAAGGCCGTTGCATAACGACCGGACACTCCCGACACCGACGGATCTTCAGCAGCCACTGCGCGCTCTTTGCTAGCTGTCGAACTCGCAAGGAAAAGACCGTCGCTCCAATGCGGCGCCCAAACCCTTGGAATTCAAGCGAGACTTCGATTTTCGACCGATACGGATGGTATCGGGACCGTTGAAATCGCGGCTTTGCTAACATAGCGAGCGCGCAGGTGCAACATGACGACGGCGTCGCGCACATGCGCGCACGCAACAGATCGGAAGCTTCCGCCACCACACCCGTTGCACATCATCGAGGCGCGCCGCGCCGTCGAGCGACGCTTCACCACCCTCGCGTCGAGCGGTCCGAAGGCTGGTCCGCCCGGCGGGAATTTGTTCCGCCGCTTCCTGCATGGCCGCATGAGCGATTGGCGCGGGAACCAGCAGTGCCGTCTGGCCATTCGATCGAGGCGTTACTTGCGCAAACCTCGTTTCCCCCTGGGAAAGCTTGGTTTGACAGTAATTCCTAATATTGTCGAAGTTAATATATTGTTAATTCCGCCACTGGCGACGGCTTCCGCGGCCGGCAACCCCGGGTAACAAGATGTTTCACAGCGAAACAAATTGGTTCTACTGCCCCGCTTACGCCTCATTAGCCAACGAAACGGCTCGCCGCCACCCGTGGGCGGGGGCACATCTTGCCACATGTATGGCATTACTCGCTTTGAGGGAACTCTATATGCTCGCACTCAAGAGAATCGCACGCGGAAATGCAGCCCACTCGCGTACCGCCGTCGCCGTTGTCGCGGCGACCCTGCTGTTCGGCGGCGGAATCTCCGAGGCTTCGGCCAAATCCCACCGGCATCACCATCATCATCATTACGGCCATCGCCATATGCATCATGCCAAGGCCGCCGGCGCCTGGCGCGACGCCCAGGCCTCGATCGGCCCGGCCGCGGCCTTCGGACGCATCTTCTCCGGGATGGCTTCCTTCTACGGCAACGAATCCGGCCGCAAGACGGCTTCCGGCCAGCGCTTCAACCAGAGCGCCATGACCTGCGCCCATCGCTCGCTGCCCTTCGGTACCCGGCTGCGGGTCAGCCATGGCGGCCGCAGCGTCATCGTAACGGTCAACGACCGTGGCCCCTTCATCCGCGGCCGCATTCTCGACCTCTCCACCGGTGCGGCCCGCGCTATCGGCTTGACCGCGGCCGGAGTCGGGCGCGTCACCGCCGAGGTCGTCTCCTGACCCCCGTCATCCGAGGCCGTGCACCGCTGCGAGCCGGTGCCGGCCTCGCCGCCATGACGGTCATTACAGGAAGCTTTGCGGATCGACGTCGATCTCGAGCTTGAGGCTGCCCTTGGCCTTCGGCCCGGAGCCGAGCCATTGGCGCAGATAGGCCGACACGTCGGCGTTGCGGGGCGCCTTCACCAGCAGCCTGAAGCGATAGCGGCCCTTGATCAAGGCAAGCGGGGCTTCGGCCGGTCCGAGCACCTGGATCCCCGGATCGATCGGCGCCACCGCGGCCAGCCGGCGCGCAAAACCCTCCGCCGTCGGTCGATCGCCCGCCGAAACGATCAGGCTGGCGAGCCGGCCGAACGGCGGATAGGAGGCGCGTTCGCGGGCCGTGATCTCGCTCGCATAGAACGCGTCGCGGTCACACGCCACCAGGGCCTTCATGACGGGATGCTCCGGCTGATGGGTCTGCAGATAGCCGACCCCGCGCCCCTGATCGCGGCCGGAGCGGCCGATCACCTGGTTGAGCAGCTGGAACGTGCGTTCCGCCGCGCGTGGATCGCCGTTGCTCAGCCCGAGATCGGCGTCGATCACGCCGACCAGGTTGAGCCGCGGGAAGTGATGGCCCTTCGCCACCAATTGGGTGCCGATGATGATGTCGACGCGGCCTTCGGCGATATCGTTCAGTTCGCTGCGCATCGCCTCGACCGAGGTGATCAGGTCGCTCGACAGCACCATGATGCGGGCCTGCGGGAACAGGGCCGCGGCCTCTTCCTGCAGGCGTTCGACGCCGGGCCCGACCGCCACCAGCGACTCCTCAGCGGCGCAATGTGGGCAGGCCTGCGGACGCGGCATCGAGAAGCCGCAATGATGGCAGACCAGCCGCTGGCGGAAGCGGTGGTCGACCAGCCAGGCGTCGCAGATGGTGCAGGCGAAGCGGTGTCCGCAGCCGCGGCAGAGCGTCAAGGGCGCGTAGCCGCGGCGATTGAGAAACAGCAGCGCCTGCTCGCGCCGGTCGATCGCCAGCCCGACTTGTTCGGCGAGCCGTGGTGAAATGAACCGGCCGCGCTCGGGCGGTTCCCGCCGCAGGTCGATCGCCTCGATATGCGGCATGTGCTGGCCGCCGAATCGCGACGGCAGTACCACGCGCTGATAGCGGCCCTTGCGCGCATTGACCTCGGTTTCGATCGACGGCGTCGCCGAGGCGAGCACGATCGGGATCCTGGCAATATGGGCGCGCACCACCGCCATGTCGCGGGCATGGTAGTGCGCGCCGTCTTCCTGCTTGTAGGCCTGGTCGTGCTCTTCATCGACGACGATCAGGCCGAGATTGGCGTAAGGCAGGAACAGCGCCGAACGCGCTCCCACCACGACCGGGGCTTCGCCGGCGGAGATGGCGGCCCAGTTGCGCGCACGGGTGCGCGGGCTCAGGCCGGAATGCCATTCCAGGGGCCGCACCCCGAAGCGACCGGCGAAGCGGTCGAGGAACTGGCCGGTCAGCGCGATCTCGGGCATCAGGATCAGCGACTGCCTGCCGCGGCGGATGATCTCGGCAATGGCCTCGAAATATACCTCGGTCTTGCCCGAGCCGGTAACGCCGTCGAGCAGGGCGACATGGAAGCTGCCGTTCGCGGCCAGCGCCCGCATCGCATCCACCGCGGTACGCTGCTGGCGCGAGAAATCCGGCCGGGCATGGCATGGATCGGGCGCCGGCGGCGCCAGCGCCGGCGGCATCGGTTCGACCGCGAGCGTGCCTTCATCGACCAGCCCGTCGATCACCCCGGTGCTGACCCCGGCCTCCCGCGCCGCCTCGGATTTGCCGTGCAACAGGCGGTCGGACAGGATGTCGATCAGCCGCCGCCGGGCCGGGGTCAGCCGCCGCGGCGGCTCGCCGACCAGCCGCACGCCGATCCGCATCCGCTCCGGGCCCAGATGCTCGCCCATCCGCAAGGTCATCCGCAGCACCATGCCGCGGGCGGACAGCGTGTAGTTGGCAACCCAGTCGACCAGCGCGCGGAGTTCCGGCCGCAGCGGCGGCACGTCGAGCTTGTCGCCGACATCCTTCAGGCGATTGTGCAGGCGCGGGTCGGGATTGGCGTTTTCGGCCCACACCACCGCGACCACTTCGCGCGGGCCGAGCGGCACGCACACGACATCGCCCGGCTCGAGATCCATGCCGCGCGGGACCCGGTAGGAATAGGCCTGGTTGAGCGCGACCGGCACCAGCACATCGACAATGCGCGTCGATGACAAAGGCGGCGTGGCGGCGCGAAGGGCGTGGTCCATTGGCGAATCAGGCATTCCGAGGGAAAGCAGCGCATGAATCTAGGGCCGTGGGCCGGCCGGGACCAGAGTGCGGCCCGAGCACAGCACGCCCCTTAGCGAACGGTAAACGGACCGGGTGCGATATAGTCAGGCAAATCACGTAGCCCAGGACAAGAAACGGAGTCGGCAAGCCATGGCAAAACCAGTTCCCGCAGCCGAGCCGGTCGAACTTGCCTGCGCCGCCGAAGACCTGGCGCTGCAAATCACGCACTGGCTGTCGCATCTGCGCGCCGAGCGGCGGCTGTCGCCGAAAACGCTCGAGGCCTATGCGCGCGACCTGCGGCAATGCCTGACCTTTCTCGGCGAACACTGGGATACCCGGGTGACGCTTGCACGCTTCGCCGCGCTCGAGGCAACCGATGTCCGCGCCTTCATGGCCATGCGACGAGCGGAGGCGATCGGCGGCCGCTCGCTGATGCGCACCCTGGCGGGGCTGCGGTCGTTCGGACGATTCCTCGAGCGGGAAGGCAGGGGCAAGGTCGGTGCGCTGGCGGCGATCCGCGCGCCCAAGGTCGGAAAGAGCCTGCCGAAGCCGATCCAGATCGCCGCGGCCAAGCGCTTTGCCGACGCCGACGAGCGCGCCGGCGAGAGCCGCGATCCCTGGATCTGGGCGCGCGATGCCGCGGTCATGGCGCTGTTATATGGATCCGGACTGCGCATCTCCGAGGCGCTCGGGCTCAAGCGCCGCGACGTACCTCTGCCAGGGGCGGGCGACGTGCTGGTCGTCACCGGCAAGGGGAACAAGACCCGGATGGTGCCGGTGCTGCAGAACGTGCTGGGCCTGATCCAGGACTATGTGGCGATGTGCCCGCATCCACTGCCGTCGGAAGCACCGATCTTCGTCGGCGCCCGCGGCGGTCCGCTCAGGGCCCGGATCATCCAGCTCACCATGGAGCGGCTGCGCGGCGCGCTCGGCTTGCCCGACAGCGCCACGCCGCACGCGCTGCGGCACTCCTTCGCCACCCACCTGCTGTCGCGCGGCGGTGACCTGCGCGCGATCCAGGAACTGCTCGGGCACGCCTCGCTCTCGACCACGCAGATCTACACCGGCATCGACAGCGAGCGGCTGCTGGAGGTCTATCGCACCGCGCATCCCCGCGCCTGACATCGACGGCAGCTCGCGCGCCTGCCGCTGGCCTCTTGCGCCGGCGAGGCGGTTCGGCAATCGTACCCCCGCCGAGGGAGGGAGAGAATCATGAGCGCGCATGAGACCATGGAGCAGGCGGACCACGCCAAGGAGGCTGCCGGCGAGAATGTCAAGATTGCGCTTCTGATCGCCATCATCGCCCTCTGCCTGGCGTTCTCGGAAACGCTCGGCAAGGGCGCGCAGACCGAATCGATCAGCAAGAATGTCGAGGCCTCCAACCTGTGGGCGTTCTTTCAGGCCAAGAGCATCCGCCGCACCGTGGTGCAGACCGCCGCCGAGCAGTCCAAACTAAGCCTTGGCAGTGTCGGCGACGATGCGGCCAAAGCCGCCCAGCAGAAGCAGATCGAGGACTGGCAGAAGGCCGCGGCGCGCTACCGCTCCGAGCCGGAAACCGGCGAAGGCACCGAACAATTGTCCGCGCGCGCCAAGCATGCCGAGGAAGAGCGCGATCTTGCGACCGCGAAGTATCATCATTTCGAACTCGCCTCCGCCGGCTTCCAGATCGCCATCGTGCTCGCCTCGGCCACCATCATCACCGGGATGATCGCGCTGGCGTGGATCTCGGGATTGCTGATGCTGGCCGGCATCGCCTTCACCGGGCTCGGAGTCTTCATGCCGCATCTTCTGCATTTGCACTAATTTAGCACGTGACGAGTTCAAGTTGAGTGGCAGCCGAAGGCGGTGCGCTCGCTCGCCCGCAAGCGGGAGAGCCGTAGCCAGTCTGTCGCGAGACCGGTCGAAACTAACTTCATCATGCATGAGCCGCACGCCAACGCGCTACCGCGCTTCGTGCACGCTCTTGCGGAAGCGCTGCACCAGCCGGAGCATGCGCGAGGACCAGCCGCTGCCGCCGCCGCCCATTACCTGGCTGATGCGCTGCCTGACCGGCTCGACCATTTCACCGGCCTTCGCCCGCAGCCTGAGGACGAACGCATAGAGCCGCTCGAACCAGGCCATTTCCAAAAGCTTCGGCCGCGTGACATCGAATATGAACGCCGCGACGCCGACGCCCAGGAACTTTGCGAACAGGATGGTGAGCAAGGCACTGACCCAATATTCATGGGTCAGCAGCCAGAAGCCGACCAGCTTGAGCGGAAACAGCGGGATCACCGGCACGATGAAGACGATCAGCGTCATCGACGGCGACAGCGTATCGACGCGCTCGGAAAGCCATGCCTTGAAGGTGCGCAATGGAATTCGCGCCACCACCCAAGCCACGATCGGCTCGAGGTGATCCCACAACCACGCCTCGATCAGGAAGATGACCGCGAGGATTATCCAGACCGGTTGAAGCAGGCGGCGCATCATCGACGGTATCCCCGCCCGGGCATTGCCGGACGTCGATCACATATGGATGGCGCGCTTGCCGACTGCAAGCGCAGCTTCCTTGACGGCCTCCGAGCGGGTCGGATGGGCATGGCAGGTCCGCGCCAGGTCTTCGGCGGATCCGCCGAACTCCATCAATACCGCCGCCTCGTGAATCATTTCGCCGGCTTCGCGGCCGATGATGTGAACGCCGAGCACGCGATCGGTCTTCGCATCTGCGAGAACCTTAACAAAGCCTTCCGTGGTCTGATAAACCTTGGAACGGCCATTGGCGGTGAACGGAAAGCGGCCGACGGTATAGGCGACCCCGTTCTGCTTCAGCTCTTCCTCGGTCTTGCCGACGGACGAGACTTCCGGCGTGGTATACACAACACCTGGGATGACGTCGTAATTCACATGCCCGGCCTGGCCGGCGATGATCTCCGCACAGGCGACGCCTTCGTCTTCGGCCTTGTGGGCGAGCATCGGCCCGGCAACGACATCGCCGATGGCATAGACGCCTTTCACGCTGGTCGCGAAATGCGCATCGATCTTGACCCGGCCGCGATTGTCGAGCGCGACGCCGGCCTGCTCGAGGCCGAGGCCTTCGGTGTAGGGCACGCGGCCGATGCAGACCAGCACGACGTCGGCCTGCAGCTTCTCGGCCGTGCCGCCGGCCGCCGGCTCGACCTGCACCGCGAGCGTCTTGCCCGAACCGTCGATGCCGGTGACCTTGGCGCCGAGCTTGAACGCAAAGCCCTGCTTCTCGAGGATGCGCTGGAACTGCCTGGCGATTTCACCGTCCATGCCGGGCAGGATCCGGTCGAGGAATTCCACCACGGTGACCTGCGCACCCAGCCGCTGCCACACCGAGCCGAGTTCGAGCCCGATCACGCCCGCCCCCACGATCAGCAATTGGCCGGGCACGCGATCGAGCGACAGCGCGCCGGTCGAGGACACCACGCGCTTCTCGTCGATCTCGATGCCCTTCAGCCGCGCGACGTCGGATCCGGTGGCGATGACGATGTTCTTCGTCTCCACCGTCCGGTTCTTGCCATCGCCGCCCGACACTTCGACCTTGCCGGCGCCGACAATCCGGCCCTTGCCGCTGATCACGTCGATCTTGTTCTTCTTCATCAGGTAGTCGACGCCCTTGACGTTGCCGTCGATGCCCTGCTGCTTGAAATTCATCATGGCGGGCAGATCGAGCTTCGGCGTGGGGATGGCGACGCCCATTTTCGCAAAGGAGTGCGCGGCCTCCCCGAACATCTCGGAGGCATAAAGCAGCGCTTTCGACGGCATGCATCCGACATTGAGGCAGGTGCCGCCGAGCGTCGCGTTCTTCTCGATCACGGCCACCTTCATGCCGAGCTGCGCCGCGCGGATGGCACAGACGTACCCGCCGGGACCGGTGCCGATGACGACAAGATCGTAGCTGGCCATGATTGAAATCCCGTAGCTCGAAACTGTGACAGCTGTTAGCGGCCTCCCGACACGTCGAGAATGGCGCCGGTGACATAGGAAGCCTCGTCCGACATCAGCCAGACGATGGCGTTGGCGATCTCCGAGGCGGTGCCGACCCGCTTCATCGGCACGTTGCCGGCGAGGCGATGGGCGCGGCCCGGCTCGCCGGTGCTCGCATGAATTTCGGTGTCGATCAGGCCGGGCCGGATCGCGGCGACGCGAATCCCCTCGCCGGCGACCTCCTGCCCGAGCCCGATGGTGAAGCTGTCGATCGCGCCCTTGGATGCCGCGTAGTCGACATAGAGATTGGGCGAGCCAAGCTTCGCAGCGACGGAGGACAGGTTGACGATGACGCCGCCCTTGCCGCCGTGCCGGGTCGACATCCGCTTTACGGCTTCGCGGGCGCACAGCAGGCTGCCGGTGACATTGATCGCCACCATGCGCTCGATGCGCGCGGCCGACATCTCGTCCAGGCGCGCGGCCTGGTCGACGATGCCGGCATTGTTGACCAGCGCGGCGAGCGTGCCGAGGCCGTCGGCCGCCTCGAACAGCGCCAGGATGTCGCGCTCGCTGCCGACGTCGCATCGCACCGCGACGGCTCTGCCACGGTTCGCCTCGATCGCGCCGACCACCTCGCCGGCCGCCGCCGCGTTGCTCGCATAGCCGACGCACACGACAAAGCCGCGGGCCGCGGCGGCGAGCGCGGTGGCCCGGCCGATGCCGCGGCTGCCGCCGGTGATGATCGCAACCCTGTCCGTCAAGATCCGCCTCCAGCCTGATCAGGCGCCGCCCGCAATGGCGCGCCGGTTAGAGATCCAGCACCAGCCGCGCCGGATCTTCCAGGCCTTCCTTGACCCGTACCAGGAACGTCACCGCCTCCTTGCCGTCGATGACGCGGTGATCATAGGACAGCGCCAGATACATCATCGGACGAATCTCGACCTTGCCGCCGATCGCCACCGGGCGATCCTGGATCTTGTGCATGCCGAGAATGGCGGACTGCGGCGCGTTGAGGATCGGCGTCGACATCAGCGAACCATAGATGCCGCCATTGGTGATGGTGAAGGTGCCGCCCTGCATCTCGTCGATCTTCAGCTGACCGTCGCGCGCCCGGCGGCCGAAATCGGCGATGCTCTTCTCGATCTCGGCGATCGACTTGTGGTCGCAGTCGCGTACCACCGGCACCACCAGCCCCTTGTCGGTGCCGACCGCGACGCCAATGTGATAGTAATTCTTGTAGATCAGGTCGCTGCCGTCGATCTCGGCATTGGCGGCCGGAACCTCCTTCAGCGCCTGCACGCAGGCCTTGGTGAAGAAACCCATGAAGCCGAGCTTGCTGCCGTGCTTCTTCTCGAACAGCTCCCGGTACTGCGTCCGCATCGCCATGATGTGACTCATGTCGACCTCGTTGAAGGTCGTGAGCATCGCGGCGGTGTTCTGCACGTCCTTCAGCCGCCGCGCGATGGTCTGCCGCAGCCGCGTCATCTTCACGCGCTCCTCGCGCGCGGCGTCGTCGGCCGGTGAAGGCGCGCGGACCTGAACCGCGGCGGCCGGCTGATTGACCGGGGTCGGCGCCGCGGCCGCCTTCTCGATCGCGGCGAGCATGTCGCCCTTGGTGACTCGGCCGTCCTTGCCGGACCCGGTTACGCCGGCGGCGTCGATGCCGCTTTCGGCGGCGATCCGGCGCACCGAGGGCGCCAGCGGCGCGTCGGCCGGCGGCGTTTTCGGCGCGGCGGCCGGAGCCGGGGCGGCAGCCGGCGCCGGTGCTGCAGCGGCGGACTTGGCGGGTGCGGCAGCCGGCTTGGCGGCGGCGGCGCCGTCATTGATCTGGCCGAGCAGGGCGCCGACCGCGACGGTCTCGCCATCCTTGGCGGTGATCTCGCCAAGCGTGCCCGCCGAGGGCGCCGGGACCTCGATCGTGACCTTGTCGGTCTCGAGCTCGACCAGCGGCTCGTCCACCGCGACGGCATCGCCGGCCTTCTTGAACCAGCGGCCAATGGTGGCCTCGGTCACGGATTCACCGAGCGTCGGCACGCGGATTTCAGTCATGACATGGTTTCCCTGGTAGCTCGTGGTCGGCGTCGGCGTGGACGATCCAGCAATGGCGTCGTGATCGATACAGGCGGGGGAGGCGATGCCGTCGCGCGGCATCGCGGCATCCCGGTTACACTAGCTCAGCGCCTCGTCCAGCAGGGCCTTGAGCTGGGCAAGGTGCTTGGTCATCAGGCCGGTGGCGGTGGCCGCCGCCGCGGCGCGGCCAGCGTAGCGCGGGCGCTTGTTCGGCGCGTTGATCTGGTTCAGCACCCATTCGAGATACGGCTCGATGAAATGCCACGCGCCCATGTTGCGCGGCTCCTCCTGGCACCAGACCAGCTCGGCGTTGCCGAAGCGGCCGAGCTCCTGCACCAGCGCCTTCAGCGGCACCGGATAGAGCTGTTCGACCCGCATGATGTAGACATCGTCGACGCCGCGCTTCTCGCGCTCGTCATAGAGGTCGTAATAGACCTTGCCCGAGCACAGCACGACGCGGCAAATCTTGTCGTCGGCCACCAGCTTGATCTTCTCGTCCGGCAGCATCGCCGCATCGTCGTACAGGATACGGTGGAAGGTGGTGCGGGCGCCGAGCTCGTCCAGCCGCGACACCGCGCGCTTGTGCCGGAGCAGCGATTTCGGCGTCATCAGGATCAGCGGCTTGCGGATCTCGCGATGCAGCTGCCGGCGCAACACGTGAAACAGGTTGGCGGGCGTGGTGGCGTGAACCACCTGCATGTTGTCCTCGGCGCAGAGCTGCAGAAAGCGTTCGAGCCGCGCCGAGGAATGTTCCGGGCCCTGCCCCTCATAGCCGTGCGGCAGCATGCAGACCAGCCCGGACATGCGCAGCCATTTGCGCTCGCCCGAGGAGATGAACTGGTCGAACAGCACCTGCGCACCGTTGGCGAAGTCGCCGAACTGCGCCTCCCAGACCGTCAGCGCGTTGGGCTCGGCCAGCGAATAGCCGTATTCGAAGCCGAGCACCGCCTCTTCGGACAGCAGCGAATTGATGACCTCGTAGTGCCCCTGCTCGCCGCTGAGATGATTGAACGGGGTATAGCGGCTCTCGTCTTCCTGATCGATCAGCACCGAGTGCCGCTGCGAGAAGGTGCCGCGCTCGCTGTCCTGTCCCGACAGCCGGACGTGGTGGCCTTCTTCCAGCAGCGTGCAGAATGCCAGCGCCTCGCCGGTCGCCCAGTCGATGCCGGCGCCGCTGTCGATCGCCTTGGCGCGGTTCTCCAGGAACCGCTGGATGGTGCGATGGACCCTGAAGCCGTCGGGAACCCTGGTGATCTTGCGGCCGATATCCTTCAGCACCGTCGTGTCGACGCCGGTGACGCCGCGGCGCGGATCCTCTTCCGGGTCGGCCGACTTGAATCCGGCCCATTTGCCATCGAGCCAGTCCGCCTTGTTGGGCTTGTAGCCGGACCCGGCCTCGAGCTCGGCATCGAGGCGGGCGCGCCAGTCCGCCTTGGCCTTCTCGACCTCGCCCTCGGTCATGACGCCTTCGGCGATCAGGCGCCTGGAATAGATCTCGAGCGTGGTCGGGTGCGCCGCGATCTTCTTGTACATCACCGGCTGGGTGAAGGCCGGCTCGTCACCCTCGTTGTGACCGTGCCGGCGATAGCAGAACATGTCGATCACGACCGGCTTGTGGAATTTCTGCCGGAACTCGATCGCGACCTTGGCGGCGAACACCACGGCTTCCGGATCGTCGCCGTTGACGTGGAAGATCGGCGCATCGATCATCTTGGCGACGTCGGATGGATAGGGCGAAGAGCGCGAATAGCGCGGATAGGTGGTGAAGCCGATCTGGTTGTTGACGATGAAATGCAGCGATCCGCCGGTGCGATAGCCCTTCAGGTCGGACAGGCTGAAGCATTCGGCGACCACGCCCTGCCCGGCGAATGCAGCGTCGCCATGCATCAGCAGCGGCAGCACCGAGATGCGCTGATCCGGCGGATCGCCGTGCTGGTCCTGCTTTGCCCGCACCTTGCCGAGCACCACCGGATCGACGATCTCCAGATGCGAGGGATTGGCGGTCAGCGACAGATGGATCCGGTTGTTGTCGAACTCGCGGTCCGACGACGCGCCGAGGTGATATTTGACGTCGCCAGAACCTTCGACCGCCTCGGGATTGGCCGAACCGCCCTTGAATTCGTGGAACAGCGCGCGGTGCGGCTTGCCCATCACCTGCGTCAGCACGTTGAGACGGCCGCGATGCGGCATGCCGACCACGATTTCCCCGACGCCGAGATTGCCGCCGCGCTTGATGATCTGCTCCAGCGCGGGAATCAGCGATTCGGCGCCGTCGAGCCCGAACCGCTTGGTGCCGGTGAATTTGAGGTCGCAGAATTTCTCGAACCCTTCGGCCTCGATCAGCTTCGTCAGGATCGCGCGGCGGCCCTCGCGGGTGAAGCTGATTTCCTTGTCGGGCCCCTCGATGCGCTCCTGGATCCAGCCCTTCTGCGCGCCGTTGGTGATGTGCATGAACTCGACGCCGAGGGTCTGGCAATAGGTGCGTTCGCAGATCGCGACGATCTCGCGCAGCGTTCCGTATTCCAGGCCGAGCACATGATCGAGGAAGATCTTGCGGTCGAAATCGCCCTCGGCGAAGCCGTAGGTGCGCGGGTCGAGTTCCTCGCGATTGCGTGGCGCCTCGATCCCGAGCGGATCGAGCCTAGCATGGAAATGGCCGCGCATCCGGTAGGCCCGGATCAGCATCAGGGCGCGCACCGAATCGCGCGTGGCCTGGTGGGCCTCCGCCGCCGAGATTTCGCCGCCTTTGGCCTGCGCCCGGGCGGCCAGCCTGGCGCCCACCGACTTTTCGAGCTGCGCCCAGTTGCCGTCGAGCGCCGAGGTGAGGTCGTCCTGCGGCGCCAGCGGCCAGTTGTCCCGGCTCCAGGAAACCCCCTCGGCATTCCGGCGGATTTCGTCCGGCGGATCCTTCAGGCTCTTGAAGAATTCCTGCCACTCCCCGTCGACCGAACCGGGGTCCCGCTCATACTGGGCATAGAGATCGTCGATATAGGTCGCGTTGGCGCCCTGCAGAAAGGAAGTGAGGGCAAAGGCGGCGTTTGCGTCCTGGCGAGACATGCGTAGCGTCCTGGTGATTTCAGTTGGCGCGCCCTGGAAGCGGACGCAACCGCCGATCCAGGCACCGGATCAGCGTGATCTATCCTATTTGGGGCAAATCTTCCCGCCGAAAAGGACAAAAGACTGAATTAGGATTTCAATTTCTCGACAAGGGTCTTTCCGAGCCGTGCCGGCGACGGCGAAACGGTAATTCCCGCCGCTTCCATCGCCGCGGTCTTGGAACCGGCGTCGCCCTTGCCGCCGGAAATGATCGCGCCGGCATGGCCCATGCGGCGGCCGGGCGGGGCCGTGACACCGGCGATGAAGCCGACCATCGGCTTCTTGCGGCCCCGCTTGGCCTCGTCCTTGAGGAACTGCGCGGCGTCTTCCTCGGCGGAACCGCCGATCTCGCCGATCATGACAATCGAGGTGGTCCTGGGGTCGGCCAGAAACATCTCCAGCACGTCGATGAACTCGGTGCCCTTGACCGGGTCGCCGCCAATCCCGACCGCGGTGGTCTGGCCGAGACCCTCCTGGGTGGTCTGGAACACCGCCTCATAGGTCAGCGTGCCCGAGCGCGAGACGATGCCGACATTGCCGGGCTTGAAGATGTTGGCCGGCATGATGCCGATCTTGCATTCGCCCGCGGTCATCACGCCTGGACAATTCGGCCCGATCAGCCGCGATTTCGACCCCGAAAGCGAGCGCTTCACCCGTACCATGTCGAGCACCGGAATGCCCTCGGTGATGCAGACGATCAGCGGGATCTCGGCGTCGATCGCTTCGCAGATCGCGTCGGCGGCTCCCGGCGGCGGCACGTAGATCACGCTCGCATCGGCGCCGGTCCGCTCGCGCGCCTCCGCCACGGTATCGAACACCGGCAGGCCGAGATGGCTCGAGCCGCCCTTGCCCGGCGAGGTTCCGCCGACCATTTTTGTGCCGTAGGCGATCGCCGCTTCGGAATGGAACGTGCCGTTCTTGCCGGTAAATCCCTGGCAGATGACTTTGGTGTTCTTGTCGATCAGGACGGACATGGCTGGGACTGCTTTCGCGAATATGGCGGTGATCGTTAGCGGACGCGCCGATACACCCCGGTGAGCACATCGGCCCACCCTTCGGCGTCGGGCGAGAACTGGATTTTCATGCGGTAGCTGTCGTCGTCGATGATTTCGTAGACATGGCGCGCATTGCCCCGCAGCGAGCCGCGCACCAGGATCAGCGATTGGCCGCTCCAGCCGCCCGAAGCCGGCGACGGCGGGTAGTAGCCGAGCGAATCATGCCAGAACAGCTTGTACAGGCGGTCGTCGCGGTCGTAGGTGAACACGCCATGGGCGGCGAAGCTGTCCTTGCCGTCGCGCCGCTGCCGGGTGTCCTGGATGAGATAGAAGCCGTTGAGGTCGATGCGCGCCGAGACCGTCGAGGTGGCGGCGCCGCCCTCGGTCCAGCGCGACGGAAATACCGTCTCCTCGCCGCTCCACTCGCCGGCGAACACCGCGAGCCTGCGGTGCTCCTCGAGCGCGACCGGTGCGGCGAGACGGTTCTCGGCCATCGGCTCAGGCCCCCTTCACGGCCTTGACGATCTTCTGCGCGGCGTCGTCGAGATTGTCCGCCGGCACCACGTTGAGGCCGGATTCGCGGATGATCTTCTTGCCTGCATCGACATTGGTGCCTTCGAGCCGGACCACCAGCGGCACCGCCAGGCCGACTTCCTTGACCGCGGCGACCACGCCCTCGGCGATGATGTCGCATTTCATGATGCCGCCGAAGATGTTGACCAGGATGCCCTTCACGTTGGGATCGGCGGTGATGATCTTGAAGGCCGCGGCGACCTTCTCCTTGCTGGCGCCGCCGCCGACATCGAGGAAGTTCGCCGGCGCCATGCCGTAGAGCTTGATGATGTCCATGGTCGCCATGGCGAGGCCGGCGCCATTGACCATGCAGCCGATGGTGCCGTCGAGGGTGATGTAGTTGAGATCGAATTTCGAGGCCTCGATCTCCTTGGCGTCTTCCTCGGTCTCGTCGCGCAGCGCCTGCACGTCGGGATGACGGTACAGCGCATTGCCGTCGAACGACACCTTGGCGTCGAGCACGCGCAGATCGCCCTGCCTGGTGACGACCAGCGGATTGATCTCGAGCATCGCCATGTCCTTGGCAACGAAGGCGGCGTAGAGCTGCGCCACCAGCTTCTCGGCCTGCCTGGCGAGATCGCCGGTGAGCTTGAGCGCCCGGGCGACGGTACGGCCGTGATGCGGCATGATCCCGGTGGCCGGATCGACCGAGAAGGTCACGATCTTCTCCGGCGTGTTGTGCGCGACGTCCTCGATGTTGACGCCGCCCTCGGTCGAAACCACGAACGCCACCTCGGCGGTTTCGCGATCGACCAGGATGGAGAGATAGAACTCCTTGTCGATGTCGGAGCCTTCCTCGATGTAGAGCCGGTTGACCTGTTTGCCATGCGGCCCGGTCTGCACCGTCACCAGCGTCGCGCCGAGCATCTGCTTGGCAAACTCATTGACCTCGGCGACCGATTTGGCGATGCGGACGCCGCCCTTGTCGCCTGCGGAAGCCTCCTTGAACTTGCCCTTGCCGCGGCCGCCGGCATGGATCTGGCTCTTCACCACCCAGACCGGACCGGGCAGCGTCTTTGCGGCGACGTCGGAATCGGCGGCGCGCAGCACCGGCACGCCGCGCGAGATCGGCACCCCGAACTGGTGCAGCAGCGCCTTGGCCTGATACTCGTGGATATTCATCTGACAACTCCCCCGGGGTGCCGAACCATGGTTGCGCCGCGATCAGCGGCCGAGCAGGTCCGGCGCGATCTTCTTGCAGGCATCGACCAGACCCTGCACGGCACCGACCGATTTGTCGAAGGCTTCGCGATCCTTGCCCGCCAGCTCGATCTCGACAATCCGCTCGACGCCCTTCGACCCGATCACCACGGGCACGCCGACATACATGTCCTTGACGCCGTATTCCCCGTTCAGATAGGCCGCACAGGGCAGCACCCGCTTCTTGTCGCGCAGATAGCTCTCCGCCATCGCGACGGCCGACGCCGCCGGCGCATAGAACGCCGATCCGGTCTTCAACAGGTTGACGATCTCCGCGCCGCCATTGCGGGTTCGGTCGACGATCTCGTCGATCCGCGCCTGCGAGGTCCAGCCCATCTTGACCAGATCGGGCAGCGGAATGCCGGCCACCGTCGAATAGCGCACCAGCGGCACCATGGTGTCGCCGTGGCCGCCGAGCACGAAGGCGGTGACGTCCTCGACCGAAACGTTGAATTCGTCGGCGAGGAAATAGCGGAAGCGCGAGGAGTCCAGCACGCCGGCCATTCCCACCACCTTGCGGTGCGACAGGCCCGACGCCTTCTGCAGCGCCCAGACCATGGCATCGAGCGGGTTGGTGATGCAGACGACGAAGGCTTCGGGCGCGTACTTCTTGATGCCGGCGCCGACCTGCTCCATCACCTTGAGATTGATGCCGAGCAGATCGTCGCGGCTCATGCCCGGCTTGCGCGGAACGCCGGCGGTGACGATGCAGACCTTGGCATTGTCGAGCGCCTCGTAGGAGTTGGCGCCGGTGAAGTTCGCGTCGAACCCGTCGACCGGCGACGACTGCGCGATGTCGAGCGATTTGCCCTGCGGCACCCCTTCGGCGATGTCGAACATCACGACGTCGCCGAGCTCCTTGAGGCCGATGAGATGGGCCAGCGTTCCGCCGATCTGGCCGGAGCCGATCAGTGCAATCTTGTCGCGCGCCATGGGAAATCCGTCCTTTGGAAAGGTCAAGCAGCAGGGTGGAGAAGCTTGAACGGCTGGTTATCCCTTTCGCCTGACCGGTTCAAGTCGCCGGCGGCCGATTGTCGGCCTTGCGCCGGTCTCGAGCCGGGGATGGCGAAGCCCCGCCGACCATTGCACCTCAGGTCTCCACCAATCCCGTGGTCGAGCCGCTGGCCGCGGAATCCTTGCGGCCGTGCGGCAGCGCCAGATAGGATTGCGAGCTCATCTCGATCAGCCGCGATGCGGTCCGCTTGAACTCGTTCGCCTCATTTCCCTCGGTCGCGACATAGAGCGACACCGGGTCGGCCGCCGCCGAGGCCATCAATTTCACGGCGTTGTCATAGAGCGTGTCGACTAGGGCGATGAAGCGCTTGGCGGCGTTGCGCTGCGCCAGATCCATCACCGGGACGCGGTCGATCATCAGGGTATGATAGTCGTGCGCGAGCCGCAGATAGTCGGAGGCGGCCAGCGGCTGCTCGCAGATCTCGGCGAAGCCAAACCTGGCGACGCCATTGGCCGAGCAGGGCACGCGCAGGATGCGGCCCTTGATCGCAATCTCCCGCGGCCTGCCGCGCGCATTGCCGGTCATCTTCGCCCATGCCCGATCCAGCGCGGCGGTGGCCGCGCGATCGGCCGGCACCAGCCACATCTTCACGCCGGCCAGCTTCTCCAGCCGGAAATCGGTGCGGGCGTCGAGCCGCACCACGTCCATATGCCCGGTGATCTGCGCGATGAAGGGCAGGAAAAGCGCCCGGTTGAGGCCTCCCTTGTAAAGCTCGTCCGGCGCCACATTGGATGTCGCCACCACCACGGTGCCGAGTTCGAACAACTTGGCGAACAGCCGGCCGAGGATCATGGCGTCGGCAATGTCGGTGACGTGAAACTCGTCGAAACAGAGCAGCCAGGCCTGCTCGAAGATCGCCGTTGCGGTCAGTGCGATCACGTCGCCATCGGCGATTTCGCCGCGCGCGATCTGCTGGCGGAAGCCGTGGATGCTCTCGTGGACCTCGGCCATGAATTCGTGGAAATGGGCGCGCCGCCGGTGCTCGACCTGGCTGCTCTCGAAAAACAGATCCATCAGCATGGTCTTGCCGCGCCCGACGTCGCCGTGAACATAGAGGCCGCGAGGCGCCGCGTTGTTCTTGTCGGCGAACAGCCGGCCGAGCAGGCCCTGCCTTCGCGTCGGCCGGTAATCGGCGAGCCGCTGCTCGAGCGCGGCAAAGGCGGTGGCGATTTCGGCCTGGGCGGCGTCGGGCTCGATCGCACCGGAAGCGACGAGCGACTGATACTGGGCGTGAAAGGATGCGGGCGGCTCAGACGGCATGATGCACCTTACCGCCCCAGCCTTGCGCAAATTGCAAGAGCCTACGCACTCAGCGCGTAGGAATCCTCCACCACATAAGGTCCGCCGCCGGTGGAGGCCCGCGAGGAGAACAGTACGAACCGCGACGCGGTGAACACCCGGGTCGGAAAATAGCCCCGCACCGACAGGTAATCCGCCACATCCTGGTTGGAGGCGTCGCGCAGCCGCGCCAGGGTGACATGGGGGGTGAACTTCCTCCCCTCCGGGTCGAGCCCGATCCGCTGCATCAGCCGTTCCAGTTCGGCCTGCAACTCGATCAGCGGCCGGCTCGGCACCACCGAAGCCACCACCGCGCGCGGCTTGCGGCCGCCGAAGCTCGACAGGCCCTGCAGCGCCACCTCGAACGGCTTGCGATTGACGCGAAACAGCATCGAGGCGATCTCGTTCGCCGCAGCACCATCGATATCGCCGATGAAGCGCAGGGTGACATGATAATTTTCGGGATCGATCCAGCGCGCGCCCGGCAGGCCGCCTCGCAAATTGGAAAGGGTCTGGCCGATCTCCGTCGGAATTTCCAGTCCAGTGAACAAACGCGGCATCGTTGGGGACTCCCGATGCGGAGGCGCCTCCCCGAGAGCCGCGCAAGGCCCGCCGGAAGAGTGCCCGGAAACAACGTCCGGCGACGAATCACCGATGCTGATTTTTTACCGTAGTTGCGTGACTGTGCGAAAGATCGGTCGGGCAGTTACCTCCAGGCTTTGCTGCGGAGCCATGCTCCGGTTGTGGGGGCGCGTTCGTTCAGCCGTGCGGCCGAGCCAGCGTGCCGAGAAACGACTTCACCGTCGGCAGGATGTTTTTCACGATCACGTCGACACCTTCCGCGGTCGGATGCATGCCGTCGGCCTGGTTGAGCCTGGCATCGGCGGCCACGCCCTCCAGGAAGAATGGATACAGCGGCACCCCGAATGATTTCGCAAGCTCCGGATAGATCGCATTGAAGCGCGCCGCATAGTCGCTGCCATAGTTCGGCGGCGCAAGCATTCCGCACAACAAAACCGCGATACCACGCGCCTTCAGCCGGGTCAGGATGTCGGAAAGCGCGGCCTTGGTGACGCCGGGATCGGTGCCGCGCAGGGCGTCGTTGGCGCCGAGTTCGAGAATGACGCCCTCGGTTCCCTCCGGCACCGACCAGTCGAGCCGGTCGCGGCCCCCGGAACTGGTGTCGCCGGACACCCCGGCATTGCCGATAGTGGCGTCCACGCCATTGTCTTTCAACGCTTTTTCGAGTCTTGCCGGGAATGCGGCGGCGGCCGGCAGGCCGAGCCCGGCACTCAGCGAATCACCCAGCACCACCAGCGCGACCGGTTTTGCCGAAGCGGCCTCGATCGCATGCGGGAACGCTGCCCCAAGCGCCAGCATCCACACGATCATGTGCGCGAACATGCGCCGCCTGCCCTCGACCGCGGTGGAGGAAGTGCCATATGACCGAGCCATGGACAGTCTCATCGAACCCTCGTCATCGGCCGGCCTCGAGCCGGACACCATTGCCATCTCCAATGTCAACCTCTCGCTCGGCGCCGGCGCGGCGCGGGTGCATATCCTGAAGGATATCAGCCTGCGGGTGGCACCCGGCGAAGCGATCGGCCTGATCGGCCCGTCAGGCTCGGGAAAATCCACGCTTCTGATGGTGATGGCGGGACTGGAGCGCCCCGATGGCGGAGAGGTGGTGGTCAACGGCACCGCTTTCAATGCCCTCGACGAGGACGCGCTGGCACGCTTCCGCGGCCGCCAGATCGGCATCGTGTTCCAGTCGTTTCACCTGATTCCGACCATGACGGCGCTGGAGAATGTCGCGGTTCCGCTCGAGCTCGCCGGCACCCCCGACGCATCGCGACGCGCGGCCGACGAGCTGGCGCAGGTCGGCCTCGGCGAGCGCCTGCATCACTACCCCGCGCAATTGTCCGGCGGCGAGCAGCAGCGCGTGGCGCTGGCTCGCGCGCTGGCGCCCGATCCCGCGATCCTGGTGGCCGATGAACCGACCGGCAATCTCGATGAGGCCACCGGCCGGCAGATCGTCAACCTGCTGTTCGCCAAGCACGCCGAGCGCGGCATGACTCTGGTGCTGGTGACTCATGACACGACGCTGGCAGCGCGCTGCGACCGCGTGGTGCGGCTGCGCTCGGGCCGGATCGACGACAGCCTGACGAACGCGTCCGTCGCCTCATGAGCATCGACTCCCGTTCCGAACGCCGCGGCGGGGCCGGTCCCCTCGCCTGGCGTTACGCCCTGCGCGAACTGCGCGGCGGCCTGCGCGGCTTCTACGTGTTCATTGCCTGTATCGCGCTTGGGGTGATGGCGATTGCCGGCGTCGGCTCGGTTGCAGCCAGCCTCGGCGACGGCCTCGCGCGCGAGGGCCGCACCCTTCTCGGCGGCGACGCCGCCTTCTCGCTGATCCAGCGCGAGGCGAAGCCGGACGAGCTCGCGTTGCTGCGTTCGCGCGGCGAGGTATCGGTGGCGGCGACCCTGCGGGCGATGGCGCGCGCGGTCGACGGCCGGCTTGCGCTGGTCGAACTGAAGGCCGTAGACGGCCGCTACCCGATGCTGGGCGAGCTCACCCTCGATCCCGCCGGGCCGGTCGCCGATCTGCTGGCCGAGCGCGACGGCGCCTTCGGCGCCGCCGTCGATCCCACGCTCCTGGCCCGGCTCGATCTCAAGCCCGGCGACCGCGTCAGCATCGGCGACGCCCATTTTCAGATCCGCGGCGTCGTCACGGCCGAGCCGGACAAGCTCGCCGGCGGCATCGGCCTCGGCCCGCGTTTCCTGATCAGCGAAACGGCGTTGCGCGCCACCGGGCTGCTGCAGCCCGGCAGCCTGGTGCGCTGGATCTATCGGGTCAAGCTGCCGGACGGCCTCGCCGACGACCGTGGCACCGCCGCGCTGATCGACGCGGTGAGCGCGGCGCTGCCGCAAGCCGGCTGGGAGGTCCGCAGCCGCAGCAACGCCTCGCCGCAGCTCGAGCGCAGCATCAACCGATTCACCCAGTTTCTGACCCTGGTGGGCCTCGCCGCGCTCCTGGTCGGCGGCGTCGGCGTCGCCAATGCGGTCAAGAGTCACATCGATCGCCGCCGCGACGTCATCGCCGCGTTCAAGGCGCTCGGCGCCACCGGCCGCGACGTCTTCACGATCTACCTGACCCAGGTGATCGTGCTGGCCCTGATCGGTTCGGCCGCCGGGCTCGCGGCCGGCGCGGCGCTGCCCTTCGTCATCGCCGGCGCGTTCGGCAGGCTGTTGCCGCTGCCGGTGGTGCCGGCGCTGCATCCCGGGGAGCTTGCGCTGTCGTTTGTCTATGGCCTGCTGACCGCGCTGGCGTTTGGACTGTGGCCGCTCGGCCGGGTCCATGACATGCCGGTGGCGGCGCTGTTCCGCGAAACCGTCGTCGGCACGTGGCACCGGCCGCGCTGGCGCTATCTCGGCCTGATGGCGACGGTGATCGCGCTGTTGGTCGCGGTGGCGATCGGGCTCGCCTATGACAAGCGCATCGCCGCCGTGTTCGTCGCCGCCTCGATCGTCGTATTCGTGCTGCTGCGCGGCATCGCCGCCGCGGTGATGGCGCTGGCGCGCCGTCTGCCCCGCAGCCGCATCACCATGCTGCGGCTGGCGGTCGCCAACATCCACCGTCCTGGCGCGTTGACGCCGTCGGTGGTGCTGTCGCTCGGACTCGGTCTCGCGGTGCTGGTCACCATCACCCAGATCGACGGCAATCTCCGGCGCCAGTTCATGGCGGCCCTGCCGGAGCGGGCGCCGTCATTCTACTTCATCGATATTCCATCGACTGAAGCGGTCCGCTTCGGCGACTTCCTCAAGCAGACCGCGCCGCGATCGACGGTCGACGACGTGCCGATGCTGCGCGGGCGCATCGTCGAGGCCCGCGGGGTCAAGGCGGAAGATCTCGGCGCTTCCCGCGACAGCGAATGGGTGCTGCAGAGCGACCGCGGCCTGACCTACACCGCCGATATCCCGAAGGGCTCGCATATCGTCGAGGGCAAATGGTGGGCGCCCGATTATGCCGGGCCGCCACTGGTCTCGCTGGAGAAGAAGATCGCCGACGGGCTGAAGCTCGCCATCGGCGATCCCATCGTCATCAACGTGCTCGGCCGCGACATCACCGCCACCATCGCCAATCTGCGCACGGTGGATTGGCAGAGTCTCGGCATCAATTTCGTGCTGGTGTTCTCCCCCAACGCCTTCAAGGGCGCGCCGCACACCCACATCGCCACGCTGACCGAGACAGCCCCGGATCCGGTCGGCGATGCCCGCATCATCAAGGCGGTGGCGGACGCCTTCCCGATGGTCACGAGCGTCCGGGTCCGCGAAGCGCTCGAGACCATCGGGACCGTCGTGACCAATCTGGTGCTGGCGATCCGCGGCGCGAGTGCGGTCACGCTGATCTCGGCCATCCTGGTGCTGGGCGGAGCGCTGGCAGCCGGGCACCGCCATCGCGTCTATGACGCGGTCATTCTCAAGACCCTGGGGGCGACCCGGGCGCGGCTGCTCGGTGCCTATGCGCTGGAATACCTGATGATCGGCCTTGCCACCGCGGTTTTCGGCGTGCTGGCAGGCTCCGTTGCCGCCTGGCTGATCGTGACCCGGCTGATGACCCTGAGCTTCGTCTGGCAGGCCGGCAGCGCCGCCGGGGTGGTGGCCGCGGCCCTGCTCGTCACGGTCGGGCTCGGGCTTGCGGGAACATGGCTCGCCCTCAGCCAGAAGCCGGCCACCGTGCTGCGGAATTTATGACAAATGAAGCACAAGTGCGGGGGGAGGCCGACCAAGCCGTAACTATGCCCGCAGCCACGGAGCGACATTCAGCCGCGCGTGGAAGCTTGCAGCAGATGTGTTAGTTTCCCACATACGAGCTTGGGCCAGAGGCCGGCTTGATGACGTAAAATTAATGTCAGCAGGACGGGGTATCTGGGGTAGATTTCTTACCGGCCGACGCGACCCTTGCGCTCCGCCGGGCAACCTGAAGTGGGAATTCGACCATGTCGGACCTAGACCGCAACTATGCCTCTCCTTTTGGCCGGGCCGCCGGGCGCACGGACGCCGCGACCGTCGACGCCGGTCTGCGCGCCTACATGCTGCGCGTCTACAATTACATGAGCATCGGCCTGGCCATCACCGGCCTTGCCGCGCTGGGCGTCTACATGGCGGCGGTGACGACTGATCCGTCGGGCGCCGCGGCCAAGATCGGCAACTCCTTCCTGACGCCGTTCGGCTACGCGATGTTCGTCAGCCCGCTGAAGTGGCTGTTCATCCTGGCGCCGCTCGCGATGGTGTTCGTGATCTCGGCCGGCATCAACCGGCTGCGGCCGGCCACCGCCCAGATGCTGTTCTGGGTGTTCTCGGCCTTGATGGGCGTGTCGCTGTCGTCGATCTTCCTGGTGTATACCCACACCTCGATCGTGCGGGTGTTCTTCATCACCGCGGCGTCGTTTGGTGCACTGAGCCTGTACGGCTACACCACGCGGCGTGATATGACCGGCATGGGTTCCTTCCTGTTGATGGGCCTGTTCGGCATCATCATCGCGAGCCTGGTCAACCTGTTCATCGCGAGCTCGGCGCTGCAGTTCGTGGTGTCGGTGGTCGGTGTGCTGGTGTTCGCCGGGCTGACCGCCTGGGACACCCAGCGGCTGAAGAACGACTACATCTACGGCTATGCCTCGCAGGGCGGTGACGTGGCGGAGCGGGCGGCGATCTCGGGTGCGCTGTCGCTGTACCTGAACTTCATCAACCTGTTCACGCTGCTGCTGCAGCTGCTCGGTCAGCGCGACTGACCACGGCATGTGGATCATTAAGCCCCGGCCCGGTTGCGGCCGGGGCTTTTCTTTTGGCATCGACAAAAATAACCTGTCGGCATGTCGACGCTCGAGATCAGGGCCGCCGCGCCCGCCGACCTTCCCGCCATTACCGAAATCTACGATCACGCGGTTCGCCTGGGCACCGCGACCTTCGAGCTGACCCCACCGGATCTCGCCGAGATGAGCCGCCGCTTTGGCGTCCTGAGGGATGGCGGCTACCCCTATCTGGTCGCCGCAACGGAGGGTCGGGTGGTCGGCTATGCCTATGCGGGAGCCTATCGGCCGCGGCCGGCCTATCGCTTCACCGTCGAGAATTCGATCTACCTGCAGCCGGCGATCCACCGCCGCGGCATCGGATTGCAATTGCTGCAGCGGCTGATCGAAGAATCGGAACGGCGCGGCTATCGCCAGATGATCGCCGTGATCGGCGACTCGGCCAATGCGGGGTCGATCGGGGTCCATGCGCGATGCGGGTTCCAGATGATCGGAACGCATCCCAGCGTCGGATTCAAGTTCGGCCGCTGGCTCGATACGGTGATGATGCAACGCGCACTGGGCGAGGGCGCCACGACCCTGCCGGCAGCGCCTTAGGCCGTCGGCGGTCATGGCCGGTCGTGCGCGGCCATTGAACGCAGCCGCTTAGACCAAGGCAAGCTTGCGGTCGATCGCCAGCAGGACGCGATCGAGTTCGTGGCCGCGGCGCAAAATCAGCCCGGTCGCCGAGATCACACTGTACATGCCCTGCTTGCGAGCCAGCCGCGGATCCTTCTCGATGCGGTAGATCGGCACCTCGGAGGCGCGGCGAAACACCGAGAAAACGGCGCGGTCCTTCAGAAAATCGATGGCATAGTCGCGCCACTCGCCATCGGCCACCATGCGTCCGTACAGATTGAGAATCCGGTTGAGCTCGAAACGATTGAACGTCACCCGACCCGATACCGGGTTCGCAGCGGCGCCGCGCGCCACTGCGCGGCTCTCGCTCGGGTCGGCATCCTCCGAGATCGAACTCATGCGGTACTCCTCATCATCCCGCCTCTAGATCCCCCGCCGCGCGCCATCCGATTCGAGTTCGAGGCGTTTCGGGAGAGCGGGGACTGACATGATTGCGCCAACCGGGTGCGGCTGCAAGGGGGCCGTGACGACCGCATCCCGATTCGCCGGTGAAGAACCGATTTGTCGCACCGTTCCACGCGGGATTCGGTCGTCACAGGATCGTTAGCTGAAATCATGATATCGCCCCACTTCCGCCAACCGCCCGCCAAGCTGAATTGCGACACAACAATCCTGCGTTGGCCCGGTTCTTTCGGCACCGGATTCCTCAGCCCCCAGCCCCCCGGGGTCGTCGGGACCGGGCCTGTCGCAGAAGTTAAAAGCACTACTGGGCCAACGCGAGTTGGTCCTTTTTGTTTTGGGCTTCCTTGTATTGGGCTTGTCCGCTGACACCGCGGCGTTCAATGGCCGGTGGACCAGTCAGAGCGCCTGCTTCTTTCGATCATGGTTAAGGATTTCGAAGCCGCGGCGCCACGGCCGCCGGCAGCGACGCGAGCCAACGTCGGGATGGAGCGAACGTCAGTGAAGCGTGGTGTAGGCCGCGCCGAGCATCAGACCCGGCCGCTCGCGATTGCCGTCCTGCACATAGACCGCCGCGGCGTCGACGCCATCGCGCGAAATATTTTCCAGCGGGACCGTCCAGTTGGCGGGATTGCCGGTCCAGTCGCCGACCTTGAGCAGATTTCGCACCACATTGTGATACGTGATTTCGAGCCCGCGATTCTCTCCCCGCGCGATCGCAATCGGCACCGCTTTCGAGACCGAGCAGATCCACACTTCGCCACGCGTCACCGCCGGATCGCGGCTGGCGGCAACCGACACGTTGATCTGCTTGCCGGTGACGGTCATCGATACCGGCACCGACATCACGCCCTCGGCATTCTTGGTATCGCTGATGGCGCCTTCGATGCCGGCACGGTCGCTGCCGACGACATGGACCGAGCCGTTGATGACGGCCTGCGGCGTATACACGTCGCGATCGCCGCGCATGTGGGAGTAGGCCCGCTGCCGCGCGGAAAAACGCGAATCCGCCAGCGTATCCTTCCAGCCGAGATAGTCCCAGTAGTCGATCGGCATGCTCAATGCGATCACCGACGGGTCCTTGGCGAATTCGCCAATGATCCTGTCGGCGGGCGGACAGGAAGAGCAGCCCTGGGACGTGAAGAGCTCCACCACCGCGCGCGGATTGGCGCGAACCGGCCCCGCCGCTGCAACGATCGCGCAGACGCCGAGAGCGCCCGACCAACGCGAAATGCAGCTAAAGGCCATGATCGCTGTCATACTGTAACCGGCCGGGTGCACGCCCGTGACACGCTTGCAGTGCAAGATCGCACCGGCCGTTCGAATCTCGACGGCGGCCCCTTCATAGGCCGCCTCCCCCTGCCTCGCTACTCACTTCGCAGTGAGCCATCGGCCGCAATCCCTCACGCGGCCAACCGGCGTAGCACATAGTGCAGGATGCCGCCGTTCCGATAATATTCGAGCTCGTCGAGGGTATCGATGCGGCACAGCAGCGAGACGCGCCGCAACGAACCGTCGCTGGACACGATTTCCGCCGTCAGCTTCTGGCGCGGCTTCAGCTCGCCCTGCAGGCCCCGTATCGTCACGGTCTCGTCGCCCTTGAGCCCGATCGACTGCCACGACGTCCCCTCCTCGAAGGTCAGCGGCAGCACGCCCATGCCGACCAGGTTGGAGCGGTGGATGCGCTCGAAGCTCTGACAGATGACGGCGCGAACGCCCAATAGCCGCGTTCCCTTCGCGGCCCAGTCGCGCGAGGATCCGTTGCCGTATTCGGCGCCGGCGAACACCACCAGCGGCACCCGCTCCGCCTGGTACTTCATCGCGGCATCGTAGATCGACATCTGCTCGCCGTCGGGCCAGTGCCGGGTGAGGCCGCCCTCCGGAATGTTGCCGTCGGCGCCCTTCAGCATGAAGTTCTTGATGCGGATGTTGGCGAAGGTGCCGCGCATCATCACCTCGTGATTGCCGCGCCTCGTGCCGTATTGATTGAAGTCGGCCGGCCGCACCTGGTGCTCCGACAAATATTTTCCCGCCGGCGAGGTCAGCTTGATGGCGCCGGCCGGCGAGATGTGATCGGTGGTGATCTTGTCGCCGAACATCGCCAGGATGCGCGCATCGACCACGTCGGCGATCGGCTCCGGCTCCTTCTTCATGCCTTCGAAGTAGGGCGGGTTCTGCACATAGGTCGAACTCATGTTCCAGCGATAGGTTTCGCTCTCGACCGTCTTGATCTTGCGCCAGTTGGCATCGCCCTTGAACACGTCGGCGTAGCGCTTCTTGAAGATCGTCGAGGTGACGAACTTCTTCATGTAGGCATTGATCTCCTTGGCGGTCGGCCAGATGTCCCTGAGATAGACCGGCTTGCCGTCCTTGCCTTCGCCGATCGGTTCGACCGCGAGATCCCTGGTCACGGTGCCGGCCAGCGCATGCACCACCACCAGCGGCGGCGACGCCAGATAGTTGGCCTGCACGTCCGGGCTGACCCGGCCTTCGAAGTTGCGGTTGCCCGACAGCACCGCCGCCGCCACGATCCCGTTGTCGTTGATCGACTTCGAAATCTCTTCCGGCAGCGGGCCGGAATTGCCGATGCAGGTGGTGCAGCCGAAACCGATCAGGTTGAAGCCGACCTTGTCGAGTTCGGGCTGCAGCCCGGAATTGGCGAGATATTCCGCCACCACCTGGCTGCCGGGAGCCAGCGACGTCTTGACCCACGGTTTGGCCTTCAGTCCTCTGGCGGCGGCGTTGCGCGCCAGCAGCCCGGCGCCGATCAGCACGCTCGGATTGGACGTGTTGGTGCAGGAGGTGATCGCCGCGATCACCACGTCGCCATGGCCGAGATCGAAGTTACGGTTCTCGACCGGATAGCGGTGGGACGCATCGGTGGCCTTCTTGTATTCACTGGCCATCGCGGTGGCGAAGCCTTCGGCGACGCTCGGCAACGCCACCCGGCCTTCGGGGCGCTTCGGTCCGGCCATCGACGGCACGACATCGCCGAGATCGAGCGTGAGCGTCGCGGTGAATACCGGGTCAGTCGACTTGGCGGTTCGGAACAGGCCCTGCGCCTTGGCATAGGCGGCGACCAGCGCGACCCGGTCGGGCTTGCGACCGGACGTCTTGAGATAATCGATGGTGGCGGCATCGACCGGGAAGAAGCCGCAGGTGGCACCATATTCCGGCGCCATGTTGCCGATGGTCGCCTTGTCCGCAACCGAGAGATAGTCGAGGCCGGGACCGAAGAACTCGACGAATTTGCCGACCACCCCCTGCTTGCGCAGCATCTGCGTCACCGTCAGCACGAGATCGGTGGCGGTCACGCCCTCCTTCATCTGGCCCTTGAGCTTGAAGCCGACCACCTCCGGCAGCAGCATCGACAGCGGCTGGCCGAGCATCGCGGCTTCCGCCTCGATGCCGCCGACGCCCCAGCCGAGCACCGCGAGGCCGTTGACCATGGTGGTATGCGAATCGGTGCCGACCAGCGTGTCCGGATAAGCGAGCTCGAAGGTGCCCTTCTTCTTGCCCAGCGTCATCTTCTCCTTGCGGGTCCACACCGTCTGCGCCAGGTATTCGAGATTGACCTGGTGACAGATCCCGGTGCCGGGCGGCACCACGGAGAAATTCGAGAACGCGCGCTGGCCCCATTTCAGGAATTCGTAGCGTTCCTGATTCTGCTTGTATTCTTCGGCCACGTTCTTGGCGAATGCCTTGTTGTCGCCGAAGAAGTTGACGATCACGCTGTGATCGATGACGAGGTCGACCGGCACCAGCGGATTGATCTTCTCGGCATCGCCGCCGAGCTGCTGCATCGCATTGCGCATCGCAGCGAGGTCGACCACGGCCGGCACGCCGGTGAAATCCTGCATCAGCACCCGCGCCGGGCGGAACGCGATCTCGTGCTCCAGCGCGCGCTTCTTCATCCATTTGGAGAAGGCGACGATGTCGTCCTTCTTGACGGTGCGGCCGTCCTCGTTGCGCAGCAGGTTTTCCAGCAGCACTTTCATCGAATAAGGAAGTCTCGAAATTCCCTTCAGACCATTCTTCTCGGCGGCGGGCAGGCTGTAATAGACGTAGGACTTGCCGCCGACCTTGAGGGTCTTGCGGCTTTTGAAGCTGTCGAGCGAGGTCATGTGAGGGAATCCCAGTTCATCGTTGTACCCTTTGCGGGTATCATAACACCGCCACGCGGGCTGTCTCGGTGGCCTTTCAACCGCGGCACTGTGTACTGCATCAAGTTCCGGCTTATAGAACCTTCCTAAAATCTTTCCAGTGGCCTCGCCACAACGACAATCGTGCCGCAGCAATGCGGTATCCTTCATTCCCCAAGGTGTTGGACATGCGGCTCTCGGGACGCGGGGTCAGATGCGTACGAGGCGGCCGGGACGTGTTCGCGGACCTCGATTTCGAGGTTCGCGCCAGCGAGGCGATCGCCGTTACCGGTCCCAATGGCTCCGGCAAGACTTCGCTGCTGCGGCTGGTCGCGGGGCTGCTGCCGGCGGCCGGCGGATCGATCGATCTCTGGGGCGGCGAGGCCGAATTGACCTTGCCCGAACAGGCCCATTATCTCGGCCACCGCGACGCCATCAAGCCCGCGCTGAGCGTGCTGGAGAACCTGTCATTTTGGCGGGATTTTCTTGGCGGCGGCGGCGCCGACGCGGCGCAGGGCCTGAGCCGGGTCGGACTCGATCATGCCGCCCATCTGCCCGCGGCGTACCTGTCGGCGGGGCAGCGGCGTCGACTGTCGATCGCCCGGCTTCTGGCCGCGCCACGGCCGCTCTGGCTGCTGGACGAACCGACTTCCGCGCTCGATGCCGCCGGACAAACCCTGATCGCCGATCTGATGACCGACCATCTCGCCCGCGGCGGGCTGATCCTGGCCGCCACCCATCTGCCGCTGGGGATACCGGCGACCGAACTTCGGATCGGAGGCGCGGCGTGATCGACAGGGAGCCGCTGGCGCGGACACCGAACGCGCCGTGCCGGCGGTGCTTCGCATGACCGCGCTCGTTGCCCTGGTTCGGCGCGACCTCCGGATCGCGCTTCGGGTCGGCGGCGGCGCCCTGATCGGGGTGCTGTTTTTTCTCACCGTGGTGACGCTGATGCCGTTTGCGCTCGGACCCGACCTGGCGCTGCTGGCGCGGCTCGGTCCGGCGATCCTCTGGCTCGGGGCGCTGCTGGCCAGCCTGCTCACCCTCGACCGGCTGTTCACGGCCGACCACGAGGATGGCTCGCTCGACCTGATCGTGATGAGCCGGACGCCGCTCGAACTCGCCTGCGCCGCCAAAGCGCTGGCGCATTGGCTGAGCGCCGGCGTGCCCTTGATCGTGGCGACGCCGGCGTTGGGACTGCTGCTCAACCTCGATGCCGGCGCCACCTCGGCCGTGGCCTTGACCCTGCTGGCGGGCACGCCGGCGCTGACCTTTACCGGCATGATCGGCGCGGCGCTGGCCGTGACGTTGCGCCGCGGCGGCTTGCTGCTGGCGGTGCTGGTGCTGCCGCTGTCGATCCCGGTGCTGATCTTCGGCGTGGCGGCGTCGCAGGCCGCGATCTCGGGGCCGCTTTCGTTCGGAACGCCGTTTTCGATCCTGTGCGCGCTGTCGTTGGCGAGCCTGGTGATCGGCCCGTTCGCGGCCGCGGCCAGCTTGCGGCAGGGACTGGATTAGGCGATCAACTATCTCGAAGGCAGGCGGGCCGGATTGTCTGCCGCGGCCGCAACGACTATCAGGGGCGTCATGACGCTGACCGATCTCGCCAACCCGACCCGGTTCCTGTCGCTGGCCGCCCGTCTGTTGCCGTGGCTGGCGGCGGCCACCGCAATCCTGCTCGTGATCGGCCTCTATCAGTCGGCCATGGCGCCCGACGACTACCAGCAGGGCGCGACGGTGAAGATCATGTTCATCCACGTCCCCAATGCCTGGCTGTCGATGTTCGTCTGGGGCGTGATGAGCGTGGCGGCGCTGGGCACGCTGGTGTGGCGGCATCCGCTGGCCGACGTCGCCGCCAAGACCGCCGCCCCGATCGGCGCGGCCTTTACCTTTCTGGCACTGGTCACCGGCTCGCTGTGGGGGCGGCCGATGTGGGGCACCTATTGGGAATGGGATGCGCGGCTGACCTCGGTGCTGATCCTGTTCCTGATGTATCTCGGGCTGATCGCGCTGTGGCGGGCAGTGGACGACCCGTCGCGGGCGGCGCGCGCCGCGGCCGTGCTGACGCTGGTCGGCGCCATCAACCTGCCGATCATCAAGTTCTCGGTCGACTGGTGGAATACGCTGCATCAACCGGCTTCGGTGCTCCGGATGGGAGGGTCCACGTTGGACCGCGCCTTCCTGATCCCCCTGTTGGTGATGGCGGTGGCGTTTTCGCTGCTGTTCATCACCCTGCATCTGGCGGCGATGCGCAACGAGATCCTGCGCCGCCGGGTCCGCAGCCTGCAGATGGCGCAGGCCCGGATGGTACAGGCCGACCGGCTTTCGGCGTGACGGCGATGACGCTTGGCCCCTATGCCTCCTTCATCGTCGCCTCCTATCTGGTGGTGACGGCGGTGGTGCTGATCCTCATTGCCTGGATCGCGGTCGACTACCGCCGCCAGAAGCTGCGGCTGCGCGAATTGGAGGCGAGCGGCATCACGCGGCGATCCGGCCGCAGCGCTACGGACATTCGATGAGCGAGCCGGCCACCTCGACCCCCGCTCCCGCCGACCCGCCGGCCCCGCGTCGTTCCTGGATCCGGTCCTGGCCGATGGCGCTGCCGCTGGTCGGCTTCCTGGCACTGGCCGTGATCTTCTGGTTCAGGCTGGGCGGCGGCGACCCCTCCCAGATCCCCTCGGCCCTGATCGGACGACCGGCGCCGACCACCCCGCTGCCGCCGCTGCCGGGCCTGACCGACAATGGCACGCCGGTGCCCGGGCTCGATCCCGCCGCGCTGCGCGGCAAGGTCAGTCTTGTCAATGTCTGGGCCTCCTGGTGCGTGCCCTGTCATGACGAAGCGCCGCTGCTGACCACGCTCGGCCAGGACAAGCGGCTGCAGATGATCGGCATCAACTACAAGGACGCCCCCGACAACGCCCGCCGCTTTCTCGGCCGCTACGGCAATCCCTTCAGCATGGTCGGCGTCGACGGCAACGGCCGCGCCGCGATCGAATGGGGCGTCTATGGCGTGCCGGAGACCTACATCGTCGGCCGCAACGGCACGATCCTCTACAAGCTGGTCGGCCCGATCACGCCGGAGAACATCGACACCGTGCTCAAGGCCGAGATCGACAAGGCGCTGAACGCCGGCTCCTGACGGCTGGAGCATGATGACGTTGGCTTGAGCGGTCTCGCGACAGACTGCCTTCGCCTCTCCCGCTTGCGGGGGAGGCCGGCGCGAAGCGCCGGGTGGGGGCTCGCCCCGCACAGGGATCGTCCGAGCTGGAGACCCTCACCCCCAACCCTCCCCCGCAACTGCTGGAGAGGGAGCGCACCGCCTTCGCGGCTGCCATTCAACTTGAACTCATCACGCGCTAAATTAGCCCTTGCTGACGTCCCCGGCATCGGCCTCGCTCGCTTCCAGCGAAGCCGGCTCGAGATGATAGCGCTTGATCAGCGGCATCTGCAGCAGGGCGAAGCCCATGGTCAACGGGATCACGCCGAACAGCTTGAACGCCACCCAGAAGTCGGTGCTCTGGCTGCGCCAGATGATTTCGTTCAGGATCGCCATCGCCAGGAAGAACAGCGCCCAGCGCAGCGTCAGCCGGCGCCAGCCCGGCGCCGTGAGGTTGAACATCTGGTCGAACAGGATGGCGATCAGGGACCGGCCGAACAGCAGGCCGCCGCCGAGCACCGCGGCGAACAGGCTGTAGATGATGGTCGGCTTGACCTTGATGAAGGTTTCGTCGTGCAGCACCAGGGTCAGCGTACCGAACACGATGACGACGATGCCGGTGACCAGCGCCATGATCGGAACGTGACGGGTCACCACATAGGAGGCGACCATCGCGGTCACCACCGCCACCATGAAGGCGCCGGTGGCGACGAACAGTTGAAACTTGGCATTGGCAACGAAGAACACGACCAGCGGCCCGAGTTCGGTCGCGAGCTTGAACAGCGGATGCGGCGTCGTCTTGTCCATCAAGCTTCGATCCCTGCAATGGCCCGGGCGAAATCCCGCGCCGTGAACGGCGCGAGATCGTCGACGCTCTCGCCGACGCCGATATAATGCACCGGCAGCCGGTGCTTCTCCGCCAGCGCCACCAGGATGCCGCCGCGCGCGGTGCCGTCGAGCTTGGTCATCACCAGGCCGGTGACACCGGCTGTGCGATGAAACGCCTCGACCTGCGACAGCGCGTTCTGTCCGACCGTGGCGTCGAGCACCAGCAGCACCGCATGCGGCGCCGACGCATCGACTTTGCGGATGACGCGCACCACCTTTTCGAGCTCGTTCATCAGTTCGGCCTTGTTCTGCAGCCTTCCCGCGGTATCGATCAGCAGCACGTCGCGCCGCTGCTGCTTCGCCGCGGTCAGCGCATTGAAGGCAAGGCTTGCGGAATCGGAGCCTTGCGCCGCGGCGATCACCGGCGCTCCGGTACGCTCGCCCCAGACCTTCAACTGCTCGATGGCCGCCGCGCGAAAGGTGTCGCCCGCGGCCAGCATCACCGTGCGGCCTTCGGCCGAAAGCCGCGACGCCAGCTTGCCGATGGTGGTGGTCTTGCCGGAGCCGTTGACCCCGACCACCAGGATCACGAACGGCTTTTGCGCGGCGTCGATCACGAGCGGCGTCGCCACCGGCGCCAGCACCTTCTCGACCTCGGAGGCGACCACGTCCTTCACCTCGTCCGCGGAGATCGCCTTGTCGTAACGCCCGACCCCGATCGCCGCGGCGATGCGCGCGGCGACCTCGGTACCGAGATCGGCGCGCAGCAGCACGTCCTCGATGTCCTCGAGCATGGCACGGTCGAGCTTGCGCTTGGTGACGAGGCTCGCCACCGCCGCCCCGAGCGAACTCGAGGTGCGCTTGAGTCCGCCGGACAGCCGCCGCCACCAGCTCAGCTTGGTTGTTTCGGGAGGAGTATCGCTCATCTGGGGGGTGTGTTAGCCGTTTCACTCTTGAAACGAAAGTCTCGACCGTCGATGGATGTTCCGGAACTGACGGCGGCGGAAATCCAGGCCCGCGTGCTTCATCGCGACGGATTGATGCTGGTGATCGACAAGCCCGCGGGACTGCCGGTACATCGCGGCCCGAAGGGCGGCGCCAATCTGGAGGCCTCGTTCGATGCTCTGCGGTTCGGCCTACCGCATCGACCAGTGCTCGCCCACCGGCTCGACCGCGACACGTCCGGCTGCCTGGTGCTCGGTCGCCATCGCAAGGCCACCGCCTCGCTCGGCCTGCTGTTCAAGCACGGCCGGATTTCCAAGACTTATTGGGCCGCGGTCGAAGGCGGCCCGGTCGAGGACCAGGGCCGCATCGATATGCCGCTCGGCCGGCTCAACCCAGAGCGCGGATGGTGGCAGAAACCCGATCCGGACGGCCAGGCCGCGGTGACGGACTGGCAGGTGCTCGGTCGCGGCGACGGGATGACCTGGCTTGCGATGGAACCGCTCACCGGCCGTACCCATCAATTGCGGGTGCACGCCGCCGCGATGGGCTGGCCGATCGTCGGCGACAACATCTATGGCAATGGGCCGCGCATCGGGGAACCGCGGCTGCATCTGCATGCCCGCGAGATTGTCATTCCGATCTCCCGGAACAAGGACCCGATCCGGGTGACCGCGCCGGCGCCGGAGCATCTGCACCCGCGTCTCCGCTGCTGCGGCTGGGTTGGAGACTGACGCGACGGGCGCTCACACCGTCAGGCGCGCGCCATCATTTCCGGCAATTGTCAGCCGGCGAACGGTGCCCGGCGTCTCGCCTGTGATCGCCACCGGCAGGAAATGTTCGGTGCGGCCTTGCGTCGCGCTCTCGATCAGGACGTCCCTGCAGGCGCCGACTTCATGCGCGAGTCGCCGCCGCAGGGCGGCCTCACCGGCCGCCCGCAACCGCTTCGCGCGCGCCCGGATGACGTCCGGCGCGACCTGCGGCATGCGCGCCGCCGGCGTGCCCGGGCGCGGAGAATAGGGAAACACGTGCAGGAATGTCAGCCCGCAGGCCTCGATCAACTCCTGCGAGCGCGCGAACATCGCCTCGGTCTCGGTCGGAAAGCCCGCGATCAGGTCGGCGCCGAAGGTGACGTCCGGCCGCAGCCGCCGCACCTCGGCGCAGAATGCGAGCGCGTCGGCGCGTGAATGGCGTCGCTTCATGCGCTTGAGGATCATGTCGTCGCCGGATTGCAGCGACAGATGCAGATGCGGCATCAACCGCGGTTCGCTGGCGATGAGGTCGAGCAGATCGCGATCGACCTCGACCTGATCGATCGACGAGATTCGCAGCCGCTGCAGCGCCGGGACATGGCGAAGGATCTGCCTGGTCAACTGGCCGAGCTTCGGCGTCCCCGGCAGATCCGCGCCATAGCCCGTAAGGTCGACCCCGGTCAGCACGATTTCGGCATGGCCGCGCTCGACTAGCGCGCGGACCTGCTCGATCGCGGCGCCCATCGGCACCGAGCGCGAATTGCCGCGACCGTACGGGATGATGCAGAACGTGCAGCGGTGATCGCAGCCATTCTGCACCTGCACGAATACCCGCGGCAGGCCGGCCCTGAAACCGTCGAGCAGATGCGGCGCCATCGCCCGGACCGCCATGATATCGGCGACCGCGACCTTCTCGCTCTGATCGATGCCGAAATCGGTCCGGCGCTCGAACGCCATGCGGGCGGCCTGCCAGGTCCTTCCCTGCAGCTTGTCATGGTTGCCGACCACGCGATCGACCTCGGCCATTCCGGCGAACTGCTCGGGCTCGGTCTGCGCGGCGCAGCCGGTGACCACGATCCGCGCTTCCGGCCGCGCCCGCTTCAGCCGGCGGATCGATTGCCGTGCCTGGGCGACGGCTTCGCGGGTGACCGCGCAGCTGTTGACGATGATGGTATCGGAGAGCCCGGCGCCCTCTGCCTCGCGCCGGATCAGCTCGGACTCGAACGCATTGAGGCGGCAACCGAAGGTGACGGTCTCGACGCTCATCAGGCGACGGAGGCAAACAGGGCCGGGTCGAACCGACCCTCATATTCGAACGTGGCAGTGCCCGTCATCAGGACATGGTCGTCGTGCTCGCGCCATTCGATCCCGAGCTCGCCGCCCGGCAGCGCGACCTGAACGCTTCGGTTGGCGCGCTTCAGCCGCGCCGCCGCGACAGCCGCCGCACACGCCGCCGAACCGCACGCCTGGGTCAGGCCGGCGCCACGCTCCCAGGTGCGGATGGTGACGTGGTCGCGATCGACGACATGGGCGAGCGTGATGTTGGCGCGTTCGGGAAAGATCGGATGGTTCTCCAGCAACGGCCCGAAGCGGGCGAGATCGTAGGCATTGACGTCGTCGACCCAGAAGATCGCATGCGGATTGCCCATGCTGACCACGGATGGCGAATGCAGCACCGGCGCATCGATCGGCCCGACCTGGAGCTCGATGTAACGGGTATCGCGGAATTCCTCGGCGAGCGGAATGTCGCGCCATCCGAACCGGGGCGGGCCCATGTCCACGGTGTAGAGATCCGGCGCCGGCCCCTGCCAGCAGTTCAGGAGCCCGGCCTGGGTCTCGAAGGTGACGGCGCGCCGCCCGGTGTCATCGAACAGCCGGCGCACCACGCAACGCATGCCGTTGCCGCACGCCGCCGCTTCGGAGCCGTCGCGGTTGTAGATGCGGATGAAGGCCTCGGTCCCCTGCAGCCGCGGCGGCTGCAGCACCATCAGCTGGTCATAGGGAACACCGGCCGGCGACGCCACCGCGCGCGCCTCCTCGGCCGTCACATTGGCCGGCGCGTCGCGCAGATCGACCACGACGATTTCGTTGCCGATGCCGTTCATCTTGGCAAATGCGTGGTTGGCGAGCGCGCTCATCGAATTTCCCGATCGTGCCCGACTTATATGGCCAACCGCGGCGGGTCCGCCATAGCGTTTCCGGCGCGGCGGCCGGCGGCTCGCGGGACAATGACGCGAAGCCGGTCCGGATTCACGTTGAACCGGGCCGGCCTCAGTGCGGCGAATCTGTGTCGCGGCTCCTCGCCGGACGGGCAGGTCCATGACGCATCTGTCATGGGACGAAGCCGATCCCGGCATGTTAGAATCCAGCCGCTCCGCCGGTCCGAACCGGGACGGCCGGACGGAATGCGGTCGGTCGACGAGATCCTGGAGATACCTGAAATGAACTGGTTGCGCTCTTTCCGTCCGGCCATGCTGGCGCTGGTTCCGGCACTCCTGCTGGGGCTCGGCCCCGCGCTGGCCCAGTCGCCGCCCGCGGCCGCTCCTGCGGCAAGCCCGCCGGCGACCCCGGCTCCGGCCGCCACGCCGGCCCCGGCGCCTGCCCCCGGCGCTGCCACCGCTCCGCCTGCATCGCCGGCCACACCGCCCGCCGCCGAAACCCCACCTCCCGCCGTGTCGGTCCAGACCGCCGATCCGTTCGGCGAGGAGATCGCGCTGACTGCCAAGACCGTGGTGATCCTGAAGGGCAGCGCCAGTTGGGATTCGGCGTTCGACACCCTGATTGATTCGTTCAAGACCCTGACCGCGCTGCTCGACAAGCAGAACATCCGGCCGGCCGGCAATCCGATGATCGTCTACACCTCAACCGACGATGCCGGCTTCACCTTCCTCGCCGAAATCCCGGTCGACCAGGAGCCGAAGAACCTCTCCAAGGGGATGAGCATGGGCAAATCGCCCGAGGGCAAGGCGCTGGAGTTCGTCCATCGCGGTTCCTACGACAACATGGACAACACCTATGAAGCCATCACCAATCATCTCGACGACAAGAAGCTCGAAGCAAAGGACACCTTCATCGAGGAGTACATGACCGATCCGCTCAAGACCGAAGAGGACCGCCTGGTGATCAACGTCTATGTGCCGCTGAAATGAGGCCGGCAGTGCATCCCCGTGGGCTGTTCGCGGCGGCCATGCTGGCCGGCGTGCTGCTGGCAAACCCGGCTTGGGCGCAGATGGCCGGGCCCGCGAACATTTCCGTCAGCGGCGAGGCCACGGTTTCGGTGCCGCCCGACCTGGCGCAGGTCGAGGCCGGCGTGACCACGGACGCCAAGACCGCGCGCGAGGCCTCCGAGGCCAACAATGCGGCGATGGGCAAGCTGTTGCTGGCCCTGAAGGCCGCCAATGTCGACCAGAAGGATGTGCAGACCTCGCGGCTGTCGCTGCAGCCGGAATACACGCCGAATCGCGCCGGTCCGGCCGCCGTCGCCGGCTACCGTGCCAGCAACCGGGTGACGGTGCGGCTGCACGACGTCAGCAAGGTCGCGAGCACCATCGATACGCTGGTCGGCGCCGGCGCCACGGATATCGGCGGCATCAACTTCATGGTGTCGCAGGCTTCCAAGCTGCTCGACGATGCCCGCACCCAGGCGATCGCGGATGCCCGCCGCAAGGCCGAAATCTACGCCAAGGCCGCCGGCGTCACCCTCGGCGCGCCGCTTCGCATTACCGAGGAAGGTTCGGCGGCGCCGGTCTACCGCGCCAAGATGGTTGCCGCGCCGATGGCCGCGACGCCCGTGGCGCAGGGCGAGGAAACCCTTTCGGTCACAGTCAGCGTATCCTGGGCCATCAAGCCGGCCATGTAGCGGTCAGATCTCCACCACCTGTCCCGGCTTCAGCGCCCTGAAGCGGTCGGGTTCGATCCCGGCTGCATGAAGGGCTTCGCCGAGGGCGGCCGCCGGCGCATCGATCGCCTCGTCGGTGAGCTGGAACGTGCCGTGATGATGCGCCAGCGCCTGCGCGGCGCCGCAATCGGCCAGCGCCTTCACCGCGTCGGACGGATTCATGTGCTGGTCGCGCATGAACCAGCGCGGCTCATAGGCGCCGATCGGCAGGATTGCCAGCCGCAGCGGCCCATGCGCCGCGGCGACGCGACGAAAATGCCGGCCATCGCCATAGCCGGAATCGCAGACGAGGTAGATTTTCCCGGCCGGCGTCTCCAGCACGAAGCTCGCCCACAGCGCCTTGTTGCGGTCGAACAATCCGCGCGCCGACCAGTGCCGCGTCGGGACCAGGGTGACGGCGACGCCGGGGCCGAGTTCGACGCGCTTGTGCCAGTCAAAGCCTTCGGCCCTGATCGCGGGATCGGCGCTGCGCATGGTGATGTCGTTGCCAAGCGGCGTGACCACCCGCGGCGAGAAGGCCGCCGCGAGCTTCGACAGCGTGGGCACGTCGAGATGATCGTAGTGGCCGTGCGACACCAGCATCACATCGACGGCAGGCAGCGCCGCGAAGGCGATGCCGGGATCGTTGTGGCGCTTCGGTCCGGCCCAGCTCACCGGCGAGACCCGCATCGACCAGACGGGATCGATCAGGATGTTGAGCCCGGCGGCCTGGATCAGCCAGCTCGCATGACCGACAAAGGATAGCCGCACGGTGTCGCCGCCAACGCGAGGCGGCGGGGTGTCGGCATAAGGGCTCGGTGCCCAAGCCGGCCATTTCTGCCGTTGCCGATCGCCGCCGAGCTGCCAGCGCAGCACCGCGCCGACGGTTTTTGGCGGCGCGCCGTCGGGATCGAAGAACCGCGCGCCGTCGAAATGATCCGAGACCGGACCGTCATAGGTTTTCATGCGGGAAGCCCCGAAGGCGGACAGTCCGGAAGCGGCGGCAAGGCCGGCAACAAGGGTGAGAAGGCGGCGGCGGGTGAATGGCGGGGTCATGAATGTCGTCAGGGCATGGAAGTCATAGCGCCCTATATGGCGAGAGTTCGCCCAACGGGAACAGGCGTCCTTCCGAGGACCGGGACGGTCTCGGGGCGGATTTCCTGGAGTTTTCTTGACTTCACGGTTGCGATCCCTGTAAATCCGCCCACTTCTCGGAAAGACGTTCTTTTCGACCCGCCGCCCGGCCCGAGAGGCCGGAGGTCAACGCCCGACAGCGCGATGCGCCCTCGGGCGCCATCATGTTTGGCTATCTGTCGCTCGACCGGGTCGCGGGGACAGGCCAGGAAGGACTACGGCATTGTTCGACAATCTGTCGGAAAAGCTCGGCGGCATTCTGGACCGCCTGACCGGCCGCGGCTCGCTGAGCGAGGCCGACGTTGATGCGGCCATGCGCGAGGTGCGCCGGGCGCTGCTCGAGGCCGACGTCTCGCTCGACGTGGTCAGAAGCTTCACCGACAGGGTGCGCGAGCAGGCGATTGGCGCCACCGTCGTCAAATCGGTGACGCCCGGCCAGATGGTGGTGAAGATCGTTCACGACGAGCTGGTGGCGATGCTTGGCGACGATGGACAGACCATCGACTTGAACGCGGTGCCGCCGGTCGCGATCATGATGGTCGGCCTGCAGGGCTCCGGCAAGACCACGACCACGGCAAAGCTCGCCCGCCGGCTCGCCCAGCGCGACAAGCGCAAGGTGCTGATGGCCTCGCTCGACGTGTACCGTCCGGCGGCGATGGAGCAACTGGCCGTGCTCGGCCGCGACCTCGACATTCCAACCCTGCCGATCGTGACCGGCGACAAGCCGGCGCAGATTGCGAAGCGTGCGCTGGAAGCCGGCAAGCTCGGCGGCTACGACGTGGTGCTGCTGGATACTGCGGGCCGCACCACGCTCGATGAAGAGATGATGGCCGAAGCGGCCGAGATCAAATCGACCGCTCGGCCGCACGAAGTGCTGCTGGTCGCGGATTCCCTGACTGGCCAGGACGCCGTCAACCTCGCGCGGTCGTTCGACCAGCGGGTCGGATTGACCGGCATCGTGCTGACACGGGTCGACGGCGATGGCCGCGGCGGCGCCGCGTTGTCGATGCGCGCAGTCACCGGCAAGCCGATCAAGCTGATCGGCACCGGTGAGAAGACCGACGCGCTGGAGGATTTCCATCCGAGCCGGATCGCGGGCCGCATCCTCGGCATGGGCGACGTGGTGTCGCTGGTGGAGAAGGCGGCGGCGAATATCGACGCCGAGAAGGCCGCGCGCGTCGCCGAAAAGATGCGCAAGGGCCTGTTCGACCTTTCCGACATGCGCGAGCAGCTGCTGCAGATGGCCAATCTGGGCGGCATCAGCGGGCTGATGGGCATGATGCCGGGCATCGCCAAGATGAAGAACCAGATCGCCAATGCCGGGATCGACGACAGGATCATCAAGCGCCAGGTCGCGGTGATCAATTCGATGACGCGGCAGGAGCGCCGCAGCCCGGACATCCTGAAGGCCAGCCGCAAGAAGCGGATCGCGGCCGGTGCCGGCGTCAAGGTCGAGGAGGTCAACAAGCTGCTCAAGATGCACCGGAACATGGCCGACATGATGAAGGCCATGGGTTCGGGCAAGCGCGGCCCGATGGCCGGCATCGCCCAGGCCATGGGTTTCGGCGGCGGCATGCCCTCGCCCGAGCAGATGAAGGCGCTGGCGGAGAAGATGCCGCCTGGCGCGCCGGGCGGCATGCCCGCGCTGCCCAAGGACCTGCCGGCGGCGCTGCGCGGCGGGCTGCCGAAGCTGCCCGGCCTGACCGGGCTGAGCGGCAAGCCGACGCTGCCCGGCCTTGGTGGTTTCCCCGGACTGGGGAAGAAGAAATGAGAAATACGATTCACCGGTCGTTGCGGGGCGGTCCGAAGGGCCGGCCGCGAAACGACCGGGCATGAATATCCAACCCGTGAATATCCAACCCGTCATCCTCAGGAGCACAACATGTCTGTCGTCATCCGCCTTGCCCGCGCCGGCACCAAGAAGCGCCCGGTCTATCACGTCGTCGTCGCCGACTCGCGGTTTCCGCGCGACGGCCGCTTCATCGAGCGGCTCGGTCATTTCAATCCGCTGCTGCCCAAGGACAACGAGGCGCGGCTGAAACTCGACATGGACAAGGTCAAGAGCTGGCTCGCCAAGGGCGCGCAGCCGTCGGATCGCGTCTCGCGTTTCCTCGACGCCGCCGGCGTCGCCAAGCGCGTCGCCCGCAACAATCCGGAAAAGGCCGTGCCCCGCAAGGAGCGCAAGGCGAATGCCGAAGCCGCCGCCAAGGGCGCGTAAGCGATAGCGGCGCGCAACGGTGGCCGCTCCGATTTGCGTCGCCCGGATCGGCGCCGCGCATGGCGTGCGCGGCCAAGTCAAGCTGTGGACGTTTACCGAGGATCCGCTGGCCGTCAAACGCTACGGACCGCTCGCGAGCAAGGACGGCGTCGCGTTCGAGGTCACGCAGGCCCGCGCGGCGAAAGGTCACCTGATCGCGACGCTGAAGGGCATCGCCACCCGGGAGCAGGCCGAGCGTCTCAACGGCGTCGAGCTGTACGTTGCACGTGAACGACTGCCCGCCACCGCCGCCGACGAATATTACCATGCCGACCTGATCGGGCTCGCCGCAGTCGATGGCGCGGGACAGCCGCTCGGCCGCGTCGTTGCGATCCACAATTTCGGCGCCGGCGACATCATCGAGATCGCGCCGCGCCATGGCGCGACGCTATTGCTGCCGTTCACCCACGCCGTCGTACCCGCGGTCGATCTGGACGGCGGACGGGTCGTCATCGAACGGCCCGCCGAGATCGACGGAGAGGATCCGGGCGAGATCGGTGGCTGATCACGCCGCGTTCGGGAACCGCTCGACATAGCTGTCGCCGGTGCGGCCGTAATAGACCGCGCGGCGGCCGGCGAGCGAAACCAGATAGGCGACGCAGCCGGCCTGCGCGATGCGCTCGCAGAATTCCCGGTACTGGATCTTCTGCTGCTGGATGGCCTTGACCGCCGCGGCGACGCCGTCGGCGGAGAAGATGGCGGCGGGCGCCGCATCGACCGGTGCCGATGGCGTGCGATGCGATTCGCCGGACGGCAGATAGTAGATCTTCTCACCGCGCAGCAGATCCGCATGATAGCGCTCGACCCCGGCCTGCATCAGCTTCTGTATCACGGCAGGGAAATCGATCCGCTCCTGGTCCGACGCGTCGGTGCATTCCTGCATGGCCTGGACGACATCCGCTTGCATCGTGGTTCTCCTGTTCAATCCAACAAGGATCCGGTTCAGTCGACCGGCGTCGTGCGCAATCCGAGCTGGCGCACGATGTCCGTCATCAGCCGGCGAATGGTCGCGCGGTCCTCGGGCGAAAGCCGTCCGAAGAATTCCGCATCATTGCGGTCGGCCTCGGCCGACAGCTCCGGCACCAGCGCGCGCCCCGCAGTGGTCAGCGCGAGATCCTGGTAGCGCCGGTCGGTCCGGCCCGGCTCCCGCATGAGCAGCGCCTTGGCGGCAAGCCGATCGGCGAGTTTCGAAATCGCGCCGCGGGTCATGCCGAGCCGTTCGGCCAGCACGCTCGGGATCATGGCGTCGACGTCATACAGCTCGCGCAGCATGACCCACTCCGCCACTGTCACGCCATGCGCGGCGACCTTCAGGCTGAAGGCGTGCGAGACCTGGTTGGAGACGTAGCGCAACCAGTAGCCGAGGTGGTCCTGCAGGCCGCTGACAGGGATGCGATCGGGCATGATGGTCCTTGGTTGACTAGGAAACTATCAGGATTGGTTTCCTTGTCAACTGCTAGCCAAAATTGATTTTCACGGTGTGACGGGCCATGCAGGACCATGACCGCGATGCCCTGGCGCGCTACCGTCCTCACGCTGTTTCCCGAGATGTTCCCGGGCCCGCTCGGCGTCAGCCTGGCGGGCAAGGCATTGACGGCAGGGAGATGGGCGCTGGAGGCCCGCGATATCCGGGATTCGGCCACCGACCGACACCGCAGCGTCGACGACACCCCGGCCGGCGGCGGGCCCGGGATGGTCTTGCGGGCCGATGTGCTGGCAGCGGCGATCGACGCAGCCGACGCCGGCGCGGATTGGCCGCGGCTGCTGATGAGCCCCCGGGGTCGGCCGTTGACCCAGGCGGCTGTTACAAAACTGGCTGCCGGGCCCGGCGTCCTGGTCGTCTGCGGCCGGTTCGAGGGGGTCGACCAGCGTGTCATCGGGGCGCGGCGGCTCGAGGAGGTCTCGATCGGCGACTACGTGCTGTCCGGCGGCGAGATCGCCGCCATGGCACTGATCGATGCCTGTGTCCGGCTGCTGCCCGGCGTGATGGGAAAGTCGAGTTCCAGTGCCGAAGAGAGCTTTTCCGACGGCCTGCTCGAATATCCGCAATATACCCGTCCGCAGCTGTTCGAGGGCCAATCCATCCCGGAGCCGCTGCTGTCCGGCGACCATGCGAGGGTCGCCGCGTGGCGGCAGGCCGAGGCCGAAGCCCTGACCCGCGCCAGGCGGCCGGACCTCCTTGCCGCCCGCTTTGGTCAAGCCGGCCGAAAAAATCCGGCGGACGGGTGACAAAGGCGGACCTTTGCCGTATAGCAGCGCGAAATCCGCGCAATGGCAGGATAGCTGGACGTTCGCGTTAGCCGCGCCCGACAGGCTGAGGCGCGCCGCCGATGGAGATTTTCGCGATGAACCTCATTCAGGAGCTCGAAAAAGAGCAGTTCGAAAAGCTGTCCGCGGCCCGGCAAGTCCCGGAGTTCGCCCCCGGCGATACCCTGATCGTCAATGTCAAGGTGGTCGAAGGCGACCGCACCCGTGTGCAGGCCTATGAAGGCGTCTGCATCGGCCGCACCGGCGGCGGCCTCAATGAGAGCTTCACCGTGCGCAAGATCTCCTATGGCGAGGGTGTGGAACGCGTATTCCCCGTGATGTCGCCGATGATCAACTCGATCAAGGTGGTGCGCCGCGGCAAGGTCCGCCGCGCCAAGCTGTACTATCTGCGCAATCTGCGCGGCAAGTCGGCGCGCATTGCCGAGAAGACCGAGCGCGCAACCGCCGTCGGCGAGTAGCCGAGCCATTGTTTCGACCGGGGCGCAGGCTTTGTCCTGCGCCGTTTCCTGTACGGCTGTCACCGCGGTGATGCCAATGGTCGCCCCTTGTCTGCCGGTGTGCTATACAGAGCCGAGCATGTCACCAGAACGCCCGCCCCTCGCGTCCCCTGTCGTTCTCGACGACCGCCGCCGCTTGCCCTGGCGCTTCTTCGGCCGCCTGACCACGTCCGCGCTCGCGGCCTGACGCCGGCGCGCGCCACGACGCGCATCCGCTCTCCCGATCTGGATTCCGATTCAAGGCCTCGCATCATGTCCGACAAAAAACCGACCACACTGTACGACAAGATCTGGAACGACCATCTGGTCCACGAAGCCGATGACGGCACCTGCCTGCTCTATATCGATCGCCATCTGGTTCATGAGGTGACCTCGCCGCAGGCGTTCGAGGGCCTGCGCACCGCCGGGCGCAAGGTTCGCGCGCCGGAGAAGACCCTGGCGGTGGTCGACCACAACATCCCCACCACCGACCGCTCGAAACCCAACCCGGATCCGGAAAGCATCGAGCAGATGCGGGTCATGGCGCAGAACGCCAAGGAATTCGGCATCGAGTATTACAACGAGTTCGACAAGCGTCAGGGCATCGTGCATGTCATCGGCCCCGAGCAGGGCTTCACGCTGCCCGGAACCACCATCGTCTGCGGCGACAGCCATACCTCCACCCACGGCGCTTTCGGCGCGCTGGCGCATGGCATCGGCACCTCCGAGGTCGAGCATGTGCTGGCGACCCAGACCCTGATCCAGAAGAAGGCCAGGAACATGCGCGCCGTGGTCGACGGCAAGCTGCCGGAGGGCGTCACCGGCAAGGACATCATCCTCGCCATCATCGGCGAGATCGGCACCGCCGGTGGCACCGGCTATGTGCTGGAATATGCCGGCGAGGCGATCCGGGCGCTGTCCATGGAAGGACGCATGACGGTGTGTAACATGTCGATCGAAGGCGGCGCCCGCGCCGGCCTGGTCGCGCCGGACGCCAAAGCCTTCGACTTCCTGCGCGGGCGTCCGAAATCGCCCAAGGGCGAGGCCTGGGATGCCGCGATGCGCTACTGGGAAAAGCTGCGCTCCGACCCCGACGCGCATTTCGACCACGAGATCAGGCTGGACGCGGCCAAGCTGCCGCCGATCGTGACCTGGGGCACCTCGCCCGAGGACGTGATCTCGGTCACGGGCGTGGTGCCCGATCCGGACCAGATCGAGGACGAGGCCAAGCGGCTCTCCAAGCACCGCGCTTTGAAATATATGGGGCTAGCCGCCGGCACCCGGATCACCGACATCAAGCTCGACCGCATCTTCATCGGCTCCTGCACCAATGGCCGCATCGAGGACCTGCGCGCGGCGGCAAAGATCGCCGAGGGCAAGACGGTCAACGGCCATATCAATGCGATGGTGGTGCCGGGTTCCGGCATTGTGAAGGAGCAGGCCGAGGCCGAGGGTCTCGACAAGATCTTCATCAAGGCCGGTTTCGAGTGGCGCGAGCCCGGCTGTTCGATGTGCCTGGCCATGAACCCCGACAAGCTCAATCCGGAAGAGCGCTGCGCGTCGACCTCGAACCGCAATTTCGAAGGCCGCCAGGGCTTCAAGGGCCGCACCCATCTGGTGTCGCCGGCGATGGCCGCGGCGGCCGCGATCGCCGGGCATTTCGTCGATGTGCGGGAGTGGCGCTGAGGCGGGCTTGCTTCAAGCTGGACGAACTCCGGCAATTGGCCGTTAACGACCTGGGGCGCACACTGTCGCCGCAACGCGCCGTTTCGCCAGGAGTACGCCATGGCCGACAAGCCTGAATTCGTCGACATGATCAGCGAAGCGACGCTGCAGCGCCGCCGCCGCCATGCCCCACGCGTGGTCGAGCTCGAGGTCAAGCAGACCTCGCGGCTGAGCCATTGGCCGCCGGACCGCTGGGTGCAGTGGCGCCTGGAGACGCTGACGCCGTGGAAGCTCAAGCCCTGGAAATTCAGGAACTGGGACTGAGGCCGGCAGGCCTCAGCCGCGGCGCCAGAAGCAGCTCATGTGGGGCGTGATCACGGTGCCGCTCGGCCGGAACTCCTGCACATAGGCGACCGAGCAATCGCGCACCGCATTCGGGCCGGGATCGTAGCGCGGATAGACCCCGTCGGGCTCCGCGCGCGGATAGATGTAGATGCGCCGCAGCGGCCGGCGCGCCGGCGCTTCCCGGGCATGTGGCACCGCCTGCGCCATCTTCATTTCCGGCAGCGCGGTCTGCGCGTGGCCACAGGCCGGCAACATGGCTGCGAGCCCTGCCGCCAGAATTGCCGCTGTCCTGATCCGCATCATCGCGCCCGCTCGATCCAGAAATCCTTGCTACGGTCTCCGATTGCCGTGCCAAGGTCAACTGGCGAAGACGGCACTGCCGCCTCGCGCATCATTTTGCGGCGTTTTCGTCCCGTGGAGTGCCCCACATCGCGCGAAACCGCTATAAGCTCGGCGGAATGTGGATCGCCGCCAAAGCACCGTCGCTCGCCGAGATGGAAGCGATGGCCCACGACATTTTCGACCGCCTGCCGGCCGCCTTCCGCGCGCCATGCGAGGGCGTCGTCCTGCGGGTCGACGACTTCCCGACCGACGAGGTTCTCGACGAGCTCAACGCCGAGAGCGAATTCGACCTGCTCGGCCTGTTCCAGGGGGTCGGCCTGCCCTTCCGCAGCGAGCAGGACGTGACACGGCTCCCCAACATGATCTGGCTCTACCGCAGGCCGATCCTCGATTACTGGGCCGAGCATGACGAGACGCTCGGCCACATCATTCGCCATGTGCTGATCCACGAGATCGGCCATCATTTCGGCCTGTCCGATCGCGACATGGCGGCGATCGAGGCCGCCGCCGACTGACCGCACCGCAGTTTGCCCTTGGAGCGTGGCTGCGACCGGGATAAAACCCACGCGCCGGTTCAGGCCCGCTTCTCTCGCCGGGGCGCGACCGGCACCTTGCAAGGACGAAAGTCGAGCCATGGACAAATTCACCACCCTGGAGGGCGTCGCGGCGCCGCTGAAGATCATCAATGTCGACACCGACATGGTGATCCCGAAGCAATACCTGAAGACGATCAAGCGCACCGGCCTCGGCAAGGGACTGTTCGCGGAACAGCGCTACAAGGACGACGGCAGCGAGAATGCGGATTTCATCCTCAACAAGCCGGCCTATCGCAACGCCAAAATCCTGGTCGCGGGCGACAATTTCGGCTGCGGCTCGAGCCGCGAGCACGCGCCATGGGCGCTGCTCGATTTCGGCATCCGCTGCGTGATTTCGACCTCGTTCGGCGACATCTTCTACAACAACTGCTTCAAGAACGGCATACTGCCGATTCGCGTCAGCCAGGATGACCTCGACAAGTTGTTCGATGATGCCGAGCGCGGCGCCAATGCGACGCTGACCATCGATCTGGCCAATCAGGAAATCCGCGGGCCGGACGGCGGCAAGGCGAAGTTCGAGATCGACCCCTTCCGCAAGCACTGCCTGCTGAACGGGCTCGACGATATCGGGCTCACCATGGAGAAGCAGGCCTCGATCGACAGCTACGAGGCGAAGGCAAGCGCCGAGCGCGCCTGGGCCTGATCCGGGCCGCCCATCGGTGACGCGCATGGTGCCTGACGTCGTCACCTTCTGGCACGGTCCGCTCGACCGGCTGCGGCAGACCTGCCTGCGCTCGCAGGTCGCCGCAGGCCATCGGGTGACGGTCTACAGTTTCGATCCGCTGCCTGGACTGCCCGACGGCGTCGGCAATGCCGAAGCCGAACCGGTCATGCCCCAGGCCTTTGCGGAAAAGCTGCGTCCATCGCAGCCGGACGGCAGCTGGCGCGACTGGACCGTGCTGCAGTTCAGCGATTTCTTCCGGATGCGGCTGATGGCGCGGCAGGCCGGGCTCTGGCTCGATGCCGACGTGCTGCTGCTCCGGCCGGTCGAGATCGATCCGGCAAAGCCCTATTTCGCCTGGGAGCGGCCCCGCCAGCTCGGCAATTCGGTGCTGCATCTTCCCGCGAGCCACAGCATCGTCCGGGCATTCGAGCAGTTGATGCGGCAGGACGAGCTGACGCCGGACTGGCTGGCGCTGCGCCATCGGCTGATCTTCACCCTGCGCAAGCTGCGCGGCCGGTCGAACCGGTTGTCCGATATCCGCGTCGCGATCTACGGCCCGGCCTCGCTCACCGCGCTCGCGCGCCGCGCCGGCGACCTGCACCGGGCATTGCCGAAGAAATCATTCTATGCCGTGCATGCCGAGCCGAAGCGGTTCTTCGAGCCGGCGGAATTTGCTGCGCTGGTCGAAGACCCCGAGATCATCGGCCTGCACATCTCGCCCAAGGGCCGCGGCAACCAACCGCCGCAACCCGGCAGCCTGTTCGCATGGGCGGTGACACGGTTCGGGAGCTGACCGGTCAAATCCCCATCGCCGCAATGGCGTCGGCGATCGCGATGGTGCGCTTGGCCATTTCCGCATGCAGCCGTTCCACCATCTGGCCGTCGAGCCGGATCGCGCCACGCGCGGCGTTTTCCGGCAGGTCGAACGCGGCGATGATTTGCCGGGCGCGGGCGACTTCCTCCGCCGGCGGGGTGAAGATCGCGTTGCAGGCCTCGATCTGGCCGGGGTGGATCAGGGTCTTGCCGTCGAAACCGAGATCTCGCGCCTGCGTGCATTCCTGCCCGAAGCCATCGACATTGCCGAGGTTGCTGTAGGGCCCGTCGAGAATCTCGATGCCGTGGGCGCGGGCGGCCAGGATGCAGTGCGTGATCATCGGGATCATGGCGGCCCGGCCCGGCTGCATCCGGATTCCGGTCTCCCGCGCGATGTCGTTCGGCCCGAACACGAAACCGGCGAGCCGCGTCTTCGGGTCATGCGCGGCGGCGGCGAGTTCCTCGGCGTGCAACACCGCGCGCGCGGTCTCGATCATCGCCCAGACCCTGATCGCGCTGCCGGCGCCGAACCCGGCCAGCCGCTCACCCACGCTGTCGAGATCCGCGACGCTGGAGATTTTCGGAACCAGGATGCCGTCGGGGCCGGCCTTGGCCGCCATGCCGAAATCATCGACCCACCACGGCGTATCGAGGCCGTTGGTGCGCACCCAGACTTCGCGCTTGCCGAATCCCCTGGCGGCAATCGCCTGCGCAATCTGCTCGCGCGCCAGCGACTTGGCGTCCGGCGCCACCGAATCCTCGAGGTCGAGGATGATGCCGTCGGCCGGCAGAATGCGGGCCTTTTCCAGCGCCCGCGCGTTCGACCCCGGCATGAAAAGCAGGCTGCGGCGAGGATGGATCATCGGTTCCCCCATGGCGCGATCGGGACTGACGGCGGCGGCACGCTGCCCAGGCCGTCGGGCATTCGAACCTCACGCGATACCATCCGGGATCGTCCGCCGAAAGACTTGTTCGGCGGCGAGGCATATGGTTAGCCATGGCCATGGCTCCATTCCCGGATCGACTGATCGAAGGCTATCGAACCTTCACCTCGCAACGCCTGCCGACCGAACAATCGCGCTATCGTGAACTGTCCGAACGCGGCCAGGCCCCCGAGGTCATGGTGATCGGCTGCTGCGATTCCCGGGTGTCGCCGGAGGTGATCTTCGACGCCGGTCCGGGCGAGCTGTTCGTGATGCGCAACATCGCCAACCTGGTTTCGGTCTATCAGACCGACGCCACCGCCAACGGCGTGTCGGCGGCGCTCGAATACGCCGTCACCGTGCTGCGGGTGAAGCACATCGTGGTACTCGGCCATGCCCAATGTGGCGGCATTCGCGCCTTCATCGACAAGATCGAGCCGCTGTCGCCGGGCGATTTCATCGGCAAGTGGATGGCGATGTTCGTCAAGCCGGGCGAGAAGGTGGAGCAGCGTGACCGCGAGACCATGCAGGATTTCACCACCCGGATCGAAAAGGCCGCCGTGTTCCGCAGCCTGGAAAACCTGCTGACCTTCCCGTTCGTGAAGGCCCGGGTCGAGAGCGGAGAACTGCAGCTGCACGGCGCCTATTTCGGCGTCGCCGAGGGCTCGCTGTTCGTGCTCGATCCGGCCACCAAGGAATTCCGCAGCGTCCGCGACGGCGGCAGGCCCGGGAAATAGCTGCGGACCGATCCCGGCGTCCTATTCGCTGCCGTGATCGCTGCCCCAGCGATCGGAAAGCGCGAGCAGCAACGCGGAAGCCACGAACACCAGATGGACGGCGACCAGCCAGGCCATCTTCTGCGCGTCGAACACCGCATCGATGTTCATGAACGCCTTCAGCACCTGGATCGCCGAGATCGCCACGATCGAGGCGAGCAGCTTCTGCTTCAGTCCGGCGAAATCCACCTTGGTCATCCAGTCCGGCCAGTCCGGGTGACCGCGCGGATCGATCTTGGAAACGAAATTCTCGTAACCCGAGAACACCACGATCAGGATCAGGTTGCCGGTCAGCGAGACGTCGATCAGAGACAGCACGCCGAGGATGATGTCGGACTCCTTGGCCGCCGGCGCATGCAGGATGAACTCGACAAGCATCACCATGAACTTGAACAACAGGACCGCCAGGCTGATGACCAGGCCGAGATAGAACGGCGCCATCAGCCAGCGGCTGTTGAACAGCACGCGTTCGATCCCGCGCTCGATGTGTTTCATCGCCCCGGCGGGACGGTTCGGCGACGGCACCTCGGTCATCGCGACGGCGACTCCTTCGTTACGCCGCTTTTTGCTTGGCGCTGATCAGCTTGCGGTTGATCAGGCACTCGGCGATCTGGATGGCGTTGAGCGCGGCGCCCTTGCGCAGATTGTCGGACACGCACCACAGCACCAGCCCGTTCTCCACCGTGGCGTCCTCGCGGATCCGGCTGATATAGGTCGCGTCCTCGCCCGCCGCCTCGTAGGGCGTGACATAGCCGCCCGGCTCATGCTTGTCGATCACCAGGCAGCCCGGGGCACGACGCAGGATATTGCGCGCCTCGTCGGCCGAGATCGGCTGCTCGAACTCGATATTGACCGCCTCGGAATGCCCGACGAACACCGGCACCCGCACGCAGGTCGCGGAAAGCCTGATCCGGGGATCAAGAATCTTCTTGGTCTCCATCATCATCTTCCACTCTTCCTTGGTGTAGCCGTCCTCCATGAACACGTCGATCTCCGGGATCACGTTGAAGGCGATCCGCTTGGGGAATTTCTTGGTGACGAGCTCGCTGTTGGTGTAGACCGCCTTGGTTTGCGAAAACAGCTCGTCCATCGCGTCCTTGCCGGCACCGGACACCGATTGATAGGTCGATACCACGACGCGACGGATCACCGCCTTGTCATGCAGCGGCTTCAGCGCGACCACGAGCTGGGCGGTCGAGCAGTTCGGATTGGCAATGATGTTCTTCTTGCGAAACCCGGCCACCGCCTCCGCATTGACCTCGGGAACGATCAGCGGGACGTCCGGGTCCATCCGCCATGCCGAGGAGTTGTCGATCACGACCGCACCGGCGGCGCCGATCTTCGGCGACCATTCCTTCGACACCGCGCCGCCCGCCGACATCAGGCAGATGTCGACGTCGCTGAAATCATAGTGCTCGAGGGCTTTGACCTTCAGGGTGCGGTCGCCATAGGACACCTCGACGCCCAGGCTGCGACGCGATGCCAGTGCCACCACCTCGTCGGCGGGGAATTTGCGCTCGTCGAGAATGTTGAGCATTTCCCGACCGACATTGCCGGTCGCTCCGACCACCGCGACTTTGTAACCCATCGTTCATTCTCCGACGAAAAACGTCTCCTGCCTGCCGGTCGTGGCAAAGGAAGAGCAGCGCTTCTATGCGAGAAACAGCGTTAAGACAACGTTAGACCCGAAATATCGGCGCTTGATGCGGTCGTTGGCAGCCGTTCGAACCGACCTCTTTCACGCCGCCGTGCTACCGGCACTCGCCAGTTTCGCCGCCGAGTGCTGGGGGACGCTGGTGCGCCTGCTTGCCTATATGGGTAGCCTCGCGCTGGTCGGGCTGCTACTGCGGAGCCACCTGCCGATCGGAGCGACCGGGCCGGTCGGCGTGGTGACCTGGGGCGTGGCCGACCGCTCATACCCGGCATTCGCGGTCAGCCATTCTGATCTCTGCGGAAAAACAGAGGCTTACGAAATCCTCCGGCACCCCGAAGGCGGCCGCAAGGACATCGTTCGCTGGACCGACGAGGACCATCGGCCGGTCGCCGAACTCGAAGTTTACCGGCCCGGCCGCGAGTGGGACCGGTCAGCTTCCGACACCAGAACCCTCGCCGGCGGGATGGAACCTGGCGCCGAGCTGGAGATGGCCAGCATTGTCGACAGCAAGTTCGGCGCCGTGACGCTCTGACCAGACGCCCGGCAAGGCGCTGGATTTTATGCAACTTTCTCCATCCCGCTGACATTATTGTACGGTGGTGTGGCTGGATTGACCTTGTGGCGCTTTCTTCGCCCGCTACAATAACGATCCACCGATTTGGCCGACGCCAGCCTGCCGCCCAACGACCGCGAGCTCCAAGAGGACGTGATGACCTGGAAATTTTCCGCCGCCTTTGTGGCATTGCTTGCGACGACCGCGGTCGTCGCGGTCGATATCGCGACGAACCCGGCCAGCGCCCAGTCCACCCGCCCGCAATATGACAGCCGCGGCCGCCCCTATTACGGGTCGCGTGGTCCCAACGCGGTCTATCAGCAGGGTCCGCATACCCGGGTCTACATCACCAAGCGATCATGGCTCGACGCCGGTACCGAGGTGCTGCCGGGAGACCGCAAGTTCATGGACTATGCGATTCCGCCGGAGATCGGATACCCGTCCTTCGCCCGCGAGAACAACAACCGCCCGATCGACCGGCAGCCGCTGAATCCGCCGTCGGACCTCGGGGGCGAGCCGACCCGGTTCCCGCTCTACCCGGATTGAGCGAGGCGCGGCTGAAGGCCGATTAAGCCGGCACGTCAGCCATGCTGGGTTTGCAATTCCTTCAGAATGGCCTCGCCCATCTGCGGCGTCGAAACCGTCCTGGTCCCGTCCGAGGCGATGTCGGCGGTGCGCAGGCCGCTCGCCAGCACCGCCGCGATCGCAGCATCGAGCCTGTCCGCCAGCGCCCCCAGTTCGAACGAATAGCGTAGCGCCATTCCGAACGAGGCGAGCATTGCGATGGGATTGGCCATTCCCTTGCCCGCGATATCCGGCGCCGACCCATGCACCGGCTCGAACAGCGAACGGCGCTTCCTGCTCTTGACGTCAACCTCGCCGAGCGATGCCGAGGGCAGCATGCCGAGCGACCCCGTCAGCATTGCCGCGATGTCGGACAGCATGTCGCCGAACAGATTGTCGGTGACGATCACATCGAACTGCTTCGGCGACTTCACCAGGTTCATGCCGCCCGAATCAGCCAATTGATGTTCGAGCTGCACATCCCGGTATTCGCGTGCATGGACCTGAGTGACCACCTCGTTCCACAGCACCCCCGATTTCATCACATTGCGCTTTTCCATCGAGGTCAGCTTGTTGCGGCGCTGGCGCGCCAGATCGAACGCGACCCGGGCGATGCGTTCGATCTCGTAGGTGTCGTAGATCTGGGTATCGATCGCGCGCTTCTGGCCGTTGCCGAGATCGGTGATCGTCTTCGGCTCGCCGAAATAGACACCGCCGGTGAGTTCGCGCACGATCATGATGTCGAGACCTTCGACCACCTCGCGCTTCAGGCTGGACGCATCCGCCAGCGCGGGATAGCACACCGCCGGACGAAGATTGGCGAACAGGCCGAGTTCCTTGCGCAGCCGCAGCAGCCCGGCCTCGGGCCTTGCCTCGTAGGGCACGCTGTCCCATTTCGGCCCGCCGACCGCACCGAAGATCACGGCATCGGCGGCCTTCGCCTGCGCCATGGTGTCTTCGCTGATGCTGGCCTTGTGCGCATCATAGGCGGCGCCGCCTACCAGGCCCTGCTCGGTCTCGAAATGCGCGATGCCCTGTGCGTCGAGCCAATCGATCAGGCGCTTTACCTCGGCCATCACCTCGGGCCCGATGCCGTCACCGGGAAGAAGCAGCAGTTTGTGGACTGGCATGGTGTTTCCTCATTCAACTCGTCGACGCTGGCCACCCAGGGCCGGCAACGAAGGCGCATCGGCGCGGATTGCTAGAGCGGCGTTGCGCGGTTGGCAAGACACCATTGCGGTCGCCCGCCCTGTGCAAAGCCGTGCGACCCTGTCACAGTGCGGCGCCTGCCGGAGAATCCCGTGAAAGCGCTCGACCTGTCCTCGCCACCCGCGCATCCGGCGCGCCTCATTCTCATTCTCTCGTTGGCGCCCACCGTCGGGCTCGGCATCGGCCGCTTCGCCTATTCGCTGGTGCTGCCGGACATGCGCGACAGCCTGCAATGGTCGTATTCCGCCGCGGGCTTCATGAACACCATCAATGCCGCCGGCTATCTCGCCGGCGCGCTGGTCGCGGCGAGGCTGGTGCGGCGTTACGGGCTGACGGCCGCGGTGCGCTGGGGCACACTCGCCTGCCTGGTGTCGCTGGCGATGTGCGCGCTGTCGGGCAATTTCGTCCTTCTGAGTTCGGCGCGGTTGATCGCCGGCGTCGGCGCCGCGGTCTGCTTCGTCGCCAGCGGCGCCCTGGCGGCGCGGATCGCGCAGTCGCGGCCGGAGCGGGCAGATTTCCTGTTGAGCCTGTTCTACGCCGGGCCGGGGCTCGGCATCCTGCTTTCCGGCCTGGTCGCACCGTTCGTGCTGCTCGCCTGCGGCCCCGGATCGTGGTGGATCGTGTGGTGGGCGATGACGCTGCTGTCGATCGTCATGACCGTGCCGCTGCTGCTGACACCCTTCCCGGAAAGCGGCGGCCTCGCCGACGCGGTACCGGCGCGATTCGCGATCCGGCCGGCGCTGATCTATCTCACCGGCTATTTCCTGTTCGGCGCCGGCTATATCGCCTACATGACCTTCATGATCGCCTATGTGCGCGATGCCGGCGGCGGCGCCGCGGCACAGAGCGCGTTCTGGTGCCTGATCGGCATCAGTGCCTTCGTGACTCCCTGGGTCTGGCGCCGCATCCTGGCGCGCAACAGCGGCGGCACCAGCACGGCGATCATCCTCGCCGTCAACGCCGTCGGCGCCGCGCTGCCGCTGCTCGGGCATTCGGACGCGCTGATCGCCTTGTCCGCACTGGTGTTCGGGGTGTCGTTCTTTGCCGTGGTCGGTTCCACCACGGCGTTCGTGCGCTTCAACTATCCGCCCGCGTCATGGCCGGTCGCGATCGCGGCGATGACCATTGCCTTCGGCGTGGGCCAGACGCTCGGCCCGATCGCCACCGGCGCCATCACCGACGCGCTGGGCAGCCTGTCCTACGCGCTCAACGCCGGCGCGGCGATGCTGGCACTGGGGGCGATCGCATCGGCCTTTCAGCGCAGGCTCTCGCCTGCCGCGCCATGACGCCGCTCAGCTGCCGCTGAAGGAATTGTAGCCCTGGTCTTCCCAATAGCCGCCCTTGTAGTCGTTGGTGACCTCCATCGAGATCACGTATTTCGGGCTCTTGAAGCCGAGCTTGGTCGGCACCCTTATCTTCATGGGGTAGCCATAGGCCCGCGGCAGGATCTGGTCGGCGAATTTGAACGACATCTGGGTCTGCGGATGCAGCGCGCTCGCCATGTCGAGCGGGCTGTTGTAGCCGTCGGGATCGGCGCACTGGAACCAGCAGTATTTGGCGCTCGTATCGGCCCCGATCAGCTTGAGAAAGTCGCGCAGCGGCGTGCCGGTCCAGCTTCCGATCGCGCTCCAGCCCTCGACGCAGATATGCCGCGTCACCTGCTTGACCTGGGGCAGCCGGTACAGCTCATCCAGCGTCCATGATTTCTTGTTGTCGACAAGACCGCGGACCTCGAGCTTCCATGCCTTGCCATCGATGTCGGGCGCATCCGCCTGATCGTAGTAGCCGTTGAAGGGAAACGGCTGGGTAATGGCGCTCTCCGGGAATGTCGGCGCCAGCGCATTCGGATTGAATATCGCGGCCTGCACGGCATCGTTGAATTTCGAGATCTTCACCAGCAGGCTTTCGGCCGAATAACTGTCCGAGACGTCGCATCCGGTCAGCAGCGTCAGCGCGCCGAGGCTGGCGCCGCCGGCGATGAAGCGGCGGCGCGCCGGGTCCGGCATCGTCTGGATGGCGTCCCTGACCAGAAGCTTCTTGTCGACGCCGGGGATCAGAAGCGAGCGCAGGCGGCCCATGACAGGTTCTCCGGAAAATCTCAGCGGCCGATGATCATGGCGCGCAGGCTCTTCGGCACCACAAGTGCCAGCGCGACATGGACCACCAGGAACGCGACGATGGCGGCCATGCAGAAGAAGTGGATGTAGCGTGCAACGTCGTAGCCGCCGAACAGCGCGGTGAGGTATTGCAGCTGCACCGGCTTCCAGATCGACAGGCCCGACAGCACGATCACGATGCCGACCAGAATGATGCCGGCATAGAGCAGCCGCTGCACGCTGTTGTACCGGGTGAGGTCCTCGTGCGACAGGCTGAGGGTCAGCGCGGCCCTGGTATCGGCGATGACGCCGGACGGCGTGATCGGCAGCAGTTTCTTGCGGAAGCGGCCGGTCGCAATGCCGAAAGCGAGATAGACCAGGCCGTTCACCATCAGGAGCCACATCGCGGCGAAGTGCCAGAGCAGCGCGCCGCCGAGCCAGCCACCAAGCGTGATCGCCCGCGGGAAGGAGAAGTTGAACAGCGGCGAGGCGTTGTAGACCTGCCATCCCGAGCCGATCATCAAGACGATCGCAAAGGCATTGACCCAGTGCATGATCCGCACCCAGGCCGGTTGAATCACCTTGGCCGCGCGTGCCGGATGCTCGGTGACTGCTAGGGTGGACATGGCGGTTCCGTGGTTCGTGGTTTCGATACCCGAATATACGACCATAACCGGCGCTTCGTTACAAAATGCGAGCTGTCGAAACCGGGCTAGCCGGGGCCTTCCGGTCACAAAAATGCGAGCCGGAACGTCCCGGCTCGCATGGCGCGCGTCCTGCGGGACGCTCGGACGCGCATCGTCTTGCCGCCGATGGCCTTACGGCATCAGAACGGTATCGACCACGTGGATGACGCCGTTCGACTGATTGACGTTCGGAATGGTGACGGTCGACGAACCGCCCTTGGCATCGACGAGCATCACGGTGTCGCCCGAGCGCTTGACGGTCAGTTCCTCGCCCTCGACGGTCTTGAGCTTCTTGCCATCGGTGAGCGAGGCGGCCTCGAGCTTGCCCGGCACGACGTGATAGGTCAGGATCTTGGTCAGGGTCGCCTTGTTCTCGGGCTTGACCAGGCCGTCGACGGTGCCGGCCGGCAGCTTGCCGAAGGCGGCATTGGTCGGTGCGAACACCGTGAACGGACCCTTGCCCTCCAGGGTCGGGACCAGGCCCGCGGCCTTCACCGCCGCCACCAGCGTGGTGTGGTCCTTGGAGTTGACGGCGTTCTCGACGATGTTCTTGGACGGGTACATCGCGGCGCCGCCGACCATCACGGTCTTTTCGCCGGACATCTCGCTCTTCATCATTTTCTTGTCTTGGGCATTGACGGGCGCAACCGCGCTCGCCGCAAGGGCCAGCGTGCTGAGCGCGACTGCGGACAACAGTGCAATACGCTTGGACATGGAACGTCTCCCGATGGATTTGAGGAACCGGCGCGACCGGCGATGACGCGGCAACGATGCGGATCGATCGATCCGGGCTGCCGTCGCACCGAGCTACGGGAGGCTTTTCGAGCAAGTTTCAAACAATAAATTTTCGCAGGTCTGAAACTTTTCAGAGCGCCGAACGTGGGCCGGCGTTAGTCCTGTCACCGGGTCATTTCGGGGCGCGCGTCGGCGCGAGCCGGCAATGACGCCAGGCGCGGATCGGCTAGAAGGTCTTGCTGTCGCCCGGTTTCATGTCGATGACCTGGACCGCGGTCTGGCCCAACGCGGCCTTGTATTCCGCAGGCGTCCCGGTGAGGTAGGGATTGGTGCCGTAGTGCATCGGGAACGCCATCCTGGGCTTGATCAGCTCGTTGGTGGCGAACGCGGCATCCTTCGGATCCATCACATAGTGGCCGCCGATCGGGATCAGCAACAGATCGGGCTTGTAGTGCTCGCCGATGAACTTCATGTCGCCGAACAGACCGGTATCCCCCATGTGGTAGATCTTGAAACCATTCTCGAGCTCGATGATGAGGCCGACGGGCTCGCCGGCCGCATAGCTCGTGTCCTTGCCGGTGGCGGGATCCTTGAGGATCATCTCCGACGAATGCTCCGCATGCACCTGGGTAATCTTCACGCCGGGGAACGGCTCGATCGTCCCGCCCTTGTTCATGCGTGGCACGAGATTGACGGGCATCAGGCCGAGCGTGGCAAGGAACTGGTTCATGCCGGCCGGGCCCCACATCGGCACGTTGTTCTTCTTCGAAATCTCCATGGCATTGCCGAGATGATCGCCATGCGCATGGGTGACGAGGATCAGGTCGACCTTGCCCAACTTGTCGAGGTCCTTCAGGGCCGGCGGCGTCACCGGATTGCCGGTGATCCAGGGATCGATCATGATCACCTTGCCCCCGGGCGTCGTGAGCTTGAACGCCGATTGTCCGTACCATTGCAGCTCGACATGTCCCTGGGCCCGGGCCGCGCCCGCGAGCAACAGGCACAAGGTCACGACAAGACCGGCAAGACGCAGCAACATGATTTCCCCCGAATTTTCTTGGCGCCATCTCGGCGCGGATGTCCGGGACGTCGTAAGGGCTGTTCACCACCGGCGCAAGTCGACTTTCGCCCCGGTTGCGCAGGTCCGATGGCGCATCCCATCCGCGTTACGATCGGCGCATTCGGCTCAGGCGGCGCGTCCGGACGCCGTCAGCAACACATCGTCCATGAACAAGGCGTCAATGCCGGACTTGCGAAAGGTGACGATCGCGTCGGTGGGGGTGCAGACGATCGGCTCGCTGTCGTTGAAGGACGTATTCACCACGACCGGCACGCCGGTCCTGGCATGGAAGCAGGATATCAGTTCATGAAAGCGCGGATTCGATTTGCGGCTGACGATCTGCACCCGGGCGCTGCCATCCCGATGCAGGACGGCGGGGATCAGGTCGCGCCGTTCCGGCCTGACGCGACAGGCGAACAGCATGAACTCGTGGCTGGCCGAATGGGGGCCGACATCGAACCAGGCATCGGCATGCTCGGCGAGGACGCTCGGCGCGAATGGCCGAAAATCTTCCCGGTGCTTGACCTTCTGATTGAGAATATCGCGCATGTCCGCTCGCCGCGGATCGGCCAGCAGGGAACGATTGCCCAGCGCACGCGGCCCGAACTCCATGCGTCCCTGGAACCAGGCCACGATCTTGCCGCCGGCTATCATTTCCGCCGCCTGGCGCGCCGGCGATTTGCTCAGCCTCGGCCTGAGGCCGGCCGCCTTGACCGCCGCCAGAATGTCGCGCCGCCTGTAGGCCGGGCCGAGATAGGGCGTGGCGTAACCCCGCTGCGGTGAACGCTTGTGCGCGGCGCAATGCACGACAAAGGCGGCGCCGACCGCCGTGCCCGCATCGTGCGGCGCCGAGGGGATGAACACGTTGGCAAACGCCTCGGATCGCCGGACCACTTCATTGGTCACGCAATTGAGCGCGACGCCGCCGGCCAGGCACAGATTGTCGACCGGCACCCTGCGCTTGAGGCGGCGTACGGCCGCCATGACCGCAGCATCCGTCGCCTCCTGCAGGGCGGCCGCCATGTCGGCATGCCGCGGCAGCAGCTCGGCATGCTCGTCGCGCGGCGGCCCGAAGATGGCTTCCATTCGAGCGAACCGATCGGGGTGAACGCCGAGATATTCCTGCGCGACCCCGTAGTTCACCTCGTCCGCGCGCAGGATCGACAGGAACTGCTGACGGTAGACGGCGGGATCGCCATAGGCGGCGAGGCCCATGACCTTGGAGGCATCGTAGTGCGAGAAGCCGAGGTAGCCGCTGAACACCTCCCAGAGGAAGCCGATCGAATGCGGATACTCGAACGTCTCGACGGTCCGGATGCGCGTGCCGTCGGCCTTCGCCAGCGAGGAGCCTGCCGTTTCGCCGATCCCGTCGATGGTGAGGATGGCCGCGCGATCGAAGCCGGACGGAAAATACGCGGAGGCCGCGTGTGCCAGATGATGCGACACGAAATGCAGCCTCTTGCCGATCGAACGGCCGAGCAGTTCTTCGATCGCGCCCGGCAGCTGGCCGAGACGCAGCCGAAAGGTTTCCTCGTTGCGCGGATCCCACCACCCGGCGCGATATCGCGCGCGCCGCACCTTCGGATCGAACGAAAAGCCGACATGATCGATATCGGCGGCGGTGAGCCCGGCCTGCTTCAGGCAGAACCGGATGGCGCGTTCGGGAAGTTGATGCGGGTTGTCGTAGTCTGCCTGCTTGCCGTGCTTGATCCGGTTGAAACGCTCCTCCTCCGCGGCCGCGACCAGCCTGCCATCGACGAGCAGCGCCGCGGCGGACTCGTGATAGACCGAGTTGATTCCAAGGACGTTCAATTGCTTCTCCTGTCTGACGCGTCAGCTTACCTCGCGGCGCAGAGCTAGTCCCGACTGGCCGGCGTCTGCACGAAGCCGCGGTTCCAGGTCGGGCTGATCAGGATCTCGTTCATGCAGACGCGTGGCGGCATGCTCGCGACAAAAGCGATGGTCCGGCCGAGATCCTCGGGTTGCAGCATTCGAGCCTGTTCCTTCTCGCTCGGCATTACCGGCCGCATCTTCAGGATCGGGGTCGCGACCTCGCCCGGCGACAGGCAGCACGCCCGCAGGCCGTTGACGCATTCATCCATGTTGAACGAATGGGTGAGCGCCAGCACCGCGTGCTTGGTGGAGGTATAGGCGGGCCCGGGCATTTTCGAGACATGCCGGCCGGCCCAGGATGCCACGTTGATGATGCAGCCGTCCTGCTGACGGCGCATCGCCGGCAGCACGGCTCGCATGCAGTACAGCACGCCGTTGAGATTGATCTCGACCAGCCGGTCCCAGCTCTCGAGTTCCATGTCGGCCCAGCTCCGCTTCGACACGTTGATGCCGGCGCTGTTGACCAGGAGATCGATGCGGCCGTGACGACCGAGGATCTGTTCCGCCGCCCGGTTGACGTCGGACTTGCTGCTGACATCGAGCGCCAGCGCTTCGGCCTTGTCGCCGCGCCCGACGATCTTGGCCGCGACGGCCTCCAGCGCATCCTTGCGCCGCCCCGACACCACGACAATCCAGCCGTCTGCCGCCAGCGCCTCCGCGCCGGCCTCGCCGATGCCGCTGCCGCCGCCGGTGACCCAGGCCACCCGTTTCCCGTCATTGGTCATCCGACCGTCTCCGTTGCGCTGTGAAGGGCGTTCTTGCTATGGAAAATCCCTTGCGGTCTCGCGGCCGACCGGCACGATCGCGCCCCCGCAGGATGCAATAACGCGACCCGGAACACCATCATGAACGCCAACCTGTTCGCCCGCTTGTTTGACCACCTCGACGATCCCGAGCGGCTGGCGATCGAAACGGTCGACGGACAACGCATCAGCTATGGCGAGTTGATCGCCCGTGCCGGCAAGGTCGCCAACGTGCTGGTATCGCGAGGCGTCGAGGTCGGCGATCGCGTCGCCGCGCAGACCGAGAAGTCCGTTGCCGGGCTCGTGCTCTATCTCGCCGTGGTCCGCGCCGGCGCGGTCTACCTGCCGCTGAACACGGCCTATACGCTCAACGAGCTGGAATATTTCCTGACCGACGCCGAGCCTTCGCTGGTGGTGTGCGATCCCGCAAAAGCCGACGGCATCGGCGCGATTGCCGCCAAGATCAAAGCCAAGGTCGAGACGCTCGACGCCGACGGCCGGGGCACGCTCACCGACGCCGCGGAAACGGCCGATGCGCAGTTCGTCACCGCCGTCCGCACCGACGACGATCTGGCGGCCATTCTCTACACCTCCGGCACCACCGGCCGGTCCAAGGGGGCGATGCTGTCGCATGACAATCTGGCATCGAACTCGCTCAGCCTGGTCGATTACTGGCGCTTCACCGAGCGCGACGTCTTGATCCACGCGCTGCCGATCTATCATACCCATGGCCTGTTCGTAGCCAGCAACGTCACGCTGTTCGCCCGCGCCTCGATGATCTTCCTGCCGAAATTCGATCCGGCGCGGATCATCGCGTTGATGTCCCGCGCCACCGTGCTGATGGGCGTGCCGACCTTCTACACGCGGCTGCTGCAGAGCCCGGCGCTGACCCGCGAAGCCACCGGGCACATGCGGCTGTTCATTTCGGGATCGGCACCGCTGCTGGCCGATACCCACCGCGAATGGGCGGCGCGCACCGGACACCAGGTGCTCGAACGCTACGGCATGACCGAGACCAACATGAACACGTCGAACCCCTATGATGGCGCGCGTGTGCCCGGCGCCGTCGGCCACCCGCTGCCGGGCGTGTCGCTGCGCGTCACCGATCCCGACACCGGAAAGGAACTGGCGCGCGACAGCGTCGGGATGATCGAGGTCAGGGGCCGCAACGTGTTCAAGGGCTATTGGCGGCTGCCGGAAAAGACCAGGTCCGAATTTCGCGACGACGGTTTCTTCATCACCGGCGATCTCGGCAAGATCGACCGCGACGGCTATGTCCATATCCTCGGCCGCGGCAAGGACCTGGTCATTTCCGGCGGCTTCAACGTCTATCCGAAGGAAATCGAGAGCGAGATCGATGCGATGCCGGGCGTGGTCGAATTGGCGGTGATCGGGGTCCCGCATGCCGATTTCGGCGAGGGGGTGACGGCGGTGGTGGTCTGCGCCGGGGATGCCAAGGTCGACGAGGCCTCGGTATTGAGCGCGCTCGACGGCCGGCTGGCGAAATTCAAGATGCCGAAGCGGGTATTCGTGGTCGACGAATTGCCGCGCAATGCCATGGGCAAGGTGCAGAAGAATATTCTGCGCAATACCTATTCGGACATCTACGCCAAGGCGAGGTGAGCGCGGCGGGTCGCCGGCCCGACTTTTTCCGGGCCGCGAAATCGGGCGGCGCGCGGTTAATCCTTCGTTATTAATAAGCAGTTAATCCTTCATTATCAAAAAGATGGAATCATGCCGCCTGGCATTCGACGCCCCGGGCAGCCTTTAGATGATTCACCCTCGCCGGTTTACGCGGACCCGACCCGCCAGCCAATTGTTCAAGACTGGCCAGATCATTGTCTCTCCGCGCGATCCGGCGATCGACTGCACCATTCTCGATTACGGCGCCGGCGGCGCCAGCCTGGAGCTTTCATATCCGGCCGTGTTGCCCAGTCGATTCGAGTTGCGATGGGCATCGACGAGCAAGACGTGCCAACTGATCTGGAAAGCCGGCAAGCGGGCCGGCGTCACGTTCTAGGGATCTGTTTGGGTGCTCCGGATGACCAGTAAACTCGATGCAGGGGCTGCGCCCGTCTAGGCGCCGGAATCAACAGCCATGGCCTTCGGAGACCGCAAGAGCGAGCGCGTCGATTTCGACAAGGGCGTCCATGTCTACATCATGGGCATCGACGGCACCTGGCGGCGCGACTGCCTGCTGATCGACGTATCCCAGACCGGCGCGCGGCTGAGCGTCGAAGGATCACTCGAGGGATTGGATCTCAAGGAGTTCTTCCTGCTGCTGTCGTCGACCGGGCTCGCCTATCGCCGCTGCCGCCTGGTGCGGCTGGCCGGAGACCAGATCGGCGTCGCATTCCTGAAGCAGCAGGCATCGCCCAAGAAGAAGTAATTCGTGACCGACACCGCGCGAGATCGAGATGACGCCGTAGGGACCGCGTGGCCGCGAAACCCGCCTTCGCGCGTCCCCGCAACACGTTTTGCCCGCTAGGCGCCGCTGCCATGCTGGTGCACATCGTCGCAGACCGCCAGGAAAGGCTCGCAACGCTGCGGCCGCTGCTCGGACCGAGCTTTCGCGTCGGTTCGTCGCTGCTGGACGCGCCAGCGGACGTCTCCGAATGCGACGCCATCATCGTGGCGGCCGACCTCCGTCTTGCCGACAATATCGCGCTGCTGAAGGAAATGGCGCCAGCCTTCAACCGGGTGCGGCGGCGGATATTCATCATCGATCAGAGGGCGCGGCTGTCGGCGGCGCAGGCCTACGCTCTCGGCGCGACCCACGTGTTCTTCAATTCGGTCGATCAGCGCTCGCTGGTGCTCGCGCTGTCCGAGGCCGCGGCCCCGGCCGCGCCGGCGCCGACCGACCGGGCCTCGCTGGGTGCGGCCTCGAGCGGTGCGGCTTCGCTGGGCGCGATGTTCTCCGCGGCGTTGAACGGCCAACGAATCGATGTCGCGGACGCCACCCGCGCCGCGGGCCGGATTGCCGAGGCGGTGGCCGAGGACGGCTTTTCACACTGGTTGGATACCGTGCGCCGCCATCACGAAGGCACGTACCAGCATTGCCTGCTGGTGACGGGAACGGCCGTGGCCTTCGGCCTGAACCTCGGCATCGGCAAGGCCGACATGGGCCGGCTGTATCAGGCCGCGATCTTTCACGACATCGGCAAGGCCAGGATACCCCTCGCCGTGCTCGACAAGCCGGGCCGCCTCGACGAGCAGGAGCGCCTGCTGATCGAAACCCATGCCGCGGTCGGTTACGAGATCCTGAAGCAGACCGGCGGCATCACCGCGGAAATCCTCGACGCCGTGCGGCACCATCACGAATATCTCGACGGCAGCGGCTATCCGGATGCGCTTTGCGGGACCAGCATCTCGGACTTGGTCCGGATCCTGACCATTTCGGACATCTTCGCGGCGTTGGTCGAGGACCGCCGCTACAAGCCCAGCATGCCACGCCAGGATGCCTATGAAATCCTGAGCGGCATGGAGGGGAAACTCGAGCGTGCGCTGGTGACCGCGTTTCGCGAAGTGGCGCTCAATTGCTGAGAACCTGGCCGCGCACGCCGTCAGGCTCCGATGCTGCCGCCTTACAGCAGGCTCAGGACGAACCTGCTGCCGACCGTGAGGAGGTAGCACCCGAACGCCACTTCCAGCGTCCGCTTCGACATCGCATGCGCGACCCTGACACCAAGCCCCGCGGTCAGCAGGCTGCTCGGCATCACCAGCACCGCGCCGATCAGGGAGACAAAGCCAAGGGTAAAGGGCGGCTGCAACGCCGCGACGCCGGGATAGTTCGCCGCCGCGGGCCAGCCGGCATAGACATAACCGAGCGCGCCGGGGATCGAGATCAGCACGGCGAGCGCCGACGAGGTCGCGACCGCCTGGTGGATCGGCCGGCCGTAGAACGTCATCAGCAGATTCGAGAACAGCCCGCCACCGATGCCCATCAGGGTGGACAGCAGCCCGACCACGAAGCCATACGCCTTCATCAGCGGTCCCCGCGGGAGGTCGTCGCCGAACTTCCAGCTCTCGCGCGCCAGCAGCAGGCGCGCCGCGGCCGAATAGGCCACCATCACGAACACGATCTTGAACAGCCGTTCGGGGGCGTAGCGCGCGGTGACACTGCCGGCGACCACGCCGATCAAGACCGGCAGCCACCAAGCCCTGAGAACGTCGCCGTCGACCGCGCCGCGGGCGCGGTGGGCGCGAAACGACCGGATCGACGTCGGGATGATGATGGCGAGCGAGGTGCCGATGCACAGCGGCATGCGCACCTCGAGCGGCACCCCGGCAATCCGGAAGCATTCATAGAACACCGGCACCAGGATGGCGCCGCCACCGATGCCGAACACCCCGGCGAGAAAACCCGACAGGGCCCCCACCGCCACCAGCATCAGCGCCAGTTCCAGCAACTCGGAAACATCGAGCCCCGCCACCATCCGTTTGGTCTTCCCCCAGCAAACGGCACCGCTTCACGCGTTCATGAATCGTGCTTCAGGTCTGCCAGAGCCAACAGGCGCTGCCTAGCTTGTCAATGCCCATATTTGCAAGGCTCATCCATAGAGATGAACCGGCATTCGCAAACGTCGGATTTCGCCGTTGCGCTCACTGTTTCGAGTTCGTAAATAGAATCCGACCACCGCGATCCCGCATGGGGCCTGCGCGGGCCAGCAAACCATCCAAGCTGCCGATGACCGCCCGGATCGAACGACCGCTTTCGCCGCACCTGCAGACCTACCGGTGGACGCTGACCATGGCGTTGTCCATCGTCCATCGCATCACCGGCCTTGCGCTGTATTTCGGCACCCTTCTTCTGGCCTGGTGGCTGATCGCGGCGGCAACCGGGCCTGCCGCCTATGCCAATGTGCAGGCCTTCACCGGCAGCTTCATCGGCCGGCTGATCGTATTCGGCTATACTTGGGCGCTGCTGCATCATCTGCTCAGCGGCATCAGGCATTTCGTCTGGGATCTCGGCTACGGTTTCAAGGCGAGCGAGCGCGAAGGGTTGACCTGGGCCGCGCTGATCGGCGGCATCTCGCTCACGGTGCTGCTGTGGATCATCGCCTATGCGATCGGGGGCGGACGATGACCATGGAGGAAACCCCTGCGGTGAAATCCATGCGCACCCCACTCGCCCGCGTTCGCAATCTCGGCGCCTCGCATTCCGGCACTTCGGATTTCTGGCGTCAGCGCGTCACCGCGGTGGCGATGACGCTCCTGATCGTGCCGGTCGTCGTGGTGGTGATGATGCTGCTCGGCCGCAACCAGGCCGGCGCCGCCCAGATTCTCGGCTCGCTGCCGATCGCGATCATCCTCTTGCTGTTCATCATCGCCAGCACCTGGCACATGAAGATCGGCATGCAGGTGGTGATCGAGGACTACGTCCACCACGAGGTGCTGAAGCTTGCGGCGGTCATGGCCAACAATTTCTTCTGCATCGCGGTGGCGCTGACCTCGATCTACGCGATCTTCAAACTGTCATCCGGAGTGTAGCCGATGGCCGCAGACGGCAACGGGAAGGCCGCAAACGGCAGCGGTCCTGCCAGCAACGGCAAGGCCTACCCGATCGAGGATCATACCTACGACGTCGTCGTGGTGGGCGCCGGCGGCGCCGGGCTGCGCGCGGTGGTCGGCTGCAGCGAGGCCGGCCTCCGCACCGCCTGCATCACCAAGGTATTCCCGACCCGCTCCCACACCGTCGCGGCGCAGGGCGGCATCTCGGCCGCGCTCGGCAACATGCATCCGGACGACTGGCGCTGGCACATGTACGACACCGTCAAGGGATCGGACTGGCTGGGCGATCAGGACGCCATCGAATACATGGTGCGCAACGCGCCGGAAGCGGTCTACGAGCTCGAGCACTGGGGCGTGCCGTTCTCCCGCACCGAGGACGGCAAGATCTATCAGCGGCCGTTCGGCGGCATGACGCTCGACTACGGCAAGGCCCAGGCGCAGCGCACCTGCGCCGCGGCCGACCGCACCGGCCATGCCATGCTGCACACCATGTACGGGCAGGCATTGCGCCATGCCGCGGAATTCTACATCGAGTTCTTCGCCATCGACCTCATCATGGACGACCAGGGCGCCTGCCGCGGCGTGGTCGCGCTCCGGCTCGACGACGGCACGCTGCATCGTTTCCGCGCCCAGACCACGATCCTCGCCACCGGCGGCTATGGCCGTGCCTACGCTTCCTGCACCTCGGCGCATACCTGCACCGGCGACGGCGGGGCCATGGCGCTGCGCGCCGGTCTGCCGCTGCAGGACATGGAGTTCGTTCAATTCCACCCGACCGGAATCTACGGCTCCGGCTGTCTCGTCACCGAGGGCGCGCGCGGCGAGGGCGGCTACCTGGTCAATGCGGAGGGCGAACGCTTCATGGAGCGCTATGCGCCCTCGGCCAAGGACCTCGCCTCGCGCGACGTGGTGTCGCGCGCCATGACCATCGAAATTCGCGAAGGCCGCGGCGTCGGCAAGAAGAAGGACCACATCTTCCTCCATCTCGACCATCTCGACCCCAAGGTGCTGCACGAAAGGCTGCCGGGCATTTCCGAATCGGCCCGGATCTTCGCCAATGTCGACGTGACGCGCGAGCCGATCCCGATCCTGCCGACCGTGCACTACAACATGGGCGGCATTCCCACCAACTATCATGCCGAGGTGCTGACCAAGAACAACGGCGACGACAATGCCATCGTGCCGGGCCTGATGGCGCTCGGCGAGGCGGCCTGCGTCTCCGTGCATGGCGCCAATCGGCTCGGCTCGAATTCGCTGATCGATCTCGTGGTGTTCGGCCGCGCGGCGGCGCTGCGCTGCGCCGAGAAGCTGCTGCCGAACGGCAAGCAGCCGGACCTGCCGGCGGGTTCGGCCGACAAGGCGCTTGGACGGCTCGATCGTTATCGCTACGCCGCCGGCGGCACCCCGACCGCCAAACTGCGCGACAGCATGCAGCACGTGATGCAGAACAACTGCGCCGTGTTCCGTACCGGCGAGATCCTGAGCGAGGGCCAGAACCTGATTCACAAGGTCCATGGCGGCGTCGGCGACATTGCGGTGAGCGACCGCTCGCTGACCTGGAATTCGGATCTGGTCGAGACGCTCGAGTTCGACAATCTGATCATCCAGGCGGTGGCGACGATGGATTCGGCGGCCAACCGCACCGAAAGCCGCGGCGCCCATGCCCGCGAGGACTTCCCCGACCGCGACGACAGGAACTGGATGAAGCATACGCTGGTATGGATCGACGACGGCGGCAAGACCACGATCGACTATCGCCCGGTCCATGACTACACCATGACCAATGACGTGCAGTACATCCCGCCCAGGGCGCGGGTGTATTGAGGCCCGGCCGGGCCCGCGTCATGCGGACCGCATGACGAACATCATCGCAGAGGCAAAGACCCGATGGTTGAATTCGCGCTTCCGAAAAACTCCAGGATCACGGGCGGCAAGACCTGGCCGAAGCCGCCGACCGCCACCGAGCTCCGCGAATTCAGGATCTACCGCTGGAACCCGGACGACGGCAAGAACCCCAGCATCGATACCTACTTCGTCGACATCCACGACTGCGGGCCGATGGTGCTCGACGGCCTGATCTGGATCAAGAACCACATCGATCCGACCCTGACCTTCCGCCGCTCCTGCCGCGAAGGCGTCTGCGGCTCCTGCGCCATGAACATCGACGGCCAGAACACGCTCGCCTGCACGATGTCGATGCACGACGTCAGGGAAGGCGCGGTGAAGATCAATCCGCTGCCGCACCAGCCGGTGGTGAAGGATCTCGTTCCCGACCTGACCAATTTCTATGCCCAATATGCCTCGATCGAGCCCTGGCTGAAGACCACGACGCCGACGCCGCAGAAGGAATGGAAACAGAGCCACGCCGACCGGGAAAAGCTCGACGGTCTGTACGAATGCATATTGTGCGCCTGCTGCTCGACCTCATGCCCGAGCTATTGGTGGAACAGCGAGCGCTTTCTCGGTCCCGCCGCGCTGCTTCAGGCGACACGCTGGGTCAAGGACAGCCGCGACGAGAGCACCGGCGAGCGCCTCGACAATCTCGAAGATCCATTCCGGCTCTATCGCTGCCATACCATCATGAATTGCGCCAAGGCGTGTCCGAAGGGGCTCAATCCCTCCGAGGCCATCGCCGAACTGAAATTTAAAATGGTCGAACGCCAGATCTGACGCGGGCTCCCTTTCACGGGCCCCCGATAATGAGCGTAACGTTCCTTGACGAAACCGACACCGCTTGGCATCGCTGCCGCCAACGATCGGACCTCGCTGCCCTTTGGCGCCTTCGCGCCGAGCGTCGCGCAGGCCGCGGTCATCGCTATGGCGCACCACCTGCACCTGAAGCGCGGCGCGTTCCGGCCGATGCTGTCGCGGCTGGTCGATCTGCTGCGCGCCGGGCCGGTCGACGTGCAGTATCAAGGCGCCTCGTTCCGCCTCTATCACCAGGCCAGCGCCACCGAACGCGGCGCGCTGTTCCATCCCGGCTACAATCGCGATGAACTGGATTTCCTGCGCGCGCACCTTCCCCCCGGCGGCACCTTCGTCGACGTCGGGGCCAATGTCGGCACCTACGCCATGGTTCTGGCGCGGCAGGTCGGCAGCCGCGGCAAGGTGATTGCGATCGAGCCGCACCCGGTCACCCATGCCCGGCTCGTCTTCAACCGGGCCGCATCCGGCGCTGCGCAGGTAACCCTGATCGCCGCTGCGGCGGGCCCGACCGACGGCGAGTTGCTGATCGAAACCGACGGCGACAATCTCGGCGCCAGCCACATCGTCACGGGCGAGCCCTCGGGTCGCGCCATCCGGGTGCCGTCCTGGCGGCTGCAGCGCATCCTGGACGATGCCGGCATCGATCATGTCGATGCGCTCAAGATCGACGTCGAGGGCTACGAGGACCGCGTGCTGGGCTGCTTCTTCGAACAGGCGCCAGCCTCGCTGTGGCCGCGCGCCGTGGTGATCGAGCATCTGTCGCGCGATGAATGGCACGAGGACTGCATCGCCGACATGCGGTACCACGGTTATGCCGAGACCGCGAAGACCCGCAGCAACACGCTATTGCTATTGGCGAAGCCGCCGCGCGGGAGCACCGGCAGGATCGATTGAGCCGGGTTCCCGTCAGCCAATCAAGGAACATCGCCGCATCGGCCCCGTTATCGCTCCGGCAACCAGGGAGCAGAGCATGGCCAGCGACGGCACGCAGGATATCGATCGGGTCTGGGAATTGATGAAGAAGATCGGCTTTGCGATGCTGGTCACCCGCGACGGTGACAGGCTGCGCGCCCGCCCGATGAGCGCCTTTCTCGAGCGACAACGCAACGCGATCTATTTTCTCACCGACGCGCGGCGGCACAAGGACGAGGAGATCGCGCGCGATCCCCACATCAATCTGTCGTTCGCGGACGCCAGCGACCAGAAATACGTCTCGGTCACCGGTACCGCTGCCGTTTCCAACGACCGTGCCAAGATCAAGGAGCTGTTCTCAACGCCGGCCAAGGCCTGGTGGGAAAGCGCCGACGATCCCAACATCCGCATTCTCAAGATCACGCCCGATGACGCCGAATTCTGGGACACCCCCGGTAGCGTGATCAGCTATGTCAAGATGGCAGCCGCAGCGGTGACCGGCAGCCGGCCGGATCTTGGCGACAATCGCAAGGTGGCGATGTAGATGCCGATCGAGCCTCCCGAGATCCGGCCGGCGACGCCCGGCACCCCGAGCGAGCCGCCACCGGAGGTACCGCCGGGCAGCCCGCGTCCCGAAGTGCCGCCGCCGGTACGCGAGCCCGGAGAGTCGCCGCAGCCCGACGAATTGCCGGGCCGGATGCCAGACGAGATTCCGGGTCGCGGACCGCTTGGCCCGAATACCCCTTCGCCCGCGACCGACGCGGCGCGGCAAAACATCGCGGCGTAAGCGCGGACGGTGCGTATCGGAGCAGGCAGTCCCTGCCTTCGTCCTCCCCTAAATCGGCGAGGCGTAGTTCAAATTTGCACTGAATACGCCATGAACAAAGCGACGGTTGCAGTTCCCGGGTTCCAAAATAAATACCAGCCTACCTTTTAGGGCCGCCACAATCCGGCCCAACGCTTATTCGTTGATCGCGCTCACATTTGCCGATCGTTTCTCTCAAGGACCGAGATTCACCATGACAAAACTTCGTCTCGTGCTGCTGGCCACCACGGCCATCACGGCGATGCCTTTCACCAGCTCTGCTCCGCACGCAGAAGCAGCACCGCTCGTCGTCGCACAAGGCGAAACCGGTCCCGACGGAAAGCCCAAGCCGCCGCCACCGCATGGCGCGCCCGCCCGGCCCGCGCCACCAGCGGCGGCACCACCCCGGCCCGCGGCGCCGGCGCCCCGCGCGGCACCGCCTGCCGCCGCACCGCCCCCCCGCACCGCTCCGCCGGCCGCGGCGCCACCTCAGCGGCCCGCACCCCCAGCCGCCGCGCCGGCGACCCGGCCCGCCCCACCAGCGGCGGCACCACCGGCTCGGCCTGCGCCACCCGCGGCAGCGCCCCCGCGTGAGCCGCCCGCGCCCCGTTCTCCGCCGCCGGCGGCGACTCCGGCACGTCCGGCTCCGCCCGCAGAAACGGCTCCGCCCACGGCTCCCAAACCGCCGACGCCGCCGAGCAACCCGCCGGCCAGCCAGTCCCGCGAGAGGAACGCGCCGGCACCGGCAGCACCGCCGCCAGGCGGCGGCAGGACTCCGCCAGCCACGGTGACGACTCCGCCGGCATCTGGACCGGCGCCCCAGGGAGCGCCAACGCCCCAGGGAGCGCCAACGCCCCAGGGAGCTCCGGGCCGCGTCCCGGAGACGCAGCCGGCGCCCCGGACTCCGCCAGCTCCTCCGACCCCGCCGGCGGCTGGCGGGCGGCCGGCCACACCGCCCGTCCCTCCCGCACCGAATGCGGCACCCGCCACCCCGGCCGCGCCAACCACTCCTGCCACTCCCACCACCCCTGCCACGCCGCCGAACGCCGCCGCGCCGGCGGCCGGAGGCCAGGCCGGACGAGCGACGGCGGCCCCGCCCTTGGTGCGGCACGCACCTCCGACGGTCAGCGCTCCGCTCCCCACCGTCACGCCGTCGGCGCAGACGTTGAAGCCGGTTCCGGCCGGCGCCGCGCCCCAGGGCCCACAGCGCCTGGACGATTTCCGCGGCGCGCGACGCGAAAGCCGGGAGGGCGGCCGCACCGTGATCACCGAGCCGGGCCGGATCATCATCCGCGATCCCAGCGGCCAATCCTTTGTTCGCCACGACGAGCATGGATCGCTTCCGGTTCGGCGCGCGCGACATCCGGACCGCAACGGGTCGGCAACGAGAACCGCACCATCGTGGTGCGGCCCGACGGCACCGAGATCATCACCGTCAACGGCCGCGACGGCCAGCTGCTGCGGCGAATCCGCAGGGATCAGCAGGGCCGCGAGATCGTCATCATCGACAACTCCTACCGCGATCCGCGCGCGGTCGGCGGCTTCTATGTCGACCTGCCGCCGCCGGTGATTCGCATTCCCCACGACCGCTACATCGTCGACGCGGGGGACGCGCCGCCGGACCTGATCTACGACACCATGGATTGCGCCGCCGGTGGATCGGATCGAGCGACGCTATTCGCTCGACGAAATCCGCTACAGCCCGATGTCCGGCAGCTGATGCCGAGCATCGATCGTCGACACCATCAATTTCGAGACCGGATCGTGGGAGATTCCGCCCGATCAGGCCGACGAAGCTGCAGGTGATCGCAGACGGGCTCAACCGGGCGATCCAGCGCAACCCGCGCGAGGTGTTCCTGATCGAAGGCCATACCGACGCGGTCGGGCAACGACGTCGACAATCTGTCGCTTGTCGGATCGCCGCGCCGAATCGGCGGCGGAATTGCTGACGCAGCAATTCCAGGTGCCTGCGGAAAACCTGACCTCGCAGGGTTATGGCGAGCAGTACCTGAAAGAGCAGACCGACGGGCCGAGCCGCATCAACCGCCGCGTCACCGTCCGGCGCATCACGCCGCTGCTCAATGGCGGCACCGCCTCGCTGCCGCCGCCACCGCCCGGCACCGCGCCGCCGACGGTAACGACGAATACGAATGCAAATGGCCGGGAGCAATCCCGGCCATTTTGTTGGATGTCCGCCATTGCGGCAATTCACGGGCGATGGTCGATGGCTACAACCCCAGCTTCTTCTTGCGCTGGCCGAGCGTGCGCAGCCGCAGCGCGTTGAGCTTGATGAAGCCCGCGGCGTCGCGGTGATCGTAGGCGACCGCGCCTTCCTCGAAGGTGACGAGATCCTGATCGTACAGCGAATATTTGCTTTCGCGGCCGACGACGATGACATTGCCCTTGTAGAGCTTCAGCCGCACGCGGCCGGTGACGTATTGCTGGCTGAGATCGATCGCCGCCTGCAGCATCTCGCGCTCCGGCGCGAACCAGAAGCCGTTGTAGACCAGCTCGGCATATTTCGGCATCAGCTCGTCCTTGAGATGCGCCGCGCCGCGATCGAGCGTGATCGATTCGATGCCGCGATGGGCGGCGAGCAGGATGGTGCCGCCCGGCGTCTCGTACATGCCGCGCGACTTCATGCCGACGAAACGGTTTTCGACGAGGTCGAGCCGGCCGATGCCGTTGGCGCGACCGAGCTCGTTGAGCTTTCGCCAGCAATGATCGCCGGCGATAGCTTCTTGCCGTCGATCGCGGTCGCGTCGCCCTTTTCGAAATCGATGGTGATGAAGGTCGGCTGATCCGGCGCCTTCTCCGGGTCGATGGTGCGCGAGTAGACATAGTCCGGCACCTCCTGCGCCGGATCTTCCAGCACCTTGCCTTCGCTGGAGGCGTGCAGAAGATTGGCGTCGACCGAGAACGGCGCCTCGCCGCGCTTGTCCTTGGCGATCGGGATCTGGTGCGCTTCGGCGAACGCGATCAGTTGCTCGCGCGAGCGCAGATCCCATTCGCGCCACGGCGCGATGATGGTGATGTCCGGCTTCAGCGCATAATAGCCGAGCTCGAAGCGGACCTGATCGTTGCCCTTGCCGGTGGCGCCGTGCGACGACCGCGTCGGCGCCGACCTTCTCGGCGATCTCGATCTGCTTCTTGGCGATCAGCGGCCGCGCGATCGAGGTGCCGAGCAGATACTGCCCCTCATAGACCGCGTTGGCGCGGAACATCGGAAACACGTAATCGCGAACGAATTCCTCGCGCAAATCCTCGACGAAGATGTTTTCCGGCTTGATGCCGAGCAGCAACGCCTTCTGGCGCGCCGGCTCCAGCTCCTCGCCCTGACCGAGATCGGCGGTGAAGGTCACGACCTCGGCAGCCATAGGTGTGTCTGCAGCCACTTCAAGATGATCGAGGTGTCGAGCCCGCCCGAATAGGCGAGCACCACCTTCTTGACGCTCTTGCTCATGAAAATCCTGTGAAATCTGCCGGCGAATTCGCCGGGACTATAGGCGGAACGGTCTGTGCGCGCAAGCGCTCAGGCAGGACTCTGAACCGGCCGTGCGCGCGCGGGTCCGACATCGCGGCCACGCCATCGCTGCCGCAAACGATAGACCGGCCAGGCCAGCCGCGTCAGCGCGGCATCGATGCTCCCGTCGGTCATGCCGGGTCGACGGCCAGCGGTAGATGTAGCCATGACCAGCCAGATCACCAGAAAGTCACCAGTTCCCGCGGTCGCGACGTCGGTGAAGAAATGTCCGCCGAACGCCATTCGCAGCGCGCTGGTGACGACGCCGAACACCGTGCGCCGAGCATAAGCCAGCGGCCGCCACGCCGGCGGCGCCAGCGCCGCGGGCGCGTAGGTCCAGAACGCGGTCGCGCCTTCGCCGGAGAAAAAGGAACAGTTTCGCGCGCACCCGCCGCGCGGATCCCACCACGGCACGAATGGCAGATCGACCGCCGAACTGCGTCACCACCACCGGGCCGCGGCCGCCCCCAATGGCTCTTGAAGGCGAGATTGGTCAGGATGCCCGCCGAAAGCAGCAGCGTGACCAGCAGAAACGCGACCGCGCGACCGGACATCATCAGCGGCCGGTCGGGCCGGATGAATTTGAACACCAGCGCGACAATCGCCGGCAACGCAAAGCCCCAGGCAATCCACATCGCTGCGTCCCGCGCGCGGGCGGCAAGCGCAGTCGGACTTGAGCGGAAACGAGCGGGTTGCGGGATCGTAGAACAGTGCCGCGAGCTTGAGATCGAGCTCGGGATAGATCCCGAACAGCAATCCGATCACAAGCGCCAAAGCGAGCGCGATGAAAAGTCCGGTCCGGTTCATGGCGCGCGGTTTAGCGGAGAGCGAAAGCCATGAAAACCCCCGTCGCCGCGGTTCGCGACGGCGCCGATGGCGTGATCAGGGCGGCGGCGAATGGGACGGCAGCGGCGGCGGCCGGCGCAGCGGCGGCGGCAATCGCCACGCGCCGGCGTTGCGGCCGGCGATCATCCAGTAAACCAGGCCAGCGACGATTCCCGCTCCGGTCATGATCTCGAGATAGCGGCGAACGATGCCTTCGAACTGCAGGGTCGCCGGATCGAACGGAACCAGGCCACAGATAGCAGGCGAGCCCGGCAAGGCCGCCGCCGACGGCATAGGTCAGCGCCCCGCGCATGTAGAACGCCTCGGTGATCGCCACCGCGATCATCGCCGGCAACAGCGCAAAGCCGCTGACGAAGATGAAGCCGAAGCCGGCACGATGTCCAAGGCGCCCTCATCGATCGGACCGGCGCCGATCTCTTTGAATTCGGGAAACAGCACCGCGCCGAACACGATCGATCGCCGCCACGAGGCAGGCGGCGCAGAATGCGAACAGGATGACGAACAACCGGCCGATCAGCGCCATGTCGCTGCACCGCTCACCGAGCGCCCCTTATCAATCCGTCATCGCCATGGCGCGAAGCGCCTGGCGCTCGCGGGCCGACATTTTTTCGGTTTCCGACTTCAGCTGGCCGCATGCGGCCAGGATATCGCGGCCGCGCGGCGTGCGCACCGGGGAGGAATAGCCGGCGTTGAAAACATATTCGGAGAATTTCTCGATCTGCTCCCAGTCCGAGCATTCGATAGGCGGTGCCCGGCCACGGATTGAACGGAATCAGATTGATCTTGGCCGGGATCCCCTTCAACAGCCGCACCAGCAGCCTGGCATCCTCGAGCGAATCGTTGACGCCCTTGAGCATCACATATTCGAAGGTGATGCGCCGCGCGTTGGACGATCGCCGGATAGTCGCGGCAGGCCTGCAGCAGTTCCGCAATCGGATATTTGCGGTTCAGCGGCACCAGCTCGTTGCGCAACTCGTCGCGCACCGCATGCAGCGAGACCGCCAGCATGACGCCGATCTCGGCGCCGGTGCGGACGATATTCGGCACGACGCCCGAGGTCGACAGCGTGATGCGGCGGCGCGAAATGCCGATGCCTTCGTTGTCGGCAACGATCAGCAGCGCATCGCGCACCGCATCGAAATTGTACAGCGGCTCGCCCATGCCCATCATCACCACATTGGTGACAAGGCGGTTGCCGCTCGGCGTGGCGCGGTCGGCCCAGTCGCTGCAGGCGGTCGCGCGCGACCATGACCTGGCCGACGATCTCGCCGGCGGTCAGATTGCGCACCAGCCGCTGGGTCCCGGTGTGGCAGAACGAACAGTTCAGCGTGCAGCCGACCTGCGAGGAGACGCACAGCGTGCCGCGATCGGTCTCCGGGATATAGACGCATTCGATTTCATGCGGCTTCTCCCGCGCATCCCCGCTCGGCAGCCGCAGCAGCCATTTGCGGGTGCCGTCGCTGGATATCTGTTCCGCGACCATTTCGGGACGGTCGAGCGTGAAGTGCCGTTCGAGCTCGCCGCGCATCTCGCTGGAAATGTTGGTCATCTCGTCGAAGCTGCGGGCGCCGCGGAAATAGATCCAGTGCCAGAGCTGCTGGGCGCGCATCCTGCGCTGCGCCGGCGCCACCCCGATGCCGGCGAGCCGTTCGGCGAGCTCGGCGCGCGACATGCCGATCAACGAGGGCTTCGACGGCGGCACATAGGTTTCCAGCGCGACCTTCTCCAGCGCGCCGCCCGGCGCCGATGGATCGATTTCAGTTGAAAGTGAGGTCATGGCGTTGGGGCCAGCGAATCGGGTTTGCCTAGTCCGCGGAGCAGCGCTCCATCCCGGAAGGACATGGATCTTACGATGGGCGATTTGCGCGTCTGCGGCGACATGCCCTCAAATAGGCTTTCCGCAGCCGTCGAACAACGCCAAAGTCGTGGCGCCATCGCCTAGCGACGGCAATCCTGCGCCACCTTGTCGAGCGCCTGGGACAGGCCCTTCAATGAGAAGGTGTCCGTGCTCTCGGTGCCCTTGGCCGAAACGCCCTTGACCACCACGTCGGCCGCCTTGCGCATGGCCTCGACCATCCGCTCCTCCTCCGCGGCGTTCTTGATCCAGAGTCCGTCGCCCTGGGTGTACATGCCGTAGGTTGCGCCACCGACCTCCAGGGTCGATTCCGATCCCGGCTTGAGCGCATAGCCGATCATCACCGAGACTTCGTTGACGACCTTCTCCGCCGGCCGGGTCGAGATGAAGGCATAGGCGGGATCGCGCGGGCGATTCGGCGGATTGGTCTTCGACGACGAGGGTTTCGCCAGCGCGAAGCACACCTTCTTGCCATTCGGGTTCGCGGTATAGGCGCCCCAGGTGCCGAACTGGCCGATCAGCGTCGGCTCCGCACCGCCGGCAGCGGCAACGGCAGGTTTCGCTTCCGGTTTCGCTGCCGCGGGCTTGGCGGCGGCTTTCGGCGGCGCGCTCTGCGCCGGCGCCGCGGTCGCCCACAGCAGCATGCTTCCCGCCAGGATTGTCAGGATTCGCGGCTCGGACATTACCAAATCTGGTTCCCTCATGATTGTGACTGGAAGATGGCCCGGCGTCGCGTGGTCACGGCGCCGAGGCATAACCGGGAAAACTGATTTTGGGAAGGTCGCCAGCATCGCGCATCCGTTGCGGCAGCGCCGTCGTCCGCAACTTAATTCAATCGTCCTGCAATTCGCCACCGAGCGTCGTCGCTGCCGTCATGGATCAGCAGGAGCCGCCTGGACGAGCAAGGAGGATTGAAGCGCGGCTGTAAATCCGGCATGAAGCATGGCTCAGCGTCCGATCATCAGGTGTTGCCATGAAAGCCGTGCTCTGCTCGCAATATTGCGGTCCCGACGATCTCGTTCTGACCGAGCTGCCCGACCCGGTGGCCGAGGCCGGCCAGGTCGTGATCGCGATCAAGTCGGCAGCGCTGAATTTTTTCGACCTGCTGATGATCCAGGGCAAGTACCAGATCAAGCCGCCCTTTCCGTTCTCGCCGGCGGCCGAGGTCGCGGGCGTGATCGAGAGCGTCGGCGCCGGCGTCACCGGGCTCAAGGTGGGCGACCGCGTGGTAGCCTCCTGCGGACACAATGGCGCGCGCGAGCGGATCGCGCTGCCGGCAAATTCCATAGTCAGGATTCCGGACCATCTGGATTTCGACCGCGCCGCCGGCATCATCATCATCTATGGCACGGCGCTGCACGCGCTGGAGGATCGCGCCAGCATTGCGCCGGGCGAGACCCTCGCGGTGCTGGGCGCCGCCGGCGGCACCGGGCTCGCCGCCTGCGAACTGGGCAAGCTGCTCGGGCTCAAGGTGATCGCCTGCGCTTCGTCCGACGAAAAGCTGGAATTCGCCAAGGCCCACGGTGCCGAGCTCGCGCTGAACTACGCCAAGGAAGATCTCAAGGAGGGCCTGCGGCGGCTGACCGGCGGCAAGGGCGCCGACATCATCTTCGATCCGGTCGGGGGCAGCTATGCCGAGGCCGCGCTGCGCGCGATCGCCTGGGAGGGCCGCTTCCTGGTGATCGGCTTCGCCGCCGGCGAGATTCCCCGGATGCCGCTCAACCTCGCGCTGCTGAAGGGCTGCGATATCCGCGGCGTTTTCTGGGGAAACTGGGCACGGCTCAACCCGGAAAAGAACCGCGCCAACCTCGAGAGGCTGGTGAACTGGGCCGCCGAGGGCAGGATCTCCTCCCATGTCGACCGGACCTTCCCGCTGGCCCAAACTGCCGACGCCCTGAAGGTGCTGGCCGGCCGCCAGGCGATGGGGAAAGTGATCCTAAAACCCTAGATTCTAGCTAAACCCTTACGTGTTAAGGTAAAACTGCGCAACTTAACGAAAAGTACAACTACAATTCGTATTCGCGCCTCAATTAAACCCTAATATCTCCTAGATCGTGCCCCCCGCGGTCGTCTTTTGGGCCGATTCAAACGGCGAATAATGCGCCCCAGTAACGGGGCTTCTGGACCACAAGAATAAAACAACGCGCATGCTGTGGATGCCCCGTTGGTTGCGTCACAGGGGAGCTTACCATGGTGGAACGATCGCCACATTTCCGATCCTATGATCCGGACAACGATCCCTACAGCGAAGACGACTACGATCGCCAGCCGCCAGATCCCTTCCAACGGTCCAGCCGCGACTATCGGCAAGAGCCCGCACCGTTATTTCTGTCCGACTATGACGGTGAGCCGGATCCCAGCGAGTTCGCTCCCAGCGTGCGCGGCAATCGAAAGTTGGCGGCCTCGTTCCGCATCCTCTCGGGCGTGCTGGTCGCCTCGGCCGCGGCGCTCCTGGTCACGGTGTTCTCATCGGATGTCACGCGCGGACTCCTGGTCAATGCCAAGGCGTCGCTCAGCGCCGCCCTGCAATCCCAGCCGGTATCGGCGCGGCCCACGACTACCCAGCTGACGGCCCGAGATATGCAGTTGAAGGATCCGGCGCGGGCGCCGGTGCCCGTGCCGCCTTCGGCTGCCACGGCCCGTGCTCCGACGACGAATGTTGCGATGGCCCCGACCCGCGAGGAGATCACGACGGCCTATCAATCTGCGCTGCAGACCCGTGCGCCGGCCGCTGCCGCACTGGCCGCCGTTGCGCCGGCTGTCTCCGAGCCCGCGGCCGCAGCCCCTGCCGCCCCCGTCGTCGCCGCCGCGCCGGTCGCGGCACCAAGCGTGGCGCCGCCGGCCCGCAAGATCGATCCCGATGAACTCGCTTTGCTGCTGAAGCGGGCCAAGTCCTCGCTTGCTGCCGGAGACATTCCGGTAGCCCGGTTGCTGCTCGAACGGGCAGCCAATGTAGAGCCGATCGCGGCCTTCCTGCTGGCGGAAACCTACGATCCGGCGGTGTTGGGAACGCCCGATACACGCAGCATCACGCCTGATCCCGCCGCGGCCCGCCTTTGGTACCAGCGCGCGGCTCAACTGGGTTCGACCGACGCCGAGCAGCGCCTCGCGCAGTTGCAGAACTGATCGTTCAAAAGCGGGGAAAAACGATGCGTCGCTTAGTGGGACTGGCGATCTTCGCCATCATGCTGGCTCTTGGCTTCACGGCCCGGGCCGAACAATCGGAATATGACCCGGCCAAGGTCAGCGAAAGCCTGAAGGCCATCTTCCAGTTCGGCTCGGCGGCCACCAAGCAGAGCCTGAACGCCAATACCGTCACCCTGATCTCGGGCACCATCGGCGGCACCTATGTTCAATTCGGCGCCGACCTCGCCTCGGTGCTGGACGACGGCAACAAGCTCCGGGTGCTGTCGATCGTGGGACGCGGCTCGGTGCAGAGTGTCGCCGACATCCTGTTTCTGCAGGGCGTCGATCTCGGCATCGTGCGCTCCGACACGCTCGACTATCTCGAGCGCAAGGGCTTCGCCAAGGACATCAAGAAGCAGTTCACCTATGTGACCAAGCTCTACAATGAAGAAATGCATGTCATCGCCAGCAAGTCGGTGCACAACCTGAAGGAGCTGGACGGCAAGACCATCAGCGTCGACCTGCCCAACGGCGGCACTTTCGTCACCGCGCTGACCGTGTTCGAACGGCTCGGCATCAAGCCGAACGTCGTCTATATCGAGCAGCGCATTGCGCTCGAGAAGCTGTCGAAGGGCGAAATCGATGCCGTGATCGTCTGCGGCGGCAAGCCCTACAAGGCCGTGAGCAACTTCAAGGACGATCGTTTCCATCTCGTGACGGTCAGCTACGACAAACCGCTGCAGAGCGACTACCTGCCGGCGACGCTCACCTCGGCGGACTATCCCAACCTCGTTGCCAAGGGCGAGCAGGTCGATACCATCGCGGTGCCGGCGGTGCTGGCGGCCTACAATTGGGGAGCCAAGACCGACCGCTACCGCAAGCTCGCGCTGTTCGTGGACGCCTTCTTCACCAAATTCCCGGCACTGCAGAACCCGCCGTTCCATCCGAAATGGAAGGAAGTCTCCCTGGCGGCCCCGCTGGCCGGCTGGAGCCGGTTTCCGCCCGCGGAGGACTGGCTCGACAAGCACGGCATTTCGCCGGTCACGCGGGATCGGTTCGATGATTTCCTGCGACAGAGTCCGGCCACGAGCAAGGTGCAGACGAGCGTCGACAAGGAAGCCTTGTTCAAGCAGTTCCAGGCCTGGGAAGCCGAGCAGAATGCGCGCGCGCAGGCTCGCCCGGATCGCCGCTGACGGGACCGCTAGACCATGACGCAGTTGGCTTGAACCATCTCGCGACAGACTGGCTGCAGCTCTCCCGCTGGCCCCACCCCTCTCCCCCAAGCGCGTGAGAGGGAGCGCACTACCTTCGCGGCTACTGTTTAGCTTCCGGACCGGCCCCGCGCGCCAAGGCGGTGCGCGCCGCTTCGCGGTGCTCGGGGGTAATGTGGCCCGCAACCAGCCGGATCGCGGTCGCCAGCACCGCGGCATCATCGGTGAAGCCGAGCACCGGCATCACGTCCGGGACGAAATCGAACGGCAGGATGAAATAGGCGATCGCACCCAGCAGCGACAGCTGCACATGGCGCGGCGTCTGGCGGTCGAAGGCGCAATAATACGCCGCCAGCAAATCCTCGGCGAACGGAAGTCGGACTGCGACCCGCTTGAACTTGGTCCAGAAACGGCGCCGCACGCTTTCGCCGTCCTGCGCCAGCCGGTCGGCCGGCTCGAAGCCCACGCTGTGCTCGGTTGCCATCGCAGCGATCCTTTGCGGGCCGCGATGAATCGCCGCGGCCGATATCCCTCAAGCTGGGGATGGCACCGCCCCGCCGCAAGATTGTGTGGCGCCCCTCAGGCCGCGCCGAGTTGCCCGGCGATGGCGTTCATCGCGGTCGCCAGCTCGATGTCGCGCGCGGTGACGCCGCCGGCATCATGGGTGGCGAGCACGACTTCCACCGTCTTGTAGACATTGCGCCATTCGGGATGATGGTCGGCTTTCTCGGCAACCAGCGCCGCGCGGGCCATGAATCCGAACGCCTCGTTGAAATCCTTGAAGGTGAAGGTCCGCTTGATCGCTTCGCGGCCCGGCGCCTCCGCCCAGCCTGGCAGGCCCTTCAGGGCCGATTTCCGCGCCTCTGCCGACAGCCGCTCCGCCATGTTCGTCTCCCCGTTCAGTCCGGTAGCATCCTAACACCGAACCATGGCCTTCGGGTCCAATGCCCGGAACAAGTCGGTCCCGCCGGCTGCAGGACCGGTAACCATGACGCAGATGTAACGCGGTGTGGGCTGGAATCCGCTACAATGTCGGCGTATCCGTCCCGGCAAATACCACATTTGAACCCTGGCGAGTGTTGGTCTGATCGATGAGCGGAGAAGGCGAGCCTGCAACAGCGAACCGGGCGCCATCGGCGCGGCCGGCGAAGCAGAAGGTGATGTTCATCACCCTTGCGGGGATTCTCGCCGTCGTCGGCACGCTCGCCGGTATCTATTATTTCGCCATGCGGCAGGAGACGCTGCGGATCGCGGTCGGCCCGTCGAACAGCGACGACATCCGGGTGGTGCAGGCGCTGTCCCAGGCCTTTGCCCAGAAACATGGTCAGATCCGACTGCGGCCAGTGCCGACCGAGAATGCCGCTGCAAGCGCACAGGCGCTGGCCGACGGCAAGGCTGACCTCGCCGTCATCCGCGGCGACCTCGTCGTGCCCGGCAACGCCCAGGCGGTGGCGACGCTGCGCAAGAATGTCGCGGTGCTGTGGGTACCCTCGACCGGCAAGACCAGGGGCCGCAAGGCGGATACGAAGATCACCCGGATTCCGCAGCTCGCAGGCCACCGCATCGGCGTCATCGGCCGCACCCCCGCCAATGTCAATCTGCTCAAGGTGGTCCTGCAGCAATACGGTGTCGATGCCGCCAAGGTCGAGATCGTGCAGCTTCCGGTCACCGACCTCGCGGAAACCATCCGCAACCAGAAGGCGGACGCGTTTCTCGCCGCCGGACCGGTCAACAGCCGGATCACCGCCGACGCGATCGCCGCATCGACCCGTGACGGCGGCGCGCCGACGTTCCTGGCGATCGATGCGGCCGAGGCGATCGCGCAGAATCATCCGAATTACGAGGCGACCGACATCCCCGCCGGCACGTTCGGCGGCTCGCCCGCGCGGCCCGACGCCGAGGTGAAGACGATCGGGTTCGCCCACCACATCGTCGCGCGCAGGGATCTTGCGGATTCGACGGTAGCCGCCTTCACCCGGCAGTTGTTTGCGATCCGGCAGTCGGTGATGGCGGAATTCCCGCTGGCGGCCAAGATCGAGACGCCCGACACCGACAAGGATGCCGCCATTCCCGTGCATCCCGGCGCCGCCGCCTTTGTCGACGGCGAGGAGAAGAGCTTCCTCGACCGCTACAGCGATTACATCTGGTGGGGCCTGATGGCGCTCTCGGCCATGGGTTCGGCCGGAGCCTGGTTCGCGAGCGTCCTGAAAAAGGACGACCGCACCGGCAACCATCCGCAGCGCGATCGCCTGATCGACATGCTGTCGGTCGCGCGCCGCAGCGACTCGACCGAAGAGCTCGACCGGATGCAGTCCGAGGCCGACGATATCCTGCGCACAACCTTGAATGACTTCGATCACGGCGTCATCGAAGAGGCGGCGCTGTCCGCCTTCAATATCGCGTTGAACCAGTTTCACAACGCGGTGGCGGACCGGCGGGCGCTCCTGGCAGGCGCGCCGCAGCCGTCGCATCGCGCCGCCGCGCAGTTGCGCGTCACCAGCAGCTAGGCGTTAAACCAGCGCTGCAACGCCGCCTGCAGCGCCTCGCACGAACAGGGCTTGGCCAGCCTCGGCGTGCCCGAGAACGCCTTGGGGATGCCGGCATCGGCGGCATATCCGGTGACGAAGACGAACGGGATATTCAACGCCGCCAGCCGTTCGGCAACATCAAAGCTCTTTTCGCGGACCAGTCCGACATCAAGCAGCGCGAAATCCGGCAGGCGCTCGGCGATCATCTGCAGCGCAGCCGCGACTGTCGAGGCGGTTCGCACCCGCTGTACGCCGAAACCGGTGATGGTGTCCTCGAAGTCGAGCGCGATGATAAGGTCATCCTCGACGATCAGCACATCGGTGGGAAGGCGGGCCATGCGGGGAGGAGCGGGTTCCATGATCTCGGCCGGTCAAGGGACAAGAGATGCGATCGAGCCCGGGCAGTGGACCGGACGGCCCGCTACCAGGCCATACGTGCCCGGCGCGGTTCCCGAATGGAAACCACCACACTACAATTTCTCTGTCTGTGCACTAGTGGACACATAAATCGCTTTTGAGGGCGTATGCATGCCGCGAGAAGGGGAACTCTGACGATGCAACATCGCCCGGAAGTCGCTCAAGCAGACCGGCCTTTCAACAACCTGCTGCGCAAGCTCAGTTCGAGCGACTATGCGCTGCTCGCTCCCTATCTCACCCTGGAGCAGGCGGCGGCGAATGAGCTCCTGTATAATCCTGGCGACGACGTGCAGACCGTTCACTTCCCGTGCGGGCCGAGCCTCGCCACCTTCATGGTCCACAACGAGGACGGCCGCGACGTCGAGACCATTCTGGTCGGGCGCGAGGGCGCGGTGGGCGGCATTGTCAGCGAGGGATATCTGCCCGCCTTCACCCGCATCATGGTCAAGTTCGGTGGCATGTTCGTGCGTCTGAATGTCGGGAAGCTGGAGGCCGCAAAGCAGAAATCGCCGACCCTGCGCAGCGTGTTCGCGCGTTATGCCGATTGCATGCTGGCCCAGATCTTCCAGGCGACCGCCTGCAACGCGATCCATTCCATCGAGCAGCGAACCGCGAAGTGGATCATCTCGGCGATGGAACGGACCGACGGCGGCCACACCGTGCCGCTGACGCATGAGCAGCTGGCGACGCTGCTCGGCGTGGGCCGCAGCTATACCAGCCGCGTGATCCAGGTCTTCAAGGCCGAAGGCATCGTGGAGACCCGTCGCGGGTCGATCGTGGTGCGCAACCCGGATCGGTTGCGGGCCCGGGCCTGCAATTGCAGCGAAGCCGTCAGGAACCATTTCGAGGAGGTGCTGCGCGGGGTCTATCCGACCGATCAGGACCTCGTCTCCTGACGGCGAAGCCGGCCAAAAAACGCTGACCAAAGCAAACGGCGCATTGTTTTCCGGCAATTTCCCACTATATTGCGCCGCAATGAGTGAGGTCTGCCCGGTCCGTTCGGCCGGGCTTCCTTTTTGGGCGCCGCGCCCTGTTCGAACGCCAGGTTTTCGGGGCTGACCCGGAATGGGTCCCGGTCTTCCGGTGCGGTCGCGCTCCATCCCTTGTCCGAACCAGAAGAACAGCCATGAACCTTCGCAACGTCGCCATCATCGCCCACGTCGACCATGGCAAGACCACCCTGGTCGACCGCCTGCTGCAGCAATCGGGCACCTATCGCGACAACCAGCGCGTGGTCGAGCGCGCGATGGATTCCAACGATCTGGAACGCGAACGCGGCATCACCATTCTCGCCAAGGCGGCGTCGGTGCAGTGGAAGGATACCCGCATCAATATCGTCGACACGCCGGGCCATGCCGATTTCGGCGGCGAGGTCGAGCGCATTCTCAACATGGTCGACGGCGCGCTGGTGCTGGTGGATGCCGCCGAAGGTCCGCTGCCGCAAACCAAATTCGTGGTCTCCAAGGCGCTCAAGGTCGGGTTGAAGCCGATCGTGGTGATCAACAAGGTCGACCGCTCCGACGCCCGCCCGACCGAAGTCATCAACGAGGTGTTCGACCTGTTCGCGGCACTCGACGCCAGCGAGGAGCAACTCGACTTTCCGATCCTGTACGGCTCGGCCAAGCAGGGCTGGATGGCGGAAAGTCCGGACGGGCCGACGGCCGCCGGCATGCAGCCGCTGTTCGACCTGATTTTGCGCCATGTCGCGCCGCCGACGGTCGAGGACGGCCCGTTCCGCATGATCGGCACCATTCTCGAAGCCAATCCCTATCTCGGCCGCATCATCACCGGACGCATCAGCTCCGGCACCATCAAGCCGAACCAGCAGGTCAAGGTGCTCGGCGGCGACGGCAGGCTGATCGAGAACGGGCGGATCACCAAGATCATCGCCTTCCGCGGCATCGAGCGCACGCCGCTCGAAGAGGCCGGCGCCGGCGACATCGTCGCCATTGCCGGCCTCACCAAGGGCACCGTCGCCGATACCTTCTGCGATCCCTCGGTCGATACGCCGCTGCGGGCCCAGCCGATCGATCCGCCCACGGTCTCGATGTCGTTCATCGTCAACAACTCGCCGCTTGCCGGCACCGAAGGCGACAAGGTTACCAGCCGCATGATCCGCGACCGCCTGCTGCGCGAGGCCGAGGGCAATGTCGCGCTGCGCGTCACCGAGGCCGCCGACAAGGATTCGATGGAAGTCTCCGGCCGCGGCGAACTGCAGCTCGCGATCCTGATCGAGACCATGCGCCGCGAGGGTTTCGAGCTCTCGGTATCGCGGCCGCGGGTCGTGCTGCGCAAGGACGATGCGACCGACGAATGGCTGGAGCCGATCGAGGAGGTCGTGATCGACGTCGACGAGGAGCATTCCGGCGTCGTCGTTCAGAAGATGAGCGAGCGCAAGGCCGAGATGATCGAGATGCGCCCTTCCGGCGGCCATCGCCTGCGCCTGGTGTTTTACGCACCGACCCGCGGATTGATCGGCTATCAGGGCGAGCTGCTCACCGATACCCGCGGCACCGCGATCATGAACCGGCTGTTCCATGGCTACGCGCCCTACAAGGGCGGCATCCAGGGCCGCCGGAACGGCGTGCTGATCTCCAACGACCAGGGCGAGGCGGTGGCCTACGCCATGTTCAAGCTGGAAGACCGCGGCCCGATGATGATCGAGCCGGGCTGGAAGGTCTACAAGGGCATGATCGTCGGCGAACATACCCGCGACAACGATCTCGAGATCAACATCCTCAAGGGCAAGCAGCTGACCAACATCCGCACCACCTCGAAGGACGAAGCGGTACGCCTGACGCCGCCGATCAAGATGACGCTGGAAAAGGCGCTGGCCTATATCGAGGACGACGAGCTGGTCGAGGTGACGCCGAAATCGATCCGGCTGCGCAAGAAATTCCTCGACGCCAATGACCGCAAGCGCGCGGTCAAGGCCAAGGAGGCCGTGGCATGAGCCCGCATGGCCTGATCCGGCGGTCGCGCCCCTGATTGTCGTTCCGGGCGCGGAAATGACCCGGTAAGATAGCTCGATGTCCCTTCCCTCCGATGTCGATGTCGCCATCATCGGTGCCGGTGCCGCCGGCCTCGGCGCCGCCCATGCGTTGAAAGATTCCGGCCTCTCGGTCATCGTGCTGGAGGCGCGCCCGCGGGTCGGCGGCCGCGCTTGCACCGTGATGGCCGCGCCCGGCCTGCCGTTCGACCTCGGGTGCGGCTGGCTGCACTCGGCCGATCGCAATTCCTTTGTTGCGATTGCCGGACGTCATGATTTCGCAATCGACAAGACCCAGCCGCCATGGCGCGAACAGAGTTTCGATAGCGGCTTTCCCAAGGCCGAGCGGATGGATTTCATCCGTTCGCTCGATGCCTTTCACGAGCGCGCCGAAGCCGCCGCCGGCAGCAGCCGCGACAGCGCCGCCAACCGTTATTTCGAGCCGGGCGATCGCTGGAATCCGATGATCGATGCGATCTCGACCTACGTCAATGGCAGCGAGCTCGACCGCGTGTCCGTGCACGACATGGCCGCCTATGAAGACACCGGGATCAACTGGCGGGTGCGCCGCGGCTATGGCGCGCTGGTGGCGGCCTATGGCGCGCCATGCCCGCTCGCGCTCGATTGCGAGGTCACGCTGATCGATCATGGCGGCAACCGGCTGCGGATCGAGAGTTCGCGCGGCACCCTCTCCGCCGGCCGCGTCATCGTGACCGTGCCTACCAACCTGATGGCCGCGGAGGCCATCCGCTTCGATCCGCCGCTGCCGGCCAAGCTCGCCGCCGCGCGCGGCCTGCCGCTCGGCCTCGCCGACAAGGTGATGCTGGCATTGGCCGACCCCGACGACCTGCCGAAGGACGGCAATTTGCGCGGCGCCACCATGCGGACCGCCATGGGCAGCTTCCATCTGCGTCCGTTCGGCCAGGCCTGCATCGAAGGCTATTTCGGCGGTCGCTTCGCCCGCGAGCTGGAGGATGCCGGCCCCGGCGCGCTCGCGGCCGAGAGCATCGACGAAATCGCGGCGCTGCTCGGCAACGACTTCCGCCGCAGGCTGACGCCGCTGTCGGAATCGCGCTGGTCGCACGATCCCTTCGCCCGAGGTTCCTACTCGCATGCGCTGCCGGGCGAGGCCGGCCAGCGCGCTTTGCTGGCGGCGCCGGTCGACGGCCGGCTGTTCTTCGCCGGCGAGGCCACGTCACCGAACTTTTTCTCCACCGCCCATGGCGCCAGGGACAGCGGGGAGAGAGCGGCCAGGGAAGTGATCGCAGCCGCCGGCCGCTGAACTGGCGGTTTCGCTTAGCGCTTGCCGGCTGCCGCCGGCTTCGTCATGGCCGCCTTGATCGCGCGGTCCAGCGGCGCGCCGAAGATCTTCTCGCCGGATTCGGAATCCATCAGCCAGTGTCCTTCGCTGCCCGAGGGCGGCAGCACGCGGAAGTCGACCTTGCCGCCGCCGCGGCGGAAGGCGTCGGCCATCTGTCGCGACAGATCGGGCGAGAAATAGCTGTCATTGGCCGCCACCAGCCAGAGCACCGGCACCCGCGCGTCCTCGGCGAATTCGGCCGCGGCGGCAATCAGCGTATGCGGCGCGCAGACCCTGGTGGGAAAGTCGCTGGCATTTCCGCCACGCCCCGGCGCGAAGGCAATGATGGCGGCGATCTCCTTGGGGTCCTCGGCGGCGAGCGCCAGCGCACCCCAGGCACCGGCGGATTGCCCGACAACGATGGTGCCCTCCGGCCGTATAAAGGGCTGCTCGCGCAGATAGCGCAGCGCCGCCTTGATCGAATCGGCGGTAGCATAGCCGGCGCGGGAATAATTGGCGTCGTCGCAGCCCTCCTGGTCCTCGAGATATTTGCCGCCGGTCGCGCCATGCCCGGGCCGTTCCGGCACCAGCACGGCGAAGCCGCGCGCCACCAGCCAGGATGACAGCGCCTTGTATTCCGGCTGCGGCATCAGCGCGCGGCGCACCGCGCTTTGTGTCGAAGCGTGTGCAATCACGGCCAGCGCAAATGGTCCGTCGCCGGCCGGTCGAAACAGCACCGCATGGGCCGCGGTATCGGGATCGGGCGACGGCACCAGCCATTGCTGCTCGCGATTCGGCGCGCCTTCGGCGCCTTGAGGACCGAATCGGCTATCGGCGCCGGCTGCGGGCGCGGCGACCCCCGCCAACAGGATGAGAACGAGCGTTACCGTTCTGAGCTGCATGGATTTCCTGTTACCGGCCGGACCAACGAAGCGGATCGGCCGACAGCATAGCCGCGAAACATCCCGCGCCGGGCATTTTTCCGTGAACGACGACCGCCTTGTCCTTTTTCGATACACCGGCCGCAAAAAACTGATGCAGAAAGTCCACAGGTTAACCGATAATTAACGATGGACCTTGAAGCGGCCGCGCCGACTTGCTTTGATTGGGATCATGAGCACAACCCTCATCGAGGTTCGCCCGGCCAAAGCTGCGGATGCAGCCGCGGTGGCGTCCACCCATGACGAAGCCTGGCGTTCGGCCTATCAGGGCATCATCCCCGGTGCCGAACTCGAAAAGCTGATCAATCGCCGCGGTCCGCAATGGTGGGACAGCGCGATCCGCAAGGGCAGCCGCGTCAGCGTGCTGGTGTTCGGTGACAAGATCGCGGGCTATGCCAATTACGGTCGCAACCGGGCCCGCAGCCTGCATTTCGAAGGCGAGATCTACGAGCTCTATCTCCGCCCGGAGTTTCAGGGCCTTGGTTTCGGTCGCCGGCTGTTCACCTCGGCCCGGCGCGACCTGCTGCAGAGCGGGCTGAAGAGCATGGTGATCTGGGCGCTTTCCGACAACGATCCGGCGACAGAGTTTTATCGCGCTTTGGGCGGCCGCATGGTGGCGCGATCGTCGGAGAAATTCGGCGCCAAATCGCTCGACAAGGTCGCCTTCGCCTGGACCAACTGAGCGCTTCGGGGTACCCCTGCCCCCGCGCGGAGCCGCCCATGCGCATTGACGCCGTCTCAATTGGAATCGACCCGCCGCGCCAGGTCAACGTCATCATCGAAGTGCCGGTCGGTGGCGAACCGATCAAATACGAGATGGACAAGGACGCCGGGACGCTGGTGGTCGACCGCTTCCTCTATACGGCGATGCGCTATCCCGGCAATTACGGCTTCATCCCGCACACGCTGTCGAACGACGGCGATCCCTGCGACGTGCTGGTGGCCAATACCCGCGCCATCGTGCCGGGTGCCGTCATGAGCGTGCGGCCGGTCGGCGTGCTCCTGATGGAGGACGAGGCCGGCGGCGACGAGAAGATCATCGCCGTCCCGTCGTCCAAGCTGACGCAACGCTACGACAAGGTGAAGAGCTTCAGCGACCTGCCCGAGATCACGCTGCAGCAGATCCGGCACTTCTTCGAGCACTACAAGGACCTCGAACCCGGCAAATGGGTCAAGGTGCTGCGCTGGGGCGGCCCGGACGACGCGCACCGATTGATCGCGGAGGCGATCGCCCGCGCCAAGGCCTGATCAATCCGGCGGCGCCTACACCGCCGGCGCCGGCAGGCCGTGGTTGGCGCAGGCCGCCCGAACGGTGTTGACCAACAGACAGGCCACCGTCATCTGGCCGACGCCGCCCGGCACCGGCGTGACCGCGCCGGCAACCTCGAGCGCCTCGGCGAAGGCGACGTCGCCGACCAGCCGGGTCTTGCCGTCCGGCCCGGGCAGCCGGCTGATGCCGACATCGATCACGGTGGCGCCCGGCTTGATCCAGTCGCAGCGCACCATTTCCGGCCTGCCGACCGCGGCATAGACCAGATCGGCACGGGCACATAATTGCCCGAGGTCGCGCGAGCGCGAATGCGCGATCGTCACCGTGGCGTTCTCGTTCAGCAGCAGCTGCAGCAGGGGACGGCCGACCAGATTGGAGCGGCCGAGCACGATGGCGTTCATGCCGTCGAGCGAGCCATGCACGCTCTTGGTCAGGATGATGCAGCCAAGCGGCGTGCAGGGCGACAGCGCCGGCAGGCCGGCGGCGAGCCGGCCGGCATTGTCCGGATGCAACCCGTCGACGTCCTTGGCGGGATCGACGGCATTGATGATGGTCTCGGCCTGCAGCGATTTCGGCAATGGCAGTTGCACCAGGATGCCGTGCACGGCGGGATCGCGGTTGAGTGCCGAGATCAGCGCCAGCAACTCGTCCTGCGCGACATCGGCGGGCAGCCGGTGCTCGAACGAGGCGATGCCGGCGGCCTCGCTCTGCTTGTGCTTGCTGCGGACATAGACTTCGCTGGCGGGATCGTTGCCGACCAGCACCACGGCGAGGCCGGGCGTGAGCCGATGGTCGCGCTTGAGCCGCGCCACCTCATCTGCAACGCGCCCCCGCAACTCGGCGGCGATGGCCTTTCCATCGATGATCCGGGCCGTCATAGCCATCCTCCCGCCGTGCCGGGCAGCACCGAACCGCGCCCGGCTCCGCGGCAGAGACGCCCCTGATGCGGGCGATCAGAATACGACGGGATAGATGTAATAGGTGATCACCCGCTGGATGAACATGATGATCAGGATCAGGATGATCGGCGAGATATCGAGACCGCCGAGGTTCGGCATCACCGAGCGGATCGGCGCCAACAGCGGCTCGGTGATGCGGTAGAGGAACTCGGCCACCGCCGCCACGAACTGGTTGCGGGTGTTGACGACATTGAAGGCGACCAGCCAGGACAGGATGGCGGATGCGATCAGCAGCCAGACATAGAGATCGAGGACGATGAGAACGATGTCGAGGACGGCACGCATGACTGGCTTTGCTCGCGGGTTCGGTCGCGGATTCGGTCACCGGTAAATATCGGTTCCATCGCTGGCAAACAAGGGAAGTTGCGGGCTGGCAGCGCGGAAAAGGACGATTTCGGCGTTGACTGCGAAGGCTGGTTGATCGCGACGGCTGGTTGACAGTGGAGGCTGGTTGACTGTGGAGGCTGGTGGAGCCAGGCGGGATCGAACCGCCGACCTCGTCATTGCGAACGACGCGCTCTCCCAGCTGAGCTATGGCCCCTTTGAGATCGCCGGTTCCTTTCAAGAGAGCGGGCGATCGGCGCCATTTACAGGCCGTGCCGATGCCAAGTCAAGAACGCCGGGACACCGACGGGCTCGCGCCGCGCGGGCATTGAACCGTACATTTGCGCGTACGCGCCACTGATGCTTAATGGCGCCGACGATGCTCGGACGGACGGCCCATGACGACTGAACAGGCTCCTGGCGCGATGGCCGGACTGCGCGTGATCGACCTCACGCGGGTGCTCGGCGGACCCTATTGCACGCAGATCCTCGCCGATCACGGCGCCGACGTCATCAAGGTCGAACCTCCCGCCGGCGACGAGGTGCGCGACTGGGGACCGCCGTTCCACGGCGAGGACGCGGCCTATTTCGTCGGCATCAACCGCAACAAGCGTTCGATCGGGCTCGACCTCGCCTCGGAGGGCGGCCGCGCCGTGCTGATGAAAATGCTGGCGGGCGCCGACGTCCTGATCGAGAATTTCAAGCCGGGCACGCTCGACAAATGGGGCATCGGCAACGAGGTGCTGCGCGCGAAGTTTCCCAGGCTGGTGCATTGCCGGATTTCCGGCTTCGGCGGCGACGGACCGCGCGGCGGTAATCCCGGCTATGATGCGATCATCCAGGCCATGACCGGCATGATCGCCGCGACCGGTTCGCCGCAGAGCGGCCCGACCCGGATCGGCGTTCCGCTGGTCGACATCACCACCGGCCTCTATGCGGCGATCGGGATTCTGATGGCGCTGTCGGAGCGGCAGAAGTCCGGCCTCGGCCAGTTCCTGGAAACCACGCTCTACGAGACCGGGCTCGCCATCATGCACCCGCACGCGGCGAACTATTTCATGCACGGCAGGCCGCCGCAGCTCACCGGCAACGAGCATCCGAATCTGGTGCCTTATTCGATCTTCCCGACCCGTACCGACGACATCTTCATCGGCGTTGGCAATGACGGCACCTTCCGCAAGCTCTGCAAGGAGATCGGCAAGCCCGAACTCGGCACCGATCCGCGCTTTGCGCGCAACAAGGACCGCATCGCCAACCGCGAGGCGCTGCGCAGCGAACTCGCCACGGTGTTCCGCCAGCACGACGCCGAGCCGCTATGCGACCGCCTACTTGCCGCCGGCCTGCCGGCGGGGCCGGTGCAGTCGATCGATCAGGCACTCGCCAGTGCCCATACCGTTCACCGCGGCGACATCATCGAGAAGGACTGGTACAAAGGGGTCGCCTCGCCGATCCGGCTGCAGCGCAGCAAGCCCGGCCTCCGCCATGTGCCGCCGAAATTCGGCCAACACACGCGCGAGGTGCTGTCGGAATTCGGATATCGCAGTGACGAGATCGGCGAGCTGGTCGCTTCGGGTGCGGTATGCGGCGCCGAGCGCAAGCGATAGGAGCGGCGTCCCTGCCCGGCCGAGCGCCGCCCGCCCTTCGCCTATTTTCCACTTCCCTTGCCCGGCGCTTCCCCCGTACCATCCCGAGCGTTGATGTAGGTCATTCGCACGTCATCCGGCGCTGCTAACGCGCGCCAACGAAGATGGCGGCCCACAGGGAGAGATTTGATGGCTTTCAGACCATTCGGCGCGGCGGCGGCGGTCGCGGCTGTGCTCGCACTGGCGACCCCGGCCCACGCCGTGACCGAGATCCAATGGTGGCATGCGATGACCGGTCCGAACAACGACGTCGTGGTCAAGCTCGCCAATGATTTCAACGCCTCGCAAACCGAGTACAAGGTCGTTCCAACCTTCAAGGGCAGTTACGCCGACACGCTGAACGCCGGGATCGCCGCCTTTCGCGCCGGCAACGCGCCGGGAATCATGCAGGTGTTCGAGGTCGGCACCGCCACCATGATGGCGGCCAAGGGCGCCATCAAGCCGGTCTACCAGTTGATGAAGGAAGCGGGCGAACCGTTCGATCCCAACTCCTACCTGCCGGCGATCACCGGCTACTACTCGACCACGAAGGGCGAGATGCTGTCGTTCCCGTTCAATTCGTCGAGCATGGTGATGTGGGTCAACCTCGATGCATTGAAGAAGGCCGGCATCGCCGAGCCACCCAAGACCTGGCCGGAGGTGTTCGCCGATGCAAAGAAGCTGCACGCCACCAATCCGACCTGCGGCTTCTCCTCGGCCTGGATCACCTGGGGCCTGATCGAACAGTTCTCCGCCTGGCACAACGTACCGATCGGCACCAAGGCCAACGGGCTCGACGGTTTCGACACCGTGCTCGAATTCAATACGCCGCTGCAAACCAAGCTGCTGGAAAACCTGGTCGAGCTGCAGAAGGACAAGAGCTACGATTATTCGGGGCGAACCAATACCGGCGAAGGACGCTTCACCTCCGGCGAGTGTCCGCTGTTCATGACGTCGTCGGCGTTCTATCCGAGCGCAAAGGCCAACGCCAAGTTCGCCTTCACTTCGGTGCCGATGCCGTATTTCCCTGATGTCGCCGGCGCGCCGCAGAATTCCATCATCGGTGGTGCCTCGCTGTGGGTGATGGCCGGCAAGCCGGAGGCCGAATACAAGGGGATCGCCAAGTTCTTCACCTTCCTGTCGGACACCGACCGCCAGGTGAATTTGCACGAGGTGTCCGGCTATCTGCCGATCACCAAGGCCGCCTATGACAAGACCAAGGCGTCGGGCTTCTATGACAAGAACCCGATTCTGGAAGTGCCGCTGAAGGAACTGACCAACAAGCCGCCAACCGAGAACTCGCGCGGCCTGCGCTTCGGCGGCATGGTGCAGATGCGGGACGTCTGGGCCGAGGAGATCGAGGCGGCGCTCGCCGGCAAGAAATCGGCGAAGGAAGCGCTCGACACGGCGGTGTCGCGCGGCAACCAGATGCTGCGGCAGTTCGAGCGCACTGCCGCCAAGTGACGACCGCGAGGATCGCGGCCCGGACCTGATGGCCGGCCGCGATCCCGGCAAACGGGGGCTGGATGGAATCGCGGGCGATCTTCTCGGGCAAACTGCTGCCCTGTCTTCTGATCCTGCCGCAGCTTGCGGTCTCGCTGATCTTTTTCTACTGGCCCGCCGTGCAGGCGGTACGGCAGTCGTTCCTGGTGCAGGACGCCTTCGGGCTGTCGACCCAGTTCGTCTGGTTCGAGAACTATCTCGATCTGCTGCGAAACCCCGGCTACTATCAGGCGATCGGCGTCACCCTGGTGTTTTCGGTGCTGGTGGTGGCGTTCGCGCTCGGCATCGGCCTGCTGCTCGCGGTCATGGCCAATCACAATCTGCGCGGCGTCCAGATCTATCGCACCTTCCTGATCGTGCCCTATGCGGTGGCGCCGGCGGTGGCGAGCGTGCTGTTCATCTTCATGTTCCAGCCCGGCCTCGGCATGATCGCCCGCGCCATGCAGCGCCACGGCATCGACTGGAATCCGGTGCTCAACGGCACCCATGCCATGATCCTGGTCGTGGTCATCGCGGTCTGGAACCAGATCAGCTACAATTTCCTGTTCTTTCTGGCGGGATTGCAGGCCATTCCAAGAAGCGTGATCGAGGCCGCGGCGATCGACGGCGCGCGGCCGATGCGTCGGTTCTGGACCATCATCTTCCCGCTGCTGTCGCCGACCACTTTCTTCCTGATCGTCATCAACATCACCTACGTCTTCTTCAATACGCTCGGGATCATCGACACGGCGACCGGCGGCGGCCCCAACGGCGCCACCCAGACCCTCGTCTACAAGGTGTTCCAGGACGGCAAGGCCGGCACCGATCTCGGCGGCTCGGCGGCGCAATCGGTGATCCTGATGATCCTGGTGGTGGCGCTGACCGCGTTTCAGTTTCGCTATGTCGAAAAGAAGGTCCATTACTGAACGCCATGGTCGAGCACCGACGATTCGGAAACCTGTTGCCTCATCTGATATTGCTGGCCGGCGTCATCGTCGTGGCCTTTCCGGTCTATCTCGCCATCATCGCCTCGACCCACGACAACGCCGTCATCGCCAACGGCCAGATGTCGCTGCTTCCCGGCTCCCATGGCTGGGAAACCTATTGGAACACCATCGTCGCCGGCACCGGCAAGACCACGCGGCAGCCGGTCGGCGTCATGATGCTGAACAGCCTGATCATGGCGCTCGGCATCGCCGCCGGGAAGATCGCGATCTCGATCATCTCGGCCTATGCCATCGTGTTCTTCGCGTTTCCGCTGCGGATGACCGCGTTCTGGACCATCTTCATCACGCTGATGCTGCCGGTCGAGGTTCGCATCTATCCGACCTACAAGATCACCAGCGATCTGCACATGCTGGATTCCTATGCCGGGCTGATCCTGCCGCTGATCGCCTCGGCGACGGCGACGCTGCTGTTTCGCCAGTTCTTCATGACCGTGCCCAAGGAGCTGGTCGAGGCCTCGAAGATCGACGGCGCCGGTCCGATCCGGTTCTTCTGGGATACGCTGCTGCCATTGTCGGTGACCAACATCGCGGCGTTGTTCGTGATCCTGTTCATCTATGGCTGGAACCAGTATCTCTGGCCGCTGCTGATCACCACCCGCGACGACATGCAGACCATCGTGATCGGCATCAAGAAGATCATCGACGTGCATGACGCCCTGACCGAGTGGCAGGTCGCGATGGCGACCGCCGTGCTCGCCATGCTGCCGCCGGTGGCGGTCGTCGTGCTGATGCAGCGCCTCTTCGTCAAGGGCCTGATCGAGACGGAGAAGTGAGATGGCCGGCGTAACCCTCCGCGACGTCCGCAAGACATACCCGGGCGGCTTCGAGGCAATCAAGGGCATCAGCCTCGAGGTCGGCGACGGTCAGTTCTGCGTCCTGGTCGGTCCGTCCGGCTGCGGCAAGTCCACACTGCTGCGGATGGTCGCCGGGCTGGAAACCATCTCCGCCGGCGAGATCGACATCGGCGGCCGCGTCGTCAACCAGGTCGAGCCGGCCGAGCGCGACATCGCGATGGTGTTCCAGAACTATGCGCTCTATCCGCACATGAGTGTCTACAACAACATGGCCTACGGCCTGCGCAACCGCGGCATGCGTGAGCCCGAGATCGACACCCGGGTGCAGGAGGCGGCGCGGATCCTCGAAATCGCGCCGATGCTCGGCCGCAAGCCGGGGCAGCTTTCCGGCGGCCAGCGCCAGCGCGTCGCCATGGGCCGGGCCATCGTGCGCCAACCCAAGGTGTTCCTGTTCGACGAGCCGCTGTCCAATCTCGACGCCAAGCTGCGCATCGCCATGCGAGTCGAGATCCGCAAGCTGCAGCGCCGGTTGAAGACCACGTCGATCTACGTCACCCACGACCAGCTCGAGGCCATGACACTGGCCGACATCCTGGTGGTGATGAACGGCGGCGAGGTCGAGCAGATCGGCAACCCGCTCGCGATCTATCAGAAGCCGGCGACCACCTTCGTCGCCTCCTTCATCGGCGCGCCGCCGATGAACCTGATGCCGCTGCGCGCGCATGAGATCGAGGCGCAGTTCGCCGGCGACCGCCGCGCCGCCGCCGGCGAGGCCGGCATCCTCGGCATTCGTCCCGAAGATTTCGTGATCGCGAACGAGCCGGTCGCCGGCGGCCTCTCGCTTGGCCTCACCGTGGAGGCGATCGAGCGGGTCGGCGCCGAGACCTTCGTGTACGGCACACGCGAACGGGAGGCCCAGCAGGTCGCCGCCAATCCGGGCGAGCTGCCCCCCGGCGAGGTGCTGGTGCGCATCCCGGGAGCGGTGGCCCCCGCCATCGGCGAGCGGATCCGGGCCGTCGCGCCGCGCGACAAGCTGCATTTGTTCAGCGCCGACGGCCGCCGCCGGATCGATCTCTAGGGAACTGCCCCTTGGGTGCAGTGCAGCGGCCGCCGCGGCGGCCTGGTTCCAGGGTGCTTGAATGCCTCCGGGAGCGTGACCATATTGCCTATTGACCGGGAGGCAGCCGCCGACCGGTCGATAAGGGTGCCGCAAGGGCCCTGAATGCCAAAGTCGCTTCGAGAGGACTTTGTAAACTATGTCTCGTGTTCCTTCGTTATCCAGTCCGTTCCTGCTGGGGTTCGACGAAATCGAGCGTGCGCTCGATCGCGTCGTCAAAGGCGCCGACGGTTATCCTCCCTACAATATCGAGCGCTGCGACCGTGCCAATGGTCAGCCCGAAAGGCTGCGCATCACGCTTGCAGTGGCGGGTTTCACCCGCGACCAACTCGATGTGACCATTGAGGAAAACCAGCTCGTGATTCGGGGCCGCCAGCACGACGACAAGGCCCGGCAATACATCCATCGCGGCATCGCCGCGCGCCACTTCCAGCGCACTTTCGTGCTGGCAGAGGGGATGCTGGTGCTGGGCGCGGACTTGAAAAACGGGCTGTTGTCGATCGACCTGGCCCGGCCCGAACCGGAGAAAGTCGTTAAGACAATCGCTATCAATGAACACGAATAATGGAACGAGTAGCGGACTCGACCGCTTATTCCGACAGAGGAGTCGAGACCATGACTGAAGGTAATGTTGCGTTCGAACCAAACGTCACCCCGGAAGCGCTGGCCAATCTGGGCGAGGGTCATATCGCCTATGTGAAGCAGATTCGCTCCGAGGACGTTCCGGGATTGTTCCCGCAGGCGCCCCGGATCGCGCCGGGACTGAAGCTGTTCGCCCTGCATGCCGCCGACGGCACGCCGATCATGCTGACCGACAGCCGCGAGGCCGCGGTCGCCAACGCCTGGAGCAACGAGCTGCAGGCCGTCAGCGTCCACTGAGGCCGCGAGCGGATCCCGTCATCCGCGAATTTCAAGGACGCAGGTCTGCCTCGATAGCGATCGAGACGGCCTGCGCTTTTTTTTTGGATTCAGGCCGCACTGGCCGGCGGCAGCGCCAGTACCGAATAGATGGCGTGGGCGTCGCGCGAGGCGCGCAGCTTCTTGGCGACGTCCTGGTCGCGGAGCAGCCGCGCGATCCGGGCCAGCGCTTTCAGGTGGTCCGCGCCGGCACCCTCCGGGGCCAGCAGCAGGAACACCAGGTCCACCGGCTGGCCATCCATTGCCTCGAAATCGATCGGCCGTTCCAGCCGCGCGAACAGGCCGAACAGCTTTTCCAGCCTGGGAAGCTTGCCATGCGGGATGGCGACACCATAGCCGACCGCGGTGGTTCCGAGCTTCTCGCGCTGGAGCAGCACTTCGAAAACCGCGCGCTCGTTCTGGCCGGTCAGGCTGGCGGCCCGCGCCGCGAGTTCCTGCAACGCCTGCTTCTTGCTGTTGATCTTCAACGCCGGGAGAATCGCCTCGGGTGCGACCAGATCGGTAATCGTCATGCGGCGTTCCGAGGTGAACCGTCAGGTTTCGAAATAGGTGCCGAAGCGGCGACGTCAAGCAGATGAGCGCGGATCCCGACGGGCGCTCCCACGGGCCTCCTCCTACTCCAACGCAAGACCGGTGCCAACAGCCATGACGCAGTTTCAGGCGCCGGTTTCCTGCCCTTTCCCGGGGGCCGCGGACCGGAGAGGGGCGGCTTTGCCGTCAAGGCCCATGGCCTCCTAGGATCCAGGCGTGACCACAGGTGGGTCGACCCAGCCGACATTGCCGTCCGCGCGCCGGTAGATGATGTTCACCCGGCCGCTCGATCCGTGCTGGAACACGATGCAGGCGGCGCCGGTCAGGTCGAGTTCCATCACGGCTTCACTGACGGAGAGCCGTTTCAGCGAGGTGGTCGCCTCGGCGATGATGACGGGATTGTAGCCGGTGACCTCATCGTCGCCGTCCAGCGGAGCTTCGATCACATAGCTCGGGGCATCGAGAACGGGCGCCTCGATTTCCGCCAGCGCCGCCGAAGCCGCATAGGCCTTGCGCGCCGAGCGGTCCTTGAGCCGGCTCTTGTAGCGGCGCAGCCGCTTCTCGATCATCAGCAAGGCCTGGTCGGCGCTGGCATAGGCGTCGGGCGCGTTGGAGTTGGCCTCCAGCGTGATCCCGGAATCGAGGTGCAGCGCGCAGTCGGTTCGAAAGCCGATCCCATCCTTGCTGAAGGTGATGTGACCGGAATAGCTGCCATCGAAGAATTTGCGCAGGACTTCGTCGGTGCGCTCGCTGACGCGATCGCGCAGCGCCTCTCCGATGCTGATGCTCTTGCCCGAAATTCGAAGTGTCATTTCGATGCCCTCGAATGGGTGGTGGGAATAGGTCACGTCCGCGGTGCAAGGCCGACCCTATTCCGATCTGGCCTCGGCGCAATCACGCCGGCGCGGTGTCCCGGGAACGATCGGATAGGGCGGTGGCGGCGCGGGACTTGCCAAGCATGCTCTGCTTGTCGCGGCGGCGCTGCACCGAGGACGGAATTCGCATGGCCTCCCGGTATTTCGCTACGGTGCGGCGGGCGATATCAATGCCGGATTCCCGCAATCGTTCCACGATGGTGTCGTCCGAGAAGATGGCCTGCGGGCTCTCCGCATCGATCAGCTGCTTGATCTGGTGGCGGACCGCCTCCGCCGAATGGGCTTCGCCGCCATCGGCCGACGCAATCGACGCGGTGAAGAAATACTTCAGTTCGAAGCTGCCGCGATTGGTCGCCATGTACTTGTTGGCGGTGACGCGCGACACCGTCGATTCGTGCATCTGGATCGCGTCCGCCACCGCCTTCAGGTTGAGCGGTCGCAGATGGGCCACACCATGGGTGAAGAAACCATCCTGCTGGCGCACGATTTCGCTGGCGACCTTGAGGATGGTGCGGGCGCGCTGATCGAGCGCGCGCACCAGCCAGGTGGCGTTCTGCAGGCAATCGCTGAAATAGGACTTGTCGCCATCCTTGCGAATCGTCTTCGACAGTTCGGCATAGTAGATCTGGTTGACCAGCACCCTCGGCAAGGTGTCGCTGTTGAGCTCGACATGCCAGCCGCCATCGGGACCCGGCCGCACATAGACGTCCGGCACCATGGTCTGCACCCGCGACGTACCGAACCTCAACCCCGGCTTCGGATCGAGACGGCGGATTTCGCCGATCATGTCGGCGATGTCCTCGTCGTCGACACCGCACAATTTGCGCAAGGCAGCGAAATCGCGCCGGGCCAGCAGGTCGAGATGGCCAATCAGCGCCTGCATGGCCGGATCGTAACGGTCGAGTTCGCGCAGCTGGATTGCAAGGCACTCGCCGAGGCTGCGCGCGCAGACGCCGGGCGGATCGAAGGTCTGCAGCGTCGCCATCACCGCCTCAACGTCGGCGGCCGACGCGCCGAGCCGTTCGGCGGCCTGTCCAAGGTCCGGCGGCAGATAGCCGGCCTCATCGACCAGGTTGATCAGATATTGCCCGATCAGGCGCAGCCCCGGGGCGGTGACGGCGACCGCGAGCTGCTCGGCAAGATGGTCGCTGAGCGTGGTCTCGGCCGCCACGAAGGCTTCGAGATTGTATTCGTCGTCATTGGAGGCGCCGCCGCCCCACTCGGTATAGGCGGTCGGCGCCGCATCCTGGGCGGTCCGCGCAGCGGCCTCGGCGGGCTCCTCGGGAAACACGTTGTCGAGCCGGGTGTCGAGGGTCTGCTCGATCTCGGCACGGCTGCGGAGGTCGCTGTTCATCCATTCGACGTCGGCGGCCTCGAACGTCTCGCCAGCCGGATCGGCCGCGGCGCCTTCGTAAACCGCGCCGGGATCATCGGAATCGGCCCGCTCGGGCGGCGCCGGTTCACCGGCGACTGGAGATTCGGGCCCGTCACTGGCGCGGTCGAGCAGGGGGTTGCGTTCCAGTTCCTCCTCGACAAAGGCCGACAGATCGAGATTGGAAAGCTGCAGCAGCTTGATCGCCTGCATCAGCTGCGGCGTCATCACCAGCGACTGCGATTGCCGGAACTCGAGCTTCTGCGTCAGGGCCATCGAAAAACGAACCGGCTCCAAGAAATTGGTCCGATTCTTGCTTATCCTAGTCCACGCACGAAGTATATGCCTTCGCAGAATGGAAAGCCGCCTAGAGGCGGAATTCCTCGCCGAGGTAAAGACGGCGTACATCGGGATTGTTAACGATCTCTTCCGGACTGCCCTCGGTCAGGATCTCGCCGGCATACACGATGTAGGCGCGATCGGTCAGGCCGAGGGTTTCGCGCACATTATGATCGGTGATCAGCACGCCGATGCCGCGGTTGGTGAGATGGCGGACCAGGTCCTGGATGTCGCCCACCGCGATCGGATCGATGCCGGCGAACGGCTCGTCGAGCAGCATGTAGTTGGGGCGGGTAGCCAGCGCGCGGGCGATCTCGACACGCCGGCGCTCGCCGCCGGACAGGGCGATCGAGGGCGTCTTGCGCAGCCGGGCGATGTTGAATTCGTCGAGCAGCGCATCGAGCTCGGCCTCGCGCTTCTTGCGCGAGGGTTCGACGACCTCGAGCACGGCACGGATGTTCTGCTCCACCGAGAGGCCGCGAAAGATCGATGCTTCCTGCGGCAGATAGCCGATCCCGAGCCGGGCGCGCTGATACATCGGCAATTTGGTGACGTCATGGCCGTCGAGTTCAATGGCGCCACGGTCGGCCGGGATCAGCCCGGTGATCATGTAAAACACCGTCGTCTTGCCGGCGCCGTTCGGCCCGAGCAGCCCGACCGCCTCGCCACGGCGAACATAGATGCTGACACCGCGCACGACCTGGCGGGCGCCAAAACTCTTTTCCACGCTGTGCACGGCGAGATAACCCGGCCGCTTCAACAGCCGCGGCGCGGTACCGCCATTGGCCTTTGCCGGCGGCCTTGCGGCCGGACGCGGTGCTTCCGGACGCGGCAGCGGCGTATCGCGCGCGATTGGCGGCGCGTCGCGCACCGGTCCGGACAGCATCTCGCTTGCGCGGTCGCCGAGGCTCGCGATGTCGTCGCGCCCGCGGGCAAATCCGGGCGGACCGCGTTTGGCCTGGCGACGACGGAACATGCCGAGTAAATCCACCATCGCCGCCTTGCTCAGCCCTTCACGGTGATTGTGCAGCCTGCCCCGGCGATTCGAGTCCTACGCAGCATGGATGAATGGATCCCGCTTGCCCAGCGGAACGGCGCCGGGGGCGGCGCGGACCAGGGGCCGGGCCGCTGCCGTAGATACAGGCTTGCCCTGCGGCATTCAACCTCAGCGCCGCTTAAATCCCGACAAGCGATTGATGTTATTTCTGTTTGCCGCCCGGCATCCCGGGGAGCGGCGAACCACCCTGGCCGGAGGACTGGAACAGGCCCTGCACCCGCCCGCTGTCGGATTCCACCCGCGATACGCCGGTCGTCATGTCCACCATCAGCCGGTCGCCGCGCAGGACATTCTTGCCCTGGGTCAGCACCACGCCGCCGAGCATGGTGACGAGGTTGGTCTTGGTGTCGAACACGGCGGTCTCGCCGGTCACGACCTGATCCTTCTGGGTGACGACGACATTGCCCTGCGCCTCCAGCCGCCGGATCGACGAGCTGCCGCCCGGGCCCGGGCTCGCCGCCGCAATCGGCGCCGATTTGGCCGCCGCCTTGGCGCCGGCGGCGGCGGCCCCGGCGGGCGGATTGGTGCTGTCATAGAACACCACCAGCCGCTTCGACGTCATGGTGGTATCACCCTGCACCACCTTTACATTGCCGGAGAAGGTCGCCTCCTTTTTCTTGTCGCGCATCTCCAGCGTCGCCGCCTCGATCTGGATCGGCTGATCGCGATTCTGCGAAAACCCCTGCATGGCATTCGGTACGCCCTGCACCGCGCTCTGCGCGCCGGCTTCGCCGACGGCGACCATCCCCAAGGCGAGGGCGGCCGTGCAGACGAGCCCGGCTGGCCGGATCCTGGTTCGACGAAAGGCACGCAGGGTCATGACAATCATTTCGGGTTGGCTGGCTTGCGGGAGATCGGCCGCGGCTTGCCGGTGTGAACCGCCTCCGGTTCGGGCGGCGCCGGCGTTTCCGGTGCCCCCGATGAAACCAGCGACGGGTCGGGCGCGTCGGCGGCCGGCAGCTTGTCGAGGTTCATCACGACATGGCCCTCGAACAGCACGACATCGCCGCTGCCGGTGATTTTCAGACGGTCGGCCGACAGCGTCCCATTGGTGAGCTTGACATCGACATGCTCGTCCGACTGCACCGTCCCCTTGCCCATGTCGACAAAAGCCTGGCTGAGCCGGGCCTCATAGCCGGTCGAGGTCTGCAGGAAGATGTCGTCATGCAAGTCCAGCGACTGGTCCTTGGTGTTCATCAGGCCTTTCCTGGCGTCGAGGGTGACGATCGACTGATCTTCCATCCGCACCTTGGCGCGCAGGGTCTTGAGGTCGAGGTGATCCGGATCGACCACGTCCTGGGTCGCGGTCTTGGCCCAGACCTCATAGGGCCGCCGATCCGGTGTGTAGCCGGACAGGTGCGGCGCCTCCATGGTGATCCGGGAACCGGAGACCACCAGGTTTCCGCTGTCGAGCGGCAGCTTGGGCAGCAGCATCCGGAACGGGTTGAAGATCGATATCGTGATGATGACCGCGAGCGCCAGTGCCACCGCCGCCGGAACCGCGACGCGGAGCAGCCGCACCATCCGGCTGTGGCGCGCGGCAATGGCAAAGCGCGCCTCCATTCCGGCTTGATAGGCTGGGTTCTGGACCGAATTCACCGTTACTCCAAGGCGCTTACAACGTCCGCGGCCGACCCCCGAGTGACAAAGGCAGCACGGCCGGCCGGGTCCATTCTACCCGGGATCGCCGGGCGGCGCAGCCCGGACCTCTCGCCAGTACTGTGTCCGAAGCGGGGCGGCAGCGGGCGCGGCGGCCGATCGGCGGCTCACGAATGGGCGAAAATGTCCTCGGCCTCCCACCCCTCGAGGTCGAGTTTCGCCCGGGTCGGCAGGAAGCCAAAGCAGGCCTCGGCCAGCGCAGTGCGGCCCTCGCGCGCCAGCATGGCGTCGAGCCGCTCGCGCAGGCCGTGCAGATGCAGCACGTCGGACGCCGCATAAGCGAGCTGCGCCTCGCTCAGGCTCGGCGCCCCCCAGTCGCTGGATTGCTGCTGCTTCGACAGATCGATGTTGAGCACCTCGCGCACCAGATCCTTCAGGCCGTGGCGATCGGTGTAGGTGCGGCACAGCCGCGAAGCGATCTTGGTGCAATAGACCGGCTGCGGCATCACGCCGTAGGCATGGTAGAGCGCGGCAAGATCGAAGCGGGCGAAATGGAAGATCTTGACGATCGCGGGATCGGCCAGCAGCGCCTTCAGGTTCGGCGCCTCGCCGGGCTCTCTCGGAACCTGCACCACGTCGGCGGTGCCGTCGCCGCTCGACAGCTGCACCACGCAGAGCCGGTCGCGGCGGGGGTGCAACCCCATGGTCTCGGTATCGATCGCCACCGAATTGGCGTAGCGGGACAAATCGGGCAGATCGCCGCGATGCTGGCGAATGGTCATGAAGGCGGCCTCGGGTCTATCGGATCGATTCCAGGCTGCAGACTACCGTCCAAATCGGCAAACTGCGAGCGCAGCCGGGCCACCCCGACAGGTAAAATGCCGGGCGCCCGCGTTGCCGCGAGGCCGGCGCCAGCCCATCGGCGGCGGATGCGGCCAACAAAAAACCCCGCCGATGATGCGTTGGGGGGACGCTCGGCGGGGTTCACTTGGGGCGCCTATGAACAGGCAAGGTGATAATCCCACCCCGCGCGATCACATGCCAATCACGTGCCCGCGAAGGGCCAATCTGTCGCAGTCCCTGCCACGGGCGCGAGGCGAAAGCGGGTTTTTCCGATGCGGGGTCGGGGGTGGTGCCCAGGAAAGGACTCGAACCTTCACGGCCGTGAAGCCACTGGCACCTGAAGCCAGCGCGTCTACCAATTCCGCCACCTGGGCCCGGGCCGGTTAGTACGGATCGGGGCTGCGCTTGTCAAATGGCCGCAACGCTGGCCTGTGGCTGTACAGCGCGGGCCGGTTGGCGTATCGCGAAGCCGCTGATACCCGGGCTATTCTCTCATTGACGGACAGGAACGCGACTCCGATGGCATCGAATCTGGAAACGCTGGTCACGGTTTTCGGCGGATCGGGCTTCCTGGGGCGGAATGTCGTCCGCGCGCTGTGCAAGCGCGACTACCGGATCAGGGTCGCGGTGCGCCGGCCAGAACTCGCCGGCCATCTGCAGCCGCTCGGCAAGGTCGGCCAGATCCACGCGGTGCAGGCCAATCTGCGCTACGGCGCTTCGGTCGAGGCGGCGATGCGCGACTCCCACGTCGCCGTCAACCTGGTCGGCATCCTCACCGAAAGCGGCGGACAGACCTTCGATTCGGTGCAGGGCAGGGGCGCCGGCACGGTGGCGCGGGCCGCTGCCGCTTGCGGCGCCCGCATGGTGCATGTCTCCGCGATCGGCGCCGACGAGCACTCCGGCTCGCGCTATGCCCGCGCCAAGGCGGCCGGTGAAATGGCGGTGCTGTCGGCGGTGCCCGCAGCCACCATCCTGCGCCCGTCGGTGCTGTTCGGACCGGAGGACGACTTCACCAACCGATTCGCGGCGCTGGCGCGGATCTCGCCGGTCATGCCGCTGATCGGCGGCGGCGCGACCCGGCTGCAGCCGGCCTATGTCGGCGATGTCGCCACTGCTGTCGCCGACGCCGTCGACGGCAAGACCCGGGCCGGCGCGACCTACGAACTCGGCGGCCCCGAAGTGCTGACCATGCGCCAGATCATGCAGTTCATCCTCGCCACCACCGAGCGCCACCGCATGTTGCTGTCGCTGCCGTTCGGGCTGGCGAAACTGCAGGCAGTCCTGCTGCAATTCGCGCCCGGTGCATTGAAGCTGACGCGGGACCAGGTCGAACTGCTGCGGTCGGACAATGTAGTATCCGACGCCGCCAAGGCCGCGGGCCTCACGCTGCAGGGGCTGGGCATTGCGCCCGAACTCGATGGAAGCAATCGCCCCGCAATATCTGTGGCGCTTCCGCGCCACCGGGCAGTTCCAGCAAAAGAACACCTAGGGCGCGGCGTCCTACCTGCCCATCGCGAGCGCGATCAGGCCGAGCGTGCCGACGATGACGCGCCACCACGCGAACACCGTGAAGCCGTTGCGGGTGACGTAACTGAGGAAGGTCTTCACCACCACGATCGCGGTCACGAACGAAACCACGAATCCGATCGCGACAATGCCGAGATGACTGCCGTCCATGTCGCCGCGGTTCTTGTAGAAATCGTAGGCGAACGCGCCGATCATGGTCGGGATCGCCAGGAAGAACGAAAACTCGGCGGCGGCGCGCTTGTCGGCCCCGAGCAGCATGGCGGCGACGATGCTGGCGCCGGAACGCGACACGCCGGGAATCATCGCGAAGCACTGCGCAATGCCGATCATGAGATACATCGGCAGCGGAAACCGGGTGGCGTCGTGCTGATGCGGATCATGATCGAGCTGATCGACCCACAACAGGATGGCGCCGCCGACGATCAGCGAGAAGCACACCACCCAGGGATTGAACAGCATCAGCTTGATGTACTTGCCCGCGATCAGGCCGATCACCACCGCGGGCAGGAACGCCACCAGCACGCCGATGACGAAGCGCCGGTCGCCGGCATTGGAAAACATGCCGAGCGCGATCCGCCACAATTTTGCGAAGTAGATCACGACAATCGCGAGAATCGCGCCGAGCTGAATCAGCACGGTGAAACTGTTCCAGAAGCTGCCTTCGCCGAGATTGAAGAATCGTTCCGCCAGCAGCAGATGGCCCGTCGAGGACACCGGCAGGAATTCCGTGACGCCCTCGATGATGCCGAGAATCACCGCCCTGACTGCATCAGACATCATGATCCCGCCCGCCATGGTCGAAGCGCGTAAGAAAGCGGGGTTCTTCTCGCTTATTCGTCTTGCTGCCGCAATCGCAAAAAACACCAAGACACAGCCTTGCCTGATTCGCGCGCTTCGGTAGTTTGGCGCCGCGCCGGTGGGGATTCGCCGGGCACCGTGCCCTTGTCAGGACTGCATGTTCACACTGTTTCACCACCCCTTCTGCCCGCATTCGCGTTTCATTCGACTGGCGCTCGGTGAGCACGGGCTCGATCTGCGGCTGGTGGAGGAGCGGGTCTGGGAGCGCCGCGAGGCCTTTCTGGCGCTCAATCCGGCCGGCGCCACCCCGGTGCTGGTCGCGGAAGGCTTGCCGCCGGTTCCCGGCGCCGCCATCATTATCGAATATCTGGACGAGAGCCGCGGCGCCGCATTGAACGAACGCCGGCTGCTGCCCACGGCCATGGCCGAACGCATCGAGGTGCGCCGGCTGATGGCATGGTTCAACGAGAAGTTCTTCGAGGAGGCCTCCAACCCGCTGGTCACCGAGCGCATCTACAAGCGCTTCATGAGCGAGGACGACGGCGGCGGGGCGCCGGCGGCCGAGGTGATCCGCGCGGCCAAGGCCAATGTGCGCTATCATCTGGCCTATATCGGCTGGCTGGCGCGGACCCGCAACTACCTCGCCGGCGAGCGGCTGACCTATGCGGACCTCGCCGCCGCGGCGCACCTCTCGGCGATCGACTATCTGGGCGACGTGCCATGGATCGAGGACGACGCGGCAAAGGCGTGGTACGCGCGGGTGAAATCCCGTCCGTCGTTCCGTCCTTTGCTGAGCGAATGGCTGGCGGGCGTGCCGGCGTCACGCACCTACGTGGACCTCGACTTCTGAACGCAGCCGTCGCGGATCCGCCGAACGACGTGAAGGCGGCACTGACCGCCCAAGCCCGCGCCCTCGGCTTCGATTGCAGCGCCATCACCGCTCCCGACGCCATTGCCGGCGCTGCCAGACATTTCCAGGCGTTTCTCGATGCCGGTGCGTATGGCGACATGGGCTGGCTTGCCGATCGGCCGGAGCGCCGCACCGATCCGCGCGGACTTTGGCCGGAGGTCCGCAGCGTGATCATGCTCGGCGTCAATTACGGGCCGGACCAGGATCCCCTCGCCATCCTGCAGCAGCGCAGCCGCGGCGCCATTTCGGTTTACGCCCAAGGCGACGACTATCACGAGCTGATCAAGCAGCGGCTGAAAGCGTTGGCGCGCTGGCTGGTCGCGCGCTCCGGCGCCGCGGTCAAGGTGTTCGTCGACACGGCCGCCGTGATGGAGAAGCCGCTGGCGCAGGCCGCGGGGCTGGGCTGGCAGGGCAAGCACACCAATCTGGTATCGCGCGAGTTCGGCTCCTGGCTGTTCCTCGGCGCGATCTTCACCACGGCGGCGCTGCCGCCCGACCTTCCCGACACCGACCATTGCGGCTCCTGCCGCGCCTGTCTCGACATCTGCCCGACATCCGCGTTTCCGGCGCCCTACCAGCTCGACGCGCGGCGCTGCATCTCCTACCTCACCATCGAACACAAGGGTCCGATCCCGCAGCCATTCCGTGCGGCCATCGGCAATCGAATCTATGGCTGCGATGACTGCCTCGCGGTCTGCCCCTGGAACAAGTTCGCGCAAGCAGGCCGCGAAGCGAAGCTCGCCGCCCGCGCGGTGCTGCGCGCGCCCGATCTCGCCGCGCTGGCACGGCTCGACGATGCGGCGTTTCGGGCGCTGTTTGCCAGATCACCGGTCAAGCGCATCGGCCGCGTGCGCTTCCTCCGCAATGTGCTGATCGCGATCGGCAACTCCGGCGACCCAACGCTGGCCGCCGAGGCCGTGCGCCTGCTCGGCGATGAGGCCCCGCTGATCCGTGGCGCCGCAGTGTGGGCGTTGTCGCGATTGCTCGCGCGCGACGTCTTCACGCGGCAAGCACGCGATGCGATCGCAACCGAGCCGGACGAAAGCGTACGCCGGGAATGGGATCGGCCTGACATGCCGGAGCCTGCAGCCGATCGCTGCTCTTGATTTCGCCGCGCGAAATCCGCCATGGTCGCGCGCCATGACCGCCCAGCCCTTCTTCTCCCCCGACGGCGACGCCTTCATCCCCAACCCGGTCGCGAACGGGCCGTGGGATCCCAAATCCCTGCACGGCCGCGTCATCATCGGGCTGCTCGCATCTGTTATCGAGCAGCGCCATGGCGGCAACGACTTCGTCCCGGCGCGGTTGACCGTCGACATGTTCCGCCTGCCGGGCTTTGCACCGATCGAGGTCACGTCCCGGCTGGTACGCAACGGCATGCGCATCCGGGTCGTCGAGGCCGACTTCTTCAGCGGCGGCGTCAGCATGGCGCGCGCTTCCTGCCAGCTGTTGCGCAAGACGCAGAACCCGGAGGGCAAGGTCTGGGCACCGCCGAACTGGGACGTACCGGCGCCGTCGGAGATCCCGCCTCCGACCGATCCGCGTCTGGGCATGAACGGCAAATGGACGACGCGCCCGATTGCGGGCGCCATGGGCACCGTCGGCGCGCGCCGGCTATGGATGAGCGAAGTGCGCGACCTGGTCGACGGCACGCCGTTGACGCCATTCGTGCGGGTCGCGGTCGCGGCGGATTTCGCCAGCCCGTTCGCCAATGCCGGCGAGCGTGGCCTCGGCTATATCAACAGCGACGTCACGCTGTATCTGCACCGCCTGCCCGCCACGCCATGGATCGGGTTCGACGTGGTGAACCATCACGCCAGCGACGGCATCGCAATCGGCGAATGCTGGCTCTATGACGAACGAGGCCCGATCGGAACGTCGACCGTCGCGGCGCTGGCGCAGCGCAAGCCGATGGCGCGGCCGCCGCCGCCCTGAGATCCCGGCCATCACGGGCCCGCCGCGGCGCGCTCAATCGGCCAAATGCCGCCGCATCTCCGGGCGCGCCTTCAACGCCGCGCCCTGTCGGGCGACGATCTTGGCAATGCGCTCGGGCGCGAAATTCATGTCGACAAAGCCGGTCGCGGTGTTGGCGACCTCGTGATAGTCGGCGATCAAGCCATCGCGCAGCGCCATGATCGCGACGCCCTCGAACATGGCGCGGGCGCCGTTCGCCTCCGGCAGGATTGAGCGGTAGCTGAAAGTGTAGCGGGCATAGAGCGTCCTGCCATCGCTGACCGGCGCGTGCATATCCCACCGGAAATCGGTCGCCGTGCGATAGAACCAATCGTCGATCAGCTCGGCGATCCCGGCACGACCGGCAAACGCGCCGTAAAACGCGTCGTGATAGACGCCGTCCTCCGTGAACAGTGCCGCGAGCGCCGCCCCCTTGCGTTGCTCGACCGCGTCGCAAAAGGTTCGGAGCATGGCATCGACATTCATGCGCTTCTCCCGTTCATGCCGCCAGGGCGGCAGTTCACCCCATCTCGGCGACTGCCGCAATGATCCGCGCGAGATCCTGCGGACGCGACAGGCGATGATCGCCGTCCTGGATCACGGTCAACACCACGTCCTCGCGGGGCAACCGCTGCGTCAGCGCGAAGGCGTGCCGCCAGGGCACATCCGGATCCTGTGCGCCCTGCAGAATGCGGACCGGACATCCGACTTCGATGGCGCCGCCGAGGACGAGATGACGGCGGCCATCCTCGATCAAGGCGCGCGTGATCGGAATCGGATCGCCATATTGCGATGGTCGCAACCAGACCCCGCTGGTCTCGATTTGCCGTCGGGCGTCCGGTGCAAGCTGCTTCCACATCAGCTCCTCGGTGAAATCGGGCGCCGGTGCGATCAATACCAGCCCGGCCAGTGTGGCGCCGCCGAGGGGACGCCGCGCCAATTCGCGCGCCAGCAGCAGCGCGATCCATCCGCCCATCGATGAGCCGATCACGACCTGCGGGCCGATGCACCACTGCTCGAAGACCGCGACCGCTTCCTGCAGCCAGCGTGCGATCGTGCCGTCGACGAAGGCGCCGCCGGATTCGCCATGGCCTGAATAGTCGAACCGGACGGAGCCGCGGCCATGTTCGGCGGCCCAGGCATCGAGCGCCTGCGCCTTGGTGCCCTGCATGTCCGAAGCAAAGCCGCCAAGCCAGAACAGGCCGGGCGCGCCACCGCCGCGGCGGCGTACCGCGATGCGGCGACGGGCGGCGCCTTCGCCGACCTCGATGAAAGCCGGTTCCTGATCGGGTGCGCTCGATGGGGCCATGCTGAATATGCCAGATATCCGGTTGGTTTGAGCGAGGCCGCGCCTCCCGTCAACCGAGCGCCTGCGCCAACAGCCCGCACTTGTGGAACGGTAAGCGGCGCTTTATCTGGACCCGATCTGAACGAAATGGTCCCGGTGGCGTTGGCCGGCGTGACCAAAATGCCTCGCATTTGATGGTTTTGTTGCGCCGGCCTGCTGAGTTTGCTTGCCGGCTACGCCTTATTCCTTCAAACTACCTGCTCCTCTCACAACCTCGGAGATCTACCCATTCGCCGTCCCAACAGAGCCCCGCCCGCCGCCGCCAAGGACGGGCCGCGCACCAACGACGACATCCGCAATGCGCAGATTCAGCTGATCGATCAGAACGGCACCAACCACGGCACGGTCGAGACCGTGCTCGCCATCAGGATGGCCGCCGAAGTGGGCATGGATCTGGTAGAGATCTCGCCGAACACGAATCCTCCCGTCTGCAAGATCATGGACTACGGGAAGTTCAAATATTCGGCGCAGAAGAAGGCCGCGGAAGCCCGCAAGAAGCAGAAAATCGTCGAGATCAAGGAGATCAAGCTGCGGCCGATGATCGACGACCATGATTATGATGTGAAGATGCGCGCCATGCAGCGTTTCTTCGAGGAAGGCGACAAGGTCAAGATCACCCTGAGATATCGCGGCCGCGAAATGGCCCATCAGGAAATCGGCACCAAGCTGCTCGATAAGGTCAAGGCGGACGTCGCCGAATATGCCAAGGTCGAGCAGGATGCCCGCTTCGAGGGCCGCCAGGTGGTGATGGTCCTGGCACCCCGCTAGGCTGCGTTCTCCCGGCTTGCCTTCGTCCTCGCCGGCCGGATTGCGGGTCCGGCCGCCGGTTTCGGCGTTGCCAATGCGATCCGCCTCTGGCATAAGCGCAGCCTTCATCGCCCGGCTGGTAAGGGCTGCCGTGGCGATGCCCATGCCGATTGTTGCGATTGCGGAATAATCGAGCATATTCAACGCTCTAACGAGCATTTTGCGCCGGCAGGCCGCCTTCGCGGGCGGTTTCGTGTTGCGGCAACAGGAGATCCAAATGCCCAAATTGAAGACCAAGTCAGGCGCCAAGAAGCGCTTCAAGGTGACGGCCACGGGCAAAGTGACCCACGCCCAGCGCGGCAAGCGCCACGGCATGATCAAGCGGACCAAGAAGCAGATCCGCCAGCTCCGCGGCACCCGCGTGCTGTTCAAGACCGACGGCGACAACGTCAAGAAATACTTCCTGCCGAACGCCTGATCGCAGCCGCGGTCGACCCAGCCGAGCCGCGTCCGCGCGGCGATCCCGTCACTTCTGATCAAGGATGCCCGTCATGTCTCGCGTCAAACGCGGTGTGACCTCCCACTCCAAGCACAAGAAGGTCTACAAGGCCGCCAAGGGCTTTTCCGGCCGCCGCAAGAATACCATCCGCGCCGCCAAGGCCGCCGTCGACAAGGCGGGCCAATACGCCTTCCGCGACCGCAAGCGCAAGAAGCGCACCTTCCGCGCGCTGTGGATCCAGCGCCTCAATGCGGCGGTGCGCCCGTTTGGCATGACCTATAGCCGGTTTATCGACGGCCTCTCCAAGTCGGGCATCATGGTGGACCGCAAGGTGCTGTCGGACCTCGCCATCCACGAACCCGCGGCCTTCCAGGCGATCGCCGAAAAGGCGAAGTCCGCCCTGGCCGCCTAGACCGTTGCTGCCGGCAGGCGCATCGCCCGGGACCGCCGCGACCTGGCTGGTCCGGCGCGAGGCGCCGGGAGCATCTGCAGGCCGCGAAGTCCGTTCGGTTCAACGCGTATCAGAGCCGGCTTCGGCTTCTTGTCTTGACGCCTTCATTCACGCCAGCCGATACCTCTTCGCTTTAGGCCGCCAAGGTCAAAGAGGATTGCCATGACCGACCTTGCTCAACAGGAATCCCGGATTCTCGCCGAAATCGCCGGCGCCGACAACGAGGCCGCGCTGGAAGCGGTGAGAGTAGCGGCCCTCGGCAAGAAGGGTTCGATCTCCGCCTTGCTGGCGACGCTCGGCAAGATGTCGCCCGACGAACGCAAGACCCGCGGCGCCGCCATCAACCTGGCCAAGGACACGGTCACGCAGGCGCTGGCGGCACGCCGCGACACCCTCAGATCCGCCGCACTCGACGCGCGGCTCGCCTCCGAGACCATCGACGTCACACTGCCGTTGCGCGATAGCACGGCCGAGGCCGGGCGCATCCATCCACTCAGCCAGGTGATGGACGAACTGACCGCGATCTTCGCCGACATGGGGTTCGCCATCGCCGAGGGCCCGGACATCGAAACCGACGACTACAATTTCACCCGGCTGAATTTTCCCGAGGGCCACCCGGCGCGGGAGATGCACGACACCTTCTTCTTCAATCCGAAGCCGGACGGCTCTCGCATGCTGTTGCGCACCCACACCTCGCCGGTGCAGGTGCGCACCATGCTGAGCCAGAAGCCGCCGATCCGCATCGTCTGCCCCGGCCGCACCTACCGCATCGATTCCGATGCCACGCACACGCCGCAGTTTCACCAGGTCGAGGGTCTCGTCATCGACAAGGGCTCGCATCTCGGCCATCTCAAGTGGATCCTGCACGAGTTCTGCAAGGCCTTCTTCGAGGTCGACCACATCAACATGCGGTTTCGTCCTTCGTTCTTTCCGTTCACCGAACCATCGCTCGAGGTCGACATCCAGTGCCGACGGGACCATGGCGAAATCCGCTTCGGCGAGGGCGAGGACTGGCTGGAGATTCTCGGCTGCGGCATGGTGCATCCCAATGTGCTGCGCGCCTGCGGCATCGATCCGGACGTCTACCAGGGCTTTGCCTGGGGCATGGGCATCGACCGTATCGCGATGCTGAAATACGGCATGTCCGATCTGCGCCAGCTGTTCGAAAGCGACATCCGCTGGCTCGGCCATTACGGCTTCAAGCCGCTCGACGTCCCCACTTTGGCCGGAGGGTTGAGCACGTGAACGATTGTAGATCAGGACCGGCCAGCTCTCGGTCTGTTCCCTCCCCCCTTGTGGGGGAGGGCCAGGGAGGGGGGTAGCCGCGAATGCCGCACGCAGTCGTCAGCGAGCGTCAGCGCAAGCGAGCGAAGCAGCTTCGCCAGACCATGACGCGCGCCGAAACGCTGCTCTGGCGTTACCTGAAGGCAAATCGAATCGATGGCCTTGGCTTTCGCCGACAGGTCCCGATCCGAAACTTCATCGCCGACTTCGTCTGTCACGCAGCGCGGATCGTGGTGGAGCTCGACGGTGAATCGCATGGCTTCGAAGAACGCCTGAAGGCCGACCAGCGACGTGATGCTCTCCTCGTCGGCGAGGGCTTCCGCGTTCTGCGCTTCACCAATGAGCAGGTGATGTGCAACCTTGAAGGCGTGGTCGAGGTGATCCGGCAAGCAGCCGCCGGCGCCAGCGGCGCACCCCCCTCCCCGACCCTCCCCCACAAGGGGGGAGGGAGCCGAGAGGCCATCGCCAACGACCAGACAAGCGCAAGCTGCACCCGAGGCCAGCCATGAAATTCACGTTGTCCTGGCTGAAGCAGCATCTCGACACCGACGAGCCGGTGGCGAAGCTTGCTGACAAGCTCACCATGATCGGGCTGGAAGTCGAGCGGATCGAGGACAAGGCGAAGGCGCTGGCGCCGTTTCGGATTGCGCGGGTGATCTCGGCCGAGCCGCATCCCAATGCCGACCGGCTGCGGGTCTGCATGGTTGACACCGGACACGGCGCAGCGCCGGTGCAGGTGGTGTGCGGCGCGCCCAATGCGCGGGCCGGCCTGATCAGCGTGTTCTCGCCACCCGGCACCTTCATTCCCGGCAAGAACCTCACGCTCGGCATCGGCACCATCCGCGGCGTCGAAAGCCGCGGCATGCTGTGCTCGGCCGCGGAACTCGAACTCTCGGAAGATCACGACGGCATCATCGAATTGCCGGCCGATGCGCCGGTCGGCGCCGACTATGCCGATTGGGCGGGGCTCGGCGATCCCCTGTTCGAGATCAACCTGACGCCGAACCGCCAGGACTGCACCAGCGTGCATGGCATCGCGCGCGACCTTTCCGCCGCCGATATGGGCAGGTTCAAGGACCCCGGCATCAAGCCGGTCAGGGGCGAATTCCCTTGCCCGGTGCAGGTCACGGTCGAGGACGCCACGCTCTGTCCGGGATTTGCGCTGCGCCTGGTGCGAGGGGTACGCAACGGCCCCTCCCCGCTCTGGCTGCAGACACGTCTCACCTCGATCGGTCTGCGGCCGATCAATGCGCTGGTCGACATCACCAATTTCATGACCTATGACCGCGGCCGGCCGCTGCACGTGTTCGACGCGGCCAAGGTCGCCGGCAACCTCGTGGTTCGCCGCGCCCGCGACGGCGAGACGCTGCTCGCGCTCGACGGCCGCACCTACGCGCTCGATCCGGGGGTCTGCGTGATCGCCGACGACCACGGCGTCGAATCGTTGGCCGGCATCATGGGCGGCGAAGCCTCGGGCTGTTCGGAGCAGACGACCGACGTGCTGATCGAATCGGCGCTGTGGAACGAGATCAATATCGCCCAGACCGGCCGCAAGTTCGGCATCCATTCCGATGCGCGCTATCGCTTCGAGCGTGGCGTCGATCCGGCCTTCATGGTGCCGGGACTGGAGATGGCGACGCGGCTGGTGCAGGAACTGTGCGGCGGTACGGCCTCGGAAAACATCGTGGTCGGCAACGCCTTCGGCGCCGACCGGGTGATCGATTTCCCGCTGGCCGAAGTGAAGCGGCTTGCCGGCATCGAGGTCGCGCTGCCGGAGATCAAGCGCATCCTCGGCCATCTCGGCTTCATGTTGGCCGGCAGCGGCCCGACGGTGAAGATCGCGGTGCCGTCCTGGCGCACCGACGTCACCGGCAAGGCCGACATTGTCGAGGAGATCGTGCGCATGGTCGGCGTCGACAAGGTGCCGATGACGCCGTTCGAGCGTGGCGAGGCGCCGCGCAAGCCGATCCTCACGCCGATCCAGCGGCGCACCCGCCGCGCCCGGCGGGCGCTGGCCGCGCGCGGCATGGTCGAGGCGGTGAACTGGTCCTTCATCGCGAGGCCGGCGGCCGAGATGTTCGGCGGCGGCGGCAGCGAGCTCACGCTGGCCAACCCGATCGCATCGGATCTGTCGGAGATGCGGCCGAGCCTGCTGCCAGGATTGATCGCCGCCGCCCAGGCCAACCGCGACCGCGGCTTTTCCGACCTTGCGCTGTTCGAGGTCGGGCAGGTGTTCCGGGGCGACCAGCCGCAGGACCAGCTGACCGCCGCCGCCGGCATCCGCCGCGGCTTTGCCTCGAGCGAAGGAGTCGGACGGCACTGGTCCGGTTCGCCCATGGCCGATGCGCTCGACGCCAAGGCCGATGCGTTCGCCGTGCTGGCGTCGGCCGGTACGCCGATGACGGCCCTGCAGATCGTGACCGGGGGCGCCGACTGGCTGCACCCCGGCCGCTCCGCCACCATCCAGATCGGCCCGCAGAACATTCTCGGCTATTTCGGCGAACTGCACCCGCGCACGCTGGAGGCTCTCGGCGCCGACGGCCCGCTGCTCGGGTTCGAGGTGATCCTCGACCGGATCCCGGACCCGCGGCAGAAGCCGACCCGTGCCAAGCCGGTGCTGGAACTGTCCGCGTTCCAGCCGGTGTCGCGCGATTTCGCCTTCATCGTCGACCGCAGCGTCAGAGCCGGCGATATCGTGCGGGCGGCGCAGGCGGCCGATCGCAAGCTGATCACCGAGGTCACGGTGTTCGACGTCTACGAGGGCAAGGGCATCGACGACGACAAGAAATCCATTGCCATCGCGGTGTCGATCCAGCCGCGCGACAAGACCCTGACCGATCAGGAGATCGACGCCATCGCCGGCAGGATCGTCGCCGAGGTGACCAAAAAGACCGGCGGCACCTTGCGCGCATGAGCTTCGGTCCGCGGCGACGTCACCGCGCGGGCGACGTTACCGCGCGGGCGGCGCCCGGCGGCGGTGCCTGGCCGCGGGCGCCGGTTCGGCATCCCTGATCGCGCCGATCTTGCGCAGCGCGGCGTCCGCCGCGCGCTCGCCGCTTTCCCAGGCGCCGTCGACCGTTCCCCAAAGCGTCTCATGGGTGGCCTCGCCGGCCAGGAACAGCGCGCCGACGGGCTCGGTCAGGATGCGGCGCGACGGCTGCCAGCCCGGCGCGGCCGCCGACATCGCGCCGAGCACATAGGGCGCGCGGTTCCAGTTGGTGGCACTGACGTTCTTGACCCCGGCGGTGGCCTCGCTGCCGAACAGCCTGGCCAGCCATTCCCGCGCGAACGCGGTCATCGCCGGCTCGCCCTGGGCGGCCAGATCGCGACCGAACGAGCCCGCGACATCGATGATGCACAGGGCAGAACCGGCCCGGTTGGCGAACAACAGCGCGGTCCTGGTCGAGTTGCTTTGCTCGATCAGGACATCGTCGCGCGCCAGTCCGAGCGGGTTGCCCGGCAGTTGCAGGGCGATGCGATCGTAGCTGCCGAGGCTCAGCTTCGCCGCCGCGTCGAGCTGGCGCCTGGGCAGATCGGGCGCAAACCGGATACCGCCCGCGGTCAGCACATTGCTCGATACCGTGATGATGGCGGCACGGGCCGCGATCCGGCCGGCCGGCGTTTCCACCGCGACATCGCGCCCGCTCCAGCCGACGCGGCTTGCCGGCGTCGACAGCGACACCGGCAACGCTTCGCCGAGCCGGGCGATCAGCGTGCCCAGGCCCTGGCGGCAGGCGATCGCCGCCGTGCGGTCCTGCGCCCGGCCCTTGTCCATGACGGAAACGTCCCTGGCGTCCTTGCCGGTGAAGCTCGGGCCCAGCACGAATTCCGCGGTGCCGGTCCAGTCACCGAGATCCTTCGGCAGCGCGGCGGCACAGGACATGTCGGTCCGGCCATGCGCGACGTCGTCGATGGCGCGGTTGGCACGCACCATCGCGGCAAGGAATTCCTCGGTCTCGCCGGCCCGGGCGAAGCGGCGGCCAATCCGGATCTTCTGCCCCAGCGGCGCCGGATAGACCTCGAGCCCGGCGCTGCGCGCGAACCGGATCATCGGATTGGTGTCAGGGCTGTGCAGCCAACGCGCCCCCCGATCGAATGGCACGTCGTAACTGGCGGTGTCGGTGAGACAGCGGCCGCCGATCCGGTCCGTGGCCTCGATCACGATCACGCGGCGGCCGGCCGCCTGGATGCGCCGCGCCGCAGCAATGCCGGCGGCACCCGCACCGATCACGACAATGTCGGCCTCGCGCGGCACCGGCGCGGCCGGCGCGCGACGGGGAAGCACGGGCAATACCGCAAGGGCGGCGGACGCCGACAACAGATTGCGGCGCGTCATCGTCATGTCATGGTTTCCGGAAATTGAAGAACATGGGAACTTCCGGTGAACTTGCCGCATCCACGCCAAGGCGGCAACGGCGATGGTAAATCAATCATGATTTGATCCGGCGCAGCGATGAACCAAATTGCAACCGCTTTCGACCATGATAAAGAGCGGAAAAACGACCGGAAAGGCCGTTGGGGGAAAATCAGATGGGCTTCGTGCTCGATACCGTGGGCAAGTGGATCGCGAGCTACCTGCAGAAGGAAGTTCCGGGCTACGAGCCGTTCACGCCCAGCGATCCCGAGCACCTGCGCGGCATCATCGAACCCAGCGACGTGATCCTGGTCGAAGGCAACAACCGCGTCTCCGGCATCATCAAATACCTCACCCAGTCGACCTGGTCGCATGCCGCACTGTTCGTCGGACCGATCGACGGCGCAGTCGAGCCCGACGGCGAGCCGCATGTGCTGATCGAGGCCAATATCGGCGAGGGCGTGACCTCGGCGCCGCTGTCGAAATATTTTCCCTATCACACCCGCCTGTGCCGGCCGGTCGGCCTGTCCTATGAGGACCGCTACACCGTCTGCCGCTACGCCATCAACCGGATCGGGTTCGGCTACGACACCAAGAACATCCTCGATCTGATGCGCTATCTGATCCCGCTGCCGGTGCCGCAGCGCTGGCGACGGCGGATGATCGCGTTCGGCTCCGGCGATCCCACCAAGATCATCTGCTCGGCGTTGATCGCCCAGGCCTTCGATGCCGTGCGCTACCCGATCCTGCCCAAGATCACCCGCGCCGGCAGCAAGCAGGCACGGCGCGAGATCCTGCATATCCGCGATTCATCGCTGTACATGCCGCGCGATTTCGACATTTCGCCCTATTTCGAGATCGTCAAGCCCACCATCGTGCTGGGTTTCGACTACACCACCCTGCATTGGGCCGACAAGCAGAAGCCGCTCCGGGAGGTAGCGGGCGCGTTCGGACCGTTTCCGGAGCCCGTCCGCTCGCCGCCGCTTGTTCCTGAAACGACTGACCCGGAAACGCCGCTTCCGGCTCCAGAAGTGACGCTCGCCGGATAGCTTCGCCTCTCAGGCCGCCGCCGCGGCGGGCAATCCGGCACGGGCGAGGCCCCCGTAAAGTTGTTCACCCGGCATTTCCGAACGCAATATGGCGCGCACCGCGACCAGCCGGGCGATGTCGATGCCGGTGGCAAAGCCCTTGCTTTCGCACAGGAACACCAGATCCTCGAACACCACATTGCCGGTGGCACCGGGTGCGAACGGGCACCCCCCGAGACCCCCCAGCGAGCCGTCGAGGATGCGCGCGCCCGCATCCAGCGCGGCCGACGCGTTGGCAATGCCCATGCCCCGGGTGTCATGCAGGTGAACGCAGACCGGACGTGAGCCGGCGACGCCGACCGCGGCCCTGGTCAGTTCGCCGACCTGCTTCGGGCCGGCATAGCCGACGGTATCGGCAATGCCCACCGCGTCGACGCCGGCCTCGAAGCATTGCTCCACCAGTCGGATCACCTCGGCCGGATCGACCGGCCCGGTGATGGAGCAGCCGAGCGCCATGGAAATCGCCGCATGAACGATCGGCCGGTGGCTGCTGCGGTCCCGCAGCTCGCAAAGCCGCCGGACATTGGCAATGGCCTGCTCGCGCGAACGGTTGGCATTGGCAAGGCTGTGCTCCTCGGTCGCCGACACCACGGTGGCGATCTCGGCCACCTCCGACGCCAGCGCTTCATTGACGCCGCGTTCATTGAGCACGAGGGCGATGCCATGCGCGCCGGGGAGCGATCCGACGGTGCGGACGATCTCGCGCACGTCGGCGAATTGCGGGAACGTGCTGGCGGGCAGGAACGAGCCGACCTCGAAATGCCGCACGCCGGCGCCATATTCGTCGCCGATCCAGCGCTGCTTCGCCGCCGTCGACGGGAAGGTCTTCACCATTTGCAGGCCGTCCCGCAGTCCTACTTCACGCAGGATGATGCGATCGTGCGGATAGACGTCGGAAACGCGGGTCATGCGAGCCTCTTAGTCGGCGTGGCGGTTGCGGCGGCATCCCTCGGTGAGGCACCGCGTCGGTCGAGTTCGGCGCGGATCGCCTCGTTGTCGGCGCCGAGCGCCGGCACTTTCAAACCGTCGCCGATGCCGGCTCCGTTCCACTCGACCGGCAGCGCCGGTACGCGGAACGGCTCGCCGTCGACATTGAAAGCCCGCACCAGGCCGCCGGGCCGCAGCACATGCGGATCGCTCAGGAGATCCTCGGGACGATTGATCGGGGAAAAGCAGATGTTCAAACTGTCGAGCGTGGCGGATAGCTCGGCCGCGTCGCGGCCCCTGATCGTTTCGGCGACCCGCGGGATGATCCTGCTGCGCGCCATGATCCGGTCGGTGGTGCTGCGCAGGGTGGGGTCGTCGAGAAATTCCTCGAGGCCGAATGCGCGGCAGAAACTCTGCCAGTGACCTTCGGTGACGACGCCAATGAACATGCGTTCGCCGCCCGCGGTCTCGAAAATATCGTAGATCGGCCACGCATGCTCGCGCTCCGGCATCGAGCGCGGCCGGTTGCCGGTCATCTCATATTCGACCATGTGCTGCGCGACCAGGAACAGGCAGTTCTCGAACAGCCCGATGCGGATATCGGCGCCGCCGGCCCCGCCGCGCTTCCGATAGAGCGCGGCGAGAATGGCGATCACCCCGAACATGCCGCCCATGATGTCGTTGGCGGACGATCCGACGCGCTGCGGCTTTTCCTGCGTGCCGGTCATGGCGGCTAGCCCGGACATCATCTGCACCACTTCGTCGAGCGCCGGGCGATGTTCGTAGGGACCGGAAAGGAACCCCTTGTGCCCGGCGACGATCAGATGCGGATGTCTGCGGCGCAGCTCCTCGGTTCCGAGACCCTGCTTTTCCAGTTGCCCGTCGCGGAAATTCTCCAGAAACACGTCGGCGCTGGCGAGCAGGCGCTGCAGCGTCTCGCGATCTTCAGGCCGGGCGAGGTCCAGCACCAGGCTGCGCTTGCCGCGGTTGAACAGCGGGAAGAACGACGTGCCCATGCCGCCCAGGCTGCGGGTCTTGTCGCCGGAAGGCGGTTCGACCTTGATCACTTCGGCGCCGAGCTGCGCCAGGATCATGCCGCAGGTCGGACCCATCACCATGTGGGTCATCTCGACCACCCTGACGCCGGCCAGGGGCAATTCCGTCGCCGTCATTCGCAAGTCTCCGTGTCGGGCCATCGCACAACGCGGCCGCCGCCGGGCAGACTAGCGCTCCGGGCGCGATCTGAAAACATCCTCCGCAGCACTCCGTGCCATGCGCCGCGCAACCGGCACGGCCGGCTCTTGCCGAACGCCACGCGCATGTCTACGTGTCGCGGGAACTTGCCGAAGAGGACAAAGCCATCATGCTGGACGCCGCGGTCAAGGCGCTGTCGCAAATCCTGTCGCCGCCGATGCGCTCGATCCTGTGGCGTTCGATCGGGCTCGCGCTGGTCCTGATCGTGGTGCTGGCAATCGGCCTGCAGCGGCTTTTGAGCTGGTTCGCCACCTATGGCGAGGGCTGGGCCGAAGCGGCGCTCGGCCCCGGCTTCCATACGCCGCTCAACGTGCTGGCATGGATCGTGTCGATCGCCGCCGGTCTCGGGGTGGTGCTCGGCGCGGTGCTGCTGATGCCTGCGATCACCTCGCTGGTGGCCAGCGTCTTCGTCGACGAGGTCGCCGATCATGTCGAGCGCGAATATTATCCAGCGGAACGGCCCGGCACCGCGCTGCCGTTTGGTATCGCCATGACCGAAGGCGTCAAGACCGCGCTGCTCACCGTGCTGGTCTATCTGCTTGCCCTCCCCTTCGTGTTCGTTGCCGGCGCCGGTCTCATCGCCTTCTTCATCGCCACCGCCTGGCTGCTGGGCCGGGAATATTTCGAGCTGGCGGCCATGCGGTTTCGCAGCCCGGCCGAGGCCAAGGCCATGCGCCGGGACAATGCGGCCACGATATTCACCGCGGGGCTGGTGATCGCGGCATTCGTCTCGATCCCGATTGTCAATCTGGCGACGCCGCTATTCGGCATGGCCTTCATGGTTCACATGCACAAGCGGCTGTCGGGCCCCCGGCCGCAGCTGATCGAGCCGGCGCGAAAGACCGGCGTACCGGCCGCCTGAAGCCTGGAAAACGGATCAGGCCAAATCTGGTTGCTGGCGCGAAGCGAGGGTCGAGGCCGCGGGCAATTCACGGCGCAAGCCATAGATCGCCGCGGCGCTGATCGCGACACCCGCGATGACGTCGGTCAGATAGTGTCCGCCGACCGGCAGCGTCGCGACGATCATCACGGCGTTGATGGCGGCTGCCGCCATGAACAACGGCCGGGTGTCGCGGAACGCATAGGTGACGAGAATGCCGAGCATGGTGTGGAAGGAGGGAAAGCTCACCACGCCCTGCACCGACGTCAGGTCGAACCGGGTCAGCGAGCCGTCGCGCAGGGCGTTGAAGGCATCCAGGAACGGCCACATCTCGCCCTTGCCGGCAAAATGCTCGAGCAGATTCGGCGCCGGTGCAAAATACACGAAAGCCCCCGCCGCGGGCACCAGCACCATGCCGGCGGCGAGTCCGAGCGAGACCAGGCCGAGCAACGCCATGAATTCGGACAGCCGCTCGCCATTGCCGCGAAGGGCCAACCAGATGATGACGCCTTCGGTGAGAGGAGCGGTGCTGGCATAGGCCGTTTCCAGCAGCCTGGCGAGCACCGGATGGTCATTGATGGCGCCGAGCACGACCAGCCAGTTGAATCCGAGATCGGCATCCAGTCTCGCCAGCAGGGCATCGCGCAGCGGCAAGGCTGCGGCGGTGGCGAGATAGGTGAAGACGAGCCCGACGCTGCCGACCGCAAATATCGCGATGCAACTGCGCGCCAGCAGTGAAAATCGCTCCAGGGCCGCGCGCAGGAACGTTGCGACGCGGTCATCGCTGTGGCGCAGCCGATACGCCACCAGGGCATAAAATGCATAACCGGCAATGCCATAGAGCAGCGAACGCGCGAGGCCAGGCCACGCCGCCGGGTCCAAGGTCAGGGTCGACATCGGCAGCCACGCCGCCTCCAGAAGCGCGAGCCCTGCAACGCAGCTCCAGACCACGACCATGTTGCGGCGTGCCACCGCGCCATAGTCGGAGAACATCAGCCATTCCCCGATCCGGAGCCGGTTTCTGTCGGTCAAGCCAATCCTCTGCATCTCGCTCAATGCGCATCCATGGCAATTACGCGCCGAGCATCGACACCATTGGTTAAGAAATCGACCTGACCGCGCAGCACGGCTTCTCCATCAGCGGGCTTTCCGTGAATCGGCGGCTCGCGCGACATGGACGCATGCAGTTACGATCCAGGCCGGATCCGGTTCATTGCTGACCCTGACGGCTTCAGGTCACAAAATCCACCGCGACGGATCTGGATGCTGCCGCTACCACCTGCTGGGCGGCCTCGATCCGCTGCTGATCGGCCTTGAGCGTCGCTGCATCGGCATTGGCGGTTTCGTCGGCGACGAGTTTGACTTCTGCCTGGCTGACCACGATCTGCGCAGGAATTGCGGGAACGATGGTGTTCATGTCTCCCTCCTGGAGGTTCTACAAAATTGCAGCGTTTCGTTCATGTTTTCTTAAGGGGTTCGGTTAACGGGCCGGGAAATTTTGGCGAATCACCGCTCGGCCGCGAACCGCGTTCTCGAGCGTCTCGCGGCGGATGACCCGGTTGGCAGAGCCTTCAGGCAGCGAGGCGAGCCGGCTCTGCTGGCTGGCGCTAGGCCGTCTTCTCCGGCCAGCGGCAGAGATCGTTGATCAGGCAGACCTCGCAGCGCGGCTTGCGCGCGAGGCAGGTGTAGCGGCCGTGCAGGATCAGCCAATGGTGGGCGTGCAGCATGAACTCGGGCGGGATCACGCGTTCGAGCCCGAGTTCGACGTCGAGCGGCGTGTTGCCCGGCGCCAGACCGGTGCGGTTGCCGACCCGGAACACATGCGTATCCACCGCCAGCGTGCGCTCACCGAACGCCATGTTGAGCACGACATTGGCGGTCTTGCGGCCTGCGCCCGGCAGCGACTCGATCTCGGCGCGGGTGCGAGGCACCTCGCTGCCGAACTCGGCAACCAGCTTTTCGGACAGCGCGATCACGTTCTTCGCCTTGTTGCGATAGAGCCCGATGGTCTTGATGTAGTCGCGGACTTTCTCCTCGCCGAGCGCCAGCATCTTCTGCGGTGTGTCCGCCACCGCGAACAAGGCGCGGGTCGCCTTGTTGACGCCGGCATCGGTGGCTTGGGCCGACAGCACGACCGCGACCAGCAGAGTGTAGGGGTTGAGATGTTCGAGTTCGCCCTTCGGCTCCGGATTGGCGCGGCGGAAGCGGTTGAAGGCTTCACGGACCTCCGCTGCAGTCCACGGCCTGGGCTTCCCCCCGACCGATCGCTTGGATGCTTGCTTGGACAACGGCTTGGACGGCTGCTTCGCCGGCGATTTGCGGCCGCCTTTGACATTCTTGTTGCCGCGTGCCGGCTCCAGCGCGGCAGGAACGCCGCGCCGGCTGGCGCGTTTGATCCCGGCGGATCGGGCTTTCGGCGAGCTTTTGCGGATGCTTTTCGGCATGACCGGGGTATACTGACACGCCATGACCGCAGGCAATCCATTTGATCCGGCACAGGCCGATCCAACATTGTTCTCGGCGCTGCTGACGCCGCACCGCTCGCTGAGCGGTTTCAGCTTTCTGATGGTGATGGTGCTGCTCAGCGTGATCAGCTTTGCCGCCGGGCTGACCTTCCTGATGATGGGAGCCTGGCCGGTATTCGGTTTTTTCGGCCTCGACGTGCTGGCCGTCTACTGGGCCTTCCGGATCAATTTCCGCCAGGCCAAGGCGACCGAGGAAATCTCCGTGACCCCATCCGAACTGCGGGTGCGCCGGGTCAGCCATCGCGGCCATGTCGTCGAATGGGTGCTGAACCCGCTCTGGGTGCAACTCGATCAGAAGACCCATGCCGAATTCGGCATCGAAAAACTCTATCTGATCTCGAAAGGCCGTCGCGTGTCGATTGCGAGTTTCCTCGGGCCCGACGAAAAGGCAAGTTTTGCCAAAGCTTTGCTGGATGCGCTGCAGGTCGCCAAGCGCGGCCCGAGCTATTCGCCGGCAACCTGACCGGCGATCGGAAATCGGGTGGTTTCGCGGCCGCGGTCAGCCTACATCTGGGGGCATGATGACCCTTGCAATCCATGACCACCGCCTGACCAAACCCGGTCCCCAGGACGCCGCGCTGCGCGACTATGATTCGGTGCGGCGCGCCATCGCCTTCATCTCGGAACGCTGGCGCGAGCAGCCCACCATCGAAGCGATGGCGGATGCCGCCGGTGTCACCCCTGACGAATTGCACCACCTGTTTCGCCGCTGGGCCGGGCTCACGCCCAAGGCCTTCATGCAGGCGCTGACCCTCGATCACGCCAAGGGCTTGCTGCGCGACTCCGCCAGCGTGCTCGACGCCGCACTGGATTCCGGCCTTTCCGGTCCGGGACGGTTGCATGATCTGTTCGTGACCCACGAGGCGATGTCGCCGGGCGAATGGAAGGCAGGCGGGGCCGGCATGACCCTGTCCTATGGCTTCCACCCCTCGCCATTCGGCACCGCCGTGGTGATCGCGACCGAGCGCGGGCTGGCCGGCCTCGCCTTTGCCGATTCCGGCGACGAGCAGGCCGCCCTTGCCGACATGCAGCGGCGCTGGCCAAGAGCGAGCTATGTGGGGGACGACAACAGCACCGCGGCGCTGGCGCGCCGCATCTTCGACCGCGAACTGTGGCGTGCCGACCGGCCGCTCCGCGTGGTCCTGATCGGCACCGATTTCGAAGTCAGGGTGTGGGAGACGCTGCTGAAGATCCCGATGGGCCGGGCCGTCTGCTACTCGGACATTGCCAACAGGATCAGCCGGCCGAAGGCCTCGCGCGCCGTCGGCGCCGCGGTCGGCAAGAACCCGATTTCATTCGTGGTGCCGTGCCACCGCGCCCTCGGCAAGGGCGGTGCGCTGACCGGCTACCATTGGGGCATCACCCGCAAGCAGGCGATGCTCGGCTGGGAAGCCGGCCAGGTCGGCCTGCACTGAAGCTGCACGCAGTAAAGCCCGACCTCGCCGCGAAACAGCTGCGCTCCCTCTCCCGCGCTTTGCGGGGGAGGGCTGGGGTGGGGGCTGACGCGGGTGCTGGCGTATGGAGAAAGCCCCATCGGCGCCAGCGCATGATGAAGTTAGCTTCGATCGGTCTCGCGACAGACTGGCTGCGCCTCTCCCGCTTGCGGGGGAGGCCGGCGCGTAGCGCCGGGTGGGGGCTCTTTCCACGATGCGACGCGAGGTAAGAGCCCCCACCCCAACCCTCCCCCGCAAAGCGCGGGAGAGGGAGCGCACCGCCTTCGGCTGCATTCGACTTGAACTCATCACGCGCTAGCACGCCGACCTCCTCCGCAAGCGGGGGGAGGCGAAACCAGCCGGTCGCCGCGTCAAGCGGGGACAAGGCGCTTCACCTTGATCGCCCGTTTGCGCACCTGCGCCAAATCATAGTTCATCTGCATCCGCAGCCAGGTGTCCGCCGTGCTGCCCAGAGCCTTTTCCAGGCGCACCGCCATTTCCGGCGTCACGCCGGCTCGACCGGCGATCACATTGTGAAGCTGCTGTCGTGTCACACCAAGCCCACGCGCGGACTCGCTGATCGACAGCTTCAGTTCCTCCAGGTCGGCCCTGATGAGTTCACCCGGATGACAAGGATTCTTCATCAGCATTTCTCCACGTCTCGTCAGTGATAGTCGACAAAGTCGACATCGAGGGCTTGCCCGTCCTCAAAGCGAAAGACCACACGCCAGTTGGCGCGCACGGTCACAGCCCAAAAGCCTTTCCATTCGCCTTTCAGCAGATGCAGGCGGAAAGTAGGACGGTTCAGTCCGTCCAGCGTGTCGGCTGCCTCAAGCGCGGTCAGTATCTCGCGAATGCGCTGTACCAGTTCCGGCGGCAACAATTTGCGGTCGTCTTCCTGATAGAGCCGCCGCAATCCCTTGTGCCGGATACTGCCGATCATCGGTCGTCGTTCGAGAGGCGACTGTAAACAAATTGTTTACAGTCGTCAAATGGCGCCAAAGTCACTGCTTTCGGCAAGGCCCAATCCGCGAACAATTGCGCTCCCTCTCCAGCAAACGGGGGAGGCGAAACCAGCATCATTCAGCTTACGCGGCGAGGTCGAGCTTGGAGGCGACGGTGGCGTCGGCGTTGAGCCGGTAGATCACGGGCACGCCGGTGGCCAGTTCGCGGGACAGGATCTGTTCGGGCGACAGCTTCTCCAGCACCATGATCAGCGCCCGCAGCGAGTTGCCATGCGCGGCCACCAGCGTGCGCTCGCCGCGCAGCACGCCGGGCAGGATCTCCTGGACGTAATAAGGCAGCGTGCGCGCCAGCGTATCCTTCAGGCTTTCGCCGCCGGGCGGCGGCACGTCGTAGGAACGCCGCCAGACATGGACCTGCTCCTCGCCCCATTTCTTGCGGGCGTCATCCTTGTTGAGGCCCGACAGATCGCCATAGTCGCGTTCGTTGAGCGCCAGATTGCGCTCGGTGCGAAGGCCGCCCTGGCCGATTTCGGCCAGCACCAGGTCGAGGGTATGCTGGGCACGCTTCAGCACCGAGGTGAAGGCGATGTCGAAGGACAGTCCCTGTGCCTTCAACTGGCGGCCGGCCTGCCTGGCTTCGGCAACTCCCTTTTCGGTCAGGTCGGGATCCTTCCAGCCTGTGAAGAGGTTTTGCAGATTCCATTCGCTCTGGCCGTGCCGCACCAGCACGAGTAGACGCTCGCTCATTCGTTCCAATCCGTTCCGCTTGCTAGAAATCCTTCAGTCCGAGCACGTCGGCCATCGAATAGAAACCGGGCTGCTGATGTCGCGCCCACAACGCCGCCTTGACGGCGCCCTGGGCGAACATGGTGCGGTCCTCCGCGCGATGGGTGAGCTCGATGCGCTCCATCGGACCTGCGAAGATCACGCTGTGCTCGCCGGTGACGGTGCCGCCGCGCAAGGATGCAAAGCCGATATCGCCCGAACGGCGCGCGCCGGTGATTCCGTCGCGGCCGCGCGCGGCGTGCAGATCGAGCGCGATGTTGCGGCCCGCGGCCGCGGCCTCGCCGAGCATCAGGGCCGTGCCCGAGGGGGCGTCGATCTTGGCCTTGTGATGCATCTCCAGAACCTCGATGTCGAAACTTTCATCGAGCGACTGGGCGACGCGCCTGACCAGCGCCGCCAGCAGGTTGACGCCAAGGCTCATATTGCCCGATTTGACCACGATGGCGCGCGTGGTCACGCTGCGGATCACGGCCTCGTCCGAAGCCGACAGCCCGGTTGTGCCGATGATGTGCACGAGGCCCCGTTCGGCGGCAATCGCGACATTGGCGATGGTGGCGCCTGGAATGGTGAAGTCGATGATGCCGTCGGCATGCGCCGACAAGTCCCACAGATCGGCGGACAGCTTGACGTCATTGGCAGACAGCCCGGCGAGCACGCCGGCATCCTTGCCGAGAAGCTCCGAACCGGGCGCCTCCAGCGCACCGGCCAGCACCGCGCCCGGCGTCTCCGCGATGACGCGGGTGAGCGCCCGGCCCATCCGGCCGCCGGCCCCGGCAACAATCAGGCGCATGTCGGACATCTGCTTACCTCGCCCTCGCCCTATACCGGCAGCGGGCCGTTCCGGCAACCGAGCGGACGCCCGCGGTCAGGGCTGGGCGCCGTCAAAGCCCTCGATGATCACGAGGTCGCTTTCGGCATGCGGGCTGCGGATCTCGACCAGCCGGGCATATTCCGGCGAGTTGTAGCACGCCAGCGCGGTGTCATAGTCCTTGAACTCCAGCACCACATTGCGCGAACGCGACGAGCCCTCCTTGCCGACGAAGCGGCCACCGCGGACCAGGAATTTGGCGCCATATTTCGCGAACACCGCGCCGTTCTGCGCGACATATTCCTTGTAGCCATCCATGTTGTGCACGTCGAGCCGCGCGATCCAATAGCCTTTTGCCATCTGCCTTCTCCCTGTCAGCCCAGCGCCTGGGCAATCTCCGCCTGGATCGCATCCGCCGCAGCCTTTGGATCGGACGCCTCGAGCACCGGGCGACCGACCACCAGATAATCCGCCCCGGCGGCAATCGCACGGGCTGGCGTCATGATGCGCTTCTGGTCCCCGACGGCAGCTCCTTGCGGCCGAATTCCGGGGGTGACGAGATGGATCCCGGGCTGCACGATCCGGCGCAAGGTGGCCGCCTCCTCCGCCGAACAGACGAGGCCGTCGACACCGAGCGCCTGTGCCTGTCGCGCCCGGGCCTCGACCAGTTCAGCGACGCCAAGGCGATAGCCGGCATCATGGAGATCGCGATCGTCATAGGAGGTCAGCACGGTAACGGCGAGAATCTTCAGCCCCGACCCCGCCCGCGCCTCGACCGCCGCCTTCATGGTCTGCGGATAGGCATGCACCGTCAGGAAGGTTGCGCCGAGCGTGGCCATGCTCTCGACGCCGCGCGCCACCGTGTTGCCGATGTCGTGCAGCTTGAGATCGGCGAACACCCGCTTGCCGTTGTCGGCGAGGCGGCGGACCAGCGGCAATCCGCCGGCCAGCGCGAGCTGGTAGCCGATCTTGTAGAACGTCACGCTGTCACCGAGCCGGCCCACCATGGTTTCGGCGGCAGCGATTTCGGGCAGGTCGAGCGCCACGATCAGGCGGTCGCGGGGCGCGATCGGGGTCTGGCTCATATTCCCTCACATCATCCGCTGCGACATTTCGATCAGCTGGCGCACCAGCGCCTGCAATGCCTCGATATCGCCGGGATGTTTCAGCCGGTCCATTTCGTCATAGGCTTCGCCGGAAAAGGCCAGCGCAAGCTGGTTCGGGATCACCATGGCACGGCATGCCGACAGGATCAGCCGCAGCGCCGCCAGCGCCCGTGCGCCGCCAAGCCGGCTCTCGGAGGCCGAGGCGATCGCAAAGACGCGCTCGCGAAACACCTGGCCGCGGCTCTCATGGGCATCGTGCACCCGGCTCACCCAGTCGATCGCATTCTTGAGCAGCGGCGGCACCGAGGAATTGTATTCCGGCGTCACGATCAGCACGCCGTGATGGGCCCCGATCATGCGCTTGAGATTGACCGCATGTTTGGGCACGCCCGACTTCGTCTGCAGGTCGCCGTCATAGATCGGCAGCGGAAAGTCGCCGAGCGAGATGCGGGTGACATCGACATGAGCCCGCGCCAGCTCCTGGGCGACGGTCGCCGCCAGCCGCGCATTGAGCGAGCCGGTGCGCAGCGAGCCGGGGATCACGAGCATCTTCAAGGCAGGCATGGGTTCATGGCCGTCGAGGGCGGACCGCCGGGCGAGCGGGCGGCATCAGCCCCTGCGATACACCCAGACACGCGCCGGCGGCAGGTTCATCCAGATGCGCTCGGAAGCCTCGGTCGACACGCCCGGCAACGATTTCGGAATCGGCGGCGCCACCGAATAGGTGAACTGCACGAACGGCGCGCCCGGCGCCAGCGCCAGGAAGGCATCGCGGATCAGCTTCAGACGGGTCAGCATCGGCTTGGTGACCAGCGGCAAGCCGGAAACGATGGCGGCCGCGGGAGCGCTGAGCACCTCCCACAGCGAATCCCGCAGCGTATACGCATCGCCCTGCACCACCCTGGCATGCGGATAGCGGTCGCGCAGCAACGCGCAGAAGCCGGGATTGTATTCGACCAGCACCAGGCGCTTCTGATCGATGCCATGGTCGATCAGCGCATTGGTGATCGCACCGGTGCCGGGTCCGAGCTCGACCACCGGTCCCTTGGAATGGACGTCGACATACTGCGCCATGGTGCGTGCCAGCACCCGGCCGGAGGGCATCACGGCGCCCATGTGCAACGGCTTCTCGATCCAGGAGCGGAGAAAGCGGACCTCGTCATCAAGACGAGGCGGCTTCTTCAGCACGCGCGCGGATGATTGCAATGGCATTTCACTACCAGGCGGGACCGCACACGTGCGGAAATGTCAGATTATGGTCATAAAGAGGTATAGGTCCACGTCAAAGCGGTCAAGCCGGATGCTCATGGCGTGGTCGTGCGGTTGCCGAAGAAGTCCTTGACCTTCGTGAAGAAACCCGCGGCCTCGGGTTGCGTTGCGCCGGACGATAATTTTTCGAACTCGGCCAGCAGATCCTGCTGCTTGCGCGTCAGGTTCTGCGGCGTTTCGACGGCGACCTGGACATACATGTCGCCGGTCTGCCGCGAGCGTAGTACAGGCATGCCTTTTGATGCGATCCGAAAGCGCCGGCCGGATTGGGTTCCGCCGGGAATCTTCACCTTGGCGTTGCCCTTGTCGATGGTCGGCACCTCGAACTCGCCGCCGAGCGCGGCGGTCACCATCGAGATCGGCACCCGGCAGTGCAGGTCGGCGCCGTCGCGCTGGAAGAACGGATGCGCGGCGAGCGACAGGAAGATGTAGAGATCGCCCGGCGGCCCGCCGCGAATGCCGGCCTCGCCTTCGCCGGCGAGGCGGATCCGCGTGCCGTCCTCGACGCCTTGCGGAATATTGACCGACAGGGTGCGCTCGCGTGTCACCCGTCCCGAGCCCGAGCAGGATGGACAGGGATCCTCGATCATCTGGCCGCGGCCCTGACAGCCGGGGCAGGTTCGCTCCAGGGTGAAGAAGCCCTGCGCCTGCCGCACCCGGCCGGCGCCGCCGCACATCGAACACGTCCGCGGTCGGGTGCCGGCCTTCGCGCCGGTGCCCGAGCAGGACTCGCAGGTGACGGAGACGGGAATCTCGACCTGCGCCGTCTTGCCCGTGAACGCCTCTTCGAGGGTGATCTCCATGTTGTAGCGCAGGTCGGCCCCGCGCTCTCGGCCGCCGCCGCGCCCGCGCTGCCCGGCCATGCCGAACAGATCCTCGAAAATGTCGGAAAAGGACGAGGCAAAACCGGCGCCGAAGCCGGGACCGCCGCCGCCTTGCTCAAAGGCCGCATGACCGAACCGGTCATAGGCGGCGCGCTTGTCGCCGTCCTTGAGCACCTCGTAGGCTTCGTTGATTTCCTTGAAGCGGAGTTCGCTCGCCGCGTCGCCGGGATTGCGGTCCGGATGCCATCTCATCGCGAGCTTGCGGAACGCCGCCTTGACCTTGGTATCGTCAGCCGTCCGTTCGACTTCCAGGGTCTCGTAGTAGCATCGCTTGGTCGACATCCGTCAAATCCGCCCGAAGTTGACAGTCATTCCGAGGGAATGCGTCCTGAAAGATGCAGCCTGCGGCTCAACGAAAAATGACCCTCATCGATCGAGACGCGTGTCGCGCTCTGGGCAATGAGGGTCATGGCCGTTTCGCTTAGGCAGATTTCTTGTTCTTGTCGTCGTCGACCTCGGTGAACTCCGCGTCGACCACGTCGTCCTTGGCAGCGTCCTTGGCCGCGTCGCTCTCGGCCTGCTGCTTGTACATCGCCTCGCCAAGCTTCATCGAGGCCTGCGCCAGCGTGTTGGTCTTGGCCTTGATGGCCTCGGCGTCGTCGCCCTTCAGCGCTTCCTTCAGATCGCTGACGGCGTCCTCGATGGCGCGGCGCTCGCTGTCCTCGACCTTGGAGCCGTGCTCGGCCAGCGCCTTCTCGGTCGAATGCACCAGGCTGTCGGCATGGTTCTTGGCGTCGACCGCCTCGCGGCGCTTCTTGTCCTCGGCGGCGTTGGCCTCGGCGTCCTTGACCATCTTCTCGATGTCGGCCTCCGAAAGCCCGCCCGAGGCCTGGATGCGGATCTGCTGCTCCTTGCCGGTGGCCTTGTCCTTGGCGGAGACATTGACGATGCCGTTGGCGTCGATATCGAAGGTCACCTCGATCTGCGGCATGCCGCGCGGCGCCGGCGGAATGCCCATCAGGTCGAACTGGCCGAGCACCTTGTTGTCGGCCGCCATCTCGCGTTCGCCCTGGAACACGCGGATGGTGACGGCGTTCTGGTTGTCCTCCGCGGTGGAGAACACCTGGCTCTTCTTGGTCGGGATCGTGGTGTTGCGGTCGATGATGCGGGTGAACACGCCGCCCAGCGTCTCGATGCCGAGCGACAGCGGGGTGACGTCGAGCAGCAGCACGTCCTTGACGTCGCCCTGCAGTACGCCGGCCTGGATCGCGGCGCCGATCGCCACGACTTCGTCCGGGTTGACGCCCTTGTGTGGCTCCTTGCCGAAGAACTGCTTCACCATCTCCTGGATCTTGGGCATCCGGGTCATGCCGCCGACCAGCACCACCTCGCCGATTTCACCGGCGGTCAGGCCGGCATCCTTCAGCGCCTTGCGGCACGGCTCGATGGTCTTCTCGACCAGATCGTTGACCAGCGCCTCGAACTTGGCGCGCGTCAGCTTCATGGTCAGATGCTTCGGCCCGGTCTGGTCGGCCGTGATGAAGGGCAGGTTGATTTCGGTCTGGGTGGTCGAGGACAGCTCGATCTTGGCCTTTTCGGCCGCCTCCTTCAGGCGCTGCAGCGCGAGCTTGTCGTTGCGCAGGTTGATGCCCTGCTCCTTCTGGAATTCGTCGGCCAGATAGTTGACCAGCCGCATGTCGAAATCTTCGCCGCCCAGGAAGGTGTCGCCATTGGTCGACTTCACCTCGAACACGCCGTCGCCGATCTCCAGGATCGAGACGTCGAAGGTGCCGCCGCCGAGATCGTACACCGCGATGGTGCCGGATTTCGACTTGTCGAGACCGTAGGCGAGCGCGGCCGCGGTCGGCTCGTTGATGATGCGCAGCACTTCGAGGCCGGCGATCTTGCCGGCGTCCTTGGTGGCCTGACGTTGCGCGTCGTTGAAATAGGCGGGAACGGTGATCACCGCCTGCTCGACCTTCTGGCCGAGATGGGCTTCCGCGGTCTCCTTCATCTTCTGCAGGATGAAGGCGGAGACCTGCGAGGGCGAATAGGTCTTGCCGTCGGCCTCGACCCAGGCATCGCCATTCGACGCCTTGACGATCTTGTAGGGGACGAGCTTCTTGTCCTTCTCGACCATCGGATCGTCGTAGCGGCGGCCGACCAGCCGCTTGACGGCGAAGAAGGTGCGCTCGGGATTGGTCACCGCCTGGCGCTTGGCGGGCTGGCCGACGAGGCGCTCGCCATCATCGCTGAAGGCAACGATCGACGGCGTGGTGCGCATTCCCTCGGCGTTCTCGATGACTTTGGCGTTCTTGCCATCCATTACGGCAACGCACGAATTCGTGGTGCCGAGATCGATCCCAATGACCTTTCCCATGGTCCTCATATCCTTCTTTTTGCGGCAGGTTGGCTGGGCCCTGACGGCGCACCAATCCCAACCCCCAACGATCAAATGCTCGCGATATTGCGACGGTGAGCCTCATATAGGAGGGGGGGCAGGCCCCGCAAGGACCGGGGCGCAACCTTCACCCGCGAAAACCGCTGGCGGCGAAAGATCGTGTCCGCAAGCCGTTCCCGCAAGCCGGACCGCGCCATGGGCATCGGCGCCGGCGGCCCGCGCCCGGTCGGGGCATCGACCCGGACGGGTGCTGTTGCCGGCGCCGCAAACCGGCTAAAAGGCCAGCGGAATGGAACGGCCGCCGCGCCATCGGCGGCCCCACGGCGAACCCAGTAGACCCTGCATGAACCAGATGACACGGCTGTCCGCAGCCATCCTGCTCGTCGCGAGCGCATTGACCCTCGCTCCGGTGCGCGCCGCGGACCCGGTCTTCCCGCCGGGGTCGCGGGTCGGATTGACGCCGCTGGTCGGCCTCGTCCGCGCCAAGACCTTCGTCGGGTTCGAGACCGAGGATCAGGGCGTCAAGGTGCTGGTGGCGGAGCTGCCGGTCGGGGCCTATGGCGAGGTGGCGAATGCCTTCAAGGCCAACCCCGCCGGCAGCAATGGCATCAAGCCCGAGAGCATCGAAACCGCCGCGGGCACCGCCTACTACACGGCCGAGAACGCCAAGGATGGCGCCACCCCTGTCCGGCGCTACTCCATGATCATGCCGGGTGGAACGTTCTCCGGCTATATCGCAGTCCAGGTGCCCGAGAACGCCAGCAAGATCTACACCGATGCCGCGATCCGGCAGATGTTCTCCTCGGCCAACACGCGCAAGGAAGTGCCGGTCGACGAGCAGCTGGCGCAGATGCCGTTCAGCGCGAGCGACCTCGCCGGGTTCAAGAACGTCCGCACGCTGGGGCCGGGAGGCGCCCTGCTGCTCGCCGACGGCGACGAGACCGCCGGCTTCGAGGCCGCGCCCTTCATGCTGATCGGGGTGATGGGTGCGGCACCGACCCAGCCGCAGGACCGCGACCGCTTTGCCCAGGAGACCGCGACCGCGATTCCCGGGGTGCGCGAGGCGCATCTGACGGTTTCAGAACCGATCCGTATCGACGGCCTGCCCGGCTATGAAACCCGCATCGACGCCGTCAGCGGCAAGGACAACGTCCCGGTCACCGTGGTTCAATGGCTCCGATTCGGCGGCCCGACCACCCTGCGCGTCATCGGCAGCGCGCCCCGCGACCAGTGGGAACAGGCGTTTCCGCGCTTTCGCGCGGTGCGCGACGGCGTGCACCGCCGCTGACCGCAGCGGCCCGGGTTCGATTTGAAAGCGGGCTCAGGCCGCGCTGTTCGGCTCGTTGCCATTGGCGGCGGCCTTGGCGCCGCCCTTGGCGACGGCGACCAGCGCCGGACGCAGCACGCGCTCGCCGATCATGTATCCGGCCTGCACCACCTGGACCACCGTGCCCGCGGGCACCGAGGCGTCGGGAACCTCGTACATCGCCTGCTGGAAATTGGGATCGAACTTCTCGCCCGACGGGTCGAACTTCCTGACGCCGTTCTTTTCCAGCGTGTTCAGCAGCGACCGCTCGGTAAGCTCGACGCCCTCGATCAGCGACTTCAGCCCGGGATCGGCGGCCGCCCTGGCATCGGCCGGAAGCGCATCGAGCGCGCGCTGCAGATTGTCGGCGATATCGAGCACGTCGCGGGCGAAGCCGGTGATCCCGTAGGTCCGCGCATCGGCCACCTCGCGGCTGGTGCGCTTGCGCAGATTTTCCATCTCCGCCAGCGTGCGCAACATCTTGTCGCGCGATTCCGTGGCTTCCTTGGCCAGCGCCTCGACCGATCCCGGCTCCGGGTCGTCGGGCATCACATAGGGCTTGGAGACGGCGGGCTCGCCGGCCTGCGCCGCGTTCGCCGAATTCTCGTCGTGCCGGTTCGGGTCGGTCATGGATGGCCTTTTCGGAAAATCGCCTCGGATCGGGTCTATGGCGGGATTGGCTGGCGGGATATCGTGCTTTGGCCGCCGAAAATCAAGCGTCCCAAGCCGGGATCACCCCGCCAGCATCCGGCTGACGATCCGCGCCGCATAATCCACCGTCGGAATCACCCTTGCATAATTGAGGCGGGTCGGCCCGATCACCCCGAGAACGCCGACAATGTGGCCGGCGCCGTCGCTATAGGGCGCGATGATGGTGGAGGACCCCGACAGCGAGAACAGCTTGTTCTCCGACCCGATGAAAATCCGCACCCCGTCGGCCCGCTCGGCACGGCCGAGCAGGTCGATCACGTCACGCTTGGTTTCGAGATCGTCGAACAGCAGCCTGACCCGTTCGAGATCCTCGAGCGCGTGCAGATCCTCGAGCAGATTGGCATGGCCGCGCACGATCAGCTGGCGGTCGTCATTGTCGCCGCCCGACCAGCTGGCAAGCCCGGCGGAAATGACCTTCTGCGTCAGCTGGTCGAGTTCGGTGCGGCTCTGCGTCAGCGCGGTCTCGAGCTCGAGCCGCGCCTCGGCCAGCGTGCGGCCGCGGATGCGCGCGTTGAGGAAGTTGGTGGCTTCGACCAGCGCCGAGGAGGGAACGCCCGGCGGCAGCGTCAGCACGCGGTTCTCGACCTGGCCATCCTCGCCGACCAGGACCGCCAGCGCCCGCTCCGGTTCCAGCCGCACGAACTCGATATGCTTCAGCCGCGAATTGGATTTGGCGGTGAGCACCACCGCCGCGGCGCGGGTCAGGCCGGACAGCCGCGTCAGGGCCTCGCCGAGCGCGGCCTCGACCGATTGCGCCTTGCCGACCGAGGCGAGCTGGCTCTGGATCGATTGCCGCTCCGGTTCGGTGAGATCGCCGAGCTGCATCAGGGCATCGACGAAGAACCGCAGGCCCAGCTCGGTCGGCAGCCGGCCGGCCGAGGTATGGGGGGCATAGATCAGGCCGAGCTGCTCGAGGTCCGACATCACATTGCGAACCGAGGCCGGCGACAGCGGCACCGCGATCAACCGTGAAATGTTGCGCGAGCCGACCGGCTCGCCGGTCGCCAGATAGCTCTCGACGATCTGGCGGAAGATGTCGCGCGAGCGCTCGTTGAGCTGGGCCAGCCCCGCATTCGGGGCGATCAGGCCGATCGGATCGTGGTGCGCCACCCTGTACTCCCTTGGAACGGGTCCGATCTTGTCGATCCCGGCGGCCGCTGACAAGCGGCCATTGGGCCCCAGGGCATGCGGCCAAGGGCCTTGCCGCTATGGCTTCCCCCACCTACAAGCACGGCAGATGTGAGCCCTGACAATCTTTCGGAGGAACAGCCATGCGGCCAAGCCGCCGTGCACCGGATGAACTGCGTGCCGTGTCGCTGGAACGTGGCGTGGTGAAATACGCCGAGGGTTCCTGCCTGGTCAAGTTCGGCGATACCCATGTGCTGGTGACGGCAACTCTCGAGGAGCGGCTGCCACCCTGGCTCAAGGGCCAGGGCCGCGGCTGGGTCACTGCCGAATACGGCATGCTGCCGCGGGCGACGCTGGAACGCACCCGCCGCGAGGCCGCGGCCGGCAAGCAAAGCGGCCGCACTGTCGAGATCCAGCGCCTGATCGGCCGATCGCTGCGCGCAACGCTCGATCTCGAGGCGCTGGGCGAGCGCCAGATCACCGTCGACTGCGACGTGCTGCAGGCCGATGGCGGCACCCGCACTGCATCGATTACCGGCGCCTGGGTGGCGCTGGCCGACTGCATCGGCTGGATGAAGGCACGCAACATGGTGAAGGCCAATGTGCTGCGCGATCATGTGGCGGCAATCTCCTGCGGCATCTATGCCGGCACGCCAGTGCTCGATCTCGATTATGCCGAGGATTCGGAAGCCGACACCGACGCCAATTTCGTCCTGACCGGCGACGGTCGCATTGTCGAGGTGCAGGGCACGGCGGAGCGGACTCCGTTCTCGCAGGACGAGTTCCTGGCGCTGATGGCGCTGGCGAAGAAGGGCGTGGCGCGTTTGGTGGATCTGCAGAAGATGGCGGTGGCCTGATCGGATCGTCTATCGTGGCTGAAAGCATGCATCGCCGAATCACAGGCAGGCTGGTGATCGCGACCCACAATCCTGGCAAGCTCGCCGAGATGCGCCAATTGCTGGCGCCGCATGGCGTCGACGCGGTCGCGGCCGGCGAGCTCGGCCTCGCCGAGCCCGAGGAAACCGGCGGCAGTTTCCGCGCCAATGCCCGCATCAAGGCGATCGCGGCCGCAAAGGCGGCGCGGTTGCCCGCTTTCGCCGACGATTCCGGACTGGCGGTCGACGCGCTGGACGGCGCACCCGGGATTTTCTCGGCGCGCTGGGCCGGCCCGGGCAAGGATTTTTCCGTGGCGATGGCCCGCATCGAGCGCCTGCTGCAGGAGCGCGGCGCGCTCACCCCCGCAGAGCGTCGGGCCCATTTCGTTTCCGCCTTGTGTGTCGCCTGGCCCGACGACCATCTCGAGGAGGTCGAGGCGCGGGTCGATGGCACGCTGGCATGGCCGCCGCGCGGTTCGGCGGGCTTCGGCTATGATCCGATGTTCCTGCCCGACGGATATGCGCGGACCTTCGGCGAGATGACCAGCACCGAAAAGCACGGGCTGCCGCCGGCAGGCCTTGGACTGTCGCACCGGGCCCGCGCCTTCCTGCAGCTTACGGAGATCTGCCTTGACCGGCGCTGACCATGGCGCGTTCGGCGTCTATGTGCACTGGCCGTTCTGCCTGTCGAAATGTCCGTATTGCGACTTCAACAGCCATGTCCGCCATGCCCCGATCGACGAGGCGCGGTTCGCGCGCGCCTTTGCCCGCGAAATCGAAACCATCGCGGCGCGCACACCGGGCCGGGAAGTCTCCTCGATCTTTCTCGGCGGCGGCACGCCGTCGCTGATGCAGCCGCAGACCGTCGGCGCCATCCTCGATGCGATCGGCCGGCACTGGCGCGTCGGGGCCGGCGCAGAGATCACGCTGGAAGCCAATCCGACCAGCGTCGAGGCGACGCGCTTTGCCGGCTATCGCGCCGCCGGGGTCAACCGGGTTTCGCTGGGAGTGCAGGCGCTGGACGATGCGTCGCTCAGCGCGCTGGGACGGCTGCACAGCGCGCGCGAGGCGCTCGACGCGGTGGCGATCGCGCGCCGCAGCTTCGCGCGCTATTCGTTCGATCTGATCTATGCGCGCCCCGACCAGACGCCCCGGATGTGGCGCGAGGAGCTGGTTCGCGCGATCGCGGAAGCCGCCGAGCATCTCTCGCTCTATCAGTTGACCATCGAGCCCGGCACGCCGTTCTTCGGGCTTCACGCCGCCGGCAAGCTGAAGACACCCGACGAGGCGATGGCGCGCGCGCTGTATGACGTCACCCAGGAAGTCTGTGCCGCCCACGGATTGCCGGCTTACGAGATTTCCAATCACGCGCGGTCCGGCGCCGAATGCCGGCACAATCTGGTGTACTGGCGGAGCAATGAATATGCCGGCATCGGGCCCGGCGCCCATGCCCGGCTCGACATCGACGGGACCCGGCACGCCATTGCAACCGAGAAGCGGCCCGAAGCCTGGCTGATGCGGGTCGAAGCGTCCGGCCATGGCATCGTGACCGACGATGTCCTCAGCAGCGAGGAGCGCGGCGACGAGTTCCTGCTGATGGGGCTGCGGCTTGCCGAGGGCATCGATCCCCGACGCTATTCCGCATTGTCCGGCCGCGCGCTCGATCCGGACCGGATCGCCCTGTTGCGGGAAGAAGGCGCCATCGTCGTCGATGGCGGCGGCCGCCTGCGGGTGACCCAGGCCGGTTTCCCCGTGCTCGACGCCGTGGTGGCCGATCTGGCGGCGTAACCAACGCCTGGCCGCAAACTTCGGCGGCGGGAATTCCCGGGGATCTCAGGCGCCAAAACTCTTTGGCGAACCGGCGACCGCGACACCGCCGCCCGATCCGACCCGCATCACCGCCAGGCCCCGTTCATTGGTGCCGTCGGCGCGAAAACGGAACAGGCCGTCGATGCCGGCAAAGCCGGATGGATTGGTCAGCACATCCGAAGAGAACCGGGTTGCGCCCTGCGTTCGCGCGAGTGCCGCCACCAGCGCGACCGCGTCATAGGTCAGCGTCGCCGTTCGCACCGGGTCGCCGCCATATTTGGTGCGGTAGCGGCCGGAGAAGCTGCGGAAGCCGGCCGGATCCGGCGCCGCATAGAGGCCGCCCTGCAGCGCCGCGCTGGCGTAAACCCGCGGATTGTCCCACAGGCCCGTGCCGAGCAACTGGATGTTCTTCAGGTTGGCGCCGGCCGCGGTCAATGCATCGGCCACCTGCACGACCGAATCGCCGTCATCGGCAATGAAGAGCGCATCGGCGCTCCCGAGGCCGGATGCAACGGTTCGCGCCGCCGTGGCACGATCGGCGCCGTATTTCTGGAACGCGACAATGCGGCCGCCGCGACGGCCTACCGCCTGCTTGAAGGAAGCCTCGACGACATTGCCGTAGGCATTTTCGGGCAGCAGCGCCGCGAACGATTTCTTGCCGAGACTGGCGGAATATTCCACGATCCGGTTCACATCGGATTCCGGCAGGAAGCTCAAAAGATAGACTCCGCGGCCGGCCACGCTCGAATCGGTCGAGAACGCGATCACCGGGATGCCGCGCGTCCGCGCGAGCTGAGCGGTCGCCGGCACCGACACCGCGAACAGCGGGCCGAGAATGATTTCCGCGCCTTCGTCGATCGCCTGCTGGGTGCCCTGCTGCGCGCCCTGCGGGTTGCCGGCGTCATCCTTGATCAAAAGCTGAATGTTCGGGTTCTGGAATTCCGCCAGCGCCATCTCGGCGGCATTCTTCATGGATTGCGCGGCAACCCCGGCATTGCCGGCGGCCGATAGAGGCAGGAGCAGGCCGACCTTGACCTGGCCGTTGCCGACCGCGAGCGGCTGCTGCGGCGGACCGCCCGGAGCGGGTGTCGCCTCCGAACTGTACTGCCCGAGGCTTTGCTGGACGCCCGTGCAGGCCCCGAGCAGCGGCGCACCGAGGATCAGGCCGACCGCGCTCCGCCGGGTCGGTCCGGCAGCCGGAAACTTGCGATCGAGCGGGCCCACCATCTTCTCTAACTCTTGACCGACGGGAATCGGTGAGGACATGGCCTCCCGGCGATCAGGAGGGTGGATTTAGGCATATTGTCAACGAACAGTTAACCAAAACAAAAGGATTTTAGCGATGCGACATCGGCGCCAACGCAGGATTCGGGTTCCACACCGCGCGATAACCGACAAGTCGCCGGGAGGATCGTAGCGCCGAACCCCTGTTCCCACTAGATTGAGTCGATGCGCGCCAAGACGGCCTCCCCAGATCGCTCCGAAACTGTGGCGGGTTTTTCCGCCCGCGGCTTTTCGGTCGGCGGCCAAAGGCTCGCTGCCCCGAAGCTGCCACCTGGACTCTATCTGGTCGCGACCCCCATCGGCAATCTCGGCGACATCACTTTGCGTGGATTGGAAACGCTGGCCGGTGTCGACGTCATCGCCTGCGAAGACACCCGGATCACCCGCCGGTTGATCGAACGTTATGCCATCACGGCCGAGCTCACGCCTTATCATGAGCACAACGCCGCGGCGGCGCGGCCGAAAATCATGCAGTGGCTGGCCGAGGGTGCCGCCGTCGCGCTGGTCTCGGACGCGGGAACTCCGCTGATCTCGGATCCCGGGTTCAAGCTGGTGCGCGAGGTCTGCGCCGCCGGCTACGCTTTGACCGCGCTGCCGGGGGCATCATCGGTGCTGACCGCGCTCGCGGTGGCGGGACTGCCGACCGACCGGTTCTTCTTCGAAGGATTCCTGCCGGTGAAAGCGGCCGGCCGCCGTGCCCGGCTGACCGAGCTGGCGCGCATCGACGCGACGCTGGTGATGTTCGAGTCCGGCAATCGCCTCGCCGACAGCCTGGCCGATCTCGCCGCCATCATGGCCGGCCGCGACGGCGCGATCTGTCGCGAACTGACCAAGATGCATGAGGAGATCCGGCGCGCCCCGATCGCCGAGCTGGCGCGGGCCGCCGCCGCGCAGGAGAGGCGCGGCGAATTCGTGCTGGTCCTGGGTCCGCCTCCCGCCGGCGCACGGGTGATGCCGGCGCGCGAGCTCGACCACCTGTTGCGCGACCGTCTTGCGCATGAAAGCGTCAAGGATGCGGTGGCGCACGCGGTCGAATTGTCCGGCCGGTCTCGCCGCGAGATCTATGCCCGTGCCCTGCAACTTGCCCGGAATCCTGAGGCGGAGCGCGATGATGGCCAAGACGGATGATGCCCCTTCGACGGCGGCGCCAGCCAGGCCGGCCGCGCCGCAACGGCTCGCGGCCTTCCGCACCGGGGTCTCCGCCGAGGGGCGCGCCGCGGCCTGCCTGATCGCCAAGGGCTATCGAATACTGGCCCGGCGATTCCGTACGCCCTTCGGCGAGATCGACCTGGTCGCTCGCCGGGGCCGTGTCGTGGTCTTTGTCGAGGTCAAGGCCCGCGCCAGCTACGACGAAGCCGCCTATGCGGTCACGCCGCGCCAGCAGCGGCGCATCATCGATGCGGCGCAGGCCTGGCTGATGGCGCATCCCGAGCATGCCGAATTCGAGCTGCGTTTCGACGTGATGCTGATTGCACCGCGGCGACTTCCGCGCCATCTGTTAGCGGCGTTCGATGCCAGCCCGTGACCCTTTTCGACCTAACAGCGGACATCACATGAAGCTCAATGTCGCCGTCCAGATGGATCCGATCGCGCGCATCAATATCGGTGGCGACTCGACCTTCGCGCTGCTGCTCGAAGCGCAGAAGCGCGGTCATGGCATCGCCTACTACACGCCGGACCAATTGTCGTTGCGGGGCGGGGAGCTGGTGGCGCCCGTGCAGCGGCTCACGGTGCGCGACCAGGCCGGCGACCATTTCACCCTCGAGGCGCCGCGGCGCCAGCCGCTGCAGGCGTTCGACGTCGTGCTGCTGCGTCAGGACCCGCCGTTCGACCTCGCCTACATCACCTCGACCCATCTGCTCGAGCGCATTCATCCGAACACGCTGGTGGTCAACGATCCCGTCAGCGTGCGCAACGCGCCGGAAAAGATCTTCGTGATGGAATTCGCCGAGCTGATGCCGCCGACGCTGATCTCGCGCGATCGCGACGAGATCAATTCGTTCCGCGACGAACACGGCGCGGTCGTGATGAAGCCATTGCATGGGCATGGTGGCGCGGCGGTGTTCCGCATCCTGCCGCAGGACATGAATTTCGGCTCGCTGTTCGACATGTTTTCGGTGACGTTCCGTGAGCCCTGGGTGATCCAGCGCTTCCTTCCCGAGGTCAGCAAGGGTGACAAGCGCATCATCCTGGTCGAGGGCGAATTCGCCGGCGCGGTCAACCGCGTGCCGGCGGCGGACGATCTGCGTTCCAACATGGTGCGCGGCGGCGCCGCCAAGGCGACCGAACTCTCGCCGCGCGAGCGCGAGATCTGCGCCCGGCTCGGCCCGCGGCTGCGCGAACGCGGATTGCTGTTCGTGGGCATCGACGTGATCGACGGCTTTCTCACCGAGATCAACGTGACCTCGCCGACCGGCATCCGCGCCGTCTCGCGCCTCGGCGGCCCCGACATCGCCGCGCAGATCTGGGACGCGATCGAGGCAAAGCGCCGCTAGCGCGGGCCCATCTCCTGCTTCCGGCGCGGACTCCCGCTCCCGCTTGCTGCGAAAACTCCCTCTTCCACGTGTGCACAGACTCCCTCTCCCGCTTGCGGGGGAGGGACGGGGTGGGGGTCTCCACCACGGACGATCACTGTGCGGCGCGAGCCCCCACCCGGCGCTGCGCGCCGGCCTCCCCCGCAAGCGGGAGAGGCGTACGCAGTCGAGGCATGGTTGACCATGTTCCCTCATTGTTCTTGCCTCACCTCTAGCTTTCCGCTACTATAGGTTGCAGATGGCAGGGGCGGCATGGTCCAGCGGGTATCGACCGTAGCGTTCGAGGGGATCGAGGCCCGGGCCGTCGACGTGCAGGTGCAGGTCGCCCCCGGGCTGCCGGCATTCACGATCGTCGGGCTGCCGGACAAGGCGGTGTCGGAGGCGCGGGAGCGGGTGCGTTCGGCGCTGATCGCCTCGGGGCTTGCACTGCCGGCGCGACGGATCACCGTCAACCTCGCGCCGGCCGATCTGCCCAAGGAGGGCAGCCATTACGACCTGCCGATCGCGCTCGGCCTGATGGCCGCGATCGGCGCCATTCCATCGGATGCGCTCGGTGGCTTCACGGTCTTGGGCGAACTCGGGCTCGACGGCTCGATCGCACCGGTGGCCGGCGTCCTGCCGGCGGCGATCGGCGCCAATTCGCGCGATGAGGGCCTGATCTGTCCGGCGCTGTGCGGCGCCGAAGCGGCCTGGGCGAGCCCGGACATCCAGATCGTGGCCGCGAACTCGCTGATCCAGATCGCCAATCATTTCAAGGGCAGCCAGGTGCTGTCGCGGCCGACCCCGAAGGTCCATGAACCCGGCAGCGCCGAGCTCGATCTGCGCGACATCAAGGGCCAGGAAAGCGCCAAGCGCGCGCTCGAAATCGCGGCGGCCGGCGGCCATCATCTGCTGATGATCGGCGCGCCCGGCGCCGGCAAATCAATGCTCGCGGCGCGGCTGCCCTCGATCCTGCCGCCGCTGTCGCCATCCGAACTGCTGGAGGTGTCGATGATCGCCTCGGTCGCCGGCGAGATCGAAGGCGGCGCGCTCACCGCGCGGCGGCCGTTCCGCGCGCCGCATCATTCCGCCAGCATGGCGGCGCTGACCGGTGGCGGCGTGCGGGCGAGGCCCGGCGAGATCTCGCTGGCGCATCAGGGCGTATTGTTTCTCGACGAATTGCCGGAGTTCGATCCGCGGGTGCTGGATTCGCTGCGCCAGCCGCTGGAGAACGGCGAGGTGGCGGTATCGCGCGCCAACCACCGCGTCACCTACCCGGCCCGCTTCATGCTGGTGGCGGCGATGAATCCGTGTCGCTGCGGCCGTGCCGGCGAGCCCGGTTATTCCTGCAAGCGCGGCCAGATCGAGCGCTGCACCGCGGACTATCAGGCGCGGATCTCGGGACCGCTGATGGACCGCATCGATCTGCGCATCGAGGTGCCGGCGGTCTCCGCCGCCGACCTGATCCTGCCGCCGGCGGCGGAGGGCTCGGCGGAAGTCGCCGCCCGCATCGCAGCCGCGCGCAACCTGCAGCAGGCCCGCTACGCCGCGGCCGGATTGACAGGGGTGCGCACCAATGCCGCCGCGCCGGCCGCGCTGCTCGAACAGATCGCGGGGCCGGATCCGCAGGGCGCGATGCTGCTGCGCGAGGCCGCCGAGACGCTGCGGCTGTCGGCCCGCGGCTATCACCGGGTGCTGCGCGTCGCGCGTACTCTCGCCGATCTCGACGGCGCCGAGACCATCGGCCGGCTGCACCTCGCCGAAGCGCTGTCCTACCGCGCCCTCGCCGAAGACATCCGCCGCGCCGCCTGAACCGGGCGATGGATCGAAATGTCGGCGGCGGCCAGTCTTTCGTGTGGCCGCAGAATCCGATCTTAACGTCTCGCTAACCCTGTTCTCATCGGACGGCGCGGCCGCTCTCCGCCTCAAGCACTTTGCAAGGTCGCGCCCGCATCGTCGGCTCGGGGCGACCAAGGCGATTTTCGGGACGTCGGCAGATGGGGATGGTTTTCCGGATCAAATTGGGGTTCCGCCGCTTCGGGCGTCGGCATCCGGTGCTGACCTTCAGCTTCCGCTCCTTCACGATCTTCTCGGCCGCCTTCGGCGGCGCCTACGGCTTCATCTCCGGCAGCCGCTCGCCGAATTCCGGTTACGACCCGCATGCCTTCGCCATCGGCGCGAGCTTCCTGTTCGCGATCGCCTGCGTGGCGCTGGCCACGCTGAGCATCCGGCTGCGCTGGATGCGCCGGCGGCTGCGCAAGATCGCGATGCACAACGAGACGATGGCCGACCGCAACTGGGAACTGCAGGAGGCCGAGCAGCGCGCCCGCAGCCTGTTCGAATCGCAGGGCGACCTGATCGTGCTGCGCGACGCCTGCGGCGTCATCACCTTTGTCAACGACGCCTATTGCGAACTGGTCGCGCAGCCACGCGAGACGCTGATCGGCAGCCGCTTCGTGCCGGCCATCCTCGAGCAGGGCGACACCGCGATCGAGGTCAGCGGCACAGCGATCCACGACCAGAAGATCGCCACCCCGCTCGGGCCGCGATGGATCGCCTGGCGCGAAGGCCTGGTTCGATTCGAGGCCGGCCGGCCCGCGGAAATGCAGAGCGTCGGCCGCGACGTGACCGACCGCACCGAGACCGAGCGCGCGCTGGCCGAGGCCCGCGACCTCGCCGACGCCGCGAGCCGCGCCAAGTCCCGCTTCCTTGCCATGGCTTCGCACGAAATCCGCACTCCTCTGAACGGCATCATCGGCATGAGTGGGCTGCTGCTCGATACAACGCTGACACCGGAGCAGATGACCTACGCGCGGGCGGTCAAGACCTCGGGCGATGCGCTGCTGGCACTGATCGAGGAGCTGCTCGACTACTCCAAGATCGAGGCCGGCAAGATCGACCTCGAGCAGCGCCCGTTCGCCCTCGGCCCCCTGATCGAGGACATCACCGAATTGCTGGCGCCGCGCGCCGAGGCGCGCCGGATCGAGATCGCCGCCTATGTCGATGAACGGCTGCCGCCGGAGGTGATCGGGGACGCGGCGCGGCTGCGGCAGGTGCTGCTCAATCTCGCCGGCAATGCCATCAAGTTCACCGCGACCGGCGGCGTGGCGTTGATCGTCGAGCCGGGCATCTGGCCCAACGAGATCAGCTTCCTGGTGCGCGATACCGGGATCGGCATCGCAGCCGAGGCACAGCAGCGGATCTTCCGCGAATTCGAGCAGGCCAATGACCGCATCGCCAGCAATTATGGCGGCACCGGGCTCGGGCTCAGCATCAGCGAGCGCATCGTCAAGCGGATGGGCGGCCGCATCTCGCTGCAAAGCGCGCCGGGGACCGGCTCGACCTTCGAGGTATCGGTGCCGCTGGCGGCATGCCGCCCCGAGGGCAGCGACCGCACCCCGCCGGCCATCCCCGACCTCGCCGGCGAATCGATCATGCTGGTGACGCCGCAGACCATCGAGGCCTCGCTGGTCGCGCGGCGGCTGGAGCGCTGGGGCGGCCAGACCTGCCTGGTGTCGGATCTCGCGGTGGCGCAGGCGTTGCTGCCCGAGCGCGCCTGGTACGCGGTGCTGGTCGATCACGCCTTCGGTGCCGACGCGGTCGAACGCTTCGCCGATGCGGCGCGGGTTGATGCCGCGCGGCGCATCGTGCTGCTCACCCCGGCCACGCGGCACGATTTCAAATCCGCCTCCGCCCTTACCGGCTATCTGGTCAAGCCGCTGCGCGCGGCATCGCTGGCGGCCCGGCTGGCCACGGTGCCGGAAATCGCGGCGCCCGACCTCGCCGCCGATAGTGTCATCGACATTCCTGCCGCCACACCATCCGCGGTCGCAACGCCGTCGTCCGGCCTTTCGATCCTGGTCGCCGAGGACAACGAGATCAACGCGCTGTTGATGCGCTCGCTCCTGACCCGGCTCGGGCATCGCGCCGTCATCACCACCAATGGCGAGGCGGCACTGGAGTCCTGGCTCGCGGCGCGCTCGGCCGGCACGCCCTACGACCTGATCCTGATGGACGTCCAGATGCCCCTGCTCGACGGCATCGAGACCACCCGCCGCATTCGCAGCCGCGAGGCCGGTCAGCCCGGCCGCCCCACCCCGATTCTCGCCCTCACCGCCAACACGCTGGTGAAAGACCGCTACGCCTGCTTCGAGGCCGGGATGGATGGCTTCCTGATCAAGCCGCTCGACCGCGACAAGCTCGCCGACGCGCTCGCCGGCCTTGCCGCCGCGCGGCATCCCGTGAGCTGAGGCGCCATCCTACAGCCGACGCAGCGCCACCTGCTCGACGACATGATCGGCGCCTTTCTTCAGGATCAGCGTCGCGCGCGGCCGGGTCGGCCGGATGTTGTCCTCGAGATTGGCGAGGTTGGTGCGCTCCCAGATCGCCAGCGCGGTGGCGGTGGCCTCCTCGTCGGACAGCAGCGCATAGCGGTGGAAATAGGAGCGCGGGTTGGTGAACGCGGTATCGCGCAGGGTCAGGAAGCGCCGGACGTACCAGTCGCGCAGCGCCGATTCCTCGGCATCGATATAGACCGAGAAATCGAAGAAGTCGGAGACCACGGGAACCGCCTTGCCGTCTCGCGGCAGCCGGCCGGTCTGCAGCACATTGACGCCCTCGACGATCAGGATGTCCGGCCGGTCGACCTCGATCCATTCGCTCGGGATGATGTCGTAGGTCAGGTGCGAATAGACCGGCGCCCGCACCTGGCGCCTGCCCGCCTTGATGTCGCTCAGGAACGACAGCAGCGTCGGCAGGTCGTAGCTCTCCGGAAAGCCCTTCTTCTGCATCAGGCCCTGCCGCTCCAGCACCGCATTGGGGAACAGGAAGCCATCGGTCGTCACCAGGTCGACCTTCGGCCGCGGCGACCAGCGCGCCAGCAGCGCCTGCAGCACGCGCGCGGTGGTCGACTTGCCGACCGCCACCGATCCGGCGACGCCGATGATGTAGGGCACCTTGCGGTCCTGGATGTTGAGGAACCGGCGCTGCGCAAAATACAGCCGCTGCATGGCCTCGACATAGATCGACAGCAGTCGCGACAGCGGCAGATAGATCTCCTCGACCTCGCTGAGATCGAGCCGGTCGTGCATCGAGCGCAGCGCCGCGATCTCGTTCGCGTCCAGCGTCATCGGCGTATCGTCGCGCAGCCGCGCCCATTGCTTGCGGGAGAACACCCGGTAGGGATTGTATTGCTGGTCCGCCGCCCTGATGTCCATGAACGCGCCTTCGATGTTTGGGCCAAGCCCCGAGGGTTCGCTAGTCGCGCTTGCGCGCCGCTTTTTCTTCCAGCCCGGACATAGCCGTCCGTTGCGCCAGCGCGGCCTCGACTTCCTCGAGCCGGATGCCGCGCGCCTTCAAGAGCACCAGGAAATGAAACAGCAGGTCGGCGCTTTCGGCGATCAGATGGCCGCGGTCGTTCTCGATGGCGGCGATGACGGTTTCGACCGCCTCCTCGCCGAATTTTTTGGCGCAATGCTCCGGACCCTTGTCCAGCAGCTTGCGGGTGTAGGACCCCTCGCCTCCGGACGCGGCACGCGCATCGACCGTGGCAGCCAGATCATGGATGGTGAAACGCGGCATCAACTCAACTCGCCCGCACGCCCGAACTGACGGGCGCATTTGCCTTGCTATCTAGCACTTCCGCCGCCGCAAGTCGTCAGGGATCGAGCCGCAGCGGCAACCCGGCGCGCACCATGTGGTCCTTGGCTTCACGTATGGTAAATTCACCGAAGTGGAAGATCGATGCCGCCAGCACCGCGGTCGCATGCCCCTTGCGGATGCCATCGACCAGGTGGTCGAGCGTGCCGACGCCGCCCGAGGCGATCACCGGCACCGGGACGCTGTCGGCGACCGCCTGGGTCAGGGCCAGGTCGAATCCGGTGCGTGTGCCGTCGCGGTCCATCGAGGTCAGAAGGATTTCGCCGGCGCCGAGCGCCACGACCTCCCGCGCATAGTCGACCGCGTCGATGCCGGTGGCCTTTCGGCCGCCATGGGTGAAGATCTCCCAGCGTTCCGAGCCACCGCCGCGCGCGACGCGCTTGGCGTCGATCGCGACCACGATGCACTGCTCGCCGAATTTCTCGGCCGCCTCCCTGACGAATTCGCGACGGCTGACGGCGGCGCTGTTGATCGAGACCTTGTCGGCGCCGGAACGCAGCAGGATGCGGATGTCGTCGATGGTGCGGACGCCGCCGCCCACCGTCAGCGGCATAAAGCAGGCCTCCGCCGTGCGCCGCACCACGTCGAGCATGATGCCGCGGTTTTCATGGGTTGCGGTGATGTCGAGGAAGCACAATTCGTCGGCGCCGGCTGCGTCATAGGCGACCGCCGCTTCCACGGGATCGCCGGCATCGCGCAGGTCGACGAAGTTGACGCCCTTCACCACCCTTCCATCCTTGACGTCGAGACAGGGAATCACGCGCACCTTGAACATGGCAGGCTCCTTAGGCCGCGGCCCGGGCGGCACGGATCAGCGCCAGGGCGGCCGCCGCATCGAGCCGGCCGTCATAGAGCGCGCGGCCTGCGATCGCACCGGCCAGCCTGCCGGCGCGCGGCGCCAGCAGCCCGCGGACGTCCTCGATCGAGGCCAACCCGCCGGAGGCGATCACGGGAATTGAGATTTGTTCGGCGAGCGCGACCGTGGCATCGAGATTGAGACCCTGCAACAGGCCGTCGCGGGCGATATCGGTGAAGATGATGGCGGCGACACCGGCGTCCTCGAAACGCCGCGCGATGTCGAGCGCCGTGACCTCGGATGTCTCCGCCCAGCCTTCGACCGCGACCTTGCCGTCGCGGGCATCGAGCCCCACGGCCACGCGGCCGGGAAACGCCCTCGCCGCCCCCTTCACCAGCTCGGGATCGCGCACCGCCGCGGTGCCGATGATGACCCGCGCGACGCCCTTGGCGAGCCAGCCCTCGACGGTCGCAAGATCGCGGATGCCGCCGCCGAGCTGCATCGGGACCTTGATCTCCTGCAGCATCGCTTCGACCGCCCGCGCATTGACCGGCCTGCCGGCAAAGGCGCCGTCGAGATCGACCACATGCAGATATTCGAAACCCGCCGCGGCGAAGGCGCGCGCCTGCGCCGCCGGATCGAGGTTGAACACCGTGGCGCGCGCCATATCGCCCTGCTCCAGGCGCACGCACTGGCCGTTCTTCAGATCGATGGCGGGAAACAGGATCACGGCTTCCACTTCAGGAAATTGGCGATCAAGGCAAGCCCGAAGCGCTGGCTCTTCTCCGGGTGGAACTGGGTGCCGATCGCGGTGTCCTTGCCGACGATGGCGGTGACCGGACCGCCATAATCGGCGCGCGCCAGCACATCGGCTTGGTCGGCGGCGTTGAGATGGTAGGAATGCACGAAATAGGCATGGCGGCCCTTCGGGCCGAGCGGCAGCCGCTCCAGCACCGGATGCTCGCGGATTGCCTCCAGCGTGTTCCAGCCCATATGCGGAATCTTCAGGCTCGGGTCGCGCGGCGCGATCTTCTCGACATCGCCCGCGATCCAGCCCAAGCCGTCGGTGGTGACATGTTCCCTGCCGCGCGTCGCCATCAGCTGCATGCCGACGCAGATGCCGAAGAACGGCCGAGCCTTGTCGCGTACCGCCTCGGTCATGGCCTCGGTCATGCCGTCGAGCGCATCCAGTCCGCGGCGGCAATCGGCAAAGGCGCCGACGCCGGGCAGCACGATGCGATCGGCGCGGAACACCGCGTCGGGATCGCTGGTCACCATGATCCGGTCCGGCACGTCCAGGCTGCGGGCCGCGCGCTCGAAGGCCTTGGCCGCCGAGTGCAGGTTGCCGGAGCCGTAATCGACGATGGCGACGCTCACCGCGAGGCTCCCGGATCGGGAAACAGTCCGATGATCTGGTCCGGCTGCGGTGGCCTGGAATAGGCCTGGCCCTCGACTTCGCGAGTTGGCGGCGGTCCGCCGCGGTCGACCGCCACCTGATCGTTGCGAAGACCGCGCGCCTCGCCGGCCCAGCGATCGAAGAACCGCCGCTCGGCGGACTCCTGGCTGTCGGCGACCACGAGGTCGACCTGCCGCCAGTTGCGCCACGACAGCGTCCAGCGTTGCAGGCTCGCGGCCTCCAGCCCCATCAGCAGCGCGAACAGCAGGTCGATGGCGAAGGTCGCGGCGGAGCCCACCCCGGCGCGCCTCAGCGCCAGGTCGAGCCCGATCACCACCACGATCCAGCCGACCAGCGCCAGCCACAGCCGATGCCACAGCAGCCACAGCGGACCGAGCAGGAACGCCCAGAAGTGGAATCCGTCGCGCACGAAGGCAAAGCGGTCGGTGGCCCGGATGTCCAAACCGTTCGCCCGCGGCGCATGAACTGTATAGACCGGCATCGCTTCTCTCCGCCGAGCGGGATGTCAGCCGCCGAGCTGACCCTTGGTGGACGGCACTTCGCCGGCGGCGCGCGGATCGATCGCGACGGCCGCCCGCAGCGCCCGCGCCAGACCCTTGAAACAGGATTCGGCGATATGATGGCTGTTCTCGCCATATAGGGTCTCGACGTGCAAAGTCACGCCGGCATTGATCGCAAAGGCATTGAACCATTCGCGAACCAGCTCGGTATCGAAGGTGCCGACCTTGTCGCGCGGGAAGTTCACGCTGAACACCAGCACCGGGCGGCCCGAAATGTCGATCACGACCCGCGACAGCGTCTCGTCCATCGGCATGTGGACCGAGGCGTAGCGGGTGATCCCCGCCATGGTGCCGAGCGCCTGCTTCACCGCCTGGCCGAGCGCGATCCCGACGTCCTCGGTGGTGTGATGATGGTCGATGTGCAGGTCGCCGTCCGCCTTCACCGCAAGGTCGATGCGCGAATGGCGGGCCAGCAGGTCCAGCATGTGGTCGAAAAAGCCGATGCCGGTGGCGATGCTGGACACGCCGGAGCCGTCGAGATTGACCGTCACCTCGATATCGGTTTCCTTGGTCTTGCGCCTGATGGTCGCCGTGCGCATGAATCCGCTTTCCGCTCCTGAATACGCGCCCTTTTTACAGGCCAAGCCTTAACAGGCCAAGACGGCCTTCGCTACTGCGGGATGACCCTGTCGGGGCTCGACTTTGGCTTATGGTGAGTGGATTCCGCGGTGCGGCCGGCCAATTGTAACGCCGCCCGCCAGTTCCTAGATCTGGCGGCAACAGAGGGATCTTCATGCTGGCATCACCGAATGAGCTTCCGGTCTGGCACGGCACCACCATCCTGACCGCCCGCAAGGACGGCAAGGTGGTGGTCGGCGGCGACGGCCAGGTTTCGATCGGCCAGACCGTGATCAAGTCCAATGCGAGGAAGGTGCGCAAGCTCGGCAAGGGCGACGTGATTGGCGGCTTTGCCGGCGCCACCGCCGACGCCTTCACGCTGTTCGAGCGGCTCGAGAGCAAGCTCGAGCAATATCCGGGGCAGTTGACCCGCGCCGCGGTCGAACTGGCCAAGGACTGGCGCACCGACCGCTATCTGCGCCGGCTCGAAGCCATGATGATCGTTGCCGACAAGGATGTGTCGCTAGTGCTCACCGGCACCGGCGACGTGCTGGAACCGGAGGCCGGCGTGATGGCGATCGGCTCCGGCGGCAATTACGCTCTGGCCGCCGCCCGAGCCCTGATCGACAGCGACAAGGATGCCGAGACCATCGTGCGCCGCGCGCTCGATATCGCGGCCGACATCTGCGTCTATACCAACCGCAACGTGACCATCGAGACGCTGACCTCGGCTGGCTGAGCATGACCGCCTACACGTTCCGGCCGATGTCGGCCGGCGACCTGCCGACCGTCCGGCGCTGGCTGGAGACGCCCCACGTCTCGTCGTGGTGGCACGATCCGGCGGCGCAGCTCGAGCTTGTGCGCGGCGATCTCGACCATCCGGACATGGACCAGTTCATCGTGGGCGTGGACGCGCGCGAATTCGCCTATCTGCAATGCTACCGCATCGGGACCTGGAACGACGGTTTCGGCCCGCAGCCGCAGGGCACGCGCGGCCTCGATCACTTCATCGGCGATGCCGACATGCTGGCTCGCGGTCATGGATCGGCCTTCATCCGCGGTTTTGCCGACCGCCTGCTGGCGTCGGGAACGCCGCGCGTGGTGACCGATCCCGACCCCGCCAATGCGCGGGCGGTGCGGGCCTGTGAGAAGGCCGGCTTCCGCCGCGAGCGCCTGGTCGATACGCCGGATGGTACGGCATTGCTGATGGTTCGCGACCCCTGACCGCGCCGCCGCTTGCTCTCGCGCTCTGCAAAACCTAACTAGGAAGCCATGACCGACTTCTCCCCTCGTGAAATCGTTTCCGAACTCGACCGCTTCATTGTCGGCCAGACCGACGCCAAGCGCGCCGTCTCGATCGCGCTGCGCAATCGCTGGCGGCGGCTGCAGCTGACCGGCTCGCTCCGCGAGGAGGTGCTGCCGAAGAACATCCTGATGATCGGCCCGACCGGTGTCGGCAAGACCGAGATCGCCCGGCGGCTGGCCCGGCTGGCCGGTGCTCCCTTCATCAAGGTCGAAGCCACCAAGTTCACCGAGGTCGGCTATGTCGGCCGCGACGTCGAGCAGATCATCCGCGATCTCGTCGAGGTCGCGATCGCCCAGACCCGCGAGCGCAAGCGCAAGGACGTGCAGGCCCGCGCGCAGCTCGCCGCCGAGGACCGCGTGCTCGACGCGCTGGTCGGCGCCAGTTCCAGCGCAGCGACCCGCGACTCCTTCCGCAGAAAACTCCGTGCCGGCGAACTCAACGACAAGGAGATCGAGATCGAGACGCAGTCCTCCGGCGGCATGCCCATGTTCGAGATCCCCGGCATGCCCGGCGCGCAATTGGGCGCGATCTCGATTGGCGACATCTTCGGCAAGCTCGGCAACCGCAGCAAGACCCGCCGGGTCACGGTCGAGAACTCGCACGAGCTTCTGGTCAACGAGGAATCCGACAAGCTTCTGGACAGCGACCAGCTGGTGCAGGAAGCGATCAACGTGGTCGAGAACAACGGTATCGTGTTTCTCGACGAGATCGACAAGATCTGCGTGCGCGACGGCCGCACCGGCGGCGACGTCTCGCGCGAGGGCGTGCAGCGCGACCTGCTGCCGCTGATCGAGGGCACCACGGTGTCGACCAAGCATGGCGCGGTCAAGACCGACCACATCCTGTTCATCGCATCGGGCGCCTTCCATATCGCCAAGCCCTCTGACCTGCTGCCGGAGCTGCAGGGCCGGCTGCCGATCCGGGTCGAGCTCGAGGCGCTCACCCGCGACGACATGCGCCGCATCCTGACCGAGCCCGAGGCATCGCTGATCAAGCAATATGTGGCGTTGATGCAGACCGAGGGCGTGACGCTCGATATCACCGACGACGCGATCGACGCCCTCGCCGACGTCGCCGTGGCCGTCAATTCCACCGTGGAGAACATCGGCGCCCGGCGCCTGCAGACCGTGATGGAGCGCGTGCTCGACGACATCTCGTTCGCGGCCCCCGACCGCCATGGCGAGACCATCCGGATCGATGCCGACTATGTGCAGAAGCACGTCGGCGATCTCGCCAGGAACGCGGATCTGAGCCGCTTCATCCTGTAGAGCATCGCGCCGCCCCCGCCGTCATTCCGGGACGCGCCACTTGGCGCGGGACCGGAAACCATAACCACGACAGGTCGTGCGGCGCGAAGCTGGGGCCACCATCCCGCGTCACCGCGCGCATCGGTGGTTATAGTTCCCGGGCTCGCGCTCCGCGCGCCCCGGGACGACGGGGGAAACGCATTGGCAATGACGGCCTGCAACAGGGTGGACGCCGCCTCCCGTCATTGCGAGCGCAGCGAAGCAATCCATAGCGCAACAAGCCGCGAGGTGGATGGCTTCGTCGCTTTCGCTTCTCGCAATGATGGGGGCAGGCATGAAACGCTGCGTTGCGTGGCGGGCGGTGCTGTGATAGTCGGCCGCTGACCGCCGCTATCGCCCGGGTGCCGAATGGACTTGCCGTCGTGGGGAAAACCCTGGCGCCTGATGCTGGCCGTCAATGTCGCGGTGATGATCGGGGTACTGTTCTATAAGCTGGCGCGGCCGCCTTACGTTCCTTACATCCATCTGCTGGTCGACTACCATTTCGGCTTCACCAAGCGTGCCCTGATCGGCGCCATCGTGTCGCTGTTCACCGCCAAGGTGCCGGTATGGCTGGCCTTCGTGCTCGGCGTCGGCATCTGGCTGCTCACCTTCGCGCTTTTCATCGTGCTGTTTCGCCGCATCTTCGGCCGCGGCGAAACGTCCTTGCCGCTGTTCGTGTTCATGGCTGGCTCGCCGTTCTTCTTCAAGAATTTCATGCACACGCTGGGGCACTTCGACATCTATGGCTGCGCCTTCGCGATGGGACTGATGCTGGTGCCGGCGCGCTCGGCCGCTTTCGTGGCGCTGGCCGGGCTCAGCGCCATGATCCTGATCCTGATCCATCACATCCAACTGCTGATGTATGTGCCGACCATCGCCGTCATCGTGGTGCTGCGCCACTATCTGGTTGCGGGCGTCAATCGGACCAACCTGCTGCTCGGCGCGGCCTCGGTTGTTGGTATCGGCCTGCTGTTCGCGGCTGCGCAGTTCTACGGCACCATGACGGTGCCGCCGGACACCTTCATGCTTTATCTGCAGGGCCGCATGGCGGAGCCGGCGCGGGTCGACCTGCTGAGCTTCGCCTACATCTGGTACCAGCCGCTTTCCAAGGAAATCCATGACACCTGGCAGCGCATGTCCTGGAACCTGCTCGGCACCCCCGTCTACGCCCTCCTGCTCGTGCTGCATGCGCCGCTCTGGCGCCATTTCGCCGCCTCGATCGCTGCACTTGCAGAAGCGCGACATCGCCGCATCGTGGTCGCCGCGCTGTTGATGGTAACCGCGGGCTATCTGGTGATCTTTGTCACCGTCTTCGATTATTCGCGCTGGGTCTCGAACTGGGTGGTCTGCCTGTTCCTGATCCTGCTGGCGGTGAAAACCCTGCCGGTTTCGCGCGAGGTGCCGGCGATAGCTGCCGCCGACCGATCCACGATCGTGCTCGGCTGGATCGTCAGCGTCATCCCGCGGGTGGGAATCGTGCGGCCGTTCTGACGGGCTTCATCTGGCGCGCCTGATCCGCACATAGAGCGCGCCCTCGCCGCCGTGGCCGATATGGGCCTGTTCGAATCCAACGACGAGCGGGCGGAATTCCGGCAGGCCCAGCCATTGCGGCACCTGCCGGCGCAGCACGCCACGTCCCGAGTGCGCCGCCGCATCGCCCTTGCCGGTGATCACCAGCACGAAGGTCAGGCCGCCGAGATGGGCGCGCTGCAGAAAATCGGACAGCACGCGGTGGGCACGGGTCACGGTCATGCCGTGCAGGTCGAGCCGCGCATCGATTTCCTTGCGGCCGCGCGAAAGCCGTGCGCGCTCGCGGCGTCCGATCGGCGCAAGCGGCGGCGCCGGCGGCTCGGGACGGGCCACGCGGTTCTCCCTGGCAGCGGAAACCTGCCGCGACGGCACCGTGGATGGCTCAGGCGGCAGCGCCACATCCGCCGCAGCCCGCGGCGCCTTGGGGATGCCCCGCGCTCCGGGGACGCGCGTCTTGCGCAACGGCTTGATCTGTCCGGCCACGCTTTCCCACAACAGGCGCTCTTCTTCACTGAGCCGCCGCTTGCGCCGCGATGACGGGTCCGGGCTCGTGCCTGGGAGCGATCGCTTCATCGGAAGCGACGGAGCAGCCGGTGATGGCGGCTGCGGCGCGGCTCCGGGCTTGGGGCCAGGTCCGGCCGGGCAGCCGGCAGCGGCACCGCGGCGGCGACCGTGGTCGGCGCCGTCTGGCGCGGATCGGTCGACGGGGTTTTGGGCGCATCGGTCTGCGGAAACAGTCGCGCGATCTTCGCCGATGGCCTTGGATCGGGCAGCGGCATGGTGCGGCCGCGCGCCGCGGGGTCGAGGCTTCTGGGCACCAGCATGAAGAATTGCGCCTTGTTCTTCAGCCGGCCGGCGACCCGCGCCGCGTCGGCCCCGGCGCCGAAGTAGATGTCGGCGCGGGCCGGGCCGACGATGGCCGAGCCGGTGTCCTGCGCCACCATCAGCCGATCGAACGGCGTCTTCGACAGCTCCGATTCGATCGGCAGCGCGCCGGCGATGAAGAACGGCGTGCCGTAGACATGCAGCGACTTGTCGACCGCAATCGAGCGGCCCGGCGTCAGCGGCACGCCCTGTGCCCCGACCGCCTCGTCCCGGTCGGAAAGCTTCACCTCGCGAAAGAACACGTAGGAGCGGTTCTGCCGCCGCAATTCGTTGGCGCCGTCGGGGTTCTGGTCCATCCATTCCCTTATCCGCTCCATCGACATCTGTTCCCGCGGGATGATGCCGCGATCGATCAGGATGCGCCCGACCGGCGTATAGGGGTAACCATTATGCGCGTCATAATTGATGCGGATGGTCGAACCATCCTCGAGACGGACCCGCGCCGAGCCCTGGATCTGCGTGAACAGCAGGTCGGTCTGGTTCTTGAGCCAGCAGATTTCGAGGCCGCGGCCGGCGATCGCGCCATCCTCGATCTCGGCGCGATCGTAATACGGCACGAGCTTGCGCCGGCCGATCTTGCGAAACACCTCGCCCTTGTTGGGCAGACCGCTGTCGCTCTGCTTCTTGCCGCGCACGAACAGGTTGGAAGGACGACGATAGAGCGGCACCGTGTAGACATCGGTCCGGGTTCGCGAGCCGTCGATCACCGGCTCGTAATAGCCGGTGACGAAGCCCTCGTCCTCGCCAAGCCGCGAAATCTGCAGAGGCAGGAAATGTCGCTCGAAGAACGCCGCCGCCTCGGCGCCATTCCTGATGTCGTCGGCCCGCGCCGCCGCGCACGGATCGCGCAGCGACCAGCCCAGCGCGCGCGAATTGGCCGTCGGGTTGCGTTGCGCGACGATCGGCTTGCAGCTGACGCGGAAGGCCTGCAATGCCGCCAGATGGTCGTCGGTGCTCCAGCCCGGAATATCGGACCACGCCGCCGGGGCGTACTGGCCGCCGCTGATCTGCAGCGGCCATTCGGGATGCGGCCGCGGGATGTGCCGATGCACGACATGTGCGGCGAGCACGGTCGGCGACAGCGCCGCGACCATCGCACCCAAGGCGACGACGTATCGCGCGCGACCGGTCACATCAGTGAGCGCTTCCCGTACCAACCAGCTTCCAGTTCGGATCGCGTGAGGTCATGTCGCGGGCAAAAGTCCAGACGTCGGTGATGTCGGCCACCTTGTCGGGATTGCCGTCGACGATGGTACCCGCCTTGTCGCGGGTGACGGAGATCATCTGGGACACGAAGCGGACCGTGAGCTGCGCGGCGCGATCCCGCATGTCCGCGCCCACGAGCTCGGCCTTGTCGATCGAGACGAAGCGGGTCTCGGTCTTCTGATCGTGCTTCTCGCGATCCTTGATAACGGTCTCGAAGCTGTCATAGACCTCCGACGACAGCAGGTCCTTCAGCGAACGGCGATCGCCATTGGCGAATGCCATCACGATCATCTCATAGGCGCTGCGGGCGCCGCTGAGGAAATGCCGCGGATCGAATGAGGAATCCGTGGCGGCGATGGCATCGAGCCCCTGCGCCAGGGGCGTGCCCGGTTCGGCCAGACCCTTCCAGCGGTCGCTGGGCGGCACCACTTCGGCGGTGGGCGCCAGCGGCGCCTGGTCGATCACCGTCCCCGGCATCGGGACCACCTTGTCCGGCGCGCCCTGGATCACGTTGCGCGCGGCGCGATCATAAGGCGGCCGCTCGCTCCCGGTGCGTTGTCCAAGGACATTGCGCAGCCGCAGGAAGATGAAGACCGCCAGCGCCAGGAAGATGATGGTGTAAATGTCCACTTCGTATTCGCTTTCTGGTCGGCGCCGATACCGGGTCAGGCGCTGGAACGTCCCTCGCGAGGGCCGGCACAGTTCGCCTCATGGATGGGTCTGCAGCATGTAGGCACTCAAATTTGCCCGGCCAATGGCGGCTCTTGCCTGAAAAGCCATCCTTCGGGATGGCCGGTCTGCCTGCGCCGAATTGTAGCGCGTTTTGGCCGCAAGGGGAAATCTGCGGGGGTTCCCGGAAGTGGCGCCTGTTCAACAATTTAGGATGGCGCCGGGGACCGGACCGGAACAGTCGCTCGATTTCGCGATATTGTCGTCCTTGTGGACGGTGGCAGGGCTATGATAGCCACTCGCCCCGAGCCCCGGCATTCGTCCTCAAGGCGAATTCGGCCTTGAAGGGGTCCGCGCGCGCCACAAAACTGTTCCAGGAGAGACTTCCATGACCGACGGCAACGGCACGCCCCCCGACGCAGCCCCTCCCCAGTTGAACGTGCTGGCGCAGTATACCAAGGACCTGTCGTTCGAAAATCCGAACGCCCCGGCATCGCTCGGGCCGCAACAGCAACAGCCGTCGATCAATATCCAGATCAATGTCAACGCCAACAATGTTACGGAAAATGAATATGAGGTCGCGCTCCTGATCGAGGGCAAGGCGGAAAACAGCGGCCGCGTCATGTTCAGCTTCGACCTCGCCTATGCCGGCGTGTTCCGGATCATGAACGTGCCGAAGGAAAACCTGCACCCGCTGATCATGATCGAATGCCCGCGGCTGCTGTTCCCGTTCGCGCGCGAGATCATAGCCACCGCGGTGCGCGACGGCGGCTTCCCGCCGCTGATGCTCGATCCCGTCGATTTCGTCGGCCTGTACCGCCAGAACATGGAACGGCAGGCTGCTGCCGCGCAGGCCGCCCAGGTCAAGCCGAGCTAGGGCTGCCCGAGAAACTCGTTCCAGACCGGCCGGTCGCCGAGCGTGGCGATGAAGGCACGGTGGGCGAGCCGATCCGCGTCGCTGACCCGTGGCGCCAGCGGTGCCGGCCGCTGCCGCCGGGGCATTTCGCCATCGCTGCCGCCGCGGATCTCGCCGATCGCGGTCGCCAGGATGAGCTGCGACTGCCGGGCCCCGATCAGATCGATATAGACCTCGGCAAGCAGTTCGGCGTCGAGCAGCGCGCCGTGCTTGGTGCGGCGGGAATTGTCGATGGCATAGCGCGAGCAGAGGTCGTCGAGCCGGTTGGACACGCCCGGATGCTTGCGCCGCGCCAGCAGCAGCGTGTCGACCAGCCGTTCGCGCACAATCGCCGGCCGGCTGATCCGGTCGAGCTCCGCATTGATGAAACTGATGTCGAAGGCGGCGTTGTGGATCACCAGCGGTGCGTCGCCGATGAAGGTGAGAAACTCCTCCACCACCTCGACGAACAACGGCTTGCCGGCGAGAAACTCGGTGGAAAGCCCGTGCACCGAAAATGCTTCCGCCGGCATGTCGCGCTCGGGATTGAGGTGACGGTGAAAAGTCTGCCCGGTCGGCATCCGGTTGAAGATCTCGACACAGCCGATCTCGACCAGCCGATCGCCACGCATCGGGTCGAGGCCGGTGGTTTCGGTATCGAGAACGATCTCGCGCATCGAGGGCCGTCGGTTGGAGAATCAGGGTCGCCGCCGCGGCATCCTAGCAGCCTCTCGCAGGATGTCGCGAATTTGCGACCGCACCGGGTCGAGCCCGTGCGACGTATCCACCACGAAATCGGCGCGGCGGCGCTTTTCGGCGTCGGGCATCTGCCGCGCCAGGATGGCGTCGAGCTTCTCGCCGGTCATGTTGTCGCGCGACAGGATGCGCCGGCGCTGGATTTCCGGCGTCGTGGTCACCACGACCACCGCATCGACGCGGCGCTCGCCGCCGGTTTCGAACAGCAGCGGCACGTCGACCACCGCGACCGGCGCGCCGGCGCGCTCGGCTTGGTCGAGGAAGTCGCGGTGGTAGCTCTGCAGCATCGGATGCACGATCTGCTCGAGTTGGCGCATCGCCGCCGGGTCATGCACCACCTGCGCCGACAATCGGGCGCGGTCGACCTTGCCATTGGCGGTGCTGCCGGGAAACGCCGCCTCGATCGCCGGCACCGCCTCGCCCTCATAGACGAGGTGGACGGTGGCGTCGGCGTCGTAGACCGGGACGCCGGCTTCCGCGAACAATCCGGCGGTGGTCGATTTGCCCATTCCGATCGAGCCGGTCAGTCCCAGGACTATCATCGCATCCCTGCCATCATACGCTCAGCAGCCGCTCGCGGCGCAGGAAGCCGAGCAGCGGCAGCAGCGGCAGTCCGAGGATGGTGAAATGATCGCCCTCGATCCGCTCGAACAGATGCACGCCAAGTCCTTCCAGCTGATAGGCGCCGACGCTGCCCGTGACCGCCTCGCCGGCCGCATCGAGATAGGCGTCGATCTGTTGCGCACGGAGCGGCCGCATGGTCATCCGCGCCAGCGCGCTGGCCTCGAACAGGATCGTGCCGTCGCGTGCCACCGCCACCGCGGAATGCAGATCGTGCACGGCGCCGGCGAGCTCCGACAATTGCGCCCTCGCCTGCGCGCGGTCGTTCGGCTTGTCGAACAGTTGCTGGCCGAGCGCAAGCGTCTGGTCGGCGCCGACGACGAGTCGGCCCGGCTGGCGTTGCGAGACCGTGACGGCCTTCTCGCGCGCAAGCAGCGCGGCGATGTCGCCGGGCGCCGCGAGGCCCGAACGGCGCTGGACCACGCGCTCGTCGATGTCGGCCGCAACCGTCTCGAAGGCGATGCCGGCATGGGAGAGCAGTTCGCGCCGCGCGCGGCTTTGCGACGCGAGGATCAGGGGAGCCGGGCCGCGCCAGAGCGTCATTCGGAGAGCCGCTGCCGCTGCCGGTCGGCATTGAGTTTCATGATCGCCGCGGCAGTTTCCTCGATCGATCGCCGGGTGACGTCGAGCTGCGCCCAGTTGAACTTGGTGCTCATCCGCCGCGCATGGGCCACTTCATCGGCCACCGCCTGGCGATCGATGTAATCATCATTGCCGGGGCCGGCGCCGAGGCTGAGCAGGCGGTTCTGCCGCACCTGGATCAGCCGTTCCGGCGTCGCATGCAGGCTGACCACCAGCGGCTTCTTCAGCACCTCGAGCTGATGCGGGATGGCGATGCCCGGCACCAGCGGCACGTTGGCGGTCCGGATGCCGCGGTTGGCGAGATAGATCGAGGTCGGCGTCTTGGAGGTGCGGGAAACGCCGACCAGCACGACGTCGGCATCCTCCAACCCCTCGACATGCTGGCCGTCGTCATGGAGCATGGTGTAGTTCAGCGCGTCGATGCGCTTGAAATATTCCGCATTGAGCGTGTGCTGCGCGCCGACCCGCCCGGTTGTGGCCGCGCCGAGATAGGCTTGAAACAGCTGCATCACCGGCCCGATGATCGAGAGGCTCGGGATGTTGATCTCCTTGCACTTCGCCTCCAGCCGCGCCACCAGATCATTCTCCAGCAGGGTGAACAGCACGATGCCCGGCGCCTCCTCGATCTCGTCCAGCACCCGGTCGAGCTGCTTCTGGCTGCGCACCAACGGATAGACGTGCTCGACCGGCGTCACATTGGCATATTGAGCGGCGACCGCCCGCGCCACCGTGATCAGGGTCTCGCCGGTCGAATCGGACACCAGATGCAGGTGAAAATAGTTGCCGGTCGTGGGCACCGTGACCCCTGTATGAACTGTGAATCGCTGTGGAGCATAGCCGATGGAATCGACCGCAGGGTGACGGTTCGGGGACAACCCGGCGTTTTCTTCACAGGCCTTGGCTCGCGGGACAGCAGATCCGCGCCCGCCGATGATAGTGGGCTGGTGTGGACTTGTCGCGGGATAAGCGGCCGATCGCCGCGCACAAGGAGTTGACGGCAGTGGCCTTATCCGGCTGGCACGACGGGAGCGCTGATATGTTGATGGATGTGCACAAGCCACTGGCGATCCCGGGATGGCATTGCATGAGTCCAATCCACCGCCACTTAGACTCAAACCTAAGAATCTAAAATTATTGTTTTAGAAAAGGTCGGCTTGCGGATATGTCTCGGTTCGAGCGGCGCCGGCGCGCGCCACCGACGATGGGACATCCCGCATGTATGTTTGGATCAAGGCGCTGCATGTCATCGCGGTGATCGCCTGGATGGCGGGCATGCTCTATCTGCCGCGGCTGTTCGTGTATCATTGCGAGGCCGAGATCGGCTCGAAGCAGTCCGAGACCTTCAAGGTGATGGAGCGGCGATTGCTCAAGGCCATTATCAACCCGGCGATGATGGTGACCTGGTTTGCCGGACTGTATCTCGCCTGGGTCGGCCACTGGTTTTCCGCGCCCTGGTTTCACGTCAAGCTCGTGCTGGTGCTGGTGCTGTCCGGCGCGCACGGGTTTTTTGTCCGCTTCGTCAAGGATTTCGCCGCCGACCGGAATTCGTACAGTCAGAAATTCTACCGTGTTCTCAATGAGGTACCGACGCTTTTGCTGGTCGGAATCGTGATCATGGTGGTGGTCAAGCCGTTCTGATGCCGCTGCACCGGCTTGCGCGGCACGCGGCGATTTCATATATTCATTTAATCCCACCCCACGCAGGCGGATGCGGTCGTGCCCCGGTTCCTCGTCGGACCGGCCGGCGCATCAGGTTTGAAGCCTTTCCGGCACTTTCCTTGCTCAGACCTGCGGACCTTCCTTCGTGTGTCCGCATTTTCCTAAAGCCACCTTGCAGCCCCTCCCCAGCCATTCCACAGGACCACCCCGATGCGGGAAATGAAACTCCAAGACCTCAAATCCAAGACGCCGGCCGAACTGGTATCGTTTGCCGAGGAGAATGGGGTCGAGAACGCCAGCACCATGCGCAAGCAGGAGTTGATGTTCGCCATCCTCAAGCAGCTCGCGATCCAGGAGACCGACATCATCGGCGAAGGTGTCGTCGAGGTTCTCTCCGACGGTTTCGGCTTCCTGCGCTCGCCGGACGCCAATTATCTGCCGGGCCCGGACGACATCTATGTCTCGCCGTCGCAGATCCGCCGCTTCGGACTTCGCACCGGCGATACCATCGAGGGTCACATCCGCAGCCCCAAGGAGGGCGAACGTTATTTCGCGCTGCTCAAGGTCAATACGCTCAACTTCGAGGATCCGGAAAAGTCCAAGCACAAGGTCAATTTCGACAATTTGACGCCGCTGTTTCCGGACCAGCGGTTCCGCCTGGAACTCGAGGACCCGACCCGGAAGGATTTGTCCGCGCGGGTGATCGACATCGTCGCGCCGATCGGCAAGGGCCAGCGCGCCCTGATCGTGGCGCCGCCGCGCACCGGCAAGACCGTGCTGATGCAGAACATCGCGCACTCCATCACCGCCAACCATCCGGAGTGCTACCTGATCGTGCTGCTGATCGATGAGCGCCCGGAAGAAGTCACCGACATGCAGCGCTCGGTGAAGGGCGAAGTGGTGTCGTCGACCTTCGACGAGCCGGCGGTGCGCCACGTCCAGGTCGCCGAGATGGTGATCGAGAAGGCGAAGCGGCTGGTCGAGCATGGCCGTGACGTGGTGATCCTGCTCGATTCGATCACCCGGCTCGGGCGCGCCTACAACACGGTGGTGCCGTCGTCGGGCAAGGTCTTGACCGGCGGTGTCGATGCCAATGCGCTGCAGCGGCCAAAGCGGTTCTTCGGTGCCGCGCGCAACATCGAGGAAGGCGGCTCGCTCACCATCATCGCCACCGCGCTGGTCGACACCGGCAGCCGCATGGACGAGGTGATCTTCGAGGAGTTCAAGGGCACCGGCAATTCCGAACTGATCCTGGATCGCAAGGTATCCGACAAGCGTACCTTCCCCGCCATCGACATCTCGCGCTCGGGCACCCGCAAGGAGGAGCTGATCACCGATCCGCAACTGCTGAAGAAGATGTATGTGTTGCGACGCATCCTCAATCCGATGGGCACCATGGATGCCATCGACTTCCTGCTCGACAAGCTGCGCAACACCAAGAACAACTCGGAATTCTTCGATTCCATGAACACCTGAGCGCGTCGCCCGCGCCGACGGGCGAGCAACGGCCCTGCCCTGCCCGCCAATGGCATTGCCGGTTCGATACATGCCGGGGCAAATAGGCCATGCACCCGCGCGAGCAGACCATCTTCGCCCTGTCCTCCGGCCGCCTGCCAAGCGCGATTGCGGTGGTGCGCGTGTCCGGGCCGCAGGCCGGTGCGGTGCTGGAGGGGCTGGCCGGCCAGAGGCCCCCGCCCCGCGTCGCGACCCGGACGCTGCTGCGGAATGCGGGCGGCGATCCGATCGACGACGCCCTGGTGATCTGGTTTCCCGCGCCGGCCAGTGCCACGGGCGAGGATGTCGCCGAGTTTCATGTCCATGGCGGCCGTGCCGTGCTGGCCGCGCTCCTCGCCGCGCTCACCGGCTTTGCCGGCGTGCGGGCAGCGGAGCCCGGTGAATTCACCCGCCGCGGCTTCGAGAACGGCAAGCTGGATCTGACCGAGGCGGAAGCCCTCGATGACCTGATCCACGCCGACACCGATCGCCAGCGCCGCCAGGCCTTGCGGCAACTCGATGGCCTGCTCGGTGATCGCGCCCGCGACTGGCGCGCGCGAATCATCGAGGCCGCTGCACTGATCGAGGCCGGCATCGATTTTGCGGATGAAGGCGACGTGCCGGCGGGGTTGCTCGCGCCGGCACGCGAGAAGATCGGGACGCTGCTCGCCGAAATCGCGGATGTGCTGGCGGCGCAGGGACGCAGCGAACGGCTGCGCGACGGCCTGGTGGTCGCCATCGCCGGAGCGCCCAATGTCGGCAAGTCGACCCTGATCAATCAGCTGGCGCGGCGCGAGGTGGCAATCGTTTCACCGCATGCCGGCACCACGCGCGACATCATCGAGGTGGCGCTCGATCTCGACGGCTATCCGGTAACGGTGATCGATACCGCCGGCGTTCGCGAGACCGCCGACCCCGTGGAGCAGGAGGGCGTGCGCCGCGCCAAGGCGCGTGCCGCGGAGGCCGATCTGGTGCTTTGGCTGGTCGACGCGGAGAGTCGGGGTCAGCCGGTTGCCGCGTCCTGTCCGGTGTGGACGGTGCGTAACAAGATCGATCTCGATCCGGAGACTGCGCCGGTAGGTTTGCCGCGGGCAGGGGAGGCGGACAGCGATTTCGCCATCTCGGCGCGGGGCGGGGACGGGATCGCGCCGTTGATCGCTGCGCTGGTGGAGTTCGCCGGAAGATTTTTCGGAGCCGGGGAGGGCGGCCTGATCACCCGGACCCGCCAGCGCCAGCAGCTGCAGGACGCCGCCGATGCGCTGCGCCGCAGCCTGGTCGAGCAGGGCGAGGAACTGGCCGCCGAAGAATTGCGCAGCGCCGCCTTCAGCCTCGGCCGCTTGCTCGGCCGGGTCGACGTCGAGGATATCCTGGACGCGATTTTCCGCGAGTTCTGCATAGGAAAGTAGTATAGAAATAATTATTAATTCATTCTTATCCACATCATTCAGGGCCGTCATTGCGAGCGAAGCGAAGCAGTCCATGTCGCAATAAGCGGCGTTGGCTGGCTTCGCCGCGCTCCTCGCTACGGCGGGGCGCAGCGAGCCCGCCCGACATTTCCCATGATCCGACAAAACTTCCGGCTTTCGGCGGTCGCCCCGCCGCGATAGAAGTCGCGGCATGAGCAGCCCGGACCAGTCATTCGATGTCATCGTCGTCGGGGGCGGCCATGCCGGCTGCGAGGCCGCCGCTGCGGCCGCGCGCCTGGGGGCGACCACGGCGCTCCTCACCCATCGCTTCGCGACCATCGGCGCCATGTCCTGCAACCCGGCCATTGGCGGACTCGGCAAGGGCCATCTGGTGCGCGAGGTCGACGCGCTGGACGGGCTGATGGGCCGGGTTGCCGACGCCGCCGGCATCCAGTTTCGGCTGCTCAATCGCCGCAAGGGTCCGGCGGTGCGCGGTCCGCGCGCCCAGGCCGACCGCAAGCTCTATGCCGCGGCAATGCAGGCCGCCATCACGGCAACCGCCAGGCTGCGGGTGATCGAAGGGGAGGCGGATCAGTTGCGGGTGGCCGACGGCCGCGTCTGCGGCGTCCGCCTGGCTGATGGCCGCGAATTCCTGGCCGGTGCCGTGGTCATCACCACTGGCACCTTCCTGCGTGGGCTGATCCATCTTGGCGAGCGGAATTGGCCGGCCGGCCGGATCGGCGAAGCGCCGGCAACGGGGCTGTCGGCATTCTTCGAGCGATGCGGCTTCGTGCTCGGTCGGCTCAAGACCGGAACGCCGCCACGGCTCGACGGCCGCAGCATCGATTGGGCGGCGGTGGAAATGCAGCCGGGCGATGATCCGCCCGAGCCGTTCTCGGTGCTGACCAAGCGGATCACGACGCCGCAGATCCAGTGCGGAATCACCCGCACCACGCCGACGACCCATGAGGTGATCCGCCGCAATGTGCATCGCTCGCCGATGTATTCCGGGCAGATCACGAGCAGCGGGCCGCGCTATTGTCCGTCGATCGAGGACAAGATCGTGCGCTTTGGCGAGCGCGATGGCCATCAGATCTTCCTGGAGCCGGAGGGGCTGGACGACGACACGGTCTATCCCAACGGCATCTCGACCTCGCTTCCGGAAGAGGTGCAGGCGGCCATGTTGGCGACGATTCCGGGGCTGGAGCGAGTCGTCATGCTGCGGCCGGGCTATGCCATCGAATACGACCATGTCGATCCGCGCGAGCTCGACCCGAGCCTGCAGGCCCGGCGCCTGTCGGGACTGTTTCTCGCTGGGCAGATCAACGGCACCACGGGCTATGAGGAGGCTGCGGCCCAGGGCGTGGTGGCTGGGCTCAATGCGGCGCGGTCAGCGGCAGGCGGGGCGCCGATCGTGTTCGATCGTGCCGACGGCTATCTCGGGGTGATGATCGACGATCTGGTGACGCGCGGGATCACCGAGCCCTATCGGATGTTCACTTCGCGCGCCGAATACCGGCTGACGCTGCGGGCCGACAATGCGGACCAGCGCCTGACGGGCAAGGGCATCGCCCTCGGCTGTGTCGGGCACGAGCGGTCGCAGCACCATGCCGCCAAGATGGCGGCCCTGCAGGCCGCGAAAGCGCTGGCGCAGGGGTTGGCGGTGACGCCGAACCAGGCGGCCCGCCGCGGGCTGGCACTCAACCGCGACGGCCACCGCCGCTCGGCCTTTGAACTACTGGCCTATCCGGAAATCGGCTGGACCGAGCTCTGCCGGATCTGGCCGGAACTGTCGGCCATTGACCCAGCGATCGCGGGGCATCTGGAGATCGACGCCAAATACGATGTCTATCTCAAGCGCCAGACCGCGGATGTGGCGGCTTTCCGTCGGGACGAAAGCCTGGATTTGGCCGAGGTCGACTACGCCGACGTGCCCGGCCTTTCCAACGAGGCCCGCGCCCGGCTGGAAGCCGCCCGGCCCCGCACCGTTGGCCAGGCCGGCCGCCTCGACGGCCTGACCCCAGCCGCGCTTGGCATCCTGGCCGCCTACCTGCGCCGCGAAGCCCGCCAGAAAGCCGGGGCAGGGGCGTAAGTTCTGTTTCACGTGAAACGGACGCCGCCCCCACCCCGACCCTCCCCCCGCAAGCGGGAGAGGGAGCCCAGCAGAGTTCGGGGCGAGCGGTGGATTCAAGGGCCGGGCAGAGATCGGGCGGGCGTCGGAATCCTATCTCGTTTAACCTCAACAGATCGTGGCGGGCGCAAGACCCTCATCCGAATCCCGCTCCCTCCGCTCCCTCTCCCGCGTGCGGGGGAGGGCCGGGATGGGGGCGCGGCCACGGATGCAGCCCTCAATTTGGTGTGTCCTGACCCGACGAGGTGTTTCACGTGAAACGGACCGGCGAGGGGCGACCCACATTGCGAGGTGAAGCGGCCCCCACCCCAACCCTCCCCCGCAAGCGGGAGAGGGAGCCCAGCAGAGTTCGGGGCGAGCGGTGGATTCAAGGGCCGGGCAGAGATCGGGCGGGCGTCGGAATCCTCTTTTGTCAGACTGGTGGGATCTTGGCGGGGTAGGGTCCCCAAACCCGGCTCAATCCGCTCCCTCTCCCGCTTGCGGGGGAGGGCCGAGGTGGGGGCGCCGCTGAGCGGTGTTTCACGTGAAACGATCCCCGGATCGCCGGCGCTTGGCGAATCCCGCGATGTGCCATAATGCGGATCTCCCTATCCCGTCGGCTATGCCCGACGATCCAGCCCGAGCCAACATGGTTCCCTTCATCCCTCCCACCGCCGACGTGCTCGCAGCCGACAAGGCGGCGGCGTTGGCATTGACGCCTGTTTCACGTGAAACGGAGCGGCGGCTGCAGGCCTATGTCGATCTCCTGCTGCAATGGCAGGCCCGGACCAATCTGGTGGCGCCCTCCACGCTCGGTCAACTCTGGACCCGGCACATCGCCGATTCGCTGCAACTGTTGCCCCTCGCGCCAGGCGCCCGGCGCTGGGCCGATCTCGGCAGCGGCGGCGGCTTTCCCGGCGTGGTGCTGGCCTGTGCGCTGGCCGAGACGGCCGGGGCGACGGTTCATCTGATCGAGCGCAATTCCCGCAAAAGCGCCTTCCTGCGCGAGGCGATCCGCCTCACCGAATCGCCGGGCGTCGTCCACCTGGCTGACATCGGGAATAATGTGGATAGAATGACCGGGCCGGTTGATTGCATCACCGCGCGGGCCCTGGCTCCATTACATCAATTGATCGGCCTCGCCGAACCATGGGTGCAGCAGGGCGCCAAGGCTCTATTCCCAAAAGGTCAAGATGTAGAGGCAGAATTGACCGAAGCCACTAAATGTTGGAATATCGCGCCCAAGCTTCATCCCAGCCGCACCGGCGGACGCGGCTGGATCGTCGAACTCGACCAGGTCGAGCGACGCGCTCCGTTCCCGACCGCCCCCAGGGTGCGCCCATGACCGTGCTCGACAATGCCGATCCAGCAGAGCAGCCGGCCGTGAGGCCCGCCGCCCATCCGCGCATCCTGTCGCTCGCCAACCAGAAAGGCGGCGTCGGCAAGACCACCACCGCCATCAATCTCGGCACGGCGCTGGCCGCGATCGGCGAACGCGTGCTGATCGTCGATCTCGACCCGCAGGGCAATGCCTCGACCGGCCTCGGCATCGACCGCCGCAGCCGCAACGTCTCGACCTACGACGTGCTGATCGGCGAGGCGCCGCTGCGCGACGCCGTGGTCGCGACCGCGGTGCCGCGGCTGCATATCGCGGCCTCGACCATGGATCTTTCCGGACTCGAACTCGAACTCGGCGCCACCCGCGATCGCGCGTTTCGCCTGCGCAACGCCATTGCGGCGCTCAACACCGACGCGACCGAGGACAACGACTACACCTATGTGCTGATCGATTGTCCCCCCTCGCTCAATCTGCTGACCGTCAACGCGATGGCGGCATCGGATGCGATCCTGGTGCCGCTGCAATGCGAGTTCTTCGCACTGGAAGGATTGTCGCAATTGCTGCAGACGGTGGAGCAGGTGCGCTCCACGCTCAACCCCGATCTGTCGATCCACGGCATCGTGCTGACCATGTTCGATTCCCGCAACAACCTGTCGAACCAGGTGGTCGCCGACGTGCGGCAGTTCATGGGCGCCAAGGTCTACAAGACCATGATCCCGCGCAATGTGCGCATCTCCGAGGCGCCGTCCTATGGCAAGCCGGTGCTGGTGTACGATCTCAAATGCGTCGGCAGCGAAGCCTATCTCAAGCTCGCGACCGAGGTGATCCAGCGCGAACGCGAGCTGCGCGCGCATTGAGACGACGGGCAGGTCCGGCACGCCGCCTGCGCGCTTCGCCGCGCCAGACGGAAGACATCGGTGGACTGCGAACACCGGATCGAAGTTTTCGAGTGGAGTGATGCGCGTGAATCCAAGGGAGCTGGCGATGGCCGACGAAGCGCGTTCGCGACTGGGCCGCGGCCTTGCAAGTCTGATCGGCGATGTCGGCGGCGAGGCCAAGCATCTGGAGCGCGGGCGCAGCCAGCGCAAGGTTCCGATCGAACATCTCAAGCCCAACCCGCGCAATCCGCGCCGCGAGTTTTCCGAAACCGAGCTCGGCGAGCTCGCCGACTCGATCCGGCAGCACGGCGTGATCCAGCCGATCGTGGCGCGCGCGATCAAGGGCGCGCCGGACCGCTACGAGATCGTCGCCGGTGAACGGCGCTGGCGCGCCGCGCAGCTCGCCGGCCTGCACGACGTGCCGGTGGTGCCGGTCGAGGTCAGCGACAGCGATGCGCTGCAGATCGCGATCATCGAAAACGTGCAGCGCGAGGATCTCAACGCGATGGAGGAGGCGCAGGGCTATCACGCGCTGGCGGGCGAGTTCAAACACAGCCAGGACGACATCGCCAGGATGGTCGGCAAGAGCCGCAGTCATGTCGCCAACATGATGCGGCTGACCCGGTTGCCGGCGGAGGTGCAGGCCTATATCGCCTCGGGCCGGCTTTCGGCGGGCCATGCCCGCGCGCTGATCGGCGTGCCGGATCCGGCGGCGGCCGCCAGGCGCATTGTCGAGGAAGGCCTCAACGTGCGCCAGACCGAGGCGCTCGCGCATGTCGAGGGCGTGCCGGTGCGCAAGCCGCAGAAGGCGCGTGGCGGCAGGGAGAAGGACCCCGACACGATCGCGCTCGAAAAGCGGGTCAGCGACGCACTCGGCCTCGCCGTCAGCGTCGACCACCGCAACCCCGGCGGCACCGTCCTGATCCGCTACCGCGACCTCGAACAACTCGACGAAATCATCCGCCGCCTGAACGGCGGAGGTTAGCGCACCGTTTGTCACCGCCACCGCCACCGCCACCGCCACCGCCACCGTCATTGCGAGCGAAGCGAAGCAACCTCTCACCCCGTCATTCCGGGATGCGCGAAGCGCAGGCCCGGAATCCACAACCACGACTATCGCTGTGGCGCAAAGCCGGGGCCGCGCGCAGGCTCACAACAGGCATCTGTGGTTATGGTTTCCGGGCTCGCGCTTCGCGCGCCCCGGAATGACGGGGTGGAAAATCAATTTGCAATGTTTGGATACAGATCGATCCATCCCGGATTCTGTTCTTCGATCAAGCGGATCTTCCAGTCCCGCCGCCATTTCTTCAATTTCTTTTCACGCGCAATCGCCGTGAGGATGTCCTCGTAGATCTCGAACCAGACCAGCTTGTCGATGCCATATCGCGCCGTAAAGGAAACGACGGCCTTGGTCCGATGTTCGTGCCCACGCCGAACAAGATCGTTGGTCACGCCAAGATAGAGCGTGCCGTGTTTTCTGCTGGCAAGAAGGTAGACGTAGTACGCCACTTCGAGAGCCGCCGTTGCAGAGAAGCAGCTCGGTAGAACACCCATGCTTCGGGTCGGCAAGAAGAGAGATGTGGTACGGCTAAACTCTCGCACTCCCCGTCGTTCCGGGGCGCGCGCAGCGCGAGCCCGGAACCCATAATCACGAGCGCAAGTTGTGAGCCTACGTGGCGGCCACGGCGTCGCGCCACAGTTCCGTCCGTGGTTATGGTTTCCGGGCCTGCGCTGACGCGCATCCCGGAATGACAGCGGATAGAGTTGCTTCCCTGGCTTTCCCGTTTTTCTCACTGTCGTCGTTCGGGGCGCGCGCGGCGCGAGCCCGGAACCCATAATCACGAGCGCGCGTTGTGAGCCCGCGCGGCGGCCACTGCGTCGTGCCACGGCTCCGTTCGTGGTTATGGTTTCCGGGCCTGCGCTGGCGCGCATCCCGGAATGACGGGGGACACCGGAAGACTGCCTCACCCGCGCCGTTTGGCGTTGGCGGCGATCGAGAGCAGGGCGCGTTGGGCGATGGCGGCGGCGAGCGGTGCCTGTTTGCGCATCTCCAGGGCGGCGGCGGCGAGCTGCTCGATGATCGCGTGCAGCCGCGCCGCGCTGAACTGGCGCAACGCGGTTTCGACCGCGCTCTTGCGCGAGAAATGCAGACGAGGGAAGCCGCTGTCGAGCAGGGTTGTGATCGCCGTGCCTTCGGCCACCGCCAACGCCGAGCGGTGCAGCCATGCGGCCTGACGTTGCGCGGCCGCGATGATGATGCCGGGATAGGTGCCGGCGACCATCGCCTTGGCGAATTCGCTTTCGACCAGCTCGGGCCTTCCGGCAAAGGCGCCATCCACGATCGGATCGATCTTGAGCTCGGAGGCGTCGGCGACGACGGCGATCACGTCGTCCAGCGTGACCTCGGCCCCGCCATGGGCATAGAGCGCGAGCTTGCGCAGCTCGTTGCGCGAGGCCTGGCGGTCGCCGCCCAGCAGCGCCGTCAGCGTCATCAGCGCGTCCTTGGCGATGCGCAGGTCCGACAGCCGCAATTCGTCATCGATCAGTCGCGCCAGCTCGCGTTCGCCGTCGGGATAGCAGGCGATCGCCACCGCGGTCCTGGCGCGCTCGCAGGCCTTGCGCAGCGGCGATTCCGGCCTGAGCTCACCGGCTTCGATGACAATGCGGCAGTCCTTGATCGGCGCATCGGCCAGCGCCTCGACGCCGCCGGCGAAGTTGCGCGAGCCGGCGCGGACGCGAATGGCGCGTCGGCCGCCGAACAGCGGAATGGTCAGCGCCTCCTCGACCAGCCGCGACGGCTCGGCGGCGAGGTCGTCGCCCGAAAGCCTCACCAGCGAGAACGGATCCTTGGGATCGTCGACCGCAGTGGCGATCAGCGCGTCGGCCCGCTCGCGAACCAGCCCTGCATCCGCGCCATGCAGCAGCACGATCGGCCGTGCCGGATCGGGACGGGCGAGATAGGCGTCGATGTCCCTGCCGCGCAGCGCAACCATCAGGGTGGACCCGCCGGCCGGCTCAGGTGCCCGCGTAGAAGAAGGAGGCGAGCCGGGTCTGGATATGCTCGGCGATCTCCTGGGCGGCGCGATCCTCGGCGTCGCGGAAGGCGCGCGCCCGCGCGAAGCGCTGGTAGCTGCCGGGGATGTCGTAGGAGACGTGCGAAAAGGTGGAGCCGGTCATGACCGACTTGTCGGTGGCGATCTCGACCAGATTGTAGGCCACATCGAGATTGTAATGCTCGCTGGTGGGCAGCGCCGTATTGGTGTCGACCATCAGCGACGAGCGGCCGCTGGTGAATTTAAGCACCAGCCGGTACAGTGGCGGCGCCCCGGTGGCGGTGCCGTACAGCTTGAATGCCAGCGCATTGCGGATCGCGACGCCGACCCGCGCCTCGCGCGAGGCGTTCGGCTTGTCCACCGGCGGCAGATCCACGGTCATCAGCTTGTCGCGCAGGCCGGTGCCGTCGGCGCGTTCGGCATACATCGGCTGGAAGCAGCCGGCGGTCAGTGCCGCGAGAGCGACCACGGCAAGCAGCTGGGCGGCGATGCGAGCGCTAGCCAACGACATTGACGATCCTCTTCGGAACAATGATCACCTTGCGGACGGCCTTGCCGCCCAGAGCCTGTTTTACTGCATCGAGGGCCAAAACGGCAGTCTCAATTTCGCCGTTGGGGGCGCCGTTCGCCACCGTGACCTCGCCGCGCTTTTTGCCATTGACCTGGACCACCAGGGTCATGGTGTCTTCAACCAGCAAATCGCGTTCGATTTGCGGCCATTCGGCCTGCGAAACCAGGCCCGGCTGGCCGAGCAGCCGCCAGCATTCCTCCGCCAGATGCGGCATCATCGGCGCAAACAGCTGGACCAGGAGGATGGCGGCCTCGCGCACCGCCCAGGCGAGGTCGGCCGTCGGGGGTTCGCCGCGTCCGAGGATATCGGCCAGGGCGTTGGCGAATTCCCGGATATAGGCCAGGCAGACGTTGAAATGCAGCCGTCCGATTCCGGCCGAGACCCGGTCGAGCGCGCCATGGGCGGCCTTGCGCAACGCCAGCGCGTCGGCGCCGAAGGCGGCCGGCCGCACCTGTGGGGCAGATCCGGCGAGAACAGCGGAATCGTTGACCAGCCGCCACAGCCGCTGCACGAAGCGCGAGGCGCCCTGCACGCGCTCGTCGCTCCAGATCACGTCGCGGTCGGGCGGCGAATCCGACAGCATGAACCAGCGTGCGACATCGGCGCCATAGGTGGCGATGATGTCGTCGGGGTCGACGGTGTTGCGCTTCGACTTCGACATCTTCTCGATCGGCCCGATGCGAACGTCCTCGCCGGTCGCCGTCAGGATCGCCCGGCGGCCATCGCCGGCACCCTCGATCCGCACCTCGGCGGGCGTCACGTAGCTGCCGTCGGCCTTCTGATAGGTCTCGTGCACCACCATGCCCTGGGTGAACATGCCGGCGAAGGGCTCCTTCATGTCGACGTGGCCGGTGGCCTGCATGGCCCGGGTGAAGAACCGGCTGTACAGCAGGTGCAGGATCGCGTGCTCGACACCGCCGATATACTGATCGACCGGCATCAGTCGGTCCGCCACCGCCGGCGTGGTCGGCGCGTGGTCGTTCCAGGGATCGGTGAAGCGGGCAAAATACCACGACGAATCCACGAAGGTGTCCATGGTGTCGGTTTCGCGCACGGCCTTGCCGCCGCATTGCGGGCAGCTGACGTGCTTCCAGCTCGGGTGGTGGTCCAGCGCATTGCCGGGCTTGTCGAACCGGGCATCCTCCGGCAGCACCACCGGCAGGTCGTGATCCGGCACCGGGACGATGTCGCATTTCGGGCAATGAATCACCGGGATCGGGCAGCCCCAATAGCGCTGGCGCGAGATGCCCCAGTCACGCAGCCGGAAGTTCACCTGGCGTTCGCCGACCGGCGCCGCCGCTCCATCGGCCGCGGGCGGGGGAAGCGGGCGAATGGTCGTTTCCAGCCGCCGCGCCACCTCTTCCTTGGCCTGTTCGATGGTCATGCCGTCGAGAAAGCGCGAGTTGATCATGCGGCCGTCGCCGTCATAGGCGGTGTCGGTGATGACGAAGAGGGCGGGGTCCTGGCCGTCGGGACAGACCACTGGCGTGTTGCCGAGCCCGTATTTGTTGACAAAGTCGAGGTCGCGCTGGTCATGGGCGGGACATCCGAAGATCGCGCCGGTGCCATATTCCATCAGCACGAAATTGGCGACATAGACCGGCAGCTTCCAGTCCGGGTCCAACGGATGGATGGCCCGGATGCCGGTGTCGAAGCCGAGTTTCTCGGCGGTGTCGATGATCTCCTGTGCGGTGCCATGTCGCTTCGCCTCGGCGATGAACGCCGCCAGTTGCGGATTGTTGGCCGCCGCCGCCCGGGCCAGCGGATGGTCCGCCGCGACCGCCATGAATTTCGCGCCGAACAGCGTGTCATGCCGGGTGGTGAAGATCTTGAGCTCGCGCTCGCCTGACGGCGCGGTGGCCGGGTCGAGCGCGAAACGGATCAGCAGGCCCTCGGAGCGACCGATCCAGTTGCGCTGCATCAGCCGCACCTTGTCGGGCCAGTTGTCGAGGGTGTCGAGCGCGTCCAGCAACTCCTGGGCATAGCGGGTGATCTTGAACACCCACTGATTCATCTCGCGCTGCTCGACCGGCGCGCCGGATCGCCAGCCGCGGCCGTCGATCACCTGCTCATTGGCGAGCACGGTCATGTCGACCGGGTCCCAGTTGATCCTGCGCTGCTCGCGTTCGGCGAGGCCCGCGCGCAGGAAGTCCAGGAACATCTTCTGCTGATGCTTGTAGTAGGCGGGATCGCAGGTCGCGAATTCGCGGCTCCAGTCGAGCGACAGCCCGATCGACTGCAGCTGCTTCTTCATCGCCGCGATGTTGTCATAGGTCCACGCCTTGGGCGCGACCTTGCGCTCGATCGCGGCGTTCTCCGCCGGCAGGCCGAAGGCGTCCCAGCCCATCGGGTGCAGCACGTTGTGGCCTTTGGCGCGCATGAATCGCGCCAGCACGTCGCCCAGCGTGTAGTTGCGGACATGGCCGATATGAATGCGCCCGGACGGGTATGGGAACATCTCCAGCACGTAGTATTTCGGCCTTGGATCGTCGTTGCGGCTCTGAAAGATCGCCTCGCGTTCCCACTGGCGCTGCCAGCGCGGCTCGGCTTCACGGGCATTGTAACGTTCGGATGTCATGGGGATCGCAGGGCTTTTCGCGCAATTCGCGCCGGTTTCAGGCGGCGGACTATAGCCTTTTCGAGCGGGGTGGCTACCGCCTCGCGGCGGGAAAACGCGCCAGCCGACCGCAAATGGGGCTTTCATGCGCGCAAGCCTAGGGGGATCGGCCGCTAGCCGGCGAGGGCCATGCCGTGGCTGCTTTCGGGCCGTGAAATCAGGCCGTGCTCGACCACGGCATTGCGGCCGCGATGCTTGGCGGCATAGAGCGCGGCGTCGGCGGCTTCGACCAGCTCGCCCGGCGGCAGCGTTCCATGTGGCCGCGCCGAGGCCACCCCGATGCTGACGCTGACCTGCTGATAGGCGCTGGTGGCATGCGGCATCGCCAGGTTCCAGACCGCCTGGCGCACCATCTCGCCGATCTGGCGGGCGCCGACGCTGTCGGTATTCGGCAGCAGCAGGCAGAATTCCTCGCCGCCATAGCGGCCGGCAAAGCCGAGGCAGTCGGCGGCGATTCGCGCCAGGGTCTCGCCGAGCCGCGACAGGCAGACGTCGCCCTCGGGATGGCCGTAGCTGTCATTGTAAAGCTTGAAGTGGTCGACATCGATCATCAGCAGCGAAAGCTCAGCCTGCTGCTGCTGCGCCTTGATCCATTCGAACTCGAGCCGGCTCTGGAAGCCGCGCCGGTTGGCGAGGCCGGACAGCATGTCGATCGACGCCATCACCGTCAGCCGGTCGTTGGTGGCGACCAGTTCGCGCTCGCGCTGGGTCAGCTGGGCCGCCATGGCGTTGAAGGCCCGCGCCAGCGGGATGAACTCGGCGGGCAGGCGGCTGCGCGCGACGCGGGCGGCGCGGTCGCCCTCGCCGAAGCGCCGGGCCATCGCGACGATGATCTCGATCGGACGGATGATGAGCTTTTCCGCGGCGAACAGCGAGCCCAGCAGCACGAACAGGCAGACGAAGCAGAGCTGCAGATAGGCGGTGCGGATCTCGCGGTTGATGGCCGCGGTGACCTTGCTCTCGTCGATGCTGACGATCAGGCGTGACTGCGTGCCGGCGATGCGGGCATAGCGCAACGCGCGGTTGGAGCCGTCGGCGGCGGTGAACGACAGCGCGCCCTGTGCCTCGCGCGAATCGATCGCCTGCCCGGCGATGGCCGACAACAGCGGCACGGTGTCGAGCGGCCGCCCGACCAGGCCGGCTTCGTTCGCAGGTGCCGCCATCACGATCCCGCCGCTGTCGATCAGCACCGCCGTGATGCCGGGCCGGCCGGAAAGATTGCCCATGATCTTCGACAGCCAGTCGAGGTTGATGCCGGCGACGATCACCGAATCCGAATCGCGGTCGATCGCCGACACCGGATAGGCGCCGATCAAGATCGGCCGGTCGGTCGAGATCGCAAACAGGAAGTCGCTGAAGACGAAATTGCGGAGCTGCCGCGCCTGTTTCAGGTACTGCCGTTCGCTGAGGTCGAGGCCGACCAGGGCGTTGTTGGTCGAACACTGGATGTGTCCGTCATTGCCGACGATCGAAAGGCTGCTGATCCAGGGCAGGTTGACCGGCAGGCTCGCCCGCAGCATGTCGCAGCTGCGGCCCACGCCACCGGCCGAGGCGCGGATATAGGCGGCTGATTTCAGCATGGTCTCGACCGAGGAGATCACTTCGCGCTGGGTGTCGGCGCCATGCTTGACCAGGCTGGAGAAATCCCGGGAGGCTTGCTCGATCTGCCAGGCCCTCGCATGCTCGAGCGAACGGGTGCGCTCGAGCATTAGCGGCGCCACCAGGATCAGCCCCAGCAAGGCTAGTCGGGCGCGAATGCCGAGCAGCTTTCTGAGCTCGGCCTGCTTGCGATTGAAACTGAAGCGCGACATCTATATCCCAGCCCCGCGGGCAGGGTAGGACCGATCGGTTCAAGAAGCCTTTCCCGAATTGCGTAAAATTCGAACCAGTGACAAGGGATATGGCGCCAGATCGATCCTCGCCGGTAACGTCGCCTTCACCAAGCGGACTGGCTGCCGTGGAACGCGAGATCGTGCGCGCCTGCGATGACGCGCGCCGGGCGCGCGACACGGTGACCCTGATCGCGGTGTCGAAGACATTCGCGGCCGACGCGATCGGGCCGGTGATCGGGGCCGGACAACGAATTTTTGGCGAGAATCGCGTCCAGGAAGCCAAGGCGAAGTGGCCGGAATTGATGACGGCCTGCCCGGGCATCGCCCTGCATCTGATCGGGCCGCTGCAATCGAACAAGGCAAAGGACGCGGTGGCGCTGTTCGACGCCATCCACGCCGTCGACCGCGCCAGCCTCTGCGCGGCGTTGGCCAAGGAGATCGATGCGCAAGGCCGGCAGCCGCAATTATTCGTTCAGATCAACACCGGCGAGGAGGCGCAGAAGGCCGGCGTGGCGCCGGCGCAGGCGGATGCCTTCCTGGCGGATTGTCGTGACAACTACGGCCTGAACATTGCGGGCCTGATGTGCATCCCGCCGGTCGACCAGGCCCCGGCGCCGCATTTTGCCCTGACCGCCAAGATCGCGGCGCGCAACGGGTTGAAGCTTCTGTCGATGGGCATGAGCGCCGATTTCGCCACCGCGATCCGCCTCGGCGCCACCCATGTGCGCGTCGGCTCCGCGATCTTCGGACAACGCTGAACGGTCTATGCGAAACCAACCGACACCTTGCCGAGCGTGCCGAAATCGGCAGCGACCGCGTCGCCGGATCGAATTGGCAGCGGCGGATGGCAGGTGCCGGTGGTGACGACCTCGCCGGCGCGCAGCGTCACGCCGAGTTGGCTGAGTTCATTGGCGAGCCAGGCGAGCGCGATGCGGGGATCGCCGAGCACATTCCTGCCATGGCCGACGAACCGTCGCTCGCCCATGGTGATCACGGGGCGTTGCTCGACCAGGTCGAGCGCGCGCCAGTCCGCGGTCGCGGGCGCGCCCAGCACGAACAGATGGGCGCAGGCATTGTCGGCGATGATCTGCGCGGCGCCGGCGGTGACGAAATCGGAAAATCTCGAATCGGGAATCTCGATCGCCGGATGCAGGGTGCTGACGGCATCCAGCACCTGCTGCACGCTGTAGGGCGTCGACCGCGGCGGCAAGTCGACGGCCATGCGGAAGGCGAATTCCGGTTCGGCAACGCGCATCTCGTTGCCGGTCATCGGCGCCGTGCCGCCATCGGCAATCAAGGTCTCGCTCAGGATGCGCCCCGCCATCGGGCCGTCGACATTGATGTGCTGCTGGCCGGCCTCGCTGGTGGCGGCGATCTTCCAGCCGAACAGCCGCCCGCTTGAATGCGACGCCAGCGCGGCCTGGATCGCATAGCCCTCGGCACGATCGCGCGGTCGCTGCGGCGGATCGAGCCCGGCGAGCTTGCTACCGGCGCGCCAATGCTCGTACAGGGTGCGTGAGGCCGCGGCGATCTGATCGTGGTCGAGCATGGTCCTGGTTCTCCAACGGCATCAGCCGATCGTGATTCGGGTGTCCGGCCCGAGCCGCGCCAGCAGCCGCAGCATGGCCGAGGGCGTCATCGCGACGCAGCCGGCGGTCGGCGCGAATGCCTCGCGGGCCAGATGCAGGAACACGGCGCTGCCGCGGCCGGCGATGCGTGGCGCGGTGTTGTGGTCGATCTCGACAATGAAATCGTACAGATGGTCGTCGCGCGTCAAGCGGTCGCCGGGACATCCGGCGTCGAGCCGGATCGGCTGGTTGTAATGGCGGCTTGCCGGGTCTTCGCACCAGCCATCCTCGGGCCGGATGGCGCGCAGCCGCAGCCGGGTTCGGGGCCGGGGATGGCGGTCGGCGCGCCACCAGACCTGCCGCGGTCGGAAGGTCCCCATGGGAGTGCCGCCGTCCCCTTCGCGCTTGTTGGCGAGAATGCCGCTGCGCCCGAGCGCGACCGGGATGGTCTGGCTCCCGGCCGTGAGCCAGCCGCGGCGGCGATCTCCCGCGGTGGCACGAATCCTTATGGTCGGCAGCGGCCTATCACCGCAGGCCGTCAGGTAAGCGTCTGTATTTTCTTCGCCTTTTCTCAGGATCGGGTCTCCCCCCGCCAGTCCGGGTATCCAGGATGCTCCGGTTTTGTATTACAGGACATTCATCTGACGCCGGTGAAATCTCGAATAGACTGCCATTCGGCTTGTGAATCGGTAACAGTTCCCTACCTCAAGGCGAATCACCATTGACCAGGCTGGATTTACCAACCAGGACCCGGCTGAAGGCGCTTCCGCTTCCATCGGCCCTTCAAGAGGAATGTACGCCATGGCCAATGCCCGCAAGATCCTGATCGTGGACGACGACACCGATCTGCGCGACACGCTGGTGGAGCAGTTGTCGCTGCATGACGAGTTCGAGGCTTCCGCGGTCGATACCGGCGCCAAGGGCGCCAGCGCGGCCAAGGCTAACGCGCCGGACCTGGTGTTGATGGACGTGGGACTGCCGGATACCGACGGCCGCGAAGTGGTGCGCAGCCTGCGCAAGGGAGGCTTCAAGGCACCGATCATCATGCTCACCGGGCACGATACGGATTCCGACACCATTCTCGGGCTCGAATCCGGCGCCAATGATTATGTCGCCAAGCCGTTCCGGTTTGCGGTGCTGCTGGCGCGGATCCGGGCGCAGCTTCGCCAGCACGAAGCCAGCGAAGACGCCGTGTTCTCGGTCGGCCCCTACAGTTTCCGACCAGGTTCCAAGATGCTGACCGGCGCCAATGCCAGGAAGGTCCGCCTGACCGAAAAGGAGACCGCGATCCTGCGTTTCCTGTACCGGGCCGGCCAATTGCCGGTGTCGCGCGAGACGCTGCTGCAGGAAGTGTGGGGATACAATTCGGGCGTCACCACCCACACGCTGGAAACCCATATCTACCGGCTGCGCCAGAAGATCGAAAAGGACGCCGCCAATCCGGAGATATTGGTGACGGAGGCGGGTGGCTACAAGCTGGTGCCATGATACGGTTGGGGCAGGGATAACCAGTCCCGCGTGCCCCGGTCATCGATCCCTCATGTCGATTGAAGATGATGTTGCCTTGCTCGAGCGTGTGCCGACCCTGCAGCTGCTGGGGACGGCGGCGCTGCGCATGCTGGCGATCGGCGCCGAGCAACGCGATATCAGCCGAGGCGATCGACTGTTTCGGGCCGGGGAAGATGCCGATTCCGGATATGTGGTGCGGCGCGGGCTGTTCCGGATCGAGGATGTCAATGGCGCGGAAACGGTGGCCGGTGCCGGCGCGCTGATCGGCGAACTCGCCTTGGTCGTGGCGATGCAACGGCCGGCGACCGCCACCGCCATGGAATATTCGACGGTGATCCGTCTCGCGCGCAGCCTGTTCCAGCGCGTACTGGAAAACGACCCGGCCGCGGCACGCCGGCTGCGCGACGAATTCGCCAGCCGCACCAGTCAGATTGCGAGCGAGATCCTGATGGCGAGTGCCAAGCTCAGCAGCTGAATGCTGGCATCGGCCAGCACGGCTTGCTTAGAGCTCCAGTGTCACCGTGACCGGGACGTGATCGGACGGCCGCTTCCAGCTCCGCGCCTCGCGGCTGATGCGAAAATCGCTGACGCTGTGCTGCAGCGCGCGCGATACCCAGATGTGGTCGAGCCGGCGGCCGCGGTCGCCGACGGTCCAGTCGGCGGCGCGATAGCTCCACCAGGTATAGACCTTTTCCGACAGCGGGATCCGCTCGCGGGCGATGTCGACCCATTCGCCATGCGCCTGCGCGGCCAGCAGCTTTTCGCATTCGATCGGGGTATGCGACACCACCTTGAGCAACTGGCGATGCGACCACACGTCGTTCTCATGCGGCGCGACATTGAGGTCGCCGACCAGCACATGGCGGTCGTTGCCGCGCGGGTGCAGCGGTTCGCACGCCTTCATCTCGTCCAGAAACCGGAGCTTGTGCTCGAATTTCGGGTTCAGCGCCGGATCGGGAATATCGCCGCCGGCGGCACGTAGAAATTATGCAGCACCAGCGGTGCCGCGAGCCCGGCGGCGGCGCCGAACGAAACCGCGATGTGACGCGAATCGAGCTTGTCGCAGAAGGTGCGACTATCGGTGGATTCGAACGGCAGCTTCGAAACCACGGCGACGCCGTGATAGCCCTTCTGTCCGTTCAAGGCGAAATGTTCATAGCCGAGGCGGCGGAAGCGTTTGCGCGGGAAGGCGTCGTCGATGCATTTGGTCTCCTGCAGGCACAGCACATCGGGCCGCGCCGATTTGAGGAACCTGGCGACCAGGTCGATGCGCAGCCGCACCGAGTTGATGTTCCAGCTTGTCAGGGAAAGGCGCATGAGGATCGGGAGCCGAGCGGGACGCGCGATGCATCACGCACGTCCCGGTCCCGCAATCAAGGATGATTTTCAGCCCGGCGGCGTCGCGTAATTGGTGAAGTCGATCTTGAACATGCCGGGATCGGGATGCTTGGTCGTATCGAGGTTGTAGACCGCGACCGTGGTGTCATAGCCCTGCGGATCGGTTACCGTCCATTGCTTGAGCTGATTGTCCTTGACGCCCATCATCAGCATCAACCGGCTGGTGCCGATCAGCGCATGCTTCTCCTCGATGGTGATGCTGATATAGAGGTCGTCGGCCGTCACGCTCACGACATTGGTGTCCTTGAGCAGGTCGATCCGATCCGACAGCAGATATCGCAGCGGGGTCTGCGACAGCGGATAGATGTCCTGGGTCGCGAGCTTGCGGTCCCGCACCGCCACCGACGATCCATCCGCAATGATCGAGATCGGGCTCGGGTCGTCATATTCGAACCGCACCTTGCCCGGTTTCTGGATGTAGAATTCACCCCTGGTCTTGCTGCCGTCCGGCCCGACCTGCACGAAATCGCCGACCAGCGTCTGCAGCGATGACAGATAGTTGCTCACCTTGACCGCCTCCGCCTTCTGGGTGGCGTTGAAGGTGGCGAAAATGTTGGCGGGAGCATTGCGACGTGGGTCCGGGATGATCGGATTGGGCGGTACCGACACGGCTCCAGTCGTGATCGCCGGACGCTGCTGCTCGGATGCGATCAGCTCGATGTGACGGGCCTTTGGTGCTGGCTTCGGCACCGGGACGGTCTGCGCCGCAACCGGCACGGCCATCATCGCCAGCGCGATCAGCGCCGTCACGCCAGCGCCCGCATGGTAGCCGACGCCATTTCCTGGAAACTGTGCTGCCATTCGAAACTTCGGATTTCTCAACATGTTGGCCCCGCGGCCCGGCCTTTTTATCTTGGTTTCTAGCTTGGTTTTGTCATAACGAGGCATCGTTTTTCCGTGAAAGCAGGCCGCCGCCATGCGGCAGCCCGGCCGCAACCTAGAACCCGCTCTCCTGTTCCTCGATCAGGATCTCGCGTTTGCCGGCGTGATTGGCCTGTCCGACGATACCTTCGAGTTCCATCCGCTCCATCAGCGATGCGGCGCGATTATAGCCGATCTGCAGCCGGCGCTGGATATAGCTGGTGGAGGCCTTGCGGTCACGCTTGACGATCGCCACCGCCTGCGCGAACAGGTCGCCGCCGCCATCGCCGCCCATGCCGGTGGAATCGAACACCGCTCCATCCTCGTCGGTCGGCTCCTCCGCCGTGACCGCCTCGAGATATTCCGGCTGGCCCTGCGATTTCAGATGGCGCACGACCTTCTCGACCTCCTCGTCCGAGACGAAAGGTCCGTGCACGCGGCTGATGCGTCCGCCGCCCGCCATGTACAGCATGTCGCCCTGGCCAAGCAGCTGTTCGGCGCCCATTTCGCCGAGGATGGTGCGGCTGTCGATCTTCGAGGTGACCTGAAACGAGATGCGGGTCGGGAAGTTGGCCTTGATGGTACCGGTGATGACGTCGACCGAAGGCCGCTGCGTGGCGAGAACCACGTGAAGGCCGGCGGCGCGGGCCATCTGCGCCAGCCGCTGCACCGCGCCCTCGATGTCCTTGCCGGCAACCATCATCAGGTCGGCCATCTCGTCGACGATGATGACGATGTAGGGCAGGGGTTCGAGATCGAGCTTCTCTTCCTCGTAGATCGCCTTGCCGGTTTCCTTGTCGAAACCGGTATGCACCGTCCGGGACAGCTCCTCGCCCCTGGTTCTCGCTTCCGTCAGCCGCGCATTGTAGCCGTCGATATTGCGCACGCCGAGCTTCGACATCCGCTTGTAACGTTCCTCCATCTCGCGCACCGCCCATTTCAGGGCGACCACCGCCTTCTTGGGATCGGTGACGACCGGCGTCAGCAGATGCGGAATGCCGTCATAGACCGAGAGTTCGAGCATCTTGGGATCGACCATGATCAGGCGGCACTGATCCGGTCGCAGGCGGTAGACCAGGCTCAGGATCATGGTGTTGATCGCGACCGATTTGCCGGAACCGGTGGTGCCGGCGATCAGAAGATGCGGCATCCGTGCCAGGTCGACGATGATGGACTCGCCGCCGATGTTCTTGCCGAGACAAAGCGGCAGTTTCGCCACCGATTCGTTGCCATCCTTCACCGAAAGCAGTTCGCGCAGATACACCTTCTCGCGGTGCGCATTCGGCAATTCGATGCCGATGGCGTTGCGCCCGGGAACCACCGCGACGCGCGCCGACAGGGCGCTCATCGAGCGCGCAATGTCGTCGGCCAACCCGATCACGCGCGATGATTTGATGCCGGGCGCGGGTTCGAGTTCATAGAGTGTCACCACCGGGCCCGGATGGGCCTTGACGATTTCGCCACGGACGCCGAAGTCGCTGAGCACACCCTCCAATGCACGTGAATTCGCTTCCAGCTCGGACTTGCTGAGCGGCTGGCGATCCGAAGCCTTGGGCGCGGTCAACACCGACACCGCGGGCAGCTCGAACTTCACCGACGATTTGCGCGCCAGGGTCTTCTTGCGCGGCGCGCGCGCGACCGGCTCCTCTTCTTCTTCCTCCCCCTCTTCCTCTTCTTCCTCTTCGGCTTCCTCGCCGGCCTGCGGCGCCAGTGACGGTGCGGCGCGGCCGTCGAGCCGCGGCTCCTGGCGATCGAACAGGGACGTCCGTGTCGTCGGACCGCTGGCGACCAGCCACCGATAGGCCAGTGCCAGGAACCGCCAGAGCCGTGCCTTCGCGCTCATCGCGGCATGGAACGCCCGGCCCAGCTGGACCGAGCCGCCATCCTCCGTCTCCTCAAATGGCGCATCATCATCCTCGATCGGCGACAAGTCCTCCTCCGGCGGCCGCGAGCCAAGGCCGCTGGCGACCAGGAAGGTTGCGACGGTGACGGTGCCCAGCATGAGCCCGAGCACGATGCGATAGATGGCACCGGGCGGTCCGAATATGACCGCGGGGGCACGCACCAGGGCGTCGCCGACCACCCCGCCGATTCCGGTCGGCAGCGGCCAGGCGCCACCATGCGGCCAACAGCTTGCAAAACCGGCGCATGCCACCGTGCACAGGATCCAGCAGGCGATCCGCAGCGGCTCGCGGTCGAAGTTGCGATGGGTCACCATCCGCCAACCCCACACGGCCACCGGCAGGATCAGCATGACGGCGCCGAGCCCGAGAATCTCCATCAGGAGATCGGCCCCGATCGCGCCGGGATAGCCGATCAGGTTGTGAACGGCGCGCGACGTCGCGTGGCTGAGACTCGGGTCCTGCACCGACCACGACATCAACGCTGCCGCCGCCACACCGGCGAGCGCGATCAGGCTCAGGCCGGCAAGCTGCCGCAGCCGCCGCGCCAGCGCGTCGCGGATCGAAAGCGGCAGATGGCCGACAAGGGGAATGACACGTTCGATCGCTGCCATGCTCATGCTCGCGATTAATCCAGAATTTCCACCAACCGGTGCAAGGCCTCGGCCGTCGACTCACTGTCCGATACCAGCGCAAGCCGGATATAGCCGGCGCCGGGATTGCTGCCGTCGGGCTGCTGCCGCGCCAGATAACTGCCGGGGATCACGCGGACGCCACCTTGCCGGTAGAGTTCCACGGTTGCCGCCTCGTCACCGCCATGCTGCGATACGTCGAGCCAGGCGCAGAAGCCGCCGGCAGGGCGGTGATAGCCATAGCGGGAGCCGAGAATCTGGTCGGCGAGATCGAACTTGACCCGGTAAAGCCGGCGGTTCTCCTCGACATGGGTTTCGTCGCTATAGGCCGCGACCGCGACCTGCTGTAGCGGCACCGGCACCTGGGGCGCGGCGACATTGCGCAGCTCGTGAAACCGGGCCAGGAACCTGCCGTCGCCGGCGGCAAAGCCGACCCGCATGCCCGGCAGATTGGAGCGCTTCGACAGGGATTGGAATACGACGACCCGGCTGAAATCAGGCCCGGCACATTCCAGCATGCTGCCGGGCGCCGCCCTTGTGTAGATTTCCGAATAGCATTCGTCGCTCAGGACCATGAAGCCGAAGCGATCGGCCAGCTGCTTCAGGCGGCCGAAATATGCCCTGGAGGCCACAGCGCCTTGCGGGTTGGCCGGCGAGGCGAGGTAGAAGGCGACGGTGCGGGCCAGCGTCGCCTCGTCGATCGCATCGAGATCCGGAAGAAAGCCGTTGGCAAGGGTGGTCGGCAGGTAGACGGCCTCGCAATCGGCGGCGCGGGCGCCCGCGCCATAGGCCGGATAGAACGGATTGGGCATCAGGATCGCAGGCCTGCCACGCCGTCCCGCGACATGGCGCGCTGCGGTGATGGCGGCAAAGAACAGGCCTTCCCGGCTGCCATTGAGCACCAGCACCTCGCTCTCGGGATCGAGCGGCCGGGGCAGCTGGAAGCGGCCGGCAAGCCAGTTCGCCGAAGCCCGCCGGAATGGTTCGATGCCCTTGGCGAGGGGATAACGGCCGAAATCGCTGATGTGCCTCGCCACGACCTCGCCGACGAACCCCGGCACCGGATGCTGGGGCTCGCCGAGTGACAACATAATCAAGGGTTTGCCCGGTTGATACGGCGCCAGCAACTCGGTCAGCCGCGCGAACGGCGAGCGCTCGCTTTGCTCGCTGCCGACACCCTGCGGGGCGCGGGATGAAGCATTCATGGCCATATTTGAAGCGCCAGCACTCTCGGGGCAGCCGGTTGCGTGTCGAGACCGGCCGGATGCGGATCAAGCCACCATAGATACGGCAAGGTTAAGACACGATTAACCATCGGCGGGAGGGGACAATTTGCCTTGCGGTGCCGCGCCGCGAATGGCCGTGATCTGCAGCAAGGAGAAGGAGCCCCGGCTGGTGGCCGGGGCTCCTCGACGGTCGGGACATTGCCGGGTATGTGCCCCGACCGAAGCGCCGGGCGATCAGAGCATCCTCACATGTTGTAGGCGCGCTCACCGTGATCGGTGATGTCGAGCCCCTCGCGCTCCTCTTCGACAGTCGGACGCAGGCCAACCAGCACATCGACCAGCTTGTAGAGGATCGCCGAACCGATGCCGGACCAGAGCAAGGTGGCCAGCACCGCCTTGGCCTGCGCGATCATCTGGGTGGCGAAGTCGTAGGTACCGGCGTTGTTGCCGGTGATGTTGCTGTAGTCCGTGATGCCGACGCCGCCGAGCGCCGGATTGACCAGGATGCCGGTGCCGAGTGCACCGATGATGCCGCCGATGCAGTGGACGCCGAACACGTCGAGGGCGTCGTCATAGCCGAGGGCGTTCTTCACCGTGCTGACGAAGAACAGGCATACCGGCGAGACCACGAGGCCCAGCACCAGCGCGCCGATCGGACCGGAAAAGCCCGAAGCCGGCGTCACCGCCACCAGGCCGGCGACCGCGCCGGAGCAGATGCCGAGCAGCGAGGGCTTGCCCTTGGCCATCCATTCCGTCAGCAGCCAGGACAGCGCCGCGCCCGCGGTCGCCACCATGGTGTTGACAAAGGCGAGCGCGGTGGTGCCGTTGGCCTCGAGGTTCGATCCGGCGTTGAAGCCGAACCAGCCGACCCACAGCAGCGAGGCGCCGATCATGGTCATGGTCAGCGAATGCGGCGCCATCAGGTCCTTGCGATAGCCGATCCGTTTGCCAATGATCAGGGCGCCGACCAGGCCGGCGATGCCGGCATTGATATGCACCACCGTTCCGCCGGCGAAATCGAGGGCGCCGGCGCCGGCCAGCCAGCCGACCGCGCCGGTGACATCGTCGAGCTTGGCCTGCGCGGCGGCCTTGGCCGCGGGGTCGGTTGCGGCGGCCAGCGCCTTGGCGGCGGCGGCGACATCGTCGGGCGCGGCCACATACCAGACCCAATGCGCGATCGGGAAATAGATGAAGGTGACCCATAGCAGGATGAACAGCATCACCGCCGAGAACTTGATGCGCTCGGCAAAGGCGCCGACGATCAGCGCCGGGGTGATCATTGCGAAGGTCATCTGAAACACGAAGTAGCAATATTCCGGAATCACCACGCCGTTCGAGAAGGTCGCCACCGTCGAACTGGCGTCGACCCCGCGCATCAGCGCCTTGCCGAAACCGCCGATATAGCCGGTCAAGCTGCCGCCGTCGCTGAAGGTGAGCGAGTAGCCGTAGAGCGTCCAGATCACGCCGACCATGGCGACGATCGCAAACACCTGGGTCAGGATCGAGGCCATGTTCTTGGTGCGGACCAGGCCGCCGTAAAACAGCGCGAGACCGGGGACCGACATCATCAGGACCAGTGCGCTCGATATGAGCATCCAGGCCGTATCGCCCTTGTTCGCGACCGGGGCTGCGGCCGGCGCCGTCGTCTGGGCCATCGCCGTATCGACAAGGCCTGCGGCACAGAATCCTGCAATGGCGAGGACTGCCCATCCCGCGCTGGTGGGACGTTTGAACGTCATTTGCTTACTCCTGAATTGAAGTTGGTTGCGCGGGGTCAGAGTGCTGCGGCGTCGGCCTCGCCGGTGCGGATGCGAACCGCATGGTCGAGGCTGACGACGAAGATCTTGCCGTCGCCGATCTGTCCGGTCTTTGCGGCTGACGTGATGGCGTCGATGGTCTTGGTGACCTGGTCCGAGGCGATCGCGACCTCGATCTTGATCTTGGGCAGGAAGCTCACCGCATATTCGGCACCGCGATAGATTTCGGTGTGGCCTTTCTGCCGGCCGTATCCCTTGACTTCAGTGACCGTGAGGCCGTGAACGCCAATGGCGGTCAGGGCGTCGCGGACTTCCTCAAGCTTGAAAGGCTTGATGATCGCGGTGATTATTTTCATGTTCCTGTTCCGCTCCAAGTCCGCTCGAGAGGCGACCGGACGTTTCGAGAAGGCGCCGCCACGCGGAGAGGGGTCACTCCAAGGCATTGCCGAAGCGGGTATAATCAAATGCCGTGCCAGAGCCGGCGAACTTGCTAACGCTTGATCAATATGAGACTTTTCACCGCGGTTCGCGGCGGGTGCGGGCAGTGCCCTGTGGTCGCGCACAAGGGCTGGTCAGGTCTGCGCAAAACTTGGGCAGCGGATGCGATGACATCGGCGTGCCAGTCGAGGCGGCGTTGCGGCTACTGCAGCGCCTCGCCATGCTGGGAGATGTCGAGCCCGATCAATTCGTGTTCGCGCGATACCCGGAGCGGCACGAAGGCACTGACCAGTTTGAGCAGCACGAACGTCAAGCCACCCGACCAGACCAGCGTGACGACGACCCCGTAGAATTGAATCAGGAGTTGCTGCGGATTGCCTTCGATCAGGCCGGGCACGCCGCCGATCGAAGCGCTCGCGAACACGCCCACCAGCAATGTTCCCGTCATCCCGCCGATGCCATGGACGCCGAAGACGTCGAGCGAATCGTCGTAGCCGAAGCGGAGCTTCAGCCAGGTGCAGGCCCAGAAGCACACCAGCCCAGCCACCACGCCGATCACCATGCCGTGCCAGGGCGCGACAAAGCCGGAGGCGGGCGTGATGGTGCCGAGGCCCGCGACCGCGCCGGAGATCATGCCGAGCACCGACGGCTTGCGACGGGTAGCCCATTCCAGCGCGCCCCAGGTGAGCGCCCCCGCACAGGCGGCGAGATGGGTGACGACAATCGCCATGACCGCGCGCGAATTGGCGCCCAGCGCCGATCCGCCGTTGAAGCCGAACCAGCCGACCCACAGCAGGCCAGTGCCGACCACCGCCAACGAAAGGTCGAAGGGCGAGAGATTCTCGCTGCCATAGCCGTGACGGCGGCCGAGCATCTTGGCCGCCACCAGGCCGCCCGCGCCGGCGCTGAGATGCACCACCAGTCCGCCGGCAAAATCCAATACCCCGGCGCTGCCGAGGAAACCGCCGCCCCAGACCCAATGCGCCAGCGGGAGGTAGACGAACACGAACCACAGGATCGAAAACAACAGATAGGCCGAGAATCGCATCCGGTCCGCCACCGATCCGGCCACCAGCGCCACGGTGATGATGGCGAACGTCATCTGGTAGAGCATGAACAGGGCCTCGGGGATGGTCTTGGCGGCGGGATTGACCGAATCCATCGACATGCCCGCGAGAAAGCCGCGGTCCAGCGTTCCGAGCCATCGGCCCTCGCCGACAAAGGCCAGCGAATAGCCGAACGCGACCCAGAGAACGGAAATGGTGGCGACCGCGGCCAGGCTCTGCGCCATGGTCGCAAGCACGTTCTTCTTGCGCACCATGCCGGAATAGAACAGCGCAAGCCCGGGTATGGTCATCATCAGCACGAGCGCGGTGGCGACCATCATCCAGGCGGTGTCGGCGGCGCTGATCCCGGGCGCCTGCGCCCGTGCGGGTGTCGAAACGACGATGATCGCCGCAGAACTGATCGCCGCGGCGAACCTCGCCGCACGAACCCCCAGTGCCCCCATGGTCTCTTCCCAGCCGTTGAAGGTTTCCCCGATCGCTGCGGGCCGATTTCCCGGAAGCGACCGGCTCGCGTCAGCTAAAGTGCATCATTGTCGGTTTCGCCGGTGCGGATCCGCAGCGCGTTGTCGATCGGCGTCACGAAAATCTTGCCATCGCCGATCTGGCCGGTGCGCGCGCTCGCGGTGATGACCTCGACGGCCTTGTCGGCCAGGTTCGAAGGGACCGCGATCTCGATCCGCAGCTTGGGCAGGAAGTTCACCACATATTCGGCGCCGCGATAGATCTCGGTGTGGCCCTTCTGACGCCCATAGCCCTTGACCTCGGTCACGGTCATGCCGCTGACCCCGATCGCGGTCAGCGCCTGGCGCACCTCGTCGAGCTTGAACGGTTTGATGATGGCGACGACGAACTTCATGGTCAGGCCTTCACTATCGGTGGGAAGATCGCACAATCCGGCAACCCGCGCCGGCTCTGGTGATTTTGGCATCTTTCGGCGCAAATGGCACAAAAACTTTGCTGGGCCGCGCGAAAAAGCCGTCGGTGCCGCGCGTTCCGCCCGTCAACCCGGTCGTCGGCGTCTCACCTGCGTTCGCGAACCGAACCTTCCTGCGCGACGGAGGCGACCAGCGTTCCGTCCGGCTTGAAGATCATGCCGCGGGTGAGGCCGCGTCCGCCTTGCGCGCTCGGCGAATCCTGGGCGTAAAGCAGCCATTCGTCGGCGCGGAACGGCCGGTGAAACCACATCGCATGGTCGAGGCTCGCCGGCATCATCCGCTTGTCGAACAGCGTGCGGCCATAGCGTGCCATCACCGCGTCGAGCAGCGAGAAGTCCGAGGCATAGGCCAGCGCGCACATGTGCAGCGCCGGATCGTCGGGCAGCTTGGCCGCGGTGCGGATCCAGACATGGATGCGGCCATCATCGATCTTCTGGCCGAAATAACGGCCGAGTTCGACCGGGCGCAGCTCGATCGGGCGGTCGGACTTGTAGTAGCGGCGGATGAAGTCCGGCATCTCGCGAAACATCGGCTGCTTGGCCACCTCCTCGGCGGTAAGCTTTTCCGGAGGCGGAACGTCCGGCATCTGGTCCTGGTGATCGAACGCGCCCTGTTCCTCGACATGAAACGACACCATGATCGAGAAGATCGCATGACCATGCTGGATGGCCGTGACCCGGCGGGTCGAATAGCTCTTTCCGTCGCGCAGCCGCTCGACCTCGTAGATGATCGGGACCTGGGGATCGCCGGGCAGGATGAAATAGCAGTGCAGCGAATGCGGCAGGCGGCCCTCGACCGTGCGGCAGGCCGCCACCATCGCCTGTCCGATCACTTGGCCACCGAATACCCGTTGCCAGCTCGTTTTCGGGCTGTTGCCGCGAAACAGGTTCACCTCGAGCGGCTCGAGATCGAGGATCGAGATCAGGTCAATCAGGCCTTTGGACATGGCAGCGCCTTCGATTTTCGGCTTGTGGCCGGCCCGATGCCGGACTTTGCGAACGAACCGGGAATGACGATCACGCAGCCCCTTGTTTCGGCGTCCTGTTTCGCCCAGCTATAGTCCGGGGGCAAGGGTATCGCGAGCAGGTTCCGATGGCGGCACAGCGAAGCATTGTGATCGGCGGAGGCGCCCTTGCCGGGCTGGCGCTGGCGCTGGCGCTGCGTCAGGGCCTCGGCGCCGACATCGCGATCATCGTCGCCGACCCGGCGCTGGCCACCAGGCCGAGCCGCGACCCGCGCGCGACCGCCATTGTCGCGGCGTGCCGGCGCCTGTTCGATGCCATCGGGGTATGGAATGACGTCGCACCCGGCGCGCAGCCGATCCTCGACATGGTCGTCACCGATTCCAAGCTGGAAGACGCCACCCGCCCGGTGTTCCTGACATTCGCCGGCGACGTCGAGCCGGGCGAGCCGTTCGCCCATATGATCGAGAACCGCCATCTGATCGATGCGCTGGTCCAGCGTGCGGGAGCCGGGGGGATCGACCTGCGTCCGGCTGCGGTGTCGACGTTCGATTCCACTGCCGCCGGTGTCGCGGTCACGCTGTCCGATGGCAGCGTGATCCAGGCGAGCCTGCTGGTTGCGGCCGACGGCGCCCGGTCGAAACTGCGCGAGCGCGCCGGCATCGTCACCCATGGCTGGGACTACAATCAGTCCGGGATCGTTGTCACGGTCGGCCATGAGCGCGACCATGGCGGCCGTGCCGAAGAGCATTTCCTGCCCGCCGGGCCGTTCGCCATCCTGCCGCTGTCGGGCAAGCGATCTTCCCTGGTGTGGACCGAGAGCCGGCGCGAGGCGGAGCGGATCGTCGCGCTCGGCGCGGAGGAATTCCACCGCGAACTCGAGCAGCGCTTCGGGCTGCATCTCGGCGAGATCGAGGCGCTGGACCGGCCGCGCGCCTTTCCGCTGGGCTATTTCGTCGCCCGCGCCTTCATCGCTGAGCGGCTGGCGCTGGTCGGCGACGCCGCGCATGTGATCCATCCGATCGCGGGCCAGGGGCTCAACATGGGGCTCAAGGATGTGGCGGCGCTTGCCGAGGTGATCGTCGATGCGGCCCGGCTCGGCATCGATCTCGGCCAGGCCGACGTGCTCGAGCGCTACCAGCGCTGGCGGCGGTTCGATACCATGGCGATGGGGTTAGCCACCAATTCACTCAATCTGCTGTTCTCCAATCGCTCCACCCTGCTGCGCACCGTGCGCGACATCGGGCTCGGGCTGGTCGATCGCGCGCCACCGCTCAAGGGCATGTTCATCCGCCAGGCCGCCGGGCTCGCCGGCGAGGTGCCGCGGCTGTTGAAGGGCGAAGCGCTGTAGATCGATCGGTGCCGGGGTCAGTCGATCTTGCGGGCCTCTTCCGGCAGCATGATCGGTATGCCGTCGCGGATCGGATAAGCGAGCTTGGCCGAGCGCGAGATCAGCTCCTGCCGCGCCGGGTCGAATTCGAGCGGGCCTTTGGTCATCGGGCAGACCAGGATCTCCAGCAGCTTGGGGTCGACGGTGCCTTCGGGGCGTTCGGGCGGGGATGTCATGCAAGGGGTCTCCGGCTTTCTCGCTCGATCATGGCCGATCAGGCTCCAGCATAGCCGATCCAGACCCGTGGCCGCACGCTGTCATCGCGCGACCATCAGCAGCAATTCGTCCAGCATCGCCGCCTGCCTTGCCGGCGACAGCGGCTGGTCCGAAAGCGCAAATCCGACAAAAGCCCAGTACAGGATCCGGGCGCGGGCGCTGGCGGCGCGCGGCGAAAGCCCGGAGGCCAGCAGCAGCCGCTCCACATAGCCGAGCCGGCGCCGGTCGATCGCCTGCACCGCACCGCGCGCCGCCGGGTCGAAACTGGCCCAGGTTCGAACCGCCTTTTCCAGCGACAGCCGGGCGCCGAAGGCCCGGCGTAGCAGTTGCGGCAGGGCGGCCTCGCGGCCGGAGGCTGCCTCGAGATCGGCGATCACCTGCTCGGCCGCGACCTCGCGCCAATGCCGCAGGATCGCGGCGTGAAACGCGCCGACGTCGGCGAAGTGCCAGTAGAAGCTGCCGCGCGACACCCCCATCGCCTTTGCCAGCGGCTCGGCCTTCAATGCCGTGAAGCCGCTGCGGGCCAGGGTCTTGAGCCCCTGGTCGAGCCAGTCGGTTGCCGAAAGCTGATCGGTCGTGCGTTTTGCCACGCCAACCACCATACACAAGTGTATTGACCTTGGCCAGCCGATCCGCTACACCTCCATACAGTACTGTATGGAGGTGGCGATGCAAAACGTTTTGCTGCAAGCAGCAGGGGTCGCGGCCATCGTGGCGGCATTGATTCATGGCTGGCTCGGCGAGGCAAAGATATTCGCCCGCGTCACCATCGAACCGGCGCGACTGCGGACGTTGCTTCGGCTGGTCTGGCAGGCCGGAACCGTGGCATGGATCGGCGGCGGCGTATTGCTGATCGCGGCGCCAGGGCTGGGCTCCGAGCCGGCGCGGCACTGGATCGTCGCGACCATGGCCTGCGTGTTTGCCTTTGCCGCGCTCGCCAACGCGTGGGCGACGCGCGGCCGCCATTTCGGCTGGATGGCGCTGAGCGCGGTGGTCGCCCTGGCGCTGGCCGGCTATTGAAGGCGACGCCGCTGCCACGACAGCGCGCTATTTCCAGTAGGGCGTGCGCTGCTCGAGGGCGCCGAACGCGCGCTCGGCGCTCGCCAGCAGCGGCTTGAACCGGGCTTGCTCGTGGCCCGCCAGCAGGCCGGCGGCGAATTTCCGCCGCGACGGCCGCGCCGCCGGCGTCGCCCTCGCCTGCAGGATTCCCTCGGTCAGCTTGCCGTGCACGGCGATGTCGTTGAGCTCGCCAAGGCAGTCCTGCAGATGCTTGAGGTCGGACAGAAAGGCCGCCCGGCGTTTCGCCTGCTTCTTGCGGCTGAACAGCGTCTTGTAGAATTCGGTCGCATAGCGCAGTTGCTTGGCGCGGATGCGCAGCCGGTGACGGGCGTGCGGATCGAGCTGCGCCAGTTGCCGGCCGCGCTTGCGCAGCTGTTTCCAGCGTCGTTTCAGCTGCGCGCGAGCCACCTTCTCGATCGATTGCGCGCCGCGATGGCGCGCGGGATCGCGGCGCGGCTGCCGCCACCCGCCGGTTTCGATCCAGTCCGCGACATGCCTTGTCAGCTCGCGATAGCGCCGCGACGAGACCGCCGCCCGGGCGCTCGCCGCGGCGGCATCTCGTTGATCCGCCAGCTCGCGCGACAACAGGCGCATCCCGCTCAGCCGCCGATGCTGCTCGCCGAGCGGCGTCACCACTTTGGCGAGGAACACGTCCAGTTCGCGCGCCGGGCCAAGCTCGGCAGTCAGCCATTTCAGCTCCCGCTTGAGGTCGGACGCCGCGGGGTCGGCGGCGACATCCGACAGCAGCGCCAACGCCGTGCGCAGCCGACGCAGGCCGACGCGCATCAGGTGAACGCCCGCGGGATCGCCGCGCATGATCGCCGGCCGGTTGGCGACGATCTGCTGCAGGCATGCCGACGCAATCGACTGGAACGCCGCATTCGCCGGCAGGTCCGGCGCGATCTCGATTTGCTTCCGGGATGGCACGGGCTGGCACCGAAGGCAGTGGCCGACGTCATGGAACCGGATTAGAAATTGCCGGCAGCGAGGCGTCAATGCCGCTGGTGCCGCAGCTATTGCAGCGGCGGGTCGCCGCTGGTGCGCTTCTTGGCGAGATCCATCTCCGTCACCGCGATCAGGATCTCGGCGCGGGTCTTCAGGTCGGGCGCCTCCAGCAGCGCCTGCTTCTCCGCCGGGCCGTAGGGCGACATCATGGCAAGTGCATTGACCAGCGCCTCGTTGGGCGCGCTCTCGACGCCTTCCCAGTCGACCTTGAGATTGTTGGCCTTGAGAAAATCTGTCAGCACTTCGAGCAGCGCCTCGCGGTCGACGGCATCCTCGCCCTTGCGGGCGGTGAAATCGTCGAGATAGGCGAAATAATCGACGCGGCATTGCCGATAAGCGGTCAATACCTTCATTTCCTCCAGCACCTTGAACCGGGATATGCCGGTGAGTTCGAGGATGTAGCGGCCGTCGCCGGATTCGGCGAGCTGCGTGATGCGACCGACACAGCCGACCCGGAACAGCGTCGGCCGCTCCTCGTCCTGCGTATGGGCGGCATCCGGCTGGATCATCCCGATCAGCCGGTGTCCGTCGCGCAGCGCGTCGTCGACCATGGAGAGGTAACGCGGCTCGAAAATGTTGAGCGGCATCTGGCCGCGCGGCAGCAGCAGTGCGCCGCGCAGCGGAAACACCGGGATCACCTCAGGGAGTTCGCCGGGTCCGCGGTATTCGGCATTGATGGGCATTTGCGGTCCCGATTTGATCGAGAGGGTCAGGAGAACAGGATCGTCGACAGTCGCTTGCGTCCCTCGACCGTGGCCTCGTCGGTCGGGCCCCAGGCCTCGAAGAATTGCACCAATTGCTTGCGTCCGCCATCGTCATTCCACTTGCGGTCGCGCCTGACGATTTCGAGCAGCTGATCGATGGCCTCGGCGCGCTTGCCGCCGGCGTTGAGCGCGGTGGCGAGGTCGGATCGCGCCTGATGATCGAGCGGATTTGCGGCGACTTTCTGTTCCAGTTCGGCCACCGGCCCGAGTGTCTGGGCCTGTTCGGCCAGGTCGAGCGAGGCCTGCACGGCCTTGACGGCGGCATCGCCGCGCTTCGATTCCGGCACCATGGCCAGGGTCTGCCGGGCCTGCTCGTTGGCGCCGGTGGCCACATAGCATTTCGCGAGCCCCGCCAGCGCGGCGATGTTGGTGGCGTCGGCCGCCAGCACTTCGGCATAGATCGATGCCGCACTCGCCGGATCGCCTTCGGCCAACACCGCCTCGGCCTCCTGCAGGATTTCGGCGATGTCGGGTTCACCGGCTCCCTTCACGCCGGCCGTGATCTTGTCGATGAAGGTGGTGACCTGGCTCTCGGGCACCGCACCCATGAAGCCGTCGGCGGGCTGGCCGTTGACAAAGGCGATCACGGCCGGGATCGACTGGATGCCCATCTGGCCCGGAATCGACGGATGCTCGTCGATGTTCATCTTGACCAGCTTGACCTTGCCCTTGGCAGCCCGGACTGCCTTTTCAAGCGCAGGGGTGAGCTGACGGCAAGGGCCGCACCACGGCGCCCAGAAGTCGATCAGCACCGGTTGGCGCTTCGATTCCTCGATCACGTCCTTCACGAAGGTCTGGGTCGTGGTTTCCTTGATCAGACCTTCGGTCTGCGGCACCGCGCCGTTGCCCTGCTCTACGATTGTCACGGGATCCCTCGCCTGATGTGCTCTCGGGTCGCCTGTTCTAGCACGGCCCGGATGGATCGGAACTTGTCTTCTCCTAAGTGGCGCCGGAGCGGGAATTTTCAATCGGTGCGGGCGCAGGCTCGGCCCCGCGCATCTGCCGGCTTGATATGCCATCGGGGCATTGCCGGTTCCGCCCCCGAGGGTTGTTGCATTCACGGGCCGCTTTTGGCATAGCTTTGACGTTGCGGCGCACCCATCGCCGCCAGCGTCTCGGATGCGGGTGTAGCTCAGGGGTAGAGCACGACCTTGCCAAGGTCGGGGTCGAGGGTTCGAATCCCTTCGCCCGCTCCAGTCAATTCGTGGTCCGACCCAAAGACATGGGTAACGGAACGCTCAACCGTTCGATGACCGTCACCCCCGGGCGCTGCGTTGGCGGTAGCCGGGTCGGTAGGCGAGCCTTGTGTGGCCGGCGCAATAGGGCTGGCCTTCGATGGGCTGGTTGCCGCAGAAGCGGAAATCGTCGGCTCCCGGGGTGCTGATCGGCCAGCGGCACCTTGCATCGTTTAATTCGAGCAATGAGCAGCAATGGCCATCATGAATTGGTTCATCGGCGTCGCCCGGCGGCGGTTCGGCGTAAAGCGCCAGCCGCATCGGGTAGCGCAGCCTCGGTCCGGTCCCCCGCCCCGGTCCCCTTGGAACGGCCCGGCGCGCGGGGCGCCCGGCATCGCCGGATTTTTCGCGGGTCAGGTTCAGGCGGGAGAGCTTGCCGATCACCGCATTGCGGCTGACCCCGATATCGTCGGCGATCTGGCGGCAGGTCAACCCCGCTTCAAAGTGCTGTTTCAGAAGTTCAATGCGTTCGTCAGTCCAGGTCGGGTCCTTGGCGGGCATGCGGATGGGTCCCCAGGCTTCGGGTGATCGTTGGTTCTGGCCTCTCGCCGTCCGTCCGCCTCGCGGGCGCCCCGAAATACTGTTCAGGGCGTCTTGCCGTTGTCGCGGATCGCAAGCAGCCCGTCCTTGATGGCGAGCCGGATGCCTTCCTCGATCAAAGTCCTCGCGACGCCGGGTACGCTGGTGCCGTGGGTTCCCTGTCTCACCAGTTTTTCGAGATAGGCGATGGTGGAGAGTGCCAGGGTAATGGGAACACGGTCGGTTTCGGCTTTCTCGGTGGCCATGCCAAAAAGCTAGCCGCTAAACGGTGTACTGAAAAGTGCCTTTTTAGAGTCTATTCCGAATCCCTGAACCTCCCACCAAGATACCAGACCGGCCCAAAAGGTCCGCTTGACGAGACTCTGCGGCCAGGACCGGCGCACCGATATCCGCGCATTATCAGCATGGTAAATCGCGCCTTAAAAAATCGATCCACCGGATCGCGGAAGCCCGCGATCGGCTTCCGGCGTTCATTAATATCTTGGTGGTTGAATAGCGCCGCTGAATATTGCGACGAAACGGATTTCCCGATGGCGACGCTCTCGACCTCGGTCGAAGCACTGGTTCGCAGCCGACGCGCGCGACTCATGCTGGCCCTTACCTTGATGGCGCTGGCGGGATGGGCGCTATTGCCCCACCTCGCCTACCGGATTGCGCCGAGCGCCTTTGTCAATGCCGAACTGATGCGGGTCACGGCTCCGATGGCCGGCCGGCTTGCCGAAGATCTGCCGCGCAAGGGCGACATGATCGATCACGCGATCACGGTCAATCTCACCGAGACGCTGACGCCGGACCGCAGGCATCTGCTCGACCTCGAACAACAGGGCGCAGTCGCCAAGGATCGCGCCGGCCTGGCAAAGCAGCAGCTCGCTGAGTTGACGAATGTAGACCAGGAACTGGCGACCCGTACCGACGCCTATCAGGACGGGATGGTCCGGCGCATTGGCCAGGAGATCGCCGAAGCCGAAGCCGACAAGGCCGGTTGTCTGGCTGAGGCCGTCCAGCGCCACGACATCGGCTCGCGGATGGATGAGCTGGTGAAATCCGGCTACATGTCTGCGATCCGTTCTGCCGAGGCATCCGCGACCGAAGAAGCCAATGCGGCACGGTGCCAGATGGCGGAGGCCCGGATCCGGCGATTGAAGGTCGAGCTCACGTCCGCGCAGCAGCGGGTCTTCCTGCGCGACGGCGCCAATGACGTGCCCTATTCGCAGCAGCAGCGCGACCGCCTGGTGCTGCGACGCCAGGATCTCGAAACCGAAATGCTGCAGCAGCGCTCGCGCGCCCTGCAGCTCGACGCCGAAATCACGGAGGAGCGCAAGCGGCTCGGCCGGATCAGCCATTCCGATCTGCTGCTGCCCAAGGATCATGTGGTGTGGTCGGTCTCGGCGAGCCCGGGCTCCAATGTCACGGAGGGTCAGTCCGTTCTCGACCTCGCCGATTGCTCGCACCGGTTCGTGGTGGTGGATCTGCCGGAACGGGAATTCGAACAGGTCAAGGCCGGCGACCTGCCCTCGGTGCGGCTGATTGGCGGCGACAATTGGCGAAGGGGCAAGGTCCGGCAGGTCCTGGGCTCGGCGGCCCGTACCGACGACCGCCTGCTTGCCGCGCAGCTTCCACGCATCGCCTCGAGCAACATCGCGGTCGAGGTCGAGCTGCCGGCCGACGATCCCGACAGCGATCGCAACAGCTTCTGCAATGTGGGGCGCATGGCCGAAGTCCGCTTTCAGCGTACCGGGTTCGGTTTCGCCGGATGGATGGTCAAGGGCCTCGCATGGCTGGCCGGGGGCGAGGACCAACGCAAGGTCGCGCTCAACAGCGTCCGCAAGCCGGAATGAACCCCGAGGCGCTTCCCTTTTTCGAACTGGTGGCGCCCGCGGCATTCGTGATCGGCGCCGTCTATCTGCTCGGACCCATGCTGCCGCTGTCTCGGCCGTGGGCGCGGATGCTGATATTTGCCGCGGTGTGGCTGATGATCGGACGCTATCTCGCATGGCGGCTCTTTGAAACGGTGATGCCGGCCGGTGGCGCGTGGTACGAAGTCGGCTGGGTCTGGTTCTGCTTCGTGGTCGAGGTGCTGGCGCTGTTCGACGCACTGATCCTCTATCTCGCGTTTCTGCGCGCCACCGACCGGCATGGGGAAGCCGATGCCCATGAAGCACGGTTGCGCGCGCTGCCATCGGAGCAGGTGCCGTCGGTCGATCTCTACATTCCGACCTACAATGAATCGCTGGAGGTCCTGGAAAAGACCATCACCGGCGCGCTCTGCATCGACTATCCGAACTTCGAGATCTGGGTGCTCGATGATGGCCGGCGGCCCTGGCTCAGGGCGTTCTGCGAGACCAAGGGCGTGGGCTATTTGACCCGCCCCGACAATGCGCATGCCAAGGCCGGCAACATCAACCACGCCCTGACCAGGACCAGCGCCGACTTCGTCGCGATCTTCGATGCCGATTTCATCCCGCAGCGAAACTTTCTGATTCGAACCATGGGCTTCTTCGAGGACCCCAAGGTCGGCATCGTCCAGGTCCCCCACGCCTTCTACAATTACGATCCGACCCAATCGAGTCTCGCGCTGCAGAAGGCCCTGCCCGACGACCAGCGATTCTTCTTCGAGGCGGTCATGCCGAGCCGGGATGGCTGGGATGCCGCGTTCTGCTGCGGCTCGAACTCGGTGACCCGGCGCGCCGCGCTGCGAAGCGTCGGCGACGCGCTACCGACCGATTCGATCACCGAGGACATGCTGCTCAGTATCTCGCTGCTGCGCAACGGCTACATCACCCGCTATCTCTGCGAGCGACTCGCTTTCGGCCTCGCCCCCGAAGGTCTGAAAGCATTCTTCGTGCAACGCAAGCGCTGGGCGCGCGGCGCGATGCAAATCCTCTATCTGGCGGCCGGGCCGCTCGGCCGCAATCTCAGCCTGATGCAGCGGCTGTTGTTCTTGCCGACGCACTGGCTTTCGCAGGGGCTGATGCTAATCCTCACGCTGGTCGCGCCGCTGCTGTTCCTGTGGACGGGGACCTTGCCCCTGGTCCACGTCACGCCGGAGGCGGTGTTGTACTATTTGGTTCCGATGATATTGGCGGTGGCCGGCGGCATCTGGACCTTTGCGCCGCGGCACTATTTTCCCTTCGCCGCCCAGGTGCACGGCACGTTCCAAAGCTTCAAGGTCCTGCCGACGGTGCTGGTGACCATGGCAAAGCCGTTCGGGCACGTCTTCAAGGTGACCCCGAAGGGAGCCGATGCCAAGACCGCCGACTACGACCGGCCGATCTTCTGGACGGCCGCCTGCCTGATGCTGCTGACGATTCTCGGCCTGATGATCAACTCGCAATCGGAATGGCGGATCATCGGGGAGGCAGGTCTGCTGCCCATTGTCGCAGCCTGGGCCGTGCTCAACATTGTCGTGCTGTTCCTGGTTTGCATGATGTCGCTGCAGGCGCCGGTACGCCGTGGCGAGGAACGGTTCGAGCTCGACGAACCGGTCTGGATCTTCGCTGCCAACGGCGCATTGTCGACCGGACGGATCAAGGACATCTCGCTGTCGGGCGCGGCCATCGTCGCCGATCAGAGCCGCGCGCTTGCCACCCGTTCCGGCGAGAGGGCCCGCGTCTTCATCACCGAAGTGGGATTCGTCGCTGCCACCGTGGTTCGGCAGGCCGGGCAGTTCCTGGCCGTGCATTTTGATCTGCCACCGGGCGTCGAGCGCGATCTCCTGGTGCGACGGCTGTTCACCGCCGGGCTGGACGCCACCACCGTCAACGCCTCGGCGCTGTCGTCAACGGCGGCGATGCTGATGAGCATCTGGGCCACGGGCACCACGCGATCCCATGCCGAGGTCGGCGCACCGGCGCTGCCACCGGCCGCCATCGAAAAGCTGCCCGCCGAAAGTCTCTTGATTGCCTCGCGGCCAGCTGCGAAGCGGCTTGGCAGCATCGCGGCGGAGCGGAAGATCGCAGCCTGAGGCTGGACGGACCCCGTCAAAGCCGGCAGGATCGCGGCTGACAATCCTGGCCCGGGCCGCTCGATGACCTTGCGAAGTTTTACTTTCGGCGATGTCTATCGCCGCAACGCCGAACTGTTTCCCGACCGCACGGCCTTCATCTTCGAAGACCAGCGCGTCACCCATTCGGAATATCTGCGCCGCATCACCCGCCTGGCAGCCGGCCTGGCGGCTCGCGGTGTGAACCCCGGCGATCGCGTCGGCATCGTATCGCAGAATTCGCTTGAGATGGTCGACCTGATCGGTGCCGTGGCATTGCTCGGCGCCGTGCTGTTGCCGGTCAACTTCCGTCTATCGGCGGACGAGATCGCTTTTGTGCTCGCCGATGGTGCGCCGGAAGTGATCGTCGCTGGCGCCGACTATCAGGATTCGATTGTCGCCCTGCGGGAATCGCTGCCTTCGGTGCGGCACGCTTTCGGCGTCGGCGCCGCGCATCCGGCATTGGCTCCGTTTGCGGAGCTGTCGTCGGGTGATGGCCGGTTTACCGACGGCGCGGTGAACGGGGACGACGGCTTTGTGATCATTCACACCGCCGCGGTCGGCGGCCGTCCGCGCGGCGCGCTGCTGTCCCAGGCCGCCATGCTCGTCGCGCAGAGTTCGCTGGTGCAGGCGTGGCAGCTCGATCACCGCGACGTCGGTCTCGGCGTGCTGCCCTTGTTTCACGTGGCGGGTCTCGGCTTGATGCTCACGGTGCAGCAGGCCGGCGGGGCAAGCCTGATCGCGGCGAAATTTGATGCGGCGCAGGCGGCGCGCGACATCGCCGCCGAGCGGGTCACGGTCATGTCCGAGTTTGCGCCGATGCTCGGCAGCATCCTGGACCAGGCCCGGCCGGAACAGCTCGGCTCGCTGCGCGCGGTGACGGGTCTCGATGCTCCCGCAACCATCGAGCGGTTCGAGGCGGCCTGCCCGAACGCCGCATTCTGGTGCACCTACGGCCAATCCGAGACCTCGGGCCTGGCCACGCTGTCGCCCTATCGCGACCGGCCGAAATCCGCCGGTCGCCCGTTGTTCTGGCGCAGCATCGCGGTGGTCGATGGCGACGACCGGCCAAGGCCGTCAGGGGAGACGGGCGAGATCGTGGTGCGCGGTCCGACGCTGTTCAGGGGATACTGGAATCTGCCCGCCGAAACCGCGGTCACGTTTCGCAATGGCTGGCATCATACCGGCGACATGGGCTATTTCGACGCCGACGGCTATCTCTGGTATGCCGGCCGCGCGCCGGAAAAGGAACTGATCAAGACCGGCGGCGAGAACGTCTATCCCGCCGAAGTCGAGCAGGCGATCCGCGCTCATCCGGCGATTGCCGAAGTGGTCGTGATCGGCGTGCCCGATCCGCAATGGAGCGAGGCGATCAAGGCAGTGTGCGAGCAGCATGCGGCGGGTAACGCCAGCGCCGACGACATCATCGCCTTCGTCGCGGACCAGATCGCCCGTTACAAGCGGCCGAAGCATGTGGTGTTCGTCGACCGGCTGCCGAGAACGGCCAATGGCGACGTCGACCGCGCCGCCGTCAAGGCCGCGCACGGCCAGCCATAACCCGATGGGCGCGACGGCCGGGCGCACCCTGCCGTCGCCACCGCCTGGGGAGAAGCCGCCGGCTATTTCTGGCTCTCCGACTTGGCATATTCCGCCGACTGGGCCTTCACGACACCCCAGACCTCGTCCTTGAAGGCGGCAATCCAGTCGGTCTGCGGCACCCATTTGCTGCCGTCCCACATCTCGATCCGGGTCTTGCCGCCTCCGCCGTGGTCTTCCGCCGTCACCGTCACCGGCGCCATCATGCCGTTGGCGGCATAATCCTTCATGCTCTCCATGCCGTCCTTGATCTTGGCCGGCGTGAGCGGCCAGCCGTCTTTCTTGATCGCGAGACGCGCGCCTTCGACGGCGCAGGACCAGATCGCAAGACCGGTGTTGTAGTAGACGTCCTGCAGGTTCTTGCGATCGCCATTGCCCTTGCCCTTGTCGTAGAGCTCCTTGATGATCTCCTGGATCAAGGGCTGGTTCGAGCCGCCGGCGACATTGGTGCCGCGCTTGATTCCCTTGGCCGCCTCCGGGCCGATATTGTTGATGTCGACCTCGTTCATCCAGTTCACGGCGATGTATTTGTCGACCGGAATGCCGTTGCGCTTCATCTCGCGCGACGCGATCACGTGCATGTTCGATAGGCTCCAGCTGACGATCCAATCCGGATTGTAGCGCCGGACCTGGGTCCAGGCGGACGCCTGGTCATTGCCCGGCAGCGGATAGGGAAACAGCTGCAGCTCGAAGCCTTCCTTCGCGGCCAGCGTCTTGAGGATGCCGATCGGTTCCTGGCCGAAGGGATAGTCGACATAGAGAAATGCGACCTTCACGCCCTTGAGGTTGCCGCCGGATTTCTGCCGAATGAATTCGATGTCATTGGCGGCCTGGCCCCAATAGGTCGGCCCGACCGGAAACACCCATTTGAACACCTCGCCGTCGACGGCGTCACCGCGGCCGGCCAGCGATTGGATCAGGATGTTGCCGTCCTTCATGATGCGCGGCAGCACGGCGCGGGAAACCGGGGTCGACAACATGTCGAATACCATCACGCCGTCGCGCTTGAGTTTCTCGTAGCATTCGATGCCGCGCTGCGGCTCGTTGCCGTGATCCTGCACCACCATCTCGACCGGGTGGCCCTCGATGCCGCCCTTGAGATTGATCAGGTCCGCATAGTCGCGGGCGGCCTGGGCCACCTGCGGCGTGACAAAGGTGTAGGCCTTGCTGAGATCGTAGCAGAGCGCGAAACGCATGGGATCGGCGGCGCTCGCCGGGCTCATGGCCAGCGCGGCCAGCGCCAGTCCGGCGGTGATCGTAAGCAGTTTCATCTGATAGCCTCCCTTGCTTGATTGATTGTGGACGTGACGTCCCCTGGTGTCGAACAGGCCTTCTCGATGATGAGCGATATGGCTCAGGTTAGCCAGCGCTTCCGCCGGCTGTAATGCTTGACATCGTGCAAATTCTTGCCCTTGGCCCCTCCGAGGTAGAATTCCCTGATGTCCGGATTCCGTTTCAGTGCCGCGGCGGTGTCATGCATGACCACCCGGCCGCTCTCGATCAGATAGCCATGGGAGACGACGTCGAGCGCGGCGACGGCGTTCTGCTCGACCAGCAGGATCGACAGCGCCTCCTCTCGGTTGATCCGGCGGATGATCTGGAAGATCTCTGCGACCAGGAACGGCGCGAGGCCGAGGCTCGGCTCGTCCAGCATCAGCAGCTTCGGCTGCGTCATCAGCGCGCGCCCGATCGCCAGCATCTGTTGCTCGCCGCCGGACAGATAGCCGGCCGCGACCGTGCGGCGTTCATAGAGGCGGGGAAAATAGCCGTAGACCCGTTCCCGGTTGCGCGCCATGTCGTGACGGCTGCGGACGGCCGACGCCGCCACCAGGTTCTCGTCGGGCGTGAGATGCTCGAACACCCGCCGCCCCTCGAGCACGTGGGCAATGCCGAGCCTGACCCGCTGCTGCGGCATCAGCGCGCCGATGCCTAGACCGCGAAAGCTGATTTCGCCGCGCCTGACCTCGCCGCGTTCGGCGGCGAGCAGCCCGCTGATCGATTTCAACGTGGTGCTCTTGCCGGCGCCGTTGGCGCCCAGCAGCGCCACCATACCGCCCTCGGGGACCTCGAGCGAGACGCCCTTGATCGCGAGTGAAACATAGTCGTAGACGACCTCGACGTTGTTGAGGGAGAGGGCGTTGATGGTCGGCGTGCTCATGGGGATCGCTATTTCTTCACATAGCCGAACGGCCAGACCAGCAGATAGTCGCGCAGGTTGTTGTAGATCTTTCCCAGCCCGAGCGGCTCGATCAACAGGAATCCGATGATCAGCGCGCCGTAGAGCGCCTGCGGCAGATGCGCCAGCGTTTCGATGCCGAGCGAGAATCCGAACGAAGCTGCGGCCCATGAGATGAAGCTGTTCATGGCGCCCGGCATCAGCAGGATGAAGCCCGCGCCGAAATAGCTGCCGATGATGCTGCCCAATCCGCCGACGATGACCATCGCCAGCGCCTGGATCGAAACGTCGACGGAGAACTGCTCCGGCGTGACGGCGTGGTAGAACGTGCCGATCAGGATCGCGCCGGTGACGCCGCCGATGAAGGAGGAGGTCGGCAAACGCCACCAGCTTGAAATAGAAGCTGTTCACGCCGATGACGGCGGCGGCATAGTCCTTCTCCCGCACCGCGACCAGAGCGCGGCCGAGCGCGGTGCGCCGCAGGTTGAGCATGAAGGACGTCACCATCACGCACCAGACCAGCGCGACGTAATACAGTCCGGCATCCGAGGTGACGGGCCAGCCGAGCAGCCGGATATCCGGCGCCTGCAGCGTCGCCTGGGTGCCGCCGCTGATCGCGGGAACGTGCGATATGGTCCAGTCCATCACGAACTGCAGCGCCAGCGTGCTGAGCGCGAGATACAGCCCCTTGACGCGCAGCGCGGCGAAGGCGAAGCCGATGCCGATGATCGCGGCGGTCAGCCCGGCAATGATGACGGCAATTTCCCAGGGAATGCCGGCCCGGGCGGCATGGACCGCCGCATAGGCCCCGATGCCCATGACGGCCGCATAGCCGAGGTGAAACTGTCCGGCCCAGCCGAGAATGAGATTGAGGCCGAGCGCGCCGGCGGTCCACACCAGCCACGGCAGGAGATAGCTGCTCAGATACAGCGAATTCAGATAGAGCGGCGCGGCCAATGCGAGCAGCAGCAGGATGCCGATCATCCAGCGGTCCGCCGCGATCGGAAACAGCGCCCGGTCGGAGGCGTAGTCGGTGTGGAAGATGCCGGCCTGGCGAAACAGCATGGTTCAGACCCTCTCGATGTCGTGACGGCCATAGAGCCCGTGCGGCCGGACCAGGATGGTCAGGATCAGCATCGCGGCGTCGACGAGGTCGCGGCTGGCGCCGCCGAGCAGCGGATCGAGAAAGCTCGCCGATACGCCCTCGACGATGCCGAGCAGCACGCCGGCGAGCAGCGCGCCGCCGATGCTGTCGAGTCCGCCGAGCACGGCCACCGTCACCCCCTTCAGCAGCAATTGCGCCAGCGACTGGTCGACGCCCTGCACCGACCCCCACAGCACGCCGGCGATCGTCGCGACCACCGCCGACATCGCCCAAGACATCGCCACGCCGCGTTCGACCGAAATGCCGACCGACCATGCCGCGGTATAGTCGTCGGAAATGGCGCGCAGCACGACGCCGGTCCGGGTCCGGAAGAACAGCACGAGCAGGCCGAACATCGCGATGGCGACGGCGGCGCCGACCGCATAGGTGCGATTGATCAGCATCGGGCCGATGAACAGCGGCGCGTCGCTGATGCCGAGCGGCATCGGCCGCCCGGTGCCGCCCCACACCGTCATCGCGCCCGCGCGCAGGAAGATCTCCAGGCCGAGCGTCATCATCAGGATCATGACGATCGGCCGCCCGGCGAGCCGCCGCAGCGCCACCCGCTCGATGGCGATGCCGACGCCGAACATGGTCACGATCGCCAGCGCTATCGCGAGCCAGATCGGCGCGCCCGGCATTATTGGCGAAGGCCAGCACGACATAGGCCCCCAGCATCGTCATCGCGCCCTGCGCGAGATTGGGTACCGACGACGATTTGTAGATCAGCACGATGCCCATCGCGACCAGCGAATACATCAGGCCGACGCAGCGCGCCGTTGACGGCGGATTCGAGCAGCAGCGCCCAATCCATGCGTCAGGCCTCCTGTACCGAGAGCGTGCGCTCGATGACGCCGACCTCGCCGCTCTCGTAGCTGATCTCGCGCCTTCATCAGCACCGTGGTCTGCCGATCGTAGATCGCGTCGATGATCGGCCGGTAGCGCTCCTCGACGACGTTGCGGCGGATCTTGCGGGTGCGGGTGATCTCGCCGTCGTCGGCGTCGAATTCCTTGTGCAGGCAGACGAACCTGCCGCAGCCGCAGCCCGTCCGGCAGCGAGCCGTTGACGTGCCTGTACCGCGCCGGCGACCAGGTCGATCACTTCCGGCTTCTGCGACAGGTCGGCATAGGAGATGTAGGAGATGCCGCGCAGCTCGGCCCACAGGCCGACCGCTTCCTGGTCGATGCAGATGATCGCCGCCAACGTCTCGCGGCCCCGCCCGAGCACGGCGGCGTCCTTGACGTAGGGGCTGAACTTGAGCCGGTTCTCGATGTAGTTCGGAATGTAACGCTCGCCGCTTAGCGGTATGCACCACGTCCGACAGCCGGCCGAGCACGACGAGATGGCCGTCGGCTTCGAGGTAGCCGGCATCGCCGGTGTGCAGCCAGCCGTCGTCGCAGCGTCTCCCGCGTGGCGTCGTCCTGCTTGAAGTAGCCGCCGAACACGCTGCCCGACCGCACCATGATCTCGCCATCGTCGCTGATCCTGACATCGACGCCCGGCAGCGGACGGCCGACGGTGTGCAAGCTGCACCTCGTCGAGCCCCTGGATGGCGTTGTAGGCGCTGCTTTCGGTCTGGCCATAGAGCTGGCGCAGCTTGATGCCCAGCGCGCGGTAGAACACGAAGGTGTCCTCGCCCATCGCCTCGCCGCCGGTGAAGGCGCCGTGCAGCCGGGTCAGGCCGAGCTGGTCCTTGATCGGTCCGTACACCAGCCATTCGCCGAGCGGGCTCAGAGGCGCTGAGCCAATGTCGGCCGCTCGCCATCGAGCTTGCGCTTTTCGGCCGAAATGGCCGAGGCCATGAAGAGCCTGTAGATCCGCTTCTTCAGCCGCGAGGAATCTTCCATCCGCACCTGGATGGTGGTCAGCAGATTGTCCCAGCTGCGTGGGGCCGCGAGATAGAACGTAGGCGCGATCTCGCGCAGGTTTTGCAGCACGGTCTCCTGCCGTTCCGGAATGTTGATGGTGAAGTGCAGCGGGATGCCGGCGCCAATGGTCACCGCGAAGTCGCCGACCCAGGCGATCGGCAAATAGGCGAGAATGCTCTCGCCGAAACGAAACGCGCCGGCCTGATAGGCGTTGCGGACGCCGGCCAGCAAGTTGCGATGGGAGAGCACGACGCCCTTGGGCTTGCCGGTGCTGCCCGGACGAATGCACGAACACCGCCGGCCCGTCCGGGCTGTGCGCGGGCGATCAGCCGATCCCGCAATCCGCCGTCTTCCGCGAGGCGCTGCCGCGCCACCGGCCTCGAGCGCGTCCCAGGAGACGAGGCCCGGATCGGCATAGGCGGTCGAGCCCGCGCGGATCGTCATAGACGATGTGCTCGATCGCCGCGCCCTGCGTCGCGCAGCTCGCAGCATCTTGTCGACCTGCTCCTGGTCTTCCGCCAGCATGAAGCGCGCGCCGGCCTCGTGCACGAAGTGCCGGATCTCGTCGAGCGTCGCGTCCGGAAATGCCGGCATCGCGTAGCCGCCGAGCGCGCCGGCGGCAAGCATTCCGGCATACAGCCGCGGCCGGTTGTCGCCGAGCACCAGCATGACTTCGCCGGCGCCAAAGCCGAGCGCTTCGAGGCCGGCGGCGCAGCCCAGCACGATGTCCAGCAACTGCCGCCATGTCGTCTCCTGCCAGATGCCCTTGCTTTTTTCCCGCATCGCCACGCGAGTCGGGAAATCGGTCGGCATTGTGCGCCAGCAGGCGGATCAGCGTGGTATCGGTCTCGAAATTCCAGCTCGCGGTCCGGTCAGCGCGCGGCATGCGCGCCTCCGATATAGGCTTCGATCACCCGGGGGTCGGCGACGACGTCGGCCGGCACGCCGGTGCCGATCATGGCGCCATAATTGAGCGCCAGCATGCGGTCGCAGATGCCGGTGATGACGTCCATGTGGTGCTCGATCAGCAGCACCGTGACATCGCGTTCGTCGCGCGCATCCAGGATGAAACGCGCCATGTATTCCTTTTCTTCCTGGTTCATGCCGGCCATCGGCTCATCCAGGATCAGGAAGCTCGGCTCGGCGGCCAGCGCGCGCGCCAGTTCGACGCGTTTCTTCAGCCCGATCGGTATGCCGTCGACGAGCTCGTCGCGCACGCCTTCGAGCTGCAGGAAATCGATCACGTCCTCGACCGCGGCGCGGTTGGCCGTCTCGTCGCCGCGGGCGAGCCACCAATACAGCGCGGTGCGGACGACGCTCGGCTTCATGTGGATGTGCCGGCCGAGCAGGATGTTGTCGAGCACGCTCATGCCGTTGAACAGCGCCAGGTTCTGGAAGGTGCGCGCGACGCCGAGCCGCGCCACATGGTGCGGCTCTAGCCCGGTGATGTCGCGGCCGTTCAGGGCGATGCTGCCGTGCTGCGGCGGATAGAATCCGGTAATGGCATTGGTGAGGGTGGTCTTGCCACACCCGTTGGGGCCGACCAGGCCGAATATCTCGCCACGCTCTATGCGCATGTCGATGCCGTTCAGCGCGACGATCCCGCCAAAATGCCGCTCGACGGATTGGCACTCCAGTACCGGTCCGGCGCTGTCACCAGCAAAAGCCAATCTGCCTCCTCCCCGTCATCGATCATGGTTTCGCCCTTGAAAATCGGGCTGTTCTTGTCGTCGATGGCTTCGCGAAGCTAACCAACGTTCAATTTCCAGGCAAGCCGGATCGTGCTGCGGCATCTCGCCTGCGAGGCCTCGACCTCGAATCGCATTTCTGCATGTGAGCTCTCCGACCGGCCTAGTCGGGTTCGACCACCACCACGATCGCATTTCGCTCGACGGTCTCGCCGGCCCGGCATCGCACGGCGGCGACGACACCGTCGATCTCGCTGCAGATCCGCAACTCCATCTTCATCGATTCCAGGATCGCGGCGACCTCGCCGGCCTTGATGCGGTCGCCGGCGGCGACGTTCACTTTCAGGATCATGCCCGTCATCGGCGCGCGCAGCTCGCCGCTCGTCTCGGCGACGGCGCTGAAGTAGCTGAGATAGGGGGTGGCCGAGAGGCTGTGGGCGCCGCGGATGTCGTGGACGAAGATGATCCGGTCCTGCTGGAAGATCCGGGCCGTCTCCCGGCGGTCCCCGACCATGGCGGTGAAGCGGTCGTCGCCAAGCCCGGACAGGCGCACGCGCCGCTGGTCGCCATTGATGCCGACGACCATGCTGCCGTCGCCCTGGCGCGGCCCAAAGCGGATCTCGGCGCTGACGCCTGAAGCTTCCAGATGCAGGATCGGGATCGGCGACAAGCCGCCGTCACCGTTCGCCATGTGCCACCCGGTGGTCTCCTGCGCACGCCAGGGATCGCAACTGGCCGGCTGGCGTTGCCGCATCATCCAGAAACAGGCGCCTATGGCCAGCGCGTCGATGTCGGGACCGCCGGGGGCGTCCACGAGTTGGTCGATCTGCTCGTCGATCAGCCTGGTATGGAATGTCGCGCCGCGGGTGGCGGGCAGGTCGAGCAGCCGGCGGAGAAACGCCTGGTTGGTGGTGACGCCGAAGATCGAGCTCTGATCGAGCGCCCGTCCCAGCCGATCGAGCGCCTCGTCGCGGGTTTCGGCCCAGGCGATCAGCTTCGCGAGCATCGAATCATAAAAGGGCGAGACCATCGAGCCGCTCTCGACGCCGGTCTCGACGCGGACGCCGTCGGCCGGAAACCGGACATCGACGAGCGTGCCGGTGCAGGGCAGGAAATGGTTGGCCGGATCCTCCGCGCAGAGCCGTGCCTCGACGGCATGGCCGCGGCAGGCCACCTCGCGCTGGGCGAACGGCAGTCCTTCCCCAGCGGCGATCCGCAGCATGGCCTCGACGATGTCGATTCCGGTCACCAATTCCGTGACGGGATGCTCGACCTGAAGACGCGGATTGACCTCCAGGAAATAATAGCTGTCGGCGTCGAGGATGAATTCGACGGTGCCGACCCCGCGATAGTTCAGGCGCTCTCCGAGCCGCACCGCGTCTGCGGTCATTCGCTCGCGCAGCGTTGCCGGAAGATTGGCGGCGGGCGCCTCCTCGATCAGCTTCTGATGGCGCCGCTGCAGCGAACATTCGCGCTCGAATAGATGCACCACGTTGCCGTTGCCGTCGCCGGCGATCTGGACCTCGATATGCCGCCCGCGCTCGATCAGCCTTTCGACAATCAGGCCGGGATGGCCGAAGGCGTTCCTGGCCTCGCGCATCGCGGATTCGATGTCGCCGGCGAGGCCGTCCAGCCGCGCCAGAGCCCGCATGCCCTTGCCGCCGCCGCCGGCCGCGGCCTTCAGCATCACCGGAGGTCCGAGATCGCGGACCATGGCGGCGATTTCAGCGGCGTCCTCGCTGCCGGTCCGGCTGCCGGGGATGGTGGGGACGCCGGCGGCTTCGGCTTCGCGCTTGGCTGACGCCTTGTCGCCGAGCCGCTCGATGGTCTCGGCGGTCGGACCGATGAAAACCAGTCCGGCCTGCTCCACCGCGCGGGCGAAGGCGGCGTTCTCGGCCAGAAAGCCGAAGCCGGGATGGATCGCTTCGGCGCCGCTGTGCTGCGCCGCCGCGATCACGGCTTCGATCCGCAGGTAGCTTTCCGCCGCGGCCGCGCCGCCAATGCAAATGGATTCGCCGATCACCCGGACATGCAATGCGTCGGCATCGGCGGCGGAGTGGACACCGGCGACGGCGATGCCCAGCCGATGACAGGTCCGCGCAATCCGGCAGGCGATTTCGCCACGGTTGGCGATCAGGATCTTCTTGAACACCGGATGCTACCTCCCGTCACATCCGGAGCACGCCGAAGGCGGTCGCCTGCGGCGGCAGACGGCCGGCGAGATCGAGCAGCAGCGCCATCACTTCGCGGGTCTCCAGCGGGTCGATCACCATGTCGCACCAGGTATTGCGGGCGAAATTGTAGGCATTGGCGAAGTCCTCGAAGGTCTTGCGCACCGGCGCCCGATAGGCCTCGCGCTCCGCCTCGGTCCAGCTGGTGCCGTCGCGCCGGTGGCCCTCATCCTTGACCATGGCCAGCGTGTTGGCGGCCTGGTCCGGCCCCATGATCGCGGAGCGGCCGTTCGGCCACATCAGCATCGCGTTCGGCCGGAACGCGCGACCGCACATCGCGAGATAACCGGCCCCGTAGGCATTGCCGATGATCAGCGTGTATTTCGGTACGTTGGCGCTGGCCATTGCGGTGATCATCTTGGCGCCGTGCTTGGAGATGCCGCCCTCCTCCGCCTCGCGCCCGACCATGAAGCCGGTGACGTCGGCCATGAACAGCAGCGGGATGTTGCGCTTGCAGCAGAGGTCGATGAAATGCGTCGCCTTCAGCGCGCTCTCCGAAAACAGCACGCCGTTGTTGCAGAGGATGCCGACCTCGAATCCCCGGATGCGGGCAAAGCCGGTGATCAGGGTGTCGCCATAGAGCGGCTTGAATTCATGCAGTTCGCTGCCGTCGACCAGGCGGGCGACGATGTCGCGGTTGTTGGTGGGCACGCGGGGGTCGGCGCTGATCAGCCCGTAGATCTCATTCGGATCGCAGCGCGGCGGACGCGGGGCCGCGACCTGCCATCGTTGCGGCGGAATGTCGCCGAGATGGGCGACGATGTCGCGGGTGATCGCGATCGCATGGCTGTCGCTTTCGGCCAGATGGTCGGTGACGCCGCTGACACGGCTGTGCATCTCGCCGCCGCCGAGCGCCTCGATCCCGACCTCCTCCTTGGTTGCGGCATAGACGAGCTGCGGGCCGCCGAGGAACATTGCACCCTGGTTGCGGACGATCACGGTCTCGTCGCACAGCGCCGGCATGTAGGCGCCGCCGGCGGTGGAGGGACCGTGGACGATGGCGATCTGCGGAATGCCTTCGCTCGACATCCGGACCTGGTTGTAGAAGATCGAGCCGAACTGGCCTTCGTCCGGAAAGATGCTGGGCTGGTCGGGCAGGTTGGCGCCGCCGGACTGCACCATGGTGATGCAGGGCAGGCGGTGCTGCCAGGCAAACCGCTGGGCGCGGACGTGCTTCTTGCAGGTGATGCCGTAATAGGTGCCGCCCTTTACGGTGGCGTCATTAGCGATGATCATGCAGGCGCGCCCCGACACCATGCCGACGCCGGTGACAATGCTGCCGCCGGGCGGCACGCCCTCATACATGCCTTCGCCGGCGAGCTGGCAGAATTCCAGCAGGGGCGAGCCGGCGTCGAGCAGCGCCGCGATGCGCTCGCGCGGCAATAGCTGCTTGCGCTCCTTGTGCAGCCGTCGCGCCCGCTCTGGACCGCCGATCGCGGCGGCGGCACGTCGCACGTGCAGGTCGGCGATCCGCTCGGCATAGACGAGGCTGTTGCGGCGGTATTCCTCGCTCGCGACGGAAATCTCGGACTTGATGACGGCCATCGCGGGCAATCCTAGTAGCTGCGCGGCAAGCCCATCACGTGCTCGCCGATATAATTGAGGATCATTTCGCGATTGAGCGGCGCGGTCTTCAACAGCCGCACCAGCGGATAGATGTCGAAGATGCCGTATTCCCGGGTGAAGCCGTTGCCGCCATGGCATTGCAGGGCGGTATCGACCGCCTTGATGCCGGCGTCGGCGGCGGCGAGCTTGGCCATGTTGGCGAACTCTCCGGCCTCGCGGCCCTGGTCGAAGATCCACGCCGCCTTGAGCGTCATCAGCGATGCCACTTCGATATCGGTGCGCGCGCTCGCCAGCGGGTGCTGCAATCCCTGATAGGCGCCGATCGGCACGTCGTTGAATACCCGGCGGCCGCTGACATAGTCGACGGCACGGTTGAGCGCATAGCGGCCGAGCCCGCAGCAGATCGAACCGACCAGGATCCGCTCCGGATTGAGGCTCTTGAACAGGATCCCGAACCCCTTGTCGATCTCGCCGACGATGTCCTCCGGGCCGAGGTCGACATCGTCGAAGAACAATTGCCACTGGGTCTCCGGCGCCGGAATGCTGACCGGGATGTACTGCTTCTGCAACCCCTTCGCCTTCAGGTCGACGATGAACAGGGTAAAGCCGTCCGTCTTCTTCTGGGTCTCGCTCTGCGGCGTGGTCCGAGCCACCACCAGCGCGTGATCGGCGCCGTCGGCATCGGTGATGAACGTCTTCTGGCCGTTGAGCGCGAAACGGTTGCCGCGCTTTTTCGCCATGGTCTTGGTGCGGATGGTGTTGCTGCCGGCGTCGGGCTCGGTGATCGCGAAGCAGAAGCGGGTTCTGCCCTTGCAGGCGTCGGGCAGATAGCGCGCCTTTTGCTGCTCCGATCCATGCTTGGCGATGAAGCCGAGGCTCATGGCGGCGCCGACCACCAGATTGAGTAGGGGAATGCCGTTGTTCGACAATCCCTCCAGGAACAGGTGCATCTCCACCATGCCCTGGCCGGCGCCGCCATACTGCTCGGGCACCATGGTGCCGACAAAGCCGTCATCGGCGACCCGCTGGTACAAGGCCTCGGGAAAGACATGCTGCTCGGCGCATTCCATCCAGTACTTGCGATCGAATTTCTGGGCGACCAGATTGCCATATTCGAGGATCTGCCGCTGCTCGTGCGTGAGGTCGAAGTCCATGCATCGCTCCGTCGGCCGCGGCCCGCGACCATCCAGCGTGCTCACGGGCGCGCCCGCGGCACCTTCTGTCCACGCCATCTTTAGGCAGAAGGTCGCAACGATTCAATCTGACAATGGTCGGAATCGAACAGTTGTTAGAAAACGGCCGTGACCTCGCACGGGATGCTGCGCGCCGGGACGGCCTCGGTCAGAGGCCCCTGGCCAGCCTCGCCTCGAGCTCGTGACGCTGCACCTTGCCGCTGGTGGAGCGCGGGAATTCCGAGAAGTCGATGAAACGAAACTGCCGTGGACGCTTGTACGCCGCGAGGTCGCGCCGGCACAATTCGAGCAGGCCGGCTTCGGTGACGCTGCCGTCACGGCAGGAAACGAAGGCGACGGGAACCTCGCCCCATTTCTGGTCCGCCACCCTGACCACGGTGGCCTCGGTGACCCGCGTGTCGCTCAGCAGCACGCGTTCGATCTCGGCCGGATAGACGTTTTCGCCGCCGGTCTTGATCATGTACTTGGCGCGATCGACGAAATCGAGCGTGCCGTCTTCATTGCGCCGGAACACGTCGCCCATGTGGAACCAGCCGCCGCGGAAATCGCGGGCGTTGGTTTCGTCGGCCTGCCAATAGCCGGAGAACAGTGTCGGCCCGCGAATGGCAAGCTCGCCCGGCTCTCCCGGTCCGACCTCCTGATCGGAAGGATCGACCAGCCTGACCTGGCAGAACGCGCTCTGCTGCTTGGACAGTCGCGACGGAACTTCGCCCGCCGCGATCAGCGCCCGGGTCGCCGGCGGCAGCCCGGTTTCGGTCGAGCCGAAACTGTTGAGATAGGGCGTCTGCAACAGCGCGGTGATTTCCGCGATGGCATGCGGCGGCACCAGATCGGCCATCGCGCCGCACACCGTGATGCCCCGCACTTTGGTCGACTGCGCCTTCAGCGCCGCGGCAAACGCCTCCACCATGCCGGGAATCAGCACCAGCCAACCGATCCGGTGACGCGCGACGGCATCGAGCAGCGGCTCGACCTGAAAACCGTCGATCATCACCACCGTGCCGCCGCGCAGCAGCGTGGCGAGGCCGTGATCGGTGGAAGCCATGTGAAACATCGGAGCCCACGCCACGAAACCGTCGCGAGGCGAGATGTTCAGTTCGGAAGTGAACACCAGGGCCCGCATTACCATGGCGCGATGCGAAATGACGGCGCCCTTCGGCAGCCCCGTCGTACCGCTGGTATAGAGGATCACCAGCCCGTCCTCGCACTCGGCTACGATGGGAACAATGCGGGCGTCCTGGTGCTGGAGCAGGGCTTCGTATTGCGGGCCGATCTCGATGCGCGGCTGGCGCTCCAAAACGGGCGAGGGCAGGCAGCCGGTCAGCCCCTGCTCGATGATGACGAGCTTCGGCGAAACCAGCTCCACGCAGTAGCCGAGTTCGCGCGGCGACAGCCGCCAGTTCAGACAGGCGGTGATGACGCCGAGCGTGGCGGCCGCCAGTTCGATCTCGAAATATTCCGGCCGGTTGTGGGACAAGAGCGCCACTCGGTCTCCGCGACAAAGACCGTGGCTGGCGAGCAGGGCTGCGGCGCGCTCGACCCGCTCCGCCAGCTCCCGGTAGCTGATCTGCCGTCCCTGATATTCGATCGCGACATTCGTCGCGTGGATCTGCGCGGACGCGCGGAACAGTTCGCCGACGGTGGGTACGACGCCGGCCAGCGCGGTCGGCGCTTGTTCGACTCCGCCTGTCACTGCCGTCCTCTCCCCGATGGCATCGTTCGCCTCGGCACGTCCGATGATCCGGAACTATACGCTTGCGGCCAAAGGCGATCAAACCTAAATTCTAACGCCTGTTCGAAAGCGAAGGAGGCCGCATGTCCGACCGTTACGCCGCCTACACCAGGTTGAAGTTCGACTACCCTGCGAAGCGGATCCTGCGGCTTACCTTCGATCGGCCCGAGACCTACAACTCCGTCGATGCCGAGACGCACACCCAGCTCACCCATGTCTGGCGCGACATCAACGAAGATCCCGACATCAATGCGGTGATCGTGACCGGCGCCGGCAAGGCGTTCTCCGCCGGCGGCGACTTCGAATTGATCAAGAGCATCCTCGATAACCCTGTGGCACGAATGTCGACCTGGAAGGAAGCCAAGGACCTCGTCTACAACGTCATCAACTGCAACAAGCCGATCATCTCGGCGATCAACGGCGTGGCCGTCGGCGCCGGCCTGGTCGTCGGCATCCTTGCCGACATTTCGATCTGCGGGAAATCAGCCCGCATCGTCGACGGGCACACCCGGCTGGGCGTCGCCGCCGGCGACGTCGCCTGCATCATCTGGCCGCTGCTGTGCGGACTCGCCAAGGCGAAATATTATCTGCTGACCTGCAAGCCGCTGTCCGGCACCGAAGCCGAGCGGATCGGCCTGGTCTCACTCTGCGTGGAGGATGCCGAGCTGCAGAAGGTCGCGTTGGAGACCGCCGAGGAACTGGCGGCCGGCGCGCAGAGCGCGATCCGCTGGACCAAATATGCATTGAATAACTGGCTGCGGGTCAATGGCCCGCTGTTCGACACCTCGACCGCGCTGGAAATGCTGGGCTTTACCGGCGCCGAGGCCCGCGAAGGCCTCGCCTCGCATCTCGAGAAACGCAAGCCGGTGTTCCCGCAGGACTGCCCGATCTGATGCACTCCACCCGCCTCATCCCTTGCCGAGCTGCTCGCGCAGGCGGTCGACGGCTTCTGGATTGGCGAGCGCTGAGAGGTCGCCGGGATCCTTGTTTTCGAACACGGCCCGCAGCACCCGGCGCATGATCTTCAAGTTGCGGGTGCGCGGCAGGTCTTCGACGAACACGATCCTTTCCGGCCGGTAGGATGCTCCCATCGCCTCGACCAGGACGGATGCGAGTTTGTGCGCGAGATCGTCGCCGGCCTCGACGCCAGGCATGGGCACGCAGGCGCAGACGATGGCCGAGCCCTTGACCGGATGCGGAATGCCGAATGCGGCGGCCTCCGCCACTTTCCCGGTTGCGATCAGGAGTCCTTCGAGCTCGGCCGGCCCGGTGCGCTTGCCGGAAATCTTGATGGTGTCGTCGGAGCGGCCGAGAATGTAGTAGAGGCCGTCATGGCCACGCATGGCGAAGTCGCCATGCACCCACAGGCCCGGCAGCGCGCTCCAGTAGCTCTCGATATAGCGCTCATCCGCCTTCCACAGGCTCTTGGTCAGGCCGATCGAGGCGTGGCGCAGCACCAGTTCGCCAACCGTACCGTCGGGCACGCGCTGCCCTGCCGCATCGACAATGTCGGCGCCGACGCCGAGCGCCGGCCGCGAGAACGAACCGGGGTTCATCGGGTGGTTGGGTGTTCCGGTGAACAGGCAGCCGCCGACCTCGGTACCGCCCGAGATGTTGATGATTGGAATCCGGCGCTTGCAGACATGCTCGAAAAACCACAGCCACGGCGCGGCGGTCCACGCCTCGCCCCCTGAAGCGGTGATGCGCAGGCTGGAGAGATCATGGTCTTCGACCTCGAGCCCGTAGCGCATCAGGCTGCGCACGATGGTCGGCGAAATGCCGAGATAGGTCACGCGGTGGTCGGCGATCAGGCGCCAGAATCGGCCGGTGTCCGGAAAGTCCGGGGTGCCTTCCGCGATCAGCAGGCTCGCGCCGGCAAAGCTCGGGATACAGGCGCACATCGCGCCCACCATCCAGCCCATATCGCTGAAAAAGAAGAAGCGGTCGGACGGCTTGAAGTCGCCGCAGATGATGATGTCGCGGGTCACCATCGAGCCGATGAAGCCGATATGGGTCCAGACGCATCCCTTCGGCTCACCGGTCGTGCCGGAAGTATAGAGCAGGATGGCCGGATCTTCGGCCTGCATCTCGGCGGTCGCCATCGCGCCGTCGCGACCGGCGACCAGGTCATGCCAGTAGTGGTCGCGCCCGCCGCGCATCGGCGTATCGACGGCGATGCCGCGGTCACAGACGATCACATGGCGGACCGAGGGCGCCGCATCCAGCGCCGCGTCCAGCACCGATTTGAGCGGCGCCGCCACGCCGCGCCGCCAGGTTCCGCTTGCGGTGATCACGGCTTTGGCTTCGCCATGATTCAATCTCGTCTGCAGCGGCGCCGGGCCGAAACCCGAGAACAGCGGCATCACGATCGCGCCAAGCTTCAGGATCGCGAAGAACGCAATGAAGGTTTCCGGCAGGTTCGGCATGTAGATGGCAACCACGTCGCCGGGGCCGATGCCGAGCCGGCTCAGGCCCTGGGCCAATCGCGCAACCTCGGCATCGAACGCGCGATAGGTCAGCGACCTCCGTTCGCGGCGGTCTTCGCCTTCCCAGACCAGGAAGGTCTGGTCCCAGACCGCTGTCCCGCGGTGGCGGTCGATGCAATTGAGCACGATGTTGGTACGGCCGCCGACGCACCAGCGCGCCCAGGGCTGGCCGCGCGACAGATCGAGCATGGTCTCGTAGGGCCGGTAGAACCTGACGTCGCAGAAGTCGAAGACGCGTTGCATCAGCCACGCAGGGTCGGCCTCGGCCTGCGCGGCCAGATCATCATAGTCCCGATGTCCGGTCGCCTTCAGAAAGGCGGTCAGATTGCTTTGTTCCACGAGTGCCGATGGCGGTGTCCAGATATACTGCGGCGCATCGTTCATGTGCTGGGTTCGCGGATCGTCATGGTACGGGATTGCCGCAAGGCTAGCGCCTTGCCGCGATTTCCGTCAATGCCGCCGGCTATCTTTTGATTCTAACGTTTGTTAGACAATGCCGATGCGGAGACCGTCATGAATTCTACCGCCGATGCTGGCGAGCTGCTGCAGCCGACGGGATTCGTCGACAGCGATTCGGCGCCGGTGCGGGACTTCGCCGCCCGCGCCCTGCAGGGCGTCGAAGGCAGCTCCGACACGGCGCGCGCGATCCGGCTGTTCGACGTGGTGCGGGACCAGATCCGCTACAATCCATTCAATGTCGGCACCACCGAAGGCGAATACCGGGCGAGCCATATTGCCGGCATGCCCTCGAATTATTGCGTGCCGAAGGCGATCCTGCTCACCGCAGCGCTGCGGGCGAGCGGCATCCCGGCGGCGGTCGGATTTGCCGACGTCCGCAATCATCTCAATTCCCCCAAGCTCGCCGAACTGATGGGAACCGACCTGTTCATCTATCACGGCTATGTCGCGCTCTGGCTCGACGGCCGGATGTTCAAGGTGACGCCCGCCTTCAACACCGAGATGTGCCAGCGCTTCGGCGTCCGGCAGCTGACCTTCGACGGCGCCAGCGATGCGCTGTTTCATGAGTTCGATGTCGAGAACCATCGCCATATGGAATATGTCAACGATCGCGGCTGGTTTGCCGATCCGCCGATCCCGGCCTTGCTGCAGGATTTCCGCGTGCTCTATCCGAAGCTGTGGCAATCGAGCGCGCAGCGCGCGACGGTCAGCGATGCCGTCTTCCATGGCGGCGGACCAGGGTGACGAATGACGCGGCGCCTGTTTCCACGGGAGGAAATGGAAAATAGCTCCATCACGTGCGTTGCGGCCTGGCGTACTGAACTGCGACCCGCCCGACCTTCTCGCGGGCAATCACCAGCTTCTGGATCTGCGCGGTGCCATCGCCGATCTGCAGGCCCATGACATCGAGATAGCGCTGATGGAACGGCAGGTCGGTGGTGTAGCCGTAATGGCCGTGGGTGAGCAGGCATTGGTGGATGATCTCGCAGGTCACCTTCGGCACATACCATTTGCACATCGCGGCTTCCGCGGTGTGGGGCATGCCGCGGTCGCGCAGTGACAGGGTGTAATAGCAAAGCTGCCGCATCATGGTGAGCTGGGTCTCGGCCTCTGCCAGCGGGAAGCTCACGCCCTGAAACTGCGCAATCGGCCGATCGAAGGCGGTCCGCTCCGCGCTGTACCGCCAGGCTTCGTCGACCGAGGCCTGCGCGGGGCCGATGCACTGCAGCCCGATCAGGGCGCGGCTGTAGTCGAAGCCAGCCATGATGGTCGAGAATCCCCTGTTCTCCTCGGCCATCCGGCAGTCGGCGGAAATGAAAACGTCGTCGAAGAACACCGAGCCGCGGCCGACCGGCCGCGTTCCGATGTCGTCGAAATGGTTGCGGCTGATGCCGGGCTGGTCGAGTTCGACAAGCAGGGCGCTGATGCCGCGCGCGCCGTCCTCGGGGCGGCCGGTACGTGCGAAGATCACGGCCGCGTCGCATTGATCGGAAAAGCTCATCGAGGTCTTTTCGCCGTTCAATCGATAGCCGTTGCCGGATTTTTCGGCGCGCAGGATCAGATTGGCGGCGTCCGATCCGCCGCGCGGCTCGGTGAGGCCGAGGCCGATGATGGCTTCGCCGCGCACCAGCCGCGGCAGCCAATGCCGCGCGAGTTCCGGCGAGGCATGCCGCGCAATCATGCTGCCGGTCAGTGACGCCAGCAACTGCACATAACTCGCGTTGAAATCGCCTCGCGCGATCTGCTCGATCACGATGCCCGCCGTGGCGCTGCTCTCGCCAAGGCCGCCGTGCTGTTCCGGCAGGTCGACGCCGATCAGCCCGAGGCCGCCCATTTCCTTCAGCATTGCGCGATCGATCCGGTCCTGCCGGGCGCGCGACTGGTAGTGCGGCGCAAGCTTCTCGGTGGCGAACCGCTCCGCGGTTTCGCGAAACGCCTGCTGCTGCTCGCTCGCTGCGTAATCCATGGCGGTCCCTCCGCAGGGGTCAAACCGGCTTTTAAGTTCTTGCTACTTCGTCTTGGCGACGGCGGGCTCGCGCCGGGTGAATTTCGCCACGTCGATCATCTGGCGGGCGTCGTGGGCAAGGTGCAGGGTTTCACCGCCATCGACATACCACTCCTCGCCGGTCACGAACTTGCCGAGCGGCGAGCCGAGAAAGATGATGGCGGCCGCGACGTCCTCGACATCGCCCATCCGCCCCAGCACATTGCGGTTGAGTTTCAGCCATTGCTCGGGCTCGATCGGGTAATGGTCCATGCCCTCGGTCTTGATGGTGCCGGGGGCAACGCAGTTGAGGCGAATGCCGAACTCCGCCCACTCGAACGCCAGCGTCTTCATCATCGCCAGCACGCCGCCGCGCGCCGCCGCGGTGTGCACGAAGCCGCTCAGTCCGGAACGCACGCATGCCGTCACGAACACGACCGAGCCGCCATGCTGCAGCATGAAATGATCGGCGGCGGCCTTGGTCATCTGCCAGGACCCGATCAGGTTGTTGCGGATCACCGTCTCGAAGCCCTTGTTATTGAGCTCGCGCGCCGGGGTCACGAACTGGCCGCCGGCATTGTTGACCAGGATGTCGAGCCGGCCGAACCTCTCCTTGACGCGCAGCATCGCGCTCTCGATCTGCTCGGGCAGGCGGATGTCGCCGGCAATGGCGAGCGCGGTGCCGCCGAATTCGCGGATGGCGGCGGCGCAATCCTCGATCGGCCCGGGACGGCGGCCAAGCACCACGACCGTGGCGCCGCAGCGCGCCATCTCGATGGCGGTGGCGCGGCCCATCCCGGTGCCGCCGCCGGTGATCAGCGCGACGCGGTCCTTCAGAAGGTCGGGCGCGAAGCGCATCGGCGGAAGCTGCTGCATGGCGGTCCCGATCATGGAATGCCGGTTGTATTCAATGTCGCGCCGGGTAGTCTAACAGGTGTTAGAATTTTCGGAAGGGCCGCAGCAATCCGGACGGCGCGGCGGGCGGAAACAGGACAGGGCGATCAGGATGGACAACACGGTTGCCGGCGGCGCGGAACGCTCGATCTATTTTGGCGAGGAACATGCGTTGCTGCGCGCCCAGATCCGCCGCTTCGTCAACGAGGAGATCAAGCCGCGAGCGTTGCAATGGGAAGCGGACGGCATGGTGCCGCGCGCGGTGCTGCGCCGGATGGGCGAACTCGGCTTTTTCGGCATCCGCTATCCGGCGCAATATGGCGGCGCCGACATGGACACGCTGGCCACCGTCGTGCTGGCCGAAGAGCTCGGCCGATCGACCTTTTCGGGGGTGGCGATCACGGTGCTGGTCCACACCGACATGGCCTCGGTGCATCTGTTCAACGGCGGCTCGACGGCGCTGAAGGACGGGTTCATGCCGGATGTCGTTGCCGGCCGCAAGATCGTCGCGGTCGGGGTCACCGAACCGGGCGCCGGCTCCGATGTGAAAGGTATTCGCACCACGGCCCGCCGTGACGGCGACAGCTATGTGCTCAACGGCGCCAAGATGTTCATCACCAACGGCGTCCACGCCGATCTCTACTGCATCGCGGCCATCACCAATCCGGAAAGCCGGCCTTCGCAGCGCCTCTCGATGCTGCTGGTGGAAAAGGGCACCCCCGGCTTTCGGGTCGGCCGCGCGCTCGACAAGCAGGGCTGGCGGTCGTCGGACACGGCGGAATTGCTATTCGAGGAGTGCCGGGTACCGGCCGCGAACCTATTGGGCGAGGAGGGCCGCGGCTTCTATGCCATTATGCGTAACTTCCAGAACGAGCGGATCGTGATCGGCGCGATGGCGATCGGCGAGGCGGACGCGGCGATCGAGATCACGCTGGACTGGCTGACCCAGCGCCAAACCTTCGGTGAGCCGCTGTGGTCGCGGCAGGCGATCCGGCATCGGCTGGCGATGCTGGCCGCGCGGGTCGAGGCCGGACGGCAACTGGTCTATCACGCGGCATGGCTGGTGACGCAAGGGATCGACGCGACCAAGGAGGTCTCGATGGTCAAGGCCTATTGCGGCGAGCTCGTCAACGAGGTGATGTATGCCTGCCTGCAACTGCATGGCGGCATGGGCTACATGCGCGAGAGCACCATCGAGCGGATGTCGCGCGACGCCCGGGTGCAGTCGATCGGCGGCGGCACCACCGAGGTAATGCTGGAGGAAGTCGCCAAGCGCCTGCGATGAGGGGTCGTGCAACCCCAACGGCGCCACGTCAGGCTTTCTTGACCCCGTCGAAGATCAGGAGCTCGGTACGGCGGGCAAGCTTCAACACCGACTGGCGGGAGTTCAATCCGAACCATTCGATGGTCCAGTTCAGGGCGCCGAGCACGAATATCCGCAGCGGAACGATCTCGATGTCGGCGCGGATTTCGCCGGCCCGCCGCGCGTCCAGAAACAGCCGGTCCCAATACCGCGCATAGGCCTTGCGCAGCGGCCGATGCGGCTTCTTGAGATGTTCGGGAAGCTGGCCATAGATGCGAATGTTCGCCGAGGTGAAGTCGCTCGCCTCCAGCAGCGCCATCAGATGCGCCTCGATGGCCAGTCCGATCCGGCGCCGGTGCGACACCTTGCCGGCGCGCTCCAGCGCGGTCCTGACCGCGTCGAAGACGCCGAGCAGGCCACGATGCAGGACCTCGTCGACAATGGCTTCCTTGGAATCGAAATAATAATAGATGCTGCCCGCCTTGATCTCGGCCATCGCGGCGATCTGGCGCAGCGTGGTGGCGGAATATCCCTGGCGGCGAAACAGTTTTGCCGCGGCTTCCAGAATCGAATCGCGCGACTTCTCGGATTTCGAGACCTGGCTGGCCGCGGCCTTCGCCGTATCAGCCCGAACGGCTGCGCGTTTGAAGTTTTCCTTCCGCGGGGTGGCCGCCACGCGCCGGGACAGGCGCCTTTGCGACCCGGAAACCAGCAAAGACCGCCGCGTCGGATTCATGAGCAAGGTGCCTTCCGCTCAGGAAGTATTGGCGCAGCCAAAACCCTTCGTCAACCGGCGCCGGATCGACGCGACAGCGGCGCTCAGCGCGTTGCCTCGATCTCGATCGGCGTCATTTCGATCAGCACGGTGCCTGCCGGCACGGTATCTCCGACGGCGCATCGGATCGCTGCGACGCGGCCGGGCACCGTCGCCTTCAGGGTGTGGATCAGCTTCATGGCCTCCATCTGCAGCACCGGCGTTCCCTGCTCGACGACGTCGCCGAGCGCGACATGGAGCAGGGAGACCACGCCGTGAAGCGGCGCCGTGACGTCGTTGCCGGCGCGGCCGGACGAAGGTTGCGTGCGCGGCAGCTCGATGCGCGGGCGGATGTTCGATGTCAGCGCAAGCCCGTCCAGCGCGATATTCACCGTCGTGTCGCGGTGGCGGGCGACGAATCGCCCGGCATGGCCGGGCTGGGTCAGCGCGATCGCATCCGCCGTCACCACCGGCGTTTCGAAGGCGAACGCGATCCCGTCGAGCTCGACCGTGATACCGTCGCGGCCGACACGAAGTTCGGCATCGACCTCGCCATATTCGTCCGCGGCATGCAGCAGCACGCTGGCCGGCTGCACCGCGGAGGTCAGACGGATGGCGCTGCGCCGCCGCCACGGGTTGATCCAGTCTCCGGGCGGCTCCGCGGTGCCAAGACCGGCCCAGACCACGCAGGCGGCGGCGCGCAGCCGCCGCAATCGGTCGGGATCCGGCTTCCATCCGCCCGGGAAGGCGGTCTCGATGAAGCGCGTGGTGGCGTGGCCGTCGCTGAAAATCGGATGGCCGAGCGCGTCGCGCAGGAAGGCTTGCGAGGTGGGGAGCCCGAGCATCGTGAGGCCGGACAATCCCGCGATCAGTCGCGACAGGGCGGCGCCACGGTCGGCGCCATGCGCCACGGCCTTGGCGAGCAGCGAGTCATAGTGCAGGCCGACGCGGGAGCCGGCAGCGACGCCGGAATCGAAGCGCAGCCCGCCTGGCGCATCGACCACGATCAGTTCGCCGGTGGCCGGCTGAAACCCGAGATCGGCGCGCTCCGCCGTGATGCGGGCTTCGATGGCGTGGCCGTGACAGCGAATTTGATCCTGAGTCAGGGGAAGCTGATCGCCGGCGGCCGCCAGCAATTGCCACTCCACCAGGTCGATGCCGGTGATCAGTTCGGTCACGGGATGCTCGACCTGCAGCCGCGTATTCATCTCGAGGAAATAGGGCTGGTCGGTGCCCCGCTCCATGATGAATTCGACCGTGCCAACGAAGTCATAGCCGATGGCGCGGCCGAGCCGCAGGGCCGCATCGAACAGCCTGCCGCGGACGCGATCCGGAAGATCCGGTGCCGGCGCCTCTTCCAGCAGCTTCTGATTGTTGCGCTGGACCGAACAGTCGCGCTCGAACAAATGAACCAGATTGCCGGCGCGGTCGCCGGCGATCTGCACTTCGAGATGACGGGGGTCCTGCATGAATTTTTCCAGCAGGATCGCGCCGTCGCCGAAGGCGGCCTCGGCCTCGGCCTTCGCCGCAGCCAGCGCGGTGGCGAAATCCTCGGCGCGGTCGACCCGGCGCATGCCGCGCCCGCCGCCGCCGGCCGATGCCTTGATCAGGACCGGAAAGCCGATCCGCCGCGCGGCCTCGGCAAGCCGGTCGGGATCCTGCTCGTCGCCGGCGTCGCCGGGCACGGTCGGCACGCCGACCGCCGCGGCGATGCGCTTGGACTCGATTTTCGATCCCATCCGCTCCACCGCCTGCGCGGACGGCCCGACGAAAATCAGCCCGGCGGCCTCGCAGCGCCGCGCGAATGCGGCGTTCTCGGACAGGAATCCGTATCCCGGATGGATGGCGTCGGCGTCGGCCTGTTTCGCCGCCATGAGGATGGCGTCGATGTCGAGATAGCTCGCTCGCGCCGGTGCGGGCCCGATCCGGATGGCTTCGTCGGCGGCGCCAACGTGCAGCGCCTGCGCATCGGCATCGGAATAGACCGCAATGGTACGGATGCCGAGGCGGACGCAGCTGCGCATCACCCGCAGCGCGATTTCACCGCGATTGGCGATCAGGACCGAACGAATGGGACGAGGGGCATGCAACAGCAACACGTGGCGATCCTACATCCGGTACACGGGTCGGTGCTCGGCCGATGGCGGCTGCATCGCGCCGATCGCCAGGCAGAGCGAGAGCACCTTGCGGGTATCGGCGGGATCGATCAGGCCGTCGTCCCATAGTCGCGCCGTGCAGTAATAGGGGTTGGACTGCTCGTCGAACATATCCCAGAGCTTTTGCCGGTGCTCGGCGAGATCAGACTCGGTGGCGGCATGGCGCGAGATGCTGGATCGGCGCAGGTCCATCAGCACGGAACTGCCGACATCGGGACTCATGGTGGCGAGCCGCGCGTTCGGCCACATGAACATGAAGCGCGGCCGGAAGCCGCGGCCGCTCATGCCGTAATTGCCGGCACCATAAGAGCCGCCGGTCACGATGGTGTAGCGCGGCACCCGCGCATTGGACACCGCATAGACGAGCTTGGCCGAATTCTTGGCGATACCGTTACGCTCGGCATCGGAGCCGACCATGAAGCCGGTGATGTTCTGCAGGAACAGGATCGGCACGTTGCGCTGGTCGCACAGCTCGATGAAATGCGCGCCCTTGAGCGAGGAATCCGAGAACAGCACGCCGTTGTTGGCGAGAATGCCGATCGGCAAGCCGTCGATATGGGCGAAGCCGCACACCAGCGTCGTGCCGTACAGCGGCTTGAACTCGTGAAACTCGCTGCCGTCGACCAGGCGGGCGATGACTTCGCGCTGATCGAACGGCCGGCTCAGATCGGCGCCGACAATGCCGGGGATCTCGGCAATGTCGAACAGCGGCGGTCGCGTGGGGCGAAGGTCGCCATGGACCGGCTGCACCCGGTTCAGCGCGCCGACGATGTCGCGGGTCTTGGCGATCGCTTCCATCTCGTCGCGCGCGAAATGATCGGAAACCCCGGAAACCGTGCTGTGCATCTCCGCGCCGCCCAGGGTATCGCGGTCGACGATCTCGTTGATGGCGGCCTTGACGATCTGCGGTCCACCGAGATGGACGCTGCTGTTGCCGGCCGTCATCACCACTTCGTCGGCAAGCGCCGGGATATAGGCGCCACCGGCGGTGCATTCGCCGAACACCGCGGCGATCTGCGGGATGCCCGAAGCGGACATCCGGCACTGCCGATAGAACGCGCCGCCGAAATGGTCCTGGTCCGGAAACACCTCGTCCCCCTGCGACAGGTTCGCGCCGCCGCAATCGACCAGATAGATCACCGGCAGGCGGTTTTCGAACGCGATGTCCTGGGCGCGGACATGCTTGCGGATGGTCTCCTTGAAGAACGAGCCACCCTTGGTGGTCGCATCATTGGCGATGATCATGCAGATCACGCCACGGATGGTGCCGATCCCGGTGACCAGGCCGGCGCCCGGTACCGCATTGTCGTACAGCCCCCACGCCGCCAGCGGCGACAATTCGAGGAACGGGCTGAGCGGATCGATCAGCAGATCGATGCGCTGGCGCACCGGAATCTTGCCGCGGTCGCGATGGCGCTGGACCATCCGCTCGCCGCCGCCGGCCAGCGACCAGGCCTGCCGCTCGCGCAGCGTCCGCAGCAGGCCGTCATAGACCGCCGCATTGGCCTTGAAGGCTTCGGAGTTCGGGTCGACCGCAGTGCCCAGCGTTGCCATGGCGCTCCGTCCTAGCCTGAGGACGGAGGACGGCGCCGCATCAGCAGCACGATCGATCCGACCTGCACGATCTCGTCGCTCTGGTTCAGCACCTCGAACCCGATCTTCAGGATGCCGCGTCCCGGCTGTTTGCTCGGCCGTGCCTCCAGCGGCGTGACCCGCGCGCTGATGGTGTCGCCGAACTTCACCGGCGCCTGGAATTCCCAGGAAATGCCGAGCAGGCCGAGCGCCGTTCCGTCGATCCAGTTGAGCTGCGACATCAGTCCGATCGCGGTCGACAGCACCAGCGGCCCGTGCGCAACTCGGCTGCCGAAGATGCTGTTTCGGGAAAATTCCTCGTCGACATGCAGCGGATTGTGGTCGCCGACCAGGCCGGCGAACAGCGACACGTCGCCTTCGCCGATGGTGCGGCCAGCGGTGCGCCGCGTGGCATGCAATTCGAAATCCTCGAGATAAAGGCCCAACGCGCCCCCCGTTGCATCGACGTGGCGGCAGGTTGCCGCCGTCTAACCGCGCGGTTAGCAAACCGACTTGTCAGAAGGTACACTAGTGGGTAGCGTATCCGCCGGCAAGACGGATCGGTGCGGGAGGACGGCGTGTTTCCCACCAGGGCGGACGTGCATGGGATCAAGCGCCGGGAAGTGCTGCGCGAGGCGGCGGCATTCTTCAACTTCAAGGGCTATCACGCGACCTCGATGACCGAGATCGCCACCGGCCTCGGCGTCACCAAGGCCGCGCTCTATCACTACTTCCCGAACAAGAACGGTCTGCTGGCCGCCTGCTTCGAGCAGGCCATGGAGGCCGCCTTCGCCAGCCTCGAACGCGGCCGCAAGCAGGGCCGCAACGGCCGCGACCGGCTGGTGCTGACGATTTCGTTCTATGTCGCGCACCTGCTCGACGAGCTCAATTGCTGCGTGGTGCTGATGGAGGAACAGGCGCTCGAGCCGGCGGACCGGGCCAAGCTGGTCCGGCAGCGCGACCGGTTCGAGCGCGCGCTGCGCGGGCTGGTGCGGGAAGGCATCGAGGATGGCAGCGTGGTGCCGTGCGATCCCAAGCTGGCGATCTTCGTCGTTCTCGGCGCGATGAACTGGGTGGCGAAATGGTTCAAGCCGAGCGGCGCGTGGACGCCGGCGCAGCTCACCGTGGCGCTCGGCCAGATTTTCGAACGCGCGCTGTCGTCGGCACCGGCGGCCATGCTGCCGCGCGACGTCGCGCAGATCGCGGTGGCCGCTGCGGACGGGGCGAAGCCGACCGGCAAGCGCGTGCTGAGCTTCGCCACGCCGGCGCGGCCGCCATCGAGCAAGAAGACGCGGACATGATGCCCGACTATCCGCTGGCGCGCCGCACGATCGGGCATCTGCTCGCCGACAAGGCGGAGCGGATCGGCGACCGCACTTGCCTGATCTTCGGCGGGCGGCGCTACTCCTACGCCGACGCGCATGATCTTTCCAACCGCCACGCCAACGGCTTCCGCGAGCTCGGGGTTCGCAAGGGCGATCATGTCGCGGTGATGCTGCCGAACTGCCCCGAATTCATCTGGACCTGCTGGGGCCTCGGCAAGCTGGGTGCGGTCACGGTGCCGCTCAATAATGCCGCGCGCGGCGAACTGTTGCGATATTTCATAACCCAGTCCGATTCGCGGTTCGTGGTGGTGGCCGCCGAATGGGCCGACCGTGTGGCGGAGGCGCTCGGCGAGGACCATCGGGTGCAGGCGTTCTGCACGCTGGGGGGCGCCGGAACCCGGCTGGCGGATTCCGGCAGCACCTGCGTGGACCTGGAGCGCTTCGCCCGGGCCTCGGCGGCGGAGCCCGATCGCCACACGGTACGCGGCGGCGACCCGCATTATATCCTGTACACGTCGGGCACAACCGGGCCATCCAAAGGCGTGGTCAGCCCCCATTCGCAGGCCCACGGGGTCGGCCGTTCGCTGGCGCTGCATTTCGGCTATCGCCCCGACGACGTGCTGTTCACCTGCCTGCCGCTGTTCCACGCCAACGCGCTCTGGTATTCCGCCTATGCGGCGCTCTGGGCCGAGTGTGCGCTGGCGGTGTCGCCGCGTTTTTCCGCCGGCACCTTCTGGGACGAGATCAGGGCTGCGGGCGCCACCCAGTTCAATTCGCTGGGCGCGATGACCAACATCCTGCTGCGCGCACCGGCTTCTCCGGCGGACCGGGATCACCGGGTGCGCCAGGCGATGATCGTGCCATTGTCGCGCCAGTCCTATCGCGAGGTGTCCGACCGCTTCGGCGTCAAGGTCACGTCGCTCTACGCCATGACCGAGACGTTCGCCGTGACCATGTTCACGCCCGAGGATTCCGAGGCCAAGGGCGCCTCGGCCGGCAGGCCGCGGGGCCTGGCGGAGGTCCAGATCGTCAGCGATGACGGCGATCCGCTGCCGGTCGGTGAAGTCGGCGAAATCTGCGTGCGGCCTTCCGAGCCCGGCATCATGATGTCCGAATACTACAAGATGCCGGAAGCCACCGTGCGCGACACCCGTGATCTCTGGCTGCATACAGGGGATCGCGGCCAACTCGACCAGGACGGTTACCTCTACTTTGTCGACCGCAAGAAGGAAGCGATCCGCCGCCGCGGCGAGAACATCTCGGCCTATGAGGTCGAGATGTTGATCGCCCGGCACCCCTGCGTGCTGGAAGTCGCCGCCGTGCCGGTGGCGTCCGAGCTGAGCGAGGACGAGGTGATGGTCTTCGTGGTGTGCCGCGACGGCCATCAGGTCGGCGCGGAAGAGCTGGTGCGCTTTGCCAACCGCAACATGGCGCATTTCATGGTGCCCCGTTTCGTCCATTTCATCGAGACGATGCCGAAGACCGCGAGCGAGAAGATCGAGAAGTACAAGCTCAAGGCCTGGGCGGAGCAGAATCGCGCCGCGCTCTGGGACCGGGAGGCGGTCGGACTGAAGCTGGAGCGTTAGCGTCGGCAACGGGAAAAATTCCCGGCCGGTCACCCCGGAGAGATCTCGCGGCCCGTGCCAACGAAAAATTGATCGGGCCGATTTTCCCGGTCGCGGCAGCGGCCGGCGGGCATGCCGCACTGCAGCGCCGACGCCGAGCAAGATCCGCCTCCATGGAAAATGCATCGAAGAAATTTCTTCTCGGCTCTGTTTTTGTTCTGCAGCTCCGCGTGGCACTCTTCTCTCCCGCCGCGGATGTGATAACGTTTTCAGACCTGTCGATATTCCGACGGGCTTCCAGGTACGTCTCTCGAAACGTGCAGAATAAGTGACATGCGCAGCCGCCCGGCTGCATAGGGGAGTGACGCGATGAAATCGATGTTCAATCGATCTATTCTAGCGCTGGCGGCAGTTGCCTTGCTTGCGGGAGCTAGTCAGGTCAGCGCCCAGCAAAAAGGGCTTCACAGCTATCAGTCCGGCACCAAGGAGTTCTGGACGCATCCGCCCGACGACTGGTTCCTCGGCGATGAGACCGAAGCGCAGAAAGGTCTGTCACCGCCGTCGGGCCCGCCGACCGGCGCCTCGGAGGCCGAACTCGCCTCGCTGATCAAGAAGATCAAGCTGCCGCCCGGCTTCAAGATCGAAGTCTATGCGCCCGGCGTGCTGGCTGCGCGGCAGATGGCCTGGGGCGACAAGGGCACATTGTTCGTCGGCTCGTTCGGTCTCGGCAATGTCTATGCCATCACCGACAAGGGCGGCAAGAAGGAGGTCAAGACCATTCTCAAGGGCCTCAACATGCCGACCGGCCTCGCCTACCGGGATGGCGCGCTCTATGTCATCGCGGTCAACAAGCTGATCAAATACGACAACCCCGAAGGCAATCTGGACAATCTCGGCGAAGGCAAGGTGGTCTATGACGACATGCCGTCCTATGCCGCCCATGGCTGGAAATACCTGGCGGCCGACAAGGATGGCTGGTTCTACGTTCCGTTCGGACCTCCCTTCAACATTGGTCTGCCGCCGACCAGCGTGTCGCAGATCCGCCGCGTCGATCCGAAGACCGGCAATGCCGAGCTGGTGGCGCTTGGCGTTCGGAACAGCGTCGGCGGCGACGTCGATCCGCGTTCCGGCAAATACTGGTTCACCGAGAATGCGCGCGACTGGATGAGCGACGACATGCCGAGCGACAAGCTCAACATGGTCTCGCGGCTGGGCGAGCATTTCGGTTATCCGTATTGCCATCAGGGCGACACGCCGGATCCGAAGTTCGCGATGGGTCACAAATGTTCGGAATTCACCGCGCCGGTGCTCAAGCTCGGCGCGCATGTGGCGCCGCTCGGCATGAAGTTCTATACCGGCAGCCAGTTCCCCTCCGAGTACAAGAACAACATCTTGATCGCCGAACACGGCTCCTGGAACCGGCATAAATACCAGGGCGGTCGGATCATGCGCGTGATCGTCGGTCCCGATGGCAAGAACCCCAAGCAGGAGGTGTTCGCTTCCGGCTGGATCGAAGGGGATCAGGGTTATCTCGGCCGGCCTGACGACATCATCCTCGACAAGGACGGTTCGATCCTGGTCGCGGACGATTGGGCGGGTGCGATCTATCGCATCAGCTACAGCAAGAAGTAAGGCGCGCCACCATCGGGGCTGCGGTCGCTCGCCGGAGCGGCCGCAGCCCCTTATTTTCCGCGCGGGTCTGACGGCGGCAGCGGAACCGGCCTCGGTCGCACGGGATTGTCATCCCGCGCGCACGCCACCCAGATGTTGACGTCGAAGCTGAGGGAATTCCAATCATGCGCAGTCGCTTGATCTTGTCTGTCCTCTGTGGTCTTGCGCTGGGCCTGTCGGCGTTGCCCGAAGGTTCCGCGCAGGCGGCGGATGCGGTCGCTGCCGGCAAGCAGAAGGCCGAGATGTGCGCCGCCTGTCACGGCGACAATGGCATCTCGCAAACCGAAAATATCCCATCGCTGGCGGGACAGCAGGATCAGTTCATCCAGTGGCAGCTGGTCTTCTTCCGCAGCGGTTCACGCAAGAACGAACAGATGCAGGCGATCGTCGAGCAGATCAGCAACGAGGACATCCGCAATCTCGGCGCCTATTTCGCCTCGTTGACCCCGCCCAAGACGCCGGCATCGGACGATGATCCGGATCTGTCGAAAAAGGGCGCGCAGGCCGCGATGGGCCGGCGCTGCGCCGCCTGCCATACCGATTCATTCGCCGGCACCAAGGCCGTCGCCCGTATCGCCAGCCAGCGCGAGGAATATCTGGCCAAGGCGCTGCGCGAGTACAAGTCGGGCGCGCGAACCGGCGGTGCCGGCGCGGCGATGTCGGACGTGGCCTATCCGCTCAGCGATGAGGAAATCACCGCGCTCGCCCACTATCTCGCGCATCTCTGAATCGAACGGAAACGGCAAGTTCAGCCGCGCTGTCGTTCATAGGCCTTGAGGTGGATGTAGGCCGCACGCAGCTTCGGCACCGGCACTTTCGCGGCATCGCCGCGCGCGACCAGGTCGCCGACCACGTGGTCGGCCTCGACGGGCGCGCCGGCCTTGATGTCGCGGAACATCGATGCGGTCATTGGCGAGCCCTCTGCCGTGAGCATGCCACGGGTGCGCTCCAGGAACGCCGCGCGCGGCGCATAGCCCTGCGCGGTTGCGACCGCACTGCATTCGTCGAGCATGCCGAGCACGAAATCCTGGCCGCCTGGCGCGGCGAGGACATGGCCGACCGGGCTGCGCATCAGGCAGGTCAACGCCGCCAGCGCGGCGAGGAACACCCACTTCTCCCACATCTCCTGGATGATGTGCTCGCTGGCGACGCTGCCGAAATTGCCGCTGGCCATGACGTCCGCGATGGCGCCCACCCGCGCCGACAGCGTGCCGTCGCGTTCGCCGAAATTGAGCGACTGCATCGGCATCAGGTGCACGACTTCGCGCTTGTCGTTCAGGGTCACGGCGATCGCGCACAGGCCGCCCAGCACGCGCTCGCTCCCGAACCGGTCGTCCAGCACATCGAGATGCCGCATGCCGTTGAGCAGCGGAACGATCGCCGTCCGCGGTCCCACCGCCGGCGCGAAGGATCTGATGGCGTCGTCGAGGTCGAAGGCCTTGCAGCTCAGAAGCACGACATCGAACGTCTCGGCGAGCTTGTCGGCCTGCACGGTCGGCGGATTGCGGAGCGTGGCGTCGCCCTTCGGGCTCTTGATCACCAGCCCGGCTTCGGCCAGTTCCGCGGCCCGGCGCGGCCGCACCAGAAAGGTGACGTCACGACCGGCCTCGAGCATTCGGCCGCCAAAATACCCGCCGATGGCGCCGGCGCCGACCACGAGAATGCGCATCGCTGATTTCCTATGCTCGCATTGGATAGGCGGCTTCTTACCACTTTTCGCCGAACGGACGAATCTCGAGTTCGAATGTCCAGGCGCTGCGCGGCTGCTGATGGAGCTGCCAATAGGAAGCGGCGACCGAAGCCGGCGGCATCAGCAGATCGGGATTATCGAGGGCCTGCTTGCCCCAGAGCTGTTCCCGGCGTTCGCGGACCCAGGCGGTGTCGACGCCGGAGTCGATGATCAGATGCGCGACATGGATGTTCTTGGGACCGAGCTCACGCGCCATGGCTTGGGCCACCGCGCGCAGCCCGAACTTGGCGCTGGCAAAGGCGGCAAAACCGCTGCCGCCGCGCAGCGAGGCGGTGGCGCCGGTGAAGAAGATGTTGCCGTGGCCGCGCGGCACCATCAGCCGCGCCGATTCGCGCCCGGCCAGGAAGCCGGCCCAGCACGCCATCTCCCACACCTTGCGAAACACCCGGTCGGTAGTCTCCAGGATCGGGAAATTGACATTGGCGCCGACATTGAAAATGCAGACATCAAGCGGCGCGTGACGGTCGGCGTCACCGAGGAACGCGGCGACCTCGTCCTCCTTACGGGCATCGAGCGTGCGAGCAACGATCGATCCGCCGGCGGCCTCGATCTCCTTGACCAGCGGCGCGAGCTTGGTGCCGTCCCGTCGTCCCGCGAACACGGTGAAGCCTTCGGCGGCGAATTTCTTGGCGATCTCGGCCCCGATATAGTCGCCGGCGCCGATCACCGCGGCGGTCGCGTTGCGCTTCTGCATTTTTCCTCTCGCTGTCGGTCTGGTCGAATCTTGCGGATGTGTGCCGAAGGGCGTTTGGCGGTCGGCGGAACACGCGTCAGCCGGCCGCCACCAGCTCCTCGACCTCGCGCAGCTGCTCCTTGCCGAAAAACATCTCCTTGCCGACAAAGAAGGTTGGCGAGCCAAAGGCGCCGCGCTCGACCGCCGACTGGGTGTTCTCGATCAGTTTCGTCTTGACATCGGCGTCCTGCGAACGGGCCAGCAACCTGGTCGCATCGAGCCCGGAAGCGGCAAGCGCGGCGGCCGCAATCTCGGGGTCGTCCATCTTCTTCGGCTCGACCCACATATGGTGAAACGCCGCCTCGACATAGCGGTCGAACACGCCCTCGAGCTGCGCCGCCACCGCGCCGCGCATCAGGTTCAGCGTATTGACCGGAAAGAACGGATTCCAGGTATAGGGCCTGACCTTGAAGCGCTTGATGAACCGCTCGGTCTCCAGCGCGTGGAATTCCCGCTTGTTCTTGACGCCGGCCAAGGTTTCGGCCGGCGATTTGTTGTTGGTCGCCTTGAAGATGCCGCCGAGCAGGATCGGAACATATTCGAACCGGACCCCGGTGCGCTGCTCGACCGCCGGAATCGCCTCGTGACTGAGAAAGGCGTTGGGGCTGCCGAAGTCGAACATGAATTGCGGGGCGGCTGAACTCATGGCGATCTCCCTCGCGATGGAATTTCTTATATGATTACTATCATCTTATCCGCTCACGTTTGCGGGATCAACCGACCGGCGGCATGACGCTTGGGCGAAACGCGCCTTCCGCAAGCCTGGCGGCATGGTCGCGCACATCAGCGGGCCACCCGGCGATCAGTTCGGCGAAGCAAGCCGGGTCGGGGGCGAACAACGCGCGGATCGCTTCCTCGAAATGCGGCCGGTTGCCGGCCATGGCGGTCATGAAGCGATAGGCCGCTTCCTGGGCCTGCCGAGAGCGATCCTTGTCCTCGCCGCCGCGCCGGGCCTGCTCGACCAGCCGACGGATCGCGACCGAAGCGCCGCCGCGCTGCTGCGCCAGCCAGTCCCAGTGCCGCGGCAGCAGCGTGACTTCGCGCGCCACCACGCCGAGCTTCGGGCGGCCTGGACCGCGCGGCGCCGTCGCGACCTCCTGGCCGTCGCGCGAACTTCCCGGCAGTCGCGCCAGAACCTCGTCGACCGAGCCGCGAAAGTCGAGGTCGATCGGAGCGCTGGTTCTGCCGTCGAAGACCAGCATCGCCGTGTCGCCATGGCGATCGAGCGCGGTCTTGGCGGCAAGCGCGACCTCGCGGAGATCGCCGGCGGCGATGCGGCGATCACCCTGGAATGCAATCGCGGCCGGGATCGATGGGATGCTCATGGTACGCTCCAAATTTCGATTTAATATTACCCGGGTAAAAATAAGCTGTCAATATCATCCGGGTATTATAAAGGGCGAAGTCGCTACTGCCGCACTGCTGCGATCACCTCCTTGACCAGGCGGCAGAGATCCCTGACATCGCCAGCCGGATCGAGGGAATTGCCGAGCCGCACGATCACCAGGCGCTGCGTCGGCAGGATCACGAGCTGCTGGCCGGAATGGCCCGCCGCGAAAAAGGCATCGCGCGGCATGCCCAGGCGGACACGCGCTTTGGCATCAGGATGTTCGCTGCGGTTGGTCCAGAAGCCTGCGCCGTAATCGGTGTCGGGCGTGGCGCTGGCGGAAAAGCCGACCCAATCATCGGGCAGGATCCGGTGCCCGCCCACTTCCCCGTCGTTTTGATACAGCAAGCCGAACCGCGCCCAGTCCCGCGCGCTCGCCAGCATGTTGGAGGAGCCCTGCAGCGTGCCGCTCGGGTCGAACTGCAGCGTCACGCTGCGCATCCCCAACGGGTTGAACAGTTCGCGCCACGCGAACGCCAGGCTCTGCTCCGGCCCACCGGTGACATCGCGGATGATCCGCGCCAACAGTTGCGTGGTGGCGCCGGAGTAGTGCCATCGCGTTGCCGGCGGCGCGATCATCGTGGCCTTGGCGGCAAAGCCCGCCATGTCGTCGTGCAGATACATCTGGCTCGACGGATCGAAGCCGCTGTCGGTTTCATCGAGCGCCAGGCCGGTGGTCATTCGCATCAGATGCAGGACCTCGATCTCGCGGCGCGGATCGGTGGCGCCCCGCCATTCCGGGATCGGCGCCGGCAATGAAGGGGTGGTGTCGCCGCGCAGGGTCAGAATGCCCAACAGGGCGTTGACCACCGAACCGGTCATGGCGAATCCGGGCAGCGGGGTATCGTCGCCGATGCCCTCGGCATAGCGTTCGGCGATCACCTTGCCATCGGCGACCACCACCACCGCGCGGGTGCCCCGCAACGACCCCGAAGCCGCCTCCGCGAAGGCATGGTCGATGGCGGCCTTCAGCAGCGGATCGGTCGGCGAGACAAGGGCTGCGCCGGCGATCTCGGCCAGCAGCGGCGGATTCCTCGGTGTTCTCAGCGCGTCGAAGTCACTCCGGAGCTGATAGGGCTCGCGCGAGCCATGCAGCTGGACACAACCCGCACCATCGTGAAACGCGGCGCGGCTGCCAAACAGCCCGAGCAGCGATGCGTCGACGGTCTTGCCGACCCGGTCGAGCTGATAGCGCATCAGCCACCGCAGCCAGCGAATGCGCGGACGGTCGATGCTCTCCGCGACGATGGATTGCGGATCAAGGCCGGACACGAAGGCCGTGGCGCAGACGGCGTCGGCAACGGCACCGGTCGCAATGCGAGCCACGCGATCGGGCCGGAACGTCACCGTTGCCAGCAGCGCAGCGATGACGGCGGCCAGCGCTGTCCCGCCGGCCATGATCTTCCGTGAAACCACCGATCACCCCAACGGAACGGGTACCTAGCGCGATCCCTGCGCCGCGCCAACCGAGGGCAGGGCGGTCACGACGACGCCGGGGGGCGGCACGTCGTCGTCGGGGACGAAGAAATCCGACATCAGCGGCACCGACGGATCGACCCGGTAGCGCTCGAAGTCGCGCACGCCGCTGTCATACAGCACCTTGTCGTCGATGCAGAACCGCCCCGTGAACTCGCGTGATGGCCTGCTGAAGATCGCATGCGCCGCATCGCCCATGATCTCCGGCGTGCGGCTTGCGCGCATCATGGCGTCGCCACCGAGGAGATTGCCGACCGCCGCGGTGGCGATGGTCGTACGTGGCCACAGCGCATTGACCGCAACGCCGGCGCCGCGCAGTTCGCCCGCCAGGCCGAGCACGCACAGGCTCATGCCGAACTTGGCCAGCGTATAGGCGGTGGAGTCCTGGAACCATTTCGTCTGCATGTCGAGCGGCGGCGACAGCATCAGGATGTGGGGGTTCTCGGCCTTCCTCAGGTGCGGAATGCAATATTTGGACACCATGAAGGTGCCGCGGGTGTTGATCCCCATCATCAGGTCGAACCGCTTCATGTCGGTCGCCTGCGAGTTGGTGAGGCTGATGGCGCTGGCATTGTTGACGCAGATGTCGATACCGCCGAATTCGGCGATGGTCTGGTCGATGGCGGCCAGGACCTGGGCCTCCTCGCGGATGTCGCACAGGATCGGCAGCGCCCGGCCTCCGGCGGCGCGGATCTCATCGGCCGCGGTATAGATGGTCCCCTTGAGTTTGGGATGCGGCGCGGCGGTCTTGGCCGCGATGGCGACATTGGCACCGTCCTGCGCCGCGCGGTGCGCGATCGCCAGCCCGATCCCCCGGCTGCCGCCGGATATGAACAATGTCTTGCCCTTGAGTGCGGTCATCGGGAAAACTCCAATGGTTCAAATCTACGCCGATCGCGGCTGCTGTCATCAACCAATCGGCGGCTCGGCGCGGATAACTCATTCGCCGGCAGCGAACGCACCGCGGGTGCGCGGATCGGGTGCCCCGAACGGCCCGTCCGCCGTCACGGCGATGGAATTGGCCGAGGAATAGCCGAGCGGTTCGACCACGGTGTGTCCCTTGGCACGCAACCCCGCGACGACATCCGGGGCAAATCCATGCTCGATCCGCACTTCGTCCGGCAGCCATTGATGGTGCAGGCGCGGCGCCGCCACCGCGGAGGCCACGTCCATCCGGTAGTCGAGCACATTGACGATCACCTGCAGCACTGTCGAGATGATGCGGCTGCCGCCGGGCGAGCCGGTCACCAGCACCGGCCTGCCATCCTTCAGGACGATGGTGGGCGCCATCGACGACAGCGGCCGTTTGCCGGGGCCCGGCAGGTTGGCCTCGAACCCAACCAGGCCGAATGCATTGGATGCGCCGGGCGCCGCGGTGAAATCGTCCAGCTCGTTGTTGAGCAGCACGCCAGTGCCCTCGGCGACCAGGCCGACGCCATAGCTGAAATTCAGCGTATAGGTGTTGCTGACCGCGTTGCCGGCTGCGTCGACCACCGAGAAATGCGTGGTGTTGCTGCCTTCATGCGGTGGCGTTGCCGAAAGCGCGTCGCTCCATGGCGTGGCGCGATCGAGGTCGATGCTGGAGCGCTGCTTCGCCGCATAGTCCTTGGAGACCAGCGTGGCGATCGGCGCGCTGACAAAAGCAGGGTCGCCGAGATAGCGCGCCCGATCGGCGTAGGCACGCTTCATGGCCTCGATCATCACATGCAGCGATGCGACCGAGCCCTGCGGCATGTCATGCATCGGAAAGCCCTCGATTATGTTCAACGCTTCCAGCAGCACCACCCCGCCGGACGATGGCTGCGGCATCGCGACAATGTCGTAACCGCGATAGCTGCCGCGGAGCGGCGGCCGTGTGATGGCGCGATAGTCTTTCAAATCATCCGCCGTCAAGATTCCGCCGGCGTCGCCGACCGCCTTTGCCAGCCTGGCTGCGACCGGGCCCTGATAGAATCCGTCGGGTCCTCGTTCCGCAATCGCGGCAAGCGTTGTGGCAAGATCGGTCTGGATCAGCCGGTCGCCTTCGCGCAGCGTGGTGCCGTCGGCGCGGGAGAATATCTTCGCGGATGCGGGCCATCGCGCCAGGCGGCGGTGCCAGTCCGGCAGCGTATCGGCACTGTCATCGGCAATTACGATCCCCTCGCGCGCAAGCGCGATGGCCGGCTGCAGAATGTCCGCCATAGTGAACTTGCCGGAGCCGTAGTCGGCCAGCGCCAGCGCCAGTCCGGCGACGGTGCCGGGAACACCGATCGCGAGCGCGGAATCGCGCGACCGCGCGGCATCGGGCTTGCCGTCCGGTCCCAGGAACATGTGCTTTGTCGCCGCCGCCGGCGCCGTCTCGCGGTAGTCGATGGCGACGTCCTCGTGACGCTCGGCGGAGTGGATCACCATGAAGCCGCCGCCGCCGATATTGCCGGCGCGGGGATAGGTCACCGCCATGGCGAAGCCGGTCGCCACCGCCGCATCGACCGCATTGCCGCCACGTTTGAGCACGTCGGCGCCGATCTGCGCCGCGATCCGTTCCTGCGCCACCACCATGCCGTGCTCGGCGCCGACCGCATGAAACGTTCCCGCGGCCGGCGGCGCATAGGAGCTGCGGCGCTGCTCCTGCGCCGAAGCGGGCATGCCGAATCCGACAAGGAGCATGAGGGCGGCAAGTGCGGCACGCCGCGTGGTCGCAGGGAAACTCATCAAAATTCTGCCGCGGGTTGCCATCACGAAACGGGGAAGCGTAGCTGCGGTGACTGATGTTATATGGTGTCCGCTTCCATGGGCAAAACGCCTCCTCGTGATTGACAGAGAAATTCCAGGCATGGCGATTGCTCCGGACCACCACGCTGCCGATCTGCAGAAATATCCGCCGCGCTCGGCCGTGATCAGCTGGATCCTGTTCGATTGGGCCGCGCAGCCTTATTTCACCCTGATCACCACCTTCGTGTTCGCGCCCTATTTTGCCACCCATGTCGCGCCGGATGCTGCGAGCGGGCAATCCTTGTGGGGATTCGCCACCGCGGCGGCCGGCCTGCTGATCGCGCTGCTGTCGCCGGTGCTGGGCGCCATCGCCGATGCCAGCGGCCGCCGCAAGCCATGGATCGCCGCGTTCGGCGCCATGCTGGTGATCGGCTCCAGCCTGATGTGGTTCGGCAGGCCGTCAGACCCCGGCGTGATCGTGCCGCTGCTGCTCGCCTATGTGCTGGCGACCGTTGGCGTCGAATTCGCCACCGTCTTCAACAATGCGATGATGCCGACGCTGGTGCCGCCGGACCAGATCGGAAGGCTGTCCGGCACCGGCTGGGCGACCGGCTATGTCGGCGGCATCCTCAGCCTGATCCTGGTGCTCGGCTTCCTGGCGGCCAGCCCGGAAACCGGACGCACGCTGTTCGGCTTCGTGCCGCTGTTCGGCCTCGATCCGCTCACCCATCAGGGCGACCGTATCAGCGGCCCGCTCACCGGCATCTGGTTCGTGGTCTTCGTGCTGCCGATGTTTCTCATGACGCCGGACTATCCGGCCAAACGCCCGGTCAGCGAGGCGCTGGCGGTGGGCCTGGCCGAGCTGCGTGTCACGCTGCGGGAGTTGCCGGGACGGAAATCGCTGGCGGCATTCCTGCTCGCCAACATGATCTACACCGATGGATTGGTGTCGCTGTTTGCCTTCGGCGGCATTTACGCGGCCGGGACGTTCGGCTGGAACACAATCCAGATCGGCAGCTTCGGCATCATCCTTGCCATTGCCGGCACCCTCGGCGCCTGGCTCGGCGGCAAGCTCGACGACCGGTTCGGCCCGAAGGCGGTGATTGCCGGCAGCATGTCGGTGTTGTTGCTGGCGATCATCGTGATCCTGACGGTCGCCACGGACCGCGTCCTGTTCGTCAGTGTGGCGCCACCATCACCGGGCGGCGCGCTGTTCGCCTCGGCCGCCGAGCGCGCCTACCTGGCGCTTGGCTGCCTGATCGGCGCGGCGGGCGGACCGCTGCAGGCGGCATCGCGCAGCCTGCTGATCCGGATCGCGCCACAAGACCGGATCGCGCAATTTTTCGGACTGTTCGCCCTGACCGGAAAAGTCACCTCGTTCATCGGGCCGCTGTTGATCGGCATCATCACCGCGCTGACGCGGAGTCAGAAAGCCGGCATGGCGGTGCTGGTGCTGTTTTTCGTTGCCGGACTGGCGCTGCTGGCGCGGGTGCGCGATTGACCCAGCCGTGACGGCCCGGGCGGAACGACCGGCTGACTTCAATGTCGGAAATGCCGTACCGCGGTAAACACCATGGCGATGCCGGCATCGTCGGCAGCCTTGATGACCTCGTCGTCGCGAATCGATCCGCCGGGCTGGATCACGGCGGTCGCGCCGGCCTCGATCGCGACGAGCAGGCCGTCCGCGAATGGAAAGAAGGCATCCGACGCCACCACCGAACCTTTTGTCAGGGGTTCGCTCAGCTTGGCGTCGCTGGCGGCATCCTGCGCCTTGCGTGCCGCGATGCGCGCGGAATCGACCCGGCTCATCTGCCCGGCGCCGATGCCGACGGTGGCAAGATCCCTGGCATAGACGATGGTGTTCGATTTGACATGCTTGGCGACCCGAAACGCAAATCTGAGGTCGCGCAGCTCGGCATCGGAGGGTGCACGCCGGGTCACGGTCTTGAGCGTGATGTCGTCGATCACGGCGTTGTCGCGGCTTTGCACCAGCAGGCCGCCGGCGACGGTTTTCGCGGTGAGTCCGGCGGCCCGCGGATCGGGCAGGCTGCCGGCCAGCAGCAGCCGCAGGTTGCGCCGCTTGGCGACGATGGAAATCGCCTCCTCGGTCGCATCGGGTGCGATGATGACCTCGGTCAGGATCTCGGTGATGGCGCGCGCCGCGTCGGCGTCCAGCGTACGGTTGACGGCGATGATGCCGCCAAACGGCGACTGGGTGTCGCAGGCGAAGGCCTTGCGGTAGGCCGTGACGAGATCGTCGGCTTCGGCGACGCCACACGGGTTGGCATGCTTGACAATGACACAGGCTGCGGTTCGCGCCGGATCGAATTCGGCGATGCATTCATAGGCCGCGTCGGTGTCATTGATGTTGTTGTACGACAGCTCCTTGCCCTGCAGCTGCCGCGCCGTGGCAATGCCGGGCCGCGGGTCCGGCGTGCGATAGAACGCGGCGTTCTGGTGCGGGTTCTCGCCATAGCGAAGCGGCTGGATCAGCCGGCCGCCAAGGGCGCGGAAATCCGGGGTGTCGATCTCGAGTCGAAGCGCGAACCAGTTCGAGATCGCGGCGTCATAGGCCGCGGTACGCGCATAGGCCTTGGCGGCGAGACGGCGGCGCAGCGTCAGCGTGGTGGCGCCCCGGTTGGCCTCGAGCTCGTCGAGCACGGCCTGGTAGTCCTGTGGCTCGACCAGGACGGCGACGTCGTCATGATTCTTGGCCGCGGCACGAATCATGGCGGGGCCGCCGATGTCGATGTTCTCGATGCACGCCTCGAAGCCGGCACCCTTGTCGACGGTTGCCTCGAAGGGATAGAGATTGACCACCAGCAGGTCGATCGGCGCGATGCCATGCGCCTTCAACGCTTCCGCGTGTTCGGCATTGTCGCGGATCGCCAGCAATCCGCCATGAACCTTGGGATGCAGGGTCTTGACCCGGCCGTCCATCATTTCCGGAAAGCCGGTCAGTTCCGCTACGTCGGTCACCTTCAAGCCGGCGGCAGCGATCGCCTTGGCGGTGCCGCCGGTGGAAACCAGATCGACACCATGGCCGGAAAGCGCGCGGGCGAACTCGATCAGTCCGGATTTGTCGGAAACGGACAGTAACGCGCGGGTGACTCGGCGCGGATGATCGGTCATGGGCCAGGATCCTGTGCGGCGAACGGAGGTCGAGTAGTCGTTTAGAGCACGAGCCGATCACGGAGCAAGCTTTGAGCCGACATGCCCACAAGCGGTGGACCGCCATCTGCTGCAGAAAATCGCGATGATCCGGGATCAGGGAGGGCCGGCCGGAGGCCTATTGCGGCAATTCCGGCTCGCGGCGGGCGCTGCGCCGCGCGGCGTTCCCGGCAGGCGGCGAGGTCGTGCGGGTAAAGCTCCAGCGCAGCGAGGCGGCATGGCGCGCGTCCTGCCGGATCACGATCTGACCGGTGCGGCGCGGGCCGTCGTTGCCCGCCAGGAATACGCTGTCCTCGAGTTCGACACGGTCGTCGAGCGCCTCGAAGGTCCAGACCTCGCGATTTGGCAGCGTCAGCATCACGCCGTGCCCGTCACTGAGGCGGTTGGCCTTCACCGCGGGGTGCAGGTGAAAGCGCAACGCATAGCCGGTATCGGAGCCCTTGATGCGGCCGCCCGGCGCCGGGGTGAGCGTGTCCTCGCCGTCAACCCGCGTGCCGTCTGGCGCCACCATCAGCAAACGCCGATGAATTACCCCGAACCGCGCCAGATATCCGTCATGCGCCGTGGTCAGCAGCTCGCCATTGGCCGCCACCTCGCGATAGCTTTCCACATTGGCCGGCCCGGTGACGACCGGCGCTCCCTTCAGCAGCCGCTTCATCGCCGTGAGCTCGACGAACTGGCAGGACGAGGTTTCATGATAGGTCAGCGTCGAATGCGCCGCCGTGCTGCGCGCGAAGCTGCGCCAATTGTCCCGTCCGGTGGTGGGCATGCCGCAATTGACCACGATCCGGTTCAACCCGACCGACAGTTCGAACGACAGGCACCCGGCATGGGCGTCGTGGCTGACATTGGCGGGCGGCGGCGGCCCGGCGTCCATGATGATGGTCATCGGGCCGGCATCGAGCCGCTGATAGCCGGTATGCGGCATGTTGGCCATCGGCGAGCCATGGGTATCGTCATAGGCCAGCAGCGTCGCCAGCAGGTCGGAGGGCGCGCTGCTCATGCCGTTGAACAGCGCAAAGCTGCCGTCGCGGTGGCGGAAGAAGCGCAGCATCGGCATCATCCGATCGATCGCGTTCAGCAGCGCCGCCGGCGGCGCGATGTTGCGCGCGGCGAAGGTCTGCCGCAGCGGCAGCAGGTCGATCAACAGCTCGATCAGTGCGCCGGGATTGCGCGAGATATGGCCGCCATCCGGCAGGATCTGGCGCTGCAATTCCTCGGAAAGCTTGCGGGTGGTGGTGCGGATGTGCCGCGCCTGGTTGGCAAGGCAGAGCGACACATAACACAGCGCGATCAGTACCTGCAGCCGCGGCACGCCATCGGCCATGTCGAGCATGCTGTAGCGCAGATAGCGGATCTCGCGGGTCAGCCCGCGCAGATAGCGTCGGTAGAATTTGCCGTCGGTATCGCCCAGCACCAGCGGCGCCTGCGACAACAGCGAGATCACCCGCCGCGCCACCACGTCGGCGCGGCGCCCGATCGGGCGCCGGTGCATCGGGTTGGAAATCCAGTCGTCGACCAGCGAGCGGGCATTGGCGCGCGTGAGCGCCGTGTCGGCTGCGCGCAGATGCCGCAACCAGCCGAAGCCGAGCAGCGCGACCTCCCAGTCTTCCGACGGCGGTTCGAGATCGAAGATCGACCGCCCGTGACAGGTCACGATCTTGCCGGCGAACACGAATCGGCCGGCATAGATCTCGGCGGCGCGGGTGGCGTCGGCGGTGCGCAAATCGTGTGGCGCGATGATCAGCCGGTCGGTTCGGCCCGGCCATAGCCACGACAGCGCCACCGAACCGCTGCCGGCGCGCGACATCGCGGTTCGCGCGAAACGGTCCAGGATCAGTTTCGAGATGTGTCTGCGCTGAGCGACCGACAAGCGTTGCCCTGGGTTGCCCGGATGGGAGGATTCTGCTGCGAATCCTTATTAATCCGGATACGCGCCCAAGACACCCTCTTGCAAGCCGCCGAATCAATGCGCCAGCCGGAAATCCGGTGCAAAATCAGGATTTAACAAGCCGCGCGGCATAAAAGCCGTCAAACCCGCCGAGCCGGGGGTCGGAATGCGGCAGATGACAGGGCAGCATGCGCAGGTCGCCGTCCTGCGTGACGATCTCGTTCAGCCCGGCGACCTCGCTCGCGTCGATCGGAACCCGGCGCAGGTCGGCGCCGCCGCTCAAGAGCTCGGCGACGGCCCCTTCGCCTTCTTCGGCCTCCAGCGAACAGGTGCAGTAGACCAGAGTTCCGCCAGGTCGAAGCAGGGCGGCGGCCCGCTGCAGCAGCCGCCGCTGCAGCGCCGCCAACGCGGCGATATCGGCCTCTTCGCGCAGCCAGGCGACATCGGGATGGCGGCGGATGGTGCCGGTCGAGGCGCAGGGGGCGTCGACCAGGATGCCGTCGAAACCGCCGCGATCATTTCCGGTCCATTCGGCGGCATCGGCGACGACGGTCTCGGCCTGCAGCGAAAGCCGCGCGAGGTTGTCGCGTAGTCGCGCCATGCGATTGGGTGAACGGTCGATCGCGGTGACATGGGCGCCGGCATGGACCAGTTGGGCCGTCTTGCCGCCGGGCGCGGCGCACAGGTCGGCGATGGTCCTGCCCGCCACGTCGCCAAACAGGCGCGCGGGCAACGCCGCCGCGGCATCCTGCACCCACCATTGACCTTCGGTGAAGCCCGGCAACATGGTCACCGAGCCCTGCAGCAGCGTGCGCACCGTGCCGGTCGGCAGCGTTTCGCCGTGCAGCCGGCTTGCCCAATGCGCAGCATCGGACTTCACCGTGATGTCGAGGGAGGGTTCGTATCCGATCGCGACTGCGATGTCGCGCGCGACGCTTTCGCCATACTGGGCCACCCAGCGCGCCAGCAACCAGGGCGGCACATCGAGGGTCTGGGATCTGACTTCGTCGATCAGGGGATGTCCCTCGCGCGCGCAGCGGCGCAGCACGGCATTGACGAGCCCGGCATATTTCGCCGCGCGTCGGTCCGACTGCACCAGCCGCACCGCGAGATCGACCGCGGCGTGGTCGGGGACGTCCATCCATAGGATTTGCGCCGCGCCGATCAACAGCGCGCTCTGCGCGCGCGGCGCATCGGTCGGAAGGCCGCGATCCAGCAGCCGTGACAGCACATGGCCAAGGGTCCCGAGCCGGCGCAGGATGGTCGCTACCAGCCGCCGCATCAGGGCGCGATCGCGGTCGGACAAAGTTTTCAGGCCGGGATGGGCGCCGGCGCCGTCGAGCTGCTCGTCCAGCGTGCGCCGCTTGTGCAGAACCCCGTCAAGGATATCGGCTGCGATCCGCCGCGCCGCCAGGCCGGGCACCTCGGATGGCAATGCAAATCGCTGAGCAGGCATGGAACCGGAACTTCTGCCGAGTGACGACGGTGCGTTCTGCAACCCGTGCGAAAGGACAACAGGTCTGACATAGGAATATGCCAAATATAAGAATCGCGCTTGCGATTTCATCCCGCTGGCACGATGTTGCGGCGAAGAGAGAACGAAGTGGGAGACGTCGCGATGAGAGACGATTCCTTACCGCCGGCAGCGGCCACCTCGACATCCGAACGCAAGCCGCTCTCGCCGGCGGCGCAGCGCGCCCTCGCCGAGGCAGAAGCCCGCCGGCTTGCCGCCGCCGCCAATTCGCGGCCGATGGCGCCGGAATTCCAGGGCCGCAAAGGGCCCGACCCGACGCGCTATGGTGACTGGGAGAACAAGGGGATCGCCTCGGACTTCTGACTTGGTTATGGCGATCCGCGTTGTTCGCGGCGATGGTGCGATCAGCGGGTCACAACGACAGGCGTTCCGACGGGAACACGCTGGTAGAGATCGCTGATGTCCGGGTTCAGCATGCGGATGCAGCCATAGGAGACAAAGCCGCCGATCGATCCCGGCACATTGGTGCCGTGAATTGCGTACTCTCCGCCGGCCAGCGTCATCGCCGCGACCCCCATCGGATTGCGGGGTGAGCCGCCGGGAACGACGTCGGGAATCGATGGCTTGTCGCGCTTCATGTCGGCCGGCGGCGCCCATGCCGGGTTGCGGTATTTGCCATCGATTTGCGTCACGCCGGCCCATTGCTTGCCGGCCTTGCCGACGCCGACCGGATAGCGCATCGCGTGCTCCTGATCGATCACCAGATAGAGGCTTCGCTCGCTGGTCTTCACCACGATCGTTCCGGGTGAATAGTCGCCGTGGAAGTCCACCATGTCGGGTCGGGCCACGGCCGGCCCCGCCAGCGCAACACCCGCCGCAACGGTGACCGCCAGCATCACCGCAATCCCAGATGACATCGAGTTCTCCCCGCGCTCCCGTGACCGCCGGCACGGCGTCGATTCAGGCGCGGGCAGTTTCGATCGCGCGTATTAACCGGGAGATTACCAGCCGGCGTTTTCGGGCGGGCGTGGCGGTGAGAATGCAGCGATGGTTGCAACAGAGTAAACGACGGGACAGGCGCCCATCGAGCGCGCCGCTGACGCCGCGGCAGGCCACCGCGAGCACCCCGCAAGGTGGCGCTGCGCCGGCAAGCTCAGTGCTTGCGCGGCGCGCGCTTTTTCGGCGCGCCGCCTTCGGTCTTGACCGGCTCGGTCTTGCATGCGCCGGCATGGTCGAACTGCGCCTTGGCCTTTCGCAATTCGCATTCGTTCGGATAGGTCTTGCCGTTGCAGCCGCACACCGGCCGCGAAACCCGCATGCAGAAATCCGGCATCTTCTCGCAGGTCCCGGCCACGTCGGTCATGCTGCATTGGCCCTCGGGATGTCGGCACCAGAGGGCTGAATTGCAGGTGATTCCCGCAGGACCGCCGCAGGCCTCGTCGAGATTCGCAGCGCTGGCGCCGGATATTGCGAGCCCGATTCCGAGCGCGACAAGGGCGGCCGCCGCGCGGCGACCGAAATAAAATGCCATGGGCCCCTCCTGCAGAATCTAGACTGCAGCTCCCTTCTTGTTCTGGCGGTGTTTGACCAGATCGTCCACCACGGCAGGGTCGGCCAGCGTCGACGTGTCGCCGAGGCTGCCCGGTTCGTCCTCGGCGATCTTGCGCAGAATTCGGCGCATGATCTTGCCGGAGCGTGTCTTGGGCAGCCCCGGTGCAAACTGGATCAGGTCCGGCGATGCGATCGGACCGATATCCTTGCGAACCCACGCCACCAGCTCCTTGCGCAGCGCCTCGCTCGGCTCCTTGCCGGTCATCAAGGTCACATAGGCGTAGATACCCTGCCCCTTGATGTCATGGGGATAGCCGACCACGGCGGCTTCCGACACCGCGTCATGCGCCACCAGCGAACTCTCCACTTCCGCGGTGCCCATGCGATGTCCGGACACGTTGATCACGTCATCGACGCGGCCCGTGATCCAGTAATAGCCGTCCGCGTCCCGCCGGCAGCCGTCGCCGGTGAAGTATTTGCCCTTGTACGTCGAGAAATAGGTCTGTTCGAAGCGGGCATGGTCGCCATAGACCGTGCGCATCTGCCCGGGCCAGGAGCGCGCCAGGCACAGATTGCCCTGCGCCTCGCCCGACTGCACCTTGCCGTCGGCATCGACGATTTCGGGTACTACGCCGAAGAACGGCTGGGTTGCCGAGCCCGGCTTGAGCCGGGTCGCGCCGGGCAGGGGGGTGATCAGGATGCCGCCGGTCTCGGTCTGCCACCAGGTATCGACGATCGGACAGCGGTCGTCACCGACGACGCGGTGATACCACTCCCAGGCTTCCGGATTGATCGGCTCGCCGACGCTTCCAAGCAGACGAAGACTCTGGCGGGAGGTCTTCTTTACCGGCGCATCGCCGCCCTGCATCAGCGCGCGGATCGCGGTCGGCGCGGTGTAGAAGATATTGACCTTGTGCTTGTCGACCACGTTCCAGAACCGCGAATTGTCCGGATAGTTCGGCACGCCCTCGAACATCAGCGTGGTCGCGCCGTTCGCCAGCGGCCCATAGAGGATGTAGCTGTGACCGGTGACCCAGCCGACGTCGGCGGTGCACCAATAGATGTCGCCGTCGTGATAGTCGAAGACGTATTGATGCGTCATCGACACGAACACGAGATAGCCGCCGGACGTGTGCAGCACGCCCTTGGGCTGTCCGGTCGAGCCCGACGTGTAGAGAATGAACAACGGATCCTCGGCGTTCATGGGCTCCGCCGGACACTCCGTGGTCACCATTTCCGCCGCTTCGTGGTACCAGAAATCGCGGGTCGGATTCATGTCGACAGCGGCGCCCGTGCGCTTGACGACGACGACCCAGTCGACACCGCCGGCCTTGGCGATCGCGGCATCGACATTGGCCTTGAGCGGCACCTTCTTGCCGCCGCGCAGGCCTTCGTCGGCGGTGATGACCACCTTGGACTGGCAATCCGTGATGCGCTGGGCAAGGCTGTCGGGGGAAAATCCCGCAAACACCACCGAATGGATCGCGCCGATCCGGGCACAGGCCAGCATCGCATAGGCGGCTTCCGGAATCATCGGCAGGTAGATGGTGACGCGATCGCCTTTCTCGACATTGCGGGTGCGCAGGACGTTGGCGAACTTGCAGACCTCGTCGTGCAATTGCCGGTAGGTGATGTGCCTGGACTCGGACGGGTTGTCGCCTTCCCAGATGATGGCGGTCTGGTCGCCCCGCTCGTCGAGATGCCGGTCGATGCAGTTCCAGGCGACGTTGAGCACCCCGTCCTCGAACCATTTGATCGAGATGTTGCCGGGGTCGTACGAGACGTTCTCGACCTTGGTGAAGGGCTCGATCCAGTCCACCCGCTTGGCATGTTCGGCCCAGAAGGCCTCGGGATCGCTGACCGAGCGGGCATACATTTCGCGATACTTGGTCTGGTCGACAAGGGCGCGCTTGGCCCAGTCCGTCGGCACGTCGTAGATCTTGTCGGACATCTCGATCCCTCCACTTGCGGCCAGTCGACGCGGACACTGCAAGCCGTCAGTTTCTTGCCGTGAGTATGCGTCGCTGGAGTGCACCGCGACAAGGCGGAAACCAGCGCGAAACCATCCGACCTTGGTCGCCGTCGCGCTGGCGGAACCCGACGAAGGCTGCGGAAACGATCACTTTTGCGTTGGGGTTTGGCCTGAAATCAACGTTAGCGCGCGAATGGTGCAGATTAAAGGTAACATATAACCGCGTCGCTAATAGGTCGGACTCGCATTCGCCCGCGTTACCCCCTAAATGGCCAGCCCTGAACGGGCAGCGGGCGGCGGAACCAAAGCCGAAGAAACCGCATTAGGCTCCAGCAGGCGGAATGAGGCGTCTAAAGCGATGATGGATCAGCAGAATTTCGAGGCTACGCGGCCCGGTTCCGCCGATCCTTCCGTCGCCCTGGCAAAAGCCCTCGGGCAGTGGCCGAAGGCAACGCCGGCCGAGCCCAAATTGACCAAGACCTCCGTCGAGGCGCTGGCCCACGAAATCGGGCTGAAGCTCGGCGACCAGAACGAACTCACCATCCGCCGCATCAAGCGCGGCAAGGGCTACAGCTTCGTTCGCGCCAATGGCACGGCGATCCGCCATGCCGGCACCATCCGCCGCCTCAATTCGATGGCAGTTCCTCCGGCCTATGCCCAGGTCCGCTATTCGCCTGACCCGAACTCGCATCTGCAGGCGGTCGGCCGCGACGCCGCGGGCCGGCTGCAATACCGCTATCATGCCGATTGGGAGAAGGTTCGCGAGCATCGCAAGGCGCATCGGCTGGCGAAGCTGGTCGCGGCGCTGCCGAAAATCCGCCGCAACGTCTCGGCGCATCTGTCCGGCGAGGCGCCGACCCGCGAATTCGCGCTGTCGGCCGTGATCGAATTGATCGCGCGCACGGCGATCCGGCCTGGCAATGAATCCTATGCGCGTCTCAACGGGACCCGCGGCGCGACCACCTTGTTGAAATCCAATGTGGTGCTGGAAGACGACAGCGTGGTGCTGACCTTCAAGGCCAAGGGCGGCAAGGCGGTGCGCAAGGAGTGCGATGCGGCCAAACTGGTGCGCGCCATCGGCATCCTGCGCGGCGTGCCCGGCAAGCGCATGTTCCAGTATCGCGATGCTTCCGGCAAGGTCCGCGGCGTTTCCACGGCCACGGTCAACGGGTTCCTGCGCGAGATCGCCGGCATCAAGATATCGCTGAAGGATTTCCGCACCCTGATGGCATCGGCCGTGGTGCTGGAATCGCTGTCGCGGATCTCGCCGGCGGCGAGCGCCCGCGGCCGGCGCCGGCAGGTGCTGGAGGCGGTGCGCGCGGCCGCCGACGAATTGTCGAATACGCCGGCGATCTGCCGCAAGAGCTATGTTCACGACACCATCGTCACCGCCTTCGAGGATGGCATCCTCGAACGCTTTGCGGCGACCATGAAGGGCTATCGCACGCAATCCAAGCGTGAGCAGCTGCTGGCCCAGGTGGTAACGGCCGCCGCGGCCTGAGCGCGCTACAACCCGCCCATCTTGCAGACGAGCTTCCACTCTTCCGCCGTTACCGGCTGCACCGAGAGCCGTGAATATTTGACCAGCGCCATCGCCGCCAGCTTCTTGTCGGCCTTGATCGCGGCCATGGTCACCGGCCGCTTCAAGGGCTTGTCGGCCGCAAGATCGACGCAGACGAACTTGCCGGTCTTGTCCGATGGGTCGGGATAGGCTTCCCGGATGATCTCGGCGATGCCGACGATCTCCTTGCCCTCGTTGGAATGATAGAAGAAGGCGCGGTCGCCCTTTTTCATGTTCACGAGGTTTTGCCGCGCGGTGAAATTGCGCACACCGGTCCAGGCTTCGCCCTTGGCGCCCTTCGCGACCTGCTGCTCCCACGACCAGGACGATGGTTCCGATTTCACCAGCCAGTAATTCATCGCGCCCACCTGTTGGTCGTGGCATGTCCGGTCGCCGGCCAGCAAAGTTGCCGCCTGCCATTCCATAACAAGACGTCGCGGCCGGCGACAAGCGCGGGCACGATCTGAGCAGTCATTCCTCCGCCTTGAACGGCCGTGTCAGCAGGCCTTCGATCGCCGCGTCGATCGTGATCTTGCCACCCAGGATCGCCGCAACGGCGTTCGACACCGGCATATCGATGTTCCGCGAAGCGGCCAGTTCGATCAGGACCGGCGCGGTGAATTCGCCCTCCGCAAGCTTTGCCCGATCGGGCGGTTCGCCGCGGCCGAGCGCGATGCCAAAGGCGAGGTTGCGCGACTGCAGGCTGGAGCAGCTCAGGATCAGGTCGCCGAGACCGGAGAGGCCGGCCAGGGTTTCACTGCGGGCGCCGCAGGCGCGGCCGAGGCGTGCGAGTTCGCTGAAGCCGCGGGTGGTGAGGGCAGCCAGCGCCGAGGCGCCGAGCTGCCGCCCGATCACGATCCCGGCCGCGATCGCCAGCACGTTCTTGGCAGCGCCGCCGATCTCGACGCCGCGAACATCGGTCGTGTGATAGGGTCGAAAGGTGGCGGAGCCCAAGGCCTGCACGAGCTCGCTCGCCAGGTTTTCCTGGTGCGCCGCCAGCGTCACCGCGGTCGGAAGGCCGCGCGCCACGTCCTCGGCAAATCCCGGTCCCGAGAGCATCGCCGGCCTCGCCTCCGGGGCCGCTTCCGCAATCACCTCGGTCATGAACCGGTGCGTGCCACGTTCGATGCCCTTGGCGCAGGCGACGATCGGGGTCGCCTTGGCAAGATGAGGCGCAAGCATGGCCGCCGCGGCGCGCAGATGCTGGGCCGGCGTCGCGATCAGCACGACCTGCGCGCGCGCCGCCAGCGCGATGTCGTCGGTGATGACGACGTTCGGCGGCAGGCGCAGCGCGGGCAGCTTCGGATTGACGCGCGTGCCGGCGATCCCGGCTGCGGCCGCCGGGCTGCGCACATGCAGCACGATGTCGCGGCCGGCGCGCGCGGCGACCGCGGCCAGCGCCGTCCCCCAGGCACCGGCGCCGATCACCGCGACCGAGTCGAAAGGCGGCATCCAGAACCTTTCGTTCAAAAGCCGGCGCGGGTGTGGCCAAAGCCGGCCGGCGCCTTGGCGTCGGCGTCGAGCAGCCAGCGCGCGCGAGGCGGGGCTTCCAGGGTATCGATCATGCCGAGCGCCAGCCGCTCCGCGCCGGCCCATGCGATCATCGCGCCATTGTCGGTGCAAAGCGCGGGCGGCGGAATCAGCAGTGCGGTCTGCGCGACGGCGGCGACCTCCTGCAGCGCGCCGCGGATGGCCTGGTTGGCGGCGACACCGCCGGCCGCAACCAGCGCGCGCGGCGCGCCGAACTGCTTCTCGAACAGATCGAGTCCGACGCGCAGGCGATCCGCGGTCGATTCCAGCACCGCGGCCTGGAAGCCGGCGCAGAGATCGCCGATGTCCCGCGAATCCAGTTCACCGAGCCGGCTCACCTCGTTGCGCACCGCGGTCTTGAGCCCCGACAGCGAGAAATTGGCGTCGGGCCGGCCGAGCATCGGCCGCGGAAACGCGAACCGTGCGGGATCGCCGCGGCGCGCCGCGCGCTCGACCTGCGGTCCGCCCGGATAGGGCAGCGCCAGCATCTTGGCCACCTTGTCGAAGGCCTCGCCCATCGCGTCGTCGACCGTGGTGCCGAGCCGCACATATCGGCCGACGCCGAGCACAGCCACGATCTGGGTGTGGCCGCCGGAGGCAAGAAAAAGGCAATAGGGAAACGCCAGCGCGCAGCTCAGCCGCGGCGTCAGCGCGTGCGCTTCCAGATGATTGACGGCGATCAGCGGCGTGTCATGGACCATCGCAATCGCCTTTGCGGTGGTCAGGCCGACGATCACGCCGCCGATCAGTCCCGGCCCGGCGGCGGCGGCCACGGCCGATAGCTGCGCAAAGCCGACGCCCGCCTCCTGCATCGCGCGCAGCACAATGCCGTCGAGCAGGTCGACATGGGCGCGCGCCGCGATTTCAGGCACCACGCCGCCAAACCGCGCGTGCTCGGCGGTTTGCGAGTGCACGATATTGGACAGGATCTCGCCGCTGCCATCGCTATGGCGAACGATCACGGCGGCGGCGGTCTCATCGCAGGTGGTCTCGATGCCCAGCACCAGCATTGCGGTGTCGCTCTCCGGTTCGAACCTCTGCGTCTGCATCTAGGCGCCCGCGTTCCAGGTCTCTATGCTGCGGAAGCAATCAGGCTCTAGCATTGCGAGGTCGCAACGTGCAATCGTCTGCTGCAGGCCGCTGGCCGGCGCGAGATTGATCATGGCTGTTCTCGTCACCCGCCCGTCTCCCGACGACGAGGCCACCGCCGCCGCTTTGTGCGCCAGAGGTTTCGAGGTCGTCCGCGCGCCAATGCTGCGGTTCGAGCCGGTTGCGTTCCATGATGACGCCGATGCCAATTACGCCGCGGTCATTGTCACCAGTGCCAATGCGTTGCGCGGCATCGAGGCGCATCTGGCCGGCAGCCGGTTGCTGAACCTGCCTTTGTTTGCGGTGGGCGGGCATACCGCCGCCGCGGCGCAGCGGGTCGGCTTTACCCAGGTGATCGTGGCTGGAGGCGACGCGACACGGTTGCGCGACGTCGTGCTGGAAGCCGTCAAGACGAAGCGGCTCGCCAAGGCCGCCACGCTGTTGTACCTCGCCGGCGCCGATCTGGCGCGAGACCTCGCCGGCGAACTCGGCGAGCGCGGCTTTACCGTCGTCACCCACACGACCTATCGCATGATCCCGGTACCGACCTTGCCGCCCGCCGCCTGCGAGGCCTTTGCCGCCAACCGGATCGAGGCGGTGCTGCATTATTCGCGGCGCAGCGGCCGTGCCTTTCTCGATGCCGTGCGCGCGGCCGGCGTCGAGATCACCGCGCTGGCGCTGCCGCAATGCTGCATGTCCGACGCCGTGGCCGCGGTGTTCCGCGATGCCGGGGCCATGCAGGTCACGGTGGCGGCTTCGCCCGACGAAAATGCGTTGTTCGAGGCGCTGAGCCGTGCGTTGCGCGCCTGATCGCGCTACAAGGCGGTTTCAGATCGCCAGCGGTTGCGGATACGACCTAAGGCGGGCCTCCCGATCCAGGCGGAAATGATGCTATAACAGATGGTTGGTCGAAGGCATCCGATCATGGCGGGGGTGTCTTGGCCGGTTTCGGGGAAGGGCAGGGGTGGAATGGCGGGGAATGGTCGCGATGAGTGATGACAGGCCCGATCAGGCAACGTCTGCTCCGGATTCGGGTCGGCCCAAGCGCGTGCCGCCGACCATCGATCTCGAAGCGACCGAGGTTTCCACCGCTACCGCCGATGACGACGCAGGCGCGGCGCCGCCGCCCGATCCGGAGCCGATACCGCAGCCGGCGCATCGCCCGGCGGCAGCCTCCGTGTTTGTCATTGCCCTTGTTTCCGGCGCCGTCGCCGCGGCGTTGGTGATCGGGGTCGGCTGGGTCCTGGGATGGCCGCAGGTCGCGCCCAATCCGCCGGCTGCGCCCCAGGTCGATGCCGCGGCCGTCGAGGGGCTCGCCGGGCGGATCGCGAAGCTCGAGGAATCGGGCAAATCGGCCACCACTTCCGATACGGCGACGATTACGCGGCTCGACGGGCTGGAGAAGTCGCTTGCCGCGCTGCGCGATGAACTCGGTGCGGCGCGTGCGCAAACGGACAAGCTCTCCGCCACGGTCAATCAGCTGGCGTCTGCGCCGCACGATGTCGCTGCGGCGCCGGACCTGTCTTCGATCAACGAGCGGCTGTCCGAGATCGAACGGACCAACAAGACCCAGGCCGCCGAGATCGCGCAGAGTGGCCGGCCGGCCGACACGACCGCGCTGCGTCGATTGGTGGCCGCCTCGCTGCTCGATCTTTCGGTCCGACAGGGCGATCCCTATGTTGCCGCGTTGGCGGCGGCGAAATCTGTCAGCCCGGATGCGGACGCGTTGAAGCCGCTTGATCCCTTTGCCGCCGCCGGGGTGCCGAACGCGGCGCATCTCAGCCGCGAGCTGCTGACGCTGGTGCCAAAACTCTCGCCGCCCGCCGACCCCGGCAATGCGCGAGGCAGCATCGTCGATCGGCTGGAGCAGGGCGCCTCGCGGCTGGTCCGGGTCGAGCGAACCGATGCCACCGGCAGTGACCGCGGCGCGGTCATTGCGCGGGTCACTGCGGCGGCGCTGCACAACGAATCCGATCTGGCGCGGCGTGAATTGATGACGCTGGCGCCGGCCGATCGGGCGGCTGCGCAGGCCTGGATCGCCAAGGCCGACGCCCGCGACGCCGCGCTGGCCGCGTCGCGAAAATTCGCGGCGGATGCCATGACCGCCCTCACCGAACCCCGCCCATAGGATCACCATGTTTCGCATTGTCCTGTTCCTGGTGTTGATCGCGCTGGCGGCGGCCGGCGCGGCATGGGTCGCCGACCAGACCGGCGACTTCACGCTGTCGTGGGGCGGCTGGCGCGTCGTGACGACGCTGCCGGTCTTCGTGCTCGCGCTCGGCCTGTGCGCGGGCGCCGCGATACTGGCATGGACGTTGGTGGGAATGCTGTGGGGCATGCCGGACCGGGTCCGTCGCAACCGGCATGGGCGGCGCCAGGCGCGTGGCCGCCACGCCATCACCCAAGGTCTGCTCGCGGTCGGCCATGGCGATTCGACGGCGGCGCGCGCCCATGCCGAGACGGCGCGTCGCCATGCGTCGCACGATCCGCTGGCGTTGCTGCTGCACGCGCAGTCGGCCCAGCTCGACGGCGATCGCGCCGGCGCGCAGCGCGCCTTCCGCGCCATGGCCGAACGCGAGGACACCAGGCTGCTCGGCCTGCGCGGCCTGTTCATCGAAGCGCAGCGCGCCGACGACCCGGTCGCCGCGGTGATGATTGCCGAGGAGGTCCTGAAGCTCGCGCCGTCCTCGACCTGGGCCTCGCATGCGGTGCTGGGTTTCCGCTGCGCCAAGGGCGACTGGAACGGCGCGCTGGCCATCCTCGACAATGACCTCGCGGCCGGCCTGATCGACAAGGCGACCTTTCGCCGGCAGCGCGGCGTGCTGCTGACGGCGCGCGCGCTGGAGCTGGAAAGTGCCGACCGCGACCGCTCGCGCGACAGCGTGATGGAAGCGGTGAAGCTCGCACCGACGCTGATCCCGGCGGCGGTGCTCGCCGCCAGATATGACAGCGAGGCGCATCAGGTGCGGCGCGCGATGCGGGTCGTGGAAGCGGCCTGGCTGGCGCAGCCGCATCCCGATCTCGCCGATGCCTATGCCCATGTGCGGCTCGGTGATTCGGCGCGACAGCGACTGGCGCGGGTCGAGGCGCTTGCGGCCAAATCGCCGGGCCATCTCGAGAGCGCCCTGGCGATTGCGCGTGCCGCGATCGAAGCGAGCGAGTTCACCCGCGCCCGCGAGGCGCTGGCGGCCTTCGTCGACGCGCCGACCCAGCGGGTGGCGATGCTGATGGCGGAAATCGAGCGGCTCGAACATGGCGACAGCGGCCGTGCGCGGGCATGGACGCTGCGCGCGTTGCGCGCGCGGCACGATCCGGCCTGGACTGCCGACGGCTATGTCAGCGATCGCTGGCGACCGGTCTCGCCGGTATCGGGGCGGCTCGACGCCTTCCAGTGGCAGGCGCCGGTTGCGGCGTTGCCGTCGGATCGTGCGGCGGCCATCGAGGCCTCGCTGCTCGAGGAGGTAGCCTTGCTGGAGCCGCGGCGTATCGAATCCTCGAACCTGACGGCCGAGCCGCTGGAAATCACGAGCGTGGCGACGCCGCTGCCGCCGCCCGCCGCACAGGACAATTCACCGGTCGTCGTGATCGCCCCGCCGCCGGTCGAGCCGCCGGCGCTGCCGCCGCCGGCCGAGCCTGGCGGGGGCACCGCGGCGCCACTGTTCCGCGCCCGCGCCGATATTCCCGCTACCATTGATCGCAGTGCGCCGGGCCTGGCCGCAGTGATACCGATCGTGCGGGCGCCCGACGACCCCGGCGTCGATGACCAGCCCGAGCGCGACGAATTCGCCGATCAGACCAGCCCGCCGGAAGCGCAGGTCGGCGGCTGGCGCGGATTCCTGTCGCGCTGGAACGCTTGATCGCTCGCCGCCGGAACCTCTCGTCTTCCTTGCAAAATCGAGCGCTGACCGATATCAGGTGCGAGCGCGTCCGGACCAGCCGAACACGCCACATGGCCCGCCGCAATAGCTCAGCTGGTAGAGCACGTCATTCGTAATGACGGGGTCACAGGTTCGAGTCCTGTTTGCGGCACCAAATGCGTCCCATGGATCATGTATGGGACGGTCCATGAAAACCTCAGGCGGATATCGCGAGAACTCGGCCGATACATTTCTGTCGGGTGAATCGCCGGCGACGCGTTCAGCGCCCCTATCTGGGGCGCATCAGCATGGTCTTGACCTCGTCGAGAAGAATGTAAGTCGCGCGTATGCCGGTGTTCATCTTTCGCATCGCCGTGCACAGATCAAGCTGGCCCATTGCCATGTTGTATTCCACGCCACCATCCTTGATCAACGTCGTGGCGGTCTTGAACCGGGATTCGGCCAGCGAGAAATAGGCATCGGCTTCTTCGGTCGGTCGAGTCATGGAATTCTGCTCCCATTTGCGAGGCACCGGCATCGCCCCGGTGGCGACGCCGCCGCGAAGTATGGTGGCCCCTGTGCCGAGTTGCCATCATTTTCTGGCTGGACGAGCAGCGTGCAGCAGTCTTGACAGACCGACGGCGTGATCAGCCGAGCATCGTCTCTTCGACATTCCCGCGAGCAATACGGCGCGGCAAGCCTGCCGTCATGCCGCCGCGGTCTTCGGTGGGCTCAGCGTCTGCAGCACCTCGAAGGCTTCGAACTGCGGATGGTCGAGATACAGCTTCCTGTGGTCGCCGGCCCGACTGTGCGCGGCCCGGAACGAGTCGGAGCGGGTCCACGCTTCAAAGGTGGCGCGGGATTCCCACACGGTGTGGGAGGCGTAGAGAGTGTGTTGCTCGGTTGCCGGACCCTTGAGGAGATGAAATTCGATGAAACCTGGGACATCATGCAGCAGGCTGTCGCGCGGAAGCCAGACCTGTTCGAAGGCCTCCTCGCATCCTTCGGCAACGCGGAACCGGTTCATGGCAATGAACATCGCTACTCTCCCACGACGAAGCTGAGCGGACAGCAACCCATGGCACACGACCGGGCAGCTGTCAGAACGCCGCCTCACGCGACGCTGTAAGCAGCAAAAATCAGGAAGGCCGCAACGAGCGCTGAACTGAAAAAGAGTTCTGGCGGAATCTGATTCTGCTTCATCCTGGGGGAACGGCACAGCGGGATCGATGTTCCAAACCTGTGCCAAGCGCCAACTCAAGAAAGCTTGAGCGCACCCCGAAGCTCAGGTCTCCTGGATAGGATGGATGCCGGCCTCGGATGTTCCAGGCGCTCGCATTGGTCGCAATGGGAATGCATCGCTGGAGCCACGTCAATCGCCGGCGGTTCGATCAGGCCGCAATGGCCATGGGCGATCGGCTCAGGATCGAGAAGTAGGATTCGAGCTCGAGCAGCGCCCTCCGCTCCCACTCGCCGGCCTGTTCGAGCAGCGACGAGCGTTGCGGCGGACGAAATGCCGCTGTCTGGCGGTACAGTGACGCGATCGCGCGATACTTGCGTACATTTTCAAGGACGGCGTTCCCACTCATGATCCTTCTCCCTGTCCAAAATCCCGACGCAATAGTGGCGTGGACGATTTTCCGAATCGTTAGCGGGCGAGATCGAGATGGCGGATGGTTTCCGGATGGTTTGCCGGCGATCGATCGACGCGCCATGCGGAACATTCTTTTTCGCCAGGTGTTGCACCGGCGACAACCTTTTGGAGAATCATGATGAAGCAGATCTATGCATTGGCCGCCGTCGCGGCGCTTGCCACCCCGGCTTTCGCCGCCGGAACGATGTCGAGCCTTCCCCCGGAGAGCTGGACCATCACCAACTACTACAAGCAGAACGTCTACGACAAAGCCCAGAACAGCGTCGGTAAGATCGACGATGTGCTGATGGACAAGTCCGGCAAGATCACGGCGTTGATGGTCGGGGTCGGCGGCTTCCTGGGCGTCGGCGAGAAGGACGTAGCGCTGCCCTTCTCCGCCGTTCATTCGGAGAAGAAGGATAACAAATGGTATCTGACCGTGGACGAGACCAAGGATTCGCTGAAACAGGCGGCAGGCTATAAATATGACAGCTCGACCACGACCTGGTCGCACGAGAGCAAGTAGACCTCCGGCTTCGTTCAAGACACTGCCCCGGACGCAATCCCCGACCGCCCCGGCTCGTTTCCGCGAGCCGGGGCGTTGTCGTCTCGAAAGCCTGGCACACGAGGGCGGAAGTACCGACCATGACGGCGGAACTTTTGCCCGGCAGCTTCATTATCGCCCGGCAGGTAAACGCTGGAGGATCCGATGAATGGTTTGATTTATCTCGTCGGCCTGGTGGTCGTCATCGTGGCCGTGCTGTCGTTCTTTGGACTTCGTTAGACTGGGAGGGGCGAACCGGAGGCATCCTCCGGTTCGCATGCGATAACGGAGCGATGACCTCGATCGAAAGCGATGGGTACGGCGCTGCGGCCATCCTGGTCGCAGCGGGCGTGCGCTTGAGCTTGCGTGCGTCGTGCGGGGGTGTTGTCCGGCTCTACCGCGCGACCGTCTGCACGATGCTGCCGACCGGGCGGGTGGTGGTCACGGGGACCTTGACGTCCTTCAACATGGCTTCGTCATAGTCGGCCAGCGTCTGCACCGGCGCCTTGGCCTTGATCTGCACAACCTTGTAGCCGCCGGCCTTGAGCCGGGCGAGCAGGGCCGGCAGTGCGTCCGCGGTATGCTTCTGGAAGTCATGCATCAGGATGATGCCCTTGCCCTGCTTCTCCAGCTTGCTCATCACGGTTTCGACGACCTTGTCGGGGGTGCTGTTCTTGCGAAAGTCGAACGAGTCGAGATCGCAGGAGAACATCGCGATATTGCGCGAGCCGAGATAGCTGACCGCCGAAGGGCGGTGCTGCAGTTCCGGAAACCGGAAGAACGGCGCCGGCGACGTGCCGAGCGCGAGCTTCACGGCACTGAAGCCTTTCTCGATCTCGTCCTTGGCCTGCTGGTCGGTCATCTTCTTGCTGTTGAGATTGACGTGCGACCAGGTATGGGCGCCGACGGTGTGTCCAGCCGCGGCCACCTCGCGGAGGATCTCCGGATGGTACGAGGCATGCTTGCCGATCGAGAAGAACAATCCCTTGGTGCACTGATCGGCGAGCGCCTTGAGCACAGCCGGCGTGTTGACCGGCCACGGGCCGTCGTCGAATGTCAGCACCACTTCCTTGTCGGCCAGGAAGTCCAGCTGCTTGAAATGCTCGAAGCCGAATCCGGGACCCCCGGTGGTATCGATCTCGACAATCCGGCTCACGCCGAGCGCGTCGGGATTGGCGCAACCGGGCATTTGCGGGCTTGCGACCGGCGTCGCCTGGATCGAGCCGGTGATCTCGACCGACGGCTCCGGCGCCGCCACCGGCTTGGCCGCGGAGATTTCGGCCGGTGCGGCTTTCATGACGCTGGCCGTGCTCGGAGAGGGCATGTCCGGCCGTGGGGCGAACGCCCAGAACCACGCTCCGGCGATCAACACCGCCGCCACCAGACTCGCCAGCATCAGGCCCAACGCACTACGCATCTTGCTGCTTCCGCTATTCACCGGGACACGCGACCACCGCGCCGTTTCATTCATGCAAAGAAAGTCTTAACGCCGCCCCAACAGCCCCCTCATTCGCGCATCATTTTCGCCGGATGCGGCCGCGTGACGCTGCTGACGGGGATCCGGCTTCGCGGCGGCATCATCGCCACGCCGAATCCGCCGCGCCTGCCGGTTCCCTCCATTGCGGCCGCGGTCTGCCCAACCTAATTAGAAGCAAGGGGGCTCGGATGGCTGAAGGCGGAACCACATGCCAAGATTTGTTTTTGTCATTGCGCTCGCACTGATCGCCGCGCCGGCGTCGGCGCAACAGGATCGCGAGCACGATGCCTGCGCGCGCGACGTCGTGCGTCATTGCCGCGCCGTGATGAACAACGGTGACTCCGCCGTGCTCGCCTGCCTCCAGCAACATCGCAGCCGCATCAGCAAGGTCTGCGACAAGATGTTGACCGACCACGGGCAGTGAGTGATCCGCCGCGCGCCGGCGGCTTGTGCTAGGTACTGCTGCCCGCGGCGGTGGCCACCGGCAGCACCTCGCTGGCGGCGCGGTCCGGGGTGTCTTCCTTCCAGCGCACCGAGCCGAACGGCCGTTCCAGCATGCGGCGGATGCGGACCGGATCGGGGCCGAGATGGAAAGCCATCGCGCGCTGATGCAGTGCGCGTTCGGACTGGGTCGAGCGGTTGCGCTGGCGCAGATAGTCGAGCCAGGTCGGGCAATGATAACGCTCGGTCCAGAGTTCGGGATCGGCGATGTCGCGCGCCACCGACCAGCCATAGGCGCCGTTGCGCTGGCGGCTGAGCTGCACGTCCTGCATCACATTGTGGAAGGCGCGGGCATTCTCCTGGTCGACGCGGTATTCGATCTCCACCACCAGCGGCCCGCTTCGCCCGGTGAGCGAGAGCCGCACCTCGGGGTCGGCCAGCAGTTCGGCGTCCTCGTCCCGGGCGCCGATCCGCGGCATGCGCAGCCAGATGCCGAGCAGCGGCGACAGCACCATCAGCGCGGCGGAAGTCAACAGCGCGAATTCGACGCCGGCGGCGTCGGTCAGCCGGCCCCAGCCCCAGCTTCCCACTGCGATCCCGCCGGCAATCGCGGCCTGGAATGCCGCCAGCGAGCGGCCGGCGACCCAGCGCGGCGCCGAAAGCTGCACGCCGATGTTGAACAGCGCCACCGCCAGCATCCACGCTGCGCCCGCCAGCACCAGGGCGGCTGCGGTCAGCACCGGCTCGCGGCTGAGCGCGATCGCCGCGATCGATCCCCCCATCGACAGCGCGCAGGCGCGCACCGCCGCTTCGCCCTGCAGGCGCTTGCGCACCTCGGAGATATTGAGCGCGCCGATCACGGCGCCCATCCCGAATGCGCCGAGCATGATGCCATAGGTCTGCGCGCCACCATGCAGCAGGTCGCGCGCCACCAGCGGCATCAGCGCCGAGACCGAACCGCCGATCAGGCCGGTCACCAGCGTGCGCACCAGCACGATGCGGATCGAGGGCGAATTGGCGATATAGCGTACCCCCGAAACGATGGCGCGGCTGAGCCGCTCGCGCGGCAGCCGTGACGGCTCGCTGACCCGGCGCCACAGAAACAGCACCACCAGCAGCGGGATGTAGAGCACCGCGTTGGCGGCAAACGCCGCGACCGCGCCGGCGGTCGCGACCACGATGCCGCCGATCGCGGGGCCGAAGCTTCGCGCGATGTTGTAGCTGATGCCGTTCAGCGCGACCGCCGACGGCAGTGTTTCGGCTGGCACCTGCTCGCTAACCGAGGACTGCCAGGCGGGCCCGAACAGCGCCATGCCGCTGCCGACCACAAAACAGAAGGCGAGCAGGATGCGCGGGGTGATCAGATGGAGCCCGGCCAGAATCGACAGCGCCGTAGCGCCCGCCAGCGCGATCGAGAGCGAGACCAGGGCAACGATGCGGCGGTCATACATGTCGGCGATGGCGCCCGCCGGCATCGAGATCAGCATCACCGGCAGCATCAGCGCGGTTTGCACCAGCGCGACGTCGTCGGCCGAGGTCGCCATCTGGGTCATGGCCCAGGCGGCTCCGACGCCCTGGATCAACAGGCCGAGATTGGAAAGCAGGCTGGCGAACCAGATCCGGCGGAAAACCGGATGCCGCAGTGGTTCCCTCAGCCCATCGGCGGCAAAGCTCGATCGATTCGACGGTTGGTTCATGGTCGGCCCGTGATTCCTTTCCCCGAACTGATGCCTGCGAAAGTCCTTGGCTGTCCAGTGGCCAGGCGGTTAAGAGCAGGGTGAGGGCGACAGCAAGCCCTTGAAAGACAAGGGGAGGCGGTCAAATGCACCTGTCGCGACGAACGATCCTCAGGGGCGCCGGGGTGCTGGCGGCCACCCGCTTTGGCGGACAGGCGCTCGCCCAGAATGCGCCGGCGACATCCGGCGCGGCGGAAATGCCGCCGATCCTGTTCGTGCATGGCAACGGCGACCACGCCGCCCTGTGGATGACCACGCTGTGGCGGATGGAGTCCAACGGGGTTGCGCCGGACCGGCTGGTCGCGATCAACTTCACCGATCCGCTGGCGCGCAGTGACGACACGGTGCCGCAGCCCAATCATTCCTCGACCGAGGACCAGCGCCGCGAGCTTGCCGAGGCCATCAAGACCGTGAGAAACCGCACCGGAGCGCCGCGCATCGCGCTGGTCGGCAATTCGCGCGGCGGCAATTCGATCCGCAACTTCATCAGGAACGGTGGCGGCGGCGAAGTCAGCCATGCCGTGCTGTGCGGCGTTCCGAACCACGGCGTGTTCGCCTGGGACGAAGGCCTCAACAACGAGTTCAATGGGCAGGGGCCGTTCCTGCGCGGGCTCAACGACGGCGACAGCGAGGTGACGCCAGGAACCGCGTTCCTGACCCTGCGCAGCGACGGCTTGGACAAATACGCCCAGCCCGATGGCGGATTGATCGGCAAGCCGGGTGTGCCGACCGGCGTCACGGCGGAAGGCCCGGCCCTCAAGGGCGCCACCAATCTGGTGCTCGGTGCCGTCGACCATCGCGAGACGGCATTTTCGCCGCGGGCCTTCCGCGAAATCTATCGAATTCATCGCGGGCCGGGAACCGGACCGGATTGCGATTGCGCCGGAGGGAGAGGTCAAGCTGAGCGGGCTCGTGACCGGCACTCCCGGCGGCATATCGACCAATCGCCCGGTCAGCGGCGCGTCGGTGGAGATCTATCGGGTGTCGCCCGACACCGGCGAGCGGATCGGCGGGGTCATTCACACCTCGCAGGCCGGCCTCGATGGCCGATGGGGGCCGGCACGCCTCGATTCGTCGTGGTATCTCGAGATGGTGCTGACGGCCGCCGGCTCGACCACCACGCATTTCTATCGATCGCCCTTTCCGCGCTCCTCGGAGGTCGTGCATCTTCGCGCCGCCCGTGCCCTGGGACCCGCCGATGCCGGCGCCGGCTGCGTGATCCTGATGTCTCGGCCGCGGGGCTATTTCGGCCTGCCGCGCGACATCGTGCTGTTCGGCGGCCAGCAGCCGCCCGATATCAAGCCGGGCGTGCCGACCAACTCGCTCGCCACCTTGCGGCTGCCGGCGGCGGAGGCGGGGCGTCCGGTCATCGCCTTGTTCAACCTGGAACGAATCGTGGCGCGGGCCTGGCCAGCCTCCGAAAACCGCATTGCGGTTGCCGAGCTCACCTCCTAGCTGATCCCTGTCGCACCCTTCCTGGCGAGGTCCATCGTGAGCATTGCCGAAGTCCGGGACATGCCCGCAACCCGGCCGCTGGTGCCGCCGTCGCCGCCGCGCGCCTCCGCCGACATGACGGCGCTCGGCCGGATGGCGGCGATGCGTCGCAGCGCCATCGCAACCTGGGGACCGCGCGCCTATCAGGACGACGTCGTGCAGGGCCGCTTCTTCGGGCGCAGCAGCTTCATCCTCAATACGCCGGACGCCATCCGGCATGTGCTGGTGGACAACTACGAGAACTACACGCGCACCCCGCCCGGCATCCGGGTGTTGCGTCCGATGCTCGGTGAGGGGCTCCTGATTTCCGAGGGCCGCGCATGGAAGCATCAGCGCCGCACCCTGGCGCCGGCCTTCACGCCGCGGGCCGTGGCGCCGCTGGCGCCGCATATGATCGCCGCCATCGACGACACGATTGCCACGCTGCGCGCGGCGCAAGGCGAGGCGGTCGACCTGCGTGAGGCGATGCAGCGCATGGCGCTCGAGATTGCCGGTCGCACCATGTTTTCGCTCGGCATGGGCCGCCATGGCGCAACACTGCGAAACTTCGTGATCGAATATGGCACCCGCCTGGCCCGGCCGCATTTCCTCGATCTGCTGCTGCCACTGGCATGGCCGAGCCCGCAGGATCTCGCACGCGCTCGCTTCCGCCGGCGCTGGACGGCGTTTGTCGCCAGGCTGATGGTAGAACGCCGCGCCGCCGGCAAGGAGGCGGGAGCTCCGCCGCGCGACCTGTTCGACCTGATGGACGCTGCGCGCGATCCCGAGACCGGCGAAAGCTTCACCGACGCCCAGCTCGGCGATCAGGTCGCGACCATGATCCTCGCCGGCCACGAGACCACGGCAACCACCCTGTTCTGGTCGCTTTATCTGCTCGCGCTCGACCCTGCGACCCAGGACCGCGTGGCGGCGGAGGCCGGCAGCGCGTCGACCAGCGGGCTCGACCTGGAGCGATTGCAATTCACCCGTGCCGTGATCGACGAGACCATGCGCCTCTATCCGCCCGCCTTCCTGATCGCGCGGGCGGCCGCGCAGCCGGATACGGTCGCGGGCCGGCCGGTGCGCAGCAGGGACGTCATCATCATCGCCCCCTGGCTGCTGCACCGGCATGAAAAGCTGTGGCGCGATCCCGAGGCGTTCATTCCGTCCCGCTTCATGGCGCCGGCGCCGCCGCCCGATCGGTTCGCCTATCTGCCGTTCGGTGTCGGTCCCCGGGTCTGCATCGGAGCGCATTTTGCCCTGGTGGAGACGACACTGGCGCTCGCCAAGCTGGTCGGCGCGTTCCGGATCGGGCTGGCCGATTCCGCGCCGGTGCTGCCGATCGGCGTGGTGACGACGCAACCCGACCGCTCGCCGATGTTCCGCATCACGGCTCGGTGAGCATCCATTGTTTGGACGCCGCGGCGATCTGATCTAAGTTCCCCCCATGAAAGACGTCCAAGCGCAGTTCGCGATCCTGAGGCAGTCCGCCGATCCGTCGGTCGCCGACGCCATCCAGAACCTGATCGAGAAGGGCAAGGACAGCGAACTGAACCGGATCAATGCGCTCGATTTCGCGACCCGGAGCGGACTGGACGAGGAACGCGTGATCTCCGGCTTTCTGCACGCCTCGCGGCTCGGGCTGTTCGATCTCACCTGGAACGTGCTCTGTCCCGGCTGCGGCGGCGTGCTCGATGCCCACAGCACGCTGAAATCCCTGCGTCACGACGACTATCATTGCGGGCTCTGCGCCTGCGGCTACGAGGCTTCGGTCGACGAGCAGGTCGAGGTCGCCTTCACGGTCAGCCCGCAGGTGCGGCGGATCGCGGCGCACGACCCCCACAGCCTGCCGATCTGGGATTATTTCAGGCAGGTGTTCTGGAGTTCGGGAATCGACCTGAACGAGAATTCCTTCGAAAGTCTGTCCAACGACGTGGTGCTGGACGCGCTGGAACTGCCGCCGCGGGAAAAGGCGGTGCTGTCGCTGCAGCTGCCGTCGAATTTCATCATCGTATTCGAGCCGGTGACGCACGCCGCGCAGTTCATCGACGTGCAGGGCGAGCCGACTCGGGAGCGCCAGCAGTTGTCGTTGATCTACAACAGGATACAGCCGCCGTCCGGCACGATGACGCTGCGTCCGGGGCCGCTGCGGCTTGCGCTCGACAACCAGACCGACGTCCGGGTGCTGCCATCGGTGTTCATCGCCGCCGACGCGCTGCATCATTTGATCGGGAAACGAAAGCCGTTCCTCACCGCGAAGCGGATGCTGACCAACCAGACCTTCCGCGACGTCTACAAGGCCGACAATCTCAACATCGATCAGCGCCTCAAGATCACCTCGCTGACCTTCCTGTTCACCGACCTGAAAGGCTCCACCGCGCTGTACGAGCGAGTTGGCGACCTTGCGGCCTTCGATCTCGTCCGGGCGCATTTCCACGCCCTACTCGAGATCATTTCCGCCGAGAAGGGTGCGGTCGTGAAGACGATCGGCGACGCCGTGATGGCGACCTTCAATCGTCCCGAGCAGGCGCTGGCAGCGGGGCTGCGGATCCGCGGCGCCATGGAAAATCTAAATGTCGAGCGGGGAACCCGGGATCTCGTCGTCAAGATCGGCATCCATGAAGGCTCCTGCCTTGCGGTCATGCTCAACGAGCGGCAGGATTATTTCGGCCAGACCGTCAACATCGCGGCGCGGGTGCAGGGCCTGTCGACCTCGCACGCGATACACGTCACGGGCTCGGTGATCGATGTACCGGAGGTCACCGCCATCCTGGACAGGCAGGCGATCAGGCCGATCCAGAAGCAGGCCGCCCTGCGCGGCATCGCCGACAAGATGGTGGTGTACGAAATCCCCTGATATTGCCAAAAGGTAATGCCCGGGGCGCGGCCGCCGATTGCGCCGATCGATTTTTCGACCCATATATTTGTGGTGTCGTCGCGGCGGCACCCGAAGGTCTACCCCTCAACGGCAGAGACTGCGATGCTGGACGGATTGCGCCAATTCATTGCCGAGGTTGTATCGCCGAGCCCGCCGCACGACCGCGCGTTCGACGACACCGGCTATCGCCTCGCGGCAACGGCGCTCCTCATTCATGTCATCTCGCTCGACGGCGAGCCGTCCGAGGTCGAGAAGCGCAAGCTTCACAGCCTGCTCGAATCGAGCTTCAAGCTTGATCCCGGAACGGCCGATCAGCTGATCGCATCCGCGACACTGGTCGAAGGCGAGGCGGTCGATCTTTATCATTTCACCAGCGTCATCATGCGTTCGGTGAACGAGGAAGGCCGGCTCCGCATCGTCGAGATGATGTGGGAGCTGGTCTATGCCGACGGCGAGGTCAGCGAATTCGAGGATAATGTGGTGTGGCGCGCGGCCGACCTGCTCGGCGTGTCCTCGCGTGACCGGATCGAACTCAAGCACCGCGTGGCGGGCGCGCTGCCGGCCTCGCCCAAGGGCGGCTCGGACATCGCCGACGCCGCCGGTTGATTTCCCGTCGAGCGGGGACACCGTCGCGACATGAAAAAACTTTAATGTGGTCCGCCAATGGTACGACGCTGACGGCGGCCGTATTGGAATAGTTGCGCTTTCACTTCACAGCCCATGGCATTTGAAAACTCCATATGATTGCAGCAGGCTTGCGCCCCACCGGAGGCGTGTGCTCTCGTTCCGGTCCCGGCCGCAAGTTGATCTGCCACCGAACCGAGAGCTTCGAACCGTGACCGAGCGTGTGACGCTGATTACCGGTGCCTCGTCGGGCATCGGCGCCGAGCTGGCTCGGGTTTTCGCATCGAACGGCCACCGCGTCGCTCTGGTCGCCCGACGCAAAGCGCGCCTGACCGCGCTGGCGGCGGAAATAGCCGGGCCGGACCGCGCCACGCCGATCGTCATCGCCTGCGACCTCAGTCAGGCCGATGCCGGCGACCAGATAGCGGCCGCCCTGGCCGCCGACGGCGCCGAGGTCGAGTTCGTCGTCAACAATGCGGGCTTCGGCCTGTTCGGCACTGCGATCGAGATGGACCGCGCCGAGCAGCTCGAAATCATTGCCGTCAACATCCGCGCCTTGACCGATCTGTCGCTGCGGTTCTCGGACAGTCTGATCCGGCATCGCGGCGGCATCCTCAATGTCAGCTCGATCGCCGGATTCCTGCCCGGGCCGGGAATGGCGGTCTACTACGCCTCCAAGGCCTATGTGCTTTCCTTCACCGAGGCGTTGCGCAAGGAGCTTGCCGGCCGCGGCGTCCGCGTCACAGCGCTCTGCCCGGGGCCGGTGCCGTCGGAATTCCAGGTTCGGGCTGGCTTCACGCCGGGCTACGATTCGGCGGTGCTCAACGTCACCGCGGCCGACGTTGCCAAGGCGGGCTATCGCGGCCTGATGGCCAATCAGCGCGCCGTTCTTCCCGGCTTCGGCATCAAGATGGTGCCACTGCTGCTGCGGCTGTTCCCCCGCGGGTTCATTCTCGGGGCGGTCGGCCGCCTGCAATTGCGCCGGCGCTGAGCGGCGCGCCGCAGCCCGCGATGGGCTTCACGTTTGCGACAAATGGCCCGCGAACTCACGTCTCATTAAGAATCTGTTGGCTATGATTCGGCTTTTGCGGCCGTCAGCGAACGAGGCGATGTCGTACAGGTCGAACAATGGCACGCTGCGTGTGCCCTTCCCGGACACGAAGCGGGTAACGGCCGCATCACCGGACCTGGCCTGCCTGCTGCCGGTGCTGGTCGTCCTGCATCAGGAGAATTCGACGCCGGGCCGGGTCGGCAATGCGTTGCGCGCGCTTGGATACACGCTCGATATCCGGCGACCGCGGTTTGGCGACGCGATGCCGGAAACGCTCGATGGCCACGCCGGCGCGGTCATTTTCGGCGGTCCGATGAGCGCCAACGACCCCGACGACTATGTCCGGCACGAGATCGACTGGATCGAGATTGTGTTGCGCGAGGACCGCCCGTTTCTAGGCATCTGCCTGGGGGCGCAACTACTCGCAAGGCAGCTCGGCGCCCGGGTCGCGCCGCATCCGCGAGGGGTGAGCCAGATCGGCTATTATCCTGTTCGTCCGACCCGCGCGGGACGGGTGCTCTGCCCCGACTGGCCGAGCCATGTCTATCACTGGCATCGCGAGGGGTTCGATCTGCCCGACAGCGCCGAACTGCTGGCCGAGGGCGACGATTTCCCGGTACAGGCTTTCCGGTCCGGGCACGCGTTCGGCCTGCAATTTCATCCCGACGTGACTTACGCCATGATGCATAGCTGGACGATCCGTGGCCACGATCGCCTGATTGGGCCCGGCGCGCAGCCGCGCCATCAGCACTTCGCCGACCGGGCGATCCATGACGTCGCAGAGCGCGCCTGGCTCAAGCATTTTCTCCAAGGCTGGCTCGCCCTGATGCCGCGCTCGGTGCTGTCAGACGCCGCAGAATAGCCAGTTGCCCGCTGCTCGCCTGGTCGTCGGCGGCCCACGCTTGTCCGCCCGACGGTTACGCGGAGCGTGGTGGAGCCAGGCGGGATCGAACCGCCGACCTCTTGCATGCCATGCAAGCGCTCTCCCAGCTGAGCTATGGCCCCGAAACCTGCCGCGCCATGGGGGACGCGGGGATTGACCCTGAACCAGTTCAGGGCCGATCTCAAGTCTCCTCGTCGCCTCCCACATCGCCGATGATATCGGTGACGTCCTCGTCGCCCTCTTCCTCATCGGCGATGAAGGTCGAATCGTCGTCGTCATCGTCTTCGATGGTCTCGTCGATCTCGATATCGTCTTCCGATTCCGGAACGACGGCCTTGACCTTGCCGGTGTTCTCCTCGGCATCGGCCTCCTCGAGCGGCACCAGCTCCTCGGCCTCCGCGGGCTCCGGCGCAGCTTCGGCGGCAGCCGCGGCCGCGGTCGCACGCGCGGCGTCGCCCCTGCCGCGTGGGGCCACCGCCGGCGCGATCGGCACCACCTCGCCAGTATAGGGCGAGATCACCGGGTTCTTGTTGAGATCATAGAATTTCTTGCCCGTGGTCGGGCAAATGCGTTTGGTTCCGAGATCGGATTTTGCCACGTGCGGAATCCTGGGAAACTTTCGAAAAACGGTGCTTCACTTGGCTAGTTGAGGCGCTGCTGTCAATAGCGCTTTGCGGCTCGACGGTCATCGCGTGACGCCGCCCGGCCCATGTGATACCTGCGCCGGCACAGAGGACACATTCTTGACCGATTCAGCCCACCGCGTCCCGCTGCAGGCGAGTTCGAGCGGCCCCCTGGCCGGCACGGTCCGCGTTCCCGGCGACAAGTCGATTTCGCACCGCGCGTTGATCCTGGGTGCGCTCTCGGTCGGGGAGACCCGGATATCGGGCCTGCTCGAGGGCGAGGATGTGCTCAATACCGCCAAGGCGATGCGCGCGGTGGGGGCGGAGGTGCAGCGGACCGGTGAATTTAGCTGGTCGATTGGTGGCGTCGGGGTCGGCGGCTTCGCGCCACCGCAGATTCCGCTCGATTTCGGCAATTCCGGCACCGGCTGTCGGCTGGTGATGGGGGCTGTCGCTGGCTGCCCGATCACCGCGACCTTCGACGGCGACGCCTCGCTTCGGGCGCGGCCGATGCGGCGCGTGCTCGATCCGCTCGAAATGATGGGAGCGCATGTGAGGCGGGACGGCGAGGGCGACCGCCTGCCGCTGACGCTGGACGGCGCTCGCGACCCGCTGCCCATCCTGTACCGCACACCAGTGGCCTCGGCGCAGATCAAGTCGGCGGTGCTGCTGGCGGGACTTGCCGCGCCCGGCGCCACCACGGTGATCGAAACCGAGGCGAGCCGCGACCATACCGAGTTGATGCTGAGGCATTTCGGCGCGCAGATCGTCTCCGCCCGCGAAGGGCCGCACGGCCGCAGGATCACCCTCACTGGCCAGCCTGAACTGCATGGCGCCGACGTGGTGGTGCCGGCCGACCCGTCCTCGGCGGCATTCCCGATGGTGGCGGCGCTGATCGTTGGCGGATCCGATGTCGTGCTGTCGGATGTCATGACCAACCCGCTCCGGACCGGCCTGATGACGACCCTGCGCGAAATGGGGGCTAATATCGAGGAGGTCGAGCGGCGGGGCGATGCCGGCGAGCCGATGGCACAATTCCGCGTCCGCGCCTCGAGGCTTCGCGGGGTCGAGGTGCCGCCGGAGCGGGCGCCTTCGATGATCGACGAATATCTGGTGCTGGCGGTGGCTGCCGCCTGTGCCGAGGGCACCACCATCATGCGCGGTCTGCAGGAACTGCGGGTCAAGGAGTCCGACCGGCTGCTGGCGACCAGCGCCATGCTGCGCGCCAACGGCGTCAAGGTCGAGATCGCCGGCAACGACCTGATCGTCGAAGGTCGCGGACACGTGCCGGGCGGTGGCGTGGTCGCCACCCACATGGATCATCGGATTGCGATGTCGGCGCTGGTGATGGGTCTTGCCGCCGACCAGCCGGTCGGGGTCGACGACACCAGCTTCATTGCCACCAGTTTTCCGGACTTCATCCCGATGATGCGCCGGCTCGGGGCGGCGTTTTCATGAGGCGAGACTGATGGTCGCAGCTTTCGACCGCGATGCGCTGCTGGACGCCTTCGATCAGATCGGCCGCGCGGCGGCGGCAGCCGGCATTGCGCAACATGAGTAGTGGAGGGGGAGCCGATGCGCCCAAATACCATCGCTGAGGCCGTCCAGAGCATTGAGCGCGGCGCGCCGCGCGATACCGTGCTGGCCGAATTCGTCGACAGCTTCGATCTCGCCAGGACCGATCAGGATCGCTACGCGTCGATCGCGCAGGCGCCGCAACTGACCGCTGATCCCCGGTTGAACGCGCTGGTGGGCGCGATCGCGGAATATCTCGCAAAACAACGGCGGCTGGGCCGCGTCCCGTCCTGGGTCACCGATTCCGGCCGCTATCTGGCCAGTCCCTGGTTCACCGCGACGGCGCCATCGGATGCCCTGCGCGAATTTCTGACCTTCAGCAGTCCCGGCGAATTCGCGTCGCGCAACATCTTCACCGAGGAACGTCCGCTGCGGCGGGCCCGCGGTCCCCGCCAGACAATCCATAGGTGACCATGATCATCGCCATCGACGGACCTGCCGCCTCCGGCAAGGGCACGCTCGGCAAGCGGCTCGCCCATCATTACGGCTATCGTCACCTCGATACCGGCGTGATCTACCGGGCCGTGGCCAAGGCGATGCTCGATGCCGGCGCCGACCTGACCGATGAGGCCCTGGCGGTCGCTGCCGCACTGGAACTCGATCCCGAGAAGTTCGGAAACCCGGTGCTGAAGGGTCAGGCGATCGGCGAGGCCGCCTCGGTGGTGTCCTCGATCCCGCGGGTGCGCGAGGTCCTGATCGATTTCCAGCGCCATTTCGCCGCCGGCCCACCCGGTGCGGTGCTGGACGGCCGCGACATCGGGACCGTGATCTGTCCGCATGCCGATGTGAAGATTTTCGTCGTCGCCGACCCCCGGGTCCGGGCCCGCCGCCGGACCCTGGAGGCGAGGGCCCGGGGCGAGGATGCCGACGAGGCCATGGTGCTCGCGGATATCCTCAGGCGCGACGAACGCGACCAGAATCGGGCCACTGCGCCGCTGAAGCGCGCGGCGGATGCTCACTTGCTCGATAACTCGCAGTTGGATATAGAAGCAGGCGTCCGGGCCGCCATCGACATTGTCGAGGCCGTCCGAGCGGGCCGGCGAAGGGTTTGAACCCGTCGCCGTCATTGGAGGAAAGCCCGCTCCCGGCTTCGAAATCGATCAGCTCGTTTCAGGCCCCGGATCGAAATCAACGGATCGAACGTGCAGGCATGCTGCCGGCCCGCTGTTGCGCTTGACGCATCCAGCGGTCGTCAGAGGTTGCGGACCCCTGACACCTGCCGCGCGATCCGCCCCCAACCCGAACGGCCGGCGACACCGCATCTGGAGAACAAATGGCTTCGACTGCTTCTTACAATCCCACCCGCGACGATTTCGCCGCGATGCTCGATGAATCCTTTGCCGGCGGCAATCTGCAGGAAAGCTCCGTCATCAAGGGCAAGGTGGTCGCAATTGAAAAGGACATGGCCGTCATCGACGTCGGCCTCAAGACCGAGGGCCGCGTGGCGCTGCGCGAATTCGCAGGACCCGGCCGCGAAAGCGATCTCAAGGTCGGCGACGAGGTCGAGGTGTTTCTCGACCGCATCGAAAATGCGCTCGGCGAGGCCGTGCTGTCGCGCGACAAGGCGCGCCGCGAAGAGAGCTGGGGCAAGCTCGAGAAGGCGTTCAACAACAACGAGAAGGTGCACGGGGTCATCTTCAACCAGGTCAAGGGCGGCTTCACGGTCGATCTCGACGGCGCGGTGGCCTTCCTGCCCCGCTCGCAGGTCGATATCCGCCCGATCCGCGACGTCGCCCCGCTGATGAACAATTCGCAGCCGTTCCAGATCCTCAAGATGGATCGCCGCCGCGGCAACATCGTGGTGTCGCGCCGCACCGTGCTGGAAGAGACCCGGGCCGAGCAGCGCCAGGAACTGGTGCAGAACCTCGAGGAAGGCCAGGTCATCGACGGCGTGGTCAAGAACATCACCGATTACGGGGCGTTCGTCGATCTCGGCGGCATCGACGGCCTGCTGCACGTCACCGATATCGCCTGGCGGCGGGTCAACCATCCGACCGAGGTGCTGAGCATCGGCCAGACCGTGAAGGTCAAGATCATCAAGATCAACCACGAGACCCACCGAATCTCGCTCGGCATGAAGCAGTTGCTGGACGATCCGTGGCAGGGCATCGAGGCAAAATACCCGCTCAATGCGCGCTTCACCGGCCGCGTCACCAACATCACCGATTACGGCGCGTTCGTCGAGCTCGAGCCGGGCATCGAAGGCCTGATTCACGTCTCGGAGATGTCGTGGACCAAGAAGAACATGCATCCAGGCAAGATCGTTTCGACCTCGCAGGAGGTCGAAGTCCAGGTGCTCGAAGTCGATTCGGTCAAACGCCGGATCTCGCTCGGCCTCAAGCAGACCATGCGCAATCCCTGGGAGGTCTTTGTCGAGAAATTCCCGGTCGGCTCGACCGTCGAGGGCGAAGTCAAGAACAAGACCGAGTTCGGCCTGTTCCTCGGCCTCGACGGCGACGTCGACGGCATGGTCCATCTGTCGGATCTCGACTGGAAGCTGCCGGGCGAGCAGGTGATCGACAACTTCAAGAAGGGCGACATGGTCAAGGCCGTGGTGCTCGATGTCGATGTCGAGAAGGAGCGCATCTCGCTCGGTGTCAAGCAGCTCGAGGGCGACCCGTTCGCCGAGCCCGGCGACGTCAAGAAGGGCGCGGTCGTGACCTGCGAGGTGCTCGAGGTCAAGGATAGCGGCATCGAGGTCAAGATCGCCGGCACCGACTTCACCACCTTCATCAAGCGCTCGGAGCTCGCCCGCGACCGCAACGACCAGCGCGCCGAACGCTTTGCCGTCGGCGAGAAGGTCGACGCGCGGGTGATCCAGTTCGACAAGAAGGCCCGCAAGGTGCAGGTCTCGATCAAGGCGCTGGAAGTCGCCGAAGAGAAGGAAGCCATCGCGCAATACGGCTCGTCCGATTCGGGCGCGACCCTGGGCGATATTCTCGGCACCGCGCTGAAGCAGCGCGGCGACAAATAGCCCGCGGCTGCAGTATGCCCAAATGGGCCCCGGTTTCGGCCGGGGCCCGCTTGAATTCATGGCCCTACACTGGCTGCGGCGGAAACGGGCCGCCTGGCGCGGGCTGGTCTGCCGGCGCCTTGCATTCTTCATATTGCATCGAAATTGATGTAATGGGGACACGGCCTGTTAAACCGGGCAGAGCAGACCCAACGGAAACCCTTGGGGGCCCCGATCCCGGGAGAGCTTGATGTCGCTGGATTCAGATGTGATCGTCGACCGCCGCCGAATGCGTCGCAAGCTGACGTTCTGGCGCGTGATGGCCGCCGTGGTCGCCATCGCAGCGATTGCCGTCATCGGCATGACGTTAACACCGGCCGGACGTGGCACGTTCACCACCTCCGGCTCGATCGCCCGCATCAACATCGAAGGCCTGATCCGTAGCGATCAGGATCGCGTCGAGGCGCTGGAACGGCTGGCCAATTCGAGGGCCGCGGCCGTCATCGTGCACATCAATTCACCGGGCGGGACCACGGCCGGTTCCGAACAGCTCTATGATGCGCTGGTTCGGTTGAAGGAGAAGAAGCCGATGGTCGTGGTGGTCGAGGGGCTGGCGGCCTCCGGAGGCTACATCACGGCGATTGCGGCCGATCACATCGTGGCCCAGCAGACCTCGCTGGTCGGTTCGATCGGCGTGCTGTTCCAGATCCCGAATTTCACCGAGTTGCTCAAGACCGTCGGCGTCAAGGTCGAGGAAGTGAAATCGTCGCCCCTGAAGGCCGCGCCCAATGGCTATGAGCCGACCAGTCCGGAAGCCCGAGCGGCCCTGGATTCGCTGGTGAAGGATTCCTATGCGTGGTTTCGCGGGCTGGTGAAGCAGCGCCGCGGCATGGACGACACGCTGCTCGAAACGGTTGCCGATGGGCGGGTTTTCACCGGTCATCAGGCCATCGACCTCAAGCTGGTCGACCAGCTTGGCGACGAGAAAACCGCGATAGCCTGGCTGGTGGCGCAGAAAGGCGTGAAGCGCGATTTGCCGGTGCACGATTTCAAGCTGCAGCCCCGGTTCGGCGACCTGACCTTCCTGCGTACGGCGGCGTCCATCACGCTTAATGCGCTGGGATTGAGGTCGATCGCGCGCCAGGTCGAGCAGACCGGCGTGATGCAGGCGGCCGATCGCCTCAATCTCGATGGCATGCTGGCCTTATGGCAGCCTCCGGCCAACAATTGAATCAGGCAAATCGGGCTTCGCGGCGGTGTTCCCGCAGTGCGAGTGTTGTAACAAATCCCGATTCGACGATCCATCGCGCCTTTTCGCGCCGCGCAATTTCATTTAGCGACTTGACAGTTCAAGGTATTTTCACGGAAATGGGTCTCCGTATTTCCCGGTCCCAGTCTAGATGATCAAATCCGAACTCGTTCAGCGCATCGCCGAACACAACCCGCATCTCTATCAGCGGGATGTGGAGAACATTGTGAATGCGATTCTCGATGAGATCGTTGCGGCGCTGGCGCGGGGCGATCGTGTCGAGTTGCGGGGTTTCGGCGCTTTTTCGGTGAAGCACCGTCCGGCGCGTGCCGGACGCAATCCGCGCACGGGAGCGCATGTACCCGTGGATCAGAAGAGCGTGCCGTTTTTCAAGACCGGCAAGGAAATGCGCGAACGGCTGAACCGCGACGGCGGTTCGCCCGAGGCTGGCGCCTGAGCGGATCCCACCCCGCCAGTTCGTCCGGCAACGGATCGCGCACCATCTTCCCGACGGTCACCATCAAGGCGAGAGCTGGATCATGCGAAAAATGTTCACGGCCGTGGTCGTCGTTCCGCTCGGCGTGATCTTCATCGTGTTCGCCGTCGCCAACCGCCAACTGGTGACGGTGTCGTTCGATCCGCTCAATTCCACCGATCCGGGCCTAGCGGTCACGCTGCCGCTGTTCATTCTCATCATCGCGGTGGCGATCCTGGGGGTTGTGGCCGGCGGTTCCGCAACCTGGCTCCGGCAACGCCGCTGGCGGCGCGTGGCGCGCCAGCACGAGGCCGACGCGCAGCTGGCGCGGCGGGAACTGGCCGACCTGAGGGCGCGGGAAACCACCGCCCGGTACGGCGCGCCGCGACTTCCCGCCCCGCCGCCGGCGACCGGCTACGGGTTCGCCGGGCGAGACAAGCAGGACGCGACGTTGTAGAACGCGGCGCGCGGCGCCTCGCCTGGAGGCGAGCCGTCCCAACCCCGAATTCGACCATGGCGCTGATCGTCAAAATTTGTGGCCTGTCCACGCCCGAGACCCTGGATGCGGCGCTGCACGGTGGCGCCGACATGGTTGGATTCGTGTTCTTTCCGCCTTCGCCCCGTCACATCAGCCTTCAAACCGCGCGCGAACTGGGTCGCCAGGCCAACGGTCGCGCCGTCAAGGTCGCGCTCACGGTCGATGCCGACGACACCACCCTTGCCAACATCGTGGAGGCGCTCCAGCCGGATGTTCTGCAGCTTCATGGCAAGGAGGCGGCTGCCCGGATACGCGATATCAAGCAGGCCTTCGGGTTGCCCGTGATCAAGGCCATGGCGGTCGAAACGCTGGACGATCTGGCGCCCTTGCCAGGCTATGCGGCGGTGGCCGACCGCATCCTGTTCGACGCCCGCGCCCCGCGGGGAGCCACCCGGCCCGGCGGCCTTGGCGCGGCGTTCGACTGGCACGTGCTCGAACATCTCGATCTCGCGGTTCCCTTCATGGTCTCCGGCGGCCTCACCCCCGACAATGTCGCCGCCGCGGTTGGCCTCACCCGTGCCGGCGGTGTCGACGTTTCCTCGGGGGTGGAGCGCGCGCCCGGCGTCAAGGATTGCGCGATGATCGAAGCCTTCATCCGCAGCGCGCGCGCGATCGGTCAGGATGCCTCGCTGGCGGTCGCCGGTGATCGATGATCAGGCCAAAGCGTCCGATCGACAGCAATGGCCGGATCGTGCCCGGCGACCATGAAAGGCCATGATGAACCCGGCATTGCCCAATTCCTTTCGCAGCGGTCCCGACGAGCGCGGGCATTTCGGCATTTTCGGCGGACGCTTTGTCGCGGAAACGCTGATGCCGTTGATCCTCGACTTGGAGCAGGCCTACGCCGCCGCCAAGGCCGACCCGGCGTTCCAGGCGGAGATGGACGGATATCTGACGCATTATGTCGGCCGGCCGTCGCCGCTCTATTTCGCCGAACGGCTGACCGAGCATCTCGGCGGCGCCAGGATCTATCTCAAGCGCGAAGAGCTCAATCATACCGGCTCGCACAAGGTCAACAACGTGCTGGGCCAGATCATGATGGCGCGGCGGATGGGCAAGAAGCGCATCATCGCCGAGACCGGCGCCGGCCAGCATGGGGTTGCCACCGCGACGCTGTGCGCAAGGTTCGGGCTCGATTGCGCGGTCTATATGGGCGCCGTCGATGTCGAACGGCAGCAGCCCAATGTCATTCGCATGGAAATGCTGGGCGCCAAGGTGATCCCGGTGCAATCGGGAACGCGCACGCTGAAAGACGCGATGAACGAGGCGCTGCGCGACTGGGTCACCAACGTGCACGATACCTTCTACTGCATCGGCACCGTGGCGGGACCGCATCCCTATCCCATGATGGTGCGCGATTTCCAGTCGATCATCGGGGTCGAGACCCGCGCCCAGATGCAGGCTGCCGAAGGCCGGCTGCCGGACTCGCTGATTGCCTGCATCGGCGGCGGCTCCAACGCGATGGGGCTGTTCCATCCGTTCCTGGACGATCCCGGCGTTGCGATTTTCGGGGTCGAGGCCGCTGGCCATGGGCTGACGCAATTGCACGCGGCCTCGATCGCGGGCGGGCGGCCCGGCGTTCTGCATGGCAACCGCACCTACCTTTTGATGGATGATGACGGCCAGATCCAGGATGCCCATTCGATATCGGCGGGCCTCGACTATCCCGGCATCGGACCGGAACATTCCTGGCTGCACGAGACCGGTCGCGTGACCTATCTCTCCGCCACCGACGACGAGGCGCTGGCGGCGTTCCAGTTGCTGTCGCGGCTCGAGGGCATCATCCCGGCGCTGGAGCCTGCGCACGCCATCGCGCGGGTGATCGAGCTCGCGCCGCAACGACCAAGGGATCACCTGATGGTGGTCAATCTCTCCGGCCGCGGCGACAAGGACGTGCCGCAGGTCGGCGACATGCTGAAGCGCAGGAAGAAGTGAATCGCCGATGACCAGCCGTATCGATGCGCGCTTTGCCGAGTTGAAGCGACAGGGCCGACCCGCCTTCGGCACCTTCCTGATGGCGGGCGATCCCGATCCCGCGACCTCGCTGGCCATCATCCAGGCGCTGCCCGCGGCCGGCGCCGACATCATCGAGATCGGCATGCCCTTCACAGACCCGATGGCCGACGGCCCGTCGATCCAGGCCGCCGGCCTGCGTGCCCTGAAGGCCGGCATGACCCTGAAGAAGACGCTGGAGATGGTGCGCGGCTTTCGCGCCCATGACGACGCGACGCCGGTGGTGCTGATGGGTTACTACAATCCGATCTACATCCATGGCGTCGATCGCTTTCTCACCGAGGCGAAGTCCGCAGGGGTCGACGGCCTGATCATTGTCGATCTGCCGCCGGAGGAGGATAGCGAACTGTGCCTGCCGGCAATGCAAGCCGGTCTCAACTTCATCCGGCTTGCGACGCCGACCACCGACGACCGGCGCCTGCCGGCGGTGCTCGCCAACACTTCCGGCTTTGTCTACTACGTCTCCATCACCGGCATCACCGGCAGCGCCAAGGCCGATTCGGACGCCGTCGGGAAGGCCGTCGCGCGCATCAAGCGTCATACCAAACTGCCGGTCTGTGTCGGCTTCGGTATCCGCACGCCTCAAACGGCCCGCGCGGTCGCGGAGTGCGCCGACGGCGCGGTGGTCGGCACCGCCCTGGTCGATGTCCTGCGCAACAGCCTCGATGCCGAAGGACGTGCGACGGCAGGCACCGTCGGCGCCGTCGCCGGCCTCGCCGCCGCGCTGGCCGAGGGTGTCCACGGCGCTTCCCAGGCGGCGGAATGAACCGCCCTTGACGGAACCTGGTTGCCGGTAACAGCTTGCCGGGCATCAACAGGGCCGCCATATAATCGGTTGATCGCCTCGATGGCGATTCGGAGCGAACCATGAACTGGCTCACCAATGTCGTCCGGCCGAAGATCCGCAACATCCTGCGGCGCGAGACCCCGGAAAATCTCTGGATCAAGTGCCCGGACTCCGGGCAGCTGGTGTTCTACAAGGACGTCGAGGCCAATCAGTTCGTCATCCCCGGCTCGAACTATCACATGCGCATGAGCGCGGTGGCGCGGCTGAAGTCGATCTTCGACAACGAGACCTGGTTCGACGTGGCGTTGCCCGAGGTGACCGCCGATCCCCTGAAGTTCCGCGACGAGCGCCGCTATGCCGACCGCATCAAGGATGCCCGTGCCAAGACCGGGCTCAACGACGCCATCAAGGTCGGCTATGGCAAGCTCGAAGGCGCCGCCGTCGTCATTGCGGTGCAGGATTTCGACTTCATGGGCGGCTCGCTCGGCATGGCCGCCGGCGAGGCGATCGTGCGCGGGATGGAGCTCGCGGTCGAGAAGAAGGCGCCGTTCATCGTGTTCGCGGCCTCCGGCGGGGCCCGCATGCAGGAGGGCATCCTGTCGCTGATGCAATTGCCGCGCACCACGGTCGCCGTGCAGATGCTGCGCGAGGCCAAGCAGCCCTATATCGTGGTTTTGACCAATCCCACCACCGGCGGCGTCACGGCCTCCTATGCCATGCTGGGCGACGTGCAGATCGCCGAGCCCGGTGCGCTGATCGGCTTTGCCGGCGCGCGCGTGATCGAGCAGACCATTCGCGAGAAGCTGCCCGAAGGGTTTCAGCGCGCCGAATATCTCAAGGACCATGGCATGATCGACATGGTGGTGCACCGTCACGATCTGCGCCCCACCTTGGCGCGGCTGTGCCGGCTCCTGACCAGATCACCGGCGCTGGAAGCGGTAACCCGGCCGGCGCCGGAGGTGATCACGCCCGTCCAGATCCCGACGGAGGCGGACGTGGCGGCAGCACCGCACGCGTGAACCGCTCCGCGGCAGAACCGTCTCCGCTGGGCGATCTGATTGCGCGGCTGTCCGCCCTGCATCCCCGGCATATCGATCTCGATCTGGCACGGATGCATCGCCTGCTCGATGGGCTCGACCATCCCGAGCGCAAGCTGCCGCCGGTGATCCATGTCGCCGGCACCAACGGCAAGGGGTCAACGATCGCCTTTCTGCGCGCGATCCTGGAAGCGGCAGCCCTGCGTGTCCACGTCTTCACATCGCCCTATCTGGTGCGGATCAACGAATGCTACCGGATCGGCGAGGCCGGTGGCGGCCGCCTCGTCAGCGACGACGTGCTCCGCGACGTGCTGGCGCATTGCGAAGCGGTCAATGGCGGGGTGCCGGTCACGATCTTCGAAATCGAAACGGCGGCGGCATTCTGCCTGTTCGCGCAGCATCCCGCCGACGTGGTGCTGCTGGAAGTCGGCCTCGGCGGCCGGCTCGACGCCACCAATGTGATCGAGACGCCGCTCGCCACCGTGATCACGCCGATCGGCATGGATCACACCGAATTTCTCGGCGATACGCTGGACCGGATCGCCGGCGAAAAAGCCGCCATCATCAAGCGCGGCGCGCCGGTCATCTGTGCCGAACAGGCCCCCGATGCGATGGACGTGATCGAGCGGTGGGCCCGATCGGAACGCGCCGCGCTGCATGCCGCCTCTCAGCAATGGCATGTCAATGTCGAGCGCGGGCGTCTCGTCTATCAGGATGATCGCGGACTGATGGATCTGGCGGCGCCGCGGCTGTTCGGGCGGCATCAATTCGACAATGCGGGCCTCGCCATCGCCACGCTTCGCGCGCAGGACGCGTTCAGGATCGATGCCGCGGCGTTCGAGGCCGGGATCGTCGCCGCCGAATGGCCGGCGCGGATGCAGCGCATCGGCAGCGGCATGCTGCTGGACCGGGCGCCGACGGGCTGCGAGATCTGGCTCGACGGCGGACACAATGCCGAGGGCGGACGGGTCGCCGCGGCGGCGCTCGGCGATCTGGAAGAGCGGGTGCCGCGGCCATTGGTCGTCATCGCCGGCATGATGGCCAACAAGGATGCCGATGCATTCCTGGCCAATTTCACCGGCTTGACCCGCCACGTCGTGGCGGTGCCGATCCCCGGCCGCCAGCGGGCCATGCCGCCGGAGCAACTCGCCGATGCGGCGCGTCGCCTCGGCATGCGGGTGGAGATTTCGGAAAGCATAGCGGCGGCGCTGCATGCGCTGACACGGCTCGCCTATGAAGTGCCGCCGCGCATCCTGATCACGGGTTCGCTGTATCTCGCCGGCCATGTGCTCGCCGCCAACGGCACGCCTCCCGCCTGACGGCTACCGCGTCGTCGGGCCGGCCGCCGTCTGTTTGAGCTGGTCGAAGGTGCACTGCCGTGGTGCCTTGTCCGGGCGCCAGCGCAGAATCGAGGTGCCGTGACGAAATCGCTGGCCGCTGACATGGTCGTAGCTCACCTCGACCACGAGCTTCGGCTTGAGCGGGCACCATTGTGCCGAGCGATCGGTCGACCAGCGGCTCGGACCGCCCGGCGCGTTGCCGGTGAAGCCGGGCTTTGCGATTAGCGGCTCAAGCCGGGCGGTCAGGGCCGGCTTGTCCTGCCGCCGGATCGCGGAACTGAAGCCGACATGATGCAGCAGTCCCTGGCGATCATAGAGGCCGAGCAGCAGCGAGCCGACCACCTGCTTTCCGCTGAGCTTTTGGCTGGCGTAGCGGAACCCGCCGACCACGCAATCGGCGCTGCGAAACCTCTTGATCTTCTGCATGCCGTCGCGATTGCCGGACTGATAGGGCAGGTCGAGGCGCTTGGCGATGACGCCGTCGCAACCGCCGCCGGCGCGGGCCAGCCATTTCGCCGCCGTCGCGTAGCTCAGCGTAGCCGGCGACAAACGGAACGTCGCATTCGCCTTGAACTGGCGATCGGCAAAATCCTTCAGCGCCGGCCGCCGCTGTCGCAGCGGCTGCGCGGCGAGCGTCCGATCGCCTGCGGTCGCCAGCAGGTCGAAGGCGAGATAGCGCGCCGGCGTTTGCCGCGACAGCTTCGCGATCCGGCTCGCTGCCGGGTGAATGCGCTGCAGCAGCTCGTCGAACGACAAGGTCCTGCCTTGCGGAATCACGATTTCGCCGTCGAGCACGAACGTCGCGGCCTTCAGCGCCAGCGCGGCCGCCACCAGTTCAGGGAAATAGCGGGTCAGATCCTCGCCGGATTTCGACTGCAACGCGACCGCGCCGCCGTCGCGGCTGAGCAGGCAGCGGAAGCCATCCCATTTCGGCTCGTACTGCCACTCCGCTCCCCGCGGCAGGGTCGCGACCGAGCGCGCCTCCATCGGCGCCAGCGCGCCTGGCTTTGGACTTGTCCTTCGGCGCGAGGATGGCGCTCCGCCGGATCGCGTGACGGCTGCGGCGGCGCTCACACCGCCGCGCTGATCCACTGCTGCAGCTTCTGCTTCGGCGCCGCGCCGACCTGGCGCGAGGCCATCTCGCCGCCCTTGAAGATCATCAAGGTGGGGATCGACATGACACCGTATTTCGAGGCCGTCTTCGGGCTCTCGTCGACATTGAGCTTGACGATCTTGACCTTGTCGCCCATCGCGCCGGAAATCTCGTCGAGCGCGGGGGCGATCATGCGGCAGGGACCGCACCACTCGGCCCAGAAATCAACCACGACCGGGCCGGTCGCCTTGAGCACCTCAGCCTCGAAATTGGCGTCAGAAACCTTGCCAACGGCCATTGCAAATACCTCGTTCGTTTCGAATGGATGCGCGCCTTCGCGAGGAATCGCGCCGGGATCATGCAACCAACCTATGAACGCCACCCGGCCGGGTCAAGCTCGCTCGCCGCTGGCAAGAATGGCGGCCAGTTGCGCGTCCAGCGCAGGGGCGGGAATCTCCATCCATTCGGGGGTTTCGGTCCATAGCAGGCCGGCGCGGATCGGCCGTTCCGGGTAAAGCTGGGCCAGCACGGCGCGATAGAGCGCGAGCTGGCGCACATAGCCGGAAGGCGCCTCGGCGGCCTGCCGGGGCGGGGCGTGATTGGTCTTGAAATCGACGATCAGGACCTCGCCTGGGGTCACCACCAGCCGGTCGATCTGCCCGGAAACCAGCGCCTTGGTCCCGCCTGGCCGCGCCAGCCGTCCGACGATCGACACTTCGGGGCGGCTGCCGGGCCCGAATACCGCGGCGAAACGGGGGTCCTCGATCAGCCCGAGGACCGACCGTGCCAGCGCCACGCGCTCCGGCTCGCTCCAGCCTTCGGCATTGCGGGCGAGATAGCTGGTTGCGGCGTCGTTCCGACGGTCGACGGCGAGTTCGGGCAGCGATTGCAGCAGCCGGTGCACCAGGGTGCCACGCTGCACCGCGCGTGCCCGCGAGCGCACCGTCTCCTCGGTGTGCCGTCGGGGAGCCATGGCGCCGACCGGGTCGGAAGGACGCAGCAGGTGATCGGCCGACGGTTCCGGCGCGGCCTCCGCACGCAGCCATGACGGCAGTTCCGTCGGCGGCCCGCTGCCGGCCGGAAGGTTCGCCGCCGCGCCAGCCGCCGCCTCCGTCTCATCCTCCGGCCGGAGATAGCGGGTGACCCTGCCGGCCGGCGTTTCGAGTTGCTGCGCCGACAACCCGGAACGCGCGAGTCCGCCCGAAACCAGGTCGTACCAGGAGCATTTGCGAATCGTACTCATGTTGCCCGGCATGCAGCCGCCGATGATCAGGCGATCGGCCGCGCGCGTCATCGCCACGTAGAGCAGCCGGCGATATTCATCCTCGGTATCGCCCAGCATCGCCGCGCGCGCCGCGGCGACGATCGCGGGATCGTCGGCCTTCTTGCCGGCCCATACCACGGTTCCGGGCGTGCCGGGCGCCGCGGCTTCGGAAAGGTGAATGAGCCTGAGGCGCTGCGTGTCGGTCGGCGAGGTGGTGGTGTCGACCAGGAACACCACCGACGCTTCGAGCCCTTTGGCGCCATGCACGGTCATGACACGGACTTCGTCGCGCGATATCTCCATGTCGCGCTTGACCTCGGTGTCGGCGGCGCGCAGCCATGCCATGAAGCCCTGCAGCGAGGCCGGCGCCTTGCGTTCATAGCCGAGCGCGAGTTCGAGAAACTCGTCGAGCGCATCATTGGCCTCATGGCCGAGCCGTTTCAGGATGCGGCGCCGGCCGCCGTCGCCGCCGAGCAGCCACGCGTAGAACGCAAAGGGCGTCAGTCGCGCGGCGCGCGCCTCGCAAAGACGAAGACGGCGCAGGGCCGCCGCGATCCTGGTATCGCCCTCGGCATGCTGGTCCAGCGCCCGGCGCAACGATCCCTTGCGCTGCCAGGCGAGCTTGAACAGATCGTCGTCGTCGAGGCCGAACAGCGGGCTCTTCAGCGCCACCGCGAGGGCCAGATCATCCCGCGGCAGCAGCAGCGCGTCGGCGAGGTTCATCAGGTCGATGATCCCGATGTGTTCGGTCAGCTTGAGCCGGTCCGCGCCGGCGACCGGAATGCCGGCATGCTTGAGCGCCTGGATGACGGCGTCGAACACATTGCCGCGCCGCCGCACCAGCACCAGGATGTCGCCATGGCGCAGCGGCCGGCGATCGCCGCGCCGGCCCGTCATGATTCCGCTGCCGACCAGCCTGCGGATCTCCGCCTGGATGCGCCGGGCGAGGCCGACTTCGGGACTGGTCACCGCGATGCCGTCGAACGGCGCGCGCCAACCCTCGATGTCGGCGCCCTTGTCCGGCTGCTGCAGATCCCACAATTCGATCAGGCCCGGCCCGGCATCGGCGAGCGAATGGTGGACCGGATATCCAATGTCGGGGGAGTGGATGCTGCGGTAGATCTCGGCGTCGCGAAACACATGGTCGACCGATTGCAGGATGGTCGGTCCCGATCGGAACGAGTAGGTGAACGACACCGGATCGAATTTCAGCCCGGCATCCTCGAATTGCTTTTTCAGGGCCCGGCGCCGCAGGTCGAATTCATGCGGGGCGGCGCCCTGGAACGAGAAGATCGATTGCTTCTCGTCGCCAACCGCAAAGATGGTGCGCACCACGCCGTCGCGCGCGCCGGCGCCCGAGGTGAATTCGTCGATCAGATGGAACACGATCTCCCATTGCCGCGGGCTGGTGTCCTGCGCCTCGTCGATCAGCACATGGTCGACGCCGCGATCGAGCTTGTAGTGCACCCAGCCCGACGAGACGCGGTTCAGCATCGCCAGCGTCTTGTCGATCAGGTCGTCAAAGTCGAGCAGGCCGCGTTCCAGCTTTTCGCGCCGGTAGTTTGCGGCCGCTGCGGTGGCGATCTGCAGCAGCGCCGCGGTGCGATCGCGCGTCGTCAGTGCGCGGCGCCGCTCGATCAGCGGCTCGAGCCGGATGCCTTCGGCCGCGAATGCATGCGCCAGCGCCGGATGCCGCTCGCCGAATCTCTTGGTCAGTACCGACTTGCGTGGCGCGCGCTCTTCGGTCAGGAACACGCCGAGATATCCGTCGACCTGCGCCGTCCCTGCAAAGGCAGCCGCACTGCGCAGTCGCTCTGCATGGTCCTGCTCGGTGCGGCTGCCGCCGTCCAGCACCGCGGCGATCTCCTCCCAGCGCGATTGCGGCAGGTTGGGGCCGCCGACGATCTCGCGCTCGACGTCCTCGATGCGGTCGCCGGGATCGACGCCGAGCGCTGCCGACAACTGCGTCGCGGCGGCCGCGGCGCTGCCGGCTTGGTCGGTCCATGCCATGAAATGATCGCGGCTGAGACAGGCCTCGCGCACCACGTCCTTGAAGGTGACGTCGGCGGCGCTGGCCATCGCGACGTTCAGCGCGCGTCCGGCGGGGCTGTCGGGGTCGCGTGACGCCTGCAGCAGCACCGCGAGGTTGGCGCGCTCCATCATCTCGGTCTGGTCGCGTTCGTCGAGCACCGCAAAGCGGGCCGGAACGTTGGCCTCGAACGGGAATTGCTGCAGCAGCCGGGTGCACAGCGCGTGGATGGTCTGCACCTTCAGGCCGCCCGGCGTCTCCAGCGCGCAGGCAAACAGTTCACGGGCGCGCCGCCGCAGGCCGGCGTCGGGGCGTGCCAGCCCGACATCGCGGATTGCCTGGTCGAGGGCGGCATCATCCAGCGTGACCCACTGGCCGAGCGTGGTGAAGACCCGCTCGGCCATGTTGGCCGCGGCGGCCTTGGTGAAGGTGATGCAGAGAATCTTCTCCGGGGGCACGCCTCCCAGCAGCAGCCGGATCACCCGCTGCACCAGCACGTGGGTCTTGCCGGCGCCGGCATTGGCCGAGACGAAGGCGGAGGCCGCAGGGTCGGATGCTCGCGCCTGAGTGGCGCGAACCGCATCCGGAATCTGGCGCGTCGACTTCACCATTCCTCGATTCCGAGGCCGCCTGCCGCCGACCATTCCTTGATGCGGGCGAGATCGTCATAGCTTCCGTAACGGTTCGCCCACATCGACAGATTGAGCGACGTATAGGGCTGGCTTTCGTCCTCGAACGCGCGGATCAGCAGCTCCAGCTTGCGGCGGGCTTCCTCGGCCGCCGCATCGGGCGAGAGCGGCGTATCGCCCTTCCTGATCCGGAGTTCGAGCGGTTTCTGTTCCCCCGGCGGATTGTTGCCGCTGAGCCTGACATAGCCGAGCTCGCTGACCGCGCTGCCGGCCGGGATGCCGGCAAAGCCGCCTTCGCGCAGGATCGCCGCTTCCAGGGTGAGCTGGGCGAAAGACCCATCCGCACCTGTTTGCCGGTGGGCGGCTGACCGGTCTTGTAGTCAAGAATCGCAAAGCTGGCATCGTCGCGCCGTTCGATCCGGTCGGCGCGCGCCGACAGCAGGAAGGTGCGGTCGTCCCCGAGATGAATCGCAATCTGTCCGCGGATTTCGGCCTCGATGCGCTCGACGTGGCGCCGCCGCCCGGCCTCCCAGGCCGCGAACCAGCGGGCGATGCGCAGAAATCGCGGCCACCACAGCGCCCGCGCTTCCGGCCGCTCCATCAGGGGCGCAAAATATTTCTCGCCGATATCCCGCAGCATCTCGGCCGGGTGATCGGGAAGGGTGGTGGCAAAGCGCTGGGTGAACTCGCCCAGCGCATCGTGGATGGCGGAGCCGCGGTCGGCCGCCGACAGCGGCATGTCGACGGGGTCGAGCGGCGCCAGCCTCAGGATCTCCCGGGCATAGATCGTGTAGGGATCGCGCAGCCAGTCCTCGATCGCCGTCACTGACATTCTCAGCGGGCGGCACTCGCGCGGCGGCTTCGGTGCCGGCTGCGGGGCGGGCCTGACCTCGTCGGGCTGGTCGATCGCTTCGGCTAATCGAACATAGCGGGCGCCGGCCTCCCTGGCCGTCGTCCAGCGCGCCTCGCCGGCGACAGCCTCGAGGCGATGCAGGAAGCGCGAGGCCACCGCCGGTGCGCCGCCGGTCTTGGCGGCGTGGCTGAGAATGATGTCGGGCGCGCCGAGCAATTGCGCGAAATCGTGCGCGGAGAGGCCGATGCGGCGCTCCGGCAGATCGAGGCCAAGCTGGTGGCGCATCGGGCGGCTCAGCCACGGATCGATCCGCGGCGAGGGCGGCCACACGCCTTCCACCAGGCCGCCGAGGATGACGCGGTCCGACTGGGTCAGTCGCGCTTCCAGCGGGCCATAGATCTTCAGCCGTGCTTCGGTGCTCTCCGGCCGCCGCACCATGCGGTCGCCAAAGGCGGTCTGCAACACCTCCGGATAGTCGGCGAGATCGACCGCAAGCCCGCTCTGGGCCTCGCGGCCGAGCAGATCGTCGAAGGCTTCCGCCAGTGCCGAGCCCTGCATGTCGTCGAAGACGACCACCGCGCCGTGCCGGTCGCGCGACAGCTCGATCAGCACGTCGCGATGGTGCCGCGCCAGTTCGGAAAAATCAGCGGGGGTCGCCCGGTCGAGCTTCTCGAGTGGAGCCAGCGCCGCGGTGAGCGCGGCGATCAGCGCCTCTGCATCGTCAAGCCTTGTGTCCTGCAGCCGCGCCCTCGGCTCGGAGGGATGCAAGGACGAGGCTTCGCCGCGGCGAAGCTTGCCGAGTTCGAGCCTGAAGCGCGCGAAGTCCCGCGCCAGGCCGCTCGTTCCGGGCTGCGGACGGGTGCCGCGCAGCAGCGCCAGTTCCAGCGTCTCGGTAGCGGTGCCGAAGCCGCCCGCGGCGCGACCGAGCCGGCACAGCGGATGCTTCAACAGCGCGAGCAGGATTGGCGGCTCGAGCTGCCGGGCAATGGCCTCCGCGGCCAGCCGCGCCAGGATTCCGGCCGGCGTGTCCATCAGCGCGTCGCCGCCGGAATCATCGAATGCGAGGTTCCAGCGGCCCAGCGCCGCAATCACCCGCCGCGCCAGCGCGCGATCGGGCGTCACCAGCGCCGCCGACTGGCCGAGCTGGCGCGCTTCACGCATCGCCACGGCGATCGCCAGCGCCTCGCTCTCGGGATTGGCGGCTTCGATCACCGCAAGATCAGTCATGCCGCCCGAAATCCTGGCGGCGGTTGCAGGCTCGGCCAGCCGCCGGTGCCATTGCGCGGTGGCGGTGGACGGCCGCATCGCCTCGGAAGCCAGCAGATCGCGACCGTGCGGTGGCGGTCGTCCGAGGATTTCCACGTCGGCGCGCTTGATGCCGAAGCGGTCCAGCAAGGCTTGCATCGCGAATTGTGGATGATTCGATGCCGGGGGCGAGGTGTATCGGCCCGTGGCATCGCGGCTGCCGCCGATCGATTGCCAGGATGCCTCGTCCAGGTCGGTGTCGAGCCCCGGCAACACCACCGCGCCGTGCGGCAGCGCGGCGATGGCGTGGAGGAACTTTGCCGTCGCCGGCATCGAGCCGGTCGAACCTGCTGCGATCACCGGACCGTCGTGATGTGCGGTCAGGCGCGCGGCTTCCGCGTCGATCAGCAGGTCGCGTCGCGCCGCCGGTTCGATCTTGCCGATCTCGGCAAGGTGGGCCGGCCAGCCCTGCCGCGCGATCCTGAGGAAATCGAGCGAGTGCTGCCAGTAGGAATCGAGTTGGTCCGGCACCAGCCCGTCCAGCGCGCTCCAGTCGACCCGGCGGGTGACCATGTCGTCGATCAGTCGCGCCAGATCGCCGGCGAGCGCCAGCGTCGATGCCGGGCCGCCGACCACCAGCGGCGCCGATACCGGGCTTCGCGCCCACGCGCCGACCAGGCGTGCCAGCATCAGCCGGCGGTCGAGCTCGCCGAGTTTCGGTGCGATCTGCAGCGCCGCGGCGCCCCCCTCGGATTGGTCGGACGCGGCGAAAGCCAGCTCGTCCTCGTCGATATCGCCCAGCGCGACGATGCGCGGCAGCACCGCGGCGTCGGTCTGCAGTTCGTCGAGGAACAGTTCCCGCGCCATGCGTCCGGCGCGCCGCGTCGGCAGATAGAGCGTGACCTGCGCGAGGCGCGCCGGATCCGTCCGTGCCGCAAAGCCCTCGACCAGCCCGCCATCGAGAAGCGCAGCAATGACGGTGCGCAGGAACGGCACCGAGACGGGAACGCTGAGAACGCGCATGGGCTTCCTGATTCGCTGCGGTGAGGTACCACCAAGCCACACCCCGCAACAAGCCGGGAATTGCGCTGCGGAACGCGTGGTCCCGACGACGTAGCCCGGATGGAGCGCAGCGCAATCCGGGAATCCTCACCGCGGATCGGGCGGTCCCGGATTTCGCTTCGCTCCATCCGGGCTACGGTTCTCGTCACCGTCATCGCGAGCGCAGCGATGCCATCCATGGCTCGGCCAGCGGTGATGTGGATTGCTTCGTCGCTTTCGCTCCTCGCAATGACGGCGTGCAATATTTCATTCCGGGCTACGGTGTGGCGGTGGGCGGCGCGGCGATCCGGTGCACGAGTTCGAAGCGTTCACACCAGAGCATCATGTCGGGCGCGTATCTTCCTATTCGCGTGAAATATCGGCGGTGCGCCTCGCGCCAGTATGGCAGCGAGCGGTCGCCTTCGCCCTCCTCATAGGCGAACGCCTCGTCCACCTCGTCGAAACGTCGCCTGGTGAGTTCGACCGTCTTGAGCACGGCTTTCGGAACGCCCTGCCCGTCGAGAACCACCATCAATTTTCCCACTTCGGCAGAGAGCAGGCCCTGACTTTCCGCCCAGCAGGTGGCGCGCTTGGTGCCCGCCAGGACGAGCTCCAAGAGCCGGTTGGCCAGATCGGAGCCATCGCCAAATGAAAACGTTTCGAGGTGCTGCCAGTCCATCGGCGAAACAGTGATGTTCCACCCGGGGTGTGTCAATGCACCGAAGCTGCCGCACTGTGCCAGCAGCGCACCCGTTGTGTTGGCCGCGCGAGTTCGAAAAAAGGCCCGGCGGTTGCCGCCGGGCCTGGTTCGTTCGACGTCGGTTATCGTTCGCGCGACGACTCCCGCTCAGCGATGACGGCCGGGGCCGCCGCCGCCCGGGGCGACACCGCCGATGTGGGCTGAGCCACCGCGGGCGGCGGCACCGCCGCCATGCGGCATGGCCGGAGCTACCCGTGCCGCGGGCATCTGCGCCCGTGCTCCCATCGACGGGCGTTGGCTGATATTCGGCTGCGCGACCGGCGCACGCCCACCGGCCGAGAAGTGTGCACGTGGCGCGGTCCGCGCCATCGGCGCTCCCCGACTGACGTTGTGGTTCATCCCCATGGCGCGGCCATGTTCGGCGCCGTGAAAGCGGGCGGCGCCGGCGCCGCGCATATCGGGGCGATTCCGTTCGCGCAGATCGGGCCGATGGCGAGTCTCGGCCGCGCCCCAGGCTTGCGCCCCGCGGCCGCGCTCGCCCATGCCGGCTCGGTTGCGGTGCTCGAGGGTCGTCCTCGCTTCGGTGCCGCGGCCGCGTCGCTCCGTCAGGCCCGCGTGGCCGTGACCGACGTGCGCCCGCGAAATCCGGTCAGGCGTGCGCGTGGCGGCGCGCGCATGCGAGCGCCAGTAGCGATCGAAATGGGCGCGCCGATGCAGGAATGGCCGGCCCGCATAGTAGGTCGACCAATAGGTGCCGAGCACGAACGGCACCACGGGCACGTCGATCTCGTCGTAATAATCGGACAGATAGACATAGTGGTTACGATAGAGCCATTGCAGCTCATCCGACGCCACCCAGCCGCGCGCATCCGACCAGCTGATGTCGCACCAGGCATCGCCCCTCAGACAGCCATGGATATTGACATGCGAGCCGCCGGGGATGCGGTCCACCACGGGAAAACCGTCGCCGGGTCCCGCCCGGAGGCTCGCCGTGGTGGTCACCATGCCCGGCGCCGCCGATGCGGCGACCGCCGGCAGCAGCCACATCGCGGCCGCGATCAAGATTGCACTTCGCTTCATCTTGCGTTTCTCCTCTCGATCTGGAACGTGCAGGCAGAGGCCGCGTTCCCCAGGCAAATTGCCACATGGCTAGCGCCGCATGTCGTTCATCACGCGTTCATCCGGGAACGATCGATCAGCCCGCAAGCAGCGAGCCGTGAGCCGAGAGCCTCAGCGCGATGGCGTTTGTTGCACGCCTGGTCTCGATGCAATCTGGCGCCATTGCCCGCTGTCTCCCCGCTCGTTGCGGGGTGTGGGCCGCCGCCACTGCATTCATGCGGGATGGATGCGGAATTTCCCCTCGTTCGATTGCGCTCGACGGCTCCGGCAGGCGGCCGCCCGCGTTGACGAAGCCGCCCAAATCGCCCAAAACAAGCGCGCCGAAAGCACGACGCGCCCGTCATTATCTGGAATCGACCCTCCGGATATCCTAAAATGCTTCATCGGCACGGAGAGGTGGCAGAGTGGTCGATCGCACCGCACTCGAAATGCGGCATAGGTGCAAGCCTATCGGGGGTTCGAATCCCTCCCTCTCCGCCATCTAGCTCCGGTCCAGCCCTCAGCATGGGTAACGAAACGTACCCAAGACATGGGTGGCAATCTCATGTGGGGGAAATCTTCGCTGCGGAGACCGGTAGCCGGCCGTGGGATGAACATGAGTCGTGATGCACTTTCGATCGTGCCCGGGGCCTATCGCGACACCGCGCGATCGGTGATCCAGGCCGTTCTCGGCTCGGCGGCATTCAGTGTCAGGCCGGTGACCGGCGGCGTTTCCGGCGCGATCGTCCTGCGCATCGCGAGCAACGGCCACTGCTTCGTGTTGCGAATGGAAGGGCCGCCGAGCCCGCTGCGCAATCCCCACCAATATGTCTCCATGCGCATCGCGGCGGAGGCGGGCATCGCTCCCCGGATTCACTACCTGGATGTCGATGCCCGAGTCGTGATGATGGATTTCGTCGAGGACAGGCCGCTCGAAGCCTATCCCGGCGGCCCGCCAGGATTGGCGCAGGCGATTGGCGCGATGCTGCAGAAGCTGCAGGCGCTGCCGCCGTTTCCAAGCTTCATGGACTACCCCGACCTGGTGGCACGGCTGTGGGCGCATGTGTGCAACACCGGCCTGTTGGGTGATGGCCACCTGGACGCAACTTCGCGCAAGCTCAATCGGATTCGCGACGCCTACGCCGTCGATACCAGAAGCTATGTTTCCAGCCACAATGATTTCCTGCCGCGCAACGTTCTCTTCGATGGCAGCCGGCTCTGGCTAATCGACTGGGAGAACGGCTACCGAAACGACCCGCTGGTCGATCTAGCCACCGCGCTGGACAATTTCTCGCCTTCGTTGCGGCTGGAGGAAATTCTGATGCAGGCGTGGCTTGGCCAGGCGCCGAACCGTCGGCTGCGCGAACGGCTGGCGCTGGTGCGTTCGCTCACCCGGCTGTTCTACGCCGGCGTTCTGTTCAGTGCGTCGGCATCCGCTCGCCCGGCAAAGCCCGATGATGACCTTTCGGCACTATCTGCCGACGACTTCGAGCAGGCGATCCGAACCGGTCGCCTGAAGCCCGAAACGGCGGAAACGAGTCATGCCCTGGGCAAGATGTTTCTGCGGTCATTTCTGACCGATGCGGTACCGCCTGGACTGCCGCCGCTGTACATGCGGTAGCAGCGAAGGCTGCCGCAACAGATCGTCCCACGCGCGGAAGCTGCTCTTTCTCCCGCGATCAACGGAAATGGATACCGACGGTGCGGATCAGGCCTTTGCAGGCGGATCTCCGTCGTCGTCGTCACGAGGGCTCGCCTGCTCGGCCTGCTCGACCGGCGCTTCGTGATGGGATGCGGATTCGGCCGCCGCCGAGGGCGCCAGCGACGGCTCCGTGTCGTCGATGTCGGCGGCCGCATATCGCGACGCCTGCGTTTCCGGCGACCTGACCGTGGCCAGCTGGTTCTCGGTGAACTTGTAGGCGACGAACGGGCCAAGGACGAGCGCGACCAGCGCGGCGAACAGGGCTACGCCGGGCGATATGTTGGAATCGGGGCGAGCTTCGTCGGCGCTCTTCTTCACCTGCTCAATGTCCTTTTTCATCGCATCGACGCGCTGTGCCAGCGCCTCGGAGCTTGCGCTGCTCGCCTTGAGCATCTCGCCGAGCTTGGCCTGAGAGGTCGCAACCTCGTCCCGCAGCGATTGCGCCGTCTTGTCAGCGGCATCCTTGGCCGCGGCAGCGCTCTGCGCGAGCTTGTCGCTGTTCGCCTTGATCTGGTTGGACAGGCGCTGCAGCTCGGCGCGAACGCCGTCGAGATCGGTGGCAGGCGACGCGGATTCCTGCTTGGCCGTTGCCGACGGAGCCGGCTGCTCGGCAGGCGCGGATTTCTCCGCTGGCGCCGCCGCCACGTCGGTCGAGGCCGCCTTCTCGGTCGGAGCGACCTTTTCGGCCGGCGCCGCCTGCGGGGCGACGTCGACCAAACCATCGTCCGACAGGGACATGATCCCCAGGAAAAACAGGCCGAAGATGCAGAGAATGAGGGCAGGCAACGCAAACTTGGTCACGGCGGGATCCTCCCTTTCAAGCGACCATTTTCTCTTGTTTTCTCTTGTTTTCTCTTGTCGACGCCAAGTCGGGAATGCCCGCGAGTTTCGGCTCGGAGGGGATCTGCGCCGGGGACATTCACCTGTAATGTTATCTTGACATCAAGTATCATTGACGTCAAACGACAACGCGCAAAATCGCATCCACGGAGTTTTACGAACGGCCGTGCTTCCTGACGAAGGTCGTGTTGAAGCTAAGGAATTCCCGCCGCGGTCCGGGCCGCAGCGGGATGCGAATAGCGGCTAGCCTTCGCCGCTTCTGCCCCGGGTTTCGGCGTCCGACCGATGCCTGACGGCGGCCAGCTGGTTCTCCGTGAACTTGTAGGCGACGAACGGGCCAAGCACGAGCGCGGCCAGCGCCGCGAACAGCGCAACCACGGGTGAAACGTGGGAAGCATTCTGACGGGCATCGTCGACGCTCTTCTTCACCTGCTCGACGTTCTTCTGCATCGCGTCGACGCGTTGCGCCAAGGCCTCGGAACTGGCGCTGTTCGCCTTGAGCGTCTCGGCAAGCTTGGCCTGCGAGGCCGCAACCTCATCCCGCAGCGACTGCACCGTCTTGTCGCCGGCGTTCTTGGCAGCGGCCGAACTCTGCGCGATCTTGTCGCTGTTCGCCTTGATCTGGTCGGACAGGCGCTGCAATTCGGCGCGAACGCTGTCGAGGGTGGCGGGCTGCTGCTTGGGTTCCGGCGTTTCGGCCTGCGCCGTCTTCGCCGCCGGCGCAGCCGTGCCGGTTGATGCGGGCGGCTCGGCGGGGGCGGTCTTGTCGGTTGATGCGGCCTTGTCGGCCGGAGCGGCCTTGTCGGCTGGCGCGGCCTCCGCGGGCGCGGTCTTCTCGGCCTGGGCTACCTTCTCGGCTGGGGCTGCTTTCTCGGCTGGCTCCGCGCGCATCTCGGTAGTGGTTCGCGACACACTGACCGATTTGGGTGTGAACGCATAGAAAATCAGGGCATAGACGCAGAGCACGACGGCGGGCAACGCGAACTTGAACACGGCGGGGTCCTCCCTCTAAACGAGCCTATTGCTTTGAGCCTGCCGGCGATGTTTCGCTCAGAGACAACTGGATCAACTGCAGTCACTCAGCCCTATGACTTTATCTTGGCATCGGGAAACCCCGGCGTCAAACTGCAAACCCAGCAGTTGCCTGGATCGGTCGGGACCGCGGCAACGGCTTCCAAATGACCGGTTTGTGGCCATCGACATCTCGACCTGACGGCGGATGTCAATCAATGCAGACGCCTCACGCCCGTGCACACCGCAGAACATGGCGAGCCGTCCGTTCCGGCAAGGGACTGTCGCCAAACATGTTGTCACCATCGCCCATCGTCCCGACGCCCGGTCCTCGATCGGCTGGATCGCTTTCCTTTTTGATTCGAACGCCCGGCGGTGAGCTGCGTCCGGGCGGGAACGATGTGGAAGAAATCCCATCGAAACATTGCCGGTCCGATCCCTTTCAGATGAATCCCCAATCGCTGAACCGGGTGGCCCAAGAGAGAAGTGGGTTTATCGAGGAGAGAAAGCCGGGCGCGTTTTTCGCCGGCCGGTGTTCCAGGCGCGCCTTCCCCACTTGCACAATGCCGGGCGCGGCCCTAGTTTCCGCCTCGACGTGAAGTCCGCGTCAATCCGATTGGGAGGATGGAATGAGCTGGAAAACTCCTAAAATTGTCGAAGTGCCGGTGGGCATGGAAATCAACATGTACGCCTGCGCAGCGCGCAAATAAGGTCGCATCGAACTACGATCTGCCCGGCTCGATCGGCGATTGTTGCGTCGGGACGGGCCGTTTTCGTTTCGGGTTCATCTTTTCGGGTTCATTTCAGGCACGCGCGCCGGCAAGGTGCAGCGCACGCCGGCGCTCATTCGCAAGGAAAGTCCGGGGACAACGGGAAGTCGGGCGGCGGGGCGGCGTGCTGCGCCTTGTGAATCGCAGACGGAACAACTCCGAAATGCTCGCGGAACACGCGGCTGAAATGCGACGAACTTGAAAAGCCCCATGAGAATGCCACGTCCGTGACGGATTTTCCGGCCTGGGTCTCCAGCTCCTGACGGCAGTTCTGCAGCCGGGCGTGCCGGATATAGTCGCTGATGGTGGTGCCCCGGTCGCTGAACAGCATGTGCAGATAGCGCTTGGTGCAGCCCAGTGCCGCCGAGATCTGGTCGATGGAAAGATCGGGGTCGCGCAGATGTTCGCGGATGAAGAACTGCGCCCGGACATACATCGCCTCGGGCCCGACACGATCGAACATCGCGTCGGCTTCGCGCAGCGGCAACAGCAGCAGGTCGATCAGCGAATCGGCGACCCCGATGGCGTTGTTCGGTGACAGCTTGGTCGCTTCGTCGAACGCGGCATGGACAAAATTATAGGCGATCCGGCCGGTGCCGGTGCGCGCCGAGAGCTTGCAGGCCGACATCTTCGCCGAGCGGAAGCCGCGTTCCTGCAGCAGTTCCTTCGGCACGATGACGACCTCGTGCCGCGTCAGGGTCGGGCTGACGATCGTGTGCGGGCAGGATACGTCGTAGGCGAGACAGTCGCCGGGCATCAGTTCGATGTGGCGGCCGCCCTGCTCGAAATGCGAAATGCCGTAAGTCTGAAACAGTATCTTGACGAACGGATGGCCGCCCAGCTTGGCGCGCGAGGCGGTGTGCGCCAGCCGATGCTGGCTCGCCTCGATCTGGCACAGCTTCAGCTTCGAAACCGTCGTGTAGTTGATCCGGCCTTCGAACGACGACGCCTCCAGCGGATCGATGTCGAAATGGCCGCAGAGATCGGTCAGTGTATCTGACCAAACCTGGATCTGCTTCTTCGGCGTAAATCCGGAGGTGCTAAGCGAGCGGACCGTGTCGGACATTATCCAGCCACCGATTCGAGATCGAAAACATGACCGCTTGCCGCGGAGGCATCGAGTCATGATCGAGCGACTTTTACCTCAATTTAAGGCGGTCATTGGGCCTTGAGCAGCACGCCTGCTGACATCCCTTTGATAATCCTCCGACTTAGTTTCAGCGCCGTCAAGAGGAACCTCAACCGATGATGCTGCGCACAGGCTCGCGGCAGGACAGGCACGACGCAGCATCTAGGCGAGGACCGCGGAGCCGGCTAAAAAAATTCGCCGTGTTTCGCTTTCGCGCAAACGCGCTTCGCTCTTGGGCAAGTTTCCCATTTCCGAACCAGGTAAGAATAGCATCGAAGAAAAGCTGAAAAGTGGACCGTTTTCACGGAAACCCTTCGCTCACAATTGGGAGGATCTCACGATGCGCAAGGTGCTACTCGCGACCGGTCTTAGCCTCGTTGCGGCGCTGCAGCGGGACGCTGGCGATGCCGACGAGGCGTTGGACAAGCTGGCCAAGGACCCGAAGCAATGGGTCATGCAGCAGGGCGATGACGCGAACACGCGTTTTTCGAAGCTCAACCAGATCAACGCGTCGAACGTCAAGAAGCTGCAGGTGGCCTGGACGTTCTCGACCGGCGTGCTGCGCGGTCATGAAGGCGGCCCGCTGGTGATCGGCGACGTGATGTATGTGCACACGCCGTTCCCCAATACGGTCTATGCGCTCGATCTCAACCATGAAGGCAAGATCATCTGGAAGTACGAGCCGCGGCAGGATCCGAACGTGATCCCGATCATGTGCTGCGACACGGTCAACCGCGGCGTCGCCTATGCCGACGGCAAGATCTTCCTGCATCAGGCCGACACCACGCTGGTCGCGCTCGACGCCAAGACCGGCGCCAAGGTGTGGTCGGTGATGGACGGCGAGGCCGGCAAGGGCCAATCCGGCACCGATGCGCCGTTCGTCTTCAAGGACAAGGTGCTGGTCGGCGTTTCCGGCGGCGAATTCGGCGTTCGCGGCTGGGTCAGCGCCTACAACATCAAGGACGGCAAGCTGGCCTGGCGCGGCTTTTCGGAAGGGCCGGACGCCGACACGCTGATCGATCCCGACAAGACCACCTCGCTCGGCAAGCCGGTCGGACCGGATTCCTCGACCTCGACCTGGCAGGGCGACCAATGGAAGATCGGCGGCGGCGCGACCTGGGGCTGGTATTCCTACGATCCCGAAGCTGAACCTGGTCTATTACGGCTCGGGCAATCCCTCGACCTGGAACCCGGTGCAGCGTCCCGGCGACAACAGGTGGTCGATGTCGATCTGGGCGCGCGACCTCGACACCGGCAAGGTCAAATGGATCTACCAGATGACGCCGCACGACGAATGGGACTTCGACGGCGTCAACGAGATGATCCTGACCGATCAGACCATCGGCGGCAAAATGCGCAAGCTGCTGACGCATTTCGACCGCAACGGCTTCGGCTACACGCTGGATCGCGCCACCGGCGAATTGCTGGTCGCCGAGAAGTTCGATCCGGTGGTGAACTGGGCCACCAAGGTCGACATGGACAAGTCGTCCAAGACCTATGGCCGTCCGCTGGTGGTCGACGCCTATTCGACCCAGCACCAGGGCGAAGACACCAACTCGAAGGGCATCTGCCCGGCGGCGCTCGGCACCAAGGACGAGCAGCCGGCGGCCTATAGCCCGGAGACGCAGCTGTTCTACGTCCCGACCAACCACGTCTGCATGGACTATGAGCCCTACAAGGTGGCCTACACCGCCGGTCAGGCTTATGTCGGTGCGGCGGTGGCGATGTATCCGCCCAAGGGCGATACCAACATGGGCAACTTCATCGCCTGGGACGGCAAGACCGGCAAGATCGTCTGGTCCAACAAGGAGCAGTTCTCCGCCTGGGGCGGCGCGCTTGGCGACGGCCGGCGGCGTCGTGTTCTACGGCACGCTCGAAGGCTACCTGAAGGCGGTCGACGCCAAGACGGGCAAGGAACTCTACAAGTTCAAGACCCCGTCCGGCATCATCGGCAACGTCATGACCTATGAGCACGGCGGCAAGCAATATGTCGGCGTGCTCTCCGGCGTCGGCGGTTGGGCGGGCATCGGCCTTGCGGCCGGCCTGCTGCAGCCGGAAAACGCCGCGGCGTGGCATGGCGCGGTCGACCAGGGCAAGCTGCCGACCAAGGACAAGACCGTCGATACCGCGGGCCTTGGCGCGGTCGGTGGCTATGCCGGGTCTGGCCTCCTACACCTCGCTTGGCGGAACGTTGACCGTGTTCGCGCTGCCGAGCGAGTAAGGCGCGGCACGAGGCAGGTGACAATCAATCGGCGCGCCGCGGTTCTGCTGCGCGCCGATTTTGTCTCAGATGCTCCGCCGAGTGTAAAGCTCTTCCGACGTGAACCGGTCAAGTACTGGAAAGTTTGTGCGACGTCGCTGTCGCGGCGGATGTGCGTTCGCCGTGCTGGCGAGCCTGGCCGCCGTCGACCGCCGCGGACGGATCGGGCGATCCGGCGGTCGCCTCCATCCGATAACGGCAAATATCATCGATAAGGACGGCAACCCGACCTACAAGATCAGCCCGGACGGCATGGTCGACTGGTACACCTTCTCCGGCTTCCGCCGCTATCATTCGGACTGCCATGTCTGCCATGGCCCCAACGGCGAGGGATCGACTTATGCGCCGGCGCTGGCCAATTCGCTGAAGACGCTGAGCTACAGCGACTTCACCAATGTCGTCACCAACGGCCGCAAGAATGTCGATGCCGCCAATGACAAGGTGATGCCGTCGTTTGCGACAATGTGAACGTGATGTGCTACATCGACGACATCTACGTCTATCTGCGCGCGCGCGCCAACGACGCCATTCCGGGCGGCCGCCCGCCCAGCCATGAAGACAAGCCAGACGCCGCCAAGAAGGCCGAGGCAAGTTGTACAGGTATCAAATGACGCGATGCGCGCGGCCGGATCACGGCCGTGTCATGACAAGCGCAACGGGAGTATCAAGATGAAGACACGCGCCGCAGTCGCCTTTGAGGCCAAGAAGCCGCTGGAGATCGTCGAACTCGATCTGGAGGGTCCGAAGGCCGGCGAAGTACTGGTCGAGATCAAGGCGACCGGGATCTGCCACACCGACGCCTATACGCTGGACGGCTTCGACAGCGAGGGAATCTTCCCCTCGATCCTCGGCCATGAGGGCGCCGGCATCGTCCGCGAGGTCGGCCCGGGCGTGACCTCGGTGAAGCCGGGCGATCATGTGATCCCGCTCTACACGCCCGGAATGCCGGCAGTGCAAAAGCTGCCTCAGCCAGAAGACCAATCTGTGCACCGCGATCCGCGCCACCCAGGGCAAGGGCGTGATGCCGGACGGCACCTCGCGCTTCAGCCACAAGGGCAAGACCATCTTCCACTACATGGGCTGCTCGACGTTTTCGAATTTCACCGTGCTGCCGGAGATCGCGGTGGCGAAGATCCGCGAGGACGCGCCGTTCGACAAGAGCTGCTACATCGGCTGCGGCGTGACCACCGGCGTCGGCGCGGTGGTCAACACCGCGAAGGTGACGCCGGGCTCCAATGTGGTGGTGTTCGGCCTCGGCGGCATCGGGCTCAACGTGATCCAGGGTGCGCGGATGGTGGGCGCCGACAAGATCATCGGCGTCGATCTCAATGATTCCAAGGAGGAATGGGGCCGCCGTTCGGCATGACGCATTTCGTCAATCCGAAGAAGATCGGCGGCGACATCGTGGCAGCATCTGGTCGCGTTGACCGATGGCGGCGCCGACTTCACCTTCGACTGCACCGGCAACACCACTGTGATGCGCCAGGCGCTGGAAGCCTGTCATCGCGGCTGGGGCGTCTCGGTGGTGATCGGGGTGGCGGAAGCCGGCAAGGAGATCGCCACCCGGCCGTTCCAGCTGGTCACCGGCCGGGTCTGGAAGGGCACCGCGTTCGGCGGCGCGCGCGGCCGCACCGACGTGCCCAAAATCGTCGACTGGTACATGAACGGCAAGATCGAGATCGATCCCGATGATCACCCACGTGCTCAAGCTCGAGGAGATCAACAGGGGCTTCGAGCTGATGCACGAGGGCAAGTCGATCCGTTCGGTCGTGGTGTTCTAGGGGGTCGCGTCGTTTCCAAGGCAAGAACGTCAGATAGTAAAAACCAGGAGGATACCTATGACTGTTCATATCCATCCATCGGTCGACAACGGCGTGAAGAAGGGTTCGGGCAGCTTTGCCGGCGGCACGCTGGTCTGCAAATGCAAGGACAAGCCGGTCAAGGTCGGCATCAAGGGCGACGTCGCCCACAACCATGCCTGCGGCTGCACCAAGTGCTGGAAGCCGGACGGCGCGACCTTCTCCGTGGTGGCGGTGGTCCCGCGCGACAACGTCACCGTGCTCGAGAACGGCGACAAGCTGCATGTCATCGACGCCTCGGCGACGATCCAACGCCATGCCTGCAAGGTGTGCGGCACCCACATGTACGGCCGCATCGAGAACAAGGCCCATCCGTTCTACGGGCTGGACTTCATCCATCCCGAACTGTTCACCGAAGGCGGCTCGGCGGCGCCCGGCTTTGCGGCGTTCGTGTCGTCGATCATCGAGTCCGGCGTCGATCCGGGTTCGATGGGCGGAGTCCGGTCACGGCTCAAGGAACTCGGGCTCGAACCCTATGACTGCCTGTCGCCGGCATTGATGGATGCCATTGCCACCCACGTGGCCAAGTCCAAGAAGGCGGCCTGACGCCGCCCGATCCGGGCGTCGAAGCGCCTTCGTCGGCCTCCGCTGGTGGCGATCGCCGCCGGCGGAGCGGCTTTGCGGGCGGCAGTTCCGATGGCTGCCGCGACCCAGCGGCGCCACATTTCCGTCGTCCCTCATTCCCGGGCGATGGTTGAGGCTGGCCAGCATCCAGCCGAGTCGGATAAAGCGGACATCCTACGCACGCGCCGGCAAGGGCAACGCCATCGCCGCTTGGTCGCGCGTGTCCGGCTGCGGGATCGCCTCGGCGACATGACGGCACATGACATGACGGTCTCACTGACGCTGCCGCAGGCCTTCGATGTCGCCCTCAAATTTTACGCTGCGGGCCAGTTTGCGGAGGCCGAACGGGTCTGCCTGCGGATATTGTCCGCCGACGCCGGTTCCGCGGCCACGCTCAACCTTCTGGCTGTGATCGACGCCTCGCTCGGCCGGCCGGAGGGCGCGCTGGCCAACTATGACCGCGCGCTGGCTTTGCAGCCGGACTTCATCCAGGCGCTGAACAATCGCGGCGCGGTGCTGAAGGCGATGCGGCGCCATGACGAGGCGCTGGAGAGCTACGACCGCGCGCTCGCGCTTCGGCCGGACCACATCGAGGTGCTTAACAACCGTGCCGGCGTGCTGCAGAGCCTTGGCCGGCACCGCGAGGCGCTGGAGGGCTATGATTGCGTGCTGGCGCTGCGACCGGACCACCCGCAAGCGCTCAACAATCGCGGCGTCGCCCTGCAGGCGTTGCAGCGGCCCGCCGAAGCGCTGCGGAGCTACGACACGGCGCTCGGCATCGCGCCCGATTTCGTCGAAGCCCTGGTCAATCGTGGCATCGTCCGCCACGAGCTCGGGCTATTCAGCGAGGCGCTCACCGATCATGATCGCGCCATTGCGCTGCGACCCGGCAATGCCGATGCGCTCTGCAACCGCGGCAACACACTGGACCGGCTGGGCCGCCACCAGGAAGCCCTGGCAAGCTACGATGGCGCGCTCGAGCTGCAGCCGGACCATCTCGACGCGCTCTGCAACCGTGGCATCGTCCTGCGCAGGCTGCGGCGGTTCGATGACGCGCTGGCAAGCTATGATGCCGCGCTGCGCTCGTGTCCGGACCATCGCGACGGCTTGGCCGGCCGCGGCGCCACCTTGCACGACCAGAGAAAATTCGGCGAGGCGCTGAAGTGCCACGACCGGGTGATCGCCCTCGATCCAACTTGCGCCCGGGCGCTGGTCGATCACGGCGCGGCGCTGCACGCGGCAAGGCGGCCGGTCGAGGCGCTGCAAAGCTTCGAGCGGGCGCTGGCCGTCGAGCCGGACAATGTCGAGGCGCTCACCAATCGTGGCGTGGTGCGGTGCGACCTCGGGCGATATCAGGAGGCACTGGCGGATCACGCGCGGGCGATCGCGCTGCGCCCACGCGATGCCGCCGTGCTCAACAACCGTGGCGTCGCCCTGCACAAGCTCGGGCGGTTGGAGCTATCGCTCGCCAGCCACGACGCTGCGCTCGGCATCGACCCCGACCATGTCAAGAGCCTGGCCGATCGCGCCGCCGCGCTGCATGAATTGAAGCGGTTCACCGAGGCCGCCGCGAGCTGCCAGCGCGCCATCGCGCTGCGGCCGGACTATGCCGACGCGCATTTCTTCAAGTCGCTCACCAGCCTCCTCGGCGGCGACTTCGAACGTGGCTGGGACGAATATGAGTGGCGCCGTTGCGCGCCGGCCGCAGCCATCACGCCGCGGCATTTTGCGCAGCCGCTTTGGCGCGGCGATGTGGCCATCGCAGGACGCACCATCCTGCTGCATGCCGAACAGGGATTCGGCGATACCATCCAGTTCTGCCGCTACGTGGCGCTGGTCAGGGAACGCGGTGCCAGGGTCGTTCTGGAAGTGGAAGCGCCGCTCTGCCGGTTGATGCGCGGCGTGGCCGGCGCGAGCCTGATCCTCGCCAAGGGCGATGCGCTGCCGGATTTCGATCTGCACTGTCCGCTTCCCAGCCTGCCGCGGGCCTTTGCGACCCGTCTCGACACTATTCCCGCACGCACGCCCTATCTGCGTGTGCCCGGGCCAGCGCTGCAGATGCTGCCCGCAGGCCGCGCGCCGAAAATCGGCCTTGCCTGGGCGGGCAACCCGAACCATGCGAGGGACCGCGATCGATCGATCGCGCTGCGCGATCTGCTGCCGCTGCTCGATGCCGACGCAACCTTTGTGAGCCTGCAAAAGCAGCCGCATCCCGGCGACTTCGAGACGCTGCAAGGCCGTGACGTGCTCCAGTTCGGCGACCGGCTGCTCGACTTTGCCGATACCGCCGCGCTGGTGGCGCAGCTCGACCTCGTGATCTCCGTCGACACCAGCATCGCGCATCTCGCCGGCGCGGTGGGAACGCCGGTCTGGATCCTGCTGACCCATGTTCCGGATTGGCGCTGGCTGCTCGACCGGGATGACAGCCCCTGGTATCCGAGCGCGCGTCTGTTCCGGCAAGGCGAGAACCGCGAGTGGGGCGGCGTGGTGGCGCGGGTCGGTGACGCGCTGCGTCAATGGATCGGCAACAGGGCCAGCGGTTCCGGGAACCCGGCAGCGCCACAGGCGCAAAATCGCCCAATTGGATCGTGACCATCTGGGCCGGACCGTATGGAAGGATCATGCGATGCGTTACACGGCAATTGTCTCCCTGGCCGCCCTCGGCATCTCCACCACGGCCGTGCACGCGCTGGACTCCACGGTGATCATGATGTCGTCGCTTTCGACGGAGGAGCTGTGGAAGAAGGTCGGCGATTTCTGCGGGATTGCCGCCTGGCATCCGGCGTTCGAGAAATGCGTGCTCAGCCCGGATGGCAAGCAGCGCACCCTTTCGCTCAAGGGCGGGGGAACCGTTGTCGAGGCGTTGGAGCGCTGGGACGACGTCAACCACAGCTACCAGTACACCATCGTGTCGGGCCCGCTGCCGGTGACGAACTATCATTCGACCCTCACCGTCGCGCCGGATGCCAAGGGGGCCGCGTTGAAATGGATGGGTACCTATGATGCCAAGGGAGCCCCGGACGCCGAAGCCAAGAAAGCGGTCGACGGCGTCTACGAGGCCGGGGCGAAGACGCTGACCGGAAGCTGAGCTAGGTCCCGGAACGTAGCCCGGATGGAGCGCAGCGAAATCCGGGACCGCGCGATCCACGGTGAGATTCCCGGATTGCGCTGCGCTCCATCCGGGCTACATGGCTACGTTGTCTGTCCCGCGGTGGCCGCCTAGACCTTGCCCTCGGCCGCCAGTCCCACGGCCCACAAAGCGAACGCGTAGGCGATGGCGACCTCGTCGAGCCGGTTGAAGCGGCCCGAGGCGCCGCCATGGCCCGCGCCCATGTTGGTGCGCAACAGCACCGGGCCGCCGCCGGTCATGGTCGGGCGCAGCCGCGCGATCCATTTCGCCGGCTCCCAATAGGTGACGCGCGGATCGGTGAGGCCGCCCATTGCCAGGATCGCCGGATAGTCTCTGGCGGCAATATTGTCATAGGGCGAATAGGACAGGATGGTCGCAAAATCCTCGGCGCTCGCGATCGGGTTGCCCCATTCCGGCCACTCCGGCGGCGTCAGCGGAAGGCTGTCGTCCAGCATGGTGTTGAGCACGTCGACGAACGGCACTTCGGCGACGATTCCGGCGAACAGTTCGCCGGCGCGGTTGGCAACCGCGCCCATCAGCATGCCGCCGGCGCTGGCGCCGTGGCCGACGATACGCTTGATGCCGGTATAGCGGGCCTCGATCAGCGCCCGCGCACAGGCGGCGAAATCATCGAAGCTGTTGGTCTTCCTGGCGCGCTTGCCGTCGAGATACCAGCCCCACCCCTTGTCGGAGCCGCCGCGGATGTGCGCGATTGCGTAGACGAAGCCGCGGTCGACCAGCGACAGCCGGTTGGCGGAGAACGAGGCCGGCATCGCCATGCCGTAGGAGCCGTAGCCATAGAGCAGCAGCGGCGCGTTGCCGTCGCGCGCGAGATCACGGCGATGCAGGATCGACACCGGCACCTCGGCGCCGTCATGCGATCTTGCCATGATGCGGGTGGTGACATAGTCGGCCGGGTCATGGCCGGAGGGAATCTCCTGCCGCTTGCGCAGACGGCGGATGCGGCTCACCATGTCGTAGTCATGCACTTCCGACGGCGTCGTCATCGACGAATAGGCGAAGCGAAGATTGGTGGTGTCGAATTCGTAGCCACCCATGGTGTCGAGCGAGTAGGCGCTCTCGTCGAACGCGATGGCATGCTCGTCGCCGTTTCCGAGATCGCGGATGATGATGGCCGGCAGCGCATGGGCACGCTGCAGCCGGACCAGATGGCCGGCATAGAGCTCGATATCGATGATGTAGACCCCGGCGCAATGCGGGATCAGGTCGAGCCAGAAAGCGCGCTGCGGCGAGGCCAGCGGCGCGGTGACGATCTTGAAGTCGATGGCGCCGTCGGCATTGGTCAGGATGAACAGTTCCTCGCCACGGTCCGCGACCGAATATTGCACGCCACTCTCGCGCGGTGCGACCAGGCGCGGCGGTGATTCCGGATCGGCCAGATCGATCAGCCGCTGTTCCGAGGTTTCGTGGTCGCCGCCGGCGATCACGCAAAAACGACCGCTCGCGCTTTCGTGGATGTGGGTAAACCAGCCCGCATCCTGCTCCTCATGAACGAGCCTGTCGTCCGCCTGCGGTGTGCCGAGACGATGAAACCAGACCTGCATCGGGCGGTGGTTGTCGTCGAGCCGGACATAGAAGAAGCCGCGCGAATCCGCGGTCCACACCACGGCGCCGTCGGTCTCCTCGACCAGATCGTCGCGATCGCGGCCGTCAGCCCAGTCGCGCGCCCGGATCGAGAAATATTCCGAACCGTTGACGTCGGCGCTCCACGCCTGGAGCCGGTGGTCGGGCGAATGCCGCGCCCCACCGAACTTGAAATAATCGTGGCCGGCCGCCAGCTGGTCGCCGTCGAGAATGATCTCGGTCGGGCCGCCGTCGCGCGGCATGCGGGCGAACATCTCGTGCTGACCGCCGTCGCGGAATTGCCGCAGATAGGCAAACGGGCCGTCCGGCGCCGGCACGCTGGAATCGTCCTCCTTGATCCGGCCGCGCATCTCCGCCACCAGCCTGCGCTGCAGTTCCGAGGTGTGGCCGAGCAGGCCGTCGGTATGGGCGTTCTCTGCCTCCAGATAGTTCCGGATCTCCGCATCGAGGATCGAGGGGTCGCGCAGCACCTCCTGCCAGTTGGCATCCTTCAGCCAGGCATAGTCGTCGTTCACGGTGATGCCGTGCGCACTGAAGGAATGCGGTCGGCGTGGCGCGACCGGGGCTGGGCGTGCCGCCGTCTTGCTGCTGTGGTTGATCACTCGATCCTCGTTCGGTCCTGTCGTGATATGGGCGCGAACGGGGAGATTGCCATGCTAGTCAGGCGCCGACGTTCTGGCCGAGCCATTCGACCGCAGCCCGCGTGCCGCCCGGCCCATGCGGAATGGCCAGTGCGTTCAGGCCGACCTCGATCACGCCCAGCGTGCCCAGGATCATCGGCGCATTGACATGCCCCATATGGGCGATCCGGAACGATCGGCCGATCAGTTCGCCGATCCCGGTCCCCAGCACGAGGCCGCATTTCTCCTTGCAGAAGCGTTGCAGCGCGACCGGATCGTGGCCGTTCGACATCGCCACTGTCGTGACGGTGTTGGCGCGCTCGCCGGGTTCGGTGATGTTGAAGCCGACCGCCTGGCCCTCGGACCAACTCGTGACCGCGCGGCGCACGGCCTCGGCGAGCAGATAATGGCGCCGGAAGGCGTGCTCGAGTCCCTCGCCGAACAGCATGTCGAAGGCCTGGCGCAGCGCGAACAGCAGGTGGACCGGCGCCGTGCCGGCATATTTGCGATAGTGCTCGGGGCCGTCGCGCTCGGTCCAGTCCCAATAGGGTGTGCGCAGTCCGGCGTTGCGGTGGATGGCGCGGGCACGCTCGTTGGCGGCGACGAAGCCGAGGCCGGGCGGTGACATCAGGCCCTTCTGCGAGCCGGACATCGCGATATCGATGCCCCAGCCATCCATCTCGAACGGCATGCAGCCGAGCGAGGCAACGGCATCGACCATGAACAGCGCCGGATGGCCGCTGGCCCGGATCGCCTTGCCGATCGCCTCGATGTCGTTGACGACGCCGGAGGCAGTATCGACATGCGCCACCATGATGGCCTTGATGCGGTGATCGCGATCCAGCCGCAGCCGCGCCTCGACCTCGGCGGGCCGCACCGCGCGGCGGAACTCGCCCTTCAGCACCTCGACCTCGGCGCCCATCGCCGCGGCGGCGCTGCCCCAGTTGAGGGCAAAGCGGCCGCTCTCCAGCACCAGCACCTTGTCGCCGCGCGACAGCACGTTGCTGATGGTGGCTTCCCAGGCGCCATGGCCGTTGGAGATGTAGATATAGCAGCGTCCCGTGGTGACGAACAGCCGGGCGAGATCGCGCATCAGGCCGTCGGTCAACTCCACCATCTCGCCGGAATAGATGTCGAGCGCGGGACGGTGCATCGCCCGCAGGACTTCGTCGGGCACTGTGGTGGGGCCGGGGATGGCGAGAAATTCCCGGCCGGCGCGAACGACCATGGCTGTTGTTCCTTTGTGGATGGCCATGCTGGCACGGCCGGGTGTGAAAACAAAGCGCATCGGGGCATGCGCGGAATCGCGGCGGAGAGCTTTACGCCGGCCCGGCGCCGAAGCAAAGATTCTATCGCCGGGTCTCGCGACATCCGGCGGCTTCGGCCTCGTCGACCGAGCAGAACCAGCGGGTGCCCTTGCTGATCGTCATCTTGATCTGGGCATACCAGCGGCTGGCCCGGGTGTGGTAGATGCACTCGCCGGCGCTGTTGACATTACCCTTGATGGTGCAGTCGGGCGAGGGCGCGACCGGCCCCGATGCCGATGCCAGCAGGATCGCATGCGAATTCGGCGGCGGCTTGGTGGCGCCGAGGATCACCGTCTTCTTGTTGCGGACACGCCAGTCCCAGGGTGCGATGAAGGCGCCCTGCCACATGCCGGCCTTGGCCTCGCGCGCGGCTTTTTCGTCGGCGTCATAGTCATGGGAAAAGCGCGTGTACGATAGCGCCCATCCGCTCTTCACCAGCCATTTCTGGATATCCTCGCCGTCGACTTCGCATTTGGCCACGGCGCGGCCGCGGCGGTCGGTGCGAACCGGATGACAGGTCCAGCTCTTGCCGCCGGTATGGTGCATCAGCTCGTCGCGCGCCGCGACGCCGCAGGTCCAGCGCTCGCCCGACTTGTTGAGGCAGAGTTGGTCCACCGACGGCGCGTCGATCCCCGCCAGGCGGATCCTGGAATGGCCGATCAGGATCTGGTCGCCATCATGAATCTTGGGGATGCCGGAGACGTCGGCGGCGTGGGCCAGCCCCGGCAGGCAAACCAGCAAAACGGCAAGCAGGAATCGCATGGACATGCAAAGGAGCCGCATTCAATGGGAGTTCGTTCGCCACAGCCAGGTCGGATTGTGAGGGGGATCGGCCCGGCGCACCAGCGCCCGGGCGCGCGCCGGCTTTCAACTTTACGCTACCGCAGTTCGCGCGCGACGGCGGCCGCTCCGGCGGATCTCCTACCTGCGCTGCAGCGCCCGCCGCGCCAGCGCCAGCCCCATCAGGGCGAAGGCGGAGGTGACCTCGGGGCCGCCGACCAGGATGCGGGTCGGGGTTTTCATCTTGTTCCATTCATAGGCCTTGAACGGTCCATGCCGGCCGCCTTCGCCGAGCCGGTCGATCAGGCAGCGCAAGGCGGGCGCGAAGCTTGCAAGCTCGCCGCCGAGATGGCCGAGGCTGATCAACGCCAGCGCGGCGTCGAACGGGTTCATCTCGGATGCGATCAATTCGCCTTCGACATAGCCGAGCACGCGCTGCCGGATCAGCTCGAACGCGCCCTCGGGATCGAGTGCCCGCCGTGCGTCTTCCGGCAGCGCAGTGAACGCGGCGTGGCAGCGGCCGAAATAGGCACAATAGAGTTCCGGCAGATAGTAGATGTGCGAGCGCGGCAGGCGGAAGGCGCCGCTCATGACCAGCCGCTTCTGGAAAGCGATAATCCGGCGAACCGTGGCGAGCCGCTGCGGCGTCTCGATCACCTGCCATCGGCCCAGATTGCGGAAGCTGACGTCGAGGATATCGAGATTGAGCGTCGGATCGAGATCATTGCCGAACGGCCGCTCGCCGGCGAGGTTGTCGATCCAGGTGACGACGCCGCCGTCATAGTCGATGTTGTCGTTGATCGGCACCGTCACCAGCGGCGCATTGGCGCCGCCGCCGACCTGGTAGCCGGCGTAGAAATCGAGCAGCGGCTGGTCAAGGATCGCATCGGTCGAGCCGGCCTGGGTCGCCGCCGAGAACGAACAGGCGGTGGTATCGCAATCGGGCACATAGATGCCGAAGCCGAGTTCCTGCTTGATCTGGGCGAAGAAGCGGGAAAATCGCGGATGCGGCGGCGGCGCCAGCGCGGTGACGACGTCGACTTCACGCCCGTCCCGCCCGCGCACCTGTTCGCGGCTGGTGACGAGGCAGAAATCGACCATGTCGGCGATGGCGCGGCGGGCGGCCTTGGCGTCCGCCGCCGAGGCGAGCCCGGTTTCGAGATAGAACAGCAGCGCCTCGGTGAAGAAGGCGTCGTAATAGGCCGAGCGATGGCGGATCTGCATTGGCTCCCACATCGGTTCGGCAATGCCGCGCCATGGCGGGTTGATCACGGCGCGAGCCGGCGAGCGGGCGATGAAGATCCGCGCCAGGTTGAACAGCAGTGTCGAGTTCTTGTAGCCGCGGGAGTTGAGGCCGGTCAGCGCCATCCCCAATTCGCGGCCGCGCAGGTCGGGATCGCCGATCAGGTTGAAGGCGGCATAGGTCGGGATGAAGCCGTTGTCGGCGAATGCGCGCAGCAGATGCCCTCCCGCGACCCGGATCGCCCGCTCGATCTCGGCAAGCGCAGGCGCGGGCCCCGGCGCCGGCGCGGGTCGGCGCGCCGGGTGCGTCAGCTCGACCGTGTCGAGCAGCGCCGCCACCGGCTGGCCGATCGCCGCCCAGTCGGGGGTCGCATCGTCGCGGGCCCGGAGCAGGGCGGTCTGCAGCGCCTGCAAGGCGGCCGGATCCCGCAACTCCGTGAGTCCGGTCCGACGCAGCAGCGGGCGCAGAGCGGGGTTCCCGAGCGCAGTGCGGTAAAACTGGCCAAGATGGGGGTCGCCGCCGTGATATCGGAGCAGCAGGGGGTCGCACAGCTCGTAGAGCGAGGGGCCGTCCTTCCGGGCGGTCAGGGCGCGAAAGGCCGCTCCGGCGATGTCTCGAAAATCCATTCCATGTCTTCCCGGCCCGCCGAAATGCCCCTTGCGGCCCGTCCGCCTGCGCGATCGCCGCCGGCCGTTCCAGGCCGGCCGCAAGCTATTGAAAACCTATCCGAATAAGACGGAAACACAAATCGGTGCGCTGCCGCTATTGCCGCCGCCAGGGTCAAGCGCCGGCGATACCGCCGAGTGCTTGTAATCATTCAGGAAACCATAAGCGCAGGGAGCAACGCGGCATTCCACTAAGATGGTTGCCGGGCGGGGCGTAGAAGGTTAAATGTTGTTTGTTGCGGTGCCGCAAATTGATCGCAATTCGACGGCACATCACGGCCAATCCCTCAAACCGTCGGCGGCATTGGCGCGACCACGCGCGCGCCCATGACCACGGCCAGGAATCAACCGCGATGAAAGTTTGGAAGCTACGCATCCCTCGCCGACCGGTGGCCGCGGCCGCTGTTCTGGTCGGCATGGTGTCGTTGGCGATCGGCGCCCACGCGGCGCTGAACAAGCGCGTCCTGGAGGCGGCAAAGGCCATCGTCGCCGAGCGGAACGACGAAGGCGCCCAGCCGGCCGCAAAGGTCGCTTTGGTGATCGGCAACGGTCATTATCCCGACGCCAGCGCGCCGCTGACCCAGCCGATCAACGATGCGCGGGCGCTTTCCGCGAGCTTGCGGCGCGACGGCTTCGACGTCGAAATGGTGGAGGACGCGAGCAAGGACGACATGCGCCGCGCGGTCGACCGGCTGCAATCGAAGGTCCGGCCGCACTCCGTGGTGATGCTGTTTTTTGGCGGCTATGGCGTCCAGGTCGGCCGCGAGAGCTACATGATCCCGGTCGATGCGGCGATCTGGAAGGCATCCGACGTCCGGCGCGACGGGCTGAGTGTCGAAAGCGTGCTGAAAGCCGTGACCGACCGCGGCGCACGCGCCAAGCTCGTGGTGATCGACGCCTCGCGGCGCAATCCCTATGAGCGCCGCTTCCGCAGCTTCTCTCACGGGCTCGCGCCGATCGATCCGCGGGAGAACACGCTGATCCTGTCATCGGCGACGCCGGACAAGGTGGTCGATGATTCCAGCGGCGCGCACAGCGTGCTGGTCACCGAGTTGCTCGACAACCTCAATTCGCCTGCCGGCGCCGAAACCGCCTTCAACAAGACCCGCGGCGCCGTCGCCCGCGTCTCCGCGGGCGAGCAGGTTCCGGCGGTGACATCGTCGCTGCTCGACGATATCCGGTTCGGTACGGAGGAGAAGGCCGGCAGCTAAGCCGGGTCGGTCATTCCGGGCTACTTCGCATCGGCGCTATTGACCGGACGCACCGGATCGCCCTCGCGCAACAGGGCGCCAGCCCGCGCCACCACCACGTCGCCCTCGGCCAGGCCCTCGCGAATTTCGACCTGGCCGCCTGACATCAGGCCGACCTCGACCTGCCGGGTCTCGACCCGGTCACGCTTCACCACCTGCACGATGGTGCCGGCGCTGCCATAGAGCACGGCGGTGAGCGGCACCGCGACGCCGCAGCTCTGGCCGGTCTTGATCATCGCCCGCGCCGAAGAATTGACCAGCAGGCGCTGGTTGGTCGTCACGGCGACGGTGATCTGACCGAGCTGGCTGTTGGGGTCGATGGTCGGCGACACCCGCGTGACCTTGCCGTCGAGCAGGGCAGCGCCGATGATCCGGATGTTCGCGGTCTGCGCCACCTTCAGCTTGGGCAGGTCGCGGGTCGGCACCAGCCCGATCAGGTCGAACTCGCTGCGCGCAATGATGGTGAACAGCGCGTCGCCCCTGGCCGAGGCGATGGCGCCGATCGTGGCGGTGGACGCCGAGACCAGACCGGCCACCGGAGCCTGCACCTGCAGTACTCCACCCTCCGGCAGCGCCAGCCGCGCCAGCGTCTGCCCCGGCGTCACGGTGTCGCCGGCATCGGCCAGGATCTCCGCCACCTTGAGCCCCTGCCGCTCCGGTCGCACGAAGGTTTCCTCGCGCGGCCGCACGATGCCGGAGACCTCGACAATGGCGTCGAAGCAGGATTTTGCCGCCGTCAGCACCGACACCGCCGCGCCCTTGCGCGCCGGCTCCACAGCCTCCCCGGCGGCAATTGCCTGGTGCGAGGCGAGGCAGAGCATGGTCGCCGCGACCAGGCGAGCCGTTCCTTGCAACGGCCTGCGCGCGGAAGATGGCATCGGGGGTCCGAGGTGAAGCACCACGTACCGATAGCAGAACGGCGGGCCGCCGGCCAAGCGGCCTATTCGGCGGCCGGCGACACGGCGGCGGGAGGTTTTGGCGGCGGCTTGTGATCGTCGCGTCCGGCCGGCGCCGGCAGCGCTTCGCCGGTGGAGACGATCAACCTGCTGGCGAAGCGCCAGATCAGTGCGCCGAGATCGTCCATCACCATGAACATCGCCGGCACGAATACCAGCGAGAGCGCGGTCGAGAACAGCAGGCCGCCGATCACGGCGAGCGCCATCGGCGAGCGGAATTCGCCGCCGGCGCCGAACGCCAGCGCGCTCGGCGTCATGCCGGCCACCATCGCTATCGTGGTCATCACAATGGGACGCGCGCGTTTCATGCCGGCATCGATGATGGCCTCCTCGCGCGGCCGGCCCTCGTGCATCGACTTCACCGCGAAATCCACCAGCATGATGGCGTTCTTGGTGACGATGCCCATCAGCATCAGGATGCCGATCCAGACCGGCGTCGTGAGCTGTTTGCCGGTGACGAGCAGCGCCGCGATCGCGCCGCCGATCGACAGCGGCAGCGAGAACAGGATGGTGATCGGCTGCAGGAAGGTGCCGAACAGCAGCACCAGCACCGCATAGACCATCATCAGGCCGGCGGTGATCGCCGTGGCGAAACCCTGCGAGAGCTCGTTGAGGCTTTCGGCGTCGCCGGAAGGGCTGACCCGGACGCCCTTGGGCAGGCTCTTCATGACCGGCAGTTCGTAGATCTTGCGGGTGGCGTCGCCGAGCGCGGCGGTGCCGACAAGGTCGGCGGCGACGGTGGCCTGGCGCTCGCGGTCATAGCGGTTGATGCTGGTCGGACCCTGGTCGAGCTTGATGTCGGCGACCACCGAGAGCGGCACGCCGCCTTTTTCGCCATGTTCCCCGAGCGGCACCCGCAGCTCCTCGAGCAGCGGCAGGTCGCCGCGCGCGGCATCCTCGAGTTGCACCCGGATCGGCACCAGCCGGTCGCCGGCGTCGAACTTGGCGAGCGCCGCGCCGACGTCGCCGATGGTGGCGACGCGAATCGTCTGCGACAGGCTTTCGGTCGAGACGCCGAGCCGCGCGGCAAGATCGGCCCGCGGCTGGATCCGCAATTCGGGCCGGTCGAGCGAGGTCTCGGAGATCACGTTGGCGATGATCGGAATGCGCTTCATCTGGGTCGCGAGCTCGCTCGCGACATTGGCGACGATGCCGCTGTCGGCGCCGGTGACGACCAGCGAGATCGCCCGCAGGCCGTTCTCGTCGAGGAACCAGTAGCGGATGTCCGGGACGTTCTCGAGCTCCTGGCTGATCTCGAGCTCGAGCTCGCGCTGGGTGATCTTGCGCTGGGCCTTCGGCGTGTAGTTGATGATCAGGGCGGCGCGGCGCACCTCGAAGGTGCCCGGCGGCACCCGGCCGCCGTCGACGAACACGCTGCGGACCTCGGGATGCCTGCGCAGCCGCGCCACGATCTGCTCCGTCACCTTCTCGGTGGTGGTGAGCTGCGAGCCCGGCGGCAGCTCCATTGCCAGCAGCGAGCGCGCGGTATCCTGCGCGGGCAGGAAGCCCTGCGGCAGCAGCGTGATGCTCCAGATCGAGGCGGCGAAGATTGCGAACCCGATCAGGACGGTGATGAAATAGTGCCGCACCGACCAGGTGACCAGCCGGGTATAGGCGCGCAGCACGCGGCCCGGTGGCGGATCGTCATGCGGATCACCCTTGAGGAAGTAGGCGGCCAGCACCGGGGTGACGAAGCGCGCGGCGAGCAGCGAGAAGAACACCTGCACCGAAACCGTGATGCCGAACTGCTTGAAGAACTGGCCGGCGATTCCCGACATGAAGCTCGCCGGCGCGAAGATCGCGATGATGGTGAGACTGATGGCGATCACCGCCAGTCCGATTTCGTCGGCCGCCTCCAGCGCCGCGCGGTAGGGCGACTTGCCCATCCGCATATGGCGCACGATGTTCTCGATTTCGACGATGGCGTCGTCGACCAGGATGCCGGTCGACAGCGTGATGGCGAGGAAGCTGACCAGGTTCAGCGAGAAGCCGAGCAGGTCCATCGCCCAGAAGGCCGGGAAGATCGACAGCGGCAGCGAAATGGCGGCAATGATGGTGGCGCGGATGTCGCGCAGGAACAACAGCACGATGATGACGGCAAGGATGGCGCCCTCGAACAGGGTCGAGATCGCCGCCTCGTAATTGCCATGGGTGAATTCCACCGAGCTGTCGATCAGCTTGAGGTCGACGTCGGGATAGGCCTCCTTGAGCGCGTCGATCCGCTTCTGCACCAGGCCCGCCACCACCACGTCGCTCGCGCCCTTCGAGCGCTTGATGCCCAGCGCCACCACCGGCTCGCCATTGAAGCGGGCAAAGGTGCGGCGGTCGGCGATGGTGTCGGTGACGGTGCCGAGATCGTCGAGCCGGACCTCGCCGCCGGAAAACAGCGGGATCATGGTGCCGGCGAGTTCGTTCAGGGTCTTGGCGCCGGCCAGCGTTCGGATCGCCTGGTCGTTCTTGCCGATCTCGGCGCGTCCGCCGGCGAGGTCGACATTGGTGCCGCGAAGACTGTGGCTGACATTGACGGCGGTGAGGCCGGCGGCCTGCAGCCGGTCCGGATCCAGCGAGACCAGGATTTCGCGCTCGACGCCGCCGATACGCTCGACCTGGGCCACGCCGCGCACGCCCTGCAGCGCGCGCTTGACCACGTCGTCGACGAAATAGGACAGTTGTTCGGGCGTCTTGCCGGGGGATATCGCGGCATAGGTCACGATCGGCAGGCCGATCACGTCGACCCGCTGGATCAGCGGCTCATTGACGTTTTGCGGCAGGTTGGCGCGGACGCGGGTCACCGCATCCTTGACGTCGTTCAAGGCCCGGTCGGTGTTGGTCTCGAGTGCGAACTGGATGGTCGTCAGCGACAGCCCGTCGGTGATCGAGGATGAAATATGCCGCACGCCCTCGACGCCGGAGACGCCGTCCTCGATCGTCTTGGTGATCTGCGATTCGAGTTCGGCCGGCGCGGCGCCGAACTGCGACACCGCGACCGAGATCACCGGGATGTCGGCGCTGGGCAGCCGCGTCACCGCGAGCCGGGTGAAGCTGATCCAGCCGAGCACCAGCAGGATGATCGAAAATACCACTGAGGGCAGCGGATGACGGATCGACCAGGCCGAGATGTTCATGGCCATCAGCGCACCCGCGTCCGGTCGATGTCCTCGGCATACATGGTCTTGATCTGGTCGCCGTCGTGCAGCGAACTGCCGGCGTCGGCCACGACGATTTCGCCGACGTCGAGACCTTCGAGGATTTCGATGCTGGTGTCGGACACCAGCCCCACCCGGACGTTGCGCGTCTCCACCGTGGTTCCCTTGACCACCTGGACCGTCAGATGGTCGATGGCGGTGCGGGGGATGGCGACCCCGCAGCTGCGCTTGGCGTCGATGCTCGCGCGCGCGAACATGCCGACCTTGAGCGAGGGGTTGTAGCTCATCGACACCCGGACATGGCCGAGCTGGTTGCCGCGCTCGATCTGCGGCGAGATCAGCCGGACGCGTCCGACCATGTCGGGCGCATCATCGCGGCTGATCCGCGCGGTTGCACCCGGGTTGAGTTTGAGCATGTGGATGGCCGGCACCTCGGCGTCGAGTTCGACTTCGTTGTTGATGGAAATCCGGAATAGCGGCCCGGCCTGCGGCGAAGCCGGCGCTCCCACGATGGTGTTGACATGGGTCACGAGCCCGGGCGCCGGTGCCCGCAGCGTGATCGGCACCGGCCTCGCATTGCTTCCGGGCTGCGGCAGCGGTGCGGTCAGCCGCGCCAGCTCCTGGTTGTCGGTCACCATGTCGCCCTCGTGAACCAGGAGTTCCGCAACCCTAGAGCCCTCCAGCTCGACCCCCACCACGGCCTCCCGCCGCGGCACGATGAAGCCGGTGACCCGGACCAGATCGGAGAAGCAGGCATTGGTGGCCTTGGCGACAACCACCAGGGCGCTCCCCGCCGCGTCCTTTGCCACCGGACGATGCAGACGATGCTCGACCCAGTAATAGCCAGCCCCGACGACGACAGCGCCGACCACCGTCAATATTGGCTTGAGGTATTCGGAGAACGTCATCGCTGGATGGATCCAGAACTGTAGCGTCGGATACGCGGCTTTGGTGATCCGGGGGGCCGGGTTCCGCAACCAGCGGCGTCCGCAACGGGACGGTTACGCAGTCTAACGGCAAAATGCGCCGAGGGCCAATTGCTCGCCGACCGCTGCGGCCTGCGGTCGCTACCGTCCCCGATTTCCCTCAGTTCACGCCATAGCTGGCGAACTCCTTGACAATATTCGGGTCCATCGCTTTGGCGTTCGCGATGTCCTGCTCGCCTTCGGCCGCGGCGCCGTTGCGCTGCTTCGCGAGCCCGCGCCCGTACAATGACGAGGTCAGTCGCGGATTGATCTTCAGGGCGGCGTCGAAATCCGCAATGGCATTCCTGGCCTGGCCGAATTTCAGGTTGAGCAGGCCGCGGCTGTCGAGCGCATCGACAAAGTTGGGACGCAGCCGCAGCGCCTCGTTGCAATCCTTCAGGGCGGCCTGCAATTCGCCGATCACCGTGCGCGTCCAGCAGCGGTTGTTGTAGGCTTCCACATCCTTGGGACTCAGTCGCAGGGTGTCGGTGAAGTCGCTGATCGCGAGATTGTAGGCCCCCTTGCTGGCATAGACCTGGCCGCGCCGATAGAACGCGTTGGCGTCGTCGGGATGGCTGACGAGACGGCTGGTCAGGGTTTTGACCGTAGGGTCATCGGCTAGCGCAACCACGGATGGCGGCTGGCTTTCGACGGGTTTCTCGGCCGGCGCGGCCGTCGTCGGCTCGGGGCGTTCGGCCGGCCCGGCCGGCGCGGGGCTATCGGCGCGCGGCACCGGCTGGGGTTGCGGCGTCGGCAGGGTCGCCACCGCCGCATTGGGCGGTCGCCCGCCGCTGCCGGGCGCGAACGAAAAGTCCTCCGCCAGCGAAGACGAGATCCACGGCATCTGTTCCCTTCGCGAAGCGCGGGTGACGCTGACACGGATGCGGTTCAGCATCTCCTCCGCCGTCAGGTCGGGGACGCGAATCTCCTTGAACAGCTCCTGCACGAACAGGCTGTGGTCACCGCCATTGTCGGAGACCACCGTGCCCAGGGCCGCCGAATACATCACCAGTGTTCCGTTCGGCGCGATCACCGGCGCGAGGCCGGCGGAAAAGCTGCGGAACCGGCGCTCGAACGGATTGCGCCGGCTGGCGTCGATCAGGGCGATCTTGACACCGGCGCCACGGTTGTTGATCTCGCCGAGCACCGTTTCCAGGCTGAAGCCGTCGCGGCGAACATCGGGTTCGGTCCAGATCTGGGCGTCGACCGGTATCATGTAGCTCTGGCGCGCCGCCTGGATGCCGAAGCCGCTGAAGAACAGCAGCACCGCCGATCCCGGCTTGATGCGACCGTAGAGGCGATCGAACGCCCGGCGCATACCGTCGATGTTCAGGTTTTCGCCGACCTCGACATTGAAGCCATCACGCCTGAGTTCATTGGCGACGTCGCGGGCATCGTTGATGGGTTCCTTGAGCGGCGCGTCGGCATCCGGATATCGGGCATTGCCGATCACCAGCGCGAAGCGGTCGTCATGACCATCTGCGGCGATCGATCGGTCGGACGGCCCAACCGCGGAGATCAGGGTCACGAGCAATGCGAGGCAAATTCTCATGTGACGGAAGTCCAGCCCGCATGGCGCCGATCCCAGCTCGCGCCTCGGCGACATTGTCCCACACCAGCCGCATTATCGAACCGGGCCCGCAAGCCGTCAACTGCCGGGCGACCGCGCGGCTCGCGACGATGATACCGCGCGCTCCCGGATTTGACCTTTGTCAACGATAATGGCTTGCTGCCATGGGCGATCCGGCCCTCAACCAGCAAGAAGCAAGAACCGATGGGCACCATCCACGAAATCTATGCGTTGCGCTATGCAACCATGTCGCCGCGCACGCCGCAGCTCAATTATCTCCTGCCCGATCCCCACGAGACCACCGCCCAGGACCTCGACTATTTCGTCTGGCTGATCCGCGGACCCGACCGCAACATCCTGGTCGATACCGGTTTCAACGCGGAAGAAGCCAAACTGCGGGCCCGCAAGCTGACGCTCGATCCGGTCGATGCGCTGGATCGCTTCGGCGTCGGCGCCGACAGCATCGGGGACGTCATCATCACCCATCTGCACTATGACCACGCCGGCAACCTCGATCGGTTTCCCGCCGCGCGGTTTCACCTGCAGGATCGCGAGATGAGCTATGCCACCGGGCGTTGCATGTGCAACGGCCTGCTGCGGCATCCGTTTTCGGTCGAGCACGTCACGCAGATGGTGCGCCATGTCTATGGCGAGCGTGTCGTCTTCCACTCCGGCGAGGGCGAGGTCACGCCGGGTGTGACCGTGCACCGGGTCGGCGGTCATTCCGACGGCTTGCAGGTGGTGCGGGTGGAGACCGCGCGCGGGCCGGTAGTGCTGGCCTCGGATGCGGCGCACTATTATGGCAACATCCAGCGCCGCAGTCCGTTTCCGATTGTCTACAATGTCGGCGACATGGTGCAGGGCTGGGAGACCGTCGAACGCCTGGCCGGCCATCCCGACCGCTTCATTCCCGGCCATGACCCGATCGTGTGCGACATCTACCCGCGGGCCAGCGACAAGGTCGACGCGTTCGCCTTGCACCTGAAACCGTCGCGCTCTTTCGCCAAGTAGCGATCCGCCGCGCCATCGCCCGTTTCGCAACCCGGCATGAGCGCGGCTCAATAGGCCTGCTTGGCCCTAGCGGCCTCGCTGGTCTGGACCAGGTCGAGGCTTTGCTCGATCTTGCCCAGCAGCAGCGCGAATTCACGTCGCTCGCGCGCAGACAGGCAGGACAGGATCCGCTGCTCGCGACGCAGCAGGCGCGGAATCAGCTCCTCATGGAGCGCGCGGCCCTTGCGTGTCATGCGCAGGCGGAATTCGCGGCGGTCGTCCGCATTCTCGACGCGTTCCACGAGCTGACGCCGCATCAGCGCGGTGACGGCGCGGCTGATGGTCGATTTGTGGGTCCGGGTGCAATCGGCGATGTATTGCGCGCTGCAGGCGTCCTGGCGGAAGCCGAGCGTCGCCAGCACGCGCCATTCCGGAATGTCGAGCCCGTAGCGCGCCCGATATTCGACCGAAAGCGCTGCGCTGACCTCGGCGGCGAGCCGGTTGAGGCGAAACGGCACGAACCCCAGCAGGTCCAGTTCTGGCAAAAATCGCTCCAATCCGGGTTGACGCCGGCACCGGCGCGGCGTTTAGATAGTTGCACGTGAGACTATCCTAGCGGGGCCGCGGCGATTTGGCCAGTGCCGGTCCTGCGGCGGGCGAAGTGGGTCGATGACACAATCAACCAACATGCAGCCGTCCCGGATACAGTTCGGCTACCGGCGGCATCCCGACCAGGATCGCGACCCCACCACGGTCGCCGACCATCCGGTGGTGGTGGTGGGTGCCGGACCGATCGGGCTGTCGCTCGCGATCGACCTGGCGCAACGCGGCCAGCCGGTGCTGCTGCTCGACGACGCCGACCGCATCGGCGAGGGGTCGCGTGCGATCTGCTTTTCCAAGCGCTCGCTCGAATTCTGGGACCGGCTCGGGGTCGGCGACCGCATGGTCGACAAGGGCGTGGTGTGGAGCGTCGGCAGGATCTTTCACGGCGCCTCCGAGATCTACCAGTTCAACCTGCTGCCGGAGGACGGCCATCGCCGACCCGCCTTCATCAACCTGCAGCAATTCTATGCCGAAGCCTATCTGGTCGACCGGGCGCAGCACCTTGTCGCGCTCGATCTGCGCTGGTGCAACAAGGTGACCGGGCTGGAACAGCGCAACGACCATGTCGTGTTGACCATCACCACTCCGGAAGGTCCTTACCGGGTGCGTGCGAACTATGTCGTGGCCTGTGACGGTGCGCGGTCGTCGTTGCGGCAGATGGTGGGCGCGGAGTTTACCGGGCAGGTGTTCGAGGATCAGTTCCTGATCGCCGATGTGAAGATGACGGCGGCATTCCCGACCGAGCGCTGGTTCTGGTTCGATCCGCCGTTTCACGCTGGACGCTCCGCCTTGCTGCACCGGCAGCCCGACGACGTCTGGCGGATCGACCTGCAGCTCCATCCGGATTCCGATCCGGTGATCGAACGGCGGCCGGACCATGTGCGGCCGCGGATTGCGCGGATGCTGGGGCACGATCAGTTCGAATTCGAATGGATATCGCTCTACAAGTTCCAGTGTCGCCGGATGGACAGGTTTTTGCACGGCCGGGTGATCTTCGCGGGCGATGCGGCGCACCAGGTGTCGCCATTCGGCGCGAGGGGCGCCAATTCAGGGCTCGAAGACGCCGAGAATCTGGCGTGGAAGCTCGACCGGGTGCTGCGGCGGACCTCGCCGGAATCCCTGCTCGAAAGCTACCATGCCGAGCGCGGCGCCGCCGCCGACGAAAACATCCGCGAATCGACCCGGTCGACCGACTTCATGGCGCCGGCCTCGGCGGAGGAGGCGCGGCTGCGCAAGGCGGTGCTGTCGCTCGCCCGGGAGACCGAATTCGGCAAACGCATGATCAATGGCGGGCGGCTGTCGGTTCCCTCGGTCTATGTTTCGCCGCTCTCGACGGCGGACTGCGACCACTGGCGCGGCGGGCTGGCGCCCGGCGCATCGATGCTCGACGCGCCCCTTGCCGCGGCTTCCGGCGAGGCTACATTTTTGACCGACGCCTTCGTCAGGGCCGGAATGGGCTTTACGCTGCTCGAATTCAGCAATGGCGTCGCGGTCGAACGGCCGGAGGGCGTCGGCCTGATCCGGATCGGCAGCGACGGGTTTTCGGATCGCGCGGGCCTGGCGGGCGCGCGTTACGACGCCGCGCCGGGCACCGCCTATCTGCTGCGCCCCGACGGCTATGTTGCGGCGCGATTCCGGCAGCCGACCCGGGCCGCGCTCGAAGCCGCGCTGGCGCGGGCCACCGGACTATCCGCGAGGTGAACACGATGGCCTTGTCGACCCGTTCGAATTTCAGCCGCCCCGACGACGCCTTTCGCGCCATTGTCGAGGCCCACCGCGGCTTGAGCGATGCCGAGAGCGCCGAACTCGATGCCGCCATGGTCCTGGTCCTCGCCAACCATATCGGCGACCTCGCCGTGTTGCGCGAGGCGATCGCGCTGGCGCGACGGACCCTCGATCCCGGCCCGCAACAGCAACAACAGCAACAGCAATAGAGCCAGAAGGAAAGCGAAGCGATGGCCAAGGGTTTTGCATCGACCACCGACATGGCCGAGAAGAAGATAACCTTCTCCGAGATCGGCACCGACCTCTATGCCTTCACCGCCGAGGGCGATCCGAACTCCGCCGTGATCGTCGGCGACGACGGCTGCCTGGTGTTCGATGCACAGGCGACGCCGGCGATGGCCGGCAAGGTGATCGAGCGGGTGCGCACGGTCACCGACAAGCCGATCAGATATGTCGTGCTGTCGCATTATCACGCCGTCCGGGTGCTCGGCGCTTCCGCCTACCAGGCGCAGGCCATCGTCGCCTCGCAGGAAACGCGCCGGCTGGTCGCGGAGCGCGGCCAGCAGGACTGGGATTCCGAATATGGCCGGTTCCCCCGCCTGTTCCAGGATGCCGGCAGCATACCCGGACTGACCTGGCCGACCCTGACCTTCGAGGGCGAGATGTCGATCCATCTCGGCAAGCGCGAGGTGCGCTTGATGCAACTCGGCGCCGGGCACACCTCGGGCGACATCGTGGCCTGGGTGCCCGATGCCGAGGTGATGTTTTCGGGCGACCTGATCGAATACCATTCGGCCTGCTATTGCGGCGATGCGTATCTGCGCGAATGGCCGGCGACGCTGAACGAAATCCGCGCTTTCAATCCCAAGGCCATCGCGCCGGGCCGGGGCGATGCCCTGAAGGGACTCGCGACCGGGCGCGAGGCCATCGCGATGACGCGGGATTTCGTCACCACTTTGTACGGCGCCGCGGAAAGCGCGGTGGCGAAGGGGCGCGGCCTCAAGGACACCATGGCGGCCGCCCGCGAGGTGATGGATCCGAAGTTCGGCAGCTTCGCCATCTACGAGCACTGCCTGCCGTTCAACGTCTCGCGCGCTTTCGACGAAGCCTCGGGCATCGACGATCCCGTGATCTGGACCGACAAGCGCGACCGCGAAATGTGGGCCAGCCTGCAAGGAGGATCTTCATGAACATCAACGCCTCGCCGGACGCCATCAACCGCAGCGCCGTCAACGTCACGCCCGGCTACATGTCGGGCTTTGGCAACAGCTTCGAGACCGAGGCGTTGCCTGGCGCGTTGCCGATCGGGCGCAATTCGCCGCAGCGCTGCGCCTATGGACTCTACGCCGAGCAGCTGTCCGGCTCGCCGTTCACCGCGCCGCGCGGCAGCAACGAGCGCTCCTGGCTGTATCGCATCCGGCCCTCGGTCCGGCATTCGGGCCGTTTTGCCAAGGTCGATGCCGGCCTCTGGCGTTCCGCACCATGTCACGAGGTGGAGCTGCCGATCGCACAGCTGCGCTGGGACCCGGTGCCGATCCCGAAAGCGGACCTGACGTTCCTGCAGGGCGTGCAGACCATGACCACGGCGGGCGACGTCAATACCCAGGCCGGGATGGCCGCCCATGTCTATCTGATCACCCGCTCGATGGTCGACCAGCATTTCTACAATGCGGACGGCGAGATGCTGTTCGTACCGCAGCAGGGCAATCTGCTTTTCGTCACCGAATTCGGCCGCATCGATGCCGAGCCCGGCGAAATCGTGGTGATCCCGCGCGGGGTGAAATTCCGCCTCGAAATTCCCGCCGGCCCCGCGCGCGGCTATCTCTGCGAGAATTATGGCGGCGCCTTCACGCTGCCGGAGCGCGGACCGATCGGCGCCAATTGCCTCGCCAATGCGCGCGATTTCCTCACGCCGGTCGCGGCCTATGAGGACAAGGACACGCCGAGCGAGCTGTTCGTGAAATGGGGCGGCGCGCTGTTCGCAACCCGGCTTTCGCATTCGCCGATCGACGTGGTGGCCTGGCATGGCAATTACGCGCCGTACAAATACGACCTGCGGACCTTCTCGCCGATCGGCGCGATCGGATTCGACCATCCCGATCCCTCGATCTTCACCGTGCTGACCTCGCCATCGGAAACCGCGGGCACCGCCAATATCGATTTCGTGATCTTTCCGGAGCGCTGGGCGGTAGCGGAGAATACCTTCCGTCCGCCCTGGTACCACATGAACATCATGTCGGAGTTCATGGGCCTGATCTATGGTGTCTATGACGCGAAGCCGCAGGGCTTCACCCCCGGCGGCATTTCCCTGCACAATTGCATGCTGCCGCACGGCCCGGATCGCGAGGCCTTCGATCACGCCAGCAACGGCGAACTCAAGCCGGTCAAGCTGACGGGCACCATGGCGTTCATGTTCGAGACCCGCTATCCGCAGCGGGTCACCGCCCATGCCGCGCAATCGCCGGCCCTGCAGGACGATTATGCGGATTGCTGGAACGGTCTGGAAAAGCGCTTCGATCCGAACCGGCCCTGAGCCCCGCTGTCCCCGTCATCATTCGGGCGCGACGTGTCGGCGTCGGGCCCGGAAGGACAACGTCAGAACAAGGTCGAAACCTCTTGCCCCATCCCAATGATCCCGCGCTACGCTCGTTTGTCGAGGTCGATCCGAACTCGGATTTCTCGATCCAGAATCTGCCCTATGGCGTGTTCTCCTCCAGCGACGGGCAGGGGCCTCGGGTGGGCGTTGCGATCGGCGAACACGTGCTCGACCTCGGAGCGCTCGAGCAACACGGGCGGCTCGACGCCGGCGCGCCCGGCATGTTCGCCGCGCCCACCCTCAATCCGTTCATGGCACTGGGACCGCCGACATGGTCGCGCGTCCGGGCGCGGATCAGCGGGCTGTTGCGCCACGACAATCCCGAACTGCGCGACGACGCAGGATTGCGCTCTCGCGCGTTGCTGCCGATGGCCGATGTCAGGATGCACCTGCCGATCACGGTTGCGGGTTATACCGATTTCTATTCGTCAAAGGAGCATGCGACCAATGTTGGCGTCATGTTCCGCGGCAAGGACAATGCGCTGCAGCCGAACTGGCTGCATATGCCGATCGGATACAACGGCCGCGCCTCGACGGTCGTGGTCGGCGGCACCGCGGTGCGCCGCCCGCGCGGCCAGCTGAAGCCGCCGAATGTCGAGCTGCCGAGCTTCGGTCCGTGCCGGCGGCTCGATTTCGAACTGGAAATGGGGGTGGTGATCGGGCAACCGTCCGGCATCGGCGAGATGATCGGCGAGACGCAGGCGGAACGGATGATCTTCGGCTTCACCCTGCTCAACGATTGGAGCGCGCGCGATATCCAGCAGTGGGAATATGTGCCGCTGGGGCCGTTCCAGGCCAAGGCGTTCGCCACCTCGATCAGCCCGTGGGTTGTGACGCGGGAGGCGCTGGAGCCGTTCCGGATGCAGGGGCCGGCGCAGGATCCGGCGCCGCTGTCCTATCTCGCGCAGGCGCAGCCCAACAATTACGATCTCGAACTGGAGGTGGGTTTGCGCGCGGCTTCCATGCGACAGGCTGCCACGATCTGCCGCACCAATTTCAGATACATGTACTGGTCATCGGTCCAGCAATTGATGCACCACGCCTCGAGTGGCTGCGCCATGAATGTCGGCGATCTCCTGGGCAGCGGCACCATCAGCGGACCGGAGAAGCATCAGCGCGGCAGCCTGCTCGAGATCAGCTGGAACGGCGCCGAGCCGGTCGACCTCGATGCCGGCATCCGCCGAACGTTCCTGGAAGATGGCGACTCGCTGGTCATGCGCGGCTGGTGCCAGGGCGACGGCTACCGCGTCGGGTTCGGCGAAGTCGAGGGCACCATCCTGCCGGCGCAATGACGCTGCGACGCCATCAACGATCCTGCGGCTCAATGCCGCGGATGCGGGCGCAATGGGCCGCGACCTCGTCGGGGTCGTACTTCAGATGGGTGCGCTTCTCGGACGGCGGCTGTTTCGCGACCGAGATGCCCGGCCGCCATTCCATGGCGGGCCGGATCGGCCGCGGCATAAAACCGCCGCCGCAGTTCGGGCAGACATTGTCGAGCCTGGTGTCGACGCAGGTCGCGCAGAACGTGCATTCGTAGCTGCAGATGCGCGCCTCCATGGCATCCGGCGGCAGGTCGCGGTCGCAATATTCGCAGTTCGGTCGAAGTTGCAGCGCCATGATTGTCCTTCGTGGTTCGGATTGCCGCGATCATCGCAAATCGGCTGCGGCAACGCCAGTTTGGCGCGCCAGCCCGCCAAGCGGCAGCCTGGCGCTCTCCTTCAGGCGATCGAGCACGATCGAGGAGCGCACATGCGCCACGCTCGGGTGCGGCATCAGCACATGGTTGACAATGTCGGACAGGCTCTTCAGGTCGCGCAATACGATCTTGAGAAGGTAGTCGGCATCGCCGGTGAGGGAATAGGCTTCCTGGATCTCCTCGACCCGGTTGACCAGCGCGCGAAAGTGCTCGGCATTGTCGGGTGAATGGGTCGCAAGCGTGATGTGAACGAAGGCGATCAGGTTGAAGCCGAGCGCGGCGCCGTCGAGATCGGCATGGTAGCCCGCGATCACCTGCTCCGTTTCCAGCCGCATCCGGCGTCGCGAGCATTGCGAGGCCGACAGCCCGACCCGGTCCGCCAGTTGCTGGTTGGTCAGCCGACCATCTTCCTGCAGCGCCGTCAGCATCTTGAGATCGAACCCATCTACAGGAATCATGCGTTGTTTTGCCATCTGATGCACGGATCGTGCAGATATTAGACTGTTGCGGGCTGATTTGCATGCACTTTGCGCCTGAAATGGCGGAAACTACGCGGAGTTGCAGCAGAGGAGACCAGCCATGGGCCCATTTCCGCATGACGCACCGGCGGCGACGATTTCGGCCGCCAATCCGATGGGGACCGACGGCTTCGAATTCGTCGAATATGCCCATCCGGAGCCGGCGCAGCTGCATGCGCTGTTCAAGTTGATGGGGTTTGTGCCGGTGGCCCGGCATCGTACCCGGAAGATCACGGTCTATCGCCAGGGCGATATCAACTTCCTGGTCAATGAAGAGCCCGCCAGCCACGGCTTCTCGTTCGTCGCCGCGCACGGGCCATGCGCGCCCGCAATGGCCTTTCGGGTGGTCGATGCGAATCAGGCCTATGCGCGGGCGCTCGCGCTCGGCGCCGAGCCTGCCGACACAGCCAAGACGCTGGACGTTCCCGCCATCAAGGGGATCGGCGGCAGCCTGCTGTATCTGGTCGATCGCTATGGCGCCAAGGGCTCCGCCTACGATGCCGAGTTCGAATGGCTGGGCGAGCCCAACCCGCGGCCGGCAGGCGCCGGCCTGTTCTATCTCGATCATCTCACCCACAACGTCCATCGCGGCCGCATGGATGTCTGGACCGGCTTCTATCAGCGGCTGTTCAACTTCCGGCAGATCCGATTTTTCGACATCGAAGGACGGGCGTCCGGCCTGTTCTCGCGAGCGCTGACCAGCCCGGACGGCAAGATCCGGATTCCGATCAACGAGGACGCCGGCTCGTCCGGCCAGATCGAGGAATATCTCAACGTCTATCGCGGCGAAGGCATTCAGCATATCGCCTGCGGCGCCCGGGACGTCCACCGCACCGTCGAGACGCTGCGAACGGCCGGCCTGCCGTTCATGCCGTCGCCGCCCGACACCTATTTCGAGAGGATCGATGCCCGGCTGCCCGGGCATGGCGAGGACGTCACGCGGCTGCAACGCAACGGCATCCTGATCGACGGCGAGGGCGTGGTCGATGGCGGCCACACCAAGGTGCTGCTGCAGATCTTTTCCGCCAATGCGATCGGACCGATTTTCTTCGAGTTCATCCAGCGCAAGGGCGACGACGGGTTCGGCGAAGGCAACTTCAAGGCGCTGTTCGAATCGATCGAGGAAGACCAGATCCGCCGCGGTGTGCTGAGCCTGAAAGGCGCGGCATAGCGCCCTGCCGGCCGCTCGGCCACGACAGCCGACTGCGGTACTAGCGCGGCTGTCCTGCCGCCTGCCACTCGGCCGTGACCGCGGCGAGATCGGCCGTGGTGGCGTCGCGGATCGCCGATGGCGTGCGGGAGAAGCGCGGCGCCGGGGCGGGCTGGGTGACGCCGTGACGGGTCACGAAGGTCTCGCGCGCGGCCATGTGCGGATGCTGCGGGGCCTCGTTCATGGTCAGCACCGGCGCGAAGCAGATGTCGGTGCCTTCCATGATGCGGCACCATTCGTCACGCGATCGAGACTTGAAAGTCTGCGCCAGCTGTTGTTTCAGGTCCGGCCACGCATCGCGGTCCATCTGGGCATCGAAGCCGGCATCGGACAGGCCGGCATGCTGGCGCAGCAGGGCGTAGAATTGCGGTTCGATCGAGCCGATCGAGATGAACCGGCCGCAGGAACATTCATAGACGCCGTAGAAATGCGCGCCGCCGTCGAGGAAATTGCTTTCGCGCTGCCCGGTCCAGCGGCCCGCTGCCGCCAGATCGAAAAACATCGACATCAGCGAAGCCGCGCCGTCGCACATCGCGGCATCGACCACCTGACCCTTGCCGGACTGCCTGGCCTCCAGCAGCGCGGCGAGCACGCCGACCACGAGATAGAGTGCGCCGCCGCCGAAATCGCCGACCAGGTTGAGCGGCGGTACCGGCTTGTCCTTGCCGCCGATCGCCGCCAGCGCGCCGGTGACCGAGATGTAGTTGATGTCGTGACCGGCGGCCTGTGCCAGCGGACCGGCCTGGCCCCATCCGGTCATGCGGCCATAGACCAGGCGCGGATTGCGCGCCAGCACGGGTTCGGGCCCGAGCCCGAGCCGTTCCATCACGCCGGGCCGAAAACCTTCGATCAGCGCATCGGCATGCGCCAGCAGATCGAGCGTCTGGGCCATGGCGGCGCGGTTCTTGAGGTCGAGTTCGACCACCTTGCGTCCACGACCCGCCACCGATTTCAGGTTCTTGCTGGCTCCGACCCGGTCCAGCGTGACGACATCCGCGCCCATGTCGGCGAGCATCATGCAGGCGAACGGGCCCGGGCCTATCCCGGCAAATTCGACAATGCGAAACCCGGCGAGCGGGCCGGACGCGCGGGTGGCGGAATCGGCGGCTGGTTTGTCGAGCACGTTGCTTTCCCGTCTGCTGAGGAGGGCGGTGCGGCCGGATGTCTGCTGGCCGAAACGTTACGCCTCGAGGGGAGGCTGGCAAGCGGCATTTCCGCGCCGCCCGTACCCGAACGCGCGCGCGGCGCGCCCTGGTGGCGCGCCGCTGGCGGATCCTGCCGGGACGTTGCGGTCAGCCGGCGTCGGCGACCGCGCGCTGCGCCATCACCTTGATCAGATTGGCGCGATAGGTCGCCGATCCGTGGATATCGGCGAGCAGTCCGTCGGGCGCGATCTTGACGCCGTCCAGCGCGCCCGGCGACCAGTTCGCCTTGAGCGCGGCCTCGATCGCCGGGACGCGCATCACGCCGTCCTGCGAGGCGCCGGTGGCGGCGACGCGCACGTCACCCGCCTTTGTCTTCGCCACGAACACCGCGGTCAGCGCGAAGCGCGACGCCGGATGGCGCATCTTCGAATAGCCCGCCTTGGCCGGGATCGGGAACGAGATCTGGGTGATGATCTCGCCGTCCTCGAGCGCGGTGGAGAACAGTCCCTGGAAGAACTCATCCGCCGCGATGCTGCGCTTGTTGGTCTTCACGGTGGCGCCGAGCGCCAGCACGGCGGCCGGATAGTCCGCCGCCGGATCGTTGTTGGCGATCGAGCCGCCGATGGTGCCGCGGTAGCGCACCGCGGGATCGCCGAGCACATTGGTCAGCGTCACCAGCGCCGGTATCGCCTTCTTGACGTCGGCACTGCTCAGGATGGCGAAGTAGGTGGTCGCCGCCTTGATGGTGAGCGTGTCGCCCGACGCTTCGATGCCGACCAGGTCCTTGATCCGGGCGAGGTCGATTACGTCGGAGGGCGAGGCGAGGCGCTGCTTCATGACGGGCAGCAGGGTGTGACCGCCGGCGAGATATTTGGCGTCGGACCCCTTGGCAAACAGCGCCGCCGCTTCGTCGACGCTGGCGGGCCGGTGATAGTTGGTCTGGTGCATGATCGTGGTTCCTCTCAGCCGTGGATCGCGTGCCAGACGCGGTCGGGAGACGCCGGCATCTCCAGTCTGTTGTTGCCGATCGCATCGGTGATGGCGTTGATGACCGCCGCCGCCGCGCCGATCGCGCCGGCCTCGCCGCAGCCCTTGACGCCGAGCGGGTTGCCCGGACACAGCGTCGTGGTGTGCGAGACGTTGAACGAGGGGAGATCCTCGGCCCGCGGCATCGCATAGTCCATGAAGCTCGCGGTGACGAGCTGGCCGCTCTGATCGTATACCGCATTCTCCAGCAGCGCCTGCCCGATGCCCTGGGCCAGACCGCCATGGACCTGGCCTTCGACGATCATCGGACTGATCAGCCGGCCGAAATCGTCGGCCGCGACGAATTTGACGAACGAGGTCTTGCCGGTGCCCGGATCGACCTCCACCTCGCACAGATAGGAGCCGGCCGGGAAGGTGAAGTTGCTCGGGTCGTAGAACGCGGACTCCTTGAGGCCGGGCTCCATGCCGTCGGGCAGGTTGTGCGCGGTGTAGGCGGCGAGCGCGACCATCGGCAGAGCCAGCGCCTTGTCGGTGCCGGTGACCTTGAACGTGCCGTTCTCGATCACGATGTCGTCTTCCGAAGCCTCGAGCTGATGGGCGGCGATCTTCTTGGCCTTGGCCTCCATCTTCTCCATCGCCTTGACGATCGCGGTGAGACCGACGGCGGCCGAACGCGAGCCGTAGGTGCCCATGCCGAACTGCACCTTGTCGGTGTCGCCATGGATGATCGAGACCTGGCTGATCGGGATGCCGAGACGTTCCGCGACAACCTGGCTGAAGCTCGTCTCATGGCCCTGGCCATGGCTGTGCGATCCCGTGAGCACCTCGATGGTGCCGACCGGATTGACGCGGACTTCGGCCGATTCCCACAGGCCGACACCGGCACCGAGGCTGCCGACCGCCTTCGACGGCGCGATGCCGCAGGCCTCGATGTAGCAGGAGACGCCGATGCCCCGCAGCTTGCCGTCCTTCTTCGCCTTGTCCTTGCGCGCCGCGAAGCCGGCATAGTCGATCGCCTTCATGGCCGCGTCCAGCGACGCGTTGAAGTCGCCGATGTCGTAGGCCATGATCACCGGTGTCTGATGCGGGAAGCTGGTGATGAAGTTCTTGCGCCGCAGCTCGGTGGGATCGACCTTGAGCTGCCTTGCCGCCGTCTCCATCAGGCGCTCGATCACGAAGCTCGCCTCGGGCCGGCCCGCGCCGCGATAGGCATCGACCGGCGTGGTGTTGGTGTACACGCTGATCACTTCGGCGAAGATATTGGGGATGTTGTACTGGCCCGACAGCAGCGTCGCGTAGAGATAGGTCGGCACCGAGGAGGAGAACAGCGACATGTAGCCGCCCAGATTGGCGTAGGTCTTGACCCGCAGCGCGGTGACCCTGTTGTCCTTGTCGAGCGCCATCTCGGCCTTGGTCAGGTGATCGCGGCCATGCGCGTCGGTCAGGAACGCCTCGGTGCGGTCGCTGGTCCATTTCACCGGGCGGCCGACCTTCTTGGAGGCCCACAGCGCCACCATTTCCTCGGGATAGATGAAGATCTTGGAGCCGAAGCCGCCGCCCACATCCGGCGCGATCACCCTCAGCTTGTGTTCCTGCGCGATGTTGTAGAACGCCGATAGCACCAGGCGGGCAACATGCGGATTTTGCGAGGTCGTGTAGAGCGTGAAATGCTCTTCCGCCGCATCATAGTCGGCGATCGCCGCCCGCGGCTCCATCGGGTTCGGAACCAGCCGGTTGTTGGTGATGTCGAGCGCAACGGTGTGAGCGGCTGACTTGAATGCCGCCTCGGTCGCAGCCTCGTCGCCGATGGTCCAGTCGTAGATCACATTGCCGGGTGCTTCCGGATGCAGCTGCGGCGCTCCCGACGCGATTGCTGCCTTGATATCGGCGACGGCCGGCAATTCCTCGTACTCGACCACGACCGCTTCGGCGCCGTCGCGGGCCTGATTGCGGGTCTCGGCGATCACGACCGCCACCGCCTGGCCGACGAAGCGCACGGTATCCGGCGCCATCGCCGGCCACGCGCCCATCTTCATCGGCGAGCCGTCCTTGGAATGGATCATCCAGCCGCAGATCAGGTTTCCGATCTTGTCCTCGACCAGCTCCTTGCCGGTCAGGACGGCAACCACGCCCGGCAGCTCGAGCGCCTTGGCGGTATCGACCCGCTTGACCTTGGCGTGGGAGTGAGGGCTGCGCACGAATGCGGCATAGGTCATGCCGTGCAGACGGATGTCGTCGACGTAGCGGCCCTTGCCAGTGATGAATTGCTTGTCTTCCTTGCGCACGACCCGTGCGCCAATACCTTCAACGCCCATCTCTGTAGTCTCCCTGCCGGAGTTTCCTGTCCGCCATTTCCATCGAAATTCGGCGGTCTTGACCGCGGGCGCTGCCCGCAGCCGGCTATTCCGCGGCCTGCGCGACCTTCATGCGGTCGGCGGCGTCGAGCACGGCCTTGACGATATTGTGATAGCCGGTGCAGCGGCAGATGTTGCCTTCCAGCTCCTGCCGCACGGTGGCTTCGTCGAGCCCGCCGCCGTGACGCTGCACGATGTCGATCGCCGACATGATCATGCCGGGGGTGCAATAGCCGCATTGCAGGCCGTGATTGTCGCGGAAAGCCGCCTGCATCGGGTGCAGTTCGTCGCCCCTGGCGATGCCTTCGATGGTGGTGATCTGGGCACCATTGGCCTGTCCGACCAGCACAGTGCAGGACTTGACCGCACAGCCGTCGATATGGACGACGCAGGCGCCACATTGGCTGGTATCGCAGCCGATATGCGTGCCGGTCAGCCCGAGATGGTCACGCAGCAGATGGACCAGCAGCGTCCGGTCCTCGACATCGGCCGACACGGCCTTGCCGTTCACCGTCAATTTGACTTGAGACACGCGTTGTTCCTCCCGGTGGATCCAAATTAGACCGATTAGAGACAGAGGCCCCCGACTTTGCAACTAGGATTTTCGTCGCCGGAGCCGTTGCCGGCGCGGTCTGCCAGCGCCATCACCGGACATCGGCGGATACACCCATGACGGCAGCAGGTCTGGCCTCCCGTGATGATGGGCGCTACCGCCGACCCGGCGGCCTGCAACGGAGCATGTGGGCCAAATTTACGGCCTTTTATCCATTCTGTTCTACGTTCCGCGGGGATCGGAGCCTGAATCTGCGATTTGGCTGGGTTGCGTAGGAATGGCGGGGGAATGTCGTGGGATTGAAGGAGATTCGGCCGCCATCGCTGGCCACCATGCTTCCGACCTTGCGGTTCCGCGCGAAAATCATGCTGGGCTTCTCCGTCGTGCTGGCGATCACCGCGGTAAGCATGGGCATCGCCTATCTCGGGTTCGAGCGCGTCTCGGCCGGCGTGTCCTCCTATCGCAAGAGCGTGTCGGAAGCCGATCTTGCCCGCGACATCGACCGCGAACTGATTTCATACCGCGGTCTGGCGCGCTACTTCGTGGTCACCGGCAGGCAGGATGACGGCAAGGTGGCGCTGGTCGCCGAAGCCGGCCTGAAGGACGCCATCGACCAGGCCATGAAGGCCACCACGAAATCCGGCGCGGCTCGACCAGGTCAGCCGCCTGAGGCAGGAATTCGAGACGTTCAGCCGGATCTTCTCCGACATCCTCAAGCTCAAGCGCGAGAGCGCGCTGATCGTGGAAAAGCAGCTCACCCGCGGCGGCAGCATGCTGCGCTACAAGCTGGACGATCTCGCCGGCACTGCCACCGATGCCGGCCTTCCGGCGATCGAACTCGGAGCCAAGCAGGTGCAGTCGCAGTATCAGGCGGCAATCGCGATGGCCGACAATTTCGTCATCAGCGCCGACCCGGCCGCTGCCACCTCGACGCTGGCGCGCCTCTCCTTCGTGCAGAATTCGCTGCGTGCGATCGCCGCAACCGACGGGAAGATCCTGCAGACCATCAAGGAGGCCTTCGAGTTGCTGGCGGACTACCGGCAGGCCTTCACCAAGCTCGCCGACAACGCGAAGGCGATCGACCGCCTGACGACCGAGATGGGCGTTTCGGCCGACGCGATCATGCAGGGCTCGACCGCGATGAAGGCCGGCCTATTGTCCGATCAGCAGCGACTGGAGGCGGGGTCCGATGCGATCATCGGCGAGACCGAGCGCCTGCTCCTGATGCTCGCAGGCGGCGGCTTCCTGCTCGGCGCCGTGCTGGCGATGCTGCTCGGCAAGGGAATTTCGCGGCCGATGATCGCGATGTGCCAGGCGATGCGCGAACTCGCCGGCGGCCGGTTCGACGTCGTGTTGCCCGGCCTCGGCCGCAAGGACGAACTCGGCGAGATGGCCGCTGCGGTGGAGCAGTTCAAGCTCCAGGCGGTGGCCAAGGCCGAGCGCGACGCCGCGGCGCAGGACGCCCACAACAGGGCCAGCAGTGCAGCGCGCCGCAGCGAATTGATCCGCTTTGCCGATGAATTCGAGTCCGCCGTCGGGGCCATCGTTTCAAACGTCTCGGCATCGGCGGTCCAGCTCGAATCCGCTGCCGGGACCCTGACCCGGACCGCGGATACCACCCAGAGCCTGTCCAACCAGGTCGCCGGCGCGTCGGAAGAGGCGTCGCAGAACATGCAGTCGGTGGCGAGCGCCACCGAAGAGCTGTCCGCTTCGGTGGACGAGATCGGCAAGCGGGTGCGCGAATCCAACCGGATCGCGGAAGCCGCCGTGCTGCAGGCCGAACAGACCGACGGCCGCATCGGCAAATTGTCGCGCGCGGCGCAGCAGATCGGCGATGTCGTGAAGCTGATCACGGCGATCGCCGAACAGACCAACCTGCTGGCCCTCAATGCCACCATCGAGGCGGCCCGCGCCGGCGAGGCCGGCCGCGGCTTCGCCGTGGTCGCCTCCGAGGTCAAGTCGCTCGCCAGCCAGACCGCCAAGGCGACCGACGAGATCTCCTCGCACATTTCCGGCATGCAGCGCGCGACCCAGGAATCGGTTGCCGCGATCAAGGAGATCGGCGGCACCATCGGCCAGATTTCGGAAATCTCCTCGTCGATCGCCAGTGCCGTCGAGCAGCAGGGCTCGGCCACCCAGGAAATCGCGCGCAGCGTCCAGAACGTCGCGCAGGGCACCCAGGAAGCGGCGGTCAACATCCTGCAGGTCAATCGCGGCGCCACCGAAACCGGGTCGGCCTCGGAGGATGTGCTAAGTTCGGCGCGCTCGCTGTCGAGCGAAAGCAAGCGCCTGCGCGCCGAACTCGACCGCTTCATGGCGAACATTCGCGCGGCCTGATCGCGCGCGCCGCCTTCGACGGCAGTTCTGAAGTCTCACGCCGCGACGCGGCAGCAGCGATCGATCACCAGAAATGAACGCCGCGGCTCGCGCCATGCGCGGCTTCGATCTCGGTTCCAAGCAACGCGCTGTGGGCGAGGGTCGGATGGGCGGGATCGGGCCGCGCCTCGTCGGACGGCGCATCGATGGCGCGAAACAGCGATTCGAGCAGGCGCGTGACCTGGCGCTGCTTGCGCTGCCATCGTTCGGCGCGCTCTTTCGGGCGCGGCTGCCCCACCAGGATCGAGGACAACAGCCAGGCACAGGCATCCCGCTCGTCGCTGGCGGCAATGGCGATCGATTTCGCCTGTCCGCCCGCGTCGGGAGCCTCCGACGCGCTGTTTCTGCGGGCGAGCTCGCGAGCGATGCTCTCACGCAGAAGGTGGGAAAGGCTGCAGCCGGAGTCCGTGCAGACCCGCTGCAGAGCGGTGAGGGTCGCGGCATCGACGCGGACCCTCAGAATGTCGTTCTTCTTCATTGGCGTGAACCCGTGTAGTCGCCGGATACCGACTCGCAGTTCCGGCTGAGGTCTGCAACGCTAAGCCGCCCCCGCGGAAATCGTTATCCGTTTTGCGCAAGATTTCGCTGCGAGATCCCGTGACTATTCTGATTTCGCGCGGCGGAGGAACGCGCAGGCTTTGTCCGCGTCGGTGGGTCGGATAGCTTGTCTCTCGCCTGTCAATATGCTCCACCTCAGTACCTATTGGGTAGCAACCAACAGGATTTCCCATGCCGATCGCGTGCCTGGCCCCCTTGGACGAAACCATTACGATCGAAGAACTCACGCGCGCCCCTTATCCAATTTACCGGCGCCTGAGACGCGAAGCGCCGGTATTGCGGATCAAATCCGTGGGCCGCACCTTTCTTACCAAGGCTGCCGACGTCAAATATGTGAAGGACAATGCGGCGCTGTTCAGCTCCGACGATCCGAATACGCCCATGAAGCGAGCTTTCCTCGCGCATACGCTGATGCGCAAGGACCACGATGAGCACCGCACCGAACGCATGGCGATGATGCCGGCTCTGATGCCGAAGACGATCGAATCCGTCTGGGCGCCTTTGTATTCCAAACTGGCCGAGAAGTATCTCGACCGGCTGCCGCGTGGCGAGGTGGTCGACCTCTTTCCAACTCTCGCCGGACCGCTTGCCGCGCGGATTCTGGCACATGTAATGGGCGTTCCGGACGGAAACGATCAGGACATGCAGCGGTGGTCACAGACCCTGATCGACGGAGCCGGCAATTTCGGTTGGACGCCGGGGCCTTTCGACGCGACCGATATCGCCAATGCGGAAATGGACAAATGCATTCGCGCCAACGCCGAACGCGTGCGGGCCGAACCGGATTCATCAGCGCTCTCCTTTATGGTGAGCGCAAAGAATCCGATTCCAGAAAGCCAGATGATCGCCAATGTGAAGATCGCGATCGGCGGTGGCATCAACGAGCCGCGTGACGCCCTGCTGACGACCCTCTACGGGCTTCTCACCAATCCGGACCAACTTGACGCCGTGCGTGCAGGCGGCAAATGGCGCGGCGCCTTCGAGGAAGGGTTGCGGTGGGTGGCGCCGATTCAGGTGAGTTCACGGCTCGTTATGGAAGATACGGAGATTCGTGGCTGTTTCATTCCCAAGGGCGACACCGTGATGACGATCCAGGCATCGGCCAATCGAGACGAGGACGTCTTCGAGGATGGCGAGAATTACAATGCGCTGCGCGAACCCAATCCTCACCAGGCCTTTGGCAACGGCCCGCATTACTGCGCCGGCGCACACCTGTCGCGGCACACCGTCGGCGCGATCCTGCTGCCAATGCTGTTCGAGCGCTTCCCCAACATGACCTTGCCTGATCCCGCGGGCGTGCGCTGGCGCGGCTTCGGCTTCCGTGGCCCGCTCAATCTGCCGATTCTCCTCCAATAGGAGCGGCGGGCGTTGGGATCAAAGATCCAGCGTCAACTCGTCCGACAACGCGCGGGAGACGCAGATCATCATGGTGTCGTTAGCGGTCTTCTCGGCGTCGGTCAGCACGCTGTCGCGATGGTCGGGCGTGCCGGCCAGCACGGATGTCTGGCAGGTGGCGCACATTCCTTCGCGGCAGGAGAAGGATACGTTGAACCGGTTGGCCTCTAGCACCTCGAGAATCGACCTCCCGGGCGGGACCTCGAAGCGGCGGCCGGATCGCGCCAGCACGACAGCGAAGCCTGCCGCGCTGTCCGCTTCCGCCGCCTGTTTCGGCGTGAACCATTCGAAATGCATCTGCGCGGCGGGCCTCGGCTGCGCCGCCGCCTCGACCGCGGTCATCAACGGTGCCGGTCCGCAGCAATAGATTTGGCTGTCCGCGGCCAGCTTCCCGACCGTGCCGGCCACGTCGAACAAGGCGCCTGCTTCGTCATCGGCATGCAGGGTGACATTTGCGGCGAACGCGCCGAGTTCCTCCAGGAAGGCGGCGCGCTGGCGGTTGCGCACGAGATACCAGAGGTGCCAGTCGCGCCGGTTCTCCGCGCACCACCGGACCATCGACAGGATCGGCGTGATGCCGATGCCGCCGGCGAAGAAATCATGTCGCCTCGCCGCCTCCGCCAGCGGGAAATTGTTGCGCGGCGCGGTGATCTCGACGGTATCGCCGGGTCGCAAGGTGCGGTGCAGGTGGAGCGATCCGCCGCGGCTGGCTGCGGCGAGCCCGATCCCCACGACATAGCGGTCGCGCTCGCGGCAATCGTTGCAGAGCGAATAGTGCCGGACCATACCGTTGGACAGATGCAGCTCGATATGGGCGCCCGGCGTGAAAGGTGGCAGCACGCCACCGCCGGGATCGCGCAGCTCGACGGCCAGCGCATGCTTCGCCTCGGCAACGACATTGCAGACGCGAAGCGCCAGGCGATGATCGGTCAAGAATGGATTCTCACAGGTGAAAACGGAACGGCAGGCGGGCGCCGGTGGCGTCGCCTGCCGGATGTTCGGATCAGACCGCCTGAAGCTTCGGCGCGCCGGCATTCTTCTCCGCCGCCAGGCGCTGATTGAAGGCCCAGCGGAAGTGCGACAGCGGCGCGTCGGCCCGGATCGCCAGCAGCTGATAGTCCGGGTCGGCGTCGAACACCTTCTGCTGCGCCTCGATGATCGCCTTGTCCTCGTTGAAGCCTTCCTCGAGGCTGTGGCGCAGCGACAACGCGATATTGGGATTGTCGATGTCGAAATTGTGCAGATAGTTCCAGAAGAAATGCGTGGTGCTGCGCGTCTCAGGGGTCATGAACTGGGCGTTGCGGTATTGCCGCGTGCCTTCGACCACGACGCCCGTCTCGGCGCCCTGTCCGGCCGGCGCGAACATCGAGTCGAGCAGGAAGATGCCGGGAACGATCATGCGCCCGATATTGCGGCGATCGATCTTGTCGCGCTTGTTGGCGATCACCTTGCAATGATAGGGCGGCGCGTCGGCGTTCATGTGCCAGCGCTCGACGCGGAAGCCATCGTCCAGCTTTTCGATCGCCACCGGCTTGGTGCTGTAGGCATACTCCTCCGAACCGCCAAGCGTATTGGTGTGAACGAAGGCGAGATGCGCGAAATCGCTGAGATTGTCGACGATCAACAGCCAGTTGGCCTTGTAGTGCATATAGCCGGGCAGGCCGCGCCAGGCGGGATTGTCGAGCGGCGGGTAGTCGACGATCAGGGCCGGATCGGCCTTCTCGGCTTCGCCCATCCAGATCCAGACCAGGTTGTAGCGCTGGACGACCGGATAGCTGCGCACGCCGAGCTTGGGCGGGATCACCTCCTGGCCGGGGATCTGAATGCACTTGCCGGACGGATCGAACTTCATGCCGTGGTACATGCAGCGGATATCGTCGCCCTCGATCCGCCCCATCGACAGTGGCGCCGCCCGGTGACAGCAGCGGTCGTCCAGCGCGACCACCCTCCCGCTCTCGCCCCGGTACAGCAGGATCGGGCTCTCCAGAATAATGCGGGCGAGCCGCTTGCCGTCGATCAGTTCATGATCCCAGGCCGCCACGTACCAGCAATTCCGCAGAAAGATGCCGTCCGCTGCCATGACATTTCTCCCATTTTATCCTTCAGGATGCCTGCGGGCGTTTTAGATCGGCGGCCGGGCGGCGAAAATCCGTTCTCTCTGGACATACCGTTCGGCTGGTTGGACAATCCCGAGATGGATTGGCGCGATTGGGACGTGTTCTGCCATGTTGTCGATCACGGCGGATTCACCGCTGCCGCCCGTGTGCTGGGGCATCCGAAGTCGTCCCTGAGCGCGGCCGTGCAGCGGCTCGAGGCCGATGTCGGATTGCGTCTGCTCGAGCGCACCACGCGCCGGCTGCGCCTGACCGAGGCGGGCGAGGCGGTCTATCACCGGGTCGGACCGCTATTTGCCGCGCTGCGCGACGCCCGCAGCGAATCGATGGCGGCGCATGGCACGGTCGCCGGGATCCTGCGCATTGCGTCGCCCTATGAATTCGGCGCCCACCATATCGGGCCGGTCGCCTGCGCCCTGATGGCCCGCTATCCCGACCTCCGGGTCCGGATCGATGTCGCGCACGAGATCGTCGACCCGATCGCCGGCAATTACGACGTCGTGTTCGCCATGCTCGAAGCGCCGTTGCCGTCCTCGGCGATCGTCATACGCAGGGTGTTTTCGATTCCGCGCGGCCTGTTCGCGGCGCCGTCGCTGCTCGAGGGCCGTGGCGAACCGCGGACATCAGATGATCTCGCGGCGTTGCCGTTGCTCGCAGGTCCCGCCGATGCGGGATGGGCGCTGACCGGCCGCGACGGCGCGGTGCAGCATATCGCCACTTCGGCCGCCCGGCTGGTCAGCTCGAATGCCGACGTCCGGCTGCAGGCGGCGTTGGCCGGGCACGGCGTCCTGCGGGTGACGGCGAGCTATGTGCGGGCGGCGGTCGAGAGCGGCGCGCTGCGCCGGCTGCTGCCGGATCATGTCTGCGAGCCCCTCAACGTACATGCCCTGCTGCCCGCGCGGCGGCTGATGCCGGCCAAGGTGCGCTGCTTCCTCGACGCCATGGAGGCGCATGCGCGATCGCCGGAGCCGGCCGACCCGGCGCCGCTGGCCGGCGCGCTGTCGGGTTGAGACACTCGCGCCGCGTGGCGCTCAGCGCCCGACGAATTTCGGCGGACGTTTGGCGTTGAAGGCCTCGACGCCCTCCCTGAAATCGTCGGATTGGCGCAGCCGGCTGTAGCAATGGCCTTCCAGTTCGATCGCCACCGTGAGCATCGAGTCCTCGGTATCGTTCAACAGCTTCTTGGCGGTGCGCTGCGCCAGCGGCGAGAAACTGCGCAGCTCGTCGACCAGCTTGTCGGTGGTCGTCTCGAGCTCGCCGTCGGGTACGCATTCGGTGATGATGCCCCATTCCAGCGCCCGCCGGGCCGGAATCCGTTTCGAGCGCATCACGATGTCCTTGGTGCGGGTGATGCCGATCATCTTCTGCAGCCGCGCCGAACCGCCGGATCCGGGAATCTGGCCGAGCTTCTGCTCCGGCAGGGCATAGAGCGCGGTTTCCGAAGCGATCCTGAAATCGCAGGCGAGCGACAGCTCGAAGCCAACGCCGAAGCAATAGCCGCGGTTGGCAACGATGACCGGCTTGGCGCAGCGGGTCGGCGCGGCGATGTTCCAGGCCAGTCTTGAAACCGTCTCCGGTGTGGCTTCCATGAAGCCGCCGATATTGCCACCGCTGGAGAAGTGCTCGCCGATCGATCGCACCACGATGATGCGGACCGCGGCGTCCTCGTCCAGGGTCTCGAACGCCAGCCGCAGCTGGTCGCGCTGCGGCATCGACACCACGTTGTAGGGCGGGCGGTCGAGGATGATGTCGGCGCGCTCATGCGCGTGGTCGATCTCGACCACGAAGCCGTCGAGCTTGCCGAGACGGGGATCGGTGAAAGGGTAGGGAGCGGGCATCTGGTTTCCTTTGCTGGCGTTGTCAGGCCGCGTTCGGGGGCGGCGAAGCTTCGATTTGATAGTCGCCGGCGATCAAGCAGGCGGCGCAGCAGTTTGCCGACCGGTGATTTCGGCAGCACCTCGACGAACACGAATCGTCGGGGACGCTTGAAATTGGCGAGGCCGGAGCTGCGGCAGAACTGTTCGAGGTCCTGCTCGCTGACCGGCGACCTGCGCTTCACGAAGGCGGTGACGACCTTGCCCCCACTGCTCGTCGGCGAGACCGACGACGGCGACCTCGAGCACGGCCGGATGCAGCGACAGGCAGCTTTCGATCTCCACCGGCGAAACGTTCTCGCCGCCGGTGATGATCATGTCGTCGACCCGACCCGTGACGAACAGATCGCCGTCGGATCGAAATAGCCGGTATCGCCGGTAAAATACCAGCCGTCCCGGACCGATTTGGCGTCGGCATCGGGCCGTCGCCAATAACCCTCGAACGACTCGTCGCCGGCGAGCAGCGCGATGATCTCGCCCTCCTTGTTGCAAGCCACGACGTCCGCCGCCGACCTGGCGTTCAGCGCCACGACCCTGATCTGCTGATTGATTCCGGCCCGGCCCGCTGAACCCGGCTTGGCGACGGCGTTCTGATCGATGGTGAAGGTATAGATCTCCGAGCTGCCATAATGGTTCACGAACAGCTCGGGCCGAAAGGCGCCGTTCAGGGTTTGCAACAGGCCGTCGGTCATGGGAGCCCCGGCAAAGCCGAGCTTGCGCACGCTGGAGACATCGGCCGCCGCGAATTCCCGGGCATGAACCAGATCGTGATAGAGCGTCGGCACCAGATAGAGATTGGTGATCCGCTCGCTGCCGATCAGGGCCAGTGCGCGGCCGGGATCGTAGCGCGGCAGGCAGACGAAGGTGCCGCCGATCAGGGACATCGCGATCAGCGAACGAACGCCCATGGTGTGATAGAGCGGCATCACGCCGAGCGTGCGCTCGCCATGGCGGTACAGGTTCTGCGCGACATGGGCGATGGCGGCGGCCCGTTCGGCGCGGTGGCGCCGCGGCACGCCCTTGGGCCTCGACGTGGTTCCCGAAGTGTAGAGCATGACCGACAAGGCGTCGGCATCGACGCGCGGAACCGCCTCCGCTGCCGGCTCGGCGACCGCGTGTTCGAAGCTGACGGCCCCCGCAATGTCGGCGGTGCCGCCCGCGCACAGGCGCGGCAGGTCCCTGGCGCGTTTCGATTCGTCGACTGCCGGCGCGAACATGTCCTGGTACACGACGGCGCGCGCAGCGGAGTTCTCGATACAGAAATCGAGCTCGTCCGCCTTGGCGCGCCAGTTGATCGGCGTGATCACGATGCCGGCCAGCTGGCAGGCCCAGTGCAGGGTGGCAGCGGCTTCGCAGTTCTGCAGCAGCGTGACCAGGTGGTCGCCGGGCCTCAGCCCGAGGCGGTCGAACGACGCCACCAGCGACGAAATCCGCCGATACCATTGCGCGTAAGTCAGGCGAACGCCGTCGTCGACGATGGCGAGTGCGTCCGGATCGCGCGCGACGCTGGCGACAAAACTGGTTCCCAGATCAAGCATCTGTCTTGTCTCCGCTCGGGTCAGCCAGTTCGGCGGCGGCCTCGATTGCCGCGCGAACGATGGGCGTATAGCCGGTGCACCGGCACAGATGGCCACTCAGGAGGTCGCGGATGGCTGCCTCGTCCGGCTGCTTGTTGATGGCGCAGGAAGCTGTCGAGCGACATCAGGATGCCGGCGGTGCAGAACCCGCATTGCAGCGCGTGATGCCGCTTGAATGCCGACTGCAGGACGCCAAGGCTTGCGGCGGAAGGGGCCAGGCCTTCCACGGTCCGCACCTCGCAGCCGTCGACCTGCACGGCCAAACGTGAGGCAGGCACGGGCCGGCCGGCCGTCGATGACGACGGTGCAGGCGCCGCACACCCCGTGCTCGCAGCCGACATGGGTGCCGGTTGCACCGATCTGATGGCGGAGGAAATCGGTCAGCAGCAGCCGCGGCTCGGCCTCGCCCGCGCAAGCGCTTGCCGTTCAGCGAGAAGCGAACCGGGTGCCGCCGGCCTGCCTGCAACCGGCTCATCGCAGGACCTCCCGCACGAGATCGCGTCCGATCAGGCGCACCAGGTCGCGACGGTAGCGCGCCGTGGCGTGGACGTCGTCTCGCGCGTCGAGTTCGTAGGCGAAGGCCGTTCAGGGCATCGTCGAGCGCGCTGCCGTCCAGCGGCGGGAAGTCGCGCGCCACCGGCATGTCGGCGACGCCGCCGACCGCGACGCGGAAGCCATCGGCCGTCGTTCACCGCCGCGCAGGCGACGATGGCGAAATCGCCGTGCCGCCGCGCCACCTCGCGAAAGGCGCAGCGCTGGCCGGAGGTCGGAAAGGCGACGGCTTCGATCATCTCGTCATCGGCGCGTGCCGTCGCCATCATGCCGGTAAAGAAATCGCCTGCCGCGTACCCGGCGGCGTCGGCCGGCGCGGCGCAGATGCACCTCGCCGCCGAGCGCCTGCAGCGCCAGCGGCAGTTCGGCGCTCGGATCGGCATGCGCGATCGAGCCGCAGATGGTGCCGCGGCTGCGGGTCTGCGCATGACCGGTCCAGGGCAGCGCCTGGCGCGACCAGCGGCAATTGGCGGGCAAGGTCAGGCCAGGCCAGCAACGTCGTCCTGGCGAACCGCAGCGCCGACCGTCACCATGCCGGCGGTGGTCTCGATCCGCGCCAGTTCGGCGAGCCGCATGATGTCGATCAGGGTGCGTGGCCGTGCCAGGCGCATGTTGAGCATCGGCATCAGCGACTGGCCGCCGGCGATGATCCGGGCCTCGCCGCCCTCCTGGACGAGCACATCGAGCGCCTCGTCGAGATGTTCGGCGCGGACGTAGTCGAACGCGGCGGGCTTCATGGCTGCCCCGCCAACCGGCGACGCAGCCGGGCAAGCCACGAAAGCCGGGCCGGCGCGGCGCCGCCGCCACCGGCTCTGGCGCGCCAGTGCCGCGAAGAACTGGCCGATGATCACCCGCGCCGCGCCATCGAGCAGGCGGCCGCCGATGCTCGCCACCTTGCCACCGATTGCCGCGTCATAGACATAGCGGATCGCAGTGCCGCCCTCGCCGTCGGAACCAGGGTGATGCGTCCTTCGCCACTGCCGAAGCCGAGCCCTCCTTCGGCCGAGCCGCTGAGCGTGACCGCATGGGGCGGATCGAGATCGGACAGTTTCACCTCGGCGCGGTAGCGTCCCTTCACAGGGCCCACGCCGAGGGTCACTTCGGCGCGGAAATGGGTGTCGGAGATCTTCTCCAGAGCGTGGCAGCCGGGAATCACCGCCTGAAGGGTCGCGGGATCGAGCAGCATGGTCCAGACCCGCTCCACCGGCGCAGCGACGGTGGCCTCGCCCTCGCCGCGGAGCCTCCGGTCGCCGCTCCGGTGCGGGCTGGCGGCGGCGCCGCGTCGCGGGGGCACGGCTTCCGCGCCGCGCAGCAGCGGCGCGAGCCGGGCGGGCACCAGCGGCAACTCGACGTCCTTGATGCCGAGCGCATCGGCGACGGCGTTGGCGATGCAGACCGGCGTCGACATGCAGTTGCCTTCACCGACGCCTTTCGATCCCAGTGGGGTGAATGGCGAAGGTGTCTGCATGTGCAGGATGACCGGATCCGGCACTTCCATCGTGGTCGGCAGCAGATAATCGGCAAAACGTGCCGGTGAGAAAGCTGCCGTCGGCGGCGTAGGCGTATTCCTCATACAGCGCAGCCCCGATCGCCTGGGCAAAGCCGCCGCGGATCTGCCCGTCGACCATGGCGGGATGCAGGATGGTGCCGCAATCGTGCATCGAGACATAGCGATCGATCCGCGTCTGCAGCGTGGTGCGGTCGACCTCGACGCCGCAGAAGTCGAAGATGAAGCCGTGGCAGAGCGAGGAGTTGATGTGGTCGTGATCGTCCGGGGCGGTCAGCTCCGGTGGACGTCCAGAACACCGTCTCGCGGATGGTTTGGCCGATGCCGTCGGGCAGCGCCGCGGGCGACCAGTGGCTGAGCGCGGCCAGCCGCGAAAACGACAGCCTGTTGTCGGGATTGCGTTTCGATCCGACATTGCCGCCGGCAAAGGCGATGTCGTCGATTTCGGTGTTCAACTGGCTGGCGGCGACCCGGGCGAGCCGTTCCCCCAATCGGGCGGCGGCGAGCCGGGCGGTGCCGGCCACGGCGGGCGCGAAGCGGCTGGCGTAGTTGCCCGACGCGATCGACCAGGCGTCCTTGGCGGTGTCGATCTCGGTGTTGACGCGGATATCGGCGGGGGAAAGACCGAACACGTCCGCCACCACCTGTGACAGCACGGTGCGATGGCCCTGGCCCTGCGGCACCGAGGCCACATGGACGCTGACGCTGCCGAGCGGATCGATCGCGACCGTCGCGGTGGCCTGGGCGCCGTTTTTCGGACCGGCCTTGCGCCGCTCGGCCGGCGTCAGCACGGTGGTGATGTAGCCCATGTTCGACACGCTCGGTTCGACCACGGCGGCATAGCCGATGCCGTAGAGCCGACCCTGCGCGCGCGCCGCATCGCGCCGTAATTTGAGTTCGGCAAGGGCGCCTTCACCGACGGCCTGCCGGATCGCCTCCTGATAGTTGCCGGAATTGAGCATGGCCCCGCTGGCGGTCCGGTAGGGAAAGCGATCGGCGGGGATGAGGTTGCGCGCAGATGACGTCGAACGGATCGAGCCCGAGTTCGACCGCGATGCGCTGGACCAGCCGTTCCAGCGCGAAATAGACCTGCGGACCGCCGAAGCCGCGATTGAGTCCGCGTCGGCGTCTTGTTGGTGACGACGACGCGGTTGCGGACCGCCAGATGGCGGATGTCATAGGCGCCGGTCAGGTTGCCATGCATGCGATACAGCGTCGCCGGTTCGGGCGCGCGCAGATGCGCGCCGCAATCCTCGACCTGGTCCCAGTCGAGCGCGAGAATGCGGCCATCGGCCGCGACCGCGGCGCTCAGCGTCGTGGCACGGTTGGTCGCGGAGACCGAGGCTGTCAGATGCTCGAGCCGGTCCTCGATCCATTTGACGGGGCGGCCGGCCGCGCGGGCCGCCGCTGAGATCAGGACGATATAGGGAAAGACGCCCTGCTTGACTCCGAAGCTGCCACCGGAATCCGGCGGTGTGCGCAGCCGCAGACGATTGCCGGATACCCGCAGCGCCCGCGCCAGCACCGCATGGATGCTGAATGGGCCCTGGAAATTGGCCAGTACATCGATAGGCATCCTCGCCCGCATCGTAGTCGGCGACCACGCCGTAGGTTTCGATCGGCGTGCAGGAATTGCGGGGATAGCGGATGTCGAGGCTGATGCGGTGTGCCGCCGACGGCAAACGCCTGTACCGGATCGCCGTAGCTGAAGCTGCGGTCGCTTGCGACATTGCCGCCGAAGCCGTCGTGCAGCACCGGCGCGGCCGCGTCGAGCGCCGTCAGCGGGTCGACCACGGCGGGACGAATCGCGTAGCGGGCCTCGATCAGATCGACGGCGTCTTCGGCGAGATAGCGATCGGTGGCGACGACGACCGCGACCGGCTCGCCGACATAGCGCACGCGCCCGACCGCGATCGGCCAGCACTCGACCGGCGCCTTGACGCCGACCACGAGACTTGCGGTCATCGCCTTGATGTCGGCGCCGTCGATGACGGCAACCACGCCTGGCGCGCGCCGCGCCGCGGTGGCGTCGATTGCGACGATATCGGCATGTGCATGCGGCGAGCGCAACATGGCGGCATGCAAGGTGCCGGGCGGAGCGCCGAGATCGTCGATGAAGCGGCCGCGGCCGGTCAGCAGCGCCGCATCTTCGACGCGCGGAATCGAACGCCCGACCCAAGGCGCAGATTCCATCTCGGCGATCGCGCGGCTGATGGCTTCGGCCATTCCAACCATCCTCCCGCGCAGCATGATGCACCCGCAATTTTATTCGCGCGAGGCGGGACCGGGCCATACCGGCCGATCTCAAAACTTACCATCCCGTCTCATTTCGGCCGCGGTGCTAGGCCGATCAGTTCGCCAGCCGTGAGACGTTGCGGAACTCACGCGGGCTCACGCCGGCATGGTTGCGGAAGAAGCGCGTGAAATGCGCGGGCTCGGCAAAGCCGAGCTGGTTGCCAATGCTGCCAAGGTTGTCGGACTGATGGAGCACCGCATCGACCGCGCGTTCCATGCGTACCACGTTGAGGATACACCTTGGGCGGCACGCCGATCGAGGATTCGAACAGGCGAAAGAAATGCGCCCGCGACAATCCCGCTTCCTTCGCGAAGGTGTCGAGCGCGGCGTCCCGACGTGCGCCATGGCGCATCGATGCCGCGACGCGGCGGATGCGCCAATCGTCGGCGCGGACATTCATCTCGCGGATCGAGGCCGGAAAACTTCGCCATGGCGTGAAGCGCTCGATCACGGCGATCATCAGTTCCGACAGCGCGGATTCATGGGCGACCTGCGCGTCGGGCCGGGCCATCATGTCGGCGGCCAGGTTCATGGCCAGGCTGCGGATGCGCGGCGAGACGTCGCCGGAAGGATGGCCGAAAAAACCCGGCGCGCCGCTGGCCGCCCAACCCGGACGGAACGCCATCAGCCACTCCGGCTCGATATAAAGCGCCAGGATCACCGTGCGCGGCCTGGCCGGATCGTGCACATAGGAATGCGGCTGCCAGCCATTGACCAGCACCGCCGTCTGCGCGGTCAGCGGATGGATCCGGTCGCCCACCATGAACTGGGTGTCCGCTCCCTCGACCTTGAGCAGCACATGACAATGCGGATGGGCGTGGCGAACCAGCGGGCGGTCCATGTCCAGCAGGGCCACCCTGCCAAAGGTTCCATGGGCAATTCGCAGTGCCGTCGACATCGCAATCCCTCCGGATCGTCGTTCAGGACAGTCGGGGTGGACGCCCGCGCAATCCGTCCTGCTCGCCCCAGCGGCTGACGACCCCGACATCGATCTCGAACAGATCGAGCACCCGCCCGACGGTGTGATCTACCATGTCGTCCAGCGTGTCGGGACTGGCGTAGAAGGCCGGGACCGGCGGCGCGATCACCGCCCCCATCTCCGAGAGGGACGTCATGGTACGCAGGTGACCGGTATGCAGCGGCGTTTCGCGTACCATCAGCACCAGCCGGCGCCGTTCCTTCAGGGTGACATCGGCCGCGCGCGTCAGCAGCGTCGTGGTCACGCCGGTGGCGATTTCGGACATCGACCGGATCGAGCAGGGCGCAATGATCATGCCGGCGGTATGGAACGACCCGCTGGAAATGCAGGCCGCCATGTCGTCGATGCGATGATGGGTGTGCGCCAATGCCCTGACCTCCGCGATCTTCAGACTGGTCTCGTAGGCAAAGGTGACCTCGGCGGTCTTCGACATCACGAGATGCGTCTCGACGCCGGCATTGCGCAGCAGCTGCAGCAGTCGAACCCCATAGGTCACTCCCGACGCGCCGGAAATGCCGACGATCAGGCGGCGGGGCGCGGGCTGCAGCGATGTCATCGGCACCTTCCGTTGTTTGCGCGGCCCGGAAGCCGCAGCGGCGTTGCGAAGCCTAGACGGGCCGACCGGGGCGAACAAATGGTTTTTCCTTGAGCATCGTTGCGGCGATGGCCATCATCGGACCCCAATGCCCTGCAAACGGGCCGCGGCCCCGCGGCCCTGGCCGAAGGAAACGACATGGCCGCTTTCCCGCCTTCCACCACGGTTCTCGACTTCATCCTGTTCCGCGACGCATTCGGCACGCCGGCCATGCGCGCCATATTTTCCGATCTGAGCCTGATTTCCCGCTATGTCGAGGTTGAAATCGCGCTGGCGAACGCCGAGGCGCGGTGCGGCGTGATCCCGCCGGAAGCCGCCGCCGAAATCGCCGGGCGAGCCGACGTCGCCTCGCTCGATTTCGAACTGCTGCGCCGCGAGACCGATGTCGTCGGCTATCCGATCCTGCCGCTAGTGCACCAGCTCGCGCGCCAATGCGGCGAAGCAGGTCGCTACCTGCATTGGGGCGCGACCACGCAGGACATCATGGACAGCGCCGTCATTCTCCAGGTCCGCGACGGCATGGCGATCGTCGAGGCCGATATCGCGTCGTTGCGCGGCATCCTCGCCGATCTGTCGAGGCGGTATCGCGACACGCCGATGGCGGGACGTACCCATCTGCAGCAGGCACTGCCGGTGACCTTCGGCTACAAGACGTCGATCTGGCTGGCGATGTTCGATCGCCACGCCGAGCGCCTCGAACAGTTGAAGCCCCGCGTTCTCGTCGGCCAGTTCGCGGGCGCCGCCGGCACGCTTGCCTCGCTCGGCGAGCGGGGCTTCGAGGTGCAGGCGGCATTCTGTCGAGAACTGGGCCTCGGCGTGCCGGTCTCGACCTGGCATGTCGCGCGGGATGGCCTTGCCGAATTGGTCAACTTCCTCGGCCTCGTCACCGGCTCGCTCGGCAAGATCGCCCTCGACATCATGATCATGGCCTCCACGGAATTCGGCGAGGTTCTCGAGCCCTTCGTGCAGGGGCGCGGTGCCTCCTCCACCATGCCGCAGAAGCGCAATCCGATCTCATCCGAATTGATGCTGGCGGCGTGCAAGGCGGTGCGCCAGCACGCCGGTCTGATGCTGGATGCCATGGTCCAGGATTTCGAGCGCGCCACCGGCCCGTGGCATGCCGAATGGATCGCGGTTCCGGAGAGCTTCGTGTTGACTGCGGGCGCGCTGCATCAGGCGAAGTTCGCGCTTGGCGGCCTGATCGTCGACCCGGACAGGATGGCGCACAACCTCGATGCCAGCCGCGGGCTGATCGTCGCCGAAGCCGTCATGATGGGACTGGCGCCGGAGCTTGGCCGGCAGGCGGCCCATGACATCGTCTATGACGCGTGTCGGCTGGCCAATGAAAAGCACCTGTCGCTCGCCGACGCGCTCTCGGCCAGTCCGCAGGTGGCCGGGCGCATCGATCGCGCCACCATCGATCGATTGACCTCGCCCGGGAACTATCTCGGTCTCGCGGCGGCGATGGTCGACCGGGTGCTGGCCGCCGCAAGCCGTTGAATGGTCGGGTCGGTTCGCCTATCTGTGCAGCATCAAGCTGATCCGGAACGAGGGCCTGTCATGACCGCACATCCGCGCAACCTCTCGACGCCGATCGATCCCGTCAGGCTCGACCGGCTGGCCGAGGTGGCGGTGAAAGTGGGATTGCGTCTTGAGGCCGGGCAGGACCTGCTGGTGACCGCGCCCGCCGTGGCGCTGCCGCTGGTTCGCAGGATCGCCGAACATGCCTACAAGGCCGGCGCCGGCCTGGTGACGCCGATCCTGTCCGACGAGGCGATCACCCTGTCCCGCTACCGGTTCGGGCACGAACTCGGCTTCGACCGTGCCGCGGACTGGCTCTACGAGGGAATGTCGAAGGCCTTCGCCGCCAACACCGCGCGGCTTGCCATTGTCGGCGACGATCCGATGCTGCTCTCGGGCCAGGACCCCGCCAAGGTCGCGCGCGCCAGCAAGGCCAATTCCATCGCCTACAAGCCGGCGCTGGAACGCATCGTCACCTTCGACATCAACTGGAACATCATTGCCTATCCGAGCCCGTCCTGGGCCAAGCGGGTGTTCCCCGGGGACGACGAGGATGTCGCCGTCGGCAAACTCGCGGACGCCATCTTCGCAGCCTCGCGCGTTAATCAGGAAGGCGCGATCCCGGCCTGGGAAAAGCACAATGCCGCGCTGCGGCGCCGAACCGAATGGCTGAACGGGCAGCGCTTCAGCGCACTGCATTATTCAGGACCCGACACCGATTTGACCATCGGGCTCGCCGACGGCCATGAATGGGAAGGCGGCGCCTCCACCGCCAACAACGGCATCACCTGCAACGCCAACATCCCGACCGAAGAGGTGTTCACCACGCCGCATGCCCGGCGGGTCGACGGCCATGTCGTGAGTTCCAAGCCGCTGTCCTATCAGGGATCGATGATCGACGGCATCGCCGTGCGATTCGAGGCCGGCCGCATCGTCGAGGCCACGGCGACGCGAGGCGCCGAGGTGCTGAACAAGGTGCTCGATACCGACGAAGGCGCCCGCCGGCTCGGCGAGGTGGCACTGGTGCCGCACTCCTCGCCGATCTCGAAAAGCGGGCTGTTGTTCTTCAACACGCTGTTCGACGAGAACGCCGCCTGCCATATCGCGCTCGGCCAGTGCTATTCCAAGTGCTTTGTCGATGGCGCCCGGCTGACACCCGAACAGATTGCCGCCCAGGGCGGCAACCAGAGCCTCATCCATATCGATTGGATGATCGGCTCGGATGCGATCGACATCGACGGCATCGACGCACGGGGCCAACGCATCCCCGTCTTCCGCAAGGGCGAATGGACCTGACGATTGGCAGGGATGATCTGCCACTCATTGCTCGGGTCGCGGAAGCCTTGGGCCAGCGCAATGAGCTACTACTCGAGCAAGGAATAGCGTGCGCCGGCTTGATGATGTCGCGCCGATAGATGTTCGCGGCGGTGTTGCGGGACGGCTGGTCCGGGGAGCCGCCAGATCAGCCCGCCCTCGGAATGCCGCAGGAAACGCTTGTATCGCAATCAACGGCCTGTCAGCGTCGCGGCTTGCTCGTCATTCGCCCCGGTCGGGAGTTGTGGTGATGCAGGACACCCCGTTGCCGTCCGCCATGGAACAGCGGCTAGCCAAGGCGCCGCGTGCGCCGTCCACGGCGCGGCTGGAGCCGCTGCGTCAGGTCGATGCCGGCGTGCTCAATATCGCCTATTACGAGGCGGGTCCGGCGGACGGGCCGGTGGTGATGCTGATGCATGGCTTTCCCTACGACATCCACTCCTTTGTGGACGTGGCGCCGATGCTGGCCGCCGCAGGGCTGCCGCGCCATCGTTCCCTATCTGCGCGGCTACGGGCCGACCCGCTTCCGTGATCCGGCGACGCCGCGTTCGGGCGAGCAGGCCGCGGTCGGCGCCGACCTGATGGCGCTGATGGATGCGCTCGGGATCGAGCGCGCGGTGCTTCGCCGGCTATGACTGGGGCGGCCGCGCCGCCTGCGTGGCGGCGGCGCTGCGGCCGGATCGCTGCAGCGGCCTGGTGTCGGTCAACGGCTATCTGATTCAGGATATCGCCAAAGTCGATGATCCCGGCGCATGCCGGAACAGGAAGCGGCGCTCTGGTACCAATATTATTTCCAGATCGAGCGCGGCCGGGCGGGGCTCGCGGCCAACCGACACGAGATCGCCAGGCTGCTGTGGAAGCAGTGGTCGCCGAACTGGCAGTTCGACGATGCCACCTTCGCAGCGGACGGCGGTCGCCCATGACAATCCCGACTATGTCGACGTCGTGATCCACAGCTATCGTCATCGCTACGGTCTCGCCGACGGCGACCCGCAATATGCCGATCTGCAACGCCGGCTGGCGCGCTTCCCGTGATCACCGTTCCGACCATCACGCTGGACGGCGATGCCGATGGCGTCGTTCCCGCGACCGACGGCACGCGCGAGCGCGGCGAAATTCACCGACCGCCGCGCCCATCGCGTCATCCCGACGTGCCGGCCACAATCTGCCGCAGGAAGCGCCGGAAGCGTTCGCTGCGGCGGTGATGGAGTTGGTGCGCGCCTGAGCGGCGTTACGTCCTGGCCGCCTCACCCTCGCCGCGGGCTGATCTTCCAGGTCGCTACCAGGATGGCGGTCGTCATCAGGCGGTGATGACGGCGGCGATCGGAACGGCGAGCGCCAGCGCGGCGGTCGCGGCCCAGCCGATCGACGAGAACGCTTCGGCAAAGGTCGCGAGCCGCGACGAGGTCTGGCGGCGGCGGAACTGGCTGCGCTTCGCCTGCACGCGGAACCAGAGCTGGATCGAGGTGGCCGCGCGGTCAGCGATGGCCACGCCCAAGGCGGTGACGGCGGCCTGCAGCGGCGCAGGCAAAGCCAGCGCCACGACCAGGGGCGCGAACATCACGCCGATCGCGATCAGCACCACCTCGATCTTGGCGCGGATGACGGGCGAGGGCGACAGCGGCGCGGTCGCGACCAGATCGGCGGCGTCCTCGCCCGAGATCGTCAGCCATGCCAGGCCGCCGGAGAGCTGGCCCGCCGCCATCACCAGCACCGGCGTGATCAGCACGATCGCGGTCGAACTGTCGGAAAAGCTTCGCCACAGCATCAGGGCCGGCGGCACCAGATAAAGCAGCTGCATCAGGGTCTGCGACACCAGCCAGGGATCGCGCCGCAGCAGCAGGAATTCCTTCCAGCGCAACGCCTGTTGCGGCGACCCGCGGCGAAACGCCAGGGCGCGGATGCGGCGCCGCGCCGGCACGGCGCTGGCCGAAACCGCCATGGCTGTATCGGCAAAGCTGGCGCGAGAACGACCGCCATCACCGCGCCGAGCAGCAGTCAGCCCGATGGCGAGCAGCAGCAGCAGCGGCCTCGCCTCGCCGAAGGCGGCGCGCGCCGGCCACCACACCGGGCTGTCGAGATCGGGGGCGAAGGCGGCGGCCGCGTCCGATGTCAGGACCGCGAATCGCGACAGCGTGCCATAGGACAGGATCGCGGCGATCTGCAGCGCGATCACGAAGCCGGCGCCGATGACCGCCGCCAGGATCTGCGCAACCAGCCGGGTCCGGCGTGCGCCGATCAGGCGAAACAGCGCGATGGTGATCGGCCACCGCCATGGCCGCCGCCGAAAGGCCGATCGTGATCACGACGCCATAGGCCGAGAACCAGCGCGCGCCGCCGCCGATCACCAGGACGTCGACGAAGGGCGTCGACAGCAGCAGCGCCATCGCGGTGACCGACAGCGAGATCGCCGCGATGCGGACCGAAAACACGTTGTTCATCGCGACGGGCGACGACATGATCAGATCGAGGTCGGCGCGAGCGTAAAACACCCGCGTCACGGATTCGATCGCCTGCGACAGCATCAAGGCCCAGGCCAGGAAAATCGACGTGGTGATGACGATGAGCGTGGGCTTGTCGAGCGGCGGCTGCAGGTTCGCGAACCTGCCGACCACCGCATAGGCCGGCACATGCAGGATCGCCGCAACGACCAGGAGCCCGACGATCGCGGTGCGTTTCCTTAAGCGGCGGCCGGCGGTCATCATGCCGAGCCATTCGCGCCACGCCAGCCGGAATTCGTGCCGCGCGAACCAGGTCAGCGCCGCCGATGCACTCATGCCGCGGCAGCCTCGACATCGACCAGGGCGATGAACACCTCCTCGAGGCTGGTATCGTTCCTGCCGCTCGCTGCCGAAGTTCGGCAAGCGTGCCCTCGGCGACGAGCCGCCCCGCGGCGATCACGCCGATCCGGTCCGCCATCCGTTCCGCCACTTCGAGGATGTGCGTGGTCATGATGACCGTGCAGCCATTGCGTACCCGCTCTCCGAGCAGTCCCTTGACATGGCGGGCAGATACGGCATCGAGACCGGTCAACGGCTCGTCCAGGATGATCAGGCGCGGTTCATGCACCAGCGCGCCTGCCAGCGCCACCTTCTGGCGCATGCCCCTGGAAAAGCCTTCGCATCGCTCGTGCAGATGCGGCTGAGCCCGAGCGAGACCAGCAGATCCTGCGCGGAACGCTGCGCCACCGCGGGATCGATGCCCCACAGCCCCGCGACAAAGCCAAGATATTCCAGCGGCGTCAGCTTGTCGTAGATCATCGGCTCGTCCGACACCCATGCCGTGACCCGCTTGGCGGCGACGGGATCGCCCAGTGCATCGATGCCGAGCACCGACACCGAGCCCGCATCCGGTCGCAGCAGCCCGGCCACCATGCGCAAAGTCGTGGTCTTGCCGGCGCCGTTGGGGCCGAGCAGGGCGTAGAACTCGCCGGTACGCACCGTGAGGTCCAGCGCGTCGACCGCGATGCGATCGAAACGCTTGGTTAACCCTGTGACCTGCAGGGCGGATGACGGTTCGGCGGGCTGCATGGCGGCGGGAAGGTCCGGATCGAGGTTCGGAAGCGAACCATGGACCGAAGATGTTTCGCTGGGGTGAACGGTTGCCGGCAAATTCCAGCGAAGCCTGCGCCGTCGCCGCCGAACTTGGAGGCCGGTCACCGCTCTGATATTCTGGCGGATATTTTGTCGATATCGGCCTGGGGTGGCGTCGTGCAGAAAGCGTCGAGACGTGAAGTGGTTGTCGGATTCGGCCTGCCTCTCAGCGTATTGCTGCTGGGCTCCTGGTGCGGGCGCGCCATGGCGCAAAAGCTGGTCGATCCGAACAGCGTGGCGCCGGAGTTCCGCGATGCGGCCGTGAAGCGCCGCAACGAGCAGATCAAGCTCGCCATCTGCGCGAAGAAGGCCGAAGAGGCCAAGGTGCTGCGCCGGGACCGCGCGGAATTCGTCGACAAGTGCATGGTGCGATAGAACACCGCTCTTCAGGGTGAAATCAGGCTGGGCTCGACCGCAGAGGTTCGCGCGAGCCGCGGGGCGCGGTCGGAAGCTATGCCGGCCTGCAGCGACGTATCGACATATTGCCGGACCCCCGATTGATCGATGACGAAGGTCGGGCGGTAATTGCGCACATCGAAATCCTCCACCATCGCCATGCGGCGGTTGTCGAGCATCAGCCAATGGCCTTGCAGCCGTGCCGCCGCGACTGCGTGGTCTTCGCCGCTGACGGCGTCATGCATGATCACGATCCGCAGGTCGTCCGCGGCGACCCCGGCCAGTTGCAGCGCCGTGATCTTGGCGATGGCATAATCCTCGCAGTCCCCGGCGCCATGCGCAAAGGTCGCCAGCGGCGAACTCCAGACGTCGATCTGGCCGTATTGGGCGAGGTCGCTCATCGGCCGGATCGCGAGGTTGACGGCGCGGTTGACCTCGCCGAGACGGGCGCGTCCGTCCCGGGACCTTGCCGCGTCGACAATGACCAGCAGCCGGAGCGCAGCCGGCGAGGCGCAGCGGTCGCGGTCGCCGTCGCACAGCGCGAGCTGCACCCGTTCGTCATCGAGCTCACGTTCGACGCCAAGCCATTTCTCGCGCAGCAGGCCCCAATTGACCGGCGTTGTGAACAGGCCGAACGGCTCGGCGGCCGCGCCGGAGGATTCCGGCCCGGACAGGTCGAGCGGGTCGGCCCGCAGGTCCGCCGCCGCTCCGAGCCAGGCGAGACTTGACGCCAATATGGCGGCACGCCATGCGCGCGCCCGACCCTGACTGAAAAACCGCATCCGACGCCCCATTGTCCGGGCATCGGCGCGGCGCAAAAGCCTGCTCGTGACCGGATCTTTCGCGGCGGATGATGGGCGCGGGAGGTGTTGGTCGGCTTAAGGGCGGGCGATCCGGGGCCGAAAGTCCGCAACAGGCTGAAGCGGGCTTCGCCATTTTGCCTAAAATTTTATCGATCGCGTGATCAAACTGCCCGAACCTGATATCCAGTCGGCATGAAGCGGCTGAGGATATGGCGGCGCTGGTTCGCGCGGAGGTTCGGCTATGCGAGGCTGGCCTGCCTGGGACTGCTGATCGGGCTTGCGGCCCTGCGCCTCGCCGATCCGGCGCCGATCGAAGAGCTCCGGGTCCGGGTGTTCGATTCGTTTCAGGTCATCGAGCCGCGGGTCAAGGCTGCAAGGCCGGTCACCGTCGTCGATATCGACGAGAAGAGCCTCGCCAAGCTCGGCCAGTGGCCCTGGCCGCGAACGCGGCTGGCGGATCTGGTCACCAGCCTGACCACGCTCGGCGCTGCCGTGATCGGCTTCGACATCGTGTTCGCCGAGCCTGACCGGCTCAATCCCGGCACCGCGGCCGAGACCATGCGCTATCTCGATGACCTCACCAGAAGCAAGCTGCGTGAACTTCCCAGCAACGACCAGCTGTTCTCCGACGCCATCCGCCGCTCGCGCGTGGTGCTCGGCGAGACCGCGCTGGCATCCGTGATGTCGAAATTCGACGACACGCTGCCGGTGACGGGGATTGCGATGGGCGGAGAGGACCCGGCGCCTTTCCTGTACGCGTTTCCCGGACTGCTGCGCAATATCCCCGAGCTGGAAACGGCGTCGGCCGGCCGCGGCCTGATCACCATCAAGACCGAGCGCGACGGCATCATCCGGCGGGTGCCGATGCTGCTGCGCGCGCAGGGCGCCATCATGCCGTCGCTCAGTTTCGAGATCTTGCGGGTGGCGACATCCACGCCAACCATTGTCACCCGGTCCGAGAAGGCCGGCATCAAAAGCGTCGCGATCCGCGGGCTGAAGATTCCGACCGACCGCAACGGACAGCTCTGGGTTCACTTCGCACGGCACGATCCGTCGATCTTCGTTTCGGCCGCGGACGTGCTGGACGGAAGCGTCCCGCGCGACAAGATTGCGAACAGGCTGGTGTTGATAGGCACCTCGGCGGTGGGGCTTTACGACATCAAGACCACCCCGGTCGATCCGGCGGTGCCCGGCGTCGAGGTCCACGCCCAGGTACTCGAGAGCGCCCTGACCAATGCGCTGCTGGTGCAGCCGGACTACGCCGTCGGCGTCGAACTGCTCGAGGCGTTCGTGCTCGGGCTCTTGGCGATCGCCTTCGTGCCGATGTTCGGCGCATTCGCGCAGGTGGTGGTCGGTGCCGGCTTCGCCACCCTGCTGATTGGCTTGTCCTGGTTCTTCTATTCGCAAGAGCGGCTGCTGATCGACTTCACCTACCCGCTATTGTCGACGCTCGCGATCTACCTGACGCTGGTATTTTCCAGCTTCTTCCGCGAGCAGGCGCAGCGCCGGCAGATCCGCTCGGCGTTCGGCCAGTATCTGTCGCCGGCCCTGATCGAACAGCTGGCGCAGTCGCCGGAGAAGCTCGTGCTCGGCGGCGAGGAGCGCGAGATGACCATCATGTTCAGCGACGTCAGGGGCTTCACGACCATCTCGGAGTCCTACAAGCACGATCCGCAAGGCCTCACCACGCTGATGAACCGGTTTCTCACGCCCCTGACCAACGCGATCCTGGAACGCAAGGGCACCATCGACAAATACATGGGCGACGCCATCATGGCGTTCTGGAACGCGCCGCTCGACGATGCCGAGCATCAGATCAATGCCTGCGAGGCCGCGGTCGACATGCTGGAGCGGATCGACGTGCTCAACAAGGAACGCGAGCGCGAGGCGACGGAGAACGGCCACAACCACATCCCGCTCAATGTCGGGGTCGGATTGAATACCGGGGTCTGCGTCGTCGGCAACATGGGATCCGACCTGCGTTTCGACTATTCCGTGCTCGGCGACAGCGTCAATCTGGCTTCGCGGCTGGAAGGGCAGTCCAAGGAATATGGATTTCCCATCATCGTCGGCTCCAGGACCGCGCTGGCGGTCAAGGAGAGGTTCGCGATTCTCGAGCTCGATTTCATCATGGTCAAGGGCAAGAAGGAGCCCGAGGTGATCTATGCCATCGCTGGCCGCGAGGAAACCGCGCAGTCCGGCCGCTTTCAGCGGCTTCGCAACCTGACAATCGAGATGCTGGCCTGCTACCGCAGCCGCGACTGGGACGGCGCGCTGGCGGCCATCGAGCGCGGCCGGCGGACCGATGACGCCCACGCGCTGGAGCTGCTGTACAGGCTTTATGAGACGCGGATTCTCGGCTATCTGAACAACCCGCCGCCGGAAGACTGGAACGGCGCCTTCGCGCTGCTGACAAAGTAGCGCGCAACTTCGCCATTGAACGGAGAAAGAATTCATGACCAGACCCAGCCCCCGGGAGATCAAGGCAATGGCGGAGGTCGCGGGCGTGCCGGTCAGCGCCGAGGTCGCCGCCCGGATTGCCGATTTGCTCGGCCCGGCCTTCGAGGGCTTTGCCGCCGTCGCCGGCACGCTGCCATTCGATCTCGAGCCTGCGACCTTCACGGCGGAGCAGGGCGGGATGCGTCGCGAAGGGGCGGCCACATGAGCGCCGAGCCGGCCGCGCTGTCCCTTACCTCGGTCGCGCAGGCGATTGCGTCGAAGCGGCTGTCGTCCCGCGAGGTGACGCAGGCCTGTCTCGATCGCATCGCGCGCTGGCAGCCGCGTCTCAATGCGTTCATGGCGATCGAGACCGAGGCGGCACTGGCGGCCGCCGACGCGGCCGACGCGGCGCTGGCGAAAGGTGAATCTGGCGGCAAGCTGCATGGCGTGCCGCTGGCACACAAGGACATGTATTACGAGGCCGGCAAGGTCGTCACCTGCGGCTCGAAGATCCGGCGCGATTTCGTCGCGACCTCGACATCGACCGCGTTGCAGCGCCTGCAGGCGGCCGGCACGGTAAGGCTTGGCTCGCTGCAGATGTCCGAGTTTGCCTACGGTCCGACCGGCCACAACGTGCATTACGGTCCGGTGCACAATCCTTTCGCGCCCGATCACATCACCGGCGGCTCGTCGTCGGGATCGGGGGCGGCGGTCGCGGCGCGGCTGACATTCGCGGCCTTGGGGTCGGACACCGGCGGCTCGGTGCGGATGCCGGCGCATTTCTGCGGCGTCACCGGCCTCAAGACCACGGTCGGACGCATCAGCCGCGCCGGCGCGATGCCGCTGTCGCAATCATTGGATACGGTCGGGCCACTGGCGCGCACCGCCGAAGACTGCGCGCTGCTGTTGGGGCTGATGGCCGGGGGCGATCCCCAGGATCCGACTGCGGTGGCCGGTCCCCTCCCGGACTACATGGCGGCCACCCGCGAATTGATCGGGGGCCTGACCATCGGTGTTCCCGCATCCTTCTATGTCGACGAGCTCGACCCCGAGGTGGCGCGCGTGCTCGATGACGCCACTGCGATCTTTCGCAGCGAAGGCGCGCGGATCGTACAGGTCGATCTGCCCGATCAGCGCCAGCTCACGGCCGCCTGCCAGCTCGTGCTGGCGGTCGAAGCCGCCGCCTTCCACAAGCGCTGGATGATCGAGCGTCCACAGGATTACGGACCGCAGGTCCTGATGCGGCTGCAGAACGGGCTTGCGGTACCCGCGATATCCTATCTGGAAGCGATGCGCTGGCGCGGTCCTGCGCTGGCGGCGCACCGCGCCGCGGTTGCCGGCCTCGACGCCGTGATCGCGCCGGTGGCGCCGGTCGCCGCGCCGACCATCGCCGAGAGCGATGTCGGCAACACCCCGGGCGCCGAGGCCGTGATCCAGCGGCTGACGCGGTTCACCCGCCCGATCAATTATCTCGGCCTGCCGTCGCTCGCCATACCCTGCGGGTTCACCCGCGCCGGTCTGCCGGTGGGAATGCAGCTGGTCGGCGGTTCGTTCGACGAGGCGAAGCTGCTGCGACTGGGTGCGGCATTCCAGCGCGCCAGCGACTTCCACGACCGTACGCCGGAATTGGCTTGAGCAAAGGCGCGTTGGCCCATGCCTCCTCGCTCGCTATGCGCCAAGCCCGGGGTCGGCCCAGCGTTCGACCTCGGAAGCGCCGACCACCCGCTTGGGCTGGTGCGGGTTCAGTGTACCGGCGCTGGCCGTCCAGCCCTTCGCCAGGATACGCATGGCAAACAGCTTGGCATCCACTTCGGACTTGAACGTGCGCGTCGATCGAACGGCGCCGGCGGCGCTGTCATCGATCTTGACCGTCTTGTCCGGCCCGAAGGCCACATACCAGGTATCGGGTTGGGTCATGCCTTCATAACGCCGACGATGCGTGAAAGTTTCGCCGCTATTGCTGTCCGGCCGGCGAAGCAGAGGGGTCGTCACATCAGGCGATTGCGGATAGATTCGGGCGCGGCGCGGTGACCGCGCGCGCCCAGAGAGGGGAAGATTCGATGTACCTGTCCAATGAAAGCCTGATCGTCATTCTGTTCGTGGGCCTGGTTGCGGGCTGGCTCGCCGGCAAGATCGTGCGGGGCACCGGCTTTGGAATCATCGGCGATATTCTCGTCGGCGTCGCCGGTGCGCTGCTCGCGAGCCTGCTGTTTCCGCGGCTTGGATTTCATCTCGGCACCGGTCTCGTCTCGGAGATCGTCTATTCTGCAATCGGTGCCATCGTGCTGCTGCTGATCGTGCGCCTGCTTCGGAGCGGCGGCCGGCTCTGACCGCGTCGCGATCTGCATCAAGGCAGCGTCGATCAAAGATCGGGGCCATCCGAACGGACGGCCCCGAGAAGTTCCTGCAGCCGTTTTCTGCCCGGCTGGTTTGCTACTCCACGATCTCCACAATCCGCCGCGTGCGCGGCTCGACCAGCACGGTACGGCCGTTGACGACGGTGTAGCGATAGCTGTGAACGCCGTACTCCGGCGGCACATCGTAATAAGTAACGCCATCTTCAGGCAGCACCGCACCCACCTGCACCTCGTCGGCGTAGCGGTAGGACGGACGATGCTGCTCGACGACGTAGCTGTGGAAGCGCGGACGCTGATCGACGCCCAGGATGCCGTTGACGCCGCCGACCACACCGCCGACCACGCCACCGACGACGGCGCCGACCGGCCCGGCCGCCCGCGCGCCTTCCCTCGATCCCTGTTCAACGCCTCCTGGGACACCCTGGGCTTGCGCAGCGACTGGAAGCGCCACCACGGCGAGCAGGGCCGAAATACCAATCAAAGGGCGGATCATGGTCACTCCATTGCTGTCGTTCGAGTTGGCATGACAAGCCACCAAGGTGGGTTTGGTTCCGGCGCGCGCCGTCGGCCGGGCCGGCATGTCCGGTGGAACCGTTTAGGTTAACATCACTTAAATGGACGATCGCCGGAAACAACGGTAAGACTGCGGTTCCCGCTCTTTAGTTGAAGAGATCAGGACTCATGTCTGCGGTTCCCGCCGCCCGGCGTTCCGAACTCGGTGATGCGCTGCGCGCCTGCCGCAATGCCTTCATCGGCGTCGGCGTCATGAGCTGCATGATCAACCTGCTCTACTTGACCGGCTCGCTGTTCATGCTGGAGGTCTATGACCGGGTGCTGCCGAGCCGCAGCGTGCCGACCCTGATCGGCCTCGCGGTCCTGGCGGGCGGCATGTACGTCGTGCAGGGCATCCTCGACATGATCCGCGCCCGGATCCTCGGTCGGATCGGCACCGCGCTCGATCAGTCCCTCAACAACCGGGTGTTCGAAACCGTGGTTCGCCTGCCGTTGCTCGTCGGCGGCCGCAATGACGGGCTGCAGCCGCTGCGCGATCTGGACAACGTCCGCTCGTTCCTTTCCGGCATGGGCCCCGGCGCATTCTTCGACCTGCCATGGCTGCCGCTCTATCTGGCGATCTGCTTTGCCTTCCATGTCATGATCGGGCTCACCGCGCTGGTCGGCGCGATCATCCTGGTCGGTCTCACCGTGGTCACCGAGTACATGTCGCGGGCACCGGCGCGCGATGCGATGGGCCTGGCGGCGCGCCGCAACGATCTCGCCGCGACCAGCCGGCGCAATGCCGAAGTGCTGGTCGCGATGGGCATGTCGGGGCGCCTGACCCGGCGCTGGAGCGAGGCCAACCAGAATTATCTGTTGGGCAACCAGCACGCCAGCGACATCGCGGGAGGACTTGGCGCGATCGCCAAGGTGCTGCGCATGATGCTGCAATCGGCGGTGCTCGGCGTCGGCGCCTACCTGGTGATCTACCAGGAGGCGACCGCCGGCATCATCATCGCCGGCTCCATCCTCAGCGCGCGGGCGTTGGCGCCGGTCGATCTCGCGATCGCGCACTGGAAGAGCTTCGTCGCCGCGCGGCAGAGCTGGCATCGGCTCAACCGCCTGCTCGAACAGCTGCCGCCACGGCCGACGCAGATGCTGCTGCAGGCTCCGTCGAGCCGTCTGTCGGTCGAAGGGGTGAGCATCGTGCCGCCGGGCGACCAGAAGGTGACGGTGCAGGACGTCACCTTCGAGCTCGAGGCCGGCCATGGGCTGGGCGTGATCGGGCCGAGCGCATCGGGGAAGTCGTCGCTGGTGCGGGCACTGGTCGGCGTCTGGCAGCCGTTTCGCGGCAAGGTCAGGCTCGACGGCGCGGCGCTCGACCAGTGGTCGCCCGATGTGCTCGGCCGACATATCGGTTACCTGCCGCAGGACGTCGAGCTGTTTGCCGGCTCGATCGCCCAGAATATCTGCCGGTTCGATCCGGACGCCAGTTCGGACGCCATCATTACCGCGGCCAAGGAGGCCGGCGTCCACCAGATGATCATCAAGATGCGCGAGGGCTACGACACCCAGATCGGCGAGCAGGGCACCTCGCTGTCCGCCGGGCAGGCGCAGCGCGTCGGGCTGGCGCGCGCGCTCTACGGCGATCCGTTCCTGATCGTGCTCGACGAGCCCAATTCCAATCTCGATACCGAGGGCGACGAGGCGCTGACCCGGGCGGTTCGCGCGGCGCGCGAGCGCGGCGCGATCGTCGTGGTGGTGGCGCATCGTCCGATCGGGATCGAGGCGGTCGATCAGCTGCTGGTGCTGCGCGAGGGACGCATGCAGGCGTTCGGTCCCAAGGAAACGGTTCTAGGCCAGGTGCTGCAGCGGGTCGGCCCGCCGACGCCGATCAAGATCGTGTCCGAGGGCGGAGTGTCCAAGACATGATCAAGCGGGATGACGACGCGCGCGAATCGATCCGGCTGCATCTGATTGTCGGGCTGACCGTCGTCGTGCTGCTTGCCGGCGGCCTCGGCGGCTGGGCGTCGACCGCCGAGATCTCCGGCGCGCTGATCGCGCCGGGACAGGTCGTGGTCGAATCCAGTGTCAAGAAGGTGCAGCACCCGACCGGCGGCGTGGTCGGCGAGCTGCGCGCGCATGACGGCGACATCGTGAAGGCCGGCGATGTGGTGGTGCGGCTCGACGATACCGTCACCAAGGCTAACCTCGCCATCGTCACCAAGACGCTCGACGGGTTGTGGGCGCGGGCGGCGCGGCTCGAGGCCGAGCAGCAGGGGCTGAGCAAGATCGTGTTTCCACGGCCGCTGCTTGGGCGCGCCGGCGAGCCCGACGTCAAGAGCATCATGGCCAATGAGAGCAAGCTGTTCGAGGTCCGCACCACTGGCCGAAGCGGTCAGAAAGCCCAGTTGCGCGAGCGAATCGTGCAGCTGAACGAGGAAATCGCCGGTCTGCAGGCGCAGGAGACGGCAAAGGACCAGGAGATCGCGCTGGTTCAGAAGGAACTGGTCGGGGTCCGCTCGCTGTACGACCAGCATCTCGTGCAGTTGACGCGGCTGACGACGCTGGAGCGCGACGCGGCGCGGCTGGCCGGCGAGCGCGCGCAGTTCATTGCATCGCGTGCCCAGGCCAAGGGCAAGATCACCGAAACCGAGCTGCAGGTGATCCAGGTCGACAAGGACATGGTCAGCGACGTCTCCAAGGATCTGCGCGAGACCAACGACAAGATCGGCGAGTTCGTCGAGCGCAAGGTCACCGCCGAGGACCAGCTGCGGCGGATCGACATCCGCGCCCCGCAGGACGGGATGGTGGAGCAGTCCACGGTTCACACCGTCGGCGGGGTGATCTCGGCCGGCGATGCCATCATGATGATCGTGCCGCAGGGCGACGACTTGCAGGTCGAAGCCAAGATCAATCCGCAGGACATCGACAAATTGCAGATCGGCGAGAAGACGCTGCTGCGGCTGTCGGCATTCAACCAGCGCACGACGCCGGAATTGACCGGCTTCGTCACCCGGGTGTCGCCCGACGTCACCACCGATCAGCGCACCGGCCAGGCCTACTACACCATCCGGGTCTCGATGCCGCCGGAGGAACTGGCGCGGCTCGGCGAGGTCAGGCTGATACCCGGCATGCCGGTGGAAGCCTTCGTGCAGACCGGCGACCGCACCATGCTGTCCTACCTGATCAAGCCGCTGAAAGACCAGCTCGCCCGCGCCTTCCGCGAGCGTTAGGCCGTCTCGAAAAAGACGTGTCGCCGGGAAGCCGCCGCGCCGCCTCGCTCGCGCTTGCGGGGCCCGCAAGCGCGAGAGGTGCAGCCAAGCCTGCGGCCAAGTCGAACCGGCCGTAGCCCCGCTATCTCGGCGCCATGCGGATGGCGCCGTCGAGCCGGATGGTTTCGCCATTGAGCATCGGGTTCTCGACGATGTGCACCGCCAGGTTGCCATATTCGGAAGCGTCGCCGAGCCGTGCCGGATGCGGCACCTGGGCGCCGAGGCTCTTGCGGGCCTCCTCGTTCAGCCCCATCAGCAGCGGGGTCAGGAACAGGCCCGGTGCGATGGTGTTGACGCGGATCTTCTGGCTCGCGAGGTCGCGCGCGGCCGGCAGGGTCAGGCCGACCACGCCGCCCTTCGAGGCGGAATACGCGATCTGGCCGATCTGGCCCTCATAGGCCGCGACGCTCGCGGTGTTGATGATGACGCCGCGTTCCTCGCCGATCGGCTCCGCCGTGACCAGGCGCTCCGCGAACAGCCGCAATACGTTGAAGGTGCCGATCAGATTGACATTGATGACGCGCACGAACTTGGCCAGCGGATAGACGCCCTCCCGGCCGACGATGCGTTGCGATCCGCCGATGCCGGCGCAATTCATCAGCACGCGCGCCACGCCGTGGGATTTTTCCGCGGTCGCGATCCCGGCCTTGACCTGTTCCTCGTCGGTGACATCGGCATGAACCGCCACGCCCCGGACTTCGGCGGCGACCTTCTCGGCGTTTTCCTTGCTCTGGTCGAGCACGGCGATCTTGGCGCCCTTGACCGCCATGGCGCGTGCGGTGGCGGCGCCGAGACCGGAACCTCCGCCGGTAATCAGAACGGCAACGTCTTTCAACTGCATGACTGGACCTTTCCTTGAGCCTCGCTGAGTTTCTCGCCGCTCAGCACGCCGCCGCAGATCAGGGCTTGCATGTGGGCGACATAGTGGCGGCAGACCTCCTCGGTCACCGGGCCGACGCCGGTCGCCCGCGACATCGCGTGGCGTCCGAAGAACAGATGGTCGCAGGCGCCGATCAGGCTGGTGTAGAATAGCACCGGATCGACGCTGCGGAATTCTCCGCTCCGGATGCCCTCCGCGAGCAGGCGGCGATGGAAATCCAACAGCGGCGCGACGAAAAAATTCGACACCTCGTCGGCGGCATCGGCGCTGCTCTCGTGCAGCAGATAGTGGATCAGGCGATTGAGGTAGGGAAAGCGGTGATAGGCCCGGATGATGCCGGCGATATGCAGCCGGAGTTTCGCGGTCGGCGACATCGGCTGCGCCAGCAGATATTCGAGTTGCGACATCTCGCTGGCGGCGTCGCGCGCCAGCAGGGCCAGCAACAGGCCGTCCTTGTTGCCGAAATGATATTTGACCAGCGCGGCATTGACGCCGGATTTCTGCGCGATGTCGCTCAGCGACACCTCGATCGACGACCGCTCGATCATCAGCTGGCCCGCTGCGACCAGGAGCTTCTCGGCGGTGGCGTTTCTCCCGCCCGGCAGCCGGGCCGTTGCGTTGCCATTCACCTGCGATGCCATCCTGCGCCTGTCGGGAAATCCGCGCCCAGTTAGCCGAACCCGTCGCCGTACTCAAGAGTTAATTGATTGATTGACTAAGACGCGCGGCATCCCTTAAATCCGGCCGTCCTTCACTCATCCAAATCCGAACGATCAGGGAGAACAGAGATGGCCGAGGCCTATATCGTTGCCGCCGCGCGCACCGCCGGAGGCCGCAAGGGCGGCCGCCTCGCGGGATGGCATCCGGCCGATCTCGCCGCGTCCGTTCTGGACTCGCTGGTCGAGCGTTCCGGGGCCGCCCCCGACCAGATCGAGGACGTCATCATGGGCTGCGTGATGCAGGCCGGCGAGCAATCCAACAACATCGCGCGCAATGCGATCATGGCGTCGAAATTGCCGGAAAGCGTGCCGGGCACCTCGGTCGACCGGCAGTGCGGCTCGTCGCAGCAGGCGCTGCATTTCGCCGCGCAGGCGGTGATGGCGGGGACCATGGATGTGGTGATCGCGGCGGGCGTCGAGGCCATGACCCGGGTGCCGATGGGGCTTGCGTCGTCGCTGCCCGCCAAGAACGGCTTCGGCCATTACAAGAGCCCGAACATCGAGAAGCGCTATCCCAACATCGTGTTCAGCCAGTTCACCGGCGCGGAAATGATGGCGGAGAAGTACGGCCTCTCCAAGGACGACCTCGATCAGTATGCCTATCAGAGCCATCAGCGCGCAATCGCGGCGACCCAGGCCGGCCATTTCAAGGACGAGATCATCCCGCTCGAGATCACCCGCGCCGATGGCTCGACCGACACCCACCATATCGACGAAGGCATTCGCTTCGACGCCAGCCTCGATGGCATCCGCAATGTCAAGCTGATCGCGGAAAACGGCAAGATCACCGCCGCCAGCGCCAGCCAGATCTGTGATGGCGCCTCCGGCGTAATGGTGGTCAACGAAAAGGGCCTCAAGTCGCTGGGCGTCAAGCCGATGGCGCGGATCCACCACATGACCATGATGGGCGGCGATCCCGTGATCATGCTCGAGGCGCCGCTGCCGGCGACCGAACGGGCGTTGAAGAAGGCCGGCATGTCGATCGACGACATCGATTTGTTCGAGGTCAATGAGGCGTTCGCCTCGGTGCCGACGGCATGGCTGAAGACCACCGGCGCCGATCCGTCTAAACTCAATGTCAATGGCGGGGCCATTGCGCTCGGTCATCCCCTTGGCGGCTCCGGCACCAAGCTGATGACGACGCTGGTCCATGCGCTGCAGCAGCGCCGGAAGCGCTACGGCCTGCAGACCATGTGCGAAGGCGGCGGCATGGCCAATGTGACGATCGTGGAGCGGTTGTGAACGGCAAGTGAGAGGTGAGATGCGAACGGCAAGCCGGGCGCCGGAGTAGCGGGCTGCCTCGCTTCATCACTCGCAACCTGCCATTGCCCGCTCACCGCCTTCCGGAATCCCCATGACCCATCCGTCGGTGCACGCCAGGACCCAGCCGCACAAGATCGCCTACCAGATGGCGGGCAGCGGCAAGGCGATCACCTATCGCGAGCTGGACGAACTGTCGAACCAGGGCGCGCAGCTGTTTCGCGCGCTGGGGCTCAAGGCCGGCGACCACATCGCGTTCCTGATGGAGAACCGCCTGGCCTTCATGGAGCTCTGCTGGGCGGCGCAACGCAGCGGGCTCTACTACACCGCGATCAGCCGCTATCTCACCCGGCAGGAGATCGCCTACATCGTCCGGGATTGCGGCGCCCGGCTGGTCATCACCTCGCCGAAATGTGCCGGACAGATCGAGGGTCTGCCTGCCGAGTTGCCGGACGGTCCGCTGTTTTTCATGGTCGACGAGCCGTTGCCCGGTTTTCGCTCCTGGGACAGGGAGGCGGCCGCGCAGCCGACCACGCCGATCGCGGACCAGGTGGCCGGCTACGACATGCTGTACTCGTCGGGCACCACCGGTCGGCCCAAGGGGATCAAGCGGCAGTCGGAAAACAATCCGATCGAGCTGCCGAACCCGTTTCTGCGGCTTCTCTGCGCCGACATGTGCGGGATGTCGTCCGACAGCATCTATCTGTCGCCGGCGCCGCTGTATCATGCCGCGCCGCTGCGCTTCAACATGATGGCGATCACGCTCGGCGGCACGTCGATCATCATGGAATCGTTCGACGCCGAGCAGTTTCTCTCGCTGGTCGAGAAGCATCGGGTGACCCAGTCGCAGCTGGTCCCGACCATGTTCGTGCGCATGCTGAAGCTGCCGGATCAGGTGCAGCGTCGCTACGACGTCTCTTCGCTGCAAGGCGCGATCCACGCCGCCGCACCCTGTCCGATCGACGTCAAGGCCCGGATGATCGACTGGTGGGGGCCGGTCCTGATCGAGTACTATGCCGGTTCCGAAGGCAATGGCGTCACGGTCTCGACGTCGCAGCAATGGCTGACCCATCGCGGCACCGTCGGCCGCGCGGTGGTCGGCAAGGTCAGGATCGTCGACGAGAACGATCAGGAAGTCCCGGCCGGGCAGGTCGGCACGGTCTATTTCGCCGACGCTCCGGTGTTCTCCTATCACAATGATCCCGACAAGACCCGGCGTGCCTACAACGCGAAGGGCTGGTCGACGCTCGGCGACGTCGGCTATGTCGACGAGGAAGGCTTTCTCTATCTCACGGACCGCAAATCCTACATGATCATCTCGGGCGGGGTGAACATCTATCCGCAGGAGACCGAGGACGTGCTGATCAGCCATCCCGACGTCGCCGATGTCGCGGTGTTCGGGGTGCCGAACGAGGAAATGGGCGAGGAGGTCAAGGCGGTGGTGCAGCCGCACGACATGGCGCGTGCCGGCAAGGCGCTGGAGGCCGCGTTGATCGCGTTCTGCCGCACCCGCCTGTCGCCGATCAAGTGCCCGCGCAGCATCGATTTCGAGGCCGAGCTGCCGCGCACGCCGACCGGCAAGCTGGTCAAACGGCATCTGCGCGACCGCTACTGGCCGAAGCCGGCGGCGCCGGCGTAGTCGCGCGATCATGACCGACCTCGCCGACATTCCCCTTCCAGCCGGCATTCGCTCCCGCTATGTCGACGGCGTCAACGGGCTGCGCATGCATGTGCTGGAGGCCGGATTCGAGACCTCCGGCCGGCCTTGCCTGCTGCTGCTGCACGGTTTTCCCGAACTCGCTTATAGCTGGCGCAAGGTGATGCCGGCGCTGGCGCAGGCCGGCTATCACGTGATTGCGCCGGACCAGCGCGGTTACGGCCGCACCACCGGGTGGGATGCCGATTACGACGGCGACCTGCATTCGTTCCGGCCGCTCAATCTGGTGCGCGACGCGCTCGGGCTGGTTTCAGCGTTCGGCCATCGCGCCGTCGATGCCGTGATCGGCCACGATTTCGGCAGCCCGATCGCCGCCTGGTGCGCGCTGGTGCGGCCCGACATCTTCGGAGCGGTGGTGCTGATGAGCGCGCCGTTCGCAGGGCCGCCGCCGCTGCCGTTCAATACCAAGGATGCGCCGGCGTCACCTCGTCGCGACGATCCCGTGCATCGCGAGCTCGCGGCGCTGCAGCGTCCGCGCAAGCACTATCAATGGTACTACTCGACACGGGAGGCGAATGCGGACATGCACCGGGCGCCGCAAGGCGTGCATGATTTTCTGCGCGCCTATTACCACTACAAGAGCGCCGACTGGAAAGACAACAAGCCCCACCCGCTGCAATCCTGGTCGGCTGGCGAACTCGCCAGGCTGCCGACCTATTATGTGATGGAGCTCGCCAAGACCATGCCCGAAACGGTCGCGGCCGAAATGCCCTCGCCTGCGGCCATCGCGGCCAGTCGATGGCTGCCCGAGCGCGAGCTTGCCGTCTATGGCCGCGAATATGCCCGCACCGGCTTCCAGGGCGGCCTGCAATGGTATCGCTGCGGCACATCGGCGCAATTCAGCGCGGAGCTCGAGACCTATGCGGGCCGCCGCATCGACGTGCCGTCCTGCTTCATCGCCGGCCGGCAGGATTGGGGCACCTATCAGCGTCCCGGCGTGTTCGAGGCCATGCAGACCACCGTCTGCACGGCGATGATCGGCTGTCATCTGATCGACGGCGCCGGCCATTGGGTGCAGCAGGAACAGCCCGAGGAGGTCAGTCGCCTGCTGCTGCAATTCCTGCGGCGGGCCAAAAACCGCGGGGATCGCGGCATTTCCGCCTGAACGAGGGTTGAAACCGGGCGACGGGTGGATGACGGGGTGGGTCGGCAAGGTCCGATTAGAGGATTTCTAGCTGCAAACCGCGCGTAACCCCTGCCGGAAATCGCCGCGCTTCTGGCATAACGCCCATCATGACCGATCGTTTGCAATACGGAACCACTGCCAAGGTATTCCACTGGCTCATCGTGGCGCTGCTGCTGGCGCAGTACCTGATCGGCTGGTTCATGCCGGACATCCACCGCAACGAGAAGCCCGGCGCGCCCATGGTATTCCACATCTCCTTTGGCATGCTCATCCTTGTGCTCATCGTGCTGCGCTTCGCATGGCGCCTGATGCATCCCGTCGCGCCCGAAAGTTCGCTGCCGCGCTGGCAGCGGTTGAGTTCCGAAGCGGTACACTGGCTGCTCTATGCGCTGGTACTGGCGACCACGTTCACCGGCTGGCTGTTCGCGTCGTTTCGCGGCTGGTCGGTGTCATTGTTCTATCTGGTCCCGGCGCCGATGCTGGCGGGCGACAATGCGGCCGCCGGCAAGGCGATCGACGGCCTGCATCAGGCGATGGAGTGGAGCCTGCTCGCGGTGATCGGCATTCATGTCGCGGCGGCGCTGGCCCACATCTTCGTCTATCGCGACCGCATCATGCAACGGATGCTGCCGGGACGGCCCTGATCCGAAGCGCGAGCTCTTGCGGGCGGCAGCGGAACACCGCATCATCCCGTGCGACAGCCGACCGCAGGAGACCGCCTTGGCCAGATCGCAATGGAGCTATGCAACCGCGACCGAATTGTCGGCCGCCCTGAAGGCAGGGAAAGTCTCCGCGGTGGAGCTGGCGCAGGACGTCATCGGACGTATCGAACGCCACGACGCCAGGATCAATGCGATCTGCGTGCGCGATTTCGCCCGAGGCCTGGAAGCCGCCCGTGCCGCCGACGACGCCCGCGCCCGTGGCGAAAGCAAGCCGCTGCTCGGTCTGCCCATGACCGTGAAGGAATCCTACAATATCGGCGGGCTGCCCACCACCTGGGGTTTTCCCGCGCAGAAGAACTTCACGCCGCCCGAAGACGCGCTGTCGGTCGCGCGGGTGAAGGCGGCGGGCGCGGTCGTCCTTGGCAAGACCAACGTCCCGCTCGCGCTCGGAGACTGGCAGAGCTACAACGAGATCTACGGCATTACCAACAACCCCTTCGATCTCACTCGCACGCCCGGTGGCTCGTCCGGCGGCTCCTCGGCGGCGCTGGCGGCGGGTTACGGGCCGCTTTCGCTTGGTTCCGACATCGGCGGCTCACTGCGGGTGCCGGCGTTTCATTGCGGCGTCTATGCGCACAAGCCGACCTTTGCGCTGGTGCCGCCGCGTGGCCACACGCCGCCGCCCTTGCCGCCGCTGCCGGTCGACCGTGATCTCGCGGTGATCGGGCCGATGGCGCGCTCGGCTGCCGATCTTTCGCTGTTGCTGGACGTGATCGCCGGGCCGGATCCGCTCGATGCCGGCACCGGCTATCAGCTCGCGCTGCCGCTGCCGCGCCAGAGCGAGCTGAAGGGGTTTCGCGTCCTGCTGATCGACACCGATCCGCTACTGCCGACCGACACGGCGGTGCGCGGCGCGATCGACAGGCTGGCCGCCAATCTCGACCGGGCGGGCGTTGCCATCGAGCGATCGAGCCCGCTGCTGCCCGACTTCGCGGCGTCGACGCGGCTCTATTTGCGCATGCTGTTTTCGTTTCTCGCGGCCACGTTCTCGCCGGAGGTCTATGCCGGGGCAAGGGATGCGGCGGCGAAGCTTGCCGCCGACGACAGCAGTCTCGCGGCTGAGCGGTTGCGCGGCATCGCGCTCAGCCACCGCGACTGGCTGCTGGCCGATGGCGGCCGGGCGCGGCTGCGGGCGCAGTGGCGCGAGCTGTTCAAGAGCTTCGATGCCGTGATCTGTCCGGTGATGCCGACGCCGGCCTTTCCACATGATCATTCGGCCGATCAGGAGCGGCGTCACATCGAGGTCGACGGCAAGAAGCATTCCTATCTTGACCAGCTGGCATGGCCGGGAATCGCCACGCTGCCCGGCCTGCCGTCGACGGCGATCCCGATCGGCCTGTCGCCGCAGGGGTTGCCGGTCGGGGTCCAGATCGTCGGCCCATGGCTGGAAGACCGCACGCCGCTGAAGCTGGCCGAGCTGATCGAGCGCGAATTCGGCGGCTTCGTGCCACCGCCATTGTTCGATGACTGATCGCGAGCGGGAAAACGGACAGCAGCCATGAGCAAGGACATCGACGAACTGACCGTCCTCAATCGCGACTATGTCGCCTCGGTGCAGAATTCCGACGTCAAGCGCTTCGACGAGATCCTGGCGCCGGACTTCTACTGCTCCAATCCCGACAAGTCGCTGGTCGACCGTGCCGGATTCCTGAAGCAGACCGCGCAGCCGGTGACCATCCGGAACCTCGTCGCCGACGATGTCCGGATTCGCGTGCTCGGCGATTTCGCCATCATCCACGCTCGTACCAGCTATACGACAGCGGACGGCCAGCAGGCGTTCGGGCGCTACACCGATTGCTGGGCGAGGCAGAGCGGCCGCTGGCTCGCCGTCTCGGCGCATGTCTCCCGATAGTGGAATTGCGCTCCCTCTCTCGCTTGCGGGGATGTGGATCGGGTTTGCGGCAGTATTGTACGAACGTCAAACGGCCGCCGCCTCGCGCTGGAATCGGCTCTCCAGTTCGGCGATGAGCGCCTTGATGCCGCCGAGCGGCATGCGCTTCGCCGCCTCGATCGGGCCGGCATCGAGGGATTTGCGCAGCGTGCCGTTGAGCGATCCGTCGGTGCGCCAGTCATATAGTCGCTTGTCCTTGAAGGACATCGTGATCAGCATCGCGGTCCGGCCATGCAAGGTGAGCAGGGTCGAGTAGATGTCGAACAGCCGGTCGCTGACATAGAGCCGGGAATCCTCGACGTCGTGCGGTATGATCCGTTGCAAGGCCTGAGCGACATGCGGCGGCTTCCGGTATCGGTGCAGCGCCTGGAAGATCCCATTGTCGCGCTGGCCGCGAAAGCATTGGTCGAGCTCGCCGGCGGGCAGGCTCGCTTCAGCCTTTGCCACGTCGGAAAATTCTTCTTTCAATCCGAGAACGGTGTTCCACAGCGCCTGCACTGCCTGCTCGATCTTCGGATCTCGGGGCTCGGGCATGGCGTGCTTTCCGGCCGTGGGCTGCGCCTCAGGCGTCGAACAGGACGACGCTGCGCAGCGTCTTGCCAGCCTTCATGCTGGCAAAGCCTTCGTTGATCTCCGACAATTTCAGTTTGGCCGAAATCCAGTCCTCCAGATGCAGCCTGCCGCGCATATAGAATTCGACCAGCCGGGGCATGTCGACGCGGAAATGATTCGAGCCCATGGACGAACCCTGGATCTTGCGCTCGCGCAGGAAGTCGAAGCCATGCAGTTCAATCTTCTGCCCGAACGGAATCATGCCGACAATGGTGGCGGTGCCGCCGGGTGCCAGCATCGCAAATGCCTGCTCGGCGGTTTCCTTGCGGCCCAGCACCTCGAATGAATGGTGCACGCCACCCTGGGTGAGCTCGCGCACCTGCTGCACCACGTCGCCGTTCGCGGGATCGACGATGTCGGTGGCGCCGAGCTTGGTCGCCAGCTGCAGCTTGGCCGGATTGGTGTCGACCGCAATGATGCGGCCGGCGCCGGCGATCTGCGCGCCGTTGATCGCGGCCATCCCGACACCGCCGCAGCCGATCACGACCACGGTCTCGCCGGGCCCCACCTTCGCAGTGTTCACCACCGCGCCATAGCCGGTGATGACGCCGCAACCGATCAGCGCCGCCAGTTCCAGCGGCATGTCCTTGCGGATTTTGACGATCGCATTCTCGTGCACCAGCATCTGCTCGGCGAAGGACGACAGGTTGAGAAACTGGTTGAGTTTTTCCGGGCGCGCCCAGGAGAGCCGGTTGGACTGGCCCGGCAGCATCTTCACCGTGGTATCGGTGCAGAGCACCGGCCGGCCCGTCGTGCAATTGTCGCATGTGCCACAAAATACGGATAGGCAGGTCACGATATGGTCGCCGGGCTTCACATAGGTGACATCGGCGCCGACCTGTTCGACCACGCCGGCCAATTCGTGACCCAGCACCGCCGGCAGCGGATGCGGATAGAGGCCCTCCATGAAATGCAGATCCGAATGGCAGAGGCCGGCGACCCGGGTACGGATCAGGACCTCGCGCGGCCCGGGCTTCGGCAGGCTGACGTCCTCGATCACCAGCGGCTTGTTGACTTCATGCAGGACGGCGGCCTTCATCGGATCCTCCCCGTTGGTTTCTTGCTTGCGAGAGCGAACGGCAGCCTACGCCGCCGTTACCTGTTCGCCAACCTCGGCCATGCCGGCACTTGCCCAAAAGATGCCGCCCTGATCGGTCAACAAACGCTTCAATTTCCGCTACAAGGCGATCACATCGACAAGGGAAAAGCGCCATGGACAAGCCCAGCTACAAGACCGCCCTGATCGTCGGCGCCGGCGAGGGTCTCAGCGCATCACTGGCGCGATTGTTCGCCCGGGAAGGCATTCGCGTCGCGCTGGCGGCGCGCCGGGTCGAAAAGCTCGGCGCGCTCTGCACCGAAACCGGGGCGCGCGCCTTTGCGTGCAACGCCATCGAACCAGAGGAGGTCGAGCGCCTGTTCGGCCTGGTCGAACGCGAGATCGCTGCGCCCGACCTGGTCGTCTACAACGCCAGTGCCCGGGCGCGCGGCGCGTTCGTCGATCTGGTACCGGCGGAAGTCGCGCAGGCGCTCGCCGTCAGCGCCTATGGCGGCTTCCTGGTGGCCCAGCAGGCCGCTCAGCGGATGCTGCCGAGCCGGCACGGTGCCATCCTGTTCACCGGCGCTTCCGCCAGCACCAAGGGCTATGCGCAATCGGCGCCGTTCGCGATGGGCAAATTTGCGTTGCGCGGACTGGCCCAGAGCATGGCGCGCGAATTGTCGCCACAGGGAATTCACGTCGCGCATTTCGTCATCGACGGCGGCATTCGCAGCGCAGCCCGCACCGAAGCCGCCGACAGGCCGGATTCCATGCTCGATCCCGATGCCATTGCGCAGGCTTACTGGGCTGTGCTGCAACAGCCGCGCAGCGCCTGGAGCTGGGAACTGGAATTGCGGCCATGGGTCGAGAAGTTCTAGCCGTCGTCTGCTGGCTCGCCCCGCCGGGTCGTCAGTTCACCGCGGCCCGGCCCGCGGCGAGATCGCGGGCGGCGATCCGCCAGCTCGCACAGGGTATATCCTGCGGCGCGACGTCGATATGCTTTTCGAAGCGAACGAGCTTCCAATCGTCCGGGCTGGCGACAAAGCCATAGCCGGATTTGCGGGCAAGCCCGATCATGGCTTCGTTGGAGCGCAGGGTGTCGCCATAGACGGACACGGCGCCGAGGGCGGCTGCCCGGCATTCCAGATTGCGCAGCATCGCGGCCCCGATGCCATGGCCATGCCACCGATCGTCGACCGACAGGCCGAATTCGAGGCTTGCAGCGTCATCGTGAAACGCATAGCGGGCTTCGCCCACAAGCGTGGTGAAGCCGTCGACCTGCATCGTCGCCACCACGCTGAAGCCGTTGCTCTCGCCGATATGCGTGAAATGATCCAGGACGGTGGGCGGCAGCTCCCGCACCGCGCCAAGGAAGCGGTTGTAGCGCGAGCCGGTCGACAGCCCACGAAAGTAGTTCTGCAGCGCCTCCGCGTCGGCCGCCTCGAGAAAGCGCACCGTCACCGCTGCGCCGTCACGCGCCTGTATCACGTCCGAATATTGCTTGAGGTCGTCGAAATGCAGGGGTCTCATCGCGCTCTCCCATTGCTTGGAAAAGGCTGGCTGGCGCCCCTCATCCGAGGCAGCGCCAGCCGGGCGGCGTGATCACGCCCGCCAAAACGGCTTTTCGAGCTCGTAGGCGATGTCGCTGCGGGAAATGCCGACATCATGCATGTCGCGCTCGGTCCATTGCGCCAGCTCGCGTCGCTGCCGTTGCCGTTCGCGCCAGACATGGAAGGTCTCGCCGAGCTGGGACAGGACCCCCAAACCATGATGATTTATCATCGGTTGGTGTGGATAGATGGACATTTGAGTCTCCTGAAGCTAGGTTATTGCAGCAAATATCTGCGCAGTTCGGCCCGTCCGCAAACGACACTTTGTCTCCGGATATATGATAAAAACTCATGTATGAGGGGTGCGCTTCATGGCCCGGCTGCCGTCGCTGAACGGATTGCGCGCGTTCGAGGCCGCCGCCCGCCATCTGAGCTTCACCAACGCGGCGGCTGAGCTGAACGTCACGCAGACCGCGATCAGCCATCAGATCCGGCGGCTCGAGCAGGAACTCGGCGTGCGGCTGTTCATTCGCCAGAACCGCACGCTGGCGCTGACGCCGCAGGCGAGGGACTATCTGCCCGGTGTCCGTGCCGCGTTCAACGATCTGAGGTTTGCGACCGATCGGCTGCTGCGCAACGACAAGGACAACGTCCTGACCATCTCGACCCTGGCCTCGCTCGCGGCGAAGTGGCTGCTGCCGCGGCTTCCCGCATTCCAGGAAGCGCATCCCGGCATCGACGTCCGCATCACCACCTCGACGGCGCTGGTCGATTTCAAGACCGGCGACGTCGATGCCGCAATCCGCTACGGCCGTGGACATTGGCCGGGCGTGCGCGCGGACTGGCTGATGGCCGATGAATTGTTCCCGGTCTGCGGTCCGGCGCTGATCACCGGCAGCAAGCCGTTGCGCTGTCCGCAGGACCTGGCCGATCAGACCCTGCTCCACACCAGCGCCGGCTACAATGACGACTGGCGGCTGTGGCTCACCGCCGCGGGATTGCCGGCAGACATCTCGAAGCGCCCCGGCCTGACCTTCGACCTGATCCTGGTGACGGTGCAGGCCGCAATCGACGGCCTTGGCGTCGCGATGGGGCGGACGTCCTATGTCGAAGGGGATATCGCCAAGGGCCGGCTGGTGGTCCCCTTCAAGATCGCGCTGCCGGCCGATGCCGGCTATTACCTGGTCTCGCCGGAGACGCGCGCCGATTCCCCAAAGCTCGCGGCGTTTCGGAAATGGCTGGCCGCCTCGTTACAGAACAGGTCTTGAGGCGGACGGCGCGAAGCGCGTTCAAACGATGCGCATTTAAGCGACGTAGCCCGGATGGAGCGGAGCGCAATCCGGGATTTCAATGCGGGTCGCGCCGCCCCGGATTTCGCTGCGCTGCATCCGGGCTACGTCATCGCGCCTCGCCACCCCGTCATTCCGGCGTCCATGCTTCGGCCCCAGCTTCGTCGCCCAAGTTGTGTTTTCGGTTGGTCGGCGCGCCCGGGCGTGGCAGATTGTCTCAGGAAGAATAGCGGCGCTTCGCGGGCGAAGGTTGGAACCCTCGTCCGCTCGCCAAGAGGGGGAGAACCCACGATGTCGCAAGTATCCGCGTCGCCGCCACCGCAGATCAGGTCGCGGGTCGGCGCCATCCTGCGCGCGACCAGCGGCAATTTCCTCGAACAGTTCGACTTTTTCCTGTTCGGCTTCTATGCCAGCGCGATTGCCAAGGCTTTCTTTCCGGCCGAGAACGAGACCGCCGCGCTGCTCAACACTTTCGGGGTGTTCTGGCTCGGCGCCTTGATGCGCCCGGTGGGCGCCATCGTGCTCGGCGCCTATATCGACAGGATCGGCCGCCGCCTCGGCCTGATTGTCACCCTGGGAATCATGGCAGTTGGCACCGTCGTGATCGCCTTCTGTCCGACCTATGCCAGCATCGGGGTCGCCGCGCCGATCATCGTGCTGGCCGGTCGCCTGCTGCAGGGCTTTTCCGCCGGCGTGGAACTCGGCGGCGTGTCGGTCTATCTCGCGGAGATTTCGACGCCGGGCAACCGGGGTTTCTACACCTCGTTCCAGTCCTCGAGCCAGCAGGTCGCGATCTTTGTCGCAGCCCTGCTCGGCTTCGGCCTCAGCGAACTGATGCCGGCAGCGACGGTGGCGGACTGGGGCTGGCGGATTCCGTTCTTCATCGGTTGTCTGATCATCCCCTTCATCTTCGTGCTGCGGCGGACTCTGGAGGAAACGCCGGCGTTCCTGTCCATGAAGAAGCATCCGACCACTGCCGAAGTGTTTGCGTCGGCCGCCGCAAACTGGCGCATCGTGGTGCTCGGCATGATGATGGCGATCCTGACCACGGTGACGTTCTATTTCGTTACGGTCTATACGCCGACCTTCGGCAAGACCGTCCTGAAGCTCACCACGAGGGACAGCCTGCTCGTCACCCTGATGGTGGCGGTGAGCAATTTCTTCTGGAATCCGGTCGGGGGCGCGGTGTCGGATCGCATCGGCCGCAAGCCGGTGCTGCTCACGATCGCCATTCTGTCCCTGGTGACGGCCTATCCCGCCCTGCACTGGCTGACCTCGGCCCCGAGCTTTGGCAAGATGCTGGCCGTTGAGCTGATGTTTTCCTTCTATTTCGGTGTCTACAGCGGCACCATGCTGGGTGCCCTGGTCGAGGTGGTGCCGGCCCATGTCCGCACCACCTGCTTCTCGCTGGCGTTTGCGCTGGCCGCGGGCCTGTTCGGGACCTTCACGCCGTTCGCCTCGACCTTGCTGATCCAGCACACCGGTGACAGGGCAGCACCCGGCTTCTGGCTGATGTGCGCCGCGGTCTGCGCCATCATCGCGGCGCTCGCGATCTATCGCGGCGGCAAGACCATCGCGACGCGCGAGGCCGTGCCCGCGTAGGATTCCCATGGCCGGGCAGGTGGCAACCCGCTCTTGCTTTCGATGTCGGGAAAGACCAACAACACCGCATGGTCGATAGCGCCCGAAACTACGACGTGCTGGTGATCGGCGGCGGCAATGCCGCGCTGTGCGCCGCCATCAGCGCGCGACGCTCGGGGGCCTCGGTGCTGGTGCTGGAAGCCGCACCGAAATTCTATCGCGGCGGCAACACCCGCCACACCCGCAACATGCGCTGCGCCCATGACGCCGCGACCGACATCCTCACCGGGCCCTACAAGGAAGATGAGTTCTGGGAAGACCTCAAGCGCGTGACCGGCGGCCAGACCGATGAAGATCTCGCCCGCCACATGATCCGCGAGTCCAAGGACATTCTGGGCTGGATCGTCGAACAGGGCGTGCGCTGGCAGCCGTCGCTCGGCGGCACGCTCAGCCTCGGCCGCACCAACTCGTTTTTCCTCGGTGGCGGCCGGGCGATGCTGAACGCGCTCTACCTCACTGCCGAACGGCTTGGTGTCGATATCCGCTATGATGCCGAGGTCACGGCGTTGCGGATCGAAGACGGGATGTTCCTTTTCGCCGCGCTGAACGGACCGGCCGGCGGAGGCGGGGAGGTCCGCGCCGCGACGCTGGTCGCCGCAGCGGGCGGCTTCGAGGCCAATATCGAATGGCTCAAGCAATATTGGGGCGCTGCCGCCGACAACTTCCTGATCCGGGGCACGCCCTACAACCGCGGCTCGATCCTGCGGATGCTGCTGGAGAATGGCGTGCAGCCCGTCGGCGATCCCACCCAATGCCATGCGGTGGCGATCGATGCCCGCGCGCCGAAATTCGACGGCGGCATCATCACCCGGCACGATTTCGTGGTGTTCGGCATCGTGGTCAACCGGCATGCCCTGCGCTTCTATGACGAGGGCGAGGACCTCTGGCCGAAGCGCTACGCGATCTGGGGCCGCCTCGTCGCGGCCCAGCCGGACCAGATCGCCTACATCATCTTCGACGCGAGTTCGCGCAACAGCTTCATGCCGACGCTGTTTCCGCCGATCGAGGCCACCTCGATCGCCGGGCTGGCCGCGAAATTCGAGCTCGACGCCGCCGTGCTGGAGAAAACCGTTGCCGATTTCAATGCCGCGGTGCGTCCGGGCAGCTTCGATCACACCATTCTCGACGATTGCCGCACCGAGGGGCTGACGCCGCCGAAGAGCCACTGGGCGCGGCGCATCGAGACGCCGCCTTTTTACGCCTATCCGGTGCGGCCCGGCATCACCTTCACCTATCTTGGCACGCGCGTGAACAGGCAGGCGCGGATGCTGATGAAGGATGGCAGGCCCGCCGCCAACATGTTCGCCGCCGGCGAGATCATGGCCGGCAACGTGCTGGGCAAGGGCTATGCCGCCGGGATCGGCATGACCATCGGCAGCGTGTTCGGACGGATTGCAGGGCGGGAAGCGGCGCAACATGCACGGAACTAGCATCCTGGAAGAAGCCGACCGCCTGATGACGGTGTGCAATTCGTGCCGGTATTGCGAAGGCCTGTGTGCGGTGTTTCCAGCGATGGAGATGCGCCGCAGCTTTCCCGACGGCGACCTGAACTATCTCGCCAACCTCTGTCACGCCTGCGGCGCTTGCTATACCGACTGCCAGTTTTCACCGCCGCACGAATACAATGTCAACGTGCCGCGGACGCTCGCGATCGTGCGTGCGGAATCCTATGCCGCCTATGCCTGGCCGCGCGCCATGGCCGGGATGTTTGCCCGGAACGGGCTCGTGATCAGCCTTGCCGGCGCCGCGGGCGTGGCGGCGTTCATCCTCGGCCTGGCCGCCGGCAACGACCACGCGGCGCTGTTCGGCAGCCATACCGGCCCGGGGGCCTTCTACCGGCTGATGCCGCATGCGGCGATGGCGGTCCTGTTCGGCGCCGCGCTGCTCTACGCCATCGTGGTGCTGGCGATGGGCGTGCGCGCGTTCTGGCGCGACATCGGCGAGCCGATCGGCATGGGCGCCGATCCGGCCGCGTGGCTGCAGGCGATCCGGGACGCCGGCGAACTGCGCTACCTCGATGGCGGGGGCGTCGGTTGTGTCAACGCCGACGAGCGGCCGACCGACCGCCGCAGGTCCTATCATCACCTGACGTTTTACGGCTTCGCGCTGTGCTTCGCCGCCACCTGCGTCGCGACGCTCTACCACTATTTGCTCGCGCGCGAGGCGCCCTATCCATGGTGGGATGCGCCCGTCGTGCTCGGCACGCTGGGCGGCATTGGCCTGGTGATCGGGCCGATTGGCCTGCTTGCCGAAAGGTCCAGGCGCGATCCCGCGCTGGTCGACGAGGGGCGCGCCGGCATGGATGTCGCCTTCACCGTGATGCTGCTGCTGACGGGCCTGACCGGGCTCGCATTGCTGATCTGGCGCGACAGCGCCGCGATGGGCCTGCTGCTGGCGGTGCATCTGGGCGTGGTGTTCGCGCTGTTCGTCACCATGCCCTATGGCAAGTTCGTGCACGGCATCTATCGCACCGTCGCGCTGGTCCGCTATGCGCGCGAGCGGCGGATGGCCGACTGGACTTGATCGCCACGGCGACTACAGATCGACCACCACATAGTCGCTTTCCACCGACACCGCGAGCGTCTCCGCGACATAGGGTCCCTTCACCACACTGGTGCCCGGCACCAAACTGGTGCCCGGCTCGACATGGACCGGATAGGCCTTGACCCGAAACCGGCGGGGATCGCAGTAGGATTGGCCGGTGCGGATGTCGAACTCCCAGCCGTGCCAGGGGCAGCGGATGATTTCGCCGAGCCGGGTGTATTCGATGGTGCCGGGATCGGACGATTGCGCAAGTCCGATCAGCGGCCCCTCGCACAGCGCCGCGCCCTGGTGCGGGCAGCGGTTCAACAGGCCGAAGAACTCGCCCTTGATGTTGAAGACCGCGATCGGCCGTTCATCGATGGTGAGAAACTTGCGCGTGCCAGGCGGTAATTCCGCCACCGCCGCGACCACATGGCGTGCCATCACCCGAGCCCGTACAGCTTCCGGGCATTGCCGAGATAAAAGGCCTCGCGGTTGGCCTCGCTGACGCCAGCCGGCAGCACCCGCGAGGGCTCGTCATAGTCCCAATGCGGATAGTCCGTCGCGAACAGCAGCTTGTCCCAGCCGACCCAGTCGATCACGTCGAACAGATGGTCGCGCCGCTCCGGATCCTCCATCGGCTGCGTGGTCCAGTAGATATGGTCGCGGATGTATTCGGATGGGGGCCGTTTGACATGCGGCACCTCGCTGCGCAGCCGTTGCCAGCTCTTGTCGAGACGCCATGACAACGACGGCACCCAGCCGAAGCCGGCCTCGATCATCACCATCTTCAGCTTCGGATGACGTTCGAACACGCCTTCGAGCACAATGCTGGCGAGCGCGGTCTGCTGGCATTGCGAATGCCCCACCATTTCCTCGATGTAATAGCTGGGCCAGCCCGAGGCGGTGATCGGGTTGCCGCCGAAGCCGAAGGCGTGGACGCCGATCGGCAGGCCAGCTTCCTCGGCGGCCTGATAGATCGGCCAATAGCGCCGCTGGCCCAAAGGCTCGACATTGCGGCTGAGCAGCAGCACCTGGATGAAATTCGCGTCGCCGGCGCGCCGGCGGATCTCGGCGGCGGCGGCTGGGCCGTCCTCGTTGGCGACCACGATCGATCCCTTGAGACGGCGGTCCTTGCTGGTCCATTCGGCGATCTGCCAGTCGTTCACCGCCGTAGCCAGCGCCGCGCTCAGTTCCTGGTTTCGGATGCCCTGTCCGGTTTGCAGCGGACACAGCACGCCGAGCGCGACATGGTTCGGATCGAGATGCTGCTGTTGCATGAACGATAGAGAGGAGCCCTGTGGTCCGCCCTCAGGCGGATAGGCGTCGCGGCGCGATGCATTCGGCTGCGCCTTTGGATAGGGCGGACCCTCCATCATGCCCTGATAGGGGTGCTTGCCATAGGTTTCGAGATGCTCGTGCCAGCGGCGAGCGAGGTAGGGATAGAGATCCTTCAGGCTTTTGCGCGCCGGATGGATGTCGCAATCGGCGATCGCAGCCATCACGGCGCCGGATGAAGCCGGGGCCGGATCCGCGCGGAACTGGATGTTCATGGCGTGGTCTCCTCGAACGCCGGCTGCGTCAGTCGGCCATAGGTCGCAAGCGGGTTGTCGATCATGACCTTGCGCACCAGCTCCGGCGACATCGCATCCGGCAGCACCGCATCGCCGTCGAACTGCCAATGCGGATAGTCGGTGGAGAATAGAAGCAATTCATCCGACTGCATATGGTCGAACAGCCGATTTAGTGTCGCCGGGTCGGGCGGCGCATCGACCGGCTGCAGGGAGAAGCGTATATTGCTGCGCACAATCTCCAGCGGCGCGCGATCGACCCAGGGCGTTTCCATGCGGATACCACGCCAGAATTTATGCAGCCGCCACAGATAGGACGGCAGCCAGGTGAAGCCGGATTCCAGCATCACCATCTTCAACTGCGGATGTCTGGCAAAAACCCCTTCGACGATCAGGCTGGTCAGCTGGGTCTGGAACGCCGTCGCCTGGGCGACATAGTCCTCGATATGGTAGGAGTTCCACCCGACCGAGCTCGGCGGATTGTGATAGCTGCTGCCGGCATGGACGCCGATCGGCAGGCCCAGCCGCTCGGCGGCGGCGTAGATCGGCCAATAGGCGCGCTTGCCGAGCGGCATGTCGCCCATCACCAGCATCAGGACCTGCACGAAGCGGCGGTCCGCTGCACAGCGTTCAATCTCGGCGACCGACTTCTCGACGCTCTGCACCGGGATCACGATCGATCCGCGCAGCCGGTCATCCCTGTCGAGCCATTCCTTCGCCAGCCAGTCGTTCAGTGCGCGGCAGAATGCTTCCGCCATGTCCTCGCTGAACACCATCTGCACCCCGTAAAGCGGGTTGCAGATACCATGACGGACCGCGAAACGGTCGAGCGCCTGGGCCTGCAGATCGGCAAGGCTCGCGCCGGGCTTGCCCTGGGACGGCCGCCAATCCGGCCGTGCCGTGATCGGCGAATTCGGCGGATAGGATTGCGAGACCAGGTCGACCATTCCCCGCGTGGTGACCTGGTCGCGCCAGTAGTCGCTGAGATAGGGCAACAGGCTGGTCAGATGAGGAACAGCCGGATGCAGATCGCAATCCACTCCGCCGGCAATCGGCGAGGTCATGACGGGTTCCTCTCTGCTCCGCATCCGCAGCAGGGGCCGCTTCGCCTGATTTCATGGCGGCGCTTGCCGGCGGCAGCGGCTTGTTCTGCCCATTCAAGCAGGCCGGGCGGCGGCGGGCAACTCGGCAACCGATCCATCCTATGCTAGGAGATCGGCAATACCCGCTTGCCGGGGCGGCGTCGGATCGGTGGTCGCTTTCCGCCATCCGGAATAAGCTTCAGGAAAAAGGCATCCCGCCATGAATTTCGATTTCTCCGACGATCAGAAGCAGCTGCGTGACGCAGCGAGGAAATTCCTTGCCGAGAAATGCCCGCCCAAGGCGGTACGCGCCGTGCTCGACGGCAAGCAGCCCTACGATCGCGAATTGTGGAAGGGCCTGGCCGGCATGGGCTTTCTCGGCGTCGCGATTCCGGAAGCCTTTGGCGGCGCCGGCGCCGGCCATCTCGAGCTTTGCGTGATCGCGGAGGAAATCGGCCGGGCGCTGGCGCCGGTGCCGTTCTCCTCGACGGTCTATCTTGCGGCGGAGGCGCTGCTGCTTGCCGGCAGCGACGCACAGAAGCGGAAATGGCTGCCGCTGATTGCCTCGGGTGAGGCGATCGGCACGCTGGCGCTGTTCGAAGGCAAGGGCAATCCGTCGCCGCAGGCGATCCGCCTGCGTGTCACGGGCAACAGCCTCGATGGTATGAAACGGCCGGTGCCCGATGGCGCGATCGCCGATTTTGTCATCGTCGCTGCCCGCACCGGGACGAGCGGGCGCGATTCCGATATCTCGCTGTTCCTGGTCGACATGAAGTCCGACGGAGTTGAGGCCAAAAGCCTGACCACCATCGATCCGTCGCGCGGCCAGGCCGAACTCGCCTTCCAAAACTGCCGGGCGGAGCCGCTCGGCGCGGCCGGCGAGGGCTGGGGCATCGTTGCGCAGATGCTCGACCGCGCGGCGGTGCTGATGGCTTTCGAGCAGATCGGCGGCGCCGACCGCGCGCTGGAGATGGGCCGCGACTATGCGCTCGACCGCATTGCCTTCGGCCGGCCGATCGGTTCGTTCCAGGCGGTGAAGCACATGCTAGCCGACATGTATGTCTCGGCGACGCTGGCGCGCTCGAACTGCTATTACGGCGCCTGGGCGCTGTCGACCAATGCGTCGGAGCTGCCCGAGGCCGCGGCTTCGGCGCGCATCAGCGCGACCCAGGCGTTCCAGCACTGCGCCAAGAACAACATCCAGGTGCATGGCGGCATGGGATTCACCTGGGAGTTCGACTGCCATTTGTATTATCGCCGTGCCAACGCCCTGGCCTTGGCGCTCGGCAGTCTCTCTTATTGGGAAGATGCCTTGATCGAGCGGATGCGCCAACGCAATGCGGCGTGACGGCCGTTCCCGACAATGACCGTCCAGTGAGGACAACATGAATTTCGATGATACGCCGCAGGAGGCCGCATTCCGCGCCGAAGCAAGGGCCTGGATCGCCGCCAACGCGCCGCGGCAGTATGAGGAGGAGCTGCGCAAATCCTCGCTCGGCCGCACCGAACTCAAGGACGCCAACATTCTCGACGTTGCCCGGGCGTGGCAGAAGAAGAAGGCCGATGCAGGCTGGGCCTGCCTGCACTGGCCCACGCAATATGGCGGACGCGGGGCCTCACCGATCGAGCGGGTGATCTGGCAGCAGGAAGAGGGCCCGTTCGGCAAGCTCAGCGGATTGTTCATCATCGGCCATGGCATGTGCGGGCCGACCATGATGGCGTTTGCCGGCGAAGAGCAGAAGCGGCACTATCTGCCGCCGCTCGCCTCGGGCGAGAAGATCTGGTGCCAGCTGTTTTCCGAGCCTTCCGGCGGCTCCGATGTCGCCGGACTGCGTACGCGGGCGGAAAAGAGCGGCGACGAGTGGGTCGTCAACGGCCAGAAGATCTGGACCTCCGGCGCGCATTATTCCGACTATGGCATCCTGCTGACCCGCACCGACCCCACGGTGCCGAAGCACAAGGGTCTCACCATGTTCTTTCTCGACATGAGGAGCCCTGGGGTCGAGGTGCGGCCGATCAAGCAGGCCAGCGGCAAATCGGATTTCAACGAGGTCTATTTCACCGACGTCCGGATTCCCGACGCGCAGCGCCTCGGCGCGGTCAATGACGGGTGGAACGTGTCGCTCACCACGCTGATGAACGAGCGGATGTCGATCGGCGCCGGGGTCTCAACCGGTTTCCCGGAACTGTTCGAGTTCTGCAGCCATCTGATGCTCGACGATGGGCCGGCGATCGACGATCCGGCCGTGCGCTCGAAACTGGCGCACTGGGCGGTACGCGCCAGCGGTCTGAAATACACCAGCATGCGCGCGATCTCGGCACTTTCCCGCGGCGAGCGGCCGGGTCCGGAAAATTCCATCGGCAAGCTGGTGGCGGGATCGATGGTGCAGGACGTCGCTGCTTACGCGCTCGACCTGCAGGGGGCCGCCGGTGTCTTCAGCGGGCCCGAGGCGGAGGCGGCCGGGAAATTCCAGGCCATGCTGCTGCGCGCGCCCGGCACCCGCGTCGAGGGCGGCACCGACGAGATCATGCGCAACATCATCGCCGAGCGCGTGCTGGGGCTGCCCGGCGACATCCGGGTCGACAAGGACGTGCCGTTCAACCAGATCCCGACACGGGGACGGCGATAGCTGCTCAGCCAGCGAAATCGACGGAACAGCGAGAGGTCCGGTCATGAATTTCGACGATACCGCGCAGGAAGCAGCGTTCCGCCGCGAGGCCCGCCAATGGATCGGCGCCCACGCGCCAAAGCAGTTCGAGGCCGAACTATCCAAGTCGTCGCTCGGCCGCATCCGCCTGCAGAAGCATGACATCGTCGAGGTCGGCAAGGCCTGGCAGAAGAAGAAGGCCGAGGCCGGCTGGGCCTGCCTGCACTGGCCCAGGCAGTATGGCGGGCGCGACGCCACGCCGATCGAGCGGGTGATCTGGCAGCAGGAGGAGGGCGTCTACGGCAAGCTCACCCAGCCGTTCCAGATCGGCGAAGGCATGTGCGGACCGACCGTGATGGCCTATGGCAGCGAGGCGCAGAAGCGCCATTATCTGCCGAAGCTCGCCGCGGGCGAGCAGATCTGGTGCCAGTTGTTCTCGGAGCCAGCCGCCGGATCCGACGTCGCGGGCCTGCGCACCCGCGCGGAGAAGAAGGGGGATGGCTGGATCGTCAACGGCCAGAAGATCTGGACCTCGGGCGCGCATTATTCCGATTATGGATTATTGATTGCCCGCACCGATCCCGATGTGCCGAAGCACAAGGGCCTGACCATGTTCTTCGTCGACATGAAGAGCCCCGGCGTCGAGGTGCGGCCGATCAGGCAGGCCAACGGCCTGCAGGAATTCAACGAGGTCTATTTCACCGATGTCGTGATCCCGAACAGCCAGCGTCTCGGCGCCGTCGGGGACGGTTGGAGCGTATCGCTGACCACGCTGATGAACGAACGGATGTCGATCGGCGCGCGGCTGGCGACCGGCCTTCCCGAAATGTTCGATTTCTGCGCCAACCTGATCACCGAGAACGGGCCGGCGATCGACGATCGCGCCACCCGCGCCAGACTCGCCGGCTGGGCCGTGCGGGCGAGCGGGCTGAAATACACCAGCTACCGCGCCATCTCGGCGCTCTCCAAGGGCGAGCGTCCGGGACCGGAGAACTCGATCGGCAAGCTGGTGGCGGGCACCATGCTGCAGGACATCGCGACCTATGCGATGGACCTGCAGGGCGCGGCCGGCGCCCTCGCCGGGGACGATGAGCAGGAAGCGCGCGGCCAGTTCCAGCAGATCCTGTTGAGTTCGCCCTCGATGCGGATCGCCGGCGGCACCGACGAGATCCTGCGCAACATCATCGCCGAGCGGGTGCTCGGCCTGCCGGGCGACGTCAGGGTCGACAAGGATGTGCCGTTCAACAAGATCCCGACCAGGGGGCGATGAAGATGCAGGATGCCGCCAACCCGCCTGGCACGCGCCACGCCAACGAGCAGCGCATCGGCGTGCTCGAGGAACTGCTCAATGAGCGCTATTCCGTCCGCGCCTTTCTGCCGCAGCCGGTACCGCGTCCGATCATCGAGCACGTGCTGCGGGTCGCGCAGCGCACCGCCTCATGGTGCAACAGCCAGCCCTGGCAGGTGGTGATCGCGAGCGGCGCCGCCAAGGAACGCTTCCGCCAATCGATCTATGCGGAAGCCAGCTCCGGCGCGGCGGAGGACACCGACTTTCCCTTTCCCCGCGAATATCTCGGGGTCTATCTCGAACGCCGCCGCGAAAGCGGCTTTCAGCTCTACAACACCCTCGGCATCCCCCGCGGCGACAAGGCCTCGTATGCGCAGCAGGCGCTGGAAAACTACAATCTGTTCGGCGCGCCGCATGTCGCTATCATCCACTCGACCGAGCCCCTCGGCGTCTATGGCGCGATCGATTGCGGCGCCTATGTCGGCAATTTCATGCTGGCGGCGCAGGCGCTCGGTCTCGGCACCATCCCGCAGGCGGCGCTGGCGCGCCATTCCGGGCTGATCCGCCGCCATTTCAAACTCGGCGAGGATCGCCGCGTGGTATGTGGGATTTCCTTCGGCTTCGCCGATCACGCCCACCGCGTCAACAGCTACCGGACCTCGCGCGCCGAAACCGCCGCCACCGCGACCTTTGTCGAGGAATAGATGGCGGTCAGAACCGCGGCGGCCGCTTTTCGGTGAAGGCCTGGATGCCTTCCTTGATCTCCGGGCCGCGCATGCTGTCGCGGTGGCGGCGATCGGCGGCATCTCGATCGAGCCTGCCGCGGGCGAATTCGTTGATGGCCTGCTTCATGCCGCGCATCGCCACCGGCGCGTTGGCGGCGAGCACGGCTGCGAGCCGGTCGACCTCGCCGTCGAGTGCCTCGGCCGGCACCAGGGCGGTGAGATAGCCGATCCGCAGCATTTCCGCGGCATCGATCTTCTCGGCCGTGAGGAACAGCCGTCGGGCATTGTCGGCGCCGAGCCGGGACGCGTAGCGCGCGATGCCGCTCGGATAGTAATGCAGGCCGAGCCGCGCCGCCGGCATGAACATCTCGCAGCGCTCGGTACCGATCCGGAAATCGCAGGCCAGCGCCAGGTCGGTGGCGCCGCCATAGACCCCGCCATTGAGGCGGCAGATCGTGGGAACGCCCAGATCTTCGAGCCGGTTGGCCACCACTTCGAAGGCCGAACCCGCGCTCTGCTGCTCGACGGCGCTGGCGGCGCGCTCGGCCACCGAATTGAGATCGTAGCCGGCGCTGAAGACGCGCCCGGTTCCCGTCAGCACCAATACCCTCAGCGCGGCATCGTCCTCGATCCGGTCGAACAGTTTTAGCAGAACCCCGAGGTCGTCGGGTTGCAGGCGGTTCGCATGTCTTGGCCGGTTGAGGCGGATGGTGGCGCGCGCGCCGTCGATGGCGAGCAGCGGCGCGGTCGCGGCATCGGACATCGGTGTCTCCTTATCTGTTCTCCAGCGCGCGGCGCCTCGCCTCGGCGTCGATGGTCTCGGCGAGATCGGGATGCCGTGCCATCAGCAGCCGGAAATCGACGAGGTCGAGCACCAGCAGCCGCGACACCCGCGTGGTGGTGATGTTGGCGGAACGCAGATTGTTGCCGAGCAGCGCCATTTCGCCGAAGAACGCACCCTCGCCGAGCCGGACCTTCTTGCCGGGCAGGTCGACCTCGACCTCGCCGGCGGCGATGAAGTACATGCAGTCGCCGGCCTGGTCCTTGCGGATGATCATGGTCCGCGCCGGCAGGTCCATGGTGCGCAGCATGTGGGTGACGTCGGCGATCGCCGACGGACCCAGCGCGGCAAAGAACGGCACCTTGCTGACCGACTCCCAGGTCTTGAGAAAATTGTCGCGGCGGGTCTCGGCGGCAAAGCCGGTGGCGAGAATACCGGTCCAGAGTCCGAACACGCCGAGCCCGCAGATCATGACAAAGGCAGCGGTCATGCGGCCGAGCAGCGTGATCGGCACCACGTCGCCATACCCGGTCGTGGTCAAGGTCGCCACCGCCCACCACAGCGTGGCGGGGATGCTGCCGAAGGTCGCGGGCTGCACGTCGTGCTCGAAATAATAGGCTCCCACCGAAGCCAGGAACAGCACCATCAGGAAGATCACCAGCACGCTCAGCAGCGGTGCCGATTCCTGCACCAGCACCCGGCGCAACTGCCGCAAGCCGGGAACGCCGGGGATGACCTTCAAGAGCCACAGCACCCCCAATAGCCACGCCGTCCTCGGACCGACGCCCGAGAGCAGGGCGGCCGGGACGGCGAGTGCGCCGGCGGCGTCGACCAGCCCGCGGCCGGAGAACGCGTAGGCGAGACCGCGGTGCGCCAGGCTGGCACGGCGAAGCCGGACCACCCACTCGAACACGAAGAAAGCCAGGCAAACCCACAAGAGCGAAATGATCCAGCGCTGGCCGGCCTGCTGCAGGGGATCGACGGTGAGCAGCATGATCAGGATGACGCCCGCCGACACCGCGACATAGGCCGCCCGGGTCATGTTGCGGCCGGCGGTCGCGGCCACAAACTGGGTCAGAACGGGTACGACAAGCGGTTTGGACATGGACAGCGGCGTCAGGCGAACGGCCAGTTTGGATCGGATGCCGGGTGCGGCGCTGCAGGGTGCCCGGGCGAGGAGAGGCCGTCAACGGAGCTGGCGGCCTTTGGCCGCCCTGCGTGACGCGCCATGGCGATCCTGCCGGCGGCACGGCCACAGCCACCAGCGAAACTCCGCCTTCCTCCATATATCAATGGCCGCTTCCGCCCTTTATGCTGGGCAGGCGCGGACAAAACGCGGTTTGCCCCGACATTTCATTCCGGACAATTGGCTGGTTTTCCATGGATACTTCACATCTCGCTCAAAACGCCGGTGCCGCCAGCAGCCTGTTCGCCTCGATCTTCGTGGTGGCGACGCTCTCGATGCGCACCATGATTCCGTTGCGGGTGTTCGCCATCCTCACCAACATCCTCCTGATCGCCACCGCGATCCCGCTGCGCAACTATCCGACCCTGATCCTGCATGGGGTGTTGTTGCCGCTCAACGCCTACCGGCTGCACCAGATGCTGCAATTGCTGCGCGACGTGAAGAAATCGGTCAGCAGCGACCTTTCGATGGAGTGGCTGAAGCCGTTCATGACCGAACGAAAATGTTCGGCCGGTCAGATGCTGTTTTACAAGGACGAGAAGGCCGAGGAGATGCTGTATATCGTCAGCGGCCGGTTCCGGCTGGTCGAGTCCGGGATCGAGTTGCCGGTCGGGGCCATTGTCGGCGAGATGGGGATGCTCTCGCCGTCGAATGTGCGGACGCAGACGCTGGAATGCATCGAATCGGGCAAGATCCTGAGTGTCAGCTATAGCCAGGTGGAGCAGCTCTATGTGGAGAATCCGGCCTTCGGCTTCTACTTTCTCCGCCTCACCAGCGCCCGCCTGTTCCAGAACATCGCAACGCTCGAGCAGCGCCTGGCGCAATATGCGACGCCTGCGGCGGGATCGGCCGTCGCCGGGCCGGCCTGAAGGACCGCGAGATGACCGGGGTGCTGTCCTCGCTGCGCTATCTGTTTGCCGACATCATCGGTGATGACGAGGAAGATCCGCCCGCATTGCCCGACGGACTATCCGCTGCCGCCGCGCTGGTTGTCCACGAGGCGATCACGCGTCTGATCGACTATCAGGGCCCAAGTTATGCGGGGTTGTACATGGCGAGGCTGCGCAGGTTCGCCTGCCGGCGTGATGTCGACGATTCCCTGCTGTGCGAAATCGCGCGCCTGATGGTCCTGCGCATGACCTATGAGGATCCGATCCGGCTCGCCCAGCTCAAGCTCGCCGAAGCTCCCGACGATGAGCCGCGGCCGGGCATCCCCGATACGATCGCCCGGTTCAGGTATGACGAACTGGTCGGCGCGCTCCCCGCCAAGGTCGCCGAGCCCGCGCTCGACATCCTGGAATGGTTGCGCTGGACACACCGGCCGGTCAAGGTCCGCTTCGGCGTCAGGAGCCGCGCGGGCATCCGCCGGCTCAGGATCGAGGCCGCGCTGCGGCGCTGGCGACTGTTCTCGGTACGCTATGCCGTCGAGCGCAACTGGGTCGAGCGCTGGCTGCACATGATCGACCGCAGCCTGACCAAACAGCCTGCCGCGGCGTTCGAGATCGTGCGCACGGCGACCATGATCAAGGGTTATGGCGATCCCTATCGTCACGGGATTGCCGACTGGCACGCGATCATCGACGGCCTGGCCAAGCCGGTGTTCGACGGCGCACTGATCCTGCCCGACCTCGCCGGTGCGGTGGCGGAGGCGCGGGCCGCCGCCCTGCCCGATCCGCGCCAGATCGCGCTCAAGCGCAAGATCGCCGAGATCCGCGCCCGCAGCCTCGGCGCCGCCGCGTGAGCGGGCAGGATGACGTTCGCAGATAGTGACGGCCGTGTGTGACGCAGGCCGTCATTGCGAGGAGCGAACGCGACGAAGCAATCCACGTCGCCGCTTGTGGCGCCATGGATTGCTTCGCTGCGCTCGCAATGACGAATTGAACCCGCAATGGCGGCAATGTTGACGCGGGCGGGTCGGAAATCCATAAATCCAGGCCGGCAGCCAATGTCGGACCGCGAGACCAGGCCAACCCAACATAAGAAGAAAAAAGGGACATCCGCATGTCTTCCGCGACCGCCGACCAGCCGTCTCATCCGCTCGACAGCTTCTTTGCGCCGGACAGCATCGCCCTGATCGGCGCGTCGCGCGACCATGAGAAGATTCCCGGCCGGCTGCTGGCATTCCTGCGCAAAAACGGATTCCCGGGCTCGATTTATCCCGTCAATCCCAACTACCCCGAGATCGACGGGCTGACCTGCTACCGATCGATTGCCGAGATAGCGCGCCCCGTCGACCTCGCCATCATCATCATTCCGGCGCGCGGGGTGCTCGGCGCGCTGGAGCAATGCGCGGCCGCCGGCGTCCGCAACGCGGTGGTCATCTCCTCGGGCTTTGCCGAGGAAGGCGGTGCGAGCGCGGCCATGCAGGACGCCATGGCTGTGCTGGCGAAACGGACGGGCATGCGGATCTCCGGTCCGAATGCCGAAGGATTCTACAGCGAGGTTCAGCGCGTTGCCGCGACCTTCAGCCCGACCGTCGATGTCAGGCCCGACGCGCCGCGGCTGGTGGCGACGAGGCGGCGGATCGGCATTGTCGCGCAGAGCGGCGGCGTCGGCTTTGCCATCTCGCACCGTGCCAGGGCGCTGGGCATCGCGCTCAGCTATGTCATCAGCACCGGCAACGAAGCCGACCTCGGTGCCGGCGAGTTCCTCGACTATCTGGCGCAGGACCGCACCACCGACGTGATCCTGCTGTTCATCGAGGGCATCCGCGACGTCGATGCATTTCTGCGGGGTGCCGGCCGCGCCGCACAGGCTGGCAAGCCCGTCATCGTCACCAAGGTTGGCCAGTCCGGTGCCGGCGAACGCGCGGCGGCCTCGCATACCGCGAGCATGGCGGGCTGGTCGGCGGCCTATGATGCGGTATTCGCCCGGTTCGGCTTCATCGTTTCCGACGATCTCGACGAGGCCGTCGCCATCGCGGCGGCACTGACCACCAACCCGCTGCCGCAAGGCGACCGCGTCGCCGTTCTCACGGTCTCCGGCGGCGCCGGAATCTGGGGTGCGGATGCCGTATCCATGCAGGGCCTGCAGGTGCCGGAACTGTCGGAATCGATCCAGCAGGAAATCCGGGCGCTGATTCCGTCCTATGGCACCGCGCGCAACCCGATCGACGTCACCGCCCAGGGGGTGAACAGCGGCGGTCTACAGAAGAGCGTTGAACGGCTTTCGCAGTCCAGCGAGGTCGACGCCATCCTGGTGGTGTTGTCGCTGTCGAGCGAGACGCGGATGCCATTCAAGACGGCCGAACTGAAGCCGGTGATCGATGCCCAGAGCAAGCCCATCCTGTTCTACTCCTATACCTTGCCATCGGCATTCGCGCGCGAGCAGCTGGCGGCCTGCGGCGTCGTCATCCTGTCGGGACTGACCGATGTCGCCGTCGCATTGCGCCGGATGCTGCAGCGCGCGCGATTTAGCGTCGTGCCGTCCGCCGACGCCGCGGCGCCGACGGCGGACGACCTGCCTGTTCTGCCATCGGCAAGACTGTCCGAATTCGACAGCAAGTCACTGCTGCGCGGCGCCGGCGTGGCGTTGCCGGACGAAGTGCTGGTAACGGAGTTTGGCGCACTGGACGCCGCGATTGCCCGCGTCGGCCTGCCGCTGGTCATGAAGGTCCAGTCGCGCGACATTCCGCACAAGAGCGAGATCGGCGGCGTGCGGATCGGTATCGCGACCAAGGGCGAGGCGTTCGCGGCCTATGCCGCGCTGCTCGACGCCGCGCGCCGTCATCGGCCCGACGCGGCGGTTCAGGGTGTGCTGGTTTCCCCGCTGGCCCGAAAGGGCGTCGAGATCATCGTCGGCACGCTGCAGGATGCCACCTTCGGTCCGATGATCATGGTCGGCCTTGGCGGCATCACCACGGAGCTGTTCCGCGACGTGATCTATCGGCCCGCGCCCGTCAGCGCAACGGAGGCCGCGGCGATGCTCGACGAATTGAAGGCGGCGCCGCTGCTCGCCGGGTTCAGGGGCGCAGCGAACACCGACAGGGCAGCCCTGGCGCAACTGATAGCGCAGGTCTCGCAGCTTGCTGCGCAATGGCGCGGCCGGATCGCCGAGATCGAGCTCAATCCGGTGCTGGTGCATCCGGAAGGGCAGGGCGTCACCATCGTCGACGCGCTGGTGGTGCCCGCCCGGAACAGGGACGAGACTACCGTCCCTTGAAATTGGCGACGCGGCGTTCCTCGGTCGCCTTCACGCCTTCCTTGAAGTCCTCGGTCGCGCGCAGCCGGGTCTGTTCGGCGAGTTCATGGTTGGTGGCGGCCATGACGCGGTCGGCAAGGCCGGCGCGCATGGTGGCGCGGGTCGAGAGCAGGCCGAGCGGCGAGCATTCGGCGATTTCGGAGGCGAGCTTCAAGGCTTCGGCCCGCACCCGGTCCTGCGGGACGCAGAGGTTGGCGAGGCCCATCCGGGTGGCATCCTCGCCGGTCACCCGTCGGCTGGTATAGAAGATCAGCTCGGCATTGTTCCGGCCCACCAGTTCGGGAAGCGTGACAGTGAGCCCGAAGCCCGGGTGAAATCCAAGCTTGGTGAAATTCGCGGCAAACCGTGCCTCGGGGCAGGTGACGCGAAAATCCGCGGCTACCACGAGGCCGAGGCCGCCGCCGATGGCGGCGCCGTGAACGGCTGCGACGATCGGCTTCCTGGCGCGGAAGATCCGCACCGCCTGGATATAGAGATGGTCGATCTGGCCGAGGCTGGAGGCCGGGTCCGACGGTGCGCGCGCCTCCGCGGCCTGCCGCGCCGGATCGTTGAAGTTGGCGCCGGCGCAGAATGCCCGGCCCTGGGCGGCGAGCACCGAGGCGCGGATCTCGATGTCGCGGTCGAACTCCTCGAGCGCGTCGGCGATCTGGTTGATCAGCGAGATGTCGAAGAAGTTCAGCGGCGGCCGCCGGATCTCGATGGTCCCGACGTGACCGGATTTGTCGACGCCGATGTCGGTGTAGTTGCTCATGAATCCCTCACTCGCGTTAGCGCAGCCCGAGGCCGCGCGCAATGATGCCGCGCAACACTTCCGTGGTGCCGCCTTGAATGGTGAGCTTGGGGGCGACCTTCATCGCATAGGGCAGGACCGTGTCGAGAATCTCGTGATTGCTGGCGTCCGGCTCGACGAAAGCCGCGAGATCCCGCACCCGCTGCGGCAATTGCTGTTCCCAGATGGTGCCGATATCCTTGACAATGGAGGCTTCGACCACCGGCTCCTTGCCGGCGTGCAGCATGCCGGCAACCGAGACCGACATCCGGCGCATGGTGTGAAGCTGCGCGACCAGCCGGCCGATGCCCTCGGCGCCGCGATTGTCGGGCTGCTCGCCGAGCGCCCGTACCAGTTCGGTCAGCACATAGTAGGTTTCCAGGAAGCGCTCGGGCCCGCTGCGCTCGTAGGCGAGTTCGCTCGTCGCCTGTTTCCAGGCGCCGTCGATCTCGCCCAGCAAATGATCGTCCGCCACGAACGCGTCTTGGAACACCACCTCGTTGAACTCCGATCTGCCGGTGAGCTGGGCGATCGGGTTGACCTTGATACCCGCCGTCTTCATGTCGACCAGGAACTGCGTCAGGCCGTGCCGCCGGTTTTCCGTGGTCGGGGGCGAGGTGCGGAAGATGGCCAGCATGTAGTTGGCGACCTGCGCCGACGAAGTCCAGATCTTGGTGCCGTTGATCAGCCAGCCGCCGTCGGTCTTGGTCGCCCGGGTCCTGGCGGCGAACAGGTCTGAGCCGGAATTGGGCTCGCTCATGCCGATCGAGAAGCATACCTCGCCCCGGCAGATGCGCGGCAGGATGTCCATCTTGATATGTTCGGGGGCGTATTTCAGCAGCACTGGACCGCTCTGGCGGTCGGCGACGAAGAAGCGCCGGGTCGGCGCGTTGGCGACGCGCATTTCCTCGGTCACCACATAGCGCTCGAGAAAGCTGCGCTCATGGCCGCCATATTTCTTCGGCCAGGTCATGCCGATCCAGCCGCGCTCGCCGACCCGCCTGGTGAAGCCCGGCACATCGCTGTCGCTGCCTTGCGGGTTGTGCGGATCGAATGTGCCGGCGGCGATCTCCTCGGCCAGGAAGGCCCGCACCTCCTTGCGCAGCTGCTCGCATTCGGCCGGCAGTCGGATCGGGTCGAAACGGAGGGCTGCGGTCATCTTGAAGCTCGACTTTGCTGCATGCGAAACGATCCGGGGTCAGCGCGAGGCGACCAGCGGCCACAATTCGTCGGCGCCGCGGGAGGCGACACGCTTGCCCAGTTCGACCGCCCAGTAGCTCTCATGACCGAAATCGTCCCGCCAGGCCAGCGCGCGCAGGGTATAGCGATGCAGGATATGTTCCAGCGTGAAGCCGATCGCGCCGTGGACCTGATGGGCGATGGCTGCGCCTTTTTCCGCCGCCTCGGCGCAGCGGATCTTCGCCGACGTCGCTTCCAGGAACACCGCATCGTCGAACGTCGCGGCATGGGCAATGGTGTCGGCCGCCGAGCTCGCCGCGGTCATCGCCGCCGCGGTCTCGCCGGCGAGCTTGGCAAGATTGTGCTGCACCGCCTGGAATTTCGCGATCTTCTTCTCGAACGCCACGCGCTCGTTGGCATAGCGCACGCTGATGTCGAGCATCGCCTCCAGGCTGCCTGCAATCTGCAGGCTGCGTGCGACCGCGCCCATCAGCATCAAGGCGGTCTGGTCCATCCCGTCCGGCGCCGGCTTGATGGCGAGGGGAACAGCGTTGCTGAAGGTCAGGGTATCGCTGCCGTCGCTGGCGAGGTTGAGGCCGGCCTCGATGCGGCAGCTGGCGGTATCGAGCAGCGCAATCGAGCAGCCGTCCGCGCTCCTGGCCAGCACCGCGACATGCCGGGCGTCCTTGGCAAAGGGGATGCCGCGGGCGCGGCCGGACAGGGTGCCATCGCTGTTCAGCGAGATGCGGTCCTTGGGATTGACCGGCGCCACCGTCATCGCGCCATCGGGCGAAGCAATCCCGGCCTGCGACAGCAGCCAGCCTGCCAGCATGGTTTCCGCAAGCGGCACTGCGACCGCGAAACGACCCGCCGCGCTCAGCACGCTGAACCCCTCGGCAAGGCTCGCACCCGAGCCGCCACAATCCTCGGGAACCCAGGACAGCGGCAGGCCGGCCTCGTTCAGCGCCTGCCACAGCGGCAGCTTCCAGTCGCCTTGGCTGTCGCGGTTGATGGTCTGTGCATCGGCGAGATCGGTGAAGATCCGTTCCGCCGTCGCCGCGACAATGTTCTCGCTTTCCGCCACGATATTCCCTGTCTTCGATCGCATATCGCTGGCGCATGATGGGGAAAAGCCCTCCTCCTGACAAGCGCCGATGTCCGCAAGGGGTGCCTGCAGGGCCGGCATGTGGGCAGGGAGTTCGCTGGAATTCCGCCCAGCGGAGTTTGGCGATTTGCAGCCGATCCTCCGCGCGTTATGGTGGATGGCGAGCGGCGCGGGTCGCCTTCAAGAGCAATCAACAAGAGGAAATGCGATGGCGAAGGATGGTTTGTGCGCGATCGTCACCGGTTCGGCATCGGGTCTCGGGGCGGCGACCGCCGCCCTCCTGGCCAAGGGCGGCGCCCGGGTCGTGGTCAACTATTCGTCGAGCAAGAAGGAAGCCGAAGCCACCGCCGATCTCTGCCGCAGCGCGGGCGGCGAGGTGATCGTGGTACAGGGCGACGTGTCCCGCGACGAGGATTGCCGCCGGATCGTCGCCGCTGCCGCGCCCTGGGGTCGGCTTGACGCCCTGATCAACAATGCCGGGACCACCAAGCATGTTGCCCATGAGGATCTCGACGGATTGTCGGCGGAGGATTTTCAGCGGCTGTTCGGAGTGAACACCATCGGCCCGTTCCAGATGGTGCGGGCGGCGCGCAGCCTGCTCGAAACGGCGGCCAAGGCCTCCGGTCTTGCCGCCGCCGTCGTCAACGTGTCGTCGGTCGCGGGCATCAGCGGCATCGGCTCGTCGATCGCCTATGCTGCGAGCAAGGGCGCGCTGAACACCATGACCCAGTCACTGGCGCGCGCGTTGGCGCCGCTGATCCGGGTCAACACCGTGTGCCCCGGCTACATCGATACGCCCTGGTTCACCAAGGGCCGCGGCGTCGAAGGCGCCGCCAAGGTGCGCGATTCCGTGGTATCGAAGGTGCCGCTACGACGGGCCTCGACGGCGGAAGACATCGCCAATCTGGTCTGCTTCCTCGCCACGGCGCCCTCCAGCAACATGACCGGCGAGGTGGTGCGGATGGATGCCGGCATGCACCTGATCACATGATGCGGCGCTTGACGGAGGCGGCCATGCCTGGGGAATTTCTTGCGCGGTCCATTGCGGTCGGCGGCATCTGCCTGTTGATCGGCCTGGTGGCCGGCACCATGCCGGCCCATGCGCAGGCGCAGCCACTCACGGCGTTCAGCCCGTTCGACCCGCAATGGGCGATGGCGAACCCCTTTGCCGCGGCTGGATTCACCGCGGCTCCCGCCAGCGGTCAGCAGACCTACGCCGCGAAATGGGGATCGGGAACGCTCGAGTTGTCCGTGGAATCCGGCAGCCTCTCCGGCAATTTCCTCGGTTCTCCGTTTGCGTTTCCAAGCTCCGGACCGCAGGACTGGTTCACCGGTCCGGCAGATCCGGCGTGGCGAACTTCGGTCGTTGGCGGCTTCAGATCGAATCCCGACGCCGCGCTCGGTGGCTTGTATTCGACGGCGAGTTTCGGCATCACCAGCATCCGGGCCAATCCGTCGGCATTGCCCGGCTTGGCGAACCTGTACCCGGGCAATGATGCCACCGCGGTATCGGCCAGTGCCGGCCTCGGTCTGCAATTGACGCCGCAGATCAGCATCGAAGGCAGCGTGGGCTTTACCCAGGGACCGGTCTCGCCGTTTCGATGATCGGTGGCTGCGCTCGCGTTGAAGCGCCTCTCCCAAAAGCAAGCAGGCCGGACCATCCTGCAGCAGCCGCTTGCATGGAAGGTCCGGCCTGACTGTTGGCTGCCCGGACGGCGACCGCCTTCGCCTGTCCGTGCTGCCGAGGATCTCACGGAAGCGAACACGCCATCCGGATGTCCTCGGGCCTTCGCCGAACCGCTACTTCTTCTTCTTCTTGGCTGTCTTCTTCGCTTTCTTAGCCTTCTTTGCCTTCTTAGCCATATTCCCCTCCGTGGGTCCCAAGATTGGGTCAATGCACGCCGACACTCGACATGCATGCACATAGAATACACCACAATTACAAATTTGATACTGTGCGATCGAAAGAGGGTAAATGACGGCAGCGCGATACGCGTTCGCGTGATGCTCGTCGCTCGTTCGAAGATGAAGTGCATCGTGTCGGTCAACGATCGCCCGCGTCAAGCGGCGATTGTCCGGTCGAAGAGAGAACATTCTCGGCGGTCGTCAGCGCGCAGCATCCCATCGGCACGATCGGTGCCTGCGATTTCGGACGGACTCGATCTTGCTCGATGATAGCGACAGGGATTTTCTTAGCAGCGAACCACGGTGATGGTCTGGTCCTTGCCGTCGGCGCCGGGCACCGTCATCGTCTGCGCGGGACAGCCGGGCGCATAAGACGATGCTCGCGCGGTCGGGGCCGGCGGCGTGCCGAAGAAGCCGGGCGGATATCGGTGCGCCCAATCCCAGGGGACGTCGTATTTGTAGGTGGTGTTGATATCGGCCGATATCGGGCCCGTCACCGTTGGCGTCACCGCTTCCTGATAGGGCTGGCTGTCCCAGACCAAGCCTCCGGTCGTGGGAAAGAAATTGCCCGGGCGGCGTCCGGAATGATGGTGCGGCGATTGCGCGAGCGAGGGATGGACCGTCGCGTGGGCCGGTGCCACGGCAGGGGCGGTCGCGGGGCCGCCCAAAGCGCGGCTCGCGGCAAGAGCTGCACCGAGCGACAATATCAGGACCGCATACGCTTTGTTCATCATGGCACGCCTACCGGTTTCGCAACGTTCGCCGCATTCTAGGCCGTCTTTCCGGCCCACCAATGCATTCGTTAAGCTTTGGTTAAGGTTTAGCCTTAATCGCGCGGGGATTGCTGCCGGCCGCTTGACCCCCGGGTGAAGCCGGGTTCCAGTTTCCCGGCGGCTGTTGCCGAAGCGCGACAGTCGCCCGTTGCCGGCGTGGTACCCTCGAAAGCGCTCCAGCCGTACGGAAGGCGCGAGGTCCGTGTCGGTCGGTTCGCAGGGGACCACGGAATGAATCAACCGTTCTGGCCGCTGACCTGTTTCTTCATGCTGACGCTGGTTGCGCTGCCGAGCGATGCAATCGCGTTGTCCCGGGCCAAGCCGGCTCATCATGCGGGCAAGGTCGAGACCGCGAAACCGCACCCGTCCGCCCGCAAGGCCAGCACGCGCGAACACGGCAAGCACGAGCATGGCAAGCACGTCGCGCATGCCGCTGCGGCGCGGCACAAGGCGTCAAAACCGGCGGCCAAGGCGTCCGTCCCGCCGACTCCGACCCCCACGCTGTCAGGTGACCTCCTGGCGGTGAAGCAGGCGGTCGATCTGGCCCGCGCTGGCAAGGGTCGCGATGCAACCGTCGCCGAAAAGGCGATCGGCGATCCCGCGGCTCGCAAGCTGGTCGAGTGGGTCATTCTGCGCCACCCGGATTCGGAAGCCGGTTTTGGCAGATTTGCGACATTCCTTGCCGACAATCCGGATTGGCCGAGCGCGGGCTCGATGCGACGGCGGGCGGAAGTGCGGCTCTGGCAGGAGCGCAGCGACGCCTCCATTGTGCACGATTTCACCCGCGAGCAGCCGGTCAGTGCCATGGGCCGCTTTGCGCTCGCGCGCGTCCTGCTTGCCGAAGGTCGCGTCGAGGAAGCCGCGCGCCGGGTTCGCGAGGGGTGGCAGTCGGCGGAATTGTCGGAGCGCAGCGAGGCCGAGGTGTTCGAGCAGTTCAAGCATCTGCTCAGTCTCGACGACCATCGGGCGCGCATGGACAGGCGCATCGGCGCCAAGGATTTCACGGGAGCGATGCGTGCCGCGCGTCACCTCGGCAGCGAAGATATTGCGATCGTGAAGGCCTGCGCCGCGGTCGCAGGCAACGCCACCAAGGCGCCCGATCTGCTCGACGGCGTTGCCGCCGACGCCCGCAAGGATCTCGGCTATACCCTGTGTCGGATCGACTGGACCATGCGCCATGATCGGGTTGCCGAGGCGACCCGGCTGATGCTGGCGGCGGCGCCGGCAACGATGCCGCTTCAGGACACCGACGAGTGGTGGCGGATGCGGCGCGTCCTCGTCCGCAAGCTGATCGATGGCGGCGAGTTTCGTGCCGCCTACAAGGTGGCGCGTGACGCGGCACCGCCGGCCAACCAGAACTATCGAGCCGAATTCCACTTCATGACCGGCTGGGTCGCGCTGCGGTACCTTCACGATCCCGAGACGGCGCGAGCCCATTTCGCCCGTATCGACGACGGCTCGGTCAATCCGATCGTGCTCGCCCGGGCGAATTACTGGCGCGGCCGCGCCGCCGAGGCCAGCGGCGACCTGAGGGGGACGCTGAACAGCTATCAAAGAGCCGCCCGCTACACCACGGCCTATTATGGCCAGCTCGCGCGGGCCAAGCTTGGCCTTGACCGGCTCGAGCTGCGGACACCGCAAGAGGCTGATCCGATGCCCGCTTCGGCCGGTTCAGAGGACCTGCTTCACGCCGCCGAGATGCTGTACGCCATCGGCGAGCGCGACCTCGTGCTGAGCTTCGTCACTGACCTCGCAGAGCAGAGCGTCGATGCCGCGGCGCTGACCGAGCTGGCCGAAATGGCCGGTCGTCACAACGACGCCCCCGCCATGCTGCAGATCGGAAAGCTCGCCCTGAGCCGTGGATTCGCTCTCGACCTCTACGCCTTCCCGACCATCGGGGTGCCGCAGCACAGCCCGATCGGGCCGGCGATCGAGCGCAGCGTGATCTATTCGGTGGCTCGCACCGAGAGTGCCTTCGACCAGCGCGACCGCTCGCCGGCCAACGCGGTCGGCCTGATGCAGGTGACCCCCGAAGCCGGCCGCGACACCGCGAAGCGATTCGGCGTCACCTATGACTGGGACCGGATGGTCGCGGATCCCGTCTACAACGCGCAGATGGGCGCGGCCGAACTCAGCGCGCTGCTGCAGGAATATCGCGGCTCGCACATCCTGGCATTTGCCGCCTACAATGCCGGCCGCGGCCGGGTCCAGCAATGGATCAAGCAGTATGGCGATCCCCGTGCCGCCGATGTCGACGCGGTCGACTGGGTCGAACGCATCCCGTTCGCCGAAACCCGCAATTATGTCCAGCGGGTCATGGAGAATCTGCAGGTCTATCGTGTCCGGTTCGACCCCGACGCTGCGGCGGTGCCGGAGATCGAAGCCCGCCATGCCGAACCCGAGCTGAACTCCGCCTCCGCCCTGCCGCCGCCCACATCGATCTCGGAACGCTAGAGCCACGGCGCCGCGATCAGGCCGCCACCACGCGTTGCGGCGTCTTGGACAGCAAGGTCCTGATCTCGGCAACCGGGCGCGGCCGGCTGAACAGGAAGCCCTGCATTTCGGTGCAGCCGAGCTCGCGAAGCATGTCCCGCTGCGGCTCGGTTTCGATGCCTTCCGCGGTGGTGGTCATGTTCTGCGCGTTGGCGATATTGATCACGGCCTGCACGATGGCCGATGAACCGCGGGTCTCGGTGATGCCGTCGACGAAGCAGCGGTCGATCTTGATCTTGTCGAACGGGAACCGGCGCAGATAGCTCAGGGAAGAATATCCCGTGCCGAAATCGTCCAGCGCGATGCGCACGCCGAGCCCGCGCAGCTGCTCCAGCAGGGCGAGCGCCGTGTCGTCATCACGGATCAGCACGGCTTCGGTGATCTCAAGCTCCAATCGGCTGGCGGACAGGCCGGTGGCCGCCAGAATTTCGGCGACCTTCAGCGCGAGGGCGTGACTTCTGAATTGAACCGGCGAAACGTTGACCGCCAGCCTGACCGTGGCGGGCCAGTTCGCGGCCTCCGCGCAGGCGGTGGCGAGCACCCAGTCGCCGATCTCGCAGATCAGGCCGGTGTCCTCCGCGATCGGAATGAACTCGGCCGGCGGGATCATTCCGCGAACCGGATGGCGCCAGCGCAACAGCGCCTCGCAGCCGGCGACCTCGCCGCTTCGCAGATTGACCACCGGCTGGTAATAGATCTCGAAGGCGCGCTCGGCGATCGCCTGGCGCATGTCGGATTCGAGGGTACGGCGGGCCTTGACCCGGGCGTCCATCTCCGGCTCGAAAAACCGGTAGGTGCGGCGCCCGTCGGATTTTGCGCCATACATGGCGAGATCGGCGCTTTTCAGCAACTGGTCGAGGTCGGCTCCGTCGCTCGGCGACAGCGCGATGCCGATGCTGGCGTCGGCCGCGACCTGATGGCCGAGACACTCGCAGGGCTTGCGGATCGATTCGTAGATCCGCCTGATCAGTTCCATGACGTCGTCCGGGCGCCTGACGCCGGTCTGAACGACAGCGAACTCGTCGCCGCCCAGCCGGGCGACGAAGGCAGTGTCTCCGATGCAGGCCTGCAGGCGAGATGCCACGGCCTTGAGCAATTCATCGCCGACCGGATGGCCGAGCGAATCGTTGACGCTCTTGAATTCGTCGATGTCGATGTAGAGCATCGCGAGCTGCTCGCCGCGCCTGATCCGCTCCAGCTCCGCCTCGAGCCGTTCGCGAAACAGGGTCCGGTTGGGCAGATCGGTCAGCGCGTCGTAATGGGCCAGATGCGCGATCTGCTTTTCGGCGCGCCGGCGTTCGGTGATGTCCTCCTGCGTGGCCACCCAGCCGCCGCCTTTCAGCGGCTGGTTCACGATCTCGATGGCGCGGCCATCGGTGGTCTCGACGATGTTGTGGGTGGGGTTGCCTTGCATCACGTTGTGCAGGACCTTGGCGCAGTAGTCGTCGATATCGCCCTTGAACGAACCGATCCGCTTGCGATAGGCGATCAGCTCGCGGAAATGCAGCCCGGGCTTCACCACCTCTGGCGACAGCTCGTACATCTCCAGATAGCGCCGGTTGCACAGAACGATCCGCGCGTCCGAATCGTACAGCAGCAGGCCCTGCGTCATGTTGTTGATGGCGGTATCCAGCCGTTCCTTCTCGAGCGCAAGCCGCCGCGCGGAATTCCGGTGTTGCGTCGAAAGCCTGCGGACGATCAGGAGCAGGGTGAGGGTGATCACCAGTGTCGCCAGCGCGGCCGCGATCACCAGGAACCGGGCCTGCGCGCGCCAGTCCGCCAGCGCGGTCGAGACGGTCGTGGTCGCGACGATGGAAATCGGGAAATCGCCGAGTGCGCGGACGGAGGCGAGGCGGTCTTCGCCATCGACCGGGCTGATCACCCGCAACGTGCCATGATCGGTCTGGGCCAGCAGCCTCTGTATCGGGGCGTTGCTGAACTTCTGCCCGATCATCGGCTCGACGTGCGGATAGCGTGCCAGCATCGTCCCGTCGCGATGCAGCATGGCAATCGAAGCTCCTTCGTCGAGCGCCAGCGATTCGAAGAACCTCTCGAAATCCGCCGGGGCCAGCGCCCGCGCGACGATTCCCAGGAACCTGCCGTCCGACCCGGTGACCCTGCGCGCGATCACCGTCGTCCATTTGCCGGTGAGACGACTGCGGACCAGCGCGAACGCAGCGGATGGTGATGAAGCGCCGGCCTTGAGCTCGTGGAAATAGGCACGGTCGGAGATGCTCATGACAGGAAGCGGGCCCGGCAGCGAGGAATTGATCAGTTCGCCGTCGGCGTCGTAGATGGTGATCCCGGTGACGTCGACCTGACCGCTGACGACGGTCTGAAGCATGAGATTGGCCTGTTCGCCGGACATGCGGTCCTTGAACGCTTCGGGCGTGTCGATGCCGGTCGACTTGATGCGCCGGATCAGGTCCTTCTGAACGGCTTCGAAGTTGCCGAGATCGCGGCCGAAATGGCGCGAAAGCAGCAGGACCGTATTTTCGAGCTCACGCGCGCTGTTGGCCAGGGTGCGCTGCCGGAAGTTGTAGATCGCCAGCGCGGTGCCAAGCGCGATCGCCACGATCAGCAGGATTCCGACCAGGATGAGCTGATTGAGAGGATCCCGCCGATCGGCGCCGGCGGCTTCGCTGCTACGCGCCCTGTCCGATCCTGGCATGGTCGTGCATTGCCCCTCTGCCGGCAAGCTACCGGCTTTGGGTGCACGAACCCTTTGCAAGCTGAGTTAGCGGAAGTTTAACGATGTTGCGCGGATCCGATGCAAACCACCGCTGGATCAGGTCCGCGCCGCCTGCACCAGGGCGATCAGCGCGTCGCCGTAATGTTCGAGCTTCCTGTCGCCGATGCCGGGGATGGCGCGCAGCGCCACGAGGGTAGCCGGGCGCGACGCGGCAATGTCGTCGATCGTGGCGTCGTGCAGGACGACATAGGCTGGAACGCCACGCTTGCGCGCGGTTTCGGAGCGCCATGCGCGCAATGCCGCCAGCAGATCGGCATCACCGGCCCGATCCGCCCGTGCTGCCGCAGGGATCCTTTGGCCTGGCCCCGTTTTGCTCCTGCCGGCGCGCGGGCGCCGGGCTGTGGTGGGCTCGCGCAGCATCACCTCGGTTTCGCCCTTGAGCACGCCGCGCGCCGTCTCCGTCAGCTTCAAGGCGCCGAAGGCTTCGCTGTCCGGCGCCAGATGTCCCATCGCCACCAGCTGCCGCAGCGTGGCGCGCCATTGCCTGTCATCGATGTCGCGGCCGATTCCGAACACCGAAAGCCTGTCGTGTCCGAATTGCAGGACACGATCCGTCGTGCGGCCGGCCAGAACGTCGATCAGGTGCCCGGCGCCAAACCGCTGTCCGGTGCGATAGGCACATGACAAGAGCTTTTGCGCGGCGATCTTGCCGTCATGAACGCGAGGCGGCGACAGGCAGTTGTCGCAATTGCCGCATCGGCCCGCGAAACTCTCGCCGAAATATTGCAGCAGGCGGGCGCGGCGGCAGCCCGCGGTCTCGCCAAGGCCGACCAGCGCATCGAGTTTGCCGGCGGATACCCGCTTGAATGCATCGGTGCCGGTCGATTCGGCGATCATCCGACGTTGCTGCACGATATCCGCGAGGCCGTAGGCCATCCAGGCGCTGGCGGGCTTGCCGTCGCGCCCGGCACGGCCGGTTTCCTGATAATAGGCTTCAATGCTTTTCGGCAGGTCGAGATGCGCGACAAAGCGAACGTCGGGCTTGTCGATGCCCATCCCGAACGCGACGGTGGCCACGATCACGATGCCCTCCTCGTTGATGAAGCGATCCTGATTCTGCGCCCGCAGACCGGCGTCGAGGCCGGCATGATAGGGCAGCGCCGAGATGCCGGCTTCGCTCAAAGCGGACGCGGTGTTCTCGACCTTCGCCCGCGACAGGCAGTAGACGATGCCGGCATCACCGGCGTGACGGTCGGCGATGAACGCCTTGAGCTGCGCCTGCGCATTCTGCTTGTCGACGATCTCGTAGCGGATATTCGGTCGGTCGAAGCTCGCGATGAAGTTCGGCGCGCCCGCGAGTCCGAGGCGGTCGATGATCTCGCGGCGGGTCAAGTCGTCGGCGGTCGCGGTCAGCGCAAGGCGCGGTACGGTGGGAAATCGTTCAGCGACGGCCGATAGGCCGATATATTCCGGGCGGAAGTCGTGTCCCCATTGCGACACGCAATGTGCCTCGTCGATCGCAAACAGGGCGATCGGCGCCCGGTCGAGCAGTCCGAGACAGCGTGGCGTCAGCAACCGCTCCGGGGCGACATAGAGCAGGTCGAGATCGCCGGCGAGCAGGCGCTGCTCGACCGCGGCGGCCTCCTCCCGCGACAGCGTGGAATTCAGCACGGCGGCCTTGACCCCGGCTTCGTGCAGCGCGGCGACCTGGTCCCGCATCAGTGCGATCAGCGGCGAGACCACGACACCGCAGCCTTCGCGAAGCAGCGCCGGCAATTGGTAGCACAGCGATTTGCCGCCGCCCGTGGGCATCAGCACCAGGCAGTTGCCGCCGTCCACGACATGGCGGATGATCGCTTCCTGCGGCCCGCGAAAGCCGGACAGGCCGAACACGGAACTCAGCAGCGAAATTGCGGTGGGGGCAGAGCCGGACACCCCGCAGGTCTATCGCAGATTCGGTCGCTGCGCCTATTCGCTTTCGGACGGGTTCCGCGCTGGACCGTGTCGCGCTCGTCAATCAGGACCGGCGCGCGCCGGCCTCGCGCCTGCCGGCCGTCAGACCGGCCACCCAGTTGCCGAAGATTGCCGTGGCCGCGGCGCCGATCGCGATGTCCGGGCGAAGCGTGAGTTTCGGCAGTTCGGCACTGAGCGGAAGCTTGCGTTCGATCCTGGCGAGCTTCTCGAAATTCATCAGCCGGTGCTCGGTCTCGGCGGTGAAGTAGTTGCGTGGAAAGGCCGGATAGAACTCGCGCTGCCCGGAGAGATAACGGGTGATGTCGCGCAGATACTCGCGTTGCAGCGACAATGCATCGTATTCGGGATGGCCCTGGAAGAAGACGAACTGGCTGCGCCGCTGCCTGGCAAAGATGTCGACGCCGGCTTCCGGCGATTTCGTCAATATCCGATAGCCGCAGGCGGTGAGATCGCGGCGGCGCAAGGCGTTGAGGCGCGAATGCGGGATCTTCAGCGGCGAAGTGACGTCCTTCAGCAGCCCGTGATCCGCCACCCGCGAGCAGGCGAAGATGCCCGAGCATTTCGCATCGAGGCGCTGCCGCTCGATGCCGTCGAGATGCAGCACCGCGGCATGCGCGGCAAGGCACGACCAGATCGTTGAACGGGTGTTGGCTTCCGCCCAGTCCACGATGGCGGCAAGCTCGCGCCAGAACGGCTCCTCGGGCAGGGTCGCCGCGATCGGCTCGGCGCCGGTGACGATCAGCGCGTCGATGTGCAGGCGATCGAGGTCGGCGATATCGGCGTAATGGCTGTCGATGATTTGCCGGGCGACCGGCGAGCGCTTGATCGACGGCAGCGAGAAGCAATGAAGACGGATGCGGCTGTCGCCTGCGGCCGCGGTCAGCAGATCGGTGAATTGCCGCTCGGTCGCCTGCAGCGCCGCGTCCGGCATGTTGTTGACGAGGCCGATCGTGACCACCCCGTTGGCGGGCTTGCGGCGAGGAGTCGATCGATCGGCAAGGCGAGCCTCCGCTGCGGCTGGCAGCGGGCGAGCCAATCGTCGATGTTTGTCGAGCTGCAGGGTCATGCCGGTCCGGCGGTCTATTCCGCTGCCTCCAGGTTCGACTGTTGTGCGCAGGCTCGCGCCAGGGCCTGGTCGATATCCTCGATGATGTCGTCGATATGCTCGATGCCGATCGAAAGGCGGATGGTCTCCGGCAGCACGCCGGCCTTGCGCTGCTCCTCGGCCGACATCTGACGGTGGGTGGTCGAAGCCGGATGGCAGGCGAGCGATTTGGCGTCGCCGATATTGACCAGCCGCGTGATCAGCTTCAGCGAATCGTAGAAGGTCTTGCCGGCCTCGAGGCCGCCCTTGATGCCGAAAGTGAACAGCGATGACGCACGGCCGTCGAGGTATTTCTGGACCAGCGCGTGATACGGGCTGTCGGGAAAGCCGGCGTAGTTGACCCAGGCGACGCGCGGGTCGCCGTGCAGGAATTCCGCGACCTTGCGCGCGTTCTCGACATGCCGCTCGATCCGCAGCGCCACCGTTTCGATGCCCTGCAGCAGCAGGAAGGCGTTGAACGGCGAAAGCACCGAACCCATGGTGCGCTGATAGACGCTGCGCGCCCGCTGGATATAGGCGCTGGCGCCGAATTGCTTGGCATAGACCAGGCCGTGATAGGACTCGTCGGGCTCGTTGAAGGCCGGGAAGCGGACGGCATGCTCCGCCCACGGAAATCGGCCGCTGTCGACGATCGCGCCGCCCAGGCGTGGTGCCGTGGCCGCCGAGGAATTTGGTCAGCGAATGGACGGCGATATCGGCGCCGTAGTCGAACGGCCTGAGCAGGATCGGAGTGGCGACGGTGTTGTCGACGACGAGCGGCACGCCATGGCGGTGCGCGATGCCGGCCAAGCGCCTCGATGTCGCAGACGTTGCCGGCGGGATTGCCGATGGTCTCGCAGAACACCGCCTTGGTGTCCTCGATCGATCAGTTTCTCGATCGCATCCGGCCGATCGCTGTCGGCAAAGCGGGTGGTGATGCCCTGGCGCGGCAGGATATGCGCGAGCAAAGTGTGCGTCGTGCCGTAGAAGTTGCGGAACGGAGACGATGTTGCCGCCGACATCGGCGAGATTGACGAGAGCGAAATGCAGCGCCGCCTGGCCGGTGGCGACGGCGAGCGCGCCGACGCCGCCTTCGAGTTCGGCAACCGCTGTTCGAGCACCGCGGTGGTGGGATTGGCGATGCGGCTGTAGCGATAGCCTTCGGCCTCGAGATTGAACAGGGCGGCGCCGTGATCGGCGCTGTCGAAGGCGTAGGCGACGGTCTGGTAGATCGGAACGGCGACGGACTTGGTCGCGGGATCGGGCTCGTAGCCGGCGTGAATGGCGATGGTTTCGTTGCGCATGGCTCACCTTTCCGTCCGGACGCCGCATGTCGGATGCGTTTCGTCTGCCCGCGTCGATTTCTAGAAGGGAGGCGTCACCCGGACAATAATTCACCCAAAGATTGACGAACTAACCCTAATGGGGCCGCACCAATTGATTAAAATTTGAATCGTTTCCGGCTTCGTCGCAGGTCTCAGCCGACGGCGCGCCTGACCTGTTCGCCGATCCGGGCGAGCACGTGCCTGGCTTGGGGGAGAACGGCGGCCATGGCGTGGAAATTGTGGATCATGCCGTCGTGACAGTGATGCTCGACCGCGACGCCGGCCGCCGCCAGCCGTTCCGCATAGGCGTTGCCTTCGTCGCGCATCGGATCGAACTCGGCCGTGTGGATGACGGCGGCCGGGAGCCCGCTCAGATCGGCCGCGCGCAATGGCGATACGCGGGGGTCGGCGGGATCGGTGCCATCAGGCAGATAATCGGCGAGATCCGCCTCGAGCAGGGTTCGGTCGAGCAGATGATTTTCGGCGAACGCATGGCGCGATGGCGACGTGCCGCCGAAATCGAGCACCGGACAGATCAGGCACTGCAGCAAGATCGCGGGTCCGCCGTTCCGCGCGGCATCCTGGCAGACCGTGGCGGCAAGCGTGGCGCCGGCGGAATCGCCGCCGACCACGAGTTTGCCGGCATCGATGCCGAGCGCGACAGCATGGCCGGAAACCCATCTGGCGGCTGCGATGGCGTCCTCCACCGCCGCCGGGAATTTATGCTCCGGCGCGAGCCGATAGCCGACGGAGATCAGGCGGCAGCCGGTCGCGCTCGCCAGGTTTGCGCAAAGCGTATCATGCGTGTCGATGCTGCCGGCGACCATGCCGCCGCCATGGAAGAACAGAAAGCCCGGCAGCGACCGGTCGCGATCATGGCCGGGAATGTACATCCGATAGGGAATATCGCCGGCCGGCCCCGGCAGCACGCCGTCGACCCTGGCGATCTCGGCGCCGTCGCCGCGTGCGAGCTTCATGATCTTGGCAAGTGACTGGCGACGGCCTTCCAGGCTGGCAGGCGACTGATCGCGCCGTGAGCCGGCCGTCATCATGGCGAGGAAGCGCTGGGCGAGGGGATCGAGTGGCATGTCGGCTCCGGCAGCAGAAGGCGTTTGCAGGCGTGGTTACCCAATCGCTGATCGATTGCAACGCCGACGCGCCGGAGGCAAGGAAATCCTTAGCAATTCCTCCGATATTGGCGCTACATTTCCGTGCCGCCGCGCACCCGCAACAGCCTGGATGAAGGATGGTTCAGACCGCCGCTCCCGTCAGTTTTTCGCAGACCTGGACCTTTTTCCAGGGAGCCTGGCATGAAGGCAATGTGCCGATCATGGGAGCGCGCACCCACGCCGCCTGGCTCGGCTCGACGGTATTCGACGGCGCGCGCGCTTTCGAAGGCGTCGTACCCGATCTCGACCGGCATTTCGCACGGGTCAACCAGTCCGCGGTCAATTTCAAGCTGAAGCCGGTGGTCGACGGCGAAACCTGGCTCGGCCTTGCTAGGGAGGGGATAGCCCGTTTCGGCGCCGATGCGGAACTCTACATCCGACCGATGTACTGGGCCCAGAGCGGCAGCGGCGGCGGCGTCCTGTTCGATCCCGAAACCACCAACTGGTGCCTGTGCATCTACGAGGCGCCGATGCCGGCACCGAGCGGTGCGGCCATCACGCTGTCGCCGTTCCGCCGGCCGACGGCGGAGACCGCTCCGGTGGATTGCAAGGCGGCGTGCCTCTATCCGAACAACTCGCGGGCGCTGATCGAGGCGCAGGCGCGCGGTTTCAGCAACTGCCTGCTGCTCGACATGCTCGGCAATGTCGCCGAGTTCGGCAATTCGAACGTGTTCATGGCGCGCGACGGCGTCGTCTACACGCCGGCGCCGAATGGAACGTTTCTCAACGGCATCACCCGGCAGCGGGTGATCGACCTGCTGCGCGGCGACGGTGTCACCGTCGTCGAGTCGACCTTGCGATACCTGGATTTCACAGGTGCCGACGAGATTTTCTCGAGCGGCAATTTCGCCAAGGTGGCGCCCGTGATCCGCATCGACGACCGCTCGCTGCAACCGGGCCCCTTCTATCAACGGGCCCGCAAGCTGTACTGGGAATTCGCTCACGCCTGATGCGGCGTCAGGGTCCGTACAGCACGAGCTCGGTGTCGGTCAGATCGGCGAGACGCGGGCGGTGCGGACCCTTGAAATATTTGCGGCCGCGCGCCTTGGAAAAGATGCCTGGCAGCCCCGGCACCTGACCGTTTGAATCGAGGACGACGGCGATCTTGCCATGACGGAGCAGCCGCCGGCCGATGGTGCCGGCGCAGCGAACGTAGTCGGTGACATCACGGCAATAGATAAGCTGCATCGCCGGCAATGCGATCAGGCCGCGGCGGATCCGCAGCGGCAGCAGGATGAACGGCATGGCCTCGCCGGCGGCGGTCCGGCATACCAGGCTGAGACAGCCGTATCGCGCGTGCCGCGTCAACAGCTCGACGTCGGTCGTGTCCAGGCCATCGACCGCTTCCGCGTCGGGGGCGATTGATCTCGACCGTCATGCCGGGCGTGGCGCGCGCGAGCGCCGGTATCGAGAAGAACAATCCGCTGCAATAGGAGCTGAAACCCTGGGTCTCGATGATCGGCCAGGTCCAGGTTGCGGGACTGATGTTCTGGTAGGTGACTTCCTTGTTCTTCTGCGCGATCTTGGTGAGCATCGGTGCGTAGTTTCGGAACGCCGGTTCGACGTACCAGCTCGAAAGGTTGCAATGGATCGCCTTGTCCGCGCCGTTGCTCCTCTCGCTGTAGAGCAGCAGCAGAACGCCGACCGGCTTGCCGTCATGGTCGATCATGTAGCCGAACCGGGGATAGCCGGCGGGGACTTCGCGCGCCGCCTGCCGGCGCAACCCCTGCATCCAGTAGTGGCGCGATCGGCCCAGCGATCCGCGCGTCAGCAGATCGGCGACGCCGTCGATGTCGGCCTCGGAAATTTCGCGGCAGCGGATCTGTTGCCTGGCCACGTGCGCCTGCCCGTCAATCCCTCGGGTTCGTCGCCGGCGCGAAGCCGAGCGCTTCGCGCGCCCCGGCCGGCCATTTCGCGACGTCGATGCCGTGGCTATGGAACATCGCGACGGCGAGGCGGTCCATGCCGAACGCCACGCAGCCGGTATGCGCCGGCTCGCCGGAGGCGTCGGCGATGTCCCAGGTCGTGCCGAAATGGTCGCGGTGATAGTTGAAGCTCATGCAGGCGGTCGGCTGCTCTTCGGAGCGCAGCGGCACCAGCAGTTCGAATTTCAGCGATTGCTGCTTCTGGCTGACTGCCTTCATCTGGCCGACGCGGCCGAAGAACGGATCGCTCGCATAGTCGACGCGGAAGGTCAGGCCGAGATCGCGGGCGATGGCCTGCGCGCGCACCATCCAGCGTTCGCGGAAGGCGGACACGTCCTCGGGGCTGCCGATGCAGACATATTCGCGCATCCGGAAGGATTGCAGCCGGTCGAGATGGCGGGACGGCTCGCGGCGGAAGCAGTCGGCCGCGACGTCGAAGCGCAGACCGCCTGGCGGCAGCGGGCCTCGGCTCGCCGCGATCGGATAGACCGGATAGCAGGCGGCCGGCGACAGCACGAGGTCGGCGGGCGACAGCGACGTCGTCCAGTCGCCGCCGGCGTCGAAGCGGCTGACGGCGGAGTGGATCTCCCGCTCGGTTCCATGCAGTCCGCAGACGCAGCCGAGCAGGTTGGGGAAGCTCTTGAGATAGCCGGACTTCTCCAGCTGGCCGCGGTTCATCACCGGCGGGAAGCGCATCACCTCGGTATCGGGTTCGCGGTGCCGGGTGATCAGCGCGGCGAGCCGCTCGACCATGTCCTCGTAGAGCGCGGTCCGGGCATAGACGCCGTCGGTGCCCATCCGGTGGAACAGCGCTGTCGGCGAGATGATCCAGGGGATCCGCGGGTTGCGCCGGGCTCTCCGGCGCGGCGGTTCGGATGGCCAGATTCATGTTCGGATTCCAGTTGACGTGTCAGTCGCGCAGGGTTGCGGGCACGCCGCTCATCAGGCTCGAGGTCGCGATGTTGGTGAGGATGCGGTCGTTGTTGATCATCAGCGGCGCGGAGAGGACATCGCGGAGCTGCCGGCCGACGCTGAAGTCGCCGTCATTGCGGATAGCCCGACAGGCCGCAGGCCCGCATCGCGCTCATCACGGTGACGACCGCGAGCTCGGAAGCCTCGACCTTGAACAGATTGATCGCCGACTGGAAGTCAAGCGAACTCAGCGCGGCTTCGTCGTGCTCATGGGTCATGTAGGTATCGAGCGTCGACGTGATCATGGCGCGCAGTTTGGTCAGGGACATCTTGGCGCCGGTAAAGTGCGCGGCGCCGGGCGGCATCTGGCCGCCAGCCCCGCGTGCCGCCTTGCGGATGAACAGCTGAGCGCGCTCGACGGCGGCAGCGGCAATGCCGGCCCAAACCGAGGACCAGCACAGATGGGCGACAGGCGTCATGGTCTGCGCGTGGATTTTCTCATAGGCTTCCGGAAAAACCTGCTCGGCTGAAGCGGTCGCCTTCAGCTCGAAGCCCGCGCTGCAGGTTCCGCGCATGCCGAGCGTTTCCCATTCCAGACTGCGTTCGAGCGTGTAATTGTCCTTGGTCAGCGCCAGCAGCACCTGGTCGGACGCGGCCGCATTGCTGGCGCGGCGGGCGATGGTGACGATGCCGTCGGCCTGCGCGCCGTAGGAAATCACGGTCGCGTTGCGCACCAGCGAGATCTCGGCTCCGGCCCGCTCGACGGCTGCAGCGCTCGAACGGATGTTGCCGCCATTCTGTCCTTCGGTGGTCGATGATGCCAGCAGCAGCTGCTCGGCAGCAACGCGGCGCATCAGCGCCTCATGCCAGTGGCTTCCGGTACCGTGCCGTACCAGGCAGGCGACCTTGGTCTGATGCATCGCAAAGATCATCGCGGTGGACGAGCAGGCGCGGCCGAGCGCGTAGCACATATCGGTCAGCTCGACGATCGAGGCGCCGCATCCGCCGAACTGGACCGGAATCTGTGCACCCAGCAGCTTCTGCTGGCGGGCTGCATCGATCGCGGCCTTGGGAAACCGGGCATTGCGGTCGACGTCGTCTGCTTCCGCGGCCGCGACCGCGGCAACCGCCGCCGTCCGCTGCGCGAAACCGCCATTGCCGTCGAGACGCAGCTGCTCGCCGGGTTCGGCTTCGGAAGATGCACGGAGCGCGGAATCTTGGATGTTCATGACCGAAACGATCTCCAGGGTTGATCGGTGGGAACGGGCTCGACCCGCAGCGCGGGCAGACGTCGTTCGATGTCCGGTCCGGGATCAACGCCTAGGGATTTAATTCAAATGCGTCGATGAAATTCAGGGTAAACGAATCCGCTTTCGCCGCCGACGGTTAATCGGTCGTTTGCCGATACGGGCGGATGCGCTGATGGCTACAACACTTGCGCAACCCTCATTAGCGTTAAGGTGCGAATGCGGACTTGTATCAAACCGGATTCATTGTCTTTCAAATGTTGCCATGGCTAATGTCCGGACCAGGCGGCCGTGGCCGCCGGCAGACCGACAGCATGGAAAGTTGCGATGCAGACCCTCAATACCGACATTCAGGGCCGGACCGTTGCCCTGGTCAAGGCCATCCTCGAACAGAACTCGATGACGGCGGATTTCGCTCCGGACGCGCGCCTTGCGGAGATCGGACTGACATCGATGGACATGGTCAATCTGATGCTGGCTATCGAAGCCGAATTCGACTTCACGATTCCGCAATCCGAGATCACCCCCGAGAATTTCAAGTCGGTCGAGACGCTGCAGCAGATGATCGCGCGGCAACTGCAGGCCGAGAAGGCCGCCTGATCCGTTCGCAGCGCGACGGTTATCAATAGGTCGCCACGATGTCCGACACCGCGCGCTCGAGTTGTTGAGCGGTGGCGCACTGGCGCACCGCGCTGCAGAACGTCGCGTAGCGCGGCATTTCGGAATCGCCCCACCCCCAGGCGAGGCGCCCCTCGGGATTGAGCCAGACCAGCCGTTTCGACCGTTCCGCAATCCGGCGCAGGATATCGGCGCGGGGGTCGAGATTGTTTGATCGGGCATCGCCCAGCACGATGACGGTGGTCTGCTGCGTTACCGCCGCCATCCACTGCTTTTCGAAATCGGCCAGCGAGTTGCCATAGTCGGATGAGCCGAAGCCGACCTTCGACATGATCTCCTGCATGGCCGCCTCCGGTGTTCTGGATTGCAGGATGTCGCTCACCTCGATCAGGTGCCCGGAAAAGGCGAACGATCGCACGTCGGAGACCACCTCGTGCAGGCTGTGGATCAATAGCAGGAAGAAGTCGGAGACCCGCGCCACCGAACCGCTGACGTCGCACAGCGCGACGATCTTCGGCCGATCCCGCCGCCGGCGCTTCCAGGCAGTAAGGAACGGTACGCCGCCCCATGCGGCATTGCGCCGGAGGGTCCGCCGCACGTCGAGATGGCCGCGCCGCTGCCGCTTGCGCGGCTTGCCATAGCGCTCGCGCAGCCGGCGCGCGATCTGGCGGATCAGCAGCCGCATCTGCTCGACCTGCCGCGGCTCGATCCGCGACAATGGCGCGTTGCGCAGGATTTCGTTGCGCAGGTTCTCGGCGTCCTCGCGCCCGTAGAGCAGCAGCGCCTGCGAAACCGTGTCGCGCACGCTCTCGCGCAGCGTTTCCAGCGCGGCGGTCAGCCGTTCCGCCAGCGCCGGATCGCTCACGGCCAGTTCGTCGAGCTCATCGCGGAGCCGCGCAATGCCCATCTGCTCGAGAATGCGGCCGGAAAAGATTCCGCGCTGGGTGAAGTATCGGATGTCGGACAGGCCGGCGGTGGCGGCGGCGCGGGCGACGGCTGCGGCCAGTTCCGATCGATCCTGCGACAGCAGCAGCTCGGCCAGCGGGCCGATCGCGCCGCCGGATTGACCGCCGGCGGATTCGCCCGGCCGTGGCGGCGGTGTTCCGGCCGCGTCGCCCGCGGCATTTCCGGCCGAGGGCTGCCGCGCCGCCGGAAGATCGAAAAACAGGTCGAAACAGTCGCCCAGCGCCTTCTTCTCCTCGGCGCTCTTGGCAAGCGTCAAAAGGAAGGTGTCGCGGAGGATGCCGCGGTCGGAAATCCCGACCGTGGCGACGGCGCGCATTGCATCGATGCTCTCGGCCGGCGATAGCCGGACGCCGGCTCCGCGCGCCGCGCGAAAGAACCGATGCAGGTTTTCGCGCATTGCTTTCAGCCGAACACGTTGTGATGGGACGCCTTGGCGACGAAGGCGTTGACCTGCGGCAGGGTCGCCGCGATGTCGGCCTCGTATTTCAACAGCACGTTGAGGGTGTCCCTGACCGTTTCGTGGCCGAGCTCGACGGCCTGCAGCAGCACCAGCACGCGCGCCCAGTCGATGGTCTCGCTCACCGACGGCAGCTTCTTGAGATCGAGGGTGCGGACCTCGTGGATGAATCCGACCATCTGCTTGCGCAGCAGGGGCGAAATCCCGGGCACCCGGCTCTCGACGATGCGCTCCTCCAGCTTCTGCTCGGGAAAACCGATGTGCAGGTGCAGGCAGCGCCGCTTCAGCGCGTCGCCAAGATCGCGTTCGCCGTTCGAGGTCAGGATCACCGTCGGCGGCACGGCGGCGGTGACGGTCCCAAGCTCGGGGATGCTGACCTGGAAGTCACTGAGGATTTCCAACAGCAGCGATTCGAATTCGGCATCCGACTTGTCGACCTCGTCGATCAGCAGCACGCAGCCGGACGGCTGTTCCAGCGCCTGCAATAGCGGGCGCGGTTCGACGAATTCCTTGGAGAAGAAGACGTCGCCGAAATCGTGCAATTGAGCCAGTGCCGCATCCAGTGTCGCGGCGCCGCCGAGCACCTCGCCGAGCTTGTCCTTCAGGATCTGGGTATAGAGCAGCTGCTTGGCGTATTTCCATTCGTACAGCGCACGCGCCTCGTCGAGTCCCTCATAGCATTGCAGGCGGATCATCTTCATGCCCCGCCAGGCCGCGATCGCCTTGGCGAGTTCGGTCTTGCCGACGCCGGCCGGCCCCTCGACCAGAATCGGTTTCTCGATCTGCTGCGCGAGATAGACCGCGGTGGCGATCTGTCGGTTCGCGATATAACCCTGCGCGGCAAGCCCGCTCTCGACGGCCTCGATCGATGCCGAAGGTCGATGTTCCGCCACCCGCTGCTACTCCGTGATTGCGACGATTAGCGAGAGTTCTGCCCCTGTTCCGGGCAAAGGACAAGCCTGGTTTCCGCCGCCATGGCGACCCGGCCATCCCTTGCGACCGTCCCTTCGGCCGTCTCTTCAACCGTCCCTTGGCGACCGGCCGGATCGGAGCTATGGCTGCGGCGATGAAAATCTCTCCCGCCACGGTCGCGGCTCTCGCTTCGCTGCTGCTCGCCGACCCCGCGGCGGCGATCGTCGGCGGTGCCGCGGCGGCCGCCGAGGACATCAGCCGTGCCGTCATCACCATTGTCGGCTCGCGCGGCACGTTCTGCAGCGGCGCCCTGATTGGCCCCGATCTGGTGTTGACAGCAGCGCATTGCCTGCAACCAGGCGCGACCTACAAGATCGTCGAATATGATGCGAACCACCAGCCGCAATTGCGCGACGCCCGCAACGTGGCGTTTCATCCGGCGTTCAGCCTGCAAGCCATGACCGCGCATCGCGCCACTGCCGATGTCGGGCTGCTGCAGCTTGCTGCGGCGCCGAAGGCCAGCACGGCGGCGATCGGTGCGCCACAGACGCCGCTCGCCGCCGGCAGCCGCTTCATCATTGCCGGTGTCGGCGTCACGGTTCGCGGCGACGGCAAGAGCGGCGGCACCGTTCGCAGCGCCGCGCTGGTCGCGACCGGGCACCCCGGCACGCTGCAGATCCGCCTGGTCGACCCGACGGGGCAGGGCGTTCGCGCCGGCCTCGGGGCGTGCACCGGCGATTCCGGCGGACCGGTGGTCGAGGATCAGCAAGGCCAAGCGGTGATCGTCGGTGTCGTCAGCTGGTCCACCGGACCGAACGCCAGCGGCGGCTGCGGCGGCCTCACCGGCGTGACCCCGCTTACGCTCTATCGCGACTGGATTGCCGGCACCGCCCGGCAATGGGGCGTGACGCTGCGGATGTAATCGGAAACGTCGCGTTGCCTACCAGCCGGACGCGGGCGCATCGACCGTAGGCCGGATGGAGCGCAGCGAAATCCGGGGACCGCGCGATCCGGATGGGAGATCCCGGATTGCGCTGCGCTTCATCCGGGCTACTTGGCCGGCCGCTGGCTTCGGCGCTGATGATGTCGCCGAACAGTTTCCCCGTTCTTGATCCGCATCAGCCTGAATGGCTCCACCGGAACGAAGCCCCGTAGCCCGGATGAAGCGCAGCGCAATCCGGGGACCGCGCAATCCGGATTGGCGATTCCCGGATTGCGCTTCGCTTCATCCGGGCTACTTGGTCAGCCGCCCACTTCCGCGCTGATGATGTCGCCGAACAGGTCCCACTTGCCGTTCTTGAACTGCATCATCTTGAGCTGTTCGATCGGGGCGAAGTCGGTTGCGCCGGTGTTGACCCTGATGCCGGGGATCAGCGTGTCCGGCGTGAAGTCCTTCAGGCTCGCCGCCTGCTTCATGACATTGGCGCGCGTGAGGTCGTTGCCGGCCTGCTTCAGCACCTGCACCATGGTCTGCGACACGCGCATAGCCATAGACCAGATTGGCGTCGGCGAGATTGGCGCCCGGCATGTACTTGTCGGCGAACGCCATGAACTTTTTCATGCCTTCGTCGTTCGCCCATTGCGGATCGGAGGCGTCCTTGAGGTAGCCAGCCGAAAGGATGCCTTCGGAGGCCTCGAAGCCGGCAGGCTTCATCACCGCACCGATCGAGATCGAGACGTCGGTCATCAGATGCATCGGCTTCCATCCCAGCTCGGCCATCTTCTTGATGGCCTGGGCCGCGAATTTCGGGGTCGAGATGTTGACCAGGACGTCGGCGCCGGTGCCCTTGAGCTTGACGATATGGCCATCGATCGACGGCTCGGTGGTCTCGTAGCTCTCCTCCGCCACGATGATGCTGGACGCCTTGTCGCCGAATATGTCCTTCAGGCCGGCGACGTAGTCCTTGCCGAAATCGTCATTCTGATAGAACACCGCGACCTTGGCGCCGGGCGCGTTCTTCAGGATGTATTTCGCGAAGATCCGGGCCTCGACGCGGTAGCTCGGCTGAAAACCCATGGTCCAGGGGAATTCCTTGGGATCGTTCCACTTGCTGGCGCCGGTGGCGAGGAACAGTTGCGGCACCTTCTTGCTGTTGTGATACTTCTGCACCGCGGTCTGGGTCGGCGTTCCCAGCGCGTTGAACACCAGAAACACCTCGTCGCTCTCGATCAGCTTGCGGATCTGCTCCACCGTCTTGGGCGGGCTGTAGCCGTCATCATAGGAGATGAAGTTGATCTTGCGGCCATTGATGCCGCCCTGGTCGTTGATCATCTTGAAATAGGCATCTTCGGTCTTGCCGATGACGCCGTAGGCGGAGGCGGGGCCGCTATAGGCCTCGACATTGCCGATCTTGATTTCGCTGTCCGTCGCGCCGGTATCGTATTTCTTCTGCGCCAGCGCGCCTTGGGCGGTCATCGCCACCAGCGCGGTGGCGGCAAGGGCCGAGATCAGCAACGATCGTTTCTTGTATGGCATGGAATATACCCTTCACAATGAATGGAGTGGAGTTGGCGGGCGAACTTATTGGGCGACTTGCATGGTGTCGGCGGGTGCGGGCGGAGCGAAGGTCTTGCGCAGCGTGGGCTTGTGGATCTTGCCGGTGGCGTTGCGCGGCAGGGCGTCGACGAAGTGGATCAAGCGCGGGCATTTGAACCGCGCCAGATTGGCGGCGCAATGCGCATGGATCTCGGCTTCGGCCAGCGACTGGCCGGGCTTCACGGCAATGATGGCGACCCCGACCTCGCCCCATTGCTGATCGGGCATGCCGATCACCGCGGCCTCGGCGACGGCGGCGAGCTGATGCAGCACGTTTTCGACCTCGGCCGGATAGACGTTCTCGCCGCCGGAAATGTACATGTCCTTCCAGCGATCGACGATGTAGTAGAAGCCTTCGTCGTCGACCCGCGCGGCGTCGCCGGTGTGTAGCCAGCCGTCGGTGAAGGAGGACTGGTTGGCATCCGGCCGGTTCCAGTAGCCCGGCGTGATATTGGGACCCTTGACCCAGAGCTCGCCGAGTTCGTCGACACCGGCATCGATCCCGTCGGGACGAACGATCCGCACTTCGGTGTGCAACACCGGCTTGCCGGAGGAGCCCGCCTTGCGCGCGGCGTCCTCGCGGTCGAGCGCCAGCACCGCCGGGCTGGTCTCGGTCATTCCGTAGCCCTGCTGCAGCGCCACCCCGCGCGCTTCCCACACCTTCAGCAACGGCACCGGCATCGGCGCCCCGCCGACACCGCCGATCACCAGCCGGCTGAAATCGGCGCTGCCGAAGGCAGGATGCTGCGCCATGAACTGATAGATCGAGGGCACGCCGAAGAACACGTTGATGCCGCGCGCCGGATCGCTGATCAGCGCCAGCGCGAGTGCGGGATCGAAGGCGCGCATGATCAGCGCCGTGCCGCCGGCATGCAGCACCGGATTGGTGTAGCAGTTGAGGCCACCGGTGTGGAAAAGCGGCAGCACGGTCAGCAGCACCGACGACGGCGAGATATAGGCGGGACCGCCGAGATTGACGCAATTCCAGAACGTCATGCCATGGGTGATGATGGCGCCCTTGGGCTGGCCCGTGGTACCCGAGGTGTACATGATGGTCGAGATGTCATCGAGCGTCAGCGCCTCGATGCGGTCGAGCGGAGAGGCCGTGGCGATCGCCGTCTCATAGGAGCCGTCAGCTCCGAGCCGTAGCGCAGCAGGTATCCGGCACAACCGGCCGACCTCACCGGACACATCGGCGAGCTCGGCGTCGTGGATCATCAGCTTCGGCGCGGCATCGCCGACGATGAACTGCAACTCGGGGACGGTCAGCCGCGTGTTGAGCGGCAGGAACACCGCGCCGATGCGGCCGCACGCGAATTGCACCTCTAGCGTATCGGTGGTGTTCATCGCCAGCACCGCCACGCGGTCGCCGCGTGCAATGCCCGTTCCGCGCAAATGCGCCGCGAGACGGGAGATGCGCGCATCGAATTGCGCGTAGGAGAAGCGGCGGTCGCTGGCGAGGTCGACAACCGCCGGCTTGTCCGGCGTCCGCCGGGCGAAATGGGCGATCCAGTCGTAGTAGCGAACCGGCAAAGCTTCCTCCACGCCTCGGCGGTCTTGTGCCGCCTGCCGCCATCGATCGGCCCGCTAACATGCCCAACTCCGGCCGGCTTGGCCAGCCGTCGGTTAGACTGAGGCTCGCTAGTTCAGATGGCCGGATCCGCCGCCTGTCTTGCGTCAAGTGGCTGGCTTGTGGCCTGATCGGGTGCGCCGGCCCATCCAGCCAGTGGACGCAATGCAAGGACCGGTTTCGGCGCCATCGTGCGACGCACAAAAAAGCAACGGAGCGCAGCGGATGGGTAGCCCCTTCTATACTGCCGAGCACGAAGCCTACCGCGAGACGGTGCGCCGCTTCGTCGAACGGGAGATCGAACCCTACGCCCATCAATGGGACGAAGCTGGCGGGTTTCCGCGCGAACTGTACCGGAAGGCCGCCGCCATCGGCCTGCTGGGCCTCGGATTCCCCGAGGCCTATGGCGGCATCGAGGCTGACCGGTTCATGTGGATCGTCGCAGTCCAGGAATTGGCACGGGCCGGTGCCGGCGGCGTCAGCGCCAGCCTGAAGAGCAATTCGATCGGGGCGCCGCCCATCGCACGGGCGGGCAGCGCGGAATTCAAGGCGCGGGTGCTACCGGAGATATTGTCCGGCCACAAGATTTCGGCGCTGGCGATCACCGAGCCCAGCGGCGGCTCCGACGTCGCCAATCTGCAGACCAGCGCCCGCCGCGACGGCGCGTTCTATGTAGTCAATGGCGAGAAGACCTTCATCACGTCCGGCATGCGCGCCGACTACATCACCACCGCGGTGCGGACCGGCGGTCCCGGCGCCGGCGGCGTCAGCCTGCTGGTGGTCGAGGGCGATACGCCGGGGCTGTCGCGCACGCCGCTGAAGAAGATGGGTTGGTGGGCATCCGATACCGCGACCTTGCATTTCGACAATTGCCGGGTGCCGGCCGGTAATCTTCTCGGCGAGGAGGGCGCCGGGTTCCGCATCATCATGCAGAATTTCAACGGCGAACGGTTGACCATGGCCGCCGGCTGCATTGCGGCGGCGCGGGTCTGTCTCGACGATGCAACCGACTACGCCAGGCAACGGCAGACCTTCGGCAAGCCGCTCTCCCAGCATCAGGTCATCCGTCACAAGCTGGTCGACATGGCCCAGCGGGTGGCGGCGTCGCAGGCAATGCTGGAAATGCTGGCCTGGCGGCTCGATCAGGGCGAGAATCCGGTCGCCGAGGTCTGCATGTTGAAGAACCAGGCCACCCAGACCATGGCGTTCTGCGCCTCCGAGGCGGTGCAGATTTTCGGCGGCGCCGGCTTCATGCGCGGCATCAAGGTCGAACGGATCTACCGCGAGGTCAAGGTCAACGCGATCGGCGGCGGCAGCGAGGAAATCATGAAGGATCTGGCCAGTCGGCAAATGGGATTGTGAGTCGATTGTGCGATAACACCAAGTGCAACGAGGTGAGACGACATGATCACGCTGTATCACTGCCACGCCGCCCGCTCGTTCCGCCCGCTATGGATGCTGGAGGAACTCGGGCTCCCCTACGATCTCCGGATGCTGCCGTTCCCGCCGCGGGTGCTCGCCAGGGAATATCTCGCGCTCAACCCGCTCGGCACCATTCCATTGCTGCTCGACGGCGACACCAGGATGACCGAGTCTTCCGGTATCTGCCACTATCTCGGCACCCGCTATGGGCCGACGCCGCTCCTGGTCGGCGCCGACGAGCCGGAATTCGGCGCGTTCCTGAACTGGATGTATTTCAGCGACGCCACCCTGACCTTTCCGCAAACCCTGGTGCTGCGCTACAGCCAGCTCGAACCGGAGGAACGGCGCAACCCGCAGGTGGTCGGCGATTACGCCAAATGGTTCTTCGGCCGCCTGCGTGCGGTCGAAGCCGCGACCGCGACGGCGGAGACGCTGTGCGCGGGCCGCTTCACCGCCGCCGATATCGTCATCGGGTATGCGCTGCGGCTTGCCGACAATATCGGCCTGGCCGGCGATTTCGGACCCAACGTCGCCGGCTACTGGCGCCGCCTGCAGGCCCGCGACGGCTACCAACGGGCGGTCGCGGCCGAAATCCGGGCGGGCGATCAACAGAAGGTGGCGCGGCGGTCCTGAGCGCACCGCCTTTTGTCGCGATGACATCCGGCCCGGTTGCGGTAATCTGCCTGCTGCCGCCGCCAGAGCGGCCGTCGAGCAGACGTTCGTCCCGGAGGGACCGACATGAAGGGCAGGGATCGCCGGCAATCCGGACGGTTGATGCTGATCAGCCCGGAGCGGGTGTTCTATGCCGGGCTGCTTGGCCGGCCCCGCCAGCGCTGCAGCGGCGGATACAATATCTATGCCGCGATCCGCGGCGAGTTGGCCGTCGATGACGGGCGATCGGTGCGGACCGGCGAATTGGCGCTGCTGCCGCCTTATGCCACCCATGGGGTCGAAAGCGAGCATCCCACCATCATTTGTCTTGTGATCGAGCCGGAAACGGTCGCGCCCGCCGCGATGGCTCGGCTCGCAGCACGAATGGCCGGCCCGGAGCAGGGCGACATCGCACGCCACATTCGCGCCGGCTATGACGATCTGCAGTTGCGCAGCGACGGCCGTGGCTTCACCACCGCCGAGTTCGACCGGCGATTTCTCGGTGCGGCCCTGCCGGACCGCGACATCGATCGCCGCATCCGGCGATCTGCCGCCCGCCTTTCCGATGGTGCGGGCAGCAAGATCACGGCGGCCGATTGTGCGGCGGCGGCCGGCCTTTCCTGCTCGCGCTTCCTGCACCTGTTCAAGCAGGAGACCGGTGTCTCGTTCCGGGCGTTTCGCGCCTGGAAGCGAGCCCGTCACCTGCTGCATTTTGTCAATGAGGACATCAATCTCGCGCATCTCGCGCAGGACATCGGTTACCCCGATTCGACGCATTTCAGCCACTCGATCCGCCGCTTCTATGGCCTGCAGCCGCGCGCGATCTTCTCCGGCTCGCGCGATCTTGCGATCTACCGCAGCGATCCCGACCAGCCGGACAGCGCCGGCCGGCGCCAAAGGCGGGCGTCCTGATCGCATTCGCCAGCGCGTGGACGCAAGAAGCCGAAACGGACGCGACGCATCATCAACATTGAGCGCTTCGCGCCGCCCGGTCCGATTGCAATCGAAAGCCGCCTCATGAGCGACAAGGCCGTCATCACCTGCGCGCTGAACGGCGTGCTCACCGATCCGAAGCAGCATCACGTTCCCGTCACGCCGGAGCAGATGGCGCGCGAGGCCAAGGCCGCCTTCGACGCCGGCGCCAGCGTCATGCACATCCATCTGCGCCAGCAGGCGCCGAACCAGGGACATCTGCCGTCATGGGAGGTAAGCGTGTCCCGCGACATCCAGCAGGCGATCCGCGAGGCCTGCCCGGGCGTCATCATCAACCACACCACGGGCACATCGGGCCCGAACTATTCCGGCGCGCTCGATTGCGTGCGACAGACCAGGCCGGAGATGGCGGCCTGCAATGCCGGCTCGCTGAACTACCTGAAGGTCAAGAGCGACAACAGCTGGGCTTGGCCGCCGATGATGTTCGACAACGCGGTCGAGAAGGTGCAGGACTATCTCGACGTCATGAAGGCGGTGGACACGATTCCTGAATTCGAATGTTTCGATGTCGGCATCGTGCGCTGCGTCGGGATGTACCGGCAGACTGGAATGTATGCGGGGCCGCTTGAGTATAATTTCGTGATGGGAGTGGCGTCCGGCATGCCGGCCGATCCGGACCTGCTGCCGATCCTGCTCAAGCTGAAGCTGCCAGATGCGCACTGGCAGGTGACCGCGATCGGACGGGCGGAGATCTGGCCACTGCACCAGCGCTGTGCCGAGCTCGGCGGCCATCTGCGCACCGGTCTCGAGGATACCTTCTATCAACCCGACGGCACCAAGGTGACCTCGAACGGGCAGCTGGTCGAAAGCATCGCGGCCTGCGCGCGCCGTGCCGGCCGCGAGATCGCCAGCCCTGCGGAAGCGCGGCGGATCTTCGGGCTCCGCCGGTGATCGGTCCTGCGCCATACGCCTGGAGCAGGTTGCCGGCACCGTCTGGGATTGATTGACACCGATGGCCATCCTCGATTCCACCCTTGCGGCCGGCAGCGACGCGTTCAAGGCCAATCGCGACGGCATGCTGGCGCTATTGGCGCGGCTGCGCAGCCTGGAAGAGCGGACCCGCATGGCGTCGGCTGCCGCCAAGGCGCGGTTTCACAAGCGCGGGCAGTTGCTGCCGCGCGAGCGGGTGGCGCTGGTGCTCGATCCGCTCTCGCCCTTCCTCGAGATCTCGACGCTCGCCGGCTACAGGCTCGATGTCGCCGACCCGGACAAGAGCGTGCCGGGCGGCGGCGTGATTGCGGGCATCGGCTTTGTCTCGGGCGTCCGCTGCATGATCAGCGCCAATGATTCCGGTATCGACGCCGGCGCGCTGCAACCCTATGGCCTCGACAAGACGCTGCGGGTGCAGGAACTCGCACTCGATAACAAGCTGCCCTATGTGCAGCTGGTGGAGAGTGCGGGAGCCAATCTGCTGCGTTATCGCGTCGAGGATTTCGTGCGCGGCGGCAACATCTTCCGCAATCTGGCGCGGCTGTCGGCGGCCGGTCTGCCGGTGGTGACGGTCACCCACGGTTCGTCGACCGCGGGCGGCGCCTATCAGACCGGACTGTCAGACTACATCGTCATGGTGCGCGGACGCACCCGGGCTTTCCTCGCCGGGCCGCCGCTGCTGAAGGCTGCGACCGGCGAGATTGCCAGCGAGGAAGAGCTCGGTGGGGCCGAGATGCACACCAGCATTTCCGGCCTCGGCGACTATCTCGCCGAGGACGATCGCGATGCGCTGCGGATCGCCCGCGACATCATGGCCAATCTGGCGTGGGACCGGTCGGTGCGAACCGGAACGCCGCACCGCCCGCCGCGTCTCGATGCCGAGGAACTGCTTGGCATCATGCCGATGGACCACAAGCGGCCGGTCGACATGCGCGAGGTGATCGGGCGCATTGTCGACGATTCCGACTTCACCGAATTCGGATCGAATTACGGGCCCGCCACCGTTTGCGGTCACGCCCGGATCGAGGGCGAGGCGATCGGCATCATCACCAATAACGGCCCGCTCGATCCCGCCGGCGCCAACAAGGCGACGCATTTCATCCAGGCCTGCTGCCAGTCCCGTAACGCGCTGCTCTATCTCAACAACACCACCGGCTACATGGTCGGCCGCGCGTATGAGGAGGCGGGCATGATCAAGCACGGCTCGAAGATGATCCAGGCCGTGACCTCGGCGACGGTGCCGCAGATCACGATCTATTGCGGGGCGTCGTTCGGTGCCGGCAATTACGGCATGTGCGGGCGCGGCTTCCACCCGCGCTTCTGCTTTTCCTGGCCCAATGCCAAAACCGCGGTGATGGGCGGCGAGCAGGCCGCGGAGACCATGGCCATCGTGACCGAAGCCGCCGCGGCGCGACGCGGCAGGCCGGTCGAGCCGGCAAAGCTGCAAGAGCTGAAGTCGCAGATCATCGGCGTGTTCGACGGCCAGATGGACGTATTCTCCACCAGCGCGCGCCTGCTCGACGATGGCGTGATCGATCCCCGCGATACCCGCCGCGTTCTCGCCGAAGTGCTCGCGATCTGCCGCGAGGCCGAAGCCCGAACCCCGCAGCGCATGCAGTTCTCGGTGGCGCGGCCATGAAGGGGCGCACGCCCTTCCACAAGCTGCTGATCGCCAATCGCGGCGAGATCGCGCGGCGGATCATGCACACCGCCCGCCGTCTCGGCCTCGGCGTCGTCGCGGTCTATTCGGATGCCGATGCCGCCGCGCCGCATGTCCGCGCGGCGGACCAGGCGGTGCGCATCGGCGAGGCATTGCCGGCGCAATCCTATCTTCGGGTCGAGGCCATCGTCGCAGCCGCCCGGGCCAGCGGCGCCGACGCCGTGCATCCCGGCTACGGGTTCCTCGCGGAGAATGCCGCCCTTGCGCAAGCCTGCCGGGACGCCGGCCTGGTGTTTGTCGGGCCTTCGCCAGAGGCGATCCGCGCCATGGGCAACAAGGCCGGCGCCAAGCACATCATGGCGGCCGCCGGCGTTCCCTGCATCCCGGGCTATCAGGGCGCCGACCAGGGCGATGACGCGATGCTGACCGAGGCGGCTAGAATTGGCTATCCCGTCATGATCAAGGCGGTCGCCGGCGGCGGTGGCCGCGGCATGCGGATGGTGCGCGACGCCGCGTCGTTTCCCGAAGCGCTGCGCAGCGCGCGATCGGAGGCCGCGGGCGCATTCGGCGATCCGACCGTGATTCTGGAGCGGGCCATTGTCGATCCCCGTCATATCGAGATCCAGATCTTCGGCGACCGCCATGGCAATGCCATTCATCTCGGCGAACGCGACTGCTCGGTGCAGCGCCGGCATCAGAAACTGATCGAGGAGGCGCCGTCGCCGGCGGTGCCACCGCAATTGCGGGCCGAGATGGGCGCAGCGGCGGTGCAGGCGGTCAGGTCGATCGGCTATGAAGGCGCGGGTACGCTGGAATTCCTGCTCGATCGCGACAATGCGTTCTATTTCATGGAAATGAACACCCGCCTGCAGGTCGAGCATCCCGTCACCGAGGCGGTCACCGGGCTCGATCTCGTCGAGCTGCAGTTGCGCGTGGCGGCCGGCGAGCCGCTCGGATTGCGGCAGGACGACATCACCTGGACCGGACATGCGATCGAGGTGCGGCTCTGCTCGGAGGACGCCGGCCATGACTTCATGCCGCAATCCGGCCGGATGGCGCTGTGGCATGTGCCGGATGGCATCCGGGTCGAGCATGCCATGGATTCCGGCGTGGACATTCCGCCATTCTACGACTCCATGATCGCCAAGCTGATCGGTCATGGCGCGAGCCGCGACGAAGCCCGCGGCAAGCTGATCTGCGGCCTCGAACAGACGGCGGCTCTGGGCGTGACCACCAACCAGGGCTTCCTGCTCGCAAGCCTGCGCCATGCCGAATTCGCATCGGGCGAAGCCACCACCTCCTTCATCGACCGGCATGGCGAGGAACTGCGAAGGCTGGGCGAGGCCACGCCGGAGGCGCGCGCGCTGGCGGCCCTGCTGCTGGACGTGACGGATCCGCATGCGCCGCCATGGCGCGGCGGCCGAACGCTTGCCGCGACCTTTCCGAAACCCCTGCGCCTGGAAATCGCGGGGGCCGTTCACGAGATGGAAATCGTGCGCGCGCGCGAGGGTGGCTACGTCGTCGAGCTTGGCGGCGATGTCTGCCGCTTCGACGTCGATGCGCTCGGCTCCGACACCATCCGTTTCCACCGCAACGGGGTGCTGGAGTCCGCCAGATATGCACGCGACGGTGATCGTCTCCATTTCGTCCACCGCGGATTTCCGACCACGGTCCGCGATCTCACTTTGGCCGGGCCCGCGAATTTCACCACGACCGCCGGCGACGGCAAGGTCCGTGCCGCGATGAACGGCCGGGTGGTGGCGATCATGGTCGAGCCCGGCGAGCGCGTCGTCGCCGGCCAGCCGGTCATGACCCTCGAAGCCATGAAGATGGAGCATGTCCACACTGCGCCGAACGCCGGCATGATCTCCGCGGTCCATGTGGCGGAAGGCGAGCAGGTGATGACGGGCAAGATCGTCGTCGAGATCGTGGGCGGCGGTTAGACCGCCGTCGTCGGGGCATGCGCGGAATCTCTACCCTTTGCGTCCGGTGCCGTCATCCAGCCAGCACGCCACCTGGTGTTCCGCGCCGGCCAGCACGGGACGTTCGATCCTGCATCGCTCCATGGCATGGCGGCAGCGGGTGTGGAAGGCGCAGCCGGAGGGAGGATTGATCGGGCTCGGCACGTCGCCGTCGATTTCCGGCTTGAGGCGCCTGATCCTTGGATCGGCCACGGGGACCGATGCGAGCAGGGCCTGGGTATAGGGGTGGCGCGGGTTGGCGAACAGCTCGGTCTTCTCGGCAAGCTCCACGATCCGTCCCAGATACATCACCGCGACGCGGTGGCTGATATGGGCGACCACTGCCAGATCGTGTGCAATGAAGAGATAGGAGAAGCCGTGCCGGCGCTGCAGGTCGATCAGAAGGTTGATGACCTGGGCCTGGATCGACACGTCGAGCGCCGATACCGGTTCGTCACAGACGATCAGGCTCGGTTCCAGCGACAGCGCCCGCGCGATGCAGATGCGCTGGCGCTGGCCGCCGGAGAACTGATGCGGGTAGTTCGCCATCTGGTCCGCCCGCAATCCGACCTGCTCGAACAGCTCGGCGACCCGCTCGCGTTTTGCGTTGCCGGCGGCGATGCCGTGGACGCTGAGCGGCTCGCCGACGATATCGCCGGCCCGCATCCGCGGATTGAGCGAGGCGAACGGGTCCTGGAACACGATCTGCATGGCGCGGCGGGCCGGGCGCAGTTCGGCCTTGCCGAGATGGGTGATGTCGCGCGCATTCAGCCGGATGCGGCCGCTGGTCGGCTCGACCAGGCGCAGGATGCTGCGTGCCACCGTCGACTTGCCGCAGCCGGACTCGCCGACCAGGCCCAGCGTCTCGCCGACGCCGAGGCTGAAACTGACGCCATCGACCGCATGCACGATGCCGATCTGGCGGCGCAACACACCGCCGCGCACCGGATAATGCTTGACCAGTTCCGATACTTCGAGGAGTGCGCGGGGCTGGTTCATGGCGGCCCCGCCAGTTCTGCCGCGCGCCAGCACGCCGCCAGATGATCGGCACCCCAGGATTGCAGCGGCGGATATTGTTCGCGGCAGCGCGCAATGGCGAATTGGCAGCGGGGCGCAAAGGCGCAGCCCGCCGGCAGCCTGGTCAGCGACGGCACCATGCCGGGGATCTCGTTCAATCGTGCATTGTCGTGGGCGCCGGAGCCCGGCACCGCCGGGATCGAGGCCATCAGACCGCGGGTGTAGGGATGCCGCGGATTGGCAAACAGCTCGTCGACGCCGGCTTCCTCGACCTTCCTGCCCGCATACATCACGATGACGCGCTGCGCCGTCTGGGCGACCACGCCGAGATCATGGGTTATCAGGATCAGCCCCATGCCGAATTCGCGTTGCAGCTCGAGCACCAGCGCGAGAATCTGCGCCTGGATGGTGACGTCGAGCGCGGTGGTCGGTTCGTCCGCGATCAGCAGGGCCGGCCGGCAGGCGAGCGCCATGGCGATCATCGCCCGCTGGCGCATGCCGCCGGAAAGCTGGTGCGGATATTCCTGCGCGCGCCGGGCGGGCTCGGGCACCCGCACCAGGCGCAGCATCTCCACCGCCTGTTCCCAGGCCTCTCGTCGCTTCATGCTACGGTGCAGCCGGACCGCCTCGCTGATCTGGTCGCCGATCCGCATCACCGGGTTGAGCGAGGTCATCGGCTCCTGGAAGATCATCGACATCCGGTTGCCGCGGATCCGGCGCATAGCGGCCTCCTCGAGGCCGAGCAGGTCGCTGCCCTCGAGCATGACCGAGCCGGCGACGATCCGCCCCGGCGGTTCCGGCACCAGGCGCATGATCGACAGCGCCGTCACGCTCTTGCCGCAGCCGGATTCGCCGACCACCGCCAGGGTTTCGCCGCGACGCACGCGAAAGGAGACGTCGTCGACGGCCCTGAACATTCCCGAATTGGTGAAGAAGACCGTCTGCAGGCCTTTGACGTCGAGCACCGTCTCCTCGCCGGGCGCTTCGCTCATCAGCCGCGCTGCCTCGGGTCGAGAATGTCGCGCAGCGCGTCGCCGAGCAGATTGGTCCCGAATACCGCGAGGCTGATCGCAATGCCCGGAAAAATCACCAGCCACGGCGCGGTGCGAACATATTCGGCGGCCGATTCCGACAGCATCCGTCCCCAGGATGGATAGGGCTCGGGAATGCCGAGGCCGAGAAAGGACAGCGACGCTTCGGTCAGGATGGCGGATCCAAGCTGGGCGGTCGCCAGCACGATCAGCGGGGCGAGCGTGTTCGGCAGCACGTGGCGAAGCGCAATCCGCGTCTCGCTCATGCCGATCGACTTGGCGGCCTCGACGAACGGCAGTTCCCGCAGCGCGAGCGTGTTGGCGCGGATGACGCGGGCGACCGAGGGGATCAGTGGAATTGCGATGGCGATGATCACGTTTGGCAGCGACGGGCCGAGCGCCGCCGTCATCACCAGCGCCAGCACCAGCAGCGGCAGCGCCTGCAGAATGTCGATCAGCCGCTGGAACACCAGGTCCACCCACCCGGACAGATAGCCGGAGGCAAGGCCGATCGCCACTCCGAAGGACGACCCCAGCACGGTGGAACCGATGCCGACGGCCAGCGATATCCGCGCACCGTGGACGATCCGGCTCCAGACGTCGCGGCCGAACGAATCTGTTCCCATCCAGTGTTGCAGGCTCGGCGCCGCCAGCGCATGCACGGAATCGACGCTGAGCGGATCGTACCGGCAGATCAGGTCGGCAAGCGCCGCGGTCAGCACGAACACCACCATGATGACCAGCCCGACGGTGCCGAGCATGTGGCGCTGCGCGGTGAACGCAAGCCGGCGCCAGCCCTGCGTCGCATGCGCGCCGGCGCGCCTCAGTTCGCTTTCGTAGTCGATCGCGGCCAAATCGGCTTCCTGTCTAGTCGGTATAGCGGATGCGTGGGTCGAGCACCGCATACAGCATGTCGACGGTGAAATTCGCCAGCACGACGATCACGGCGATGAACATCACGAGATTCTGCACGATCGGATAGTCGCGCCAGCGGATCGCCTCCACCAGGAACCTGGCGACGCCGGGGATGTTGAACACCGTCTCGGTGACGATCAATCCGCCGATCAGGAACGCGGCCTCGATGCCGATCACGGTGATGACCGGCAGCACCGCGTTCTTCAGTGCATGGTGATAGTTGACCGCGCTTTCCGATGCGCCCTTGGCGCGGGCGGTGCGAATGTAGTCCTGCCGCAGGATCTCCAGCATCGAGGAGCGGGTGATCCGCATCACCAGCGCGGCGCTGCGGAAGCCGACCGCGAGCGCCGGCACGCAATAGGTCGCGAGCGCGACGCCGAAACTCGGCGGATTCGGATTGAAGATCGGGATGCTGCCGAACATCGCGACCGACGCCATCAGGATCAGCAGGCCGAGCCAGAACGCCGGCAGTGACAGGCCGCTCAGGCTGACCACGCGCAGTGCATAGTCGAGCCGGGAGCCCTGACGCACCGCGCTGATCACGCCGAGCGGAACGCCCATCGCGATCGAGAACAGCAGCGCCAGCCCGGCGAGCCGCGCGGTGATCGGAATACGCGGCAGGATCTCGTCGAGTGCCGGCTTCTCCGAGACGTAGGAATAGCCGAGGTCGCCGCGCAGCAGCCCCCCGATCCAGTGCAGATATTGTACGGCGATCGGCTGGTCGAGTCCGAGTTCCCGCTGCAGGTTCGCCTTGTCGGCGGGGTCGACATAGCCAGCGGCGTCAAACAGGATATCGACGATGTTGCCCGGCACGATGCGCAGCAGCACGAAGATGATCACGGAAACCCCGAACAGGGTCACGAGCATCAGCGCGATGCGTCGCACGATATAAGCAAGCACCGGACTGCTCCCCGTTGAGGCTTTCTCTTGGTGCGCGCGCTATTTGTCCAGCCAGACATCCTCGTAGCGATAGCCATTATAGGAGCTGTTCACCATGATGGTGACGCCCTTCACATAGGGCTGCCAGCAGCTGCCGGTGCGGCCGTGATAAATGATCGGACGCGCCACGTCCTCCTGCAGCTTCTTGTCGATTTCCCAGACCAGCTTCTTGCGCTTGTCGACATCGGTCTCAGCCGACTGCTGATCGAACAGCTTCTCGATGTCGGCATTGCAGTAATTGGTGTAGTTGCGTTCCGAATGGCAGGAGTAGTTCTCGTAGAACGACTGGTCCGGATCGTCGACCGCGTTGCCGGTGAGGTTGAGCCCGAGCGCGTAATCCTTGCGGGCGATCTTGGAGAACCAGTTGGCGGTCTCGACGACGTCGAGGTCGGCATCGATATAGATGCTCTTGAGCTGGTCGATCAGAATCACGGCCGGGTCGCGGTAGACCGGAATGTTGCGGGTCGAAACCTTGACCGGCAGGTGCTTGTCCGGGCCGTAACCCGCCTTCTCCATCAGCTTGCGGGCCTCGGCGCGGTTGGCCTCGACGTCGGGACCGTAGCCCGGGATGCTCTCCAGCATCTCCTTCGGCATGCTCCACAACCCCGCCGGCGCGGGCAGCATGGTGCCTCCGATGTCGGCCTGGCCCTCGAACAGGATCTTGATGAAGGCATTGCGGTCGATCGCCAGCGCCATCGCGCGGCGGATGTCGAGATTGTTGAATGGCGGTGCCGTCGAATTGACGATGACGTTGGTGCTCACATTGTTGGGCTCGACCACGCACACCGCCTTCGGATCCTGCGACTTGACGTCCTTGAGCAGCGGGATCGACACCTCGGTCGGAAACGTCATGTCGAATTTCCCGGCGACGAAGGCCAGGATGGCGGTCGATCGGTTCGGGATGATGGTGAACTCGATGCCGTCGAGATGCGGCAGCCCCTTTTTCCAGTAGTCGGGGTTGCGGGTGAGCTTGATGAATTCGTTGGCCTTGAACTCGACGAATTTGAACGGCCCGGTGCCGATCGGGTGCACGCGCATCTCGGCCGGCGAGACATGACAGGGGTAGATCGGCGTGTAGCCGGAAGCGAGCAGCGCCAGCAGCGCGGGCTGCGGCCGCTTCATGTTGAACGAAGCCTCGAAATCGCCATTGCTGGTGACGTCGGCCACCTGATCGTACCAGGACTTGCGCGGGTTCTTGCGGAATTTCTGCTGCGACTTGCCCATCAGCATGTCGAAGGTGCATTTGACGTCGGCGGCGGTGAACGGCTTGCCGTCATGCCATTTGACGCCCTGTCTCAGCTTGAAGGTCAGCGTCTTCTGGTCGGGGCTCCAGGCCCAGCTCTCGGCAAGGTCGGGAACGATCGAGCTCATGCTGTTCTGCGCGACATCCTGCTTGTAGATGACGAGGTTGTTGAACACCGGCATGAACGGAACGTTGGTGGAGTAGGTCGCCTCCTCATGGATCGAGGCACTGGCCGGGCTGTCGCGATGATACATCCGCAGGATGCCGCCCTGCTTCTGGGCGTAGGCGGGACCGCAAACCACCAGCAACGACAACATAAGGGGGGCAAGCGCCCGCACGCCTCGCATGTTCCTCTCCCGGCTAGTGATGTTCGGCCTTGCGGCGGGCCAATTGGGCCGGACGATAGCACGGCAAGGCGAGCAGGCAATCATCCGGGACCGCCACCGCTATTGGCATTTCGGACTAAGCAGGTCGGGCTGCGGCATCATGCCGTTGCTGCCGATGACGACAGGCGCAGGCAGGTCCGTCACACGATGCGCGAGTTCTTGTTACCCCAATAGCGGTCACGCAGCAGTCGCTTGTAGAGCTTGCCGGTCGGAAGCCGCGGCAGTTCCACCTCGAAATCAATCGAGCGTGGCACCTTCTGGCGCGACAGCGATTGGCTGCAAAAGGCGAGCAACTCTTCGGCGAGATCCGGTCCCGGCACGATTCCCGGCATTGGCTGTACCACAGCCTTCACCTCCTCGCCGAGATCAACGTTGGGAACGCCGAATACGGCAGCGTCGGCGATCTTGGGATGGGTGATCAGCAGGTTCTCGCATTCCTGGGGGTAGATGTTCACGCCGCCGGAAATGATCATGAAGGTCGCGCGGTCGGTCAGGTAGAGGAAACCGTCGCCGTCGACATAGCCGACGTCGCCCACCGTGCTCATGCTGCCGTCAGGCGAGCGGGCTTCGCGGGTCTTGTTCGGGTCGTTGAAATATTCGAAGGACGTCGCCGTCTTGAACCAGACGGTGCCGGGCGTGCCGGCCGGGCTGGGCTGCATGGTTGCGTCGAGGATATGCAGCTCGCCGAGCAGGACCTTGCCGACCGTTCCGGGGTGCGCCAGCCACTGCGCGCTGTCGCAGGCGGTAAATCCGAGGCCCTCGGTGGCGCCATAATATTCGTGGATGATCGGACCCCACCAGGCGATCATGTCCTGCTTCACGGCCGGCGGACAAGGCGCGGCGGCGTGGATCGCGATCTCGAGCGAAGACAGGTCATGACGCGCCCGCGCAGCCTCCGGCAGCTTCAGCATTCGCGAGAACATCGTCGGCACCAGCTGACTGTGGGTGACGCCCCAGCGCTCCACCAGTTCGAGATACCGTTCCGGGTCGAAGCTCTCCATGATGATGGCGGTACCACCGGCGCGAATCGTGAGATTGACCGCGGCCTGTGGCGCGGAATGATAGAGCGGCGCCGGCGAGAGGTAGATCATGCCTTCGCGGTAATGCCAGAGCTTGTACAGGAAATCGAACAGCGGCATCTGCAGTTCCGGCGGCTGCTCGAGCAGCGGTCGCAGGATGCCTTTCGGGCGGCCGGTGGTGCCGGATGAATAGAGCATCGCGGTGCCGATGCTCTCGTCGGCGAGCGGCGTCCTGGGCAGGTCCGCGGTCGCTTCCTGCAGGCCGACCATGCGCGCGCTTTCGCCGGGGCCATCGACCACGACGCAGAGTTCCAGCTTCGGGCATTGCGGCAGGGCTTCGCGAACCACGTCGAGCTTGGCGCGCGACGTGATCAGGACACGCGATTCGCTGTTGGTGACGATGTAGGCGAGCTCGCCTGCCGTGAGATAACTGTTCACGCAGGTATAATAGAGCCCGGCGCGCTCGCCGGCGCCGCAGGCTTCGAGGTAACGGCTGTTGTTCTCCATGAAGATCGCGTAGTGGTCGAGACGCTTGAGACCATGCCGGCGCAGCAGATGTGCCAGCCGGTTGCTGCGCGCCTCGAGCTCGGCATAGGTCACCGCCTCGCCGGTGTTGGCCATGATGAAAGCGGGCTGCAGCGGCCGAAGACGGGCATGCTTGCCGGTGTACATCGCTCCTCCAGTGGTCCTGAGGTCCTGATTGTATCCGCGGCCAGGAAAATTCAGAAGCGGCTCGGTTGGCGATCACCGTGGGACAGGCGTCAGCTCACCAGCAATTCGGCGATTGCGGCCATGGAAGCCGGCGGCTGCTCCGACAGCAGGAGGTCGGCAGCCCGGCCTTGCCAGTCGTCCTCATCGGGCGCGAGCGGATCGCGGGCGGTCAGCCGATGCTCCAGCACCAGCCTTGCGTACAGCGCCCGCCGCGGGTCACGGCCGGGCTGCGCGGCTTCCCAGCTCATCAGAATCGCTGACGCGACATGATAGAGGGCGCTCGCCGCCTGGCGCGCATCGGCTTCACGCCCGGCCTCGGCGGCAACCCGTTCGGCGAATGCCAGTGCCCGGTCGAGCGCGAGCCGGAGGCGCTGGCGGAACGCCGACGGGACGGCGGTCGCCGCATCGAGCAGCCGCTTCAGCGCCCCCTCCAGCGCGCGATGCGCGCGGCTCCTGCCGACCGCGCGGGTGATGATGTCGAGGGCGTTGATGCTGCTGGTGCCTTCCCAGATGACGCCGACATGGGCGTCGCGAACCAGCCGGGCCTGCACCCATTCCTCGATATAGCCATTGCCGCCACGGACCTCCATGGCGCCGGTCGCCACCGGGATGTTGTCGCGGCAGGCGCGGAACTTCAAAAGCGGCGTGAGAATCCGCAGGCAGTTTTCCGCCTCCTTCCAGCCGGCATTGGCACGGTCCATCGCGCCGGCGGCGAACAGGAACATCGACAAGGCCTGTTCTGCCGGCATGGCGATCTTGAGAAGCTGTCGCCGCAACAGCGGATATTCGATGATGGTCTTGCCGAACGCCTGCCGCGACCGCGCGCAGACCATCGCCTCATTGACACAGCGCCGCATCATGGCGGCGGCGCGCACGCCGTGCGAAAGCCTCGACAGGTTGACCTGCTCCATCATCTGCTTGAATCCGCGGTCGGCCTCGCCGACCAGATAGGCGACGGCGCCCTCGAGCAGGATCTCGCCGCTGGCCATCGAGCGGGTGCCCAATTTGTCCTTCAAGCGAACGATGCGATAGGCGTTGCGCGAGCCGTCTTTCAGCCGGCGCGGCAGCGCAAACAGCGCCAGCCCCTGCGTGCCGCTCGCGGCGCCCTCCGGGCGCGCCAGCAGCAGCGCGACATCGGCATCGGCGTGCGAGCAGAACCATTTGTCGCCATAGAGCCGCCAGACGCCACCTTCGCAGCGCGCCACGGTCTCGACACTGCCGACGTCGGAGCCGCCCGCCCGTTCGGTCATGAACTGCGTGCCTTTCCACAGCATCGCGACGTCGCCGGAGAGCATTTTCGGAAGCAGATAGTTCTTGAGCTCGGCGCTGGCGAACTTGCGGATCAGATGGATCGAAGTGTCGGTCACGCTGATCGGACACATCAGTCCGAACTCGGCCTGCACGAACAGATATTGCAGCGCATACTTGACCACCGCCGGCAGCGGACGATCCATGCCGAGGGTGCCGGCGCGATGACTCATGGCGTGGAACTGGAAATCGCCGAACGCGATCTGCTCCATTTCGCGATAGGATGAATGGTAATCGATCCAGTCCTCGTCGCGGCCGAAACGGTCGCGCGGATGCAACACCGGCGGGTGCTTGTCGGCGGCCTTCGCCAGTTGATCGAGCTGGCCTCCCGCCAACGCCCCGAGCCGCTGGAAATGCGGCTCCAACCTGCGAAAATCGTCCGGCGACAGGTAGAGCTGCAGCAGATCCTGCAGGCCGCGGTCGACCCGGTAGAAGTTCTGTCCGGCGCAATCCGGCGCGACGTGGTCGGCGCCATGGCCGGGATCCGGCGCTGTGGCCATCTCGAGCGATGTCGGAGCGTGAGGCGCGTGCATGTCTGACCCCGTTCGGAGCGTGCCCGGCCCGGACCGTTCGCCGGCGGCGTGCGAAGGATGGCCGAACCCGCCGCCGAGTATCGCTTTCCGGACGCCGATTACAACATCATTGAGGGCGCAGGGCAGGCTTGCCTTTTGCCGCCGGCCGTGAATCGCAGGAGGCCGGCCCGACCCGATCAGAACCGGGCCGGTTTCATCGTCGTCAGCGCGGGCGCGACGTCGATCACGCCGAGGTCGACCAGGGTACGGTGGAAGCGGCGCTTGCGCTCCGAGGACGATGCGAAATAGGATTCTCCGCAACTGTCCAGTAGGCTGGCGCGGGTGGCGAAAATCTCGTCCAGTGGTACCCCGGCCTGCTGCAGGGTGACCGTACCGAGAAAGGCGATATCGAGATCTTTGCCGCGTCCGGCAGCCGGCCGCAGCGGGCCATGGTTCAGCGCCTCGATGGCATAGAAGGTGCGGAACTGACGCCCGGCATCGGACGCCAGCTTGAGCTTCGCCTCGATCCGACGGGTCATGACGGGTTGGTGGTCGCCATAATGAACGATCAGCATCGGCCGTCCGGAAAACCGGGTCGCCAGCTCGGCTCTGAGCCGGCTCCACGTCTCGGCGGTCTCGGCAAGGCGGGCGTAGTATTCCGCATAATGCGGATCGGACAGGCTTGCGGCGGCGAAGGCGCGCTGCTGCTCGAACCGTCCGGGAGCCGCGAGCCGCCGGTTGTGTGGACCATGGTTGAAGTTGGTCAGCGCATAAAGGAACCGCGGCGCGGCGTCGTTGCCGACGATCCGTCGCGCATGGGCGCCGATGGCAGCGTCGAGAAACAAGGCATCGGAACACGTCGCCTCAAACCGGCGAACGTCGAACGGGGGCGGAAAATCCTCGGCAAAGATCCGTTCGCCAAAGCCGATCGAGCGGTAGAACGCGTCATAGTTGAGGAAGTTGCGCCGGCAGCTCGACGCGAGCGTCGTCTGATATCCGAGCGCGCTCAGCCAGTGCGAGAGGCTGTTGTGGAACCGGCCGGCGCCGCGCTTGAACAGGAAATAGCCATCGGAGCCGAAGCTCGCGCTGGAAAGGCCGGTCAGCAGGCTGAATTCGGATTGCCACGATCCGCCGCCGAAAATATCGACATTGAGACTGCCATAGAGCGCGTCTTTCGGCGACAGGAACGCCTCGACGACCGGGTCGACCGGCAACCCGTAGACGCGCGGATCGAAGATCGATTCATGCTGGATCACGATGATGTCGGGATAGTCGGCGCTGCGCGCCGGTATCGCGGCGGTCAGCGGCAACGGGTCGCTCGCGATATCGCTGAGCGCAAGGCCGCCGAACGGTCGCCATGACACCGGGTCGAGCAGGGAAGCGGCAAAGCTCGACAGGAAACATCGCCGCTGCGCCGCGATCCGCTGCAACGCAAAAGCGCCGCCGCCTGCCCGGTAGGTTACGACCAGCGCGACCAGTGCGACGCCGAACACCGCGACTTGAATCCATGGCGCCACCTTCGGCCCCGGCAGATAGAGCGCGGCGACCGCGGCAAGAATGAGGGTGAGCCCGCCGGTGACGACGGACGCGACCGCCAGCGGATATTGCGCCAGGAAGAACGGCGCCGTGCCGGCAAAGGCCAGTGGCAGATCCGCGACCACGAGTTTCCGGCCGCTATGATTGTATTTGACGCTGGACCCGCCGAACACCGCCAAAGCGAGGAACGACGACAGCAGAACCGCGCGTTCGAGATCGCCGACGGCGAACAGCAGCACCGCAGCAGCGAAGCACTGCGCGGCCAGCGCCAGCGCCAGATGCTCGACGCTGCGTTCGGCAAGCCAAACTATACCGACGGCCGCCGCCAATATCAGGACCAGTGTCATACGGACCACAGAGCTGGCCAAATGCAGGACGTTACACCATTGCAACGGGCCGGAACAGCCGGCCTTTGATCTGGCCGCACCTTCGGCACCGCCCGAGCGAGCCCCGGTCTGCCCGCAGTCGGACTCAATAGCCGGTCATTTCAAGATAGCCGACGCCCGCATGGCTGCCTTCGAAGCGGATCGGTCCCTCCCAATAGGGGAAGCTCGTGCCCATCCAGCTTGCCGGATTGAGCGGCGTGCTATCGATTTTCAGCCGGTGCGAGGCAATCTCGATCCGCCAGGCCGTCGGCAGCTTGCGGCCGGCAATGTCGCTCGACGTTGTCGGCGTCAGATTGATTTCAGTCGGAACAATTTGACTGGATCCGCCATCGGGCAGGATCCAGTTGCCCGAGCAGAAGCTGCTGCCGTCGCTCTGGCGCAACCGGAACAGCATCAGCTTGTCGCCGCTGCCGAGATGCAGCGAGAACCAGTCCCATCCGCTCTGGTCCGGCGCGAGCGGCTGGCTGCTCCATTCGCGGTCCATCCAGGCCTTGCCCGTCACGTCGATCGCACGGCCTTCGAGGGTGAGCTGGCCCGTCACCTCGAAGAACGGCTGGCTGTAGTAGTACGAGGCCTGGCCGCGCTGCGATTTCCTGCTGAAGCCGGCGTCGCCTTGCAACACCAGAGCGCGGTCGGCGTGAAGCTGCAGCGCATAGCCGAACCTGACTGTCGATGCGCCGACCTGCAGCGGGGCGAGCGTCATGGCGTCGATCCGATCGGCCCCGCGCAAGTCCCAGGCATCGATCCAGGCGCGGAAGGGTTGCGCGTCAACGCCGGCCACGCCGACGCCGCCGCGGGCAAAGGTCTCGCTGAACAGGTGCAGATCGGCGCTGGTCACGGCAACATGTCCCATCCAGATCTGCGGATTGCTCCATCCTTCCGCCTGCGTGCCCGGCCGCGACGCCTGACGGAACAGGGTCCATTGCGCGCCATAAGCGGCGCCGGTGGTGTCGCGGAGATTGGCGGTCACATACCACCACTCGATCCGATAGTCCGGATGCGGGCCGTGATCGGCCGGGAAGGTAAAGCGCCTGCCGGGGACGACGGCGGCAAATCCATCGGCGTCCGTGCCGAGGCCGGCAAAACCCTGCGCCCGCGCGGCCCGGCGGCCGAGCCCGAGAACCATGGCGCCCGTTGCGAAGGCACGGCGCGATATCGCAAGCCTATCGTTCATCGGCAAAGATCTTGACCAGCCGCACCGGCTGAATGCGTGCCAGGCGGATCATGGGAAGCAGCGCCGCAAGCAGCGCGGCCAGCATGGCAACGCCGAGCAGCTCGAGCAGTTGCAGCGGGAAGACGTGAAACGGCAGCCGCCAGCCGAATGCCTTCACATTCACCACCGCGATCAGGCACCAGGCCACCAGGAGTCCCAGCGGCAACGCCAGCACGGCCGTGATCAGAGCGAGCGACATGGTCTTGAGCAGTTCGATGGCGGCGAGTTTGCGCCGCGTCAGTCCCATGGCCCAGAGCGGCGCGAGCTGCGGCAGGCGGGCATCGCCGAGCGTCAGCAGGCTGGTCAGCAGCGCGATGCCGGCGACGCCGAGGGTGAAGGCATTCAGTGCCCCCGTCACCGCGAAAGTCCGGTTGAAGATCCGCGTCGAATCGGCCTTCAAGGTCGCCTGATCGAGCAGGTTGCGTCCATCCAGTCCGAACCTGTCCTGCATTGCCGCCATCAGGGCCGGAATCGCGGTCGGCGTCACCCGCAGGCCGAATCGTGTTTGCGGGATCGCCGGGAAGTGCCGGACCAGCGCCGCGAAATCGACCGCGAGCTGGCCCTTCGGATTGCCGTAGTCGGCATAGATGCCCGCCACCTCGAGCCGCCAGCCGCCGCCGGGCGCCGGCACGTCGACGCGGTCGCCGACCGCGAGCTTCGCACGCCGTGCCAGCTGCTCGCTGATGAATCCGGCGTCGCCGGCCGCAATCCGGCTCCAGGCGCCGGCGCTGGACTGCAACAGGGGCCAGCGTTCCCGATAGGATGCATCGTCGGGCAGGCCGAGGATTTCGACTGGCGCACCCCAGATCTCGGTATCGGCGCGGCCGCCCGGCAGGATCGCCTGCACCTCGGATCGCTGGCGCAGCCAGGCCTTGATCTCGGTCGCCTTCGCATCGTCGCCGGCATTGACGTAGACGTCCGCCGAAAGTCGGCCATCGAGCCAGATCAGGAAGGTGCGGCTGAAGGTTTCGACCATGGTGCCGACGCCGACATTGACGGCGAGCGCAAGCAGCAGTGCCATCAAGGCCAGCGACAATCCGGAAATCTGTTGCCGGCTGTCTGCCCAGAACCAGGCTGCCAGCGCCCGATGCGCGGTCTTCTGCCCCAGCGCCAGCACGCCTTCGAGGATCGCGGGCAGCACCAGCGCCGCGCCAAGCAGCAAGGCGGCAAGCACGGCAAATCCAGATACCAGGGAGGTGCCGAACCAAAGGAAGCCGGCGGCGGCCGCGACAGTGCCGAGCGCCAAAAGGCTCTGCACAACCAGCACGCGGTGCTGCGCCCGCTGCCATGCCCGGGACTGGGCGGCTGCCAGCACCGGAAGTCGGATCACCTTGGCGAGGCTAATGGCCGCCGCCGCCAATGCGCCAAGCACGCTGATGGCCAATCCGGCGATCCACCACTGCGGCTGCAGCGACAGCTCGCCGGGAATCTGCGCGCCATAGAGACCACGCAACGAAGCGGCGACATCGGGCAGCAGCGAGGCGGCGATCAGGTAGCCGCAGACGAGGCCGGCCGCTCCTCCGAGCAAGGCCAGCGACACCAGCTCCGTCAGAAGGACTGCATTGAGCAGTCGCGCGGAGACGCCGCAGGCGCGTAGCGTCCGCAGCGTCGGCCGGCGCTGCTCGAAGGCGAGCCCGATGGCGGAATTGACAATGAACAGGCCGACCACAAAGGACAGCAGGCCGAAAGCGGTCAGGTTCAGATGAAAACTGTCGGTCAGGCGTTCGAGATCGCTTTCCGCATCGGCCGGCACCAGCCGGAGCCGGTCGCCCGCGATATTTTCGAGCGGCGCATGCGGATTTTCGGACCTTCCGACCAGCAACCGGGAAAGCTGCTTCGGCCTGTTCAGCAGCCGCTGGGCGATGCCGATATCGACCACCAGCACGCCCGGCACCAGCTGCGGCTGTGCGCGCAGCGGCGGCAGCGATCCGCCGTCGCTCGTCACCGGCGCCGCCCCCGCCGGCAGGTCCAGCTCGGAGAGCGTCTCGGGCGCCGCCAGCGCCTGTCCCGGCGGCGCGAGGAATGCCTGTAGATCGGCTCTGCCGATGGTCGGCGCCTGGCCGAGTTCGGCGGGCAGGGTGATCGGTTCGATGCCGAGCAACCGATAGGAACGTCCCGCAACCTGGACCCGGCCTTCGAGCACCGGCGAAACCGGCCATCCGGCGCGGCGCAGATCGACGAACAGCGCCTGCGGCAGGGTGGCGCCGTCGCGGGCGACCAGCGTCGCGGTCCGCGTTCCACCGAAGGTGGCGGCGGCGCGGTCGTAGCTTGCGCGCGCCTCGCGGTTCAGCGCCTGCACGCCGCTCCATAGCGCGGTCGCGGAAATCACGCCGATCAGCAGTGTTGCCAGCTGCATCGGATGCCGGCGCCAATGGCTGAGCAGCACCGCCAGGATCCAGACGGCGCGGCTCATGCAATCCTACCCGCGTGGAGATGCAGTTGGCGGTCGAGCGTGGCGGCGAGCCGTGCGCTGTGGGTCACCATCAGCAGGCCGCATCCCGTTCGCGACACCAGCTCGCGGGCGAGCGCGAGCACGTCGTCGGCGGTCGCCTCGTCGAGATTGCCGGTCGGCTCATCGGCAAGCACCAGCAGCGGCTTGACCGCCAGCGCGCGACCGATCGCAACCCGCTGCTGCTGGCCGCCGGACAATTGTTCGGGATACCGGCCGAGCAGGCCGGCGAGACCGAGCCGCTCGGCGAGTTCGGCCTGCCAGCCCGCATCGTGCCGGCCGGCGATGCGGGCCTGGAAGGCGAGGTTGTCCCTGACGTTCAGGCTGGGGATTAGGTTGAACTGCTGGAAGATCAGTCCCAGCCGGTCGCGCCGCAGCTCGGCGCGGCCGGCATCCGGCAATCCGGTGACGAGAACATCCGCAAGGCGGATCTCGCCGCCGTCGGCCTGGTCGAGCCCGGCGATCAGGTGCAGCAGCGTGCTCTTGCCGCTGCCGGATTCCCCGGTCAGCGCGACGCGCTCGCCTGCCGCGACGCTGAGATTGACCCCACGCAGAACCGCGGTCTGCTCGCCGCCAGAGCGATAGCTCTTGGCGAGATCGCGCACGCTCAGCACCGTTGCACGGCCGGTCGCGCGCGGCGTCACATCGGCTTCTGATATTTGAGCACGAACTCGTCGACCGGGGTCTGCGGGCGGAAAACCGGCGCATCGCGCGGATCGGCCGGATGGCGCAGGAAGTCCGCCTCATCGGCAAGCTTGAAGCCGGCCGCCTCGATCTCCTGGCGCAACGTCTTCTCCTCGATGCGGTGCAGCGTCTTGCCCACCGTCGCGCCGTCGCCGTCCCGCGCGGAATGATCGGCGATGATCAGGAAACCTCCGGGCTTCAGCGCCGCGAACATCTTGCGGTTCATTTCGGCGCGGTCGACCGGCTGGTAGGTCATGTCGTGATAGGCAAAGAAGAACGTGATGAGGTCGAGCCCGCTAACATCGGGCGGAATCGGATCGTCGTAATTCCGGATCACATGCACGACGTTCTTCATCGCCGGCTTCTGGGCGCGGATATCGAACTTGTCCTTGACGAAGCGTTCGATCTGCGCGGCCGAATCCTGCGCATACACCACGCCGTTCGGCGCCACCGCGCGGGCCAGCAGTTCGGTGCTGTAGCCGCCACTCGCTTCCATATCCAGCACCTTCATTCCAGGCTTTGCGCCGACAAAGGCGAGCATCCTGGCGGGCTGGCGGCGCTGGTCGGTCTGCCGATCGGCGTCGCTGCGATCGGGCGCAGCGACGATCGCCTCATAGTCCGGCGCCGCCTGCGCGGCTGCCGCGAGCACGCCCCCAATCGTGGCCATCGAAACCAGGGCCAGCAGCCCGATCGGACGTGCAAATCGCTGAAGGAGCAAGCTCATGATAAAATTCCTTATGACTGTCGTTCAACATAGCAAGACCATGGCGGAAGATCACGGCCACAATCCCGGCGGCGACGCGATCGTGAACAGGACGTCCGCAGCACACCGTGCCGACTGCCGCCTGAGCCCGAGCCGCCGGCAGGAGCTTTCGGTGGATCGAGCTAAAATGTCCAGTTGCCACGGCAGCAAGCCTGGGCCTAGCATCGGATTCGGTTCAACGCGCCCATCAGCAAGGACGGAAGCGACATGACCACGCAGCCGACGCCAAAGGGCGCCTGGAGAATCACCTTTCTCCTGTTTCTGTTCATGCTGGTGAACTTCGCCGACAAGATCGTGGTCGGGCTTGCCGGCGTGCCGATCATGACCGAACTGAAGCTGGAGCCATCGCAGTTCGGCCTGCTCGGCTCGTCGTTCTTCTTCCTTTTCTCGATCACGGCGATCATCGTCGGCTTCATTGTCAATCGCGTGGCCACGCGCTGGGTCCTGGTAGTGCTCGCGCTGGTCTGGGCGCTGGCGCAATTCCCGATGGTCGGCACGATCGGGTTCACCACCCTGCTGATCTGCCGGATCATTCTCGGCGCCGGCGAGGGTCCGGCGTTCTCGGTCGCGGCGCACTCGGTCTACAAATGGTTTCCCGACGAAAAGCGGACGCTTCCCACCGCCATCCTGTCACAGGGCTCGGCCTTTGGCGTGATCCTGGCGGTGCCGGCGCTGAACTGGGTGATTGTCAACTATACCTGGCACTATGCTTTTGGCGCACTCGGCGTGGTCGGATTGTTGTGGGTTGTGGCGTGGCTGATCTGGGGTGAGGAAGGACCGCTGGTCCACAGCGCCGCGGCGGCCGCCGCCGAACCGCGCATTCCCTATTCGCGGCTGCTGACGTCGCGCACCTTCATCGGCTGCTGCGCGGCCACCTTCGGTGCCTACTGGGCCTTGTCGCTCGGTCTCACCTGGTTCACGCCATTCATAGTCAAGGGCCTCGGTTTTTCGCAGCAGGATGCCGGCTGGATATCGATCCTGCCCTGGGTATTCGGCGCCGCGGTCGTGCTGCTCACCGGCTGGGTGTCGCAACTGATGATGGCGCGTGGCGTGTCGACGCGCGGCGCGCGCGGCGTGCTCGGCTCGGTGCCGCTGATCATCGGCGGCTCGATCCTGGCAGTCCTGCCGCATATCAGCGGTTCGGGGTTGCAGATTGCCCTGCTGGTGGTCGGATCCGGGCTGTGCGGATCGATCTATGTGGTGTGCCCGCCGATGCTCGGCGAATTCACCCCGGTATCGCAGCGCGGCGCAGTGATCTCGATCTACGGTGCCATCTACACCATCGCCGGGATCGTGGCGCCATCGGTGATGGGCAGCGTGATCCAGCAGGCCGGCGGGCTGCTCGAGGGTTACATGATCGGCTTCACCATCAATGCCGTGGTCATGATCGCGGCCGGCCTGCTCGGCCTGCTATTGCTATGGCCCAACACCGAGCGCGCCCGGCTGATGGGTCAGGAAACCCCGCGACCCAAATTCGCGTGAATCCCAACCGCGATGCCGCGATGCGCGGGAGCGCGCCCAGCGAGGCTCGTTTCAAGATCTAGGGCATGATGAAGTTAGCTTCGACCGGTCTCGCGACAGACTAGTTACGCCTCTCCCGCTTGCGGGGGAGGCCGGCGCGTAGCGCCGGGTGGGGGCTTTCTCCACGATGCGACGCGCAGTGAGAGCCCCCACCCCAACCTTCCCCCGCAAGCGCGGGAGAGGGAGCGCACCGCCTTCGGCTGCCATTCAACTTAAACTCATCACGCGCTAGTTCACCGCCGCCTGGGCGCCGCGCACCAGGCGGCCCGGCCGCGCGCCGGTCGGGGTGCCGTCGCGCTGCGTCACCGTGCCGGACACGATGGTGGCGTCATATCCGTCGACCTGTTGCAGCAGGCGGCGGCCGCCGACCGGAAGGTCGTAATGGACCTTCGGCGGATGCAGATACAGGCGGTCATAGTCGATGACATTGAGATCGGCCTTGTAGCCCGGCGCGATGACGCCGCGATCAGGCAGGCCGACCGACAGCGCCGTCTTGCGCGACTGCGCCGCCACCACGAAGGGGATCGTGAGCTTCTCGCCGCGGGTGCGGTCCCTGGTCCAATGCGTCAGCAGATAGGTGGGAAAGCTCGCATCGCAGATGATGCCGCAATGGGCGCCGCCATCGCTCAGGCCGGGCACCGCGCAGGGGTCGCGCAGCATCTCGCGGGTGGCATCGAGATTGCCGTCGGCGTAATTCAGGAACGGCACATACAGCATGCCGCGGCCCTCGTCGCTCAGCATCGCCTCATAGGCGAGCTCTTCCGGCCGACGTCCCTGGCGGCGTGCCTGCGCGCCCAGCGCGTTTTCCGGCGGCTGCTCGTAGTCCGGCGGATCGCCGAGCAGGTACATCTTGTCGTAGTTCGGCCGGAAGAACAGCGGATCGTCGGTCGAGGTGGTGGTTTCCCCCAATATGGCGGCACGGATTTCGGGTTGGCGCAGCCGCTTCAGCCGTTCGGCCAGCGGCAGGTCGGCAATGGCGCGGTAGCTTGGATGGGTCTGGAACGGATTGCGCGACAATTCCAGTCCGAGCAGCAGCCCCACCGGGCGCGCGGCGATCTGCGCTGAAATCGCCAGGCCGCGGCGCGCGGCCTCGTTGATGCTGTCGAGGGTCTGGCGCCAGCGCTGCGGCGCCTTGTCGTTCTGGGTGATCGAGAACGAGATCGGGCAGCGGGTGTTTTCCGCCACCCGCAGCATCATCGGCAGGTCTTCATGCAGCGTCGAGAGATCGAGCACGAATTGCAGCACGCTGCGCCCGACCCCCTGCATCGCGCCGGCGATCGCGGTCAGCTCATCCTCGCCCGCCTTCAAAGTCGGCGTGAAATCGCCGGTCGAGGTGCGATGGTTCAGCGTGCGCGACGTCGAGAAGCCGAGCGCGCCGGCGCGTACGGCGTCGCCGGCCAGCGTCGCCATCGCCTGATTGTCGGCGGCGGTCGAGGGATCGCGCCGCGCGCCGCGCTCGCCCATCACATAGACGCGGACCGCCGCGTGCGGTAATTGCGCGCCGATATCGATGTCGAACTGGCGCCTGGAAAGCCACTCCATGTAGTCCGGGAAGCTCTCCCACGCCCATGGGATGCCGGCGCTCAGCACCGGCTCTGGAATATCCTCGACGCCTTCCATGAGCTGGATCAGGCGTTGGTGGTCAGCGGGCTTGCAGGGCGCAAAGCCGACGCCGCAATTGCCCATGATGGCGGTGGTGACGCCGTTCTGCGACGAGGGCGTGATGTCCTGGCTCCAGGTGACCTGGCCGTCGTAATGGGTATGGATGTCGACGAAGCCCGGCGTCACCAGCCTGCCGCGGGCGTCGATCTCCTGCTTGCCCTTGCCCAGGACCTTGCCGACCTCGCTGATCCGACCGTCGGCGACGGCGACGTCCGCTTCCAACAGCTCGCCACCAAGGCCGTCGGCGATCGTGCCGCCGCGGATCACGAGGTCGGGATGGCTGGCCATGGCGTCTTGCCCCGGTGCGAGAGGTGGATCGGTCGCCACATCATGGGTGGCGGCGGGATGCTGTCAACCGCTGGGCGCGGGCGTCAGGGATGCATCATTCTGGCGTCGGCAGGCCCGGCATCCGCCTGCGGACCGCGCTCGGTGACCAGCGCGAGCAACACCGTCAGCACGATGAACACGATCGACGCGCCGAACACCCAGCGCGGCAGGTTCTGATCCATCAGCCAGCCGAACAGCAGCGGGCTGATGATGCCGCCGATGTTGAAGCCGGTCGAGACGATGCCGAAGGCCCGGCCGGCCGCGCCCGGCGGTGCTGCATTGCGCACCAGCATGTCGCGCGAGGGTGCAATCACGCCGCCGAGAAATCCGGCGCCAGCCATCGCCGCGATCAGCGGCAGCGGCGGCAGCGCGACCACCGCGATCACCAGCACGATGGCGGCGTTGAGGGCGAAACAGGCGGCGGCAACCTGGCCATGACGCCTGGTATGGTCGGCCAGGAAGCCGCCTGCCAGCACGCCGACCGCGCTCGCGCCGAGAAAGGCCGTCAGCGCGAGGTTGGCATTCGAGAACGACACGCCATAGCCGCTCATCAGCGCCACCACGCCGAAATTGCCTATCCCGGCGGTCGACAGGCTGAGCAGCATGAAGAACAGGGTGAGCACGATCAGGGCCGGCGTGATGACGTTCTGGCGCGGCTGGCTCGTTCCTTCGCCACCGCGATCGGCGGCGCGGGCATCGGGAATGCCGACCAGGGCGAGCAGCAGCGCCACCAGTGGGCCCACCGCCCCGGTCACGATCAGCGCGCCATGGCCACCAATGGTCGCGGCGAGCGCCGCCACGGTGGCGGGCGCGACGGCGCCACCCAGGAAACCGGCGAAGGTGTGGATCGAGAAGGCGCGGCCCATCCGGGCGTCATCCATGTGCACCGACAGGATGGCATAGTCGGCCGGATGGTAGACGCTGTTGGCGAGCCCGAGCAGCGCGGCGCTGGCGATCAGCCAGGGATAACTCAGATGCAGCCCGAGCATGATCAGCGCAAAGCCGCCGACGACGAGGCCGATCAACAGGATCTTGCGGGCGCCGACATGATCGGCCAGGTAGCCGATCGGCGCCTGGGTCAGCCCGGAGACGACGGCAAAGACCGTCAGCGCCAGGCCGAGTTCGATATAGCCGACACCGAGTTCCTGCTTCAGGAAGGGAAACAGCATCGGCAGCACGAACATGTGGAAATGGCTAACCCAATGGGCCGTCGAGATCGCGGCAAGCGTCCGCAGCGAGCCGTCGGCTCGTGCGCGTTGCGGTGCGGCCAGTACGTCGACCATGCTGCGTTGTTATCCCGTCTTTCGAACGGCCCCGGAGGGCGGCTCGAAACTATCGGCTGGACCGGTGATTTGTCCATGAATACGGCTGCATGGCAGCCTTCAATGGCGGCCCGGAACGATGGATTGACGGCACAATTCGAAAGACAAAGCGGTGGCAGGCAGGAACAATGCGTCCATGGCCGTGTCGACCAAGCCTGCAAAGCCGCTCCGGGTGCTGCTCGCCGAGGCAAGCAGCCCCTCGGCGCGCGAGGCGGTGACGATCCTGGGGCTGTCGGGTCACCATGTCGAGGTCTGCGATCCGAACCGCCATGCGCTGGCGCGATTCTCGCGGTTCGTCCGCAGGTTTCATCGCTGTCCGGGATTGCGGGACGACCCGGCCGGGTTCCTGCGGTTCGTCGAGCGACTGCTGGCGGCGGGGCGTTTCGACGTGCTGCTGCCGACCCATGAGCAGGGTTATCTATTCGCGCGCGTGCAGGAACGGCTGCAGCGCCATGCCGGTCTCGCATTGCCATCCTTTGCAAGCTATCGCGCCGTGCATGGCAAGGCTGGCTTCAGCCGGCTGCTCGATCAGTTGCGCCTGCCGCAACCACCGACGCGGATCGTCGCCTCGGCAACCGAGCTCCGCGAAGTCATCCGGCTCCCCGCGGTCGTCAAGGCATCGGTCGGCACCGCGAGCCGCGGCGTGTGGTTCGTGCACAGCGAGGCGGATCTCGACGCCGCGCTGTACGCACTCGGTACGCGCGACGGTTTCTCCGGCGAAGTCGTGGTGCAGGACCTGGTCGCCGGCGCGACGGAAAAGGCGCAGGCGGTATTTTGCCGGGGCGCCCTGGTGGGGTTTCACGGCTACCGGCAGATCGTCGCGGGCGTCGGCGGCGGCGAGGCGATCAAGCAGAGCGTGAACCGGCCCGAAGTGCGGGCGGCGGTCGCCGCCATCGGCGGGCGGCTCGGCTGGCACGGGGCGCTCTCGGTCGACTATCTCTGGCGCGACGGCAGCGACACGCCGCTGTTGATCGATTGCAATCCGCGGCTGGTCGAGCCGATGAGCGGCTGGCTTGCCGGCATCGACCTGGTCGGATTGCTGCTGGAGATTTCGCAAGGCGAGGCGCCGGCGATTGCCGGACCCAGCCGCGCCGGCGTACGGACGCATCTTGCCTTGCAGGCATGGCTCGGATGCGCGGCACGAGGCGGCAGACGGCGCGACCTCGTCCGCGAGGGCTGGCGGATTGCGGCGCGGCGCGGTCCCTATGCCTGCAGCCAGGAGGAATTGACGCCGCTTTCGCGCGACTGGATGGGCGTGGTGCCGGTGGCGCTGACGGCGGCAATGCTGCTCGCCAGGCCGAAGCTCGCGGGCAGCCTGGCACGACGCGGGTGGGGCGCGCACCTGCTCGAACTCGAGACGATACGGCGCATCGACAGCGCCGGATTCCCGGGTCAGCCGCTATAGCGGCTCGTCGTCGGTGCCGGCGCGGTCCTGTTTTGGCGTGGCGAAATCGCCGTCTTCGAACGCGTCCTCGTCTTCCGTCGGCACTGGCTTGGCCGGCCGCACGGGCGTGACCCTGCCAGCATCCTTCTTGGGAGGCTCATGCTTTCGGCCGGATCCACCCATGGCGATCTCGCGTGTCAGGTCGATTTCTTCCTGCCCGGTCTGGCGTCGGGCAAGGGAGGTTTGGCGCGGTCGGCGGCTTCCTTGGCGAGCCGGATCGCGCGCAGATTGGCGGTGCGTTTTCGGATGGCGATGTCCGCGGCCTTGATGTCGGCCATCGCCTTGATGCCCTCGGCATCCTGCGCGAGCTTGCGTTTGCGTCGGATTTCCTTGAGCTCGGCCGCGGTCTTCGATTCGTCGATCATGGGGTACTCGGGGTGTGACTGTGTTGGGCGCAAGCCTACCATGCCTTGGGCGGCGGCGTGTAGGTTTCAGGCGCCAAACCGGGCGGAACCCGCCGGATTGTGCAGGAAAATCAAGCATCATGGTGAAGGCCCGCCGGTCAGAACGTCATGCCGGCCTTCAGCAGAAAGGTGCGCCCCGGCAGCGGATAGGCCGAGAAGCGGCCGTCGGTAAACGTGCTGGCAACGGCATAGTCGTAATAAAGCGCATTCAGCAGATTGTTGACACTGAATGACCAGAAGTAACGGTCATATTGGCCGCTGAGCTTGAGGTCGATCGTGCCGTTGGCCGGGATGGGCTTTTGAGTGGCCGCCTGGTCATTGTCCATGCGTCGCTCGCTCCAGAAACGCGCGGTGGCGTCGAGCACGACGTAGCTCTGCCAGATGTTCCAGGTGAAACCGGCATTGGCGGTGTAGCGGGACACGAGCGGCACGTCATTGCCGGCCCAGATACCTTCACGGAAGATCGCCCGCGTCACCGCCACGCCCGAGTGGAACAGCAGAGAATCGTCGATCCGGTAGGACACACTGGTCTCCGAGCCGTAGCGGCGGGTCGGGTCCAGATTGGTATTGTAGAACAGCACGGGATTGAAATGGATCTCGTTGGTGAGATCCATCAGGTAGAGGCTGCTCTGCAACTGCAACCTGCCGGTCTTGATGCGCAGACCGCCCTCGACGTCCTCCGATGTCTGAGTCTTGAGCTGGAAGGTCTGCGGGAGCGCATTGAAGAAGGGGTCGAACGACGGCCCTGACGATACGCGTTCGTCGACATCGGGCGTGCGGAACGCGCGTGCGGCGCGGCCGAACAGCGTGAACGCGTCGTTGAGGCGCTGCTCGATGCCGAGATGCAATGCATATTGGGTTTCGTTGCTGTTGAGCGGCAGCGCGCCGACGTCGGTGTTGAACGGCGCCGCCGGGTCGAAATTGTCTCGTGCCGACAGGTTGATGTTCTGCACCCGCGCGCCGTAGGAGATGTCGGTCGCTTGAGCCACTCCCAGCGTGTGCTGGAAATAGCCCGCGACCGTTTGCTGCCTCAGGTCGTAGGTATGCCAGGGAGCCAATCGCTGGCCGGCGCCGCGATTCTGCCGGAAGCTCGCGTCATAGTAGTCGATACCGGTCAGAAGCTGAGACGGCATGCCTAACACGATGTTCTTCACGCTGAGCCGCGGCGTGATCGACCATGTCGTCAGATCGGCATCGACGTAGGTCGAGGTGAAGAGCGCTGGAACCGGCGTCGGGCTGGAGAAGAACGCGCTTTGCTGCTTCTTGTCGCGCACGCCGCCGTCGACGATCAGATCGACGCCATTGACCAACGCCTTTGTGAAGCCTGCGGTCGCGCTCGCGCCCTGCTGGTTGGCATAGTTGAACGGGGTGCTCGTCCCCCTTCGATCGGTCGCGAGCTCGTTCACTCCGATCGATGGATCCACGGTGCGGCCGCCGGGCAGCCTCAGTTCCTGATTGTCGCCCGTCACGGTGAAAAAGGCGCTCAGGTCGGGCGTCGCGTAGTTCAGATTGCCAACGCCATTTTCCTGAACGTAGCGATTGTTGTCGCGATAGCCATCGGTCTTGATGGCATTGCCGTAGAACGAGGTCGACCATGGACCGGAACTGAACGAGGTGGAGACAGTCCCGAGTTGGGTGTTGAACGACCCGAACCCGGCCTCGACACGCGCGGTGGCTGGCGGTCCCCCGACGCCGTTCTTGGTGACGATGTTGATGACGCCGCCAACGGCATTGTCGCCATACAGCACGGCCCCGGAATTGCCGCGCGTTATCTCGATGCGCTCGATGGAGTTGAGGGGAATGGTGGAGAGGTCCACCTGTGACATGTCGATGTCGTTCAGCCGCCGACCGTTGACCAGCACCAGCGTATTGGCGCTGGCGAAGGCGCCGAACCCACGCAGGTCGACGGTCGACTTGGCCGCGACCGGACCACCATACAGCGTGGTTATCTGCGCGCCCGGCGTCTGTGTCGCGATGATCCCCGCGAGCGACTGCGATGGCGAATGCTCGATATCCGCGGCCGTAATCACGGTGGTGGCAGCCCCGACTATCCCGCCGTTGCTCGCAACCGGCTGGCTGCCTGCGTCCGATGAGCCGGTACCGCTGCCTGCGGCTGGCGCGTTGGGAGCATTTGGCACGGCACGCTGAGCCGTGCCGTCGCTGCTGGCGGTCGCACGTGCCCGTGTTCGGTTCTGATCATCCGGCCTGGTCACTTCGATCGGGGGCAACTCGGGCGCGGCCTGTGCCCGGACCTCCCTCGGCTGGAGCAGCATGGCCGGGAGCATGAAGCTTGATGCGAGTAGAGCCGCGCGGCGACGCCGGGCGGCGGCAGGGGCAGGGGACATCGGTGAGACCTCGGTATGACGCTCAGTGGCACGTCACAGCGAACCAGTCTCACCTTCGTGCCTTCGCACTCCGGTGAAGCTAATGTCTGTACTCCCCGACCGACATCTTCGCGTGTGACCACGGCTGACGGCAGGTCTCCTGGCTCGCGGGTCGATACCTTTCGTCGCCTTCCCAGGACCGAGATTCCCAGTGGCACGAGACGAAAGATTCACCGCTTACAGTTGCGGGGGCAGCCGCGGCATTGGGAAGTTCCCGCACCGCATTCCCTTTTGATCCCCGATCAAGGGGAACCGTCGGCAATTATGGTAGGAGTGCGGCGCACGGAGAGTCAATCCCATCGACAGGGCCTCGCAATCGTGGCTGGACGAGTGCGCCCTTTTTGCCGCATGACCCTGCCGGAGACATCCAAGGACCCCTCCATGAGCGCTCCCAGCGTTACGGTGACGTCCGACCTCGCCGGACGCCGCCGCGCCGGCGTTACGGCGGCCCTGGTGGCGCTGGTGCTGCTGCTGGCGCTGATCTCGCTCGCCACCGGTCCGGTGTGGCTGTCGCCGCGCACCGTGATCGACGCCCTGTTCGGGATCGGCGGCGACGTGCAGCGCGTGATCGTGCAGCAGATACGGCTGCCGCGCACCATCCTGGGCCTGGCGATCGGCGCCATGCTCGGCCTGTCGGGAGCCGCCTTGCAGGGCCTGCTGCGCAACCCGCTGGCCTCGCCATCGCTGTTCGGCGCGCCGCAATCGGCGGCGTTCGGCGCCGTCCTGATGATCGCCTTCGGGTTCGCCGACGTCCGCTCCTACGCATTGCCGGTGGCGGCGATCCTCGCCGCCTTCGCGTCGGTGTTCGCTCTGCTCGCGATCGCCGGCCGCAATGCCGGGCTCTTGATCCTGATCCTGGCAGGACTTGCGATCTCGAGCCTGGCTGCTGCGGCGACCGCGCTGGTGATGAACCTGTCCAGCAATCCCTATGTGGTACTGGAAATCGCATTCTGGCTGCTCGGTTCGCTGGAAGACCGCAGTTTCGGCGATGTCTCGCTGGCGCTGCCCTTCATCGCGGCGGGCGCGCTCGTGCTATGGAGCCAGCGCAATGCCTTTCGCGCCCTGAGCCTCGGCGAGGAAACGGCGCAGAGTCTGGGCGTCGATGTGGCGCGGCTGCGGCTCGCGGTGATCGTGGGCACCGCGCTCGGAGTCGGCGGCGCCGTCGCGGTCACCGGCACCATCGGATTCATCGGCCTGGTGGCGCCGCACCTGATGCGGCCGCTGATCGGCCATGATCCGGCGCGCCTTCTGCTGCCAAGCGCCCTGACCGGGGCGGCGCTGCTTTTGGCCGCCGACATCGCCGTACGCATCATTCCATCATCCAGCGATATCAAGGTCGGCGTGCTGACCTCGCTCATCGGCGTGCCGTTCTTTCTCTATCTGATCCTGCGCGAGCGGCGCGCGCTTGGCGGGAGCGTCGCATGACCGCCGCCGCCTTCCTTATCGCGCGCAGCCTGGGAGTTACGCTGGGCGGACGCGCCGTGCTGACGGACATCTCGCTTTCGCTGCCGGCTGGCGGCCTGGTGGCGCTGGTCGGGCCGAACGGCGCGGGCAAGACCACGCTGTTGCGGGCGCTGGCGGGCCTGGTGCCCTCGCAAGGCGAAATCCACGTCGGCGGCGAGGCCTTGTCGTCGCTGCCGCTGCGCGAACGGGCGAAGCGTTTCGGCTATCTGCCGCAGGGTCATGTCGTGCACTGGCCGCTGCCGGCAGGGGATGTCGTGGCGCTCGGCCGCTACCCGCACGGCGCCACCGACCCGGCGCGATTGACGCCCGGCGATGCCGCGGCGGTGTTGCGGGCGCTGCAGGCCACCGACATCGTCGAGCTGCGCCAGCGCCGCGTCACCGAATTGTCAGGAGGCGAGCGCAGCCGCGTTGCGCTCGCCCGCGTGCTTGCCGTCGAAGCGCCCGTCATCCTGGCCGACGAGCCGACCGCCTCGCTCGATCCGCGTCATCAGATCGACGTGATGAGAAGCCTGCGCGCGAGCGCCGGCCGCGGCACGCTGGTGCTGGTGGTGACGCACGATCTCGGCCTCGCCGGGCGGTTCGCCGACAGCGTGCTGGTGCTGTCGAACGGCCGGCTGGTCGCGCAGGGCGCGCCGATCGAGGCGCTGTCGGAACAGGTATTGGCTGACGTGTTCAGGGTCGGCGCCTATCGCGCGGAGCATCGAGGCGAGACCGTGATCGTGCCCTGGGCGGAAAGTTAGCCGTGAAACGCCGGCCTCTCCTCGTGCGGATGCTGATAGGCGTCGCCATGCTCGCGATCGTCGGCGCGCGCATTGGGCCCGCGGCCGCGGTGCCGCCGCGCGTCGCCTCGATGAATGTCTGCACCGACCAGCTGCTGCTGACCCTGGCCGATCCCGACCAGATCGTCGGTCTCAGCCGGTTTTCGCACGACCGTTTCCAATCCTTGGAGCCCGATATCGGTCGCTATCGAATCTTGTCGGGCGGTGCCGAAGACCTTCTGGTGCTTCGGCCCGACGTCGTGGTCGCCAGCCTGTTCGACAAACGATCGACGCGCGAACTGCTCAAGGCAAACGGCATTCACCTGGTCGAGTTTTCCGTTCCGCTCACGCTCGATGCGGCCAAGGAGCAGATCCGTCGCATGGGTGACGTCGTCGGACATCCCGATCGTGCCGCCGCCGAGATCGCCCGGCTCGATGATGCGGTCGTCGAGGCGCGGCAGGCTGCGACCGGCCAGCACACGCGCGTGGTGCCGTTGTCGCGCCGGGGTTGGGTGTCCGGCAGCGACAGCCTGGTTGGCTCACTGCTCGCAGCGGCCGGACTCCACGACGCCGCCGACGATCTCGGCATCGGTCTCGGCGGCTACGCCTCGCTCGAAGCGATCGTCAGCAGCGGGGCTGATCTGCTCCTGGTTTCGGATGCCGGCGACCATGCCGAGGATGAGGGCCGCGCCTTTCTGCTGCATCCGGCGCTGGCGCATTTCTACCCGCCGGGCAAGCGCATCGTCATTCCCGACCGGCTGACCGAATGCGGCAGCGTGCTGCTGGCGGACGCGCTCGACCTGCTGGTGCGGGAATTGCGCCGCATGGGTCCTTCGGCGCCCGCGCCGATGAGGAACTGAGGATGCTGTCGAGCTCAGCCCGTGACGACGGGACCGCCGGCCTTTTTCCACGCGTCGATGCCGCCGGCGATGTGGGCGGTGTTGGTGAGGCCGGCTTCCTTGGCGGCGGCGACGGCCATCGCGGAGCGTTCGCCGAAGGCACAGAAGAACACGACGCGGCGGCCGGTCGCCGCCGCGACTTCCCGTAGCATGCCGCCCGGCCGCAGGCTTTCGTCGATCGAGCCGTAGGGCGCGTGAAGCGCGCCGGACAGCATGCCGTGCCGGACGCGCTCGCCGCTCTCGCGAAGGTCGACCAGCAGCACGTCGGGCCGGCCCAGACTCTCGATCGCCTCGCGGGCGTCGAGCGCAAGCCCCTGCCGGGCAAGGTCGTCCTGATGCAGCCCGACATGCATGTTGGCGGGCACCGCGACGTCCATCATCTTGGGATTGGGCAGTTTCAGATTGTGCATCAGCTCGACATATTCATCGACCGAGCGCACCTGCAGCCGCGGATTGAAGCGCTTCTCCTCGCCGATGGTCGATACGGTATCGCCCTTGTAGTCGTGGGCGGGAAACACCATCGTCTCGTCGGGCAGCTTGAGCAGCCGGTTGAAGATCGATTCGTATTGGGCGCGCGCGCTGCCATTCTGGAAATCGGTGCGCCCGGTGCCGCGGATCAGCAGCGTGTCGCCGGTGAACACGCGATCGCCCATCAGGTAGCTGTAGGAATCGTCGGTGTGGCCGGGGGTGTACATCACGTCGAGGCTCAATCCCTCGATGGTCACCTTGTCGCCTTCGGCGACGCGCATCGCCACCACGTCGGCCTTGCTCTGCTCGCCCATGATGGTGACGCAGTGGGTGCGGTCGCGCAGTTCGCCGAGGCCGGTGACGTGGTCGGCATGCAGATGGGTATCGATGGCCTTGACCAGCCGGAGATCGAGTTCGCGCAGCAACTGGCAGTAGCGATCGACCTTCTCCAGCACGGGATCGAGGATCAGCGCCTCGCCGCCATGACGGCTGGCCAGCACGTAGCTGTAGGTTCCCGAAACACTGTCGAAAAGCTGGCGGAAGATCATGGTTGGAGCCTGCTGCCGGAGGCGCCAATCATAGTCGATTTTTCTCGATTGTAACGCTTTTCCGGAATGCTCGTGCTGTGGCCGCCCGCCGCGGTTGGCCTTGATTGCGGACACGCGCCGGCTCCGCGGGACCGAACGATCCCGCCGGTGCCTTCAGCTACCGTCGAACCGGCTTACGGCCGAAGGTAGCTCCAGCCGCCTTCCTGCAGCTCCATCAGGTGCACGACCCCGGAGGGGACGACGGTGGCCTCGGGCACGATGGTGATCGCATGGCCCTCGGCCTTCTCCATGCCGAGCTTGGTGTTGTTGCAGGCCGAGAACTGCACCTTGCTCGGAAACGCGATGTCCTTGAGCCGCTTGATGCGGTCGCGCACCGGCGACGTATCCGCGCGCAGCATGTGCAGGCCGGGGCCATAGGCGACGATGTCGATGTCGACGTCCTGTTTCTTGGCGCGATAATATTCGATCACGTTGGTGGCGTTGTTGAGCACCAGGTTCATGACCTGCGGATCGTTCTGGTCGATCTGAATGGCAATGTGACGCGGCTTGGTCGGTCCAGCCAAGGCGGCGGTGGCGAAGGCAAGCGAGAGCACGGCAATGGTGGCGAGACGACGAAACATGTCAAAAACTCCTGTTGCAATACAATTCCGGACGAGCACGACGCGATCCAGCTCCGCGGCATATCGTCGGCTGGCCGGCGTTCCGGTGTCCGCGGCTCGGGATGATCACTCCCGTTAATTTCGTTCCCTCAAGGTCTTACCAGAGTATACCCGTTTTCGGTCAGCGTCAGGATTTGTCCGACCCCGACCTGCACCGGCGTTGCAGCCGGGATGAAGGACGGCCGCTTGCCGGTTTCGCGCTCGATGGTGTCCACCGTGTTGAGACAGATGTCGAACCGCACGCCCTGGGCAACCAGGCTCTCGACCAGCGGACGGTTGGGGTTCCCCGGGAACAACAGGTCAATTCCTGGCCCGAAGGCCACCACCTCGATGGCGACCTTGTCCGGGCCATAGAGCTTGAGGAGATTGTAGGCGACGCTGATCACGAGACCCTGTTTCCTGGCGTCGTTGTCCGAGAGCTGCAGCACGATGCGGTGCTCGGCGAACGGCTTGTCCGGCAGCGTGGCCGGTTCCGTGCCGGCAGCCCTGGCGAGCGTCGCCGGCATCAGGGCGGCCATCGCGGCTCCACACAGGCTGCCGAGCACCGATCGTCGATGGCGCGAAAATCCTTTGAAATACGTCATCCCAGCCCCGCAATTCCCGGGTTGTCGTCAACGCCCCGCAGGGCGACGCCGCTGCCGCGCGGCTCCGGAAACTTCCGGGAACGCAGGTGTTTCGCCAGCACATCCCACACCGGCGCGCCGTTCTGCTGGCTCACGGCGGCCCATCCCGCCACCGCATATTGGCGGCCGGCCTCGATGGCGCGGCCGTCGTCAAGCTTCAGGTCGGCAATGCGCCGGCCGGCGCTCTCGGCGGGCGAGCAGCTATAGGACATCCCGCCGACCCGGACCATGTCGCCGCCCTGCTGATAGTAGGGATCGGCATTGAACAGGTTGTCACAGACATCCTCCAGCATGGCCTTGATCTCGCCGCCGGTCATGATCTGGCGATAGATTTCCGGGTAGGAGATCGCAGTCTGCGACAATATGTCCTCCATGGTTACGGGCTGGCCGGGCAGCAGGCTGGTGCCCCAGCGAAAGCCGGGCGACAGCGCGATTTCGGCGTCGAGTTCGTCGCGCAACGCTTCGCAGATCAGCTGGTCCATGGGGCCGCTGAAATTGCCGCGGCGATACAACAGCCGCTCCGCGGTTGCGATCTTGCCGGCGTCATGCGGTTCGCGGAATTTTTCGATCAGCGTCGCCATCGCGGCGTCCGGTTTCAGCAATTCCGAGAAGACGGGAAGCAGCCGATAGCGGACCTCCTTGACGCGCCCCCGGGCCAGATCGAGATCCAGCACGCCGAGGAATTTCCCGTTCGAGCCTGCATTGGTAACCAGCGTGGTGCCGCCGGCATTGCTCACGGGAATCGGCATCGGTATGGCGTCATGGGTGTGGCCGCCGAGAATGACGTCGATCCCGCTGACCCGGCTCGCCAGCTTCAGGTCGACATCCATGCCGTTATGCGACAGCAGCACCACCGCATCCACCTTGTCCGCGTCGCGCAGTGCTGTAACCAGCTTCTGCAATTCCGCCTCATGGATACCGAACGTCCAGTCCGGCGTGAACCGCTTCGGGTGCGCGATCGGCACATAGGGGAAGGCCTGCCCGATCACGGCGACGCGATGGCCGCCGATCTCCTTGATGCTCGACGGCTTGAATACGCGGCCGGAGACGGCATCGAAGGCGGGCCTGTCGTTGAACGCGGCCTCCTCGGTCAGGAAGACGTTCTGCGCCAGGAATTCGCCGTTGAAGTGGGCGAGGTTGCGCCGCAGCGCCGCTTCGCCATAGGTGAATTCCCAGTGGCCGGTCATCACCTCGATGCCGAGCAGGTTGGCGGCCTCGACCATGTCGGCGCCCTGCATGGCGTTGGCCTGGCCGGTGCCCTGCCAGAGGTCGCCGCCGTCCAGCAGCAATGAATTCCTGGGCCCCACTTCGCCGCGCAGGCGGTCGATCAGCGTCTTCAGATGGGCGAAGCCGCCCAGCTTGCCGAAGCGAGCGGCGGATTTCTCGAAATCGAGGAAGGTGAAGGCGTAGACCTCGGCGCTGTCGGGATTGATGCCGAACCGGTCGAGAAAGGCGTGGCCGACGAGATGCGGCGGCTGGCCCCGCATCGCGCCGATGCCGAGATTGACATTCGGCTCGCGAAAGAACACCGGCTGCAGCTGCGCATGGCTGTCGGTCATGTGCAGGATGCGCGCATTGCCGAGCCGCGCGAGATCGTAGACGCCGGGGTTGTCGGCGCTGCGGGCCGGCCGCGGCCATCCGTCCGAAAGCGCGGCGGCGCCTGCGATCTTGAGAAAATCCCGGCGGCGGATGGCCATGCGATGTCTCCGCGCGGTTGTCGGCCCGCTCAATGGATGTCGAGCGCGCGCCAGGCTTGCGTCTCGCTTTCGGCCTGCGCGATCGAAGCTTTTGCCAAGGCCTCGGCTTCCCTCGCCGATGCCACGGCCGTGTCGAAATCGCCGCTGGTCGCTGCCTTCCTGGCTGCGGCGAGCGCCGTCGCGGTGGCGGTCCATTGATCGCGCAGCTGGCCGGCTTTTTGATTGGCGGCCTCCGCCGCGGCATAGGCGGCCTTGAATTCGACCTCCGATCCCCCGGCGTGGAGCGGGGACGCGGCTGCGATCATGAGCGCTGCCGCGACGGGCGGGATGGCTCTGAGCAGGCAATGCCGGATGCGGTTCACGGGCGCGCTCCCGGCCCGGAGATCGGCAGCCCGTTGCTGACATAGGACAAATAATATTCGAGGTCGCGGTAATCATCGGACTGCGGCTCGAGCGGCACGCCGCGGGTCTGGCTGTTGCAGGTGACGAAACGGCGGCTGATCGTGCCCATGCCGCCCCATTCGGAGCGGTAGATCGGCATCGCATTCAGGATTCCCAGCGCGGGCGCCAGCACCTCGGCGCGGATGCGCTGGCCGGGATTCTGCACATGGCAGCTCGCGCAGGAGAAGTTGAGCTGCCCGCGCCTGGTGTAGAAGTAGCGCTTGCCGTTCTCATAGGCTTCGAGCGCGCGGGGATCGTCGGGGATCCGGATGTCGAACGGCTTGCCGCGGGAGGTAAACGCCATGTAGGCGGTGAGCGCGGCCATGTCGTCTTTGACATAGGAGATCGGCGCTTCGCCATTGGCTTCCCGGCAGCGGTTCAGCGCGAGTTCGAGCGTGACGACCTTGCCTTCCCTGCGGTCGAAATACGGATAGTCCTGCCGAATCCCGATGCCCTTGTTGGGAAAGCAATCGGCATAGCCCTTGCCGTTCCCGAACAGCGTGCCGAACATTTCCTTGCCCTTGTCGAGCGCGAAATCGTAAGGCGGGAATTCCTCCTTTTCCACCCACTGCCGGTGCATGTCCTCGTTCATCGAGTAGGGGCCGTTGACAAAGTCCTCGAGCCTGAGGGCAGGAAATTTGTCGGTGAAATATTTCTGGAACGCTTTCGCGTCGGCCGCCGGGTCGATGCCGTCGGCGGCGGCGGTGCGATCGGGAGCACCGAGCGTCAGCGCGGCCAGCCCCAGCACGGCGGCGAAAAACCTGAACGCATGTCGCACCTTGCTTCTCCGCCGCCTCTATTGAATTTTCGCCGTGATGCTGTCGGACGCCCCCTTGTTGTCGACCCAGTCGATCTTCAGGTCGTCGCCCTTCTGGCCGCCCTTGAAGCTGAACTTGACATAGGGATCTTTGGAGACCGCGGTACCCCAATCGGCAACAAACACGTTCTTGCCGGCATGCTGGAAAGTCACCTGCCGGATGAAATGCGGCGGAATGATCTGGCCCTGCGCGTCCTTGATAAAGCCGGAATCCATCGGGTGCTGGATCAGCGCCTGAACCTCCGTGGTGTCATCCTTCGAGGTGGCGCGCACGCGAATGGTCGATGCCATCACAAAGCTCCTTGATTGCCGTTAGCCGCCGCAGCCGCCGACGGTCACTTTGACTTCCTTGGTCGCGCTGTACAGCTTGCCGCCGGCCTCGACGATCGCCATCACGTTGCTGGTCTTGGCCATCTTCAGGCGGTTGGCCACGCTCGGCATGGTCCCCGGCGGAATCTGGTAGGAAGCTGCCAGCGCGTTGGGATTGTCGGCGACCAGAAACGATATCGAGGTCACGCCCGCAAGCGTGGTGGTGACCGCAATCGGCACCACCGCGCCGTTCTCGGCTATTTCGGGCGCGTCGAGCTTGATCTGGTCGGACGGCTCGGCGGTGCGGCCATACAGCGCCTTGATGGCATCCGCCTCGCTCTTCTGGTTGAAGGCGTCTTCCGGATACTTGTCGTTGGCCGCGGCCATCGCCGGCAGCAGCCCGAACGCGGACTCGCCGAGCCCGATCAGCGCGGCCGTGGCCGCGCCGTGCAGGATCATGCGCCGGGTCGGGGCGGGGCCGTCGTCGATCATGGTCATCGGAGTTCTCCCAAGGCGCGCATCATGGCCGCCCTTACAAGGTTTGCAGGAAATCCACGATCGCGTTGATCTCCGCGCCGGTCAGGATGCGGTTGCGGCCGAACGGGGGCATCACGGTCAGTGGGTTGCGCCGGGTCTCGTCAGTGATGATGGCGACGAGGTCGTTGCGATCCGGGAATTTGCTCTTGATGTCCTTCAGCGGCGGTCCGATGCTGCCGGCGAGGTCGCCGCCTGCGATGTCGTGACAGGTCAGGCAGTTGCCCTTGCCGCGATCGAATGCCAGCAGGCGACCCTCGGCAGCGCTCCCCTGGGCACAGGCCGGGCCTGCGAGCAGGCTCGCACCGATCAGCCACGCCAATGCCAGGATCGGGAACAAAGCAGGGCGGATCGCGGCCGGGTCGGTCAACAAGGCGGTTCCCAAATGGATTGGTTCTCCGGCGGATTATAGGGCGTTGAAATAATAAAGGCCATTGTCGGAATGTCCTGCAAAATCTTACGGTTCGCATGGTTAGGGAATAGCGGATAGGCTGCCGCCGCAAAGCCCTTCCGGAGGACGCCATGGCGGAATTTGTGGTGAGTTTCGGCAAGGACGGCCGTCCGGTCGAGCCCGACGGACGCCTCGACGCGGCGGCGTTCCATCGCAATCACGCCGCGATCTGGTCGGTGTTGAGCCGATACATCGCCGGCGCATCCGGCGACGTCCTCGAGGCCGGCAGCGGCACCGGCCAGCATGTGGTTTATTTCGCCGGTCACACCCCCGGCCTAGTCTGGTGGCCGAGCGACCTCAACGAGCAGCATCTCCGGAGCATCGCCGGGTGGCGGGCGCATTCAGGGCTGGGCAATATCCGTCAGCCAAAGCGGATCGATCTTTCCGATCCGGCCTGGTCGGTCGAACCGGCGAAGGGCGGTGGCCCCGGTGCGCTGCTTGCGATCTTCTGTGCCAACGTCGTCCATATCGCGCCATGGCGGGTCGCCGAGGGACTGTTCGCCGGCGCCGGACGGCTGTTGCGGGGCGACGGGTGGCTGTTCCTGTATGGCCCGTTCAAGCGTGACGGCAAGCACACCGCGGTCAGCAACGCGGTGTTCGACAGCAGCCTTCGCGACAACGATCCGGAATGGGGCGTGCGCGATATCGCGGAGCTCGAGAAGCTGGCGCTGGCCGCCGGGCTGCAATTGGTCGAGATCGCCGAAATGCCCGCCAACAATCTCGTCCTGGTGTTCGGTCGCACGCCCGCCTGACTGAAGCCTGATGCATGGCGCGGCTCCGCTGGCGTCGGTTGATTGCCGCAGGACCCCGCATCATAGTGCCGGGAATCAGGCCAGCCGCTGCATCGGCCGCGCCGTCCGGAACCCGCCGATGATCGATCTGACCGTTACCGACGAGACCGCCGACGATGCGCGGGCGAGGTCCAACGTGGTGCGGCTGGCGGCGGCGCAGGCGCTGACCGGCGCCAATGCGGCGGTGATCTTCGCGACGGGCTCGATCGTGGGCGCGACACTCGCGCCGGACATCTCGTTCGCAACCCTTCCGATCTCGATGTATGTGGTCGGACTAGCTGCCGGCACGCTGCCGACCGGCGCGATCTCGCGACGCTACGGCCGCCGCGCCGCCTTCATGGTCGGCACCGGTTGCGGGATGGCGACCGGCGTGCTTGGCGCCGTTGCCATCCTGCAAGGTTCGTTCGCGCTGTTCTGCTGCGCGACCTGGCTCGGCGGACTGTATGGCGCCGTGTCGCAATCCTATCGGTTCGCCGCCGCCGACGGCGCCAGTGTGCAATTCCGTCCCAGGGCGGTGTCGTGGGTGATGGCGGGCGGCGTCTTCGCCGGCGTGCTCGGTCCGCAGCTCGTGCAGTGGACCATGAACGTCTGGTCGCCTTATCTGTTCGCCTTCAGCTTCGTGATGCAGGCGCTGGTCGCGCTGGTGGCGATGGCGGTGCTCGCCGGCATCGATGCGCCAAGGCCGGCGCCGTCCGATCTGCACCTCGGTCGCCCGCTATGGACCATCGTGCGGCAGCCGCGCTTCCTCGCCGCGGCCGCATGCGGCGCGGTCGCCTATCCCATGATGAACCTGGTGATGACCTCGGCGCCGCTGGCGATGAAGATGTGCGGGCTCAGCGTCAGCGATTCCAATTTCGGTATCCAGTGGCACATCGTCGCGATGTACGGGCCGAGCTTCATCACCGGCTCGCTGATCGCCCGGTTCGGCGCGCGCCGGATCGTTGCGCTCGGGCTGCTGCTGGAAGCGGGGGCGGCGACGATCGGGCTGACCGGCATTACCGCGATGCACTTCTGGGCAACCCTGGTGGTGCTCGGCGTCGGCTGGAATTTCAGCTTTGTCGGCGCATCCGCTTTGGTGCTGGAAACGCATCAGCCGAGCGAGCGCAACAAGGTGCAGGCGTTCAACGACTTCCTGGTGTTCGGCATGATGGCGGTGGGATCGTTCGCCTCCGGCCAGTTGCTGGCGAATTATGGCTGGTCGGCGGTCAACCTCGTGGTCTATCCGCCGGTATTGCTGGGATTGACGGTGCTGATGCTGGCGTCCTTTGCCAGTCGCCGCAGCCGGCCGCCGGAGATGGCCGAATTTCCGGACTCCGGCATCTGACCGCACCCCGGGGAGGCGGCCTGAGATGGTTTTATGCGGCCGCGGCCGACGGGCCGGGATAGAGCAGCGGGAAACGTGCAGCCTTCCGGCCATCCCTTGATCGAGGAAAGCTCGGCCCGCTACGAAGGCTGGCGGATCGTCGCGGTCTGCTTTGCGGTGGCGACCTTCGGCTGGGGACTCGGCTTCTACGGCCAGAGCGTCTATCTCGCCGAGCTGCAGCGCCTGCGCGGCTGGCCGACCTCGCTGATCTCGGTGGCCACCACCTTCTTCTACCTGTTCGGCGCCGTGCTGGTCGCGTTCATCAGCGAAGCGATCAGATGGCTAGGTCCGCGCAACTGCCTGCTGGGCGGCGTGGTGACCATGGCTGCCGCCACCGCTTTGATCGGCCAGGTCGACGCGCCCTGGCAGCTCTACGCCGTCAATGCGCTGCTGGCGTGCGGCTGGGCCGGCACCAGCCTCGGCGCCGTCACCAACACGCTCGGGCTCTGGTTCGACCGCAAGCGCGGCATGGCGATCAGCCTCGCGCTGAACGGCGCCAGCTTCGGCGGCATCGTCGGCGTGCCACTGCTGGTCGCGGCGATCGGACGTTTCGGATTTTCCGGCGCCATGATCGCGGCGGCACTCGCCATGCTGGCGCTGATGATCCCCGTCATCCTGCTGTTCGTTGGACGGCCGCCGGTGCGTGCCGCCGTCGGTGTCGACGCGGCAGCCGCGGACGTGCCGTCCCCGACGCAGATGCGGGCGCAGGCGATGCGTGATGTCGGTTTCCTCACGGTCACCATCGCGTTCGCACTGGTACTGCTGGCCCAGGTCGGCTTCATCGTCCACCTGATCTCGTTTCTCGACCCGGTGATCGGCCGCGACCATGCCGCGATCGCGGTGGCGCTGCTGACGGCGATGGCGGTGGTCGGGCGCGTGCTGTTCTCCACTGTGATCGACCGGCTGCACCAGCGGCTGGCCTCGGCGCTCTCCTTTGCGAGCCAGGCGGTCGCGCTCGGCATCATCATTCATTCGCACAGTGATGTCGTGCTGATCGCCGCCTGCGGGCTGTTCGGCTTCTCGGTCGGCAATCTGATCACGCTGCCGGCGCTGATCGTGCAGCGCGAGTTCGATCCGCGTTCGTTCGGCGTCCTGGTCAGCCTGCTCACCGCGATCTGCCAGATCGCCTATGCGTTCGGTCCCGGCGTGATCGGCCTGCTGCGCGACTGGTCGGGAAGCTATGCGCTGCCCTTTCAGGGCTGTATCGGGCTCGAGCTGGTCGCCGCGGTGCTGGTCATGATTCGCGGCGGATCGCGGCTCATGCCAGGCGCTGGCGCAGCAGATCCTCGAGATCGAGCCGGCGGGTGAACATCGCGAGCGATCCGTTCGGCTGGCGCGGCCATTGCGGCGGCGGCCGGTCCCAGTACAGCTCCACGCCGTTGTCGTCGGGGTCGCGCAGGTACAGCGCCTCGCTGACACCGTGATCGCTGGCGCCGTCGAGCTCGATGCCGGCCGCGATCACGCGGTGCAGGGCATCGGCCAGCGCGGCGCGGGTTGGGTAGAGGATGGCGGTGTGAAACAGGCCGGTCGTTCCCGGCGGCGGCGGATGGCCGCCCTTGCTCTCCCAGGTGTTGAGCCCGATATGGTGATGATAGCCGCCGGCGGAAATGAAGGCGGCGCCGGAACTCATGCGCTGCATCAATTCAAATCCGAGCACGCCGCAGTAGAAGCCGAGCGCGCGATCGAGATCGGCCACCTTGAGATGAACATGCCCGATCCGCGTTGCCGCGGCGATGGGCGTCGAGCCTTCGGTCATGGTCGCCTCCGTTTGCCGCTTCGGCCTGATCTGCAAGAACTCATGCCAGTTCGGACACTTCGCCTTGCGGCAGATCGAATTCGAAAGTGTTCAGCGTCATCGATACCATCGTGTAGTAGCCGCAGAGCCCGATGATCTCGACGATCCCGCGCTCGCCGAGCAGCGCGACCGCCTCGTCATACAGCCCCTGGGACAGCCCGTGACCTTCGTGCAGCGACCGGGCCACGTCGTAAACCATTCTGGCCTTGGGGTCGTCGAATTGCGGCGTACGGCGGTCGCGGATGTCGTCGATGATCTTCGGGTCGAGCCCACCCTTGAGCGCCAGCCGCTTGTGCGCGAACCATTCATAATGCGCGGTCCAGTGCCGCGCGGTGACCAGGATCGCGATTTCCGACAGCGTGGCCGGAAATACGGTGTCGAAACGCAGAAATCCGCCGAGGCGGGTGGCATGACGCGCCATTTCCGGGCTGTTGAGCCACGCCATCATCGGCGGCGGCGGGGAGCCGCGCTTGCTGGCAATGGATTCATCGTAGGTCTGCTTCTGGTCCGCACTCATTTCGCCAGGCAAAAGCAGTTTCAGGCGCATGTTCATATCCCGCTGGTTTACAACCGTTGCGGCTGACGCGAATACACCCGATCGGGCGGCATGGCCACATCCGTGGCGACAACGGCGCATATTGAATTCCGCGGTCCGGCCGCTAAGGTCGCTGCCGATCCCAGCAATGGAAGCGCCGCCATGTCCGACCTCGAACAGTTCCGCCAAGAGACCCGCGCCTGGCTGGAGGCGAACTGCCCGCCCGAGATGCGGCGGCCGATGGCGTCGGAGGAGGATACGTTCTGGGGCGGCCGCCATACCACGTTTTCCTCCGAGCCGCAGCGGCTCTGGTTCGAGCGGATGCGCGACAAGGGCTGGACAGTGCCGCACTGGCCGCGCGAATATGGCGGCGGTGGCCTCGATGCCGAACAGGCCAAGATCGTGCGCCAGGAGATGGCGGCGATCGGGGCGCGGCAGCCGCTGACCTCGTTCGGCATTTCCATGCTCGGGCCGGCGCTGCTGCAATACGGCACCGAGGCCCAGAAGCGGGAGCATTTGCCCAAGATCGCGGCCGGGCTGATCCGCTGGTGCCAGGGCTATTCGGAGCCGAATGCCGGCTCCGACCTCGCGTCGCTGCAGACCCGTGCCGAGAGCGACGGCGACGATTTCATCATCAACGGCCAGAAGATCTGGACATCCTACGCGAATTTCGCCGACTGGATCTTCTGTCTGGTGCGGACCGATTCCGCCGCCAGGAAGCATGACGGGATCAGCTTCATCCTGTTCGACATGGCGTCGAAGGGCGTATCCACCAAGCCGATCCTCCTGATTTCGGGCCGCTCGCCATTCTGCGAGACCTTCTTCGACAACGTCCGGGTGCCGAAATCGCAATTGGTCGGCACCCTCAACCGCGGCTGGGACGTCGCCAAATATCTGCTGCAGCATGAGCGCGCGATGATCTCGGGCATCGGCGAGCGCGGCGTCGGCCGCCCGCTGGGACAGATCGCCGCCGACTCGGTCGGCACCGACGCGCAGGGCCGACTGGATGACCCGATGCTGCGCGGGCAGATTGCCGGTTTCGAGGTCGACGAGGCGGCGCTCGCCGCTGCCGCCGAGCGCGCGGTCGATCTCGTCAAGGCCGGACAGTCGCATCCGGCGTTTTCCTCCGCCATGAAATATTACGGCACCGAGCTCAACAAGCGGCGGCATGAGATCCTGATGGCGGCGGGCGGGATCGATGCGCTGGAATGGGAGAGCGAGCGCTCGAGGGGCGGGGCGCGGCCGCGCGCCTGGCTGCGGACCAAGGCCAACTCGATCGAGGGCGGCACCTCGGAGGTGATGCTGGGCATCGTCGCCAAGCGCATCCTCGACCTGCCGGGTGCCTGACCGCCATGGCCCTCGTCCTCACCGAAGAACAATTCATGCTGCGCGACAGCGCGCGCGGCCTGATCAGCGACAAGGCGCCGGTGTCGCATCTGCGGCAGCTTCGCGACAGCGCCGATGCCGTGGGCTTTTCCCGGGAGTTGTGGCGCGCCTTTGCCGACATGGGCTTTACCGGGTTGCTGGTGGGGGAGAATTTCGGCGGCAGCGGGCTCGGCTGCGTCGAGGCCGGCGTGGTGATGGAGGAGATCGGCCGCACCCTGATGCCATCGCCGTTTCTTGCAACGGCAATCCTGGCGGCCTCCGCGCTGTCGCGCGGCGGGAACGCCGCGCAGCAGGCGGAATATTTGCCGAAGATCGCGGACGGGTCTCTGCTCGCTGCGCTCGCGGTCGATGAGGGCGCCAAGCACCGCCCGCTGCAGACGGCAATGCAGGCGCGCCGCTCGGGTAACGGCTTCCGGCTGAATGGCGCCAAGACCCTCGTGGTCGACGGCCATGTCGCCGATCTCCTGATCGTGGCGGCGCGCAGTGCCGGATCGGCCGGCGAGCGCGATGGCATCACCCTGTTCCTGGTCGATCCCCGGGCCAAGGGCGTTGCGACCGAGCGCACGGCCATGGTCGATGCCCACAACGCGGCACGGATCAGCTTCGACAATGTCGAGGTCGATGCCGACAGCGTGCTCGGCGAGGTCGATCGCGGCGGTGGATTGCTGCGGGGTCTGCTCGATGTCGGCCGCGCCGCGGTGGCCTCGGAAATGATGGGGGTCGGCGAGGAGGTGTTCGGCCGCACCATGGCGTATCTGAAGGAACGCCGGCAGTTCGGCCGGCCGATCGGCGAGTTCCAGGCGCTGCAGCATCGCGCCGCGCAGCTTTACATCGAGATCGAAATCACCCGCGCCGCGGTGCTGAAGGCGCTGCAGACGCTGGACGGGGATTTCGACCATGCGGCTGCGGCGGTGGCGGTCGCCAAGGCCCGTGCCGGTTCGACCGTGACGCTCGCGGTCCAGGAGGGCGTGCAGATGCACGGCGGCATGGGCATGACCGACCAGTTCGACATCGGCTTTTTCATGAAGCGCGCACGGGTCTGCCAGGAGCTGTTCGGCGACAGCAACTACCATGCCGACGAACTGGCGAAGATGAGGAGCTACTGATATCCGGCGCGGCGCCGGTTGTGGCTATCGGATCGGCGGGGCGTATTGGATGCCGCCGGCACTCCACAGCTGGTTGAGGCCGCGCGGGATCTTCAGCTTCGATCCGCTGCCGACATTGCGGTCGTAGATCTCGCCGTAATTGCCGACATGGCGGATGATGCGGGCCGCCCAGTCCTTGGTCAGGCCGAGGTCCTCGCCGTAGCTGCCCTCGGTTCCGACCAGCCGCATCACGTCCGGCTTCTTCGATTTGAGCGCCTCGTCGATGTTCTTCGAGGTGACGCCGAGTTCCTCGGCGTTGATCATGGCATAGAGCGTCCACTTCACGATCAGCATCCAGTCGTCGTCGCGTTCCCGCACCACCGGAGCGAGCGGCTCCTTGGAGATGATGTCGGCCAGGATGACATGATCGTCGGGATGCGAGAGGTTGAGCCGCAGCGCGTATAGCTGGGAGACATCGGCGGTGATGACGTCGCATTTTCCGGAATCATAGGCCTTGACCACATCGTCCAGCTTGCCGAATTTCATCTCCTGGTACTTCATGTTGTTGGTACGGAAATAATCCGCCAGATTGAGCTGGGTGGTGGTGTCGCCCTGCACGCATACCTTGCTGCCGTCGAGTGCCAGCGCGGAATCGATGTTGCGCTCGCGCGGCAGCATGAAGCCTTCGCCGTCATAATAGGCGACCGCCGGGAAATACAGGTCGTAGGAGGTCTCGCGCGACATGCTCCAGGTCGAGTTGCGGGACAGGATATCCACCTTGCGGTTCTGCAGTTCCTTGAACCGCTCATTGGCGTCGAGCGGAACGAACTTCGCCTTGCTCGGATCGTCGAAGATCGCGGCCGCGACCGCGCGGCAGAAATCGACGTCGAAGCCGGTCCAATTGCCCTTGTCGTCGGGGATCGAGAAGCCGGGCAGGCCGGTATTGACGCCGCACAGCACCTCGCCGCGGCGCAGCGTACGCTTCAGGGTTCGCGTATCATACCGTTCATAGGTGACGGCGGCGGCTGCGATCGCAAAGGCAATCGCCAGCCCGATCAGGAGACCGCCTCGAAATGTCCGCATGGTCTGTCACTCGCCAGTCAATGGAGAAAAATGGGTGCTTTGTGCAAGCGGCGTCGCGGCTACAGTTCGGGCTTCTGCCGCACGATCACCTTGGTGCCGACCGGGACGCGACCGTAGAGATCGGCCACGTCGGCATTGACCAGCCGGAAGCAGCCGGACGACACCTTGGTGCCGATGGTATCCGGCCGGTTGGTGCCGTGGATGCGGTAGACCGTGGTGCCGAGATACATTGCGCGGGCGCCGAGCGGATTGCCGGGTCCGCCCGCCATGAAGCGGGGCAGGTAGGGTTGCCGCGCGATCATCTCCGGCGGCGGCGTCCAATCCGGCCACTCGGCCTTGCGCGTAATGTTCAGCAGGCCCTGCCATTGAAACCCGTCGCGGCCGACCCCGATGCCGTAGCGCAGGGCGCGCCCGTTGCCCTCGACCAGATAGAGATGACGCTCCGCGGTCGAGATGATGATGGTGCCGGGCGGCTCGGTGGTCCGGTAGTAGACCGTCTGCTTCCTGAACTCCGGATCGAGCTGAACCGAATCATCAGGCAACAGTCCGGGCTGGTCACCGACATCGGGTTGCTGGGCAAAGCTCTGCGAGGCTGAGATCAGCAGGCCGGCCGCCGCCAACATCATCCAGACCAGGTGTCGAAACTTGACCATGCAAAGCTCCCGCCTCAGCTGCCGGCTGTCACTGCCGTCGGTTATTGCCGGCGCCATAAAATCTCAGGGACGGCATAATGGCAAGGAACCCAGAACTGTTTTTTACAACGCTGAAATATTGGCGGTTTTTCGAACAGGCGGGCTTTCCGGCAAAACCGGGCGGGACGTATGCGGAAAATCTCGAAAAAGGCGCTCTTTCCAGACTTGCGACGGTCAATTCACCGCGGCGGGTTGGTTCAGTGCGGCGCCAGCCAGAACCGCAGGCCGAAGGCGACGATGATCACGGTGCCGACGCCGGAGAGCCACAGCGCCGCAAACCACAGCAGCCGTTGCGCCAGCGATGTCGGCTCTCGCTGCCGCATCAATGATAGCCGCTGCCGGGCGTGACCTTGCCGCGGAACACCCAATAGGCCCAGGCGGTGTAGCCGAGGATCAGCGGGATCAGCACCGCCACGCCGAACAGCATGAAGCGCTGGCTGTTTTCCGGCGAGGCGGCCTGCCAGATGGTGATGCTTTGCGGCACGATATAGGGCCACATGCTGATGCCGAGACCGGCATAGGACAATGCAAACAGCAGCAGCGTCAGAAAGAACGGCCGGTAGTCCTGTTTCGCGGCGAGGCTGCGCAACAGCAGCACGGTGACGGCGGCGACCGCGATCGGCACCGGCGCGGTCAGGACGACGTTCGGCCAGGCGAACCAGCGTTGCGCGTATTCGAAGTTGAGGAAGGGCGTGGCGATGCTCACGGCGGCGATGGCGCCGAGCATCGCCAACAACAAGCGCCAGCTCAGATGATAGGCGCGGTCGCGCAGCGCGCCCTCGGTCTTCATGATGAGCCAGGTCGCGCCAAGCAGGGCATAGCCGACCACCAGCGCCAGCCCGGTCAGGATGCTGAACGGCGTCAGCCAGTCCCACCAGCCGCCGGCATAGTGCCGGCCCTCGACATGGACGCCTTGCAGGATGGCCCCGAGCGCAATGCCCTGCGCCAGCGTCGCCAGCAGCGAACCGCCCGCGAAGGCGATGTCCCAGCGGTTGCGCCCGCGCTGCGTCGTCCGCCATCGGAATTCGAAGGCGACCCCGCGGAAGATCAGGCCGATCAGCATGGCAATCATCGGCGTGTAGAGCGCCGGCATCAGCACGGCATAGGCGAGCGGAAACGCCGCCATCATCCCGCCGCCACCGAGCACCAGCCAGGTTTCATTGCCGTCCCAGACCGGCGCGACACTGTTCATGACCACGTCGCGATCGGCCTTGGCCGGGAACAGCGGAAACAATATCCCGAGGCCGAGATCGAAGCCGTCCATCACCACATAGACGAACACCGCGAACGCCAGGATGAACGCCCAGACAGTGGCGAGATCGATGGTCGCGGTCATCCCAACGACCCTTCGGCGGCGACGCCGGCAGCCGGCGTGATCCCGGTGGCGCGGGCCGGCATGTCGGCGGGCGGTCCCCGTTCGCCGGGATGCGGCGGGCTGGCCATCAGCCGGAACAGGTAGATCAGCCCGGCCGCGTAGACGATGAAGTACACGATCACGAAGGCGAGCAGCGAGGACCCGACTGCCGGCGCGGCGAGCGGCGAGGCCGAGTCGGGTGTGCGCAACAGGCCGTAGACCGTGAAGGGCTGCCGACCCACCTCGGTCGTGAACCAGCCCGCCAGCACCGCGATGAACCCCGCGGGGCCCATCGCCACCGCGAACCGATGCAGCGTGCGCCATCGATACAGGCCGCCGCGCCAGCGTGCATAGAGGCTGAGAACGCCGATTCCCAGCATCAGGAATCCGATTCCGACCATGATCCGGAACGACCAGAAGATCACCGGCACCGGCGGCCAGTTCTGCCGCGGCACGGTATCGAGCCCGTTCAGCGGAGCGTCGAGCGAATGCTTGAGTACCAGCGAGGAAGCTTTCGGGATCTCGACGGCATATCTCATCCTGCCGGCGGCCTGATCGGGCCATCCGAACAGGACGAGCGGGGCGCCGTCGGGATGGCTGGTGAAATGCCCTTCCATCGCCATCACCTTGGGCGGCTGATACGCCAGGGTGTTGAGGCCCTGCTGGTCGCCGGCGATGATCTGGATCGGCGCGACCAGCGTCGCCATCCACATCGCCATCGAGAACATCACCCGCGGCCCGGCCAGATTGGCGTCGCGCAGCAGGTGAAACGCGCCGACAGCGCCGACGACGAAGGCGGTGGTGAGATACGCCGCCAGCACCATGTGCACCAGCCGGTACGGGAATGACGGGTTGAAAATCACCTTGAACCAGTCGGCGGCTACGAACTGGCCGTCGGCATTGACGGCATAGCCGGCCGGGGTCTGCATCCAGGAATTGGCGGAGAGAATCCAGAATGCCGAGATCAGCGTGCCGGTTGCAACCATCAGGGTGGCGAAGAAGTGCAGCCGGTGCCCGACCCGCTTGAGGCCGAACAGCATCACGCCGAGGAAGCCGGCCTCGAGGAAGAACGCCGTGAGCACCTCATAGGCCATCAATGGCCCGATCACCGGGCCGACCTTGTCGGAAAATGCCGACCAGTTGGTGCCGAACTGATACGACATCACGATTCCCGAGACCACGCCCATGCCGAACGCGATGGCGAAGATCTTGAGCCAATAATTGAACAGGTTGATGAAGACGTCGCGTCCGCTCCACAGCCAAAGTGCTTCGAGCACCGCGAGGAAGCTTGCCAGCCCGATCGAGAAGGCGGGGAACACGATGTGAAACGACATGGTGAAGGCGAATTGCGCCCGGGCTAGTGTCACCGCATCCCAGCCCTCGACCATCGCCGTCACCTGTCGCCATTCCGACCCGACCCTATCATGCGGGCGGCAGCGGCGGTATCCGCCCGTCGCTCAAGGCCTGGCGCGCGGCCGCTTTGGCGGTGCCGGATACAGATCGACCCGGCGGGGGGCATCCCGGCCGGGTCGTGGGAGCGTCTTGGGGGTCTGAGTACGAATTCGATACTGATGCTATAGCGCCGGAATTTTTCCGGGTGATGTCACCAATTGTTTCATGTGTTTCATCGTTCCCGCTCAGGCCGCCTGGCTGTCGACACCGGCGCCCCGGAGCAGGTCGGCGAGTTGCTTGCGGGCGTAGAACATCCGGGTCTTCACCGTGCTCTGCGGAATCCCGATGATCGTGCCGACTTCCTCGACCGACTTCTCGTGATAGTAGACGAGGTTGATGATCTCGCGATGGGCCGGCGACAGCTTGGCGATGCAGGCGCGCAGGATCGCGCTGGTATTGCTGCGGTCGAGCGAAGCCTCCGGTGTATCCGCGGCGTCGGCAATCTCGAGCACGTCCTCCTGATCGATGTCCTCGTGGCGGCGCTGGCGCAGCGCGGTCAGCGCCTTGAAGCGGGCGATCGACAACAGCCAGGTGGAAACCCGGGAACGTCCCTCGAACTGGGTGGCGGTGCGCCAGACGTCAAGGAAAACCTGGCTGACCAGATCCTCCGCCATCGAGGTATCGCGCACCATGCGAAGGATGAAGCGATAGATCCGGACATTGTGCCGGCAGTAGAGGATATGCATCGCGGTCCGATTGCCCTCGGCGATGCCGGCCAGCAGCATTTCGTCAGAGGTCGTCTGGGCAACGACTATGCCCTCGCGGGCTGCGGCATTGATGGCTACGACGTTCTGCATGACCTGCTCCCATGGATCGCCTTTGTGGGCGTTCGTTGCGGGATTCATAGGCAGCGATCGTTTCGGGACGTCTGCACGAAAGGGGGAAAATGGTTTCGTCTGCAGCAAAATTGTTTCACCGCAGCTGCTGCGATGAAACATTCGGCCGAAAAAGCCTAGCAATATCAATGAGGGTCGGTTCGGGGCGAAGCCGGCAGACGGGGGTCGATGACGTTGAACCGAAGCAGCCGCTGGATCAACCCAATGTCACGGCCTGTCTCCTGCCGGCGAGAACAGGTACCCGCCGCCGCGGATGGTGCGGATCACCGCGGGCCGGGCGGGATCCGGCTCGATCTTGCGCCGGATCCGCATGATGCGCAGGTCGACGGCGCGGTCGAACGCCTCGCTGTCCCGCGCATTGGCCAGTTCCAGCAGCCGCTCGCGCGACAATACCCGCTTCGGATTGGCAGCGAACACCTTGAGCAGTCCGAATTCGGACGCGGTCAGCGGATGCTCGTTGCCCTCGTCGTCGCGCAGCGCCTGCGCTTCGAGGTCGAGCCATTTGGTGCCGAACCGCACCAACTGGTCCCGGGCGGCCTTCGCGGCCGCCTCGGCCGGCGCGGTTCTCGGCGGCGCGCTTCGGCGCAGCACCGAGCGGATTCGCGCCATCAGTTCGCGCAATTCGCAGGGCTTGGCGATGTAATCGTCGGCGCCGATCTCGAGGCCGACCACCCGGTCGATCGGGCTAGCGGTCGCGGTCAGCATGATGACCGGGACGTTGGTGCGGCCCTTGAGATCGCGGATGATGGAGAGCCCGTCCTCTTCCGGCATGTTGAGGTCGAGCACGACCAGGTCGGGCACGCCGGCTTCGATGGCGCGGCGCAGGCTCTTGCCGCCGTCGCAGAGCGTCACCGTGAAGCCGTGCATCTTGAGATAATCGCCGACCATTTCGCGGGCCGGCGCCTCGTCGTCGACGATGATGATGTGCGGACTTTGGGTCATGTCGTGGCGGCTCCGTCGGGCAGCGTGACGGTGAAGGTCGAACCTTTTCCGGGGCCGGGACTGTTGGCGCTGATCCGGCCGCCATGCATGTCGATGATGCGCTTGACGATCGAGAGCCCGAGCCCGGTCGAACTTTCCCCGCCGGTCGGCTTGGCGGACAGCCGCTGGAATCGACCGAACAGCCGTCCGAGATCTTCCGGCGACAGGCCTGCGCCCTGGTCCTCGACCCGAATCAGGGTAGCCTTCTGCTCCCGGCTCACCTGCAGCGCAATCTTGCCGCCGATCGGGCTGTATTTGATGGCGTTGCTGATCAGATTGTCGATCGCTTCGCGCATCCGATCGGCGTCGCACATCGTGACGATGTTTGGCAGCGCCGACACCGTGATGGTCTGCTGCTTGTTGACGGCCAGCGGCTGGTTGGCGTCGGCGACCTCGCCGAGCAGGGCCGAGAGGTCGACCGGCTCGCGGCGGATCGAGATATCGAAGGCGTCCGCCATCGCGTCCGAGATCAGATGGTCGACCATCGAGGTCAGCCGCCGCGTCGCATCGCGGATGTGATCGATCTGGCCGGTGATGCTCTCGGCGGAGGAGCCGGTCCCGATCAGCTCGGTCAGCATTTCGGTGCGGCCGAGGATCACGCCTAGCGGATTCTTCAGATCATGGGCCACCGTGCCCAGGATCTCATTCTTGAAGCCGTTGGCGCGCTGCAGCCGAAGCCACTGCGCCGACAGCCGGCGGTTGGCCTGCATCAGGGCGCGGGTGCGCTGGGCGACGCGATCCTCGAGCTGGGTATTGGCCTCGTGCAGCTGCTGGTAGAGAATGACGTTGTCGAACGCGATCGACAGCCGGCTGCCGAAGATTTCGACCAGCGCCCGGTCGGTCTCCGAGAGCTGTCGTTCGGCCTGCAGCAGCACCACCACCTCCCGCCCGCTGCCGGTGCGGACATAAAGCACGGAACGGTGATCGGAGAACTCGTGCTTGCGGCGGCGGAACGCCGCTTCCACCATCGCGCGCAGATCGGGGTCGAGCGACCTGGAGCCGGCGATGCCGATGAAGCGGCTGTAACAGCCCGATCCCGCCAGCACGGAAAAATCGTCGCTGATCGCGCCGCCGTCGCGCAGCACCAGAATGCCGGCGCAATCGACATTGAGCAGCGAGGCGATCTGGGTCAGCACGCCCTCGGCGAGCCGCTGCATCGATCTGAAGTCATACAGGGTCGAGGCGGCATCGATGATGATCTCGAGCCCGCGCCGCGTCTGCATCATGCGCTCGAGCTGCTGGTAGCTGCGCAGTGCCGCGGTCAGCGAGGTGAACAGCTTGTCGGCGGTGAGCTCGGTCTTCGCCTTGTAGTCGTTGATGTCGTACTGGACAATGACGCGCCGCTCGGGCGCCTGTCCCGGCTGGCCGGTGCGCAGGATGATGCGCACGGTCTCGTTACCGAGATCGTTGCGGATGAATTCGACCAGATCGAGCCCGGCGGCGTCGGTCTCCATGATGACGTCGAGCAGCACCGCGGCGATGTCCGGATGGGCGCGCATCAGCTCGCGGCCCTCGGCGGCGGAGTAGGCCGACAGGATTTCCAGGGTCTGGCCGTGCAGGCTGTAGTCGCTGAGCGCAAACCGCGTGCCTTCGTGCACCGCCTGGTCGTCGTCGATCACGGCGATCTTCCATTTGCGTCCGCTCGACGTTTCCGGAACCGTCCCGGAATCGTCGATCAAATGGAGGACATCGTCCTGTTCGGCCATTGCGTATTCCCGTCCTTTGCCTGGTCGGTGGTTGAGGGGTCGTTCCGAGCGGCTTTCGGCATGATAATGCGAAATGTGGTACCTTGTCCCAGCCTTGAATCCAGCATCATCCGGCCCCCGAGCTGCTGGGTAACCAGATTGTAAACGATGTGCAGGCCAAGCCCGGTGCCGCCCTCGTTGCGGCGGGTGGTGAAGAAGGGGTCGAAGGCCTGCCGCTGCACGTCCGGGGTCATTCCGGCCCCGTCATCGGCAAAGGCGATCTCGACGTCGTCGCTGCCGCGGGACCGGGCCGAAATCGCGATCGCGCCGGAACGGCCGCCGGCGAACGCATGGTTGACCGCGTTGAGCACCAGATTGGTCAGGATCTGGCCATAGGAGCCCGGATATCCGTCGATCATGAGGCCGTCGGGGACGTCGACCGACAGCCGGATCGTTGCCTTCTTCAGCACCGGCCGCAGGCTCGCGACGATCTGGTCGGTGGCCTCGGCAAGGCTGAACTGACGTCGCTCCGCATGCGAGCGGTCGACCGCGACCTGCTTGAAGGACTGGATCAGCTCGGCCGCGCGCTGCAGGTTCGCGACCAGCTGCTGGGACGCGTCGCGCGAGGTCCGCACGAACTCCTCGAGCTGCGAGCGTCGCAGCGGCGCGTCGGAATTCAACTCGCCGCCGAACATCTCGGCGCGGCGGGCGAAACTCGATGCCACGGTCAGGCTGATGCCGATCGGATTGTTGACCTCGTGGGCGACGCCGGCCACCAGGCCGCCGAGCGCCGCCAGCCGTTCGGCGTCGATCAGGTTCTGCTGGGCGGTGTTGAGTTCGAGCAGTGCGCCCTCGGCCTTCTCCTTGGAGGCGCGCAGCTCGTCCTCGGTCCTTCGCTTGGCGATGGCGTTCTGGCGAAACACCTCCACCGCGCGGGCCATCTCGCCGACCTCGTCGCGGGCGGCGGCTCCCTGCACCTGCCGGTCGTAGTCGCCGGAGGTGATCGCCTGCATCGCCGTGATGATCTGCTGCAGCGGCAAACGGATGCTGAGCGCGATCACGACCCCCGCGGTGAGGATGATGCCGAGGAAGATCACCGCGATCGACAGCACCTTGCGGGAAATGCTGGCGAGCGTCCGGTCGAAGGTCTCCTGTGCCTTCTGTTCGCGCTTGCCCATCTTGACCGACAGCTCGTCGATCGCGCCGATGGTCTCGGCCTGGTTGGCGTCGATGGAGTTGCGCAACAGCTCGGTCCGGTTGGTGAGCTGCTCGGTGAGCTTGGCAAGCCCGGCGCGCAGCGCCGTGGTCCGCTGCTTCAGGCGATCCAGCGCCATCCGTTGCAGGTCATTGTCGGCGAGATCGGACATCACCGGGATGGTCTTCTCGATGGTGTCGGTATTGCGCAGCGCTTCCTCGGCCGATGCGCTCGCCATCGAAAGATAATAGGCGTTTTCGGCCACCAGCAGCGCGGTGAAGGCCTCGCGCGACTTGCCCAGCGCCGGCCAGATCGGCGCGTCGCGGTGCCCGCTCGCGCCTTCGATGATGGAATAGAGTCCGGCCATGTCGCGCGCCGGCGTCAGCACCTGATCCTCGTAGGTCTTCGAGATGGTCGCCTGCACCGTGCGCAGTTCGCCGAAGCCGTTGAGAAACCGCTCGGTAACGCGCTCCAGTTCCTCCACCGACCCCGACAGGATCGGGTCGTTCGAGGCCCGCGTGGTCAGGGTGCCGAGCACCGCTTCGCGCAGCAGCAGGATCTCGGCGAAGAATTCCGGGCTCGGCTGGTTGATGTAGCGATGGATCAGGTTCTGCAGCCGGCTGGTTTCGCTCTCGAGCAGCGCCAGGATCTTGTCGGACTCGCGGACCTGCCGCACGTCGCCCCAGGCCGCGCCGAGCACCGCGGCGCCGTTCCAGATCATGGCCGCGAGCACCACGACCACCGCCGAGTTCAGCGCGGCGATCGACAGGATGCGCCAGCGGATCGGTACCGCGCGGACCAGCCCGACCACGCGATGCCGCAGCCGCGCGGCAAGGCCTGCCGGCGGTTCGGCCGCATCGTCCGGCAGCGCTGCGTCCAAGCTCAATTCTCCACCTTGCGAATGGCCTCGATCGATTCCGCGCACGTCACGCGGTGCCGCTCGACGGACAAGCGGGCCGCGATATCCGACGGCGCGTCCGGCCTTGCCGCTGCAACGGCGAAGCCAGCGAAACCCCTCTGTTCGTGATCGGCGCTGACGCTACCGCGGAATCGCCACGCGCCAGCACCCGCTGCGGCCGTCACTGGAACAAGCGCGACAACGGAGGCAGCGGTCCGCGAAGGATGGGCGCGGGTGTACACGGGTTACTCGATCCCCTTGTGATGGTGTCGATGGCGGGAATAAAAGGTTCAACGCTTTTTGGCGGCGGATGGCAGCTAGGACATTTTGCCTGGGCTGGTGCAATGGTCAATTGTGCGCCGCGGACCACCTTGGTAGGCCAGGGCCGTTGATGCCGCGTAGCGCCCGCGTGTATGCGGTTCGGATGAGCATGTCCACTGCCGTGCACTGGAATATTTTCATGTTGAGAACGATGCGGCGATTTTTTTGTTTTGCGGTTGTCGCCGTGGCGATCGGTGTCGCCTCGCCGGCGCTGGCAGTCACGGACATCATGTGGTGGCACGCGATGTCGGGCGAGCTCGGCCGGCAATTACAACGGCTGGCGACGGATTTCAACGCCTCGCAGTCCGACTACCGCATCGTTCCAACTTACAAGGGCAACTACACCGAAACCGTTACCGCGGCGATCTTTGCCTCGCGCTCGCGTAGCCAGCCCGCCATCGTCCAGGTCAACGAAATCGCAACCGCAACCATGATGGCCGCGCGCGGCGCGATCTATCCGGTGTTCGAGCTGATGCGCGATCAGTCCGAGCCGTTTTCCCCCGCCGATTATCTTCCGGCGGTGAGCGGCTACTATACCGACGTCGACGGCAACATGCTGTCGTTTCCGTTCAATGCCTCGACGCCGATTCTCTATTACAACAAGAGCCTGTTCCGCACCGCCGGTCTCGATGCCGACACCGCGCCGAAGACCTGGCCGGAGCTGGGCGAGGTGGCGAAGAAGCTGCGCGCCGCCGGCGCGGTGTGCGGGTTCACCACGTCCTGGCCGTCATGGATCAATGTCGAGAACTTTTCCGCCTACCACAATCTGCCGATCGCCACCGGCGCCAATGGCTTTGGCGGCCTCGATGCCGAGCTCACCTTCAACAACCCGGTGATGGTGCGCCATATCGCACAGCTGGCGGCCTGGCAGGTCGACAGGATATTCGACTATGGCGGCCGCGCCACGTCGGCGGAGCCGCGGTTCCAGAACGGCGAATGCGCGATCTTCATTGGCTCGTCGGCCACCCGCGCCGACATCCAGGTCAATTCGAAATTCGAGGTCGGCTACGGCCTGTTGCCGTATTGGCCCGATGTCGTGGGCGCGCCGCAGAACACCACCATCGGCGGCGCGACGCTGTGGGTGCTGCGCAACCGGCCGCCGGCGGAATACAAGGGCGTCGCCAAGTTCTTCGGCTTCCTGTCCAAGCCGGAGGTTCAGGCCGCCTGGCATCAGCACACCGGCTATCTGCCGGTGACCCGCGCGGCCTCCGAGCTGACACGCGCCCAAGGTTTTTACGACCGCAATCCCGGTGCCGCGATCTCGATCGAGGAGATCACGCTGAAGCCGCCGACGCAGAACTCGCGCGGCGTGCGGCTCGGCTCGTTCGTGCTGATCCGCAACGTGATCGAGGATGAGCTGGAGCAGGCGTTCGGCGGCCGGAAATCGGCGCAGGCGGCGCTGGATTTGGCGGTCGCGCGCGGCAACGATCTGCTGCGCCAGTTCGAGCGAGCCAATCGCTAGGGTTCGCGCGGCGACCCCGCTGCAGGAAGACGCGGGCGCCAGGCGGCGCGCCGGCCGTATCCTCAGCGGCCGACCTTGCTGCTGCCCTGGGTGATCAGGCGTGCGGAGCGTTGATCGCGGACATAGTTCCACAGCCAGCTGATCGCCACCGCGAGGCGGTTGCGCACGCCGATCAGGAAATAGATGTGTGCGATGCCCCAGATCCACCAGGCGAGGGTACCGCGCAGCTTGAAGCGGCCGAAATCGATCACGGCCTGACGCTTGCCGATCTGCGCCAGGCTGCCGGCATGCTTGTAGCGGAACGGGCCGGGCGCGGCCCCGCGCAGCCGCGCCTTGATGCAGTCGGCGACATAGCGTCCCTGCTGCTTCGCGGCGGGGGCGATGCCGGGAACCGGATTGCCGTCCGGGCCCGCAATCACGACGGTGTCGCCGACGGCGAAGACGTCGGGATGGCCGGGAACACTGAGATCGGGCCGGACCTGCAGCCGGCCGGCGCGGTCGGCCGGCGCGTCCAGCCATTCCGCCGCCGGAGAGGCGCGCACACCGGCGGCCCAGAGGATGGTCTTGGCCGCCAGCCGTTTGCCGCCATAGACGACGCCCTCGCGATCGCACTCGGTCACCGGCTGCCCCAACAGCACCTCGACACCCATGCTTTCGAGCGAACGCTGCGCATAGGCGGAAAGGTCGTCGGCAAAGCCGGCCAGCACGCGCGGACCGGCCTCGATCAGCACCACCCGGGTCTTGCGGGTGTCGATGTTGCGGAAGTCCGGCGGCAGCGTGTCACGCGCCATTTCGGCAATGGTGCCGGCCAGTTCGACCCCGGTCGGGCCCGCGCCGACAATGACGAAGGTGAGCCGGGCGGCGCGGCGTTCCGCATCGGGCTCGCGCTCGGCGCGTTCGAACGCCACCAGGATGCGGCGCCGGATGGTGGTGGCGTCTTCCAGCGTCTTCAGTCCGGGGGCGAACGGCTCCCATTCGTCATGGCCGAAATAAGCATGCCGGGCGCCGGTGGCGAGCACCAGCGTATCGTAGGGGACCGCGCCGCCGTCTTCGAGCAGCACCCGCCGTTCGGCAGGGTCGACCCCGCTCACCGTCGCAAACAGGGTCGTGACTTCCTTTCGTTGTCGCAACAGATAGCGGATGGGCCAGGCGATCTCCGATGTTGCCAGAGATGCGGTCGCCACCTGGTACAGCAGCGGCTGAAACAGATGATGGTTGCGGCGATCGATCAGCGTGATCTCGACCGGCGCACCCGCCAGCCGATGCGCGGTCTCGAGCCCGCCAAAACCGGCGCCGACAATCACGACGCGATGGGGCCCTGTCGGCGTCGTTGCCATGGCGTTGCGACCTCGAAGGTTGAGAGCTTGTCTCCGAGAGATATGCACTCGCGCCCCATCCGGCCAGTCCGGTTTCGCGCATGGCCCGGGTTTTCAACCTGTGTTCCCCGATTGGGGAGGTGTGTAGGTCAACGGGGTCCGGCATGATACCGTGAACATCAACAGGGGAGGGCAACCATGAGGGGCTCGAGGACGGTTCTGGCGCTGGCCCTATGGAGCGCGGCGTTCGGGTCGGCGCGCGCCGAGATTTCCGATCAGCTGGTGCGGGTCGGCGTGCTCAACGACATTTCCGGCATCTTCCAGGACACCAACGGCATGGGCTCGGTGGAAGCCGCGCGGATGGCTGCGGAGGATTTCAATGGCGGCGGCAAAAACATCAAGGTCGAGATCGTCTACGCCGACCACCAGAACAAGGCCGATGTGGGCTCGGCCATCGTGCGCAAATGGCTCGATGTCGACGGCGTCGACGCCGTCGTCGACGTGCCCAATTCGGCGGTGGGCCTGACCATCAATTCGCTGCTGCGCGGCTCGCGGATGACATTCCTCGCATCCTCCACCGCAAGCTCCGACCTCACCGGCAAGGCCTGCTCGCCCAACACCATCCAGTGGGTCAACGATGCCTGGGCGACCGGCAACACCACGGCGGCGGCGATGATGCAGCGCGGCGGTACCGACTGGTACTTCCTCACGGTGAACTATGCGCTCGGCCAGGGTATCGAGGCCGAAGCCACCAGCTACATCGAGAAGCATGGTGGCAAGGTGCTGGGTTCCAGCAAGCACCCGCTCGGGACTTCGGACTTCGCCTCGCTGCTGCTGCAGGCGCAGAACTCACGGGCCAAGGTGATCGGGTTGGCCAACGCCGGCGGCGACACCATCAATGCTGTCAAGCAGGCGGCCGAGTTCGGCATCGCGCAGGGCGGACAGACCCTGGTCGCTTTCCTGCTGTTCATCAACGACGTCCACGGCATGGGATTGCAGGTCGCGCAGGGGCTGCAGCTGCTCGAGGCATTCTATTGGGACATGGATGAAGACACCCGCGCCTTCGCCAAGCGGTTCGCCGCGCGGCCGGGCATGAATGGCAAGATGCCAAGCGGCAATCAGGCCGGCGTCTATGCCTCGACCCTGGCCTATCTCAACGCCGTCGCTGCGACCGGCAGCGACGATGCCCGGGACGTGGTGCCGCAAATGAAGAAGTTCAGGGGCCGGGACCGGCTTTTCGGCGAGGTCGTGATCCGGCAGGACGGCCGGGTGGTCCATCCGATGTATCTGTTCGAGGTCAAGAAGCCCGCCGAGTTGAAATATCCGTATGACTATTATCGGCTGGTTTCGACCGTCCCCGGCGACCAGGCGTTCCGGCCGATTGCCGAAGGCGGGTGCGTGCTGGTCAAATGATGGCCCGCAGCCGGTTGCTCGCGTGAGCCGGATGTCCGGATGCAGTACAAGTTTTTTCTCTGCGAGCGAATCCTTTTGGATGTTGCGGTCGTCCTGATAGCGAAGGGGACCGAACCAAGGGAGTAGCCGATGAAGCGGAGATTGATCCAGTACCGGACCAGGCCCGAGGCCGCCAGTGAGAATGCCGCGCTGGCCGCGGCCGTATTCGCCGAACTGGGCGCGGTGCAGCCGGCAGGCGTGCGCTATTGTTGCCTGCAGCTGGACGATGATACGTTCGTTCACATCGTCGAGACCGCGGCCGATGACGGGACCAGCGCGTTGCCGGGGCTTGCCGCCTTCCAGGCGTTCCAGGGCGGAATCCGCGACCGCTGTGCCGAATCGCCAGTGGTCCGCGGTGCCACCGTCATCGGCAATTACAGGATGCTGGCCGAAGCCTGAGGGCGGCTCGGTGCCGGAGGCGGAATGAGTTCGCTCCCGAAGGGATCGGCGTCCGGCATCGATGCGCTGCTGGTCGCCCTGCGTCCGAAGCTGCATCGCTACTGCGCGCGCATGGTCGGCTCGGTGATCGACGGCGAGGACGTGCTGCAGGACGCGCTGATCAAGGCAGTGGCGGCGCTTTCGTCGGCCGGCCCGATCGGCAATCCCGAGGGCTTGCTGTTTCGCATCGCGCACAACACCGCCCTGGATTTTCTGCGCCGCCGTCGACGGCAGCAAGCGCTTCGATCCAGTGAGGAGCTGGACATGATCGCCGACCCCGCCGACGTCGTCGCGAGCCGCGACATCGCCCAGGCCAGCCTGCGCACCTTCATGCGGCTGCCGGTTGCGCAGCGCTCCAGCGTGATCCTTATGGACGTGCTCGGCTGTTCGCTGCAGGAAATCTGCGAGGTGATGGAATTCAGCCTGCCCGCGGTGAAGGCGGCGCTGCACCGCGGGCGGGCGCGGCTGCGTGAACTCGCGGCCGAGCCGGACGATATGCCGCACCCCGCCCTGTCGGCGGCCGAGCGCGATCGTCTCGGCGCCTATGTGGCGCATTTCAACGCCCGCGATTTCGATGCCGTCCGCGCCATGATCGCCGACGATGTCCGGCTCGAGCTCGTCAACAAGACGCGCCTGCGTGGCAAGGGCGAAATCGCCCGCTACTTCGGCAATTATGCCGAGTTCGCGGACTGGCACCTGGCCCCGGGGCTGGTGGATGGCCAGCCCGCGATCCTGGTGCTCGATGCCGGCGATCGGCGCATGCCGCGGTATTTCATGCTGCTGCAATGGTCGGCCGGCCAGGTCGCCGCGATCCGGGATTTCCGCCATGCGCCCTATGTCATCGACGGTGCCGAATTCCGGTTCTGACTGGCTGGCAGACCTGAATTATAATTCTTGCCATTCGCCGATTCCACGAACTATGGTGCATTACGTGCGCGCGATGAGCCGAAGGTTCTAGGAACGGTCCATTGGTTCAAGCTTGCCGGCAACCCAGGATATCGCGCACAAAACAGGTCCCGTCGGGGACAACATGCAAGCGGAGCAGCGCAAGCTCCCGGAATGGGGCCGCGGCCAAAGTGGCGGCTTTGACGAGCGAGGAGGGAGACACATGAAGACGGTTTTCTGGCTGGCGGGCGCCGCGGCGCTGGCGCTGGCGCAGCCCGCTGCGGCTGGCGATACCATCAAGATCGGGTTCGTCAGCACGTTCAGCGGCCCGACCGCGGTGATCGGCAACGACATGCGCAATTCGTTCGAGCTGGCGCTCGACCATATGGGCCGCAAGATGGGCGGCAAGCCGGTCGAGGTGCTCTACGAGGACGACACCTTCAAACCCGATGTCGGCAAGCAGAAGACCGAGAAGCTGATCCTGTCCGACAAGGTCGATTTCATCGCCGGCTACATCTGGTCGAACGTGCTGCTCGCCTCGCTGAAGCCGATTGTGGATTCGAAGACGATCATGGTCGACGCCAACGCCGGTCCGTCGCAGCTGGCCGGCGAACTCTGCTCACCCTACGTGTTCTCGACCTCTTGGCAGAACGACCAGACGCCGGCGGCGATGGGCCTCTACATGAACCAGAAGGGCGTGAAGTCGGTGTTCCTGATCGGCCCGAACTACGCGGCCGGCAAGGACATGCTGGCCGGCGTCAAGAGCACGTTCAAGGGCCAGGTGCTGGGCGAGGAATACACGGTGTGGCCGACCCAGCTCGATTTCTCGGCCGAACTCACCAAGGCGCGCGCATCGAAGGCGGAATCGATCTTTGTGTTCTATCCCGGCGCCGCCGGCGTGCAGTTCCTCAACCAGTATGTGCAGGCCGGCCTGCGCGAGCAGATGCCGCTCTACACCGCCTTCACGATCGACGAAACGACGCTGCCGCTGCAGAAGGACAACGCCATCGGCGTGCCCGGTGCGCAGGAATGGGTCAACGACCTGCCAAACGAGCAGAACAAGAAGTTCGTGGCCGACTATCGCAAGAAGTATCCCGGCCTGCGTCCGAGCTTCTACGGCGCGCAATCCTACGACGCCGCGCAGCTAATCAACAGCGCCGTGGCGGCGGTGAAGGGCGACACCAGCAAGAAGGACGAGATGAAGGCGGCGATGGAGAAGGCCGACTTCAAGTCGGTGCGCGGCGCCTTCAAGTTCGGCAACAACCACATCCCGATCCAGAATTTCTACCTGCAGGACGTGGTGAAAGACGCCAGCGGCGAACTGTCGCTCAAGACCGTTGCCACCATCGTCAAGGACGACCAGGATCGCTTCCACGGCAAATGCCCGATGAAGTGATCACGGCTTCGGCTCCGTGCGGCGGCGGCGCTGGCGCGCTGCCGCTGTTTTCTTTCAGCCCCCTGTAAGCGGTCATGCTGCTGGTCGTCGAACAGTTTCTCAACGGATTGCAGTTCGGCCTGCTGCTGTTTTTGCTGGCGGCGGGATTGACGCTGGTGTTCGGCATCATGGACCTGGTCAATCTCGCCCACGGCTCGCTGTACATGATGGGCGCCTATTTCGCCGCGACCTTCGTCGCCTGGAGTGGCAATTTCGTCGTCGGCATCCTGCTCGCGCTGGGCGCGACCCTGCTGCTCGGCATCGTGCTGGAAGTGGTCGCGCTGCGGCATCTCTATGGCCGCGACCATCTCGACCACGTGCTGGCGACGTTCGGCCTGATCCTGTTCTTCAACGACGCGGTGCGGCTGATCTGGGGGCCGGCCGGGCTGGCGCTGCCGCTGCCGGCATGGCTGACGGTGCCGGTCCAGATCGTTCCGGGCGTGTTCTATCCGGCCTATCGGCTCGCCATCATCACGGTCGCGCTGGTGGTGGCGCTGATGCTCTATCTCGTGGTGATGCGAACCCGGATCGGCATGCTGATCCGCGCCGGCGCCTCCAACCGGGAAATGATCGGCGCGCTCGGCATCAACATCAAGCTGCTCTACACCCTGGTGTTCGGGCTCGGCGCCGCGCTGGCCGGGCTCGCCGGGTTGATGCAGGCGCCGATCCTGACGGTCCAGATCGGGATGGGCGAGAACATCCTGATCCTCGCCTTCGTCATCATCGTGATCGGCGGCATCGGCTCGATCCGCGGCGCGTTCCTGGCCGCGATCCTGGTCGGCATGATCGACACGCTGGGCCGGGCCTTCCTGCCCGACCTGTTGCGCAAGGTGCTGAGCTCGGCGGCGGCTTCCACCGCGGCGCCGGCGTTGTCCTCGATGCTGATCTATCTGCTGATGGCGATCGTGCTGGTGCTGCGGCCGGAGGGGCTGTTCCCGGCCAACCGACGATGACCGCGCGGCCCGATATCGGCAGCATCGTCACGGCGCTCGTGGCGGTCATGCTGGCGCTGCTGCCGCTCTATTCCGCGCTCAGCGGCAACGTCTTCGTGCTGACGCTGTTCACCCGCATCGTGATCTTCGCGCTGGCGGCCGCCAGCCTCAATCTCATCATGGGCTATGGCGGCATGATGAGTTTCGGCCATGCCGCCTATCTCGGCGTCGGCGGCTATGCCGTCGGCATTCTGGCTTTCGAGGGCATCGGCTCCGGATTCGTGCAATGGCCGGTGGCGCTCGCCGCCTCGGCGCTGTTTGCGCTGGTGATCGGCGCGCTGTCGTTGCGCACCCGCGGGGTCTATTTCATCATGATCACGCTCGCCTTTGCGCAGATGGCCTATTACGTCGCCTCGGGACTGTCGCGCTATGGCGGCGACGACGGCCTCACGATCTATCGCCGCAGCGATTTCGCCGGCCTGGTCGACCTGTCGAGCCGGGTGCAGTTCTACTATCTCTGCCTGTTCTGCCTGGCAGGCGGGATCTGGCTGATCTGGCACGTCGTCAATTCGCGCTTCGGCCTCGTGGTTCAGGGGCTGCGCTCGAACGAGGCGCGCATGCAGGCGATCGGGTTTCCCGCCACGCGATACCGGCTGGTCTGCTTCGTCATCGCCGGCACGCTGTGCGGCCTTGCCGGTGCCCTGCTGGCCAACAATACCGATTTCGTCAGCCCGGCGGTGATGTACTGGACCCGCTCCGGCGACCTCATGGTGATGGTCATTCTCGGCGGCATGGGCACGCTGTCCGGTCCGGTGATCGGCGCAATCGTCTACCTGGTGCTCGAGGAGTTTCTGTCGCGGCTCACCGAATATTGGGCGATGATCATGGGCCCACTGCTGCTGCTGATCGTGCTGTTCGGGCGCGGCGGCATCATGGGGCTGCTCGGGAGGCTCGGCCGTGGCTGATCCGCTGCTTGGTGTCCGCAACCTGGTGCGCCGCTTCGGCGGCATCGCCGCGACCGACGATCTGTCGCTCGATGTCGAGCGCGGCGAGCTGCATGCCATCATCGGGCCGAACGGTGCCGGCAAGACCACCCTGATCAGCCAGCTCACCGGGCAATTGCTGCCGGACTCCGGCACGGTGCACTTCCGCGGCGAGGACATCACCCGCCTGCCGGCCCATCGCCGCAGCGCGCTCGGCCTGGCACGCTCGTTCCAGATCACCTCGCTGCTCGCCGACTTCACCGCGCTCGACAATGTCGCGCTCGCAGCCCAGGCCCATCACGGCCATTCCTTCCGCTTCTGGCACGATGCCCGCAAGGAACGGCCGCTGCGCGACGCCGGACGTGCGGCGCTGGCGCGGGTCGGGCTCGCGGCGCGCGCCGATGTCGCGGTCGCCGCCCTGAGCCATGGCGAGCAGCGCGAGCTCGAACTCGCGGTGGCCCTCGCCACCCGGCCGCAATTGCTGCTGCTCGACGAGCCGATGGCGGGACTGGGCGTCACGGAATCCGCGCGGATGGTCAAGCTGCTCGGCGAATTGCGGCGCGAGGTCACCATCGTGCTGGTCGAACACGACATGGATGCGGTGTTTGCGCTGGCCGACCGCATCACCGTGCTGGTCTATGGCAGGGTCATCGCCTGCGACACCCCGGCGGCGATCCGCGGCAATGCGGAAGTGCGGCGCGCCTATCTCGGCGACGCCCATGCGGTGGCCGGCCATGGCTGACGCCGCGCCCGCGCCGCTGCTCGAAGTCGAAGGCATCGAGACCTGTTACGGCCTGAGCCAGGTGCTGTTCGGAATGTCGCTGACGGTGCGGACCGGCGAGATGGTGGCGCTGATGGGACGCAACGGCATGGGCAAGACCACCACCATCCGCTCCATCATGGGCCTGACGCCGGCGCGCGCCGGGACGATACGCTTCGCCGGCCGGGAAGTCCGCCGGCTGGCCTCGTTCCGCATCGCCCAGCTCGGCATCGGGCTGGTGCCCGAGGGCCGCCAGATCTTTCCCAACCTGACCGTGCGCGAGAACCTGCTCGCGGCTTCCGGCAACCGGCTGGCGTCGTCCGACCCGTGGACCCTCGACAAGGTCCACGCGCTGTTTCCCCGCCTGGCCGAGCGCGGCGCCAACATGGGCGGCACGCTGTCGGGCGGGGAGCAGCAGATGCTGGCGATCGGCCGGGCGCTGATGACCAATCCGCGGCTTTTGATCCTCGACGAGGCGACCGAAGGGCTGGCGCCGCTGATCCGCGACGAGATCTGGAATTGCCTGTCGCTGTTGAAGGCAAGGGGCCAGTCGGTGCTGGTGATCGACAAGAACGTCGAGAACCTCGCCCGCATCGCCGATCGCCACTACATGATCGAGCGCGGTCGTGCGGTCTGGAGCGGCGACTCGCAGCAGCTGGTCGCCGAGCCCGAGCTGCAGCATCGCTATCTCGGGATCTGACCCCGGGCGGCGTCATTCCGAAGCGCGCGCCGGCGCGAGCCCGGAATCTGACGAGCGGAGAGTTAGCTGCTGTGCGCGGTCTTGACCATGACGACGTTGTCCTTGTCGTCGCGCCCGGTCGGCCGTTGCAGCTGATCGCGGCGCGCGGCGATCTCGTCGCGGACCAGCTCGTAACCGAGCTTGAACGCGTCGAGCCCGTCGCTCGACAGCGAGCCGTCGCTCAGTCCGATCACCGCGCCGCGAAGGATGTCTTCCAGCTCGCGCTGCAATTGCTGCAGCACTTCCGGCGTCTCGGCGGATGCGACGCGTCTGCCGATGTCGAGAATGGCGGTGGAAAGCTCGCTCGCCCGCTCCGGCGCGATCCGGGTGACCTTGGCGTAGATTGCGGCAAAGATCGAGCCGATGACGCTCAGCGCGGCGACGCCGAGATAGAGGACGTCGCTGTAGCGGTCCATGAACGACTTGGTTTCGTCGTTGATGTATTCCGCGGCACCGGGGTGTGCGACGATGAAGGCATCCTTGTCGGTATCGGCCGGCTCGATCTTCGAGGCGAAGCCGCCGTCCAGGGCGAGTTCGGCCTTGTTCTCATAGATGATGCGGGCGAGGTCGCCGGCGGTGCTCGTCGACATCCGCGCCTGCGCGACCAGCAGCCATTGCAGGCCGATGGTGTCGAGATCGTCGTCGGGGACTACCGGCGAGGACGACAGCATGCCGGTCGGCAGCGTCTCCTCCGACACCGCGGGATTTCGCCGCGTCAACGCCTTCGATTCGTCGATCGAGTTCAGCGTGAAGCTGCCGCGCCCGGCATATTGCTGGTAGACCTTGTCACGCGCAATGGTGGAGGCGTGCGCGATGGCGATCACCGCGCCATAGCCGCCCGGTGCGAGCAGTTTGTCGAGCGTCGAATTCAGCGGCGCCATCTGCACCCGCGACGCCGCATCCGGAACGTCGGCGATCTCGAGCAGATTGCGGACGAAGGTCGCGTTGCTGTCGCCGTTCGCCAGCACGGCGACCTTCTTTTTCCGCAGATCGGCGAGCGACTTGATCTTCTTGCCGGCCGGACTGATCAGCAGCACGATGTCGTGCTCGAGCAGGGCGAGCGCGCGGGCATGGGGCGGCACCTTGGCATCGGTGCGCAGCACGGCGAGATCCGCCTGCCGGTGGTCGAACTCGGCCAGCGCCCGGGTATTGTCCCCCTGCGGCACGATCCTGAGATGGAGTCGCGACGAGCTGTTCTTGAGCACGGCGGCAAGCCGGGCGGCGAAGCGGGCCTCCAGGCCGTTGCCATCGCCGACCGCGAACACCAGCGTTTCGGAATTCTTCAACCAGATGCGTCCGCCCCAGACCGTGACCATCGAGAGCAGCAGGGTCAGGGCGGCGAACAGCAGCATCTGCCGCTGATTGCGCCGCGCGACATGCGAACGCGCGGGCGGCGATCCCGCTTCCGGCTGTGGGACGTCAGCGCTCATGGCTCATCACCCGCGACCCGGCGGGCCGCTTCATCGCGGCCCTGCGTCGCCCCGACGAAATCGTAACTGCATAAGGCAGAACGACAATTTTCGACGGCCGATGATATCCGCGGCGATCCGGATTGCAAACCGTCGGGCAACGGTAACCTTACCGCGATCGAGCCGGCCGCCTGCGGTACGGCTATCGCCGTCCGGCCACACCCGCGGTTTTTCCCCCGCCCCGTGGGGTGCATTCTGGTCCGGGAGATGTCATAAATGATCCGTCTCGGTTGAATGTTCGAGTTGAGCGAATCCGTGCTGACAGCCTAAGCCTGCTTTTTTCGTCCGGGTCAATCTGCAAACAAAGGGCGTCAGCTTTGGTCTTTCCCGCCATGTCATCGTCGGTCCCGGTCGGTGCCCTGATCGGCTGGATGCTCGTTCTCACCTTCAAGCACATCATTGCCGATTTCGTGCTGCAGACCTCCTGGATGGCGCTCGGCAAGGATCAGAAGAAGGGATGGGCGCTGCCGCTGCTGGCGCATTGCCTGGTGCATTTCGCGGTGGCGATGGCACTGATCCTGCTGCTGGCGCCGCGATTCTGGTTCCTTGCCTTCGTCGATTTCGTCATTCACATCACCGTCGATCGGGCCAAGGGACTTTGCTCCTCCAGCTTCGATGTGACACTGGAGCATCCCTGGTTCTGGACCCTGATCGGTGTCGACCAGGCGCTGCATCATCTTACCGACTTCGGACTGTCGATCTACATGGCGGCGAACTGATGCGGGCCGGCCGATCGGGCGCGCCATCGCGGGAATGGCAATGACAGAGCAGCCGCTTTCCAAGAAGACCATCGACGTGCTCGGCTCCCGCATGGCCTATCATGAACGCGGCGAGGGGGCGCCGGTGCTGCTGCTGCATGGCAACCCGACCTCGTCCTATCTGTGGCGCGACGTCATCCCGGAGCTTGCGGGATGCGGCCGGTTGATTGCGCCGGACCTGATCGGCATGGGCGACTCCGCCAAGCTGCCGGATCCCGGGCCCGACACCTATCGCTTCGTCACCCACCGCGCCTATCTCGACGCCTTCATCGAAGCGGTGCTGGGGCCGGCATCGTTCCTCGTCCTTGTCGTGCATGATTGGGGTTCGGCGCTGGGCTTCGACTGGGCCAATCGTCACCGCGACCGGGTCCGCGGCATTGCCTATATGGAAGCGATCGTGCGGCCGATCGCCTCGTGGGACGAGTTCAGCGCGTCGGCGGCGCCGATCTTCCAGGGCTTCCGCTCCGACAAGGGCGAGCAGATGATTCTCGACCGCAACATGTTCGTCGAGCGGGTGCTGCCGGGGTCGGTGCTGCGCCAGCTGACCGAGGCCGAAATGGCCGAGTATCGCCGACCGTTCCAGTCCCGCGACGATCGCTGGCCGACCCTGACCTGGCCCCGGCAGATCCCGATCGCAGGCGAGCCTCCCGGGGTGGTCCAAATCGCCGCCGACTATTCGCGCTGGATGGCGCAGAACGATATGCCCAAGCTGTTCGTCAACGCCGAGCCGGGCGCGATCCTGACCGGCGCGCTGCGCGAGTTCTGCCGCAGCTGGCGCAACCAGACCGAGGTGACGGTACCGGGCTCGCACTTCATACAGGAGGACTCCGGCCCCGCCATCGGCCGCGCGGTGGCCGGCTGGATCCGGGCGCACGGGCTCTGAGGCCGGCCGGCCGTTCCGATTCGCGATCATTCGTCAACCGCTTTGCTGTGGCCGGCGCCCTGCTTGGTTAACCTCTCGTTAGAGAATTGCATTGCATCCTCTGTTTCGCAGGAGAATTGCTATGCTCTCAAGCCGCGACGCCTTCGAGAACGATTTTTGCCCGGTACGCGACGAACTGCTTGGCGAGATGTATCGCGCCAGCGAGAACGGACTGCCCAAGCTGGTGGAAAGCGTGCCGTCCGAAGTGCGGGCGATGCTCGCGCTGTTCTGCTATCGCCGCAGCCATCTGCATACGCTGGCGGTGGCGATCGCCGGAAGCTGCAGCGAGCGCGAACTGATTGTGTTCGGCGGACGCGTCGGCGCCGCGCTCTACGGACTTTCCCGCGACGTGCCGGCGGCGCGCAGTGAATCGGCATCGCATGGCCACCGCAGGGCGATCACGCTGTCGACCAAGCCGCTCAGCACGTTCTCGCCGCTCGAGGATGAGCTCGACGACGACTACGCCGAGGCCGTGCCGGCCTGAACGGTCAGGTCAGCGCCGGCAACCCATGCCGCCGCCGCGCCATCGCGCATTCGGAATCGCCGGGGGCGCAGGTCCGGCAGACCTCGGGCCGCACCGCATAGATCCCGCACCTCGTCGCGACCCCGATCCGGCCCGACAGCGCCGAGCAGCGGTCGCCTTCGCAGCGCATGCCGGACTGCCTGTCGTTGACGAACCGCTCCGGGATCAGCTCCAGCGCGGCGTCTTCCTCGGTGGTGAAGCGGGGCCAGTCCGGCGAATAGGAGCAGCAGGCGCCGCAGGCCTGGCATAGCCGTTGCGGGTCGTTTGCGGTTTCAAACCTGTTTGCCATGTGCCTGGTCCGCCCCGGTTTCAATGGTCGCCCGGCCGTTCCCAGACCAGGCTCTGGCGCCATCGCGCCCGCAACACGTCGCGCCGCTCCGGGTATCTCTCGCCGAGATAATCCGCGGCGACCACGCGATCGGTACGGAAGCTGCGGAAATCGCCGCGCAGTTCGCACCAGGCTGCCAGCAGCCGCACCGCCTCGAGATAGCCGACGGCGATCGGCCAGATGGTGCGTTCGCTGTCGCGGCCATGCTCGTCGCGATAGCGCAACGTGATCTTACGGCCTTCATGGATATGCGCCCGCGTGCGCACCATGTCGAGGCGGTCCGGCTCGCGTTGCCAGCTCGGGCGGGCCCGGCTGGCCGGCTCCAGCACGAACGGCCGCAGCCGCTCCGGCACGGTGTCGGCGATTTTGGCGATCAGGTCCTCGGCGGCGCGCGACAGCGCCGGATCGGCATGTCCGGCCACCCATTGCGCACCGAGCACAGCGGCCTCGATTTCCTCCGGCGTCAGCATCAGGGGCGGCAGGTCAAACCCCGCCTCTAGGATGTAGCCCATCCCGGCTTCGCCGCGGATCGGCACCCGTTGGCCGATCAGGGTGGCGATATCGCGGTAGATCGTGCGCCTGGAGGTTTCGAGCTCGGCCGCGATCGCGTCGGCGGTCAGCGGTTTTCGTGTCCGCCGCAACACCTGGATGATCTGGAACAGCCGGTCGGCCCGCCTCATGGCAGCTCACCTTTTTTCGCGGCGTTGTGCGCGATGCTGACAGCATGTTGGCAGCAGGCCAAGGCTATATCGGGACAACATCTCAGATGAAGGGAATATGTCCATGATGGTCCTTTACCCATTCGCTGCCCGGGAGCGTTTTCAGGCGCTGGGGCAGGCCCGGGCTTTTGTATGGATGCGCCTCGCCGCGTTCAACCGCGACATCGCCGGCCTGCGCTGGATGATGGTGGCATTCGCCGTGCAATGGCTCGGCGCGACCGGTGCGATGGCGCAGCGGCAGCTGGGCCGGCTGGCCAACGACCAGCTGCGGCGCGCCTGGCGGGGCGCCTGTTTCGCCCAGGGCTTGCGCCCTGCTGACACCACGGTGGCAGCAGCGCGCCGCTAGATCTCGACCTTGTCCCCGCGATCAGGAGCAGACCATGATCACTCTCTATGGCTTTGGCGCCGGCTTCGGCTTGCCTGAAATCAGCCCGTTCGTCACCAAGACGGAAGTCCAGCTCAAGATGGCGGGCCTCGCCTACCGCAAGGAGCGGGCGATGCCGCCGGCTTCGCCGAAGGGACAGTTGCCCTTCATCGAGGACGAATCCGAACCGATCGCCGACTCCACCTTCATCCGTGCGCATATCGAACGCAAATACGGCTTCGATTTCGACGCCGGGCTCGACCTGCAGCAGCGCGCGCAGGCCTGGGCGTTCGAGCGCATGATCGAGCATCACGTCTATTGGGCGCTGATCGGCACCCGCTGGATCGATGCGGAGAATTTCGCCAAGGGGCCGACCCATTTCTTCGACGGCGCGCCGGCGCACGTCCGCGACAAGCTGCGCGAGGACGCCCAGTTCCGCGTCGCCGAGAACTATCTGCTGAGCGGGCTCGGCCGCCATGCGCCCGACGACGATGTCGAACTCGCCGTCCGTTCACTGTTTGCGCTTTCGGTCCAGCTCGGCGACCAGCCCTACCTGATGGGCGAGCGACCCTGTGGGGCCGATGCCACCGCCTTCGGAGCGCTCGCCGGCGTGCTGACGCCGTTTTTCGTCTCCGCGTTGCGCGACCGCGCCGAGCAGTTCACCAATCTTACCGCCTATGTCGACCGCCTGATGCGGCAGTATCATCCGGAGTTCGCCTGGACGCCGCTGCGACAGGCCGCCTGAACAGCGGCCGTCAGTGCGCGGGTGAAGAGGGTTGCCGCAGCGAGGCGAGTTCGGCTTCCAGCTCGGCAATCCGGGCGTCGCGCGTGGCAAGGGCCGCCGCCACGTCGGCGGCGTCGAACTTCAGCGGAATGTGTTGCGGACAATTGGTGTCCCACGCTGCGATCCTGAACAGGATGGCCTGTTCGGGTCGCGCCTTGTAACCCTTCGGCATCAGCGACTGCAGCAATGGCGGATCGTCCTCCACGATCCGCGCCTCGCCCCACAGTTTCACCCGGCGGCGGTGTGCGTAGTCCATCACGAAGATATTGGCCTTGCGGTTTTCCGAGAGGTTGCCTTGCGTGATGAACTGCCGGTTGCCGCTATAGTCGGCAAAGCCCAGCGTGGTCTTGTCCAGCACCCGGACAAATCCCTTGGGCCCGCCGCGATGCTGGATATAAGGCTGGCCGTCGGCGCTGGCGGTCGCCAGGAATAGGCTGTCGGCCTCGGCCAGGAACGCCGCCAAATTCTCGTCGATCTCGGTCCGCCAGCCGCCACCCTGCTCGACCCGGGCGTAGCCGTCGCGCGATCCCTTGCGGACTTGAATGGCTTTCACCGCCGGGGTGAACGCCACGTCGCTGGGATAGATATGGGTTTCGGACATCGCAAATCTCCTACTCGGGACGCCTGCACCGTCACAAATGGGGCTTCCACCGATTTTGAACAATTCGCCGGATTGACAGTTCATTATTGCAGGATATGAAATAATGCCATGGATCGCCTGGACGCCATGCAGGCCTTTGTGGCGGTAGCCGACCTCCGGGGTTTTGCGCCGGCGGCCCGGCGGCTGGGATTGTCGGCGTCGGCGGTCACGCGGCTCGTGGCGGGGCTGGAAGATCGTCTCGGCGCCAGGCTGTTGCAGCGGACGACGCGGTCGGTGACGCTGACCGATGCCGGTGCGCGTTACCTGGAGCGGATCCGGCGCGTCCTGACCGATGTCGAGGAGGCCGATGGCTCCGTGCAACAGGAGCGGACACGGCCGAGTGGACGGCTGGTGGTGTCGGCGCCGATCGGCTTTGGCCGCCTCCATGTCAGTCCGGTGATGTCGGCCTATCTGACCCGCTTTCCCGAGGTCTCGGCGGAGCTGCGGCTGTCGGACCGCATGATCAACCTGGTCGAGGACGGTGTCGACCTCGCGGTCAGGATCGGCCATCTTCCCGATTCCAGCCTGGTCGCGCGCCATGTCGGCGAGATGCGCCGGATCGTGGTGGCCTCCAGCGACTATCTCCGCGAACATGGCGAGCCCGGCACGCCGGAAGCGATTGCCACGCACGCCACCATCCAGTTCGGCGCCGTTCCGGACTGGCGCTTTTTCAGGGACGGCCGCGAACTGCGCCTGACGGGCGTGGCGCGATTCGTCACCAACAGCGCCGACGCGGCGATTCAATATGCCGAGCAGGGCGGAGGTTTGACGCGGGTGATGGCATATCAGGCCGCCGATTCGCTGCGCGCCGGCCGTCTCCGGATCGTGCTGGCGCCGTTCGAGCAGCCGGCGCTGCCAATCCACATCGTCTATCCGACCTCACGCTTGCTGTCGGCCAAGGTCCGGGCCTTCATCGACCTCGTGGTCGAACGCAGCGACTGGCATTTCGGCCTCTGAGAAACGGCGAGGCCTTGGCCGGGTGACACTTCGCGGCCCCCGCGGTCACGCCGGCAATTCATAGCCGACCGCGGATTCGATCTCGAGCGTCTGTTGCACCGCCGGGCGGGCCATCATGCGCATGTAGTGCGCGGTCAGGTTGGGAAATTCATAAGGCGACGGGTCCAGCGAATGGACCAGCCGCCAGTACAGCCGAAACAGGTGGATGTCGGCGATCGAATAGGTCCCGAGCGCCCAACCTTCCCCCAGCCGCCGGTCGGCGATGGCGTAGACCTGCCTCGCCTGATGCAGGCCCTGCCGCCGGGCCGGATGCAAGGTCGAAGCGGCGAACGACATCCAGGAAACCGCCTGGGCGTCGCCATGGGGATCGTTGTGCGGTAGCAGCCTCGCTTCCGGAAAGCGTCGCGCGAGGTAGAACAGGATGGCCGCGACCTCGGTGAGCGGAAGCCCATCGATCAGCAGGGTCGGGACCTTCCCCTCGGGATTGAGGGCCAGGAAGGTGGGCGAGCGCAGGTCGCCATTGTTGAACGACATCGGCCTTGCTTCGAACTGGACGCCGATTTCATGCAACGCGATATGCACCGCCATCGAGCTCGATCCTGGCGCATAATAGAGGGTGAGCATGGTCGGGCTCGCGGCGATCAATAGGGCAGGCCTACATAGTTCTCCGCCAGCGAGGTGGATGCGGCCTGCGAGCTGACCAGATAGTTCAGCTCGGCGAGCTGGATGCGGGCGCCGAATTTGCCTTCTTCCGGGAACTTGTGCAGCATCGAGGTCATCCACCATGAGAAGCGGACCGCCTTCCAGACCCGTGCCAGGGCGGTCGCCGAATAGCCGTCAATGCCGGCGGCCGATTTCTCGTCGTAAAATTCGCGGAAGGCGTGTGACAGATAGAGCACGTCGCTGGCGGCGAGGTTCAGTCCCTTGGCGCCGGTCGGCGGCACGATATGCGCGGCATCGCCGGCAAGGAAAATCCGGCCGAACCGCATCGGCTCGGCCACGAAGCTGCGCAGCGGGGCAATGCTCTTCTCGATCGACGGGCCGGTGACGAGATCGGCGACCGCAGCAGGGTCCAGCCGCCGCTTCAGCTCGTCCCAGAAGCGCGCGTCGGGCCATTGATCGATGTGGTCGTCCAGCGGGCACTGCACGTAATAGCGACTGCGGTGGGTCGAGCGCATGGTGCATAGCGCAAACCCGCGCGCGTGGTTGGTATAGATCAGTTCGTGCGAGACCGGCGGTGTCTCCGACAGGATGCCAAGCCAGCCGAACGGATAGACCCGCTCGAAGGTCTCGATCGCCGCGGGTTTGATGCTGGCACGGCTGACCCCGTGAAATCCGTCGCAGCCGGCGATGAAGTCGCAGGCAATCTCGTGACCGATACCATCTTTCGTGTAGGACAGACGGGGATGGTCGGTATCGAAATCATGCGGCTCGACCTCGGCGGCCTGATAGAAGGTGGGGAGGCCGGCCGCCTTGCGCGCATTCATCAGGTCGAGCGTCACTTCGGTCTGGCCGTAGATCATCACCGTCTTGCCGGTGGCGGCTTTCATGTCGATGCGATGGCGCACCCCGCCAAAGGCGAGTTCGATGCCGTCATGGACCAGGCCCTCCTGGTGGGCGCGGGCGCCCACACCGACCTGGTCGAGCAGCGCCACCGTTCCTTCCTCGAGCAGCCCGGCGCGGATGCGGCCGAGTACGTAATCGGGGGTCTGGCGTTCCAGGATGACGTTGTCGATTCCGTAGCCATGCAGCAACTGGCCCAGCAGCAGACCTGCTGGCCCGGCGCCAATGATTGCTACTTTTGTCCGCAATACATGCTCCGACGGCTGTTGTAGGTTGACGAACGCCGCAGCTCGCCTGGTGGCCGCGCGGCCTTGCAATGATGATTATATCATATAACAATATCCGCAAAGGGCCTCGAGACCCGATGCCGCGAGGGAGGTGAGCGATGAGGAAAGCATGTCTGGCGCTGCTGCTGGTCGCCAGTGTGACGCCTGCGTTGGCGCAGGACAAGACCGTCACCATGAAGGTGTCGCTCTGGGTGCCGCCCGCGCATCCCCTTGTGCCGGCGACGCAGGCCTGGGCCGCCGATATCGAGAAGGCTTCCGGCGGCACCATCAAGCTGCAGGTGTTTCCTTCCGAGCAGCTCGGCAAAGCCTTCGATCACTACGACATGGCGCGCGACGGCATTGCCGACGTCACCTATGTCAATCCCGGCTATCAGCCCGGCCGCTTCCCGATCGCCGCCGCCGGCCAGCTTCCCTTCGTGTTCTCCGACGGCAAAAAAGGCACGTTGGCGCTCAATGACTGGTACCACAAATACGCCCCGACGGAGATGAAGGACACGCATCTCTGCTTCGCCTTCATCCACGATCCCGGCGCGCTGCACGGCAAGAAGAAGATCGTGGTGCCGGACGATCTCAAGGGCGTCAAGGTGCGTCCGGCGCAGAGCACCATCGGCGAGATGGTTAAGATGTTCGGCGGCACCAATGTGCAGGCCTCGGCGCCCGAAGCGCGCGACGCGATCGAGCGCGGCGTGGCCGATGAGATCACCTTCCCCTGGGGGTCGATGTTCCTGTTCGGCATCGACAAGGCCGTCAAGTACACCATGGACGTGCCGCTCTACACCACGGTGTTCACCTACAACATCAATCTGGCCAAATACAATTCGCTGTCGCCCGCGCAGAAAAAGATCATCGACGACCATTGCACGCCGGAATGGGCCTCCAAGGTCACCGACCCCTGGACCGATTTCGAGTTCGCCGGCCGCGCCAAGATGAAGGCCGCGCCCGGCCATGAGGTCTATGAGTTGACGCCGGACCAGCTCGCCGAATGGAAGAAGGCGGTGACGCCGCTGCATGAAAGCTGGGCCGCGGCCGTCAAGAAGGCGGGCGGCGATCCGGCCGCGATCGATGCCGATTTGCAGGCGACCCTGAAGAAACACAACGCCGGCACGTAACCGCCTTAGCGGCCTTCGGAGCCGTGCTGCCCGGGCCGGTCCCGGGCGGCGGCCCCGTCGCGTAGGATGGCCGACCCGGATGGACGGGGGTGGATCGACCCGGCCATGACGAGTAGATCAATGGTTGCTTCACGCAGCAGGCGAATCCGTCCATGACCGCCGATCCCGAAGTTTCGCGCGATGGCACGCTGGTCGGGCCGCCCGAGCCCGCACACAAGAACGCCATGGACCGCTTCATCGATTCGATCGAGTGGATCGCCGCGTTCTTTGTCGGCATCGTCGCGCTGAACACCTTCACCGCGGTATTCATGCGCAAGTTCTTCGCGGTGACCATCCCCGACTACTACAATTTCGGCCAGTTCATGCTGGGTATCCTGATATTCTGGGGTATCGCCGCTACCAGCTATCGCGGCACCCACATCACGGTCGACCTGGTCTGGGCCAATGTGTCGCCGAAATACCAGCGCGCCATCGACGTGTTCGCGACGCTGGTGCTGCTGTTCGTGGTGACGGTGCAGACCTATACGCTGTTCGACAAGGTGGCGGCCACCCGCGCCGAGCATATCGTGACCATGGATCTGCAGGTGCCGATCTGGCCCTTCTTCCTGGTGTCGTGGATCGGCGACGTCTCGGCGGTGCTGCTGATCGCGATCCGGACCTGGCGCCTGATCTTCCATCCGGATCGGATCCACGATCCCAAGATCAAGACCGCGGAGTAGCGCGGCATGAGCAACGAAGCCGTCGCCCTGACCGGCTTTATCACCCTGTTCACGCTGATGCTGCTGCGCGTTCCCGTCGGCATGGCGATGGGCCTCGTCGGCATCACCGGATTCGGCTACCTCACCGGGCTCGCCCCCGCGCTCAAGCTGGTCGGCCAGACCACCATGCGCACGGTGACGGATTATTCCTTCGGCGTGATCCCGATGTTCCTGCTGATGGGCGCCTTCGTCTCGGTCTCCGGCATCAGCCGCGAATTGTTTCGTGCCGCCAACACCTTTGTCGGGCATTGGAAGGGCGGCCTGGGCATCGCCACCATCGCCGCCTGCGGCGGCTTCGCCGCGATTTCGGGTTCCTCGGTTGCCACCGCCGCGACGTTCTCGGCGGTCGCCTATCCGGAGATGCGCCGCTACGGCTATCCGCAATCCTTCGCCACCGGCGTCATCGCGGTAGGCGGTACGCTCGGCGCCATGCTGCCGCCCTCGACCGTGCTCGCCGTCTACGGCATCATCACCCAGCAGGACATCGGCAAGCTGTTCATCGCCGGCGTGGTGCCGGGCCTGCTGGCGATCCTGATGCACATGATTACCATCGGCGTCATCGGCGTGGTGAAGCCGAAATTCCTGCCGGCCGGGCCGCGCGCGTCCTGGCGCGACCGCCTGGCGGCGCTCGCTGACGTCTGGTCGCCGCTGCTGCTGTTCCTGTTCGTGATCGGCGGCCTCTATGGCGGCTTCTTCATCCCGACCGAGGCCGGCGCCGTCGGGGCGGTCGGCGCCTTCATCATCGGCATCCTCCGGCGCAAGCTGACCAGGGACGGCATCCTGCAGGCGCTGTTGCAGGCGACGCGCACCGCAGCCGCGGTGTTCACCGTGCTGATCGGCGCGCTGTGCTTCGGCTACTTCCTCACCATCACCCAGACGCCGCAGAACGTCACCGCGTTCCTGACCGGCCTCGGTATCGGCCGCTATGGCGTGCTGGCGCTGATCCTTCTGATGTACCTGGTGCTGGGCTGCCTGATGGATGCGATGGCGATGGTGATCCTGACGGTGCCGATCGTGTTCCCGGTGGTGACCGCGCTGGGTTTCGACCCGATCTGGTTCGGCATCGTCATTGTCATGACCGTCGAGCTCGGGCTCATCCATCCGCCGGTCGGCATGAACGTGTTCGTCATCAAGAGCGTGATCAAGGACGTCAACATGGCGACGATCTTCGTCGGTGTGCTGCCCTTCGTGGTGACCGACCTGATCCGGCTGGTGATCCTGATCGCATTTCCGCTGCTCGCGACCTGGCTGCCACAACGCATGATCGGATGATTCCATGGCCGTTCCGACCCTCGCCACCCGCTATGTCTTCACCATCACCGCCCGGATCGGCGGCGTGACCTCGGCCGGCGATATCGGCCACGGGGTCCGCCGCGTCATTCCCGTCATCGGCGGCGAGGTTCGCGGCGAGCAGGTCAACGGCACGGTCTGCCCGTTCGGCGCCGACTTCCAGATCATCCGGCCCAACGAGCTGATCGAGCTCGAGGCCAAATACGCCTTCGAGACCGACGACGGCGCGACGATCTATGTCGAGAACAGGGGCATTCGCTTCGGGCCGGTCGAACTGCTGCAGCGATTGAAGCGCGGCGAGCCGGTCGATCCGAAGCTGATCTATTTCCGCACCGTGCCGAAATTCGAGACCGGAAGCGAGAAATACCGCTGGCTGATGGAAAACCTGTTCATCGGCTCCGCCGCCCGCCATCTCGACCATGTCGTCGTCGACGTGCATCAGGTGCTGTAGATCCGAACGACAGCGGTGGATGTTGCCCTGCCGTCAGGTACTGCGATGAAACTCATCCACATCCGTCATTCCGGGATGCGCGTGAGCGCAGGCCCGGAATCCACAACCACGAAACGCCGTTAGGCGCGAGGCTGGGGCAGTAGCGTGCCCACAACGCATATCGTGGCTATAGATTCCGGGCTCGCGCGTTGCGCGCCCCGGAATGACGGCCATAGACGTTACGGCCGTCATTGCGAGGAGCGAAAGCGACGAAGCAATCCACATCACCGCTGGTTGCGCCATGGATTGCTTCGCTGCGCTCGCAATGACGGTGACGAGAACCGTAGTCCGGATGAAGCGCAGCGAAATCCGGGGCAGCGCCATCCGCGGTGAAAATCCCCGGATTGCGCTGCGCTGCATCCGGGCTTCTTCTGTAACGGGCCTTGGTTAGTCAATCCCTTTTTGCGTCATCCACTCGCTGGGCACTTGCTTCTGTACGGGATCGGCGCGGTGGCCGTCACCTGATGGGGTGCATGAGGAGCTGGTCGGCCAATCTACGGATTGCGTGGTTGTGAGCCACTTCCCGGATGGCGGCCTGACCGGATCCGTCGTCCCAGCGGAGGGACTTCGCTCAGGAGAGCCTGATGGGTGGCCCGCCCAGAACCGATGGCTGCTCCTGGCTAGATGGCCTTGGCCATCGGGTTGAACGGTTTGGCGTCGGCAAGCATGCGATGCAGAATCACGGCGAGCTTGCGAGCCAGCGCCACCTTGGCCTTGCGCATGCCTGCGCGCCTGGCGATGCGCATCGCCCAGCTCTTCAATGCCGAGCAATTCTTGACCGGCTTGGTCAACATGACGTGAGCTGCCTGATAGAGCGCCTCGCGCACCGATGCATCGCCGATCTTGCTGATCCGGCCAGTGTAATTGGTCTCTCCCGATTGGTATTTCTTCGGCGTGAGGCCAAAGTGTGCGCCTGTGGCCTTCGAGGAACGGAAGCGCTTCGGGTCGTCGACCGCCGCGGCATAGGTGAGCGCCACGATCGGACCAACGGACGGCGTTGTCATCAGGAGCTTGGCGGATGGCTGCGCTCTGGCGAGCTTCTGGGTGTGCTTGTCCAGGCCCTTGAACTCCCGCAGCAGCACGGCATGGGCTTGGAGCAGCGCCGCCGCCACCAACTCCAGTCCGGGATGGCCGGTAACGAGCTCGCGGATGCGTCCGGCGAACGCGCGCTCGGTGGTCGCGCCGACCTTTAGGCCAAAACCGCGAAGTACGCCACGCAGGCTGTTCTCGACATCGTGCAGCTTGGATTGCAGCAGCTTGCGCGCCGTCAGGATGGCGCGGGTCTCCTGCGCCGCGACCGACTTGCAGTGCACCGGCCGGAACCAGCCGAGCCGCATCAACTGCGCGATCCTGCGGGCATCGTTACGATCGGTCTTCACTGGCATCGATTTGAAGGCCTCCCGAACGTGCCGCGTCTCCAGAAGCTCGACCGCAAGCCCTGCGTCCCGCAGACCCGCATACAGCCATTGCGACAAGGGACCTGCCTCCAGCCCGATCCGTTCCGGCAGCTGCCCCAGCGACCGGAACCACGCAATCAGCGGCGCCGGTTCACTCGCAACCTTCGTCTCCCGCAAAATCTTGCCCGAACCATCGACAAGGCAGACCCGCGAACATTCCAAAGACACGTCAATTCCTGCATACTGATCCATGGTCGTCCCCTTAATGATGCTTGGAGCGGGCCTGCCCGACTCCGTTCAACACCATCAGTTTGAGGGACGACCGCCTTCCAACCAACAGGCTGCTCGCGAGCGCGCTTCCAAATCGCGCCGTAGCGAGCGGGCGGCCGGCCCGTTACCCCATCTACGGTGTCGGGCGTGCGCCGCCGTGGGGTAGCCTCGTCTTGACTCGCTCCAAATCAGTTATAGCATATAACTATTCCCGGGAGGACGGCGGAACGATGGGAAAGCCAGCCGACATGCCGGCGGTCACCGGCGAGGCGGCGAACGCTGCGAGGCCGCTGCGGCCGATTTCGTTCGGCGATCCCGAGGTGGCGGTCGAACGTCGCGGCGACGGCACCATCTATCTGCGGCCGAGCGTCGCGCTTGGCGACTATCCGTTCCGGCTGACCGATCGCCTGCATCATTGGGCCGACGTGCAGCCGCACCGCGTCTTCATGGCCGAACGCGACGCCGATGGCGGGTGGCGGGAACTCACCTATGCGCAGCTCCTGACCGCCGCGCGCCGGATCGGCTCGGCGCTGCTCGCGCGCGACCTGTCGGCGGAGCGGCCGGTCGTCATCCTGTCCGGCAATTCGATCGACCACGCGTTGGTCGCGTTCGGCGCGATGTATGCCGGCATCCCGTTCTGCCCGGTTTCGCCGGCCTATTCGCTGATGTCGGGGGATTACGGCAAGCTTGCCTTTGTGATGAAGCTGCTGACGCCGGGGCTGGTGTTCGCCGCCGACGCCACGCTGTTCGCCGATGCGCTGTCCGCCACGGTCCCCGAGACCACCGAGATCACGGCCTGCCATGGGGCGGTGCCCGGTCGCCGCGTCACCTTGCTCGCCGATCTGTTGGCGACGCCGGAGCATGCCGGACTCGATGCGGCGCATCAGGCGATCGGTCCGGATCACATTGCGAAGCTGCTGCTGACATCGGGCTCGACCGGCAACCCCAAGGCCGTCATCAACACCCAGCGAATGCTCTGCGCCAACCAGATCATGCTGCGCGAGACGCTCGCCTTCCTGAAGGAGCAGCCGCCGGTCATCGTCGACTGGCTGCCCTGGAATCATACGTTCGGCGGCAATCACAATATCGGGCTGATCCTGTTCAATGGCGGCTCGATGTATCTCGACGCCGGCAAGCCGATGCCCGGCGGCATCGAGCAGACCGTGCGCAATCTGCGCGAGATCTCGCCGACGGTGTATTTCAACGTGCCCAAGGGCTATGAATTGCTGCTGCCCTATCTGCGTGACGATGCCGCGCTGCGCGCCACCTTCTTCCAGCGGCTGGACGCGATGTTCTTCAGCGGCGCGGCGCTGTCGCCATTCGTCTGGAACAGCCTCGATGAACTCGCGGTGCGCCAGACCGGCTTTCGCGTGCCGATGCTGACCGGGCTGGGCGCCACCGAGACCGCGCCGATGTTCATGTCGGTGCGGCCGGCCACCAGCCGATCCGGCCATGTCGGGCTCCCCATCTCCGGCAACGAGGCCAAGCTCGTTCCCAGCAACGGCAAGCTGGAGGTTCGCGCCAGGGGGCCGAATGTCACGCCGGGCTATTGGCGTCAGCCGGAGCTGACCGCGAAGGCGTTCGACGAGGAGGGTTTCTACAAATTCGGCGACGCGATCAAGCCGGCCGATCCGGATGATTTCAGCGCCGGGTTCGATTTCGACGGCCGCATCGCCGAGGATTTCAAGCTCGCCAGCGGCACCTGGGTCAGCGTGGGTCCGCTGCGGGCGCGCTTCATCGCCGCCTGCGCGCCACTGGTCCGCGACGTCGTGATTGCCGGCATCAACCGCGATGAATTGTCGGCGCTGGTCGTCCTCGACCTCGACGGTTGCCGTCTGGTCAATCCGGCGCTGCGGAGCGATGATCTGGCGGCGGCGGCGGCCGATCCGCTGGTGGTGGCGGCGTTCCGCGAACGGATGTCCCGGCTGCTGGCGACCTCGACCGGCTCGTCGACCCGGGTCGCCCGCGCGATGCTGCTCGACACGCCGCTGTCGATCGACCGCGGCGAGTTGACCGACAAGGGCTCGATCAACCAGCGCGCGGTGCTGGAGCATCGCGCGGCGCTGATCGAACGACTCTATTCGCCGGCCCCGGCCGCCGGCGTGATTATTCCGGAACCGGGCGCGATGGATCAGCCCGGGAGAAAGCCATGGAACTGAAAGATCAGGCCGCTTCGCGCCGCATGGCGCTGCACTAGGGAAAGCACCGCATGTTCGTCCATCGCCGCGATGTCCAGATCCAGTGGGGCGATTGCGATCCCGCCAACATCGCCTATTACCCGCGCTATTTCGAAATGTTCGACGATTTCGACCTCGATCATGTTCGAGGCCGCCGGCTTCTCCAAGCAGGACATCGTCCGCAAATATGGCCTGGTCGGCATTCCCATGGTGGACACGCGGGCGAAATTTCATGTCGCGTCGACCCATGGCGACTGGATCACCATCGAAAGCCGGATCGACAGCTTCAGGCGGTCCAGCTTCGAAGTGATCCACCGCGTGTTCAAGGGCGAGACGCTGGCGATCGAGGCCTTCGAGACCCGGGTGCTGGTGGGGCGGCATCCCGACGACCCGGCGCGGCTGAAATCCGCGCCGATGCCGAAGGAAATCGTGGCGAGGTTCATGCAAGGCTGATCCGGCCGCACCGAATTTGATATAGGCGATAACAATTATTCGATATAACCTGATGGTCCGCCGCGGCCAAGGGCCCAGCCGGGCGGGATTGCGAGCCGCGAGCGATGCCTGTTTCCCGAACTGCCGCCGACCCTTCCAGACCGTCCCGGCCGGCGCGCAAGGAGCGTGCCGACGGCGCCGCCGAAGCCGCGCCGCTGCGGCTCGGCGAGTTGTCCGAGCTGTTGGGCTATTCGTTGAAGCGGGCCCAGCTCAAGGTGTTCGAGGATTTTCTGCGCTGTGTCGCTCCGCTGCAGCTCACTCCGGCGCAGTTCTCGGTGCTGCTGCTGGTCGACCGCAATCCGGGCCGCAACCAGACCGAAATCGCCAGCACGCTCGGCATCCTGCGGCCGAATTTCGTCGCCATGCTCGACGGGCTCGAGAGCCGCGATCTCTGCACCCGGATGCGGTCGACCAACGATCGCCGTTCGCACATCCTGGTGCTGACCGACAAGGGAAGGGCGGTGCTGGCGCGGGCCAAGAAGCTGGTCGCCACCAAGCACGAGGCCCGTCTCAATGCGCTGCTCGGCCCCGCCAACCGCGCCGCGCTGCTCGCGATGCTGGCGACCATCGCCCGCGATTTCTGACCAGCACGAGTTGTTGTGGGCTCTCGGCCCATGTGCCCCGCGCGTTTCGAACGGCCGCGGGACTAATCCACCAGGATCGCCCTGACGTCGTTGACATTGGTGAGGGTAGGGCCGGTGACCAGCAGATCGCCGGTGGCTGCGAAGAAGGCGGTGGCGTCGTTGTTGTCGAGATAGGTGCGGGGATCGAGTCCAAGCGAAGCCATGCTAGCAAGGGTGGCGCCATCGACCATGGCGCCGGCCGGGTCGGTGGCGCTGCCGGCGCCGCCGTCGGCGCCGTCGGTGTCCGCCGCCAGCACCGAGATGTCCGGCGTAGGCCCGAGCAGCCCGGCGAAGGCCAGCGCATATTCCTGGTTGGGTCCGCCGCGACCCTGACCGCGCACCGTCACCGTCAGTTCGCCGCCCGACAGCAACGCCACCCGCCGACCTTCGGCGCGTGCCCGCAGGGCAAGCTGCGCATGATCGTCGGCAACGCTGCGGGCCTCACCCTGCAGATCGGCGCCGAGGTCGACAACCTCATAGCCGGCCTCGCTTGCGATCCGGGCGGCGGCGTCGAGCGAGGCGCGCGGCCGTGCGATCAGTTCGAACCGCGCCCGGGCAAAGGCGGCATCGCCGGGCTTGCAGCTCTCGTTGCCGGGATCCTCGAGCGCCCGTCCGACCGCGGCATCGAGGGCAAGGCCATATCTCGCGACGATGGCGCGGGCCTCGGCCAGCGTGGTCGGATCGGGCACGGTCGGCCCGGATGCGATCGCGGACGGGTCGTCGTGCGGAACATCCGATATCGCCAGCGTCACGATCTCGGCGCGCTGGCCGGCGCGCGCCAGCCGGCCGCCCTTGATCCGCGACAGGTGCTTGCGCACGGTGTTGACCTCGCCGATCGGTGCGCCCGAGCGCAGCAGGGCGCGCGTCACCTGCTGCTTCTCGGCCAGCGACACGCCATGGGCCGGCGCGATCCAGTTGGCGGAGCCGCCGCCCGAGAGCAGCACCAGTAGCAGATCGTCCGCGCCGGCCTGCTCGGCGAGACGCAGGCTGGCTTCCGCGCCCTCGAGGCCGGCCTGGTCGGGCACCGGATGGCCGGCCTCGACGACTCGGACGCGCCGGGTCGGCAGGCCGTGACCGTGACGGGTGGTCGCGATTCCCAGGAGACGCGCGGGATCGAGACCGAGCCGGTCGAGATAGTGCCGCTCCGTCGCCACCGCCATGGCGGCCGCGGCCTTGCCGGCGGCGAGGCAGATTACCCGGCCTTTCGGCGCGGCGCCGAGATGCGCCGCCAGCACACGCTCGGGATGCGCTGCAGCGACGGCGGCGTCGAACATCGCGCGCAGCAGGGGGCGTCGGTCTGTCATCGCTTTGCCGCGTCTCGTCGGGAGCACATGTGCCGCCGTTATCCATCGCTTTGCCGCAAAAGAAAACCCCCGCCATGTCGGGCGGGGGCTGTGTCGCGATGGCGGCGCCGCTCGACGCGGCGATCAGCCGCCCACGTCGGCGCTGATGACGTCGCCGAACAACTCCCACTTCTCGCCCTTGAACTTCATCAGACGAAGCTGGCTGAGCGGCGCGAAATCGGACGGCGAGGTGTTGATCTTGATGCCGGGCAGAAGCACCTCGGTGCGGAATTCCTTCAGGTTCGCCGCCTGCTTCATGATGTTTTCGCGGGTCAGGTTGTCGCCGCACTGCTTCAACACCTGGACCAGCGTCTGTGAAACGCCGAACCCGACCACCGTGCCGCCGTCCAGCCTGTCGCCTTCGGGGAAATCCTTGGCCATGAAGGCATAGAATTCCTTCATGCCGGCGTCGTCATTCCACTGCGGATCGGACGCGTCCTTCAGGTAGGCGGCGGAAATGATGTCCTGGGAGTTTTCGTAGCCGGCCGGCTTGATGACGCTGCCGACCGACGCCGAGACGTTGTTGAGGAAATGCTGCGGCTTCCATCCGATCTCGGCGATCTTCTTGATCGCCTGCGCGGCGAATTTCGGCGTCGTGATGTTGACGAAGACGTCGGCGCCGCTGGATTTGAGCTTGACGATATGGCCGTCGATCGAGGGTTCGGTGGTCTCGTAGCTTTCCTCAGCCACGATCATCGTCGACGCCTTGGCGCCGAGTCCGTCCTTCAGGCCCTTGAGATAGTCCTTGCCGTAATCGTCGTTCTGGAACAGCACGGCGATCTTGGCGGCGGGCTTCTCCTTCAGGATGTACTTGGCATAGATCTGGGTTTCGCTCTGGTAGTTGGGCTGCCAGCCCATGGTCCAGGGAAAGTCCTTGGGATCGTTCCACTTGGTGGCGCCAGTGGCGACGAACAGCTGCGGGACCTTTTTCGAGTTCATGTATTTGTGGATGGCGGTATTGGGCGGGGTGCCGAGCGAGTTGAAGATGAACAGCACCTCGTCGCTCTCCACCAGCTTGCGGGCCTGCTCGACCGTCTTGGGCGGGCTGTAGCCGTCGTCGTAGCTGATGAAGTTGATCTTGCGGCCATTGATGCCGCCGGCATCGTTGATCTTCTTGAAATAGGCTGCCTCGGTCTTGCCGATCACGCCGTATGCGGAGGCGGGTCCGCTATAGGGCATGATGTTGCCGATCTTGATTTCGGTATCGGTCGCGCCGGTGTCGTACTTCTTCTGCGCAAGCGCGCTGCTGCCGGTCGCAACAAGCATCGCGAGGGCGGCCGAAACGACCCCTACGCGCAACGGGATGGCAGGCATTTTGATCTCCCTGGTCGTGGTTGATGTGTCGTTTTCTGACGTGAGGCACTTTGCGGCCCTTTCCGGGCATTCAATACCCTTCGCGCTCGACCAGCAACAAGAACGCCCCCTGCGATGGCGTCGCAGGGGGCGTCATTTAGTCGAACGCGATCGGGTCGCCGCCGATGCGGCGACGGCGGATTAGTTGCTGAGCGCGCCGCTGATGATGTCGCCGAACAGGTCCCATTTCTCGCCCTTGAACCGCATCATCTGCAGCTGCTCGATCGGAGCGAAATCGGTGGCGCTGGTGCTGATGGTGACGCCGGGCAGCAGGGTGTCGGGCGCAAAATCCTTCAGGCTCGCCGCCTGTTTCATGATGTTCTCGCGGGTGAGGTTGTCGCCGCACATCTGCAGCACCTTCACCATGGTCTGCGCCGCGCCGTAGCCATACACCACCGAGCCGTCGAGCTTGTTGGCCTCCGGGTAGTATTTCTCCAGAAACTCATAGAATTTCTTCATGCCGGGATCGTTGTCCCATTGCCGGTCCGCGCCGTCCTTGGCGTAGGCGGCGGACAGGATGCCCTGGGCGTTGTCGAACCCGGCCGGCTGGATCACGCCGCCCACCGAGGCGCTGACATTGGAGACGATGTGCAGCGGCTTCCACTCGGTTTCGGCGGCCTTCTTGATCGCCTGGGCCGCGAATTTCGGCGTGGCGATGTCGATGAAGACGTCGGCGCCGCTGGCCTTGAGCTTGACGATGTGGTTGTCGATGGTCGGCTCGGAGGTCTCGTAGCTTTCTTCGGCGATGATCATCGATGCCTTGGCGCCGAGACCGTCCTTCAGGCCCTTGAGGTAGTCCTTGCCGAAATCGTCGTTCTGGTACATCACCGCGATCTTGCCGTCGGGCTTCTCCTTCATGAGATATTTGGCGTAGATCCGCGCCTCGCTTTGGTAGCTGGGCTGCCATCCCATGGTCCAGGGAAAGTCCTTGGGGTCGTTCCACTTGGTGGCCCCGGTAGCGACGAACAGCTGCGGGACCTTCTTGGCGTTGAGGTATTTCTGGATCGCCGTGTTCGACGGCGTGCCGAGCGGGTTGAACAGCAGCAGCACCTCGTCGCTCTCGACCAGCTTGCGCGCCTGCTCCACGGCCTTTGGCGGGCTGTAGCTGTCGTCATAGGACATGAAATTGATCTTGCGGCCGCTGATGCCGCCCTCGGCGTTGATCTTCTTGAAATACGCCGCCTCGGTCTTGCCGATCACGCCATAGGCGGAGGCGGGGCCGCTATAGGGCATGATGTTGCCGATCCTGATCTCGGTGTCGGTCGCGCCGGTGTCGTATTTCTTCTGGGCAAGTGCGCCGCCAGCGAAGGCAGCGAAAGCGATGACCGCCGTCGACAGTGCGGCGATTCTTAGTCTTGGTACGGAACGCATAGTTTCTCCTTGCTCCAGGTTGGGTTGAAATTGGCTTCGCTTCTCGGGAGGTCAGCGCTTCCGGAATCGGTCGACCAGCTGCGCGCCGACCATCGCGACCTGCCGGGCGCCGTGCGGCACCAGGAAGATCACCACGAACAGCAGCACGCCGAACACGGCGCCGGAAAGGCCCTTGGACATGTTCTCGGCGATGTTCGGCACGAAGATGATGAACGCCCCTCCGACGATCGATCCCGGCAGCCAGCCGACGCCACCCACCACCATGCCGAGGAAAAGCTGGATCGCCAGCGTAACGGTATAGCTGTCCGGCGCCACGAACTGCACGGTGATCGCACCGAGCGCGCCGGCGACGCCGGTGATGCCCGCACTGACGCCGAACGCCAGCGTCTTGTAGAGCGCGACGTCGACGCCCATGGCCGATGCCGCGATCTCGTTGTCGCGGATCGCCATGAAGGCGCGGCCGGAGCGCGATTTCAGCAGGTTGACGGAGAAGATGTAGATCCCGATGGTAATCACCAGGGTGAAGTAGTACAGCCACATGTCCTGCGAGACCGGCAGCCCGAACGGCGCATCCGGCTTGGTCACGACCAGACCCTGCACGCCGCCGGTCCAGTGCTCGAACACGTTGAGCTTGAGAAGCTGCGGCATCGCGGTCGCGAGCGCAAAGGTCGCCAGCGCCAGGTAGACACCGCTCAGCCGCAGCGCCGGCAGGCCGAACAGGAAACCGAACACGAAGCAGACGAGGCCGGAGACGGGCAGCGTCAGCGCGTAATTGACGTTGAAGCCTTCCATCAGGATCGCGGACGTGTAGGCGCCCACGGCGTAGAACGCGCTCTGGCCCAGCGAGAACTGCCCACTGCCGCCGGTCAGGATGTTCAGCGCCAGCACGGCGAGGCCGTAGATCAGCACCATCGTCATCTGGAAGATGACGAAGTTCTTCACGAACAACGGCGTCACCAGCAGCAACACCAGGATCACCATCGACGTGCCGTAGCCGAGGGTCATCGCCCGCTTGGGAACCGCCTCGACGGCGGGCGCTTCGGTGACGACTTCCTGAACTGCGCTCATGATCAAACTCGCTTCACGACGGGCCGGCCGAACAGCCCGGCTGGTTTGACGACCAGAACGACGATGATCAGCGCCAGCGCGATCGGCAGCTTCAGCTCATTGCCGACATGGGGGATATAGGTGCCGGTGAGATTTTCGAAGATGCCGACCAGGAAGCCGCCGACCACCGCGCCGAACGGGCTGGTCAGGCCGCCGAGCACGGCGGCGGCAAATCCATAGATCAGCACGCCCAGCATCATGTTGGGCTCGAGGAACACCACCGGCGCGATCATCATGCCGGCGATCGAGCCGATCGCCGCCGCCATGCCCCAGCCCAGCGCGATCATCCAGCTGGTATTGATGCCGACCAGCCGCGCCGATTCCGGCAGCGAGGCCGCGGCACGCATCGCGAGCCCTATTCGGGTGAACCGGAAGAAGAAGAAAAGCAGCAGCAGCAGCAGCACGGTGACGCCGATCATGCCGGCCTGGTGGGTGCTGATGAGCTGGCTGCCGAGGAACGGCGACGATCCGAACGGCGTCGGGAACTGCTTGATGGTGAAGTCCCAGATCAGGCCGGCCACGCTGTTGAGAATTGCGTACAGCGCGATGAAGCCGGCGACGTTGGTCAGGATCGGCGCCTTGGCCAGCGGCTTGAACAGCAGCCGTTCGATCACGATGCCGCCGACGAAGGAAAACGCCACCGTGAAGATGAACGCGCCCCAATAGGGCACCCCCCATTGCATCAACTGCCAGGCGACGAAGGTCGAAAACATCGCCATCTCGCCCTGTGCGAAGTTGAGATGATCGATCGCCTGGTAGATCATCACCACGGCGAGCGCCATGCAGGCGTAGATCGCGCCGGTGGCGATGCCGGCCAGAACCTGGTTGGTGAAGAGTTCCATGCCTGCGCTCCTCAATAGCCCAGATAGGATTTACGGATGTCCTCGTTGCTGGCGATCTCGCCGGCGCTTCCGGACATCACGATCCGCCCGGTCTCGATCACGTAGGCCATGTCGGCGAGTTCGAGCGCAAGCTGCGCGTTCTGTTCCACCACCAGTATGGTGACCTTGTCCTCGCGGTTGATCTTGCCGAGGATCCGGAACAGGTCGCGCACGATCAGCGGCGCCAACCCGAACGACGGTTCGTCGAGCAGCATCAGCCGCGGTCGCAGCATCAGCGCGCGGGCGACGGCGAGCATCTGCTGCTCGCCGCCGGAGAGCGTGCCCGCCTGCTGGGTATGGCGCTGCTTGAGCACCGGAAAATGGTTGTACATGCGCTCGATATCGGAGACGATGCCGGCGCGGTCGCGGCGGGTGATGGCGCCGAGCTGGAGGTTTTCCTCCACCGTCATGGTGGTGAAGGTGCCGCGGCCCTGCGGCACATGGGCGATGCCGAGCCGCACGATGTTTTCGGTCGAGCGGCCGGTCAGCGCGGCGCCGTCGAACTCGATCGAGCCGGTGGATCGCACCATGTTGCAGATGGCGCGCAGCGTCGTGGTCTTGCCGGCGCCATTGGCACCCAGCAGGGTGGTCAGGCTGCCCTCGTTGAGGCCGAACTCGAGGCCGTGCAGCGCCTGGACCTGGCCGTAATAGGCGCGCAGATCCCTGATGTTGAGCATGGCGGTCATTGGTCCTTGCTCCCGAGATAGGCCTTGATGACGTCGGGATCGGACTGCACGTGCGCCGGCGTGCCTTCGGCGAGCTTGCGGCCGAAATTGAGCGCGACCACGTGATCGGCGATCGACATCACGAGCCCCATGTGATGTTCGACCAGCAGCACGGTCATGCGGCGATCGTCGCGGATGCGGCGGATCAGGTCGCCGAGAACATGGACTTCTTCATGGTTGAGGCCGCCGGCGGGCTCGTCGAGCAGCAGGATCTTGGGATCGGCGGCCAGCGCGCGGGCGAGTTCGACGCGCTTCTGGGTGCCGAACGGCAACCCCGCCACCGCGACATGGGCGACGTCGTCGAGATCGAGATAGCGCAGGATTTCGTGGACGTGCTCGTTCATCTGCCGCTCGCCGCGGCGGATCCAAGGCAGCCTCAGCGAGTCACTGACGATGTCGCTGTGGGTGCGGGCATGGGTGCCGATCCGGACGTTGTCGATCACGGAGAGATTGGCGAACAGCGCGACGTTCTGGAAAGTGCGGCCGATGCCGATTTCGGCGATCCGGTGCGGCGGCCGTTTCAGGATGCTCGCGCCGTCCATCAGGATGTCGCCGGCACTCGGCTGGTACAGCCGGCTCAGGCAGTTGAACAGGGTGGTCTTGCCGGCGCCATTGGGCCCGATCAGGCCGAGAATCTGGCCCTGATGCATGTCGAACGACACCCCGTTCAACGCGATGATGCCGCCGAATACGACGCTGACGTCGCGTACCGCAAGCAGGGGATATTGTCCCTGCGCGAGCTGGGCCTGCGTCATTTTGCTGCGCCCGAACGCCGCGTCGGGCGAGCGGCGCCGCACCGGCCTCGATGCCGTGCACGACAATGCACGCTATTTGATCCCCTCGACCATACGTGCAACTTTCCCTCCTGCTTTCGGCTTCTTGGTTTCTTGTTTTGTTGCCTGTTCTTTTCTTGGTTCTGTTGATTGCGTCGAGACGCCGCCGAGCGCCGCCTCGATGTTCCTTACCATCGCCACGAGGCGAGGTCCAATGTCGCTGCGCAACCGGTCTTCCGTGAAGCGGAATGCGGGCGCGCCGCAGTTGAATGCGTAAGGACCGGTGCCGTCGTTGAGCTTCAGGGCCACGCCGACCGCATGGACGTCGTCCTGCCACTCACCCGCGGAAATCGTGAAGCCGTGCCGTGCGACGGTCTCGCCGGAACGCTCGATGCCGTCGCGCATCCGCGCCCAGCGGCTGCCATAGTGCTCGCGCAGCTCGCGCACCAGGGTGGCCCGCTCGTCCTCGGGCAGCGCCCAGAGATAAGCCCGTCCCATCGCCGTTGTGGCGATGGGAATCCGCGAGCCGACGTCGAGCTGGACGCCCAGCGTCAGTCCGTTGCGGCTTTGACCAAAGTATATCATGCTGTGACGGTCGCGGCCGCCGACGGCGACCGCGCCGCCGGTCGCACGCATGACTTCCTCGCGATAGGCCTCGGACAGATGCCGGACGCCGAGATTGGCCAGCGCGGCATAGCCGAGCGACATCGCCGAAGGCGCAAGCTGATACTTCTCGAACCGCGGAACCGGTGTAAGGTAGCCGAGCTTGGTCAACGTATAGGTCAGTCGCGAAACGGTCGGCTTCGGCAGGTTGGTACGGGCGGCAATCTCCTGATTGCCAAGCAGCCCGTCATTGGGATGGAATGCGCGCAACACATCGAGCCCGCGGGAAAGCGCGACGACGAAGTTGCGATCGGTCGCCACTTTCCTGCCTGAGCGCTTCATTGCCTGCTGCCGGACGGACCTCGTTGACAACGGACGTGCTTCAAAATAACCCTCCGTGTCAAGATGTGGAATTAAATTCCGCTCTGCGAAATTGGTCGTATCCAGGGAGAGTCGCGTGAACGAAGTGGTCAAGCTCGAGCGTCATGACGTGGTCGGCATCGTCACGGTGAACAGCCCCCCGGTGAACGCGCTGAGTGCCGCCGTGCGCGGCGGCATCCTGGACTGCATCACCCGTGCGATCGCCGATCCCGAGATCAAGGCGATCGTGCTGACCTGCGCCGGCCGCACCTTCATCGCCGGCGCCGATATCACCGAATTCGGCAAGCCGCCGAAGCCGCCCGGGCTGCATGAGGTGCTGAACCTGATGGAGGGCAGCGCCAAGCCGATCGTCGCCGCCATTCATGGCACGGCGCTCGGCGGCGGGCTGGAGGTGGCCCTCGCCTGCCATTTCCGGGTCGCGACCAAGGAAGCGAGGCTCGGGCTGCCGGAAGTCAAGCTCGGGTTGCTGCCGGGGGCCGGCGGCACGCAGCGGCTGCCCCGCGCGGTCGGTCCGGAACTCGCGGTCAAGATGATCGTCGGCGGCGATCCGATCAGCGCGGCCGATGCGCTCAAGAGCGGCCTGATCGAGGAGATCGTCGAAGGTCCGGCGTCCGGCGGCGAGGCGTTTGCGCGCAAGTTGCTCGCCGAAAAGCGTCCGCTGCGCAAGCTACGCGACGACGACAGCAAGCTCGCGGCGGCCAGGGCCGATCGCTGGATCTTCACCAACGCCGTCGCTGCCATGACCAAGCGGGCGCGCGGGCTGGAGGCGCCGTTCGCCGCCGCCGACGCCGTCGGCGCCGCGATCGACCTGCCGTTCGACGAGGGCCTGAAGAAGGAGCGCGAAGGCTTCCTCAAGCTCGTCGCCAGCGACCAGTCGAAGGCGCAGCGTTACGCCTTCTTCTCCGAGCGCGAGGCGGCCAAGATCTCTGGCGTGCCGGAGGGCACCAAGCCGCGGCAGGTCGAGCGCGTCGCCATCGTCGGTGCTGGCACCATGGGCGGCGGCATCGCGATGTCGTTTGCCAATGCCGGCATTGCGGTGACGCTGATCGAGACCGGCGAGGAGCCGCTCAAGCGCGGCCTGGGCGTGATGCAGAAGAACTACGACGCCACCGCCGCCCGCGGCGGCATTCCGGCCGACGCGCCGGCCAAGCGCATGGGCCTGATCAAGGGCATGGTCGGCCTCGAGCATGTCCGGGATGCCGACCTGGTCATCGAGGCGGTGTTCGAGACCATGGCGGTGAAGAAGGAAGTGTTTGCCGCGCTCGACAAGTTCGCCAAGCCCGGTGCGGTCCTCGCCAGCAACACCTCCTATCTCGACATCGACCAGATCGCCGCGGTGACCGAGCGTCCGCAGGACGTGCTCGGCATGCATTTCTTCAGTCCGGCCAACGTGATGAAGCTGTGCGAGATCGTGCGCGCGGAGAAGACCGCGCCGGACGTACTGGCAACCGCCGTGGCGGTGGCGCGGCGGATCGCCAAGGTGCCGGCGGTGGTCGGTGTCTGCGACGGCTTCGTCGGCAACCGCATGCTGGCGCAGCGCGGCAAGCAAGCGGAGAAACTGCTGTTCGAAGGCGCGCTGCCGCAGCAGGTCGATGCCGTCGTCACCAAGTTCGGCATGCCGATGGGCCCGTTCGCGATGGGCGATCTTGCAGGCCTCGACATCGGCTGGCGCTCGCGCAAGGATCGCGGCATCAAGTCGGAGATCGCCGACGCGCTGTGCGAGGCCGGCCGTTTCGGCCAGAAGACCGCCAAGGGCTACTACAAGTACGAGGCGGGCTCGCGCGCGCCGCTGCCCGATCCCGAGGTCGAGAAGCTGATCGACGAGACGCTGCAGCGGCTCGGGCGCAAGCGGCGTGCGGTCAGCGACGAGGAGATTCTCGAACGCATGATGTATCCGATGATCAACGAGGGCGCACGCATCCTGGAAGAGAAGATCGCGGCGCGCCCGAGCGACATCGACGTGATCTGGCTCTACGGCTATGGCTGGCCGATCTATCGCGGCGGGCCGATGTACTATGCCGACCAGGTCGGGCTGAAGCACATCGCCGACCGGCTGTCGTTCTATGCCAGGGAGACCAACGATCCCTCGCTCGAGCCGGCGCCGCTGTTGAAGCGGCTGGCGGCGGAGGGCAAGACCTTCGCCTCGCTGGCGCAGACGGCGAAAGCGGCGTGATGCGTTGGCTCCGGTCTCGCGGGCTTCCATGACCCATCCCGGTGAACAGTTCTATCCGGAAGGCGTGCATTGGCACGATCCGATCGCGCGCGGCACGCTGCCCGATCTGCTGGCGAAGGCGGCCGCCCGCTTCGCCGAGCGGCCGGCGATCGAATTCCGCGACCGTTCGATCAGCTTCGCCGAGCTCGCGGCAATGGCGGACCGGGCGGCGGCGGCGCTGCTGCGCGCCGGTCATGGCAAGGACCATTCGGTCGCGCTGTTCCTGGGCAATTCACCGGACCATCCGGTGAATTTCTTCGGCGCCTTGAAGGCCGGAGCCCGGGTCGTGCATCTGAGCCCGCTCGACGGCGAAATCGCCTTGTCGCACAAGCTTCGCGACGGCGGCGCGCGGGTGCTGGTCACCAGCAATCTGCCGGCGCTTCTGCCGACCGCCCTCAAGTTCCTCGATGCGGGATTGCTGGACCTCCTGATCGTCTGCGAGGACGAGCATTGGGGCAGATCCGGCATTGCCTCGGCGCCGGTCCCGGATCGTCCGGGAGTCGTGACCTTCGCCCGCTTCGTGCAGGACGCCGCCGCGCCGGCGCAATGGCCGCCGATTGCGGTCGATGACATCGCGCTGCTGCAGTATACCGGCGGCACCACCGGGCTGCCGAAGGGCGCCATGCTGAGCCACGGCAATCTCACCGCGGCGGTGTCGATCTACGACATCTGGGGCCGCAAGGCCCAGGCCGAGCGCAACGCCGTCGAGCGCGTCATCTGCGTACTGCCCTTGTTCCATATCTTCGCCTTGACCGTGATCCTGCTGCGCAGCCTCGAGCGCGGCGACCTGATCTCGCTGCATCAGCGGTTCGACGTCGAAGCCGTGATGCGCGACATCGAGGTCAAGCGCGCCACCGCTTTCCCCGGCGTGCCGACCATGTGGATCGCGATCGCGAGCCTGCCCGATCTGGAGCGCCGTGACCTGTCGTCGCTGGTCAGCTGCGGCTCCGGCGGTGCGCCGCTGCCGGTCGAGGTGGCGCGGATCTTCGAACGCAAGGTCGGCATGAAGCTCAAGAGCGGCTGGGGCATGACCGAGACCTGCTCGCCCGGCACCGCCCATCCGCAGGAAGGCCCGGACAAGCCTGGTTCGATCGGGCTGATGCTGCCGGGCATCGAGCTCGACGTGGTGTCGCTGGAGGATTCCAGCCGGCCGATGCCGGTCGGCGAGGTCGGCGAGATCCGCATCCGCGGCCCGAACGTCACCCGGGGCTACTGGAACCGGCCGCAGGAGACGGCGGAGGTTTTTGTCGGCGATCGCTTCCTGACCGGCGATATCGGCTACATGGACGCCGACGGCTATTTCTTCCTGGTCGACCGCAAGAAGGACATGATCATCTCCGGCGGCTTCAACGTCTACCCGCAGATGATCGAGCAGGCGATCTACACCCACCCCTCGGTGCAGGAAGTGATCGTGATCGGCATTGCCGACGACTACCGCGGCGAGGCGGCGAAGGCCTTCATCAAGCTGCGCGAAAGCGCGACGCCGTTCACCCTGGAAGAGCTGCGCGGCTTCCTGACCGGCAAGCTCGGCAAGCACGAGCTGCCGGCTGCGCTCGATTTGGTCGACGAGCTGCCGCGCACTCCGGTCGGCAAGCTGTCGCGCCACGAGCTTCGCCAGCAGCAGTCGCCCGCCTCGGCCGTATCGCCCAAGCAACAACAACTCGCAACAGGAGGTCGTCCATGACCGACGCCGTGATCGTTTCCACCGCCCGCACCCCGATCGGCAAGGCCTATCGCGGCGCGCTCAACGCAACCGAGGGTGCCACGCTGCTCGGTCACGCCATCGGGGAGGCGGTCGCCCGCGCCAAGGTCGATCCGAAGGAAGTCGAGGACGTGGTGATGGGCGCTGCCATGCAGCAGGGCACCACCGGCGGCAACATCGCCCGCAAGGCATTGCTGCGGGCCGGGCTGCCAGTCACCGTCGGCGGCACCACCATCGATCGCCAATGCGCATCCGGCCTGCAGGCGATCGCGCTCGCGGCGCGCTCGGTGATTTTCGACGGGGTCGAGATCGCGGTCGGCGGCGGCGGCGAATCAATCAGCCTGGTGCAGAACGATCATGCCAACAAGTTCCACACCCAGGATCCGGCGCTTCTCCAGATCAAGGGTGAAGTCTACATGCCGATGATCGACACCGCCGAGGTGGTGGCCAAGCGCTACGGCATCTCCCGCGAACGGCAAGACGAATATTCGCTGGAAAGCCAGCGCCGCACCGCGGCCGCGCAGCAGGGCGGCCGTTTCAACGACGAACTGGCGCCGATCACCACCAAGATGGGCGTGGCCGACAAGGCGACCGGCGAGGTTTCCTTCAAGGACGTCACGCTGTCGAAGGACGAGGGACCGCGTCCGGAGACCTCGGCCGAGGGTCTCGCCGGGCTCAAGCCGGTGCGCGGCGAAGGCTTTACCATCACCGCCGGCAATGCCAGCCAGCTGTCGGACGGCGCCAGTGCCTCGGTAATCATGAGCGACAAGGAAGCGTCCCGGCGCGGCCTGAAGCCGCTCGGCATCTTCCGCGGTTTCGTCGCCGCGGGCTGCGAGCCGGATGAGATGGGCATCGGGCCGGTTTTCGCCGTGCCGCGCCTGCTCAAGCGTCACGGCCTCAAGGTCGAGGACATCGATCTCTGGGAGCTGAACGAGGCGTTCGCGGTGCAGGTGCTGTATTGCCGCGACAAGCTCGGCATCGACCCGGACAGGATCAACGTCAATGGCGGTGCGATCGCCGTCGGCCATCCCTACGGCATGTCGGGCGCGCGCCTGACCGGCCACGCCCTGATCGAGGGCCGCCGCCGCAAGGCCAAATACGCTGTGGTGACCATGTGCGTCGGCGGCGGCATGGGAGCCGCGGGCTTGTTCGAGGTGCTGCGGTAAGCCGCGTCGCGCGCAGGCGACACGCCGCCGACCATTCATTCGCATAGGAGGAGGTTCCGATGGATCTCAGCTTCAGCAAGGAAGAAGTGGCGTTTCGCGACGAGGTGCGGGCCTTCTTCCGCGACAACGTGCCGCCGGCGACCCGACAGAAATTGCAGGAGGGCCGTCATCTCGGCAAGGACGAGATGATCGCGTGGTGGCGCATTCTCCACAAGAAGGGCTGGGGCGTGTCGCACTGGCCGAAGGAATATGGCGGCACCGGCTGGAGTTCGGTGCAGCACTATATCTTCAACGAGGAACTGCAGATGGCGCCCGCGCCGGCGCCGCTCGCCTTCGGTGTCAGCATGGTCGGCCCGGTGATCTACACCTTTGGCAACGAGGTGCAGAAGAAGCACTACCTGCCGCGCATCGCCAATGTCGACGATTGGTGGTGCCAAGGCTTTTCGGAGCCTGGTTCGGGCTCCGACCTCGCCTCGCTCAAGACCAAGGCCGAGCGCAAGGGCGACAAGTACATCATCAACGGCCAGAAGACCTGGACCACGCTCGCGCAGCATGCCGACATGATCTTCAGCCTGTGCCGAACCGACCCCGTGGCCAAGAAGCAATCCGGGATTTCCTTCATCCTGATGGACATGAAATCCAAGGGCATCACGGTGCGTCCGATCCAGACCATCGACGGCGGCTACGAGGTCAACGAGGTATTCTTCGACGATGTCGAGGTCCCCCTCGAGAATCTGGTCGGCGAGGAGAACAAGGGCTGGGACTATGCCAAGTTCCTGCTCGGCAATGAGCGCACCGGCATCGCCCGGGTCGGCGTCTCCAAGGAGCGCATCCGCCGCATCAAGGATCTCGCGGCCAAGGTGGAATCCGGCGGCAAGCCGGTGCTGCAGGACCAGGGCTTTCGTGAAAAGCTCGCCGCGGTCGAGATCGAGCTCAAGGCGCTCGAGCTGACCCAGCTCCGCGTGGTCGCCGACGAAGGCAAGCATGGCAAGGGCAAGCCCAATCCGGCTTCCTCGGTGCTCAAGATCAAGGGCTCGGAGATCCAGCAGGCCACGACTGAGCTGCTGATGGAAGTGATCGGTCCGTTCGCGGCACCGTTCGACGAGCATGGCGATGACGGCAGCAACGAGGCGATGGACTGGACCGCGCAGATCGCGCCGAGCTACTTCAACAACCGCAAGGTCTCGATCTATGGCGGCTCCAACGAGATCCAGCGCAACATCATCACCAAGGCGGTACTCGGGCTGTGAGCGCCGCGTTCCTGCGTTTGCCATTCCGGGCTCGCGCGCCGCGCGGTTCGGGATGACGGCGGCAGGGTTCTGCATACAAGGAAACTGGCCAAATGGATTTCGATCTGTCCGAGGAGCAGCGGCTGCTCAGGGAAAGCGTGGACGGTCTTTTGACCGACTCCTACGATTTCGACCAGCGCAAGAAGTACATGGCGGAGCAGGGCGGCTGGAGCAGGGCGGTCTGGAGCCGGCTTGCCGAGCAGGGCCTGCTCGGCCTGCCGTTTTCGGAAGCCGATGGCGGTTTCGGCGCCGGCGGGGTCGAAACCATGATCGTGATGGAAGCGCTCGGCAAGGCGCTGGTGCTGGAGCCCTATCTGGCCACCGTGGTGATCGGCGGCGGTTTTCTCCGCCATGGCGGTTCCGCCGAACAGAAGGCCGCGCACATTCCCGCAATCATCGACGGCAGCAGGACCTTCGCCTTCGCCCAGCTCGAGAAGAATTCGCGATACGATTTGCAGGACGTCTCGACCACGGCGAAGCGGAAGGGCGCCGGCTGGGTGATCGATGGGGAGAAGTTCGTCGTGCTCAATGGCGAGACCGCCGACATGCTGGTGGTGACCGCTCGCACCAACGGCAGCCAGCGCGACCGATCCGGCATCGGCCTGTTCCTGGTCCCCGGCAACGCCAAGGGCATCACCAGGAAAGGTTATCCGACGCAGGACGGGCTGCATGCCGCCGACATCAGCTTCACCGGCGTCGAGGTCGGCGCCGATGCGGTGGTGGGCGATGCCGAGAACGGACTGCCGCTGCTCGATCGCGTGGTCGACGAGGCACGCACCGCGCTGTGTGCCGAAGCGGTCGGCGCGATGGATGAATCGCTCAAGACCACGGTCGAATACCTCAAGACCCGCAAGCAGTTCGGCGTTCCCATCGGCAGCTTCCAAACCCTGCAGCACCGTGCCGCCGACATGTTCGTGGCGGTGGAGCAGGCCCGCAGCATGTCGATGTTCGCGACCATGGCGTCCGAATTCGAGGATGCCGGCGAGCGCGCCACCGCGGTCGCCGCTGCCAAGGTGCAGATCGGGAAATCGGCCAAGTTCGTCGGCCAGCAGTCGATCCAGCTCCATGGCGGCATCGGCATGACCCAGGAAGCCAAGATCGGGCACTATTTCAAGCGGCTCACCATGATCGAGAACACCTTCGGGGACACCGACTATCATCTGCGCCGCGTGACCGAGAGCGGCGGGCTGGTGTAGCGTCCGGCTTGACGCGACGACACCGACGGAAGGTGACCTTGCTCACCTGGCAGGCTTCCCGGAGAAGGTAACGCCATGTCCTTTGTGCTGGCCATCGATCAGGGCACCACCTCCTCGCGCGCCATCGTGTTTCGCGCCGACATCTCGATCGCGGCGACGGCGCAGCAGGAATTCCCGCAGCATTTCCCGGCTTCCGGCTGGGTCGAGCACGAGCCCGACGACATCTGGAATTCGACGGTGGCGACCTGCCGCGAGGCGCTCGCCAAGGCCGGGGTCGGTCCGAAGGACATCGCCGCGATTGGCATCACCAACCAGCGCGAGACCACAGTGGTGTGGGATCGCGCCACCGGCAAGGCCGTGCACCGCGCCATCGTCTGGCAGGATCGCCGCACCGCCGATATCTGCACCCGGCTGAAGGCGGAAGGCGCCGAGCCTGCGATCTCGGCCAGCACCGGGCTGATCATCGATCCCTATTTTTCCGGCACCAAGGTCGGCTGGATCCTCGATCACGTGCCCGGCGCACGCGAGCGGGCGATGCGCGGCGAACTGCTGTTCGGCACCGTCGACTGCTACCTGCTGTGGCGGCTGACCGGCGGCAAGGTGCACGCCACCGATGCCACCAATGCCTCGCGGACGTTGCTGTTCAACATCCACACCGGGCAGTGGGACGAGGAGCTGCTGAAACTCCTTCGGGTGCCGCGCTCGATGCTGCCGGAAGTCAGGGATTCTTCGGCCAGGTTCGGCGACAGCGAGCCCGAACTGTTCGGCGGCTCGATCGCAATCTGTGGCATCGCCGGCGATCAGCAGGCCGCCACCATCGGCCAGGCCTGCTTCTCGCCAGGCATGATCAAGTCGACCTATGGCACCGGCTGCTTCGCTCTGCTCAACACCGGCGCGACGCCGGTCGCCTCCAGGAACAAGCTACTGACGACCATCGCCTATCAGCTCGACGGCAAGCGCATCTATGCGCTGGAGGGATCGATCTTCGTCGCGGGTTCGTCGGTGCAATGGCTGCGCGACGGGCTTGGCCTCATCAAGCAGGCGTCCGAGACCGGTCCGCTCGCCGACCAGTCCGATTCCACCCAGAGTGTCTATCTGGTGCCGGCCTTTGTCGGGTTGGGCGCGCCGTACTGGAATCCGCGGGTGCGCGGCGCGCTGTTCGGGCTGACCCGCAACACCGGTCCCGCCGAGCTCGCCCATGCCGCGCTGGAAAGCGTCTGCTATCAGACCTTCGACCTGTGGGCGGCGATGCGGGCCGACTGGCCGGAATCCTCGACCGCGAAGACGGTGCTGCGCGTCGACGGCGGCATGACCGCCTCGGACTGGACCATGCAGCGTCTGGCCGATCTGCTGGATGCGCCGGTCGACCGTCCGATGATCCAGGAAACCACCGCGCTCGGCGCCGCCTATCTCGCTGGCCTCGCCACCGGCGTCTATCCCGAGCCGGCCAGGTTCGCCGACAATTGGCGGCTGGAGCATCGCTTCAAGCCCAATATGAGCCGCGCCACCCGCGAACGGAAGCTGGCCGGCTGGGCCCGCGCGGTCAAGGGCCTGCTCGCCAGCGACGAGGACGAAGCGTGACCGTTGCGCGTAGGCGCCGAAGTCGATGTCGCAGTTGAGCTGCAGGCCGGCAGTGCCTAGTCTGGCTTGCGAATGGTGACGACCCACGGAGCGAGATGACCATGTCCGGCCCGTCCGACGAGCAGCCCGGCTTTGCGCCCGACCATGATTCGCCGATTCCCTATATGCAGCGGACCCGCGACTATTATGCCGCGATCGGCTACACCACGCCCTATCGCTGGGCGCATCATGTCGATGCGCCGTTCCAGCCGCTGAAAAAGCCGTTGGCGCAGTCCCGCGTCACCATCGTCACCACCGCCGCGCCCTGTGATCCGTCGAAGGGCGACCAGGGTCCCGGTGCGCCGTACAATGGCAGCGCCAAGTTCTATGCGGTCTATGACGGCGAAACATCGCAGCCGCATGATCTGCGCATCTCGCACATCGGCTACGACCGCAAGCACACTACCGCGACCGACAGCGGCACCTGGTTCCCGCTGCCGCAACTTCGGCAGGCGGCGGCCGCAGGACGGATCGGCGAGGTCGCGCCACGCTTCTTCGGCGCGCCGACCAATCGCAGTCATCGGGTCACCATCGACGTCGACGCCCCGGAGATCCTGGCGCGCTGCCTGGCCGACCGGGTCGATGCTGCCGTGCTGGTGCCGAACTGTCCGGTCTGCCACCAGACCGCGGCCCTGGTTGCCCGTCATCTCGAAGCCAACGGCATTGCCACCGTGGTGATGGGATGCGCCAAGGACATTGTCGAGCATGCGGCGGTGCCGCGGTTTCTGTTCAGCGATTTCCCGCTGGGCAACTCGGCCGGAAAACCACACGACGAGGCGTCGCAGGCCCTGACGCTGGCGCTCGCTTTGGGACTGCTGGAGCGGGCCTTTGGTGCGCGCACCACCATGCAGTCGCCGCTGCGCTGGAGCGAGGATGCGTCGTGGAAGCTCGATTTCAACAACGTCTCGCAACTGAGCGCGGAAGAACTGGCCCGGCGCCGCAGCGAATTCGACAAGCAGAAGCAAATCGCCCGCGGCAACCGCGCCGCCTGATCCCGCTCGTCCAACGTGGATGGGATTGGGTCTCGGGGTCGCCGCGACGCCGCCTCACGCCTGCGCGGGAGTGCCCGTCAGCACCTTGACGCCGCCGAAGGCGGCGATCTGGCCGCGCCGGAGCAGCACGATCCGGGTGGCGAGCTGGCGCAGCTCCGCGGCGTCATGGCTGACATAGACCATGGGGATGCCGGCCTCGTCGCGCAGCCGCGCCAGATAGGGCAGGATCTCGACCTTGCGTCCTTCATCCAGCGAACCCAGCGGCTCGTCGAGCAGCAGCAGGCGCGGCTTGGACAGCAGCGCCCGTCCGAATGCGACACGTTGACGCTCGCCGCCCGACAATTGGCCGGGCCGGCGATCGAGCAGATGGCCGACATCGAGCAGATCGACCACGCGCTTGCGCTGTGCCGGATCGTCGTCGAGGCGGTTCATGCGTCGTCCGTAGTCGAGATTCTGCCGGACATCGAGATGCGGAAACAGCCGCGCGTCCTGGAACACATAGCCGATGCGGCGGCGATACGGCGGGACATGGATGCGCGCCGAGGTGTCGTCGAGGATCTCGTCGTCCAGCGTGACGACGCCGCGGTCGGGCTTGAGCAGGCCCGCGATCATGTTGATCAGCGAGGTCTTGCCGGCACCGGAGGCGCCGAACAGCCCGGTGACCCGGCCCTCGCTCTCGAACTTCGCCTGCAGCGAGAAATCGCCGAGCTGCTTGCTGATGTCGACCCGCAGCATGGATCAGTTCCCGTGCAGGCGCTGGGTGGCGCGCCGCGCGAACAGTTCGGAGGCGACCAGCGCGGCTGTCGCGATCGCGATCGATACGATCACCAGCCGCAGCGCCGCAGGGTCGCCGTCCGGGGTCTGGATCAGCGAGTAGATCGCGGATGAAATGGTCTGGGTTTCGCCGGGAATGTTCGCGACGAAGGTGATGGTCGCGCCGAATTCGCCGATCGCCTTGGCAAAGCCGAGCACCATGCCGGCCAACACGCCCGGCAGCGCCAAGGGCAGCGTAACGGTGAGGAATACCCGCCAGGGCGCGGCGCCGAGCGTTTCGGCGGCCTGCTCCAGCCTGCGATCCACCGCCTCGATCGACAGCCGGATCGGCCGCACCAGCAGCGGAAACGACATCACGCCACACGACAGCACCGCGCCGGTCCAGCGGAACGCGAGCACGATCCCGAGATGATCGGCGAGCCATTCGCCGATCAGGCCGCGCCGTCCGAACGCGAGCAGCAGCAGATAGCCCGTGACCACCGGCGGCAGCACCAGCGGCAGATAGATCAGGGCATCGATCAGCGACTTGCCCCAGAAGTCGCGCCGCGCCAGCAGCCAGGCGAGGCCGATGCCGATCGGCGTCGCCACCAGGGTCGCGACAGTGGCAACGCGCAGCGACAACAGGATCGCCGTCCACTCCGTCGGCGAGATGTCGAACACGCGTCAGGTCGTCGGGGTGACGAGGAACTGGAAGCCGTATTTCTCGAAGATGGCCCTGGCCGCCGAGCTGCGCAGGAACGCGAGATACCCGGCCGCATCCGGCTTGGCGGTCGTGGTCGCCGCTACGGGATAGATGATCGGCGGGTGGGAATCGGCGGGAAAGGTGCCGACGATCTTAACTCCGGGTTCGACCCTGGCGTCGGTGGAATAGACGATGCCGAGCGCCGCCTCGCCGCGTGCCACCAGCGCGAGCGCGGCGCGTACGCTCTCCGCCATCGCGAATTTCGGCTCGGCCGCCTGCCAGGCGCCGAGTTTCTCCAGCGCGGCCTTGGCGTATTTGCCAACTGGAACCGCCTTGACGTCGCCAGTCGCGATCTTGCCGTCGCCGGCGAGCTTGGCGAGATCGAAGCCTTTTCCGATGGCGACGTTGTCGATCTTGGAATCCTTTGGTGCGATCAGCACGATGCTGTTGCCGAGCAGGTTGACGCGGGTCGACTCGTTGATGTTCTTCTTGCCGATGGCGTAATCCATCCAGTCGGTATCGGCCGATACGAAGATATCCGCCGGCGCGCCCTGCTCGATCTGCTTGGCAAGCGTCGAACTCGCAGCATAGCTTGCCGCAACCTTGACGCCGGTCTTGGCAGTATAGGCTGTGTCCGCCTCGTCGAGCGCGTTCTTCATCGACGCCGCGGCGAATACGGTGAGGCTCTTGTCCTGTGCGGAAGCGGGCGACCAGGTCGATCCGCACAGCAGCAGGAAGGTCAGGAAAAATCCGGCGAGACGATGCATGATGGCGCTCCTAATCGTTCGCGGCGCGGGTCCGCGCGCGAGTCAGATTTGATCGGGTTGAAGCGAGGGCGGAAGCGCCGTTCCATCCATCCCGACGGCTTACGGCCGATCGGGATTTCGCCAGCGAAAACAATAGCAGGCTGAGGAGCCCGGTAAAGGCTTCCTTCGTCTATTCCGAGGGCAGGATTGCGACCGAAAGGGCGTTTTCCTTCGCGCCGCTGATTTCCAGCACGAACGGGCTGGCCGAGATCTCGTATTTCATGGTCTTGCGGATTCCGTCGCAATCGGTTGCCCCGCTGAAGACTTTGGGCTTGAGGGCATGTCCGTCCTGGACCACGTCGAGCCAGGCGCCGGCCGACAGGCTGATGGTGTACAGGCCGGGCTTTGGCGCGCCCTTGAAATTCGCAAAGCCGGCATAGGTGCCATCCTTCGGCGCGCGCTCGGGCGGTGTTGGCAGTTTTGCCTCGGCCGGCGTCAGCAAGGCGAGCGTCATTCCCGTCGCCGGCACGGTGGCGAGGTCGGCGCCGGATGCGAGCTTGAGACGGTCCGACGCGGTCAATGCGGCGCGTTCGCGCTCGATCGGCCATTTGAACTTGTCGCAGCCGCTGGGCTCCTCGGCCGCGCGGGCCGTGGCGGTTGCGAGCAGGGCGAGCACGATCAGCAGGGGTGTGCGCATGATGAGCGCCCTCGCAGAATTGGTTCCGGAGCCTGAGGCCTCGGGAACGGAACATTGGGAAGGAGAGGAGTGATCAGCTGCCCTGATCGCCGGAACTGACGGTGCTTACGGCACCGGCAGGTGGATGGTAGCGCAATTGCACGGCCGATGAAAAGGCCTGCGCGGCAGCCGTTTATGGTTTCGCATCGGGCGCGGCCAGCACCTGGCGGCAATCGGCCGGCAATTGGGCAAGCGTCAGTGGCGGACGCGGCTTCGGCGGCTTGACCGGCGGGCGCGGATGCAGCACCAAATCCTTGAACCAGTAGGCGAGATCGGCGGGGCGGCAACCGTCGCCCTCCGGCGGCGCCGGCTGGGTCTCGCATTCGCGGCTACCGGCCGGGCAGGTGATACGGATATGGAAGTGATAGTCATGTCCGTACATCGGCCTGACCTTGGAGAGCCAGCCGCGATCGCCCCTGGCTTCGCGGCACAGCGCCTTCTTGATCGCGGCATTGACAAAGATGCGCTCGACGCGCGGTTCCTGCGCCGCGTCGCGGATCACCGCGAGATGGGTCGCGGTCCAGACATGCGGATCGATGTCGAGCCGGTCGTGACGCACCATCATGACCGCCGACATGTCCTCGCGTTCGTTGCGCGACAACCGCCGGTCGGGCATCGGTGTCAGCCAGACGTCGGCGTCGAGGCCGACCTGATGGCTGGCGTGCCCGGTGAGCATCGGTCCGCCGCGCGGCTGCGACATATCGCCGACCAGAAGTCCGGGCCAGCCGGCATCCTTGTGCGCCCTGGCCGACAGCCGCTCCAGCAGCGCGACCATGTCGGGGTGCGCCCAGTTGCGATTGCGCGACAGTCGCATCACCTGCCAGGTCGGGCCGTTGATCGGCAGTGGTTCGGCGCCGGCGATGCAGCCCTTGGCGTAGAAGCCGACCACCCGGGTCGGCATCGCCGCCGGCAGCGCCTTGCGGCCGAACAATTCCTTGGCGGCCAGCTTGGGATCATGGGGATTGGCGAGCGGCGGCAGCGGCGTGGGATCGACACTGCCCTTGTCCTGCGCCAGCGCCGCGCTCGAGCATGCGAGCGTAGAGGGCAACAGCAGCAGCAGAACGATCAGGCGTTGCATCATCAGGACACTCTGCGGCGCATGGCCTGACATCCGATTACCGCCTGGAAACAGGCCGCGCCAGTCGCAATTTCGCGATGCTGCAGCTAGAATTCGCTTGCCCTGACATCGGGAATCGCGAGCAGGGCCCGGCCGACGTCCTGGTATTGGGTGTCGCGGGCCTGGATCTGCTGCGCGATGGCGTGCATGTCACGGAAGCGGCGCTCGAAGGAGTTGGCGTTGAACACGGCCGTCGCGCCGGCCATGTGATAGGCCGCGTCGACCACCGAGGCCGACTGGTGAATGGTCCAGGTCGAGGCCAGCCGAAGCGCGACGCGCTGCGATTCGGCAAAGCTGCCGCCGGCCTCGAGATGTTGCCAGACCTCTGCCGCCGTCGCGTAGAGATAGGCGCGGGCCGCACGCCAATTGCCTTCGAGCCGGCCGAGCGCGGTCTGCACCGCATCGTTGTCGCGCATCGGCTTGACGCCGAACGAAGCCTTGCCGTGCGCCAGATCGATCGTGGCGTCCAGCATGGCCCGCGCGACGCCGAGCGCGACGGCGGCGAACCCCATCGCGAACACGAGGTGGGTGGTCAGCCGGTACAGCGGTCCGTTTTCGCGCAGCGCTGCCGGGTCGTCGCGCCGGGCCGCAAATCTTTCTGGGATGAACAGGTTCTCGACCGAATAGCTGTCGGTGCCGGTGCCCTTCAGCCCGATCACGTGCCAGACATCGTGCAGCGTGGCGCTCGCGGCCGGAAACAGGATGGTGCGGATCTCCGGCGTGCCGTCGCGCTTCCGCCGTCGCGACCCGTCCGTTTCCACAATTTGGACATGCGCGCCCAGCCAGCTGGCCTGGCGGCAGCCGCTGGCGAAGTCCCAGCGGCCATTCGCGCGATAGCCGCCGGGCACCGCCTGCACCTCGCCCGCGATCGTACCCCAGGCCAGGATGCCGGTCGGCGCGCCGAACATCTCGCGGACGGTATCGGGATCGAGATAGGCGGCGATCATGGCGCAGACGCTGCATTGACCGAGGCACCATGCCGTCGATGCATCGGCCTTGGCCACCTCCTCGAGCATCTGCATGAAGACCGCGAGCCGCGCTTCGGCGCCGCCGACGCTGACCGGCAACAGGGCGCGATACAATCCGTTCTCGATCAGGGATGACAGCACCGGCGCGGTCAGGCGCCGCGTCCGTTCGATCTCGCCGGCCTCGTCGGCAATGGTCGGTGCCAGCAGCCGCGCGCGTTCGACCAGGTCGAGACCGGCAAGCTTGTTCATCATCCCCTCGCGGCTTTGCGCGGCGATCCTAGCCGGTTTGCTGCGGCAAGGCACCCGTTCGCGTCCGATCGGCCGGAGACCCGGCGCGCAAGACATCGCCGCGCGCCATCTCCATGCGGTCCAGTCGCTAGTCGAATCGACTCAGGAATCGATTGCGTCAATTTCCGGAGACCGGCCATCCGCCGCGCAACGGTGTCGGCCGGCCGTTCCTTCAGCTGTCGACCTTCAGCGCGGCGATGAAGGCTTCCTGCGGGATGTCGACCTTGCCGAACTGCCGCATCTTCTTCTTGCCTTCCTTCTGCTTCTCGAGAAGCTTGCGCTTGCGGGTGATGTCGCCGCCGTAGCATTTGGCGGTGACGTCCTTGCGCAGCGCCCGCACGGTCTCGCGCGCGATCACCTTGCCGCCGATCGCGGCCTGGATCGGAATCTGGAACATGTGCGGCGGGATCAGTTCCTTCATCTTCTCGACCATGGCGCGGCCGCGGCCTTCGGCGCGGGCGCGATGCACCAGCATCGACAGCGCGTCCACCGGCTCGTTATTGACCAGGATCTGCATCTTGACGAGGTCCGCCGGCTTGTAGTCGGTGAGATGATAGTCGAACGAAGCATAGCCCTTCGAGACGGATTTCAGCCGGTCGTAGAAGTCGAACACCACCTCGTTGAGCGGCAGGTCGTATTTCACCAGGGCGCGCGAGCCGACATAGGTGAGCTCCTTCTGCGCGCCGCGCCGCTCCTGGCAGAGCTTGAGCACGCTGCCGAGATAGTCGTCAGGGGTGAGGATGGTGGCCTCGATCCACGGCTCCTGGATTTCGGCGATCCGCACCACGTCGGGCATGTCGATCGGGTTGTGGATCTCGATCTCCTGGCCGTCGGTCAGCCGCATCCGGTAGATCACCGACGGCGCGGTGGCGATCAGGTTGAGATCGAACTCGCGATGCAGCCGCTCCTGGATGATCTCCAGATGCAACAGTCCCAGGAAGCCGCAGCGGAAGCCGAAGCCGAGCGCGGCCGAGGTTTCCATCTCGAAGGAGAAGCTGGCGTCGTTGAGGCGCAGCTTGCCCATCGCCGCCCGCAGCGTCTCGAAATCGTCGGCGTCGACCGGAAACAGCCCGCAGAACACCACCGGGATCGCCGGCTTGAACCCCGGCAGCATGTCGGTCACCGGCCTGCGGTCGTCGGTGATGGTGTCGCCGACCCGGGTGTCCGCGACTTCCTTTATGGCGGCGGTGATGAAGCCGATCTCGCCGGGGCCGAGCTCGTCGACCTGCTGCATCTTCGGCGTGAAGAAGCCGACCCGCTCGACGTCGTAGGCGGCGTTGGTGCCCATCATCCGGATCCGGTCGCCCTTCTTCATCACGCCGTCGACGATGCGGACCAGTACAACCACGCCGAGATAGACGTCGTACCAGCTGTCGACCAGCAACGCCTTCAGCGTCGCGCCGCGGTCGCCCTTCGGCGGCGGCAATCGTGTGACAATCGCCTCCAGCACCTCGGGGATGCCGAGGCCGGTCTTGGCCGAGATCATCACTGCCTCGGAGGCGTCGATGCCGATCACGTCCTCGATCTGCTGCCTCACCTTGTCGGGCTCGGCGGCCGGCAGGTCGACCTTGTTCAGCACCGGCACGATCTCGTGGTTGTTGTCGAGGGCCTGGTAGACATTGGCGAGCGTCTGCGCCTCGACGCCCTGGCTCGCATCGACCACCAGCAGCGAGCCCTCGCAGGCCGCAAGCGAGCGGGAAACCTCGTAGGCGAAGTCGACATGGCCCGGCGTATCCATCAGGTTGAAGATGTAGTCCTTGCCGTCCCGGGCGTGGTAGTTCAGCCGGACCGTCTGCGCCTTGATGGTGATGCCGCGCTCGCGCTCGATATCCATCGAATCCAGCACCTGTTCCTTGCCGGCCATCTCGCGGTCGGTCAGCCCGCCGGTGACCTGGATCAGGCGGTCGGCCAGCGTCGACTTGCCATGGTCGATATGCGCGACAATGGCGAAGTTGCGGATGTTGGAAATGGGGATCGAGGTCATGGGCGCGGGATAGCATTGGCCCTGTGCTGCGGCAACCTCGTTGCAGGCTGGGGCCGGACCGACTTCACGCCAAGCTGATTTCACTTGCGACAAAAACGCGCTACGTCACCGCTCATGAACGCCTCCCGGCTTTCGCCCGCAGCATCGCACGCCCGCGCGCCCTCGAAGGTCCGGCGGCTGGCGGCATGGCTTGCGGCGTCGGCATCGGACCGCGAGGCCGGCCCCCGGCTGGTGATCGGCTTCGCCCTCCTGCATGCCGTGCTCTGGACCTTCGTCCTGATCAATCTGAAGGCGGCCCAGGACGTCCACATGGATGTCGCGGAGGCCTATGCCTGGGGACAGAAATTCCAGCTCGGCTATGGCAAACACCCGCCGTTGTCGGGATGGATCGCCGGCCTCTGGTTCAGCCTGTTTCCGGTCGCCAACTGGTCGACCTATGCGCTCGCGATGGCGACGCTTGGAACCGGCCTCGTGATCTGCTGGCTGATCGCGTTGCGGGTGGTGGATCGGCGCCGCGCGTTCTTCATGGTGGTGGTGCTCGCGCTTTATCCGATCTTCAACTTCAAGGGCTACAAATACAATCCGGACCTGCTGCAGCTCGTCACGCTGCCCTTGGTGGTGCTGGCCTATCTGCACGCCTTCGAACGGCGCAGCGTGCGCGCCGGGGTTTGGCTGGGTCTTGCCGGCGCGCTGGCGCTGCTGACCAAATACTGGGTACTCACCCTGTTCGGCGCGGTGGCGGTCGCCGCCATGATCCATCCCGACCGGTGGAAGTTTCTCGGCTCGCCGGCCCCGTGGGTGGCGCTTGCCACGCTCGTTCTCGCCATGATCCCGCATCTCGTCTGGCTGAAGGACGTCGACTTCGCACCGCTGGTCTATGCCGGTGACGTCTACGCCATCCCTAGCCGCATCCAATGCCTGCAATACGTGCTCGGCTATCTCGGCCACAACCTCGCAATGCTGATGATCCCGCTATGGCTCGCGGCGCTGGCGGTGGCGATGGCCGGAGGATTCCGGTCACGTGGTGCCGGCGCGGGCGTGAACCTGCCGCAGGCGCGCAACATCTGGATCATCCAGAGCGTGGTTGCGATCGGGCCCCCGCTCGGGGCGCTGGCCTTCTCGATCTATCTCAAGACCGATTGGGGAATTTCCCTGTTCTTTTTGGTTCCGCTTGCGCTGGTTGCGATTCCGCGGCTGCGGATTCCCGGCATCGCGCTGTTCTATGTCGCCGCGATCTGGCTGGTCGTCACGCTGGCCGCCCTCGCCGTGTCGCCCACCGTCGCAGTGCGCGAAATTGTCGAACATCCAAACAGCGCATCGGGCTACGGCGCGCGTTCCGAACTCGCGCGCGAACTGACGCAGGCCTGGCATGATCGTTTCCATTCGCGCTGGTCCGTGGTCGCCGGTGCGACCGACATCGGCGAGCCGATGACGTTCTACAGCCCGGACCATCCCGCGCCGTTCACGCCGAACGAACTCTGGGCCTCCGGCCTGACGTCGCTGGCGGAGGCCAAGCGGCTAGGCTTCATCGGCATCTGTGAAACCGCCTCGCTGCACCAGCGGGAATGCGAGGCATGGATGGCGGCCCATGCATCGTCGGCCGAGCAACTCGTCATGACCACGCAACGGTTCTTCCGGGGCCATGCCGGTCCGGCTTCGAGCTGGAAGATCTACATCGTGGCGCCGGCGAACTAGCGGCGCCGGCACGATCACGGCCACGCCCGTTCAGGTGCCTTCCTCGTTGAACTTGCTCGCGACCAGCTCGGTGATCGCGTCGAGCGCGGCCTGCGCTTCCGGCCCGGCGGCGGAGACGACGATGGAGGTGCCGGGGCCTGCCGACAGCATCATCAGTCCCATGATGGAGGTGCCGCCGACGGTTTCGCCGCCGCGCGTCACCCACACCTCCGCATTGAAGCGTTCGACCATCTGGACGAACTTCGCGGAGGCCCGCGCGTGCAGCCCGCGCTTGTTGATGATGGGGATTTCCCGGGACACCGCCTCCGCCGGCACGCTCGGCCCGGCGCCACTTTCGGGCGGCGCGTCGTCGTCGTTCATTTGCCGGCGAGCACGCGGCTGGCGATGGTGACGTATTTGCGGCCGGCTTCCTGAGCCATGGCGATGGCGTCGGGCAGCGAACGTTCTTCGCGAACCTTGGCAAGCTTGACCAGCATCGGCAGATTGATGCCCGCGAGCACTTCCACTTTCGGCCGGCTCATGCAGGAGATCGCGAGATTGGATGGCGTGCCGCCGAACATGTCGGTCAGGATGGCGACGCCGTCGCCGCTGTCGACGCGATTGACCGCTTCAATGATGTCGCTGCGGCATAGATCGGAATCATCCTCGGCTCCGATCGTCACCGCCTCGATCTGCTTTTGTGGGCCCATGACATGTTCCAGCGCCGCCTTGAACTCGTCGGCAAGGCGCCCATGGGTCACCAGTACTAGACCAATCATCGGGAACTCCTCGCGGGTGCTTTTGGTGCACCGCACGAACGCGCCACTTTGACCATCCGGAGCCCCCGCGCAAGAGGGCATCTTGGCGAACTCCCGCAAAAAATCGGCGGTAGCGAGGGGAGGCGGCGCGGTCAGTCGGTCGCGATACTGGGCATGATATGGTTACCAATTTCCTTCAGGCAATCCGGCGAAAATGTCGCGGATTCTAAACCTGAGGTTGTAGTCAATGAAGCGACAACCAGGGGCAGCGCGTCATACCCCGTTGCAACGGGTATCCGCGGTATTGGCACACCATGGATGCTGGTCAGAAGCGCATTCGCCGGGGGCAGGCGTTCGGCATCCGGCGCCGCCAGGTCGACGACCAGGCCGACGATGGCCTCGCTGACATGGTCGCAGCGGCGAATGCCGAGACCGCGTATTTCGATCAGGCCGGCCAGCGGTGGCGCCGGCCTGACCATCAAATGTCCGCCGCGCCTTTCGAGGCAGATCCGATCGTCGCCGACCAGGATCGCCGGCGCAATCTGGCCGGCGCGCCCGGCAAGAATGAGATCGAAGGCGAGCCGTGATTTGCCGGCGCCCGAGGGGCCGCGGATCAGGACCGCGCGTCCGTCGACCTGCACGGCGGAGGCGTGAATGCTGGCAGGTGCGGCCGTCATGGCGCGGGCAGGCGGACGACGAAGCGGGCACCGGCCACGGTCGCTTCACCCTCGGCATTGGCGGGCCCGGCGCGATTCTCCGCCCAGATGCGACCGCCGTGGGCTTCGATGATCTGCTTGGAGATCGACAGGCCGAGCCCCGAATTCTGCCCGAATCCCTGGTGCGGGCGATCAGTGTAAAACCGCTCGAAGATCCGCTCCAGCGCGTCCTCGCGGATTCCGGGTCCGTCGTCATCGACGACGATCTCGATTTCCGACCGCTGCCGGCGACAGACGATCCGTACCTTGCCGCCCGCGGTGGAAAACGACTGGGCGTTGACCAGGAGGTTGGAGATCACCTGGCCGAGCCGCGAATCGTGACCGGGCACCGAGAACGTATCGGAAGCGCTGCGTCCCTCGAAACGGATCTGGACGCCGACATCATGGCCAAGCCGGGTCTCGTTGGCGACCGTGGTCAGGGCCGTCAACAGCCGGCGAAGATCGACTGCGGTCATGTCCTGGCGCTGCAGCTCGGCGTCGAGCCGGCTCGCATCGGAAATGTCGGAGATCAACCGGTCGAGCCGCTTGACGTCGTGCTCGATCACCGCGAGCAGCCGGGCGCGGCTGCTTTCATTGCGCGCCAGCGGCAGCGTCTCGACTGCGGAGCGCAGCGACGTCAGCGGATTCTTCAGTTCGTGGGCGACGTCGGCGGCGAACATCTCGATCGCCTCCATGCGGTTGTAGAGCGCGTCGGTCATGTCCCGCAGCGCGCCGGAGAGATGACCGATCTCGTCGCGGCGACGGGTGAAGTCGGGAATTTCGACCCGGGTCCGGATCCGGCGTCGAACCCGCTCGGCGCTGTCGGCGAGCCGGCGCACCGGACCGGCGATGGTGCTCGCGAGCAGCAGCGACAGTACGATCATCACCGCCGAGGCGACGCCACCGACCTTCAGGATCGCCAGCCGCTCCGCGCCCACCATCTGGTCGATGTCGCCGCTCTGGGTCGAAAGCAGCAGCACGCCATGCACTTCGCGGAACCGCTGTACCGGGACGGCCACCGAGACGATCACCTCGCCCCGCTCGTTGATGCGGACCTCGCTGCTCTTCTGGCCGTCGATGGCATGCGTGACCTCGAGATAGCCCTTGCCGTCCTCAGGTCCGAGTTCGTGGTAGAGTGGCAGGTCGCCGCGGTTCAGCCAGGTGCGGATCGCGATCATGGTGCGCTCGGGAAAACCCGGTCGGTCGATCGAGGGGGGCGGCAATTCCACGCGCTGGATGTCGCCGCGGCGGTACAGATTGCGGCTGTCGAGAATCATGCTGCCGTCGCGGTCGAAAATCCGCGCGCGGGTCTTGGTCGGCGAGATCAGCTGCAGCAGCACCGGCGCGATCCGCTCGGGGTTGATCGAGAAATCCAGCCGGGAAAATTCATCGGGTCCGCCATAGGTCTCGCCCGGCTTGAGATCCTGCAGCCGGTCGGGATCGATGGTGATGGAGTTGGTGTCGACGGTCGCGGAGGCCGCGATCGCGCCGGCAATGATCTCGGCCTGCACCAGCAGGCTCTGCGCCCGCGCGTCGATCAGGCCGGCGCGGAACTGCGACAGATAGAGCACGCTCGCCACCAGCGCGATCAGGCCGGCGAGATTGAGCGAAACGATGCGGCGGGTCAGGCTGGAGAAGCTGAGCGCGAAAAAGAACTGACCGGCCCGGCTCAGCCAGTCGAGCGGCCGCGGCCAGCCGCGGCCGGGGCTGTCCGCGGCAACGCCGTCCCAGACGGGCGACGACGGCGCGTCCCCGGCATCCAGGTTCGAATCAGGCGGTGTTCGATCAAGCAATGGCCAAAACTGCCGGTTCTTTCGCGGGGTGATGGCGGCTTCGCCGGCGCACTTTACCCCAGTTGAGCGACGGCGTCAGTCCACAATTCGGGCGTCGCAACGCCTGCCGGTCAGGTTTCCTTGAAGCGGTAGCCTACCCCGTACAGCGTCTCGATCATCTCGAAATCGTCGTCGACCACCTTGAATTTCTTGCGCAGCCGCTTGATGTGGCTGTCGATGGTGCGATCGTCGACATAGACCTGATCGTCATAGGCCGCGTCCATCAGGGCGTTGCGGCTCTTGACCACGCCGGGGCGCGTCGCCAGCGCCTGCAGGATCAGGAACTCCGTGACCGTCAGCGTCACCGGCTCGTTCTTCCAGGTGCAGGTGTGGCGTTCCGGGTCCATCCGCAGCAGACCGCGATCGAGCGCCTTGGCGTCGGTCTCCTTGGGCACCGCGGTCGGATCCTTCGGCGCCGCGCGGCGCAACACCGCCTTGACGCGCTCGACCAGCAGGCGCTGCGAGAATGGCTTGCGGATGAAGTCGTCGGCGCCCATTTTGAGCCCGAACAATTCGTCGATTTCCTCGTCCTTGGAGGTGAGAAAGATCACCGGCAGATCGGATTTCTGCCGCAGCCGGCGCAGCGTCTCCATGCCGTCCATGCGCGGCATCTTGATGTCGAGGATTGCAAGATCGGGCGACTCGTGCGAAAGCCATCAAGCGCGGAGGCGCCATCCGTGTAGGTCATGATGCGATAGCCCTCGGCTTCGAGCGCGATCGAGACCGATGTGAGAATGTTACGGTCGTCGTCGACCAGGGCGATGGTGGGCATGAGCCTGCCTTCCGAACCGGAGTGAAGCGGCGAGCAATCCAGCGGTGCGCCGCATGAGGGGGCTTCGAACGCGGCCTACGAGCAATGCAAGCTGGGCACAAGTGTGACCGAGTTCCGCAAAACGCCCCTGCGAGATGCGATTTGAGCGCTTATATAAGCCGCCCGTCCAGCTGAAAAAAGACCATTTTCGCAATGAGATGCCGGAATCTTAGCCATGCAGCCCAGCTCCGATTTCGATCCTGCCAAGCTCGCCCGGTCGCTTCTGCGTCGCAGCCGGCAAGGCGCGCTGGGTACCCTGCGCGCAGGCAGCGGGGACCCCTATTGCTCGCTGGTCAATGTCGCAAGCCATGCCGACGGTTCGCCGATTCTGCTGATTTCACGACTCGCGGTCCACACCCGAAACCTGCTTGCCGACGACAGGGTTTCGCTGATGCTGCATGAGCAGGTAGTGGGAGACCCGCTGGAGGGGGCCCGGATCATGCTGGCCGGACGGGCGGAGCGCCCGGACGCCGAAACCGGGGCGACCTTGCGCCGGCGCTATCTGAACGCCCATCCTTCCGCCCAAGCCTTTGTGGATTTTAACGATTTTTCATTCTTCCGGATCCGGCCCGCCGCCATCCATCTGGTCGCCGGATTTGGCCGGATCATCGATCTCCAGCCCGGCCAATTCCTGACCGACATTTCCGATGCCGCGGCGCTGCTCGAGGCCGAGCAGGGTGCGATCGAGCACATGAACGCCGATCATCGCGACGCCATGGCGCTGTATGCGACCCGGCTGCTCGGCGCGAGCGCCGCGGATTGGCGCTGCGTCGGCTGCGATCCCGACGGCATCGACATGCAGGCCGACGCCAGGACGCTGAGGCTGGATTTTCCGCGGCGTATTGCCACCCCCGCCGCATTGCGCCAGGTGCTGAAAGAACTCGCCGAGCAGGCCCGCTCGGCAGCGGGCAGTCGAGCCGCCTCGGCCCCGGAATAAACCAAAACCAGCGGGATCGGCTTGGCAAGCCCGGCGTTCACCAGTAATTAGGTCGCCGGACCGGGGCCGGAAGGCTATATTGACGGTTACCGTGGCAAGGCGCGTGTGGCGACATTCGCACCATCAAGATCCGCGGGTTCGAGGAGGATTCTTCGTGCAAGAGACGGGCGTGCATAACGGTGCCTTCGGTGCCGACAAATTCGGCTTAAGAAAACTCAAGGGCGTGAACTGGAATTACGGCGCGCCGCAGCTCTACGAGCACGCGCTGCGCGCCGGCGAAGCCAGCGTCTCCGCCGACGGCGCGCTTTGCGCCGACACCGGCGTCTTCACGGGCAGAAGTCCCAAGGACAAGTTTACCGTCCGCGATGCGCTGACGGACAAGAACATGTGGTGGGCCGGCAACCAGTCGATCACCTCCGACCAGTTCGAGAGCCTCTATGCCGATTTCCTGACCCATGCCGAGGGCATGACGCTTTTCGCGCAGGACCTGTATGGCGGTGCGGATCCGACCCACCGCATCAGGACCCGCGTCTATACCGAGCTCGCCTGGCATTCGCTGTTCATCCGCACCCTGCTGATTCGACCCGATGCTTCCGAACTGGCGGGCTTCGTGCCCGAGCTCACCATCATCGACCTGCCGAGCTTCCGCGCCGACCCCAAACGCCATGGCGTGCGTTCGGAGAACGTGGTCGCGATCGATTTCGCCCGCAAGATCGTCCTGATCGGCGGGTCTTATTATGCCGGCGAGATGAAGAAGTCGGTGTTCACCACGCTGAACTACTATCTGCCCGAAAAGGGCGTGATGCCGATGCATTGCTCGGCCAATGTCGGCCCCGACGGCGATGCGGCGATTTTCTTCGGGCTGTCCGGCACCGGCAAGACGACGCTTTCGGCCGATCCGAAGCGAACCCTGATCGGCGACGACGAACACGGCTGGGGCAGCGACGGCATCTTCAATTTCGAGGGCGGCTGCTATGCCAAATGCATCAGGCTGTCCGAAGAGGCCGAGCCGGAGATCTATGCGGCCAGCAAGCGCTTCGGGGCCGTGCTGGAAAACGTCGTGCTCGATTCCCACAGCCGCACGCCCGACTTCAACGATGGCTCGAAGACCGAAAACACCCGTTCGGCCTATCCGCTGGAATTCATCCCGAACGCCTCGCATAGCGGTCGCGCCGGTCATCCGAAGAACCTGGTGATGCTGGCCGCCGACGCCTTCGGGGTGATGCCGCCGATCGCAAAGCTGACGCCGGCCCAGGCGATGTATCACTTCCTGTCCGGCTACACCGCCAAGGTGGCAGGCACCGAGCGCGGGCTCGGCAAGGAGCCGCAGCCGGAATTCTCGACCTGCTTCGGCTCGCCGTTCCTGCCGCGCGACCCCAGCGTCTATGGCAACCTGCTGCGCGACCTGATCGCCAAGCACGGCGTCGATTGCTGGCTGGTCAACACTGGCTGGACCGGCGGCAAATACGGCACCGGCCGCCGCATGCCGATCAAGGTGACACGGGCGCTGCTCACCGCGGCGCTGAACGGCTCGCTGCGCAACGCCGATTTCCGCACCGACAAGTATTTCGGGTTCGCGGTGCCGACCTCGTTGCCGGGCGTCGAGCCGCACATCCTCGATCCGATCAAGACCTGGGCCGACAAGGTCGAATTCGACAAGACGGCGCGGGCCCTGGTCGGCATGTTCCAGAAGAATTTCGCCAAGTTCGAAGCGCAGGTCGACGCCGATGTGCGGGCCGCCGCGCCCGAGGTGAAACTCGCCGCGGAATAAACTCTCCGCACCGCAAGGAGCGAACAGGCGGCTCGGTGAGCCGCCTTTTTCATTCAATCGCGGGGCGTGAACACCGCGTTGCTCGGCGTCGCCCGGTCGGTGATCTGGCGGCCGAACAGGCTTCCGATCAATTCGACCGCCACGCGCGCGGTACGGCCACGCTCGTCGAGAAACGGGTTCAACTCGGCGATATCGGCCGATCGCACCAGCCCCGAATCGTGCAGCAGTTCCATGACGAGATGGGCTTCGCGATAGGTGGCGCCGCCGGGCACCGTGGTGCCGACTCCGGGCGCGATCGCCGGATCCAGAAAATCGACGTCGAAGCTGACATGGAGCACGCCATCCTGCGCCCTGACCCTGTCGATCACCCGGCGGATCAGCACGCCGACGCCGAATTCGTCGATCGCGCGCATGTCCGCTATGGCGATGCGGCGATCGCGGACAAGGCTTCGTTCGAGCGGATCGATCGACCTCACGCCGAACAGCTCCAGGTGATCGGGGGCGACGGGAACGCGAGGCTGCTCGCCGAGCAAGTGATCGAGGCCGGGTTCGGCGCACAGAAAGGCCGTCGACATGCCATGCATGTTGCCGGTGACGCTCGTTTGCGGGGTGTTGTAGTCGGCGTGGGCGTCGAGCCAGAGCAGGAAGAACGGCCGGCCCTGGTCCCGCCAGTAGCGCGCGACACCGTTTACCGATCCCATCGACAGGGTGTGGTCGCCTCCCATGAAGATCGGAATGACGCCGGAACGCGCAAGCTGCCAGGCGCGTTCGCTCAATGATCGGACCCAGTTCGCGATCGCGTCATACTGCCTGGCATTGGCCGGCGCGCGCTGCTCCGGCGGGAGCCAGGGACCAACCGCGAGATCGCCATGGTCGTCGACGTCGAACCCGAGCTGCTCGAGCACAGAGGCGATGCCCGCCGTTCGCAAGGCGGCCGGCCCCATCACCGCGCCGGCCTGCGACCCGCCGACCTCGACGGGCACGCCGAGCAAGGCGATCCGCGGCTTCCCCGAATTGTCGGTTTCCAACATCAGGCCTCGCTTTCAGCAAGGCAATGCGACCGCCTCGCTAGGCCTTGAAATAGGCGATCTGATGCGTGGTCGCCAGCAGACGGCCGTGCGGCGACCACAATTCGCCGATCTGGTCTCCATAACTCTTGTGAAACGTCCGGGCGTCGGCGACGGCCAGCACACGAGTGATGTCTTCGGCCGCAAGGTCTTCTGCGTCGGCGTGGAAGTAGGTCGTCAGCGAAACCGTTCCGAACGGCATGAGTTCGCCACGGGCGTGGAATGCACGGCCGAAAAAGGCGTCCGACATCGACATCAGCGACAGCATGTCAATCCGGCGTGGCACCCGATCGCCGATCCACAACTTGGAGAATGCGCTGGCCGGAACCCGGAGCGGCTCACCGCCGAGCTTCGGCTCGCCCATGACATAGCGGAAATCATACTGGCGGGTCCACGGCGCCGCCAGTTTTACGTAGGGAAGCGTTGCCTCGAACGCGGTGGCGCCGGGAAACTCGGCCTGTTGGTGCGACCAGGACGGCCGGCGCACCGCAAACACCGCGGTCGCCAGCGTCGCGACCTCGGCATTTCCCTGCGTCATCTCGACCGACCAGTGCTGCGTCGAGCGATTGGCCTTGACCAGCCTGACATCGAGATCGAATGCACCCTGCGCGATCGGCGCGCAGAAGTTCACGGTGAGCGCAAGCGGATCGCCGGCGCGCTGCGGATGTTCCATCAGCGCCCGCAACATCGTGGCGGCGGTCACTCCGCCGAACGGGCCGACAAATGCCCAGTAGTCGTCGCTGGCGCGTCCCCGCCAGCAGCTGTCGCCGGCGGATATGTGCGTCGCGCGGTCGAAAACGTGGTCGAGCATCTCGATCCCCAATGCCTGCGCCCCGATAGCATCGCCAGCTGGCGCCCTTCAATGACCTGCAGGGTAAGAGCCGCATCCGGAATGACGAGGCAGAGAGCCGTGTCGCGCGCTCAGCGGGTCGCGCCGCGCTGGGCGCCGGCCTCCGGCAATCGCGGCGAGCTGTCGCGCACCGGCACGTTCCAGATGTCCTCGGCATATTCGCGGATGGTCCGATCGGAGGAAAACCACGACATGCGTGCGACGTTGAGGATGCTGGCGCGGGTCCAGGCAGGAACGACCTGCCAGCGCGCGTCGATGCCGCGCTGGGCGTCGAAATAGGCGTCAAAATCCGCGCTCACCATGTAGTAATCGAGATGGCGCAGCGCGTGCGCGATCGAGACGAACCGGCCGGGATCGTCGGGCGAAAAGGTGCCGTTCTCGATGGCGTGGATGGCGCGCGACAAAAGTGGCGACCGCCGGATCAGGTCGGTCGCGTCGAGCCCCCGCTTGCGCCGCAGCAGCACGTCGGCGGCCTCCATGCCGAAGATCGTGATGTTCTCCGCGCCGACCTGATGGCGGATCTCGATGTTGGCGCCGTCGAGCGTGCCGATGGTCAGCGCACCGTTCAGCGCCAGCTTCATGTTGCCGGTTCCGGAGGCTTCCATGCCCGCGGTCGAAATCTGTTCCGACAGGTCGGCGGCGGGGATGATCACCTCGGCAAGACTGACATTGTAGTCGGCGAGAAAGGCGATCTTGAGCCGTCCGGCCATCGCAGGATCGTTGTTGACGGTCTCGGCGACGTCGTTGATGAGCTTGATGATCAGCTTGGCGTAACGGTAGCTCGCCGCCGCCTTGCCGGCGAAGATCTTCACCCGCGGCACCCAGTCGCGCTGCGGCTCGTCCTTGATCGACAGATACAGCGCGGCCGCCTCGATGATGTTGAGCAGCTGCCGCTTGTATTCGTGCATCCGCTTGATCTGCACGTCGAACAGCGCCGACGGATCGACCTTGATGTTGAGGCGTTCGCCGATCAGCCGCGCCAGCACGATCTTGTTGTGGTGCTTGACGCCGCGGAACTGCTGTTGGAACGCGTTGTCACTGGCGCGGGCCTCGAGCAGCGCCAACTGCGACGGATCATCCAGCACCGCCTCGCCGCAGGCCTCGCGCAACAGGCCGGTCAGCTTCGGGTTCGCCAGCATCAGCCAGCGGCGGAAGGTGATGCCATTGGTCTTGTTGGTGATGCGGCCGGGATAGAGGTGATGCAGGTTCTCGAAGACGGTTTCCTTCATCAACTCCGAATGCATCGCCGACACACCATTGATGCGATGCGATCCGACAAAGGCCAGCTGCCCCATCCGGACCCGGCGGCCGGAGCTTTCGTCGATCAGCGACACCGAGGCCCTGAATTCGAGGTCGCCCGGGCAGCACGCATCGGCAAGTGCCAGATGCGCCGCGTTGATGCGGTAGATGATGTCGAGATGCCGCGGCAGCAGGCGCTCGAACAGTTCGACCGGCCAGGTCTCGAGCGCTTCCGGCAGCAGCGTGTGATTGGTGTATGACAGCGTCGCGACGGTGATCTGCCAGGCCTCCTCCCAGGTCAGCTTGTGAACGTCGACCAGGATGCGCATCAGTTCGGTGACGGCAAGGCTCGGATGGGTGTCGTTGAGCTGCACCGCGGCCTTCGACGCGAGGCCGCGCAACTGGCCGTCGGAGGCGAGGTGGCGCTGGACCAGATCCTGCAGCGAAGCCGAGACGAAGAAATACTCCTGACGCAGCCGCAATTCCCGTCCCGCCGGGCTCTCATCGTTCGGATAGAGGAATTTGCAGATCGATTCGGCGCGTGCCTCCTCGGCGCTGGCGCCGAGATAGTCTCCGGTGTTGAACACGTCGAGCTTGAGCGGATCGGGCGAACGCGCCGACCACAGCCGCAAGGCGTTGACGTGCCGGCCGCGCCAACCCACGATCGGCGTATCATAGGCCACCGCCTGGACGGTCTCCGCCGGCCGCCAGATCGTGCCATCGCGGCCCTTCGAATCGGTCACGCGTTCGAGGCTGCCGCCGAAATGTACATAGTAGACCACCTCGGGCCGCTGGAATTCCCAGGGGTTGCCGAAGCCCAGCCACTCGTCGGGATATTCCTGCTGCCAGCCCTGGGCAATGATCTGGCGGAACAGGCCGAAATCATAGCGGATGCCGTAGCCGATGGCGGGGATGGCGAGGGTCGCCATGCTCTCCATGAAGCAGGCCGCGAGCCGGCCCAGGCCGCCATTGCCGAGCGCGGCATCCGGTTCGCATTTGCGCAGGTCCGAAAGCGCAACGCCGAGATCGCCGAGCGCGACCTCGAACAGCGGCAGCAGGCCCATATTGTTCAGCGCGTCGGTGAACAGCCGGCCGATCAGGAATTCCAGGCTAAGATAATAGACGCGCTTGCGCCCGGCATCGTAGTTCGCCTTGTCGGTGACCAGCCAGCGATGCACGATGCGGTCGCGCAAGGCCAGTGCCGCCGCCTTGTACCAGTCATGACGGGTGGCGATGCCGGCGTCCTTGCCGATCGCGAGCGTCAGCTTGGCAAGGATCGCGCCCTTGATGTCGGCCAGCGCCAGTTCGTCGACCGGCTGACCGGGCGCCGGAAAATGCCCCTGCGATGGATCTGGCAAACCTGCATCCTGCAACATGAATCTCCGCGGATGATACGCGCCTTGTGCGGCAACCGGAACCCGTCCTCGCACAGCCTGTGCAAGGCGCGAGGTCGCGCTTGTATCATCTTAGGCATGGACCGGGCCGTTTTTCGGGCAACCCGCGGCCATCTACGGTGATATGCTTTATTGGCAAGCGGCAATTCGAAAAGGGAATGTTGCGAGCTGCTGCGGATGAGGATCTTTACCATGATCAGATTGACGCTCGAGATCGCTGCCGCCACGCTGCTGATCTTCTGCATCAGCGCAACCAGCGCCGCCTTTGCCGCCGACCGGATCAGCGGCGCCGCTGGCGGAAGTGGCGCCTTCAGCTTGTTGCTTAATTAATCGCCAGCGCTGTGCACCCCATTGATCTGCCATGCGCGCCTTGCGTCGATCCCAGCGGCAGCCGCCTGTCCTCGGCGACGTGAGACCAACCTGCGTCGAAGCGGTCCGCGCCGTACAGCCTGGCTTGCTGCTCTGGGGTGGAACGAATTAAGAACACTTTAGCAAGTCTTTGATATATCATAGTGATTCGACGCGATGCCACACCATATCTATGGTCTTTCCAAGCTTGCGAGGACTACATGTCCACCATTGCCCTCGATCCCTTCGCGCTCACCCGAATTGCCGACTTTGCGCGCTCGCTGTCGCGGTTGCACCAGGCGTCGCGGCGCCGGCCGGTCGACGACGATGAGATCGACCGCGAATTCAACGCGGTCTGCATGTCGATCTGGGGCTACACCACGGACGATTTCAGCGACGACCTGTTTTCCGCCGAGGATCATGCCTGGCTCGATGTGCTGGACGAGGCCCATGCCCGCATCTTCGCCGCCGGGCAAGGTTACGATCTGGTCGATGACCACGGCATGCTGACGGATTGGTGGGGCTATTGCTGGATGATCCTCGCCGAGAAACGCGGGCTGTTGACGCCGGAGAACCGCGCCGCGGCACGGGCACAGATCGAGGACAGGTACCTGTCGGCGCCGAATGTCATCGGCGTCATTGTCGGACGATAACGCAAGGCCTAGTCGGCTTCGGCGCGCTTGCCAGGGAGCGCGGACGTCCTCGGCACCATGGTCGGGCTGGCTGCGGAGGGTGGCATCTGCTGGGCAAGCGTTTCCGCGCTCACCGGTGCCACCTTCATGTCGCCGAGCCGCGCGCGCACGGCGGGGGTGAGGCCCGGATAGGATGCGACTGGCGCGAATTCGGCGGCCTGGCCGACGCCTACCCTGGCGCCGGAAAAGGCGAGCAGCCCGTCGCTTGTAGCAATGACATCGCCGGGCCGCAGCGAGGTGTCGAGCGCCAAGTCCACCGGCGCAAGCCCGGCGGGGTCGCGGCCGTTGCAGGTGCAGTCGGCGCGCAGCGCCTTGCGGTAGGCGTAGGCGTTCTCGCTATCGACATAGTGCTCGCCGCTGCTCGACGCAGCGTTGTCAATGCTGCTGCCGTAGAACACCGTGGTGGGACTTGCCGGACAGAATGCCTGGCACAGCTGGACCGGGGTCGCGTTGCCGCGGGAAAGTGGGAAGTACCGGCCGTCGCAGCTGCGCACGCAATAGGCCGGCCCGGAGCCGCCCGCCGTCGCGCGCGGCAGCGGCGCCGGTTGCGGATTGATGCCGAATGGATCGGTGAGGCTGCCCTGCGGCTGCGTCGCGCGTTGCTGCAGCTGCTGCAGGCCGCCGAACAGGAAGTCGAGCAGGCCTTCGGCGCTGGCCGGCAACGCCATCGCGGTCGATCCCGCCAGCAGGGCTGCAACCACGAGCAGGCGGCGCCGCACGCGCCAATGCGATATCACTTCACGCAACGCTTACTCCACCCGAGCGCTTTGTATCCGTCTGCAGGGATCGTCCCGCCGCAGCACGGCTTCACCTTAGTTCGGGATGGTAAAGGAGCGATGACCGCAGTGGCCGTGGTCCAAACAAACCGCTCGTCCCACGAGGAGCAAAGGCAAACGGCGATTTCGGGTTCAGTCGTCGAGGAATTCGCTCGCTCTGTAGAGCGAGCGGAAGGCCAGTCCGGCTTCGGAAAAGGTATCGGCGGCCCCCTCATCGCGATCGACCATGGTCAGCACCAGGGCCACCTCGCCACCGGCCTGGCGCACCGCTTCGACCGCCTTCAGCGCCGAGCCGCCGGTCGTTGTGACATCCTCGACGATCACGACGCGCTTGCCCGCGAGGCTTTCATCCCTGGCGAGACCTTCGATGGCAAGCCGGGCGCCATGCTCCTTCGGCTTCTTGCGCACGAAGAATGCCGCGATTGGATGGCCCTTGATCCAGGACAATTGCGCAATCGCGCCAGCGAGCGGCACTGCGCCCATCTCGAGGCCGCCGACATAGTCGAGGCCGTCCTCCTTGAGCGCGTCATAGGTCAGTTCCGCCAGCAGGGCCGCGCCCTCGGGATCGAGCATGGTGGGCTTGAGATTGAAGTAGAAGTCGCTCTTGCGTCCGGAGGCCAGCGTGATCTCGCCGCGGCCGAACGAGCGCTTGCGGATGATCTCGGCGAGGCGGGCACGGGAGGCTGATTTCGACACGGGCTGATCTCTGTGGCTGGAAGGCGGGCGCAATCTATCGGCCTATCCGGCCGGATTCCAGAGCCGAGCAGGCGCCGTCAACAACGCTGCTCGCGCGCCGGGCGGGGGTGATCTGCGGCGCAGGCCGGTTGTAACGCGGCGCGGTTCCGGGCTATCGGAGAGCCGGCTCCATCAGGGGTAGGACAGCATGACCATCGAACTGCACACCTGGAATACGCCGAACGGCCGCAAGATCAGTGTCGCGCTGGAGGAGATGGGGCTGCCCTACCAGGTGATCCCGGTGAACATCACCAAGGGCGAGCAGATGTCGCCGCAATTTCTCGCGATCAGCCCGAACAACAAGATTCCCGCGATCGTCGATCCCGATGGACCGGGCGGCCGGCGTGTCAGCGTGTTCGAATCCGGCGCGATCCTGCTTTATCTTGGTGAGAAGACCGGCAGGTTCCTGCCGACGTCGCTGCTCGAGCGCATCCCCGTGCTGGAATGGCTGATGTGGCAGATGGGTGGCTTCGGGCCGATGCCGGGCCAGGTGCACCACTTCATCGCGCTGGAAAGCGAGCAGGACCGCGCCTATGGCCTGAAGCGCTTCATGGCGGAGACGCGACGGCTCTACGGCGTGCTCGATCGCCGGCTGCAATCCCGCGAATTCGTCGCCGACGCGCTGTCGGTCGCCGATTTCGCCATCCTCGGATGGGCCTGGCGACATCCGCGCCACAAGGTGGAGCTCGCCGATTTTCCAAATGTCCGCCGCTGGTACGACGCGCTGATGGCGCGGCCCGCGGTCAAGCGCGGCATGGAGGCGAAACTCGACTGAGGCGCCGGCGGCGGCTCAGTGGGCCTCGTCCCAATTGTCGGCGGCCCGTGCGTCGACCTGCAGCGGCAGCGACAGCAGCACCGCGGGAAACGGCGCATCCTGCATGACGTGCTGCACCACCGGCAGTGTCGCCGCCACTTCCTCGTCGGGCACCTCGAAGATCAGCTCGTCATGCACCTGCAGCAACATCTGCGCCGACAGCCTGTGCTCATGCAGCGCCTCCTCCATCCGGATCATGGCGCGGCGGATGATATCGGCCGCGGTGCCCTGCAGTCTGGCATTGATCGCGGCGCGCTCGTTGAAGGAGCGGACCGAGGCGTTGCTGGCCTTGATGTCGGGGTAGTGGCACTTGCGGCCGAACAGGGTCTCGACATAGCCATGCTTGCGGCAGAAATCGCGCGTCGCGTCCATATAGGCGCGGATGCCGGGAAATCGCTCGAAATACTTCTTGATGTAAGCGGAGGCCTCCTCACGGGCGATGCCGAGCTGGTTGGCGAGGCCAAAGGCCGAGATTCCGTAGATGATGCCGAAATTGATCGCCTTGGCGCGCCGCCGCACCTCGCCCGGCATGCCTTCGATCGGCACGCCGAACATCTCCGAGGCCGTCATGGCGTGGATGTCGAGGCCGTCGCGGAACGCCTGCTTCAGCACCGCAATGTCGGCGATTTCGGCGAGCAGCCGCAGCTCGATCTGGGAGTAGTCGGCCGACACCAGCTTGTGGCCCGGTGCGGCGATGAAAGCGCGGCGGATCTTGCGGCCATCCTCGGTGCGAACCGGGATGTTCTGCAGGTTCGGCTCATTCGATGACAGCCGGCCGGTGGTGGTCGCGGCCAGCGCATAGGTGGTGTGGACGCGATGGGTCTGGGGATGCACATAGGTCGGCAGCGCGTCGGTGTAGGTCGACTTCAGCTTCGATACCTGCCGCCATTCCAGAATCCCTACGGGGAAATTCGTGGCCCTGTTCGGCGAGGTCGTCGAGGACCTGCGCCGAGGTCGACCACGCGCCGGTCTTGGTCTTGCTGCCACCGGGCAGTCCCATCCTGCCGAAGATGATGTCGCCGATCTGCTTGGGGCTGCCGACATTGACCGGCTCGCCGGCGATCTCCTGGATTTCGGCTTCGACCCGCGCGGCGGTCTGCGCGAATTCGCCGGACAGTCGTGACAGCACCTGGCGGTCGATCGAGATGCCGCGCCGTTCCATCCGTGCCAGCACGGTGACCAGCGGCCGTTCCAGCGTCTCGTAGACCGCCGTCATGCGCTCGGCGATCAGGCGCGGCTTGAGCACCCGCCACAGTCGCAGGATCACGTCGGCGTCTTCGGCCGAGAACGCCGTCGCGCGGTCGATCGGGACCTGATCGAATTTGAGCTTGTTCTTGCCGCTGCCGGTCAGCTCGCCATGGGTGAGGGTGGCATGGCCGAGCCACCGTTCGGCCAGCGCATCGAGGCCGTGGGCATTGCGGCCGGCATCGAGTGCGTAGGACATCAGCTGCGCGTCGTCCTGATTGCGCATGATGATGCCATGTTGTGCGAACAGCACCGCATTGAACTTGATGTTGAACCCGACCTTGAGGATGCCGGCCGATTGCAGCATCGGGCGCAGCGCGGCAAGTGCGTCGGCCGTCGTGATCTGGTCCGGTGCGAGCCCGGCCGCGAACAGGCCGGCGCCGTCGCCGGACTGCTTGTGCCCGAGCGGGACATAGCAGGCATCGTTGGGCGCCAGCGCCAGCGCGATGCCGCACAGCTCGGCCTGCATCGGATCGATCGAGTTCGCCTTGGCCTCGATCGCGACATGGCCTTGATCATGCACCCGCTCGATCCAGGCCTGGAGCGCGTCGAGGCTGCGGATGGTCCGGTAGCTGTTGCGATCGACCGGAATCCTGCGCGCGGCTTCGGCGCGCGCCGCGGCAAGCGACGCCGGCGATCCTTTGAGGCTTGCTGCCTTGTCCTGCCGATCGCCCTTCGACGCCGCGCCGTCCGGCCCCCTGGACGAGGGAGGTGGAGCGAACGGCAGCCCGGGCGCCGAAGTGCCCGATTGATCCGGTCCCGAGCCGGCCGAGGCGCCGCCACCGCGCCGGGTCTCCGAATCCGCCTCCACATCGGACGGATCGATCTGCGAGAAGTCGGCGACGCGGCGGGTCAGCGTGGAGAATTCCATCGATTTCAGGAACGCGATCAGCTTGCGCGCATCCGGCTCCTGCACGGCGAGCTCGTCGATCGGCACTTCGAGGTCGACCTTGTCGTCGAGCAGCACCAGCTGGCGCGAAATCCGCGCCTTGTCGGCGTTTTCGAGCAGCGCCTCGCGCCGCTTGGGCTGCTTGATCTCGCCGGCGCGCAGCAGCAGTGTTTCAAGGTCGCCATATTCGACGATCAATTGCGCGGCGGTCTTGACGCCGATCCCGGGCACGCCCGGCACGTTGTCGGTGGAGTCGCCGGCCAGCGCCTGGACCTCGACCACCTTCTGCGGCGGCACACCGAATTTCTCGATCACCTCGGCGATGCCGATCCGGCGATCCTTCATGGTGTCGTACATGGTGACGCAGTCGGTCACCAGCTGCATCAGGTCCTTGTCCGAGGAAACGATGGTCGCCGTGGCGCCGCGCTCGCAGGCGAGCCGAACATAGGTCGCGATCAGGTCATCGGCCTCGAAGCCGGCCTGTTCGAGGCAGGGCAGGTCGAAGGCGCGCACGGCGGCGCGGATCAACGGGAATTGCGGGATCAGATCGTCCGGCGCAGGCGGCCGGTGCGCCTTGTAATCGGCATATAGCTTGTTGCGGAAGGTGATCTCCGACTTGTCGAAGACGATGGCGAGATGGGTGGGCCGGTTGTCCGGCGGCATGTCGCGAAGCAGCTTCCACAGCATGTTGCAGAAGCCGAGCACGGCGTTGACCTGCAGACCGTCGGACTTGCGGCTGAGCGGCGGCAGCGCGTGGTAGGCGCGGAATATGTAGGAGGAACCGTCTACCAGAAAGACGTGGTCGCCCTTGCCCAGGGCTTTGACGGCAACGGGCTTGGCAGCGGCTTGCTGGGAGGGTTGCGGCATGGCCGCAACTTAGGGACTTTTGCGGCGATTGACAGCCTTTACCCGGCGTTTTTTGTGTGCGGTTCGGTGCCTCTACTCCGCCGCCTGCAGCAGCGGCCGCGGCTTTGGCGGTGCGATCCAGAATGCCGCCGGCCGCTCGAACAGGAAATTGGCGCCGACCGCGAGTGCCATCCGCCAGATCGCCAGCGCGCCGAGCACGCCTGCGATCGTGACCAGCAGCGAAATCGTGCCGATGTCATGGATCGGACCGGCGCGCAACAGCAGCGTGCGCGTCGCGGCCATCGGCAGGAAGAACGCCAGATAGATCACGATGGAATGCTCGCCGCAGAAGCGCAGGAAATTGAGCCAGTTCATCCGCGCAAGCAGCGTGCCGACCGTGATGATGGCGCAGGCCCCGGCAAGTCCGAGCGCCAGCGAGACCAGCGGCCACTCGCTCGCACCGGTGGCCACCAGGCCGCCATTGACCAGCGCCCATAGGGCGAGCCCCGCAACCGCAAGCCCGGGACGCGCCCGGGCGCGGTCGGACAATGCGAACACCCGCTCGGCGAACAGATAGCCGGAATAGATGTAGACGAAGCGGGAGCAGAATTCGTCGATCAGGGTCCAGCCGGTCGCCAGATGCGTCATCTCCAGCAGAGCCGCCACCACCCAGATGGCCGCGGGCGGCATCCGTCGGGTCGCCTTGATGACCACGAAGAAGACCGGCAGCAGGTAGATGAACCACAGCGTGCCGAACGGCTCGATGAAGGATTCGAGATACAGCAGGCCGACATGGGGCCAGCCGGCCTCGGCGGCGAACACCGGCGCCTTGAAGCCGAACTGGATCGCCACCCAGAGCAGATAGAAATAGGCGAAATGCACCACCTTGCGGTCAAGATAGACCCGCCACCCCCGGTTGATCACCAGCGGCAGGAACAGGCCGGAAATCAGGAAAAAATCCGGCATCCGGAACGGCTTGGCGAACGTCACGACGAGATGCATGAAGCCGGTCTGGCCGGCAGCGGCCTCGACGCCGAGCACCGAATGCATCATCACCACCATGACAATGCAGATGCCCTTGGCGTAGTCGACCCAGTCGACACGCTCGCTTGCCCCGGCATCCGAACGGGGAGACGCGGTGGATGTGCCGTTTGCTGCCATCGGTGTTCCTTTCCGGCGCAGAAGGCCGGCATCATCGGCCGGATCGGTTTCATTCTCCTTTATTCATACAAATAGCGTGCCGGGTTTCCGGACCGCCGTTCCCCCCTTGGCTGAAATGATCTAAGACGCCACCGAACTCGGACGTCGTTAACCATTGCGGGCAGGTTGGCTATGCGGATCGCCATGATTGGCACGGGCTATGTGGGGCTGGTTTCGGGCGCGTGTTTCGCTGATTTCGGCCATCAGGTCACCTGCGTGGACACCGACGGCGACAAGATCGCCGCGCTGCGCCGGGGCGAGATCCCGATTTTCGAACCCGGCCTCGAGGCGATGGTCGTGTCCAATATGAAGGCGCGGCGGCTCGATTTCGCCACCGACCTGGCCGTGCCGGTGGCCGAGGCGGATGCGGTGTTCATTGCGGTCGGCACGCCGTCCCGGCGCGGCGACGGCCATGCCGATCTCACTTACGTTCATACCGCCGCCCGCGAGATCGCCGGAGCCATCAGAGGATTCACGGTGGTGATCACCAAGTCCACCGTGCCGGTCGGCACCGGCGACGAGGTCGAGCGGCTGATCTTCGAAACCAATCCGCAGGCCGATGTCGCGGTGGCTTCCAATCCTGAATTCCTGCGCGAGGGCGCGGCGATCCGCGACTTCAAGTTCCCGGACCGCATCGTGATCGGCACCTCCGACGAGCGCGCGCAGAAGGTGCTCGGCGACATCTACCGGCCGTTGTCGCTCAATCAGGCGCCGCTGATGTTTACCGCGCGGCGGACCGCCGAGCTGATCAAATATGCGGCCAACGCCTTCCTCGCCACCAAGATCACCTTCATCAACGAGATGGCCGACCTCGCGGAAAGGGTCGGCGCCGACGTCCAGGAGGTCGCGCGCGGCATCGGCCTCGACAATCGGATCGGATCGAAATTCCTGCATGCCGGGCCTGGCTTCGGCGGCTCCTGCTTCCCCAAGGACACGCGCGCGCTGCTCAAGATCGCGCAGGATCACGACATGCAGCTTCGCATCGTCGAGTCGGTGCTGGCCGTCAACGACAACCGCAAGCGCGCCATGGCGCGCAAGGTCGCCAATGCCGCCGGCGGCAATCTGCGGGGCAAGACCGTCGCGGTCCTCGGCCTCACCTTCAAGCCGGATACCGACGACATGCGCGAAGCGCCGTCGATCCCGCTGGTGACCGGATTGCTCGATCTCGGTGCCAAGGTGCGCGCGCATGACCCGGTCGGGATGGAGCAGGCGCGGCGGGAATTGCCCGACATCGAGTACAGCGATGATCCCTATCTCTGCGCCAGAGGCGCCGACGTGCTGGTGATCGTGACCGAGTGGGTTCAGTTCCGCGTGCTCGATTTCGAGCGGCTGAAGCGCGAGATGGCGCGGCCGCTGCTGGTCGATCTGCGCAACGTCTATCGCCCCCGCGAAATGGCGGCGGTCGGCTTCACCTATGAAGGTGTCGGCCGCGGCGAGCCAGGGCAGTGAGCTTGCGTCGGCTCGCCTTGGTCCACGGGCAGCGAGCGCGAAACCGGGCGGCCCGTGCGCAGGTTTGACACCACCCTTCCGGTCGATGCGGTGCTCGACGAATTGGCGGGCACGCTGTCGCGGTACAACGCCGCGGTGTTGGTGGCGCCGCCCGGCGCCGGCAAGACCACGCGGGTGCCGCTCGCGCTGCTCGACGCGTCATGGCTGCGGGGCAGGAAAATCATCATGCTGGAGCCGCGCCGGATCGCGGCCCGCGCCAGCGCCGAGCGGATGGCGCAATCGCTGGGCGAAGCTGCCGGCGAGACCGTCGGCTACCGCGTCCGCTTCGGTTCGAAGGTATCGCGCGCGACCCGGATCGAGATCGTCACCGAAGGCATTTTCACGCGACAGATCATCGACGACCCGGAACTGACGGGGATAGCGGCGGTGCTGTTCGACGAGTTTCACGAACGCTCGCTCGACGCCGATCTCGGCCTCGCGCTGGCGCGCGACGCACAGACCGGGCTGCGTGAGGACCTGCGTATCCTCGTGATGTCGGCAACGCTGGACGGCGCCCGCGTCGCCGGGTTGCTTGGCGGCGCGCCGGTGCTGGCCAGCGAGGGGCGTGCCTTCGCGGTTGAGACCCGCTATCTCGGCCGCAAGGCCGACCTGCCGCTGGAGCGGCAGATGGCAGACGCGGTCGCCATGGCCATGCGCGCCGATCCCGGCTCGGTGCTGGCATTCCTGCCGGGCGCCGCGGAAATCCGCCGTACCCAGACCTTGCTCGGGGAACGCATCCAGGATGCCGAGATCGTGCCGCTGTTCGGGGCTCTCGATCCTACCGTGCAGGACCGCGCGATCGCGCCGGCGCCGCCGGGCCGTCGCAAGATCGTGCTGGCGACCTCGATCGCCGAAACCTCGTTGACCATCGAGGGGGTTCGCATCGTCGTCGACAGCGGCGTGGCACGGGTGCCGCGCTATGAGCCTGACATCGGGCTGACGCGGCTCGAAACCGTGCGCGCCTCGCGCGCCTCCGTCGACCAGCGCCGCGGCCGCGCCGGCCGTACCGAGCCCGGCGTGTGCTACCGGCTGTGGGACGAGCCTCAGACCGCCTCGCTCGTGCCTTTCAGTCCGCCCGAAATCCTCAGCGCCGATCTGTCCTCGCTGGTGCTCGACCTCGCGCAATGGGGGGTCGCCGATCCCGCCACGCTGGCATTCCTGGATCCGCCACCGGCGCCGGCGCTGAAGGAGGCGCGCGACCTGCTGCGCGAACTCGGTGCGCTCGATGCCGATGGCCGGATCACCGAGCAGGGCCGCAGCCTTCGTGCCCTCGCGCTGCCCCCGCGGCTGGCGCGCATGATCGTGCAATCGCAGCGACTGGGCGGCAGCGAGACCGCCGCCGACATCGCCGCGGTGCTCACCGAGCGCGGCCTCGGCGGCGACAGCGTCGATCTCGACGTCCGGCTCGACCAGTTCCGCCGCGATCGCTCGCAACGCGCCGGCGCAGCACGCAGCCTGGCCCGACGCTGGGCCGCGCAGGCCGCCTCGTCTTCCTTCGCCGGGGGACAAGAGCGCACGGGATCGGTCGATCTCACCACCGGCGTCATGCTCGCACTCGCCTTCCCGGACCGCGTGGCGCGCAACCGCGGCCAGGGCAGCTTCGTGCTCGCCAATGGCCGTGGCGCGGTGCTGGATCCCTCCTCCGGACTGGCACGCGCGCCCTTTATCGCGGTCGCGGAGCTCGCCGGCACCGCGGCGCAGGGACGCATCCTGCTGGCGGCACCGATGGCGCTGGCGGATATCGAGGCGCAGTTCGCCGATGACATCGCGACGACCGACGAAGTTACGTTCGATCGGACGGCGATGGCGCTGCGGGCACGGCGCCGGCGGACCCTGCAGGCGATGACATTGTCGGAAGTCCCGCTTGCGCTGACCGCGTCGCCGGAGACCGCGAAGATACTGGCCGACGGCCTGATCGCCGCCGGCATCGAACGCCTGCCATGGTCGAAGCCGGCCAAACAGTGGCGCGACCGCGTCATGTTCCTGCACCGGGCCGAGGGCGATGCATGGCCGGACGTTTCGGATCACGCCTTGGCGGTGCGGCGCGTGGATTGGCTGGAGCCGCTGCTGCACGACAAGCTGTCGGCGAAGGAGCTGTCTGCCGGCGAACTGATGGAGGCATTGCAGATATTGCTGCCATGGGAGTTGCGCGCCCGGCTGGAGCGGGAGGCGCCGACCCATTTCGCGGCGCCGACCGGCAGCCTGCTGGCGATCGACTACGAGGCCGCGCAGGGGCCGACGGTCGCAGTTCGATTGCAGGAATTGTTCGGACTCACCACGCATCCCGCGATTGCCAAGGGCATGGTGCCGCTGGTGCTCGAGCTGCTGTCGCCGGCGCACCGGCCGGTCCAGGTGACGCGCGACCTGCCGGGCTTCTGGCGTGGCAGTTATGCGGCCGTCCGTGCCGATCTGCGCGGCCGCTACCCCCGGCACCCCTGGCCCGAAGACCCGGCGAAGGCGATGCCGACGCGGCGGGTAAAGCCGCGCGGAACCTGACGACGGCCTGCCGTTAACGCTTCGCTCATCCTTTTGGTCAAAATGGCACCCATCGTCGTCGCCATTGGTCGCGGTTCGGCGGCCGGTGTGGTGAAATCGGCGGGCAAGTGGACCGAGTGTGGCGTCATGCGTAATCTGATCATCCTGGCCGGCATCCTGATCGGCCTCGGTACGAGCATGGCCGAGATCGCCGACCGCATCACCCCGGCGCGTGCCAATGGCTCCGAACGAAACACCACGCTTGCGTCGGTCGTCCCGCAGAGCGGGGGCCGCAGCCTTAGCATCCCGCGCGATGCCCGCGGCCATTTCGAGACGACAGGCCATATCGACGGCCAGCGGATTTCCTTCATGGTCGATACCGGGGCCTCGGTGATTGCATTGAACCAAACTTCGGCTGCACGATTCGGCCTGCGGCCGTCGCGCGGCGACTACAATGCGACGGTCACGACGGCCAACGGCATCGTCAAGGGAGCCCGGGCGCGCCTTGCCATGATCGACATCGGCGGCCTCGTGGCGCGTGACGTCGATGCGATGGTGCTGCCCGACGAAGCGCTGTCGGAAAACCTGCTCGGCCTGTCGTTTCTCGCCAAACTGAAGCGGTTCGAATATTCCGGCGGCACGCTGGTGCTGGAACAGTAGCCGGCAGGCAGCCAATTCGGCCGCAATTATTCGTCACAACAGCCTGCTCCCGCCTTCCGCCGCGGCGCGCTATTCGCTATGGCTGCGGGACATCGCCTTTTCGCACTTCCACCACGAGGCCGTTCGAATGTTTCCGAAGCCGAAACCGGTGCTGGTTCCCAATACCTATGCCTACGAGTCCGAGCCGATGGTGAAGGCGACCGGGTTTCGCGAATATGATGCCCGCTGGCTGTTCGGCAAGGAGATCAACCTGATGGGCATCCAGGCGCTGGGCATGGGGCTCGGCGTGCTGATCGCCGAGCTCGGTGTCAAGCAGGAGCTCGTCACCGGACACGATTTCCGCAGCTATTCGGCCTCGATCAAATATGCGCTGATATCGGGGCTGCTCGCCGCGGGCTGCAAGGTCCATGACATCGGGCTGTGCATGACGCCGATGGCGTATTTCGCACAGTTCGAGCTCGACGTGCCCTGCGTCGCGATGGTGACGGCGTCGCACAACGACAATGGCTGGACCGGCGTCAAGATGGGCGCCAACCGCCCGCTCACCTTCGGCCCGGACGAGATGAACCGCCTGAAGGAGATCGTGCTGAACGCCGACTTCGACAACAAGGCGGGCGGTTCCTATCAGTTCCATGAAAACTTCCCCACCCGCTACATCGCCGATCTGACCCGGCGCCCGAAGCTGAAACGCCGGTTGAAGGTGGTGGTGGCCTGCGGCAATGGAACGGCGGGCGCGTTCGCGCCACAGGTGATGCAGGCGATCGGCTGCGAGGTGGTGCCGCTCGATACCGAGCTCGATCACACTTTTCCCAAATACAATCCCAATCCGGAAGACATGGAAATGCTGCACGCGATCCGCGATGCGGTGCTCAGTCACAAGGCCGATGTCGGGCTAGGGTTCGATGGCGATGGCGATCGCTGCGGCGTGGTCGACAATACCGGCGAGGAGATCTTCGCGGACAAGGTCGGCGTGATGCTGGCGCGCGACATGTCGGCCATCCATCAGAAGGCGCAGTTCGTGGTCGACGTGAAATCGACCGGCTTGTTCGTCACCGATCCGGTTTTGCAGCGCCAGGGCGCCACCACCACCTACTGGAAAACCGGCCATTCCTACATGAAGCGCCGCACCCACGAGGTGGGCGCGCTGGCGGGGTTCGAGAAGTCGGGGCACTTCTTCTTCAACAAGCCGTTCGGCCGCGGCTATGACGATGGCCTGATCTCGGCGATCGCGGTCTGCGAGATGCTCGACCGCGCTCCCGGCAAATCGATGGCCGACCTGAAAGACGCCCTGCCGAAGACCTGGTCGTCGCCGACCATGTCGCCGCATTGTCCGGACGAGGCCAAATACGGCATCGTCGCTGACGTGGTGAAGCATTTCGAGGCGATGCAGAAAGGCGGCAAGAAGGTCGCCGGCCAGCCGATCCGCGATCTCGTTACCGTCAATGGCGTACGCGTCACCGTCGAGGACGGCAGCTGGGGCCTGATCCGGGCGTCATCCAACAAGCCGGAACTGGTGGTGGTGGTGGAAAGCCCGGTCAGCGAGCAGCGCATGCGCGACCTGTTCGAGGCGATGGATTTGGTGTTGCGCACCCATCCCGAGGTCGGCGAATACAATCAGAAGATCTGACGGCGGGTTGCAGCCGGCCTCAGGCGGCCGGGACCGGCAGCGCCGTCACCGACTTGATCTTTTCCATGGCAAAGCGCGAGGTGACGTTCTTGAGCGGCACCGCGCTGATCAGCTTCTTGTAGAAGACATCGTAGCTCTGCATGTCCGCGACCACGACACGCAGCATGTAGTCGACATCGCCCGCCATACGGTAGAACTCCATCACCTCCGGCATCGCGCTGACGGCATCAGCGAAGGTGCGTAACCAGCTCTCCGAATGGTCGGCGCTCTCCACCGAAACGAACACGGTGATGCCGAGCCCGATCTTGTTCTGGTCGACCAGGGCGACGCGGCGCAGGATGATGCCATCGGCTTCCAGTCGCTGGATGCGCTTCCAGCACGGCGTCGATGACAGCCCGACCCGGTCGCCGATCTCGGCCACCGACAGCGAGGCATCGGTCTGCAGCACCGTCAGGATCTTGCGATCGATGGCGTCGAGGCGGCGGCTGGGTTCGAGGACGTGAACGGAACTGTCGGTCATTAGAATAAGTTTCTTCCAGATGGGGGCAACACCCTCATACAGAGAAAAATCTTCTATGGCAATGGCTATTGCCGGGTCCGGGGCAGGGCGGCCGGCTGACCCTGCTTCAGAAACTCCTCGACTTCCGCGCGCTGCGGAGCCGCGAAGGCACCGCCAAAACGCGTGCATTTGAGCGCGGCAGCGGCAGAGGCGAACCGCAGCGCCTGGCGCAGCTCCTGACCCTCGGTGATGGCAACCGCGAAGGCGCCGTGAAACACGTCGCCGGCGCCAAGCGTGTCCACGGTGTGCACCGGAAAGGCCGGCGTCTGCTGGAGGTTCTGCTGCTCATCGAGCCAGAGCGTGCCCTGCGCTCCCTGCGTGCCGGCGAGGAAGGACGGGGTGAGCTTGGCGATCCGCTTCAGGGCTTCCCCGTCCTCGGCAACCCCTGCCGTCGCCTGCAGGGCCTCGCTGGAGAACACCAGGTGCGACGACGCGGTCAGCAATCCCTCGCGCAACGACATGGCGCGGTCGACGTCGACGACGACCGGTATGCCGCGCCGGCGGGCTTCGGCGCACAGATCGGTGCAGAACTCGGCGCAACGGTTCTCGGTCAGGATGGCACTGCAGTCCTGCAGCAGCGTGTCGGTGTCGGGCAGCCGGACCTTCCACAATTCCGGATCGCGGAAGGTCACGATGGTGCGCTCGCCGCTCGGGTCGATCATGATGTTGGAGATCGGCGTCACCAGGCCGGGCATGCGGACGATATGCGTGGTGTCGATCCCCTCATGCGCAAGCTTGTCGAAGATGTAGCGGCTCGAGGTTTCACGGGCGTCGCCCATCGGTCCGCAGAGCGAAGCACGGCCACCGAGACGTGCGATACCAATCGCCGCGTTGAGCGCGTTGCCGCCGCTGATTTCGTCGAAATTGCTGGCATTCGCCTTGAAGCCCCGGGCCGGCAGTTCGTCGATCCGAAACGTCAGGTCGCGCACGGGCATGCCGATGCAGAGGATATGCGACGGGATTTTCGGCGCTGCGGGGTGGAAGTTCATGTCTGGATCCGTCATGTCGGTTCCGCTTTCTGCCGGAACCCCGGTTCCGACTTCAATCGAGTGGGACGGCAGCTGGTTCCCCGCTATGCAGGCCCGGTCGTATCCCCATGCACCCAGCGCCCGACCAGATGGTGGGCGATGGCGAATGGATGCGGGCCCGCGAGGCCGTCGGGATGTTGCCGCTCCAGCATCAGTCTCGCTTCCGCGCGGCCGAACCAGCGCGCATCCTCCAGTTCCGAACGGTCCACGATGATGTCTTCATCGATGGCACGGGCGCTGCAGCCGATCATCAGGGATGACGGATAGGGCCAGGGCTGGGTCATGTAATACGCCACATCGGTGCAGTGAATGCCCGATTCCTCGAGGATCTCACGGCGGACCGCGTCCTCGATGGTTTCCGCGGCTTCGACGAAGCCGGCAAGGCAGGAATACATTCCCGGCGGAAATTGCTTCTGGCGGCCGAGCAGGCATTTGTCGCGGGCGGTCACCAGCATGATCACGACCGGGTCGGTGCGCGGAAAATGCTCGGCCTTGCAGCTCGGGCAATCGCGTCGCCAGCCGCCCTGGCTCATCGCGGTGCGGCTGCCGCAGTTTGCGCAGAAGCCGTGGCGCTGATGCCAGTTCACCAGCGACTTCGCCATCGCAATCGCCGAGAGTTCATCGGCAGGCACCACGCCCTGCATGGCCATGCCGCGCAATTCGGTGACGGCAACGTCGTCGCGCGGCAGCAGCCTCTCCACCGCCGCTGCTGATATGCCCATGCCGAACACGGCGGCGCCATCGCGCAGCCCGAGGAAGATCGTGCCGGGATTGGCGCCGTAACCCAGTGCCTCGTCCATCCGCAGCAGCGCCCGCGACGCGCCGTCCTGCCTGCTCACCACGAGCGAGTCGCGATGCACCACATAGGCCCGCGCGTCGCTGCGGCCTTCCAGCGCGAACAGCTTCTCGTCGCTGCTGCGCAGATGGGCGGCGCGATCGAGCAGGTGGGTGACGAAGGCGGGTTGCCCGAGTGGAAACGAATCGAATGCAGTCATGCGTTCAACCTGGTCAGGATTCTAGCCAAATTCTGCGGCGAAGCTCGGCAATGAATGGTTCGACTTGCCCGGGATCAAGCGCGAGCGCAGGCGCCGCGCCCCACACCGGACGTGGCCAGGCGGCGTCGCCGCCGCGGCGGGCGATCACATGCACATGCAGTTGCGGCACCATGTTGCCGAGCGCAGCGATATTGAGTTTCTCGCAGCGGGTGACGTCCTTGAGGGCGCGCGCCACCCGGGAGATTTCGGTCATCAATTGCGCCTGATCGGCCTCGGCGAGATCGATGATCTCCACGATGTCCGGTCGGCGCGGCACCACCAGCAGCCAGGGATAGTTGGCGTCCTTGATCACCAGCACGCGGCAGAGCGGCAGGTCGCCGATGTCCATGGTGTCGCGCTCGAGCTGCGCATTCAGTGACCAGGCAGGATCGGGCATGCCTCTTCCTCGTCATGCCCGGCCCATGCCGGGCATTCGCGCCACCGCATCCCGCTTGGCAAGACAAGACGTGGATGGCCGGGACAGGCCACGACGGCAAATAATGCCTTTCCGCGTTCCGGCACAAGCCCGCAAACGCCGGCGCCGCCGCTTGCTTTCCGTCCCTTTTGGCCCCAAATAGGCAGCGGGAGATTGGCGGTGGACGAGCCACTCGCCAACCGGGTCAGATCCGGAAGGAAGCAGCCCTAACGAGTTCCGGATCGGGTCGCTCGTCAGTCTCCTACCCGTTCTTTCGACCGAATCGCGTCAGAAGGGTATGCGCGCCTCGGCGCCGATTCTGTTCGCGTTGTTCCGCAAAGCCGGCTCCCAGAGACAATCATTTGCGGATCGATCGATGACCGACGCCGGCGCTCCTCCCACCAGGCCTGACAGCACCGGCCAGGACGGTTTCGATCTCGGCGCCGCGCCCGACGCCGCGCGGCCCTACCGGGTGCTGGCCCGCAAATACCGACCGGCCAGCTTCGCCGATCTGATTGGCCAGGACGCGGTGGTGCGCACTGTTTCCAACGCATTCGAGACCGGCCGGATTCCGCAGGCCTGGATTTTGACCGGGGTGCGGGGCGTCGGCAAGACCACCACCGCCCGTATCCTCGCCCGCGCGCTCAACTACGAACTGCCGGACGGCTCGGTGCGGACGCCGACCATCCATATGCCCGTGCTGGGTGTGCACTGCCAGGCGATCATGGAAAGCCGGCACATGGACGTGCTGGAAATGGACGCCGCCTCCCATACCGGCGTCGACGATGTCCGCCAGATCAACGATAGCGTGCGCTACGCACCGGCGAGCGCGCGCTACAAGGTCTATATCATCGACGAAGTGCACATGCTCTCGACCGCCGCCTTCAACGCCTTCCTGAAGACCCTGGAAGAGCCGCCGGAGCATGCCAAATTCGTCTTCGCCACCACCGAGATCCGCAAGGTGCCGGTAACGGTGCTGTCGCGCTGCCAGCGGTTCGATCTCCGGCGCGTCGAGGCCGATATACTGATGAAGCACCTTGCCGCGATCGCCGCCAGGGAAAACGTCGAGGTCGAAGCGGAAGCGCTCGGCATCATCGCCCGGGCGGCGGAAGGCTCGGTCCGCGATTCGCTGTCGCTGCTCGATCAGGCGATCGCGCACGCGGCCGGAACCGTGCGCGCCGAAACGGTGCGGCAGATGCTCGGCCTTGCCGACCGCACCCGGGTGATCGACCTGTTCGAGTCGCTGGCGCGTGGCGACATCGCGAAGGCATTCGGCGAGTTCCGCGATCAGTACGACACCGGTGCCGATCCGGTTGTCGTGCTGTCCGATCTTGCCGAGTTCGTCAATTTCGTCACCCGCGTCAAGTTCGTGCCGGCGACAGCGGACAATGTCGCCTTCGGCGAGACCGAACGGCTGCGCGGACGTGACTTTGCGGCGAAACTGTCGATGCGGGTGCTGTCACGGATGTGGCAGATGCTGCTCAAGGGCATCGCGGAAGTCCAGGCCGCGACCCGGCCGGCGGCGGCCGCCGAAATGGTCTTGGTGCGCATCGCCTATGCTGCCGACCTGCCGACACCGGACGAGGCGATCAGGATGCTCGATCCAAACGCCGCGTCGCCGGCGATTGCAGTCGTCGCGCCGCCGGCCGCGCTGCCGCCGGGCGGAACTCCGGTGCAGTCGGCGCCGCTGCGAGCGGCGTCGCGCAGCGGGCACGAGGCCTCGGCTCGCCCGCAGCAGGTCGAGATGGTGTCGCCGGAACCGCAGTCCGAGCCGGCGCTGCGCATCACGGGTTTCAACCAATTGGTGGCGCTCGCCGGTGACAAGCGCGATCTTTTGACCAAGAGTGCGTTGGAAAGCGATGTGCGGCTGGTTCGCATCGAGGACGGTCGGCTGGAGGTCGCGCTGGAACGCAGCGCCGGGCGGACCTTGATCAACGATCTGTCACGGAAGCTCGAGCAATGGACCGGACGGCGCTGGACCGTGATCGTCTCCAACGAGCCGGGCCAGCCGACGCTGCGTTCGCAGAACGAGGCCGCCCGCAGCCAGCGCGAGCGCGCCGCGGAATCCGATCCGCGTGTCAAGGAGGTGCTTGCGCGATTTCCCGGCGCCAAGGTCGTCGAGGTGCGCAAGCTTGCCCCCGAGCCGCCGGAATCCGATGCTAATGGTGTGGATCCGGCCGAGATTCCCGACAGTGACGATCTGTAGCGATTCAGGAGGCATGATGGATGGCTGACTTTCTCGGCATGATGAAGCAGGCGGCCCAGCTGCAATCGAAAATGCAGGCGATGCAGGAAGAACTCGGCCAGGTCGAGGTCGAGGGGATTTCGGGCGGCGGCCTCGTCGCGGTGCGCATGACCGCCAAGATGGAGGTGAAGACAGTGAAGATCGATCCTTCGCTGATCAAGGCGGACGAACGCGAAATCCTCGAGGACCTGCTGGTCACCGCGCTGGGCGACGCCCGGCGCAAGGCGGAGGCCGCGATGCAGGAGAAAATGCAGAGTTTGACCGGCGGCCTTGGCCTGCCGCCCGGGCTGGGTCTCGGATAGTATGGCTGCTGGGGTTGCCGGTCCCGAAATCGAACGCCTGATCCAGTTGCTGGCGCGGTTGCCCGGTCTCGGCCCGCGCTCGGCGCGACGCGCCGCGCTGCACCTGATCAAGAAGCGCGAAGCGCTGATGACGCCGCTTTCCGCCGCGCTGGAGGTCGCGATCGACAAGATCCAGGTGTGCCGGATCTGCGGCAATATCGACACCCAGAATCCCTGCACGGTGTGCATCGATCCGCGGCGGGATCCGTCGGTCATCGTCGTGGTCGCCGATGTCGCCGACCTCTGGGCGCTGGAGCGCGCCAACGCCATCAACGGGCTCTACCATGTGCTCGGCGCGACCCTGTCGCCGCTCGACGGCGTCGGGCCGCAGGACCTGAGCATCGACGCGCTGGTGGCGCGCGCGCACGATCCGCGGGTGACCGAAATCATCCTGGCCTTGAACGCAACCGTCGATGGCCAGACCACCGCCCATTACATCACCGACCTGCTGCAGGAAGCGAATGTCAGGGTGACGCGGCTGGCGCACGGCGTACCGGTCGGCGGCGAACTCGATTACCTCGACGAAGGCACGCTGTCCGCGGCGATGCGGCAGCGGACGCTGTTCTAGCCCCCCGACAAACGGATTGAATATGACCAAGCGATTTTTCGGCTGCGATTTGGCGTTGGCCTGCGTCCTGACGATGAGCGGCGTCGCGGTCGCGGGGGCGCAGCAGGCCGCGCCCGCGGCAAAGGATGCGAAGCTGATCCAGGCCGGCGACGTCCTCTCGGGACAGCTCAACGCCATGCGCACGCGCGGCAAGAAGGGCAAGCGCGTCGCCACCTATCAGATCACCAGCGAGCCGAGGCGGCTGCCGGCGCCGAACGGATCCTGCGGCCTGGAGACTGGGCCCGAGACCTTTCAGATCGTGGTCAGCAGCGATGCCCAGCTAACGCAGCTGAAGAAGCTCGTCGGCAAGGAGGTCGCGGTGAAGATCGGCGAGATCGCATGTGCGCAGGAAGCCGGACAGATGACCGATGCCGTGGTCAGCAAATGGACCGTGCTGAGCAACCATTGACCAGGCGTCGGCAGCCGGAATTCAGCTCTCTTCCCCGCAGCGTTGCTGACGGGCAGACGGCGGTTGTCACGGCGCTGCAGCAGGCCCCGCAATGACGGCGGTTGCGAGCGTGTCGAAATGTCCGCGTCGCTGCAGCCATGCGAGCAGCAGCAGGCCGGGCACCGCGACCGCGACACAGATGACAAAGAACAGCGGCCATCCGGTCGCCTTCGCCACGAAGCCCGCTCCCGACGACAGATAGGTTCGTCCGACGGCCGCCAGCGCCGTCAGCAGCGCGTACTGGGTCGCGGTGTGCAACGGGTTGCGGCACAGCGCGGACAGGTAGGCGACAAACACCACGGTACCGATCGCGCTGGTGAAGTTCTCCGCCGATATCGCGAAGGCCAGCGCCCATTGATTGACCCCGATCACGGCCAGCCACGAGAACGACAGATTGGCGATCGCCTGCACCACCCCGCCAATCCACAGGCTCGCCGCCAGCGAATAGCGCCGGGCCATGAAGCCGCCGGCGAACCCGCCGAGCAGCGTCGCGGCAAGGCCGACCCCCTTGACGATCGCGGCGTAGTCGTTGCGGGTGAAGCCGAGGTCGATCACGAAGGGCGCCGTCATGCTGCCGGAAAATGCGTCGGTGAATTTGTACAGCACGACGAATGCCAGTGCCGCCGCCGCATCCCGGCGTCGCAGGAATTCGGAGAACGCGCCGACGGCGGCGTGGAGCACGCGGGCAAAGCCGGTCTCGGTTTGGGTTGCAGCCGCGGCGCGCAGCGACGCTTCCGGCTCGGTGGCGAACAGCGCCGTCGCGGTGCCGACCAGCACCAGCGCCGCCATCACCACATAGCCCCACATCCAGGCGGTGGTGCGCGCCATGCCGGTGTCTTCGAAACCGCTGACCATGAACAGGGCGCCCGCGGTCGACACCAGCACGCCGATCCGGTAGGCGGCGACATAGGACGCCATCCCGGCGGCCTGCTCGCTCTCGGGCAGGCTTTCGACACGGAACGCATCGACCACGATGTCCTGCGTCGATGAGGTGGCCGCGACCAGCAGCGCGCCAAGCGCGACAAGCAGCGGCGAGCGCGCCGGGTCGGTCAGCGCCAGCAGCAGGATCGCGACGATCAGCAGCAGTTGCGACAACACCAGCCAGCCGCGCCGGCGGCCCAGCGCGCGGGTCAGCAGCGGCACGTGCAGCGCATCGACCAGCGGCGCCCAGAGGAATTTCAGCGTGTAGGGCGTTCCGACCAGCGCGAACAGGCCGATGGTGCCGAGATCGATGCCGGACTCGCGCATCCACACCAGCAGCGTCGATCCGGACAGCGCAAGCGGCAGGCCGGAGGAAAAGCCGAGCAGCAGCACGATCAGCACCCGCCGCTGCAGATACACCGCGAAACCCTCGCGCCAGGAGGAGCGGCGAGCAGCGGGACGATGGGTTGGATCGGGCGCGGCTCCCGGTGCGGTCATGCTGCGGTGTTAGCAGATTCGGCTCGGCAGATGCGGATCTCGTCGGCCGACCGAGCATCGCGCCGGGTGATGACGAACGGGCTACTCGCCCGCCTGCAGCTTGCGCGGCAGGGCGAACAGTTCCGGCGCCGAAGGGCTGACGGCGCGGGGAGGCTCGGCGGGCGCATCGGTCTTGCTGAAATCGAGTTCTTCGATCCGCCCGGCGCGTTTTTCGATCTTGTCGGCTGAGATCAGCACCTGCCGGATATCCTCGCTGGCATCGCCGAAATGCTTCTGCAGCTTCAGCACGCGCTCGCGCAGCCGCCCGAGATCGTCGCCGAGGTTGAGCACTTCGGTGCGAATCTGGTCGGCGGCGTCGCGCATCCGCGCGTCCTTTAGGATCTGCTGCATCACCTGGATCGCCAGCATCAGGAGCGAGGGCGAAACCAGCACGACACGGGCGCGATAGGCCTTCTGGATCACGTCGTCGAACCCGTCGTGAATCTCGGCGTACACCGATTCCGACGGCACGAACATCAGCGCGGTATCCTGGGTCTCGCCGGCGATCAGGTACTTCTCCGCGATGTCGCTGACATGCTTCATGACGTCGGCGCGCAGCCGCTGGGTGGCGAATCGCCTCGCCTCGTCGGTCCGCGCATCGTGCAGAGCGGTCATCGCCTCGAGCGGAAACTTCGCATCGATGCACAGCGGCCGGGCATCGGGCAGAAACACCACGCAGTCCGGCCGCTTGCCATTGGTAAGGGTGTACTGGAATTGGTAGGCGCCCTTCGGCATGCCGTCCTGCACGATGGCTTCCATCCGAGCCTGGCCGAACGCGCCGCGCGACTGCTTGTTGGTGAGAACATCGCGTAGCGTCGTCACCTGCGAGGTCAATTCGCTGAGGTTCTTCTGCGCATGGTCGATGATGCCGAGCCGTTCATGCAGCACGCGCAGCGAATCCATGGTGGTGCGCGTGGTCTGCTCCATCGACTGGCCGACGCGGTGGGTCACCGAATCGAGCCGCTCGTTGACCGCGCGCGCCATGTCGGCCTGGCGTCCGGCCAGGGCCTGGCCCAGCGCATCGACCCGGCCATTGGCTTCGCTCTGGGCGCGAAGCATTTCGCTCAGCCGCTCTTCCAGTTCATCGGCGCGCACCGCCTGCATCATCGCGAATTCCGCGCCGCGGCGCCCGGACCGCGCGATCACGACGGCAATGACAACCAGGAGTAGCAGCGCCAGGCCGGCGAACCCGGCCAGCGCCGCGTCGACCCGGACCGGCCAATCGCCAATGGTAAAAAGGATATCGTTCATGCCGTCTTGTAACCGATTCGTCCGGTAGCGAACGAAGAGAGAACGACTATGCTGAATGATTCGTCAAGTTTCACCTCGCCAGGGCCCGGCCGAGCCGGGCTCCGGCGCCAGCCACCCCGGATTGACCCTACCAAATCAGCGGCTTAAATCGCGCCGATGGCCATTCGCGAAATCATCATCCTGCCCGACAAGAAGCTGCGGCTCGTCTCCCGGCCGGTGGCGAAGGTGACGGCCGAGATCCGCAGGCTCGCCGACGACATGTTCGAGACCATGTACGACGCGCCCGGCATCGGGCTCGCCGCCATCCAGGTCGCCCAGCCGTTGCGGCTGATCACCATGGATCTTGCCAAGCGCAGCGAGGATGGCGAGACCATCCGGCTGCCGCGCGTCTTCATCAACCCGGAGATTTTGTCGTCCTCGGAAGAGCGGTCGACCTACGAGGAGGGCTGCCTGTCGATCCCGGAATTTTACGAGGAGGTGGAACGGCCGGCCAAGGTGCGGGTGCGTTTCACCGATCTCGACGGCGATGTCCACGAGGAGGATGCCGAGGGCCTGTTCGCGACCTGTATCCAGCACGAGATCGACCACCTCAATGGCGTGTTGTTCGTGGACTATCTGTCGAAGCTGAAGCGCGACCGCGTGCTGAAGAAATTCACCAAGGCCGCCCGGCGCGCCACGGACGAGTGAAAGGCCATGCGTCATGCCGCTCCGTCTGATCTTCATGGGCACGCCGGCGTTCGCGGTGCCGACCTTGCGGGCCCTTGCCGAACACGGCCACGATATCGCGGCGGTCTATACCAGGGCGGCCAGGCCGGCCGGGCGCGGCATGAAGCTGCAGCCCACGCCGGTGGAGTTGCAGGCGCGGCAGCTCGGCCTTGCGGTGCTGACGCCGGCAACCCTGAAGGCGCCGGAACTCCTGCAGCAATTCCGCGCGCATCGCGCCGACGCGGCCGTGGTGGTTGCCTTCGGCATGATCCTGCCGCAGCCGATCCTCGATGCGCCGCGGCTCGGCTGTTTCAACCTGCATGCGTCATTGTTGCCGCGCTGGCGCGGCGCCGCCCCGATCAACCGCGCCATCATGGCCGGTGATACGGAATCCGGGGTGATGGTCATGAAAATGGACGCCGGCCTGGACACCGGTGATGTGGCGATGGAAGCGCGCATCGCTGTCACCGATGCCATGACCGCCGCCGACCTGCATGACGCGCTGGCGCCGACAGGTGGTACGCTGATTGCGCGGGCGATGGCGGCGCTGGAGCGCGGCGACTTGCAGTTGCACCGGCAGGGCGATGGAGGTGTCAGCTATGCCGCCAAGATCGACAAGGCGGAGGCGCGGATCGACTGGACCAGGCCTGCCCGCGTCGTGCTGCGCCATATCCATGGACTGTCGCCGTTTCCGGGGGCCTGGTGCGAAATCGTCACGGCGGACGGGCCCGCCCGCATCAAGATCCTTCGCTGCGAGCTCGCCGATGGTTCGGGGACAGCAGGCGGCCTGCTCGACGATCGCCTGGGCGTCGGCTGCGGCGAAGGCGCGATCCGGATCCTCGAATTGCAGCGCGCCGGCAAGGCACCGATGACGGCCGCCGATTTCCTGCGCGGCACCCCGCTGGTCCCGCCGTCGAGGCTGGCCTGACACCATCATGCCCCGCTACAAGCTCACCATCGAATATGACGGCGGGCCCTATTGCGGCTGGCAGATCCAGGACAATGGCGCCTCGGTCCAGGGCGCGTTGGAGGCCGCCGTCAAGGCGATCTGCGGCGAGGCGGTCCGCGTCCATGGCGCGGGCCGCACCGATGCCGGCGTGCATGCGTTGGCCCAGGTCGCCCATTGCGACATCGCGAAGCATTTTGCGCCGGGCCGGCTGCGCGATGGCCTCAACGCCCATCTGCGGCCGCATCCGATCGGCGTGCACAGCGCGGAAATCGTCACCGAGGCGTTCGAGGCACGCTTTTCCGCCAGGCGACGGCACTATCGTTATCGGATCGCCAACCGCCGCGCCAACCTCGCCCTCGACATCGGACGCCTCTGGCGCCTGCCGCGGCCGCTCGACAGCGATACCATGCACGCGGCGGCGCAGCGCCTGATCGGCAAGCACGATTTCACCACGTTTCGCGACAGCGAATGCCAGGCGAAGTCGCCGGTAAAGACCCTCGACCAGCTCGATGTCGTCAGGACGGGCGATGCGGTCGACATCGTGACCTCGGCGCGCTCGTTTCTGCACAGCCAGGTCCGCTCGATGGTGGGATCGCTGGTCTGGGTCGGCGAGGGACGCTGGACTGCCGATGATCTCGCGGCGGCCCTGGCCGCGCGCGACCGCGCCGCCTGCGGCCCGGTCGCGCCGCCCCAGGGCCTCTATCTGGTGCGGGTGGACTATTAGCCGAAATAGCGCTCCAGCATGCCGCGATAGATCCGGGTCAGTTGCTCCAGGTCGGCCACCGCGGCGCGCTCGTCGACCTGATGCATGGTCTGCCCGACCAGCCCGAATTCGATCACCGGGCAATGATCCGCGATAAAGCGGGCATCCGAGGTGCCGCCGCTGGTGCTCAGTTCCGGTTTGCGGCCGGTGACCTCCTCGATCGCGGCGACCGCGAGATCGGTGAAGGGGCCTGGCCTGGTCATGAACACGTTGACGTTCGAGGGCTCCCAGACGATGCGGGCGCGCACCCGGTTGCCGGCGGCTTGCGCCATGCGCTGCTCGATCAGGCCGCGCAGCGCCTCCTGGGTGTGGCAATCGTTGAAGCGGATGTTGAACCTGGCGCGCGCCTGCGCCGGGATGACGTTGCTGACGGTGTTGCCGACATCGACCGAGGTGAATTCGAGGTTGGAGGCCTGGAACCGGGCGCTGCCCCGATCGAGCGGCTCGCTGGTCAGCGCCACGATCAACGCCGCGATGTCGGGTACTGGATTCGACGCGCGGTGCGGATAGGCGACGTGGCCCAGGACGCCGTCGACATAGAGCGTGCCCGACAACGAGCCGCGGCGGCCGATCTTGATGCAGTCGCCGAGCGTTTCGACATTGCTGGGCTCGCCCAGCACGCAATGGTCGATGGTGTCGCCGCGCTCGGCCAGCCAGCGCAGCAGCTTGACCGTGCCGTTGACCGCGACGGCTTCCTCGTCGCCGGTGATCAGGAACGAGATCGAGCCCGCGCCGTCGGCGCGAGGCCTGCCGCTGCGATCGGCGAGATGGCCGAGCACGGCCGCCACGCTGCAGGCGATGCCGCCCTTCATGTCGACGGCGCCGCGTCCATAGAGATAGCCGCCCTTCACCTCGCCCGAAAATGCGCCATGGCTCCAGGCGGCCTCGTCGCCCGCCGGCACCACGTCGGTATGGCCGGCAAAGCTGATATGCGGGGCCGTGGTGCCGATCCGGGCATAGAGGTTGTCGATGTCGGCGGCGCCGGCCTCGCTGAAGGTGACGCGATGGATCTCGAAGCCAGCCGCCTTCAGGAGATTCTCGAGCACCGCGAGCGCGCCGGCATCGGCCGGCGTGACCGAAGGGCAGCGCACCAGATCGCGGGCAATGGAAACGGCGTCGACCATCGCTTGCCTCAGTCCCGCAGCAGCTCGTTGATGCTGGTCTTGGCACGGGTACGTTCGTCGACCCTCTTGACGATCACCGCGCAGGCGGTCGAAGGCCCCGGCTGACCATTTCGCAGAGGCTTCGCCGGCAGGCTGCCGGGAACCACCACGGCATATTCGGGCACTTCGCCGACAAACATCTCGCCGCTGTCGCGGTCGACGATTTTGGTGGAGGCGCCGAGAAACACGCCCATCGCCAGCACCGCGCCCTTGCGCACGATGACGCCCTCCGCGACTTCGGAACGGGCGCCGACGAAGCAGTCGTCCTCGATGATCACGGGGCCGGCCTGCAGCGGCTCGAGCACGCCGCCGATGCCGACGCCGCCGGAAATGTGCACACGCTTGCCGACCTGGGCGCAGGAGCCCACCGTCGACCAGGTGTCGATCATGGTGCTTTCATCGACATAGGCGCCGAGATTGACGAAGGACGGCATCAACACGACGTTCCTGGCGATGTAGGCGGAACGGCGGACGATGGCGCCGGGAACGGCGCGAAAGCCGGCGTCGCGAAACCGGTTTTCGCTCCAACCATCGAATTTCGATGGCACCTTGTCCCACCACGAAGCCTTGCCCGGGCCGCCCGGAATCGCGTTCATGTCGTTGAGGCGGAACGACAGCAGCACCGCCTTCTTCAGCCATTGATGGACCTGCCATTTGCCATCCGCCTGGCGTTCGGCCACGCGTGCCTCGCCCTTGTCCAGCAGGTCGAGCGCGTGGTCGACGGCCTCGCGGACTTCGCCCTTGGTCGCGGGCGAGACGCCGTCGCGGGCGTCGAACGCGGCATTGACGGTGGATTCGAGGGAGGCGAGCGACATCGAGCGTTCCTTGAGCAATCGGGTTGACCGGCAAAGCAGCTTTTTGTCGGGACTTGGGACGGCAAAGTCAAGCTCGCCGGCGCCGGGCCCCGCGCCCGGACGAACACTAGGATCCGACCGGCAGTTTCTGCAGGAATCCGGTCAGATCATCGGTGACGTGATCGACATGAGCGGCATCCCGGCCTTCCAGCTCCCACGCTTCGCGCACGACCTCGGTGCTGCCATCCGGAACCACCAGCACCGTGGTCATGCCGAGCTGGTGCGGCACCACGAGGTTACGCGCCAGGTCCTCGAACATCGCCGATCTCAGGGGATCGACACCGTGCAGCTGCAGGAATTTCCGATAGGTCTGCGGCGCCGGTTTCGGCTCCAGCTCGGCGGCGATGATGTCGAATACCGCCTCGAAATGCGCGCCGATGCCGAGCCGCTGCAATACCTTGTCGGCATGGTCGGTCGAGCCGTTGGTCAGGATCAGCTTGCGGCCGGGAAGACGGGCGATCGCTGCGCCCATCGCCGGGTTCGGCTGCAGCGGCGAATGATCGATCTGATGGACATAGGCGAGAAAGTCGTCGGCGCTGATGCCGTGCTCGGTCATCATGCCCCGCATGGTGGTGCCATAGCGGCGGTAATAGTCCTTCTGGATGTGGCGGGCCTCCGCGGCGGAGACATCGAGATGGGCGGCGACGAATTCGCCGATCCGCTGGTCGACCTGCTGCCAGAGGTTGACATGGTGCGGGTAGAGCGTGTTGTCGAGATCGAACACCCAGGTGTTGACAGCGGTGAAGCCGAGGTCCGGTTGCATCATGGGGTCGCGAACCGCAGCGTCCTGCCGCCGCTGCCGATGTCGATCCTGGCAAAGCCGGTGGCGGCGAGACCGCGGCTGCCGCAATCGCTCTGATCATTGATCTCGAACTTGCTTTCCCGGGTGCATAGCGGGGTGCTGCCGCCCCAGTTCAGCGGCTTGTCCTTCACCATGATGGCGCGGTCCTCGGCATCGACGGCCTCGGCGAAGCTGAAGATCTGCCGGGGCTGGCCGATCACGTCCGGATGCAGGCATTTGCCGGGATCGATGTGATACCAGCCGCGGCTGATCACGGCCTTGCCGTCGTCGGTCCCGACCGCGGCCATGACCTTGTAGGACGTATCGTTGCACCAGGTGAGCCCGGTGGCCGATGGCGCCTGCACCGCATCGACCATGGTCGCAAAGAAGTTCGGCGCCTGCACGATATCGGACGCGAGCCCGCGGCTCTTCAGAAACGCCGCCAGCGCGGCCTGGGTCTTCGGGCCGTCGACGCCGTCGATCGGCGCGGCATCGTAGCCCGCGATCACGAGCAGCCGCTGGATGCCGGCGAGCCGCGCCTGCTCATCGTCATATTCGCTGTCCTCGGCGAGATAGGCGACCATGTTGCCGTCATCGGCCGGGGTCGGGACGATCTGGGTGAAGGCCGCCGGCGTCTGCCCGGCGCGGCAGTCGCGCGCCGCGGCGATGACGAAATTGTCGGCGGCCACGCACAGCGTGTCGCCGCCATTCTGCGGGATCGGGGAGGCGCCGTAGACGCCGAGGGCGCGGGCGTTGAGCAGAATGCGATCGGCGGACAGCGCGCCCTGTAGCACGACCCGGCAGCTCGCCGGATCGATGCGAAACCATCCGCGCGTCGCCGTGGTTGCCTTGTCGTCGATGCCGATGGCGGCTTCGATCACGTAGCTCATCCGGTTGCACAGCCTGAGGTCCGCCCGTGCCGGCATGCTGCCGGCGATCAGCGCGATGACCGCGGCGAGTCCGGCCCCTGCGGCTCTCGGTGGCATCCCGATCGGCATCATCACTTGTGGATCAGCGTACCGGTGCCCTGGTCGGTGAACAATTCGAGCAGCACCGCATGCGGCGTCTTGCCGTCGATGATGACGACGCCTTCGACGCCCTGCTCGAGCGCGTAGATGCAGGTCTCGACCTTGGGAATCATGCCGCCGGAAATGGTGCCGGCGGCGATCAGCTTGCGCGCGTCCTTCACCGACAGATCCCCGATCAGCTTCTTCGACTTGTCGAGCACGCCGGGAACGTCGGTCAGGAGCAGCAGGCGCTTGGCCCGCAGCGCGCCGGCGACGGCGCCGGCAAACGTATCGGCGTTGACGTTGAAGGTCTGGCCGTCCCTCGAGGTCGCGAGCGGCGCCAGCACCGGAATCAGCTCATGGCCGATCAGCTGGTTGAGCAGGGTCAGGTCGACCTTCTCGGGCTCGCCGACAAAGCCGAGATCGACCACGCGCTCGATGTTGGAACCCGGATCGACCATGGTGCGCGTCACCTTCGACGCCAGCACCATGTTGCCGTCCTTGCCGCACAGGCCGACGGCCTTGCCGCCGGCCTCGTTGATGTAGCCCACCAGCTGCTTGTTGATCGAGCCCGCCAGCACCATCTCGACGATTTCGATGGTCGCGGCGTCGGTGATGCGCAGGCCGGCGGCGAATTCCGATTCGATGCCGAGCCGCTTCAGCATGGTCGCAATCTGCGGGCCGCCGCCATGCACGACGACGGGATTGATGGCGGTCTGCTCCAGCAGCACGATGTCGCGGGCGAACGCCTTCGCCATGTTCTCCGCGCCCATGGCGTGGCCGCCATATTTGATGACGATGGTTTCCTCGTCATAGCGCTGCATGTGCGGCAGCGCCTCGGACAGGATGCGGGCCTGATCGAGCGGACTGATGTGCGGCGCGTCGGTCATGAAGCGGCTCTCGTGGTCAGGGAATTGACGCGGGTTTTATCCGATCGGCAGGCGACGCGTAAAGCATGTCCGGCGTTTCATGCCCGCCGTTGCGGCCATGCCGCCGCCAGCGCGAGCACCAGCCAGCTCACGATCAGCAGCGTGCCGCCGGTCGGCGCGGCAAATGCAAACAGCCGGTGGCCGGCATATTGGCGCATGGTGAGGTCGGCCGCGAACAGGGTGGCCGCGACGACGAAGCCTGCCGCCGCGACGATCCCGATCGGTCGCGCGACGATGCCGCGTTCGGCGAGGGCGACCGCTGCGAGCACCGCAAGGGCATGGAACAGCAGCATCGACGATGCCGACAACAGCGGCGACGCGCCTTCCTGATGTGCCGATGCCGCGGCCAGGATGACACCGGCAGCGCCCATGGCGCCTGCCAGGATGACCAGGATGCGAAGCCCCAGTGATCCCGTCATCGGCGGCGCTCGTTGAACAGCCGCACCATCGCGGCGCGCAGTTCCGGCATTCCGGCGCCGGTTTTCGCGGACGTTAGGAGAATGTCGGGGAAGGCGGCGGGATGTCTGGCCAGCGCGGCCGCGGTCGCGGCCGTACAGGCCGCCAGCTCGGCGGATTTGACCTGATCGGCCTTGGTCAGCAGCACCTGATAGCTCACGGCCGATCTGTCGAGCGTCTTCAGCACGTCGAGATCGGCCTCCTTGAGGCCATGCCGGGCGTCGACCAGCACATAGACCCGCGCCAGCGTACTGCGGCCCTGCAGGTATTTGTGAATCAGGGCGGTCCATGACGCCACCCGCGCCTTCGGCGCCGACGCGTAGCCGTAACCGGGCATGTCGACCAGGCGGAAGCCGGCCTGTTCGGGGCCCTTAAAGAAAATCAGCTCCTGGGTACGGCCCGGCGTGCTCGAGGTTCGCGCCAGCGCATGACGTCCGGTGAGCGCGTTGATCAGGCTCGACTTGCCGACATTGGAGCGGCCGGCAAAAGCGATCTCCATTCCCGCCATCGAGGGCAGGGCTTCAATCGAGGGCGCGGCCCAGAAGAACTGCCAATCCCCGCCAAACAGCTTGCGGCCCTGCTCGATCAGCGTCGCATCGGGCTGCGCGGTCATGCGAGAGCTCTCCTGGGCGACGATCGCTGCACGCATCCGCCGGGCTCTACGTCACCTTCTTGGATGCAAACGTGGACCTGAGATTGTCGAACAGCTCGACCTTCACGCCGTTGCGGCGCATGATGAAGCTCTGCTGCAGCACCGACAGCGTGTTGTTCCAGGCCCAGTAGATCACCAGGCCGGCGGGGAAGCCCGCCAGCATGAAGGTGAAGATCAGCGGCATCCAGTCGAAGATGATCTTCTGCGTCGGATCCGGCGGTGTCGGATTGAGCTTCATCTGAAACCACATCGTGATGCCCATGATCACCGGCCACACGCCGAGCGCGAGGTAGTGACCGAACAGCGGCAGCTGGGTCGGATCGAAATGGAGCAGCCCGAACAGGTTGAAGAGGTTGGTCGGATCGGGCGCCGACAGGTCCTTGATCCAGCCGAAGAACGGCGCATGCCGCATTTCGATGGTGACGAACAGCACCTTGTAGAGCGAGAAGAACACCGGGATCTGCAGCACGACGGGAAGGCAGCCGGCGATCGGGTTGATCTTCTCCTTCTTGTAGATCTCCATCATCTCCTGCTGCTGCTTCATCTTGTCGTCCGGATAGCGTTCCTTCAGCGCGGCGAGCTGCGGCTGCACCGACTTCATCTTGGCCATCGAGGCGTAGGATTTGTTGGCGAGCGGGAAGAACAGCAGCTTCACCAGCACCGTCACCAGCAGGATGGCGACCCCGAAATTGCCGACCAGGTGGAAGAAGAAGTCGAGCGCGAGGAACATCGGCTTGGTGATGAAATAGAACCAGCCCCAGTCGATCAGCAGGTCGAAATGGTTGAGGCCGAGCTCCTTGCTGTAGCCGCCGAACCCGCCGATCGGGATGTTGATGCCGACGACGCTCGCCTCCTTGGCGCCGGCGAACAGCCGCGCATTGGCACTGCCGGTGCCGCCGGCCGCGATGGTCTGCGGATCCTCCAGATAGTCGGTCTGATAGGTGCGCACGTTGTTCACGAGATTGGACGAGAACCGCGCGTCGAGTTTTGCGCTGGTGTCCGGCAGCAGCGCCGAGGCCCAGTATTTGTCGGTGATGCCGAGCCAGCCGTCGGTGACCTTGAAGTTGACGGATTTGGCATCGTCGATCTTCTTGTAGCTGTATTCCTGCAGGCCGCTGTCGCCGAGATAGCCGACCAGGCCTTCGTGCAGGATGTAGTAGCCCGCGACCTGAGGGGATCCGTGGCGCGAGATCAGCGCGAACGGATACAGCGTGACCGGAGCGCTGCCGACGTTGCTGACCTCGTCCTTGATGGTGAAGAGGTAACGCTCGTCGATCGCAATGGTGCGGTGAAAGACCAGGCCGTCGCCATTGTCATAGCTCAGCTTCACCGGGGTGCTCGGTGTCAGGCTGCCGGAGCCCTCCTGCTGCCACGGCGTGTTCTGGTCGGGCATCTTGACCGCGGAACCGTTCGCCGCGACCCAGCCGAATTCCGCGTAATAGGGGTTGGCGGTGCCGGAAGGCGAGAACAGCACGATCGCCGGCGACGCCGGATCGACGGTTTCACGGAACTGCACCAGCGACAGATCGTCGATGCGCGCGCCCTTCAGCGCGATGCTGCCGGAAAGCCGCGGCGTATCGATCTTGATGCGGGGCCCCGAGGCAAGGGCGGTGTTGCGGTCGACGACCGCCGTGGCGGCCGGCTGGGTCGACGGCGCATTGGCGGCGGGCGCGGTCGCGCCCTGTGGCGTGGCGGCATCTTGCGGCGTCGTCGCCGCCTGCTTCTGCGGCGCCTGCTTCGCCTGTTCGCTTTGCGCCTGCTCGGCGGCGCGGCGTTTTTCCATCTGCGGCAGGTTGAAGAAATATTGCCAGCCGATCAGCACGAGACCGGACAGAATGACGGCCAGGATGGTGTTGCGATTGTCGATCATCGTTGAGGTCTCGTCATTCAGTTCGCGTTGCGGCCTGGCCGATCGAGCCGGTGCAGCGCCGAGCGGAGATCGTCGAGCATGACCGCGAATTCGCGGCTCAGGGCAGCACGCCGGCCGACTAGCACATAGTCACTGTGCGGCCGCATTGATACGGGATCGAGCCGTTTCACCAGTTCGCGGAGCCGGCGCCGGATGCGGTTGCGCTCGGTGGCCGTGCCGTTCTTCCGGGTTACGGTGAAACCGATCCGGATCGGGCCGAGATCCTCGCGACGGCGACCCTGCAGCACGAAGGCAGCGCTGTTGACCCGCGTGCCGTTAGCAACGGCGAGGAAGTCCGCCCGCTGCCTTAGCCGTTCCATCAGGGATCTCCGGGAAGCCCGGCTCAGGCGCTCAAACGTTTGCGGCCCCGGGCGCGGCGCGCGGCGAGGACCTTGCGGCCGCCGGCCGTCGCAAGACGGGCGCGGAAGCCGTGACGGCGCTTGCGCACCAGTTTGCTGGGTTGGTAAGTCCGCTTCACGCGTCGTTCTCCGCTGGCCGGGCAATTTGCCTGTTATTGAGATCACCGCCGATGCTGGCCGGCCCCAAACGTGCCGATTTCCGGCCCAAATGAGCCGCCCCCGGTGGAGCCGGGCCATCGCGGACAATTGGCGCGGCTTATACGGGAGCGTCCCGTTTTCGTCAATGTTGCGGGGTGCCGCAACCGGCAGGACGGAACAGGCCCTTTGAAACGGCGCAATGGGCACAATATAATGGCCCTGGGAGCGCTTCGCGGCGCGAGTCGGCGAGTGCCGGAGCGACGCGCGTTGCCGGAACCGGCGGACCGCGTCGTGCAGACGTCGCGCTGACATTGTCGAACTGTAATTTGACCGGCCCGGGCGCAAATCGCATCTTCGGCAGCAGGCATTGAGGCGAGGGATCGTGTCGTCAACCGAGCCACGGCAGACTGTGCAAAGGCCCCGGCTGCTGCCGTCACGGCGGCTCGGCCTGTCCGGCAAGCTGCTGCTGCTGACTATCCCGCTGGTCATGATCGCGGGATTGCTGATCTATGTGCCGGCGATCGCCAACTTCCGGATGAACCGGCTGAACGACCGGCTCGCCGCTGCCAACACCGCCGCGCTGGTGCTGAATGCGGCACCCTCCGGCATGGTGCCGGATTCGCTGGCCCGGCAGATCCTCGGCAGCATCGGCGCCCATGCCGTCGCCATCAAGATGGGCCAGCAGCGGCGTCTGTTGGCCAGCGCCGACCTGCCGGCGGCGGTCGACCACGACGTCGACATGCGGACCATGACGGCATGGTCGGCGATCGTCGATTCCTTCGAGACCATGCTCGAAAGCGGCGACCAGACCATCCGGGTGATCGGGCCGGCGCCGGGCGGGGCGCAATTCATCGAGACCGTCGTCGACGAGGCGCCGCTGCGCGCCTCGATGTACCGGTTCTCCCGCAATCTGCTGCTGGTCGCGGCCGCCATCGCGACCTTCACGGCCGGGCTGGTCTATATCGCCCTGCATTTCCTGTTCGTGCGGCCGATGCGGCGGCTGACCGCGAGCCTGGTCGGCTTCCACGAAAATCCCGAAAGCTCGGCCCGGATCATCGTTCCGAGCCAGCGTGGCGACGAGATCGGGGTAGCCGAACGCGAATTGTCCGACATGCAGCGCGACCTGGTGTCGATGCTGCATCAGAAGAGTCGCCTCGCCGCGCTCGGCCTGGCGGTGTCCAAGATCAATCATGATCTGCGCAACCTCCTGGCGTCCTCGCAACTGCTGTCGGATCAGCTCGCCAGCGTGCCCGATCCGCGGGTGCAGCGGTTCGCGCCGAAACTGATGCGTTCGCTGGAGCGGGCGATCGCCTTCTGCCAATCCACGCTGTCCTATGGACGCGCGCAGGAAGCCGCACCGGACCGCCGCATGCTCCTGGTCGAACCCGTGGTGATCGAGGTCCGCGAATCGGCCGGGCTCGCCTCCGACGGCTCGATCACCTGGATCAGCGCCATCGAGCGCGGGCTCAGCATCGACGCCGATCCCGATCATCTGTTCCGGATCCTGCTCAATCTCGTGCGCAATGCGGCGCAGGCGCTGGAAGGCCGTCCGAAAAGCGACGCAGCGACCCAGCAGATTCGCATCACCGGCCGCCGCGAGGGGGCGGTCGCCATCATCGAGGTGTCCGATACCGGGCCGGGCGTGCCGGCGAAGGCCCGCGAACATCTGTTCGAGGCGTTCCAGACCTCGGGCCGCCCCGGCGGCAGCGGGCTCGGCCTGGCCATCGCCGCCGAGCTCGTCCGCGCCCATGGCGGCGACATCCATCTGGTGGAGGGGACCATCGGCGCGACCTTCCGGGTCACCGTGCCGGACCGGCCGGTGGAACTGCTCAGCATTCGCAATGAGCGGGCGCGGGCGTGAGCTATTCCGCCGTCTGAAGGACGATTGCCGTCGATTTGTGCACGCACGCGCCTTGCGGCTGACGCAGCCTCGGGCCGGGACGGACCTTGCCAAGCCCGCCGGGAGCCGGTAGCAATGGCGCGCTTTCGCGATCATCATGCGGTTCCCATTGCATGCGGCCTCGGCAAATCTTGCGCCTGCCTTGCGAAAAATGCGCCCGTAGCTCAGCTGGATAGAGCACTAGACTACGAATCTAGGGGTCAGGAGTTCGAATCTCTTCGGGCGCGCCATTTCGGCTAGTTGGCCTTATTCCGCCGCTCGCGCTCCTGCAGCGCGCCGGCACGTGCGGGATGACGTTGCCAACAAACCGGTGCGCCCGCATGCGCCCGCGGTCGCATCGGAAGGAACATTGATCCGCTCTGGTCGGTTGCCTTGATCCACGGGTGGCGCTCGCGCGCCGGATCCGCAACAAAGACAACCAAGGAGACGGACATGATGGTCAAGCGATTTGCACTCGTAGTTTGCGCCACGGCAGCGATGGGCATCGGCGCGGCGAACGCCGGTCCCTGCAACGGCAAGGATGCCGGCTCGGGTCCGACCCCCGGTTACACCGGGCCCAGTCAGACCACGGGTGCCGCCACGGCGGACACCCCCGCGCATCCGCCGACCGATACGATGAACCGCGTGGCCGGGGAAAAGGCAACGTCGTCCCAGGATACGCAACGCCAGCAGCAGGGCCAGCCGACGGCCGCCCAGGAGGCGCAGGGCGCAAAGCCCTCCGAGACCCAGACCGCCAATCAAGGCTGCTGATGCATGAAAGCGGCGCCGGCCGGACATTTTCCGGGCGGCGCCGTTGCCCGATCGCGCAGCGGCAGAAGCGGAATGGAAGCCATGCGCGATTTACCGGGGCATGGCTTCCGCATCTTTATGCGGACATCGTTGCCACATGGTGAGAATTCGCCGGTGGCCAGCAGCAGAGCGGACAATTGCAGCCGGGCAGCCGATACTGTACCTACCGCTTTTCGTCAAAAAGCCCGGGAGGGGCGCATGTCCAGTACGGCGGCTCGGCGTTACGCGAACTATGTGAACGGGAAGGATTGCGAAGGCCGCGAGGGCGCCACCTTCGAGTCGATCAATCCGACCACCGGCGCAGCCTTCGGTCAGTTCGTGGAATCGAGCGCAGCCGATGTGGATGTGGCGGTGCGCGCGGCCCATGCCGCGTTTGAAGGCCCCTGGCGGAAACTGTCGCCGACCCGGCGCGGCAGATTGATGATGCGCTGGGGTGACCTGATCACGGAACAGGCCGAGCGGATCGCGACCATCGAAACCCAGCAGAACGGCAAGCTGTTTGCTGAAATGCGCACGCAGGCCGGCATCGTTCAGGACTGGCTGTATTATTTCGGCGGCCTGGCCGACAAGATCGAGGGTCGGGTCGTCCCGCTCGATCGCACCAGCGTCCTCAACTACACGGTGCCGGAGCCGCTCGGTGTGGTCGCGGCCATCGTGCCGTGGAATTCGCCGACATTCCTCACCATCATGACGGTCGGCCCGGCGCTGGCGGCGGGCAATACCATTGTCGTCAAGCCGTCCGAGGTGACGTCGGCATCGGCGTTCGAGCTGGTGCGACTGGCCGAGAAGGCGGGTATTCCGCCGGGCGTGATCAACGTCGTCACCGGCGGCCGCGCGGCGGGCGAGGCGCTGGTGTCACACCCGCTGGTCGCGAAGATTTCGTTCACCGGAAGTGACGCGGCCGGCCGCGACATTGCGGCCCGCGCCGGACAGCGGCTGATCGGGTGCACCCTCGAACTCGGCGGCAAAAGCCCCAACATCGTGTTCGACGATGCCGACATCGACCAGGTCGAGGCCGGCGTGCTGGCGGGCATTTTCGCCGCCGCCGGCCAGACCTGCGTGGCGGGCTCGCGCGGGTTTTTTCAGAAGGGCATCTACGATCGGCTGGTGGCGCGGCTGGTGGACCGCGCCAAGAACATCCGGCTCGGCGATCCCTTGAAGCCGGAAACACAGATGGGTCCGGTCGCGACCGCGGCGCAACTGTCCAAGGACGAGAAGATGGTCGCCCGCGCCGTCGACGATGGCGCGCGGATCCTGGCCGGCGGTGCCCGGCGCCGCATCGATGGCCTGGAGGGCGGTTACTTCTATGCACCGACCATCCTGGAGGGCGCCGGCAACGACGCCTTCATCATGCAGAACGAGGTGTTCGGGCCGGTGTTGTGCGTCACGCCGTTCGAGACCGAGGAAGAAGTGCTGAAATTGGCCAACGGCGTGCCGTTCGGGCTGGCGGCCGGAGTCTGGACCCGCGACATCCGCCGCGGTCACCTGATGGCGCGGAAGCTGCAGGCTGGAACGGTCTGGATCAACACCTATCGCGCCCTGACCTTCAACTCGCCTTTCGGCGGCTTCAAGAACAGCGGCCTCGGCCGGCTGAATGGCGCCGAAGCCATCCAGAATTTCCTGCAGACCAAGAGTGTCTGGTGCGAGCTGAGCAGCGACGTGCAGGATCCGTTCGTCATCAAGACCTGAGGCCTTCGTGGCTCGGGACGGCGGCGGCCGCGAGATCTGCGGTCGCCGGAAGCGAGCGTGTCGATCCGGCTTCCCCGGGAGAGTCAGATGGACAAGAATGGCGTGGCCATCCTTGGCGTCTTTGTCGCCGACCTGACGTTCCGATCGAGCCGGCTGCCGGCCATCGGCGAGACGGTCGTCGGCGCCGGCTTCGCGGTAGGGCCCGGCGGCAAGGGCTCGAACCAGGCCGTTGCCGCGGCGCGCGCGGGTGCCCGCGTCACCTTCATTTCAAGGCTCGGCAGCGACACCTTCGGAGAACTGGCGCTTACGACCTGGGCGGCCGACGGAATCGCCGCGCGGGTGGTGCGGTCGACGACCGCACCGACCGGTGCCGCCTTCATCTATGTTCATGAGGGCAGCGGCGACAATGCCATCATTGTCGTGCCCGGCGCCGCGATGGATCTGGGCGCCGCGGATGTCGATGCGGCGGCCGATGCCATCCGCGCCAGCCGCGTGTTCGCGACCCAGCTCGAGCAGCCGGTGGCGGCCGCCCGCCGCGGGCTGGAGATCGCCCGGGCCGCAGGCAGCATTACGGTGCTCAATCCCGCTCCTGCGGCTGCGCTTGACGACGCCATCTTCGCGTTGAGCGACTATGTGGTGCCGAACGAGAGCGAGGCCGAAGCGTTGACCGGGATCGCGGTGCGCGATCTTGCCGCCGCGCGCCGCGCCGGCGACGCCCTGCTCGCCAGGGGCGCGGGCGCGGCGGTGATCACGCTTGGAGAGCGCGGCGCGCTGTTTCACGCCAGCGACCGTTCGGTCCATGTCGCGTCCTTCGCGGCCGGTCGGGTGGTCGAGACCACCGGCGCCGGCGATGCCTTCGTGGGAGGCTTCGCCGCCTGCCTGGCCGACGGACGGGATCCCCTGGAGGCCGCGCGGTTCGGATCGGCGGCGGCGGGAATCTCGGTGACCCGGCCCGGCACCGCCGCGGCCATGCCGCGCCGCGAGGAGATCGAGCGGCTGTTGAGGGAACGGTCGTGAGGCCGACTGAACCATCGCCGCGGATCGGGCGCGCTACCCCCTCGCCATCTCGGTGGCCCCGCCGAGCAGCCGAACGTTGAGCTTGCCGCCCGCAAACAGCATATCGTTGAGCGCTTCGCCGATATCGCCGGCCTCGACCGAGGCGCCGCCATCGCGGGCGATGCTGGCCTGGGCGATCCGCCGCATCAGTTCCTTGATGAAGGCGGCGCTGACGCCCTCGGTCCGCCGCGCGGCCTCCTCGACAATGGCATCACCGAGCGGCAGGCCGCGGCCATAAAGCTCGATCAGCTTGATGCGCCCGATCTCATCCGGAAGCGGCACCTCGATCGCCTGGTCGATCCGACCGGGGCGACCGGCCAGGGCTCCCTCGAGCTGCTCCGGCCGGTTGGTGGTGAGCACGAACAGGATCTCGCAATCCTGCTTCAGCCCGTCCATCTCGTTGAGCAGCGCGTTGAGCATGGATTCCTCGCAGGGTCCCATCTCGTCGCGGTCGCGCGCAATGAGATCGACATCCTCGATGATGATGATCGCCGGCTGCAGCAGGCGGGCGAGGTTCATGTAGTGGCTCAGCAACGCGATCTGTGCGGCCGTGATGATCAAGGTGGTGTGACCCGGCAGGTTGCTGGCGAGATAGCGGATGGTGTGGGTCTTGCCGGTCCCCGGCGGCCCGTAGAGCAGGATGCCCTTGCGGGTCGACTGCCCGAACTGCCGCAGTCGCGCGCGGCTGTCGACGAAGTCGAGCACATTGCGGTCGAGCAGCTTCAGCGTGGCCGCGGGCAGGATCACGTCCTCGCGCGCGACCGCCGGCAGCCGGTGGACCGTGATTCCCCTCGATCGCCCGGAGTAGTCGGCATCGGCGTCCAGCGACAGGATCTTGCCGCGATAGGAACGCGCGGTGTTGACGGCCTCCTCCAGCTCGCGGAAGCAGTCCTGCACCAAGCTGCTTCCCGCCTCGCCGAATGGCACGGCGATCTCGACCCGGGTGCCGGATGAGCGCGCATATTCGCGATAGGTGGACAGCACCACCGCGTAGCGGATGTCGCCGGTCCTGCACAGCCACAGGCCGTTGTCGAGACATTTCACCGGCGCGCTCTCGCCGACATCGACGTCGTGATATTGCGCCGGCGCGATGGCGTGGGCATTCCGGCCGGGGCGGAGCAGCGATGCGATGCTCAGGGTATCGTAGCGATGTGGTTCATGGATGCCGAAAAACCGCAGCGGCGATGCCGAGAACAGCCGGTCGATTGCGCCTTGAACGTCGGCGCGCATGTGGCCGGGGAATTGACGCGAGGTCGCGACGAGCTGATCGAGCGGGATGCCGGCGAAATGCCAGGCGAGCGCTTCGCAGGTATCCTCGAACGGCTTCGTGGCCGCCTTTTCGGGAAGGGTTCTGGAAATCTCGTACAGGCAGTCGTCGCAGATCAGCTCCAGCATGCCTTCGCTGACCTGCCGATCGTCGTCGAACAGCGTGCCGCACAGCTTGCAGCAGTCGACGTCCTCATCGTCGTCGGCGACCGCCTCGGTCGCGATCGAGAGCGGATGTCCGGCGGCCTTGATGCGTCGCCGCGCCGCGGCCAGCAGCCTCCTGGCGCGCTCGCGCGGATAGGTCCCGCAACCCGCCTGACCGTATTTTTCGATTTTCTCCAGGAACCTCGTGGTCTCGGTCGCCGATTTCTCGAACACCGACTGCAGGAGATCGACGACGAACGCCACCGGCGTTTCGTCGTCGTTGTGAATGGTAATTCGAAGAAAGTCGGCATCGGCCTGGATGTCGCTCATGAGATCGGCTCCGTGTGACTTGCGGGTTCGTCATGCGATCGCCTTCGCTAGAACGAAGCAGGAACAAAGTCACCGGCCTCTGGTGTAAAACTTGTGCCACGCGCCAACCCAAGACGACGCGTAGCCCGGATGACGCGCAGCGCAATCCGGGAAACTCCACGCAGCCGCGATGGTCCCGGATTTCGCCGCGCTCCATCCGGGCTTCGGCTCTCCTACGGTTCTCCACCGTCAGGTCCGATAGCTACACCGCCTTGGTCAGCGCGCCATCGACGATCAGGTTGGTGCCGGAGATGCGGCTCGCCACCGGGCTTGCCAGGAACACCACGCCGGCGGCGACCTCCTGCGGCGTCCCCATTCGCCCGGTCGGATTGAGCGACATCGCCGTCTTGAACAGATCGGGCATGCCCTGCTCGATGTTCTGCCAGATCCCGCCCTCGAAATAGGTGTTGCCCGGCGACACCGCGTTGACGCGGATGCCCTTGGCGATGAGCTGGCTGCTCAGCCCCTTGGCGTAGTGAATCAGCGCCGCCTTGAAGGCGCCATAGGATCCGGCGGCGAAATCGACCTCGAAGCCCGACACGCTGGAAACGATGGTGATCGATGCCGATTTGGATTTTTCGAGGTAGGGAACGGCGGCCGCCACCGAATTGACGGTGTGCATCATGTCGGTGCGGAAGGATTTCTCCCAGGTGTCGGCGGTGTCGCCGACCGCCAGCGCGCTGACATTGCAGACCACGCTGTCGACCGCACCGAGCGCGCCGGCCGCGCCGTCGATCCAGCCCTTCAGCGCCGCCGGATCGGCGACATCGATCGCCTTGCCCCACGACTTGACGCCCTTGGCCGCCAGATCCTTGACCACCTTGTCGACCTGGTCGGCATTGCGGGCGCAGATCGCCACGTTGGCGCCCTCGGCCGCGAACAGTTCGGCGACCGCAAGGCCGATCCCCTTGCTGCCGCCGGTGACCAGCGCACTTTTCCCCCTTAGTCCGAGATCCATTGTCGCCTCCATGGTTGATGCGGCGGCCCGGTGTCGGCGGGCCGCCAGGGTCAGCTTACATTCTGGTCGGGTCGGCCGCGCCGTCAATTCGGCTTCAGGGTGCGATTCCGACGAATTCGCCGATCAGGCTGGCGTCGCCGAGGGTGCCCGGTTGAACCTCCCGGGTGATCGCTCCCTTCTGGATGATGAGAATCCGCTGCGACAGCGCGGCGATGAATTCGAGATTCTGCTCGACCAGGATCATGGTGAGGCCGCTGTTGGCGCGCAGCCGCTGCAGCGTCTCGACGATCTCGTCGATGATCGAGGGCTGGATGCCCTCGGTCGGCTCATCCAGCAGCACCAGCCGGGGCCGACCGCAGAGGCATCGCGCGATCGCCAGCAATTGCTGTTCGCCGCCGGACAGCGCGCCGCCGGCGCGATCGAGCAGGGTGGTGAGGCGGGGAAATTCCTGCAGCACCGTTGCAATGGTTTCCTGCTCGCGGCCGCCCTGCTTGCTGCATCCCATGCGCAGGTTGTCGTAGACCGTCAGCCCCGGGAAGATCTCGCGCCCCTGCGGCACATAGCCGAGCCCGAGCCGCGCGCGGCGATAGGGTTCGGCGGTCGTAATGTCCGCCTTGTCAAACAACACCCGCCCGGCGGTGGCCGGCAGGAATCCCATCAAGGCCTTGAGCAGGGTGGTCTTGCCCATGCCGTTGTGGCCGAGAATGCCGATGAATTCGCCCTCGCCGACGCTGAAGCCGACCCCGTTGAGGATCGGAATGCGGCCATAGCTGGTTTTCAATCCCTGCACCTCGAGCATCATGCGGCCGCCTGTTTGCCGAGATAGACGTCGCGCACCAGCGGATTGCGCAGGATGTTCTCCAGGGCATCCTCGACCAGCACGCTGCCCTGGTTGAACACGGTGACCTGCTTGGCGATCATGCGGATGAACTGCATGTCGTGCTCGACCACGATCAGCGCCTTGCTGCGGTTGATCTCGCGCACCAGCTCGGCGGTCCGGAATACTTCGTCATGGGTCATGCCGGCGGCCGGCTCGTCCAGCAGGATCAGCTGCGGGTCGGTCGACAGAACGAGGCCGAGCTCGACCCATTGCCGCTGACCATGCGCGAGCTGGCCGACCAGCCGCTGCGCCAGGCCGGTCAGTCCCAGCCGCTCGAGCATCTCGTCGACCACGCGGCCGGCGCGGTTGCCGGCGTGCAGGCGGCTGGCGGCGAGCCAGATATTCTCGCGCACGGTGAGGCCGTCGAACACGCTGGGGACCTGGGTCTTGATGCCGATGCCGAGGCGGGCGATCTGATGGGCATGGGCGTGCGAGATGTCGTTGCCGCGGAACAGGACCTGGCCGTGGCTCGGCTCGAGCTGCCCGGTCAGCATCTTGAAGAACGTGCTCTTGCCGGCACCGTTGGGGCCGATCAGGCAGCGCAGCTCACCCTCGGCCAGCGTGAAGTCGACATTGCGCACGGCGCGGACGCCGCCGAAATGCATGCTGAGCTCGCGGGTCTGCAGCAGCGGTCCGGCCATCAGCCTTCTCCCGCCCGCTTCGGCTCCATGGCCGTCTTGGCCGGCCGGCGGCGCCCCCGCAGCAGCGACTGTCCCCAATCGCCGAGCGTCGGCACCAGCCCCTTCGGCACCAGCAGCACGAATGCGATCAGGATGGCGCCGAGCACCAGCGGTGCGTTGGCAAGCAGCTTCGACCAGCCATCCGCGCCGCCACTCGGCTGGTTGGCGCCCAGCGCGGTGCTGAGCCACTGGATGCCGATGCAGCCCACGATCGGGCCGATCAGCGTGCCGCGGCCGCCGACAATGACCCAGATGATGATCTGCGCCGATTGGGCCAGCCCGAAGATGGTCGGACTGACAAAGGCGCCCCAGTTGGCAAACAGGCAGCCGGCAAAGCCGGCCAGCGCGCCGCCGATGGTAAAGGTGGCGAGCTTGTAGGCGCGGGGATCGTAGCCGAGCAGCTCGGCGCGCCGTTCGTTTTCACGGATGCCGACGATGATGCGGCCGAAACGGCTGGCCAGCAGCAGCCGCAATCCGAAATAGGTCGCCAGCAGCGACGCCGTCGCCAGATAGAACATGCCTTCGAGATCGATCGGCGAGCCGGGCCGGCCGGGAATGTTCAGCGGCGGAATTCCCGGGATGCCGTTGAAGCCGCCGAGCCGCGCCACCCCGATATGGAATTCGGGGCCGGCGGTGGAATTGACCGCGTTGAACAGGATCAGCGTCACGGTCAGCGTGATGACGCCGAGATAGACGTCGCTGATGCGGCCGTAGAACATGAAATAGCCGAGCAGCGCGGCGAAGGCCGCGGGCAGCACGATCGCGAGCAGAAGCGGAAGGGTGCTCTCGCCGATATTGAACATCGCGATCGCATAGGTATAGGCGCCCAGCCCGAAAAAGGCCGACTGGCCGAAACAGAGAATGCCGCCATAGCCCCAGATCAGCGCCAGGCTGAGCGCCAGGATCGCCATGATCAGGTAGACCGTGAGCTCGAGCACGGTGTCGAGCTCGGCAAGACGTGGCGTCAGCACCAGGACGGCGAGGCCCACTAGTCCGACCAGCGCCAGCCCCGCGACATTGAGCGCGCGTCCGTTCACATGCCCCTCCGGAAGAAGCGGCCGGTAATGCCTTGGGGCAGGAGACGGATCAGCACGATGGCGGCAGCCAGCAGCGCCACCTCGCCGAACACCGGCGTGGTGGCGAAGGTGGCGATCTGGTTGATGGTGCCGAACAGGGTGGCCGCCGACATCGTGCCGCTGAGGATCGCGGCGCCGCCGCCGATCACCGTGATGAAGGACTTGGCGACATAGGCGACGCCGATGGTGGGAAAGACCCCGGAGACCGGCGCCAGCACCGCGCCGGCGAGGCCCGACAATGCGGCGCCGATGCCGAAGGTGACGGCGTAGACCCGCGGCGGATTGACGCCGAGCGCCGCCGCCATGTTGGCGTTCTGCATCGTGCCGCGCGCGATCAGGCCAAGCCGCGTCCAGCGCAAGGTCGCGAAGATCGCCGCCAGCACCACGATCGCCACCGCGATCACGAACAGCGTATAGGTGCTGATCCGGTAGGCCCCGATCTCGAAGCTGCCGAGCGGGGCCGAGATGCCGACCGTGGTATTGCCGAAGATCGCGGTGGTCAGTCCGACCAGCAGCAGGCTCAAGCCCCAGGTCGCCAGCATGGTGTCGATCATGCGGCCGTACAGGAAGCGGATGATGGTGCGCTCGACGATCACGCCGATGATGCCGACCACGATCGGCGCCACCACCAGCATCGACAGCCAGAGATTGACGCCGCGGCTGGTGGCGACGATCGCGGCATAGCCGCCCAGCATCAGGAATTCGCCATGCGCGAGATTGATGACCCGCATCATGCCGAAAATAATCGCCAGCCCGATGCTGATCAGCGCCAGGCTGGCGATGGCGTACAGGACCTGGATCGCCAGGAGAGCAACGAGATCCACGTTCACCTTTCCCAAGCAGGATCCGACGGTCCGCGAACCCTCAGATCTTGATCACATATTGCTGGTTGTCGTTCGGGTTCTTGATCAGGTTGCAGACCGCGGCGGTATCGGCGGGCTTCTGCTGCGGGAAATCCTCCAGCACCTTGAGCTTCTTGTCGCTGACTTCGGCGATGTGGACGTCCAGGATGCAATGGTGCGTCGGGGGATCGATCGTGACCTTGCCGGAAGGGGCATCGATGCTGATGCCGGTTTCCAGCGCCTCGATCACCTTGAGGCGGTCGACGCTGCCGGCCTTCTTGACGCCTTCCGCCCACAGCCGGAAGCCCTGATAGGTTCCCATCGCGAGCTCGGTGATGTTGGGATAGTCCGCGCCGAAGCGCTTGTGGAAGTTGGCGACGAATTTCTCGTTCACCGGGTTCTTCAGGTCCTGGAAGTAATTGTAGCAGATCAGCATGCCGTTGCACTCCTGCGGCGACAGCACGATGTGCTCGTTGCCGACGGCGAAGGTCGTCGACGCCATCGGGATGGACTTGTTCATGCCGGCCGCGGCCCACTGCCGATAGAAGGAGATATGGGCGCCGCCGACCAGCGCCGACCACACGAAGTCGGGTTTCGCGGCCTGGATCTTCGATACGGTGGGCCCGAAATTGGTGACGTCGAGCGGGAAGAAGTCGATCGAGGAGACTTCGCCGCCGTTTTCCGTGACGTATTTCTTCACCCATTGCGAGGTGATCTGGCCGTAATTGTAGTCGGCTGCGACGACATAGACCTTCTTGCCCCATTTCTTCATCGCATAGGGCACCAGCTTTTCCACGGTCTGCGCCGGCGTGACGCCGGTATCGAACTGATCGCGGTCGCAGACGCCGCCCTCATACTGGGTATTGTAGAAATACAGCGTCTTGAAGCGATCGAGCACCGGGCGGATCACCTCGCGCGAGGCCGAGGTGATGCCGCCATGAACCACCGCGACCTTGTCCTTCAGCGCCGCCTGCTGCGCGAACTGGGTGTAGAGCTGCATGTTGGACTGGGTGTCGTAGTTGATCAGCTTGATCTGCCGCCCGAGCAGGCCGCCGGCCGCATTGGCCTCCTCGACCGCCAGCGTGAGCGCATCGACCATCGGCTTGCCGTAGATGTCGAGCCCGCCGGACAGGTCATGCAGGCTGGCGACCCCGATCGGATCCTCGGCCCGGGCCGTCGACGTGAACATGCCGGCCGCGGCAGCCGCTGCCGTACTCTGCAAGAACCTTCTGCGATTGACCGTCATTGCCATAGCCCTCCTCGTTGCCGAATGGTCATGTGACCAGGTACTTCTTCAGGATCGACGCGCCCATGGTGTATTTCGGATCGACCATGTTGCCGAGCCGGATCCGTCCGGCCTGGCTCAGCAGCATGTAGGCGTCGATCTGGTCGAAGCCGTAATCCGCGCTCATCCAGCGCACCAGCTCGCGATAGGCGATGCGGGCGGCGTCCTCCAGCGGTCTGGCGCTGCCGATGGTCATCAGGAAGTTCTCGGTCTCGAGCCGCGGCCAGGCAAAGCTCCAGCCCTTGATGACGTCGACCTGCATGGTCACGGTGGCGCGCTGCTCGATCGCGACGCCGGACAATTCGCCGTCGCCCTGCGCGGCGTGGCAATCGCCGACATAGAGCAGGCCGCCTTTGACATGGACCGGGAAGTAGAGGACGGCGCCCGGCGCGACGTCCGGCAGGTCCATGTTGCCGCCGTGGTAATCGGGCTGCAGCGACGAGATCGCCTCGATCTCGGGCGAGACGCCGATGGTGCCGATGAATGGCTCATAGGGCAGGGTGATCTTGTCGCTCCAGCGTACGCCGTCCCGGTCGACGTGCACTTTGCGCACCCGTTCCGGCAGCGGCGGATTGAGCATCGCGGTCGCGGCGGTCCCGACCAGGCCGCCGAACTCCGGGATGATGCAGGTGGTGCCGGCGGGCTGCGCGCCGCGGGTCTCCACCGCATGGATATGCACCGCCAGGCAATCGCCCTTCTCGATGCCGTTGACGACGATCGGGCCGCATTGCGGGTTGAGAAACGGGAATTTGAGCTTCGCGGTCGGGCTGTCCTGCTCGCTGGTGATGGCGCCGCCGAACGCGTCCTCGGTCTCCACCGCGACGATATCGCCGGGATCGATCGAAAGCACCGGCTTGGCGTAGGGCCCGTAGACATAGTGGAAGTCGCCCTGCGCCGCGATCGACAGCGTGTGACGCTTGCCGGGCCGGCCCTTGGCCAGGCCGCGCTTGGTCATGATCGAGGTTTTCAGCCAGGGCTCGTCGGTCATCGAAACTCCTCGAAATGGACCATCGCGGCAAAATCCGAAACCAAATAATGGATCGTCGCCGTTTCGGTCCTAGTTCAGCTTCCAGTCTCCGCCGGCCTCGATCGCGGCTGCCAGCCTGATCAAGGTGGCTTCCTCGAAGTGCCGTCCGACCAGCATCAGGCCGACCGGCAGACCATTGACGCGGCCGCATGGCACGGTGAAGGCAGGGTGGCCGGAAACGTCGAACGGACAGGTGTTGGCCTGCATGTTGAGGGCGGTGTCGATGGCGACGCCGAGCGGGGCGTCCGGCGGCGGGATCGGGGTCGCGGTGAACGGGATGGTCGGCATCGCCAGCACGTCGAACTTCTCCAGCGCCTCGTCATAGGCGCGGCGCAGCAGCACGCGCAGGTTCTGCGCCTTCGAATGAAAGCGCCCGTGATAGTTGCGGTGCATGTATTGGCCGAGCATCAGCACCAGTTTCACCGTCGGAGACACGTCATTGATCCGCGTCCCCATGCCGCGGGCAAAGGCTTCCTGCAACGACATCGGATAATAGCCATGGACGTTGTTGCCGACACCATATCCCTTCAGCATCATTTCGGCGGCGCCTTCCAGGATGATGCCACTCCAGACATGCGGCCCGTCGAGATGCCAGGGGATCGAGACCGGTTCGCCGGATACGCCGGCTTTGCCCAGCGATTCAATGGCCTGCCGCACCTTGTCGTCGACCGCGGGATCGCTTTCCGGGTGGCCGAATCCCTCGCGCAGGATGCCGACGCGCAATCCCTTGGCCGGCTGGCCGAGCGCCGCCATGTAGTCGCCGGTGCGCGCCGCGATGGTGCGGGTGTCCCAGCCGTCATGGCCGGCGATCACCGTGAGCAGGCGCGCCACGCCGTCGACCGACGCGCACATCGGGCCGCAATGATCGACGGAATAGCTGATCGGCATCGAGCCGGTGGTCGGCACCAGGCCCCAGGTCGGCTTCAGGCCATAGACCCCGCACCAGCTCGACGGCGTGCGGATCGATCCGCCCTGGTCACCGCCGAGCGCCATCGGCACGTCGCCGGCCGCGACCAGCGCCGCGCTGCCGCCGGACGAGCCGCCGGCGCTGTGGGCTACATTGTGCGGGTTGCGTATCGCGCCGGTCGCGCAGGTGTGGCTTGCGCCGGAGAAGCAGAGGTCTTCGCACGCCGCCTTGCCCGCTATGGTGCCGCCGGCCTCGAGGATCCGGGTCACCACGGTGGCGTCGAGTTCGGGCACGTAACCCTCGAGCAAGGCCGAGCCGTTCATCATCGGCACGCCGGCGACGCAGATATTGTCCTTGATGGCGATCTTCTTGCCGCTCAGCAATCCATCGCGGCCGGTGCTGATGTCCGTCTTCCAGTACCAGCCACCATAGGGGTTTTCGGCGGCGGACGGCCGGTAGCCGGGCGAACGCGGTGGGACCGCGGCAAGCGCCGGCGGCACCAGCTCTTCGAGCCGGCCATAGGAGGCAAGCGGTCCCTTGAAGGCCTGCTGGAACGCCGAAAGCTCGTCATCCGAGAGGACCAGACCGAACTCCGATCCGAGATGGTCGATCTGCTCCAGCGTCGGGAGGCGTACGGCCATGCTTGCACTCCGCTACTCGTTTCAGCCGACAAATGCGAAAAGCCACCCGCGGCCGAAAAGGCCCCGAATGGCATCAATGCCGGTTCGATGGTCGCCTAGGGTTGCGCTGCGGGCGAAGCCTCGAAGTCGTCGCCCAGACGCCATCGGCTGTGCGAAGACCTTTCGCCCTGAACGCATTCACGTTCGAAGGTCGCGGATTGTGTCTTAGCGCCGACGGGCTTGTCAATCAGAGCCCCGCACTTTTTTGCGCCAGCCGGGCCAGGCGATTTGCGCATACCGTTCGGCGATAACAGGTGACAGGGCGATCGGGTTGCGCTGAGATGGCCTTTGCCTTTGCAAACGCCCCGGGCCCTGTTGATGACCAAGCCGTCGATCCCCCTCGGTCTCGTGTTCTCCCGCACCGGCCCCTACGCCATGATGTCCGGCGAGATGCAGAAGAGCGCGCTGATGGCGGTCGAGGAGATCGATCAGAGCGAGGCGTTCGATTTCAGCTTTGCCCCGCATTGGCGCGATCCCGGCGGGGTCGTCGCCGCCTACCATACCGCCTGCGACGATCTCATTCGTCAGGAGCAGGTCGCGCATATCGTCGGCTGCTACACCTCGGCGTCGCGCAAGCAGGTGATCCCGATCGTCGAACGCACCGAGCGCCTGCTCTGGCATCCGGCACGCTATGAAGGCTTCGAAAGCAGCGACAATGTCATCTATGTCGGCGCGGCGCCCAATCATACCGTCGTGCCGCTGGTGCGGCACATGCTCGAGCACATTGCCAGCGACGTCTTCTGCATCGGCTCCAACTATGTCTGGACCTGGGAGACCAACCGTGTGATCCGGGAGATCGTCGCCAGTGCCGGCGGCCGCGTTCTCGCCGAACGCCTGCTCGAGCTCGGCGAGACGTCGGTGGATCACATCGTCCGGGAAATCGTCGAACGAAGGCCCCCGGCGGTGTTCAACACGCTGGTCGGCGAGTCCAGTTATGTGTTCATGCGCGCGCTGCATCTGGCGACGGCGCGGGCCGGGCTGCTGATCCCGGTGCTGAGCTGCAGCCTGTGCGAGCCCGAACTCAAGCTGATCGGGTCGCAAGCTTCCGCCGGATGCATCACCTCGTCGGCCTATTTCGAGGCGATCGCCCGGCCCGAGAATCGCGCCTTCGTCGACCGCTGGAAGGCTCGGCACGGTCCCGACAGCCATCCCTCCGTGGATGGGCAATCGACCTATGTCTGCGTCATGCTGCTGGCGCGTGCGATCCGTCGCGCCGGCACCGCCGACGTCAATGCCGTCCGCCGCGCCGCGGCAAACCATCGCTACGATTCGCCGCAGGGTCCGGTCTGGGTCGACCCGGACAACAACCACTGCTTCCTGACGCCTCGCCTGGCGCATGCGGAAGCGGATGGGCAGTTCAGGATCTTCTGGGAAGCGGATGCGCCGGTACGGCCCGATCCCTATCTCTCGAACCTCGATTTGGCCGCGATTGGTGCCCGGCTCGAGATGGGCAATGCGACGCGACGGCCCGGCCATTTGCGTGTGGTGAAATGACGAAGTCATCGCCCTTTGCCGTCCGCGGCCGCCGTGCCCTCCTGCTGATGCGGGACGAGCGCGACATCGCGATGCTGCGGCGCCAGCTCGGCCGGCTCGGCATGACGGTCCTGGAAGCCGATCCGGGCGAGATGGCCGCACCGGAGGCGCCGGTCGACGTGGTCGTGCTCGACGCCGACAGCATCCCGATCAAGGGCGGCCCGGCAACCCGGACGATCCCGGCGCCGATCGTCGCGCTGATCGGAACCGAGACGCCGAGCCGACTGAAATGGCTGTTGGACCTGCAGCCCGCCTCCTTCCTGGTCAAGCCGTTGCGCTCCTCGGGAATCTACACGGCCCTGGTCGTCGCCTTCGACACGGCGCAGCGGCGCAGCGACGAAGCCGCCCGTATCGAGCGGCTGGAAGATCGCATCCGCTCCCGGCGCGTGGTGTTCGCCGCGGTTCTTCAGCTCATGCGCAGCCACGAAATTTGCGAGGAGGACGCCTTTGCGCTGATCCGGCAGACCGCGATGCGCCATCGCACCACCATCGAGCAGCTCAGCGCGGAAATCGTCGCGCTTGGCGGCATGCCGAACCGCAGCTCGCGGACCGCGTGACGGGATAAGGTGCGATCGATCGCAGAGCAGGCCGTTGCACCGCGAACGGCTCGGCAATGCGAAGAGGATGCCGCGGCTCAGGGGTAACCGGCACCAGGAATTTCCACGTCAACCGCATCGATGCGAGCGGACGATTGGCGTTGCCGAAGCATGGCATGCGATGTCGATGCGCTCAGGCAGAACAGCGTTCGCCGCGCCGGTCCGCCGAGAACGCAGGCGATGGCGCGGCGGCCTGTCACGTCGATCCGCTGCACTTCGCGCCCTTGGCGATCGACGCGGATGAAGGCGTCTTCATCATAGGAGGCTACCCAGACAAAACCCTCTTGATCGAGGCAAATGCCGTCGGGGGCCTTGATGCTCGCGAAGCGGCAACGAAAGGTCAGACTGCCGTCGCTGCCGATGTCATATTCGGCCAGGCAATCGCCCTCCATCTCGGCCACGACGAGCCGACGGTTGTCGGCCGAGATCGCAATCCCGTTGGGAAATCGAAGTCCGTCCGCCACCACACGGGCCTCGCCATCCGGCATCACCAGGATGATGCGGCCGACCGGTGCTCGGCCGGGCGGTGGCGGCAGATCGAAGCCGAGGTCGCCGACATAGGCGCGTCCCAGGCCATCGATGACCATGTCATCGATGGTGCCCGCAGCCACCGCCGATAGATCGGCGTAGAGCGAAAGCCGGCCGTCCGCCCAAATCATCAAGCGCTTGCGGAACATCGTCAGTACGACCAGCTTCCCATCTGGCAGAATCCCGAGACCGCAGGGCGTGTCGTCCTCGACCTTGGCGTGCTGTTGGTTTTCTCCCGACGGTTCGAGACTCTGGACTGTCCGGTTCAGGCAGTCGACGAACCAAAGCCGGTCGCCGTGCCAGCGCGGACCCTCGAAATAGCGTCCGCCGTCGAGCACTGCCTTCCCCGCCATCGGTGTCGCCATCTCCGCAGTCGTCTCCCGGCCATTTCCGTTGTCGATCATCGATCGGGGCGGCAGCAAGCCCTGGCGACCGACGGCCTGCCGCTGCGGGCTAGCATCAACCGGCCAGCCCGGCGAGGCGTTGCACCCCGGCTTCGGCCATGTCCCGGTGCGCGGCTTCGAGCGAGCCGGCCAGATCGATCGCGCGGCAGCCCGGTTCGAGCAGGACCACGTCGAAGCCGAGCCGGCGGGCGTCGATCGCCGAATAATAGACGCAGAAATCGGTGGCCAGACCGGCGATGAAGATTCGACGCATGCCGCGTTCGCGCAGATAGCCCGCGAGCCCTGTCGGTGTGCGCCGGTCATTCTCGTGGAAGGCGGAATAGGAATCGATTTCGGGCCGGAACCCCTTGCGGATTACCAGCTCCGCACGGTCGACGTTCAGCCCCGGGTGAAAGCCGGCGCCCGTCGTCCCCTGCACGCAATGGTCCGGCCACAGCGTCTGCTCACCATAGGAGACTGTCTTGGTCTGAAACGGCGATGAACCCGGATGGCTGGTGGCAAACGAGCTATGGCCGGGCGGATGCCAATCCTGGGTCAGTACGACATGATCGAAGCGCTGCATCAGCCCGTTGATGACCGGCACGACGGCGTCGCCGTCATCAACCGCGAGCGCGCCGCCCGGGCAGAAATCGTTCTGAACGTCGATGACGAGCAGCAATTCGTCGCTGGGCCGGGTCGGCATCTGCACCTGCGTCGGGATTGGGCCCGCGCGGCCATGGCCGTCTCGGCAGCGCGGATCGGCCGACGTCCATATCAAACGGGTGGATCGATGGCAAACCCGGGCGGCCGGAAGAAAGCCCGCCCCGCAAGCGCCCGCCCGCGCCGATCAGGCGGGTTGCAGGCCGCGGATCAGCGATTCCGAGGTGTCCGTGGTGTCGAGCTGGTCCAACCGTTGCGTCAGCGAAGAAATGGTCGCGCTCAGATTCTGCTTGCGCAGGTCCATGGCCCGTGCGGTGGTCGGATAGGCGTAGTGCTGGGGATCGCGCACCCGGGAAGCCTGCAACTCGGCCGCGATATTGGTGTCCAGCGCGGCCACTTCCCGATTGAGCGAGGCAATCATCGATCGGATCTGGGCGGCCTCACGCCAGCGGGTTTCGATCGCCTTCAGCTCCCGGCGAATGTCACGGATCGGTCGTGGCCGGTCCTCGGACCGCCGCGAACGGCGGGTGGTGGGCTGGGTCGTCTCGAAATAATACGGCTCGGTCATGTTACGCTCCACTCTGGTACAGCCGGGGCCCTGGTTGGGCTTGCATGCCAGGAGAAGAGCAAGAAATCGGCCAGACATTGCCGGTGCGCCGGTCATCCAGGCGGGGAGACAAAAATGGACGATGGAACCGTGCGGGCCGCCCTCGAACGCCATTGGCAGGCTTCGGACGCCGGCGATTTCGCGGTCGAACACGACATCTACCGGGACGATGCCGTGCTCGACTACCCGCAATCGGGTGAACGGATACGCGGCCGGCACAACATCCAGGAGAGCCGGTTCCGGCAGCCCGACAAGAAGCGCTTTGCGGTCCGGCGCATCATCGGTGGCGGCGATCTCTGGGTCACCGAATTCGTGCTCAGCTATGATGGCAAACCGAGCTACACCGTGAGCATCATGGAATTCCGCGACGGGCTGGTCGCCCGCGAAACGCAATATTTCGCCGATCGGTTCGAGCCCGCGCCATCCCGGGCCCATCTCGTCGAACGGATGGACCAGAACAGTTCGTCGTGACGGCGGTGCGCGCTCAAAAGCAAACCAGGGGATTCGTTTTCCGGGGGGGGCGCAAGAGTTTGCGAGTTCGCGGGTAGCAAATACAGGGCAAAAATGCAGAATCGACCAGAAAATGCAGGCCGCGACGTTCTACCAGGCCTTTATTTATGCGGGTTTCTTGCAGAAAACGCGTGGCGAAATTAACAGGCCAGAAGCGGCGTCAAAACAGGCCGGCTGCCGATAATATCAGGCTAAGATCAGGGCCAAAGACCAGGCTTGACGTTCGAACATCAATAGTGGTATTTGCGTCCGTCCGTTGGGCGCCCCTATGCAATATCGAGAATTCGAACAGGCATTGGTTGCGATCTTTTCAGTCCGTAAAGACTACCTGAGTGCCTTTCGCGCACGCCTCCGACGCCTTCGCGAGCTAGGTGTCCCCGAGGTTCCGAAGCGCGGCTCGGGAAATGCATCCACTTTCACCCAAGCGCATCTTTTCATGACTTCCATGGCGCTAACCATCGAAACGCTCGGCTATGCGCCTACGACCGCGGTGATACTCGCTAAAAAGGCCGCCGGACAACTCGACTGGCTCCCAGGCGAAGAGCGAGACGTATTTCTTCTGATGGCGAACTACCCGCCCGGGGCACACGCAAAGATGTCGGATGACTCTCCCTTTCTGCCGCTTGGAGTCCGAGGTTTCAGTTGGATCAACGATCGGTTTGGCTGGCAGACCGGCGCATTCATCGTGGTGGGCGCCGATAACGTCGGAGATCTAGTTACCAGCAGCAAGACCATCGCGGTCTCGGTGATCAATCTCTCGCAATGGCTAAAGGCGTTGCCTACGCCCGTGTAATTTTTTTCCAAACAAACACCAAACCTGGTTTTCCAAATAAGGCTTAAGGATGCGATCTTCAGTCACCTACAAAAACCCCGCGGATCTGAAGCTACGGACCAACAACCCGCGAACCCATAGCAAGCGGCAGGTCGCTCAGATTGCCGCCAGCATCAAAGAGTTCGGGTTTGTCAATCCAATCCTGATCGACAGCGAAGACAGAATCATTGCCGGCCACGGCCGGATCGAGGCCGCCACGTTGATTGGGATGACCGACGTCCCGGTCATTCGAGTGGACCATCTCAGCCCCGCTCAGATCCGGGCCTATGTGATTGCTGACAACAAGCTTGCCGAGAATGCCGGCTGGGATCGCGAGCTGTTGGCGCTTGAACTCAGAGAGCTCGCGGTTGAACTCAACTTTGATGTCACCATCACTGGCTTCGAAACCGCCGAAATCGACCTTCTGATTCAAGACCTGGACCAAGACAAGCCCGACGCAGCGGATCAGGTTCCAGAACTGGACCGAACAGTTCCCGCAATTTCTCGACCGGGCGATCTATGGTGCATCGGCGATCACCGACTGCTGTGCGGGAACGCGCTGGACAAGACAAGCTATGCCAAGCTCCTTGGATCGACCAGGGCCCAAATGGTCTTTACCGACCCTCCCTACAATGTCGCGATCGCTGGCAACGTATCAGGCTTAGGAAAGACGAAACATCGCGAGTTTGCGATGGCGTCCGGCGAGATGAGCGCCGAAGAGTTCACCAAATTCCTCGAGACCGTGTTCGGTCACTTGGTCAAATTCAGCACCAATGGCTCGCTGCATTTCGTCTGCATCGATTGGAGGCACCTGCGGGAGCTTTCAAACGCCGGGATCAAAAACTATAGTGAGCTGAAAAACCTCTGCGTCTGGTCCAAGACCAATGGTGGCATGGGAAGCCTCTATCGCTCGGCGCACGAATTGATCCTCCTCTTCAAGAACGGCACCGCTCCGCACATCAATAACGTGGAGCTTGGTCGTTTCGGCCGCAACCGGACCAACGTCTGGACTTACGCCGGACAAACCAGCTTCGGCAGCGATCGAAACAGTGAGCTAGCGATGCACCCGACTGTCAAGCCGGTCGCGCTGGTGGCGGACGCAATTCTCGATTGCTCAAATCGTGGAAGCATCATTCTCGATGCATTTGCCGGAAGCGGCACGACGCTGATTGCAGCTGAGAAGGCCGGCCGCCATGGCTTCGGCATCGAGATTGATCCCCTCTATGTCGATATCATCATCCGCCGCTTCGAGGCGGTCTATGGGATCAGCGCGAGACTTGCGGGATCTGATCTCGACTTTACCGCAGTCAACCAACAACGTTGTCAAAGGAAAACCGATGAAAGCCAAACCAACAAAAGCAAACCGAAGGCGAAAACCCAACGCGCCAAAAACCAACAACAGCACCTCCGCTCGCAACAATCCGCCTCGAAGCACGCAATACAGGCCAGGCAAAAGCGGCAATCCCAAAGGCCGGCCTAAGGGCTCGAAAAATCTGAGCACCATATTAACAGAGGCTGCCAACGCCCCCGTCGTCGCGACCATCAACGGAAAGCCTCGGAGGATCTCGAAGATCCAAGCAACGGCGATGCAGCTCGCGACAAGAGCGGCCGCCGGTGATCGAGCGGCCATGGCTAAGTTTCTTGACTGGATGGACGAAATCGAAACCCGCGCCGCCGCAGCACGACCCGCACAATTTCTGCTAGGCGATGTTGATTTGGAGGTGCTTCGGGCCGTCTACGAGCGAATGAAAAACTCCAATCCTGAGCCATGAGCGAATTAGTTATGTCTAGCACATCACCACCGGCCACGATGTACACGCATATCTTGCGTAACGATTTTTGCGCTTTTCTGCATCGGTCTTTTTTGGAAATTGAGGGCGCCGACTTCCACGTTGGATGGTACCTCGAACTCCTCGCGGCCAGACTGGAGGACGTCCGATCCGGCCGGTGCAAACGATTGATCATCAATATATCGCCACGCCATCTCAAGTCGTTTGCGGTGTCCGTCGTTTTCCCGGCTTTCATTTTAGGGCACGATCCCGGCAAAAAGATACTATCGGTTACCTATGCGCAAGACCTCTCTGACAATCTCGCGCGCAAGTCGCGCACGCTCATGACGAGCCCATTTTACGAATCACTATTTACGACGCGCCTTTCCAAGGGGCGCGAGGCGGTTGCCGATTTTGAGACCACAGCCGGAGGCTACAGGTTATCAACATCAATCGGGGGCGTTCTTACCGGTCGCGGCGCGGATCTTATCATCATCGATGACCCGATCAAAGCAGATGACGCGCAATCCGATGTCCGTCGCCGCTCGGTAAACGAGTGGTTCGCCAATACGCTTCGAAGTCGGCTAAACAATCAAGAAACGGGAGCGATCATCATCGTCATGCAGCGTCTGCATGCTGATGACCTCGTTGCGCACGTGCAAGAGGCAGAAGGTTGGGAGGTTCTTTCGCTGCCCGCCATTGCCGAGCACGACGAGACGTACCAGATCGTAACCCCCTATGGGCGCAAGCAAGTCGGGCGGAAAGCAGGTGAGGTTCTCCAGCCAAGCCTGGTTTCGCTTGCGACGTTGGAAGCGCAGCGTCGTGCCATGACTGAGTATAATTTCGCCGCTCAGTACCAGCAAGATCCTCAACCACCATCCGGCATCATTGTTAAGCGGGAATGGATAACCTTCTACGACCCGCACAATCCGCCGCGGTTTGATCAAGTGGTACAGAGTTGGGATACGGCGAATAAGGACAGCGAGCTTGCGAACTTCAGCGTCTGTACAACGTGGGGAAAAACCACCCGGAACATGTATCTACTCGATGTATTTCGCCGTCGACTCAATTTCCCTGAGCTCAAACGGGAAGTGCAAGACCAGGCAAATCGCCACGACGCGGACGTGGTTCTAATTGAAGATAAGGCGTCGGGGACATCACTCATCCAGGAACTAAGGGCCGACAACTTTTGGAAGGCCCAAGCCGCGCCTAAACTCGATGGCGATAAGATCATGCGATTACATGGTCAGACGGCCAAGATCGCTAACGGATACGCCCTCTTTCCGCGTCACGCACCCTGGCTCGACAACTATATCGCGGAACTAGTTGGCTTTCCGAACGCGAAGTATGATGACCAGGTCGATTCCACGGTCTACGCTTTGGCTTGGAGCACTCCGCAAGGAAACGCGGAGGGATGGATCGGATACTACGACATATTGGGACAAAGAGAAGGCCGCGCTCGTCCCTCCCAAACTAAGATGATACGCGTCAGGCTGCCATCATCAGGAACTTTTCAGCTCATGTCGGGCCGAACTGTTAGTTCTTGGTCGGAGGATCGTATCGTTGAGATGACGGAAGAGGACTTCCTGCCGCTCCGGATTCTGGGAGCGGAGCGGATAGACTAGCCGGGTTGAAACGGATTGCAGAACGAAAACCAAGGCTCAAATTGTATACGGTATGAAATTACAGACAGTGGATGCGCAGCGGGCAGCGTACGAGTATCGACGACAACGGTATCGTTGGACGAGCCCTTGCCTGCGAAGATCACCATGCGGCCGGAATCATCGTTGTTGAATTGGACCACGCGGCGACTGCCAGCTATCAGATAGAGCGCCAGATCGCATGTGATCGATTGCTTATCGCGCTGCACCTGACACGTATAACCGTCACGGAGTGGATACGGAGCCTTGAGTATGCGGGTATCGTCTTTCGCGCTCGCCTCACCAGCCAGGGCAGCGAGAGCGAGGGTGCATACCAACAGATTGATGCAGATCATGTTCGACCCTGTCAGCTTCCGTTATGCTCGAATTTAGACACGAACTGAATCGCCAGGGACGCGGTGGCGCAGACGCCAAGCAATCGTTGATGGCTTGTGCGAACTGTTGCTTGACATTGTGCGCCCAGCATCGAGCATCAAATGCATCAGCCAGTCTCGAAGGCAGTCCGTATCCTTGCGCACCTATCACAGCGGTACATCCGACAAGTCGCTTGTTCTCGTCAGCGGACTGGCAGTCTCTCCAATCGCTCGCTGGATTTCTTCCAGCGGCGACAGCTTGGCTTATCGTTCCGTAGCTCAATGCAGAGAACATAACCGTCGCAGCGTATAGCGTCACGATCAATACGATCCGCATCGTCACCTTCTCCCGGTAAGGACTCGACAATTCCTCAACCAGATCATAGGGACAATGACCAAAAACGGGCATTGTTAAAGACAGTTGGCATTTGAAACATCAGGCTACTGTCAGTATGAGTTCTATGGCATCTGCTGGACCCTCGATGTGGCGCTTAGTACAAATCGCCGCGATGGCAGCTACAAGGGCAAACGATGATTACCAAAGAACAGCGAGTTGAAGTAATAAAAGGCGTTTGGCGTCGCTTTTTCGCTTCTCAGCGCACCTTGAGGTCTCTCGCAACCGGTTTCAAATGGGCAGGATCTTGCAACCTCCGCGGCGATACGGGGAGTTCATCGCTATTGAAGTCTACGGCCTTGAGCAGGCCCCTCGCGGTGCAAACGGTTATGACGCCATCACCGTTGATGGGAAACGGGTGCAGGTGAAAGCCAACTATGCGGCATCCCAAATCGGTTTCCGTAATCCTGGTAGCCACGGGCGGCGTCGCCTTTAGCGCGGCACGACGCCCACCCTCACGGCGCCACCGCCCGTGGCCAACTTACTGCTGAACTGCACCCCGTCTTTGGATCACGCGGCGGTGGAATTTCCAGCCTGCTCGACCGGCGGCGGGCCGTCTGCCACTGATCGATTCATCACGTCGATCGGCGTTTTGTTGCCGATCGCGCTGTGAGGTCGCACCTCGTTGTAGTCTCTACGCCAAGCCTCGAATTGGGTTCGTTCTGTCGGCAGCTTTCTAAAGCGAAGGCCCTGACATTGGAGGTCTGGTCGACTGCGTCACCACCGGGTCTTGGACACCCCGCCCAGCCGCCGCAACGCTGCCTTGCGCTGGCTCAACGCTAACCGTTCATAACGGTCAAACGCGCAAAGGCCGGTGAGCGCCTGCACATCCGGTTTGCGATCAAGACCAGCCGACAGGACGGCAGCCCGGGTTGCGCGGATGCGTTTGAGCTCGAGTTGCATTTCGACCAGCGCGCGGGCGGCACATAACTCGGCCTCGTGTGCAGTCTCACCCATAATGGCCTTCGCGAGCGTCTCCAGCACCTGTGGATCGGGGTGCATTGGCACCGACAGCCCGTGTCGATAGGCATTGCGGCTCGATCTGGCGCGTCCTAACGCGGTTCGAGGCCCGGTGCTTCTTAGGGCGTTGGCGCGGTTGGCCGCAATCTGCTTGTCGCTTGCCATAGCATTTTCTCCTGGTCTTGGCGGCCAACGCAACAAAAGGCGTTTGGTGCCGGGGTCGACACATAGCGCCATCAGCAAGGCATGATCCAGAACGAAGCAGCCCCGAATAAAGCCTCTCCAGCGAGTGCCAGTTGTCCGCTTTGTCGAAGCCCGAACGGCCCAGAAAGGCTCGGCAAAAGAGCAAGAATCTTGCTCAGAAAGGACTGGCGTCCGGCCGCAAACGGAGCGTCACTGAGTCGGACCGGGACGGATGTGCTTCCGGGATCTCACCCCCGCCGGGGCCAATGATTGGGCGGGGTCGGGGTCGTGCGGCGGAAGGCGTCGCGCAACCCAAACAGGAGATCCCGGTGACTTCAGATGTGCAGCGTAGTGGCACAACCCCGCTCGTTCTGCCCCTTTCATCCTCCTACGTCCCGATCCGCTTCAATCCCAAAGACCGCCGCACCTTCATCGGCGGCTCGGATGCCCGCATCATCATGGGCGATGACGAGGCCAAGCTGACCCGGCTGTGGCAGGAAAAGCGCGGCCAGACCGATCCGGAAGACTTTAGCGACAACCTGGTGGTCCAGCTCGGCTTGGTCACCGAGGCCCTGAACCGACGCTGGTATGAGCGCAATACTGGGTATGCCGTCTCGGATGTGCAGAAGCAGATCCAGCACCCCGTCCACAAATGGATGGCGGCAACATTAGACGGCCGGATCGAGGCCACCGGGGCGGTATTCGAGGCCAAGTTCATGCTGCCCTGGGCATTCTCGGAAGAGGCCGCGGCCGAAAAGCACATGGCGCAATTGCAGCACTCAATGTGGGTCACCGCCTCGCGCTCGGCGGTGCTCTCGGTCATCACCGGCGGCGGCAAATGGGTGGAGATCACCATCCATGCCGACCCCCTGTACCAGCACCTGCTGCTCACCGCCGAGAACAAGTTCTGGCGCTGCGTCCAGACCGGCGAAATACCCCACCTGTTCGGGATCGAGCCGCCGAGGCCGAGATTGGAGGCAGTCAGGGTCGTCGACATGAGTGCCTCCAACAGCTGGGCCGAATTCGCTTCCACCTTCCGGCGGACCCGGTCGGCACACCAGGAGCATGAGGAGGCCAAAACCTGCTTGAAGAAGCTGGTGCCGGAGGACGCCAGGGAAGCCGCCGGCCACGGGCTGAAGGCCAAACGCTCCAAATCGGGCGCCATCAGCTTTGACCTTTTGGAGGCGGCCAATGCACCGATCCAGTGAGACCATCGGTGCCATCGCGGCGGCGCTTGCCAAGGCGCAAGGGGAACTGACCAACCCGGAAAAGTCCCTCAGCGCCGTGATCCGCTCCCCTTTCCCAAGAGAGGGCGAGCGGGCCTTTCGTTATGCCTCGCTGGCGAGCGGCCTCGACATCGTGCGCAGGTGTTTGGGCCAGCACGAAATCGCCACGGTCCAGACCACCGCCATCGACCCGGCTGGCGACCAAATCCAGCTTACCACCCTCTTAGCCCATGCCTCCGGGGAATGGATTTCCTCGGACTGGCCGGTATGCCCGGCCAGCGAGACCTCGGCGCCGCACCGGATGGGCGCGGCCTTGACCTACGCCCGGCGCTACGCGCTGTTTGCACTCGTCGGCATTGCCGGCGAAGACGATCTGGACGCGCCGGATCTCCTGATCGAACCGTCTCCTTCGGCCGAAACATCCGCAGATCCCGATACTAGCCCGCAACCTCCCAACAGGCGCCCGAACGGCTCGGTGCACAAACCGCGGCAGGCCAAACCGGTGCTCGCGGTGGAAGCCTCGGCCCAATTGCGCGACCAGCTGCTGGCCGAAATCGCCGGCCTCGATATGAGCCACGACCTGGCTCTGTGGGCGCACCGGCGACTGCCGGCCAAGAACACTCTGACAGCAGAGGACGCCCGCGCGATTGAGGTTGCCTTCCAAACCGCGCTCGATACTTCCGCCCAGGATGCCACCAATGGTGCCTCGGCGCCCGGCTATGCCCTGAAAGAAGCCCGGCCACCGAATGAAGCTGTTCCCCACCCGGCGGCTGAGAGCCGGGCCGCACCCGCGGAGGCCCATGATTTACCATCCTCTGCCACTCCCCCTGGCGCGCCATTTCGAAAGCCGGTGCGGGCACGCAACAAGGCCCACCTGCTATTTGTGGCATCCCAGCCCTGTCTGATCTGCCAGCGCTCGCCCTGCGATGCCCACCATCTGAAGTTCGCCCAGCCCCGCTCGCTCGGCAGGAAGGTCAGCGACGAGTTTACAGTGCCGCTCTGCCGCGAGCACCACCACGAGCTTCATCGCTCCGGCAACGAGGGAGCCTGGTGGGCGAACGTCAAGGTAATCCCACTGCAGGTGGCACGGGACCTGTGGCAGGCGACACTGTCCGGCGATGCGGACCCCTTTGGCCGGGTGCTGCCCGCCGCTCTCGAGGTCTCGCAGGGAGCAGCCGGCAAATGAACGCACCCGTCCGAGGACTATCGGTACCGGCCGAACTCAAGAGCTTTGAGGAACCATCCTGTCTGCTTCCCGGTGAAAACCAACGCCATTTTGAGCTGATCCACCAGATGATCATCGAGGACATCGGTCCCCGGACCAACATCGAGTGGCTCTGGACCTTGGATCTGATCGAACTATCGTGGGAGATCCTGCGTTATCGCCGCCTCAAGGACAAAGCGCTCCGGCTCTACCGTGCCCATGCGATCGCATCGCTGTTGCAACGGTTGGATGGTGCGGGAATGCCGCCGCAAACCAGGGGCTTGGTCCGGGCACACTGCGAGCGCGCTGCGAGCGAATGGTCCGAAGATCGAGACGCCGCTGCCGAGATTGAGGAACGGCTGGCAAGAAACGGCTTTGACCATACCGCAATCAACGCGGAGGTGTTCGTCCAGGCGCAAGATAGGTTCGGTTTGTTTGACCAACTGATGCAATCGGCTCAGCATCGCCGCATCGTGCTGCTTCGCGAGCTTGCCAGCCGCCGAAAATCAAATGCGCATAATTCTAACCGGTAGTTGCTGTCTGATCGACGACGTAACTGCCGACACGCCATGCAGCTCCGTACCGTAGGTTCGAATGTCAATCGGCGTTCAAATTTGACCCCGCATCGGCGTCCAATTCTTGGACGCCTATAGGCCGCCGCTGACTGAGAGTTCGCTGCGTTCCCGCCTGTACAGGGGAGCATGACATGCGCAATTCCGGCAATTTGCTATTGGCCTCTCTTTCGGAGAGCGATGCCGCCGCTCTCCGGCCACATCTGAAATCGGTCCATCTGGAACATGAGAGGGATTTGTTCGAGGCCGGAGGCAAGCTCACGGACATCTATTTTCCAACAGGGGCGATCATTCGCTTGTGGTCGGTCTTTCCTCTGGAGAGATAATCGAAGCCGCGATGGTCGGTAAGGATGGGGTAGCCGGCGCCTTTGCCGCTCTTGGCCGGAACGTTCTCGTCAATCAAGCCATAGTTCAACTCGCCGGACCCGCACTGATGTGCAAAGTGAGTGAACTCAGAAGCACCGTGCTTCAAAGTCAATCCTTGCTATCAACGCTGTTCGTCATGAGCAGACGGTCTATGCGCGGGCGAGCCAATCGGCCGCTTGCATGGCAGCCCATCAGATGGAGGCGCGGTTATGCCGATGGCTTCTTCGTTCAAGAGATTTGGCCGGCACGGACAGTCTTAATTCACCCAGGAATTTCTTGCTGAGATGTTGGGCGTCAAGCGGACCAGCGAGACGTTGCACGCGCGCACGCTTTAACAGGCCGGAATGATAAAGTATTCGAGAGGCCACATTCACATCACCGATGTTGAAGGCCTGCAGGAAACTGTCTGCGAAGGCTACGGAAACGTCAAATCGTATTACCAGGCGTTGCTCGGGCCGCAGGCGGCGTGATCCTTTGCTCGCTCCATGTCTGCTTTGGGTCCAGCCACTTGACTGTTCATATGCGGCTATTCTGCCGCAGCGAGCGCCGTTGAAGCGCCGGATACCTCGCTGATCGCCGACATCACCTGATCCGTCGCGGTCTGATGTATCATGTGTCCCTGTTCGGCTAACCGGTGAAAGCTGCTTTGGGAGACGTCGGAGTGCAGCCTGACTGACTGACTATCGATGTCGATCACCTTGTCCCGCTCGCCCGCGATGATGACGACCGGCATCTTGAGGTCGGCGTAGCGGTTGCGAAGCATGAAGGCGTCCGGAATCATCAGCGCCGCTTCCGCGGCCGACGCCCTGATCTGGGACGGGCGCAGCGCCATCTCCTTCGGGAATGCTCCGAACTTCTCAGGTACGGATCGCGGCCCGAAGATCTTCGACATCATCAGCGGCCAAGTGAGCCGGCTCAGCAAAGGCGACAGGGTGTAGCGCAGGATGTCGCCGACGATCGGCAGCGCCGGCGCCGCCATCGCAACCACTTCCGGCTTGACCGTCGGATAGTAGTATCCGGATGCCAGAACCAGTCCTCGGACAAGAGCCGGGTATTTCAGCGCCATGGCGGCGGCCACCGATGCACCCCAGGAGTGCCCCAGAACGATGGCATTTGAGACACCGATCTGCGCCAGCGCCCTTTCGATCAATTCCGCCTGGACGTCCGGCGTCCAAACGACGCTGCGCGGCCGGTCGCTGTGGCCAAAGCCGGGCCGGTCGAACACGATGACGCGATGGTCCTTGGCGACGAGATCGACGAGGCCGCTACATTCGAAGTCCTGGATCATGCTGCCGTTGCCGTGCAGAAGTATGACGGGATCGCCTGCGCCGCGCTCGACATAATGGAGCCGCACGCCGTTCACTTCGAGGAAACGGCCCGACGGCGGATTGTCCCGCTCGGCCTTCTTTTCGAGGTACCGGTTAAGCAGAGCAGTGGCAACCAAAGCCGCTACCGCGACCGCGGAGGCGGTTACCACGGATGCTCCGGCATGGCGACGTTCGGTAGGGAGGGTTCTGCGAATTCGCTTGATGGAACGGGATGGGTTCATGGATTACGACTCGGTGGCGCCTGCACGAAATCCAGATGGTTCTCCGAAATGTTGCGGCGCGGAATGAACATGCGGCTCAGCCGATCGTTCCGAAAACATACATTGCCAAATGCAGAGCGGTTTTGTGATCCTGCTGCGCCCGGAAAGCCCAGTCGGCCGTCAATTCGGGCGTGGCATGGCGTTTTTCGGGGCCATCCGGTCATGAATGTCGGGTGTCCGACATATTGTCCGACATATATTGTTCATCGGCTGGAACGAACGCCGCTGATTTCGTTGTCGTTTCAACAAAAGGACGGCCGAATGAGTATTGCAGTTCCGAGGCCGCCCATCGTCCGGGTGTCGAAGATGACTTTCTCCTCAGAATGGACGCCGTCGATATCGTGAGAAATGCCGGTTTCGAAGCGATCGAGGCTGCCAACGCAGATCAAGCGATTGCGATTATTGAAGCCGATCCTGATATTCACATCGTCTTCACGGATGTGCAGATGCCCGGCACAATGGACGGCCTGAGGCTCGCCAGATTCATCAGAGACCGATGGCCGCCTATTAAGATAGTTGCGACATCGGGCCGGTTGAGGGTGGCAGAAGAGGATTTGCCGAAAGGCAGCATCTTCGTACCGAAGCCCTACAGCCCGGAACAAATCATCCGGACGTTTCGCCAATTGACAGCCAGTGAGGGCGAAACCATCGCGGGACGGAGGTAAGCAATGACAGGCGAACAATCCAGAGCCTTGTCGATCGGTGACCGCGTTTGCTGGCAAATGGACCCAGCCGACAAGGGCACTGTCAGCGCGAAGCACTGGGCCGGCATTATCGTCAGATGGGACAATCTCAGCGAGCAGGCCATCCTGCACAACGACGTGAGGCGGCTTGAACGGACTTCAGCGGGTTGAAGACCTTCACTGTTGGACCTGCCGCGTGGTCATTCAAGGAAAATACCTGCCGGCGCTTGGAGCGACCAACGCAGCCCTTCCTCGGCGAAGTCGAGTTCGACACTCCCTCCGACAGCCTGCTCGATCATCTTCTTTATGACGACGTGTCCGAAACCCTTTTCTTTAGGACGAATCACCGATGGACCGCCTCGCTCGAGCCAGTCCAACTTTAAGCCACCATGGCTAAATGGTTGATTGACAGACCACGAAATTGAAAGTCGTCCTTGTGGCGACGAAAGCGCGCCATACTTGACCGCATTGGTCGCGAGTTCATGCAGCGCTAATCCAATAGCCTGGCCGACATCAGCCGCCAGACTGACTTCAGGGCCTCGTATCTCCAATCGCGGACTCGACAGATCGATGAAAGGAGCAAGCTGAAACTCGACAAGTTCGCGCAGGTAGCTTCCACGCCAGTCTCGACGCGCCAGCAAATCATTCGACACCGCGAGACCCTGAAGCCGGCCACTGAAGCGATGCTGGAAATCCTTTTGGTCTTTGCTGTTGCGCAATGTCTGGTTTGCTATCGATTGTATGATCGTCAGCAGGTTCTTGGAGCGATGTGACAGCTCCTGGAGCAGAAGCGCTGATGAGCCTCTGCGGCCTTGCGGTCGGTTATGTCGGTGGCAGGGTTGAGCACGCGGCGCGCCTTCCCATTCGGTTGTCGGTCGAGCACGCGGCCAATGACCCGCGAGCCAAACAGATCTGGCCGTCTGGTTTCACGATGCGGTACTCGGCCGGGAACGAGTCCTGACTGTCCGTCACGGCATGGTAGTCACGAAGCAAGTGCCGGTCTTCCGGATACATCGCGTTGTAAAACTCGTCGAAGGAGCCCCCGACCTGGCCTAAGCCATCAGGTAGATCAATCCCGAAGAGCGACATTCCTTCGCGCGTCCAACTGCGGATTCCCGTGACGAAATCGACCTCCCAGCTTCCGATCCGGCCCAGATGCATTGCCGATCGATATCGTTCCTCGCTCTTGCGCAGAGCCTCTTCCATTCGCACTCTGTTCGTGGTCTCGACGACGGTGATAAGCACTCCGCCGACGCCGGTAGCGGCAGTATCATCCGGAATCGGGCTGTAGCCGATGGTGAAACGCGCGTCCTCCCACTGAGAGCCCTGACGCTGGATTCTCAGGAGCAGGTCTTCCTGAAAGAAAGCACTTCGTTCGCCGCTCAGAAGGCTCTCATGCAACCCAAGCAGTTCGGTCTGCACTTCCGGCCACACCTCGCGAAACGGCAACCCAAGCGCGCGGGGATGCTTGTCGCCGAGGATCGGTCGGTAGCCGTCGTTGTAGATCATGACGAAATCCGGTCCCCACCGGACAGCCATGGGAAAGCCGGAGGCGAGCAGCAGATTAACAACAAGCGTCAGACTTGATGGCCATCCGGCTGGATCACCGAGAGAAGTCTTCGACCAGTCTTTGGCACGGATAAGTGCAGACATGCTCGACGTCGCCGGGATGTGAGTGTCTGTCTGCAGGGTCATGGACCTCGCCAAAGGAATGTTCCCACCTGTAACGTTCCGGACAATTGATCAACGGCCGTTCCCGGCCATCATCGCCGGCCGATTCCGGCCCTCCTTTCGCGAGAGTTTGTGTCGGAGCATCAATTTGAGGCCGGTCTTTCCCTGCCCATCTCCTTGACGGCCTCGACGAGGCGCCCAGGATGATAGAGCTTCAGCACGAAGCAAGTCGCCGGCTGAGCGCATCGGCATCTTCTCTGGCGGGTCCCGTGCATACAAGCGCCGTGACCTTCCAAGCCTCTTACAATCGTCTTATTTCCAATCAGTGCACAAGTTTGGACGAGGTCGAGGCATTCCGAGCCGGCGCCGTCGCAACCTGTTCACCCATCACCGGAATCCGCCGCACGTCGGTCATGTAGTTCAGAATCAATGACACCCAGACGATCCCATAAAGGAAGATGAAACAGCTTGAGTTGATTCCGAGCCAATCGAGGATCGCACCGAATATGATGGGAAGGAGGAACCCGCCGAGCCCGCCCGCGAGACCTACGATGCCAGTGACGATGCCCATGTTGGCTGGATAATCGTCGCCGACATACTTGAATGTTGAAGCCATGCCAAACGCGAATGAGACGCCGAGCCCGAAAAGCAGCATCGTGAAAACAACAACGGGCAATCCGACGTGGAATTGGGCGGGGCCGCGGATCGTATGAACGATCAATTCTGTCTGAGGGTATGACAACAGAAACAAGGCGACCCAGGCCGCCCACAATACCCACCAGGTAACCGTATGTGCGCCGAACCGATCTGCAAGCCAAGCGCCGGCAGCCCGTAAAATTCCGCCCGGAAGCGCGAAGCAAGCGGCAAGGAGCGAAGCCTGTGCGATGCTGAGCCCATATTCCTTGACGAAATAAAGTGGCATCCAGACGGATAGCGCGGTAAAGCCACCAAAAACGATCGAGTAATACTGGCAATACTTCCAGACACGAACGTCCTTGAGGACCTGCAATTGCTGACGCAGCGACGCACCGCTCTTGCCAGGTGCGTTTATGTCCGGCTCTGACAACAACCAGAAGATCACCGCCGTAATGAGCAGGGCCACGGCATAGACCCTCGGCACCATTTGCCAGCCATATTGGGCGATCAGCGCCGGCGCGATAAACATGTTGATCGCCGCGCCACAGGTGCCGGCTCCGAACACGCCCATGGCGAACCCTCGTTGCTCCTTCGGGAAAAAACGGGCCACGTATGGAGTTCCGACGGCAAAGGAGGCGCCGACGAGGCCGAGAGCCAATCCGAGTAGAATGAACTGCCAGAATTTGCTCGCATAACTCGAGAGCCAGAGCGGCACGGCACAGGAAACCAGGAGCAGGAACATCACAACCCGACCACCGAAGCGGTCTGTCCATATGCCAAAGGGCAGGCGAAATAGGGCGCCGGTGAGTACCGGGGTGGAGGTCAGCAAGCCAAATTCAACCCCGCTTAGACCCAGCTCGTGACTGATCGGAATGCCCGTTACGCCAAACATCAGCCAGACGGCAAAGCAAACGATGAATGCCCATGTCGTCACCGCCAGAACGACGAATCTGCTCGATTTCCACATAGTACCTCCGATGGTCCTTTGGCAGCCAAAAGAACTTCGCTCTATTTGAAGCTCAAGTACGGTGGTGACAACGATATGGCGTTCCTCAAACGACGGCGTCCCCAGCGTCAACTTCAGAAAGCAGGTCAAGACCTGGGTTGCAGCATCGTCGGCGTACATTTGTAGGATCGCCTCGATATCGCCGGCCCGATACCCGCGCTCCCCCGTAGTCTCCCGTAAGGGAAGGCGCTACCCATGCTGATATTTGGCTGGAGACCACCGTCCAGTTTTGGTGACAGCGTTGGCGACCGAGGCATATAAGATTGTCACCCGGCTTCATTAGACACCCTTCCTTTTTGGACCCGACAGCTTCAGAATTGGCCGTGAGACACGGCTGCCGAAAGTGAGGCGGCTCTGGCCTCATCCTTTCCATTTCTGACCTTTCGGCACAAATGGGAGAGGGTTGCGTTTATGTATCTCTGAAAAGGGGGGTGATATGAACGAAACGATCCCAGAATTTGAGCGACTGATGGGCAGGGCGGCCCTTCAGCTATGGTCCGACCTGCCTCGCGAGGTCCAGGAAAGACTTTTCGAGACAGCCGTGCCGCTAGACCAAGTCATTCGTAACCGTTTGGCGATATTCCTTCATGACCGCCACCCGAAGACGGCGCATCCCCCGAAACCCACCGCAT
>CAVUZP010000004.1:337500-894697 GCA_963746065.1 uncultured Alphaproteobacteria bacterium | reverse complement strand
CGATTCGCTATCGAGATCGCGCGCCGCCTGATGCAGGAAGCCGCGCGCGGCGTGCCGTTCGATCAGATGGCGGTGCTGCTTCGCGCGCCGCAGACCTACCTCGGCGTGCTCGAACACGCGCTCGATCGCGCCGGCATTCCCGCCGTGGTTCCATCGCGGCACCCGCCGCCCGGATCCGGCCGGCCGCGCGCTGCTCGCGCTGCTCGCGTGCGCGGACGAAGAGTTGTCGGCGCGCCGCTTCGCCGAATACGTCTCGCTCGGCCAGGTGCCGCTCAACGAAGCCGGCAATGCCGACCGCTGGTCGCCGCCGGCCGACGACATCGTCGAAGCGTGCTGCCGCTCGACGATCGCGCCGAGGATGTGCAGCCCGAAGACGAAGCGCGCGCGCAGATCGCGCGCGGCGAATCCGATCGCGATCTCGCCGGCACGCTGCGCGCGCCGTGGCGATGGGAAGATCTGATCGTCGAGGCCGCGGTGATCGGCCGTCTCGATCGCTGGCAGCGCCGCCTCAAGGGCCTCGAGCACGAATACGATCGCCGCGTTCGCGAAGCCAGCTCGGAGGATCCCGACGCGTCGCGCGTCCGCGCGCTGATGCGCGATCGCGAACAGCTGCGCGCGTTGCGCTCGTTCGCCGAGCCGATCCTCGCCGAGATGGCCGACTGGCCGCCGTCGCAACCGTGGGGCGACTGGCTGAGCGCGCTCGAGCGACTGGCGCCGCGCGTGATCGCCAAACCCGAACGCGTGCTGCGCATGCTGCGCGAGCTGGCGCCGCTGTCGGCGATCGGCCCGGTCAGCCTGCGCGAAGTGCGCGATGTGCTGACGCCGCGCCTGTCGACGCTGACGCACGAGCCGCCGCGCCGCCGGCACGGCCGCGTGTTCGTCGGCACGCCGAGCGCGGCGCGCGGCCGATCGTTCCGCGTCGTGTTCGTGCCCGGTCTTGCCGAGCGGATGTTCCCGCAGCGGATCCGCGAGGACGCGCTGCTGCCCGATCGCCGCCGCGAAGCGATCGATGCCGCGCTCGCCACGCAGACGCGCCGCGCCGCCGACGAGCGCCTGCAACTGACGCTCGCGGTCGGCGCCGCGGCCGAACGGCTGTATGTGTCGTATCCCGCGCATCGAGCTGAACGAATCGCGCCAGCGCGTGCCGTCGTTCTACGTGCTCGACATCGTCGCGCGCGATCGAAGGCCGCATCCCGCCGGCACAGCGCTCGTCGAGCGCGCGCTTCGCAGGCCGGCGGCGCCGACGCTGGCGTGGCCCGCGCCGCTCGATCCCGGCGACCGCGATCGACGACTTCGAGCACGACCTGTCGACGATGGCCGCGCTGCTGCGCAACACGTCGGACAGCGTCGAAGGGCCGCGCGCGATATCTGTATGAGCTCAGTCCCGAGCTGCAGCGATCGCTGACGTCGCGCTGGCTGCGCTGGCATCGCAAGCAATGGGAGCCCGCCGACGGCATCGTGCGATCGACCGACAGCACGCGCGCCGCGCTCGCCGCGCAGCGGCTGGGCGCGCGGCCGTATTCGCTGACGGCGCTGCAGCGCTATTCGGCGTGTCCGTATCAATTCCTGATGGCGGCGGTCTATCGGCTGGCGCCGCTCGAAGCGCCGGCGCCGCTGCAGAAAATGGATCCGCTGACGCGCGGCGATCTGTTCCATCAGATGCAGGCGGCGGCGCTGCGCCGGCTGCAGGCGGATGGACTGCTGCCGCTCTCGGCGGACACGCTTGCCGAGCGCGCAACAGCGCCTGACGGCGGCGATTCGCGAAGTGCACGATCGCGAATACGACCGGCTCGAGTCCCGCGATCGATCGCGTGTGGCAGGACGAGATCGCGGCGATGACGCAGGACCTGCGCGATCTGGCTCGAGAAGCTGGCGGAAGAAGGCGCGCGACTGGACGCCGGAGCGGTTCGAGTTTGCGTTCGGCCTCGCCGACATCGAAGGCCGCGACGCGCACAGCACGCCGGAGCCGGCGCTGATCGACGGCCGCTTCAAGCTGCGCGGATCGATCGACATGATCGAGCGGCACCGCAAGACCGAGCTTCCTGCGCGTCACCGATCACAAGACCGGCAAGAACCGCACGCAGGAAGGCCAGACCGTCGTCGACGGCGGCCGCGTGCTGCAGCCGGTGGTCTACGGACTGGCGCTGAAGGCGCTGTTCCCGGACGAGACCGTGTTCTCGGGCCGCCTGTTCTATCTGCACGACCGCCGGCGGGTTCAAGCCGTACGAGATCCCGTTGATGGGCGAAGCGCCGAAGCGCGGCCTCGAGGTGCTCGAGATCGTCGATCGCGCGATCGAGAACGGCACGCTCGCGGCGCAGCCCGCGGCCGAAGACCTGCGACTGGTGCGACTTCCAGGTGGTGTGCGGCGCGCGAGGAAGAGCGCCGCACCCGCCGCAAGGATCCGAAGCTGTTCGCCGATCTCGACGCGCTGAGGAAGATGCCGTGAGCCCGACGCGCCCGCCGAGTCCAGGAGAATCGCGAGCTGATCGCGCGCGAGCTCGACAAGACGCTGATCGTCGAAGCCGCGGCCGGCACCGGCAAGACCACCGAGCTGGTCGGCCGCATCGTCGCGCTGATCGAACAGCAGCGCGCCACGATCGGCCAGATCGTCGCGGTGACGTTCAGCGAAAAGGCCGCCGGCGAGCTGAAGCTGCGCCTGCGCGAAGAGCTCGAACGCGCGCGTCGCGCGGACCGACGCCCGACTCGGACGCCGGCCGCGCTGCTCGAGCACGCGGTGCACGACTTCGAAGAAGCGCACGTCAGCACCATCCACGGCTTCTGCGCCGAGCTGCTGCGCGAGCGGCCGGTCGAGGCGCGCGTCGATCCCGCGTTCGCGGTGCTGACCGACACGCAGGCCGAGCGGCTTTCGACGAAGCGTTCATCGTCTGGCTGCACGAGCAGCTGGGCAACCCGCACGAAGGCGTGCGCCGCTCGCTGCGCCGGCCGGTCAAGTGGCGCTTCGACGAGGACAACGAGGACGGACCGATCGAGCGGCTGCGCACCGCCGGCGCGCAGCTTGCGCGAGTGGCGCGATCACGACGCGCCGTGGCGGCGCCCGTCGTACGATCGCAAGGGCGCGATCAAGTCGCTGATCGCGCAGCTGAAGGCGTTCGCCGATCTGATCGCGAAGCCGATCAAGCGCGACGACAACCTCGCCGTGTCGCTCGCGCCGGCGCGGCAGTCACGAGCAGCGACATCGAGCGCCAGCGGCGCATGGTCGGCGACATGGTGCCCGAGGGCGTGTGGGACGGATGGGAAGCCGCGCTCGTCGGCGCTGGCGGAGAACCGCGATTTCGCGAATATCCGAAGAAGGGCACCGGCGCGGCGTTCGCGATCGGCGTCACGCGCGATCAGGCGCTGGCCGCGCACGCCGAGCTGCTGCAGGACGCTGCGCGCGTTTCGCGATCACGCCGACGCCGACCTCGCCGCGCTGCTGCACGAGGAGATGCGCGACTGCCTGCGCCGCTACGAGGAGCGCAAGCAGGAAGCCGGCGCGCTCGACTTTCTCGATCTGCTGATCAAGGCGCGCGATCTGGTCCGCGACAACACGGACGTCTGCCGCGAATTCCGCGAGCGCTTCCGCGTCATCCTCGTCGACGAGTTCCAGGACACCGATCCGCTGCAGGCCGAGCTGCTGCTCTGCCTCGCCGGCGCCGACGACGGCACGATCCGTCCCGGCGCGCTGTTCATCGTCGGCGATCCGAAGCAGTCGATCTATCGCTTCCGCCGCGCCGACGTCGGCGCGTATCGCCGCATTGCCGATCGCCTCTCGGCGAAGCGGCGCGACCGCCGGTCACGCTGCAGACCTCGTTCCGCAGCGTGCCGGCGATTCAGCATTTCGTGAACGCGGCGTTCCGCGACGACATGAACGGCGATCCGCGAAGCGCTGCAGGCCGACTACGTGCCGCTGCTCGCGCATCGCGACGACACGCCGGAGCAGCCGTCGATCGTGGCGCTGCCGGTGCCGCGCCCGTACGGCAAGAGCCTCTACGGCCCGCCGCAAGTCACGCAGACCGCGCTCAACGAGCAGCAGCCGCAGGCGATTGCGGCGTTCGTCGAGCTGGCTGCTGTCGCCGGAGTGCACGTGGACGGTCGCGACCGGCGACGAGCGCCGGAAGATCGTCGCCAGCGACGTCTGCTTCCTGTTCCGGCGCTTCCTGCACTTCGGCAAGGACATCACGCGCGACTACGTCGAGGCGCTCGAAGCGCGCGGCATTCCGCACCTGCTGGTCGGCGGCAAGACGTTTCACGAGCGCGAGGAAGTCGACGCGATTCGCACCGCGCTGACCGCGATCGAGTGGCCCGAAGACGAGCTGTCGGTGTATGCGACGCTGCACGGTCCGCTGTTCGCGATCGGCGAAGAAGAGCTGCTCGAATATCACTCGATCGCGCGCGCGTTTCATCCGTATCGCGTGCCGAAGGAGCTGCCGGATCGGCTGCAGCCGGTTGCGAAGGCGCTCACGCACGCTGCGCGAGCTGCACGCCGCCCGCAATCATCGGCCGGTCGCCGACACGATCGGCCGCCTGATCGCGGTGACGCGCGCGCACGCCGGATTCATCCTGTGGCGCGGCGGCGAGCAGGTGCTCGCCAACGTGCTGCACATTTCGGATCTGGCGCGGCGCTACGAGCTCGGAAGGCGGCCTGTCGTTCCGCGGCTTCGTCGACACGCTGCACGACGCCTCCGGCCGCGCCGACTCTCCGGAAGCGCCGATCCTCGAAGAGGGCAGCGACGGCGTGCGGCTGATGACCGTGCACAAGGCCAAGGGCCTCGAGTTCCCGATCGTCGTGCTCGCCGACATCGCCTGCAAGTTGAGCCTCGACGATGCGTCGCGGTATCTCGATCCGGAGAAGCAAGCTCTGCGCGATTCGCATCGGCGGATGGTCGCCGCTCGATCTGCAGGAGCACAACGCCGAGGAAGCGAAGCGCGACGAAGCCGAAGGCGATTCGGCTGGCGTATGTCGCCGCCACTCGCGCGCGCGATCTGCTGGTCGTGCCGGCCGTCGGCGATGGCCCGTACGACAAGGGCTGGGTTCGCCCGCTCAATCGCGCGCTCTATCCGCCGCGCGAGCAATGGCAGTCGCCGTCGCCGGCGCGAGGCGTGCCGCTCTTCAAGGGCAAGCAGACGATCATGGCCGGACGCGCGCGCCGACGGGCAGCCGGTCGACGACACCGTGCGCCCGGGCACGTATCAGCTCACCGATCCCGGATTCGGGCCAGACCTATTCCGTGGTCTGGTGGGATCCGCTGCTGCTGCAAGGCGGCGCCGGATGACGCGCGAGGCGTGCGCCGCGAGGATCTGATCTCCAAGGACGCGAACGCCGCCGACGTCGCCGCCGATCGCGCGAACTACGATCGGTGGCGCGAGCGCCGCGCGGCGGTGCAGGCGAGCGGCAGCGCCGCGTCGATGCAGCGTCGCCACCGCGACGCGAGCTCGCCGAGGAGTCCGGCACAGCCGAAGCACGCCATCACGATCGAAGACGCCGGCTTCGGCGCGATTCGTCCGTCAGGCAAACGATTCGGCACGCTGGTCCACGCGGTGCTCGCGACGCTGCCGCTCGAGCGCGACGGCGGCCGAAGTCAGCGAGCTCGCGGCGCTGCATGCCAAGTTGTTCGCGGCGCCGGATGACGAGCGCGATGCCGCGGCCGCGCATTGCGACGCAAGCTGCTGCAGCATCCGCGCATCGCCGCCGCGCGCGCGGCCGAAGCGGCGGGCAGACGCGTGTGGCGCGAAGCGCCGGTGTCGCTGCGCCTCGACGACGACGCGAGCGGATCGCCGCAGATCGTCGATGGCCAGGTCGACCTCGCCTACGAAACCGACAGCGGCTGGGTGATCGTCGACTTCAAGACCGATATCGAAATCGCATCCGCGCAGGATGCCTACAAGCAACAGGTCGCGCTGTATGTCGAAGCCGTGCAGCGCGCCACCGGCCAAGCCGGCAACCGGCGTGTCTGCTGCGTGTAGACTCAAGCTCAAGCCACTCAAGACCTTAAGCCCTTATGAAACGTGTCTGCGTTTTCTGCGGTTCGAGCATCGGCAATCAGCCGATCTATCGGGAAGCGGCCGAGGCGATGGGCGCGCTGCTGGCGCGTCGCGGCATCGGCCTCGTCTACGGCGGCGGCAACGTCGGGTTGATGGGCGTGATCGCCGACGCCGTGCTGGCCGGCGGCGGCGAAGTGATCGGCGTGATTCCGCAATCGCTCGCCGATCGCGAAATCGCCCACGCCGGCGTCACCGATCTGCGCGTCGTCGACTCGATGCACACGCGCAAGGCGATGATGGCGGATCTGTCCGACGCGTTCATCGCGATGCCCGGCGGCGTCGGCACCTTCGAGGAATTCTTCGAGGCGGTGACGTGGACGCAACTGGGCGTGCATCGCAAGCCGTGCGGACTGTTGAACGTCGGCGGGTTCTACACGCCGCTGGCGGCGTTCATCGATCAGGCGGTGACCGAAGGCTTCATCAAGCCGATCCACCGCGCCGTCGATCGTCGTGACGACGATCCCGAGCGGCTGCTCGATTCGCTGGCGACGATCAAGCTTCCCGACGTGCCGAAATGGATTCGGAACGAGGACGTAGACCTCAGCCGGCGAACTTGTAGCCCATGCCGTGCACGGTGAGGATGTACTGCGGCACGCGCGGGTTGGGTTCGAGCTTCTGCCGCAGCCACGCGACGTGCACGTCGACGGTGCGCGTCGACGGCATGGCGTTGTAGCCCCACACCTCGTGCAGCAACTCGTCTCGCGACACCGTGGCGCCGCGATGCTCGATGAAGTACTTCAGCAGCTGAAATTCCTTCGCCGACAGATCGAGCGGCTGGCCCTTCTGCGTCACTTCGGCCTTGCGCACGTCAACGGTGATGTCGCCGAACTGATAGCGCTCGAGCGACAGGCCGGATGGACCCGACGGCGCGCGGCGCAGCAGCGCCTCGATGCGCGCGAGCAGCTCGATCGTCTCGAACGGCTTGGTCAGGTAATCATCGGCGCCGAGCTTCAGGCCGACGACGCGATCGACGACCTGCGTGCGCGCGGTCAGCATCAGGATCGGCGTCTGGATGCCCTGCTGGCGGATCGTCTTGGCGACGTCGAAGCCGTCGCGGCCGGGCAGCATCACGTCGAGCACGATCACGTCGAACGGCTCGCCGGTCGCGCGCGCGATCGCGGCGTTGCCGTCGCCGGCGGTTTCCACCGCGTAGCCTTCGGCGGTCAGCCGATCGCTCAGCGCCAGCTGCAGGCCGGGCTCGTCTTCAACGAGGAGAAGGCGCTTCTCGTGACAAGGTAGATGCGATTCGCTGTTCGGATGCGGCGCGATCGTGCAGCGGCAGCGAGCGTGAAGGTGCTGCCCTTGCCGGGCTCGCTCGTCACGCTGACGCGGCCGCCATGCGCTTCGACGATGCGCATCACGAGATTGAGGCCAAGGCCGCTGCCCTGGATCTGTTGCGACGACCGCATCGCGGCCGCGATAGAACGGCTCGAAGATGTGCTTCCTGTCTTCGGCGTCGATGCCGATGCCGCGATCTTCAACCGTGAAGAGCACCTGTTGCCTCGGTGCCCGGCTGCCCGGTTCCCGGCGCGCGGCGACACGCGCAGCCAGCTGCGCGTCGCCGCCGTACTTGACCGCGTTGCTGATCAGGTTCTGCAGCGCCGACTTGAGCGCGGTCACGTCGCCGACGACGTTGGGCAGGTTTTCGGCGATCGCGACCTCGACGTTGAAGCCGGCCGTTCTCGATCTCGGTGCGGCAGGCGCGATCGACTCGTGCACGAGGTCGGCGGGAGTCACCGGCGTCTGCGCGGCCGCGGCCCGTCCGGCCGCGATGCCGGCCAGCTGCAGCACGCGCTCGACGGTCTCGGCCAAGACGACGCGCTTCGCCCTGGATGGTTTCGCCGTACTTGCGAACGCGCTGCGGATCGCCGACCACGCCGTCGGCGAGATTGCCGGCGGCGGCGCCGATCACCGACACCGGCGTGCGCAGTTCGTGCGACACCGCCGCGACGAATTCCATCTGCTGCCGCGCGAGCTCCTGCGCGCGGCGCGCCGACACGACGATCAATCCGATCGCCAGCGTCAGCAGCAGCAACACGCTGGAGCTGATCATCAGGTTGCGCGTGCGCACGCCGGCGACCGCCGCTTCGAGCGAGCCGGAGCGATGCTTCGCCATCAACACCCAGCGGGCCTCGAAGCCGCCGAACTGCCCGCCGCGCGTGATGACGCGGCCGCCGGCGCCGCCGCCGTCTTCGCGCTCGATCATCGACACGACGACGTTGTTGTCGGCTCGAATGGCATGCGATCGCCGGGAGCCGTTGCGGCCCGGATCCCGGATCGCCGGTTCCCGGCCGCGGTGGCGGCGGCGGCGGTGGCGGTGGGGGAATGGCCGTCGCCGCGCAGGTTCCGCGCGAAGACGAACATCTGATCCGGCCGCGGACCCATGAAGCCCTGCGTCACATCCGGCGCTGCCGTCACGATCGCACGCGATGCCCGGCTCCGACTCCCAGACCACCTTCGACGGATCGTCGCTTCTTGACGACCGCGACGCGGTAGTCGACTTCCGCATCGTTGCCATGGAAGTGACGCGTGGTCAGCGCGGCCAGCATGCGTGTCGCGGATGACCGCCGGATCGAGCCGCACGATCGTGAAGCCGAGAACCGAGATCTTCGGCGGGCCGCGACGATCGTCCGGCATCTCGAACAGCGTCACCGGCGAGATCAGCGTGTTGTCGTCGCCGAGCGTCAGCGATATCGGCGCTTCGCGATGCGTGCCCGGCGCCTCGCTGCGGGCGGCCGCGCTGCGATCTGGAAACCGATGAAGCGCGTCGCCAGCGAATCGCGCATCTTCAGCAGATCGTCGGGCCACGCGCGCATCCTCGAACGCGAGGCTCTGCGTGTTCCACTTGCGAATGCGCAGTCGATCGATCGGCACCGGCGCGCCGCTGTCGAGCGCCGGCAGCGTCGGTGCCCGGCAGCGTATCGACCAGCCACACATCGCGCACCAGGCGCGGCTCGCTCGACGCTGTTCGCCCATGCCGAATACTTCTGCGCGTAGGCGGTCCAGTTCTGATCGCGAATCGTCTGCGCCGTCGACCTGCAGGCTGACGAGCGTGCGCGACAGCTCGGTATCGAACTCGGTGGCGAACTGCGCCGCCGCGGTGCGCAGCGTGCGCTGCATGCGCTCGCGTTCGGCGGTGCTCAACTGGCCGAGCCACTGGTACTGCATCCAGGCCAGCGCGGGCACGAGCAGCATCACCAGTCCGACCAGGATCGTGACCGCCGACACGCGTCGTTGCCCGGAGCGAAGTCGGAGCGGCTTTCCCAACATCATGGAGGAGAGTCTAGCACGGCTGAAAATCGTCTAAATCCAACAAAATCAAGCATTTAACATCCTTAACAACCTCTTTGCTCAGCCTTAACGTCTGATCGCGCCGCCGTCCTCCGTAATATGCAGTGGACGGTCGTTCGACGACGCGACCGACTCACAACAGGAGCAGACATGCGCAGGGTCATTTCAACGGCGGCGATCGTGATGGTGGCGTCATTCATTCGAGGATTCGATCGGCGATCGTGTCGCTCATCTGCAGCCGACTCGGCGGCCGCGCAGGATCGCGTGGCCGGGATCGATCGTCCGCCGCGCGCAAGGCGCTTGGCGGCGAAGACAAGGTCGCCGGCCTCAAGGGCCTGACCGCCGAAGGGCCGTTCCGCCGATCGATGGGCGGGCGCGACATGGAAGGCACGTCGACGGTCACGCTCGCGCGGCCCGACAAGATGAAGCGCGTCGAAGAAATGCAGATGGGCGGCATGGTCGGCGGCCCGACCATCGAGCGCACGTCGGTGCTGAACGGCACCACCGCGTGGGATGACACCAGCAACCGCGGCGGCATGGGCGGCGGCATGCAGATCGTGATGCGCGGTCCCGGCGAAGGCCCCGGCCCCGGCGGCGGCGCCGGCCCGACGCCGGAACAGCTGAACGAAGCGCGCGTGCGCCGCATGCGCGTGCAGATGCAGCGCCTCACCGCGGCGCTGCTCGCGGACGCGGGCACGCCGTGGGTCGATGCCGGCATCGCCGAATCGCCCGAAGGCAAGGCCGACATTCTCGAAACCAAGGAAGAGACCGGCCGCACGCTGCGCCTGTTCATCGATCAGGCCACGCACCTGCCGTTGATGGTGCAGTACCAGGATCCGAAGCCGATGGTGATGATCAACGGCGGTCCCGGCCGCGGGCCCGGCGGTCCCGGTGGTCCTGGCGGTCCCGGGCGTGCCCGGTGGTCCCGGCGTGCGCGCCGGGCGCCGGCGGTCCGCCGCCGATGACTCCCGAAGAAGTGCAGAAGCGCGTCGCCGAGATGCAGCGCAACTCCGCCGCAGCTCGGCACGTTCGCGATGCACCTCAGCGACTACAAGAAGGTCGACGGCATCATGCTGCCGCACAAGATCGAAACCTCTCTCGACGGCGAGCCGAACGAAGAGTGGACGATCGAGAAGTACAAGGTGAATCCGCACGATCAAGGCGGATACGTGGGAGAAGAAGTAGAGTCGCAGTCAAGAGTCGACAGTTGACAGATCAGTCGGCAGTCGGCAGTTGGCAGTTCAGTTGGCAGTTACGGACGGAACGTTATGAAACGCATACTCAGTCAGTTGGTGGCAGCCGCTCGCGATCGTCGTGAGCGTCACGTCGATCGCGGCGGCGCAGGCGGTGCAGGGCAGCGGCGTCGGGCTCGACGCTGCGGGTCACCGTGCTCGATCAAACCGAGGCGGCGCTGATCATCGCGCAGGTCACGGTGGTCGACTCGCGCGGTGTCGAGCAGACGGCGACGGTGGACGAGCGCGGCATCGCGGTGTTCGAGAACCTCGCATCCCGGCAACTACCAGGTGAAGGCCACCGCCGACAGCTTCCGTCCGATCGCCACGCCGTTCAACGTGCGGCGTGGCGACAATCGCACCACGCTGCGCCTGGCCCTGGCGACGATCGAACAAACCGTCGTCGTCCAGGACCAGAGCGCGGCCGATCGCCGCGACAACGGCTTCACGCAAACGCTCACGCAGGATCAGATCGATGCGCTGCCGGACGATCCGGATGAAATGGCCGACGAGCTGATGCGCATGGCCGGCCCCGGCGCGCAGATCTTCGTCAACGGCTTCCGCGGCGGCCGGCTGCCGCCGAAGGATCAGATTCAGCAGATCCGCTTCCACACCAACTCGTTTTCGTCCGAGTACCACGAAGCCGGGCATGATTCGCGTCGAAGTGATCACCAAGCCCGGCATGGGCGGATGGCGCGGGCAGACCAACTTCGGCTTCCGCGATGAATCGCTGAACTCGAAGAACTACTTCGCCGACGAAAAGGGCGCCGAGCAGATGCGCCGCTACATGGTGAACTTCCAGGGCCCGATCGTGAAGGGCCGCACCAGCCTGACCGATGTCGTTCGACGGCAACAGCTCCTACGACTCGCGCACCATCAACGCGCTGTCGCCGGCCGGCGCATCGGTCACCGGCCTGGCGCGAGACGCCGACCGATGCGATGAACTTCATGCGCGCGCGTCGAGCACCTGATCGGCGCCGACCAGCCAGCTGCAGGCCGAGTATTCGCGCCGGCAGAACGATCGCAGCAACATCGGCGTCGGCGATTTCGATCTTGCCCGAGCGCGCCTACGCGACCGACAACAGCACCGACACCTTCCGCCTCCGCTCGACCAACGTGATCGGCAAGAAGGTGTTCAGCGAGTTCCGCTTCTCGGTGATCGACTCGACGCTGTCCACCTCGTCGCTGTCGACGGCTGCCGGCGATTCGCGTCAACGAGGCGTTCAACGCCGGCGGCGCCGGCCAGATGGGCGATCGCAGCGCCCGCGAGATCGAGATCGCGCAGAACTTCGACTTCTCGATCGGCCGCAAGCACTCGATGCGCGCGGGCTGCTGTTCGAGAGCCGGCTGGTGGGACAGCAACCAGCGCTCGAACGCGTTCGGCACCTACACGTTCACGAGCCTCGACGCGTACAAGGCCGGCACTGCCGGCGACCTACTCGATCCGCACCGGCGATCCGGTCGTCGACTACTCGCAGGTCAAGGCCGGTTGGTTCCTGCAGGACGACTTCCGTCCGGCGAAGACGCTGCAGATGAGCCTCGGCGTGCGCCAGGAGATCCAGACGCAGGTCGACTGCGAAATGGAACTTCGCGCCGCGCGCGGCGTTCACGTGGAACGCCACCAAGAAGACCACCGTGCGCGGCGGCTACGGCATTTTCTACGACTGGTACGATTCGGCGCTCTACGAGCAGACGATTCGCGTCGACGGCAATCACCAGGTCGATGTGATCGTCCAGAACCCGTCGTTTCCGGTGACCGACGGCGGCTGGCACGCGGCTGCCGGCCAGCGTGATTCGTTCGGCATCGCTCGAGCAGCCGATCATTCAGCAGGCATCGGTGGGACTGGAGCGGCCGCTCGCGGCGTGGGCCGACTTCCGCACCGACTACATGTGGACGCGCGGCAGCAACACGCTGCGGTCGATCAACGTCAACGCGCCGGTCAACGGCGTGCGGCCGAATCCGCTGGTCGGCAACATCACCGAGATCCAGTCGACCGGCAAGCGCGCGTCGGATCGATTCACGGTGGCGCTGAACGCGCGCTACATTCCGCGCCGCATGCTCGGCATGGTGATGTATCAGTACACCAACGCGCGCAACTTCGCGGACTTGCCCGACGGCGCTGCCGTCGAACAGCACTCAATCCGGACGCGGACTGGGGTCCGTCGGCGCAGGACGTGCGCCATCGCATCTTCTTCAACTTCAACGCGCCGCTCGCCAACGGTGTGCGCCTGGGCTTGAACGTGCAGGGCTCGTCGGCGCTGCCGTACAACATCACCACCGGCCTCGATAACAACGGCGACACGGTGTTCAACGATCGCGCCGCCGGCGTCGGCCGCAACAGCGGTCGCGGCGCCGCGCAGTGGACCACGAACATTCGCCTCAACAAGTCGATTCGGCCTCGGCGGCGCTCGCGCGGGCGCGCCGAACATGCCGATGCCTCCACCGCCTCCGCCGCCCGGCGGCGGCGCGATGAATCAGCGCGTCGGCGGCGGCCCCGGCGGCGGCGGTGGCGACGGCCCGCAGATGGTGGTGATGGAAGGCGGCGCAACGCGCGCTATCGGCTCGACCTGTTCGTGAACATCCAGAACGCGTTCAACAACGTGAACTACAACGCGTTCATCGGCAACCAGCTGTCGCCGTTCTTCGGCACGGCGACGTCAGCGGCGGCGCCCCGCCGGGTCGAAGTTGGCTTCTCGCTCGGCTTCTAAGCGATCTTCCTCGTAAGTCGTATGAGCTCACGCTGAAAGGTGTGAGCTCTTCTTTTTTGTAATACTGAACTTGTGAAGGCCCCCTCGGTGATCGTCGTCGGCGCCGGCATCGTCGGATGCACCGTCGCGTATGAGCTGGCGAAAGCCGGGTCGCGCGTACAGGTGATCGAGACGCGCACGCCCGGACAGGGCGCGACACGCGCATCGGCGGGCATCCTCGCGCCGCACATCGAAGGACATAGCTCGGACATCCTTCGCAGCCTCGGCAAGCGCAGCTTCGATCTCTACGACGACTTCATGAAGCGTCTGGCCGCCGACAGTGGCCGCGTGATCTTCTATCAACGCAACGGCACGTTCGAGCTCGCGTTTTCTGAAGCCGACGTTGAACGGCTCGATGAGTTGTCGCGCACGCTTGCCGGCGAAAGCATCGAAGCACACTGGATCACACCGAAAAAATTTCGTGACCTCGAACCGCACGCGCGCCAACAGCGCGCGGAGCGCTGTTGATCCCGACGCATGGATTTGTCGGCGTGACGTCGCTGACGCTTGCCGCCGCCGCGGCCGCTGAAAAGTTCGGCGCAAGTTTCACGGTCGCAACCGGCGCGATTCGGATCTTCTCGATCGAAGGTGACCGCGTCGGCGTGCAAACGTCGACAGCGAACATGGACGCCGACCGCGTGGTGCTCGCTGCAGGCAGCTGGTCGTCGATGATTACCGTTGAAGCCGCCGATCCCATTCCCGTGATTCCGTAGCCCTCGAGCGCGAAGTCCTCGAAGCGGAAGCCGAAGATGTCCTTGACCTCCGGATTGATCCGCATCGCCGGCAGCGGACGCGTCGGGCGGGTCAGTTGCAGCCGGGCCTGTTCGAGATGGTTCGAATAGAGATGCGCGTCGCCGAGGCTGTGCACGAAATCGCCGGGCCTGAGCCCGGTGACCTGCGCCACCATCAAGGTGAGCAGCGAATAGGAGGCGATGTTGAAGGGCACGCCGAGAAAGACGTCGGCCGAACGCTGATAGAGCTGGCACGACAATCTGCCGCCGGCGACATAGAACTGGAACAGGCAATGACATGGCGGCAGCGCCATCCTGTCGACATCGGCCGGATTCCACGCGCTGACGATCAGGCGCCGGGAATCCGGATTGCGCCGGATCATGTCGACGACATTGGCGATCTGGTCGATGCTGCGGCCGTCGGGTGCCGGCCATGACCGCCACTGCGATCCATAGACCGGGCCGAGGTCGCCATTGGCATCGGCCCATTCGTCCCAAATCGTCACGCCATGGTCCTGCAGATATCGGACGTTGGTGTCGCCCTTGAGGAACCAGAGCAGCTCGTACACGATCGCTTTCAGCGGCAGCCGCTTGGTGGTGAGCATGGGAAAGCCCGATGCGAGGTTGAATCGCATCTGGTGGCCGAAGATCGACAGCGTGCCGGTGCCGGTGCGGTCGTGCTTCTCGGCACCGTCAGACAGGATCCGTTCGAGCAGGTCGTGATATTGATTCATGGCTGGGTCGCTGCGGCCGCTGTCCGGGCTCAAGGGCGCGAATTGTAGCCGCCGCGGCCGCCGCCCGGCAGCGCCGATTCGGCCCGGCGCCCGATTATACCCCGAAAAGTGCGCATCCGTCCGGCAGACGGCAAGGGGTCGCAGCCGGGTTCCGTCAGCCGATCAGCCCGGCGAACCCGACCAGACCGCCGGCCAGCAGCAGCCAGAGCGGATTGATTTTTGTGGTGAAGGCCATCACGGCGGCGCCGGCCGTGACCAGCGCGGCCACCACGGTTCGATCCGAGGTCAGCGCCAGTACCAGGGCGCTGGCGCCCATCAGGCCGATCGAAACCGGAACCAGCGCCGCCTGCAGGATCGCGGGCCAGCGCGCATGGCTCGACCGCGTCAGCATGCGGCTCACGCCATAGGCGAGAATGGCGGTGGGGACGCACATCGCCAGCGTCGCCACCAGGGCGCCGGCAAGGCCCGCCACGGCATAGCCGATCAGGGTCACGATCAGCACGTTCGGCCCCGGCGACAATTGCGAAATCGCAAATATGTCGGCGAATTGCGTGTCGCTCATCCAGTGCTGAACATCGACCGCGACCCGGTGCATTTCCGGGATAGCGGAGTTGGCGCCGCCCACCGCGAACAACGACATCAGCCCGAAGGTCGTCGCCAGCACCCAGATCGGATGGCCGCCCGAATTCATACCGTTCGCCGCCGCATCGCCAGGGTGATGGCCAGGCTGAGCGGGATCGCCACCAGCAGCACGGCGGCGAGCGGCAGTCGCGCTACGCCGACCGCGATCAGCACCGCTGCCAGGATTCCAAGGCCCACGAGATCGCGCCGCCGGATCAGCGGCATCATCATGCGGAAGACCACCCCGAACAGCAGGCCTACCGCCGCGCAGGACACCCCGGCCAGGATGTGTCGCAGCACCGCGACTTCGCCGAACCTCGCATAGAGCACGGCAAGGGTGGCCACGATCACCACCGGCGGGCCGACCAACCCGGCAAAGGCCGCCATGGCCCCGGCGACCCCGCGAAAGCGCGAACCGAACACCACCGACAGGTTGACGATGTTGGGTCCGGGCAGGAAATGGCAGAGCGCGAAGGCCTCGTTGAACTCGTCCGCGCTCATCCAGCGGTGCTGGTCGACAATGGAGCGCCGGGCAAATACCAGCACGCCGCCGAAACCTGCCAGCGACATCTTGGCAAAGGCGACGAACAGTTCACCCAGCCCGGGGGGCGTCGAGCCAGGGTGGTCTGCAGCCGCCATGGCGGCCGGCGGCGAATCCGGAGACATCGCCAACACTTAGAACGGCGGGGGAACAACGCCAACCCATCAATCAAGCAGTCCACCGATCCCGCCTGCGCGGGCGTTCCGACCCGGCAGGCGTCTCCAAGCCTCTGTATTTCTCAACACTTGCACCCTATATTCAGAAGTGCCGGTTCGCCGGCTATGGAAATAAATTGCCGTCGCAATAAACCATTCGGACCCGGGGGCAGCACCCGGCGCCTCCACCCAAGCCCGTGGCCTCGGCGCGGGCTTGGGCGGGGGCGAAACAGGATCGACGAGGGCGTAAAGGACGTGTTTTTTCTCGGTATGGTTCCGCCGACATCGGGCCATGCAATAGTTGCAAACGACAACTATGCTCCGGTTGCTCAGGCTGCGTAACGCAGTTTGAAAGACCAAATCTGAAGTCCTAGCGGGTTAAGCTCCGCTAGGCGGGGTTCGGAGGCACCTGGCAACAGAAGCCTCCACTCATCTGCCCGACCGCGCGTTTTTGCCGCAATCCGAACCGGCAGCGCGATGCCTGCTGACCCGGCGCCGCCGCCGGAGTACGATGTGGCCATGGCGCGAGTTGGGCCATGACATGGCCGCCAGCGGAGGGCGGCTGCTGAACGCGACAGGGTGTTGGATGGCGACCGATCATATCCGATACGACGTGCTGGCACGCGACGCATTGCGCGGCGTGTTGCGCCGTGTCCTGACCGACGCGGCCGAACACGGCCTGCCGGGCGAGCATCATTTCTTCATCACGTTTCAGTCGACCGCCCCCGGCGTGAAGCTGTCGCCGCGGCTGCTGGCGCAATATCCGGAAGAGATGACCATCATTCTCCAGCACCAGTTCTGGGACCTCGCCGTGACCGAGGATCGCTTTGAGGTCGGCCTGTCGTTCGGCGGCGTTCCCGAACGGCTGCTGGTTCCATTCAGCGCGATCAAGAGCTTCTTCGACCCATCGGTGCAATTCGGGCTGCAGTTCGAGACCGCCGACGCGGCGGCCGCAAGCCCGGCACCGGGCCTGCCGGCGGCCCCGATGCCCGCCCCCATTCCTGCGCTGAACGTGACCGAGCCGATCGCGGAGAAACCGCCCGAGCCGGCCAAGCCGACCGAGGGCGCCGAGGTGGTTCGGCTGGATCGCTTCCGCAAGAAATAACCGGTCGGCGGCTGCCGGGCCGAAGCCCTCGTTCGACCAACGGATCACGACTCATGGCTCGATCGACTTCGTCCCCGCGATCCGGTTCCACCCGCTCCGAGACCGACAGCTTTGGTCCGATCGAGGTTGCTGCCGATCGCTACTGGGGCGCCCAGACCGAACGCTCGCGACGGAATTTCCGCATCGGCGACCAGCGCATGCCGATGCCGATCATTCGCGCGCTCGGCATGGTCAAGCTGGCTGCCGCCGAAACCAACCGCGAGCTCGGGCTGATCGACCGCCGCCGCGCCGGCGCCATCATCCGCGCCGCGCGCGAGGTGATCGAGGGCAAGCTCGACGAGCACTTCCCGCTGGTGGTCTGGCAGACCGGTTCCGGCACCCAGACCAACATGAATCTCAACGAGGTGATCGCCAATCGCGCCAACGAGATCCTGGGCGGCAAGCTCGGCGCCAAGGCGCCGGTGCATCCGAACGATCACGTCAATATGAGCCAGTCGTCGAACGATTCGTTTCCGACTGCGATGCACATCGCCGCCTCGATGCGGATTCTCGCCGACCTACTGCCGGCGCTCGATGCGCTTCGCCGCGCGCTCCGTGACAAGGAGAAGGCGTTCGCCCGCATTGTCAAGATCGGCCGTACCCACACCCAGGACGCGACCCCGCTGACGCTCGGTCAGGAATTCTCCGGCTATGCCGCGCAGGTCGAGAGCGGCGCCGCCCGGCTCCGCGCAAGCGTCCGGGATCTTTACCCGCTGGCGCAGGGCGGCACGGCAGTCGGAACCGGGCTCAACTCGAAACCGAAATTCGCGCGGATGTTCGCCCGGCACGTCGCCCGCATCACCGGCCTGCCCTTCACCAGCGCCGCCAACAAGTTCGAGGCGCTTGCCAGCAACGACGCCTATGTCTTCGTGCACGGCGCGATCAATTCGGTGGCTACCGGCCTGTTCAAGGTCGCGAACGACATCCGTTTCCTCGGCTCCGGCCCGCGCTCCGGCCTCGGCGAACTGATCCTGCCCGAGAATGAGCCGGGCTCCTCGATCATGCCGGGCAAGGTCAACCCGACGCAGTGCGAAGCCATGACCATGGTGTGCTGCCAGGTGTTTGGTAACCATACCGCCATCACCGTCGCCGGCAGTCAGGGGCACTTCGAGCTCAACGTCTACAAGCCGGTGCTGGCATATTGTATGATGCATTCCATTCAGCTATTGGCTGACGTCACGCGCTCATTCACCGAGCATTGCGTCGAAGGCATCCGTGCCGACGAGGCGCGCATCCGGGAGCTGATGGAACGCTCTCTGATGCTGGTAACGGCGCTGGCGCCGAAGATCGGCTATGACAACGCGGCCAAGGTCGCGAAGACGGCGCATGCCCGTGGCACAACGCTGAAGGAGGAGGCTACCCGGCTTGGCCTGGTGTCGCCGGCGGAATTCGATCGGCTGGTGCGACCGGACAAGATGATCCGTCCCGGTTGATTGCCGCGCAGATCGCTCACAAAATCGCGCGCCGATATAATTATGCCTCATAACACCTAAAGAATAACATCGATCCGCTACCGCCGTTGCGCGGCCGCATGCTAGAGCACAACGACCTGATTTCGCGGCGGCGGACTCGCTTTTGGTACTTGTCAGAGGGCTACTACGAGGACTTCTGAATGACGATCGAGGCTACCCATCGCGACCCATCACGCCGCCGTGAGGCCGTCGCACGCTCCTGTTTTGTCGCATGACGGAGGCGGGCATGGGAGACGTCGTCAATCTGAGACGATTCAGGAAGCGCGTCGAGCGCCAGCGGTCGCAGCAGCAGGCCGAGACCAATCGGGCGCGGTTTGGCCGCAGCAAGTCCGAACGCAGTCTCGATGAACGGCGCGACAGCCGCGACAGACAGTTGCTCGACCAGCATCGCATCGACGGCGAGGACGCATCGTGAAATCGCCGGTGGTGAAGCGCTCGATCGTGGTCGCCGGTCACAAGACCAGCGTCAGCCTCGAAGAGGCGTTCTGGAATGGCATGAAGGAGATCTCCGGTCTTCGCGACATGACGCTGTCGGAACTGGTCGGCGAGATCGACAGCACCCGTCAGCAGGGCAATCTTTCCTCCGCCATCAGGCTTTTCGTCCTCGACTATTTTCGGAGCCGCGCGCAGTCCGCCGCACCGGAAGCAAAACCGCCGGAATGAACAGGCCCACCCTCGCGAATCGCCATCGTCGCGTCCGGCGGGACGCTGCTTGTTTACAATCGCTCTAAGGTAAAGCCGGATTGCACTCGCTGCGCTTGACCTGTCGATCCGCCATTGGAAAGACAGGTCATGAGCAGCCAGCAGGACAATGATGCGCGCCCGCAACTGGCGCTGGGACTGGTCGCGCGCGGGTTTCGCGGCGTGATCCAGCACATCGCCGCTGGCGATTCCGGCTCGGCCTTGTCGGCCCACGAACTCGAAAGCCGCCTGATCGAGCTCGGCTTTGTCGAGGGCGCGAAGGTCGAGGTGCTGCATGAGGGCGCCATCGGACGCGATCCGATCGCCGTCCGGGTCGAGAATGTCACCATCGCCGTCCGCCGTCGCGAGGCGATGGCGGTGATCGTTGCCTGACGGGCGGTAGAGCGCGATGGAAGCCCCGTTGATGCACCTCGCCCTGGTGGGCACGCCAAACAGCGGCAAGACCTCGCTGTTCAATGCGCTGACCGGCAGCCGGCAGAAGGTCGCGAACTATCCCGGTGTGACTGTGGAGCGCAAGCAGGGTGGATTCGTCACGCCGCTCGGGCGACAGGTTTCGCTGCTCGATCTGCCCGGCACCTATTCGCTGCGTGGCCGCAGCCCGGACGAGGAGATTACGCGCGACGTGGTGCTGGGGCGCACGCCGGGCGAGGTCGTGCCCGACCTCGTGCTCTGCGTCGCCGACGCCACCAATCTGCGGCTCACCATCCGCCTCGTCCTCGAACTCAAACGTACCGGCCGGCCGCTGATGCTGGTGCTCAACATGTTCGACATCGCCACCCGCCGCGGCGTCACCGTCGACGTGGCGCGGCTGTCGGACGCGCTCGGCGTGCCGGTCGTCACCTCGGTCGCGGTGCGCAAGGGCGGCACCGCCGAGTTGTTGCGGCGAACCGACGAAATCGCGGCGGACGCAGCAGTCCCGCCGGAACAAAACCGCTGGGAGCCGCTGACGGTCGCGCAACTGCGCGCCACCCAGCGCGATGCTGATCGGATCATCGCGGCAACCATCAGCCTGCCGACCCGGCCCGACACCTGGACGGCGCGGATCGATGCCGTTGTGCTGCATCCGGTGGGGGGCCTGGCGATCCTGGCCCTGATCCTGTTCGTAATGTTCCAGGCCGTGTTCGCCTGGGCCCAGCCGGTCATGAACCTGCTGTCCTCGGCATTCACCGCGCTCGGTCAGCTGATCCAGGACACGCTGCCGGCCGGGCTGCTGCAGAGCTTCCTGCAGAACGGCGTCATCTCCGGCGTCGGCAGCGTCATCGTGTTCCTGCCGCAGATCATCATCATCTTCCTCTTCATCCTGCTGCTGGAAGATTTCGGCTACATGGCGCGCGCCGCCTTCCTGATGGACCGGATCATGGGCGGCGCGGGCCTGCACGGCCGCGCCTTCATTCCGCTGCTCTCGAGTTTCGCCTGCGCAATTCCCGGCATCATGGCGACACGGGTGATCGACAATCGCCGCGACCGCCTGACCACCATCCTGATCGCCCCGCTGATGACCTGCTCGGCGCGAATCCCGGTCTACACCCTGATCATCTCGGCCTTCATCCCCGCGAAGCTGATCTGGGGCTGGGTCAATCTGCAGGGGCTCGTGATGTTCGGGCTCTATGCCGCAGGCATCGCCAGCGCGCTGCTGGTGTCGTTCGTCATCAAGTTCTTAATGCTGCGCGATTACGCGCCGGCGCCGTTCATGCTGGAACTGCCCGACTACAAGATCCCCCGCGCCGGCAGCGTCGCCATCGGCGTCTACACCCGGGCCAAGATGTTCCTGCAGCGTGCCGGAACCACCATCTTCTCGATGATGGTGCTGATCTGGTTTCTGGCCTCGTTTCCGCTGGCGCCGGCCGGGGCGAGCGAACCGGCGATCGACTACAGTTTCGCCGCCATGATCGGCAAGGCGCTGGCGCCGCTGCTGGCGCCGATCGGATTCAACTGGCAGATCGCGGTGGCCCTGATCCCGGGCATGGCGGCGCGCGAGGTCGCGGTTGCCGCGCTCGGGACCGTCTATGCCATCGAGGGCGGCAAGGAAGCGGCGGACCAGATCGGACAGGTGCTGACCACCAAATGGAGCCTGGCCACGGCGCTGTCGCTGCTCGCCTGGTATATCTTCGCCCCGCAATGCGCTTCGACGCTGGCCGTGATCCGCCGCGAGACCGGAAGCTGGAAATGGATGGCCATCACGTTTGCCTACATGCTGGCGCTCGCCTATGCGGCAAGTCTCGCGACCTACAACATCGCCTATGCCCTCGGCGCCGGCTGAGGCCGGCAGCTGCCACGCTCATCGCGACGTCACCGACAACGCCAGCAGAGAGAGCAGCAGCGCGGGCGGCATCACCAGCAGCCCGACCCTGAGAAAGCGCAACGCGCCGACATGTTCGCCCTCGCGCCGCAGCGCGATCAGCCAGAGAATGGTAGCGAGCGATCCCGTCACCGAAAGGTTCGGACCGAGGTCGACGCCGATCAGGATCGCGCCGGTGACCTCGGCCGGTACCGCCGCGGCCTGCCGCGTGGTCGCTGCGATCAACCCGACGGGCAGGTTGTTGACGAGGTTCGACGCGAGCGCGACCGCGATGCCGGCGATCCAGGCGGTGAGCTGCGGCGAGGCCGCGGCAGCCCGTTTCAGGACCGCGGCGAGCGCCGGCAGCACGCCGGTCCGGTTCAGGCCTTCGACCAGGACGAACAGGCCTGCCACCAGCGGCAGCACCGACCAGGATATATCCCGCAGGATTGGCCAGGGCGATTGTCGCCCCAGCAGCAGCACCAGCAAGGTCACGACGGTACCAGCGGCGAATGTGGGCAGTCCCAGCGCCACGCCGAGCGCAGACGCCAGCACCAGCACGATTGCCGTCATCACGATTCCCGCCGCGGCGAGCCGGCCCGCAAACGTCAACGGGGGAATCTCGCCGGGCTCGGCGACGCGCGCGTCGAGCGCATGCCGTTGCGTCCAGCGCAGCACGAGATAGGTGACGGTGATCGCGACCGCCGAAGGCAGTGCGAACAGGCGCAGCCACGCCGCGAGCGGCGGCATGTCCGCTCCGAACACGACGAGGTTGGCCGGATTGGAGATCGGCAGGACGAAGCTCGCCGCATTGGCGATGAAGGCGCACACGAACAGATGGGGCAACGGCTCGACCCGGGCCGCGCGGGTCGCAGCATAGACCGCTGGCGTCAGCACCACGGCGGTGGCGTCATTCGACATCAGGACCGTGACCAGCGTGCCGACGACATAGACGATCAGGAACAGCCGCCCGGCGCTGCCATGCGCATGGCGCACGGCCTGCGCGGCAAGCCAGTCGAACAGCCCCTCCTTCCGCGCCACTTCGGCCAGCAACATCATGCCGACCAGGAAGAAATAGACGTCGACACCCTTGCCGGCAGCCGCAACGGCATCCGACCACGGCAACAGACCCAGCAACACCAGCAGCACGGCGCCGGCGACGGCCCAGACGAACTCGGGCAGATGCCAGGGACGGACGATCACGCCGAGAGTCGCGACAACGGCGATGACCCAGGTGGCAGCGTCGATCGCCGAGATCACGGCACGACCGGACCGGTTGTCAGCCGGGGACCTGGCCGGCAGCCAAATGAAGGCCTCGCGGCGACGCCGATGCACAAGGCGATGGCGCCGGGCGCAAGACTGACGGGAATGAGAAACATGGCGCCGTAACCGATCTTCGCGAACCATCCCCGGGCACGGAACTGCATAGAGCGCCGATACGCTGGACGATCATCACCGCGCCGTGCCCCACATTGACGCGTCCTGCTCGGCTCAGCCTGGAATGCACTCGACTGGCTCGCAGAGCAACCGAATTGGTGGTCGGTATTGTCAGAATGATGGCCGTGGCGGAATGGCGGCCGGCGGCGTCAGCACCAGCGGCGCGCGCGGCCTGGGCTGTCGCACCACATTGGGTGCCGGACGCACGTCGATCGCGGGCGGTAGCGGTGCAACCTGCTGGCTGATCACGGGCGCGCCTGATGGCGGGGAAACCGGATGCGGAAGGGTTGCCCGCGGCTTCAGCGGGGATCGATGCGGGGCTGGGCCGAGCACGTCGGGAAGCGACGGATCGGCCGGCGCCGAATCGAGCAGCGGCGGCGACGGCACTGCCGCCCGCGGCGGAATCGATGCCGGCGTGGTCGGCGGTGGCCGCTCGCCGCGTTCGATCGAATCCAGTCGGCGGGTCTCGCGGTCGATCGCCCGCACCGCCAGCCAGGACGACAGCGCCGCGACGTCGACCGTTCGGTGGAGCGCGTCGGGCGGCCCCGCCGCGAACAGCTGCAACTCCGGCCAACTCGCCGCCGCACCGACATCGGTTGCGGCGAGCGTGGCGCGGATGTCGGCCTGGTCCGCAGGAATGTCGTAGCCGCCGGAAACGACGGCGCGGGCGTTGCTGGAACCGAGGGTGATGGCGTCCACCCGAAGCCGGCCGTCCCGGATCGTGAAAGGGATTTGTGCCGAGGCGACCGGCAAGGCACCGGCCGACAGCGCCGGTTCGACGATCTGCCGCAAGCGGGCATCGTCGGTCGCCTGCCCGGCATCGCTGGCACGGATCGCGACATCGAAAGCGCGCGGATCGAGCCCGGTGATCGCAGCGGATTCGAGCGTCACGGCGCCGCTTCCCGACAACGCGCCGGTCAGTGCCGACATGCTGCGGCCGAGACTCGCCAGCGTCATCTGCAGCGAGATGCGGCCCGCAGGCATCCTGAGTTGACGGTAGTGCAACGCCAGGCCATCCACGCTCTTCAACCCGACGCGCGCATTGAGCGCAATGCCGTCGCTGGTCGGCCTGGCATCGACATGGACCGTTGCCGCACCGCCGCCGATCGTGCCCTTGATATCGTCGAAGGTCAGCGACTGGCCGTCATTGATGACGGTTCCGCTTACCGGGCGCAGTTCACCGCCGCCAGGAAGCGAGCCGCGCAGCGCCTGGAAGGTGACATGGCCGCGCCAGCCCTTGGTGAGGCCGGCGCCGAGCGGCTCGGCCGGGCTGCGGCCGGCACTGCCGATGAGCAGTTCGAAGGCCGGCGCGAGATCGAGCGTGTCGAGACCAAGCTGGCCGTCGACAATCCTGTCATTTCCCAGCGTCAGCGCGATCCGTCCACGCAGCCGCGAACCCGCGATCGAACCATCCACATCGTCCAGGGTCAGCTTGCCGCCGCCGAGCGCGACCCGGGCGGACAGGCTGGCATTGCGTGCCAAGGCATCGGCAGGCTTCAGACCGAACAACGGCGTCAGATCGACATGCCGCAGCGTCAGATTGACATTGGCCGCCGCGTCCTGCGCCCAGGGGTCGGCGGTACCCTGGGCATCGGCATCCAGTCCGGCCCCGGTCAGCTTGACCTTGAGCCGCATCGGCGCGCGCCACACTCCGCTGGCAGATCCCTCGAACTGGCCCGGGCCCTGTCCGGCGGCCATGGTGCCGTCCAGTCCGAGCAGGGCCAGCAATGCACTGCCCTGCTCCGACGAGAGCTTCGATTCGACACTGATCTCACTGCGCCGGAGCGCATCGGGATCGAGCGCCCGCAGGCTGGCGACGGCCGGCTTCGCGCCTACGGTGACAGCGCCCTTGAACTGCGGTGCGTCGAGGTCGACCACGGCGCGCGCGGTGGCCAGGTCGGTGTGGGCAGCGTCCTTGCCGACGTCGAGCGCGAGCTTGAGACGGGCAGCGCCCGGAGGCGTGCCCAAGGCGCCCAGGCGCGCCGCCAGCGCCGGCGCGAATGGTGCGACCAGGCCGGCGATCTGGCCGAGCGACGGCGCGCTCGAATTCAGCGCCAGCGTTCCGGTCGCATCGGCCCGGTCGAAAGCGCCGCTGGCCTCCACCATGACACCGGCAGGTTCACCGATCTTGAGCTGATCGAGCGACAGCCTGTTCGCGCCATAGCCCAGCCTGGCAACGAACGGATGCAGGTCCTGGCCGGCCGCGCTGGCGTGTCCGATCTCGAGCGAGATCGCCGCCGCGTCCGGCCAGTCGGCCTGCGGACCCGCCAGCGACCGAACGAACGCCCCAGCCGCATCGAGATCGAGCCGGTCCGCCTTCAATTGCGCGTCGACGCGCGAGCCGCCATCGGCCGACGACCCGGCGAGCGCGATCCGCCCTTCGACGGCGCCGCCGTCGATCTCGGCCTTCATGGCATCGATGGCCATACGGTCCGCGCCGACGCTGACGGTGCCACTCAGCCGCAATGGCTTCTGACTGCGGGAGGCGGCCTCGGCGCGGCCCTGCAGCCACGCCGCCAGCAAATCGGGATCGGACGATTCGACCGCGAGCGCGCCGCGGAAGCCGCCGTCCAGGCCCGGCCGCATGTCAGTGCCCCCCAGACTGAAATGGGTGGCGCCGGGTGCGCGAAAATCCAACCGATCGACGCTCCAAATGTGCGCATCGGCGCGCAGATCGGCCGCGATGGCCTGCAGCGGTCGGCCGCCCAGCATGATCTGCTCGCAACCGAATTCGATGCGGGCGGGAATCGGCGGCTGCGGAATCGCAGCGAGCAGCGTCCGCAACGCGGGCAACAGGCGAAGCGGTTGCGCGGCATTGTCATTGCCTCTGCCGGCGAAGCGGTCGGCGTCGAACTGCCGCGCGGAGATCACGGCGTGCAGCAGCGGCGAGGCGCCGAACCGAAGATCGGCGAGGCCGGCCAGTTTGAGCGCGGTGTCCTCCGGGCCGTAGGTGGCCTCGAGCTGCTCGAGGTGGGCTGCGGTCGGATCGGCCTTGACCTTGGCCGACATCCGCCAGGGCGTTCGTGGGCGCCGGTCGCCGGCGCCGGGCTCCGCGGCGCTGCTCAGCACCAGCGCACCTTCGAAGCGCGGCGCGCGTGCCTCGAAACTGAGCAGGCCATCGAGATCGATCGCCGGTCCGGCGGCGTCTGGGTCGATGTTGAGATGAAGGCGGGTGCTGCCGCCGTCCGGCGCCCTGCCCGACGACACCCGGAACGGGTACCGCGTGCCGGACAGCGTGAAATTGCCGTCGCCCCGCACCGATCCCGCCAGCGATCGCACGTCGCCGCTGAAGGCGATGTCGTTCAGCTCGAGCGTGCCGTGGCTGGCGGCATCATGCAGCGCGATGCGGCCGGTCAGGTTCAGCCGGTCGATCGCGAGCGACCCGAGATTGAACCTGCCGCCGGCGACTGGCAAATCGATCCGCCCCTGCGGATCGAGTCCGAGGTCGAGCGCCAGGCCGTTGATGGTCAGCTCGGTGGCGCGCCATTCGCCGCGCATCAATTCGCCGAGGCTGAATTCCACGTCGAGCTTGTCGGCACGAACCTTGCCGAGATCGTTGTTGCCGCCGATCACCACCGAGCGCAGCCGCAGCGACGGCGTCGGCAACAGCCGCGCATCGAGGGCGCCATCGACTCGCACCGGCGTGCCGATCACCCTTGTTGCTTCGGCCTCGAACTGCGGACGGAACTGGTTCCAGTCGATGAAGTACGGTCCGACCAGCGCGGCGGTCAGCGCCAGGATAAAGGCAATCGCCAATCCGAGCAGCGTCGTCTGCACGGTGTCTCCTTCTGAGCATGGGCCGGCGCAACGGCTTGGCGCGAAGCGGGACGACCCATCCTTCGTGGAACATGCGCCGTCGCGGCGGTGGACTCAAGCCACGCGGCCGCGCCGATGGCAACGCCGGAACGCCCGCCGATTATAGCGCAACTATGGCGAAGTCACAGCAAGGGCCGGCTTGTTGGGGTTTTCCTCACCAACTTGCCGGCAGCGCCTTGAGACCGCGCAGCACGAAGGTCGGTCGCCATTCCGGATTCTCGGCATCGTCCAGCCGCAGTTCCGGCAGACGCCGCAACAGGGTCGCGATGGCGATCTCCGCCTCGATGCGTGCCAATTGGGCGCCGAGGCAGAAATGGATGCCGCCGCCAAAGGAGGCTGGGCGAACATTGGAGCGGGTGATGTCCAGACGATCGGGGCGGTCGGGATAGACCGCGGGATCGCGGTTGGCCGATCCCAGCAGGCAGAGCACGCCTTCGCCCTTCGGGATTCGCTTGCCGCCGAGATCGTCGATGTCTTCCAGCGCCACCCGGCCGCTCATCTGCACCGAGGAATCGTAGCGCAGGAATTCCTCGATGGCGTTGGTGATCAGTTCCGGGTGCGCCTTGAGCAGCGCGAGCTGATCGGGATTGCGATGCAGGGCCAACAGCCCGTTGCCGATCAGGTTGACGGTCGTCTCGTGTCCGGCGCCGAACAGCAGGATGATGTTGGCGGTCAGTTCCTCGTTGGACAGCTTGCTGCCGTCTTCCTCGGCCTGCACCAGCTGCGTCGTCAGGTCCTCGCCCGGGCTGCGCCGGCGCAGTTCGAACAGCTGCTGGAAATACATCCGGGCGGCCAGGTTGCCGGCATTGGCCTGCTCGATCTCCGCCGGCGTCAATGGCACCGGATCGAGCAGGCGGCCACCATCGCGCGAGCTCCGATAGAAGACCTCGCGGTGATCCTCCGGTATCCCCAGCATGTCGCAGATGATGGTCACCGGCAGGCGGAACGCGAAGTCCTCGATCAGGTCCATGTGACCCTGGCTCGCGATCGCCGCCAGCGTGTCATCGACGATCTGCTGGATCCGCGGCCGCATGTCCTCGACCCGGCGGGCGGTGAACGCCTTCACCACCAGCCCGCGCAACCGGGTGTGATCGGGCGGATCCTGCTGCAGCATCCAGTGTCGCATGCTGCGAAACACCGGCTCGTCCATGATCTGGGGTCCGTAGCGGCGGATGCTGCGATCGACGAAATCCTTGCCGAAGCGCTTGTCGCGCAGCACCAGGCTGGACTCGGCATGCCGGCTCGCGACGAATGCGCCGAGCGGCGTCACATGCATGGGATCGGTGGTGCGCAGCCGCTCGTAGTGCGGATAGGGATCGCGAATGAAGTCGGGCGACAGCGGATTGAACAGCGGGCTGGTGGTCATGGTCTGAACGTGCTCGTTCATGACACCCTCGATGCGGTCAGAGTGGCTTTGGCGGCGGATTAAGCCCACAAGCCGGCGGCATCGGCAAGCCTGCCGCCGGCTACGTCCGGTCGCTGTGCGTAGTACGGTCGGGAATCCGGTGCAACTGGCCCGCAACGGCGCGGACGCGACCCGGCGACGCACACCAGATCGCGATTGCCGACATCCCGCTCACCGCGATGCCAAGGCCGAAGGCAAGGGTGTAACTCCCTGAAATGTCGTGCAAAATTCCCGTCAGCCAAGGGCCGGCGGCGCCGCCCGACAGGGCCGCCAGCATCACCGTCCCGAAGATGCTGCCATAGTGCTTGCCCTGAAAGATCTCCACCACGACGGCGCCCATGATGGAGGTGAGGCCATAGCCAAGCGCGCCTTGTGTGACAACCATGAGGTACACCAGCGGCAGGATCGGAAACCACGCCAGCGCAATCAGGGACGCAAAGCAGATCGCAAAGCCGATGCAGCTGATGGTCCAGATCCACTCCCGCCCAACCCGGTCCGAGACGTGCCCGAGCAGGATCTGTCCGGGGATTCCGAGCAGGCTGACCGCGCCCAGCGCCCACACCGCGACATTCGGGCTGAAGCCGATGTCGAGCAGATATTTGGTCTGATGCACCTGCACCGCATACCAGATGTACAACCCGCCGAAATAACCTGCCGACACCCACCAGAACCGCGCCGTGCGCAGCGCGCGCCGGAGCGTCCAGTCGATCGCGGCCCAATCGCGGTCGATCACGTTCGAGACCGGCGCGGCCGACGCCGCGGGCGTCGGGTCGCCGTCCGGTTCGAGCCCGATATCCTGCGGCCGCTTGCGCAGCAACAGGTTGATCGGCGCGAGCGCCACCAGCACCAGCACGCCCATCGCGGTGCAGGCGGTGCGCCAGCCATTCTGCTCGATCACGTGCTGCACCCAGGGCAAAAGCGTCACCGAGCCGAGCCCGACGCCGGCAAAGGCCAGCCCCATGGCAAAGCCGCGGCGGCGGTTGAACCAGTTCGGCAAGAACAGCGATTGACCGGAATAGCCGAGACAGATGCTGCCGGCACCGACCAGGACGCCGATGGTCACGTAGAGGTGCCAGGGCTGGGTCGTCAGCGGCGCCAGCAGCAGGCCGGCCGCCATCAACGCGACGCCAAGCTCCATCACGGCGCGCGGGCCGAATCGATCCATCATGCGGCCGATCAGCGGGCTCACCACGCCGGAAACCACGAAGCCGAACGAGAAGGCGCCGGCGGTGACGCCGCGGTCCCATCCGAACTCATCGAGGATCGGCGGAAAGAACAGCGAGAACGACGTGCGCGCGTTAACGCCGATCGCCATGGTGACGAAGGTCACCGCCACCATGATCCATCCGTAGAAGAAGGGCAGACGCATCAATCGGCAACGGCAAATCCCCGGCGCGCGGCAATCCGCATCCGGGGAAACGTGTCAACGGGTTTTATGCGCACGCGATTTATTCCAGGCTCGAGCCAACGAGCATTCACGATGATTCTATTTCTCGGGTTCGGCAAGCTGCCTTATCTGTCGCGCGCTGGCTCGGCGCGCCAATTCCCACCGGGTCGGCGCCAATATCCGATACCCATTGCAGCTTGAACGGCGCTCACTGGGTTGTCCACAGCGATTCCGCCGCGCCACCGGTGTACTCGGGCGGCGGGGCGACGCGCAGTCGGCAGCCGCATCCCGAGATCAGATCTCAAGACCAGATGATGTCCACGAACAACGGCGCGAATCTGATGGCCAACGGCCGCGACATCCGCCTGTACCTGTTTCTCGGGCTCGCCAACTGGTTCATTTTCCTGGACCACATTCCTAACAATTTCGTGAACTGGATCACCCCGCGAAATTTCGGCTTCAGCGGCGCGGCCGAGGTGTTCATCTTCATTGCCGGCTACACCGCGGCGGCGCTGTATGGAAAGATCATGCTGGAGCGCGCCTTCATCATCGGGGCGACCCGGCTGTTGAAACGCGCCTGGCAGCTCTATGCCGCCTATGTCGTCCTGTTCGTGATCTACATCGTGGTCATCGGTTATGTGGCGGGCGAATATGCCGCGCCCGACCTCCTGAACGAGTTCAACGTCGCCGACCTGATCGACCATCCGATCCGGATCCTGGCGCATGGCCTGTTCCTGCAATCCAAGGCGCGCAACCTCGATCTGCTGCAGCTCTACACCTTGCTGATGCTGCTGCTGCCGCCCGTGCTGTGGTCGATGCTGCGCTGGCCGCTGCTGACGGTGCTGGGATCGATCGCGCTCTATTTCGGCGCGCGCCAGTTCGGCTGGAATCTGGCCTCGTTTCCCGATGGCGACTGGTATTTCAATCCGTTCTGCTGGCAATTGCTGTTCGTCTTCGGCGCCTGCGTCGCGCTGGAAGGGGGCATCGAACTCCGCGCCACCCACCGGTCCGCGATCGCGCTATACGCCGCCGTCGCCTACCTGGTGTTTGCATTCGCCATGACCATGGCCGGGCGCATCCCGGAGATCGGCGCCCTTCTCCCGGCTTGGCTGTTCGACGCCTTCAACCCCAATGACAAGGAAAATCTGGCGCCCTATCGCGTGCTGCACTTCGTCGTCGTGGCATTCGTCGTTACGCGGTTCGTCCCGATGGACTGGAGCGGATTGCAGCATCCGGTCGTCCGGCCGCTGGTGAAATGCGGAGAGCAGTCGCTGGCGGTGTTCTGCGCCGGCGTGTTTCTCTCGTTTGCCGGCCATTTCGTCCTGAGCACGAGCTCGGGATCGGCGCTGATGCAGCTGCTGGTCAGTGCGGCCGGGATCGCCGTGATGACCGCGACCGCCTACTACATCTCCTGGTCCAAGCAGCAGGATGCCTGGAAGTCGCTCGCCCGCGCCTAGCGTGAGCCTTTAGGCGGTCGGCGCAGCCGTATGGATGATCGTGCCCGACATGCTCGCCGCGCAGCGCGGCCGTGAGCCGGCCCGGGACAAGCCCGTTGATGATCTGCACCCGCCCGACATGGCGGGCAGTCGCCATGACCTCGACCAGCGCACGGTCGAGCGGCAAGCGTGCCCTTGCTCTTGGCAAGATCGGCCGCTTTGGTCTCGCCGATGAGCCGCGCCGCCTTGCCGTCGGGACCGTTGGGATCGACGTCATAGACGCCGTCCACATCCTCGACGATGGTGAGGCCGGCAGCTCCAAGCGCGTCGGCGAGGAGAAACGCGCCGGCATCGGCCCGGTGCGGTGGAATGCGCGAGATCGGAAACTCGTGGTGGTGATAGGGAGGAAACGCGCTGCCCACCACCGCTCGGGCCGCCGAAAGATGAATTGCAAGCTGGTTCGCGATCGTCGGATGCTCGATATAGGACACGCCGTCCGGCGCGAGCAGCGCAGCGAGGATATGGCCGTTCTGCCCGGCTTCGCTCGCCGCCAGGGGAGCCAGCGATCCGACCGGCAGGCCGAGATCGAGCCCGACGCTGTACAAATGGCGCGCCCGAATTCCGGCACCGGTCAGGATGAGCATGCGATGCTCGGGCAGCAGCCGCCGCAGCTCATCCACCACGGGAAGGATCGCTGCCGCGCCGCGATCCATGATGGAGCGGCCGCCGATCTTGACGACCTGAAGCCAGGGCAAAAGCCGGATCGGACGCAGGCCCGCCACGGGACGGGTGAGCTTGTCGTCGAGCAGGGTCTGCCGCGCCAGCGGCGAGGCCACATGCTTGATGGTATTGGCGAGATCGGACATCGGCTGGCTCCTTAGCTCGCGGTGATGATGGTGCCGACATGCTCGCCGGCGAGCGCGCGGGTAAGGTTGCCGGCGACCAGACCATTGACGACCTGCACCTGCCGGACGTGGCGCGCCGCCTTGAGCAGGTCGAGCATCGGAAATTCGAGGATCGAAGTCGTGCAGCCCCTTCGCCTTCATCTCCTCGACCGAGATCTTCGGGATGAATTTCGCGCTCTTCGAGGTCTTTGGATTGGCGGTGTACAGGCCATTCTCGTCTTTCACGAAGATCATCGCCTTGCAGCCGAATTGCTCGGCGACGAGAAAGCAGCCGGCATCGGTCCGGTAGGGCGGGATGACGCCCTCGGCGGCCGGGCGAGTCCAGAGGCCGTAAGGCGGCATGCCGCCGAACACCACCGCATGCACCTCGGCGAGATAAAGCGGCACCGCCGACAGCCCGGCGCCTTCGACCGAGGAGATGCCGTGTTTGGCCAGCAGCTGGCCCAGCATGGCGGCATTCTGATCGGCAACCGAGGCGCCCAGTTGAGAGAGCACGCCGGCCGGCAGGCCGAGCTGCGCGGCGATCGAGTAGAGATGTCGCGCCCGCGTGCCTGCGCCGGTCCCGATCAGCAGCTTGTGAGTTCTTGCGCGCCGTGACAATCTCGTCGACCAGGGGGTAGACGGCGGCACGGCCGCGGTCGATGACGCTCTGCCCGCCGATCTTGATCACGTTCGCATCCGGCAGGATTCGGAAGTCGGGCGCGGCGTCCGCCGCCGCCTGAAGCTGCGCATCACCCAGCGGGCGCTGCATTAGCAAGGCCTCAAGCTCCGTCGTCGTCTCGGCCATGGCGGTCTCCTACGCTTGTCTCGGCACAGCTATGAACCGCATGGTGAGGGCCTGCAAGCCGCCCGGATGACGCAGGCCGAGCCATCAGGGATAACACCGCGGGCAGGTTCGCCCAACCTACCAGAACCGGACGGCTCCATGCCAGAGCGAGGCCGACGGTCTTGGGAAAGATGAACTTCAACGACTGCTTTAGACGGTCCATCCGATGGCAGCAAGCCGGGCCGTTGGCTTGCGAACCGCTCCTTCTGATCGAGCCCGAGCGGCAGCGGCCGTTCTTCCGGGTCCTATCCCGGCCCGGACGACGGTCGAGAGCCAGGTGTAGGCAATCCATTAACCAGAAGTGCGCTTCAAGCCGTGTCGAGCGGACAGCAAGAGCGGCTTTTACTCGACCTTACGGCGGCGCTCCTAGTTTGACACGACGATTGTCTGCATCCTGGCCTGCAGACCGAAACCAGCGCGGAGCCCGCGGGAGGCTCGCTGATCGCGAGGGAGCTCTTCCATGAACGCGCTGGAGGTTTTGGGCGGCTCCGAATTCGACCGCGCGCGCAGAACCATCGGAATCCATCTGCAGCAAATCGGGATCTACGTCTTCCTGATCGCATTCGCATGCGTGTACTACCTCTCGAACGCGCAGCTCATGGTCGCCCATTATGATCTCGGATGGCATCTGGCCGCCGGAGACCTGATCCGCGAGAGCGGCAGCATCCCTCTGCAGGATCCCTGGTCGTTCACCCATGGCGACAAGCAATGGTACAATCTTTCCTGGCTGTGGGATGTCGTCGCCGCCACGATTTTCCGGCATGCTGATTTCGCCGGTCTCGTCCTGTTCGTCATTGCCTGCGGCGCCGTCATGGTCGGCTGTCTCGCATCCGCCTGCCTGAGCCGCGGCGCCTCCGCCACGGCCGCCTGCATCGCGGTGTTCGCCGCATGCCTGCTCTATCCTTCGTTCGAGACCGCCCCGAACATCTATCTCGCCGCGGCGCCCAACACGTCGACCATGCTGTTCTGCGTCGTCTTCTATGCAGAATGCCTGAAGCGGACGAGATGCTACCTGCTGCCGGCAATCATGGTCGCCTGGGTCAATCTGCATGGCGGCTTCCCGCTCGGCTTTCTCATTGTCGGAACCTTTGGCGGCGTGGCCCTGCTGCGACGGGACTGGGTCCAGCTCCGGATCTACGCTCTCGCCGGCCTTGGCTGCGCCATCGCCATCCTCATCAATCCCCTCGGCTGGCACATTCATGACGGCCTGACGGCGACGTTGGGCCATTTCGTGCAAGACCACATCACCGAGTGGTGGCCGTACTACCGGAACATGGCCATGCCCGGGAGCATTCCCGGGATCGTCTACATGTTGTCGTTCATCGTGCTCGATTTGCGCTTCGGTTGGTCGCGTCACGTTCCGCTGGAGGCGCGGTTGCTCTCCTGGCTGTTTCTCGGTCTCGGGCTGCATCAATTCCGGTACATGTCGTTCTTTTTCATCTTCTCGACCGTCCCCCTCGCCCTTTACCTCGACCGGCTGCTGCCGAGGCTGGACCAGCTCGCGGTGCAGAAGACACTGCTGGCTGCCGGCATCATGGGAATGGTCGCGTTGCCCCTGACATTCCTGCGGATCGAACCGGCGCTCGGCCTTCCGCCCATGCTCTCGGAGCAGGACGCGAGCTATCTCCGAGCACATTTCTCACACGCCCGGGTGCTGAACCACTGGAATGTCGGCGGGATCCTGATCTTCCGCACGCACGGCGCCGTACCCTTGTTCGTCGACGGCCGCGCCGCCACGGCCTATCCCGATACCCTGCTGCGGGACTATTTCACGCTGATCCACGACGAGATCGACGAGACCACCTGGGACACCGTGCTCGAGAAATACCATGTCGACGCGGTGCTTTGGGTCAAGGCGCACGAACAGCTGCGGCGCTTTCTCGTGGATCGGCGAGGCTGGAAGGAGCAATATTCCGGACTGTACGTGACCATCTATGTCAGGCCGGGCTGGCGGGATCAGCCATAGGGCCGCAGTTCGGACGAATCCGGATTGTCGCCGGCCGGAAGGACAAAAAACCCCTGGGCGGCCAATTTTCCAGTTCGCCAGAAATCGTCTATGATGGGGACATGCCCCAGGGTCTTGGACGCTCTCCACACCACATTGCCGCCTTGCTCGCGCTGGCCATCAGCGCGCCTGCCTTCGCGCAGACGCAACCGACGCGGCCTTCTGCCTTTGCCACCCTCCTGACATTGCCTTCGTTTGCAACGGCACCCCTCAGTCCCTGCTACAAATACTCGTCGCTCAATCCGACCAGCTCCTGCTACACGGGAACCCCCTACGCCTCGTTCTCTGCGACCGAACCGTTCGGGTTCGCTCCGGAAGTCAAGAAGCGTCCCCGCTTGCCCGGTGCACTCGATCTCGACGCCAAGCAGGCTCAAACGCGCATCGAAACCAAGGGCTATCGCGACGTCGCCGAATTGCAGAAGGACGATCGCGGGATCTGGCGGGGACGAGGATCGATGAAAGACGGAAGACGCGTCGACATCACGCTGGACCTGGAGGGCAACATCTATTCGCAGCCCAACAAGTTCAATATCCGGATCGAGCGCGCCCCGTACCGGCCTACGAACTGACCGGGCCGTCCCGCCAGCCCGGGATGCGGCAAAGTCGGCCAGCGCGGCTTTTCTTAATCAGGGATTAACGGTGTTCTGGCAGAGGTCGTCCGGCGTGCCGCGGCGAGCCGATGGAGAATTTCGATGGCCGACATCATGAGCATCCTGCAATCGAGCTACGCGGGCAGCTCGCAGAGCCTGATCCCGACGGGCGCGCGCTTCGCCAAGGTCGACCCGACGCAATGGCAGGGCACCTGGACCGGCATCGACTACAACAAGAAGCCGTTCACGATTTCGATTTCAGACGTGAGCGGCTACCGCGCCAATGTCAGGTACCAGAGCGCCAGCGGCGGGCTGCAGACCCAGCGGGTCTTCATCACCACCAAGAACCTGTTCCGCATCGGCGACTCCCAGGTCCAGCTGACCGGTACCGGCAAGGCGACGGTCACCACCGTGATCACCGATCCGACCACCGGCAATCGGCAGCTCGAAACCGACCACGCCACTCTGCAGAGCGACTGAGCCGTCCGGCGATCACCGCGCCGGCACGATCTTTCCCGGATTGAAGATGTTCTGCGGGTCGAGCGCCTGCTTCAGCGCGCGCATGGCATCGATCGCCTCCACGCCGAGTTCGGCCTCCAGATATTTCTGCTTGCCTTGCCCGATGCCATGTTCGCCGGTGCAGGTGCCGCCCATCGCCTGCGCGCGCTCGACCAGCCGGTGCATGAAATCCTCGCCGCGCGCCATCTCCTCGGGGTCGTCGGTATCGCACAGCAGCGAGCAATGGAAGTTGCCGTCACCGACATGACCGACGATCGGCGACAGCAGGCGGAGCCGTTTGAGATCCGCCTCGGTCTCGGTCACGCAGTCGGCCAGCCGCGAGATCGGGACGCAGACGTCGGTGGCCACCACGCCCGCGCCGGGGCGCAGGCTCTTCACCGCCCAATAGGCATCGTGCCGGGCCTGCCACAATCGAGTGCGGTCTTCGGGCCGGGTCGTCCAGGTGAACGCCCCGCCGCCGCACTCCTTGGCCAGCTCGCCGAAATTCCTCGACTGATCGGCGACCTCGTTCTCGCTGCCGTGGAATTCCAGCAGCAGCAGCGGCGTCTCCGGCAGGGACAATTTCGAATAGGCATTGACCGCGCGCACCTGTTCGGCATTGCACAGCTCGATCCGCGCCACAGGAATGCCGGTCTGGATCGCCAGGATGGTAGCCTGGCAGGCGCCGCGCACCGTCTCGAACGAACAGGCGGCGGCGGCAATGGTCTCGGGGATGCCGCGCAGCTTGATCGTGAGTTCGCTGATGATCCCGAGGGTGCCTTCGGCACCGACGAACAGGTGGGTGAGGTCATAGCCGGCCGAGGATTTCTTGGCGCGGGTGCCGGTGGTGATGATCTCGCCATCGCCCCGCACCACCTTGAGCGCCAGCACGTTGTCACGCATGGTGCCGTAGCGCACCGCATTGGTGCCGGACGCCCGTGTCGAGGCCATCCCGCCCAGCGAGGCATCGGCTCCGGGATCGATCGGGAAGAACACGCCCTGGTCGCGCAAATACTCGTTGAGGCCCTTGCGGGTGATGCCGGGCTCAATCACGCAGTCGAGATCCTCGGGATGGACGGCCAGCACCCGGTTCATGTCGCGCATGTCGATGCAGACGCCGCCCGCCGGCGCATTGACCTGCCCCTCCAGCGAAGTGCCGGTGCCGAAGGCGATCACGGGAACGCTGTGTCGGGCGCAGATCCTGACCACGTCCTGGATGTCGGCGGTCTCCTGCGCCATCACCACCGCATCCGGCGGCTGCGATGCGAGCCAGGTGGTGGTATGGCCATGCTGCTCGCGCACGGCCTGGGAGGTCACCAGGCGGTTGCCGAAACGCGCCGCGAGTCCCTCGATCGCAGCGGCCAGCGCCTGCGGCTCCGGCCGCCTCGGATCGTGCGTGGTCGTGGTCTTCAATTCGGTGCCCTCCCCGACTTTGGGCCGACGGTGGCAAAGGATGTATAAGGGGTCAAGGGACCAACGAACGGGATTGATCATGACCGACACTGCCGTTGCCGCACCGGCGCCGTTCCTGGCATCGGTAATGCAGATCGAGCCGGCGTGGATCGACTATAACGGCCATCTCAACATGGCCTATTACAATGTGATGTTCGACCGTGCCATTGACGAGTTGTGGCTGGAGCTGGGAATCGGGCCCGCTTACATGAAGGAACGGCATGGATCGACCTTCACCGCGGAATGTCATGTCCGCTATCTGCGCGAAATTCATCTCGGCGATCCCGTGCAGGTGTCGGTTATTCTCGTGGCCGCGGATGACAAGCGGCTGCATACGTTCGAACAGCTGCACCACGCCACCGAGGGATGGCTGTCCGCGACTTCGGAGAACATGACGATTTACATCGACATGACCACCCGCCGCACCGCGCCATTCCCGCCGGATATCCGCGCCCGCATCGAGGCCACCGTCAAGGCTCATGCCGGCGTAAGGCAGCCCGAGGGCATCGGCCGACGCATCGCGATATCCTCGAAATAGGGTGCGGGGTCAGACCCGGGTACGGCCGCGCGCGAGGCCGACCACGGCCGCGATCAGGAACAGCACCACGGCGATGAAGAAGATGGCTTTGGCGATTTCGATGGAGGCGCCGGCGATGCCGCCGAAGCCCAAAATACCGGCGATCAACGCGATCACCAGAAACGTGACGACCCAGCTCAACATGACATGACCTCTGCTTGAACCTTCGTTTCGAAACCTGCGCAATGACCGGCATTGCGCGAGCTTGTGAAAACAATCCAGCCTCGGAACAAAAGTTCCGCCCTCCAGCCGACGACGAGGACGCGAAAAATGGCGGTGTCGGAGGAACCAGACCGGGCGGACAGGGCGAAAACCCAGCGCCCGGCGGCCGGGATAAGTCCTGTCAAACCGGCCTCCGAGCCACTATATGGCGCTCGATCCTGCTATGAAGGCTCCCCTTCACGGCCGCACGGTGCCATCGTGGCGGAATACGATTCGCATGACCGAGCCGAATAGATTGAGTCCTCGCGGCGTCCCCGATCACCAGCCTGCGGCCGGTGGCATCGCTGCGCGTGCGCGGGCGCTGGCCACCCCGCAATATCTGGCGGGGCTAAACCCCGAGCAGCGCGAGGCGGTGGAAAGCCTGGACGGGCCGGTGCTGGTGTTGGCGGGTGCCGGCACGGGCAAGACCCGCGTCCTGACCTGCCGAATCGCCCATATCCTGAGCCAGGGCCGGGCCCGTCCCAGCGAGATACTGTCGGTTACCTTCACCAACAAGGCGGCGCGCGAGATGAAGCTTCGGCTCGGCCAGATGCTTGGCCAGGCCGTCGAAGGCATGCCCTGGCTCGGCACCTTCCATTCGATCGGCGGACGCATTCTGCGCAGCCATGCCGAGCTCGTGCAGCTGAAGTCCAATTTCACCGTGCTGGATGTCGATGACCAGATCCGCCTGCTGAAACAGCTGCTGGCGGCCGAGAATATCGACGACAAGCGCTGGCCCGCGCGCATGCTGGCCGGCCTCATCGACAGCTGGAAGAACCGCGGATTGATGCCGTCGCAAGTGCCGCCCGGCGAGGCCGCCGTGTTCGGCAATGGCAAGGGCGGCAAGCTCTATACCAGTTATCAGGAGCGGCTGAAGATCCTCAACGCCGCCGATTTCGGCGACCTGCTCCTGGAAAACATCCGGCTGTTCCGCGAGCATCCCGACGTGCTGCGGAATTACCAGAACCGCTTCAAGTTCATCCTGGTGGACGAATATCAGGACACCAATGTCGCGCAGTATCTGTGGCTGCGGCTGCTGGCCCAGGCGCCGGCGGCTGGGCCGGCGCAGGCCCTGGCCAAGGTCGCTCTGGCCGGCAGCAGCGCCATTCCGGCTGATGCTTCGATCCGGCAATCGGGGAGCGATGCATCCCCGCCGGACGCCCCGGCGGCTGGCGCGACCGGCAGTGACGAAACGGCGCGCGGCCCGGCGCCGCGAAACATCTGCTGCGTCGGCGACGACGACCAGTCGATCTATGGTTGGCGCGGTGCCGAGGTCGACAACATCCTGCGCTTCGAGCACGATTTCCCCGGCGCCAAGGTGATCCGCCTCGAGCGTAACTACCGCTCCACCGGCCACATCCTCGCCGCCGCCTCGCATCTGATCGCGCACAATGAGGGCCGTCTCGGCAAGACGCTGCGCACCGAGGATGTCGACGGCGAGAAGGTTACCGTCACCGGTTCCTGGGATTCCGAAGAGGAGGCCCGCGCCATCGGCGAGGAGATCGAGGACCTGCAGCGCGCCGGAGACAAGCTCAACGAGGTCGCGATCCTGGTCCGGGCCTCGTTCCAGATGCGCGAATTCGAAGATCGGTTCGTCACATTAGGCCTGCCCTATCGCGTGATCGGCGGCCCGCGGTTCTACGAGCGCGCCGAAATCCGCGACGCCCTCGCCTATCTGCGCGTGATCAATTCGTCGGCCGACGATCTCGCCTTCGAGCGCATCATCAACGTGCCGAAACGCGGACTTGGCGACGCCACCGTGCAGATGCTGCACGATCACGGCCGCAAGCGTCGCATCTCGCTGTTCGAGGCCGCCCGCGCCGTGATCGAGACCGACGAGCTGAAGCCGAAGGCGCGCGGCAGCCTGCGCGGTCTCATCGCCAGTTTCGATCGCTGGCGCGCGCAGCGCGAGGTGACGTCACATACCGAGCTGGCCGAGATCGTGCTCGACGAAAGCGGCTATACCGAGATGTGGCAGAAGGATCGCTCCGCCGATGCCGCCGGACGGCTCGACAACCTCAAGGAACTGGTGCGCTCGATGGAGGAGTTCGAGAACCTGCAGGGCTTCCTCGAACACATCGCGCTGGTGATGGACCGTGACGGCGGCGCCGAGGACGACGCGGTGTCGCTGATGACGCTGCATTCCGCCAAGGGGCTCGAATTCGACAACGTGTTCCTGCCCGGCTGGGAAGAGGGGCTGTTCCCGAGCCAGCGCACCCTCGACGAGCAGGGCCGCGCCGGCCTCGAGGAAGAACGTCGGCTTGCCCATGTCGGGCTGACCCGTGCCCGCCGCCGCGCCAAGCTCTATTTCGCCACCAACCGGCGGATTCACGGCACCTGGTCGACCACGATTCCCTCGCGCTTCCTCGACGAATTGCCGGCCGTCAATGTCGAGATCACGGAATCCAAGGGTGGATCGGGATGGGGCGGCACCGGCGGCTACGGTCCATCGCGATTCGACAACGTCGAATCCTTCGGCTCGAGCTATGCGACGCCGGGATGGCAACGCGCGCAGGCCAATCGCGGGCGCGGACAGAGCGGCCGCAATGGCCAGGCGAAAGGCGGCTTCAAGGAAGACGCCTCACCGTTCGCCACGTCCGGTGGCTTCTCGCGCAAACGAGGCCCGATGGTGATCGAGGGCGAACTGGTCGCGAAATCCACCGGCACGCTGTCCGAATTTGCGCTCGACGACCGCGTGTTCCATCAGAAATTCGGCTATGGCCAGGTGGTGAAAATCGACGGCAACAAGCTCACCATCGCCTTCGAGAAAGCCGGCGAAAAAAAGGTCGTCGACAGCTTTGTCGAACGGGCCTGAAGCGTTGCGCTTGCACGCGGCCGCACGCGATCCTATCTGTCGGACCTCGCCCCGCACCGGCCGATCGGCCGCCTGACGCTCACCCGCCATGCCATCCGGCCCCAAATGTCCGCCATCATCGCCGTCGAAAATCTTTCGAAGACCTACGGCTCCGGCTTCCAGGCGCTGAAAAACATCAATCTCGAGATCCGCCGCGGCGAGATTTTTGCGCTGCTCGGTCCGAACGGCGCCGGCAAGACCACGCTGATCAGCATCATCTGCGGCATCGTCAATCCGGGTTCGGGCCGCGTTGCGGTCGACGGTCATGACATCGTCGGCTCCTACCGCGCCGCGCGCGCGCAGATCGGCCTGGTGCCCCAGGAGCTGCATACCGACGCCTTCGAGACGGTATGGGCGACAGTCAGCTTCAGCCGCGGCCTGTTCGGCAAGCCCAAGAACCCCTCCCATGTCGAGAAGGTGCTGAAGGATCTGTCGCTCTGGGACAAGAAAGACTCCAAGATCGTCACGCTGTCGGGCGGCATGAAGCGCCGCGTGATGATCGCAAAGGCCTTGTCGCATGAGCCGCAGGTGCTGTTTCTCGACGAGCCGACGGCCGGTGTCGACGTCGAACTGCGCAAGGGCATGTGGGAAGTGGTGCGAGGGCTGCAGGCGTCCGGTGTCACCATCATCCTCACCACGCACTACATCGAGGAAGCCGAACAGATGGCCGATCGGATCGGCGTCATCAACAAGGGCGAGCTCATCCTGGTCGAGGAAAAGGCGCGGCTGATGCAGAAACTCGGACGGAAGCAGCTCAAGCTGCAGCTGCAGACCCGGATCGACGCCATCCCGCCGGCGCTGGCGGCCTACGATCTCAAGCTGTCCGAGGAGGGCTGCGAGCTGACCTATGACTACGATACGCGCAGCGAGCGCACCGGCATCACCAGCCTGCTCGGCGATCTCCGCAACGCCGGGATCCGATTCTCCGACCTCGACACCGTCAAGAGCTCACTCGAGGACATCTTCGTCAGCCTGGTGAGGGCGCCATGAACGTCCGCGCCGTACGCGCCATCTACATGTTCGAAATGGCGCGCACCTGGCGCACGCTGCTGCAGAGCATCGTTTCGCCGGTGGTCTCGACCTCGCTGTATTTCGTGGTGTTCGGCGCCGCAATCGGCTCGCGCATCACCGAGGTCGAGGGCGTCAGCTACGGCACCTTCATCGTACCCGGGCTGGTGATGTTGTCGGTGCTGACGCAAAGCATCGCCAACGCCTCGTTCGGCATCTATTTCCCGAAATTCGTCGGCACCATCTACGAGATCCTGTCTGCGCCGATCTCCTATCTGGAAATCGTGCTTGGCTATGTCGGCGCGGCCGCGACCAAGTCGATCGTCCTCGGCCTCATCATCCTGGCGACCGCCGGACTGTTTGTGCCGTTGCGGATCCATCACCCGCTCTGGATGCTGCTCTTCCTGGTGCTGACCTCCGTCACCTTCAGCCTGTTCGGCTTCATCATCGGCATCTGGGCCGACGGTTTCGAAAAGCTGCAGATGATACCGATGCTGGTGGTGACGCCGCTGACCTTTCTCGGCGGCAGCTTCTATTCGATCAACATGTTGCCCTCGGGCTGGCGCACCATCACCCTGCTCAACCCGGTGGTCTATCTGATCAGCGGCTTCCGCTGGAGTTTCTATGAGATCGCGGACGTCAGCGTCGCGGTCAGCGTCGGCATGACGGTGGGCTTCTTGGTCGTCTGCATGGTCGTGGTGTGGTGGATCTTCAAGACCGGCTATCGGCTGAAGACCTGACGCGTCCGGAAGCGCCGGCTACCGGTAGCAATGGAAACGATCGTAGCGGTCGTAGAAACCGCGGCAGCCGTGCCGCCAATGCCGATGCGGGATTCCGAGCGCTCCGTCCACCGCGCCGACGGCCCCGCCTACTCCGGCACCCACCGCGCCGCCGACCACGGCACCCACCGGTCCCGCGGCACGGCCGCCCTGGTAGGCGCCTTCCTGCGCACCGCCGACAATGCCCTGCGCATGGGCGAAGTGGGGTACGGCAACCAGCGCGAGCACAAAGGCTGCGGCGGCCAGTCGGACTTTCAGCGGCGAGGTGGCGGGCAGCGCCGCCGTCCTGATCTTGGTCTTGGTCATCTCAATTCCTCGTTCAACCGCGCAAGCCTCGATGCGCATGATTCAACGCCGAGGCGCCCGAAAAGTTGCCTGATCTCGCCTATCCGTGGGAGGCGCGCCTTGTCATGGTGGTCCCAACCCTGCCGAAGAATTGATCGGGCCGGCGCCGCGGCCGCCTTGTTTGCGCCCGGCTCGGGGTTAACCATCCGCTCTATCGAAGCTGCTGGAACCAAAGCTGGATTCGGAGCATATAGCTGCCGGGGACGGTGGTATGGCAGACAAGGCCCGTAGGCCAGAGGTAAAGATGCGTCCCTTCCTAGTTGCTATTGGCGGGCTGGTGCTGTTCGCAACCGCCGCCGCGCAGGCCAAAGTTGAAATCACCGTCGACAAGAACAACCAGATGATGACCGTCGCGGTCGACGGCGTCGAACGCTATCAATGGCCGGTCTCGACCGGCAACCCCTCGCATGAGACCCCGAACGGCACCTTCCGCACCTTCCGGATGGAAGCCGATCATTTCTCCAAGGAATTCGACGACGCGCCGATGCCGCATTCGATCTTCTTCACCAAGATCGGACACGCGATTCACGGAACGGAATCCGAAGGCCGCCTTGGTGTCCCGGTTTCGCACGGCTGTGTGCGGATATCCCGCGCCAATGCCACGACGCTGTACGACCTGGTCGAAAAGGAGGGCGTGCTCAACGCCACCGTGACCTTGACGGGTTCGTCGCGGATCGCGCTCGCGCGCAATCCCGGCAACCGGGCGCTGGCGCGTCGTGACCTCGATCAGCAATATGCGCCGCAACAGGACGCCGCGGGCGCTCCCGTGGTGATTACGCCACAGGGCCCATACGGTCAGTCCGGCCAATATGGCCAGTATGCGCCGCAGGCTCGGGTCGATGACGGCTACATCTATCCGGCCGACGGAAGCTCGGATGGCGCGCGTTATCCGGCGCCGCGCACCGGCCGGCGTGTGTTCGACGCCCAGGCCTATCCGCCGCAGCGCTCCTATTATGACAGTCGCGGCTATGCGCCGGACTACGCACCGCGGCCATCCTATCAGCCGCGCGGCCTGTTCGACTGAAGCGCCGGGGACGGTCTGGCCAACACCTCGTGAACAAAGAGAAGCCTCGGCTCTGACGGGATCAGAACCGAGGCTTTCAGCTCTCGTAAGCCGCAACTCCGGCGTCCTAGCCGGCTTCGCACTTCTTCATGAAGCTGGTCTTGGCAGCGCCCGCGAGCGGCTTGCCGTCCTTGCTCATCGCCTTGGCCTCGCAGGAATCGGCCATGCACTTCTTCATGAACGAAGTCTTGGCCGCGCCGGCGAGCGCCTTGCCGTCCTTGCCGACCGCCTTGCTGTCGCAACTGGCATCCTGTGCGAATGCCGAACCGACTGCGAAGGTCGCGATAACCGCTGCAAATAAAATGCGCTTGACCATCGAATCTCTCCTCTCGAATGACAATGCATGAATTTGACAGCAAGTACCGTCCGCGATCAAGGGGCGGTCGCGGTCCGATGCCCTGCTATTGATCGCCGTCGCGTAGCCGCCGATAGACCGCACCCAGCACGTTGGAATAATCGTCGGTCCAGACCCGCTGAGCGGGATCGGCCGTCGTCAGCTCCCACGAATCGGACGCCGCCAGCGTTCCGACATCGGCCGCCGCCCGGGCCGACACCACGACATTGGTCGCGAAGATGTATTCGCCGTCGCGATTGGAATCCTCGTTGAAGACCCAGCTCACGAGATCGTTGGCCTGGGCGATGCCGACCACGACACTGGCGAGTTCCAGGTGCCGGTTGGAGACATGCATCACTACGGCGCCCTGTGGTGCGAGCTTGTCCCTGTAGATCCGCATCGCCTCCCGGGTCGCAAGATGGATCGGAATGGCGTCCGATGAATAGGCGTCGACGATGATCAGGTCGTAGCTGCTGTCCGGCTCCCGGGCGAAGGTCAGCCGCGCGTCGCCGATCACAGGCTCCAGCCCGGGCTCGCAATCGCGGATGAAGGTGAAACGACGCGGATCGCGCGCGGTATCGACCATCGAGCGGTCGATCTCGAAGAAACGCCAGGTCTCGCCCGGCTTCGATGCGCAAGCGAGCGTGCCGGCTCCCAGGCCGATCACCGCGACCCGAAGCGGCCCGGCCTTGCGGGCGCGGATCGCGGCGATCGCCTGACCGATGCCGCCGTCGCGGTGATAATAGGAAATCGGCTCGGGCCGGCCGGTCGCGGGCGTGCCGTCATCGTTGCGAAATCGCTCGGCGCCGTGGATCGTGGTGCCGTGCATCAGCACGTGATACTGGCCGTTCGACGTCACCACGATCTTGTGAACACCGAAAAAGCTGCGCACGGTTTCCACCCGGCCGTCGTCCGCCGGATAGGCGCGGATCAGCACCAGCGCCAGCACGACGGTGGCAAAGATCTTCCAGCGGCTCGCCCGCAATCCGAGCGCCAGCAGCGCCGATACCAGCCCGGCGGCGCCGATCACCCAGATCCGGTGATCCCCAAGCCAGCGCATCGGAGCGCCGCCCGACCAGGATGGCGTGACCAGCACCACGGCGGCCAAGGCGAGCAGCGGCCAGACCCAGCGGCTCGCAAACGGCAGCCGTTCCGCGCCGGCGGCCGGACGGCACAAAGCCGCCAGTGCCAGCAGGATCGGATATTCCGCGATCCAGGAAAAGGCGAACGGCGCGATCAGCCCGGCGAACAGCCCGCCGACCATGCCGCCGAGCGAAAGCGCGACATAGAATCCGGTCAGGTGCCGCGCCGCCGGCCGGCTGCGCGCCAGTTCGCCATGGCAGGCCATGGCGATCACGAAAAAGCACAGCAGATGGCCACCCAGCGTCAGCAGCAGGTTCTGCTCGCCGCCGATGGCAAGCAGGATCACGACACCGGCGATGGCCAGGGGCTGCGCCATCAGCATCCAACGATGCGGCAAAAGCGGGCGCGACTGGAATACCAGCACCCAGGTCAGCAGATAGAGCGATAGCGGCAGTACCCAGAGCAGTGGCGCGGCGGCTATGTCGGTGGACACATGCGCGGTTACCGCGATCAGGAGGCCGGATGGCACCGCGGCGAGAAAGATCCAGCGCGCGCGCTGCGCCCAGGACGGCGCCGGCATTTCCCGGTCGTTCACCGGCCTGTCCACTGCTGCCGCCGCTGCCGGCGAGCCCAGCAACAACCACCCGCAGCCGGCAATCAGCAGCACCAGCAACCCATAGCCGCCGCTCCAGATCAGGTTCTGGCTGCGCAAGGTAAACATCGGCTCCAGCAGCACCGGATAGGACAGCAGCGCCAGGAAACTGCCGATGTTCGAGGAGGCATAGAGGAAGTAGGGATCGGGGCCGGCGGGATGGCCGGTGCGGACGAACCAGGCCTGCAACAGCGGATTGTTGGCGGCCAGGGCAAAGAACGGCAGCCCGATCGAGGCGGCAAACAGCCCGAGCAGCCAGAACGCGTAGCCCGAGCCGGGCGGCTCGCCCCAGCCGCCGGCAATCGACAAAGGCAGCGCCAGCGCGGCGACCGCCAGCAGCGCCAGATGCAGGCCGACCGCGACCGCCCGGCTTCGGATCCGGGTCAGATAGTGGGCATAGGCATAGCCTGCGAGCAGCAGCGACTGGAAGAACACCATCGCCACCGACCACACCGCAGGCGAGCCGCCGAGGCGCGGCAGCACCATCTTGGTGAACAGCGGCTGCACCGAGAACAGCAGCAGCGCGCTGACAAAAATCGCCGCCGTATAGACCGTCAGGACCAGCCGGTCGCGGTGCGCCGCACCATGGCCGGTGGCGGTGATCGACGGTGATGATGTCATGGCAACTCCGGCATCGACCCGGCTGGCGCCGGCGGCGGGACCCAGGGCCAAGCGCCGGATGGGCCGGATCGCACCGTAGCATCGCCCGCACAAGCGAGGCGAGACGCCGATCCGCATCTTCGCTATGACGTGGCGGCCGGGATCCCGGCAAACCATTGGAATTCGCCGATACGAAACAGGCATGACCGAGACCGACGCCGTCATCATCGGAGCGGGCCATAACGGCCTCACCTGCGCCGCCTATCTGGCGATGGCCGGACTGCGCGTGCGGGTCGTCGAGCGCCGCAAGGTAGTGGGCGGCGCCGCCGTCACCGAAGAGTTCCATCCCGGATTTCGCAACTCGGTTGCCGCCTACACGGTCAGCCTGCTGAATCCGCAGATCATCTCCGATCTCCGGTTGGCCGACCACGGCCTGCGCATCGTCGAACGCCGCGCCCAAAACTTCCTGCCCGCCCCTGACGGCCAGTATCTCCTGACCGGCGAAGGTCGCACGGCCGAATCCGTGGCTAGGCTCAGCCCGCGCGACGGCGCACGTCTTGGCACGTTCTCGCGCGAGCTCGAGGCGATCGCGGACGTGCTGCGGCAACTGGTGTTGCGGGCGCCGCCCAATGTCGTCGAGGGCCTCGGCTTCGGCTCGGTCCGCGAAACCTTCAACGCGCTGGCGACGGCCAATGTGTTGCGCCGGCTGACGCTGGAGCAGCAGCGCAGCCTGCTCGATCTGTTCACGCGCTCGGCGGGCGACATCCTGGATCAGCGTTTCGAGCACGATCTGGTCAAGGCGGTGTTCGGGTTCGACGCCATTGTCGGCAACTACGCCAGCCCCTACGCCGCCGGCTCGGCCTATGTGATGCTGCACCACGCCTTTGGCGAGGTGAACGGCAAGAAGGGGGTCTGGGGCCACGCCATTGGCGGGATGGGAGCCATCACCCAGGCGATGGCGGCCGCGGCGGTCGGCCATGGCGTCGAGATCGATCTCGATGCCGGCGTGCGCGAATTGATCGTCGAACGCGACCGCGCGGTCGGCGTCGTGCTGGACGACGGCACCGCGGTGCGGGCCAGATACGTCGTCTCCGGCGTCAATCCCAAGCTGTTGTACACCCAGCTGGTGCCGCCGCAGGCGCTGCCGACGGCCTTTCTCGACCGAATCGGGCATTGGCGCAACGGATCCGGTACTTTCCGGATGAACGTGGCGCTGAGCGCGCTGCCCTCGTTCACGGCGCTGCCGGGCACCGGCGACCATCTCACCGCCGGCATCATCCTCGGACCGGGCCTGCCCTACATGGACCGCGCCTGGCACGACGCGCGCGAGTTCGGCTGGAGCCGGAAGCCCGTCGTCGAAATCCTGATTCCGTCGACGCTGGACGACACGCTGTGCCCACCGGGCCGGCATGTGGCGAGCCTGTTCTGCCAGCATGTCGCGCCCGAATTGCCGGGCGGCCGGTCGTGGGACGACCATCGCGAGGAGGTCGCCGACCTGATGGTCGCGACCGTGGATGAGTATGCGCCGGGCTTTGCGTCAAGCGTGATCGGCCGGCAGATCCTGTCGCCGCTCGACCTGGAGCGCCAGTTCGGCCTGTTGGGCGGCGACATCTTTCACGGCGCGCTGACCCTCGACCAGCTGTTCTCGGCGCGGCCAATGCTCGGCCATGCCGACTATCGCGGGCCGCTCGGGGGCCTCTACCATTGTGGCTCGGGCGCCCATCCCGGCGGTGGCGTCACCGGCGCCCCCGGCCATAACGCCGCCCGTGTCATCCTGCGGGATCATCGCGCCCTGTTCGGCTGAGCCGAAGCCGCCGCTGCCCGGGCGTTTCCAGCCGTGGAGATGCTGTGGATAACTCTGTGGATAACTTGTGGAAAAATTCTGGATTGGAGCTCGGCGGCCGCCTGCCACCCCTGGGTGGCCGCGCGCCGTTTGCTTAACCGTGGAAAAGCCGCGCAGAGCCTGTCGATATTCGCCGTATGTTCCGGTGGATAGAGGGTGGATTGCGGGTAGTGTCTCGGGGATGTACTGCAGGAATTCGGGGGTCTTTCGTGCTGCAATTGTTGGGGCGGATCGTCATCACGATCGTCGTGCCGTTCTATGGCGGGCATCTCGGCTTAACGGCTGCCAATCTTTTCACCTATGTCCTGATCGCCGCCGCCTGGTGTCTCTGGGCCTATGGCCAGCCGGGACCGCAGCAGCTGTGGAAAACCGGCGGGCTGATCGCTGTCATGAAAGGCTGGATTGTCATGTCGGCTGCCGTCCTGATCGTAGCCGGTCCCGCCTTTGCCATCGGCTACTTCATCTTTCGGACGCCGGGCTGAGACATCGTCGGCTGGCGCGGGATGCAATCGATGTCGAACGAGGACCGTGTCAGGGTCATCCATCGGCGGACGCCGGAATCCGCAGCCATGCTGGCCAATGTCAGGCGCGCGGCGGCGATCACCGCTGCCCTGAACCGCCTGACATTCGACGACGCCGACGAGATTCGGGCATTGTTCAGCCAGCTGACCGGCAGGAAAGTGGACGACAGCTTCCTGCTGATCCCGCCCTTCTTCACCGCCGGCGGCGACGAGATCCGGGTCGGGCGCAACGTCTTTGTCAATCAGAACTGCACCTTCTATGACCTCGGCGGTCTCGACATTGCCGACGATGTCATGATCGGCCCGAACGTCAGCATCATCACGGCGAGCCATCCGCTCGAACCGTCGCAGCGTCGCGCGGTCACGATCGGCAGGCCAATCGTCGTCGAAAGGAACGTCTGGGTCGCCGCCGGCGCCACCATCATCGGCGGCGTGACGGTCGGCGAAAACGCAGTGGTGGCGGCGGCGTCGGTCGTTACCACCGACGTGCCTGCCAACACCCTGGTCGCGGGCAATCCGGCGCGGGTCATCCGTTCGATCGGCGACGATCGAGGCGAGCCATGAGTTCGACAGACACCCCCGGCACCCACCGCGCCAGGTTCGTGATCGACAGCGAGCCCGCCGCGAGACAGGTGGCCGACCGGCTGACCGAAAGTCTTGTGGAGGATGTCGCGATCGCGGCGTCCGAGCGTCCGGACGGACGCTGGGACATCAACCTGTATTTCGCCGACCCTCCCGACGAGGCGCAGATCCGCGCGCGGGTCGGTGAGGCCGCCGGCGCGGAAGTCGCGCAGGCGGTCGCCTTCGACGCGGTCGAGGCCAGGGACTGGGTCAAGGCGAGCCTGCAAGGCCTGGTGCCTGTTACCGCCGGCCGCTTTGTCGTGCATGGCGGCCACGACCGGCTGCGGGTGCCGGCCAACAAGCTGGGCATCGAAATCGAGGCGGCGCTGGCGTTCGGCACCGGGCATCACGGCACCACCCGCGGCTGCCTGTTGCTGCTCGACGAGATATTGAAGGCGCACCAGCCACGCCGGGTGCTCGATCTCGGTACCGGCACTGGCGTGCTCGCCATTGCCGCGGTCAAGGCGTTGCACAAGGCCGTGCTGGCCAGCGATATCGATCCCGTCTCGGTGCGCGCCGCCCGCGACAATGCCCGTCGCAACCAGACCGGACACCGGCTGCAGGTGATCCAGGCCACCGGCTTTGCCGCCGCGCCCTTTGCGCAATGCGGACCGTTCGACCTGGTGCTGGCCAACATCCTGGCCAATCCGCTGCGGCAACTGGCGATGCCGATGGCGCGCCATCTCGCACCCGAAGCGCGGGTGATCCTGTCCGGCCTGCTGACGCATCAGGCCGCCGGCGTCGTCGCCGCCTACCGCGCCCACGGGCTGGTCCCGCTGCGGCATCTCAGGATCGAAGGTTGGAGCAGTCTGTTGCTGCGTTACGCCGGCTAAACCGCTTTGCAATGAAGGAAATCGTGGCACGCGTGAAAATAGCGCACGGAGATCGCAATCCAGCTTCGGGACCGAACCCTTCAGCCCTGAATTGTCAGGCCTGTTCGTCTTCCGCGCCGGCCGGCTGGCGCAACGTCAGCCGAAGCCTCGCCTCGACAAAGCGATCCATGATCTGGACGATGACGCCGCGTGGCCTGCGGACAATAGGTGAGATGCTGGCAATCGGCGGAGCGGGTTCGCGGGCAACCGGCGGCGCGATCTTCTCGAAGCTAAAGACGGGCATGGCGCATCCCCTCGTCGTCGAGTTGGAACACCCGGCACTCTCCCGGATACCGTTGATTCAGCCGTTGTGACAGCAAGCCATTCCACCAGCTCTAACGCAGGCCAAATCATTATAGCATAAGTTGTGCCAAATTGCATCCGTGGCCTCCGCGTTGCGGCCTTGTCCACTTGATCCTAAGGTAGTCGCGATGTTCGAGGCCCTGTTCCAGACCTTCGAAGAGCCGGAGAGCGGCGTGGCGCTGACCGCCCGGCTGGGCGCGTTCCGTGAGGAACTGCTACGGCGGAAGCTCACCGGGTTCGTCATTCCCCGTTCCGACCGGCAGCAGAACGAGTATGTCGCGCCGTCCGAGGAACGGCTGGCATGGCTGACCGGCTTCACCGGCTCGGCCGGTGTCGCCATGGTGCTGACTCACGAGGCCGCGATCTTTGTCGATGGCCGCTACACCTTGCAGGCCGGCAAGCAGGTGGATGGCAAGGTCTGGAATGTCGCGCCGCTGGTCGATCCGCCGCCGGACAGCTGGCTCGCCTCGCATCTGAAGCCAGGCGACCGCCTGGGATTCGATCCCTGGCTGCATACGTCAGCAGCAGTGGAAAGGCTCGCCGCTGCCTGTACCAAGGCGGGGGCCGAACTGGTCGCGGTCGACAGCAACCCGCTGGATTCGGTGTGGACCGAACGTCCGCCGCCGCCGCTCGGACCTGTGACCATCCACGGCGCCGAATTTTCCGGCGAGACGGAAGCGGCCAAGCTCGGACGCATCCGCGGCGAGCTTGCCGGTCTCGGCGCCGATGCGCTGGTGCTGTCGGACCCGCATGCGGTGGCCTGGACCTTCAACATTCGGGGCGCCGACGTTTCCCATACCCCGCTGCCGCTGTCCTATGCGCTGGTGCCGAAACAGGGACGCCCGGCGATTTTCATCGATCACCGCAAGCTTGCCAACAGCACCCGCGACCATCTCGAGCAATCTGCTGACGTCAGGGAACCCGAGGCGCTGGTGACTGTGTTGACCGGACTGGCGCAACGCGGGGCATCGATTGCGCTGGACAGCGCCACCGCCGCCGACGCCTTGAGCCGCCTGATCGATGCCGCCGGCGGCACCGCGATGCGCGGCAACGACCCGGTCGCGCTGCTCAAGGCGATGAAAAATCCGACCGAGATCGAGGGCACGCGAAAGGCGCATCGGCGCGATGCGGTGGCGCTGGCGCGGTTCCTGGCCTGGGTCGACCGCGAAGCCCCGCTAGGCGGGCTGACGGAGATCGATGTGGTCGAGGCGCTGGAGACATTCCGCCGCGACACCGGCGCGCTGAAGGACGTCTCGTTCCCGACCATTGCCGGCACCGGCCCGAACGGCGCCATCGTGCACTATCGCGTCACCCGCAAGACCAACCGGCGGATTGCGCCCGGCGACCTCCTGCTGGTCGATTCCGGCGCGCAATTTCAGGACGGCACCACCGACGTCACCCGTACCGTCACCGTGGGCGAACCTTCGGCGGAAATGCGCGACCGCTTCACCCGGGTGCTGCGCGGTCATATCGCGATCGCCCGGGCGATCTTTCCCGACGGCACCACCGGCGCGCAACTCGACAGCCTGGCGCGACAATTCCTCTGGCAGGCCGGCCTCGATTTCGAACACGGCACCGGCCATGGCGTCGGCAGCTATCTATCGGTTCATGAAGGTCCGGCGCGGATTTCCAAGCTCGGCACCACGGCGCTCCGTCGCGGCATGATCCTTTCCAACGAACCCGGCTACTACAAGACCGACGCTTACGGCATCCGCATCGAAAATCTCGAACTTGTGGTTGGCGCCGAGATCGCCGGCGCGGAAAAATCGTTCAACGCCTTCGAGACGCTGACGCTGGCGCCGATCGATCGCCGCCTGATCGATGCCGACATGCTGAGCGCGGCGGAACTCGCCTGGCTCGATGACTATCACGCCCGGGTCCGTCGCGAGGTGCGCCCGCATGTGGACGAGGCCGTCAAGGTGTGGCTCGACGCCGCCACCGCACCGCTTGCGGCGACCGCGTAGCCCGGATGGAGCGCAGCGCAATCCGGGGCTCTTTCGATGCGGAGCGAGCGGTCCCGGATTGCGCTGCGCTCCATCCGGGCTACGTTTTTCCTACCCCATGACGATCACTCGCCGATCAGTTTCAGCCATTGGTCCTCGGTGAGCACGGCGACGGCGTGCTTGTTGGCGTCCGCCAGCTTGGAGCCGGCGCCCGGACCGGCGACGACGTAATCGGTCTTCTTCGACACCGAGCCTGAGACCTTGGCGCCGAGCCGTTCGGCAGTGGCCTTGGCTTCGTCGCGGGTCATCTTTTCGAGCGAGCCTGTGAACACCACGGTCTTGCCCGCGATCGGCGAATTGCTGCGCGGCCGCGCCGCGTCGAGGATGGTGACCTCGCGGGTCAGCCGTTCGACAATGCCGCGATTGTGGCTCTCGCCGAAATAGGCGCCGATGCTCGCGAATCACGGTGTCGCCGATCTGGTCGAGCGCATCCATCTCCGCCATCGCCTCCTCGTCACCGCCGGCGACCCTGAGGCAGGCATCATGAAACGCCTGCCATGAGCCGTAGCCGCGCGCCAGCGCGAGCGCCGTGGTCTCGCCGACCTGGCGCATGCCGAGCGCGAAGATGAAGCGCTCCAGCGCGATGCGGCGCCGACCCTCGATCGCGGCGAACAGGTTGCGCACCGAGGTCTCGCCGTAACCCTCGTGAGTCCCGAGCTTGATGCGGGCGTCCCGCGCCGGCAGCGTGAAGATGTCGGCCGGCTCCTTCACCCATCCCTGTTCGAAGAAGAATTCGATCTGTTTCTCGCCGAGCCCGTCGATGTCGAAGGCGCGGCGTGACGCGAACAATTTCAGATGCTCGATCTTCTGGAACGGACAGGCGAACTCGCCGGTGCAGCGCGCCCGGGCGCCCTCCTCGCCGGTCGCGGTCTCCTCCCGCACCACGTCGGTATGCAGCGGGCACGGGCACTTCTTCGGAAAATGGAACGTCTTGGCGGACTTCGGACGCTTGTCGATGACGACATCGACCACCTGCGGAATGACGTCGCCGGCACGCTGGACGATGACGGTATCGCCGATCCGGATGTCGCGCCCCTCACGGAGCTGCTCGCCATGGCCGCCGATGCCCCTGATGTAATCCTCGTTGTGCAGCGTCACGTTCTGCACGATGACGCCGCCGACGCCGACCGGCTCCAGCTTGCCGACCGGCGTGAACGAGCCGGTGCGCCCGACCTGGATCTCGATGTCCTTGAGCACCGTCATGGCGCGCTCGGCCGGAAACTTGTGCGCGATCGCCCAGCGTGGCGTGCGCGAGACGAAACCGAGGCGCGCCTGCCAGTCGAGACGGTCGACCTTGTAAACCACGCCGTCGATGTCGTAGTCGAGACCGGCGCGCTTCTCCTCGATCTCGCGATGGAACGCCAGCAACTGCTCGACGGAATGGCAGAGCCGGGTCAGCGGATTGGTTTTGAAGCCGCAGCGCTCGAACCATTTGATCATGCCGGACTGGGTGTCCTGGGGCATTTCACTGATCTCGCCCCAGGCATAGGCGAAGAAGCCGAGCGGGCGCGACGCGGTGATGCCGGGATCCTTCTGCCGCAGCGATCCCGCCGCCGAATTGCGCGGGTTGGCGAAGATGGTGCCGCCTTCGGCCTTCTGCCGCTCGTTGAGCGCGAGGAAGGCGGACTTGGTCATGTAGACCTCGCCGCGCACCTCGCACACGGCAGGCACGTTGCGGCCCTTCAGTCTGTGGGGAACGTCCTCGAGGGTGCGGATGTTGGCGGTGACGTCCTCGCCCTCGGCACCGTCGCCGCGGGTCGCGGCCGTCACGAGTTCGCCGTCCTCATAGCGCAGCGACATCGACAGCCCGTCGATCTTGGGCTCGGCGTTGAACGCGATCCGGTCGTCCCCGAGCTTGAGAAAGCGCTCGATGCGCCCGACGAAATCCAGCACGTCCTGCTCGGCGAAGGCATTGTCGAGCGACAGCATCGGCAGTGCATGGCGAACCTTGCGGAACCGCCCCGACGGCGCTGCGCCAACCTTTTGCGACGGCAAGTCGGCGGTGACGAATTCCGGGAATCGGGCCTCGATGGCGTTGTAGCGCCGACGCAGCGCATCATATTCCGCATCGGTAACGCTGGGCGCGTCGTCCTGGTAATAGCGCTGGTCGTGGCCCTCGAGTTCGAGCGCCAACCGCTTGTGTTCCACCTTGGCCTGCGCCCGGGTGATTTTCGCGATGTCCGGAATGGCGAGCTTTCTGGTTTTTACTGTCATGGCGAGAGCGTCGGCTGGTCAAGCCGAGGCAGCGCGCAGCAGGCGTTCGGCGGCGGCGCGGGCTTCGGCGGTAATCTCGGCGCCGGCCAGCATGCGGGCGATCTCCTCGCGGCGGTGATCGGCGGCGAGCGCGTTGACGCGGGTGGCGACCCGCCTGCCCTTGTCGAGCGCGTCCTTCGAGATCAACAGATGGTGGTCGGCGCGCGCGGCGACCTGCGGCGCATGGGTCACCGCCATTACCTGCACCTTGCCAGCGAGCCGTGCCAGCCTGGCGCCGATCGCATCGGCGACGGCGCCGCCGACGCCGGTGTCGATTTCATCGAACACCAGCGTGGGTGCCGAGCCGCGGTCTGACAGCACGACCTTGAGCGCCAGCAGGAAACGCGACAACTCGCCGCCGGATGCCACCTTCATCAAGGGTCCGGCCCGGGTTCCGGGATTGGTCTGGACCCAGAATTCGACGCGGTCGAAGCCCTGCGGCCCCGGCGAGGTCGGGTCGGAATCGATCTGGGTGGTGAACTTGGCCCGATCGAGCTTGAGCGGGGCGAGTTCTGCATTGACAGCCCTGTTGAGCTTCTCCGCCGATTTGGCACGGACCGCCGCGAGCTTGGCCGCCGCCGCACCGTAATGCTGGCCGGCATCCGCCGCCGCCCGCTCCAGCTTCTTCAACTGGTCGGCGCCGGCATCGATCATGGCGACATCGTCGGCATACCGGGCCGCCAGTGCCCCGAGGCCGTCCACCGGCGTCGCGTATTTGCGCGCGGCGGCACGCAGTGCGAACAGCCGCTCCTCGATGCGTTCGAGCTCGGCCGGGTCGAAATCAGCCGCGACCAGGGCCGCGGACAGATGCTGATCTGCCTCTTCCAGCGCATTGATCGCGGCATCGATGGCCTTCACCGCGGGCTCGACCAGCGCCGGCAAGTTGCCGGCGCGGCGTTCCAGCCGGCGCACCGCGGCCGACAACGCCGGGACCGGCGAATGAGTGCCGCTGACGGCATCCTGTGCCTCGCGCAGATCGGCGGCGATCTTCTCGCCCTGCATCATGGTGGTACGGCGCTGCGCCAGCGTGGTCTCCTCGCCATCCCGAGGCGCGAGCGCCTTGAGTTCGGAGGCGGCATGGCGCAGGTAGTCGGCCTCGCGGGCGGCGCGCGCCATGCCGGCGCGATGCTCGTCGAGCAGCGCGTTGGCGGCGCGCCGCGCCTCCCACAATTGCTCGAGCGCGGCAACGTCCCTTTCGAGCCCTGCAAACGCATCAAGCAGGCGCCGGTGGGTCGAGGCATCGACCAGCGCCCGCTCATCATGCTGGCCATGAATTTCCACCAGTGCGGAGCCGACCGCTTTCAGGGTCTGCACGCTGATCGCCTGGTCGTTGATGAAGGCGCGGGTGCGGCCGTCGGCAAGCTGCACCCGTCTCAGGATCATCTCGCCGGTATCGTCGAGGCCATTGTCGCTGAGGATGGCGGCGGCCGGATGCCGCTTCGGGACATCGAACACCGCGGTGACCTGGCCCTGTTCGGCGCCGTGACGGACCAGGCCGGCATCGCCGCGGCCGCCGAGCGCCAGCGCGAACGCATCGAGCAGGATGGATTTGCCCGCGCCGGTCTCGCCGGTCAGAACGGCAAGGCCCCGGGAAAACTCGATATCGAGCCGTTCGATCAGGACAATGTCACGGATCGACAGACGCGCCAGCATGCGGGATCAATTCCTAGCCGAGACCCATTTTCTTGAAGGCCCTGGAGATATAGGAGCCCTGGTTCTCGCTCGGCTCGAGACCGCCGGACTTTACAAGATTGTAGGCGTCCTTGTACCAGCGGCTGTCCGGAAAATTGTGCCCGAGCACCGCGGCTGCGGTCTGCGCCTCGCCGACAATGCCGATCGCCATATAGGCCTCGGTCAGCCGGGCCAGCGCCTCCTCGACATGCCGGGTGGTCTGATAACGGGTGACCACGGTCTTGAAGCGATTGATGGCGGCGGTGTAGTCGCGCCGCTCCATGTAGTAACGGCCGATGGTCATTTCGTGGCCTGCGAGCTGATCGCGGGCACCTTCCATCTTGGCCTTGGCGCTGACCGAATATTCCGAGGTCGGGTATTTGCGGATCACTTCCTGAAGCGCCGCAATGGCCTTCTCGGTACGGCCCTGATCGCGCGACACGTCCGGGATCTGGTCGTATTGCGAGGCCGCGATCAGGTATTGCGCATAGGCCGCGTCGGAACTGCCGGGGTGCAGTGTGACGTAGCGGGTAGCGGCGCCGATGCAGCTGTCATAGTCGCCGGCGTCATAATAGGCATAGGCGGACATCAGCAGCGACTTGCGCGCCCAGTCCGAATAGGGATGCTCGCGATCGACCTCCTCGAATTTCTTCGAGGCGAGCTTGAGATCCTTCTTCTGGTTCAGAAGGTAGAGGCCCTCATTGTAGAGCTTGTCCGCCGGCTCGTCCTTGAAGGTCTCGTCCTTGGCGAAGTACTTGTCCCACAGCCCGCCGGTCCCGCATCCGCTCAGGGGAATCGCCAGAATGATCAGGACCATGCCAAGCCCGAACCGACGCCCGACCCGCCGCAGATCCGCACCGGAAGCCCATTTGCTTAGTTCGAGCGTCATACCCGATGCCGACATGTATAAGACCTGACGTCTGTGATGCGGTGCTGCCGCGCTTCAGCGTGACCCTGGCGCCCTGCTTGTCCCGACCGTGGCGCTATGCTTTGCGAGCAGCATGTGTAGCTGAAAAAAGTCCGCTAACCAACCGGGTACGCAGGCATTTCGCCCGGATTAAGGCGGCCGGAAGGCCGGCCGTGGCGCCGTCTCATCGAGGAAAAGCCCGTCGCAGCAACGTTTTGGACCAACCGCAACGGTTCCCTTGGTTCCGCACCAGGCCAGGGCTCGAGCAGCCGAGCCAGTGGTCAGGAGACGTCGGGGCTGAAGGCTGGGGCGATCATGCCGCCCACCATGCCTTTTCCGGCCTCGGCGCGGCCGCGTGACGCGCGCACCGTCTCGGTTTCCACCACGCGCCAGGCGCTGCGATCATCCATCAGCGCCGTCAGCACCGCGTGATTGAGCTTGTGTCCGCCGCGAACCGATCGGAACGCGCCCAGTAGCGGCAGGCCGGCCAGCGCGAGATCGCCGATCACGTCGAGCACCTTGTGGCGGGCGCACTCATCGGCGTAGCGCAATCCCTCGGTATTGAGCAGACGGGTCTCGTCGAACACGACCGAGTTCTCGAACGACGCGCCGAGCGCGAAGCCGGCGCTCCACAGCCGCGCGACGTCATTCACGCAGCCGAAGGTGCGGGCACGACAGATGTCGCGGCGGAAGCTCTCGGGGCTGAGGTCGAGCGTGTAGTTCTGGCGGCCAATCACCGGATTGGTGAAGTCGATTTCGACATCGACGCGGAAGCCGGCGGCATGAGGCCGCAATTCACCGTAGAAATCGCCGATCGCGACCTGCACCGGCTTCAATACCTGGAGGAAGCGCCGCCGTGCCGGCTGGGTCACGGTGCCGGCCTGCTCGATCGCGGCGACGAATGCCGCGGCGCTGCCATCCATGATCGGCACTTCCGGCCCGTCGACCTCGATCATGGCATTGTCGATGCCCATGCCGCGCAGCGCGGCCAGCACATGTTCGGCGGTGGAAACGATTGGACCGTCGCGGTCGCCCAGCACGGTCGCAAATTCGGTGGAGATCACGGCGTCGGCCGTGGCCTGAACTTCCCGGTCGCAGCCATCGGAGCCGGTCCGGACAAAAATAAGACCCGCATCCACCGGGGCGGGTCCGAGCGTCAGATTGACCGGTAGTCCGGAATGAACTCCAACGCCTGTCACGGTAGCTCGCGACCGAAGCGTGGCTTGCCGGCTCAATTTCATTCGAAAACTGCCCACACCAGAACTCTACCCGAAGACGGAACCGGCCCGATCGTGCGGACCAACTCGCTTCAAGCATCCCCAAGTCACGGCGGACCATAGTCACTGCCCCAAAGCGCGCCAACTCACGCTTTTTTACCGATTGTTACCCAACCTATGCCGCATTCAGGCCCCGGCTTGACCAAATTCCGACCCCGCCGGAAGCGTGTTTCCAGAACCGGTCACCCTATCCCGGAATGGATAATTTGTCGTTGACCGACAATGGCTTGGGTTGGTCGTCAAAGTTGCGCTTGCGGTCCCAATGACAAAGGTCCCGGCTGCTGCAGCCGGGACCTTTTCGGAGATCCGAATTGTAACAATTTTCAGTTCGCCTGACGGCGCAGGAAGGCTGGGATATCCAAATGATCGTCTCCCTGTGGCGCCGGTGCAACAGGCGCCGGCCGCCCATGAGGGTCCAGTCCCTTCGGCGGGGGCCGCCGCGCATATTCCGATACCGGCTCGTTGGCGGCGATCTGCTGGGCGACGGAACGCTGGGGTTTTCGCTCGGGCATCGCCGGCATGGCTGGCCCCGAGGCGCGCGCGGCGATCGGTGGCTCGGTCGCTTCATCGCGACGGCCGAGACCGACATTGGCGAGGCGCTGCAGCAGCGATAGACGGGACTTCTGCGGATGCTCGCCTTCGGGCTCGCCGCGGGCCTGACGGATTTCGTTCTGCGCCGGCATCGGCAGTTCTTCGAATTTCGGCATTCTCGGCGCGCGCAGCGGCGCGCGTTCGGCCGCCTGTGGGATGAACGTGTCCGGCGTCGCGGGCTCCGGCGTCTCGACCCGGGTGACGTCGTGGTCGGGGAACAGCGACGGCTTCTGGGCAATCGGACGAACCGTGACGTCGCCATAGGACGCCGCCGCGGCAGCCTGCTGCCTGGCTTCGGGCGCGACGGCGGCCGCAATGGCCGCCAGCGCGGCGCGCTCGTGGTTGCCCGAATTCCGGGGCGGTGCCGCGGCCGGCTGGGCCGGGGCCGGGGCTGGCGCTTCGACCTTCTGGGCGCGTTCGGCCATGCGCTGGTTGTCAGCGCGCAGCCGGGCGGTGAGGTCGGCCAGCCGGGAATCCGGGACTGCATTCGGAGCCGTTGCACCGGGCGCGGGCAACGATGGCGTCGCCGCATTGCGCGAGATCAGCGCCTGCTCGATGCCGGTGGCAACGACCGAGACGCGGATCACGCCGTCGAGGCTCTCGTCGAAGGTGGCACCCACGATGATGTTGGCATCCTGGTCGACTTCCTCGCGGATCCGGGTAGCGGCTTCGTCGACCTCGAACAGCGTCAGGTCCTTGCCGCCGGTGATGGAAATCAGCAGGCCGCGGGCACCCTTCATCGAGGAATCGTCGATCAGCGGATTGGCGATCGCGGCCTCCGCCGCGGTCAGCGCGCGCTTCTCGCCGGTGGCCTCGCCGGTTCCCATCATCGCCTTGCCCATTTCGCGCATCACGGCGCGGACGTCGGCGAAATCGAGATTGATCAAGCCTTCCTTGACCATCAGGTCGGTGATGCAGGCGACACCGGAATAGAGCACCTGGTCGGCCATCGCGAAGGCGTCGGCAAAGGTCGTCTTTTCGTTGGCGACCCGGAACAGGTTCTGATTCGGGATGATCAGGAGGGTATCGACCACCTTGTGCAGCTCGGCGATGCCGGACTCCGCGGTACGCATGCGGCGCTGGCCTTCGAAGTGGAACGGCTTGGTGACGACGCCCACGGTGAGGATGCCCATGTCCCGCGCGGTCTTGGCAATGACCGGCGCGGCGCCGGTACCGGTGCCTCCGCCCATGCCGGCGGTGACGAACACCATATTGGCACCGGAGAGATGATCGCGAATCTCGTCGATCACCTCCTGGGCCGCGGCAGCGCCGACATCCGGCTGCGAACCGGCCCCGAGGCCTTGGGTTACCTGCGTGCCCATCTGCACGATGCGCTGCGCCTTGGACATGGTCAGCGCCTGCGCATCGGTATTGGCGACGACGAAATCGACCCCCTGCAACCCGGCCGTGATCATGTTGTTTACGGCGTTGCCGCCTGCGCCACCCACGCCGAATACCGTGATACGCGGCTTCAGCTCGCGAATGTCGGGAACATTGAGATTGATGGTCATGCTTGCCTCTCGATTACGCGCGGGTTGGGTCGCCCCGGCCGGCGGCCGCGGGAGTTGTTGGAAGTCGAATGGGCAGGAAAAGATTCATCAAAAACCCTCGCGTAGCCATCGTCCGACCTTTCCGAAATAGCCGTCGGTCCCTGTCCTCAGCAGCCGCGTATGCCGCGGTTCCACATGTTCAAGGTGAGCGTATTGGGGGTAGACCAACAGCCCGGTAGGGGCGGCGAACGAGGCACTCTTCGCCTCGCTGGGAAGCCGGCCAAAGCCCAGCGGGCGGCCGATCCGCACCGGGCGGCCGAGAATTCGGGTGGCGATTTCGGGGAACCCGGTAAGCTGCGAGGCACCGCCGCTCAGCACAATTCGCGCCCTCGGCTCTGCCGCAAAGGGGGAATCCGCCAGGCGGTCCCGGACCATTTCGAAAATCTCCTCGGCGCGGTGACGTACGATATTGGCAATCGTGGCACGCGACACAATCTGCGGCGCATCGCGCTCGTTGTCGCCGGCCGCCGGAACGGACATCAGCTCACGCGCGTCAGACCCGCCGGTCAGCACGGTGCCATATAACGTCTTGATTCGCTCGGCATCCGCAATGCAGGCGCCGAGCCCCCGGGCCAGATCCATGGTGATGTGTTGCCCGCCTACCGCAAACCCGCTGGCATGGACGAAGCGGCCGCCGGAATAGGTCGCGATCGTGGTGGTTCCAGCCCCCATGTCGACTACCGCGGCGCCGAGATCGGCCTCGTCGTCGGTCAGGACGGAAAGTCCCGCCACGTAAGCACTTGCGGCCATCGCCTCGACATTGAGATGACAGCGCTCGACCACCAGCATCAGGTTCCGGGCGACCGTCGCATCGACCGTGACGACGTTCATGTCGACGCCGAACTGCCGCGCCACCATGCCGCGGGGGTCGCGGATGCCCTTGACGCCGTCCAGCGCATAGCCGACCGGCAGCGCATGCAGCACAGTGCGCCCCTCGCCAGTGGCGTGGTGCATGCCGGCGGAGGTGACCCGGGCCACGTCCATGGCGGTCACCGCTCCACCCCTGATGTCTGCCGCGGCCTCCACCAGCTGGCCCTGCAGTCGTCCCCCCGCCACCGACAGCAGGACTGATTCGACCCGGACCTTGGCCATCCGCTCCGCCAGCGCCACGGCGTGCCGGACCGCCTGTTCGCACTCGGCGAGATCCATCACCGCGCCGGACTTGAGGCCGCGCGACTGGATATGGCTGTAGCCGATCAACTCGACGGCGTGGCTTCGGCCGCGTAGCGCCTCGCTCGGCGGGCACGGCTTCAGCCGTGCGATCATGCAGGCGATCTTGCTGGTACCGATATCGAGCGAGGCCACCAGCGCGGTGCGCTTCTGCGGCATCGGGCGGGTCTTCGGAGTCTGGTTGCGATCAAAGCCGGTCATGCTTCTCCGGCCTTCTTTTTCGGCTTCTTGTCCTTGAGCAGATCCTCGCGGGCCTTAGCCGCCTCGTCGGACAACTGCACCGTCAGCCGATCCGGCAGGCGCATATCGATGGCGACGATGTCGCGTGAAAACAGGTGGTCTTCCCGGTCATAGGTACTGAGCCGCTCCAGCGCTTGGCCGACATTGGTCTCCGGCAACCGGACATCGAGCCCGTCCCGCAGCCGCAGATTCCAGCGCCGCTGACCGACGAAAATCGCCGCCTTGGTCGCCGAGCGCACCTGCGGATAGCGGCCGAGCAGGGCCAGGAAATCCCGCGCGCGGGATTCGGCCCCCTTGCCGACCACGAGCGGCAGGGTGATGAAGCGGCGCGTCACATAGGGTTCGAGCACGGCGCCGTCATCGGCAATCACGGACAGGCGGCCATCCTGCTGCCACAGCGCGAAGGCGGAGCGTTCCACGATGTCGATCTGGAGCCGGCCGGGATAGAGCTTCAACACCGTCGCATCCGCGATCCAGGGATTTCCCTTGAGCTTGTCGCGCACCGCCTCGGCGTCGAGAAACAGCAGCGAGGATCGGCCGTTGACGCCGCCGATCGCCAGCACCTCGTCCTGGCTGAGCTGCTTGCGGCCGTTGATGGCGACCGAGGTGATCCGGAAGCCGGCGGAATTGGCCAGCGCGTTACGGGCGTCGCTCGCGGCCGCCGACAATTCCTCGACATGGCCACCCCTGACCACGCCAAACCCGGCACTCCCCAGCAGGATCAACACGGTCGCGAAAATACCGGCGCGGTTGGGGAGATAGCGTTCGAGCATCGCGATCGCGCGGGGTGCATCCGGTTCGCGTTCGCGGCGCGGCTTCGGCGTGCCACCGGGCGGCCGCAACCGCTCGCGCAACAGCACGAGCGCGCCAATGGCGGCCGCTTTCAGGTCAGCTTGGGGCCTCAGCGATCGCAGCGACCGGGCGAGGCGTCCTCCACCATCCATTGCACGAGCTCGTCAAATGTTGCCCGCAAATGCTTGCGAGTTCTGGCACAAACGACAGCTCGGTGATGCCGGATCCGGGTTCCGGCCTCCGGCAGAGGAGGCCCTGTTCCCTCGATGCGGTCGTCGAAGCGGAAATCCGCACGGCTAACGCCCCGGCAGCCAAGCGCCACAGGCGCCGCCAGCGTTAACCTTCGGACGTACTGGTAAACAAACGGTAAATCCGATGCGCCCAATGCGCGATTTGATGCGCCGGCTGAGTACTTTGCGGCGAAATTCGTAAACCTTTAGCAAATGACAACGCCGCGGAGCGGCCGACTCGCGGGTGCCGGAAGCCTTAACGGGTGTCTTCCATTTTGCACTATCTCTGCGTGCGTCTGGTCGCCAGCGCGATCTGGCCCTGAAGGAAGTCGGCGAATTCGATACCGACCGCCTTGAGCGCCTTGGGATAGAGCGAGGCCCGCGTGAGGCCAGGCAATGTATTGGTCTCGAGATAGACCAGCTCGTTGCCGGCCACGATGAAATCGGACCGGGAATAGCCGCGGCACGACAGGGCGGCATGGATGTTCAGCGACTGCGCCTGGATCCGGGCGCTGATCTCGGGTGCGAAGCGTCCGGGGCAGATTTCCTGCGTGGTCTTGGCAAGGTATTTGGCAGTGTAGTCGAACCCGCCTTCCGCCGTGACGATCTCGATCGGCGGCAGCGCGCTCAGCGAACCGTCCGCCCCTTCCAGTACACCGCAGGTCGCTTCCACGCCGGCGATAAACGGCTCGATCAGATAGTCCTCGGCCCTTGCCGCAGCGCGGACGGCGACCAGGTCCTGCTTCGCATTGACAAAGATCAGGCCGTAGCTTGATCCGTCGCGGGAAGGCTTGGCGATCAGCCGGCCGTGTTTGGCGAGCACCTGCTCCGCATCGGCAAGCGCCACGCTGGTCGGCGGTCGCCCGCCGGCGATGGCCGCGAAGCGCTTGGCGGCCACCTTGTCGAAGGCAAGATGGGACGACGCCGAACCGGATCCGGTGAAGGGGATCCCGCGCACTTCGCACAGCGCCTGAAGCTCGCCGTTTTCCGCCATGCCGCCGTGCAGGCCAAGCACCAGCAGGCGATTGTCGGCCCTCGCCTGGTCGAGGGCGCGTTCGATTCCCGGAATGCCCGCGCCCTGCGGCCGGAACGGCTCCTCGAACGGCCGCTGGTGATCGCGCAGCGCCGCCGATGCGACGTCATGCACCGTGTCATCGATGTCCCAAAACCACAGGTCGGCCTCGGGCAAGGCCTCATGCAGCGCCTGCGCGCTCGCCACCGACACCAGGCGCTCCTTGTTGGTGCCGCCGAAGATGATGGTATTCCGCATCAGCCCTGCTCGATCCCGATCCGCTTGATTTCCCATTGTAGCTCGATTCCAGAATGCGCCTTCACCCGGGCACGAACCGTTTCACCAAGACATTCAATATCATGTCCGGTCGCTTTGCCGGTATTGATCAGGAAGTTGCAGTGCATTTCCGACACCTGCGCGCCGCCGACCCGCAAGCCCCGGCAGCCGGCGGCGTCGATCAGTTTCCAGGCGCTGTGGCCGGGTGGATTCTTGAAAGTCGAACCGCCGGTCTTTTCGCGGATCGGCTGCGCGGTTTCGCGGTGATTCTGCACCTCGTCCATCCGCGCCCGGATCGCCTCGGGCGCCGCGGCGACGCCGCGAAAGCGCGCCGATGTGAAGACGATCGCGGGATCGACGCTGCTGTTGCGGTAGGCGAACTTCATGTCGGGATTGGTGATGACGTGTCGGCTGCCATCGCGGCCGATGCCGTCCGCCTCGATCAGCACGTCTCGGGTCTCCACGCCGTTGGCGCCCGCGTTCATGCGCAGTGCGCCGCCGACGGTGCCGGGGATGCCGAACAGAAACTCGAGCCCGCCGAGATGGGCGGAGGCGGCGGCCTCGGCGACGCGCTTGTCGAGCGCGGCGGCGCCGGCTTCGATGACATCGCCATCGACGCGGGTCTCGCCGAACACCCGCGGCGACAACCGGATCACCGCACCCGGCATGCCGCCGTCGCGGACAATCAAGTTGGACCCGACACCGACCACATGGACCGGCCATGCCGGCGGCAGACGTGCCAGGAAATAAGCCAGGTCGTCGGCATCGGACGGCGTGAACAGCACCTGCGCCGGGCCGCCGACCCGAAACCAGGTCAACTCGGCCATCGACTGGTTCGCCAGCAACCGGCCGCGCAGCGCCGGCATCGCTGCTCGAAGTTCGGACGTGAGATCCGGAAAGCTCATGATCGGAGGTGGCTCCTTGTTCCCTCCCCCCTTGTGGGGGAGGGTTAGGGAGGGGGGTAAGCCACCGGCACCGATGTCAGCGGCACCCCCCACCCTGCCCCTCCCCCACAAGGGGGGAGGGAACGGATAGAGCAGGCAGGCTCGCCACAGACGCTCATGCCAGTGCTTTCAGTTCGTCCGGCAGCGCATAGGCCCATTGCGTGATGCTGCCGGCGCCGAGGCAGACGACGAGATCGCCGCGGCCGGCCAGGCCCCTGATCACACAAGCGAGGTCAGCGGAGCTCTGCAGCGGGACCACCTCGCGGTGGCCGTGGGCGCGCAGCCCCCGCACGAAATGGTCGCGGTCGATGCCCGCAATCGGCGCCTCTCCCGCCGGGTAGACATCGGCGACGACGACCGCATCGGCATCGTTGAAGCAGGTGCAGAACTCATCGAACAGCGACTGCAGGCGCGTGAACCGATGCGGCTGCACCACGGCTATGACCCGGCCATTGCTGGATTCCCGCGCCGCCCGCAGCACCGCGGCGATCTCGACCGGATGATGGCCGTAGTCGTCGATCACGGTAATGCCATTGGCTTCGCCGGTCCGGGTGAAGCGCCGCTTCACGCCACCGAAGCCGGCCAGCGCCTCGCGGATCGCAGCGTCGGAAAGTCCGAGTTGGTGGGCGACCGCAATCGCCGCGGTCGCGTTGAGCGCATTGTGCCGACCCGGCATCGGCAGCCAGATATCGGTGATCTCGTGCGTGGCGTCGGTCTTGCGGTCGCGGAACGCGACCTTGAAGCGCGAGCCGCCGCCGCTCGGTGCGAGATCGATCAGCCGGGCGTCCGCCTGCGGATTCTCGCCGTAGGTGATGATCCGGCGATCCTCGATCTTGCCGACGATGGTCTGCACCACGCCATGATCGATGCACATCACCGCAAAACCATAGAACGGCACGTTCTCGACGAAGCTGCGGAAGGCGTCCTGCACGGCCTCGAAGGTCTTGAAGTGATCGAGGTGCTCAGGGTCGACATTGGTGACGATGGCGATGTCGGCCGGCAGCTTCAGGAAGGTGCCATCGCTCTCGTCGGCTTCCACCACCATCCATTCGCCGGCGCCGAGCCGCGCATTGGTTCCGTAGGCATTGATGATGCCGCCATTGATCACGGTCGGATCGAGATCCCCTGCGTCGAGCAGGGCCGCGACCATCGACGTGGTGGTGGTCTTGCCATGGGTGCCGGCTATGGCGACGCAGCTTTTCAACCGCATCAACTCGGCCAGCATTTCGGCGCGGCGCACCACCGGAATGCGCTGGGCACGCGCCGCGATCAGCTCCGGATTGTCTCGTCTGATCGCGGTCGACACCACGACCACGTCGGCACCGGCGATGTTGCCGGCGGCATGGCCGACCGAGACCTTGATGCCCTTGTCGCGCAACCGTGCAACATTGCCGCCCTCGGAGGCATCCGAACCCTGCACCGTGTAGCCGAGATTGCATAACACCTCGGCAATGCCGCTCATGCCGATGCCGCCGATCCCGACAAAATGGATGGGCCCGATCTCGCGCGGCAGTCTCATGGTCGATCCCGTCTGTTCCCGTCATGCCCGACGCTGTCCCCGGGCATCGCCGAATCCCGACCTCTTCATGCAAGACGCGGATGGCCGGGACAAGCCCGGCCATGACCTCAGCGCAGCCGATTTCGGTTTCTCGACCTAGATTTTGGCGACTTTCAGCACCAGATCGGCCAGCCGTATGGCGGCGTCCAGCCGACCGACCGTACGAGCCGCGGCGGCCATCGTGCTCAATCGCGCCGGTTCGGCGGCGATGGCGGAAATCTCCGCCGCCAGCCGTTCCGACGTGAATTCCGCCTGCGGAATCCGCAATGCGCCATTGGCCTGTGCCAGCACGCCGGCATTGGCGAATTGATCCTGATCAATCGAGCCAGGCAGCGGCACCAGGATCGATGGCCGGCCGATAGCGCCGAGTTCGGCCACCGTTCCGGCACCGGAGCGCGACACCACCAGTTGGCTCGAGGCCAGCCGCGCCGGCAAATCGGTGAAGAACGGCGCCAGTTCGGCATTGACCTTGAGCCGGTCATAGACCGCGCGGACGCGAGCCATGTCCTCCTCTCGGACCTGCTGGGTGAGCATCAGCCGGCTCGACAGCGCCGGCGACAGAAGTTCGATCGCGCCGGGCACGATATCGGCCATCACCCGCGCGCCCTGGCTGCCGCCGACCACCAGCAGGCGCAGCGCACCACCCGGCTCCGGCGACACGAATTTGACGGCGGCCGCCGCCAGGATGGCAGGACGCATCGGCGTGCCGACCGTCGTTGTCTTCGCCGCGAGCGCCGGATCCCGGTCCAGCACGCCCGGCAGCGAGGTCGCGATCGCGCTGACACCGTGCGACAGCATGCGGTTGGCGCGGCCAAGCACCGCATTGGCCTCGTGCAGCAGCGTCGGCACCCCGAACAGCCGCGCAGCCAGCAGCGGTGGCACGGTCGGATAGCCGCCGAAGCCGACCACCGCCGCCGGCCTCGAACGTCGCATCAGGTTCAGCGCCACGATGGTGCCGGCGGCCAGCAGCACGCCGGTTCGGGCGAGCGACCATGGCGTGCGGGCGCGAACGGTTTCGCTCGGCACCACGTCGATGGTGTCCCTGGAAAACAGCCCGGTATAGCGCAGCGCGCGCGCATCGGTAACGAGGCGCACGCGGAAGCCCCGGCGGGTGAGCTCGACGCCAAGCGATTCCGCCGGAAACAGATGACCGCCGGTGCCGCCGGCCGCCAGCAGGATGAGAGAAGCGGTAGCCATTGGCTTCAATAGCCGACTAGGCGGCGTCCGTCATCAGACGTAGCCACGCGCGAGCGTCGCGGCCGCGATCGATTCGACCTCGGTGCTGGGCCGCTGCCGCGTCAGCGCCAGCATCATGCCGACACCATAGGCGAGCGAAACCATGGACGAGCCGCCGTAAGAGATGAACGGCAGCGTCATGCCCTTGGCAGGAATGAGCTGAAGGTTGACCGACATGTTGATGGCGGCCTGCACCCCGAACAGGATCGCGAGGCCGGAGGCGGCAAACCGCGCGAACGTGTCCTCGGTCGCATAGGCGCGCGACAGCGCGCGGACCACGATGAAGGCGAACAGCATCAGCAGCACCAGGCAGAGCACGATGCCGAATTCCTCCGCCGCCACTGCGAACACGAAATCGGTATGGCTATCGGGCAGGCTGCGCTTGGCGATCCCTTCGCCGGGCCCGAGCCCGAACCAGCCGCCATTGTAGAATGCCTCCATCGCCGTATCGACCTGGAAGGTGTCGCCGGAAGCCGGATTCATGAAACGCTTGATGCGTCCGGCGACGTGCGGCACCAGCAGATAGGCGCCGAACAGCCCGGCGCTCGCGACGCCGGCAAGCCCGAGCACCCAGATCATCCGCATGCCCGCGATGAAGAACAGGGCGCCCCACACCATCAGGATCAGCATGGTCTGGCCGAAGTCGGGCTCCATCACCAATAGCGACACCAGCGACATCAGCAGCACCAGCGCCATCGAGGTCGCCGGCATCTCCGGCCGCTTCGCCGATTCCGCGAACAGCCACGCCGCGATCACCACGAAGGCCGGCTTTGCGGATTCAGATGCCTGGATGTTGACGCCGATCAGGGTGATCCAGCGCCGCGAGCCCTTGACCTCGGGGCCGATCAACAACGTCATCACGATCAGGACCATGCTGAGCGCGAACACGATCAGCGCGGTGCGCCGGATCTGCCGCGGCGACAGGAACGACACCGCGATCATCACGATGAACGACGGCACTAGGAACAGGACGTGGCGGTTGAAGAAGTGGAACGGATCGAGGCCGATCCGGGTCGCCACCGGCGGGCTCGCCGCCAGCGACAGGATGACGCCGGCCAGGATCAGCGCGATGATCGCCGCGAGTTGCAGGCGGTCGACGGTCCACCACCAGTCGGAAAGCGGATTGCGTTGTTCACGGGAGAGCATGGGCGATCCCAGGAGGCAGGGGTTTGCCCATTGGTCGCCCATGATGGTTGCCGAAGGGTTAAGGAAGCCTGCTTCTTTTGACGGACGCTGCCCAACCCTGCCCTCACACCACCGGTTCGACGCCCGGCAGGGCCGTCACCAGTTCCCGGAACCGGGCGCCGCGAACCTCGAAATTGCGGAACTGATCGAACGACGCGCAGGCCGGCGACAGCAGCACCACCGGGTCGGCGACGGCGGAGGCTTCGGCGTCGCGCGCGGCGCCGGCCACCGCGACGTCGAGCGTTTCGCTGATTTCATAGGGTGCCTTGCCGTCGAGGGTCGCGGCAAATTCCTGCGCCGCCTCCCCGATCAGATAGACCTTGCGCAGGCGCGGGAAATATTCGGTCAGGCTCCCGATGCCGCCGAGCTTGGGCTTGCCGCCGGCGATCCAGAAGATGTCGGCGAATGACGACAGCGCATGCGCCGTGGCGTCCGCGTTGGTGCCCTTGGAGTCGTTGACGAACAGCACCTTGCCGCGGCGGCCGACCTGCTCCATGCGGTGGGCGAGGCCCGGGAAGCTGCGCAGTCCGTTCTGCAGCACCTCGGCGCCGATGCCCTGCGCCAGCGCACAGGCCGCGGCGCAGGCGGCGTTCTGCGCGTTGTGCAGTCCGCGCAGCGAACCGATGCCGCCGATCCGCGCGATCTCGCGGCGAGCGGCGCCGGACGCCGCGACGATGGTGTCTTGCTCGACATAGATGCCGTCCGGCAGCGGGTTGCGGACCGAGACGCGAACCACGCGCCGGCCCGCCCGCTCGATCCGATCGGCGATATTGCGGCACCATCCATCGTCGACATCGACGATCGCGGTGCCGCCGGGCTGCACCCCGGCGACCAGCCGGGCCTTGACCGCCGCATAGTGTTCGAGCGTACCGTGACGATCGATGTGATCTTCGCTCACATTCAACAGGATGCCGACCGAGGGATCGAGCGACGGCGAAAGGTCGATCTGGTACGACGACATCTCGACCACATGGACGCGGCCGGTGCGCGGCGGCTGCAGCGACAGGATGGCGGTGCCGATATTGCCGCCCATCTGGGTGTCGTAGCCGGCCACGCGCATCAGATGTGCAATCAGCGCGGTGGTGGTCGATTTGCCGTTGGTGCCGGTGATCGCGATGAAGGGTGCATCCGGCGCGTGACGCCGCCGCTCGCGGCAGAACAGTTCGATGTCGCCGATCACCTCCACGCCGGCCTGGCGCGCCGCGAGCACAGTCCAGTGCGGCGCCGGATGGGTCAGAGGCACCCCCGGCGTCAGCACCAGGGCGGCGAAGTTCGACCACGACACCGTGCGCAGGTCCGCGGTGATGAAGCCCGCTTTGGCGGCTTCCGCAAGCCGGTCGATACCGTCATCGCCGGCGATCACCTCCGCGCCGCCCGCCTTCAGCGCATGGCAGCTCGCAAGCCCCGAGCCTCCGAGCCCGAACACCGCGACCGTCTTGCCCGCGAAGGAAGTGATGGGAATCATGGATGGACCACGCAATTCTCGTCATGGCCGGGCTTGTCCCGGCCATCCACGTCTTTCACTATCACTGCATGACACGAGGCGGCCACGTCTTCATTCTCACCAACCGCGCCAAACGACAGCGCTTCTGCGCGTGATCACCGCAGCTTCAGCGTGGAAAGGCCGGCCAGCGCCAGCATCACCGAGATGATCCAGAACCGGATCACGATCTGCGGCTCGGTCCAGCCCTTCTGTTCGAAATGATGATGCAGCGGCGCCATCCGGAACACGCGCTTGCCGGTCAGCTTGAACGACGCCACCTGCACGATCACCGAGACTGCCTCCAGCACGAACAGCCCGCCGATCACCGCCAGCACGATCTCGTGCTTCACCGCAACCGCGATCGAGCCGAGCATGCCGCCGAGCGCCAGCGAACCGGTATCGCCCATGAAGATCGACGCCGGCGGCGCGTTGAACCAGAGGAACCCCAGCCCGGCACCGAGCACCGCACCGCACAGCACGGCGAGTTCGCCGGTACCGGCGACATAGTTGATCTGCAGATAGTCGGAGAACACCGCGTTGCCGGCAAGATAGGCGATCATGCCAAAACTCGCCGCCGCGATCATCACCGGCACGATGGCAAGTCCGTCGAGGCCGTCGGTGAGATTCACTGCGTTGCCGGCACCGACCATGATGAAGGCGCCGAACAGCACGAACACCCAGCCGAAATTCAGCACCACGTCCTTGAAGAAGGGGATCACCAGCGAGGTGGAGAACGGATCGCGGCCGAGCCGCACCAGGGCGTAGCACGCCGTTAGCGCGATCACCGCCTCGATCAGGAGGCGGATGCGGCCGGCAAAGCCGCTATGGCTCTGTTGCGTCACCTTGAGATAGTCGTCGTAGAAGCCGACGAAACCGAAGCCGAGCGTCACCGCGAGCACGATCCAGACATAGGGATTGAGCGGGTTGGCCCATAGCAGCGTCGAGACCACCAGTCCGGACAGGATCATCAGCCCGCCCATGGTCGGCGTGCCCTTCTTGGTGACGAGATGCGATTGCGGCCCGTCAGTGCGGATCGGCTGGCCCTTGCCCTGGCGCAGCCGGAGATGATCGATGATCCAGGGGCCGAACAGGAATACGACCAGGGCGGCCGTCACCATCGCTCCGCCGGTTCGGAAGGTGATGTAGCGGAACACGTTGAGGAACGAGCGAAACATGCCCAGCCCCGGCACCGTGTTGGATAGATCGATCAGCCAATAAAACATTCAGTCCGCCTGTATCGCGACGTCATCCGGCGCGGCGTTGCCGGGAAAACGCTGTTCGAACGCGTTGACAATCGTCTTCATCTTCGAGCCCAGCGATCCCTTGACCATGATGGCGTCGCCGGCGCGAATGGCTGACACGGCCTGGGTCGCGAGACCATCCGCACTTTCCGCATAGCCGCCCCGCTTGCCGTCGGAAAGGGCATCCCACAGATGGCGCATCAGCGGACCGCAGCAATAGACGAGATCGACCCGGTTGGCCCTGACGGCATCGAGCAGGCCGCGATGCAAGGCGGGACCGGTCGGTCCCAATTCCAGCATGTCGCCGAGCACCGCGATGCGCCGGCCCTTTGGGCCGATCGTAGCCTGACCGAGCACATTGAGCGCCGCCGCCATCGACGCCGGGTTGGCATTGTAGCTTTCGTCGATCAGCACCGCCTCGCCGCTCGCCATCTGCAGCGCGCGGCGGACGCCGCGGCCGGCGGGCGGCTCGATGTGCGACAGCGACAAGGCGGCGCGAGCCAGATCGGCGCCCGCCAGCGAGGCCGCCGCCAGCACCGCCAGTGAATTCATCGCCATGTGGCGGCCCGGCACGGCGAGCTTGTAGGTGACATCGTGGCCGAGAATGTCGGCATGCACTGCCGAGCAGGTGGCGTGCAGCGACAGGTCGAGCAGCCGCGCCTCGGATTTCGGATCGGCGCCGAACGTAACGATTTGCGCGACGCCGCGCTCGGCGGCGCGGCGCGCGAGGCGGGCGAATTGCGCGTTGTCGCGGTTGAGGATCACGGCGCCGCCCGCCTCCACGCCCGCGAAGATCTCGGCCTTGGCGTCGGCGATCGCCTCGATGCCGGAGAAGAATTCGAGATGCACCGGCTCGACCGTGGTGATGAGCGCGCAATGCGGCCGCACCATCCGCACCAGCGGTTCGATCTCGCCGGCATGATTCATGCCGATCTCGAAGATCGCGAATCTCGCTGAAGCCGGGCAGCGTGCCAGCGACAGCGGCACGCCCCAGTGATTGTTGAAGGATGCGGCCGAGGCGTGGGTCTCGCCCTGATCCCCGAACACCCGCCGCAGCGCCTCCTTGGTCGAGGTCTTGCCGACCGAGCCGGTCACCGCGATGACGCGGCCGTAGAAACGCGCGCGCGCAGCATGCGCAAGCGCGACCAGGCCCGCCAGCACGTCTTCCACCACGAGCAGCGGCGCATCGGCCGCGAACCTGTCGCGCTGCGCGGCTTCGACCACCGCCAGCGCGGCGCCGGCCTGCAACGCCGCGGCGACGAAATCGTGTCCGTCATGGACCTCGCCCTTGATGGCGAAATAGGCCTCGCCCGGCACGATGCTGCGGCTGTCGATCGACAGCCCGATGACGGCTTCCGGCAGTACGCCGCGGCTGGCGGCCTGCATCGCCGCCGCCATCGCGCCCGAGGTCCAGAGCGGCGCGGCGCTCATGCCACCCTCTGCGCCAGTACGGCCGCCACCGTTTCGTGATCGCTGAACGGCAGCACGCGGTCGCCGATGATCTGCCCGGTCTCGTGGCCCTTGCCGGCAATCAGCAATGCATCGCCGGGGCCGAGGCCGCCAATCGCCGTCCGGATCGCTTCGGCGCGATCGCCGATGTCCCTGGCCGCGCCGGCCGCGCTCAGGATTGCTGCGCGGATCGAAGTTGGATCCTCGCTGCGCGGATTGTCGTCGGTGACGACGACGCAGTCGGCATTCTCGGCGGCAATCGCGCCCATCAGCGGCCGCTTGCCGGCATCGCGGTCGCCGCCGGCGCCGAATACCACGACCAGTCGGCGCCTGGCGTAGGGCCGCAATGCCTGCAACGCCTTGGCCAGCGCATCGGGCTTGTGGGCATAGTCGACGAAGATCGGCGCGCCATTGTACTCGCCGACGTGTTCCAGCCGGCCCCTGGCGCCTTCAAGGGTCTCGAGTGCGGCGAACACCGCCTGTGGCGCGCTGCCGGTGCCGATGGCAAGGCCGGCGGCGACCAGCGCGTTCTCGATCTGGAAAGCGCCGACCAGCGGCAACCGCACCGAGTGCCTGCGCCCGCGATGCTCGAGCGCGAGCCGCTGCGAGAACCCTTCGACCTCGGCGGCGAGCAGCCGAATACCCTCGCCGGCACCGTCACCGCGGCTTCCGACCGAATGGATGCGCAGCCCGCGCGCCTGCGCGGCGTCGATCACGGCCTGCGAGCAATCGTGATCGGCGCTGATCACCGCCGCGCCGTCCGCCGCGACCAGATCGCGGAATAGCCGCAGCTTGGCGGCAAGATAGTGCGCGACGTCGGGATGATAGTCCAAGTGATCGCGCGACAGGTTGGTGAAGCCGGCGGCGGCGATCCGGACACCGTCGAGCCGAAACTGATCGAGCCCATGCGACGAGGCCTCGAACGCGAGATGGGTGACGCCGTCGCGCGCGATTTCGTCGAGCTGGCGGTGCAGCGCGATCGGGTCCGGCGTCGTCAGCGATCCGTAGATGGTGCGCTTCGGCGACACCAGTCCGATGGTGCCGATGCTGGCCGAGGCATGGCCGAGCGTCTGCCAGATCTGCCGCGTGAAAGCCGCGACCGAAGTCTTGCCGCTGGTGCCGGTGACGGCGGCGATGGTCCCGGGCTGACGCGGATAGAAGCGCGCCGCGGCCAGCGCCAGCGCACGGCGCGGATTCGGCGTGGCGACGAAGCAGGACGGCCGGGCGCCCGGCGGGGGCCGCTCGCCGACGATGGCCACCGCGCCGGCGGCAATCGCCGAATCGACGAACCGCGCGCCGTCGGTCCTGCTGCCGGCGAGCGCAAAGAACGCGTCGCCGGGCTTCACCACCCGGCTGTCCACGGCAAGGCCCGTCACCACGACCGCTTCCGCCCGCGGGTCGATGGCGGCGTCATCGCCGAACAGGTCGCGCAGCTTCATGAGTTTTCCAGCCCAGCCTCGCGCGGGAACTTCGAATCGACCTTAGCACTACGCCTTACTGGCTTGTCTTGGATGCCGCAAGAATAAGGCGGTCGGGCGGCGGCAGGTCGAACCGCGGTTCGATCCCGAGCAGCGGCGCGATCCGGGCGATCACATTGCCCCCGGTCGGCACCGCGTTCCAGCCCGAGGTGATGAAGCCGAAGGTTTCCTTGGTCGCCTGCGGCTCGTCCAGCATCACCAGCAGCTGGTAGCGCGGACGGTCGGCGGGCACGATCGCGGTAAAAGCGGTGAGGACGCGCTTCTTGGCGTAGCGGCCGTTGATGACCTTTTCCGCCGTGCCGGTCTTGCCGCCGATATAGTAGCCCTTGACGTCGGCCTTTCGCGCGGTGCCGACTTCCGCGTTGAGCCGCATCAGGAAGCGCATTTTCTCCGACGTCTCGGGCTTGATCACCCGTTTCGCCAGCGCCATCGCCTCCTGCTCGGTGCGCTTCAGGAAGGTCGGTGGAATCAGATAGCCGCCGTTCACCAGCGCGTCGATTCCCATCACCGCCTGGAGCGGCGCCACCGCGATGCCGTGACCGAACGCGATCGTCACCGTGTTCAGCTCGCCCCAATGCCGCGGCACGATCGGCGAGGCGCTCTCCGGCAGCTCGGTGCGCAGCCGGTCGAGCTGCCCCATCTTGCGAAGGAAGGCCTTGTGCGCCTCGACGCCCTGCGACAGCGCGATGCGTGCGGCGCCGACATTCGACGAGAAGGTGAAGACCTCCTTCATGTTGATGAAACGGCCTTTCGGCTCGTCGTCATGGATGGTGAACCTGCCGTAATGCAGCGGGCCGCGCGCATCCCACATCGAGTTGAGATCGGACTTGCCGGAATCCAGCGCCATCGCCAGCGTGAACGCCTTGAACGTCGAACCCATCTCGTAGACGCCGGTGGTGAGCCGATTGATGCGGTCGGGATCGTGCGCCTCGGTTGGATTGTTGGGATCGAAATCGGGCAGCGAAACCATCGCCACGATCTCGCCGGTCTTGACATTGGAGACGAGACCGGAGGCCGCCTTGGCGTGGAATTTCTGCTTGGCCTTGAGCAGTTCGTCGCGCAAGGCGTGCTCGACGCGCAGATCGACCGACAATTCCACCGGCCGCTGCAGGCGATCGGTGGCGAAACCGGCGCGATGCAGATCGGCGAGGCCGTTATTGTCGAGCCATTTCTCCATGCCGGCGATGCCCTGATTGTCGATATTGACGAGCCCGATCAGGTGCGCGACCTCGGCGCCGGTGGGATAGACCCGCTTGTTCTCGCGTAGAAAGCCGACGCCGGGAAGGCCGAGGCGGTGGATTTCGAGCTGCTGCCGCGGCGTGATCTCCCGCTTCAGCCAGACAAAACCCTTCTTCGACGACAGCCGCTCGCGTACTTCGGTGGTGTCGAGGTCCGGCAGCGTCGCGGTCAACAGTTCGACCGCCTCGTCCTTGTCGATGATCCGCCGCGGCTCGGCAAACAGGCTCGGCGCCTTGACGTCGGTGGCGAGCACATCGCCGTTGCGATCGACGATGTCCGGCCGCGCGGTCGCGATCGCGTCCTGGGTGGCGGTGTGGCGCGCGCCGTGGCTGTCGCCGATCGCCGCATACATGATCAGCCGGCCGCCGATCACGGCATAGATCGCGGCGAAGGCCAGGATGGCGAACCCGACGCGGGCGCGCGCCTTGGCGGCGCGGTCGACATTGCGCCCGTAAAGCAGGCTGCGGATCAGGCGTCGCCGCCACGGCTCGGCCGCCTTGATGATGGTCAGCGCCCGGCCGGTCATTGGATCCGCTCCGGCGCCGGCACCGAGCCGGTTGAAGCAGGGGCTTCGGCCGCCACCGAATCGATCGCGTCGATCATCGCGCCGATCGGATCCGGCGCGCCCGGCCGGGCAAAGTTCGGCGGCCGTTCCGGCAGGTTCTTCAACGAATCATATTGCGCCGCAGTGACCGGCTTCAGCGGCAAATGCCGTTCGGCCAGACCCTGCAGCCGGCTCGGCGCATCGAGCTTGGTCCACTCGGCCCGCAGCACCGCGATGGCGTCGCGCTGCTCGCGGATCTGCGCGTGCAGCCGCAGCACCCGCTCGGTGCGGATGGTCGACGCCATCTTGATCCGATAGACATAGGCCGCCGCGAACACCAGCGCGCCGATCACGAGAAGATGCAGGATGCGCATGGTCAGGCTCTCCGCTTCATTCCGGAGAGTGTCGGCCATGCCGTCGGCTCCGGCGCAGCATGAGCGGGCGCGTCGGTCCGTTCGGCCGCGCGCAGCCTGGCCGACCGGGCACGCGGATTGGCGTCGATCTCGGCCTGGTCGGGCGTGACCGGACGCCCGGTCAGGATGGCGAAGCTCGGCGCCGCCAGCGCCAATGCCGGCCGGTGCCGCGATCCGCTCGCCGGCTTGCCGCGCTCGACCAGGAAACTCTTGACCATGCGGTCTTCCAGCGAATGAAACGACACCACGGCGAGCCGGCCGCCCGGCTTCAGCACGCGCTCGGCCGCCGCCAGCGCCAGCCTGAGTTCGTCGAGTTCCTCGTTGACGAAGATCCGCAGCGCCTGGAACGTCCGGGTGGCCGGATGGATGTCGCCCGGCCGCGATCGCACCACGGTGGCGACGAGTTCGGCGAGTGCCCGGGTGGTGGTGATCGGCGCCTGTTCGCGGGCGGCGGCGATGACGCGGGCGACGCGGCGGGAATGCCGCTCCTCGCCGAACAGGTAGATGATGTCGGCGAGTTCGGCCTCCGAGGCGCGCGCGATGACGTCGGCGGCAGTCGGGCCGTGCTGGCCCATCCGCATGTCGAGCGCACCGTCGAGGCGGAAGGAAAAGCCGCGGGCGGCCTCGTCGAGCTGCATCGAGGACACCCCGACATCCATTACGATGCCGTCGACCGCGTCGACGCCCTGCGCAGCGCAGACCTCGGCCAGGCCGGAAAATCGCGCCTCGACCAGGGTCAGCCGTCCGGCCGAGCGATCGACCAGATCGAACCCGGCCGATATCGCGGTACGGTCGCGGTCGATGCCGATCACCCGGGTCGCCGCGTTGTCGAGAATCATTTGGCTGTAGCCGCCGGCACCGAAGGTGGCATCGAGATAGATCCCGCCGTCGCGGGGGGCGAGCATGGCGACGGCCTCACGGCCGAGCACGGGGACATGCCGCTTGCCGGACACAGTCATGTCGCGCCCTCGCCGCGCGGTGCGCCTCGAAGCAGGGAACTGGACGCCAACGGGACCATTGCGCCTCGATTGTCTAAGCGCCGCCGCCCGGCTCCGCGCGACGCGCCGGCTTGAACCGGAACAGCCGGCCATGCCCCGCCGCAAACCCTGAGTTCCGCGCGGGATGAGGTCGGCTGCCATGGGCTGTCTGAGCGTCAACGAATGTTGGCCGCCCCTCGCCGGTTCGGCACCTCACTGTCTAGTAACGGCAGCTAGCGTTAAGAAAGGGTTGACGGGTGAGTATGCATTTGACGGTGATCGGAACCGGTGATGCGTACCGCACACACCCGGTCAAAATGCGGGGCACCCGGCGGCGCGTGCATTGCCCTTGCGGGCCGGTAAAGGAATAGTAAACGGATGGCTGCCGAACCAACCCCGACCTTCACGCCGGATTCCTCCATCGCGTCCGATGTCATACCGTCCGCCAATTTCGGCGAACGCGCCAACGGCCGCGCGCCCGACATGGTTATCCTGCACTATACAGGGATGCCCGATCCGGAAGGCGCGATCGCGCGGTTGTGCACGGCCGGCACCGAAGTGTCGGCGCACTACATCGTGCTGGAGGACGGCCGTATCATCCAATCCGTTCCGGAAGCGATGCGCGCCTGGCACGCCGGCGCGTCGTTCTGGGCCGGCGAGCCGGACATCAATTCCTGCTCGATCGGCATCGAGATCGTCAACCGCGGCCACGACTGGGGCTACCCGGAATTTCCGCTGCGCCAGATCGCCGCGGTGATCGCGCTGTGTCGCGGCATCATGCTTCGACGCCAGGTGCCCTCGCACCGCGTGCTGGCCCATTCCGACGTGGCGCCTGCCCGCAAGAAGGACCCGGGCGAGAAATTTCCCTGGCATTCGCTGGCCAACTCCGGCGTCGGCCATTGGGTGCAGCCGGCGCCGATCGTGCGCGGTGACACGCTCAAGCTCGGCACCGCCAGCGACGACGTCCGCAACCTGCAGCGGGCGCTGGCGAAATACGGCTACGGCGTTCCGACCAGCGGAAAATATGACGGGCCGACCATGGAAGTCGTTACCGCCTTCCAGCGCCATTTCCGGCCCGCGCGTGTCGATGGCATCGCCGACCACTCGACCTTGATCACCTTGCAGTCGCTGCTCGAAAGCCTGCCGGCCGATGCCGCCGCGACGGTCGCAACATCATAGCCGTCTCCGACGCGGCTGCGATCAGGCACCGAGCGGGCTAGCTGATGCCGTCATCGAGCTCGGTCAGTCGACGCGCATAGAGCCGGCGCAGCGGCTCCAGCTGCGTCGCCGCCATCGCCGCCCGATAGGCCTCGCGCGCCGCATCGCGCCGGCCGAGCCGGCGCAGCAGATCGGCCCGCACCGCCGGCAGCAACGCGTAGCCCTTCAGGCCGCCGCGGGCGTCGAGTGCGTCGACCAGCGCCAGCGCGCGCGCCGGTCCGTCCACCATCGACACCACGGCGGCGTGATTGAGCTCGATCACCGGCGACGGGCTGATCCGCAACAGCACCTCGTAGAGGCCGGCGATCTGCGGCCAGTCGGTGGCCTCGTAGTCGGGCGCCCGCGCATGCAGCGCCGCGATCGCCGCCTGCACCGCGTAGGATTGCGGCCGGCCCGGCAACCGCAGCGCCTCTTCCACCAGCGCCAGGCCCTCGGCGATCTGAGCGGAATCCCAGCGCGAGCGATCCTGGTGTTCGAGCAGCACAATGTCGCCGCCCGCGGTGGCGCGCGAGGCGCGGCGGGCATCATGCAGCAGCAGCAGGGCCAGCAGGCCCTTGATCTCGCCCCGCCCCGGCATCAGGACGTCGAGCAGTCGAGCCAGCCGGATCGCCTCGCGCGCCAGATCGGGCCGCATCAGATCCTCGCCGGCGGTCGCGGCGTAGCCCTCGGTGAAGATGAGATAGATCACCGCGAGCACGCCGCGCAGCCGCGGCTCCAGCGCTTCGCGGTCCGGCACCTCGTAGGGGATGCCGGCGAGCCGGATCTTCTGCTTGGCGCGGACCAGACGTTGCGCCATCGCGTCCTCGGTGGCGAGAAAGGCACGGGCCACCTCGGCGGTGGCGAGCCCGCACACGGTGCGCAGCGTCAGCGCCACCTGGACCTCTGCCGCGAAGGCCGGATGGCAACAGGTGAAGATCAGCCGCAGCATGTCGTCGCCGAGCGCGGCGTCGCACACGTCATCGGAATCCGTGGCAAGACGCATCTCCTGGACGAGCTCGTCCTGCTTGCCGCGCAGGGTGATCTGGCGTCGGATGCGATCGACTGCCTTGTTGCGCGCGACATTGACCAACCATGCCCGCGAATTGAACGGCGCTCCCGCCGCGGGCCAGCGCTCCAGCGCGACCGCAAAGGCTTCCTGCAGGCTGTCCTCGGCCAGATCGAAATCGCCGACGAGGCGGATCAGCGTCGCCAGCGCGCGCCCCGCCTCGTCGCGGAATATCTTTTCGATCTCGCTCGATGTGATCGGCATTGCCTGACCAATGACCGCCGGTTCCTAGCCGCGCAGGGCGCGCAGCCGCAACGGCGAGCGGCCTCAACTATAGACCCAGATCGGCCGCACCTCGATCGAACCGAAACGCGCGCCGGGAATTCGCGCCGCGATGCCGAGCGCGGCGTCGAGGTCCTTGGCCTCGATCAAATAGTAGCCGCCGAGCTGTTCGCGCGTTTCCGCAAACGGGCCGTCGGTGGTCAGGGTCTTGCCGTCCCGCACCCGCACCGTGGTCGCGGTGGTGGTCGGCTGCAGCCGGTCGCCGGCCTTGAAGTTGCCGCTCTGGATGATGGACTGGGTGAAGGCGCCATATTCCTCCAGCATCTTCTTGCCGGTCGCGGCGTCGATTTTGCCGTACTCGGCCTCGTTCTGATAGATCATCAGCAGATATTGCATCTGGTGTGCTCCTCTTGATCGGCATGATCGCCGGCAACCAGTCGAACCGGCACCGCGCCAAACGACATCTTCAGGATAATTTATCTCGGCCGGGGCGGCGCGTCGTTATCGGCTTGACGTGGCCGGCGTCAGCCCCCATGCCTGGACGGGTCAGTCGGCCGGACGGCCGCTCCCGCCATGGTCGAAAGGCTATCGGGAGAGGAAAGTCCGGGCTCCATCGACATACGGTGCCGGATAACATCCGGCGGGGGCGACCCCAGGGACAGTGCCACAGAGAACGAACCGCCTCGTCCTCTGACGCGGCAAGGGTGAAAAGGTGCGGTAAGAGCGCACCGCGGGTCCGGCAACGGAAACGGCATGGCAAACCCCACCGGGAGCAAGACCGAATAGGGACGGCAACGCGGCATGTTCGCGCAAGCGACAACACCGCAGGGCGATGTCAGGCCCGCTGTCCGGGTAGGTTGCTCGAGACCATGTGCGAACATGGCCCCAGAGGAATGGCCGTCACGCATCGCCAGCGCAAGCCGGCGGTGCCCTACAAAACCCGGCTTACAGGCCGGCTGATGCCTCGAAATGAGGGGTTCGGCGCGACACGCCGGACCCCTCGCCATTTCCGGAAGGCAACGGCGGCGCGATGCAGTGCGCGTTCCCTTTCAATGATGTGACGCGCAGCAGGAATCCGCGTCACGCGGATGGCACTTCGCAACTCGCTCGTGTAAACGTCGGACGCGGGCCGCCGGCGCTGCTGCCCTGCCGAACAGGGAAGTCTGGATGAACGCCGCTGCCGACGCGCTACTGTTCGTCGGCGCGCTCGCCGGAGGCTTCGTGTCCGGCCTCGCCGGATTTGGCATGGGGCTGATGGCGCTCGGTATCTGGCTTTACGTGCTGCCGCCGTCGCTCGCGGTGCCGCTGGTGCTGGTCTGCTCGGTGATCGCCCAGTCCGCAACGCTGCCGTCGATGTGGCGAACCTTCGACCTGACGCTGATCTGGCCGGTTGTCGCCGGCGGCCTCGCCGGGGTTCCGATTGGCACCATGCTGGTCGCCCGCGCCGATCCGCAGATCTTCAGGCTGAGCGTCGGCGTGCTGCTGCTGCTATTTCCGATCGCGCTCTATTTTCAGAGAAAGCCGATGGCGTTTCGCCTTGGCGGTCGACCCGCGGATGCCGGCATCGGGTTCGTCGGCGGCATCCTCGGCGGTCTGGCCGGCCTGTCGGGCCCGTTACCGATCCTGTGGGCCAGCGTGCGCGGCTGGGGCAAGGAGCAACGGCGCGGGGTGTTTCAGATCTTCAATCTGGCCATCCTGCTCACCGCCTTGTGCCTGCATGCCGCGGCGGGCATGGTCGGGCCGCAGGTGGCCTGGCTGACGCTGCTGGTGTTTCCGGGGGCGGTGATCGGCGCGTGGCTCGGCGCGCGAATCTTCCATGCGCTGAGCGACCGCAATTTCCGCGACATCGTGCTTGCGCTGCTGTTCCTATCCGGCGTGGTCCTGGTCTGGAACAGCCTCTGATCCGAAAACCCAGCGCGTTCGCTTGCCGCCCTCGCATGCCGGCCATGCGACCCGTGCGAGCGCTGTACCTGCGACAGCGAACCCGCTAGTGACAGGCGCCATGCACTTCACTCCATGGTCACGCGAGCGTCTCGGCCTGCTGCTTGGCTTCATCGGCATGGCGATCTTCGGCGGAACGCTGCCGGCGACGCGGATCGCGATCGCGGCCATCGATCCGCTGGCGCTGACCGCCTTGCGCACCGCGATAGCAGGGCTGTGCTCGCTGGTGCTCTTGATCGTGCTGCGCCGACCATGGCCGCCGCGACGGCTGTGGCCGCAACTCCTGGTCGCGATGCTCGGCGTAACCGTGCTGTTTCCGCTGCTGATGTCGCTCGCGCTTCAGACCGTCGATGCCGCGCATGGCGGCGTGGTGCTCGGGGTGCTTCCGATCGCCACCGCGCTGGTCGCGGTGCTGATCACGCATGAGCGGCCAAGGCCGTTGTTCTGGATTGCCTCGGTGTTCGGTGCCGCGCTGGTGGTGGCGTTCGCGCTGCGTCAGGGCGGCGGCGCGCTCTCGACCGGCGACCTCCTGCTGTTCGCCTCCGTCGTCGTCTCGGCGATCGGTTATGCCTTCTCCGGACGGCTGACCCATCAGATGCCGGGCTGGGAAGTCATCAGCTGGGTGCTGGTGATGGCGTTGCCGATCTCGCTGCCGGCGGTCGCGCTCACCCTGCCCGCGGACCTCGGCCAGATCGGGTTGAAGCCGTGGCTGGGGCTGCTCTATGTCGCGCTGTTCTCGCAGTGGATCGGCTTCTTTGCCTGGAACGCGGGTCTCGCGATCGGCGGCATCGCGCGGGTATCGCAGGTTCAACTGCTGCAGCCGTTCGTCACCTTTGCGCTGGCAGCCCTGTTCAATGGCGAGACCATCACGCTGCAGATCCTGCTGTTCGCCGCAGCCGTGGTCGCGACGGTGGCGATCTCGACGCGCAGCAGGGGTGCAACGCCGACCACCGCGACACACCATCCGGCGCCGCCATCCCGGGACGCGCTGTCACGGCGCGGGCCCGGAAGTGAGGGCGGCTTCATAGGCTAGCCGGCCTTCGCAATATGATCGATCCCGGCAACCTGCAGTTCGAACAGGCTGCGATAGATGCCGCCGGCCCTGCCGACCAGCGCGGCATGGCTGCCCTGCTCGACGATCGCGCCGCGGTCGAATACCAGGATGCGGTCGAGACTGCGCACCGTCGACAGCCGGTGGGCGATCACGATCGAGGTGCGTCCTTTCATCAATCGCTCCATCGCTTGCTGGATCAGCGCTTCCGATTCCGAATCGAGGCTCGAGGTCGCCTCGTCGAGGATCAGCACCGGCGCATCGGCGAGAAATGCCCGCGCCAGCGCGACGCGCTGCCGCTCGCCGCCGGACAGCTTGACGCCGCGTTCGCCGACCACCGTGCCATAGCCCTTCGGCAGCCGCCGGATGAATTCATGGGCGTTGGCAAGGCGCGCCGCGTGTTCGATCGCCGCCATGCCGGCACCGGGCCGGCCATAGGCGATGTTCTCGGCGAGCGAGCGGTGAAACAGGATCGGATCCTGCTGCACGATCGCGATCTGGCTGCGCAGCGATTGCTGCGTCGCCGTCGCGACATCCTGATCGTCGATCAGGATCCGGCCGCCGCTGACATCGTAGAGGCGCTGCAGCAGCTTGACGAAGGTGGTCTTGCCGGAGCCGGAGCGGCCGACCAGCCCGACCCGTTCGCCGGCCCGGATGTCGACCGACAGGCTGCGATACAATGGCGCAAGGTGGCCGCCATAGTGGAAGGTCACGTCTTCGAACACGATGCGCCCGCCATGGATGTCGATCGGCGAGGCACCCACGGCATCGGCAATGCCGATCGCCTCGTCATGGATCGCAACCAGCTCCTCCATGTCGTTGACCGAACGCTGCAGGTTGTTGACGTGCATGCCGACGTCACGCAGATAGGCGTGGATGATGTAGTAGCTGGTCAGCACATAGGTGACGTCGCCCGGCGAGGCCCGGCCGGCCATCCACAGCAGCAAGGCGCCGCCGATCACCGACGTGCGCAAGCATAGCAGCACCGAGAGCTGGGCGCCGGCGGTGTAGTTGTAGCGCAGCCATGTCCGCCGCACCCGGCGGCGCCACCGCGCGATGACGCGCGCCAGCCGCGCGTCCTCGCGGGCCTCGGCTCCGAATGATTTCACCACCGCGTTGCAAGTCAGCGCGTCGGCAAGCGTGCCACCGATCCGGGTATCCCAGGCGTTGGAAACGCGTGCGGCCGGCGCGATGTAGCGCGTCGAGAACAGCACGATCATCGGCACGTAGATCGCCGCCCCGATCGCGACCACGATGCCGAGCGAGCGCCAGTGCAGTCCGATCAGCACGATCGAGCCCAGCAATACCGCCAGCGAGGGCAGCAACGCCAGGAAGATGGTGTCGTTGAGCAGGTCGATCGCCCACATGCCACGGGTGATCTTGCGCACCGTCGAGCCGGCGAAGCTGTTGGCGTGCCAGTCGGTCGAGAAGCGCTGGACGCGCTCGAATGCCTCGCGCGACACATCGGCCATGATGCGCAGCGTGAACGGCACGATCGCCTGCAGCCCGGCCAGCCGCAGCATCATCGATACGAGGCCAAGCGACACGATCGCAATGAACGCCGTCATGGCCGTCCGGCGCGCCGCCGGATCCGACGCCCCCGAGGTCATGGCGTCGACCAGGCGGCCGGAAAACACCGGCATGAACAGATCGGCCGCCGTCGCGGCGAGCAGACCGGCGACCACCGCGGTGGCCAGCATTGGCTGCTGCAGCCAATGACGGAACATGAAGGGCAGCACCAGGCGGATTGCGGCGCGGCGCTTGTCGAGTTGAGCGGTCATGGCGTCATCCGGCGTGCCCAATGCACGAGCCGGCTCCATTGCTTGACGGCGGCGGCAACGGCCGGCGCGCACGTCGTTGTGATTCTGTACTGGCCTAGTTGAAGCGGCCCAGGGTGAGGTCGGTGGCGGTCCGGGACATCAGGCCCGGCCGAAGCTGGATGCGGCGGCGATCAGAGGCCGAAGCAGGCGTCCAGCATGGACCTCGGACGCGCGGGCGCGATCTGCGGATACATGGAAATCATGCAAATGCCTCCCGGTTCGAGTGACGAGGCCGGGCTTATAGATCGGCGGCGCGTGTTTGGCAATACGGATCCGTTCCGCGCGCGCTGCGAAATGATGATTTGCAAAGGTCCGTACGGGTTTTGCGCCGCAACCCGGCCTAATCCTTATCGTTTGATTTGCCGAACCAGCTGTGTTGAGATTCGGGCAACTCCGTCGGCAAGACGGATCATCGAGGGAGACGCGTCCATGGCTAGACCAGGCCTGACATTTTCGCAATTTCTCATGGCGACCGCTGCCGTATTCGCCGGCGGCGCCGCCCTGCCCGCCTTTGCCCAGTCCGACGGGCCGATCAAGATCGGCGTCATCGCCGAGGTTCAATCGATTGCGGGTGCCGCCACCCCGGGAGGCGCCCAGATCGCCGCCGACGAAATCAATGCCAAGGGTGGCGTCAACGGGCGCAAGATCGAGATCGTGTCGTATGACAACAAGAGCTCGTCGGCCGACTCGGTCCGCGCGTTTCAGCGCGCCGTGTCGGACGACAAGGTCAGCGCCGTGATCGCCAGCTACATCAGCGAGGTGGTGCTGGCGCTGGAGCCATGGGCGGCGCGGCTGCACATGCCGCTGATCACTCCCGGTGCCGCCAGCAACGAGATCACCAAGCCGATCCACAACGACTATGACAAGAACAAGTACACCTTCCACGGCTATCTGACCTCGGCGGCACAGGCGCTGGCGGTTTGCGATGCCGCCAAGGACCTGCTTGTCGACGGCATGAAAATGAAGACCGCCGTCGTCATGAGCGAGGACGCGGCATGGACCAAGCCGCTGGACGAGGGCTATCTCGCCTGCCTGCCCAAGGCCGGCCTGAATGTTGTCGACCACATCCGCTTCTCGCCGGACACCACCGACTTCACCCCGATCTTCAACCAGCTCGAAGGCAAGAAGCCGGACGTGATCGTGACCGGCATCTCGCATGTCGGCGTGCAGCCGACCGTGCAATGGAAGAACCAGCAGGTCCCGATCCCGATGTTCGGCATCAGTGCCCAGGCGCTGAGCCCGACCTTCTGGGGCGACACCAACGGCGCCGCCGAGGGCATTCCATCGCTGGCGGTTGCGACCTCGACAACGGCGGTGACGCCCAAGACGAAACCATTCGCCGCGGCATTCAAGACCAAGTTCGGGACCGACCCGGCCTATACCGGCTATACCGCCTATGACGAGGTCTACATCATCGCCGAGGCCATCAAGCGCGCCGGTTCGACCGATCCGGACAAGATGGTCGCCGAACTGGAGAAGACCGATTACGTCGGCACGATCGGGCGTGTCCAGTTCTATGGGCGCGAGGACCAGTTCACCCACGGGCTCAAATATGGTTCGGACAATGTCAGCGGAATGGTGTTCCAGTGGCAGGATGGCAAGCAGGTCACGCTGTGGCCGGCCAAGATCGCCGAGGGCAAGCTGAAATATCCGAGCTTCGCTCGCCCGACCAATTGACGGGGTCGCGCGGTGGCCGGGCCTCGCCCGGCCACCTCAATGCGCGGGCTCGGAGCTCAGGGCAGCCGGCTTCTTCAGCAGCATCACCAGCACGCTCAGCCCACAATAGAACACCGTCAGGATCAGGAAGGCGTCGCCATAGCCCATCACCACGGCCTGGCGGTGGACGATCATCGACAACTGCTTCAACGCCATCAGCGAGGCATCGCCCATGCCCTGCATGCGCTGGGTCAGCATGTTGAGCGTCTCGGTGGCGGTGGCATTGCCCCAGTTCATGCGGTCATGCAGCCGGGAAATATGCAGGTCGGTGCGGTCGTTGAGCACCTGGTTGATGACCGCCAGCCCGACCGCGCCGCCGAGATTGCGGGTCAGGTTGAACAGGCCGGAGGCGTTCTTGACCCGGTCCGGCGGCAGGGTGCCGAGCGCGATGTTGTTGGTCGGCACCATCGCGCACATCATGCCGATCCCGCGCAGGATCTGCGGCACCAGCAGCTCGTAGAAATCGTAGTCGCGGGTGATCCAGGTCATCTCGTAGGAGCCGAGCGCGAAGATGACCAGCCCGGCCGCGATGATGTAGCGCATGTCGACCTTGAGCATCAGGCGGCCGACGATCGGCGCCATCAGGAACATGGTGATGCCGGAGACGAACATGGTTTCGCCGATCATCAGCGCGCTGTAGCCGCGCACCTCGGCGAGGTAGCGCGGATAGACATAGGTCAGACCGTACAGACCGATGCCGACGCAGAACGAAATCAGGCAGCCGACGCCGAAATTGCGATTGGTGAAGGCCCTGATGTCGACGATCGGCTCTTCCGCGGTCAGCACACGGTAGAAGAAGGCGATGGCGGAAACGGCGCCGATCGCGGCGCAGGCCGCCACCGAGGTATCCTGCAGCCATTCATATTGCGGCCCCTCCTCCAGCACATATTCGAGCGCGCCGAGGAACCCGGCCATGGTGATCAGGCCGAACCAGTCGAAGCGGTCGAGCAGCGCGAAGTTCGGCTGATCGAAATCGACCAGCGCGAGCACCCCGAGCGTGATGCCGACACCGGGCACCACGTTGACGAAGAACAGCCAGTGCCAGGACATCACGTCGGTGATGTAGCCGCCGACGGTCGGGCCGATGGTCGGCGCCAGCGTCGCGACCAGCCCGATGATCGGTCCGACGATGTGAAACTTGGAGCGCGGAAACACCGTGTAGGCCGAGGCGAACACCGTCGGGATCATGCCCGCGCCCAGAAAGCCCTGGACTGCGCGCCACACGATCATCTGCTCGATCGACGAGGCAAATCCGCACAGGAAGCTCGCGAAGGTGAAGCCGCTCGCCGAAATCGCGAACAGCAACCGCGTGCCGAGCGCACGCGACAGGAACCCGGACAAGGGGATCGCGATCACTTCCGCGATCAGATACGAGGTCTGCACCCAGGATACTTCGGTCGAACTGGCCGACAGGCCGGCCTGGATTTCGTTGAGCGACGCCGAGACGATCTGGATATCCAGGATCGACATGAACATCCCGAACACCATGATCAGGAATGCGATCAGCCGCCGCGGCGCGATACGATCGGCCGGCGCGGCGGCATTCATCATCTGCGGTGTGGCGGTGATGGCGTCAGCCATGGCGGGCTCGGTGCGGACGGCGGCTCATGGCGGGGATCGCCGGAGCCTTCGAATTATTGCGGATGGATCATGGTCGGGGAGTCGAGATCGGCGTCGCTGTCGGCATCGGCGGCGCCCGCCCTGGTATCGACCGTGGTGTAAACCGACATGCCCGCGCGCAGCAGGTTCTGGCTGGCGACCTCCTTCGGCACCCGGATGCGGACCGGAAGCCGCTGCACGATCTTGGTGAAATTGCCGGTGGCATTGTCGGGCGGCAGCAGCGTGAACACCGACCCTGCCGCCGGCGCGACGCTGTCGACCACGCCTTCGAACTTGCGGTGGCCATAGGCATCCACCGAAATCGTCACGGGCTGACCGGGACGGATGCGCTTGAGCTGGGTTTCCTTGTAGTTGGCATCGATGAAAACATTGTCGAGCGGCACCACGTTGCCCAGCCGCTGTCCCGGCACGATATAGTCGCCGGTCGAAACCAGGCGGTTGGAAAAGGTGCCGTCGACGGGCGCGCGGACCGAGGTGAAAGCGAGGTCGCGCTCGGCCTTGGCGAGCGCGGTCTGCAATTCCGCAAGCTGGGCGCGGGCCTCGGCCTGCTGCGCCTTCGTCACCTCGACATTGTCGCGCGCCGCATCATAGGCGGCCTGCGCCGATTTCACTGCCGCCACGCCCTGGGCGCGGCCGGCTTCGGACACCTCGAATGTCGCGCGCGAGGCGAAGCCCTTGGTGTTGAGTGTCTGCTGACGATCGAAGTCGAGATCGGCGCGCTTGAGGCCGGCGTCGGCTGAAGCCAGTTGTGCCTTGGCCTGTTCGACCGCGCTTTCCAGCGCCGTGACCTGCCGGCCGATGCGATCGATGGTGGCCTGCTGTGTCGCGATCTTGGTCCGCGCGGCGTCGACCGCGATGCGATAGTCGCCGTCGTCGATCCGGAAGATCACGTCGCCGGCCCGGACTGGCGTATTGTCACCGGGCAGAATGGCAGCGACATGACCCGACACCCTGGCGCCGACCGTCGTGTTGTTGGCGCGCACATAGGCGTCATCGGTGCTGACGTAGAATCTCGCGATCAGGAAAAAATAGGCGCCGTAGCCGATGGCGGCGAGTGCGATCAGCGTCACGATGCCCGCCAGCACGGCGCGGCGCCGGCCGGTTTTCGGCGCGGTCTTGACCGGGGCGGGCGGCGCCTGGGTTGCAGGTTGGGTGGGACCTTCGGCCGCCGGGCGTGCATCTTCGGAAAGCTGGGCGCGAACCGATGCGGCGATTGCCGCGGGAGCCTCGCGCGCCGAATCGTCGTCCGACCGATCAGACCCGGCACGACGCATGCGTGCGGCCTGATCTCTCACTGCGGCCATTGCGGCCTCCCGTGACTAGAAACTCAGGGACAGCCAACAAGCGGGCGCAGTCCGTCCCATCGGATCAAATTAGCATTGACCGAACCGTTCGGTCAAGCTACATTTGAGAACTGGAACACCCTCGACTGTCCGCCTTTCCGGATCATTTGCCCTGGCCGGAATTCTCGAAAGAACCCTAGCCGATGGTTACAGCAGGAACATTGCGGTTCGCTGCCGACGAAGACAGCACCAAGCGCCGGCAGATCCTCGAAGGCGCGAGCAAGGTGTTCATGGATCTGGGCTTCGATGGCGCCAGCATGGGTGAGATCGCCCGCGCGGCCGGCGTCTCCAAGGGCACGCTTTATGTCTATTTCGCCGACAAGAACCGGCTGTTCGAGGCGATCGTCGAGGAGCAGATCATCGAGCAGAGCAAGGTCGCGTTCAATTTCGACGTCGAACGCGATGTTCCGACCACGCTGCGGGATTTCGGCGAGGCTTATATCCAGATGCTGTGTCGCCCCGGCGGCGGATCGGCCATCCGCACGGTGATGGCGATTGCCGAGCGGATGCCGGATGTCGGCCGCCACTTCTACGAGCAGGTGCTGCAGGACACCATCCGCCGGTTGGCAGGCTATCTCCAGGCACATGTCCGGCCGAACGATCTCGCGATCGGCGACTGCGAGCATGCGGCGTCGCAATTCATGCTGATGTGCCAGGCGTCGTTGTTTCTGCCGTTCATCTTCCAGGCGGCGCCGCCGCCTTCGCGCGAACACATCGTGCAGGTGGTGGACAGCGCGACCCAGATGTTTCTGGCGGCGTACCGGGCAAGGCCGAACTGACGGCGCTATTCGTCCTCGAACTCGTCTTCCCTGGCGTTGCGGCGCTGTGCCAGCGCCCGGCTGCCGCCGAGCGATCCGGTGACGCCCGGGGCGCGCGATGCATAGGAGCCGCGCTGGGCGGCGCGCGCCGCGACCTCCTCGCCGGACATCGCGGCCGGCTCGCAGATCACCGGGCGGCGGGCGCGCCGCATCAGGTCAACATGGATGTGATTGTAGTGATAGACGTTGGAGCCCGGCGCCAGCACCGTGGAAAACTCCCGGCAGGCCGAGGCCTGCACGTCGCGCAGGAAGCCCTGCTCTTCCGGCAAGCCCTTCCAGCCGTCCTTGACCGAGATGGTTCGTCCATCGGCCAGCGTGAACGATGCGATGTCCAGCGCATTGCCGAAGGCGTGTTCGGAGATATGCGCATGGGAATTGCCGTTCATGCCGCGGCATGAATAGGCGGAAATTTGCCGGATCTCGACCAGGCGGGCACCGAACCAGCGCATCGCTGCCGGCTGCACGGCATCGACCAGCCAGCGATCCAGCACCGAGACGATCGGACAGGCGAGCGTAGCCGTCGGCTTCACCGCGACCGGACCGAACGCGGCGACGGAATTGGGCCGTGTCGGTCCAAGCCGAGGCAGCGGATAGGGCGCGGAAGAACGGTCGGATGGGTAGGCGGATGCGCCGGAATAAGGTTGCCTGACCGGGCGGCCTTGCCACCCCGACCCGCCGTCGGGCGGCAGGTCGATCTCATTCCGGTCGGGAGACATCCCCGGCGCGGTCAGCGAAATCGGGCCTGCGGACGGCGAGGCGGTGACCGGCGGGCGTGTGGTATCGGAATAATAGGGCGCCTGAGCCGGCGGCGGCGCGATCGGCCAGCGCGGCGCATTGCGAATGCCGGCGGGCGGTCGCAGGTCGTCATCGGCAAAACCAAAACTGCCATTGCTTTCGCCAAGCGACGACACCCGCAGCGGAAAGTCGGCGCCGCAAATACCCGGCCCGGAAATCGGATCGATCCGGACCAATTCGGCATTTTCCTTCACCGCGCCGGATTTCAGGCAGGCGATTTCGGCCTCGGCCCGCCAGGGTTCGCGCTCCTCGGAAAAGAAACCGCGACCGCAACCCGCCAACGAGACAAGGACCAGGGAGCCGACGAGATACCAACGAACTCCGCACGTCATCCGTGCAACTTCAAGGAATTTACTTAAAGACTCTTCAACATGCGCCTTTTGCAGCTGGCAAAACCGGCCCGATCAGCGGTTCCCCGTGCCACACCCGCCTGGAACGGGCGTCGGCCCCAACCGCATCCCCGGAACCGACGTCCCCCGGTTCGCGTTGACCGGGCTGGCGATGCTTGCGAGCCAGGGAGACTTCCCATGACTTTCGTCGGCCAGCTCAGCGTGGTGACGGCCTATGTTGCCATCGCCTTTGTCGGTGCGATCGTGCTCGGCGTCATCTAGGCGCATCGTCTGCGATTCCGGTAGCGAGGTTGGCGCTTGACCGTCCGGGTCTGACGCGCCCACAAGGTCGCGTTGCATTCAGCCGGCGTTCAGGTGGCAGAGTCGTCAATCGCCGCTGCTGTCAGCTCGACTCGCTTAGCGGAATTTCCCGTGACCCTCAGCCGATTTTCGTTCGCGGTCTGGTGCCTCGGCTGCCTGTTGCTGGCTAGTCCGGCCACCACCGCCGCGACCCCCCTGGTCGCGGCAATACCGGAGCCCGGGGCGAAGTCCGGTCTGGTTATGCTGGCCCAGGCCCAACCCGCGGCGCCTGCCACGCCGGCGCAGGCCGCCGACGGCGACGATGAGCCGGTCGGCAATGTTGCGACGCTGACCGGCACGGCCAGCGTTACCCGCAACAAGACGGCCGCCCCTCTCAAGGTTCAGGACGACATCTACCGCAACGACGTGCTGCAGACCGCAGCGAATTCGACGCTGGGCATCACCTTCAACGACGCGACCACCTTCAATCTCACGGCCAACGCGCGGATCACCGTCGACGATTTCGTCTATGAGGATGGCGGCAAGCAGAACGCCGCCCTGTTCGACGTCGTCCGGGGTACCGTCGCGTTCGCGGCGGCCGCGGTCGCCAAGACCGGCAACATGAAGATTGCGACGCCGACCGCGACGCTCGGCATTCGCGGCACCACCGGGCTGGTCGAGGTGCCCGAAGGAGCAGCGGCCTCCCCCGCCAACAATGTCGCGATCAAGCTCTATCCCGATGCCGACGGCAAGGTCGGGCGGATCGAAGTCAACGACCGCGGCGGCGCGCGGCTCGGCCTGCTCACCCAGGGCGCAAGCGGCTTCACCATCCGGCCCGGGGCCGGCGGCCGTTTCGGCGCGGTGCCGCTCCTGATCTCGCCGCAGCAGGCCCTGCGCGATCAGGGCTTCGTACGACAGGTCCATGCCGCCCAAAGTGTCGGCCGGCAAATCGTCAGCCGGCAGCGCGCGCTGCGGCAGGCCAATCCCGGCAGGAACAATCTGCGCAACAACCCGGCACGTCCGCCCGGCGGCGCGCGGCCCAAGGGTCCCTCGCAGCGGCCCGCCTTGCAACCGGCACCGCAGAACCGGCCCGGACAGCTGCAGCCTCCGGGCGGCCTGCGGCAGCCGAACGGTCCGGGCCTGCGGCCGGGACAGGTCAACCGGCCCGGACCGCTGCAGCGACGGCCGGTCACGCCGCGAGGAAAGAAGGAGCGGCGTTAGGATCGGCGTAGCAGGGCCTCGCCGGCGCGGACCCGACCGCCCTCCCACAGCGTTTCGCTGAACGCAAAACTGCGGGGGGCGAGCAGGATGATGGTCGACCCATGCTCGAACCAGCCAAGCTCGTCGCCCTTGCGGACGCGGGCGTCGCAGGAAAAGACGGTCGGCCCAGCCATCGCTCCATGCAGCACGAGGTCGAGGAAATGCAGGCGGATGCTCGCCACCAGAATGGCCGCGACCGGCACCAGGGTGATGGCCTCGCCGCAATCGAGCCGGGTCCGGATCACCGCGCGCTCGTTCTTGCAGAACAACCGTTCGATTCGTTTCAGCGCGATCGGGTTCACGTTCCAGGTATCGCCGCGGATGAAGCTGACCTGCTCGATCCGCCCATCATGCGGCGCATGAAAACGGTGATACATGCCGGACGTCAATCGCAGCGTGATGAAGCGACCATGGCGATGCGTCGCCACCAGCTCGGGGTCGGCGAGCAGGTCCAGCAGCTGATAATACGCACTCTTGATCTGGAACAGCTCGGCATCCGCGACGTCGCCGAAGGCGCCGACAATCGCATCGCATGGGCTGGCAACGACCATGGGATCGGGATCGAACGGACGCAGGCCCGGCCGTAATTCGCGGGTAAAGCAGTCATGCAGGCTGGTGAAGCTGGTCTTGCGCGCTTCGTGCAAATCGAGCTCGGCGAACAGCCGCCAGCACGCGATCGACAACTCGCGGACCAGCGGGTTTTGCAATTTGCTGAACCAGCCCATGAAGTGGGTCAGCGCCGCCCGCGGGATACGATTGGTCAGCAGGAAGTTCAGGTCTTCCTGCTGGGTCAGGCGGCCGATCAGGTTTCGCATTGTCATGAACCTGTCAGCAGGTCGCGCTAGCGCTTGCGAACATGGATTCGCGCTTTCCGATTCTCGCATTGTCCACCGCCGCGGTCGCCGGCGCCGCGGCGATCCTGCCCAGATTGCAGGCGCGACTGGCGCTGTCGCGGGCCAAGCATCGTTCGCTGGCCGGCCACGCCAGAATGTCGCGCATCGTCGCGCGCATGGTCCCGTTCTACGACTTCGACATCGATGAATTCTTCTGCTCGGATGGCGCGCCGGATGACATATCCAGGCGGCGGCAGGACGGTTTCTTTCGGCTCGCCGCGCATTACCGCGAGCATTTCGCGCGCGGCCGCGAGATGACGGAGGCGCTCGCCGGCCGCATCTCCGACCTGCAATTCACCGAAACCTACCGGGTGCCGTTCCAGTACAGCCGGCTGGTCCGCGAATATCTCGGCAGCAGCGCTTTCGTGCAATCGTCGTGCGGCGTCACCGTCACCGATCTCGACGGCAATGTGTTCTACGACCTCACCGGCTCCTACGGCGTCAACATTTTCGGCAACGATTTCTACAAGGCGTGCATCGCCGGCGCCGAGCGGCGGGCCCATGCGCTCGGGCCGGTGCTCGGCCCCTATCATCCTGTCATCGCGGACAATGTGCGGCGATTGTGCGCGATCTCGGGACAGGACGAGGTCTCGTTCCACATGTCGGGCACCGAAGCGGTCATGCAGGCGGTGCGGCTCGCGCGCTACCACACCGGCCGTACGCACCTGGTGCGCTTCGCCGGCGCCTATCACGGCTGGTGGGGCGACGTGCAGCCCGGGGTCGGCAACCCGGACGCGCCGCACGCGACCTATACGCTCGCCGAAATGTCGGAACGGACGCTGCGCGTGCTGCGGACGCGGCGCGACATCGCCTGCGTGCTGGTCAATCCGCTGCAGGCGCTGCACCCCAATCGCAACGCACCCGGCGATTCCGCCCTGGTCGACAGCTCGCGCGGCGGCGGATTCGACAAGGTCGGTTATCGCGGCTGGCTGCAGGCGCTGCGGCAGGTCTGCACCGACCGCGGCATCGCGCTCATCTTCGACGAGGTCTTCGTCGGCTTCCGGCTCGCCGCCGGCGGGGCCCAGGAATATTTCGGGGTGCGCGCGGACATGGTGACCTATGGCAAGAGCCTCGCCGGCGGCCTGCCGGTCGGCGTGGTCTGCGGCCGCAAGGAGCTGATGCGGCGCTTCCGCGACCATCGTCCCGCCGACATCTGCTTCGCCCGCGGCACCTTCAATTCGCATCCCTATGTCATGGCCGCGATGGATGAGTTCCTTACCCGGCTCGCCGAGCCGGCCGTGGCTTCGATCTATCGCGGGCTCGACGAGCTCTGGAACGAACGGGCACGGCAGTTGAATGCGATGCTGATGACGCGCGCGCTGCCGGTTCGCGTTGCCAATCTGTCGTCGATCTGGATGGTCCATTACACCGAGCCGTCGCGCTACAACTGGATGCTGCAATATTACCTGCGGATGGAACGACTGGCATTGAGCTGGGTCGGCAGCGGCCGGCTGATCTTCAGCCTCAACTATGGCGATGCGGAATTTGCCGAGGTGACGGAGCGTTTCGTCGCGGCGGCCGGCCAGATGCAGCAGGACGGCTGGTGGTGGCGCGACGCCTCGCTCAGCGACAAGAGGATCCGGCGGCGGATCCTCAAGGAGATGGTGACGCGCCGACGGCCGCGCTGAACCGGAGGCCGCCATGGCGAACGCGCTCAGGCCGGCTTGCCGTGCTTGTCGAGACCGGGATCGATCAGCTGGCCGCGCAGCAGGTAGACCGGCGCCTTGTAATACAGCCGGAGGTCGCTGAACGGATCGGTCAGGATCTTGGTCATCCAGACGAGGCCGGTTTCGACGTCGCGGATGAAGAACAGCTGCACGGTGCGAAACAGCAGGCCGCCGGCACCGATCACCAGCCAGATCTTGGCGACCTGACGGGTGAAATCCGGAAGCGAGGCCCATGGGCTGAACAAACCCAGCAGCGTCGGATCGAGAACCAGCACCAGCGGCGACAATGCCCAGATCGTCAGCAATACGATCTTGCGCTGCAGATTGTAGCCAACCTTGATGTCTTCCTTGTGCTCGTGGGTCGCCCGATTGACATGATCGTAGCCCTTCGGCTCGAAGAAGAAATGGCCGGCCTGACGCGTGGTCATCGACACCAGCCAGCCGACCAGGGCGGCGGCGAGCGGATCGACGAACATCAGCCCATAGCCGACCAGAAAACTTGAGGCACTGACGAAGTGCAGGCTCTGGTTGATGCGGCTGTGGTGATAGTAACGGTGATCGTCCCATCGCTGCGTTCGCAATTCCGTCATGAAGCTCTTGAGCATGTTGCCCTCCGGTTGCGCGGTCTGCCCTATCGCGATTCGATGTCTGGCATGTGACGACATACCGATGTCATTTCGGACGACGAAGCCGCCGCATCAGGCGTCCAGCCGCGCGACCTTGCGAAAACGGATCAGCGAGAAGTGACCGAGCGGCGGCACCGGGCGACGCTCAATCAGTTCGATGCCGTTGTTGCGGGCGGCCCATTCGGCATAGCGCGACCAGGCGAACTCGCTACGCCATCCGAGCCGCCGCACCACCGGCTGCAGGCGCTGCTCGACGAACCGCCGCATGCCGGCATCGGCGCTGACCCGGCTGAGGAGGATGATCTGGCCGCCCGGCCGCAACACCCGCGCGAACTCGTCAAGCGCGGCTTCCGGATTGGGGACCGCCGTGACGACGTATTGCGCCATCACCACATCGAACGAATGATCCGGGAATTCGAGCTTCTCCGCATCCATCACCGCGAGACCTTCAACGTTGCCCAGTCGCAGATCCGCGACCCGGCCCCGCGCCTTGCGCAGCATCGCCGCCGAGATGTCGGTGCCGAAGATACGCAGGTTTTGCGCATATTGTGGCAGCGAGATGCCGGTTCCGACGCCAACCTCCAGCATGCGGCCGCCGATGCTGTTGCTGGCGAGAATGGCGGCGCGGCGGCCGCGGCCGAACACCCCGCCGAATACCAGATCGTAGATCGGCGCCCAGCGATCATAGGCCCGCTCGACCATCTCGCGGTCGAAATCAAGCGGTCGGGCTTCTTCGAGTTTTATGGTTTCAGCCATCGCTATTCCCCTGCCGTGCTGTTGATGGTCGACGAGCCGCCGGTGTGCGCGACCCGGCGCGCCGGATGCGGCGCGCGGCTCGGATGCAATGCGGCGAGATTTGCAATGAACTGCCGCGTGCTGGTCTCCCAGGAATGCGCCAACGCGAACTCCCGGCACGCGCGCCGCGACATGCCGAGCGCGTGCAGGCAGGCGCTTCGCAGGTCGTCATCCAGCGCTCCGACCGGGTGGCCGTCGATTACGTCACGCGGACCGGTCACTGGAAAAGCCGCTACCGGCGTTCCGCACGCCAGCGCCTCGAGCTGCACGACGCCGAACGTGTCCGTACGACTCGGAAAGACAAAGACGTCGGCCGCTGCCAGATGGGAGCTTAGGTCCGGGCCGGTCTTCTCGCCGAGAAACACGGCGTCAGGATAGCGGCGCTGCAGCTCGGCGCGTTGCGGTCCGTCTCCGATCACCAGCTTGGAGCCCGGCAGATCCAGCGACAGGAATGCATCGAGGTTCTTCTCGACTGCGACGCGGCCCATGGTCATGAATAGCGGCCGCGGCAGATCGAGCACCGCCGGCGCGCTGGGCTGGAACAGATCGGTGTCGACACCCCGCGTCCAGCGGCCGAGCCGGCCGAAGCCCCGCTTGCGCAGCTCTTGCCGGAGCGAGTCCGTCGCCACCATTGTCATGGCGGAAGGAGCATGGAACTGGCGCAGCACGGCATGGCCGAGCGCGACCGGAATTCCTGTGCGAAGCGCGACGTATTCCGGAAAGCGCGTGGTGTAGGACGTCGTGAAGGCAAGGCTGCGGCGCCGGCACCACGCCCGCACCGACCACCCGATCGGTCCCTCGGTCGCGATATGAAGGGCGTCTGGCGCCGCCGCCGCGATCCGGCGGGCAATCTCCCGCCGGTTCGGCAACGCCACCCGCAATCCCGGATAGGTCGGGACGCGCAGCGAAGGAAAGCCGTCGGGCGTGAGAAACGCGACCTCGGCGCCAAGGGCGGCGGCGCTGCGCGCGAGCGACGTCAAGGTGCGCACCACGCCGTTCACCTGCGGATGCCACGCATCGGTCGCGACCAGAATCCGCATCATGGAAGCCCGGCGGTTGATTCTCGATGTCCGCCAGGTTCGGCCAGGGATGTATCACGCGTATGACGTCATCGAATGGTCGGGCGACTTTTTGTTAACCTGAACGGCGCCGCGCGAAACAGACGTGAAACAATTCATTACCGCGACGAAGCCATTTTCCGCAGACGACGCAAATCAATTGAAACCGTCGCCCGGTAGCGATGCTGCAACGAAACGCCGAACTGGCGCGATGGGCAGTCAAGACAGGGTCAGAACCATGTTCAATCTAGATGCGTTGAGGCGCAATTCCTTCCACGCGGTCGCCTGCGGCGCGCTGGCCATCGGCGCCTTCGTGTTCGCCTCCCCCGCCGCGGCTGCGCCGCTGCCGCTGTTTCCCTTCATCCTGACGCCGCCGGTGCAACCGGCACCGCCGCAGTTCCAGGCGACGCCGTCCGAGGACCAGGGCGGCGCGGTGGAGATGCCGGCGCGATTGAAGCGCCAAGTCGTGACCTATGCCACGCGCGAAGCGCCAGGGACGATCATCATCGATACGCCCAACACCTATCTCTATTATGTGATCGGCGGCGGCCAGGCGATCCGCTACGGCATCGGCGTCGGCCGCGATGGCTTCACCTGGTCCGGCACGCAATCGGTGACGAAAAAGGCGGAATGGCCGGACTGGACGCCGCCGCCGGAAATGATCGCTCGCCAACCCTATCTGCCGCGCCACATGGCCGGCGGACCCGGCAATCCGCTCGGCGCCCGCGCCATGTATCTCGGCGGCACCGTGTATCGGATTCACGGCACCAACGCCCCGGAAACCATCGGCACCCACGTCTCCTCCGGCTGCATCCGCCTCACCAATGCCGATGTCAGCGACCTCTATTCGCGGGTCAGCGTCGGCACCAGGGTGATCGTGCTGCCGATGGACCGGCATGCGGAAAATCCGGCCAGCAAGCGCAGCTGATCGGCGCGACCGGGAAGCGAAGCAAAAATGGCGCGGTGTCCGCGCCATTGTTCATTTCCGGTGCGCAACCGGGCCTGTTCCAGCAGCGCTACATGGTATTGCCGCATTCCTGCGTTCATCAGCGCGTGGCCGCTGATCGCGCTGGCGCCTAGGGAACCCGCCCTGTAGGCTCTCCGGCTGAATTGGTTCGGGGAGATGATGCGTCTGCCGATTCGTCCCAAGGCGATCCTGCTTGGCCTCGCCGTGATCGCGACTTCGTTTTTCGTCAGTCTCGAGGTGATGGACTGGCTGGCGCCGCGCGGCAAGGTGACGGCGCCGGTGCTCGTCGCGTTGCCGCCGCTGCCGCCAGTCTCGCGCAATTCCGTCGTGCTTGCGACCACGTCGATTTCGATTGCCGCCATCCGCGACGCCGCTGAGCGCAACGCACCGCGCAAATTCGCGGGCAAGGCCGACAACCCGGCTTCGCAGATTCTCCAGAACGCCAATATCGGATGGACCGCGTCGCGCGGTCCGATCACCGCGAGCGGCGCCCAGGACGTGCTGTCCCTGGCGACGCCGCTGACGGGAAGCCTCAACGTCACCGGCTCGCTGTCATCGAAGGCGACCGGCGCCGTCAGCGATGCGCTCGGCAGCCTGCTCGGCGGCAATGTCGCCAAGCAGATCGGCAGCGTCAACATCAAGGACCTGAACGCCAGCGCCGAGATCAAGGGCAGCATCCTGTTCACGTCGCGGCCCAAGCTCGCGGCGGCCTGGCATGTCGAGCCGAACCTGACCGCACAGGTCAACCTCGGCGACAGCACCCTTTCGGTGGCGGGCGTGCGGGTCAACGTTCCGGCACAGGTCAAGCCGCTGATCGACAAGAATGTCGCCGACCAGGTCAATGCGGCCGAGGCGCGGCTGCGCAGCGACCCGACCCTGCAGCGGGAGGCCCGGCTGCAATGGGCCAAGGCCTGCCGCTCGATTCCGCTGCAAGGTATCGGCGCCGCCTCGACGCTGCCGCCGCTCTGGCTGGAGCTGCGCCCGATCCGCGCGCTCGCGGTGCAACCGCATGTCGACAGCTCGGCGGTGACGATCACGCTCGGCATCGAGGCGGAGACGCGCATCACCGCTCAGCAGACCAAGCCGGACTGCCCATTTCCCGACAAGATATCGATCATCGCGCCGGCGGCGGCGGGGGTCAGCATCGGCGTGCCGATCGACGTGCCTTTCACCGATCTCAACAAGATCGTGGAAGCGGAATTCGCCGGGCGCACGTTTCCCGAGGACGGCTCCGGCGCCGTCGACGTCACGGTCAGGCATGCGATGGTTTCCGCGTCGGGCGACCGGCTTCTGATTTCGCTGGCGGTCAACGCCAGGGAAAAGAAGAGCTGGTTCGGTTTCGGCGGCGAAGCCACCGTGCATGTCTGGGGCCGCCCGGTGCTGGACCAGCAGCGACAAACCTTGCGGCTCACCGACGTCCAGCTCGCCGTCGAATCCGAGGCGGCATTCGGGCTGTTGGGCGCCGCGGCGCGCGAGGCCATGCCGCGTTTGCAGCAAGTGCTGGCGGACAAGGCCGTGATCGACCTCAAGCCGTTCACCGCCAACGCGCGAAAGAAGATCGGCGACGCGATCTCGGACCTTCGCAAGAACGAGGATGGCGTGCGGGTGGTGGCCGACATCAACGACCTGCGGCTCGCCGACATTGCTTTCGATTCGAAGACGTTGCGCGTCATCGCCGAGGCCGAGGGCTCAATCACCGTCGTCGTCACCGCCCTCCACGGCATGTGATGCCCGATCGCGGCCGCCCATGCCGCGCCGGTGGGGCCGGCGGCCGCCCCGGAGTGACGGGGCGTTGCGGCGTGCGTGACCTCCAATGGTCACGGCGCGTCGGATTCGCGCGGGCGGTTTCCAACCAGTTGCGACGCGATGATGGCGCCGATCGCCATGTCACTCTCCTGGCCAAAACCGTGATGCACGATCAAGCCGTCACGATTGACCAGGACGCTGCTCGGCGTTCCCTGCATGCCGTAGCGGCCCATGGTGACCGGAATTGGCGTTCCCTCCCCGGCCTCGTCCACGCCGATCGGAAAGGTCAGGCGGTATTCGTGAATGAAGGCCTGCAGCGATACCGGCGACATCGCGGCATGGTGTTCGAAAACGGTGTGCAGCCCGATCACCTGCAGGTCGGAACGGCCGAACAGATCGTGGACCCGCTGGGCCTGCGGTGTGCCGTGGGCGACGCATCCGGGACACAGCATCTGGAACGCGTGGATGTAGACCGGGCGGCCGCGCAGGCCGGCCAGCGACAGCGGCGTGTCGCTGTTGAACCAACGCGACACCGCGATTTCGGGAGCGGGGATGTTTTCATCGGTCATGACGTGCCTATATCGCGAAGCCAGCGGGTGAAAACACGTTCCGCCAGCCCGGCGCGGCCGGTGGCGTGCCTTGCCGTCGCCGCCCGCAAATCGGCGACGGACAATCTCGCCGCGGCGAGTTCGGCGGCGTGGCCGATATACCATTGCTCGAGCCGCTGTGGATCGGCTTCGAGATGAAATTGCAGAGCCAAGGCGTGGCGCCGATAGGCGAAGGCCTGGTTCTCGTAGTTGCGGTTCGACGCCAGGCGATGGGCGTCGCGCGGCAGATCGAAACTGTCGCCATGCCAATGCAGCACCACCGCACCGGCTTCGCCGAGCGGCGCAAGGCAGGAGGCAGCGCCCGCCTCGGTCAGCTCGACGCTTCCCCAGCCGATCTCCTTGACCGCGCCAGCGAACACCCGGCTGCCGAGCGCCTTGGCCATCAGCTGGCTGCCCAGACAAAATCCCAACACCGGCAGATCGCGCGAGAGTTGGGTCTCGATCAGCGCGAGCTCGCCCGACAGGAATGGATAGGCCGCCGTTTCATAGGCGCCGATCGGACCGCCCAGCACGATCAACAGCCCGGCATCGGCAATCGAAGGGCTGGCCAGATCATCGGTCGCGACGTCGCGGTAGGTCACATTCCAGCCCTCGCGCTGCAGGATCGGCGCGAGCAGGCCGAGATCCTCGAACGGTACATGACGCAGCGCCACCGCGGAACGCTGCATCACGGCGCAGCTTCCGGTCCGGCCGCCTGCCGGCGCGCTAGGACGTCCTGCCGGCGACCAAGCCACCAGCTGTTGGCAAGCCAGGCTCCCGACAGCGCGGCCGCGACGATCGACACCTGGGTGAGCCCAAGCCCCAGCGCCGTGAGCCCTGCAAACGACCAGGCCCCGATCTGGTCGCCGAGCCGATAGACGGCGGTATCGATGAAGCTCTTGGCCTTGTAGCGATCCTCGCGCGGCAGCACCGTGAACAGCACCTCGCGGGTCGGCCGGGCGATGGCAAAATTGCCGGCGCGCCGGATCAGCTGAAATCCGACCACCGACGACAGCACCGGCAGCAGGGCAACCACGCCAAAGCCGACGACACTGAAGACCGGCAGCAGGGACAGCGTCGTTCCCACGCCAAACTGCTTGAGGAGCCGGCCGGTCAGGAAGAGTTGCACGCCCAGCGTCAGGATGTTCACACCGAGATCGATCGAAGCAAAGAACGCCGTCTGCGCCGCGCGGCTCTCGAAGCTGTGGCTGACCACGGCGGCCTGCTGGAAATACAGGAAGGTCGAGGTCACCGCATAGAGCAGCAGGAACAGGCTGACGTTCAGAAGATAGCTCGACGACAACGCGTCGCGAAAGCCCCCGAGCAGCGTTCCCCCGATCGGCTGCTCCTGTTCGGCCTGCGGTCGCTCCGACAGCGACGCCGACAGGCCGGAGAGGCGGCGAACGCAGAGCACCGCAACCTCCAGCATCAGCGCTGCGGCAACCATGAGGTAGCCCGAAGCCATGTGCTCGACCGTCGACACCGTGAACACCGATCCGGAGATGGCGCCGAGCGTGGCTCCGGCGGCGATGAAACCGAACAGCCGCTTGCCCTGCTCGGAATTGAAGACATCGACGATCATCTGCCAGAAGATCGACACCACGAACAGGTTGAAGACCGACGTCCAGATGAAGAAGATGCGGCCGACCCAGATGGACTGCTCCGGCGTCGCCACATAGAGCGCGAGTGCGAACAGGAGAATGTTGGCGCTGAAGAAACGGTAGGAAATGGTGATGAACGTTTGCCGCGGGAAGGTCTTGACCAGATAGGAAAACGGCAGATTGAGCAGCAGCATTCCGATCAGCGTGCCGGTGAACAGCCATTGCAGGTTGTTGACGCCGCCCGCGATCCCCATCTGGTCGCGAATCGGACGCATGATGTAATAGGACGACAGCAGGGAGAAGATGTAGAGCCAGGACCAGGCCAACGCCGGCACCTCGCTCGGCCGGACGTCGATCATCTTGCTCAGGAAACGGTGAAAGGCGGTCCGAGGGGCTGATGGGGCGCCGGCAATTGCCATCAATCCGATACCCTATTTGATCGCTTCGGCACGCTGGCGCATTTCAACGGCGGTGAGTTGCTGGCCATAGAGCGGACCGCCTTGCGCGAAATCCGCGGCGCGAACCAGCTTCCCGATGATGACGGGATCGAACCCGGCATCGTGCACCAGCGTCGAAGCCACGGTGAGCGCATCCTTGTCGTCACCGGCCAGCGGAATCGCCATGCGGTCGCCGGCGCGATCGGCTTGCGCGGCCAGAATCCGGTAGCCCAGCGTATTGAAGGCGCGAACGACACGTGCACCTGGAAAATATCTTGCCGAGGTCACGCCGATGCCTTGCGCACGCACCTCGTTGATGATGTCGCCGTCGCGCGTCGCCACCGCATTGCCGGCATCGAGCACCACCTTGCCGGCCAGCGCGCTGGCATGATCCCGGCCAAGCTGGGGATAGGCGCCGTACGGCACTGCGACAAACACCACGTCGCCATAGGCGATCGCCTCCGCGACCGTTCCGGTCGTGGCCAGCGCGCCGATACCCTGCACCAGGGCAGCGAGCTCCTCGGGATGGCGCGAGGAGAACATCACGGGATGACCAGCCTTGACCCACAGCCCTCCGACCGTGCTCCCGATATGGCCGGATCCAATCACGCCGATCTTGAGCGCCGAACCGGCCTGGCCGAATGCGCCGCGTGAGGCCGCGGAGGCGAGACAGCCGGCGGCCGCCGCACGCAGCAGGGCGCGGCGGCTGAGACCAGTACGGCCGGCATCGAGCATGGTCCGACTCCCGACGGAATGCGTCAACATATCTGGCAAACAACCCGCCGCAACGCCTTATTCAACGCGTCAGCAGAGCATGGGCGGCTTCAGTCGCAAAATAACGATCCCGTAATCGGGGAAACGCCGATTCAGAGCGACTGGAAAAAATCGATCATCGCCTGTCGCTGCCGCGCATCGGGGAAGCGACCACGGCCGGCGCTGATATTGTCGGCCAGATGAGCGGGATTGGTGGTGCCGGGAATCACGGCCGTCACGGCGTCATGGCCGAGAAGAAATTTCAGAAAGAACTGCGGCCAGGTCGTTGCATCGAAATCGCGGGCCCATTCCGGCACGCTCTTGCCGCGAACCGCTGCGAATACCGAGCTGCGCCCGAATGGCAGCGCGGTCAACACCGCCGCACCGGCGTCTCGTGCCGCCGGCAGCAGCCGCTTTTCGGCTTCGCGGTCAGCCAGCGAATAATCGACCTGGAAGAAATCCGGCTTTTCCCGGCGCAGCACCGCTTCCGCCGCGTCATAGTCGTTCTTGAAGGTCGTGGTGATCCCGACATAGCGGCAGAGCTTCTGCGCCTTCCAGTCGCGGAACGGAGCGAGATCCTGCCGGCGATCGCGCACGTTATGCAGTTGCAACAGATCGACCGCCGGATAGCGCAGCCGTTGCAGCGAACGACGGAATTCCACCAAGCCTTCCTGCCTGTCGCCGCTCTCGATCTTGGTGGCGAGAAACACCTTGGAGCGATCCTGGTCCGCCAGCAGATCGCCGAGCACGCTTTCCGCCGATCCATAGGAGGATGCGGTATCGATCAGCTTGCATCCCTGCGCGAGCAGATCGTCGACCACCTGCTTGAGCCTGGATCGAGCGTCGGCTTCCGGCCGCCTCTGGAACTCGTTCGCGGTGCCGAGCCCGATCACCGGAATCCGCTCACCGGAATGCGGGATGGGCCGCATCGCGATCGCCGCCTCATTCTGGCCGAACGCGGAAGACACGCCGCCAACCAGCGGTGCCGCGGCGATCGCAAGAGCGCCCTGCAAGAGCCGTCGGCGCGATGGCGTCGGGTAACGGAACTCACCGTGCATGGATCGACCTCCGTTCGCCCGGGTTCAAGGGCTGAACTAGTACCCGGTCGGCGAACCCGCAATGGCAACCGGGACTGGATCGAGACCCCTTGCCGGCTGCTGCAATCGGCCGGATTTGGCCGAAAGTCAGCTTGGCGGCGATGGCAAAAGCCGCCTACAAGGGGCTCGCAAAAGTCAAAAAGGGAGGGAATTTGATGAAGCCGATGGCAGCCGCGCTCGCGGCCGGTCTCCTGCTAGCCGCCCATGGCGGGGCGGCCAACGCCCAGATTTCCGACGACGTGGTCAAGATCGGCGTACTCACCGACATGTCGAGCCTCTATGCCGACGCGACCGGCAAGGGCTCGCTGGTGGCCGTGCAGATGGCGGTCGCCGATTTCGGCGGCAAGGTCAAGGGCAAGCCGGTCGAGGTGGTTTCGGGCGATCACCAGAACAAGCCCGACGTCGGCGTCAGCATCGCGCGCAACTGGATCGACAACGAGAAGGTCGATTCCGTATTCGACGTGCCGACCTCGTCGGTAGCGCTCGCGGTCTCGGCGTTGCTAACCGAGAAGAACAGGATCTTCATCAACTCGGGCGGCGGTAGCTCCGACCTCACCGGCAAGGCCTGCTCACCGATTTTCGTCCACTACACCTACGACACCTATGCGCTGTCCAACGTCGCCGGCAAGGCGATGGTCCAGCGCGGCGAGGATAGCTGGTTCTTCATCACGGCCGATTATGCGTTCGGCGCAGCGCTGGAGCGCGACGCCGCCGATGTCGTCAAGTCGAGCGGCGGCAAGGTGCTCGGCGACGTCCGTCATCCGCTCAACACCTCGGACTTCTCCTCGTTCCTGCTGCAGGCGCAAGCCTCCAAGGCCAAGGTGGTCGCGCTCGCCAATGCCGGCGGCGACACCACCAACGCGCTGAAGCAGGCCTCCGAGTTCGGCCTGATGAAGGGCGGCCAGAAGCTGATCGCGCTGCTGCTCGAAATCACCGACGTGCATTCGATCGGCCTTAAGGACGCCCAGGGCCTGATCCTCACCGACGCCTTCTATTGGGACCGCGACGATGCGACGCGGGCATTCTCCAAGAAGTTCATGGAGAAGGCCGGACATATGCCGACCATGATCCAGGCCGGACTATATTCGGCAACGATGCATTATCTACAGGCCATCGACGCCACCGGCACCGACGACACCGCCAAGGTGATGGCGAAGATGAAGGAAACGCCGATCAACGATTTCTTCACCAAGAACGGCCGTATCCGGGAGGACGGCCGCATGGTCCACGACATGTACCTGTTCGAGGTGAAGAAGCCCGCGGAGTCCAAGGGCGAATGGGATCTCTACAAGTTGCTCGCGACCGTTCCCGCCGACCAGGCGTTCCGGCCGCTCGACAAGGGCGGCTGTCCGCTGGTCAAGACGCACTAAAGCGGCGCAACCGCACGTCGCAAAAAAAGCGCGCCCGGGTGACGGGCGCGCTTTCTCGTTTGATGAACCTGGCCGATGCGTCAGCTCGAGAACTTGAACTCGGGCATCGCCTTCAACTGGTCCTTGGTGGCGTTGAACACCGCGTGGTCAGGATACCAGGGATCTGTCTTCACTGCTGCGGGCGCCATGGTTCCGGCGGCACCGGTGGTCGTTGCCGGCTTGCTTCCGGCCGGGCTGGTGCTGGCGGTGGTCGAAGCAATCGGCTCATTGACGAACTTGATCTTGTCGAACGGCACCGCAACCAGGTGGGAGCCCACGCCAAGGAAGCCGCCGACGCTGATCACCGCCGCCTTGATGTTCCCGCTCTTGTCGGTCAAGAGCTCGTTGATCGAACCGATGCTCTCATTGCTGTCGTTGTAGACGTTCAGACCGACGACCTTCGAGGTTCGCCAATCGCCGGTGAAGGTCGAGGAATCCGAGGTCGCAGCGGGCGGCGGCGCGGCGCGATCCGCGGTGGGCGCAGCAGGCGTTTGCGCGAACGCGACGCTCGCAAACAGGGCGGTGCCGGCCAGACCGGCAGCGATGGATTTGGTTAGCATTGTATCATCTCCCAGCTTGGATTTGCTGAGAGGAAAACTTGCCAGATCGCCCGCCGTTCCCATGGAACACGTAGCTGGCCCGAACCATTTTGACGCGGGGTTCCCGGAACCACCCGGCGCAGAGAGGATCCCGGCAGATCGTCGCTGGTGCGGACGATCAGAAGCCGCCCCAATAGGGCGGAATGCCATAATAGCGATGCAGCTCGGCTTCCAGCGACCGATCGCCCCAGTCGAAATCCCTGTCGGCGCGGAACGACGGCGCCCGCCTCAGTTCCTCGTCGTCGATGTCAAGTTCATAGGCTTCGAACTTCGGATTGTAGACGAGACGAGCCCAGGGCAACGGCAGCAGGCTGGTCCCGATGCCGAGGAAGCCGCCAAAGCCGAGGATTGCATAGGAAACGTGGCCCGACACCTTGTCGATCATCAGCCGTTCGATATGGCCGATCTTGGCACCATTCGGCCGTCGCACCGCGGTCCCTTCGACCCGGTCGCTGGCAATCAACTGGTGCGGCTTGGCGAGGACATCCACCATCAGACCCTCCCGAGGCTGATCTGACGGGGTCAACGCCGAAGGCGGATGCGGGGTTCCAGCTTGTTATCCAGCGGCGCGGCCGGCCACGTGCCTTTAGGCACACCACGGGTGGAGAGCCGAAGCCGCCATCAGGCCGCGAGCGCTTCCAGTTCGGCCGTGTCGAAATACGCCACCGCCTCGAAACGGTAGTTGCAGGCGCGGCAGTGCCAGAGATAGGCGATGCACTGGGGACCGGCTTCGGTCCAGTCCGGCGTGGCGATCGGCTTGCCGCATTGCGCGCAGGGATTTTCGCGGGGCAGGTAGCCGAAATCGGTTCGGGCCATGACGCATCTCCCTTGTCTAGATTTATATTGTTCGACTTCACATCGTTCGATCTTACATCATTCGATTTTTCAGTGACATCGAATGCAGATCGGACAGGCTTGCTGCCGGAATTCCAGCGCAAGGCGCGAGCGCAAATGTTGGCGCGCAATTTGTCAATTGAACGGCAAGGGGTGAGCGGCGATCGCGTTTCGTGTGCGTCACTTCGTCGTGGTGTGGACCACGGGTTCGACGCTGTGCACCACACTCGGATTGCGCACAAAAATGGTCGCGATGTCGTCGGCATAGGCCTTCTGCCATCCATCGACATGGCTGAGCAGCTTGGTTGCCGCGCTCTGCGTCCGCATCAGCGTCGCATCGATCTGGTACTGATCCAGCAGGCGGAACAGATTGTCTGGTTCCATCAACCCGCTCGCCGCATTGTGATCGACAAAAAATTGCTCGCCATACAATTCGGTACGGCCGTCGATGAATGGGGCGACCCCGTTGGCAATCAGGTAACCACCGAAATCATAGTCATTGAAAACCCGCGCGACATTCAGTTTCTTCAGTTCGGCCACCGCGGCGACCGGCGCGCCATGGGCATGTGGCTCGAAACGGTGGACCGAGGCAAAGGCAAACGTACCCGCCATCAGCCCGATCCCCAGACTGACCACGAGTACGGCGCGCGCCGCTGCACCGGCGCCGGAATATGAAAGTTCGGGACCGCCGATCTGTCGCGCCAGTGGCGCCGCCAATACCAGCGGCGCGAGCAGCGCCAGGATCTCGGCGGCCCGCCCCTGGTTCAGCGCCATGTGCAGCAATCCGAGCAGCAGCACGATCCGCGTCGGCGGCATGCGGATGCCGCGCCACAGCGCAAGGCCGAGCCCGATCATCAGGCAGACTTCGAGCGCGCCGATGCTGCCGAAATTCGCCGGCTCCCATTCCAGGATCAGCGGGAGCGCCGAGCCGAGGGCGAGGATTTTCTCCGACGCTAGCAGCGAATTCCAGCCATAGGGCGTGCAGCAGCTTGCCGCCAGGGCGGCGAAACCGAAAATCGTCCAGCGTAGCGCCAGCGCCCGTCGCACGGATGTCTTGGCGCGCCACACCGCATCGGCTGCAAGCGGGACGACCAGCACGAGCCCCAGCACGAAGCCGCCATGCAGGTTCGCCCACAGCACCATCAGCGGCAGCAGCGAGAGCGACGGCGCGCCACGGCGATCGGCAGCGGCGACAAGGGCGGCGGTCCACGCGACCATGACCGGCATCGCCAGCACATGCGGTCGCGCCAGCAGATGCGGAACGGTCAGCGCCAGCGCCGCGGCCACGAATACCAGAGTCTTGCTCTCGGTCAGGTGCCGGTCGAGAAACCGGGTCAACAGCGCAAAGGTGGCGGCGATGGCGCCGGCGGCCAGCACCACCGGTCCGCTCCATCCGGCCACGGCATAGGCTTGTGCGTAGGCGACCTGCGCCAGCCATTGGGTCGAAATCCAGGGCTGACCGCGCATGGTGAAGGAATAGACGTCGGTGTGCGGCACCGCCCGGTGATCGATGATCCACTGGCCGACCGTGACCTGCCACATCGTATCGGGGTCGATCAGCAGCCGGTTCCCGGCCAGCAGGAATAAGGCATAGACGCCGATGCCGACCCAAAGCGGCAGCAGGCCGCGCATCGGCGCGGCATCCCCGGTGATCTCGGCAATGGACAGGCTCATGGCGGAAAGGGACGATTCCCGGGTTGCGCTGGACCCCCGCAGGAGAGCACGGCAAGGCATAATTCTTGGTAAATCCGCGGTTTTCGCCACCTGCCGCCGCGCTGGCCGCGGTCATTACGGCGTGTTAACAATTCGTCAGGTCACGCCGGAGCCAAGTCCATGAAAGCCTTCCTTCCGCTCGCCTGGTTCGGCGTCGTCGCGGCGCTGGTCTTTCCAGGATTGGCGCAGGCGCAGCACGCCGAATATGATGCCCTGGTCGCGAGTCATGCCCGCGCCAACGGGATTCCCGAGGCGTTGGTGCATCGGGTGATCGTGCGGGAAAGCGGCTATCGGCCGGCACTGGTGGGTCGTGGCGGCACCATCGGGCTAATGCAGATCAAGCTCGCCACCGCGCGCGGCCTTGGTTACACGGGCGACGCCGCGGGCCTGCGCGATCCCGACACCAACCTCACTTATGCCGTGAAATATCTCGCCGGCGCCTACCAAGCCGCCAATGGCGATCACAACCGCGCCATTCATTATTACGCGGCCGGCTATTATCAGGTCGCGAAGCGGCAGCGGCTGCAGCATCGCCATCCCCTCTCGCTGCTGACGGCTTCCCCGCTCGACGGCGCCGCCTTGCGTGCGGTCGACGCCAACGCACAGCAGGTTCCCGATCCCGCCGGTGCGGATCCGCGCGGGCTGCGTTGACACCCCGTATCATCGGCCTACATTAGTGGTGTTCCGAGGGGAGCTCCGGCAAGGAGCTGAGAGACCGCACGCTGTTGTCCTGCCTGCAGGCGATAGACCGCGGTGACCCTTTGAACCTGATCCGGGTCATGCCGGCGAAGGGACAGGGATGTATCAGAGTTTGAAATCACAGCGCGGGCCGTCGCCCGTCGCGAAACGGGGGTCGTCCCTTGTGAGCGTGATCGGTGCCGGCATCGCCGGCGCGTGGCAGGCGCTGCTGTTCGCAGAGGCCGGTCACGACGTCACGCTGCACGAGCGCAGCGACGCCGCGATGGAACGCTCGACCAGCCATTTTGCCGGCGGGATGCTGGCGCCGTGGTGCGAGGCCGAGGCGTCGGAGCCCGTGATCAGCCAACTCGGCCTTCGCTCGCTCGAACTGTGGCGCGAGCATTTTCCGCAGATCCCCTTCAACGGCTCGCTGGTGGTGGCGCATCCGCGCGATCGCGCCGATTTCGAGCGCTTTGCAAGGCTGACTTCCGGGCACCGCCGCCTCGACGCGCGTGCCGTGACCGAATGTGAGCCGGCACTCGAGGACCGCTTCAATGACGGGCTGTTGTTTGCCGGCGAGGGTCATGTCGAGCCGCGGCGAATGTTGCCGCAGTTGCACGCGCGTTTCGCCGCCGCCGGCGGCCGGCTGCGATTTGGCAGCGAGGTCGATCCCCGGGCGTGCGACGGCATTGTGGTCGACTGCCGCGGCCTCGCCGCCCGCGATAGCCAGCCCGACCTGCGCGGCGTCAAGGGCGAGATGATCGTGATCGAGACCGACGAAGTCGACTTGTCGCGTCCGGTGCGGCTGATCCATCCGCGTTTTCCTCTCTATGTCATCCCGCGGGGCGATGGCCGTTTCATGCTGGGCGCGACCTCGATCGAGGCCGAGCATGACGGCGTCAGCGTCCGCTCGGCGCTGGAATTGCTGGGCGCCGCCTATGCGGTGCATCCGGCATTCGCCGAGGCGCGCATTGTCGAGTTCGGTGCCGGGCTGCGTCCGGCGTTTCCGGACAATCTGCCGCGGATCGCCGTCGACGCGCACCGCATCTCGGTCAACGGGCTGTTCCGCCACGGCTTCCTGCTGGCCCCGGCCCTGGCGGAACTGACGCTCGGCTATGTCGAGCGCGGAGTGATCGACAACGAGGTGATGCGATGCGCGTGACCGTCAATGGCGAGCCGCGGGAAGTTTCATCGGCCCGCCTCGATGCGCTGCTCGGCGAGTTGGATTATGTGGGCACCCATGTCGCGATTGCACTGAATTTCGACGTGCTGCCACGCAGCCGCTGGGCCGAGACCGCGCTCAAGGCCGGCGACGAAATCGAGATCATCACACCGCGCCAGGGCGGATGATTTCCGTCAGGCCCGGTCGCGGACCGGCCAGGACGGAAGGAACAGAGACAGCAATGATCAAGTTCTACGACAAGACCTTCAGCTCCCGCCTCCTGATCGGCAGCGCGCTGTATCCTTCGCCGGCGATCATGCAGGCGGCGATCCGGGCATCCGGCGCCGAGATTGTCACGGTGTCGCTGCGGCGGGAAACCGCCGGCGGCAAGACCGGCGATGCGTTCTGGTCGCTGATCCGCGAGCTCGACGTCACGGTGTTGCCGAACACCGCCGGCTGCCGTAGCGTCCGCGAGGCCGTGACTACGGCGAAGCTGGCGCGCGAATTGTTCGGCACGAGCTGGGTCAAGCTCGAAGTGATCGCCGACAATGACACGTTGCAGCCCGACGTGGTCGGACTGGTCGAGGCCGCCGCCATCCTGATCAAGGACGGCTTCGAGGTTTTCCCCTATTGCACCGAGGATCTCGGGGTGGCGATGCGGCTGGCCGATGCCGGCTGCCGGGTGGTGATGCCGTGGGCATCGCCGATCGGCAGCGCCAGGGGCATCATCAACCGCGATGCGCTGAAGCTGTTGCGCGACCGCCTGCCGGATTTGACGCTGGTGGTCGACGCCGGCCTGGGCGCGCCCTCTCACGCGGCGCAGGCCCTCGAACTCGGCTATGACGCCGTACTGCTCAATACCGCGATCGCCAAGGCCGCCGACCCCGTGACCATGGCGGCCGCGTTCAAATCCGCCGTCGAGGCCGGCCGCAGCGGCTACGAAGCCGGACTGATGGAGGCCCGCGATTTCGCTTCTCCCTCAACCCCAGTCATCGGGACCCCGTTCTGGCATGCCGTATCCTGATCGCGTGGCCTATCCTGATCGATTCTATCCTGTCGTCGACAGCATCGCCTGGGTCGCGCGTCTCGCCGCGCTCGGCGTCGGCACCGTGCAGTTGCGCGCCAAGAATCTCGGCGAGGCGGAGGCCTTGCAGCTCGTGACCGAGGCGCTCGCCGTCACCGCGGGCACTCGCACCCGGCTCGTCGTCAATGACTACTGGCGGGCGGCGATCGCCGCCGGCGCCAACCATCTGCATCTCGGCCAGGAAGATCTGGCCGACGCGGACCTCGAGGCGATCCGCAATGCCGGGCTGACGCTTGGGCTGTCCACTCACGACGACGAGGAACTTGCGACCGCCTTGCGCGCAAGGCCAGATTACGTGGCGCTTGGGCCGATCTTTCCAACCACGCTGAAGTCGATGCGCTTCGCGCCGCAGGGCGTTGCGAAAATCAGCGAGTGGAAAAGCCGTGTCGGCGCCATCCCGCTGGTTGCGATCGGCGGCATCAGATTGGAACAGGCCGCGGACATCTTCGCCGCCGGCGCCGACTCGATCGCCGTCGTCAGCGACGTCACTCAAAATGCCGATCCCGACGCGCGGGTGCGCGCCTGGCTCGGACGAGACGCGGAGGCCGCATGAGATGAAGCTCCGCAATTCCAACCTCACCCCGACCTTCTTCCGCCAGCGCAAGAGGGCGCGCGCTTCCCTCTCTGCCTGCTCGACAGCGTGCGGCGGCCGAGGGCGCGTCAATGACCGAACCACAATAGGAGGATCACATGAACATCCGCTCCAACCCCGACACCACGCGGCCCGCGGTTACCACCGGCCCGCTGGCCGCATCGCGCAAGATCTTCGTCGCCCCGGACGAGGCGGCTGATCTGCGCGTTCCGCTGCGCGAGATCATGCTGAGCGAGGGCGCCGGCGAGCCGAATTTGCCGGTCTATGACACCTCCGGCCCCTATACCGATCCGGCCATCGTGATCGACGTCAATGCCGGACTGCCGCGCCAGCGCATCGACTGGATCAGGGAACGCGGCGGCGTCGAGGAATATGACGGGCGCGCCGTCAAGCCGGAAGACAATGGCAATGTCGGCGCCAGCCATGCCGCCAAATCATTCACCGCGCATCACCGGCCGTTGCGCGGCCTGGACGCGGCCGCTCATCCGCAGGAAAGTGAACGGGGCATCGCGTGGGCACGAGGAAGCGATCATCCACCGATGATCACGCAACTCGAATTCGCCCGTGCCGGGATCGTCACCAAGGAGATGATCTACGTCGCCACCCGCGAAAATCTCGGCCGCAAGCAGCAGCTCGAACGCGCCGAGGCGGCGCTTGCCGATGGCGAAAGCTTTGGCGCGGCGGTGCCGGCCTTCGTGACGCCGGAATTCGTGCGCAGTGAGATCGCGCGGGGTCGCGCCATCATCCCGAGCAATATCAATCATGGCGAGCTCGAGCCGATGATCATCGGCCGCAATTTCCTGACCAAGATCAACGCCAATATCGGCAACAGCGCCGTGACCTCCTCGGTCGAGGAAGAGGTCGACAAGATGGTGTGGGCGATCCGCTGGGGTGCCGACACCGTGATGGATCTTTCCACCGGCCGCAACATCCACACCACGCGCGAATGGATCTTGCGCAACGCGCCGATCCCGATCGGCACCGTGCCGATCTACCAGGCGCTCGAAAAATGCGACGGCGACCCGGTCAAGCTGAGCTGGGAGATCTACCGGGACACGCTGGTCGAGCAATGCGAACAGGGCGTCGACTACTTCACCATTCACGCCGGCGTGCGGCTGCCCTACATCCACCTCACCGCCAACCGCGTCACCGGCATCGTCTCGCGCGGCGGATCGATCATGGCGAAGTGGTGCCTGGCGCACCACAAGGAAAGTTTCCTCTATACCCATTTCGAGGAAATCTGCGACCTGATGCGCCGCTATGACGTGTCGTTCTCGCTCGGCGACGGATTGCGGCCGGGTTCGATCGCGGACGCCAATGACCGCGCCCAGTTCGCCGAATTGGAGACGCTCGGCGAGTTGACCCAGATTGCGTGGAAGAAGGGCTGCCAGGTCATGATCGAAGGTCCCGGCCATGTGCCGCTGCACAAGATCAAGATCAATATGGACAAGCAGCTCAAGGAATGCGGCGAGGCGCCGTTCTACACGCTGGGACCGCTCACCACCGACATTGCGCCGGGCTACGACCACATCACCTCGGGTATCGGCGCCGCCATGATCGGCTGGTTCGGCTGCGCCATGCTGTGCTACGTCACGCCGAAGGAGCATCTCGGCCTGCCCAACCGCGACGACGTCAAGACCGGCGTCATCACCTACAAGATCGCCGCCCATGCCGCCGATCTCGGCAAGGGCCATCCCGCCGCCCAGTTGCGCGACGACGCGCTGTCCCGCGCCCGTTTCGACTTCCGCTGGGAGGACCAGTTCAATCTCGGCCTCGATCCCGACACCGCGCGCAGCTTTCATGACGAGACGCTGCCCAAGGAAGCCCACAAGGTCGCGCATTTCTGCTCGATGTGCGGCCCCAAATTCTGCTCGATGAAGATCACCCAGGACGTGCGCGACTATGCCGCCACGCTGAACGATCCGGACAGGGTGGGACTGTCGATCAACGGCACCATCGAGGACGGCATGGCCCAGATGAGCGCCAAATTCAGGGAAATGGGCAGCAGCGTCTATCTGGATGCGGAGAAAGTGAAGGAGAGCAACCGGGTGCTGTGACGCGGCCGTTTTCCCTCGCCCCGCAAACCGCGCGAGGCTTCGTCGCCTGCCTCCGACGCGCACCCCTGTCCGTGGGGCCGCGCGTCGGCCGATGCGCGGCTATTTCAACGTGATCGCGAGCCCGCTGAGGTCGGCATTGGCCATCAGGCCGACCTGGCGGCCCGACAGCTCCAATACCGCACCCTTCTGGTTGGTTAGCACGATGGCTCGGGCGCCGCCGCCGACGGCGAGGCCGGCCCCGGCCGCGCCATAGACGCCGGCGACATCGGACGGACGGTTGATGTTGCTGACCCTGCCCCGCAACACCGTCTTCGACCCGCCAAACACCAGGCCATAGTCGAGACCGCCGGCCGACAGCGCATAGGTACGGCCATGAAAGTTCAGCGTGCCGCCGCCGCCGGAGCCGCCGATGATCCAGCCCGCCTTGTAGATCGTGAGCGAAACCCAACCGCCGTCGGCATAGGACGCGGACGGCAGGCCAGCGCCGGCCAAGGCCAGCAGCATGGCCAGGGCAACACGAAGGGCCAATGGAATCTTCATCTTGTTTTCTCCGGAAAACCTGGGACGGGAGGCGCAGAACGAATCACACAGGGGCAATGTAACGCACGGGCGAATGCGGCAAAACCCATTCGACTGGCCTACGGCGGCGTTGCGGGTTAGTCTTGGCAGGCTGCGGCGCGCGTTCGACCGCGTCCACGACTCGATCCTCGTCGCCGGGAGATGGACGCGATGCACAACCTGACCGCCTTTTCCGGACTGCTTGGCGGCGCCTTGATCGGGCTGGCCGCGGCCGGCCTGATGCTGCTGACAGGCCGCATCGCCGGAGTGAGCGGCATCCTGGGCGGGCTGCTGGTGCTGCGGCCGGCCGATCAGGCCTGGCAGATCGCCTTCGTTGCCGGACTGATCGCCGCGCCGCTGCTGGCCACCCTGTTCGGCAACCCGCTCCCGGCGCCCGCGATGGCCTCGAACCTCGCTGTGGTAGCGCTCGCGGGCCTGTTGGTCGGATTCGGCAGCCGCATGGGTAATGGCTGCACCTCGGGTCACGGCGTCTGCGGCTTTGCGCGGTTGTCGACGCGCTCGATCGCGGCGACGGTGATTTTCATGGCGACGGCCGCCATCACGGTGGCGATCGTGCGCCATGGGCTCGGAGGTTGACGATGCCGCGCATTGCCACGAGCTTCGCCTGCGGGCTTATCTTCGGCATCGGGCTGCTGGTCTCCGGCATGACCCAGCCGGACAAGGTGCTCGGCTTTCTCGACATCTTCGGTGCCTGGGATGCGACGCTGGCATTCGTGATGGCCGGCGCGGTGGCCGTCACCGCCGCCGGCTTTGCGCTGACGCGGCGGCGCGGTTCGCCGCTGCTGGCCGCAACGGCGTCATGGCCAGCGCGCGATGACATCGATGCGCCGCTGGTGTGCGGCGCAGTCCTGTTCGGAATCGGCTGGGGCCTGGTCGGCATCTGTCCGGGGCCGGCACTGGTCAATCTCGCCGGATTGAGCCTGCCGATCGTGGTATTTGTCGTCGCCATGACCATCGGCATGTTCGGATATGAGCTGTGGCGCACGCGTGGCGTCGCCAGGGGTGCGGCCGAAATGGCCGGCGTCCCATCCCGTGCGGACGGCTGAGCGATGGCCGGGATCGACCACTTCGCGCCGCCCGCCGGCATCAAGGCGCCGCCGCTCTCCTTCGCGACCCGGGTCGGCGACCTCGTGTTCGTCTCCGGCATTCCCGGCTTCGACGACCAGGGCGCGCTGCCCGACAGCTTCGAGGCCCAGTTCGGGTTCGTGGTTCGCAACATCAGGCGCGTGCTCGACGAGGCGGGCACCGGCCTTGACCGGCTGGTCAAGGTCAACGTGCTGCTGACGCGCGCATCCGACGTTGCCGCGATGAACGTGTTGTATGCCGCGGCATTCGGGCCGCCGCCCTATCCGGCCCGGACCACCTGTGTCGTTCAGGCGCTGCCTGATCCGAAGATGCTGCTCGAGATCGAATGCATCGCTTCGCTGGCGCGGCGCTGACCGTGCGGTCGCCCGGCTAGCTCAGCGCGCCCGCATGGACCCACCACTCGGGCCGATCGCGCCCGATCGTCTCGGCCGCGCGCCGGGCCGCGGCGGTGTGCTCGAAAATCGCGAAACAGGTCGCACCCGATCCCGACATCCGCGCGAGCCGCGCGCCGTCGGCCGCGGCCAGCGCCGTCAGCACCTGGTCGATGACGGGCGCAATCCGCTTCGCCGGGGCTTCCAGGTCATTGGCGCCGCCGCGCAGCGCCTTGATCCAGTCATCCATCGACGCGCCGGCTTCCGGCCAGGCATTCGCTCGGATCACGTCGGTGACGCCGACCAGCAATTGGCCATGGCGCAGGCCAAGCGCACGAAACACGTCCTTGGTCGCGATCGCCAGCCGGGGATTGACCATCACGCACGGCAATTCCGGCAGGGTCAGCGGCAGCAGCTTTTCGCCCACGCCGGTCATGTCGCAGGCGTGGGAGGCGAGACAGACCGGCACGTCCGCCCCGGTCGACAGTGCGGCATCCAGCAGGCGCGGATCGTCGAAGGCGAGGTTGTTGAGCCGCGCCAGCAGGCGCAGCGCCGCCGCCGCATCGGCCGAGCCGCCGCCGATCCCGGCAGCAACCGGCAGTACCTTGTCGAGCAGGAACGCACCGACGCGCAGTCCGGGCACGCGTTGGCCCAGCAACCGCGCCGCCTTGAGCACCAGATTGTCGGCGCTCTCGCCGCACTCATGGGCGAGCGGCCCGGTGGTCTCGAGGGTCAGGCTGTCGCCGGGGTTGAGGCTGAGGCTGTCGGCGCAGTCGGCGAACGCCACCACGCTTTCGAGATCGTGATAGCCGTCGGTGCGGCGTCCGACCACCCGAAGGGTGAGGTTGACCTTGGCCCGCCCCTGCTCCGTCAGCGCCGGCATCGGCGTCATGTCCCCGGTCAGCCGCCCTTGCCGTCTTCTTTTTTCTTGTCGGCGGCGGCGGCGGACGAGGTGTCGTCGTCGGGCAGGCCGTTCTTGATCTTGGCCTCGATCTTGGGCAGCTCGTCGGGCTCGGGTTTCAGGTCGCGGGCATGCGCCCACTGGAACCTGGCTTCGAGGGTCCGGCCGACCCGCCAATAAGCGTCGCCGAGATGGTCGTTGATGGTCGGATCTTCCGGCTTGAGGTCGATCGCGCGCTCGAGATTCTTGACGGCCTCATCGTAATTGCCGATGCGGAAATAGGCCCAGCCCAGCGAATCCACGATGTAGCCGTCGTCCGGGCGTTGATCGACCGCCCGCTTGATCATCTTCATGGCTTCGTCGAGATTGATGCCCTGATCGATCCAGGAATAGCCGAGATAGTTCAGCACATGAGGCTGGTCGGGCTGCAGCTCGAGCGCCTTGCGCATGTCGGCCTCGGCCTTGCTCCATTGCTTGGAGCGCTCCTCGCAGATGCCACGGTAGTAGAACCAGACGGTATTGCCCTTGTCGTTGACGTCAGGCAGCGCATCGATGCCCTTGGCATAGGTATCGGCGCAGTCGGCGAACTTCTTGCGGCCGCGCTCGGCATTGCCGAGCGCCATGATGGCTTCGAGATCCTTGGGATCGTCGGCGATGACGCCCTTGAGGATCTTGATCGCCTCGTCGCTGCGGTCGGCCGCATCGAGATCGGTGGCGAGCTGGATCTGGGCGTTGCGCTTCAGCGGCGAGCTCGCCGGCACGCGCTCATAGACCTTGATCGCCATCGCCGGCTTCTTCACGGATTCATAGAGATCGGCAAGCGACAGCAGCGCCAACGGATGATTGGGCGCGAGATAGAGCGCGAGCTGCAGATAGACCAGCGCCAGGTCCTCGCCGCCGCGCCGGGTCAGGGTGGCGCCGATCCCGTACAGCGCCTCGGCGGCGCCGGTCTGCGGCGAGTCGACAAGCGGCGACAACTTCTTGCCGGCGCGGGTATCGCGCAGCCCCTGCAGTACCAGCGGATGTCGCGGCAGCTTCTTGTCGAACGCGGCGTAGACCGCGGTCGCGGCGTCGTCGTCCTTGTTGCGCGACAGCCAGCGCGCATAATCGTCGGCGACGCGAAGCATGGATTCGTCGAGCTTGTAGGCTCGCTCCAGCCGCACGCCGGCGTCCTTTTCCTTGCCCGCGAGCTCGAGGATCATGCCGGAATGCAGATCCTTGAACAGCGGATACCATTCCGGCCCGGTCAGCTTGTCGATATTGGCGACCGCGGTCTTGGTGTCACCGGCGCCATAGCTCGCCCAGCCCGACAGCAGCGTCGCCACCAGGTCGGTGATCGGCCCGCGCACCGACTGATTGACGTTCTGCTGCGCGGCGCCGTATTTCTTCAGCTTCAGATCGCGCACGCCGACCACGAGTCGCGCGACGCGATTGGACTTGTCGACGGTCAGGATGCGGTCGGCGAGCCGCACCGCCTCGTCGATGTTGCCGTCAGCCAGGGAGGAAATGAAGGCGCGATCGAGCAGCTCGTTGTTCTTCGGGTCAGTGCGAAGCGCCGAGCGGTAGAACGCCGCCGCCGAGGTCGCATCCCGTTCCACGCTGGCGTGGCGGGCGGCCAGATAGCTGCCCGACATGGTCAGCGATTTGAGGTCGTGACTGGTGGGAAATTGCGCCGAATTGTCGTTCGGATGATCCGGCGTCTGGGCCGCGACCTGCAGCGGCACCGCAAGCATGCCGAAGGCCAATGCGGCAAAGATCCGGCGATTGAAACGAATGGAAAACATCACGGTTCGCCCTGGCTGAAGATTTAACGGATCGTCTCGAATGCGAACCCACGCGGCGGCATCATGGCGGGCGACAATGCCGCGTTTGGCGGGCCGCCGCAAGGATAGCCGGTGGAATCCATCGGCAGTCCAACTTCAAATCAAGCGCGGGCCTGCCGGACGCGCCTGAGAACGCCGCCAGTGTGGCGGTATCGTGGCCGCAGACCGGATCGGCCGGGGTCGGTTCACGCAAACGTGCGTTACATCGCCTCGTAGTTCGGACCGCCGCCACCTTCCGGCGGAACCCAGGTGATGTTGCCGTTCGGGTCCTTGACGTCGCAGGTTTTGCAATGGACGCAATTCTGGGCGTTGATCACGAAGCGCGGACCGCTCGCCTCCTCGATCCATTCATAGACGCCCGCCGGACAATAGCGGTTGGATGGTCCGGCATAGACGTCGTGTTCGGAGGTCTTCTGCAGGTTCATGTCGGCCACCTTGAGGTGCACCGGCTGGTCCTCTTCATGATTGGTATTGGACAGGAACACCGACGACAACCTGTCGAAGGTGAGCTTGCCGTCCGGCTTCACCGTCGCGATCGGGTTATGGGCCTTGGCCGGGTCGAGCGTCTTGCGGTCGGGCTTGGCATGCGACTGAGTGCCGAACAGCGAGAACCCCAGGGTGTTGCACCACATGTCGAAGCCGCCCAGTCCGACGCCGATGATGGTGCCGAACTTCGACAACAGCGGCTTGACGTTGCGGACGGGGTAAAGATCCTTGCCGACCGGGGAGGCGCGCCAGGCGTCCTCATAGCTGCGCAGTTCGTCGTTGGCGCGGCCGGCGCCGAGCGCGGCGGCGACGTGCTCTGCCGCGAGCATGCCGCTGCCCATCGCGTTGTGCACGCCCTTGATGCGCGGCACGTTGACAAAGCCCGCTGCGCAGCCGATCAGCGCGCCGCCGGCAAAGCTCAGCCGCGGCACCGACTGATAGCCGCCCTCGGTGATCGCACGGGCGCCATAGGCGAGACGCTTGCCGCCTTCGAACAGGCCGCGGATCGAGGGATGGGTCTTGAACCGCTGAAATTCATCGAACGGCGAAAGATATGGATCGTCGTAATTGAGATGCACCACGAAGCCGACCGCGACCAGGTTGTCGTCATAGTGATAGAGGAACGAGCCGCCGCCGGTCGAATTGTCGAGCGGCCAGCCGAACGAATGCTGGATCAGCCCCTTGCGATGTTTGGCCGGATCGATCTGCCAGACCTCCTTGAGACCGATGCCGAATTTCGGTGGCTCGCTGTTGGCGTCGAGCGCGAATTTCGCGATCAGTTGCTTGCTCAAGCTGCCACGCGCGCCTTCCGCGAACAGAGTGTACTTGCCGAGCAGTTCCATGCCACGCGTGTACGACGACTTGTGCGAACCATCCCTGGCCACGCCCATGTCGCCGGTGGCGATGCCGCGCACCGCCCCCTTGTCGTCATGGAGAACCTCGACCGCGGCGAAGCCCGGATAGATCTCGACGCCGAGCGCTTCGGCCTTGCGCCCCAGCCAGCGGCACACATTGCCGAGCGAGCCGATAAAGCAGTGATGATTGTTCATCAGCGGCGGCATCATGAGACTCGGCAACCGGATCGCGCCGCCTGCCGTCATCCAGTAGAAGCGATCGTCGGTGACCGGCGTCTTCAGCGGGCAATCGGCGTCCTGGCGCCAATCGGGCACCAGCCGGTCGAGGGCTGCCGGGTCGATTACCGCGCCGGACAGGATGTGCGCGCCGACCTCGGACCCCTTCTCCACCACCACGATCGAAAGTTCGCCATTGAGCTGTTTCAATCGGATCGCCGCGGCCAGGCCCGAGGGACCGGCGCCAACGATCACGACGTCGAATTCCATGGATTCGCGGGGCGGAAGCTCGTCAGTGCTCATGATCTGGTCTCAGCGCGGTGAGAACGTGTCCGATCGTCGTTTGTTTCCGATTTTTGCACCAAGGACAACCACCGAAATGTCACCTGGGCGTTTCGCGGCGGCCGCCTTCGGCGTAGATTGGGGGATGCCTCTGCGACCGCGCCATGACCTCTGAACCCGCCCCTACGCTCAAGCAATTGCTGGCCTTTTATGTCGAGGCCGGTGTCGACTGCGCGCTGTCGGAGACGCCGGTGGACCGGCTGGCCGATCCGCCTTCCCTCGCCGTGCCGGCGCAGGCCCCGCCGCCGCGACCCGCCAGGACCGTTGCCGCCGCCGCGCCCGTTTCGCATGGCGACGCTGCGCTGCCGCCGGAGGCGGCGGTCGCGTCGGCGCGGCAGGCGGCGCGGACCGCCGTGTCACTGGACGCGCTGCGCACCCTGTTGGAGAATTTCGACGGCTGCGCGCTCAGGGCAACGGCCACCCGCCTGGTGTTCGCCGATGGCAATCCCGAGGCGCGCATCATGTTCGTCGGCGAAGCGCCGGGACGCGACGAAGACCTCCAGGGGCTCCCCTTCGTCGGTCGCTCCGGACAATTGCTCGACCGCATGATCGCGGCGATCGGACTTGACCGCGGCAACGTCTACATCGCCAATGTCATTCCCTGGCGGCCGCCCGGCAACCGGACGCCGACGCCGCAGGAGACGCAGATCTGCCTGCCATTCATCCAGCGCCAGATCGAGCTGGTCGATCCCGATGTGCTGGTCACGCTCGGCAATCCCTCGACCCAGGCGCTGCTGTCGACACGGGAGGGCATCATGAGAACGCGCGGCAAATGGCACGACTACGATACCGGCACCCGCACGATCCGCGCCATGGCGACATTCCACCCCGCCTATCTGCTGCGATCCCCGTCCTATAAGCGGTTGTCCTGGCAGGATCTGCGAGCGATCGCGCGGGCGCTGGCCGAGTCCGCGGCGACGGGATGAGGGCCATGGCCGCGGGTGAGCGAGGTCTCACGGCGCCTTGGGGCGGACAATGGCCCAACCGATGCGCAGCAATGGCTGGCGGCCGTTCACCAACCGGTCGAAAGCGCGCGGCACTTCCGGAACCAGGCCCGGGAACTGCCGGGCGATCTCGGGCGGCGGCGTCCCGACGGTATCGGATGCCCGCCACACCACGACACCGCCGGTCTGGTTGAACTTCGGCAGCGACAGCCACGGCGTATGTTCCGGGGCCGCTTCGAGGAGCAGATGCGGCCGGCCCCTGGCAAGCGCCACCAGGCTCGCCAGTTCGGCATCGCCGGTCACCGCGCGCAGCCGCTGATTGGTCCGCCGCTCGAAACTGTCGCCGAAAAAATGCGCAATGGAGGTGGCGGGCAGCGATGTCGCGACCTCGCCGCCGCCGATCCAGGGCAGAAACAGCGACACCGCAACGATGGCCAGCGCAGGGGCGACGATGGCGGCCGCCCACACCGAACGCAGCACGCGTTGGCGTCGCAGATGGAGCAGATTGCCGGTGGCCACCACCGCGGCGAGCCCGGTCATCAGCAGTGCAATGGCCGCGCCGCCGACCACCCGGTCGAGGTCGAACAGGCCGGCGAGCAGACTCCCCGCCAAGGCCGGCGCGATGGCGAAGAAATAGACGAAATCGCGCGCCAGCGGTTCGACCGGCGGGCGGAAGATGATCGGCGCATCGTCCGGGGTACGGGCGAACCAGCCGGAGTTGAGAACGACCAGCAGGAGCACGCCGCAGGCGGCGAGCACCAGGCCACCGAGCAGCCGCGCCCAATGCAGCGCCCTCGCCTGCATGTCCGCCGGCGCGGGCCAGGGCAGCAGCGCCAGCGTATCGGCGCGGATCAGCCAGATCAGGTAGGGCAGCGCCAGCACCGCGACCACGAGCAGCGCAAAGGCGGCGTCCAGCGACATCAATGTGCGCCGTCCGCGCGCGGTCGCGATCGCGAAGGCTGCGATCAGCAGCAGCAGGCCGATCGCGGCCGGGGTGGTCAGCAGCAGCAGGCCGGCCTCGATCGACCAGGCGAACCACGCGCTGCGGCGCTGCTGGCCGATCAGCCGCCAGGAGTGCAGCAGCAGCAGCGCCCAAAGCGGCCGCGCCAATACCAGCGGCCCGAACTCGGCGCTGGGCGAACTGAATGCCGCAACCGTCATCGTCAGCAGGACGGCGAGCACCGCCTGCTGCCCGCCCACCACCGCACGCGCCAGCAGATAGAGCGACCAGAATGTCGCGATCCCGCACAGCTGCGCCAACAGGTAGACGCCGAACATGTGGCCGCCGGCGGCGCGAAAGGCGATATCGGCGAGCCAGAAGGCCAGCGGCGGTCCGAGGTTGGTCCCAACCTGGTATTCCCGGCCATAGGCCAGCACGGTCGCAAGGTCGCCGGGCGGGCTTCGATACAGCAGCATCGGCAGCAGCAGCCACAGCGCCGCCTGGCACAACACCACGATCCAGACCACCAGCCGCGGCCGGGCTCGGATCAGTTCGATAATCAGCGAGGTGAAACGCATCGACTGCCCCACTCGCGCGGGCCGGCGCCGGCCGGCTCGCTGCGATCCCGGAACGTGAATAATGCGCGCGAGCCGCAGAGGCAACCGGTCACATTGCGGCCAAAACCTCGATGCCGTTGTCGTTCTCGACCACAACGATCTCGGCGTCGATCGGCCGGCCCTCCTGCCGGGCGCGCGCGGCGGCGACGGGGGCAAAGAACCGCCGGTGATGCACCGAGGGTCCCAGCCGGTGCAGGGCCGCCAGATGCTCCGGCACCGCATAGCCCTTGTGCTGTTCGAAGCCGTAACCCGGGCACTCCTGCGCGAGCGCGCACATCAGGCGGTCGCGCGACACCTTGGCGATGATCGAGGCTGCCGCGATCGAAAGCACGAGGCCGTCGCCGCCGATCACGGCATCGCAGTCGCACGGCGTATCCAACCGGTCACGGCCGTCGACGAACACGTGCTTCGGCCGTTCGGGCAGCGCCTCCACGGCTCGCGCCAGCGCCCACAGCGAGGCGCGCAGGATGTTGTCGCGGTCGATCCGTGACGGCGAGGCATAGGCGACGGCGAATGACGCCGTCGTGCAGATCTGCTCGAACAGTTCCTCGCGGCGTTCAGCGGTCAGCCGCTTGGAATCGTCGATGCCCTTCGGGATGTTCCCGGGATCGAGCACCACCGCCGCCGCCACCACCGGGCCGGCCAGCGGACCACGTCCGGCCTCGTCGCAGCCCGCGATCGGCCAGATCCCCCGCCTGATCAGCGCGCGCTCGCGGCGAAAGCTCGGCGGCGCGACCGCGATCACGCCTTTCGGCAGCTTGGCCGGCGCCTCCTTCGGCGCCGCTGGCTTGTTTCGAATCATGCGCGGGATCGTGCGCAGGCGAACCGGCCGATGCAACCGGGAACTCGGGACAATTCCCGCTATTCAGTGCCCACCGGTTGCGAACACGGAGGTTCGCGGTGATGTGCCTGTTCAGAACAGGCTGAGCTGCTGGCCGCGGCGTTGCGGCCGGATGAAATGATCGGTGGTCAGTTTCGCGCGGCGCTTGTTAAGCCCGAGCCGGTCGCAGGCGATCTCGAAACGGCGTCCGATCATCCAGGCGATCGGTCCGGTGCCTTTCATCCGTGTGCCCCATTGCGAATCATAGTCACGCCCGCCACGCATGTCGCGGATCAAAGTGAAAATATGCCGGTAGCGATCCGGATAGTTCGCGATCAGCCATTCGCGGAACAGGTCGCGCACCTCGAGCGGCAGCCGGAGCAGCACATAGCTCGCCTCACGGACGCCGGCATGGGCCGCGGCATCGAGAATGCGCTCGATCTCGCAGTCGTTCAGCGCCGGAATTACCGGCGCCACCATCACCGTGGTCGGGATTCCCGCATCCGACAGCCGCCGCAGCGCCTCCAGCCGCCTCGGCGGCGTCGAGGCCCGCGGCTCCATGGTACGCGCCAGCGCCGGATCGAGCGTCGTGACCGAGAGCGCCACCTTGGCGAGACCGCGTTGCGCCATCCGCGCCAGAATGTCGATGTCGCGGATGACCAGCGCCGATTTGGTGACGATGCCGACCGGATGGCCGGCACGGTCGAGCACTTCGAGAATGCCGCGCATGATCCGCCGCTCGCGCTCGATCGGCTGGTAGGGATCGGTGTTGGTGCCGATCGCGATCATGCGAGGCTCGTAGTCCTGGCTCGCCAGTTCCTTCTCCAGCAGCGCCGGCGCGTCGGGCTTTGCGAACAGCCGCGACTCGAAGTCCAGTCCCGGCGACAGGCCGAGAAAGGCATGGGTCGGCCGGGCGAAACAGTACACGCAGCCATGCTCGCAGCCCCGGTATGGATTGATCGAGCGATCGAAACCGATATCGGGCGAGTTGTTGCGGGTGATGACCTTGCGCGCGGTGTCGAGCGCGACAATGGTCTTGAAGGGCGGCAATTCGTCGAGACTCTGCCAGCCGTCGTCGAATGCGACGCGCGCCTCGGCCTCGAAACGGCCGCTGTCATTGGATTGAGCGCCCCGTCCGCGCCGCCGCCCGCGCTCGATTGCCACCGCCAGTTCCGGAAACGGAGGCAGCGCACCCGCCGGCTCGGAGGGCATCGTGACCGGCGGGTGCTTGAGGGCATGTGAGGATGCTCGACTCATGACGAGCAATATAGCCATGCCTGAGAACAAATCAAGAACATTGGGTAGCGGGCGCTCCCCGCATGCCCGCCTGTCCGGGAACGCCCGGTCGACGCGGACTGCCGCAAAAAGCTGCAATCCCCGAGGCTGATTTGGACCTGACAAGGTGATATCGAGGCGACGTTTTCCGCACTCGAGAAGTGAAGACCCATGTTGTGCTGAGTGTCATCATCCCGACCGAAGGCGTCGAGCACACCGTGGTCGCCACGCTGGCGGCCCTGGTGCCCGGCGCAGCAGCCGGCGTGGTCCGCGAGGTGGTGCTGGTGGATCGCGCCGATACCGGCGTGATCGAACGGGTCGCCGACGTCGCAGGATGCCGCTATCTGCGCCACGCCGGGACGCGGGCGGCGGCGCTGGCCGCCGGAGCCAGCCAGGCGCGCTCGTCCTGGCTGATGTTTCTGCACGCCGGCGCGGTGCTCGACCATGGCTGGATCGACGAGACCGCGCAGTTCATCCAACGCGTCTCGACCGCCGGGCAGCTGCGGGCCGGTATCTTCCGGTATGCGCGCTCGCCCTATGCCGACATCCGCCTCAGCGACCGTTTCCGATCGATGCTACGGATCGTCACCGGCCCGACGGCCGATCAGGGGCTGCTGATCGCCCGCGAGCATTTCGAGCGCCTCGGCGGCTATGCCGGGGACGGCCGCCGCGCCGAGGCCAACCTGTTGCGGCGGCTCGGCCGCTCCTCGCGCACGCTGCTGCGCAGCCGCATCTTTGTCGAGGTGCCGAGCTGCTGACCCCTGGTCGAAGGCGCGCGAGGTCGGCCGTGACGGTGCGCTATGCTGAAGCGCCCTTCGCCTTCGGCCGCCGCAGATGCTCGTCCAGTCGCGGCATGATCTCGACAAAATTGCAGGGCCGGGTGCGGTAATCGAGCTGCGCGGCGAGGATGCCATCCCAGCCGTCGCGACAGGCGCCGGGCGATCCGGGCAGGCAGAAGATGAAGGTCGCACCGGCAACGCCCGCGGTGGCACGGCTCTGCACCGTCGATGTGCCGATCTTGGCATGGCTTTGCATGTGAAAGGCGATCGAAAAACCGTCCATCCGCTTCTCGAACAGAGGCTCGACCGCTTCCGGGGTCACGTCACGGCCAGTGAAGCCGGTACCCCCAGTGGTGATGACGATGTCGACCCCGGGGTCCGCGATCCATTGCCTGACAATTTTCCGGATGGCATCGATGTCGTCGGCGACGATCTCGCGCGCCGCGAGGCGATGACCTGCAGCCACCAGCCGTTCCGCCAGCGTGGTTCCGGATTTGTCATCCTGCAGCGATCGGGTATCGGAAATCGTCAGCACCGCGATGTTGAGCGGCACGAACGCCCGGGTTGGATCGAGCGATGACATGGCAGCTTCCCCGCTACGTCGCGCCGGAGCCGAAGGTGTTGCAGGCCTGCACGGTGCCCTGCTGATAGCCGGTCATGAACCATTGCTTGCGTTGCGCCGCCGAGCCATGGGTGAACGAGTCGGGCACCACCCGCCCGGTGGCCTGTCGCTGCAGCGTATCGTCGCCGATCGCAGTGGCGGTTCGCAGCGCGGCGTCGATGTCGCCCGGTTCGAGGAAGCCGGGCCGCTTCTTTTCCTCGCGATTGACCCAGACTCCCGAGAGGCAATCGGCCTGCAGCTCGACCTTGACCTGCAACGCGTTGGCCTGGGCCTTGTTGTCGGCCTGCTGCTGCAGCCGCGTCACCTTGGGCAGGATGCCGAGCAGGTTCTGGATGTGATGACCGGCCTCATGGGCGATGATGTAGGCCGCGGTGAATTTGCAGGCACTGCCGGAACAGCCATGGAACCGGGTCTCGACCTCGCGGAAGAACCCGGTATCGAGAAAGATCTGCCGGTCCGGCGGACAATAGAACGGCCCCATCGCCGACTGCGCCATGCCGCAGCGGCCGCCATTGGTGACGTTGCGGAACAGCACGATGCGCGGACCGGTATAGGATTGCCCGCTGGCCTTGAAGATCTCGCTCCAGCGATCGTCGATCTCGCCGAGGATGCCGGAGATCATGCTGCCCATCTCGTCGGTCGGCGCGCCGGTCTTGCTGGAAGAAGGCCGGCGGTCGGTCTGGTAGGTCGAGGACTGACCACCACCATTGAGGACTTCCGCGCCGCCAATCAGGATGCGCGGATCGATGCCGAAGGCATAGCTGATCAGGCCGAGCACGATGACGGTGCCGATACCGAGTCCGCCGCCGCCCATCGGAAGTCCGAACCCACCGCCGCCGATGCCGCCACCACCTCCGTCACGACGGTCGTCGATATCGTCGCTGCGACGAAAATCATCGTAACGCATGGCGCATTTCCCTCATTGCAAGCGCAGCTCGCGGGTTCGCCGAACCCGACGCACCGTCACACGTAAAATTTCCGCTCCATTAATCAATAACCCGGCCGGCAAAAATTGCCTAGCGTGAAAGAATTGCCCGGTTAAGTCGATTTTTACTTTGGTTCGTCAGTGTACCGGCAGTCGGTTGTTTAGTCCCGCGTCGCCGACAGCGTCGCCTGAGTTAGAGTTTTGAGTCATGGTTGTGTCGCGTCGCGGGGCGTCTGCAAGGGCGCCCCGCACCAAATCTGACTCCGCTCCCGCCACTCGGATCATCGTCGGCGATTGCGTCGCCGAGATGTCGAAAGTTCCGGCCGGCTCGGTCGACCTTGTATTCGCCGACCCGCCCTACAATCTGCAGCTCAAGGGCGAGCTCAAGCGCCCCGACGAATCCCATGTCGACGCCGTCAACGACGACTGGGACAAGTTCTCGTCCTTCGCAGCGTATGACGATTTCACCCGCGCCTGGCTTTTGGCCTGCCGCCGCGTCATGAAGCCGTCGGCGACGCTGTGGGTGATCGGCTCCTATCACAACATCTTCCGCGTCGGCGCCATCATGCAGGACCTCGGCTTCTGGGTTCTCAACGATATCGTCTGGCGCAAGACCAATCCGATGCCGAACTTCCGCGGCCGACGCTTCACCAACGCCCACGAAACCATGATCTGGGCGGCGCGCGACGAGAAGGCCAAGGGCTATACATTCAACTACGAAGCCCTCAAGGCCGCCAATGAGGACGTGCAGGCGCGCTCCGACTGGCTGATTCCGCTGTGCACCGGCGATGAACGCCTCAGGGGCAAGGACGGCCGGAAGGTCCATCCGACCCAGAAGCCCGAAGGCCTGCTGGCGCGCGTCTTGTTGTCGTCGTCGAAGCCGGGCGATCTCGTGATCGATCCGTTCAACGGCACCGGCACCACTGGCGCGGTCGCCAAGCGGCTCGGCCGCAGCTACATCGGCTTCGAGCGCGACCCGACTTACGCCGCCGCCGCCGAAGCGCGCATCGCCGCCATCGAGCCGCTGCCGGAGGCGACGCTCGCCCCGTTCATGACCGCGCGCGACGCCCCGCGGGTGGCGTTCTCCGAACTGATCGAGCGCGGCATGATCTCGCCAGGGACCCGGCTGGTCGATTCCAAGAAGCGCCACGGCGCCCTGGTGCGCGCCGACGGCGCCATCATGCTCGGCGACAAGGTCGGCTCGATCCATCGCATCGGCGCGGTCGCGCAAGGTGCCGGCGCCTGCAATGGCTGGACCTTCTGGCACATCGAGACCAACAGCGGCCTGCGGCTGATCGACGAGCTGCGCGCCGAAATCCGCTCGGAAATGGCCGCCGTCTAGTCACGGCCCTCCCGACGCGCGAGCTGTCTTGCCACCCTCATTCCTTCTATCCGTCAGCGCCGAATCCCGACTCTCGAGATTTCGTGTCGAGCCTCGGCGCGCCATCCTGGATTGATGGCGACCCATCCCGGCGGCGCGCGTCCTTGCGAGGAGCGACAGCCCCGATATTTGCCGCGCGCAAAACAATTTGCGCATCGGCGGGGCGCCCGCGTATGGTCGCCGCGTCCTGCTGTGACCGACGATGCAAGGAGAAAATTCGATGCTCAAGTTCTACTTCAACGGCGCCCCGAACCCGGCCAAGGTGGCGCTTTTCCTGGAAGAGTCCGGCCTGCCCTACGAACTGGTCCCGGTGGACACCCGCAAGGGCGACCAGTTCAAGCCGGAGTTCCTCAAGGTCAACCCCAATGGCAAGGTGCCCGCGATCGACGATGACGGCGTGCACGTGTTCGACAGCAACGCCATCCTGCTCTATCTCGCCGAGAAGACCGGCAAATTCCTGCCCTCGAACACGCCGGCGCACCGCGCGCAACTGCTGTCCTGGCTGATGTTCGTTGCCACCGGCCTCGGCCCGTATTCAGGGCAGGCGGTGCATTTCAAGCATTACGCGCCGAAGGATGCGGAATACGGTCACAATCGCTACCAGTTCGAGGCCCATCGGCATTACAAGATCCTGGACAATCACCTCTCGGGCAAAAGCCACATGGTCGGCGAAACCTACACCATCGTGGATATGGCGCTGTGGGGATGGGCTCGCCTCGCGCCTTATGCGCTGGGCGACGACGTGTTTGCGAAATATCCCAATGTGAAGCGAGTTCTCGACGAGGTCTCGGCACGCCCGGCCGCGGGCCGCGCGCTCGCGCTGAAGGACAAGTTCGTGTTCAAGGCTGAAATGGACGACGAGGCGCGCCACATCCTGTTCGGCCACCTCAAGACCAAGGCGGCCTGACTTGCCGGATCGCTTTCCGGGATGCGCCGCCGGCGCAGCCCGGGAAGCCACCGACTAGCGGCACGGGCAGTTGCCCCGCCAAACCTCTCATGCCATGACCGCGCAGGGAATGAGGGAACCACCATGACCGTTCTGATAGCCGGTGGCGGGATCGGCGGATTGACCCTGGCGCTCAGCCTGCACCAGATCGGCGTTCCCGCCAGGGTGTTCGAGAGCGTCCCGGAATTGAAGCCGCTCGGTGTCGGTATCAACGTCTTGCCGCATGCGGTGCGCGAACTCACCGAGCTCGGCCTGCTCGATCGGCTGGACGCCGCCGGCGTGCGCACCACCGAGCTCGCCTACTTCTCCAAGCATGGCAAGCCGATCTGGAGCGAGCCGCGCGGTCTCGACGCCGGATACAAATGGCCGCAATTCTCGATCCATCGCGGCACGTTGCAGCAGATCCTGCTGGATGCCGCGACCGAGCGGCTCGGCAAGGACAACATCCTCACCGGCCATCACCTGGTCGACTGGTCGGAAGCGCCTGATGGCGTGCGCGCCGATTTCCTCGACAAGGCAACCGGCCGATCGCAAGGCGCCCATCACGGCGCGATCCTGATTGCGGCCGACGGTATCCATTCGGCTGTACGCGAAAAGCTCTATCCGCAGGAAGGGCCGCCGATCTGGAACGGCCGCATCCTGTGGCGCGGCATCACCAGGGGCGAAGCGTTCCTGTCCGGCCGCACCATGATCATGGCCGGCCACGAAATGCTGAAATTCGTCAGCTACTGCATCTCCAAGGAGCGGGAAGCCGACGGCAAGTTCGCGATCAACTGGGTCGCCGAGCGGCACATGCCGCCGACCTATCAGTGGCGGCGCGAGGACTACAACCGCACCGCCCGGCTGGAAGAATTTCTGCCCTGGTTCGCCGACTGGAAATTCGACTGGCTCGACGTGCCCGGCCTGATCCGCAACTGTCCGCATGCCTACGAATATCCGCTGGTCGACCGCGACCCGCTTGATCGGTGGACGTTTGGCCGTGTCACCCTGATCGGCGACGCCGCGCATCCGATGTATCCGATCGGCTCCAACGGCGCCTCGCAGGCGATCCTGGATGCACGGGTGCTGACCCGGGAGATTCTCGCGAAGGGACCGACCCAGGCCGCGCTGCTGGCCTACGAGGCCGAGCGCCGTCCTGCCACCTCCGATCTCGTCATGCTCAATCGCCGAAACGGGCCCGAGCAGGTGATGCAGCTGGTCGAGGAACGCGCGCCGGACGGCTACGACGTCGTCACCGACGTGCTGTCGCTCCGCGAACTGGAGGACATCGCCGCCAACTACAAGCGCGTCGCCGGCTTCCAGGTCGAAGGGCTGAACGCCAAGCCGCCGATCGTACAGCCCGGGCGCTAGGCGGCTAACGAACCGCCTTGGCCGTCTCGACCAGCCGCGCGCTGGTCGTGGCGGTCGCCAGCAGGACATTGTCGGGCGTCATCAGCTTTCCCTCGACAAAGACAATGGTCTTGCCGAGTTGCGTGACCCTGGCTTCGCCGATGATCGGGCCCGGCTTGGCCGGCGCCAGGAAATTCACCGTCAGGCTGATGGTCGATGTGAACAGCCTGCCATCCGTCATCGCGAACACGGCCGGTCCCATGGTGTCGTCGAGCATCGCCGAGAGGATACCGCCCTGGATGAAACCGGCGGGATTGCAGAACTCCGCTCTGCCGTCGAAAGCGATCCGGATCCAGCCCTCGCCGGGACGCGCATCGATCAGTTGCCAACCCAGCAATTTCGCGGACGGCGGCGCGGCGAGACGATCGAGTGCGGTGCGAACCATGACAACCTCCTGCTAACGACTGGCTTGCGCGCATTCTGGCACCGGCCTGCTGACAGGCTGTTGTCAGCAGCCGCCCCGTGTCCGAGTCAGAAGCGGATCTCACGACCCGAGCCCCTGCGCGATCACCTTGCGCATCACGTTGGGCAGCGCCTCGTCCTTCAGCGTCGCGATTGCCGCCCAGCGCATGTGTTCGGGCGCCCGGGTCCGTGCCGGAACGCGCGCGGTGTGCACCACCAGTTCCAGCGGGAAGTGCGTGAAGACATGCCTGACCACGCCGGTCTTGCGGTGCCAGCGCATCACGGCTTGCACCACCGGCGCCTGCTTCAACGCGGCCATGTCGTCCTGTCCGGCGAGCCAGTCCGAGGTTGGCACTTCGGTCATGCCGCCAAGCAGACCTTTCGCGGGACGGGTGCGCACCAGCACGGCGTCGCCGCGCGTGACCACGAATGCGGCGCCACGGCGCAGCTCGCCGATCTTCTTCGGCGCCTTGCGGGGGAAGATTTCCTGATCGCCACGCGCGCGGGCCGCGCAATCCTCGCTCAACGGACACAGCACGCAAGCGGGTTTTTTCGGCGTGCAGATCGTCGAGCCAAGATCCATCAGCGCCTGCGCGATATCGCCGGCGCGAGCCTTCTCGTCGCCGGCGCATGAGGGGGCGAGCAGCGTCGCCGCCAATTGCCGGATCGAGGGCTTGGCCTGCGGCAGCGGCGCCTCGACGGCAAACAGCCGCGACACCACGCGCTCGATATTGCCGTCGACCGGCATGGTGCGGCGCCCGAACGCGATCGCGGCGATCGCGGCCGCGGTGTAGGGCCCGACGCCCGGCAGCGATCGCAGCGCCTCCTCATGATCCGGGAATGCGCCGCCATGGTCGCGCAGCACCGCCACCGCGCAGGCGTGCAGATTGCGCGCGCGCGAATAGTAGCCAAGCCCTGCCCACAGCCGCAGCACCTGGTCCAGCGACGCCCGGCCGAGCGCATCGACCGTCGGCCATTGCTTCACAAATTTCTCGAAATACGGCGCCACCGTCTTCACGCCGGTCTGCTGCAGCATGATTTCCGACAGCCACACCCGATAGGGATCGGTGGCCTCGCCCGGCAGCGGCCGCCATGGCAGCCGGCGTCGATGCCGGTCATACCACTGCAGCAGCCGCACGGAAGCGGTATCGCCGGTTGCGGACATCGGCGTCGGTCGACGGGTGAGGGATGCGGCAGGCACGTCCCAGTCTAGAAACAGAATCGCAAGTTGACCAGTCCGTGACACCAGCCTTTGATTGCGAGGCATAACGTACCGCGTTATAAGCGACGATGATCCCGGATTTCGCCGACCCCGAAGCGGAAAGGTTTATTTGGAGCGATGAAGGACCGTCAAATGTCGAAATCGTTGACTACCACCGCTAGGAGACGCCTGCTTCACAATCCTCGGCCGGGAGAAATACTTCTGGAAGAATTCCTCAAGCCGATGGGCCTCAGCCAGAACGCGTTGGCGCGGGCCTTGCACGTGGCGCCACGCCGCATCAACGAGATCGTGCTCGGCAAACGCGTTATCACCGCCGATACGGATCTCCGGCTCGCCCGCTATTTCGGCCTGTCGGAGGGGTTTTTCCTCGGCCTGCAGATGGATCACGACCTGATGCAGCGCCGACGGGAGATCGACCGCGATCTCAAGACCATCCGGCCGCGCGCGGCATAGCGTGTGCCGAACGGTTACCCGTGCTATAACCGGCCATGGCCAAGCCCGGTCCGATCAGCGCGAAGCCGCTTTCCGTCCTGCTCAGCGACGTGTTTTCCGATGCCTATGCCAAGCAGGGCTTCGCCGCGCGCGAACTGGTCATCCGCTGGGGCGAGATCGCGGGGACCGAGATCGCCCGCCATTCCGAGCCATTGAAGATCCAGTGGCCGCGGCCGGTTGACGGCGAGCCGCTGCAGCCGGCGACCCTGGTGTTGCGGGTGGAGGGTCCGATGGCCCTGGAAATACAGCACGCCTCCGACACCATCCTGCAGCGCGTCAACCGTTTCTTCGGCTGGAGCGCGGTGGGCCGGCTGGCGATCCGGCAGGCGCCGCTGTCGCGCCGGGATCGCGCGCCACCCCGTACCGGACCGGACGCGCAATCCGTGGCCCGGGTCGCGGGCCGGCTCGCCGACATCGAGGACGAGGAACTGCGGGCGGCGCTGGCGCGGCTCGGCGCGTCGATCAAGCGAAATTGAGCCGATCGAACCCGCCGCGGCGGCCGTCAGCCGGGGCCGACCATTGCCACAATTGTGCTTTCAAGCTAGCGAACAGACCACTTCGAGGTCCATCCGGCGTGAATGCGCCAATCCGGGAGCAAACCCCTTGATCATCACGCGCCGCGCCGTCACCACCGCCCTGTCGCTGACCGGACTTGCCGCTCTCGCCGGTGTTTCGCCGCTCCACCTGATCACCGCCGCCAGGGCGCAATCCGCCGCGGACGTCGCCAAGCCGGTATCGCTGCCGGACATGGCGCTCGGTCCCGCCGATGCGCCGGTGACCATCACCGAATACGCCTCGATGACCTGCCCACATTGCGCGGCCTTCAATGCCGACGTGTTCCCCAAGATCAAGTCGACCTATATCGACCCCGGCAAGATCCGCTACGTGTTCCGCGAATTCCCGCTCGACATCAAGGCCGCCGCCGGCTCGATGCTGGCCCGCTGCATTGCCAAGGACGATGCCGGAAAATATTTCGCGGTGATCGACATGCTGTTCCGGTCGCAGAACGACTGGGTGATGAAGAACACCACGGAGACGCTGACCCGGATCGGCAAGCAGGCCGGACTGACCGAGAAGGCGGTCGAGGACTGCCTGAAGGATCAGAAGCTGCTCGACAAGATCGCGGCCGATCAGAAATATGCCGCCGAGGTGCTGAAGGTGAACTCGACGCCGACCTTCTTCATCAATGGCGAGGTGATCAAGGGCGAAGCTGCGTTCGACGAATTCGACAAGAAGATCAAATCGCTGCTGAAGAGCTGACGGTCGGCGGCCGCACGCTGCCCGCGAGGCGGCTCCCCGCCCGGCGGCCGCATCTGATGGCGGATTCCAGCCCTGCTCTTGGAATCAGCTCGACCCGGCAACGGGCGAGCGCCCTTCGGCGTCCGCCCGATACGCACAGCTCAAGGCAGCGCAAAAGCGTCGGGAAAAGCCTCTGGAAAAGCGGGCGGCGGCGGTTGCCCTTCCGGCCCGGGCTCGCCATTGTTGCCCCAGGAGTCGCGCAAGCAACTCACCCCCCAACACCGACATTGCCTTCTATGGTATTGTCCCGGCAGAGAGATTCGCGCCCTGCCAACAGAGCATCGTGTCCATGAAACTCACGCGCCTACGCCTCCACGGTTTCAAGTCGTTCGTCGAGCCCACCGACTTCATGATCGAGCCCGGGCTGACCGGCGTCGTCGGGCCGAACGGCTGCGGCAAGTCCAACCTGGTCGAGGCGCTGCGCTGGGCCATGGGCGAGACCTCGCACAAATCGCTGCGCGCGGCCGACATGGATGCCGTGATCTTTGCGGGTTCCGGCAACCGCCCGTCGCGCAACCACGCCGAAGTGGTGATGACGATCGACAATGCCGACCGCACGGCGCCGGCCGCGGTCAACGATCGCGAGATCCTGGAGATTTCGCGCCGGATCGAACGCGAGGCCGGCTCGGTCTACCGCATCAACGGCCGTGACGTCCGCGCCCGCGACGTGCAGATCCTGTTCGCCGACGCCGCCACCGGCGCGCGGTCGCCGGCGCTGGTGCACCAGGGCAAGATCGGCGAGATCATCCAGGCCAAGCCGGAACAGCGCCGACGCGTGCTGGAGGATGCGGCCGGCGTTGCCGGCCTGCATGCCCGCCGCCATGAGGCCGAGTTGCGGCTCAAGGCCGCGGAAACCAACCTCACCCGGGTCGAGGACGTGATCGGCCAGCTGGCCGGCCAGATCGACGGCCTGAAGAAACAGGCGCGGCAGGCGATCCGCTACCGCGAGGTCGCGGCCAAGGTGCGCAAGGCCGAGGCCACGCTGTTTCATCTGCGCTGGCTGGAAGCAAACGCCGATGTCGCCGAAGCCGGCCGTGTCCATGACCTCAGTGTCCGCGAGATGGCGGAGCGCATCCGCGAGCAGGCCGAGGCCGCGCGCATCCAGGCGGTGCGCGCCGCTGAACTGCCGGCGCTGCGCGAGGCCGAAGCCCGCGCCGCCGCCGGACTGCAGCGCCTGACCAATGCGCGCGAGACGCTCGACCGTGAAGAGGAACGCGCCAGGGAACGCGTGGCCGAACTCGACCAGCGGCTGACACAGTTCGCGGCTGACGTCGGCCGCGAGCAGCAGCAGGCTTCCGATGCGGAGGTAGCGCTGCAGCGGCTCGATGGCGAGAACACCGAGCTCAAGGACGAGATCAGGTCGCGCATCGAGAAGCGCAGCGGCGTCGACAGCCGCGCCGCCGAGGCCGAGGCGACGCTGGCGGACGCCGAACGGCTATTCGCCGAGCTGACCACGGCGCTCGCCGACCTCACCGCCCGACGCCGCCAGTTCGAGGACAATCTGCGCAGCCACCAGGAACGGCTGGCGCGGATCGACCAGGAAATCGCCAACGTGCATGGCGAGGAGCAGAAGCTCGCCGAGCAGACCGGCGCACTCGGCGACCTCGCCGCGTTCGGCGATGCGCTGCAGGCCGCACAGCTCGGCCTCGCGCAATCCGAAACCGCGGCCCAGTCCAGCGAGGCCGGCCATCTCGCCGCGCGCGCGCGGCTGGATGCCGCCCGCGCGCCGCTCAACGAGGCCGACAAGCGCGTGCAGCGGCTCGAAACCGAGGCGCGCACGATCGCGAAACTCGTCAACGGCGATACCAAGAATCTGTGGCCGCCGATCATCGACGGCATCACCGTCGCCAAGGGATATGAGAAGGCGTTGGGCGCTGCGCTCGGCGACGACCTCGATGCGCCGGTCGATCCATCGGCGCCGCTGCGCTGGACCGACGCCGGCCGGCCGGAAGGCGACCCGGCCTTGCCCGAGGGGGTCGAGGCCCTCGCGCAGCGTGTCGAGGCGCCTTCCGAACTGGCGCGCCGCCTTGCCCAGATCGGCGTCGTCGCAAGGGACCGCGGCGCGGAGCTGGTACCGCAGCTGAAGACCGGGCAGCGGCTGGTGTCGGTCGAAGGCGATGTCTGGCGCTGGGATGGATTTGTCGCCGCCGCTCACGCGCCGACCGGCGCCGCGCGGCGCCTCGCCGAACGTGCCCGGCTGATCGATATCGAAAACGAGCTGCAGCAGGCCCGGATCGAGGCCGCCAGCAAGCGGCAATGGCTCGAGACGGCCGAGGCCGACCAGAGAGCGGCCTCGACAGCCGAGATTGCCGCCCGCGACGCCTGGCGCGCCGCGCAGCGCGAGGCCGACGCCGCCCGGCAGCGCCATGCCGATACCGAGCGCGAGATCAATCGCCATGCCGCGCGCAAGTCGGCGCTGAGCGAAGCGCACAGCCGGCTCAATGCCGACCGCGCCGAGGCAGAGGCCGCGCGCGCGACCGCCGACGCGGCGCTGGCGGAACTGCCCGCGAGCCTGGATACCGAAACCAGGCTCGCCGCCGTCCGCAGCGACATCGACGGCCATCGCCAGCTCGCCGCCCGGGTGCGGGCGGAGGCGCAGGCGCTGGCGCGCGAGGCCGAGCTCGCGGACCGCCGCCTGCAGGCGATCGTCGCCGAGCAGGGCCAGTGGCAGGCCCGCCGCGAGAGCGCGGCGCAGCAGATCGCCACCATCGAAGCCCGCGTCACCGAGGTTCGTGCCGAGCGCGCCGAACTCGACAACGCCCCGGCGGTGTTCGCCGAAAAGCGCCGCGCCTTGATCGGAGAGATCGAGTCCGCCGAAGCCGCCCGCCGCGCCGCCGCCGACATGCTCGCCGCCGCCGAGACCGCGATGGCCGAAACCGACCGCGCCGCCAAGGCTTCGCTCGAAGCATTGTCGAGCGCGCGCGAAGCCACCGCGCGCGCCGAGGAACGCATGGAGGGCGCCCGGCGCCGGCTGGCCGATGTCGAGCGCGAGATCCGCGACATGCTGGAGATCGAACCGCACGGCGTCGCCGGGCTGGCCGAGATCACGCCGGAGACCGCGCTGCCGCCGCTGTCCGAGATCGAGGAGAACCTCGAAAAGCTGCGCCGCGACCGCGAGCGGCTCGGCGCCGTCAATCTGCGCGCCGAGGAGGAGCTGCGCGAGGTCGAGGCCCAGCACACCACGCTCACCACCGAACGCGACGATCTGGTGGAGGCAATCAAGCGGCTGCGCCAGGGCATCCAGAGCCTGAACCGCGAGGCCCGCGAGCGGCTGCTGGGCTCGTTCGAGGTCGTCAACGGCCATTTCAAGCGGCTGTTCGTCGAATTGTTCGGCGGCGGCGAGGCCGCCCTGCACCTGATCGAGAGCGACGACCCGCTGGAGGCCGGGCTCGAGATCATCGCCAAACCGCCCGGCAAGAAACCGCAGACACTGTCGCTCTTGTCCGGCGGCGAGCAGGCGCTGACCGCGCTGGCGTTGATCTTCGCCGTGTTTCTCACCAACCCGTCGCCGATCTGCGTGCTCGACGAGGTCGACGCGCCGCTCGACGATCACAATGTCGAGCGGTTCTGCACCCTGCTGCATGAAATGACCGCGGAGACCGAGACGCGCTTCATCATCATCACCCATAACCCCATCACGATGGCGCGGATGAACCGGCTGTTCGGCGTCACCATGGCCGAACGCGGCGTATCGCAGCTGGTCTCGGTCGATCTCGAAAGCGCGGTCAAGATCCTCGATCAGAACGTGGCGTGACCGGCCTGCCGGCCGAACTGCAGGCCGCGCTCGATGCCAGGCTGCATGGCCAGTCTCGCGCCGCAGCCGTCAGCCGCGCCGCCGCGATCTCGCGCACCTACCGCGCCGGCGGCGGCTCGGACACCATCAGATCCGAGCCCGACGCGCTCGCCTACGCGGTGACGCGGATGCCGGCGACCTATGCCGCCGTGACCGCCAGCCTGGAGGCGCTGTGCGAGAGCCGGCCCGATCTGGCGCCGGCGAGCCTGCTCGATGTCGGCGCCGGGCCGGGGACGGCGAGCTGGGCCGCGGCCGAGGCCTTCCCTTCGCTCAGAACCTTCACCCTGATCGACAGCAATGCAGCATGGCAGGCGCTGGCACGCGAGCTGTTCGCGCAACATTCGCGCCTCCGCGAATCGACCTACCGTCAGGGCGGCGCCCGCGATGCGCTGGCGGGGACCGGCGTCGCCGATCTGGTGGTCGCCAGCTACATGATCGGCGAGATCGGTGAGACCGAGCGACAGGCGCTGACCGAACTGATGTGGGCCAGAACCACAGACACGCTCGTTTTCGTCGAGCCGGGTACGCCCACTGGCTACGCCACCATTCTCGCGCTGCGCCGGCAATTGATCGAGCGGGGCGGGCATGTGGCCGCGCCCTGCCCGCATGAACGCGACTGTCCCCTGGTTGCCCCGGATTGGTGCCATTTCGCCCGGCGCCTCCCGCGCTCGCGCGCGCACCGGCAGCTCAAGCAGGCCGAGCTTCCCTACGAGGACGAGAAATTCGCCTATGTCGCCCTGAGCCGCACGGCGGTCGAACCGCGTCGCGCCCGTGTGCTGGCGCAACCGGACGTCGGCAAGGTGGGGGTGACCGCGAAACTCTGCACGCCGGCCGGCCTCGCCATCACAGAAGTGCCGCGGCGGGCAAAGGCGGATCATGCCCGCGCACGACGCTGGCGATGGGGCGACGCGGTGCGGGAAGACGGCTGACGACAGCGGCGCGATGTCTCGACCGGCCCGCGTGCGGACGACCCGAAGCCACCCAAATCGTGATCGCTTCCGCCATGGCCCCAATATCATATCCGATCTGCCACAATTCAGTGTCCATCATTGCGCTCGACGGGCTAGGCTGCCCACATTTCGGTTGCCTCATCAGGAGTCGTTGCCATGTCGACCGGCTGGATCATTATCGGGATCATTGTCATTGTCGCGTTGTTCGCATTCGCGGCCTACAACCGTCTCGTCGCGCTGAGCCAGCGGGTCGGCCAGGCCTTTGCCGACATCGACGTGCAACTCAAGCAGCGCCACGATCTGATTCCGAATCTGGTCGAGACGGTGAAGGGATATGCCGCCCATGAGCGCGGCACGCTCGACGACGTGATCAAGGCCCGCAATGCCGCGATGTCCGCGCAGGGGCCGGGCCAGGTCGCCACCGCCGAAAACCAGTTGAGCGGAGCGCTGGGCCGGCTGATCGCCCTGTCCGAGGCCTATCCCGATCTCAAGGCCAACGCCAATTTCCAGCAGCTGGCCGGCGAGCTGTCCGACCTCGAGAACAAGATCGCCGCCAGCCGCCGCTTCTTCAACAACGCGGTCCAGGAATACAACACCGGCATCCAGCAGATGCCGGCCGCCCTGTTCGCCGGGACGTTCGGCTTCACCCGCAAGGACTTCTTCGATCTCGGCGCCAGCCGCGCCGAAGTCGAGCAGGCCCCCACGGTCAAGTTCTGAATGGTCCTGCGCAAGGCGGGACCGTTGCAGCCGTTCCGGAACGCCGCGATGCGACATCCTGCGAACAGCGAAACCGCATTGTGACGAGTGAAAGCCGCTGATGGCCGCCTACGGTCTCTATACGCACATCGCATCGAACCGGCTGCGTTCGACGTTGCTGCTGGCCGGGTTGTTCGTGCTGGTCTATGTCATGGTCTACGCCGGCGCGCTGATCATCGAGGTCGTCGGCGACAGCAGCCGTCCCGTCGACTATTACCTGGCGGCGGCGCTGAACGACGTCATCCGCACGCTTCCCTTTTCGACGGGCGCGGCCGCACTCTGGATCGTGATCGCCTATTTCTTCCATCAATCGATCATCGATGCCGTCACCGGCGGCGAAAGCGTGACCCGGCAGCAGCAGCCGCGGCTGTACAATCTCCTGGAAAACCTCTGCATCTCGCGCGGCATTCCGATGCCGAACCTGAAGATCGTCGACAGCGCCGCGCTGAACGCCTACGCCACCGGCCTCAACCGGCGGCAATATGCCGTTACCGTCACCACCGGCCTGCTCGACGCCCTCGACGACCAGGAAATCGAGGCGGTGCTGGGCCATGAGCTGACCCACATCCGCAATGGCGACGTGCAGATGATGGTGATCGCCGTGGTCATCGCCGGCGTGGTCGGTTTCTTCGCCGAATTGTTCTTCCGCAGCTTCTTCAACTTCAACTATGGCTGGGGATACGGCCGCCGCGGTTCGTGGTCGTCTTCCTCGTCGTCGAACAACGACGGCCGCAGGGGTTCGGGGGGCGCCGCGATCGTCGTCTTCATTGCCGCGGTCGCGCTGATCGGGCTGGCCTGGCTGCTGTCGCAGGTGGTCCGGCTGGCGCTGTCGCGATCGCGCGAACTGCTGGCCGATGCCGGATCGGTCGAGTTGACCAAAAATCCCGATGCGATGATCTCCGCCCTGCGCAAGATCGAGCACCGCGGCGAACTGCCGGGCGCGACCTCGGCGGTGATGGAGCTTTGCGTCGACAATCCGCGCCAGGGATTTTCCGACCTGTTCGCCACCCATCCCTCGGTCGACGCGCGGGTCCGGGCGCTGGTCCAGTTCGCCGGCGGTCACGATCCCGGCGCGCTGCCGTTGCCGCCGGACCCGTCGCTGGGTCCGCCGCAGCCTGCCGGCCAGCAATTGTCGCCGCCCTCACGGCCAGGCCCATGGGAGGACGCCGGCGGCCCGGCCGACGTCCCATCCGGTTCGGAGCCATCGCAGGGGCCTTGGGGCAGCCGTGCCGGCCCGTGGGGCCGGCATTGACCGGGCACAACGACGTGGTCCAAAACCAGCCGCAGCGTTAAGGACGCCGGCCAGGAATATCCGCGTCACGACTCTAAAGATTGAATATTCCCTTCTTTCTGCCATGTTCGCGCCCAAAGCAGGGACGGGGCAGATGACGGTCGCCGCGGCGACCCAGGGCGCGTAAAGGAAGTTCATGGCGAAGCCAGTAGTGATCGTGGTAGGCGCTGATAAAGGCGGAGTTGGCAAGACCACGGTGTCGCGAACCGTGCTCGACTATTTCAACGCCAACAATGTTCCCACCCGCGCCTTCGACACCGAGTCGCCCCGCGGCACGCTGAAGCGCTTCCATCCCGAAATCACCGAAATCGTCGACATGACGTCGACCTCGGATCAGATGAAGATCTTCGATACCCTCAATGCGGCGGCTCCCTCGGTCACGGTGATCGACGTTCGCGCCGGACTGATGTCGCCGGCGCTGGCCTCGCTGCGCGACATCGGCTTTCTCGACGCGGCGAAGGCCGGACAGATCACCTTCGCCGTGTTCCACATTCTCGGTCCATCGATCGCCTCGCTCGACGAGATCGCCGAGACCGCGCACTTCATGCAGGGCGCGAAATATTTCCTGGTAAAGAATTTCATCAACAATACGAGTTTTTTCGAGTGGGATCAGTCGACCTACAATTCCTATTTCCACCGCATCAAGGATGCCACCGAGATCACCATCCCCAAGCTGAATGAAATGGCCTATGAGCAGGTCGAGGTCGCCTCGGTCCCGTTTCTGAAATTCGTCGCCAACAAGGGCGTGAACGAGGAAGCCGCGAACTATTCGTTCGTGCTGCGCGGCTATGTCCGGCATTGGCTTGCCAATGTCTGGAGCGAGTTCGACCGCATCAAGCTGACCGACCTCGTCGGTTCCAAGCCGAGCGGGCGCGGTGGCGAAAAATAGTCTCAGCAAAGCCGATTTCGGCTGGATTGGACGAGGAATTCGCCCGATATAGCCCGTGATGAGCCGCACGCCCGTCTATATCATCTGCTCGCCTCGTCCGCTGGTCGGCAAGACGCTGGTCGCACGGCTGCTGAGCGAATTTTTGCTGTTGAAAGACGGCGCGGTGATCGCGTTTGACGTCAACCTGAAAGAGCCTTCGCTGCTGGACTACCTTCCCCGCATCACCGAGACCGCCGAGGTCGAGGATACCTACGGCAAGATGGCGCTGATGGACCGCCTGATCCTCCATGACGGCATCGCCAAGGTGATCGATCTTGGCTTCCACGCCTATGACGAATTCTTCAAGATGTCGGACGAGATCGGCTTCATGAAAGAGGCGACACGACGGTCCGTGGTGCCTGTGGTCCTGTTCCTGGCCGATACGGACCGGGTCTCGATCCGCAGCCATGCCGCACTGCGGCAGCAGATGCCCCCGAGCGCCCTGGTATGCGTCGACAATGAATATGTGATACGCGGCGAACTGCCCGAGGCATTTTCAGATGGTCCGGTCCTGCGCATGGCGGCACTGCCGATGTTTCTCAAGACCTATGTCGACCGCCTGAATTTTTCCTTCACCGACTACCTGCGTCACGAGAAAGACCAGTCGACCGAGCTGCATCAATGGATCCGCAAAAACTATTACAGCTTCCGCGAACTCGAACAGCGCCTGGTGCTGCAATAGCAGCATCGACATCGTCGCTTCGCGACCCTCAATGGCCCTCGAAGGCCATCAGGGTCCGCACCGGCACATCCATCGCCCGCAGCTTTGCCGCCCCGCCGAGATCCGGCAAATCGATGATGAAGCAGGCGGCGACCACGTCGGCGCCGATCTGACGCAGCAGCTTGACGGCGCCTTCGGCGGTGCCGCCGGTGGCGATCAGATCATCGACCAGGATCACGCGCTCGCCGGGATGGATGGCGTCGGCATGCATCTCCATCTCGTCGAGCCCGTATTCCAGCGAATAGGCGATGCGCACCGTGGTGTGCGGCAGCTTGCCCTTCTTGCGGATCGGGACGAAGCCGGCGGAAAGCTGGTGCGCCACGGCGCCGCCCAGAATGAAGCCGCGGGCCTCGATGCCGGCCACCTTCTCGATCTTGGAGCCGGCCCACGGATGTACCAGCTCGTCGACGGCACGGCGGAAGGCGCGGGCGTCGCCGAGCAGCGTGGTGATGTCGCGAAACAGGATTCCCGGCTTCGGATAGTCCGGAATGGTACGAACGGCAGCCTTCAGATCGCCATCGAAATTCATCGGTGTCTCGCCCCTGTCGGATGCTAGTTGACATTCAGCCGGAAGGCATTCTCGACAATGCGCAGGCCGACTTCGCCGCCCAGTGACATCAGCGATTCCGGATGGAACTGGACGCCGCCGACCGGCAGGGTCTTGTGCTCGATCGCCATGACGACGCCGTCGTCGGTGCTGGCCGTGACCGTCAGCACGTCGGGAATGCCGTCGCACTCGACATGAAGCGAATGGTAGCGACCGATCACGATCTCGTTGGGCAGATTCTGCATCAGCCGTCCGCCCCTCACCTGAACCCGTGACGGCCGCCCATGCGCGGGTTGTATTAGCTGTCCGAGCTGGCCGCCGAAATATTCGCCGATTGCCTGCAGCCCGAGGCAGACGCCGAAGATCGGCAACTTCCGACCGAGCGCCGTCTCGATGGTCTTTGCCATTGCGAAATCTTCCGGTCGCCCCGGCCCCGGCGACAGCACCAGCAGATCATAGGCCTGCGCGGTCAACATGCGCTGCGCATGAACGTGCCTCACCACCGTCACGGCGGCCCCGACCTGGCGGAAATAATCCGCCAGCATATGCACGAAGCTGTCGTCATGGTCGATCAGCAGGACCCGCTTGCCAGAGCCCGTGGCATCCGGAGCCACTGCCGACAGCCGTTTCGGCGGGTCACCGCGCAGCGCCTGGAACAGCGCCGCCGCCTTGACCTGGCATTCGCGATCCTCGGCGGCAGCATTCGAATCGAACAGGCAGGTGGCCCCGACGCGCACTTCGGCGAGCCCGTCCTTCATGCGGATGGTGCGGATGGTCAGCCCGGTATTGATGCTGCCGTCGAAGTTCACCGCGCCGATCGCGCCGGCATACCAGCGCCGCGGCGAGCGTTCATGATCCTCGACGAACTGCATCGCCCACAGTTTCGGCGCGCCGGTCACCGTCACCGCCCAGGCATGGGTGAGAAACGCGTCGAGCGAATCGAAACCCGGCCGGAGCATGCCCTCGACATGGTCGACGGTGTGGAAGAGCTTGGAATAGGTCTCGATCTGGCGCCGCGCCAGCACCTTGATGCTGCCGGGCACGCAGACCCGCGCCTTGTCGTTGCGATCGACGTCGGTGCACATGTTGAGCTCGAATTCGTCCTTCTCCGAATTCAGCAACTGTCTGATCTGCTCGGCGTCGCCGATGGCGTCGACCCCGCGGGCGATGGTGCCCGAGATCGGGCAGGTCTCGACCCGCCTGCCGTCGCAACGCACGAACATCTCCGGCGAGGCCGAAACCAGGAACTCGCCTTCGCCGAAATTCATCAGCGCGCCATAGGGCGACGGATTGATCCGGCACAGCCGCTGAAACACTTCCGCCGGGGAGCGCTCGCAGGGCTCGGCGAACAGTTGACCGGGCACCGCCTCGAACAAATCGCCGCGCGCGAACGCCGCGCGCGCCGTCTCGACGGTTGCCTGATACTCGCCGGGGGCGTGGTCGGAAAATCCCTGCCGCGGCGATTGGGCGTAAGTGCTTTCGGTGGTCTGCCGCGGCAGCCCCGCGGTGAACCTCCCCTTCCAGGAAAAATCATAGCTCAACACCACGCCGCGGCCGGTGGCCCGGTCATAGGCCAGGAGGCGATCGGGCACATACAGCACGATGTCGCGCTGATCGGTTTCACGGGCGCGCTTCTGCACGACGTCTTCGATCTGGAACACCAGATCATAGGCAAAGGCGCCGAACAGTCCGAGCAGCGGATCATCCGGGGCGGCGAATGCAGCCACGAGGTCGCGCACCAGCGACATCGCACTGGCGCGTCTTGTGCGCTGGTCTTCCTCGACCGGCGCGGCGCCGCGCACGATATGACCGGCGAGCCGCGTCGCGCTTCGCTCGGTGATCACCGCGCACGGTTCGCTCAGGGTGTCGCCGAGGAAGGCGATCAGAACCTCGCCGCGCGGGTTGAGCGCCTGCAGGGAAAATCCGGTCCCGGCGGTCTGCAGCTGCAACGGCGGATCGGAAAAGCCGAGATCAAAGCTCTCGTAGCGGCCAGGCACCGTGGTGCCCGACGACAGCACCACACCGCGGCGGCGATCGAGCAGATCGATCAGATCGTCGAGCCGGTCGGCGCCGCCGCTGAACTGCTCCACCTGCCGCGAGACCTCGAGGCCGCGATGGGTGCGATAGTCGCTGTGTGCCGGAAGCGAGAAAGCCGTCCTGTTCATGTGATCCTCTTACGAAACTTGCGGAGGGAACGCCACACAGGACAGACGAAAAGGCCGCCGCACTGCGATGGCGGCCTCTTGACGATTGCAGAAATGAAATCGCACCGGCCACCTTAGGAGGTGGGCCACCATAGACGGGTTTGGCGGATCAGGGTGCTCATGAGGCAGGTAGACAGCATTGACTGCCGATGAAGTCAAGCCGAGGGGGCAAGTCAGGCGCTCGTCTCTCCCGGCTCGCATGCCTTCTTTCCACAGTCGGCCGTGGGATACGCGACCGCGCAAGGCGGGTCACTCCGGACCAGACGGCTCGCCTAAGTCGAAATATCTGCGTAGGATTCGACGACGGAATGCAACTTTGCAGCGGAGGCGCGCGATGGCCCTGCAGGCTCTCGGATATGTCGGGTTCGGCTCCCGCGACCTCGACGATTGGCGACAGTTCGGAACCGGGCTGGTCGGCCTGCAGGCGATCGAGCGCAGCCCTTCGCTCTTGGCTTTCCGGATGGACGATCGCAAACAACGTATCGTCGTCGATCGCGCGTTGCCGGATGGCGCCCGGTTCTTTGGCTGGGAAGTGTCCGATGCCGCCGCACTCGCCGCACTGGCAGCCCGGCTGGAAAAGGCGGAGGTCAAGGTCACCGCCGAACCGCCGTCGCTGGCCGACAACCGACGGGTCCGCAGCCTGATCTCGTTTCACGATCCAGCCGGCAATCGCCTGGAGGCATTTTACGGCGCCGAGAGCGACGCCACGCCGTTCGTTCCCGGCCGCCCGATTTCCGGCTTTCGCACCGGTCCGCTCGGCCTCGGCCATGCCGTACTGACGGTGGAACGGATCGACACGGTGATGCCGTTCTATCTCGATCTGCTCGGCTTCGGGCTGAGCGACTACATGCACAAGCCGTTCCGCGCCTACTTCCTTCACGTCAATGCGCGGCATCACAGCCTTGCCCTGATCGAGACCGGCCGCAATGGCATGCATCACCTGATGGTCGAACTGTTTTCGCTCGACGATGTCGGACAATCCTACGATATCGCGTTGAGCCAGCAGGATCGCGTCAACGTCACGCTCGGCCGCCACACCAACGATCTCATGACATCGTTCTATGCCAGGACGCCGTCGGCATTCATGATCGAGTGCGGCTGGGGCGGCCGGGAAATCGATCCCGCGGGCTGGCGGTCATTCGAGCTTACGGACGGCCCTAGCCTATGGGGACATGAGCGGGTCTGGCTGTCGGCCGCCGACCGTGAATTGGCGCGCGAGATGCGGATGCGCGCCGCGGCCGACGGCCGCCGCGCTCCTGTCCAGGTCATCGATGGCAACTACCGGCGCTTGTCCGGCGCCTGCCCATGGTGGGATGGCGTGAGGGACAGGGGATGAAACGCCACGGCGGCGGCTCTCACCCGAGGTGCTTGCGGAAGAAATCGGTGGCGCGGCCCCAGGCAAGTTCGGCGGCCTTGCGGTCGTGTACCGATTGCCGCTGTTCGTTGACAAAAGCGTGGTCGGCATCATACCGGAACAATTCGAGCGATTTGCCGGCGGCCTTCATGCCCTGCTCGAACGCATCGACCAGCTGCGGCGTGCACCAATCATCCTTGTTGGCGAAATGTGCCTGCAGCGGAATCCTGATGTCTGCCGGCTTGGCCGCCTGTTCCGGCGGGATGCCGTAGAACACCACGCCCGCGGTCAGTTCGGGAACGCGGGCCGCGCCGATGATGGTGACGGCACCGCCGAGGCAGAAGCCGGTCAGACCGACCTTGGCGCCGTTCCGGGACAGATATTGCACGGCTCCGCGCACGGTCTGGGTGGTGGCATCGATGAAGTCCAGCGAATTCATCTCCCTGCCGGCGGCATCCGTATCGTGATAGGGCACCACCGTGCCCTTGTAGAGATCGGGCGCCAGCGCATCGAAGCCCGCCACCGCGAAGCGATCGCACAGTCCCTTGATCTGATCCTGCAGTCCCCACCACTCCTGGATCACCACGACGCCCGGCGCATTGCCGCGCGCGGCATTGGCGAGGTAGCCACCGGCGTCCTTTCCGTCCGGACGATTGAACGAGATGCTGGTACCCATGGGTTCCTCCGGGGATGTGCTCTGCGCCGCAACGCCATCTTGTCCGCTAGCCGCCCGGGATGCAATCGGTCACGCGCGGCTCGCGCCCTCCACCCTCCGCGGCCGACAAAAAAGGCCCGCGAAGGGCCCTTTCAAAATCGCGTCGCCGAGCGAAGAGTCAGTGCGCGTCGGCCCAGATCCGCTTCTTGGTGAAGTACAGCAGGCAGCTCAGCAGGATCAGGAAGACGAAGACCTGCAGCCCGACGCGCTTGCGCGCCTCCATGTGCGGCTCCGCAGCCCACATCAGGAACGTCGTGACGTCATGGGCGTATTGCGCCACGGTCGCGGGCGAGCCATCATCGAAGGTGACCTGACCATCGCTCAGTGGCTTCGGCATCTTGATGGCATGGCCGGGAAAATACTTGTTGTAGTAGGAGCCGTCCGGAATCGTCACGCCGGCCGGCGGATTGTCCTCGAAGCCCTGCAGGATGGCGTCGACGTAGTTCGGGCCCTGTTCCTGAAACTGCGTGAAGAAGTCGAAGATGAACTGCGGAAAGCCGCGCTCATAGGACCGCGCCTTGGTGATCAGCGAGAGATCCGGGGGCAATCCGCCGCCATTGGCCGCGCGCGCGGTCTGCTCGTTGGGGAATGGCGGCGGGAAATAGTCGGCCGGCCGGCCGGCCCGCTCGAACATCTCGCCCTGATCGTTCGGACCGTCCTTGATCTTGTATTCGGCGGCAAAAGCCGCGGCCTGCGCTTCCGTATAGCCGGGGCCGCCGGGATCGGCGAGGTTGCGAAACGCGATATAGTTCAGGCTGTGACAGTTGGAGCAGACTTCCTTGTAGACCTTGAGCCCGCGCTGCAGAGAGCCGCGGTCGTACTTGCCGAACGGACCGGAGAACGACCATTTCAGTGACGGCGGGATGGTATCCTCGGCAGCCCGGGCGTTCTGGGTGCTCCCGGCAAACAAGGCGCCGGCCACCATCAGCGCAATGACGCTGGACACCATCGGCGTCGATTTGCCGCCGGTTTTCGCCAGCACGTCGTCGGCGATCGAATTGGGCAACGGCCGCGGCGTTTCGATCCGGCTCAACAGGGGCAGCAGGATCAGGAAATAGGCGAAGTAGCAGAAGGTCAGGATGCGGCCGGCGATCACATAGATGCCTTCTGGCGGCTGCGCGCCGAGATAGCCGAGCAGCACGCAGACGATGACGAACATCCAGAAGAACTGCTTGGCCAACGGACGATATTTCGAAGAGCGCGTGCGCGCCGTATCGAGCCAGGGCAGGAAGGCCAGCACGAGAATCGCCGAGAACATCGCGGTGACGCCGGCGAGCTTGTTGGGGATGCTGCGCAGGATCGCGTAGAACGGCAGATAGTACCATTCCGGCACGATGTGCGCCGGCGTCACCCCGGGATTGGCGGGGATGTAATTGTCGGCATCGCCGAGATAGTTCGGCATGTAGAAGATGAACCAGGCGAAGAAGATCAGGAAACAGGAGAGGCCGAACATGTCCTTGATGGTCGCATAGGGCGTGAACGGCACAGTGTCCTTGTCGGTCTTGGGCTCGACGCCGGCCGGATTGTTCTGCCCGGCGACATGCAGCGCCCAGACATGCAGCACGACCACGCCGGCGATCACGAACGGCAACAGATAGTGCAGCGAGAAGAACCGGTTCAGGGTCGGATTGCCGACCGAATAGCCGCCCCATAACAGGGTCACGATACTCTCGCCGAAATAGGGAACGGCGGAGAACAGATTGGTGATGACGGTGGCACCCCAGAAGCTCATCTGCCCCCAAGGCAGCACGTAGCCCATGAAGCCGGTTGCCATCATCAGCAGATAGATGATGACGCCGAGGATCCACAGCACCTCGCGCGGCTCCTTGTACGAGCCGTAGTACAATCCGCGGAACATGTGGATGTAGACCGCCAGGAAGAACATCGAGGCGCCGGCGGCGTGCACGTTGCGCAGCAGCCAGCCATAGTTGACGTCGCGGACGATGCTTTCGACCGACTTGAAGGCGAGATCGGCATTCGGCGTGTAGTGCATCGCCAGGATCACGCCGGTCAGGATCTGCACCGCGAGCATCATCGAGAGGATGGCGCCGAACGTCCACCAGTAGTTCAGGTTGCGCGGCGTCGGATAGGCCACGAAGGAGGAGTGGACGAGACCCATGATCGGGAGACGCCGCTCCAGCCATTTCAAGGCCGGATGGGTCGGCTGGTAGTCGGATGGTCCGCTCATGATGCGATCCTGAGGAAGTGAAGGCGGTGGCGTGTCGAGACTCGCATGAAGAGGTGCGGCTCAACCGATCTGGATTTTGGTGTCCGAAACGAATTGATAGGGAGGTACGGCGAGGTTGGCTGGCGCGGGGCCCTGGCGAATGCGGCCCGAGGAATCGTATTGCGAGCCGTGGCAGGGACAGAAGAAGCCGTCGTAATTGCCTTCATGGGCGATCGGAATGCAGCCGAGATGGGTGCAGATGCCGATCACCACCAGCCATTGGTCGTGGCCGGCCTTGACCCGGGACTGGTCGGTAGCCGGATCCGGCAGGCTCGAGACCGGCACCGCCCGCGCCTCCTCGATCTGCTTCGCCGTTCGATTCATGATGTAGATCGGCTTGCCGCGCCAGAACACCTTGATGTCCTGACCAGAGGCGATCGGGGTCAGATCGACCTGGATCGGCGCGCCGGCGGCAATGGTCGAGGCGTCCGGGTTCATCTGGCTCACGAGCGGCCAGATCGTCGCCGCACCACCGACCGCCGCGGCGGCACCCGTTGCGACAAATAGGAAATCACGGCGTGTCGAGCCCGCCGAAGACGCTGTCGTCACGTGTCCAAAACCTTTCTCACTGCAGCCGTGGATCCGCCCGGGCGACCCGATGATACCGCCCGGATAGAGGCTGCCGGCGCCCGCTACCCGCGCGGCGGCAGGAAGACCATTCTGTTACGGCCAAACAGGCGCAACGGGCCGCCCCAGAATCGATCTATTCGCACCCTTGCCGGGAGAGCGCAAGCCCGCTATCGCCTAAACTGAGTGCATTGCAGTAAACCGGCTATGCATATTGATCCATTGAGACATTCCGTGCTGACCTAGGCCCTTCGTAGGATGCAGATCGCCCTCTTCCAGCCCGACATCCCCCAGAACACCGGGACGATTCTCCGGCTCTGCGCCTGTCTCGATGTCGAAGCCCACATCATCGAACCGGCCGGCTTTCCGGTCACCGACCGGCACTTCCGCCGCGCCGGCATGGATTATCTGGATTCCGTGGCCATCACCCGTCATGATTCGTGGTCGGCCTTCGCGCAATGGCGCCACGACCGGGGCATCAGGCTGGTCCTGTTCACGACCAAGGCAAGCGGCTCCTATCTTGATTATCGCTACGGCGTGGGCGACATCCTGTTGTTCGGGCGGGAATCCGCCGGCGTTCCCGACGATGTCGCCGCCGCGGCCGACGCAAGGCTGGTGATCCCGATCAGGCCGGGCTTGCGTTCTCTCAATGTGGCGATGGCTGCGGCGATGGCGCTCGGCGAGGCACTGCGGCAGACCAGATCCGTCAGTCGAGGAGAGATGCGGTGAGTTACGCGGTCAAGGAAATCTTTCTGACCTTGCAGGGCGAAGGCGCCCATGCCGGCCGGGCCGCGGTATTCTGTCGGTTCGCGGGCTGCAACCTCTGGAGCGGCCGCGAGCAGGATCGCGCCGGCGCGATCTGCCAGTTCTGCGATACCGATTTCGTCGGCACCGACGGCACGCTGGGCGGACGTTATGCGACCGCCGCCGAACTCGCCGATGCCGTCGCCGCGCAATGGACCCCGGCTGGCGACCGCTACGTGGTCCTCACCGGCGGCGAGCCCCTGCTGCAGGTCGACGGCGACCTGATCGCGGCGCTGCATGCCCGCGGCTTCAGCATCGGGCTCGAGACCAACGGCACCATCGATCCGCCCGACGGCATGGACTGGATCTGCGTCAGTCCAAAGGCGACCGCGGAGTTGCGGGTCCGGCAGGGTCACGAGCTGAAGCTGGTCTACCCGCAGGCGGATGCGGCGCCTGAACGTTTCGTCGATCTCGCCTTCGAGCGTTTCTCGCTGCAGCCGATGGACGGCCCGGAGCTGGCCGAGAATACCGCGCGCGCGGTCGACTACTGTCTGCGCCACCCGCAGTGGCGGCTCAGCCTGCAGACCCACAAGACCCTTGGTATCAGGTAGCATTGGATCGGCTGATGTGGGAGTTGACGAAATCGTTCCGCTTCGAGGCAGCGCATGCGCTGCCGGGCACCACGCTCGGGGCCGCGAGCGAGGAAATCCACGGCCACTCGTTCCGTGCCGAGGTGACCCTGCGCGGCATCCCGGATCCGGCAACCGGGATGTTGCTCGATCTCGGCCTGCTCGAACGCCGGATGGCGGAGGTGCGGAAAATGCTTGACCACAAGCTGCTCAACAATGTCGACGCGCTGGGCCCGCCGACCCTGGAAAACCTTTCGCGCTTCATCTGGGAGCGGATGCAGCCGGCCGGCCGCATCGCCCGGGTCAGCGTTCACCGCGACAGCTGCAACGAGGGCTGCACCTATTTCGGTCCGCAGGAGTGATGTCGATGGCAGGCGCCGAGACACTGGACGCAGCATTGATCGAGCCTCGCAAGGCGCGCGCGCGCAGCTGGTTCGAGAGCTTGCGCGACGAGATCTGCGCCGCCTTCGAGCGGCTGGAGGACGATGCTCCGGCAGCGCTCCATCCGGGCCGCGCGGGACGCTTCGAGCGCACGCCCTGGCAGCGCACCGATCACGGCGGCGGCCCCGGCGGCGGCGGCGTCATGTCGGTGATGCGGGGTCGGCTGTTCGAAAAGGTCGGCGTGCATTGCTCGACGGTGCATGGCGAGTTCGCACCGGAATTCCGCAGCCAGATTCCCGGCGCCGCCGACCATCCGGCCTTCTGGGCCTCGGGTATTTCGCTGATCGCGCATCTGCACAATCCGAACATCCCTGCCGTGCATATGAACACCCGCTTCGTCGTCACCACCAAGGCGTGGTTCGGCGGCGGCGCCGACCTGACGCCGCTATTGGCGCGGCGGCGGAACCAGCAGGATCCCGACACGACGGCTTTCCATGCGGCGATGCGGGCCGCCTGCGACGCCCACGCCGCGGTGGCGGACTATGAGAAATACAAGAAATGGTGCGACGAGTATTTCTATCTGCCGCATCGCCAGGAAGCGCGCGGCATCGGCGGCATCTTCTACGACTGGCACGACAGCGGCGACTGGGACGCCGATCTCGCCTTCACCCGCGACGTCGGCCGCGCCCTGCTGAAGGTTTATCCCGAACTGGTGCGGAAGAATTTCGATACACCCTGGAACCCGGCCGACCGCGAGGAACAACTGGTGCGCCGCGGCCGCTATGTCGAGTTCAACCTGCTGTACGACCGCGGCACCATCTTCGGGCTGAAAACCGGCGGCAATGTCGAATCCATCCTGTCGTCGATGCCGCCGGAGGTGAAGTGGCCGTGAGGTTCACGGGCCTTGCTACAGCAGGCGGCTTGCGGCGTGATCGGCGATCGCACGCAGGGTGGCCTCGTCCAGCGGGAAATCCGCACCAAGCCACGCGTGTTCCGCTTCCGCCAGGGCCTCGCCGAGCGCCGGGCCCTCGGCGATCCCGCGCGCGGTGAAGTCGGCCGCGCGCAGCGGGAATTTTGGCGCCTGCCAGCGCTCGGGCAGGCTGGCAAGCTGCAGCCAATAGGCGTCGTCGGTGGCACTGCCCGCCCGCGCCCAGGCCAGCATCATCCGGTTGCGATAGCGTTCGACGCCGAGCCGATAGAGCCGGCGCCGCGCCCTCGCCTCATCCAGGCCGGCCAGCCGCCACCACCGATAGGCCATTGAATCCAGCGCCTTGGCTTCGGCATTGGTGAGCCGAAGGCGCGTCGCCAGGCGCTGGGCATCCTCGGTGATGGCGACGCCGAGGGCGCCGAGCCTGCGCGTCGCATCCGGCGGCAGCGAAAGCATGCGTTCGGCGGCGATCATGGCGGCCAACGGCCCGGTATAGACGACGCCGCCGAGGATCGACTGCAGCAGACCGCCCTCCGCCATCGCCGTGACCGATTCGACGGCGCCTTTGGCAACCATCAGCTTCAGGATTTCCATGCGCATGCGTTCGGCCGACAATCCGGCGAGCCCGGCCAGTGCCGCGACGCAGGCGAGATAGCCGGCACGATCGGGCGCGCCCTCGCCATAGGCGGCGTGAATGCGGAAAAAGCGCAGCACGCGCAGATAATCCTCGGCGATCCGCCGCGCCGGGTCGCCGATGAAGCGCACGCGCCTTGCCGCGACGTCGTCGAGACCGCCGACATGGTCGTGCACGACGCCTTCGGCATCGACCGACAGTCCGTTGATGGTGAAATCGCGTCGCTCGGCATCGCGGCGCCAATCGCGGCCGAACGCAACCTTCGCCTTGCGCCCGAAGGTCTCGACATCCTCGCGCAAGGTCGTGACTTCGAACGGCTGCGAGTTCACGACGAGCGTGACCGTGCCATGCTCAATGCCGGTCGGCACGCTCTTGATGCCGGCAAGCTTCGCACGGCGGACCACCTCGTCCGGCAATGCCGTGGTGGCGATGTCGATGTCGCCGATCGGCAGCTGCAGCAGCGCATTGCGGACCGCGCCGCCGACCACCCGCGCCTCCTCGCCATCGCCGTTCAGCAGCGCCAGCACCCGGGCGGCCGGTCCGGAGATGAGCCAGGGCGCATCACCGAGCACGCGCGTCTCGCTCATTTTTCCGCTCCGGGAATGAGCTTGCCATTCTCGAGATGGGCGGGGACATAAGTCGAGCCCGGCTTCGCCCTGAAATGCGCGAGCATGGCGAGGCTGACCACGACGAGCAGCAGCGAACCCAGTAATAGCTTGGCGATCACATGCAATGGCCAGGACGACTGATCCAGCGCGCCGGCGCGGGTGGCGAACAGGAACAGTGCATAGACTGCGAAAGGAATCAGGAAAATTCCGACTTCGGTGAGGACCGGACGAATCATGGCAGATAGATCCGCTCATACAGCACGCGCAGGATTCCGGCGGTCGCGCCCCAGATATAGCGCTCGGCAAATGGCATCGCGTAGAAGGACCGTTCCATGCCGCGAAATTCCCTGCTGTGCAGCTGATGATTGTCCGGGTCCATCAGGAATGCCAGCGGCACCTCGAAGGCATCGTCGACTTCGGCCGCGTTGATCGTCAGCTGGAAGCCGGGCCTGATCCGGGCGACGGTGGGCAGGATGCGAAATCCGAAGCTGGTGGCGTAAAGGTCGAGATAGCCGATCGGATCGATGAATTCGCGCGCCAGACCGACCTCTTCGAACGCCTCGCGCAGCGCGGCGTCGAGCGGCGTAGCGTCGATCGGGTCGATCTTGCCGCCCGGAAACGAAATCTGGCCGGCGTGATCGCTGAGATGGGCCGATCGCTGCGTCAGCAGCACCGTCGGCTGCGGATGGTCCACCACCGGAATCAAAACCGCCGCGGGCCGCACCGGCCGTTCGCGCGCGATGATCGCCAGCATCCGGTCGGTGCCGGGATCACCGCTGCGGGGAACGATATCGGGGTCGACCAGGCCCGGCGGGACCTCGAAGTCGAGCCGTACGCGCGCCCGGTCGAAGAACTCCGTGGAGCTGATCGCCCGTCCGTTCCTAAGCATCGGTTCGTTCAAGGTGCTTCCCTCGCCTGCTCGGCATCCGCCATCGCGAAGAACTGGCCCGACGAGGCAACGCCGAACATCGGACGACCATCGACCATCCGCTCCTCGCCGATGTCAACCAGGTCGTAATAGAGCGCCCGCGTCACCTTGGCCCACAGGTCGGCACGGACGTGAAGATAGGGCGTGAGGCCGCCATCCTTGGCGGCCTCGAATCTGAGCCGATGCGCGGCGTCACAGACCACCCAGTCGTCGACATTGGTGCGGAAGTGCAGTTGCCGTCCATGCTCATGGATTTCCTTGCGCATCTCGACCGCCATGAATGGCGCATCGTCGACGCGGATGCCGACCTTCTCGACCGGTGTCACGAGAAAGTGCTTGCCGTCCTCGCGCTTGAGGATGGTCGAGAACAGCCGCACCAATGCCGGCCGCCCGATCGGTGTCCCCAAATAGAACCAGGTGCCGTCGGCGGCGATCCGCATGTCGAGATCGCCGCAGAAGGGCGGATTCCACAGATGCACCGGCGGCAGCCCCTTCCCGGCGCCGGCCTTCGCGGCTTCGCTGGCCGCCGCGGTCAGCCCCTCGATGCCAGGTCGGGCGGTCTGCCCTTGCTTCGCCATGGTTTGCCCTGAGTTTGAGCGCAACGATCTGGCCGATCGGTGCACATCCTTTCGTGCCTTGGCGCCGGATCGAGTTCCGCGGCAAGTCGCCACATCGTGATGCCGTTCATACCCCGAAATGCCGATAATGTGGGGATAGTTTGATTCAACGAATGCGTGGCCTTCACATGGGTTTACCATGCGGTCACGGCAAGACGACGCCATCGGCGGCGTTTTGGACAAGGAGAACGGGATGGCCGGCGCAGACAGTGTGGAAAAACTGGAAGACGTGATCGTCCGCTCGGCCGAACAGGTCGCGGGCCAGATCCGCGCGGCCAAGGACGCGATCTCCTCCGTCATTTTCGGCCAGGAGCGGGTGATCGACAACACGCTGGTGACGATCCTGTCCGGGGGACACGCGCTGCTGATCGGCGTGCCGGGCCTCGCCAAGACCAAGCTGGTCGAAACGCTCGGCGTCACGCTCGGTCTCGACGCCAAGCGCATCCAGTTCACGCCCGACCTCATGCCTTCGGACATTCTGGGAGCCGAAGTGCTGGACGAAAGCAGTTCGGGCAAGCGCTCTTTCCGCTTCATCTCGGGACCGGTGTTCGCCCAGCTGCTGATGGCCGACGAAATCAATCGCGCCAGCCCGCGCACGCAATCGGCGCTGTTGCAGGCGATGCAGGAGCAGCACATCACGGTCGCCGGCGCGCGCCACGATTTGCCGAAGCCGTTTCACGTGCTGGCGACGCAGAACCCGCTGGAGCAGGAAGGCACCTACCCGCTGCCGGAAGCCCAGCTCGATCGCTTCCTGATGGAGATCGACGTCGACTATCCGGACCGCGAGGCGGAACGGCGCATCCTGTTCGAAACCACTGGCGCGGAGGAGACGCCGGCCAGGGCTGCGATGAGCGCCGACACCCTGGTTTCGGCGCAGCGCCTGGTGCGCCGCCTGCCGGTCGGCGATTCCGTGGTCGAGGCGATCCTTTCGCTGGTCCGCTCCGCGCGTCCCGGCCCGGAGGGCGGCGAGGCCGGCAAGCTGATCGCCTGGGGCCCGGGGCCGCGCGCCAGCCAGTCGCTGATGCTGGCGGTGCGCGCCCGCGCGCTGCTCGATGGTCGTCTCGCTCCCTCGATCGACGACGTTCTGGATCTCGCCGAGCCGGTCCTCAAGCACCGCATGGCGCTGACGTTCTCCGCCCGTGCGGAAGGCCGCACGATTCCCGACGTGATCCGGCAATTGAAGACGCGGATCGGTTGATGGCGGCGGAAGACAGGCACGAAATCAGGGAGATTGCAGCAATCCGACGTGCCGATGGCGAGAGCCGAACGCTCGCCGCATCGCTGCCGCGTCTCGTGCTTGAAGCCCGCCGCGTCGCCGCCAATGTGATCCACGGCCTGCACGGCCGGCGGCGCGCCGGCGCCGGCGAAAGCTTCTGGCAATACCGCCGCTTCGTGTCCGGCGAGCCATCGCAGCGCGTCGACTGGCGGCGCTCGGCGCGCGACGACCATCTCTATGTTCGCGAGCAGGAATGGGAGGCCTCGCATACGGTGTGGCTGTGGCCGGACCGCTCACCGTCGATGGCGTTTGCCTCGGCGCGCGCCCGCGACAGCAAGCTCGAGCGCGCGCTGATCGTGGCCTTTGCGCTGGCCGAGCTCCTGGTCGCAGGCGGCGAGCGCGTCGGAATCCCGGGACTGCTGGCGCCGACCTCGAGCCGCAACGTCATCGACAAGATGGCGCAGGCGATGCTGCATGACGACGCGGCGCGGTTGAGCCTGCCGCCTTCCTTCGTCCCGTCGGCACTGGCCGAGATCGTGGTGCTGTCCGATCTGTGGTCGCCGATCGAGGAGATCCGGACCATGCTGGCCGGGCTGTCGGCCTCGGGCGCCCACGGCACGCTGATCCAGGTCGTCGACCCCGCCGAGGAAAGCTTCCCCTATTCCGGCCGCATCGAGTTCGTCGAGCCGGAAGGCGGCGGCATCGTCACCGCCGGCCGCGCCGAACGGTGGGGCCGCGACTACATCGAGCGGGTGGCATTGCATCGCGAGCAGATCCGCAGCGAAGCGGGCAAGCTCGACTGGCTGTTCTCGACCCACACCACCGACCGTTCCGCCGCCGAACTGCTGCTGTTCCTGCATGGCGGCATGATGGTCAGCAAGGGCAGCGCGCGGATCGCCACCGTCAAGGCGGGACGCAGCGCATGATCGCCGCCCTGCCGCTGTCCTTCGCCGAGCCGATGCTGCTGCTGGGGCTGCTCGGCCTGCCGCTGCTGTGGTGGCTGCTGCGGGTGATGCCGCCGCGGCCGCGGCGCATCGAATTTCCGCCGACGCGACTGTTGCTCGATATCGCGCCCAAGGAAGAAACGCCTGCGCGCACGCCATGGTGGCTGACGGCGCTGCGCCTGCTGGCCGCCGCGCTGATCATTCTGGCCGCCGCCGGCCCGGTGTGGAATCCAAAGACCGGCGTCGCCGCCGGCCGCACCCCGCTGGTGATCCTGATCGACGATGGCTGGAGCGCGGCGGCAAGCTGGGACACCAGGGTCAAGGCCGCCGACGAGCTGATCGCGAACGCCGACGGCGACCGCCGCGGCGTGGCGCTGGTTCCCTTGTCGGAGCCGACGCGCGACATCACCATCATGCCGGCCGGCAATGCCCGTGTCGCGTTGCGTCAGCTCGCGCCGAAACCCTATTCGATCGACCGCGTCGAAACCCTGCCCGCGTTCGGACGCTTCCTCAAGGCGACCGGCGACTGCGAGATCGCCTGGTTGTCCGACGGCGTCGATGCCGGGCACGGCGCGGATTTTCTCGACGGACTCGGCAAGACCATCGGCGATCGTGCCTTGACGGTGTTCGAGGGCGGCGCGCCGCCGGCAATGGCGCTGGTTGCGGCCGAAAACGCCGCGGCGAAGATGACCGTGAAGGTGCTGCGCACCGACGGCGGCGTGGCGGCCGGCGTGGTGCGGGCGATCGATCTCAAGGGATCGCCGATCGGCGAAGCACGATACAGCTTCGCGCCGCAGTCGCGCGAGACCGAGGCCGCGTTCGATCTTCCGGTCGAACTGCGCAACGACATCGCCCGGCTCGAAATCGCGGGCGAGCGGTCCGCCGGCGCGGTGCAGCTGCTCGACAAGCGGTGGCGGCGGCGCGCGATCGGCGTGGTCAGCGGCTCGAGTACCGACACCGCGCAGCCGCTGCTCGCCTCGACCTTCTACCTGACCCGGGCGCTCGCTCCGTTCGCGGATGTGCGCCTGGGCGAACGCGGCACGGCGCCGCAGCAGTCGATCACCCAGTTCCTCGATCAGAAGCTGCCGATGATCGTGCTGGCGGATGTCGGCACGCTGTCGCCCGAGATCCGCGACCGCCTGGACGGATGGATCGAACAAGGCGGCGTGCTGGTGCGTTTTGCCGGCCCGCGTCTGGCGCAGGCCGAGGATGATCTGGTCCCGGTCAAGCTGCGCAGCGGCGGACGCACCCTGGGCGGCAGCCTCAGCTGGGAGAAGCCGCAGCATCTGGCATCGTTCTCCGCCGACGGACCCTTCGCGGGTCTCGCGGTGCCGAAGGACGTCACCGTCAACCGCCAGGTCCTCGCCGAGCCCGACGCCGTGTTGGCGACCAAGAGCTGGGCTTCGCTCGAGGACGGGACGCCGCTGGTGACCGGTGAACGTCGCGGCAAGGGCGTGGTCAGCCTGTTTCATGTCAGCGCCGACATGCGCTGGTCCGATCTGCCGATGTCCGGCAGCTTCGTCGAGATGCTGCGGCGGGTCGTCGACATGTCGGGCTATACCTCGAACCCCGGCGCGGCCGTCGCTGGCGAAGCCAAGGTCGAGACCGTGGCGCCGCTGCGGACGCTCGACGGCTTCGGCGCCTTCGGTCCGCCGCCCTCGACGGCAAAGCCGATTCCCGCCGACTTCCGCGATCGCGCCGGCATCGATCACCCCCCGGGGTTCTATGGACCTGCGGACGGCCCGCTGGCCGTGAATGCGCTGGCCGCCGGCGACCGCATCACGCCGCTGGATACGTCGGCCTTGCGGGCGCGGCGGGCGAGCTACACCAACTCCGAACCGCGCGACCTCCGTGGCGTGCTGCTGTCGTCCTCGCTGGCGCTGTTCCTGATCGATGCCATCATCGTCGCCTTGCTCGGCGCCGGCTTCGCGGCGCTGCTGCGGCGTCGTGCGGTGTCGGCGGTGCTGGCTTGCACCCTGATCGTGGTGGCGCTGGCGCCGGCCGGCTCGCGCGCCGAGGACAAGGACGATTTCGCCGTCAAGGCGGTAGCGCAGACCCGGCTTGCCTATGTCGTCACCGGCAATGCGGATGTCGATTCGATCGTCAAGGCGGGCATCGGCGGCCTGACCCTGTTTCTGGGGCAGCGAACCGCGCTCGAGGCCGGCGATCCCGTTGCCGTCGATCCCGCGCGCGACGAACTGGCGTTTTTCCCGCTGATCTACTGGCCGGTGGTGCCCGGCGCCGCGAAGCCGCAGCAGGATGCGATCAATCGCATCGATGCCTACATGAAGAACGGCGGCACCGTGCTGTTCGACACCCGCGATGCCATCGAGGCTCCGCCGGGGGAAGGCGGTGCTTCGCAGACTCCGGCGATGCAGGCGTTGCGCGGCATTCTCGCCTCGCTCGACATTCCCGAACTCGAGCCGGTGCCGCGCGACCACGTTCTGACCAAGACGTTCTATCTGCTCCACGACTTCCCCGGACGCTTCAATTCGGGGCAGACCTGGGTCGAAGCGCTGCCGCGCGAGGGCGACGAGGAGGCCGCATCCCGGCCTGCACGAGGCGGCGACGGCGTCTCGCCGATCATCATCACCTCCAACGATCTCGCCGGCGCCTGGGCGCTGCGCCCCGACGGACAGCCCATGCTGCCGCTGACGCCGGGCGAACCGCGGCAGCGGGAATTCGCGTTCCGCGCCGGGGTCAACATCGTGATGTACACCCTGACCGGCAACTACAAGGCCGACCTGGTGCACGCACCGGCGCTGATCGAACGGCTGGGACAGTGATGGCTGTGACGCGCACCGACACCTCCCGCCAAGGCGCCGTGACAACAGGGCATGACGCTGCCGGAAGGTGCGCACCATGAGCTACGGTATCGCCTTCACGCCGCTCGTTCCCTGGCTGGTGATCTGGCTTGCGGTCGCGGCCATCGCCGTGATCGCGGTCTTGCTGCTGCTGGGACGTGCTCGCGGCGCCGCAGTGCGGGTCGCGGCGCTCGCCTTGATCGTGCTGGCGCTCGCCAATCCCTCCTTCACGCGCGAGGATCGTGAGCCGCTGTCGTCGGTGGCCGTGGTGGTCACCGACAAGAGCCCGAGCCAAAGCTTCGGCAGCCGCACCCGCGAGACCGCTGACGCCCAGCAGGCCCTGGTCGACAGCCTCAAGAAGATCAAGGGACTGGAAGTCCGGGTGGTCGAAGCCGGCCAGGCGGACGGCGAAACCGACGGCACCAAGCTGTTCGGCGCGCTGTCCTCGGCGCTGTCGGACGTCCCGGTCGATCGCGTCGCCGGCGCCTTCCTGATCACCGACGGTCGGGTGCACGACATTCCGCCCAACGCATCGGCGCTCGGATTCCAGGCTCCGGTGCATGCCCTGATCACCGGGCGCAAGGACGAGCGCGACCGCCGCATCGCGATCTCGGCGGCGCCACGGTTCGGCATCGTCGGGCAGAGCCAGACCATCACCTACCGGCTGGACGACCAGGGTGTCAGCGGCCAGCGCGCCAGGGTGGTGGTGCGCCGCGACGGCGACGTCATCAACGAGCGGACCGTCCAAAGCGGCCAGACCGTCAACGTCGCCATCGACGTCAAGCATCCCGGTCCCAACATTGTCGAGATCGAGGCGTCGCCGCTGGAGAACGAACTGACCCTGGTGAACAACCGCGCGGTGGTTTCGATCGACGGCGTGCGCGACAAATTGCGGGTGCTGCTGGTCTCGGGCGAGCCGCATTCCGGCGAACGCACCTGGCGCAACCTGCTGAAGTCCGATCCGAGCGTCGATCTGGTGCATTTCACGATCCTGCGTCCTCCGGAAAAGCAGGATGGAACGCCCATTAACGAGTTGTCGCTGATCGCTTTTCCGACCCGCGAGCTGTTCCAGCAACACATCAACGAATTCCAGCTGATCATCTTCGACCGCTACGCGCGCCAGGGCGTGCTGCCGACCGCGTATTTCGACAACATCGCGCGCTACGTCCGTGGCGGCGGCGCGGTGCTGGTTTCGGCGGGTCCCGACTACGCCTCGACCACCAGCATCTGGCGCACCCCGCTCGATGCGGTACTGCCGGCCGAGCCCGTCGGCGTGACCGAAAAGCCGTTCTATGCCCATCTCAGCGACGCCGGCAAACGCCATCCGGTGACGCGCGGGCTGGAAGGCTCGAACACCGAGCCACCGCATTGGGCCCGCTTCTTCCGCACCGTCGATACCCGCAACGCCACCGTGCCGCCGCTGATGACGGGAGCCGACGGCAAGCCGCTGCTGCTGCTGTCCCGCTATGGCGAAGGCCGCGCCGCACTGCTGCTGTCTGACCAGATCTGGCTGTGGGCCCGCGGTTATGAGGGCGGCGGACCGCATCTCGACCTGCTGCGGCGGATGTCGCACTGGCTGATGAAGCAGCCCGAACTCGACGAGGAGGCGCTGCGGCTGCAGGTCCATGGTCACGAGCTGGAAGTTGTGCGTCAGACCATGGCGGACAGCGTCGCGCCAGTGACGGTGACGTCGCCGTCCGGCGCCACGCGCCAGCTCACCCTGAGCGCCGGCGAAGCCGGCATGTGGACCGCGGCCCTACCCGCCAACGAGCTTGGCCTGTGGCAGGCCACCGACGGCACGCTGAAAGCCCTGATCAATGTCGGTCCGACCAATCCCAAGGAATTTTCCGAGGTGACCTCCACATCCGACATGTTGAAGCCGCTGGCGCAAGCCACCGGCGGCGACGCACGGCGGGTGGTCGACGGCTCGAGCATCGAACTTCCGCGCATCGTGCCGGTGCGCGCGTCCGGGGTGTTTCACGGAGATGGCTGGATGGGGGTCCGGATGCGGGATGCCAGCGTGGTCAGGGGTGTCGGTGTCCTGCCGCTGTTCGCCGGCCTGATCGGTCTGCTCCTGCTGCTCGGCGCCTTCGCCGCCACCTGGTTGCGCGAGGGCCGGTGATCGGGCGACCGGGCGTTGCCCGAACTCCACAGCCGGGCAGTTTCGGCGGCCCCGCGCCTGGGCGCAATTGACATCCCGGCGGTTTACCTGATGTTATAATATAACATCAGGCCGACCGGGGATCACCGGGTCGCCCCCGATGGGGAGCGCCTTTCGGCATGAAGTGGTTCCGGTCCAACATTAGACATGGCGCGCGGCTTGCCTTGGTGGCGCTGGCGATCCAGTTCGTGATGGCGTTCGGTCATTTCCATGGCATTGCCGCGGAGGCGGCGCCGGCAACGCCATCCGCCGCCTCGAAGGCAACCGGCCCTGCCGCGCCGGAAGCCGTGAGCCGGTCCACGGGGCCAGCCCGGTCCGAACGCGACACCGACCGGCAAAAATCGGACGATGGCTGCGCGGTCTGCGCCGTCATCGCGATGGCCAATGCCGTCCTGTTCGCAACCCCGCCGGTGCTGCGGCTGCCGCAGGCCGTCGAATTTCTCTATCTGACCACCGACGCCGAATTCGTCCACCTGAAATCGGCCCGCGTCGCGTTTCAGCCTCGCGCTCCCCCCGCCTCCTGATCCCGATGATTTGAGTGCTCCCACCGGACGGCGCGTTGTGCGGCCGATCCGACGGAGCCCGTTGCGATCGGACCGTCCGATATGGACGGCCAGCTCCGGTGGAATTCGTCCCACGAATCCGGCCGGGCTTGATGGGGTTGGAATCGATGAAGCTGCTTGCAAGGCCCATGGTGGCCGCTGCGCTGCTGCTGTGCGGTGCCGGCGGCAGGGCGTTCGCGCAAACGCCGCCTGCACCGGCGGCAGGCGTGACCGCGTTGCCGGAGATCGACATCACGGCGCCGAAGCCGGTGACGCATCCACGCCGGCCCCAGGTCCATGTCGTCTCCAAGCGGCGTATCCAGACGCCCGCCGCGCCGCCGCAGACCGAGGCGAAGACCCTCGCCGGCCAGAACACGACCTTCGACGAAGCCCGCCGCAACATCGTGGCGGCGACCGGGGCCGGCTCATACCAGCTGGACCAGCAGGCCCTCGCGGCGCAGCCGCAGGGAACCAATGCTCCGCTCGACAAGGCCCTGCTGCAGGTCCCCGGCGTGTCGCAGGACTCCGCCGCCGGCGGCGAACTTCATGTGCGCAACGAGCACGCCAATCTACAATACCGCATCAACGGCATCATGCTGCCCGACGGGGTCGGTGCGTTCGGACAGATCATCGATACCGGCATTGTCGGCAGCCTCGCGCTGATCACCGGCGCCTTGCCGGCGCAGTACGGCCTGCGCACCGCCGGCGTTCTCGATATCCAGACCAAGGCCGACGCCTTCAGCAACAGCGGCAGCATCGGGGTCTACGGCGGCAGCCACGGCACCATCACCACCTCGCTGGAATATGGCGGCACCGTCGGACAGACCCAGTATTTCATGTCGGGACGCTATTTCGGGAGCAATCTCGGCATCGAGAATCCGACCCCCGCCTATGACGCCATCCACGACAACACCTCGCAGCAAAAGGGATTCCTGTACCTGTCGACGGTGCTCGATCCGACCAGCCGGCTGACCCTGATGAGCGGCGTGTCGAACGGCAGCTACCAGATTCCCAACAATCCCGGCCAGGCGCCCGCCTTCACCGCCTTTGGCGTGTCCGACTTCAACTCCGCTTTGCTCGATGAGCGGCAGCGCGAGTTCAACCAGTTCAACGTGCTCGCCTACCAGAAGTCGGGCGACGGCATCGACTACCAGCTGTCCTATTTCAACCGCTACAGCCAGCTGCACTTCCTCCCCGACACGATCGGCGATCTCGTCTTCAATGGCGTCGCCTCCGACGTCTACCGGCAGAGCGTCGTCAACGGCATCCAGGAGGATACCTCCTATCGTGTCGGTTTCGCCCACACCCTGAAGTTCGGCTTCTCCGCCAGCGCCGAACGTTCGCTGGTGAACAATGGCTCGACGCTGCTGCCGCTCGACCCCGCCGGCAATCCGATCGATGCGCCGTTCTCGGTTTTCGATTCGAGCGCCAAGACCGGCGGCCTGTTCAGCGCCTATTTCGCCGACGAATGGAAGGTCACCAGCCGTCTGACCGTCAATGCCGGACTGCGCTTCGACCAGATGTGGCAGTATGTCGACGCCAACCAGCTCAGCCCGCGCCTAAGCGTGACCTGGAAGCCGACGGACGACACCACTTTCCATGCCGGCTATTCACGCAATTTCACGCCGCCCGAGCAGGTGCTGGCCGCGCCGACCAACCTGGCGCTAGCCCAGAACACCACGGCGCAGGCGCCGGCCGGGTCGGCGAATGATCCGGTGCTGCCGGAACGCTCCAACGTCTTCGACGTCGGCGTCGTGCAGAAGATAACGGCCGTTCCGGGGCTCGAGGTCGGGCTCGCCGCCTACTACAAGACGGCAACCGACCTGCTCGACGACGGGCAGTTCGGCCAGGCTTATGTGCTGACGGCTTTCAATTATGCGCGGGGCATCAATCAGGGCGTCGAGCTCAAGGCGTCCTACACGAACGGCGATCTGCGCCTCTATGGAAATCTGGCCTGGGCCCGCCAGATCGCCACCGACGTGGTGTCCAATCAATATCTGTTCGATCCCGCCGAACTGAACTACATCGCCGACCACTATGTCTACACCGACCACGCGCAGTGGCTGACCGCCTCGGCGGGCGCCTCCTATCTGTGGCAGGGCACGCGATTCAGTGCGTCGATGATCTATGGCAGCGGTCTGCGCAGCGGCTTTGCCAATACCGGCACGGTGCCGTCCTATACCCAGGTCAATCTCGGGGTCTCCCACGATTTCAACATCGTGTCGCCGACCCGGCCGACCACGTTGCGGTTCGACATCGTCAACCTGTTCGACACCGTCTACCAGATCCGGGACGGATCGGGCATCGGCGTATTCGCGCCGCAATACGGACCGCGGCGCGGATTCTTCTTCGGCATTTCGCAGAAGCTTTAGCTCAGCGGGCAGAACTCCAGTCCGGACGGATCGCGCCGGAAACACCGGTGAATGCGCCGTCGACGAGTTCCGCCACCAGCAGTCGGGCGTAGTCGACCGGTCCCGGCATGATCGCCCGGCCCTTCGGAACCGTCTTGAAGCCGACCCGGCGATAATAGGCCTCGTCGCCCACCAGCAGCACCAGCCGGTGGCCGCGCGCCCCTGCATCCTTCAGCGCGCGGTCGAGCAGCGCCCGACCGACGCCGCGGCCGCGAAACGGCGGCTCGACCGTTAAGGGTCCGAGCAGCAATGCCCTGGTCTCGCCGATGCAGATCGGCAACTGCCGCACTGAGCCGACCAGCAAGGTCCCGATCCGGGCGGTGAAGGACAGTTCGAGCAGATGATCGACATGCTCGCGGATTCGATAGGCGCTCAGCACGAAGCGGCCGGGCCCGAACGTGCGCGCATGCAGCCGCTCGATCGCCTGCGCGTCGCTGGCGGTCTCGGCCAGAATCGTCAGTGAAAGATCGTTCATGGTCAGGCGCGGGATAGCATCATGTGGCGGCGCGGTCCATTGCCGGGCGCCCCAAACCTCAGTCCCCGCCGAGCGGCGGCTGCGTCAGATAGGCAAGCAGCTTCATCTCGCGGCGCCCCCGCGTCACCGTGTCGAGCACCAGCCCGGAGGAGATCGCCAGCATGGCGAGGATCATCAGTCCCATCGACAGCACGGCGGTCGGCAGCCGCGGCACCAGCCCCACTTCGAGATACGTGACCAGGATCGGAATCGCCAGGCCGATCGAAACCAGGATCAGGAATATTCCGATCACGGCGAAGAACCGCAGCGGCTTCTCCGAGCGGTACAGCTTCAGGATGGTGCCAAGGATGCGGAAGCCGTCGCGCCAGGTATTGAGCTTGCTGAACGATCCGGCCGGGCGGGCGAAATAGGGTGTTTCGATTTCGGCCACCGGCAATGCCAGTTCGAGCGCATGCACGCTGAGTTCGGTCTCGATCTCGAAACCGTCCGACAACACCGGAAAGGATTTGACGAAACGCCGCGACAAGACCCGGTAGCCGGACAGGATGTCCTTGAACGCCTGTCCGAACACCGACGAGAGGAAACCGGTCAGCATTCGGTTGCCGGTACGATGACCGCGCCGGTAGGCGCTCTCCGCCTGATCGACGCGGAAGCCAACCACCATGTCGAGACGATTGGCGACCAGCGCCTCGATCATGCGCGGGGCGCTGGCGGCGTCGTAGGTGGCATCGCCATCGACCAGGACATAGATGTCGGCGTCGATGTCGGCGAACATGCGCCGTACGACATGACCCTTGCCCTGGCGGCGCTCGTGGCGCACCTCGGCGCCGGCATCCAGCGCCACGGCGACGGTGCGGTCCGACGAATTGTTGTCGTACACCAGGATCCTGGCGGCCGGCAGCATCCTGCGAAAATCGGCAACGACGGTGGCAACAGCGGCCTCCTCATTGAAGCACGGCACCAGCACCGCAACCCGCATCGTCGATCCCGTCATCGCTGCAATGCCTGATCCGCCCTCGCCCGAACTCATGCTCTGCATACCATGATCGCGGTTCCGCTGCCCGCTCGGGCCGGTCATCTTCCACCGCTTCCGCCGCGCGCCACCGGTTGATCTTCAGCTCCAGGTCGCGACCGGCGGCTCGTCCTGAAGCACTTCCGAGATCCGCAGCCGAGTTCCTCTGGTCGTGTCCGGCGGCAGCGCATCGATGCCGAAAAAGCCACAGGCGGCGATTTCGCGATTGGGTGCCGGCAGGCCGTGCTGCCGATAGGCTCGGACGACATAGACCGCGACATGATCGCGGCGCGAGACATGGCGGTTGAAAAAGATGCCATGCAGACGAGGCTCGCCGACCAGCTCGATTCTTCCCTCTTCGGACAGTTCGCGGCGCAGCGCATCGCGAAAGCTCTCGCCGACCTCGACGCCGCCGCCGGGCAGATGCCAGCCGGCGACGTAGCCGTGCCTGACCAGGAACACCCTGCCTTCACCATCCAGCACCACGGCGCGGACTCCGAGTGTCATGCCGCGCGCGAAACGCCAATAGAAATGGAACAGCCGGCGCAGCACCGGCTCCAGTTTCAGCCGCCACGCGCTGCTGGTGATGTCAGTAGATCCCCCATCTTCGCCCATGCCGTTTGATCCTTGCGCCACGACCATCAACTTGTCATTACATGACGGGGTTTGACAGGATATCACGAGATGATCGTGCCGGCCTTTCTCGCCGGAAGCCGCTCCGGTGACCGCTGATGGCCGCATTCACGCTGGCGCATTTGTCCGATCCGCACCTTGCGCCGCTGCCGAGGACGCGGCTTGGCGAACTCGCCGGCAAGCGCGCGCTCGGCTATCTCAACTGGACCCGCAACCGCCACAAGATCCATCGCCGCGACGTGCTCGATGCGCTGCTGGCGGACGTGCAGGCCCAGGCCCCGGACCAGATTGCGGTCACCGGCGACCTGGTCAACCTGGCGCTGAACGCCGAATTCGGGCCGGCCCGCGCCTGGCTCGAAAGCGTCGGCTCGCCCGGGCGTGTCGCGATCGTGCCCGGCAATCATGACGCCTATGTGCGAAACACGAGGCACCGCTTCAGCGAGACCTTCGCCGATTATTTGCACAGCGACGCGCCGGATCACGGCGGGCCGTTTCCGTTCCTGCTCCGGCGCGGCCCGCTGGCTCTGATCGGCGTGTCCTCCGCGGTGCCGACCGCGCCCTTGATGGCGACGGGACGGCTCGGCCGCGACCAGCTCGACGCGCTGGACCGCATCCTGGACCAACTGGCGGGGACGCCAGCGTTCCGGGTCCTGCTGATTCATCATCCGCTGCGCTCGGATTCGCGGATGAAGCGCCTGACCGATGCGAAACCGTTGCTGGCGCTGCTGGAACGGCGCGGCGTCGATCTGATCCTGCACGGGCATGATCATGTCCATTCCACGTTGTGGGTCAACGGGCCAAACGGCGCCATCCCGGCGATCGGTGTTCCCTCGGCCTCCGCGATCGCCCACGGCCGTTGCCCCGCCGCCGCCTACAATCTGTTCACGATTTCGCGCGAAGGGGCGGCATGGCGCTGCGAGCAGGCGGTGCGGGGTATCGACGATGCCCTGCGCGTCCGGCAGCTCCGCCAGACACGGCTGCTGTGATTGCAGCCGCGGACCGCCGGCCGTCCGAAACGCCTGGCCTGCTCCGGAAGGCTCAAGAAATTCCCAGGCGGGACATTTCCGAGAGATACCAGTCCAGGATCTGCTCTCCGGTGCAGATCATGACGTCACGGTGGCCAAGAATGTAGTCGTAGAGCTGTTCGAGATAACCGATGCGGTGCGGCACCCCGGTCAGATAGGGATGCAGCGAGATCGCCATCACCCGCGGCGAGCGCGCGCCCTCCTGGTACAGCCGGTCGAACTGGGCCCGGCCGCGCCGCAGGATTTCGTCGGATGGCTGTTGCTGGATCGCGGTGATCACGACGTCATTGATCTCGACGCTGTAGGGCACCGACACCAGCAGGTTTTTCCGGGTCCGGATCGGGACCGGCTGGTCATCGACCACCCAGTCCGCGACATATTCGATTCCGACCTCGGCGAGGTGATCGAGGGTTTCCGTAGTCTCGGTGAGGCCAGGACTCTCCCACCCGCGCGGCGCACGGCCGGTGAAGCCACGGATCGCGGCGATCGTGTCCTCGATGGCCTTGCGCTCGTCCTCGACGCGATGCATCGGGAGTTGGGAAAATCCATGGCCCATGAACTCCCACCCGGCATCGTGCGCCGCGCGGCAGGCCTTTTCATAGACCTGACACGCCGAGCCATTGACCGCGAAGCTCGCCGGGATCCGGCGCTCGGTGAGCGCGTCCAGAAACCGCCAGAAACCAACGCGCATGCCGTATTCGTGCCAGGCCCAGTTCGGCACATCGGGCCAGAGCGGCATCCCCATGGGCGGCGGCAGAACGGATCGCGGCAGCGCACCGTCCGGCAACCAATGTTCGACATTGACGATGGTCCAGACCGCGATCCGAGCGTTGTCGGGGAGCCGCAGCTTCGCTCGCTCGGTAATCGGCTGAAACGGGATGCGCTCCCAGGGCGACCAGACCGGCCGGGCTTCCGTCACCATGTTCCGCCCTTCAACTCGGGATGCTGATCTGATTATTCAAGTCACTTGAACGGATGTCAAGCGCGGCTACGCGACCTGCTCAGAAGCTCGACGGAGTATTGATGATGATCATGCTCGCCATGGTCCGACCGGTATTGCGAAAACCGTGCGGCTGTTCGGACCGGTAGCAGATCGAGTCGCCTGCATTGAGTGCGTAGTCGCCTTCGCCGACCGTGAACTTGATCTGGCCGCGCAGGATGTAGGCGACCTCCTCGCCCTCATGCTGGATCGACCCCTCGCTGCCGCCGCCGGGAGCGATATGATGGATGCTTCCCTGCAACAGCCGCGAGCGATCGTAGGGGATCAGACGTTCCAGCGTCGACCCCGGGCCGCCGCGCAGCGGATCGAACTTCACCAGCGGTCGCTGGCCCTTGCGCGACACCAGCCCGTTGCGCTCGACATCGCTGGCAAACAGCTGGCCGACGGTGAGGTCGAGGGCCTCGGCAATCCGATGCAGCGTATTGAGGGACGGGGCGGCGCGACCATTCTCGATCTTCGACAGCATGCTCTCGGAACAGCCCGCCTTCGCCGCCACGTCGCGCAGCCGCAACCGCGATATTCGTCTCGCATGCCGCAGCTTCCGCCCGACCTCGTCGCTGCTCTCACCCTGCCTTGAGGTGGGCTTCGCCTTCGTCTTCTTGCGCCCTTTCTTCGTCATGACCTGCAACATCTCCCGTGAGACGACACGCCGGCGGTTGTTGTGCGACCGACATCGCTTTCTGTACTACGAATCGTATCACAATGGTCCGACGTCCGGAATGTCCTACTTGAATTTTATTCAAGTGGCTTGACTAGGTTCGAAGCTCCGCCGATGGTTTTCGCGTCAATTCATTCTGGCGGGAGGCGACGATGGCGGTGGAAGCCAAGCTCATCGATGCGCGGGCGTCCGATCCAAGTCCGCATTACGAGCCTTATGGCTGGCATCATTGGCCCGAGCATCCGTTCATGTCCTATCAGTTCCGCCGCGGTCTCGGCGAGACGCAGGAAGGCGCCGGCGCGATCAGCGAGTGTTTTCAGGCGGCGTCCCGGATGATACCGGGCGACAAGGAAAGCTGGTTCACCGAGTTCAAGCGCATCGCGGACCGCAGCCAACTGCGCGGCGACACGTCGGTCGCCGCCGGTCACATCCGGACGGCACAGAATTGCTGGTTGAGAGCTGCCGGTTATTATCGGCAGGCCGAATTCTGGCTTGCGGCGGACGACCCGCGGCGGCTCGCCACGTTCGAGCAGATGGAAGCCTGTTCGAGGAAATTCCTGTCCTGGCTCGTACCCGCCGGCCAACCGGTGGAGATCCCCTATGAGAACGGCGTCGCGCTCTGCGGCTATTTTGTCGGTGCGCCCTTCGCGATCGAGCGCCAGCCTGTGCTGATCTCGATGGGCGGTCTCGATTCCATCAAGGACGAGATGTGGGCGATGCAGGCGCATGGCGCCCTGCAGCGGGGAATCTCCGTGCTGATGATCGACGGACCCGGCCAGGGCGGCACGTTGCGGCGACACGGCGTCGTGAGCCGTCACGACTATGAGGTCCCGATCGGGCGGTGCATCGACTATCTGGCAACGCGCAGCGACGTCGATCCGAGCCGGATCGCGGTGTGTGGCTCGAGTCTCGGCGGCTACTATGCCGCGCGGGCGGCCAGCCATGAACCGCGGCTGGCGGCGTGCGTTTCGCACGGCGCGATCTGGAGCCTATCCGAGCTTTTTGCGGGCGCGACGGAAAATCACGGCCTTGCCGACCATCTGAAATGGGTGATCGGCGCCAATTCGGTGCGTGAAGCGCTTGCGAAGGCTGCCGACTTCAAGCTGGATGGCGTGCTCGACCACATGAAATGCCCCTATTTGATCGTGCACGGGGGTTACGACGTGCTTGGCGTCGGTCAGGCGACGACGGTATATCGATATGCCGCAAGCAGGGGCGTCGATGTCACGCTGCATCTCACCAGCGAGGAAGACACCGGAGCCGACCATTGCCAGCATGACAATCCGACCCTGGGACAGGAGATCATTGGCGACTGGCTGGCCGAGAAATTCCGGATCGACGAGCGCAGGCTGCGCGATGTCGCACTCGCACCGCTGCTCTAGCCAAATCGATCCGGAAACAAGCCAGGAGTAACCCGACCCGCTCCCGCATCCGTCGAGCAGGTCTGAAAATTCCCCGGTCCAGCATGTCAGCCCGCCGGGCTGCCTTGGAGCGAACATGTCCAACTCCCAAAATCCCGATCCCGTCGCACGCCTGTCGCCGCAAGCCGCGTTGACCATGCTGATCGTGGTCGGCGTCTGCTACATGATCAACGCGATGGACCGGATCGTGTTTTCGATCCTGCTGCCCAACGTGAACCGTGACTACGGCTTCAGCCTGGAGCAGGGCGGCTTGCTGGCGACGGTCTTCACCCTGGGCCTCGGCCTGTCCGGCATTCCAACCGGTCTCGCGATGGACCGCCTTTCGCGAAAGACCGTCATTCTGCTCGGCATGTGCGTCTATTCGGTGCTGACCATCGCGATGGCATTCGCCTTCAACTTCTACGACATGGCGGCCTATCGGGTGCTATCCGGGCTTGGTGAGGGAATGCAGAACGCGGCGGTCTTCACCGCGGTCGGCATCTACTTCTACCGCAGTCGCGCGCTGGCCATCGGCTCGATGAATTTCGCCTATGGGCTGGGGTCGTTCATCGGCCCGATGCTGGCCGCGCAACTGCTCAGCATGACCGGCAATTGGCGTGTGCCGCTCGTCACCTACGGAATCATGGGGCTGGCGCTGATGCTGGTGGCCCTGCTCGTCCTCTCTCCCCGCTTCACCGAACAAAAAGTCGAGACCGCGGCGGAAGCGGATCCGTCATCGTCGCGGTCGATCCCGGACGGCCTGCTTCATCGCAACGTCGTCATCTGCTGCCTCTGCGCAGCCGGCCTCGGCATCACGGTCTATGGCTATATCGGGCTTTATCCGACCTTCCTGCGGACCGCCTTGCAGTTCGACGTGCGGACGGCCGGGCTGGCCGCCAGCATGTTCGGCCTCGGAGCCCTGATGGGCATTCCCGCCGGCTGGCTCGCCGATCGTGTCGATCAGATTGTCATCAACCTCGTCGCGATCGCGGTGCTGGCGCTCAATGCCTATCTGCTGTTCAATGTCGTCACCTCGCCGACCTGGCAGGTGCTGCTGTCGTTCGTACAGGGATCGGCGGCGAGCGGCTTCTTTTTTGTCAACACCTATGCCCTGATGCAGCGCTCGGTGCGGCCGGATTTCGTCGGCAGGGCGACCGGGCTGGTCGTCACCTTTCTCTACATCCCGGCCTCGCTGGCCGGCTATCTCTTTGCCACGCTGAAGGGAGCGTATGGCTGGGGTGACGCCGCAACCCTGCAACTCTCGCTGAGCCTGACGGTGCCCTTCATAGCCATGCTGTTCTTTGATCGGACGGCCATCCGCCGTCCCCGAGGGGATTGACACCCGGCGGCGTCGAGGTCGCCCGCTCGATGGCGCGGCGTTGTCTGCCCCCCGCCGGATCGGTCGTGCCGGTTTCAGAGGCCGCCAAGGCTCGAGAACAGCGCCAGGGCGAACAGCGCCAGCGCGCCGAGCACGAATCCGAGCGTGAAGCTCCAGAACCGGCTGCGGCGCGGCTGTCTGGCAACCGCCGGCGCAACCACGGGCGTCACCACCAGCGCGTGCTCCCGCTCGATCATGCGGCGGGCGACATAGCTGGTGACGGCCTCGACGATCTCCGCGACGTCGTGCGACTCGGCAAGCACGATCCGGCCGAAGCGCGTGTCCTGCACAAAGCGGTAGATGCGCTTGTCGCGTCCCATCAGCACATGGGCCACCACGTCGATCCACAGCCGCGGCGTCTCGCCCTGACTGAGGCCGCGATCGAACAGATCGACCCGATCCGGGATCTGCGCGAACAACGGATCGAGTGCTTCGTTGAGGATTTCGAGCCGCGCTACCTCGGCATCGCGCAGGTCGACGACGACGCCGGTACGATCGGCTGCTTCAATTCGCGCCTGACGCAGCGCATCGCGCAGCCGGACCGGGCGTGCATCGCTGGCAGCGGAGCTCCCGGTGTTTTGCGCCTCTGACATCCTGTTCGGCCCTTGCTGCTGGGTTGCCAGCCCGGTCAACCTATCAGTAACCATGATCACCGGCAAAGGCGCCCATTGCCCAGACTCGAGCTTGGCCAGCAACGACACGAAACGGCCCCACCCGAACTATTCGGATGGGGCCGTTGCTGCTCTGGACGTTTCCTGAACGTTTACCGGCTGGGTACTCTGGAGTGGGTCCCTTTCCGGCTTTTTGGTGGCCGACAGCCGGTTCTCAGGCCGAGGCGCGGTTGGGTTCTTCCACGATCGAGAAGCGCACCCCGGCCTTGTGGCGATTTCTCTTCCGAGACGACCCGCCACGCATCCTCGGCTTCCTTGCGCGTCTTGAACGGACCCTGGACCTGGGCCGAGCCTTCCACGAGCTTGTGGAAGTTCATGGAACCGAACTCGCCGCCAATCACCCAGAAATTGCTGCCTTTGGTCATCATCGTCTCCGTTATTCAGCCGCCTGAACCTTGATATCCGCGCCATGTGACTTGAACTGCGCGGCCTCGGTCGAATCGTGAAGCGCGGTCGTCGAGGAAGTGCCGCCCGTGATGGTGGTGGACACCAGATCGAAATAGCCGGTGCCGACTTCACGCTGATGGCGCGTCGCCGAATAGCCGTGCTTCTCCGATGCGAACTCGGCCTGCTGCAGGCGGGAATAGGCCGCCATGCCTTCGGCCTTGTAGCCACGTGCGAGCTCGAACATGCCGTGGTTGAGCGAGTGGAAGCCTGCGAGTGTCACGAACTGGAACTTATATCCCATCGCGCCGATCTCGCGCTGGAATTTGGCAATCGTCGCCTTGTCGATATTAGCCTCCCAGTTGAACGAGGGCGAACAATTATAGGCGAGCATCTTGCCGGGATAGACCTTGTGCACCGCCTCGGCGAATTCCTTGGCTTCCCGCAGGTTCGGTGTCGAGGTCTCCCACCACAGCAGATCGGCATATTTGGCGAACGCGATGCCGCGCTTGATGCAGTGCGCGAGGCCGGTGCCCGGCTTGAGGCGGAAAAAGCCTTCTGCGGTGCGCTCGCCGGTGATGAATTCGCGGTCGCGCTCGTCGACATCGGCAGTGATCAGCTTGGCGCTTTCGGCATCGGTGCGCGCCAGCACGAAGGTGGGCGTTCCGCAAACGTCGGCCGCCAGGCGGGCCGCGATCAGGTTGCGCTCATGGGCCGCAGTCGGGATCAGCACCTTGCCGCCCATGTGGCCACATTTCTTTTCCGAGGCGAGCTGGTCCTCGAAATGCACGCCAGCGGCGCCAGCCTCGATATAGGCCTTCATGATCTCGAACGAGTTCAGCGGGCCGCCGAAGCCGGCCTCTGCGTCAGCCACGACGGGCACGAACCAGTCGATCTTGGCGCCGCCCTCGGAATGCTCGATCTGGTCGGCGCGCTGGAAGGTCCGGTTGATCCGCCGGCACAACTCCGGGCCGGCATTGGCCGGATACAGGCTCTGGTCCGGATACATCGCACCGGCGGTGTTGGCATCGGCGGCAACCTGCCAGCCGGAAAGATAGATCGCGGGCAGGCCGGCACGCGCCTGTTGCATCGCCTGGTTGCCGGTAACCGCGCCGAGCGAGTTGACGAACGGCTCTTTCTTCAGCGATTCCCACAGCCGATTGGCGCCCTTTTCGGCGAGTGTGTAGGCGATCTGCACCGAGCCCCGAAGTTTCTCCACCTCGGCCGGGCTATAGGGTCGGCTGATGCCGTCAAATCGCCCGGCGGGCGCGGGAACCAGCTGCTCAAAGGTCTTCGCCATTAGTATCTCCAATCGACATTCGTGACATTGCGTTGCGGAACGCATGACTGGTGATAAACGCCAAAGTAATCAATCCGTACAGATGGCTTGCATCTGAATGGTGATGTATTGTAACATATAGACATGTGTGGTATGTTAATTTGTAATTTTTGTCACAAAGAAGCGATTGCGCCATGGCAAATGAGTCCGGCAAGAAGCTGTTCGTGGGACCGCGGTTCCGCCGCATCCGGCAGCAACTCGGCCTGTCGCAGACCCAGATCGCCGAGGGCCTCGGCATTTCCCCGAGCTATATCAACCTGATCGAACGCAATCAGCGCCCGGTCACGGCGCAGATCCTGCTGCGGCTGGCCGAAGCCTATGACCTCGACCTGCGCGATCTCGCCACCGCCGACGAGGACCGCTTCTTCGCCGAATTGAACGAGATCTTCTCCGATCCGCTGTTCCGCCAGATCGACCTGCCGAAGCAGGAACTGCGCGATCTCGCCGAACTGTGCCCGGGCGTAACCCATTCGCTGCAGCGGCTGTACGCCGCCTACACCGAAGCCCGCCGCGGCGAGACCCTGGTCGCCGCCCAGATGGCCGACCGCGACGAGGGTGCGCGCTTCGAAACCAATCCGATCGAGCGCGTCCGCGACCTGATCGAGGCCAATCGCAATTATTTTCCCGAACTCGAACAGGCCGCGGAAAGCCTCCGCGACGAACTGAACGTAACATCCGAGGAACCGTTCGCCGCGCTCGCCGCCCGGCTGCGCGAACGGCATTCGATCGTCACCCGCATCATGCCGGTCGACGTCATGCGCGAGACGCTGCGGCGGTTCGATCGCCATCGCCGGCAATTGCTGATTTCCGAACTGGTCGACGGGCCGGGCCGGGCGTTCCAGCTCGCGTTCCAGATCGGCCTCGCCGAATGCGCCGCGCATATCGAGGCCATCGTCAACCGTGCCGGTCCCCTCGACGACACGCCGCGCCGGCTCTACCGCATCACGCTCGCGAATTATTTCGCCGCTGCCACCATGATGCCCTATCAGGCCTTTCATGCCGCCGCCGAGCAGCTCAGCTACGACGTCCATGTGCTGGCGCAGCGTTTCAATGCCGGCTTCGAACAGGTCTGCCATCGCCTCACCACGCTGCAGCGTCCCAACGCCCGCGGCATCCCGTTCTTCATGCTGCGGGTCGACAATGCCGGCAACGTCTCCAAGCGCTTCTCCTCCGGCACCTTCCCGTTCTCGAAGTTCGGCGGCACCTGCCCGCTATGGAACGTGCACTCGACCTTCGATACGCCGGATCGGCTGCTCAAGCAGGTGATCGAACTGCCCGACGGCACCCGGTACTTCTCGATTGCGCAGATGGTACGCCGACCGGTGTCGCCGCATCCGCAGCCGCAACCGCGCTTTGCGATCGGGCTCGGCTGCGAGATCCGTCACGCCGCCCGGCTGGTCTATGCCACCGGCATCGATCTGGAGCAGGCCGAAGGCACGCCGATCGGGGTCAACTGCCGCCTCTGCGAACGCGAAAACTGCAGCCAGCGTGCCGAACCGCCGATCACCCGCACCCTGATCCTCGACGAGAACACCAGACGGGTGTCGTCGTTCGCCTTCTCCAACGCACGCGAGCTGTGAGCTAACCGTCATTGCGAGGAGCGAAGGCGACGAAGCAATCCATGTCACCGCTTGCTGCACCATGGATTGCTTCGCTGCGCTCGCAATGACGGAGGAGCTATCCGGGCTGCATCGTCATGGCGCCACCGCATTACGCAGGTGTTGCGGGGCCGATCTTGTCCTGGGTCATGGTCTCGAAATCCGTAGCGTCATGGCGTTCGTGCAATTGGCTGGCGGGATCACCTGTGATGCGGTTGACCATGCGTCCGCGCCGGGCCGCCGGACGCTTGGCGATGGCGGTGGTCCAGCGCGAGACATTGGTATAGGTCTGCACGTCGAGGAATTCGCCGGCGCCGTACACCAAGCCTTGCGTCAGCGCGCCATACCAGGGCCACACCGCGATATCGGCGATGGTGTACTGGTCTCCCGCCAGATATTCGTTGTCGGCGAGACGACGGTCGAGCACATCGAGCTGGCGCTTGACCTCCATCGCGAAGCGGTCGATGGCGTATTCGATCTTGATGGGCGCATACGCATAGAAATGTCCAAAGCCGCCGCCGAGATAGGGCGCGCTCCCCATCTGCCAGAACAGCCACGACAGGCATTCGGCGCGCGGTTCACCACCGCTCGGCAGCAGCGCGCCGAATTTCTCGGCAAGGTAGAGCAGGATCGCGCCGGACTCGAACACCCGGATCGGCTTCGCCCCGCTGCGATCCATCAGCGCCGGAATCTTGGAGTTCGGATTGACCGCCACAAACCCGCTGCCGAACTGGTTGCCGTCGATCCGGATCAGCCACGCATCATACTCGGCGCCGCGATGGCCGAGCGCGAGCAGTTCCTCCAGCATCACCGTCACCTTCACGCCGTTCGGTGTCGCCAGCGAATAGAGTTGCAGCGGATGACGGCCGACCGGCAGTTCCTTGTCATGGGTCGGCCCGGCTATCGGGCGGTTGATCGCGGCAAACCGGCCGCCGCTTTCCTTGTTCCATTGCCATACCTTGGGCGGCGTGTAGACGGATTGGTCGGTCATTGGGTCGGCTCCGAGCGGACTTCACTGATCCCAATGGGCAACAAAATCGGTCTGATGGCAAATTCTGGCTGGCATGCGGATGCGGTGGCCAATGCCGCACGCAGTCAGTACAATGTGATTTGCCTCTCCCTCCCTCGATCCTCCGCGCGTGATTTCGATGCCAATCCCCCTGCCTGGAAGTCGAGCCGTGATGGCGGCGGTTGCGGCCTGCTTCGCTTGGTCATCCGCGGCGTCGGCCCAGCCGCTTCCCAGGCCGCTTGCGACACCATCCCGTGCTGCGTCGGTCCCGGCCTCGCACGCCGCTGCCTGCCATAACGGCCTGTCGTTCGACCGCTTCCTTGCGGGTTTGAAGCAGCGCGCTGTCGACGCCGGGGTATCGTCCCACGCGATCGCCGAAGCCGCACCACATCTTGTCTACGATCCGGGGATCGTCCGACGCGACCACGGTCAGCGCGTGTTCGGACAGATCTTCACCGAGTTCGCCGCCCGCATGGCCGCACCCTACCGGATGCAGCAAGGGCAGGTCCGGATCAAGACCTATGCCGCCGCCTTCGCGCGAGCCGAGAAGGAATATGGCGTACCGCCGGCGGTGATATCCGCATTCTGGGGGCTGGAGAGCGACTTCGGCGCCAACATGGGCAACCTGCCGACGCTGCGTTCGCTGGTTTCGCTGGCCTATGACTGCCGACGTTCCGAGATGTTCCAGAACGAGACCGTGGCCGCGCTCAAGATCATCGATCGCGGTGACCTTTCGCCGGACGAGATGATCGGCTCCTGGGCCGGCGAACTCGGCCAGACGCAGTTCCTGCCGACCCGCTATTTCGACTATGCCGTCGACTATGATGGCGACGGTCGCCGCGATCTTCTGCGCAGCCCGGAGGACGTGATCGGTTCGACCGCCAACTACATCGCCAACGGCCTGAAGTGGCGGCGCGGCGAGCCGTGGCTGCAGGAGGTACGGGTGCCGCCGAACCTGCCCTGGGACCAGGCCGACCTGACCATCCAATTGCCGCGCTCGAAATGGGCGGTGCTCGGCGTCACCTACCCGGACGGGCGTGCGCTGCCGAATGACGACATGCCGGCGTCGGTGCTGCTGCCGATGGGACGGACCGGGCCAACCTTCCTCGCCTATGCCAACTTCGCCGCTTACACCGAGTGGAACAATTCGCTGATCTATTCCATCACGGCCGGCTATCTCGCCGACCGCATCGCCGGCAGCCCGCCGATGCGCCGTCCGGCCGCGCCGGTCGCGCAACTGCCGTTCAGCGAAATTCGCGAGTTGCAGCAACTACTGGTGCGCGCCGGGTTCAATGTCGGCAAGGTCGACGGCGTGCTCGGCCAGCAGAGCCGCACCGCCGTCAAGGCCATGCAGACCAGGTTCGGCCTGGCCGCCGATTCCTGGCCGACCGTCGAGCTGCTGGTCCGCCTGCGCGGCGGCGCGCGCCCGCAGCCGGCACAGCAATCGCTGCGCTAGCCCGCCATGACCGAACGGCCGCTGGTAAACGGCGCGATACGCCCCAATTAAGCAGGACGATCAGCCAACACAAAAGCACGAAAGAGCATCACATGTCCTTCTACGACGCTTCCGTTCCGGCCTTCCTGCAAATCCTCGGCAGTCTGTCCGGGCTCCTCACCAAGGCCGAGGCCCATTGCAAGGCAAAGAACATCCAGCCGGAAATCCTGCTCGGCGCGCGGCTCTATCCCGACATGTTGCCGCTCAGCAAGCAGATCCAGCTCGCCTGCGATTTCGCCGCCAAGGGCTGCGCGCGGCTGACGCATAGCGAGTTACCCAGCACGCCCGACACCGAGAAGAGCTTTGAAGAATTGCGGCAGCGTCTCGCCAGGACCAGCGACTATGTGAAGACGTTCAAGCCGGCGCAGTTCGACGGCGCCGACCAGAAGGACGTCACCTTCCCCGCCGGGCCGGACCGCAGCGTGACGCTCAAGGGCCAGCAGTTCCTGAACAATTTCGCGCTGCCGAATTTCTATTTTCACGCCGCCACGGCGCACGGCATCCTCCGCCACAATGGCGTGGAGATCGGCAAGCGGGATTTCCTGGGCGTCAGCTGATGCGGCACGGCGCAGTCCGGGATCGCGGGCTGCGCCGCTTGGATCACCGGCTGCGCGGCTCGCCCGCGAAAACCGAATGGCTGATGGCATTGCCGCGGTGGTAAGAATGCCCACCTTTCTGCCATCCTCCCCAAATTATCTGGAACAAGAAACATGAGCCAACCGACCAAACTCTTCGAGCCCTATGCGCTTGGGCCGCTCACCCTGCCGAACCGCCTGGTGATGGCGCCGCTGACCCGCAATCGCGCGATCTCCGGCATGGTGCCGAGCCCGCTCGCGGTCGAGTACTACGGTCAGCGCGCCAGCGCCGGGCTGCTGATCACGGAGGCGAGCCAGGTCTCGCAACAGGGCCAGGGCTATCAGGACACCCCCGGCATCTATTCGAAGGAGCAGGTCGCAGGCTGGCGCAAGGTGACCGAACGCGTGCATGCGCGCGGCGGCCGCATCTTCATCCAGCTCTGGCATGTGGGGCGCGTCTCGCACGTCTCGCTGCAGCCCGACCACGGCGCGCCGGTCGCACCCTCGGCGATCCGCGCCAAGGGCAAGACTTTCGTCAACGGCACCTTTACCGAAATCTCGGAGCCGCGCGAGCTCGCGCTCGCGGAGATTCCCGGCATCATCGACAGTTTCAAGCGCGCCACCGCGAATGCGATCGCGGCCGGATTCGACGGCGTCGAGATCCACGGCGCCAACGGCTATCTGCTCGACCAGTTTGCCAAGGACGGCACCAACCGGCGCACCGACGGCTATGGTGGTTCGATCGAGAACCGGGCGCGGCTGATGCTCGAGGTGGCCAAGGTGGTCGCCGCGGAGATCGGACCGCAGCGGACCGGCATCCGCATCTCCCCGGTGACGCCGGCCAACGACGTTTCCGACAGCAATCCGCAACCCCTGTTCGATCATATCGTCGACCATCTCACGGCGATGAAGCTCGTCTACATCCATGTCATCGAGGGCGCGACCGGCGGCCCGCGCGACAACGCGCCGTTCGACTACGGTTCGCTGCGCCGGCGTTTCAAGGGCGCCTACATCGCCAACAATGGCTACGACTTCGAGCTCGCCACCCGGATGCTCGCGGCGGGCGCCGCCGACCTGATCGCGTTCGGCAAGCCGTTCCTTGCCAATCCCGACCTGGTGGAACGCCTGAAGCGTGGCGCCCCGCTCAATGCGCCTGACAAGGCAACCTTCTATGGCGGCAGCGAGAAGGGCTATACCGACTATCCCACCCTCGGCGAGGCGCTCGACGCCGCGCAGTAGCGCGAAGCCCGCCACATCGGCGCTTCGCTTCGACCGTCAGGACGGCTAGGCTGCTCGCATGATCGAGACCAGCGAGGACGTCGTGCGTCGGGCGACCGCGGCCTTCAATGCCGGCAGGCCGGATCAGGCGCGACAGCTTTGCGAACAGGGTCTGCGTCGCGCCCCGGCCGACCCCATGCTCAACCATTTGCTCGCCGCCGTGCTGTTCGCCGCCGGCGAGCTTCGCCCCGCTCGGCAGCATGTCGAGGCCAGCCTGGCGGGGCGGCCACAGAACGCGGCGGCACATCTGCTCGCCGGCCGGATCGCCCGTGCGGCACAGGATTACGACGCGGCGCTGTCACATCTCGATCGCGCCATAGCGGTGGCGCCGCAGCGCGAAGCTTTTCTCGAGAAAGCGCGAACCCTCGACCAGGCCGGCCTGCGACAGGCTGCCCGCGAGGCGTGGCGGGCGATTCTCGAAGTCGTGCCGCAGCACCAGGAAGCCGCGGCGCGGCTCGGACGGCTCGCTTGGGAGGATGGCGACCATGCCGGCGCCGCCAAGCTGCTTGAACGCGCCGTGGCTGGCGAGGCGCCGGCCTCGGCCTGGTTCGATCTTGGCCTGGCCCGCCAGGACTTGCGCGATTACGGCGGCGCCGCTGCAGCCTATCGCAGGGCGTTCGAGCTTCGGCCTGACCATGCCGAGGCCGCGCTCAATCTCGGCATCGTGATCCAGGAAGCCGGCGACCTCGCCGGCGCGATGCGCGCCTATGCCGAGGCGTACCGCCTGCGCCCCTCCACCTTCGGTGCCATTGCGATGGCGCTGACATCGGCGCCGCATGGCCGGCTATGGCTGGACGAGGCGGCGCTGCGGCGCTCACTGGGAGGATAGCCGGCCGCGGCGCGCGCGAAACCGCTTGCGGTAGACACCCGGCGTCGCCAGCACTTCGCCGACGGTCGCGGCATAGGCCTGCCGGTGCGACGCGTCGAAGCATTCGAACACCAGTTGCGGGGCGAGGCGCGGCACCGCGAAGCACTGCGCGACCGGCGTGCCCTTCGGCAGCACGCCGGAAAACTCAGGCTGGCGCCAGATCGCCGGGAAGTTGATGCCGCCATCGTGAAAGCGGTCGGAATCCACCAGGCCCGAGATCAGCCGAAACGGCAGGTCGTCGCGGTTGACCGGATGGGTGGCGAACAGCGACCAGCCGGGCTCGAGCTCGACCGTCCAGAAGCTGTTGAACTTGATGGCGGCCCCGCCGGTCGCAAACGGCGCGTTCGGAAATTGCGCCGCGACATGGAAGCTGAGCGGCGCGCGCGGATGGCCTGGCGTCGCCGGCTCCGGAATATCCCACCGCCACGAGAACGATCCGCGATCGACCTCGACGTCGCAGGGCAACGGAATCATGACGCCATAGCGCCATCGCGTCGATAAAGGGCGGGCATTGCTTCACGGTACGGACGTTCGCGGCCGTGAATGTCCGAATGCGCCGTTGCCGGCATCGCCCGCAGCCAGTCCGGAAGCGCGGTGCGGGCCGGGACCGGCCGCGGCAGATGATCCGACAGCGCGGGATCGCAACGGAAGGTCATGCGCATCGACGAACTCCATGGGCTTCGACCGCCGGCGCGGTCGACGGCCGGACTATAATCGAAAAAAGGCCGGGATTGCTCCCGGCCTCGTGACGATGGCCGGGTCGAGCCCGGCCATCGATGGTGGCACCCGTCAGTTCGAAGCGCGCTTGGGCGGTGTTGCCGGCCACGACTTGATCAGCGTGTCGTAGTCGATGGTTTCACCCTTCGGCTTTTCGTTGGCGAGCTTGCGCTGCGGCGCGATGTTGCCGTCCTTCTCCGACTTGGCGAACCAGTACTCCGCAGTCTTCTTCGGATTGAGCTTGGGCCCGCAGGCACCCTGCACGCCTGATTTCTCCAGGCGCTCCATCACCGAGTCCTGCGCGGCGGCGAGCGAATCCATCGCCTGCTGCGGCGTCTTCGCACCGGACGACGCATCGCCGATGTTCTGCCACCACAACTGCGCGAGCTTCGGATAGTCCGGCACGTTGTTGCCGGTCGGCGTCCATTGCACGCGCGCCGGCGAGCGGTAGAACTCGATCAGGCCACCGAGCTTGGGCGCGCGCTCGGTGAACGACTTGTCCCAGATGTCGGATTCGCGAATGAAGGTGAGACCGACCTGGCTCTTCTTCAGGCTCACCGACTTGGAGACGATGAACTGCAGATAAAGCCAGGCCGCCTTGCGGCGGTCGACCGGCGTGGATTTCAGCAGCGTCGCCGAACCGACGTCCTGATAGCCGAGCTTCATGCCGTCCTTCCAGTATGAGCCGTGCGGCGACGGCGCCATGCGCCATTTCGGCGTACCGTCCGCATTCATGACCGGCAGTCCCGGCTTCACCATGTCGGCGGTGAAGGCGGTGTACCAGAAGATCTGCTGGGCGATATTGCCTTGGGACGGCACCGGTCCCGATTCGGAGAAGGTCATGCCTTGCGCCTGCGGCGGGGCATATTTCTTCATCCAGTCGAGATATTTGACGATCGAATAGACCGCCGCCGGCCCGTTGACGTCGCCGCCACGCTCGACCGACGAGCCGACCGGACGGCAGCCTTCCATGCGGATGCCCCATTCGTCGACCGGTAGTCCGTTCGGGATGCCCTTGTCGCCGTTGCCGGCCATCGACAGCCACGCATCGGTGAAGCGCCATCCGAGCGAGGGATCCTTCTTGCCGTAGTCCATGTGGCCATAGACCCGGACGCCGTTGATCTCCTTGATGTCGTTGGTGAAGAAGTCGGCGATGTCCTCATAGGCCGACCAGTTCACGGGAACGCCGAGATCGTAGCCGTACTTTGCTTTGAACTTGGCCTTGTAGTCCGGATTGCTGAACCAGTCGTAGCGGAACCAGTACAGGTTCGCGAACTGCTGGTCGGGCAGCTGGTAGAGATGACCGTTCGGAGCCGTCGTGAACGACTTGCCGATGAAGTCGTTGACGTCCAGCATCGGATCGGTGACGTCCTTGCCCTCGCCGGCCATCCAGTCGGTCAGGTCGACGGCCTGGCCGTAGCGGAAATGGGTGCCGATGAAGTCGCTGTCGTTGATCCAGCCGTCATAGACGTTCTTGCCCGACTGCATCTGGGTCTGGATCTTTTCCACGACGTCACCTTCCTGGATGATGTCGTGCTTGACCTTGATGCCGGTGATTTCCTCGAAGGCCTTGGCCAGCGTCTTCGATTCATATTCGTGCGTCGTCAGGGTCTCGGAGACGACATTGATCTCCATCCCCTTGAACGGCGCCGCGGCCTTGATGAACCACTCCATCTCCTTCATCTGGTCCTCTTTGGACAAGGTCGAAGGCTGAAATTCGGAATCGATCCATTTCTTGGCGGCAGCTTCGTCTGCAAATGCCGGCGCGGTGATGGCGGCCGAAGCTGCCGTCAGCGCGAGAGCGCTTGTCATCATCAATAAACGTGTTCGGGCCGAGCGGCCCCGCATTCTGTCCAAGCGTCGCATGTTGTATTCCTCCGTTGCAGCGACAAACAAACGTCAGGCCCGGGTTACACCCCGGATCTGCTCTTTATTCGCCCATTCAGACCGTGCGGAAAATCACCACGGCCGAAACAAGCGAAATCGCGGTGGCGAGCCACAGGCTCGACAAGTCAACTCCTTCCCCGATCGGGAGCGTCGTGACCGCGTCGGTACCGACGAAACCGATCCACAACAGGTGAATGGCGGCGGCCAGGATCAGCGACAGGAACAGCCGGTCGCCGCGCGTCGTGGGGATGCGCAGGATCCCGACCCGTTCCGCCTCGGGATAGGCGATCGCGAGCCAGGTCATGAGCGCAAGGGTGCCAGCGAGCAGCGCGAAGAAGATCGCCGTCGGCAGCGTCCAGGCCATCCATGCGATGTTTTCCATGACGCCCCCTAGACCCGGCCGAGCGCGAAGCCGCGCGCGATGTAGTTGCGGACGAACCAGATCACCAGCGCGCCGGGGATGATGGTGAGCACGCCCGCGGCCGCCAACAACCCCCAGTCCATTCCGGCGGCCGAGACGGTTCGGGTCATCACCGCGGCGATCGGCTTGGCGTTCACCGAAGTCAGCGTCCGGGCCAGCAGCAGTTCGACCCAGGAGAACATGAAGCAGAAGAATGCCGCCACCCCGATGCCGCTCGCGATCAGCGGCACCAGGATCTTGACGAAGAAGCGCGGGAACGAATAGCCGTCGAGAAAGGCGGTCTCGTCGATCTCGCGCGGCACGCCTGAGACGAATCCCTCCAGGATCCACACCGCCAGCGGCACGTTGAAGATGCAATGCGCCAGCGCGACCGCCCACGGCGTATCGAACAGGTTGATGGCGGAATACAGGTTGAAGAAAGGCAGGGCGTACACCGCCGCCGGCGCCATCCGGTTCGACAGCAGCCAGAAGAACAGGTGCTTGTCGCCGAGGAAGCGGTAGCGCGAGAACGCGTACGCCGCCGGCAGCGCCACCGAGATCGAGATCACGGTATTGATGACGACGTATTTCAGCGAGTTGATGTAGCCGGAGTACCAGCTCTCGTCGGTGAAGATCAGCACGTAGTTCGCGATGGTCGGCTGGTGCGGCCACAGCGTCATGGTCGATACGATCTCTGCGTTGGTCTTGAAGCTCATGTTGACGAGCCAGTAGATCGGCAGCAGCAGGAAGATCAGGAACGACGACAGGATGAGACGCCGGCCGGGAATCGAATGCATCACGCGACTCCCTGCTTGGGCGGGCGCTCGGCGCCCGCATTGGTCATGACGGTGTAGAAAACCCAACACACGATGATGATGATCAGGTTGTAGACCAGCGACAGGGCCGCGGCCTTGCCGAGGTCGAACTGGCCGAGCGCGATCTTGACCAGCTCGATCGAGATGAATGTCGTCGAGTTGCCGGGGCCCCCGCCGGTCACCACGAACGGCTCGGTGTAGATCATGAAGCTGTCCATGAAGCGCAGCAGAACCGCGATCAGCAACACGCGATGCATCTTCGGCAGCTGGATGGCAGTGAAGACCGCCCAGCGCGATGCGCCGTCGATCTGCGCGGCCTGGTAATAGGCATCGGGAATCGACTTGAGGCCGGCGTAGCACAGCAACGCGACCAGGCTGGTCCAGTGCCAGACGTCCATCACGATCACGGTCGCCCAGGCATCGAACTCGTTCGACACGTAGTTGTAGTTGAAGCCGATGCCGTTCAGCACGTAGCCGAGCAGGCCGATATCCGGGCGGCCGAAGATCTGCCAGATGGTGCCGACCACATTCCACGGAATCAGCAGCGGCAGCGCCAGGATCACCAGGCAGGCGGCGACCGTCCAGCCCTGGCGCGGCATCGACAGCGCCACCACGATTCCGAGCGGGACCTCGATCGCGAGGATCACGATCGAGAAGAACAGGTTGCGCCACAGCGAGGCGAAGAAACGACTGCCCAGATCGGTGGAGGGATCGAGCAGCTCCTTGAACCAGCCGACGCCGTTCCAGAAGAACTGGTTGTTGCCGAAGGTATCCTGCATCGAATAGTTCACGACCGTCATCAGCGGCAGGACCGCCGAGAACGCCACCACCAGGAACACCGGCAGCACCAGGAACCAGGCCTTCTGGTTGACGGTCTTGTCCATTACGCCGATCCCTCCACCAGCCGATCGTCGGCGTAGACGTGGACATGCGACGGGTCGAATTTGAGGCCGGCGGCTTCGCCGGCGACCGACAGCCCGGGCGGCACCCGCGCCGCGAACTTGACGTCGCCAATCCGGACCCTGGCGAAACGGACGCGGCCAAGGTCGTCGATGCGGTCGATCCTGGCGGCCAGAAGGTCGGGCGCCGGGGCCATCAGGTCGACGAATTCCGGCCGCACCCCGATTTCGATCTTCGCGCCGGAAGGCAGGCTGTCATAGCTTCGCTCGAGGCGGATGGCATGGCCCGCGATCCGGGCCTGCCGGCCCGAAACCTCGGCAGGCACGATGTTCATGCCGGGCGAACCGATGAAATAGCCGACAAAGGTGTGTTCCGGCTTGTCGAACAGCTCCGCCGGCGTTCCGCTCTGCACCACCCGGCCGTCATGCATCACGACGACGGTGTCAGCGAAGGTCAGTGCCTCGGTCTGGTCGTGGGTGACATAGATCATGGTGAGATCAAGCTCGCGATGCAGGGCCTTGAGCTTCGATCGCAATTGCCATTTCAACTCGGGGTCGATCACTGTCAACGGCTCGTCGAACAGCACCGCGGCGACGTCGGAGCGCACCAGCCCGCGGCCGAGCGAGATCTTCTGCTTGGCATCGGCGGTGAGCCGCATCGCCTTGCGCGACAAATAGGACGTGAGGTCGAGCAGCCGCGCGATCTCGGTCACGCGCGCGTCGATCTCGGCCTTCGGCAGGCCGCGATTGCGGAGCGGAAATGCCAGGTTCTGTCCGACCGTCATGGTGTCGTAGATCACCGGAAACTGAAACACCTGCGCGATATTGCGCTTCTGGGTTGACAGCGGTGTGATATCGACGCCGTCGAACAGGATCTTGCCGCGCGACGGCGTCACGATTCCCGAGATCAGGTTGAGCAAGGTGGTCTTGCCGCAGCCCGATGGCCCGAGCAGTGCGTAGGCGCCGCCCTGGCGCCAGGTCATGGAAATCGGCTTGAGCGCAAACGTCTCGGGAGCGGCATCGTTGCCGCCATAGGAGTGCGCGAGATCGACGAGGTCAATGCGGGCCATGCTGCATGTTCCTCATGGCGCGCCGGGGGCTGCGACCAGACGGTCGGCCGCATCGAACACGAATACATTGTCCGGATCGAGCACGGCATCGAGCACATATCCGGGCGGAAATTCATGCACGCCCTCCAACACCGCCACCCAGTTGGACTGATCGCGATGCAGATGCACGAAGCTTTCCGACCCGGTGATTTCGGTGACGGTCACGGTAGCGGAAAAGGCGTGCCGGCCCGCCACGCCGTTCGCGACTTCGAGCTGATGGGCACGGAAACCGACCCGGTAGGCCCCATCGCCAAGCCGGGCGTAGAGTCCACTCGCCGGCGCCCTCACCCCGCCGGCATACTGCACCGATCCATTGCTCTTCTCGATTCCGACGATGTTCAGCGGTGGATCGGAAAACACCTGGGCGACGCGCAGGGTGGCGGGATGGCGATAGACCGTCGGCGTGTCGCCGATCTGCAATATTTCGCCTTCCCACATGCAGACGGTGCGGCCGCCAAGCAGCAGCGCTTCGGACGGCTCGGTGGTGGCGTAGACGAAGATCGCGCCGGACGCCTCGAAAATCCGCGGCAATTCGGTGCGCAGTTCCTCGCGGAGCTTGTAGTCGAGATTGGCCAGCGGCTCGTCCAGCAGTACCAGGTCGGCGCCCTTGACCAGCGCGCGTGCGATTGCGGTGCGCTGCTGCTGGCCGCCGGACAACTGCAGCGGCGTCCGTTCGAGATAAGGCTCCAGCTTCAGGAGCCGCGCGGCTTCCTGCACCCGCTTGTCGATTTCCGCACGCGATTTGCCCTGTACGCGCAAGGGCGAGGCGATGTTGTCATAGACGGTGAAGGACGGATAGTTGATGAACTGCTGGTAGACCATCGCCACCGAGCGCTGTCGCACGTCGGCGCCAGTGACGTCCTTGCCGTCGACCAGCACCCTGCCGGTTGTCGGCTTGTCGAGGCCGGCAAGCAACCGCATCATCGAGGTCTTGCCCGACAGCGTCGGGCCCAGCAGCACGCTGAGGGTGCCGCGATCGAGCGCCAATGACACATCGCGGATGGCCGGAATGCCGTCGATGGCGCGTGTCACATGCTCGAGCGCGACGCTCATGTCCGCCCTCCCGCTTCCAGCAGGGCACCTTCGAGCGGGATCCGATGGGTGTCGATCCAGTCGTCGATCGCGGCGATTTCGGCGGCCGATAATCGCAATCCGAGCTTGGACCGCCGCCATACGATGTCCTCGGCCGTGCGCGCCCACTCCGATACCATCAGGTAGCGAACCTCGCTTTCCGTCAGGGTGGCGCCGAACGACTGACCTAGATCAGCCATGGATCTGGCGCTGCCGAGCAGTTTCGCGGCGCGCGTGCCATAGGCGTGCGCAAGCCGGTTGGCATGGGTCGGAGTGAGGAACGGATAATCGCGGATCAGTTCCGCCGCCAGCGCCGCGATCGCCGAGACATCGAGGTCGCCGCCGGGCAGCGGCGATTTGGCGGTCCAGCCTTCGGCCGCCCTGGTGCCGCGCAGGTAAGGGGCGAGACGTTCGAGCGCCTCCTCGGCGAGGCGGCGATAGGTGGTGATCTTGCCGCCGTAGATCGACAGCAGCGGCGCGCCGCCGGGCGTGTCGAGTTCGAAGACATATTCGCGGGTAGCCGCCTTGGCCTCGCTGGCGCCGTCGTCATAGAGCGGGCGGACGCCGGCATAGGTCCAGACCACGTCCTGCGGCCTGACCGGCTTGGCCAGATATTCACGAACCGAGTCGCACAAATATTCGATCTCTTCAGCCGACGCCTTCACCTTAGCCGGATCGCCGTCATAGTCACGGTCGGTGGTGCCGATCAGGGTGAAATCGTCCTGATAGGGTATGACGAAGACGATCCGCCCGTCGCTGTTCTGGAACATGTAGGCGCGGTCATGCGCGTATAGCTTCGGCACCACGATATGCGAGCCCTGCACCAGCCGCACCTTGGCCTTGGCGTTGACGCCCGCCCCCGACGCCAGCACGCTCTCGACCCACGGCCCGCCGGCGTTGACCAGCACGCGGGCGCTGATGCTGTCGCGTTCACCGGTCAGGCTGTTATCGATCGTGACGTGCCAGACCCCGTCGGCCTGCCGGATTTCGGTCGCCCGGCTCCGGGTGCGGATATCGGCGCCGCGGTCCGCCGCGTCGCGTGCAGTCAGCACCACCAGACGCGCGTCGTCGACAAAGCAATCGGAATATTCAAATCCTCTGCTGTAACGGTTGGGAATGAGAGGACGGCCGACTTCGTCGCGGGCCAGGTCGACCGAACGGGTCGGCGGCAGCAGATGCCGGCCGCCGATATGGTCATAGAGAAACAGCCCCAAACGCAGCAGCCAGGCCGGCCGCAACCCGGCATGGTGCGGCAGCACGAATCGAAGCGGCCGGATGATATGGGGCGCGATCTGCCAGAGGATCTCGCGTTCGATCAACGCCTCCCGCACCAGCCGGAATTCGTAATATTCCAGGTAGCGCAAGCCGCCGTGCACCAGCTTGGTCGACCAGGACGACGTGCCGCTGGCCAGATCGTTCATTTCACACAGGAAAACCGAATTTCCCCGGCCGGCTGCGTCGCGCGCGATGCCGCAGCCATTGATGCCGCCGCCGATGATAGCGAGGTCGAAAAGCCGATCCAAGACGCTCCCCCGGCGTTCGCCCGTTCATTTTGGCGATTTCGCTTTCGATTCGGATTAAATCACAACCAAATACGAAAGCAATCAAAAAGCTGGAACTTTCGCGATCCACCTGAGAAGGGCGCGAGTTCCGGATCAAGCGCTCCGGATCTGATCGGGAGCGCCCAGGATGCCATGCACTCTTCGCGAGCTTGTGGTCGAGGCCGTCCACGCCGTCTCGCTGGCCGCGAAGATCCGGCATGCACTCCGTTCCGTTTCCGTCTCGTGCGTTTTGGACACGGCGCAGTCGGTCGGCATTTCTCGGCGACCATCGTCACCCTGCCGGTGCATGTGCGCGCGGCTTGCCTTCCGACTTGCAAAGTCCGAGAGTGATCGCCGTGCCGCCGGTTCGCACCTGCTGCAAGAACCGGACATCACGGTACCATGCCGCACGGACCCAAAAATGCTCTGCTGGCGAGCATCCCCGCTTCGGAATGGAGCGAAATCCTGGGTCTGTGTCAGCCGGTCAAACTATCCTCCGGCCAAATCCTGTACGAACCGCGCGGCCCGTTCGACTACGTCTACTTCCCGGAAACGGCGGTCATCTCCAACGTTGCCCCGCTCAAATCCGACAAGACGGCCGAAACGTCCACCACCGGGCGCGAGGGTCTGGTCAATGTCGGGGCGATCATGGGTGACCATCAATCCATGCATCGCGCCGTCGTCCAGGTGTCGGGCGACGGCATCCGCATAGCCTTCCGCGATTTCCAGCAACTGCAGGAACGCCTGCCGATATTCCGGCGCAAGCTCAACGCCTACTCGCGGGCGTTTCTCGCTCAGGTGATGCAGTCGGTTGCATGCAATGCCAGCCATACGCTGGTTCAACGCTGCGCCCGATGGCTGTTGAAGTCGCATGATCGCGTCGACGGGGATGAGCTTCACCTCACCCAACAATTCCTGGCCGAAATGCTGGTGGTCAGTCGCATTGCGGTGAACGCCGAACTGAAGAAATTCCAGCATCGCCAGGCCCTCACCTACAGCCGCGGCAACGTAACGATACTCGACCGGACCATTCTGGAGCGCGTGTCTTGCGAATGCTACCGGACCATACGGATGGAATACGATCGACTGCTGCCCGGCTCCTTCTGCAAATAAAATACGGCCTATGTAAACTGGTTGACTATACCGCTGCCTTCTAAACAGGTATGAAAAAATCATCAATAGAAAGCAGAGCCCCAACCATGTCGAAACACATCTCTTTCTACGACGAAAACCTGCAGATGCAGATCGAAGGCTCCTACAGGTCGGATGGCAAGTCGGTTCATGTCGGTTCTGGAGAATTGGGCTGCATGAGCGCACCTTACGGCCATCTCGGCACGTTCATCGACAAGAATGGACAGGACCTGTTGGCGCAGAAGCTGTTGAGCGAACTGGCAGCCCGCGCTGACAGAGAAGGCCACGGTCACGGCCACTAAGCCGCGATAGACCGTTCAGACCAGCCGCCGCCCGAACCCGGGGCCGTTATATCGGCACCGCCAGCACGGGCGGCGGCTTTTTGCTGTCTCCAACCGCGTGCTAACGCCCCGGCGCCGTGGCCGGAGACGGCTCGGCGCCGGCCTCATCGAGGTCGCTGACGGTCGCCGGCATCGCCTCGATGACCTCGATGCCGCGGCTATTGCAGATATTGGCAAGCCCCGCCGGCAGTGCCGCATCGGTGACGAAGGTCTGGATCTGGCCGATGTGGGCGATCCGCACCGGAGCGCTGCGCCGCAGCTTGGTACTGTCGGCGACCAGCATCACGCTGCGTGCATTGGCAATGATGGCCTGGGCCGCCTGCACCTCCCGATAATCGAAATCGAGCAGCGCGCCTTCCTCGTCGATCGCGGAGGCGCCGATGATGGCGTAGTCGACCTTGAACTGGCCAATCAGGCTGATCGCGGTCGAGCCGATCACCGCGCCGTCGGCCCGGCGCACCGCCCCGCCCGCCACGATCACCTCGATGCGCGGATGCCGGTAAAGCAGCATCGCGACATTGAGATTGTTGGTGATGACGAGCAGGTCCTGGTGCGAGGTCAACGCGGTCGCGACCTCTTCGGTAGTGGTGCCGATATTGATGAACAGCGAGCAGCCATTGGGAATCCGTGCCGCCGCGGCGGCGCCGATCGCCTTCTTCTCGTCGGCGGCGACGAAGCGGCGCGCCTCATAGGCGAGATTTTCGACACCCGAGGCGATGATGGCGCCGCCATGGATCCGGGTCAGCGAGCGGTGGTCGCACAGGTCATTGAGATCCTTGCGGATGGTCTGCGCCGAGACCTCGAAGCGCCGCGCGAGGTCTTCCACCATCACACGGCCGAAGGCGCGGGCTATGTTGAGGATCTCGGATTGACGATGGGTCAGGCCGGTCACGGAGCACCTCGGGCAAAACGTGCCCCATGGTGCGGTGGTTCCGGCGGCGGGTCAACGCCGTGCGCCCGGCTGGGCCCGAGTTACGCCAGCGGGCGCGGTCCCTCGCCTTCGCTGGTCCTCATCGTGCGGATACGATGGTCAGGAATTGGCGCTTTTCGAGCTGGACGGCGGCCCGCTCGGCCTCGCGTGCATTGCGAAACAGCCGACCCTCCATGGGGTGGAATCGCTGCGATGCCGCAAAGAAACGAAAACCCTTCGGGTTACGGACGACGATGCCCGCCGGCTGCGAGCTCACTTCGATGATGTAGCTATCTGACATTCCCAGTCTCAATGCTAAGTGCGGGCAAACAACCGGGACGGTGCCGGATAGTTCCGTGTCGCGGTCGGCGGCAAGCCGTCGCAGCCAGTCACGTCACGATCGGGGTAGCCTGCTCAATGACCTGCGGCCGGCCGTGATCGTCGATCGCGACATAGGTGAAGTTACCGTCGGTCACAAGAATCGGCAGCATCTCCTCGCGGCGCAGCACCCAGGCCTCGAGATGAGCCGTGATCGAGGTCCTGCCGATGCGGACCAGATTGGCATGCACCGACACCAGGTCGCCGACGAAAACAGGTTTGCGGAAGTTCATCGCCTCGATCGCCACCGTGACCGCCCTCGACTTCGCGATCTTGGAAGCGAATACGCCGCCACCGATGTCCATCTGGCTGAGCAGCCAGCCGCCGAAAATATCACCGTTCTGGTTGGTATCGGCCGGCATCGCCAGCGTGCGGGTGCAGAGTTCGCCGCATGGCGCGGCTTCCGCATTCGGTGGCGCGTGCGTGGCCGGGGTGTCGGTCATGTCCAAGCTCGCTTCGACAAGGCTGTTGCGAGGGGTGCTAGCTGAAACTATCCCAGCCCGCGTCGGGCGTGAAACGGTCGCCGAATTTTGCCGCCAGGGTCCGCAGTGTCGCCGTCACCTCTTCGGTGCCGCGGCTTCGCGCATAGTTGAGGGGGCCGCCCCGGAACGGCGCATAGCCGGTGCCGAAGATCATGGCGCCGTCGACCACATCGGCATTGTCGACGATGCCCTCCCTCAGGCAGGCGACGCAGACGTTGGAAATGGGCAGGATCAGTCGATCGATCAGCTCCGGTGCGGGCTGCGAATCCTGCTCGCCGGACCCGGCGGCCTTGTCGGTCCTGTCGACCTTGCCGTCCTTCCAGACGTAGAAGCCGCGACCGGTCTTGCGGCCGAGCTCGCCTTTGGCGACCTTGTCGCGCAGCCAGGAGGGCGTCGGCGGCAGCATGTCGCCGAACTTGGAGCGCAGCATGTCGCCGACGTCGAGGCAGATATCGAGGCCAACCTGATCGGCCAGCTCGATCGGCCCCATCGGCATGCCGAACTTCCTGGCCGCCGCATCGATCACGACCTTGTCGATCTTCTCGTCCAGCATCAGCATCGCCTCCAGCATGTAGGGCGTCAGCGCGCGATTGACGAGAAAGCCGGGCGAGCTCTTCACCGGCAGCGGAAGCCGGTCGATGGCGCCGACAAAGGCCAGCGCCTCGGTCAGAACCCGCGGATCATTGCCGTCATGGCTGACAACTTCGACCAGCTGCAGGCGGGACACCGGATTGAAGAAATGCAGTCCGACCAGGCGATCCGGGCGCTCCAGGGTGGTGCGCAGATCCTGCAGCGGAATGCTGGATGTATTGGTGGCCAGGATCGCGTCCGCCCTCATCTTCGGCTCGAGACCGGCATAGACCTTCTGCTTCAGCTCCAGCTTCTCCGGAACCGCCTCGATGATGAGGTCGGCATTGCGGACCCCTTCGCCATCGAGATCCGGAACCAGCCGGTCCAGCGCGTCGCGGATATCGGTACGCCGGTGCATGATCTTGCTGAACAGCTCGGCCGCCCGCTTCACCGCTCCGGCAATCGGCTCGGCCTTCATGTCGGCCAGCGTCACCCGCATGCCCTGATTGGCGCACCATGCCGCAATGTCGCCGCCCATCGCACCGGCGCCGATGACATGAACGTGGCCGACCCGGTTGCCGGTGCCGGCGAGCTTCTTCATCTGCTCACGCAGGAAAAACACCCGGATCAGATTTTGCGCGGTCGGCGTCACCATCAGTTCGGCGAACGAAGCCTGCTCGGCCCTCAGCATCGCCTTGCGGTCGCCGCCGTGCTGCTCCCACAGGTCGATCAGGGCGTAGGGCGCCGGATAGTGCTCGCGCGGCGCCGACTTCTCCGCCTCGGCGCGCATCCGCTTTGCCAGGAACCGCCGAGCCTGCGTCAGGTTGAGCAACCTGTTGACGAAGTTCGGGGCGGCCTTCTTGAGGCGGCCGAATACGGCGTCCTTGACCGCGTTGCGGACGTGGCGCTCCTGCGTCACCGCGTCGACCAGCCCGAGCCTTTTCGCCTTGCGCGCGTCGATGGTCCGACCGGTCAACATCAGCGTCATCGCCTGCATCGGATTGACCAGATGGGTGAAGCGCGCCGTGCCGCCGAGCCCCGGATGCAGCCCGAGCAGCACTTCCGGAAAACCGAAGCGGGCGCCGTCGATCGCGATCCGCGACCGGCACGCCAGCGCGACTTCGAGCCCGCCGCCGAGGCAGAAGCCGTGGATCACCGCGACCGTCGGAATGTTGATGCGTTCGAGACGATCGATCACCGCATGCGCCCTGCCGATCGCGATCTCGACGGTGCCCGGATCGGTTGCGCTAAGGAATTCATTGACGTCGGCGCCGGCAATGAACCCGGATTTCTTCGCGGAACGGATCACGACTCCCAGGGGACGCTGGCTTTCCAGCGCCGCCAGCACGAGATCCAGCTCCTCGATGACGTCGGCGGACAGCGTATTGGCGCTGGCGCCGGCGCGATCGAACAGCAGCCAGGCGATGCCGTCGCCATCCTGGCTCAGCCTGAAATTCCGATAGGGGCCGGCCTCGCCGGCGGCCTTCGGCCCGAGTTCGAGCACCCGATCGCCGAGAACATCCATGATCTTGGAATCCATGACGTTCCCTATGTCGCTTCGATCAACATCGCGCCGCCCAGGCCGCCACCGATACATTCGGTGGCGACGCCGCGCCGCGTGCCCAGTCGCTTCATGGCATTGACGAGGTGCAGCACGATGCGGTTGCCGCTGCAGCCGACGGGATGGCCGAGGCTGATCGCGCCGCCGTCGACATTGAGCCTGTTGCGATCGATCTCGCCGGCGGCGCCGTCGAGGCCGAGAATTTCGCGGCAGAATCGGTCGTCGTTCCAGGCCGCAAGACAGCCCAGCACCTGCGTCGCGAACGCTTCGTTCAACTCCCAGGTCTCGACATCCTGCAGCGTCAACTTGTTGCGCTTCAGCAGTTCGGTGGCCGACAACACCGGGCCGAGCCCCATGATGCTGGGATCGAGCGCGGACCACTGGCTGTCGAGGATCACCGCCTTCGGCGCCAGGCCATGTCTTGCGACCGCGTCTTCGGAAGCCAGGATGACCCACGACGCCCCGTCGGTGATCTGCGACGAATTGCCAGCGGTGACCTGGCCCCACGGCCGCTCGAACACGGGTTTCAGCTTGGCCAGGGTCTCCGGCGAAGAGTCCGGCCGCACGCCGTCATCATGATCGTAAAAGCTGCCGTCGCGGGCAAAGGCGGTTTCGACTTCGCCCCTGAGCCAGCCCTGCGATTGCGCGTTGGCGAGCCGCCGATGGCTTTCGGCGGCGTAGGCGTCCGACTGCGCACGGGTAATGCCGAACAGCTGTCCGACCACTTCGGCGGTTTGTCCCATGTTGAGTTCGGTGATGGGATCGGTGAGTCCACGCTCCAGGCCGATGACCGGCTTGAAATAGGCTGGCCGCACTTTCAGCGCGGCAGCGATCTTGGCCCCGATCCCCTTGGCTGCCGCGAGCCCCGCGAACCAGCGTACGCCCTGCTGCGGCCAGACCAGCGGCGCGTAGCTCAGCGCTTCCGCGCCGCCCGCCAGGATCAGGTCGGCGCTGCCTTCGCGGATGTAGCGATAGGCGGTGTCGATCGACTGCATGCCGGAGCCGCAATTGATCTGCACGGTGAACGCAACCATGGCTTCGCCCATGCCGAGCCGCAGCGCGGCGACACGGGCCGGATTCATCTCGTCGGCAATGACATTGACGCAGCCGAGGATTACCTGATCGAACGCGGTGGGCGCGAAGGGCTGCCGCGCCAGCAGCGGCCGGCCGCATTGCACGGCGAGATCGACCGGCGTGAACGGGCCGGGCCCGTTACGCGCCTTGAGGAACGGCGTCCTGCTGCCGTCGACGATATAGACCGCGCGCGCCATCAGCTCGCCGCCCTCGTTTCCCCGAGCTCCTGGAAGAACCGATGCACGTCGGCCGGCTTCTTGTAGATCGGTGACAGCGCCTCCGGCGCGAAGTCATCGACTTCGATCACCTTCGACACCGCCTCCTGCGCGGCCGCGAGCTGCTCGCCCTCCGCCTCGGTGACGACGCCTTTTTTCACCGCCTCGCGCCAGTCGCGAATATGGGCGGCCCGCATCCGTTTCGTGACCTCCTCGAGCCCGGCGACCAGCAGGAATGCCTTCTCCAGCCGGGCGACCCCACGGTCGTCCTCGACATGCGACAAATCGGGCGTGAGGCGGTCACGCGCCGCCGAGGGTTCGAGCACGAGCTGCGCGCATTGATGGACGACGCGATCGGAAGCGCCCAAAACGCGGGCGCCGAACGGCTGCACCAGGAATTTCAGCAGCACGGCGACGAACCGGTTGGGCAAATTGGCCAGGATCTCGGCAAAGCGGATCTCGATGGTTCGAAATCCGCTCGCCATGCACCATTCGAGCGCCGCGAAATCGGCCGGCTGACGCCCCTCGTCCTGCCAGCGTTTCAGCGCCGCCGACAGCAGGTACAATTCCGACAGGATGTCGCCGAACCGCGCCGACAGCATCTCCTTGCGCTTCAGCGCGCCGCCGAGCGTCAACAGCGCCATGTCAGCGCAGAGCGCGAATGCCGCCGAATACCGCGACAGCTGCCGATAGAACCTGGTCGCTGCGCCGGCTTCCGGTGCCGGCGCGAACATGCCGGCGCTCCAGCTGCGGCCCCACGCCCGGAACAGCGTCGTCAGGCTGTGGCTGATGTGTTTCCAGAACGTCTTGTCGAAGACATCCAAACCCCTGGCACGGTCCTTGTCGGACAGCGCGTTCATCTCCTCCAGCAGATAGGGATGGGCGCGGATCGCCCCCTGTCCGAACACGATCAGATTGCGGGTGAGGATATTGGCCCCCTCGACCGTGATGCCGACCGGCACCGACCGGTAGAGGCCGCCAAGATAATTCTGCGGGCCGTCGATCACCGCCTTGCCGCCATGGATGTCCATCGCATCATCGATCGCGATCCGCATCCGTTCGGTGGCCTGCAGCTTCATGATGCCGGAAATCACCGCCGGATGACGGCCCTGATTGAGGGCCGCACAGGTCAGCCGTCGCGCCGCGTCGAGCAGATAGGCGGTGCCGGCGATGCGGGCGAGCGGCTCCTCGATGCCCTCGAACTTGCCGATCGGCACGTTGAACTGCTCGCGAATCCGCGCATAGGCGCCGGTGGTCCGCGCCGCATAGGCCGCGCCGGCGGCCGAAAGCGACGGCAGCGAGATGCCGCGCCCGGCGGCCAGCGCGGTCATCAGCATCTTCCAGCCCTGGCCGAGGCGCGGCTGCCCGCCGATGATGTAGTCCATCGGGATGAACACGTCGCGGCCCCAGTTCGGGCCGTTCTGAAACACCTGCATCGCCGGCAGATGGCGCTGGCCGATCTCGACGCCGGGCAGATGGGTCGGAATCAGTGCCACGGTGATTCCGAGATCGGTCTCGCTGCCGACGAGGTGATTGGGATCGTAGGCCTTGAAGGCGAGGCCCAGCAGGGTCGCCACCGGTCCGAGGGTGATATAGCGCTTGTGCCAGTTGAGCCGCAGCCCCAGGACCTCGCGCCCCTCGAATTCGCCCTTGCAGATGATCCCGCTGTCGGTCATCGAGGCGGCATCGGAGCCCGCTTCAGGGCTGGTCAGGCCAAAGCAGGGGATCTCGCGACCATCCGCCAGGCGCGGCAGCCAGCCCTCCTGCTGCTCTCTCGTGCCAAAGCGCATCAGCAGTTCACCCGGACCGAGCGAATTCGGGACCATCACCGTCACCGCAGCGGTCAGCGACCGCGACGAGATCTTGCGCACCACTTCGGAATGCGCGTAGGGGGAAAAGCCGAGCCCGCCAAATTCGGTCGGGATGATCATGCCGAAGAACTTGTTCTGCTTGATGAACTCCCAGGCCTGCGGCGGCAGGTCGCGCCATTCCCAGTTGATCTTCCATTCGTCGAGCATCGCACAGAGCTCGTCGACGGGGCCGTTGAGAAAAGCCTGCTCTTCCGGCGTCAGCACCGCCGGCGCCGTGGCAAGCAGCTTCGACCAATCCGGATTGCCGGCGAACAGATCGGCGTCCCACCAGACATCGCCGGCCTCCAGCGCTTCCCGCTCGGTGTCCGACATCGCCGGCAGCACGCCACGCGCCCAGGAGAAAATCGGCTTGGTGATGAAATCGCGCCGGAAGGTCATGGCGATATCCTCATGATCGATACAACGCACGCGGCGGCGAGAGCCGCCCGGCGCCGAAGTGCTCCAATGTAGCAGGAGTGCGCAGAAATCACTGGATACTTCGCAACAAGAGTAAGGCGAAATTGAATAAAATTCATCGCCCCGATCCGCCTGGCGATAACGGCTGCCGGCCGCCGCAGTTCCGGCGATGCCCGCGAGACCCTGAAATCGCAGCGGGAAGGGGCTGTTGTTTCAGTCCGGCCTTTCCATCTCGAACATGGCGTCCGGCCTGATCTCGAAATAATCGCCCTTGCGTCCGGCCCGCACGATCGGGCGCGCCAGGGCGGTCTGATAGACGCCGTCCTTGATCAGGGCCTTGTCGATATGCACTGCGACCACCTCGCCGAGCGTGAGCCAGCCCTGCACCTTGCGGCCATCGGCGGCCTGCAGCTGGATGATCTGAATGAGCCTGCATTCGAACGAGACCGGGCTTTCCGCGACGCGGGGCACGCTGACCAGCCGGCTCGGCGCCGCCGTCAGGCCCGCGATCTCGAATTCGTCGACGTCGCGGGCGACATGGGCGGCCGTGGCGTTCATCTGCTGTGCGAGATCCTTGGTCGCCAGATTCCAGACGAATTCGCCGGTCTCCTGGATGTTGACCACGCTGTCCTTCCACGAGGTCGAGGAGAAGCCGATGATGGGCGGAACGTAGTTGAAGCCGTTGAAGAAGCTGTAGGGCGCCAGGTTGACGTTTCCCCTGGCGCCCCGCGACGAGATCCAGCCGATCGGCCGCGGCGCGATGATCGCATTGAACGGATCGTGCCGCAGGCCGTGACCGTTCACCGGCTCGTAAAAATGCAGATCCCTGCTTATTGGTTTGTCCACGCCGGTATGGTCCTCCGATTGCGTCCTCGGCTGCGTCCTTCCCGGCGCACCCCTGATCTCGTCATGAAATTGGTGCGTTTCGGCGCGGCATCAGGGCCGCCAGCACGAAATCGATCATCTGGTCGAGCGAGGGCCCGGGCTTCTCCGCGCATTGCGCGATCATCTGCGGATGGAAGAACCGGATCATCGCCGTACAGGTGCACATCGCCGCCAGTTGCACGTCCTCGACGGCGAACTCGCCGGACGCCGCGCCGTCGGCGATGACCTTGCCGATGGTCTCGGTCACCCGCTCCATGTGGGCGATGCAGACGTCCCAGCTCTCCTGCATCGCGATCTCGACCATCTCGTGCAGCTTGGAATTGACGACATAGCGCTCGCTGTTCATGCGGTGGATCGTGGTCAACAGCTCGCGCAACCGCAAAGCCGCCGGTTCGCGTTTGCCCGCGATAACCTGCGCCGCCTCCTCGACCCCACCCATCAGGCCGCGCGCTACGCCCGCATGAATCGCCTTCTTGGAATTGAAGAAGCGATAGACGTTTGCGGGACTTATCCGCAGCACCTTGGCGATGTCGGCTACCGTGGTCTTCTGGTAGCCGATTTCGCGGAACAGACGCTCCGCCACCGCGAGAATCCGTTCGCGGGTGTCGGCTTCAATGGTGTCGGAAACAAGCGTCATGTCGGCTGCCAATGTTCAATTATTCCGCAGCCTCAGCAAGCGGAATTGGGGGCCCGGAGTCGCCCGGATGCTGCGGTGCAAGATCAATGTGGGCGCTTCGGCCGCGTTCCTCAAGGCTGTTGCGGAACCATAGGGCATAGAGGCCCGGCAGGTACAGCAAAGTGAGGAAGGTGGCGACGAACAGGCCGCCCATGATGGTGATCGCCATCGGACCCCAGAATGCCGAGCGCGACAGCGGGATCATGGCCAGGATGGCAGCCAGCGCCGTCAACACCACCGGGCGGGCACGCCGCACGGTGGCCTCGACGATCGCCTCCTTGCGGGTCGAGCCGTGCGCCACGTCGGTCTCGATCTGGTCGACCAGGATCACCGCATTGCGCATGATCATGCCGGCCAGCGCGATCAGGCCGAGCAGCGCCACGAAGCCGAATGGCTGGTTGGCGACATTGAGTCCGAGCGAGGCGCCGACAATGCCGAGCGGCGCGGTGAGGAAGACCAGCAGGAGCCGCGAGAAGCTCTGCAGCTGGATCATCAGCAGCGTCAGCATCACCATCACCATCACCGGAAACAGCGCGAAGATCGACGCGTTGCCCTTGGCCGACTCCTCGATGGCGCCGCCCATCTCGATCCGGTAGGCCGGCGGCAGGCTGGCGCGGATCTCCTGCAGTTTCGGCCAGATCTGGTTGGTGACATCGGGTGCCTGCACGCCGTCGGCAACGTCGGCGCGCACGGTGATCGCCATGTCGCGGTTGCGCCGCCACAGGATCGGCTCCTCATGCGCGTAGTCTATCCTGGCGATCTGCGACAACGGCACGGCGACCCCGGCCCGCGAGGTGACGGTGAGATCGCCGACATGGCCGAGATCGAGCCGTTCCGACGGCACCGCGCGCGCCACCACGTCGACTTTCTCGATGCCCTCGCGCACCGTGGTCACCGGAACGCCGGAGATCAACATCGAGAGCGCCTGCGAGACATCCTGCGGGGTAAGTCCCAGCGCGCGGGCGCGATCCTGGTCGACGACGAGCTTCAGGAAGGGCGACTGCTCGTTCCAGTCGAGTTGCGGATCCCTGACACTAGGATTTTGCCGGACCACGTCGCGGACCCGGTAGGCGATGTCGCGCACGGTGCCGGTATCCGGGCCGATCACGCGGAACTGCACCGGGAAGCCAACCGGCGGCCCGAAATTGAACCGATCGACCCGCACCCGCGCCTCGGTCAGCGCGCCGTTCTCCACCGCCGTTTCCAGCCTGGCCTTGATCCGTTCCCGCGCCTTGACGTCCTTCGCGACGATGACGATCTCGGCGAAGGCCTCGTCCGGCAGCTGCGGGTTCAGCCCGAGCCAGAATCGCGGCGAGCCCTGGCCGACATAGGCCGTGTAGGTCGCGATGTCCGGATCATCCCTGAGCAGCGCCTCCGCGGTTTTGACCGACTTCTCGGTGACGCGGAACGCGGTGCCCTCCGGCAGGCGCAACTGCAGAAACAGCTCCGGCCGCTCGGACAACGGAAAGAACTGCTGCTGCACATGGCCAAAGGCCGCAATCGACAGCGCGAAGATGCCGACCGTCGCCAGCACCACCTTGACGCGGTGGTTGACGCACCACTGGATCGTGCCGCGCAACAGCCGGTAGATCCGGGTCTCGTACACGGCATGCGGATCATGGTTGTGACCGACGGCGATGTTGGGCAGCAGCCTGACGCCGATATAGGGGGTGAAGATCACCGCCACGAACCAGGATGCAACCAGCGCGATCGCCACGATCCAGAAGATGCCGCCGGCATATTCGCCGACCGCGGAATTGGCAAAGCCGATCGGCAGGAATCCGGCCGCGGTTACCAGTGTTCCCGTCAACATGGGAAACGCGGTGGATTCCCAGGCAAAGGACGCCGCGCGGGTGCGGTCCCAGCCCTGTTCCATCTTCACCACCATCATCTCCACCGCGATGATGGCATCGTCGACCAGCAAGCCGAGCGCGATGATCAGTGCGCCGAGCGTGATGCGATGCAGGTCGAGCGACATCGCGTTCATGACGACAAAGACGATCGCCAGCACTAGCGGCACCGACAGGGCGACGACGATGCCGGTGCGCCAGCCGAGGGCGACAAAGGAAACGAACAGCACGATCGCCAGCGCCTCGATGAAGGAGTGCACGAACTCGCTCACCGCATGTTCGACCACCTTGGGCTGGTCGGCGATCTGCTCGACATTGATGCCTTGCGGCACCGCCCGCATGAATTCCGCGGTGGCATCCGTCACGCCCTTGCCGAGTTCGAGAATGTTGGCGCCCTTGGCGGTGACGACGCCGATGCCGAGCGCGGGTTTGCCTTGCTGGCGCACCACGAAGCTCGGCGGATCGACATAGCCATGGCGGATGGTCGCGATGTCGCCGAGCCGGAACACCCGGCCATTGCTCTCGACCGGGGTCTCCGCCACCGCCTTTACACCATCGAGCGCGCCGGTCACCCGTAACGGCACGCGCTGCGCCGAAGTCTCCACGGTACCGGCCGGCACCACGTTGTTCTGCTTGGCGAGCGAGTTGAACAGCGCCTGCGGCGCAATGCCAAGCGTTGCCAGCTTGGCATGCGAGAACTCGACAAAGATCTTCTCGTCCTGCGTGCCATAGAGATCGACCTTGGTCACCCCGGGCACCTTCAGGAGCCGCTGCCGCAGCCCTTCGGCGGTTTTCTTCAGCTGGGCATAGTCGGCGCCGTCGCCGGTCATCATGTAGAGAATCGAATCGACATCGCTGAATTCGTCATTGACGACCGGCCCAAGCAGGCCCGCGGGAAGCTGGCCCTGCACGTCGGCGAGCTTCTTGCGCAGCAGATAGAACAGATACGGCACTTCGTTCGGCGGAGTTGAATCCTTGAACGTGACCTGCATCGCCGTGAAGGACGGCTTAGAATAGGTCTGCACCTTCTCGAAATGCGGCAGTTCCTGCAGCTTCTTCTCGATCGGATCGGCGACCTGGGTCTGCATTTCCTCGGCAGTCGCGCCGGGCCAGATCGCCGAGACATTGACCACCTTCACCGTGAAGAACGGATCCTCGGCGCGTCCGAGGCGCTGGTAGGACAGGAAACCCGCGACCCCGAGCGCGACCATGAGAAACAGGATGAGCGCGGGGTGGCCGACGGCCCAGCCCGATAGATTGAAGCGCTTCATGTCACCCTCCGATGTCAGAACGACAGCGACGAGACGACCCTGACCTTTTGGGCCGGATCAAGCTTTTGCACGCCGAGCGTGACCACCTTGGCGCCTTCCTCGACGCCACCCGAGATGACCACCTGATCGGTCTCGTAGGATTTGACGGTCACCGGCTTCAGCACGACATCGCCATTGGCACCGACGACATAGAACGATGGGTCACTGCCCTCGCTGAAGAGCGCCGACAGCGGCAGCCGCGCGACCCGTTGGCTGTTGTGATCGGCCAGGGTCAGGGTCGCCGTCATGCCGAGCGATACCCGGTCGTCGGCATCGGGCAGCGAAAATTTGGCCAGGTAGGTCCGCGTGGCGGGGTCGGCCGAGGGCGCGACCTCGCGCAGCTTCGCGGCATAGCGCCGTCCGGGATCGGACCACAGCGTGACACTGGCGGCACCGTCCTTGGCGCGGCCGAGCAGCGTTTCGGGAATCGCGACCACCGCCTCCTTTTCGGCGAAGCGCGCCACGCGGATGGCGGTCTGTCCGGAGGCTACCACCTGGCCCGGCTCGACCAGCGTCGCCGTGACGACGCCGCGGCTGTCGGCTTCGAGGGTGGCATAGGAAAGCGAATTGCGGGTGAGGTCGACCGAGCGCTGCGCGCGATTGAGCCGCGCCCGCGCCTCGTCACCGGCGGCCTTGGCCTGATCCAGTTGCGCGTCGGTGGTCCAGCCCTTGCCGCGCAGATCGCGAGAGCGGGTCTCGGCGGCGGCGGCCTGTGCCAGGTTGCCGGTCGCGGCCTGCAGTTCGGCCTCGGCCTGTTCGGCCTGCAGCTTGAGATCGACCTCGTCCAATGTTGCCAGGGGCTGGCCTACCTCGACGGTCTGGCCTACCTCGACCAGGCGCTTGGCGACCTTACCGGGCACCCGGAAACCCATGTCGGTTTCGATGCGCGGCTTGATGGTGCCGACGAAGCTCCGCTCCGGCAATTCGGCATCGTAATGCACGGTCGCCACCAGAACGGGCCTGGCCGGCCTCGCCTTTTCCGCGGCCGTGTCATTGCAACCGGCCAGCGCCACCGCCAGAACCGCCAGCGAGATACCTGCCAATAGCCTGGAATAGCTGGATAAAATCGAGCGGGCCAACATTCTGCACTCCTCGGGCCGTGATCCTGAAGAGTGTGTGATAACGACTGATGAATGTCAATAATCGTCAGCAATCATGAATCCGTGATCCACGCCGCGTGGCCCACGCGTCGACTTGATATCAAAGCGATGTCGATTATAGTGATTTTACTATGGAGTAACGGGTGGCAAAGACCGAGACGAGCGCCAAACGCCCGAACAACGTCCACTTTGTTGGCACCAGCAAAAAAGACCTCAAAGCCCTACCGAAGGGAGCGAGGGCTGTTTTTGGTTTCGCCATCCTGTTGGCCGAACGGGGAATGATGCACCCCAACGCCAAGCCGCTGGCAGGCTTTGGAGGGGCCGGTGTTCTGGAAGTCGTAGAGGACCTGGAGGGTGATACGTATCGGGCCGTCTATACCGTCAAGTTTGGAATGACCGTGTACGTCCTCCATGCATTCAAGAAGAAGTCCAAGGTGGGATCGAAGACTCCGGCCAGGGACATGGAATTGATCGTCAAGCGCTTCAAGGAGGCGCAGCAACATCACAGGAAGAACTACCTGCCAAAGGGAAAGTCACGGAGTTGGAGGGTTAGTGAGATGGCCGACAAAGGCAAAATAACATCCGGCAGCGGAAATGTTTTTGAAGATTTGGGGTTGGACCTGCCTCAAGAGCACTACGTGAAGGCACATCTCGTCATTCTCGTTACCAGGATGATCGAAGCCCAGGGTCTTACTCAGGCTCAGGCGGCAGCCAGAATGGGATTGCGCCAGCCGGATGTTTCCAAACTTTTACGCGGACGGTTCGAGGGTTTTTCACTCGAGAGGCTGCTGTACTTCGTGCGGTCGCTTGGTTCCGATATCGAGATCAAGGTCAAACCAAGCAAGCCAAGGCGTGAGGGCCGAATACTGATCGCCGCACAATGAGCGCGAGTGTGGCTCCCCTCGTGGGCCGCGGGTGCGCGAGCTGGCTCAGTCCCCGAGCTGGAATCGCTCGAATCGATGCAGTTCCTGTTCGATCCGGCGTTTGAGGTCCCTGCGCCCCCCGGCGCGGACCCAGCTCCATTGCTGCAGCAGCAGCTTGCGCTGCCGGCGATCGGTCTTGAGATCGATGGCGGCGACGATCTCGTCGCCAACCAGCACCGGCAGCGCGAAATAGCCGAACCGCCGCTTCTCCTTCGGCACGTAGGCCTCGAAGCGATGGCCATAGCCGAAGAAGAGTTCGCTGCGCTTGCGCTGGATGACCAGGGGATCGAACGGCGAAAGGATGTGCACGGGTTCGATGGCGGGGGCGCCGCCGGACTCCAGCGTTTCGGGACGCGCCCAATGCTCCTGTCGGCCGGCACCCTCGACCGCGACGGCCACCAGCTCATGACGACGGACGGCCGCCTCGATCAGACGGCGGATAGCGGCCTTGCTCGGCGCATCCAGATGGCAAATGGAATCCAGGCTGACGATGCCCTGGGCGCGGAGCGAACGCGCCAGCAGATAGGCGGCGACTTCCTTCGGCGATGCCATTTTGGGCGGCCGGTCCCAGCCGAAATGGCGGGTCGTCAGCTCGTAGGTCTTGAGCATGCCGGTGCGCTCGCTGATGGTGAGGGCGCCGGTGTAGAAGGCGAGCTGCAACGCCCGTTTCGACGGCTTGCGGCTGGCCCACAGATGTTCCTTCTCGGTCAGCACGTCGTCGTCGATGTCTCGGATGGTCAAGGCGCCGGCGTTCCGGATCAGCTTCATCACCTTGCGCAGATCGGCCGGACTAACCGACTTCAACCATCGATGACCTTCGCGACGATGACGTTTCATGGCCGGGATGAAGAAGCGCAAATCCCGGGTCGGCACATAGGAAAGCGCGTGGGTCCAGTACTCGAACACGCTCTTGTCGACGCTTTGGGCCTGGCGGAGGTCCGCGCGCTGGTATTCCGGTATCCGGCTCCACAGCACATGATGATGGGAGCGTTCGATGACGTTGATGGTGTCGATCTGCACATAGCCGAGATGTTCGACCGCGGCGGCGGTCGCCTGCGGCCCGGCCCCGAACGGCGCCGGCGTGTCGAGCCGTTGGGCACGCAGCCAGATCCGCCTGGCTGCTTCCTTGGTCAGGGAGACTTGGTCGGTGATCGGCATCGCCGCGCAATGTAGCGGGATTCGCGCCGAATGTTGCGCCCGGCATTGACTGCGGCCCGGCCATGCAGCGCGGAGCGCGGTCCGGCCGGCCCGCTGTCGCGCCGCCGTCAATGCTTCGGCGGCCCTCCAACGCTCCCGGTCGCGACCTCCGCATCGCAGGAGGCCCGGCCGCGATCCGGCGCGTCGCATTTGTATACCTTGCCGGTCAGCCGATCGATCAGCCACATGGTCTGGTCGGTGGTGCTTTCGAGGCCCGCGAACCGCGTGCCCAGCGTGGTAACCAGCGCCGCCAAGAGGATCGCCGCGGCGATCATGGCCGCGCCGATCAGAACCGGCATCGAGATCTCCGTCCGGTCCGGCGTGATGGGCCGATAGTCGCTTTGTCGCTTCGGAGTCTGAAACACCGGCCCGGCTTTCTTCTGTTCTGGTGCCGACAGCGGATCCTGGCCGCTCATCTTGCCGAATTGTTGTCGGCACGCCGGCGCTCCCGCGTCGGCATTGCGACGACACGATCGCAGCCGCCTGCGAGGCGAACGTTAGTCGATCGATCGCATCGGCCGATCGATGCCGTCTGCGCCTTACGAAGCCCCGGCTGCAACGCGCCACGGCCGACTCAGCCGCCATCATAGGCCTTGCGGAGCGCGGCGATGTCGAGCTTGACCATCCCCATCATGGCGTTCATGGCGCGCTCGGCGCCGGCACGGTCCGACCCAGCCAGCAATTGCATCAGCACCGACGGCACGATCTGCCAGGAAATGCCATAGCGGTCCGTGAGCCAGCCGCATTGCACGGCCGATCCGCCGTTGGAACAGAGCGCGTCCCAGAGCCGGTCGACCTCGGCCTGATCGGCGCAATCGATCTTGAACGAGACCGCATGGGTGAACTCGAGCCGCGAACCGCCGTTCAACGCCATGAACTCCTGGCCAGCCAGCGTGAACGTCACCACCAGCACGGAACCGGCCTTGCCGGACGGACCGTCGACGAGATTGCGCTGGACCTTGTCGATCCGCGAGTTCGGCAGCAGCGACACATAGAAGGTCGCAGCCTCCTCGGCCTCGCCATTGAACCACAGGCAGGGAGCGATCTTGGACATGCGGGATTCCTCTGAAGGTTGGGTGCGATCGTCCAAAGGACGAAGCGCCCGGCCCCGATCCGACACGTTCGCGCCGATTTTTGTCCGGTCGCGAGGCGTTCGGCAGGATCGGCGGCGTTACTTCTTCTCGGCTGGATCGCGGTGCACCGGATCGACCCACAGCACCGTCTCCGGCTTCTCCACCGGTTCGATGTCGAGATTGATCGCCACCGCCTCGCCGTCGCTGCGCACCAGCACGCATTCCAGCACCTCGTCAGGGCAGGCGTTGATCTCCTGGTGCGGCACATAAGGTGGAATGAAGATGAAATCACCGGGACTGGCTTCCGCGGTGAACTGCAGGTGCTCGCCCCAGCGCATCCGCGCCTTGCCCCTCACCACATAGATGATGCTCTCGAGATGGCCATGATGATGGGCGCCGGTCTTGGCATCGGGCTTGATGGTGACGGTTCCCGCCCACAATTTCTGGGCGCCGACCCGGGCGAAATTGATCGCGGCCTTGCGATCCATGCCCGCGGTCGAAGGCACATTGGGATCGAGCTGATCCCCGGGAATGACGCGGACGCCGTCATGCTTCCAGCGCTCCTGCGCATCATCGGCGTGATCGTGCGAGTGGTCGTGATGTTCCGTCATCGATGGCCTTCCGGCAAGAAACCCCTAAATGGTAGCGAAAACGAGAAGCGCAGACCAGTTGATTCGCGGAACACCTATCGCATGGCGGACTTGTCCCGGCGATGGCAGGCAACGGGCGCTCGTTTTTTACCAATTGCCGCTCAGCGTTTTCCGATCGCCGCTGGATTGACGACATGAATCGGTGCGCCGGCGGCGTAGGCTGTGATCTGGTCGAAGATGTCGGCAAACTGCAGCTCGTATTCGTCGCGCGTGACATAGCCGATATGCGGCGTGCAGACTACGTTGTCCATGCTCAACAGCTCGTCGTGCACGTCGCGTAGCGGTTCCTTCTCATAGACATCGACCGCCGCCATGCCGGGACGCCCGGAACGCAACGCATCGACCAGCGCACCCGGCTCGACCAGCCCGGCGCGACTGGTGTTGACCAGAAGCGCCGTGGTTTTCATTCGTGCCAGATCCGCCGGGGTGACGATGCCCCTTGTGGCGTCGACCAAGCGCATGTGAAGCGACAGCACGTCACATTGCTCGAAAAAGGCATCCTTGCCGGACGCGATCTCATGACCGTCGGCGCGAGCCCGCACTAGCGCCGTTTCGCGGGCCCACACCAGCACCCTCATGCCGAAGGCTTTGCCATAGCCGGCGACGACGGCGCCGATCCGGCCATACCCATAGATGCCGAGGGTCTTGCCGCGCAGGGTGTGGCCGATGCCGATCTGCCATTTGCCGGCCTTCAAGGCCGCCATTTGTTGCGGCAGCGCGCGCATCGCTGCCAGCACCAGCGCCCAGGTCAGCTCCGCAGCGGCATAGGACGGCGTATCGGCGTGCTGGCTCGACGATACGATGATGCCGAGCCGGGTACAGGCGTCGATGTCGATGTGGGGATAGACGCTGCGCTGGCTGATCAGCTTCAGCTTCGGCAGTTGCTCCAGCAACGGCGCACGGATTTGCGTCCGCTCGCGGATCAACACCAGGGCTTCGGCATCCTGCAGCCGTCGCGCCAATGTCTGGACATCCTGGACGTGGTCATTCCAGATCGTGACGTCGTGCGCCGCCAGCCTGGCAAAGCATTGCAGGGTGCGCACCGTGTCGAAATAATCGTCAAGGACGGATATCTTCACCCGGCCTCCTGCTTCCGGCAGCGGCCAGACCTATTTGACGCCCAACAGCTCGACATCGAACATCAGCGTCGCGTTGGGTGGGATCACACCGCCGGCGCCGCGGGCGCCATAGCCGAGCGCGGGCGGAATGATCAGCGTGCGCTTGCCGCCAACCTTCATGGTGGCGACGCCCTCGTCCCAGCCGGCGATGACCTGGCGCTGGCCGATCGGAAATTCGAATGGTTCGTTGCGATCGACCGAACTGTCGAACTTCTTGCCCTTCTTGCCGCCCTCGTAGAGCCAGCCGGTATAGTGCATGACGCAAGTCTGGCCCGGCTTCGGCGAGGCGCCGGTGCCGACCTGGGTATCGATGATCTGCAAGCCTGAAGCTGTGGTCATGGGTTTTCCTGCGGTCTGGGCCAGTGCGCCGGACGGCGCAGCGGCGAGGGAGGCGCCGATCACGGCGATGGCGACGGCAGCCACAAACGGAAGACATCGAAAACGGAAACTTCGCATCTCTTCAAGTCCTTTCTGCCGGCACATCTGCAAGCCATTTTGCTCAATAGCCGAGCGCGCAGCCGTCCTTGCGCGGATCGGAACCACCGGTCAGGGTGCCCTTGTCCCAGTTGATCCAGATCGCCTGGCCGCCCCCGAGCGGAGCGACCACGCGGGTGGTCTGGTGCCCGAGCTTTTTCAGGCCTTCGACGATAGCGGCCGGCACGCCGTCCTCGAGCTGGTAGAAACCTTCATAATGCAGGCCGCGCGGCATATCGATGGCTTCCTGCACATCGCAGCCATAATCGAGCATGTTGGTCAGGACGTGGGTCTGCCCCACCGGCTGGTACTGCCCGCCCATGACACCGAACGGCATCACGGCGCGGCCGGCCCTTGTGACCAGGCTCGGAATGATGGTGTGAAGCGGCCGCTTGCCCGGCCCGATGCAGTTCGGATGACCGGGCTGGATGCGGAAGCCGCCGGCGCGGTTCTGCAGGAGAACGCCGGTCTTGTTGGAGACGATCGCCGATCCGAATGAATGTGCGACCGAGTTGATGAACGAGCAGACATTGCGGTCCTGGTCCACGACCGTGATGTACACGGTGGACGGGTTCATCGGCGGGGCGACAATCGGCAGGTCCAACATCCTGTCCAGCCTGATCCTGGCGCCGTGTTCATCGGCAAATTCCTTGGTCAGAATCCTGACCACGTCGACATCGACATGCTTGGGATCGCCGACATACTGCTCCCGCATCATGTAGGCGACCCGCGCCGCCTCGGCTTCGAGATGGAAGCGCTCGACGCTCATGGCGGGAAATTTCGTCAGATCGAACCGCGAAAGGATGTTGAGCATCACCAGCATGGTGATTCCCGGCCCGTTGGGCGGGCACTGCCAGACGTCGTACCCCTTGTAGACGGTGCCGATCGGCACCGTGGTCTCGGTGCCATGCGCGGCAAAATCCTCCAGCGTATGCAGACCGCCGATGCCGCGCAGGGTCTCCACCATGTCCGCGGCCACGGCACCGGCGTAGAACGCGTCGCGGCCGTTGTCGGCGATGGCCCGCAGGGTTTGGCCGAGCTCGGGCTGATGGATCACATCGCCCGCCACCGCCGGCTTGCCCCGCGGCAGCAGATAGCGCTCGGTATTGGTACCCTTCTTGAGCTTCTCGAACTGCAAGTTCCAATCGAAGGCCACACGCGGGGTGACCACGTATCCCTGTTCCGCGGCCTTGATCGCCGGCTGTAGCAGGGTGTCGAGACCAAACCGGCCGTGATCCCGCAGGATGGTCTCCCAGGCGTCGATCGCGCCCGGGATGCTGACGGCATGCGCCGAAGTCAGCGGAATCGAATGCAGACCATGTTCCAGATACCATTCGGGTCTGGCCGCCATCGGCGCGCCGCCCGAACCGTTGTAGGCGACAATCGGGCCCTCGCCTTTCGACTGGATCAGCGCGAAGCAGTCGCCGCCGATGCCGGTGGATTGCGGCTCGATCACCCCGAGCAGCGCGCACGCCGCAACCGCCGCGTCTGCGGCAGTGCCGCCCGCCCGCATCACCTCGATCGCCGTCAGCGCCGCCAGCGGATGCGATGTTGCCACCATCGCGTTCTCCGCATGGACCGTTGATCGTCCAGGGAGATGGAAATTCCTCATGCGCAATCGCTCGCTTGGTGTTGGTCCCGCAGCCCCGGAAGGCGGGGTCAGTACATGGCATGTTCCTGCGGTGCGGGGCAATGCTCGGGGCGGTCCACTGGGCTTGCCCGTGCGGCGGACGTATGGCAGCCGACCGGCCCCGCGCCTTCCGCCGCGCGACGCCGCTTGCTAGTCTAGCGGCGCCGCGCGGGGACGTTGTTTGCCATGAATGAAACCAGGACGCTCAACGACCGCATCGACACGCTGGAAAGCCGGCTGACCTTTCTCGATCAGACCATCGAAACGTTGAACCAGGCCATCACCGCGCAGTGGAAGCAGATCGATGCGCTGGCGCGCCAGCTTGCCATTCTCGGCGAACGCCTGCGCGAAGCCGAAGCGCGCTCGCCCGGTGCCGGCAATGAACCGCCGCCGCATTATTGACCAACTCTACGGCGCCGCAGATATGTGCGTGATTTAGCGGAATACCGCCTTGACCCGGTCCCAGAGCGATACATCGCTCCGATCGCCATCATGTTTCGAGCGTGCCGGTTGCGTCGCGCTGACCGGATCGGACGCCGGGAAACTGTCGATCAGGCCCGCCTCGAGCCTTGCATGCGTGTCGCGATCCGCACGTGCGGCCTCGCGAGGATCAACCGCATGCTTGTCGCGCGGCGCGGGATTGAATTTCTCAACCATGTTGGCCTCCAATCGCACCGGATAACGTTCCTGAAATCGCGCAGTTCCATCTGATGGCGATCCGCCGAACGCATCGACACAACCAAGGCTTAACTTATTTGATTATTGCAACCTTTGATCATCTCGATCCTGGCGACGGCATCCTGCCTGATGCCAATCGCGCGCGGATGATCACACCGGTCGGCTGCGCTCGATGATCGCCGCCGCGCCTTTGTCCAGCAGCTCGAGGCCGACGGCACGGCCGAGTTCGCGGGGCCGGTCGGCCGGCCCGGTGCGCGCCGCTTCGATGATCATGCCGCCTTCGAGGTCGAGCACCGATGCGGTCAATGACATCCGCGATCCCTCGATGGTGGAAAATCCCGCGATCGGCGAATTGCAATGGCCGTTGAGCACCCACAGCACCTCGCGCTCGGCGTCGGCGCTGCGGTGGGCGGCGGGATCATCGATCGGGGAGAGCAGCTGTCTCGTCTGCCAATCGCCAGCCGCACACTCGACCGCGACAATGCCCTGCCCCACCGCCGGCAGCATTTCAGCCGGCGAAAATTCGTAGGCGATCCGACCGGCGAGGCCGACACGCTCGAGCCCGGAACGCGCCATGATCAGCGCGTCCGCGGGTCCGACTGCGCCGCCATCCGGCAACCTTTGCAACTCCTGCCCGTCGAGCTTGCGAACGCGGGTGTCGGCGGCGCCGCGATAGTGGATCACCTCGACCTCCGCGAACAACCGCCGCGCATAGGCGGCCCGCCGCACGGCATTGGTGCCGATCTTGAAGCCGCGGCCGCGCGACTGCCTGAGATCGTCGATCCCCAGGCCGCTGCGCAGCACCAGGACGTCGTTGGCGGGATCGCGCGACAGCGTCGCGCCGATCACCAGCCCCGGCGTGTCCTCATTGCCGGGCATGTCCTTGAGCGAATGCATTGCCGCCTGCAATTCGCCGGACCGGATGGCGTTGCGGATCTCTGCCACGAAGGCGCCGCCCTTGCCGCCATGCGGCAACAGCTTGCCGGTCTGGTCGGAATCTCCAGCCGTCTCGAACTTGACGATCTCGACCTCGGTACCGGCCGCGGTCAGGCGGCGAGCGATTTCCGCGGTCTGGGCCAGCGCCATCGCGCTCTTGCGCGTACCGATCCGGATTCGCCTGGCCACCTCTACGCTCCATTCGACGTCCCCGGAAGTCGGGGCCGCATTTCCCGTCGCACCATGTACCGGTCGGCGCCGGCATGCAAACCTGGCGGAGCCGGCCGCCGTTCAGCGCGCGTCCTCGAGAATCATGTCGGACGCCTTCTCGGCGATCATGACAATCGGCGCATTGGTATTGCCCGACACCAGGTCGGGCATCACCGAGCCATCGACCACCCGCAACCCCTCGATGCCGCGAACCCGCAGCCGCTGATCGACCACCGCCAGCGGATCATTGCCCATGCGGCAGGTCGAGGTCGGATGATAGATCGTGCTGCCGCGCTGTCGGCAATATTGCAGCAGGTCTGCGTCCGTCGAGACTTTCGGACCTGGATCGATCTCCTCGACCACGTAGGGCTGGAGCGCCGGAGCGGCCAGGATCCGGCGCAGGATCTTCAGGCCCTCGACAACGGCGGTGCGGTCGGTTTCAGTTGCAAGATAGTTGATGCGGATCTCGGGCGGGACCATCGGGTCGGCGCTCCTGATCCGCAGCGAGCCGCGGCTCTCCGGCCGAAGTTGGCAGACCGAGGCGGTGAATCCCGAGAACGCGTGCAGCTTCTCGCCCATCTTGTCGGTCGAAAACGGCAGGAAGTGGATCTGGATGTCGGGCGTCGCGAGCCGGGGATCGGTCTTGAAGAAAGCCCCCGAGGTGCCGGCGGCGATGGTCAACGGCCCCTTGCGCAGGGCAGCATATTGCGCGCCGGCCATGACCCGCCGTAGCGGCGAATTGACGATGTCGTTCAGGGTGATCGACTGCCCGCAGCGCATCACGACCCGAACCTGCATGTGATCCTGCAGGTCGTTGCCCACGCCGGGCGCATCGAGCACGATGGCGATGCCGTGCCGGGTCAGCAATTCCGCGGGCCCGACACCGGACAGCTGCAGCAATTGCGGCGAGTTGTAGGCGCCGCTCGACACCAGGACCTCCTTGCGCGCCTGCGCCGTCCTGAGCGTGGCACCCTGCCGATACTCGACGGCGCGCGCGCGGCGTCCTTCGAACAGGATGCGTTGCGCCTGCGCGGAAGTCTCGACCTGCAGGTTGCCGCGGCGCCGCGCCGGGCGGAGATAGGAAAAAGCCGTGCTCGCCCGGCGGCCACGACGGGTCGTGGTCTGGAAGAAACCGGCGCCTTCCTGGGTGGCTCCGTTGAAGTCGGGATTGGTGGGAATGCCGACCTGCGATGCCGCCACCACAAAAGCTTCCGAGAGGGGGTCCGCATGCCGCCAGTCCGACACCGGCAGCGGACCGCCAACGCCGTGAAATCCGTCGGCCCCACGCTGCTGGTCTTCCGCCTTCTTGAAATAGGGCAGCACGTCGTCATAGCCCCAGCCGGCATTGCCGCGCTGCCGCCAGCGGTCATAGTCCTGGTGCTGGCCGCGCACATACAGCAGGCCGTTGATCGAGCTCGAGCCGCCCAGCACCTTGCCGCGCGGCTGGAACACCGTCCGTCCATCCAGTCCCGGCTCGGGTTCGGTCTGGTACATCCAGTTGACGGTCTTGTCCTTGAACAGCTTGCCATATCCGAGCGGCACATGGATCCAGAGGTTGGAATCCGTCGGCCCGGCCTCCAGCAGCAGCACCGAATGGCCGCCAGCGGCGCTCAGGCGATTGGCGAGCACGCAGCCGGCCGACCCTGCGCCGACGATGACGTAGTCGAATTCGGATGTCGTGGACAAGCGGATGGTTTCCCCGATCGGACCCCGGATGGGTAGGCACCGCTTCGATTACATTGTAAATCCAGACGGATAAAGGGGTATCGCAGCGCCGCTCCGGCCGCGCTGCTGAATGTCATCGGCACTTCTTTCGATGAGTTTTGCCCGGTCTTTGCGTGCGAGGGTTCCCGATTCTCCTTGTCAAATTTGCCCGATGAGGCCAGATTTAGATGGAACCGGCTTTGCTCAGAATGCCGGTCACGGGAACGATAGACGGGGGGAGACCATGAATTGATCGCCAATCGTCGGCGCTGCATTGCTCGGCGCCGCCAGCCTGCTGACATCACCGCTTGCTGCGCAGGAGACCAAACAGGAAACCCAGTCGGCCGCGGGTCAGGCGAAAATCGCGCCGGTCACGCAGCAGCAGCTCAACTCGGCCGCAAAGAACGCCAGCAATTTCCTGTTGACCAACGGCAACTACGCCCAGACGCGCTTCTATCCTGCCAAGCAGATCGATCGCGACAATGTCAGGAACCTGCACGTCGCCTGGATCTTCCAGACCGACGTCAAGGAATCGCTGGAAACCTCGCCGATCGTGATCGACGGCGTGATGTACGTGACGACCTCGTTCAGCCATGTCTACGCGCTCGACGCCAAGACCGGCGCGCAGCTCTGGCACTACAATCACAAGATGGGGCCGATCACGACCTATTGCTGCGGTCCGAACAATCGCGGCGTGCAGGTCCTCGGCGACCTCGTCTACGTCGCCACGCTCGATGCCAAGCTGGTCGCCCTCAACGCCAAGACCGGCGAGGTTGTCTGGAGCACCGACATCGCCGATCCGGAGCTCGGCTACAGCGAGACCATGGCGCCGACCGTGATCAAGGACAAGGTCCTGATCGGAACCAATGGCGGCGAATACGGCATCCGCGGCTTCATGCGCGCTTACGATGCCAAGACCGGCAAGCAGATCTGGTCGTTCAACACCACCGCGGATAACTCCGTCGGCGTCTGGGCCACCAAGGATGCCACCGGCCGCGACATGCATCGCGACATCCAGGCCGAGAAGGACCAGCTCGCCAAGACCGGCGATCCCTTCGCCAAGCTCGGCGGCGGCGTCTGGCAGAATCCCTCGATCGATCTCGCCACCAACCGGATCTACTTCGTGGTCGGCAACCCGTCGCCCGACCTCGACGGCGCATCCCGTCCCGGCGACAACCTCTACACGGATTCGCTGGTGTCGCTCGATCTCGACACCGGGAAATATGTCTGCCACTTCCAGTACATCGCGCACGACGTCTGGGACCTCGACGCCGTCAGCCCGACGGTGCTGCTGGACGTCAAGGACAAGAATGGCAAGACCATTCCGGGCGTCATCCATGCCGGCAAGACCGGCCACATCTATGTCCACGACCGCAAGGATTGCAGCCTGATCCGCTTCTCCGAGGCGATGGTGCCGCAGGAGAACATGTGGACGCTTCCCACCAAGGAAGGTGCGCGGATGCTGCCGGGGGCCAATGGCGGTGTCGAATGGTCGCCGATCGCCACCGACCCCGAGCAGAAGCTCGCTTACGCGATCAACCTGCACCAGCCCATGACCTACCATGTCGACAGTTCGCCCTATCCGAACGGCAAGCTGTGGCTTGGGGGCGCCTTCAAGGTCATTCCGAGTGAAAAGCAGGCGGGCAACATCACGGCGGTCAATTACGACACCGGCAAGATCAAATGGCAGGTGAAGACGCCGCAGCCGATGATCGGCGGCATTCTCGCCACCGCCGGGGGCCTGGTTTTCACCGGTGAGGGCAACGGCAAGTTTGCCGCTTACAATTCCTCCAATGGCAAGGAATTGTGGAGCTTCCATGCCGGCGCCGGGGTCAACGCACCACCCTCCAGCTACATGGTCGGCGGCAAGCAATACATCGTGGTCGGCGCGGGCGGCAACACCCAGATCGACTTTCACCGCGGCAACAACATCATCGCCTTCTCGCTCGATTGAGCGCAACGGGCTATCATCGAACGGCGAAGCGGGACCGGCTGCGGTCCCGCTTCTTTTCTTGGAGAGGTTCGGACCGGAACGATGCATGACCGATTGAAGGCGCTGATTTTCGTTGCCATGGCCGCATCGGTGATCGGGTCGGCCGCGCCGCTCCGCGCCGAGAGCGTCGAGGAAAAGACCCAGGTTTGCGCCGGCTGTCATGGGGAGAACGGCAAGCCGGTCGACAAGACGATTCCGACCATCTGGGGACAGCAGGCCGGGTACATCTACATCCAACTTCGCGACTTCAAGCGCGGCGACCGCAAGAGCGAGATCATGCAGCCGATGGTCGCGTCGATGGCCCGCGACGACATGCTGGCGATCGCTGAATATCTCTCGAAAAAGCCCTGGCCGGATCTCGGTCAGCCCCGCGCACCCAAGGCGGTGGCGGAGCGGGCGCAGGCCGCCAATGCCTCGGTCGGCTGCACCGGCTGCCATCTCGAACGATTTCAGGGCGACGGCACCGTGCCGCGGCTGGCCGGCATGGGCCGCGACTACCTGAGCAAGACCATCGCCGATTTCCGCAGCCGCGCGCGCGGCAATAATCCCGGCATGTCCGACCTGATGCTCGCGACATCGCCCGACGACCTCGCGGCGCTGACCGAATATCTGGCCGGCCTGTAAGCCGTCATGGCGTGACGCGCGATCCCGTAGCCCGGATGAAGCGAAGCGCAATCCGGGGATCCTCACCGCGGACAACGCGGTCCCGGATTTCGCTGCGCTTCATCCGGGCTACGGCGCGTTGCGATAAGCGGAGCGCCGCGCGCGTCAGCGTGGTGTCAGGCGGTCGCGCAGCGACGAGAGCACCGTGAGGTCGGCGGCGCGCTTGCCGGCCTTGTCCTTCAGCGAGGAATCGGCGCCGTGTGCCAGCAGCAGGCTGGCGATTTCGGCGCGGCCGCCTTCGGCTGCGATCATCAGCGCGGTGCGGCCGCGGGCGTCGCGATCATCGATCCGCGCGCCGGCATCGAGCAGATAGGAAACCACCGGGATCGCCTGCGCTTCCGACACCTTCTCGTCCGGGCCCGACGCCCACATCAGCAAGGTGAGATCGTTGGCATAGCGGGCATTGATGTCGATCTGCAGCGCCAGCAGCCGTTTCACGATGTCGAGATGGCCGCCGGCTGCGGCATAGACCACCGGCGGCTTGCCGGTCTCGTCGGGCGTGCGGCCATCGGCGCCGTGCGCGAGCAGCGCCTCGACAATCGCGTCGCTGCCGGCAAAGGCCCCGGCGGAAACCGGCGAAACGCCGCTGCGGCCGGCGAGGTTGACGTCGGCGCCGCGCGCGATCAGGCGCTGCACGATCGGGGCATTACCGCCCTCGGCGGCGATAAACAGCGCCGTCGCGCCGGCAAGATTGCGGGCATCGATCGGCGCGCCGCGCGCCAGCAGCAGATCGACCATCTCGAGATGGCCGGACTTCGCGGCGTGGCTGAGCGGGCGGGCGCCGAACCGGTCCCGCGCGTCCAGCGAGGCGCCCTGATCGAGCAACTGGGTCACAAGCCCGGCGCAGTTGCGATCGACCGCCGAGAACAGCGTCAGCGACACTTCGATGGCGCTGATCTGGGGTTTGCTGACCTCATACCTGCGGTTCAATTCCAGGCATCGATCGGGATCCGCGGCCGCCGCGGTCGCGGCCGTGCTCACGGCAACGATGACGGCCGCACGCAGAACAACGGCATGACGGTACAAAGGCGCTCCCTCCCCCACCCGGGTCGACGTATGGCAAACCCTTGCCGAGGAGGATGGCACGGTGATTCGGTTTTGCCAAGAAAGCGGCTTCCCGGCGGCTGCCATTACCGGCAAGCCGCGTTGCCGGCGCCTGCTGCGGCGAGAAACGTGATGGTGGCGGGCGCCAATGTCAGGGTGCCGGCGGCCACGCGGGCGCCGGCGAGTGGCGGCAGTTCATCATGGCTGCCGAGCCGCAACGCTTGGCCGTTCAGATCGAGGGCAGCGCCCGCCGGATCGGCCGAGCTCAAGCTGTAGCGAACGGATTCGACTGCAAGCACCAGCGCGCGCGATGCCGTGCGATCATTGTTGATCACGAGCAGCGTGACGCCGCCCGGCGCGTCGCGTTGGCAGTGTGCATAGACATGGAGACCACTTTGGACCGGCAAACCGGCTTCCAGCACCACTCGTCCCATCAGGCGTCGCCAGAGCAGCGCGCCCCAGTAATCGGGACGTGGCTCCAGCGTGCGCTCGTCGAGCAGGCCGTAGTCGCTGGCTGCGAGCGTATTGTGCATGACGACCTGCACGCCACCTTTGGCAAGCCGTCCCAGCTGGTCGAGATAGCGAAAGGTATCGAGGAACGACGCGGCCCAGGGATTTCCGCCGCACGCCGCTTCGGCGGTTTCCGTGAGCCAGATCGGCTTGCCCGGCAAGCGCCGGTCGCGAAGCAGCCGATAATAGGCCAGCGCCTTGTCGGTCTGCGACAGCCAGGCATCGGAAAGCGCGGCCTCCGGGGTGCCGCTGCCACCGCATCGCTGCGACACCATGCCGTAATAGTGGTAGGAGAGCGCGTCGAGGCTGGCATCGGACTCCGTCAGCAGGTCGGCGGCAATGCCGGACTCACCGATGGTGCCGGGACCCAGGATCATGGTGCCGGGAGAGATCGTCCGCATCAGCGACAGGAATCGTTTGAAGTCGCGCCGATAGGCGGCGGCATCATATCCCGCGGGCGCGCCGCCCAGCGTCGTCAGATCGGGCTCGTTCATGAATTCGGCGGCGGCAATCCTGCCATTGGCCGCGCGGTTATAGGCGAGAAGCCGCTCGGCCTGTTCCGGGCTCCAGATACCCTTGGCATCGCGATTGCCGGCGCCAATGCCGAACGACGTCACGATCGGCGCGTCCACGGCATGTGAGAACTGGATGACCCCGCTCCATTGGCGGCGGGTCAGAATGCCTTTGAAGCCCGGCGGCGGCTGCGCCGGAGGCCGATCGACATCGGCAAAATACGTGGTATTCGCCCAGGTGCCACTGACACGCAGATAGGCCGGCCCCAGCGCCGCGGCGAGCATTCGCAGCCGGGGTCGGGTCAAATCGATCGGCGGCCGATACTGGAACAGCCGGGGGTCCACGCCTTCCGGCAGGTTCGATCCCGGGGAAGCCTGTGCCGCATTGGGCCTTGACCGATAGGGCCGCCAGAAATCACCGCCGGTAATCTCGACCATTTCAATGTTGTAGGATTGAAACCGCGGATCGACGGTGCCGACACGCGGCAGGCTCGCCGGATCGACGCGTGGCGGATCGGCCGCAGAGCGGGCTGCAGCGATCGGCAGCATCGACGCCAGGCAGGCACAAAGCCAGGAAATGGTCCGGCGGATCAAGCACGTTCCTCCCTCAGGGGCTGCCCGCCGGTTCGGACCCGCCCAAGCGACATCGCCGTTCCGCCGGATTTGATCCGCGCCGGCCCCGGCGAATCCCGAATATATCCGTGCCAGGCTTGCGCGGCGGCAAAATCATCGGCAAGTCTATCCCATCCGTCGGCAGTGGCGGGGCGCGCGGCCAGCGGTTGCGATGCCCCGAGGAGACGCAGCGTGGGTCCATCGATTCGTGATTATTTGGTTTTCGGCGTGGTGGTTGCCATCGCGGCCTGCGTGTCGCAGTCGGCGTTGGCGCTGGATCCCCGCTACCCGGACTGGCCGTGTCAGCAACTGAAGGTGCCCGGAATTTCGCTTGCCAACGTCTGGCACGGTCCGGCCATCGATCTGAACGACACCAAGCCGGTCGACGCGGCGACATCCGATCTCGTCTCGCGCCTCGCCGCGCGGCGCACGCCGATGGAGGACGCCCGCAAGCTGATCACCGCCACCGTGGCCGGAACCGGCGAGGAGAAGCAGGACAAGGCAAAGACGTTGTTTACCGCGCTCTATTCGCGGCTCAATGCCCAGCGCAACCAGGTGATGGATGGCATCGAGCGTTTTTCGCGCAAGCAAAAGGCGATGGCCGAGCAGATCCGGGAGGAAACCCAGAAGCTGCGCGACCTGCAGGACAAGGCGAATTCGGACCAGGCCCAGGACGATGCGCTGGCGAGCCAGCTGGCCTGGCAGACGCGCATTTTCGAGGACCGACGGAAATCGACATCCTATGTCTGCGACGTGCCCGTCCTGATTGAAAAGCGGCTGTTCGATCTAGGCAGCGCGATCCAGACCGCGTTGAACGCCGACGCGCCGAAGCCCTGAGCGTCGCCTACTCATCCGGGCGCGGCTCGGGCGTGGCATCCTGCAGCGGCAGGCCGGATGCGAGCCAGCCGTCGGTGCCCTCGGGATACCAGGCGACATTCGAATAGCCGATGGTTCCGGCGCGCTTGGCCGCATTCCACGACATCCAGCAATTCGCGAGGCAATAGAACACGACCAGTTTGCCGTGGTCGCCACCCGTCGCCTTGTCGAGCCCGCCGGCGAAATAGTCGGTCATGATGGGAGCGAGTTCGCCATAGCCGGTGTCGGGCAGCCAGATGCCGCCGGGAATGTCGGGGCGCGGCTTGTCATGCCACAACGTTCCCTCCGGCAGCCCACGCGGCCGCGGCGGCCGCGGCAACACGTCGACAAACACTGCCGTGCGGTCACGCCAGAGCCGCTCTGCCTCTTCCGTCGTGACGACCCGCGCACCGTGCAGTGTGGCGGGGGTCGGGGAGCGGTAGTCTTCCAGGCGGTAGCCGTCGGGTTCGGCGACCTCCGCGGCCAGGACCGAAGCGGTCGTCAGCATCGCGACAATCGCGAGACCCAGGACGGCCCTGATCATGGTCGTTTCGAAATCGTCTCGGTGGTGATCGGGACGTTGGCTTCGTCGAGGATCGGGATGTTGTAGCTGATCAGCAGCTTGTTGATCTCGGGTTGGTTTTCCATGATCAGCTGGTTGAGCTTGCGCTTCCAGTCCTGATCGGCCGAACGCACTCCCATGCCGATCCGATAGGCCATTTGCGGACCGGTGGTATCCTTGACCAGCGGCACAACCACCAGCGGCGGCGTCGCCTGCCTGGCATAATAGCCAGCCATTGGCCCCCACAGGATGCCGCAATCAATGACGCCGTGGGCGAGGTCGTCCATCATCGCCTCCGCCGAGGAATCGGCGCGGGTATCGACGAACAGGGGATAGGACTTGGCTTTGCCCAGCAGGCCGTTCACCGCCATGTAGGTGCTCGGCGGCGTGCGCGCGACGATTCCGATCCGCTTGTCCTTGAGCTTCGGATCGCTGATCGAGGTGACATCTTCGAGGCCGCTTCCGGGCTTGCTGATCAGCGCATAGGTGGTCCGATAATACGGGACCGTCACCTGCGCCTGGTCGTCCCCTTGCGGAAATCCGATGATCACGTCGCAGCGGTAGGAATTCAGCGTCCTGGTGACAAAGCCGGTGGCTTGCGGGAAATACGTGTAGCTGAGCTTCTTGCCGAGCTTGGCGGCGAACAGTTCGGCGAGCTTGTTCTCGAAGCCTTCGCCCTTCTCGTTGGAGAACGGCATGTTGCGCGGATCGCCGCAGGCGCGGAACACGTTGGGATCGACCAGTTCGAGCGCGCCGGCATTGTTGTCGGCCTGCGCCAGCGCTTCGACGCAGGGCAGCACCGCGAATACCCCTGCCATGGCGGCGGCGGCCATCAGCCTGGTCGCCCATTTCGCGATGCCATTTTCCGGCTCGGCCGGCCGCTTGAGATGTTCTGGTTTCATTTGATACCTGTACAGCTTTCCTCGGCCTTTTTGGCGCCGTCTGGCTTGTCCTCGTGGCTGGGCGGGCGGCCGCCGGGGATGGCGTTGTTGGCGCGCGCGCGCAGGTAGACGTAGATGTCGTCGATGTAGCACATCACGTTGACGTTGTCGGCAAAGGACGGCATCACCTTGTCATTGGCGGCATCGACATTCTTGCGGCCGTTGGTGACGACGGCGGTGAAGTCGGAATAGCCGAGCGTCTTGAGCGAATTGGCCAGCGCCGGGGCATAGCTCGAGCCCTCGCCATTGGGGCCATGGCAGACATGGCAGTCGGAATGGTAGCGGCGGAAGCCGGAGAAGGTGTACCAGTCGACGGTGCCGTCCGGGCTGATCTTGTAGGTCGGGGTGCCGTCCTTATCGAGATATTTGCCGTTGTCGGTGGAGGCGACCGCCGGATCGCCGGGCGCCTCGGCCGCGGCGGTTCCGACGGCGGCCAGGCTCGCCAGCACGGCGAACGCATATCCAAAGCAGATGATCTTCACGCAAGACGTCCTTTGCACAAAGCGCCCCAAACATGACCGGCGGTCACCGCCGGCAAAACGAGAGTCGTGGACAGACCGGCGGAGGCAACCCGCGAAACGGAATCGGCGCGCAGCAGGACGGCGGCGCGCCGATTGACGTTGATCCCGGCCTCGTGCCGCGCCTACTCGCTCGGCAGCGCGAACACGGTCAGCGTGCCGCCCAGCGAGGTGTAGGAGGCCAACCCGGCATAGCCGCCCACCGCGCCAAGGCCCGCGGTATCGACCGTCTTGTCCTTGGTCGGCAGCTTGCCCTGGTCGACCGCGCCATGCCAGGCGGCAGCGTTCTCCGGCTGCAGCAGGCCCGCCGCAAGCCCGATCCCGGCCCAGCCGCCGACACCGGACAGCACGCCGACATACTGCTTGCCGCCATGTTCATAGGTCATGACGTTGCCGATGATGCCCGACGGGGTCTTGAACTTGTAGAGCTCCTTGCCGGTCTTGGCGTCGACCGCCTTCAGATAGCCTTCCAGCGTGCCGTAGAACACCACGCCCCCGGCCGTCGCCAGCGCTCCGCCCCAGGCGGAGAACTGCTCCTTGTTCGACCACACGATCTTGCCGGTCTTGTTGTCCCAGGCGATGAAGTTGCCCATGTTGGTATCGCCCTTGGGCGGATACATCGCCACCGCCGCACCGACATAGGCCTGGCCGGCGGTATAGGCCACCTTGTAGGGCTCATAGTCCATGCAGACGTGGTTGGTCGGGACGTAGAACAGCTGCGTCTCCGGGCTATAGGCCGCCGGCTGCTCGTCCTTGGTGCCGAGCGCCGCCGGGCAGATCCCCTTCGCGTTGTGGTCTTCGCCGCCATGCTGGGTCGAATAGGCATCCACCACCAGCGGACGGCCATAGGTCTTGGACGACTTGTCCATGTCGACCTTGGTGGCCCAGTTCACCACCGGATCGTACTTCTCGGCCACCAAAAGTTCGCCGCTGGCGCGATCCAGCGTATAGCCGAAGCCGTTGCGGTCGAAATGCGTCAGCAGCTTGCGCGCCTTGCCGTCAATGGTCTGATCGGTCAGGATCATCTCGTTGACGCCGTCGAAGTCCCACTCGTCATGCGGGGTCATCTGGTAGATCCATTTGACCGCGCCGGTATCCAGGTCGCGCGCCCAGATCGACATCGACCAGCGGTTGTCGCCGGGCCGCTGCACCGGGTTCCAGGTCGAGGGATTGCCCGAGCCGTAATAGACCAGGCTCAGTTCGGGATCGTAGGAATACCAGCCCCAGGTGGCGCCGCCGCCGATCTTCCACTGGTCGCCCTGCCAGGTCGAGGTCGAGGAGTCCGGCCCGACCGGCTTGCCCAGCGCGGTGGTCTTGACCGGATCGATCAGCGTGTCGGCATCCGGACCTTCCGAAAAGCCGCGCCACGCCAGCTTGCCGTCCTTGATGTTGTAGGCGCTGACCCAGCCGCGAACCCCGAACTCGCCGCCGGAGATCCCCACCAGCACCTTGTCCTTGAACACGAACGGCGCATCGGTGCCGGACTGCCCCTTGCCGGCCTCGCCGTCCATCACCGACCACACCTTCTCGCCGGTCTTGGCGTCGAGCGCCACCAGCGTGGTGTCGGCCTGGTGCAAAAAGATCTTGCCGTCGGCATAGGCCACGCCGCGGTTGACGGTGTCGCAGCACATGATCGGGATCACGTTCGGATCCTGCCGCGGCTCGTACTTCCAGATGATCTTGCCCTCATGGCTGAGATCCAGCGCATACACCGTGTTCGGGAACGGCGTGTGCACATACATCACGTCGCCGATCACCAAAGGACCGCCCTCGTGACCGCGCAGCACCCCGGTCGAAAACGTCCACGCCACCTGAAGCTTCTTGACGTTCGACGCGTTGATCTGGTTCAGCTTCGAAAAACGCGTGTTCGCGTTGTCACCCTGCTGCATCGCCCACTGCTTCGGGTCGCTCGCAGCCTTGTCCAGCGCCGCATCCGCATACGCCAGCGTCCCCTGCAGCGCGAACAACCCGACGATCGACGTCGTCGCGACAAAGATCTTCCTCATTGCCTTCCTCCCTGAAACTTTTTAGCCTGGAGAGCCGACCACGCTCCTTGGAATGCAAATTCCACGCGACGTCGTCTGCCCTCGTGCCTTCGTTTGGATGAATTGTATCGGCGCCGTGTCACTGCCGGTGACGCGATCCACACGGGGTGGATTTGACGTCACTTGGATTGAGCGTGCCGCGAACGGTGCCACTCATGAAGTTCGGACTGCAACGCGCTCCCTATTCGCTGTTGCACGAGCCACGAGCAAAAAAAGTTTAGGTAACTCTTCCAGCATAAGCAAGGTATGATTTGTCGCGTTCGGCCTGCGCGCTTCGGCACTGCAGCGTGGGCCGGGAACCCTGGAACGGGCGACGATGACTGATTGGCATCGTGGCCACAGCAAGCTTTGACGCGTCCTTCGGTAGCCATAATTCACGCAACAACCCGGCCAGCATGAACCGGTCTTCCAGGGATCGCCGCAGCCCTGCCCGAGCCGTCGCTCGACGCCGGCACCCTGCCGCCTGGACGCTGCGGCCCCTGGCCAACGCGCTCCAGGTCATGTTGCTTTTGATCCTGATTGCGGACGTTTGCCATGCGCAGCAGCCGTCGCCGCTGACGCCGCTGCCGGTCTCCGAAATCGCGCCCGGCGTGTATGTTCACATCGGCAACATCGCGATGATGACTCGAGGCCAACGAGGGCGACGCCGCCAATCTCGGCTTCATCGTCGGCGACGATGCGGTCGCCGTGATCGATACCGGCGGCAGCGCGCGCGAGGGCGCCCGCCTGCTCGCGGCCATCCGCGAGCTGACGCCGAAGCCGGTGCGCTATGTCATCAACACGCATGTTCACCCCGATCACATCTTCGGCAACGCGGCCTTCGCTGCACGACGGCACCACTTTTGTAGGACACAAGAACCTGCCGCGTGCGCTGACGGCGCGCGGCGACGTATTATCTCACGTCGTTTCGCGAGGTGCTCGGCGATGCGCTGATGGACGATGTGAAGATCGTGCCGCCGACGCTGCTGGTCGACGACGAAACGCAGATCGATCTCGGCAACCGGCGGGTGACCCTGAAGGCCTGGCGCGCCGGCGCATACCGACAATGATCTGACGGTGTTCGACCAAAGCAGTGCGACGCTGTTCGCGGGTGACCTGCTGTTCATCCGAGCATGTGCCGGTTCTCGACGGCAGCATTCGCGGCTTTCTCGCCGATCTTGCGGAAATGGTGCAGCTTCCGGCCGCCAGGGTGGTGCCCGGGCACGGCCCGGTCGTCAGCGACTGGCACGCCGCCGTCGCCGACGAGCGCCGCTATTTCGAGGAGCTTGCCGGCGACGTGCGACGTCTGATCGCCAAGGGCACGCCGCTGACGACCGCCGCGAGACAGGCCGGCAGAGGCGAGCAGTCACAATGGCTGCTGTTCGACGAATATGGCACGCGCAATGTGATCGCGGCATTTGGCGAGCTCGAATGGGAGTGAGCGCCGCATCCGGGCCGGCTTGCTGGCAATCGGCTTTTCCGGTAGATTTCCTGCGACCTGGTGAGGCAAAGCGGATTTCGACCATGTCGAGCTAGTTCCAGATTGATCGTCGCGGCCTCGATGGCCACGCTGTGGCTTGCGGCGCCCGCCGCCGTGCTCGCCCAGAGCGCGTCCGCCGATTCCGATCAGCCGTCGGAAGCGACATGGAACAGCATCAAGGGCGATATCTTCAAGGACCGACCGATCCTCGACGGCGCCGGCCTCGTGGTGCTCGATGCGCCACGGCGCGCCGAAGATGCTGCCATCGTGCCGATCGGCATGGGCGTCAACCTGCCCGGCGACGACAAGCGCACGCTGCAATCGCTGACGCTGGTCATCGACGAAAATCCCGCACCGGTGGCCGGAACGTTCACCATCGGTCCACATTCCGGCGTGACCTCGATCTCGACCCGCATTCGCGTCAACAGCTATTCCTATGTCCGCGCTCGTCGCCGAGCTCAGCGACGGCAAGCTGTACGGCGTCAAGGCCTTCGTGAAGGCGTCCGGCGGTTGCTCCGCGCCGGCCGCGTCCAATGCCGACGCCACCAAAGTCGTGCTCGGCCAGATGAAATTCCGCACCTTCCGGCCGGACGCGAGCGCCACTGCCGGAGGCGCAGCTGATGATGCGCCATCCGCAGAATTCCGGCCTGCAGATGGACCAGCTGACGCGGCTGTACATCCCGCCGTTCTTTATCGACAACCTCAAGATCTGGCAGGGCGACGACCTCGTCGTGGCGATGGAGGGCGGCATCGCGATTTCGGAAGATCCGAACCTGCGGTTCAACTACAAGCCGAACGGCGCCGCCAAGTTTCCGCGTCGAGGCCGTCGATACCAGCAAGCATATCTTCAAGGACGAATGGCCGATCGCCAAGTCGATGCTGTAGCGGCGGCGCACCAAACGATCCGGTCAGAAGCAGCGGACCTCGGCCTCGGCCTGGGCGCGCCGGAAATCCTGCAACGCCAGCCTCGCGGGCTCGGTCGACCGGAATTCCGATCCGACCGGACCGGTGACCTGCGACATCGAGAGAATGGTCTCGGTTGTCGACATAACGATCGTAGGGAATCAGCGAGGCGATCACGTCGATCGAGCAGGAGCACTTCTGCAGAAGTTCCTGCGTTTCACCGTTTGCCTTCATGCAGGCGAAGACATAGTCGGCACGCGCCGCGGTCGGATAGTCGTTGAGATCTTCCGCCGCGGCATGGGATGCCGCCAAAAGCGAGACCGCCAGCACCACCGCCGACGGCAGGCCCGCGCGCAACCGGGTCGTGGCATGGTCGACAGGCCCGTTCATGCGATCACCATTCGGCCCGCCCAGCGCAAAGCGCCGGGATACGGTCCCGGCGCAGGGCGCTGTCTTGAGTGGTTGAAAGGCGTGATGGCTCAGGACTTCTTGCCGTCGGGCCCGAACTGCTTGAGATAGGCGATGACATTGTCGATGTCGTCCTCCTTCGTCAAACCAGGGAAGATCATCTTGGTGCCGGGAACCTTGGCGCGCGGATTCTTGAGATATTCCTTCAAGGTCGCCTCATCCCAGGTGATGCCGGAATTCTTGTTGGCATCGCTGTAGGAGTAGTCGGCTGCGGTGCCCGCCTTGCGGCCGACGACGCCATTGAGCACCGGTCCCACCGCGTTCTTGGCGCCTTCGCCGATCTGATGGCACGCCTTGCACTTGAGAAAAACCTTCTCGCCGGCGCAGCATCCTGGGCCGCCGCGGCACTCACCGAACCCGCGAGCGCCAAGGCAGCAAATAGGTAGGTCTGAAAATTTGTCACTGGCCCATCCGTGATTTGTGTGTCGGGATTTTGTCAAGTCGAGACTGGCAACCTGCGCTGCGCCGCACCGGGCAGGAGGCCTTGGCCAGTGCGCACAACTTTGTCAGGATCGACGAAATGAGGTCAAGCGGGGCATGTTTTCCGGCGGCTAGACGTTTGGCGCCTTGGTGCAGACCGAGCCTGCCGCAGGCCGGATCCACCGTCCGACGCACCGCCGTGCGGCGTCAATCACGACGGGTGCGGCGTCTCGCGCCGAGACGCCGACGGCGCTTGCCGCAACCGGCATGGTGAGCTAAATGGCCGAGATCGAACCTGCGTTGGAGATGACCCGGCATGACGCATGGCACCGACAACAGATCGGGTTTCGAAACATCCCTGCAACGATCGGGCGATGGCTGCGGGACCGTCGGCGATGGGAATGACACCATCTGAGCGCATCCAGACCCCTGCCCTCCAGATCGACCGCGTCAGCCATCGCTATGGCGCGCGGGTGGCGTTGAACGACGTCAGCCTGACGGTTCGGCAATCCTCCTTCACGGTGCTGCTGGGGTTGAACGGCGCCGGCAAGTCGACCCTGTTCTCGCTGATCACACGGCTCTATGCCATACGATCGCGGCCAGATCCGCATTTTCGGCCATGAAGTCGGAAGCGAGCCCGGCGCCGCGCTGAGCCAGCTCGGCGTCGTATTCCAATCCCGCGCGCTCGATATCGACATCTCGGTCCGGCAGAACCTGCTGTATCACGCGGCGCTGCACGGCATCGCCAACCGCCGCGCCGACGGCCTCATTGCCGAGGTGCTCGACCGCGTGGCGATGAGCCGATCGCAGCCGGGACCGTGTCGGCAATCTTTCGATCGGGCAGATGCGGCGGATCGAGATCGCCCGCGCACTGCTGCACCGGCCCCGCCTGCTGCTGCTGGATGAGCCGACGGTCGGCCTCGACATCAAGGCGCGCGCCGACATTCTCGACCATGTTCGCCGGCTTTCGACCGACCAGGGCATCGGCGTGCTGTGGGCTACCCATCTGATCGACGAGGCCGGCAGTGGCGACGACGTGGTGGTGCTGCACAAGGGCAGCGTGCTGGCGGAAGGCACGGTCGGCGACGTGGTCGGCGCGTCCGGCGCCGGCGATCTGCGGGATGCGTTCAACCGGCTGACCGGCGGTGCCGAACCATGCCGGACTGGAGCGGGCCGGATGACCGCCATCGGCGAACCCACCGCCCGGCACCGATTCTCGCCGGCGCAATATTTCATCTGCCTCAAGGGCATCGTGTGGCGCGAGGCGCTGCGCTTCATCCATCAGCGCGAGCGCTTCGTCTCCGCGCTGGTGCGGCCCCTGGTCTGGCTGTTCATTTTCGCCGCCGGCTTCCGCCAGGTGCTCGGCGTCTCGATCATCCCGCCCTACGAGACCTATGTGCTCTACGAGGTCTATATCGCGCCAGGGCTGATCGCGATGATCCAGCTGTTCAACGGCATGCAGTCGTCGCTGACCATGGTCTATGACCGCGAGACCGGCGGCATGCGCACGCTGCTGGTCAGCCCGTTTCCGCGCTGGTGGCTGCTGACCTCGAAACTCTTGGCCGGCACGCTGGTGTCGGTGCTGCAGGTCTACGCCTTCCTGGCGATCGCGTGGTTCTGGGAAATCGAGCCGCCGCCGCTGGGCTATCTGGCACTGCTGCCGGCGCTGCTGTTGAGCGGCTTCATGCTGGGGGCGCTGGGGATGTTGATCTCGTCACTGATCAAGCAGCTGGAGAATTTTGCCGGCGTCATGAACTTCGTGATCTTCCCGATGTTCTTCGCCTCCTCGGCACTCTATCCGCTATGGCGGGTCAAGGAATCGAGCCCGCTGCTCTACTACATCTGCGAGCTCAACCCGTTCACCCACGCGACCGAACTGATCCGCTTTGCGCTCTACGAGCAGGTGAACTGGATTTCGCTGACGGTCGTGCTCGGCTGCACCGCGATATTCCTGTTCGGCGCCATCCTCGCCTACGATCCTGCCCGCGGCTTCCTCGCCCGACGCAACAATCCCGGCGGCTGACGCGGCGAGCGCGCCTCAGAACGTGTACTTCATGCCGGCATAGAACGCCCGCGGCCGCGACGGGCTGAGCGTGCGCGGGTCGGTGAAGGCGCCGCCATTGGTGAAGTTCGGGAGCGCGTCGGTCTCGAAGAATGTCCCCCAGTTGGCGTAACGGTTGTCGAAGATGTTGTCAGCCCGCGCATAGATCTGGAAATTCTTGTTGATCTGATAGGAGGTATGCACGTTGAAGACCGCATAAGCGGGCACCTTGAGATACTGGTTGGATTCATCGCCGACGAAATACTGGCTGCCGATGAATTGTGCGTCGGCGCCGACCTTGAATTCGTCGGTCACCGCATAGTCGAAGCCGGCCTTGATGCGGTTGCGCGGAATGCCCGGGATCTTGTCGCCCGGCAAGACCTGGATATTGCCATCGGCGTCAGCAAACGGGCTGTTGGACCCGAGTTGAAGCGCGTTCAGGAAGCGCGCGTCGAGAAAGGTGTAGCTCGCATAGAACTGCATGGTCCTGTTTTTCAGGGTGACTTCGGCCTCGATCCCTTGGCGGCGGGTCGAACCGACATTCTGGAAATAGCCGAAGCCCTGCACGACCGTGCTGGGAATGGCGAGAATGTCGTCGGAATTGTCGGCGCGAAAACCGCCGAGCTTCCAGCCGAGCGTGCCGAACTGCAATTCCTGGCTGCCGCGGAATCCAGCCTCCCAGGTATGCGACACCACCTGCTTGAGCGGCGGGTCGGAAACGAGGAACGAGGCGATGATGCAGGGATGGGCGGGATCGGCGCATCCGAGCTCCAGCGGGGTGGGGGCGCGGTTCGCCTCCGAATAGCCGGCGTAAGCCGTCAATCCCGGCGTGATCTTGTAGGTGCCGCCGATGATCGGATTGAATCGGGAATAGGTATTGTTGCCGTTCAGCGCGGTGCCGATCTGGTCCTGCAGGTTGATGTTGGCGACGTTGAACCGGCCGCCGCCGGTGATCGAGAACGCCCGGGTCACGTCGAAGGTGTCGATGGCATAGAGGCCGGTATACTGGTTGGTCGTCCGCACCGAAACCGGACCATCCGTAACCGGATCGCCGGATGTTCCGAGGAAAATGCCTGAGCCGTTGAGAACATAGTCGGACCCGATGGTTCCCAATTCGGCACTGCCGTTGAAACGGGTAACGCCATAATCGTAACTCGCACCGACCGAGAAGTGATTGTTGTGTCCGAACAGCTGGTCGGTGTTGGTCGCCTGCAGCGACACGCCCGTGGTGGTGCTCCGGGTCGAGGTTCGATCGTTTTCGCCGAGCACGGCACCGGCCGGGAACGGATTGGCGAGCTGCACGCCGTTCAAACCGAACGCCGGCGTGATGCCGTCGCCGAAGCAGAGGAACGCCGGATTGTTGCAGGGCTGGGTATCGGTCGGGTTGCCATCCTGGGTGTGCTGGTCGAAGAACCGCGCATGCGCGACGCCCTCCACCGTCCAGGTCGGCGTCACCTCGACCTTGCCGGTGAAATTGACATAGCCGACCTTGTTGGCATTGGTTTGCGGCGTGGTGTAGGTGGCGCCCCAATATTGCTGCAGCAGTTCAGCCGGCGTGGTGGCGCCGACGCCGAAATTGTTGTCGGCAACGCCCATATTGAAGTGGAATTCGGACCCGTCATTCTTGACGCCGACATCGCCATAGAAGCGCCGGATGTTCGAAGTCTGGAAATTGCGGAAACCGTCTTCATGCACGCCTTCCAGCGCACCGTAGACGGCGTAATTGTCGATCTGCTTGCCCCACTGCGCCGAGCCCTGGATGCGCCCGAACGATCCGCCCATCACGTCGATTTCGGCGCCGTGATAGTTGAAGCCGTCCTTCATCTGCACGTCGACGGCGCCGCCCAGCGCGTTCAACCCGAATGCCGGGTTGTTGGTCACCATGGTCACCGATCTGATAGCGGCGGTCGGGATCACGTCCCAGTTGACGGTATCACCGAACGCCTCGTTGACGCGGACGCCGTTCTGGTAGACCGCCAGTCCCTGCGGCGTGCCCGAAACCGGAGACGCGGTGAAACCACGGAATTGTACGTCGGGCGCGAATGGGTTGCCGCTGACCTCGCTGATGGTGATGCCGGGGATGTACTTCTCCAGCGAATCGGTGATGTTCAGCGAGCCCGCCTGCGTGATCTGACCGGCGTCGATGGCGTTGATGCTCGCCGGCACCTTGTCGGGATCGACGTCGGCGCCAGCTAGCGGCGTGGTCGGGTAGACGCGAACGCGCTGCACCTGCCGAACCGGGCGACTGGCGGTACGGTTGCGGCCGGGTTTGACGCCCGGTTTCGGCCCGGACACCTCGATCGGCGGCAACTCCTGCACATTGCCGGAACCTTGCGCATGGGCATACCCGGCCCCAGCGATCACCCCCACGGAAACCGACGCGACCCACGCGATCGACCTTCGAGCGCCCATCTGCTCATTCCCCCCACGACCTGACCAATAGCCGTCCCCCGGCCAGGTTGTGGAGGATAGTAATGCGATGGGGAAACCGTGCCAGCTACAAAAGGTCCGGTGCTGCAATGGGATATCATCCCGACCAAAGTCGGGAAGAATTCCCGAAGCCTGCTATTTCAGGAGCCGCAACAGGGCCTGGCCGGCGGGGGAACGCAATTCCTTGGCATCGAGCGTTCCATCGCGATCCGGATCGGCGGCAGCGAAGCGCTGCTCCACCACAGCGAGGTACTCGTCCTTGGTCAGCGTGCCGTCATGATCGGGATCAGCCGCGGCCAGTTCCTTGGCCGACAGCCGCCGCGTCAGCTCACGCTTGTCCAACGTGCCGTCCTTGTCGCGTTCCAGCCGGTCGAACAGCGCTGACGCCGCCTTCTTGGCTTCCGCAAGGTCCACCGTGCCGTCGTTGTCGGTATCGAGCATGCGAATCAGATTCATGCGCCCCGACTTCGCCAGGGCCGGCCAGGCCGCGGCGAGCAGGCCTCCTGCTGCCAGCGACAAGACCATTGTACGACGTGAAATCATGGTGTGATCCCCTTTCAGGTTTCGGATAGCGCGCGGCGAGAACGTCGCCGGTGGCCGCGAGTTCCCGACCCCGCCTGAGTCAAGCATCCGACATTATCATCAAGGCGACGCGATCCGCCACGTCACAGGCGACTGCGTGTAGGTCAAACCGCCTGGAAAATCTCGTGGCGCTGGATTCCATTTGGTACCACAGCTTCGACGGTTACCCCGCCACTGGTCGATGCCACTGTCATGGTGCCACCCAAGGCCCGCACCCGCTCATGCATGCCGATCATGCCGAACCCCTGCTTGTGATCGATCGGCAGGCCGGCGCCATTATCGCGTACACTCACCTTCACCGCCTCCGCGTCGAACGCGGCGTCGGTTGGCGCCGAGGTCGCCGGCTCGACCGCGATGTCGACCCGCGTGGCGCGGGTATGCCGAAACACGTTGGTGAGGGCTTCCTGGATGATGCGGTAGATCGTCAGCTCCGCGGTCTCCCCGGTTTCGCCCAGCGAAGGCGCCACCCTCATCTCGACGATCACTCCCGGATGGGATTCGCGCCACAGCCGCAACAGCGCCTGCAGCGCCTGTTCGAGCCCGAGTTCAGCCAATCCGACCGGACGCAGTTTTTCCAGGACCCGGCGGTTGAACTGCTGCAGCGCGTTGACCTGTTCCAGGATGGCGCTGCCATGCCTGCGCAGCGCAGCGGTATCCGGCTCGCGCACCTCGGCGAGCCGCATCAGCGAACTTGCATGCGCCCGCAGCGCGAACAGATAGGGTCCGAACTCGTCATGCAGTTCGCGCGCGATTTCCTTGCGCTCGACATCCTGCAGCGAGACGGCGCGCTCCGCCAGTTTCCGCTTGTCCTCGACGGCTTCGCCAAGCGTCGCCGCAAGATGATTGAGCCTGGCGCAGATCGCGGCCAGTTCCGGGGCGCCGCCGGGCTCGACGCGCGTGCCGTAGCCGCCGGCTTCGATGCTGCTCATCGCCTGCGATAGCGCCTGGATCGGGGCAAGCGCCCGGCTCACCACCACCATGGTGATCAGAAACAGCGCCACCGCGATCGCCGAGCCCACCTGGAGCTGGGTCACGATGCCGTCCCAGATCTCCGTCGATCTCGTCGTTCGGATGCGAGGTGATCAACAGTGATTCCGCTTGGCCACGAATGGAAATCGGAACGCTCACCGCGGTCTGCTCCGGATGGATCAGGGCGACGAACCAGGCCGGCACCGAGGAACGTTCGCCATCGGCGTCCGCGGCGGACGCCGGCCTCTCAATGGCCGCCATTTCGCTGCCGCGAAATGCTGACATGACGCAGGCGATTGAGCTCTCCGATGATCTGGTCAAGCCGCTCGTCCGGATCCCGCGCTTCGTTGAGCCCGGCGACCAGCGTTCCGATGAATTCGCGCGCCAGCCGGATGACACTCTGATCTTCGGCCTTGACGCGCGGCGCCGCCTCCAGCACCAGCCGCGCGATGTTGACGGCGAGACCGAGGGTGAGAATGAGCGCCAGCATGGCGTTGAGCCGGGCACGCAGGGAGAGCTTCTGCCACATCGAGGTCGTCCAGGTTCACGCCGCGCGGCGTCGATCAACAGCCGTTGACAGCCCGAAACGGGCGTTATCTATTTGAACCGTACAGCAATTCCCGCCGGGATACATACCGCGGGCCGGGGCAGCGGGTCGATCTGGTGCCGTGGCTCGCTTGATGCGATGCAGCACTCAGTTCGCTGCGGAAGTTGGGACGAGCGCCGATGCGTGTTTGATTGTTGACGACCATCCCATCGTGGCATCCGGTTGCCGCGCCCTGCTCGCCGGCGAACCCGAATTCACCATCCTGGAAGCCGCCGATGCGGAAAGCGGTGAGCAGATGTTCCTGGCCGAACGGCCCGATGTCTGCGTGCTCGACATCAACCTGCCGACGGTATCGGGATTCGAGCTGGCGCGGCGTATTCTCGCGCACACCGAAGACGCGCGCATCATCATGTTCAGCATGAACGACGATCCGGTGTTCGCCGCCCGCGCGATCAATGGCGGCGCCAAGGGTTATGTCTCGAAATCCGGCGACCCGCTCGACCTCGTCGAGGCCATCCGCGAAGTCGGAAAGGGCGGGGTCTATCTGCCGCCCGCGATCGCGAAGAGCATCGCGTTTGCCGGTCCCGCCTTCGCCCAGAGCCCGCTGTCCAAGCTGACCGCGCGCGAGATCGAGATCCTGCGCCTGCTGAGCGCGGGCAAGAGCCTTTCCGAGATCGCCTGGCTGGTCCATTCATCCTACAAGACCATCGCCAACACCTCTTCCATCATCCGGCAGAAGCTCGGCTTGCGCTCGGCCTCCGAACTCGTCCGCTTCGCCATCGAGAGCCGGCTGGTATAACGCCCATCCGCGGTTGCCAGAGCGGCGGACGGGGAACGCGATGGTTTCGTGGCGGCGATCGAACCAGCCTATCTCGCTCCGGCATGTCCGGGCCCGGCTGCCAGCAAGGTCCGCACTTCGTCGCCGATCGAGGCGACGGTTTCGCGGCTGCGCGCGCCGCGTGGCGGCGTCAAAGACTTTTCGAGCAACACCCGCGTCGGGCGATCGGACAGGAAGAACAGCCTGTCGGCGAGCTGGATGGCCTCGGCAAGATCATGCGTTACCAGCAGCGTCGTCACCCGGGTGCGGGTCGTCAACGCGGTAAGCTCGTCGCGCAACCGGACGGCAACGGCTTCATCGAGCGACACGAACGGCTCATCGAGCAGAAGAAAATCCGGCTTCACCGCAAAGGCCCGGGCGATCGCCGCGCGGCGCGCCAGGCCGAGCGACAATTCTCCGGGATATCGCGTCAGATGCGCGGACAGGCCGAGCGTCTCGACCAGTTCGGTCAGGTCCGTGCCGGCCTGCTCCGCCGGCAGCGCGAGCCGAATGTTCTGCTCCACCGTGCGCCAGGGCAGCAGCCTCGGCTCCTGGAACACGATGCCGAGACGCCCGGATCCCGGGGTTCGGATCAGGCCGCTGAAATCCGCGTCCAGCCCGGCCGCGATTTTCAGGATCGTGGTCTTGCCGCATCCCGACGGGCCGATCAGTGCGCCGAACGCGCCGGGTTCGAGCCGCAGCCGAAGGTCGCGCACCACCTCGACCGGCGTGCCGTCGGCCGACCGGTAGCTCTTCGCATCGATGCGAAGATCAAGCGGGGCGGCGCCGCCAGCGGTTTGCACGTCGTTCAAGCGGTTGTACCAGGAAGCTTTCGATGAGGAGCATGACTGCGATGAAGCAGATCGCATAGCTCAGTATCCTCGCCATGTCGAACAGCGAAAAGGCCGAGCCGAGCACGAATCCGACGCCGTTCGGACGCCCGAGCAATTCGACCACCAGCACGATCTTCCAGACGATCGACAGGCCGGAACGCGAGCCGGCCGCTAGATAGGGCGCGAGCTGCGGAATCACGACATGCCGGATCCGCGACAGCCCGGTGAACCGGAAGGCCTTGGCCATTTCGTCGAGTTCGGGATCGAGCGCACGGGTGCCCTCCCGCATCACCACGGTGACATTCGGCAGCTTGTTGATCGCCACGGCAAGGATCGCGGCGGTCTCGTTCAGACCGATCCAGATGTAGGCGAAGATGATCGTCACCAGTGCCGGCAGGTTGATCAGCACGATCAACCATGGATCGGCGTAGCGGTCGATGGTCTTCGAACGTCCCATCGCATAGCCGGCCATGGCGCCGAGCAGCATCGCGATCGCGAACGAGCCGACCACGCGCGCCAAGGTGCAGCCCAGCTCGAAGGGCAACTCGCCGGAACGGATTTCCGCGACGGTGACGGCGCCGACCGCCAGCGGGCCGGGCAACAGCCGCGATTGGACCAGCGCCGCTGCCACGGCCCACAGGGCGATCAGCGCGGCCAGCGACAGCAGTCTCGGCAACGCTCAGTCTCCACCGCTGGCAGGTTGATAGTAGAGTCCCCGATCGAGTTCGCGCGAGGGGCCCAGCAGCCCGGGCCCGCCGACCGCGGCGAGCGTGCTGAACAGTGCAGCCGCGTCGGCCGCCTCCTCGCTGATCGCCCGTCGCGGCATGCCCTGCCGGGTGCGATCGCGGTAGGCCCTGAATGTGGCGTCATCTTCGGCTTTCATCAGCGGACGAAGCGCATCCCATTCCGCATCGGAATGCAGCATGATGTCGTCGGCCTTCCGTGTCACGGCGATGAAGCGGTCGATGGTGCTGCGATGGCTCGCGACGAACTGCTCCGAGAACACATATCCGATCAGGGCAACCGGCTGCTTCAGGCCGAGCGAGGCCTCGGCATCGCCGACCTCGAGAATCCGGCGGTATCCCTGCGCCTCCTGCCGCGCACAGAAATTCCAGAAATTGAGGCCCGCCGCGGCTTCGCCCTGCTCCAGCTTCTGAGCGATCAGCGGTGGCGCGCCATATTCGAGCGTGGTCTCGCGCTTCAGATCGATGCCGGCGCGGATCGCCGCGACCTGCACGATCAGCCAGCTCTTGTCGAGCGGCCCGCCGGCCACGGCAAGAACCTGGCCCTTGAGATCACCGAGCTTGCGTATCGCGGAGTCACCCTTCACCATGACGGCACCGGCCGCGCTGGAATACGGATAGAACAGCAATTTTGCGCCGAGCGCCCGCGAGCGCGCCACCCACAGCCAGTCGACCACGGCGACGTCGACTGACCCGCCGTTGACGGCGAGCTTGCCCGCGTCGGGCGAGGCGAACTCGCTGATCTTCAGGTCAAGGCCGGCGCTCTCGGCAAGGCCGTGACGGCGGATCACATCCAATTGCCAGGCGAAAGTGCCGGTCGTCTGCGAGCCGATGCGCAAGGTATCGGCCGCCCGGGCCGGGAACGTCCCAACGACAAGGCAGAGCATCACGAGAATTCGGAGGCGCGACATCATGCTCACTTGGCCATTCATGCGAGAATTCGCCGACCGTGTCCACCCGCCAAAGGAACGAGCAGATCCTGCCGAATCTCGCCGCATTTCGACCGGCGCGATGGCAATGTCGGTGAAGCATTGTATGATCGGCGCCGGCAGGCTTGCACCCTGCCCATGACGTTGCGAAGGGCCGGACGCAAGCTCTCCGGGCAGGCGACCAAGGCAGAACAAGCGCGGAGCGAACGATTGCCTTGCACGGGCCGACCATCCACTAAGCGCCGGCCCCCGGCCCGGCGTGCGCGCGATGCTGCCATGGCGGCGCCAGGGATATTGCGGCAATCGGCTGCAGCGTCAAAACGACGGCTGGACACCGCGTCCTGGCTGCTCGTTGCCCTCGCGCTGCTGCCCGGCGCAGCCGTCCGCGCCGAGCCGATCGAGACCGAACATCTGTTCGGATTCACCATCGGCAGCGACGTCGGCGATGTGGGAGAACGGGAGCTGGAAGGTTCGCTGACCGGCCGGCTCGGCAAGCGGAACGGAACCTTTGATGCGGGTTCGGGCACGATGTCGCTGGAATTCGTGCCATTGGCCAACCTGCGAACCGAATTCACCGGCATGGTCAACGCCTACGATATCCACGGCGTGACCGGCTTCACCGACCAGCGTTACGCGGGCGTCGGCGGCGCCTCCGTCGACATCCGCTATCGCCTGCTCGATCGCGCGACCGCGCCGTTCGGCCTGGCCATCGGCGCGGAGCCGCATTGGGAGCGGGCCGACGAGGTGACGGGCGCAGCCGGCAACTTCTACGGTGTCGACCTTGTCGCGGCCGCCGACTGGGAGATCGTTCCGGACCAGGTGGTTGCGGCGATTAACCTGGTGTATCAGCCGGAAACCACGCGATCGAAGCTGACCGGCTCGTGGTCACCGGATTCCGTCGCCGGCGTTGCCGTAGGCCTGATGGCCCAGATCAGCCCCGGGCTGTTCGTCGGCGGCGAGGCCCGCTATCTGCGCCAATATGAAGGAGCCGGGCTGGACTCGCTGGCTGGCGAGAGCTTTTTCATCGGGCCGAGTGTCTATTTCAAACTCTCCCGGCGCGCCTGGATTGCCGCCGCCTGGAGCCCGCAGGTGGCCGGCCACGCCGTTGCCACGGCCGGTACGCTCGACCTCGTCAATTTCGAGCGGCAGCAGGCGCGCGTGCTGTTCGGGATGAATTTCTGAGCCTGCCGCTATTTGCTGCAGCCCTTCAATTCCTTCTCGTCGATGGAAAAGACCGCGCCGGCCTTGACCTGAACATTCGACACGACACAGGTCCGTCCGGTCTGGTCGACCAATCTGACATCGTAGGTGCCCGCCTCGGTATCGGTGATCTTGAGCCGTTCGTCGTGGTCGACGGTGTGGTCGCGATCATTGTCGGTCTGGTTGCGGCCCCATTCATTCTTGCCGGGCGGCGAAAGCTGCAGGGAGGTGACGGTGTGGGCCGTCAGGTTCCAGAACCTGGTGTCCTTTGCCGATGCGCCGGTCGAGATCAGGGCCAGCATGCAGACCGACAAACAAACCGCCTTGGCCATGGTGTTCTCCTTGCAGGTCTGATCCCGTCGTCGCGTTGCCGGTCACGACCTCGTGACGGCCGGCGCCTTTGCGCTAACCTTGTCATTGCGCGCGCAACGAAGCAATCCATGGCGCGGGGCGGGACTGCGTCGCCCTTCGCAAGGAGGAATGGCCATGCCCTGTGGAACGCTGATCCGGATCGTGGTGATGGCTGCCGGCCTGGCGGGCGGGGCAGTGGGCGCCGTCGCGGCGCCGGCCACCGCGATCTTTCCGTTCGAGATCTACGACACCAGTGGCGAACCGCCGCAACCCGACCGCGCCGAGCGGCTCGCCATGGCGACCCGGGTGCTATCGGAGGTCCTGGAAAAAACCGGGCGCTATTCGCCGCTCGATCTTGCACCGTTCAGCGTCGCCGTGGCGGCGACCGCCCCGCGCTATATGTGCGGCACCTGCTTCCTGCCGGTCGCGCGTCAGGCCGGCGCGGCCTATGCCGTGGTGCCGGTGGTCCACAAGGTATCGTCGCTGATCACCTCGATGGACATCTGGATCCTCGATGCCGCCAGCGGCGCGATGGTTGCCCATCTCAATGGGCAGATCCGCGGCGACACCGCCGAGGCCTATGATCACGGGGTGCGATTCCTGGTCAGGAACCGGCTGTCGGACGAGGCCCCTGCCGACGCCAACGCCCCGGCGAAATAGCCGGAGGCGAGCCTCGGGCCGCCACGATCACGCCATCAGTCGCGCGGCGTGCCAGTGCAGATGATCTTCCATGAATGTCGAAACGAAATAATAGCTGTGGTCGTAGCCGGGCTGGCGCCGCAGCACCAGCGGGATGCCGGCCTGCGCGCAGGCCCGCTCCAGCAATTCCGGACGAAGCTGCTCGGTGAGAAACTGATCGGCATCCCCGACATCGACCAGGAAATCGGCAAACCGCGCGCCGTCCTCGATCAGCGCCACCGTGTCGTGACGGCGCCAGGCCGCCCGCTCCTCGCCGAGATATCCACCCAGCGCCTTGATGCCCCATGGCACCTGCGACGGCGCGATGATCGGCGAGAAGGCGCTGGCGGCGCGATAGCGTCCGGGATTGCGCAGCGCCGCCGTCAGCGCGCCATGGCCGCCCATCGAATGACCGAGGATCGACTGCCGGCGGGGATCGACCGGGAAATGTTCGGCAATCAGTTCGGGCAGCTCCGCCGTCACATAGCTCCACATCCGGTAATGATCCGCAAACGGCGCCACCGTCGCGTCCACATAGAAGCCGGCGCCAAGCCCAAAATCATAGGCGCCCGCCGGATCGCCCGGCACCCCTTCGCCGCGCGGACTGGTATCCGGCGCCACGAACACCAGCCCCTGTTCGGCGCAGGCGCGGCGGTATTCGCCCTTCTCTGTGACATTGGCATGGGTGCAGGTCAGGCCGGACAGATACCAGACCACCGGCAGCCTGGCGCCCTCCTGATGGGGCGGGACAAAGACCGAGAAGGTCATGGCCGTCCGGGTCTCGCGGCTTTGGTGCCGGTAGACGCCCTGCACGCCGCCATGCGATCGGTTTTGCGAAACGGTCTCAATGGCCATGATGGTACGGCTCCGGCATTGCTGGGATGTGAGGGTGGTCGGTCAACGGGCGTGATGGCAGCTTAGCAGGCGGCCATCGATCCCGATATGCCGACCGGCGATGGTTGCGATGCGACCGGAACACCAGCAGCCGGCAGGGGAAAAGCCCGCCGAAAATTGAAACGCCCGGGTGAATTCAAGCGTATTATTCGAGGTGCATTTCCGAGAATGGAGGACCGGGGAATGATCGAAATCATCCTGACCGTCTGCGCCATCGCCAACCCCGGCAATTGCGAGGAGAAATACCTGCAATTTGTCTTCGATGGTTCCATCAACCAGTGCATGATGGCGGCGCAGCCCTATATCGCCCAGTGGATCGGCCAGCACCCGGAATGGATGGCCAAGAAGTGGAGCTGCGGCTATCCCGACATGCGACGCCGCGATATCTGATTATCGATCGATCGCCCTTCGTGGCGGCCGCGGCGCGTTGGCGCCCGAGATCGCAAGCCGTCAGTTCGGCCCGAACGCAACCCCCCAGGGCAGCTCTCCCACCTGGATCGACTTGATGACGCGCTGGCTTGCGACGTCGATCACCGAGACGTCGTTGGAGACACCGTTGGCGACCAGGAGATACTTCTCGTCCGGTGTGAACGCGCCATGCCAGACCCGCTGCCCGACCAGCAGATATTTCAGGACGGCATGGGTGGTGCCATCGACCACGGCGACCCGGTTGGCCGGCCCGAGATCGATGAAACCGAGCTTGCCGTCCCGGGTGATGTTGATCCCGACGGGCTGGATCGATTCCGATCGCAAGCCGGGAATTTCGAAGGTTACGGTCTTCTTGAGCTTGCGCGTCGTCGGGTCGATGATCGACAAAGCCCCGCCGATCTCGGAGGTCACCCACAATTCCGATCCATCGGACTTGTAGGCCGAGAAGCGCGGGCGCGAGCCGACCAGCAGGTTGTCGGTGATCTGGCGGGTCGTGGTATCGATGAAATGCACCATGCTGGTCGTCTCCGAGGTGCAGATCAGGACCTTGGCGTCCGGGCTGATCGTCATGCCCTCGGGCTCGATCCCGACCGATACTTCACCGGTGGCGGACCGTTTCGCAACGTCGATGATGGTCACCATGGCGTCGTTCTCGTTCGCCACGTAGAGGGTATTTCCCGAGGGATCGAGGATGAATTGCTCGGGATCCGGGCCGGACGGCAGTTCGCCGGCATCGCCCAGCGTCTTGGTGTCGAAGATCTGGATCTTGTCGTCGTCGCCGACCGCCACGAACAGCAGCTTGCCGTCGCGGGAAACCTGGATGCCGCGCGGACGCTGCCCGGTCTGGATGGTGGCGACGGTTTCCATCTTGTCGGTGTCAATCACGGAAATGGTGTTGCCCTTCTCGTTGGAAACAAAGGCGCGGAAGGCAAGGGCGGAATTGAGCGGAATGGCAAACCAAGCCAAGCCGAGGATCGCGATCCAGCGCAGACCGAACATGTGGCATTCTCCAAAGTCTGAGGCTCAATTCAGATCGCTCGAATGTGAACCATTTTGTGGCGCAACTGGCATCGCGGCGTTTGATTAGACCATCGTAGCGATCAACCCTGCAGGACGGGACCCGGCATTGCGCCGCACGTTAAAGGGAGTAGCTTGAAAGTCACGAAAAACACAACGACCTCCTGGCGGCTCGTCCGGGAAGTTTGCCCGAACGTGCATGGGAGACGTTACTTGCTCCGGCTCTGGCTTGGCATCTGCATCCTGGTCGCCGTTGGCGGAACCGGCTGGTCGGACCAGCCGCTGGAGATCAAGATCGGCTACCTTCATCTGGCGCCGTCGCGGATCCGGATCTCGCTGATCGATGTGCCCGCCAGCAATGACGGCCTGGCCGGCGCGCAGCTCGCGATCGAGGACAACAACACCACCGGACGCTTCCTCAATCAGCGCTACACCCTGATCGACAGCCTGCTCGGCGACGGCGACGATCCTGCGGCGGCAGTCAATGCGCTGGCCGACCAGGGCGCGGCGTTCGTCATCACCAGCCTCGACGCGGATCGGCTGCTGAAGGCGGCCGATGCCGGCAAGGCGCGCGGCGAGACCCTGCTCAATGCCTCCGCCACCGACGAGCGCTTGCGCGAGCAGGATTGCCGGGCCAACGTGTTCCACGTGGCGCCGACACGCTCCATGCTCGCCGACGGACTTGCGCAGTACCTGGTCTGGAAGAAGTGGCGCAAGTGGATGCTGATCACGGGTTCGCACGACAACGACAAGCTGTTCGGCGAGGCGCTGCGCCATGCCGCGACCCGCTTCGGTGCCAAGATCGTCGAGGCGCGCGAATTCAAGGATACCGGCGGCGCCCGGCGCACCGACAGCGGGGTTGCCGAAATCCAGAAGCAGATGCCGGTGGTGACCCAGAGCGCACCCGAGCATGACGTTCTGGTGGCGGCCGACGAGAGCGAGGTGTTCGCCGGCTATCTGCCATACCGCACCTGGGATCCCCGCCCGGTCGTCGGCTCGGCCGGCCTCGTGCCCACCAGCTGGGACGCGGCCTTCGACCAATGGGGCGCGGTGCAGTTGCAGAACCGCTTCACCAATCAGTTTCATCGCGCGATGACCGCGCTGGACATGCAGTCCTGGACTGCGGTCCGGATGGTCGGCGAAGCCGCGGCCCGCAGCAACTCCAACGATCCCGGCAAGATGCTCGCCTACATGAAGAGCCCGGCCTTTTCGGTTTCGGCATTCAAGGGCCAGAAGCTGACGGTGCGCGACTGGAACCTGCAGCTGCGGCAGCCGATCCTGCTGTTCGACGGCCGCAACACCGTGTCGGTCTCGCCGCAGGAAGGCTTCCTGCATCAGGTATCGACACTCGACACGCTCGGCCTCGACCGGCCCGAAACCAAATGCAAGCTGCAGTGACGGGGGCCGCGATCGGCTCGCCGGCGACCGCGATCGAGGCCGCGCCATGTTTCGCCACATCACGCGATGGGCGCGCCGCCTGATCCGCGACGTCCACGCGGTCTACCTCGCCGCGGCCGACCCGCAGCTGCCATGGTATGTGAAGATCCTGGCAGCGGCGGTGGCCGGCTACGCGCTTTCGCCGATCGATCTCATTCCCGATTTCATTCCAGTGTTGGGCTATGCCGACGACCTCATCATCGTGCCGCTCGGCATCTGGCTGGTGGTGTCGCTGATCCCGCCGCAGGTGATGGCGGAGTACCGCGCCAGGGCCGATGCGGCCGAGCAGCGCCCGCGCAGCACGGTGGCAGCCGTTGCCATCGTCGCGACCTGGATCGGCGCGGCGGCGTTGCTCGGCTTCGCCGGGTATGCCCGCTGGCGTCCGGAGCGGTGACCGCCGGCTTCGCAGCCGGCGGCGAAAACGCTGTCAATGGCTAACACCGCCGCCCGACTTGTGGCAAAACGCCGAGACACAATCCTGCCGCCCGATCCTGCGAGTCCAGCATGCCCGCGCCGAAGCCGCCCGCGTTTGAAACCCTGAGCCTGCACGCCGGCCAGCATCCCGATCCCGTCACCGGCGCCCGCGCGGTGCCGATCTATCAGACGACTTCCTATGTCTTCCAGGATTCGGATCACGCCGCCGCCCTGTTCAATCTCGAACGCGCCGGACACATCTACACGCGGATATCCAATCCCACGACCGCCGTGCTCGAGGAACGCCTGGCCGCGCTGGAGGGCGGCGTCGGCGCGATCTGCACCGCGAGCGGAATGGCCGCCATGCATCTGGCGATCGCCACCCTGCTCGGCGCCGGCGATCATATCGTCGCCTCGGCCTCGCTCTATGGTGGCACCATCAATCTGCTGGCGCACACTTTGCCCCGCTTCGGCATCACCACCACCTTCGTCAAGCCGCGCGATCTCGACGCATTCCGCTCGGCCATCTCCCCCAACACCCGGCTGGTGATCGGCGAGACCATCGGCAATCCCGGTCTCGAGGTGCTCGACATCCCCGCCGTGGCGCAGATCGCGCATCAGGCGAAGATCCCGCTTCTGATCGACAATACCTTCGCCACCCCCTATCTCAGCCGGCCGATCGAATGGGGGGCCGACATTGCGATGAACTCGGTGACGAAATGGCTCGGCGGCCACGGTATCGCGATAGGCGGCGCGATCGTCGATGGCGGTCGCTTCGACTGGCACGATTCCGGCAAGTTCGCGGTGCTGACCGAGCCCTATGCCGGCTATCACGGCATCGTCTTCGACGAGCAGTTCGGGCGCGCCGCCTTCATCATGCGGGCGCGCACCGAGGGGCTGCGGGATTTTGGCGCCTGTCTGTCGCCCAGCAACGCCTTCCAGCTCCTTCAGGGTATCGAGACCCTGGGAGTGCGGATGGATCGTCACATGCAGAATACCCATGAGGTGCTCGATTTCCTGTCGGGCAACAAGGCGGTGGACTGGGTGCTGCACCCCTCGCTCGAGAGCCACCCGGATCACGCGCTGGCGAAACGGCTGTTGCCGCGCGGCGCGGGTTCGATCATCAGCTTCGGCATCAAGGGCGGACGGGCGGCGGGGCGCAAGTTCATCGAGACGTTGCGCATGATCAGCCATCTCGCCAATGTCGGCGACGCCAAGACCCTGGTGATTCACCCGGCCAGCACCACCCATCAACAGATGGACCCCGCGCAACTCGAGGCAGCCGGCATCGGCGAGGAACTGGTGCGGCTGTCGGTCGGGATCGAATCCGCCGCTGACATCACCGACGATCTCGGCCAGGCGCTGCGCGCCTCGCAGAAGGTGTGAGCCATGAATCTTTCCGTCAACGGCGCTGACGTTTTCGTCGCCACCGGCGGCCGGGCATTCGATCGCGCGCTGCCGGTCTTGGTCCTGCTGCACGGCGCGGGCTTCGACCACGCCACCTGGGCGCTGCACAGTCGCTGGTTCGCGCATCACGGCTACGCGGTACTGGCGCCGGACCTGCCGGGACATGGCCGCTCGGCCGGCTCCGGACTTGGCAGCATTGCCGAAATGGCCGACTGGACCGCCGCCTTGCTCGATGCCGCCGGGGTGTCCAGGGCCGAACTGATCGGCCATTCCATGGGATCGCTGATCGCACTCGAGACCGCGGCGCGGCATCCGGCGCGGGTCACGGGGCTGAGCCTGATCGGCACCGCGGCCCGCATGACGGTCGGTCCCGACCTGCTCAAGGCGGCCGAAGCCAATGACCAGGCGGCGATTGACATGGTTTCGATCTGGGGACTGGGTGCTAGGGCCGAACTGGGCGGCTGCCTCGCGCCGGGTCTATGGATGCATGGCGGAGCGCAATCGGTGTTGCAGGGCTGTCAGCCGGGTGTCCTGTTTCGCGATCTCTCCGCCTGCAACGCCTATCAGAATGCGCCGGCCGCGGCCGCTGGCGTGACGGTGCCGATCACCCTGGTGCTTGGCGAGCGCGACATGATGACGCCCGCAAAGGCAGGCAAGGCCCTGGCGGCGGCGATTCCGCATGCCCGCACCGTGGTTCTCGCGGGTGCCGGTCACATGATGATGACCGAACGACCCGACGAATTGCTCGCGGCGCTGCGCGGCTGATCGCGCAGGTGTCACTCTGCTGTTTCGTCCATTGGCGAAATGTTCTACCTTTGCGCGACCATCGGGGGTCACGCCATGAGATCCCGCGTCAGGAAATTCGCGCATCTGCTGGAACGGATCGGGCTCGCCATGGCCGGCGCGGCCAGCGGGCTGTTTGTTGGCGCCCATGTGGGATCGAGCTTCGCGGTGCTCACCTCCCAGGCCTTCATCCTGGTCATGATGGTCGGCGGCGCGGTCGGATTCTATCTCGGGATCGACATACCCGCCTTACCGTTTCACGCGCATGACGAGCGAGCGCCGGAGCGAACGTCCCGCGGGATCGATGCCGCGGAACTTCTCAGCGCAGTCGGTACCTTCCTCGCGGCGCTGGTGGCCTTCGCATCGGTTGGGGTGATCGTGCTGCGCGAAACCCCGCATCTGTTCTGGACCTCGATGATCATGCTGGGATGGACGCTCGGCGTCGCGATGCAGATCGTCTCCGGGACGATCGCCCGCATGCGCGATTGAGAAATCGTGGCACCTCGCCAGTCCGCATGCGAAGTGGTGTCATGGGAAGTCGTGAGGTCGAATGCCAGCGCGACGGCCCCGACCAGAATGAGGCTGGCGGCCCATGCCGTATCCAGATTGAACCAGCTCCGCGACACGAATTTGAGACCGAGATGCCGGTAGACTAGCCACGCCAGGCATCCGCCGGCGGCGATCATCGCGATGGCGTGGACGATGGCGACCAGCACGGCCATGCCGAGATCGGAACGGATCAGCGACGTGGCGGCTCGATGGGCGTCGTCGAGATCGGCCTGCCGGCAGATCCCGAGATAGATCGGCACCAGCATCAATCCAGCGCCATGCGCGATGGCAATGGCGAACGACCACAGGGCCAATTGCGTCGGGCGAATCCGTGCCAGAGCCCGTGGATGACGCTGCTCGACCAGCCGGAAGATGCCGAATCCGATCACCAGCAGGCTGGCGCCGATCTGGATCTCGCGCTGCCATTCCACCAGCGCGGCCAGCAGTGCAAAGGGAAGCAGGACAAGCAGCATGGCGAGCAGATGGCCCGCTCCAAGCGGACCTAGCGCCGCCACCACGGCACGCGGATTCCTTTCCATCAGTCCGGCCGAGACCGCGAGCGGCCAGCCCATCGCCGGGTTCAAGCCGTGGTACAGGCCACTCGCGATGACAGCCAGCCACAGCCAGGCCGGCGCCCAGTCGGCCGCACTCAACCTCAGACCGACGGATAGCAGAACGAGTCGGTCGAACAGTCGCCGCCGTCGAGCCGGATCTGGTGCGCCCGGTATCCCTCGGGAAACTGGATCCAGTAGTCCTTGGCCAGTTCAAGTCCGCCGGACGGATTTGCATTGGCCATCACCTCGACGCCCGGCACTCCCTGCGGATAGAATTGATCATCCCAGGTCGAGTAGAGCGAATTGGTCCAGTACACGCGTTTGCCGTCGCGGCTGATCTCGACCATCTGCGGGCCGCCGGCGAAGGCCCTGCCGTTCGGATGTGGGGTGCGCCGTGCGATGCCGCCGATATGGACCGAGCCGGCAAGCTTTGGCTTGCGAGGATCGCTGACATCGTATTGACGCATCTCGCCGGTGCCCCAGCAGGAGACGTAGAGGAACTTGTCATCCAGCGAGAGGTCGATGTCGGTGATCAGGGGCGGAACGGCGCCGAAACCCTGCAGCAGCGGCGGCAACTGTTCCTTTGCCGCCGGCTCGGGCGGGATGGTCGCCGTTTTTTCGATGTGGAATTTGCCGCCCTCGCGCCACCACGTCCAGATCGAGCCTTCGAGATTGGTGGTGTCGACCACGACGCCGAGGAAGCCATATTCGCGAACCGGATCGTGCGCCGGACGCACCTCCAGCGCCATCTGATGGTTGGCTCCGAGATCGATGGTCTGCACATGCTTGCGGGCACGCAGATCCCAGAAATGGATCCGATGGCCATACTTGTTGGAGAGCAGGTCTTCCGGCACGATCCCGTTCTCGAATTGCGGCGGCAGGCCCCACTCGCTCGAGACCATGTAGTCGCGCGGCAAATTCCACCAGAAATCATAGTGCAGCTGCTGGGGACCACGATCGATCTCCCAGCGCCCGCGGACGTCGAAGGTTTCGCAATCCATGATGAAGATGCCGGCAGGTCCATCGGTGCCATTCTTGCCGCCGCCGCCCAGTGTGCTGACATAGATGCCTTCCGGGCCGCAATGAACGGTATGCGGTCGCGAGTAACCGGTCTTGGCAAAGATCTCCTCGGGCTCGATGATCTTGTGAATTTTCGCCTTGGTGGGATCCGGTTTGGTGTCAATGATATAGATCCGCGAAGACCGGATGCCGGGAATGACCAGGTAGCGTCGTTCGACAAAAGCGTGCCCGGTAAGCGGTGACAGCGCCGATGAGCAGGCGTTCCAGCCAAAATGGTGAAACTCGTCGCCCTTGTTCGGCATGACGACGGTGTGAACGACCTGACTGAAGGTCGGCGAGCCCGGTTTCACGTCGATCACGACAAGGGCATCGGGTTTGGAGAAATCCGGGCTGAGCAGCAGGGTGTAGGCGAAGTTTTCCGGCGGCGCTTCCATCGCAAGTTTCGGTGATGCATGAAAGGTCGGGTCGGGCCTCATGTTCATCGTACTGCCTCCCTGTGTGCGCCCAATGGTGTTGCCTCTCGCTGGCGCGGCCGGCCCCGGGGCGCGACTGTTTTTGTCCGGGGTCGGGCCGCCCATTCAAGGCTTGACGCTACCACACAATCGGCAAGCTGCCAGCTCGTCACGACGCGCGCACAAATGTCGCAGGGTTCGCGGGCCGCTTCGTCCGAGGGCCACTGATGGAAGCGGTCAACGTTTGCGTGCCTTCCGCTTCTTATTTCTTGCTGGCGACCCGCATGTTGTCGACCAGGTTCGGATAGTGACGGCCGGCCTTCTTGGCGGACCGCTTCGCAGCAGTTTTTTGTGCCGCTGAAAGTTTGCGAGACTTCTTGCTCGTCTTCTTGGGATTGGCTTTCTTCCAGGGAGGCTTGCGAGGCATTTTATTTCTCCTGCTCAACGCCTTGTAAGACCGGGGCTTGACGCCCGGCACGGCCGGTTGTTCCCCCGTGTTGCCGGCGAACGGATCGCCTGTGGCATTTGCGGAACATAATTGCCTCCGCCTCCGTTCTCCTGAGCTGATCTGGATGGAGCAAGGGATCGATGGCGGCGAAGCCCGCGAAGCTGGACGCACCGCGCTCCGACGGCTGGACCGCCGCGGTGGTGTTGGCGCTGGTGGGCGTCGCGCTTGCCACCGATTACCTATTCCCGAACGACCGAAAGGGTGGGAGCACGAACGACGAGAAACTCCGCGATCTCCGCCAGGCGACGGGACCGTCCGACCTCCCGGCGCCCGGGTTGAAGGGTTTTCTGATGCGCGTCTATGACGGCGTGTCGAAGCATCGGGTCATGGCGCTGGCCGCAGGCATGACCTATTACAGTATCCTGGCGATCTTCCCGGCGCTGGCCGCGCTGGTTGCGATGTACGGTCTGTTCTCCGATCCCTCAAGCATCGCCCGCCACCTCGATCAGCTCGACGGCTTCATGCCCGGCGGTGCGCTTGACATTGCGCGCGAGCAGCTGACGCGAGTGTCAGCCAAGGGATCGCAGACGCTCGGCGCGACCTTTGCCGTCAGCCTGGTCGTTTCGTTGTGGAGCGCGAACGCGGCGATGAAGTCGCTGTTCGACACGCTGAACATCGTCTATGGCACGGACGAGAAGCGGGGATTTGTCCGCCTGAACATCACCTCGCTCGCTTTCACCCTCAGCGGAATCGTGTTCGCGATGGCCGCGCTGGGTTCGATCGTCATCGTCCCGATCATCCTCAATTACGTCGGCCTTTCGGAAGCCGGTGACCTGCTGCTGCGCTTCGGCAGGTGGCCCCTGATGTATCTGATCCTGGCGCTCGCGCTGGCCATCATCTACCGTTACGGTCCCAGCCGCGAGGCCGCGCAGTGGCGCTGGATCACATGGGGAAGCGCCATCGCCGCATTGCTATGGCTGGGTATCTCGGGGTTGTTCTCCTGGTATGCAGCCAATTTCGGCGACTTCAACGAGACGTATGGATCGCTCGGCGCCGTGGTCGGATTCATGACCTGGCTCTGGATTTCCGCGATCGTCATCCTGCTCGGCGCCGAGATCGATGCCGACCTTGAGCATCAGACCGCACGGGGCACGGCTGCGGGATCGCAGGCGCGGCTCGCCGCCTGAGCGGCGCGGATCGCCGGCCATTCGCGGGGCTGGACCGCAATCAGGCCACCTTGGGCGTTTCCTTGATCGAGGATTTGTAGCGTTGCAACGCAAAGGCCTTGTCGCTGGATTCGATCAGCGCCTCCATGATGCGGGAGATCGCCTGGAAATCCTCGCGGCTGAGCGGGCCGAACTCCACGTCGTTGATCTCGCACTGATACGGCGCGAGTTTGCGCAGCAGCGCCTTGCCCTTTTCAGTGATCGCAAGCGAGATCCGGCGGCGATCGACGCTGTCCTGGGTCTTCTCGACGAGGCCGAGCTTCTGCAGCTTGCTGGTCACGGTGGTGACGAATGCACCGCTCATGTGCAGATGATCGGCAATGGTCTTGACGTTGACGTCACCGTCGAGACCGAGATGACCGATCGAGATCAGGATGGTGTATTCGACTCCCGCAAGGCCGATCTGCCTGGCGTGGCCGTCGCGGATCGATTCGTGCCGTGCCATGAAGGCGAAGATGTTGTGCACGAGCTTGCGAAAGCCGCGATCGGTGCCATCGTTCAGGAGCTCGGGCCGGGTCACGGTCAGGGGCAGCCCGCGCGAATGGTTCGGATCGCCGCGGCGCGGGGTCGCGCCTCGCTCAGCTCTGGTTTTTTGACGCGACACGGCGTTCTCCATTGTAAATTTCAGGCCTCGCGGTCCTGGTCGGCGGCGGTCATGGGCAGGGAGCCTGCGCTGCCATCAGGCGATCACCGGCAGGACGTCGATATCGTAGCCATGTTGCAGCGTGCGCTTGAGCACGGGATCCTCGAGCTCCACCTCGAAGCGGCTGGCGGGGCGGATCCCGCCGATCGCCGCCAGCGTGCCGCAGAACAGCATGGTGCCCGGCGACAGCGTTGCGCCATAGCGTGCAATCAGGTCGGCGGGCGTGCGCATGCCGGCCAGCGTGCCCTCCTGATAGGCGACGCGGCGTCCATCGATGGTGGCGAATGCGCGCAGCCGCAGCTGTTCCCAATGACCCACGACATCCTCCAGCAGCCAGAGTTCGCGACCGACCGGCTTGGCGCACAGCTGCTTGGAGAGCGCGATACCCATGGTCTCGGCCTTGCGATCGGTGTGGTCCGAGCCGACCGTCAGCCACAGCCGCCCGGCATGCGCCACCACCACCGGCTCGGCCTCGCCCGACGTGTCGGGTCCGAGCACCTCGAGGCGCGAAGCCTGGGTTACGTTAAGGGCACTGTTGCGATAAAATACCGGAACGGAGGACGGCCGCGGCACGCCGATGGCGGCGAGTTCCTCGATGTGATGGCGCAACGCCGCCTCGTCGCGGCCGGTCCAGCCGGCCACGATCAGGGTTGCGACCGCAAAGTCGATCCGCTGCCGGTCGCCTTCCCGGGGCAGGAGCTGAAAATCGAGCATGGCCGTCGCTTCCTCCGCGAAAAACTTTGAAAACTAGCTAAGTTATGGAGTATATAACCGAAGGTTGTTCCGGAGACCAGCATGGATCCCCGCAAATTCCGTAATGCCCTTGGCAAGTTTCCGACCGGCGTGGTCGTCGCGACCGCGCGCGCCGCATCCGGCGAACTGATCGGAATGACCATGAATTCCTTCAACTCGGTGTCGCTCGACCCGCCATTGATCCTGTTCAGCGTTCACCGCCAGACCCAGAGTTTCACCGCCTGGCAGGCGGTCTCGCACTATGCGGTCAACGTGCTGAACGAGGAGCAGGAGCAGGTGTCGAACCAGTTCGCGCGTCCCGGGGGCAACAAGTGGGAGGGACTGACCATCCTCACCGGCGGCAACGGTGCACCAATGTTGCCGAACGCGGGCGTGGTGTTCGAATGCGCGAGCTATGCCCGCTATGACGGCGGCGACCATGAGATCTTCGTCGGCCGCGTCGAAGCATTGCACGAACATGCCTTCACCCACCAGCGTCCGCTGGTATTCTTCCAGGGCCGCTACCGCCAGCTGGCGAGCGCCGCGAACGCTCACGCGCCGCCCCCGGAAGCCGAGCTGCTGCACGGCTGGTGAGCTCTTTCCATCCATCAGGGAATCAACGACATGGCCATCAACAAGGAACACAAGGAATTTCACGCGCTCGACATGTCGAGCGGGTGGGAGACGCCGGCCGGATATCCCGCCGGGATCCAGCAGAAGATCCTGTCGGGCGCGCTGGACGAGCAGGCCAAGCGGGGCTCGCGCTCGCGCCTGCTGCGCTTTGCGCCCGGCGTCTTCACCACCAAGCCGTTCGTGCATGAATATTGGGAGGAGGTCTACCTGGTGTCCGGAGACCTCACCGTCGGCAACGACGACCAGGGCAAGGGCGGCGAATCATTCGCGCCGAATACCTATGCCTCCCGGCCCCCCGGCGCCTGGCACGGCCCATTCAAGTCCGAGAAGGGCTGCCTGCTGTTCGAAATCCACTATTTCGATCCGGCCTGAACCCCCTTTTTCGCGGCGCATGCTCAGTGCGTCGCGGCCGCAAAATCCTGCATGATGGACGACTTCGCCACGCGCGCCTTGCGCGTGGTCGCCGGCGTGTTGCGGCTGCGGCCGACAAAGCGGGGAATGCCCGACGTGACCACGGCGCCGATCGCGGCGATGTCGCCATTGCGGATGGCATCGAGCGCATTGTCCCTGGTGCCGCCGTCCGGCGCATCCAGCAGGACGAGGTCGGCGGCGTGACCGACCCGCAGCAGGCCGCTGTCGAGCCGGTAGACGCGGGCATTGTTGCCGGTCGCCGCACAGATCGCCTGCTCCGGCGTCATGGCGGTGAGGCTCGATAGGTGCGCGATCGTATAGAGAATGCCGAGCGGCATGATGCCGCTGCCGGTCGGCGTGTCGGTGGCGATGATGAAGCGGTCGAAGGCGCCGAGTTCGAGGGCAAGCTTGCCGCACAACAACGTCGTGCGCAGATTGCCGGCGGTGCAGACCTGCAGCGCCATCTCGCTCTCGCGGATGACGCGTTCGAAGTCGCGATCCGGCATCGCCGTCGGTCCACCGTTGATGTGAAACGACACGTGCGGATGCATCTTCAGGAGATGGTCGCCGGTGATCGCGCCGGAACCGGGGATCGACGAGCCGCCGGTGTGGCAGGTAGTGATCAGGCCGGCCGCCTTTGCCGCGGCGACCAGCGGTACATAGTCGTAGGCCGTCTTCACCGCACCGAACCCGGCCTTGGCGAGGCCGACGCCCTTGGCCGCGAGTTCCCTGAAATCCTCATCCTTCAAGCCAGGCTCGAGGATCACCGAGCCCGCGATCACGCGCATGCCGCCGGGACGATAGTCGGCAAAGCAGCGCTGCGCCGCCAGTGCCAGCGCCTTGACGCCTTCCGGGTCGCGCGGCCGCCCCGGAACGTGCACTTCGGAAGCCGAGATCGACGTCGTCACGCCGCCATGGAGATAGCTCTCGAGATAACCCACCGCGCGCTGGCGCGGGGTGTAGTCACCGAAGGTGATGTGGACATGGGAGTCGATCAGGCCGGGAATCGCGGTCATGCCGCCGGCGTCGATCACGACGTCGCAGGCCTCGACCTCGGCCGCACCCGCCGTGCCCACCAGGACGATCCTGCCGCCATCGACGATGACGGTGTCGGCCGCGACCAGGGGCGCGCGCCAGTCGCCGGAGACGACGGTGCCGAGATTGGTGATCGCGACCTTCATGAGTTCGCTTCCCGCCTAATGTTTCACCCCGCCCAGCTCGTCGCTCAGCGAATAGGAGGCGAGCAGCTCTTCAACCATCGCGGTCGCGCCGTTCCAGTCATAGGTGCGGAAGCTGTGGCCCGCCGTGACGAAGCGCGCGCCGGCATAAAACATTTCGTATTGCTGGTGACGCGAGCCGAATTCTGAACCGACTGCATCCCAACAGGCCTTGAGGAACTTGACCTTGTCTTCCGGTTCGAGATTGGCCGCGCGCTGCGTCGTCTGGATGATCCGGTTCAGCATCGGGTCGTTGAAGTCCTTGACCGAGGACGGCAGCATGATCAAGGCGCCGCCGGACAGCTCACGGATCGTATTGACGAACTGCGGATAGAGATCCTGCGTCAGCACCTGCGCCGAATACATGAAATGCTTGTTCGGCACCCAGTATTCGCCGGCCCGCGAGCCGCTCGCTTCCATGCCCGACAGCATCGCTTCCACCATGCTGGCCTGCGCGGCCATGTAGCCGAGCTTTTCGCTGACCGAGGGAATGTTGGTGGTGCCGATCGCCTCGGTCAGCCGGCGGGCGAGACCCGCCAGGAACCGGATCTTCACCGACAGGCGGATCTGCGCCTGGTAGTTCTGGTAGGAATGCCCCCAGGTCTCGTGGAATTGCTGCCGGCAGACATCGGTGTCGCGATAGACGAACAGCCGATCCCAGGGAACCTTGACGTCATCGAAATAGATCAGGGCATCATTCTCGTCGAAGCGCGACGAGAGCGGATTGTCGAACACCGATACCGCCGACGCCTCGTACGACTTCCGCGACAGCACGCGCAGGCCCCTGGCATTCATCGGCAACGCACAGGAGAAGGCGAGGTCTTCCTCGCCCGGCTTCAGCGGCTGCAGATTGGCGACCAGCACCTCGTTGGCCATGATCGAGGAAGTGCCGAGCATCTTGGCGCCGCGGATGGTGATGCCGGTGGAATCCTCGTCGACGACCCGCGCCACGAGGTCCGACGCCTGGTCACCCCAGTTCTTGTTGCGCTCCGCCTGCGGATTGATGATCACATAGGTGAGGAACAGGTCGCTCTTGGTGGCATAGTCGACATAGTCTTCCAGCGCCTTGGCCCGCTGCGGCCCATGCTTGCGGAACACCTCGATGCCCATGCGCTGGCCGATCAGCGCGGAGGCGACGTGGTCCGGCGAGCGCCCCATGAATCCGTAGTGCACGCGCGCCCAGGCCTGCAGCGCCTTGCGCCGCGTCACCATTTCCTCGTAGCTCCGCGGCATTTGCCAGGCGCGGTTGACACGGCGGTTGGAGCCTTCCGGCATGAAGGTCATCAACTCGATGTTTTCCGGCCTGGCCTGATAATCGTACAGCGCGGCCGAAGACTTCACTGCGTTCTGGAACGCGGGATGCGTCGTGACGTCCTCTACCAGGGCGCCGTCGATGTAGACCGTGCGTCCATCGCGCAACGAGGCGATGTGCTCGGTACCCGTCTTTGCAACCGTCATTTTCAGCTCCACTCTGGTCCGTTGTTGCAGACCGCCGCCGCGCGTGCGCCGGCGAACGCCTATACCAGGCCGTCCTGGCCCTTGATCTCCGCGGCGGCAAGCCCGCCGACCCGATGGTTCGGGCGGCCGCGCGAGGCGTAGACCGCGATGATGGCGATCTCATTCGGTTGCGGAGCATCCGGGAGCATCAGGGTCATGCCATCGTAGTGCGAGCGAACGTAGAGCGCATCCTTGTGCGCGAGCGGGATGTCGATTGTCGCTCCCGGCGCGGCGCGCTTGGTCATCGACGAGATCCAGGCCTTGCCGCCGCCGGCGGCCTCGCGCATGACATTGCCGAATACCGTGGTCAGCATGGCGTTGCCATGCTCCTGTTCGCCATTGATGCCGACCACCGCGGCCTTGCCGTAGCTGGCTGCCGGCTCCGAGCCGAGCAGGCGCACCGCGATGGCGCAGATTTCGCGGCCCACCGCCTCGCTCGCCCGGGTCAACGGCGAAAGGTCCTGCACGAAGCGGCCGGCGAAGGGATTGTCGAGGATCGCGACCGCCGCGGCCTTGCGCAGCGGCGGCACGGTGGCGCGGCCGTCGGCCGCGCGGGTCTCGTCGAGAAACGTCAGCACCCGCTTGATCGTGATGGCGCCAGGGCCCGTTTCGGCCATTCTTCGTCCTCCCCGTCTCGAACTATCTTCTATAATTACATAACTAACGAAGCTTTTCAAGCTCGCTTTCTGATGCTAGCTTCCCGCAACTGGGGCCCGAGGGGAAGCGGCTGCACGGCCTCCCCGGCAAGGCCGGCGATCGCGCCGAAGCGCGACAAACGGGAGACTCCTCATGACTTCCACAATGATCCGATGGCTCGCTGCCGCCGCGCTCTCCGCCGCCCTGTCGGGAGCGATCGCAGGCGGCCCGGTTCACGCCGCCGGCCCCGAGATCGTGCTCGGCGCGATCGTGCCGTCGAGTGGTCCGTTCGCCGAATGGGGCCGCACCAACACCGCGACGCTGCAGATGCTGGAGAAGCAGATCAACGATTCCGGCGGCATCAACGGCGCCAAGCTGCGCATCGTAATTCTCGACGACGCGACCAAGCCGGCGCAGGCGACCAACGATCTACGCAAGCTCGCCGGCGACGATCATGTGCTCGCGGTTGCAGGGCCGCTGACCTCGAGCGCGGCGGAGGTCACCTTTCCGGTCGCAAACGAGATGAAGGTGGTCGCGACATCGCAGGCTTCGTCGAAGCCCGGCGTCGCCAAGCTCAACCGTCCCTGGGCATTCCGCAACACCATCGACGAAGGCGTGCTCGGCCGCACCACCGTGCCATATTACAAGCAGGCCTTCGGCATCAAGAAGGTCGCGATCATCTACGACGCCAAGGACGCCACCGCGGCGACGGTGGGCAGCAAGATCATGCCCGGCCTGATGAAGGACAACGGCATCGAGGTGCTGAATGCCAACGACCCGCTCTCCTTCAGCACCGGCGATCTCGACGTCAGCGCCCAGGTCACCAAGATCAAGGCGCTCGATCCGGACGGCGTCGTCGTCAGCGCCGACTACAGCCAGGCCGTCACCGTGATCCGCGAGATGAAACGCCAGGGCGTCATCAAGCCGGTGGTCGGCTCGACCCAACTGATTTCCTCGGCGATCCTGAAGGCGGCGCCGGAGATCCCGATCGTGGCGCCCGCGAGCTTCTATGCCAGCATGACCGGCGACAGGCCGGAGCAATTCGTCAAGGAGCTGACCCCGCTGCTGCGCAAGATCTCGGGGCTGCCGGCCACGATCGAGCCCTCGATGTACGACGCCAACATCTACGAGATCGCCAGCATCTATATCGAGGCGATCAAGAAGGCCGGGGTCACCGGCAAGCCGGAAGACCTCGAGGCGGACCGGACCAGGATCCGCGACTACATGGCCAAGCTGTCCGGCTTTGCCGGGCTCGGCGGACCGATCGCGTTCAACGAGGACGGCGATGCGATCAAGGCCTTCTTCGTCGTCGAAGGCCGCAATGGCAGCTGGCAATCCAAGGTTCGCGGCTGTAGCGCGGCGGACGGCAAGCAGGGGTGCTGAACGCCGGGACCGGCTGATAGGGCCGGGCAGCTCCCGGCCATCCGATCCTTCTCGACCACACTTGCATGGACGCGGCCGGCTGCAACGACGTCCAGGCATCACGCAAGCAGGCAGGACGACATCATCTCGCGCGACATCTTCACAGGGACGCCCAGGTGCTGATCCAGCAAATCGTCAACGGATTGACGCTCGGGGCGGTCTACACGCTGATCGCCCTCTCCTTCTCGCTGGTGATGGGCATTCTCGGCGTTCTCAACCTCGCGATCGCCGAACTGTTCATGCTGGGCGGCTATTTCGGCTTCGCCGCGCTGCTGGCGCAACTGCCGCTGCTGGTCGCGCTGGTTGGCGGCATGGCCGGCGCGGCGCTGGTCGCGGCCATCGTCGAACGCGTCGGCTACCAGCCGTTCCGGACGGCGCCGGTGGTGACGCCGATGCTGTCGACGCTCGGCTTCTCGATCATTCTGCAGAACATCGCGACCAATGTCTGGGGCTCCGACCCGTTGCAACTGACCGACGAAGTCTTCAGCGGCCGCTTCAGCATCGGACCGGTCAGCGTCAGCGCCATCCAGCTCACCGTGCTCGGTGTCACGGTTCTGCTGGTGGCCGTCCTCGCATTGCTGGTACAGCACACATCGATCGGCCGCGCGCTGCGCGCCGTTGCCGAGAACCGTGACGTCGCACGGCTGCTCGGCGTGCCGGCGGGCCGGGTCACGCTGATCGCCTTCATGCTTTCCGGCTCGCTGGCCGGCGCCGCCGGGGTCCTGATCGGCGTGCACTATGCGGCGATCACGCCGTATATGGGGGTCGAGATCGGCCTCAAGGCCATTGCGGTGATGGTGGTCGGCGGCACCACCCGTATCTGGGGCGCCTTGATCGCGGGGCCCCTGATGGGCGTCGTCGAAGTCATGACCGTCGCCTATGGCGGCTCGCAGATCCGCGATTTCGTGGTCTACGGCTTCATGATCGTGATCCTGCTGCTCCGTCCGCAGGGATTGCTGGGCGGCCGAAGCGATCAGGGCGAGAGGGTCTGACCATGTCGATGTACGATGCCGGGATTGTCGCCGACATTGGCATCCTGCTGCTGGGCGCGCTCAGCGTCTACATCATCCTTGCCACCGGGCAGTTGTCGCTCGGCAATGCCGGCTTCATGGGGATCGGCGCCTATCTCACCTCCTGGTTGACCGTGGTGACCGGACTGCCGATCACGGCCGCGCTCGTCATCGCCGCGCTGGCGTCGGGGGCGATCGGCATTGCGGTCGGCTTCCCGGCGCTGCGGCTGAAAGGCATCTATCTCGCAATGGCCACCCTCGGCTTCGGCGAGATGGTGCGCAGCTTCCTGCAGAATTTCACCGCGATGGGCGGCGCGGAGGGCTTTCATGGCATGCACCATGTCTCGCCCGGATACATCTGGACATGGGCCGCCATCATCCTCGCGGCGATCATGTTGATCGAGGCCTCGCCGATCTGGCTCGAGATCCGCGCGGTCCGCGACGACGAGACCGCCGCCGGCCTGATCGGCCTCAATGCCACCGAGATCAAGGTCGGCGCCTTCGGCTGCGGTGCCGCGGTGGCGGCGATTGCCGGCGGCCTGTTCGCGCATCACCATGTCTATATCGAGCCCGGCAATTTCTCGTTCGAACGCTCCATCGACTTCGTGCTTGCGGTCATTCTCGGCGGCTCGACCGTGGCGCCCGGCGCGCTGGCCGGCGCCGCCATGCTGGTGATCCTGCCCGAATACCTGCGCTTTCTCGCCGACTGGCGCTTCGCCGCCTTTGGCGCGCTGCTGATCGGGACGCTGCTGGTTCGCCGCCAGGGCCTGCTCGACCGCAGGCTGCTTCGCCTGGTGCTGCCGGGGTCACGGACATGAGCGAGGGCACAACGCCGCCCCCCTGCCTGAGGCTGGACCGCGTCACCAAGACGTTTGGCGGCGTCCATGCCCTCAGCGAGCTTTCGCTGCAAGTCGCCGCCGGCCAGATCGTCGGGCTGATCGGCCCGAACGGCGCCGGCAAGACCACGACGTTCAATGTCATCACCGGCGCCTATCGTGCGACGTCCGGCGCCGTGCTGCTCGATGGCCGCGCCGTCACCACGGAGCCGTCGCATCGTATCGCGCGTGCCGGGATCATGCGCACGTTTCAGAACATCCGGCTGTTTTCCGACATGACCGTCTGGGAGCATTTGCTGGTGGCCCAGCCGCCCGCCGGGCCCGCGCTGCGCAGGCTGCTGCCGACGCGCCTTGCCAACCCGCAGGCACGCGGGCGCGCCGAGGAAGTGCTGGAGTTCTTCGGGCTCGGCGAAGTCCGCGACAGGCTGGCGCGGTCGCTGCCCTATGGACTGCAGCGCAAGGTCGAGATGGCGCGGGCGGTCACCGCGCGGCCGAAGCTGCTGTTGCTGGACGAACCGGTCGCGGGCATGAACCATGACGAGGCGGCGGCGATCCGAAGCCTGGTGCTGCGGCTGCGCCAGGACGGCCTCAGCATCCTCCTGATCGAGCACGACATGGCGTTCGTGATGAACCTCTGCGATCATCTTTACGTGCTCGACTTCGGCGTGCTGATCGCGCAGGGACGACCCGACCAGGTCAGGGTCGATCCGGCGGTGCTCGATGCCTATCTCGGACGGGCGGCATGATGCTCGACATCCGCGATCTGGTCGTACGCTATGGCGCCATCCAGGCAGTGCGTGGCATCGACCTCGAGATCGCCAAAGGCGAGATCGTCGCGCTGATCGGCGCCAATGGCGCCGGCAAGACCACGGTCGCCCGCGCCATTGCCGGCCTGCTGCCCTATCGCGGCCAGGTCAGCTTCGAGGGCGACGTTCTCAAGCCCGACAGCGCCGAGCGCAACCTGCGGCGCGGCATCGCGCTGGTGCCCGAAGGCCGCGGCATCCTCGGCACCATGACCGTGAACGACAATCTCCTGATGGGCATCTACACGCGCGCCGACAAGGCGCAGGCGATGCGGGACCTTGCCGCACTGCTCGAGCGCTTTCCGATCCTGGCCGAGCGCCGCGGCCTGCTCGCGAGCCTGTTGAGCGGCGGCGAGCAGCAGATGCTGGCGATCGCCCGCGCGCTGCTGTCGAAGCCGAAACTGCTGCTGCTTGACGAGCCGTCGCTGGGTCTCGCACCGAAAATGGTCGACGCGGTGTTCGCGATGATCGAGGACCTGCGGCGCACGGGCCTCACCGTGTTGCTGGTCGAACAGAAGGCGCGCCAGGCGCTGAAGATCGCCGACCGCGCCTATCTGATGGAGACCGGCCGCGTGGTCACGTCCGGCCCCGCAAGCCGGCTGATCGACGATCCCGTGGTGTCGGATACGTTCCTGGGAGGCCGCGCGACGCCCGCCGCTTCCTGACGTCCGTCATCGAGCGGCGCCGGCGCTATCGCGGCATCACGGACGGCGGTATCGGCGGCAGTAGTCGACCACGATATCCGCGAAGGCCTGGGCTGCCGGGGACAGCGATCGGTCGCTGCGCGAGCAGATGTAGAAGACCAGCGGATCGTCGGCGAATTCCCGCACCGTAGCCGCCTTCAGCAGGCCCTGATCGAGCTCCCGCTCCACCGCGAAGCGGGGCAACAGGGTGCATTGCCGGCCGAAGCTCGCCACTTCCTTGACCAGCGCCAGCGAATTGGTGACGCAGAACGTGGCGGGCTCGAAGCTGTGCTGGGCGAAAACCCGATCGAGCTGCTGGCGCAGGCCGAATGACGGTTCGGTCAGCGAGAACGGAAAGCTCTCGAGGTCGCGCAGCGACACGCTCTTGCGGCCGGCAAGCGGATGGCTCGGCGAGAAGGCGACGACGATCAGGTTACGAAACACCTCCAGCCGCGCGATGTTGTCCCGCGCCGGCGCATTCAGGACAAGGCCGATTTCGGCGGCGCCGGTGATTAGCGCCTCGATCGCCTCATCGGTGCTGCTCATCCGGACGTTGAAGGTGACGCCGGGATATTGCACGTGGAAGCGGTTCAGCACCGGAGCCACGAAGCTCTCGATCGCGGTCTGGAAGCAGTAGACGTCGACACTGCCGGCCTGCAGGCCCTGCAGCGCGGCGATATGCGATTTCACCCGCGCGAACTCGCGCATGACGCTTTCGATCTTCGACAGCAGGATCTCGCCGGCCGGCGTCAGCTTCATCCCCTGCGCACGGCGGTCGAAGATCGGGGCGCGCAGTTCATGCTCGAGCTTGGCGATCTGCCGGCTGATGGCCGAAGGCGACACATGCAGCTGCTCCGACGCTGCACGGATCGAGCGGGAATGCGCGGTGGCGCTGAAGTACCGAAGCGCGGTGAAATCCATGGCGCGAACTCGCCGTTGCATTTGCTGCAACAGAATGGTGTCGAGATTGATATGGCATCAATCTCTGCTCCGGGTCAATTCTCCTGCGCGATTTCAATCCCAATGGAGAGCTTCAATGTCTTACATTCATCTGCTGTCCGATCCGGGCATGAACTACACGATGAACCGTCCGCTGCTGGACGGCACATCGCCGGCGCGGCTGAAGGAAGTCGGCTCGATCGCGCCGCGCATCAAGGATTACGATTGCTGGCACGCGGCGTGGCTCGAGCTTGCGATGCGGGCCGAGGCAGAGCAGCGTTGGGCGGACGCAGCCTCCTATTATCATGGCGCCGAGTTCTATCTACCGGCCGGCGATGCCAGGAACAAGCTCTACGACGACTTCAAGCGCAACTGGTCCAAGGCGATGCAGGGCGTCGCCGGCTATGAACAGATCGAGGTGCCCTATCCCGGCGGTCATCTTCCCGGCTTCCGTCTGCAATCGAAGGGCAAGGAGATCTCCACCTTCATCTTCCATGGCGGCTATGATTCCTTTGTCGAAGAATTTTATGCATTTCTGCTGCCCTTGACCGAACTCGGCTTCACCGTGATCGGTTTCGACGGTCCGGGCCAGGGCGGAGCCGTGCGGCAGGGCATCTTCTTCGAGCCGCATTGGGAGAAGCCGGCCAAGGCGGTGCTGGATTATTTCGACCTCGATGCGGTCGAATGGCTGGGCGCGTCCTGCGGCGGCTACCTGTCGGTGCGGGCCGCGGCGTTCGAACCGCGTATCAAGCACATCATCTCGATGCCGCTCACCTATTCCGGACTGGACATGACCCTGAAGCAGATGCGGCCGGGAAAAACCGAGCAGCTGGTCTCGCTGTTCAAGGCGGGCGACCGCAAGGGGTGCGAGGCGCTGATCGCGGCAGAGCGATTGCCGAGCTCGGTGTTCGAATGGTGCATCACGCAGGGCATGCATATCACCGGCACCAAAACGCCGTTCGACTTCCTCAGCTCGATTTCGCAGCATTCGCTGGACGGCATCCTGCATCATGTCAAGCAGGACATCCTGCTGACCGAAGGCGAACAGGATCATCTATTCCACATCGACTGGATCCACCGTGCCATGCGTGAACTCGTCTGCGCCAGATCCGTCACGGCGCGCATCTTCACCGCGCGCGAAGGCGGCGAGCAGCATTGTCAGGTCGGCAACTCCGCCCTGGCGCGCGACGAGATCATCAACTGGCTGGCGCGGTTCTATCCCGAGATCCACGGCGTCCGCACGGCGGATGCTGCTCACGCCAAGCGCCAGGTGGCGTAACCGACCGCATCCGCAACTGCATCAGAGGCCGCGACGTTGGTCCGCCGTGGCCTCGCAACCGACGGGGCACCCGATGACCGAGACAACCACCATTTTGGCCTCGCTGGCGCCGGTATTCCTGGTGATGGCGCTGGGTTATTGGGCCGGTCATACCAGGGATTTCGACAGCCACAATATCGGCTCGCTGAATGCGCTGGTGATGGATTTCGCGCTGCCGGCCGCACTGTTCACGGCGATGGCGCAGGCTTCGCGCCAGGCCATGCTGGATCAGAGCGGGCTGGCGCTGGTGCTGGTAGGCACCATGTTGGCGGCCTATGGCGTGACCTATCTGATCGAGCGCGCCGGATTTGGTAGCGACCGGCGCGAGAGTGCGCTGATCGCGCTGACCGCCTCGGGACCGAACGTCGGTTCCGCGGGACTGCCGATCGTCGCCGCGCTGTTCTCCAAATCGGCCTCGATCTCGGTTGCCGTTGCGGTAGCGGTCGCCGCCATCGTGGTGACGCCGTTGTCGCTGCTGCTGCTCGAATCCGCCGGCGGCAAGGCAGCCAACCCGCTTTCGGTGATGAAGAAGGCGCTGCTGCAACCGATCGTGATCGCGCCGGTCGCGGGGCTTGCCTGCTCGCTCGCCGGCTTTTCGCCGCCGCCGCTGGTCGAGAGCACCCTCACTTTGGTCGGACAGGGCGCATCGGGCACCGCGCTGTTCCTCACCGGCCTTGTGCTGTCGGCGCAGCCGTTCAGGCTTTCGACCAACGTCGCCTGGACGGTCGCGATGAAGAACATGCTGCAGCCCTGCCTCGCGGCGTTGCTGGCGCTGCCGCTGCTCAACGGCACTGAGGCGCGCGTTGCCGTCATGCTCACGGCAGTGCCTTCCGGAGCCTTCGGCGTGCTGTTTGCGATCCGCTACGGGGTCGCTTCCGCGCAACTCGGCACCATGCTGATCTCAAGCACGTTGCTCAGCACCGTGACCCTGACCGCGGCGATCCTGCTATCGTCGGGCTGGAGCTGGACATAGCGCCGAAAGCGCGCGCCAAGCTCCGGCGATGGCTGACGCCGCGATCGACAGGCGGCGCGTGTCACACGAAATCGGTTGGGAATCCCGGCTTTCGTTCTTACCATCGTAGCGTTGCTGCGGAAGAACAGATGGGCGCGCGGTGCATCCGCAACAAGAACTCATGCCGCAGCCAGGCACTTCAGCGCGAGAAGAGGATCAGCGCGAGCCAAGGGATTAGCGCGGGCCAGGGGGAAAGGTCAGGAGAACCTGGTCGCATCGACTGCAGCTCGTTGCGCGTCCGCAACCCGGCCGAGGATGATTGTGCCATCGAAGCCATGGAGCCGTCGCGCACGGCGCGCGCTACGCCAGGTGCTGGGACCGGAGGTTGATCTCAGCCAGCCGGAGATCATCGCCCAGGTGTCCGAGGTCGATCTCCGCGCCACCCTGGGCTGCGGCGAGACGACAATTGGCGAGATCCGCTCATGGCTGGCCACGCACGGAGTGAACCTGACGACCGGCATCTCGCGATTGGCCGGGAGACGACCGCGTGTCGGGCCCGCCGCATGGCCAGATCGTGCCAACCCCGTCGACATCGAGCTGGGCTTACGCATCCGCCGCCGCCGACGCGAACTTCACCTGACCCAGGAACAGCTGGGAGGGCGCGTCGGCATCAGCGAACAGCAGATGCAGAAATACGAGAATGGCAGAATTGGAATCTCCGCCGCAAGACTGCTCGTCATTGCGCGCACGTTGCAGATCCCTGTCGCCTCCCTGTTGCAGGAGTTGCCGGTATCGGACGACCGCGGCTGATCCGCGTTCCTCGCGACCCCTGGCTCAGCCGGCGTTTCTGCGCAGCCGCTGGTCGACCTGGGGCGCGGCGGATCCGTCGTGGACATTGCGCGGGCCGGCGGCAACGATGACTGCCGGGAAATTCTCGATGGAAGACGAGCGGTCGTCCGTTTCGGCCGCGCCGGCCAGGATGGCCAGAATCGCCTCGATGAGATTTGCGACGCGGCAACCCGCTTTGCGTCGCCGTTCGGAGTCAGCGGGCCTGCCCCGCTTGTCCAGCAGCATCGAGGCAAGCAACTCCGCGCAGCGCCGCCGGCGGTCATCACCTTCCCGAAGCGGCGCAGTCGCGGGCGGCGGGTCCACACCGGTCCCGGCACCCGGAGCCTGGCACTGCCGAGACGCCAGTTCGTGAATGATGCCTTGTCGCAGGAATTCGGACAGGCTCAAATTCGACTGCTCGGAGCAACGCTGCACCGCGGTCAGCAACGACGAGTTCGACGCGAACTCTCAAGATATCGTTTTTCTTTCCCATGACATGATCTCTGCTCTCATGCGTCGACGCCTCGCGACCTGTGTCCTGGCTCGACATGACATCCGACCGACTTCCCACGCGTCTTGACGGACAGTGGGAGGCGATCGACGCAAGATGACTGACGCGGTCTACATTTCACGTATTGTGAAACCTGGGATTGCGTGCGTCCAACGCTATGTTGAGATCGGCTTGTTGCTGGTAATGCAACGCCCGGCGGAGGGTCCGGAGGCGGCGCGCGTCCGCCGACACAGCGCATCAAGCCGCGCGATTCGCCCGTGGATTTGACCGGTGCGTCTTCCGGACCAGAGGTCTCAGGGCCGTCATCGCCGGCTGGCGAGGGCCTTTCGGCAGATGGTATCGGAGCAGGCAGGCTGCCGTCCGGTTACTTCGTCTTGCACTCCGTTGCGGCCCCGGCTCGGGTCAATCGCGCGCTCTTGCCCTTGATCCAGAATTCCATGTCGCCGCCGACATATCTTCCGCCATCAGCTGCGAGAGCCTGCGGCAGCGTGACGGCCGCACTCTTTCCGGCGAAAGTCAGCCGGACCGATCCTGCCGGCCCGGGCATGCTGAAGGCGGCCCGGACCCGGGTGCCGTCGGCGCAGCGATAGGCGGCCTCGGTCGCCAGGGCCGAACCGACTGGCCCGAACAGGGCAAGCCATGCCAATATCCACTTCATGACCATCTTCCTTGCTTTGTCTCATTCCGGGATTCGAACATGCGTTTTCGTCGCTCAATACCGCTCGGCCTTCTTGTGCTGTCAACCCTCAGCCTGACATCCGTAAACGTTCACGCCGCCTCCTACGAGCCGATCGATTGTGCCAAGGCTTCGACGGCCGCCGACACGACGATCTGCAAGAACTATGCGCTCGGTCAGGACGAAGCCCGCCTGGCTACGCTTTTCGGTGTTCTGACCTCGCTCGTCGCCATGGGGCAGCGCGCCGACCTCGCCGATGCGCAACGACGGTGGATCTCCGTGCGCAAGGCCTGCGGAAGCGACAGGCAATGCCTGTCCCGGGCCTACAGGACGCGGATCAACGAGCTCTCGCAGGCCATGGATGCGCTGGCGAAACGAGGACCGTTCTGACTTAGACACCGGTTTCCCCTCGACGCGCACGGATTGGCAAGGAATGCCTGCACCCGCGAAGGCCCTGACCGTCAAGGCTGCGGCAGTCGCAGCGCAGGCCGCCAGCGGCCGGAACGAGCGAAATTGTTCGATCGCCCGCACGCTCGACATCGTCTCCGATGCCTGGGCCTTTCTGATCATCCGCGAGGCGTTTTTCGGAACGCAGACCTTCGAGGCGTTCCGGTCGGCCCTCGGCATCCCGCGGGCTACTCTGACCGACCGCCTGAGAAAGCTCACCGGGCTCGCGATCTTCCGCCAGGTGGCGCCGGGATCCTCGCTGCGCAAGGAATATCGCCTGACCCGAATGGGATTCGACCTCTATCCGAGTTTCGCGGCGCTGATGCAGTTCGGCGACCGCTGGCTATCCGGTGGCAAGGCCGCTCCGCTGACGCTGGTCCACACCAGTTGCGGTTGCGACAGTCACCCGATCGTCGCGTGCTCTCACTGCGGCGAACGCGTCACGGCACGGGATGCAACATACCGCGACGGGCCGGGCGCCGGGCGCCATCGCGCCAAGGCCGGCCGCAACACCCGACGCGTGTCCGATGGCAGCCGCTTCCTGCTGGGCCGTCCGAGCTCGGTGTCGCGCGCGCTGGAGATCATCGGCGACAAATGGAGCTTCATGGTCGTGCGCGAGGGCTTCTTCGGCAATCGACGCTACGACAGGATCCTTACCGAACTGGCGATCGCGCCCAACATCCTGACCGATCGGCTCAACCGTCTGGTCGCCAGCGGCGTCCTGGCCCGCCGGCGCTACCAGACCGCACCGGATCGCTACGAATATGTTCTCACCGAAATCGGCCTCGACCTCTACGGGCCATTCATAACCATGCTGCAATGGGGCGATCATTGGCTCGCCAACGGCAAGCCGCCGCTGCGGCTCACCCACCTCGCCTGCGGCCATGACTTCCGCGCCTCGGTGAATTGCGACCGCTGCAGGCAGCCGATCGTCGCCGCCGATATGCGCTACCGCCTTGCCTACGATCCGAAGGCGTTCGGCGCGCTGGGGCCGCGCTCGGTCGACACATGAAGCGTCGGGCCTGTTTCAGGGCCGATTCAGCGCCTCGACCAGCTTGAACCGCATGATCTTGCCCGACCCCGTGCGCGGGATCTCCGCCACGAGGTGGGTAACTTCCGGAATCTTGTACGATGAGAGATGGGCCCGGCAGTGCTCCATCAACGAGGCGACATCGAACTCATTGGATCTGGCCACGACGAACAGACACGGCACTTCGCCGAGGGTCGCGTGCTTCAGTCCGACGACCGCGCAGTCGGTCACCTGCGGATGCCGCACCACGATCTCCTCGATTTCGGCCGGCGCGATGTTCTGTCCGCCGCGGATGATCAGCTCCTTGATCCGGCCGGTGATAGTCAGATAACCGCTGGCGTCCGACCTCGCGAGATCGCCGGTATGGTACCAGCCCTTGCGCAGCGCGGATGCGGTTTCGGCAGGCTTGTTGTGATAGCCCTGCATCAGGTTCGGGCCGCGCACGATCAGTTCGCCCTCCGCGCCGAGCGGGACGTCCTCCAGCGACGACGGATCGACGATGCGCACGGCAAGGCCGGGCACCGGCAGTCCGCACGACCCCAGCGGGCGGGTACCGGACAACCAGTTCATGGTGACCATGGTGGACGTCTCGGTGATGCCGTAGCCGTCGAGCAGCCGGGTCCCGAAACGGTCCTCGAACGCCCGGTTCAGGGCCGCCGGCATGATCGCGCCGGCGGAAATGCAGAGGCGGACCGCGCCGAGGCTTTCGATCCCGGTCTCGCGGGCGCGCAGCAGCAGGTAATGGAACATCGTGGGCACGCCGGGCAGGATCGAATATCGGCCGGTCTGCAGCAGATCGAGCGCCTGCTGCGGCGAGAACCTTTCCATGATGTGCTCGCTCGCGCCGACCGCGAGCACGCTGAGCACCGACAAATTGAGACCGTAGGAGTGAAACAGCGGCAGCGGCGAAAGTACGACGTCCTTCGGAGTCAGTTCGCAGATCGGCGCCCAGCATGCCGCGGCGATCCACAGCATGCCGCGCAGCGACAGCAGCACCCCCTTCGCCCGCCCGGTGGTGCCGGAGGTGTAGATGATGAAGGAAACCCGATCGATGTCATCGGGATCGAGCGGGTTCGCGGCGGCATCCGCGGCCAGATCCTCCAGCCCTGTGCCGGCCCGTTCGGCATCCGCGCCGGCAAAGATCATCGCCGGGGTGATCGCCGCATCGCCGCAGATCTTTTCGACCAGCGCCTTCCGGGCTGCCGTCGTGATGACAAGGCTGCAGCCGCCGTCGGTCAGGCGGTAACCGATCTCGCCTTCCGCGGCCTCGAAGCTGATGGGCACCACGACCGCACCGGCGCGCAATGCGGCGATGCAGGCCTCGATCCAGTCGACCCCGTTCGGCAGGTAGATCGCAACCTTGTCGCCTTCGCGGACGCCAGCCCTGCTCAGGTTGGCGGCGATCGACGCCGTGCGTCCGGCCAACCCGGCATAGGTCAGGGCGCGCGTGGAATCCGAGAACGCCACCTGCCGGGGCCGCTGCCTGGCGTGGCGGTCGAGCAGGATTGCGATCGGCGCGATCAGATCGACATGCAGCATTTTGGTTCTCCTAGACCATGCTGTATCCGCCGTTGACGCTGATCACCTGGCCCGTGATCCAGCCCCCGGCATCGGACGCCAGCAGCGCCACCAGCGGCGCGACGTCGGACGGCAGGCCGAGCCGGCGGATGGCATAGGCCTTGACCAGCTTGTCGCGGTTGGCATCCACCCATGACTTGTCGTGGGAAGTCTCGATCAGGCCGAGCGAGATCGAATTGGCGGTAACGCCCGAACGGCCCCATTCGCGGGCCAGCGACTTCATCAGCGCGATGGTGCCCGCCCGCGCGGCCGCGCCGAGCGCCAATCCGGACTCGCCCACCCGGGAGGAGTCCCCCATGATCGAGATGATGCGGCCGCGGCCCGACGCTTCCAGCAGCGGCCCGGCACTGTGGGAGCAGTTCAGCGCCCCGTACAGGCAGGTATCGATCTGCTTCTTCCACTCCTCCGGCGTGCTGTCCGCGAAGCGCTTGCGCAGCACCAGCCCGGCATTGTTGACCAGGATGTCGAGCCCGCCAAAATCGCTCTTGATGCTCGCAAGCATATTCCGGACGGTTTCCGCCTGCGCGATGTCCGCCTGATATGCCTTGGCCTTGCCGCCGGCCTTGACGATCTCGGCGACGACGGCCTCGGCCTCGGCCTTCGAGCTGTGATAGTTGACCGCCACCGATGCGCCCTTCTCCGCCAGCATTCTGGCGATGGCGGCGCCGACGTCGCGTCCGCCGCCGGTGACGAGCGCGACACGTCCCTTCAGATCACTCATCCGCTGTTCCTTCTGTCTTGAGTTTCGCCTGCTCCATGAGCTTGAAGATCCGCTCCGGTGTCATGGGAAGAATGCAGACCTCGACACCGAGCGGCGCAAGCGCGTCGGCGATCGCGTTGGCGATCGCGGCCGGCGCGCCGATCGTGCCGCCCTCGCCCATGCCGCGGAAGCCGCCCGTCACCGCGGATTCGCTCTCGATATGGACGACCTCCATCACCGGCACGTCGGGCGCGGAGGGGATCAAATAGTCGACGAGGCTCGCGTTCAACAGCTGGCCGTCATCGTCGTAGACGAGTTCCTCAAACAGCGCCGCGCCGATACCCTGTGCCACGCCACCATGGACCTGACCGTCGACGATCATCGGATTGATGATCCTGCCGCAATCCTCGGCGACCACGTATTTCAGGATTCGCACGAAGCAGGTCGCGGGATCGATCTCCACCGCGGCGATGTGGGTGGCTGCGGCGGTTGTTCCATTGATCGGGTCGTAGGTGTAGCTCGCCGCCAGTTCCTCGCGCGCCTCGAGCGGCAACGTCCTCATGTCGGAATAGACCGCCTTGGCAATCTGCCTGAAGGTCACCGCCCGGTCGGTGCCGGCCACCATCGCGCTGCCCTCGCAGACATCGATATCGTCGGGGTTGGCTTCGAGAAGATGCGAGGCGACACGCTTGATCTTGTCGCGCAGCAGCGCCGACGCATGCTTGGCGGCACCGCCGCCGAGCACCGCACTGCGGCTCGCATAGCTGCCGGTCGACATCGGCACCTCGTCGCTGTCACCCTGGACGACGCGGACGTCCTCGAACCTTGCACCGAGATCGTCGGCGACGATCTGGGCGAGCGTAGTCTCGAGCCCCTGTCCGTGCGAGGCCACGCCGAAGGCGGCGGTGATGGCGCCCGTCGAATCGATGGTGATCTTCGCCGTCTCCGAGCCGGTATTGATCGGCATCCCCGGCGCCACGGCAATCCGCGATCCGATCCCGGTCAGTTCGGCGTAGCTGGCGATGCCGATGCCGAACAACCGTCCCTGTCGTCGCGCCTCGGCCTGCCGGGCGCGCAGCGGCGCGTAGTCCGCGGCGGCGGCGGCGGCCTCCAGGCATTCGACAAAGCCGGTCTTGTCCCAGATGATGCCGGATGCGATCCGGTACGGAAAGTCTTCCGGCTGCACCAGATTGCGCCGCCTGATCTCGAGCGGATCGAGGCCCAGTGCCTTCGCGCCCAGGTCCATCAGACGTTCGGCGACGAAGGCGGCGATCGGCCGGCCGACGCCGCGATACGGTCCGGTCGGCGGCTTGCAGGTGGCGACGCCGCGGACGACACCGAGATAGGAGCCGATCTTGTAGGGACCCGGCAGGAAGCTCACGACCTGGACCGGCTCCAGGGCACAGGTCCAGGGATAGATCGAATAGGCGCCGACATCGCCGATGACATCCGCCCGCAGCGACGTCGCGACGCCGTTGCGATCGAATCCCATCTCGGCATCGACGATCTCCGCGAAGGCCTGGCTGCTGCTGCTGACGTCTTCCAGACGGTCCGCCGTCCATTTCAGCGAGCGGCCGAGCCTGCGCGCAGCGATGCAGACCAGCAATTCCTCGGGATAGAGCGAACCCTTGGAACCGAAGCTGCCGCCGACATCGGGCGCCACCACGCGCAGGCGATGACCGGGAAGGCCGAGCGACTCGCAAATCGCATCGCGGACGATGCCGGGGATGTTCGACGACGTGTAGAGCGTGATGGCATCGCGCCGCTTGTGATACTCGGCGGTATAGCTCCGCGGCTCCATCGCCAGCGGCGCCTTGCGGGTCATTTCGAACCGCCCGCCAACCCTGACCGCGGCCGCCTGCAGATCGGCGGCGGCATCGCCGCGCCTGAACTCGCGCGCGACCAGGACGTTGGTGCCGGCTTCCTCGTGCAGCAGCGGCGCGTCCGGGGCGACGGCCAGTTCGGCGCGCGCCACCACGCCCAGCGGCTCGTAGTCGACCTCGATCAATTCGAGCGCATCCTCGGCGAGATATCGCGAGCCGGCAATGACGGCGACGACGGCTTCACCGACGTAGCGGACCTTGCCGGAGGCGAGCGGCAGCATCGGCGTCGCGTAGTAGTTGGGCATCCGCGACGTCGGAATCACCGGCTTGAAATCGTCGGCGATGCTGTCGGCGGTCAACACGGCAACCACGCCCGGCGCCGCGGCGGCGGCGGCGGTATCGATCCGGACAATCCGCGCATGCGGCTGACCGCTGCGCAGCAGGGCGACGTGCAGCGGCCGATCCGGATTGCGATCGGCGGCGAACTCACCCCGGCCGGTCAACAGCCGCGGGTCCTCGGTCCGCTTGATCGGAGCGCCGACGTTGCGCGGCCGCACCACGTCCGACGGGTCGGCGCGCCGGTCGTTACGCATAGCCTTCGCTTCCCTTGCGCAGGCCCTGCCATTGCGCATCGTCATGGCCGCAGATCACCGTGGCGCCGGCGTTCTCGATCCGCCGCACCTCCGCGAACGTCTTCAATTGCGCGTCGACGTTCCAGGTGTTGCGCGGCGCGGTATCGGCATCGAGATTCCGCCGCAGGCTGACCGCGTCCGAGGCGAGCAGGAATTGACCGTCGCGGTCCAGGCTGACCAGCGCGCCGAGCGAGCCTGGCGTATGTCCGGGCAATGGCACCAGCACGACGCCGGCATCGCCAAACAGATCTCTCTCGCCATTCACCGGCTCGATCGGCTGTCCGTAGTCATAGTCCGCCCGGATATAGCCCTTCGTTGCCGCATCCGGCGCCTTCGCAGCCTCGATCTCCCTGGCGTGAGCCAGGATGGTTGCTTTCCGGAAGAACTGGTTGCAGCCGCAATGATCCGGATGAAAGTGCGAGTTGACCACGACGTCGATGTCGTCCGGTCCCAGTCCGACGCAGGCGAGACTCGGCAACAGGGTTTCGTTCGCGCTCATCAGCGGCTTCATGAACTTGGCGAGCGATCCCCAACGCGCCTCGGCATGATCGACGACGGAAGGATGGCAACCGGTGTCGAACAGCACATTGCCCTGCTTGTGCCGGATCAAGGCGCTGCTGACCGGCAGGTCGATGGTTTCGCTGCGCTCGGCATCGGGCACATAGGTGCTCTTCTTCAGGCGGAGACGCCCGGCGGGAAGGAAGTTCAGTTTCATGGCGTCTTCTCCCCGCGAATGGCCGCTGCGCTCCTGATCGCGGCCACGATATTCTGGTATCCGGTGCAGCGGCAGAGATTGCCCGACAGCCCCTCCCGGATCTCGTCGTCGGTGGCGAGTGGATATTTCCGCAGCAGGTCGTCGGCCGTCATCAGCATGCCGGGCGTGCAGAAACCGCATTGCAGGCCGTGATGTTCGCGAAACTGCGCCTGCAGCACATTGAGCGCTTCCGGCGTCCCGAGTCCTTCCACCGTGGTGATCTCGGCATCCCGGGCCTGGACGGCGAGCATCAGGCACGAGCGGACGCTGTCGCCGTTCATCAGCACGGTGCAGGCGCCGCACACGCCGTGCTCGCACCCGACATGGGTGCCGGTCAGCCCGAGCGTGTCGCGCAGGAAATCCGACAGCAGCAGGCGCGGCTCGACGTCCGGGAGGTCATGTCTCGTGCCGTTGACGGTCAGCGACAGACGCATCGGGATCACCCTCCGGCAGCCAGCGCCGTCTGCATGGCGCTTCCTGCGAGCTGCCTAAGCAGATGCTGGCGGAATTCTGCCGAGGCATGAAGGTCGCCATGGGCGGAAACGCTGGACGTCACCAGTTCCGCAAACCGCTCCGGCGTCCGGCCGTCGAGCTCGATCGCAGCCAGCTGCCGTTCGACGCTCCGCAGGCGGAGCGGCGTGTCGGCGACACCCATCACCGCGACGCGGGCGTCCTCGATGCCGGCGTCGGTCCGGCGGATCGAGAGCGCGACGCTGGCGAGCGCGAAATCGCCGAAACGGCGCGCGACTTCCTCGAAGGCCCAGCCGTCGTGGTGCAGGACCGGAAATTCGATCTCCACCACGATCTCCTCGGGCTCCAGGCAATTGGTCAGCGCATCGACGAAGAAGTCTTCGGCGGCGACGGTACGCCGGCCCGACCGACCCTGCACCGACAGGACGGCGTCATAGAACACCGAGAGCATCGGCAACTCGGCGGCTGGATCGGCATGCGACAGGCTGCCGCCGATCGTGCCGCGGTTGCGGATCGCCAGATGCGCCACGTGGCGCATGGCCGCCGCCATCACCGGCAGCTTCGCGGCGATCAGCGCCGACTGCTCGATCTCGCGATGCCGCGTCAGCGCGCCGATCGCGACCCGGTCGCCTCGCGATTCGATAAAGGACAGCTCCTTGATGCCGTTGAGATCGACGAGCAAGGCTGGCCGCGCCATCCGGAAGTTCAAAAGCGGCATCAGGCTTTGACCGCCGGCGATCACCTTGGCCTCGCCCTTGGCGGCGAGCAGCGCCTGCACCGCCGCATCGACCGTGGCGGGGGCAACATACTCAAATCCGGCTGGCTTCATCGGGCCTGCCCCTCCACCGCTGCCATCCTCCCCGGTCCGGCCATGCTCACTGGCCGCGAAAGTGCGGCGCTCGCTTTTCGGCGAAGGCCCGTCGGCCTTCCCTGAAATCGTCGCTGTCGGAGGCAGTATCGATGAGCTGCTGCGCCGTCGTCAAATCGAGCGCTCCGCGCCCCATCGAAAGGCCGTTCAGCATGTATTTGGCGCCTGCGATCGATAGCGGCGCATTGGTTGCGAGGCGTTGCAGGAACCGTTCCGCCGCCTGCGCCACGTCGTCATGGATCTCGTCGATCAGTCCGATCGACATCGCCTGCTCGGCCGGATAGCGGTCGCCCGAATAGAGGATGCGCCTGGCATTGACGACGCCGGTCAGCGCGAGCAGCCGCTGCACGCTGCGCACGCCGTAGATGATCGAGAGCCTTGCGGACGGAATGCCGACTGTGGCGGTCCGGTCGCCGAAGCGGAAGTCGCAGGCCAGCGCGAGATGGCAGCCGCCTCCCAGGCAATAGCCGGAAATGGCGGCCACCACGGGTCTTCCCAACGCCGCGATCGCGTCGGAACAGGCATCCACCGCGACCTCATAGGCCGCGCTCTGGCGCTTGTCCTGCCGGATCTCGTCGAATTCCCGGATATCCGCGCCAACGGAGAAATCCCTGCCCTCGCCCCGGAGCAGGACCGCGCGGACGCCGCGGTCATCGCCGAAGCGCAGGAAGATCTCCGACAATTCGCGCCACATCGCCAGCGTCACGGCATTCTTCACTGAAGGCCGGTTCAGAACGACATGCGCGATGCCGTCGCGTCGTTCGATCTCGATCGTCTGCAACCTTCCCCCTCGGCGCACCGATCAGGCCGGCGCCGCCATCATAGGACGGTACCATCACTTGCATAAGTAGACTAATTGGTTCCGTTGCGTCAAGCGCTGGACGCAGCGGGCACGCGCGCGGGATCACCGCGCCTTTTCGCGGAACTCGAGAACAGGCGCACAACCGGGCGATCTGAAAAACGAGGAAATGTCGGGCCTTGGCGCCGCCGCGAGCGGCTTCAACCTGCGCGTTCGATCAGGCTCTCCAGCAGCCGCTTCAGATCCTCGGTGGCGCGGTTGCCGTAGTTCTCCGCGATGTGCTCTTCCTGGCTGTGCGCCAGCAGGTTGAGACGCTGTGCCAGCGCCTTGCCGCGGTCAGAGCAATACATCAGCACCTTGCGGCGATCATCCGCATCCTGCAGACGATAGACCAGGGCATCCGACGCCATGCGGTCGATCATCTTGGTCAGCGTCGGGTGATTGAGCAGCACCGCATCGGCCAGTTCACCCATGGAGTGGCCTTTTCCATCGGACAACACCTTCAGGATGCGCCATTGCTCGACCGGGACGCCTTCCTGCCGCAGGCGGGCGTCGAGCTGTCGGTTGATCTCGCGGCTGGCCTGCGCGAGCAAATAGGCCAGATGCTCGGTGATCGGCGCGTTCTTCGCCAGGGACTTGATTTGCGACTTCACCACGGAATGAAACTTCTGATCGATGAAGGGAGGACTGCAATAGACCCGCAAACGCGACGCCCGCGAAATGCATCGCAGCAAGGTTTTGGCCCAATCTTGCGCAGAATGCCTGATCTATATGCTACGGAACGGTTGAATATTCAATATCTTCTCGTAGACTAGATTTTATGCACCGGCTGCAGGTGCCTGGTACGGTGGCGACGGGAGCGGACGCCGCCGATCGCAGTGGAGGCGGGCGTGGGTGCGTTCGTACAAGAGGCCAAGGCCGCGGAGCTGGCTGTGCCGCCCGCCATGGTGCTTGAGCGCCGCAGCTTCGGTCCTTTTCCATCGTTCGATGACATCGACCTGCCGCGATTCGCGCCGCGGCGCGACCGCAGCAAGCTGCGCATCGTCAACTTCATCGCGCTGTCGGGTTCGGCGGGGATCTGGGGACCGGCCGCGACGAATGCCAGCATGCTCGCGGTTTCCGAGATCAACCGCCGCGGCGGAATCCTCGGGCGCGAAATCGAGCTCGTGGTGCGCGACGCCGGCAGCGACATCGAAGAAATCGTGCAACAGGCCGTCGACGTCGTCGACAATGACGAGGGTGACATCATCATCGGTTCGCACATGAGCGTGGTGCGCGTTGCGCTACGCAAGGTGATCGCCGGCCGTCTGCCCTATATCTACACGCCGGTCTATGAGGGCGGCGAACGTACCCCCGGCGTGATCGCGATCGGCGAAACCCCGCGGGGCCAGACCAGGCCGGTGATCCAATGGCTGGCGGAGACCAAGCACGCCCGGCGCTGGTACCTGATCGGCAGCGACTATGTCTGGCCCTGGCTGTCCCATCGCGCGACCAAGCGCTATATCGCGGCCTCCGGTGGCCGCGTGGTCGGCGAGGAATTCGTGCCGCTGGGCATGCACGACCATGACGGGCAGATCGCGCGGATCAAGGCCGCGCGGCCCGACGTGGTGCTGATCTCGCTGATCGGGACCAACAGCATCACCTTCAACCGCGCCTTCGCGGAGGCCGGCCTCGCCGGCAAGATGCTGCGGTTGTGCGGCGCCATGGACGAGACCGTGCTGCTCGGGATCGGGGCCGAAAACACCGAGAACCTGTTCTGCTCGTCCGGCTATTTCGCCAACATCGCCTCCCATGACGGCGACCTGTTCCGCGCGAACTATCAGTGCAAATTCGGCCGCTGCGCTCCGCCGGTCGGCTCCGTCGCGCAATCCAACTATGAAGGCCTGAAGTTCCTGGAGACACTGGCCGCGCAGGCGGGGTCGGTCCAACTCGGGCCGATGCTCGCCGCCGCCAGGAATATCAGCTATCGCGGCGCACGCGGCGAGATCGTGATGCGCAATGGCGGAGCGACGATGCCGATCTACCTGGCGGAGGCCGCCGGCCTCGACTTTGCGTTGCTGCGGCGGTTCTGACCGTCCGACCGATCGACGCGGGCCGCAAATAATACTTGAAAACGAAAAGATTTCTGTTTCTAGTAACACCGTCGAGGCGCTCGTCGTCTTCTTCCTTCCTTGCCGGCCGCATCCCATGCGGGCGCGATGACGCCTGACGCCGCATCCTATCGTCGCCATCAAGAATCAGGAGAACGCCCGTGGCCGTCACGCTTCCTACTCCCAACGAACTGCGCGCCGTTGCCGCCCAGTGCGGCCTATCGCTCACGGATGAGGACGTCTCCTCGTTCCGTGGATTGATGCAGGGATCGATCGACGCCTACAACGCGGTGGCCGGGATGGCCGACGAGGTGCCCGCGGTGAAATATCCGCGCACGCCCGGCTATCAGCCCTCGCCGGAGGAAAATCCACGCAACGCCTGGTACCGCAAATCAGTGGTGAAGGGCGCCGACGGCGGCAAGCTGAAGGGCAAGACGGTCGCGCTGAAGGACAACATCATGCTCGCCGGCGTGCCGATGATGAACGGTTCCTCGACCATGGAAGGCTATGTGCCGGATTTCGACGCGACCATCGTCACGCGGATGCTCGACGCCGGCGCGCAGATCATGGGCAAGGTGCATTGCGAGCATTTCTGCCTTTCCGGCGGCAGCCACACCAATTCGAGCGGTCCGGTGCATAACCCGCACAAGATGGGTTACTCCGCCGGCGGATCGTCCTCGGGCAGCGGCGTGGTGGTGGCGCTCGGCGAGGTCGACATGGCGATCGGCGGCGACCAGGGCGGCTCGATCCGGATGCCGTCGTCGTTCTGCGGAACCTACGGCATGAAGCCGACCTGGGGACTGGTGCCCTACACCGGCATCATGCCGATCGAAATCTACGTCGACCACACCGGACCAATGACCGCGAACGTCGCCGACAACGCCTTGCTGCTCGAGGTGATCGCCGGCGACGACGGCTACGATCCGCGCATCAAGTCGCCCGAGGTGCAGCCGTACACCAAGGCGCTCGGCCAGGGCGTCAAGGGCATGAAGATCGGCATCGTCAGGGAAGGCTACATGCAGTCGACCGCCGAGGCGGCCGTCAACGAGAGCGTGAAGGCCGCCGCGAAACGCTTTGCGGACATGGGCGCCAAGGTGGAGGAAATATCGATTCCGATGCACCTGGCTGGGCCCGCGATCTGGGTTCCGATCGGGACCGAGGGCCTCACCGCGACCATGATGTACGGCGACGGCTACGGGATCAGCCGCTCCGATCTCTACGCCACCTCGATGATGGACTTCCACCGCGGCTGGCGCCGGCAGGCGGACTCGCTGTCGGAGACGGCGAAGCTGTTCCTGATGCTCGGAACCTACATCAACAACAAGTTCGGCTCGCGTTTCTATGGCAAGGCGGTCAACATCTCGCGGCGGCTGACCGCGGCCTATGACAAGGCCTTGGCCAATTACGACCTGCTGCTGATGCCGACCACGCCGATGAAGGCCACCAAGCTGCCGGAGCCGAACGGAAGCCGCGAGGACTACGTCGCTCGCGCTCTGGAGATGATCTCGAACACCGCGCCGTTCGACATTACCCACCATCCGGCGATGTCGCTGCCCTGCGGCATGATCGACGGACTTCCGGTCGGGCTGATGCTGATCGGCAAGCACTTCGACGAGATGACCATCTATCGCGCGGCGCACGCCTTCGAGCAGTCCGGCGACTGGAAGAAGATGTGAACCGGCGCGACGGGATGTGACGCCCCGACATGGATACGCTGTTCATCGCACTGTTCGAGATCCTGAGCTTCGGCGCCATCGTGGTGCTGGTCGTGCTCGGGCTCGGGATCATCGCCAGCATGATGGGCATATTCAACTTCGCGCAGGGCGAGTTCGTGCTGCTGGGCGCCTATGTCACCTATCTGGTGCACAGCATCGGCCTGCCGGTCGCAGTCGGCATGCTGATCGCGCCGTTCGCGGTCGGCGCGCTCGGCTTCGTCCTGGAGCGGCTCGTGGTGCGGCGATTCTACGCCGCACCCGTCGTCGCCATGCTCGGCACCTATGCGCTCGGGCTGATCATCCGCGAAGTGGTGCGCGGCCTGATCGGCGGCCTCTATATCTCGATACCCGAGCCGCTCGGCGGATCCATCAGCATCGGCACCCTGCATTTTGCCACCTGGCGCGCCGTGATCGTGATCATTACCGCGCTGGTGATGGCGGGCAGCTACTGGCTGCTCGCCTATACCTCGTTCGGATTGCGGATCCGCGCCTCGCTGGAGAATCCGTCGCTGGCCCGCGCCTCCGGCATATCGACCGGCGCCATCTACAGCGTCACCTTCGCGTTCGGCGCTGCGCTGGCGGGCCTCGCCGGCGCACTGATCGTGCCGGTGTTCTCGCTGTTCGCCGATCTCGGCATCCGCTTCCTGATCCAGGGATTCGTCGCGGTCATGGTCGGCGGCGTCGGGTCGTTCGCCGGCCCGATCGCCGGCGCCAGCGTGATCGGCACCTTGAGCGCCGCGCTGCCCTGGGTCATGGCGCCGGTCATTGCCGATGTGCTGGTTTTCGTGCTCGCCATCATTTTCATCAAGTTCCGGCCGCAGGGCCTTGTTTCAGGAAGAGGGGTTTGAGCGATGATCAACGACAGTCGACGCCGTTTTCTGCGCAATTTCGCCTTCGCTTCGGCGGCCATCGCGACCGGCCCCGGCAGCTGGGTGATACGACCGGACTGGGCCAATGCGGCGGAAGGGCCGATCAAGCTCGGTATCGCGACCGACCTCACCGGGCCGATCGGGTATGCCGGCAACGCCGATGCCAATGTCGCGCGCATGGTGGTGAAGGAAATCAATGACGCCGGCGGGCTGCTCGGACGGCCGATCGAACTCATGATCGAGGATACCGCCTCGAACGAGTCGGTCGCCGTGGGCAACGTCCGCAAGCTGATCCAGCGCGACAAGGTGGATATGGTGCTCGGCGGCATCACGAGTTCGATGCGCAACGCGATCAAGGACGTCATCGTCGCCCGCGGCAAGACGCTCTACATCTACCCGCAACTCTATGAAGGCAAGGAGTGCACGGCCAACCTGTTCTGCACCGGGCCGACGCCCGCGCAGCAATGCGACGAATTCATTCCCTGGCTGATCAAGAACGGCGGCAAGCGCTTCGCGCTGCCGAGCGCGAATTATGTCTGGCCGCATACGCTCAACGTCTATGCGCGCAAGGTGATCGAGGATCACGGCGGCGAGGTGATTTTCGAGGAATACTATCCGCTCGACCAGATCGAGTTTTCGTCGACCGTCAGCCGCATCATCTCCAACAAGGTCGACGTGGTGTTCAACACCGTGATTCCGCCCGGCGTCGGTCCGTTCTTCAAGCAGCTCTATGAAGCGGGCTTCCTCAAGAATGGTGGCCGGCTGGCGTGCGTCTACTACGACGAGAACACGCTCAACATCAACCAGGCCAACGAGATCGAGGGACTGGCGAGCTGCCTCGACTACTTCAAGGCGGTCACGGTCGATGACCCCGTCAGCGCCAAGATCCAGGCCGCCTACGACAAGCAGTTCCCGGGCAAGTTCCTGTTTGCCGCCGGCAGTGCCGCCACCGGGACCTATCGCGGGCTTAAGCTGTGGGAGGCCGCCGTGAAGGAGGCCGGCAAGGTCGACCGCGATGCGGTCGCCGCCGCGCTCGATCACGCCAAGATCGCCGATGGCCCGGGCGGGCCGGCCGAAATGGTGCCGGGCAAGCGCCACTGCAAGATGAAGATGTACACCGCGGTCGCCAAGAAGGGCGACTACGAGATCGTGGCCCGCAGCGCCGGCCTCGTCGATCCGAAGGAGTGCTGAATGCCGCATGGTCGACCAGAACAAGACGGCGTGCAGGCCGCTGCGTGACGGAGACTTCGCCAGGCGTGTTGCTTGCGGCTTCCCGCACGAGCGGACGCCGCAAGGTGTTGCCGGTCCTCGAACTCGCCATGCTCGGGATTGCGCTGCTCGTGCCGCTCGTGCTGCAGGACTATCTCACGGTCTATGCCACGCGGGTGCTGATCCTCTGCCTGTTCGCGCTGTCATTCGACCTGGTGTGGGGTTATGCCGGCATCATGAGCTTCGGCCAGTCGTTGTTCTTCGGCATGGCCGGCTACGGGGTCGCGCTGCTTTCGCGCGACCTCGACATTGCGTCGATCTTCGCGGTGATTCCGGCGGGAATCCTGATCGGCTTCGTCGCGGCCCTGCTGCTCGGCGGCTTCCTGCTGCTCGGACGGCATCCCTCCAGCGTGATCTTCGTCGCGCTCGGCACCATGACCGGAGCCTACGCGGCCGATCGGCTCGCGCGCGGCTGGTACTATCTCGGCGGCCAGAACGGCATCCCCTCGATCCAGTCGATGACCATCGGCTCCTACGAGCTCAGCGAAGGACCGGCGTTCTATTACCTTGCGCTTGGCATCCTGGCCGCGGTCTATCTGCTCTGCCGTTTCCTGGTGCGCTCGCAGTTTGGGCTTGCGCTGGCCGGCCTGCGCGAGAACGAGCAGCGCATCGCCTTCTTCGGCTACAAGGTGCAGCACCTCAAGGCGATCATCTTCGCCGTCAGCGGCGCGATCGCGGGTCTCGCCGGGAGCCTGTATGCCTTCCATGAGGGCTTCGTCTGGCCCAACATGCTCGGCGTGGTGATGGCGACGCAGGCCGTCCTCTATGTGCTGTTCGGCGGGTCCGGCACGCTGATCGGCGCCGTGATCGGTACCATCGTGATCGAGGCGCTGAGCTTCTGGCTGTCGAACAGCTACCAGGACTTCTGGCCGATCATTCTCGGCGTGCTGTTGCTGCTGGTCATCATGTTCCGGCCGGCCGGTCTGGTCAGCCTCGTGCTCGGCGAACGCGAACGCGTCGGCAGCTTCGGCCGGCCGGGAAGCGCGGGGCGCCATGGCCCTGCTTGAGGCGAGCGGCATCGTCAAGAGCTATGAGAAGCTCATCGCGCTGGACGGCGCGGCGCTCGTGGTGGCGGAGAACGAGTTTCACGGCCTGATCGGGCCGAACGGATCCGGCAAGAGCACCCTGATGAAATGCGTGGCCGGCGCCGAGACGCCGACGCAGGGCCGGGTGATGTTCGCCGGCACCGACATCACCGAAGCCTCGCCGGATGAACGCGCCCGGGCCGGCATGAGCCTGAAGTTCCAGATCACGAGCATCCTGCCGGCGCTGACCTTGTACGACAACGTCCTGTTGGCGCTGCAGGCGAAATCGTCGCTGGTCGGCCTGCTGTTCTCGCGCAGCCGCCGCGAGCTGCACGACCGCGTGATGGGTATTCTGGAACAGTTCCGGCTCGCCGGCCGCGCCGGCGATCCGGCATCCGCGCTCTCGCATGGCCAGCAGCAATGGCTCGAAATCGCGATGGCCCTGGCCGCCGAACCGAAACTGCTGCTGCTCGACGAGCCGACCGGCGGCATGAGCCTGGAAGAGCGGCGGGTCACCGGCGAATTGTTGCAGCCGATCAAGACCCGATGCTCGCTCGTGATCGTCGAGCACGACCTCGACTTCATCCGCGACATCTGCGACCGGCTCACGGTGCTCGACCAGGGCAGCGTGATCTGTACGGGTTCGGTGCAGGAGATCCAGGCCAGCCCGAGGGTTCAGGAGGTTTATCTGCGCCGTGCCTGACGATGGATTCCTCGATGTAACCGGGCTCGACGCCGGCTACGGCCGCAGTCAGGTGCTGTTCGGCATCGACATGCGGGTGCCGCGCCGCGGCGGCGTTGCCGTGCTCGGTCGGAATGGCGCCGGCAAGACGACGCTGATGAAGGCGATCGTCGGCGAGCTGCCGCTGCGCAGCGGCGCCATCGGCCTGGAGGGTCGCGACATCGGCAAGCTGCCGACCGAGCGGCGCATCCGCCTCGGAATCGGCTATGTGCCGCAGGAGCATTCGGTGTTCGGACGGCTCTCGGTGCGGGACAATCTCGCCGTCGGGCTGCTCGGGGCGCGCGATCGCACCGCGCTCGATCGGGTGCTGGCGATTTTCCCAAAGCTCGGCGAGCGGCTGGGCCAGGCCGCCGGCACGCTCTCGGGCGGTGAGCGCAAGATGCTGGCGATCGCCCGCGCGCTGCTTGCGGACCCGCGGCTGCTGCTGCTGGACGAGCCGACCGAAGGGGTATGGATCGGCGTGGTCGAGGAAATCACCGAGCGATTGATCGAACTCACCAAGGAGATCGCGGTGATCGTAGTCGAGCAGCATCTCGATCTCGCGCTGCGGGTCACGAGCCAGGCCTATGTGCTCGACCGCGGCCGGGTCGCGCTCGCCGGATCATCGCGCGAGCTGCATGATGATCCGCGCCTTTTGACCTATCTCGCGCCGTAGGGTTCGGACCAGGGCGGAGACGAAGCCGTAACTCGGTGTGGCTTGCGGGACAGAACCGGCTCTGTCCCGCATAAGCTTTTGCGGCGATCAAGCTCTCGCGGCGAAGACGTCCTTGCGAATGACGGCGTGGACGCCCCAATTGCCGTCGACCACCTGGGTAATTCCGAAGTCGACTCCGATCGACATCAGCGAGATCGCCTCGTCCTCGGTCAGGCCCTTGGTCGTCATCAGGAAATGCCGCATCTTGTGGAAGGCGTCGCGCAGCGCGAGATCGACCGAGGACTTGCTGTAGATCGTCTTCTGGGCGTCCGGGCCGAGCTCCTGCAGGTAGTTGGCGAACGAGAAGCCGTGCACCAGCCATTCCGTCTGCGTTTCCAGCATCGGATAGTTCAACTGCTCGAGCGGCGTGCCGCCGAGGTCGGCCTTCTTGTGCACGATCAGCTGGAAGGTGCCGTTCATCGAGCACTCGATCGCCGTGCCGCACAGCTCGCTGTCACCCTGCGAGGCGTGCGGATCGCCGGCGGAGAGCAGCGCTCCCTCGACGGAAACCGGATAGTACATGGTCGCTCCCTTGCCGATCCGCCAGTTGTCGATGTTTCCGCCGGTATAGCTCGGCGGGATGGTATCGACGAAGTCGGCCTCCGCGGGAGCGAGCCCGAGCGTGCCGAAATGCGGCCGGATCGGAAGACGGACGCCCTTGAGGATGTCGTAGTTCCGCTTGGTCTTGGAGTGGTCGACGGGCACGCCCGGATAGTCGATGGTTGCGTGGGTGACGCCGAAGGGATCCGTCTGCGGGACCCATTGGAAATTGTAGACGGCCTCGGCCCAGCTGCGGGTGCCGGAGACGTCGAGTTCGTAGATGGTGACGACTTCGCGCTTCACCCCGCCGAGCAGATCATTGTACTGGAACCCCCAGTTGGCGGCAGCGTTCGACCCGAACGCCCGGCCCTTGAACTTGGGGTTGGCGCTGGGACGCGGCGTGCAATCCAATATGCGCACTTCCAGGATGTCTCCCGGCTCGGCACCGCGCACGAACACCGGCCCCGTCATGATGTGGACACCGTTGCCCTCGCCGGAACCCTTCTTGTAGACCTTCGGATCGGTCGGCCCCGCTCCGCGGCGGTCCACTCCCTTTTTATCCTTGGTCCACAGGAAGACGCTCTCGGCGCCCGGATCGCCGGAAACCATGCGCTCGAGATCGTCGCCGCCATGGTGTGTGAGCGTTTCGATGGTGACGATGTCGCCGCTGTTCACCTCGACCCGCGGCTTGAGCGTCTTGCTGAAATAGCCCCAGTGCACCGTGTCGGAATTCGCCGGCAGGACATGGTAGCCGCGCTCGGTCGGTTGCCGCGCGGCCGAGGCCTGGGCAAGCGCCGGCGTGACGATCGACAGGCCGCCGATCGCGCCGAGGGCGGCAGCACCGCCGCCCGCGAACACGCTCGACCGCAGCAGGTGGCGGCGCTCGATGTCGAGTCCTTCCTTGAACTTCTGGTAGTGCAGCTTGAAATGAGGGCAGTTCAGGTCATCTCCTTGGCACATGGTCGGCCTCCCCTGCTCGCTGAAAAATTCGCGCCTGATCTTCGACATGCGCGCAGGATTGGACAAGCTTTTCCGGCAGCCCCTTAGGCGGCCTGACGGGCCGCCGGCGGATGCCGACGATTTGCGGAAACGCAATTTTTGTCAGCCACTTACCCTTCGACCGTGGGCCTGAAAGCGAGCGCTTGCCGCAAAACATTGTGCGCGCCAGGACAAGACGGGCCGACGGATTGTTGCGCAATCTCAAATCTCGAACATACTGACCCCGGCGCTCGCCCGCCTTGACGGAGCGCCGGTTGGAACCTGGGCCGAGCGTATCCAATGGGGGCAGCATAATGTCACTGCGCGTCGAGATCGGCTCGATTCCGTCGACCATGCGCCCCGAAGCCTGGCAGCAGGGATTGAACAGCATCGGGCTGTGCACGGGTAATGACGGGCCGCTGGTCGCCAATGGTGGCCTTGCCGTGCTGCCCTCTTCGTCGGGAGCGTTTCTGGCGCAGATTTTCGGCGACGCCCAGACGCTGGTTCCGCATCGCGACAAGGGCGACGATCACATCCTGCTCTTCATGATCAGTCGCGGAACTGCCAACCTGGTCACCGACAAGGAAACGGCGCCGGTTTCCGACACCGACCTCCTGCTGCTTTCGCGGGAATCGCGCTGGCGGATCGACGGGCACGGTGATTTCGAAGCGATCCTGTTCGGTGTTCCGCGGGCGCGGATCCAGACGCGCGTGGGCCGCAGCCGAATCGTCTATCCGCTGGTGCTGGCCGAGACCGCGTCGGCCGCTGCCGCCCGCGCTGCCCTGCAGTCGCTGGGCGGCCATCTCGATCGTGTGGATCAGGCCGACCTGAATGCCGCGGAGAGCGCGCTGATCGAACTGGTCGTCAGCGCGATGCTGTCGGAGACCATGGCGAAATCCGGTCCCATGACCAGGGTTCAGGCCGCCCATTTCCGCCGCGTCGCAAACACGATCGAGAGCAAATTGTGCGTGCCCAGCTTGAGCATCGGCGACATCGCCCGGCAGGAAAAACTGTCGCCGCGCTACATCCAAAGGTTGTTCGAACTCCGCAACGAGAGCTTTTCGGATCACGTCCGGCGGCAACGGCTCGAACGGAGCCGAACCGACCTGATCGATCCGAACCATGCGGATGAGAGCGTCGCCGACATCGCATGGCGGTGGGGATTCAGGAACCAGGCGCATTTCAGCCGAAGCTTCAGCATGACCTTCGGCATTACGCCGAGCGCCATACGGCCGCATCTCAACAGTTCCTCGGCTGGCCACGCGCGTCGAGGTACGCCGCCGAAGCGGAGCCCGGCCCCGCGTGCGGAAATCAGGCAATCATCGCCGACCGACCGGCAAAGCTGGCCGAACCAGCCGGCGGACATCGAACGCGCCTACCTTCCGGTCAATTCGAAGACCGTTCACTGGGGTTATCTCAGCGAATCGCTGCCACCGGTGCTGCACGTTCCGCCGGGCGCCATCATCACGGTCGAAACCCTGACGCAGCATGCGGGCGATGACGCCGAGAGAATGATCCAGGGCGACCCCGGCGCCGAGGATGTCTTCCATTGGACGCCCGACTTCAAGGCCGTCAATCGGCGCGGGGCCGGTCCCCTTGACGGCTCGATCTTCGGACGCGGCGCCGGCGAGGGATTTGGCGTCCACATCTGCACTGGCCCGATATTCGTCACCGGCGCGGAACCCGGGGACTTTCTCGAAGTCGAGATCCTGAAGATCCGGCCCAGGCCGAGCGCGAACGCCGCCTGTCGCGGCAAAGCCTATGCGAGCAACGTATCGGCCTGGTGGGGCTTTCAGTACAACGACCTGCTTGACCGGCGCGGCAAGCGCGAGACGGTGACGATCTACGAAATCGACCTCGACGATCCGTCCTATGCCCGGCCGCTGTACAGCTATGAATGGACCCCGCAGACCGATCCGTTCGGCGTCGCGCATCGAACCATCGACTATCCCGGCGTGGTCGTCGACCCCGCCTCGATCAGGTCGAACAACAATGTGCTGCAGGGGGTCCGCATACCGGCGCGCCCGCATTTCGGTTTCGTGGCCGTGGCGCCAAGGGAGCGCGGCCTGGTCGACTCGATCCCGCCGAGCCTCTTTGGCGGCAATCTGGACAATTGGAGGCTGGGCGAAGGATCGCGCATCTATCTGCCGGTCGCGATCCCCGGCGCGCTGCTCTCCATCGGCGATGGACATTTCGCGCAAGGCGACGCCGAGATCAACGGCACCGGACTCGAATGCTCCCTGACGGCGGAAATCCGGGTTCGCCTGCACAAGGCCGGTCCCGCGCTGCCGCGATTCCTGCGCGGCCTGAACACGCCGCTGATCGAGACCGAGCGCGACTGGATCATCCAGGCGTTCAGCTATCAGAACTATCTGCGCGAACTCGGGCGACACGCGCAGTCCGACGTCTATGCCCGTTCGACGATCGACCTCGCTCTGCGCAGCGCCTTCCGGCAGGCCCGGCGGTTTCTGATGGATGCATTCGATCTGTCCGAGGACGAGTTGCTCAGCGTGATGTCGCTGGCCGCCGACTTCGGAATCACCCAGATCGCCGATGGAAACCTCGGCGTGCACGCCACGATTCCCAAGGCGGTGTTCGATCAACGCCTTGACGCTCGATCAGCCTGCTAGAGCGTGATGAGTTTGAGCAAATAGCAGCCGCGAAGGCGGCGCACCCCCTCTCCCGCGTTTGCGGGGGAGGGTCGGGGTGGGGGGGCCCGTTCCGCGCCTCGCATCGTGGAAGGAGCCCCCACCCGGCGCTACGCGCCGGAGGGGCCGCAGCGATTTCTCAATGCGCAAACAGTTCGTCGTCCATCAACGCGGGAGTTTCGGCAACGTTCAGCGGCGGAAAATCCATCAGGTCGAGGATCTGCCGCCTGACGTCGACCCCCCTGGCCACTTCCTTCAGCACCAGGCCCTCGGCGGTCACCTCGAACACCGCGCGCTCGGTGATGATCTGGGCGCGCTGGCCGCGATCGCGGATGCCGTCGCGCACGGGATAGGTGATCTGCTCGGCGCGGTCGACGAACTTGCGGACGTTGCCCTCTTTGCGGATGTGCAGCCCGTTCTGGTCGGTTTCGATCTGCAGCCCCGCGGTGGTGAACGTGCCCGCGAACAGCAATTGGCGGGCATTGTGGGCGATGTCGATGAACCCGCCGGCGCCGGGATTGGAGTTGCCGAACTTGCTGACATTGACGTTGCCGGCCGAATCGAACTGCGCGAACGCCAGCGCCGCAAATTCGCAGTTGCCGCCGTCGATGAAATCGAACTGCGACAGGCCGTCGAGCAGGGCTTCGGGATGGCGATTGGCCGAAAACTGCCAGTTGCTCATCACGAGACCGCCATGCGGGCCGTGTTCGGTGGTGAAGGCGATAGTCCTCGATCCGGCCATCGTCGAAGGCGCCCTGCTCCGCCATCACCAGCGGCGTATCGGAGGACGCGCCGAAGCCGAAAATGCTGACGACGCCCGGCTTGATCTCCCGCGCGGCGCGGCGGGCGATGATCTTGTCCGCACCGAACGGCACCGCCGGAATTTTGGACAGATCGAAGGGTTGTCCGCCGAGATAGGCCGCATCGTGCGTGACCTCCGTCGTCATCATCTGCGCCGGGTCGATCACGACATGATCGACCAGGGCGCCGGGAATCCGGACCAGTTGCGCCGGCCGGGTGCCGCGCTCCACCCGCCGCGACACCTGCGCGATCACGATCCCGCCGCACGCCTTGGTTGCCAAGGCGAGGGCCAGCGACGAGGACATCAGGGCTTCGCTCTCGAACGACAGGTTGCCGGCCGTCATCGGCCTCGCCGGCGCGGATGATGGCGACGTCGATGTTCCAGGTCGGATAGAACAGATAGGGCTTGCCGCGGAACTCGATCTTGTCGACCAGGTCATCCCTGGAACGCTCGGTCAGCCGGCCGCCGGTCTGATCGGGATCGATGTAGCAGCCGAGTCCGATTTCAGTCATGTAGCCCGGGCTGCGGCGCGCAACCTCGCGCAGCCAGTGCATGCTGGCGCCGATCGGCCAGCTATAGGCCTCGATCGCATTTTCGCGGATCAGCCGCATCAGTTCGGGGCGCTTGCCGGTCGCCGGATTCAGCGGATTGATGTAGGAGCCGGACACGATCCGCTTCATCAGGCCTTCGATCGCGACATGGTCCATGCCGCGAATCCCGACGGCGTCTCCGGTGCCGCAGGGGAAATAGAAGGTCAGGTCGCGCGGATGGCCTTCGCTGCGAAAACGCGCGGCGAGGCTCTTGAGCACGAGGTCCGGCGTGATCCAGCCGATCACGCCGACGCTGGCGACCGTCTGGCCATCCCGGATGGTTGCAACCGCAGCTTCTGCCGAACAGAACTTGTTCATCGGAGGTCCTCTCGAACGATCTAGACTTTCATGCCGAATTTGCGCAGCGTCGCCCTGGATGCTTCGTCCTGGCAGTTCTCGGCAAAGATCCGATTGGCCAGCATGTCGCTCGCCTCCGCGTCGCCGTTGATCAGGGGCGTGAAGAAGCGCTTGGTGCTCGCCACCGCGACGCGCGGCAGCGCCGCCAGCCGCTCTGCGAGAGCGACCGCTTCGCTCTCGACGTCGGCGAGCGGCACCAGATAGTCGGCAAGCTTCGAGATGGTAGGCTTCGGTTCCCGTGATCGGCTCGCTCGCCCACACCAGACGCCGCGCCGCAACCGGTCCGATCCGCGCGCTGAGCGATGCCAGCGCCCAGGGTGGCAACCAGCCGTTCGGAACCTCCGGCATGTGCCAGCGGCATTCGGATGCGTCACGATCAGATCGCATCCGACCGCGAGTCCGACGCCGCCGCCCAGCGCAAACCCGCTGACCGCGGCCACCGCCGGCTTCTCCAGGAAGCCGATGGCGCGCACCACCCGGGCGGTCTCGGCCTCGTGCGCACACATCTGCGCGATGTCCATGGTCGCCAGTTCCTTGAGGTCGCTGCCGGCGCAGAAGCCGGGCGCGGTTGCCGAAATGACAAGGGCGGCGATGCCGTCGTCGCGATCGAGTTCGGCGAAGGCCTCGGCGAAGGCGTGCATCAGTTCGGTGCCCAGCGCGTTGCGCCGGTTGCGCACGATCGATGGTCAAAATCGCGACCTCGCCCTGCTGCCTGCGTTTCAACATCGGATCGACCTCCTTCGCTGCTGCTCATCTGCTGCCGAATCGCCGAGCGTCGCCCGTGCAACGGGATGGCGGCAATTGCCGGCAAAGACCTCGTTGGCCTTGATATCGAACGCTTCGGCGCCCCCGATGATTGCGGGCGCAAAGAAGCGCTTGGTGGCGACGACGGCCGCGGCCGGAAGCGCGGCCAGCCTCTCCGCCAGCGCCACCGCCATTTCGTCGGCTCGACCGGGCTCGGCAAGATGATCGACCAGGCCGAGGCGCTTCGCCTCGTGTCCGTCGAACGCCTCGCTGGCGAAACAAAGCTTCCGCGCCGTGACGGCGCCGACGCGCGAAATCAACGCGCCAAGCCCCCACGGCGTCAGCCAGCCGATCGGCACCTCGGGCAAATGCCAGCGTGCCGCGCCCGTGGATACGACGAGATCGCAGGAGGCCGCCAGGATCAAGCCGCCGCCGAGCGCAAATCCCTCGACCGAGGCGACCACCGGCTTGCGCAGACCGCCGAGTTGCCGCGCCATGTCGCCGGTCTCGGCCTCGAACCGGCACATCTCCTCGAGCGAAAGTCGACCGATGAACTTGAGATCGCTGCCCGCGCAGAAACCCGGCGCCTCGCCCCTGAGCACCATGGCGGCGATCTGCGGATCCGCATCGAGGCGGCGAACGCGGCGGCCAGCGCCGAGACCAGGTCGCGATCCATGGCATTGCGCCGTTCCGGCCGGTTCAACGCAACGATGCCGATGCGCTCGCTGGTGGTGACGTCAAGCATGGGCGACCTCCGAGGCACGCCCGAAATACAATTGTTCGACGCTCGGCGATGCCTTCAGCTGTTCCGGGCGTGCCTTCGCGCCGCAATCGCGCCGGCGGCGAGCACATAGGCCCGGCTCGCGACTTCCAGCGCCATGGCCGCGTTCTGCTCGGCGAGCAGGATGGTCATGCCCTGCCGCGCCAGTTTCACGATCGTGAGCGATATCTCCTCGACGATGACCGGGGCAAGCCCGAGCGTCGGTTCGTCCAGCAGCAGGCATTTCGGCTTCGACATCAAGCCGCGGGCGATCGCCACCATCTGCTGCTCGCCGCCGGACATCGAGCCGGCGCGCTGGTTGCGGCGCTCGCCGAGCCTCGGAAACATCGCGAACATCGCGTCGATGTCGGGCTGGATGTGGTTGCGGTCGGGACGGTGATAGGCGCCCATCATCAGGTTTTCGAGCACGGTGGATTGCGCAAAGACCTGGCGTCCCTCCGGCACCAGGGCAATGCCGAGGCCGACGCGCCGCGGCGTCGACATGGATTCGATCTCGATGCCATCCAGCCTGATCGAGCCCGAGGTGGCGCGCTTCAATCCGGCGATCAGGCGCATAGTGGTCGACTTGCCGGCGGCGTTGGCTCCGATCAGCGCCACCACCTCGCCGGCCGCGACCTTGAGATCGATCGAGCGCAACACCTGGTTCTTGCCGTAATGCGCCGAGATGGCGGAAAGCTCAAGCATGATGGCTGCGTCCCAAATAGGCCTTGACCACGCCGGGATCCGCCAGCACGTCGTGGGGACGGCCCTTCGGCGATCTTGCAGCCCTGCTGCAGCGCGATCGCCTGATCGGCAAACTTGGCGAGAAACGCCACCTTGTGATCGATGATGCACAGCGTCGTGCCATGCGTCGCGCAGATCGCGCAAGCACGTTTTCCAGATTGTGGATCTCGTCATTGCCGAGCCCCGATGCCGGTTCGTCGAGCAGCAACAGCTCCGGCTCGCACATCATCGCCATGGCGACGCCGAGCATCTTCTCCTCGCCGTAGGATAGCTCGGCCGCGGGCTTGTCGCGATGCATCCTGCAGGCGGCACAGCGTCAGCGCCTTCTCCGCCCGCGCGCGCAGGATCGCTTCGCCCTTGGCCGGCGCCAGAAAGCTGCTGCAGGCGGCTGTGGTCCTTCATCCGCGTGAAGGCGAGGAAGCTTGCGATCATGACGTGCTCGAACACCGACAGCTCGGAGAACAGCTGCGGGTTCTGGAACGTCTTGATCACGCCGAGCGAGGCGATGACGTTCGGGCCGCGCGCCCGCGATGTCCCGTCCCTTCCAGAACACGCGGCCGGCGCTCGGCGGCAGCAACCCCGCCAGCAGATTGAGCAGCGTGGTCTTCCCCGACCCGTTCGGCCCGAAGATCCCGATGATCTCGCCCTTCTCGATGCGCGAACGACACATCCGACACCGCGACCAGGCCGCCAAAACGCTTGGTGAGATTTTCGACCTTAAGAAGCATGGGCCCGCCTCTTCAACAGAGCCGGCGACGAGCCCGACGATGCCACGCGGCATCAGCAGGATCACGAGAATCAGGATCATGCCGTAGACCGCGACACGCGACTTCCGCCGGCAGTTCGATCAGATGCGGCAGCGACGTCAGCACCAGCGCGCCGACCACCGGCCCCAGGATCGTGGAGACGCCGCCCAGCAGCACCATGGCGATGGCATCGAGCGACTGCGCGACCGCGAGATAGGCCGGCTCGATATAGCCGGTGTAGAAGCCGTAAAGCGCGCCGGCAAAGGCGGCGATCACGTTCGAGATCGTGAACGCCAGCAGCTTGTAGCGGAAGGTATCGATCCCGAGCGTCTGCGCGAGATCCTCGTTGAGGCGGATCGCGGAGAAATTCCGGCCGATCCACGACCGCACCAGCAGCGCCGCGAAGATCAGCACGCCGGTCAAGCAAACCAGGGTCAGGAAATACCAGGGAATGGTCTGCTCGATTTTGACGACGCCGCTGCCGGGAAGCCAGACCGTCGGCTTTTCCAGCACCAGCATGCCCAGCGTGCCGTTGGTCACGCTGGTCCAGTTCAGCGCCACCAGCCGGCACAGCTCGGCAAAGGCGAGCGTGACGACCGCGAAATAGAATTCCTTCAGCCGGAACTTGAAACAGATCCAGCCGATCACGATCGAGACCAGCGACGACGATCACCGACCGCAACCAGGATAGCCGAGCCAGAACGGAATGCCGAAGCGCACCATCGAGAGGAAGGTGACGTAGCTGCCGATGCCGAAAGCCGCGGCATGAAACATCGTCAACTGCCCGGCGCCGCCGAATACGATGTTGAATCCGACGGCCAGGATGCTCGAGGACGAAGGTGAAGATCAGGACGGTCAGCACCACCTCGCTTCTTGACGAGCAGCGGCAGCAGATACAGCGGGATCAACAGACCAACAGCGTCTTCACTTCTGGCCCCCGAACAGGCCGGCGGGCCGGAACAACAGGATCGCCACCAGGAACACGAGGCCGTAGGCATCGCGAAACGCCGATGGCAGATAGAGCGAGCCGACCGATTCCGTCACGCCCAGAATCACGCCGCCGGCGAGCGCGCCGAGCAGATTGCCGACGCCGGCAAGGATCGCGGCCTCGACGCCCTTCAGGATGAACAAGCCGCCCAGCGACGGCTCCAGCGAAAACAGGCTGGCGTAGAGCGCGCCGCCGAAGCCGGCGAGCGCGCAGGAATAGACCACCACCCCGGTCTGCAGCAGTCTTGGTCGGAACCCCCATCAGCATCGCGGCTTCCGGGATTTTGCGCGTAGGCGCGCGTCGCCCGGCCGAGCCAGGCCCGCGACAGGCCGAGCCAGGTCAGCCCGATCACCGCCACCAGCAACAGGAACGCCACCACCTTCATGCGCGGCAGCGTGATCGGCGCCGAGGGTCCAGCGAGCCGGCGATGACCACGTCCATGTTCTTGGGTGTCGTCGTGAACAGAAGCAATGCGCCGCTTTCCATCACCGAGATCAGGCCGATCGAGACCAGCAGGCCGTTGACCAGATTGTTTCGGGTGAACCGGAACAACGCCTGGTCGGCAACCAGCCCGGCCACGGCGGCGAGCACCACCGCGAGCGCCACCGCGACCGGAAACGGCAACATCGCCAGATCGGTAAAATACCAGGTCGCATAGGCGCCGATCATCATGAACTGCCCGAGCGCGAAATTCACGATACCGGTGATGCCGAACGTCATCGTCACGCCGAGCGCGATGATGCCGTAGAGCGAACCGAGGATGATGCCGTTGAGGATCTGCCCGACAACAACTTGCGTCATGCTTAGGGCTCGACGTGCACCACTTCCTTGGCGCCGCCTTTCTTCAAGTGAACGATGTCGAAGTCGAACACCTGTTCGGCGTGATCGTCGAAGCTGATCTTCCACATGCCCTGATAGGTCATGGAAAGCAGCGCGGCGCGGATCTTCCCGACGTCGTCGACGGTGCCGGCCTTCTGCATCGCCGCGACCAGCATGTAGACGTGGTCATAGCAGGACGACGAGCACAGCGGCGCCTGATCGTAGGGGAAGTCGCGCTTGTAGAAGGCCTTGTAGGCGTCGATGAAATGCTTGACCTTCGGCTCCTTCTTTTCGGCCTCTTCGAAATCCTTCGGCACATAGACGATGTAGTCTTCCAGGCCGTCCTTGTTCTTCAGGCCCGGGACCGGTGGATCCGCGCACCAGGAAGAACTTCTTGGAGTAATTGCCCTCGATCGACTGCCGCACGATGTCGTAGAGCGCGGCATCGGAATAGCCGGGGAACAGATAGTCCGGCTTGAATTCCGCGATCTTGGCCAGCACCGGCGAGAAATCCTTGGTGCCGGGCTCGAAATATTCGGTCATGGTTTCGATGCCGCGGGCCTTGAAGATCGGCTCGTAGATGTCGCCGAGAACCTTGCCGCCGGAATCGTTCTGGAACAGCATCGCCACCTTCTTCGGGTGCGCGGTCTTGATCAGGTAATCGACCATCTTCTCGCCAAAGCCCTTCGGGCCGGCGTCCCAGTTCCAGGTGCGGATGACGAACTCGTTGCCGGGCTTGCCGACGAATTCATGAATGCGCGTGCCGCCGCCCATCATCAGGAACTTGCCGTTGAACTGCTTGGCGTAGGGAAAGATCGTGACGAAGACGTTGGAAAGAAACGGGCCGAAGACGAACTTGACCTTGTCCTGCTCCAGCAGCTTCTTGAGCTGGATCGTCGCTTCCTTCGGATCGCCGCGGGTATCGAGCGCGATCAGCTCGAGCTTGTAGGTGGTGTCGCCGACCTTGAAGCCGCCGGCCTTGTTGATCTCGTCGACGGCGATCGGGACGCCCTGCGACGGCATGTAGCCATAGATGGCGTTCGGTCCGGTCTGGGCCTCGATCTGCCCGAGCTTCACGGTGCCGTTTGCGCGAATGCAAAACCCGGAACGGCGGTCGCCAGCAGACGCGGCCGCGAAACACCCCTTGAATCAAGCTTTTCATTTCCTCACCCCTTCGCGGTTATGCTTGTTCGATGTCCGAGCCCGTCACCGCTTCGGGCCGGCCGTCGCATATCGGTGACTTTCAGATCACGGCGCCGTCCTTGCGCAAGCGCGTCGCGAAGATCGGAGACCGGAAGCTTGCGCGGCGACGTTCCCTCGCGCAGCGACATCGCCGCCGCCATGCCGATGGCCTGGCCGTAGGAAAAGCATTGCGCCGTGACGCGCGCGGAGGCCATCGCCTCGTGCTCGGCCGAAAGACAACGCCCGGCGGCGAGAAAGCCCTCGCCCGCGACCGGAACGAAGCTCTCGTAGGAGATGTCGTAGTAGTCGTCGAGCAGCCATTTGAGCTGCGGCTTTTCGCCGGAATGCAGCTCGATCGGCCAGGCCGAGCGGGCGATCGCGCTCCTGCTCTTGGTGCCGGCCGACGACATCCTCGTTGCTGAGCGTCGTGACGCCCCTGATCTGCCGGGTCTGGCGAACGCCGACCTGCACGCCGGTGTCGTTGACGAATGATTCCTCGCAACCGACCAGCCGGTCCTTGAAGAACTTGGCATATTCGCGCACCTGCTTGCGGCCCTGGATCTCCGCTTCGGTGATATCCTCGACCAGCATCGGATTGAGCTCGCGGCCGTCGCGGCCGATGATGCGCGTGCAGTTGCAGAGCAGCTCGTTCGGGCGCGGCGTCGAGAACAGGAAGATCTTGGAGCGCGGCAGGTCGTATTCCCGGCTGTTGTGCAGATTGCGGATCATCTGCGACACTTCGTCGCCCATGATGGTGTCGTCGCCGTAATGCGCGCGCAGCCGCTCGACATCGACGCCCATCAGGCGAAACATCATGGTCGGGTTCTGCACCTTGCCGTCCTGGCCCATGAAGGTCTCGAAGCCGCCAAGCGCGGCGACATCGGCGTCGCCGCTGGCATCGATGGTCAGGCGGGCCCGGATCTCCGCCCGTCCCTGCTTGGTCCACGCCAGCACGCCGCGGACCTGCTCGCCTTCGGTCAAGCACGTCGATTACCGTGGTGTGAAACAGCACGCTGAACGCCGGCATCTTCGCGAGCAAGTGATCACCGGCTTCGCGCCAGACCAGCGGATCGTGGGTCAGCGTATAGGTGTTGCCATATCGTTGCGGCTCGGTGATGCCGCCTCTCGCCTTCATCACCTCGATGAACCGGTCGGCAAAACCGAACACCACCTGCTCGGGCGGCTTCGCGGCGCCCTCGGTCGCCGCATACAGACCGCAGACCGTGCCCGACAAACCGGCGACGGCGGCTCCGCCGCAGAAACCGTATTTTTCCAGCAGCAGAACCCGGGCACCGGCCTTGGCGGCCGTGAACGCTGCGGCGACGCCGGCTGCGCCGCCGCCCACGACCAGCACGTCGGTGTCGAAGCGTGAGCTGCGCCGCGCCGGTCCCGTCTTGTCTGCCATTCGGCTTTCCCTGTCTTGTAATATATTACAGATATCTCCACAAAGCTGTCAACGGCAGGGCGGATAGTGCTCGCGTGCAGCGGCCATCTGAACATTCCAGCTGTTCTCGACTCAGGCTTTGCCAAGGTCCGGCCTCACTGATATATTATTACGATACCGTCGAGGTGATCCATGCCGATCGAACTGACCGATGATGAAACCGCGCTGCTGACGGCTGTCGACCGCTTCATCGAGCGCGACATGAAACCCTGATCGCCGGTTATGTGCGCGAGCACCGCTTCCCGACCCCGATCGTGCAGGCCTTCGCCAGCGCGGGGTTCATGGGCGTCGCCTATGATCCGGCGTATGACGGCGGCGGCCTGGGCGCGCGCGGCGCCGCGCTGCTGAGCGCTCGGCTGGCTGAAACGGAGCCGGGCTTCGCCGCCATCTTTCTCTGCAACAGCGCCCCGATGACGGTGCTGGCGCGGTTCGGTTCTGACGCGATCAAGCAGCAATGGCTCGGCCCGCTCTGCCGCGGCGAAACGCTGGCATCGTTCGGCGTCACCGAACCGCATGGCGGCTCGGACGTGGCGCAGATCAAGACCAGCGCGCGCGAGGACGGCGATCACTTCGTGCTCGATGGATCGAAAGTGTTTTCCACCAATGCCGGCACGCCGCTGCATGGGCTGACCACGGTGGTCGCGGTGACCGATCCGGACCAGCGGCCCGAAGGGCTTGTCGACCTTCGCCGTGCCGGTGGGTACGCCGGGATTCACGATCGGCAAGCCCGGCCGCAAGATCGGCTGGCGGATCGCGCCATCCTGCGAGCTGTTCTTCGACGGATGCCGGCTGCCGAAAAGCGCGATGATCGGCCACCGCGGCGACGGCCTGAAGCAGATCCTGACCACCCTGGCGATCGGGCGGGTGCTGGTTGCGGCGACCGCGCTGGGACTGGCCCGCAAGGCGACGCGGCTCGCCGTCGACTACGGCTCGAGCAGAAAGCTGTTCGGACGGGACATCCTGCAGAACCAGGGACTGTCCTTCCCGCTCGCTGACATCCTGACCAAATGCTATGCCGCGGAGCTGATGATCCAGGATGCCGCGAAGCTGGTCGATGACGGGCAATCGTTTCGGGGCGAGACCTCGATGGCCAAGCTGTTCGCCTCTGAGCTGGCGGTCGAGGCGGCCACGCTCGCCATCCAGATCCACGGCGGCTACGGCGTATTCGAGGAATATGACGTATCCGGCCTGCTCGGCGAGGCCAAGGTCCTGACCCTGGTCGAGGGAACGAGCGAAATCCAGCGGCTCGTCATTGCGCGCGACCTTTGCGAATTCTGACATGGAGACATTGATGCGCAGCGCCAACAATCGCGGCTCGGCCAAAGGCGGCCTCTCCCATCGTGGCGCCGTGGATGCCGGATCTGGCATCGCCTCCGACGACGCGCGGCGCCAAACTGCGCCCGGACCGGCTGGCCGACATCGCCCATGGCAAGCTCGAAGAGCTGATCGTCACGCTGGAACTGCCGCCGGGAAGTCTTTGGTCGGAAGCCATGTTGAGCGACCGCATCGCGATCGGCCGGACGCCGGTCCGTGAAGCCCTGCAGCGGCTGGCATGGGAGCGGCTGGTCACCATCATTCGCCGCCATGGCATCCGGATTTCCGACATCGATCCGCACGAACAGATGCTGGTGCTGGAATTGCGGCGGGAGTTCGAGCCGCTGGTCGCTTCCCGCGCGGCCCGCCGCGCCACCGTCGACGAACGGCGATATCTGTCCAGGATCGCCGACTCCTTCATGGAAGCCGGCGTGACCGTCGACGTGATGAAATTCCTGCGCGTGCATTTCGAATCCAAAGCGCTTCGTCATCGCCTGCGCGCGCAATCCGTTCGTCGCCAATGCATTTGCGCCGATCAACGCGCTGACCCGCCGGTTCTATTTCGTCTACCAGCGCGAGGCCAAGGACGTCGCCAGGGCCGCGACGCTGCACGCCGCCGTGCTGAAGGCGATCGCCGCCGGCGACGAGGCGGGCGCCGCCGACGCCGCCAAGACCATGGTCGAATATGCCGAATACTACACCCGGTCGGTCATCACCGGACGAACCAACCTCTGACCGCTTCGGCCAAAGCCGTCGTCAGCTTCGCGGATGGCGCGACGAGGTGCCGCGCGCGGCGGGCTTGCGGGCCGCCTCGGCCGCGACACAGACCATCTCCGAGATCTGCAGCAGCTGCCGCGCCAGCGGATTGGTCTTGCGCCAGACCATGCCGATGGTCCGCGACGGCTGCGGGTTCTTGAAGCGGGCGACCGAGACCGACGCCGAGCGGGTTTCGACCGCCACGGCGATTTCCGGGATCAAAGTGACGCCGATGCCGGCGCTGACCATCTGAACGAGCGTGGACAGCGAGCTCGCGTCCAGCACCTCGCGCGGCGGCGCCGCCCGCATCTTGCAGAACGCCAGCGCCTGATCGCGGAAGCAATGCCCCTCTTCGAGCAGCAGCAGCCGCATCTCGCGCAGCGCCTCGCCGTTCGGCACCGGCGTGCCCTCGTCCGCGCCCGGCCGCACCAGGAGAAAGTTCTCGGCAAACAAGGCGACCTCGGCAAGCGAGGGCTCCGACACCGGCAGCGCGACGATGGCGGCGTCGAGCCGGCCTTCCGCCAGTTCCTGGATCAGCTTCGGGGTCAGCGTCTCCCGGACGTGGATGTCGAGCTCAGGATGCGTCCGCGCGAGATTGCCGATCACCGCAGGCAGGAGATAGGGAGCAACCGTCGGGATCATGCCGATGCGCAGCCGTCCCACCAGCCGGTCCTGCGAGGCCCGCGCGAAATCCTCGAGTTCGTCGACCGACCGCAGGATGATGCGGACGCGCCGGGCAGCCTCTTCGCCGAAACTCGTCAATCCGACCTGCCGGCTGCCTCGCTCGAGCAGGACCCCGCCGAGCGCTTCCTCCATCTCCTTGATCTGCATCGACAACGCCGGCTGCGAGATCGAACAGGCCTCCGCCGCGCGCCCGAAGTGACAGTGACGGGCCAGGGCATCGAAATAGCGGAGCTGCTTGAGGGTCAGGTGATCCATCAGAATATCTTATCGCTACGATCATGAAAGTCAATTTCACCTGATCGCTTAGGTTGCTTACAAACAGGGTGAAACATTGAAGACCACCGCGACAGGAGGCGATGATGGATGAGACAACCAAGTGCCCGTTCTCGGGCGGCAGCCGCGCTCACGCGAATCACGACTGGTGGCCCAACCAGCTCGACCTTGGGGTCCTGCATCAGCATTCCGCCCTGTCCGACCCGATGGGCGGGGCGTTCGACTATGCCAAGGAATTCAAAAGCCTCGATCTGCAGGCCGTGATCAAGGATCTGCACGCCTTGATGACCGACTCGCAGGAATGGTGGCCGGCCGACTTCGGCCATTACGGGCCGCTGTTCATCCGGATGGCATGGCACAGCGCCGGCACCTATCGGATCGGCGACGGCCGCGGCGGCGCCGGAGCGGGACAGCAGCGCTTTGCGCCGCTCAACAGCTGGCCGGACAATGCGAACCTCGACAAGGCGCGGCGGCTGCTCTGGCCGATCAAGCAGAAATACGGCCGCAAGCTGTCCTGGGCCGACCTCATCGTCCTCGCCGGCAATGTCGCGCTGGAGTCGATGGGCTTCAAGACCTTCGGCTTCGGCGGCGGACGTGCGGATGTGTGGGAGCCCGAAACCGACATCTACTGGGGTCCCGAAGGCAAGTGGCTGGCGGATGAACGGTATCAAGGCGACCGCGATCTGCAGAATCCGCTCGCCGCCGTGCAGATGGGCCTGATCTATGTCAATCCGGAGGGGCCGAATGGCAAGCCGGATCCCCTCGCCGCCGCCCGCGACATCCGTGAGACTTTCGCGCGCATGGCGATGAACGACGAAGAAACCGTCGCGCTCATTGCCGGCGGCCATACCTTCGGCAAGACCCATGGCGCCGGCGACGCCACGCTGGTCGGCCCGGAGCCCGAAGGTGGCGACATCGAGCAGCAGGGCCTCGGCTGGGCCAGCAAATATGGCTCGGGCAGAGCGGGTGACACCATCACCAGCGGCATCGAGGTGATCTGGAGCAACAATCCGACCAGGTGGAGCAACGGCTTCTACGACAACCTGTTCGGCTATGAGTGGGAACTGACCAAGAGTCCCGCCGGTGCCCATCAATGGAAACCAAAGGACGGCGCCGGCGCCGGCACGGTACCTGACGCCTACGACCGCTCGAAGCGGCACGCGCCGTCGATGCTGACCACCGACCTCGCCTTGCGATTCGACCCTGCCTACGAAAAGATATCGCGGCGGTTCCACCAGAATCCGGACCAGTTCGCGGACGCGTTCGCGCGAGCCTGGTTCAAGCTCACCCACCGCGACATGGGCCCGATCGTGCGCTATCTCGGCCCATTGGTGCCGAAGGAAGAATTGCCGTGGCAGGATCCGATCCCCGCCGTCGATCATGAAGTGATCGGACAGCAGGACATCGCGGCGCTGAAGGCCAAGATCCTCGGCTCCGGCATTCCGGTTTCCCGGCTGGTCTCGACCGCCTGGGCCTCGGCATCGACGTTCCGCGGCTCCGACAAGCGCGGCGGCGCCAATGGCGCGCGCATTCGCCTGTCGCCGCAAAAGGATTGGGCGGTCAACGAGCCCTCCGAGCTCGCCAAGGTGCTGCAGAAGCTCGAAGCGATCCAGAAGGAGTTCAACGCCTCGCAGTCCGGCAAGCGCGTGTCGCTCGCCGATCTGATCGTGCTCGGCGGCGTCGCTGCGGTCGAGAAAGCCGCCAAGGATGCCGGCCATGAGGTCAAGGTGCCCTTCACGCCCGGCAGGATGGACGCCTCGCAGCAGCAGACCGACGCCAACTCCTTTGCGCCGCTCGAGCCGAGCGCCGACGGTTTCCGCAACCATGTGCACGGCCCGCAGCGCCTCGCGCCCGAGGAAATGCTGGTCGACCGGGCGCAATTGCTGACGCTGACGGCGCCCGAGCTGACGGCATTGGTCGGCGGTCTACGCGTCCTCGGCGCGAATGCCGGCAAGTCCGCGCATGGCGTCTTCACCAAACGACCGGAAACGCTGAGCAACGACTTCTTTGTCAACCTGCTCGACATGAACACGCATTGGCAGCCATCGGCGGGGTCCGACGGCGTGTATGAGGGCCGCGATCGCAAGACCAACGCCGTCAAATGGACCGCGACCCGCGCCGACCTGATCTTCGGCTCGCACTCGCAGCTCCGCGCGCTGGCCGAGGTCTATGCCTGCGCTGACGCCAAGGACAAGTTCGTCAACGACTTTGTCGCGGCGTGGAACAAGGTGATGAATCTCGATCGCTTCGATCTCGTCGCCGCGCGCGACCGCAAGGCCGCCTGAGGTATCACGACGTTCGATGAGCGGCATGGCCGACCGGTTCCGGCCATGCCTGCTCCCAGCGGCCAATGCGCCCTGCGCATCCTGACAATTCGATTCAATTTGTCGTCGCCGATAACCCGCAAAAGTTAGGTTAAAAATCGAGTCAGATTGCACCTCCGCACGCAAGGTGTATGGCTCGATGATGTCCTTCTCATTTCACAACGCCGACAGGCAAACCCACCGCAAGGTCATGCTGGTGGGGCTGATGGGCTGTGCACTGTTTGTCATGGTCAGCTTTCTGGCCCGGGAGCAGCCGGCCCATGGCTACGCCCTGCAAAAGGCCGACAGGCTGGTCCGCACCGCAGGCACGTCAGCGCCTGCTAACTAATGCGTGACCGACCGGACCGGCGGAACTCCTGGCCGGCCTCGACATTGTCAGCAAAAGCCCATCGCAGGAGGCGATCATGTCCGAGTGGCGCGACACCATGGTTGAGCAGCCGGAAGTCGATGACACCGCCTATGTGACGGGCTGGACGATTTCGGGTATCGCCGTGCTCGGCACTATCGTCGCGGTCTGGCTGCTCGGGATCTAGCTGCCGACCCCACGACGGAGCCGATGCGTTCAACCGGGAGTTGGCGACACCTCGCGACCGAACTAGGATGTATCTACCTGGAACATTGCAGGAGCCCGTCATGCGCCGCCTCGCCCTGCTCGCCGTTGGATGGCTCTGGCTCGTCGTGCCGGTCTACGCCGCCGATGATCTCACCGTTGCGCAGGGTATCATCCGCTCGCAGGCCGAAGCGTTCGGTCGTGACGATGCGGCGGAGGCCTATTCCTACGCGGCGCCGGAAATCCGAAACCTGTTTCCGCAAGCGGATGTCTTCCTGGACATGGTGCAGCGACGCTACGCGCCGGTGTACCGCCACAAGAGCTTCGAGTTCGGCGAGGCCGGCGTCTCCGATGGCCGGATTGCCCAACGGGTCCACATCGTCGACGCCAACGGCCAGCCATGGGAGGCGCTCTATACGCTGCAGCGCGAACCGGACGGCAGCCTGAAAATCGTCGGCTGCGTGTTGCTGAAGGCGGGGCAGGACGTGTAGCCGGCGCAATCAGGCAATGGCGAAGCGCTGCCGCGACCGCATCAGCAGCAGCACCATGATGGTGACGTTGAGCGCGTTCCATCCCAGCCCGTTGAGGAATGCGGCACCGTAGGAACCGGTGGCATCGAAGATCACGCCGGAAACCCAGCCGCCGAACGACATGCCCAGCACCGAGGCGAAGATCACGATCCCGACACGGGTGGCCGCCTCGCGCGCCGGCATGGCCTCGCGCACGATGATCGCGTAGCTCGGCACGATGCCGCCCTGGAACAGGCCGAACATGGCGGAAATGACATAGAGCGAACCGAGGCTATCGAAGAACAGATAGAACAGCAGCGCAAAGCCCTGCGCGGCCGAACCGATCAGCAGCGTCCGGATGCCGCCGATCCGGTCGGCCAGGAATCCCGAGCCGATGCGGCTGACGATTCCGAATGCCATCATCAGCGACAGCATCTCGGCGCCGCGCCCCACGCCGTAGCCGAGATCGCCGCAATAGGCGACGATGTGGACCTGCGGCATCGCCATGGCGACGCAACAGGAGATGCTGGCGATACACAGGATGACCGTCAGCGCGTTGGTGCTGATATGCAGATCGACCCGCGGCGGCGGCGCGTTCTCGTGATCGCGCTGCATCCCTTTGCCGATCTGGGCGCGCAGCACCATCAACACCGCCGTCATGCTGATGGCGCAGAAAATGCCGATCGCGACATGCGTGAGGCGCCAGCCGACCGACTCTACGCCCCAGTTCACCAGCGGCGGCCACAGCGTGCCGCCGACATAATTGCCGCCGGCGACAATGGTGACGGCGAGCCCGCGATAGCGCTCGAACCAGTGCGACGCCTCCGCCATCAGCGGCGCGAAAGTGGCCGCCGTCCCGAGCCCGATCACGAAATAGATCGCGATGAACTGCGACAGCGTGGCCGAACGGCTGGCCAGGACATAGCCGGCCCCGAGCAGGACGATGCTGATGGCCATGGCCGTCACGATGCCAAAACGATCGGTGATCCGGCCGGTGATGACCCCGCCTAGCCCGAACCCGAGCATGGTCATGGTGAAGGCGAGCGAAACCGCACCGCGGGTGACGCCGAATTCGCGCTGCACCACCGGCAATACCACCACGACAGCCCACATGCCGACGCTGCCGATCGATCCGATCAGGAGCGCAAGCACGAGCCTCACCCAGGCCTGACCGGAATCAGGGGTGAATGTCGCTGAAGCTGGCGCTGAATCGCTGGGAGCGTGCACGCCGGGCAACTTCTCCGGCCCCTGCCCTGCGGTCAAGCAGTTTGGCGCGATATGAGGCATGCGCCGGCGTTAACCCTTTCCTAACCATACACCGGGCAAAAATTGCCGGGTGAAGTCGAGTGTCGTCGACCGCGTAGAACGGGAGCTCCCGTGGACGCCAGTGCGGTACCTCACTTTCGAAACGGCGGTCTTTCGGCCGCCGCGCAGACGTTTGGGGCCGGCGGACGCCATCCGCGGGGGGAATCAGCAACCATGGTCGATGTCACGGCAGGTTCGGGGACGGCGGCATCGGGGAGCCGCTTCCCCAGTTTCGGTGAAATCGTCAGGATCCTGAAGCGCGGCGATCTCGCGCTGGCGTTCGGCGTCCTCACCATCCTGGTCGTCCTGATCCTGCCGCTGCCCTCGGTGGTGCTCGACCTGTTCCTGGCGATCTCGATCACGCTGTCGATCCTGATCCTGATGACGTCGCTGTTCATCCAGGCGCCGCTGGAATTCTCCTCGTTTCCCACCATCCTTCTGATCTCGACCATGCTGCGGCTTTCGCTCAACCTCGCCTCGACCCGGTTGATCCTGTCGCACGGCCATGAAGGGACCGACGCCGCCGGCCATGTCATCCAGGCCTTCGGCAACTTCGTCATGGGCGGCAATTTCGTCATCGGAATCATCGTGTTCGCGATTCTGGTGATCGTGAATTTCGTCGTCATCACCAAGGGCTCGGGGCGCATCGCCGAGGTCGCGGCGCGCTTCCATCTCGACGCCATGCCGGGCAAGCAGATGGCGATCGACGCCGACCTGTCGGCGGGACTGATCGACGAGAAGGCGGCCAAGGAACGCCGCAAGGCGCTGGAAGACGAGAGCGGCTTCTTCGGGGCGATGGACGGCGCCTCGAAATTCGTGCGCGGCGATGCGGTCGCCGGCCTTCTGGTCGTCTTCATCAACATCATCGGCGGCATCATCATCGGCGTCGCCCAGCAGGGCCTCGGTTTCGGCGAAGCCGCGCAGACCTACACGCTGCTGACCGTCGGCGACGGTCTGGTGACGCAGATTCCCGCGCTGATCGTCTCCACCGCGGCAGGTCTGCTGGTGTCCAAGGCCGGGGTCAGCGGCGCCGCCGACAAGGCGCTGATGAAACAGCTTTCCGGCTATCCGCAGGCGCTCGGCATGTCGGCCGGCGTGATGCTGGTGCTGGCGACGCTGCCGGGCATCCCGATGATTTCCTTCCTGGTGCTCGGCGGCGGGGCGGCCGGACTGGCGTTTCACGCGCGCGCGAGCAAGCGCCGCGCCAAGGCGGCCGAGGCCCGCGCTGCCGCGGCGCCGGCAGCCGCAGCCGCCGCGGCAGCCGCGGCGGACGAGCCGATCGCGACCGCGCTGAAGATCGATGACCTCAAGATCGAGCTCGGCTATGCGCTGCTGCCTTTGGTCAATGGCCCCGACGGCACCGACCGCCTGACCGAGCAGATCAAGGCGCTGCGGCGCTCGCTCGCGATCGAGATGGGCTTCGTGATGCCGGCGGTGCGCATCCTCGACAATGTGCAGCTCGAGGCGAACACCTACATCATCAAGATCAAGGAGGTGGACGCGGGCACCGGGCGGATCTGGCCGAACCAGTTCATGGTGATGGACCCGGCCGGAAATCAGGTCGCGGTCCCCGGCATCCACACCATCGAACCGACTTTCGGGCTGCCGGCGACCTGGGTCGACGCCAGCCTCAAGGAGGAAGCCTCGCTGAAAGGCTATACCGTGGTCGACGCCGCGACCGTGCTCTCGACCCACCTCACCGAGCTGCTCAAGACCAACATGTCGGATCTGTTGTCCTATGGCGAGGTCCAGAAGCTGCTCAAGGACCTGCCGAAAGAGCAAAGCGAGCTGGTCAAGGACATCGTGCCGAGCCTGGTGACCATTTCGGGCATCCAGCGGGTGCTGCAACTGCTGCTCAGCGAGCGGATCTCGATCCGCGATCTCTCGACCATTCTCGAAGGCATCGCCGACGCGCTGGCGTTCTCGCGCAACCCGGCGACGGTGGTCGAGCATGTCCGGGCCCGGCTGGCCCGGCAGATCTGCGCGCAGCACACCACGGCCAACGGCTACCTGCCGCTGATTGCGCTGTCAGCCAAATGGGAGCAGGCCTTCGCCGAGTCGCTGATCGGTCAGGGCGAAGAACGCACCCTGGCGATGCAGCCGTCCAGGCTCTCCGAATTCATGACCGTCGTGCGCGACAGCTTCGAGCGCGCCGCACGCGAAGGGGAGGCGCCGGTGCTGGTGACGTCGGCGGCGATACGTCCCTTCGTGCGCTCGCTGGTCGAGCGGTTCAGGTCCCAGACGACCGTGCTGTCGCAGGCCGAAATCCACCCGCGCGCCCGGCTGAAGACGGTCGGCAGCGTGTAGCGGCGGGTGGCGCGAAGCAGCTTCCCCGACCGAGCTTTTCCGCCACAGGCAAGCGATTTGTATGACAGCGCGGAGCAAGCCGGGATTCTGTGGTCCCGTGTCGGTGAACACATAAGATTCTGTAATACAGACATTATTTCTGAAATCAGAATCGCGGACGCAGTCGCCGGATCGCGCCCGTTCAAGTCTTTTCACCGCCTTGTGATCGCCTCTTTGGAAACAAACGCCGAATTCCCACGTTCCTTGCCGTGAATTGTTGAACCAGTCGGCTGGTCTCGCAGACCAATCGGCAAGGTGCGGGAAGACGGCAGGAGACTTCCATGAACCACTCGATTTACAGCGCCGACCGGAGCACGCATCTCAAGATCGTGGTGGTGGCGCTTGTCGCGGGGATCGTGGTAGCCGGCCTCGGCATCTCGGCACGCAGCTTTTCCGGCGACGGTTATCAGACGGCGCGCGTCATCAAGGCCGACAAGGCGGTGACGATGACGAGTTCGGATACCTCCGCCATCAGATAAGGAATTTCGGAATTCACGCGGCTCTTTACCAGCCCCCCAAAGTCGCCACGTGAGTATGTAGAAGACCCCCAAGTTGACTACAGGACGACGAAAACGCCCGCTCCCCCACGGGCGTTTTCTTTTTTGAACGGGCTCTCCGCCGTGCGCGGCCGTCGGTCCCAGAGGTGAGCGGGTGTTATCGCGGCGGCGCGGGAGTTGCGCCTGCAGGCACCGTCTCGATCAGCTTGCCGGCAAACACCGGCGCCGAGGTTGGTTTGCCGTCCGGCGAGCCGCCAGCCTGCTCGATCGTCACCGCATAGGTCCCAGCCTTGATGGTCGCGGGGTCGAACGATGCGAGCTCCGGCCGCACCGTGAAATCACTGGCGCCGATCACCCCGATCGAACGCGGCTGGGGCAAACTGTCCGAGATCAGCCACAGTTCGAAACTCTTGCCGGGCTCGGCGGGGGCGCCCACCCGCCGTGCCGTGTACTCCTTGGTCGTGCCATCGACCGTGAGGATGAAGGCTGGCGGTCCGCCATCCTTCTGCAGCACCGCGACATATTGCGCACCGGCCGGCGCCGGGGTCTTGGCCACCTCGGTCCGCGGCGCCGGGCGCAGCGGATCGGGCAACAGGTCCGGGCGATAAACTTGAACCGCGATCATGGCGACGAGGGCCGCGGCGACCGCCGTCATCAGCGTTGCGACCCCGCGCCAGGGTCCTGCCCGGTCGTTCAGCCGGATCACATTGGAGCTGTCACCGGTCGCGACCGGCGAGGTCGGCCGCGCGACCATCGGCGATGCCGTCTCGGCAAGCGTCGCCGGCATTCCCGTCAGGCCCGCCGCCGCGCGGATCTTCTCCCAGACTTCAAGCCGCGGCTCGACCGATCCGACCATCTCGTTCAGGACCCCGAGCTTCTGCTCCCACGCCGTAACCATCGCCGCGAAGTCGTGGTCGGCAGCCATCATGGTCTCGACCTGCGCCCGTTCGGCGGCATCGAGGGTGCCGAGGGCATATTCCGCGGCCAGCGCGATATGGTCTTCGCTGTAAGCCATCAACCCAGCCCAAGGCACTCCCGGATTTCCAACATGCTGCGGCGCAGCCACGTCTTCACCGTGTTGACCGGTGTCTCGAATTTCGCCGCGAGCTGCTCGCGGCTCCAGCCGTTGTAGTAGGCGAGCAGCACGAGCTTCTGCCGGTCCGGCTGCAGCCGACCGACGCATTCCAGCAATCGTTTCAACTCTTCCGTCATCTCGCGTCGCGCCAGCGGATCGGGGGCATCGGCGGCCACTTCCATTGCCGCCGGCTCCTCTTCAATCGAGACTTCGCGGCGCTTTCGAACGACGTCGATGGCCCGGTTACGGGCGATCGATGCCATCCAGGTGATCGGCGACGCCAGCCCGGGATTGAACTGTCCGGCATTGTTCCAGATCTTGACGTAGGCTTCCTGGATGACCTCCTCCGCCAGATCCTGTCGGCGCAAGATACGGAATACGACACCGAAGAGTTTCGCCCGTGTCGCGGCGTAGAGGCGCTCGAAAGCGGCCTCATCCTTCTGGGCGACGGCGGCGAGCAGCCACGCCAGCTCGACCGGGGTCAGCATGGCCCCGCCTCGGAAGTCTCAATGCGCATCACCATTTGCACCCGACCGGCATCCACCTGTGGTACCATATTCTGCGTCAGAGCGGTCCACCAATCTGGCTACGCCACTGTGGACACAAACGAAAAACCCGGACCTCGCGGCCCGGGGGTTCCCATGGTGCCGGAACAACGACAGGTCGTCTCAGGCGATCGCCCCGACGCGGGCGCGCATCAGCCCGATGCTGTCGAGATCGGCCTGCTCGCGGGCGTTTTCCTCGGCGCGCTCACGGGCCTGATCACGCTCATCAAGCAGTTCGACCTTCTTGAGCTCCTCGAAGGCCTCGGCCAAGAGGCCCCTCGCATCCTCGAGCTGGGTGCGCAGTTCGTCGGCGGAACGGGTCAGATTTTCCCGGCGCTGGATCGCCGCCTTGGCATAGGTCGGATAGGCGAAGTGCGAGGGATCGTTGATCCCGGCGCGATCCTGCTCGCTCTGGATCTCACGCTCGAGATCGACCGACATGCGCTGGAAATCGGCGATCATGCCCTCGATCTGGGATACCCTTCGCCGCTTTTCGTCGACCTGGAACTTCTTCAGGCGAATTAGCGTTTCACGTGACTTCATCGACTCATACTCCCCAGAAGTCCCCATCGGCACGCGGGACAGTACCGGCATCCCCGAGGGGCCCCACCGGCGGCTTCTCTACTTGCGTGGCACGAATGATGGCCTGACAAAGTTAGCGTTCCGTTTCCAAACTCCCCAGGATCTGCTCAAGTTGCCGGTAGCCCTCCTCGAGGTTGCTCACCTCGTCCTTGCCCTGGCGCAGAAATGCCTCGAGCGGATCATGCAGCCGGATCGCCTCGTCCACCTCGGTGCTCGAACCCGCCCGGTAGGCCCCGAGCCGAATCAGTTCCTCCATATCGGCATAGGTCGCCATGACCTGGCGGCCCCGGGTGATGGCCTGCAGGAATTCCGGGTCGGCCGCTTTCGGCATGGTGCGCGAGACCGATTTGAGGACGTTGATCGCCGGGTACCGGCCACGCTCGGCGATTGCCCGCTCCATCACCACATGGCCATCGAGAATGCCGCGCACGGCATCCGCGATCGGCTCGTTGTGGTCGTCACCGTCCACCAGCACCGTGAAGATGCCGGTGATGGTGCCGGCGCCAATCCCGGGACCGGCGCGTTCCAGCAGCTTCGGCAGTTCGGTGAAGACGGTCGGCGTATAGCCCTTGGCGGTCGGCGGCTCTCCGGCGGACAGGCCGATCTCGCGCTGCGCCATGGCAAAGCGCGTCACCGAATCCATCAGGCACAGCACGTCCCTGGCCTCGTCCCGGAAATACTCGGCGATCGCCAGGGTCAGATAGGCCGCCTGCCGCCGCATCAAGGCGGGCTCGTCCGAGGTCGCCACCACCACCACGGAACGCGCCAGCCCCTCCTCTCCGAGATCGTCCTGCAGGAATTCCTGGACCTCACGGCCGCGTTCCCCGACCAGGCCGATGACGGTGATGTCGGCGTCGACATTGCGTGCCAGCATCGACAACAGCACCGACTTGCCGACGCCGGAGCCGGCGAAGATACCGAGCCGCTGGCCACGGCAGCAGGTCAGGAAGGTGTTGAGGGCCCGCACCCCGAGATCGAGCGGTGCTCCGACCCGCCGACGCGAATGCGCCGGCGGCGGGGCGTTGCGGTAGGGGACCGGTGACGGCCCCGGCGGCAACGGTCCCTTGCCGTCGATCGGCTCGCCCATGGCGTTGATGACGCGGCCAAGCCACAAGGGCGAAGGTCGCACCAGTCCCGTGGCATTGGCGATGACCGCACGGCAGCCGCGCCGGACGCCCTCGAGCCCGGCGAACGGCATCACCACGGCGTTGTTCCCGGTGAAGCCGATCACCTCCGAGGGGATCGACCGGCCGGCCCCGGTTTCGATCATGATGCGGGCGCCGACCGACATGGCATGGATCGGACCGGCGATCTCTACCATCAGGCCGCGGACCCCGACGACCCGGCCATAGATGTTGACGCCCTCGATATCGGCGATCTGTTCTGCCAGGGCTTTCATTGCGAAACCCTTAAGTTTTCACTCATTTGGAGCCTGCTCTTAACTTGGTGTTTACCCGCATCGTTAATCATTGCGTCACTGTCTTTGGTGACTGAATGCGCTCGACCGTCAGAAGGACGGGCAGATCGCGGGAGTCGGTTAGAACCGCCTCTTAATGTGGAACCTGAATGGTGGCTGGTACAAAAAACTGCTTCGACGCAACATCTTAGCGCAATTCGTAAATTTTTGCACTGAGAACACTTGCGAACCTGAATCAGATTTTGTTAACCATGTGTCGTCAGGATCCGAATCAGTTGTGCAAAGGCGTTTTGAGTGCCGCAAGTGCGGCCGACCTGACGCCCGGAGCGGCGACTATAGGGGACTGGCATGCGCGTTTTGCTGATAGAAGATGACAGCGCCGTCGCGCAGTCGATCGAGCTGATGCTCAAATCCGAGAGTTTCAACGTCTATACGACGGATCTCGGGGAAGAGGGCGTCGACCTCGGAAAGCTTTATGATTACGACATTATTCTTCTCGACCTGAATTTGCCCGATATGTCGGGCTACGACGTGCTGAAACAGCTTCGGGTGTCCAAGATCAAGACACCCATCCTGATCCTTTCCGGCCTCGCCGGCATCGAGGACAAGGTCAAGGGTCTCGGCGTCGGCGCCGACGACTACATGACCAAGCCCTTCCACAAGGACGAGCTGGTCGCCCGGATCCATGCGATCGTGCGCCGCTCCAAGGGTCACGCCCAGTCGGTGATCCAGACCGGCGACCTCGTGGTCAATCTCGATACCAAGACGGTCGAGGTCGGCGGCCAGCGCGTGCACCTGACCGGCAAGGAATATCAGATGCTGGAGCTGCTCTCGCTCCGCAAGGGCACCACCCTGACCAAGGAGATGTTCCTCAACCATCTCTATGGCGGCATGGACGAACCGGAACTGAAGATCATCGACGTCTTCATCTGCAAACTGCGCAAGAAGCTCGCCAACGCCTCCGAAGGCCGCAACTTCATCGAGACCGTGTGGGGGCGCGGCTACGTGCTGCGCGAGCCTCATGAGCACGAAGAGCGCATCCCCGCCTGATCGATACCTTTGCCGGGCCGAAGGCCCTCCCCAGACCGGACCCCGCCGCAATGGCGGGGTTTTTGTTTGGGGATTGAGTCTGCAGCGCAGGTGCGCCGCAACAGCGATCGTGCCATCGTCCGGGCGGAAGCCGGGGGGCTTTGCAAATGATCCTTCAGTCACTGGCCGGGCTGCCGGCGTTCCTGGTCTATTTCTGTACCGGCATCATTGCCGTCGTGGTCTACCTGCTGGCCTATACCCGCGTCACCCCGCACGACGAATTCAAGCTGATCCGCGACAACGATCCGGCGGCTGCGATCGCCCTTGGCCTCAGCCTGCTCGGCTTCGTGCTGCCGGTGGTCAGCGCCATCGCCCATTCCGCCAATGTCGTCGACTGCCTGATCTGGAGCGCAGTCGCCCTGATCGTCCAGATCATCGTCTATTTCCTGGTCAAGATTCCAGTGCCCAACCTGTCGGCGAAGATCGCCGCCGGCGAACTCGCACCGGCGATCTGGCTCGGCCTCTCGTCGCTGTCGGCGGGTGCGCTCAACGCGGCTTCGATGATCTATTGATCATGGAGGGCAGGCCAACCAGGGAATTCGGCAAGCGGGCCCCGGCTGTCGTTCCGCCGACCGCGCCGGTGAAGCGATCCCGGCACGTGGCGCTATTGCTGATGGGCGCATTTGCGGTGGGCGGTGGCGCCTATGCGCTGATGCCGGGGGAAAACTGCCAGACCCCTTCACCGGGCGCGGCGCTGCCATCCGCTCCGACCCGCAGCGCCTGCGCCTCCCGCGGCGCCTCTTCCGGAACCGGTCGTGGCGGATGGGGCAACTCTTCTGCGCGCAGCAATTTCCTTGGCGGCGCCCCCGCGTCAAGCCGCGAGTCGACGGCCGCGCCGGACTCGGCGCGCAGAGCGTGAGCCGCGGCGGCTTCGGCGGGTTCGCGCGGGCCTTCACGGCGCATTTTTCCGGCGGCGGCTGATCGGCCGGTCGCGCTGAGCGTCCTTGCCTTGCTGAATCCTTCGGCGCGTGCCTGTATGATCGCGCCGCATTGATATCCGGAAGGTAAAGCCCATGAAACGCTCGCGCCGTGTGGTCCTGACCATGATGGGGACCGCGGCTGTCGGCGCGGTGTCGACGGGATTCGTGCGACGGGTGCCCTGCGGTCCCGGAACGGTTTCCGAACTGGTGCGGCGCCCCGACGGACGGTTCGGCGAGGCCTGCCGCATCGCCTATGGCGGTTTCGGCGGCGCATCGCTTCGAATGCACGGCCATGCCCATGGCGGCGGCTAGCGGCCGCGCATGCGCCGCATCGCCTGCCACGAACGCGACGATTGGCGCATCACCGCCGAGCAATCCGGCTTCGATTTCCACACCATCGATGGCAAGCCCTACTGGGACGAGCGCGCCTGTTACGCCTTCACCCTGGATCAGATCGAACGCGAAATCGAGCGCCCGAGCGCCGAGATCGATGCGATGTGCCTGGAACTGGTCGATCGTACGGTGGATGACGAGCACGCGTTGCGGCGGTTGCAGATTTCCGAGCCATTCTGGCCGCTTATCAACGAAAGCTGGCATCGCGACGAAGCCAGCCTGTATGGCCGGCTCGATCTCAGCTTCGACGGTCGGGGGCCGGCGAAACTGCTCGAATACAACGCGGACACGCCGACTTCGATTTTCGAGGCGGCGGTGTTCCAGTGGACCTGGCTCGAGCAGGCGGCCGAACGGGGCATCGTTCCCGCAGGCGCCGATCAGTTCAACTCGATTCACGAGCGGCTGATCGAGGCCTGGAAGGCTGTCAGCGCAGGCCGCCATCTGCATCTGGCGGGCATGACCGAAAGCCTGGAGGATGCCGGCACGCTGACCTATCTGGCAGACACCGCGCGCCAGGCCGGCCTCGGCACCACCCTGCTCGACATCGAGGACATCGGATTGCGCGATGATGGCACCTTCGTCGATCTCGACAACCGATCGATCGAGCTGATCTTCAAGCTCTATCCGTGGGAGTGGATGGTCCAGGAGGCGTTCGGCGCGGCCATCGGACGGGCGCCGACGCGCTGGATCGAGCCGCCGTGGAAGGCCATCCTCTCCAACAAGGGCATGCTGGCTCTGCTGTGGGAGATGTTTCCGGACCATCCCAACCTGCTGCCGGCCTTTTTCGAAACCGATCCCGGCGTCGCCGCGCTCGGTGCCTCCTATGTGCGCAAGCCGCTCTATTCACGCGAAGGGGCCAATGTGGCGCTGGTCCGTGGCGGCGTCACCGTCGCACAGGAGCACGGACCCTATGGCGCCGAGGGTTTCATCCGTCAGGCATTGGCACCGCTGCCGGATTTTTCCGGCCACTATCCGGTGCTGGGGAGCTGGCTGGTCGATCACGGCCCGTGCGGACTGTCGATCCGCGAGGACGAAAATCCGATCACCGGCAACAGCTCGCGGTTCCTGCCGCACATGATCCTGTAGCCGAGATCAGCGGGTCAGACCGGCCGATGTCCGCGCCTGGTGCATCGCGACGACGCCCGGGGGCAGCGATCGCGCAACGTGGGGACGGTACAGGCCGCGCCGCTCCGGCAGGGGCCTGAACGCATCGGTCAGGCCGACCACCGTCTCTGCCGCGCCCAATACCAGGAAGCCATCGCTTTCGAGCTGGCGCGCCAGCCGGCCGAAGGTGCCGGTCTTGGTCTCCTGGTCGAAATAGATCAGGACGTTGCGGCAGAAAATCAGGTCGAACTGACCGAGATGGGCGAAGTCGTGCAGGAGGTTGAGCTGCCGATGCTGAACCATCGCGCGGATGCTCGCATTGAGCTGCCAGAACTCGCCGACCTGGGTAAAATGCCTCACCAGCATCTGAATCGGCAACCCGCGCTGTACCTCGAACTGGCTGAAGATCCCGGCCTTGGACTTCTCCAGCACCGCCGCCGACAGATCGGTGGCGAGGATCTCGATCCGCCAGCCCGCCAGCGCGGCGCCCATGTCCTTCAGGCACATCGCGATGGAGTAGGGCTCCTGCCCGGTGGACGAGGCCGCGCACCAGATCCGCAGCGAGCGGCGGCCGGCACGCGCCTGCAACAGCTCGGGCAGTATCGTTGCGCGCAGATGGTCGAACGGAATCCGGTCGCGGAAGAAGAACGTTTCGTTGGTGGTCATGGCCTCGACCACATCGGCCGCCAGCGCCTCGCCGCCGCTCCGCATCTTCTGCACGAGTTCGGCAATGCCGGACAGTCCGGCCCTGACCGCCAGCGGAACCAGCCTGCTCTCGACCAGATACTGCTTGTCGGACGACAGATCGAGGCCGGATCGCTCCCGCAGAAATCGGCGCAGGTACTCGTAGTCGAAGGGCGTCACGGCCGTTCTCCCGAGAACAACCGGATCAGTTTCGGAGCAATCTGGCCGAGCGGCAGCACCGCGGCGCAAATGCCGGCGTTTGCGGCGGCTCCGGGCATTCCCCACACCACGCTGGTGGCTTCGTCCTGGGCGATCACATTGCCGCCGGCAGCGACGATCTCCTTGCCGCCACGCATGCCGTCCGAACCCATGCCCGTCAGCAGCACGGCCAGGACGCCGCCCTGCCAGACGCCGATCGCGGAGCTGAACAGGGGATCGACCGCCGGCTTGCAGAAATTGATCGGCGGCCCGTCATCGAGCGCGATGACGGCGTCCGCGCCGCGGCGGGCGACCCGCATGTGGCAGCCGCCTGGCGCGACGTAGATCCGCCCGGCCCTGACCAACTCCCCGTCGACCGCTTCGTGCGCCGGCCGGCGGCTCGAACGCGCCAGATGCTCGGCGAGAATCGTGGTGAAGGTCGGAGGCATGTGCTGGGTGATGAGCACTGGGACGCGGTCGATCACGCCGCCGATCTCGGCGACCAGGGCCATCAGCGCCTGCGGGCCGCCGGTCGAGGCCCCGATCACCAGCGCGCGCGGCGCAACCGGGCTGAAGGAACGGCGCACCAGCGGCGGGGTGGCGGCCCCGGACGGACGCGGCCATGGCTCGCGCCGCTCGAGGCCGGGCGCCAGCGGCGGACTGGCCGGGGCGGCAGGCGCGCGGCGAAGCTTGGCGCCGAACGACCGGATCTTTCGCACCAGATCATGGCGGAAGGTTTCGGCGGCGGTCGCGTCGCGGGTACTTTCGGGCTTCGGAATATAGTCGGAGGCGCCGAGCGCCAACGCCTTGAAGCTGATCTCCGCGTTGCGTCGGGTCAGGGTCGAGGCCATGATGATGACGAGGTCGCGCTTCTTCGCCAGCAGCAGCGGCAGCGCCGCGATGCCATCGAGTTCCGGCATCTCGATATCGAGCAGGGCGATGTCGGGATTGACGCGCTCGAGCTGGTTGACGGCATCACGGCCGGTCCGCAGCGAGGCCGCCACCATCATGTCCGGCTCGGCGCCGATCCAGCGCGACAACAGTCCCCGGATCACGACGGAATCGTCGACCACCATGACCCGCAGCGGCCCCTGCTGCGGCGAATGGGAGGTCGGTACGCTGGTCAACGCAACACTCATCACTCACCGGCTGCGGCCTAGGCCGCGCTACTCAAGCGACACTACCGGCAGCCTCGCGCCGCCGGGTCGGAACGGTCGTCAGATCAACCCGACTTCCTGGAACTTCGCCGTCACGATTTCCTTGTCGAACGGCTTCATGATGTATTCGTTGGCCCCTGCATGCAGCGCGCGCGCGATATGGGCGACATCGTTCTCGGTGGTGCAGAACACCACCTTCGGCTGTTCGCCGCCCGGCATGCGCCGCAGATTGCCGAGGAATTCATAGCCATCCATGATCGGCATGTTCCAGTCGAGCAGGATCGCCTCGGGAAGTCCGCGCTTGCAGACCTCGAGCGCCTTCTCGCCGTCCTCGGCTTCGAGGATACGGAAATCGAGCCCCTCCAGAATTCGTCTTGCGACCTTTCGGATGACGCTCGAATCGTCGACCACCAGACATGTCTTCATTTTAGCCTCTGCTTCTTGCCGGAAAATCCGTTTTCCATTGCAGTGTGAGTTCGCGGCGCGCCCATTCCTGATCCTACGCCGCCATTGTCGCAGGCATGATTTCGAGAACACGATCGACATCGAGGACGACCATCAGCTGACCGTCGAGGCGATGGACGCCGCCGGCGAGCCTGGCCATTCCCGGATCGAGATTGACCGGGTTGTCCTCGCGGCTCTCGTTGGAAAGCCGCAGCACCTCGCCGATCTGGTCGATCAGCAAGCCATAGGATTCGCCGCGCAAATCGACGCCCACCGCCATCGGCGGACGGCCGCCTTCGCGCCTTCGCAAACCAAGCCGGACGCGCAGGTCGACCACGGTGACGATGCGACCGCGCAGATTGAGGACGCCGGCGATCTCGCTTGGGGAAAGCGGCACCCGGGTCAGCCGCTCCGGCATGAACACGTCCTGGACCCGCGAGATCGGCAGGCCGAACAGCTGCGCGCCGATCACCGCCGTGACGTATTCGGTGACGCCGCCTTCGCTCGTTTCGATCCTGCTCATCCGCGGTTCCCCGGACCTGTCGTGATATCGGACTGCATCGCTCACGCCGCCCTGGATAGTTCGGCGGTCTGCTCCTTCAGCGCCGCGATCAGCCCGGGACGGTCGAACTTGGCCACGTAGTCGTGGAAGCCGGCGAGCCGGCCTCGCTCGATCGCCGCCGGCGACGCCAGGGAGGACAGCGCAATGATCGGCATCGAACCGAGGTGCTGGTCGGCCCGGATCGTCTCGGCGAACTCGTAGCCGTTCATCTCGGGCATCTCGATATCGGTCAGGACCACGTCGAACGGCTGGCCGGAGCGCAGCGCCTGCAGCCCTTCCTGTGCGCTCGGCACCACCCGCACTCGATAGCCGGCCGCCTTCAGCACCGGCGTCAGCATGTTGCGGAAGAACGCGGAGTCATCGACCAGCAGCACCGATTGCGCATTCTGCGACGGTCGCATCTCCTTGCGATGGAACCAGTCGGCGAACGCCATCGGCAGGAAGTGGGCGATGTCGATCACCTCGGTGGCCTGCCCCCTGATTATCGCCGAGCCGAGAATGTCCTCGCTGGAGCTGCCGACCTCGATATTGAGCTGTTCCTCGACGATGTCGACGATCTCGTCGACCACGAGCCCCATCGAGCGGCCCTCGTCGGCGAACACCAGGATCGGCTGGACGCCCGAGGCTTTCAGCTCGACGCCGGTCATCTGCACCAGCGGCATCAGCTGGTCGCGGTACTGCACCATGTGTCGGCCATCCGAGAGCTCGATCTTGTCGGTGGCGATCTCCTCCAGCCGGGTCACCAGCGCCAGCGGCACCGCCTTTGGCTGGCTCGACCCGGCGCGGAACACCAAGAGCGAGGTGCGCTGCTCGGCCGCAACGGCGCGCAGTGCCGCGTTCTCATCGGCGATCTCATGCGAGGCCACGACCGAGGTCCCGAGCGCCTTGGCGATACCGTTGGGGTCGATGATCATGATCACGGCGCCATCCCCGAGGATGGTATTGCCGGAGAACATGTCGATGTGCCGCAGCTTGGTGGACATCGGCTTGACCACGATCTCCTCGGTATGGAAAACGCCGTCGACCACGATGCCGAAGGTCTGGCTGCCGACCTGGGTGACGACGATGAAGCCGTTCTCGGGATCGGCGGAGGAGCCGTCGTCGATCTCGAGCAGTTTTTTCAGGTGGACCAGCGGCAGCAGCTTGTTGCGCAGCCGCAGCACCGGGGTGTCCTTGATCCGCTCGATGCGGTGCTCGGAATTGGCCCGCGCCCGCACCAGTTCGACCACCGACAATTGCGGGATCGCGAAGCGGTCGCCGGCGGCCTCCACGATCAGCGCCGAGACGATCGCGAGGGTAAGCGGGATCTTGACGGTGACGCTGGCCCCCTCGCCCGCCACCGACTTGACGTCGATGGTGCCGCCGATCTGGTCGATATTGTTGCGCACCACGTCCATTCCCACGCCACGGCCGGAAACGCTGGTGACCGCGGCCGCGGTCGAGAACCCCGGCGCGAAGATGAATTTGTGGATCTGCGCTTCCGTCATCTTGTCGAGATCGGCCTCGCCGACGAGGCCGTTGGCGACGGCCTTGGCCTTGATGCGCTCGGTGTCGAGGCCGCGGCCATTGTCGGCGATGCAGATGATGATGTGGCCGCCTTCGTGATAGGCCGACAGCCGGATGATGCCCTGCTCGGACTTGCCCGCGGCCACCCGCTCGGCCGGCGTCTCCAGGCCGTGATCGGCCGAATTGCGCACCATGTGGGTGAGCGGATCCTTGACCAGGTCGAGCACCTGGCGGTCGAGCTCGGTGTCGGCGCCATGCATCTCGAGCTCGATCTGCTTGTTCAGCTCGCCGGACAGGTCGCGCACGATCCGCGGCAGTTTCTGCCAGGCATTGCCGATCGGCTGCATCCGCGTCTTCATGACGCCGTCCTGCAATTCGGCGGTCACGTTCGACAGCCGCTGCAACGACACCTTGAACTCGCTGTCGTCGTTGCGCCGGGAAATCTCCAGGAGCTGGTTGCGGGTCAGCACCAGTTCCGACACCATCGTCATCAGGTGTTCGAGCGTATCGACATTGACCCGGATCGACTGGTTGGCGACGCGGTCGCCTTCCGACGTTTCCGGCTCGGCGGAAAGTCTCCGCAAGGCTGGCTTGATCTCCCTGCCCGCCCCGGCAGGCGCCGGCCTTGCCGGCGTGACGATCTCGGTCTCGGTATCGCGGAACGCGCGCTCCAGCTCATCCAGCGAGACCTCGCCCGGACGCAGCGCGCGCTCCAGCGTCTGCACCACCAGCGTGCCCTGAACCGTTTTCGGCGGCGCCGGCGCCGCCCTCTCCGGCATCGCATGCTCGGCCATCTCATGAAGGCGGACGATGAGGTCCTGGTCGTTGCCCTCGGGCTCGGCCTCGGTGGCCTCGAGCCGGGACAGGATCTCCTTGATGCGGTCGATGCTGGCCAGGATCAGGCTGACCGCCTCGCCGGTGACCGGCATGCCGTCACGGAATTTTCCCATCAGCGTCTCGGCGGCGTGCGCCAGCGCTTCCAGCCGCGGCAATCCCAGGAAGCCGCAGGTCCCCTTGATGGTGTGCACCAGGCGGAAGATGTTATCGAGAATCCTGGCGTTGTTCGGATCCTGCTCGAACCGAACCAGCTGATTGTCGACGGTATCGAGACTCTCGCCTGTCTCCGTCAGGAACTCGCGCAACAAGTCGTCCATGAACCCGGCCTTCGAACCCGCTGGGTGCGCACGACTTCGACGCGCCTTTCGGGGCAGGCCAGCTTCTCCGCAAAGCGTTTAATATTGGTTGAGCAACCGGAAAAGAACGCTCTCAACAAAGAGATAAGGGCGTCTCTTGCGGTCGGGGCCCAAGCCGTCAAGGGTTCGTTAACCAGTCCGGCGAGGACCGCCCGTCATGCAGCGGCGACCACGATCGAATCGCCCTCGGGCGCCAGCGTCACCTTCAGTCCGCAGGACTGGGCCAACAGCCGCGTGTAATAGGGCTGTACCGCGTGTGCATCGACGCTTGCCCCTGAGTCGGAACTGAGCAGGTCCGCGAGGTTTTGCGGCATGCGCGCATTGAGCCCGTTGGCCGTGACGCGAAAACCCATGGCATCGCCCTCGCCGACCGGATCGACCGTGAGCGTACCGCCGCGTGGAATGGTCTGCTGCGCGATCACCATCATGTTCAGGAGCAGCTTCACCCGATTCTTGGCCAGCAGCAGTCGCGGCAGATTCCAGGCGACCGTGGTCTTGCCGTCCTCGAGGTGACCCCTTGCCATGTTCTGTGCGTCGCCGAGATCGATCTGCGCGCCCGCCGAGCCGGCCGCACCGAATGCCAGCCGGCAGAACTGCAGCCGGGCCGACGCGGTCCTTGCGCTCTTGCGGATCAAATCGAGGGCAAACTCGCGATCATCCGGCTTGGGGTTGTCGTCGAGCACCTCCAGCCCGTTGACGATCGCGCCAACCGGGCTGATGAGGTCATGACAAACCCGCGAGCACAGCAGCGCCGCAAGCTCGAGGGCGTCGGGGGCGGGGCCGGGAGGCGAGGTGCCAGACATGCGCTATTCCTGGAGAACTGCACGGTGCGGAACCGGGCCGAATCAGGCCCGTCCGGCCCGGTTGATACACTGCGGATGCGCGTGCTGCCAACAAGGCGGCCGGGCTCGACACGGGTTTCCAGCAGATTGAAAGGGTTCCGGCGCGGCGGTGGCGGCGCGGTCGGCTATTGCGCCAGCTCCTGCTCGAGTTCCGGCCAGCGCTGCCTCGCCTTGCGCAGCATGTCGGCGGGATCGCTGGAAAAGGCCTGGCGGGTTTCCTCGCGGCCGAAAAGATAGAGCCGCTGACCCGAAATCAACCAGAACCTGGGGTTGCCGGCCACCGTGACCCCGCGTGCCACGTCGGTCGGGTCGTAACCGCCGAACTGGGGTCCGTAAACGTCGGGATGGGCCAGGAAGGACGCCCGATTGCCCTCGTTGCGGAAGCGCCAGACCGCCCCCTGCCCGTCGGCCTCATAGGCTTCCCTGCCGATCTCGGGGCGGGCATCGGTGAAATAGGCGACGGGGTCGAAGCCCTCGATGGCCAGACCGGTGAATTGGTTGAGGACCACGCGCTCGGTGGTCGCTGCCGCGGCTGCCGCCTCCGGACGAGCCACGGCCCCGACGCTCAGGGCGGCCAGGCTCGCCACGGCGGCAATAAAGGCCAATCCGGGGCGCCAACCGTTTCCTTCCTGCCGCCGTGCCGTCATAGTTGATGCCGATAACGTCCCGAGTCGGGGACAATGGGCGCAACCTAGGGCCGGTTCGTTGGCGTCGGGTTAAAGCGGCGGCCGCGATTTGAATATCCAGGGGTTTTTCATGATTCTCGCCTCACGCCTTGCCGCGGTGTCGCTCGCCGCGATGATGTGCTGGATCGTGCCTGCTTCCGCGCAGCCGGCGGCGCCGGAGCCCGCCCCCGCGGTGCAACGCATGCCCGCCGGCAGTACCTACCAGCCGGATGAGCTGGTCAATGCCGGGCACCGGTTCTTCGGCAATGTCTCGCGCGGGCTCGCCTCGGTCATCGAGCGCGCGGTGAGCCAGTGGGGACTTCCGAACGGCTATGTGCTCGGCGAAGAGGGCAGCGGCGCCTTTGTCGCGGGGCTGCGTTACGGCGAAGGCACGCTGTACACCAAGAACGCCGGCGATCTGCGGGTCTACTGGCAGGGACCATCGGTCGGCTTCGATTGGGGCGGCGATGGCGCCCGCACCATGACGCTGGTCTACAACCTTCCCGCCACCAGCGCGATCTACCAGCGTTTCGCCGGCATCAACGGCTCGGCCTATATCATCGGCGGCTTCGGAATGACGGCGCTGACCGCCAACAACATCGTGCTGGTGCCGATCCGCTCCGGGCTCGGCCTGCGGCTCGGTGCCAATATCGGCTATCTGAAATATACACCGCAGGCGACGTGGAATCCGTTCTGAGAACGCGTTGAGCGAGCCAGGACGGCAACGCCGCTGTTAACGAATTGCCACGGACCCGGCATCGGGCTGGCCTTGGCCCCGCGGCCCATGGCAATGTGATCACCGACGCTTTCTTCGCGGGAGCACCACCTATGGTCGAACCGATCATGTATCTGGCGATCGGTTTTCTGGTCTCGATGCTGTTCGGGCTGATGATCATGCCGCTGGTTCACAACCGAGCGGTGCGGCTGACGACGCGCCGCATGGAGGCGGCCACACCGCTATCGATGGCTGAAATCCAGGCCGACAAGGACCAGCTGCGCGCGGAATTCGCGATGTCGGCGCGGCGGCTCGAGATGAACGTCGACCAGCTCAAGAACAAGACCACCAGCCAGCTCGCCGAACTGGGCAAGAAGTCCGACGCGATCAATCGCATGAAGATCGAGCTCGGCGAAAAGAACGCCACCATCTTCTCGCTCGAGGCGCGGGAGAAGGCGATGAAGGAACAGTTGCGGGCGACCGAAGAGGAGTTTGCCGCCAAGACCGAGGGGCTGCGGGCCGCCGAACAGGCGCTGGGCGACAAGCAGCACGAGCTGACCAGGATGAATGCCGAATTGTCCGACCGCTCGTCGGTCGCGGAGAGCCGCCAGGCCGAACTGGTGGCGATACGCGGCCAGGTCGAAGAACTGAAGCAGCGCGTCGGCGAGGCCGAGAAGGAATTCGTGACCACCCAGGCCCGGCTGGCGCAGGAACATGCGGAGTTCGGAAGGCGCCACGCGCGACCTCAACGATGCGCGCGGACGGGTCGACAATCTGAGCCAGCGGGTCGGCGATCTCGACCGCCAGCTGATCATCCAGGTCAAGGAGGCCGAAATGCTCGGCAGCCGCGTCACCGACCTGGAAGACCGGCTTGCCACCCAGGGCAAGCTGCTGGCCGAGCGCGACTATGAGAACAGGCAGTTGCGCCAGGCCAACGAGGCCGCGCAGCGGCAGGTCCAGGAGCTGCGCGATCGGGTCCAGGCGCCGGGCGGCGGACCATCGCCGGCATTCGAGAAGCTGCGCACCGAGAAGGCGGCGATCGAGCAGCAGCTTCAGCTGGCGCGCGACGAGCGCGCCAAGACCCAGCGCGAGCTGCTCGCGATCCAGCAGCAGGCCGAGAGTTCCTGGCAGACCGAGCGGATGGAAAACGCGCTGCTGCGCGAACGCATCAACGACATTGCCGCCGAAGTCGCCAAGCTGGCGATCGCGCTGGAAGGACCGAATTCGCCGATCGAGGCCATGCTGGCGGCAGAACCGGCGTCTCCCGGCAAGCCGCCGCGGCCCGTGAATGGCACCACGGGCAGCAGCCAGCCGGAAGGCGGCGGCACCCTGGCCGAGCGCATCCGGGCCCTGCAGTCGCACGCTTCCCGTGCCCGCCAGCAGGGCGCGTGACGCTTTGACCGGCGGCGCGGTCCCTTTGGCTTGACACCCCGGCCCCGCACTCCGTAAATCGCCGCTCCGACGGCACGCACCAGCCGCTCAAAGGGCCTCGCCTTTTGACCGCGCATGGCGCATCGGGCGCATAGCTCAGCGGGAGAGCGTTCCCTTCACACGGGAGAGGTCCAAGGTTCGATCCCTTGTGCGCCCACCATCCAACTTACCGCCACTGCCGGTTGCCGATGATCATCCAGGCCTGATGCCCGTCGGGACTCGTCCGATCAAAAAAGCGAAAACAACCCCATGCACCGTAGCCGACCCCGTGGGATCAATGGGTTGCGCCTTGTCTTGATCGACTTGCACCGTCGGGCAAATCAGAGGCATGCTGGCATCATCGGGAAGCCAGGTACGGGACCTGCGCTACGCCCCTGGCTGCGAGCACAGGACCGGCCCGTACGATTTGCTCGATGCGACGGCACGAGTTCACCACGATTGTTGGTGGCGCGTCGGCAGCGCGGCCGCTATCCGCGCGCGCAGCGATCGACAGCGACGATCTACAGGGTAGGCTGCCTCGCGGTCGCGTCTCGTGAGCAGAACCATGATTGCATCAAAGCCTTCGAGGAAAGGCCTCCACAGCGTCGGTACCGCGTTGGCGAGAATATCGTCATCGAGTATCGCTTCGCCGATGGCAAGCTGGAACGGTTGCTTACCCTGGCTGCCGAGCTGGTGCGGCTCGGCGTGGACGTTATGATTACCGCGGCCGGTGCGAACACCGTTGCCGCGATGAGGCAACTTCGACGATCCCGATCGTGATGCCGCTCGACGTCGAGCGGCGGGATCATGGAGTACATGCCGTGCTTACCTGCTGTGGGCATTGCGTGGTAGGCTCAGTGGCGGCAGGAACACCCGCGTCCTGCCTAAACGAACGGAGGACGACATGGCCGAGAGCGTTTATAAGGTTATTGAGTTGATCGGCACCAGCAAGGACTCCTGGGAAAAAGCCGCCGCGGCAGCGGTTAGCCGCGCCGGCAAAACCTTACGCGATCTACGCGTCGCCGAGGTGGTCAAGCTCGATCTGCAACTCGATGCCAAAGGCAACGTTGAGGCTTACCGCGCCAAATTGAATATCTCTTTCAAGTTCGAGGGTTCGTAGAGCTCCAGATGACGGCCGGAGGCAAGGCCTGAACTCGGCGTCCGGCCGCACTTTCATTGATGAGTATTCGTTCTGAAAAACGGACGGTGGATCTTCCCTGCGGCCGACTTTATCCCGTAGTGAACGTCGTCTGAACGCTCATTCGCGCGGGAGTTCGGCCAGAAATGTTCCTTAGATCAGGGACCATTGGATGCGCGGCAATCGAGTTGCAGGTCAACCGCTGCCCAACTTCGATGGGTCATCGTAGCGGGGGGTCTGGTCCTGAAGGACCGGCGGAAAGCGCGGGTCAACAGGTTGGCCGGAATGCACAACCGGCCGCAACTTGTGGTGATGCACTTTGGCGCCGTCAGCGCTGGTAAGCTGGACGACGGTCAAGATCATCGTAAGGCATACGCCAGGAATAACTCGCATTGTGTCACCTCCTGTTGGTCGTCAGTCCGTCCACTGCGCCGTCGTTGCCTCTGCGATCACATCGTACAAAACGGCGAGAACGAAGCGAAGGGTTGATTCCTCTTTGCTACGCGCCCTGACGTTGACAAGTTGAGCAGCGCGCTCCTCCGCATCGCCGTTGAGCCGCCGCTGCCGGTTGCCGATGATCCCCGTGGCCTGACGCCTGTCGGGACCCGCTCGATCAAAAAAACCGAAAACAATCCATGCGCGTAGCCGACCCTGTGGGATCAATGGGTTGCGCCTTGGCCGGATCGACTTGCCCCGTCGGGCAAATCAGACGCATGTTGGCATCATCCGGAGAGATCGTCGGTAAGCCGGGCGTTCCGTTCGAGCGGATTTTCGCGGCCACGTCTTAATTTTACCGGCCATTGGCAGCGGCAAGTAGGACAAGCCGCCGTCGCGACGGTGGTTACCGCGACGGGCCACTAGATGAGCGACGCGCTCCCCTAGCGCTTTAGCTGTTTCCGAAACTCGTCAACGACTGCCGTCAAAGGGGAAATGAAAAGCCTTAGATCGTCGACAATGAATTCGCCGACACTTTGATGGCGCGGCCCCTGTTGCGGAGGTTGTTGCTGCTGCTGTTTGGGGGCGGCAACCTGGAAACCAACCATGTCCTCTGACATCGCTATGAGCCTCTCGATTTCCAAGTATCTCGCACAAACCTGAACGCTCTGATGATGAGGAAAAACACCAAACAGCCAACGTCCAACACCAAAATAAGATACGCGATGAAGTGAAAGACGAGTGCCAAAAACCAGAATTTTGGAAATTCATCAACAAAATCAGCAGCAAACTCTATCAACATAGAGATGCCACCTGCTAAAAGGAAGAGGGCGCCCCCAGTTACGAGGTGCCCCATGAAGTCCCTGACGAGGGAGAAATCGTCCTTTTCTTCGGGCTGAGGTACCATGCTGGAACGAAACGTGCGCGGATGTCGCGCAGCATGATCATGTTGCAACGGGCGCCTCGGCACAATGGTGCGATTCCGTCATTGGAACCAAAGTTCCCCTGCGGCGTTCAGACGGGGCTGGGACAAAACCCGGCCTCCAGTCGCCAGCCAATAACCGAATCCAATCAACGGCATGCAAGCCACAAATTTGCTAAGGTCAGGCCGCCGCGCTATGGCGTGGACAGGGTCGTGCGCGCAATGAGGAGTGGAGACAATGGCAGGCGAGTTGGGCAGCGACATCGCGGCGCTGGTATCCCGGAACGAACAGAGCATCCTTCCTGAATGGATCGAACTGCAGAAGAAGTCGGGCGCGCTGCACACCGGCCGGATCTCGGAAGGCGAACTGCAGACGCAGTCCAGGAATTTCCTGCATCTACTGCGGGATGCCATGGCAAAGGGTGGCAGCGACGCGTCCGACGCCGCCTTTCAGCCGACCCGGAGCATGCTCGAGGATATCTCCCGATCGCGCGCGTTGCAGGGCTTTTCGCCGACCGAGACCGCGATGTTCATCTTCTCGCTCAAGCAGCCGCTATTCAACGCGCTCAATCGCGACAAGTCGCTTTCCGGTGAGCAGATCGCCGCCATCATCTGGGCGACCACCGCTGCTGCTGGATGAACTCGGCCTTTTCACCCTCGAAGTATTCCAGAAGAGCCGCGAGGAGGTCATCGTCCGCCAGCATCGCGAGATCGCCGAACTCTCGACCCCGGTGGTCAAGCTGTGGGACGGCATCCTGGCATTGCCGCTGATCGGCACGCTGGACAGCCAGCGGACCCAGGTGGTGATGGAAAACCTGCTGCAGACCATCGTGGATGACGAAGCCGAGATCGCCATCATCGACATCACCGGCGTGCCCACGGTCGACACCCTTACCGCGCAGCATCTGCTGAAGACCGTCGCGGCCGCCCGCCTGATGGGCGCCGACTGCCTGATCAGCGGCATCCGGCCCCAGATCGCACAGACCATGGTGCATCTCGGCGTCGAACTGAACGTCATTTCCAAGGCCAGCGCTCGCCGACGCCTTCTCGGTTGCCCTGCGTCGGACCGGACGCACCGTTGCCAAGGTCAAAAGGGTGGAAACCGACGCATTTTCCGACCGGAAGACCAGCGGCCAAGGTTCGTAACGATGGACCGCATCCCTATCCTCAAGTTCGGCAATGCGCTTCTCGTCACCATCCAGGTCGACATGCACGACCGTCTCGCGACGGCGCTGGAGGAAGACCTGACCCGCAAGATCGTCGCGCTCAATGCCCGCGGCGTACTGATCGATATCTCGGCGCTGGAAATCGTCGACAGTTTCATCGGCCGGATGCTGGACAACATCGCCGCCGTTTCCCGCATCCTCGATGCCGATACGGTGGTGGTGGGAATGCGGCCTGCCGTCGCGATCACCCTCGTCGAGCTGGGATTGTCGCTCACCGGCGTGAAGACCGCGCTGAACGTCGAGCGCGGCATGGCCCTGATTCAACGCCGCCTCGCGGAGTCGGAAGCAGACGATGCCGACGAGCGAGGACTGAACGAGTTCGAGATCAGGCAATCCGACGACGTCGTTCGGGTCAGGCAGGCGACGCGGACGCTCGCCGTCGAGGTCGGATTGAGCCTGGTCGACCAGACCAAGATCGTCACGGCATCGAGCGAGTTGGCCCGCAACACGCTGGACTATGGCGGCGGTGGCGGGGTGACGCTGGAAGTCATCGATCAGGGCAACCGCCGCGGCTTGCGTCTCACCTTCGAGGACAAGGGGCCGGGAATCGCCGACATCGAGCAGGCGCTCAAGGATGGCTTCACGACCGGCAGGGGCATGGGCCTCGGGCTCGGGGGAGCAAAGCGGCTGTGCAACGAATTTTCAATCGACTCCAAGGTCGGGGCCGGCACCAAAGTGAGCATCGCACGTTGGAAGTGACATGAAGTCCGTGAACGTCAACGATCAGAGCGGCGTTGCGGAGGCGAGGCGCGAGGCCACCGACCTTGCCAACCGGGCAGGATTCTCCGAGGTGGAAGCCGGCAGGCTGGCCCTGATCGCGACCGAGCTTTCGACCAATCTGGTCAAGCACGGCTCGGGCGGCGAGATCCTGGTCGGGACTTACCAAGACAACGAAAGCCAGGGCATCGAAATCCTCGCGCTCGACCAGGGCGCCGGCATGAGCGATGTCGCAGGCCTGCCTCGCCGATGGCTATTCCAGTGCCGGAACGCCGGGCCACGGCCTCGGCGCGGTGCTCCGGCAGTCGCACTTCGTCGATATCGGCTCCTGGCCCGGACTGGGCACCGCGGTGCTGGCCCGGGTTGCTTCCGGCGCGTCCAAAGCCGCCAGGCCGGCGAATTCGCCGGGCTGGGGCGGCGTTTCGATCGCCAAATCGGGCGAGGACGTATGCGGCGATGCCTTCAGCGTTTCGGATGCCGGCGACGTCCGCACGCTGCTCGTGGCCGACGGGCTCGGCCACGGACCTGACGCGGCGGAAGCGGCGGTCGAGGCGGTGCGGCTGTTTCACCGCTACAACGGCCACACCGTCAGCAATCTCATCGACTACGTGCATGGCGGCCTTCGCGCCACGCGCGGGGCGGCGGTATCGATTGCGCGCTTTGATCCCGCGGCAAAGAAAGTCACCTTCTCCGGCATCGGCAATGTCGCCGGCATGATCGTGGTCAATGGCGCGATCAAACGGATGGTGTCGATGGCGGGCACCGCCGGCTTCAACGTCCGCAAGATCCAGTCGTTCGACTATCCGTTCGAGCGCGGCCTGGTCATCCTGTATTCGGACGGGCTGGCCTCGAGCTGGACCATCGATCGCTACCCGGCCCTCGCCAATCTGCATCCTTCGCTCATCGCAGCGATCCTCTATCGCGATTTTGCGCGCCATCGCGACGACGCGACGGTGCTGGTGGCGAAATGGTGACCGCCATGGCGATGTCCTCCTCGAAATTCTGGCCGATCGTGACCGTCCCGATCGAGCACGAGGGCGATGTCGTCGCGGTCCGCCAGCGGGCGCACCGCGTCGCCGAACTGCTGGGATTCGACCGCCAGGACCAGACCCGGATAGCGACCGCGGTTTCCGAACTGGCCCGCAACGCCTTCGGCTATGCGGGCGGCGGCCGTGCCGAATTCGCGCTCGACGCGACCAGCATCCCGCAGCGGTTCGTTGTCCGCATCTGCGACCAGGGGCCGGGCATCGCAAACCTTCAGACCATCCTCGATGGCCAGTACCGCTCGCCGAGCGGCATGGGGCTCGGCCTGATCGGTGCCCGCCGGCTGATGGACACCTTCCGCATCGATTCCAAGCCCGGCAAAGGCACCACCGTCGAAGTCGGCCATCTGCTGCCGCGCCGTCTCAACGCCTGGCCGCGCGCCAGGCTGACCGAGATCGTCGCCTGCCTGAAGAAGGAGGCGTCATCCGACCCGCTTACCGCCTTGCGCGACCAGAACCGCGAGTTGATGCAGAGCCTCGAGGAGCTGCGGCGCCGCGAAGAAGAGAGCAAGCAGCTCAACCAGGAGCTCGGCGACACCAACCGCGGCGTGGTCGCGCTCTACGCCGAGCTCGACGGACGCGCCGAACAGCTGCGGCAGGCGAGCGAACTCAAGACCCGCTTTCTGTCCAACATGAGCCACGAGTTCCGCACGCCGCTGAATTCGGTGCTGGCGCTGTCGCGGCTGCTGCTGGACCGCATCGACGGCGAACTCACCTCCGAGCAGGAGCGCCAGGTCGGCTATATCAGGCGTTCGGCCGAGAGCCTGCTCGAACTCGTCAACGACATGCTCGATCTCGCCAAGGTCGAGGCCGGCAAGGCCGACGTGAAGCCGGACCGCTTTCGGCGTGACCAGCCTGTTCGGCGCGCTGCGCGGCGCACTGAAGCCGCTGTTGACGACGTCGTCGGTCGAACTGCTGTTCGATCCGGAGGAGCATTTGCCGACGCTCTTTACCGACGAAGCCAAGGTCGCCCAGATCCTGCGCAACCTGGTCTCCAACGCGCTGAAGTTCACCGAGCAGGGCGAGGTGCGGGTCACCGCGCGCCTCGAGCGAAGACAAGCAATTCATCGTTTCGAAGTGCGCGACACCGGGATCGGCATCGCGCCGGAAGACCACGAGCGCATCTTCGAGGAGTTCTCGCAGATCCAGACGCGGCTGCAGAAGAAGGTCAAGGGCACCGGCCTCGGCCTGCCGCTGTCGCGCTCGCTGGCGCGGCTGTTGGGCGGCGAGCTGACCATCGAAAGCGCGCTGGGCCAAGGTTCGGTGTTCACGCTGCGAATTCCGGTGTCGCTCGGCGAGCCGGATCACGACAGCCTCCCGCCCGCGACGACCTCAGCAAATCGGTGCTGCTGATCGACGATGACGAGACGTTCCGCTATGTGCTGCGGCAGATCGTCGGCAATGAACCACGCTATGAATTCATCGAGGCGGCGGGCGGCGAGGAAGGGCTGAAACTGGCCCGCGAGAGACGGCCCGACGTCATCATCCTCGACCTGCAGATGCCCACCGTGGACGGCTTCACCGTCCTGCAGCAGCTCGGCGCGGACGCGCGGACCAACGCAATTCCGGTGGTGATATCGACGTCGATGACCATCGACGCCGCGCTCCGCGCCCGCCTGCCGCAACATGCCAGGCTGATCTCCAAGAACGCCATTTCCCGCGAAAGCGTCTCGCTGTTCCTGCGCGACGCAATGCAGGGCGCATCCATGAGCGCGGATGAGAAAATCCTGGTCCTGAACGTCGACGACGTCGAGGCGCAACGCTACGTCAAGACGCGCGATCTGCACGCCGGCGGATATGCCGTGATCGAGGCGCGTACCGGCGCCGAGGCGCTGCGCCTGGTCGAACAGCACCAGCCGCCGGTCGTGCTGCTCGACGTCCAGCTGCCCGACATCAGCGGCTTCGAGGTCTGCGCCTTCATCAAGCAGAAATGGCCCGAGGTGATGGTGCTGCAGACGTCGGCGACGTTCACGACGTCGCAGGATCGCATTCTCGGCCTCAATGCCGGCGCCGATTCCTACCTGGTGCAACCCGCCGAACCGCTCGAACTCGCCGCGGCGATCAACGCCTTGCTGCGCATCCGCCGCTCGGAGGACGCCCTGCGGGCGCTGAACGCCACCCTCGACAGGCAGGTGCAGGCGCGTACCGACGAACTCGCCGAATCCAACCGCCAGCTGCTGCAGGAGATGGCGCAGCGCCAGAAGGCCGAGGCGGCGCTGCTGCAGGCCCAGAAGATGGAGGCGGTGGGCCAGTTGACCGGCGGTCTCGCGCACGACTTCAACAATCTGCTGACCGCCGTGGTCGGCAATCTCGACCTGATCCGCGCCCGCACCGGCGAGCCACGGATCGCCCGGCTGGCGGAGAATGCCTTCAAGGCTGCCGAACGCGGCTCGAAGCTGACCGCACAGCTGCTGGCGTTTTCCCGCACCCAGAAGCTCGCCACCAGTTCGATCGACATCAATCGCTCGATCGAGGCGATGTACGAATTCCTCAACCAGTCGCTCGGCGCCAACGTATCGATCGAGCTCCGGCTCGATCCCGCCGCGCCGGTGGTGATCGCCGACGCCAACCAGCTCGAAGTCGGCATCCTCAACCTCGGCATCAATGCGCGCGACGCGATGCCGGGCGGCGGAACGTTGACCATCACCACTGCCGCGCGATCCCGACGACCCGCAGAAGGTGCTGGTGACGGTCAGCGACACCGGAACGGGGATGTCGCCCGAGGTGGTGGCCCGCGCCTTCGATCCGTTTTTCACCACCAAGCCGCCGGGCAAGGGCACCGGGCTCGGGCTGTCGCAGGTCTACGGGCTGGTGCGCCAGATGGGCGGCGACGTCGACATTGTCAGCCGCCCCGGCGAAGGCACCACGGTCCGGCTGCACCTTCGCCGCAGCCACGGGGCGCCGGAAATGGATGCGCAGTCGATCGAGGCGTCGAAAGCCGGGCATTCCGAACGGATCCTGGTGGTGGATGACGACCACGACGTCCGCGCCATCATGACCAGCTTCCTGTCCGAGATCGGCTACGTCGTGCACGAGGCCGAACATGGCGACACCGCGCTCGCCTTGCAGAAAACCGTCAATCCGCAGTTGATGATCGTCGACTTCGCCATGCCCGGCACCAATGGCGCCGAAGTCGTCAAGGCCGCGCGCGCCACCCAGCCGACGCTGCCGATCCTGTTCGTGAGCGGTTATGCCGACTCCGCCGCACTGGAAGCCGCGGTCGGCTCGGCGCCGTTTCTGCGCAAGCCGTTTCGTCCGGCCGAGCTGGCGCTGGCAGTCAGGGCCGCGATCGACGGCGCTTCCGACCGCAGGTAGCCAGCGCTCACATCTGCACTTCGATCAAGCGCGGCCCGGGCTCGGCGACGGCCTCCGCGAGCGCCTTGTTGAAATCGTCGGCGGTCGCGACCGCGCGGCCGGGGACGCCCATGCCCTTGGCGAGCGAGACGAAATCGATGGTCGGCCGGTCGATCTTCAGCATGTCCAGGGCGCGCTGGCCTGGCTCGCCGGCGCCCACGCCGTCGAATTCGCCGCGCAGGATCTGATAGATGCGGTTGGCGAACACGATGGTGACGACGTTCAGGCCTTCGCGCGCCTGGGTCCACAGCGACTGGATGGTATACATCGCGCTGCCGTCGCCGACCATGCAGATCACCTTGCGGTCGGGGCATGCCACCGCGGCGCCGGTCGCGATCGGTGTCGAAAACCCGATCGAGCCGCCCATGTTCTGCAGCCAGTCATGCGGCGCAGCCGCCGCCGTCGGCGGGAAGAACCCGCGCCCGGTGGTGATGGATTCGTCGACCATGATGGCGTTTTCCGGGATCGCCAGCGCGATGGCCTGGGCGATCGAGGCGTGATTGAGCGGTCCGGTCGGCTTGACCAGCTCCATCAGCTTCTGCGGCTTGACATCCTGCGGCCTGGCGCCGACCGCATCCGCCAGCGCCTCCAGCGCCGCAATCGAATTCTCGCCCCACGCGGTCATGCGATGCACCTCGCAGCCTTCGGGCTTCATCATGCTCGGCTTGTTCGGATAGGCGAAGAAGGCGATCGGATCGTTGGCCTCGACCAGCACGATATGCTTGAATTCCTTCAGGAGCGGCAACGCCTGTTCGATCACATAGGGAATTCGGTCGATCGAGAAGCGGCCGCGGCCGCGCGCCATCCGCGGATGGTAGGTCTGGCCCATCACCTTGCAGCCGGTCTTGCCGGCAATCTGCTGCGCGAGCGCGAGCCCCCGTTCGGTGAGCGCGTTGCCGGTGATCAGCAGCAGCGTCTGCGCGCCGCCCCGCACCCGTCTGGCCGCCTCCTCCACCGCCGGCGCGGAGTAGCCGGCGCGCTGGCTTTCGGCAGGCACCTGCGCAATGCCGTCGGCCTCGTTCCAGGCGGTGTCGGCGGGCAGGATCAGGGTGGCGATCTGCGGCGGGGAACCCTTGGCCGCTGCGATCGCCGCGGCGCCGTCGGCGGCTACCGATTTGGCGTCGGGCGAGGTGCGGACCCAGGCCGACATCGGACGCGCCAGGCCCTCGATATCGGAGGTCAGCGGCGCATTGTAGCCGATGTGGTGGGTGGCGTGCTGGCCGACGATGTTGACAATGCCGGAATGCGCCTTCTTGGCGTTGTGCAGATTGGCGAGGCCATTGGCGAGCCCCGGCCCAAGATGCAGCAGCGTCGAGGCCGGACTGCCCTTCATGCGGAAATAGCCGTCGGCGGCGCCGGTCACCACGCCTTCGAACAGCCCGAGCACGCAGCGCATGCCCTCGACCCGGTCCAGGGCGGCGACGAAATGCATCTCGGACGTGCCCGGATTGGTAAAGCAGACGTCAACGCCGCCCGCCACCAGGGTCCGCACCAGACTTTCCGCACCGTTCATCCGTCATCTCCCGTTCGCGACCGCCCGATAGGCTGCCGAAGATCAATCATTCCCGGCCGGTTTCGTCAAAGGCCGGCACGGCATTGCTGCCATCACCGATGCAACAGAGTTAACCCGGTCATTCCAGGATAGGGCGTTGCCGGGCGCGGCTTGCGAAACCGCCGCAAATATGGCCTGCTTTACCTTAAGGGATTTCATGCGAGGAACGATATGGACCGCTTTGCCGCGTGCGTGATGACGGGAATCGCCCTGTTGGTCGGGACCGGGTTGGCGCAGGCCGAAAGCTTCGACAGTCGCGATATCATGGGAGGCGGTCCCAATTTCATGGCCGGCGTCAGCCCGATTCCGCGCACCATGGTCAGCTTCGACAGCCAGTACGCGCCGGGCACCGTTGTGGTCAGCACCGCGGAGCGGCGGCTCTATCTGGTGCTGCCCGGCGGCCGCGCGCTGCGCTACGGCATCGGCGTCGGCCGCGACGGCTTTCGCTGGAGCGGCGTCCACCGCGTCTCCGCCAAGCGGGAATGGCCGAGCTGGACGCCGCCCTCGCAGATGCTGGCGCGGCGACCCGACCTGCCGCGGCACATGGCCGGCGGCGTCGACAATCCGTTGGGCGCACGCGCGATCTATCTGGGCTCGACGCTCTATCGCATCCACGGCTCGAACGAGCCCGAGACCATCGGCCAGGCGGTGTCGTCGGGTTGCTTCCGGATGACCAATGACGACGTCGCGGATCTGTATGACCGGGTTTCCGTCGGCGCCACCGTCATCGTCAAGAACTGAGCGCCGCGCGGAACCGGCATTGTTGCGTCGATCGGCCTTGCGCCTCCGCTGCGCTTGCGGCAGCGTTGCCCGCATGCCCGCCCTTGTTCGATCTCCGTCCCGACTGGCGATCATCGCGATCGGCCTCGCCGCGGTGCTGTCCGACGGCGCCGGCCGGCCGCCGGCGGCCTCCGCCGAAATCCCCGCCATCGCCGCGCGCCAGCATGGCGAGAAAAGGACCTTCACCGACAGCGAGATCGTCGAAGGTTTCCTGCGGACCGCCTTCGGCGCCGAATTCCACCTGGCCGGCAGGGTCGACCGCATCCGCAAATACAACATGCCGGTGCGGGTGTTCGCCGAGGGCAGCGGGCGGGCCGACCGCCACGCGCTGCTCGCCCGGGTGGTCGCCGACATCGCGCGGCGGGTGCAGCATCTCGACCTCGCGATGACCGCAACCCGCGATGACGCCAATGTCGTCGTCAACCTGGTGCGCGACCGCGACCTGCCGCGCGCCATCACCCGCCTCTATGGCAGCGAGCGGGCCCGAGAGATCGGCACCTCGCTCGATCCGCAATGCCTGTCCGGCTTTCGCAAGAACGACGGCTTCGAAATCCAGCATTCCGACGTGATCCTCACCTATGACAGCGGCGATTTCACGTTTCTCGACTGCGCCTACGAGGAGTTGCTGCAGTCACTGGGCCCGATCAACGACACCAACGCGGTGCCCTGGACCATGTTCAACGACAATGTGTCGATGGGATTCTTCGACGTCTACGATCAATATCTCCTGAACCTGCTCTACGACCCGCGCATCAAGGCCGGCATGACCGTGGCCGATGTGAAGGCCGTGCTGCCCGAAGTCCTGGCCGACGTCCGCATCTGGGTGAAGCGCATCAACGACCTGCCGGAGTAGCATCGGGATTCCCGGATTTCGCTGCGCTGCATCCGGGCTTCTGTAACGGGCCTTGGTTAGTCAATCCCTTTTTGCGTCATCCACTCGCTGGGCACTTGCTTCTGTACGGGATCGGCGCGGTGGCCGTCACCTGATGGGGTGCATGAGGAGCTGGTCGGCCAATCTACGGATTGCGTGGTTGTGAGCCACTTCCCGGATGGCGGCCTGACCGGATCCGTCGTCCCAGCGGAGGGACTTCGCTCAGGAGAGCCTGATGGGTGGCCCGCCCAGAACCGATGGCTGCTCCTGGCTAGATGGCCTTGGCCATCGGGTTGAACGGTTTGGCGTCGGCAAGCATGCGATGCAGAATCACGGCGAGCTTGCGAGCCAGCGCCACCTTGGCCTTGCGCATGCCTGCGCGCCTGGCGATGCGCATCGCCCAGCTCTTCAATGCCGAGCAATTCTTGACCGGCTTGGTCAACATGACGTGAGCTGCCTGATAGAGCGCCTCGCGCACCGATGCATCGCCGATCTTGCTGATCCGGCCAGTGTAATTGGTCTCTCCCGATTGGTATTTCTTCGGCGTGAGGCCAAAGTGTGCGCCTGTGGCCTTCGAGGAACGGAAGCGCTTCGGGTCGTCGACCGCCGCGGCATAGGTGAGCGCCACGATCGGACCAACGGACGGCGTTGTCATCAGGAGCTTGGCGGATGGCTGCGCTCTGGCGAGCTTCTGGGTGTGCTTGTCCAGGCCCTTGAACTCCCGCAGCAGCACGGCATGGGCTTGGAGCAGCGCCGCCGCCACCAACTCCAGTCCGGGATGGCCGGTAACGAGCTCGCGGATGCGTCCGGCGAACGCGCGCTCGGTGGTCGCGCCGACCTTTAGGCCAAAACCGCGAAGTACGCCACGCAGGCTGTTCTCGACATCGTGCAGCTTGGATTGCAGCAGCTTGCGCGCCGTCAGGATGGCGCGGGTCTCCTGCGCCGCGACCGACTTGCAGTGCACCGGCCGGAACCAGCCGAGCCGCATCAACTGCGCGATCCTGCGGGCATCGTTACGATCGGTCTTCACTGGCATCGATTTGAAGGCCTCCCGAACGTGCCGCGTCTCCAGAAGCTCGACCGCAAGCCCTGCGTCCCGCAGACCCGCATACAGCCATTGCGACAAGGGACCTGCCTCCAGCCCGATCCGTTCCGGCAGCTGCCCCAGCGACCGGAACCACGCAATCAGCGGCGCCGGTTCACTCGCAACCTTCGTCTCCCGCAAAATCTTGCCCGAACCATCGACAAGGCAGACCCGCGAACATTCCAAAGACACGTCAATTCCTGCATACTGATCCATGGTCGTCCCCTTAATGATGCTTGGAGCGGGCCTGCCCGACTCCGTTCAACACCATCAGTTTGAGGGACGACCGCCTTCCAACCAACAGGCCGCTCGCGAGCGCGCTTCCAAATCGCGCCGTAGCGAGCGGGCGGCCGGCCCGTTACCCCATCTACGGTCTGTCGTCTCAGGCGGATTTGTCGAACAGCTCGCGTCCGATCAGCATGCGGCGGATCTCGCTGGTGCCGGCGCCGATTTCGTAGAGCTTGGCGTCGCGCAACAGCCGGCCGGTCGGATAGTCGTTGATATAGCCGTTGCCGCCGAGCAGCTGGATCGCGTCGAGCGCGCACTGCGTCGCCTTTTCCGAGGCATAGAGTATGGCGCCTGCCGCGTCCTCGCGCGTGGTCTCGCCGCGGTCGCACGCCTTGGCGACGGCGTAGACATAGGCGCGCGAGGCATTCATCGTGGTGTACATGTCGGCGATCTTGCCCTGCACCAGCTGGAAGCTGCCGATCGGCTGGCCGAACTGCTTGCGCTCATGCACATACGGCATCACCACGTCGAGACAGGCCTGCATGATCCCGAGCGGCCCCGCCGCCAGCACCGCGCGCTCATAGTCGAGACCGGACATCAGCACGTTGACGCCGCGGCCGACCTCGCCGAGTACGTTCTCCTCCGGCACCTCGCAGTTCTCGAACACCAGCTCGCCGGTGTCGGAGCCGCGCATGCCGAGCTTGTCGAGCTTCTGCGCGGTGGAAAATCCCTTCATGCCTTTCTCGATGATGAAGGCGGTGATGCCGCGCGGGCCGGCGGCCGGATCGGTCTTGGCATAGACCACCAGGGTCTCCGCGATCGGACCGTTGGTGATCCACATCTTGCTGCCATTGAGGACGTAGCGATCACCCTTCTTCTCGGCGCGGGTCATCATCGACACCACGTCGGAGCCGGCATTCGGTTCCGACATCGCCAGCGATCCGACATGTTCGCCGGAAATCAGCTTCGGCAGATATTTGCGCCGCTGCGCCGGATTGCCATTGCGGCGCAGCTGGTTGACGCACAGGTTGGAATGCGCGCCATAGGACAGGCCAACCGACGCCGACGCCCGCGAGATCTCCTCGAGCGCGATGCAATGCTCGAGATAGCCCAGTCCCGACCCGCCGTCCTCCTCCTCGACGGTGATGCCATGCAGGCCGAGCGCGCCGATCTTGGGCCAGAGGTCGCGGGGGAATTGGTTGCTGCGGTCGATCTCGGCGGCGCGGGGTGCAATCTCGTGGCTGGCAAAATCCTGCACCGTCTCGCGGATCGCATCCGCGGTTTCGCCGAGATCGAAATTGAACATCCGATACGCGTTGGAAATCATGGTGGTCTCCGGTCGGATCATGCCGCCTTGCGCGCCCAGCCCTTGCGCCAGGGCTGGTCACGGGTCGGCCGCGCCGAGCAGGCGCTTCCGCCAAACCCTGCGCCAAATCCCGGGATGGGACAAGATGCCGCAAACTTTCCTTGCCCTTGCGGGCACAACGGGATGTAATTCGTTCCATCCGCAGTCCGGCGAGCCATCATCAGGGAGTGGACCGATGCACGGGACGATCGATCATGATCGGGATGCAGAGCTGCAGGCGGCGCGGGAGCGCGCTGATGCGATACCGCTCGAGGCGTTCGATCCCGGCGACCCCGAGCTGTTCAGGACGGATACGTTCTGGCCGTATTTCGACCGGCTGCGACGGGAAGCGCCGGTGCACTACTGCAAGGACAGCATGTTCGGGCCGTATTGGTCGGTGACCCGGTACGCCGACATCATGGAGATCGAGACCAATCATGCGGTGTTCTCGTCGGCGTCATCGCTCGGCGGCATCACCATCCGCGATGTCGCGCCCGACCTGCGGCGGGAAAGCTTCATCGCGATGGACCAGCCGCGCCATGGCGCGCAGCGCCGCACCGTCGCGCCGATGTTCACGCCGACGCATCTCGACCAGCTTGCCATCAGCATCCGCGAACGCTCGGCGGAATGCCTGGACAGCCTGCCGACCGACGACGTGTTCGACTGGGTCGATCGGGTCTCGATCGAACTGACGACGCAGATGCTCGCTGTGCTGTTCGACTTCCCCTGGGAGGATCGCCGCAAGCTGACCCGCTGGTCCGACGTGGCGACCACCCTGCCCGGCCCGGACGGCGTGGTCGCCACCGAGGCCGACCGGCAGAGCGAGCTGCTGGAATGCGCCAGCTATTTCAGCAAGCTCTGGAACGAGCGCATCAACCAGCCGCCGAAGAGCGACCTGCTGTCGATGATGGCGCACAGCGAGGCGACCCGCGACATGGACCCGCGGAATTTCCTCGGCAATCTGGTCCTGCTGATCGTCGGCGGCAACGACACCACCCGCAATACCCTGTCGGGCAGCATCTATGCGCTCGACAAGCATCCGGACCAGTTCAGGAAGCTGCGCGACAATCCCGCTCTGATCGACAGTTTCGTGCCGGAGGTGATCCGCTGGCAGACCCCGCTCGCCCATATGCGGCGGACCGCGCTGGCCGATTTCGAATTCCGGGGCAAACAGATCAGGAAGGGCGACAAGGTGGTGATGTGGTACGTTTCGGGCAACCGCGACGAGGATGCCATCGAACGTCCCTACGAGTTCCTCATCGACCGCGCCCGGCCGCGCACCCACATCTCGTTCGGCTTCGGCATCCATCGCTGCGTCGGGCTCCGGCTGGCCGAACTGCAGCTCAAGATCATCTGGGAAGAGATCCTGAAGCGTTTTGACCATATTGCGGTGGTCGGCGAGCCGAAGCGGGTGTATTCGAGCTTCATCAAGGGCTACGAGACCCTGCCGGTCCGGATCAGCGCCTGAACCGTCCTCCGACATCAATCCGGGATCGATCGACGATGAACATCCAGACCACCTTCAAGGCCGACAAGGCAGCCATCCAGCGCGCCGCGCGCGAGGAGGCCTATTCGACCCCGCTGAAGGATTTCCATCCCGGCGCCCCGCGGCTGTTCCAGAACGACACGCTGTGGCCGTGGTTCGAGCGGCTGCGCAAGGAAGAGCCGGTGCACTACTGCACGAATTCGCGGATCGAGCCCTATTGGTCGGTGACGCGATACAACGACATCATGCATGTCGACACCAACCACGGCATCTTCTCGTCGGACTCGACCCTCGGCGGCATTTCGATCCGTGACCTGCCGCCGGGTTACGACCAGCCGAGCTTCATCGCGATGGACCAGCCGCAGCACGGCGCCCAGCGCAAGACCGTGTCGCCGATGTTCACCCCGACCCATCTCGACGAACTCGCCGTCCTGATCCGCCAGCGCTCCGCCCGGGTGCTCGATGCGCTGCCGCGCGACGAGACCTTCAATTTCGTCGAGCGGGTGTCGATCGAGCTGACCACGCAGATGCTGGCGACGCTGTTCGACTTTCCCTGGGAAGACCGCGCCAAGCTGACCCGATGGTCCGACGTTTCGACAGCGCTGCCGAAGAGCATGATCGTGCAATCGGCCGAGCAGCGCCGCGCCGAGATGGACGAATGCGCGGCCTATTTCACCCGGCTCTGGAACGAGCGCGTCAATGCTCCGCCGCGCAACGACCTGATCTCGATGATGGCGCACAGCGACGCCACCCGGCACATGGATCCCGACAATCTGATGGGCAACATCATCCTGCTGATGGTCGGCGGCAACGACACCACCCGCAACACCATGAGCGGCTCGGTGCTCGCGCTGAACGAGAATCCCGACCAGTACCGGAAGCTGCGCGACAACCCGGCGCTGATCGATACGATGGTGCCGGAGGTGATCCGCTGGCAGACGCCGCTGGCGCACATGCGCCGCACCGCGCTGGTCGATACCGAGCTCGCGGGCAAGACCATCCGCAAGGGCGACCGGGTGGTGATGTGGTATGTCTCGGGCAACCGCGACGAAACCGCGATCGAAAACCCCGACGACTTCATCATCGACCGCCCGCGTCCCCGTACCCATCTGTCGTTCGGCTTCGGCATCCATCGCTGCGTCGGCATGCGGCTCGCCGAACTGCAGCTCAAGATCGTGTGGGAGGAGATCCTCAAACGGTTCGAGCGCATCGAAGTGGTGGGCGAGCCGAAGCGGATCTATTCGAGCTTCATCAAGGGCTACGAGACTCTGCCGGTACGCATTCCCTCCTGAACATGGCTGTACCGTGAACAACGGGCTTGACCCATCAAGCCGCGCAACGCATTGACGGTATCGGGCTTTTTGCCGGAGACGCCGCCAACCCGACCTGTCGATTGAGTTCCGATGACCGCCACCGAACCCGACGACCATGCCGACATTCGCGACGCCGTCGCCAAGCTGTGCGCGCAGTTCCCCGGTGAATATTGGCGCCAGCTCGACCGGGAAATGGCCTATCCCAGCGCCTTCGTCGATGCGTTGACCAAAGCCGGCTATCTCTCGGTGCTAATCCCGGAAGAATATGGAGGCGCCGGGCTGAAACTGTCTGCCGCTGCCGCCATCCTCGAGGAGATCCAGCGCGCCGGCTGCAATGGCGGCGGCTGCCATGCCCAGATGTACACCATGGGCACGCTGCTGCGGCATGGCAATGACGCGCAGAAATCGAAATGGCTGCCCCGGATCGCCAGCGGCGAGCTGCGGCTGCAGGCATTCGGGGTCACCGAGCCGACCAGCGGGACCGATACCTCGTCGCTGAAGACCTTCGCCAGGCGCGAGGGCAATGACGGCTACGTCGTCAACGGGCAGAAGATCTGGACCAGCCGCGCGCAGTATTCCGACCTGATGATCCTGCTGGCGCGCACCACGCCGAAGGAGCAGGTCAAGAAGCGCACCGATGGCCTGTCGGTGTTCATCGTCGACATGCGCGAGGCCCGCGATCATGGCCTGGCGATCCGCCCGATCCGCACCATGATGAACCACGCCACCACCGAGGTCTTCTTCACCGACATGAAGGTGCCGGCGGAAAACCTGGTCGGCGAGGAAGGCAAGGGTTTTCGCTACATCCTGTCCGGCATGAATGCCGAACGCATCCTGATCGCGGCGGAATGCATCGGCGATGCCAAATGGTTCATCGCCAAGGCCACGGCCTATGCCAAGGAGCGCGCGGTGTTCGGCCGGCCGATCGGCCAGAACCAGGGCATCCAGTTTCCGATCGCCAAGGCCTATGCCGCGATGCGCGCCGCCGAGCTGATGGTGAAGGAAGCCACGCGCAAATACGAGGCCGGGCAGGATTGCGGCGCCGAGGCCAACATGGCCAAGATGCTGGCCGCCGATGCCTCCTGGGAAGCGGCCAATGCCTGCGTGCAGACCCATGGCGGCTTCGGCTTCGCCGAGGAATATGATGTCGAACGCAAGTTCCGCGAAACCCGGCTCTACCAGGTGGCGCCGATCTCGACCAATCTCATTCTGTCCTTCCTCGCTGAGCACGTGCTCGGCATGCCCCGCTCCTACTGAGACCGACCGATGCTGCCGCTCGAGGGAATAACCGTCATTGCCGTCGAACAGGCGGTGGCCGCACCGTTCTGCAGCTCAAGGCTGGCGGACGCCGGTGCCCATGTCATCAAGGTCGAGCGGCCCGAGGGCGATTTCGCGCGCGGCTACGATGCCGCGGCAAAAGGCCAGAGCAGCTATTTCGTCTGGCTCAACCGCGGCAAGGATTCGATGGTCGTCGATCTCGCCGCCAGCGAGGGCCGCGCGCGGCTCGAGCATCTGATCGCCGGCGCCGACGTGCTGCTGCAAAACCTCAAGCCCGGCTCGATGGACCGGCTCGGCTTTTCGCTGGCGCGACTGAAGCGGGATTATCCGGCGTTGATCTGCTGCACCATTACCGGCTATGGCGACGAAGGACCCTATGCCCACCGCAAGGCCTACGACCTTTTGATCCAGGCCGAAAGCGGGCTCGCCTCGATCACCGGCGGCCCGGAAGGCCCCTCCCGCGTCGGGCTCTCGATCGTCGACATCGCCACCGGCGCCACCGCCCATGCCGCCATCCTGGAAGCCTTGATCGCGCGGGGCCGCACCGGCAATGGCGCGGACATCCGGATCTCGATGTTCGACGTGATGGCCGACTGGATGGCGGTGCCGCTGCTGAATTCGGAAGCAGGCAACCCGCCGCAGCGGATCGGCCTCGCGCATCCCTCGATCGCTCCCTACGGCGTGTTTCGCTCCGGCGACGGCAAGGACATCCTGATCTCGATCCAGAGCGAGCGCGAATGGAAGAGGCTCTGCACCGACGTGCTGGGCCAGCCCGACCTGCCGAACGATCCCCGCTTTTCCAGCATGGTCGCGCGGGTTCGCAACCGGAAGCTCACCGACGCCGCGGTCGGCGATACCTTCGCCACCCTGACCCGCGACGCGCTGCTGCAGCGGCTGTCCGATGCCGACATCGCCTTTGCCGAGGTCAACAGCATGGCCGACCTCGCGGTGCATCCGCACTTGCGGCGCATCGCGGTCGATACCCCCGGCGGAGTTGTGAGCTATCCGGCGCCCGCCGCCATCGTGATCGATCAGCCGCGACGCTATGGCGCCGTCCCCGGCATCGGCGAGCAGGTCGACCGATCGAACCCGCCTGCGTCGAGGAACAAAGCGTCATGACCGACACCGTCGATCTCGATCATCTGCGGCAATGGATCGGACGGACCCATGAGACGTCCGATATCGTGACCGCGCAACTGGTGAAGGGACTGCGCGCCACCCTGTTCCAGGAGATCGGCGAGCCCCGGCCGGGCGATGCGGCGCCGTACACCACCCATTGGTGCCTGTCGCCTGCGGTGTTTCCGATGTCGCAACTGAGCCAGGACGGCCACCCGACGCGCGGCGACTTCCTGCCCCCGGTGCCGCTGCCGCGCCGGATGTGGGCGGGCGGCGAACTGGAATTTCTCGATCCCCTGCGGGTCGGCGACCAATCGAAACGGGTCTCGCGCATTGCCGACGTGACCGTCAAATCCGGCAGCACCGGCGTGCTGTGCTTCGTCTCCGTTGTCCATGAGGTGACGACGCCGCGCGGCACCGCGATCCGCGAACGGCAGGACATCGTCTACCGGGATGCCGCCTCCAGCCAACCGGCGCCGCAGGCGAGGCCGGCGGCGGTGCCGCCGCCCGCGCAACATCGCGAGAGCCATTTGGCCGATCCGGTGCTGCTGTTCCGCTATTCCGCACTCACCTTCAACGGCCATCGCATCCACTATGATCGTGACTACGTCACCAAGGTCGAGGGGTATCCGGGGCTGATCTTTCACGGCCCGCTGCAGGCGAGCTTCATCGTCGAACTGGCGGCGCGACTGCGCGGCGGCAGGCCGCCCCGGAAATTCAGCTATCGCGGGCTGCAGCCGTTGTTCGAAGGTAGCGAGTTCAGCATCAATGCCAATGAGACCGACGCCGGCATGGAATTGTGGACGGCGAATTCGGCGGGCCAGCCGACCATGAAGGGCACGGCCACATGGTGAGCTTTTCACCTCCGCTAGCAGCCTCCGTCATTTCGGGGCGCGCGAAGCGGCCGACGGATTGAGGTCATCACCGTTGCCCCGCAAACCCGCCAGAGCCGGCGCTGCCGCAATCACCGTCAAGCAGGCGACGCTGGCGCTGCTGCGCGAGTTCGGCATTCGCAAGGTGTTCGGCAATCCCGGCTCGACGGAACTGCCGTTCCTGAGCGACTGGCCGGACGATATCGACTATGTGCTGGGCCTGCAGGAGGCGGCGGTGATCGGAATGGCCGACGGCTACGCCCAGGCCACCCGCAACGCCGGCTTTGTCAACCTGCATTCGGCGGCGGGCGTCGGCAATGCGCTCGGCAACATCTACACCGCCCACCGCAACCAGACGCCGCTGGTCATCACTGCGGGCCAGCAGGCCCGCAGCATCCTGCCGCTGCAGCCCTTTCTCTACGCCGAACGGGCCGCTGAATTTCCACGGCCCTATGTCAAGTTCAGCGTCGAGCCGGCCCGCGCCGAGGATGTTCCGGCGGCGATCGGGCGCGCCTATCACGTGGCCATGCAGCCGCCCTGCGGGCCGACCTTCGTCTCGATCCCGATCGACGATTGGGGCCACCCGGCCGAGCCGGTGCCGGCGCGCCGCGTCAGCCGCGACATCGGCCCCGATGCGGCGGCGATGCAAGGCCTCGCGGCGGCCATCGCGGCCAGCAGGCGGCCGGCGCTGGTGGTCGGTCCCGCGATCGACCGCGCGCAGGCCGTCGAACTGACAGTGCGCCTGGCGGAGAAGGTGAGAGCCAGTGTCTGGGTCAGCCCGTTCTCGTCGCGGTCGAGCTTTCCGGAACGGCATCCGCAGTTCGCGGGATTCCTGCACGCCTCGCCGGCGCAGCTTTCCGATGCATTGCGCGAGCATGACCTCGTCGTCGTGATCGGCGCGCCCGTCTTCACCTTCCATGTCGAGGGCCATGCCGCGATCTTCGACGGCGCCACCGCGCTGTTCCAGATCACCGACGATCCGGCCGCGGCGGCGGTGACGCCGGCCGGCACCAGCATCATCGCCACCATGCGGCCGGCGCTCACCATGCTGCTCGACCTCGTGCCGGAAACCCGGCGAGCGATGCCGAAGGGTCGATCGTTGCCTGCTGCGCCGCGGCCGGCCGATCCGATCCCGGCCGAGTTCCTGCTGCACACGCTCTTCGCTGAGATGCCCGATGACGCGGTGCTGGTGGAAGAAGCGCCGTCGCATCGGCCGGCGATGCAGCGGTTCATGCCGATGCGCGGCCAGGACAGCTTCGTGACCATGGCGAGCGGCGGCCTCGGATTCGGACTGCCGGCCGCCGTCGGCACTGCACTCGGCCGGCCGGACGTCCGCACCGTCTGCCTGGTCGGCGACGGCTCCGCGATGTATTCGATCCAGGCGCTGTGGACCGCGGCGCAGCGCAAGCTGCCACTCACGGTGGTGGTGATCAACAATCGCGGCTACGGCGCCATGCGCTCCTTCAGCCGGGTGATGCAGGTGCGCAACGTCCCGGGCCTCGATTTGCCCGGCGTCGACTTCGTCCGGATCGCCGAGGGCATGGGCTGCGATGCCATGCGGGTCAGCCGGTCGTCGGAACTGCCGGCCGCGCTGCGGCGCGGCTTGGCCCATGACGGCGTCAGCCTGATCGAGGTGATGGTCGACTTCACCGTGCCGCTGCTCTACGCGCCGAAAGGCTAGCGCGGGTTGAAGTTAGGTTGAACCGGTCTCGCGACAGACTGGTTGCGCCTCTCCCGCTTGCGGGGGAGGCCGGCGCGTAGCGCCGGGTGGGGGCTCTTTCCACGATGCGACGCGAAGTGAGAGCCCCCACCCCAGCCCTCCCCCGCAAGCGCGGGAGAGGGAGCGCACCACCTTCGCGGCTCGGCTCAAACCCATCATATTTCAGCCCAAGCCAGCGCTACTTGCCGTAGGCCTCGCGCATCAGGGCCTGGATCTTCGCCATGCCGCCGATCCAGCGGTCGTAATTCTCGGTCTTCTTGCGCATGTAACCGAGCACTTGCGGATGCGGCAGGATCAGGAAGGTTTCCTGCTCGATGCCGGCCAGCGCATCCTGCGCGACCTGTTCGGGGGTGAGATCGCCGTCGCCGGATTGCGGGCCCTTCGGGATCGCGCGCAGCATGTTGGTATCGACGCCCTGCGGACACAGGATCGAGACCTTGATGCCATCGGCCTTGTGCGAGATCGCGAGATTCTCGGCAAATCCGACCGCACCATGCTTGGTCGCCGAATAGGCCGGACTGCCGACCTGCGACAACAGGCCGGCGGCGGAAATGGTGTTGAGGAAATAGCCGCCGCCACGCGCCTTCATGCGCGGAACCAGATGCCGCGCGGCATAGACATGGGCCATGACATGGATCGCCCAGCTCTTCGCCCAGGGATCGTCCGAGGTCCCGCCGGCATTCTCCGACAAGGGATCGAAGCCACCGCCGATGCCGGCATTGGAACAGAACAGCGCGATCGGGCCGAACCGCCGCTCGGTCTCCTCGATCAGGTGGCGGATATCCTGTTCGCGGCCGACGTCGGTGGTAAACGCCGCGCCATCGATCGCGGCCGCCACCGCCTCGGCGCCGGCGCCGTCGAGATCGGCGACCACGACCTTGGCCGCCTTGGCGCGATGCAAGGCCTCGCACAGCGCCCGGCCTATGCCATTGGCGCCTCCCGTCACCACCACGACCTTGCCCGCGACCTGCATCCCTGCTCCCTGACGATTGCCGTCGGTTCAGGCCAGAACCAGATCCATCACCGCCGTATAGTGGCAGGCGGCGCCGAGCAGCACGAAACCATGCCAGATCGCGTTCTGGAATCGCAGCGCTCGCCAGGCATGGAAGATCACGCCCAGGGTGTAGAGCGCGCCGCCCGCGATCACGAAGGCGATCGCGAGTGTCGGCAACGCCGTCACCACCCCGTGATAGAGCATCAGCCCGCTCCAGCCCATCGCCAGATAGAGCCCGACCGATAGCCGGTCGAAGCGGCCCGGCCGGGTCAGCTTGAGCAGGATGCCGACGATCGCCACGCACCACACCCCGACCAGCAGCGCGATGGCGAACATGCTCTCCTTCATCTCCATGATGAAGGGCGTGTAGGTCGCGGCGATCAGCAGATAGATCGCGGAGTGGTCGAAGCGCCGCAGCACCCATTTGGCGCGCGAGACCGGCCATAGATTGTAGGTCGCCGACAGCACCAGCATCGCCAACAGGCCCGCGACATAGACCGACACCACCGCGACATCGAGCGCGGTGCCATAGATCGCGGTCAGAACGATCAGCACGGTGGCCGCGATCAGCCCGAAACAGACCCCGACCACGTGCACGACGCCGTCGGCGATCAGCTCGGCGCGGTCGTAGTTCCATCGCACCACGTCGGCTGCCGCATGAACCGAGGTCGTGGCGATCTGCTCCAGCCGGAAAATGCTCATGACAGTCCCGATACTCCACCGAAAGAACGACCAAGGACATGGCGGGTGAGGCCAACCAACCCGCCAGGACCCCTCGGCTCAAATCGCGTCCGAAGTATGAAGCTTGATTTCCGCCCGTCAATCGCCACTTTTCCGGATGGTTTCTTTCCGTCCTCACCCGGCTCCGGATCACGCCTTTCACCCCGCATGGCCCCTGTTTTTTCCGATATTGTCGAGGAAGCGCGCCTGTCGGCACGGGCGCTGCTGGACTATGGCGAACAGCTGTTCAACCCGACGGTCCGGCTCGGGGTCACCGGCCTGTCGCGCGCCGGCAAGACCGTGTTCATCACCGCGCTGATCCACGGCCTGACCCGCGGCGGCCGCTTTCCGGTGTTCGAGCCGTTCGCGACCGGGCGGATCGCCCGCGGGCGGCTGCAGCCGCAGCCGGACGACGCGGTGCCGCGCTTCGATTATGAAAACCATGTCCGCGCCCTGATCGAGCAGCGGCGGTGGCCCGCCTCTACCGTCGACATCAGTGAGTTGCGGGTCGTGATCGAATATCAGCGGCGCAATGGCGCGGACCGCACGCTGACGGTCGACATCGTCGACTATCCCGGCGAATGGCTGCTCGATCTGCCGCTGCTCAACAAGAGCTACCGGCAATGGTCCGACGAGAGCCTGGCGCTGTCGCGCGGACCGGCGCGCGCGGCGCTCGCCGCGCCATGGCACGCGCAGCTCGCCACCCTCGACCCGCAGGGGGGCGAAGACGAGCAGGCGGCGCTGGCCTCGGCGCGGCTGTTCACCGACTATCTGCGCGCCTGCCGCAACGAGCGTTTTGCCATGAGCCTGCTGCCGCCGGGGCGCTTTCTGATGCCGGGCGGCCTGGCGGGCTCTCCCGCGCTGACCTTCGCCCCGCTCGAGCTGCCGGCCGACGGCACCGCGCCGCCGGGATCGCTGTGGGCGATGATGGTGCGACGCTTCGAGGCCTACAAGGACGTGGTGGTGCGGCCGTTCTTCCGCGATCATTTCGCAAGGCTCGACCGCCAGATCGTCCTGGTCGATGCGCTGGCGGCGTTCAACGCCGGGCCCGAGGCGCTGCAGGATCTCGAGGCGGCGCTGGCCGGCATTCTCGATTGCTTCCGGGTCGGACGCACGACGCTGCTGAGCAGCCTGTTCCGCCCGCGGATCGACCGCATCCTGTTTGCCGCGACCAAGGCCGACCACCTGCACCATTCGAGCCATGATCGTCTCGAGGCGGTGCTGCGCCGGGCGGTCGCGCGGGCGGTCGAGAAAGCCGGCGACACCGGCGCCGCCATCGACGTGGTGGCGCTGGCCGCGGTGCGCGCCACCCGCGAGGCCCAGGTCCAGCGCGGCCGCGACCGGCTGCCGTCCATCCTGGGCACGCCGGCCTGTGGCGAGACCGCCAATGGCGAACGACTCGATGGCGAAACCGAGGTCGCGACGTTTCCGGGCGACCTGCCCGACAATCCGGACGCGCTGTTTGCCGGCGAAGGCGCCTTCCGCGGCCTCTCCAGCGCGGCGGCCGAGAAGTCCGATTTCCGCTTTCTCCGGTTTCGCCCGCCGCGGCTTGACGGCGGCGATCCGGACGGACCCGCGCTGCCGCACATCCGCCTTGACCGTGCCCTTCAGTTCCTGATCGGAGACCGACTGCAATGAGCGAGCGAACGCCCTATCGGCGGCCGGCCACGTTCAAACTCGACGATCCCGCCGTCATCGTGATGGATCCGGACGATGCCGGCAGGCCGGCCCGCGGCACCGTCCATGTCCGGCCGGAGATCGATCCGGCGCTGCTGCCGGTGCCGGCGGAGACGCCGCTCGTTCCGGCACGACGCCGGCTGCGCTGGGGCGCAGTGTTCTGGACCGCGGTCGGCGGTCTTGCCCTGCTCGGCCTCGGCCTCGGCATCACGCATCTGATCGAGGACCTGTTCGCCCGCAGCGCGGACCTCGGCTATCTCGGGCTGACCTTCGCCGGCGTGGCGGCGCTGGCGCTGACCGCGGTGATCGCCCGCGAGACCTTCGGTCTGGCGCGGCTTGCCACCATCGAGAAGCTGCATCGGCGGGCTGCGGAGATCCTGGTCAGCGACGACCGGCCGGCAAGCCGCCGCATTGTCGGTGAGCTGCTGAAGCTGGCGCATCAGAATCCGCGGCTGGCGCACGCCCGCGCCGCGCTGCAGGGGCATGTCGACGACATCATCGACGGCGCCGACATGATCAGGCTTGCCGAACGCGAATTGATGGCGCCGCTCGATCAGGAAGCGCGGCGCCTGGTGTCGGTGGCGGCGCAGCGCGTCTCGATCGTCACCGCGGTCAGTCCGCGCGCGCTGATCGACGTGCTGTTCGTCCTGGCGGCGGCGTTGCGGCTGATCCGGCAACTGGCGCTGCTCTATGGCGGGCGGCCCGGCGCGCTCGGCATGATCCGGCTGATCCGCCAGACCATCGCCCATCTCGCCATCACCGGCGGCATGGCGGCGAGCGACGGGCTGGTCCAGCAGGTGCTCGGTCACGGCGTCGCGGCGAAGCTGTCGCAGCGGCTCGGCGAGGGCGTGCTCAACGGCCTCCTGACCGCGCGGCTCGGTCTTGCCGCCATCGACGTCAGCCGCCCGCTGCCATTCACCGCCTTGCCACGGCCGGCGCTCGCCGATCTCGCCAAGGATCTGCTGCGCAAGCGCGAGGCCGACGCCTGAGCGCCGACATGGTCGCTACGCGATCACCTCGTCGGCGCAAGCGCGCATAGGCCGACGCCGGTCCGACCGGCAGGCGCGGAGAAGCCGAAGCCCGGATCGCCAATCACCTTACCGTGCGGAAGAACGCACGAATCTCCCGGGCCAGGGCTTCGGGCTGTTCGAGCGCAGGAAAATGTCCTCCCCGCTCCATCGCCGTCCACCTTGTGATGTTGCCATACATGCGTTCGGCCAGAGAGCGCGGCGGCCGCAGGAATTCCTTCGGAAACTCGGCATAGCCACACGGCACGTCGATGCGCTTTCCTGCGGGTATCATCCAGGGACCATGCAGCCTGGCATAATAAGGCCAGAAGCTCGACCCGATGGCGCCGGTCGCCCAGTACAGCATGATGTTGGTGGCCAGCACGTCGCGGCCGAGCCAGGCATCGAGATCGCCATTGCAATCGGTCCACGACCGCAGCTTCTCCAGGATCCACGCGGCGAGCCCGACGGGTGAATCGGAAAGCGCATAGGCCAAGGTCTGCGGCTTCGTGCCCATGATCTGGATATAGCCGGTCTCCTCCTTCAGCCAATCCGCAAGCTGCGCGAAGAACGCTTCTTCTTCCGCCGTCGGGTCGTCCATCGCCGGTCGCTCCCGCGGGATCGTCAGCAGGGAGATCTGGATGCCGGCGACGTTGTCCGGATAGGCATAGCCGAGACGTGAGCTCACGAATGCGCCCCAATCGCCTCCCTGCGAGCCGAACCTCTCGTAGCCCAGCACCTCGATCATCAGCTTCGCCAAGGTGTCGCCGATCTCGACAATGTCAAAGCGCCGCTGGTTCGGCTTGAACGAAAACCCATGTCCCGGCATCGATGGCGCGACAACGGTGAAGGCATCCTCCGGGTCCCCGCCGAACCGGGCCGGGTCGGTCAGCATGGGAATGATCCGACGGAAATCGGCAAACGAGCTGGGCCAGCCGTGGGTCATCAGCAGCGGCATCGGGCGCGGCCCTTTGCCCTCGACATGGATGTAGTGGAGCTCGATCGAATTGATCGGAACCGTGAATTGCCTGAGCTCATTGAGCTCGGCCTCGTGCTTGCGCCAATCATAGTCGTCGCGCCAGTAGTCCACGAACGAGCGAAGATAGTTCAGGTCGGTGCCGTAGTCCCAGCCGGCGCCGGTCTCGTCCGGCCATCGGACCTGCTGCAGCCGACGATTGAGGTCGAGCAAGGTCTCGTCGGGAATGGCGATCCTGAAGGGCCTGGGTTCGAGACGTCTCATTTTAGAATCCACTCTCTATGCCGAGGACTGCTTCGTTTGCTGTCTCGCCCTCACCGCCAGATGGCTGCGGCCAACAAGAAATGTGCTACCCCATCCGGGAGCGGCCGCAAACCTTCCCCGGCCCGCACCTCGCCAGCCAGCACCCGCCAGCGAAACAGGGGCGACTCCGGCGGCGGCGACAATTGCGGCGTCCAGCCGGTGAGCTTCTGCAGCGCGTAGCGGTCCATCACGGTGCCGCGCCAGACCCGGTCGACCTCTTCGATCGGGACACGCACGGCCGAGGTCGCCGCCCAGACCGGACTGGCCTCCTCCGGCTCGCGCGCGACATAGAGGCCGGCATGGCCGGCGATCTGGTTCATGCCGGGATCGCGGAACCCCATGAAGCGTCCCCGCTCGTTGATCTGGATCACCGGCACGCGGCCGTTGAAGTACCAACGCATCATCGCATAAGTCCGGTAGTCCGTGGTCGCGATCCAGGTCGCGCCGGTCATCTGCAACGCGGCCTGGGCGCGCTCCGCCACCGCCCCGAAGCCGGCCTCGGCGCCGATCGGATCGCGCCGGCCGAAGAAATTGAAGGGACAGACCACCGAATAGAGAAAGACCAGAACGACGAAGGCCACTCCGGTCGCAACGGCGGCACTGGCCCAGGCCGGCGTGGACCTGACCAGCCATGGCGGCCAGTTTTCGCGCGACAGCATGGTGACATTGATCGCCGCCGCGGCAAATCCCGCCGGCCACAGGAACATCGGCCAGGTGTCGCCCACCCGCAGCGTCAGCGACTTCCAGAAGAAGTAACCGAAGGGAACGATGACGCAGGTCGACAGCAGGATAGCGACGGCGTCGCCGCGCCGGTATCCCCGCCACGCCGTCAGCGCAACGCCGCACGACACCACCGGCAGCAGGATGAAGCCGACCAGCCCGAATTGCAGGCCGATGAATTCGCCGACGGTGCGTAACGACAACGGATGGGTCGCGGTGGCACGCACCAGCTGGAATCGGAACGACGCCCAGTCGTGTTCCGCATTCCACACCAGGACCGGCAGGAACAGCACCACCGCGATCAGCGCGGCGAGCCATGGCATCGGACTGGTGAGCCAGCGGCCACGCCATCGCGGCACCAGCATGAATGCCAGCACCGCCGGGACCAGCATCACCGCGGTGAGCTTGGACAGCAGCGCGAGGCCCGCGAACAATCCGGCCGCCAGCCACCAGCGGCCGTCGCCGCTTTCGTTCAGCCGGACCAGCGCCCACAACATCGCCACCGCGAACGGGATCAGCGCCACATCGGGCGACACCTTGGCCATCAGCAGGCCGTAATAGAGCGCCGCCTCGGGCATCAGCACCGCCAGCACGACCGCACGCCGGTCGCGGGACGCGCGCCACACCAGGTCCGCCAGCAGCAACTGCGTGACCAGCATGGCGGCGATGCCGGCGAACCTGACGCCGAAATTGGTGTCGCCGAAGATCGCGGTACCGAACCGGACGAACCATGCGATCATCGGAGGATGATCGAGAAAGGAGGACACATGCTCCTTCGACCAGGTCCAGTAATAGGCCTCGTCGGTGCGCAGATCGATCACGCAGGCATAGATCACCCGCATCGCGGTCATTGCCGCGATCACGGCCACGACGGCCAGCCACGGCAGACGACCGGGCCGATCTGGCCTGGCGTCGTCGATGTCGGGCGGGGCTGTCGTCACGCGCGCTTTCTCCCCAACTCCCGGCGGGGTGTCAACTTGGCGCGCCCTGCCCGGCGGAACGGATGATTGGACCCACCCGGCCACCTCCCACGCGGTAGAAAAAGCCGCCACCCTGGAATAAAACCCCACCGCCGTTGGTATCCCTTCCATGAATCGCATGCCCCCCGCCTATCTGGAGAGACTGAGAAGGTCGACCCGCGGCATCGGATTGCGGCAGATCCGGCTTGGCTGCGGCATCGTGCTGTATGCCTATCTGCTCAGCCACTTCCTCAATCACGCGCTCGGCAATATCTCGATGGAGGCCCTCGCCGCGGGCGTCACCTACCACATCCTGTTCTGGCAGTTCCTGCCGGTCACGATCGTGTTCTATGGCGCGGCCGCCATCCACAGCGGGCTCGGAATCTGGGCGCTGTACCAGCGCCGGCAGTTTCACTGGAAAGCGATCGAGCCGCTGCAGCTCGTGCTCGGCCTCAGCGTGCCGGCGCTGATTGCAGCTCATGTCATTGGTGCCCGCCTCGCCCAGACCCTGTTCGACAACGAGAAACTCTACCCGCAGGAGCTCTACGCGTTCTGGGTCGCCCAGCCTTTCAGGATATGGCTGATGTCCATCGTCCTGATCATCGCCTGGGTTCATGGCAGCATCGGCCTGTATTTCTGGCTGCGGATGAAGGCGTTCTTCAAGCGCGCCGCTCCCTATCTGCTGGCGATCGCCGTGCTGGTGCCGACGTTGGCCCTGCTCGGCTTCTATCAGGCCGGGCGCAGCGTCGTCGCAGCCAGCGCGGACCCGCAATGGCGCGACGAGAATCTTTCGGCACGGCATGTCGGCACGCCTGCCGAACAGAGCGCGCTGAGCGAGATCACCGATGGCTTCCTGATCTTCTATGTCGGACTGATCGGGCTGGTCCTGCTCGCCCGCGGCGCGCGGGCCCTGAACGAGCGCCGGCGCGGCCTGATCACCCTGTCCTATGGCAATGGCCGCACCATCCGGGTGCCAAGGGGGCTGAGCGTGCTCGAGGCGAGCCTGCGCTTCAACCTTCCCCATGCCAGCGTGTGCGGCGGCCGCGCCCGCTGCTCGACCTGCCGGATCCGGGTCATCGGCGATTGCAGTGCGCTGCCGGAGCCGTCGCAGCGGGAGGCCTTTGTGCTCAACCGGGTCGGCGCGACCGACCCGGCGATCCGGCTTGCCTGCCAGTTGCGTCCCACCGACGACCTGTCGTTCTTCCAGCTGTTCATGCCGCACACCCTGTCGGCGAACGCGCATGCCACGCATCCCCAGCGCATCGGCCAGGAACGCTATATGGTCAGCATGTTCGTCGACATGCGTGGCTCGACCCGGCTTGCCGAGCAGCGGTTGCCGTTCGACACGGTCTTCATCGTCAACCGTTTCCTCGGCGCGATCTCGCAGGCCGTGATCGAATGCGGCGGCCAGCCCAACCAGTTCGCCGGCGACGGCGAACTGGTGCTGTTCGGGCTGCGGACCAGCCCGCAGCTGGCCTGCCGCCAGGCTCTCCGCGCCGCCTCCCGGATCGCCGACAATATCGACGAGCTGAACCGGTTTCTCAGCCACGACCTGCACGAGCCGATCCAGTTCGGCATCGGCATTCATGGCGGCGAGGTCATCATCGGCGACATCGGCTATCGCGACCACATGGTGTTCACGGCGCTCGGCGATGCGGTCAATGTCGCGGCGCGGCTGCAGGACATGACCAAGAGCTTCGGCTGCGAGGTCATCATTTCCGACGAGGTTCGCGCCACGGCCGGCCTCGGCGCCGATGATCTGCCCCAGCTCGAGGCCGTCATCCGCGGCCGGACCGAGCCCATGATCGTGCGCTCCGTCACCGAGGCCCGGATGCTGTCGGCCCTGGTCGAGGCGACCGAAACCGTCGCGGCATGAGTTTGGCCAGCGTTGAAAGAGCGGAGTTTGAGCGGGGCGCTATTCCGCCTGGATGAGGCGGCGCCGGACGACATCATACGGATCTTCCACCGCGCGCTTGATCCGGACGCGTTGCCAGGCCTCGGACAGGGTTCTCGCTGCACTATACCAACGCGCTTTCCGTTCGCCGTGAGGCACGAGCAGCTCGACCTCGCAGAGCTTTTTCAGATCGCGCGAAGCGGTGTATTCCGTGACGTCGGCATCCTTGCGATACCTCGCATTGCTGATGCGCAGGCCCGAGGCGGCGTCGAACAGAGCCACCCAGACCCGCTCCTGAAGGCTGTGAAGCTGGATGAAGTTGCTGATCTCGTTGAACAGGGCATCCGCTTCTTCGTTGCGCCGTATCAGTTTTCCTGCCTGCTGATAGTGTGCCTTGAGGCAAAACCTGATCCAGGGATGCGCGTCGTTGTGTGGACTCCATTTTCCCTGCCCGACCAGCGCCAGCACGTCGTAGTAATCCTGGGTGTTGTCGCCCAGCCATTCTTCAATGCTGGAAAAGACCGGGTTCAGAACGCCGTCTCCCGCGATCACCAGGGTCTGCAGGGCGCGCGCAATTCTGCCATTTCCGTCTGAGAACGGATGAATCATTGCGCAGTTGAGATGGGCCATGGCGCCGCGAACGACCGCCGATTCCTGCGACGGCGCCCTCAGATAGCCGATCAGCTCTTCGACCAGCCCGTTCACCAGCTCGACATCGGGTGCGTCGTAGACCCGCTCGCCCGTCCTCGAATTCACGACAAAGATGCCTCCAGGGCGCCATTGTCCGGGATTCTTGCTCATGTCGTATTGAAGCATCATGAAGTGCAGGCTCTTCAGGAGCTGCGCACTGACCTGAAAATGCGGGTCCTTCGTCGCTTGCAGAATGTACGTCATCGCGTCGCGATATCCTCGTATGGCGCGCGATGTCTCCGTGCGCTCGTCCACGATCGGTTCGTCCTCGATCGCGGCAACAGCTTCATCAAGGCTGACATTGTAGCCCTCGATAGTGTTGGAGCCCTGGATCGCCCGGGCGAACGTGGCTCGGCGCAATGACCCCGACCACCGGCGGGGGTTGCTGTTGGTGAAAAACTGCAATCTCCGCCGCTGTTCTGAAATCAGGTCCAGGACCGCTGCGTCCTCCCCGGTGAGTTCTGGCGTCCTGAAGATCATGTCGGTTTGCTAGATACTATCTATCATATAGTCAAATGCAAACTCTCAATATGTAAGTTTGTATCACGCATTCACGCATTGTGGAACCAATGTTAGGTATAATGAAACCTCCACATGGGATTTGCCCTAGGTCGCTGCGCCTTCACCCGGGCCGAAACTCTGCGCTCACCGTCTGTTTCACGGTCCGGACGCTTCGGTCGCAGCGCTGCAACGCGACCGTGCCATCGATTGCCAATGCACGACCCTGATCGAGGCCGGTTCGTTGATGCCGAACTCCTCGCAGCAAGAGTTGGATTTAGTGAAAAAGCCGTCGACCGGTCGATGTCGGTGATGACGGATTTCGGTCGCCAGCAACGGCGTGTTGAACAGGCCGTCACGCCGAAAGTCCGGACCAACAGCTAAAAAACGACAATGCGCCTCGATAATGATCGTTTTCCGCCAAAATCGTGAAAGGTTTGAGCTATCAAGCTTGATCGTTACCGCATATCGTAGGCGGTATCGGACATGCCGGTTTGCGGGGACCGGCAGCCCGTTCTCGATTTTGATCCCGCGGAGACGACGCGATGGCTAAAGGTACCGTGAAGTGGTTCAACGCAACCAAGGGCTATGGATTTATCCAGCCTTCCAGTGGCGGCAAGGATGTTTTCGTTCATATTTCGGCGGTGGAGAAGGCCGGCCTTTCTACCCTCAACGAAGGACAGACGGTGGAATACGAAGAGGTAGCCAATCGCGGCAAGACCTCGGCGGAAAACCTCAAGGTTTGACGCCCGGCTAGTCGGTACCAGCGCCCCCTCGGAGATGATCCGGGGAGCAGCCAGATCTCGGACAACGAAGATCTCCGAACCCACCAGCACTCGGCAGGAGCGGACGACGCTCTTGCTCATATTTGAATCGGCGCAGCCCGGCGCGGGCTCGATCGGTTCACACCTCCCGGATTACCTGCGAACGCAAACAAAGGCACCCACCGGCCGCAGGTCGGTGCGCGGTCGATCCGTGTCGCGCCCGCGAGCAGCGCTTCCGCATTTCCCGAAACCCGGTTTCGCCGACCCCGGCTTGGGTCCATGATGGGGGGTACGGAAACCGTGCCATGACGTCCCCCGCCCCGCCGCTGCCGGCCTTCGTGGCGCCCTATGCGCCGGACGACGATGTCGTCGCCGCGCGGCTATTGCAGGCGGTTCGAATGGATGCCGCGCAGGACGCGCGGATCGACCGCACGGCGACCCGCCTGATCGAGGCGATCCGCACCGGCGGCGACCGGCTCGGCGGCGTCGAGGACATGCTGCGCGAGTTCGCGCTTTCCACCAAGGAGGGCCTCGCGCTGATGGTGCTGGCGGAAGCGCTGCTGCGCGTGCCGGACGCCCGCACCGCGGACCAGTTCATCGAGGACAAGCTCGGGCAAGGCGACTTCGTGCATCACGAGACCCGATCGAGCGCGTTCCTGGTCAATGCGTCGGCCTGGGCGCTTGGTATGTCGGCGCGCGTGCTGCAGCCCGGGGAAACCCCGCAGGGGACGCTTGGACGGCTCACCAAGCGTCTCGGGGCACCGGCGGTCCGCGCCGCCACACGGCAGGCGATGCGGCTGATGGGCAACCATTTCGTGCTGGGCGAAACCATCGAGGCGGCGCTGGCGCGCGCACAACCGGATCAGACCCGGGCGCCGCGCTATTCCTTCGACATGCTCGGCGAAGGCGCGCGCACCGCCGAAGATGCCGAGCGCTATTTCGATTCCTACGCCCGCGCCATCGACGCGATCGGCCGCGCCGCCGACCGGCGGCGGCTGCCCGACCGGCCCGGCATCTCGGTCAAGCTTTCCGCATTGCATCCGCGCTATGAAGCCGTGAAGTCATCGGCGCGTGATGGCGGAACTGGTGCCGCGGCTGGTCGACCTCGCCCGCCAGGCCATGACCCATGACCTGAACCTGACGGTCGATGCCGAGGAAGCGGACCGGCTGGAGTTGTCGCTCGACGTGATTGCGGCGGCGCTCGCCGACGCTTCGCTCGCCGGCTGGGACGGCTTCGGCCTTGCGATCCAGGCCTACCAGAAACGCGCGGCCGACGTGATCGGATATGCCGATGAGCTGGCGCGGCAATCGAAGCGGCGGCTGATGCTGCGGCTGGTCAAGGGCGCCTATTGGGACACCGAAATCAAGCGCGCCCAGGAGCGCGGCCTCGACGGCTATCCGGTGTTTACCCGCAAGGCGATGACCGACCTCAACTACCTCGCCTGCGCGCAGCGGATGCTCGCGCTGCGGCCGCGGATCTTCCCGCAATTTGCCACCCACAACGCCCTGACCGTGGCGACAATTCTCGAACTCTGCGATCGCGACGACGACTATGAGTTCCAGCGCCTCCATGGCATGGGCGAGGCACTCTATGCGCAACTGAGCAAGGATCGGCCGACCCTGGCCTGTCGGACCTATGCGCCGGTCGGCAGCCACCGCGACCTGCTGGCCTATCTGGTGCGGCGCCTGCTCGAGAACGGCGCCAATACTTCATTCGTGGCGAGTGCCGCCGATCCGGCCGTGCCGGTCGCGGCCCTGCTGCGGCGGCCGTCCGAGATCGTCGGCAGCGCCGGCCCGGCGCGGCATCCGCACATCCCGTTGCCGCGCGACCTCTATCAGCCGCAGCGGGTGAACTCGCGCGGCATCGAGTTCGGCGAGCGCGCAGCGCTGGAACAGCTGGTCGCGGCGGTGGCGGCGAGCCGGCCGAAGCTCGATGCAGCAGCCAGCCTCGATGCGACGGCGGCCGGGCCGTTGATGGTTGCCGCCGCCGGATTCAAGGCCTGGAGCCTGACGCCGGCCGGAATCCGCGCCGGCATTCTCGAAGACGCCGCCGACCGGCTCGAGCAACGCGCGCCGCACTTCATCGCATGGCTGCAGCAGGAGGGTGGCAAGACGCTGGACGATGCGCTGTCGGAAGTTCGCGAGGCCGCCGATTTCTGCCGCTACTACGCCGCGGAGGGTCGCGCTTTGTGCGGCCCGGGCCGGAGCCTGCCGGGTCCGACCGGCGAGAGCAACCTGTTGCGGCTGCGCGGGCGCGGCGTGTTTATCGCGATATCGCCGTGGAACTTCCCGCTGGCCATCTTCCTCGGCCAGGTTGCGGCAGCGCTGATGGCCGGCAATGCCGTCGTTGCCAAGCCCGCCGAGCAGACGCCGGGGGTCGCGGCCGAAGCAGTGCGGCTGCTGCACGCGGCCGGCGTGCCCGCCTCCGCGCTGCATCTGGCGCAGGGTGATGGCGATCTCGGCGCGGCGCTGGTCGCGCATCCCGATGTCGCCGGGGTCGTCTTCACCGGCTCGACCGAGGTCGGAAGGTCGATCAATCGCACGCTGGCGGCGAAGGACGGCCCGATCGTGCCGCTGATCGCGGAAACCGGCGGCATCAACGCGATGATCGTCGATGCCACCGCGCTGCCGGAACAGGTCGCCGACGACGTCGTGACGTCGGCGTTCCGCTCCGCCGGCCAGCGCTGCTCGGCGCTGCGGTTGCTGTTCGTGCAGGACGAGGTCGCCGATCGCATGATCGAGATGATTTGCGGGGCCGCGCGCGAACTTTCAATCGGCGATGTCCGCGATCCCGCGGTCCATGTCGGACCGGTGATCGACCTCGAGGCAAAGCAGCGGCTGGAGGCCCACATCGCGCGGATGCGGCGCGAGGCCCGCCTGCATTTCGCCGGCAGGGCGCCCGCCGGCAACTATGTGGCGCCGCATGTCTTCGAGCTGTCCGACGAAAGTCAGCTGACCGCCGAGGTGTTCGGGCCGATCCTGCACGTGGTGCGCTATCCCGCCGACCAACTCGACCGCGTGCTGCGATCGATCGAGCGCTCGGGCTACGCGCTGACGCTCGGCATTCATTCGCGGATCGACGACACCGTCGAGCAGGTGGTGGAGCGTCTCGCGGTCGGCAATATCTACGTCAATCGCAACATGATCGGCGCGGTGGTCGGCGTGCAGCCATTCGGCGGTCACGGCCTGTCCGGCACCGGGCCCAAGGCGGGCGGACCGCATTACCTGGCACGCTTCGCCGCCGAGCAGACCCTGACCATCAACACCGCCGCCGCCGGCGGCAACGCCGCGCTGCTGTCGGACCCGGACTAGCGATACGCGCGACGGGCGACCCGGAAACGATCGTTGCCTCCGCCGCCCAACATGGGTCAAATGGCCCGGGCATACCGACCAGTCCAGCCAGCGTCACGGAGCGGATTCACCATGGAAGACGGCATCTTCGAAGGCCTCAAGGTTCTGGACTGCGCGAGCTTCATCGCAGCACCCGCGGCCGCAACGGTGCTGTCGGATTTCGGCGCCCAGGTGATCAAGATCGAGCCGCCCGGGTCGGGCGACCCCTATCGCAACCTGCCGAACCTGCCGGGATATCCGCACAGCGAGCATAATTTCGCGTGGTTGCTCGAATCCCGCAACAAGCGCAGCCTTGCGCTCGACCTCTCGAAGGCGGAAGGCCAGGCGGTTCTGCGCCGGCTGGTGGCCGAGGCCGACGTCTTCGTTACCAATTTCCCGCCCCCGGTGCGCGCCCGTCTCGGCATGACTTATGCCGACCTCGCGCCGCTCAATGCACGGCTGATCTACGCGTCATTCACCGGTTACGGCGAGAAGGGCGAGGAAGCCAACAAGCCCGGTTTCGACAGCAACGCCTATTGGGCGCGCTCGGGGTTGATGGACCTGGTCCGCGCCGATACCGCCACGACGCCGGCGCGCTCGGTCGCCGGAATGGGCGACCACCCTTGCGCGATGGCGCTGTACGGAGCGATCGTGACCGCGCTCTACAAGCGGGAACGCACCGGCAAGGGCTCGCATGTCAGCTCGAACCTGATGGCCAACGGCGTCTGGGCCAATGGCGTGCTTGCCCAGGCCCGGCTGTGCGGCGCCAAATTCGGCGAGCGGCGGCCCCGCGAGCATGCCCTCAATGCGGTGACCAATCATTATCGCTGCCGGGACGGCCGCTGGCTCATCCTGTCGCTGCTCAACGAGGAGCGGCAGTGGCCGGCGCTGGCGCGCTGCCTCGGACGCGAGGACTTCATCACCGACGCCAGGTTTGCCACCAAGGCCGACCGCCATGCGCGATCGCTGGAACTGATTGCGATGTTCGATCAGATCTTCGCCACCAGGGATCTTGCCGAATGGCGCCGGATCCTCGACGGCAGCGGCCTGGTGTTCGGCGTGGTCGGCATTCTCGACGACATGCCGGGCGACCGGCAGATGATCGAAAACGACGTGCTGGTGCCGTTCGAGGGCGACGGCATGCTGACGGTCAACAGTCCGATCTGGATCGACGGCAGCGACAAGGTCCGTCCGAAGCCGCCGCCGGGCCTCGGCGAGCATTCGGACGAGATCCTGCGCGAGGCCGGTTATGACGAGGCCGCAATCCGGCAGTTGCGGTCCGACGGCGCCGTGGCGTGAGCCGAGGCCGGTTGGCGCGAAGGACGCGGCGGTTGTCTTGCGCCGGAGCGTGATGAGTCCAAGCCAATTTTTGAAGGCGGTGCGCTCCCTCTCGCGCGCCTGCGCGGGAGGGTTGGGGCGGGGCTCTCTGCGCGCGTCGCATCGTGGAAAGAGCCCCCCACCCGGCGCCACGCGCCGGCCTCCCCCGCAAGCGGGAGAGGCGCAACCAGTCTGTTGCGAGACCGGGGGACGCCAGCGTCATCATGCGCTAATGCACCAGCACCCAGCCGACGGCGAGCAGGCCGATCACCACGGCAACCGCAACCGCCCACACGCTGACGCGGACGTCGCCGATGATCTGCCGGGTGTTCTCGTTCTCTGCGATCTCGCGATTGCGAGTCTTGTCCTGCTCCGCGTCGTTCGCCACGCGCCCCTCCCTGCAGCAGCCGTCCCCGTGTGCGGCAGGATAACCTACGCGCCCGTCGTCGTCGATGGACGCCGGCTGGTCCGGCGTCCCGGGAACTTTCAATCGGAGCGCTGCCGCGCATTGATGAAGCACATTCCGATCCGCGACCGCGCGCCGACGATCTGACAGGCCAGCCCGCTGGCGCAGTTCCATGACCCGAAGCTTGCGTCATTGTCCTTGGCGCGGGGCATCCGGCGATAGCACGGCGCGCCCCAGCCGTCGTCATATTCGGTGCCGGCGAGTTCGGTGCTGCCGCGCAGCTGCGGCCGGCTGGAGAATCCGCGCGAATAGTCCGGAGCGCGGCCGTCGCGCAGGGCCATCAAGATATCGCGGCGCCGGGCCTGGTCGCCGAAGAAATGCGGCGAGCCCGGCACGACCGTCGAGTTGGAGGGTTTCGCCGCCAGCCAATCGACGCCGGGGAAATGGAAGCCACCGATGCTGCGGGTCTGGTGACATCCGGCACAGGTGATGTCGTTGAGGCGGCGCGCGAACCCCGCGACCGAACGGATGTTCTGCGGCGCGGTACCGCGCGCGGCCGCCTGCTGCAAGGCAGCCACGACGTCGGGCTCGCTGAAGAGAGGTGGGGATGCCGTCGCCTCGTCCCCCTGCACCAGCCCGAAGGCCGGCTGCCGGTCCGACGGATCGAAGCCGGCCGGCGTCGCGGCAATCGCCCGGGTGGCGAGAAATTTCTCCGGGATCAACAGGGTGCCGCGATCAAGCGCGCTGAAATGATCCGGCTCGAGCAGCCAGGCCTTGAACTCCCGCCCGAGTTCCGGTTCGGCAAGCAACCGCGCGCGATCGATCTGGTTCTCGAGCGCCGCCGGCTCGAACCGCCGCGCCGACGCATCATAGCGGAATACTTTCAGGAGATAGTCGGTCCGGAAATCCTGCCGTGGCGTCTTGGGCGCATGCGCGATCTGGATGTTGGTCTCGATACGATCGATGTCTTCCGGCCGGACACGTTCGAGCGGACCGTCATGGCCGGTCAGCTGGCCGGCGAGTTCAGGCCCGACCGACTCACTCTCGCCGGCCTTGAGCCAGCGCCGCGCGATTTCCGCGCAATGATCGGCCGTGTCCGCCCGGTCGGCACTTGCCTTCACGACGACATTGAGCGTCATCGGCAGCCGCGGCGAGGCCGCGCCTTCGCCCGGCGCCGGCGCGCCGGTCCGGATCAGGCGGTAGATCAGCCGGATCTCGCCGCAACTTTCCGGCGCGACATAGAGGCGGTCCATCCGGTTGACAATGCCGGACAGAACGAAGCGCGTCCGGTCGGAATCAAGCTGCGCGCGGTCGAACAGTTCGACATCGGTCCGGCTTCCGACGCCGATGCTTTGACCGGGGGATTGCGCCCGGTGCTGAGCCAGATAGCGGTCGAACTCGGCGTCGAGCGCGCCACGCATGGGCGCCATCGACGGCAGCGCGAACAAGCGGTCATTGGCGAGCGGTGCGTCGGCCGGCCCGGTCGCGCGCAGCATGCGGCCGAGACCGAACCGGCCCTGATCGAGTTCGCGGAGCGCGGCCGGCTCGGTGATCGCGGTGCCCCGTTCCAGCAGCGCCGCGCTGTGCGCATGACGCGCGGCGAACACCGTGCAGGCCAGGAACAGGATCGTGACCAGGAAACGCAACGGCCGGCTCATCCCCTTGGCATGGCGCGCCCCGACGCCTGATCGGGGCGCGGCGACCTCTATCGGGGAAAATAGGCCAAAAAGCGGGCGATGACCGCGCCGGTCAGCGCTCGACGATCAGGCCGCGGCTGGTCACGACCACCCAGCGGCCGTCCTGGCGGCGGATGGCGTCGATGCGGCCAAGGCCCGGTACGGGATCGCCGGCATAAACTTCGTAGACGCCGCGGCGGCCTTCGATCAGCGCGCCGCCACGATTGACGTCGCGCAGGATCCAGCCATCGATGGTGGGCAACCGGGCGACCTCGACCTTGGGTGCCGCGGCCGGCGTGGCCGGGGTCACCGAGCCGGTGATGTCCTTCGATGCGGCCTGCGAAGCCGCGGCGGATGCCGGCGCCGGTACCGGGGCGGCGCGCAGCTTCTCGACCGCCTCGCTGAGGCGGGCGAGCTTGGCCGCCGGTTCGGCCTGGGCTTTCTCCAGCCGGTCAAGCCGGTCGCTGGTCTTGTTGAACTGGCTGAGCCCCATCTTGGAAGCGTGCTCGATACTGGCCTTCAGTGCCGCGACATCGGCATCGATTTGCGAAACCGAGGCTTCCAGGCCGGGATTGACCGCCGTCGCCGCGGCATCGCCGGCCGGGTGCGAGAGCCGCGCCGTCGCCAGCGCGCCGCCGACCGCACCTGCGACCACCGCGAGCGCTACCACTGCCGCCATCGCCCCTAGCCGGCGCGTGCCGGACCGGCCGGAATCGGTCGCGGCCCGGGCTTCCCCGGCAAAGCCGCGTTCGCGCGGCGCGATGATCATCAATTTGCCGGCCGGGCGCGGGCTCGCCTCTGCTTTCGGCGCCTCGGCCCTGGTCGCCTTCACCTCCGGCGCGTCGCCGACCGGGGTCGGTTCAGGCACCAGGCTGGGCGATGGCGCAGAGACCAGAGCCGGCGCGGCGGCCGGGTCGGTGGCGGCCTCTGCCGGCTGCTGCACAACCGGCTCGGCAGGAAGGGAACCGGATTCACCGCTGGTCTGCTCGGCTTGTTCGCTCACGGCATTCTCCCGAATTGATTGACCATTTGGTAACTTTCATTGCTTGCCAAATCGTTACCGACGGCCTCCTTACCGAAATTTTAGGAAGTTATCCGGGCCGGTTCGCACGGCGACCAGGCGGTGATTATTGCTGCTATGCGGCACCAGCACCCGGCCCGATCGGCGTTTGCGCCATCCGGTTTCCCGATTAACATGGCGGCACCAACCAGCCAGAAGGCAGGCGGCACCATGGCGATCGAGAAGTGCATCAACGAGTTTGGTGTCGGCGACGTCATCTTCGAGGAAGGATCGAGCGGTCGCGAGCTGTTCGTGGTGCTCGACGGACAGGTCGACATCGCCAAGATCAACGACGCCCGCAAGACCGTGATCGTGACGCTCGGCAAGGGCGAGTTCTTCGGCGAGATGGCCGTGATCGACGGCTCCTCGCGGTCGGCAACCGCGATCGCCGCAGCGCCGAACACCCGGGTGATGCGGATCAATCACGCCCGCTTCGTCTATCTGGTCAGCCAGCAGCCGGCGTTCGCGCTGATGATCATGGATGCGCTGAGCAAGCGGCTGCGCGCCTCCAATGCCCTCACCTTCCGCGCGGCCGCCCCATGAGCGACCGCAAGCCGAGCCCGTTTCCGGTCCTGCTCGACAATGCGGTCTGCTCGCTGATCAAGGCTGCCGAGGACGTCTACCAGATCCGGTTCAAGAATCGCGCGGCCAATGCCTACCTGGTGCGGGGCCGATCGCGGACCATCATGATCGACGTCGGGCTGTCGTCGAATTTCGAGCATCTGCTGCAATGCCTCGATCACCTCGGCTGCGGCCTAGACCAGATCGATATGGTGATCCTCAGCCACGAACATCTCGACCACGTCGGCGCCGCCTATCGTTTCAAGCCCCGCACCATCATTGCCGCGCACCGTCTGGCCGCCAACAAGATCATGCTGCGCGACGACTTCTCGATGCTGCGCAAGATGTTCAACGAGCCGAACGAGCCGATCGACGTCGACATCTGGCTGGAAGAAGGCAACCTGATCGACCTCGGCAATTTCCGGCTCAATGTCATGTATACGCCGGGCCACACCTCCGCCTGCATCACCCTGTTCGAGCCGGACCAGGGACTGCTGTTCGCCGCCGACACCCTGATGCCCGGCGGCGTGATGGGCGGCGTGTTCGGGTCGGGCAGCATCAGCGACTACATCCAGTCGCTGGAACGGCTGCGCGGCCTGAATTCCAGGGTGCTGCTGTCGGGGCACGGCCGCCTCTCCGACGCGCCGCAGGACGATGTCCGGATCGCGATCCAGCGTTCGCATGGCCTGTTGTCGGATACCGCGCAACTGTTCGACGCGCTCGATGCGCGGTCGAATTTCGAGCCGATCATGCAGTCGGTGCGCGACCTCAACAAGCTGGACGATGCGTGAACCGCCCGGTCGGTTTGACAGCTTCCCGGCGCTCTGCTCAAACCCCCGGCGGCACGGCGCCGCGACCTTCGAGAAGGCAACCATGAAGCTCTACGATTCGGTCGGACCGAACCCGCGTATTGTCCGCATGTTTATGGCGGAGAAGAACATCACCATGCCGACACAGGTCGTCGACCTGCGCGGCGGCGAGAACCGACAGGAAGCCCATCTCAAGCGCAATCCGCACGGCCAGATGCCGACGCTCGAGCTGGACGACGGCAGCTATCTCTCGGAGGTGGTCGCGATCTGTGAATATCTGGAGGAGAAGCAGCCGGACCCGGCGATGATCGGGTCGACGCCGGAGCAGCGGGCCGAATGCCGGATGTGGACGCGGCGCGTCGATCTCAACATCGCCGAACCGCTCGCCAACGGCTATCGCTTCGGCGAAGCCCTGAAGTTCTTCCAGAACCGGATCCCGGTGGCGCCGGAAGCCTCGCCCGGCCTCAAGATGATCGCGGCGAACCGCCTGCAGTGGCTCAATGGCCAGATTGCCGGCAAGCCATATCTGTGCGGCCCGAGGTTCACGCTGGCCGATATCCTGCTCTATTGCTGGATCGATTTCGGCGGCAAGGTCGGCCAGCCGCTCGATCCCGCCAACACCCATGTATCGGCCTGGTTCGCCCGGGTCGGCGAGCGGCCTTCGGTGCGGGCCTAGAACACTTCTTCGCGCTCGATCTTGCGGGAATGCCGGGCTTGCGTCGTGCTGCCGTAGCGCAAATAAAGTCCCGGCAGGACGAGAAGCGTCAGCAGGGTCGCACTGATCAGCCCGCCGATGACCACGGTTGCCAACGGCTTCTGGACTTCGGCGCCGGTGCCCGTTGCCAGTGCCATGGGGAGAAAACCAAGTGAAGCGACCAGCGCGGTCATGATCACCGGCCGGAACCGGGTGAGCGCGCCGGTCTCGATGGCGGCGGCCACCGGCATGCCACCCTGGCGCAACTGCCGAATCGAACTCAGCAGCACCAGGCCGTTCAGCACGGCCACGCCGGACAGCGCGATGCAGCCGACTGCGGCCGAAATCGAAAACGGCATGTCGCGGAGCCATAGTGCGAAGATGCCGCCGGTCAGCGCCATCGGTACCGCACTGAAAACCACCAACGCGTCACGTGGAGAACCCAGCGCCGCCACCAGCAGCAGGAAAATCATCAGGAAGCACGCCGGCACGACGATCGCGAGCCGCTGCTTCGCCGCAACCAGGTTCTCCAGCTGTCCTCCCCAGCCTATCCAATAGCCGGGTGGCAGCCGCACGGTTTCACCGACCAGCCGTTGGGCTTCCGCCACCACCGAACCGAGATCGCGCTCCCGCACATTGGCGGTGACGACGACGCGCCGCTTGCCGTTTTCCCGGCTGATCTGGCTCGGGCCTTCGCTGAATGAAAACCGCGCCACCCGGTTGAGCGCAAGGCTCTGCACCGGCGAACCCGGCGTCGCCCTGGGCAGCGCGACCGGCAGATTGCCGAGCGCCTCGAGGTCGGAGCGTACGGTTTCGGGCAACCGCACCACGATGTCGAAGCTGCGGTCGCCCTCGAACACGACACCCGCTTCCCGGCCGCCGATGGCGGCCCCGATCACGTCTTGAACTGCCGACACGCTCAGTCCGCGGCGCGCGATAGCCGGTTTGTCGACCTTGATCTCCAGCATCGGCAGGCCGCCGGTCTGCTCCACCTTGACGTCGACGGCGCCCGGCACGGATCGCAATCGGGCCGCGACCTCCCGCGCGGCCTGCAGCATCGGCTCGAACTCGTCGCCGAATATTTTCACCGCGATGTCGCTGCGCACGCCGGCGAGCAGCTCGTTGAAGCGCATCTGGATCGGCTGGGTCAATTCGTAGACGTTGCCGGGCAACCGGTCGAGAGCCGCTCCGATCGCCTCGATCAGCGCCTGCTTGCTGACGGAACGATCCGGCCAGGCCTCGCGCGGTTTCAGCACGATGAACGTATCGGATGCGCTCGGCGGCATCGGATCGCTCGCGATCTCCGCGGTGCCGGTGCGCGAGAACACGAACGCCACCTCGGGGAAGCGGCGCACGGCCTTCTCCACCGCGAGCTGCATGCTCTGCGACTGCGCCAGCGATGTGCTGGGGATGCGTGAGACCGTGATCGCGATGTTCTTCTCGTCCAGCGTCGGAACGAACTCCTGGCCGAGCCGCGCGAACACCAGCACGGCGGCGGCAACCAGCGTGATCGCCAACACCATGACCGGGAACGGCGAACGGGTCGCATGGCGCAGCAGCGGCGCATAGAGCCGCTTGGCGAACCCGACCAGGCGCCCCTCCCCTTCGCGGACCCGGCCGCCGAGGCCAATGGCAATCAAGGCCGGCACCAGCGTCAGCGACAAGGCGAACGCCGCCGTCAGCGCCATGATCACCGTCAGCGCCATCGGCCCGAACATCTTGCCTTCGACGCCGGTGAAGGTCAGGAGCGGCACATAGACCAGCAGGATGATGCCTTGCCCGTAAATGCTTGGCCGCACCATTTCGATGGCGGAGGCCCGCACCGTGGCAAACCGCTCCTGGCGGGAGAGCGGGCGGTCCAATTGCCGTTGTTTCGCCGCAACGCGGCTCATCGCGTTCTCGCTGATGATGACAGCGCCGTCGACGATCAGGCCGAAGTCGAGTGCGCCGAGGCTCATCAGGTTGGCGCTGATGCGTCCCTGCCACATCCCGATGGCCGTCATCAGCATCGCAAACGGAATGACCAGGGCGGTAATAAGAGCCGCGCGAAAATTGCCGAGCAGAACGAACAGCACCGCAATCACAAGCAGCGCGCCCTCCGTCAGGTTGCGGGCCACCGTACCGATGGTGGCATCGACCAGCTGGGTCCGATTCAGCACGGTCGTGACTTCTATGCCCGCCGGCAACGATGCGGCGGCCGTCCGCAGCTTCGCATCGACCGCCGACGAAACCGTGCGGCTGTTGGCGCCGACCAGCATCAAAGCCGTTCCGACCACCACTTCGCGGCCGTCCTCGCTGGCGCTGCCGCTGCGCGTTTCACCGCCGACCGAGACCGTGGCGAGGTCGCGCACCCGCAGCGGAACGCCGCCGCGGGTGGTGACGACGACACCGGCTATCTCCTCGATATTCTGCAGCCTGCCTCCGGAGCGGACCACCACGCCTTCGCCGTTCCGCTCGATGTACCGCACGCCGCGGCTGACATTGTTGGCTTCGACCGCGTTGGCGACGTCGGCGAATGTCAGGCCCAGCGCGATCAGCTTCGCGGCATCGGGGTTCACCTGGTACTGCTTGAGATAGCCGCCGATGGAGTCGACCCCGGCGACGCCCGCCACCGTCCTGAGCTGCGGCTTGATGATCCAGTCCTGGACCGTGCGCAGATAGGCATTCTTCTCGACGTCGGTTTCCAGCAATTGGCCGTCCGGCGTGAGGAACCGGCCGTCACGCTGCAGGCCCGGCCTGCCATCGCGCTCGACCGTCCGGTTGGAAAAATGCACCGTCCACATGTAGATTTCGCCGAGCCCGGTCGATACCGGGCCAAGACGGGGTTCGATTCCCTGCGGCAACCGCGCGCGCACCTCGGTCAGGCGTTCGCCGATCTGCTGACGCGCGAGATAGATGTCGGTCGCTTCGCTGAACACCGCGGTGATCTGCGAGAATCCATTGCGGGACAGCGACCGCGTGCCCTCCAGACCGGGGGCGCCGGCCAGCGCCGCCTCGATCGGAAAGGTCACCTGCTTCTCGATTTCGACGGGTGACAGGGCCGGCGCGATGGTGTTGATCTGCACCTGCTTGTTGGTGATGTCCGGCACGGCATCGATCGGGATCCGCGTCAGGGCGTAGCCGCCGAACGGCAGCGCCAACGCTGCGACCGCCACTACCACCCAGCGCCGGCGAATGGCGAAATCGACGATCCAGCCGATCATGGCTCGTCGCCCTCCAGCACGCGCTTTTCCAGTTCGGCCTTCAGGACGAAGGTATTGGTGACGGCAATGGTCTCTCCGGCGTCGAGGCCGCCGACGATCTCGATATCGTCATCGTCCTCGAGCCCGGTCCTGACCGGACGCGCCTCGAAGCCGGCGCTGTCGCGCACGAATGCCGTTGCCGCGCCCCGAATCGATTGCAGCGCGGTGCGCGGGACGATCACGCGCGACGGCTGGCTTTCGAGCGGAATCTCCGCCGTCACGAACGTGCCGGGCTTCCATCGATGGTCGACGTTCGACATGCTGGCGATGACACGCGCGTTGCGGGTCTCGCGGTCGAGCAGCGGACTGACGAAAATCACCTTGGCGCTCGCCACGCCCTCGATGCCGATCGCCCGGATGGTGATCGGCGCGCCTTCGCGCACCGAGGCGATGTCCTCGGGCGAGATCGCCAGATCGACCCAGATTTCGTCGAGATTGATGATGACGAAAAGTTCGCTCTCCAGCCCCTCACGGCCGACCAGTCCCCCCAGATCGACGCGTCGCTCCGAGACCCGGCCCGCGATCGGCGATCGCAGCAATTGCCGCTGCAGATTCTCGGGCGGCTGGCTCGGCAGCTGCGCGATCTCGCTTTCGTCGAGCCCCAAAGCGAGCAGCTTCTGTCGCGCGCCGTCGAGCCTTATCTGGGCATCGTTGGCGGTGAGCCTGGTGCGCAGAAATTCGTTTTCCGAGAGCGTCCGTGACTCCGCCAGGAACTTCTGCCTGCCATACAGCGTCTGTTGCAAATCGTTGGTCAGCCGTGCCGCGAGGTACTCGCTCTTGGCATCGGCGATCTCGCGGCTCTCGATCACGGCGACGATCTCCCCTTTCCCTACGGTATCGCCGAGCCGCTTGCGCAATTCGGCGACGGTGGCGAGCACGCGTACCGAGACGCGGGCGACATGATCGGCATCGGGGATGAGCGAGCCCGGCGCCAGAAAATGCCGCTTCAGCGCGCCGCCTTGGGTCTGTGCCAGCTCGATGCCCGCATCGCCGACCTGCTGCTCGGAAAGCGCGACCCGTCCGGGGGGTTCGTCGCCGCGGCTGCTGCTTGCGGCCTGAGCCCTTGCCGCACGCGGCTTCTCGACCGGGAATGACGGTGGCCAGCCGGACAACATGCCGACCATGGCCAGCGTGGCGATGCCGGCAACCATGCCGGCGCCGAAAACGAGACTCCGTTTCATCTGCACCCTTCCGCTGCGCACGGCTTGGGGCCCCTGCGCGGCTGCCTGATTGATCAAAGGCGGCGTGACTCCGCCGCACGCTCGCGGCGAAGCTCAATCGGTCGTCACGACCGGATCAGGCGCGGGGTGGTTTGAAGGGAGAGTCGGGATCGGTCGAATCGGGTGCGGCGGCCACGACAACATCATCGAGCCGGGTCACGTACTCGATGGTGGCGACGTGGTGCTGCGGGCGCCCGATCGTTACGTGAGCGAGGCAGTGGCAGCAGTGCGTCTCCTGAGCCGGAGCGCTCTTCCCCGAATCCTGGGAAGCGGCCTGTGCGACCGAGACCGACAAATTGATGTCGCTGGGGTCCAGGCAGGGACAGCCATGAAACAACGAAGCGACCAGCGACAGCGAAACGAGCGTCACCAGCACCACTCGCCGCAGTCGGGTTCCAGTCAGATCAACCGTCGCAATGAAGGCTGCCATGCCCATTGGTTAGCGCCGCCGGCGTGTCAAGACAAGTGAACAAGACGGGGGGACGTGTAACAGTATAACAGGCGCGAGGCGCCTGTCTGTTCTCCACGGTCCCGCCGCCTGCCAGCGGGCTCGACGCCTGCCGCCGAAATCGACGGCGACGGCGCACGGGCCATCCAGTCCAGCGTCGCGGCATCAACGAAACTCCGCCGTGCCAGCCGATCCCTCGATACGCATCATTCGTCTCCCTGGATCGGGTGGGCGCTCAGGTGGATGCGGACTCGTTCCAGCGCGGCGATGAGACCAGGCTCACGCCGATTCCGGATCCGCCGGTGGTGCTGCGGTCGCTGTTGAACCAATGCTGCGCCGCCTCGGCACTCGCAGCGGAACGCTGCAGCCAGCCGGCCACCAGCGCGTCCAGCCGCGCGCCGAGCCGCAGTCGTCCCATCGCGGGCACGAACCTGGCGCCCAGGCGTTGAAAGGGTGAATTCTCGAAGTTGTTGCGGGCGTTCATGTTGCCCTCCTGCCGGTGCGGCGGAGGGGACGGCCCTACGCCGAAAGTTACGTTGTTGCCTTGCGGATCAGCCTCGCTTCGAGCTGAAGGTTCGGCTCGCACGCGATCACGGAGATGCACGACCACTCGGCCGGCCGGCCAAGTGGCCGAACGTCGAGGGCAGTCCCGGCGATGTCCATGCGTGCCTTGCGCATTGCAGTCCTCAATGGTGCGGCCAATTCCAGCCGCGGTGAATGCGACGATCTAAATGCAGAGAAATTTCCGCGCGTCAAATGTTTTGTGTTCGCGAGCCATGAATTTGTCGCGGGCCGCAACATTCGAACGACAGCGGCGTCGGAGGGATCAGAAAATTTCAGGCCAAGCAGGGTCGGATCGGAAGCGACGACCCGATTCGCGCGTCGCGCACGCCGCCGGTCACCACCGATAGCGCAGGGTCGCCAGCACCTGCCGTCGCAAGCCATAGACGCAGGCGTTGTCGAGCAGCTGCACCGTGCATTCCGAAACGTAGACCTTGTCGAACAGATTGGTGGCGTTGACGCTGAACCGCATGCCCTTCAGACGAGGATCGAGGTTCACGAGATCGTAGTGGATGGCGGCATCGACCAGCGTGTAGGCGGGCACGTCGAGAACGGTGTTGCCCGGATCGCCCCAGGTCTGGCCGGTATAACGAACGCCCGCGGCGACGCCGAAGCCGTTCAGCTGGCCATCGCGAAAGGTGTAGTCGGCCCAGATCGCTCCGATATTCCTGGGTATCCAGGTCGGCACCTTGCCGAGATCGATGTCGGTGCTTTGGGTCACTCTCGGATCGACATGGGTATAGCTGGCGATGAGGTCCAGCCGGTTGGTGAGGCTGGCCTTGGCTTCGATGTCGAAACCCTGCGACCGCACCTCGCCGATCTGGGTACTGGTCTGGGTCAGCGGATTGAACGAGAGCACGTTCTGTTCGGTCAGACTGAACACCGAGGCCTGGACGAAGATCTTGCTGCCCTTGGGCTGGAATTTGACACCGGCCTCATAGAGCTCGCCGGTGGTTGGCCTCAGGGGCTCGTTGTTCACGGCGATGCCGGCCGTCGGGCTGAAGGAAGTCGCATAGGTGGCATACGGGGCGATGCCCGAATCGAGCTCGTAGATCGCACCAACGCGCCCGGTCGTGGCATGATCGTTTTGACGTACAAGATCGAGAACCCCGAGTTGCGAGGTATCCGTGGTACTCTGCGCGCCGTCATAACGCAGCCCCGCGACCACGGTCAGCCTGCCGAACTTCATCTGGTCCTGGGCATAGATTCCGTTCTGCTGCAGCGTCTGGTGCGTCCGGTCCTGGATCGCCGCGGTCGGATCACCCAGCGGATTCAGGATCGGATAGCCGTAGGTCGGATTGAAAACCGAAATATCGGGTGCACTGAGCGGTGACCCGAACGCCCCGGCGCTTATTCCCGACGCCTGGGTGTAGAGCGTGCTTTGATTGTCCAGTCCGACCAGCACCTTGTGGTCGACCAGGCCAGTGGAGAACAGGAATTCGCCCTGGGTGTCGCTGGCAAAGGCCGAGATCCGCTCGTTGATGCCCTGAGCATAGCGCGACAGCGTGCCGAAATCCTGCGGCGTCGCAAATGGGTTGCCGGTCGAAAACAGCGCCAGCGGCAAGACCTGCCGCAACTCGCCCGTCGTATCCATGTAGCGCATGTTCTGCCGAAGCGTGAAGACCTCGTTGAACCTGTGTTCGAACAGGGACGTGACTGAATATTGCGTGCGCGAGTTGGTATTGAAATTGGGATCGCCGGCATAGAAACTGGTCGGTATCCTGCCGTTCGGATTGAAACCGAGCGAGCCGTTGAACGGCACGAAGTTGAAATAGCCGACGCTGGGGTCCTTCTGATAGCTGGCCAGAATCGTCCAGGACGTGTCCTTGTCGGGACGCCAGGTCAGTGATGGTGCGATGTAGAGCCGCTGTTCCTTGACAAAATCGACCTGATTGTCGGCGTCTTTCGCAAAGCCGGTGATGCGGTAGAGGAACTGGCCATCCTTGTCGATCTTGCCGGTCGAGTCGAAGCCGCCCTGGATCCGGTCATAGCTGCCGCCCTGGATGAAGGCCTCGTTGAACGGGATCCCCGAAGGCCGCTTGCTCACCATGTTGACAAGGCCGCCGGGCGAGCCCTGGCCGAACAGCATGGAGGCCGGCCCGCGCAGCAATTCGATTCGTTCGAGACCAAACAGTTCGGGTTGCGGGGTGAACTGCGCCGTGGCTCCCTGCAGCTTGAGGCCGTCGAGATACTGGTCGACGATGAAGCCGCGGCTGTACATGATGTCGTAGCCGCCGAAATTGCCGCGGCTTTCGCTGGCCACGCCCGCGGTGTAGGCGAGCGCCTGCTTCAGGCTTTCCGCGCCCTGCGCGTCGATCTGGTCGCGGGTGACGACCGAGATCGATTGCGGCGTCTCCATTAGCGGCGTGTCGGTCTTGGTGCCGGTGGCGCTGCGGGTCGCAACGTACCCGTCGACGTGACCGACAGCGGTCTCCCGCGCGGGGGCCTGGATCGACGCGGGAGCGGGCGGACTGTTGGACGGGTTTGCTGTACGCAATCGCCGCGCTGCTGTCCGGCCGCGATTGTCGGCGCTGCGATTGATCCGGGCTGGCCTCGCCTGACGCTCCGAAGGGCTTTGGATGACGACGGGCGGCAGGGTGTTGCCCGGACCGGATGGTGTCGTCGAGGTTTGCGCGGCAGCCGCTCCCCCGATCATCGCCAGAGCGAGCGCCGGCGCCAGAACACGCCATGTCATATGGCGTACGCGTCGATCGGCAATCATCCTCAGCCCCCATGCACCGATTGGTGCATAGAGATCCGACGCCGACGCGACAATGCTGCCTGAGCGAGAAATCCTCTAATCGAGAATCGCTCCAATCGAGAAAAGTTCTAAGTGGAGAGCAACCGCGATCCCCCATCATTCCGGGCGCGCGAAAATGCGAACCCGAATCAAGATGCGTTGTGACACTTCGTCGCAACGTGGCGGCTGCTGGTACGGCTGCGCTGCGCACTGACAACACTGTCCAATTTTGTCGAGCCATCGCACGACCACAAAAGCGCCGCTCCAACATTACGGTCTGCCTCCAGATCGTCGCGCGGCAGACCAGTTCAAATGTCTTGCTGACTGCAAGGGAGATCGAAGCTTCGCGCTCTCTTCGGATCGCATGCGGGGGATATGGGGAAGATGTGCGCGCCGCCTGGGAAGCATCACATCAGGGAGAATGCCATATGGCACGTTTTGACATGCTGGACCGATTGCTTTCGCACGACCACCAATTTCGAAACCTGTTCGTTTCCATGACCGGGGGCACTTCTGGTCACGATCATCTCAACGGAACGGCCAGCGGCAATGTCCTGTTGTCCGGCAGAGGGGACGACGACGTCGCCGGCAAGGCCGGCAATGACATGCTCGACGGCGGCGCCGGCAATGACATGATCTGGGGCGGCTCGGGCAACGATCGGCTCTCGGGCGGCACCGGCAACGATGTTCTGGTAGGGGGTTTCGGTGCCGACCATATGAATGGCGGGACCGGCAACGACATCCTGTTGAGCCGATCCGATACCGGCGAGCCGATCGCAGCCCAGGACGGCAAAACGCAGATCTTCGCAGGCGAGACCGCGGCATTGGGTTCGGCGAACGACATCCTCACCGGCGGCAGGGGCGCGGATACGTTCCGCTTCGAAGGGCTCGTGAACGCCAAGGACAGCATTGTCGCCAAGCATGTCGACGCGGATGGAACGGTCGACTGGATGGGAGTGACGGGCGAGAACAACAACGTTCACGACCATTGGGTCGATGGTTTCGGCAACGACGTCGTCACCGATTTCAATCGGAAACAAGGTGACAAGATCGAGATCTCGGCTCACACCGCGGAAGTCAAGTCGATAGAGCATCTCGACAGCAACGGCGATGGCAAGGCCGACTACAGCCTGATCACGGTGATCAGCCAGCAGGGCGCGAGCGGCGCCCACGACGAAGACCGGCTGGGGACGATCACGGTCTATGGCAATCTGGTGAAGGCCGGCGACATCAGCGTGGATGCGACCTCCGTCTATGGCGCCTACGCCAAGGTCGGCCAGTTGCCGGCAGGCGCGCACTACCAGCTGGAGGATGACGGTGTATTGCCCGGTGGAGCGACGGACGGCGGGCACCATGACCAGATGGCGATGAACACACATCTTGCCATGGCCAATCACATGTAGCCTGGGCCAACCGCTTCGGCCGCGTTTATCCCCTTTTCGTGGCCGGATAGGCCGGGACGGAGGCGCAAAGCTTCCTCCCGGTCTTGAAGCCCGATGCTCGCCGGGGATGCCGCGTCGAGCTCATCGGTTCACCGTGCCCTCACGAGACAGACAAGCGCAACCAGTATCGGAATGCCCAGGCACAGCCAGGACAGGGCGTCCCAAAAACCATCGCCGACGAGGGCGATGGCCAATCCCGCGGCCGTCACCAGTCCAAGCGCGGCTGGCACACGAAAGATGTCGATAGCGGATCGGGACATTTCAGCCAGCAGATCTAGAGCATGATGAAGTTAGCTTGAACCGGTCTCGCAACAGGCTGGCTACACTTCTCCCGCTTGCGGGGGAGGTCGGCGCGTAGCGCTGGGTGGGCGCTCTCTCAACGATGCGACGCGCGGGAGAGAGCCCCCACCCCAACCCTCCCCCGCAAGCGCGGGAGAGGGAGCGCGCCGCCTTCGTGGCCGCCATTCGACTTGAACGCATCACGCGCCAGGCACCGACAACCGCGCCGACGGCGCTCGCAGCGAGACGCCGAGCGAGGATGTCCTTCTGCGGCGCGCGGCCCACAGATGGAGGGAGTCATAACCCAATCGAGGCGAGTTGAACGAAGGCGCGTCAGTTGGCGGCAAGCCTGTCGAATCGCATCGCGTCGCATTGAGCACACAGCGGTCGTTCACCCGAGGAACGCCGCGCGGCTTGTTGGCAGCATCGGCTTGATGGCAGTCCATTCATTGTCGACGAGTTCGTAGCGCATGATTCGAGCGCCAGGTTTTGAAGCTCGATGGGCGTCCGGCAAAACACAACGTAGTGGCCGGCAGCCTCGGGGCTTTCGGGGAAAGCGGAGGTCGACTATCGACAACCCCCATTAAATCCATAGTCTTTTTCAAGCGACAAGACTTCTATTGACCGAACGGTTCGGTCATTGCAGTATCGGATTGCGAGTTACGAGGGGAGAGTCTCAATGGTCAACAAATCAAGCCAGCCACCTCAAACAGCCTCCGCGCTTCCGCCAGATGACCTCCGGCGCGCAGTTCTGATCGCAGCGTCAGGTCATCCAAACACACGGCGCACCGCAGTGCCTTTTGGAGATACCTACACAATCCTCGTCAGCGGCGAAGAAACGGGCGGACGGTACAGTCTCATCGACATGCACATTGCTGCCGATGCCGGTCCTCCGCCACATCGCCACGACTTTGAAGAAAGCTTCACGCTGCTCGAAGGTGAGTTAGACTTCACCGTTCGCGGAAAGAGCTATTCGGTGTGCGCCGGATCGACGATCACTGTTCCGTCAAACGCGTTGCATTTCTTCAAGAATAATTCCGGCAAAGCGGTTCGCATGCTCTGCGTCTGCTCGCCACCTGGACTGGAAGACTTCTTCACCGCGCTGGGCGCACCCGTGGGCGATCGCACCGCGTCTGCACCGCAGCCGACTGAAGCGGAAATGGAAGAGCGTTGGAAACGCGCGCGTCCAATCGCATCGAAGATACGTATGGAAAGAGTTGCGCCGTAATTTGGCGCGCTTGGTTGCTTACACAGCTGACGCTGCCGAGCAGGCCGCCGAACGTAAATGAGCGTATTGGCGCTTCGTGTCCGCGCCCTACAGCGAGCCGACCAATGACGGCACTCGCACCGACCTCGATGACGACGAGGCGCGCAGCGCGGATCGTTCGTTCGACAACGCGGCAAGGGCGTTGATGGCTTGAACGATGGCGTCCTTTTGCTCCCCGTCGACCAGCGTGGATGCGCCCGTTTCCAGTTCGCGCGACGCTCCGTCGCAAGCCGCCTGCAACAGCGACATCAGCTGCGATTCGTGCTTCGACAGCCGGTTGCAGCACGGCGGCAAATAGGCGGGATCGCTCGCCCGTCCCATCCGCATCAGCCGGACGACGGCGGCGACGCGCGCCACCAGGAGCGCGCCGTCGCGCACGCTGCAGGTTTCGTCGGCGAAACGATGGGCGGCCTCCCAACAATCGGAACACCCCGTTACATAGGCGGCGCCGATGAAGCGGAAGAGCGACAATGCGGTCCGCGCGAATTCGTCGTGATCTTCGATACCGGGGTCACACGCCGGCACGGCGCTGGCTGGGCAGAGGATCGAACGAGGCCGCTCCGCGGCCGGTTCGCCGGATCCTGCAAGCGCCTCGCGGCGGCACCGAGCAAGGCGATTCATCGTCTGTGTCATGCAGGAAGTCTCCCGCTCGGGCTGCTGCAAGTCAACTTGACCCATACCAAGGTGGAGCTTTTCCAGATCGCATCCTGCAAGCCTGCTGCCGATTGTTGCCGCAGCATCCTGGTTGGCCGCCAATTCTAGAATGCATCTATTCTGCAATCGTTTGATCTCGACGACGGGCAAAGTTTGTGATGCTTGCTGCGTCAGGAGCGAGCCCGGTCGTGCTCCCGCCTGACGCCAGCCGATCGCAGGAACTCATCTGAAACAAGGAGCGCCGATTGAGCGCCGCTACGCGATCCGTTCGAAGATGGATGGCCATCCACAAATGGACCAGCCTCGTCTGCACATCGTTCATGCTGCTGCTGTGCCTGACCGGCCTGCCGCTGATCTTTCATGACGAGATCGACGACCTGCTGAACCGCGAGGCCAAGGCGATGGAAGTGCCGGCCGGAACGCCCGCTGCCGACCTCGATCGCCTGCTTGCGAACGCGCTCGACCATGCGCGCGGCGAGGTGCCTCACTTCGTGATCTGGGACCACGACGACCCCAATGTCGTGATGGTGAGCGTCGGCCCCTCCATCACCTCGAACCCCACCGACAATCGCATGATCCGAATGGATGCGCACAGCGGCGCCTACCTGGATGATCCTGACGTCACGGGGCGGTTCACCTTCATCATGCTGAAACTGCACACCGACATGTTCGCGGGGCTGCCCGGCAAGCTGTTCCTGGGATTGATGGGGATGCTGTTCTGCACCGCAGTCATCTCCGGCATCGTCGTCTACGCACCGTCGATGCGGAAGCTGGACTTCGGCACCTATCGTTCGCGGCGCGCCCGGGTGGTGCGCTGGCTGGACATCCACAATCTTGCCGGCATCCTGCTCCTGACCTGGACGCTGGTCGTCGGCTTCACCGGCGTGATCAACACCTGGGCGGATCTCGTGCTCAAGATCTGGCAGTCCGGCCAGCTCGCGGAAATGACGGCGCAATACCGCGACCGCCCATTGCCGCCGCACCTCGCGTCGCTGCAGGCCGCCGTCGACGCCGCGGCCAAGGCCGTGCCCGACATGACGGCGAGCTTCGTTGCCTTTCCAGGCTCCACTTTCAGCAGCCGCAGCCACTATGCCGTGTTCCTGAAGGGCGATACGCCGCTGACCTCGCGGCTGCTGAAGCCGGCGCTGATCGACGCCGAGACCGGCAAGCTCACCGACAGCCGCGACATGCCATGGTACGTTTCGGCCCTGCTGATTTCGCAGCCGCTGCATTTCGGCGACTATGGCGGCCTGCCGTTGAAGATCCTGTGGGCCATCCTCGACATCCTGACCATCGCGGTGCTGGTCACGGGAATTTATCTCTGGCTGCGCCGGCGGAAGCGCGGCGCCGCGCTGGAGCGTGCCCTCGCGCCTGCCGCCGCGATCAACTCGCCGCTGGCTTCCTCGTGAGTGCCGCTTGAAACATCGTCGAACGCTGAGGCAGATCTTCGCCGGGCCGGCCGCAATCGCTCTCCTCGTCCTGGTCGGGCTGCTTGCCGCGCTGATCGGAGACGGCTGGTGGGATCGTCTGTCCTGGCTGCTGCTCGCCATTCCCATCGGGCTTTACGCGCTTTTTGTCTGGCGCCGATGAGCGCGCCGCGTCCGTTGTCAGCCCAAAGCGTGATGACTTAACCCAATAGCAGTCGCGAAGGTGGTGGTGCGCTCCCTCTCCCGCGCTTGCGGGGGAGGGTTGGGGTGGGGGCTCTCTCCGCGCGTCGCACCGTGGAAAGAGCCCCGGCGCTACGCGCCGGCCTCCCCCGCAAGCGGGAGAGGCGTAGCCAGTTTGTCGCGAGACCGGTTCAAGCCAACTTCATCACGCTTTAGATCACGACAGGCGTATCGGGCAGCTCGTTGCGTCCGCCGCGGGCGGGAAAATGTCGCGCCAGCTGGCGCGAGACCGCCTCGATTCCGCTGATCACGCCGCGCTCGAACCGGCCCGCCCTGAACTCGGCCTCCATGGCGCTAGAGATTTGTTCCCATCCGGCCGCGCCCACCTTCGCATCGATGCCGCGGTCGGCGACGATCTCGACCTGGCGGTCGGCGAGCAGCAGATAGATCAGGACGCCGTTGTTGTGCGCGGTGTCCCAGACCCGCAACTGCGAGAAGATGTCGATGGCGCGCTGCCGCGCCGGCTGATCGCGGAACAGCGGCGCGCCATCCAGCGCGCCTTCGACGACAAAGCGAACCTGGCCCGCATGCGTCGCCTCGCCCGCTTTGATCGCCTGCTCGATATTGGCAAGCACGGCAGGCGGAAACAGCCGCCGCAGCCGCCAGCGATGCGCGAGCAGGTGCTTGCCGATGCGCTTGATGCCCATGCTACCAGCTCCCCGACGCGCCGCCGCCGCCAAAACCGCCGCCGCCGCCGCTGAACCCGCCGCCGCTACCACCGCCGAACCCGCCGCCCGAACCGCCGCCTCCCGGAAACCCACCGCCGGACGACCAGCCGCCGCCGCGTCCAGCAGGCGAGATGACGCTCTCGGCCACCATCGCAAAGAAAAAGCCGAGCACGGCCGCGAGCATGGCGAAGGCCAGCGATCCGATCGCAAGCCACGCCACCAGCCCGACCACACCGCCGGTGGCGGCCGAACCGATCAGCCGGCCGAGCAAAGTGCGCAGCAACCCGCCGACGACGAACACCCCGAAAATGACCAGCGGATTGAACAGGAAGTCGAGCCGGTCGGCGCCGAACGACTGCTGCGGCTCGGGCGCCGGCAGCGGCTCGCCATCGATCGCGGCGATGATGCGGTCGACGCCGGCGGAGATTCCGCCGGCGAAATCACCGGCGCGGAATTTCGGCGTGATGATCTCGTCGATGATGCGCCTGGCTGCGACGTCGGTCAGCGCCCCCTCGAGCCCGTAGCCGGTCTCGATGCGGAGCTTGCGATCGTCCTTGGCGACCAGCAGGATCACCCCGTCGTCGACCTTCCTGCGCCCGATCTTCCAGGCCTCGGCCACGCGGATCGAGAACTGCTCGATCGCTTCCGGCGCAGTGGTCGGCACGATCAGCACCGCGATCTGGCTGCCCTTGCGGGCCTCGAAATCCTGCAGGGTCTTCGTCAAGGCGGCGATGTCGTCGCTCGAAAGCGTGCCGGTCTGATCGACCACCCGGCCGGTCAGCGGCGGCACCGCCACCTGCGCCCATGCCGCGAACGCGAAGCAGAACAGCAGCGCAACGAGAGCGCCCCGGACAGCCTTCATCGCCGTCGATCGGCCCAACTATTTGGCCGGCGCGGGTGGCGCGGGTGGCGCGGCCGGCGTCGGATTGAAATCGACCTTCGGCGCGGTCGAGATTTCCTTCTCGTTGTCGACCGTGAAGTTCGCCTTCTCCTTGTAGCCGAACGCCATCGCCGTCAGATTGGTCGGGAACGAGCGGATGGTCACGTTGTAGTCCTGCACGGTCTTGATGTAGCGGTTGCGGGCGACCGTGATGCGGTTTTCAGTTCCTTCGAGCTGCGACATCAGGTCATGAAACAGCGCGTCGGATTTGAGCTGCGGATAGTTCTCCGTCACCACCAGCAGCTTCGACAGCGCGCTGGTCAGCTCGTTCTGCGCCGCCTGGAACTTGGCGAAGGCGCCGGGATCATTGACCAGTTCCGGCGTGGCCTGGATGCTGCCGACCTTGGCGCGGGCGTTGGTGACGCCGAGCAGCACATCCTTTTCCTGCTGCGCAAAGCCCTTGACCGAGTTGACGAGATTGGGCACGAGGTCGGCGCGGCGCTGATACTGGTTGAGAACTTCGGACCATGACGACTTGACCTGCTCGTCATTGGTCTGGATCGTGTTGTAGCCGCAATTGGTCAGGCTCAACATGGCCAGCACCGCCAGCACGGTCCACAATCTTCGCATCGAAATCTCCCTACCTGATTTGCCACAAGGGTAGCAGAAGCCCGCGGCGCGGGCTGCAGCAATTTGCCGCCCGGTTCCGGCCCGGCGCCTGGCCAAACCGGCGTTTAGCGAGGCTGGCCGGCCTGGGCGGCTCTCGCGTCGCGGATCGCCTGCCAGATCTTGACCGGCGTCAGCGGCGTATCGAGGGTCTTGATGCCGAGTTCGTCGAGCGCATCCATCACGCCATTGGCGACGCAGGGCGGCCCGCCGATCGCGCCGGATTCTCCGCATCCCTTGGCGCCCAGCGGATTGGTGCGACAGGGCGCGGAATCGTCCAGCGTCACCGTGATCGGCGGGATATCCGCGGCGCGCGGCACGCAATAGTCCTGGTAGCTGGCGGTCAGCAATTGTCCCTCGGTATCGTAGGAGACGCCCTCATACAGCGCCTGCCCGATTCCTTGCGCGACGCCGCCGTGAACCTGCCCGGTCACCAGCATCGGATTGACCGCGACGCCGACGTCGTCGACCGTGGTGTAGCGCACCACCCGGGTGACGCCGGTCTGCGGATCGATCTCGACCTCGCAGATATGGGTGCCGTTGGGCCAACTCGGGCCGTCGACTTCGCCCTCGCTGTCCACGCTCAGGCGGGCGCCATTCTCGTTCCTGGCAATGTCGAACAGGCCGATCCGCCGGTCGGTGCCGACCACCGTGAGCCAGCCGTCGCGATATTCGATGTCGTCGACCGACGTCTCGAGCAGGCCGGAAGCCTTCTCGCGCGCCTTCGCGATCAGATCGCCGGCCGACACCGCCACCGCAGTGCCGCCGACGAACAGCGAACGCGAACCGACACTGCCGAAGCCGGTGGCGAGATCGGTGTCGCCCTGCACGACGTCGATCCGGTCGATGTCAATGCCGAGCGAAGCCGCGATCATCTGGGAATAACTGGTCTGCAATCCCTGGCCCATCGCCTGCGTCCCCGAATGAAGGACGATGCGTCCTTCCGCGGTCGCGTGCAGGCTGACCTTTTCGGTATGCGCGCGGCCGCCGGTCCACTCGATGTAGCTGGTCAGGCCGCGGCCATAGAGCAATCCCTTCTTCTTCGCGGCGCGCTTGCGCGCGGCAAAGCCGTCCCAGTCCGCCAGCCTGGTCGCGCGCTCCAGCATGTGCGCGAAGGCCCCGCTGTCGTAGACCTGTCCGACCGCGTTGGTGTAAGGCAGCTGTGCCGGCTTGATGTAGTTGGCCTTGCGTATAGCGCGCGGATCCATCCCGATCTGGCGTGCCGCCGCGTCCATCAGCCGCTCGACAATGAACACGCCTTCCGGCCGTCCGGCGCCGCGATAGGCTCCTACCGGCGCGGTATGGGTCATGACCGCCTTGACGTCGTAGTGCACCATCGGAAGGTCGTACACGCCGGACTGAACGAACGGACCGAGCACCAGCGGGATGATGGTGCCGGCGCCGGCGATATAGGCGCCGGTGCCGCCGAGCGAGCGCACCCGGTAGGCCAGCACGCGCCCCTTGGCGTCGAGCGCGAATTCACCGGTCGAGGTCAGATCGCGGCCATGCGTACCGCCGATGAACTCATCGCTGCGGTCGCCGCGCCAGCGAATTTTGCGGCCCAGCTTGACCGCGGCGTAGGCGACGAGGCCATCCTCCGGATAGAGGCTGGTCTTTTGGCCGAAGCCGCCGCCGATGTCGCCGACCAGCACGCGCACGCTCTCCTTCGGCCGCTTCAGTACGGCCTCGGCAAGCAGATCGCGGGTCGATCCCGGGGTCTGCGACTGCACCTGCAGAATGAGCCGCCCGGTCTCCTTCTCCACCTCGGCGATGGTGCTGCGCGGCTCCATCGCCGACGGCACCAGCCGCTGGCTGACCAGATCGAGCGACACGACATGCGCGGCCTTGGCGAAAACCGCCTCGACCGCGGCGGCATCGCCATAGGTGATCGCCGCCACGATGTTGTCGGGAACCTCTGCCCACACCGCGGGCGCTCCAAGCTTGATCGCCTCGGCCGGATCGATCACCGCGGGCAGCACCTGATATTCGACTGCAATTGCCTCCGCGGCGCTCTGTGCGGCGGCCCGCGAGGTCGCCACCACCGCCGCCACCGGTTCGCCGGCAAAGCGCACCACCTCATGGGCCAACAGCCGTCGCGGCGGCGTCGTCATCGGGGAACCATCGGGCCGCTGGAACACCATCAGGGTCGGAAGGGTCCCGATATCGTCGGCGACCAGATCAGCGCCGGTATAGACCGCCTTGACGCCATCCACCTCCAGTGCGGCCGTTCGGTCGACCGACACCAGCCGGGCATGCGCATGCGGCGAGCGCAGCAGGTGCAACCACAAGGCACCGTCTTCCGGCTTGTCATCGATGAACCGCCCCTCTCCGGTGAGCAGCCGCCGATCCTCAAGACGCTTGACCGACTGGCCCGCACCAAAACGCATGTCGCCGGGAAGAATGTTCATCAATCGGTCCTTTTGGCCCCTTCACGGATTTGCCGGGGGTTTTAGCGGTTTTTCCCGCCGAGACAACGCGCTATTGCCGGACGCCACCCCCTGAATGACGGGGTGGCGAGGCGCGGATGCGTAGCCCGGATGCAGCGCAGCGAAATCCGGGACCGCGCGACCCGCGGTGAGGATTCCCGGATTGCGCTCCGCTCCATCCGGGCTACGGCGCTTTGCGCGCCCCGGAATGACGGGGCTGGTCAGGCGAGGTCGTGCAACACCGCTTCGACCGCGCGGCGCTGGTCGGGAGTCAGGGCTGGCTGTGGCGGCACGGGGTCGCCGACGTCGTAGCCCTGGATCGCGAGTTCGGCCTTGATGCAGGCGGCCAGATTGTAGCGCGCGAAGGCCTCGTTGAGTCGCCACAGCCGACGCTGCAGAGACAGCGCCTGGTCCCAGCGTTGCGCCCTGCAGAGCTGGTAGAGTTCGACGCTCTGGCGCGGCACCAGGCAGGCCGGCCCGGCCATCCAGCCGACCCCGCCGATCAGCATCACCGCGGCCGGGATATGGGCGGAGGCGGAGAACACCCGGATGGCGTCACCGCAGCGATTGAGGATCGACAGCAATCGCCCGGTATTGGTGGAGGCGTCCTTGATGTAGCCGATGCGCGGATGGGCCGACAGCCGCGTGATCACGTCGAGCGTGAGATCGGAGCGCTGGAATTGCGGATTGGTATAGATCACGACCGGAATCTCGACCGCATCGGCAATGGCGCGGAAATAGCCTTCGGCGTCGGCTTCGCCGAGCGGGAAATAGGCTTCGAGGATCGCAAGGATGCCATCGGCGCCAAGCTGCTGACAGGCCCTGGCCTGCTCGACGGCATCCGCTGTCGAGGTCGAGGCGACGCCGGCGACCACCGGCACCCGCCGATTCGCCGCTTCGATGGTCGCCGCGACCACGGCAAGGCGCTGCTTCCTGTCGAGATAGGCAAACTCGCCGGTCGAGCCGAGCGGCGTCAGCCCGTGCACGCCCGACTTGATGAGGTCATCGCAAAGTCGGCCGAGCACGTCAGCCCGAACGCTTCCGGCGGCATCGATCGGCGAGACCAGGTAGGGAAAGACGCCGTGAAAGTCGGGCATTGGCGGGAAAAAGCTTTCGAAGTCAGCGCGCGCTGTACTTGGCCCGCGTCGGCGGTCGAGTCAATTGTGACGGCGTAGGCCGCCGACGACCAGGTCGTCGACGGCCCGTCGCGGAACAAACGGCGCCTGCGGACGTTTTAGGCACCGTGCTGATGGGGACTCGCATGCGAAATTCTTTGACCTTGGTTTGCGGGCTCGCCGTCGCACTCGCGGTGGCCGGCTGTTCCGGACCCAAGGGTGACAAGGGCGACAAGGGTGACAAGGGCGATGCGGGCGCGGCCGGGCCGGCTGGTCCTGCCGGACCGCAGGGACCGCAAGGTCCGGCGGGCAAGAACGGCGAAAACGGCACCTCCCCACCGCCGCAATTCAGGGTGGTCCGGTCGTCCGCGGAGGGCGGCGTCTCGCGGCCGGCGATGTGCGGCGTCGAGGAGGTCATGGTCAGCGCGACCTGCATTTCCAAGACCGGATCCGCCGACCAGGCACCCAAGACCATGAGCGATACCGGCGCCGCCTGCGATCCACGCCCCGGCCAATCCGACGTCCCCGAAACCGTGGTCCTGTGCGCCAAGCGATAGTTGGCGCGCGGCGACGGAAGATCGGGTAGACGCGTCCGCCGCGTTCTCAAAATGCCTGCATTGCTGTACACTGCCTCGGCTGGCGGGGGCTGGCCGATAGGGAAACCGCGCGGCCGGACTTGATGGGCGGGACAAATCAGCGCAGGGTTGTGTCCGGGCCGACCGGAAGACGATCGAGCCAAGGTCCGGGATCAAGGGTCGGAGATCATGACTGCCATAACGATGGGACGGATCGGCGTGCCGTACCTCGCAATCGCTGCGGCCTGCGGCGCCGCGGTCGCGCTCGGAATCATCCAGGTGCGGCACTACGCGATGCCGGAACCACAGGCCGCACCGCCGCCTGCGGTGACGTCGGCACCGGCACCGCCGGTGCAGGATCCGATGTCGCATGCTCTCGCGGCCCTGCAAGACCAGGCAACCGCCGTCGCGCCGGCCGCGCCCTCGCCTTCCCCCGCGCCACAAGCCGACGAGCGCATGCCGGCGTTCGACGTGGCTCGCATCGAGGAAACCGGCGAGGCGGTCATCGCCGGCCGGGCGGCGCCGGGCGCGACCGTGGAATTGATGCGCGACGGCGAGAGCCTGGACCGGGCGGTCGCCGATTCGTCCGGCCTGTTCGTCATGACCCCGGCCCGACTGCCGGCCGGAAGTTACGCGCTCACGCTGAGGTCGAAGGATGCATCCGGCAAGGAGACCCGCTCGACACAGAGCGTGGCGGTCGCACTTGCCGAGCGGGCGCCTGTCTCCGGTACGCTCCAGGCCCACGCGGTGCTGCCCTCCCGAACCGCCGATGCGTCGGGAGCCGTGACGTTCAGCCCCGCGGCGGTCGATCCCGCCTCGCCCTCGACGGCACGACCGTCGCAGCCCGCCCTGCAACCCGCGAAGGACACCGCCGCCTTGAACACGGCGGCGCCGTCGGACGGAAGCGCCTTGTCCGCCGCGCTTCCGCCGAAGAAATTCACCGCCACCGTTGCGCGCGGCGACAGCCTGTGGCGGATCAGCCGGATGACCTATGGCGAGGGTACACATTACTCGCTGGTGTTCCGGGCGAACCGGGACCGTATCCGCAATCCCGATCGCATCTATCCCGGCCAGGTCTTCGTTCTTCCACTGAAGGAGCATTGACCGCTATCGGTACGGGGCGTTGAACTCGCCAGCGCAGACTGCTGTTGCGGTTATGGGATATTGCGGGGTCGCTGCCGGTTTTCCGGTGACACCTGGATCGATTGCGGGTGAATTGTCGTGAGCGGCAAGGTGCGGGCATTTCTGGCGGCGGTCCTGATCCTGGCTGGCGCCGTCAGGCCCGCGCCGGCCGAGGCCGAAGGCGGCGGCAGCGCGCCGTCCGCCGCCAAACTGCAGCGCCTGTCGGATTTCTTCGAGAGCGAGGTTGCGACCGGCAAGCTGGCCGGCGCCATGGTCCTGATCCAGCAGCACGGCGTGCCGGTCTATCTGAAGGGTTTTGGCGTCCGCGACGTTGCCACCGGCAAGCCGATGACACCGGACACCCTGTTCGCGCTGCATTCGATGACCAAGCCGGTCACCAACCTCGCCGCGATGATGCTGATCGAGCGAGGCCGGCTGGCGCTGGCCGATCCCGTCTCGAAATACATTCCGGCATTCGCATCGATCAAGGTCGGGGTCGAGTTCGAAAACGCCGGACGGCCAACCCGTCCTCAAGCTGGTGCCCCCGGACCGGCCCGTCAACATCGAGGATCTGCTGCGCCACACCTCCGGCCTCAGCTACGACTATATCGGCGGCGACCTGATCATGGCCGCCTACTCGAAGATCGATGTGTTGCGCGGCAAGTTCAACAACAGGATCCTTGCCGAGCGGATCGCGGGCCTGCCGCTGGTGGCGCAGCCCGGCACGGTCTGGCGCTATGGCTATTCCACCGACGTACTGGGACGGATCATCGAGATCGTTTCGGGCAAGTCGCTGTATCAGTTCATGAAGCGAAACATTCTCGATCCGCTGGGAATGCGCAGCACCAAATTCGTGCTCGAAAGCCCGGCTGAACAGGCGCGGATGGCGAGGCCGCTGCCGTCGGACGCCATCCTGCTGCTGTCCGAGAAGGAGCGGCTGGCGAATCCGGAATGGGAATCCGGCGGCGGCGGACTCGTCTCCAGCATCACCGACTATGCGAGATTTGCGCAGATGCTGCTCGACGGCGGAAAATCCGGTGGCAGGCAATATCTCAAGCCGGCGACCTTCAGGCTGATGACCACCGATCATATCGGGCCGGGCGCCGGCGTCGCGCGGGACTACTTCTATTATCCGGGCGACGGCTTCGGCTACGGCTATGGCATCGGCGTGCGTACCGATCCCGGAATCACCTGGCCGCCGCCGCCCGGTTCGATCGGCGAACTGAAATGGGACGGCGGCGCCGGGACCTATTTCGGCGTCGATCCAAAGCTCGACATGATCTACATCCTGATGGAGCAGACCCAGCAGGAGCGCGGACAAGTTCTGCCCATCTTCAAGAAGCTCGTGTACGACGCGTTCACGCCGTAGGCGTCGCGCCGCGACGGATCCATCTCATCGCTCGATGAAGGCGCGGTGGAGCTGATCGGTGATCGGCTTCAACAGATAGCTCATCATGGTGCGGCTGCCGGTCTGCATGAAGACCTCGGCGGGCATGCCCGGCACCAGCTGCAGACCGCCCAGGCGACGCCGTTCATCCTCGGACAGCGCGATCCTGACCGTGAAATACGGCGCGTTGGTCTGCTGATCGCGGCTGGTGTCGGCCGACACATAGGTGACCTCGCCGATCAGCTGCGGTGTGAGACGCTGGTTGAAGGCCGAGAATCGCACGAAGGCCTGCTGACCCGGCCGCACCTGGTCGATATCGTTGGGCTGCAGCCGGGCCTCGATCTGCAGATCGTCGGTATCCGGGACGATCTCCATGATGGTATCGCCGGCCCGGATCACGCCGCCGATGGTGTGGATCGTAAGCTGGTTGATCACACCCGACGTTGGCGCGCGGATGTCGATCCGGTCGAGCTGGTCCTGCGCGGCGACGCCGCGTTCGACCAGCTCGGCCTCCTTGCCCCGGGTCTCGCCAAGTTCCTTGACGACGTCGGTGCGGAAATCCTGGTCGAGCCGCACGATCTGAAGCTCGGCTTCGCCGATCTTCGATTTCGTCTCGGCGATCGCCGATGTCATCTGGCCGCGCTCGCCTTCGATCCGTGCGGTCTCGCGCTGCAGGGTGGTGAGCCGGGTCAGCGGCACCAGCCGCTTGTCGTAGAGGTCCTGAACTCCGGTCATCTCGCCGGCGATCAGGTCGAGCTGCTTGCCCTTGGATGCAAGCTGGGCCTCGAGCCCGGCAATCTCCTCGGTGAGCTGGCCGACGCGGCCCTGCAGCAGATCCTTCTGACTGCTGCGCGCGTTCAATCGTGCCTTGAACAACGATTGTTCCGACGCCAGCAGGCTTTGGACGGCATCCTCGGTCGAGCGCGACACCAATTCTGCGGGAATGCGCGGACGATCGAAACCATCGCGTTCGGCCACCAGCCGCGCCATCCGCGCCCGCAACTCGTCGAGCTGCTTGCTCACCATCTGCAGATTGGCCCTGGTCTGGGTGGCGTCGAGCCGCACCAGCAGGTCGCCGGCCGCGACCCGCATGCCATTGCGGCCCCTGATCTCGGCGACGACGCCGCCGGTCGGATGCTGGATCGCCTTGACATTGGATTGAACGACCAGGTTGCCAGGCACCACGACCGCGCCCGCCAGCGGCATGAACACCAGCCAGCCGCCGGCGAGCAGCGTCGCCAGAATCAGGATCCGCAAGCCGGTGCGCAATTCGTGCTCGAATGTGTGCCCCGTCCGATGCCTCAGGCTGTCATCCCCCACCTCGCCCTGCCGCGCCCGCTCGCTGCCCTTGACGATGAAGCTGACGCCCGCGATCACGGCGCTGCTACAGCGTCCGATCAGTTCGCCTGCACTGGCCATGGCGGGGCCGGTCGGCGCCAGGCGGGGACTCTCGATCAGCATCGGCCGATCCGGAGTATCGGGCGGCGTTATCTCCGGCCCGGACCTGATCGGGACCATCGACACCGGCGGGTCGGGCATCATGGCCCGGTTCGCGCGGCGCTCCGGCGACGCGGCCGGTGCTTCGCTGATCTGCGGCAACGAGGCGGACGTCTTCAGGCCGAACTGCTCGAGGCAGACGTCGATGACGCGCCCCATCTTGCCCTTGTTCTTGCGCCGCGGCTTGTTGGTGCGCGGCCGCCGACCCGGACGCGGCGCGCGGGGCGCCGCACGATCCGGCTGCGGCGGATGGAGCTCGCCCCAGTCCTCGCCTTCGAACGCATGCCGAAGCCGCTGCAATTCCAGGATCAGGGCGGCCCCCTGCGGTCCCAGTTCACTGTTGTCAGGACCATCGACCGTGCCGCGCGGCTCGCGGTCGAGTCCCGGCCTGTGCGGTTCGTGTCTCATGTCGCCACCGCCTCGACGACGGCCGCGCGATGAATCGGCCGCGCCGTCGGCGTCGCTCCGGGTGGTGCGGCCGGGGCGGGCTCGACCGGGGCGCCGTGAATGCGCGCAAAAATCTGCTCGCGCGAACCGAATGCGATGGTCCTGCCCTCGTACAGCACCATCGCCATGTCCAGCGCCGCCAGTACGCTCGGACGATGCGAGATCACGATCACCACGCATTGCTGCCGTCGCAGCGTCAGAATGGCGCGGCCCAAGGCATTCTCGCCCTCGGCGTCGAGATTGGCATTCGGCTCGTCCAGCACCACCAGGAACGGATCGCCGAATACGGCGCGCGCGAGACCGATCCGCTGGCGCTGGCCGGCGGACAGCGACATGCCGCCTTGACCGATCCGCGTCGAATAGCCGTCCGGCAGCCGCAGGATGATCTCGTGGACTCCGGCGATCCCGGCGGCTTTCAGAATGGCGTCCGAGGTCGCGCCGTCGTCGAACCGGCAGATGTTCTCCGCAACGGTGCCGTCGAACAAGGCGACGTCCTGCGGCAGATAGCCGATATGCCGGCCCAAATCGTCGTTGCTCCATTGGTCGAGCGTGGCGCCGTCGAGCCGGATCACGCCATGCTGGGCGGGCCAGATGCCGACCAGCGCCTTCGACAGCGAGGTCTTGCCCGACGCGCTGGCACCCAGCAAAGCGAGTCCCATGCCGGCCTTCAGTGAAAACGAGACGTTCGACACGATCGGCCTGTCGGTTCCCGGCGCAGCGACGGCGATTTCCCGGACCGCAAGCTCGCGGTGGGGACGCGGCAGCAAGACCGGCGGCGCCGGCGGCTTCGCCGTCGCCTTGCAGATGTCGCGCAGGCGCGCGATGCCCTGCCGCGCCGCGACCAGCTGCTTCCAGGTTCCGAGCGCAACCTCGACCGGCGCCAATGCGCGCCCCATCATGATCGACGACGCGATCATGATGCCGCCCGAGGCGCGGTCGGCGACCACGAGATAGGCACCGATGCCCAGCATTCCCGATTGCAGTATGTAGCGCAGCACCTTGGCGCCGGAACCGAGATTGGCATGGACGTCGCTGGCCTGGATGTTCTGGCCCAGATAGCGCTCATTGGCCTGCGACCAGCGTCGGGTGAGCCGATCCGTCATGCCGAGCGCCCGGATGATCTCGGCATTGCGCTGCGTGGTATCGGCCAGCACCTGCCGCTGGGCGCTCAGATCCATCGCCGCCGCGGCCGCGCCGCGTGACATGCGCTCGGTCAGGAGCGTCATTGCAATGATCGAGGCGGTGCCGAGCAGCGCCGTCATCCCGATGGCGGGATGAAACAGAAACAGCGCGATCAGGAAAATCGGTATCCAGGGCATGTCGAGGAACGCCGTCGGCCCCATGCTCGACATGAAGGCGCGGACCTGGTCGAGATCGCGCAGCGGCTGCTGCATCAACACCGGCTTGACGCCGCGAAGCGGCAGCGTGGCGAGCGCCGTATGGATCGATTCCTGCAGCCCGACATCGAACAGGGTCGCAACCCGGCACAGCATGCGGGTGCGCAACGCGTCGAAATAGCCCTGCAGCAGATAGGCAAACAGCACGATCAGCGACAGGCCGAACAGGGTGGCGAGGTTGCGGCTCGGAATCACCCGATCGTAGACCTGCAGCATATAGAGCGAGCCCGACAGCATCAGGATGTTGATGACGCCGCTGAAGGCGGCGATCCCAACCATGCGCCGGGCGCTCTCGCGCAACCCCGATGCCACCGGATCATCCGCGTCCGCCGCACGCCATGGATTCCATCGCCCCGCAGGCGGAACCGCCCGCGGACGCGCTTGCGCGACTCCCATTGGTTTGCGTCTCCCGATTGGCCGATCTCGCAATCGACCATGCTGTCCTGACAGTCGATGCCGACCATTTTCCGGCAACAATGGGACCGCGCTTCGAATTCTGCCCGGCAACTCGGGAGACTGCGCACAAGGCGGCATTCGCTGCGAATTGGTCGACGTCGCCACCGAAATGGATTCGAAAAACGTGTGGAACATTTCTGTCCGCAGTTTCGCGATTGATATCGATGACGATTTCGCAAGCGACGCTGCGCGCGCCGACAACGAGCAGGACTCGGGTACCACAGAACAGCAAGACCACGCGCCATACATTCGTCGGTCTATCACCTTGCTTCCGCGACCAACGGTCTTGCTGTCGGCTGAAAGCCGCCACGAACGTCGACAATCTTTTTATCTCGCGCAGTCGGGGCGGCGTCTATCGGGCTTTCGATCCTCCGCGCAACAAGAAGGGGAAACAACAATGGCATCGCATCATCATCACCGTCATACCGATCAGACCGTCGACACCGACGCCAATACGTCAACGACGAGCACCTCAACGACGGGTTCCGCGCCGTCATGTCATGCGCCGGATGCTCCCGCCTTCGCCGATCTCGGCGCGACGTTCAATGACGCGACGCGGTTTCTCGTCGGCGGGCTGTGGCAGAACGCAGTCGAGGAAGGCGGACAGGGCAACGGCAGTGTTACAAAGTATACCGATGACCTCACCGCGGTGCAGAACGGTCTCACGGCGGAAGTCAATGCCGGACAATTCTCAGGCGATACGCTCACCCATGTTCAGACCATCCTGTCCGATATTACCACTGCGCTGTCGGCGGCGAACGCCTCGGTGAGCGGCGGCGGATCGTTCGGCAGTGTCGCGGCGGCCGAAACGGCGCTGCATGACAGTCATGTCGACATTGTCGGCATCGTCAACAACGATCCCACCCTTGCCGCCCTGGCAACGCAGAACGGCGTCGCCGGGTTCGCGGCGGTGCCCGCCGCGCTTGCCGACGGCGTCACGGCAGCCAACGCGCCGCACGCCAACCTCGCGGAGATCGGCGCCATTTTCAACGACGCTGCGAACCGCATTCTCGGCGGCGTCAACGCCGACAACGCCGGCGCGATCACCGACGACGTCAATGCCGTCATCACCGACATGCAGTCGCTGGTCCAGGCCAACCCGCTGCTGTTCGGCGGCCTGACCGGAATCCATGCGGATACCGTGATCCGGCAGCTCGAGCTCGAAAACACCTATATCGGCCAGGCCGGCATCAGCCCCGACGCCGGGCGCGCCAGCAACGACAACATCCTCGACATCATCGATATCGTCCAGGGCGACACCAATCTGGCGAACATGGCAAACCAGGGCGGCGTCGCCGGCTTCAGCCCATTCCCGGACTTCGCCAACCCGACCCCGAGATACCTGGACAATGACGCGCAGACCAACTTCTGGGCCAACTTCATGGCGCAGTCGAACTCGCTCGGACAGCAGGCGGTGGCGGCCGTCGCCGCCAATGACCCGCAGGCGACCGCGTCGCTGATCACCCAGCTGCACAATTTCGAGACCAGCGCCACCAATTTCGATTCCGCCCAGGGCGGCATCTTCGAGGCGAGGTTCGACAACGAGCTGCTCGGCCAGACCAGCACGCTCGGCGCCGAAGTATCGGCGATGGTGACGGGACTGCAGAACGGCAACGCCGCGCTGGTGGCCGCGGCCGCCGAGGAGATGCACGCCAACGCCGCCGACGTCAGCGGCAACAACGTCCCGGTCACCGGCGGCACCTACAACCCGGACGGCTTGACGCTGGCAGACGTGCTGTCGACGGCGGGAACGGCCGCGCCTGCGGTGGCGGCAGCACCGGCGGCAACGCCGGTAGCTGCCGAGGCGGCAGCGCCCCTGGCCGCGATGGCTGCTGCCGCGCCGGTCGCACCAACCACGACGGCGGCCGTCGTCAGCACCGCCGCCGCGGCATCGGATCAGGGGACGGATGCCGGCCATGCCAGCGACCATTCGGCCTTCGACGCGCATCATTTGGCATTGACCGGGATGGCGCATCATTTCCAGCATCTGTGGGGATAGCTGGAGGGCCCGCCGCCGGCACCGCCGCATCATGGCGGGACGCCGGAAGCGGCCGATCGATCATTCGCTTCAGCATGCGGGCAGACCGTCCGCAGGCTCGAGCAGGTCGCTCACAGAAAGAGAGGTCTGTTGCCGATCTCGGCGGGTCGGCATCCCCTGGGGGAAGCTCGTTTTGCGTCACAAGACCAGGAATATCCGCGTGCACGCGCACCGCAGCGACGCCGCTGGCGGCCACCCGCGTTCGGAGCGGCGCCGATGAGGCGGCGCAGGACGGATTACGGCACCATCCTGCTGCATTGGCTGCTGGCCGCCGCGATCGGCGTCGCGCTGTTCACCGGGCTGCGCATCGCAACCGAAATGCCGGACCAGAGCTGGCTCAACCTGCTCGATGCGGTGCTGCCGGATGCCAGCGTCTGGGTATTGCACATGCAGGCGGCCCTGACGCTGATCACCGTGGCGCTCGCTTATGCCGTCTATCTCATCCGATCCGGCCTGACCCGTCGTGTCGCGCTGGACAAGAGCCGCCTGCGCGGCCTCGTGGGCCGGCAACAGGCGCGCGCGGGCGCGATCAGCGTGGTCCTGACCTGGGGATTGTTCGCGGCGCTGCTGCTGCTGATCGGCAGCGGCAGCGCGCTCTATCTGGGCATTCTGGCTGGCCATACCGCCGTGATGATGCACTGGTATGCGACGTGGCTGCTGCTCGCCTTCACCGTTCTGCATGTGATGATGCACTACCGGCTCGGCGGCTTGTCGCAACTGCTCCGGATCTTCCGGCCCCAGGGCCTGCCGGTCCCGCCCACAAAACTCGACGCGGTCGAACTTCTGACGCTGCTGGTCGAGCAATCCGAAAGGCTGGCACCGGCGCGCGAAGGCGAAGAGCCCGCTTCCCGGTCATCGCTGGCGCCGGCGCAGCCGTCCGGTCCGGCCTCGATGGGTCGAGCCTCGTCCGATCACACGACAGCGTCGCAGGTCCGGGGCGCACCGTCTCGTCCCACCCATCCTCGCAACACGACACTGCAGTCCAATCCGCTGGTGGTTGCGGCCGCGGTGGCCGTCACCTGCGCCTCGGTGGTGGTTGCCACGGATTGGCTCGATGTCGACCGCCTGACCATCCGCCGCATCGGCGTCACCGACGTGCCGGTCCTCGACGGCGACACCTCCGATCGGGTCTGGCGCAGCGTCGAACCACTCTCGGTCATGACCAATGCCGGTGGGAATTTCGACGGCAAGGGAGAGACACGGATCGAAATTCGCGCGGTACATGACGGCACCTGGGCCTATTTCCTCTTCACCTGGGAGGACCCGACACGTTCGCTCAAGCAGTTGCCGCTGATCAAGCAGAACGACGGCTGGCACCTGCTGCATCGCGGCTTCGAGGCCGGTGACGAGCACGAATTCAACGAGGACAAGTTCTCGGTGCTGCTGACCACCTCGAACGTGACGCTTGCCGGCGACCACACCTTTCATCCGGGCGTTCATCCGATCGCCGGCGCGCCTGCCACCATGACCGGCCGCGGACTGCACTTCACGACCGACGGCGGTTATGCCGATGTCTGGGAATGGAAGGCCACCCGTGGCGGTCCGACCGGCTGGATGGACGATGCCCATTTCGGGCCCCCGCTCGAGCCGACGCCGACCCAGGCGGCAAACCTCACACCCTATCGGGGCGGCTTTGCCGCCGACCCCGGACGCGCGAACGACACCGACAATTTTGTCGCGGACGCCGGATCGGCCGGCGGTCTTCTCACGCCACTGCGTCTGCCGACCGATCTTTTGGTCACGGCCGCCGCGATGGGCGGCATCGCGCTCGATCCTGATCTCGGCGAGAGCGAGGGCGCGCGCTGGTTCATGACACCGGCGGAATCCGAGCCCTATTCGGTCGACCGCGATCGCGCCATCCCCACCGGCACGGTCATTCCGGGCGTCATCCTGGATGGCGACTTCACCGGCGACCGCGCTGATATCCGATGCGCCGCCCGCTGGGCCTCCGGCCACTGGGCGCTCGAGGTGGCGCGGCGGCTCGATACCGGCAGCCGATATGACGTGCCGCTGCGGACCGGCATCTTCATGCGGGTGGCGGCGTTCGACCACAGCCAGATCAGACATACCAGGCACGTCCGGCCGATCCGTCTCGAGGTGGAATGATGCGAAAGATCTGCAAGGTAACGGTGAACAACGAGCCGTTCCTGGCCAATTGCGGCGAGCTGCTGCTCGACTGGGCACTGATGAACGGCGTCGAACTGCCGCACGATTGCCGTTCCGGGATTTGCGGCAGCTGTCGTGTTCGCCTTGTCGAAGGCAAGGTGTTCGGCGGCCAGGCCTCGGGCGACGACATGATCCACGCCTGCCAGGCGCGCATCGTCTCCGACCTCGCGATCACCACCGAGGATGTCCCCGAGCAGGTTTCGATGTCGGCCCAGGTCGCCCGCATCGTGCGTCTCGCCCCCGACGTCATCGGGGTCGACGTGAGGGTGCCTAGACCGCTGCGCTACCTGCCGGGCCAATATTGCAAGGTGCAATTCCGCGACTTTCCGGCGCGGTGTTACAGTCCGGCCTATCCGCTCGAGGGCCGCGCCGACGATCGCCTGCTGCATTTCCACATCCGCCGGTTCTATGGCGGCCGCGTCTCGCCGGCGCTGGGCCGGCAGATCGGCATCGGCCACCGCGTCAAGATCGCGGGGCCGTCGGGCAGCGCCTTTCTGCGGCGCAAGCATTCCGGCCGGTTGATTCTTGTCGCCAGCGGCACCGGTTTCGCGCCGATGTGGTCGGTCGCGGTCGCGGCGATCATGGAGCGACCGCACCGGGAAATCGTGTTTGTCGTTGCGGCACGAAGGCTGCAGTCGCTTTACATGCATGGCGCGCTGTGCCGACTTGCGCTGTTTCCCAACGTCAGGATCATTCTGACCACGTCGGAGCCACAACGCGTCTCCCCCGCCATCCGCGTCGGACGGCCGACCGACCACCTGCCGGACCTGTCGCGGAACGACCTGATCTATGCCGCAGGTGCGCCGGCCATGACCGAAAGCGTGGCACGGTTGGCACGGAGCGTCGGGGCAATTTGTCATGCCGACCCCTTCGTGCCGAACATCACGAGCTTCGAACCGGCCGTATCGAGGCGCCTGGGACAGAAGGTCGTGCAGGCGGGCCGCTGAGTCCGCCAGATCTTGCCGGCCGCGGTCTCGACCGGCACGGCAAACAGAGCCGCGGGTGCCGCAACAGCGAAATGCCGGTGAAATGATTTGGCGCCTCGACGACACGATTCGGGTGCGCGACGAAAACAGCCTGAAACAATGGGGGACCAGCTTTGGGCCGGATCAGGCAAAGGGGGCCGCCATGTGGGATTTCATCATCAATCTGGTTTACGACCGGTCCTGCGAAAAGTACCTGGCTGAAGCTTCTCGACAGGCCGATCTCTGGATTTGATTGAACCTGACACTGGCGCCTGTGGTGATGCGCCAGCGACAATCGCGGAACGTCGGGCCTGCATCCTTGCTGTCGCTGCCGAATGGGGGCAGTCTCAGGCCGGAATGACGCCGGCAGCATCGGAACTTCTCATTGGGCTGATCAAGATGGCCGCGATGCCGTTGCGGGTCGGAGCGGTCGCCATGGAGGTCGCGGCGTTGACGGTCGAACGCGCCATGATGGAATCCGAGGTCGGGGAGCGCGCGTCGAGCCGCGAGTTTGCCGAGGCGGAACTCGACGCGGCCGCCGAGGCCATCAAGGCCAAACTGATGGCAGGACGGGACCTGGGCTTTCAGTGCCTGTTGCGAACGAACTTTCCCGACGACGTGATCCGGGAAATAGCCGAAGCAGCCCTGCTGGCGGCGCGAGGCGCGTCTTCCCAACCCGAGCGCTGAGCCAGCCACGGTCGATACGTGGGGAACTTGTGTCCGTCGCCGAACCGTCTTTTCATGATCGGTCCAATGGTCCGCCCTCGCCGACTCGGCGCGGAGCGGGAACAAAGCGCGGCGGCTGAGATTAGCTCCAAGGACCAACTCGCCATGACAGGATGGAGTGCGCCCATGGATGACTTTTCCAATGCGTCATTTCCGCCGGAGACCATCGATCTCATGAAGACGGCGATGGATGCGGCGGTAGCGACTTTGCCCGAGCCGGTGTGCACCATGCATGTGCAGTCGATTGCGGAAAGCATCCTGCGCACCGCCGCGCTCGGCGAGCGCAATCCGGTCGCGATGCAGCGAATTGCCCTGCTCGAACTTCAGATCAGGCCGCGCGTCTGAACCTTTCCTCCGCGACGAGCCTCACTCCTCAGATCCGACGCTTTCAGATTCCGATCTTGACGCCGCGCGAGACATTCGCGGCGCGCGGCTCGAAGGGATTGTTGCGGGCCGCTTGCCGCATGCCGCGCGGCCATGGATCGGTGTCCGGGTGGATGCGCTGCCCACCCGCATGGCGCTGAGGCTCGTCAGCATCCGACCACGACCTTTGTCGCCGCAAACCGCGAACCGCCCGCACGAACTTCGCCTTGAGCGCGACAAGAACTCGCCAGGCCTGGGAGGATTGCACCCACTCCACCAACCTGCTCCAATAGCCGTAACCCCAGGCGAAGGCCCGGATCGACAGCAGCTTGTTGCGATTGAGCTGGAACAGCCGCTCGACCACGGTGAGCTTGAGAATTTCGGCGCCGACCAAACTTCCCAATCCCGATATCAGATGACCGGTCGCCATCAGATAGGCGGCCACCGGCTTGACGGGTTCGAGCACCATCACCGGAACGGCAAACAAGGCCAGCGCGGCGTAGGCGTTGAGGGAAACGATCCAGGCCCTGATCTTGCCAAAAATGCGCAAGCTGCCGATCCACGCTACCACCGGCCGCGTGACATAGGCGAAGACGGCGTCCACCGCGAAGTAGAGCGCGACCAGGACAAACCCGATGGGACGAAATAGGCGCTTCACCACTGCTCCTCCTGCGAGGGAGAAGCGCCGAGCGGCCGGAATGGTTCCGGCGAACATGGGGGACGCAAGGCCAGAGAATGCCGAATCGGGAGCCGGGGCGGGGCGGGTTCCCGACATCCGCATTGGTCAGGCGTGGCGGGATGGTGGTTCCAGGGAACGACGACCATGCAGCGCCGAGGCCGCTCGAATCTCAAATTTCCTTCATCTCGCCGTTGGCCCATCGCTCGCGCAGCTTGAACTTCTGGATCTTGCCCGACCCGGTCAGCGGCATGGCATCGACGACGAACCAGTGGCGCGGCGTCTTGTGCGGAGCGAGATGCTCGCGCAGGTAGTCGAACAGCTCGTCCTTGTCGACGGTCATCCCCGGCGGAGGCCGGATGAAGGCCGCGACTACCTCTCCCCATTTCGGGTCCGGCAGTCCGACCACGGCGACATCCCCCACGGTCGGATGGCGAAACAGGACTTCCTCGAGCTCGCGGGGGTAGATGTTCTCGCCGCCGCGAATGATCATGTCCTTGAGCCGCCCCTCGATCGTGCAATAGCCCCTGCCGTCCATCGCGCCGAGATCGCCGGTATGCAGCCATCCTTCCGAGTCTATCGCCGCGCTTGTAGCCGCCTCGTTCTCGAAATAGCCATGCATGATGTGATAACCGCGGGTGCATATCTCGCCGATCTCGCCGACCGGGGCGGTCTGTCCGGTGCCGGGATCGACGATCTTGACCTCCACATGGGGCATCGGCGTGCCGATCGTGCCCGCCTTGTCGGCCAGGGTGTCATTGGCCCAGGTCATCAGGGCAACCGGCGAGCACTCGGTCTGGCCGTACACGATGGTGAAGGGCGCGCCGAGCTGCTGCTCGAGGGCGGTCACGATTGCCGCCGGCACCGTCGATCCGCCCGAGTAGATCGCATTGACCGACGAAAGATCGGCCGATGCGAACGACGGATGCTCCATCATTGCGACCAGCATGGTCGGCACGCCGAGCATGGCGTTGCAGCGATAGCGCTGCATCAGTTCGATCACCAGCCCGGGATCGAAGGCCTCCACCAGAACCTGGGTGGCGCGCCGCGCTACCGCGCCGATCACGCAGCACACGCAACCGCCGGTGTGAAACAGCGGCATGGTGGTGAGCTGCACCGCGCCCTCGGCAATGCCCGCGCGATCCGCGGTGTGAGCGCCATTGTTGACCAGCCCACGATGGTGCAGCAGCGCCCCCTTGGGAAAGCCGGTCGTGCCCGAGGTGTACTGGATCATCACCGGATCGGTCGACCGCATGGCCGGCAATTCCGGCTTAGCCCGGTCGCCGGATGCCAAAAATTCCTCCCATCGGTCGAAGCAGATGATCTCGCGCAGTTCCGGCAGGCTTGATCGCAGGGCCTGAACTGTCGCCAGCATCGGATTGCCACGGAATTCCGTGACCACCATGACGCCTGCCGCGCGCGACTGCTTCAGGACATATTCGACCTCGGCCGACCTGAAGCCGGGATTGACCGTGACCAGGATGACGCCTGCCATCGCCGCGCCGAACTCGGTCATGATCCATTCGGGAATGTTGTGGGCCCAGATCGCCACCCGCTCGCCCGGCTCGAAGCGCGCCCGCAGCGCCTGCGCCGTGCGCAACGCCTGCGCGTGCAGCTCGGCGTAGGTCCATTGCCGGCGGTTCGCCGGATCGGGGGCGCCGGCGATCAGCGCGATCCGGTCGGGCGCCGCCTCCGCCGCCGACCGCAGCAATTCGCCGAGCGTGATGTCGCGCACGGCCGGCTGGTCCGCCCCCGTTGCATGGGACATGGTCAGCATGATTTCCCCCCTTTCCCCGAAATCGCATCATGACCACGCATCCTAGACCTCGAACCCGGCCTGGTGCATCGTCGAATTTGTGCCCGAGCCGCCGGGCGGCCATTACTTCGCCAGGTGCTCGCGCAGGATTTCGGCGAGGCGATCGGGGCCGGTTTGCGGGGGCATGAAGCCGAGATACTCGCCATTGCGCCCCATCAGATAGATGGCGCCCATGTGATCGATCACGTAGTCGCCACCCCGCGGGTCAAGCACCTTGGCGTAGTAGGCCTTGTAGCCGTTCGCCACCTTGCGGATCTGGTCGGGCGAACCGGTAAGGCCGATCAGGCTGGGATGAAAGGCCGAGACATACCGGGCCAGGAGCGCGGTGTCGCGCTCCGGATCGATGGTGATGAACAAAGGCTGGATATCTGCAGCCGCCGGCCCCAGGACGTCGAGCGCCTGGGTGATCGACATCAGGTCGGCCGGACACACGTCGGGACAATAGGTATAGCCGAAATAGACGACCATCAGCTTGCCGCGGAATTCCACGTCGCTGCGCGTTCTGCCGTTCTGATCGGTCAGGGTGAAGGGGCCGCCGACCGCGCCGCGGCCATACATCAGATCATCCATCATCTGCGCGGCTGATGGCTGCGGCTCCGCCGCCACAGCCGAACCACAGCCGATCAAGGATGCGACCAGGAGCGCCCGCATCACGGAAATCCGCATCGGTGCCGACCCGGATCAGATCCCGAAACTGATGCGCGTGCCAGTCGCCGTCGTCAGGACCTTGCCCGGCATCTGCCGCCGCGCCTCCTCGGTGAAGTTCAGTCCGCTGCAATGCATGGGAATGACGACGTCGGGATTGAGCTTGCCGATTTCGCCGACCACCTGCGACAAATATTCCGGCGGAGCCGGTCCGAGATGGAAGCCGCCGATGATGGCGTGCACTTTCTCGATGCCCGATACTTCCATCGCCTGCCGGACCGAATTGACAATCCCGACATGGCCGCAGGAGCTGATGACGATCAGGCCCTTGTCCTTCAGGTTGAAACAGGTGGCATGCTCATGGATGTGCTCGTCGGGCACGATCTTGCCTTCCATTTCGGCCGGCAGATAGTGGCTGGCATTGCACCCGGCGCCATTCTTGAGCTTGAATTCGACCTGGGTGTTGGGAAGCACCTTCTCGATGCTGTTGCGCTTGATCTTGCCGGTGGTGAATGCCTGCCCGCCGATCACGACCGGTGACTCGCACAGCACCAGCTTGACATCCTGTTTGGCGATGTCGCGACGATCCAGCATGCCGAAATCGCTCAGCTCGCCCGGCCCCCGGCCGTTGTAGCGCTGGCAGAAATTGTCCTCGCCGCCGGCATACAGGGTGATGTCGGCCGGCAGGTCCTTGCGGTGCCGGTCGAGGAAGCCGAACAGCCCGCCCCAATGATCGAAATGGCCGTGGCTGAGAATCAGGGCATCGATCGCGCGCGGGTCGATCTTGAGCAATTCCATGTTGCCGTTGAGGGCCTCGGGCGTCCAGCCATAGTCCAACAGGAAGGTGCGCTTGTCGTCGCCGCGCTGCGGCTCCAGCAGCAACGACAGTCCCCATTCGCTGTGCAGCGGGCGCAGCGACTGCGCGGAGCGGCCGGGCTCGGTCTTGATGCCGGCCACGGTCTGCGGCCGGAAAAAGACGTCGCTGGTGCTGTCGACCAGGACACGGATCCTGAGCTGGTCTACGGTCGGCACGTCGATCGGGCCTGCCTTGGCCATTTCGACACAGGAGAATCCACCGGCGGCCAGCGCCAGGCCGGCCGACATTTTCAAGGCGTCGCGTCGATTGAAATTGGGCATGGCGTTTCTCGTCAGTTGGATATGATCCGGGAAGAAAAACCATTCGCGACCATGACTACACGGCCGATTGACGGTGGAGTCAACGAGAATGGAGACGCCGGCCCTCCAGGCCGGGGGCGACAGCGGGTTCTTTGAAATTTCATGGAACGGTCTTGGTCATGGCGGGTTGCATGGGCATCAAGGGACCGGCGCGGGGAGAATTGCCATGCATCTGCATATTTATCGCGATGAAAGCCGGTCCGGGCATTTCGACGTGATCAGCGACGGCAAGCGGCCGCGATCATTCGACCTCGTCCTGGCGATCACGTCGGGCATGCTGTTGATCGGCTTCGCCTGCGCCGTGATGGTGCCGTTCGTGTCGACCATGCCCGGCCTGACCGCGTGGGTCCACTAGGCGGCTATTGGACGACGTCGAGCTTGACCTCGGCGATGCCGCTTCGAAGCATTCCCAGCGCATCGGCCGCCGAATGGGAGACATCGACCACGCGTCCGGCCACGTACGGGCCACGGTCATTGACCCTGACCGTTACCGAGCGTCCGGTGGAGACATTGGTCACCCGCAACCTTGTGCCGAAAGGCAGGGTCGGATGGGCGGCGGTCAGGTCGTTGGTATCGAATTTCTCGCCGCTCGCCGTCTCCTGGTCCGCCGTATAGAAGCTGGCAATTCCCCGCGATGCGATCCTGGTCGGTGCCGCGGTATCGTGCCGTGCGAACGGCGTATGCTTTTTTGCGGCTGCAACATGCCTGATGGGTGCCGAGGCGGCGGTCCGGTTGCGTTGCAGCGATGCTTCCGGTGGGGATCCGGTGAAGTCGGAATGGTTGCTGACCACGGATGATTGGGCGCAGCCCGCCAGCAGCGCCGCCCCGAGCACGACGACCAGCGGCCTCATCGTGTTGCGCACACCAACGCCGACGACCGGTCGCAGGCCGAAGAGTTTATTTCTTCGGCCGCCTGCGTACGACGCCTTGGCAAAATCGTCGGATGTCATGCTGCATCCTTAACTATCGCCCCCGGCACCTAGTCCCGCGTGCAATCAGGGCGGAACCGTGGCTTCGGCGGCCTCGGACCGTTATCCATAATGCGATTTGGCGGAGGTGTGATTATTGTGCCACAACCCGGCGCAGGCGGGATGGCGCCGAAGACGCAGCTAGTTCTTGCCGATGATCCTCACCGGGCGGCCCTGGCTGACGAATGCATAATGCCCGCTCCCGAGGCCCCCGAGCATCAGCGCCTCGACCACCGGCTCGGCGATGTCGCCGGCGGCTGCCCAGTCCACCACGAAATTGGCGCCCGTGCCGCCGCGAATGTCGGTGACCGGAACGAATATTTCAACGGTCGAAAACGGCTTCAGCGCCACCGGTCCCTTCAGGTAGCTTTCCACCAGCTTGCCCGCCGTGTCGAAATAGGCGATGCGTCGGAGCACGAGCGGCCGCGTTTCCGAGGCATTGTGGATGCTCAGCGTGACGGAGAAGTCCGCCCGCAGCTTGCCCTGGCTCATCGAGACGCTGGAATAGGCCGGCACGTAGAAGGCGCCGGAGACGGCGAGATTTTCCGATGGCATCGGGGTCAGCGAATCGGCGAACGTTCGCTCGATCCCGCCAGCAGTCTGGGCATTGGCCGCATTCACATGCATTGTCAGCAGGCAGGCCAAGGCCGCAGCAACAAGACGGATGTGACACATCGCTCGCTTGCTGTTCACCGGCATGCCCGTAGGTTGGAGCCCGAGGTCGCCACCGATTGGTCTTGAGACATGCATGAACTCATTCCCGACATCACGTTATGCATCCTGTTCGCGTGGGCGCTCGGGCTGTTGGCTCATTTCTTTCGGCAGCCGCTGATCCTTGCCTATCTTATCGCCGGGTTCCTCATTGGTCCATTCGGCGCCGGCTGGGTCCAGTCCCAGGAGTTGATCAGCGTCATCTCCGAGCTGGGCCTGATCTTCATGCTGTTCATGATCGGGCTCGAGATCGACCTGAAGAAGATCATTCGCGCCGGCCGCGTGATCCTGGTAGCCGCGGGCGGCCAGCTGGCGGGCGCCTGCCTGCTCGGCACGCTGTTCTTCGCGGGGATCGGTTTCTCGATCGGCAACGGCCATTTCGACGGGCTCTATCTCTGCATTGCCTGCGCCCTGAGCAGCACCGTCATCATCGTCAAGGTGCTGTACGAGAAGCGCGAGCTCGACACCCTGCCCGGACGCATCACGCTCGGCGTGCTGGTGCTGCAGGATATCTTCGCCATCCTGTTCCTGGCGGTTCAGCCGAGTCTCGGAAACCTCCAGATCAGTGTCATCCTGCTGTCGATCGGCCGCGTCGGCCTGCTGGTTGCCGTGGCGCTGACCATCAGCCGCTTCGTGCTGCCGCGGCTGTTTCACCAGATTGCGCGACGGCCCGAGCTGATCCTGCTCGGCGCGCTCGCCTGGTGTTTCCTGATCGGGGAGATCGCCGAGCGGCTGCATCTGTCGCGTGAGATGGGATCGCTGGTGGCGGGGGTGTCGCTGTCGACATTTCCCTATGCGCTCGACGTCACCGCCAAGGTGACGACGTTGCGCGATTTCTTCATCACGCTGTTCTTCGTCGCGCTCGGCATGACAATCCCGATCCCCGGCCTTTCGGTGATCGGCCTTGCGCTGGTGATCGCGGCATTCACGGTGGTCAGCCGGCTGCTCACGACGGCGATCCCGCTCTATTTGATGAAGCAGGGTCTGCGCGCCAGCCTGCTGCCGGCGATCAATCTGGCCCAGATCAGCGAGTTTTCCCTGGTGGTGATACAGACCGGACTCGCCAGCGGGCATATCAGGACCGAAACCGCCAGCGCCGCCTCGTTCGCGTTCGTGATCCTGGCGGTGCTGAGCACCTTCGTGATCATGCGCAGCGACCAGATCACGCGGTCCGCCATCGGCCTGTTGAAGCGGATCGGAATCCACGATCTGGATCATGGCCAGGGCGCCGACGCCGACCACGCCGATGGGCACGGCGAGACGAGGCGGATCGTGATCTTGGGGTTCTTCCGCGCGGCCAGCGCGCTGCTCGCCGAGATCGAGCGAAAGAATCCCCTGCTGCTCGACCAGATCAGCGTGGTCGACTTCAACCCCAACGTCTTCCAGACCCTGGTCGCGCGCGGCGTCCACGTGATCTACGGGGATATCAGCAATGTCGACACCTTGCTGCATGCCGGGGTGGGAACGGCGCAGATCGTGGTGCTCAGCGTGCCCGACTCGCTGTTGAAGGGCGCCAGCAACGAGCGGCTGGTTCGCCACGTCCGCTCGCTCAATTCGACCGCAAAGATCGTCGCCACCGCCGACCTGTTGTCGGATGTCGACGATCTCTACGCCGCCGGCGCCGACTACGTGACGGTCACGCGGCTCAGCGATGCCCATGAACTGTTTGCGGCGATCGAAGCCGTCGACAAGGGCCTGCTCGACGAGAAGCGCGCCGAGATCGACGCGCAACTGGTCGAGCGACGCGAAGTGCTGGGGTGATCCGTCACGGCCGGGACAGGGCAGGCGCGCAGTGCGGCGGCCTGCGAACCGGGGCAGCCCGTTCGAAACCGTGAGCCAGCTCGATCAGGCGCCCCTCGCTCCAGGGCTTGCCCAGGAAATCCATTCCGACCGGTACGCCGAGCGGGGCCGTCGCGGTCGGCGGTGAAAAGCCGGCCGGCACGGTGATGGCCGGAAAGCCGGTGACGGCAGCCAGGATGCCATTGCGGTCGGCCTGCTGGGTTTCGCCGAGCGGCACCACCAGCCGCTTCTGCAGCGGATAGATCAGGGCGTCCAGTTGGTGGTCGGCCAGGATCGACATCAGCAGCGCACGCGTGCGCTGGTTTCGCTGCAGCCGCTCCCCGTATTCGGGCTGCTGCCGGCCGTCGGCGAAGCCTTCGGCGCTTACCAGGAATTTCTCCAGCGACGGCCGGTGAAACCTGCCGGACGCGATGACCTCGGCAAGCGATTTCGCCGGGGCGCCGGGAATGCCGGCGAGATAGCCGTTCAGCATCGCCTTGAACTCGTAGATCTGGACGTCGTTGTCGGCAATCAGCCGGCCGGCATCCAGCGCAGGGGCCTCGATCTCGATCAGGTCGGCTCCCGCGCTCTTCAGGGCGGCCATCGCGGCGGCGATCACGTGGTTCACCTCGTGGTGGATGGCGTCGCTTCCGAGCAGCGTGGTCAGCAGCCCCAGGCGGGCGCCGCGCAATCCATCCGGCCCGAGCAACCGAGCGTAGTTCGGCAACGCCTGGCCGAGAGACGGTGTGGTCGCGGGATCGTTCGGATCGTGCCCGGCCATGACCTCGAGAAGCCGTGCGGCGTCGGCAACCGTGCGGGCGATCGGACCGACGGCGTCCTGGGTTTCGGAGACCGGAATGATGCCGGCACGGCTCACAAGTCCCCTGGTCGGACGAATCCCGAGCAGGGCGTTGGCCGAAGCGGGCGACCGGATCGAGTTCACGGTATCGCTGCCGGTGCCGGCCAGCGCCAGGTTTGCCGCTACCGCCGCGCCGGTCCCGCCGCTCGAACCACCGGGGGTTCGCGTCAGGTCGTATGGGTTGAGCGTCTGCCCGCCGAGCGAGCTTACCGTGGTGCCCGACAGCGCGAATTCGTGCAGGTTGGACTTGCCGAGGATGATCGCGCCGGCGCGGCGCAGCCTGGCGACGACGAAGGCATCCACCGGCGGCCGCATGCCGGCCAGCGAATCCGAGCCGGCCGTGGTCGGCAGATCGGCCGTGTTGAAATTGTCCTTGAGCACCAGCGGCACGCCGTGCAGCGGTCCGGGGGGCGCCCCGCTCGACCGCTCGGCGTCGAGACGGTCCGCCTCCGCCAGCGCGTTCGGGTTCAGCGCGAGAATGGAATTGAGCGCCGGACCGCCGCGATCATAGGCGGCGATCCGGTCGAGATAGGCCTGGACGATCTGGCGCGCGGTGCTGACGCGAGCGCTCAGCGCCGCATGAATGCCGGCGATCGTCGCCTCCTCGATGGCGAAGGCGGGATCAGCCAAAATAGCCCGACAGGATGCGCTTATCGACCTTGCAGATGTAGGTGTATTTCGGGTTGACCACCTGGGTGCAACGCGCCTCCGCGATCTGGCCCAGCAGCATGTAGCCTTCCGGCGCCGGAATCTTCCAGTCGTCCTCCATCCAATAGACCATCTCCTCGAAGGCGATGCGCATCGCGTCTTCCAGCGGTCGCGCGCATCCGAGCGTGCAGATGTGGGTCGGGGTTTCGATGCGTGGATGATTCAACCGGCGTGGCGCCTTGCCCAGCGAGACCTTGACCGTCAGCGTGGTGGCGATCTCGATCGCTCCCATGCCGTTGCATTCGCCGTCGCCCTGGATCGCGTGGCAATCGCCCAGAAAGAGGTGCGCCCCCGGCCTGTTGACCCGCATCAGCACGGTATTGCCGGTGGTGATCTCCTGAACGTCGAGATTGCCGCCATGCGGGCCGTTGTCGACGGTCAGCACCGCGCCATGCACCGGCGCGACGCCGATCACCCCGATCATCGGCCGGATCGGAAGCTTCAGATGCTCGTTCCAGTGCACGAGATCGTCCTTCACCTCGACCACCCTGGTCTGGATGCCGAACTCCTTTCGCCGCACCCAGTCGGGGAACATGCCGATGCCCGGCCACAGCGCCGTGAAGCCCAGCCTGTCGAGCTCCATCTTGAGGATCTCGACGTTCAGCACGTCGCCGACCTTGGCACCGCGCACCTCGATCGGACCGGTCGCGCCATTGACAAAGGGAAGCGTGACGTCGGCTTCGGTCAGTTGCTGTCCCAGCTGGCGGATGGTGCCGTCGTTGACGTTGATGGCGCATTCCACCACGAAGGTTTCGCCGGCCTCGACGCTGGCGATGAAGTCGTCGTCGCCCGAGAGCGCATATTTGATGTTGCCCGCTTTGGTTACACGCTGAACCATTTTCCTGCTCCTCGCTGCAAGTTTACGCTGATTTCAATGAATGCGGCGCCACGGCATCAGCAGGCGCTCGATCCGGCCCACCACCGAGGTCAGAAGCAGCGCCAGCACGATGGTCGCGACCAGTGCGGCGAACACCTTGGGTATGATGTAAAGCGAGCCGGCCTTGAAGATGGCGTGCCCGAGGCCTTCGGACGACGACATGAATTCGCCGACGATGGCGCCGATCAAGGCAAAACCGACGGTGAGCTTCAGCCCGGCGAAGATATCGATCAGCGAGGCCGGCACCACTAGCTTGCGGAAGATCTGGAACTTCGAGGCGCCCAGCGTCCACATCAGGTTGATCTGGTCGGTATCGACCCCTACCGCGCCCTTGTACGACGTGACCAGGGCAACGATCACGACGGACAAGGTCGACATCGCCACTTTCGAGATCAGGCCGGTACCGAACCAGATGATGATGATGGGGGCCAGCGCGATGATCGGGATCGATCCGAGCGCGATCACGAACGGCTCGACCACCTTGGAGACGAACCTCGAATACCACAGCGAAAGACCGATGATGGTGCCGATGAAATTGCCCACCAGAAAGCCGAGCAGGGTTTCCAGGCCGGTGACATAGCTGTCGCGCCACAGGCTGCCGTCCTTGACCATCTGGACCAGAAAGCCGCCAATCGCCGACGGCGACCCGAACATGAAGGCCGCCTGCTTGTTGTTCGCGGTCATGTAGGTCCAGAAGCCGAGCAGCAGAGCAAGCAGGGCCGCCTGGGTGGCAAGGACGATTGCCGCGGCGCGCAGCCGCTGCCGGCGGCGGGCGGCCGCGGGGACGAGCTTTCGGGCAGCAGGATCGGTGGCGCGGCTCATCCCGCTCTCTGCATCCGCGGTCATTGCAGCACGACGTCGAGGTCGGCCCAGATCTGCCGGACATATTTGCTGAAATCACGGCTGTCACGTGCCGCCATCATGTCGGTACGTTCGGTGCCGAGATCGATATCATAGACCGCCTTGACCTGGGTCGGCCGCTTCGAGAGCACGATGACGCGATCCGCGAGCGACACCGCCTCCTCGATGTCGTGGGTGATGAGCAGCAGCGACCGGCCGCCCTCGCGGACCAGCCTTGCGGTGTCGCTCTCGATCAGGAGCTTGTTCTGGAAATCCAGGGCGGCGAACGGTTCATCGAGCAGCAGCACGGCTGGCTCATGGACCAGGGTGCGCGCCAGCGCCACGCGCTGGCGCATGCCGCCCGAAAGCGTGGAAGGGTAGTGATCGGCAAAGCCATGCAGTCCCAGCCGGTCGAGCATGGCCCGGCTGCGTTCATGCGCCTCCCTGGCCGCCACGCCACGGATCTCGAGGCCGAGCATCACATTGCCATGCGCCGTTCGCCACGGCAGCAGCAGATCCTTCTGCAGCATGTACCCGACATTCTGCGGCTGGCCGGTGATGATCTGGCCATACCAGCTGATCCGGCCGGCGTCCGGCGTCAGCAATCCGCACAACGTGTTGAGCAGCGTCGTCTTGCCGCAACCCGAGGGCCCGACAATGCTGACGACCTGGCCGCTGTCCAGCGTCAGGCTGAGATCGCCGATGACCGGGACGACCCGGTCATCGACGTCATAGCTCTTGGAGACATGGTCGACGACAAGCGGAATGGCCCGACCGGCATTCGGCGCGGCGATCGAAGCCCCGGCGGTTTCGCTTGCCCCGCCCGTCATTTGAGGCTGGCAACCGCCTTGTCAGCGAAGCTGTTGTCGATGATCTGGTCGAACGGCACCGAACCTTTGGCGTTGCCGAGATAGACCTGCATGTCCATCAGGTTCTTCCACTGGTCGGGCTTGGTGACGACGGACTCCGCCGGTATCTTGTATTTGAGCTCGGCGTCGATCGCCTTGTCAACCACGTCGCCGGGCAGGTCGGGAAATTCCTGGCGCGCGACCTGCTTGGAAAATGCCGGATCGGCATAAGTCTTCCGCGAAGCCTCCTCGAACGAGGTCACCAGGGCCTGCACCATCGCCGGATCCTTCTGAATGGTGCTCGGCAGCACCATGATGCCGGTGTTGCAGAACGGTCCGATATAGGTCGAGAAATCGAACACCACCTTGGCGCCCTGCGCTTCGGCGGCGGCGACGCTGGGCTGATACGCGATGGCGATATCGGCCTGTCCCGCCAGCATCGCCGCGATCTCGGTGCCCGGGTTCACCGGCACGATCGTCGCATCGACGCCGACCTTGAGGCCGGCCTTCTCCAGAAGCCGCTTGGCGACGCTGTAATTGGTGTTCGGTTCGGGAGAGGTGACGATCTTCAGGCCCTTGAACTCCTTCGGGTCGGTGATCGGCTTCAGGGTCTTGGACACGCCGAAATAATGCGCGCGTTGCACGACGGTTCCGACCACGACGCCGGGGCCGCCATTCTCGCGCGAGATCTGCGCCATCGTGGCATCCCCGATCGCAAAATCCGCCGAGCCGCCGAGCACTGCGGCGAAGGTCTGGGTATCGCCGCCGGCTGCGGTCACCTTCATGTCGAGGCCGTTCTTCTTGAAGATGCCCGAATGCATGCCGACGTAGAGATTGATGTAGCCGAGATTGTGGACGGCTTCGCTGAACCGCACTTCCTTGAGCGCCGCGGCGCGGGCAGCGCCCGTGCCGATCGATGAAATCGCAAGACCCCCCGCGACGGCGGCGGAGGTCGACAGGAAATCGCGTCGGCTAAACGAAGCGGATTCCGAGATGAATAATTGGCGGACCTTATCGATCATGTCTCTACACTCCTCGCAAGGGAAATGCCTGGTGGCGTGGAAAGCTATTCCGTCAGGCGAGCAGGCTGCAAGATAAAAGAAGCAGCAGCATGACGTGCGGCATTGCCACGCATCATCTCGCGCAATCGTCGCTCGAGCCGCGGCGTTTTCACGTCGGCCGCGCATCCCATCGATCGAGGTGAAGGCCGAGCTGGCTTAATGTCATTTTTGACATTTTCGCCGGCCGCTCTCGACCGACGAAGATCTTCGCCTACGGGTTGACCCGCACCGACGCGAAGCGGCCGGTCAGGGCGCCGCCGCATTTCTCCGCCGCGATCCCGATGGCACGCTGCTGCTCGCGCGCCGCGTCGCGCGCCTTCGGCAATGTCGCGGACGGCTTCGACGCCTCGGCTTCGGCACGCAGGCGCTCGTTGAGACGGCTGACCAGGCCTCGCAACCGGCGGTTCTCCGCGGCGAGGTCCTTCATCTCCATGACCGCGGGAAGGCTGAGACCGCCGAACCGCCGCCGCCACCGGTAGAAGGTTCGCGGCGTCACCGCCGCGGTGCGACAGATTTCCGCAACCGAAACGCCGGTGCTCGCCTCATGCAACAGATGGAGGATTTCGCCTTCGCTGAATTGGGATCGTCGCATCGGATCGCCTCATGCCTCGGCTGGCCGGGACTCCATCGCCGGCGGCGATTTGTTTCGGCGTCCGCCGCGACGCTAGCACGAAACGAAGGTCGCCCGAAGCTTGCAGGCGCCGCCGCCGATGCGTGACAAATGATCTCGGCTTGCCCGTCGCAGCATGGTCTGGTCTTGTTTCCTGCCCGGTCGAGCTGGAGACCCCCGATGTCGCGTCGTCATGAAATTCCCGCTACGCCCGAGAATATGGTATGGGGATACCTGGATTGCGCCTGTCCGCCCGTGCTGTCGGTGAATTCCGGTGACACGGTCACCCTGCACAGCTTCCCGGCCGGCGGCAAAGAGACCCTGCCGGACAATCTCGCGCTGGTACCGGCCGACTACATGCGGGCGCTGGAAACCCTGCCGCATGGACCGGGTCCGCATTTCATCACCGGACCCGTCCACGTTGCTGGCGCAAAGGTGGGCGATGCGCTGCAGATCGACATTCTCGACGTGAAGATCCGGCAGGACTGGGGGTTCGTCTCGATCCTGCCCCTGCTCGGCACGCTCCCTGACGAATTCACCGACTATGAAACCATCCACCCGGCGATCGACCGTACCCGCAATGTCGGCATCATGCCTTGGGGAGCGGAAATTCCGCTGGATCCGTTCTTCGGCATCATCGCCACGGCGCCGCCCCCGAGTTGGGGGCGCTGCGGCTCGCCGGTGCCGCGCGCATTCGGCGGCAACATGGACAACAAGGAGCTGCGCGCCGGGACGACGCTCTACCTGCCGGTGTTCAATGACGGCGCGCTGTTCTTTGCGGGAGACGGGCATGCCGTGCAGGGCGACGGGGAAGTCTGCATCACCGCGCTCGAAACCGGCGTGACCGGCACGTTTCGTCTCACCGTGCGCAAGGACATGGAATTGACCTGGCCGTTCGCCGAAAGCGCAACCCATCTGATGTCGATCGGGCTGGACGAAGATCTCGACGATGCGGCCAAGCAGGCGGTGCGGGAGATGGTCAAGCATGTCTGCGCGCGCACCAATTTGACGCGCAACGAGGCCTATATGCTTTGCTCCCTGGCCGGAAATCTGCGCGTCACCCAGCTGGTCGACGGCAACAAGGGCATCCACATGCTGCTGCCGAAATCGCATTTGTGAGGGCGACCGCGTGTGCCGGCAGAAACTGGCGGGGAACCTAGGGGTTCCGCAGGCGTTAACCCGCTCCTTGCCGCATTTCTGCGGCTTCAGCACCGCAGGATTTGGCTCTTGATGTTGACGGTTACGCCCCCGGACAATGTAGTTTGCGCCGAACCGGCCCCGTCGTCGGGACTGCGAGAGCAGCTCAGGATGTCGACCGCGGCCGCTCACCGCACCCTCGACGCCCGCGCCGGCAGCTTCGAGCTGACCAGCCTGGCCGGCTATCGCCGCTTCCTCGAGGCGAGCGCCGCCGCATTGCTGCCGCTCGAAACCGGACTGGAAAGCTCCGGCATTGCGCGCCTGTTCGCCGACTGGCCGCAGCGTTCACGCACGGCTGCGATCGCCGCCGATCTCGGTGATATCGGCGGCGCGGTAAATCCATTGCCCGCGATGGCGCCGATGAGCCACCTGGACATGCTGGGCACGATGTATGTGCTCGAAGGCTCGCGGCTCGGGGCCAGATACCTGCTGCGGACCGTGGCGGGCAGCGATGAGCCGCAGATCGTGACGGCCACCCGATATCTTCGGCATGGCCAGGGCGTGCCGCTGTGGCGGACATTTCTCGAACGGCTCGAGCGCGAACCGATGACTGCCGTCGGCGAGCTGGAAACCGTCGCCGCCGCGCAGCGCGCCTTTGCGATGTTTGCAACGGCAATGGGCGCATGAACGAACAGGTCAACCTTTCCAATTGCGACCGCGAGCCGATCCAGATTCCCGGCAGCGTGCAGCCGTTCGGCTTCCTGCTGACGCTGTTGTCCGACTCCACCATCTGCATGGCGTCGGAGAATGTCGGAGAATTCCTGGGCATCGAGGTTGCGGCGCTGTTGCAGCGCCACATCGACGACGTCTTCACAGCCGAGGCGATCTCGGTCATTCGCGGCCGGGTCGACTATCTGAGCGGGACCGATGCGGTCGAACGGATCTTCGGCCTGCAACTTCAAGAGGGCCGGCCGCAGTTCGATCTCGCCATCCATTTTTCCGGCGCCTATCTGATCGTCGAGGCCGAACCGAGCGTCGTCCAGCCCGACGTCAATTCGGGCGAACTGGTTCGCCTGATGCTGGTGCGGCTGCGCAAGACCCGCGGCATGGCCGACCTCGCGCACGAGTCGGCGCGCCAGCTCAAGGCGCTCACCGGTTTCGATCGCGTGATGGTCTACCGCTTTCACCAGGACGGCTCGGGCGAGGTGATCGCCGAAGCCGCGCGCTCGGGCCTCGAACCGTTTCTGGGTCTGCACTACCCGGCCTCCGACATCCCGCAGCAGGCGCGCATCCTCTATCAGCGCAACTGGCTGCGCATCATTGCTGATGTCGACGGCAGGCCGGCGATGTTGCGATCGACGGCCACGCACAATGCCGCGCTGCTCGACCTGTCGATGAGCGTGCTTCGCTCGGTATCCCCCGTGCATGTCGAATACCTGCACAACATGGGGGTCGGCGCCTCGATGTCGATCTCGATCCTGCGCGACGGCAAATTGTGGGGGTTGTTTGCCTGCCATCACTACTCGCCATACCACATCTCGTTCGAGAAGCGCACCGCGTCCGAACTGTTCGGCCAGATGTTCTCTTGGATCCTGGAAGGCCGCGAGCGCGAAGACGAGATGGTCTACGAGGCGCGCGCCCATCAGATCCAGGAACGGCTGATGGAAACGGCCGCCTCGCACGCCCACAGTTCGCGGGCGGTAATCGATTTCATGGGCGAGTACCGCAAGATGATCGACTGCGACGGCATAGCGGTGTGGTCGGAGGGTGGAGTTACGCTGGACGGGGAGACCCCGACCGAGAACGAGGTCAAGGACCTGATCGGCTTCATCAACCGGACCTCGCCGGGCCGGATCTGTGCCAGCGCGGAGATCGCCAAGGTCTATGCGGCCGGCCTGTCCTTTCGCGACCGCGCCGCCGGCTTCCTCGCCATCCCGATTTCCCGTGTGCCGCGCGACTGCCTGATCTTCTTCCGCCGCGAAGTGTTGCGCTCGGTCAACTGGGCCGGCGATCCCAACAAGTCCTATGCTTCGGGCCCGCTCGGTTCACGGCTGACGCCGCGCAAGAGTTTCGAACTGTGGCAGGAAACGGTGGCCGGCCAGTCCAAGCCCTGGTCGCGCGGCGATCTGCGGATTGCCGAGAGCCTGCGCGTCACGCTTCTCGAGGTGATCCTGCAGCTGTCCGATCTTGCCGCACGCGAACGTCGCAATGCACAGGAGCGGCAGGAACTGATGATCGCCGAGCTCAATCACCGCGTCCGCAACATCCTGAGCCTGGTGCGCGGCCTGGTGACCCAGAGCAAGGATACCGCCACCAGCATCGAGGAATTCTGCGCCGTGCTGGGGGGCCGGGTGCAGGCCCTGGCCCGCGCGCATGACCAGATCACGAGCCTGAACTGGGCGCCGGTGGCGCTCAAATCGCTGGTGGAGTCCGAGGCCGGCGCCTATCTGGGATCGCGCGCCGGGCGCATCCGGCTCGATGGTCCGGACGTTGCGCTCGACCCCAAGGCGTTCGCCACGCTCGCCCTCGTCGTCCACGAGATGATGACCAATTCGGCGAAATATGGCGCGCTCGCCGATTCCAGCGGGCAGGTCGAGGTTATCTGGAAGATCGACCGCGGATCGAGCCTTGTGATCGACTGGAAGGAGAGCGGCGGTCCGCCGGTGCAACCGCCCTCGCGCCGCGGGTTCGGCACCACGATCATCGAGCGGTCGGTACCGTTCGATCTCAAGGGCGACGCGGAAATCCATTTCAATTTGCTCGGCGTCGAGGCGCGCTTCGTGATCCCGGCCAACTTTGTGGAGATGATGACGTCGATTTCGGGAGCGCCGACCCGCCTGGAAGTCGAGCAAGGCGCGCCGCCCCGGCTTTCCGACACCGCGCTGATCGTCGAGGACAATCTGATCATTGCCATGTCGGCCGAGGTGATCCTGCTCGAACTGGGAGCGCGTCACGTCGAGACCGCCGCTTCGGTGAACCAGGCGATGCAGGCGATCGGCCGGGCGAAGCCGAGCTTTGCCCTGCTCGATGTCAATTTGGGCGGCGAGAGCAGCATCCCGGTCGGCAAGAAGCTGCTCGAACTGCAGGTGCCTTTCGTGTTCGCGACCGGCTATGGCGACCGCGCGCCGATTCCGGAAGAACTGGCCGCCGCGCCGGTGATCCAGAAGCCGTACACGCGCGAAACCATCGAGAATGCGCTGGCCCGGCTGAAGCAATCCTGACGCCTAGCCGCGGTGCGCGGCGATGCATCAGCGAGGTAGCCCGGATGGAGCGGAGCGCAATCCGGGGATTGTCAATGCGGATCGCGCGGTCCGGATTTCGCTGCGCTGCATCCGGGCTACGACATCGCGCCTTGCCACCCCGTCATTCCGGGGCGCGCGAAGCGCGAGCCCGGAATCCATACCCGCCGATGCCTGTTGTAGATCGAGAGGCGGCCCCAGCTTCGCGCCACAACGATGGTTCGTGGTTATGGTTTCCGGGCCCGCGCCAAGTGGCGCGTCCCGGAATGACGGTTCAGCCATCCGGCTCCGGTCTCCGCGTCGCCGGCCTTCATTTCTGACTCGGAAACACCTCGATGCGGTGGATTTGCATCTTCTGGCCGATGCCCTTCAGGTTCTCATAGTCTCGCGACGCCGGGCGCCCCCTGACGATGTCACCGACACCCGCCGCTTCCATCACCGCTTCCGTCAGGCACACCTGGTTGACACCGGCAAGACCTTGCACGCGGGCGGCGATGTTCACGTCCTGGCCGAAATAGTCGATCCGGTCGTTGAGCCTCACGGCAATGGCCCGGCCCCTGTGCACACCGACCTTGAGGCCGAGCGGCCGTGAAGCGGTCTGGTTGAATTGCGACAATTCCTCGATCATCTCGATGGCGGCAAGGACGGCATCCTGTGGACGCTCGAAGCCCGCCATGACGGCGTCGCCGATGGTCTTGACGATGGTGCCGGATCGCTCCCGAATGACCTTGTTCAGGATGTCGAAGTGCTGACGAACGAGAAAATAGGCATTCACGTCGCCGACTGTCTCGTATAGCGGAGTCGAATCCTTCAAATCGGTGAACAGGTAGGTGATGTCGGAGACCGCAAGGCTTTCCCGCTCATCCACCAGCTGCGTCTTGTAGAGGTCGCCAAAGCAGGGGGTGAGCAGCAGCCGCCTGCCGGAAAGAAACGGCTCGTACTCGACGCGATGGGGCTCGAACTGAGAAGGGTATTGCAGGAACCAGAAGCGGCCGCGTTCTGCGGTGTGGTTTTCGATCGCAATGACGTGCCTGCCCGGCTTGAGATCCGCCGTCTGTCGAAAGGCAAAGCGCCCGTCGCCGAGCACCATGTCTCTCGGCCCGACGGGCCGTTCCGGGACCGTGAACCTGCCCGACTCGAGTCGCACCTGGGTCGATTGGGATGCTGCCGGCTCGCCGTTTGCGAAAAACACCAGAAGCAGCCGGTGGCTGAGATCAAGCAATTCGAAACGGCCGGCCGTGACGTCGAATTCGAATTGCTTGTGCTGGCCAGCTTCGATGTCGGCAAACCCCCGCGAGAGCGCTGCGACGAGTTGCTGGTGTGTCATGCCGTGCGGAGCGATGAAGCCCTTGGAAAAGTTGTAGCGCAGATAGTAGTCCTCGATGGACAACATCTCGGGATGACGAAATACGATGTCGCGGACGGCCGTTGCGACCGTGAAGGTGACATGGATGTAGTCGTCGAGCGCGACGTCGTTCAGCGCATTGCAAAACTCGCATTGGAAGCGCGGATGAACCTCGTCCAGTTCGCGAAAATTGCCTGCGACCTGCGGACAATAGGCGCAGATCAACAGCCACTGCATCTCGAACAGGCCCGCCTTGGCGGCGTGCACGAACAGCTCGATCGCTTCGTCTTCGCCCAGTCCGTTGAGCCCTGCGTATTGGATCGGGTTGACGCGAAAGATGTCGTAGTCGCTGGCCGTGCGGACAAAACGTTCAAGATCCGACAGGACGCGCGGCGTCCAGCGCGCCATCGCTTCTAGCTCGGCGAGGTACTGCTTCAGCAGGGTTTCGTTGACCGGCAAGGGCGCTTCCATCCGGGATGTTATCTCACTGCCGCAGGAAGATCTTACACGGCAATTTGGACGCTGTCCGCTTCGCCCTTGCAGACGGCTAACTAATTTTATGCGTTGATGGCCCGGCTAGCTCGGCGCCAGGGCAGCCGACTGGACCGATTCGGACGACCTGGTCGACGCCACGCTGTCGACGATCGAATCGGCGACGTCGCTGAAGGGCCCGCGAACGACGGCTCCTCCGTTCAGGGTTTCGCCGTCGGCGCTCGGTTCATCGCCGAGGAAGGCGAGCACGACCGGGGCGCCCGCAGCCTTCTTCGCCAGCCGGCGCACCGCATAATGGACCTTTGCCCGCGACGGCCGATCGACATAGCAGATGCAGACGAGCGAGGCACCGGAAAGATCGAGAGCGAAAAACTTGGCGACCGACAGCGCGTCGGCCTTCTCCGCCGCCGCGCCATATCCCCGGCGGTGCAGGATCTGGGCGAGCACCAGCGACGCGGCCTCATCGAGCTTGGTCGAACCGGGAATGCAAAGTATAGAGCGCGGCCGTTTCCATTTGTCCGGAATGGAAGAGACCTCCTCGCCGGCCTGTTCGACCGCGGCGAGCGCGCCGAGATTGGAGTCGCTGTCTCCGGATACCAACACCGGCCGGGCATCTTCATGCGCCTCGAGGTCGCCCGCCAGTTCGGTCACGGTGGTCAGGATGCGGTCCAGCCGTTCGTCGTCGAGGTGGCCCTTGTGCAGGTCGGCCGCCGCCAGTTTGAGGCCATGGAGCAGGATCTGGTCGTAATAGCCTTCGACCGACCCCTCCTCCAGGAAGCTCTCTGCCTGTTCGGAGGCCTCGACGGGATCGCCGGCGAGCATCCGCTGGTAGATCAGCTGCGGCGGCGTCAGCGGAGGCTCATCGCCGAGCATGATGTCGAGAAACTGCAGGCTGTCGACATGCCGTCCGACCACCACGAGACAGACCGTGAGAGGCGTCGCGAGCACCAGGCCGACCGGGCCCCACAACCAGGTCCAGAACGATGCCGCTACGATGATCGCGACCGGCGAAAGCCCAGTGCTGTGACCATAGACCAGCGGCTCGATGACCTGACCCGCGAGCAATTCGAGGACGGCGAACAAGCCGGCCGTCATCAGCAGCATTTCCCAGCCCGACCCGACCGCGGCGGCGAGGATCAGGGGGAACACCGCTGAAATCAGCGCGCCGATATAGGGCACGAACCGCATGATCATGGCGACCAGGCCCCACAGCGGGGCCGAGGGTACGCCGATCAGTTCGAGACCGATGCCGATCGCCAAACCGAACAGGGCATTGAACAGGATCTGGGTCAGGAACAGCTTGCTCAGCCGCTCGCCCGCCTCGTCGATGGCCGCTGTGGTCCGCTGTATGTCCTGCGATCCGGCAAGCCGCACGAACCGGTTGCGCAGATCCTGACGCTGGATCAGCATGAACACCACGAAGATGACGACGATGACTGTCGTGGTGAGCGGCGATATCAGCGGCTCGATGATGGCAGCCAGTGTCGCGAGCGGGCCCGGATCGGGCTGCTTCACCTCCACGGTAATGGGCTTCTCCGGCGATTGCTGCAGAACGGCGCCGCTGCCCGGCTGGGCGCCGGTCTGCGAATTGAGAAGTTCGGTGTTGAGTTCCTTGAGAACTTTCGATGCCCTCTCCAGCGTCCCGGAGCCGCCGGTAAGCCCGCGGATGCTGTCGATCTTGTCCTTGAGCGTCTGCTGGTAGCTCGGCAGATCGGTGGCAAGCCGGCCTGCCTGGGACACCATCAGCCCGCCGAGCGCGAAGATGATCGAAAATCCCACGAAAACCACGATCAGCACGCTCAGCGTGCGGGGCATTCGCCAGCCTTGCAGCCTGATGACAAAGGGAGCGAGCACGAAGCTCAGCAGCACCGCAAGCGCGATCGGAACAAAGATCTCGCGGCCGACATAGAGCGCGGCGATGACCAGCGCCGCCACCGCCATGTTGACCAGAGTGGTGCCGCGGTGCTGCTTCAGTCGGATCTGGGCCGGCATCTCTGGCATCTGGGCGCTGTACTCAGGTCAGCCGGAAATTAGCTCGGGCCTTCACTTTGGCAGCATTTCCGCCCGCCTGCCATGCCTCATTTCGACTGGTTGGGCTGGGGGTCGCCTTTTTGCGCATCGGCCTTGTTGGCTTCGTGATGACCGATGACGCATCCCGCGGCCGCACCGACCTTGCCGTGTCCCGCCATATGGCCGGCCACGCCACCGACAATAGCGCCCTTGATGCACCCCTTGGCTTGGGCTGCAGATGAAAACGCCAATCCGAGAACGGCCGCGCAGATGATGACGAGCTTCATGGCTTCCTCCACATTGTGTGGGATCTAAGTCCGAAGTGGCCGCCTTGGTTCCGATCGCAATGGCGGCCCGATCCGGGGGCTGGCCGCGCCGCACGGAGCGAAGCAATCATGCGCAGGATTGGTCGGCTGAAAAAAGTGGTTAGAATGGCCGCAGCATGACCTTCCCTTCGCATCACCAAAAGCGGCTGTTCAGAATCATCTCGGCGCGTTGGCAACGGCGCGCGCTGTTTCTGTTGGGCGGCATTGCCGTCGGGGCTGCGGCCGTGATCCTGACCCAGCTCGCCGATCTGGCCCAGCATGCCTTTTCGATCCTGGTGTCGAAATTTCGCTACGCATCGCTGCTGGTGACGCCGCTCGGCTTCGCGCTCTCGGTGTATCTGACCAACCGCTTTTTCCAGAACTCGCAAGGCAGCGGGATCCCGCAGGCGATCGCGGCCCGCCATCTGACGGATCAGGGCGCGCGCGAAAGCCTGGTCTCGCTGCGCGTTGCCGCCGGCAAGATCATTCTGACCCTGTTCGGATTGCTGTGCGGCGCGTCGGTGGGCCGCGAGGGGCCCACGGCCCAGATCGGCGCCTCGATCATGTTCGCGCTCGGCCGCTTCTCGCCGCGGCGTCAGCCCGGCCTGATCCTGGCCGGCGCCGCCGCCGGCGTCGCGGCCGCCTTCAATACCCCGCTGGCCGGGATCGTATTCGGCATCGAGGAAATGAGCCGCGCATTCGAGACGCGGACCAGCAGCCTGATCATCGGCGCGGTGATCGCTGCCGGCCTCACCTCGCTCGCGCTGATGGGTAACTACACCTATTTCGGCACCAGCTCGACCGGCTTGCACAACGGCTTCGACTGGATCGCGATCCCCGTTTGCGGCGTGGCCGGCGGACTGGCGGGCGGCGTGTTCAGCCGCATCCTCATCGCGGTGGCCGAGGGATTTGCGAACCGGGCGGGACGCGCGATCCGGCAATTCCCGCTGGGCTTTGCCGTGATCTGCGGGCTGGCGACCGCGATCTGCGGCCTGGCATCCGACGGCGCGATCTACGGCACGGGATATTCGCAGGTCAAGGCGGCGCTGGAAAGCGGCGGACCATTGCCTGAAAATTTTGGTTTCCTGAAATTCCTGGCGACGACCTTCGCCTCGATCAGCGGCATGCCGGGCGGCATCTTCTCGCCTTCGCTCGCGGTCGGCGCCGGCCTTGGCTCGAACATCGCCGCGCTGTTTCCCGGCGCGCCGCTATCCGCCATCATGCTGCTCGGCATGGTCAGCTATTTCGCCGGCGTCGTCCAGGCGCCGATCACCGCCTTCGTCATTGTCACCGAAATGACCGACAACCACGCCATGGTCGTGCCGGTGATGACGGCGGCCCTGATCGGGCATGCAACCTCGCGCCTGATCTGCAAGGAGGGCGTCTATCACGCGCTCGCCAAGGGTTTCATCGAGCGGGCTTCGCCGGCCTGATCATTGCCGGTGAGGCGCTGATGAATCCGAGGAGTGGAACGTGAAGGACCTGTTGAATTTCGGTGAAATGCTGTCGGTACAAGCCCGGCTCGCGCCGCAACGGCCGGGCGCCCGCGACCTCGAACGCGCCATGACCTTCGCGCAATGGAACGAGCGCTCCTGCCGCCTTGCCAACGCGCTGCTTGGCCTGGGCCTCGCCAAGGGCGACCGGGTGGCGATCCTCGCCTACAATTGCGTCGAATGGTGCGAAATCTACGCGGCGACCGCCAAGGCGGGCCTCGTCGCCCTGCCGGTCAACTTCCGGCTGGTCGGCAAGGAGGTCGAGTTCATTCTCAACAATGCCGAAGCGTCGGCCCTTCTCGTCCAGGACGAACTGGTCGGCGTGGTCGAGGAAATCCGCGGCGCGCTGCCGATCAAGTCCGATCGCTTCATCCATTTCGGCACGCGGGCCTGCCCGGCCGGATATCGCGACTATGAAGATTTTCTCGCAGCCGGCAGCTCCCGCGAGACCGGCCAGCGGGTGGACCTGTCCGACCCCTGGACGCTGATGTACACGTCGGGCACCACCGGCAATCCCAAGGGCGTGGTGCGCAGCCATCGCAGCGCGGTGCTGCTGTCGATGGTGACCGAAATCGAGCTCGGCCTGCATCGCAATGACGGCGCGCTGCTGGTGATGCCGATGTGCCATGCCAACTCACTGAACTTCTTCGGCGCCTTCGGCTATTGCGGCGGCGTCAACTCGATCTATTCCCGCAAGAGCTTCGATCCCGAGCATGCCGTGCGGACCCTGGCTGAAGCCGGTTCGAGCTTCACCTCGCTGGTACCCACGCACTACATCATGATGCTCGGCCTGCCGCAGGCGGTTCGATCCAGATACAATTTCGACGCCGTCACCAAGCTGATGATCTCGTCCGCCCCGGCGCGCCCCGAAACCAAGCGCGAGGTGATGGAGATGTTCCCCAATTCCGGCCTGTTCGAGCTCTATGGCGCGACCGAAACCGGTTGGGTGACCATGCTGCATCCGCACGAGCAGTTCACCAAGCTCGGTTCGGTCGGCCGCGAATGCGTCGGTGCCGCGCCGATCAGGATCCTCGACGAAGCCGGCAGCGAGGTCGCGGACGGCGAAGCCGGCGAGCTGTTCTCGTGCAATGCCCACACCTTCGATTGTTATTGGCGGCTGCCGGAGAAGACCCGGGAGGCGTTCCGCGGCGACTACTGTTCGGTCGGCGACATGGCGCGCCGCGACGCCGACGGCTACATCCATCTGTCCGACCGCAAGAGCAACATGATCATCTCCGGCGGCGAGAACATCTATCCCTCCGAGATCGAGGCGCTGATCGGCGCCCACCCGCAGGTCAAGGATATCGCCGTGATCGGGCTGCCGGACGAGAAATGGGGCGAGCGCGTGCACGCCGTGATCGTGCTGCATGACGGTGCGGTGCTGGCGGAACGAGAGCTGATCGAATGGTCGAAGGAGCGCATCGCCGGATACAAGCGCCCGCGCCACTACAGCTTCATCGCCGAAAGCGAGATGCCGCGCAACGCCACCGGCAAGATCCTGCATCGCGAACTGAAGAAGCGGTTTTCCGACTGAGCTGCCGCTTCGGTCGAGCCATCATCTGGGGCACCACAATCCGTGCACGCCGTACTGAATTCCGCACTGCCCGTCTTCGCGCTGATCCTGACAGGATTCGTCTGCGGCTTCTTTGGCGTGTTCGACCGCACCGCGACCGACAACCTCAACCGGTTCGCGATCTACCTGGCGCTGCCGTCGCTGATGTTTACGGCGATGTCCAAGATCACCCCCGACCAGGTCAAGCAGTTCGGCTTTGCCGGAACGTTTTGCGGCGGCTTCGTCGTTACCTTCGCGGTTGCCTTCGCGATCAGCCGGGCGCGCGGCCGCCGGGTGGCCGATGCCAGCATCGAGGGGCTCGACGCCGGCTACAGCAATGTCGGCTTCATGGGAATCCCGATGTGCCTGCTGGCGTCTGGCTGGCGCAGGTTTGATCAGTAGCTCTCGATACACAGGAGTTCTCCGATGAAAGTGCTTCCCGACAGCGCCGCCGATTTGATCGCCCGACTGCTGAAGCGGCGGGGCGTCACCCGGGTCTTCGCACTGTGCGGCGGTCACATCATGCCGATCTGGATGCGGCTCGACGCGGAGGGCATCCGCATCATCGACGTCCGCGACGAGCGCGCCGCCGTCCATATGGCCCAGGCGCACGCGGAGCTCACCGGCGAACTCGGCGTCGCCCTGGTGACGGCCGGCCCGGGCATGACCAACGCCATCACCGGCATCGCCAATGCGCATGTTTCCCGTGCTTCGGTGCTGGTGATCTCCGGAGGCAATCCGCGCCCGCAGGAGAACCGCGGCGGCCTGCAGGACATGGACCATACCCAGCTGGTGCGCTCGATCACGCGTTACGCCCGCACGGTGCGCGAGCCGTCGCTGGTGCTGCAGGAGCTCGACGAGGCGATCGCGCGCGCCTTCGGCGAAGGCGGCGAACCCGGTCCCTCCTACATCGACTTCCCGACCGACACGCTGCGTGGCATCGTCCCGAAAGCGCTGCAGCTCGACGAGCATCTGGATGCCAAGCCGCGCAGCGTGTCGCTGCCCGACCCTGCCCAGATTGCCCGTGCGGTCGATCTGCTCTGGTCGGCGCACCGGGTGCTGGTGATTTCCGGCCGCGGCGCGCGCGGCGCCGGGCCTGAACTCGTCGCGCTGCTCGACCGGCTTGGCGCCGTCTATCTCGACACCGGCGAGAGCCGCGGCGTGGTGCCGGAGGATCATCCCTCGGTAGTCGGCGCGATGCGCGGCGCCGTCATGAGCGACGCCGACGTGGTGCTGACGATCGGCCGCCGGCTCGACTTCCAGCTCGCCTATGGTTCGCCCGCGGTGTTCAAGTCGGCAAAATTCGTCCGCATCAGCGATACGCCGGCGGAAATGCGGGACAACCGGCGCGGCGCTGTGGAAATCCTGGCGTCGCCGGCGGCGACGCTGCGCGCCTTGGTCGGACATGCCGGCAACCGCGTTTCCGATGTCGACCGCCAATGGGCCGCGAAGCTGCGTGCCGGGCATGAGGAACGCGCCCACAAATTGCAGCAGAGCATGGCTGCGGCGCCCAAGGGCTCCGACGGCAAGCTGCATCCCAACAAGGTGCTGTCGGCGCTTCAGCAGGCGATCGGCAGCGATGGCGTCGTCATCACCGATGGCGGGGATTTCCTGGCCTTCGCCCGCGTCGGACTCAACGCACCCCTGATGCTCGATCCCGGTCCGTTCGGGTGCATCGGCATCGGCGTCCCCTATGGCATCGCCGCCAGCCTCGCCTTTCCGGACAAGCCGGTGGTCGTGGCCACAGGTGACGGCGCCTTCGGCTTCAATGCCATCGAGGTCGATACCGCCGTGCGCCACAAGGCCCCGGTCCTGATTGTCGTCGCCAACAACGGCGCCTGGCAGATCGAGGTTCACGACCAGACCGTGACCCATGGCAAGGTGGTCGGGACCCGGCTGCAGGACGCCGATTACGCCGCCATGGCCCGGGCCTTTGGAATGCATGCCGAGCGGGTCGAAACCGAAGAGCAGCTCGGCCCCGCCATCGCGCGCGCGTTGGCCAACCGGCCGGCCCTGCTCGACATGGTCGTCACGCCGGAGGCAATCTCCTCCGACGGCAAGACCGGGCTTGCCTGGGTGCCTGATCTTCAACCGCTCGCCGCCTGGGACGACGCCGAACGCAAATGGCGGGCATCATGACGATCGATACAGTTCCGGGAGGCGCAGGTGTTTGAGATCGACCAACAGCATATTCTGGTGACCGGCGGCTCGAGCGGGTTCGGCCGGCATTTCGCCCGCGTCCTTGCCGACAAGGGCGCCAGGGTCACGCTTGCGGCGCGGCGGGCCGAGGCGCTGGCCTCGGCGGTCGCGGAAATCAACGAATCCGGCGGCCGGGCACAAAGCGTCCTCCTCGACGTCACGCAGGCCGACCGGATCGACAGCGTCATGGCGCAGGCCGAGGCCGGGTTCGGGCCGATCCATGCGGTCGTCAACAATGCCGGCGTCACCGCGACCCGGCCGGCGCTCGATCAGGACGAACGCGCCTGGGACAGCGTCATCGACACCAATCTGAAGGGAGTCTGGCTGGTCGCGCAGGCGGCGGCCCGGCGGATGATCGCCAACAAGGTGAAGGGCTCGATTGTCAACATCGCTTCCATCCTCGGCCTACGCGTTGCCGGCGGCATCGCCCCCTATGCCATTTCCAAGGCGGGGGTCATCCAGATGACCAAGGCTCTGGCGCTGGAATGGGCGCGCCACGGCATCCGGGTCAATGCGCTGGCACCCGGCTACTTCGCCACCGAGCTCAACGATGATTTCTTCCAGAGCGAGCAGGGCCAGGCGCTGATCCGGCGCGTGCCGCAACGTCGGCTCGGCCAGCTCAGCGAACTGGATGGGCCGCTCCTGCTTTTGATCTCGAACGCCGGCTCATTCATGACCGGAAGCGTGCTGGCGGTCGACGGCGGCCATCTGGTATCCGGGCTCTGAGCGGGATGGCATCCGGTTTCACCAATGTGAACGGCGTCAGGCGAACGCGGCAACACCGCGCGTTCACATCCTGACCGTCACCTTGCGGTTCTCGCCGAGCTTCGGTTCCTGCCCGGTCAACCTCGCCTTGGCAAATTCGAACGCGGTCAACAGAGAACTGGCCGGTCCATCCCACAATTCCGCGGTCAGGGGCTCGAACCGCAACAGGCATACGTTCGGATCGTCGGGACCGCCCGGCCACCAGACTTCGTCGGTCTTTCGCCAGGCCGCCCTGGTCTTGTCCGCATCGCGCGTGACGCGGGCGCGGCCGGTGATCGACAGATAGGCCTTGTCGCTTTGATCGATGAAAGTGAGCCCGATGTCCGGCCTCGTCTCGATCTCGTCCTCCTTGGCACTGTGGAGGTCGGTGACGAAAAAGATCAGGCCGGCATCACGGTCCGGTCTTGCCTCGACCGGCCGCGCGCGCAATCCGCCGGCGAACCGCGTCGTCAGCATGCAGACGCCGACTTTTTCAATGATGTCCCAGACGCGACCGAGGCTATCGTTGTCGACTGGCCGGGCTTGATCGTTCATGGCCGGAACTCCAGCGTACCGTCACCCGGATCAATTCGGAGCGCCGGCCCCGGGTTCCATCCGCCCGGCTGCGCGCCCGTGCCCTATTTGGTCAGCTCGGCGAAAAGCTGGGTGATCCGCAACGGCAGAACCTCGATGTCCGGGACACGCAGCACCCTTCGTTCGCCGACAATGGATTCGAGCGCCCGAAAGGAGTTTCCGCCCAGGGCAAAGGCAAAGATGTCGATGCCCATCTTGCGCGCCGAAAGCACGGCGCGGCGCGCATCCTCTCTGAGATAGTCGGGATCGGGCACATCGGTATCGGATGGCTCTCCATCCGTCAGCACCAGCAGCACCCGGCGAAGCACACGCCGGCTGCCAAGATAAGTGCAGGCATGCCGCAGCGCGGCGCCGAGGCGGGTCGAGTGGCTGCTACGCAGACCGGCCAAGCGGGCCTGCGTGACGGCGTCGAACGGCTCCGCAAAATCCTTGATGCGGTGATAGTACACCTTCTCGCGGCCGCTCGAACTGAAGCCATGAATGGCGAGCATCTCCTGCGAGTTCATGGCCTGCGCCATGATCGCCGCCGCCTCGCGCTCGACATCGAGCACGGAGCGACCGTTGCCGTCGAGATCGGCGGTCGATTCCGACAGATCCAGCAGCAGCAGCATCGAGAGATCGTGCGGTCCGGGCATCACCCGCTGAAAAATGTTGTCTTCCGGCGTCTTGCCGGACCGTCTTGCCACCACCGCGGCAATGCAGGCATCGAGATCGAGGATGTCGCCTTCGAGCTGGGCCTTCTTGCGCGCCCGGCGGCCAACCGATACGCGACGGGTCATGGAATCGACGCGCTGCAGCACGTCATGGTCGGGCTCGAACCTGTCCATCTCGGGGGCCGGTGGCGCGTCGCGTTCGAGAATGGTGGTCCAGTCCGGTCGCTCCAGCCCGAGCGCGTGATCCCATTCCGGATAGGTAGCGACGGCAATGCCATCGAGCCCCTCGGCCTCGACATGATGCGCCCGACCGGTACCGCCGGACTGCGGCTCGCTCTGTTGCCGCTCACCGTCCTCCTGATCGCGGCGCTCGATGCGAACCGAATCCACCGTGATCTCGATCTCCTCGGTTGGAATGTCCGGCTGATCGCCGAAATCCCACATCGCGAGGTTGTCGTCGCGGTAGGCCGGTTCAACGACATAGGTGCGGGCATTGAACTGCACACGCATCTGGCCGAGGTCGTTGCCCAGGATGCCGCCGATCTCGCGGCTGATGGCGGGATCGCCAAGTCGATCTCGAGCCTGTGTGAACAGATCGCGTCCTTTCGTCACCCAGGCGTCGTCGTCGGCATAGGTCGGCTCGAGCAAGGCCCGAGCGAGTTGGGCCATCAGCAGTGGTGCTGCGGTGCCGCCAAATGGCTGCGCGGCATGGAATGGCAGCCACAGCCGGGCCAATCCCGGCATGTCGGTGAGCGCCAGCGTTTCGATCCGCGCATCTTCGATCAGCGCGACCAGGGCAATCTGAACCGGCTTCAGCTTGCCGACCGGAAACCGCAGGGTTGAAAACCGGAAATGAGCCCCGGCGTGCGCGGCGGCAGCGCGATACAGCAGTTCGGACGCCTCCGGGGTCGGGCCGGCGAAGCTTGCCGGGAAGCGCAGCAGGCCGCCGACCAGCGAGACCCTTCGCGGCGCCGGGCTTCCCGGCAGCGCCGGAAGCACGCGCAACGGGGGTTGCCAATCCCACAGCGTCTTGAGACCCGCAGCGATCCGCCGCTCCAGCTGGAGGAAGTGGCTGGCCCCCGGATTGAGCAGGCGCAACGAAAGCGGATCGTCGAGACCAAAATAATTGCGGCGCTTCCGGATCTCGTACCCGCAAGACCGCAGTCCTGCCGACACCCAGCCATCGAAACCCGTGGCATCAACCTGCGCCAGCAGGTCGTTGAGCCGGGCCGCGACCAGCTGCGCTGATTCCGGCGCGGCCTCGCCGACGCGTTCGAGGGCCGACAGCACCAGCGCCAGATCGCCCGCTTGGGTCAGGCGGTGGAGAATTGCAGGAAAGTTGCCGAGCGCGGCGCGCGCGCAGCCGCTGCCGGCGTGACGGCCGATGTTGCGCAGGCTGCGGCCAAGCATGACGAGATCGGCGACCGGCCGATCCGGCGGCCACCGGTCGGTGACGCCATGAAAGGCATGCACGGTGGACAGGCCGAGATTGGCCTCCAGCAGGCCGAGCACGGCTTCCTGCCAGGCGGCGAGCTCCTGGTCATCGGATCGCCCGGCAAGTCCGGCATGCGACTTCCGATAGCCGCGCTCGAGGTCGTCGGTGCCGCGCAAAAGCTCGGCAAGCCGACGGCGGGTGCGAAACTCCCCGAGCGAATCGACTGAACCCGAAGCGGTGGCCGTGTCCGATATCAAGGTATCGACGCCGCTATCGTATCGCGCAGCGCCTTGCGGATTTCCACATCATCGGTCAAGGGCACCACGAGCGTCGTTTCGCAGGCCGGCTCGATAGCCACGCCCTGCTTGATCAGGCGGCCGGCGTTGATCAGCATCCGTGTCGATGCGCCCTCATCGAGCCCGTGGCCCTTGAGCAGTTGCGCGTGCGCTCGGCAATCCTGACCAGCATCCCCGCCTGATCTTCCGTCGATCTGCGCCTCGCGGCCGACGATCTCGGTCTCGATGCTGGCTTCCGGATAGCCGAAATCGAGCGCCGCAAACCGCTGCTTGGTCGATTCCTTCGAGATCCTTGACCACGCTCTGATAGCCGGGATTGTAGGAGATGACGAGCTGGAAGTCGGGATGCGCGCGCACCAGCTCGTTCGAGCTTCTCGAGCGGCAGCATGCGGCGGTCGTCGGTCAAGCGGGTGGATCACGACGGTCGTATCCTGGCGGGCCTCGACGATCTCGTCGAGATAGCAGATCGCGCCATGTCGCACCGCCATGGTCAAGGGACCGTCGTGCCAGACCGTGCCTTCAGGCATCGAGCAGAAACCGCCCGGCGAGATCGGACGCCGTCATGTCCTCGTGACAGGCGACGGTGATCAGCGGCTTCTTCGAGCCGCCAGGCCATGTGCTCGATGAAGCGGGTCTTGCCGCAGCCGGTCGGGCCCTTCAGCATCATCGGCATGCGGCTCGCATACGCCGCGTTCGAACAGGGCAATCTCGTTGCCGACAGTACGGTAATAGGGCTCATCGGCGATGCGGTACTGATCAACAGAGAATGCCCCGTCCGACAATATCAGGCCCTCTCTCGAAATCCGAAGTGATCGGAGCTGACGACGACGTGGTGGATCCACGCCGCCGTCACGATCCGACTGGTCTAGCGATGCGCCGGTCTTGCGCGTTGGGAATGCCCTCGATCGGGCATTCCTCGGTGCCGACCGTCGCGCGGGTCATCGCTTCGACCATCTCCCGCGTGCCTTCCGGATCGGTGATCCAGTTCTTGTAGAAATCGTAGGGGCAGGCCGCGTGACCGCGCACGTCGTCGCCGGAATTGATCATGCCGGTGTAGCCGCGATGCACCAGCTTGAAGAGATGGTTCTGCGACTGCATGTTGCGCCGGGCGTCGCGGATCAGCGACTTCGAGAGCTGGGCGTACTGGATGCCGTTATTCCTCCTCGCCGCATTCGCCCAGCGTGCGGCCGTCGAAGCCGATGATCGCCGAATGGCCGAAATAGGAGTAGACGCCGTCGAAGCCGGCGGCGTTGGCGACGGCGACATAGCAGTTGTTGGCCCAGGCCATCGCCTTCGACATGATGACCTGCTGCTCCTTGGCCGGATACATGTAGCCCTGGCAGCGGACGATCAGCTCGGCGCCGTGCATGGCGCAGTCGCGCCAGATTTCCGGATAATTGCCGTCGTCGCAGATGATCAGGCTGATCTTCAGGCCCTTCGGGCCGTCCGACACATAGGTGCAGTTGCCGGGATACCAGCCCTCGATCGGCACCCAGGGCATGATCTTGCGGTATTTCTGCACGATCTCGCCCTTGTCGTTCATCAGGATCAGCGTGTTGTAGGGCGCCTTGTTCGGGTGCTCCTCATGGCGCTCGCCGGTCAGCGAGAACACGCCCCACACCTTGGCCTTGCGGCAGGCCTCGGCGAAGATCTCGGTCTCCTCGCCGGGGATCGTCGAGGCGGTCTCATACATCTCCTTGGAGTCGTACATGATGCCGTGGGTGCGAGTATTCGGGGAAGATCACCAGGTCCATGCCCGGCAGGCCGATCTTCATGCCCGTCCAGCATGCTCGGCGATGTTGCGCGCGTTGTCGAGCACCTCGGCCTTGGTGTGCAGTCGCGGCATCTTGTAGTTGACGACGGCAACGCCGACGGTGTCCTTGCTGCTGCGAAATATCGCCGTGAAACATGTTCGATCTCCCTCTGGTTGACGTTGCGCACCGTCTGCCTGTCTAGACCGCCATGTGCCGGTGGATCGAGATCGTCCGTCAGCTCGGCGACGGCTCCCTTCGCCACGACCCGGCCCTTCTCCATGATACACGAAACGGTGTCGGACGCACGCCGTGCGAATTCGACATTCTGCTCGACCAGGATGATCGTGATGCCGTGCTCCCGGTTGAGGCGGATGATCACCGCTTCGATCTGCTCGACGATGTTGGGCTGGATGCCCTCGGTCGGCTCGTCGAGCAGCATGATCTTGGGCTTGGCCAGCAGCGCGCGGGCGATCGCGAGCTGCTGCTGCTGGCCGCCGGAGAGATTGCCGCCGCTGCGGTCGAGGAATTCCTTCAGGATCGGGAACAGGTCGAGCATCCAGCTCGTCGATGTCGCCATCGCCGACTTGGACGCGGCGAAGGTGCCGAGCATCAGGTTTTCGCGCACCGTGAATCTCGGCAGGATGCCGCGGCCCTGCGGCACGTAGGCGATGCCGGCCCTGGCCCGCTGATGGGTGGGCAGCGCCGACATTTCGACGCCGTCGAGGGTGATGCGCGCCGGTCACGCGGTCCATCAGGCCCGAGGATGCTGCGCATCAAGGTGGTCTTGCCGACGCCGTTGCGGCCGAGCACCGAGAGGAATTCGCCGGCCTCGACCTGCAGGTTGACGCCCTGCAGCGCGCGGCTGTTGCCGTAGAAGGCGTCGACATTGCGTGAGCTCAAGCATCGCTGATCCCTCCCGAGCCGAGATAGGCCTCGCGCACCTCCGGGTTGCTCTCGATCTCCGCCGACCGTCCCTTCGGCGAGCAGCTTGCCCTGATGCATCACCGAGATCACGTCGCCGATCGCCTTGACGAAGCCCATGTCGTGCTCGACGACGATCAGGGTGTGCTTGCCCTTCAGCGCGGTTGAAGAGATCGGCGGTCTTGCGCGTCTCCTGCGACGGTCATGCCGGCGGTCGGCTCGTCCATCAGGATGAGCTCGGCGTCCTGCGCGAGCAGCATGCCGATCTCCAGCCACTGGGTCTGGCCATGCGAGAGATAGGCCGGCCGGCTCGTCGAGCTCGTCCTCGAGGCCGACGAGTTCGGCGAGCTTGTCGAGCCCGTCGCTGTCGCTGCCGGTGCGCCCAGCGGAACAGGTTGCGCCAGACGCCGGTATGCGCTTGCAGTGCGCGACCTTCGAGATTCTCGCTGCACCGTCAGTTCGCCGGAACACGCTCGGCACCTGGAACTTGCGGCCGACGCCGGCGCGGGCGATCTGATACTCCTCGAGGCTTGCTGAGCTCGGTGCCGTTGCAGCGGATCGAGCCCGGCGGTCGGCTTGGTCTTGCCGCAGATCAGATCGAGCGCGGTGGTCTTGCCGGCGCCGTTCGGGCCGATCAGGCAGCGCAGCTCGCCCTTCTGCACGCTCAGGTCGAGGTCGTTGACGGCCATGAAGCCGTTGAAGCTGACGCTGACGTCGCTGCAGTTCGAGATGGCGCGCTCATCAGCCGCGCCTCCGTCGGATTCCGGCGGTTCGGCGATGCCGGCGCTTCCGCGACTTGCGCGACGATTGAGCCGGCCAGCCGCGCAGCGTCTGCGCCAGGCCGGCAAGGCCCTTCGGCAGGAACAGCACCACCAGCACGAACAGCGCGCCCATCACCAGCGTCCAGGTTTCGAGGAAGGCCTCCGATTCCGACAGCGCTCCCTGCATGCCGGCGACCAGCATGGCGCCGAGCAAGGCGCCGACCAGGCTCTGCCGGCCGCCGACCGCGCACCAGACCACCACCGACAGGCTGAGCTGGCACGCCGAGGAAGGTCGGCGAGGCGAACTCCATCACGACGGTGTAGAGCATGCCGGCGAGGCCGGCGATCGCGGCCGACAGCGCGAACGACGAAGATCTTGTAGAGCGGCGACGTCATAGCCGAAATAGCGCACGCGGCTTTCATGGTCGCGGATCGCCTGCAGGATCAACCCGGCCCTGCTCTTGGTGACGGCGAAGGCGAGCAGCAGGCTGACGGTGAGGCAGATGGCGACGAGATAGTAGGTGGAGCGGCCGTAGGCGTCGAAGGCGATGCCGAACGAGCTCGAGCTGCGCGAGATCGGTGATGCCGTTGAAGCCGCCGGTGTAACGCTGCTGGTCGATGATCACGAGGTTGACGACCACCAGGTCGCCAGCGTGATGATCGCGACATAGACGCCGGTGACCCGGCCGCGGAACATGAACCAGCCGAGGGCCGCGGCGACCAGCGGCCGGGATCGACCATGCCGGCAACGAGCGCGAAGGCCAGCGAATGGAACGGCTCCCAGAACCAGGGCAGCCTTCGACGTTGTTCCACACCATGAAGTCCGGCAGGCCGTCGGAGCCGGTCTGGACCGGCACGGTCCTCAGCTTCAGCGCCATCGCCATGCATAGGAGCCGAGGCCGAAGCTCATGGCCTGGCCGAGATTGAGGATGCCGGCATAGCCCCAGGACAGCGCCAGCGCCATCGCACAGCATGCCGAACACCAGATAGCGGCGCGCCTTGTTGAGCAGGAAATCGTTGTCCAGCACGATGGGAAGCAGGAACACCAGCGCGCAAACGATCACGATCGGCGCGAGCTGCAGGCCGAGGCGGTAACCGCTGCGCGTATCCGTTGGATTGTGCGTTGCCATCAGCGCGTCGTCTCATCGCACGCACACGGGAGGCGAACAGGCCCTGCGGGCGGAAGCGGATCAGGACGACGATCGCCAGCAGCACGATCGCCTTGGCGACGGTGTCGTTCTGCAGGAAGGCGAGGACGCCGGACAGCTCGCCGAGGATGAACGAGCTGGCGACCGTGCCGAGCAGGCTCTGCACGCCGCCGAGCACGACCACCATGAAGGCGTCGACGACATAACCGGTGCCCATCTCGGGCGACACGCTCTTCAGCGGCGAGACCAGCGCGCCGGCCAGGCCGGCGAGGCCGGCGCCATAGGCGAAGGTCAGCGCATAGATGCGCCTGGCGTTGATGCCGAAGCACGACGCGATCGATGCGGTCCTGCGATGACGGCGCGCAGCTTCATGCCGATCGTCGTTCGGTTCATCAGCAACCAGGTCAGCCGCGAACAGCGCCAGCGCCGACGAAGAACGATGAAGACGCGGTAGGCCGGAACCTCGACGCCGAGGACAGCTCGATGCTGTCCGACAGCGACTCGGCGGCATCTCGCACGTAGCGCAGCTCGCCGCCGACCAGCGAGCCGCACCGCCTGCTGCAGCATGACGCCGACGCCCCAGGTCGCCAGGATCGTGTCGAGCGGCCGGTTGTTAGAGATGCTCAGATGACGTAGCGCTCGATGAGCCAGCCGACAGGCGCGACGACGAGAAAGATCGGCACCAGGCTTGCGAGCAGGCCGAGGCCGAAATAAGGTCTGGAACACCCAGGCGCGTATAGGCGCCGAGCATGACGAACTCGCCATGCGCCAGATTGATGACGCCCATCGAGCCGTAGATGATCGACAGGCCGAGCGCCACCAGCAGCAGGATCGAGCCGATGCTCAGTCCGGTGATGATCTGTTCGAGATGAATTGCATCCATGCAACCTCGCTCGCGATGCCAATGCCGGCGAGCGCCGACGGGAATCCCGCCGGAGCCGGTCGCGGATTGACGTGATCAGGTCTCTCGACAGGCCCTTCTCGGTGCAGTCCTGGTTCGGGATAGGCCGCGTAGGGCAGCGGGCTTCAGCCATTCCGGCGACTGCTACGAGGATCTCGAACTGGCCGTCGGACTTGGCACTGGGCGATCTTCGGCCACAGCCAGGTGTGCAGGTTCTCCGGCTCGATCCGCACCTTGCCTTGCGGCGCGATCATCTCCTGCGCCCTTGACCGCTTCGCGGATCGTCGGCGGGTGTGATGTCGCTGCCCGCGAGCTTCTCCACCGCCTGCTTGAACAGGTAGGTCTGGAAGTAGCAGGGCTCCGACACGAAATGCGTGACCTTGTCGGCGCCCCAGCGCTTCTTGTAGGCGGCGACGAACTTCTCGTTCTCCGGCGATTTATGCACCATGAAATAGGGCGCCGAGGTGAAGTGGCCGGCCGCGGCCTCGCCGCCCATCGCGGCGATCTCGTTCTCCGAAGTCGTCAGGCTGGCCATCGGCATCTTCGCCGGATCGAGGCCGGCCGCGCGATACTGGCGATGCAAGCGCCACGACCGAGTCGCCGACCACGGTGGAGAAGATCACGTTCGGCTGCGTCGCTGCGGAACTTGTTGATCACCGACGAGAACTCCGAATGGCCGAGCGGCACATATTCCTCCGCCACCACCTCGGCCGCCGTGCTTCTCCAGCAGCTTCTTGCAGTAGTTGTTCTCTTCCTTCGGATAGATGTAGTTCGAGCCGATCAGGTAGAATTTCTTGCCGAACTTCTTGACCAGCCACGGCACGAATTCGTCCTGCTGCTGGTTCGGAACGGCGCCGGTGTAGATGACGTTCTTCGAGCATTCGCGGCCTTCATAGAGCGTCGGATACCAGTAGAGATTGTTCTGGCTGCTCGAACACCGGCAGCACCGCCTTGCGGCTGGCCGAGGTGTAGGAGCCGAACACGCTGACGCACTTGTCGCCGACCACGAGCTTGCGCGCCTTCTCGGCGAACGTCGCCGGATCGGATGCCGGATCCTCGACCACCGGCACGATCTTCATGCCGTTGATGCCGCCGGCCGCGTTGATCTCCTCGATCGCCATGATCGTCGCCTTGTTGAGCGACTCCTCGATGATCGCGGTGGTGCCGGTCAGCGAAAACAGCACGCCGACCTTGATCTCGCCGTTCGCCGCGACGGCAAGGTCGGTATTCTTGACCCAGACATGTGGGAAGCCAGCACCCGCAAATGCGCCGAATGCCGCTGCGCCCTTTACCAAGGATCTTCGCGTAATCTTCATGGCCGCCTCTCCCTGCATCAAAAAAACAAAAAAAGCCCTCCCGATGCTCGCAGACACGAGCACAGGGAGGGCTTTCTTGCCGATTTAAAGTTGGCGGCAATGTTGCCGCCAATCTCCGTTATTGGAGACTAACGGCGGTCACTGTAGCCAAGCAATTCGAAAGAGTCAACGATTGCACCGGCTACCGAGCTTGCGGAGACGCGCCGATCCATCGCCTGCCGCCTGATGAATGCATAGGCCTCGTTTTCGGCCATACGACGTGTTTCCATCAGGATCGCCTTGGCCCGCTCGACGGTACGCATCGAGCGCAGGTTCTCGTCCAGGCGCTCGATCTTGCTGCGCAGACGCTGCTCATAGCGGAACTGGCTTCGCGCCAGTATCAGGCTGGACAGCACCGCATTGGCGGTGAACGGGCGCGACAGCACGGCGTCGGGCGTCGCATTCGCAAGCGCGTCGGCCTGCACCGGTTCGACGCTCGGCAGGATCACGACGAGCGCCGCCCTAGCATCGCCGGGTATCCAGGGCAGTCGCAGCGCAAGATCGATCGAGTACTCGCAATAGATCAGGTCGGCGTCGCTCGGCACGCTCTCCGGCATCGGCCACACCTGGCGCGGCGTAATCCGCAAGCGCTGCAACTCGCGGATCAACAGCGGCGTCTGATCGTCTCCGGGAGCAACCACCACGACGGTCAGCCCCGCCAGTTCCTGCAGGATCGACTTGCGGCCACCATACTCGCGATGGCCGCTCTGTTCCCGATTGTCGTTCGATCTCCGGAACATCTCGCTCATACGCCGGTCATCCTGTCTGCGCGGTCGCACGACCGTAGCCGATCAGAAATGGATCGGCGCGAACCGCTGCTTGCGACTGGTTGATGATATCGAACTGTCCAGACCGGTTTGCCCGCCCGATCCGCGTCCAGAGATCGGTATGGCCCGACATCGGATCGACGGTCACCGCGCCTTGCGGCGCGTCGAAACTGGTTCCAAGCACCATCGAGCGCAATACTTCGGTATCGAGGGTATTGGCCTGTTCCAGCGCTTTCGCGAACAGGTACAACTGGAAATACGACGCCTCGACGCACATGTTGGTCGATCCATCGTCACCGAAGCGCTTCTTGTAGCGGGCGACGAACGACGCATTGGCTTCGCCCGCGACACCCTGGAAATAGGGCGCCGCGGTAATATGCCCCTCCCCGACATCGAAACCCATGGCGCGGATTTCGGCCTCCGTGGTGGTGAGACTGGCGATCGGCATCTTGCGCGGGTCGAGCCCCGCATCCCTGTAAGCCTGGTAGAAATAGGCCGTGCCGCCGCCCACCACGGTCGAGAAGATGACGTCCGGCTGGGTCCGGCGGATATCCTGGATGATCGGCAGGAAGTCCTGCGGGCGCGCCCGCAGGCTGAGATATTGCTCGCCAACGACGCAACTGCCATTTTCCTTCAACAGCTCGCGCATCACCCGGTTGGATTCGCGGGGATAGATGTAGTCCGAGCCGACGAAATAGAATCGGCTGCCATAATTGTCGATCAGATAGCGGCACAACGCCAGGCTGTTCTGGTTCGGCGCCGCGCCCGTATAGATGACGTTGGGCGACGCTTCGAATCCCTCATAAAGGGTCGGATACCACAGCAATCCGTTGAGCCGCTCGACGACGGGCAACACCGCCTTGCGGCTGGAGGAGGTATAACATCCGAAGATGGTGCTGACGTCGTCCTCGATCATCAACCGCTTGGCAAGATGCCCGCATGCCACCGAGTCCGAACCCGGGTCATAGACCACGGGCACCAGTTCGCGGCCATTGACGCCGCCGGCGCAATTGATCTCCTCGATCCCGAGCAGAGTACCCTGGAGCTGGGTCTCCTCGATGACTGACATGAAGCCTGTACGCGAGAACAGCACTCCAATTCGCCAGGGAGCGGAAGTCTTGTGAATGACATTCGTCATCAACGCCTTCCCCCGATGCATGCACGAGGACTGGGAACGTTCTTCCTTTGCGAACTAAGGTGAACGAATGATTGCACGTGAGATCGGATCACGCAAGCGGCACTCGGCTCGCGATGTGGTGACCGCCGACTGTCACCTGTTAGCGAGCACGAAGGCCTGAGGCGACAGCGAATTTGAAGGCTGGTGTTATTGCAAGTTAAAGCGCGCTTTACCGTGATGTCCTATTCGGGAACCCGCAATATCCCAGGCTATGGACACGCCAACGCCTTCTCGACTATCGCTCTCCTCGCTCAGATTTGGCCGGCACCTCGTGTTGGCGACGATGATACGCCAAGTCATATTCGGTGCTCGATTGCAGTCATTTCCTCGTTACAATCCTGCGCTGGACGGATTGCGGGCCGTTGCGATCGCGCTGGTGATCGCAGATCATTGCTGGATTCCCGGACTTGGTGGCGGCTATTTTGGCGTCGACCTCTTCTTCGTCCTGAGCGGCTTCCTGATCACCCGGCTTCTGCTCGACGAATTCGCCGCTCACCGCCGCATCGACCTGCTGAAATTCTATGTGCGGCGCCTGCTCCGGCTGACGCCACCTCTGTTGCTGCTGCTGGCTGCGTATCTGGTGGCCGCGCCGTTGATCTGGCCGCAATACGGCTTGTGGTCGCACATCAGCGACGCTTCGCTCGCGATCCTCTATTTGTCCGACTACGGGCGGGCGTTCTGGTCGGCCCCGCTCTATCTGCAGCATACCTGGTCGCTCTCGGTCGAGGAGCATTTCTACCTGGTCTGGCCGTTCGCGGTCCTGCTGCTCGTCCGCCTTCCACTGCGCTGGCGCATCGCGGGGCTGGTCGGCCTCTATCTGCTCGCGACCGGCTGGCGCATCTTCGAATATCAGAACCATGGATGGGTGGCGACCTACTTCCGCGCGGACACCCGCATGGGTGGACTGACCTGCGGCGCGCTGCTCGCGACGTGTTCGGGGCTGATCGGGCGTGTCCCTGAAAGAGCAGCCAACGCGATCGGCACCCTGGCATGCGGCGCGCTCGTCCTCTGCGTATCGCTCGGCTTCTGGCGGGCGCCATGGTCCCTGGTCTGGTTGACAAACCTGGCGCAGTGGTCGGCCGTGGGGCTATTGGTCGCGGCCTCGGTCCCAAGGTCCTGGATCAGCGTCGTGCTGTCTTCGCCGTCCCTGGCCGGCATCGGCATCATCTCATACGGGATGTATCTGTGGCATTACCCGGCGGCAGCCTACCTCAGAGTCGTGCTCCCCTGGTACGAGACGGTGCCGGTCGTTCTGACGTTCTCGATCATCATGGCAACGGCGAGCTATCTGATGGTCGAGCGGCCGCTGCAGCGCTATCGCCGCAATCTCGTCCGCCGGCGTGAGTTCGAGGCGGCGCAGGACCAGGCGGCCGCGACTCAGACGTCCCGCTTCGCCAACGAGACTTCTGCAGTCGCGACTTAGGTCTGCGGCGTCGAGGCTCGTTCCCATGCAGCGACGGCCGGCACGCGTGCACGCCGGCGACAAAAGGCGGCGAAGCCCGGGGCGTCTCGCTCAAACCCGTGCTGAAAGCCCGCGCGGCTCGGCGCGTTCGCGCGGCGCGCCGAGAAACCAGCTTTCCTCGCGTGCCAGCGCGGCCAGTTGCGGCATCAGTGGATTTCCGATCGCCTGCAGGTAGGCGGCCAGATAGTGCATGTCCTTGCTGCCAGGAGTTTCGACCAGGATCTTGAGCGTGCCGGCGGCAAGGTCCTCTGCGAACAGTTCGGCCGGCAACAGGCTGACGCCGATGCCGCGCCGAACCAGCAGCGACATGACGCTGAAGCTGTTGCAACGGTGGATGAAGCGTGGCGTGACTCCGGCCTCGTCGAACCAGTTCACCATCAGATGGTAGACGCTGGCATCCTGCGGCATGCCGATGGTCGGCAGGTCCGCGAGCGCTGCGGCCGTCATCGCACGACCCTGCCGCTGGAAGCGCGGATGGCCCAGCCACTTCAGCGTGCAGCTTCCGAGCGAGGTGCGGACGGCGCCCGGCAGATCGACGGGTCCAGGCAGCAGGGCGATGTCGATCTGGCGCCGGGTCAGCTTCGCCGCGAGGCGTCCGGCAAGGTCGGCATCGATCTCGAGACGAACCTTCGGGTAGTGCCGCTCGATCCGGGCGACGAAACTCTGAAACCACGTCAGCGCGATGCTCTCGACTACGCCGACGCGGATGGTGCCCTCCGCGGCGTCGGCGCCTGCCGCGACCTTCATCATCGAGACTTCGGAGAGGATTCGTTCGGCCCGCTCCAGACAGCCTTGACCGAGCGGCGTCAGCGCGACGTTGCGTCCCTGCCGCTGCAGCACCTTGGCCCCGAGTTCGCGCTCGAGCTCCTGGATGCGCCGCGTCACAGCCGGCTGGGTCAGATGGAGATGCTGGGCCGCGGCGCCGATTCCGCCCAGCCGCACCACCCATAGCAGCGTCTCGAGATGGCGTGAATCCATGCTGGATCCATAAAACACTTGCATGAATAGAATGTCTATCTTTCATTTGTAATCGCCGCGACCGAAAGCCAATATTTCAGCAAGCCGGGTTGGTTTCGCTTTAACAAAGGAAATCTCATTCATGCGCAATCTTCATGGATTGCCTCTGCTCGGCGCCGTTGCAGTGGCCCTCGCATTTGCCTGTCTGGGCGCTCCCGTCACGGCTCGTGCCGACGATGCCGGATGCGAGCCCGCCAAGCTGGCGACGAAATATCCGACGCTCGCCGGCAAGACCCTTCGGATCGGCCAGGACGGCGAAAGTGTCCCGTTCAGTCAGCGCGACCCGAAGGACTTCAACAACCTGATCGGGCTCGATGCCGATCTCGCCCGGGCGACCTTTGCCTGCGTCGGGGCGCCGATCGACTTCATCATCGGCGCCTGGTCCGGCCTGATCCCGGCCGCGATGGCCGGGCAGATCGACGTGATGTGGGATACGCTGCTCTACACGCCGGAGCGCGCCAAGAAGCTCGACTTCGTCGTCTACATGAACGCGGCGACCGGCATTCTGGTGGCGAAGGGCAATCCCAAGAACGCCCATAGTCTCGACGATCTCTGCGGGCTGACCACGACCACGCAGCTCGGCACCACTCAGGAGGCGATGCTCCGCGAGGCCAACAAGAAATGCCTTGCTGCCGGCAAGCCCGCGGTGACCATCATCACCTCGCAGGACATGCCGAGCAGCCTGCGGCTGGTCCAGAGCGGCCGCGCCGACCTTGCCGCCGTCAACAAGTTCGTCGGCGAAAGCATGATCGCGGCAAGCGGCGGCTCGGTGCAGAGCGCGTTCGACGTCGTGACCGGCGCCAAGATCTCGGTCGGTACGGCCAAGGGCAATCCGGACCTGGTCAAGGCGATCAAGGATGGTCTCACGGCGATCAGGGCCAACGGCACCGAGAAGACCATCTTTGAGAAGTATCACGTCGACTACAGCCTCACGACCGATCCGAGCGTGCTGACCGAATGACCGGAGCCGCTTGCTGTCGGTCGCCCGCGTAACCTGCCGGAAGGATTCCATGGCCATTGAACTGACAGGCGTGCAGCAGCGCGTCGATCCCGCGCGCGTGCTCGAGATCGAGCAGGGCTTGCTGCGGATTCCGAGCTCAGCCTTCCAGGAGCATGCGATCGCCGATCATTTGGCGGAGCGGATGACCGACATCGGCCTCGACGTGACCATGATGGAGGTGCCGCACCCGTTCGACCCGGCCTCGAAGAGCCGGCAGCCGGTCGGCAGGCTGGCCGGCACGGGCGGAGGCCCGTCCCTCATGCTCAACGGGCACATGGATCCGGGTGTCGAGATGCCCGGCTGGTCGGTCGATCCCTATGGCGCCAAGTTCGAGGACGGCTGGGTCTGGGGCATGGGCGCGCATGACGATAAAGGCGGCCTTGCCGCGGCGTTCTGCGGCCTGGAGGCCGTCATCAAGTCCGGCATGCGGCTCAAGGGCGACGTCCTGCTGTGCCCGGTCGTCGCGCACAAGCTCGGCGGCGCGGGCACCCGTGCGCTATTGAAGAGTGGCGTGCGCGCCGACCTCTGCATCAACATGGAGCACTCCAACAACACCATCGCCAATGTCTGCGTCGGCATCGTCATGGTGCGCATTCGCGTCGAGGCACCGGAACTGTTCTTCCGCTACAGCGCGGAGGCCAAGGCGCAATACTGGAATCCGATCGAGCAGCTCTGCGAGGTGGTCCGCCGGATCGGACCAAGTCTTGATCCGATTCCTGCCGGCGGCTGGATGACTTTTGCGCCGCATGCGGAACTGCCGGGCTTTCCCACCCACACGTTCGATACGCTCCACAAGGAGCATTATTATCAGAAGAACATGTCCGGGCTGCACAGCCGGCAGGCCGAGCTGCTGCTGCAGTTTCGCACGGTGCCGGGACAGACACTGCAGAGCGTGACCAAGGACCTGGGGCGCCTGCTCGAAGGCATCAAGCGGGAACATCCCGCTTTCAACTATTCCTTCGAGGTACCGGCCAAGGGAACCGAGAACGGCTGGTGCCAGGATCCGATGCTGTGTTCGCCCGAAGATGCGCTGGTGACGACATTGGCGGAAGGACAGGCGCTCGCTTCCGGAGCCCCTGCCGCTGTCGGCGGCTGGGGTCGGCTCGGCAATGTCGGCGACGGCAACATCATTGCAGGTCTGGGAATCCCGACCGTACAGTACGGGCCCGGCGACATTCGCATCTACAAGGAATGGCCGACCGCCGACGAACGCGTGCTATTGTCGGATCTGGTGACGGCGGCGCGTGCCGTCGCCCATGCGACGGCAAAACTCTGCGGCTGAGAGTCCGGGATGAGCGCGATGAGCGAGCCGATTGCGGTTGAACGGAAGCGGGTCACGCTTCCCGCCGTGCTGGCCGGCTTGGCCGTGCTGGCGGTGCTGGTCGTCGCCGCCGTCGGCTTCCATGCCGAACTGCTGCCCGAGCCGCTGATGGAAGTGCTGGGCTACGTCTTCTCGGCATTCCTGCTCGACGGCGCGGTGACCGCGCTCAAGATCGCCGCGCTCGCGATGGTTGGCGGCCTCCTGCTCGGTCTCGGGCTGGCGCTGATCCGGCTGTCGCCGTTCGCGCCGCTGCGGGCGGCCGGCTGGTTCTACATCTGGTTCATGCGCGGCACGCCGTTGATCCTGCAACTGGTGTTTCTCTACGATGCGCTGCCCGCGGTCGGAATCCGGCTCGACAGTTTCACGACGGCCGTGCTCGGCTTCACCCTGAACGAGGCCGCGTTCTGCGGCGAGATCATCCGCGGCGGTATCCTTTCGGTCGATCGCAAGCAGGCGCTGGCTGCGGCAGCCTTCGGCATGGGGCCGTTCCTCACCATGCGCCGGATCATCCTGCCGCAGGCGATGCGTGCGATCCTGCCCGCGATGGCCAATCAGGTGATCTCGCTGATCAAGGGCACCTCGATTGCGTCCGTCATCTTCGTCAACGAGCTGACGTTTCGCGCCCAGCAGATCGTCGGCCAGAACTTCAAGTTCTTCACGGTGTTCGCGGCCGCCGGCATCGTCTACCTCGCGCTGACCAGCGCGGTCGCGATCGCGCAATTCTATCTGGAACGCAATTTCAGCGCCGACCGCACCCGGCAATCCAAAAAGCCGGCAATGCCGACCCCGGTGTCGCCGACCGCCTGGACCGACGCCGTCAAGGCGGGCCCCTCGAAAGCGGGCGTGGACGCCGGATTCGTCGTGCTGAAGAACGTGCAGAAATCCTACGGCCGGCGCGAGGTCCTGCGCGGCATCGATCTCAGCATCCAGCGCGGCGAGGTCGTGGTGCTGATGGGCCCGAGCGGCTCCGGCAAGAGCACCCTGCTGCGGCTGGTCAACCATCTGGAGCCGGTCGACGCCGGCGAGGTCAGCGTCGACGGCAAATATGTCGGGTATGCCAGGAAGGCCGGCGGCGAACTGGCACCGACCCGCCATCTTGCGCGGGCGCGGGCGGACGCCCGGATCGGCATGGTGTTCCAGCATTTCAACCTGTTCGATCATTTGACGGCGCTGGACAACATCATCGAGGCGCCGATCCGCGTGTACGGCGAGCCCGCGGAGAAGATGCGCGCGCTCGGCATGAGCCTGCTCGGTGCCGTCGGCCTCGCCAGTCACGCCGATCATCTGCCGCACCGGCTGTCGGGCGGTCAGCAGCAGCGCGTCGCGATCGCGCGCGCCCTCGCGATCTCGCCGCGGCTGATGCTGTTCGATGAGCCGACCTCGGCGCTGGACCCGGAACTGGTCGGCGAGGTGCTGGCCGCGATCCGCCGGCTCGCCGAGGCCGGAATGACCATGCTGATCGTGACGCACGAGGTCCGGTTCGCGCGCGAGGTCGCCGATCGCGTCATCTTCATGGACGAGGGCCTGATCGTCGAGCAGGGACCGCCCGAGCAGGTGCTGGACCGTCCGACGCAGGAACGCACCCAGCGCTTCCTCAGGCTGGTCGAGCCGCATTGAGCCCCGTTTTCGGCTTGCCAAGCCGTCCTTTCCATCACGGAGAATGATCGATGAAAGCCGCCGTCAGGGATTATGTGCAGGTCGCGCGACTGGAGCGCGAGATGGACGCGCAGGGCCTCGACGCCATCGTCGCGCGCGCCGGCATCAATTTCACCTATCTGGCCGGCTTCGCCTACCCCGGCACCCTGGCGCGCCATCTCGACCTCGCCGATTCGCCGCGCGGCGTCTATCTGGTGTGGCCGCGCCGCGGCGAGGCGCGCATCGTGGTCAACGCGATCGCCAGGGATCTTCCCGCCCGCGATTCCTTTGTCGAGCATTTCGACGTCTACGAGGGCTATACCGAACCGCCGATCGAACGGCTGGCCAAGACCCTCACCGAGATGGGGCTGGGCGACGGCAAGGTCGGCTTCGAGACCAATTTCATCAGTATGGCCGATTGGAACGCGCTGGCCGCCAGCCTGCCGCGGATGCGTGCCGTCGATTGCGTCGCGCTGATGGATCACGTGCGGGCGGTCAAGACCAAGGCGGAACTGGCGCGCCTCAAATTCGGCGCCGACATGCTGGATGACGCCTATCTGGCATGCTTCCCGACCGTCCGGCCCGGCATGCGCGAACGCGATCTGCACGCGGCGCTGATGGCCTATTGTCTCTCCCACGGCTCGGAATTCACCCACGGCATCCTCAATTCCTCGCGCAACACCGTCTCCTATGGCGGTGAAAGCGACTTCGCCTTTGCCGCGGCTGACGCGATCCGCACCGACTACGTCGCCTATGTGAAGGGCTATCCCGGCCATCAGTCGCGCTGCGCGGTGGTCGGAAAGCCGTCCGACGACCAGCGCCGGGAATACGGCACGATCCGCGACATCTATCGGGCCGCCAATGAGCAGCTGGTGCCGGGCCGGACCGCGGGAGACGTCTACAGCTTCGTGGTGGATCGTTTCGCCGCCAAGGGCATGAAATACAAGTCGATGCTGGCCGGCCACAGCGTCGGAGCCTGGTGGCATCAGCAGGAGCCGGTGATCTCCCGCGACAACCCGCGTCGACTGGAGGAGGGCATGGTGATCGCTATGGAGCCGCATATCAATCATTGGCACATCCAGGACATGCTGCTGGTCGGGCCGGACGGACCCGAACTGATCTCGAGCAAGTTCTCGACCGACGAAATCTTCCAGTGTGGCTGATGGCCTGGCGACGGACCGCTTCGGATGCGCACCTCGCCTGAAAAACTCCGCTCCCGACCCGAGAGCGCCGGTCTTCTGCTGTTCCGGCGCAGCGGCAGCGCCATCGAGGTCCTGCTCGGCCATCCCGGCGGACCGTTCTGGAAAACCAGGGACGAGGGCGCCTGGAGCATTCCGAAGGGATTGGTTGCCGCCGATGAGGCGCTGCTCGACGCTGCCAGGCGCGAATTCGCCGAGGAAACCGGCCACACGCCGCGCGGCAGGTTCATTGCGCTCGGAGAGGCCCGACAGGCGGCAGGCAAGATCGTTCACGCCTGGGCGGTCGAGGGTGACTGGGACCCTGCCAACCTGCGCAGCAATGATTTCGAGCTCGAATGGCCGCCGCGGTCCGGAAGGTTGCAGAGCTTTCCTGAGCTCGATCGCGCGGCCTGGTTCAGTGTGTCGGAGGCGCGACGCAGGATCCTGAAGGGCCAGCTCGTTTTTCTGGATCGCCTCGCAGCGCTGCCGGAAACGGATCGCCCTGCCCCGCCCTAAGCTGGACTGCGAGAACGCGACAGCAAACGCAACCCCGGGAAAACGAGTAGGATCCTAATGCTGGCGCAAGCTACTGCGCGCTTACCGATTTCTCACAGAATTCGCGAGCGGATGGTCGTCACGACGATCTCCGCCAGGATCACCACCACGAAAATGGCGATCAGCACGACGGCGACCTGGTCCCAGTAGAGCAGGTTCAGCGCGGTATCCAGCGCGACGCCGACCCCGCCGGCCCCCACGATGCCGAGCACGGCGGATTCCCGGATGTTGATGTCCCATCGAAACAGCGCGATCGACCAGAAGGCCGGGCGAACCTGGGGCCAGTATCCCCAGAGTAGAATCGAAAGTTTCGACGCGCCGGCTGACGTCAACGCTTCAATCGAGCCGCGGTTGGATTCTTCCATCGCTTCGGCGAACAGCTTGCCGGTGAACCCGATCGAGCGGAAAGCGATGGCGAGCGTGCCGGCCAGGGGCCCGGGACCGAACACCGCCACGAACAGCAGCGCCCATACCAGCGAGTTGATCGACCGCGACGTGACGAAGATGAATTTCGCCAACAGGTTCAGCGGTGCGTTCGGCGTGACATTGCGGGCGGCAAGCAGGCCTACCGGGACGGCCATGGCAATGGCGATGATCGTGCCCAGGGTCGCGATATGGAAGGTCTCGACGAGGCCCTTCAGTGTCGGACCGATATAGGACGGATCGGGTGGCCACATCCGCGCGAACAGGTCGGCCATCTGATCCGGCGCGTCATAGAGGAATTCCGGGATCACATCGATGGTTCGCAGGGATGCGACCAGCGCAGCCACGGCGCACAGATAAAAGGCGAACCGCGACAGCCGTTGCAACGGGGTGAATCGCTGCCAGTCGCGATGGACTTTCTCCGCAACCGTCATTGAAATACGCGCCTGGCCCAGCCAGACACGATCTCGGCAATCATGATCAGGCTGACGATGACGATCAGGATGGCGAGCACCACATCGAAATCGAAACGCTGATAGGCCGTGAACAGGGCCGCGCCGATGCCGCCACCGCCGACGATGCCCACCATGGTCGAATTGCGCAGGTTCGAATCCAGCTGATAGGTCGAAAAGCCGATGAAACGCGGCAGCACCTGCGGCAGCACGCCCATGATGAGCACGCTGAGGAAGCCCGCGCCGGTGGCACGCACCGCCTCGACCTGCTTGAGCGAAATCTCCTCGATCGCCTCGGCGAACAGTTTCGATATGAATCCGATCGAGGCCACGATCAGCGCCATCACGCCGGCGAGCGCGCCGAACCCGATCGCCTTGACGAACAGGATCGCGACGATGATCGGGTGAAACGACCGGCAAAGCGCGATGAATCCGCGGGTCGGCCAGCTGACCCACGCCGGCGAAAGGTTGCGCGCGGCCAGAAAACCGACCGGCAGCGAGAGCAGGATTCCGAAGAAGGTCGCGATCACCGATATCTGCAGGCTTTCGGCGATCCCGCTCGCAATCAGTTCCCAGCGGCTGAAATTGGGGGGGAACATCCGCACCAGGAAGCGGTGACCGTGCTCCAGCCCGGTCGAGAAGCGCTCGGCGCTGAAGCCGAGCTGCGAGCCGGCATAGACGACGTAGACCGCGAGCAGCAGCCAGACGGCGCGGCGGCCCCAGTTCGGCGCCATTGCCGTCTGCCCGGCCGGCGTTCGATTGTCCGGTGTCATTCCATCCAGCTTTCGCCGCCGTAGATCGCCTTCAGCTCGCTATCGGCCAGACCGTCCGGCGGACCATCGTACACCACGCGTCCGCCGGTCATTCCGACGATCCGCGCCGCGAACCGGCGGGCGAGCTCGACATTATGGATGTTGACGATCACTGGAATTTCGCGCTCGACCGCTACGCGATGCAGGATCTCCATGATGGCGACGGACGTCTTCGGATCGAGCGACGAAGTGGGCTCGTCGGCCAGGATCATTTCCGGCTCCTGCATGATCGCGCGCGCGATTCCGACCCGCTGCCGCTGGCCGCCGGAAAGCGCATCGGCGCGTTGCGCGGCGAAGCTCGGCAAGCCGACGGAATCCAGCAGCGCGAAAGCCCGCTGGATGTCGCGATCGGGAAACCTGCGAAGCCACGCCCGCCATGCCGGTACATATCCGAGCCGGCCGCACAGCAGGTTTTCCATCACGGTCAGGCGTTCGACCAGATTGTATTCCTGGAACACCATCCCGATCCGTCGCCGCGCGTGCTTCAGCGCGCGACCGGAAAGCGCGGCAAGATTCTGACCGCGAAACAGGATTTCGCCCGACGTCGGCTGCACCAGCCGGTTGATGCACCGGATCAGCGTGCTCTTGCCGGTGCCCGACGGACCGATGACGGCAACGACTCCCGCGCCGGGAAACGTCAGGTCGATACCCCGCAGGACGGGCGTGCCTGCGCGATATTCCTTGTGCAGACCGCGCAAGACGAGCGCACGGTCTGCGCCCGCCTGTGGTGAAGCCGCAGCCGGTGGCATCAAGGCTTCTTCTGGCCTTCGGCTTTCTTCTTCGCTGCCTCGGCCTCCCGCGCGCTCTCCTTGTCGTAGGCGGACTTGTTGTAGGGCGTCCCGGAATCCTCGGCGACCTTGCGGATGATCGCCCATTCCTTCTTGTAGGTGATCGGGAAGAAGCGGTCGTCGCCCTCGAAATCCTTCTGCATCTCCGGCGGGAAACGGAAGTCGTAGAAGCACTGCTTGATCTTGCTGGCGAGTTCCGGCTTCAGGTCGTGCGCATAGGCAAACCCCGAACTCGGGAAGGTTTCGCTGCGATAGATGATCCGGAAATTGTCGTGCTTGACGGTGCCGCGCGCCGCCATGCGCTCGAACACGTCGGAGGCGACCGCCGCCGCGTCATAGTCTCCGGAATCGACCCCGAGCACCGATTTGTCATGCCCGCCGGAGAACACGATCGGATAATCCTCGCCCGGCTTCAGACCCTGCTCGGGAAACAGCGCCTTCGGCGCGAGATTGCCGGAATTCGAGGAGGGCGCGGTATGCGCCAGCTTCTTGCCCTTCAGATCGCTGAGCTTCTGGTAAGGGCTGGAGGCCTTGACCACCACGATGAGATTGTAGCCTTCGACGCCCTTCTCCGTGCCTTTGGCGGCGAACGGCACGGCGCCTGCCATGTTGACCGCAAATCCCACCGGTCCGGTCGAGAAGCCCGCGACCGTCAGCCGTCCGGATCGCATCGCTTCGATTTCGGCGGAGTTCGACTGCACGGGATAATAGACCACGCGTTTCCCGGTGCACTTGCCGAGATATTCGGTGAAGGGGCGAAACGCGTTTTCATAGACCGCCGGATCTTCCACCGGCGTATAGGCGAACACGATCACGCTCGGGTCACGTGTCTTGGCAGGAACGTCGGCCACAAGATCGCCATCGGCGTCGCAATAGGATTCATCGAGTTCGCCGCGGCTGGAACACGACTGCGCCGAAACGATTGTCGGAAACAGCAGACCCGCCAACATCGCGGCCAGCCAGAAACAGCGTATTACGGACGTCATTCACCATCCTCCCGGAAAAACACAGCACCAACGGCAGAAGCCGCCCGTTCGACTTAAGGCGAACCAAGTTCGACCAATCAACCGTTGACGTCGAGCGGCAGGCTCTTAGGTTATATGACACTTTTATGACACGATGCATTCCCTGTCGATTCCCGAATGCCGGTCACCGTTGCCACGAAAAATGCAGTCCAAGTCTGCGATGGAGGAGTCATGCCTGCACCGTGTGGTGCGGCCGCGCGGCCGGGAGAATCGATCGCCGGTGCCTGCTGATCGGCACGCTCGCCGCGCCCTTCCTGGTCAATCGCTCCTTCGCCGCCAATTCGTTGCGGGCGCAATCCCTATAGAACCCTGAGCTTGAACTGCGATGTCAGGGGCTGGGGCAGCCTAGCTAAGTGTATTCGCACTAGCTCTTCTTCCGACCATAGCCCGTCAGCTCGATCACGTAGTTCTGCAGAACATGACCATTGACCCGAAATACCGTGCTGCGCTTGACCCAATGATCGATGGCCGGGCTATACCACATACGTACCGTGGCATCGGTCTGGCGCGTCGGGTCGTTGGCATTAACACGAACGGAAGTAACCCGATATTCGCGGTGCGACATTCGCACCGGCAATCCGATCCAGTTGCTTTCGGGAGGCAGACGCTTCGCTTGCCTGCGATGTCATCGTATCTGTCTGGGCGTCTGGATTTCGGCCGTTACGGAGTCTGACGCTTCCAAGGCATGACCGCTTCGGCGGTTGGCGGAGCCGATGGTGGGCGCGACAGGGATCGAACCTGTGACCCCCTCGATGTCAACGAGGTGCTCTCCCGCTGAGCTACGCGCCCTCAAGGCCTTGCGACGGGTCCGGTCCCTATATCGGCTCCAACGCGGGCAGGCAAGGATGCTCGAGCAAGCGGGCGCCCCGACCGGCCTGATCAGGCCGCCAGCATCTTGTTCACTTCGCTGACCAATTCGCGCAGGTGAACCGGCTTCGCCAGCACCTTGGCGTGCTTCGGCGCGTCCGAATCGGAATTGAGGGCAACCGCGGCAAAGCCGGTGATGAACATGATCTTGATATCCGGATCGAGTTCCGAGGCGCGGCGCGCCAGTTCAATCCCGTCCATTTCCGGCATCACGATGTCGGTCAGCAGCATCTCGAACGGCTCCTCGCGCAGCCGCTGATAGGCCGACAGCCCGTTGTCGTGGGGCGATACCTGAAAACCGGCGTTTTCCAACGCCTTGACCAGGAAGCGGCGCATGTCGTTGTCGTCTTCGGCGAGGAGGATCTTGTGCATGGGATGGATCGTCGAATCCGGATATGAGGATCAGTCGGCTCACTAAGCCCGCAGAGGGTAAATTTGGGGTGAAAGATCGTCCGCCGCGATCCGTAACCGGTGACGTTATTTGTGTATCAGAGCTGGTCGCCAGGCAATGATATTAAGGGTTTTCCGAACCGAACACGTTCCAGCAGGATAAAAGCCTTTTTTGCTTGGCAGAACGGCATGGATTACCGACAATGGCCTGCCAGACCTCCGCGTTCGGCGGAAGTGATTTGTACCGGAACAGGGATTGCAGGAACGGCGGCTGACGATGACCCGGCTTGATGGCGACCTGTCGCCCCCGTTCGAGATCGTGGAGCCGGCTTCCTGGCGGGCTCCGATCATCTTCAATTCCCCGCACTCCGGCTCGGACTATCCGGCCGAATTCCTGGAGGCGTCGCGCATCGACCTGGCGGCGCTGCGCCGTTCCGAAGATTCGTTCATGGACGAACTGATCGGCAATCTCAGCACGCGCGGCTTTCCGGTGGTCCGGGTCAACTTTCCCCGCTCCTATGTCGACGTCAACCGGGAACCCTACGAGCTCGATCCGCGCATGTTCAGCGGGCGATTGCCGAGCTTTGCCAACACGCGGTCGATGCGGGTGGCCGGCGGGCTCGGCACCATCCCCCGCGTGGTCGGCGACGGACAGGAAATCTATCGCGAGCGCCTCACGGTGGAGGACGCGCTGGCCCGGATCGAGGCGCTCTACAAGCCGTATCACCGCGCGCTGCGGCGACTGGTCAACAAGGCGCATCAGGCCTTTGGAACGGTCATCGTGGTGGATTGCCATTCGATGCCGTCGGTCGGCGTGTCACGCGACGAGCCGCGGCGGCCGGATGTCGTGATCGGCGACCGCTATGGCACGAGCTGCGCGCCGCTGCTGCCGGACACCGTCGAGGAAACCATGCGCGGGCTCGGCTATTCGGTCGGGCGCAACAAGCCCTATGCCGGCGGCTTCATTACCGAGCATTACGGCAACCCGGCGAGCGGGTTGCACACCATCCAGCTCGAACTCAACCGAGCCATCTATATGGACGAGCGACGTCGCGAGCGCGGACCGCGATTTGCCCAGGTCGCCATCGACTTTGCCGCGCTGGCCGACGCGATCGCCACCATCCCGCTGGGCAACCTCGGACCCTTCCAGGCGGCCGCGGAGTAGCGACCATTGCGGGCTCGAGGCGGTCAAGAAAGGGCCGCTTGAAAGAAAAAAGGGCCGCTTGAATGAACAAGCGGCCCAAGTCTAGGGAGGAAACGCCCAAGGAGGGCAGCGATAGCGCGAGGCGCTACCGCACCGCAACAACATGCGACCGCGCTGCACAAAATGCAAGACCCTTTTAATCTTTTCCGCTGCAATATGCGCCCGATCAAATCGGCGCGGCGATCCCGCGGAATTGCTTTTTATGATGCTAATTCAGCTATTTAGCTGGCATGCTGACGCGTGCCGGAGAAATCCGCTGGATGGCTCTCGCATTCGTGATCTCCGCGGTATTTCAGCGAGGTGATTGCGCCGCCGGACGCGAAGATCAGCCAAGGCGGATCGCGATTTGGAATAAGCCGGCACAACCCCGTGCGCGGCCTGCCGGATTGGGCTAGGCAGGAGCTTCCACGTTCGCCGCCCAGCCCAGGGAAATCGCCGTGACGGTCATCGACTTCACCGCCTTCATCGGCCGCCTCGCGACTGCGTCCGGAGAAACCATCCTGCCATTCTTCCGGACCTCGCTCAGCATCGACAACAAGAGCGACGGCCATGATTTCGATCCGGTCACGGAAGCCGATCGTGCCGCCGAGGCGGTGATGCGGCGGTTGATCAAGGCCAATTTCCCCCAGCATGGCATTGTCGGCGAGGAGTTCGGCAGCGAGCGCGAGGACGCGGAATATGTCTGGGTGCTCGACCCGATCGACGGCACCAAATCCTTCATCGCGGGCTTTCCGATCTGGGGCACGCTGATCGCGCTGCTGCACGGGGGTACGCCGGTGTTCGGCATGATGCACCAGCCCTATATCGGCGAACGCTTCAGCGGCGACAGCGGCTCCGCGCATTACCGGGGACCGTCGGGGGAGCGGAAACTGGCGGTACGACGCTGTGCCTCGCTGCGCGATGCGACGATGTTTACCACCAGTCCGCTGCTGATGAGCAGCACCGACCGCGCCGCGTTCAACCGGGTCGAGGAAGGCGTGCGGCTGACCCGCTATGGCGGCGACTGCTATTCCTACTGCATGCTGGCGGCCGGCCATCTCGACCTCGTGATCGAAACCGAACTGAAGCCCTATGACATCGCGGCATTGATTCCGATCATCACCGGGGCCGGCGGCATGGTTACGACCTGGGAGGGCAAGGCGGCTCAAGGCGGCGGCCGCATCATCGCGGCCGGCGATCCGCGGGTGCACGAGGCCGCGATCCGGCTGCTCAACGGCTAGGACCTTCGCCGCAGCGACGCCTCTTGCGCGGCCTTGCGCAAATATTCCACCAGTTGCTTGGCCGGCCGCGGCAACGCCTTGAAGCTGCGCGCGCAGATGGTCAGCCTGCGGTTGGCCCAGGGATCGCGGATCCGCGCCATCACGATCGGCATCGATCTGGCGCACCGCCTTGCGGCGGCTTCCGGTATCACGGCAACGCCGACATCCGCCGCCACCATCTGGCAGATCGCGTCGAAATCCCGCAACCGCGCCCGGAACCTCAGGCGTGCGCCGAGCCGCGCCGCCTGTCGTGCAATATGGATTTGCAGCGCCGTCGCCTGGGTCAATCCGATGAAATCGCGGTCCGTCACTTCCTGGAAATCGATCTGGCGGCGGCCGGCGAAATCGCCGCGGCGCGCCGCCACCAGTACCAGGCGGTCCTCGCTGAACAGGAATCGCTCCACATTGTCGGGCAGCGCGTGCTCGGCCGCGAAGCCGAGATCGGTCGCGCCGGCCGCGATCGCGGCGGCAATGTCCGTGCTCTCGCGTTCCTCGACATCGACATTGATGTCGCGGTGATCGCGCAGGAATGCCGCCAGCGCCCTGGGCAGATGTTCGGACAGGCCGGAAGTATTGGCGAGCAGGTGGACGCTGGCCTTGGTGCCGCTGGCGAAAGCCGCGAGGTCGCCCCGCATCGCCTCGACATCATGGATGACGACCCGGGCATGATCGAGCAGGCTTTCGCCGGCCGCGGTCAGTTCGACGCCGCGGCGACCGCGCTTGAACAATTCGACGCCGAGCGCCGCCTCGAGGCCCTTGATCCGCGCGCTGGCCGAGGCCAGCGCAAGATGGACGGCGAGCGCCCCGCGCGTGATGCTGCGGCTGTCGGCTGCCGCAATGAACAGCTGCAGGTCGACCAGATCGAACCGCATCGCCATGGACCGCGCCCTCCCCAGCCTTCGTCCAGCCCGAAGGCAGACTCCATATACTGCAGATTGTGCCGGCCGCGCCGATCGGTCAATGTGGCGCCATGATCGAACCCTTTCTGCTGCTGATCGCCGCGGTGTTCCTGCTTGCAGGCTTCATCAAGGGCGTGATCGGGCTCGGCCTGCCGACGGTGTCGATGGGCCTGCTCGCGGTCAACATGCAGCCGGCGCAGGCGATCGCCATCGTGATCGTCCCCGCGATCATCACCAATATCTGGCAGACATTCGGCGGTCCCTATCTGCGCGCAATCCTGTGGCGGCTGTGGCCGCTGCTGCTCGGCACCGTGGTCGGCATCCGGCTCAATGCGGGAATGCTGACCGGACCCTATGCCGGCTATGGCACCATCGTGCTGGGGCTGCTCCTGATCATCTATGCCGTGTTGGGGTTGAGCCGGCTCAGCTTCAGCGTCGCGCCCGCCCACGAAGGATGGATCGGCGGCATTGTCGGCATCGTCACCGGCATGATCTCGGCGGCAACCGGCGTGCAGGTGATCCCCTCGATGCCGTTCCTGCAGGCGATCGGCATGGAAAAGGAAGAACTGGTGCAGGCGCTCGGGGTATTCTTCACGGTCGCCACCCTCGGGCTCGGCTTCAACCTTACGAGCGAGGGACTGTTGACGGCGGCGACCGCGCTGCCCGGTGCCGTGGCCATGGCGGGCTCCTTTGCCGGGATGTTCATCGGCCAGGCCGTACGCTCGCGGATGCAGCCGGACGCATTTCGCCGCTGGTTCCTGTTCGCGATGATCCTGCTCGGGATCTATCTCGCGGGCAGCGCCATCCACCATTTTCTGGAGGCATCGCCGGTGTAGCCTGCGCGGTCGCCCGCGCCCCGCCCGGGAATGACGCGAACGCCCTATCCGAACAGCGGCGTACCAGGCACGAAGGCATCGAACGCAGCCCAGAACTGCGCACGGTAACGATCCTGCTCCTGCAGGATCTCATGTTTGGCGCCGGCGATGACGAGATGCGAACCGGCGGGCAGGTGATAGGCGAACTCTTCGATCGCCGCGGTCGAGACGATGGTGTCGCTGCTGGCGGCCAACATCAGGATCGGCTGCCGGATCTGCGACGGATAGTTGGTGGCGCGAAAGCCGCGCATGGCAGTGAACGCGGTATCGGCCCATGCCACGGTCGGCGACGCAATACCAAGCGTCGGGTCCTCCTCGAGGATCGCGGCGTTGCGGGCATAGCGCACGGGATCGCTGGTCAGCGGATTGGTGAGAAACGAGGCGGTGCCCACGATCTCGCTGCTGCCGCCCGGAATATAGCGGCCACCCTGCCCGGCAAGCCGCAGGACGCGCAGCAGCACGCGCGCCGGAACAGAGGTGCGCGCGCCGGGAAGGTCGATCATCGGCGCCGACAGCACCATGCGATCGAACCAACGCTTGCCGGCATGGGCGATCCGCAGCATCACCGCGCCGCCCATGGAATGGGCCAGCGCGAAATGCGGCGGCGGACAATCCGGCAACACCACCTGCTGCACGAAGCTTTCGACGTCGACTTCGAAGTCGGAAAAATCACGCACATAGCCCTTGCGCGGATCGCGCAGACGACGGGAAGAATGGCCCTGGCCGCGCCAGTCGATCATGGCGACGGCAAAACCGCGATCGCGCAGGTCCCGCACCGTCTCGAAATATTTCTCGATCTGCTCGCCGCGCCCGGTGAAGACGCACACGGTGCCACGTCGATTGGCCGGCGGCGCCCAGCGCGCAAACCGCAATTCCGCACCGTCCGGAGTCTTTATTGTGCCGCTGACGACATTTTCCGGAACCGGATTGGCAGGAATCGAAACCAGCATCATGGCGCGGACCGGATAGGTGAAATGGGCCGGAAATCAAAGGTGTAGACGTAAAAAGGGCCGCCGTCCCACCCTCTTGAACGGCCTTCGCTCCATCCCATATCACCTTCGTGCAGGCCGCTACAGTGGCTCGGCAAGCCGAACCACCAGGCTGCACAAGCAAGAAAGCCCGGCCCGATTGGCGGGCGGGTCAACCGAAACAGTCGCTCAATGGAGGACTATCCCATGCGCACCTACGACCTTACTCCCTTCTATCGTTCCACCGTCGGTTTCGACCGCTTCTTCTCCCTGCTCGATCAGGCCGCCGCAGACGGCAGCCCCGGCTACCCGCCCTACAACATCGAGCGTACCGGTGAGAACGCCTATCGCATCAGCGTCGCGGTGTCCGGCTTTGCCGAGGGCGAACTCTCGATCGTCGCCAAGGAAAACACCCTGACCATCAAGGGCGAGAAGTCCGCCAACGAGAACAGCAAGCAGCCGTCCGAGTTGCTGTATCGCGGCATCGCCGCGCGCGCTTTCGAGCGGGTGTTCCAGCTGGCCGATTTCGTCCTGGTGAAAAAGGCCTCGCTCGAGAACGGCCTGCTTCATGTCGACCTCGTGCGTGAAATTCCCGAGGCCAAGAAGCCGCGCAACATCCCGATTACCGTCGGTGCGCAGGCGCCGCAGGTGGTCGACGGCGCCGGCGAGAAGGCCGCGGCCTGACGCCATCCCGATTTCGGCAACCGACCGCCGAAGCGAAGACGCCCCGGGAAACCGGGGCGTTTTTTCTGTTTCACTCGGCTGGACCAGCGCATCTCGCCGAGCGTCATCTTCTGCGGCAAATGCGCCCGTCCAAATTCGGTCGACCGATGGCGCAACGACCGGAAGCTTCGTCGGAGAAACACGTTGTGGCACACACCCAAGCATGCAACAGATGGCACAAACGCCCGGCCACATCGCAACCAGCAAAACGCGCCGGCTCTCGAACATCGAAATTGCCCCGAGATCTTCGCTTGGGCGGCAGGTGACAAAGCCAGCCGGCTATAAATCTCGAAACGGGAATTACCATGCTCGTTCGGTCAGCGCTGCGCGAATATCGAACGTGGGTCGTCGACAGTCGCTACTGGAGTGGCTATGCGCCCCGCAAGGACGACATTGTCATTGCGACCGCCCCAAAGTGTGGCACGACGTGGATGCAGCAAATAGTTAGCTCGCTGGTGTTCGGTGATGCAACTGTCCGTTCGCTGCCCAAGGTCTCGCCGTGGGTGGAAGCCCGCTTCCGCTACTCCGCGGAGGAGATGCGTCAGGCGCTTGCTTCCCTACAACATCGCCGCTTTCTGAAGACGCATCTGCCGATCGACGGTCTCCCGCTCTATGACGACGTCAAATACATTCACGTCGGCCGGGATGGCCGCGATGCCGCCCTTTCCATGCACAATCACTTCTCTGGCTTCAGCGAAGCGCAGATTGCGCTGCTCGATAAGATAGGCCGCGACGATCCCGTCGTCGGCGGCCCTTATCGGAGACCTCCGGCCGACCCGGTTCAGTACTTTCGGCAGTGGGTCGCCACGAACGTGACGCCAAGCCTCGTCAACGGGCCGCCCAGCCCGTCCTTCTTCGATATCGAGGCAAGCTACTGGGCTGAACGAAAGCGGCCGAACGTGCTGCTGGTTCACTATGCGGACCTCTCAGCCGATCTCGAACTGGAAATGCGTCGGATCGCGGAGTTCGTCGGGATCAGCATCGAAGAACGCATGTGGCCGGCGCTGGTCCAGGCCGCACGATTTGAGACAATGCGAACCGCCGGCGATGAATTGATGCCGCACACAACAACGATGTTCATCGATGGCTCAGGCCGGTTCTTCAACAAGGGGATCAATGGCCGTTGGCGGGAGTTGCTGACGCAGGACGATCTCGCGCTTTACGAGGAGCGCGTCAGGAAGCTGCACATGCCCGGCCTTGCCTCATGGCTCCAGGGCGGCCGTCACCGAGCTGGCGATCCGCCATCGATGCGGGACTAGACGCTCATCGTCGTTTCCGGTGGTCCCCGTGCCGGGCGACGGCGCTCATTCCAGGTCCTGCACCCCGGGCATCTCCTGCGTCGGCCGGATCTGCGGCGCCGTGGCCGGGGCGGCACCCACGGTTGACGGCGCGAGGGCGGCCGGCTTGGGCTCAATCGCGGCCGATTGCTGCGCCGCGCCGGGCGCCGCCGCCAGCGGCCTGGGTTCAGCGGTGCGGGGCGGCATCATGCGGGGCACCGGCATGGGGGTGCGGCTTGCCACCCGCGGGATCGGTGCCGGGGGCCGGGGAACGCCCCGGACCGGGGTCACCGACCCGACCAGGCCATAGGTCATGTTCATCTCGCGGTTGATCTCGCCGCCCATGCGGTAGGCCGGCACGAACCGGACGATCCGGCCGTCGCGCGCGTCGATCACCAGCTGGCCGTCGTCGCCTTCGCGGTCGATCACCGCGATCGTGTAGAGGAAGCCCCGCTGCCGCGGCACTCCGAGCGGCGAAAAGCCGTTCTCGCGGACCACCGTATAGACCTCCGGGACCGGTAGCAGCCTCGGCCCGTAGCGCGGTGCCGGCACCTCCGGCGGCAACTCCGAATAGGGCTCGTCAAGGTCGGACACCGCCGAGTACCGTGGTCCGCCGCCCTGATTTGGCGCCAGCACCTGGGCACTGGCCGATGTGGCGGCCAGCACCAACGCCGCCGACATGATCCATCCTGTGAACAACTTCATCGCCCGTCGCTCCTGTCTGGCCCCGCCGGAGCATTTGTTGCGCTCCTGTGCGGGTGCAACTTCGTCGCGGAATCCGGCGGTCCTTGGGCGGGATCGCGGCGCGTTTACTTCAAATCCGCGGCGCCAAAGGTTGCGCTCGGAGACGAGCCGCCAATGCGACCAGCGACTTTGACGCGCTTGTATGATAGTAAAAAGTTTGGCATGGTCGCAGTTAGGACAGTATCACTGCCTCAATTGCGACGCGGCCCCGCCACGGAGATTGTGCCGTAGGTCGGGTGCTGCACGCCGGGAAGCGAAAAAGGCAAGGTCGTTCCTCGGGGACGTTGGACGACCAGGCCTTAATTCTGAAATTTGCGGCTCGCGGCGTACGAGCGGTGGCCCGGTGGGTGCCGCGAGCGCCCAAGCTGCGCCGACGACAACGGTGAGTCCCTCGCCGGATTGAGAGGATGTGAGATGAGCGGGTCGGAGTTCGAGCGCGAAGACATCGTGACGGATGCGCTGTCGGCGGCCGCGACTTCGAAATCCGCCGAACCCGCGCGCGAGCACACCTTCCGGCCACCTGCCGAAGGCCTTTATGATCTGAGCCTGGAAAAGGATTCCTGCGGCGTCGGATTCATTGCCAACATCAAGGGCAGGAGGTCGCATCAGATCGTCTCCGACGCCATCAGCATTCTCTGCAATCTCGAGCACCGTGGCGCGGTCGGCGCCGACCCGCGCGCCGGCGACGGCGCCGGCATCCTGGTCCAGATCCCCCACGGCTTCTTCGCCCGCAAGGCGGCGGAGATCGGCTTTCAACTGCCTGAGCCTGGCGAATATGCCATCGGGGCGCTGTTCATGCCGCGCGACACCGCGTGGCGCAATGTCATCAAGAGCATCATTGCCGACCAGATCAAGGCCGAGGGATTGATGCTGCTCGGCTGGCGCGAGGTGCCGACCGACAACTCGTCGCTCGGCGAGACCGTCAAGCCGACCGAACCCACTCATATGCAGGTCTTCATCGCCCGCAACGGCGCCGCGAAGACCGATGACGAATTCGAGCGCCGGCTCTACATCCTGCGCAAGTCGATCTCGCAGGCGATCTACCAGCGCCGCGACCGCGGGCTTGCCGGCTACTACCCGGTCTCGATGTCGTGCCGCACCGTGATCTACAAGGGCATGTTCCTGGCCGACCAGCTCGGCAAATATTATCCCGACCTGCACGAGCCGGATTTCGAGAGCGCGCTCGCATTGGTGCATCAGCGGTTCTCGACCAACACCTTCCCGACCTGGTCGCTGGCGCATCCCTATCGGATGATCGCGCATAATGGCGAGATCAACACCCTGCGCGGCAACGTCAACTGGATGGCGGCGCGGCAGGCTTCGGTCAGTTCCGATCTCTACGGCAAGGACATCAGCCGGCTCTGGCCGATCTCCTATGAGGGCCAATCCGACACCGCCTGCTTCGACAACGCACTCGAATTCCTGGTGCAGGGCGGCTACTCGCTGCCGCACGCGGTCATGATGATGATTCCGGAAGCCTGGGCCGGCAACCCGCTGATGGACGAGCAGCGTCGCGCCTTCTACGAATACCACGCCGCGATGATGGAGCCGTGGGACGGTCCGGCCGCGATCGCGTTCACCGACGGCCGCCAGATCGGCGCCACACTCGACCGCAACGGGCTGCGGCCGGCGCGCTATCTCGTGACCCGTGACGACCGTATCGTCATGGCGTCCGAAATGGGGGTGCTGAAGATTCCCGAGGACCAGATCATCACCAAGTGGCGGCTGCAGCCCGGCAAGATGCTGCTGGTCGACCTCGACCAGGGCCGCCTGATTCCGGACGACGAGATCAAGGCGTCGTTGGCGAGGAGCCATCCGTACCGCAAATGGCTCGATCGCACCCAGATCGTGCTGGAAGAATTGCCGAGCGTGCCGACCAAGAGCATGCGCTCGAACCTGCCGCTGCTCGACCGGCAGCAGGCGTTCGGCTATTCGCAGGAAGACATCACCCTCCTGATGACGCCGATGGCCGCCACCGGCGAGGAGGCCGCAGGCTCGATGGGCAACGACACGCCGATTTCGGCGCTGTCGGACCGCCCGAAACAGCTCTTCACCTACTTCAAGCAGAACTTCGCCCAGGTCACCAATCCGCCGATCGACCCGATCCGCGAGGAACTGGTGATGAGCCTGGTCTCGATCATCGGGCCGCGTCCGAACCTGTTCGATCTGCAAGGTCTCGCCGCCACCAAGCGCCTGGAAGTGCGCCAGCCGATCCTGACCGACGCCGACCTGGAGAAGATCCGCGCCATCACCGAGCTTGCCGACACTCATTTCAAGTCGCGCACGCTCGATACCACGTTCCATGCCGGGTTCGGCGCCGCAGGGCTCGAGCAGGTGCTCGACGAACTTTGCGCGCGCGCGGAAGCCGCGGTGCGCGAGGGCGTCAACATCATCATCCTGTCGGACCGCATGACCGGCTCGGACCGGATTCCGATTCCCTCGCTGCTCGCCTGCGCGGCGGTGCACCATCATCTGATCCGGGTCGGCCTGCGCACCTCGGTGGGACTCGTGGTCGAATCCGGCGAGCCGCGCGAGGTGCACCATTTCGCCTGCCTGGCAGGCTACGGCGCCGAGGCGATCAACCCGTATCTCGCATTCGAGACCATCGTCGCGATGAAGGACCGGCTGCCCGGCGCGCTCGACGATTACGAAATCGTCAAGCGCTACATCAAGTCGATCGGCAAGGGCCTGCTCAAGGTGATGTCGAAGATGGGCATCTCGACCTATCAATCCTATTGCGGCGCGCAGATCTTCGACGCGGTGGGCCTGAAGGCGGATTTCGTCTCGAAATATTTCGTCGGCACCCACACCCGGATCGAGGGTGTCGGGCTGGCCGAGATCGCCGAGGAAACCGCGCGCCGCCATGCCGATGCGTTCGGCGACGCACCGGTATACAAGAGCGCGCTCGACGTTGGCGGCGAATATGCCTACCGCACCCGCGGCGAGGACCACGCCTGGACCGCGGAATCGGTATCCACGCTGCAGCATGCCGTGCGCGGCAATTCGCGGGAGCGCTACCGGGCGTTCGCCAAGATCCTCAATGAGCAGTCCGAGCGGCTGTTGACCCTGCGCGGGCTGTTCAAGATCAAGACGGCGGAGGACGACAACCGCAAGCCGGTGCCGCTCGACGAAGTCGAGCCGGCCAAGGACCTCGTCAAGCGCTTTGCCACCGGCGCGATGTCGTTCGGATCGATCTCGCGCGAGGCGCACACCACGCTCGCGATCGCCATGAACCGGATCGGCGGCAAGTCCAATACCGGCGAGGGCGGCGAGGAGAGCGATCGCTTCAAGCCGATGGCGAACGGCGATTCGATGCGTTCGGCGATCAAGCAGGTCGCTTCCGGCCGCTTCGGCGTCACCACGGAATACCTCGTCAATTCCGACATGATGCAGATCAAGATGGCGCAGGGCGCGAAGCCCGGCGAGGGCGGCCAGCTGCCCGGCCACAAGGTGGACGCCACCATCGCGCGGGTGCGGCATTCGACCCCCGGCGTCGGCCTGATCTCGCCGCCGCCGCATCACGACATCTACTCGATCGAGGACCTGGCGCAGCTGATCTACGATCTCAAGAACGTCAACCAGGACGGTCAGGTCTCGGTCAAGCTCGTCTCCGAAATCGGCGTCGGCACGGTCGCCGCCGGCGTGGCCAAGGCGCGGGCCGACCACGTCACCATCGCCGGCTTCGAGGGCGGCACCGGCGCTTCGCCGCTGACGTCGATCAAGCATGCCGGTAGTCCCTGGGAAATCGGCCTCGCCGAAACCCACCAGACCCTGGTGCGCGAACGGCTGCGCAGCCGCATTGCGGTCCAGGTCGATGGCGGCTTCCGCACCGGCCGCGACGTCGTGGTCGGCGCGCTGCTCGGGGCCGACGAATTCGGCTTCGCCACCGCGCCGCTGATCGCGGCCGGCTGCATCATGATGCGCAAGTGCCATCTCAACACCTGCCCGGTCGGAGTCGCGACCCAGGACCCGCTGCTGCGCAAGCGTTTCACCGGCCAGCCCGAGCACGTCATCAACTTCTTCTTCTTCGTCGCCGAGGAAGTCCGCGAGATCATGGCAGGGCTCGGCTTCCGGACCTTCAACGAGATGATCGGCCAGACCCAGATGCTCGACCGCACCACGCTGGTGGCGCATTGGAAGGCCAAGGGCCTCGACTTCTCCCGACTGTTCGTGCACCAGCCGGCGCTGCCCGGGCAGAAGATCTACCACGCCGAAAGCCAGAACCATCATCTCGAAGCGGTGCTGGACCGCCGGCTGATCGAAAAGGCCAAGGCGGCGCTCGACCGCGGCGCGCCGGTGAAGATCGTCGAGGAGATCAACAACACCGACCGCAGCGCCGGCGCGATGCTGTCCGGCGCGGTGGCCAGGATCTACGGCCATGCCGGCCTGCCGCATGACACCATCCAGGTCGAATTCAGGGGCACCGCAGGGCAGGCGTTCGGTGCCTGGCTGGCGCGCGGCGTCACCTTCGATCTGGAGGGCGAAGGCAATGACTATGTCGGCAAGGGCCTGTCCGGCGGCCGCATCATCGTCAAGCCGCCGCGCAATTCCGGTATCGTGCCCGAGGAATCGATCCTGATCGGCAACACCGTGATGTATGGCGCGATCGAGGGCGAGTGCTACTTCCGGGGCATCGCCGGCGAACGCTTCGCGGTGCGCAATTCCGGCGCGGTCGCCGTGGTCGAGGGCGCCGGCGATCATTGCTGCGAATACATGACCGGCGGCATCGTCGTGGTGCTCGGCAAGACCGGACGCAACTTCGCGGCCGGCATGTCCGGCGGCATCGCCTACGTGCTGGATGAGGCCGGCGATTTCGACCGGCTCTGCAACATGGCGATGGTCGAGCTCGAGCCGGTGGTGTCGGAAGAGATGATCAACGCGAACACCTATCATCACACCGGCGACCTCGAAGCCCATGGCCGTGTCGACGTGTTCCAGAACCTGCTCGCTTCCGACGTCGAGCGGCTGCACATCCTGATCACGCGCCACGCCAAGTTGACGGGCTCGGCGCGGGCCGCCGACATCCTAGCCAACTGGAAGAAATGGCTGCCGAAATTCCGCAAGGTGATGCCGGTGGAGTACCGCCGGGCGCTGAAGGAATTGACCGCCAGTGCCGACAGCGAGCCGAAGATCGCGATCGGAGCATAGAAGACAGGGAATTTTCAGCCGTCACGGCGGGCGGGCGAGCGAGGCAGTCCATCGGACTGCAGGCGGGGTGGAATCCGCCCGGTCGCCTCGCTGCCGCCAAGGCGGAGCCAACAACACGGACCGGGGTGCAGGGGCATCGGAGTAATGGGCAAGATCACGGGATTTCTGGAAATCGAGCGGCGCGACCGCAAGTACGAGCCGGTAGCCGAGCGCATCAAGAGCTATCGCGAATTCGTCGTTCCCTTGAGCGAGAAGGAAACCCGCGACCAGGCCGCGCGCTGCATGAACTGCGGCATTCCCTATTGCCACGGCACCGGCTCGGTGGCGCCGGGCACGCCGGGCTGCCCGGTCAACAACCAGATCCCGGATTTCAACGATCTGGTCTACCAGGGCAATTGGGAAGAGGCCTCGCGCAACCTGCACTCGACCAACAACTTCCCCGAATTCACCGGCCGCATCTGCCCGGCCCCCTGCGAGGCCTCCTGCACGCTCAACATCGACGACAATCCCGTCACCATCAAGACCATCGAATGCGCGATCGTCGACCGCGCCTGGGACAATGGCTGGATCAAGCCGGAGATTGCCGGGACCAGGACCGGCAAGAAAGTCGCGGTGATCGGTTCGGGACCGGCCGGGCTTGCCTGCGCCCAGCAGCTCGCGCGCGCCGGCCATGACGTCCATGTCTACGAGAAGCAGGCCAGGGCCGGCGGGCTGCTTCGCTACGGCATTCCCGACTTCAAGATGGAGAAGCATGTCATCGACCGGCGGATCGCGCAGATGGAAGCCGAGGGTGTGACGTTCCACTACGGCAGCCATGTCGGCGCCGGCGCCATCGATCCGCGCGAGCTCGCTGCGCAATATGACGCGTTGGCGCTGACCGGCGGCGCGGAAGCGCCGCGCGACCTGCCGATTCCCGGCCGCGAGCTTTCCGGCATCCATTACGCGATGGACTTCCTGCCGCAGCAGAACCGCCGCGTCGCCGGCGAACCTCTCGGCCGCGCCGCCGACATCCTGGCCGGCGGCAAGCATGTGGTCGTGATCGGCGGCGGCGATACCGGTTCGGACTGCATCGGCACCTCGTTCCGGCAGGGCGCCTTGTCGGTGACGCAGCTCGAGATCATGACGGCGCCGCCGGAGCACGAGAACAAGGCGCTGACCTGGCCGAACTGGCCGCTCAAGATGCGGACCTCGTCGAGCCAGGCCGAAGGCGCGCGGCGCGAATTCGCGGTGCTGACCCAGAAGTTCACCGGCAGCGAGGGCCGCGTCGCCAAGCTGCATTGCGTGCAGGTCGACGACAAGTTCAAGCCGATGGCCGGTACCGAATTCGAGCTGGATGCCCAGCTGGTGCTGCTGGCCATGGGTTTCGTGCACCCGGTCCACGAAGGTCTGCTGAAGTCGCTCGGCGTCGAGCTCGATTCCCGCGGCAACGTCCGCGCCAACGCCCAGGATTACCAGACCTCGCAGCCGAAGGTGTTCGCCGCCGGCGACATGCGCCGCGGCCAGTCGCTGGTGGTGTGGGCGATCCGCGAGGGCCGGCTCTGCGCGCGCGCGATCGATCAGCACCTGACGGGGACGACCAACCTGCCGCGGTGAGCCGGTACGCCTTCAGTTCTGCACCCGGACCCCGGCCATCACCACCGTGGACGCCGAGCTCGCGCCGGCGATGTTGGAATTGAGGATGTCACGGCGCAGCGTACCCTTGAGCCAGAGATTGCGGGTCAGCTTGTAGACCACGTCGCCTTCGATCGAGTAGGTGGTGTCGGACCGCCCGTCGCCCTGATAGTCGAGGGTGCCATAGGTGAACTTGCCGATCGCCGTCAGCCAGCGGCGGAAATCGTGATCGACCTCGAGGGTGTAGAGATGCGAAAGCACGCCCGAGGTGCCGGGCAGCGTGGTCTCGTCGATCGAGGTGGTGGAATAGAACTTGGCCGTTGTCAGCGGCGTCGCGGTCCAGGTCAGCGAGGCCGCGGTGAGCAGGCCTTCCAGCCGGTTGAGCCGCGGATCGACATAGCTGCGCTCGGCATAGCCGATCGAGATCTCGCCGGTCAGCAGCCGGGAGAACTCGAACGAGGTGCCGGCCTTGGCATAGCCGCCGTTGGAATCACGGGCAAAGCCGTTGCGGTCGAGCCGCAGGTCGTGCACCCGGCTGTCGCCCTCGAACTCGACGAATGGCTTCATCCCCGGCGTCAGGTCGTAGCTGACGCGGCCGACGCCGCCATACTGGTTGAAGTTGCGGTCGTCATTGCTGGCGGCGGAGCCGTCGGTCAGGGCCGAGTTCTGGTAGACGGTGCGGTCGAAGGTGCCGCCGACGGCCACATCGAGCCGGTTGAAGCCCTGGTCGACACCGACGCTGCCGCCGAGTGTCGAATAGATCGGATACCGGGCGAGCCCGGCCTGGATGTTGGGGCTGCCCGGATTGTCGGTCGCCACCCGCAGCCGAAGCTCCGAAGTGACATGCGTGTCGTGGCTGACGTCGAGACGGCCGTCGATGTGACCGGTGAAATCGGGGCGATCGATATTGGTCGGCGCGGCTGAGACCACGCCGTCGATCGTCGGCGGCAGGCCGCTGCCGTAGCCGGTGAACGAGCCGCGGAGGTCGGCGACCACCGCATGCCGGTCCCAGTCGGACACCGCGAGGAACTCCGGCGCCACCACCCACAGCGGCAATGCCTTCGGCACGTTGAGCCGGCCCGGATTGGTGTCATAGCCGCCGCTGAGTTCGACCGCCGACTTGATCAGGAAGCTGCCGGCGTAGTCGCCGACCGCGCCGAACGGGTCGTCATCGAGCTTGAGCCGCTTGCGCGGGGGTTGCCCCTCCACGGTGCCGGCCATCGCCGGAGGCAGCGGCGCCTTGTTGGCATGGTCAGAGGGCGGGATCGACAATCGCAGCGCTCCGGCCGCGTCGACCGGCGGCGGTGGCGGCGCGGGGCTGCCGGGCCCCGGCGGCGGCTTCGGCCGCGCCTCGCCCGGATGGGGCTTCGGCTTCCTGCGGGTGCGGTTGAGTGAATCGAAACCGGTGTCGGCCGCCCCGTTGGCCGCCGGCACACCGTAGGTGGGGATCTGCCCGATCCGCGACGGCGCGGGCGTGGGCTGACGGCCGCGCTTGCCGACGTCCAGCGGATCGTTGGAATCGTCGGCGGTCGATGCAAGGCTCTTGCGCAATGGCAGGTCCTGCGGCGGGGCAGAGCCGACCGGCGACGACCGGAACAGTTCGGACGTCGACGTCTGGGCACATGCCGGCGTCGTGTTCCACACGATTAGCGCAAGCCATGGCAACAGCGCGCGGAGCATCGGCGCGCGGCGGCGGCGGCCCTCGGCTGGACCCGGCATCACGATGGGAATACTCCAACGAAGTCATACGCTTGGCGATCGAGTTCCAACCACGCGGGAGTACGGCCCATGGAAAACGTCGTTAACGGAGTTAAAACAATCATGGTTAAGGAGCGGTTGAGAACGCGGCCGTTCGCGTCGCATCGCCGCCGGGGGCATGCTAGGAAGAGGCCCGGGCTCACGGGCCCGCTTCCCTGGATCGAGACATGGCCAAATCGAAACCGCTGATGGCAAAATCATCCGGCTCCGAGCCCGCCAACGCGGCCATTCAATCGGCGCTCCGCACCCTCGATGCCGAAGGCAGCGGCATCGCCGCGATCGCCGCGGCGCTGCAGGGACCGCTCGGTCCGGCCTTCGCCGCCGCGGTCGATCTCATCCGCGACGCCAAGGGCCGCGTGATCGTCACCGGGCTTGGCAAGTCCGGACATGTGGCCCGCAAGATCGCCGCCACCCTCGCCTCGACGGGAACGCCGGCCTTCTTCGTCCATGCCGCCGAAGCGAGCCATGGCGATCTCGGCATGATCACCGTCGACGACGTGATCATCGCGCTGTCCTGGTCCGGCGAGCAGGCCGAGATGAAGAACCTGATCACCTATGCCAAGCGGTTCCGTATCGCGCTGATCGCCATGACGGCGGAATCCGAGTCGACCCTGAGCAAGGCCGCCATGGTCGCGCTGACGCTGCCCAAGGCCCGCGAGGCCTGTCCGCACAATCTCGCGCCCACCACGTCGTCGCTGATGCTGCTGGCGCTCGGCGATGCGCTGGCGATCGCGCTGCTGGAAGGGCGTGGCTTCACCTCGGTGGAATTCGCCCATTTCCACCCCGGCGGCAAGCTCGGCGCCATGCTGAAATTCGTCCGCGATATCATGCATACCGGCGCGGCCATTCCCATCAAGCCGCTGGGTGCCAGGATGTCGGACGCGCTGGTCGAGATGTCGTCGAAGGGTTTTGGATGCGTCTGCATCGTCGATCGCAACGGAGACATCGCGGGGATCATCACCGACGGCGACCTGCGCCGTCACATGCGGCCCGACCTCATGACTGCCCTGGTCGATGAGGTCATGACGAAAAATCCCCGCACTATTGCGCCGGGCATGCTCGCCACCGAGGTGCTCGACACCGTCAATTCGTCCAAACCCGCGGTGACGGTTCTGATCGTCGCCGAGAGTCGCAAGCCGATCGGCATCGTCCACGTCCACGACGTGCTGCGCGCCGGCGTGGCCTGACGCGCCACTTCCGCCTCGGGATCTGGTCGCGATCTGCCGACGCTCGTTTCACAGATCGATGTCGCCGGCGATGGAGCCGGCGGGAGCGCGCGGGATCAGGCCGCCGCCACCGTCAGGCTGGCGCCATCGGCGCGCACGATCCGGACCCGGCTGCCGGCCGGCGTATCGGGTCCTGCGACCCGCCAGATGGTATCGTCGATCCGTACCGTGCCGGCCCCGTCGATGATCGGCCGTTCCAGGGTGAAGACCCGGCCGACCAGCGCGTCCGTCCGCTTGTTGAGGAAGGGATTGCTCTTGCTGGCCGCAAGGCTGCCCCGCGCAACGCGGCGCCACAGCGGCACTGCCGCTGCCGCCAGCACGGCGAACATCAGGATCTGGATCTGCCACGACGGCAGCACGACGAATGACAGCAGGCCGGTCAGCAGCGCGGCAAGCCCGAGCCAGAACAGAAACATCCCGGGCGCCGCCAATTCCAGCGCCATCAGCAGCACGCCGAAGATCAGCCAGTTCCAGGTCCCGAGGGTGAAAAGCATCTCGCTCATCGCGTGTCCCTACCGTAGCGGATTCGGCGGGTTCGGCGTGGTGCTGGGCACCGATGGACGGCGCGCGGCCGCCTGCGCCGATGCCGCGCTTTCGCCGAACGTGGCTTTGGCGATCTCGCCGATGCCGGCCAGCGACCCGAGCAGGCTCATCGCCTCGATCGGCAGCATGATCACCTTCTGGTTCGGCGCATCCGCCAGCTGCCCGAACGCCTTGATGTACTTGTCGGCGATGAAATAGTTGAGCGCGGCGACGTCGCCCTTGGCAATGGCCTCGCTGACCATCTGGGTCGCCTTGGCCTCGGCCTCGGCGGAGCGCTCGCGCGCTTCGGCGTCGCGGAAGGCGGCTTCGCGGCGGCCTTCGGCCTGCAGGATCTGACCCTGCTTGGCGCCCTCGGCGCGCAGGATTTCCGATTGCCGCTGGCCCTCCGCCTGCAGGATGTCGGCGCGCTTGACCCGCTCGGCCTTCATCTGGCGTCCCATCGCCTCGACCAAATCGGCCGGCGGCACGATGTCCTTGATCTCGATGCGGTTGACCTTCAGCCCCCAGGGCGACACCGCGGCATCGACCACCCGCAGCAGCCGCTCGTTGATCTCGTCGCGATGCGACAGCACCTGGTCGAGGTCCATCGAACCCATCACCGAGCGGATGTTGGTCATGGTCAGGACGACGATCGCCTGATTGAGATTGGCGACCTCGTAGCTCGCCTTGGCCGCATCGAACACCTGGAAGAATGCGACGCCGTCCACCGTCACCGTGGCGTTGTCCTTGGTGATGACTTCCTGCTCGGGGATGTCGATCACCTGCTCCATCATGTTCATCTTGCGCCCGACGCGGTCGAAATAAGGCACGATGATATTGAGGCCCGGCGCCAGTGTGCGGGTGTATTTGCCGAACCGCTCGATGGTCCAGTCATAGCCTTGCGGCACGGTCTTGACCCCGGCAAACAGCGTCACGACGACCAGCAGCACCAGGGCGATCGCGAAGATATCGAAGCCGCTCATGAATCCTCCAAAGCGTGGCTGGCGGAGCTGCGCGCAGCCTGATTTGGTCGCGCCAAGACGCCACCGGTTCAGCCGGCTTTTTCCAGATCATAGCTAGGATGGAGTTTACGCGCCGCCAGAGGCGCCGAGAGACGCCGGCCGATATGTTTAACGGCGCCTTGCGGTCCCCGCCCGTCATTCCAGCGCGCCGGGCCGGCTGTCAGAGCCAGCCCTGCAGTCCGCCCTGCACGAGCTTGCGGATCACCTGCATGCCGGCCTCGCTGTCGTTGAGGCAGGGGACCGCGGCGAACTGCTCGCCGCCATTGTGGGTGAAGATCTCGGAATTCTCCTGCGCGATTTCTTCCAGCGTCTCCAGGCAATCGGCGGAGAAGCCGGGTGTCACGACGGCGATGCGCCGCACGCCGTCCTTTGCCAGTTGTGCGATGGTCTTGTCGGTGTAGGGCTGCAGCCACTGGTCGAAGCCGAAGCGCGACTGGAATGTCAGCATCAGCCTGGTTTCATCGAGCCCCATGCGCTTGCGCAGCGCCTCGGTCGTCGCCAGGCACTGCGCCTGATAGGGGTCGCCCTTGTCGATATATTGCTGCGGCATGCCGTGGAAGGAGGCCACGATCCGCTCCGGCTGAAACGGCAGGGTCGCGAGATGGGCGTCGATCGAAACCGCGAGCGCTTCGATGTAATCCGGATCGTCGTAGTAAGGCGGCGTCACCCGCAGCGTCGGCTGCAGCCGCATGCTGCTGAGCACGCGAAGCACCTCGTCACACACCGTGGCGGAAGTGGCGGCCGAGTATTGCGGATACAGCGGCACCACCAGCAGCCGGTCGCAGCCCTGCGCCGCCAGCGCGTTGATGCCGGAGCGGATCGACGGGTTGCCGTAGCGCATCGCCCAATCGATCGCGATATCGCCCTGCCCGGCCATCGCCGCGGCGAGCTTGTCGGACTGCGCGCGCGTGATGGTCTTGAGCGGCGACTCGTTCCGCTCGGTGTTCCAGATCTTGCGGTAGTCGCGCGCCTTGCGGGCCGGGCGAATGCGCAGGATGACGCCGTACAGCACCAGCTTCCACAGCAGTCCCTGGTTTTCGATCACCCGCGGATCGGACAGGAATTCCCTTAGATAGACGCGTACCCCCTGGGTATCCGCGCTGTCGGGCGTGCCCAGATTGACCAGCAGCACGCCGACGCGTTTGGCACCGGGGCCGGCCACGGGCTGGGCAGTCTCGATCGGTAGGATCGCTGTCATGACGCCGGTGGCTTGGCGCGTTGGACCATTCTTGTCAAGACGATCGGAGTTTCGCTAGGGTCAGGCGTTGCCCTGCATCGGGGGAAGGCCATGACAGTTGCCGAATGGTGCATTTTCGGAACGCTGATGCTCTATCTGCTGACGATCGCATCGATCAAGTGGATCGGGTTCCGCGGCTTTGACAATGCACGGCCGCGCGATCCTGCATTCTTTCAGGATCCGATCCGGTCCCGCGCGCTGGGCGCCCACCAGAACGGCATCGAGGCCTTCCCGTTCTTCGCGGTCGCGGTGCTGCTGGCGGAGTATCGCGGCAATCCGCAGCGGCTGATCGATGAATTGGCCGTGCTGTTCCTGATCGTGCGCATCGCCTACGTCCTCACCTACCTCGGCAACCGGCCGACACTGCGCTCGATCCTCTGGACCGTCGGATTCGCGATCAACACCGCGATCTTCTTCCTGCCGCTGATCCGCGACCATTTGCCGGTCTAGGGCGCGTCCGCTAGGCTCAGGCCGCCTCCGATGCCTCCGATGCCTCCGTCAGGCCGCGGCGGCGGAGCAGCGCGTCGGGTTCGGGCTCGCGGCCGCGGAAGGCGACATAGGCGGCTTCCGGATCGCGCGTGCCCCCGGACGAATAGATGTCGTCATGCAGCCGCCTGGCGACCGCCGGATCGAAGATGTCGCCGGCCTCCTCGAAGGCACCGAACGCGTCGGCGTCCATCACCTCCGACCACATATAGCTGTAATAGCCGGCCGCATAATGATCGCCGGAAAAGATGTGGCCGAACTGCTGCGGCCGGTGCCGCAGCGCGATCTCCGCCGGCATCCCGATCCTGTCCAGCTCGGTCCGCTCGAACGTCCGCACGTCGCGGCTGGCGGCGGCCGGCTGGGTGTGGAATTCGAGGTCGATCAGCGCCGAGGCGACGAATTCCACCGTGGCGAAGCCCTGGTTGAACTGGCGGGCGGCAATGAAGCGCTGCAGCAGATCTTCGGGCAACGGCTCGCCGGTCTGGTAGTGCCGGGCAAACCGCTGCAGCACCTGCGGCTGCTCCTGCCAGTGCTCGTAGAGTTGCGAGGGCAGTTCGACAAAATCGGTGAACACGCTGGTGCCGGCCAGCGAAGGATAGGTGACGTTCGACAGCATGCCGTGCAGTCCATGACCGAACTCATGGAACAGGGTGCGCGCATCGTCCGGCGACAGCAGCGACGGGCCCCCGTCGGCTCCCTTGGCGAAGTTGCAGACATTGATGACCAGCGGCGTCACGTCGCCGTCGAGCTTCTGCTGGTCGCGCAGCGAGGTCATCCAGGCACCCGAGCGCTTGGAGGGTCGCGCGAAATAGTCGCCATAGAACAGCGCCTGGTGCCGCCCCTCGCGATCCCTGACCTCCCAGACCCGGACGTCCGGGTGCCAGACCGGGATATCCCGGCGCTCCGAGAAGCTGAGGCCGAACAGCCGGTGGGCGCAGTCGAACGCGGCCTCGACCATGTTGTCGAGCGACAGATAGGGCTTGATCGCGGCATCGTCGAAATTGGCGCGCCGCTGCCGCAGCTTCTCGGCGTAGAAGCGCCAGTCCCACGGCGCCAGCGCGAAGTTGCCGCCCTCCTCCGCGACCAGCAGCTGCAGCGCATCGCGGTCCGCCAGCGCCCGCGCGCGGGCCGGCTTCCAGACCCGCTCCAGCAGGCCGCGCACCGCCTCCGGCGTCTTCGCCATGGAATCCTCCAGCCGGAAGGCGGCGAAGGTCGAAAAGCCCAACAGCTTCGCGGTCTCCTCGCGCAGCGCGAGGATCTCGACAATGGTGGCATTGTTGTCGTTGGCGTTGCCGTTGTCGCCGCGCGCCGTGAACGCCCGATAGACCTTCTCACGCAGATCGCGTCGGGCGGAGCTCTTCAGGAACGGCTCGACCGACGAGCGCGACAGCGTCACGATGGCCTTGCCGGCCATGCCGCGTTCCTCGGCGGCCGCCCTCGCCGCCGCGACAAAGCTCTCCGGCAGGCCCTCGCGGTCGGTCTCGCCGAGTTCCAGGAGCCATTCCTGCTCGTCGCCGAGGAGATGATGGCTGAACGCGGTGCCGAGATGCGCCAGCCGTTCGTTGATCTCCGCCATCCGCTTCTTGGCCGTCTCGTCCAGGCCGGCGCCGGCCCGATGGAAACGGGTGTAGGTGCGCTCCAGCAGCCGCATCTGCTCACCCGTCAGCCCGAGCGTGGCACGGTTCTCGTGCAACATCGCGATCCGGCCGAACAACACGGCGTCCATCAAGATCGGGTTCCAGTGGCGGGCCATCCGCAGCGACACTTCCTTGTCGACCTCGAGCAGCGCCGGATTGGAATGCGCCGACACCAGATCGTAGAACACGGTCGACACCCGGTTGAGCAGCTTGCCCGAGCGCTCCAGCGCGGTGATGGTGTTGGGGAAGTCCGGCGCGGAGGGATCATGGGTGATGGCGGCGATCTCGGCCAAATGATCCACGAAGGCCTGCTCGAAGGCAGGCAGGAAATGCTCGGTTGCGATCTCCGCAAAGGGCGGGGTTTCCAGTGGCGTCTGCCACGCCTTCAGAAGCGGGTTCGCCGGGCCGCGCAAGGCGGCCGATGTTTCCAGGCCTTCCGACATCGCAATTCCCGCTTTTTCGCCACGATTGGACTTATCGATCTATAGCACGCGATCTGGCTTTTTTAGGCCCTCCGCGCTTGATCGCAGAGCCCTTTTCGGTGAGATTGCGCGCCTTGAACCGGGACCTTGACCGATGAGCATGGAGCCTTCACCGCACGCCGCCCGCGAGATCGTGTGGCCGAGCGTGATTACCGTCGTCAGCGCGGCGATTCTGATCAGTGCCGAGGTGTTCGGCGCGGCCTTCGCCGGCGGCTGGGCGCTCGCGATCCTGCTCGGTCTCGACGACACCGGCGCCCATATCCTGCAGGCGGTGCTGTTTGGCATCGGCGTGCTGGTCATGGTCGCGTTCGTCCGCGCCGCGCAGCGCATCGAGCCCTTCACGCGCCGCTTCTAGCGCCGGAACGAGCAAAGCCTTGTGCCGCAGGCCTCGAATGCTTACGCGGCGTTAAGCTAACTTAACGAACGTTCACCTTCGGCAAGCCTTCGCGCGCATGCCACGGGAAAAATCCCGTCGGCGCAAAAAAAGACATTGCGCCGCAGACTCAAAACGCTTATTTGCACTTTGCCCAATTTCGCACGTGCCTGTGGTCGTGTGTCAGTCGGTAGGTATCCGGACAAGAGGCCGGACAGCCGCCAAGGGATGAAGTACCGAGGGTCACCCGGGTCTCTGACCTGGAAGGCCAGCATCTCTCTCAAGGGATGCCGTTGAAGGTGTCTTCTTCTCTTGCAACCGTGACTGGCAGCCGGAGGCGAACCGGCGCACCCCGCTCTCAACGGGGGACGCGACTTAAAGCAACGACGGATCGGGCTTTTTTGGTCTCTACCGGCCTTCCACCGCCGGCGCGGGCTACTGAAAAGGCTTGTCCTTCATTGCCAGGTGTGCGGGCGGGAAATTTCCCAACCAATCCACGGCAGCACAATTCGGTCTGAGTTCGAGGCCTTGTCGCGTCTCCATCGTGCGGCAACGCCGAAGCACTCATGTCCGAGAACAATTTTGAACGGTCCCGTCGCTGGGCCGTTTGGGAGAGTGCTATGACCGAACGCATTCAGGAATTCTTGCGCAACCGCCGCAACGAGGGCCGGGACACCGAACCCTGCCTCGTGGTCGACCTCGACGTCGTGCGCGACAACTATCAGAGCTTCGCGAAGGCGTTGCCGGACAGCCGCGTATTCTATGCGGTGAAGGCAAACCCGGCGCCGGAAGTGCTGTCGCTGCTCGCCTCGATGGGCTCGTGCTTCGACACCGCGAGCATTGCCGAGATCGAGATGGCACTGGCCGCCGGTGCATCGCCGGACCGCATCTCCTATGGCAACACCATCAAGAAGGAGCGCGACATCGCGCGGGCCTTCGCGCTCGGCATCCGCCTGTTTGCAGTCGATAGCGCCGCCGAGGTGGAGAAGATCGCCCGCGCCGCTCCCGGCGCCAAGGTGTTCTGTCGCATCCTCTACGATTGCGCGGGCGCCGAATGGCCGCTGTCGCGGAAGTTCGGCTGCGATCCGGAGATGGCGGTCGACGTGCTGGAACTGGCCAAGCGTCTCGGCCTCGAGCCGTGCGGCATTTCGTTCCATGTCGGCTCGCAGCAGCGCAAGGTGAAGGCGTGGGACCGTGCGCTGGCGATGGCCTCGACGGTGTTCCGGGACTGCGCCGAGCGCGGAATCAACCTGTCCATGGTCAACATGGGCGGCGGATTCCCGACCAAGTACCTCAAGGACGTCCCTCCGGTCGTGCAATACGGGCGGTCGATCTTCCGTGCGCTGCGCAAGCACTTCGGCAACCAGATCCCGGAGACCATCATCGAGCCGGGCCGCGGCATGGTCGGCAATGCCGGCGTCATCGAGACCGAGGTCGTCCTGATCTCCAGGAAGAGCGACGAGGACGAGGTGCGCTGGGTGTATCTCGACATCGGCAAGTTCGGCGGCCTCGCCGAGACGATGGACGAGTCGATCCGCTACGCCATCCGCACGCCGCATGACGGCGCGGAGATGACGCCGTGCGTGCTCGCAGGCCCGACCTGCGATTCCGCCGACGTGCTGTACGAAAAGATGCCGTATCCGCTCCCGGTCACGCTCGAGATCGGCGACAAGCTGCTGATCGAGGGCACCGGCGCCTATACGTCGACCTATTCGTCGGTGGCTTTCAACGGCATCCCGCCGCTGCGGACCTACCACATCTGATCAACCGGGAGCCGGTTCGCCGGCTCCCGTCCCCGACATCGAACAACACGACGCGCCCGGCGGATATCCCGCCTGGCAGCGAGGACTGACGCGCATGACCGCCGACCGCCCTGCTGGCTTCATCCCGAGCCCCGCCGCCTTCGCGATCCGCGCCGAGCGGGCGGCCGACGTCGTCGCGCGCGAGGCGCTGCTCGACGCCAGCTTCGGAACCGACCGCAGTCAGCGCACCTGCCAGCGGCTGCGTGACGGGCGCACGCCGGCCGAAGGTCTCGCCTTCTCGGCCGTGCGCCAGGGCAAGCTGGTCGGAACGTTGAGGCTGTGGCATGTCAGTGCAGGCGGCGTCGCGGCGCTGATGCTGGGACCGCTCGCGGTCGAGCCGCGATTCCGCGGGCTCGGCATCGGGACGGCGCTGGTGGATCATGCCCTGGCTGCCGCCCGGCAACGCGGTCATGGCGCGGTGATCCTGCTCGGCGACGCGCCCTATTACGCCCGCTTCGGCTTCTCGTCGATGCGAGCGGCGGCGCTGACGCTGCCCGGGACGTTCGAGCGCGATCGCCTGCTCGGCCTCGAGCTGCGCTGCGGCGCGCTCGACGGTGTGCGCGGCATGATCTCGCCGACCGGCGCCGCCGCGCCGAAACTCCGCCCGATGCGTCCGATGCGGCGCGCGGCCTGAAACACCCGCGCGAGCCTGGCCCCGCTGCCGCGTGACATCTCGCCTGCCGTGCGCTAGCGAAAGTCGACCCGTCGCATGTCCCCGGACCGAGGCCCCTGAAATGTCACGTCTTCTGATCTCCACCGGATCGCCCATGGAAAAGACCGCCGGCTACAGCCGTGCGGTGGTTGACGGCGATTTTGCCTTCGTTGCCGGCACCACCGGCTACGACTACCGCACCATGACCATGCCGCCCGACGTCACCGCCCAGACAAGGAACTGCTTCAGGACCATCGAAGCCGCGCTCGGCGAGGCCGGCTTTGCTCTGGCCGACATCGTCCGTGCCACCTATTACGTCACCCGTCGCGAGGACGCGGACGCCGTGCTGGCCATCTGCGGCGAAAATCTCGGCGCGATCCGCCCTGCCGCAACGCTGCTGGTCGTCGTCGGCCTGCTCAAGCCCGAGATGAAGATCGAGATCGAAGTGACCGCCAAGCGGGCCTCCGCCTGAACCGTGCACACCACCCAGCTTCCGCAGGAGACCGTTGATGAGCCCTTCCGCGTCGATCCACGCCAAAATTGCCGGCCCGATTGTCATGATCGGATTCGGCTCGATCGGCAAAGGCACCTTGCCGCTGATCGAACGGCATTTCGACTATGACAAGTCGCGCTTCGTCATCATCGATCCGCACGAGGACGGCGAACTCGCCCGCCAGCATGGCGTCCGCTTCATCCGGCAGGCCATTACCAGGGAAAACTACCGCGAGGTGCTGGTGCCGCTGTTGACCGGCGGCGGCCAGGGCTTTTGCGTCAACCTGTCGGTGGACACGTCCTCGGTCGAGATCATGACGCTGTGCCGCGAGATCGGCGCGCTCTACATCGACACGGTCGTCGAGCCCTGGCTCGGTTTCTATTTCGACAAGAATTTCGGCCCCGAGCAGCGCTCCAATTATGCGCTGCGCGAGACGCTGCTGGCGGCAAAGCATGCCAGCCCGGGCGGCCCGACGGCGGTGTCCACCTGCGGCGCCAATCCGGGCATGGTGTCCTGGTTCGTCAAGCAGGCGCTGCTCGACATCGCCCGCGACACCGGCACGCCATTCAACCAGCCGAAGAGCCGCGAGGGCTGGGGCCAGCTCGCCCACAAGCTCGGCGTCAAGGGCATCCATATCGCCGAGCGCGACACCCAGCGGTCGAAGAAGCCGAAGCCGATGAATGTCTTTGTCAACACCTGGTCGGTGGAGGGCTTCGTCTCGGAAGGCATGCAGCCAGCCGAACTCGGCTGGGGCACCCACGAAAAGTGGATGCCGGACAATGGCCGCAGTCACGACAGCGGGTGCCAGGCCGCGATCTATCTGCTGCAGCCGGGCGCCAATACAAGGGTCCGCTCCTGGTGTCCGACGCCGGGCGCGCAATATGGCTTTCTGGTCACCCACAATGAGTCGATCTCGATCGCGGACTATTTCACGGTCCGCGACGGCCAGCGCGTCATCTATCGCCCGACCTGCCACTACGCCTACCACCCCGCCAACGACGCGGTGCTGTCGCTGCACGAGATGTTCGGGGCGACTGGCAAGATGCAGCCGAAATGGCATATCCTGGACGAGAACGAGATCGAGGACGGCATCGACGAACTCGGCGTGCTGCTCTACGGCCACGGGAAGAATGCGTATTGGTACGGATCGCAGCTATCGATCGAGGAAACCCGCGATCTCGCGCCGTACCAGAACGCCACCGGCCTGCAGGTGTCGTCGGCGGTGCTGGCCGGAATGGTCTGGGCACTGGAAAATCCGGAGGCCGGCATCGTCGAGGCCGACGAGATGGATTTCCGCCGATGCCTCGAAATCCAGCGGCCTTATCTCGGCCCGGTGAAGGGCTACTACACCGACTGGACTCCGCTTTCAGACCGGCCCGGCCTGTTCCCCGAAGACATCGACAGCAGTGATCCCTGGCAATTTCGCAACGTGCTGGTGCGGTGATGGTCCTGACGACGCGATAGCGCCGTCCTATTTGTCCCGGATCGGCGGGCCGGTCTTTTCCGCGGGCGCGGGCGGAAGCACCGGCGCGGCGCCGTCTCGTTGCGCCTGCGCGTCGGGTCGTGCCGGCTGCGGCGCCGGCGTGGTCGGGCGCTCGCCGCCGGGCTTTGATTCAGCCGGAGTCCTGTCCTGATCCGGTGACGCCGGAGTCCCTTGCAAAGGTGGCGTCGCCTGCGCCAGGTGCTGCCGCTCGCCGGCCTTGATGGCAGCCATCGAAGCCGCCGTCACGGCAAGTCCGCCGACCACCAGGAGGGCGGCGAGAAGCATCTCCAGCCTGTAAGCGCGCGTGGTGCCCATCGGCGTCATCGTCTCACCGCCTCATCGCCTCATCGCCATTTCCAGCAGGGATCAACTGCCGACCGAACGCATGGTTCCGGTGGAATGGGCCGCATCCCTATGGTATCCAGCGCCAACGCTGGAACAGACGAGGTCATCATGGCGAACAGCAAGAGCGCCAGTCCATTGCTGCGGTACAGCAAGTACACCGCCGAAATCTATGACAAGCATGGAACCGACCTGGGGCCGATCAACGTCTCCAGCGCCAAGAGCGATCAGCACGCCCGCGACATTGCCAAGCGCGAGGGCGAAAAGTGGCTCGAGGAAAATGGACTAAGTCAGGGGACGGTCCGGCTCTATCGCCGCGGCCATGGGCTGCCGGTGGTCGAGGTGCGGGCCGCGGGGCCGGAGGCCGAGTGGCCGCAACAGGGCACTGACCCAAACCAGAAGCCTCCCAAGTTCTTCAACTGACAGGAAGCCGGCTCAATTCATCATGCTGAATTTCAACAGCCCGGCCTCGCCATCCTCAGCGGCGAACGCCAGCAGGGTGCCCTTGGCGTTCCAGGCCAATGCCGATATTTCGGCACCGCCGTTGCGACGGACCAGGATCTCGGAGCCATCGCTCAACCGCACCATCAGGATGGTGCCGTCGCGGTAGCCCGCCGCCAGGATGTCCTGCCGGGGATTGCACGCCACCACCGAGACACGCGCCTGCAGCGGCGCGAACATCGCCGGCTCCCTGCCCATCGGACCGTCCTTGGTGGCGAACGGCCACAGGATAACGGCATCGGCACCGGAGGTCGCCAGCGCCTTGCCGCTCGCGCTCCATGACATCGTCCTGACCCGGGCCGGGAAACCGGTCATGCGCATATGGCGGTGATCGGCGAGCCTCCAGCCATGCAGCGCCGGCTCGTGCATCGCGGTGACCAGAAACCGGTTGTCCGGGCTGAACGCCACGGCGAGATGCGAGCCCGCCCATTCGAGAAATTCGCCGTTCGCCGCCATGTTCGGAAACCACAGCGACACCCCGTTGTAATGCGCGATCGCCAGTCGCAGCCCCTTCGGCGCGAAGGCGAGGCCGCCGACGGTCGAAGGCACTTCGAACGACTTTTCCTCGGCCCGGCCGCTGCGGACGAAAGCGGTCTTGCCGACCGACCACGCCACCGCGCCGTCGGGATGCAGCGCAACGTTGTCGATCCAGCGTCGTTTCGGATCGGTCGCGAGCACGGTGACCTCGCCGGCCCGGTCCAGCGCGACCAGCCTGCCATCATCGCCAGCGGTGACGATCCGCGCCCCGTCGGATACCGCGCACAGGATGCCGCCACCATGAGCGGCGACCTGCGAAACCTCGCCCTGCCCGCTCACCAGCGCGACATTTTCCTCGGCGCCGACAAATGCCGCCAGGTCGCCGAGAAAATGGATGGCGGTCACCGGCATGCCGACCGCGACCGGCCGCATCCGGTCGGTAATTGAGGCGATGGAGGCGGGCCGGCCGCGATGGGGCTGCGACATCACGTGGTGATGCACTGCTCGAAGCCGTCGCGAATGACCTGCTCGGGCAATTCGCGACCGATGAACACGAGGCGGCTCTCGCGCGGCTCGCCCTCCCTCCAGGCCCGCTGGTGATCGCCCTCGAGCATCATGTGGACGCCCTGAAACACGTAGCGATCGTCGTCGTCGCTGAACGCCAGGATTCCCTTCGAGCGCAGGATCTTCTGGCCCTCGCTGGCGACCAGGTTCTGCAGCCACGGCATGAACTTGGTGGCATCGAGCGGCTTGCTCGAGCGCAGCGAAAGCGACTGCATGTCCTCGTCATGGTAGTGTTTGAGGCCGCCATGGGAATGCTCATGGTCATGGTGGTGATGGTCATGGCCGTGGTCATGATCGTGATGCTCGTGGTGGTCGCCGGCCTCGAGGAATTCCGGCTCGATCTCCAGGATGCGATCGAGGTCGAAGGCGCCGCGTTCCAGCACGTCCGTCAGCGCCACCTGGCAGCGCTCGGTGTGGTGCAGCTTGGCATAGGGATTGATGGCGCGGATGCGCGCCTCGACCTCGGCGAGTTCGGGTCGCGAAACCAGATCGGTCTTGTTGAGCACGATGACGTCGGCGAAGGCGATCTGGTTCTTGGCTTCGGGAGCATCCTTGAGCCGGTCGCTCAGCCATTTCGCGTCGGCCACGGTCACTACGGCGTCGAGCCGGGCATGCTTCTGCACGTCCTCGTCGACGAAGAAGGTCTGCGCGACCGGCGCCGGATCGGCGAGGCCGGTGGTCTCGACGATGATGGCGTCGAACTTGCCCTTGCGGCGCATCAGCCCGCTCATGATGCGCACCAGATCGCCGCGGACGGTGCAGCACACGCAGCCATTGTTCATCTCAAACACCTCCTCGTCGGCGCCGATGATGAGGTCGTTGTCGATGCCGATCTCGCCGAATTCGTTGACGATGACCGCGTATTTCTTGCCGTGATTTTCGGACAGAATGCGGTTGAGAAGGGTGGTCTTGCCGGCGCCGAGATAGCCGGTCAGCACGGTCACGGGAATTTTCTGGGACGTCGGTTCTGGCATGATCACTCCGAGGACGGCAGTTTGCAGCGCTGCCGGAGACAGGCAGGCCTGCCCCTAATTTGCAAGTGCGCTGGTCAGTGCCTTTATATTGTGCCTGACCATATCAATGTAAGTGGGGGCGGGCCCCTTTTCGTCCGTCAGGCTATCGGCATAGAGCGTGCCGCCGAGCCGCGCGCCGGTCTCGGCTGAGACCCGCTTCACCAGCCTGTCGTCGCTGATGTTCTCGAGGAAGACGGCGGGTATCTTCGCCTGCTTGACCTGCCTGATAATGGCGGCGATTTCGCCCGCACTCGGCTCCGAATCCGTGGATACGCCGAACGGCGCGATGAACTGGATGCCATAGGCAGCGGCCAGGTAGCCGAAGGCCCGGTGGGTCGAGATCACCTTGCGATGCGCTTCCGGGATCTGCTCGAGCGCGGCCCGCACCTCGCGGTCGAGCGCGTCGAGCTTCGCCAGGTAGGCGTCGGCATTGGCGCGAAACACCCCGGCGTCGGGCGGGTCGGCCGCGGCGAACGCGTCGCGGATATTGGCCACATAGATCCTGGCGTCGGCGACGGATTGCCAGGCATGGGGATCGGGGGCGCCGCCGGCATCGAGCGGCACGATGCCGTTTGTCGCGGTCACGATCGCGGCCTTGCTGCCGGAGGACTGTACCAGCCGCGGCAGCCAACCTTCCAGACCAAGCCCGTTGACGATCAGGAGCCTCGCATCCGCCACCTTCCTGGCGTCGCCGGGCGCCGGCGTGTAGACATGGACGTCGCCGTCCGGGCCGACCAGGGTCGCGATGTCGATGCGTTCGCCGCCGACATTGCGGGCAAAATCCGCCAGGATCGAGAAGCTGGCGACGACGTGCAGCCGATCCTGTGCCCGTGTCTGTGCTGGAATTGCCGGAGCCATCAGCAGCGCGCAGATCAGCCAGAGGGGATGGCGCGACATCGGCTGATCCCGCTCACGCTTCGAGATGGCGGCCGGGAAACAGCTGGCGCACGATGCCGCTGACGCTGCCGAACAGCACGGATGCGACGTAGAGCGCCGCGGCCACCAGGATGATCGCCGGTCCCGAGGGCACCCGGGTCTGGAACGACAGGACCAGGCCCGCGTAGCCCGACAGCGCCGCGCTCGCCACCGCGATGCAGATCATGCCGGTGATGTCCCGCGACCAGAACCGCGCGATGCCCGCCGGCAGAATCATCAAGCCCACCGCGAGCAGGGTGCCGAGCGCGTGAAAGCCGCTGACCAGGTTGACCACGACCAGCGCCAGAAATGCCAGATGGGCCGGCGCGCCGGCGCGACTCACCGTGCGCAGGAACACCGGGTCGACGCTTTCGATCACCAGCGGGCGATAGATCACCGCCAGCACCAGAAGCGTGACCGTGGTGTTCAACGCGATCACCGTCAGCGTCGGGTCGTCCATCGCCAGGATGTTGCCGAACAGCACATGCAGGAGATCGATATTGGTGCCCTTGATCGAGACGATGGTGACGCCGAGCGCCAATGAAACCAGGTAGAACGTGGCGAGCGAGGCGTCTTCCTTGATCTCGGTGTTGCGGGCGACCATGCCGGCCAGCAGTGCCACAGTAAATCCCGCGATCAGCCCGCCGGTCGTCATCGCCAACAGATTGAGCCCGGACAACAGGAAGCCGATCGCCGCGCCCGGCAGGATGGCATGCGCCATGGCGTCGCCGACCAGGCTCATTCGCCGCAGCATCAAGAACACCCCGATCGGCGCGCCGCCCAGCGCCAGCGCGATCACCGCCGCCAGCGCTCGCCGCATGAACTCGAATTCGGTGAAGGGCGCGATCAACGCATCGTAGATCATCACGGTCAGGCGGCCCGCGACGGCAGGTCGTCCACCGCGCAGGCCGCCGCGCCGTCGTCGAACGCCTCGCACATCCGGCGCGCTTCGAGCAGATTTTCCGGCGTCAGCACCTCGGCGGTCGCGCCCCAGGCAACCTTGCCCCGCGCGATCAGCAGGGTTTCGGGGAAGTTGGCCCGCACCAGATCAATGTCGTGCAGCGCCGCCAGCACCGTGCGCTGCTCGGCATGCCAGCGCCGCACCAGGGCCAGCAGATCGGCCGCGGTCCTGGCATCGATGGCGTTGAGCGGTTCGTCGAGCACGATCACCGAGGCGTCCTGAAGCATCACCCGGGCAAACAGCAGCCGCTGCATCTGGCCGCCGGACAGCGTGCCGATCGGACGGCTCTCGAAGCCGTTGAGACCGACGGCCGCGAGCGCCCGGGTGATCCGTTCGCGGGCGCCCTGGTTCATGCCACCGAAAAAGCCGGTGCTGCGCCAAAGTCCGGTCGCCACGAAATCGAACACCGCGATCGGAAAGCTGCGATCGATGTCGGCGGTCTGCGGCAGATAGGCGATGTCCCGCACATCGAGATCGCCGCGCAGGATCGAGCCCGACAGCGGCCGCAGGATGCCGACGATGCCGCGGAACAGCGTCGATTTGCCGGCGCCATTGGGACCGACCACCGCAACCAGTGCGCCCGAGGCGACCTCGCCGCTCAGATGGTGCACCGCCGGATGGCGGTCATAGCCGAGCGTGACGTCGCGGAATTGCAGTTGCGCGGCCATGCTCACCTCATCGCCAGCCACACCGCGGCCCACAGCATGCAACTGACCATCAGCGCGGCCCCCAATCGGGCGGCGACGGTCATGCGCAAGATCGACCAGGGCGCCGCCTGGGCCGGGTGCGGCGACGCTGGCCCGTGACGATGCGCGTGCGCATGCCCGCGGTCGTTGCCATGGGAGTGGGAGTGGGCCATGGAGCAACGTTATATTATAACATAACGGGAGTCCATTGAACCCGCCCGTTCAGGCCAGTTGCCGGACCAGGGCAAGGCCGGCGAACAGGCCCGCAATCGACAGCACGACCGAGCCCAGCACATACAGGAACGCCAGCCCGATTTCGCCGCGCTCGTACAGCATGGCCGTGTCGAGCGAGAAGGCCGAGAAGGTGGTGTAGCCGCCGAGAATGCCCGTCATCACGAACAGCCGCCAGGGCTGCGACGCCTCGCCCTTGAAGGCGAGATAGCCCGCGATCAGGCCCATCACCGTCGAGCCCGTGATGTTGATGAGGAAGGTGCCGTAAGGAAAGGCGGTGCCGATGCAGCGCGCGCAGGCCACGTTGATGAAATGCCGCAGCGACGCGCCGAGGCCGCCGCCGAGAAACACCAGGAGATAGCTCATTCCCTGCCCCGAAACGCCGAGGGCGGCAACCCCTGCTGCCGCCCCGGCACCCGTCCGTCGATGCGGCCCGTTCAGGCCTTCGACAGCAGTTGATCGACATACTCCCAGTTCACCAGATGGTCGAGGAATGCCTTGAGGTAGTCCGGACGGCGGTTGCGATAATCGATGTAATAGGAGTGCTCCCAGACATCGCAGCCGAGGATCGGCGTCGCGCCGTGAACCAGCGGATTCTCGCCATTGGGCGTCTTGGAAATCTCGAGCTTGCCGTTCTTGACCGCGACCCAGCACCATCCCGAACCGAACTGGCCGACGCCGGCGGCGGCGAAATCGGTCTTGAACTTTTCGAGGCCACCGAGGTCGTCGGTGATCTTCTTCTCCAGCCGCCCGGGCAGCTTGCTGCCGCCGCCATTGGGCTTCATCCAATTCCAGAAGTGCAGATGGTTGTAGTGCTGGCCAGCATTGTTGAAGACCGCGGGGTTCTTCCCGAACGACCCCTTCACGATCTCCTCGAGGGATTTGCCCTCGAATTCCGTGCCCTTGATCGCGTTGTTGCCGTTGGTCACATAGGCCTGGTGATGCTTGTCGTGATGATATTCCAGCGTTTCCTTCGACATATGGGGCGCGAGGGCGTCATGGGCGTATGGCAGGTTGGGAAGCGTGAAGGTCATGGGGGGATGTCCGACAATGGTGGGAGACGTTACTCAACGACGACCCTTATAGAAGGTTCCGTCGGGATTAAAACTCCAAATTCTGGAAACATGCATATAGATTGCATCATTTTCCGTCATGTCGCCGTCGCCTTCAGCGCCGTCGCCGCAGAGGCATAGCCGCCGCGGGCGCCATCGATGAAATGCACATGGTCGCTGCGCAGCGCCGACGGGGTGAAGCAGGTCATCATCGCCGCGTCCTGCTGGTGGAGGCCATAGCGGGCGATCCCGCGTGAGGCCGCGGTTTGCAGGCGCTGCGCCAGTTCGTCCTGCAATTGCGGCGTGCAGTCGAGGATCATGCGCAGGCCGTCGTCATATTTGCGGAAATCCGAATTCTCCACCACTTGCTGGACATACGTCTTGGGCACGAAGCCGCCGACACGGATGCCGAACCGCATCACGAGATAGGCAAACAGCGTGTGGACCATCACCCCGGCCCGCCGCCTGAACAGCGATCCGCCGCGGGCGGCCCGCGCCTCGAATTCGACGCCGGCCGGCGGCCAGCGCAGCGGCGGTCCGCCCGGTGGTACCGGCCGGCCCGCATCGGGGCTGCGTTCCACCAGCGCGATCACGTCCTCGATCAGCCTGCGGAAGGCGGTGGGATCGGCGCCGCGCGCCGGCACGATCAAAACCGACAGGATGAGGCCACGTACCGAGGGAATTTCCTCGAATCGGCACGACAGGCCGGTGAGATCCGGCTGGGTGCCGGACGGCGCCGCCGCCACCGCGAACTCGCCGCGCTTCATCGCCGCCTCGGCCCAGCCGAGGCCGCCGCCCGAAAACATCGCATAGGAAAGGTTGGGCGAGGGTCCGAACCGCGCCACCCTGACATCGAGGCCCTGCGCCCGCACCGCAGCAACCGGCGCCAGCGCGACCCGCATCACCAGTTCGAGGTCGTCCCTCACCCAGGTCGCGGTCGCCGCGAGAGCTTCGCGGGCGCGGTCGAGATCGCCCGGCGCCACCGCAAAGCCGGCGCCGTCGCCGCCAAACACGAACGGAAACTCCCGACCATCGAGCGCATTGGTGACCGCCGCGATGACGGCGGCGCCGGCCATGTTGACCGCCTTGTAGCGGGCCTGCGCGATGGCCCGGGTCGATTCCACGATGTCGGCGACGCCGATGCTCCAGTCATCGGGCAGCGGCAAATACAGCGCCGGGTCCATCAGCCGGCCGAAGCCGCGGAACACCGGGATGCCGCCGTAAAACCTCTCGCTGCCTTCGGCCATGGTCACCGCGATTTGGTTGTCCGTTGCAGGGCCCTTCTAACAGATACGGTCGGTTTCGGCTTCCGGTTCGCTGTGACGTCTTCAGGGCTTGAGGCCCTGCAGCGCCAGCCGGTTGATGCGGCCGGCGAAGCCGGCCGGATCCGCCGGAAGCTCGCCGTCGAGGATCTGGGCCTGCTCCAACAGCAGCAGCGACAGATCCTTGGCCGCATCCTTTGCGGTCGAGATCGCCGCCACCAGCGGGTGACGCAGATTTATTTCGAGGATCGGCGCGGTCACCGCCGCGCGGTTCTTTTGCATCAAGAGCCGCTCCAGCGCCCGATCCGGCGCCTGCCCGCCCGCCACCAGGCACGACGCGCTCGACGTCAGCCGCTGCGACGCCCGCACGTCGGACACCAGCGCACCCAGCGTATCCTTGATCACCGCGATGGTCGTAGCCTCGTCGGCGTCGGGCCGCGGCTGGTCGGACGTCGTGTCCAGCAGCGGGATCGGCCCGAAATCGACGTCGCCCTGGCTCAGCGACTTCAATGGCTTGCCGCCGAACTCTGATGGCACCGAGGTCCAGAACGCATCGACCGGATCGGTCATCAGCACCACCTCGATGCCGCGCGCGGTCGCCGATTCGAGTTTCGGATTCGATTTCACCCTCTCGAGGCTCTCGCCGATGAGATAATAGATTTCGGTCTGGTTCGGCTTGAAATTGTCGACATACGATTTCAGCGAGCGGTTTGCCCCCGAGGTGGTGGTGAACCGGCTCAGCGCCAGCAACTTCTCGCGCCGTTCCTGGTCTTCCCACAATCCCTCCTTGATGACCGGGCCGAACGCGTCCCAAAGCTTGGCAAACGCCTCCGGCTCCTTCTCGCCGAGGCTTTCCAGCTCAGAAACCACGCGGCCGGTGACGGCCTTGCGGATCTGCGCGAGCTGCGGATTGTTCTGCAGCATCTCGCGCGAGATATTGAGCGGGAGATCCTCGCTGTCGATCACGCCGCGCAGGAACCGCAGATAGGCCGGCAACAGTTCGGCGTCGTCGGCAATGAAGACGCGACGAACATAGAGCTTGACCTTGCCGGTGCGCGCCGGCTCGAACAGGTCGAGCGGCTTGGTCGATGGCGCGAACAGCAGCACCGCGTAGGACTGGCGGCCTTCGGCCCGGTAGTGCAGCGTCATCGCGGGATCGTCGTAGGCGCCGGCGATGGCGCGATAGGCCTCTTTGTAATCCGCGGCGGTCAGCTCGGATTTCGACCGCTGCCATAGCGCGCTCGCCGAATTGATCTGGCGGGGTTCGCCCTCCTCCGGCTGCAGCTCGATCGGAAACTGGATGTTGTCGGAGTAGGCGCCGACAATGCGCTCGATCTCGTGGCTCTCGAGGTATTTCCTGGCGTCAGGCTTGAGATGCAGGGCGATTTCCGTTCCCCTGACGATGCGCCTTGCATCGGCGTCGCTGCCAGGGGCAATCTCGAACCCACGGCCGCCCGAGGACGACCATACCCAGACCTGGTCGGTCCCGGCGCGACGGCTGGTGACGACGATGCGGTCGGCCACCATGAACGCGGCGTAGAAGCCGACCCCGAACTGGCCGATCAGGCCCGCGCCATCCTTGGCCTCGGTGAGCCGGGACAGGAACGATTTGGTACCGGAACGGGCGATGGTGCCGAGATTGTCGATCAGCTCCTGCCGGTCCATTCCGATGCCGCTGTCGACCACCGCCAGCGTGCCGGCCTTCTTGTCGGGCACGATGCGGATCTTGGGTGGTTCGCCGTCGGCGATCAGCTCGGGCGCGGCGATCGCCTCATAACGCAGCTTGTCGCAGGCGTCCGACGCGTTCGAAATCAGTTCACGCAGGAAGATGTCGGTTTCGGAATAGACCGAATGCACCATCAGATGCAGCAGTTCCGCGACCTCCGCCTGGAACGGCTGAGAAATGGTCGATGCGTCGGTATCGGCAGTCATGATCTGGCTCGCTCGCGGTTGTGTTCGAGGTCTGGAAAAGCCCCATATAGCGTAGCCATTGCCGGGAGCAAGGTTCGCGCGGCAAGCCGCCTGGTGCAGGCCCGAAGAAGTAGCCCGGATGACACGCAGCGCAATCCGGGAATCCCCACCGCAGATCGCGCGGCCCCGGATTTCGCTGCGCTCCAGCCGGGCTACGGTTCACGGCGTGCGGGCGGAGTTGCCACTCCGGCCGACTATCAATATGAAGGCGAGACGCTCATCGGGTGGCGATCGCGTTGGCGAATTCCGCAAAAAGAAAAATCAGGGTAGGAGCAGCCCATGGAAGCCCAGGTCAATCACGCGATCTCGGCCGGCACATGGTCGCCCCCGCCTGGGGCCAGCGCGATTGTCAAGAACATCCATGCGATGCTGCATCCGCGCAACATCGTGCTGGTCGGCGCCACCGACAAGCCGGGCAACTATGCCGAGCGCATCTGGAACAACCTGATCAAATACAAATTCCGCGGCGGGCTCTATCCGGTCAACGCCAAGCGGGACACCGTCTGGGGCGTTCCCTGCTACAGGGATTTCCAGAGTCTGCCGGAACGGCCCGATCACGTGCTGGTGCTGGTGCCCGCGCGCTTCGCCGTCCAGGTGATCCGCGACGCCGCCGCCGCCGGCGCCCGCTCGGCGACCATCGTCACCTCCGGCTTCAGCGAATTGCAGGACGCCGAAAGCCAGCGGCTTGCCGCCGAGCTGCAGCAGGCCGTCCGCGAAACCGGCATGGCGGTCACCGGGCCGAATTGCCTCGGCAATCTCAGCGCCGGCGAAAACCTGTTCACCAATATCGACGACCGCATCGTCACCATGGAGGCCGGACCCGTCGCCATCGCCGGCCAGTCCGGGGCCATCGTGATGGCCATCCGCCAGGCGCTGGAGGATCGCGGCGTCGGCGTCGGCTACATGGTCACCACCGGCAACGAGGCCGGCCTCGAGACCCCCGACCTGATGAGCTATTTCGCCGCCGATCCCTCGATCCGCGTGATCGTGGTTTACCTGGAAGGCGTGCGCAACACCAAGGTGTTCCGCGAGGCCTGCAAGGCCGCGCGGGCCGCCGGCAAGCCGGTGATCGCGCTCAAGCTCGGATCGTCCGAGGGCGGCCGCGCCGCCGCCATGGCCCATACCGGCGCGCTCGCCGGCTCGATCGAGACCTTCGACGCCATCTCGGTCCGCGAGGGCGTGATCCGGGTCCGCGGCCTCGACGAACTGATCGAGACCACCGAATGCTTCGTCCATGCCGACCCGCCAAAGGGCAACCGGCTCGCCGCGGTGACGCTTTCCGGCGGCAAGCGCGGCCTGCTGATCGATGCCTTCCATTCGGCCGGGCTCGGTTTCGCCCCGCTCGGCCGCGACGCCACCGAGAAGCTCGGCAGGATGCTCGGCCCCGGCAGCATTGTCGGCAATCCGCTCGACGCCGGCTTTGCCGCGGTGGTGGACCCCGGCGTCTACATGCAATCGATCCAGGTCATGATCGACGACCCCGATACCGACATCGTCATCATCGATGCCGAACTGCCCAAGGCGCCGCATGAACTGCGCGAGCGCAACCTACGGATCGTCAACGAAAAGGCCGCCGGCGCCAACAAGCCCGTGATCTATATCAGCACGATGTCGATCGGCTTCACCGACTTCACCAAGGCGCTGCGCAAGTCGCTGCCGCATATCGCGGTCATGCAGGGGCTCGACCGGGCGGTGGGCGCGATCAAGGCGCTGATCGACTATGCTTCGCTGCGCAAGGAAATACCCGACGTCGTGTCGAGCTCGAAAGCCTCGGCGCGGGCGGTTCTGGAGCGCACGCTCGACAATGCGACGGGGGCGGCGCTCGACGAGGTCGCCTCCAAGAAGCTGCTCAAGGCCTACGGGATACCCGTCCCCAAGGAGGAGATCGCGGCGACCGCGTCCGATGCGGCCAGGATCGCCAAGCGGATCGGATTCCCCGTGGTGGCCAAGGTGGTCAGCGCGGACATCCTGCACAAATCCGACATCGGCGGCGTGGTGCTCAACCTCGGCACGGCGGCCGAGGTGCGCAAGGCCTTCAACGACATCACCGCGCGGGTGGCAAAGCTCAAGGGCCGGCCGAAGCTTCAGGGCATCCTGATCGCGCAGCAGCTCAAGGCCGACCTCGAACTCGTGGTCGGCGCCTCGCTCGATGCTGAAATGGGCCCGGTGGTGCTGTTCGGAACCGGTGGCGTCGACATCGAACTGACCAGGGATGTCGCGCTCGCCGGCGCGCCGCTCGATGCCGCCGAGGCCAGGGAACTGATCGGCCGCACCAAGGCCGGCGTGAAGATGAAGGGCTATCGCGGCAAGCCCGCTCTGCATGAAGGCTCCGCCGTGAAGGCGCTGGTCGGCCTGTCGAACCTGATGGCCGATGCCGGCGGCCGCATCGCCTCGATCGACGTCAATCCGTTCCTGATCAACACCAGGACCGGCGTCGCCGCCGACGGGCTGATCGTGCTCAACAATGCCGCGGCAAACATCGCGGCCAGACATTGAACGACACGGTCTACGCCGAAGGTCGCAGGCGGCAACGACCTTAGCATTGGCAAAATCAGGGCGGACCGGCTAGGTTTCCCGGCCTGACCGGCATCGAAGAATGCCGTCTGTTGAACCAAATCACCGTGCCCTGGGAGGACAGCCATGAGTACCTCGCGACGCTGGTCGGTCGATCGGCGTACCCTGCTCAAAACCAGCGCCGCGATTGCTGCCGTGCAATTTTCATCGCCCTACATCATCAAGGCGAGAGGCGAAACGCCGGTGCGGATCGGCATGGTCGACCCGCTAACCGGCGTCTATGCCGCGATCGCGCAGAACGAGGTGGTGGGCGCAAAATTCGCCGCCGAGGAAATCAACAAGAAGGGCGGCATCCTGGGCCGGCCGGTCGAACTGCTGGTCGAGGACTCGGCCAACGACGTCGGCACCGGCGTGCAGAAGACCCGCAAGCTGATCGAGCGCGATCAGGTGAGCTTCATCATCGGCGACGTCAATTCCGGCATCGCGATCGCGATGGCGCAGGTCACCAGCGAAAAGAAAGTGCTCCATATCGTCTCGGGCGGCCACACCGATCCGATCACCGGGTCGAACTGCTCTGGAACGTGTTCCGGGTCTGCAATTCCACGGCCATGGATGCCAACGCCATCGCCTCCACGCTGATGGAGAAGTTCGGCAAGAAATGGTACTTCCTGACGCCCGGACTACGCCTATGGCCACTCCGTCCAGGCCGGCTTCGAAAAGCTGCTGAAGGCCGCGGGCGGCACCTCGGCCGGCTCGCTGGTCCCGATCGGCACGCCCGACTATTCGGCCTATCTGATCCAGGCCAAGGCGTTCGGGCCGCAGGTGCTGATCAACGTCATGGGCGGCGGCGACCAGGTCTCCAGCCTGAAGCAGTTCGTTCAGTTCGGCCTCGACAAGCAGATGGCCGTCGGCGGCACGCTGTTCGAGCTGGAAAGCCTGCGCGCCGTGCCCGATGGCGCGCGCGTCGGATGGTGGACCATGGAATGGTGGTGGGACCAGCCGGGCGTGCCGCATGTCGCGGAATTCAATGCCGCGATCAAGAAGATCACCGGCAAGGCGGCCACGGCGCGCAACTGGTTCGGCTATGCATCGGTGCAGACGCTGGCGGTGATCGCCAACCAGGAAAAGACGCTCGACGCGCCGAAGCTGGCGCATGCGCTTTCCGGATTCAAGCTGCCGCCGGAAGTCGCGCTGCAGCCCGGCGCGCCGGAATACCGCGCCGGCGACCATGAGCTGATGAGCACGGTGTTCGTCGGCGAGGCGCATCCGCCGCAGGGCGATCCCGACAAGATGTTCACCGTGAAGAACCCGGTGCCCGGCGAAAAGGCCGCCGGTCCGGCGGAGGCCACTGGCTGCAAGATCCAGTGGCCGGCCTGACATTCCCATCACCGCGGCGACGATACGATGCCTGGCGCCATCAAGCGCCAGGCATCGGTGCGAAGCGCCGCCAAGGCAACAAGAAACCCCACAAGACCCCGAGGAGAACGCATGACATCGCCGGCCAATACCGCAACATTCAACCGCCGCACGCTGATCAAGGGTGCCGCCGCGCTGGGCGCCTTCCAGGTGGCCTCCCCCTTCATCATCCAGGCGCGCGGCGAGACGCCGATCCGGATCGGCATGGTCGATCCGCTCACCGGCGTCTATGCCGCACCGGCCGGCAACGAGGTGATGGGCGCCAAGCTCGCCGTCGAGCAGATCAACGCCAAGGGCGGCATTCTCGGCCGCCAGGTCGAGCTGCTGGTCGAGGATTCCGCCAACGACGTCGGCACCGGCGTGCAGAAGGCGCGCAAGCTGATCGAGCGCGACCAGGTCAACTTCATGATCGGCGACGTCAATTCCGGCATCGCCGCCGGCGATCGCGCAGGTCACCAGCGAAAAGAAGATCCTGCACATCGTCTCCGGCGGCCACACCGATTCGATCACCGGCAAGGACTGCAAGTGGAACGTGTTCCGGGTCTGCAACACGACCGCGATGGAGGCCAATGCGGTGTCCGAGCGTGCTGTTCAGCAAGTACGGCAAGAAGTGGCACTTCATCACGCCCGACTACGCCTTCGGCCACACGCTGTATGACGCCTGCACCGACGACCTGAAGAAGCTCGGCGGCAGCGTCACCGGCAACGAGCTCACGCCGCTCGGGCACCACGGATTTCTCCGCCTATCTGATCAAGGCGCGGGCGGCCAATCCGGACGTGCTGATCACTGCTGGTGCAGGGCCCGACATGTCAACTGCCTGAAGCAGGTGGTGCAGTTCGGCCTCAACAAGCAGATCCATGTCGCCGGAACGCAGCAGGAGCTGGAATTGCTCGCGGCGCTGCCGCCGGAAGCGCGCATCGGCATCTGGATGTTCGAATGGTACTGGAAGCAGCCGGGCGTTGCCGGTGTCGACAAGTTCGTCGCCGACATCCGCAAGGTCAACAGCGGCAACGTGCCGACCGCGCGGCACTGGTTCGGCTATACCTCGGCCATGACCTTCGCGCCTGTCGCCAACCAGGAGAAGACCGCTCGACGCGGTCAAGCTGGCGACGGCGCTGGAGGATTTCGAACTGCCGCGACGACGTCAAGCTGCAGCCGAACAAGTGCTATTATCGCAAGGGCGATCATCAGCTGATGACGTCGGCCTTCGTCGGCGAGGCGCAATCCAAGGGCAAGGACGATCCGGAAGACCTGTTCCGGGTCGACGAGGTCGATGCCGGGCGACAAGACCGCGCCGCCGGTCGAGGAGACCGGCTGCAAGATCCACTGGCCGGCGTAGCACTGACAGGCCGGATCATTGCCTGATCCGGGAGCATGCACTCCCGGATCAGCGTCTGCGTTTCCTATCCCGGTGATTCATGACGCAGCTTCTCCTGTTCAATGTCACCAACGGGCTGATCATCGGCGCGTTCTATGTGCTGATGGCGCTCGGCCTGTCGCTGATCCTCAACCTGAGCAACGTCATCAATTTCGCCCATGGCGGATTTCTCGTCATCGGCGGCTACATCGCCTATGCGATCACGCCCTATCTCGGCTTCTGGGGCGCGCTGCTGCTGGCGCCGCCGCTGACCGCCATCATCGGCCTTGCGGTCGAGCGCGTGCTGATCCGGCCGCTGTATGGCCGCGATCCGCTCTACAGCCTGCTGCTCACCTTCGGCCTCGCCTTCATCATCGAGGACGGCACCCGCTTCATCTTCGGGCGCGCAGGGCAAGCCGGTGACGATTCCCGCCTTCCTGGCGCAGCCGCTGAGCAACGACTTGTTCTTCATCACCGGCTATCGCGCTGTTCATGGTGGCGGTGGTGATGGTCGCGGTGACGCTGCTGTTCGTGCTGCTGCGCTACACCCGGCTCGGCATTCGCATCCGCGCCGGCACGCTCGATCTCGAAACCGTCGCGGCGCTCGGCATCAACGTGCAGATGCTGCGCTCGCTCAATTTCGCGGTCGGCATTTTCCTCGCCGGTCTGAGCGGCGTGCTCGCCGCCGGCCAGCTGGGGCTCGAGCCGACCATGGGCACCGGCCTGCTGATGCCGAGCTTCATCGCCATCATCGTCGGCGGCATCGGCAGCCTGCCGGGCACGCTGGCTGGGCGGCCTGCTGATCGGGGTGGCCTCGGGACTGACCGCGGTGTTTCTTCCCGGCCGCCAGCGAGGCGGTGATCTATGTGATGATGGCGGTGGTCCTGCTGATGCGTCCGCGCGGATTGTTCGGCGAAGAAGGAATGATGACGTTGAGCGCCGAGCAGACCCGCAAGCTGATCGTCGCTGGCGGCGATCTGGGTCGCCCTGCTACTCGCGCCCTACTGGATGGTGCCGCTCGGCGGCTATACCGCGCTCGCCACCCGCGTGCTGGTGCTCGGGCTGGCGGCGATGTCGGTGAATTTCCTGCTGGGATTTACCGGCGTGCTGTCGTTCGGCCACGCCGCCTATTTCGGCCTTGGCGCCTATGGCGCCGGGCTGACGCTGAAATTCCTGGCGCCGAGCACGCCGCTCGCGCTGCTCGCGGGCATGCTGCTGGGCGGCATCTGCGGCGCCATGCTCGGCACGCTGATCGTGCGCCGGCGCGGCGTCTATTTCGCGATGGTGACGATCGCCTTCGGCCAGGTGTTCTACTACATCGCATTCCAGTGGAGTTCGCTGACCGGCGGCGACGACGGGCTGCGCGGCTTCTCGCGCCAGCCGATCGATTTCGGCCTGTTCAAGCTCGACATCCTCTCCAACGCGAACAACTTCTATTTCTTCGTGCTGTTCTGCTTCGCGCTGGCGGTCGGCGCCATGGGCTTCATCCTGCGCTCGCCGTTCGGCCGCACCATGATCGCGATCCGCGAGAACGAGCGCCGCTCCCGCTTCCTCGGCATCCCGGTGGAGCGGCACATCTGGATCGCGTTCACGCTGTCCTGCTTCTTCATGGGATTCGCCGGCGCGCTCTATGCGCTGGTCAACAACTTCGCCGATCCGCGCGGCCTGCATTACAGCCAGTCCGGCGACTTCGTCATGATGGCGGTGATGGGCGGCATGCGCAAGCTTCTGGGGTCCGCTGCTCGGCGCCGCCGTATTCGTGGTGCTGCAGGATTATCTGTCGAGCATCACCGTGAACTGGATGTCGTTCGTCGGGCTGCTGTTCGTCCTGGTGGTGCTGTTCTTCCCGCGCGGACTGCTCGGCTTCCTGCAGCGGAGCAAGGCATGAACGTGCTCGAAATCCACAACGTCACCAAGCGGTTCGGCAATCTGGTCGCGGTGCGCGATGTGTCGCTGAACGTCGCCAAGGGCGAATTGCGCGCCATCATCGGGCCGAACGGCGCCGGCAAGACCACCTTCTTCAACCTGATCAGCGGATTCTTTCCGCCGACCTCCGGCGCATCACCTTCGACGGCCGCGACATCACCAGGCTGGCGACCCATCAGCGCGTCACGCTCGGCATGGCCAGGACCTTCCAGATCACCGAGATCTTTCCCGGAACTCACCGTGTTCGAGAACGTCCGCATCGCCGCCGAGGTCGCCGGCGGCTATCGCCTGCGGCCCTGGATCAACGCGTGCGGAAACAGCGCAGATCCACCAGCGCGTCGAAGAGACGCTCAAGCTGGTGTCGCTGGAGACCAAGGCCGACCGGCTGGTCGGCGAACTCGCGCATGGCGACCAGCGCGCCGCCGAGATCGCGATGGCGCTGGCGCTGAAGCCGCATCTGCTGCTGCTCGACGAGCCGACCGCCGGCATGGGCGACCAGGAAACCTATCAGATCACCCAGCTGATCCGCCGGCTGCACCGCGACAGCAACTACACCATCGTGCTGATCGAGCACGACATGCGCGTGGTGTTCCACCTCGCCGACCGCATCAGCGTGCTCGACCAGGGCCGGATGCTGGCGCAGGGCACGCCGCAGGAGATCGCCGCCAACGAGACCGTTCAGGCCGCCTATCTGGGCAATGCCGCATGACCGCAGCGCTGACCGCCGAAGGCCTGCACACCTATTACGGCAAGAGCCACATCCTGCATGGCGTCAGCCTCGAAGTTGCCGAGGGCAAGATCACCGCGCTGCTCGGGCGCAACGGCGCCGGCAAGACCACGACGCTGCGCAGCCTGATGGGCCTGACGCCGGCGCGCGAAGGCAAGATCACGATCTTCGGCCAGGACACCACGCATTGGCCGACCTTCCGCATCGCCGCGCAGCGGCGTCGGCTATGTGCCGGAAGGCCGGCGCATCTTCGCCAATCTCAGCGTCGAGGAAAATCTCAAGGTGCCGCTCGAGCGCGGCGGGCCGTGGACCATCGCAGCGGATCTACCAGCTGTTTCCGCGCCTGGAAGAACGCAAGCTCAATCGCGGCCGGCAGCTGTCCGGCGGCGAGCAGGAAATGCTGTCGATCGGCCGCGCGCTGTTGCTCAATCCGAGGCTGCTGATCCTCGACGAGCCGTCGCAGGGACTGGCGCCGCTGATCGTGCGCGAGGTGTTCCGCATCGTCCAGCAGATGAAGGCCGAGGGCATTTCGGTGCTGCTGGTCGAGCAGAACGCGCGGATGAGCCTGGAAATCGCCGACGACGCCTATGTGCTGGACGACGGCATCGTGGTCTATTCGGGACCGGCGCGCGAACTCGCCGCCGACGAAGCCCGGGTCCGCGCGCTCGCCGGCGCCAGCGCCGAGGAATGGACGATCGCCTGAGCCTTGCGTCCCGTCGAGCGAGCAGGACAGACCGAGATGTTCGGATGAAGAGACCGGCGAGCAACCTGATGATCGGCGCATCGACGCTGGCGGTGATCGCGGTCGCGCTGGTCGCCCTGCTCGGCTACCGCAGGATTCACAGCGTGCAGTCGCACGGTCCGCTGCGCATCGTGTTCGAAGGCGGCTCCGCCATCGGCCTGCTGAAGGGCGGCGCGGTGAATTTTGACGGCGTCCAGGTCGGCGAGGTCACCTCGCTCAAGCTGGAAAGCCCGCGCCGGATCGTCGCCCTGGTCACGCTGGACAACAGCGCTCCGCTCCGCAAGGACACCGTGGTCGGGCTGCAGTTCCAGGGCCTGACCGGGGTCGCGGCCGTGGCCCTGACCGGCGGCGCGGCGGCGGCGGCGCCGGTGCCGCTCGGGGAGGACGGCATTCCCACCCTGATCGCCGACCTCACCGAGACGGAAGTCGATCCGCGACACCCTGCACAAGGTCGACCGCGTGCTGACCGACGACCGCGAGGGGCTGAAGGACGCGCTGCTCGGCTTCGAGACCTCGACCGCGAGCCTTGCCGGCGCGGGCGACGAGATCGAGCGCATGCTGCGCCAGGCCGACACCGCGTTCGACAGCTTCGAAGGCGGCATTGTCAAGATCAATAAGATCGTGCCGGGCCTCGCCGACGGCAGGAATGGCGAGATGTTTCAGAAATTGAAGTCGATCCGCGAATTTGCCGAGAACTTCAACAAGCAGTCCGCCACCTTCATGGACGAAGGCCGCCGCACCCTGCTCGACGTCAGTGCCGGGGCAAGGCAGATGGATCGCAAGTTCGATCCATTGGCCACCGGATCCGTGGCGCCGCCGGCGCCCCGTCCCGGGCGCGGCGGCCCGCGCGTGCCGGCCGCACGATAGCGCGGCAGGAAACGGATCGAGCGGCGCTCGCCGCCATCAGCGCTCGGCGAACGCCTTCTCGACGACGAACTGGCCGGGCTCGCCATGATTGCCTTCGACGAACTGCCGCTCCAGCAGCAGCGTACGCGTATCCTGCACCAGCGCCGGGCTGCCGCAGATCATGACGCGATCCCGTTCCGGCTCGAGGCTGGCGAGCCCGATGTCGCGAAACAGCCGGCCCGATTTGATCAGGTCGGTGATGCGGCCGCGGTTGCGGAACGGATCCCGCGTCACCGTGGGGTAATAGATCAGCTGGCTGCGCACCATCTCGCCGATCAATTCGTCGTCGGGCAGTTCCCGGGTGATCATCTCGCCATAGGCGAGTTCGGCGACGCGGCGGCAGCCGTGCAGCAGTACCACCTTCTCGAAGCGCTCGTAGGTCTCGGGATCCTTGATCACGCTCAGGAACGGCGCGAGCCCGGTTCCGGTGCCGATCAGGTACAGATTGCGGCCGGCCTTGAGATTGTCGATCACCAGCGTCCCGGTCGCCTTGCGGCTGACCATGATCTGGTCGCCCTGCTGCAGGTGCTGCAGCCGCGAGGTCAGCGGACCGTCCGGCACCTTGATGGAAAAGAACTCCAGGCGGTCCTCGTAATTGGCGCTGGCGACGCTGTAGGCGCGCAGCAGCGGCCTGTCGCCTACCTTGAGCCCGATCATGGTGAACTCGCCGTTGCGGAACCGGAACGAGGGATCGCGCGTGGTGGTGAAGCTGAACAGCGTGTCGGTCCAGTGATGGACGCTGAGGACGCTCTCCTGGTTGAGATGGCTCATGGCGGGCTCGATCCTGATCGGGAAGACCGCCGGCGGTTTCGGCCGGCGCAATTGCGCAGGGCGCAATTCATTTGTACACATTCATTCGTGTACAAATGAATAATCCAGCTTGATCCCGCCGTCAAGGCGCGCGCAAGATGCCGCCTGGGATCTCGCGAAGGCACTGAAACAGAAGGAATAAACCCCATGGCCCACGACGCACCCGAGGCCGCCGGCCCGAGCAAGCTGGTGATCCGCAATATCGGCCTGTTGCTGAGTGGCGCCCTGGAAAAGCCGATCCTCGATGCCGACACCATCGTGGCCGAGAACGGCCGCATCACCGCGATCGGGCATGCCGGCGATGTCGATGTCGAAGGCGCCACCACGACGATCGATGCCCATGGCACCACTGTCGCGCCCGGCCTGATCGACAGCCATGTGCATCCCGTCGCCGGCGACTGGACGCCGCGGCAGAACCAGATCGGCTGGATCGACAGCTTCCTGCATGGTGGCGTCACCACCATGATCTCGGCCGGCGAGGTGCACATGCCGGGCCGCCCGCGCGACGTCGTCGGCCTCAAGGCCATGGCGATCTTCGCGCAGCGGGCATTCTGGACGCTGCGCCCCGGCGGCGTGAAGGTTCATGCCGGCGCGCCGGTGATCGAGACCGAAATGGTGGAGGAGGATTTCAAGGAACTCGCCGCCGCCGGAGTCAAGCTGCTCGGCGAAGTCGGGCTCGGCGGCGTCAAGGACGGGCCGACCGCGCGCAAGATGGTCGGATGGGCGCGCAAATACGGCATTCAGAGCACCATCCATACCGGCGGCCCGTCGATCCCCGGCTCCGGCCTGATCGACAAGGACGTGGTGCTGGAGGCCGACACCGACGTCGTCGGTCACATCAATGGCGGCCACACCGCGCTGCCTGACGGTCAGATCCGCTGCATCTGCGAGGGCTGCAAGCGCGGGCTGGAGCTGGTGCACAATGGCAACGAGCGTTCGGCGCTGTACACTTTGCGCACGGCGCGGGAGATGGGCGATCTCGACCGCATCATCCTCGGCACCGATGCGCCGGCCGGCTCCGGCGTGCAGCCGCTCGGCATCCTGCGTATGGTGTCGCTGCTGTCGTCGCTCGGCGAAGTCCCGGCGGAGCAGGCGTTCTGCTTTGCCACCGGCAACACCGCACGGATGCGCGCGCTGGATTGCGGCCTGATCGAGATCGAGCGCGCGGCCGACTTCGTCATCATGGACAGAGCGCAGCATTCCGCGGGCAAGAACCTGCTCGACAGTGTCGCGCTCGGCGATCTTCCCGGCATCGGCATGACCATCATCGACGGCATCGTGCGCACCCAGCGCAGCCGCAACACACCGCCGGCAACCCAGGTGCCCGAGATCGTCCGCCGCTAGCAACGGCGGTCACGCCAGCCACGCCCACCGACGTCATTGCGAGCGCAGCGAAGCAATCCACGGTGCAACGACCGGTGACATGGATTGCTTCGTCGCTTTCGCTCCTCGCAATGACGGGCGGGCAACGCCCACCCCTGTCATTCCGGGACGCGCCGCTTGGCGCGGGCCCGGAATCCATAGCCACAAACCGTCGTGTGGCGCGAGGCTGGGGCCGCCAGGTCGTCTCACGACACGCATCCGTGGTTGTGGATTCCGGGCCCGCGCTTCGCGCGTCCCGGAATGACGGGCCGTCATTGCAAGCGCAGCGAAGCAATCCACGGGGCAACGAGCGGCGACGTGGATTGCTTCGTCGCTTCGCGCCTCGCAATGACGGCGTGTTGTCATTCCGGGATGCGCCGCTTGGCGCAGGCCCGGAATGACGGGCGGCTGGACCTGCGTCGGCGCCCGTTAACCACAAAACAGGTCTTCGGATGAACATTGGTAAAATTTGAGTTAAATTGTAATCGAGGGGAGAGTTCACCGGCGCGCGGCGTCCCGTGAGCAAGCGAGAATCGCTTTTTCTTCGTGTTGCCGTCGGCGGGCGGTTGTGAAGTTTTTATTTCACCGGCGCACGGAGACGACACATGAAGCGGCTTTTGCCGGCTGCCATCATTGCGATGGCGGCGAGCGGACCCTCGTGGGCTCAATCATCGACAGCGGCGGGAACGGGCGTCGGCGTCGCCAAATCGTCATCAACCGCGCAGGCGATCTCGGGCCAGGGCGGCACCGGCCTCGGGGTCGCGTCGATCACCACCACCAGCACCGCACCGGCCGACCAGACGGTCAGGAACGTGCCGGGCATCGTCGCACCGGGCCTGGCCGCGGCCGGGCTCGAAACCTGCCTCGGGGCGGTGTCCGGTGGCGGCGCGTTTGTCGGGACCGGCTTCAGCTTCGGCACCACGGTTCCTGATCCCGGCTGCGCCGCGCGACTCGATGCCCGCACGCTCTGGAGCTTCGGGCTGAAGAAGGCGGCGGTCGCCCGGCTTTGCCTCAACCCCGACATCAAACGCGCGATGCCGGAAGTTTGCGTCAAATATCTGCCGCCACCAACGCCGTCCCGCACCGCACCGCTGCCAGCTTCAACCCGCACCGCACGCGCGGAAGTCACCGACGAGCAGCCCTATGCCGGCGGCGATATCTGGCTGGTGGATGGAGCGACCGGCAAGAACCGTCTCTGCACCGACTACGACGTGAACCGGCTGAGCTGCCGTGTCTGGGCTCACGTCGCTCGCCCCGCGACACCAAAGAAAAAGACGACAACGCGGGGTGAAACCTCTCACGCGGCGGCATCACCCGCCCCGGCACTCGCCGTGGCGGCAACCGAAAAGAAGGGAACGTCACCATGAAGAAGCTGTTGATGAGTGTTTCGTTCGTCGCTCTGGTGGGAAGCATTGTGCCGGCTTGTGCCGGCTCCACGTTCGCCATCGGCGGCGGCGCCAATCTTGGCAATGTGAGCACGCTTACCGGGGCCGCGGCGCTCGGCAATGCAACGGCCGGTTCGGTAGCCAATGGTTTCAACACCTCGCTGGGTAGCGGCGTTGCCGTCGCCACGCCGGCGGGCAGCCTCAGCGCGGGTATCGGCACATCCATCGGACAGTCGGCGGCCCAGTCCGGCGCGGTGGCCGGCCCGGGTGGTGGCGCCGCTTTGAGCGGCGCCTCCTCCACCAACCACGGTCTCGGTGTCGGCGGCGGCTTCACCAACGTGCTGCCGTAATATTGACGACGGCAGCATGGTCGCGCCTCATGGTGACCATGCTGCCGATCGGGCGGGCCGATCCGCCCGCGCTAGCTGGACGCCTACGAGATCGCATTGCGCAAGGCGGGCCTGAGCTGATCCCGGATGTCCGCTGTGCCGCTTCGCGACACTTGTGCCTGCGCACCAAAAGCCGCCACGCGCGGCGCCTAGGGACGCCGCCTAGGCTTCTTGCGCGCTCGACTCGGCCGATCGAGGCTTACCTTCGTCAACAGCCCCTGCAGCGAGTTGAGGTAGTGCGCCAATGCCACGCGGTCGTCGAACTTGAAGCCGCTGACCGCCTGGTCGTAAAACTGGAAGATGCGCTCCCGAAGCTCCTTCCAGAATGCGAAACCGTCCGCCGTGAGCTTCACCACCCGTCCGCGCTTGTCCTGTGGATCCGTCACCCTCTCGACAAGACCATCGCGCTCCAGGCGTTTCAGGACCCCGTCGAGATTCTGTCGGCTGACGACAAGGAAGTCGGCCAGTGTACCGACGGACACGCCGTAGGTTGGCCGCGGATCCGACAATGCGCCGAGCACGGCCCATTGCACCGTCGTCACGCCGAGTTCCTTGACAGCCTGCCTCTGCAGCGTGTTCGCCACCTGGAACAGCCGGAAAAAGATCCGGTTGTTGAGATGGTCCGCGACGCGCCCGGGACTGCCGAACAGCGGCGAGCCGGGCTCAGGATCAGGGGCTGGATGATGCATGTTGAACCCGGATGGCCTATCCGCTCATGGTCAGGCCGCCGGAGACGCTGATGACCTGACCGGTCATGAAGTCGGCGTCGTCGCTGGAGAGAAAGGCGACCAGACCTGGAATGTCCTCGGGCTTACCCAGCCGCTTCAACGGAATCGCGCGCTTCAGCCCGTCATATATCTTCTGACCGTACTCGCCCTCGCCTACGAACGAGCGCAGCAGCGCCGTGTCGGTTGGTCCCGGGCACACGACGTTGACGCGGATGTTGTCACGCGCCGTCTCCCGCGCAATGGTCTTGGAAAACGCGATGAGGCCGCCCTTGCATGCGGAGTAAACGGATTCGCCCGAGGAGCCGACGCGCCCGGCATCGGAGGCTATGTTGACCACCTTGCCGCCGCCGCCGGCGATCAGATGAGGCAATGCGGCCTTGTGCAGGTTGAGCGGCCCCTTCAGGTTGACCGCGATGATCTTGTCCCAAAGGTCCGGCTCGGTCTTGAGGAAGGGCGAAGCGACGTCCCAGCCGGCATTGTTGACGAGAATGTCCAGCCTGCCGAACTTCGCGGCGCCGCGATCGACGGCATCCTTCACCCTGGCGTGGTCGGTGATGTCGACGGCGATGCAAAACAACCGTGACTTGTCGATGCCGAGGTCGGCCGTCAACCTCTGCAGCGCGTCCGCATTGACATCCATCGCAACGACATGGGCGCCCTCCTCGATGAAGCGTCGGCAGATCTCCCTGCCAATGCCGCCGGCGGCCCCCGTCACGATCGCGACGCGATTCTCAAGACCTCTCATTTTCCTCTTGCTCCGTTTTGCTCGTCAGATGCGGTTGCCGAGGATGGCGCCTTCATAGATGGCGCGCTTGGCGTCGAGCTCGCCAGCCAGACGCGCTCCCCCGACCACGTGAACCGTCTGGCCGTTCGCCGCGATGGCGTCGGCAACGGCCCGATCGGACTCCTGTCCGGCGCAGACGACAATGGTGTCGGCTGGCAGCACCTCGTTGCGGTCGGGCAGCGCGATGTGCAGGCCGTCGGCGTCGATCTTCAGATACTTCGCTTCGCCGATCTGGCGAACTTTCAGGTCCTTGAGCTCCTGCCGCAGGATCCAGCCGGTGCTCTTGCCGAGGGTGCGGCCGAACGCTCCGGGTGAGCGCTTGACCATGGTGATCTGCCGCCTCGCGGGGCGATGCGTGGGTGTTCCGGCGATGCCCCAGCGCTCGAAAAATTCCTCACGCGTCTGCCGGCGGCCGTTTGTCTCCATGGCGAGGAACAGGGCGACGTCGTGCCCGATGCCGCCGCCGCCAATGATCACCACGCGCTCGCCGGCCTTGACCGTGCCGTCCAGGATGTCGGCGTAGCTGACGACACGCGGGTCGCCGCCGCCCGGAATGGCGATCAGCCGGGGGCTGACACCGCTGGAGACGATGATTTCATCGAAATTCCCCCGCTCCAGCGCGTCCGCGTCGATCGCCGTGCCGGCCTCGATCGCCACGCCAGCCTCGGCCAGTTGTGCTTCGAAACTGCTGAGCGACAGGGCGTAGTCCTCCTTGCCGGGCACGACGGCCGCGAGCGCGAACTGACCGCCGATGCGGGGCGCCGCCTCGAACAGGGTCACGTGATGGCCGCGTCGCCCGGCTTCGAGCGCGGCGGCCATGCCGGCAACGCCGGCGCCGACGACCGCGACGCGCTTGGCGGCTACCGCCGGCGCGTCGGAAAACTCGTTCTCGCGCGCCGCCCGCGGATTGACCAGGCAGGTGATCACCTGGTCGGTGAAATAATGGTCCAGGCAGGCCTGGTTGCAGGCGATGCAGACATTGACCAGGTCCGGACGTCCGCGACCGACCTTGTTGACGAACTCGGCGTCGGCCAGCAGTGGCCGAGCCATCGAAACCAGGTCGGCGGAGCCTTCCGCGATGATCCGGGCGGCGTCTTCGGGCAGATTGATGCGGTTGCTCGCCGTCACGGGAATCCCGACGACCTCCTTCAGCCGACGCGTGGACTCGACAAAGGCCGCATGGGGGACGGGACCCGCGATCGTCGGCACCGCAGCTTCGTGCCAGCCGATGCCGGTGGAGAGACAGTCGGCGCCCGCCTTCTCGACCTCTCGCGCCAGCCACAGCGTCTCGTCCTGCGTCAGCCCGCCCTCGACGAGCTCGAGGGCGGAGATGCGGTAGGAAATCACGCCGTCGCCGACCGCCGCGCGGACCGCCCCGACCACCGAGATCGGAAAGCGTCCACGGTTTTCCAGCGCACCGCCCCACCGATCGGTCCGATGATTGGTCCGCGGCGCCAGGAATTCGCTGATCAGATAGCCTTCCGACCCCATGATTTCGACCCCGGCGTATCCGGCCGCCATCGCCAGACGCGCCGTCGTCGCGTAGTTTTGAATCGTCTCCTCGATCTGCTCGTCGGTCAATTCCGCCGGCACGTCGCGGTTGATCGGCGATTTGATCGGCGACGGCGCCACCACCGCGGAATGGTAGCCGTAGCGACCGGCATGCAGGATCTGAAGCAGGATTTGCCCGCCGGCGGCGCGTACCGGGGTCGTGATCCTCTCGTGGTCTGCGATCTGGTCGGGCCGCTCGAACGTGCCGGGCTCGTTCTTCATGCGGCCCGCGAAGTTCGGCGCGAAGCCACCGGTGATGATCAGGCCGGCGCCGCCCTTCGCCCGTTCGGCATAGAAGCGCCCGAGCTCGTCGAAGCGCTCCGGGTGATGCTCGAGACCGGTGTGCATCGACCCCATGACGATCCGGCTCCTGAGCGTCGCCGAACCGACACGGATCGGCTCCAGCAGAGCAGATCGGACGTCCATGGAAGGGGGCTCCTGAATACGTCAATATGTTTATATACTTGTTCGAACAATCGGCAAGCGCCCATGAGTATCCCGGCAATATGTTGTCCTATTTCAGGCGGGACTGGCGGCGCTGCGGTGGTTCGAATAGCGAACCTGCTTGCATTCCACGCCTGCCTCAGTTTCGCGTTTTGCTTCGGGGATAACGGGGAAGTGAAATGAGCGGTTCGGTTTCGGCAGCGTAATGTTCCGGCACGCCATCGACGCCGATTTCACCTCCGTCTCAAGATGCGCAAGGATCCGGAAATGATCAGAACGACTGCTGCCCGATATGACCGCCGGCGTGTGCTTCGTGCCGTGATCGGCATTCCTGCCCTGCTCGCGCTCTCGGCTCGCGCGACCCGCGCGCAGAACGGGGCCGCCCAGCCCTTGAAGATCGCCACAATCGGCGCCGGCCACATCGGCGGCACGCTGGGTTCGCTCTGGGCGAAGGCCGGCCACCCCGTGATGTTTTCATCCCGTCACCCCGAAGAATTGAAGGAGCTTGCGGCAGGCCTCGGACCCAACGCGCAGGTCGGAACGACGGCGGAGGCCGTTGCCTTCGGCGATGTTGTCCTGCTCGCGGTGCCTTACTCGGCAATGAAGGATATCGGGCACGCGTTCGGCAAGGAACTCGCAGCCAAGGCGCTGCTCCTCGACGCCAGCAATCCCATTGTTGCCCGTGACGGCGACATTGCCAGCTGGGCGCGCGAAAAAGGCGCCGGCCTCGCCACCCTCGAACTGATTCCGGGAGCGAAGATCGTGCGCGCTTTCAACGCGATCAACTACATGAAGTTGCGCGATGGGGTGGGAGGACCGAACGGGAAGGTCGGCATGCCGATGGCCGGCGACGATGCCGGCGCAATCACCATCGCCTCGCAACTGGTTCGCGAAGCAGGCTTGGAGCCGGTCGTGATCGGGCCACTCGGCATGGGCAAGTACCTGATACCGGGCACACCGCTCGGCGGCGAGCATTCCCCCGAAGAGATCAGGCAGATCGTCGCGGGTTTGAAGCCGTGACATGCCCATGGCCGGCGCTGCGGGGCCGCAACGCGGCCACGCTTCGCAGCCGTTACAGCAGCTCGGCGATCATGGCGGCGGCGCGCGCGGCGGCACCCCGTTCGACCGGCTCGAACCGCGCCGGCGCGCGAAGCGCTTCCACCATCTTGTCTGCAATCATCTCGGGGCTGGCGGCGGCAAATTCCAACCGGTGCCCGGCGCGGTAGCGGTCGAGGCGGTGGGCGACGTGGAAATTCTGCTCGAAGTGATTGCGTAACGGAAAGTAGATAAACGGGGTGCCTGCCGCGGTAAGCTCCATGCAGGTTGTGAGCCCGCCCTGGACGAGTGCCAGGTCGCAGGCGGCGAGATGACGATCGAGATCCGGCACGAAGGCGGCGACCTCGACCCCGGCCGGCGCCTTCAGGGATGCCGGATCGATGCGGGGGCCGGCGACCACGATCATGCGCAATTCCGCAATCCTCGCCTTGGCCGCCGGCCAGGCCTCGAGAATGCGCCGGATCAGATGGGCGCCGACAGCGGATCCGCCGACGGTGACAATGCAGACCTTCTCGCCTGAGGCGTAGCCGAGCCGCTGCCGCAATTGCGGCCGGCTGCCGAAATGATGCGGGTGCTCGCCGATCACATAGCCGGCGAAATCGAAATGCCGCGGCACCCATTCGCGCATCGCGGGCAGGTCCCTGCCGAAAGACAGCGGGATGACGTCGGCCGGCTCGCCAACGAAGATCGAGCGATCGCGGACGCCGGGATGCCGCTCGACATGCTCGATCATCTCGGCATTGTAGTCCGCCGTCAGGAACGCCTCGCGTTCGCCGCCCGAGGGCATCGGAACGTAGCCGACGAAATCGGTGAACCAGACCAGCGCCGCCCGCTTTAGCTCAGGATGCTCGTGCCAGAAGTGATCGATGTCCCAGGCCTCGTCCGCGATCACGAGGTCATAGCCCCCCTCCTCGACCGCGTGCTGGAAGGTCATGAAGTTGGCGATCAACACCTCGTCCATGTTGCGGATCGCATGGAACGCGTTCAATTCGTGCTCGCCCGATTCGAGCTCGATGTGACGGGTTTCGCTGGCGAGGCGAGGGCTGAGCGGGTGAACCGTTTCGCCGCTGGCTTCGAGCAGCCGCGTGACGGGGTCTTGGGCCAGCCAGTCGACCTGCAGGTCGGGAACGATCCGGCGCAGCTCCCGCGTGACGGCAATGTCCCGCCGCGCGTGGCCGAGCCCGATCGGCGACGAAAGATAAAGCGCCCGCCGGGCTTTTCGCCGCGACGGGGCTGGCTTCGGCCTGCTGGCCAGACCTAGCCTGCGGTCGACAAAATCCGCAATCAGGGCGTTGCACTTGGCCGGGATGCGGCCGAGCGGGTTGTGGCCGCCTCCCGGGATTGTCACCAGTTCGGCGCCGGTCAGCTCTGCCACGAGCTGCCCACGGGCATGGTGTTGGATGCGGTCGTCGTCGCCATGGATCACCAGAACGGGGCATCTGATCTTGCGGTACATCGCTTCGCCGACATCGAAAGCCGGCGGCAACGCCCTGGCCTCGACCGTCCGGGCGAGGATTGCTCCGGTGGTCTCGCAGGCCCAGGCAATGCCGTCCTCGATCTGCTTGGTGGAATGCGGCTCGGGAAAGACGTTGCCGATGAAGTGCGCGGCAAAGTCCGGATAGTTCGTCAGCCAGTAGTCGCGATTGTACTTGTCCCAATTCGTAAATGCCGAGCGCTTGAGCTCAAAATGACTGGCCGCCATGTAGGGATAGCCAGGCCCGATGGCCGCCGCCGTGCTGACCAGGACGGCGGCCCTGACCCGCTCGGCATGATAGGCGGCGAGCGCGCAGCCGATCATGGCGCCCAGCGACAGGCCGACAATGATGGCCGGGCCGGCCCGGGTCGCGTCCATGACGGCGACGGCATCGGCGACCTGATTGTCGATCGTATAGGCGGCGGGGTCGTCGGGCCCGTCGGACCGGCCGTTGCCGCGACCATCATAGGTCACGCAGCGGAAACGCTCGCTGAAATAGGGCAGTTGCGCCTTGTAGACGCGCGCGTGGACGATGCTCCATGGCGGCACGAACAGCATCGTCGGTTCGCCGCTGCCATAGACCTCGTAGTGAAGCCTGACACCATCCCGCTCGACGAACCCTTCTTCCACCGGCAGTTTGGGACGCATGAGTCACCTCACTTGCGCTGAGCGGCTTCCATCATTCGGATAACATCACCAAAGCGTCGAAGCGATTTGCGGATCGGCACGCCCTTCTTCTCGGACCCGAGAAGGTACTGGCTTTCCGCGCCGATGAAGGCGCATCCAATCAGCGCCGACACCTCTTCGGCCGTGAACGGCCCGAGGCCGCCGAACTCGCGTTCGGCGCGCCTGGCCAGATCAACCAGAAGCTTGAACCAGCCCATCAGACCGGCCTGGATCACCTTTGCCACGGGATTGTCGGACCAGCTCGCGGCAATCAGTTCCTGAAGCACCCGAACGTAGCCGGAAGCGATATCCTCGTCGAGATAGTCACAGGCGAGCTCCCACTGCCGTGACAGCGTCAGCGAGGTATCGTGAAACATGGCATCCTGGCGATGCAGCAGTTGCGAATTCAGATGCTCGAACAGCGCCAGCACCATCCGCTGCTTGGATCCGAAATGATAGTGGATCTGGCTGAGCGGAACGCCCGCCGCCGCGGCGACATCACGGGTCGAAAGCCTGGCATAGCCGTTTTGCCGCAGCATCTTCTTGGCGGCCTCCAGCACCAGGATGGAAGTATCCACCTTCGCCGCGCCGCGCGCCATTGCCGCCCCTTCCAGCCCGTCCCACGCCCGCCTCATTCATAATTCGGTCGATCGACCGAAGTCAAGACAGGGCCGGCCGGTCAACAAAAGGTGAGGAGCTTGACTTTCCCCGTCACTCCGCTTGTAATTCGGCCGACCGACCGAATTTGGTCGAACGACCGATATTTGTGGTGGCGTGCCATTTTCCGGTGTTTACGAGGTTTTCAAAGGAGAATTGAACATGACCGAAATCGACAACGACAAGCTGAACACCATGGTCGGCAAGATGCTGGGCGATCTCGGGGGCGCCTTCAGCGTGCCGACGGTCAGCATCGGCTTCCGCCTCGGGTTGTTCGAGGCGCTGCACCGCGACGGCCCCGCCAGCACGTCCGAGCTCGCCAAGCGCACCGGCCTTTCGGAACGATGCGTACGCGAATGGGCGCTGGCACAGGCGTCCAACGGCTACGTCGCCTTCGACCGCAGCGCGCAGCGCTTCAGCCTGACGCCGGAACAGGCGATGGTGTTCGCGGTGAAGGACAGTCCGGTCTATCTCGAGGGCGCCTTCGATCTGGTGGCGGCGATGGTGGAAGGCCGGTCCAAGGTCGAGGCGGCGTTCCGGCACGGCAACGGCGTTGCCTGGGGCGACAGTTCCGGCTGCCTGTTCTGCGCCGTCGGCTCGTTCTTCCGTCCAGGCTATGTCAACAGCATCGTGCAGTCCTGGCTTCCCGCGCTGGAAGGCATGCCGAAAAAACTGGACGACGGCATCCGGGTCGCCGATATCGGCTGCGGTGTCGGCTTCTCGACGCTGCTGATGGCGAAGGCGTTCCCCCGCAGCTCGTTCATCGGCTACGACTTCCACGCCCCCTCGATCGAGCAGGCCAACGCGCATGCCAGGGCGCATGGCCTTGCCGATCGCGTGCATTTCGTGACCGCCGCCGCCAAGGACATTGCCGAGCGCGATTTCGACCTCGTGACCATGTTCGACTGCCTGCATGACATGGGAGATCCGCGCGGCTGTGCGAAGCATGTACGAAGCCTGCTAAAACCGGGCGGCTCCTGGATGATCGTCGAGCCGATCGCCGCCGACGATCCGTCCGACAACGTCGGCAACCCCGTCAGCCGCCTCTATTACAATGCCTCGACCATGATCTGCGTGCCGACTTCGCTCGCGCAGGAAGTCGGCGAGGCGCTCGGCGCGCAGGCCGGCGAGGCGAAGCTGGCGGCCGTGCTCAGGGAGGGCGGCTTCCGCCAGGTCCGGCGCGCCACCGAAGGCCCTTTCAACATGGTCCTTGAGGCGAGAGCGTAGCCGCCCTCTACTGGCTGGTCGCCCGGCTTGCACGGGGCCGACGTCCGGCAGCGGACGTCGGCGGCAATGCGCCGGCAAGATATGTGACCCAATGGATTTCAATCATGTGGAGAATTTTCAACCTGCTCTATCGCAAATACTGTTTCGCCCGCCTGCAGGAAATGCGCAGGCTCGAGCTCAAGCATTAGAGCCATCGCCCGGATCGGGCGCCGACGTCCGGGGTCTTCGGCACCGCCCGGATTGCGCTGCGCCCGATCCGCGCTACGCTGGCAGCCGGAAAAGCAGGAGGCTGCTAATCAATGACGACGGAGCAGATCCCGCTGCGGGGATCGTGCCTGTGCGGCCTGGTCGCCTATCAGGTGCCGGACAGTTTCGAATACGCGTTCTACTGCCATTGTTCCAATTGCAGGCGAGCCACCGGTGCGGCCGCAAAGCCGTTCGCCGCCATCAGATCGGACCGCCTCGTCGTCGTGCGCGGCGGCGATCAAATCATGCGCTATGGCGGCGGCGGCGCCAACCATGACGCGCATTGCGGGCGGTGCGGCTCGCTGCTCTACTCGCTGGTCCGCGACGGCGCCTATCTGCACGTCACCCTGGGAACGCTGATCGACAGCCCCTCGATACGACCGACCGCTCATATTTTCGTGGGCTCGAAGGCACCCTGGGATGTCATCTGCGATGGCCTGCCGCAATTCGAGGAATTCCCGTGAATTCCGCCGGCGTCGGCTGGCTGGAACTGGTTAGCCGCGCTCGAGCGGGATATGCTGGGCCAATAGCTCGAGGGCCCGTGATGGATCGCCGCACGCTCCTGACCAGCATGGCCGCTGTCGCATGGACCGCGCATGGCGGGCCCGCGCTGGCAACGGCGACCAAGGTGTTTCGGGTTGGCTGGCTGACCGCGCAACGCGAGCCCAGCCTGACACCTTTTCTTGGCGCATTTCGCGCCGGGCTTGCCGAACTTGGCTATCATGAAGGCGACAATCTCGAAATCGACTATCGGTTTGGTGACGACAATCTGTTGCGCGTGGCACCGCTGGCGGCCGAGCTGGCGCGCAAGCCCGTCGACGTCCTGGTGGTCCAGGGCGCAGCGGTGCCGCTGGTGTTTGAGCTGAAGCTGGCTACACCAGCGGTCTACGTTTTCAGCGGTGATCCGGTGGTCGCCGGCTTCGCCAACAGTCTCGCCCATCCCGGCGGCAACATGACCGGCCTGACCTTCATGGCCGCCGAATTGAATGCCAAGCGCCTGGAAATCTTGCGCGACACGATTCCCGGCTTGACGCGTGTGGCGATCGTCGCCAATCCCGAGCATCCGGGTTCGCAGATCGAGCGTGCCTATTCGGAGGAGACCGCCCGCAAGCTCGGGCTGACAACGGAGTTTTTCGGGACGGCCAGCGAAGCTCAGCTGGTCGCGGCATTCGCCGCCATGGATGCGAACCCTCCGCAAGCGCTCTCGCTGTTTGCCGACGGCTTCGCCATTCAGTACCGGCAGCGGATCATCGAGCACGGAATGAAGCATCGCGCGCCGGTGATTTCCGGCTGGCCAGTGTTCGCCAGGAGCGGCGCCATCTGCAGCTACGGGCCCAAACTATCGGAGTCCTATCGTCGGCTGGCTTACTACGTCGATCGCACTCTCCGGGGAACGTCGCCATCGGAGCTGCCGATCGAACGGCCGACCAAGTTCGAAACCGTGCTCAATCTGAAGACGGCGAGACTGCTCGGCCTGCAGATGCCCGATTCACTGATCGCGTCCGCGGACGAGTTGATCGAGTGACGGAGCCAAACCGCCAGGCGGCCGCGCCCGCCGGGCCGCGGGCGGTTGTGGCCGGTACGATCCTGTGACAACATCGGAATACCGCTGCCTCATGATTTCACGGATGCCGATGCCGCGTCGGGAATATGCCTGGGAGAAGCTGTCGGACGAGCAGCTGCTGAAGCAGCGCCTCAGCAGCCTGAGGGTCAAGATCAAGGGCACCTGGCTCGAGGATTGTGTCGGCGCATTGAACGAAGAGCTCCGGACGCGAAGCATCCGGCTGCGGCCCCACACATGGATATCGAGTGAATGGTTCAGTCCGGCCGATGTGCCCGGCATCGCCGTACCGTTCTATCTCGCCCATCCCCGCCTGATGAAGCTCGAGAAGAAGATGATGCTCGAGATCGAAGGCGGCACCTGGTCCGAATGCATGGCGATCCTGCGTCACGAGGCCGGCCATGCCGTGCAGCACGCCTATCAGTTGCAACGCCGCCGGCGCTGGCAGCAATTGTTCGGCCCGTCGTCGAAGCACTACCCGCTCTACTACCGTCCCAATCCGGCCAGCCGGCGTTATGTCCAGCATCTGCGGCGCTGGTACGCGCAGAGCCATCCGGACGAGGATTTCGCCGAGACCTTTGCCGTGTGGTTACGGCCGCGCTCGAACTGGCGAACCCGCTATGCGGGCTGGCCGGCGCTGAAAAAGCTCGAATATGTCGACGAACTGATGGGCGAGATCGGCGGGCAGCGGCCACTGGTGACGACCCGCGAGCGATCCGAGCCGTTGGCCAGGCTCGGCCAGACGCTTGCCGAGCACTACCAGAAGAAACAGGCGTTCTACGCTTTCACGCCGCCGAAAACCTATGACCGCGACCTTTCCCGTCTGTTCTCCAGCGATCCCCGGCATCGACGGGCGCCGCCGGCGGCGATGCTCATCCGGCGACACCGCGCGCAAGTCCGCCAGCTGGTGGCGCAGTGGACCGGCGAGAACCAGCTGACGCTCGACGCGGTTCTCGACGACATGATTTCCCGCTGCCGCGAACTCGATCTGCGTGCGCCTGGCTCGGAACGAAAGCTTGTGATCAACTTCACCATCCTGTTGACCGCCAAGACCATGCACGCTCTGTTCGGGCCGTCGCGGCGAAAATGGATCGCGCTATGAGACGCCTGCGCATTCTCGTGCTGATGCATCCGGACTGCGTGCCCCCGGACTCGACCGACGGCTATTCCGCACGGGAAATCAACGGATGGAAGACCGAGTTCGACGTCGTCAGCACGCTGCGCGCCGCGGGGCACGACGTCCGCCCGCTCGGCGTGCAGGAGGAAATCAAGCCGGTCCGCGACGAGATCGAGAGCTTCAAGCCGCATGTGGTGTACACGCTGCTGGAGGAATTCCATTATGCCTCCGGCTATGACCAGCACATTGCGAGCTATCTCGAGCTGACCAAGATCCCGTATACCGGGTGCAATCCGCGCGGCCTGGTGCTGGCGCGCGGCAAGGACCTGTCCAAGATGCTGGTGCACCATCGCCGGATCGCGGTGCCGGCATTCGCCGTGTTTCCGAAGCGCCGCAAGGTGAAGCGGCCCTCGCGGGTCGCGCTGCCGCTGATCGTCAAGAGCCTGAGCGAGGACGGCTCCTTCGGCATCTCGCAGGCCTCCATCGTCGATACCGACGAGAAGCTCGCCGAGCGCGTCGCCTTCGTTCACGACCGGATCGGCACCGCCGCCATCGCCGAGCAATACATCGAGGGACGCGAACTCTATGTCGGCGTGCTCGGCAACAACCGCCTGCGCGTGCTGCCGATATGGGAGCTGAAATTCGGCAATCTGGGCGGCCAGGGGGCGCGGCAGATCGCCACCGAAAAGGCCAAGCACGATCCCGAATACCAGGAACGCGTCGGCATCGTGGACGGGCCCGCGGAAGACCTGACGCCGGAGCTGCAGGGTCGCATCCAGCGCACCGCGAAACGCATCTACCGGGCGCTCGGGCTGGACGGCTATGCCCGCATCGACTTCCGCCTCACGGCCGACGGCACGCCCTATTTCATCGAAGCCAATCCCAATCCCGAGATCGCGAAGAGCCAGGAATTCGCCACCGCCGCCCGTCACGACGGAATTGACTATCCTGACCTGCTGCACCGCATCCTGACGCTCGGAATAAGCCGGGCCAAGGCCGGCGCTTCCGTCGGCTGATCACCGCTACAAAGTCAGTTTGCGGGCTCGCCCGCGGCCGAGGACATCGCCGGCGCGACGATTTCGGGACCGACCGCCGTCTCGCGATCGCGGCCCAGCACGCGCATCACGACAACGAACAGCACCGGCACCATCAACAGCGCCAGCACCACCACCGCGATCATGCCGCCCATCACGCTGGTGCCAAGCGCCTGCTGGCTTTGCCCGCCCGCGCCGCGCGCCACCACCATCGGCAGCACGCCGCAGACGAACGCCAGACCTGTCATCAGGATCGGGCGGAAGCGCAGCGAACAGGCCTCGACCGTCGCCTCGACCAGCGGCCGGCCCTTGGCGCGCATGTCCTTGGCGAACTCGATGATGAGGATCGCATCCTTGGCCGCAAGACCGATGATGGTGATGAGGCTCACGGTGAAGTAGACGTCATTGGCGAGCCCGCGCGACATCGCGGCGACCACCGCGCCCAGGATGCCGAGCGGCACCGTGAGCAACACGGCAAGCGGGATGGTCCAGCTTTCATACAGCGCGGCCAGACACAGGAAAACGATCAGCGCCGACAGCGCCAGCAGGAACGGTGCCTGCGATCCCGACAGCTTCTCCTGCAGCGACTGGCCGGTCCACTCGTAGCCGAAACCGCGCGGCAGCCGCCCTGCGAGCCGCTCCATCTCGGCAATGGCGTCGCCGCTGGTGAAGCCCGGCCGCGCCTCGCCGCTGATGCGCACCGACGGGTAGTAGTTGAAGCCGACGACCTGGGTGGGCCCCTTGGCCCACTCGACCGAGGCAAAGGACGAGAACGGCACCAGCTGGCCGCGGCTGTTCTTGACGTTGTAGTTGAGGATATCGCTGGCGTTCATGCGGCCATCGCGGTCGGCCTGCACGATCACCCGCTGCATCCGGCCGCGATTGGGAAAGTCGTTGACATAGGTCGAGCCGAGATTGGTCGAGATGGTATCGTTGATGTCCTGGAAGGTCACACCGAAGGCGCTGGCCCGCTCGCGATCGATCACGAGATTGACCTGCGGCGCCGGCGGCAACCCTTCGACATAGACCTTGCGCAGTACCGGACTGGCGTTGGCCTCGGCGATCAGCTGATCGGTTGCCTTGATCAGCGCCGCATAGCCCTTCTGGGCGCGATCCTGCAGGCGGAAGCTGAAGCCGGAGGAATTGCCGAGATTGTCGATCGGCGGCGGCTGCAAGGCGGAGATCTTGGCATCGCGGATCGACGCCAGCTGGTTGTTGATGTCGGAGACGATATTGCCGGCCGAATCCGGCTCGCCCCGTTCCGACCAGTCCTTGAGGGTGATGAAAGCCTGCGCGGTATTCATCCCCTGCCCCGAATAGCTGTAGCCGGTGAGGAAGGTCACGTCGGCAATGCCGGGCCGCTGCGCGAGATATTTCTCGACCGCCTCGACCGCCGCTTCGGTGCGCCCGTACGACGCATCCGACGGCGTCTGCAGGTCGGTGGTGATGAAGCCCTGGTCATCCACCGGGAGGAAGCCCGCGGGCAGGCGAACGAAGGCAAAGGCGACGCCGACAACCAGCACCGCGTAGATCACCATTAGCCGGCCGGTCCTTTTCAACGACCAGCCCACCGTGGCGACATAGCGGCTGCGGACCAGGTCGAGCACGCGATTGAACCCGCCGAACAGGCCCCCGCGGGCGTGAGCGTGACCCGCTTCGACCGGCTTCAGCAAGGTCGCGCACAGCGCCGGCGTCAGCGACAGCGCCATCAAGGCCGAGAAGCCGATCGCGGCAACCATGGTCACGGAGAACTGCCGGTAGATGACGCCGACCGAGCCCGGAAAGAACGCCATCGGCACGAACACCGCGACCAGCACCAGCGTGATGCCAACGATCGCGCCAGAGATCTGCGACATCGCCTTGCGGGCCGCCTGCTTCGGCGGCAGTCCCTCCTCGGCCATGATGCGCTCGACGTTCTCGACCACGACGATGGCGTCGTCGACCAGGATGCCGACTGCCAGCACCATGCCGAACATGGTGAGCATGTTGACGGAGAAACCGGCGACGAGCAGCACCGCACAGGTGCCGAGCAGCGCCACCGGCACCACGATGGTCGGAATGATCGTGTAGCGGATGTTCTGCAGGAACAGGAACATCACGATGAAGACGAGCAGGACCGCTTCGGCCAGCGTGTGCAACACCTTCTCGATCGAGGCCTTCACCACCGGCGTGATGTTGTAGGGGATGTCGTAGGCGATCGTCGCCGGGAAGAACTTCGAAAGCTCCTTCATCTTGGCTTCCACCGCATGGGCGGTGGCGAGCGCATTGGCGTTTGGCGCCAGCAATACCGACAGGCCGGCGGTCGGCTTGCCATTCAGCCGCGTCGTGAACTGGTATCCCATGCCACCGACCTCGATCCGCGCCACGTCGCGCAGCCGGACCGTCGAGCCGTCGGCATTGGCGCGCAGCAGGATCGCACCGAATTCCTCCGGCGTGGTCAGTTGACCTTTCACCAGCACCAGGGCCGAGGTCCGCTGGCCGGCCTTGCTCGGTTCGCCGCCGATGCTGCCGGAGGCGACCTGCGCATTCTGGGCGGCGATGGCCCTGGTGACGTCGTCGGCGGTCAGGTCGTAGCCGACCAGTTTCTCCGGATCGACCCAGATCCGCAGCGAACGTTCGGTCGAGAACAGCGTCGCGCGCCCGACACCGGGAATGCGGCGGATCTCGCCGATGACGTTGCGAACCATGAAGTCGCCGAGGCCGACCTCGTCGAGACTGTCGTCGGTCGAGCGCAGCGTGATGATCTGCAGCACCGCACTCGAGGCTTCCTCGACCAGGATGCCCTCCTTGAGCACCGCGGGCGGCAAACGGGATTCGATGCGCTTGATCCGGTTCTGCACGTCCACTGACGCAAGGTTGGTGTCGGTGCCCGGAACGAAATTCGCGGTGATCTCCACCTGGCCGAGCGAATCGCTGGTCGATTCGAAATTGAGAATGCCCGAGGCGCCGTTGAGCTGCTCCTCGATCAGGCGCGTGACGCTGTTGTAGAGATTCTGCGGCGATGCACCGGGATAGGCCGTCGCGATCGAAATCGAGGGCGGCGCGATGATGGGATATTGCGCCACGCCGAGAAACGGGATTGAGATCGCGCCGATCAGGCAGATGAACAGCGCGATCACCCACGCGAAGATGGGCCGGTCGATGAAGAAGCTCGGCATGAGTGCTACCGGGCGTTCGCCGTCTTGGCCGGCGTCGACCCCGTCGCGTCAGTCGACCCCGTCGCGTCAGTCGCGCCAGTCGATCCCGTCGCGCCAGTCGATCCCGTCGCGCGAGGCGACCCCGTCGCGTCCGCCTCCGCCCACAGCACCGGGCGGACCTTGTCGCCCGCCGCGAATTTCTGGAAACCCTCGACCACGACGCGATCGCCGGAAGCGAGGCCGTCGCTGACAACGGACTGGCCATCCTGTTCGAACGCGGTGCGGATCGGGCGCACGCTCACGTGGTCATCCGCCTTGACGACATAGACATCGCTGCCGCCGCTGGAATTACGTTGAACGGCCTGCTGCGGGATGACGATCGCGTCGCTGTCCATGCCCTGCGCAAGCAGCACCCGGACATACATGCCCGGCAGCAGCTCGCGATTGGGATTGGAAAATTCCCCGCGCAGGGTGACCTGTCCGGTGGAGGCATCGACCTTGGCTTCGGAAAACAGGAATTTCCCCGACAGCGGATAGATCGTTCCGTCGTCCAGCACCAGCCGCACCTTGGCGGTGCCCGGGGCAAGACCTTCGAGTTCGCCGCTGTCGAGTGCACGGCGCAGTTCATTGAGCTCCTTCACCGACTGGGTGAAGTCGGCATAGACGGTGTCGAGCTGCTGCACGGTGGCGAGATTGGCGGTATCGTTCTGGACCACGAGTGCGCCCTCGCTGACCTGCGCCGCTCCGACCACGCCGGCGATCGGCGCCCGGATCGTGGTATAATCGAGATTGAGCCGCGCCCGCGCGACGTCGGCGCTGCGGCCCGCCACTTCCGCCTGAGCCTGCTGCAGATTGGCGATGGCCTTCTCGTTCTCGACTTCGGACGTCGCGTGCTGCGTGGTCAGCTGCGCGATGCGGCGCGCCTGCTGCGAAGCCTGCGTCAGCACGGCATTGGCCTTGGCAAGCGCCGCCTCGTTTGCCTGTAGCTCCACCTCGAACGGCCTCGGATCGATCTGATACAGCGGGTCGCCGGCCTTGACCTCGCCGCCCTGCTTGAACGTCCGTTCGGTGATGATGCCGGACACCCGCGGGCGCACATTGGCGATCCGCATAGGCACGATGCGTCCCGGCAACTCGCGCACCATCGCATGCGGTTTCGCGACGACCGTGACAATACCGACCTCCGGCGTCGATGCACGCGTCGCAGCTTCGGCCGTGACCGGCTCGTCGCAGCCGCCAAGGAGCGGCGACAATCCGCCAATCAAAAGAGCGACGGTCGTCAGTCGTAGATCAAATCGAAGCATGGATGCTGGAAACCCCATTTCGCGCGGACGCACGAACTCGCAATCCGCGAGGCATGATGCCAGGCAGAGTTAACCTGCGAATCCGCAACGATCCCTGAAGTGTCAAATTAGTCGACGAAGATTGCGGCGCAATAACCTTGTGCGGCGGCGCAATGTCACACAACGCTATCGCGTTGAAGTATCAGTCACTTTCCTTCGCTCGCGCGATCGTGAGTCGGGCTCTCACAGCTGGTAAGGAATAATTAGGTCGTCGTGTGGGCTCGCTGTATGATGTGCGGCCCCGAGATTTCGGGCATGGGCGGAGCAGCAAGACCGAGGCGAAAAATGCTAAGCCGGCGTGAATTCAATCAACGTTGCGCGGCGCTCGGTTTGTCATTGACGTTGTCGGGCGCGCTGGCTCGCGGTGCGACCGGCGCCGCAACGGATGCGGTACGCACCGTCAAGTTTCCCGACGGCAGTCACGTCCCCACCATTGGGCAAGGCTCCTGGCACATCGGGCAGGGAAGACGTCCGGCGGACGACGAGGAAAAGGCGTTGCGTACCGGCCTTTCGCTCGGGATGACGCTGATCGACACGTCGGGAAATTACGGCGACGGGCGCTCCGAACAGTTGATCAAGGCCGTGCTTGCCGGCCAGCGTGACCGCTGTTTCCTGGTCACCAAGGTTGAGGTCGAAGATGCGATTGGGGATGCCATGGCGCGGGCCTGCGAGGCCAGCCTCGCCCGTCTCGGCACCGATCATCTCGATCTCTATCTGCTGCACGCGCCAACGCCGAGTGCCGACTTTGCCGAGGTCGTGGCCGGGCTCGAACGTCTGCGCGATTCCGGCAAGTTCCGTTCCTGGGGCGTGTCCAACTTCACCGTCGCGCAGATGGAGGAGTTGTTGCGTGTTCCGCACGGCGATCGCTGCGCGACCAATCAAGTCTACTACAATCTCGGCGGCCGAGGCATCGAGCGCGATCTGCTGCCATGGTGCGAGCGGCATGGCATGCCCGTGATGGCCTATTCTCCGCTCGGCGGCCTCGGCACCAACCTGCTGAGCGATCCCGCCTTGGGGCGCATCGCCGCCGCACGCGGCTGCTCCCCGGCCGCCATCGCGCTGGCCTTCATCGTCCGCAGCGGCAATGTCATCGCCATTCCCGAGTCCGGCTCCGTGGCTCATGTCAAGGAGAACGCCGTGGCGCTGTCACTGACGCTTACAGCCGACGAAATCAAATCGCTCGATGCGGCGCATCCCATTTAGGACTGCAAGGGCGGCGCGAGATCCGGGCTGGTGCAGGCCGCCCGTTTCAAGATCGATGACCGGATCGCTCATCCTATTCGCTCCGATTGCCTGCGCCAAACCGCTTTCAGAGGTGTGGACGGCGCCTAGGGTATGCCATCGACGGCCGGTCGCCTGAGACCCATCGCGATCCAGGCACGGAGCAATTTCAGCATGAACTTCACGGAGTGGCGCGGATAGTTGGCGGTATCGTGGGACAGGCTCGCGCCCTCGGGCCGCTCCGCCGTCATCACCCGCATGGTTGCGGGCGGGATATCGGCGGGCAACCGGCCGCGGTAGACGGTGAGCCAGTGCCCCCGGGTGAAATCGAGAAACATCGCGGTGTTGCAACAGCGGGCGAACATCCGCCGCGTCGGCGAATCCGGTTGCAACCGCCGCTCTTCCAGTTGAGTCCCGCCGTGGACGCAGCGGACCCGATCCTTGCGATAGAGCACATAGTCAGTGCCGCCATCCGCTCCCAAAATGGCATCGGCGCCCGCCACTGCCTGATGGCGGCGCCCCGCCTCCTGGCAGCTCGCGCAATAGCAGATGCCGCGCAGGATCGGCGTTCCGTCGAGCTGGAGCTGGATTGTGCCACACCGACAGCTTGCCGAGATGCGCCGGTCCGTCATGTCACACCGCATTCAAATCCTGGCCGCATCCAGGCCTGCCTGCCTCAGCGAAGCCTGTTCAGGAGCGCGAGCAGGGTCTCGCGCTCCCTGGTGTCGAGCGGCGCCAGCGTCTCCCGGGTGATCGCGAGCGCGTTTGGTGCCGCCTTCTCCGCCATCTGCTGTCCTGCCCGGGTCAGCCTGACCAGCAGCCGGCGGCCGTCGTCGGGGTCGGGGCTGGTCTCGGTCAGTCCGCGCGCGGTCAGGCGGTCGATCACGCCCTTGATGGTGGCGACATCCATCGCGGTGAGCCGCCCCAGCTGGTTCTGCGAGCACGGCCCGGTTTCGGTCAGCTTGGCGAGCGCCGCCCATTGCGGCGGCGTCAGGTTGATGCCGATCTCGCGCGCGAAAATCGTGGCGTGGCGCTGCCAGACCTGACGCAGGATGAAGCCGATCTGCTCCTCCAGCAGATAGGCCGGTCGCGACGGCCTGGCGGTGCGTTTCGGCAGAACATTTCTGGTCATGTGCGCTCCCACCCTGCTTTCTCCCCGCGCCGTTGTCACAGCGCCAGATGCGCGTCGCGGATGTCCGGACGCGCATCGAGCTCCTTCATGGTTCCGCTGAAGCAGATCCGACCGCGCTCGATGATGTAGGCGCGGTCGGAGATCAGCCTCGCAAAATGCAGATTCTGCTCGGAGATCATGATGCTGACGCCCGCCTTCTTCATGGTGAGGATGGCTTCCACCATCTGCTCCACGATCTTCGGGGACAATCCTTCCGACGGCTCGTCGAGCAGCACCAGCGACGGGTTGCCCATCAGCGTCCGGGCGATGGTCAGCATCTGCTGCTCGCCGCCGCTCATGCGGCCGCCGGGGCGGCCGCGCATTTCGCCGAGATTCGGAAACAGCGCGAACAGCTTTTCGCTGGTCCAGTGCGGCGCGTTCGGTCGCACCGGCTGGCGACCCACTTCGAGGTTTTCCTCCACCGTGAGGTCGGTGAAGATGCGCCGTTCCTCCGGCACATAGCCGAGCCCGCGCTTCACGATTGCATGGGTCGGCTGCCGCGACACGTCGCTGCCCTCGAACAGGATGCGGCCGGTGCAGCGCTCGACCAGGCCGACGATGGAGCGGAAGGTGGTGGACTTGCCGGCGCCGTTGCGCCCGAGCAGCGCGACCACCTCGCCGTCGCCGACCTCCAGCGCGATGTCAAACAGGATGTGGGCGGGACCATAATGGCTGTTCAATGCCTCGACCGAGAGCTTCATGCCGGCGCTCCGTCCCGGTGACGCGAATCATACACCAGCCCCTCGCCGAGATAGATGGCGCGGACCTGCGGGTCGCGCCGGACCTGCTCGGGCGGGCCCTCGGCGATCAGCACGCCGCGATTGAGCACGAGAATGCGGTCGGCATGTTCGAACACCACGTCCATGTCGTGCTCGGTGAACAGCACGCCGATCGACTGCTCGCGGGCAATCGTCGCCGTCAGCCGCATCAGCTCGATGCGTTCGCGCGGCGCCATGCCGGCGGTCGGCTCGTCCATCAGCAGCAGCTTCGGCTGGTTGGCGAGCGCGACCGCCAGCTCGAGCCGTTTCAAGTCGCCATAGGCCAGTTCGCCGCAGGGTCGCCGGGCAAAGCCGCCCATTCCGACCAGCTCCAGCAGGCGGTCGGCCTCGGCGGGCGCGAACCTCGGTGTCGAACTCCAGAGGTTGAACGACCGGCGGTGATACGACACCAGCGCGACCTGGATGTTCTCGCGCACCGTCATGGTCGGAAAGGTGGCGGTGATCTGGAAGGTGCGCCCGACCCCGAGCTGCCAGATCTCGCGCGGCTTCCTGCCGGTGATATCTCGGCCGAGCAGATGGATGCGGCCTGAGTCGGGAATCTTCTGGCCATTGAGCATGTCGAAGCAGGTGCTCTTGCCGGCCCCATTGGGCCCGATCAGGGCCAGGATCTCCCCGGCTTCGAGTGCGAACGACACCCCGCGCACGGCATGAACCCCGCCATAGGATTTGCTCAGGCCTTCGACGGCAAGCAGGGGCGCGGGGCTCATTCGGCGGTCTCGATCCGGGAGGCGAGCGAGGCGGAGTTCGGCAAAGGCGGCCGGCGGCGGTTGCGGATCGTCTCCACCACGCCGACGATGCCCTTGGGAAAGGCGACCACGATCAGGACGATGAAGCCGCCAAGCACGAGCTTGGACAGGTCGGTCGAGCTGATCAGCCAGATGCTGAGCGCCTTGTAGACGATGGCGCCGACCACCGCGCCGGAGACCGTCTCGACCCCGCCGAGCAGCACCATGACCAGGGCGTCGACCGAAAGCGATATCCCGAGATTGTCGGGAAACACGCTGCCCTTGAGATAGGCGAACAGGGCGCCGGCGATGCCGGCCACGGTGCCGGCGATCAGGAACGCGGTCCACTGCACGCGCTTGCCGTCGATGCCGATCGCCTCGCTGCGCAGCGGCGAATCCCGCGTCGCCCGCAAGGCATAGCCGAACGGCGAGAACAGCATCACCCGCAGCCCGGCGACCGCCAGGGCGGCGAACCCCAGCGACAGCCAGTAGAAATGCGCCGGGCTGGCCGCCCAATGTTCCGGCCAGACCCCGAGAATGCCATTGTCGCCGCCGGTGACCGTCACCCACTGGAACGCGATCGACCAGACGATCTGCGCAAAGGCCAGCGTCAACATCGCGAAGTAGACGCCGGACAGCTGGACCGCAAAGAAGCCGAACACCGCCGCGCCGGACAGCGCGAGCAGCGGGCCGAGCAGCAGGCAGAGGATCATCGGCAGTCCGGCGAACTTGGCGAGCAGCGCGATGCCATAGGCGCCGAGACCGAAATAGGCGGCATGGCCGAACGAGGCGAGGCCGCCGACCGACATCAGGAAATGCAGGCTGATGGCAAAGATCACGAAGATCGCAATCTCGGAGGCAACGGTCAGTGCGTAGCTGCCGCCGACCAGCGGCAGTGCCGCCGCCAGCGCCAGCGCCGCCAGCGCCGCCAGCCGACCATTGATGGTCAACGGCCGCCACGGATGGACGGTGAGGCCGGGGGAGCGTCGGGCCACCGCCTCGGGCCTTCCGAACAGGCCCCATGGCCGCACGATCAGCACCACCGCCATCACCAGGAAAACCAGGATGATCGATATCTTGGGGAATATCAGGATGCCGAACGCATTGAGCTCGGAGACCAGAACCGCCGCCACGAAGGCGCCGGTGATGCTGCCGAGGCCGCCGATCACCACCACCACGAAGACGTCGACAATGATGCGCAGGTCGAGCGCGTGGTGCACGGCATCGCGCGGGATCTGCAGCGCGCCGCCGAGCGCCGCCAGGAAGACGCCGAGTGCGAACACGCTGGTGAACAGCCATTTCTGATTGACGCCCAGCGCGGCGACCATGTCGCGGTCCTGGGTTGCAGCGCGCACCAGAATGCCCCAGCGTGTGCGCTGGAACAGCAGCCACAGCCCGCCGAGCACGACCGGCCCGAGCGCGATCAGGAACAGGTCGTAGCTCGGAACGTTCTGGCCGAAGAAATCGATGGCGCCCTTCAGTCCCGGCGCCCGGCGGCCGAGCTGGTCGCTGGGGCCCCAGATCAGGACGACCAGATCCTCCACCATCAGGGTGAGGCCAAAGGTCGCCAGCAGCTGAAACAGCTCCGGCGCATGGTAGATCCGGCGCAGCAGCACCATTTCGACCAGCACGCCGATCGCCGCGACAATCAGCGCGGCCGCGAGGATGCCGCCCCAGAAGCCGATCGCGCCGGAGAGCCGCTCGGTCAGCGTCAAGGCCACATAGGCGCCGAGCATGTAGAAGGCGCCGTGGGCGAAATTGACGATCCGCGTCACGCCGAAGATGATCGACAGCCCCGATGCCACCAGGAACAGCGATGCCGCGCTGGCTAGACCGGTCAGGAACTGGACGAAATAGAAGGCCATCTATGGTCCGCGCTGCACTGGGACGTCCTGCCGCGGAGCCGTCTCACCTCTCCCGCAAGCGGGAGAGCATCCTTTGCGGCAGGAGTTGCCTGGTTGCATGATGCCCGGCACGGGCTCCTACTCTTTCGGACGCAACTTCTCGACTTCCGCGTCACTCGGCAGATAGTCCGAGCCCTTGCGATAGGACGAATCCACCATGACGCCCTTGCCGTCCTTGAGCGCGGTCTTGCCGACAAAGGCGCCCAGCGTCGACTGGTGGTCGATCTTGCGGTAGGTGATCTCGCCGAACGGTGACGGCAGCGACAGACCCTCCGCCGCCGCGATCAGCTTGTCGGTGTCGGTCGAACCGGCCTTGGCGAGGATCGCCGCCGCCGACTTGATGGTCTCGTAGCCGACGATCGAGCCGAGCCTCGGGTAATCATTGTACTTGGCCTGATAGGCCTTGAGGAACGCCTCGTGCTCCGGCGTCTTGATGTCGGACCAGGGATACCCGGTGACGATCCATCCTTCCGGAGTTTCGTCCTTGAGCGGATCGAGATATTCGGGCTCGCCGGTCAGGAAGCTCACCACCGCGCGGTTCTTGAACAGGCCGCGGGTGTTGCCCTCGCGCACGAACTTGACGAGATCGGCGCCGAAGGTGACGTTGAGGATGGCCTCCGGATTGGCCTCGGCGAGCGCCTGCACCACCGGCCCGGCGTCGATCTTGCCGAGCGGCGGCCACTGCTCGCCGACCCACTGGATATCGGGCCGCTTCTCCGACATCAGCTTCTTGAACACCGAGACCGCCGACTGGCCGTATTCATAGTTCGGTGCGATGGTCGCCCAGCGCTTGGCCGGCAGCTTCGCCGCCGCATCGACCAGCATCGCCGCCTGCATGTAGTTGGACGGACGCAGCCGGAACGTATAGCGATTGCCCTTCGACCAGGTGATGGCGTCGGTCAGCGGCTCCGCGGCCAGGAAGAATACCTTCTTCTGCTTGGCGAAATCGCTGACGGCAAGGCCGATATTGGACAGGAAGGTTCCGCTCAGCATCACCACATTGTCGCTCGACACCAGTTCGTTGGCGGCGGTGAGCGCGTCGGCAGGCTTGCCGCCATCATCCTTGGAAATGACGACCAGCTTCTTGCCGTTGACGCCGCCGGCGGCATTGATCTGTTCCACCGCGAGCTGCCAGCCCTTGCGATAGGGTTCGGTGAAGGCCGGCAGCAGCGAGTAGCTGTTGATTTCGCCGATCTTGATTTCGTCCTGCGCCATGGCGGCATTGGCCAGCCCGGCGAGCGCCACGCCCAGCGCGGCACCCAACAGACGTTTGCTTCGTTGCATCCCAGACCTCCAATGTTGAAAAAAGCTAGCGCAGACCGTCTTCGCCCTTGATCTCGGCAACGGTCAAACCACCGACCCGCGGCAGCGGCCTGCCGCTGTCGGTGATTGCGACCGCGACCATGATTTCGTTGGCGCGCGGCGCGTCATTGACCTGCACTTCCATGCCGTCGAAATGGCTGCGCACGAAAGCCGCATCCTTGTGGCCGAGCGGGATGTTCAGGATCGTGCCCATGCCGCCGCGTTTTTTCGACGACGGGATCAACGCAGCGCCCTTGCCGAGGATCTTGCGCACCGGCGTGCCCATCTTCGGATGCAGGATCGCGGCGGCGTGCTCGAGCTCGCCATTCTCGCCGACCGCCGCCGCCTTGCCGTAGCTCTGCGCCTTCGGCCCTTCGATGCCGAGCGCAGCTACCGCGCGTGCCGCCAGCAGCTCGCCCAGTTCCTCGCCGATCGAAATCAGCGGGGCGAGGTCCTCGACATAGCGGCCGGCGAACGGATTTTCGATCACGGCGATGGCCGCCGCGCGCCGTGTCGGCGGCGCCACCTGCCGGCCCATTTCGAGCTGCGTTTCCTCGACCACCGTGACGATCTTGCGAATGATCGCGCTCATGGCGCCCTGCCTTTCCCCGATGTGTCGGGCCAGCTTTCAGGCATGGGCCATCCTTTCGATGAGGCGCCGGGGCGGTGCCGCATCGGGCTCCCTCAGCGCCATGATGGTGGTCTCGCCCTGCAACCGCAAGGCTGCGCCGTCGATCAATCCTGCGGCCAGCAGGCGACGGGCGCAGGCCGTCCCGGCGCCGAGCGCCTCGGCGATCTCGCGGTCCGAAAGCGCCGCGACGTCGCGGGTGACCAGCCGCGCACCCAGATCGCTGTCGGGCTGCAGATCATGTGCCGGGCAGCGCGTGACGGCTGGGTGTCCCGGCAAATCCACGGCGTTGCCGATGATGGTGGCCGCAGCATCGGCTTGGGCGGCGGTTGGCGCCAGCACGGTGACGGCATCGGCAATGCCCAGCGAAAAACTTCGACCACGGCGACCGCTGGTGGCCACACCACGCGACGGATCGCCGCTGGCGATGCGGGTGGTTCGCAACAGTCCCTGGGCGTCAGGCCGATCCATCAGACCGACCGTAAAACCTTCGCCATCCTCCAGATGCAGCGCGATGTCGCCACCATTGTTGACATAGGCGCGCGCCAGCCGCGCCGAGCGAACCATCGAGGCAAGGATTTCCTCCGCCACCGCGCCGGCGACCGCCGCCATCGGCGTGATGAAATGCAAGGTGGCGAGCGGCGCCACCGCGGCATGCATGCGGCGCGCCACCGGTCCCGCGAGCACGCAATGCGCGGGATCGGCGCGCTGGCGCAACAGCGGCAGCTCGGCACAGAGTTCGTCAAGCAGGCCGGCGAAGCGCCGCGCCGCGGCCTGATAGGCCATCGCGACTTCCGTCCCGGCGCCTCGTGCTTCCACGATCAGGTCGATCGGACCGTCGTGCAGGTGCAGCCGCCGGCCGTCCGCCAACCAGCCGATCTGCGGGATCCTGGTCATGGCTCCTCCCCCGGCCTGGGCGGCCTGTGTCGGATTTCCATGTGGTCCTTCAGCGACGCCAACGGACGGACGTAATCCATATGGCCGCCAAGCCCGGCATAGTCCGACAGCCGCATCGTGAACTCGATCGGTGCCACCAGCGCCGGCGTCGGCACGTAGCCGAACGCGCCCGCCGGCAACCGGGTGACATCGACCATGAACGTGATGCCGCCGCCCGGCCAGACATAGACCGGCGCCCCGCCGCTGGTAACGCGGGTCAGGGCCTCCTTCACCGATCGGGTCAGGCGCACCGGATTGTCGGTGACGCCGGCGCGCAGCGATCCGCCGGCGCCGCCCATGAACAGCACGGTGCACAGTGCCGGTTCGCAATTCTCCTGGATGCGCTCGACCGAGGCCCGGAGAACGGCCGGCATCTCCTGCTCGACCGGCCGCAGCGCCGCGTCGAGTTGATAGAAGGCCGCGTGTTCGCCGGTGGTGCTGACCATCAGCAGGGTCATGCCGGGGCGCGCCCGCTTTGGGTCGAACGGCCCGAGCACCGAGAGCGGATCGGAAATCCGGGTGCCGCCCCAGCCGGTGCCGGGCTCGGCGACCTGGAAGTAGCGTCCCGGCGTCGAGCGCCGCCCCTTCATCTTGATGCCGCTGTCGGCGATGTCGAGCAGCTTGCCAGCCTGATGCTCGGAAAGCACGCCGGTGATGTGATCGTCCACCACCACGACTTCATCCACCTTGCCCTGCCATTGCTTGGCGAACATGCCGATGGTCGCCGAGCCGCAGCCGACCCGCATGCGCTCCTCGGCGGTGCCATTGACAATGGGGGCGCGGCCGGCCTGCACCACCACCGTGGCACCGCCATCGATCACCAGTTCGACCGGCTTGCAATTGCTGAGATCCATCAGCGCGTCGCAGGTGACGCGGCCTTCCTTCTTGGAACCGCCGGTGAGATGGTGAACCCCGCCCAGCGACAGCATCTGCGAGCCGTATTCGCCGGTGGTGACATGGCCGATCGCCTCGCCCTGCACGCGAACCGTCGCGGTTTCCGGGCCGAGATGACGGTCGGTGTCGATCTTCACCTTGACCCCGCAATAGCTGAAGATGCCCTCGGTCACCACCGTGACCATGTCGACGCCGTCGATCTCGGAGGACACGATGAAAGGCGCGGGCTTGTAGTCGGGATAGGTCGTTCCGGCACCGATGGCGGTGACGAACACGCTCGGCTCATGCACGATCTTGCCGTCCCAGTCGCCGCCGGCCTGAAACGGCACCAGCCGTCCGCCATGCGATACCGTTCGCTCCAGCACGATATGGGGATCGACCCGCACCAGCTCGCCGTCGTGATTGGCATAGCGGTCGCATGCGCCCGCGGCGCCCGGCTTGATGTAGCACATCACGGGGCAGGCATCGCACCGGATCTTGTCGGCACTGCCTGCAGCCGCAACGGAAGTCGTGTCGGTCAGCATCAACGAACTCACGAGCCGGCGAAGGGCGGAACGCATGAGCGGCGAAGCCGCCGCAAGTCGGGTTGCCTGATTGTCCCCAAACCAGACGCAACCGGGATTTTGTTCGTATACGAACGATCTTGCGCGCGGACCGGAACGCTGTCAAGCGGCTTCGCGGCGCAAAACCCGTGCGCCATCCCCGGCCAAGCCTGCGCGCTGGACCACATGCAGGATGGCGCGCTTGCACGTTTGTATGCAAACGGTATCTTCCGGCCGTGCGCGTCGTTTGCAGCGCATCACGGGGCTGGAGCATGACGCAGACGACAATCCGCCTGACCGTCAACGGCACGGCGCATGACGTCGCCGCCGCACCTGAAACCGCGTTGCTGTATGTGTTGCGCAACGATCTCGAGCTGAACGGGCCGAAATACGGCTGCGGGCTCGGCGAATGCGGCGCCTGTGCCGTGATCATCGACGGCATGGCGGCCCGCGCCTGCGTGATCCCGATCAGTGGCTGCGTCGGCCGCGACATCGTGACACTGGAGGGGCTCGGCACCCGCGAGCGTCCCGATCCCGTGCAGGCCGCTTTCATCACCGAACAGGCCGCGCAATGCGGCTACTGCCTCAACGGCATGATCATGGCGACCAAGGCGCTGCTGATGCGCAACCGGCATCCTTCCGAAACCGACATGCTGGAAGCGCTCCGCCATCATTTGTGCCGCTGCGGCGCCCATGTCGAAATCATGCGCGCGATGAAGCGCGCCGCGGGCCAGCCGGTCGAGGCGCAGGATTGATGGGCGCGAAAGCAAATCCGACCGCTGGCGGAACGCAGCCCGGCGTGCTGTCGGTCGTCCGCCCGGCAAGCAGCACGGCGACCGGCTTCGAAACATTCATCGAGATCACAGCCGACGGTTCTGTCACGGCCTTCAATGGCCATGTCGATCTCGGAACCGGGATCCAGACCGCATTGGGCCAGATCGTCGCCGAAGAGCTCGACGTGTCCTTTGCCCGCGTGGTCGTGGTACTCGGGGATACCTCGCGCGTTCCCAACCAGGGTCCGACCATCGCGAGCGAGACGATTCAGATCACCGCGATCCCGCTGCGCAAGGCCGCCGCGCAGGCGCGGCACTTCCTGCTGGAGCGCGCGGCGGAGCGGCTGGAGCTGCCGTTGCAGGAGCTGGCGATCGATGACGGCCTGATCCGCGGCCGCGACAATCGTACGGTGAGCTATGGTGAATTGATCGCCGGTGAAACCTTCCGGCTCGAACTCGCCGACGACGTGACGGTCAAGTCGGCGGATGCCTATACCGTTGTCGGCCAGTCGCAGCCGCGCATCGACCTGCCGGCCAAGGCGACCGGCGAACTCGTCTATGTGCATGACATGCGGGTGCCAGGCATGCTGCACGGCCGCGTGGTGCGTCCGCCCTATGCCGGTGTCGACGCCGGCGACTTTGTCGGCAGCAGCCTGATCGCGATCGATGAGAGCTCGGTGCGCGACGTACCGGGCCTGGTCGCCGTGATCAGGATCGGCGACTTCATCGGCGTCGTTGCCGAGCGCGAGGAGAATGCAGCCAAGGCGGCGGCGCAGCTCAAGGTCAGCTGGAAGCCGACCCCGACATTGCCCGACCTCGACCAGGTCGAGACCGCGCTCCGCGCCAATCCATCGCAGCCGCGGACATTGATCGACAAAGGCGAGGTCGACGCCGCACTCGCCGCCGCCGCAAGGCCCTTGGCGCGGACCTATGTCTGGCCCTACCAGATGCATGGCTCGATCGGGCCGTCCTGCGCCGTTGCCGACTATCGGCCGGCAGGCGTGCGCGTCTGGTCGGGCACCCAGAATCCGCACCTGCTGCGTGCCGATCTCGCGCTGCTGCTGCAGCGGCCGGATACCGACATCGAGGTGATCCGGATGGAGGCGGCCGGCTGTTACGGCCGCAATTGCGCCGACGACGTTTCCGCGGACGCGATTCTGCTGTCGCGGGCGGTCGGTCGACCCGTCCGCGTGCAACTGACCCGCGAACAGGAGCATGCCTGGGAGCCGAAGGGCGCCGCGCAGCTGATCGACGTCAAAGGTGGATTGAACGCCGACGGCGGCGTCGCCGGTTACGATTTCGTCACCCGCTATCCGTCCAACGCATCGCCGACCCTGGCGCTGCTGCTCACTGGGCGGGTGGCACCGACGCCGGCCGTGCTGGAGATGGGAGACCGTACCGCGATCCCGCCCTATGACTACGACCATCTGCGCGTCGTGGCGCATGACATGCCGCCGATCGCCCGCGCCGCCTGGATGCGCGGCGTCTCGGCGCTGCCCAATACCTTCGCCCACGAATCCTTCGTCGACGAACTCGCCACCGAGGCCGGCGTCGACCCGATCGAATACCGGTTGCGCTACCTGCGCGATCCGCGCGGGATCGATCTGGTCCATGCCGTGGCCGAGCGCGCCGCCTGGACGCCGCGGCCGGTCTGGAAGCCGCCGGCGGCCGAGAACGACATCGTGCGCGGCCGTGGCTTCGCCTATGCGCTCTATGTCCACAGCAAGTTTCCGGGTTACGGCGCGGCGTGGTCGGCCTGGATCGCCGACGTCGCCGTCAACACCGCGACCGGCGACGTCAGTGTGACCCGCGTGGTCGCCGGCCAGGACAGCGGCCTGATGATCAATCCCGACGGCGTCCGCCACCAGATCCATGGCAACGTCATCCAGTCCACCAGCCGCGCGCTGATGGAGCAGGTTTCGTTCGACGGCAGCACCGTCAGCAGCCGCGAATGGGGCGGCTATCCGATCATCAAATTTCCGGACATTCCCAAGATTGACGTGCTGATGTTGCCGCGGCCGGATCAGCCGCCGCTCGGCGTCGGCGAGTCCGCCTCGGTCCCGAGCGCGGCGGCGATCGCCAACGCCATTTTCGATGCCACCGGCGTTCGCTTCCGCGAGCCGCCGTTTACGCCCGAGCGGATCCTGGCTGGACTGCGCGGCGAGGGTTACGTCAAGGCCGCTGCGCTGCCGCTGGCGTCACCGCCGCCGCCGAAGGCTACCGGACGATGGCAGGATCCGTTCGTCAAGCGGCGGGGCGTGCTGGCCGCGGCGGCTGCCCTTTGTACCGCTGTGATCGGCATCGCGGCAGCGGTGCTGCCATGGCGGTCGATCGCACCGATTGCGCCGCCGGATGGGTCGGTCTACTCGGCCGCGACGGTCGCCCGGGGGCAGGAGCTTGCCGCATTGGGAGCCTGCGCGGTCTGCCACACCGATCCCGATGGGGGCATTGTCAACGCCGGCGGACGTGCCCTCGCGACGCCATTCGGCACGGTCTACAGCACCAATATCACTCCCGATCCCGAGACCGGCATTGGCGCATGGTCATATCCTGCCTTCGAGCGCGCGATGCGTGAGGGCATTCACCGCGATGGCCGGCATCTCTATCCGGCCTTTCCCTATCCGCATTTCGCCAAGACGACCGATGCCGACCTGCAGGCGCTCTATGCGTATCTGATGGCGCAGCCGCCGGTGCGTGCCGACAATCGCCGCGCCGACCTTGCATTTCCGTTCAGCTGGCGTCCCCTGCTGGCGGCGTGGAACGCGCTGTTCCATCGCGCCGGCCCGTTCGAAGCTGACCCGACGAAATCGGCGGCCTGGAATCGCGGCGCCTACCTGGTCGAGGGTCTCGGCCATTGCGGCAGTTGCCATTCGCCGCGAAATGCGCTCGGCGCCGAACGCGGCGGGGCGTATCTCGCCGGCGGCTTTGTGGACGGCTGGGAAGCGCCGCCGCTGACCTCGCTTTCCCACGCGCCGATCCCCTGGAGCGAGGACGAACTCTACGCCTACCTGCGCTCCGGCGAATCCCGCTTCCACGGCGTCGCCGCCGGTCCGATGGCGCCGGTGGTGAAAGAGCTTGCGGCCCTGCCCGACGCGGACATTCGCGCCATGGCGGTCTATCTCGGTTCGTTCCAGGACCATGCCATCGATGCGCCGGCGCAGGACGTACTCGCGGCCCAACTCGAGACCCTGACCCGCACGCCGATCGCCTCCGGCGTGGGGGCGCGCCTGTATGAAGGGGCCTGCGCGGTTTGCCACGCGGTCGGCGGCGCCGCGCTGTTCGGCAGCCGGCCATCGCTCGCGCTCAACAGCAATCTGCACGGCGCCGTGCCCGACAATCTTCTGCAGGTGATTTTGCACGGCATCGCTTCTCCCGCCGCGAGCGACCTCGGTTACATGCCGGCATTCAAGGACAGCCTGACGGATGATCAGCTCGCCGAACTCGTGTCTTACCTTCGGCAGCAATTCGCCCCGGACAAGCCGCCATGGACCGATGTGCCCGCCAGCATCAGCCGCCTCCGAGCCGCAGCGCCGTGACTCATTTGTCACATGATGCGCGCATCTTCCGCGTGATGGCGGAAAGTCACATTTCAGCCGAACACACCACTTCAGTTTTGAATCGTCAGCTTCAAGATCAGCGGGAGCTGCAGCGATCGATGGTTGAGGGCCGGCAACGGCTCGTCATCGTCGCCAGGCAAAGGCACGCTCGATTGATGACGTCATAAAAATTGAAACAGCCGGGCTGATGAAGGACTCTTCAATGAAGAAGACCGAAATTCTGAAGGTTCGTGTCGACAAGGAAACTCACGCCGCCCTGATGCGGTACTGCGAAGGCAGCAGGCAGTCATCCTCTTACGTGCTGCGCGCGGCACTCACAGAACGGTTCCTGGAAGGTGAGATACACAAGGCCGCTGCCGGCAACCCCGCGGCCGGGAAAGAGGAAAGAGCCCGCTTCGTCCGCAGCATTGCCGCCATCCTGATTGCAGAGCAGGTGTCACTGACAGGTCACCAGCAGCATTCCCGGCACCAGCCCCGCGAGGTCGCGCGGCTGGTCGATGCGCTGCTTGGGGCGATCTCCGGCGATCCCGACCAGGAGCCGCCCACGCCGCCCCCCTTTGCAGCCGAAGAACAGGTAGCTTGCGCGGCGGGACCGGAGCCCAAATACGGCTGATGGATACGGGCGCAGGCCCGTCACGAATGCAGGATCGATGATCGCCGGCGTGAGCGTTGCCGCGTCGTCGGCCCTTGCGTGTCCTGCTCGCGATCCCGCAGCAGCGCATCGCAAAGCGCCTTCAATTCCGCGTCGCTGATGCCGTTGAGATCCATCCGAAGCTGAAGAATCGCCATCGACACCAGCCGCGCCGTTTCCTCGCTGGCGTTGGCAAGCAGGATCTCCCGGCATTGCTCGAGACTCGCGAGCGCCAGCCGCAGGGGCTGGTGTGAATGAACCCGCTGCGTTCTTTCGGGCGCTGCGTTGGCGCGCTTACGGCGGCGCGATCCAGGTAGCCGTGTCATGATCACCTCATCCGAAGACGATGCAGCAAGCAATTGTCCCGACAACCGAATGTCCAACAGGACCTATGGTAGCCGGTGCGGAGGGGCAACCGATCAGGCCGGAATTTCGCGTGATACAGTTTGATATCGCGTAGCCTCGGTCCACCAGCCCGCAGCTCTGACGTGACGAAATTTCACTGCGTGGCGTGCCGCCGCCACGGACTGGTCGTGGTATAAGTGGAGACGGCGACCTTGTGGTGCAGAGGCGATCAGAGAAAGGAAATTGAACACCGGCGCACTCGGTTACCCCAGCACGACATTTTCGCCGGAGATGGCAACTAAACAGCCCCACAAGGGTTCCTGAAGGAATGGGGTGGGGCCATGTACAGGAGCGCTCAATGTGCGATTACAGCCTACATGCGGTCGCCACTCGCCCGGCCGCGGTCGCGGACACGTTGGTTGCGGCCAAATTCAAGAGTACCATCACGCATGGTTTTGCCAGCCCTGACGATCCTGACGTCGCGATCTGCCTTCGTCCCGGCACCGAGCTCGCGTTCGAGAATGACGTTCGGGTCAGGCGCATGCTGTTTCGCATAAACATCCGCGACCGCCTGGCGCGGTTCCGTCAGATCAACCTCGACAACCCGACCGAGCATCATGATGCGCTGGAGTTCTCCAATGGCAAGATCGTGCTCGTGACCGATCTCGTCGTCGGGCAGCGGGCCAAGGTGCTGCAACTGCCGGCCAACCCGATCGGGGAACCTCACGCGATACCGCAGCGGGCCACCTCGCATGAGCTGGCCAGGGAGCCGGCAGGAGCTGCCTACATCTATCGCTTGATCTAGATTTCGACGGAAGGCGGGCGGTTGCGATCGCCCGTCTCCGGGGTTCGCTCGTCGGGGGCACGCTCGCCCGACCCCGATCGTCGGGCGACCCTCTCCCGCTTTCGGGAGAGGGCCGCAACCTGGACTCTCAGGGAATCGCAACCCCGTAATAGTCGTCGAGCGCGCGGGTGCGCGTGGTGTCGCCCCAGTTCCAGTCGCCGTCATTGCCGTATTTGGGCGCGCTGCGAAGCTGGCTTTCAGTGACGCCGGTAACATAGCCGCCGAGACGGGTGTCGTATTTCAGCGACTGCCAGGGCAGCGGGTAGTGATCGTTCCCGAGCCCGAGAAACCCGCCGAATCCCAGCACCGCATAGGACACCCTGCCGCTGGTCTTGTCGATCATCACGCGTTCGATCGAACCGATCTTGCTTTCATCGGCGCCATACACGGCGGTGCCCTCGACCTTGTCGCTTCCGATCAAATTGCCCGTTTCATTCTCGCCCATCGCCATTGCGTATCTCCGTTGCAGGACATGAGACCGAGCAACGGACGTTGTCGCGGTTTGTTCCTGGGATGCGACCACAGGTCCGTTCCGAGACCGCAGCACCGACGGTCGAAATTCACGCGGTCTGGCCAAGCTCCCAACCGGCCCTGGCCAAGGTGAGGACAGCGAGTACCATCAGGATGATGAGCACGACGCGACGGAATTTCGCCTGGTCCACCCGCCTGAAGCCGAGGCCGCCGACAAAGATGCCGAGCAGCAGTGCCGGCAGCCAGGCGATGAACTGGGCGAAGCTCTGCCGGGTAATCAGGCCGTTCCAGCCGAGACCGATCAGGCCCAACGAGTCCGTCATGAGGAAGAACGCCACCACCGAGGCGCGGCCCACCGCGGCGCCGGCGGGGGTGGCGAAATAGAACAGCACGACCGGCGGCCCGCCGGCGCCAAAGGCGCCATTCAGCAAGCCCGATCCGGCGCCCGTGGCGACAATGGCGGCGGGACCGGGGACTTTCCGCAGGCGGAAGCCGCTCAGCATGATCATGCTGGTCACGATGACGAAGGTGCCGAGCGCGAGATTCATCGGCGCGGCGGCAACGGTGGCCAGCGCATGGATGCCGAACGGCAGTGCGATCACATAGCCCAGCAACAGCAAGCCGATGCCGCGCCAGTCGATGTCGCGCCAGATCGACGGGATCATGTTGAGAGACGCCGAGACCTCCAGCAAGAAGATGGTTGGCACGATGTCCCTGGCCGGCATGAAGATCGAGATCGCCGTGATCGCAAGCAGCGAGAAGCCGAAGCCGGAAAAACCGCGCACGATCGCCGCCAGCAGGACGGCCGTGCTGGAAACGAGCAGCAGCGGCCAATCAGCGGCAACCAGCGCAATGACACGATCCCACATGGATGGCCCGCTCTCCCCGACTTTTCCCGCGCGTGGAAGGCCGATCGAGCGGTCCGAGCCACGCCCGATCAGGCGCCAGCCGTTCGTCAGCCGGTCGGACGATCTATAGCCACGATCCCGGGGGCCGGACTATAATGCCTCCCAGACTGTAAGTGGTTTTCGGAAGGCGCGGGTCCCTCTGTTGGCGGGATCACAAGACGCTGGCAAGTCCGTTGATGGGCGGCCTCGGGATCGAGGTGAGAGAACGCCCGGATGGTAGCCGCGCCAATGCCGCTCTCGGCAGCATGGGAGTCGATGATGACCGATTCTGGTAGTGTCAAACGCGGGCCGCGCTGCAACCGGCGCCGGCTGCTCCGCAGCGGAGCCCTGGTGCTCCCGTTGATCCTTGTCGGATTGCCGGCCCGGGGTGCCGAGCGGGCTGGCTCGGTCGAAGACGTCACCGGCGAGGCGTTTGCCGAGGTCGACGCGGCTCGCCGCACGCTCGATCGGGCTGCGCCGATCTATCTCGGCGACGACGTTGCGACAGGTTCGGAATCCCGGCTGGGGATGTTGCTCGGCCAGAACTCGAAGATCAGGCTTGGCGAGAATGCGCGGCTGAGGATTGACCGACTCATGGTCGATGCGGGCGGCGAGCTCACGCTGCGCTCCGGACCGCTGCTGTTCGATCGACCGCCCGGCGGCGCCCATGCCGGCGTGCGGATCCGCAGCCCGTTCGGCCTGATCGCGGTACGGGGCACACGCTTCTTTGCCGGGCCGAGCAACGGGCGGTTCGGCGTTTTTGTTGTGCGCGGCGCGGTGACGGTGACCGCGGCAGGCCAGGGTGTGACCGTGCGCGAGGGCGAGGGCACGGATATCGCGTCTCCCGGCGCGCCCCCCACGCAGGTCAAGCGCTGGGCGCCACAACGGGTGCGCGCGGCGCTCGAAAGCGTCAACTGAGGAATCGCGCGGCGGGATTTCGATGGCACATATGCGTCGAACGTTTCAGCAGCGCCTTCCGATTGCGGCTGGCGCCGCGACACTGCTGACGTTTCTCGCGGCTGGACTGTTGCTGCCGGCCATCAGCGAGGGAGTGGCCAACAGCGCCTTCGATCTTCAACTCACCGCCGATCAACGGCTGCGTCGGGCTGCCCCGTCCGACCTCAAGGTGATCGTTGTCGACATCGATCGCAAAACCATCGATGCCGTGGGCTCCTGGCCATGGCCACGGGACAAGATTGCAAGGCTTGTCGAGGCGGTGGCGGCTGCGCGGCCCGCCGCGATCGCGATCGACGTGCTGTTCGCCGAGCCCGACGACCGGTCGCCCGCGGCACTGGCCCGCCGACTCGGATCGATCACCGGCCGATCCGATATCGGCGCGCTGGCCAAGACCCTGCCGGATGGGGACAGCCAGTTGACCCAGATCATTTCCGGCGTTCCCGTCGCGCTCGGCTTCGTGCTCGATCCTGAACGGGAGAACCCGTTGCCGGGCGCCCCGATCGTGAGCCGCGGGCCGCTGCCGTTCGACGATCTGTGGCAGGCTGCAGGCGCGATCGGGCCAACCCCCTCGCTTGCCGACGCGGCGAGCGGTCTCGGCGCGCTGTCATTGCCCGGCGGCAGTGACGGCGCAATCCGCCACGCCCCGCTTGTCGTCGCCACCGGCCGCGTCGTGATGCCGGGCCTGGCTGCCGAGGCGCTGCGCCTTGCTTCGGGCGCCTCGAATTATCTGATCGACGGCGAGCCTCCGGTACTGGTGGTCGGTGACCGGCGGATTGCGCTGTCCCGCGATGGGCTGCTCCGGCTGGTGCCGGTGCCGCACGGGTTTCATGCCGCACGCACTGTTTCCGCGGTCGACCTGCTGCAGGGTCGGATCGACGGCAGTCGGCTCGCTGGCGCGCTGGTGCTGCTCGGCGGATCCGCCCCGGAGCTCGGCGGCCTGCGCAAGACTCCCGCGGATCCGCTGACACCGTCGGTGCAGATTCAGGCCGACGCGGTCGAACAGATGGCCGCGGGCCGCGCCCCGCTCGCGCTGGCCCATGCAGCGATCCTGCAGCGCGTCGCGATAGTCGCGCTCGGAATGCTCGCAATCATGCTCGGCACGGCCTTGTCGCCGATCGCAGCCAGCGCGATCCTGCTCGGCGTGCTGGCGCTGCTGTGGATTGCCGCATTGGCCGCGCTCGGATTTGCGGATCGTCTTGTCGACCCGCTGACCCCTTCCATCGCGGCCGTGCTGGTGTTCAGCACCACGGCCGGCACCGCCTACTCGCTGACCCGCCGGACGGAAGCGGTCATGCGCCGCCGGCTCGAACAGCATCTCGCGCCGGCCGTGGTTCGCCGCATCGTCGAACAGCCGGACCTGGTGAGGCTAAGCGGCGAGCGGCGCGAGGTCACCTCCATGTTCACGGACATCGAGGGTTTCACCGCGACCATGCATCGGGCCGGTCCCGAGGAGCTGGTCGCGACGCTGGATCAGTATTTCGAGGGGGTTGCCGGCATCGTTCTCGAGCATGGCGGCATGGTCGACAAGATCGTCGGCGACGGCCTGCATGTTCTCTTCAATGTGCCGCTCGACCTCCGCGATCACCCGCAACGCGCCGTCCAATGCGCGATCGCCATCCAGTCATGGAGCGAAGGGTTCCGGCGCGGCGGCTCCGCCGCGGCGATCAAGCTCGGCCGCACGCGGATTGGAATCGAGACGGGGCTCGCCGTCGTGGGAGACGTCGGCATCCTCTCCAAGCTCGACTACACCGCCCACGGCGATGCCGTGAACATGGCGTCGCGGCTCGAGGCCCGCAACAAGGAACTTGGCACGGCGATCTGTGTGGGGCCGGCGGCGGCCGCGCAATGCGCGGCGACGATGCTGCGCCCGCTCGCGCGGCTTGCCGTCAGGGGACGCGAGGAGCCGATCGAGGTCTTCGAGCCATGGCCTGGCGACATGCCGCCGCCCCAGCGCGAAGCCTATCTGGAGGCCTACACTTTGCTCGACCAGGATCCAGCGCGAAGCAAGGTGCTGCTGCAGAAGCTCAGCGCCGATCGCCCCGAGGATCCCGCGGTGCGCCGGCTATCCGAACGATTGCGCACGACGCCGCGCGAAACGTCCGGTCCGACCTCGCCCGTGTTGCCGCTCTGACGGGGTCTGCCGCACGCGCGCGCCGATCACCACCAATTTGCGCGTAGTTGGCATGACGGTCCGCGCGGTGCTTCGCGCAACGGACCCGGAACAATGGCGACGTCGGTCGATTGTTCCGCCGGTGCTTCCCAAGCCTGACCGGAATTCCAATGCCCTATTGCAAGCGACCGACCATTTTCTGGAGTGTTCCTCTGCTCGTTTTGCTGGGTGGCTGCGACGCCAAGCCCGAATGCGATTCCTTCGAGACGCGGAACGCCGTGCTCAAGACCGTTTCAGACGACCACAGCAACGCGCTCGTCAAATATGCTGCGCAAAATGCCAACACGGCAAAACCGGATGTGGCCGGGTCGGAAGCTGAAAAGGCCAGGCAGCAGCAGCCCAGCTACAACCTCGGCGAAAAGATCGTCACGGTTTCGACCAGCAAGGACGGGCGCCTGCTGAAATGCACCGGCTACATGTCGGTGACCGTTGGCGACACCAAGGCTTCAAAGGACGTCGACTTCACCGTGCAGCAATCGTCGGACGGCAAGACCTCCGTTTCGGTCGCGCCGTTCCAATTCTGATCTCCGATTGGGCGCTCGGACTGGGAGCGGATATCGTGTGCAACACGAATCTCGTGTGGTTTCCAGCAGCGCCGTTTACCTCCAATCCCACAGCTCGGCAGCGCCGCCGTAGCGAGTGGGATCACACGGAGCCATCACAACGGCGGCGTCCAATCCATCAAAAAGCCCGCCAGAGGCGGGCTGATTGATCGATCCAATTCAGAAGTTTGGTTGCGGGGATAGGATTTGAACCTATGACCTTCAGGTTATGAGCCTGACGAGCTACCGGGCTGCTCCACCCCGCGATAAACCGTTGCGCGCCTTTCGCGAAGCTGATGCCGGAACGAAGCGGTGCAACGCCTGGGGGCGTCGATCGGTCCCGTCCGGAGGCTTCCTGAGAAGGCTACCCGGGTAAGCCCCTAGGTGCGGGCGGTATGTACCAACGCCGACCCGCTTTGGAAAGGCCTGCCGGCCATCTTTTCCGGATTTTGTGGCTTCCCGAGCCCGCGGGCGGGGCATGCGGACCACCAAACCGCTCTTGCCAGAACCGGTGCAAAAGCCCAGCCTCGGGGCCGGACCAAGGGGAACCTGATGGATCAGGCGACGAAAAGCGCAGGCCAGCGCGCCCTGGATGATGCCTTCCACCGCATTCTCGTTCTGACACGGGAAGCCCCCGCGCCATCGCTCGACGAGCGGCTCGACCGGCTGGCGCGGCTCAAGGCGGTCATCTCGGACAACGAATCCCGCTTCGAACAGGCGATCTCGGCGGATTTCGGCCATCGCTGCCCGACCGAGACCGCCGTCGCCGAAACCCTGCTGGTACTGGGCGAGATCCGGCACGCGACCAGGCACCTGAAGCGATGGATGGCACCGCGGCGGGTTTCCACGGCGCTGCAGTTCATGCCGGCCCGGAACCGGCTGCTGCCGCAGCCGCTCGGGGTGGTCGGCATCATCGCTCCCTGGAATTATCCGCTGCAACTCACGCTGGCGCCGTCGGTGGCTGCGCTCGCCGCCGGCAACCGGGTGATGATCAAGCCGAGCGAACTGGTGCCGCGGTTCGCCGCGTTGCTGCAGCAGGTGGTCTCGTCCCAATTCGACCCCGCCGAAGTCTTCATCACCGACACCGATGACGACATCGCCCGCGCCTTTGCGGCGCTGCCGTTCGATCATCTGATCTTCACCGGTTCGACCCGGGTCGGACGGCTGGTCGCGGAAGCGGCCGGTCGCAACCTCACCCCGGTCACCCTGGAACTCGGCGGCAAGTCGCCGGCGATCGTCGACCGCTCCGCCGATCTCGGCCAGGCCGCCGAGCGGATCGCCTATGGCAAGCTGCTCAACGCCGGCCAGACCTGCATCGCGCCCGACTATGCGCTGGTGCCCGACAGCGCGGTGGCGGATTTCGCCGACCGGCTGCAGCGCCAGATGCGGCGCATGTACGGCACCGATCCCGCCAACGCCGATTACACCTCGATCATTTCGGATCCGCACTACGCGCGGCTCGAGGGGCTGCTGACGGACGCCGCCGCCAGGGGCGCGCGCCTGCTGCAGCCGGCGAGCCCGGCCGACCCCGCCTGGAAATCGCGGCGCAAATTCCCACCCACCATCGTGCTCGGCGCCAGCCGCGAGATGGCGATCATGCAGGAGGAGATCTTCGGGCCGCTGCTGCCGGTGATCGGCTACGGGCAGGCCCGCGAGCCGATTTCCTGGATCAATGGTCGCGATCGGCCGCTCGCGCTCTACTGGTTCGGCAAGGATGAGGCGGCGCGCGACGAGGTGCTGGCGCGCACGGTCTCCGGCGGCGTGACCGTCAATGACTGCCTGTTTCACTTTGCCCAGATCAACCAGCCGATGGGCGGCGTCGGCGCGTCCGGCACCGGCGCCTATCATGGCAAATGGGGTTTTACGACCCTGAGCAAGCTGAAGCCGGTGTTCTATCGCTCGGCGCTGAACCGGCTCGCCGATCTGCAACCGCCCTATGGCGCCAAGGTCGCGCGGCTGGAAAAGATGCTGCGGTTCATGTCGTAGGGTCGCCGGACGGCGATTGGGCAAGGGACATCCGGGAGGCGCCTGTGACGGATACGTTCGATTTCGTGGTGGTGGGAGGCGGCTCCGGGGGCTGCGCGGTGGCGAGCCGGCTGTCGGAAGACCCGGCCACCTCGGTGGCGCTGATCGAGGCCGGCGGCAAGGACGACAATTGGGTGGTGACGACGCCGGGCGCGATGATCCTGATGATCTCCGGCAAGGTCAACAACTGGGCATTCGACACCGTGCCGCAGGCCGGCCTCAACGGAAGGATCGGCTACCAGCCGCGCGGCAAGGGGCTGGGCGGCTCATCGGCGATCAACGCCATGGTCTATATCCGCGGCCATCGCAGCGACTACGATCAATGGGCCGCGCTCGGCAATGCCGGGTGGTCCTATGCCGACGTGCTGCCCTATTTCAGGCGCTCGGAACACAACACCGAGTTCGACGGCGAATATCATGGCAAGGACGGGCCGCTGCACGTCACCCAACTGCAATCCGACAATCCGGTACGGGAGATCTTTCTGCAGGCCGCGCGCGAGTCGCAGTTCCGGATCCGCGAGGATTTCAACGGCGAGGAGCAGGAGGGCCTCGGCACCTACCAGGTCACCCAGAAGAATGGCGAACGCTGGAGTGCGGCCCGGGCCTATATCCACCCGCATCTCGCCACCCGACCGAATTTACGCGTCGAAACCGCCGCGCGGGCGACCAGCATTGTGTTCGAGGGCAAGCGCGCGGTCGGTGTCCGCTATCGGCAGGGCGAGGCCGGCAAGCAGATCCGGGCCCGTCGCGAAGTGATCCTGTCCTCGGGCGCGTTCCAGACCCCGCAGCTGCTGATGCTGTCCGGCGTCGGCGATGGATCCGTGCTGGCCAAGCACGGCATCGCCACCACGCATCATCTGCCGGGGGTCGGACACAACCTGCAGGATCATCCGGATTTCGTATTCGGCTATAGCTCCAACGCGCCGTATTTTGCCGGCCTGTCATTCGCCGGCATTGCGCGGATCATGAAGGGAATCTGGCAATACCGGCGCGAGCGGCGCGGGCCGATGACCTCGAACATCGCCGAATGCGGCGGATTCCTCAAGACGCGGCCCGACCTCGCGCTGCCCGATGTCCAGCTTCATTTCTGTACGGCCCTGGTGAACGATCACGGCCGCAAGCCGCGTTGGGGTACCGGGTTCTCCTGCCACGTCTGCCTGCTGCGCCCCGCAAGCCGCGGCAGCATCTGGCTGCGCAGCGCCGATCCGATGCAGGCGCCGGCGATCGATCCCAACTTCCTGGGCGAGCAGGCCGACCTCGACGCCATGGTCGCCGGCTTCAAGACGACGCGGCGGCTGCTCGACGCTCCCGCGCTGAAGGCGCTGCAGACCGCCGACGTGTTCACCGCGGGCGTCGAAAGCGACGACGACATTCGCAAGGTGTTGCGCGCACGCGTCGATACCGTCTATCACCCGGTCGGCACCTGCAAGATGGGCGTCGACGATCCGATGGCGGTGGTCGATCCCAGGCTCAAGGTGCATGGCCTGGATGGCCTGCGCGTTGTCGACGCCTCGATCATGCCAACCCTGATCGGCGGCAACACCAATGCGCCGACCATCATGATCGGCGAGAAGGCTGCCGACATGATCCGCGCCGAGTTGCACTGATCGCGCGCTGTCGTTCCTCGTCATTCCGGACGGGCGCCGCACCGCGGCTTATCAGCAGCGCGGATGTTGGCTAAGGTAACGGTCCGCAGAGCCTGCCAATCGTAAACAACGGGAGCGAAGCCGTGGATCTTGGAATCAAAGGCCGTCGGGCCATCATTTGCGCCTCCAGCAAGGGCCTTGGACGTGCCTGCGCCATCGCACTGGCCGCCGAGGGCGTGCACGTCACCCTGACCGCGCGCGGCGCCGACGCGCTGGCCGCGACCGCGGCCGAAATCCGCAGGCACCATCCCGGTGTCACCGTCACCGAGGTCGCGGGCGACATCACCACGGTGGCCGGCCGCGAGGCGGCGCTGAAGGCCTGTCCCGATCCGGATATCCTGGTCAACAATGCCGGCGGGCCGCCGCCCGGCGATTTCCGCAACTGGACCCGCGACGACTGGATCAAGGCGCTCGACGCCAACATGCTGACGCCGATCGAGATGATCAAGGCCACCGTCGACGGCATGATGGCGCGCAAGTTCGGCCGTATTGTCAACATCACGTCGGCCGCGGTGAAGGCGCCGATCGAGGTGCTGGGCCTGTCCAACGGCGCGCGTACCGGTCTCACCGGCTTTGTCGCCGGCATCGCCCGCAAGACCGTGATCGACAACGTCACGATCAATGGGCTGCTGCCGGGGCCGTTCGATACCGACCGCCTGCGCGGCCCGGTGGCGAAATCGGAAGCCGATCGGCGCGGCATCACCGTGGATGCGCTGCTCGCCGAGCGCGCCCGGCTCAATCCCGCCGGGCGGTTCGGCGACCCCGAGGAATTCGGTCTCGCCTGCGCGTTTCTGTGCGGGGCCAAGGCCGGCTTCATCACCGGGCAGAACATCCTGCTCGATGGCGGCGCATTTCCCGGCACGCTTTGAGACCGCGGCTGCTCTTAAGCGTTACACCGGCGTGATCCGCTCGTTGGTCCAGGTGAGGCCGAACTCGTCGAGCCCTCCGGCCAGATAGTCGCTGACCAGGGGCTCGCCGAGCAGGTGGCTTGCGGTGCGACCGTCGCGGCTGTCGGCGGCGCCGCGACGAAGCTCGTTCCATTCCTCGATGGTGCCGTCGCCGCGACCGAGCCGCATCAGGGCAATCAGATCGATCTGCTCGTCTTCACTCATCGCATTGACGAACCCGGTGATCTCTTGCGCCACTGGATCGTCGCCGTCATCCTCCAGCACATCGATCATGTTGTCGTCGGCCCCGTTTGACCCCGAATCCGGGTCGGACGAGGCTTCCTTGGCATCGAATTCGCGGGTCTTCTCGATCAGAAACCCGACCTTTTCGACGGAAATGGCTAGTTCCGGCATGCTCCGTTCCTTCCTTGGATGCTGTTCAACGCGCCAGCGGCCCGGTTGATCCATTGCACCGGAGGCGCGAAACCAGCATCCTTCGGTCCGTCATGGGGGGAAGACCGGATGCACTGGACGATCGGCAAGGTCAGGATCACCAAGGTGGTCGAACTGGAGACCGTCGGCAGTACCCGTTTCATCCTGCCGCTGGCCAGCACCGAGGAAATCCGCAAGCTGCCCTGGCTCATTCCGGATTTCGCGAGCGAGGAAGGCCGGCTCAAAATGTCGATTCATGCGCTGGTGGTGGAGACGCCGACGCGCCGGATCGTGGTCGATACCGGACTTGGCAACGACAAGCAGGGCCGTAGCATCCCGGCCTGGAACGACCGCCACGGCCCATTCCTGGACACCCTGACGGCGGCAGGATTCCCACCCGACAGCATCGACACCGTGCTGTGCACCCACCTGCATGTCGACCATGTCGGCTGGAACACCTGCTGGCGCGACGGCCGATGGGTGCCGACCTTCGCCCGTGCGCGCTATCTTTTCGGCCGCACCGAATTCGAGCACTGGCGCGATCACAGCGAGGAGCCCGACAAGATCGCCGTGTTCGTCGACTCCGTGCAGCCGATCGCCGACGCCGGCTACGCCGATCTGGTGGCCGGCGACGCCACGATCTGCGATGAGATCACCCTGATCCCCACTCCCGGCCACAGTCCGGGCCATGTCAGCCTTCTGATCCGGTCCGATGGCGAGCAAGGCCTGCTGGCGGGCGACGTCGCCCATCACCCCTGCCAGATGGCCCATCTCGACTGGTCGTCGACGGCGGACTTCGATCCCGTCCAATCCGCGGCGACGCGGCGCGATTTGTTCTCGCGGTTTGCCGATACGGCAACGCTGGTGATCGGCGGACATTTCGACGCCGGCCACATCCGCCGCAGCGGAGATGCCTTTGAATTCACAGCCCTGCCATCGCGGCGCAGCAGTTGAAAATCCCAACCGCTTGTTCCAATAAGCTGCCAAGCAATCAAAACCGTTCAAATTCAAGGGAGTGAGATCAAATGAAGCTCGTTCGCTATGGCGCCATCGGCCAGGAGAAGCCCGGCCTGATCGACAAATCGGGTCAGCTGCGCGATCTTTCGGCGCAGGTAAAGGATCTCAATGGCGAGGCCTATGCGCCGGCCTCGCTGGCGAAGCTCGCCGGCCTCGACGCCGCCAAGCTTCCCGCCGTCGACGGCAAGCCGCGGATCGGCGCGCCGGTGACCGGCATCTCGAAATTCGTCGCGATCGGGCTCAACTATGTCGATCACGCCAAGGAAACGGGATCGCCGATCCCGACCGAGCCGATCTTCTTCCTGAAGGCCAACACCGCTCTCAGCGGCCCGAACGACCCGATCGAGAAGCCGCGCGGCTCGACCAAGCTCGACTGGGAAGTCGAGATCGCCGCCATTATCGGCACCCGCGCCAAATACGTCTCCGAGTCCGACGCCCTCAACCACGTCGCCGGCTACTGCGTCTGCAACGACGTATCCGAGCGCAATTTCCAGATCGAGCGGCTGGGTCAATGGACCAAGGGCAAGTCGCACGACACTTTCGGCCCGCTCGGCCCGTGGCTGGTGACCAAGGACGAAATTCCAGATGTCCAGAAACTGTCGATGTGGCTCGACGTCAATGGCAAGCGCCGCCAGACCGGATCGACCTCGACCATGATCTTCAGCATGGCGAAATGCATTTCCTATGTCTCGCAATTCCTCACTTTGCTGCCGGGCGATATCGTCACCACGGGCACACCGCCCGGCGTCGGCACCGGCATGAAGCCGCCGACCTTCCTCAACGCCGGCGACGTCGTCACGCTGAGCATCGAGGGACTTGGCGAGCAGCGCCAGGAAATCGTCGCGGCTTGAAAGGATCAAGCGGCCTGAAAGGATCATTGCGATGAAGCTGACCTTCTCCCCGGCCTCGCCATTCGCGCGCAAGGTGCGCATCGCCGCGATCGAACTCGGTTTGATCGACCGGATCGAGCTGGTGTCCGCCACCGTGGTGCCGGGCCAGCCCAATGACGAATATCTGCAGATCAACCCGGTGAAGAAACTGCCGGTGCTGATCCTCGACAATGGCGATGTCGTGCTCGATTCCTACGTGATCGTCGAATATCTCGACGAACTCGCCGGGGGCGGCAAGCTCATCCCCGCATCCGGCCCGACACGATGGAAGGTCAAGAGCGACCATTCGCTGCTGCAGGGCATGCTCGATTCGATGCTGCTGTGCCGCTACGAGCGAATGGTGCGGCCGCAGGGATTGCAATGGCAGGCCTGGTCGGACGATCACTGGAACCGGGCCTGGCAAGGCATGGCCCGGTTCGAGAGGCATCCCGACATGTTGTCGCGGCCGCTCGACATCGCCCAGATCGCGCTGGTCTGCGTGCTCGGCTATGCCGATTTCCGCTTTGCCGATTGCGGCTGGCGCAAGGCCTATCCCGGGCTCGATGCCTTTCACAAGAAGATGCTGGAGCGGCCCTCGGTCAGGGATTCGCAGCCGCCGGCGGCCTGAGCTCCGCAGCCCTGGCCGGCATCGCGGCCACGGTCAATCGAACAGGTTCGGGGTGTGATTGACCACCGCGCCTTCGATCGCCAGCATCTTGAGCTTGGTGACGACGCCGCCGTTGGCGGAAAATCCGCCCGGCTTGCCGCCGGCGGCGAGCACGCGATGGCAGGGCACCACGATCGGACAGGGATTGCGCCCGAGCGCCTGCCCGACGTCCCGCGACAGCTCGACGCCGCCTAGTCGCTTGGCGATGTCGCCATAGGTCATGGTCTTGCCCGGCGGAATGCTGCGCGCGATGTCGTAGACCCCGCGATTGAACTCCGGAACGCCGTCGAGATCGAGCACGATGTCGGCAAGATCATTCGGCTTGCCCTCGAGCAGTTCGACCATCCCGGCGATCGCCTGCTGCACCCCGCTCGGCGGGGACGCTTCCACGATGTCGCCATGACGCTGACGAAGGCGGCTGCGGGTCTTGGCTTCGCTCCCCATCGGCAACTGCACGGCATGGATGCCGCGCTCACCCCAGACCACGCCGCAGCCGCCGATCGCGGTATCGAAGATTGCAAACTGGTATTCGGTCATGGCGGTCTCCAGGTCTCTGGCTCCATGATGTGAGCTTGATGTCTGGACCGGAATTTAGGCTTGGAAATTGTTGCTATCCACCCGGATTCCGGGAAAATTCACCGCCTCGTCCGTTCCTGCCGCTTGGCGGCTCCCGAACCTCCCGGAGACCGATGCAGACCCTTGCCGTCGACGGCTATCAAATGGCCTATCTCGAGGTTGGCGAGGGGCCGCCGCTGCTCTGCGTGCATGGCACGCTGGGCGATTTCCGCACCTGGTCGGCCGTGCTCGGACCGCTGTCGAAGCGGCACCGCGTGATTTCGGTTTCGCTGCGGCACTTTTTCCCCGCGCACTGGGATGGCGTCGGTGACGACTATCGGATGGACCGGCATGTCGCCGATGTGATCGGCTTCATCGAGCGGCTCGACGCTGCACCGGTGGACCTGATGGGACATTCGCGCGGCGGGCACATCGCATTCCGGGTCACCCAGCAGCGGCCGGAGCTGGTGCGCCGACTGGTGCTGGCCGAACCGGGCGGCGAACTCGATGCCACGCTGGACCCCTCCGCACCCCCCGGCCCCTCACAGCGCACCACGCGGTTCGCCGCCGCGGCGGAGCAGGTCGCAAAGGGCGACATCGACGGCGCCCTGAAATTGTTCGTCGACACGATCGATGGCGACGGCGCCTGGGAGCGGTTGCCGTCAGCGCCCCGGCAGCAATTGCGCGACAATGCCGCGACGCTGATCGGACAGGTCAACGAGAACCGCCGGCCATACAGCAAGCCGGACGCACAATCGATCCGAACCCCCACGCTGTTCATCGGCGGGGGCGATACGCCGGGCGCGCTGCCCGCAGTGCTGCGCGCATTGGCCGCCGCCGTCCCCGGCGCCAGCACCGCCATCATACCGGGCGCCCGCCACTGGATGTTCGAGCAGGCGCCGGAACAATTTTGCAGGATCGTGCTGGAATTCCTTTCCGATCCCCCAGGGCGATGAGGGATCGACGGTTCGGTAGGCGCTGGAGCGACGCTTGACCCCGCTCGGTCCGGTTGCTAGGTTTGGAATTCGGAATTCCGTATCCGGATGTGTCGATGATCCCGCTCGATCCCCTCCCCAACCTGATCGACCAGGTCTATGCGCGGATTCTCGAGGCCATCATCGATCGCACCCTGCTGCCGGGACAGCGCATCCGGCAGAGCGAACTGGCCGAGAAGCTCGGCGTGTCGCGCCAGCCGGTCAGCCATGCCTTGCATCTCCTGCA
>CAVUZP010000004.1:0-332500 GCA_963746065.1 uncultured Alphaproteobacteria bacterium | reverse complement strand
GCCTGGCTTCTCATATCGCTATTCGAACACCAAGGCACAGGCCTTGGAGTTCCGGCTATCGAAGGTGGGTTTCCCCATTCGGAAATCCGTGGATCAAAGCTTCTTCGCAGCTCCCCACGGCTTATCGCAGCGTAGCACGTCCTTCATCGCCTCTCAGCGCCAAGGCATCCACCGAACACCCTTAAGGCACTTGATTGCTCTCATTATCAATGTCCACACACTCGGCAGAATGTTGGTCCGCACACTCGCCACCAGAATTTCGATCTTGCGATCGAAATCCCGGAGGCACGCACCCTCGATGAATGCTGTGCTGCGGCCGGACACTGATTAGAAAGACCAGCTTGCTTCGTAAGATCGAACCGATGACGAGGCGGTCAAGCTTCGCCAACAGGATCATTTACAACCCGCCCTCCGCCTTGCGGCCGAAAGCGAGCGCCGAAATGATCCGGAGATAGTGAAGAACCGCGCGACGATTGCTGCGCGATCCAACCCGGATCGATCTCCTCTTTACGATGTCAGAAATCCCGCAATGCAGATCCTGGTTAGGATCACGCAATGCGAAGTGATGTTTCGCGGACGATGTTATGACGCGCCTGGTTATGACGGGCCTGTCGACGTGGTCACCGGCCTGTCGATGGCATCGACCCCGTCCTCACGGCTGCGCCACGCGCGGCCCTGAGCCGAAGCGTGGTGGAGCCAGACGGGATCGAACCGACGACCTCATGCTTGCAAAGCACGCGCTCTCCCAGCTGAGCTATGGCCCCGTACCTGGAAAGACGAATGCCTTGTCCACGCCCGATCAGCACGCCTCTGCTCTCGCCAGAACGCGGCAGCGAAGGCTGGTGGGCCTGGGAAGACTTGAACTTCCGACCTCACGCTTATCAAGCGCGCGCTCTAACCAACTGAGCTACAAGCCCTAACGACCAAGGCCCTCAGAGATCGGCCCTTTAAACGGTCAAGGTCCATCAAAGGATTGGAGCAGGCTCGCGCGCTCCGGCTGCAACCGGATGATCAGCACAAGCGCAGCTCCGGCGCGTGTTCGTCCGCGAAGAAAGAGAAACGTAGACGGCGAAATCCCGCCTGTGGAGCTCACCGGATCCTTCGACCGATGGCCCCTGATGTTTCTAAAACGATCCGATAGAACGGCGTGAGCCGATCTGAAGGATCATCCTTAGAAAGGAGGTGATCCAGCCGCAGGTTCCCCTACGGCTACCTTGTTACGACTTCACCCCAGTCGCTGACCCTACCGTGGCCGGCTGCCTCCTTGCGGTTAGCGCACCGTCTTCAGGTAAAACCAACTCCCATGGTGTGACGGGCGGTGTGTACAAGGCCCGGGAACGTATTCACCGTGGCATGCTGATCCACGATTACTAGCGATTCCAACTTCATGGGCTCGAGTTGCAGAGCCCAATCCGAACTGAGACGGCTTTTTGAGATTTGCGAAGGGTTGCCCCTTAGCGTCCCATTGTCACCGCCATTGTAGCACGTGTGTAGCCCAGCCCGTAAGGGCCATGAGGACTTGACGTCATCCCCACCTTCCTCGCGGCTTATCACCGGCAGTCTCCTTAGAGTGCTCAACTAAATGGTAGCAACTAAGGACGGGGGTTGCGCTCGTTGCGGGACTTAACCCAACATCTCACGACACGAGCTGACGACAGCCATGCAGCACCTGTCTCCGGTCCAGCCGAACTGAAGAACTCCGTCTCTGGAGTCCGCGACCGGGATGTCAAGGGCTGGTAAGGTTCTGCGCGTTGCGTCGAATTAAACCACATGCTCCACCGCTTGTGCGGGCCCCCGTCAATTCCTTTGAGTTTTAATCTTGCGACCGTACTCCCCAGGCGGAATGCTTAAAGCGTTAGCTGCGCCACTAGTGAGTAAACCCACTAACGGCTGGCATTCATCGTTTACGGCGTGGACTACCAGGGTATCTAATCCTGTTTGCTCCCCACGCTTTCGTGCCTCAGCGTCAGTATCGGGCCAGTGAGCCGCCTTCGCCACTGGTGTTCTTGCGAATATCTACGAATTTCACCTCTACACTCGCAGTTCCACTCACCTCTCCCGAACTCAAGATCTTCAGTATCAAAGGCAGTTCTGGAGTTGAGCTCCAGGATTTCACCCCTGACTTAAAGACCCGCCTACGCACCCTTTACGCCCAGTGATTCCGAGCAACGCTAGCCCCCTTCGTATTACCGCGGCTGCTGGCACGAAGTTAGCCGGGGCTTATTCTTGCGGTACCGTCATTATCTTCCCGCACAAAAGAGCTTTACAACCCTAGGGCCTTCATCACTCACGCGGCATGGCTGGATCAGGCTTGCGCCCATTGTCCAATATTCCCCACTGCTGCCTCCCGTAGGAGTTTGGGCCGTGTCTCAGTCCCAATGTGGCTGATCATCCTCTCAGACCAGCTACTGATCGTCGCCTTGGTGAGCCGTTACCTCACCAACTAGCTAATCAGACGCGGGCCGATCTTTCGGCGATAAATCTTTCCCCGTAAGGGCTTATCCGGTATTAGCACAAGTTTCCCTGTGTTGTTCCGAACCAAAAGGTACGTTCCCACGCGTTACTCACCCGTCTGCCGCTGACGTATTGCTACGCCCGCTCGACTTGCATGTGTTAAGCCTGCCGCCAGCGTTCGCTCTGAGCCAGGATCAAACTCTCAAGTTGGACTTGAACTTTGAACCGGCTGATCACAACGTTTGACGAGGTCCCACCATCATCGCCTGCGATTCACATCGCGGACGACGCGATCCCAATCAAGGGATCATGGTGTAACCTTTTTCAAAACGTGTACCGCCGAAGTCTTTCGTCCAGTCCCGATCGATGAAAGCCGAAGCCTTCACACGGTCGAGACTCGCAAGGACTCCGCCGTCCACGTTTCTCTTTCTTCATCTTCACTTGTCAAACAGCCCGGGGTCCGAAAACCCCTCTCCCACGGTTGGGAGCCTTGAGCACCCTCATTCGACGGCAAATGACAACCGATGGCTATCGGCTGTTGATTCACTCATCTTAGTGAGGAGCTTTCACGGGCACGAAAACTTGCCTTGGCCAGGGGCCAAGACAGCGCCGCGCTCAGTGGGCGGTTTATAAGCCCGCCCGATCGACGTTGTCAACGCCTGTCGTAAACAAATCGTCACGCCATCAAACTGCAGTCATACGCGCGAAAGGCGCCTCGATCTTTGGCTTCCTGCGCCGTACTTGAGCCACAATCCTGCGACGTTCTGACTGTATCTAAGCATTGAATCGCCGGATGCCAGTTGGGGGCCGCCGGCGTCACTCCGTTCGGGGAATGGCGAACTTGCATGGATCCGCCGCCCCGTTCCTGTGTCCTGAAGACTTCGCGTCCTGGAAACATCGAGAGACCTGCACATCGTCGTTGTTCGAGCCTCGGGCCATCCCCATTGGCGTTGGATACAGGGACAGCGATGCGGCGCACCATGCCCCCGAATTTCCCCCGCAGACGGGGGAATGGGGTCCGAAGGGGGTTAGGTCGCTGCGTATGTTGAGCGTATTTGGGGGGAAGGTGGTTTGAGCCACAGGGCGCCACGTGCTTACGGACGCGAGACCGGGGTCATCGACCTTGGCCACGAGCCGCCCCTTTCGGTCGATGGCACCGAGGCCGCCGTAATCGACCGCCGTCGCGTCTCGGTGCAGTGGTTCAGCGGCACCATCCTGACCGGTCTGTGCGGCGCGGCCCTGATCGGCGGCGCCGTTTTTGCGTCGCTGGACGGCGAGATGACCTTTGCCAAGGTACCCGAACGCGTCGAGACTGCGCTGCGCGGCGCGTTTGGCGCCAACGACCGCACCGCCAGCCTCCACAAGAGCGACCGTCTGCCGCCGCCCGGCGACTCCAGCGCCTCGCGCAACGTGGTTCGGGTTTCGACGGTGACCCGGGTCGGCAATCGCGACGTGGTGCGGGTGCGGCCATTCGTGCGGATTGCCGGCAATCTGTCGATGGCAACCAGCGATCTCAGCACCAAGATCCCGCCCTTCAACGCCCAGCGCCTGCTGACCGATGTCGGCGCCGAAGCCCCAGCCGCCCCGGGAGATGCCAGCGCAACCGCGGACGCGGCCGAGCCCGATGCCGAGGTTTCGTTCGTCACCAAGGATCTGGGGCCCGTTCTGCCCAAGGCGAAGGTCGCAGCCGTGGTCGCGCTCGACGACGTGCTGATGCGGGTCCGCGATGCCGCCAACTGGCATGGCAACACCGGCAGCGTGCGCTACGCGACCCTTACCAACGCCGCGGCCGACGTCGGCGGCGTGCAGCCCGACCTGAAGATGGCCTACGCGCCGGAGGGCACCGCCCCCGATCCCTATGCCGGCTTCGAGACCCGCGTGGTGCCGGAAAACGTCACGCTGCTGCCCAAGACCAAGGACCAGATCACCGGCGGCAATCCGACCGGCGAACGGGTTCACCTGGTCAGGAAGGGCGACACCGTGGCCTCGATCCTGCGCGATCAGGGGGCGTCCCCGGAAGAGGCGAAATCCATCGCGGCGACGCTCGGACCGCGCGGTCGCGACGGCGGACTGAAGGAAGGCGAAAAGCTGCGCATCCTGATGGGCCCGGTCGGCCCCGAAGCGGGCGCGCGGCTGCAGCCCTACCGGGTGATCGTTGCCAACGACACGACGGTCGAAGCGGTGTCGGCGCTGTCCGACATCGGCCGCTATGTCGCGGTCGATGTGCAGAGCCTGAACAACGTCGCCGAGGCGGCCGACACCAGCGACGATGACGATGACGACGGCTCCGGGGTGCGGCTCTACCAGAGCATCTATGAAACCGCACTGCGCAACAAGGTACCGCCGACGGTCATCGAAGCCATGATCCGCATCTATTCCTACGACGTCGACTTCCAGCGCAAGGTGCAGCCTGGCGATTCCTTCGACGTGTTCTACGCCGGCGAGGACGAAGGCTCGACTGCGAGCGACAAGAACGACGTGCAATACGCTTCGCTGACCGTCGGCGGCGAGACCAAGAAGTATTATCGCTTCCAGACCCCCGACGACGCCGTGGTCGATTACTATGACGAGACCGGCAAGAGCGCGAAGAAGTTCCTGGTTCGCAAACCGGTAACCAGCGCCATCATGCGATCGGGTTTCGGCATCCGCCGCCATCCGATCCTCGGCTATGTCAAGATGCACACCGGCGTCGACTGGGCGACGGCCTATGGCACGCCGATCTTCGCGTCCGGCAATGGCGTCGTCGAAGTCGCGGGCTGGGAAGGCGGCTACGGCAAGTACGTCAAGTTGAAGCATAGCAACGGCTACGAGACCGCCTATGGCCACATGTCCGCCTTCGCCAAGGGCCTGGAGGTCGGCAAGCGGGTCCGGCAGGGCCAGGTGATCGGCTTCGTCGGCTCGACCGGCGAATTGACCGGCGCCCACGTCCATTACGAGATCCTGGTCAACGGCCGCTTCGTCGATCCGATGCGGATCAAGCTGCCGCGCGGCCGCACCCTCGATGGACCGATGCTCGCAAGCTTCGAGAAGGAGCGCGACCGGCTCGATGTCCAGATGAACAATCGCAGCAACTCCCCGCGCATCTCGGACGCAACCGGCAGCACCGGCATCCGCCAGATCAGCAACCGCTAGATCCGCACTGCTCGCGGGATCAAGGCCGCACCGGCAAAGCCCTCCCCACACGCCGCGGGGGAGGGCCGTTCGTCTCAGTGCAGCTTTCGTTTCGGCTTCGCCGTTTCGAACTGCGCGATATCAGCGGTTTGCGCCGCCTTGCCGTTGAAGGTGAGCACGTTGCCCTGCGCCGAGATGGCGACCTGCGAGCCATCCCGCACCTCGCCGGCCAGGATCAGCTCGGCCAGCGGATCCTGCAGGCTGCGCTGGATCACCCGTTTCAGCGGCCGCGCGCCATAGGCCGGATCCCAGCCCTTCGCCGCTAGCCAGTCGCGCGCCGCCGCATCGAGCGTGAGCACGATCTTGCGCTCCTCCAGCAGCTTCTGCAGCCGCGCGAACTGGATCTCGACAATCCGGCCCATCTCGCTCTTCTGCAAGCGGTGGAACAGGATGATCTCGTCGACCCGGTTGAGGAATTCGGGACGGAAATGCGCCCGCACCATGGCTATGACCTGCTCGCGCACCGCCGAGGTGTCCTCGCCTTCCGGCTGATTGACCAGGAACTCCGAACCGAGATTCGACGTCATGATGATCAGCGTGTTGCGGAAGTCCACGGTGCGACCCTGACCATCGGTCAGCCGGCCGTCGTCGAGCACCTGCAGCAGCACGTTGAAGACGTCGGGATGCGCCTTCTCGATCTCGTCGAACAGCACCACCTGGTAGGGCCGGCGCCGCACCGCTTCGGTCAGCGCGCCGCCCTCGTCATAGCCGACATAGCCCGGGGGCGCACCGATCAGCCGCGAGACCGAGTGCTTTTCCATGTACTCCGACATGTCCAGGCGCACCATCGCGGTTTCGTCATTGAACAGGTATTCGGCCAGCGCCTTGGTCAGCTCGGTCTTGCCGACGCCGGTCGGCCCCAGGAACATGAACGAGCCCATCGGCCGGTTGGGATCCTGCAGGCCGGCGCGGGAGCGGCGAACGGCGGTCGCGACCGCATGCACGGCCTCCGCCTGGCCGACCACGCGCTGGGCGAGACTGTCCTCCATCCGCAGCAGCTTGTCCTTCTCGCCCTCGAGCATCTTTTCGACGGGCACGCCGGTCCAGCGCGACACCACCTGGGCGATATGGTTGGCAGTGACGGCCTCTTCCATCATCTCGCCGGCGTTCTCCTTCGCTTCGATATCGGCCAGCTGCTTCTCGAGATCGGGAATCCGGCCATAGGCCAGTTCGCCGGCGCGCTGGTATTCGCCGCGACGCTGCGCATTGGCGAGTTCGATGCGCAAGCCGTCGAGCTCGCTCTTCAGCTTCTGCGCATTCGAGAGCTTGTTCTTCTCGGCACTCCAGCGCGCGGTCAGCGCCGCCGACTTCTCCTCGAGTTCCGGCAAGCTCCTTGTCCAGCGTCTGCAACCGGCTCTTCGAGCCGGCGTCGCTTTCCTTCTTCAGCGCTTCCTGCTCGATCTTCAGCCGGATGATCTCGCGATCCATCGAATTGAGCTCTTCCGGCTTGGAATCGACCTGCATCTTCAGCCGCGCCGCCGCCTCGTCCATCAGGTCGATGGCCTTGTCAGGCAGGAACCGATCGGTGATGTAGCGGTTCGACAGCGTTGTGGCCGCCACCAGCGCCGAATTGGTGATCCGCACGCCGTGGTGCTGCTCGTATTTGTCCTTCAGGCCGCGCAGGATCGAGATGGTATCCTCGACCGACGGCTCCGAGACGAAGATCGGCTGGAACCGGCGTGCCAGAGCCGCATCCTTTTCGACATGCTTGCGGTACTCGTCGAGCGTGGTGGCGCCGATGCAGTGCAGTTCGCCGCGCGCCAAAGCCGGCTTGAGCAGATTGGACGCATCCATGGCGCCATCGGCCTTGCCGGCGCCGATCAGGGTGTGCATCTCGTCGATGAACAGGATGATGCTGCCTTCGGTCGAGGTGACTTCCTGCAGCACGGCCTTCAGCCGCTCCTCGAATTCGCCGCGGTATTTCGCACCCGCGATCAGCGCGCCGAGATCGAGCGACAAGAGCTTCTTGTCCTTCAGGCTCTCCGGCACGTCGCCATTGAGAATCCGCAGCGCGAGACCCTCGACGATGGCGGTCTTGCCGACACCGGGTTCACCGATCAGGACCGGATTGTTCTTGGTACGGCGGGACAGCACCTGGATGGTGCGGCGGATTTCCTCGTCGCGCCCGATCACCGGGTCGAGCTTGCCGTCCCGGGCCGCCTGGGTCAGGTCGCGGGCGTATTTCTTCAGCGCGTCATAGGCGTTCTCGGCCGTGGCGCTGTCGGCGGTCCGGCCCTTGCGCAGGCCCTCGACCGCCGCGTTCAGGTTCTGCGGCGTGACGCCGCCCTTGCTCAGGATACGGCCGGCCTCGCTGTCCTTCTCCAGCGTCAGTCCGAGCAGCAGCCGCTCGACGGTGACGAAGCTGTCGCCGGCCTTGTCCGCGGCCTTTTCCGCCGCGTCGAACGCCCGCGCCAGATCCGGCGCGAGATAGACCTGGCCGGCGCCGCTTCCGGAGACCTTCGGCAGCCTCTTGAGCGCCTCCTCGGTCGCCTTGAGGATCGCACGGGAATTGCCGCCGGCGCGGTCGATCAGGCCGCCGGCGAGGCCTTCGCTGTCATCCAGCAGCACCTTGAGCATATGCAGCGGCGAAAACTGCTGATGGCCGTCGCGCATTGCAAGCGATTGCGCCGACTGGATGAACCCGCGCGCCCGCTCGGTGTATTTCTCGATATTCATGGCTTGTTTCCCTCAGCCTGCCGGTCCGCCCCGAAAGCACGGAGCCGGCATCTTCATTGGGTTGCGCAGGCTGCGCTGACTCGTCCTCAACCAGCCGGCGGTCGTCGCCGACGCTCACGCCGGCTTGAGGCGAATGTGGGAACACGCTCCCTCGAACGGAAGGGGCGGCTTCACAAATTCGTGCGCGGACAGCCCCCGCATCCGACATGCGGAAGGCCCTCGACGGCCGCGTTGCAGCCGCGGGAATTAGCTGCGATTTTCAAGGCCGCTTGCCGAGGAAGGAAATGCCGATGCCCCATGCCGTCACCAGCGATCATGTTCGGATTTATTTCGAGGAGGCCGGCAGCGGGACGCCGATCCTGTTCCTGCACGAATTCGCCGCCGACCACACCAACTGGGAGCCGCAGATGCGCTATTTCGCGCGCGGCCACCGCTGCATCGCCTATTCCGCCCGCGGCTACACGCCCTCCGACGTGCCGGCCTCGCCCGAGGCCTACACCTACCGGCATTTCTCAGGCGATGCGCTCGCCGTGCTCGATCATCTCGGGATCGGCAAGGCGCACCTCGTCGGGCTGTCGATGGGCTCCTACTCGTCGCTGCAGATCGCACTCAACGCGCCCGACCGGGCGCTGTCGATGACACTCGCTGGCGTCGGCTCCGGGTCCGACCTCGACAACCTCGACGCCTTCCGCAACCAGTGCCACGCAACGGCGGAGCAATTCGCCACCCTGGGTGCGGCCGAAGTGGCCAAGGTTACCCGCGAGGCGCCGGGCCGCATCCCCTTCCTGGTCAAGGACCCGCGCGGACATGCGGATTTCTACAGCGCGCTGGCGCGGCACGATTCCCTGGGCTCCGCCAACACCATGCGCGGCTTCCAGGGCAGAAGGCCTTCGATCTATACCCTGACCGAGGCGATCCGCAGCGTAGCAACCCCGGCCCTGATCATCTGCGGCGACGAGGACGACGCCTGCGTCGAGCCCAGCCTGTTCCTCAAGAAGCACCTTCCAGCCGCCGGGCTGACCTTCTTCCCGAAATCGGGTCACGTCCTCAACCTCGAGGAGCCGGCGCTGTTCAACGCCATGGTCGAACGCTTTCTGGCACTGGCCGAAGCCGGCCGCTGGCCGGTTCGCGACCCGAGATCGCTGGTCCCGCGCTGAGCCGTGCCTAAAGGCAGCTAGCGCGCGTCCCGGCCCTATCCGGCGCGGCTGAGCAGGAACACGCCCTGCTCCCCGAACATGTTCCAGAACCACCAGGGCATGCTGAGCCGCAATGGACGGCCATACATGTCGAGCGCGACCGCACGCTCCATCTTGACATGGATCTCGTCGCAGAGCTGCACGAAGTCCTTGATGGTGCAGAAATGGATGTTCGGAGTGTCGTACCAGGTCGCCGGCAGGCTGTCGGTGCGCGGCATGTGTCCACCGACCAGGAGCTGCAGCCGCATTTTCCAGAAGCCGAAATTGGGAAACGACACGATGGCGCGGCGCCCGATCCGCAGCAGGTTCTCCAGCACCACGCGCGGCTGCCGCGTCGCCTGCAGCGTCTGCGACAGGATCACGTAATCGAAGGCGTCATTGGGATAGTTGACGAGGTCGGTGTCGGCATCACCCTGCACCACCGCCAGGCCCTTGGCGACGCAGCGATTGACGCCCTCGCGGGACAGTTCGATGCCGCGTCCGTCGATGCCCCGCGCTTCCAGCAGTTGCAGCAGGTCGCCGTCGCCGCAGCCGACGTCGAGCACCTTCGAGCCGCGCTCGACCATCTCGGCGACCAGCAGATGATCGCCGCGATAGCTTTGACGGCTTGGCGCCGGAGCGCCCGCCAATGGCAACGCCTGCTGCCCGCTCATGCCGGCCGCCCGCTCCGGGCGAGGCCCCGCGCCTTGCCCGCCGATTCCAGGAACGCCCGCGAGATGTCGAAGAACTCCGACACGTCGAGCAGGAAGGCGTCGTGCCCACGATCGGTCTCGATCTCCGCAAAGGACACCCGGGCCCGCGACGCATTGAGCGCGTGCACGATCGCCCGCGACTCCGCGGTCGGAAACAGCCAGTCGCTGGTGAACGAGACCACGCAGAAACGGGTCTGGATGTCGCGAAAAGCCCGCGCCAGCACGCCTTCATGGTCGGCGGCGATGTCGAAATAGTCCATCGCCCGCGTCAGGTAGAGATAGCTGTTGGCATCGAAGCGTTCGACAAAGGACGAACCCTGGTAGCGCAAATAGCTCTCCACCTGGAAATCCGCATCGAAGGAAAAGGTCGGCAGCTCGCGATCCTGCATGCGCCGCCCGAACTTGCGGTGCAGGGCGGCGTCCGACAGGTAGGTGATATGCGCCGCCATCCGCGCGACACCGAGCCCGCGATGCGGAAAGCTCCCCTGCTCGAAGTAGCGGCCGTGGCGCCATTCGGGATCGGCCATGACGGCCTGCCGGCCGAGCTCGTGGAAGGCGATGTTCTGCGCCGAATGCCGGGTGCTGCAGGCCACCGCCAGCGCGGAGAACACGCGCTTCGGAAAGGCCGCGGTCCATTGCAGCGCCTGCATGCCGCCCATCGAGCCGCCGACCACGCAGAACAGGGTTTCGATACCGAGCCGATCGATCAGCATGGCCTGGGCGCGCACCATGTCGGGGATGGTGATGAGCGGGAAGTCCAGCCCCCACACCTTGCCGGTCGCCGGGTTGGTCGAGGCCGGCCCGGTCGAGCCCATGCAGCCGCCGATCACGTTAGAGCAGATGATGAAGTATCGGCTGGTGTCGAGCGGCCGCCCGGGTCCCACCATGGTCTCCCACCAGCCAGGCTTGGCCGTGACCGGATGCACATTGGCGACATGCTGGTCGCCGGTCAGTGCATGCAGGACCAGGATCGCGTTGGAGCGCTCCGGATCGAGTTCGCCATAGGTGTTGTAGGCGATCTGGAACGGCGCCAGATCGATGCCGCAGTCGAGCTTCAGCGGCTGCTCCGCGCCGAACAGCGCCAGCAGCGAACGCGGATTGTCCGCCTCATGCGCGCGATCCTCCGCATGGATCGCCGGGTTCGATATCGATTGCACCTTGACCATCCTGGCACCGCCCTCCTTCCGGAGGCGTCACGAACGACTTCCGGACTCAGGACACAAAAAACCCGGCCTGAACACGGGTTCGGCCGGGATCACATCTGTCCCCGGCCTGTTTAGCGAGTTGTTTAACGTGGCTGCAAGCCGGCCGGCTCAAATGACCACGGAACATGCCAAAGCTAGTCCTGGCCACCCGCCACGTCAAGGCAGCCCGGCCGCTATGAGAAATCCCGAACTCCAAGCGCGGCTCGGACGACCACGCTTTCTCTTTGCTTTCAGCGGCCGTCTTACCTAATCAATGTCGCGACCATGCGGGCAAAATCGCCCGATCCGGCCCTCGGAACGACCTGGGATCAGAAGATGCCGCAGCCGCCCCCCGCTCCGCCCTCGCTGCAGGAATTGCGCAAGGAGATCGACGCCATCGATGCGCAGGTGCACAGCCTGCTGATGGCGCGGGGCGACATCATCGATCGCCTGATTGCGGTGAAGCAGACCCAGGAAGTCGGCTCGGCGTTCCGCCCGGCGCGGGAGGCCGACATGATGCGCCGCCTGGTGCAACGTCATCGCGGCATCCTGCCGCTCGACACGGTCGAAGGCATCTGGCGCGTCATCATCTCGACCTTCACCTATGTCCAGGCGCCATTTTCGATTCACGCCGACGTCTCGCAGGGCGAGTCCGCGATCCGGGATTCGGCGCGATTCCATTTCGGCTTCACGGTTCCCTATGTCTCGCATTTCAGCGCCACCGCCGCGGTCGAGGCAGTCGCGGCCTCGAAGGGGGATATGGCCCTGGTCCCGGCGATCTCGAGCCGCACCCCGTGGTGGCTCGCCCTCGAGGCAGAGGGGGCGCCGAAGATCATTGCGCGCCTGCCCTTTGTCGAACGTGCCGATCATCCGGCGGCACTGCCGGTGTTCGTGGTGTCGCGCGTGGCCGACAACGCCATGGTGACCGAAGTCGAGACCTGGAGTGTCCGGGTGTCGGGCTGGAATGCCGACACTGCCCGCGCCCTGTCGCCGCTGGCGGAGATTGTCGCGGTGCCCGATAGCGCCTTCGACGGCGCCGCATTGCTGGTCTCGATTGCAGGCCCTGGCCGGCTCGACAAGATCACATCGGCGCTGATCGAGGCCGGCGCCTCGGTGCGCTCATCGGCCCTCGTCGGCAGCCACGCAACGCGCTATACGGTGCCCCCGAACGGGGCGACGAAATCCTGACGGCCCCGATCATCCGGAGATGAAGATGTCCCGACCCGTGCCGAATCCCGGCATTCTCGATATTGCGCCCTACACGCCGGGGAAGAGCCCGGTGCCCGAGCCGGGGCGCAAGGTGTTCAAGCTGTCGGCCAACGAAACGCCGTTCGGCCCCTCGCCAAAGGCGATCGAGGCCTACAAGAACGTGGCGGCGCATCTGGAGGACTATCCGGAAGGCACCTCGCGCGTGCTGCGCGAGGCGATCGGGCGCGCCTTCGGGCTCGACCCCGACCGCATCATCTGCGGCGCCGGTTCGGATGAAATCCTCAACCTGCTGGCCCACACCTATCTGCGTCACGGCGACGAGGCGATCTCGACCGCCCACGGCTTCCTGGTTTACCCGATCGCGACCATGGCGAACGGCGCGACCAGCGTCGTCGCGCCGGAAACCGAGTTCACCGCCGATGTCGACGCCATCCTGGCGCGGGTGACGCCGCGCACCAAGCTCGTGTGGCTCGCCAATCCCAACAATCCGACCGGAACCTACCTGCCGTTCGACGAGGTGCGGCGGCTGCGCGCCGGATTGCCCCCCGAGGTGCTGCTGGTGCTGGACGCCGCCTATTCCGACTACGTGTCCCGCAACGACTACGAGATCGGCATCGAACTGGTGGCGACCACCGAAAATACCGTGATGACCCATACTTTCTCCAAGATTCACGGGCTGGCCTCGCTGCGGATCGGCTGGATGTTCGGGCCCGCCCATATCGTCGACGCGGTGAATCGGATCCGCGGACCGTTCAACGTCTCGACCCCGGCGATGCTGGCGGCGGTCGCGGCGATCGAGGATACCGCGCATGTCCAGATGTCGAAGGCGCACACCGAGAAATGGCGCATCTGGCTGACCCGGGAGATCGGCAGCCTCGGTCTCGAGGTGACGCCGAGCGTGGCCAACTTCGTGCTGATCCATTTTCCGCGCGAGAAGGGCAGGACTTCGGCGGAAGCCGACGCCTTTCTGACCCGGCGGGGCTTGGTGTTGCGGGCGGTGAACAATTACGGGCTGCCGCACGCTCTGCGCATGACCATCGGCACCGAGGAGGCCAATCGCCTCGTGGTCGACGGCTTGCGCGACTTCATGGCGGCGACGTGAACGCGGCGCCGCTGTTCCAACGCGTCGCGCTGGTGGGCTTCGGCCTGATTGGCGGCTCGATCGCGCGCGCCGCCCGCGCGCAGGGGCTCGCGCGCGAGCTCGTCACCACCGCCCGGTCGGCGCAGACCCGGGCGCGGGTGGGCGAACTCGGTATCGTCGACCGGGTGGCCGAAACCAATGCGGAGGCCGTGCGCGACGCCGATCTCGTCATTCTCTGCATCCCAGTCGGCGCCTGCGGACCGGTGGCCCGCGAGATCGCGCCTCACCTCAAGCCGGGCGCGATCGTGTCCGACGTCGGCTCGGTCAAAGGCACGGTGGTGCGGGACATGGCGCCACATCTGCCCGGCGGCGTGCATTTCGTGCCGGCGCATCCGGTCGCCGGCACCGAACATTCCGGCCCCGATTCCGGCTTCGCCGAACTGTTCATCAATCGCTGGTGCATCCTGACGCCGCCGGAGGGCAGCGATGCCGGCGCGGTCGAGCGGCTGCGCGCATTCTGGGCTGGTCTCGGCGCCAAGGTCGAGATCATGACGCCCGACCACCACGATCTGGTGCTCGCGATCACCAGCCACCTGCCGCATCTGATCGCCTACACCATTGTCGGTACCGCAGACGAACTCGGCCAGGTCACGTCGTCGGAGGTGATGAAATTCTCGGCCGGCGGCTTCCGCGACTTCACCCGCATCGCGGCCTCCGACCCCACCATGTGGCGCGACGTCTTTCTCGCCAACAAGGAGGCCGTGCTGGAGATGCTCGGCACCTTCAACGAGGACCTTTCCAAGCTGACCCGCGCCATCCGCCGCGGCGACGGCGAGGCGCTGTTCGAGCATTTCACCCGCACCCGCGCCATCCGCCGCGGCATTGTCGAGATCGGCCAGGATTCGGCGGCGCCAGACTTCGGCCGCCCGCACGCCAACTTGACCGCCAAGGCCGAATGAGCGCGGCTCCAACCGGTTCTAAGCTAGAACAGCGGCGGGATGTCCGCGACCTTCAGCGGCCCCAGCGAAACCGCGCCATCGACGAAGCGTAGCGGAAACGCCCGCGCCTGCTTGCCCTCCAGCACCGTCTCCTTGCCCAGCGCGTTGAGGCCGGCGGTGACGCCGGCATTGGCATTCTGCCGGACCACCTTGCCGAGACCCGGGATCGCCCGGTCGAGCGCCCCGAACAGGTTGTTGAGGTCCTGCGTCTTGACCCCCGGCGCGACCCGATCGAGCGTCGCCTGCGGCACGCCTTCTTCCAGCATCTTCTCGAGACCCAGCGCGGCGATCACCTGGTCGAGGCCGGCAACCGTCATCTGCAGTTCGCCCTCCAACCGCCCCTCGGCATTGAGGCCGAGCCTGCCGGCAGCCACCGCCACCACGTCGCCCTGCTGGATCCGGGAATTGACGATGTCGACATGGCCGCCGGCGGCCTGGAGCTCACGAAAACGCTGCGGCCAGGGTTTCGGCGACAGGTCCTTCAGCCCGCCCAGCCGGGTGTGGATATCGGCGTCGAACGGCTGCGCCAGCAGCGGATGCACGCCCTGCACGCTGCCGCCATTGATCTGCAGCACGGTCTCGATCTCCGGGAGATCGGCGCGCGTTGCGGCAACCGGCCGGGCATGCAATTCGATATGCTTGGCACCCGCCAGCGGCGCCCGCGCCGAACCCTCGATCCGATCGATCGAGGGATCGTCGAAGACGAGCGCGACCTGCCGCGGTATCGCCGGCAGTCCGATCACGCTGCTGCGCGCCGTGCGCCAGTTCGCCTCCATCGAGGGCCGCCCGGCGCGATCGGAAATCGTGGCGGGCGCGGTGAATTCCGCGATCAGCAGCTTCGGATCATAGACCTGGGCCATCACCAGGATCTCGCCGAGCCGTGCCGTGATCGGCGGCTGGCCCGCGGCCTCGCCGGCCGTCTGCGCGACCAGCGATACGGTGGCGCCATGGCATCGGACTTCGAGGCGGAACGGATAGCCGGCCACCGAGCGCCGGGCACAATCATAGACCCGCCCGGCCTGAGCCTCCTGCGCCCGCCAGGCGTCGGCGATGACATCGACCTGGGAGGCGGAATAGAACCAGAACGCGCTCCAGGCGGCGGCGGCAATCAACAGCAGGACCGGCATGAAGAAGAGGCGCCAAAGCGGGCGGCGGCGCGGCGCCGGGGTCATCTCGGACATGGGCGACCTTTGACCAGTGATTTTGTCATTTAAGCGATAGATGCCGGCCACGATCAAGTTACCGCATTTTCATTGAAGGGCGGATTCTGCTAGGCGTCGCGACAATGCCAGCAAGAATCATCTCCAGGCCGGATCCATCCAGCGGCGACCTCTGGGTTTTCGGTTATGGCTCGCTGATGTGGCGGCCGGGCTTCGCGTTCATCGAACAGGTGCCGGCGCGGCTAATCGGTGAACATCGCGCGCTGTGCGTCTATTCGTTCGACCATCGCGGCACGCCGGAGAAGCCCGGCCTGGTGCTCGGGCTCGACCGCGGCGGCGCCTGCCGGGGCATCGCCTTCCGGGTTGCCGCCGGGCGGCGCCGCGACACCGTCGACTATCTGCGCGCGCGTGAGCAGACCACCAACGTCTATCGCGAGGTGATGCGGTCGGTCTGGCTGGAGGACGAAGCCCGGCAGCGGGTCAGCGCGCTGACCTACGTCGTCGATCGCGGCCATGTGCAATATGCCGGCCGGCTGTCGCTGCCGGAGCAGCTGCGCCACGTCCAGCAGGGGCACGGCCGTTCCGGCAACAATCGCGACTACGTGCTGTCAACCGTGAAGTCGATCGAGGCTCAGGGTTTTCGCGACGCTCAACTGCATCAGCTTGCGCTGATGCTGCGGGACGATCCGGCCCTGCACCGGTGAGGCCGCCGTCAGCTATCCGCACCCGGACCTGGCACCCCGCCGAACAATTGGACCTGCTCGATCCGTGCGGTCTCGACCAGCCGGCCGGTGGCGTCCTCGATCACGGTCGTGATGCGCTCGAGAAATTCGCGGCGCGGCAGACCGGGCGGCAGCGGGTCGAGGAATTCCACCACCAGGGTGCCGGGATAGCGCATGAAGGTCCGGCGCGGCCAAAACAGGCCCGAATTGAGCGCCACCGGAAGGCAGACCACGCCGCTCTCGAGATAGATCTGGCTGACACCGGGCTTGTATTGCGGCGGCGCCCCGACCGGCCTGCGCGTGCCCTCGGGAAAGATCACGAGCTGACGGCCGCGCCGGACGGCCACTCCCGCGCGGCGCGCCATGGCGAGCAGCGAGCGGCCGCCGGCGCGGCGGTCGATGCCGATCATGTCCGACTTGATCAGGTACCAGCCGAACAGCGGGATCCACGTCAGTTCGCGCTTGAGGATGAACAGCGGCTGATCGAAGAATTGCAGTAGCGCGAAGGTCTCCCACATCGACTGGTGTTTCGACGCGACGATCAGCGGCCCCTTCGGAATCCGGTCGAGCCCGCGATATTCCACCCTTGTGTTGCAGACCACGCGCTGCAGCCAGATGCTGTTGCGGGCCCACAGCCGTGCCATTACCATCACGGTGGTCCATGGCAGCAGGAAGGTCGGGATCGCGACCAGCAGCCAGAACACCAGCAGCAGGTAGAACAGCACGTTGAAGAGCAGCGAGCGCAGAAAGATCGAGATCATGGGCGATCCGATCAGTTGGCTTGCGCGGTCGCCGGCCGGCGCGGCGGCGAGAAGCCGCTCGACTGGTCGGGAAATTCGGGCAGCAGGTCGAGCCCGGCGTCGGCCAGGCGAACCCGCATCTCGGCGGCGACGTACTTGACGTATTCCGAGATCAGCAGGCGGACGGTCGTACCGCTGGTCCACCACGGCTCGTCACGCCATTTGTCTCCGACCACCGCGAACGGGATCAACGCGATATCAGGCATCGCATGCGACAATTCGACAATCGCCCGCGGCATATGATAGTTCGACGTCACGACGATCAGCGACTTGAACCCGCGCTCGTGCACCCAGCGCCGCGTCTCCGCGGCATTGCTGCGGGTGTTGACGGCCGAGCGGTCGAGATCGACACAGCAGCCCAGCAGCGACTGGTTGTCGGGCAGCGTGCGCGAGATGTCGCTGACGGCGCTGGTCGGATGCACGCCCGAGATCAAAAGCCGCTTGCCGTAACCGGCCGCCAGCAGTTCCATCGCATCGGATACCCGTGACGAGCCGCCGGTGAGCACCACGATGCCGTCGGCATCGCGGGGCGGCTTGACCTCGGTACCGCGCAGCTGAGACAGGAAACCGACAAAGCCGATCGCGACGCCGACGAACAGCAGCGCCAGCGCGGCGATTGCCGTGGCGCGAAGCGCTCGCCGGCGTGCCGCGGCCGGCGGAATGTCGTCATGCGAACTCATGCGTTGCAGCTTCACCGATTTACGTCGTCACCCTAGCAGTCCGGGCGACCTTGCGCATCTCAGTCGATTTCGTCGAGCGTGGCAAACAGCGTTCGGCGCGACGCCCAGGCGGTGATGGCGGCGATCAGCACCGCCTGCGCCGCCAAGGCGAGATAACCCGAGGGGCGCAGCGAGAAGGTCCCGAGCAGCGCCGCGAACTGGTCGCCGACCGGCGTGCCGGAAAACCAGCCGGCGATCGATTCCGAGAAGCCGAACACCAGCATCGCGATGCCTCCGCCGATCACGCCGCCCTCGAGCCCGAGGCGCAGGAAATGCCGCTGGAACCGGTTGGCGATGTAGCGGTCGCCGGCCCCCACGAAATGCAGAACCTCGACGATCGGTCGATTGGCCGCCATCGCACCTCGGGTGGCAAAGGAAACCGAGATGATGGTCGCAATGATGACCAGCGCAAGAATGCCGACGCCGGCGAGCACGGTGGCGCCGGTCATCGACCGCATCCGTTCGATCCAGGCCCGGTGATCGTCGACGGTTGCGGTCGGCGCGACCTGCGCCACCTGGGCGCGCAGCGCCGCCAGGTCGAGCGTGGCGCCGGGCTGCACCCGCGCCACGATGACGCGCGGCACCGGCAGATCCTCGAGCGAAAGCCCGCTGCCGAGCCACGGTTCCAGGAGCTTGGCGGACTCTTCCACGGTGAACGGCCTCGCCTCGACGATGCCGGCCTGGCCACGCACGGCTTCGGTCGCGGCCGCGACATCGCGCTCGAGGTCGCGGCCGGTCAGGGGCCGCACCTGGATGGTGAGTTCGCTGCCGACCTCCGACTGCCACTCCGCAGCCGAGGCGCTCACCAGCAGCACCGCCCCGGTGGTGATCGAGGCGAGGAATGTCATGATGGCGACGACCGCAACCAGCGCCCGGCCCGCGATGGTGGCCCGCGGCACGATCGGCGACAGATTGCGCGCCCGCGCCGGCACCTGCGGGCGCTCGCGCCCCAGGTCCACCAGCGGACCATGGTCATCGTCAAGCCGGCTCATCGGGCTCTACTCATAGATATGCAGCCGCCCCTGGTGAAGCACCAGCCGCCGCGCCTGGTACTGGTCCATCAGGGTGATGTCGTGGGTCGCGATGATCACCGCGGTGCCCGATTTGTTGAGTTCGATGAACAGCCGCAGCAACCGCCGTCCGAGAGTTGGATCGACGTTGCCGGTCGGCTCGTCCGCGAGCAACAGATGCGGCCGCGAGATCACGGCGCGGGCGATCGCGGCGCGCTGCTTTTCACCGCCGGACAGGATCGGCGGTAGCGCATCCATCCGTTCGCCAAGACCGACCCATTTCAGGAGGTCGATCACCTCCTTGCGATAGCTCGATTCGTCGCGGCCCATCACCCGGAACGGCAGCGCCACGTTCTCGTAAGTGGTCATGTGGTCGAGCAGGCGGAAATCCTGCAACACGATGCCGATCCGCTGACGCAGGGCGGCGACCTCGTCCTTGCCGAGCAGCGAGACATCATGGCCGAACAGATTGACCAGGCCCCGCGTCGGCCGCAACGACAGGAACAACAGCCGCAGCAGCGAGGTCTTGCCGGCGCCGGAAGGGCCGGTGAGAAACTGGAACGAATGGGCGGGGATCTGGAAGCTGAGGTCGCGCAGAATCTCCGGGCCGAGCCCGTAACGCAATCCGACATTTTCGAACCGAACCAAGCTCAGCTCCGTTCGATATGGGGTGCGGCCGAGCGGTCCCTGGCGCAGGCCGGCGGCAGGCTGGCGCCGCGACGGCCGCGAACCCGATAAAATGGTTGTGCTTCGATTATGGTTTCCGATTCGTTAACGGTCGCCTTGTAGCATCCCGGCAGCGTCATTGTGGAGATCGGCTCCATGCACATCGTTTGCCCGCATTGTACAACGTCCTATGGCATTGATCCGGCTACTTTGGGCGCGGCCGGTCGTACCGTGCGCTGTTCCCGCTGCAAGGAAACCTGGCAGGCACGGCCACAGGACGTACTCGAGACCGCCATGGCGATGCCCGCGGAGGCTGCCGCCGGCGGTCAGGAGGGCGCCATCCAGTCCGGAGGCTTCGCAACCGCCGACGGCGATGACTTGGCCCCGCCGATGGTCGACAGCCCCTCCATCTCCGCCGACTGGCCGGCCGGACAGGATGGCCTGCTTGCGGCTGCCGGAAACGCGGACCACAAGGTGACCGAGGCTCGCGCCGCGGGCCGGCGGCGCCGGCCATGGCGGCGCAATCCGTTGAAGCGGCCGCGATCGGGCGGCAGCGGCACGGCGCGGCTTTCGACGGCTTGCGTGGCCATGGGCGCGCTCGTGCTGGCCCTGGTGATCTGGCGCGCCGACGTGGTCCGCCTGCTGCCGCAGACCGCGGTCTTCTACAAGATGGCCGGCCTCGAGGTGAATCTGCGCGGGCTCGTCTTCAAGGACGTCAAGATCACCCGCGAGACCGTGCAGGGCAAGCCGACGCTTGTCATCGAAGGCATGATCGAGGGCCACAGCCAGAAGCCGGTCGAATTGCCGCGGCTGCGCTTCAGCGTGCGCGACGATCATGGCGTGGAAATCTATGCCTGGAACGCGATGCTGGAACAAGCCGTGCTCAAGCCCGGGGAGAAAGCCTGGTTCAAATCGCAACTGGCTTCGCCGCCGCCGGAGGGCCGCCATGTCGACGTGCGCTTTTTCAACAAGAGAGACGTCGGCGACGGCCACGCATGAACCGGGTTCTCGCGCATGACGGTGGTTGCATGCCCCGCATCCTGATTGCCGACGACGAGGAGTCGATGCGCAGGCTGGTGGCACGCGCCATCGCCATGGACGGCCACGAAACCGTCACGGCCGAAGACGGCGCCGAAGCGCTGGAGATCCTGAGCCGCGAGCCGGGCAGCTTCGACCTGCTGCTGACCGATATCCAGATGCCCGTGATGGACGGGATTGCGCTGGCGCTGGCGGCGGCGCGGGATTTTCCGGACCTCACCATCCTGTTGATGACCGGCTATGCCGCACAGCGCGAACGCGCCTCCGGCCTCGAGGCCATCGTGCATGACGTGGTCACCAAGCCGTTCTCGGTCGCCGAGATCCGGGCCGCCGTCGCCGGCGCGCTGGCGGCCAGAAAACACTGAGCCGGCTCAAGGCCGCAAACGCCGCCAGGCCTGATCCTAATAGTCCTTGAGCAGCCGCTCGATATAGTCGAGTTCGGTCTGCGGGCGCGCGGGATCGGCGAGCCGCCGCCGCAGCTCTTCCAGGATGCGGCGAACCCGCTGCACGTCGATCTCGCCGGGAATCTTGACCGTCAGATCGTCGCCGAACTCGCGGCCATGCAGCGGCCGGCCCAGCGGATCGCTCTGGTTTCCGCCGCTTTGCTGTCGGCCCACACGGGTACCCTGGCCGTCGCCCGGTTGATTGCCGTCACCCGGCTGCATCGAATCGGCCAGGCTCTGGGCGCCCTTGCGCATGGCTTCCAGCGCCTTGCCCTGCGCGTCCACCGCGCCGTCGGCGTTGCCGTCGCCGAGCTTGCCGCCGGCGTCGTCCATGGCGCTGTCGGCATCGCCGAGGCCGTTCTCGCCCTCGCCCTGTTGCGGATCGGCGCCTTCGCCCTGCTCGCCGCGCTGGCCCTGCTGCCCCATGCCACGCTTCGCGAGTTCCTGCTGCAGCTTGTTCAGCCGGTCGCGCAGGCTCTGCTGGTCCTGCTGCAAATCGCCCATGGCCTGGTTGCCCTGCTTGCCGCGCTGCTGGCGGTCGCGCCGCGCGTCCTGGCCCTGCTTGAAGGTCTTGTCGCGCAACTGCTGCTGCTTGCGGATCATGTCGCCGAGCTCGTTCAGCGCCTGCTGCATGTCGCCTTCGCCCGACTGACCCGGCTGCGCCATCTGGAGGTTCTCCAGCATCTGCTGCAGCTGCTCGAGCAGGTCCTTGGCCGCGTCCTTGTCGCCGGAACGCGACAGCCGCTCCATGCGCTCGATCATGTTGTCGAGATCCTGCTGGCGCATCACCCTGGTATTGGGATCGAGCGGCCGGGCCAGCGCCTGCGGATTGCTGCGCATCTGCTCGGCCAGCTGACGCATGAAATTGTCCAGTGCCGCGCGAAGGTTGTCGGTGAGCTTCTTTATCTCCTCGTCGCTGGCGCCGCGCTCCAGCGCCTGCTTCAGGGCGTCCTGCGCGGCGCGCAGCGCCTTGTCGACGTCGCTGATGTTGCCATCCTCGATGGTGACCGCAAGCGACCACAGGCTGGCGACCACCACGCGCAGCGCGTCGTCGGTATGGGCGGCCTCGAGCTGCCGCGCGACGCTGTAGAGCCCGAGATAATGGCCGGCCTCCGGCGTGAACGTTTCGGGTGCGATCATCAGCGCGTCGAGCGCCGCATAGACCCCGGAGTTCTGGTTGGCATCGAGTGCCAGGATGCGACGCTGTTCGATCAGGGCCCGTGCCAGCGGCTTGGTGAACAGCCGCTGCGGCAGCCGCATGTTGAACGGCTCGCTGCGGCCCTCATTGCCCGCCTCGTCCTTCGCCGTCAACGTGAGCGTCACATCGGCGCCGGCATAGGGATCTTCGCTGAGATCCTTGACGGTCTGCCCGACGCCGTTGCGCGTGCGGGCATTCGGCAGCACCAGCGCAAACTGCGGCGGCGAGAACAGGGGTCGCGCATCCGGCGCGGCTTTCAACTCCTCGCCATTGCGGCGGACGAAATGGGCCTGGGCTTCGGTGACGCCGTAGTCGTCCTCGATCTTGTAGGACATCTGCAGCGACCCGTGCGCCTGACGCTCCGGGTCCTTCGCCAAGGCGATCGTCGGCGCCCGGTCCGCCACCGCGCTGAATTTCCACAGCGGCTGACCGGAGGGCGCGCGGACATGCACGGTTCCATCGGCGGTGATGGTAAAATGCCGCTCATTGGTGCCTTTCGGCGCCTGTTCGGTCGGCGCCGTCTCGGTGACGCCGCCGCCCGCCACCGCATCAAGCGTGCCGCCGCTGGAGCGGACGATCAGCGTACTGCCGGCCGGCACCGGCAGCGGACCACCGACAGCCGTCGTCGCTTCCTTGCCGGCCGCCGACAGGATGATCGATGGTTTTCCGGTGTAGGGGGGCGGCGTGACCCAGGCATCCACCCTTATCGTGGCGGGCGACAACACGCCGTTCCAGTCGAAGGCCGCCGCCAGGCGCAACCGGCGCTCGTCACCCGCCGCCACATAGGCGGCAACCATCAACATCACGACCAGCGCCCGCAGCGCCCAGGGATCGTGGATGGCTAGCCGGGGCGATGGCAGGCCGGCGCGAATGCGCTTGATCGAAGCCAGCGTGCGCTCGCGCTGGGCCTGCCACAGCGCCCGCGCAACCGGATCCTGCGAGACCAGCGTGTCGGCCAGCGCGGTGACCGGCCGATGGCGGACCCCGGTGCCGCGATCGAGCCGCCGCAACCCCTCCTCGCGGCTGGGCCAGCGAAACCCGACCAGCGGGAACAGCACGGCCAATGCCAGCAGCACAGCGATGCCAAGTCCGATGGCGCGCCCGACGAACGGCAGCGCCAGCCACAATCCGGCCCAGGACACCACGAGGAACAGCCCCGCAACGGTCAGAAGCCGGGCCAGATGCGGCCACAAGCGCTCCCACGCGATGGCATACCTTGCCCGCTGCAGCGCCTGCGTCAATTGCAGCCGGCCGGCAGGGTCCGCATCACGGATGGGTTCGGGCGGATTGGGAATCGAGCCGCTCAATAAAAACTCCGGGTTGGTCCGGACCACAGCCTAACACAGCGGCGGCAGTGAGGCACCTTTCGCCGACAACCTGCACCCGGGAATCCGCATAACACGAAGGCGTGACTGCGGAGCTGCGACCCCGTAACGTCGCCGACGATCCACGAAAGGGAAATCCATGGACAAGAAAACCCACGACAAGGGGCTGGAAATCCGCAAGGCGGTGCTCGGCGAAGCCTATGTCAACAATGCCCTGAAGAATGCCGACGATTTCAACCGGCCGTTCCAGGAGTTGCTCACCGAATATTGCTGGGGCGCGGTATGGGGCCGCGAGGAACTGCCGCGCAAGACTCGCAGCATGCTCAATCTCGCCATGCTTTCGATCCTGAACCGGCCGCACGAATTGCGGTCGCACCTCAAGGGTGCGCTGGTGAACGGCGTGACCAGGGACGAGATTCGCGAAATATTGATGCAGGTGGCGATCTATGCCGGCGTTCCCGCCGGCGTCGACAGTTTCCGGATAGCCCGGGAGGTGTTCGCCGAGATCGACAAGGGTTGAGGAAGCAGCACCATGGACATCGGCTTTGTCGGCCTTGGCAAGATGGGCTTCCCCATGGCCCGTCGCCTGATCGAGGCGGGACATCAATTGCGCGTGTTCGATCAGCGCGAGGAGGCGGTCGACCGCCTGGTCGCGCTCGGCGCCCGCGCGGCGACCTCGCCGCGGGACATCGCCGATCAGGTCGAGACCGTGCTTGCGAGCCTGCCGTCACTGCAGGCCTCGCTGGAGGTCGCGACCGGATCCGGTGGCGTGATCGAGGGCAAGCGGGTCAGGCGCTTTGTCGATCTCTCCACCATCGGCTCGCGGATGGCGGTCCGCATCCACGACGGGCTGGCGAAACGCGACATCGTGCAACTCGACAGCCCCGTGAGTGGCGGCGTCGGCGGCGCCGAAAAGGGTACCCTCGCGGTGATGGTGTCGGGTCCGCGCGCCGACTTCGAGGCGGTCAAGCCCGCCCTCGAGATCATCGGCAGGGTGTTCTTCATCGGCACCAAGCCCGGCTCGGCCCAGACCATGAAGCTTGCGAACAATCTGTTGTCGGCCACCGCGGTGGTGGCGACATCGGAAGCGGTGACCATGGGCGTCAAGGCGGGGCTCGATGCCGCCGTCATGATCGACGTCATCAACGTAAGCACCGGCATGAACACGGCGAGCCGCGACAAGTTCCCGCGATCGATCCTGCCGCGCAGCTTCGATTTCGGTTTCGCGACCGGGTTGATGGTCAAGGACGTGCGGCTCTGCCTGGAGGAGGCAAGGGCGCTCGGGATGTCGATGGAGGTCGCCGAAGCCGTCGGCCGGTTGTGGGAAGTGGTGATCCGCGAAATGGGTGCCGATTCCGACTTCACCTGCGCGATCCAGCCGATCGAACGGGCCGCCGGCGTGGTAGTGGGCGGACCAAAATAGCTGCGCCCGGCGCCGCGCCGGCGTAACGCCGATCTCAAAGCCAGGGCGCGGGTCGATCCATCGCGATCAGGGCGTCGACCTCGAGACGGGGGCGCACCACCGCGTACTGGTCGTCCTTGACCAGCACCTCGGGGATCAGCGGCCTTGTGTTGTAGGTGCCGGACTGAACCGCGCCATAGGCGCCCGCCGTCATGATCGCGACCAGGTCGCCGGAAGCGGGTTCGGTCATGCTGCGGTCGAGCGCGAGATAATCTCCGCTCTCGCAGACCGGGCCGACCACATCCGCCAAGATCCGGCGCGTACCCTCGGCAGGTTGTCGCACCGGCAAGATGTCATGGTGCGCCTCGTAAAGCGTAGGCCGGATCAAGTCGTTCATCGCGGCGTCGATGATGACGAAATTCTTGACAGCGCCATGCTTCACATAGAGGACGCGGGCGACCAGAATGCCGGCATTGCCGACGATCATGCGGCCGGGCTCGAACATCAGCGTGCAGCCGAGATTGTGCGTCACCCGCTTGACCATGGCGGCGTAGGCTGCCGGCGCCGGCGGCGCTTCCCGGTCCATGTAATAGGGAATGCCCAGTCCGCCGCCGAAATCGACGTGGGAGATGACGTGGCCGTCGGCGCGCAGCGTCGTGACGAATTCGGCCAGGATCCGGAACGCGGCTTCCATCCGGCTGAGATCGGTGATCTGGCTGCCGATATGCATGTCGGCGCCGGTCACCCGGATTCCCGGCAAGCTGGCGGCACGGGCGTACACCGCGCGGGCGCGGTTCAGCGGGATGCCGAACTTGTTTTCCGATCGACCGGTCGAGATCTTGGCATGGGTGCCGGCATCGACATCGGGATTGACCCGCACCGAGATGCGCGCCGTCCTGCCGCTCTCCGCGGCGAGCCGGGACAGCAGTTCGAGTTCCGGTTCGGACTCGATGTTGATGCACAGGATATCCGCCGCCAGCGCGGCGAGCAGCTCGGGCTCGGTCTTGCCGATACCGGAGAACAGGATGCGGTCCGGCGGAATGCCTGCGGCCAGCGCCCGCTGCAATTCCCCGCCGGACACCACGTCGGCGCCGGCCCCGAGCTTCGCCAGCGTGCGCAGCACCGACTGGTTGGAGTTGGCCTTGAGCGCGTAGCACACCAGCGTCTTCTCGCCGGCAAAGGCCTCGCTGAACACGCGGTAATGCCGCTCCAGCGTCGCCGTCGAATAGCAGTAGAACGGGGTGCCGACGCCGGCCGCCAGCTCGATCAGGTTCACCGCCTCGGCGTGCAGCACGCCGTTGCGATAGTCGAAATGATTCATGGCGGCTCAGTTACCCAGCAGCGGATCGAGAACGAACGATTTCTTGGGACCCTTGGAGGCGGCCGGGGACGCCTCGGCGCCGTAGGTGGGGTTGAAGATCGTGGGCTTGCTGGCCTGTTCGGCCTCGGTGTCGCCCTGCATCGCGGCGGCCGTCGGCGGCGTCGCCGCCGGAGGCAGGTCCAACGGACCCTTGCGCCCGCATCCCGCCAGCGCCAGCGCGGCAGCCGCCAGCAGCGCGACGGTCCATCTCGACGACAACGGGCTAAGACAACGAGTCACGGCGATATCCCCAAAGCGGCGGCACCATACAAACATTGCCCCGATCTGGCGAGGCCCGGAGCAGGGTGAAATTGCAGCGCGGATCGTGCTTCAGCCCGATTTTCGCTCTTTTTCCAGCCGCTTCAGCCAGGCCTTCGCCTGCGCCACGACATTCTTCGGCGCCGTTCCGCCATAGCTCGTGCGGCTCTTCACCGAGGCCTCGACCGAGAGCACCTTGAGGGCCTCGGCCGTCACCCTCGGCTCGATCGCCTGCATCGCCGCCAACGGCAGCTCGTGCAGCGCGACCCCCTCCCTCGCGGCCCTGGCGACGATCCGCCCGGTGACGTGATGGGCATCGCGGAACGGCATTTTCAACGTTCGCACCAGCCAGTCGGCAAGGTCGGTCGCGGTGGCGTAACCCGCGCCGGCGGCGACCTTCATCCGCTCCTCGTCGGGCACCATGTCGGCCATCATGCCGGTCATCGCCCGTACCGCCAGCGACAGCGCGCCGAACGCTTCCATGGCCCCGTGCTTGTCCTCCTGCATGTCCTTTTGATAGGCGAGCGGCAGGCCCTTCATCACGACCAGCAGCCCCGTCAGCGCGCCGATCACCCGCCCGGTCTTGGCGCGAACCAGTTCGGCCGCATCGGGGTTGCGCTTCTGCGGCATGATCGACGAGCCGGTGGTGAATCTGTCGGACAAACGAACCAGTCCGACCAGCGGCGAGGTCCAGATCACGAGTTCCTCGGCAAGCCGCGACAAATGCATCGACGCGATCGCGCCGGCCGCGAGGGTCTCCAGCACGAAATCGCGATCCGACACCGCGTCGAGCGAATTGGCCATCGGCCGCGCGAAGCCGAGCGCGGCGGCCGTGGCGTGCCGGTCGATCGGGAATGAGGTGCCGGCGAGCGCGGCCGCCCCGAGCGGCGACTCGTTGAGGCGCTTGCGGGCATCGGCAAAGCGGCCGCGATCGCGTGACGCCATCTCGACATAGGCGAGAAGGTGATGTCCCAGGGTCACCGGCTGGGCCGTCTGCAGGTGAGTGAAGCCCGGCATCACCGTGCCGGCATGCTGCAGGGCCCGCTCCGCCAGCACCTGCTGCAAGGCCGCCAGCGCTGCATCTGTGGCATCGATGGTGTCGCGAACATAGAGCCGGAAATCCGTCGCGACCTGATCGTTGCGGGAGCGCGCGGTGTGCAGCCGGCCGGCGGCCGGGCCGATCAACTCGCCGAGCCGGCTTTCGACATTCATGTGAATGTCCTCGAGCGCACGCTTGAAATCGAACGATCCGGCATCGATTTCTGACAAAATCGTGTCTAGACCGCGCGCGATGTTTTTCGCATCGTTTGCCGCGATGATGCCTTGCGCGGCAAGCATTGCGGCGTGGGCCTTTGACGCGGCAATGTCTTGGGCAAAAAGGTGACGGTCGACGTCGATGGAGACGTTGATTTCCTCCATGATCGCGTCGGGGCGCTCGGAAAACCGGCCACCCCACATCTCGTTGCTCATGCCCTGGTGCTCATGATCTGCCTGTGACCCCGCCGCCCATCACGACCCGGAAACGCCGCTTCGGCGCCGTCACGAATCCACCGGGGCGGCATGTTGGCCCTTGCATAGCTGTATCTGATACTGGATGACAAACGATATGCCCGAACGCCCCGCGCCACCGCCAATGCCCACGCGCCGGATCCCCCTCGCCGTTGGCGCGGTGCTGATCGGCGTGGCGATCGGATTTGCCGGGATCTACGGGATCGGCGGTCTCAAGCGCACCGCGACGGCGGATGCCCCCTGCAGCCCGGCGGTGGCCCTCGCCCACAGGCTGACGCCGCTCGCCCGCGGCGAAGTCGCCGCTTTGACCATGGCGACGACGCCGCTGAAGCTGCCGGATCTCGCCTTCGAGGATGCCGATGGCAAGCCCCGAAAGCTGTCGGACTGGCACGGGCGCACCGTCCTGGTGAACCTGTGGGCAACCTGGTGCGTGCCCTGCCGCCGGGAAATGCCGGCGCTCGACGGCCTGCAAACCCGGCTGGGCGGGCCCGATTTCCAGGTGGTCGCGGTCAATATCGATACCCGCGACCCCGACAAGCCCAGGAATTTCCTGAAAGAAGCTCAGCTGACCCGGCTCGACTATTTCAGCGACCAGAAAGCCAAGGTTTTCCAGGATCTTAAAAGCGTAGGGCGGGCCCTGGGCATGCCGACCTCGGTGCTGGTCGATGGCAAGGGCTGCGAAATCGCCACCATTGCCGGGCCGGCGGAATGGGCGAGCGACGACGCGATCAAGCTGATCGCGGCGGCGATCAAGCCCGCCGCGGCGGCGTTCTGATTCAGGCCGAGACGTCCAGCTGGGCCCCGATGCCGGGGCCAAGATTGGCCTGGGATGATGCAGCCGGTACGCCGAGCAGGGTCTGGACCGCGGACTTCTCCGCGTCCGCGTTCGACTTCAGGATCGAAGTCGCGATCTGCATCTGCGCATTCCCCGCCTGAGCGGCGAGGATGCTGCTGATCATGCTCATCATGTCCATGGCCAACACTCCGACGGCGGCACTGTAGGCACCGGCGGTTAAGAAACTGCCATCAGGGCGGGCGGGGTCGTGCGCCTCAGCGCGTCGGGACCGGCTTGTCGCCGCGATAGTCATAGAAGCCGCGCTGGGTCTTGCGCCCGAGCCAGCCCGCCTCGACATATTTCACGAGCAGCGGGCACGGCCGGTATTTCGAGTCGGCGAGGCCCTCGTGCAGAACCTGCATGATCGACAGACAGGTATCCAGCCCGATGAAATCCGCCAGTTCGAGCGGCCCCATCGGGTGGTGCGCGCCGAGCTTCATCGCAGCGTCGATCCCCTCGACATTACCGACGCCCTCATAGAGCGTGTAAATCGCCTCATTGATCATCGGCAGCAGGATGCGGTTGACGATGAAGGCCGGAAAATCCTCCGACACGGCGACCTGCTTGCCGAGCCGGGTGACGAACTCCCTGGAGGCGTCGAAGGTGCTGTCGTCGGTGGCGATGCCGCGGATCAGCTCGACCAGTTCCATCAGAGGAACCGGATTCATGAAGTGGATGCCGATGAAGCGTTCCGGGCGGTCGGTGGAGGCGGCGAGCCGCGTGATCGAGATCGAGGAGGTGTTGGAGGCGACGATCGCCTCGGGCTTCAGCACCGCGCAAAGGTCGTGGAAGATCTTGCGCTTGACGTCTTCCTTCTCGACGGCGGTCTCGATCACCAGATCGCAGTCGGCAAGCCCGTCATAACCTTCGGTCGAGACGATCCTGCTCAGCGCCTGCTTGCGCGCGTCCTCGGTGATGATCTTCTTGGCGACCTGGCGAGACAGGTTGCCGTTGATGGTCGCCATCGCGGATTTCAGGCGGTCGGCGGCGATGTCATTGAGCACGACGTCGAAACCGGCGAGGCCCGCGACATGCGCGATGCCGTTGCCCATCTGGCCCGAACCGATCACGCCGACTTTCTTGATCATAACCGCCATCTCGCCATCTCACATCGGCCGGCGCGCGACCCGCGCCTGCCCGTCCCTTGCATAACACCGGACCGGATTGCATTCCTCCGGCCGGCGCGTTTCACTTGCCGAGCTTGCCGAGCGCATCGGTCAGCTCAGGAACCGCCTGATACAGATCGGCGACCAGACCATAATCCGCGACCTGGAAGATCGGCGCATCCTCGTCCTTGTTGATCGCGACGATCACCTTCGAATCCTTCATGCCGGCAAGGTGCTGGATCGCACCCGAGATGCCGATCGCGACATAGAGTTCCGGCGCCACCACCTTGCCGGTCTGGCCGACCTGCCAGTCATTCGGTGCATATCCGGCGTCAACTGCGGCGCGCGAGGCGCCGACGCCCGCGCCGAGCTTGTCTGCCAGCGGCTCGATATATTTGGCGAAATTCTCCCGGCTCTGCATTGCGCGGCCGCCGGAAACGATGATCTTCGCCGACGTCAGTTCCGGACGATCGCTCTTTGCGACCTCCTCGCCAAGAAAGCTCGACAGGCCGGGATCGGCCGCGGCAGCGGCATTCTCGACCGGTGCACTGCCGCCGTCGCCGGCAGCGGCGAAAGTCGAGGTCCGCACCGTGATGACCTTCTTGGCATCCTTCGACTTCACGGTCTGGATTGCATTGCCGGCATAGATCGGCCGCTCGAACGTATCCGGCGAGACGACCTTGATGATCTCCGAGACCTGCATCACGTCGAGCAGCGCCGCAACCCGCGGCATCACGTTCTTGAATCGCGACGTGGCCGGCGCGACGAAGGCGTCGTAGGACGGCGCCAGTGCCACGATCAACGCGGCCAGCGGCTCGGCGAGATCGTGGGCATAAGCGTCGCCTTCCGCCAGCAGCACCTTCTTGACGCCGGCGAGCTTGCCGGCGGCCTCGGCGGCCGCCCGGGTGCCCTCGCCCCCGCCGGCGACCAGGACGTCGACGTCGGCACCGAGCTGGGCTGCCGCGGTCAGGGCCTTGTTGGTGGAGTCCTTCAGCGCGGCATGTTCGTGTTCGGCAATCAACAGCGTCGTCATCAGAGCACCCCGGCCTCGTTCTTGAGCTTCGACACCAGCTCCGTGACGTCCTTGACCTTGACGCCGCCCTTGCGGCCCGGCGGCTCCGAAGTCTTGAGGATTTCGAGATGCGGCGCGAGATCGACGCCATAGTCGGCGGCGCTCTTGTCGGCGATCGGCTTCTTCTTCGCCTTCATGATGTTGGGCAGGCTGGCGTAGCGCGGCTCGTTGAGCCGAAGATCGGTGGTGACGATCGCCGGTCCCTTGAGCTTGACGGTCTGCAGGCCGCCATCGACCTCGCGCGTCACCTTGAAATCGGCGCCATCGACCTCGAGTTTCGAGGCAAAGGTCGCCTGCGACCAGCCGAGCAGCGCCGCCAGCATCTGGCCGGTCTGGTTGGAATCGTCGTCGATCGCCTGCTTGCCGAGAATGACCAGGCCGGGCTTTTCCTCATCGGCGATGGCCTTGAGCAGCTTCGCGACCGCCAGCGGTTCGACCAACCCTTCGGCCTTGACCAGGATGCCGCGATCGGCGCCCATGGCGAGGCCGGTGCGGATGGTCTCCGAGGCCTGGGCCGGGCCGATCGAAACCACCACCACCTCGCTCGCCTTGCCGGCCTCCTTCAGGCGCAGGGCCTCCTCGACGGCGATTTCATCGAACGGATTCATCGACATCTTGACATTGGCGAGTTCCACGCCCGATCCATCGCTCTTGACGCGGACCTTGACGTTGTAGTCGACCACCCGCTTTACCGGCACCAGAACCTTCATCGACCCTCTTTCGCATGCATTTCAGGTTTGATCAGCTTGGGCGCGGAACCTAAAGCGCCCGCCAACCCCGGTCAACGCGCGAAGGCCAAAAATCGCTTGCCGACCGGCGCGATCAGCGGTTCTGGCCGGGCACCCAGAGCACGTCTCCAGCGCCGTTCCGGTTCACGGACCGACTGGCGACGAACAGGAAGTCGGACAGGCGGTTCATGTAATGGATCGCCGCGGCGCTGACGGGCTCGTCGGGCTGTGCCGCAAGTTCCACCATGATGCGTTCCGCGCGCCGGCAGATGGTTCGTGCCAGATGCAGATGCGCCGCCGCCGGCGTGCCGCCGGGCAGCACGAACGAGGTCAACGGCGCCAGCCGCTCATTCAGGCTGTCGATGTCGCGCTCGAGCCGCTCGACCTGGCTTGACAGCATCCGCAGCCGTTCCGGCTTGCCTTCGCGCTCCGGCACCGCGAGGTCGGCGCCGAGGTCGAACAGATCGTTCTGGATCAGGCCCAGCATGGCATCGAGATCGGGCGCTGCCGCAAGATGCAGCCGGACGACGCCGATGGCGGCATTGGTCTCGTCGACGGTTCCATAGGCGCCGATCCGCAGATCGTATTTCGGCCGCCGCTCGCCGCTGCCAAGCGCCGTCGTGCCGTCATCCCCGGTTCGGGTGTAGATCCGATTGAGAACGACCATTCAGTATCCCGCGCTCCCATCGCCAGGTGAAGGAAACAGACACAGGCCGGCCGGAATCCAGCCAGCCGTTCCTAGCTCAGTGTCCCGTCGCCCATACCGTGAGCATGGCGAGCACGATTGCGACGAACTGCAGCAGCACCCGCCATCGCATCAGTTTCTGAGAAGTGTTCGGCGACCCGCCCCGCATCATGTTGACGAGACCAAGCACCAGCACGATGGCGACCGCGCCGATGGCAATGGGAAGAATGAGCTTGCTGAGGAGGGAGGCCATATTAGTTACATAACACGGTGCGGCGTCGTCCGCCATCTTCCATGTCGGCGCCGGCCTGCAATGATCTGGCTTTTTGCGCCATGATGTCAGATGCTGGCCGGGTGCCCCCTGCGTACCAGTCCCCTGCCGTTCAAGGTGAAATGTGAGGCAGCTTCATTACGTCTATCTGGTGGCAGTGGATGCATTCTACACGTTTCTCGCCGATGACGGTTGGGCGATTGCGAGCCATATCGCGCTGTCGACGCTGATGGCGCTGTTCCCGTTTCTGATCGTGCTGACGTCGCTCGCCGGCTTTTTCGGATCGCAGGAACTCGCCGACCAGGCCGCCGGGCTGATATTGCAGACCTGGCCGAAACAGGTCGCCGATACGCTGTCGGGCCAGATACACGACGTACTGACCACCACCCGCGGCGACGCTCTGACCGCCGGTGCCGTGCTGGCGGTCTATTTCGCCTCTAACGGGGTCGAGAGCCTCCGCGTCGCGCTCAACCGCGCCTATGCGGTGGTCGAGCCGCGGCGCTGGTATTGGCTGCGTCTGGAATTGATCGGCTATACCCTGGTCGCCGCCGTCACGGCGCTGGCGATGGCATTCCTGATCGTGCTCGGTCCGCTGATTCTGGAGGCCGCCCGTCGCCACATTCCGCTGGTGGTCGAGAGCAACGAGCATCTGCTCAACATCGCGCGCTACGGCATCACGATCTCGGCCCTGACCGTGGCGCTGCTGATCCTGCATGCATGGCTTCCGGCGGGCCGCCGCGGATTTGTCCAGATCCTGCCCGGCATCATCTTCACCATGGTCGCATCGCTGGTCTCGGGCGTCGTGTTCGGACAATACCTGGCGCGTTTCGCCAACAACTATGTCACGATGTATGCGGGGCTAGCCTCCGTCGTCATTGCCCTGGTGTTCCTGTATTTCATCGCCGCGATCTTCGTGTATGGCGGGGAACTGAACGCCGCGATCATCAAGTCGCAGCTGCCGGACGGCGTGTCGCTTCAAGCAGCGCAGTCGCCAAGGCGCGCGGACTCACGGGCTTGACCAGGAAGGCGTCGGCGCCGGCGGCGCGCGAAGCGGCTTCATCATCGGACCGGCCCGAGACCCCGATCACGGCGATGCGGCCGAGCGGCGGGTGCAGCCCGCGGATCTGCCGGATCGCCTCGACGCCGTTGATGCCCGGCAGCACCATGTCCATCAACACCGCGTCGAATACGCCGCGCGCGATCCGTTCGGCGGCCGCCTCACCCTGCCCAATGAATTCCGCATGATGGCCGAGTTCGGTCAGGATGGTGTTGAGCACGACACGGCCGAACGGGTTGTCCTCGACGCTGAGGACCCGGAGCGCGCGGACCTGTCCCGGCGCGGTATCGGCGTCGGAACTCGACATGATCGCCACCGACCCTTCCGGCCGCGCCAGCACCACCGTGAGGGTAAAGGTGGTGCCGCCGCCGCGCCGCGGCGTAACCGTGATGTCGCCCCCCATCGCGCGGGCCAGCTGCTTCACCGAGGATAGCCCGAGGCCGGCCCCGCCGAAGCGCGCCGCGATGTTGACATTGGCCTGCGAGAACGGCCGGAACAGCCGCTTGATCTCGGCCAGCGTCAGTCCGATGCCGCTGTCGGAGACCGCGAAGGCGATGCCCACCGCGCCTTTCGGGCTCGGCGCCGGCGCCGCCTGCAGGGTGACGCGGCCGCGTTCGGTGAACTTCACCGCATTGTCGATCAGGTTCTCCAGGGCGGCGCGGAGCCGGACCGGGTCGCCGATCACGAAGACAGGGATCTTGTCCGAGATCTCGACCGCGGCGCGCAGGCCCTTGGCCGCCGCCCTGCCCGCCAGCGAATCGCCGGCGTTGCGCGCCAGCGCGCGCAGATCGAAGAAATCCCGCCGCACCGCCAAGCCGGACTCGCCGCTCTTGGCGGCATCGACGAACAGCGTCGCGAGATTGGCCAGGTGTTCCGCGCCCGCCTTGATGGTATCGACCCAGCGCCGCTCGCGCTCGTCGAGGTCGGAGGTGGCGAGCAGATCGCTGATGGCGAGGATCCCGGTTAGTGGCGTGCGCACCTCATGCGCGAAGGCGGCGAGCGCGGCCCCGATCACGTGAGACGGAGCCGCCTTCCCGGCCGCGCCACGGCGGGCGATCGCCGTGCGGGCGCGCTTTTTCGTTGCCTGCCGTTTTGCCGGCCGCGCGGTGCGCTTCGAGCGCGATTTCGGCGCCATGATTCCCCCACCTGGCCGGGTCCAGCATGGCATGGCGAGGCTGCGGGAGCCACGCCGAAGGAAGTTTTCCCACCGGTGTTGAGTGTCATGAATATTGTGGCAAGCCGACGACGCGGCGGATATCGGACGGCGATGCCCCGGCGGCGCGAAGTTCGCGCAAGCCGGTCGCCCGGGTCGATTTCGACAGCTTCCGCCCGGCTTCGTCCAGAATCAGGCAATGGTGCCGGTAGTCCGGCTGCGGCAGGCCAAGCAATCTCTGCAGCAGCCGATGCAGGCTCGTCGACCAGAACAGGTCCTGGCCACGAACGACCTCGGTTACGCCCTGCAATGCGTCGTCGATCACGACCGACAGGTGGTAACTGGTCGGCGTCTCCCGACGCGCCAGGACGGCATCACCCCATACATCCGGATGGGCGGCCACCGCGCCGGTTTCGCCGCCGGGCCCCTGCCCCTGCTCCACCCAGCCGAGATCGCCGGCGCGGACGCAGGCCGCCGCCATATCGAGCCGCCAGGCCGCGGCACCGGCAATTCGGACCGGAGGCGCGGGCCGGTTTCCAGCGTGGCGCGGCGCTCCATCGGGATCGCGTGGCCACGGCGTTCCCGCTTCTTCCTGGCGGGCGACCCGCCGCTCCAGCTGGGCACGGCTCTCGAAACTCGGATAGATCAGGCCGATTGCATCGAGCCGCTCGACCGCCCGGCGGTACTCGTCAAAATGCTGCGACTGCCGCCGCACCGGGCTTTCCCATCTGATCCCGAGCCAGTCGAGGTCCTGGTAGATCGCCGCCTCGAATTCGGGCTTGCAGCGGTCGGGGTCGATGTCCTCGATCCGCAGCAGGAACCGTCCGCCGCAGCGACGGGCCAGATCGAAATTCAGCAGGGCGGAATAGGCGTGGCCAAGATGAAGATGGCCGTTCGGGCTCGGCGCGAAACGGAAGACGGGTGTCATTGAACGCTCGGACATTCGTCATTTGCCGGCAAGAGCCAGGCAAATCCATCCTTCAAGAAGTCTGTTACGATATGAGATGGGTGCGCCGGTCAAGCCCATCCATGCGGCCCGGCAAGTCAATCGATCACAGCATGACCGTCCATCTCGATACCCAGGCCGACCTGGAACAGGCGATCCGCGCCCTGGTCGCGCAGGACCCGCGGCTCGAGCCCATTCTCGAACGCACGGGGATGCCCGCATTGCGGCGGCGCGAGCCCGGCTTTGCCGGCCTTGCCGCCATCGTCACCGGGCAGCAATTGTCCACCGCGAGCGCCGCGGCGATCTGGGCACGGCTCAGCGCGGCGTTCGATCCCTTCGATCACGCGACGCTGCGCAAGGCGCGCCCTGGCCGACTCGGGCGGCTCGGGCTCTCGGCCGCCAAGATCAGGACCTTGAAAGGCCTTGCCCGCGAGCTTGCCGCCGAGCGACTGAACCTCGAAATTCTGGCAAACGAGGACGCCGATGTCGCCCACAACACCCTGACCGCCCTGCATGGCATCGGCCCCTGGACTGCAGACGTCTATCTGCTGTTCTGCCTCGGCCATGGCGATGCGTGGCCGGCCGGGGACCTCGCGGTGCAGGAAGCGGTCAAGATCGGGCTCGGATTGACAACGCGGCCGACCGCGAAACAGATGGTGCCCCTGGCAGAGCCGTGGCGGCCGTTGCGCGGCGCCGCGGCGCATCTGTGGTGGAGCTACTACCGGGTGCTGCGCAAGCGCGAAGGCATTCTCGCGACCGAGCCCAAAGCGGACAAGGTCGCGACTACGTCGCGTGTCGCAAAACGGTCATCGGCAAGAGCGAAGGCCATCGCAGCGAAATGATCGGATCAAAACGACGCTGCCGGCCGGATCGCTCCTGACGCTGTCACCGCCAGGGTCATATTCCGCCCGAGCAAGGCCATATGCCGTTGCCGGAGGACCGACCCGCTTTCTGCACGACCCCGATCCGGTATAGGCTTGCGGCGGCAGAGCCAACCGCGCGCTAGAGAACCCCGCATGCTGGACCGGACCGATGATCTTTCGCTTGCGGTGGACGGCTGGCTATCGCAATTCGAGCAGGCCCTCGCGGAACCCGACGGCCGCGCGCTGGAATCCCTGTTTCACGCCGAGAGCTACTGGCGCGACGTGCTGGCGCTGAGCTGGAACCTGCAGACCATCAACGGTGCGGACGCGATCCCCAAGGAATTGAGGCAGCTCGCCGCACGCGTCTGCCCGCGCCATTTTACCGTCGACCCCGATCGCGCCGCTCCGCGCCGCGTCAACCGCGCCGGCACCGAGGTCGTCGAAGCGATCTTCCGGTTCGAAACGGCGCGCGGCCGCGGCGACGGTATCCTGCGCCTGGCACCCGATGCCGGCGACGGCGGCAGGTTGAAGGCCTGGACCTTGCTGACGGCGCTGGAGGAATTGAAAGGGTTCGAAGAGCAGCTCGGAAAAACCCGCCCGGCCGGCAACGCCTACTCGCGCGATTTCCATGGTCCGAACTGGCTCGACCTGCGGAAGGCCTCGGCCGAATATGCCGACCGGGATCCGACCGTGCTGGTGATCGGCGGCGGCCACGCGGGACTCTGCATCGCGGCACGGCTTCGCCAGTTGCAGGTCGACACCCTGATCGTGGATCGCGAAGCCCGCATCGGCGACAACTGGCGGCGGCGCTACCACGCGCTGACGCTGCACAATCAGGTCCATGTCAACCACCTGCCCTACATGCCGTTTCCGCCGAACTGGCCGACCTATATTCCCAAGGACAAGCTTGCCAACTGGTTCGAGGCCTATGTCGAGAGCATGGAGCTGAACTTCTGGACCGGGACCGAGTTCGAGGCCGGCAGCTACGACGACAAGGCAGGGTGCTGGTCGGTGCGGGTGCGCCGCGCCGACGGCAGCCGGCGCACCATGCATCCGCGCCATGTCATCCTCGCCACCGGCGTCAGCGGCATCCCGAACCTGCCGGAGATTCCGAGTCTCGCGCAATTCGCCGGCGCGACGATGCATTCGAGCCGCTACACCGACGGCGAGGCGTGGCGGGGGAAGAAGGCGCTGGTGATCGGCACCGGCAACAGCGGGCACGACATCGCGCAGGACCTGCATTCCAGCGGCGCCGGGGTCACCCTGGTCCAGCGAAGCCCGACCCTGATCACCAATATCGAGCCGTCAGCCCAGCTCGCTTACGCCACCTACAGCGAAGGCACGCTGGAAGACAACGATCTGATCGCGCTATCGATGCCGTTGACCCTGGCCAAGCGCAGCCATGTGCTGCTGACCGAGCAATCCAGGCAACTCGATCGCCCGTTGCTCGAGCAGCTCGAGCGTGTCGGATTCAAGCTCGACTTCGGCGACGGCGGCACCGGCTGGCAGTTCAAATATCTGAGCCGCGGCGGTGGTTACTATTTCAACGTCGGCTGCGCCGACCTGGTCGCCGGCGGCGCGGTCGGGCTGATCCAGTTCGCCGACATCGCCTCCTTTGTTGCCGACGGCGTGCGGATGAACGACGGCAGCACGCTTGCCGCCGACCTGATCGTTCTGGCCACCGGATACAAGCCCTGGGAAAACCTGGTGCGGCGGCTATTCGGCGACGAGATCACCGCGAGGATCGGGCCGATCTGGGGTTTCGGCGACGGACAGGAGTTGCGGAACATGTATGCACGCACTGCCCAGCCCGGCCTGTGGTTCATCGCCGGCAGCCTTGCCCAGTGCCGGATCAACTCGAAATATCTGGCGCTGCAGATCAAGGCCATCGAGGAGGGGCTGCTGCCGCGCGGCTCGGTCGCGACGCCCGCTGCGGCGTGATCTGCCGGCTTCCCGAACCTGCCGGACCGACATCTGGAGATCGATCGCATGCCAACCATTCTGGGTTCGGGCGACCATCGCTACCGCGTGGTGGAAGACTGGGCGAAACTGCCGGACGGATGGAATCTCACCGACGTCGCCTCGGTTGCGGTCGACAGCAGGGATCGTGTCTACGTGTTCAACCGCGGCGCCCACCCGATGGTGGTGCTGGATCGCGAGGGGAACTTCATCACGAGCTGGGGCGAGGGCCTGTTCAAGCGCGCGCATGGCCTGCATATCGATGCCGACGACAATCTCTATTGCACCGACGACGGCGACCATACAGTTCGCAAATGCTCGACCGACGGCAAGGTACGGCTCACCATCGGCATTCCCGGCAAGCCCGCGCCTTTCCTGAGTGGCGAGCCGTTCCATCGCTGCACCCACACGGCGCTGTCGCCCACGGGGGAAATCTACGTCAGCGACGGCTACGGCAATGCCCGCGTCCACAAATACACGGCCGACGGCCGCCTGATCAAAAGCTGGGGCGAGCCCGGCACCGATCCCGGCCAGTTCAACATCGTTCACAATATCGCAACCGACGCCGACGGCTTTGTCTATGTCGCCGATCGCGAGAATCATCGCGTGCAGGTGTTCGACGGCAACGGCAAGTATGAGACACAATGGAACAACCTGCACCGTCCCTGCGCCCTGCACTGCTGCGGCGGCAGGCACCCGCATTTCATTGTCGGCGAACTCGGCCCGGGCATGGCGGTGAACCGTGGCATCCCGAATCTGGGACCCCGCCTGACCATTGTCGACAGCCAAGGCAGGCGCGTCGCCCGGCTCGGCGGCGAGCACGGCCCCGGCCTTGCGACCGGCCAGTTCCTCGCGCCGCACGGCATCGCGGTGGATTCCCGCGGCGATATCTATGTCGGCGAGGTCGGCGTGACGGACTGGAAGACGAGCTTTCCGGATACGCCCATGCCGTCCGTGGTCCGTTGCCTGCAAAAGCTGGAGCGCTGCCTCACGCCGCCCGCTTGACCAGGGTCGCATGCGGCAACTGGGCGAAGTTGGCATCCTCGTGGGCAATCCACAGCATCAACCCCGAGATCGCGAGCGCAAAGGCGACGACAGCGGCTTTCAACATGGCAACCTCCCTTTGTACGGGATATAGGTCGCGCCGCGGCGCCCGCCAGACGGGCCGCCGCGCCGATCCGTTGCGATCATCCGGGTTCCATGCTGCGCCGGTCAGCCTTCGCCGACCGCCTCACGCCGCCGCTGTTCGGATTCCTCCGCATAGCGACGCATCGCGTGGGCCTCGCTGAGGATGCCGATCGGCCGGCGTTCGCCATCGGTCTCGACCACCGCCAGCGTTTCGGCTTCGGCGGCGTCGAACACGGCGATGGCTTCCTGGATGTTCATCACGGGCTGCAGCGCGACGTCCCGAAAGTGCAGGATGTCGCGCAGGGCCTGGGTCGCCCCGATATCCGGCGCATGCGCTTCGGCCACCATCGCCAGCCCGGCGTAGCGGCCCTCGGCGTCGACGGCGACCACCTGGGTCTTCGAACCGAGCGGAAATTTGCCGCGGAATTCCTCGATCGGCATGCCGGCGTCCACGGTGGTGACGTCCGGCCGCATCAGGCTGCGCACCGTGAGATCGCGGATCCAGCCGACATCCGCGGCGCTGCGGATGGTTTCGCCGCGCAGGTGAAAGCGCCAGGTCGCGAACGAATAGCCGAACAGTTCGCGGGTGATCTGGGTCGAGATCATCACCGCCACCAGCACCGCGGTGGTGAGCCAGAGATTGCCGGTGGATTCCAGCGCGATGAACGACATGGTCAGCGGGCCGCCGATCACCGAGGCCGAAAGCGCGCTCATGCCGATGATCGCATAGACGTTCGGATCGAGCTTGAGATCGGGCCAGATCGCATCGATGGCGCCGGCGAACAAATGACCGCCGAGCGCGCCCAGGAACAGCGTGGCGAAAAACAGTCCGCCGCGAAAGCCGCTGCCGAGCGAGACGATCGAGGCGATCGCCTTCAGCGCAAAGATCGTCGCCACCACGGCGAGCGGGATCGAGACGAATCCCGCGAAATGCAGCGCGCCGTGTCCCGACGACATCACCTGCGGCGTCACCAGCGCGAGCAGCCCGACGGCGAGGCCGCCGAGCGCCGGGCGCAGCGGCGGCCACATCCCTGTTCTCGCCAGCAGCGCCTCGCACAACGCGACGCCGCGCATGATGGCGATGCCGAACAGCGCCGACAGGATCCCGAGCAGCATGGCGATGGCGAGATCGCGCCCGAGGACGTCGCCGACCGGACCGACGCCGACGCCGAGCGACAGCACCGTGAAGGCGTGGGCGACGAAATAGCCGCCCACCGCGGCGACGCCGACCGGCGTCAGGCTTGCCGGCGTATATCCGCCGATCACCAGTTCGAAGGCATAGAAGGCGCCGGCCAGCGGCGCGCCGAACGCGCCGGCGATCGCGGCCGCGGCGCCGCAGCCCACCATGATGCGCTGATCGACGCGGCGCAGATGAAAGCCGCGGCCCAGCGAGGCGGCGAGCCCGCTGGCGAGCTGGGTATAACCGGCTTCGAGCCCGACCGAGGCGCCGACGCCGCTGGACCAGATCGTCTGCAGCGCGACGATCACGCTGCCGCGAAACGACATCCGGCCGCCATGCAGCGCATTGGCTTCGATCGGATCGATTTCGCGCGCCGGCCGCCACCGCAGCAGCAGCAGGAAGGCCACGCCGAGCAGCAGTCCGCCGAGGCTCGGCACCAGCAGCGCGCGCAGCGGCTCGATCCTGAACTGGCTGGAAAGCCGCTGCCCCATTTCAAGGTTGAACAGCACGACGTGCAGCCCCTCGACCGCGGCGCTCATCACCGCCACCACCAGCCCGCCGATGGTTCCGATCAGGAACGCCAGCAGCACCAGGCTCGATTCATGCGCGCGAACGAACGCCCGCAGCCGGCGCGGCGCTTCAAGATAACGCGAGACTTGGCGACCATTCTGGCGGGTCCGTGGGCGGCCGAAAAAGCGCCGCTCAGGCTGGTTTAGCGGCGTTCGCGGCGATCATGCAATCCGGATGCGCGGCGGCGCAACCGCGGATAAGGTCCTCAACGCCCTTCACAATCCCGTCACGCTGCCTGTAGTATGTCAGCTCGCGCTGCTTTGCAGCCAAAACGGGGGCCAGGAGCGTTACTTGAACGCACATGTCTCGCAAGGCGGTTGGCCGGTGCTGGTGCTGAATGCGGACTTTCGGCCGCTGAGTTACTACCCGCTGTCGCTTTGGTCGTGGCAGGACGCGATCAAGGCGGTATTCCTCGACCGGGTCAACATCGTCGAGCATTACGACCGCGCGGTGCGCAGCCCGTCGTTCGAAATTCAGCTGCCGAGCGTGGTGTCGCTGAAATCCTTCGTCAAGCCGACCACCCATCCCGCCTTCACCCGGTTCAACGTGTTCCTGCGCGACCGCTTCGTCTGCCAGTATTGCTCGGCCGCCGATGACCTCACCTTCGATCACATCGTCCCGCGCAGCAAAGGCGGCCAGACCACCTGGGAAAACGTCGTCGCCGCCTGCTCGCCATGCAACCTGCGCAAGGGCAATCTGACGCCGCAGCAGGCGCGGATGTTTCCGCGGCAACCGCCGTTCGCGCCGACGGTGCATCAACTGCACCGCAACGGCCGGCTGTTCCCGCCGAACTATCTGCACGACAGCTGGCTGGACTATCTCTACTGGGACACCGAACTCGATCCGTGATCGCAGCACACTCGGGCTTGCGGGAACGCCTTGGGGCGGGCGATAGTGTTCGCGCGGCCGTCCCGCGCCCGGTGTCCGCGGCGAGCCGCCGGCCCGCCATCAGCGGCAAGCGTTGCAATCGGCAACGTGGATACCAAAATAAGCAAGCGCACGCCGCAGGGTCGCGCCGCCATCTATGGCTGCGATCCCCGCGCTGACTGAACGGAGAACATCAATGCCCGCGTTGACCGAATGGAAGGTGCCGCCGGCGCACCAGCCTCGCGCCGCTGACTACACGTTCGACCTCGACCGCGCCCTCAGTTCGGTGGTCGGACTGCACTCGATCATACCGAGCGACGCGTTCAGCGCGGACAGCCTCGGCACCGAGCGCGCCGGCAATGGCGTGCTGATCGACGACGGGCTGGTGTTGACCATCGGCTATCTGATCACCGAGGCCGAGACGGTCTGGCTACATCTGGGCGACGGCCGGGTGGTGCAGGGCCATGCGCTCGGCTTTGATGCCGAGTCCGGTTTCGGCCTGGTGCAGGCGCTGGGCGCGATCGATCTCGAGCCGCTGCCGCTCGGGTCGTCCGCCGTCGCGCAGGTCGGCGACCGCGTGGTGCTCGGCGGCGCTGGCGGCCGCACCCGCTCGGTCGCGAGCCAGATCGCGGCAAGGCAGGAGTTCGCCGGCTATTGGGAATATCTGCTCGACGACGCGATCTTCACCCAGCCGGCGCATCCGAACTGGGGCGGCACCGGCCTGATCTCGAACCGCGGCGAACTGATCGGCATCGGCTCGCTGCAGCTCGAGCGAGAGCGCGAGGGCAAGAGCGACTATGTCAACATGGTCGTGCCGATCGACCTGCTGAAGCCGGTGCTGGAGGATCTGCGCAAGTTCGGTCGGGTCAACCGACCGGTGCGGCCGTGGCTCGGCATGTACTCGACCGAGATCGAGAACAAGGTCGTGGTGGTCGGCATTTCCGCCAAGGGCCCGGCGGCGCGGGCCGAACTCAAGGCCGGTGACGTCATCCTGGCCGTGAACGGCGAAAAGATCGCGGGTCAGGCGCAGTTCTATCGCAAATTGTGGTCGCTCGGCGCGGCGGGAGTCGACGTGCCGCTGACGGTCTATCATGAGGGCGTCACCTTCGACGTCGTTCTCGCCTCGACCGACCGGGCCAAGCTGCTCAAGGCGCCCCGGCTGCACTGACGGCCGCTGCGGATCATGGAGCCGGCGATGAGCGAGGCCGTGGTGGATGACATCGTGGCCGTGCTGCCGCCGCTGCTGGAGTCGCTGCAGGCGCTCGAATTCGTCGCCCGCCATCTCAACCCGCCGGACTTCGGCTCGGTCATGGAAGCCGCAGGGCTGCCCGACCGGGCGCTGCGCGCGGAGCGGTCACGGCTGGCCGGCTGGCCCGGGGAATTCAGCGAGCTGCAGGCCTCGCTTGCCGCCGCCAGCGATGCGGCGCTCGCGGCGTTCGAAGGATTGCGCGCGGTCGAGCACGGCGAGGGCGACCTGCTGTCGGTGTTTCGCGCGCTGCGCCATGGCTCCCGGGCCCAGGAGGCGCTGTACCCGCTGGCCGCGAAGTTGCCGCCGGTGAGCGACTTCTTTCTCGATCCCGCGTTGCGCGAGGATTCCGCCTTCGCGGCCCGCCTCGCCGCCCCGGCCTTCGCGGACTCCGGAATTTTCCATGACCGGCACGAGCCTGGCAGCCGCGGCGGCTTCTCGCTCTACGTGCCGGAATATTACACGCCGGACCGGGCCTGGCCGCTGGTGGTGGCGTTGCATGGCGGCAGCGGCAACGGCCGCGGCTTTCTGTGGAGCTGGCTGCGCGACGCCCGCAGCCGCGGCGCCATCCTGGTCGCGCCGACGGCAACCGGCAGCACCTGGGCGCTGATGGGCGACGACCATGATACGCCGAACCTCGCGCGCATTCTCGATCAGATCCGGGGCCGCTGGAACGTCGATCCGGACCGGCTGCTGCTGACCGGAATGAGCGACGGCGGAACGTTCTGCTATGTCACCGGGCTCGAGCGTGCTTCGCCGTTCACCCATCTTGCTCCGGTCGCCGCCGCGTTTCATCCGTTGATGGCCGAGACCGCCGACGCCGAACGGCTGCGCGGGCTGCCGGTCTATCTCGTCCATGGCCGGCTCGACTGGATGTTTCCGGTGCAAATGGCGCGGCAGACGCGCGCCGCCTTGGCGGTGGCCGGCGCCGAAATCACCTATCGCGAGATCGAGGATCTCAGCCACTGCTACCCGCGCGAGGTCAATGCGGCGATTCTGGACTGGCTCGAAGGTCCGCCAGGCTGACCACCCGGGAACCATCCTCGGCCGATGACGTTGTCCACGCTCGCGGGAGGGTTCGTCATGCAGACTTTGTTGGGAATGATCCTGGGTGCGCTGATGCTGGTCGCCGGCGTCTACATTGCCGACACGACGTCGACTTCATCGGTCGCCAATGGCGAGGTGGCGCAGTCCCGTCGCACCATCGTCAACTGGGATGTCGCGGCGAGCAACTGGAACGCGCTCAAGCTCCGTGCCCATGACGACTGGGTCCGGCTGTCGTCGAAATAACCGCCAGCTGAATGATCCGATTCACAACGGCTTCGCTATTTCCGGCTGGCGGCCGCCTTGCGCGCATCGGCGATGACCTGATCGAATTCTTCCATGGTGAGGATTCCGGGCACGCGGAACTTGCCGACGATGAACGACGGCGTGCCGCGAAATCCGAATGCCGCCGCCTGCCCGTCATTGCGTGCCAGGATGGCGTCGATCGCCTTGCCATTGGCGGCGAGATCGCGGGTCGCCCGGTCGACATCGATTCCGGCGCCCGCTAGCAGCTCATGGATGCGCGGCTCGGTCAGCTTGGAGCTGACCCCGATCAGCGCCTCATGCGCCTCGGCGAATTTGCCCTGATATTTGCTGGCGAGCGCCATCCGGCTCGCCGTCACCGAGACCGGTCCGAGGATCGGCCAATCCTTCCAGATCAGCCGGACCTTGCCGTCATCCTGCACCACCTGGCGCAGCTCGGGCTCGATCCGGCGGCAATAGGGGCACTGATAGTCGAAATATTCGACGATCGCGACGTCGCCGTCGATATTGCCGGCGACCGGAATGTCGGGATCATGCAGCACCAGCGCTTCGGTCAGCACGTTCTCGTCGGCCGCCTCGGCCCGCGCGCCGCGGGGCGCGAGGCCGAGCATGGCCATGCCGGCACCGAGCAGGCCGAGCGCCTCGCGCCGGCTGTGACGCGGGCTCGGTGTTGCAGGATGCTTGATTCCGGACATGGTCGACCGATCGAGGGGCGTGAACTGCTCTCCTCTCTACGCGCGATTCGGCTGAATGTTACGCGGCAATCAGGCGGCGCCTTTCAGCCGCTTGTTGCATTCGCTGTAATAGCCGCCGCCCTTCTGGATCCACTTCATGCCGCCATTGCCGTTGCCGGTCTTGTTGGCATTGTACTGATCGACGCAGGTGTGCATGCGGCCCTTGCCAGCGGTCTCCTTGGAATATTTCGGATCGATGGCGGACGGGAAAACGGCGTTTCCGGCCGGCATCGGCATCGCCGGAGCAGCGGCCGTCTTGGGCGTGGCCGCGGGCTTGGCTTCCGCCGCGGGAGCGGCTGCCGGAGCCGCGGTCGGCGCAGCGGCAGCGCCAGCGCCGCATTCGGCCTTGCGGAAATCATTCCATTTCTGGCCGTTGAGGGTCCCGGCGCTCTTGGCCGCCTGATATTTCGCGCTGCATTCCTGCGAGGTCAAGGCCTGCGCGGGCGCGGTCGCGGCCAGCGCGGCAATCCCGGTCACGGCGACGGCACACAACAATCTCGTTCGAATGGTCATCCTGGTCTCCCCTTGGAGCTGTGGTGTACGAAGTCGCCATCCTAGCCGAGCCATGGCGCGTGACAACGGCGATCGATCGGCCCGCTGGCATTTCAGCACAGCGAATCTGGCGATGCGGCCGGATTCATTCATCGAGGGTTCAGCATCGTGGCGCAACGTTGCGGCCCCTTCAACCCGAGGTGCTCTCATGATGACCTTAACTTCCCGTGCGGTCGCGACCGCCGTCGCGTCCCTGTTCATGGTCGGCTCTGCTTTCGCCCAGACGCCGGCGCCGGCGGCCCCGGCTGCCAAGACCAAGCCGCCTGTGGTCCACAGCGCTGCTTCGCTGGAATGCTCCAAGGAAGCCGACGCCAAGGGCCTGCATGGCAAGGAGCGCAAGAAATTCCGCTCCGAGTGCAAGAAAAACGCCGCCGACAAGCCGAAATAGATTTTGCTTCGGCCGGATTCTTTCCCCGCGCCGCGGGGAAAGACCATGCTCGCGCATTGCAGTGGTCACGCCAGCGCATTGGTCCGCGCCGGGTGGATTTGCGATAAGGCCGCGTGAGCCGGCTTCGCGCATCGGTGGCGTTCGCCATCCCTTCCCACATCAGGGCGCTTAGCACGCTCGAGACGCTCGCCATCGGCGCTGCCGGCGGCCTGCTGTTTCTGTGGGCACAGTTGCCGGGCGGACTGATTTCGGGGGCGATGATCGCGGTGGGCGGCGCGGCGATCGCGGGACGGCCGCTCGCGGTGCCGCCGGTCCTGACCCAGGCCGTGCTGGTGCTGCTCGGGATCTCGCTGGGCTCGCTGGTGTCACGGCAACTGCTTCAGCATGTCGGCGCCTATCCCCTGACCATCGCGCTGCTGGCGCTCGCCACGTTCTGCTCGACCTTTGGCAGCAGCTTCTATCTGCAGCGCTGCCATGGCTGGGACCGCACCTCGGCATTCCTGGCCGGCAGTCCCGGCGCGCTGTCGCAGATCACCGTCCTGGCCGCCGAACGCGGCGCCGACGTGCCGGCGATCGCTGTGGTACAGACCTTGCGGGTGATCCTGCTCACTGCGGCGCTGCCGATGCTGCTGGTCATGACCGGGATCGCGCCGCCTGCAGCACCGACCACCGCGCTGGCCACGGCCTCGCCGCTCGAACTGGCGGCGCTGATTGCGGCCGCGGTGGTGGTGTCGCTGCTGCTGCGGCTGGTCAAATTCCCGGCGAGCTGGATGTTCGGCGCGATGATCGCATCGAGCCTGTTGCACGGCGCCGGGCTGGTCGAAGGCGGACTGCCGGCCTGGATGCGCGGCACGGCCCTGATCGGCATCGGCGCGCTGATCGGGGCGCGGTTTGCGCGGATGAAGGCGCGCACCCTGCTCAGCCATGTCCATGCGGCATTCGGCTCGTTCGCCATAGCCATCGTGATTTCCGCGGTGTTTGTCGCCGTGATCGCGCTCGGCACCTCGGTGCGGTTCTCCGACGCCATCGTGGCGTTCGCGCCGGGAGCGATGGACGCCATGCTGGCGCTGGCGCTGACGCTGCATATCGACCCGATCTTCGTCGGCGCCCATCATTTGTCGCGCTTCGTGTTCGTCACCATCGCGACGCCCGGCATCGTGCATCTGTTCGGCCGCCCGCAGGAGGACGTCGACGACTAGCGGTGGGCGGCGGAGCGCCGGATTCCCCACAGCGCGAGCGCCGCCATCGACAACGAGATCAGCACATTGTAGCCGGCCAGCGACAGGCCGAGAAAGCGCCACTGCACCTCGTCGCAGCGGATTATCTTGACGGTATCGAGGCGTTGCAGCAGCGTGCCGGCGCTGCCGAGATCGGCGATCGGCCCGCTGCAGTCGGTCGGTCCCTTGAAGTAGTGCCATTCGACTCCGGCATGGTAGCCGCCGAGCCCGGCATTGCCGAGCGCGGCCAGCGCCAGCAGCACCAGCCCGGCGAGCGCCGCGGCCCGCGCGTCCCGCGTCGCCGCGAGCGCAGTCAGCACGCCGAGCGGGACCGCCAAATAGTAGGCGTAGCGCTGCTCGAGACACAGCGGACAGGGACGGATGTCCAGCACCAGCTGGAAATACCAGGCCCCGGCCAGCGTGGCGGCGGCAATCGCGGCGATCGCCAGCGCCGCCTTCCGAGCCGGACTGGCGGCGGCCTGCGGATGGGAGGGGTGGGCAGTTGCCTGCACGCTCACGTCATTCTCCTCGGTCCCGACAGCGTCCTATCCCGCGCGCCCATTGCTGTCGAGCCGAGGCTTGATCACAGCCGAGTGTGTCGACGTCGGCACGGGACGGCCGCACGGCGCGGGTTGACCGCAAAGGAGCGCCCGCTATATTCCGCCGGCTTCGCGACCACGGCCTTCGAGCCGCCCGCGAGCGCCCCTGTGGCGGAACTGGTAGACGCGCTCGACTCAAAATCGAGTTCCGCAAGGAGTGCTGGTTCGATTCCGGCCAGGGCACCAGACGGCTTCCGTACAGCTATGCCGGACATGCCCTTCTCGCACCGGGTAGCCCGGATGCAGCGCAACGCAATCCGGGAATCTTCACACAGCCGCGCGGCCCCGGACTTCGCTGCGCTCCATCCGGGCTACGGTTCTGGATGAATAATCCTCGCCGCATCGCTCGCCGAAGCAGGAATCGCCTGGCGTGCTTCTGACTGGTGTTGTTGGTGTCAGAGGCGGCATTCAGTATAAGTTGCCCTGGATTCGCGATCACGCATGTCCATGGAAGAGAACTGCTTCAGCACAGCCCGGGAACATGCAATGAGACCGCCGCTTCTCCTCTACTTCCTTCTCGCGGCCTGCTGCTTTCCGACGTTGGCCCACGGAGAATCCCCCGCCGACATGATCTCGAGCTTTCGCACGCAGCATGGGGAGGGGCGGGTCGTCCTCGATTCGACGTTGACGCGCATTGCGCGCGAACAGGCCGAGGCGATGGCAGCAAAGGACAAGCTCGACCACGATGTTCTCGGCGGCTTCACGTCCCGGATCCATTCGGCCGGCGCCGGTCGAGCCGCGGAAAACATCGCCTACGGCCATGACAGCTTCCAGAAGACGCTTGGGCAGTGGATCGATTCGGCGGGGCACCGAAGCAACCTTCTGTTGCACGGCGCCTCGCGGGTGGGTGTAGCCAGCGTGAAAAGCACAGCAACAGGCCGCATTTATTGGGCGATGGAGATAGCCGGGGACTATGAACGTCCCAAGTCGAGGAGCGATACGAGGCAAGCAGCCGTCGTAAAACCGAAGGCTCGTGCCAGGGAAACCTGCCGCCTGAAAATTCTCAGTCTTTGCCTCTGACCCGGCGCATCGGCGTGCAACACACACGCCGTTAACGTAGTTAACGTAGCCCGGATGTAGCGCAGCGCCATCCGGGAAACTCACCGGGGGTCGCGCGGTCCCGGATTTCGCTGCGCTCCATCCGGGCTACGGTTCTGTGTCTCAGGCAAACCCTTTGAACCGGAATCAATCGGCTCGCGTCAAACCGGCCAGACGGACCATGACGGGCCGCCCCAACAGGTTGGAGTTAACGATGTCGATCAAGACCAGGATTGCCGCTGTCGCCCTCGCCGTGCTTGCCGCCACCGGCAGCATCGCTTCCACCACGACGCCCGCGGACGCGCATGGCATGCGCTTGGGCTGGGGCATCGGGGCCGGCCTGCTCGGCGCGGCCGTGGTCGGCAGCGCCATCGCCGCAAGCGACGGCTATTACTATGACGGCTATCGCCGTTGCGGATGGGTGCGCCAGTTCGACGCCTATGGCAACTACGTCGGCCGCGTTCGTACCTGCAACTACTGACGTCTCGCGGTTCTGGCCCGTTCAGAGCGCCGAACCTGCGAACGAGGCCGCACCCGGCCCGCCCGGTTCCTCCCCCGGGCGGGCCGCCTTTGCATCCTGATCAGGCACCATTGACGAGCACCCCTCGCATAGGATAGGGGGGTATCCCATGGCGGGCCGTCGATCATGACCCATACGATTCGCGACCGGAAGAAGCTGCAGGCCCGTGTCGGTCGCATCCGCGGCCAGCTCGAGGCGATCGAGCGTGCGCTGGCGGAACAGGCCGAATGCGAGCGCGTCATGCACATGATCGCGGGCGTTCGCGGCGGCGTCGCCGGGCTGATGGCGGTAGTGGTCGAAGACCACATCCGCACCCACCTCGTCGACCCCGACAAGAATCCCGGGGCGCTGAACGCCGACGCTGCCGATCAACTCATCGAAGCGATCCACACCTATCTCAAGTGAGCAGACGCGATGGGCGATGCAGACCGGACCTTCCAGCCTCGATCCCATGACCATGTGTTTCTGGGCCACGATCACGACCGGGCGGAACGCCGCACCTGGATCGTGATCCTGCTGTGCAGCCTCATGATGATCGCCGAAATCGTCGGCGGCCTCCTGTTCGGCTCGCTGGCCCTGATCGCCGACGGTCTGCACATGTCCACGCATGCCGGCGCCCTGCTGCTGGCGGCGCTCGCCTATACCCTCGCCCGCCGATACGCCGACGACCGCCGCTTCAGCTTCGGCACCGGCAAGTTCGGCGATCTCGCGGGATACAGCAGCGCGATCGTGCTGGCGCTCATTGCCCTGATGGTCGGCTATGAAGCCGTGTTGCGCCTGCTGCACCCGGTCCCGATCAGCTTTGGCGAGGCGATCCTGATCGCCGTGCTCGGACTGCTGGTGAATCTCGTCAGCGCCTGGCTGCTATCGGGCGGGCATGGCGGTGGCCATGGTCATCATCATGGCCATCCTCATGCCCATGACGCCGATGGCGGCGGGCACCATCACCATGACTTGACGGCCCACCCTCATCCACATCGCCAGGCGCACCGGCGCGACAACAACATGCGGGCCGCGGTGGTGCATGTGATGGCCGATGCCGCCGTCTCCGTTCTGGTCATCGTCGGCCTGTTGCTGGCCCGCGGCTTTGGCTGGCAGTGGATGGATCCGGCCGCCGCCCTGGTCGGCGCGCTGGTCATCGCCAACTGGTCGGTCGGGCTGCTGCGCGATACCGGCGGCGTCCTGCTCGACCGCACCGCCGATCCGCGCATCGCCGAGCAGGTCCGCCGGCTGATCGAGAGCGAGGGCGATCAGGTCATCGACCTGCATCTGTGGCGGCTCGGCCCCGGACATCTCGGCGCCATCGTCTCGGTGGCCACAACCGGGCGAAACCAGGCCGGACATTATCGGCAGAGACTGGCCACCCTTGCCGATCTCTCCCATGTCACCGTGGAGGTTCTTCATCCGCTGCCACAACCGGCCGGGTGACCGGGAGGCCCCGCGGATGGGCTATCGAGCAGCGCGAGCGGGGGTTTGGCCCACGAATTGTCCCTGGTACCCGGCGTCTGCCGTTCCCAGGGTTTGCTCAAAGATCAGCTGGCAGATGCGCATGCCAGGCTTCAACAGAATAGGGAGGTGTCCATGATTGACGATCTCCAACCTGATCTGACCGGGAAAGCCGGCATGGATGGTGGGTGCGGTGATATGAACGCCCAGCCCCAGCCTGGCGAGAGAACTCTTGCCTTCCACGCGCGCAGCTATTCGGGCGTCGATGGGTAGCTCGACATATTCGGCGGTCCAGCCAAGCACGAGGACCTTCGGAACCAGCTCATAACCGGCGGATATGTCCTGGGTTGTGGTCAACTCCGCCAGCACCGCCTCGGTGTTGTATTCGGGGCTCGTAAGGTCGATGACTTTCTTGATCCCCGAGTTGCCGACCGCAAAGATGTTGAGCACTGGATCGAGAGTAAGGTCTACGCTTGTCGAACTGTAGGCGATCGCCTGAGGCAGCGGATCGATGATGATCTGCTTCCTCGAAAGTGCGATCTGGATTTCCCGATCAGTGAGGATCACGCTGTTTTGCGCTCTTCTGCTGCAGTCAGTTGATCGTCAGGAACCCAGACCCTCCATGCGCCGGTCTGGGTTTCTCTCGGCAGCTCAACAAGCGTCGTCTTGTCTTGATGACCTAGGGGCCAGCCAATGGAAATCGATCCATCATGGATGGTCCGGCGCGCAATGACCATGCGCTGCGGTCCTTCGCTGGTTCTGATGCCAACGACGGCCTCGCTTGGGTGAAGACCATTGCCAACAATTTCAATCTTAAGGCGCATCATGGTCATTCTCCCGTTTTTGTTGCAGGGCTCAAGGTCCGAATCGTCTCACGCAACCCACTTCTTCGTAGTTCGCGTCCGATGATCGATCGTCTTGATGCATTAGAACATACAGAGAACATCGATAGCAACCCGGGCTGAGTCAGCGGTGCGCGCGGTAGGCGGGAGCTGTTGCGGGCCTGTCACAACCGCATGCCAGTTTTGTTGGGCTCTGGCGACTACTGTTGCAATTGCGAATGAGTTGCAATATTGCAAATGCGGACCGCGCCCGCGGCATGAATGGCAACACCTCGGTGGAAATCGGGCTCGCGGCACGGTCCGGCAATTGCGGATCGGTGTCATGGTGCGCCAAGCTGCAGGAGATGGAAGAAACGCCGGGATGTTCGCGCCGAACAAGACCTTCCAATGATGCGCTGCCGCCGACGCCTCGCTTCAGCACCCGCCGCGGCGCTCGGCGTGCTGGCATTGGTCCACCCGGCGCTTGCGGCCGATTTGGCGCGCAACACAGCGGTGCAGCAGACCGCCTATGACTGGACCGGATTCTACATCGGAGGACTGGTCGGCGCAGGCGGGGGCAGTCTCGGTCCCGGCACCCATCCCCTGCTCGACCAGGGTGTGCTGCTTCCCTCCGGCATCACCGGCCTGATCGGCGGCTATGAAGCCGGCTACAGTAGGCAGTTCGACAACCACATCGTGCTTGGCGTCGAGGCCGACGTGGCATTCGTCGGTCCGGTCGATCCCGAGCGTCTCATGCCCGCTCCGTTTCACACCTCGCTCGACTATGTCGGTACCGCGCGCGGCCGGATCGGATATGCGTTCGCGACGGCGATGCCGTATCTGACCGGCGGCTTCGCCTGGGGGCATACCCATGTCAACATCAACGACGCCGCCGGCGCCGTATCGGCAACGCCCGGCGCGATCCAGACCGGCTGGACCGCCGGTGCCGGCGTCGAGCTCGCGCTCAGCGGCAACTGGAGCGCCAGGCTCGAATACGACTATGTCGAGCTGGCGCGCCGAACCTACGGGCTCGGCAAATTCGGGCTGCCCGACGTCAATGTCGATCCTCGCGTGCATCTGGTCAAACTCGGGCTGAACTATCGCTTCGGAGACAATCCGGCAGGGAACGCGCCGCTGCCGTCGCGCACGGCGCTGCCGGAATCCGACAGCTGGAACGTCCACGCCCAAACCACCTATCTGCCCCAAATCTACCCGTCGTTCCGCTCACCCTATGCCGGCGCCAACAGCCTGCCTGGCAGCAGCCAGGCCCAGGCCACCTGGACCAGCACGGCGTTTCTCGGAGTACGGCTGTGGGAGGGCGGCGAGTTCTATTTCGATGGCGAATTGGCGCAGGGATTCGGCCTTGGCGGCACCCTCGGCCTTGCCGGGTCCTCCAATGGCGAGGCGCAAAAGGCCGGCTCGGCGGAACCGAGATTCCGGCCGCAGCGTTATTATCTGAAACAGACCTTCGGTCTCGGCGGTGAGCAGGAGGACGTCGCCGACGGCCCCAATCAACTGCCCGGCAAACGCGACATCGACCGCATCACGCTGATCGTCGGGCGCTTTGCCGTCGGCGACTTCTTCGACAACAATCTTTATGCCCATGACCCGCGCGCGGATTTCATGAACTGGGCGATGTGGGGGTCCGCCGCCTATGATTTCCCGGCCGACCTGCCCGGCTTTACCCGCGGCGCGGTGCTCGAGCTCAACCGCAAGGACTTTGCGGTGCGCGTCGGCGCCTTCGAAGTGCCGACGGCTCCCAACAGCGACGTTCTGGTGGTCGGCAGCGGATCCCTGGGCACGGTCGCCGAGTTCGAGGAACGTCACCGCATCTTCGACCAGCCCGGCAAGTTGCGGCTGGGAGTGTTTGCCAATAGCGGCTTCACCGGCAATTATCGCGAGGCCCTGGCGGTCGAAGCGGCCGATCCGGCACTCGACATCAACACCGTGATGGCGAGCATACGGCGCGACAACCCCAAGCACGGCTTCTATCTCAATGCCGAACAGCAGATCATCACGGATGTCGGGCTGTTTGCCCGTGCGAGCTGGAACGACGGCCAGAACGAAATCCTGTCGTTCACCGACATCGACCACAGCATCTCGGCCGGGCTGTCGATCAAGGGTCAACGCTGGGGACGCCCCGCCGATACCATCGGGATCGGCGGCGCCGTCAACGGCCTTTCCGATGCGCACCGCGATTTCCTGGCCGCCGGCGGCAACGGTCTCCTGATCGGCGACGGCCGGCTGAACTATCGTCCCGAGCGGATCCTGGAAGCCTATTACGCCTATGTCATCAATCCGCATGTTACGGTAACGGCCGACTACCAGCTCATCACCAATCCCGCCTATAACGCCGATCGCGGGCCGGTCTCGATCTTCTCGGGACGTCTGCACGGCGAATTCTGATCGCGCGGTTTGGCCGGGAGCACGCGCCATTCGCCGGCGCGCTGCATGCGCGAGCCGACAATGACGGAGGATAGAGTTTCGCCATGCCGTTCAAGCAGCGTTTCGGCCCGGTGATCGCCATCCTCGTCATCGGATTCATCGTCGGCGTCGGATTGCGCTGGTCGATCGATGATGCCGCCGAGCGGGACTTTGCCAACTACCTTCGCAGCGGCCTGCACGGGTCAGGCATCGCACTGGCCGGCTGGATCGTCCAGCGAACCTTTGTCGCCAATGCGCATTCGCCGCTGGGCGCAGCGCTGCGGCGGCTGCCGCTCCTGGTCGAGGTGCTGATCAGGTCGCTGGTCATGGCCGTCGTCATCGTGGTGGTCGGCATCGCGCTGCAGGTCGTGCTTTACGCCGAGCCGCTCCGCCTGCACTGGTTCACCGCGACCTGGTTCAAGGGCACCCTGCCATGGATCGTCGTGGTCGGGCTGGCCATATCGCTGGTGGTCGGCGTGGTGACCGAGACCGCGCGCCTGATCGGCGGCCCGCGGCTCGCCAGCGTCATGCTGGGGACCTATCATCGGCCGGTCCGCGAGCAGCTCATCGTGATGTTTCTCGATCTGGCCAACTCCACCGCGCTGGCGGAGCGATTGGGCGAGCTTCGGGTTCACGACCTCATCACTCGGTTCTTCTTCGACATCGACGAGCCGATCAGGGCCCATGGCGGCGTCATCCTTTCCTATGTCGGTGACGAGGTGATCGTGACCTGGCCGGCGACGGACGACCCCGGCCTGGATGCGCGCTGCCTGCACTGCTTCCTTGCGATCGATGACAGGATAAGCGGGCTCTCCCGGGAGTATGAACGGGAGTTCGGCACCGTGCCGCGCTTCCGCGCCGGACTACATGCCGGACCCGTCATCGTGAGCGAGTGCGGCGGCGCCAAACGGCAGCTCGCTTATTTCGGCGACACCATGAACGTCGCGGCGAGACTTTGCGAGTCCTGCAAGACCCGCAGCTGCCGCCTGCTCGTCTCCGGCGATTTGCTGAGTCGGTTGGCGATCCCGCCAAACCTCGCGGTGGACGCTGGCGAGATAGTCTCGCTTCGCGGGCGGGACCAGCCTCTGGAAATCCACGAAGCCCGTCGAAATGTGGCTGCATGAGCCCTGAGCGAGCAGGAGCCCGGTGGGCCGCGGTTCAGCCGAGCTCGAGCCACTCCTTGCGAACCGCGTTGTTGGCCTTGAGTTCGTCCGGCTTTCCCTCGAACACCACGCGGCCATGACCCATGATGTAGACCCGATGCGAAATCCGCATCGCGATCGAGAGCTTCTGCTCGACCAGCAGGATCGCGACGCCGGCCTCGGCGATCCTGGCAATGAGATCGCCGACCTGCTGCACGATCAGCGGCGCCAGTCCCTCGGTCGGCTCGTCGATCATCACGAGTTCGGGGTCGCCCATCAGGGTGCGGCACGTCGTCAGCATCTGCTTTTCACCGCCAGACAGCACGCCTGCCGGCGTGTCGGCGCGGGCCGCCAGGTTCGGGAACATGTTCAGCATGTCGTCCAGCCGCCATTTGCCCGGACGCCGCATGTTCTTGATGCCCAGCAGCAGGTTCTGGCGCACGGTGAGGCCGGGAAAGATATCCCGATGTTCGGGAACGTAGCCGAGCCCGAGACGGGCGATCTCGTAGCTCGGCAGCCCCGCGATCTGCCGCCCCTTGAAGCGGATCGAGCCGTGAGGCGGCACCTCGCCCATGATCGCCTTGACCGTGGTGGAACGGCCAACCCCGTTGCGCCCCAACAGGCTGACCACCTCGCCGGCCCCGATATGCAGGTCAACCCCCTGCAGGATGTGGCTCTTGCCGTAGTAGGCGTGCAGATCCTTTACCTCGAGCATCAGTGCGCCTCATCGCCGAGATAGGCTTCCTTGACCCGCGGGTCACCGCGAATCTGATCCGGCGTGCCCGACGAGATGATACTGCCATAGACCAGCACCGAAATGCGATCGGCGAGCCCGAACACCACGCTCATGTCGTGCTCGACGATGACCAGCGTGCGTCCCTCGGTCAGACGGCGAATCAGGTTGACGGCGCGCTCGGTCTCGGCATGGCTCATGCCGGCGGTCGGCTCGTCGAGCATGATGACGCTGGCGCCGCCCGCGACCGTGATGCCGATCTCCAGCTCGCGCTGCTCGGCATAGGTGAGGAGGCCGGCCGGGACATCGCGCCGATGCGACAGGCCGATGTCGTCCAGGATTCGGGCGGTCTGCTCCCGTACCTCGGGCAGGCTCTCCACGTTCTTCCAGAACGCGTAGCGGTGGCCGGTCGCCCAGAGCACGGCGCAGCGCACGTTCTCCCACACCGACATCCGCGCGAACACATTGGTGACCTGGAACGAACGCGACAGGCCGCGCCGGTTAATCTCGAACGGCCGCAACCCCGAAATCAGATCGCCGTTGAGGCGGATCTCGCCCGAGGTCGGCGCAACATAGCCGCTGATCAGATTGAACGTCGTGGACTTGCCGGCGCCGTTCGGACCGATGATGGCATGGCGCTCACCCTTGGCGACGCTCAGATTGAGCTCATGGATGATGCTGATGTTGCCGAAGCGCTTTTCCACCGCGCGGATTTCGATGGCCGCGGTCATGCGACATATCCCCGCTTGCGCGACTCGATCGCGGCGCGATCCCAGGCCGCGGCGATCCTGGCCCAGGACAGGCGCGCGAGCAGCCCACCGCCGATGATCAGGACGGCCGCGGCAACCCAGGTCGAGGAAGCCGTAGTATCGAAGGGTATGCCGAGCATCCGGACCAGATTGCCCTGGCCCTCGTTCGCCGAGAAATGCGCCAACGATTCGATCGCAAGGATGATGCCGCAGGCCAGCAGCAGCGTCGGCAGCAGCGCAAGCAGATAGGGCGGCACTACCATGCCGAGCGTTCCGGCGCGGACCAGCGGCCGATGCATCATCAGGATGCCGGCGATCCCCCCCGGGGCAAACATCACCACGCCGATGAAGATGATGCCGAAATAGAGCTGCCACACCGTGGTCACGTTGGCGAGGCCGAGCTGCAGATAGGTGACCAGGATCGCACCCAGGATCGGGCCGAAGAAATAGGCCGTTCCGCCGATGAAGGTCGCGAACAGCACGAGGCCGGACTGGGTCGCGCCGAGATAGGCGGAATTCGCGATTTCGAAATTGATCGCGGTGAGACCGCCCGCGATGCCGGCAAACAGGCCCGCGAAGCAGTAGGCAAGATAGCGGACGACGTGGGGATCGTACCCGATGAACTCGACCCGTTCCGGATTGTCGCGCACCGCGTTGCAGATCCGTCCGAGCGGGGTCCGGGTCAGCGCGTACATGCCGATCGCCGATACCATCAGCCAGAACGCAATCAGATAGTAGACCTGGATCTGGGGTCCGAACGTCCAACCGAACAGCGGTGGCAGTGCGGTGCGGTCGGTGGTGATGCCGGATTCGCCGCCGAACACGCTGCGCAGGATCAGCGACGAAGAGGCGACCAGCTCGGCGATGCCGAGCGAAATCATCGCGAACACCGTTCCCGCCCGCTTGGTTATCACCCAGCCGATCAGGACGGCGAAGCCAAGGCCGCCAAGGCCGCCAAACAGCGGAACGAAGGCAAGCGGAATCGGCCAGTGATGCGCGACGATGCCGTTCATCGCATGAATCGCCAGGAAACCACCGAGGCCGTAGTGGACCGCGTGACCGAACGACAGCAGGCCGGTCTGGCCGAGCAGGATGTTGTACGACAGCGCGAAGATGATCGCGATGCCGATCAGGCTGAACGACGTGAGCGAGCTGCCGGACGAGAACACCAGCGGCAGCACGACCAGAGCGGCCGCCGCGACCGCCCAGACGCCGTAGAATCGTACGGCTTCGCCTCGGCCCGCAGCCGGGACCTCCGAAGCCGCGGTCGCCGCATCGATCATGTTTCGCGTGTCCCCATCAGGCCCATCGGGCGGAAAATCAGAACCAGGACCAGCATGAGATAGGGCAGCACCGGCGCGATCTGGGCGACCGTCACATTCCAGACGTCGGTGAGAACCGAGGGGCCGAGGCCCGGATCGAGCGGACCAAACAGGCTGGCGAGCGAACCGTTCAACGCCACCGCAAAAGTCTGCAGCAACCCGATGACCAGCGACGCAATGAAGGCGCCGGGCAGCGAGCCGAGCCCGCCGAACACGATGACGACGAACAGGATCGGGCCGAGCAGCCCGGCCATGTCGGATTGCGTGACCAGAGCTGGGCCGGCGATCACGCCGGCAACCCCCGCCAGTGCACAGCCGACGCCGAACACCAGCATGAATACCAGCCCGACATTGTGGCCGAGATGCGCAACCATGCTCGGATGGGTGAGCGCCGCCTGCACGACCAGCCCGATGCGAGTCCGTTTCAGCACGATCAAGAGCGTCACGAAGATGGCCGCCGAAACCGCCAGCATGAAGATCTTGTAAGCGGGATAATTGGTCGAGAACACCGTGAAGGCCGGGAAATCCAGCAGCGCCGGCACGCGATAGTCGACCGGACTCTTGCCCCAGATCATCGACACGATTTCCTCGATCACGAAAGCCAGCCCGAATGTCAGCAGCAGCTCGGCGACGTGACCATGCTTGTGGGTGTTGCGGAGGCCGTATCGTTCCACCGCCATGCCGACCGCGCCGACCAGCAGCGGCGCGAGCAGCAGGGCCGGCCAGAAACCGATCCAGCGCGTCAGCTGGTAGCCAAAGAACGCGCCCAGCATGTAGAAGCTGGCGTGCGCGAAGTTGAGCACACCCATCATGCTGAAGATGACGGTCAGACCGCTCGACAGCAGGAACAACAGCATGCCGAACAGGATGCCGTTGAGCGTTGAGATCACGATCAGCTCAAGCACGGATGCAGCTCGATGGTTGCCTTGACGGATCAGCAGTCGATGACGCGGAGGCGGACCTCGATTGGTAGCGGTACGGGTGGAAGGCGCGAGCGCCCCGGGCAGGGGCGATCGCACTTGTCGGTCAGGGCCGTTTCATGTTGCAGGTCGTGGCCACCATGGTCTGTGGCGTGTCGACCTTGGCCACGAGATGCCAGCCCCAGCCGGTCTTTTCCTCATCGAACGGCTCGTTGGCCTTGAGCGTACCGAACGACGAAATGTAGATCGGCTGGAAGAACTGATGATCCTCCTTGCGCATGACGCCCTCGCCGCCGTCGAGAACCTCGAACTTCATTCCCTCCAGCGCTGCGGCGACCTTGACCGGATCGATCGAGTTGGCCTTCTCGGCCGCAAGCTTGAACATCCGCATCTCGTTGACGGCGCGCGGATACCACAGCGACATGTTGACCTTGGCGCGGAACGCCTTCTCGAAATCGATCGACGGCTGATATCCCGCATTGGGAATGCCTTCGGTGATCTGGAACACCTGGTGATCGAGATTGGTCTGCTTGATCGCGGTGGGGCCGCCGGCGCCACCGGCATAATAGGTGTACCAGTCGACCTTCAGCCCGGCGTCGGCGGCGGCCTTGAGCAGTAGCGCAATGTCCTGGCCCCAGTTCCCGGTCACCACGCTGTCGGCGCCGGACGCCTTGATCTTGGCCACATAGGGCGAGAAGTCGGTGATCTTCAGCAGCGGATGCAGTTCATCGCCGACGATCTGGATGTCGGGCCGCTTGGCCGACAGCATCTTGCGCGCATCGGCCCGCACCGACTGGCCGAATGAATAATCCTGGTTGATCAGGTAGACCTTCTTGATCGACGGCACGCCCTTCATGTAGTTGGTCAGCGCTTCCATCTTGATGTCGGAGCCGGCGTCCCAGCGGAAGTGCCAGAAGCTGCACTTGTCGTTGGTCAGGCTCGGATCGACCGCGGCATAGTTGAAATAGAGCACTTCCTTGCCGGGATTGCGCGTGTTGTGCTTGGTGACGAAGTCTTCCAATGCGGCGGCGACCGACGAGCCATTGCCCTGGGTGATGTAGTGAATGCCGGCATCGATCGCCTTCTGCGCCTGCACCAGGCTTTCCTGCGGATTGACCTTGTTGTCGAGCGGCACGATCTCGACCTTGTGCCCGAGAATGCCACCCTTGGCGTTGAGCTCGTCGGCGAGATATTGGAAGGTCTTCAAGCCGCCCTCGCCAATGCTGGCGCCCCCGCCCGACAGCGGGTCGATATATCCGATCTTGACCGTCTCCTGCGCGTACGACGCGCCGGCAAACATCGGTAGCAGCAAGGCGACGCCTAGGATGAGTTTTCGCATCTGTTGGTTTCCTCCGTTGGACGCTCGAGCCGGTTCAATAGCTTGCCGGCCCTGGGCGGCCAAGACGTCATAAAGGCGCATAAGCGCTGCGCTTTCGCTCATTGTGCGGGATTGACCCGGTGATGACAAGCGCCAAGGACGGCATCGCCCGCAGCCGGCTGGCCGACAATGTCACCCACCCTATCCCGCGGGCGTGAACGACTCGGCCCGGGCCATGGCCCAGGCGTCGCGGAAGCGGACGTCGCTGGTGCCCTCGAGCAGTTCGCCCGGGCGCAGCGACGGGTAGAGCTGCGCAAAGCTGCATACTTCGGTGGTCGAGGTCCGCTGCGAGAAGTGGATCGGCCGGATCTCTTGGGGATGCTCGAGTCCCGCGGCAGCAAGCAGTTCGGCCAGCGCCTGCAATGTGGCCTGATGATAGTTGTAAACCCGCTCGATCTTGTGTGGCACGACCAGCGCGCGATTGCGCGAGGGATCCTGCGTGGTGACGCCGGTCGGGCATCGATCGGTATGGCAGCTCAGCGACTGGATGCAGCCGAGCGAGAACATGAAGCCGCGCGCCGAATTGCACCAGTCGGCGCCGATTGCCATGGCGCGCGCCATGTCGAAGGCGGTGGCGATCTTGCCAGAGGCGCCGATGCGGATGCGATCGCGGGCGTTGATGCCGATCAGCGCGTTGTGGACGAAGTTGACGCCTTCGCGCATCGGCATGCCCAGATGGTCCATGAATTCCAGCGGCGCCGCGCCGGTGCCGCCTTCATTGCCGTCGACGACGACGAAGTCGGGATAGTTGCCGCTCTGCAGCATCGCCTTGCAGATCGCGAGGAATTCCCAGGGATGGCCGATGCACAGCTTGAAGCCGGCGGGCTTGCCGCCGGACAGCCGCCGCATTTCGGCGATGAAAGCCATCATCTCGAGCGGCGTCGAGAACGCCCGGTGCGAGGCCGGCGAGATGCAGTCCTCGTCCATGGCGACGCCCCTGATCCTCGATATCTCCTCGGAGACCTTGGCCGCCGGCAGCACCCCGCCATGCCCGGGCTTCGCACCCTGGCTGACCTTGAGTTCGACCATCTTGATCTGGTCGTCGCTGGCAACGCGTCCGAATTCCTCCGGGTTGAACGAGCCGTCGCGGTTGCGGCAGCCGAAATAGCCGGAGCCGATCTCCCAGATCAGGTCGCCGCCGTTCTCGCGATGATAGGAGCTGACGCCGCCCTCCCCGGTATCGTGAGCAAACTTGCCCTTTTTGGCGCCGGCGTTCAGCGCCCGCACGGCGTTCGGGCTGAGCGCGCCGAAGCTCATGGCGGAGATGTTGAAGACCGAGGCCGAATACGGCCGGGTGCAGTCGGGACCGCCGACGGTGATGCGGAACTGCTCGTGGGCATGCGACTTCGGCGCCACCGAATGATGCATCCATTCATAGCCCTGGCGGTAGACGTCCTCCTGGGTGCCGAAAGGACGCTTGTCGAGCACCATCTTGGCACGCTGATAGACCACGGCGCGGGTGTCGCGGGAGAACGGCATGCCGTCCTTCTCGCTCTCGAAGAAATACTGCCGCATCTCCGGCCGGATCTCCTCCAGCAGGAAGCGGATATGCGCCGAGATCGGATAGTTGCGCAGCACCGCATGGCTCTTCTGCGTGAGGTCGCGAATGCCGAGCAGCGTCAACGCGCCGAAGATCACGATCGGGATCAGGATCAGGTCGAACACCTTGTGATCGACGATGCCGATGCCGAGTAGCAATACCGTGACCACGCCGCAGATGGTCAGGACGATGAAGCGCGGCGAGAACGGCAGCAGCAGCGTTTCCATGGGCCCCTCGAACTGATTCTGCGTCATTATTCTTTTGAACGGCAGTTTAATCCAGCATGCAAATGACCTGTCAACGATATCGAGGCACGGCGTTCACGATCATGACAGCAGGCGGACGGCAGGTCCGGAATTTGTCTTTTGCAGTGCAGCGCGACGCGCGGCTCAGGATGAGGCCGCTACCCGCCTGCCCGCTACCGCCCGTCGTCCAACCTGCCTGCCACCCGACGCAATTAACCTGCCATGACGGAGGTGGTAAGGACGATCCTTCCGGCCCCGGCACGGCAGACGCCATTCAACGGGAGAACCCGGCCATCGACCAGCGCATGCATCGCCTCGCCCAAATCCGATCGACCAAACCCGCCTTCTATCCGGACCAGTCGATCTATGCGGAATTTGCCTGCGCCGCGTTCGGGCTGCAGTTCGAGGACATCAGCGCCGGCGCCGGCGTCGCTGTCGGCATCGCCGGCAATGGCGCCCGGCTCCACTTCGGCGCCGGCCGGTGTTCCTGGTATCCGCAGAACAGCGCCACCGCCTCGACCCTGGCCTCGGACAAATACCTCACCAACACCATCCTGGAACGGGCCGGCATTCCGACCCTCGGCGGCGACTACTTCTTTCTCGACGATCGCCGCCGCGCCCTGCGTCCCGCCGGGCACGACCGCGCCGACACGACTTCCTATCTCAGGACATTGGGCGGGTCCGCCTTCGCCAAGCCGCTGTTCGGATCGCGCGGCGATTTCGCGCAAGCGCTGCATGGCGAGGCCGCGCTGGCGCACTATCTCGACGAGGTCTCGCGCCACTACGATTCGATCCTGATCCAGCCGCTCGCCTGCGGGACCGAGTACCGGGTCTTCCTGCTCGACGACGATGTGGCCTTTTCCGCGCGAAAACATCCGCCGTCGCTGACCGGCGACGGGGCGCGCACGGTCCGCGATCTGCTGGTCGCCTACAATGCGGAGTTGCGATCCCATGGTCTTTCGCCGGTATCGATCCTGGCGGGATCCGACGCATCGCTCGACGCCGTGCTGCCCAGCGGCACAGGCTGGGAAATCCCGGGGCGGATGAACCTGAGCGCGGGAGGAACCATGGTGATCGAGACGCCGGATGACGACGCGCCGCTCGCCTGCGCGCGTCGGGCCGCCCGCGCCCTCGGCCTGCGGGTCGCCGCCGTGGATCTGTTCGCCAGCCTCGACGGCGATCCCAACGCGGTTGCGGTCATCGAGGTCAACGCCAATCCGTCGATCCGGATGCTGGAGCAATCCGGCCGCGACGACCTGATCCTCAGAATCTGGCAGCACACTTTGTCGGCGATGGGATTGCTGGTTGTTTGAGCTGCCGAAATTTGGCGACGGCCTGTGCCTGGCGCGAATGGCGGAGCTGCTCGAGGTTCTCGCCGTGGATCGGGCGTGGCTGCAGCGCATTGCGGTGGTCATCACCGGTTCGAACGGCAAGGGCAGCACCGCGGCGTTCTGCGCCGGTATCGGCCGGGCGCTTGGCCTTCGCACGGGCCTGTTCACCTCGCCGCATCTCTACCATTGCAATGAGCGCGTTCAGGTCGACGGGGCGCCGATCGGCGATGCCGAACTGGCCGCCCTGGTCGGGCGGATCGGCGCCGCCATGGCCGAGATCTCGACCCGGCGTGGCGAGAAATTCGGCAGTTTCGAGGCGATGTTCGCCCTCGCCTGCCGGCATTTCCAGGACCAGGCCTGCGATTTCGCGGTGTTCGAGGCCGGCATCGGCGGCCGTTATGATCCGGTGCGGCTGGTCGGCGCGCGCACGACCTGCATCACCTCGGTCGACTACGAGCATGTCGAACTGCTCGGACCTTCGCTCGAATTGATCATCTCCGACAAGAGCGACGCCTGTGCATCGGGCGGCACGATCGTGGTCGGCGAGAATTGCCGCCCGTTGCGCGCCCATCTCGCCGAATATCTGCGCCATCGCGAGGTGACGACGGTGTTCGTCCGCGACCAAGTCGGGATCGCAAACGAGACCACCTCCCCGTCCGCGCAGCGCTTCGACTACCGGTTCGGCACTGCCGGGTTCGACGAACTGGAGACGCAGCTGCTCGGGACATTCCAGTTCAACAATGCTGCGATCGCCGTCACGCTGCTGCTGATCTGGCTGGATCGCAATGATCGGAAGCGGGCCGCTGCCGAGATCGAGGCCGCAATCTGCGCGGGGCTGCGCCAGGCGCACTGGCCGGGCCGGCTGGAGCTGATCCGGTCATTGCCGTTCACCGTGATCGATGTCGGCCACAGCCCCGACGCGGTTCGCCAGGCGCTCGCCAGCCTGCATGGCATCCATGGCGCGGGCGGCTGGGTCCTGGTGCTCGGCATCTCCTTCGACAAGAAGGCGGATGCGATCGTGGACGCGCTCGCACCGGCGTTTGACACGGTCGTCTGTACCGCGGCCCACCACAAGGGAATGGATGCCGGGGAACTTGCGCGCATGGTGCGCACAGCCAACCCGCGCGCCGACGTGCGGGTCGCCTCCACCATCGAGGCCGCGGTCGATCTCAGCGAGACTCTCGCGGTGGAGCAGAAGCGGCGGATCTATGTCGCCGGCGGCCTGTTCCTGGCGATCGAATATGCCGCAATCGTCCGCGGTGGCCGCGCTCAGGACTTGAGCTTCCTGTGAGCCGGCCGCCTTTGCGGGGCCGTTAACGATGCGTTAACCATGATGGGCGGATGTTCCGACACGCCAACCGGGAACATCGCATGACCGACATCGCCGCGATCGCATCGTCCATCACCACGGCCATTTCGAAGCAGACCGCCGAACTCGGCAAGGCGGCCGATGCCACCCGCAAGAGTTTCGCCGACACGCTGTTCAAGGTGGAAACGACCATCGGCTTGAAACAGAAGACCGGCTTCAGCGCGGGCCCGACCTACGAGGCCAATAGCCTGACCGGACAGACCAGGGCCGCGCTGAACAACGCCGCCGATACGGTGAAGTCCGCCTTGCACATCCCCAGGTAATGGCAACAGCCGTAGCCCGGATGGAGCGCAGCGAAATCCGGGGACCGTGCGATCCGCGTTGGGGATCCCGGATTGCGCTGCGCTCCATCCGGGCTACGTCCCGTCATCGCTAGTTGCTGGCGCCTTCGCTGTCGTCCATCGCCTTGAAGGCCTCCTCGAGCTGTGGGGAGATCGCGACGTTGAGCTTCTCGCCGGTGGGCAGGCGCCTGACGAACCATTTGTCATAGAGTGGAACGAGGTCGTGGTTCGAGCCGAGCTTGCGGAAGGCACGCTCGACCACGGCGGCAAGCTGCGGCTCGCCCTTGCGGAACATGATGCCATAGGGGTCATAGGACAGGTAGTCGCCGGTGACGCGGAACCGGTCCTGTGATTTGTGCCGCGCGATCAGTCCGTAGAGCAGGATGTCGTCGGTCGCGAACGCATCGGCCTTTCCGTCGGCCAGCATCTGATAGGACTGCTCATGATCGGGTGCGGTCAGGATGGTAAGGCCGAGGCCGAACTTCTTGTCGATGGCGTGCATGGCCTGCTCGTTGGTGGTGCCCTTGGTGACCACCACGGTCTTGCCCTTGAGGTCGCCTGGCGCCGATATCGCCGAGGCCTTCGGCACCATCAGCTTGGTGCCGGCCACGAACATCAGGGGCGAGAACGCCACCTGCTTGCCGCGTTCGGCATTGGCGGTGGTCGATCCGCATTCGAGATCGATCTTGCCCTGCACCACCGCCGCAATGCGGTCGTCCGACGTCACCTTGACATATTCGATCCGGAGGTTGGCGTCGTCGACGGCAACGCCGATTTCGTCGACGACCGCTTCGCAGAGTTCGAGGCTGTAGCCGATCGGGCGATTGGACGGGTCGAGAAACGAGAACGGCGGCGAGCTCTCGCGATAGCCCAACCGGACGACATGGCTCTGCTTGATGGTGGCGAGCGTCGGGCTCAGCCCCTCACCGCCCTCGTCATCGGCAACCGCCGCCGTCGTCAGCCAGCACGCCGCCAGCAGCAATGCGCCGGCGAGGCGCGTTCTCCGCAGCATCTGGCGCATCGCTCGCTCCCGTCAATGACCGGCCATCGCGGGGACCTCGCCCGGAATCATGTTCGGCGGCACGACGTCGTCGGGACCCAGCGCGTGCTCGGGCGCGAGTTCGCCTTCCCACTTGGCGACCACCGCGGTGGCAAGCGAATTGCCGATCACGTTGGTGGCGCTGCGGCCCATGTCGAGGAAGGTGTCGATGCCCATGATCATCAACAGCCCGGCTTCGGGGATGCCGAACTGGCTGAGCGTCGAGGCGATCACCACCAGCGACGCGCGCGGCACGCCGGCAACCCCCTTCGAGGTGATCATCAGCGTCGCCAGCATCGCGAGCTGGGTGCCGAGCGACATCTCGATATGATAGGTCTGGGCGATGAAGATGCTGGCGAAGGTGCAGTACATCATGGTGCCGTCGAGATTGAACGAGTAGCCGAGCGGCAGCACGAAGCTCGAGATCCGCGGCGAGGCGCCGAACCGGTTCAGCCCCTCCAGCGTCTTGGGATAGGCCGCCTCCGAACTCGCGGTCGAGAACGCGATCATCAGCGGTTCGCGGATCAGCCGCAGCAGATGGCTGTATCTCGGCCCGATCATCACGAAGCCGACCACGACCAGGATCCCCCACAGGATCAGCAGCGACAGATAGAAGCCGCCCATGAACACCACCAGCTTCCACAGCACGGCGAGGCCGTTCTTCGCCACCGTCGCCATGATCGCGGCCCAGACCGCGAGCGGCGCGAAATTCATCACATAGGCCGTCACCTTCAGCATGATGTGGCCGAGATCGTCGATCAGCGACAGCAGCGGCTTGGCGCGCTCCGGCGCCGCGCCAAGCGCGACCGAGAAGAACACCGCAAACACCACGATCTGCAGGATCTCGTTCTGCGCCATCGCATCGGCGATCGAAGTCGGAATCAGGTGGGTCAGGAACTTCTCGATCGAGAACGCCGACACCGGCAGGCCGGTCGACTGCGCCTTGTCCGGCAAGGTGCCGGGAAAATTCGCGCCGGGCTGCAGCAGATTGACCATCAGCAGACCGAGCAGCAGCGACACGAACGAGGCGCTGACGAACCAGCCCATGGTCTTGGCGAAAATCCGGCCGAGCCTCGCGCCGCTGCCCATATGGGCGATGCCGCCGACCAGGGTAGCAAACACCAGAGGCGCGATGATCATCTTGATCAGCCGCAGGAACAGCATCGCGATCAGGTTCACGTCGGCGGCGATGTCCGCTCTCGAATCGGGAAGATAATTGAAGACCAGCGTCCCCATCACCACGCCGAGGAACATCGCGATCAGAATGTATTGCGTGAACCGGTTCGACATCTGCAAGACCCCCCTTAATTCCCGATCGCGATCACTGTGGCAGATTTTGAAGGTGGCGCAACATGCATCTCAAAGGCGGGTATTCTGGCATGCCACCACGCCCACGAATGTTCCCGTTGTACTACGGGCGTCCAACGACTAGCGTCGCTTGCGCGCACCAAGCGTGCCTTCGGCTGCTCGCTGCGCGCCTGCATCGCTGAATGCTTCGGGGAGGAAACGCCATGAGCAATGTCGACCAACGCCGAACCAATCGTCAGATCCTGCTGGTGGAAAAACCGGCCGGCAGGCTCAAGCCCGAGCACTTCAAGATGTCGGACGGCGCCGTTCCCGAGCCCGGCGATGGCGAGGCCCTGCTACGGGTGCGCTACATCTCGCTCGACGCCGCCAACCGTGCCTGGATGCACGGCGCAACCTATCGCGCGGCAGTGGAAGCCAACACGGTCATGGCGGGCGGCGGCATCGCCGAGGTGGTGTCGTCGAAGGCGCCGGGGCTTGCGCCGGGCGACATCGTCTTTGGCGATACCGGCTGGCAGGAATATGCCGCGGTGCCGGCCCGGCAGCTCGCCAAGATGCCGAAGGTCGAGCCGATGACGCACCTGTTGAGCGTGTATGGCATCGCCGGCCTCACCGCCTATTTCGGTTTGCTCGACATCGGCAGGCCGACGGCCGGCGAGACCGTGGTGGTGTCCGCCGCCGCCGGCTCGGTCGGGTCGATCGTCGGCCAGATCGCCGCGATCAAGGGCTGTCGCGTTGTCGGCATCGCCGGCGGCAAGGACAAGTGCCACTGGCTGACCTCGGAGCTCGGCTTCGACGCCGCCGTCGACTACAAGGACGGTGCCACCTTCAAGGCGCTGCGAGCCGCGGCCCCCAAGGGCATCGACGTGTATTTCGACAATGTCGGCGGCGACATCCTCGAGGCCTGCCTGGCGCAGATGAACAACCGCGGACGCATCGCCTGCTGCGGCGCGATCTCGCAATATGACGGCGTGCCGTCGGCCACCGGCCCGCGCGGCGTACCCGGCCTGATCGTGGTGAAACGCCTGATCATGCAGGGCTTCATCGTGATGGACTTCATGGACCGCCGCGAGGCCGCGCTGTCCGACCTGCAGTCCTGGGTGAAGTCGGGCAAACTCAAGGTTCAGGAGGACGTCATCGACGGCCTCGAGAATACGCCGCAGGCGCTGATCGGACTGCTGGCCGGCGAAAACCGCGGCAAGCGGATGGTCCGGCTGTAGCACCAGGCGCGCTTTGCCTCGACTGCGTCCCCGTCGTCTCATTTCCGGCGGCAACAATCCGCTTGCGGCGGCGGGCGAAAACGAAAATGATGTCGCCCGCGAGATTTCTCGCGTGAGCTTTTTCATTCATTCACTTCCGTTGAAGCGGCGGCTGCAGCGACAATCAAGGGAATATTCAGATGATCGACATCTCGAGGCGTGCCGGCGCATGGTGGGCGCTGCTCGCGACCGCATCGCTCGCGACCGCGATACCGGCGTTCGCGCAGGCGCCGACCGATGCCCAGCGCAGCGCGATCCGCAGCGCCTGCCGTGCCGACTACGAGGCCCATTGCGCGAGCGTGCCGCCGGGCGGGATGGCGTCGCTGCAATGCCTGCAGAAGAACATGTCGAGCCTCGCGCCGAACTGCCAGAGCGCGGTCCGCGCCGTCGAAGCCACCGCCGAACCCAAGGCAGAACCGAAGGCTGAACCCAGCAAGGCCGAGACCGCGCCGACGGAGCCCGCGGCGAAGCCGGCAGCCGAGGCCGCGCCGTCGGCAGCGCCCAAGGCCGCCGCGTCGGCCAAGAAGCCGAGCAGCGCGCAGGTTGCCGCGATTCGCAGCGCCTGCCGCGCCGACTACCAGAAGAATTGCGCCAGCGTCCCGCCCGGCGGTGCCGCTTCGCTGAGCTGCCTCGAACAGAACAAGGCCAAGCTCTCCGCAGGCTGCCAGCAGGCCGTCAACGCCGCCGGCGGCGGCGGCGCGGCGCCCGCAGCCGGCGGGGCCGCCGCAGCAACGGCCGCCCCCGCCGCGGCGCCGGCAACCATGGCGCTGCGCCCGATGCGCCCGCGCGAGGAATTGTTCGTGCTGCGCTCCGCCTGCGGCGCCGATGTTCGCGCGCTGTGCAGCGGGGTGCCGGTCGGCGGCGGCCGCATCGCACGTTGCCTGGCGGGCCAGGCCGCTGCGCTGTCCCCCGCGTGCAAGGAGGTCCTGGCGTCGTTTGCCGCACGATAACCCACCAGTCCAGTCGCTGCGCATCGCCGTGATCGGTGGAGGCCCCGGCGGCCTCTACTTCGCGTATCTGTGGAAGAAGCGCCACCCTGAAAGCCAGATCGACCTGTTCGAGCAGAATGCCGCCGGCGCCACCTGGGGATTCGGCGTGGTGTTCTCCGAACAGGCGCTCGAATTCCTGCGTGCCGACGATCCCGAAACGGTCGAGGCCATCGCACCGCGAATGGAGAGCTGGAACGACATCACCCTGACCCTGTGCGGAGAAAGCGTCGCGATCGACGGCGTCGGCTTCTCCGCGATCGGCCGGCTCGACCTGCTCAACATCCTGCAGCAGCGCGTGGCCGCGGCCGGCGTCGCGCCGCATTACGCCACCGCGATCGAGTCGGTGGACGAGTTGACCGACTACGACCTGATCGTGGGCGCCGACGGCCTGAATTCGCTGCTGCGCCAAAGCTTCGAGCAGGGGTTCGGCGCCTCGGTGTCGTGGTCGTCGAACAAGTTCGCCTGGTACGGCACCAGCAAGCGATTCGAGACGCTGTCGCAGACCTTTGTCCGGACTGGGCGCGGCACCTTCAATGCCCATCACTACCGCTACTCGCCCGGCATGAGCACCTTCCTGGTCGAATGCGATCCGGCGACTTTCGAACGCTATGGCTTCGCGGAGCTGACCGTCGAGCAGTCGCAAGCCATCTGCGAGGAGGTGTTCGCCGCCACCCTCGACGGCCACAGGCTGGTGTCCAACAAGTCGGTCTGGCGCAGCTTCCCGTGGATCTGGAACGCGCGCTGGTCGCACGGAAACAGGGTGCTGATCGGCGACGCGCTGCACTCGGCGCATTTCTCGATCGGCTCGGGAACGCGGCTTGCGATCGAGGACGCGATCGCGCTGACGCGGGCGCTGGAGAGCGAACCCGACCTTGCCGCGGCCCTGGCGTGCTACGAAACCGCGCGCAAGCCGATCGTGCGGAAGCTGGTGACGGCGGCGCGCACCAGCGCCGACTGGTACGAGAAATTCCCAGAGCACATGCAGCTCGGCCTGATGGATTTTGCCCATGGCTACATCACCCGCTCCGGGCGGATCGACGATGCGAGGCTGCGGACCATGTCGCCAGGCTTCATGGCGCGTTACGAGGCGGCGCACGCCCGCGGCAGCCGGTCATGACGGCCGGGATCATCGATCCCGTCCCGCGCGACAATGCGGGCGCACGCGAGATCGGGTTTGCGGTTTCCGGGCGCTACAATGCGAGCCGCATCCTGTTCGACAATCTGGCGGCGGGGCGTGGCGGGCAAGTTGCCCTGCTCGGCCCGAACGGAAGGAGCAGCTATGCCGAACTCTGCGCGGAAGCGTCGCGGTGGGGACATGGCTTCAAGTCGCTCGGACTTTCGCGGGGCGACCGGATCCTGATGTTTCTCGACGACACGCCGGCCTATCCGGCAGCGTTCTTCGGCGCGGTGCGCGCCGGCTTCGTGCCGCTCCTGATCAACACGCTGACGCCATCCGACCTGCTGCAATTCTACCTGTCGGATTCCGGCGCCGCCACTGCGGTCGCCGACGCCGAATTCTGCGCGCGGTTCGACACTGCGGCCTGCAAGGATACCAAACTGCGCACGCTCATCGCCGTCAACGGTACGGCGACCGGTCATGCGGTGCCCCAGGCCATCGCCGCCGAGGCCTGGCTGCCGCAATTTCCAGCGGAGCTTGCCGAGGCCGACACCGACCGCGACGAGATGGCGTTCTGGATGTACTCCTCCGGCTCGACCGGACGGCCCAAGGGCATTGTCCATCTGCATCATGACATGGCCTATACCGACGCGGCATTCGCCAGAGCGGTGCTGAAGCTTGCGCCCGGCGACATCTGCTTCTCGGTGCCGAAGATCTTCTTCGCCTATGGCTTCGGCAATTCCATTACCTTCCCGTTCTCGGCCGGCGCGGCCACGCTGCTGCTGCCCGGCCAGCCGAAGCCGGCGGCGATCTTCGCCGCGATCGCCGCGTTCCGACCGACCGTGTTCTTCGGATTGCCGACACTCTATACGTCGCTGACCAAGGCCGACGGCGCCGACGCGGCGGACTTCTCCTCCCTGCGCCTGGCGCTATCCGCCGCCGAGGTGCTCTCCGCCGACATCTTCAACGGCTGGAAGCGGTTGACCGGGCTCGACATCGTCGAGGGTCTGGGATCGACCGAGGTGCTGCACATCTACCTCTGCAACCGGCCGGAGCGGAGCAAGCTCGGCGCCGCCGGGCTGCGCGTGCCCGGTTATGAAATCCGGCTGCAGGACCAGGATGGCCGCGAGGTCGGTGACAACGAGGAAGGCATCCTGTCGGTGCGCGGCGATTCCGCCACGCCGCTGTACTGGAACCGGCCGGACAAGACCGCGGAAACCGTCCGCGACGGCGGCTGGATCTACACCGGCGACCGCTTCGTGCGCGATGCCGACGGCTTCCATTTCTTCCGCGGCCGCGCCGACGACCTGGTCAAGATTTCCGGACAATGGGTCTATCCGCTGGAGATCGAGCTCTGTCTCGCCGAACATCCCGACGTGCGCGAATGCGCGGTATTCGCCGTCGAACTGCCGGACCGCCGCATGACGCTGAAGGCGGTGGTGGCGATGAACCATCCGGGGTTCGATCCGCCGGACGCGACGCGGCGGCTGCAGGAATACGTCAAGGCGAAACTGCTGCCCTACAAATATCCGCGCGAGATCATCTTTGTCGAGGAATTACCCAAGACCGGCACCGGAAAGATCGATCGCCAGGCGTTGTTGAAGATGTAACGGCGGCCGTCATTGGCTCGCGTGATCGCGGCGGCAGAGCCACGCCGCCACGACCGATCAGCCGGTAAGCCCGGTTCCGCCATAGAGCCAGGCGAGATCGCGGTGATAGTCTTCGGAGCTCTTCGCGCCCATGATGGCGTTGCGGAGCCGGGCGTGCTCGCCGGAGGGATGGTAGATGTGCTCGCCAATGGCGCGCGATTGCAGCTGCACCCGCGCGGTGCGGCGGAAACGGGCTTCGCGGTAGCGTGTCAGTACTTCCGCGGGCTGCTCCGGATCGGCCGCCAAAAGGTGCGAGAGGCACACCGCATCCTCCAGCGCCATGCAGGCGCCCTGCGCGAAATACTGCATCATCGGATGCGCGGCGTCGCCGAGCAGCGCGACCCGGCCGTCGGTCCAGCGCTCGCTCGGATCGCGGTCGCACAGCACCCAGCGCCGCCAGTTTCGGCCATGGCGGATGATCTCCTGCGCCCGCGCGTGCACGTGCGCAAAACCCTGCATCACCTCCTCGTCGGAAACCGGCTCGCCGGCCACCGGCTCCGGCGCATCATTGTGATAGGTCACGACCAGATTGAACACCTTCCAGTCCGACAGCGGGTAATGCACGATGTGGCATTTCGGGCCGGCCCATAGCGTCGCGGCATTCCAGCGCAGATCCTCAGGCATCTGTTCGGTCGGGATCACCGAGCGGTAGGTGGTGTGGCCGGAGACGCGCGGCGGCCCGTCGCCGACCACCTGCTTGCGGACGTTCGACCACAGGCCGTCAGCCCCGATCAGCAGCATGCCGGCGACGCGCTCGCCCGAGGCGAGATGCGCCGTCACCGCCGATCCGTCCTGATCGTAGCCGACCACCTCGCTGCTGACGCGAAGCTCGATCAGGGCATGATCCCGGCAGGCCTTCAGCAACACACCATGCAGGTCGCCACGATGAACCACCGCATAGGGATTGCCGAAGCGGGCGCGAAACGCCTCGCGCAGGTCGACATGGGTGATTTCCTCTGCCGTCAACGCGTCCATCAATCGAAGCTGGTCGATATAGACGGCCATGCCGCGCGCGGCCTCGCCGACCCCGAGATAGTCGAAGGCGTGGAAGGCATTGGGCCCAAGCTGGATGCCGGCGCCGATTTCGCCGAGCGCAGCGGCCTTTTCCAGCAGGATCGAACCGATGCCCTGTTGCGCGAGCCCGAGCGCGGCGGCGAGTCCGCCGATGCCGCCGCCCGCAATCAGCACGGCTCGCGCGTTGCGGGCCATCAGCCCGATTTCCGGAAATGTTCGAGCGCGTCTTCGGCGCGCAGCGGCACCCGCGAGGCCTCATTGTTGAGATCGACCAGTTGCGCCATCAGCGCCATCAGCGCCTCGCGGTCGGCGGGCCTCAAGGGCTCCAGCATCCGGGCCTGGGCGCGATCGACCGACGGCATGATGTCGCGCAGCAGCCGGCCGCCCGCCTTGGTGAGGTAGAGCTGCTTGACCCGGCGGTCCCCGGCGGCGCCCTTGCGCTCGACATAGCGCTTGGCCTCCAGCCGCTCGATCACGCTGCCGAGCGTGGAACGGTCGAAGGCAATGACCGCGGAGAGCCGGGTGGCGTCGATCCCCGGATGGGTCTCGATCGCAACCAGCGCGGCAAATTGCACCGGCGTCAGATCCTGCGCCCGGCACTCCTCGACAAAGATCGCCACGGCGATCTGCTGCATGCGGCGAAACAGATAGCCCGGCGCGGTATAGACCGCGTCCATGGTCACCGGTGCCGACTTATTCGGCATCGGGCTGCCGGTCGGGTGCGGCGTCCGCGAATGCCTTGAGATTTCTCGCCGCGGCTTCCGCCTGCAGCAGCCGCGGGTAGGCCGCCACCTCGACGCCGAAACGCCTGGCATTGCCGAGCTGCGGCACCAGGCAGAGATCGGCAAGCGTCGGTGCCGGGCCGAAGCAGAACGGACCGGGCTCGGCCGCGGCGAGGGTTTCGCAGGCGGCCAATCCCTCGCGGTTGGCCCACGCCGCCCATTCCGTGACCTGCGCCTCCGGCAGCCCGAGCTGCCGCAGCCGCGCCAGCACCTTCAAATTCTGCACCGGATGGGTGTCGCAGGCGATGGCCTGGGCGAAGGCGCGGACCTTGGCACGGCGCAGCGGTTCGCGCGGCAGCAGCGGCGGTTCCGGATGGGTCTCGTCCAGCCATTCGATGATGGCGAGCGACTGGGTCAGGATCGCGCCGGCGTCCTCCTCGAGCGCCGGTACCAGCCCCTGCGGATTGATGGCGAGAAAGGCGGGCGCGCATTGTTCGCCCTTGCGCAGATGGTGCGCCAGATGCTCCGCACCGACGCCCTTCAAATTCAGGGCGATCCGAACCCGGTAGGATGCGCTGCTGCGGAAATAGCCATGCAGCTTCATCGGAAGCTCCCTGGTGTCGTTTGCCCCGGTTCGCGGATTGACGCTATCGACTTTGTAAGTATGCTGTCAATTAATCCATCCGACAAGAACCGGCCACGGAGGCGCGCCATGGAAGCCGTTCAAAAGACCCCGGAGCGCGAGGCTTTCTACCGCAAGATCGACGGCGACAACCTGTCCGCGCTCTGGAACGTGATGGGCGACCTGATCACGCCGGAGCCACGCAGCGCCTGCCGGCCGCATCTGTGGAAGTTCGACGCCATCCGCGCCTACATGACGGAAGCGGGAAAGCTGATCACCGCCAAGGAGGCCGAGCGGCGGGTGCTGGTGCTGGAGAATCCCGGTCTGCGCGGCCAATCGAAAATCACCACCTCGCTGTTTGCCGGAGTGCAGATGGTGATCCCCGGCGACGTCGCGCCGGCGCACCGGCACAGCCAGTCGGCGCTGCGCTTCGTGCTCGAGGGCAAGGGCGCGTTTACCGCGGTGGACGGCGAGCGCACGGCCATGGCGCCCGGCGATTTCGTGATCACGCCGTCGATGACCTGGCATGACCACAGCAACCATACCGCGGAGCCGATGTTCTGGCTCGACGGCCTCGACATCCCGATGGTGCAGTTTTTCGATGCGTCGTTTGCCGAAGGATCGGACCAGGACCAGCAGCAGATCACCCGTCCCGCCGGTGACAGTTTTGCCCGCTACGGCCACAACCTGCTGCCGGTCGACCAGAAGCGGACCTCCCGGACCTCGCCGATCTTCAACTATCCCTACAGCTACACCCGCGAGGCGCTGGAGCAATCCCGGGCGCGCAATGAATGGGACGCCTGTCACGGCCTGAAGCTGAAATTCTCCAATCCCGAAACCGGCGACTTCGCGATGCCGACCATCGGCACCTTCATTCAACTGCTGCCGAAGGGTTTTGCGACGGCGCGCTACCGCGCCACCGATGCGACCGTGTTTGCGGCGATCGAGGGCCGCGGCCGCACCCGGGTCGGCGGCCAGACCTTCGAATGGGGTCCACGCGACCTGTTCGTCGTGCCGAGCTGGCAATGGGTCACCCACGAGGCGGACGCCGATTCGGTGCTGTTCAGCTTCTCCGACCGGCCGGTGCAGCAGAAGCTCGATTTGTTTCGCGAAGACCGCGGCAACGCCTGAGCCTTCAGCGCCAGTGCAGCAGGCGCGCCTCCAGCCAGTCGAGCAGCCGGCCCACCGCGAGCCCGAACAGCGACAGGATGACCACGCCGGCGAGCAGCTGGTCGGTCTGCATCAGGTTGCCGGCCTGCAGCACGAAGGCGCCGATGCCATATTCGGCGCCGATCATCTCCGCGCTCACCACCAGCAGCAGCGCAATCGCGGCGGTGATGCGGAAGCCGGCCAGGATCGAGGGCAGCGCGCCCGGCCAGATCACCCCCCACACGATGCGGGGAAACGGGACGTTGAAGCTCTGCGCCATCCGGATCAGGTTTCGCGGCACCGCATCGACGCCGCTATAGGCCGAAATCGCGGTGGAGAAGAACACGCCGAGCGCGATGGTGGCGATCTTGGGCGGCTCGCCGATGCCGAGCCACAGGATCAATAGCGGCAGCAGGGCGATCTTCGGAATCGGGAACAGCGCCGAGATGAAGGTGAGGCCGACGCCGCGCGCAACGCCCGACAGCCCGATGGCGAAGCCGACCACGATCCCGGCGAGGGTGCCGAGCATCCAGCCGGCGCCGATCCGCAGGATCGAATGCGACAGGTGCAGCCACAGCGCGCCGCCAAGCGCCAGATGATAGATCGCGCGGAGGATCGCGGCCGGTGTCGGCAGGAACAATGAACTGACCCAGCCCGCGCTGCCGGCGAGCTGCCACAGCCCGAGCACCACCGCGAGCGCGATCCATCCGGCGCGACGGCCGACCACCGGCGCAAACCCCGCGCCGCGGAATTGGACACGCTGCGTCGCCGCCCCGCCTTCGGCCGCCGCCGGTCCGGCGCGGTCAGCCACGCTGCACCTCGCGTTCGGCATGGACCGCCTCGTCGCGGATCAGCGACCACAGCCCGGTCTGGATCGGCAGCAACCGGCCGCGGGCATGAACATCGGCGCGCTCGGCGCGGGTCATGGGGATGCCGACGATATCGCGGACCCGGCCCGGCCGCCGCGACAGCACGACGATGCGATCGGCCAGCCGTACCGCCTCCTCCAGATTGTGGGTGACATAGACCGCACCCATGCTGCCGTCGGCGAGCAGGCCGATGAAATCCTCCATCAGCAGTTCACGGGTCTGCGAATCCAGCGCCGACAGCGGCTCGTCCAGCAGCAGCATCGCCGGCCGCACCGCGAGCGCACGGGCGATGCCGACACGCTGGCGCATGCCGCCGGACAATTGCCTGGGATAGCTGCCGCGGAAATCCGCAAGGCCGGTCCGGCGCAGCGCATCGTCGACGATGGCGCGGCGATCGGCGGCAGACAGCCTGGCATGCAGCAGCGGAAATTCGACATTCCCGGCGACGGTGCACCATGGCAGCAGGGCAAAGTCCTGAAACACGAAGGTCAGCGGATTGCGGCTGTCGGGCGGCGCGGCACCGCGCCATTCCGCCGCCCCGCGCGTGGGCTGCAGCAATCCGCCGAGGATCGACAGCAGCGTGCTCTTGCCGCAGCCGGAGGGGCCGACGATCGCCACCACCTCGCCGGCACCGACCGTGAATGAGATGTCATCGAGCACCTCGAGTGCGCCGAAGCGATGGCTGATGTGGTCGGCGATCAGGTCCATGCTAGTCCGGCTTCACGTAATCCCTGGCGATGATGGCGTCGACCCCGAAACCGCTGTCGACGAAACCCTGTTGCTGCAGCCAGGCGATCTGACGGGCGACGTCCCTGACGTCGAGCCGGCCGTCGGGATCGATATAGGCGCAATTGCCGACCACCTGCTCGACCGGCAAACGGGTGTATCTGGCGATGATGTCGAGCAGCGGCCGGGTCCGGTCATCGATCGGCGCCTTGCCGTCCCGGACCGCCGCCAGGATCACGTCGTGATATTCGCGGTCGGCACGATCGAGCGCGCCGAGCAGTTTGGTCACCAACACCTTCTTGGCGAGCGTGCGGGTGGAGGCGAACACCGCGCCGAGCTGCCAGGGCGTCTCGTCGCCGACCCATCCGAGCAGCCTCGCCCCGCCGTCATCCATCAGCTTGCGCGCAGTCGAGACCGGCAGCAGTGCGGCATCGACGGTCCCGCCCTCGAGCGCGGCCGCGGCATTGGACAGCGATTGCATCGGCAGCACCTTGACCTCGCTGAGCCTGAAGCCGTCCTTGTCGGCGAGCAGGCCCAGCGAATAATGGAAGCTCGATCCGACCTGGGTCACGGCGATGCGCTTGCCGGCCAGATCCTTCGGCGACCTCAACCCGGCGGCAAAGGCCTTGTTGCTGGCGAAATAGCCGATCAGCGGATAACCGGCCTTTTCCCGGCTCATGCCGCCGATCACCTTGAGCGTGCCCTTGCCGGCGAGGTTGTAGAGCCCGGCGGTGAAGGCGGTGACTCCGAAATCGACGTCGCCCGAGGTGGTGGCGACCGCGATCGGCTGGGCCGCATCGAAGAATTTCAGCTCGATGTCGAGGCCGGCGTCGCGGAAATAGCCCTTGTCCTCGGCGATGAACACCGGCGCCGAGGACGACAGCCGGAGCACGCCGAGCCTTGCCTTGATGTCGTCGGCGCGCGCGGTCGCGATCGAAACCAGCAGCAGCGCCGTCGCCAGCCAGGTTTTCCCCCCGCTCATGCCGCGCCACCTCGCCATCCCGATGCTCCCTCGACGCGCGCGCCCGCGCATGGCAACCACGATGGTTCGCCCCGCCTACGCCTGTTCGGCGACCACCATGTAGTTGACATCCGTGTCGGCGGAGAGACTCCAGCGGTCGGTGAACGGGCTGTAGACGACGCCGGTTTCCTCGGTGACGACGAGCCTGCTGGCGAGCAGATGGCGCGCGAGTTCCTCGGGGGTGACGAACTTGTCCCATTGATGCGTACCGCGCGGCAGCCAGCGCAGGACATATTCCGCCCCGACGATGGCAAGGGCGAAGCTCTTCCAGTTGCGGTTCAGGGTCGAGACCACCATCAGTCCGCCGGGCTTCAGCATCCCCGCACAACGGCTGAGGAAGGCCCCGACATCGCTGACATGTTCGACCACTTCCATGGCCAGCACGATGTCGAAGCGTTCACGCGGGTCCATCTCCTCGACCGTGGTGCAGCGATAGTCGATCGACAGATGGCCGCGATCGGCATGCGCCTTGGCCGCCGCGATATTGGAGGCGGACGGATCGACTCCGATCACCTGGGCACCGAGCCGGGTGAGCGGCTCGCACAGCAGCCCGGCGCCGCAACCGATATCGAGCAGGCGCAGCCCCGACAGGCAGCTCAAACTCTTGGCGTTGCGCTGGAACTTGCGGCAGGCGGTGTCGCGAATATAGCCCAGCCGCAGCGGATTGATCTTGTGCAGCGGCGCCATTCGGCCCTTGGGATCCCACCATTCGTCGGACAATTGCGAGAACTTCGCGACCTCGGCGGGATCGACGGTATTCGGCGGACCGGGATGACTGGCAGGGGAATCGGGCTGCATGACCATGATGTGCGCGGGCTCTATCGCGCCGTGATGTGGTTGCGGAAGTCGAGCGGCGCCGCGATGGTGTGGATGGTCTCGACGCCCTCGCCGACGCCGCGCACGGTGACGTTGCCATAGCCGAACAGGCGGCCGAGAATGCTCTGGTTGACGTCGACGCTCTCGACCTTGTCGAGACTCATCTCGAAGGTGCGGCGCTTGATGAATCCGGTCTTGTGCACGACGCGCAGGTTGGTGACGTCGGTCTCCGTGGTCCAGCGATGGAACCAGGCCTTTGCGGTCAGGAACAGCGCGACCAGAGCCGCGACCACCGAGGACGCCAGGCAGACCAGGATGAGGCTGTCGACCAGGGTCATGCGCGACATCAGGAACAGTACCAGGGCCACGATCCAGACCGCGATCGCCGGCATGAAGAACACCCAATGCGCATTGGTCGAATACAGCACCTTTTCGCCGGGCTGCAGGATATCGTCGATGTAACGCCCCATATCCTTGCCTCAATGACCTGTCGCCCGCAGCGACCGGCCGCTTCCGACGTTGGAACCGGTTGCCTGCCCCCATCCGCGCCGCTATGTATACGCGCCTTTTGCCCGGCGCGCGCGGTTTCCGAGCGGGCCACATTAATGATCTTGCCCAGGGATTGCACCAGTCGTCATGAGCCGCCTCGTGATGAAATTCGGCGGAACCTCCGTCGCCGACATCGACCGCATCCGCAATGTCGCGCGGCATGTGAAGCGCGAGGTCGAGGCCGGCCACGATGTCGCCGTGGTGGTGTCGGCGATGGCGGGCAAGACCAATGAGCTGGTGGCATGGTGCCGCGAAACCGCGGCCATGCACGACGCCCGCGAATATGACGCCGTGGTGGCGTCCGGCGAGCAGATCACCGCCGGCCTGCTGGCGATCGCCTTGCAGGCGATCGGCATCCAGGCCCGATCCTGGCAGGGCTGGCAGATCCCGATCAGGACCAGCGACGCCCATGCCTCGGCGCGGATCCTCGAGATCGATGGCAGCGAGCTGATCGCCCGGTTCAAGGACCGCAAGGAGGTCGCGGTGATCGCCGGCTTCCAGGGCATCTACCCCTCGACCGGGCAAATCACCACGCTCGGGCGCGGCGGTTCCGACACCTCGGCGGTCGCGGTCGCCGCCGCCATTCATGCCGACCGCTGCGACATCTATACCGACGTCGACGGCGTCTATACCACCGACCCGCGGGTGGTGCCGAAGGCGCGCCGGCTGGAGAAGATCGCGTTCGAGGAGATGCTGGAGCTGGCGTCGCAAGGCGCCAAGGTGCTGCAGGTCCGTTCGGTGGAACTCGGCATGGTGCACAACATGCCGATCTTCGTGCGTTCCAGTTTCGACAAGCCAGAGGCCATCGACCCGCGCGGCACGCCGCCGGGCACGCTGATCTGCAGCGAGGAGGAGATCATGGAAAGCCACGTCGTCACCGGCATCGCCTTTTCGAAGGACGAAGCCCAGATCTCCGTTCGCCAGATCCAGGACAAGCCCGGCGTCGCCGCCGCGATCTTCGGCCCGCTTGCCGATGCCAACATCAATGTCGACATGATCGTGCAGAACGTCTCCGAGGACGGCGCCACCACCGACCTCACCTTCACCGTGCCAGCCTCGGATTACAGCCGCGCCCGCGAGACCATCACCGGCGCCAAGGCCCGGATCGGCTTTGCCCGGCTCGACAGCGCCACCGATGTCGCCAAGGTGTCCGTGATCGGCAGCGGCATGCGCAGCCATGCCGGCGTCGCCGCCAAGGCGTTTGCGGCGCTGGCCGCGCGCAACATCAATATCCGGGCCATCACCACCTCCGAGATCAAGTTCTCGGTGCTGATCGACGCGGCCTATACCGAGCTTGCCGTGCGCACGCTGCACACGCTCTACGGCCTCGACCAGGCGTAGCAGGATTTTCCCTTAGCGTCCGCAGCATGGCGCCGGCGGAGCATGTTATCGCCCTGGCAGGCGTTTTGCTTGGCCAACAAGCCTCAATTCGCTATACGGCCTGATGAGGCGGCCGCCGCATACCGTGCCACCGTTGGGCCTGTCCCGATCCGGTCGCATCCGCCTTGCGGTCGACGCCGAATGAATAAAATTGTTGTGTCGAGTGACGTTATGCCAGTTCCGGCCACCCGGCAGGCTGGCCCCGAGGGGAGGGTTTGAGCACATGCGGAGCGCGTCGGGAGGCCCCCGCGTCTTGCTGAGACGGCTCCGCGAAACCATGGCGGAGCACGTCAGCGCCCAGGAGCGGCTGGACAAGATCGTGGTGCTGATCGCGGCCAACATGGTGGCCGAAGTCTGCTCGACCTATGTGCTGCGCGTCGACAACACCCTGGAACTGTATGCCACCGAGGGCCTGAACCGCGACGCCGTGCATCGCACCGTGCTGAGCGCCCATGAGGGCCTGGTCGGCCTGGTGTCGAGCGAGGCCACCCCGCTCAACCTCAACGATGCGCAGAGCCACCCGGCCTTCTCGTTCCGACCGGAGACCGGCGAAGAGATCTATCACTCGTTCCTCGGCGTGCCGATCCTGCGCGCCGGCAATACCCTCGGCGTGCTGGTGGTGCAGAACCGCGCCAAGCGCACCTATGTCGAGGAAGAGGTCGAGGCGCTGCAGACCACCGCGATGGTGCTGGCGGAGATGATCGCCTCGGGCGAATTGGCGGCGCTGGCGCAGCCCGGCGCCGAACCGGCGGCGCGGCATTCGGTGCACAAGACCGGCGCGATCCTGTCCGACGGCATCGCGCTCGGCCACGTCGTCCTGCACGAGCCGCGCGTCGTCATCACCAACTATATCGCCGAGGACCTGTCGAAGGAGATCCGGCGGCTCGACGCCGCGCTGGCCAAGCTGCGCGCCGATCTCGACCGCATGCTGGAGCGCGGCGACGTCGCCGATGGCGGCGATCACCGCGACGTGCTGGAAGCCTATCGCATGTTCGCCAATGACCATGGCTGGTCGCACCGGCTGCAGGAGGCGGTGGCGACCGGTCTCACCGCGGAAGCCGCCGTCGAGCGCGTGCAATCCGATACCCGTGCCCGCATGCTGCGCTCCACCGATCCCTATCTGCGCGACCGCCTGCACGACCTCGAAGATCTCGGCTATCGCCTGATGCGGCAACTGGTCGGACAGGATCACGCGCCCTCGCGCGAGCAGCTGCCCGACAACGCCATCCTGATCGCCCGGGCGATGGGGCCGGCCGCCCTGCTCGACTACGACCGCAAGCGGCTGCGCGGACTGGTGCTCGAGGAAGGCACCGCCAATTCGCACGTCTCGATCGTGGCGCGCGCGCTCGGCATTCCCGCGATCGGCGAGGTGCCGAACGCGCCCGGCATCGCCGATCCCGGCGATGCCATCATCGTCGACGGCACCTCGGGATCGATCTATGTCCGGCCCTCGGCCGAGATCGAATCGGCCTATGCCGAACGGGTGCGGTTTCGCGCCCGGCGGCAGGCGCAGTATTCCGAGCTGCGCGACAAGCCCTGCGTGACCAGGGACGGTCAGCCCATCGAGCTCATGATCAATGCCGGGCTGGCGATCGACCTGCCGCATATCGACGATACCGGCAGCGCCGGCATCGGTCTGTTCCGCACCGAGCTGCAATTCATGGTCGGGCAGAGCCTGCCCCGCACCAGCGACCAGCTTGCGCTGTACCGCACGGTGCTGGACGCCGCCGGGTCGAAGCCGGTGACGTTCCGCACCCTCGATATCGGCGGCGACAAGGCACTACCCTACATGGAGGCCGTGATCGAGGAGAACCCCGCGCTGGGCTGGCGCGCGATCCGGCTCGGGCTCGACCGGCCGGGCCTGCTGCGCGGCCAGATCCGCGCGCTGCTGCGCGCCGGCGGCGGCCGCGCGCTGCGCATCATGTTTCCGATGATCAGCGAGGTCGCCGAATTCGATTCCGCCAAGGCGATCGTCGAGCGCGAGCTGACCTATCTGCGCCAGCATGGCCATTCGCTGCCCGAGCGCATCGATGTCGGGACCATGGTGGAAGTGCCGGCGCTGCTCTACCAGCTCGACGAGCTGTTGGCGAAAGTCGATTTCGTCTCGGTCGGCTCCAACGATCTGTTCCAGTTCCTGTACGCGGTCGACCGCGGCAACGCCAAGGTTTCCGAACGATTCGACCCGCTGTCGGCGCCGATCCTGCGGGCGCTGCGCCAGATCGTGCGCAAGGCGAGCGCCGCCAGGAAATCCGCCTCGCTGTGCGGCGAGATGGCCTCGAAACCGATCGGCGCGCTGGCGCTGATCGCGCTCGGCTACCGCTCGCTGTCGCTGTCCGCCACCGCCCATGGTCCGGTCAAGGCCCTGATCCTCGATCTTGATGCCAGAAAGGCCGAAGCGATGATCACCCCGCTGCTCGATGCGCCATCCGGCAAGGTGTCGATCCGGCAGCGGCTGATGGACTTCGCCGAAGCCGAGCGACTGTCCTTGTAGCGGGGCGCTGCGAGCCGTCCCCAGCCTATCCTTCCATTCGAGATTTGCCGATGTCGATCCTCCCCGAAGCCAAACTTGATATCCTGCTGGCGCACCATGCCGCGCTCGAGGCCGAGTTGCTCGGCCAGGTGAACTCGGAAAACTATGTCCGCATCACCCGCGAGCTCGCCGAGCTCAATCCGCTGGTCGAGGCGGTGAAGGCCTATCGGGCCACCGCCAGCGAACTCGCCGATATCGACGCGCTGGTCGCCGACCCCGCCTCCGAGCCCGAGATGCGCAGCATGGCCGAGGCCGAGCGCGAGACGCTTTCGGCGCGCAGCCTCGAGCTGGCGCAGCAGATCCGAGTGGCGCTGCTGCCCAAGGATGCCATGGACGACCGCAATGTCATGCTGGAAATCCGCGCCGGCACCGGTGGCGACGAGGCCGCTCTGTTCGCCGGCGACCTGTTCCGGATGTATGAGCGCTTCGCGGCGCTGCAGGGCTGGAAGGTCGAAATGATCTCCGCCAGCGATGGCACCATGGGCGGGTTCAAGGAGATCATCGCCGAAGTCCGCGGCCGGGGCGCCTTTGCCCGGCTGAAGTTCGAATCCGGCGTGCACCGGGTGCAGCGCGTGCCGGACACCGAGACCCAGGGCCGCATCCACACCTCGGCCGCGACGGTCGCGGTGCTGCCGGAGGTCGAGGAGGTCGATGTCGCGATCAAGAGCGACGACCTGCGGATCGAGACCATGCGCGCGCAGGGCGCCGGCGGCCAACACGTCAACAAGACGGAATCGGCGATCCGCATCACCCACATTCCGACCGGGATCGTGGTCAACATGCAGGACAGCCGCTCGCAGCACAAGAACCGCGCCTCGGCGATGAACATCCTGCGCTCGCGCATCTACGACGCGGAACGCCAGCGCATCGACGCGGCGCGCTCGGCGGACCGCCGCGAGAAGGTCGGATCGGGCGACCGCTCGGAGCGCATCCGGACCTACAATTTCCCGCAAGGGCGCGTCACCGATCATCGCATCAATCTGACGCTCTACAAGCTGCCGCAGGTGATCGCAGGCGAAGCCCTGGGCGAGCTGGTCGATGCGCTGACCACCGAACATCAGGCTGCGCAGCTGGCCGCGCAGGGTGCGGCGGCGTGACGCTCGCCGATTCCGGCAGGACGGTCGAGACCGCGCGGCGCGAGCTGGCGGCACGGCTGCGCGCCCATGCACCCGGCTCGGCCGACCTCGATGCGCGCCTGCTCACCGGGGCGGCGCTCGGTCTCGATCTCACCGCGATGGTCGCGGCAGCCGGGCGGCCGCTCACCATGGCGGAGGCGGAGCGTCTCGAGGAGATGGCGCGGCGCCGGCTGGCCGGCGAGCCGGTGGCGCGCATCCTCGGCGAGAAGGAATTCTGGGGCCTCGCGCTGCAGGTGTCGGCGGCAACGCTGGTGCCGCGTCCCGATACCGAGACGGTGGTCGAGCTGGCGCTTTCGATGCGGCGCGCCGACCTCGGCCCGCGGCCATGGCGTGTCGCCGACATCGGTACCGGATCCGGCGCGATCCTGCTCGCGCTGCTGTCGGAATGGCCTGACGCGAACGGGGTGGGCACCGACCTCTGCGCCAGCGCGCTGCAGACCGCACGCGGCAACGCCGAGCGATTGCAGCTGGCAGCCCGCGCGGCTTTTGTGGCCTGCGATTTCGCCGCCGCATTGTCGGGTCCGTTCGACCTGGTGGTGTCGAATCCGCCCTATGTACGCAGCGCCGACATCGCCGGTCTCGCCGTGGAGGTTCGCGCCCACGATCCCCCTCTCGCGCTTGATGGCGGCGCAGATGGATACGATGCCTATCGCGCGTTGATCCCGCAGGCCGTGCCACTTCTGGCGCCGGGAGGTTGGCTGATCGTCGAGGTGGGCTACGGCCAGAGCGACTATGTTGAACAATTGATGAAGGCGGCCGGGCTGATCCAGGAGGTCCCTGCCAAGGCCGATCTCGCCGGCATTGCGCGGGCGGTGGGGTGCCGGAAATTGCCGCGATAAAGCCCAATTGAGATGCAAAAAAACCTCTTGGAATATTCCCCCGGAGCGACTACGTTCCGGCCACAACATCGGTCCAGGGTTTGCTGGCCCCGTAGATGCTGCGGGTAGTGGCCAGAGTTCTCAGAGCGAGAGCCCCCCGTGCCCCGAGGGAAAAGGTTCCAAAACGCAGGTCTAATCGAGAGCGATGGCTTTGTAGAGCTGCGCTGCTCCTGACCGCAAAGCGAACGAAAGCCTGATATTGCGCCTGAAGATTCACGCAAGAAACCTGTGCTTGTCCTTGCAGGCGAGATGATGAATGCGGCCGGCGGCTTGCGCTCGGCTGATGGGGAACGCGTTTTTGTCGACCGCGGCACACGGCAACTTCTATTCGGGATCGGACGGCGTTACGAATCGGCGCGCTTGATGCGGACCGAACCGGCGAGGCGGCCGTGACGGCTGCGGCGACTTCACTTCGAGGCTGATAACTTCAGGGCTGGAATAAAAGGCATGATATGAGAAACGGTCAGAACAACAACAAGCGGATGCGCAACCGGAACAACAGCAACAACAACAACAACAACAACAACCGGCGCGGTCAGAACCCGATGACCCGGGTGTTCGAATCCAACGGACCCGACATCAAGATCCGTGGTACCGCCTCCCACGTCGCGGAAAAATACGTGCAGCTGGCGCGCGACGCGCGCAGCTCGGGCGACCCGGTGGCGGCGGAGAACTACTATCAGCACGCCGAGCACTATTTCCGCCTGATCGCCGCCGCCCAGGAGCAATTTCGTCAGAACCAGCCGCAACCGCGCAGCGAAAGCGAAATGCCTTCCGAGGAAGGGGACGACGACAGCGAGAATTTCTCCAACTTCGGCCAGGAGCCCGGCTTCGTTCCGGCCCAGCCGCAGCCTTTCGTGCCGCGCGACAATCACACACGCGACAACCACCCGCGCGACTTCCAGCGCGAGGCACAGCCCTATCAGCGCGAGCAGAATCAACCGCGCGAACACCACAACAATTACCGTGAGAATCGCCAGCAGCCGTCGTATCAGCCGCAGCCGCAGCCGCAGCAACAACCGCAGCCGCAGCCGGTGATGGCCGACAATGGCAGCGTCGATCGGCTGCCGTCCTTCATCACCGGAGGTCAGCAGCCCCAGGTCAATGGTCCCGGCGGATTCGAGGGCAATGGCGGGGAGCGTTTCCCGCGCCGGCGCCGCCGCCCCCACGGCCCGCGCCCCGACAATGCCGCCGCGCCGGCCACGCCGAGCGAAGATTTCAATCCGGGCAGCGAGTAGCGTCCAGCCATAGCGTAAGCAGATGGTCCGGTCCTGATCGACGCAGGACCGGCTTGTCTTTCTGGCGCGACGGCTTGCCGGCCGATACCGATCATCCCGTGGCCGTCGATGTCGGCACCAGCACCGGCTGCAGGGTGGGGAATCAGACGCGTGCGTTCGCGGTGGGCCGGAATGGCGCGATAGACCTGCTTGGTCGCCTCCACGATATGGACTCCGGCGAATGGCAGCGACAAGGCCGCGCCGACGCGCTCCCACGCCATGGCCGAACGCAGGAACCAGCCACCGCGCACCGGCGGCACGAACAACGCCTCGCCCCATGCCGTCGGCGTGAACCAGGTCTGCCGCAGCAATTGCGTGATCTGCGAGCGCGAATAGGGCCGGCCATGGCCGAACGGCGTGGTGTCGGTGCGGGTCCAGACCCCGCGCCGGTTCGGGATAACCGCCATCACCCGGCCGGATGGCGCCAGCACGCGCCACACCTCGCGCAACAGTCCCTCCGGATCGTCGGACATTTCGAGCGCGTGGATCAACAGCACGCGATCGATCGCGGCATCCGGCAGCGGCAGCGAAAATTCGTCCACCAGGGTCGCCAGAGTGGGCCGCGCCGTCGGCCATTTCAGGACGCCCTGCGCCGCCGGCATGAAGGCGATGCAGCGCTCGCTGGTTTCACGAAACAGGCCGAGATAGGGCGTGGGATAGCCGATGCCCAGCACGCGCTGGCCGTCGGCATCGGGCCAGCATGCATGGATTCCGCGGTTGATCAGTCGCCGCGCCACGATGCCGAGGCGCTTTGAGTAGAAGTCGCGAAGATCGATCACGTCGATGGTCATAAGATCCAACCTAGCACGCCGACAAATGCCGGGGCTCGCGGAAAAATCGGATTGCCGAAAAGCCGTTAACGCCATATTTCACCGTAATGAGGGGCCGTGAAGGCGGTCTCGCCGCACCGGATCAGGAGATGTCATGGCCGCCGAAATTCGCTTGTTCCCCTGCCTCACCGACAATTACGGCTACCTGATCCACGATCCCGCGACCAAAGCGACGGCGTCGATCGACGCGCCGGAAGCCGGGCCGATCATCCAGGCCCTGCAGCGTGAGGGCTGGAGCCTGACCGACATCCTCATCACCCACCACCACGGCGATCATGTCGGCGGCGTCGCGGAACTGAAAGAAAAATACGCTTGCCGGGTGGTCGCTCCACACGACAAATCCGCCGCCATCGCCAATGTCGATCTGCGCGCGGCCCAGGGCGACGTCGTCAAGGTCGGCAGTCTGCTGGCGCGGGTGCTGGAGACGCCCGGGCATACCCTCGATCACATCAGCTACGTCTTCGACACTGAGAAGGCGGTGTTCGCCGCCGATACGCTGTTTTCGATCGGCTGCGGGCGGGTATTCGAAGGCAATTATCCGATGATGTGGGATTCGCTGCTCAAGCTGCGCGTGCTGCCGGACGATTTCCGGCTCTATTGCGGTCACGAATATACCGCGGCCAATGTCAAATTCGCGCTGACCGTCGAACCCGGCAATGCGGCCTTGCAGGCCCGCGCGGCGGAGGTGACGCGGCAGCGCGCGGCCGGCAAGCCGACAATTCCGACGCTGCTCGGCGAGGAGAAGAAGGCCAATGTGTTTCTTCGCGCCGATGAACCGGCCGTGATCGCAAGCGTGCACATGAAGGGCAGCAGCGCCGCCGACGTGTTCGGCGAATTGCGCGAACGCAAGAACAAGTCGTGATGCAGGCGGCACCTGGCGCGGCCGAGATCATTGCGCGGCTTGCCCTGAAGCCGCATCCCGAGGGCGGCCACTACCGCGAGACGTTTCGCGATGCTCAGCTCGACGGCAACGGCCGCGCGGCATCCACCGCGATCTATTTCCTGTTGGCGCGGGGCGAACGCTCGCACTGGCATCGCATCGACGCCGCCGAAACATGGCACCATTACGCCGGCAGCGCGCTGCGGCTCGAGATCGCCGATCAGGACGGGGCGCGTTGCATCCGGCTCGGCGCCGATCTCAACGCGGGCGAACAGCCGCAGGCCGTGGTGCCGGCGCGGGCATGGCAGGCGGCCGAGACCACCGGCGACTGGACACTGGTGGGGTGCACGGTCGCGCCGGGCTTTGACTTCGCGGCATTCGAGCTCGCGCCGGCGGACTGGACGCCGGCAGGCAGGCGCCTCGCACCATGACGGATTTGGCGCGGCGCCAGCTTGGCCGCGCTAAGCCTTTGTCCTCCAGATCATGTCCCGGGCCGCGATCAGGCCGCCGCCCGCGATCAACACCGCGGCAATGCCGATCGCGATACTCGGCCGCGCAAAGCCCGCCAGCATCAGGAACGCCGTCGACAACAGCGGCGTGGCGTAGGAGGCGGCGCCGAGCACCCGGATGTCGCCGTGCTTCATCCCGATGTCCCAGGCATAGAACGCCGCTCCGACCGGACCGATGCCGAGCGCCGCGATCGCGAGCCACTGTCCGGTAGTCTGCGGCCACATTGTCGCCTCGACCAGCCGATGCGCCAGCGCCGCGAGCAACGCGGTCGCCAGGCAGAAGCCGGCCACCGCATCGGTGGGCACCGATTTGAGCCTGCGTGACATTACTGAATAGATCGCCCACACGAAGGCTGCGATGAACGCCGCGATCAGCCCGGGCAGCTGGCCCGGCGCAAAACTGCCGCTGCGGCTGCCGGTGAACAAGAGAACGGTGCCGGCCAAACCCAAGAGCGCCCCGATGACGTGGTGCAGCGCCAGCCTTTCGCCGGGCAACAGCGATGAAAACAGCACGATCAGCAGGGGCCAGAGATAGTTCAACAGCCCGGCTTCCGCCGGCGGCGCAAACCGCAGCGCCAGGAAGTACAGTGCGTGATAACCGAACAATCCGCCGATCCCCACCAGCCAGGCGAGCGGCGATTGCAGCAAGGCGCGGGCCGCGCCGGGACGGCCGATCCAGGTCAGGAAACCGACCGCGGCGCCGATCGCAAAGGTCATGGCCGCGAGCTGAAAGGCGGGAATCGTGCCGGTCGCAACCGTGAGCACGGCGAGCAGCGACCACATCAGGATCGCCGTCAGCCCGATCAGCGTCGCGGTGCGCGCGGTCATCCGGCCAAGGCGCAGCCACATCTGCGGCCAAAACGATTCCTCCTGGAATCATCCTGCTCCGGTCGCAAGGACGTCGATGTCCCCGCTATCTCGTGGGGCCGCATCGAGGTCACGCCTGGTACTGGCCACCATTCACGGTCAGGGTCGAGCCGGTGATGAAGCCGGCATCGTCGGCCGCCAGGAACACCACGCTGCGTGCGATCTCCTCGGGCTCGCCGAGACGGTTCAGCGGGATCAGCGGCAGGATGCTTTTCTCCAGCACGTCCTTCGGCACCGCCTGCACCATCTCGGTGTTGATATAACCCGGACAGATCGCATTGACGGTAACGCCGGCCTTGGCGTTTTCCAGCGCCAGCGCCTTGGTGAAGCCGATGTCGCCGGCCTTGGCGGCCGAATAGTTGACCTGGCCGAACTGTCCCTTCTGCCCGTTGATCGATGAGATGTTGACGACGCGGCCGAATTTCCGGGCACGCATGCCCTCGATGACCTGCCGTGTCATGTTGAACAGCGAGCCGAGATTGGTGTTGATCACGGCATTCCATTGATCGAGCGTCATCTTGTGAAACGCGCCGTCCTTGGTGATCCCGGCATTGTTGACCAGAACATCGACCGGACCGAGCTCGGCTTCGACCTTCTTCACTCCGGCGGCACAGGCCTCGAACGAGCTGACGTCCCATTTGTAGACGGGAATGCCGGTTTCGGCCTTGAACTTCTCCGCCGCGGCATCATTGCCGGCATAGCTCGCCGCGACCTTGTAGCCGGCGCTCTTCAGCGCCTTGCTGATCGCCGCGCCGATACCCCGAGTCCCGCCTGTCACCAATGCAACCCGTGCCATGTCGAATTCCTCCGTGGTAGTTTTTTGTGGGCCGAAAGGTCCCGATCCTCTTGCCTCCGCCGTCGAGATGCGAATGCCCGGCGCAAGACCGGGCATTCATTCTTATCAGCGTCATCGCAAGTTGATAGATGATCTTTTCATCATTCAACCAACCCGGCCGCGATTGGTTCAGTCGCGTGCAATGCACATCGCGATGCCCATGCCGCCGCCGATGCACAGGGTGGCAAGGCCCTTCTTGGCGTCGCGCTTCTGCATCTCGTGCAGCAGCGTCACCAGCACGCGCGCGCCGGAGGCGCCGACCGGATGGCCGATCGCGATGGCGCCGCCATTGACGTTGACCTTCGAGGTGTCCCAGCCGAGGTCCTTGTTGACCGCGCAGGCCTGGGCGGCGAACGCTTCATTCGCCTCGATCAGGTCGAGGTCGCCGACATTCCAGCCGGCCCTCTTCAGCGCGGTGCGGGAAGCCGGGATCGGGCCGGTGCCCATGATCTTGGGATCGACGCCGGCCTGGCCCCAGGACACGATACGGCCGAGTACCTTGCGGCCTTCCTTGGCCGCCTGTTTCGCCGTCATCAGCACCACCGCGGCGGCGCCGTCATTGATGCCGGAAGCGCTGCCGGCCGTCACGGTGCCGTCCTTCTCGAACGCCGGCTTCAGCTTGGCCATCGAATCGACGGTGGCGCCGTGGCGCGGGTATTCGTCGGCGCTGACGACAACGTCGCCCTTGCGCGACTTGACGGTGACCGGCGCGATCTCGTCCTTGAACTTGCCGGCCTTCTGCGCCGCCTCGGCCTTGTTCTGCGAGCCGACCGCGAACTCGTCCTGCTGGGCCCTGGTGATCTGGTATTGGCGCGCGACGTTCTCGGCGGTGTTGCCCATGTGATAGCCGTTGAAGGCGTCCCACAGGCCATCCTTGATCATGGTGTCGATTAGCTCGACGCCGCCCATCTTGACGCCGCCGCGCAGATATTGCGCGTGCGGGGCCATGCTCATGGATTCCTGGCCGCCGGCGACCACGATTTCGGAATCGCCGTTGAGCAGGGCCTGATAGCCCAGCGCCACCGTGCGCAGGCCCGAGCCGCAGAGTTGGTTGACGCCCCAGGCCGGACTTTCGACCGGGATACCGGCCGCGATCGAGGCCTGGCGGGCGGGATTCTGGCCCTGCGCGGCGGTCAGGATCTGGCCCATGATCACCTCGGAGACGCGACCGGGCTCGATGCCGGCGCGCTCCAGCGCCGCCTTGATGGCGACCGCGCCCAGATCGTGGGCCGGAACCGTGGCGAACGCACCATTGAAACTGCCGACCGGGGTGCGGGCGGCGCTGACGATGACGACATCGTCTGACATGGACATCTCCTGGGCTTGAGCAGTTGGACGGCGGGCGGCCGGATGGCGGGCCTGTCTCTCCGGTCTATCCTGTTAACCTATGCACCAAGTGTCAATCGGCCAGGAGCGAAATCACGCCGCGCCGCACCAAAATCGCCTGCCCGGCATTTCCTTAGCAATGCCGATGGCTTGGAATTAACCGTCGTGCACAAAACGGTAGCCGAGGCGCATTGAAAGTGCTTACTTTGTTGCGTTGCGTTGCTCGTCAGCCCTGCGGCGGTCCCGTCGGGTTCCCATCCTCGGTCTTCATATGTGAGCCCATGGCGAAAACTGACCAACCCACCACCATCAAGAAATACGCAAACCGGCGGCTCTATAATACCGGCACCAGCACCTATGTCACGCTGGAGGACCTCGCCGCGATGGTGAAGGAGGGCGAGGACTTCCTCGTCTACGACGCCAAGACCGGCGACGACATCACCCGCTCGGTCCTGGCGCAGATCATCTTCGAACAGGAGAACAAGGCCGGGCAGAATCTGCTGCCGACCACCTTCCTGCGGCAATTGATCCGCTTCTACGGCGACAGCATGCAGATGGTGGTGCCGAAATATCTGGAGCAGTCGATCGACACCTTGACCCGCGAGCAGGAGAAGTTCCGCAAGCAGCTCACCGACACGTTCAGCGGAACGCCATTCGCGCCGCTCGAAGAACATGTCCGCCGCAACATGGAATTGTTTCAGCAGACCTTCGCGATGTTCAAGCCGTTCGCGGCACCGCGCGCGGGGACGCCGGCCGTGCCCGACAGGAAGCCCGAGCCCCCCGCGACGGAAGACAATATCGACGATCTGCGCCGGCAGATGAAGGACATGCAGGAACGCCTCGAGCGCATGTCGAAGGAACCGAAAAAGGAAGATTGAGCCGGCGCGGCGTCAGCCCGCCGCCGGCACGGCCGGTCCGACCGCGGCCTGCCACGGCCGATCCGGTGATGCGAGCCCGATCAGGCGCCCCTGGATGTAGTCGCAGCCCCACTCCTGCAGCATCGCCGCCGCCTGGTCATCCTGGACCCATTCGGCGACCGTCTTGATCTGCAGCCGCCGCGCTAGGTCGATCAGCGTCTGCACGAAAGCGCGGTCATCGGACGAGTGCGCGATGTTCTGCACGAAGGCACCGTCGATCTTGACGATATCGACACCGAGCCGCCGCAAATTGCGAAACGAGGTATAGCCGGCGCCGAAATCATCGATCGCGATCCGGCTGCCGAAGTTCTTCAACCGGCTGACAAAGCCGCGGACATCGTCGATGTCCTGAATCGCCACCGTCTCGGTGATCTCGACGATCAGCCGCGATCCGACGCCGGGGTGGCTCTGCATCAGCGCTTCGATCGAAGACCACCAGTCCCGATCCATGGTCGTGTCCGGCGAGATGTTGAGACTGAGCTGCACCTGCGGCGAGGCCGCAAGCTCGGCGATTACGAGGTCGAGCACGCGATGATCGACCAGGCGAATCAGGCCAAGCCGCTCCGCCACCGGAACGATATCGGGGGCGAGCAGGACCTGGCCATCATCCTGCTCCATGCGCACCAGGCACTCGTAGAAGGCGGCCTGCCGCGAGCGCGCGTCCACCACCGGTTCGAACGCCATCACCAACCGCCGATCGTTGAGGGCGGTGACGATCTCGTCGGTCACACGGATGTTGACCCGGCGCTGGGCGTCGCGCTGCACGTTCGGACGCCACAGCGCAAGCGATCCGGCGCGGCGCCGCTTGGCGGCGTCGAGCGTCTCCTGGGCGCGATTGACCGCCTCCTCCGCATCGCGCGCATAGCGCGGCACGCTGACCGCGCCGATCGACGCGGTGATCGAGACCGGGCCGGATCTGGTCGGCACGACCTCGTCGCGGATGCCGGCCTGAAACCGCTCGGCGGCGACAGTGGTGTCATCGACGGTGCAGTTCTTCAGGATCACCGCGAACTTGTTGCCGGAGAAGCGGCCGAGCACATCGCCGGCGCGCAGCCGCGCGCGGATCCGCCTGGCCGTTTCCGAGATCACCGCGTCGGCGACGCCGAAGCCGAACGCGTCGTTGATGCGCGAAAGATGATCGATCCCGATCAGCATGAAGGCGAAGGAGGTGCGAAACCGGACCGCCTCCTCGATCGCCTCGGCAAGCGCCGCGACCAGATGCGTTCGGTTGAGCTCGCCGGTGAGCGGATCATGTCGGGACAGCCGCATCAACTGTTCGTCGCGGGCGTGGCGTTCATTGTCGCGCCGGACCACACCTTGTGCGCGTATCGGCTTGCCGTCGGAGCCGGCAAACCACACGCCGGATTCCTCGATCCACAGTACGGGCGCCGATGAGCTCATGCGAACGCCGTATTCGATTCGATAGGGCGCGCCGTCGGGGTCGCGGGCAAGCGCGGAGCCGGTCATGGCGTCCGAACGGATCGACTGCACCGGTTCGATCAGCCTGGCAAATGCCGCTCCGCTGGCCAGCGCCGTGGCGGGAATGTCCGGAAAGACCGAACCCGGGTGGTCGCTCCAGGCCATCACGTCGGCGGTGACGTCCCATACGAAAGCGGCCTGCCCGATGGAGGCAAGAATGCTCGACGCGTGGGCAGCAGCCGGGTGCGGGGTCGCCTCGTTACGGGACATGGCCGGTTTCAGTCTCGGGCCCTGGAAACAATGTGGGTAGCCGATGATCCTAGACGAAGTTCATAAACAATTTGGAAACCACGTTTGACGGGCCCCAGGAACGATGTCGCAGGCCCGGCATGACCCTTGCGAGGCAGGAAGTCAGCAGGACATTTCGTCCCGAATTGAGACAGATCCGTGCCGGAAAACGATCCATCCGATGTGAATGTGGGCGATGGCCTCCCGACCGGGCCGCGGTCCGCCTGCATGGCGCTGGTGCCTCTGGTCCAGTCGGCATCCTGGTTGCGGACCCCGTCCCGGGACCTGCCGCGCCCGGATTCAACGTTCGTCACCCATCTGATCGCGACGGCCGAGCACATGCCGCAAACCCGCAGCCTGCGGCGCGCGACTCCGCTCGATGCCCGGATCGCCTATACGCGAACCAGCGTCGGGTGCATGGCACCGCGATCCGTCGGCAGCCGATGATTTGAACGGCCTGGATGACGTCGAACCGGCGCGGGTTCACCGCGGCGGCGTGCCCGGCGGCGCGTTGTCGGGCTGCAGTTCCGGCGATGGCATTTCGGGCGACGGCGGATGGGCCGGAGGCTCGGCAGCGGGACTGACAGGTTTCGGCTGCGGATGATCCCGCAACACGGACTCCGCGATCGAGGCGGCGGGCGGGATCAGTGGGGCCGGTTCACGGGCCGGTTCAGGGGCCGGCGGGGCCGGCGGCGGCACCGACGAGGCGGGAGCCGGCAGCGGTTGGGGCTCGATCACGACAACGGGTTCAGCAGGCGGCGTGTCCGATTTGCGGGCGGCAGCGCGTTCGCTCGCCGTCACCGTTGCCGCAGCCGGCACGCGGCGCCGGGCGCGCAGCGCGATGCCCGACAGGAAATCCACCAGCGCCAGCAACGCGAGCAGGTAGAATATCGACGTGCCGAACCGCGGCAATAGCAGGAATTCAGCGGCCGCCGCGCCGAACACCACGAGGGAAAGCAGATGGTCGGTGAGGTATTTCGCACCCGGACGGGCGCCCTTGATCACCTCGAACAACAGCATCAGGATGCCAAACGCCAGCAGCATGTCGCCGAGGGTCACCGGCCATCCGGCTCCCGACATCAAGCTCACCGTCAGCAGCGGATCGGTGAAGGAGACGCCGGGCATCAAGAAGACGATGATGTTGTAGATCGCGAGGGGAATCAGGAGCAGCGGAAAACCGACCATGGGCAAGGCCTTCTTTTCACGCGAACCGGAGGGTTCTCAGGCATGCCACCGGGTACGCCACAGGGAAACCGTCATTATCCCACTCATTGACCGAATTCAGGCAAGCGGTATCGCCTGTTATGCTGAACACGGCGGATCTTGACAACCGCGGTCGGGCCGTACCGCTGTCGCGGGCGGCCGCAAACGGCGCGCTGTTCAGGATTCCTTCTTGGCCTTCAGTACCTGCCGGCCCTTGTACATGCCGGTCTTCAGATCGAGATGGTGCGGACGGCGCAGTTCGCCGGAATCCTTGTCCTCGGCATAGGTCGGCTTTTTCAGCGCGTCCGCCGAGCGGCGCATGCCCCGCCGCGAAGGCGACGTCTTTCTTCGTGGAACGGCCATATCGGTGTCCTCTCAGGGGTGGTGGAGGCATCGCCCAGAAGATGGACGGCCGATGCGCGCCAGCGCGCAGGCTGAAATGCCGGTAAGCCCGCGCTTATAGAGGATGGAGGGGGCCAAGGCTAGGTTCAAAATACCCACAAGCGGCTCAAAACGCGCGATTTTCCTGCCAGCAGTGCGGCAGATCCTTGTCGCGTGCCCGGACCACATAGATCCCTGCAAGACGCCGAACCCCGGGGCCGGGATTGCGCGCGCTGCGTTTGACCGGGTTCGGCAGGATCGCCGCCAGCAGCGCCGCCTCGCGCGGCGACAGGCTGGAGGCCGGGCGGCCGAAGGCATAGGCGGCGCCGGCCTGCGCGCCGAACTGTCCCGACGGCCCGAGTTCGGCGACATTGAGATAGATCTCCAGGATCCGCTGCTTCGGCAGGACCAGGTCGATCCACAGGGCCAGCGGGAACTCGAGGGCCTTGCGCACCACGCTGCGGCCGGGCCACAGGAACAGGTTCTTCGCCACCTGCTGGGTGATGGTCGAACCGCCGCGAGCGACCTCACCGTCCTCCGCGTCGTCCACCACCTCGCGGACCGCGTCCCAATCGATCCCATGATGACTGCAGAACTTGGCATCCTCGGAGCCGACCACCGAACGCGGCAGCCAGGGCGAGATCGCGCCGAAATCCACCCATTGCCGCGCGACCGGCGCCCCGGAAACCCACCGCCAGGCCATCAAGGTCGAGACCGGGTGGCCTACCCGATACAGCGGCGTCAGCAGGTAGGGCAGCAACAAGGCGGCCAGCAACACCAGCAGGAAAATTCGGACGAATCGCAAATCTGACGTTTCTGGTTGGGCGCGGCGCCGCCAGTGGCCCGGGCGCGCTGATATCTCCATGATCGTTGCGGTTTTTCCAGCACTTTTAGGACCCCCTCCCCTGCTACGCGGAATTGACGAAGGCGGTGCCATAAAGGATTGTCCGGCCGACTCGATTGGGAGCTCTTGTTGATGACGACCGGCACTGCACCACCCGACTTCACGACCCGGCTGGACCGTACCGCCGACGAGACCGAGGCGCTGCTGACGCGGCTTCTGTCCGATGCCCTGGAGAGCGACGAGATCGCGCGCCCCAGACGGCTGATCGAGGCGATGCGCTATTCCAGCCTTGGCGGCGGCAAGCGGCTGCGCCCGTTCCTGCTGGTCGAAAGCGCCACCGTGTTCGGGGTCAAGCGCGAGGCCGGGCTTCTCGCCGGGGCCGCCCTGGAATGCATCCATTGCTATTCGCTGATCCACGACGATCTGCCGGCCATGGACAACAGCGATCTGCGCCGCGGGCGGCCGACCCTGCACAAGGTCTACGACGATGCCACCGCCATCCTCGCCGGCGACGCGCTGTTGACCCTGGCGTTCGACATCATCACCCGCGACGAGATCCATCGCGATGCCGGGGTGCGGCTGCTGCTGACCCGCGCGCTCGCCCGTGCCGCCGGCATCGGCGGCATGGCTGGCGGCCAGATGCTGGATCTCGCCGGCGAGGGGCGGTTCGGCGATCGCGAACCGGTCGACGTCGCCCGCCTGCAGCAGATGAAGACCGGCGCGCTGCTGCGCTACGGCTGCATCGCCGGCGCGATCCTCGGCCAGTCCTCCGCCAGCGAACACCAGGCGCTCGATGACTACGGCCGCGCGCTCGGCGAAGCCTTCCAGATCGCCGACGACCTGCTCGACGTCGAGGGCGACGCCGCCGCGCTCGGCAAGCAGACCGGCCAGGACGCGGCGCTCGGCAAGACCACCTTCGTCACCCAGCTCGGCATCGACGGCGCGAGGCAGCGCGTGCGCGACCTGCTGGCGCGGGCCGATGCCGCGCTGTCGATCTTCGGCAGCAAGGGCGACGTGCTGCGCGCGGCGGCGCGATTCGTCGCCGAGCGCCGGAACTGACGACGACGATGGCGGCCAAGCCAGCCGAAGATCCCCTTGTCACCCGCTACCGCAACATGTCGAGGCCGGTCCGCGCGATCTATGCGCGGCCGCGCACCTTTCTGTCGCTCGCGATCGGCATCGCGACGTTCCTGCTGCTGCCCTCCACGCTGCGGCCGGCGACGCGGGCGTTGCTCGGCTGGGACGTCCTGATCGCGGTCTATCTGCTGCTGGTCTACACCATGGTGTTTCGCAGCGGCTTATCGCACATCCAGCGCAATGCCGTGCTGCAGGACGACGGGCGTTTCCTGATCCTGCTGGTGACCGCGCTTGGCGCCTTTGCCAGCATCGCCGCGATCGTGTTCGAACTCGGCGCCTCGCATCAACACAGCGTGGGGGAGCTGGCGCTGGCGACGGTGACCATCGCGCTGTCATGGGCGGGGGTCCATACCACCTTCGCCCTGCATTATGCCCATGAATATTACCGCGGCGCCAAGCCCGGCGGCCTGCAGTTTCCGAGCGGCGACCAGCACGAGAGCGCCGACTACTGGGACTTCGTCTATTTCTCGTTCGTGATCGGCATGACCGCGCAGGTCTCCGACGTCGGCATCACCGACAAGACCATCCGCCGCACGGCGACCGTCCATGGCATCATCTCGTTCGTCTACAACACCGCCCTGGTCGCCCTGATGGTCAACATCGCCGCCAGCGCGATCTAGCGGCCGGCAGCTTGACATCGAAGCTCGGCTCGGCGAGACCCGTGTCTCCCACGAACTTGATCGCGGCGGAGGAGCATGCCCATGAGTCATGACCGATCCAGCGTCGAAGCCGTCGTCCATCAGTATTTCGACGGCCTGTATGAGGGCGATGCCAACAAGCTTGGCGAGGTCTTCCATCCCAGCGCCGACCTGCGCTGGCTGGAAAAAGGCGAGTTGAAGGTTCTGACCGTTCCGGACTGGCTCGACCGCGTCAGATCGCGGCCATCCGCCAAGGCCGAGGGCAAGCCGCGCGAGGATGTCATCGTGAGCATCGACCGTTCGGACGATGCCACCGCCTTCATCAAGGTGCGGTGCCAGCTGCCGCCCCGCTATTTCACCGACTATCTGGTGGCGATGAAACTCGCCGACGGCTGGCGGATCGTTTCGAAATCCTACCGCTACGACCTCCGCGACTGAGCGTTGCCGCATTGACCTCGCCGGGCTTCCGCGCGAAGGGAGGGGCGGAGGGATCCGGAAAGCCGTGGAAGCCAAGTTTCAGATATTTTTGTTTCTGCTCGCGGCGCTGGCAGGAACGGCCCTGCTCGCCCGGCGCATCAATGTCGCACCGGCCATCCTGCTGCTGCTCACGGGCATCGTGTTCGCCTTCGTTCCGGGCATGCCGACGCTGGAACTGCCGCCGCAACTGGTGCTGCTCATGGTGCTCCCGCCGCTGATCTATTCGGCGAGCGTCGCCATGAGCTGGCGCGAATTCAGATCGAACCTGCGCCCGATCATTCTGCTGTCGGTCGGCTGCGTGATCTTCACCGCGTTCGCGGTCGCGGCGGCGACGCATTATCTGATCGGCCTGCCCTGGAATGTCGGCTTCCTGCTCGGCGCCATCGTGGCGCCGCCCGACGTGGTGGCGCCGCTGGCGATCGCCCGCAAGCTCGGACTGCCGCGCCGGATCCTCGTGGTGCTCGAAGGCGAGGGACTGGCGAACGACGCCACCGCGCTGATCCTCTATCGCTTCGCGGTGGTGGCGATTTCGACCGGGATGTTCTCGTTGCCGAAAGCGGCGGGCACCTTCGCCGCCATCGTCGCCGGCGAACTGCTGTTCGGCGCCGCGATCGGCTGGCTCAGCCTGAGGATCCGCCATCGCGCCCGCGACCCCCAGATCGAGATCACGCTGTCCTTGATCACGCCCTACGTCGCCTACTGGCTGCCCGAGCATTTCGGCGGCTCCGGCGTGATCGCCACCGTCGCCTGCGGACTCTATATGAGCTGGAACGGACCGCTGCTGATTTCCTCGGCGACGCGGCTGCAGGGCATCTTCTTCTGGGATCTCGTGATCTATCTGATCGAAGGCCTGCTGTTTCTCCTCACCGGATTTCAGATGCGGCTGCTGATCGAGAAATCCAAGGCGTTCCCGCTCGGAGACATCCTGTCCGCCACGGCGCTGGTCGCCGTCATCATCGTCATCGCGCGCTTTGCCTGGGTCTACCCCGCCACCTATCTGCCGCGGATCCTGAACCCGCGGCTTCGCGAGCGCGATCCGGCGCCGCCCTGGCAATGGGTGTTCATCATCTCCTTCACCGGCGTGCGTGGCGCGGTCTCGCTGGCCGCGGCGCTGGCCATTCCGTTCGGACTGCCGGGCGGGGAAGCCTTTCCCTATCGGGACCTCATCCTGTTCTGCAGCTTCGGCGTCATCTTCATCACCCTGGTGGGGCTGGGCCTCGGCCTGCCCGCGGTGGCGCGGTGGCTCGGCGTTGCCGAGGCCGGCCGCGCCGAACACGTCGCCGAACTCGAAGCGGAGATCGCGGCCCGGCGCGAGGCCCTGGGCGCGGCGCTGGCCTCGCTCGACGCCATCACCGACGATCGCGAACTGTCCGACGAGGTCGTCAAGCTGCTGCGCGCGCGTCACGAGACCCGCATCAATCAGCTTCCGGATTCCCTCGATCCCGAGGCCGACGATGTCTCGGCCGCGGGTATCGACCTGACCCGGGAGTTGATCGCGTCCGAGCGCAAGTTCATCCATGTGTTGTTGCGCGACGGCAAGATCACCGACGAAACCAGGCGTCACATCGAGCGCGACCTCGATCTCGAGGAAGCGAGCCTCGCCAACCGCGAATACCGCAGGCCGTCGTAGGGTCCGGGAACAACGATCACACCGGCCGTTCACCCTTGACGGTGACACGGGTGCCGGCCCGGGTATGCGGCCAGTAGTCCCACATCGCGCGATGCTGGGCGCAGCGATTGTCCCAGAACGCGATGGCGTTCTCGGTCCAGCGGAAGCGGCACTGGAACAGCGGATTCTCGGCGTGCTGATAGAGATACGCGAGCATGGCGTCGCTCTCGTCACGCGGAATGCCGACGATATACCGGGTGAAGCCGCGGTTGACATAAAGCGCCTTGCGGCCCGTCACCGGATGGGTGCGCACCACCGGATGCTCGGCTTGGGGATAGCTCGGCCGGTCGGCGACGCCGTAATTGGCGTACAGCCCGCGATAGGCCGCCTCGCCGTCATGCAGCGCGGTGAGCCCGTCGAGATAGGCTTTCATCCGCTCCGACAGCGACTCATAGGCGGCATACATGTTGGCGAACAGCGTATCGCCGCCGCGCGGCGGGCACTGCTTGATGTAGAGGATCGAACCCATCGGCGGCTCGACGTCGCAGGAGACGTCGGAGTGCCAGCCTTCCCCATTGGCGCGCGGCGAGTCCTTGTCGGCGTAGATTTTCATCAGCGCCGGATCCTCGCCCTCGTGAGGCGCGGCGGGATGGATGTGAAGTTCACCGAAGCGGCGGCCGAAGGCGAGATGCTGGGCTGCCGTGAGGTGCTGATCGCGGAAGAAGATCACCAGGTTTTCGGCGAGCGCGCGATGGATCTCGTCCATGACGCGGTTGGAAAGCGTGCCGCCGAGATCAACGCCCGAAATCTCGGCGCCGATGATCGGCGTGAGTTGTTCCACCGCAATGGTCTCATAAGGTTCGGTGCCGGCGGCCGTGTGTCGATAACGGGGACCTTGCTTGCCGGCCAGCGAACTCATGGGCGCATCTCCTGCGACGTCGGTTTTCCCGCCATGGTAGCCGCCAGCCGACGAAGCGCAATGCAGCCGTTCGCGATCAGGGCCGGACGGCGCTCGGCCGGTCCAGGCTTCCCACCGCTTGTGGCTTCGGCGATGCCTTGACAGCCGCACATGGTGTGACACACTGTGTCAACCATTCGAGAGGTATCATGGGCAAGTATGAGCCGCTGGGAGCTTTCTTGCGCGGCCAGCACGCGCCGGAGGTGATGCTCACCTTCAGCCAGGTCGAAAAGATCATCGGAATCAAGCTGCCGCCCAAGGCGCAGCAGCAACGCGCGTGGTGGAGCAACAATCCCGACAACAACGTCATGACGAGGGTATGGCTGGCAGCAGGCTACGAGACCGCGCGCGTCGACATCGGCGCACGCAGACTGGTGTTCCGCCGGATCAAAGGAGCGCCCCAAGCCGCGGGGCCGATGCCGGTGAAAAAGGGCGAGCGTCACCCGCTGTTCGGCGCCATGAAGGACGTAACCTGGGTTCCGCCGGGAATCGATCTCACCGAGCCGGCCGATCCGGATTGGGGCATGGACCCCGGCGATTGAGGCGATGCAACCGCTGCTGCTCGATACCCACGCCGCGATCTGGATCAGCTTGAACGAGCCGCTTTCGCCGCGCGCGACCGAGGCCCTGAATGCCGCCCATCAGGCCGCGGGCACGGTGTTCGTATCGGCAATCACGGCGTGGGAGATCGGGCTCCTGATCTCGCGCAATCGGCTCAAGCTCCTGATGACGCCGCAACGGTGGTTTGCGCGCCTGCTCGACGTGCCCGGGATCAGGCTTGCCGAACTCTCGCCCGACATCCTGATCGCGTCGTCATTCCTGCCGGGCGAGCCGCCGCGCGATCCGGCCGACCGCATCCTGCTGGCAACCGCACGCGACCTCGGCGCCGCGCTGATCACGCGGGATCGCTTGCTGCTGCAATATGGCGAGAAAGGCGAAGTCAGCACCATCGCGTGCTGAGGCTACTCCGCGGCCGTCACCGCCTCGGCCGGCGCCTTGGAGGCGGCGCCGTAGCGCTGGTCGATGTAGTCGATCACCAGCGCCTTGAATTCGGTGGCGATGGTCGGGCCGCGCAGGGTGCGGAACTTCTTGCCATCGACAAACACCGGCGCCGCCGGCGTTTCGCCGGTGCCGGGCAACGAAATGCCGATATTGGCATGCTTGGACTCGCCGGGACCGTTGACGATGCAGCCCATCACCGCGACGTTGAGGCTCTCGACGCCCGGATAACGGGTCTTCCAGCCCGGCATCTCCTCGCGGATGAAGTCCTGGATGCTGCGCGCCAGTTCCTGGAAGGTGGTCGAGGTGGTGCGGCCACAGCCGGGGCAGGCCGCGACCAGCGGCACGAAGGTGCGGAAGCCCATGGTCTGCAGCAGTTCCTGCGCCACCTGCACTTCGAGCGTGCGGTCGCCGCCGGGCTCCGGCGTCAGCGAGATCCGGATGGTATCGCCGATGCCGTCCTGCAGCAGGATGCCGAGCGCGGCGGAAGACGCCACGATGCCCTTCGACCCCATGCCGGCCTCGGTGAGGCCGAGATGGATGGCATAGTCCGACCGTCGCGCCAGTTCCTGATAGACGGCGATCAGATCCTGCACGGCGGACACCTTGGCCGACAGGATCATCTTGTTCTTCGGCAGCCCGATCTCCTCGGCGCGCGCCGCCGACAGCAGCGCCGACTGCACCATGGCTTCGCGAGTCACCGCGCGGGCGTCGACCGGATGGGGCGAGGCGGCATTCTCCTCCATCAGCTTGGTCAGCAATTCCTGATCGAGCGACCCCCAATTGGCACCGATCCGGACCGCCTTGTTGTTCCGGATCGCGATTTCGACGATGTCGGCGAACTGGCTGTCCCGCTTGTTCTTGAAGCCGACATTGCCGGGATTGATGCGGTATTTGTCGAGCGCCTCGGCGCAGGCGGGGTACTCCGCGAGCAGCTTGTGGCCGATATAGTGGAAATCGCCGATCAACGGCGTGGTGATGCCGCGCTTGCGCAGCGCATCGCGGATGTGAGGGACCGCCGCGGCGGCCTCCTCGCGATCGACCGTGATCCGCACCATCTCCGAGCCGGCGCGGGCGAGCGCGGCCACCTGAGCCACCGTGCCCTCGACATCGGCGGTGTCGGTATTGGTCATCGACTGCACGACAATCGGCGCGCCGCCGCCGACGGCGACATTGCCGACCATGACCTGGGTGGTCTTGTGCCGGGATCGAGGGCCGGCGATGTCGTCTTGCGGGAGCTTTTCGGGCTTGTTCATGGGGTCTCGAATATCAGGTTTTTGTGACATTCAGCAACGGATCGCTGGGAACCGGGACCACTGGGCTCGGGCGGTTAACCAGATAGAGCCCGGCAATCACCAGGAGCGCCGCGGCGCCAAACGCCGGCGTCAAGGTATCATGCAGGATGAAATAGCTAGCCGCGACGCCAAACAAAGGGGTGAAGAAGCTGAAAGCCGACAATTTGCTGGCGGAATAGGTCTGCACCAGGGCAAACCAGATCACAAACGTCAATCCGACCACCCAGATGGCCTGATAGATTATCAGCAACAAGGTGAGCGTTGTGGGGAACCGGGTCAGGGTTTCACCGGAAATTGAGGCCGCCACGGCCAGGATCGGCACCGACAGCGCGACCTGGTAGCCCAATGCCTTTTCGGGCGGCGCACTGCGCAGCGCGGTGCCCTTGGCCAACAGCGTGGTCGCCGCCCACATCGCGCCACCGCCTATCACCATCAGGTCGCCCCACAGCACGTTGGCGTCGACATTGGCCTGGGGAACGCCGATGGCCACCGCCACCCCGCAGAAGCTCAGGCCAAGTCCGCACCATTGCGAGGCACGCAGTCGCTCGCCGAGGAAATGATAGGAACCGAGCGCCACGAAGAACGGCGCGGTGTAGAGAAACACCGCCGCCCGCGATGCCGTGGTCAACAGCAGTCCGCGATAGATCAGGACGAATTCGAGGCCGAACAGCACCCCGGCGAACAGGCCCACGCCCAGCGTCCCGTCGCGTTCGAACAGCTTCACGCCGCGCAGCCATCCTACCAGCAGCACCACCGGCAGCGCGGCGGCGGAGCGGATCATGGCTTGCAGCATCGGCGGGATATCCGGCAGCGAGAGCTTGATTGCGATCTGGTTGAACCCCCAGCTGAAGCACAGCAGCAGCATCAATGCGGCGGCGCCCGGGCTGAGCGGTCGCCCGGCGGAAGAAATCATTTGCTCGGCCATGAAACCTCGGGTACCGGCTGTCGCGCTATTTCCGGCAGTGGGCGCAGGTGCCGGTGATCTCGACGACCGAAAGCTTGGGGACGAAGCCGCTGGCGCGCGCGGCAGTGGTGAGCGCCTGCGCCATCGGTACCGCGGGAATCTCGCCGACCGAACCGCAATGTTCGCAGATCAGGAATGCCACCAGCGCCGCGGCGTCATGGTCGTGGGCGCAGGCGAGAAACGCGTTGCGGCTCTCGATGCGGTGAACGAGGCCGTTCTCCATCAAGAAATCGAGCGCGCGGTACACCGTGATCGGCGCCGGCCGCGGCATCGAGCGCGCCAATTCGTCGATCACCTCATAGGCGCCGAGCGGGCGGTGGCTCGACAGCAGCGCTTCCAGCACCTGGCGGCGGATCGGCGTGAATTTCTGGGCCCGTTGCGCGCAGACGCGTTCGGCATGGCGGAGGCCGTCCGCGGTGCAGCGGTCATGATCATGGTCGGGCGCGGGAAAGGTCGGTCGGATTGCGGTCATGCCGCCGTGGTGTAGCACCTTGACGGAATTTCCCCAATCCCGCCGGTTCCCGGCCGCGGCCAGCCATGTGCTTTCGGCGGGGCAGGTTTCCATTTGGCCGCCGTGATTAATTCATAAGCTTGCTTATTATATCGGAGGCTTATGGAGACGAGGATGACACGCGGCCCCGTGGATATGAACTTCCTGTTCACCCTTGGTGAACTGCAGCGGCTGGTGCGGCTCTATGCCGACAAGCAGGCCTCGCGCTTCGGCATCACCCGCGCGCAATGGGCGGTGCTTGCCAAGGTCGAGCGCACCGAGGGCCTCAAGCAGTCGGAGCTCGCCGAGCAGATGGAGATGCAGCCGATCACGCTGACCCGGCTGATCGACCGGCTCTGCGACAATGGCTGGATCGAGCGCCGCGGCGACGAGACCGACCGCCGGGTCAACCGGCTCTATCTGCGCAAGGCGGCGCGGCCACTGCTCGGCAAATTGAGCGGCCTGCGGTCCGAACTGACGGCCACCGCGCTCGAAGGCATCAACCCGTCAGATGCGCATCGCCTGCTCTCCCAGCTCGAGGCGATCAAGGAAAACGTTCGTCACGCGATCCAGAATCCGGCCAGCGAAGCCGGCAAGAAAGACCAACGATATGGCTGATCCCGTCCTCAAATTTCCGCCCGAACAGAAGGGCAATCCGCCCGCGCCGCGCGAGAAGGTCGCCGCGCAGCCGCGCCGCCGGCTGATGGCCGGCCTGCGCCGCTATCGGCGTTCGCTGCTGCTGGTGGTGCTGCCGCTGTTCGCCATGATCGGCGGGCTCGTTTTCTATCTCAACGGCGGCCGCTATGTGACCACCGACGACGCCTATGTCGGCGCGCAGAAGGTGCTGATCACGCCGGACATCTCCGGCAAGATCGAAAAGGTGGTGGTGCGTGAAGGACAGCATGTCAACGAAGGCGACCAGCTGTTCGAAATCGATCCGGTGCCGTTCCGCCTCGCGGTGCAACAGGCCAAGGCCACGCTGGAGCAGAGCCGCACCACCTACGAAAATCTCAAGGCCAACATCAAGATCTACGACCAGATGATCGACCTCGCGCAGCGCGGCGTCGACCTCAAGCAGCGCGACGTCGATCGCAAGTCGACCCTGGTCAAGAGCAATTACGGCTCGCAGCTCGATCTCGACAATGCCTCGACCGCGCTGGTGACGGCGAGCGCGCAGTTGCAGTATCTCAGGCAGCAGCTCTCCACCGCCAAGACCCAGCTGCTCGGCGATCCCGACCTGCCGTTCGAGCAGTTCCCGCCCTACCAGCAGGCCAAGGCGGCGCTGGACCAGGCCGACCGCAACCTCGATCACACGGTGATGCGGGCGCCGATGAGCGGCATCGCGACCCAGGTGGAGCAGATCCAGCTCGGCCGCTTCGTGGTTGCCGGCACGCCCGTATTCAGCGTGATCGACACCGCCAAGCCCTGGGTCGATGCCAACCTGAAGGAATCGGATTTCACCTATGTCGCGGTGGGCCAGAGCGTCGACATCGACGTCGATGCCTTCCCCGACCATGTCTTCAAGGGCACCATCGGCTCGCTCAGTCCGGGCACCGGCGCGCAATTCGCGATCCTGCCGCCGCAGAACGCCACCGGCAACTTCGTCAAGGTGGTGCAGCGCGTCCCGGTCCGGATCTACTTCGACAGCAACGATGCGGCGGTCCAGAAGCTGAAGGCCGGCATGAGCGCCTACACCACCATCGACACCCATCACCACCGCTCGCTCGCCGGCCTGTTCGGTTTGCGGCCGGCGGCGGCAAGAGCGGACTGACATGAACACGGCAGCTCCGAGCGCCGTACCCGGCCTGCGCCGGAACATGGTGACGATCTGCGCCATGACCGCGACCATCATGCAGGCGCTGGACACCACCATCGCCAATGTCGCGCTGCCCTACATGCAGGGCAGCCTGTCGGCCTCGCAGGACCAGATCAACTGGGTGCTCACCTCCTACATCGTCGCCGCCGCGATCATGACCGCGCCGGTCGGCTGGATCGCCAACCGCTTCGGCCGCAAGCGCATCTTCATCCTGTGCTCCGGCGGCTTCACGGTGGCCTCGGTGCTGTGCGGGCTCGCCCACGACATCAACCAGATGGTGCTGTTCCGCCTGCTGCAGGGCGTGTTCGGCGCGGCGCTGGTGCCGCTGTCGCAGGCGGTGATGCTCGACAGCTACGCGCTGCATGAACGCGCCAAGGCGATGTCGATCTGGGGCATGGGCGTGATGATGGGCCCGATCATGGGACCGTCGCTGGGCGCCTGGCTCACCGAGACCTATTCCTGGCACTGGGTGTTCTTCGTCAACCTGCCGTTCGGCATCTTCACCGTGCTCGGCCTCTTGGTATTCATGGACGAGACGAAGAAGAACCTCGAGCTGCGCTTCGACTGGCTCGGCTTTGCCGCGCTCGCCGTCGGGATCGGTTCGCTGCAGATCGCGCTGGACCGCGGCGAGCAGCTCGGCTGGCTCGAATCCAACGAGATCATCGCCGAATTCATCATCTCGGCGGTCGGCTTCTACTACTTCTTCGCGCACTCGTTCACGACCACGCGGCCGTTCATCCAGTTCGCCATCTTCAAGGACCGCAATTTCGTCGGTGGCTGCGTGTTCATGGCGGTGATGGGGCTGGTGCTGTACTCGACCATGGCGCTGTCGTCGCCCTATCTGCAGAACGTGATTGGCTATCCGATCATCACCGCGGGCCTGTTGCTGGCGACCCGCGGCTCCGGCACCTTCGTCGCCATGATGCTGGTCGGCCGCCTGATGCGCTACATCGAGGCGCGCACGCTGATCGTCACCGGGCTTGGCCTGACCGGGCTGTCGCTGTTCTACATGACCGGCTGGACCGACCAGACCGGCGTTCCCGAGATCGTCACCATCAGCATCCTGCAGGGCTTCGGCTTCGGGCTGGTATTCGTGCCGTTGAGCACGGTGGCGTTCATGACCCTGCCACCCCAGCTGCGCACCGACGGAACCTCGATGCTGACCCTGATGCGCAATGTCGCGAGTTCGATCGGCATCTCGATCGTGATCGCGCAGCTCACCGAAGGCGGCCGCCGCATCTACGCCATCCTGTCGGAGCACATCAACCCGTTCAACCACGCGCTGCAGATGCCCGACGTCCGCCGCATGATCGACCTCAATTCCGACGGCGGCCGCGCGCTGGCCGATGCGCTGGTCGGCATCCAGGCGCAGATCATCGCGTTCTCGCACGACTACCAGCTGGTGATGATGTTCATCCTGGGCTCGATCCCGCTCGCGATCATGATCGGTTCGACCAAGGCTGCGCTGCGCGCGCAGTCGGCCCCGCCCGACCACGCCGTGATCGAATAGCGGACACCCTCCGCGTCATGGCAGGATGCGCCTACAGCTGGAAGAATACGGTTTCCTCGTCGCCCTGCAGGCGGATGTCGAACCGATAGACCGGATTGCCGGCGCCCTCGCGGCGGGTGGCGAGCAGCGTGCGGCGCCGCGCCGCGGGCACCAGCTCCAGCACGGGATCGGCCGCGTTGGCCGCCTCGCCGTCGAAATAGATCCGGGTATAGAGGTGGAGCAGCATGCCGCGCGCAAAGATCGCGACCAGCAAATGCGGCGCCTGCGGCGTGCCGTCCGGATCGGGCACCGTGCCCGGCCGGATGGTGTCGAAGGCATAGGCGCCGTTCGGATCGGTGCCGCAGCGGCCGAATCCCCGGAAGCTGGAGTTGGGCAGCGCCCGCTTGTCCTTGGGATCGGAAAACCGTCCCTGCGCGTCGGCCTGCCAGATCTCCAGCATGCAATCCCCGACCGGCTGGCCGTCGCCGTCGAACACCCGGCCCTCGACCCGGATGCGTTCGCCCGAGCTGTCCGGGGTGACGAGATTGGCGGTGAAGGCGTCGTTCCAGTCGTACTGACCGTCCGGCGTCAGCCCGTATTTGAAGAACGGACCGACCGTCTGCGATGGCGTGATGCCCTTGTCTGGTCTCCGCGACACTATTTCGTCTCCATCGGCGTGGCATTGCGTCCGCGCAATACGATGTTGAAGCGGTAGCATAGCGCCCATTCCGGCTGAGTATTCTCCATGTCGAAGGCGGAGACCATCCGCATCCGCGCCTTCTCGTCCGGCACCGAGTTGAAGATCGGATCGAACTCGAACAGGGGATCGCCCGGGAAATACATCTGCGTCACCAGCCGCGAGACGAAGGCATGACCGAACACCGAGAAATGAATATGAGCGGGGCGCCAGGCATTGTGATGGTTGCCCCAGGGATAGGCGCCGGGCTTGATGGTGATGAATTTGTAGTAGCCGTCCGCATTGGTCTGCGCGCGTCCCGCGCCGGTGAAGTTCGGATCGAGCGGCGCCGGGTGCTGGTCGATCACGTGAATGTAGCGGCCGCAGGCATTGGCCTGCCACAGCTCGACCAGGGCATGCGGCACGCCGCTTCCGTCTTCGTCCAGCACATGGCCATGGACGATGATGCGCTCGCCCAGCGGCTCGCTCTTGTGCTGGATGGTGAGGTCGTGATCGCTCTCGCGCACGGTCTCGTGGCCATAAACCGGGCCAGTCAGCTCCGACAAGGTGTGACGCATCGGAATCAGCGGCTGCTGCGGCGTGCGCTTGATGGTGCTGCGGTAGCCCGGCGTCAACCGCGCCGGATGGGCGGCGTTGCTTTCGACCGGATAAATCAGGGTCATGCTGTATCCTCTTGTTGGGTCATCGCCGGATGCGTGCCGGCGCGGACCCGGAATGTCCGGATGGCTCGATGGGCCGTCTCGCATCCGAGCGCTCGCGCGCCATGCCGGATAAACAGGGATTGCGGTTGCTCACGCCTGTCACGGACGATTTCGAATGACGCGCTCAGTTCAGCATCTCGATCGCCAGCGCGACGCCCTGACCGACACCGACACACATGGTGGCGAGCGCGCGCTTGCCGCCGCGCTTTTCCATGCCGTGCACGGCGGTCATTGCCAGCCGCGCCCCGCTCATGCCGAGGGGGTGGCCGAGCGCGATGGCGCCGCCATGCGGATTGACGAAATCGGCATCCTCCTTGACGCCGAGCTGGCGCAGGCAAGCGATGCCTTGCGAGGCAAAGGCCTCGTTGAGCTCGATCAGATCGAAGTCGCTGATCTTCAGGCCGAGCCGCTCCATCAGCTTGCGGGTCGCCGGCACCGGGCCGATGCCCATGATACGCGGCGGCACGGCGGCCGAAGCGAGGCCGAGAATCCGTGCCCGCGGCGTCAGCCCGTGCTTCTTCACGGCCGCATCGGAGGCGAGCAGCATCGCGGCCGCACCGTCATTGACGCCCGACGCGTTGCCGGCGGTCACCGTGCCGGGATTGCGCACGATCGGTTTCAGCTTGGCCAATCCCTCCAGCGTGGTTTCAGGGCGCGGATGTTCGTCTCTGTCGACCGTGACGGGACCGGCCTTGCCGCCGCCAACCGAGATCGGCGTGATCTCTTCGGCAAAATAACCGGAGGCGATGGCCTGGCCGGCGCGCTGCTGCGAGCGAACGGCGAAGGCGTCCTGATCCGCCCGCGATACCTGGAATTCCACGGCGACGTTCTCGCCGGTCTCGGGCATGGCGTCGACACCGTACTGCGCCTTCATGATCGGATTGATGAAGCGCCAGCCGATGGTGGTGTCGAAAATATCCGCCGAGCGGGAAAATGCCTCGGCGGCCTTCCCCATCACGAATGGCGCCCGGGTCATCGATTCGACGCCGCCGGCGATGGCGAAATCGATCTCGCCGGCGCGGATCGCGCGCCCGGCCGCCCCGACCGCGTCCAGCCCCGAGGCGCACAGGCGATTCAGCGTCTGGCCGGGAACCGTTTCCGGCAGCCCCGCCAGCAGCAACGCCATCCGCGCCACATTGCGATTGTCCTCGCCGGCCTGGTTGGCGCAGCCGAAATAGACCTCGTCGACCGCGGACCAGTCGAGCCCGGGATGCCGCGCCATCAGCGCCTTGACAGGTGCGGCCGCCAGATCGTCGGCGCGCACCTTGGCGAGCGCACCGCCAAAACGGCCGATCGGGGTCCTCACCGCATCACACACAAACACATCGCGCATGGAGTTCTCCCTGGATGCCGTTCCCGCGCCGGACCTCGCGAGCGGATGCCAAGTTCTAGGAGCGCGCTCGCGGCAGGTCAATTGACGGCGCGCCTCCGCTGGAGCGTGTCCGACATGCCCCCATCGCTTGGGTCATCGCCATGGCGGCACCCCGAGCGTGGAAAACAGGGATGACCACGGCAAACCGTTAGGATCGGGCTACAAAACTTTGTAGTTTGCGCAGCCGATGACGATCCAGACCTCCATCCCCCTGCCATCCGATGCCGGCTCGGCTTTCGACGCGCCGGCGCGGGTGACGCCGATGATGGAACAGTATCTTGAGATCAAGGCCGCTCATCCCGGCCTGCTGCTGTTCTATCGGATGGGCGATTTCTACGAGCTGTTCTTCGAGGACGCGGAAATCGCCTCGAAGGCGCTCAGCATCATGCTCACCCGACGCGGCAAGCATCAGGGCGTCGACATCCCGATGTGTGGCGTTCCGGTGGAGCGCTCCGACGACTACCTGCACCGCCTGATCGCGCAGGGCCACCGCGTCGCGGTGTGCGAGCAGATGGAGGATCCCGCGGCTGCGCGGGCGCGCGGCAACAAGAGCGTGGTCCGCCGAGACGTGGTGCGGCTGGTGACGCCGGGCACGCTGACCGAAGACACGCTATTGGACGCGAGGGCCAACAATTATCTGCTGGCGATCGCCCGCGCCCGTTCCTCGGCGGGCCTTGACCGCATCGGGCTTGCCTGGATCGACATCTCGACCTCCGAATTCACCGTCACCGAATGCTCGAGCGGCGAGCTCGCGGCGACGCTGGCGCGCATCAATCCTGGGGAAGTGATCGTCACCGACGCGTTGTACGGCGATCCGGAATTGGGATCCTTGCTGCGGGAATTGCCGGCGGTGACGCCGCTGACCCGCGACGTCTTTGACGGCGCCACGGCCGAACGGCGGCTATGCGACTATTTTGCGGTGGCGACCACCGACGGCCTCGGCGACCTGTCGCGGCTGGAGGCGACCGCCGCGGCCGCGGCCGTCACCTATATCGACCGCACCCAGGTCGGCAAGCGGCCCGCGCTGTCGCCGCCCTCGCACGAGGCCGTCGGCACCACCATGGCGATCGACCCGGCCACCCGCGCCAATCTCGAACTGACGCGCACGCTCGCCGGCGAACGACGCGGCTCGCTGCTTGACGCGATCGATCGCACCGTGACCGCGGCCGGATCGCGGCTGCTGGCGCAGCGGCTGGCGGCGCCGCTCACCGACAGCGCCGCGATCGCGCGCCGGCTCGATGCGATCGGCGCCTTCATCGGCAACAGCGAGGGGCGCGAGGACATCCGCGCGATCCTGCGCGGCGCTCCCGACATGTCGCGCGCGCTGGCGCGGCTGGCCGTGGGGCGCGGCGGTCCGCGCGATCTGGCGGGGTTGCGCGATGGCGTGCTGGCCGCCGACCAGGCGCTGGTCCGGCTGGGCGAGTTCGACCGGCCGGGCGCGGAAATCGGCGGCGTGATGACCGCCTTGCGCCGCCCGTCGCGCGCGCTGGCACGCGAATTCGAGCGCGCTTTGGCGGATGCGCTGCCGCTGATCAAGCGCGACGGCGGCTTCGTCCGTGAGGGCTATGATGCCGCGCTCGACGAGACCCGCAACCTGCGCGACGCCTCGCGGCTGGTGGTCGCCGCGATGCAGGCGCGCTATGCCGAGCTGACCTCGATCAAGGGACTCAAGATCCGCCACAACAACGTGCTCGGCTATTTCGTCGAGGTGACGGCGCAGCATGGCGACCGGCTGATGACGGCGCCGCTGAATGCGACCTTCATCCATCGCCAGACCCTGGCCGGCCAGGTTCGCTTCACCACCGCCGAGCTTGGCGAGATCGAGGCCAGGATCGCCAATGCCGCCGAGCGGGCGCTCGGGCTCGAGCTGGAAATCTTCGACCGGCTGTGCGCCATGGTGGCCGATGCCGGCGAGGATCTGCGCGCGGCCGCCCATGGTTTTGCGCTGCTCGACGTCGCCAGCGCTTTGGCCAGGCTCGCGATCGACGAGCATCTGGTGCGTCCCGAAGTCAACTCCTCGCTGATGTTTGCCATCGAGGCCGGCCGGCACCCGGTGGTCGAGCAGGCGCTGAAGCGCGACGGCCGGCCGTTCATTGCCAACGCCTGCGACCTGTCGCCGGGCCCCGGCGGTAAGTCCGGGCAGACCTGGCTGATCACCGGACCCAACATGGCCGGCAAATCGACTTTCCTGCGCCAGAATGCGCTGATCGCGCTGCTGGCGCAGATCGGCAGCTACGTGCCGGCGGCGCGGGCGCGGATCGGCATCATCGACCGGCTGTTCTCGCGGGTCGGCGCCGCCGACGATCTGGCGCGCGGCCGTTCCACCTTCATGGTGGAGATGGTGGAGACCGCGGTGATCCTCAACCAGGCCAGCGAACGCTCGCTGGTGATCCTGGACGAGATCGGCCGCGGCACCGCGACCTTCGACGGCCTGTCGATCGCCTGGGCGGCCATCGAGCACCTACATGAGGCCAACCGCTGCCGCACCCTGTTCGCCACGCACTATCACGAACTGACCGCGCTGTCGGCAAAACTGCCGCGGCTGTTCAACGCCACCGTGCGGGTCAAGGAATGGCAGGGCGACGTGGTGTTCCTGCACGAAGTGCTGCCGGGTTCGGCGGACCGCTCCTATGGCATCCAGGTTGCGAGGCTTGCCGGCCTGCCCGCGCCGGTGATCGCGCGGGCCAAATCGGTGCTGGCGAAACTGGAGGCCCAGGACCGCGGCCAGACCGCGCGGGCGCTCGCCGACGACCTGCCGCTGTTCGCGGTGCCGTCCCGCGCCGCGGCCGAGCCTGTTCCGCCCAACGAGACGGAACAGCTGATCGCAGCTTTGAACGCACTGCATCCGGACGAAATGTCCCCGCGCGACGCCCTCGAGGCGCTCTATGCGCTGAAGGCCAAACTGCCGCAGTCGTGACGGAGCGCGTCACCACCAATCATGTGGACCTTCAAGCTTGTGGACCTTTTTTGGTGTATAGTGATCTGTACATCCCTTCGGGGACCCGCGGGGTCGAGTTCTGCTTCCACTCAATGGAGTGCATTCTCGACCCCCAAAAGGCTCCGGCCGTTTCCGCGGTCGGAGCTTTTTTCATGGCTATCTTCGCGACGCCTTCCGCCGCCCGTTCCACCACAGCGACAGATTCCAGGCGATGCAGGTGATCAGCGCGACGCTGAGACCGGTCGCGGAGCCGTAGCGCAGCGCCGTGACATGAAGCATGGCAATCGCGATGCCGAGGCCGATCAGCCCCCAGCCGCTGTTGGCGACCACCGCCGCGGTCGCCGGCCCGCCGATGCGGGGATGCAGGATCAGCATCATGCTGGAAAACACCACCGGAAACAGCGCGATGATGCCGCTGAGCTTGGGCCCGACCCAGCCCGACAACACCACCACCGTCGCCACCAGGGTTGCGACCAGCGCGGCCCGCAACGGGATATCGTACCAGCGCCGCGTGATCAGCGGCATCCTGACGTGGCGGTAACGCGACAGCAATGGCACGCAGGTGCCATAGATCGCGGCATTGAACAGCAGGCCGCCGGCGAGCGACCAGTGAATGGTGCGCACCGCCAAGGCGAGCGTGATCCAGACCGCCAGCGCACCGGAGCAACTGACGACCGTGTTGTGGCGCTGCGCCAGCACGACATAGGTGAGGCCGAGCAGGATGGTCACGGCATTGATCGGCAGGCTCGCCAACGCACCCTCGGCGATGAAGGCCGCATCGTGATCGAGCGCCAGAAAGACGTAGGAAGGTCCCGCCGAGATCGGCAGCGTCGCAACCAGCGCGCCGATCACCGGCCCGGCCCGCTCGGTGACGACCGAGGCCGACACCACGAACGCCGCGGTGATCGCCATGCGCATCGCCAGCGTCAGGAGAAAAGCGAGGTCGGTTGGCATTGCCATTCCTGGCCGGGCTGCTACCTGCGATCCACGTCACCGACCTCCGCCGAACCGCGGGCGCGGAAACCGGGCCTGGCCATGACGTAAAGACCGGATCGTCACACCCGGTGCATGGTCACCGATACCTTCGGACCGTTCTTGATGGTCTGATAGACCACGCAATATCGTTCGGTGAGCTTCAGCAGCAGGTCGAGCTTTTCCTGCGGGGCGTCGGTGCCGACATCGAACCGCAGCCTTATCGCGGCAAAGCCGACCGGCGTCTCCTTGTCGACGCCGAGCGTGCCGCGGAAGTCGAGATCGCCCTCGGCGGTGACGTTGCCACTTCGCAGCGGTATCTCGACGGCGGTCGCCACCGATTTCAGCGTCACGCCGGCGCAGGCGACCAGCGCCTCCAGCAGCATGTCGCCGGAGCACAGTTCGAGGCCGGAGCCGCCGGTCGCCGGATGCAGACCGGCCACTGCCAAAGCGCGCCCCGTCTCGACCTTGCAGGCGATGCCATCGTGCTCGATCGAACCCTTTGCCTTCAGCGTGATCATGGCCGAGTTCGGATCGGATTTGTAGCGGTCCTTGATCGGGGCCTGCGTGGCGCGTAGTTCGGCGGCGTCCATGGCGTTCTCCAGACTGATGACCGGTCGGATGTAATGAAAGATGGCGACGATGTCACCACCACATCGCTTCGCCGGCGTTTGATTTCGGCTCGGCGTCGGGCATGGAGCGGTCGAGCGAGCGATCGAGCGCGGTCAGGACCCGCCGCTTGAAATTGTCGAACAGCGGCGAGTTGCGGTCGCGTGGGCGGGCCAAATTGACCGTGATCTCCTCGAACAGGCGGCCCGGCCGCGGACGCATGACAAAGACGCGATCGGCGAGCACGACCGCCTCGTCGACGTCGTGCGTGACCAGAACCAGGGTCGGCCGGGTGTCGGCCCACAAATCGAGCAGATGATCCTGCAGGTCCCGTCGCGTGAAGGCGTCGAGGGCGGAGAACGGCTCGTCCAGCAGCAGCACTTCCGGCTGCGGCACCAGCGCGCGGGCGATGGCGACGCGCTGCGCCTGGCCGCCCGACAATTCGCGCGGCCACGCCGCGGCCTTGTCGGCAAGTCCCACCCTGGCAAGCGCGCGGGCGACGCTGTCGCGGCGGGCGGCGGCCGGCAGGTCCGACAGGCCGAAGCCGATATTGTCAGCGACGCTGAGCCAGGGCAGCAGCCGCGGCTCCTGGAAGATGATGCCTATCTTGGCATGCGGGGCAACGATCGCAACACCGTCAAGGCTCACCGCGCCGGACGTTGCACGGTCGAGGCCGGCGATGGCCCGCAGCAGGGTCGACTTTCCGCAGCCGGAGCCACCGATAATGGCGACGATCTCGCCGCGCCCGATCTCGGCGGAGAACCGCGCCAGCGCGTTGACCCCGTTGGGATAGATCTTTCCGACGCGATCGAGACGGAGCATCAACCCGCCTCCCCCTGGCGGCCGAACGCGTCCTGCCAGCGCAGCAATGGCGCAAAGCCGATCTCGATCAGCCAGTCGGTGGTCTTGCCGAGAATGGCGAAGATGACGATCGCGGCCAGGATCTGCGCCGGCTTGCCGAGCTGCTGACCGTCGATCAGGAGATAGCCGAGCCCCTCGGAGGCGCCCATGAACTCGGCGGCGACCACGAACATCCAGCCGAGCCCGAGCCCGACCCGCAGCGCCACCACATAGGCGGGCAGCACCGCCGGCAGCAGGATCCGCCGGATCATCGCCGGCCCGCTGAGGCGGAAAGTGCGGCCGACTTCGACGATCTTGCGATCGACCGACAGGATCGCGCCCATCACGCCGAGATAGACCGGAAAGAACACGCCGACGGCGATCAGCGCCACTTTCGAGGTCTCGAAGATTCCGAGCCAGAGGATGAACAGCGGCACCCAGGCGATCGACGGAATGGCGCGCAACGCCTGCACGGTGGGATCGAGCAGCCGGCGTGCCAGCCCCCAATAGCCGGCAACCGCTCCAAGCAGGGTTCCGGCGACCACGCCAAGGCCGAAGCCGACAAGCACCCGCGTCAGCGTCGCCACGATGTGACGGGTGAGCTCGCCCGTCCGCGCCAGCTCGACAATGGTGGCGAAGATCCGGCTCGGCGGCGGCACCAGCCGGCCGTTGGACCAGCCGAGCCAGACGACCAGCTCCCAGGCCAGCGCCAGCCCCGCCGGCAACAGCAGGCCGAGCGCCGGCCGCACCAGGCGGCGCAGCCGGCCGGCACGCGCCGGCGAGGCGGTCGCCGCGGCGGCGGGTTCGATGGCGGGGGATTCAACCGTCATGGCCATAGCAAGAACGCGTCCCGCCCGGGATTGCAAGCCGGCGAACAAGCGAGCCGGGCGTCAGTTCGTCGGCAACGGCACCTGGTCGTCGATCAGCGAATCCAGCGCGGCCTTGACGTCGACCTTGGCGTCGATCACCCCGGCCTGCTGCAGAGCGAGCCCGGCGGCGAGAATGGATTCGCGCTGCGGGCCGCCGATCCGGCTCGCGGTGAGGTCGGTGCGTTCCTTGAGCTGCTTGTCGACCACCGCTTCCGGCAGCCGGGTGACGGCGATGAAGGTCTTCTTCAGATCGTCATAATTGGCGAGCGAATATTTGCGCGCCTCCTCATAGGTCGCGAGCACCCGGCGCACGATATCGGGATGATCCTTGAGAAACGCCTCGCGCACATTGAGAATGCCCCAGGTGTTGGCGGCCGGATCCCGGAAGAACAGCCGGGCGCCATCCTCGAGTTCGGCCTGCGCCATCATCGGATCGAGCCCGGCCCAGGCATCGACATCGCCGCGGATCAGGGCGGTCTTGCCGTCGGCATGCTGCAGCAGCACCGGCGTGATGTCCTTTTCGGTCAGGCCGGCCCCCAGCAGGGCGCGGACCAGGAAGATGTGCGGATCGGTCCCGCGCGTCACCGCCACGCGCTTGCCCTTGAGGTCGGCGACCGCCGCGATATGGGAATCCTTGCTCGTGACCAAAGCCGTCCATTCGGGCCGCGAATAGACATAGATCGACTTGATCGGATTGCCGTTGATCTTGGCAACCAGCGCGGCGGAGCCCGCCGACGAACCGAAATCGATCGACCCGGCATTGAGGAACTCGAGCGCCTTGTTGGAACCGGCCGACTGGACCCAGACAACAGCGATCCCGTCCTTGGCGAATTCCTTTTCCAGCAGTCCCTTCTGCTTCAGGATCATCGAAACCGGATTGTAGGTCGCCCAGTCGATATGGATCTCCTTGAGGGTCTCGGCCGCGAATGCGCCGCCCGGCAGCAGCGGCCAGAGCGCGATCAGGGCAGCCAAGGCACGCCGTGAGATGGAAGGCATCGTTCAAATCTCCGTCGCTTGCGGGGGTTCATCGGGATCGCTGAACGCGCCGTTCCGCGCAACCCATCGTCCCGGCCGGCGGCGGACCAGCCGGCCAAAAAACGCCAATGTATTTCAATTAGTTAATTGTGCGGGTCAACTAGAAAATATGCATCGTGGAGCCAGCAATTCCGAGCACGGATTTTCGTTCCAGGCGCAAACCCGAGCAGGGAGCTGCTGTCATCCCATAATGCCCCGTGACAGCCTCGCCGCCGTCCGATATCCGATGCAGTCATGGACGAGGTCGTGACCGAGCACCGCACGATTGCAGACGATCGTTTCGACACCGAGCGCATCACCAAGGCGGTCGATGCCCTCGCCGTCCAGCATGCCGGCCGCGAGGACGTTTTCCGCGCCGCGCTGGCCCAGCTCCTGAAAGCCGAATTGACCGAGGCCCGCGCGGTCGCGCAAGCGCTGCTGCTCAAGGACCGGCATGGACGACGCTGCGCCGAACGCCTGTGCTTCGTCCAGGACGAAATCATCCGGATCCTGTTCGCCGCAGCCACGCGGCATCTCTATCGTTCCCCGATCCGGTCCGGCGCCGAGCGCATGGCGGTGGTCGCCACCGGTGGCTACGGCCGGGGCCTGATGGCGCCGGAGTCCGACATCGACCTGTTGTTCATCCTGCCCTACAAGCAGACCGCATGGGGCGAACAGGTGGCGGAAGCCATTCTTTATTGCCTTTGGGACATGGGGCTGAAGGTCGGCCACGCCACGCGCTCGGTCGACGAATCGATCCGGCAGGCCCGCGGCGACATGACGATCCGCACCGCGATCCTGGAAATCCGGTTTCTGACCGGCGACCGGCCGCTCTACGACGAGCTGGTGACGCGATTCGACAAAGAGGTCGTACAGGGCACCGCTTCCGAGTTCGTCACCGCCAAGCTTGCCGAACGCGAGGAACGGCATCGCCGCGCCGGACAATCGCGCTATCTGGTCGAGCCCAATGTCAAGGATGGCAAAGGCGGCCTGCGCGACCTGCACACGCTGTTCTGGATCGCGAAGTATGTCTATCGCGTGCACCAGACCGACGAACTGCTCGAATGCGGCGTGTTCGATGCGCAGGAATACCGCACCTTCCGCCGCTGCGCCGATTTCCTGTGGTCGGTCCGCTGCAACATCCATTTCTTCAGCGGCCGCGCCGAGGAGCGGCTGACCTTCGACATGCAGCGCGAGATCGCGATCCGCCTCGGCTACACCTCGCATCCCGGCATGCAGGATGTCGAACGCTTCATGAAGCACTACTTCCTGGTCGCCAAGGAGGTCGGAGACCTCACCGCCATCCTGTGCGCCAAGCTGGAGGATCAACAGGCCAAGGCGGCACCGGTGCTGAGCCGGATGATGGCGCGGCTGAGGCCGAACACCAGCCGGCGTCGGCTCGCCGACAGCGATGATTTCATCGTCGACAACAACCGGATCAATCTCGCCTCCCCCGACGTCTTCCGGCAGGACCCGGTCAACCTGATCAGGATCTTCCAGCTCGCGCAGAAGAACAACCTCGCGTTCCATCCCGACGCGATGCGCACGGTGACGCGTTCGCTGAAGCTGATCAACACCCAGCTGCGCGAGAATCCGGAAGCCAACCGGCTGTTCATGGAGATCCTGACGTCGAACGACGCGGAAGTGGTGCTGCGGCGCATGAACGAGACCGGCGTGCTCGGCCATTTCATCCGCGCCTTCGGCAAGATCGTATCGATGATGCAGTTCAACATGTATCATCACTACACCGTCGACGAGCACCTGCTGCGCTGCGTCGGCTTCCTGCAGGACATCGAGCGCGGCGGCATCGATGAATTCGCGGTCGCAAGCGACCTGATGCGCAAGATCCGCCCCGAGCACCGCCCGGTGATCTACATCACCACGCTGCTGCACGACGTCGCCAAGGGCCGCCCGGAGGATCACTCGATCGCCGGCGCCAGGGTGGCGCGCCGGCTGTGCCCGCGGCTCGGATTCAACGCCGCCGACACCGAGACGGTGGCGTGGCTGATCGAGCAGCACCTGACCATGTCGACGGTGGCGCAGTCGCGCGACCTGTCCGATCGCAAGACCATCGAGAACTTCGCCGCCGTCGTGCAGTCGGTCGAGCAGATGAAGCTTTTGACCATCCTCACCACCGCCGACATCAAGGGCGTCGGCCCCGGGGTCTGGAACGGCTGGAAGGCGCAGCTGCTGCGCACGCTGTATTACGAGACCGAGCCGGTGCTGACCGGCGGCTTCTCCGAGGTCAACCGGGCGCAGCGCATCGCGGTGGCGCAGGCGGAATTCCGCGCCGCCTTCACCGAGTGGCCGGAGCAGGAGCTCAACGCCTATATCGCGCGGCACTATCCGGCGTACTGGCTCAAGGTCGAGCTGCCGCGCAAGATCCGCCATGCCCGCTTCCTGCGCGCCAGCGAGCAGGCCGGCGACAAGATCGCGATCAATGTCGGGTTCGACGAGGCCCGCGGCGTCACCGAGCTCACCATCCTCGCCACCGATCATCCCTGGCTGCTGTCGATCATCGCCGGTGCCTGCGCTTCCGCCGGCGCCAACATCGTCGATGCGCAGATCTACACCACCACCGACGGCCGCGCGCTCGACACCATCGCGATCTCGCGGGAATACGAGCGCGACGAGGACGAAGGCCGGCGCGCCACCCGGATCGGCGAGATGATCGAGCAGGTGCTGGAAGGCAGGTTGCGGCTGCCGGAAGTGGTGGCGCGCCGCGCCGCGGGCCGCGGCAAGGCGCGGCCGTTCGTGGTCGAGCCAGAGGTGATCATCAACAATCAGTGGTCCGACCGCTACACCGTGATCGAGGTCTCCGGCCTCGACCGGCCCGGCCTGCTCTATGAACTGACCACCGCGATCTCGAAGCTCAACCTCAACATCGCCTCGGCCCATGTCGCGACCTTCGGCGAACGCGCGCGCGACGTGTTCTATGTGACCGACCTGCTCGGCGCTCAAATCAGCGCGCCGACCCGGCAAGCGGCGATCAAGAGCGCGCTGGTCCGTCTGCTCGCAAATGACGAGGAGGCGGCGCAGCCGGCAGCATGATCTGGATCGCCAATTGTCTGGTGGCCCTGGTGGCCGCGCTGCATCTCTATTTCCTGGTACTGGAGATGTTCCTCTGGACCAAGCCGCTCGGCCTGCGGACCTTCGGTCATTCGCTTGAAAGCGCCAGGGATTCCGCGGTCCTCGCCGCCAACCAGGGCCTCTATAATGGCTTTCTGGCGGTCGGGCTGATCTGGGGACTGGTCGAAGGCGTCCCGACATTTGCGTTCGAGATCAAGCTGTTCTTCCTGCTCTGCGTGGTCGTGGCCGGCCTCTACGGGGCTGCGACCGTCAGCCGCAGGATCCTGCTGGTTCAGGCGGCGCCGGCGGCGCTGGCGCTGTTGCTGCTTTTGCTGGCGTAAAGCTATTCACCATCCCGCCGTTATCTTGCGTTGCAGCAAGCATTCCTTCTATATCCTGCCGGAAATGGCGGCCACCCGGGTCTGATCCCAGACCGGGACGGCCAGACCATGGGCCAATCAGACAGAAGGACAACGAACGACATGCGGAATGGCATCTTCCACCTGGTCACGGCAGCCGCGGTTGCGACCGCGCTATCGGCGTCGTCGGCCCATGCGCAGAAGAAATACGACACCGGCGCCTCCGACACCGAGATCAAGATCGGTCAGACCGTTCCGTTCAGTGGTCCGGCCTCCGCCTATGCCACCATCGGCAAGGCGCAGGCGGCCTATATCAAGATGATCAACGATCAGGGCGGCGTGAACGGCCGCAAGATCGACCTGATCCAGTACGACGACGCCTACAGCCCGCCCAAGGCCGTCGAGCAGGTACGCAAGCTCGTGGAAAGCGACGAGGTGCTGCTGACGTTCCAGATCGTCGGCACGCCTTCCAACGCGGCGGTCCAGAAATACCTGAACACCAAGAAGGTGCCGCAATTGTTCGCCGCCACCGGCGCGTCCAAGTTCACCGATCCGAAGAACTACCCGTGGACGCTCGGCTTCAATCCCAATTATTTCGTGGAAGGCCGCATCTACGGCCAGTACATTCTCAAGAACTATCCGAATGCCAAGGTCGGCGTGCTCTACCAGAACGACGATCTCGGCAAGGACTATCTGAACGGCATCAAGGCCGGGCTCGGCGACAAGGCCGGCTCCATGATCGTCGCCGAGGCCTCCTACGAGACCTCCGACCCCACCATCGATTCGCAGATCCTCAAGATCAAGGCGGCCGGCGCCGATCTGTTCTTCAGCGCCTCGACGCCGAAATTCGCCGCGCAGGCCATCAAGAAGAACGCCGAGCTCGACTGGCATCCGGTCCATATTCTCGACATCAACGCCACCTCGGTCGGTGCCGTGATGCAGCCGGCCGGCCTCGCCGCCTCCAAGGGCGTGATCAGCGTCAACTACGGCAAGGATCCGCTCGATCCGACCTGGAAGGACGACGCCGGCATGAAGCGCTATTTCGAGTTCATGGCGAAGTACTATCCGGAAGGCGACAAGAATTCGAGCTTCAACACCTACGGCTACAGCACCACGCAATTGCTGATTCACGTGCTGAAGCAGTGCGGCGACGACCTGACCCGCGCGAACGTGCTGAAACAGGCCACCAACCTGAAGAACGTGCAGCTCGACCTCGCGCTGCCGGGGATCGTCGGCAACACCACGCCGAACGACTACCGCGTCAACAAGCAGCTGCAGATGATGAAGTTCAACGGCGAACGGTGGGAACTGTTCGGCCCGATCCTGGAGGATAACGGCGCGGCCGGCTGAACGGCGACCGTCCACCTCGTTCCGCCGTCAGTTTCTCAGACGGCTCACGCATGCCCGGGCCTGTCCCGGGCATGCTCATTCTTGCCGCCGGCTGCGGCAAATTCCCGGCGTCAGGGTTAAGTTCGACGGAACGCGCCGGTTTTCAATGACTTGGCACGCGGCTTCGGCATTCCGATTAACCATCGTTTAAGACGGCCTTAAACCCCCCTCGCTAGTCTTCCGCCTCGGGCGAGCCGGGCAGAATGGCGTATGGCGTGGGGACGGAAAAAGAGCGGGGTTCGCCGCGAACCGCAATTCGGGCTCGGCGCATCGCTGGCGGGATTGCGGCTCGGGCCCAAGGACCGCGTGCCGGCAGCCGAAGACAAGCCGAAGAAACCCTCCACCCGACGCAAGGCCGGTGACGAGGACGACGAAGAGGAACCGCGCGATGTGAGACCGCGCAAGAACCAGAGCAGCCGCCGCAGGCGCGCCGCAGCGCGCGGCAGAGGCCGCGTTCTCCCCCGGCTGGTCTATTGGGGCGCGGTGCTCGGCCTATGGGCGGCGATCGCCATCGTCGGCGCGGTGGTCTGGGCCGGCGCGCATCTGCCGCCGATCCAGTCGCTGGAAATTCCAAAACGGCCGCCAACCATCGAGATCGTCGGGCTCGACGGCAGCCTGCTGGCGACCCGCGGCGAGATGGCCGGCGCCAATGTCGCGCTGAAGGATCTGCCACCCTATCTGCCGAAGGCCTTCATCGCCATCGAGGACCGCCGGTTCTATTCCCATCACGGCATCGATCCGCTCGGGATCCTGCGCGCGGCGGTGGCCAATGTCCTGCACCGTGGCGTCGCGCAGGGCGGCTCGACCCTGACCCAGCAGCTGGCCAAGAACCTGTTCCTGACTCAGGAGCGCACGCTGCAGCGCAAATTGCAGGAGGCCGAGCTCGCGCTCTGGCTGGAACGCAAGCATTCCAAGGCCGAGATCCTCGAACTCTATCTCAACCGGGTCTATTTCGGTTCCGGCGCCTATGGCGTCGAGGCGGCGGCACAGCGCTATTTCGGCAAGTCGGCCAGGAACGTCACCGTGGCGGAAGCTGCCATGCTGGCGGGGCTGGTCAAATCGCCCTCCCGCCTGGCGCCGAACCGCAATCCCGACGGCGCCGAGAAGCGCGCGCAGACCGTGCTCGCCGCGATGGCCGACGCCAAATTCATCACCGAAGCGCAGGCCCAGGCCGCGATGGAGCATCCGTCGCTCAGCGTGAAGCCGGTGGGCGCCGACACCGTGAATTATGTCGCCGACTGGATCGGCGAAGTGCTCGACGACCTGATCGGCCAGGTCGAGCAGAGCATCGTGGTCGAGACCTCGATCGATCCCAAGCTGCAGCGCATCGCCGAGGCGGCGGTGATCGACGAGCTGGCGGCCAAGAGCGTGAAATTCAATGTCAGTCAGGGCGCGCTGGTGGCGATGAGCCCCGACGGCGCCGTGCGTGCCATGGTCGGTGGCCGCAACTATGCCGAAAGCCAGTTCAATCGCGCGGTGACGGCCAAGCGCCAGCCGGGATCGGCATTCAAGCCGTTCGTCTATCTGACCGCCATCGAAGCCGGCCTCACGCCGCAGACCATCCGGCAGGATGCGCCGCTCGACGTCAAGGGCTGGAAGCCCGAGAACTACGGCCACGAATATTTCGGCGCGGTGACGCTGACCCAGGCGCTGGCGATGTCGCTCAACACCGTCGCGGTGCGGCTCGGTCTCGAGGTCGGCGCCAAGAACGTGGTGCGCACCGCGCACCGGCTCGGCATCGCGTCCAAGCTCGAAGCCAACGCCTCGATCGCGCTCGGCACCTCGGAGGTGTCGCTGACCGAGCTGGTCGGCGCCTATGTGCCGTTCGCCAATGGCGGCCTCGGGGTGACCCCGCACGTCGTGAGCCGGATCCGGACCACCGCTGGCAAGGTGCTGTACGCCCGGCCGTCCGACCAGCTGGGCCAGGTGATCGAACCGCGCCATGTGGCGATGATGAACACCATGATGGAGGAGACGCTGCTCAGCGGTACCGCGCGCAAGGCCGAGATCCCCGGCTGGACCGCCGCCGGCAAGACCGGCACCAGCCAGGATTTCCGCGACGCCTGGTTCATCGGTTATACCGCCAATCTCGTCACCGGCGTCTGGCTTGGCAATGACGACAATTCGCCGACCCGCAAGGCGACGGGCGGCGGCCTGCCGGTCGAGGTCTGGACCCGCTTCATGCGCGCCGCCCACCAGGGCGTGCCGGTCGCCGCGCTGCCGAACGCGCAGACCGGCGGTATCTTCTCGAATGTCGCGCAGGCCATGCCACAGCCAGGCGCCGCCGTGGCCTCGCCGGCTTCGCTCGCACCGATCCCGGCAGCGCCACGGGGCGCCCCGCGCGGCGCCGTTCGTCCGGAACCCGCCGCCGGGCTCGACGGCTGGCTGATGGATCGGCTGTTCGGAAGGTAGCGGCCCGCCCGGCATGGGCCCGCTGAATTCAGCAAAACCGCCGCAGCCTGGGCTGGGCTAATCCTGGATGCCGTAGCGGTGCAGGTCGTTGCCGTGAGTATCGAGCCAGGTCTTGGCGCGCTCGACATGATTGCACACCTTGCCGACAGTCCGCCAGAACCGCGCCGAGTGATTCATCTCGACCAGATGGGCGACCTCGTGAGCGGCGAGATAATCCAGCACGTAAGGCGGCGCGAGGATCAACCGCCAGGAGAATGACAGCGACCCTGCCGAGGTGCATGAACCCCACCGGCTCGACTGATCGCGAATCGACAGCCGCCTGACCCGCACGCCCAGTTCCGCCGCATAGGCCTGCGCCGCCTCGTGCAGATCGTTGCGCGCTTCACGCTTGAGATAGTCGTGGACCCGCCGCTCGATGTGATCGATGCCACCGGCTACACAGATGATCCGCTCGCCGCTGTCCCGGATTTCCGTCCACGCGGTGCCGCGCATGCCGGCACGATGGACGATCCGGTGCGGGACGCCGCGCAACGGCACCACGGTGCCCGGCATAAACGGCGCCGCTTTCGGCAACCGACCGAGGCGGGCAGCGATCCAGCCGCCGTGACGCTGCGCAAAGTCCTTCGCATCGGCCAGTGTACCGCGCGGCGGCATGGTCAGGATCGCCTCGCGATCGCTGGGATGAATGCGCAAGGTGTAGCGCCGCGCCCGCCGGTGCCGGCGCAGCCGAACCGAATAGATCTGCGACCCGTGCTTGACCAAAAGCCGGGATGGTTCGTGAGGCCGCCGATAAAGGAGGGCGCGAGTGGCCATGTCTGTCAGTCCGGGGAGGAGAAGTTCCCCCGGATTCTGCCATATCTGCCGCCAGCGAAAGCGGTCGGCGCAAAAACAAATCATTTGCCCAATATACAGGGGTTCTCGCCTCCGGCACCTCTACCGGCAGGGGTGGGAACCCGATTTTTATGGTCGAACGGGGGTCCAGACCATCGCTCAAGAAATGGGCTTGCACTCATTCTTTTGGAACCCGCCCCCGCCGTCTTTTTCGGGCAAAATCAGCAGCTTACCAGCGCGGATCGAAATCAAGCGGAAGGCACCGTCTCAGGCGCCGACGGATGCCTGTCGCCTCGGATTACTCCGCTGCGGCCGCCAGCGACGGCCGGACAGTGGCTGCGGACAACATGAAATCGGAAATGCGCGGGACGATTTCCGATTTGAAGCGCGAGCCGTTGAAGACGCCATAGTGACCGACGCCCTTCTGCACATAATGCACGCGGCGGTCGCTTGGAATCGAGCTGCACAGCGCATGGGTCGCTTCGGTCTGTCCGAGACCCGAAATATCGTCCTTCTCGCCTTCTACCGTCATCAGCGCCACCCGCGTGATCCGGGAAGGGTCGACCGGCTTGCCACGATGAGTCATCTCGCCCTTCGGCAGCGCGTGCTTGACAAAGACGAGATCGACGGTCTGCAGATAATATTCGGCGGTCAGGTCCATCACGGCGAGATATTCGTCGTAAAAATCGCGGTGCTTGTCGACGAGGTCACCGTCGCCCTTCACCAGATTGCTGAACAGGTTCTTGTGAGCGTCCATGTGGCGGTCGAGATTCATGCTGATGAAGCCGTTGAGCTGCAGGAAGCCCGGATAGACGTCGCGCATCACCCCGGGATGCGGAAACGGCACCTTGGTGATGACATTGCTGCGGAACCACTCGATGCCGCGCTCGGCCGCGAGATTGTTGACGGCGGTCGGATTGCGGCGGGTATCGATCGGACCGCCCATCAACGTCATCGACAGCGGCACATAGGGATCGCGCTCGGCTTCCATGATCGAGACGGCCGCCACCACCGGCACCGAAGGCTGGCATACCGCGATGATGTGCATGTTGCCGCCGAGCACGTGCAGCATCTCGATCAGATAGTCGACATAGTCCTCGAGATCGAAGCGCCCTTGCGTAACCGGCACCATCCGGGCATCCGACCAGTCGGTGATGTAGACCTCGTGGTTGGGCAGGAACGCCTCGACCGTGCCGCGCAGCAGCGTCGCATAGTGGCCGGACATCGGCGCCACGATCAGCACCCGCGGCTGCGGGACGCGCAGCGGCCGGATCAGCTTGCGATCGAAGTAAAGCAGGCGGCAGAACGGCTTTTCCCACACCGAGCGGATCTCGACCGGAGTGCGCACGCCGTTGACCTCGGTATCGCGCAGGCCCCATTCGGGCTTGCCATAACGGCGCGTGGTACGTTCGAACAGCTCGCAGGCGGCGGCGACGGATTTGCCGAACTCGGTCTGTGCCCAGGGGTTGAGCGGGTTCTGAAACAGGATCTTGGTCGCGTCGGTCATCGCCCGCGCCGGATTGAGCGAGGCCTGCGCCATTTCGTACATCCAGTACAACGGCGTCGTGAGCGCCGGGCTGCCTTCTGCCACCAGCGGCGGCGCCCCGCCAAATTCACCAATCGGCATTTAATCCTCGATCCTGTTTTGCACCGCAATATAGTGCCGAATACGTAATAATGCGTCAATGCGGCGCAGGCATATCCACCGGGCCGGACTGCCGAATCTTGCCGAAAACCGTCTGATAAGGTTATTCGCCACTCTGGATCAGCGATCCATGCCGGCGGGCGCTGCGCAGCAGGGCGAGAAATGCCGCAAATGAGGCCATCAGCAGCACGGCATTGATCACCAGCGCCTCGGCCATCAGGTCGGCCCGGAACACATGGTCGATCAGCAGCGAACGCATCCCCTCGAACACATAGGTCGGCGGCAGCGCCCAGGCCACGTATTGCAGCCAATGCGGCAACACGGTCACCGGATAGTAGATGCAGGCGAGCGGCATCACGGCAAACATCAGGGTCCATACGATGCTTTCGGCCCCGAGCCCGTTTCGCAGCACGAGCCCCGAGACGAAGATGCCGACCGACCAGCTGGTGAAGATCAGGTTGCAGAAGAAGATGACCAGCGGCAGTCCGATGCCGTAGACGTTGAAGCCGAAAAAGATCATCGCCAGCAGCGTCATCGGGATGACGCCGATGGCGAGCCGGATCAGGCTCATCACCATCAGCGCAATCAGGAACTCGATCGGCCGCAACGGGCTCATCATCAGGTTGCCGAGATTGCGCGCCCACATCTCCTCCAGAAACGAGATCGAGAAGCCGAGCTGGCCGCGGAACAGGATGTCCCACAGGATCACCGCCCCGATCAGCGTGCCGCCGGCGCGGGCGAAGAAGCTGGCATTCTCCGCGATATAGCTCTGCAGGAAACCCCAGGTGACGATCTGCAGCGCCGGCCAATACAACAGCTCCAGCAGCCGGGGCCAGGACGACATCAGCAGATACCAGTAGCGCAGGATCATCGCCGCGATGCGGTGTGGCGCGATTGCCCGATGCGCGAACTGGCTCATCGCACCCCCTCCCGGGCGCGGCCCCGCGCGACGTCGAGAAACACCTCCTCCAGCGTGGCGCGGTTGTAGCGGAGCATGATGTTGTCGGGACTGTCATCGTCCTCGATGCGGCCGCGCTTCATGATGATCACCCGGTCGCACAGCCGCTCGACCTCCAGCATGTTGTGCGAGGCGAGCAGGATGGTGGCACCGTGCTTGCGGCGATAGTTCTCCAGGTGCTGCCTGACCCAGTCGGCGGTGTCGGGATCGAGCGAGGCGGTCGGCTCGTCGAGCAGCAGCAGCTCGGGCTGGTTGATCAGCGCCTTGGCGAGTGCCACCCGGGTCTTCTGCCCGGCAGAGAGCTTGCCATTGGGACGATCGAGGAAATCGCCGAGATCGAGATCGGCGGCAAGCTGCGCGATGCGGTCGCGCAGCCCGGTCACCGCATAGAGGCGGCCGAACACGGTCAGATTCTGCCGCACCGTGAGCCGCATCGGCATGTCGACATAGGGGCTTTCGAAATTCATCCGGCCGAGCACGTCGGCGCTCCGATCGGGCATGGTGCAGCCGAGCACCCGGATCTGTCCCGCGGTCGGCAGCACCAGGCCCATGATCATCGCAATCGTCGTGGTCTTGCCCGCACCATTGCCGCCGAGCAGGCCGGTGATGCTGCCGCGCGCGATGCGAAACGAGATGTCGTCGACGGCACGGGTGGTCTTGTACAGCTTGACCAGACCAGCAACCTCGATGGCCGCCGATCCAGCCGGATCGGTGGCGGTGGGTACCGCGGCTTTGGAAGGGGTGCTCATGCGCCCGTTCATTGGGCCATCGCGCCGGCGGGCGCAAGCCATGGACGGGCGTCGAAACCAAGGCCGAAAGGCAGGATCGCTCAATTTGTGGTCGCGACCCTGCGCCGCTAGACTGCTGAGATGTCCGATATCGCCGTCGCCGACTTCTACCATCCGCCCCGATCGATCCGTCTCGATACCATCTTGCGGCTGCGCTGGCTGGCGGTGCTCGGCCAGCTCGCCGCCATCTTCATCGTCGCGCAGGGGCTCGAATTCGACGTCGAGGTCGCCCCTTGCGTGACCATCATCGGCCTGTCCGCCCTACTCAATCTCGCGCTGCAGGTCGCCTTCAACCCGATGCGATTGCTGGAGCCGGTCTATGCCGCCGCGCTGCTCGCGCTCAACATCGTCGAGCTGGCCGGACTGCTGTTCTTCACCGGCGGGCTGGAGAATCCGTTCTCGTTCCTGTTTCTCGCCCCGGTGCTGATCTCCTCGACCGCGTTGCCGATCCGGCTCACCATCACGCTCGGACTGCTAGCGGTCGCCTGCGCCTCGCTGCTGGTCTACTTCCACCTGCCGCTGCCATGGGACGGTGACGACCCGCTGGTGCTGCCGCCGATCTATCTGTACGGGGTCTGGCTCTCGATTGCCGTCGCCATCGGCGTCACCAGCCTGTATGCCTTCCAGGTCGCCGAGGAGGCGCGCAAGCTGTCCGACGCGCTGGCCGCCACCGAACTGGTGCTGACGCGCGAGCAGCATCTCACCCAGCTCGACGGCCTGGCGGCGGCCGCCGCCCACGAGCTCGGCACCCCGCTTGCGACCATCTTCCTGATTTCGCGCGAATTGGAGCGCACCGTCCAGGACCACGGTGCGCTTGCCGGCGATCTCAAGACCCTGCGCGAGCAGGCGCAGCGCTGCCGCGACATCCTGGGCAAGATCACGCAATTGTCGGCGACCGGCGCGCCGTTCGATCGCATGCCGCTGTCGACGCTGATCGAAGAGGTGGTGGCGCCGCATCGCGATTTCGGCGTCGCCATCAAGGTACGGATCGCGGTGTCGGCAACGCCCGAGCCGGTCGGCATCCGCAACCCGGCGATCCTGTACGGCGTCGGCAACATCCTGGAGAACGCCGTCGATTTCGGCCGCGCTTCCGTCGAGGTCAATGCCTGGTGGAACAAGGAAACCGTCGAGATCGCCATTTCCGACGACGGACCGGGGATCGCGCCGGAAATCCTCAAGCGCATCGGCGAACCGTATCTGTCGCGACGCCGTGGCGCCGACGAGGCCGCGGGCGAACACCGCGGCCTCGGGCTTGGGGTATTCATCGCCCGCACCCTGTTGGAACGGACCGGCGCCAAAGTCGCGTTTACCAACCGGATATTCCCCGATCATGGCGCCGTGGTTCAGATCGTATGGCCGCGAAAACGCTTCGAAGCGGAAGAAATCCCTGCGGAACCAGTCGGTTAGAGTACCCGTTAGTGATGCCTGCCGGCCTCCGGCGGCTGACCTTGGCAGCGCCCTTTCGCCGCGCCATATGATCAGGGTCTGCCACAGAGGAAACAAACCGTGACCGCCATCACCGAACTAAATGATCAAGCCGACCGCTCGCTCTTGATCGTCGAGGACGACAAGCCCTTCCTGGAACGCCTGTCGCGGGCCATGGAGAGCCGCGGCTTTGCGGTGACGTCCTGCGACACCGTTTCCGATGGCATCGCGCAGATCGGTCGCGCCGCGCCGGCCTTCGCCGTGGTCGATCTGCGGCTCGGCGATGGCAACGGCCTCGACGTGGTTTCCGCACTGAAAAGCAAGCGGCCCGACGCGCGCGCGATCGTTCTGACCGGCTATGGCAACATCGCAACCGCGGTGACGGCGGTAAAGCTCGGCGCGGTGGATTACCTTTCCAAGCCGGCCGACGCCGACGACGTCGTTGCGGCGCTGCTCAGCAGCGGCTCCGAAAAGTCAGAATTGCCACACAATCCGATGTCGGCCGACCGGGTACGCTGGGAGCATATCCAGCGGATCTACGAAATGTGCAACCGCAACGTTTCCGAAACTGCCCGGCGGCTCAACATGCATCGCCGCACCCTGCAGCGCATCCTGGCCAAGCGCGCGCCGCGGTAACCGGCGCGCTTTCCGCTGCCTCGGCGCCGCGACCCGTCGTCGGCCGTGACGGCGCTTGTCACAACTCGACATGGCCCTGCGGGTCGATCAGGCGGTTGATCCGCTGCGCGGCGGTCATGGCAAAGCGAACCGTCATCAGCTTGCGGGTCGGCGCCGGCAGCCGGTGCTCCGGCGCTTCGCATTCAAGATGCGCGCCATAGGCGTCGGCGACGATCAGGCCGGTGCCTTCAGGAAATATTTCGCAGGGCAGTTCCTGCGTGAACGCGAAGAACAGCCGGTCGCAATGCGCCCGGTATTCCTGCCATTTCTGATCGGCCCGCAAATCCTCGATCGATGACTTGATTTCGACGATCCAGATCTCGCCGCGCCCGTTGAGCGCGACCAGATCGGCGCGGCGTCCCGACGGCAGCGGCAGTTCGCTGATGCAGGAAAATCCCAGCGATCGCAGCAGTCGCGCGGTGCCGCGCGCGATCGCCAGCGCCGTTTCCGACTGACGGCGGTCCGGCGGCGGCACCAGATGGACCTGGCGGGCTGATTCCATGGCGCCAGCATAAAGCGGCGGCGATCTCCCGGATACCGGCATTTCCGGCAAGACGGGAACCCGGAGAATTCTTGCTGCTTATATTCTGCCGCTTGCAATCAATCCGGTGCGGACGAGAAAAGGCTGCCTCGGGCATGATCGATGATCTCTGGTACAAGAACGGCATATTCTATTGCCTCGCCGTCGGGACCTATATGGACGCCAACGGCGACGGCGTCGGCGATTTCAAGGGGTTGGTGCGCCGGCTGGACTATCTGCAGGGGCTTGGCGTGACCACGATCTGGCTGATGCCGTTCCAGCCTTCGCCGGGCAAGGACGACGGCTACGACATCGCCGACTATTACGGCGTCGACCCGCGCTACGGCACGCTCGGCGATTTCGTCGAATTCACCCACGGATGCCGGCAGCGCGGCATCCGCGTCATCATCGATCTCGTGGTCAACCACACCTCGGATGCGCATCCCTGGTTTCGCGAGGCGCGCAGCTCGCCGGATTCACCCTATCGCGACTGGTATGTGTGGGCTGACAAGAAGCCCGCCAATGCCGACAAGGGCATGGTGTTTCCCGGCGTGCAGAAATCCACCTGGTCGCGCGACAAGGTCGCAGGGGCCTGGTATTTTCATCGCTTCTACGACTTCCAGCCCGACCTCAACACTTCGAACCCGGCGGTGCAGGCCGAGATCCTCAAGATCATGGGCTTCTGGATCCAGCTCGGCGTTTCCGGCTTCCGCATGGACGCGGTGCCGTTCGTGATCTCCACCAAGGGCGCGAAGGTCAAGACGCCGGTCGAGCAATACGACATGCTGCGTTCGTTTCGTGAATTCCTGCAATGGCGGCAGGGCAGCGCCATCATCCTGGCGGAAGCCAATGTGCTGCCCAAGAGCGACATGGAGTATTTCGGCGACGACGGCGACCGCATGCACATGATGTTCAATTTCCATGTCAACCAGCATCTGTTCTATGCCCTTGCCGCCGCCGACTGCCGTCCGCTGGCCAAGGCGCTCACCGCCACCAAGCCGCGGCCGGCTGCCGCGCAATGGGGCCTGTTCCTGCGCAACCATGACGAGCTCGATCTCGGCCGCCTGACCAAGGCGCAGCGCGCCGTGGTGTTCGAACAATTCGGTCCCGACAAGAACATGCAGCTCTACGACCGCGGCATCCGCCGCCGCCTCGCGCCCATGCTCGGCGGCGATCGAAGGCGGATCGAACTCGCCTACAGCCTGATGTGCACGCTGCCGGGAACGCCGGTCATCCGCTATGGCGACGAGATCGGGATGGGCGACGATCTGGAATTGCCGGAGCGCAATTGCGCGCGCACGCCGATGCAGTGATCGACCGAGCCGAATGCGGGCTTCACCGAAAGCAACCGGCCCTGCTCGCCGGTGATCGACAAGGGCCCCTATGGTTTCGAGCATATCAACGTCGCCAGGCAGCGCCGCGATCCGAACTCGCTGTTGAACTGGACCGAGCGCATCATCCGGATGCGCAAGGAGGTTCCGGAGATCGGCTGGGGTGATTTCGAGGTCATAGCGACCCGCGATCCCGCCATCCTCGCCATCCGCTATGACTGGCGCAACAATTCGGTGCTGTTCGTTCACAATCTCGGCGACAAGCCGCGGGAAGTCGCGTTGGCGTCCGGGCTTCCCGGCAAGGCGGGCAGTCGCTTGATCAACCTGTTGAGCGAAGACCACAGCCAGGCCGACCGGCGCGGTCGCCACACCTTCCTGATGGAAGCCTATGGCTATCGCTGGTACCGCGTCGGCGGGCTGGACTATCTGCTGAAGCGCAGCGACATCGACGAAAAGTCGGCTCACCCCGCCTGAGCGTCCGGCGCGCCGATGATGACGCCCTCATTGCCGCGAAGATCCAGCGCCGAATCAACCTGTTCGCCCTGCCGTTCGAGGAATGTCGAGAGCAGGATCCTGCAGCCGGCAGCGATGGCCTCCGACGTGACCGAGGCAGGCTCGGCCCCGAGATTGAGCGCGACGACCACCGCGCCGGCATCGCTGCCGCGCCGATACAGCAACAGGTCGCCTTGTGCCGCGATCGGCAGGTAATCGCCCCGGACCAGCGCCGGCATGGCCTTTCTGAGCCGGATCAACGCCCTGTAGAGGCTGAGGATGGATTGCGTGTCGGCATCCAGATTGACGACGTTCTCATGCTGGAAATCGTCCCCGACCGGCAGCCAAGGCGGCGCCGTCGAGAAGCCGGCATTGGCGGTCGCGTCCCACTGCATCGGCGTCCGGCAGCCGTCGCGCCCGACGCCGATACCCGGAACGTTCTTCTCGAAGGGATCGCGCACCTGTTCGGGCGCGATGGCCATCTGGTGCATGCCGATCTCGTCACCGTAGTAGAGCGTCGGTGTGCCCCGCAGGGTCAGCAGCAGCATCGCAGCGACCCGCGCCTGCTGTTGGCCGACCCGGCTCGCCACCCGCGGGCGGTCGTGATTGCCGAGCACCCAGTTCGGCCAGGCCTTCGGCGGCAGCGCTGCCTCGTAGTCGGCGACGATCTGCTCGATCGCACGCGCACTCCACAGCGTCGAAAGCAGCGCGAAGTTGAAGGGCATCTGCGCGCCCTGGAGATCGTTGCCGTAATAGGCGACCAGGCGCTGAACCGGGAGATAGATCTCCCCGATCAGAACACGGGAATCGAATTCGTCGATCACGCGCCGCATCTCCGCAATCACGTCATGGACCTCGGGCTGGTCGGTCGAGTAACGCGTCAGGATCCTTTCATGCGGCGGTCGGCCCTCGTGATAATGGGGATTGGGCGGGTTGTCGCGAAACTGCGCGTCCTTGATCAGGTGCCAGATGACGTCGACCCGGAAACCGTCGACGCCCCTGCCCAGCCAGAATCGCATGACCTGATAGATCGCCTCGCGCACCGCCGGATTGCGCCAGTTCAAATCGGGCTGCTGGGCGAGGAAGGCGTGATAATAGTATTGCCCGGTCGTCGCGTCATGCTGCCAGGCGCTGCCGCCGAATTCCGACAGCCAGTTGTTGGGCGGCCCGGCGTCCGGACCGCCATCGCGCCAGATGTACCAGTCGCGTTTGTCGTTGTCGCGCGAACTGCGGCTCGCAGCAAACCATGGATGCTGGTCGGAAGTATGGTTCGGCACGAGGTCGAGAATGACCTTGAGACCGCTGTCATGCGCCGCGCTTACCAGCGTGTCGAATTCTTCCATGGTGCCGAAGCGCGGATCGACGCCCTCATAGTCGGAGATGTCATAGCCGAAATCGACCATTGGCGACGGAAAGATCGGCGACAACCAGACCGCATCGATTCCGAGCGCCTTCAGATAGGGCAATCTTGCGATGATGCCAGCGAGGTCGCCAATGCCATCGGCGTTGCTGTCCTGGAACGAGCGCGGATAGACCTGATAGAAGATCCCATCCCGCCACCAGGATTGGTCGCGCTGAGTCATTGTTGAAGCCACCTCGGAAAACACCCCGTTAGCGCGGGGTAACGCGGGAACTGAAGACGGGTTCAAAATCAGGGAATGGGAGACCGGCATCCCATCACAGCTGCGCCACCGGCGCAATTTCCGCTTGGCGAGCCGCCAAAAATCGGCATTCTGCGCCGATGACCGACAGAACCGAAGCCACGGCGAAGGCCGGCGCCGCCATCATTCCGGTGACCTTGTTCGAGCAGAACTGCACCTTGATCTGGTGCGAAGCCACCAGGAAAGCCGTCGTGATCGACCCCGGCGGGGATCTTCCCAAGATCGAGGCCGCGATCAAGCAATCCAACGTCAGCGTCGAGAAGATCTGGCTGACCCATGGTCATATCGATCATGTCGGCGGCGCCGCCGAATTGCGCGACACCCTCAAGGTCGCGATCGAGGGCCCGCATCTGGACGACAAGCATCTGCTCGACAACGTGGTTGCAAGTGGCGCGCGGTTCGGCATGACCGGCGTGCGCGACTTCGCGCCGGATCGTTGGCTCGGCGAAGGCGACCAGGTCTCGGTCGGTGAATTGACCTTCGACATCCTGCATTGTCCGGGCCATTCGCCCGGCAGCGTGGTGTTTTTCAGCCGCGAGTTGCGCTTCGCCCATGTCGGCGACGTCCTGTTCAACGGCTCGGTCGGACGCACCGATCTTCCCGGCGGGGATCATGCCACGCTGATCCGCTCGATCACCGCAAAATTACTGCCGCTCGGCGACGACGTCGGCTTCATCTGCGGCCACGGCCCCGGCTCCAGCATCGGCCAGGAGCGGATGACCAATCCGTTTCTGACCGGGGTGGTTTGAGCCGAGATGGACCGGCAGAGCGGCCGCAGCGGCGACGAGCGGGCGCTTTCCAAGCACATCCTGCCAAGCTCGGGCACCATGATCGGCGTCTGCGCGACACTGATCGGGCTGGTCAAGCTGGCCGAAGCGCGTACCGGCCCCAGCCGGGTCGACGAATATGCGGCGCTGGCGTCGCTGCTGTTTCTGGCCAGCGCGATCGCGTCCTATATCTCGATGCGGCATCCCAAGCGCGCGCGGTTGAGCGCCCGCTGCGAGATCATTGCCGACCAGTGCTTTCTCGCCGGGCTGATCGGCATCACGGTGATCACGCTGTTCTTCGCCTATGAGATCATCTGAGCGAGGAGCAAATCGGCCGGCTCAATCCGCGATCAAGGCGCGGACCCGATGCGACAAATTGTCGAGATCGAATGGCTTGGTGATCATTTCCATGCCGGGTAGCAGGAAACCGTCGATCGCAACGCTTTCGGCGTAGCCGGTGATGAAAAGCACCTTGAGGCGGGGACGGGTCTCCCGGGCCTGGTCGGCGAGCTGGCGGCCATTGATCCCGGGCAATCCAACATCGGTGACCAGAAGATCGATCTTCTCGTCGCCTTGGAGGATGCGCAGTCCCGCGGCGCCGTCGACGGCCTCGAGCGTCCGGTAACCCTGCTCTTCCAGCATTTCCATGATGACCGCCCGCACCACCGGCTGGTCCTCGACGACCAGCACGGTCTCGCCGGTGGCGACATGCTCGGCGCTGACGGCGATCGGTGCCGGGCGCGCCGGCGCGCCACCCTGATGACGCGGCAGATACAATCTGACCGATGTCCCCTCTCCCGGCTTGCTCTCGATCGCGGCATGACCGTTCGACTGCCGGGCAAAGCCATAGATCATCGACAGCCCGAGGCCGGTGCCCTGCCCGATCGGCTTGGTGGTGAAGAACGGGTCGAAGGCGCGCGCCGCCACCTCGGCACTCATGCCGCTGCCGGTATCGGTAACGGTGACACAAACATAGTCGCCTTGGGCCAGCGTCGGATGCTCGGCGGAGACCACGCCGATCCGCGCGTTTGCGGTCGCGATGACGAGCCTGCCGCCATCGGGCATGGCGTCGCGCGCGTTGATGGCCAGATTGAGCAGCGCGCTTTCCAGCTGGTTGGGATCGCAGAGCGTATCCCAGAGGTCGTCCGACGCCACGATCGCCAGGTCGATGGTCTCGCCGATGGTCCGGCGCAGCAGATCTTCCAGCGACACCACGAGCTGGTTTGCATCGACGCTTTTCGGAATCAAGGGCTGCCGGCGCGCAAAGGCGAGCAGGCGATGGGTGAGCGCGGCGGCCCGGTTGGCCGACGTCATCGCGGCATCGATATAGCGCCCGACATTCTCGGTCCGGCCCTGATGGAGGCGGGTCTGCAGCAGATCCAGCGATCCGACGATCCCCGTCAGCAGATTGTTGAAGTCATGGGCGATGCCGCCGGTGAGCTGGCCCACCGCCTCCATTTTCTGGGACTGCAGCAGCGCCTCTTCCGTGGTCTTCAGACGTTCGGCGGCGGCCTTCTCCGCGGTCACGTCGCGGGCGACGGCATAGATGAGCTCGCCGTCGGCGACGCCGGTCCAGGACAGCCAGCGGAAAGTTCCGTCCTGGTGCCGGAAACGGCTTTCGAACCGCATTGTGGCGTCGGCCTCGCGGAGTTTCGCGAGTTCGCTCCGCGCCAGGCCGCGATCATCGGGATGCTCCAGCCATTGCGAGGTGCGGCCGAGCAGCTCGGCTTCGCTCCAGCCCAGCGTGCGGGTCCATGCCGGGTTGACGGTGCGCCAGACGCCGGCACGGTCCGACACCAGCAGCAGATCCTGCGACACGTTCCAGATCCGGTCGCGCTCGCGGGTCTTTTCGTCGACACGCTGCGCCAGTGTCGCGTTCAGATCGGCCAGCTGGTCCGCCAGCTTGCGGAAGCGCTCTTCATTCTGGCGCAACGCCTGCTCCGTCGCCACCTGTTCGGTGACATCGGTATGGGCCCCGATCAGACGGATCGCCTTGCCATCTTCGTCGCGCTCGATGGTGGAGCGCACCGATATCCACCGGATCTCGCCGTCGCTTGGCCGGATGATCCGATATTGCACCGAATAGTCCCGGGTATCGCCGGCAATGGCCTCGCGGAATTTCCGCTCGGTGGCCTCGCGATCCTCGGGATGCAGACGCCGCACCCAATCGTCGTGGGATTCCCCGGCGGCGTCGGGTGGCAGCCCGTGGATCAGCAGATATTCCGGCGACCGGCGGTTGCGGAAGCCGGTCCGAAGGTCGACCTCGAGGCCGCCGATGCGGCCGACCTGCTGCACCCTTGCCAATTCCGCCTCGCGTTCCCGCAGCGCCGACGCGGACAGATGCTCCTGAGTGACGTCGCGGCAGACGACCAGCACGCCGCCGACACCGCCCTCGTCGTCGATCGGACTATAGCCGTAGGTCCAGTAGACCTGTTCGAGCCGACCATGCCGGGTGACCGGCACCAGCTGGTTCTCATGCCAGGTCGGGCCGCCGCCCCGCATCACCTGTTCGATCTGCGGACCAATCACCTCCCAGATCTCGGCCCAGCATTCCCGGCCGCGCTGACCGAGCGCGCTCGGGTGGCGTTCGGGTCCCATGGTCCTGCGATAGGCATCGTTGTAGAACTGGATCAGTTCTTCGCCCCACCAGATGAACATCGGGTGATTGGTGTTGAGCAGGATCCGGACCGCGGTGCGCAGGCTCTGCGGCCAGCTGTCCGGCGGACCGAGCGGATTGGACGCCCAATCATGGGCCCGCGTCAGTGCGCCCATTTCACCGCCGCCGGCGAGAAAATCCGCTGCAGCCGATTTGCTGAAATTCAACATCGGGACAAAATACGCCTGGCTGACAGGCCGAACCAAAACCGCCGCAATCTAGCCGCCTGGCACCATTCCGCCAAATGCCGGCCCGGATATTCGTTCCAAATATACCGTATCGTGAATGGAACCAAATCGCGAAGCGCCGGCAAGGCGGTCGGCCGGGCGCCGGCACGCCGCCATGCCGCCGCCTGCTGCTCTTCCACCCGCTATTTCATCAGGCCGGCGGCGGTGAGCGCGCGCGTGATCACCGCGCCGACATCGATTCGGGGACGTCCCAAAGGAGGCGCCGGCTTGGCACGACGATCCGGGGTTGCCGGCGCCTGCGGCGCAGCTGCGGTCTCGGGGCGCGATATGGACGGCCGAACTGATTCCGATTCTTCCTCCGCGAACTCGCGGCGCCGGCTGATTGCCTCGGTCAGGCCGAAGAAACTCGCAATGTGATAGGATGAGGAAATCCCCGCCTCGATCAGGAAGGCGCCCTGCGCGCCATAGCGCTCGTCATCGTCGGCAATGCCGAGCGGGGTGCCATGGGCCATGTCGGTGATGGTGTAGGATTCAACGACGGTCTCGCCATCGGCATCCCACCAGACCCGGTGCGGATAGCCGTCGACCATCGCTTCCGACATCGGCGCCAAAGGGAGCCCATGCACGTCGAGCCATTGCTTGACGATCTCGTCGGCATTGGCCGGGTTGACCGTACGGTCGGCGCTGCCGTGCCAGACCGAAAGCCTGGGCCATGGTCCGCGGTGCTGCGAGGCATGGCGGACCAGATCGCCCAGGTCGGCCGCGGGGCGGGATGTCGACTGGCGCATTCCATCGAGCGCTTCGCGCACATTGCCGGCAACGCCGAACGGCAATCCCGCGATCACGGCCCCGGCCGCGAACACGTCCGGATAGGTTGCGAGCATGACCGATGTCATGGCGCCGCCGGCTGAAAGCCCGGTGACGAAAATGCGGCGCGGATCGATCGCGTGGTCGCGGACCATGCGCGCAATCATCTGTCGGATCGAGCAGGCCTCGCCCTGGCCGCGCGCGGTGTCTTCGGGATTGAACCAGTTGAAGCAGGTATTGGCATTGTTCGACGGCTGCTGCTGCGGCATCAACAGGGCGAACCCATAATGCCTGGCCAACGTCGACCACCCGGCACCGAGGTCGTAGGCCGCAGCCGTCTGACCGCAACCATGCAAGACCACGACAAGCGCGGGGCGGGGCGGCAGGTGCGCGGGCACATAGTGGAACATCTGCAGTCCGCCCGGATTCGATCCGAAGCCGGTCACTTCTGCCAGGGGACTCTGTCGGCCCGGATCCCACGTCGATGGGCGATTGCCGAAACCATTGATTCCATTGAGCTTGGACAGACGTCGCAGGAATTCGACATTGTTGGCAAGAGACACCGGCCACTCCATCGCTAGGCGTTTTCAGAACGCGGTCACGCCAAGATAGTTGTTGCACTGCAAAATAAAAGGGCCGTGTACTGTCAATCCAGGAGAACGCCGATAGTCTTCACCGCCACGCATCGGGCGATGTCGGGAACATGACGGTGATTGACGCGGCAGCAACGGCGACGAGCCGAATGCGGAGCGTGCGCGATCGGCGGGGCGAGCAAGTCAGCAGGGGTCAAGGGAAAACACGCCTGGACGCGGAGATGTCTTCGGAAGCCGCCGCGTATGCACCACAACCATGTCGCTTCGAGGGTCGTCGGCGATTGCCTTGGGACTCCGCAGCCCCTAATTTGACCGAACCAGCCAGCAATGACAGCATTCTTGTCGTCCGGAGACCCCAATGGCGCGCCTGAAATTCGGAGCCTTTCTCGCCCCGCATCATCCGATCGGCGAGCATCCGATGCTGCAATTTCGCCGCGATCTCGACTTTGTCGAGCAGATCGACGCGCTCGGTTTTGACGAGTTCTGGTGCGGCGAACATCATTCCTCCGGCTGGGAGATGATCGCATCGCCCGAGATGTTTCTCGCAGCCGCCGGCGAACGTACCAGGCGCATCAGGCTCGGCACCGGCGTCATCTCGCTGCCCTACCATCATCCCTTCAACGTCGCGCAGCGCATGGTGCAGCTCGATCACATGACGGGAGGCCGCGCCATCTTCGGTTCGGGCCCGGGCGCGCTCGCCTCCGACGCCCATACGCTCGGCATCGATCCGATGACGCAACGCGACCGCCAGGACGAGGCGATCGCCATCATTCGCCGGCTGTTCAGCGGCGAGCGGGTCACCGCGAAGAGCGACTGGTTCACCATGAACGACGCGGCACTGCAAATTCTTCCGCTGCAGGAGGACATGCCGTTCGTCGTGGCATCGCAGATCTCGCCTTCCGGCATGACGCTGGCGGGCAAATACGGCATCGGCATCATCTCACTCGGCTCGATGTCGACCCAGGGCCTGATGGCGCTGCCGACGCAATGGGGTTTTGCCGAGGATGCCGCCAGAAAACACGGCACCAGCGTGAGCCGATCCGATTGGCGCGTGCTGCTGAGCTGGCACATTGCCGAAACCCGCGAGCAGGCGCAGCGCGAGGCCGGCGCCGGGCTGATGCGCTGGCACAATGAATACAATGTAGGCACCCTGCAGCGGCCGGGGCTGCAGCCTTTCACCTCGCCCGAGGATGCCGTCGAGAAGACCGCTGGCGGCGAAAGCGCCGCGTCAACCATCGGCACGCCCGACGATCTGGTCAGGACCATCAAGAATCTGATCGAGGTAAGCGGCGGCGTCGGCACCATTGTCGGCTTTGTGCACGATTGGGCCAACCCGGAAAACACCCGCCGCAGTTGGGATATGGTGGCGCGCTATGTCATTCCCGAGATCAATGGTCATATCCGGGCGCTGCGCCAGTCGCAGCAATTCGTGATCGAAAACCGCGCGATATTCGAGCGCGCGGGCCAGGCGGTGATGGCCAAGATCATGGAAAACGAGAAGGCCGCGGCAGCGCTTCCCCTGACCGGCCCCGGGCGGGTGGCGATCCCGACGGTGAATGCACCGGATTTGCAGATGGAAGCCGCAAAGCGAAAGGCGTAACGTCCGCGGCATCGAGGCCTCGGGCGGATGGAATCAGCCAACCGGAGCACTGCCATGTCGATGCAAGGTGTGGCCCCTTCCAGGGCTGCGGTTCTGACCCCGCCAAACCGGAACCGGCTGGCGCACATCCCGGGCAACGAGGGCTGGCCGATCATCGGCCGGACGCTCACCGTCATTGCCGACCCCAAGGGCGAGGTCGAGCGGATGGCGGCGCAACACGGCCTGGTCTATCGCAGCCGGGTGCTCGGCGAGACCAGCATCAGCGTGCTCGGGCCGGAAGCCAACGAACTCGTGCTGTTCGACCAGAGCAAGCTGTTCTCGTCCACCCATGGCTGGGGCCCGATCCTGGGCCTGCTGTTTCCGCGCGGCCTGATGCTGCTCGATTTCGAGGAGCATCGGCTGCACCGCCGCGCGCTGTCGGTCGCCTTCAAGTCCGAGCCCATGAAGTCCTATCTGACCCAGCTCGATGCCGGCATTGCGGCGCGGGTGGCGCGCTGGAAGGCGCAGCCCGGCCCGATGCTGTTCTATCCCGCGATGAAGCAGCTCACCCTCGATCTCGCCGCGACCTCCTTCCTTGGCGCCGACATCGGTCCCGAGGTCGAGGACATCACCCGGGCCTTTGTCGACATGGTGGCGGCATCGATCGCGCCGATTCGCCGGCCCTGGCCCGGCACCCAGATGGCGCGCGGGGTGAAGGGTCGCAAGCGCGTCATCGCCTATTTCTCCGAGCAGATTCCGATCCGCCGCGGCAAGGAGGGCCAGGACCTGTTCTCGCAGCTGTGCCGGGCAACCCACGAGGACGGCGCGCTGCTGTCGACCGAAGACATTGTCGACCATATGAGCTTCCTGATGATGGCCGCGCACGACACGCTGACCTCGTCGCTGACTTCATTCGTCGCCGCGCTTGCCGCCAATCCACTTTGGCAGGACCGGCTGCGCAACGAGGTGACGGCGCTGGGCGTTGCGGCCGGTGAGCCAACCAGCCTCGACCATCTCGCGGCAATGCCGCTGTCGGAGATGGCCTTCAAGGAGACGATGCGGATGAAGCCGCCGGTACCCTCGATTCCCCGGCGCGCGACCCGCGACTTCAGCTTCAAGGGCTATGACATCCCGGCCGGCACCATGGTCGGCATCAATCCGCTGTTCACCCATCATATGCCGGAGATCTGGCCCGACCCCGAGACTTTCGACCCGATGCGCTTCAGCGACGAGGCGCAGCGCGGCCGTCACCGCTTTGCCTTCGTGCCGTTTGGCGGCGGCGCGCATATGTGCCTCGGGCTGCACTTCGCCCATATGCAGGCCAAATGCTTCACCCGGCATTTCCTGCAGAACCTGCGCGTCGCGCTGCAGCCCGGCATCACTCCCGCCTGGCAGATGTGGCCGATCCCGAAACCGCGCGACGGATTGCGGGTGGTGGTGTCGCCGCTCTGAGCCAGCGGCCGCAGCCTGTTGGGTGCCGGCCGCGCGCCGCTATTCGAGGAAGGTGGTGAGTTGCGCGCCCTCATCGGCGACGAACACCGCGATCAGTTCCGCGGGCTCGGTGGTGCTGGCGTTCGCCGAGATCAGATGGGTCGCCCCCGGCGGCTCGAAGAATGATTGCCCCACCTTGAAGGTCTCGACCGGGCCGCCGCCAAGCTGAGAACGGATTTCGCCCCGCGTGACATAGGCGGTGACGGAACCGGCATGGCGATGCGCCGGGGTGGATCCGCCCGGACCATAGAATACCCGCACGATGGTGACCCGCTTGCCCGGCACGTTGGGCAGCGCATAGGAGGCGATCGGCTCGACCACGTCGGCGGCGGAGCCTGTGGAATCGCCGACCGCGCACAAGGGCGCGACCATGTCGTCGAGGACATCGATCGCAACCGGCAACGCCTTGCCGATCAGCAGGGCGCAGGCGAGACCGCCGACCAGTGCCAGCGCGATGGACCGGAAGTCAATCCGCGCGGGCGATACCATCGCAACTGTGAGCATCGATGCCTCCCCGCGCGCTCATCGCGCTCCCTGATCGAACGCCTTGCGCAGCGCGACATAGCCCTGCTGCTGCTGGGTCCAGTTGCGGCCACCGGTGATGGCGCCGTCGATCACCAGATCATGGCCGTTGATGAAGCTGGATTCGTCGCTGGCGAGAAACACCGCCGCCTGCGCGATATCCTCCGGCACCCCGGCCCGCGGTATCGGCTGCGCGGTCTTGTACACTTCGCGCATCACCTCGGGAGTCTTCTCGGCGGCTTCGACCGAAAGCCCGAGCGCCTTGCCGAAGATGCCGGTGGCGATCGCGCCGGGCGAAATGCTGTTGACGCGGATGCCGGCCTCGCCGAGTTCCATTGCGACGCATCGGGTGAGATGGATCACGGCGGCCTTGGCGGCGCCGTAGACCACGGACGACGAGAAGCCGGCAAGCCTGCCGGCAATGCTGCCGTTGTTGATGATGCTGCCGGATCCCTGGCGGCGCATGTGGGGAGCGGCATGTTTCATGCCCAGCATGACGCTGCGCACCAGCGTCGCCATCGCCGCATCGAAGCGCGCCGCATCGAGCCCTTCGATGCCGCCGGTCTGGGCCGGACCGCCGGCATTGTTGAACAGGCAGTCGATCCGGCCGAACTTTCCAACCGCCTCGGCGATCAGGGCCTGCATCTGCTCCTCAACGGTGACGTCGGTCTGCCGGAAGATGCAGGCCGCTCCGAGCTTCTTCGCCAGCGCTTCGCCTTCCGGCGCGCGCCGGCCGGCGATCACGACCTTGGCTCCTTCGGCGACGAAAACCTCGGCGGTCCGCAACCCGATGCCGCTGGTCGCCCCGGTGATCACCGCAACCTTGCCGTCCAGTCGCGCCATGTCGTTTCCCCCTCTTGCGCTGTTCCGTCCCAATATTCATGCCTTGGCTCGACAACGCAAGCTGCGCCGGTACCCGATCAAAAAGGTATGCTCTCGAGCGCATTGTCTGCCAGACTGCGGTCGCGATTCCTGCCATTTGTTCGGCTCTTTTGACGGATCTGCTGACTAATTGATGCGACAGATGGCCAGATTGACCGACGAATTCCGCCGCGGCTGGCAAGGAATAGTCCAACCATCCCGGCCGTTTGTCATTGGATTCGCGGCCTGCTGCCTGGTTCTGTCGACGCTTGCGCGGTATGGCCTGTCGCTGATCCGGCCCGATGTTTTCTTCACGCCCTACATTCCGGCGGTTTTCTTTGCCGCCGCGTTCGGCGGGTTCCCGACCGGGATCGCCACGGCGCTGGTCGGCGGCGCGCTGGGGATGACCGTCAATTTCGGCGACACGACCGCCGACTTTGCCCGACTGGCGCTGGCGGCGATCTATTTCGTGGTATGCGCGCTGATGATCTGGGGTGTCGAGCACTACCGCCAGGTCGCCGGTCAGCAGCGCGAGATCTCAAGGCGCCTGATCGAAGAGGAGCAGTATCGCAAGCTGGTGGTCGAGGAGTTGCAGCATCGGCTCAAGAACAAGCTGTCGACCGTCCATGCCGTCCTGCATCAGGTGCTGCAGGATCAGCCGGCCATCTGGGCGAGCATCGACCGGCGGATCCGCGCGCTGTCGGCCACCGACGATCTGATCGCAAAGGTCGACGGCCACGGCTGCGACATCAAGGACCTGCTGCTGTCTGAACTCGGTCCCTACGGCCATGTCCGCTTCACGCTCAATGGCGACCCGCTGTTTCTGCCCGCCAAGCTGGCCGTCAGCCTCGCGTTGATGTTTCACGAACTTGCCACCAATGCTGGAAAATACGGCGCGTTCTCGTCCGCGCGCGGGCTGTTGCAGGTGTCGTGGACCGTTTCGGACGACCGTCTCACGGTAGTGTGGGACGAAACGGAGGGTCCGGCCGTCGGCGCGATCGGACAAGCCGGCTTCGGCACCAAGCTCCTGAGATCCGCGCTGCTGTCCTTCGACGGCCGGACCGAGATGGCTTTTCTCGCAAGCGGCGTCCACTGCACCATGCAGTGCCGCCTGCCCCGCAGCTAGATAGACAGCGGTGGCCGATCGGATATTGACCGTCTGTTAATGACGATCACGGCGACGCGAATGCGCGGCCATGCGGACGGCGGCGATGCCCGGATTTCGCAGGCTCGTCTTAACCGAAATTACAAGGGAGTTCGACAGACTCGCGTGCCATGCGCAGCCGTCATGATTTCCTGCACGCCGCCGAACCTGAGCCGGGCCTGCTCGGCGACATCGTCAGGATGCTTCCCCATGGCGTCACGGTCCAGGACGAGCAGGGCCGCTTCCTGCTGGTCAATGCCGCCGCCACCGCACAATGGCAGACTGCGGCCGCGCAGCGGACGCCGTCGCAGGAGCTGGCGCGACGGGAAGCGGCGGGGCGCGAACTGCTCCGCGCCGGCGAGACGGCGGTCATCGAGGAGTGCATCGGCAGCGGTGCCGGCAAGCAGACCTTGCTGACCATCCACCGGCCGGTTCGCCTCGCCGGCCGCGACTTGCTGCTGACCAGTTCTGCCGACATCAGCGCCCAGAAGGCTTTCGAGGACCAGCTGTTCCGTTCGGCCTATTATGACGAACTGACCGACCTGCCGACCCGCCGGGTGATCGAGCATCGGGCCAACGCGCTGCTGGCGCATCGCGATCCGCCGGCCCGCTTCGCGCTGGCGTTTCTCGACATCGACAATTTCAAGCACATCAACGACTATTACGGCCATGCCGCCGGCGACGCGCTGCTGGTCGCGATCGCGAAGCGTCTCGGGCTGGACCTGCGCGAATCCGACATGCTGTCGCGGATCAGCGGCGACGAATTCCTGCTGCTGCTGTCTCCCATCGAGAGCGAGCAGCAGGTGGCGGAATATATCGAGGTCACGCTGCAGCGGCTGAAGGCGCCGTTCTTCATCGACGGCTCGGAGATGTTCGCCTCGACCTCGATCGGGGTCAGTCTCCATCCCGAGCATGGCCGCAGCTACGAACAGCTGCGCCACAACGCCGACATCGCGATGTATCGGGTCAAGAGCGGCGGCAAGGGCGCCGCGGCCTTCTTCGACGACGGCATGGAGCGCGAGGCGCTGGCGCGGATGAAGGTCGAGCAATCGCTGCGGCAGGCCATCCTGGAAAAGCGCTTCTGCTGCGCCTTCCAGGCCAAGGTCGACATCCGGACCGAGGCGATCAAGGGCATCGAGGCGCTGGTCCGGCTGCGCGACGATGATGGCGTCATCCAGGCTCCCGGCACCTTCGTCAATCTCGCGGTCGAGCTTGGCCTGATCGACGAGCTGACCTACCTGGTGCTGGCCGAGATCGTGAAATCGATCGACCTGATCAACGACGCCTTCGGCGCCGACACCAGCATCAGCATGAACGTCGCGGCGAAGCAGGCCGGCAACCCGGAATTCATGCGTTCACTGGCGCAGGCACTCGAGGCCACCGGCTATCCCGAGCGCTTCATGATCGAGGTGACCGAAGACGCCTTCATCACCAAGACCCATTTCCAGCGCGAGATCCTGCCGATCTTCCGCCAACTCGGCGTCGGCATCTCGATCGACGATTTCGGCATCGGCTATTCGTCGCTGTCGGCTTTGGCCGACATCACCGCCGACGAAATCAAGATCGACCGTTCGTTCATCACCGACATTCACAAGCGCCCGCGCAGCCAGGGCATCCTGCGGGCGATCGAGTCGCTCAGCGAAGCGCTCGGCATGACGGTGGTGGCGGAGGGCGTCGAATCCTTCGAGGAACTGGCCTACCTGCAAGCCGCCACCCGGATCCGCTATGCCCAGGGCTATTATTTCGCCCGGCCGGTCTTCCTCGAAGAGCTCAAGCCGCCGACGGGGATGTTCAGCACCAGCCGCGTCAGCGCATCGAGCCGCCCGATCCAGCCGGCCCGCCCCGCGCTGCTGCGCGCCACCGACCGCCACCGCCGCTGAGGCTCGCGCCGGTCGCCATGCCGCGCACCTTTTCCACCGCGGCCTGCCTATCGCCATGGCGGCGGAGGTACTACACTCAGCCCCGAAGCTGCCGGCGCCTGCCGCGCGTGATCCGAACGAGTTCGCATGCCTGCCTTGTCGATCCTCCTCAACGTGCTCTGGATCCTGTTCGGCGGGCTGTGGATGGCTCTTGCCTGGATCGTCGCGGCGGTGATCATGGCGATCACGATTGTCGGCCTGCCCTGGACACGGGCCGCGTTCAACATCGCCGCCTATACCCTGTTGCCGTTCGGCCAGCGCGCGGTACCGCGCGACCAGCTGACCGGCCAGTCCGACATCGGTACCGGCCCACTCGGTCTGATCGGCAATCTGGTCTGGCTGGTTCTGGCCGGCTGGTGGCTCGCGCTCGGCCATGTCGTGACCGCGATGGCGCTGGCCGTCACCCTGATCGGCCTGCCTTTCGCCTGGGCGCACCTGAAACTGGCGGGCCTCGCGCTCTGGCCGATCGGCCGGGTGATTGTTCCAGCCTGACGGGGCGTCGCCGCCGATCAGGACCGACCGGCACCGATCAGGCCGAACCGGCCCCGACCGCCAAACGCTCCACGGCAGCCTTGCGACGATCGACCAGTTGGACCGATGTTGCCGCGGCCGGGCCAATCGGCTAAATCAACCCCATGCACAGTAGCTCGGCTGGATAGGGCGTTGCCCTCCGAAGGCAGGTGGGGCAGCTGTTCCCGATGATGGAAAATCTAAAAAGATATCGCGATCTCAAAGGCTTAACGAACCGACGCTGATCGTTTCACCGTCACGGCGTTTCAGCGTCAGCCTGCGTAAGCAGTAAGCACCCGTAGCTCAGCTGGATAGAGCGTTGCCCTCCGAAGGCAAAGGTCACACGTTCGAATCGTGTCGGGTGCGCCAATTCCCTTCCACTCCAGAACGAAACTGGGCACCGCAGAGATGGCGGCAGCTTGCCCTTGTCAGCTATCAAGGGCTTTTTTGCCGATCCGAAAAGAGGACCTCGACTACGGCGCAAGGAACGGCGCGTCTCCTTGTGCTGGCTTCGCGCTTGCGAACAACAGGCTCGGCTGGTGTCGAGGGCGGCGGCGCCCTTCGTTCTCTTCCGCGTCGTGGAGAGCAGGCGGCCGGCCGCGAGATCGACGGTTTCATGATCGGCCCACGCCCGCGCCCTGGGCGACGAGAAGCTCGTCCAGCTGCTCGAACTGTTCATTGAATCCACTCGTGCTTCCAGAGGAGATCGCCTCGTCGAGCGCTTCCTTCGAGGGATGGAGGTCGTGCACGACCACAAGGGTCTGGTCGCCTCGTTCTTCGAAGGTCACGGTGGTGACCGCGCCATCCCCGTCACCTTCCTCATTCGTCCAGACGATGCGGGAATTGGGCGTCACTTCGACGTAGCGGCCGAAGAACGCCATCGGCTGCCCCGTGGCAGGATGGCGGAACACCAGCCGGTATGTGCCTCCGACGCGCACGTCCATCTCGCAGGACAGCATGGTCACGCCAGACGACTTCGGTGTCCACCAACGCTTGAAAAGCTCGGGCTTGGTCCACGCCTCGTACACGATGCGCGCCGGGCCGTTGAAGGTTCGCGTGACGACGAGCTCACGCTCGGACTTCCGTTCGACTGTCGTGCGGCTATTCATGTGGGTGAGCTCACTCTCTTTTCCTGCGTCCATCGACCTTCTCCTTTCGTTTCAGTTCCGCGACAACCTTGTCCAACTCGTCGAAGCGTGCGTCCCAGACCTGGCGATATCTCTCGATCCATGCCGCTTCTTCCTCCAATCGGCGCAGGCCGAGCTTGCAGGTCCTCACGCGCCCGACCTTCTCTGTGGTGACGAGCCCCGCCTGCTCCAAGACGCCGACATGCTTCTTCATACCCGTGAGGGTCATGTGGAACTTGTTGGCAAGCTCCGTGATCGAAGCGTCCGCGCGTCCGAGCTGCTCCAGAACGCCGCGCCGGGTGGCGTCCGAGAGCGCGGCGAATGAGGCATCGAAACGAGACTGGCTATACTGAACCATTCGGTTCAGTATCTAGCATGCAGGTTGGCGGCATGCAAGGGGGATGCCGACGCCTCTTCCAATTCGCAGTGGGTCAAATTCGGTGCGCGGCGCGCCAGCCTTTACCGGATGGCGCTGGTACGGCATGATCGTCTTCAAGCGTGGAGGCGGATTGACGCCTTCGATACCGCATCGAGATCAAATCGGACAACATCGAACGAGCAGTTACGGAAGATCAGCTTTCGTATTCACAGTGATTTTCAAGCGCTCAATGACGTAGGAGGCTAGTCTTGCTGAATGATCGGGAAAATATACTGAACGCGCTTCGTGAGAAGCCGCTCAAAGTGTACGAGGTCATGAAACGCGCCAACATTCCAAACGAAGAAGCTTGCCAATCCCTGCTGTTGAAAATGCGAGACGAAGGCTCGGTGAAGTTCGATATCCACAAAGGACGATGGCTCATCGGTTGATTCGTCAATTTTTGGCGACCGTCCAGCGTTAGTCACAGAAGAAACGCGCTGCGATTAGGAAGCTTGCAGGAGTGAGCGTCTCGCAGAGACGCTATCGACCTTGAGCTGTTACCTGAAGTTCTTGTTGCGATGGTGTCGAGCAAGCCGCGATGTCGCCTTGGGATCAATGACGGAAGTAAGTGGGCTCGCGCAGCACGTTTGCTTCGACCTCGAGAGCCGACATCCCCAGACCGCACCTGGGTTTCCCAAAAGTGCCAAATTCAGCCGTGATGATTGGCAGCAAACAAATCCCAGCGACCGGGAAGTCCTTTGAGCTCATGCGATCCACGCTCCGAAAACGTCAAGCCCGCGCCGGCGACGAGGTCAGTCACAACCCTTGACACCAGAACCTCGTCAGGTTGGGACTGTGCCATTACGCGGGATGCTGCATGTACTGCTATACCCAGTATATCTTTGCCTCTGATCTCTATTTCGCCGGTATGCAGGCCCGCACGCAATGGCAAGCCAATCTGTTTCGAAGCCGAACGGAATGCCAAAGCGCAGTGCACAGCACGACCCGGTCCATCGAAAGTAGCCAAAATACCGTCGCCAGTCGACCTGATCAGGGTCCCGCCGTGCGTCTTGATCATCACCGATGCCAGCTCATCATGAACGTCGAGCAATCTTCGCCAAGCTTGATCGCCTATCACCACGGCATTGCGTGTCGAACCAACAATATCGGTAAAAAGAACCGTGGCGAGAAAGCGCCCAGAATCGCTTGACGAACTATCACGATGCCCCGTGATAAATTCTTCGATATCGCCAAGCGGAGCGAAGCTGTCCCCCGTGAAAAATGCGTGTTCGCTCCCAGGATACTCGATCATTTTGGCGCCGGGAATTTGCGCGGCCAACTCGCGGCCCAGCTCTATAGAAACGTGAATGTCATCCTTGCGATGGAGCACGAGCGTCGGAACACGCACCGTCGGAAGCACTGAACTCACATCGATCGACCAATTCAATACTGTAAATGATCTGACAGATCCAGGACTGGCGGAAAGTCGTTCGAACTTGGCAAAGCCTGCAACGGCAGCCGGGATGGTCGCAAACTTCGGGGCGATGGTTTTTATCATCGCGCCGGTGCCCCACAGTCTTACGCGCTCCTCCGCTAATTCCTCCCAGTTGTCAGGCAGGTCGCGTCGCTGCACATAACCGCCAAAAAGAATAAGCTTCGATACTCGATCCGGAAATGTAGCTGCAAATAGCACGCTCATAGCGCAACCCTCGGAACTTCCAAGGAGGACGGCTCGAGCAGAACCAATTGCATCCATTACCGTGCGGACGTCATCCATCCGCTGCTCCAGCGAGGGGGCACCAGATGTTCTATCGGATAAACCTTGACCCCGTTTATCGAACGTAACGACGCGGGCAAACGCCGAAAGGCGGCGCAACGACGAGGTGTAGCCGGGCGCCTCGTGCATGAATTCGATGTGCGACATAAAGCCCGGGACCACAATGAGATCGACCGGTCCATCGCCCATCGTTTGATACGCGATATGGACATCTCCGCTCTTCGCATACCGCGTACTAGGTAAATCGAAATCAGTCATCGCCTCCTCAGACAGTAGAGGACGAACGAAAGATGGACGGAGCTTAATCCGATACAACCTTAGGTCAAGTCTGCAATGTCAACCGTACCCCAAGCCTCAGCCTCAAAGATCGAAATTGGTGGGCAGCATGACCACGTCGCGGATCGTCATGCCACGGGGTCGCGTCAGCATGAACATGACCACGTTCGCTACTTCGCTTGCCTCCAGCAGACTTCCCGCCTCCCTGGCTTCCCTGAGCTTCTCAGCCGGCCAGTCGGCAAGCAGTGCGCTGATGACAGGGCCGGGCGAGATCGAGCCCACGCGGATGCCATGCTTGAAGACCTGGCGTCGCACCGTCTGGACAAAGCAGTTGATCGCCCACTTGGATGACGCATAGACCGGCTCCCATGGCGTCGGAAAGTGGGCGGCCAAGGAACTCGTGACGATGATGTCACCCGTCCGACGCTCGATCATGTGAGGCAGCACATCGTGCACGTTCTTCATCACGACGTTGACGTTCAAGCTCAGCATCCGATCGATCGCCTCGGTATCGGCGGCGACCAAGTCGCCGCCGACATATGTACCTGCATTGGCATGCAAGATGTCGAGTTGGCCTGCCTTCTCCAGGACCCTCGGCAACAGGGTGGCGCATTGCTTCGGGTCGAGCAGGTCGATGACCAGCGGAATGACTGAGTCACCGTACTTGTCGCAGATCCCCTTCAACGCGACTTCATCGCGGTCCACCATCACGACGCGCGATCCCGCGGCCAACATCGCCTCAGTGCTGGCCAAACCGATGCCAGACGCAGCCCCGGTCACGGCGGCAACCTTGCCTTCCAGTTCTCTCGCCATAGGTTTTCCTACCTCGCTGGGCTCGCTACAACAGGCAGTATAGCCATTCCAAGAAGTAACGTCGGAGACAAAGGACGGTCTGACTCGCGGTCGCTAGCCTTCGTAAGCGCCCCCGTTCGGCGACGAGCGACTGAAGGCGACACCCGCTTACACCGTTAAATGTGCGAGGATATCGTCACGGGCGACGTCAGCTGCGTTACCCCTATAGACGATCTCGCCGTGATCCATGATGACGATGCGATCCGCGATGCGTTCAACCAATGTCAGGTTCTGTTCCACGATCAGGAAAGCCGTGCCTTCGCGTTTGCGCGTGGCGATCAGGTCCGTCATCCTCGCCACATTCTCGTACTGAACCCCTTCGGTAGGCTCGTCGATCACGACCATCGAGGTTCGCTCGGCCAGACCGCGAACAAAGGATAGCAGCTTTTTCTCGCCGCCCGACAGCGTCCCGGCATGTTGGCGCCTTCGCTCCGATAGCCACGGAAACACCCGGAAATAGCTCTCGAAGTCTTCGAGCCGTCGGTTGCGCCGCATCAAGGTGAGATTTTCCGCAACGGTCAGGTCGTCGAACACGACCCGCTCCTGCGGGCAGTAAGTCAGACCGGCGACGCGGTTGTCTGACGGCTGCTGCCCCGTGACCTTGGCGCCCGCCAATCTCACCTCGCCCGATTCGGGCCTCAGGAAGCCGCAGGCGAGTTTAACCAACGTCGATTTGCCGACGCCGTTGCGCCCGAGCAGGCACACCGCCTCGCCTCGGGCCACCGATAGCGAGACATCGCGCACCACCAGTCCTGAACCGTACCCGCCGGAGACGCGGTCGATTTCGAAAAGCATCGACGCGCTCATCGGGACCCTCCGACGTAGACGGCACGAACGTCCGGATTGCCCTGGACTTCCTCGATGCTGCCGTCGGCAAGGAAGCGGCCCTGGTGCAGCACCACGACGCGCTCGGCGAGCCGCCACACCAACTCCATGTCGTGTTCGATGACGATGACCCGAAGGTTGAGATATTGTCGGACCCACTGGATAGCGTCGATCACCCGCGCGGTTTCCTCATGCGACAGGCCGGCGCAGGGTTCGTCCAGCAGCAATAGCCTCGGTTCGGTGATCACGGCCATGGTCAGTTCGAGGATCTGGCGTTCGCCGTGCGACAGATCGGATGCCGGCTTGCCGCCCGAGTCGAGAAAGCCGAAGCGGCGCCGCATCTCTTCAAGCAACGGCGTGGTCCATCCGAACAGGCTGGGTCGCAATAGATCCAGTCCGCGCCAGCGTCCGGCCCAAAGCGCGATCGCGAGATTTTCGTCGATGGTGAGCTTTGAAAACACCGACGGCGTCTGGAACTTGCGTCCAACCCCGCTCCGCGCTACCGCCGCCGGGTCCGGCCGCGGCACGTTGACGCCGTCGATGACAATGCGCCCGCTTCCCTTGGGCAACGCGCCGGTCATGACATTGAGCGCAGAGGTTTTGCCTGCACCGTTCGGACCGATCACGCACAGCACCGCCTCGTCGCCGGTCTTGACCGACAGCCCGTCCAGAATCGTGACGTCTCCCATGCGGACAAACACGTCCTCGAAGCCGACCGACAAGGAAGCTGCGGGGCGCGGCTTGTCCGGCGCGCGCGTCGTCTGCGGCGCCGGGCTTCGCGAGATCCGAAGCCGCTTCAGCGGGGCAAACAGCGTCATCAACCCGCCAGGCAACCTCAGCACGACGAGGATGAAGAACAACGCAATCACGATCTCCCACCAGGGGAAGCGGTCGCGCAGCTCGGCCGAGAGAACGCCGACGATGATGGCGCCGAGCACGGGGCCGAGTACGGTCGCGCGCCCGCCCACCGCGGCGAAGATCACGAGGTCCCCCGAGAAGGCAAAGCCGGCAAGATCGGGTGTCACCAAATTTTGTTGCGGCGCGTAGAGCGCGCCGGCGAGGCCTGCGAGCCCGCACGCCACCCCGAAAGCCAGGGCTTTCAGCACGGCAACGTCGTAGCCGAGAAAGGCGAGGCGGCGTTCGTTGTCGGCCACCGCCCGCCACAATGCGCCGATCGGGGTTCGCAAGAGATAGTCAACGAGGGCTATGCCCAGCCCGAGCATCACCGCGATCAGGTAGTAGAGATCGAGGAAGCCGTCGAGGCCCGGCAGTCCCGGTATATTGCGTAAGCCGTTGAAACCACCGGTGACGCTGGTCCAGGTGGTCGCGACCTGGAACGCAGCGAGCGTCAGTGCCAGCGTGATCAACGAAAAGGACGGCCCCTGGTCGGAGCGGCCGCGAAACACCATGGCCGAAAGCAGAAAGCCGCACAGCGCGACAGCCATGGCGACCACCGGAATGACGAGGAAGGCGGCTGGCGAGGTACCGATTCCGAACAATCCATAGGCGGTGGCATAGGCTCCAAGTGCCACGAACATGCCCTGCCCGAGCGGCAGGATCCCGGCCTGACCCCACGTCAGGCCGACACCCATGGCCGCGAGCGCATAGAGGAAATAGAGGCCGAGTTGGTAGGCCCAAAACTCGCCGACGAAAGTCGGGACGAGCACGAGCAGCGACAGGATCAGCCCATTACGAACGAGGAAAGAGGCCACGGGGTCGCTGCCAGAGGAAGAGGATGGAGAGGAGCAGCATCGCGAGATAGGCTGTGGTCGGGCTTACCGCCGCTGTCAGCACGCCCTGCAGGCCGCCGATGATGCTCGAGCCGGCGAACAGCCCGCTGACCGTTCCCATGCCGCCGACGACGAGCGCGAAGAATGAATTGACAATCAGCGTCAGCCCCATGAACGGCTCAACCGGCGTGAGCGGCGCGATCATCACACCGGCGACACCGGCCCAAGCGGTTCCCGCGACGAAGGTGTTGCGGGCGAGCCGGCGGGTGGGGATGCCGACGGCCTCCGCCAACACCGGATTTCCGACCATGGCGCGGATGCGCGCGCCGGTCGAGGCCCGGACATACCAGAAGGATAGCGCGATCAACACGCCCACGGCGACTGCCATCAGCACCAGCCGGTAGGCCGGATAGGCTTCACCGAAAATGTTCACGGAGCCGCGGATCGGAATGTCGACGCTACGATAGCCGCGACCAAAGGCGAGCTCAACGAGCTTGCGGAGCAGTAGCCCGAGCCCCCATGTGGCGAGCAGCGTCTCGAACGGATCGTATCGCAACGGCCGAATCAGAAACCGCTCGACCACCAGGCCAACGAGACCGCATACGATGGCGGCGATCGGCACGGCGGCGAGATAGGGATAGCCCGCTTTCTGGACAATGTAAGCGGCGTAGGCCCCCAGCATGACGAATTCGCCATGCGCGATGTTGAGTACGTTCAGGAGGCCCATCACGACCGCGAGGCCGAGAACGAGGACAGCGAGGATCAGGACTTCGTAGGCTACGTTGATAGATTGGGTAACAAGAAGCGACTCCATCCGACCCATATCCCCGTTGTGTCAGGTGCAGGTCTGCTGCGTGGGCACGGCGGTGAAGGATTCGACGACCGTGAACTTCGTCCCATCACACCGCGACAGGAAAATGTTCTTCGCCGTGTGCCGTTTTGACATGGTCATCGGTCCGCTCGGGGTATCGAACGAGATTCCCTCCGCCGCAGCGGCGAACTCCTTGGCGGCCAGCGACTTCGACTTGGCGGTCACCACGGCGGCAAAAACGAACGCGTCGTAAAGCCCCTTGGAGATCGTGCACTGCTGTGGCGCCTTGTCGCCGTACTTCTTGTTCAACTCGCCTATGAAAGCCTTGTTCTGCGGCAGGTCGATATCGGCAAAATAGCCAAGGCTCGAATATAAATTCTTGCTGGCATCCTTCCCGATGCCCATCAAGGTATTTTCCTCAAGCAGACACGACAGGCGGAAAATATCGTCAGACAGATTGAAGTCGGCGAACGTGCGATTGAAGTTGACGTTATCGCCGCCGACCAACGTCTCGAGAACGATGGCCGGTTTGGCGCTCTTGATCTTGGTCACCGTGCTCTCGAACTTGTTCGGCGCCCCAAAAGGATAATAATCTTCGGCAATCACCTTTCCGCCCAGTTGCTGGATGTACTTCTTGGCCTTTTCGTTGGTGGTACGCGCCCAGACGTAATCATCGCCCACCAGGTAGAAGGTGTTTCCCTTCGCGAGTTCGACCAGCTTGGGGAGCGACTTCTGCAATTCTTGCTCCGGCAACTCCCCGAGGAAATAGACGTTGGGAGAGCAGTCGTCGCCCTCAAACACAGGCGTGTAAACGTAGGGAATCCTGGCTTTGATGACGTTTTCGACGGCCTGGCGCACCGCGCTGTCGTGAGAGCCAAAAACCATCTCGACCTTGTCCGAAAGCATCAGCTTGACGACGCTCTTGGCGACCTCGGCCGGTGGCGCTCCCGCATCCGCAAATACGATTTCGATCTGGCGTCCGAGAATGCCACCCTTGGCGTTGACCGTGGCGGCGCCGAGTTCGGCTGCGGCGTGTTGGGCTGGCCCGAACAGCGCGGCCGGGCCGGAATCGGCAACCAGCACCCCTATCTTCATCGAATCGGCGGCGGCGGCGGTTCGAACGACGGCTGGCGCACCAATAGCCAGTGCACCGAGGCCGGCAGCGCGGAGCAAGCCGCGACGACTTGTTTTGATCGAACTATTCATCTTTCCTCTCCCCAGTTGGTACTTGTTTCGGTCGACGCGATCTTGAGGATCACGGCGCGCGCGGCACCGGAAACAACTTCTCCACGGCAAGCGCTAGACCGAGCAGGTCGCGGTCACGCCCTGAAGGAGCATCGAACGCCAGGCCGACCGGCAGGCCGCCGGATGTCACCCCTACCGGGACGGTGATCCCGGGAATGCCGGCGTTGCTGCCGGGATCGGTGTTGCGGATGACCGTCAGGAAGGTGGGCACGTCGCGGCCGTTCAGCCTCACGGTTTCGTCCTCGCCGATCAACGGCGCCGGCAACGGCGTGGTCGGGAACGCGACCGCGCTGACTTTTTGAGCCTCGAAATACCCCCGGTAGAGCTCAGTCAGCCTGGGACGGTGGATGGCAATGGCGTCCTGGTAGGCCTGCTCGGGGACCGCTGTCGCGGGGTCCAGCAGCGTGGCGAGAACGCCCTTCACGTCGGGACTGCTGACCTCCGCCACGATATCGGCGAACCGCTGCGAAAGCCCCTCCTTCTCTAGATAGCGGTCCAGGTCGCGCTTGGTCTCGTAGAGTGCGACGGTGAACGACACCGCTTCATCGATCGCCTGGATGCCGGAAAGATCGGCCTCCACCAGCACCGCTCCGGCGTGCCGCAGGGTGTCGAGCGCCGCCTCGCAGATGCGAGCTGTCTCCGGGTCGAGATCCTCCCAGAAATACGACCTCGGTATTCCGATGCGCAATCCCCTGAGAGATGCCGCAGCGAGCGCCGGGTTCTCGTGGGCGACCACTGCATCGATCGCCACGAGGTCGGCGGCGTTGCGTGCCAGCGGACCCGCGGTGTCGCGCGTCGCCGAGATCGGAACGATGCCGGCTTGCGGCCAGCGCAACACGGTGGGCCGGAAGCCAAACACGCCGCAAAACGCCGCGGGGACGCGTACCGAGCCGCCGGTATCGCTGCCGATGCTGGCCGGCACCATCCGTGCGCCCACGGCGGCACCCGAGCCACCGCTGGAACCTCCTGGCACGTGGTTGGGATCAAACGGATTGTGGATGGCTCCGAAGCCCGCGTTGTTGGAAGTGATACCGTAAGCAAGCTCGTGCAGGCCTGTCTTGCCGAACACGATCGCACCCGCATCGACGAGCGCCTGTGCCACCGGGGCGTTCGCTTTCGGCCTGTGCCGCCTCAGCGCCGGGGTGCCGGCGGTGGTCGGGAACGCTGCCGTATTGATATTATCCTTCAGCGCGATGGGCACTCCATGAAGTGGTCCCAGTTCCTTGCCTGAGGCCCGATGCAGATCGGCGGCGCGGGCAGCACCGAGAACGGTGCTCTCATCAAGGCTCACGAAAGCATTCAGGCCCTGCAGCGCCTTCGCCCGCTGCAACAACGCGGCGGCAAGAGCCTCCGCCTTGATCTCGCCGGAGCGGATGGCCGCCGCCAATTCCAAGACGCCCAGTTCATGCAGATCTTTCATGGGACCTCCAAGACATCATTGCGCGGGACGTTGTAGCCCGATCGCGTCGCGGGCGGTACCGACGAGATGACAGGGTTGCTCCGAAGGGACACCCGACAGGATGTGAAGCAAGTGCATGGCTGCCCCAAGGGCCAGCTAGCATGCTCCGCTCGGCACGTTGCGACCCGTCACGGCTTTGACCTTTTCGCTCGAGGCCACGGCCGGTTCGAATGTCCCGAAGGTTCGTGAGAGTGACCGTAGATAAGAGTTGCACAATAATTCAAATAAATGAAGGGCATAAAGCTTGTAGATACTTGGACAAGGATGACTTCGATTGACCTGCAGGCCTTGCGACCGTGGACGGGGGGCGACGGCACCGCGCGGTTTGTCTGTCAGCCCCCGGGGCCGTCCTTCATGATGTAACCCATCAGGTCGCCCACGTTGCGCTCCAACTCCCGGATGACGTCCTTGACGACGTCGCCGATCGAGATCACGCCCACGACTTTGCCCGAGTCCAGCACGGGCAGATGGCGAAAACCGCGCGCAGCCATCATGGCCATGCAGCCTTCCAGCCGATCGTCCGGCTTGACCGTCACCGGGTTGCCCGTCATCACCTGGCTGACCGGCGTCTGCTTCGCATCGAGCCCGGGCAGCAGCACCTTGATGGCGCAGTCACCCTGAGTCACGATACCGACCAGCACGTCGTCGTCGATCACCAGCACCGCCCGGACCCGGTTTTCGCGCATCTGGCGCAAGGCTTCGACGACCATGTCGCCGGAACGAACATGGATCAGCCCCCCTTTCTTCTGGGCCAGAGCGCTTTTTACCGTGCTCATCGATCTCCTCTCGTGGGCCCTGTCCTACCCCGTCTTGATGGTCCGCATTGCAGACTAGTCAAAATATCCTGTCTTGTCAGCACCGCTCGACGATCTGATCGACATGGCGGCTGCACGCGGTCACTGGTCGAGACCACAGGGAGTTGCGATTTGCCGAAGCGGCCATCCCCCCTCGAGGTGGCCATCCCAAATGGTGATGGCATTGAAACATATTCGCGTCCGAGGCGTTGGTCGGATGCAAGCGCACGTTGAGACTTGTCCATGGAACACTTGATTCAAGAGTTTGGTGCATGGCTCAAACAGGGCTTTGGCTGGCTCGTCGACGTGATTGTGTTCGGGTGCCTCTGGGGCATCAGCCAAGTCTCGCGGCTTCTTGGTACGCATCTGGGCAGCCCCCCGATCCTGAAGATTGCCGTGCTCGTTCTAGTGCTCCTGCTCGTAATATATTTGTTCTATTGGGCATTTGGCCGCTTCGTTGGAGTCATACGATGGGCCCTCAACAGGATCGCGTATGCACTGGGAATGATTCTCTTTAGCGCGGCTGTCGTCTCGGGGATGTTTGCCAGCGCGGGGCTCGTTGCGGCCGTGGTTATCTGGGTGATGGGCAACATCAACCTGGCCTCTCGATGACTTGCTGTTGAGGCGCTCCGTGATCCTGCCTCGCACGCGTCCAGATGACATCGACGTTCTCGCCGCTCGAAGGACGAACCGTCAGTGTAAGCTGATTTCCCGCGATTGCGACGGATCGCTTTTGATCTGCGCCATTCCAGTTCGGGAGGGAACTGGCTTCGATATGAATTGCAATGCGGCGATCCGGCCTATTCAAAAGATTTCATCGGCCCACGGCGAGCTTGCCGACGTGCGATAGCAGCAACTTCAGGATCGGCGATTTGTTCGCCTTGTGATAGGCGAACACCAGGTCAATCGTGGGGGCTTCGCCCTGCACTGGCCGCGTGGTGATGGTTCGCGGCAGAAAGCGATTTGTGTAGGCCGGCAGCAGCATGACCGCGCGCCTCGAAGTGATCATGGATATGGCATGAACGACATTGTGCACTTCATGCTCCGGCTTGAGTTCGATGCCGGCCCGGCCGAAATACTCCACGACGACCCGGCGCACCGCAGGCGCCGCCCTGGACGGCAGATAGAAGGTCTCGTTGGCGACCTCCCGCGGGGCAATCTTCGTGAGGGAAGCCAGGCGGTGGTCACTTGGAAAAGCAAATAGCAGCGGGTCGGTGCGTACGCGTCGGTAGCCCAGATCTTCCAAATTCGCTTCCGGCCGGATGAAGGCGGCATCGAGCTTGCGCTTCATCAGGGCCTTGGCGAGCACCGGCGAATAGTCGCTCGACAGGCGGATGTCGATGCCGGGAAATTCATCGCGCAACACGCGTTCCACCTCCGGGAGCAGGCCGATTTCTGCCCCTGACACGAAGCCCAGGGCGAAGGTGTGATGCGCCGCCTGGGAGGCGCGTTGAGCCGCTTCCTTGGCCGCTTCTGCCTGCAACAGAACCGTCCGCGCATGGTCGAGAAAAGCGTTGCCGGCGGGAGTCAACTCGACGCCATGCGTGCTGCGCTTCATCAGTTGCACGCCGACCTCGACTTCGAGGTCGCGGATCTGCCGGCTCAGCGACGGTTGTGACGTGTGCAGCTTTTGCTCGGCGGCGACGGTCAGACTGCCGGCGTCGGCCACCGCAACGAAGTACCGGAAATGCCGCAGCTCCATTGCATCCTCCCATATCTCGCAGGCATGGGACCAGCTTATAAAGTCTTTTCCAGCTAAACCAGCTGCCTCTATATCAAAACGACACTGTAGGCGGGGTACGCCCGGTACGCCTCCGCGCCTCTTACTAAGAAGAGGTATGCATGCGCGAACACATCGCCGCGTCATTGTTGCTGCTTTTGGCGATGGCAGGCGGAGCCGTTGCGCAATCATCGGACAACCAACCAAAGGCGAGTGGCATGGAAACAGATGTTACCAAGATCAAGCAGGCCCTGCTCGGCAACTGGGAGAGCATCGCTCCGGAGGTACGGCCAAGCTCCGCCAAAAATGCCGACGGCTCGCTGAAGCCGTTCTATCTCAAGCGCGCATTCGCATATCTGCCGTCCGACCGTTTCGAGCTCGATATCATCAACTCGGCCGATCCCTACGGCGCCGTGCCGCTAGTCCGCATCAAGATCGCCGGTCACATGCTCTGGCAGGGGGCGCATCAGATCGCGCCGGACGCGCAGAAGGTCGACTTCATCGCGGATGAGGCCTACGAGGTCACGCCGCTCGCGCCAGGATTTGCCGAGGTGCTCAACAAGGTTGCTTCAGCAGGATACAGCCCGTGGGCGGTCAACGAGCCACAAAGCATCTTCGGCAAGACGTTTGTCCCCTTTGACCTGAAGAAAGGGACGAACTTCATGGAGCATGATCTCGTCTATCTCAGGGGCGATCTGCTGTTCTGGGGCGCGCGCAACGTCGACGGCCGCGGCTTCGATACCGAGCAGAACCGTCCCACCAACCTGCAGATCCCATTGATCAGGAAGTAAGCCGCCGGTGAAGCTAAGGCGTCCTTGTCGATAAGACTGGCTGACACTTCTCGCGGCTCCGTCGTGGGTCGGAAGCCCCGATGCGTGCGCATTGGGGCTCGTGGTCATTCTCGTCAAAGGAGCATGATAAAACGGCGTGGCGAGTCGAACACCGGACAGACGGTTTCCTTGCATTGAGTCTAAACTCGCTCATCACCGCCCAGTACTCGGCAGCTATCGGTGACTGAGAGTGTTGTGCTCCCGCCTGATCCAGCAGGGCAGCGCATCACATGCCCGATTATCGTGCCTACATCCTGGACCGCGAGGGCAAGATCCAGCGCTTCAAACCGCTGATCTGCCCCGATGACGACGCGGCCGTGGTTGCCGCCAAGCAACTGGTTGATGGATGTGACGTGGAGTTGTGGCAGCGAGGCCGCAAGGTGGTGAGGCTCGCTCACAAAGCAGGCTCGGACTAAGACGAAATTGACGTCGGTCGCGGAAAGGGAGACCGCACATGTCGAAGATACGGAAGCGGATCAAGCATATCGCATCGTTCGAGGAGCGGCTGGCCTTTGAGGCCGAGCGCCTACGAGCACGGGCGAAGCAATTTCAGCCCGGTCTGCGCCGGGACGAACTCCTCCGCAAAGCCCGGCAGGCCGAGACCGCCTCTCATATCAACGAGTGGCTCACGTCGCCCGGATTGGCTCGGTCGAGATAGAGGCTGTAGTGACGCATTACTACTTCAATTTTCGTAGCCCGTGGACCCTCGTGCTTGACGAGAGTGGACTGGACCTCCTCGACCTTCATGATGCCCGCGAGATGGCACTGGCATCTGTCCGCGAGGACTGCCGGAACGGACGATCAGGTGTGATGATTGTGCGAGAGTTCTTCAAGACTGTTCCAGGATGGCTCAATCCAACGGAAACGCCGCTTTTCCTGTATCCAGTTGCCGTTGCCGCTGCGGCTATTGTGACAGCGTGTGCAGAAACCTACATGCAGCCGAAAAGTTACGTACCGTGCAGAACATCATTCAGGTTTCTAAGTGCTTCCTCCGAGATTTCGCGAGGGTCTCTCAGAAAGTACGATGAAACGATCTCCCCGATTTGATTCGCGACAAAGATCGCGATCGGGTCCTCGTCGTCTTGCAGATCGAGTTCGCGCATAGCCAACTCGTACGCTTGTGAGCTAGCGTCTGTCCTCGGGTCAACCATCGCGTAGGCTCCATTCCACTATGCAGTTGCAGTTGCGGGCCGATCTCAGTGAGACTCGCTGTTTCAATGGAGCAGTTTAGTTGCTTGCCGCGAATGACGATTGACGTGAATGCCCGTGGTCGCGCAATGCCGAGCAATTGTCTTGAGGTTGTCTATAAGCTCAACCGCATCCGCGCGTGCCAGATACCTTACAGCATCTTTTACGAGGCCTTGCACAAGCACCCGATCCGTGCTGCCTCGCGCGAGGCGAAGTGCCCGCCCGGCCTTCACTCGAAGATATTGGGCGTCTGCCATTGGTGTGTCCTGCGACAACAACCGGCCCAGTCGATGCCATGGGGCATCCCATCACTTGTATCAAACAGCACATTTATCGTCGGTCCCATTTCCGACACTGCCGCAACGCGATGGCTCTGACGCTTAGCTCCGTTGGACGGCGACCATGCCGACTCGACTCGTGGTTCGGCGCGCCCTATCGCGGGTGTGCGTGCCCCTTTCGGAGTTCCAGCCATGCATTCCGACGATGGGACGACGGTCTCCGCCGGACGGCAATGGGGCTGGGCCCAAGCCCCGCTAGGAACTATGCCCGGTTTGCGACATTGTACCGGCATCACCGGCTGAGGCTCTGCCCGTGGGCGTCGGTGACTGAGAGTGTTATGCTCCCGCCTGCATGCACAGGTGAGCGCCGTGCTACATCAAAACCAGTTGCTTAATCGCCTGCCGCGCGACGTGCTGGCGCAGTTGCAGCCCCATTTCACCACCGTAGAACTGGCTCAAGGCCTGGTTCTGGCCTGGACCGACCAGCAAGTCGAGAAGGTTTATTTTCCTCACTCGGGCATCATCTCCTGCGTGGTTGAGTTGGAAGGGGGCGAGGCCATCGAAACCGGGATGATCGGCAAGGACGGCGTGTTCGGAGCCAGCGAAGCGTTCGACGACAAGCTGTCGCTCAATCATGTGGCGCTACAGGTTGCGGGCTCAATGTCGGTTATCGCTTCCGGCCGCTTTCAACAGTTGGTGGACCAGTTACCGTCGCTGAAAAGGCTGGTCATCAACTACGAACACTTCCTGTGTGCGCAGGCGCAGCAGACGGCAGCCTGCAATGCCGTGCATCACGTCGAAGCCCGGACCTGCAAATGGCTGCTGCGGATGCACGATCTGGTCGGGCCCCACGTGCCAATCACACAGGAGTTTCTGGCGCAGATGATGGGCGTTCGGCGAACCAGCGTCACGGCGGTTGCCGGTGCACTGCAAGACGCCGGCCTGATCAGCTATCGACGGGGCAACATTCATCTCTTGAACATTGAGCGGATAAAAACGACCGCCTGCAATTGCCATCAGACCATTCAATCGCATTACGAGCGGTTGTTCGGTCCGATGGAGCAGGCGGCGGTGGTTCAACGCCCAATATAGCATTCGAGTGGGCGGAGTCGCGCGACGAGCCCAGCCCTACTCATGAGACGCTGCGACCAATGTGACCGTTCGCAGCAGCTTGTGGGACGCGTTCCGTATTTCAATCGACAACTCGCTGCCCGGCTTGAAAGCGCCATCAAGGTCTCTGATCATTTCCCCGGCCGTCTTGGTGGCTTCTTCCCACGCAGCATCCATGTCGGCCAGCTCAAGGCCCGGAAAATTGGCGGTGGGAGATTTGCGGTCGCGCTTGATCACGAAAAAATACATGGGCATTGGCGGACTCCTCAGGGACATTGGTCCCCCCGTTTGAAGCAGGCGGGAGCACAACCGGTCTCTCAGGCACCGACGCCTACGGACAGAGCGTGGCCGGCGATGCTCACTCAAGGTCCGCCTGATGAAAAGGTTGCTATCTCGAAATAGAAGCGCCCGAGTCGGCCAACGGACCGACCTGTTTGCTGTGGCGGCGCACTGTGATGCTGCCTTCACACGGTGGGTTGTGAAGACAGATTGATAGGCGCCGCGCGGCTTTGAGCGCGATACCTTGCTCCAGATGGCGGACCAGCACGAGGCAGCCATCGGAATTGATCAATGGTTGGCCTCACCGTGTCTCAGGCCACCGGCGAGAGTTGTCTTGATGCGGCAACCATCGAAAACGCCGTCCTGTCTGACATCTAAGGACGCACGGTAAAATCAATTGTCAATCTGGCGGTTGCGGCGTCGAGGAGCCGCATGGTCTCATCATCTTGAACCAACGCAGTGCCAGTGGCTCCGCACCTGATACAGACAAGTTTTGCCAAACGGCCTTTTCAGTGCCGGCCGGCGGCCGACGCAAGCCCCAACGGCGGCAACTCACTTGGTCTGCCGGTAGGCCCGTCCGTATTTGACTCCCTGTGCTCTATGTTGAACTGACCCGTGTCCTACGTTGATATTTGATGCCCCCTCTGAGATTCGTCACTATGTCGGAAACAAAACATAGGCGCGTGTGTTAGCTCCCTTATGGAAGAACTGGACAGACGCAAGAATGAAGCCCTGGTCGCTGTGACCTTGTGCACCGGGATGTTGATAGTTTGCTTTAGCATTGCACTTGCGTTGGTCTGAGACCGGCGCACGATCATGCCCCATGTTGCCGTTCCCCGCACTTAAGCAGCAATCGATTGACCATCCTTGTCCACGTTAGACCGCTCGCCGATAGCCTTGCTCAGAAAGCTAGCCAGAGCATGTTTCCGCGAATCACGGTCTAGCGCATAGCGGTTTGCTTGAACTTAACGCCATCGAGAAGACCCTGGATGCAGCCCGAGATCGTGTCTGCTTCCATGATGAGGACGGCGTGTCGAGCGTGTGGATGTACTTGCTGGTCACCGAGCCTTTTGCATGGCCAACTAGCGCGGCAATCGTGACCTCGGTGGACCCCACGTCATTTGCGATGCTGGCGAAGCTGTGACGCAAGAGGGGCGCACCGAAGGGCAGGAGTTGCGAGGCAAAACTCCATTTTCCTCAGCGATATTCGTCGGGCAGCCTAGCATTAAGTGGCCCATCGCGTGTTGGCGTGGAGGCAGTTTAAATTGCTCCGAAGGCAAAGGTCACACGTTCGAATCGTGTCGGGCGCGCCATTGAAATCATTAACTTAGTGGGTTTTATAATTTCAGATTGATGCCCTTGCAGCGAGCGGCGGGAAGCTCCTGGAATTAAAAACGCGCCGCATTGCCACTTACGCTTATTCGACCAACGTTGCCCGCCGAGTTGACGAAAGCGATCCGCTTCATCTTCGTCGGTTGCTGCGCCCGGGCTGCGAGTGGCCATGTCGCTGCCGTATCCAGTCCTGTGATGAAATCGCGCCGTCTCATGTATCCCCCTGAGGGAAAACCACATCGAGAACAGGCTAGCACATTGCGACTGCGTTGGGGCGACCCCTCCAACTTCCTACCGCCGTGGCGGCTGTCGCTCAAAACTGCGCAGCCCCTCGGGAATGGCATGGAAAGGCTGCTTGTCGAAGGTGTAGATCGCCGCCTGCGGTCTCCCATAAAGCGTGGGATCGTCGAGCGTGCCGGCTTTAACGTTTACCACCCGCAATCCGGGCCGATGTGTCACCAAATGCGTACCGCATTCGCCGCAGAATTTGCGCGTGACGGCACCTTTAACGTCACCGCGGGTAAATTGCTTGGGCGTGCCCTTGGTAAAGCTGAAGCCGTCGACGGGCATCAACATGAACACGTTCGGTGAGCCGCCGGAAATGTATTGGCATTCCCGGCAATGGCATTGTGCCTTCAACTTCGGTTCGCCCTCGGCCACGCAGCGCACCTTGCCGCAATAGCACCCGCCTTCCAGTTTCATGATTGCTCTCCGCATCTCAACGTATGGTGAGGTTACTTCGCCGGCACCCTCCACACCACCCCACCCCCCAACGATCCGAGAGTATCGCGGGGCCGCTTGATCGCCTCTCACGGCTGGCGCGCGTCCCGGCGTGCCATTCCAAATGACATGATTCGTCAGTTTGCTTGCCATCAGTCTGCTGGTTGTCGCCTGGCGATTCGCAAAACATCAAGCCGTTCAACACGGGCACGATGGCGATTGGGACCAACCAAGCGGGCCATCACATCGACACAAACTGGGCTCGCCATTCAGAAAGTCTGGTAGAACCTGAGTGCCACCCATCCGGCGAACCACAGCCAGCCTAACATGGCGATGCACACCGCGATCAGGTAGCTGGCCTGTATCCAGACCGGGCGCATTGGCGTGACCTGCACTTGCGGCCAGAACTGCGACAAGTGCTGGACGACCAGCTTCAGTTCGAGCACTGGTGATGGAAGGGTATTTTCGGCGCGAGAGGGTGTTGCGCTCCAGGAGAGGCGGAGCGCTGTGCCGCGTCACTCAGGTCGGCCATCTGATCAGGATCAGGCTCTCATTCGCCGACGCGTTAGCACGAAGCCGACCACCGTTGCTGGCGGTGGTCGCCAATGACGTCTCAGATGTTTCCCACCTTGAACATTTCAGCCATCGCTCACCATCGACATGAAGACCTGGGAGAACGGCTTGGCCAGGACCGGCTCCAGCTTGGGAACGGCCGCCTTGATTTCCGGGGTGCCCATGTGCGCTTTCAATGCGTCCTCGTTGGCCCAAGTCTCGAAGGTCAAGAAACGGCCGGGCTGTTTCACATCCTCAAGTAACGCGTAGTGGATGCAGCCGGGCTCTTTCCGCGCGCCTTCGACGAATGGAACCAGAATCGCCCGTAGCGCGTCCGCCTGGTCCGGTTTGGAGACCAATTCCGCGATAACGTAATAGTTGCCGTCGGCTGCTGCTTCAGCAGCCGAGGCCGCAAAAGCAAAGGCCGCGGAACCAGCCGCGGCCGAACAGATGAGGGTACGGCGGTCCAGGGTAAGCATCTCGGTCTCCTCCGCGGTTTGTTATCGTTCAATACTGTTTGCAACACCAAACATTTGGCTCGCGCGCAAACAGACTGGCACCGCCTCGATCGCGGTGACAGCCGTTGCAAGAAGCGTTCAGAGCGATCGAATGATCGTCACTCAATCGCGAAAACGACGGCAGATTGCCATCAACCCGGCATCAAGACGGAGTTTACGACGTGAATGACTCCGTTCGACTGGTTCACATTCGGAATCGTAACGCGCGATGTTCCGCCCTTGGAGTCGACGATTAAGACCTGGCCGCGGCTGCGCTTGACGGTCAGTTGCTCGCCTTCAACAGTGGTCAAGGTTTTCCCATCTGTCAGATCCGAAGCCTCCAGTTTACCTGGCACGACATGGTAGGTCAGGATCTTGGTCAGGGTTGCCTTGTTCTCGGGCTTCACCAAGGTGGCGACGGTGCCCTTCGGAAGCTTGTTGAAGGCCTCGTTGGTCGGTGCAAACACCGTGAACGGGCCCGGTCCCGACAGCGTGTCAACCAGACCCGCCGCCTTTACAGCGGCAACCAGGGTGGTGTGATCCTTGGAGTGAACAGCATTCTCAACTATATTTTTCGATGGATACATGGCGGCCCCACCGACCATGACCGTATCGCCATGTCTCATCATCTTGGCGCCGACCGGGGCGACGAAGCTTGCGGTAATCATGGCCGCGCCGAGCGCGACAGTCGAAACTATGCCGAAGGCCTTGGACATGAGAAATCTCTCCCGTTGATTGATAAGTTGCCCCGCGATATCGGCCACGCCGCTTTGGCGACAACTAATGAGCTACGATCATCGTTTGGACGAGTTTCAAAGATTATTCTTCGACAGCAGGACAGGGTGAACTGAGCCGGAGCGGCCCGGATTTAGCCCGGTTGAGCCACTCGGTCCGATGCCCGGATCTATATCCGGGATTTGCGGACGCTACGGGTCTTGGTCCGGCCGCCATTGTTGACTAGAGCTTTGGCGGCGTCCGGGTTACCGTGACACCAGCCGCATCTGCAGCTGCGGCGGTGATCCCTGATTGGATCATCGTTTCGCTTGGCACCTCGGGTGCATTCCAGGGACCATGATTGACAAACAGTAGCGCCAGGACCCCAATTGCGGCAATTGCCCCGGCAATCATCGCGGGAACGTGGCCATTGGAGCGACTGTCTTCAGGCATGGGCTTTCTCCACCTGCAAAGCTGGTACTTGCTTTCGCCCGAAGGCCCCGCCGCAAGGTCGGGGCGACCTGCAGCGAGGCCGAACGATCGGCGTTCCGAAAGTCGCGCCGCACTGACTGATACGGGACCAGGCCAAAGATAGTTTCATGGGGTGCAACGGCAGAACACAACTGGAGTTCGGGCTCGACGCCAACGCGCCGCCCCGGAATGACAGGGGCTGGTCAGGCGCGATGGCGTAGCCCGGATGCAGCGCAGCGAAATCCGGGGCCGCGCGACCCGCGGTGAGGATTCCCGGATTGCGCTCCGCTCCATCCGGGCTACGCGGCAGTTGCATCGCTGATTGCACGCATGATGTCCGAAGGCGTGTAGGGCTTGGGCAGAAACCTGCCGCCCTTTGGCAGGTCGTCGAGCGAAATCCTCGCATTCCCGGACGTGGCGATGATTTTGATCGGCGGCCACCGTCCTCGGATCGCCGCCGCCAGCCTTAGCCCATCCATGGAACCCGGCATTTGCACATCCGTAAACACAACGGAAATGTCGGACCGGCTTTCCAGAACAAGAATGGCTTCGTCTGCATTGGCAGCTTCGAAAACCTGATGACCCGCGCTTCGAATCGTTTCGGCGGCGTCCAGCCGGATCAGGGACTCATCTTCCACGATCAAGATCACATGGTGCTTGATCGGAGAGGTGTTCACGTCAATCGTCCCTCACTCGCTGGGGCATCCCGGCGCTCACCAAGTCACCTAAACCCCTTTGGTTCCAATTCTTTTTGGTCGCCAGCCGTATGAAAGCCAGTTAAGTTGAGGGCGCTCTCCCCCTTGCCTCAACGAAAGTTTCCGTGTCCGCGCGTCAATCGACCGAGAGTTTGCTGCCCGAAATCCTGAGAGCGGATGTCGACGCCGTTCAACAAATCGATGCCGTTCCTCGTATTCTTGATATCGTATGTCGCTCGACAGGGATGGGGTTCGCTGCGGTCGCGCGCGTGACCGAGGATCGATGGGTTTGCTGCGCGGTTCGTGACGACATCAATTTCGGTCTGCTGCCGGGGGGAGAGCTGAAAGTTGAGACCACGATCTGCCACGAGATAAGGCAGAGCCACGAAACCGTCGTGATCGATCATGTCGAAAAGGACGGAACCTATTGCGGGCACCACACGCCGGCGCAATATGGCTTCCAAAGCTATATATCCACGCCGATCATTCTAAGTGACGGGAGGTTCTTCGGAACGCTGTGCGCTATCGATCCCCGCCCGGCGCGATTGTCGGCGCCCGAAATAGTCGGAACGTTCAAGCTGTTCGCGGAACTCATCGGTACCCACCTTGGAGCCATGGATCGCCTTGCGTCCAGCGAGGCGAACCTGTTGGACGAACGACAGGCGTCGGAGCTGCGCGAGCAGTTCATTGCCGTTCTTGGCCACGATCTTCGTAATCCGCTTGCCGCGCTCACCGCCGGAACGCGGCTGCTTCCCCAGATGATTGCCGCCAAGCGTGACCTCACCGACGTGTTTGCGACGATGCAAAAGAGCATCAACCGGATGTCGGGTCTGATCGAAAATATCATGGACTTCGCACGGGGACGGTTGGGAGGCGGAATCCCTCTGGCCCGCTCACCACAGGCAGTCGAACCGATCCTGAAGCACGGGATCGACGAGTTGCGCTCGGCATACCCTGAAAGGCAGTTTGAGACAGATTTCAGATTGACCGACCAGGTCGATTGCGACCCAGGGCGCATTGGCCAGCTGTTCTCGAATCTGTTGGCAAATGCGGTGACTCACGGCGCGTCTGATCAGCCGATCCTTGTGAAGGCCACGACCCAAGACGGGGTGTTTGCGCTTAGCGTTACAAACTCCGGCAGCCCGATTTCGTCCGACGCGATGAAAAGGCTTTTTCGGCCGTTCTATCGTGGTGAGGTTCGCGATTCGCTTCAGGGGTTGGGGTTGGGACTGTTCATCGCATCTGAGATCGCGAAGGCCCATGGCGGGACGCTTGGTGTCGAATCGGATGCAAATGAGACTCGCTTTGCTTTCCGCATGGGCCTGAAGTGATCTTCACAGCTCATCCAACCAAATCGCGAGAACTGGAGCGCGATACCATGCTGGCGGACATTCAAAAATCGACCGTCGCATCCCTGGACGGCGAGCTTAGAGCGGCGGGCGAGGGCTTGTCGGGTAATGCCGATGTTCTCCGTAGCGTTCTCGCCGGATGCGGCGATTGCATCAAGATATTGGACTTGGACGGCCGCCTTCAATTCATGAGCGAGGGCGGAAAGCGGGTGATGGAAGTCGACGATTTCGGCAAGCTCAAGGGCTGTCCGTGGCCTGATTTTTGGGCTGGTGCAGGAAATACAGATGCCAAGCAGGCCGTGGCTACGGCCGTTGCCGGCGGCAATGCTCGTTTCCGTGGAGCAGCAAACACCGCGCGAGGAACACCCAAGTATTGGGATGTACAGGTATCACCGATATTCGGGGACGACGGGAAGCCCTCGCACCTGCTTTCTATCTCACGGGACATCACCGAAGAACATCAAGCCGCCGCCTCCTTGAAAGAAGCCGCAGATCGGCAAGCGATGCTCACGCAGGAACTTGAGCATCGTATCAAGAACACCTTGGCTACAGTATCCGCGATTGCCAATCAGACAATGCAGGGTGAAGCGCACGCTGAGGTTCGCAGGGCTTTTACGGGCAGGTTGATAACATTAGGTCGCGCTCACGATATCCTGACCAAGACAAGTTGGTCGGGCGCGTCGATCAAAGAGATCGTCGAAGGCGCGCTTGCACCTCATAGGACTGGACGAAATCGAATTGACGTAAGCGGCCCCGATCTTGATCTACAACCGAGACAGGCCTTGGGACTGACGCTCGCCATTCATGAACTTGCTACAAACGCCATCAAATATGGCGCGTTGGCGTCACCTTCGGGCTCGATTGATATCACCTGGTCCAGGGACGAGGATATTGTTCCGGGTTTCCGGTTCGTGTGGACGGAAAGCGGCGGTCCCGAGGTCGCAGAACCCTCGGTTGACAAAAAAGGATTTGGATCGCGCTTGATTGACCGGATGCTGGCAAGCGACTTCGGCGGCAAGGTCAAAACAACGTATGCTCCGAGCGGCGTAGTATGCGAGCTGGTTGCGCCGTAGTTTGCGCCCTTGGTGTGACGACGGCTGGACTTCCGAGACTGGAAGGCATCCACTTTCCCGCATCACCGCTCTGCAATTGCAACCTTGCCCTACTCTGCAGCAACCGCCGTCGGCTGCGGATTGTCCGGCGCGCGAAAGCCGGCAATGAATCCGTCGACTTCCGCCAGCGGCATCGGCCTGGAAAACAGGTATCCCTGCATAGCAGAACAACCCAGGTTTTCGATAATGTCGGCCTGCTCGGCGGTTTCCACCCCCTCGACGATGCAGTCGAATTTCAAGTTGTGACACAGGTCGATCACGGTCTTGACGATACTCCGGGCGTTTTCCTGCGTTGCGATGTTGCGGATGAAGCTGCGGTCGATCTTGATCCTGTCAAGTGACAGCTGGTGAACGTAGCTCAGGCTGGACTGGCCCGATCCGAAATCGTCCAGCGCCACCTTCGCCCCCATCGAGCGCAGCAGCCGAAGCGATTCCTGGACCTGCTCGTAATCCTGCATCAGCGCCGTCTCGGTGACTTCGAAAATGATTCGGCGCGGATCGATCCCGCTGCCCTCGACGTTGGAGACGACCTGCAGAATGGTCACCTGCGAGACCAGGTCACGCATCGACAGGTTGAATGACAGGCAGAGATCATCCGGCCAGCGCCCGGCAGCCGCCAGTGCCTTGCGCAACAAGACCAGTGTGATCGTGCCGATCAGCTCGTTGCGCTCGGCGACCGCAATGAAGACGTCTGGCGCCACATTGCCGAGTTCGGCGTTGTGCCAGCGCGCGAGCGCCTCGAAGCCAATCAGCCGGGAGGTCTTGTTGTCGACAATCGGCTGGAAGTGCAGCGAAAGCTCTGCCTCGAGGTCGACCTTGCGCAGGGTCTGTTCGACAATGCTGAACTTGCGGATTTCGACCTCATGCTCCCTGGAGAAGATCACGGACTGGCCGCGGTTCTTTGATTTGGCGTGATAGAGCGCATAATCAGCACGCTCATACAGCACTTCCGCAGTCGTTCCAGCATCGGGAGCGATCGCGAAGCCGACCGATCCGCCAACCTTGGCTATGATATTCGAGATGAGGAAGGGCAAGATGAATACCGAGCATACCCGCGAACCGACGGCGAGGATCTCTTCGGGGGTGAGAACGGCATCGACGATAATGCCAAACTCGTCGCCGCCGAGACGGGCGATGAAGTGGGTGTCGTCGGCAAGAGCCAGCAGGCGTTGTCCGACCTGCTTCAGAACGCCGTCGCCGATCCCGTGACCATACAGGTCGTTGACCGCCTTGAACCCGTCGAGGTCGAGCACGCCGACGACGAAGCGGTGACCGGTCGCGTGCGCCCGGGCCGCAATCGCCGCGAGCCGGGCAAAGAACTGGCGCCGGTTCGGCAGCTCGGTCAGGCTGTCGATGTTGGCGAGGCGGAAGTTTTCGTTGCTGAGACGCCGCGTTTCGATCTGGCCATTGATCATCGCGGCGAATTGTGTGGAACCGACGATCAGGACGTAGACCATTGCAATGGTCACGAGCAGAAGATTGATGCCAATGGCGACATGCACCGCCTCGCCGCTCGTGAGCAAGAACACCACGAATGGTGCGATGACCGTGCCGGTGAGAAACAGGGCGGCCGGTCGCACATACATCAGGCAGAACATGCAGCTGACGACGGTGATTCCGACGAAGAACAGGATATGTCCTTGCCGGGCAGCATCGCCGTAGGGGAACAGGCTGAGCGCCCAGACGAAGAATGCAAAGCCCAGCGCGCCGCCCAGCAGCACCGTTGCACGCAAGGAACGTGCGGCCGCGGCTGGCGGTATCGCGCAGTTGCGCCGTCGCATCCACACCAGGCAGCGAACCAGGCACGCCGTAACCAGGATACCGGGAAACACCAGCGTCAGGCTGGCGGGCGCAAAGTTGAAGTGGGTGGCCGCCAGCGCTATCGAATTGACACTTACAATGAAATAGACCAGCGGCACCTGACGCGAGAACGCAGCGAACTGAGCTGCAACTAGTTCATGGTTGTCGGCGTCGATTCGGAATAGTTGCGAAATCTTGCCCATGTAAACCGCCAGAGCTTCGCTCCGGAACAGCATCGCATGTTCGCCTCGCGAACACTGTTGCTGTCGTGGCCTACAATTTGGCTTGGCCGTGCGCTGGTTAATTTCCGGCTAATGTCGCGAGCAGCGCGGCGGCGTCGTGAAGTGCTCGCTGTAAGTCAGCTCAAACTTACAAAAGCTGATAGAGCCTGAGCGCACCACAGCCACCCGACCATCGCGATGGATACCGCGATCACGTAGTTGGCCATCATCCACGCTCTGCGCATCTAGCTTGGGTTCATGACGCCGAGGTGCGCCGATGCCTGTCTGGTTGGAGAAGATCCGAGCAAGTCGCAACAGAGACCACAACGTGCCAACCCGATCCAGTTTGGGAACTCAGGTGGCCGGCAGGCCATGGACGGGGCGTGGGAACGACAACTCGGACGAAACAGAGTATTGGCGCCTCCGCGCAGGCACCCGGCGCCATGCCTAGTGAGCGCGGCCGCAACAAGCGGGGTCGTCCTCTCTGGGACGAGGCTCCGCAGCGCGGCCGCTCCCGGAGGAGACGCCACTAACCGCTGTTTGTTGGTCCCAACGGACCCTTTACATTCTCATGCCGTCCGACTTCATCATTCCCATTTTCTGCATGCGCTTGTAGTGCATGCAGGCGCCGCGCATGTTGCCTTTGCTGGCTTCCATATTCGCCATGCCCATTTCCTTGCCCATGGCCATCTTCTGCGGTCCATCCGGCATCGCCATCATCATGGTAGCCGACTTGGCCATGTTCTCGCCGCTGCACGCCATCATTTGAGCGGATGCCGGTGCGGAAGCCGCGAGCGACAAGAAAATAGCGGCGGTCATAAAAGCGGGAAGTTTCATGGGGTTCCTCCATATCGCGTTTGATCGGTCAGAGAGATACGGGCCGTGGCATGAAAGGTTGCGAAATCCCTCGGGTTTTTGAGAATTCATTGATCGCCCTCTTGGGGGTGCCGGATTGGCGTGTTCCACGACAAAGAGGTTGATCAACCGCGCGCGTTATCTCTAAGGATGGTGCTCATGCGAACTCCGATCACCATACTCGTGCTGCTTGCGACCTATTCGATTGCTCCGGCTCAGGCACAAGCAGTGAAGTCAGCCGTCTACATCAACCTCGAAAGCTATGTCTCCAGCCCACCGACCCATTCGGGGGTGAACTGCGCTGGAAACTGCAACAACGTAGCCAAGAAGGTCTGCACTGGAATTGGCTACAAGTTTGGAATGCCGGTTCGCTTCATCGACGGCCAGGCCGGCGGCATCGTCTGCTTCGATACGGCAGCGCCCAGCATTTCCTTCAAGGCGCGCCCGCCGACAGGCCCGAAGGGCTAGAACGGATCGAAGCGCCACGGGCACCCTGTCAGGCGGAACTCCCCTGCAATCCGCGCCGCCGGCTATCTGCTAAGGCTGCGGCTGATCCGCGTGATGACACCATCCCACTGGCGCTTTTCGCTCGCCGGATAGTTCACCATCACGCAATTGATGAGCCGACCAGCGAAATTGCACCGGTCGTACCATATCAAATCGTTGCGGAAACTGGACACCACGAAAAATTGCCCGGTTATCCGCTTGTACGCGATATTGGGCGGCGGATTCTTCCGCGCCAGGAAATCGGCCGGCGACTCCTGCGCGACATTTGTCGTCGACAGGAAGGCGAAAGTGGCACGACCGTCTTGAGTCGTGAATTGTCGGCCATGGCCTTGCTCGGTTGGCCCTGCGTCTTTGCTGAAGATAGTTGCAGGCAAATCCACCGAAGCTCCGGTCTCGGGTGAGGCATATTTCTGCCAATCCAGGGGTTGTGCGACCGTAATGGTGGGCACAATCAGAAACCATGCCATCGGCAAGAACAACGCCATCAGGAAGTATCTGTGCATCGGGGCCGGTCCTTCCGTGGGTCTATCCATTCGCTCTGCTTCGACATACTCCGGCGAGATGTTTGGTGCAGATCAGCGTGGCTCGCTCCTCGGGGTTTAACGGGAGCTACAGCATCATTGTTCCTGCGATACAGCTCGTGTCGCCAACGGTGATGCGCGGATAGGCAGGCGCGTGAACGATTGTTCATCAGGATTAAATTCGCCCTCTCAATGCCGTAGGGCGGCAACCGCAAGAACTTTTGCGGCTGATTCTCGTTGGCCGAACACAACCGCTCGAAAGGATCGATCATGAAAAAACTAGCCTTGATTGCTGCCACCGCCGGATCGCTGGCGATGACGGTCGCAGGACCCGCGGAAGCCCGGGGCGGCTTCGGTCCAGCCCTTGCGGGCGGGCTTATCGCCGGCGCTGTGATCGGAGGCATCGCGTCGAACGCTTATGGCTACGGGCCGGGATACGGCTATTACGGGGGTTATGGCCCGGGCTACTATGGCGGCTATGCCCCCGCGTACTACGGCGGCGGCTATGCCCCTTACCGCTCCGGATATGCCGTGCGCCGAGTCTATCGCCCGGCCTATGCCTATTATGGTGGACCGCGTTACTATGGCGGCTGGCACCGGGGTTGGGGATACGGCTGGTAGCCGCCGCGCCGACACGAAAAACCCCGACTCTCTGAGTCGGGGTTTTGATTTCAATCTCGTTCGTGAATGACAGTCTTTGCGCGTTCCGTCATCAACGTCCTTCTTGATGGAGGCCCGGTTCGACCGGGCCTCCAGTTAGGCTACCTCTGCTGTTGGCTCTTTGAGTGAGCCTGATCGGAATGTTGGTGGGCGGTCTGCGAGTGCTGCTTCGCGCTATCAGCATGTTGCTTGCCCATCGCATGATCTCCCTTGCCGTGATGTTCAGCGGCGGAACGGTGAGCCTTGGCCGCGTTTTCGTGGTGTTCGGCTGCCTTGTTATGTTCGTCTTTTGCCATTGTGAGCCTCGTTGGTTGGTCGCCCCCTGCGGCAAGACGGGGGAGTTGAGTTTGTTCCTGCCGGTGGATCACATCGTTTGGACCAGCATGCAACAGCCGACAAACGGCATCGGCATCACCCCGAAAAACAGACGGATACCTTTGGTACGTACGCATTGGGCGGCTGGCCCACTGATGTCGGGTCAATACCCCGGCAACGGCCGGCGCACGGAGATTGTCCATGGTCTTGCGAGAGAGTTACAAAGTGAACAGTGAAGCTGGGCACCGTGTTGTGGGTGAGGATGAGATCCACCTTCGATCTGACAAGCTCGGCGGCAATCTCGTCAAACCGCTCGTCGTAGCAGCTCGACCAAAGCCACAGAAGGGTTGCAATGTCGCGGATGGGAACGCCGGCGTCCCTGAATGTCCGCGAGAGGTCACCCGCCCCATCACGGCGCGGGGCTCAATCGATGTTCACGCGCCGCAGTGGCTCGCTGCGAGATCGCACATTTGACTCATTGTCTGGCCATCACGCTCTCGGTGACGGCTGATGCGACTGCCGTCAGAATCGAGGAGTTACCATCGAATATGGGAGAGCAGCCGATGATGCACCGACTGTGGTTCGTAGCGCGGGCATTGAGCCTCTTTTCCCTGCTGGTGGTAGCCGGCGCTCAGGCGCAGACCGCGCAGGCGCCGACACCGCCCGGTCCGGATGCGCAGGCCGGTTCTCCCTCTGGCGCGCAAGCCACCGCGCAGCCGGCACAACGGCCCGCCCCTTCGCTCAACACGGCCGAGATCGTTGCCCGTGCGAACAAGACCGTCGGCGTCGACATCGAGAAGACCATCTCAGGCTGGCAACAGGAGCTTTCGGGACTGGAGAGCGATCTGCAAAAGCCGGGCCTGCGCTATTCGGAACTGAACAACTTCCGTGACAAGCTGCAGCGCGTCCGCGGCGAGATTGGCAGCTTCCGCACCCATCTTGAACCGGCACTCGCGGCCGCTAAGGATCAATTGGGCCTGCTCGGACCGGCACCGGCCGCCGGTCAACCACCCGAGCCGGACGACGTCGCACGAAGTCGGGCCGAACGGACCTACTACCTCGGCGTGTTGACCGGAGGCCAGAAGGAGGTCGACTCGGCGAACCTGCGCATCGACAAGCTCGTCGACGCCATCCAGGACATCCGTCGAAAGAACTTCGCGACGCGCCTGTTGCAGCCGGTCCCCGGGATCTACGCGTCCGATACCTGGTCGGCAGTGCCGAACTACGTCCCATCGGCCGCTTACCGGGTTCGCGACATCATGACCGGCTGGTGGCGCAATCTTGGCGATCAGGACGAGGTGTTGCGCGTCGTGTTGGAGGCCGGACTGCTCCTGCTCGGGCTCGCCATCGCCGCCACCTTCGGCACCTGGCGGTTGCGGCGCCGGCCGTCCGACGATGGGGATCAGCCCTCCTGGCGGCGGGCGGCGATCGCCGGCGCCGTCGCCTTGCTGTGGATATTGCCGGCCGTGGTGCCGATCGCCCTGCTCTACTGGCTCGTCGCCGACATGCATGAATTGCCCAAGCGCGTCGACTGGCTGTTATACGCGACCGCGCAATCCATCATCACCGTTCTCGCCGTCAGCGTGCTCGTCATCAGTGCGTTCGCACCGAGGGTGCCGCGTTGGCGGTTGATCCCGGTCTCGGACCGCACCGCGCGCCGGATTTGCGGGCTCTTGCTGGCGCTCGCAGTCGTGTACGGCGTGACCACGTTGCTCTACATGGTCACGCGGGTGGTGCAGGCCCCCTTTGCGCTGACGGTCGCGGTCGCATTGCCGTCGAGCCTGCTGGTGGCCGGCATCACCATTGCCATCCTGGTCACGCCGCTGGAGGGACAGCAGCAGGACCGGACCCTTTCACCGCGGCTGCTCGGCGTGCTGCGGCTTCCGGTCTGGATCGCGGTCATCGCGATCGTCATGTCGGCCCTTGCCGGCTATCTGGCGCTGGCCCGATTCCTCGCGCAACAATTGGTGGTGACCGGCTCCATCATGGCATTTGCCTACCTGCTGCTGCTGTGGGTCGATGGCCTGATGCAGGGCCTGGGCGACGACCGCGCCGCGACAGGCCGCTGGCTCAAGCAAAGCTTCGGTGAACAAGACCGGCGACACGAGCGGCTGGTTCTGCCGATCGGCCTGCTCCTCAAGGCCATGGTGATCATACTGTCCGTGCCCCTCATTTTGCTGCAGTGGGGTTACAACTGGCCGGAAGTCTACGACTGGTACACACAGCTCTTCTTCGGCTTCCGGGTTGGCAACACCCACGTATCCATTGCGGTGCTGCTCGCCTCGGTGATCGTGTTCGCCCTCGCCTATGGCGCCGCGCGGCTTTTCCAGGGCTGGCTCGATGAGCGTGTGCTCAAAGCGGCGGGTATCTCGGGCGGCCTCCGCAATTCGATCCGCGTGGGCGTGGGATATGGCGGCGTCGTGGTCGCAACGCTTGCGGCCGTCTCGTACGCGGGCTTCGACCTGTCCAATCTCGCGATCCTGGCCGGCGCATTCTCCGTCGGTATCGGCTTCGGCCTGCAGAGCATCGTCAACAATTTCGTGTCCGGGCTGATCCTTCTGGCCGAGCGCCCCATCAAGATCGGCGACCTGGTCGTCGTCGGAGGCGAAGAAGGTTATGTTCGCAAAATCAGCGTTCGTTCGACCGAGGTCGAGACGTTCGAGCGGGCGAGCGTCGTGATTCCGAATTCCTACTTTATCACGGAGAAGGTGAAGAACTGGACTTTGCGCGACAACAAGCGGCGCATCGCGATCCCGGTCCGGGTCGCCAATGGCTCGGATCCGCGGCGGGTCAAATCGATTCTGCTCAAGGTCGCGCAGGACCATCCCGGTGTCCTGAAGCTGCCCGCACCGTCCTTCGATTTCGAGGATTTCGGGATCGACGGTCTCACGTTCAAGCTCTACGCCTTTGTCGATCTGAGCGTGGGCGGCAACGTGGCCGCTGATTTGCGGATCGGCATCCTGGAAGCGTTCCAGGAGGCCGGGATCGCGATCCCGTCCCGGCAGGCCGAGGTCTCGCTGCAGACCATCGACCTGTTGCGTGAGACGGCGCAATACCTCTCGAACGACACTCCCAAGCCAAGGGTCGAGGCCAAAGGGCCCGGCGCAGGGCAGCTTGCCAATCCGCCAAGACAGCCGGCGAATCTCGTCAAATCCTAGGCTCGTTGCGATCGCGATCGAGAGCTCTCGCCTGCCGGTTCAATGCCGCTTCGACACAACTGCCGTTGTTATTCGCTGTCGAACCTGGCCCAGGATGAGCCCTGCTGGCGGAGCCGCCAGCCAGCCGCAGTGACCTCATCGACATGGAGCGGGTTCATGTACATGATCGTGAACGGACGCCTGTCGGCCTGCCAGGATCGATGTGCATTCAGCGCCACCCGACGAACGATCGGAGCATCGAACGGATTGAAAAGATAAAGAAGAACCGGCCCATCCGGAAAACTGAACTCCGCGGCGTCTCCCACTTCGACCTGGATTTCGCTGCGAAATGATACGCGCCTGGCAGCAGCCTGGATGTTCGCTTTCGCGTTCTCGACAAAGGCGGGCACGAAGTCGACCCCGATCACCCTCGCGAAAGGATGTTGGGCGGCGAGTATCAAGGCGCGCCCCTTCCCGCATCCCAGATCGACGAAAGTGTACTCGGGGACCGGCAATTCCAGATCCTTCATCATCGCTTCGAAGTCACCTGCATCGGAAGCGATATGGCTTATGCCGTGCTTTGCATTCGCGCCGGCCACCTGATGTCCTTGAATGTCCTGTATCCCGCCGGTGTCGGTGCCTAGTTGCTGGTCGAACCGCTCGTCCCGTTCCGCCTTTGTCCGCAGCCATTCGGCATGCTGCGGGTCATTGACACCGAACCGCCTCCTGACCCGACGGATCACCTCGCGCAGTCCGAGATCCCGGTACACAGCCCAGGCACGGTCCAGTTTGCGAAATGGAAGCAGCATCGACAATAACCCGCGGAGTACTCACCGGGCCGCCCGAACGGCGACCAACCCCAGACAGCTAGACGCTTCGATAGGCGATGGAAAGCTGGGCGCCATACCCACGGCCGATTGCGGCCGTCTCTCGACATTTCCATGAAACTCTATTGTATCCGGGACGTAGATTGTTCAACAGTAAGCGTACATTTGGTGGGGTCATGCTGAAACGTTCAGTTTTCGTCGCCGGCATCCTGCTTGGTTTCATGGGTTCCCAGGCCATCGCGTCGGACGAAACCGTCTATATTGACGGGCAGCCCTGTGGAACCTTCTGCCAGGCCTACATGGCATGGGCGCGCGGCTACGGACAGCCTGCCCGACAAGCGGATGTGCCAGCCCAGCGACCGGCAGATTCCGCAGTTGCGCACGCCAAGAAGGCAACCCCGAAGCTCAGGACACCTGCAGCAAGCAACCGTGCTGCAGTGCCAAAGACGCGATTGTCGAAAAAGGTGAATTCACCGCCGGTCCATTCAAACCAGCCGGCCATCGATCGTCCGGAAGACAGCACTACTGGCAGCATCGAGGACCAATCCAAGGCCTCTGACGCGGCGAAGCCGGATTCCAGCCCCGGCGCCGGCGCGGCGGTATCCGATCCCGCATCGGTTCAGCAGAGTGCCGCGGAAGCCAAAGACGCCGAAAAGCCCAGTGAAGGCGTGGCCACGACAGAAGGACAGCCGGCCGGCTCCTCCGGTCCTGAAATTGCGGCCTCCCGGGACGAACCGGTGGCTTCCACACCGGCCGGCAACAATCTCGTCGCGATCATATTTGCGCGCCCGGAAATCGGATCCATCTCCGAGTTGAGCGGGAAGCAGATTGCGATCGTCGAGAGCGAGTCCAAATCGACCGAAAGTATCCGATCCGCGATCTCAGCCGCAGGGGCATCGGATGTGCAGTTGAGCGACAGCGCCCCGATCAACGCGATGGATAGCGTGATCAACGGCCAGATCCCGGCCGCGGTTATCGCCCTGTTGTCATCAGAAGCAGCGGACCGGTTTCATGAGATTTCGGGGTTCAACATCTTTCGGGTCCCGGTGTCGCTGCAATAAAGGCCTCCGACCAGGCCCGCGCCCAAGCGACCAGCCGCCGACGTGGACGGCGGTTCGCCGCAATGGGATGGAATGCGGCGAAATCTACTCCACCGTGACCGTGATGCGTTCCGACATCACCGGCGGCTTGTGGGGGATGTGTGACCAGTCTCCGAGCACGAGCTGCAGCGTGTGCCGTCCCTTGGGCAGGGTGATGGAGGCTTCGGTCTGACCTTTGCCGAAATGCAGATGATGCTCATCCATCGGTATCGCCCCGTCCAGCGCCGCCCCCTCGATCTTGTCGTCGATGATCAGGTGATGATGACCGGTATTCGGGGCCTGGGAGCCGGCTGGCGCGATGCCCATGCCGGACAGGCCGAAGCGGATGGTGAGCGGAGAATTGACGGTGTCACCATCCCTGATGTTGATGAAATAGACCTTTGCATCGCCAGGCGCCGGTGTTTCGCCGGCCTGCGCGAAAGCGCCGGTCAGCAATAGTACAAATCCCAACAATATTCCTCGCATTCGTGACTCCTCGAATTGAACGCACCGGGCGTCTGACCACGATCCGGAGAAGCGATAGTAGACATTGCGCTCCACATATTGCAACGCGGCGACCTCTGGAATTGAAGACCCGGTCTGCCGGACGACGGATCCACAATGCCGAAAGCGTGACACGCTCTACCCGCCGCCCGGATTTTGCTTTCGTGCTCGCCCGCGCCAGAGCCGCCATGAAGATGCGGCAGCTATTCAGACCGTCAATGGCAGCATAGCGAGAGTTCAATTGTCTCCAGCCATGTCCAAGCGCGATGTTTGGCATCATTCGTGCCACAGCATCGGAACGATCATGGGTGGAACGGCAGAAGGTGAAACGGCGGGGCAGCCATCGGATGCCTCTCGATTGGCGACGCACGCTCTGGCGAAGCGCCTGATGCTGAACTACATCGTCACGGAACGGCGAAACCAGAAGCGAATCAGACTGGAGCCGCCGATCGACGCAACATGCGTCACGGTCGATGGGACGAGCAACGTAAGCTGTCGGGTTGTGGAAATTTCCAATTCCGGCGCACAGCTGGAATGTCCCATACTTCTTCCCAATGCCACGGAGTTCTTCCTGTTGTTCACGACTTCGCTGAACCCCGTCTTCAGACGATGCCAGCGCGTGTGGGTGCGTGGAAGGTACACCGGCGTGAAGTTTCTGCCGCGTGGCCGCCGCGCGACGTATGAGCCCGAAGACCGACAGGATTGACGAGATCCAGCAAGCTCGAGTGCCGCCGGAAACGCGGCAAGCGCGGCGCGACTACGCCGCCATGGCGGTGATCTTCGGGTCCACGATACCGCCTGATCGTTCCACATATTCAAGACTGAAGGTCTCGTTCTCGCTCTCGCGGGCTCGGAGCGTACTTGAACGTCTGCCGACTTAGCAGGAAGCCGCCAGAGAGGAGCTAGTTCGGCGCTCGCCTCCCGCGCCTCCGTCGGACCGATGACAGATCATCGATGGGCCGATGGTTCAAAGGCAACCTTTGGCTCACCCAGAGGTTGTGCAGCGGGCCGCCTGCTCTTATCCATCGATCAGGAAATCGGCATACGTACAGGGAGGTCAAATGAGCACCTGCTTCATCACGGATTGCCACAAACGTCTGAGGGATGTGGTACGAAATTTTGCCGAAACCGAGATCCGTCCCCACGTCGCCGAGATGGAGGAGGCGCGTTCGGTGCAGCACCACATTCCACGTCGGATGGCGCATCGCGGCTGGATGGGCGCAACCATCGACCGGAAATATGGTGGGATGGACATCGGCCATGTCGGCAAGACGATCATCATCGAGGAGATTTCCCGCATCAGCGGCGCGATGGGAGCGGCTGTACAGGCATCCCAATTGGGGGTCGCGAAGATCATTCATTTTGGCAACGAGCGTCAGAAAAGTCGGTGGCTCCCCGCTGTCGCGGCCGGGCACTGCCTGCCGACCATCGCCGTCACGGAATCCGATTCCGGTGGCCACATCCTGGGCATGACTGACAGCGCCATTCGCGATGGCGATCACTACGTCCTCAACGGCCGGAAGGTCCTGGTCGGAAACAGTCACATTGGTGATCTTCACGGTGTCGTGGTGCGTACCGGAGACGGATCGAACGGACTATCGGCGTTCCTGGTGGAATCGGACCGCGAGGGCGTCACTCTGGAGACATTCAAACCGGCGCTTGGCCTGCACGGATTCAGCTTTGGTGAGCTGATCTTCAGCAATTGCCGGGTGCCGGCTGACAACAGGCTGGGGCGCGAAGGCGACGGGATGGCTGTGGCCTATTCCTCGAGCATTCTCTATGGGCGCGCCAACCTCGCCGCCGTGGCGTTGGGGATCCATCGTGCACTCGTCGAGGAGACGACGGCCTTCACGCTACGGCAGCGCCGATACGGCTCACCTCTCTGCGAGCTTCCAACCATCCAGCAGAAGCTCGGTGCCATGCAGTCACAACTGATGGCAGCCGAATTGTCGCTGTATCATGCAGCCTATCTGTTGGATCAAGGCTCTCCCTGCGACGCCGATTTGGTGAACGCCAAGCTGACCAATGTCGAATACGCCTTGGATTCGGCACGGATCGCGATGGAGATCCATGCCGGATGCGGTCTGTTTGCGAGCAGCCCGATCGAGCGAAACCTTCGTGATGTGCACCATATCTTTGCCCCGGCGGGAACGTCGGACATTCAACGTCTCCGTTTGGCCGAGGTGGCGTTGGGGCGCTCCAAGGGAGACTGGTCGCAGCGATTTGCGGTGAAGCCGCGGGATGAGCACCCCACCAGACCTCGATCTGGCCAGGAGTGCGCCGTACGACGTCCATTGCGGCCGACTAAATCCGGCAACAAGCGCATCCTGCTTGTCGATGATGACGCGACGTTTCGCCTGATCATGCGATACATCGTCGGCAGGCAAGGGACCTACGAGGTCATCGAAGCCGAGGATGGCGGCAGCGCCATGGAGCTGGCGCGTCGGCATGCGCCTGATGTCATCATTCTGGACCTGAAAATGCCAAACATGGACGGTTTCGCCTTCCTGCAGGAATTCGTCAGGGACGAGCGGATACGCCTCATCCCTGTCATTGTGTCGACGGGTGCGCTTCTCGGTCCCGAGTTGGAGGCTCGCCTGCCGGCCGGCACGCAGATCCTCTCCAAGAACGTCATCGCCCGCGATAACGCGTCCGCCTGCCTGGACAACGCTATTCGGGCGGCGCGGCCTTTGCCTGCACAGATATCGATATGCTGATGTTGTTCGGCAGAGCGCGGGGGCGTCGCATGACGAAGATCATCGCCAAACCGGCATGGCTTTCGAGATGATTGGAGCCTGACATGGGAGGCAACACGGCCGAAGAAGTGATCGGCTACGCCTTGCCCATCGTCGGGCCGCCATCCTCTGCCGAGCGCAGCCACGATACACCGCATTCGGCGACGATCGCGGCGCCGATGAATTCCAGCACGATCGAGAGCGCGAGAGCGGCACCGTAGTCTCCGCTCCAGCCGCGCACCAGACCGATCAATCCGGGACCAAGCGCGCCGATCGTCCCGCTGATCGCCGTGAACAGTCCCATCACGACCGTGAAGTTCGCCGCCCCGAACTCCCGATGAATGATCAGCGGCGGCAGGCTGATCAGATTGCCGATTGAAAGGCCGAAAATGGCACAAGCCGCGAGCACCATTTGCAGGTTGTCGGTTTGCCAGATCGTCAGCAAGGCTGCGGCCTGGCTCAACAGCGACGCCGCGGCCGCAACCCGCAGATCAAGCCGGTCGACCACCAGGCCGAGGGAAAGTCGCCCGACAATCGCCATGGATGTCATCACGCTGACGGCAAGTCCGGCGCGCAGGGGACCGATCTTCGGCTCCAGCATGGCGATCTGATGCACGATGAAACCGACCTGCACCATCACTCCCAATGCGAACGACGCGGCGATGGTCCAGAATGCCAGCCGGCGCACGATCTGCCTGCGCGAGAGGCCCTCGGGGGTCGCGCCTGTCTGCCGGGATGGATCGGCCGGTCCTGCATCGATCGAGCCGATCGGTGACGATGGCCGCCGGACCCACATGAAGGTGACCGGCACGAGAACCACGGGGATGGCGGCGCCCGCGATCAGCATGGCCGCCTGGAAACCGACATGCGCGGTGAGCATCACCAGTAGCGGTGTCACGATGACGCCGCCGGAGCTTGCACCGAGGAACGCCAGGCTGATCGCCAAGCCGCGGCGCTCCACGAACCATGATCCCACGAGCGCCGAAATGACGACCGTGCCCATGCCTACCCATCCAAGCGACATCAGCGCGAACGCCGCATAGAGCGTCCACGGTGCCGACGCGAATGCGAGCAGCGCCATCGATCCGGCGAGGCTTGCGATCCCCATCAGCACGAGGCGTTTCAGGCCAAGGCGCGTCACCAGCTCATCGGTGAAGATGACGATCACGTTGCCGATCAAGAGCGAGAGCGTGCTTGCGCCCGATATCAGCGAGGCTGGCCAGCCGTTACGACGTTGCAGCTCGATCAGGTATACGCTGTGACCGTAAAGGGCGAAGCCGAAGATCGTCAGCGCCAGCAGGAAGCAGGCCAGCACGACGCGCCAGCCGGCATAGCGCACTGACGTTTCGTCGAGCATCTGCGCCCTGATCCCCAGGCCGCTCCCTGCACGGCCCCGCCCCTTCATGCACGCCCCCTCCGGCGGCGACGAGTCACGAATGATGGCGCAAGATTACACGATCCGCCGCCATCGGTCAGACGTCACAACAGTCTATGGGCAGGCATGATGCCTGATGCGGTCCATGTCGCGTGACGTGCGACCTTGGCGGGGCGCGGTGATTGTGGGTAAGGCGAATGGCGGGGGTGTCAGGGCTTTTTCTGATTGGCATCGACCGGACGCGGCGAAAGCGGCATCCGGAATATGCGATATCCTGCAATATCGGGAAATGAGGCTGCGGCTTCCGCCGACAGCAGGGTAAGGACCGCGGCCGGTACTTCACCGCTGAGCAATCGATCGACCGGCTTCATCTCGCCCTTGTTCAATTGGACATCCGTTGCCCCCGCAGTCCCGATCGCCGTCCGGATCCTGTTCTCGGATTTGGCCTGCCGGTTGCCGATCGCAATTTTCTGTCCGGACAGATCGGAGATCGATTTGATCTCCGGGCGCGTGGCGATCAAGGCCACCCGGGGATCGGGTTCGTCAGGCGACGCCGCAACGCCCGGGGCCATCATGCGTTCGGCGACGGCGGTCGCGGCCTCGACCTGATGCCCAAGCGCGGACGTCTTGGCGCTCGCCGGAGGGCCTGGATTGCTCGCTGTTTTCGACGGAGCGGACGTGGGGTGGGCCGACGAGGGACGTCTGTGCCGGTCCGCGATCCTGGCGTGGGTTCTCGCGCGATTGGAGACATGCACCGGTTGGGCCGCCCTTCGCGTCCCGGCGACACCGCTTGCATCCGCAGTCGCACCCGGCGGCACGCCGTTGCTGCAGCCGGCCAAAGTCACGGCCAGCACGCAAAAGACGAGCGTTCTCATGCAATCCCCCGTGTTGCCTGAGTCCCGCGGGCAATTACTCCCGCGTCATCCTGTTGTGCGCTGGTCTGTCTTCGTATTGAGAGCACATTAAGCGTTCGATCTTGGCCGCATAGAGGCAATTGCCTGGTTAAATTTCGCAACGCCGCCCGCAAGCGAACATTCGTGACGGCTAAAGCATTCTCGTACCACAATATTTTTCATGTAGACCTTGCTCGCGAGATGGGGTGCTCGGGCAAAAATCTGTCAAGCTCGCGCTGGGCAGTCGGGACAGGCCTCAACTGCGCGTGCCAACGCGTCGCCAAATGATCCTGATGAATGCCTTCAGCATCCACCTCACCACACACGCCAAGCGGCAATCGGAGTCAGCATCGAGCGTACACTCTGCTCAATGCACTTCGATGGCCAAACATGGATCGAAAGACGATCGGAGAGGTGAGCACGGGGCACGGGGGGACAGATGACTCGAAAGGCAATCAAGCTGCTGATCATGGATGACAGTATCGATGATCAGAATTTGTATGGGCGGCTGCTGAGTAATATACCCAATCAGAGTTTTGAGATTACGACGTGCCTGGCGGGTGGCGAGGGGGTCGCCCTGGCCAGAACGGGTGCATTCGACTGCATCCTGCTCGACTTTCACCTGCCGGACATGAACGGCCTGGAGATCCTGTCCGCGATCGCCAATGAGGAGGGCAGGCTCCCTTGCGCGGTCATCGTGGTGACCGGACAAGGCAGCGAAACCATCGCGGTCGACGCCATGAAAAAGGGCGCGGAGGACTACCTCGTCAAGGGGACCATGGGTGGCGACCACCTGCATTCGGCGATATGCAACGCGATCGAGCGCGTGACCCTGCGAGATCAGCTCGCAGCCGCACGCCGGCAGCTGGCCGAGCAGGTCAGGATCGCCCAGGAGGCCAACCGTGCAAAGTCCGCATTCCTCGCCGACATGAGTCACGAGCTGCGCACCCCCATGGGGGCGATGCTGGGTTTCGCAGAACTCCTGCTCGTTGCAGATGATACCGGATTGTCCCCGAGCCAGCGCTACCGAATCGAAATGATCGTGCGCGGCGGACGGCAGATGATGACCATCATCGAAGATCTGCTGGATGTCGCCCAGATCGAAGTCGGCGCCCTGAGGGTCAAGAAGGAGCTGGTCGAGGTCAATTCGTTGTTCGAGGAGGTTGAGCCGATCGTGGCGGCGCTGGCCAGCGAAAGAGGGCTCACGCTGGAAGTCATCCATCCGGCGGACCCGGCCATCATCTGGGCCGATAGGGCACGTGTCTGTCAGATCCTGGTGAACTTCGGATCCAACGCCGTCAAGTACAACAAGCCGAGGGGCGAGGTCAGGCTCCGGGCTCACACCGTCGAGGGTCGTTGGTTACGCCTGACCGTCGCCGACACGGGACTTGGAATTCCGGATCATCGGCAAGGCGAGGTCTTCGAGATGTTCAATCGCCTGGGCGCCGATGGCGGCACCGTCCAGGGCACCGGCATCGGTCTCGCCATCAGCCGCAGATTGTGCGAACTGATGGAAGGCCGCATCGGCTTTTCGAGCACCCTGGGCGTCGGAAGTACGTTTTGGGTCGATCTTCCGGTCGCTCGCTCTCTGGGGCAGCAGAAGGCGAGGACTTCGACATCCCTGGGCAGTCCGATCGAAACGACGTCCTTCAAGCTGCTTCACATAGAAGACAACGCAACCAGTGCGGACCTCGTGCGCGACATCATCGCCCTGTTCCCCAATGCATCGTTTGCCACGGCCGTCACGGGCGAAGCCGGCCTTGCCCTGGCTCATGAATTTCGCCCCGATATCATCCTCCTGGATATCCGTCTTCCGGACATCAACGGTCATGAAGTGTATCGACGCCTGCAGCTGGCACGGGAGACGGCCCACGTTCCTGTCATCGCGTTGACTGCCGAGGCCATGACATCGTCCCTTGATCCTGGCAGGCAGATCGGTTTCGCGAAGTACATAACCAAGCCCTATGCGATATCCGCTTTGACGAACGCGATACTTCAGACGCTGAAACTGACGGTGTCGGTTGCCGACTACACGCCTCATGCGATCAGAAGCGAAGTTCAACGCACGGCGGCGCCGGCCGCGAGATGAACTGACCTACGTCGGGGCGCTGCAACCCTTGGGGTAGAAGCTGGGCCGAAAGGAATGGCATGCCGAAGCAGGCGCCGCCCTCCGCCAGACTGCCCTGGCGGATGAGATCTGCGTCCGAGCAGATGGATAGCACGGCGAGAGCGATAGGTTTGAGTGTCGCCACCATCGGAGGCCTGACCTTCATCGGCTTGTTCGTTGGCGCTCGTTATCTTGACCTCGACGCGGTCCGTCTGGAACCGGCTCTGGCGAGCCTCGGACTGTTGTTTTCAGGCGCCGCAATCTGGCTAGCGCCATCCGGCGCGCGCAACGTCAGGGTTGAACCGTATCAGGGAATGGGTCTGGCGGCCCTCGCGGCTCTGACCGGTGTCATCGTTCTTGTCAATCGCCTGGTTGGAAGCGGCGCTTCCGCGGCCCCGCCGTATTCCATGAATGCGAACGACACCAGCACGGGTGCGCTCCTGCTGTTGACGGGAAGTGCGCTGCTGCTGGGCCATGCGCGGAGTCGGCCGCTCAACCGCGCAGCGAAGTCGGTTGCGATCGCAGCATTTGCGGTCGCCTATTTTGCCCTGCTCGACCTGGTCTGCGGGTTTGCGAACGCTGATGCCGCGAGGCGGATGCCGATGGCGGAAGTTGCCCATGCATGGGTCCTGCTAGCCCTCACCGTGGCCACGGTGCTGACCCGGCCGCTGCGCGTACCGGTTCTGACGCTGCCCGCCGGTCCTCTCTACGGGGCACCTGTGGTCCTGATGGTTGTTGCGACGGGTCCGATCTATGCCTGGGCCTCGTCCATGGCCGTCAGCGCCGGCCTGTTCGACGTGGCTTCGGCGATGGCGGCCGTGATCCTGCTTCTTGTGTCTTCGCTGGTCGCGGCGATGGCATGGGGACTCTCGCTGGTGGCGGAGCTCGTCAGGGTGCGCCAGCAATTGCGCGCAAGCCGGCAGATGGGGGAGCGGTTTCGCGGCCTGCTCGAAGCAGCGCCCGACGCGATGGTGATCGTCGACCAGAACGGGCTGATGATGCTGGTCAACGGACAAACCGAGAAGCTCTTCGGCTACCATCGAGACGATCTGCTCGGGCATCCCATCGAGATGCTCATTCCCGAACGGATGCATTCACGGCATCGCGGCCATCGCCGCGACTATCTCCAGGATCTCCGGCCGCGTCCAATGGGGACGGGGCTCGAGCTATATGGGCGCCGTCGCGACGAGACCGAATTCCCCGTCGAGATCAGCCTCAGTCCGGTACGCACGGAAGACAGCATCGTCGTGACAGGCGCGATCCGCGACATCACCGAGCGCCGGGAGGCCGAGCTGACGCTGCAGCGCTACATGCGAGAGCTCGAGCGTAGCCATCGGGAGTTGGATGATTTTGTGTATGTCGCTTCACACGATCTCAAGGAACCGCTGCGCGGAATCGCCAATTACGCGGCGTTTCTCGCCGAAGACACCACCGACAAGGTGGATGCGCAATCGCGGGAATATATCGAAAGCATTCAGCGGCTGGCGCAACGACTGAGTTCCCTGATCGACCAGCTGCTGCACTATTCTCGTCTTGGCAGCGCGCCACTTTCGCTGGCCCAGGTCGACCTGGAAGTCCTGCTCGACGAGGTCATCGAGGACCTGCGCCCGCTGTTGAACGAAATGAACGCGGAAGTACGCCGTCCGCATCGCTTGCCGATCCTGGCCTGCGATGGCCTCTGGGTTCGGGACCTGTTGCAGAACCTGGTCACGAACGCGGTGAAGTACAATGACAAGGCCGGCCGCTATGTCGAGATCGACTTCATCCAGACTGACATGTCGGCAGCCCCGGCTTCCACCCTGCCGGTGACGCTGCTGGTCCGCGACAACGGGATCGGCATCCCCGCTCAGCACCATCTGACGATTTTTCGCATCTTCAAGCGACTGCATCAACGCAATGTTTTCGGCGGCGGATCCGGGGCCGGGCTGACCATCGTCAAGAAGATCGTGGAGCGTCATGGGGGACGAATTTGGCTTGAATCGCAGGTCGGCCAGGGCACGACGTTCTTCTTCACCCTGTCCAGCGATCGGCCGATCGAGGAATCCATCCCGGCAAGCCCTCTGCCGAGATCTACCGGCGAAAGCATCTAGGAGCCTGCGGTCATGACCGACCCGACCCAGCGGAGCCTCCTGATCATCGAGCACAGTGACGATGATTTCATTGCGACCTTGCGGGCGTGACCATGTTGCGGACCTGCTGGTTGGAGCTCGTTCGTCTGCCCGATTGATCTTCGACATCGACGGCATCCCGCGCAGCCTGCCATGGGGTCGGCGCCGCGGGCGCACCGGTCCGTCCGCCGGCGATCACGCCCCCACATGCCGTGACCACCAGGTGGCGATGGCTTTGGTGAGGTCGTCCCAGAGTTCAGTGGGGAGGTCGGGCACGGCAATGCGGACGCAATATTGGCTGGTGATGCGATTGCAGAACCATTCGGTGGCGGCGAAATCGAAGCCGAAGCTGCCTGCATGGCAGATCGCAAAGCCTTCCCGGCTAAGGTCATCGCTGATCGCCGCGGCGATCCGCCTCGCCGCCTCCTCGTCGAGCGGGCTATTGCCGGCGAGGGGAAGGTACAGACCCTGCGCCAGGTGTGGCTGCGCGGCGAAGTCGGCGAGAGCCGATGCCAGGTATCGCTGGGAACGACGGCTGTTGCGGAGTACGGCCGCCATCCGTCTGCGTGACAGTTCGCGGTAGGCCGGCGTGCCCATATAGGGCGGGAAATGCGCCGGCACGGCCGCACTGCCCAGCAACCGAACGGCGTTCCGCATCTCGGTCGAAAGCGGCGTCGGGTCGGGTGCCGCCGCGTCAGGGCGGGCGATGAACATCGCGGACCCGAGCCGGCCATACTCCACGCCCAGCGAGTCCAGCTTGGTATGGCTGCGCACCATCACGACCGGAACGTCCCATTCGCGGGCACGCCTCAAGACCTGCCGGATGCGGCCCGAGCCGGCGGAGAAGCAGGTGGTGTCGAAAATCAGGAGATCGAGGGCGGGGATGGCCGATCGAAGCGCATCGGCAAAGGCATCGGCCGGCGCGCTGGAATCCAGAAGCAGGATGCGGCGCGAAGCCGCCGCGTCGCCCGTCCGTCCGAGCACACCCTTGACCGTGACCGGCCGCAAATGGCGCGCATAGCCTTCGATCACTTCCTGGGTCTCGCTGTAGGAACCCGGCAGAACCAGGATGTCGGCCTTGTCGAAGATGTGGGCGGAAGCCAGCAGCAGCGCCGAGATCGCGGCCATTCCCGATGCCGTGTAGATGACCGCACCGCCGACGCCGGGATCCAGCGTGTAAAACGAGGGTCCCTGCACATCGAGATCGGCGCGCTGATAGTCATAGCTGAATTCGAATGGTCCGCTGCGGCGTCGCCGTCCATGCGCCCAGGCGGTCTCCGTGAAGGCCCAGTCGTCCAGCTCGTGCTGCGCCTTCAGGGCGGCCGTGAGCCGAAACTTGTTGCCGATGATCTCGACCACCGAGCGAGGACGAACCACGTCCAACGGCGTTCGCAGGCATTGATTGAGGACCCAGAGCTCTTCATGCTTGCGGTCGAAATACGCGGCAAGGCTCTCCATCTCAGGGGCGCCGCGCGCCGCGCCGGTCCTGATCCGGGATCCCGTCGATCACCGTATCTTCCCCCGATCGCGCTGCCATGGCCCTGGTCCTCCGCAGGCAGCAACGTCCTCGGGTTCCGGATGTTCCTGACGCAGCGGCATTGGCGAAGGCCGCCGTCACGCGCCGGTCAGCGCGCGCCTGCGGCTATCGCACCGTTCCTGCGAGGGCAGCTTGCCGAACAGCCGGTGGTAGTCGGCTGCGAAACGGCTGAGGTGCCAGATGCCCCACTTCGCCGCGATGTCGCCGATCGAGACTTCCGAATTCTGCTCCAGCGACAGTTCCCGGTGGACGGCGTTAAGGCGAAGCGCGCGGACATATTGATAGGGCGTGACGTCGAGCTGCTCGATGAAGATCGTCTCGAGGGTGCGGCGGCTGGTGCCGATGGCGGCGCACAATTCCGACATCGTCAGACCCTCGCAAAGCCTGGCATCGATGGTTTCGCAGGCCTGCTTCAGCAGATGGGCGCGGTGGGTGGCGGGCGTCCGTCTGGGCTCGTTCCGGCACTCCGGTTCGATCGCCTCGGCCAACAGCCCCGCCGCCGCCGAAATGATCAATCGTTCGAGCGCGGCGATGGCCTTGGGAAGCGCCACCAGCGGGCTTCGATCGAGCATCTGCTCGCGCGCCGCATGAATCATCTTCCGGAACAGGGAAGCCGACGAGCCCCGCACTTCGAACCGTCCGGTCCGTCCGAGCAGGCGCGGCGCATGACCAGGCGGAAGCATCGATGCCACGTCGGATTCCGCAAGCCTCACCCAGCAGCCCCTCGAGTTCTTGCCAAAATGCAGATCGACCGGCGTCGATGCGAGATTGATGTTGGCCGCTCCCATCGGAAGCGGCACCGCGTTCACATGACATGCGTAGTCCGCCAGGGTGAACCCGATCCGCACCTGTCCCGGCAGCACCTGGAACTGCTTGCGGATGCACCGGTTGACATTCTCCACAAAGAAGCCGGTGCGCTCGGAAATCGTGTAGCAGTCGAGCTCGGCTTCGAGCGCGCCCGACGTCAGTTGATCATAGACATGCTCGTGGCCAGCAATGCCGGCCGCCAGCCGATCGATGTTCTGGTAGCGTCGCCGCTCGACACCCGCGCCTGTCCGGGTGGCTCTTCCACAAGCCGAGCCGGACTCGTTGGGGGTCAATTGACAAGGCGGAATCATGTGCCCAAAGCCATCGACTGCGTTCAGGATATTCTGTTCGGGATTCTCCTGAATTGATAACAGAAATGCAAAACGAGTCCAACTTCTGTCACACATTCACCGTCGGACCTTCCGCCGTGTAACCCATCCGTTCCAGTTATGTGGTCCAAAAAATAGTTCTTGTAGGACAAATTTCTGATCGACTTGCGCTCGTCCATCGCCAAGGCCGTAACCATCGCACGGCATCAGGGCAGCGATCGCATTCGAACGACAGATCGCCGTGGCGACTACCCGGCGCAAGCTACTGCCGCGAGTGGTTATGACTGGATGCCGAAAATTCAATCGTCGCTGCTTATGCGTTCTGGTACCAAGGTGAAGAACTGGACAATGGCAAGGACGGATCAGGATGATGGGACCGAGCCACGACCGAATCATGAAGCTCATTTGCCTGATGGCCGACGCTACCGTGCGCAGATCATCTCCTCCCGAGCGCACCAAACTGCGCCGCGACACAAGCTGTGTCGCGGCGCCTTTTAGCAGACGCGTCCCGTCACTGTGGATCGACAGACGATCCTGCCAGCCCTCAGCTGCGCCGGACAAAACCGTCGGCGCTCCACTGCTCGCTGCCGACACCGTGATGAATGAAGAATAGACCTGCCGGATCATACTTCGCCTTGGCGGCCTGCAGCCGCGCAAGATTGTCTCCCCAATAGGCCTGTTGCCAGTCCGGCTCGAAGAAATCGTGCTCCCAGGCATAGGCGGCAGGCCGGGGCTGCAGCTTGCGCACTTCGCTCATCGCCTGATGCACGGCTTCGGCCTGCCGCGAGGCCGTACCGATGTCGGGCTCATGACCGGCAATGCCGGGATAGGCGGGCGGCCCCTCGGCACCGCTGATCGCCAGGGCAAAGGCGTCGAGCACCGCCGGATTCATCGCCGTGTCCTTTGCCGCGGCGATCGTATCAGTCGACGCCCCTGCAAGCCCCTTGTTGAAGTGCAGCGAGACGCTCCAATGCTTCGTTGCGGCAAACAACGAATCGACCAGTGCATCGCGACGACCATCCTGCAGCAGGTCGGCGGGCAGCCATGCCGACTGATAGGCATGCAGAACCTGACCGGCTTCCCCGAGATTTCCCGCCCAGAACAGATTGTCGGAAGGCGCGCCCTCGCGGTCATCCGGAATCACGAGGCCCGGCATGGTGCGCAGCGCCGCCGGATCCCAGAAATGGCGCGCGGCAATGGTCGGGATCTGCGGCGGCGAGATGATCTTGAAGTCCTGCGGCTTGCCATTGATCCAGTCGAACAACGGCCGCCAAACGGCCTCGGCCTCCTGCTGGTCGAGCCCCTGGAACAGGATGGAAATAGCCAGCACGCGGCCCCTGCGGAAAACCAGCTGCTCTCCCCAGTGCGAGTTGAACAGCCGCTCGCGATAGAGCGACATGACCCTGTCGATGAGTCCGCGGTACGCCTCGTCCGAGGCGGCGCCGATGGTAGCGAATACCGCGCCGAAATAGGGCGGCAGCGGATGTGTGCGCAGTGTGATGCGCGTGACGACGCCGAGCCCGCCGCAGCCGCCCTTCAGCGCCCAGAACAGGTCGGGATCGCTGCAGGCATTGACCGTTCTGACTTCGCCATCCGCGGTGACGATCTCGGCCTCGAGCAGGCTTGCGGCCGCCATGCCGAACGCCTTCGACCAGCTTCCGAAGCCGCCGCCCAGAATCAGGCCGGCAACACCGACGGTCATGCAGCCGCCGCCCTGGACGTAGCGGCCGCCTCTGGTGGTCACCTCGTTATAGGTGTGTCCCCAGATGGCGCCCGGCCCGACCGACACCGCAGCCGCGGGCTCGACGCGGCCGGCGCAGCCGGCGCCGACGAACGCATCATGCAACACAACGGAATTCATCCGGCGCGTCCAGATCAGGAGAGAATCCGGCGCGTTCGACTGGCCCTGGTAGCTGTGGCCACCGCCCTTGACGACCAGTCGCAGATTGTTGTTCCGCGCGAAGTTGACGGCCGCCACGACGTCGGCCGTCGTCTCGGCGGCGACGGCATAGGCGCTGGGCCGCGAGGTCCAGGCCCCGACCCAGCCGAGCGACTGGGTGAGCGCGACATCATCACCGAGAAAATACGGGTTCTTCAGCTCCTTGAACAACTGGACGCAGGCCGCCGAAGACGGCGAGTCGGCGCAGGGTGTCAGGGGCGATCTGACGGTAATGAGCCGACCACCGACCTCTCTGCCCAGGCGTTCCCATTCCGCGGCGGAAGGCCATCCGGGATCGCCAGGCCGGACCCGCGAGGAAGGGCCGGCCGCCAGCGCCGTCTTGCGCGTCAAGGTCCAGGCGGCGATGGCCGAGGGAACAGCTGCCAAAGCCTGCAGAATCCGTCTTCTGTTCATGCGAACGTCCTCGATTGGATATGGTTCGACAGCGACTCCACGTGGTCTATTCGCTCGCGAGCGTGGTACGCAAATCATTTGCGCGCGAAGCGTTCCATTAATGAGTTCTGGCCTTTGCTAGCGACCTTGCACGGCTCCCTGTGCAGACCATCCGGCGAGGCTTTCATGCGTTCGATCAACTGGCTCCATACATGCGCCAATTACGCCCGATCATTCCATCATGCTCACGGCGCAGCCACCTCCATCGAGTATGCTCTTCTGGCCGCGGGGATTGCGCTTGCTTTCATCGTTGCCGTCAATCGGCTGGGTATCGCCGTTAAATTCAACATCTTCATGAACGACTTCGGAATCTATTGGGGCCACTGAGATTGCTTCAAACCACGTCGTCGGACGCCAGCGCACACCCATTGTCCTCGCGAGTCTCGATTTGCAGCGTGGTGTGCCCGATCCGATGGATTTGCTTGAGCGTTCGCGCGCACTCCATCAGGAAATCGTCGCCGGGATGGCCATTCGGGATGACCAGGTGACAGGTCATCGCCGTTTCCGTCGTACTGATCGGCCAGACGTGGAGATCGTGGATACCGGTCACGCCGGCGCGTTGCAACAGGCAGGCGCGCACGGCATCGATATCCGTCCCGGGGGGTGCCGCCGCCATGGACATGCCGATGGAATGGCGCAGCAGGCCGGTCGTGCTCCACAGGATCGCGGCGCAGATCAAGAGGCTCGTCGCCGGATCCACCCAGAGCCATCCCGTCCACAGCACGACCACTGCTGAGACGACCACGCCGGCGGATATCGCGGCGTCTCCCGCCATGTGCAGGAATGCGCCTTGAATGTTGATGTCATCATGGCGACCGCGGACGAACAGCATCGCGGTCCCGCCATTGATGAGGATGCCGATGCCGGCGACGATCATGACGGTGATGCCTGCGACCGGCGCCGGATCCTGCAGGCGCAGGACTGCTTCCCAGCCGATGGCTCCGGTCGCGACCAGCAGAAAGACGGCGTTGGCCAGGGCGGCGAGAATGGAGGAGCCCCGGAAGCCGTAGGTGAAGCGGCCGCTCGGCGCCCGCCGCGAGGCGACCGAGGCGCCCCAGGCTACCAGCAGACCGAGGACGTCGCTCAGATTGTGCCCGGCATCGGCAAGCAGCGCGGTGGAGTTGCCGATATATCCGTAGACGGCTTCGGCGACGACCAGCGCGGTATTGAGGACGATGCCGACCGCAAACGCCGTTCCAAAGCTTGCGGGTGCGTGGGCATGTCCGGCATGATGATCGCAGCTATCCATCCGCTCTCCTCTCGCCAACGGTTCCGCCTCACATGAGGCCACAGCATACAGAGGCGGATGTGTCGATGCGCAACGTTATTGCATCGGTACGCCCGGCGGATCAGGCCCTGGGGCCGAGGAAACCTGGCAATCCGGCTGCCTGCCTCACCCAGTCGGCCATCTGCATGTCGTCGAGTTCATCCGCTTCGCGAATATCCAGATAGCGCGTCGCGTTGCTCTTCGATCCGACCGGCGGAAGGGGCCGCAGCAACGCGCCGTTGAAGAAGGCGACCTTCACATATTTGGCGAAGCAATGGACGCCGAGGAACCAGCCCCGGCCTTCGACACCGTAGAGGGGCGAATTCCATTTCACGGCCCTGCGGACACCGGGAACAATACGACCGACCAGCGCGTCGATGCGGCGCCCGATGTCGCTTTTCCAGCCCGGCATGGCGGCGATGTAAGCCTGCACGGCGGCATCGCCGTCGGCCTTGGCAATCTGCGGATTGCCACCACTGAGGAGGGCCGGCTTTGCCGCGCCCGGCTTGACGGCAGCCTTCTTTGCGACCCTTTTTTTGTTGGACGACTGCCCGGCCATCGCTGTCCCTCCATCGCCCGCCAGCAAACGCCAAAGCCGTGTTCCGAGCAATCCGTTTGGCGCTGGATTCGCGACAATGCAGGCGGCCGGGCGTCCGTGCTGTCGGCTTCCCTGGCCGGATCGAGGCTCGGGTGTGATGCGTCATGCCCCGATCACCTGTTTGATCGGTTGGGTTGCTTAATGCGGCCAGGTTGATAGCGTCGATGCATGACAATGCCCGGCGTGTTCGATGACGAGGCAGACGCGCTGGAGGTCAAGACTGCCCTCCTGTTCGGCGCGCTCGTGATCGCAAACGTCCTGGTCTGGCTCGCCTCCCTCGTGCTGTTCCGTGACCAGGCGGTGCTGCTGGGGACCGCCTTTCTCGCCTATACATTGGGACTTCGTCACGCCGTCGATCCCGATCACATCGCGGCCATCGACAATGTCACGAGAAAATTGATGCAGGAGGGCAAGCGGCCGATCTCGGCTGGGTTCTTCTTTGCGCTCGGCCATTCGACGGTCGTCATCATCGCATCCCTGCTGGTGGCTCTCTCGGTCGGGGCGCTGCAAGCGAAGTTTGCCTGGTTCAGGGCCGTCGGAAGTACGATCGGAACGGGTGTTTCCGCAATCTTCCTCCTGGTCATCGCCCTCATCAACATCGCGATCCTGGTTTCGGTCTATCGCGCTTTGACGGTCATCCGGCACGGGGGGAACGTGGCGGAAGATGCGCTGCACGACCTGCTTTCCCGGCGAGGCCTGTTCACCCGGATGCTGCGATCACTCTTTGCCGTGGTTGGCCGGAGCTGGCACATGTACCCGCTCGGGTTCCTGTTCGGTCTCGGTTTCGATACCGCGAGTGAGGTCGCCCTGCTCGGAATATCGGCTTCACAAGGCTCGGCGGGATTGCCGATCTGGTCGATCCTGATCTTCCCGGCGCTGTTCACCGCCGGCATGTCGCTGGTCGATACTGCCGATGGGATCCTGATGGTGAAGGTCTATGGATGGGCTTTCCTGAAGCCCGTCCGAAAACTCTACTACAATCTCGTGATGACGCTGATATCGATCGCCGTCGCCCTCCTGATCGGCGGCATGGAAGCGTTCGTTCTGTTCGCGGACAAGTTCGGTGCGGAGGGCCGGCTCCGCAGCTTCATCGAGCAGGCGAACGGAAACTTCGGCACGCTGGGATATCTGATCATCGGCGTCTTCGTCGTCGCCTGGTCGACCTCTGCATTGATCTGGCGAATCCGGTCCGCGTGACGAACCGCATCAGTCTCAGACACCAGGTCGCCCGATCAGGCGAAAGGTGACCCCGCCGAGCGGGAATGCGTCGTCCGCAACAGCATACCCCCTCGCCGCAGCGGCCTCGCACACCGTTGCGGTATCGCGCACCTGGAAACTCAAGCCGCTGATCCGCTCACCGTCACCCTCGACAAAACGGAAGTCGGCATTGGGTAGCTTCAGTTCGGGCTCGTTGCGCTGGTTTCGGGTCACGGCAATGCCGATGATCCGTCCCCAATGCTCGGCCAGTGCGCGCGGCTCCGGACTCTGCATCTCGACGCCGGTCAGCGCCTGCGTCACGTCTTTCGAGATCGACCTGTGCCAGTCCGGCCCGGCCGGCGGATAGTCCCCGAGAATGTCGTCGCTGCCTGCGGTATGGTTGAACTCGATGAAGGCGGCGCGGCAATCGCGTGGATGCAACTGCACGCCATGATACGGCGGATGATCGATGACGTTGGCGGTACGCACGCCCAAGGCCGCGGCATGGCGCGCCCGTGCATCGGGATCATCGCAGCAAAAGATCGCCATGTAACCGCCGCGGCCGCCGGTCTTGTCCAGGAAGCGCCCCGCCGCGGTGCCCGGCTGATACGGCGCCACCACTTCCAGCAGAATGGTGTCGACCGGCAACAGCGCGTTCTGCAGCCCGTATTTGGCGACGTTGCCGTCGCGGTAACAGACGCGCAGGCCCATGATGCCGGCGATGTCGCCGACGACCGGCTCGAGATGCGGCGCGACCAGGCAGATTTGGCGGAGCCTCAGATACATCGCAAATCGTTCCGGGTATAGTCAGTGGCCCTGGAAGACCGGCTTGCGCTTTTCGACGAACGCCTTGGCGGCCTCCTTGTGGTCGCTGGTCTCGCCGGCGCGGGAGTGATGGATTGCCTCGGCGTCGAAACAGGCCTCCAGCGACAGATGCTCGGCGTTGTTGATGTTGCGCTTGATGTATCCGAGCGTCACCGACGGGCCCTGCGCCAGTGACATCGCCAGATCGTGCGCGGCCGTCGCGACCTCGGCGTCGGGGACGACACGGGTCACCATGCCGAGTGCCAGCGCTTCCTGCGCCGTCAGCACCGGCGACGTCAGATAGAGTTCGCGAGCCTTGGCGCTGCCGAGCAGATGGGTGAGAAAATAGGTGCCGCCATAGTCGCCCGACAGCCCGACCTTGGCGAAGGCGGTGGTGATCTTGACCGAGCTGGCGGCGAGGCGCAGGTCGCAGGCAAGCGCGATCGAAAGCCCGGCGCCGGCGGCGGCTCCATCGAGTTGCGCCACCACCGGCTTCGGCATCTCGTGCAGGATGCGGGAGACTTCCATGCCGCGCCGCAGATTGGCCATCCTGGCTTCGAACGGCAGCACCACGCGGCCTTCGGCCATCGACTTCACGTCGCCGCCGACACAGAAGGTGCCGCCCGCGCCACGCAGCAGCACCGCCCGCACCTCGTGATCTTCGGCCGCGCGGCGCGCCGCCTCGACCAGGCCCCGCGTCATGTCCGGGTTGAGGGCATTGCGCCGTTCCGGCCGGTTCATGGTGATGGTGAGCAGCCCCTGATCAAGTTGTTGCAGGACCATTTCGCTCATGGAGCTTTCCTCGGTGGTTTCCTCGATTTCGGTAGCGCGACGGGCTATTTCTTGACCAGCGGGCAGCGCGACAGTTCGAGTGGCTGGAACGCCTGATCGCCGGGGATGGTCGCCAGCAGCTTGTAGTCATCCCAGCGGCCCTTGGATTCCGACGGCTTCTTGACCTCGAACAGATACATGTCGTGCACCATGCGGCCGTCCTCGCGGATCCGGCCGTTGGTGGCGAACATGTCGTTGATCGGGGTCGCCTTCATGATCTTCATGACCGCGGCGGAGTCAGTGGTGCCGGCGGCCTTCACCGCCTGGAGATAGTGCAGCACCGAGGAATAGACCCCGGCCTGCGCCGAGGTCGGCATCCGCTTGACACGCTCCATGAAGCGCTTGGAGAACGCCCGCGTCTTGTCGTTGAGATCCCAGTAGAAGGCTTCGGCGAGCAGAAGTCCCTGCGCGGTTTCGAGCCCGATGCTGTCGATGTCAGTGACGAAGGCGAGCAGCGGCGACAGCTTCTGGCCGCCCTTGACAATGCCGAACTCGGACGCCTGCTTGATCGCGTTGATGGTGTCGCCGCCGGCATTGGCGAGCCCGATCACCTTCGCCTTCGAGGACTGCGCCTGCAGCAGATAGGACGAGAAATCCGAGGTGTTGAGGGGATGCCTGACGCTTCCCAGCACCTTGCCGCCGTTCTTCACCACCACATTGGTGGTGTCCTTTTCCAGGTCCTGTCCGAACGCGTAGTCGGCGGTGAGGAAGAACCAGGTATCGAGGCCCTGCTTGACCGCGGCAAGACCGGTGACGTTGGCCTGGGCGAAGGTGTCGAACACATAGTGCACGGTGTAGGGACCGCAGGCTTCGTTGCTGAGGCGGATCGATCCCGGACCGCTGAACATGATGATCTTGTTGCGCGCCTTGGCGATCTCGCCGGCGGCGAGCGCCGTCGCCGAGGCGGCCACGTCGAAGATCATCTCGACGCCCTGATTGTCGAGCATGTCGCGGGCGATGTTGGCGGACAGGTCGGCCTTGTTGAGGTGGTCCCCCACCACGATCTCGATCTTGCGGTCGAGCACGGTGCCGCCGAAATCCTCGGCCGCCATCTTGGCCGCCGTCTCGCTGCCCGGACCGGTGATATCGGCATAGAGTCCGGACATGTCGAGGATGCCGCCGAGCTTCAGCGGTGGCTTGTCCTGCGCAAGCGCCGCGGGAACGGCCAGGGCCAAGGCCAGCAGCGACGCGAACACACCGGCAACCCTGCGCTTCATGCATTTTCTCCCTGGCCCGACGCCGCATTGGCTGCGGCCGCGACTTCTATTGCGGGGATCATGCCGCAAGCCATTCACAGCAGCAAGCGGCAGCCGTGGGCTACGTTTTTCCGCTCAACGGAATGACCCGCGCATGCCAGCATCACGCATGCGCTGCTCGGCGACACGGCCATCGAGATCTGCACTGCCCATCGCCATGCTGCTCGGCTGCCTCGTCGCCGGCATGGGTTCGGCCGCAGCCGCAGAATGTTCCTTTGCGCCGCAAGGCGAGGGCCGCGTGACCGAAGTGATCGATGCGCGCAGCTTTCGCCTTCAGGATGGTCGCGACATCCGCCTCGCCGGCATCGAGCCGGCCGCGCCGGAAGGGTCGAGCGCGAACCGCAGCGCCGCGCTGGCCGCGCTGATCCTGGGACGCGCAGTCACCTTGCGCGGCGAAGACGACACGCCCGATCGCCATGGCCGTCAGCCGGCCTTCGTATTCCTGGAAGGCGCTGACATTTCGATACAAGGTCAGCTGCTGGCGCAGGGCGATGCGCTGCTGTCTGGCGCGGTGCCGGACCGCGACTGTGCCGCGGCGCTGGCGGCCGCGGAAACGGCCGGGCGGCAGGCCAGACGGGGTGTCTGGGCCGATCCCGCGGTCATAAAAAACACTGAAAGACCCGGCGATATTTTGGCCGTGATTGGGCGGTTTACGCTGGTCGAGGGCAAGGTTTTGTCCGTTCGGCCTGCAGGGGCAACGACTTACCTGAATTTCGGACGGAACTGGACACGGGACTTCGCTGTGACTATTCCAAAGCAGGGGCTGGCGGCGTTCGAAGCCGCCGGAATCGTGCTGAAGTCGCTTGAAGGTCGAAGGATTCGTGTCCGTGGCTGGGTCGAGGCGCATGGCGGACCGCGGATAGAGGCGCTCCGGGTGGGGCAGATCGAATTGCTGGACAGAAACTAGCTCACGGGACACGTACGAGTGACAGCGGTGGCACAATGTACGGGACGGAAGCGGAGCAGCCCTTGGGCTGCGGCGGCGCTGCTCGGCGCGGCGTGCTTGCTGACCGCCTGTGGCGAGATGGCCCGGTTCCAGACCGCATCGCCGGCTGCACCGGCGAGCCCCGCCAAGCCGGCGCGCGCGGTCGCGCAAACGCCAGCGGTCGAGCGCGAGCACGAACGCATCCTGTCATCCTATGGCGGCGCCTATGACGATCCCCAGCTCGCGGCCCTGATCGGCAAGACGGTCGATCGACTGGTAGCCGCATCGGATCGTCCGGACCAGAGCTACAAGGTGACGATCCTCAATTCCGGGGCGGTGAACGCTTTCGCGCTTCCGACCGGCCAGCTCTACGTCACCCGGGGACTGATCGCGCTGGCCTGCGACACCTCGGAACTGTCCTCGGTGCTGTCGCATGAGATGGCGCATGTGCTGGCCAAGCACGCCGCCATCCGCGAGGACCAGGCGCGGCAGGCCGCCGTCGTCACCCGCGTCATCACCGACATGGGCAATGATCCCGACCTCACCGCGATGGCGCTCGCCAAGACCAAGCTGACCATGGCGAGCTTTTCGCGCGCGCAGGAATTCGAGGCCGACAAGATCGGGGTCGGCATATCGGCGCGCGCGCATTTCGACCCTTATGGCGCCTCGCGTTTCCTCACTGCGATGGAACACAATGCCGAGCTGAAGGCGGACAAATCCGCGATTGATCCGCGGGCGCAGGATTTTCTGTCCTCGCATCCGGCCACCCCGGAGCGGGTTCAGAGCGCACAGGCGACCGCGCGGCAATATTCGTCGCCGCAGATCGACGAGCGTGATCGCGAGACCTACCTCGCCGCCATCGACAACATCGTCTATGGCGAGGATCCGAGCGAGGGGTTCGTGCGCGGCCATCGGTTCCTGCACCCCAAGCTCGGCTTCACCTTCACCGCGCCGGATACCTTCACCCTCGACAACACGGCCCAGGCGGTGATCGGCGTGCGCGAAGGCGGCGCGCAGGCGATGCGCTTCGACGTGGTGCGGGTGCCGGCCGAACAGACGCTCGGCGACTACCTGAACTCGGGCTGGATGGAGAACGTCGACAAATCCACCACCGAGGACCTGAACATCAATGGCTTCCCGGCAGCGTCGGCCAGCGCGCGTGGCGATCAGTGGCAATTCAAGGTCTATGCGCTGCGCTTCGGCACCGATGTCTACCGCTTCATCTTCGCGAGCCGCGACAAGACCACGGAAAGCGACCGCAACGCCCGGGAAACCGTGAACTCGTTCCGCCGGCTCACCCTCGACGAGATTCAGGCGGCCCGGCCGCTGCGCGTCAAGATCATCACCGTGCAGCCCGGCGACACCGTGGATTCGCTTGCCCACCGCATGGCCGGCGTCGACCACCCGATGGAACGCTTCCGCGTTCTCAACGGCCTCGATGGCCATGCCCAGGTCAGGGCACGCGACCGCGTCAAGATCGTGGTGGATTGAGACGATCGGATCCCTGCGCCCGCGCGTCGCAGCGACGTCCATCCGGCGCGATGAACCAGCAAAAAGCCCGGCCGAAGCGGCCGGGCTCCTGTCAACGATGCAACCTGCGAAACCCTGACTACGCCGCCTCGTCAGCCACCGCGGTGTCGTCGCTGTCGCCCTCTTCCGCTTCGCCCTCACCTTCGCCTTCCGCCTCGACCTCGGTCTTGGCGCCACGGCGCGGGCTCTTGGCAAGCTGGCCTTCGATCTCCTTGACCGCTTCGGTCTCGGTCACGTGCTGCACGACGGCAATCTCGCGCGAGAGCCGGTCGAGCGCCGCTTCGTAGAGCTGGCGTTCGCTATAGGACTGTTCGGGCTGCGACTCCGAACGATAGAGATCGCGCACCACTTCGGCGATCGCGACAATGTCACCGGAATTGATCTTGGCTTCGTATTCCTGGGCGCGACGCGACCACATCGTGCGTTTGACGCGGGCGCGGCCTTTCAGCGTCTCCAGCGCGCGCTTGACCAGCGCCGGCTCCGACAGCTTGCGCATGCCGACATTGGCGACCTTCGCCGTCGGCACTCGCAGCGTCATCTTGTCCTTCATGAAATTGATCACGAACAACTCGAGCTTGGCACCAGCGATTTCCTGGTCCTCGATCGCGAGGATCTGGCCCACACCATGGGCCGGATAGACCACGAATTCGTTGGTCTTGAAGCCCTGACGCTGGGTCAGCACCTTCTTCGGCTCTTCGACACGCGGCGCCACCGCGACCGGCTTGCCGGCCACGGGCTTGCTGGCCGCCGTCTTGACGGAGGTCTTCGGCATGGTCTTGGGGGCGGCAACCTTCGAAGCAGCGTTCTTCGAACCAGTCGCTTTCGCGGCCGTTCTTGCAGTCTTTTTTTGCATCGAGCTTCTTTTGTTTTTTGAGGATTTCGAAGCCGCAGCCTTGCTGGCTGATCGGGTGTCCTTCAAAGACGCCCGAGCACGGCCCTTGGTTGCACCACGGCTCGCCGCGGCGGCTTTTTTGGAAGCCTTGGAAGCACTCTTTTTACGCGTTTTTTGTGACACAGCCTGTGCGCGGAACTGCCACGCCCCTGTTCGATGTTTTTCACGGGAACCACTTACACCACAGAATACGCATGGCCGGGTTCGGCTAGGAATGTGCCCAATATAGCACATTTTCCGCAAAAATCAATGATTTACGCGGTTTCAGGGCGTTCCACGCCGGATTTTTGGCGGTCTCGCCAAATTAGGGTTAAGCGCCGGCAGAATCCGGGCGGTCGGGCCGTGTCGCGTCAGTCGCCGGATCCTGGCGCCGGAGAAAAATATTTCTCGAACTTGCCCTCCATGCCCTCGAAATCCTTGGCTTCGGGCGGCGATTCCTTCTTCTGGGTGATGTTCGGCCAAGCCTTGGCGTACTCGGTATTGACCTCGAGCCATTTTTCCAGGCCCGGCTCGGTATCCGGCTTGATGGCATCGGCCGGGCATTCGGGCTCGCAGACCCCGCAATCGATACATTCGTCCGGGTGAATGACCAGCATGTTCTCGCCCTCGTAGAAGCAGTCCACCGGGCAGACCTCAACGCAATCGGTATATTTGCACTTAATGCAGGCTTCAGTGACGACGTAAGTCATCCAGGGCTCCGAAACGGATTATTTTGCGGTTTTGCGTAGCGCAGGAAATCCACAGCCGCAAGGGAAGCAGCGCAGTCCCGAAACAGGATTTCCAAGCGCGCCGACAGAGATAGTCACGCGCGCCGATCCTGCAAATCGTCGTAGAGCAGGCGCCCCGCCGATGCATCGCCCCGGCGTTCCGAAAACCCGACAACCCGGAGGATGCGCACGCTACGGTCGAGCCCCACGGTCAGCACGTCGCCGATCTTGACAGCATGGCCGGGCGCCCTCTCGCGCACGCCATTGATCCGGACATGGCCGGCCTCGACCAGGGCGGCCGCGCTGGTGCGAGCTTTCACCACCCGCGCATGCCACAGCCATTTATCGAGACGCTGGCGCTCCAAGCGACCCCGCTCCAGGGTGGACCTTCTGGGACGATACCGCGCGAACGCGCCTCGGATAAGCAAGCAGTTGGCCGAGGCCCGGCCAACCGGCCAGGGCCGAGCGGCTTCAGTGCTGATCCTTGCGATTGGCGGCGAGTTGCTCCTTGAGCGCCGCCAATTTGGCGAATGGCGAATTGGGATCGACCGGGCGGTCGCGCTCGCGCGGCGCGGCGCTGGTGGCGTATTGCCGGTGCGACGGCCCGCCGTCGGAACGCTTGTCGCGCCCGCCCCGGCTTCCCTTGTCGCGCCCACCCGTGTCACGACCGCCGAATTTGTTGTCCCGGTCGCGCTCCCTGCCCTTGCCCTCGTGTCGGGGGCGCGGCGCGTGATCCTGACCGCCGCGCGGCGCGTTCGCCGGCTTGGCTTCGGCGTCGGGCGGCGCGGCTCCGACCGTCGCGTCGGGATCGGGCTTGCGGAATTCCTGGCGGCGGCGGCGTCCGCGCCCGTGACGCTCGCGCCTTTCGCCTTCGCCGACCTCTCCTGCAGCTGCGGCGGGCGCTTCCCGGGCCCGATCCGGATGACCCTGATGGCGATGGCGGTTTCGGTCAGGACGCGGGCGCCGGTCGTCGGAGCGTCCACCGGGCCGCCAGACCTCGATCATTTCTGGAATAGCTGCGTCGGACGGCGCGGGCTGGGCGCCTGCCTCGCCCATGGTCTCGATCGTCGCCTCGACTGTCTCGGTCGTCGCCTCGACTACCTCACTCGTCGCCTCGACGGCCTCACTCGTCGCTTCGACGACCTCGGTCGGCGCCGCGATGGACGCCGGTTCCGGCTCGGCCGCGCGGGCCTCGGCCGCCGGCCCGGTGTCGGCAGGTTGGCCATCCTCCGCAGGCGCGGCCGGCTCGATCATCGCCGGCGCGACCGTCGCGGGCTCCGGCATCGCGGGCGCGAACGCAATGTCAGGCAGCAGGGTCGCGGTCGGTGTGATGGCGGCTTCGCCGGCCGGCGACGCGGCATTGGCGATATCGGCGAAGTCGGAGGTCGCTGCGCCTGTGGCGGGCTCGGCTGGCGCGGGCTCGCCGGTCGTTGCGGCCGGTTCGACCGCGGCAGGCCTGGGCGGGGGGGCCGGACGCTGCTCCATGCGATAACCGAGCGCGCGCAGGATCGAGGCGAAGTCCTCGCCGGCCGAGCCAGTCAGTGACGTCATCGCCTGCGTCACCACGAAGCCGCGGCCGTCGAATGCCGCGGCCGGTTTCTCGCCCGCCGAGGTCTCGCGCCAGGCCAGCGCCGGGCGAATGAGATCGGCCAGGCGTTCCAGGATATCGACCCGGACCGCGCGCTCGCCGCATGGCTTGTAGCCGAGCACGCGGTAGGCGTCGCGATCGAGCGACTTGTCAATCGGAAACGAGGTGCGGCCGCCAGCGGCCAGATGCTGCGCGCCCTGCAGCACCGACAGCTCGACGGCGTCCTGCTTTTGCGCCCACAGCAGCGAGGCCAGCGCGCGAGCCGCCGGCTTCAGAAGCGCCGGCAAATAGAGGTGATAGGCGCCGAACCGGACGCCATATTTGCGCAGCGAAGCCCGCGACGGCTGATCGAGATCCTTGATCTCGGCCGATATCCGGGCCCGTTCCAGCACCCCAAGCGCTTCGATCAGTTGAAAGGCGATGCCGCGCGCGATGCCGGTGACGTCCTCGGCCTTGGCGAGATCGAACAGCGGGCCCAGCAATTTCTCGATATGCGTCTTCAGCCACAGTTCGAGCCGGGTCTGCACCGCCTCGCGCGGCGCGCCGGTCAGCCGGTCGTCGGCGATGATGCGGAGGCGCGGATGCAGCGCATCGTCGGCAGCCACCAGCCTGGCGACCGCGTCGCCGGTCCAGCGGATGATGCCGTCGGAAGCCAGAACAAATTGCTCATCGGGCGCGGCCGCGAGCTTTTCCGCGCGGGCATCGATCTCGCCGGCCAGCGCCTTCTGCGCGGTCGCCTGCAGCGCCTTGGCGTCGGACCCGGCTTCCGCCGCATCCGGCGCAAAGGTGAAGCCGTCGAGCCGGCCGATCACATGGCCCTCTACGATCACTTCGCCGGTCTTGCCGATCTCGGTATTCAAAATCGTGTTCTCCCGCAGGCGGCGCATCAATACACTGGTACGGCGATCAACGAAACGTTCCGTGAGCCGTTGATGCAGCGCATCGGACAATTTATTTTCGACCTCGCGGGTGATCCCCTGCCAATGCTCGGGATCGGCCAGCCAGTCCGGCCGGTTGGCGGCAAAGGTCCAGGTCCGGATCTGCGCGATCCGGCCCGATAACGTGTCGATGCCGCCGTCGACACGGTCGGCCTGGTCGACCTGGGCAGCGAACCAGGCGTCCGGAATCCGGCCTTTTCGCATCAGAAAGCCGTACAGGCTGGTCACCAGCTCGGCATGGGCGGCCGGGGCGATCTTGCGGTAGTCCGGAATCTGGCAGGCATCCCACAACCGTTCCACCGCAGCCGGTCCATGTGCCATCCCGCGCACGTCTTCGTCACGGGCGGCATGGTCGAGCACGCGGACGTCTTCGGCGATCGGGGCGCGGGTCAGCGCGTCATGCGACGGCGACAGCGACAGCGACACCTGCAGGGCGCCGAGCGAGGCAAAATCCAGTTTCGAGTTGCGCCATTGCAGGACCTTCACACTCTCGAAGCTGTGGTTCTGCAGCGCGTTGACCAGTTCCGGTTCGAACGGCGCGCAACGGCCGGTGGTGCCGAAGGTGCCATCGCGGGTGGCGCGGCCGGCGCGGCCGGCGATCTGCGCGAACTCGCTCGGATTGAGCCGCCGGAACTGATAGCCGTCATATTTGCGGTCGGAGGCGAAGGCGACGTGATCGACGTCGAGATTGAGCCCCATGCCGATGGCATCGGTGGCAACCAGATAGTCGACGTCGCCGGACTGGAACATCGCGACCTGCGCATTGCGGGTGCGGGGCGACAGCGATCCCAAAACCACGGCGGCGCCGCCATGCTGCCGTTTGATCAATTCGGCGATGGCATAAACTTCGTCCGACGAGAAGGCCACGATGGCAGTGCGCCGCGGTTGTCGCGTGATCTTGCGGTCGCCGGCGAATTCGAGCTGCGACAGCCGCGGCCGGGTCACGATCGAGGCGCCCGGCAGCAGCCGCTCGATGATCGGACGCATGGTGGCGGCGCCCAACAGCAACGTTTCGTCACGGCCGCGGCGGTGCAGAAGGCGGTCGGTGAAGACGTGGCCGCGCTCGAGATCGGCGGCGATCTGGATCTCGTCGACCGCGAGAAAGGAGACATCGAGATCCCGCGGCATCGCCTCGACGGTTGAGACCCAGAACCGCGCCTTCGCCGGCTTGATCTTCTCTTCGCCGGTGATCAGCGCGACCGATTCCGCGCCGGCGCGATCGGCGATCTTGTTATAGACCTCGCGCGCCAACAGCCGCAGCGGCAGCCCGATCAGCCCCGACGCGTGCGCCAGCATCCGCTCGATCGCGAGATGGGTCTTGCCGGTGTTGGTGGGGCCGAGTACCGCCGTGACGCCGGTACCGGGGACCCGTTCTGAGGCGAACGTGGACGAAGAGGAGACCATGCTGTTCGGAAGATTCTGCCGTCGCAGGACGGCGAAAATGTTTCACATTGCGACGCTCGCGGGCCGCGGCTTAAGCTTTGGAACGGGTTGAGAACGAATTGCGCCCGAATTGCTGACTCTCTCCCACGCTGGCTTCGTTCACCGCAACATCTCGCGTTGTAGGGCTGACTGCCTTACTAGATCAAGTTGGCTGCGGTCTCAAAAGCGTCGGTTTTTCGACAACTTCCTTAACGTTGGGGCGGGCGCGGAGTTGAATCAGAAGTCGATTGGAGTCAATGCATTTCTTGACCTATCGTTGGCTGACAGTGTGACACGGCCGAAAACGCAGCGCGTCATTGCGTTTTGGCGACGCGCGGCGGAGTGGCCTGGGTAATGAACTGAGTGGCTTCCAGCATGGCATTGCCGAGCGGGGTCGGCACCATGATCCGGAACGGCACCAGGATGCGGGTGCCGGCGATCGGCGCGAAAGCGATTTCCATGTTGCGCTGGGCGGCGAGGTACTTGATCACGGGCCGATCCGGGATGTAGCCCGCGACCGGCGAAAAATAGATCGCACAGACCAGGACCGGACCGTGATAGCCCTTTTCGGCCTTGACCATTTCCATGCGCTTGAAATCGAGCTTGAGATCGTAGCGCATGCGGCCGTCGAAAATCGCAGCGCTGGTGCGACAGGAGTCCGGCCCAAGCAGTTCCCCGGTGCCGCCGACATGCAGCATCGACCCCGTCATCGGGTCGAAGACGCCGCGGCGCTGCGCGTCGGTGACGGGAATCCGGTCGACATCGACCGGTGGCTCCGGCTCGATGGCGTAGTCCCTGACGGCGCCGTTGACCAGGACCATCCGGATCGATTCGGATTTCTTCGAGGTCGTGGTGGTGGCGGAATAGCCCGCCGCCACCAGCGCGCCATTGACAACCCGGCCCTGCGAGGCGCCAGAACCCGAGCCGCCGGAAAAGGCCTTGAGCAGCCCCGCCGTGCCGCCGGAGGCGGCGGCCGAGAACTGATCGTCGGCGATGTCGATGGTCCAGGCGCCCTTGCCGACCGGAATGCCGGCCAATGTCGCCTCATAACGCGCATCGAGCCGACCCTGGGCCTGCGCGTCCTGCTGCGGAACCAGCAGCAGCAGCACGCCTGCGCACAGCCCGCCCCGCACCCGCAGCGAATATCCAGCCGGCCGGCGTGAATGCATGCGATGGATTGTCACTGAGCGCGGTCCTCACGTCGGGATCGGATGTTCATCTAAGCGGGAAAATTCCGCAAACAACACGCCGGCAGAAAAAGCCCTCGCCCGGTCCGATCGAGCAATGGCCTTGGCGAACCCTGCACACGCATACTCAAGGTCGGCGCGCATTAGCTGGCAAGTCGGCGGTACATGAGGACCAGCGCGCACCAGCCTGATGTCGGGGCGGAATGCGCCGATAATATGATAGGAATCAAAGCAGGGAGGGCCCGGAAAAACCCGCTTTCCCCTGCAAAACCTTGACGCCCTGCCGCTCTGCCCCTATAGGTCCGCGGTTCCTGAAAAATGGACCATTTTGACCCCCCTGCCCGCGCCCGAAGCGGCGAACGGCCGGGGTTGGAAGAGGAATTTGTGAAATGTCGCGGCGCTGCGAACTGACCGCCAAGGGCCCGCTGGTCGGCCACAAGGTGAGCCACTCCAACATCAAGACCAAGCGCCGGTTTCTGCCGAACCTGTGCAATGTCACCTTCATTTCCGACACCCTGGGGCGCAACGTGCGTCTGCGCGTTTCCACCAATGCGCTCAAGTCGGTAGACCACAATGGCGGCCTCGACGCGTTCCTGCTGAAAGCCAAGGCGGAGCTGCTGTCCCCCCGTGCACTGGAATTGAAGCGGGCGATCGAGAAGAAGCGCAACGCCGCGGCGCCGGAGCAGAAGGCGGGCTGAAGGCTGACCGCCGGGCACGGCAGGCGACAAGATAGACGGTGCGGCCGGTCGATGGACCGGCCGTTTGTTTTCAAGCCCTGTTTCGGCCTGGCATCAGCCGAGCGGAAACGGATCAGGACTTGTCCACCGCCCCGTTCCAATCCTTGAAGCCGCCGAGATTGTAAACCTTGCCGTACCCCATGTCCTTGAGCAGCTTGCCCGCCAGCGCGGCACGGCCGCCGGAGGCACAATACAGAATCACCGCCTTGTCCCTGTCGAAGTTCTTGTCGTGGTAAGGTGATTCCGGGTCGGCGCGGAATTCCAGCATGCCGCGCGACACGTGCTGAGCGCCGGCGACCTTGCCGCTGGCAGCAACCTCCGGTGCATCGCGCACATCGAGCACCAGCGTGTTGCCGCCCTTGATCATGTCGGCTGCCTGATCCGACGTGATCTTCGGCACTACGGCATTCGCAGCTTCCAGCATCTGTTTGACACTTGTTGCCATGTGGCTCCCCATCTACGATTGAACAACGGGCTATCAAGCCGCCAGCGAGCTTAGCACGGCCTGCAAGGCCCGTGCGCCGCAAACCATCACGACTGCGCGTTCCGCTCGCGCTGCATCGCCGCGATTCCGGTACCCACCCATCCGTGCCCGAAACGGTTCAAGACCGACCTGGAGGAGTAAGCATGTTGAAGCGACTGATGATCCTGAACGGCCCCAACCTCAACCTTCTGGGAATTCGGGAACCGCATATCTACGGAACGACAACGCTGGCGCAGATCAGGCAGAACTGCGAGCAAAATGCGGCGCATCTCGGCATCGAACTTGCGTTTCACCAATCCAATCACGAGGGCGAACTGGTGGATCTGATCCAGTCGGCGCGGCAGAGCGCCGATGCCATCATCATCAATCCGGCCGGCTATTCCTTCACCTCGATCGCGATCCTCGATGCCATCAAGATTTTCGAGGGACCCCTGCTGGAAGTCCACATTTCGAATATCCATGCGCGCGACGAATATCATCGCCACTCTAAGATTTCGTCGGTCGCCACCGGCGTGATCTGCGGATTGGGCCCCTATGGCTACATTGCCGCGATGCACGCGCTTGCCGACATGATGAAAAAGCCCTGATCGCGTCATCATTGCCAGCGGCAACGCGGGCTCCACATTCAGATGTGGATGCCCGAGGCATTTTTGTTCAAAGCCGCATCCGACACTGGCAAACGGAAGAGCCGCGTGTCATCCTGCGAGCCGTGTCGGCGTAACAGGGTTGCGTGGAATGAGTGGCATCGATCCATCACTCGCGCGGGACGATCTTGGCGCGAACAGCGACGCTCCGGCGCGGACGGAAGCGACGGGACTGCTCGCCGCGCTCGACATCTGGTCGACAAACGAATCGCCGCCGGCGAAGACCGTCCCGGGTGGCAGAACCGCGACGATGTTGTCGCCACCTGCGGTGGTTCTGTCGCCACCCACGGTGGTGTTGTCGCCACCCACGGTGACGGCGGCGATCGAGCCCGGGCGCACGGAACCGGGCAGCACCGCAAAAGGCGCTTCGGGCCGGCCGCCGGCCAGCCTCGCCGATCAGCGCACCTGGCCGCCACGCAAATTGTCGCTGGCCCTGCAAGGCGGCGGTTCGTTCGCGGCGTTCAGCTGGGGCGTGCTGGACCGGCTGCTGGAACAGAGCGATTGCAAGATCGACACGATCAGCGGCGCCAGTGCCGGCGCGGTCAATGCCGTGCTGCTGGCGAGCGGTCTGGTCGAAGGCGGTCGCCCCCGCGCGCGGGCACGCCTGCAGCAATTCTGGTCCCGGATGATGGAAGAAGGCTCGTTCCGCTCGGTGATGCTGGTCGGCGGGTTTTCGCCGGCCGGAACTTCGGTGGCGTTCGGCCCGGCTTTGCGCTCGGGGCAGTTCGACCCGTTCGATCTCGACCCGTTGCGGCAGCAGTTGGCTCGCGACATCGACTTTTCGGTCCTGCGCGACCCGCGTTGCCCAAGACTGCTGATCGCGGCGACCCGCATTCGCGACGGCCAGCCGCAAATTTTCCGCAATGCGGAGATCACCGCCGACGTGGTGCTGGCATCGACCTGTCCGCCCCAGGTCCACTGCACCATCGAAATCGACGGCGAGGCCTATTGGGATGGCGGCTTTGCCGCCAATCCTCCGATGGTCAGGCTGGTGCAGGAGTCGGAGACGAACCAGGTGCTGGTGATCCAGGCTACGCCGGCCTGTGACGGCTATATTCCGATCACCAATGCGGCGATTGATCGGCGGCTTGACCAGATCACGGCGAATTCGGTTCTCAACGCCGAAATCGCCGCGCTGGAGTGGGCGCGCGATGCGATCCCGACGTCAGGGCGTCCGTTGCGGATATTCCGGATCGCGGCGGAAGACGAGATCGAGGGGTTGGCGCAGCGCAGCGCGGTCGATCTCGGACCGAGCTTCGTTACCAAACTGCACGACAGCGGACGCAGCGCCGCCGGCCGCTGGCTCGCGCAGGCTCCCGACGGCGACCAGCCGGCCGCCGCGCCGGCACGCCGCGAAACTAGGGCATCCCCGCAGCCGCGGGCTCTCGTCGAGGCGACGATGTGATGTCGGCGGCCTTCAGTCGCGGCGGCAAATTGCGCGGCAGCAGCCGTCGGCGAAGCAGGCGCTGCGCCGGTTCTTCGAACCAGCGATAGACGAGATAGGACGCGGGCAGCGTCGCACCGACATAGAGGGCGAAGAACCAGCCTTGATAGAACGGCAGCGCCCTGCCAGCGAAGCCGAACCCGATGGCCATCAGCAACTGGATCGGAAAGTGCAGCAGGTAGCTGGAATAGGTCATGTTCCCGGCCGCCTCGATCAACCGCTGGGCCTGCGCCGGAAGCATGGTCTCGCCGGATAGGCAGAACAGCAGGACCGGGGTGTAGGTCAGCACGAACAGCCAGGCAATCAGCTGAGACTGCAGCCCGAACGCCACAATCGAAACCGGCACGAGAATGGCGATGGACCAGCCCGTGCATTCGATCAAGTCCCGCGACGTCGCCGGCGCGGCCGCGCGGCGAGCCATGCCGGCGAGGCCGCCGGCGTAGAAGAACGCAAGGCAGGAGAACACCTGGCCGCCGACATGGAGGCAGGCCACCACGACCACGACATTGAACAGCGCCGACCGGGTGACGTAGCGCAGCGCCAGGAAGAACGCCACATAGACCAGCACTTCGACCGAGATCGACCAGATCGGTCCATTGAAGCTGTCGCCGCTCTCGAGGCCCCATTTGCTGGCCATCAGGAGTTGCAGCAGGAAATGCCCGACATCGTTGTTCTGATAGACGAAGAAGCAACCATGCATCCGGAAATAGATCGATTGCAGTATCGCGACGGCGATCAGGGTCGCAAGATGCAGCGGATAAAGCCGCGAGAAGCGGAACACGAAGAAGGTCCAGCCGGATACTGCGCGATCGGAAATGGCATCGCGGTATTTCCAGAAGAAGATAAAGCCGCTGATGCACCAGAATACCCAGACGCCGAACTCGCCCCTCTCGTAAAACGGCCGCAGCAGGCCGTAGAGCGGCAAGCGCGCGCGGACGAGATCGATCGGGACGTCGGCAACGTAGGAAAAATGCTGGTAGTGCCAGATCAAAACGGCGAAGGCGGCCAGGAAGCGCAGCGCCTCCAGTCCCGGCAATTTGTTGACAATCGTCCGGCTCGTCGATTCGGCCATCTCAGGTCCGCCAGTGGCGATCGGAACGGGGGCGAGGTTACCGTCCCAAGGTGAACAAACTTCCCTTGCCACTCCCTAAAAAAACGGATGATTGCGGATGCCGCGCCTTCAGCCGCAAACGGCCGCCGCAGCCTGCATGACGGCCGCGTCCCAGGCCTGATAGCCGGCGCCGTTCAGATGGACGCCGTCAATGGTGTGGGGGCTCGGCATGGCCGGCAGCGCGGCGAAGGCGGCGCCGTTTCGCTTCGCCAAATCGGGCAGCGCCTGATTGTAGCGCTGGATGGTCGCCAGGGCCGTGTCCCGCATCTCCATGGTCATGCGGCCCTTGGCCTCGACCGGCGGAACTTCGAGCACGGCAAGGCGCCGCGTCGAATTCGACAACTGTTTCAGCAGCATGCCATAGCGATCGGTGAATTCCGCCGGGCTGCGCGAGGTGAGCGCATCGTTGGTTCCCAGCGAAACCACGATCAGGGCCGGTGGCTTGCTGCCGAGGGCGGGGACGAGCCAGCCGCCGAGGTCGCTCGTCGTCGACGCGCCATTGAGTTCGCCATTGACGATCGGGTGGCCGCAGATCGACCGCGGCAAGGTCGACGCCTCGACCAGGCTGTCGCCGATGACGATGACGGGATCATCAACCCAGCTCAGGGTGTAATAGATAATGAGCTGGCGGGCCCGGCGGTGTTCGTCGGCAACGGGCTTGCGGGCCCAGACCAGAAAAGCGGCAAAGGCGCAGGCCGCCAGAATGATGATCCTCAAACTCTTCCCGTGCACACGCGCCTCGACATGGATCGGCCTGCCACCGCCCATGAGAGCACGAAATGCTTTCCAATGGCTTTGCCGGCCGCCAGCCGCCGCGGCGATGGTAACCATCGGGTAACCAAATGCCGCGGCGGCGGTAGCGGCGGTCGCTGCCGCCGTCTCGGGAACTCAGGCCGCGCGAACCAGATCGGCGTCGAGGTGTTTCAGGCGCGGCATCACTTCCTGCTTCAAGAGCCGCAGCGAATGGTGCCAGGCCTCGGGCTTGTGCTTGTAATCGAAGCCGAACACGAGCAGCGTGCCGAAGCCGCCGACCTCGCGCCAGATGGTTTCGATCTTCTCGGCGACCGTCGCCGGCGAACCGACGATCCAGTTGTGCCGGGCGCAATAGTCGACCGTAACATCGCTGTCCGGCACGTCGGGAGCCGCCTTCAGATAGTCCTTGAAGCCGAAATGACCGAGCAGGGGCAGGAAATACTCGCCCATCATCCGGCCCATCATGTCACCCGACGACAATTTCCGGGCCTCCTCGTCGGTGTCGGCCACGAACACTTCACGCACCAGCCGCCAGTCCTGCCGTTTCGGGGTGCGGCCGGTCTTGGCGGCGCCCGCCAATACGGAGTCCCAATGGCTGGAGACGTAAGCCGGATTGAGGTTGAGGCTCATCGGGATATAGCCGCGTTCGCCGGCCAGCTTCAACGTGTCCGATCCCTTGCTGAGGCCGGCGACCCCGATCGGCGGATGCGGCGCCTGCAGCGGCTTGATATGGGGTTTGAGGAAGTCGAACATGGTGTCGGGCTTGGTCACCGTCCAGTACTTGCCCTTGTGCGTGAACGGAGCGTCCTCGGTCCACATCCGCAGGATGATTTCCAATGCTTCGCGGGTCATGTCGCGATTCTGGCCGGACATCCCATCGACGTTGAACATGGCCCAGTCGCTGGGCAGGCCCGACGCCGCCACGCCAAAATTGAGGCGGCCCCCGGACAGGTGATCGAGGACCGCGACTTGGTTGGCGAGTTCGGCCGGATGGTGGTAGGGCAGCAGGAAGCCGCCGGGCCCGAGACGGATTTTGCTGGTCTGCAGAAAGGCCTGCGCAAGCAGCAGGTCGGGCGCCGGATGCGGCTCCCATGGCGCGGTATGGTGCTCGCCGATCCAGGCCTCCTGGTAGCCGAGTTCATCGAGCCAGCGCAGCACCTGCAGATCCCAGTCGTGCCCTTCTTTGAATCCGCACTCCGGCGGATGCGAGGGCATCGTGAAATATCCAATCTCCATGCGGTTTCCTCCGTTCATCGCTTGCGACGCGTCTTTGCTGCACGCCCGCAGCCAATCTAGCACAGGCTGGCCCGATGCGATCATCAAACACGCAAGGCGCGGGCGCGCGAAGAGCGGGCCCGCGTCAGGCACAGCAGGGTTTGTCTCCGATCCGAGAAAAGGCGGTAACGGCGCCGGTGACCGGTCGGCTCGGCCAGTTGCGTTCAGCGGGTTCCGAACGTCGTGTTGCCGAACAAGGCCTTCTGGCTCGCGGGTTGCGAGCGCCAATATTGCGGCGGAGCCTCGATATGGCCGCCAAGCGCGGCCGCCGCATGCCAGCCCCAGCGCGGGTTGTAGAGCATGCCGCGTGCCAGCGCGACCATGTCGGCCTTGCCCGACGCCACGATCTCCTCGGCCTGGTTCGGCTCGGTGATCAGACCGACCGCCACCGTGGCGACACCGGCCTGTTCCTTCAGCGCCTGCGCGAACGGCACCTGGTAACCGGGCGAGAGCGGGATCTTCTGCAGCGGCGAGACGCCGCCCGAGGAGGCATCGACCCAGTCGACGCCAACTTGCTTCAGCGCCCTGGCGAATTCGATTGTCTGCGCGAGGTCCCAGCCGCCCTCGACCCAATCGGTGGCGGATACCTTGACGCCGACCGGCTTCGATTCCGGAAAGGCCGCGCGCACCGCCTCGAACACCTCGAGCGGGAAGCGCAGCCGGTTCTGCAGCGACCCGCCATATTGGTCGCCGCGCTGGTTTGCGATCGGCGACAGAAACTGGTGCAGCAGATAACCATGCGCGCAATGCAGTTCCAGCGCGTCGAGGCCGAGCCGCGCCGCCCGCCTTGCGGCGCTCGAAAAGGCGTCGCGAACGCGGACCAGCCCGGCGGCATCGAGTTCGCGCGGCGCCAGTTCGCCCGACTTGTGCGGCAGCGCCGATGGCGCTTCGGTCTGCCATCCGCCATCGGCAAGCGGAATCTGCTGGCCGCCATCCCAGGGCTTGTGGCTCGACCCCTTGCGGCCGGCATGGGCCAGCTGCATGGCCACGGCTATCTTCGAATGCTTCCGCACCGACGCGATGATCGGCTGCAGCGCGGCTTCGGTGGCATCGTTCCAGAGCCCGAGACATCCCGGCGTGATGCGGCCGGCCGCCTCGACATGGGTCGCCTCGATGCAGAACAGCGCGGCGCCCGACAGTGCGAGGCTGTTGATGTGGGTGAAATGCCAATCATTGGCCACGCCGTCGATCGCGGAATACTGGCACATCGGTGCGATCATGATGCGATTGGCAAGCGTGAGACCGCGCAGCTGCAGCGGCGTGAACAGAGTACTCATGGGATTTCCGATCGTGAGAGGTTCGCCTGCGGCAAACCTATAGATGGCTGGCGGCGATTTACCAATGACCGTGTCATGGCTCGAGCAGCGTGAATTGCAACAGCAGAGTGCGCTCGAGAAACGAGAAATTGTCGTCGGAGACCATGGTCAGCACGGTGTCCCCCTGCGGCGTCACGAAGGCGTCGATGCCTTCCATGTTGTCGATCTCTTCGCCCAGGTCCGCGGTGAAGATCACCGGGCCGTCGACCACGGCGCCCGGCGCCACCGCGGCCAGCGGGATGCGGCGGATGCGGATGCCGAGCCCGCTGGAGAACGAGAGCTTGCGCTCGAGCATCAGCAGCTGGCCCGATGGCAGCAGCGTCGCATCGCTGATGTCGAAACGGTCGGTACGGCGGACGCTGAACTGGCCGGGCGTCGGGCCTCCCACCAAGAAGGCGATCAGGTTGCCGGCGGCATCGAGGCCGCGCTCGGAAAATGCCAGCAGCGTGCCCGCCAGCGGCAGCCCGCCCGGTACCATGATCAGGGCTTCCAGCCCCTTGTTATACGGCAAGCTCTTCACCGCCGGCGGCATCTTCACCACCTCGCCGGGCGCGCGGGTGAATCCGTTGGCGAAATCGAAGCGCAGCACCTCGTTGACGCGTTCCAGTCCGATATAGACGTATGATCCATCGAGCGCGATCGACTCGGAATCGAACCAGCCGCGCGAAGTGATCGGCCGACCGTCCGGTCCCAGCATCGGCGCCGCCTCGACGTCCTCAAGTCCGGTCATTCCGCCATTCCGGTACACGATCCTGCCGGTGAACCAGGTGCCCTTGTCGCTGAACGAAATGAAGCGCTCGCCTTTGGCATCGAGCCGCAATCCCGACAGGCCGCCGAAGCCCGGAAAGGACGAGGTCAGCACCAGCCCGCTGCGAAATTGCAACCATCCGAAGCGCACATGCGAGCTGTCGCGCGGATCGAACGAGGCGATCGGCCGAGCATTGACTTCGATCGACACAGGTGCGGCGGACGGGACCGCGTCGCGCATCGACGGCCCGGCGGCGAGCTGCGCCCGGACCATGGCAGGCAGCGTCGCAAGCGATAGTCCGGCCGCCGCCGACTTCAGGAAACGACGGCGGCGCATCGCCGCTACGTTCAGGAATGCAGCCGGCGCCGGCGGCCGGCCATGACGGGGGGCGCGCCGTGGGTTTCGCTGAACAGTTCGGCAAGCTTCTCGGTGATGGCGCCGCCCAGTTCCTCGGCATCGACGATGGTGACCGCGCGGCGATAATAGCGGGTGACGTCATGACCGATGCCGATCGCGATCAACTCGACCGGCGAGCGGGTCTCGATCTCCTCGATGATGTAGCGGAGGTGCCGCTCCAGATAATTGCCCGGATTGACCGACAGCGTGGAATTGTCGACCGGCGCGCCGTCGGAGATCATCATCAGGATCTTGCGCTGCTCCGAGCGGCCGAGCAGCCGCTTGTGCGCCCAATCCAGCGCCTCGCCGTCGATGTTCTCCTTGAGCAGGCCCTCGCGCATCATCAGGCCGAGATTCTTGCGCGCCCGCCGCCACGGCGCGTCGGCCGACTTGTAGATGATATGGCGGAGGTCGTTGAGGCGGCCGGGATTGGCCGGCTTGCCGGCGGCGAGCCAGGCTTCGCGGGATTGGCCGCCCTTCCACGCCCTTGTGGTGAAGCCGAGAATCTCGACCTTGACGCCGCAGCGCTCCAGCGTCCGCGCCAGGATGTCGGCACAGGTCGCCGCCACCGTGATCGGCCGCCCGCGCATCGAGCCGGAATTGTCGAGCAGCAGCGTCACCACGGTGTCGCGGAAGGTCGCCTCCTTCTCGTTCATGAAGGACAGCGGGTGATAGGGATCGATGACGACGCGCGACAACCGCGCCGGATCCAGCATGCCTTCCTCGAGATCGAACTCCCAGGCGCGGTTCTGCTGCGCCATCAGCCGGCGCTGCAGCCGGTTGGCCAGCCGCGCCACGATGCCCTGCAGATGCGCGAGCTGCTTGTCGAGATAGCTGCGCAGACGCTCCAGCTCGTCATGGTCGCACAGGTCCTCGGCCGCGATCACCTCGTCGAATTTCGGGGCAAAGGCGTGATATTCCGGCCCGCGCGGTTCGTTGGCGCCGCGCGAATTCGGACGCATCGCCTCGCCGGGGGTCTCGTCCTCGCCGATCTCGCCGTCGTCGAAGGTCTCGCTGGTGGAGGCCTGCGCGCTCTCCATCGCACTTTCCGACATCTCGTCGGCGGAGGCCTGGGCCTGATCGGCGCTCATCTCCTGCGCGGCGTCGCTGTCCGGCGATCCCTCCGCGCCGGACTGGTCGTTGTCGCCGTCCGGATTGTCGTCCTGACTGTCGTCCTCATCGGTCTCGGTGCTGCGCTCATCGCCGAGTTCGAGCGCGGTGAGCAGATCATGCACGACGTCGCCGAACTTGGCCTGGTCCTCGGTCACCCGGCTCAGGCGATCGAGCCGGGTGCCGATCTTGTCCTCCAGGATCGGACGCCAGAGGTCGACCATCTTGCGCGCCGCCGCAGGCGGCGGCAGCCCGGTCAGCCGTTCGCGCACCAGCATCGCCAGCGCATCCGACAGCGGCGCATCGGCGCGGTCGGTGATCTCGTCGAACTTGCCGCGATGGAAATGATCGTCGAGCATGGCAGTGAGATTCTTGGCCACGCCCGCCATCCGCCGCGAGCCGATCGCCTCCACCCGCGCCTGCTCCACCGCCTCGAAGACGCCGCGCGCCTGCGGGTTTCCCGGCATCAGCTTGCGATGCACTTTCGGATCGTGGCAGGCGAGCTTCAGCGCGATCGAATCGGCATGGCCGCGCACGATTGCGGCGTCGCGCCTCGACATCTTGCGCGCCGGCTCCGGCAGCCGCGCCTTGCCGGGCGCCAACCCCGGGCGCTCGGCGGCAAACGTCACCTCGAGCTCGGGCAGCCTGGCGATCGCGCGCAGGCAGGACGTCACCGCGCGCTTGAACGGCTCGGTCGGTGCTTCCTTGGACCCGGTGCGGAACTTGTTTGACGTCGACATTGCGATCCTTACAGCGCCTTGGCGAACCAGTGACGCGTCACGCCGCCCGGGTATCCGTCGAGGACGCCGAACGAATTGTAGCCGCATTTCCGGTAGAAGCCGGGGGCCTGGGCACTCATGGTATCGACATAGGCGCGGACGGCCCCGAACTTGCGCGCCTCGGTCTCGATCTGCTCGATCAGCGCGGTGCCGTGGCCCTTGCCGCGATAGCGCTGGTCGATCCAGAACAGCTGGATGAACAGCACGGTCATCCAGACCTCGCCGACCACCCCGCCGACAATGGCGCCCTTGTCACGAAGCGAAACCGCGAAGCGGCGGTACCTCTGCGGCCCCATCTGCTCGCCGTTGTAGCGAACGAGCCCGGCGAGAACGGCGCGCTTGGTCTCGCCTATCGTGCGCTCTACGCTGAGGGCCGCCATCGCATCAGCTCAGCGCCACGTTGACCGAGGATTCCGCAAGCTCGACATTGAAGCAGCGTTGATAGAACTCGGCGACCAGCGGCCGCTCCAGTTCGTCGCACTTGTTGAGGAAGGTGACGCGGAAGGCAAAGCCGATGTCGCCGAAAATGTCGGCGTTCTCGGCCCAGGTGATCACCGTGCGCGGGCTCATCACCGTCGACAGGTCGCCATTGGCGAAGGCGTTGCGGGTGAGGTCGGCAAGCCGCACCATCTTGTTGACGATGTCGCGGCCCTCCTGGCTGCGATAATGATGCGCCTTGGCGAGCACGATCTCGACTTCCTCGTCATGGGCGAGGTAGTTCAGTGTGGTGACGATCGACCAGCGGTCCATCTGGCCCTGGTTGATCTGCTGGGTACCGTGATAGAGGCCCGAAGTGTCGCCGAGGCCCACGGTGTTGGCCGTCGAGAACAGCCGGAATGCCGGATGCGGCTTGATCACCTTGTTCTGGTCGAGCAGCGTCAGCCGGCCGGAGACCTCCAGCACGCGCTGAATCACGAACATCACGTCGGGACGGCCGGCGTCGTATTCGTCGAACACCAGCGCGATATTGTGCTGCAACGCCCAGGGCAGAATGCCGTCGCGGAATTCGGTGACCTGCTTGCCGTCCTTGATGACGATGGAATCCTTGCCGACCAGGTCGATCCGGCTGATATGGCTGTCGAGATTGACGCGCACGCAGGGCCAGTTCAACCGCGCCGCAACCTGCTCGATATGCGTCGACTTGCCGGTGCCGTGATAGCCGGTGACCATCACCCGGCGATTCCTGGAAAATCCGGCCAGAATGGCCAGCGTGGTGGCGCGATCGAAGCGGTAATCGGAATCGACCTCCGGCACGTGCGGATCCACTTCGGAATAGGCCGGCACCTCGAGGTCGCTGTCGATGCCGAATACCTGGCGGACCGACACCTTCATGTCCGGCAAACCCGCGGGCTCCTGCGATTTGGTCATGGCGGCGGTCGTCATCATTCCTCCGGGGTTCCGGGCGATCCCGAAACCAGATTGGCGGTGTGGCTGCGGATGGGTTGCCTGCGGAACCTAGCAGAGAGCAACGATGGGAAGAAGCCCACGCGCCGATCAAAGTTCCGTTGCGTTTTCATCATGATAGGCATTGGTCGCAATTTTTGGAAGGCTGCCCTGCGAATCACGCGGTATTTCGACCGGCCTGATCCGCCATTTGCCAGGCGCGATGGCACTTACCTGCCGCCCGGTGAGTTGTGTTAGGTCTGGCTGGAAGCCGGAACGCACCCCGACACACAGGATTATTGTGCATTCATTGATCGATCCATTGGTGGCCTTCGTCTCGGCGCATGCGTGGCTTGCCTACCTCACCCTGTTTCTCGCCGCCCTGCTCGAGGCGGTCCCGGTCTTGGGTTCCGTGATTCCGGGATCGACCATCATCCTCGCCCTGAGCGCGCTGATCCCCACCGGCGACCTGCAGCTCGAATGGGTGCTGGCGGCGGCGATCGCTGGGGCGGTGATCGGCGACGGATCGGCATTCTGGGTCGGACATCGCTCCCAGAGCGAGATCCTGAGTTCCTGGCCGATGTCCAGCTATCCGCGTGTGTGCGCTCAGAGCGAGGCTTTCTTTCGCCGCTGGGGCACGCTTGCGGTGTTTTTTGCCCGCTTCGTGCCGCCGATCCGGGCCTTCGTGCCCATCACGGCCGGCGCGCTCGGCATGGCGCCGTCCCGCTTCTACGCCGTCAACATCCCGGCCATCCTGCTCTGGGCGCCGGCGCATGTACTGCCGGGCGTGCTCGCGGTATCGCTGCTGGAACGGTACGGCGAACTCGGGACGGCCGCGGGCGCCCGGCACTACTGGATGCCGCTCGTGATCGGCGGTGCCTTGGTCCTCGCGCTGGCGGTCTGGACCATCCGCCGCCGCCATGGCGGCGGCGCGATCGAGCCCGGAATGGGCAAGCATGGGCGTTGAAGATCGCCACTATTGCGTAACCCACATCGGCGGTGAAGGTTTTTGGGCTCGCGCTTTCGGCGCGCCCCTGGAATGACGGGGCCTGACGGGAGCGTCAACTCGCGCCGCGCACCACGGTCTTCAGATAATTATAGGCCTTGATGATCTCGATCAGGCGATCCTCGGTGGAGCGGTCGCCGCCATTGGCGTCGGGATGGTGCTGTTTGACCAGCGCCTTGTATCGGGTCTTGACGTCGACCAGGGTCGCGCCGGAGCCCAATCCCATCACCTGCAGCGCCTTGCGCTCGGCGTTGAACACCTTGCGGGTCTCGACCTTGGCCTCGGCATTGGCGCCGGGGCCCGGCCGCCAGCGGCCGCGGCCATTGAGTTCACTGAACACGTTGAACGGATCCGAGGCGCCCTCGAATTCGGCCTCGGCGCTGCCCTTGCCCTTCTTGGCGCTGGTATTGGCGCCCATCTTCCAGGTCGGGCGATGGCCGGTCAGCGCGTCCTTCTGATAGCGCGCGACCGCGTCGGCATTCATGCCGGAAAAGAAATTGTAGGACTGGTTGTATTCGCGAACGTGATTGAGACAGAAGTGCCAGTATTCCCTGTCATTGGCGCGGCCCTTCGGTGCGCGGTGCGGGCCCTTGTTCTTGCAGTCCGGCCATTCGCACATCACGGATTCATCCCGCGCCTGCGCCTGCTGCTTCGCGCTCAGCTTGTTGGGCTTGATCCGGATGCTGTCGAAGAACTTCGATGAATTGATCGGCATGACTGACTATGACAGCGCAATGCGAAAGGCTTCAAGTCTTGACATCGCAAATATCTCGTTCCCCGATGCATCTTGACGCGCGACGAGCATGGACGTATTGCCGCAGTCATGCGCACCCGGGACACTATCACCGACAAGTTGAATGAAGCTTTCAAACCGGAAAGCCTCAACGTCGTCGACGAATTACATCTTCATGAGGGCCATGCCGGCCACCGGCCGGGAGGCGAGACGCATTTCAGGGTCTATATCGTATCGCCCGCCTTCGAAGGGAAGAGCCGGATCGAACGTCATCGCATGATTAACACGGCATTGACGGCGGAACTCGCCGGCTCCGTGCACGCGCTGGCGATCCATGCCCAGGCGCCGGGCGAAGGCTGAGTCTCAAAACGACTTGCCCGCCCGACGCGGTTTTTTCTCCTCGACTTCGGCCTCGCGGGGCACGGCCACGATCCGCAGCGCGGTGATGCGATTGCGCTCGCGGCGCAGGACGCGGAATCGGAAGCCGTGAAACGTGAAGCTCTGGCCGCGATCCGGGATCGAGCGCGCTTCGTGAATCACGAGGCCCGCGACCGTGGTCGCCTCCTGGTCGGGCAGGTGCCAGTCCATCGCGCGGTTGAGGTCGCGGATCGGCACCGAGCCGTCGACCACCACCGAACCGTCGGGCTGGGCGCGCACGCCGGCCACCACCACGTCGTGCTCGTCGGAAATGTCGCCGACGATTTCCTCCAGGATGTCCTCCAGCGTCACCATGCCCTCGACCTCGCCATACTCGTCGACGACCAGGGCGAAATGGGTCTTGCGGCGGCGGAACGCCTTGAGCTGTTCGGACACCGAGCGCATCTCCGGAACGAACCAGGGCGGCAGCGCGATGGTCGAGACGTCGATCTTCGCCATGTCGCCCTCGGAGGCGCGGATCGCGCGCAGCAGATCCTTGGCATGCAGGACGCCGACGATGTTTTCCGGCTTGTCGCGCCACAGCGGAATCCGCGTGTATTCGGTCGCCAGCACCTCGCGCACCAGCTCTTCCGCGGGCAGGTCGGCATTGATCATCACCATTTCGGTGCGGTGAACCATCACGTCGGAGACCTGCAGCTCGCTCAGGTCCAATAGGCCGCCGAACATGTCGCGGTCCTGCTTCTCGACCTTGCCTTCGTGATGAAGCAGGTCGACCGCGCCGCGCAGCCGCTCGGTCGGCGACAGGATCGGCTGGTTGGCGCCGATCTTGATGCCGAGCGCGGCCATCAGCACCCGTACCACTGCCTCGACAATGACGAGCAGCGGACCGAGCAGATAGACCATCAGCTTCATCGGGCGGGCGACCAGCAGCGACACCCGGTCCGGCGCATTGATGGCGATGGTCTTCGGCAGCACCTCGGCGAAGATCACCACCAGCGCGGTCATCACACCGGTCGCATACAGCACGCCGACCTCGCCGAACCAGGCGGTGAAGATGCCGGTCGCCAGCGCCGAGGCGCCGATATTGGCGATGTTGTTGCCAAGCAGCAGCGCGCCGATCAGCCGTTCGCGCATCGCAAACAGGCTGGAGACCACATCGGCGTCGCGATTGCCCTGCTTCGACAGCCGCAGCATGCTGGCGCGCGAGGCGCCGATCAGCGCCGTCTCGCTCGCCGCGAAGAAGGCAGACACCAGCAGGCAGCCGAGGACGATGGAGAGCGTAAACCAGTCCATGATGCGGCGTTCGCTCCCTTCACAGCGGCATGACCATCGCAGCCGGCCGCGAGCCGGCTCGCGGACGTGCCCTAATTCCTGCCTGCCAGCCTGCGTTCGAGGAAGTCACGTACCAGCGACGGCTCGACATCCGGAACGATCTCGGCGCGGCCAATGGCCGCAAGCAGGATGAAGGTCAGCCGACCGCGTCTGACCTTCTTGTCCTGGGCCATCAGCGCCATCAGCCGGTCAGCGCTCGCAAGCCCTTCCTGGGCGAATCCGGCAATGTCCTGCAGATGGGTCGGCAGACCCATTCCGGCAAGGTGGCGTGCGATGCGGGCGGCGTCGGATTCGGCGATCATGCCGAGCTGCGCCGAAAATTCCGCCGCCAGCACCATGCCGACGGCGACGCCTTCGCCATGGAACAACCGGTCGGAAAATCCGGTCGCCGCTTCCAGGGCATGGCCGAAAGTATGGCCGAGATTGAGCAGCGCGCGATCGCCGGTCTCGCGTTCGTCGCGGGCCACGATCGCGGCCTTGGCGCGGCAGGAGGTGGCGATGGCATGTTCACGCGCGGCCCCGCCGGCGAGGATCTCGCCGTGATTGGCTTCCAGCCAGGCAAAGAACGCCTCGTCGCCGAGCACGCCATATTTGGCGATCTCGGCATAGCCGGCGCGGAACTGGCGCGGCGACAGGGTGTCGAGCACCGCCGTGTCCGCGACCACGAGCACCGGCTGGTGAAACGCACCGAGCAGGTTCTTGCCGCCGGGCGAATTGATCCCGGTCTTGCCGCCGACCGAGGAATCGACCTGGGCCAGGAGCGAGGTCGGCACCTGCACGAAATCGACGCCGCGACGCAGGATCGCGGCGGCAAAGCCCGCGAGATCCCCGACCACGCCGCCCCCGAGGGCGACCACCAGATCGTTGCGCTCGATCCGCGCCGCGATCAGCGCTTCGCTGACCCGCTCGAGCCCGGCATAGGTTTTCGACCCCTCGCCCTCCCCGACGATGATGGCCGACGTCGCAATTCCCGCGCTGGACAGCGCAGCCTGGGCCGGAGCCAGCCAGTGGCGCGCGACCTCGCGGTCGGTGACGATGGCGGTACGCGCCCCCGGCCGCAGCGCGGCGATGCGCGCGCCCAGCGACGGCAACAGATCCCGGCCGATGACAATGTCGTAGGACCGCGCTCCCAGCGCGACGTCGACAATGATCGGATCGGCGTGTCTGAGCGCCGCGGTCATGGCGCGGCATCCAGGCTGCCCGGCGTGGTCTGCGCACCCGCGCCGCCGCCGCGCAGCCAGGCATGCAGCGCCTCGATGCACTCATCGACGATCTTCTCGTGCGGCACGTCGCGCGACCAGACCGTGAGGTCGGCGTGCCGATAGAACGGCTCGCGCTCCGTCAACAGCCTTCCGACGGTCGCGGTCGGGTCGGCGGTCTGCAGCAGCGGGCGGTCGGCGCGGCGCTTGACCCGACGCATGATGATGTCGGCATCGGCCTTGAGCCAGATCGAGACCGCCTGGGCGCGGATACGGGCGCGCGTCTCCGCGCGCAGAAACGCTCCACCGCCGGTGGCCAGAACGCCGGGACCGCTGTCGAGCAGCCGTGCGATCACCCGCGCCTCGCCGTCGCGGAAATGCGGCTCGCCGTGGTTTTCGAAGATGTCCGGGATCGACATGCCGGCGGCGGCCTCGATCTCGCTATCGGCGTCGAGAAACGGCAGCCGAAGCCGAGCTGACAGGCGGCGCCCGATGGTCGATTTGCCGGCACCCATCATTCCCACCAGCACGATCGAGCGCGTTCCCAATGCCGCGGCAATGGCGGCCTCGGACGGCGTGCCGACAGGGGCCGATGAAGCTGTTTCAGACATCCGAAGGCTTTCAAGCCGCAACTCGTGGGTTCCATGCCACCATACTACCCCCGCCGACACCGTTGCCAGAGTCTCTTGCAACGGATCAGGGAACATGTTGGTAGTCAGCTTCGGCGATCCCCATGATTCAATCGTTAACCCGCGCCCGCGCCTGAGCCTGCGATGCCCAGCCTGTTCCGGTTCTTGACGGTGGTCGCGGTGATCTGCGGCATCATCTACGGGGTGATCTTCGCCCTGGCGAATTTCGTCAACCCGAAGCCGCGCGAGATGACCGTCACCATCCAGGCCGACAAGTTTCTCAAGAAATAGCAGGTAAGGTCGGGAATGCGTTCCATGACCTCGGACACCAAGCTGATCGGCCTGTTCCTCGACATGCTCGCCGCCGAGCAGGGCGCCGGCCGCAACACGCTCGATGCCTATCGCCGCGACCTGGAGGATCTTTCGGCGTTTCTCGGCCGCGCCGGCGGGGATCTCAACGGCGCCGAAACCCAGGCGCTGCGCGACTATCTCGCCGATCTCGACATCCGCGGCTTCCGCTCCTCGACCGTGGCACGGCGGCTGTCGGCGATGCGGCATCTGTTTCGTTTCCTGCTGAGCGAGCGGTTTCGCAGCGACGATCCCGCCGCGATCCTGTCCGGGCCGAAGCGCGGCCGGGGACTGCCGAAGGTGTTGTCGATCGCCGACGTCGATCGGCTGCTGGGGCAGGCGAAGGCGCAGGCCGACGCCCCGCAAGCCTCGGCGCTGCAACGGCTGCGCGCGCTGCGGCTGTATTGCCTGCTGGAGGTGCTGTACGCCACCGGCCTGCGGGTCTCGGAACTGGTGACGCTGCCACTCGCGGCATCGCGCCGCGACGCCGGCATGATCGTGGTGCGCGGCAAGGGCAACAAGGAGCGGCTGGTGCCGCTGAACGCGCCGTCGCGCCGGGCAATGACGGACTACGTCGCGGCGCTGGCGGCGCTGCGGGCGGAGCACAACGAGGGAGCCCCGGCATCGAAGGCAGGTTCGGGTTCGAAATGGCTGTTTCCCTCGTTCGGCGCGAGCGGCCACCTGAGCCGGCAGCATTTCGCCCGCGACCTGAAGCAGCTGGCGGCGGCTTGCGGTCTGGCACCGCGGCTGGTCAGCCCGCATGTGTTGCGGCACGCCTTCGCAAGCCATCTCCTGCACAACGGCGCCGATCTGCGCATCGTGCAGACGCTGCTCGGCCATACCGATATCTCGACCACCCAGATCTACACCCATGTGGTCGAAGAGCGCCTGAAGAGCCTGGTGCGCGACCTGCATCCGCTGGCACAGAAATGATGCCGCGGTCTTGACTTCGGCGCCGTCTCACCGGAAAGAGCCGGTTCCGGCCCGCGCAACCCCTTCCCCTCGCGTCTGACCCGCCAGCGCCGCCCCGCGCGGAATGTCTGGATAAACGATTGAAGATACTTGACTTCTCGCCGCAACCCAAATCCGCTTCGCCTCCCGGGGCGTTCCTCCCTATAGTGATTTGATGCCGGATCCCATGCGCAGCTACCTCGATTTCGAAAAGCCGGTTGCCGAACTCGACGCCAAGATCGACGAATTGCGTGCCCTGGCGGCGACCGGCAGCGACATCGGCGAGGAGATTTCGCGGATCGAGGACAAGGCCGCGCAGGCGCTCGGCGACCTCTATGAAAATTTGACGCCGTGGCAGAAGACCCTGGTCGCACGCCATCCGCAGCGGCCGCACCTGACCGACTTCATTGACGCGCTGATCACCGAATTCACGCCGCTGGCGGGCGATCGCAAGTTCGGCGAGGACGAGGCGCTGATGGGCGGCTTCGGCCGTTTCCGCGGCGAAAGCATCTGCGTGATCGGCCAGGAAAAGGGCGCCACCACCGAATCCCGCATCAAGCACAATTTCGGCATGGCGCGTCCGGAGGGCTATCGCAAGGCGGTCCGCCTGATGGAGATGGCCGACCGCTTCGGAATCCCGGTGCTGTCGATCGTCGATTCCGCCGGCGCCTATCCCGGCATCGGCGCCGAGGAGCGCGGGCAGGCCGAGGCCATCGCCCGGTCCACCGATGCCTGCCTCTCGCTTGGGGTGCCCAATGTCGCGATCATCACCGGGGAAGGCATGTCGGGCGGGGCCATCGCCATCACCACCGCCAATCGCGTGCTGATGTTCGAACATGCGATCTACAGCGTGATCTCGCCGGAAGCGGCGTCCTCGATCCTGTGGCGCGACGGCACCAAGGCTCAGGAGGCCGCCAACAGCATGAAGATCACGGCGCAGGACATGCTGCGCTTCGGCGTGATCGATTCGATCCTGAAGGAGCCTCCCGGTGGCGCGCACCGCGACCCCAACACCATGATCGCGATCACCGGTGACGCGGTCGCGCAGGCGCTGGCCGATCTCGGCCATCTCACGCCGGAGATGATCCGCCAGCAGCGACGGCAGAAATTCCTCGAGATCGGCCGGAAGCTGGGCTGAGCCGACCCTTCCACGCCCGCGATGTCCGGCGGCGCCGCCGACCGCCGGCCCGCTTTTTTGCGGATTAAGGCAATTTGGCCGCAATTAGGCCCCGAGTAAGATATTTAACGTCTATTGACCATGGTTGCGGTGGATCCTGCCGCGGCCCTGTCGGCGGCTTGCGACCCTTCGGGCCGAAGGTTAGAATTTTAGTCGATGGCTTCAGGGCACGGACGCGTTAATTGGGGTGCGAAATTGCCCGTCGGGTGTGGAGCTTTCCATTGATCTGCCGCTCGCTGGTCCGCGCGCTGATCGCATCGGCCGTGCTGACGGCCGGTGGGCTGCTGCTTGCCGGCTGCAACAGCGACGAGGTTTCGCTCGCCAGCAACGCCAAGGCCAACCAGCCGGTTTCGCCGAAACTGATCGCCGCCATGAACGAGAAGGACATGGATCTGCAGTCGCCGATCCTGGTCCGGCTGTTCAAGGAGGAGGCCGAGCTCGAGGTCTGGAAGCAGGATCGCTCCGGCCATTTCGCGCTCCTGAAGACCTATCCGATCTGCCGCTGGTCGGGCGACCTCGGCCCCAAGGTCCGGCAGGGCGACCGCCAGGCGCCGGAAGGGTTCTATGCCATCTCGCCGGCGCAAATGAACCCGCAATCGGCCTACTACCTGTCATTCAACACCGGCTTTCCCAATGCCTTCGACCGCGCGCTCGGCCGCACCGGCTCGGAGCTGATGGTGCATGGCGATTGCTCATCGCGGGGCTGCTACGCCATGACCGACGAGCAGATCGCGGAAATCTATTCGCTCGGGCGGGAATCGTTCTTCGGCGGCCAGCGCTCGTTTCAGTTCCAGGCCTATCCGTTTCACATGACTGCCGTGAACATGGCGAGGCATCGCAACAACCCGAACATGCCGTTCTGGCGCATGATCAAGGAAGGCAACGATCATTTCGAGGTTTCCAAGCGGGAGCCCAAGGTCGATTTCTGCGAGAAGAAGTACGTTTTCGACGCCGCCAAGCCGCCGAACGCCACCCACGACCCGGTGTTCGAGGCCTCGTCGAAGTGCCCCGCTTACGTGATCCCGGACGAACTCGCCAACGCGGTGCGTGCAAAGCAGCAGGCCGATGACGCCGAGATGGCGAAACTCGCCGCCAAGGGGACGCCGATGGCGCGGTTGAACAGCGGCATCGACGGCGGGATGAACAAGGTGTTCGCCGCCAAGCTGCCCAACGGCAACACCGGTCTGTCCGACGGCGGCGAAGGCCAGAGCCTGTCGCTGCTCGCCTTGGCGCGCGCCCCCGGCACCATCCCCTCGCATGTCAATCCGCCGCACGCGCCCAACCTGGAACAGCCCGCGGTCGAGGCGGCTGCGCCGGAACCGTCGACCCAGGTGGCGACCGCGACGCCGGTCGCGACCGCGACGCCGACCACGTCATCCGACGGCTTCTTCACGAGGTTTGCCCGCAAGGTCGGGTTCGGCGCGGCGCCGGCCGAGACCACCGCCAGCGCGCCGCCGCCCCCCGCAGCGAAGCCGAAATCGATCATGGCGAAGCGCAGCGAGCCACATCCCGAGGCGGTCCGCAAACCCGAGAGCCGACAGGCCACTGCCAGGCCGCCGCTCAAACCGTCGGTGTCGGATAATACGGCCGCGCCCGCTGCCAAGTCCGCGCTGGCTGGTGCTCAACCGGTGGTGCCGGCGAATTCATTCGACAGCCGATTCTCGGCGACGCAATAGCGGCGGCGCAGATCCATCAGGCGAATAGCGCCGGTCGCCGCACGCCAGGCTATCGCGCGATGTAGCCGAAATTGACTGACGATAGTCCCTGCCTGATGCATCTCTGGTAGTATTCGAGAACCTGCTTGGTGACGTGATCCACGTGCGGGTTCCGCAGCAGGACGGGGAGTTCCGTGGCCGCAAAAATCGAGCTGGCTCTCGTGATGCCCGACCCGATGCAGAACGATACGGCGCCTCTGGCATTCGAGGCGTAGATTCCGGACAGCGCCCGCCAGACGATGAATCCGTTTTCTCGCCATGGCTCCAGGGGGTCGATTGCCTGCGCCCACACCAGCAGATTTGGGTAAGGCGCGTCAGTTGGTCTGATGCCGGCCAAGACCTCGGAAAGCATCTTCTTCGACGCAAGGTCTGGACGAGCCCGTTTCAGGTCCTCCAATTCCTTCCAGATCGGCCGGAAGAAGCTTCCGGCATAAAGTACCGTCGCGTTCGTGGGCGCCGCGATGCACGCCCGAACCGCCGGATTTTTCTGCAGATAGCCGAGAAATTCCCTGGTAGCAGGCGTGAGTGGCATGCGATTCCCCGCAATCGCCGAAATTCGTACCGGCCACGAGCCGGACGCCATTCAACCGAGGGCGGCGCCCGGCAGATCGATGATACCGCGCCGGCCGCGCGGCCGGACCCGTCTCAGGCGTACCGGCCGTGGCAGTGCTTGTATTTCTTGCCCGAGCCGCACGGGCAGTCCTCGTTGCGGCCGACCTTCCCCCAGCTCGCGGGATTCTTCGGGTCGCGATCGGCGGTCGCCGCCGGCACCAGCGAGGCGCTGGCAAAGGCGAGCTCGTCCTCGCCGGTATTGGGGTCGAATTTGTGCGCCTCCATCTGCGGCAATACCGGCTGCTGCTCTTCCGGCGGCACGATCTCGACCCGCATCAGCTGCGCCGTCACGGCCTCGCGCAGATGGGCGATCATCGCCTCGAACAGGCTGAAGGCTTCCGATTTGTATTCCTGCAGCGGATCGCGCTGGCCGTAGCCGCGCAGCCCGATGACCTGGCGCAGGTGATCGAGCATGATCAGATGCTCGCGCCACAGATGGTCCAGCGTCTGCAGCAGGATGGTCTTCTCGACATAGCGCATCACGTCGGGACCCCACTGCGCCACCTTGGCCGCCATGTGCTCGTCGACGCGGCTCTCGATGCGCGACAACAATTCCTCGTCGGCGATGCCTTCTTCCTTGGCCCATTGCTCGACCGGCAGATCGATGTCGAGCACGCGCTTCAGCTCGTCCTTCAGGCCGGCCACATCCCACTGTTCGGCATAGACATGTTCGGGGACATGCTTGGTGACGACATCCTCGACAAAGGCGTGGCGCATGTCGGCCACCGTCTCCGCGACGCTCTCGTCCTTCATCAGGTCGACGCGCTGGTCGAAAATGACCTTGCGCTGGTCGTTCTGGACGTTGTCGAACTTCAGTAGAATTCTTGCGGATATCGAAGTTGCGGGCCTCAACCTTCTGCTGCGCCTTCTCCAGCGCCTTGTTGATCCAGGGATGGATGATGGCCTCGCCCTCCTTGAGGCCGAGCCGGGTCAGCATGCTGTCGAGCCGGTCGGAACCGAAGATCCGCATCAGATCGTCTTCCAGCGACAGGAAGAACTTGGACCGGCCGGGGTCACCCTGTCGTCCGGAGCGGCCGCGCAGCTGGTTGTCGATGCGCCGCGATTCATGACGCTCGGAGCCGATGATGTAGAGCCCGCCGGGCCGGGTCGCGGTCTTCGCCGGCTTCGCACCCTTGGCCGGCTCGACCTCGATGCTGTCCTCGGCCTTCAGCACGATGTTGCGGAAGCGCTCGACGTCGGCCTTGATGCGCTCGATCCGGGCGGCCTTCTCGGCCTCGTCGGCAATCCCGGCGGTCTCGTGCTGGATCCGCATCTCGAGCGATCCGCCGAGCTTGATGTCGGTGCCGCGGCCGGCCATATTAGTCGCAATCGTGATCGCGCCAGGCACGCCGGCTTCCGCCACGATATAGGCCTCCTGCTCGTGGAAGCGCGCGTTGAGTACCGCGAACAGCTTTGCCGGCTTGCCGGCCCGCGCCGCCGCGTACAGCCTCTCCATGGCGTTTTCGTTGCCGAAATCGATCTGCTTGTAGCCGTGCTTCTTCAGATAGTCGGCCAGCACCTCCGACTTCTCGATCGAGGCGGTGCCGACCAGCACCGGCTGCAGCCGCGCGTTGGCGCGCTCGATCTCGGCGAGGATCGCCGCGTATTTCTCGTTCTGGGTACGATAGACCTCGTCGTCCTCGTCGAGCCGGGCCACCGGCAGGTTGGTCGGGATCTCCACCACTTCGAGCTTGTAGATGTCGAACAGCTCGTCGGCCTCGGTCGCCGCCGTACCGGTCATGCCGGCGAGCTTTTCATACATCCGGAAATAGTTCTGGAAGGTGATCGAAGCCAGCGTCTGGTTTTCCGGCTGGACCTGCACATGCTCCTTGGCTTCCAGCGCCTGGTGCAGGCCTTCGGAATAGCGCCGGCCCGGCATCATGCGGCCGGTGAACTCGTCGATGATGACGACCTCGTCGTCGCGGACGATATAGTCCTTGTCGCGCGTGAACAGCGTGTGGGCGCGCAGCGCCTGGTTGATGTGGTGAACGACGGAGACGTTCTCGACGTCGTAGAGCGAATCGCCCTTCAGCTGGCCGGCGTCGCGCAGCAGGGTCTCGATCTTCTCCATGCCCAATTCGGTCAGCGTCACCGTGCGCTGCTTTTCATCGACGTCGTAGTCGGTCTTGTCGAGCTTGGGGAAGAAGGTGTCGATGGTATTGTAGAAGTCCGAACGATCGTCGAGCGGGCCGGAGATGATCAGCGGCGTGCGCGCTTCGTCGATCAGGATCGAGTCGACTTCGTCGACGATGGCGTAGAAGTGGCTGCGCTGAACCATGTCTTCCAGGCGATACTTCATGTTGTCGCGCAGGTAGTCGAAGCCGTATTCGTTGTTGGTGCCGTAAGTGATGTCGCAGCCATAGGCGGCCTTGCGCTCGACATCGTCGAGGCCGTGGACGATCACCCCGGTGGTGAGGCCGAGGAAACTGTAGATCTCGCCCATCCAGGCGGAGTCGCGCCGGGCGAGATAGTCGTTGACGGTGACGACGTGGACGCCCTTGCCAGCCAGCGCATTGAGATAGACCGCCAGGGTTGCGACCAGCGTCTTGCCCTCGCCGGTCTTCATCTCGGCGATGTCGCCCTCATGCAGCACCATGCCGCCGATCAGCTGGACGTCGAAATGACGCTGGCCGAGCGTCCGCTTGGCGGCCTCGCGAACCGTCGCAAAAGCCGGAACCAGGAGGTCGTCGAGGGTTTTGCCGTTGGCGAGTTCGGCACGGAATTCGACCGTGCGGGCTTTCAGCGCCTCGTCGGACAGCGCCGCGATCTCCGGCTCCAGCGCGTTGATGGCGTCGACCCGGGCCCGATACCCCTTGACGCGGCGGTCATTGGAGGAGCCGAAGAACTTGCGGGCGAGGGCGCCGATCATGCCACATTCCTGTCTTTGCGGTTCGGCGTTGCCGCCATGACGTCACCATCCCTGCCAATCAACTCATCGTGACGCATCGCGGCACCGGCCCGATCCGGCAGCTCCGCCAAATGAGTGGGAATTCGGCAAATCAAAGGCACATCGGCCAAAAGCGCAGCCTGGAAGCGCTATCGCGACTGACCCGATTTTCGCAGAGATATGGCCCGCTCCGGGCCTTGTCAACGGCGCGGCGCCGGCACGGATTTCATCATTTTGACAGACTTTCGCGTTGCCAAGGCCGGCCGATTGGGCGAGTGTCCCCGCCGCCCTGAACAGCCCCGTAAGGATCTTACATGACCACCTCGTTCCCGGAAACGAAGACCGGCCCGCGCCTTGGCCTCGCCTCCGCCGCCATGCTGGGCTGTCTGACCCTGGCCTTGCTGGCCGGCCCCCAGGCCCGCGCCGATGATGCCAACCCGGTGCTCGCCAAGGTGAACGGGACGGAGATCCGCCAGAGCGACATGGCGGTGGCTGAGGAGGAGCTGGGGCCGAGCCTCGAAAAGATGGATCCCTCGACCAAGAAGGAAAACCTGCTGGCGTTTCTGATCGACATGAAGATCGTCGCCAAGGCCGCCGAGGACAAGAAGGTCGAGGATAGTGCTGAATTCAAGAAGCGGCTGGCCTTCGCCCGCAACCGGCTGCTGATGGACAGCCTGCTGGCAAACGAGGGCAAGGCGGCGACCACCGACGCGGCGATGAAGAAGGTCTATGACGACGCGGCCAAGCAGATCACCGGCGAGCAGGAGGTCCACGCCCGCCACATCCTGGTTGCTACCGAGGAGGAGGCCAAGGCGATCGAGGACGAGCTCAAGAAGGGGGCCGATTTCGCCGAGCTCGCCAAGAAGAAGTCCAAGGATCCCGGTGCCTCCGACGGCGGCGACCTCGGTTTCTTCACCAAGGATCAGATGGTCCCGGAATTCTCCGCCGTCGCCTTCGCGCTCGATCCGGGCAAGATCTCCGATCCGGTGAAATCGCAGTTCGGCTGGCACATCATCAAGGTCGAGGAAAAGCGCAACCGCAAGCCGCCCGACTTCGATCAGGTCAAGGGCCAGATCGAGACCTATGTGACACGCAAGGCGCAGGCCGACTACGTGGCCAAGCTGCGCGAGACCGCCAAGATCGAGCGCATGGATCAGCCGGCCGACAGCGCGCCCAAGCCCGACGCGGCGACCGACGCCAAGGCGCCTCCCGCCAAGAAGTAAATCGACTCGGCAATCGGACTTCGCTAGTTTGACGGTATGCCCGGGCCCTGTCCCGGGCAACCACGTCTTGCGCATCGCCCGACCGGCCTGACGAGGTGGTGGCCGGCCTCATCCGGCCACGTGGTTGAAACCTGGTCGATGCCGAGCTGCCGATGTCCCCTGCCGTCTCCCCCCTCGCTCCCACCGACGTGCCGGACATGCCGGTGATCTCAGGCGTGAAGCTCGCGACTGCCGCTGCCGGCATCCGCTACCGCGATCGCACCGATGTACTGCTCGCGGTGATGGACAAGGGCACGGCGGTTGCCGGCGTCTTCACCCGCTCGAAATGCCCGTCCGCCCCCGTGGAGTGGTGCCGCGCCAAATTGGGGCGCGGCCGGGCCCGCGCGCTGGTGGTGAATTCGGGCAACGCCAATGCGTTCACCGGCAGGACCGGGCGGCAGGCCACCGCGTTGACCGCCGATCTCGCCGCCAAGGCCGTGGGATGCGGCGTCGGCGAGGTGTTTCTCGCCTCGACCGGCGTGATCGGCGAGCCGCTGGACGCCACCAAATTCGACGGCGTGCTGGGCGAGCTTGCGCAGCGGGCCACGCCCGGCCGATGGATGGATGCCGCCAACGCCATCATGACCACCGACACTTTCGCCAAGGTCGCGACCTCGAGCGTGAAGCTTGGCCGGGCCACGGTGACCATCAATGGCATGGCCAAGGGGGCGGGAATGATCGCGCCCGACATGGCAACCATGCTGGCCTTCGTGTTCACCGACGCGCCGATCTCCGCGGGCGCGCTGCAATCGCTGCTCAAGAGCGGCGTCGAGGACAGCTTCAATGCCGTCACCGTCGACGGCGATACCTCGACGTCGGATACGCTGCTGGCATTCGCAACCGGCGCCGCGGCCGAGCAAGGCGCGCCGCGGATCAGCCGCGCCAACGACCCCCGGTTGAAGGCATTCGCCGCCGCCTTCCGGGCCGTCCTCGCCAATCTCGCCGAACAGGTTGCCCGCGACGGCGAAGGCGCGCGCAAGCTGGTCGAGATCATTGTCGAGGGCGCGACCACCAAGGCATCGGCCCGCAGGATCGCGATGTCGGTGGCCAATTCGCCGCTGGTCAAGACCGCGATTGCCGGTGAAGACGCCAACTGGGGCCGCGTGGTGATGGCGGTCGGCAAGGCCGGCGAACCGGCCAACCGCGACAAGCTTTCGATCGCGTTCAACGGCATCCGCGTCGCCAGTCGCGGCGCCCGCGACCCATCATATGACGAGGCGGAGGTCTCGCGCGCGATGAAGAACCCGAAGATCCAGATCAGGATCGCACTCGGCCTTGGCAAGGGCCGCGACCGCGTGCTGACCTGCGATCTCACCAAGGAATATGTCGCGATCAATGGCGACTACCGTTCGTGAGCGACGCGGATTGCCGGCCGGCGGCCTGCTGGCTATTGGATAGCGATGCCTGATCTCAAGCTCACTCTCGTCGTCGCCTGTGCGCTGATCGATCCGGACAAGCGCGTGCTGCTCGCGCAGCGCCCGGAAGGCAAGTCGCTGGCGGGATTATGGGAGTTTCCCGGCGGCAAGCTCGAACCGGGCGAGCGCCCGGAGCAGACGCTGATCCGCGAACTGCAGGAAGAAATCGGCATTACCGTCAGCGAACCCTGCCTTGCGCCCCTGACATTCGCGAGCCACGGGTATGAGAGCTTCCATCTATTGATGCCGCTCTATGTCTGCCGGCGCTGGGAGGGCATCGTGGTGGCGCGCGAGGGACAGAACCTTGCCTGGGTCCGTGCCAACAGGCTCCGCGACTATCCCATGCCGCCGGCCGACCTTCCGCTGATACCGCATCTGATCGACCTCCTGCTGTGACATGAGTTCATTTCGGGTTCGGCCGTCGTACGGCGTCCGCAAGGCTCGCCTTGGCCGAACCCGGCTGCAGCGGCCGTTGCTGGCTCGGATGTGGCGCCCAGCCGGACATCCAGATCAGCTCGAAGGTGGCACGGATGCGACCGTCGGGATCGGCGAAGCGTTCGCCATAGAGCTGCGCCATCCGCAGCAACGTGGTCCGGCGGCCGGGAGTTCTGCGCCGCTGCAGCAGCACATTGGTCGAGCCCATTCGACGCAGATCGTGCATCAGCGCAAAGGCATCGTCGTAGCGCACCACCAGCGAATCGACATCGACGACCGGCAGTGCGAAGCCGGCGCGCTGCAGCAGCGAGCCGACGTCGCGCAGATCGGCGAAGGGCGCAACATGCGGCGAGACACCGTCTTCACATTCGGCCTCGGCGGCGGCAAAGGCTTGCCGGAGCTCGGTCAAGGTGTCGCCACCGATCATGGCGGCCAGCAGCAGCCCGTCGGGCCGCAGCGCGCGGCGGATCTGCGCGAGCACGCCAGGAAGATCGTCCACGAACTGGAACGCCAGCGCCGACAGCGCGAGGTCGAGTGATTGCGGCGCAAAAGGCAGGATCTCCTGTGGCGAGTCCGGCAGCTCGACATGGCGGAACGACTTGAGCTCAGGGCGTGGCGGTTCGCGCAGGCCGCCGCCCGGCGTCCAGATATCGGCGACATCGGCAAAGTCGCGCGTCACGGCCTGCAGCCGGTCCGCCATATCGTCGCTGACGCGATCGAGCAGGAATGTGGCCGGGCCGTCGCGGAGCGCCCGACATTGCCGCGCGCGCAGCAGCGCGCGGTCGAACAACGGGGCTGTGGCGGTCGGGGGCGAGGCCATGCCCGTTGGTACGCCTGTCGCCGTCATCCTGGCAATGCAGTCGCCTTGAGCATCGCGCCGGCGGCCGTTAACCTCCAGACATGGACGCCGATGCATCGCCTTCCTGTTCCATGTCAGATCATCTGCGCGGCGCGCTCACCAGCTGCCGCCGGACGTGGCAGCGCGCGGCAAAGCTGGCGCTCGACCTGGCGCTGCCGACGCTGTGCGTCGCCTGCCGCGCGCCGGTCGACGGCGAAGGCGTCTGCGCGGAATGCTGGGCCAAGCTGTCGTTCATTGCCGCACCCTTCTGTCCGCGCCTCGGTATTCCTTTTGTCTATGATCCCGGCCCAGACCTGCTCTCGATGGAGGCGATCGCCGATCCGCCGGCCTATGCGCGCGCGCGTGCCGCGGTCCGCTATGACGATGTCGCCCGCACGCTGGTGCATGCGCTGAAATACCAGGATCGCACCGACCTCGCCCCCACCATGGGCCGCTGGATGGCGCGCGCCGGCGGTGAGCTGCTCCGCGACGCCGACATCCTGGTTCCGGTACCCCTGCACTGGCGCCGGGGCTGGAGCCGCCGGTTCAACCAGTCCGGCGCGCTCGCCCGGGTGATCGAGCGCCAGAGCGGGGTGAAGATGGCTTCGGAAGCGCTGCGGCGGGTGCGGTCAACCGAGCAGCAGGTCGGCTTGTCGCGGACACAGCGGGCCAGCAATGTGCAGGGCGCATTCAAGGTCGCCCCCGATCGCAAGGCCGACATCGCCGGCCGCCGCGCGGTGCTAGTCGACGATGTCTTGACCTCCGGCGCCACGGTCGACGCCTGCGCCCGGGCGCTGCTGCGCGCCGGGGCGGCGGCGGTCGACGTGCTGGTGTTCGCCCGGGTTGTCGGCTCCCACAAAGCTCCCATATAATCGGCTATCGATTACGAAAGCGCGATATGACCGCCCCGATCGAAATCTACACCCGCCCCGGCTGCGGCTATTGCAGCGCCGCTAAATCATTGCTCACGCGCAAAAAAGCCGCGTTTACCGAGCTTGATGTCGCCAAGGATCCGGCATTGCGGCAACAGATGTGGAATCGCGCCGGCGTCGGCTCGACCTTCCCGCAGATCTTCGTGGGACAGACGCATGTCGGCGGCTGCGATGAACTCTACGCGTTGGATCGGGCGGGCAAGCTCGATTCGCTGCTGGCCGGTGAAAAGACCAACCCATGAGCACTGATCTCGCCTTTACCGCAGCCATGGTGCAGATGCGGACCGGGCTGCTGCCGGAACCGAGCCTCGATCAGGCGGTCGGCCTGATTCGCGAGGCGGCGCGCCAGGGCGCCGACTATGTTCAGACGCCCGAGGTCAGCAACATGATGCAGCAGAGCCGCAGGGCGCTGTTCGAGCATCTCGCCACCGAGGAGGACGATCGCTCGCTCAAGGCCTATCGCGCGCTGGCGGCGGAGCTCAGGATCCATCTCCATGTCGGTTCGCTGGCGCTGCGCGTCTCGGAGGAGATGGCGGTCAACCGCTCGTTCCTGATCGGGCCCGACGGCACGCTGCTGGCGAGCTACGACAAGATCCACATGTTCGACATCGACCTGCCCGGCGGCGAGAGCTATCGCGAATCCGCCAATTATCAACCCGGCGAAACCGCCGTGATCGCCGACCTGCCATGGGGCCGGCTCGGACTCACGATCTGCTACGATGTGCGGTTTCCCGCGCTGTACCGTGCGCTCGCCGAGAGCGGCGCGGCGTTCTTCTCGGTCCCGTCCGCCTTCACCCGCAAGACCGGCGAGGCGCACTGGCATACGTTGCTGCGCGCGCGCGCCATCGAGAACGGCTGTTTCGTATTCGCCGCTGCGCAGGCCGGCCTGCACGAGAACAAGCGCGAGACCTACGGCCACTCCCTGATCGTCGACCCCTGGGGCACGGTGCTTGCCGAAGGCGGTGTCGAGCCCGGCGTGATCATCGCCAAGATCGATCCGGCGCGGGTCGCAACCGCGCGCAAGACCATACCCTCGCTGCAACACGGCCGTCGTTTCAGCGTGGCCGATCCAAAGGCAGGTCCAGAACATCTGCACCTGGTGCGGGGATCGGCATGATCCGCTACCAGCTGCGCTGCGAGCTCGGCCATGCCTTCGAGAGCTGGTTCCAGAGTTCTGCCGCCTATGAGAGCCAGGAAAAACGCAAGCTCGTGAACTGCCCCTCCTGCGGCTCGTCCAAGGTCGAGCGCGCGGTGATGGCGCCGCAGATCGTCAGCAAGGCGGGCCGCGACAGCACGGCGTTGGTTCCCGCTGCCGAGACCGCGCCGGCACCGGCAGCGACCTCGCTGGTGATGGCCCAGGAACGCGAGCTGCGCGTCAAGCTCAAGGAGCTGCGCGATCACATCGTGCGCAATGCCGACAATGTCGGCGAGCGTTTCGCCAACGAAGCCCGCAAGATGCACTACGGCGATATCGAGCATCGCCCGATCTATGGCGAGGCCTCGCCGGACGAGGCACGCGCGCTGATCGACGAGGGCGTCGAAGTTTCGCCGCTGCCGCTGCTGCCGGACGACCGCAACTGATCCGATCCGGACTGATCGGCTAGACCGCCACCAATAGCGCGACACCGATCACGATCAGCGCGATGCCTGAAAGCTCGCGCATCGACAAGGGCTGCTTGAACGAATAATACGCGACACCCTGGGCGAACAGCACCTCGACCAGCGCCAGGGTGCGGACGTTGGCAGCAGCCGTGAGCGCGAAAGCCAGGAACCAGAATTGCGAGGCGAACGCGCCCATGAAGCCGGCGAACAACGACGGCTTCCACAGGCCGAGGATCTTGCCGAGCACATCGGGCGCGCGGCTCAGCAGATAGACCGTCAGCACCACCGTCTGCACGAACAGCCCTAAGACCAGGGTAAAGGATGCCGCGGTCACGAATGAGACGCCCGACACCGTGATGATGGCGCCGCGGAAGCCGATGGCCGACAGCGCGAAGGCGGCCGCGGCGACCAGCCCGATGATGGTCGGCTTCAGATCGGCAAAATTCTTTTCGCCGCCGGGCCGCAGCGCCGTGACGATCACCCCGACCGTGGCGATCAGGATCGCCATCACCTTGACGGTCGTCAGATGGTCGCCGAGGAAGACAAAGCCGAAGATCGCGGTCTGGATCGCCTCGGTCTTCAGGTAGGCGGTGGTCACCACGAAGGAGCGGTCGTTCATGGCGACCAGCATCAGCCCGGTGGCGACGATCTGACTCAGCGCGCCGAGCAGCAGCCACGGCCAGAATGCCGCTTGCGGCCACGACAGATGGTCGCCCGTCGCGGTGATGACGATGGCGAAGAACACCAGCGAGAACGGGAAGCCGAACAGGAAACGGATATTGGTCGCGCCCCAGGTGCCGAGCGGTCCGGTCAATTGCCGTTGCATCGCGTTGCGCGCGACCTGGCCGAGTGCCGCGGTGACGGTGAAGGGTATCCAGAGCGTGGCGGTGCTGAGCATGAATGAGGGTCGATTGCCGGCGGGGAGTGCCTGGCCACCGTGCCGGTCGCAGCCGGCGCGGTCAACCGGCAGGATTGCATGCGGCCTTGCCGGCATCGGATCGCCGGAATCGAGAGTCATCCTGTCCTTGGGGCACGGGCTGATCGCGTGCGATGACGGGTTGCACGACGCGGCCGGTCCGTGGCAACTGGATGATCCGCATCATCGGCACCTGACCGGACGTTTGCTCTCATGCGAATCTGCATCTTCGGCGCGGGCGCGGTCGGCAGCCATCTGGCGGTGCGGCTTGCACGCGCCGGACACGAGGTCGGCTGTGTGATGCGCGGGCCGCATCTCGAGGCAGTGCGGGCCAAGGGCCTGACGCTGCGGACGGGAACCGACACCGTCTCAGTGCGGGTGGCGGCGTCGAGCGACCCCGCGGCGCTCGGCCCCCAGGATCTCGTGATCAGCACGCTGAAGGCAACCGGCCTGCCCGGTCTCGTCGCGGGACTGCGTCCCCTGCTCGGCGACCACACCTCAGTCGTGTTCGCGCAAAACGGGATTCCCTGGTGGTATCACCTCGGGCTCCCCGCTGATCATCCGCCGCCACCCGATCTCGGCTTTCTCGATCCCGGTGGCCGGCTGCGAACCGCCATTCCCGATCCACGCATCATCGGTGGCGTGATCTTTTCGTCGAACGAAGTGATCGAACCCGGGGTCGTCTTGAACCTGTCACCCGATCGCAATCTGCTGCTGGTCGGCGAATGCGACGACCGGGCTTCCGAGCGTATCCGACAGCTTCGCTCCACGCTCGAAGCAGCCTCGATCGGCTCGCCGCCGGTCGCCCGAATCCGGGAGACGATCTGGTCCAAACTCCTGACCAACATGTCGATGTCGGTGCTGTGCCTGTTGACGGGGCAGACTGCGCGGGCGGTCCACGAGGATCCGGCCTTGCGCGAAATCGTCCCCCGGCTGCTCGATGAGGCACAGGCGATCGGACGCAGTTGCTACCCCACCGTAACACGCGCGGCCCGCACCGGCGCCGCACCCGAACACAAGCCGTCGCTGCTGCAGGACTATGAACTCGGCCGGGCGATGGAGATCGATGCTCTGGTGCGGGCGCCGGCGGCGTTCGCCCGCGCCGCCGGGTTGTCGACCCCGATGCTCGATCTGTTGGCCGGCCTCGCCATCCAGAAGGCGCGTGACAAGGGACTTCATCCTGCCTGACCGCGATACCGCCACTTTCAGGCCGGATAGCCAGCATACCGCCAACCCGGAGATCCGAATGACCGTCATGCTGACGCGCCGCGCAACCCTGATCGGCACCGCCTCGCTGCTTTCGTCCGCACCGCTCCTAGCCAGGGCTGCGCCGCAATCCGAGGCTCTGCGCGCGGCCGAGGCCACCATCGCCATGCTGGAACAGCAAAACGGCGGCCGCCTCGGGGTCATGGTGACGGATGCCGGGACGGGTGACACCATCCAGCACCGCTCCGATGAACGCTTTCCGCTCTGCAGCACCTTCAAATTCCTCGCCGCGGCCGCCATTCTGAGACGCGTTGATGCCGGCAGCGAGAAACTCGACCGCCGGATCATCTATGGCACCTCGGACCTCGTGACCTATTCGCCGATCACCAAGGACCATGTCGGCGAAGGCATGCCGCTCGACGCGGTCTGCGCAGCAGCCATCGAATGGAGCGACAACACCGCGGGCAACCTCATGCTGGGCGCCATCGGCGGCCCGGAAGGACTGACGCGTTATGTACGCTCTCTTGGCGATTCCGTGACCCGGCTCGATCGCACCGAAACGGCGCTGAACTCCGCCATTCCCGGCGACGAGCGCGATACGACGAGTCCGCAGGCCATGATCGCCGACATCAGGCGCATTCTGCTGGGAGAGGAGTTGTCGGGCCAATCCCGGAAGCAGCTCGAAGCCTGGTTGATCGACGACCAGGTCTCCGCCAAGCGAATTCGCGCCGGCCTGCCCCCGACCTGGCGCGCCGGCGACAAGACCGGCAGCGGCGACAACGGCACCGCCAACACCATCGCGATTCTCTGGCCGCCTGCCGGCGCTCCGATCCTGGCGGCGGTCTACTACACCGGCTCATCGGCATCCGCCGATGTCCGCAACGGCGTGCATGCCGAGATCGGCCGCATCGTGGCGAGGACGTTCCGGCCGTGAGGATGGATTCTGCTATCGCACGATAGTGCCGACCCATTCCGCAAATGCGTCGAGGATCTCTTGCATGACCTCGCCGTCGTTGCGTCCCGAGCGTGCCGGCACATGGAAGGAATGATCGGCTCCGGTGACCAGATGCAGCGACGCCGAGGCGCCGAGCCCGTCGACCGTGGGTTCGAGCAGTGCGAGCTCGGCGAGGCTGTCGCGGCTGCCCTGGAGAAACAGCATGGGGATGCCGATTCCAACGAGGTGCTTCGCCCGGTCGGTTGACGGCTTGCCGGCGGGGTGCAGCGGAAAGCCGAAGAACGCCAGACCGACGACGCCGGCCAGCGGCGCGGCCGCCTGCGCCTGCGACGTCATGCGGCCGCCGAAGGATTTCCCGCCGGCGATCAGCGGCAAGCCGGAACAGCGCCGCCCGGCTTCGGCCACCGCGGCGCGAACCGTCGCCTGTGCGACCGCCGGCGGATCGGGCCGCCGGCTGGCCTTTTCCATGTAGGGGAATTGATAGCGCAAGGTGGCAATGCCGCGTTCGCCGAGGCCGCTCGCCACCGTCGCCATGAAGGGATGGCCCATCCCGGCGCCGGCGCCATGGGCGAACACGAAACAGGCGCGTGCCTGCGGCGGCTGCGTCAGCACAGCGGCGACGGCGCCGGCCTTGCCCGTGTCGATGGTGATCTGTTGCATGCTGCACAGCCCGCTTGTGTCACCGCAAACAGCGCGGCTTGCCGCCTGTTCACCGCCGCGTCAATTTGCGCCGCAGTGGGAACAACGCGATCTGGTAGCGCTCGGCGACATATCCCCAAATGCCCTTTGGCGCAAACAGCATGGTGACGATCGCCAATGCGCCGAGAAAGATCAGGTACCAGGTGCCGAAGTCGGCCAGGTAACGTTGCAGCGCATAGAAGACGATCACGCCGACGATCGGGCCCTCGATGGTGCCGACCCCGCCGATCACCACGATGAAGATGACGTAGGCGCTCCAGTCCAGCACGGAGAACGCGGCATCCGGCGAGATCCGCGCCTTCTGCAGGTAGATCAGCGCGCCGATCGAAGCAGTCGCCGCGGCCACCAGGACATAGACGCCGAGCTTGGTCCGGAAGCTGTCGACGCCGGCGCTTTCGGCGGTGGCCTCGGAATCGCGGATCGCAAACAAGGCCAGGCCGTGGCGTGATCGCAGCACCAGATAGACCAGGAGCGGCGTTGCGGCGGCGAGCGCCAGCGCGATCCAATAGGTGATGATGTCGCGCGCCGCCGGCGCACGCACCTCGAAGATCGCCTTGACCCATTCGATCCCGAACACCTCGTTGGTGACCGATGGCGGCAGCGACGTGCCCGTGCCGCCGCCAAGCTGCTTGAACTGCGCGAACACCAGCCGATACACCTCGGCGACGACCCAGCTTCCGATCGCGAAATACGAACCGCGCAGGCGGAACACCACGAAGGCGGTCGGGATTGCGAAGGCGGCGGCGATCACCCCCGACAGCACCGTTGCGGCAATCGGATCGACACCGAAGCCGATCGTCAGCGCAAATAGCAGATAGCCGCCGAGACCGACAAAGGCCTGCTGGCCGACCGAGACCAGGCCGGCATAGCCCGCCAGCAGGTTCCAGCACTGCGCCAGCGCCATCATATAGAAGACGAAGATCAGATCCTGGATCAGCCCGCGACCGGCGAAAGCCGGCAGCGCGGCCAGCGCCAAGATCAGCACGATGCCCGCCAGTCCCATCAGCCGCGACGCGCGGGTGGTGGTCTCGATGCCATACGGCGTCGACGCCTCGGGTCCGTCTGCAAGGTCGCCGGCCACCGCGTTCAATCCTCCGCGCGCGGAAACAGGCCGCGCGGCCGCACCATCACCAAGACAAGAAAGGCGACGTGGCCCGCAAGGATCTGCCATTCCGGATTGATCTTGGCGCCCACCGTCTGAGCCACACCGATGACAATGCCGCCGGCCAGCGTCCCCCACAGGCTTCCCAGCCCGCCGATGATCACCGCCTCGAAGGCATAGATCAATCGGGCCGGGCCGATGGTCGGGTCGAAATTGGCGCTGACCCCGAGGTAGAGCGCGGCGATGGTGGCGACCACCATCGCGACCGCCATCGCGGTCGCGTAGACCCGGTGATGGTCGATGCCCATCAGCTGGGCGATCTCGAGATCGTCGGAGGTGGCGCGGAAGGCACGTCCCAGGGCGGTCCGATAGAACAATTGGTTGAGCACCAGGATCACGGCAATCGCGGAGAGCAGCGTGAGCAACGGGATCAGGCCGATCGCCAGTCCGCCGCCGAGCTGGATCGAGGCGGTCTCGACGGCACCGAGCCGCAGCCGCCGGCTGTCGGCGGTGAAAGCCTCGAGCAACCCGTTCTGGATGATGATGGACAGTCCGAATGTCACCAGCAGCGGCGGCAGCAGGTCGCGTCCCAAGGTGCGGTTGAGCAGGAAATACTGCAGGGCGAAGCCGGCCGCGAACATCGCGGGCATGGCAAACAGCGCAGCGAACAAGGGATCGATGCCGAACCAGCTCGCCAGCGCCAGGATCGCGAACGCCGCCAGCACGATCAGATCGCCATGGGCGAGATTGACCAGCCGCATGATCCCGAAGATCAGGGAAAGGCCGGCGGCGAACAGCGCATAGAGACCGCCGAGCAGGACGCCTTGGATGATCGTGCCGAGCCAGTCCAACATGTTCAGCGTCCGAAATAGGCCAGATGAACCTGCTCGCGGGTCAACTCGGCCGGCCGGCCGGCCAGCGACACCCGGCCTTCCTGAAAGCAATAGACCCGGTCGGCCACCTTCATGGCCTGGGCGATGTCCTGCTCGACCAGCACGATGCTGGTGCCGCTCTGCTTGATGCGCGGCATCGCATCGTAGACGCTGCGGATCACGATCGGCGCCAGGCCGAGACTGATCTCGTCGCAGAGCAGCACGCGCGGGTTTGACATCAGCGCGCGCCCGATCGCGGCCATCTGCTGCTCTCCGCCGGACAATGTCTGGCTCGGCGCAGCGCGGCGGGCCTTCAGGGCCGGGAACAGCGCATAGACGCTGTCGAGCGACCACGCGCCGCCGGCGTTCCGGGCGTAGTTGCCGATCAGCAGATTTTCCTCCACCGTCAGCGACGCGAACAGCCGTCGGCCCTCCGGCACCATCGCGATCCCGAGCTTGAGCACATTGGCGGCACCCAGCGCGCCAATCGGCCTGCCCTCGAACAGCACGCTGCCGGGGTCCGCCCTGACCAGCCCCGCAATGGCCTTCAGATAGGATGACTTGCCGGCGCCGTTAGCGCCGATGATAGCAATGGTTTCGCCCGGCGCGATCACCGTGTCGATGCCGTAAAGCGCCTGAAAATCCCCGTAGCGGGCGGTGAGGCCGCGGGTCTCGAGCACCGGGACCGTCATGCCGCCAGGCCGATGTAGAATTGCCGGACCTCCGCCGAAGCCATGACCTCGTGCGGATCGCCTTCGGCGACCTTCTTGCCGAAATTCAGGACAACGAGCCTTCCGACCACCGCCAGCAGCGCGTGCACGATGTGCTCGATCCAGATGATGGTCATTCCACCGCGGTGGACTTCCCGGATGGTTTCGACCAGTTCGAGGCATTCGCCCTCGGTCAGACCGCCCGCGATCTCGTCGAGCAGCAGCAGGTCGGGATTGGTGGCAAGCGCGCGCGCCATCTCGAGCCGCTTGCGTTCGAGCAGGGTGAGGGCGCCGGCGAAGGTGTTGGCCCGCGCGATGAGGTGCAGCCGCTCGAGGATTTCGGCACATGGCGCGGCGGCGGCGCGCTCGGTGAGGCCACCGCCATGCACCGCCGCCACCAGCAGGTTCTCGAACACCGTGAGATGGTCGAAGGGCCGCGGGATCTGGTGCGAGCGTCCGATCCCGGCCATGCAGCGCTGGTGCGGCGTCGCCCGGGTGATGTCGCGGCCGTTCAGCCTGATCTCGCCGGCGTCCGCCACCAGGCCGCCGGCGATCAGGTTGAACAAGGTGGTCTTGCCGGCGCCGTTCGGGCCGATGATGCCCAGCGCCTCGCCCCGCGCGACCGACAGCTCGATGTCGTCGGCCGCGACGACCGAGCCGAACGACTTGCGCAGGCCCCTGATCGTCAGCATTCGCCGGGACTTGGCATCAACCGATCGGCTCCATCTTGCCGCCGGCTGGAATGTTCGGCGCGAGGCGATTTTCGGTAATGACGATGTCGTATTTGTTGCCGTCCTTGAGGCGCCATTGTCCGCCGACCAGTGGCGTCTTGGCGATGTTCTTGGCGGCGAACGGCGGCAGGTTCTTGCCGTCCCACTGGATCTTGCCGACCACGGTATCGAGATTGGTGGCCGCGATGGCGCCGACCACCGCCTTGGCGTCGCCGTTGCGGCGCGCGCGCTTCAGCACGTCGACGGCCACCTCGAACAGCGCATGCACGAAGCCGATCGGCTGCGTCCATTGCTTCTTGGTGGCAGCCTCATAGCCGGCGGCAAGATCCTTGGCGCTGATGCCGGTCAGCGACGACTTGAAGGGATGGTTGGGCGACCACCAGACTTCCGACGACAGGTTGTTGCCGTCCTTGCCGAGCGCCTCGACCGCGACCGGAAACAGGATCGCCTTGCCGATCGAGGCGACCTTCGGCTTGAAGCCCTGCTGCAACGCCTGTTTCCAGAAGGTGGTGAAGTCGGGCGGCAGCACCACGCCGGTGACGATCTCGGCATTGGCGCTCTTGAAGGCGCTGATCTGTGCGGAGAAATTATCGGTGAGGTTCTGGTATCGGCCGGGGTCGGTGAGCTTGTAGCCGCCCTTTTCCAGCACCGGCGGGAATCCAACCTGCTTGTCGCCCCAGGCGTTGCCGTCGCCGTCATTGGGAAACAGACCGCCGACCGATTTGTTGGTCGGCACCTGGCCCCACATGTTGGTGAAGACGGCGATGACGTCCTCGAGCCCCCAGAAGAAGTGATAGGTGAAGTTGAAAGTCTTCCAGGCCGGCGGGCCGCCCGCCGGATTGGCCTGACGGCCGATGAACCATGGCTGCCAGGGCGCCACGGTCGAGATGCAGGGCACTTCCTCGATCTCGCACTGGGTCGACACCGGGTTGGTGGTTTCCGGCGTCGAGGCCACCAGCATCAGGTCGACCTTGTCGCTGAACGATCAGATCCTTGGCGACCTCGGCGGCGCGGTTCGGGTTCGACTGGCTGTCCTTGACCACGACTTCCACCGGCACGGTTGCGCCGCCGACCTTGATGCCGGCCTTGGTCGCCTCCTTGAAATTCGCAGATGATGAAATTGTCGGCTTCGGCGAAGGCCGCGAGCGGTCCGGTCTGCGGGCTGACATAGCCGAGCTTGATCGGGCGCGCCTGCGCGACCGCCGGCATGGCAATGCCGGTGGCCAGCACCGCGGCGGATGATTTGAGCAGGGTGCGTCGGTCAATTCCGGTGTGCACGATCCGAGCCATGTGAACTACCCCTCCCTCATGCGGCGCGTACGATATCGACGACGCCTTGACCATCGTTTCAAAACTGTTCGATAATCGAACTTACGTTCGTTTTTCAGCGAGTTTCGGTGACCCTTTTCCCGGTGTCAACCGCCGCGCAGGCATTGTGTGCAGGATGGCCGCAACAGGACAGCGATTGCCAGTAGGACAAGACAAGGAATTCATGTCCACGCTGGCCAAGGGGCTTGCGGTCCTCAGCGCCTTTGGCAAGGAGCGGCCGTCGATGACCTTGTCCGACGCCGCCAATGTCGCCGACCTGTCGCGGGCCACCGCACGCCGCGTTTTGCGTACCCTGGCGCAGCTCGGCTATGTCGTTCAGAGCGGGCGCACCTTCTCCCTCACCCCGCGCGTTCTCGAACTCGGCTTCGCCTATCTCTCGGGCCAGGACTGGATCGATCGCGCGCTGCCGATGATGCGGGAGCTGAGCGAGCGGCTCGGCGAGTCCTGCTCGGGGTCGATCCTGCAGGGCATCGAGATCGTTTATGTCGCGCGGGTGCCGGCGCGGCGCATCATGTCCACGGCGCTGGCGGTTGGCAGCCGCTTGCCGGCGTTTCACACCTCGCTCGGACGCGCCCAGCTCGGCTATCTCGACCAAGCCGAGATCTGGCGACGCCTGCGCTCGATCCGGATCGAGGCCTACACGCCCTATACCATCATCGACATGCAGGCCCTGTTCGACCGCGTCGGCGCCGACCGCGAGCAGGGATTTTCCATTGTCGACGAAGAACTGGAACGTGGGCTGCGCTCGATCGCCGTCCCGGTGCTCGACCGCACCGGCCAGGCGGTCGGCGCCATCAACCTGTCGGCGCACGCCACCCGCACCACCCGCAACGAGCTGCGCGAGAAATACCTGCCCGAGCTGAAGCACATCGCGCAGCGCGTTTCGCAGACGCCCCCGCCGCGGTGATCGAACCGCGTCGAGTCACCTTGTCAGCACACGCCGAAGAACCTATCGTCCCGGTTCGCTTTCCGCACATAAGTTCGATTATCGAACAATTTAGTTCAGGGACCGAAATTCACGGGAGGGCACATGACCAAGACCACACCCAAGGCCGCGGCCGGAAAGACCGCCGACAGGAAGCCGGCGAGCCATGGCCGCGACGATCGCGTGGCGTTCGCGCGGCGGCCGGAGAACATCGGCCAGATGGCGGTGAGCCGACCGCAGACCGGCGCCGAATACATCGAATCCCTGCGCGACGGACGCGAGGTCTTCATCTACGGCGAACGCGTCGAGGACGTCACCACCCATCCGGCGTTTCGCAACACGGCCCGGATGGTGGCGCGGCTGTTCGACGCCCTGCATGACGACAAGCGCAAGCACAAACTGTTGCTGCCGACCGATACCGGCAATGGCGGCATGACCCAGGCCTTTTTCAAGGCACCCCGGACGATGCAGGATCTCGTCGCCGGACGTGACGCCATCGCCGAATGGGCGCGCATGACCTATGGCTGGATGGGCCGCTCGCCGGACTACAAGGCGGCGTTTCTCGCCACCTTGGGCGCCAATGTCGACTTCTACGATCCCTATCAGGACAATGCCCGGCGCTGGTACAAGTTCAGCCAGGAGCGCGTGCCGTTCATCAACCACGCGATCATTCACCCGCCGGTCGACCGCGACCGGCCGCCGAACGAGGCGAGCGACGTCTGCTGTCACATCGAGAAGGAGACCGATGCGGGCCTCATCATATCAGGCGCCAAGGTGGTGGCGACCGGTTCGGTGCTGACCAACTACACCTTCGTGGCCCACCACGGGCTGATCCCGGTGCAGGACAAGAAGTTCGCCGCGGTGTTCATGCTGCCGACCAACGCGCCCGGCGTGAAATTCATCTGCCGCACGTCCTATGAGATGAGCTCGACGGCGATGGGAAGTCCGTTCGACTACCCGCTGTCGAGCCGGCTCGACGAGAACGACGCCGTGTTCATCATGGACAAGGTGCTGGTGCCCTGGGAGAACGTGTTCGTCTATGGCGACCTCGAGAAGGCCAACAATTTCTTTCCCCGCACCGGCTTCCTGCCGCGCTTTGTCGTGCACGGCTGCACCCGGCTCGCGGTCAAGCTCGATTTCATCGCCGGCCTGCTGCTGAAGGCGACCGAAGCGGCCGGCACCAAGGATTATCGCGGCGTGCAGGCCAATGTCGGCGAGGTGATCGCCTGGCGCAATCTGTTCTGGGGATTGTCGGATGCGATGGTGCGTGATCCGAAGCCGTGGATCGGCGACTTTGTGCTGCCGAACATGGACCCCGGCAATGCCTACCAGATCATCGCCACCATGGCGTATACGCGGGTCAAGTACCTGATCGAGCAGACCGTCGCCTCGGGGCTGATCTATCTGAACAGCCATGCGCGCGATTTCAAGAACCCCGAAATTAGGCCCTATCTCGATCAGTATCTGCGCGGCTCCAACGGCTACAAGGCCGAAGAGCGGGTCAAGCTGCTGAAGCTGCTATGGGACTGCCTGGCGAGCGAGTTCGGCGGCCGCCACGAGCTCTACGAGATCAACTATGGCGGCTCGACCGAGGAGATCCGGCGCTACTGCCTGTTCGGCGCCCAGGCCTCCGGGAACGCCGACAGGTTCAAGGGCTTCGCCGAGGAGTGCATGGCCGAATACGACCTCGATGGCTGGAAGGTCCCCGACCTCAGCGATCCCGGCGAACTCAGCTATCATTTCATGCGCGGCGCCGGAGGATGACGCGGGCTGGCAGGTCGGCGACTCACGGACGCTTCCTGCCAGGCCCGGCAAGTCGATGGTAGAGGCCGGCATATTGGCGCGCCGGATTGCGCCACGATACGTCGACGGCCATGCCGTTGTGCTGGATGCTTCGCCACAGCGGCTTGTCGCGAAACATTGCCCTGGCGCGGCCGATGGCGCCGGCAAGGCTCTCGCTCGACACCGGCCAGAACTGGAATCCGGTCGCCGCATGGCGGGCGATCGCGGTCTCGTCGGCATCGATGACGGTGTCGGCGAGCCCGCCGACGCGGGATACGATCGGCGCGGCGCCGTAACGCAGGGCACACAGCTGCGTCAGCCCGCACGGCTCGAACCGCGACGGCACCAATAGCGCATCGGCGCCGGCCTGGATCAGATGAGCCAGGTCCTCGTCATAGCCGACGACGACGCCGAGCTGATCGCGATGGGCCTCGGCGGCCTTCTGGTAGCCCGCCTCGAGATCGTGGTCACCGCTGCCCAGCAACACCAGCTGCGCGTCCTCGCCCGACAGCCGTTGCACCATCGGCAAGACCAGATCGAGCCCCTTCTGCCAGGACATTCGACTGACGAGCCCCAGCAGAAATATGTCGGGCGATACCGGCAGGCCGAACCGCCGTTGCAACGCGGCCTTGTTGTCCGCGCGATGGGCGAGCGTGCTGGCGTCGAAGGTCGCGGCGATGCGCGGATCGGTGCCGGGATTCCAGACCGCCGTATCGATGCCGTTGATGATGCCGCTGAGCACGCCGGAGCGCGCACGGAGCAGGCCGCCGAGCCCCATGCCTCCCTCGTCCTGCTGAATCTCGACGGCATAGCTCGGCGAAACCGTCGTGATGTGATCGGCAAATTGCAGTCCCGCTTTCAGGAAGCCGATTCCCCCATAATATTCGACGCCCTCGATGGTGAAGGATTCGGGAGGCAGTCCGAGATCGCGCAGCATCGTCCGGGGAAATTGGCCTTGATAGGCCAGATTGTGGACGGTCATGACCGTGGCTGGCCGAGGCTGGCGGCCATAGTGCAGAAAGGCGTGGGTCAGTCCCGCCTGCCAATCGTGGGCGTGAACGACTTCAGGCGTAAAGCGGGCGATCGAACCCTGGCCGATATCGGCGGCCGCCCGACCCAGCGCCGCAAAACGAATCGCATTGTCGGGCCAGTCCCCGCCGCCGGGCGCCGTGTATGGATTGCCGGGACGCGCGTACAGATGCGGCGCGTCGAGCACGAACAGCTGCAGTCCCGCGGCGAAACCGCGCTGCACGCGCGCCGGGCCGCCATAGAATTCCGCATAGTGGGCGACATCGTCGGCGCCGGTCAGCGCGTTGCGAACATCCGGATAGCCGGGCACCAGCGTCGCGGTCTCGATACCCTCCGCCGCCAGGGCTTTCGGCAGCGCCGCGGCCACGTCGGCAAGTCCGCCGGTCTTGACCAGGGGATAGATTTCAGAAGCGACCGCAAGCACCTGCATCGGTCAGGCCGACAGCGCGTCGATCATGGGCTGGGTGATCAGGCAGATGCCGCTTTCGGTGCGGCGAAACCGCTGCGCGTCGCGTTCGGCATCCTCCCCCACTTCGAGCCCGTCTGGAATGCGCACCCCGCGATCGATCACCACGTTCTTCAAGCGCGCGCCGCGGCCGATGTCGGCATAGGGCAGGATCACGGCGTTCTCGACCTTGCCATAGGAGTGCACATGCACGCCGGTGAACAGCAGGGATCGCCTGATCTCGGAGCCGGAAATGATGCATCCGCCGGAAACCAGCGAGGCGATCGCCTTGCCGCGGCGGTCCTCCTTGTCATGGACGAACTTGGCCGGCGGGGTGATCTCGGCATGGGTCCAGATCGGCCAGGAGCGGTCGTACAAATCGAGTTCGGGCACGATATCGGTGAGATCGATGTTGGATGCCCAGTAGGCATCCAGCGTTCCGACGTCGCGCCAGTAACTGCGGGTATCGTTGTGGGAACGAACGCAGGAGCGGCTGAATTGATGAGCCACCGCCCGGCCATGCTTGACAATGTGCGGGATGATGTCCTTGCCGAAATCGTGACTGGAATTCGGATCTTCGGCGTCGCGACGCAGCTCCTCGAACAGAAACTTGGACTCGAAGACGTAGATCCCCATGCTCGCGAGCGATGTGTCCGGATGCCCCGGCATCGGCGGCGGATCGGCAGGCTTTTCCAGGAAGGACACGATCACGTCGTGTTCGTCGACATGCATCACGCCGAAGCCGCTGGCCTCGCTGCGCGGCACCTCCAGGCAACCGACCGTCACGTCCGCGTGCTGCTCGACATGCTGACGCAGCATCAGTTCGTAATCCATCTTGTAGATGTGATCGCCGGCGAGCAGCACGATGAACCTGGCGTCGTGGGGTTCGACGATGTCGATGTTCTGATAGACCGCATCCGCCGTGCCGAGATACCAGTTCGTCTCGGATATGCGCTGGCTCGCGGGCAGGATATCGAAGCTTTCGTTTCGTTCGGGACGGAAGAAGTTCCAGCCCATCTGCAGGTGGCGTATCAGGCTGTGGGCCTTGTATTGGGTCGCGACGGCAATGCGGCGGATGCCCGAATTCATGGCATTGGAGAGCGCAAAATCGATGATGCGCGACTTGCCGCCGAAATACACCGCCGGCTTGGCGCGCCGGTCGGTCAACTCCATCAGCCGCGATCCACGTCCGCCGGCAAGGACAAAGGCCAGGGCGTAGCGCGCAAGGGGCTCGATTCCGGGCGACTGCATAGGGTTCTCCTGGATCAACCTCGACCAACAGCCTGCGGCGGCCTGCTTCAGGATGCAGAGCCTAACGCGTCTGGTGTCCGCGGGACAACGACGACATGGAAACGGTCGCGAACTGGTCTGACGGGTAACCCCTCCCGCCGCAAATGGTTCTATGGCATATGCTGCACTGCACTCGCCGCGGACCGCGACTTGCTGCACGAGGACGATGCGATCACCGGCCAGAAGTTGCGGTGCCAGATTTCGATGACCCCGCCGGCAGATGGATTTGGGAACAAATGGTCAAGGAAATACAGTGTATCTGATCAGGTATCTTGGCCGGAGCGATCGAGCGGCGGAAAAGACGCGTGGCACCCACGAGCCGTCGCATACGCATTTCGTGCACGGGAGGGATAGACATGGCGGACTGGATTCTGGCGTCGATCTGCTTTGCCGGCCTGGTCGGCTTCCTGTGGTTTGCATTCAAGCAGGGCCTCGGCGTGAAGCCGGATCGAAACAACACGGACAGCGGACCGAGCATCAACAGCGGCCAGTCAGACGGCCCGCATGGTGGCTTCGATGGTCATTCCGGGGTCTAGCACGCGCCCAAATTAAGCCTGGGATGCGATGTGTGCCCATGACTGATAAAAGTCGTGGAAGATGAACGGCCGAAATTTGAATGGCGATCCCGGGAAGACTCGAACTTCCGACCTACGGTTTAGGAAACCGTCGCTCTATCCGGCTGAGCTACGGGACCGAAGACCCGCATCGATGGGTGCAGGTGCCTGCCACTGGCATAGCAGAGCGGCCATGCCCCCGCAATTCGGCGCGGCGGCGGTGTGCAGCGATCACTTTGCCTTGGCCGCCGGTTGCTACCGGAACCTTCGATTTTGTCGCGGGTTTTGCTATCTAATCGATCTCTCGATCTTCAGGAGAATGAATGATGCGCAAGTTGATGCTGCTTCCGGCGGTTGCCGCCGTTTCGGTTGCTACCCTGTGGGCGGCTTCCTCGCCGGCGATGGCGCAAGCCGACAGGTATTGCCTGCAGGGCCGGCAATGGGGCTACCCGGGAAATTGCAGCTTCTACACCTACCGCCAATGCATGGCGGCGGCCTCTGGCACGGCCAGCTTCTGCGGGGTCAATCCGGCCAGGGCCTACGGCGATCAGCGCCGCGGCCGCTACTGATCGAGCACCCACTCGGCGGCGCTGGCTACGAGGCGCTGGCGCCTCGGCTGCTGCTCTGGCCAGCACTCTACGATCATCGAGGAAGGGTGCCCGCGCTAGTGGCCGGCGACGCAGCCGGGCAGGTCGAACAGCGCCTCCAGCCCGCATGGCGAAGTCAGCATCTTGTCGCCGTCATGTCCAACTCCCGGCACGTCCCACAATCGATGGTTCGGCGTTCCGCCGTCGCGAAGCTGCATCGCCGACGCATAGGCATGACCGCGGGCATAGCGGTAAGGACCCTCCGCCTCCGCCATGCAACTCTTGTCCAGCGCGGGATGGTTGGGGTTGGTGTCGGCGGTGCCGAGCAGATAGACGACCTGACGCGCCACGTAGCGTTGCTCGAGTTCAGCTGAGGTGGACGAAGCGAGATAAGGCGGCCGCGCTTCCATGCCGTATTTCCAATGGTTGTATCCCGGACAGGATGCCGCAATCGAAGGCTCCGGCCGCTCGGCGCTGAAATAGGCATAGGAAGAAGGATTGGCGACGACATAGCGGACGCCGATGTTCTGCCTGGTCAGCGCCGCCTCGCCGCGCCCTGCAATGGCGTAGCGCTGCACCACCTGGCCGCCGCCGGAATGGCCGGCAACCACCACCTGCTTGAGAGCGGGGAACAGCCGTCTGTCGGCGAGACGAGCCAGAATCGCATCGAGCGCGTCGAATGAACTTGCCGAGGTCGGGCCGAGCGCCGGTTCGCCGCCTTCCCAGCCTTCGAACGACCAGCGCAGCGTGTCGGCCGGCAGGTGATAGGCATCGACGTCGACCGCGGCGAGGAACTGCGGGACGATCATGATCGTTGCGGCACCGACATCGCCGGCCGCGGCTTGCGCGGTCTTGGCCGAGCGATAGTAGACATCTGCATTGCGCAGCCGTCCGTGCAGCACCAGCACCGCGCGGGTGATGCCGGGCAACGGCTTCGACCAGTCGCTGGAGATGTAGAGCGGCAGGCTGCCTTCATTGCCGACCGCGATGCGTTGATCGGCTACCACCCGCACCGGACGACGATAGGGCTCGACCTCGTCCTCGGCCGCCGCATGACTGCAGATCAGCGCGAGCAGCGCCGCTGCCGCCCATCTCGACGCTCCCATTCGATCGATCCTCCTCGTGGCTGATCGGCTTTGCCCGGCTGGTCGCACTATCAAATCGTCCCTGGATCGCGTCAACCAGCATGCCCGGTGCGGCAAGCATGCCGACCGTGCGGTGGCCGATCACGGACAGCGAGCGCGCGCCACGAACAGGGCTCCCATGCGAGTCGGTTAGAGATGGAACCGTCGGGCAGTGCAGTCAAATCGTTTCACGGCCGCGCGCGAAGATCGCAACTCCATCTTTCGACATGCGATTTTGAATTATTTCAATTCGGAACCGTGTCTCGTCGTTTCCGCAACCTGACCGGGAAAAACGGGGGTGACAAGCCGGCCAAGAATGGCGACAATTGCCTGTCATCATCCGACTGAGTCGACAACCCGGTTCCCAAACATTGCCCGTGATCGCGCCTCGCCTGTCCATCCCGATTGCCGCGCTTGCCGGCTGCCTGGTGCTACATCCCGGGCGGGTGCATGCGGAGTGGTGGAATCTCGCGCCCGCCGATTTCGAGGCCTGCGCCGATGTGGCCGAGAAGGCTCCGAGCAAGGAAGAGAAGAAGTCAGCGCTGACCCGCTGCAACGCAAAATTCGCGGGACGGCGCAAGCCCGGCGGCGGCTACAGTTACTACGACTTCATGCAGAACCGCAGCTTCGACATCGCGGGACCGAATCCGACGACCGAAGAGCAGAAATACATCGACGAACAATACACGCTGTATCTCGACCGCGAACGGCGCAGCACCATCGTGCAGGAACTCGCGGTGAAGCAGCAGCAGCTCGAAACCGCGCAACGGCAACAGCGGCAGGAAAAGCTGCAGCAGGCTCTGTTCAAGAGCGAGACGGAAAGGGTGCCGCTGCCTCCGGCGTCGCCCAACAGGGTGGCGGCTGCGGCGGCGGACAGGAAGGCGCGCGCCGAGGCTCGGGCCTGCGCCGCCAAGCCGACCTTCTCCTGCGAATGGCCGCGGCTGTCCGATGGAATCAACAATTTCAAGAAGTCGCTGTTTGGCACGCCACCCGGCAAGCCGGACAAGCGCGGCTGACGGCTCCGTCGAAGCCCGGGGGCGCGGCTCAATTCGCAATCACCATCGCCCGGAACTTGCGATAGGCGATTTGGGATTGCCGGCGAAGGCCTACGCCGATCCATCTTGCCTGCGGGGTGACGGTTCTCACGGCGGCGGCTTTGCGCTGCTTCAGCGCCGGATCTGCTCCGGCGACAGCCCTGGCGAACCCGCGCCTTCGGCCTCCGCCTGCCTGATCAACGCAACAATGCGGCGCGACAGCGGAACCTCGAGACCATGCCGATCGGCAAGTGCGGTGATCACACCCTGCAGATAGTCGATTTCGGTACGGCGGCCGCGCTGCAGATCTTCCCACATCGACGAACGCGCCTCGGGATCGATCTTCATGGCCCGCCCCAGCACCCATTCGAACAGCATGTCGGGCAGTCGCAACAGATGAGGCGTCCAGCCGGCCGGGATCGGTGTCGGCGACACCGGCCGGACTCCTTCTGCCCGGATCGCCGCGAGCCCCTCTTCCATCTGGTCCGCCAGCAGCCGGCGCCACGCTCGCTGCGCGAGCTGGCGACGCAGCGGCAGGTCGGACAGCGCGTTGAGGGCGTTGTTGAGATTGACCACGAGCTTGCCCCAGAGCACGCCGGTGATGTCGCCGGTCGCACGCACCGGCAGGCCGGGTACCGCCAGCTGCGCGGCGGTGCCTTCCGGATCCTGTTCGAGCAGGATGTCGCCCGACGTGGTGCGATGAAACGCAGCCTCGCCGCGTGCAACCACATTGAACGGCACCATGCCGGCCAGCACGCGTCGGCCCGGCAGTCGTTCGCGCAGCACATCGGCATTGCCGACACCGTTCTGCAGGCTGACGATGACGGCATCCGCGGGCGAATGGGCTGCGATGAGATCGGCGATCTCGGCGGTATCGGCACTCTTGACTGACACCACCACCACGCCGGCCCGCTTGAAAATCGTTGGATCTTCCGACAAATCGAGCCGGCTGGCTGGAATCCGGCGCACCAAACCCTCGAAGCTGGTCAGTTGCAAACCGCCGCCCTGGATGGCTCCGATCACGCGCGGCCGCGCCAACAACGCGACCTCGCGCCCGGCGGCCGCCCACATGCCGCCGACAAAGCAGCCAATGCTGCCGGCGCCGGCCACCGCGATCGATCTGTCGGCACTCATTTCCGTTCCGTTGCTGGGTCCGGCAATCCCGATAGCAGATTTTGCGGGGTGCCGCGCGGCACGGCGGCCCAACGATCGGGATTACGTTGCCTTGTAACCGTCATCGCGCCTCGCTATCTTTTCGCATGGCGGGGCTGACAGGTGGCGGGAGAGCACCATGGGTTTACTCGACGTACTCAACGGCATGCAGAACGGACCGCGCGGATCGAGCAACCCGACCGCGCAAGGCGGAATGTCGCCGATCACCATGGCGATCCTGGGCCTCTTGGCCTGGAAGGCCGTCAAGCATCTCACCGGCAGCCAGTCCGGAGCCACGCCGGCACCGGCGCCCGCTCCCGGCGCCAATCCCGCTCCTGGCGGCGGCGGTCTCGGCGGTCTGCTCCAGGGCGGCCTGGGCGGGCTCCTGGCCGGCGGCGCTGCCGGCAGCGTGATCAGCGGCGGGCTCGGTGACCTGCTCAAGCAATTGCAGCAGAACGGCCACGGCGAAACTGCCAATTCATGGGTGAGCCCGGGGCAGAACAAGTCGATTTCGCCCGGCGACCTCGCCAATGCGCTGGGTGCCGATCAGATCAACAGCCTGGCATCGCAAAGTGGCCTGTCGCGCGACGAATTGCTCGCGGGTCTGAGCCAACATCTGCCCGACGTAGTCAACCACCTGACGCCCGAGGGACGGCTGCCGACCGAAAACGAATTGTCGGGCCGGATCTGATACCGGACGCCTCCGTATCGTTGACGGCTCGCCGCAAGCGAGCCTGCCTTTTCAGAGAAGGACAATGGTCATGCTGTATATTCTGATCGTCGGCCTGGTTGCGGGAATACTCGCCCGTTTGCTCTCACCAGGTCCGAACAATCCCGGTGGCTTCATCCTCACCGTCGTGCTCGGGATCGCGGGGGCCTTTCTCGCCACCTTCGTCGGCCAGGCCATCGGCCACTATGGGCCGAACCAGGGGGCCGGCTTCATCACCGCTACCATCGGCGCGCTGGTGGTGCTGTTCATCTGGAACAGGCTGGTGGCGCGCCGCGTGATCTCCGACCCCGGCGCCAAGTAGCACGCGTGGCTTGCCGTCGTTGCCAGCCGGGGTCCGGCGCGCGCCGCGGCTGCATCGACCTGTCGACCCTCAGCCGTTCTGCGTACCGTCCGCATAGCCGCCACCGATCTGCGCGCCCGGTGCGAACAGGCCCTTGCCCGGTATATGATTGATCTCGAGCCTGGTGCCGTCGGGATCTTCGAACAGCACGGAATAGTAGCCGGACGCAAAGTCGTCCTCGCGCGGCGGGTGGACAATGCTGGCGCCGATCTCGACCAGGAATTGATACGCCTGATCGACGTCGCCGCGCTCGCGAGCGCGAAAGCAGTGATGGTGCAGCCCCACCGAACCCTGACGAAATCGCTGGCCGGCAAATTCGGGCGCCGGCGCATGGATGCCGAAGCCGGTGCGGCCGCCGACGCAATAGAAGGTGTTCACACTGTCGGCGACGACCGTCAGTCCCAGGAACGGCAGCAATTTTCCATAGAACGCCCGCGCCGTCGCGAAATCACCCGCCGTGATGAACGTGTGGGCAACACCATTGATTTCCATTGCACCGTTCTCCTCCCCTTTGCGCGCGACAATCACCGGGCGCCCCGCATGGCCCGCGCGCGTTAACTACGATCGCAGAGCCTGCTCGGCAGCGGTCGAATAAAACTTGTGAATAACGCCTCATTAAGGTTGATTGAGCACGCGGGCAGCAGTTCGCGAAGCATGCGACCGGTAGCCCGAGTTGCTCCTGGGGTTTGAGAGTTGATCAGAACAATCTGGCTCGCAAGCTTTGCTCTTGCCCTGCTCGTTGCCTTGTTCGCGGTCAGGGTCACATCCGCTCCGCTTCCCGGTGCGGCACCATCCGACGGCGCGGACCTGAGAACGACCGCCTGGTTCGGCGAGGCCTGCGCCGGCCCCGATCGGCCGCTCTGCGCGGCCGCAGAGCGCAGATAGGATCTCCGCTTCATGCAGTGGTATGTCAACCTGATGACGATTTTGGCGATCGCAGTGCTGGCCTGGATCGTCGTCGAATGGCTCGGCCGGCCGATCCGGGCAATGCTGGACCTTCGACACGACGTTCTGCAGCAGCTGCGCGCCCTGGCATGCGTCGCACCGCCGAGCCCCCGGGAGACTGCGGTCAGCACGCGCGAGATCCGGGAATACGATCTGTCCGTGCGAAACGTGAGACATGCGCAGTCGATCTTCAACGAACTCGGTACGCAACTGCTGGCATTCGGCGAGAACGAACCGCTCGCGGTCAACGCGCTGGCATCGATCGGTCTGCACCCGGTGGCGGCCGGCAGCGCCTTGATCGGGTTGTCCGCGGGCTATTCGCGGCCGGAGATCGATCGGGCCGGCCTGCGCGAGCAGATCGAGGGCGCGCTCCGTCTGCGCCGAGCCGCTGGCGCCGCCAATCCTACTTTATCCGAACCGTTATTTTTTCCGAAACAAGCGGCGGGTTGAACGGATAGTGCTTGGCATCGCCGAGCACCAGTTGCAGCGTGTGCTTGCCTGGCGGCAATTCGATGCGACCTTCGGTCTGGCCGGCGCCGAAGTGAAGATGGGTCTTGTCCTGGGCAATCGGCTCCTTGGGATCGAGCGGCTCGTTGACGTCGATCAACAGATGATGATGGCCGCTATTCTGGTACTCGTCGCCCGCGTGGGTGACGCCCATGTTGCGCAGGCCGAAGCGAGCCCAGAATGCGCCCTTGATCGTCGCGCCGTCGCGCGGCCAGATGAAGTACAAGACCGCGTCCTTCGGCGCGGGTTTGCCTTGAGCGTGGGCGATGCAAGGCGCGAACAGCAGCGCCGCCGACAGCACGATGAACCGGGCCATCCTCATGGGCATGCTCCTTCGAGGCTTTCAGGACGACAGGGCGATCCGAAATCCATGAGTCGGATAACGGACATCCGTATCATAGCTATCCCGGTTCGCCGGGCGCGCATAGTGCGAGTCATTCTTCCACGATCCCGAGCGAAGGACATGCGACCCGCAGTCGCTTTCCATCCACGGTGAACCGTCCGACGGGGCGCCCTGATAGGTGCGGTGCCAGCAATCCTCGACCCACTGATCGACGCCGCCGCCCATGTCATACAGCCCGAACGGATTGGGCTTGAAGCTTCCGACCTTGATCGGCTGATCGGCGGCCGCCACATCCGCACAGTTCTTGCAGTTGGCCATGCCAAACTGAAACTGGTCGCCCCACCAATATTTGGTCTGGGTACCGCCGCGGGCGGCGAATTCCCATTCAGCTTCACTCGGCAGACGGTATGGCTTTCGCGTTGCGGCGGCGAGCCAGGCAACGAATTGCCTGGCGTCGCTCCAGCTGACATTGGTGATCGGCGCGTCATCCTTCCCGGCTGCCACGAAGGCGCAGGCCTTGGCTGCCGCGCACTCATTCCATTCACGGACGGAAACCGGATACTGGCTGATCGCAAACGGCTTGACCGTGACCTGGTGGATCGGCTTTTCCGTGAGGTCGTCGTTGCTGCCCATGGCGAAGCTGCCGCCGCGGAGCACCGTCATCTCCGGCTCTCGCACGGCGGATGTCGACGGCATCGCGGGTGCCGCCTGGGGTGGCGCTGCAGCCTGTTCAGCCGGCGGCGCAGCCGGCGGGGCGGCTTGGGGCTGCGGCGATGATGGCGGGGCCTCAGGCGCGGCCGGCGCCGGTTGAGACGACGCAGCCTGCTTTGCGCCGGCGGGCGGTGCCGCCGGCTCCGCCGGGGTCTGCCGGGAAGCTGATGCCCGATCCGTCGCCGTGCCGTGGGGCTGCCAGAACACGTACCAGAGGGCGCCGGCGCCGATCAGCAGCAACACCAGGCTCAACAGGGAAATCAGGAAGTGCTCGCGCCGCTTCCGGGACCGGTTGAAGGCGGTCGGATCCGGCAGCACGCGGTAGACCCGCACCGGATCGGCGATGTTCTTGAGCTTGCGATCTCCCAGCAACTCGTAGCCGCATACCAGCTTGTGCTTCACCTGCTCGTAGATGCCGCCGGAGATGAAGACCTGGCCGGGCTCGGCAATGCCCTCGAGACGTGAGGCGATGTTGACGCCATCGCCGTAGACGTCGCCGCTTTCGATGAGAATGTCGCCGAGGTTGATGCCTATCCGATATTCGATCCAGTGGTGCTTGGGCAGCGAAGTGTTGCGGGCGACCATGTCCTGCTGGATCACGATGCTGCAGCGTACAGCTTCGACCGGACTATCGAAAATCGCAATGAAGCCGTCGCCGGTGGTCTTGACCAGCCGGCCGTGATTTTCGGCGATGCTGGGCTCGATGAGGCCGCGCTCGATCCGCTTCACGCGGCCGTGCGTTCCCTCCTCGTCGATTTCCATCAGCCGGCTGTAACCGGAGATATCGCCGACGACAATCGCCGCAAGACGCCGCGAGGAATCCTGCGGAGGCTTGCCGCTCTTACTCGACTTGAAATCTCTGATCTCGCCCATGGCCGGGACTTGGTCTCCTCAGACCGCAAAAAAGTTCAGGCGCACAACGATTTTTGCGAAAATTATCAAATACCTTGCGGAACTTACCATATCGCCGCATCGGAACAAGCCAATTGAGGCCTTTCGTCTGCGGTATGACGTCCTATAGCCGGAATGGCGATATCGGCATGTGAACCGCCTCACACCCGCGACCGCAGCGACGAAACGACCTGGTGGCACAGGTTGAAAAAACCCCAGGCCGAACCGGGCTGCAGCCACAACCCGACCGTGCCCGGCAGGCATTGCTGGCCCGCGTGAATCGGCAATTACGAAAGGACGTAGATCCAGCCCAGCAATGTCGCGACCGACAACATCGTCGTCATCGAGACCGTGGCCGCAACCAGCTGCTCCTCCTCCTTGTGCTCGCGGGCCAAGATGTACACCGTCTTCGCCGTCGGCACCGCGGCGCAGATGACGGCAGCGATCGTGTAGAGCGGACTGAGCTTCAAGGCGACGCTGAGCCCATAGACGATCACGGGCACGACCACGAGCTTCACGACCGTGAGCACGACCGACGCTGCGAGATTCGAGCGGATGCTTTCGACCGACAGGCCAAGCCCAATGGCAAACAGCGCGCACGGCGTCAACGCGCCCGCGAAGATGTTGAAATAGGCGGCGATTGGCGCCGGGATCGGCAGGCCAACGACCGCCCATGCCAGACCAACCAGCGTCGATAGCACCATCGGGTTGAAAACGATCTGCTTCGCCAGCACGCCGGCGCCAGTCGACGGCCCGCGAGGGCCGGCTCGGTCGCCTTCCAGTAGGACGACCGTCAGCGGAAACATCACCACGGCCACGAACATCGTCGCAACCGCGGCGGGCAGAACGGCAGGCTGCCCGTAGATGGAATGCAGGATCGGCAGCGCGACGAACCCGGTATTGGTCATCGCTGCCGTCATTCCATACATCGTGCTGCTGGCGGACTTCCGCTTCAGCCCGGCGAGAACCACCAGATAGACCAGCACGAAGCAGAGCATGGAGCCGCCGCCGAATGCCAGCAGAAAGCGCCATTCCAGCAGGTTGCGGGCCGGCTCCTGCGCGATAGTGACGATCAGCAGCGCCGGCATGGCGACGTTGTAGGCGAAATGCACCAACCCGTCGGCCAGCGACCTCGACAGATAGCCGAGCTGTCCGGCCAGCCAGCCGGTGACGATGATCGCGAACACGGGAAGGATCAGCCCCGCAACTTGCATTGCATTCCCCTTGCCTGCGCTCGAGCTGCTCGGCGAACGCCATGGCGCCAGGATGTTATTGAGCACCCGTGCTGGATGGCAAGGTCGGCCGCGGGCTCAGCGGGGGACGGCCCACCTTTCTCCCTTGCTGCCGGGCGGCCAGTCGGGGGACTATGCCGGCCGAATCCGGGGCGCCCCTACCAGGGAGTGCGCGTTCGCGACATCGTCCTTCGCCGGGGAGTACAGCAACTATCGCAGGACCACGGGGCTGCTCTGGCCCCGATTCGGCGTGGTCCGGCAATGATCCTTCATCCCATCCAGGCGAGGCTAGGGGTGCGCCGCCACCGATGCCCATTGCACGGCAGACAAGGGAGGTCGCCGATCCGATTGTTGCTGTGACATCGCGGAAAGCGTCCGCTTCGCCGTTTCGATCTCGTCGAGATGAAACGGCCGCGCGAAGTAGAAGCCCTGCACCTGCCTGATGTTGGTGGCGGCCTGCAGATAGGCCAGCTCCTCGAAGGTTTCGACGCCTTCGGCCACGACGTTCATGCCGAGCGAGCGGGCGAGCGAATTGATCGCGCGCAGGATGCTCTGGTTGCGCGGACGTTCGTGGATGCGGGAGACGAAGGACCGATCGATCTTGATTTCGTCGGCCATGACGTCCGCCAGCAAGCTCAGCGAGGAATAGCCGGTGCCGAAATCGTCGATCGAAACACGCACGCCAATCTGGTGGAGAAGCGGGATGATGCGGGTGTGGAAATCACCCCTTTTCATCAGCGACTCTTCGGTCAGCTCGATGATCAGGCGGTCGGCGATGCCGGTATCCTTTAGCGCCTGCGCAAACGCAGTCATGAAGTCCATGTCGCTGGCGAGCTTGGCCGCCACATTGAGGCTGATCGAGGTATGCGGACCAAACACCGCGTCAAGCCGACTGAGGGAGTCCATGATGGTTTCGAGAACGAAGAAGGTGACCTGATTGATCATCCCGAGTTCGATCGCCTGCCGGATGAAATCCTCGGTCTCGTGGTTGCGGCCGAGGTCGCGGCGCCAGCGCACCAGAGCCTCGAAGCCGATGACTTCGTGGCTGCCGATTTCGACTTTCGGCTGAAACTCGCAATACAGGCGGCGATCGCGCAGCGCAGCGCGTATCTGTTCGGGAACGCCGTTCAGCAACTCGACATCCTTCCAGGCGACGAACCGGTTGCGACCGGTGGACTTGGCGGTATAGAGCGCGCTGTCCGCCCGCTTGACGAGATCGGAAACGGTACAATCATTGTCCATGCAAGCGACACCGATGCTGATCGTGACGGTCTGGCCGTCGGGCAGCCATGTGGTGACTTCGGAAACGTCGACCCGCAATTTCTCCGCCAGCCGTTCCAATTCGCGGTCGCTTCGCCCGCCCACCGCAATGCAGAACTCCTCGCCGCCGTAGCGGCCGATTGCGCATCCGTCGACGCAGGTGCGCCGCATGACCTCGGCCAGCCCGACCAGCACCTTGTCGCCGGTCGCGTGACCGAATCGATCGTTGACGCTCTTGAAATGGTCGGCATCAAGCATCAGGAATCCCATCGTCGACCCGGATGCACGCGCATTGGTCAGCATCTGCTCCGCCTCGGCAAAGAAGGTCCGGCGGTTCAGGCAACCGGTCAGCGCGTCGCATGACGCCAGGATCTTCAGCTCGCGATTCTGCTCGGAGATCTTCGCCTGCGACTCGTGCAGTTGATGGATCGAGGCGCTAAGCTGTTCGTTGGTGCTGTGCAAGGCCGTGACGTCGTCGAACGTGGCGATGGCGCCGTGAACCTGTCCCACTGCGTCGAGTATGGGCGTGGCGTTGATGATCAGCCGCCGATCCTCCCCGCTGGAAACGCGCATGACGGCCGGAACACCAAGAACCGGCTGCGCCTGGGCGATCGCGGCCTGCCACGGCAATTGAACATCGCTGCCATCGGCTTGCCAGACCAGCCACGGCAACTTGCTTGCGAGCGTGCCGACGAGCGGGCCGGCTTGCTGATGGATGTTCTCAAGGAAGGCCTGGTTGGCCAGCAGGATCTGTCCGGCCTCGTCCAGGATCAGCACCCCTTCCGCCAAGGTGTCGTAGGCGGCCTTGATCCGCTCCGGGATCGCGCTCTTGGGATCGAGCTCCCGCAATACGCCATTCAGGACCAGATAGTAACCGAACAGGCCGGCGCCGCCGATGAAGGCGATGACGCCGAGGATCTCGCGCCAAAGCGCCAGGCCGAGCCGGGTTGAGATCGGCCGGAAAACGAACTCGATCTTTCCTGCCTCAACGTCTTCGTCGAGCAGCGGCACCTGGATGAAGCTTTCGGTCGATTGCCCACCGGCCGGCTCCTGCCAACGCGCCGCGTGCTCGCCGGATGCGACCAGCAGCTTCCCGTCCGCGCCGCGAACGGCAATCGACAACAGTTCGCGGTTGCGGGCGAGCACGGCGTCGACCGTGTCCTTGATCGCCGCCTCATCGTTGCGGCTGGCCAGGCTGGCGAGTTGAATCGCCAGGCTCTCGCAGATCCTGGCCCGCGCCTCCAGCGCCATCTTCTGTTCGCTCGGAATCAGCCCCAGCGAATAGGCGATGAAGATCAGCGAGATCGTGATCGCGAGCAGGCTCGCGCTGATGCGGAGAGATGGCGTCATGACGGCCACAGGCCCCGCGGTTTGGCGGCCCGGCGCGCCTTGTCGAATATGAGGTCCACGTCCGAAAGCGGCATTCGCTTCGCGCTGCCACCGGTCCGGCTCATGATCACCACCAGGGGATCGAACCCACGCCAGAGTGGCATCGCCGACAGGAACGCGCTGATCAGCAGGCCGCCGCGGAACAGCCAGCCCACGAAGCCGGCCGTCAAGGCAAGGCTGACGCCGGCGGCGATCTTCACCAGAGTCACGGGTGTCGTCAATTTGGTGTTCTTGACTTGCGTCAGCACGGCGTCGAAGGCGTCGAGCTGGGCATTGCGATTGGCCATCGGCGCGACATCAGGCGAAGCCGACTTGGTGGGGCGCGGCCGTTCGCACCCGCTGGCTTTGCCTTTTGCCGTCTCATCCCCCGCCGAACAGTCGGTGGTCAGGACCGGCGGCGGCGCGGTGTCCAGCGATGACTCTCCAAGGCGCAACCCTTCCGGCGCCGAAGTTTGCGCCGGCGCCTCGGGTGGCGCGAAAGCGGGGTTGTCCGACCCGGGAGCGGCGGTGCCCTGCTTGCCACCCGCCTTGCCGCCGCCGCCTGAGCCTGCCTGGCCGGTGCTGCCGCCGGCTCCCGGGCCTTGCGTCGCGACCGGGATATCGGAAAGTCCACCCAGCGCGCCATCGCCTCCGCCTCCGTTCGGAACGGAAACGGAAGGACCTGTGCTTGACGGGGTGGGGGTCGATGTAGACCCGCCGCCCGTCGGCGAACCCTGCTGTGGCGAGGTCACCGTCCAGGTCCCCGTTTGGGTTGTGGCAATGGTGTAGTTGGAATTCGACAGTGCGCCGGTCACGGCGAGGGTGTAGGAGCCGGCGCCCGTGCTGCTGGTGATGCCGAAGGAATTGCCGAGCCCGGTCAACACGCTCACACTCTCGCCGTTCTGCAGGCCGACCGCCGACAGGCCGGGATTGGCGGGCGACGACCCGAATGCTGATGACCCGCCGAGCGCCGTTACACTGATCTGGGCCGGAAGCACCGAGAGAACACCGTTGACATAGCCGAGGGTGTAGTTGGACAGGCCCGAGCCAAGGGCGTTCGAAGCCGTGATGGCGTAGGGACCGCCGACAACGGTCGCAGCCGCGCCGGCACCGGCGCTTGCGAGCTGGACACCGCTCACGATGTCGCCGTTCACCAGGCCGCTGGCGACGAAACTGGTCGGATCGAGCACCAGCGATGCGCCATATGTTTTCGACTGGTTGCCCACGGTGATGGTCAGTGGCCGCGGTGCCACGGTCAGCGTCTCGTTGACGAACCGAAGGGTATAGCCGCTGTTGGCGACCAGGCTGCCTTGCGCGACAAAGGCCGTTGCGGCCGTCCCGGCGGCGCTGCTCGAGGAGAGCGAGCTGCCGATCGCCGGTGCGCCCGTGAAATAGCTCCCGCACAGGGTCGTACACAGCACGTTTCCAAGCGTATCCGTCACCGTATAGCCGAATGCCGGGGAGTTTCCGTAGACCGGGTTGCCCCCGGTCGAATCGGTAGCCGTGATGATGACGGTGGAGGTGGACGGCGGCGTGGGCGGAGGGGCCTGCCATCCCAGCTGTGGATATTGACCGGGCACCGCAAACCAGATCGGTGCATTGAGGCCCGCGGGCAGCGTCCCGTTCTGCAGGATGGAGGTCGGAAGGCCCGTCGCGCCGGCCGAGCTTCCCGCACCGACGCCCGTGAGTTGTCCGCTTGTCTGATTGTCGAAATAGGACTGGCTGATGCTGCCGGTGCTCGACCCGGCCAAACCGCCCGAGGACAACAGCGCGGCCACGGCTCCGGCGGCGTAAGAGCTGGAGATGCTCCCGTCATTGCTTCCGACCAGACCGCCGTCCGAACCGAGAAGCGCGGAGGCTGACGCCGTGGAATAGGTGTTGTCGATGCTGCCTCCCGCCTTGTTCCAGCCGACCAGCCCGCCGACATTGGCTGTCAACCCGGCTACGCTTCCGGTGGAAAAGGATTGACTGATGGTGCCGGCATTGACGCCGGCCAGCGCGCCGACGTTGCCGATACCCGTGATGGAGGCATTGACCAGGCCGACATTGGCCACGCGGCCGCTCGAATAGCCAAACAGCCCGACGTTGCTCGAAAGCGTGCGATTGATCGACAGGTTCGAGATGACATGCCCCAGGCCATCGAATTTGCCGGCGAAGCCCAGCCCCAGGTTCTGGACCAGGCCCAGGCTGTCCGTCCCAAGCGGCAGGAATCCCGCCCCGAGATTCCAGCTGGCAGCCGCACTTGCATTCACGTTGGCGCCGAGCGCGTAGTTTGCGCCAAGTTTGTTGTTGATGTTCTGCAGATCGGCGATGTTGTTGACCAGCATCCATGCCGTGAAGGTGCCGGCGCTGGCGAAGCTCGACCAGTTTTCCGCAGCTGGCGTTCCGGTGAAGCTCGCCGCATTCACCGCTCCAGCCAAGGGATTGCTCCCGCCGTTGGCGGCGGTCCGGTTGGAAGCAGGATTGTAGTAGAGATCGACATTGCCAAGCGGCAGGCTGACCTGCAGGCCGCCCGCGAATTTGACGGTGCCCGATCCAGCCCCGCCGGAATCGGCGCGCAGGGTGAGGCCGGCGGACGGCCCGGTCCCGACAATCGACGCCGTCGGTGCGAAGTTGATGTCGTGCGCCGCATTCAGCGTCAGACGCGTGCCGGTCGACCAGGCGATCTGGGCACCCGACAACAGATTGATGTCGCCGGCTGCCCCGTTGGCGCCGGTGGCATTGTTGGTGTCGATCGTGACGTTCGAGGAGCCCAGTTGGGTCGAGATGAACTGGGCCGTGAAGATGTCCGGGCCGTTGAGTGCCGGGCCGCCGGCAAGGCTGGCTTGGTCGACGATATCTATTGTGCCTGGATCGAACAAAAGGGTGCCGGCGTGCCCCCGGGGAGCCGAGAGATCGGCAAGAGCTGTGTGGCTGTAATCGTTGGCCAGGGTCAGCTGCGTCTTGCCGGATACCTCGGCAGATCCCCCGTCGCCGCCGTTCCGACCGCCATGCGCGGCGATGTGTCCGGCGAAACTGGTGCTGTCATCCGACCAGATCTTGACGTTGCCGCCATTGCCGGCTTCATCCGCGTTGGCCCTGATCGAGCTGCCGCCGTCGACCGTCGTCGTGCTGGAAGGGTGAAGTCCGGCCGGGTCGATGCCAATCGAGACCGTGCCGCCTCCAGTGCCGCCTGACGCATCGACCAGCGCCCCGCGAAGCTCGACGACTTTCCCCGTGACGACAATCGAGCCGCCTTTGGCGCGCTTGCTGCCTGTGGCGAGCAGCTTTCCCGAGACGATGGTGGCGCCGCCCGTGCCGCCATCCAGCACGATGCTCCCGTTATGACCCGAGACCGAGCGAGCCGACAGGACGCCCGAGACATTGACCGCGTTGCGCACCGCCTGTTCGGCGGTCGCCGCCCTGATTTCGATGCGTCCTCCGTCTGCCTTGACGCTGCCTGCGACATCGACCAGCGGCCGCCCGTTCGCCGCAGTGGCATTGGACGGGACCGCGACCTGCAGAAAACCGTCACCCGTCGGATCGATCGTGACCTGCTGCGCCGCGCCCAAGCCCACCTTCCCCAGCGGGACGGCGATGGTGCCCGAATTGGCGACGCTTCCGCCAATCAGGCCGACGAACCCGCCCGGCGCTGCAGAAATCGATCCGGCATTGTCGACGCCGGCGGGCGTTCCCTGCGAAGAAAACTTCAGCCTGCCCGCGGTGAAGTCGGCATTGGCGATGTCGAGTGTCGAGGCCACGAACCCGCCGCCCACCCGCACCGTGCCCGAAGGCGTGATGGCAATGCCGTTCGGATTGACCAGCAGTACCGTCCCGTTTGCGGTGATCTGACCGGCGATGGTCGACGGGGTCGATCCGACCACACGATTGAGTATGGCGGACGAAGCCCCCGGCTGGACGAAATTGACGGTGCCGCCGGCCCCGACGGAGAAGCTGTTCCAATCGACGACGGCCCTGGACGAGCCCTGCGTCACGGTCATCGTGTTGGCACCGCCGGCGCTGATTCCGACCTGACCCGATACCACCCTGCCGCCGGTCGGCAGCGACGGCGTTTGCGCAAGCGATAGTGTCGGCGTCTGCAGCAGCAGGAAGACGCCTGTCACCGACCCGATGCGGCGCCGTGAAAAACAACTATCGGCCCGGCTGCGCATCAGAACTCCATGGATGCATTGACGTTGCCGCGCCATCCCTGGCGAAGGCCCTGGATGTCGCTGAATTGCCGCGCTACTTCCAGTGCGATGTTCAGGCTTGTCGATCCGGCGAAGGGCTGGACGCTGTTGCGCGTGCCGAGGCCCAGCGCGCCGGCATTGAAGACCGACTGCTCGAGCACGGTCGGGACAAGCAGTTCGCCATGACCCATGGCGGCGAAGAGATACGGCGACAGCGTCCAGCTCGCATCCCCTGCCCGCATGACCAGCGGATAGATCAATTCGCCGCGAAGCGTCGCCCCCTGATCCGCCAGGATCGTCCCTGACGCAAAGGCCGACACCGCATTGCTGCCGTCGAGCGCGAACTGCTCCGGCTGCAGGAGCGGTTTGCCGAACGATACCTGCCCGAGGCCGATCACATCGACCCGCAAGCCGTCCAGCAGCGGTTGCGAAACGACGAAGCTGGCATTGGCCTTGGTGAACTCGGGCGTTGCACCCTGGCGCGAAAGCGGAACGTGAGACAGCAAGGCATCTAGGCCGGAGCGGCCTCCGAGGCCTTGAGAGAGGCTCGCGCCGAGCTGAACTGGCGCGCCCCACGGCAGCAGGGCCGAATAATCCGGTCCCATGCGAGCGACGGCATAGCGATCATTGTTGAGCAGGACATTGAATGCGGGCGCACCGATCTGCTGCGACACGTATTCGAACGATGCGTTCATGAACAGGGAAGCCGCCCGCGTCCGGATCAACGGATCGCGCAGGCGGAGCGCGACGCGCTCGAACGTCCCGAGCGAGCCGGGCACCCCGGGGGCCGCCATGGTACGTGTCGTCGAGTGGGTATATTCCGAGTTGAGCGTCAACCCGTCCTCACCGATCGGAACGACGACGCCGCCGCCATAGATCGAGAGCGGTGCGGAGCCGGCAGCTGCCGCCCTCAAATCGGCGCTGAGGCCGACCGTGCCGTAGATTTGCTCTCCCAGCCCCAGCACGCTGTTGGCGGCAACGCTGCCGCGCAGCTGCCAGGTGCCGAGCGACGATGCCAGCCGGTCGTCACCCCCTGTCGAACCACTGACAACACGATGTTCGCCTTCAAGGACAAGACGGGTACCGCCGTTGGCGCTGCCGCGCGCGAACGTGCTCCTGAGCCTCAGCCCCGGAGTATCGCCTGCAATCAACAGGGCCCGCTCGATCTCTTCCAGCCGGATGGGATGTCGCCCAATCAGCGATCGGGTACGCGCGAATACCACCGAACGCACGCGCTCGGGGACGCCTGTTACGTCGATGTCTTCAATGAACCCGTCGACCACGACAATGGCAAGCGGACCATGGTCGACGAGTTTCTGCGGCGGGATGGTGATCCTGACGAGCGGATAGCCGGCGTGCGCATAGACGCGTTCGATCCGTCTGGCGACGTCATAGATCCTGGAGACCTTGACGCGGGCACCCCGGATCTCACGAAGCAGGGGCTCGATCGCATTGTCGAGCTCCGGAAATCCTCCCTCGATCCTCACATCGCCGACGAACACCGTGAGATCCTCAGCACCGGCCGGCATCTGAGCGGGGACGCCTTCGGAGAAGGGAATGTCGTAGCTTCCGGAACCGCCGGCCGGTCGAATGCTTTGCGGCGTGACCTGACTCGGGGCCACGATCTGGGCATCGCTGCAACTCGGCACACTCATCGCCATGGCAGCCAGCGCGAGTGCCAATACGGCATGGCGCTTCGATGCCGTCGGCCTGACGCTCGTCCAAACGCCGCCGTCGACGATGTTGACCATCTTGACTGCAGAAATGGTCTCACCGCGCAGCGACATCGAACGTACTGACCGTTTCGCGGAGTGCCAGATGCCAGCAAGTGGCTTGATTGGATCGATGCCCGCGCGCTCACCCAATCATCGCGCCAGCTTTCCAGATCACAGTGAACGTCGGCTTTGCGGGGAGTTCCCGGCACGGGGCGCTAACATCAGGCTTGATAGCCATATAAGAAACTATCGCGATAGCTGGCATACAATGAATTCGATACCGCGCCGCGCTGGAGCTTTTTAGCGGATTCGCCGCTCGCGCCGGCCCTTGGCAGCTTGGCGCATTTTGATCGGCCCATAATATCTGATCGATCGATCGTCATTGACGGCCGCATATGCCGAGCGGCAGCAAAACATACATGCGGCGTTTAGCATGTTCTGGAAATGTCGACATCGAAGACACGACCGGACATTTCCCAGAACGGGCAGGAGCCGTGGGCGGCGCTTGCCGGGCGCATCTTCCGCCAAGTCGCGTTGGTCCGGCGAAGTCTTGAATCAGTTGATACGGAAGGCCGTCGTCGCATGCCGAAATCTTCCTTGGTTGTCGCTCCTTCTCGATCCGTGGCGGTCCAGGGCACCGTGATCAACGGATCACGGTGGCGAACCTGTCGTCGCTTGCAGCGCCGCGCCGTTCCCCGGACGTTTCTTGCACTCGGCTTCGCCGCCCTGGCGGCGCTATGCCCCTTCCGGGCCCAAGCGGCCACGGCCACTGCGAGCCTGAATGTGTCGATCGTGATAACCGCATCCTGCAGCATCAACGCGGCCACCCTGACCTTTCCTCCGACCGCCGGAACAAGCCTGGTCAGCACCGCGGTCAGCGCCAGCACCACCGTGTCGGTCACCTGCACCAGCGGAAGCCCCTATTCGATCGCCATGGATAATGGCGCCAATGCCTCCGGAAACCAGCGCCGGATGATCAGTGGCTCGAACCTTCTCAACTACGGTCTCTATGTCGATGCCGCCCACGCTTTTCCCTGGTCGACCGCGACGAGCAGCACCAGTTGCACCGTTTCGGGCGACTGTTATCTCGGCACGGGCAACGGCGCCGCCCAATCGGTCAGCATCTATGGTCTGGTTCCGACCACGGCGACCGCTCCGGCAGCCGGAACCTACACCGACACGGTTACGATGACGATCACCTACTGAGAGCAGGATTTCGCGACGACTTTCTGCAGGACGGGCAACCACTCGATGCCGGGAAGAACCTACATGGCGCTGATGTCGGCTGCGGTCAGGATCGCGGTTCTTGCCGGATTGATCGGCGGCCATGCCACTGTGCTTGCAGCGCAGCTTCATGTCGAGCCGGTGCTGCTGGAAGTCGATGCGCCGGCGGCGGCCGCGGTCTTGACGCTTCGAAACGATGGCGACAGCGATGCCGTGATGCAAACGCGTGTGGTTCGATGGTCGGAGCCTGATGGCGACGAGACGCTCGGCCCGACTACCGACGTTGTGGCCTCGCCGCCGTCGGTGAAGCTCGCCCCTCACCAGGATTACGTGGTGAGGGTGGTCCGGGTGTCAACTCAACCGGTGCGAGGTGAGGAAAGCTACCGTGTGCTGGTCGACGAGCTTCCGTCCGTCCATCGGCTGCCGAGGCGCACGGTGGAAGTGCTGGTTCGGCAGTCCATTCCGGTTTTCTTCCGGTCACGGGATGCCGCGCCGGCGCAGGTGTCGTGGCGGGTTCGACGCACGAGCGACAAATTGATCGTGACCGGGAGCAATCAAGGCGACATGCATTTGCGCATCTCCTCGCTGCGGCTGCGCGCCAGCGGCGGGGCCACCGCCTCGTTCGGAAACGGCCTCGCCGGTTATGTGCTCGGCCGCGCATCACGGACCTGGACCATACGGGGCGCTTCGGCGGGTTTTGTCGCGGGCGGACGGGTGTCGATCATGGCGGACAGCGACAAGGGGCCCGTCAATGCGGTCGTCGAAGTCGAAGGCCGCCCGTAACGCCGCCACCTGGTGCATGGTGTGGCTTGCACTTGGGTTGATTTGCGGCACGCCGAGGCCGCAGGCCGAGGAAGCCCCGCAGCCGCTGCAGCTCGAAGTCCTGATCAACAACGTGGCGATCAAGATGGTCGGAAGCTTTGTCAGGTTTCCCGACAACCGGATCGGTGCGACCCCGACGGAACTGCAACAGCTCGGACTGCGCGTGGCCGACAATCGCGATCCCGGCCGGATCGTGCTTCTCGATGACATACCCACCTTGAAATATGAGTATCTGGAGCGCTCGCAAACCTTGAAGATCTCGGTCGCCGATACTTACCGTCGCGCGCAGGCGTTCGATCTGAATGGACAAGCGCAAAGATCTGCCGGACGCGCCCGAGCCGATTGGGGTGCAGTCCTGAACTACGACTTTCTTGCCTCCTCCAACGGCTTTCAAGGACCCCTCGCCTCGTACAACCGTTCGCTGCTGGTCGATGGTCGTGCGTTTTCGCCTTACGGTACCTTCAGCCAGTCGGCGATCTTGCGCGGCAGCCTCGGCGACACTGCAGATATCCTGCGGCTCGACACCTCGTTCCGCTATTCGGACGATGAGAGGATGATCACCTACACCGCCGGTGATGCCATCAGCAGCGGCCTTGCATGGTCACGGCCGATCCGAATGGGCGGCTTCCAGGCGCAGAGCAATTTCGCGCTTCGGCCCGATCTGATCACGATGCCGCTGCCTTCGATGGCGGGAACCGCCGCGGTGCCGTCGACCGTCGATATCTATGTCAACAACGTCAAGACCTTCTCGCGACAGGTCGAAGCCGGTCCGTTCAGCATCAACAATGTTCCCCTGATCTCCGGCGGCGGCAATGCACAACTCGTGATTCGCGATTCCGCGGGTCACGAGGTCCAGTCGAACATCCCGTTCTACGCGTCTCCCAGTCTTCTCGCGCCCGAGCTCATGGCGTGGTCGGTGGAAGCGGGGCTGCCGCGGCTGTCATACGGCTCCGGTTCCGACATCTATGTTGGATCGCCGGTGGGTTCGGCGACGTTGCGGCGAGGCATCTTCGACTGGCTGACCGTGGAGGCCCATGCCGAGGGCGGAGCCGGCATCGCCAACGCCGGCGCAGGCGCCGTCATCAAGACCGGCAATTTTGGCGTAGCCGGCGTGGCGCTGGCCGGAAGCACCGGCGGCCGAGGCGGCGGCCTTCAATCCTACCTGTCCTACGAGACGAGCCTGTTCGGCTTCAACTTCTCCGCCAGTACGCAGCGAAGCTTCGGTTCATATACGGATCTCGCTTCGGCGACCGCCCGCTTCCAGTCGGCGTCCCTTACGTCGCAGCAATATTCCGGTTTTTTCAACTTCCTTCCCCTCGCCGCATTGACACCGCCGCCATTGCCAACAATTTCCGCTTACGCGCCGATCTACACCGATTTCGAACCACCGCGCGCCATCGATCGAATGACGATCAGCTTGCCGCTGCGCTTCGACCCGTGCGCCAGCGTGAGCGGCAGCTTCATTCATCTCGAAGACAGTTCCGGCGTGACGTCGGACATCTTGAGCGTGAGCTATACCAGGTCACTGCCGTTCGGAGTTTCGCTGTTTGCGACGGCCTTCGATGCGCGCGGGCCTGCGAGAAACATCGGGCTGTTTGCCGGACTGAGCCTGCCGCTCGGCAGATCCGCCTCGGCGACGACGTCCGTCTCGGCCTCGCGGGGCAACACCGCGATGGTGGCGGATGCCGCCAAATCGATCGGCGTGGAACCCGGCAGCTACGGTTGGCACATCCGGGATGCAGAGGGGACAGCGGTCGATCGTCAGGCCAGCGCGTCGTATCGTTCGAACTTCGGCGCGGTTCAGGTCGGCGCGAGCCAGAACAGCAGCAATTCCAGCGCTGCATTGGAGCTGCGAGGTTCGATCGTGACCATGGACCGCAGCGTCTTCCTGTCGAACTGGATCGACGACAGTTTCGCGGTCGTCGACGTCGGTGCGCCCGGAATCACCGTGCTGAGCGAAAACCGTCCGGTCGGTACGACAAACGCAAAGGGCCTGCTGCTGGTCCCGACATTGCGCGGCTATCAGGGCAACAAGATCACGGTCGACCCGGTTAATCTCCCCGTCGACGCCGAGATCGACACAACCCGAGAGATTGTCGCGCCGGCCGACCGCGCCGGCGTGCTGGTCAGGTTTCAAACCCGCAGCGATGCCACGGCGGCCCTCGTCACCTTTGCCGGCAGCGACGGCCGCCTGATCCAGGCGGGATCGGTCGGTCGTTTGGACAATGGGCAGGAATTCGTGGTCGGCTATGACGGGCAAGCCTACATAAGGGGCCTCGAGGCCAGCAATCGCGCGTCGATCGAGATGCGGACCGGTCGCTGTGACGCGGCCTTCCCATTCTCGCCGGCGCCGGGCGAGCAGGCGCATATCGGACCGGTCTCATGCCGCTAACATCCGCGCCTCTGTCCGGCGGAAGTCAGAATGTAATGGTCGCGATCACGACATCGGAATAGGTCCCCGGCACCGGGCTGGTCTGTACGGGAACCCTTCCATACACCGTGACGCCCTGGCTCAGGCCGGTACCGGTTCCCAGGATGCAGGTATTCACGCCGGCGCTGCAGCTCGTGGTCGAGGAAGTCGACTTCCAGGCGTTCGACCTGGCGGCGTCGGTATAAAGTCCATAGTTGACATAGCTCGTACCGGACTGCATTCGCCGCTGCACGCCATTGGCATTCGCGCCGTTGTCCAGACTGATGGAGAACGGGGTCGAGTTCGTGCATTGGACCGTCAGCGACGCCGCTGCATCGACGTTGGAGGTCAGCAGCGATGCCGTTCCGAAATTGAGAGGTGCCGCAGAAATGTAGCAGTTCGGGAGAATGGTTACGGTCCAGGACGAAAGACCGGCGCTCGAATAGATGCCCGGATTGGATCCGCAATTTGGACTGGCGAGAAGATAGCCGATATAGGCGATATCCGGCGAGGTGGTCGTCCAGAGATAGGTTCCCGGCTTGGCCGTCTGCTGCCCTCCCTTGAGCCGTCCATAGACCGTGTAGCTTTGCGACGCGCTGGAGAGCAGCGGCACGGTGAGGTTGAGATTGACGCCAGACGTTGCGTAATTGGACGTTCCATATCCCCACGAACCCCAGACCTGGGTTCGCGCCGAGTCCGAATAGAGCTCATGCTGCGCGAGGTTGGCGCCGTTGCCCATGAACCTGGCCGAGCTGCTGCTGTTGGGCGATCCCTGGTTGAATTGCACGCAGACATTGACCGGGCAGCCGACGGCGATAAGGCAACCCGAGCAGTTGACGGTGAAGGATGCCGTCGTATCGACGGCGGCGCCGGCCAGGACGTCGACCGATCCGTAGCTTCCGGATGCTGCCGTAACGGAGCAGGTTTGGGCGACGGCGGACACTGAAACCAGCAGGAAGCCGGCAAGCAGCAGCAGGGATCCGGATACGATCCGGAACATGCTCCCCCGCTTCTCACGTCGCGCCATCTCCGAAGACCACCAACGTTTGACCGGGAACGCCGGCTCGATGCCGCGTCACGCGCGAGAGGGCGCAGGGTCGCTCGCCGGTCCCTCGGACCGCGGATCAGGATCCGGCCGGGAAGCCACCTCCTGCCCGGGACAGAACTGCCCTTGCCGCATTCCCGAAGCCAGAAAGATGGCGCCGATCTGGTTACCCTTGACCCATCCCAGTCCGCATCGGCGATAGGCCTGCCCCGTCGACGACAATAGCAGGAAGAACTCCGTCAGGTTCAGCCCCCGGATCGATCCTTCCACAATCAACCTCGCACCCCCGTCCGAGGCATCCTGCATCATGCACGCGCGTCGCCAGGTGCCGTCGATTGCCATGATATGGGTTGGCACCCCGTGATCGAACGGAACGCGACGTTCCGAGCGCTTCTTGGTCATGATGATGGCAAGCCCCGACGCACGACGGCTGCATTCTGCGTTCGGCACGTTAAGTTTGCCTTGTCGCCAACGGGACCGTCCCGTTATGTCCTCTGAACCCCGCCGAGAAAGTCATTCCGTTCGGTCGGTTCGCGACGCTGCGCTCAATCGCCACCGGTGGCCATCCCGGGACGATCGGTTGCTCACGTCGAAGCGGGCTTTTCCTCGGCCCCGGCGCGGGATCCCTTTGATTCGAAAAACAGGTTTGACAGCTGCTTCATCAGGTTCGACGCCCGTTCGATCTCCAGACCGATTCGCGCGCACAACAGCAACTTGATCGGCGGCAGCGCCGGCAAATAATATTCCTTGGCTCTGACGAGATCGGGAGGAACCATGCGGTCCGGCACGGCGGTCAGCCCGGCGCCGGCTCTTGCAGCGCTGAGCCTCGCGTGATTGTCCGGGCTGCTGAACACGATCTTGTAGGAAAGGCCATGCTTGCCCAGCGTCGGAATCATCCAGTCGTCGCCGGGGAAAGCCAGGATCGGAATCGGCGCGCCCGGACTCAGAACGAAATTCCGTGCACGAACCCAGACGAAGGGCTCTTCATGCTCGTTGACGACCATCGGACCGATGTCCGCCTCGAGCTGCTGGCTTTTGAAGATGCAGGCGATATCGATATAGCCTTCGATCAGGCCTCGGCCGATATTGGTCGACTGATCGGTCTGGATGTAGACGTCGGCGAGCTTCTCGGCCGTGTGATGTTCCATGAACTCTTCCACGAACATCGAACCGAGGCCAAGCCTCAAGGGCAGCGAGCCGATATTGTTGCCGCCGAGCCTGAGCAATTGATCGTTGGCTTCGATGATCCGGCGGGCATGCTGCAGTGCAAGCTTGCCCAGTTCCGTCGTGGTGGTGCCGCTGGCAGTTTTGACGAAGAGCGATCCGCCGACGAGGGTCTGCAGCCTTTTTACTTGCGAACTGATCGCAGGCTGGCTCAGGCCGAGCCGTTCCGCGGCCTTCGACAAGCTTCCGGTTTCTGAAATGGCGACGACGGTACGGACAATCTCGATTGGAATGTTCAAATGCTGATTGTGTCTGCGCATCGAGGTCTCCCCAAGCCGCAGTCCAGGATTTGACCGAGCCGCTCACGCCCCGTTTTGTGCCGACTCCGAAATATGTTTTCCGGACAAGATATAAAGATTACTCATGAATAGTTGCATCTAATATAATTGTCTACCGGCAATAGACCAATTGATGACATCAGATTTCATGATTACGTTATAAATATCCACCGCGCCGATTACCCATTGCGGTCAGAAAAAGGGGGGATTCATGCGGTAGCGTTGATGCCGGCATTTGTGGACATGATACCGCGCTCGCGCACATCGGAACGGGCGCGGCCGATATCCAGCAAGCGCCGTTTTCAAAAGACCGTTGGTGTTTTCCTGATCCGGGTGGGTTTGCATGAAAAATTTTGCTGAAAGGACATGCCGGTCTGGGCACACCGTGCCGGAGGTTGGACCGCCGTGACAATACTTTGAAATACTACGCTGATCGACCGATGATCTGTGTATTCGGTCGATTTGTCGCCGTGCCCGGGACCGTGCGTACCAGAAATGGCTGGAACATCAGCCATGGTTCCGATACTCGTCTTCTCTCTCTTTGTTTGGAATGGACATAATGAAGCTTTCCAACGGCGAACGCCTCATCATTGCAATGCTGTGCGACCTCTACCGGTCCGGCAACGTCAAGGGCGAGATAGACTCGGAATTCGTGGCGAGCAGCATTCTCGGTCGCCACGAATGGGGCCTCAAGTGGAAATATCCCAATCTCTTCGAGGGAGACGACGAGGCGCCGGCCGTGGTGCGAGAGACCTGCGACATCCTGGAAATGTATCAAGTGCTCACCCCGAGCTTCGAAGCCTTGTCCGAGTCGGACCAGGCCAGGCTGCGCAAGGCGGTCACGCCGTTCGACGACTATGTCCGGTACCGGGGCTTCGACCACGATCACGACCCGCACGCCTGGATCGTCAAATATCTGGTCGAGCAGCTCGGTCGGTATACCGAGGTTGCAAATCCCGGTTTGAATTCAGCCAGCTTTGCAACGCTGGCGCACTACCGGACAATGTTGTCGCGCTTTGAGCAGATCGACGTCGCTGCGCTTCCCCATCATCAGCTTTCTCCGGGTCAAATGATCGGGATCCTGAAGGCCAAGAAGTAGTGCGCGCAGCAGCGGTCGTCAGGCCGCTCGCGAGAGCGTTTCCCGCACGGCTCTAGCGGATGGCTTCTTCCGGCCCGACAACCTGGTGACGCTGGCGGCAGGTCTGCACGCGAGGTATTTCAGGGCGGCCGCATAGAACGCCTGCAGCCGGAGGCATTCCTGCAAGCTGCACTGATGGATTGGCTTGGCGAGAAGCGTGTTGGCGGGCGTCCGGTCGCGCTTGGGTTGCTTTTTTTGGGAGCGTTTGGCCGTCATCAATTTTCTCCAAACCCGCCCCTCGGGTTTGCTACCTGATTCGGCCCGGACAAGGCCATGTTCCTCTCGACGGCTGGCGAGCGCCAACGCGCCAGACCGGATGGGAACTTCGTGAGCCAGAGGCGCTTCGCGCTATGGGGACACGGAACCTGTCGGGCCCTGTCGCCTCGTTTTCACGCCACCGCGGCGGTTTCGAACCGCGAGCGCAGGCCGCGCGCGCTTTCGCTGACCGCGGCAAGGTTGGTCGATATCTCGCTCACGGCGACGCTTTGATGTTCGATCGCGCTGCTCTCGGTCGCGACCCCGTTGCCGATCGCCTGCACCAGCTTTTGCGAGCCGCCGACCTGCTCGATGGCGAGACCGATGGCCGCCTGTATCTGGCTGGCCTGCTGGCTGACTTGCCGGGTGGCATTCTCGGCCTCGGTCGCGAGCGCCTTGACTTCGTTCGCGACGACGCCGAAGCCTCGCCCGTACTCGCCGCTGCGGGCCGCCTCGATCGCAGCGTTCAGCGAGAGCAGCTTGGTCTTGCGGGAAACATCATTGATCACCGCCACGAAGCCCTCGATCTGCTGCGTGACACTGCCAAGCTGGTCGAGAACCTTCGTCAGCGCCTCGATGCTCGAGATGGTGTCGCGGCAGCGCCGCAGATTGTCCCTGTTGAGCTCGACGATGCTTTTGGTCGTGCTGTCAAGTTCCCTGGCAGCGCTTGCCATCGACCCGAGATCGCGGGTTACATCGTGCTCGAACGCGTTCAACAGCGGTTCCGAGGCCTGGCGGAACGCGGTCTGCGCCGCGGCCTTGTCGTATCCTGAAATGGCGTGGGCGAGATCGATGAAGAACATATGGATGATCGCAGCCACGGCCGCGTTCAATTTCGCGGCCTGCCCGGCATCATCGAGATGATGATCGAGCGCGCGGCCGATGAAGCTCTGGAGAACGACCGCCGAACTTGCAACATAGAGATCGTTGGTCAGCTGACACCGTTCGTGTGCGGCGCCGATCTTCCGGGCGAGGCTGGTGAAAGCCTCGTCGGGCGTGCCCTCGAAAAAATGCTGCCAATGCCTGAACTGGACGTCGTTGATGTGGGCAACGAGCTGCGGAACACCGATGTTGTCGCGCGCACAGGCGCTTTCAATCATCGTCCTGAATTCGGGAAAGGCAAGAATTCGGGCATAGAAGGCATCGATGATCTGCTGCTCGCCGGCGGCCATCGACGACTTGAGTTCCCTCAAACAGGCGGTATCGGCCGGGCTGAACCCGACCAGCGCCGCAACATCGATCTCCATCCGAATTTTCCCCGTCAGTTAATAGATTCAATCATATGGAACTGAACAAAGAGTTGCGCTCGGCCTGGTGCGCGACCTGGCGTGGTATAGCGGCAATCTAACTGGCCTGCTTGCTGGTTTCCGCGAAAGGGGATGCATTCGACGCCATCATGTCACAACCGGCCCTATCGCTTGGTCGTCGAGATGACGAGGCACCGCGGATGTGCAAACGGCTATTGACGCAATATCCAGCGGCGATTTGCCCGGGGGAAATCTGATGAGCGCGATGACTGCGATCGGCGAGGATATCTGGATGATTGACGGCGAGATCGTCAGCTTCCACGGATTTGCCTATCCGACCCGCAGCGTGGTGATCAGGCTGGCCGATCAGAGCCTCTGGATCTGGTCGCCGGTCGCGCTCGACCGGCAGCTTCGGCATCAACTGCAATCCATCGGCCGACCGACTAACCTGGTCAGTCCGAACAAGCTGCATCATCTCTATCTCGGCGATTGGCGGTCGGCGTTTCCCGATGCACGTCTGTGGGGGCCTGCATCGAGCTTGCGGAAGCGCCCGGACCTCCCGTTCCAGGCGCCCCTCACCGATCAGCCGCCCTCCGCCTGGCTGGGGCAGATCGATCAATGCTGGGTGCGCGGATCCTTCGCCATGGACGAGATCGTATTCTTCCATCGCAACTCGCGCACGGCAATCCTAGCCGATCTTTCCGAGAATTTCGCCTCCGCCTGGCTCTCCGAATATTGGAGCAAATGGCAGCGACCACTGGCCTACCTGTCCGGCATCGTGGAAGGCAAGGGTTACGCTCCGCTGGACTGGCGCCTCACCTTCGTGCGCCGCGACCGGCTGCGTCAGGCCAGGAAACGGATACTCGACTGGCATGCGCAGAGGGTGGTGATGGCTCACGGGCGATGGCAACCCAACAATGGCAGCGAGTTTCTCGCTCAAGCTTTCGAATGGATGGAGTAAGTTCGCGCCACCTCGATGGACCTCGCCCTTGCCAGGCCGGCGTCGCTGCGCGGGCGGGATCTTTCCGGGATGAGGCAATCCGTCCGAGGCCCGGCCTTTCCGGCCATCGCCGGCTCCATTATAGTCAATCCGAGAACCCGCATTTTTTTCTTGATTACAGAATTACTGCTGCCTGCCCGCGACCATGGCCATGGATTTTTCCACACGGAGTATTTGATGCGGTCCCTGACCCTGGTTTTGGGTTTTTTGTGCTTGCTGTTCGCGAGCCCGGCATTGGCCGAAAAGCGGGTTGCGCTTGTCATTGGAATGTCGAAGTACCAGCAGGTTGCCCGGCTGGCCAACCCGGCGCGCGACGCGGATTCTGTCAGCGCACTGTTGAAGCAGGCTGGCTTCGCGACGATTGAACATGAGACCGATCTCGGCATCTCTGATTTGCGCCGGGCGCTGCGCCAGTTTTCCGAGACGTCGCGGGACGCCGACATCGCCGTCGTGTATTATTCGGGACACGGTATCGAAGTCGACGGCATGAACTACCTCGTCCCGGTCGATGCGCGACTGCTGAGCGACTTCGACATCGAAGACGAGACCGTATCGCTCGAGCGGGTGTTGAACGCGCTCGATGGTGTCAAGCGGCTCAAGCTGGTCCTGCTCGACGCCTGCCGCGACAACCCGTTCAGCCGCACCATGAAACGAAGGATGGCCGGCCGGTCCATCGAACGTGGTCTGGCGCGCGTCGAACCTGCGGCCTCCGAGACGCTGATCGCCTTTGCCGCCAAGGCGGGCGCCGTGGCCAATGACGGCGACGGCCAGCACAGTCCTTTTGCCGCGGCCATCATCAAATACATCACGGAGCCGGGCGTGGATATCCGGCTAGCCCTTGGACGCGTCCGCGACGACGTGCTGAGAAGCACCGGCAATCACCAGGAGCCGTTTGTCTACGGGTCGCTTGGCGGAGATACCCTGGCGCTCGTTCCGCAGGTTCGGCCGCCGGTCGATCCGGAGGCCCAGGCACGCGTCGACTACGAACTCGCCGCGCAGGTCGGCACCAGCGAGGGGTGGGATTCCTTCCTTGGAGGTCACGGCAGCGGCTACTATGCCAATCTCGCGCATGCCCAAAAAGACAAGCTGTTGCAGGCTCAGCAGTCGCGCAAGAAGGCGGACGACGCGCAACGGGAGGCCGAGGAGCAAGCCGTCCAAAAAGCGAACGAATTTCGGAAGCAGCTGGTCGAGCAGAACGCGCGCCAGATAGCCGACGCCAAACAGAAATTGTCCGATCAAGCGCGCAAAGAGCTCGACGAGGCGCGACGTCAGGTTGCCGAACAGGCCAAGGCGGAATTGGACCAGGCCAGGCATGAAGTCGAACTTGCGCGACAGGAGGCCGACACCGCACAGCAGCAGGTCGAGCAGACAAAACGCCAGGCGATCGCCGACGCCCGGCTTCAGGTCGACCAGGCCAAGCGCGCCGCGGCGCAGGCCGACAAGGTTGCTGCCCTGACGCCAGATCAGGCCGCCCCCGGAACCGGCGCGCCATCGGCGTTACAGATGGATCCGGCCGACATCACCAGGTTGCTGCAGGCTCACCTGAAACGAGTGGGCTGCAATACGGGCCCGGTCGACGGCAATTGGGACAACGCCTCAAGGAACGCGCTCGAATCATTCAACAAGAACGCGCGGACCAGCTTCGACGTCAAGCTGGCGAGCCTGGACGCCCTGGACGCCGTGCGCGGCAAGACCGATCGGGTCTGCCCGCTGGTGTGCGCGAAGGGCCAGCGCGCCGAAGGCGATCGTTGCGTTCAAATCGGTTGCGCCCCGGGCTCGGTTCTGAATTCGAGCGGGGCCTGCGAGAAGCGACAGCAGCGCCCATCCGGCGCGAGAACGGCCGTGCAGCGCAATCCCGGGCCGCAATCGGCGCCCGCGCGTTCCGGGGCAAGGTGTTTTTCGTTCGGCGGCAAGAGCTACTGCGAATGACGTCGTGACATGGACCGGACGATCCAGTTGAGAAAAGTGGGATGAGGTGAGACCAGCATGATGCTCCGCGATCTCTCGATATTCGTCGGCTTGGTATCGTTCCTTACGGCGTCCGCGGCGGCGCAGGATGCGCCGCAGGCGCTTCGTGGCAAGTCCGTCGTTGCAGACTGGACCGAGACTCGACTGCAAAGATTGGGCAGCGTCGGCGAATTCAACGAACGAAGCGTGCAACAGAATCTGAGCACCTATATTTCCACGGAGGGGCGGGTCTTTGCCAAGCGAACGATTGCGTTCGCGGGCAACCGTCGAACCGGCTTCGGTTCTCGAAGCAGCGTCGGTCAGAACAGCACGGGAGGGCAGCAAGCCTCCGTTCGAGGTCATACCCTGACGGTGGTCTCCAAATTCGCCAGCGGTGCCCGCATGGCCAAGATCGATTTCGATGCGAATTTTTCAAGTTGCACCGCAACCATCATTCTCGGACGGGAGAATGGCAACGAAATCATGCGGGGACGATCGCTGACCAATGGCAGCGTGCTGGAAATGAAGTCAGTCAAGGTGAGCAATCCAACCTGCTCGATCAGAGCTGGAAATGTTTTCGGCGAATAACGCCCTGCGCTGATGAAACCAATCGGCAGCTGATCTGCGAAGCGCAGGATCCTTCCAAAAAGATGCAGGTATCGGATGTTGGTCCTGCAGCGGTCAAAATGACCGGACCTTCCCGCCGCAAAGCGGTCCAGGACGAACGACCGCACCCCTGGTCTCGGCATCGAGCGAATATCAATCCTTGGCTGCACGACCCAGCATTCAGCTTCGATAGCTGCGCGATCGTCTGGATGCTGCGTGGCGTCGCTGATGGTCGCAACCCGTCTGTCCCACGTTGTACCACTCGATTCGCGCGCCGACGTCTACCTTACGACTAGACCCTGCATTGCAAGCAGCTAGTCTTGGTTACGTAGGACATCGCAATTTTGGTGGGACGCGAGCCACCGATTGCATCGAGGAGAACGACAGATGCCGCGTCCGGGTAGTGCACTGTTTGCCCTGGCCATCCTCGGCCTGGATTTGGCCGGGACCGCATGGGCCGCCGATCTCCCGGCCAAGGCATTCCCTTACCAGGCTTCATTTCCCGGATCTGGCTGGACCGGTTTCTATGTCGGAGGTGACCTCGGCGGAGCGTGGATGACGCAGGACGCGGCTTGGAATCCGTTGCCCTCACCGGCGGCCTTTCTTGCTTTCCCCGTGACGGGCCGGCTGGAGGCAAGCCATTTTGTCGGCAGCCTCCACGGCGGCTATGACTGGCAGCTGGCGCCGACTTGGGTCATCGGCATCGAGGGGGACTATTCATGGACCCGCACCAGCGCGAGCACCGAAGGTATCTGGAACGTCTTCCCGATAGGCGGCCCGGTACCCGGCTCATTGTCTTCGCTGAGCAGCACCCTTGATAGCCTAAGCTCGGTCCGCGGACGTCTCGGCTATCTCGTTACCCGGATGCATTGCTCTATGTCACGGGTGGTGCGGCCTGGGGGCACTTTCGCTATGAAGCCTCCGCCTTCCATGTTGCAGCGAACTACTTTGCCAACACGGCGTTTTCGCAGACCGCGACGGGCTTCGTCGTCGGCGGCGGCCTGGAATGGGCGCTCAGCACGAACTGGTTGATCAGGGGCGAATACCTCTATTACGGGCTCGGCGATGCGTCGGCGACCGTCGTCGTACCCTTTAACCCACCCTTCCCATCTGGATTCCTCTGGCATAACACCAACGTCCAGCAAGCGCGACTGGGGCTTAGCTACAAGTTCGACTGGAATGTGCCGGCAGCAACATGGGCGCACGACTAGCTAGCTAGAACACAGCGGGCAAACCAGAAAAGGGGCAAACACGACGCAGCTATTTGTCGCAACGAACCGACGGGTGCATTTTTGCTTCGCGGTCCGAACCACTCGCCCTGCCCGAAGTGTCGGTGGTTCGCGATGCGGGATGTGGGATGGCACGATCCGAGCGGGCCGTGTCTTGATCTCCCCACAGGGCCTTGAGCAGTTCATCGACCAGTCGGGCAACTTCACGGAGTTGTTGATTCTCCTGCACGTGCCGGTCTCCATTCCGGACCCGATGTGCAATCAGGAGTGTCGCAATGATCCGCGCGCTTACGGTCTCGTCCTGAGCCTGCGGATCGATCGGCCGAACGCGTTCCGGAGGGGCTCTCATTTGGGTAAAATCGTCGACCACATTGCGCACGACATGAGAAGGCGACAATCCGGTCGTCCTGCAATACTCCTGCAGGGCTGCGCGCGTCTGCGCGTCGACACGAAACTTCAAGACCTCTGTCTTTTTCATTGTCGGCCCCCCAGCACCAGCAGCGTTTCAGCCCAAGGCGCCTTTCAACCTCAACGGGCAATTGATAACAAATGCTACCTTATCGACCGAAATACGGCTTGGAAGCGCCACCGCTGCGATCCGCGGGGCGAGCGGGAGGCATATATTGGTCCGAACTGTGTTAGCGGTTCGACCGAACGGTATGAGCCGGGTGGTTGTTGACGGAAGGTCGGGAGCGCGGCCCCTATCGATCCAGGTGCCCGCGGATGATGTCAGGGCTTCAGTTGCCAGACCAATACTTGATGATGCCGGCGGCGCCCCCGATGAACAGCAGCAGGCACGTGATGGTTTGAAGGAAGAAGCCGGGTAGACGGCGTTCGACTGCATTGCTGTAACCCACATAGTACCAGATGCGGCCGCCGATCCAGACAAGTCCGAGCACGGCGGCGGCGATGTCGTTGAGATAAACTGCGCAAAGCCACAGCGGCACGAGAAAGCTTGGCAGCCATTCGAGGGTATTCATGTGGACGCGGAAGATGCGCTCGAAATCGGGATTGCCCGTCGTGGCCGGATGTTTGACCTTGAATCTTCTCCGCGCTGCAGCAACACGGGTCGCAAGGAAAAAGTAGAGTGCGATGGCGAGCATCGTGACCATGGGGGTGTAGAGCGGCATGCAAGGGGACCTTTGTTGGCGCCGATCATCCGGCTTGCGGGCTGTTGTATCGACCTCGACAGGGCGCTCGACATCGAGCATCCCTCGTCATTTCCTCCGCAGTGTCAGCGTCGGCTGCGGCTTGTCTCTCACGATTGCGCGCCCCTGTCAGCCGGCTTTTCTGACAAGCCGCGTAACCATCGACAGACGATCGCCGAGACCCGGTTGCGGGCGCGCCGGACCGAATCCGGGCCGGCAAATTCCTGATCCTGAAGGCGAGTTCCCGCCCTGCCGATCACCGGTCCGGTGAAATGGCGTGGGAAAACGCTTCCCGTCTGCTGCCACCTCCCGCTAAAATGGCCTAGATATCACGCTCTCGCTGATGGCATCGGAGGCAACAAATGGGTGGAAGCCCGCGCATTTTTTCCATTCTGACCGCGATGTTGCTGTTGTTGTCCTCGAGCCCCGTGCCGGCAACGGCCGGCAAAGGCTCGTGCGCCGCCGACCTGCGCCGCACCAGCAGGGCCGTCGATCGGGCGCTCGAGCGGGAAGCATCGTCGGCGTCATACGCTCCGGAATCAAGGGCGGCCAAGCTGGGTCGTCAACCGACCCCGTCGAGCATCGCGCGTGCCGAACGCAGGTTTGACGACTGGTCGAATGGCAGTGAAGCGGTCGCAGCCGTCAAGCGGGCACGCCAGGCCAGCGAGGCCGGCGACACGCAAGGTTGCCTCGATGCCCTGCGTGACGCCCGCAGAGCGATCGGCGCGGCGCCTTAGACAAATTGACGATGGATCAGGTGTGCGGCCTCTAGCCAGGGGCCGTTCCAGGCAGGCTGCCAATCAGCTCGGTCACCCCGCCCCAGGCTATCTGGATCCCGATGCACACCAGGATGAAGGCGGAAAGCCGGACCAAGGCATTGACGCCCGTCCCGCCGAGGAACTGGACCAGCGGGGAGGCAAAACGATACGCTGCATAGATGGTCAGCGCCAAAGCCACCAAGGCAAGAAAGCCCGCGGCGAGGACGAGCGCGACGTGGCCGCTATAGGGTCTGCTGGCGTGATGGGCGCCGATGGTCAATGCAACGGAAATCGCTCCCGGGCCGACCGTCAGCGGGAGCGTCAGGGGATAGAACCCGTCAGAGACCGAACGTGATGGATCGACCTGCGACGAAGCCTCCGCCTTCCCGCTGCCATGCCCAGTGAGCAACGTCCATCCCATGCCAGCCACGAGCAGGCCGCCGGCGACACGAACCACCGGAATCGTGATCCCGAAGAATTCCAGAACATAGGACCCGAACAGCATCGAGCCCAGCAGCAGCAGGAAGCTGTTGAACGCCACGCTGAGCGCGATGCGATTGCGGCGATCCTCGGCAGCTCCGCTGGTGAGCGAGAGGAAGATCGGCGCGGCCCCCAGCGGATTGACCACGGGAAACAACCCGGCATAGACCAGCAGGAACACGCTTGTGACATCATGCCCGGGTTCAACCATGAATCATCCCCGACGTTGGAGTTGATGGCGCTCCGCCCGGCAAATCGGCTCTGGTCTGCGCTAAGCTGCCCCAGCTGCCACGACGTTGATTGACCGGGTTGTAGCGGACGGTTGGTGAAAAGCAACGTCGGCCACCGGCGAACCATGACGGTTTGTCGTGCGGCTATCATCGCTGCCTGACGGCGGTGCGCCGCATGAATGGGTCGGTTTATTGTTCGCGACAGCACGGCCGGTTTTCCACTGCCCTACTTGCACCGCGTCGAGCAGCCTGGGTACGATGTCGATTGGCAACAACGGAGGACCGGGAATGAGAGCTTCCATTGTCAGCTTTCGAGCGGCGGTGCTCATGGCGCTTGGCGGCATGGTGTGGGGCATCGCGATGGCGATCAGCCAGGACCATTCCACGATGCCCGCGCATGCTCACCTCAATCTCCTGGGGTGGGTCTCGCTTTTCCTGTTTGGAGTTCTACTATCGGCTGCATCCGGCCGTTGACCGCCATCCGTTGGCGCGGGTTCAGGCCTGGATCTGGATCGTCGCGACGGTTGTCCTCGCCGTGGGCGTGGGTCTTGCACATTCGGGGCATGTGATCGGCGATCCGATCGCAGCGGCATCGTCGCTGGTGGTGCTCGCCGACATGGCGCTGTTCGGATGGCTGGTTTTTCGAGAAAGCAGGGATGATGAAGCGGCGGACCGGTGGGCCGTGCCCGCTGAATGACGGTGGACGATCCGCGCAGCGGGCAGGAGCTCGAGCGAAAGGGCGACATGCCGCAATATTGGTTTCCGGCTAAGCGCTACGGCTGGGGATGGGGCCCTCCAGCGACGTGGCAGGGCTGGCTGGTTCTGGTCGTTTTCCTGGTCTTGCTTGTGGCCGGCGGGATCGGCTTGCTGCCGCGAGGGGCAGTCGTCGGCTTTGTCGGCTATTCCATCGTTCTTTGCATCGGACTCACTGCCGTGTGCTGGTGGAAGGGCGAGCCGCCTCGGTGGCGATGGGGATCGTGACCGACCGGAAGCGGCTGACATTTGCTCGGCTGCAAGCCGGTCGATGTCGGCAAAAGAATGACCATGGTTGTGTCATTGACGACACACTGCCAAACCGAGAATCACCGTAGGTTGAGTTGCCGTCTCGTACGGCTTCCTCCCTAGACTGGGCCGTCGCAAATGGCGGCCCTCTTTCCTGTAACGGTCAATGCAGGTCGTGACCGGCGACCGTCGCTAGTGGCCACCGCGGTGGGCGGCCTGCCGTCGCTTCATCTCAGCCAGTATCTTCGGAAGTCGTTCGAGCAGGCCCTGCAGCAGGTCGAAGTCCAATTGTGCTTCCACGCGGGTGCCATCTTCCGTCGTGCAGACCAGGGCGGCCGATGTTCCGCCGATATCCGGCTCCAGCGCGGCCTGGGTAACGGGATTGGATCTTGTTTGTCGCGCCTCCAGGTCCGAGGCGTTGGGATCGAGCGTCAGGCGTGTCTGCTGAGCCTCGTTGGCAATCGCCTGAAGGTAGTTGATGAGCAGGCCGAGCACCTTGTAGTTCGCGATGAAGTCTGCCGGGCCGCCGCCGGTCTTGAAGCCGAAAAAGGCGTGATTGCCCGTATCGTCGACCCCGAAGGTCGTCGTGCCCGTAACATCCTTCGCCGCCACCGGTGGCTCGACCATGCGTCCCTCCTGACCGTGAGTTGGTATGAGATTATAAGCCTGCCGCGCGGGATGGGAATGATCAACCTCGGAAGGCGGATTCCCAACAGGGACGAGTTTACGGGGAACTTCCGTAAAAATCTCAGTTCGACCGATCCGGCTCGGCTCATCTGCCGAGGACCAGCGGCTCAGCAATTTACAAGCTCTGAGTTGGATTCTGTCCAACAGCCCTGCGTTGCACCGCATGACTGGTTCGCCAGGTCACAACGCGGGCGCCCAGCGGTGATTTACGGCGTGTGATGTAGGTCATACTTCACGCCGACGTTTCGATCCTACGCTGGCCTCGAGGCGAGGATCACATGTCAGACCCAAACATTTTCGACAGACAAGGGAACGGGCCCTCGATCCGCGCTGGTCTTGGCGCGATCTGCGTCATGTTCCTGGCGCTGGCTATCTGGCAGTCCAAAGCGACCAGCCAGTCAGCGCACCCCGTGGAAGCGGATGCTGGCCTCTCTGCGCCGAGGTCGATTGCGCAACAGCCAAAGCGCAGGCCGATCGAACCTGGAAGGTGGAGCCATGCATTTGAAGGCTACAACTTAAATCAAATGGCAGCCCAACGACCCGGACCATGAAATTTGCGGGTCTCAACAGAGTGCTTCCTGGCATGCAGCCAAATTCCAGTGAACGAAGCGAATCAGACCGGCTCACCTTCCGCCGGTGGGCGGTCACGGTTTATTTTTTCTACGGGGCGGTCCTCCTTGTCTTTGCAATTCTGACCTACATGCAGCCGCCCGCCACCGACGAGGTCGCCCGCGTCAGCGATCGCAACATCCCCGGCTCGGCTGCGATGAAGCCCGAGAAAATCGTACGCCGCTGAAGTCATGCCGGTTATCGTTGTTGATCGTGTGCCTCGCCCCCATAGACCAAGTCTGCTGGGATGCTGCGTTCATGGTCCGAAGCGGACATCCAAGGCGGCCGACAGCTTCGATGATCGTTCCTAAAAGATCCGCTGCGGACTCGACGTCTTGATCAATCAACGGCTCATTCGGTATAACGCTAGACCGCATCGTATCGATCTCAGCGCGGGACTGCAGCAGCATGGACTCAAAGTTCAAGCAATTGTGGAAGACCTGGACCGTCGATAGGCCTGCCGCATTCGGTGATTTACTGTGGGACGTATTTGTCGTGCAGTTGGCCGCGTGGCTGGACCGATTGACGCTACGGCGAATCATCGCGTTCATACCAGTCGTCATTCTGGGTCTCGCCTATTATCACAATATCCCAATTCCGCCTGAATTGATGCTGGTGGGCGACGTCCTGGCTTACATCGATATCTTTTCGGTAATCTTGCTGCTGAGCATATTGGGGCGAGCGGCAACCTTCTGGTTTTTCGCGAAGCGGACGGCGGAGAATGCGATAAAACTGGCGAGCAGCGTGCTCACTGGCGTTCGACGTTTCGATTTTCGGCGCCCACGTGAGGGCAACACAAGTGGTCGAAAGCGGTTGACCGGGCGAACCAAGTCGGACGGCGACGATCCTGCTATTGGCGGCCTCGCCTGGGCTTGATCCGCTGCGTCAGCGGCGGAACGTGCTGTTGCACGAGGGTTGGCGGTATCGGAGCGACGTCGACAATTGCCGGCGATTGATTAGTACGCATCCCTTCCTTGGCACGATCCGGGCGCTGGCTACCGGCAGTCCAAAGCAACTGTCATTGCGTTGTTGGCCTTCATGTTTTCCTGTATGTTGTTGCGCGTCAAAGATCGGGCGTCTGATGAGGTTTCTGGCTCTGTGGCTGGTTCTTCTCGCGGCACCAAATGTTGCGTGCGCCGAGGACACGGCCTTCAAAGTCGGTCTGACCACGCGTGATATCATTCCCGCCGAGCCTTACGATTGGCGCGGCGCCAAGACACGCGCGCTCCGCGCGACGATCTGGTATCCGGCCGCGACCAACGCGCGCGAGCGACCGCAATGGATCGGGCCACGCATCGTCCCTTTCTTCAGCGCCGGCAACGCTGCGCGCGATGCGGAGCCGGCACCTGGGCCTCGACGTCCGCTCGTCGTCCTGTCCCACGGCAACGGCGGCGCGGCGTTCCAACTCGCCTGGCTCGGCACGGCCCTCGCGGGGCGTGGCTTTATCGTCGTCGCCGTCAATCATCCCGGCAATAACGCGCTCGAGGATTACACGCTCGAGGGTATGTCGCTATGGTGGCTGCGCGCTGCGGATCTTGGCGCCATCATCGATGCGATGCTCGTCGACAAAACCTTCGGCAGCCTGATCGACCCCGCGCGGATCGGTGCCGCCGGTCATTCGCTCGGTGGCTACACCGTCCTTGCGGCCGCGGGTGGCATCAGTAATCCGGACCTACTGCAGGTGTTCTGTCGATCGCCTGCAGCCGATGCGTCGTGCAAGCCGCCGCCGCCCGCTGCCGTCATGCGCCAGGAGACCCTGGCGCGTCTCAGTGCCGATCCCGATTTCCGGCAACGATACAGCGAGGCCAGCAAGTCCTATCGTGACGAGCGCATCCGCGCGGTCGTCGCCATGGCGCCCGGGCCAGGACCTGTCTTCGAACCTGACAGCCTTGAGAAAATCTCGATACCCGTCGCGATCGTCGCCGGAAGTGCCGACGAGATCATCCCGATAGCCGCCGCTGCCGAGGCTTTCGCCAGGATGATCCCGCATGCGACCCTGAAGATATTTCCGAAGGCCGGCCACTTCATATTTGTGGATACCTGCACCCTGGTCGGAAGCTTGTTCTTTCGAGATACCTGCCGCGATCCCGATGGCAGCGACCGTGAGGCAGTCCATGCCGAGACCGTCAGACTTGCGGTCGATTTCTTCACGACAAATCTACGCTAGGCGTGTTCGCTGGCGCGGCTCACGACGACCTTTCGTGGGGTACGATGCCGAGAATCTTGCGGGCCTCGGCCGGGGTGGCGGGACGACGGTCATAGTCGCCGGCGGCCTCCACGACCAGCGAGACCAGCTCGGCATTGCTGGCCGCAAGCCGGTCCTTGCCGACACGCAGATTGTCTTCCAGGCCGGTGCGGGTATGCCCGCCCAGCTCCAGGCACCATCGGTTGACCTCGAGCTGATGACGCGCCATGCCGAGGGCCGACCAGGTGGAGGTCGGGCTGATGTCGTTCAATTCCCTCAACAGAAACTCGAGCAACGAGCGGCGCGCCGGCATCGCGTTCGGGATGCCCATGACAAACTGCACATGGAGCGGCGGCTCGATCAGTCCCCGTTTCACCAGGTCGACGGCATTGTACATCATCGCTGCATCGAAAACCTCGATCTCCGGCTTGATCCGGTACTTCTTCATGTCGATGCAAAGACTTTCGATGAAGTCGGGCGGATTCTCGTAGATCTGCTTCGGGAAATTGACCGACCCGGTTGTCAGTGATGCCATGTCGGGCTGCAGGCAAAGCGAAGCGCCACGTTCGGAGGGAACGCGACCTCGCCCGCCGGTCGAAAACTGGATGATCATGTCCGGGCAGTGCTTCCTGACGCCCTCCTGCACCTTGCCGAACAATTCGGGAGACGACGACGGGTTCTCGTGCTGATCGCGAACATGGATGTGAACGAGCGCCGAACCCGCTTCATACGCCGCATGCGTGGATTCGATCTGCTCCTGCGGCGCGACCGGGACCGCCGGATTGTCCTTCTTTCGCGGAATCGCCCCGGTGATGGCTGTCGTGATGATGATCGGCGTCATGGATACCCGTCCTGTATGGCGGCGGCAGCAGGCGCTGGATTTCAGCTATGCTGCAGATGAAAGGTCCTGATCGAAGGGCGTTTGCTGATCTCCTTGATCAGGGTCAGAAGCGGCGTGGCCGACAGCGGATAGTCCGTGTTGATCGAACCGGCATCCTTCAAGGCGCGGTAGTTTGCGTCATCGTAGAATGCCGCGAGCAGCAGGTCGTCGTCCGACCTGAACGGCCCTCGCGTGGCGCGGATGCGGTCGAGGGCAGGCGGCACCAGCGCGCCGGGACGCTCCGTGATCGGTTCCGCCCCGCGTGCGATCTTGTCATAGAGGTTCGGATCGATGCGACCGGCGATTTCACCGTAGCCGCCGCGGACATAACGCCGGATTTCGTCCGGCACGGTGTGATATCTCGCCTGCCCCTGGTCGCGGCCGACGACGTTGAGCACCGATTGGGTCACGATGTACTGCGCAAACGGACTGACGACGATGGGATAGCCCAGGTCCTCCCGTACATGCCAGGCCTCTTCCAGAATCTCCTCCAGCCGGTTGCCGAGACCCATCGTTTCGAGCTGATAGGCCAGGTTCGAGACCATGCCTCCCGGACACTGATGCAGGAAGTGGAACTCATCGTACTCGTTCGGCTTGCCGACCGGCTTGCCTTCCTTTGCCGCGATATAGGCGAGGCGTTCCGCGACTTCCCGTACCGGGCCAAGATCCAGCGCGACCTCGTAGCCGCGGCGCCGCAGGTTGGCCGTCACGCCTTCGGTGGGCGAATGAGAGACGCCGTTGGCCAGCGTGGAGGTTGCCGTGTGCACGACATCAACCCCATGGGACACCGCCTGCAGGACGACGTAAGGTGCAAGGCCGGAGTTGCAATGGGTGTGGATCTGCAGCGGATGGCTGCCGATGGCGGACTTCACCGCCGGCACCAGCGTTGCGATCCGCTCGGGGGTCAAGAGACCGCTGGCATCCTTCAGAAAGACCGCGTCGACGCCCAGCGCGACCAGCTCCCTGGCCTTGCCGACGTAATAAGCATCGGTGTGAACGGGGCTGTAGGTATAGACGAGTCCCCCGGCCACGTAGAGGCCGCAGCGCTTGGCGGCCCGGATCGGGATGGCGAGGTTTCGCATGTCGTTGAGCGCGTCATACGGCGTGTGGTAGCGCATGCCGTTGGCGACGAAGCGCTCGGCTGCCAGCTCCACCACGTCGTCGGCAAAGAATTCGAAGGTAAACAGACTCTGGCCGCGGGTATGGATGATGAGCGGCGTCTCCGTAACCCACGACGACAGCAGCCTCATCCGTTCCCACGGATCTTCCCGCAGATAGCGGACCGCGACATCGAATACCGCCCCGCCGACGAGGTCGATCGCTTCGAAGCCCGCGCGATCGAGCCGGGGCGCGATCTCGCGCATCATCGCCGTGGTCATGCGCGTCGCCCAGAGGCACTGATGCGCGTCCCGCAGGGTCACGTCGATCAGCCTTATCGGCCTATCTCCCGGCATGTGCAAATCCTGTCTCCAGCCAGCGCCAAAGCGGCCCTCAGCCGCAAGTGCCGCTCGTTCAAATACAGCCCCTCGCCGTTCGTCGTGTCTCCGACTGGTCGCTCCTCGTCGTCGGGGCCGCGAGCGATGAACCGACGACGTCGAGCTTCGCGTCAGCACCGCCTGCTGCGAAATTCGCACGCCCAGACAGAAATACGCATCCCGGATGCAAGGAGTCGCAGTCGGCAGAAAGTGCGACCTGCAGGATAATATTTGGATCGAGATAACTCAAGGAGGCGCCGGCAGGTCCGATCTCTGCCGAGCGGCGGGCCGCCCGTGTGCGGAGGATCCGTCCGAACACACCACCGTTTGAATTTCCTGATGTGCGGGTGATCCGTAGCGCGGTCCCTTCCCTGGTGGCGAGCCGCAGGTGCTTCAAGAGCGGTGTTGTCATCCCGGCACCGTATGACGCCATGCAGAAGGCGCGTTCGGCGGCAAGACAACCGATCAAGCATGGCGCGCGGTGCGCCCGATCAACCGGGTCCGGAACGATCGCACGCACGCCTGGTCAATCCAAATTGCATTCGGACATCGCATCGAATTCTCCGAACTAAACTGCTTGGCGGCGCCGAGGCTTCGCCCGTGCTGCCTTGAAAGCGAAATCATACGGGATTGTTCTGGTCGCGCTGACGAACTCGCGTGCGCGCATGTGACAAGTTTTTTACTTTGGCCGCGCGTGGGATGATCCGAAAGTCGAGCTGCGCGCGCATGAATTACGCTCTAAAGTTGGCGGCGGGCAGAAAGACAAATGAAGGAGCGAAGATGACAGAAGTGTACGTGGAGCCTCGCCCCAAGGGCTGGGCGGAGGGGACTTCGATCACCGACTATGTCGTGGAAAATCGCGCGAACCGCATTCTCGCGAGCCTGAAAACGCAAAAAGAGGCGATCGATTGGGCCAGACAGCGCGGCCACACGCCTCATGTCGCGCGAGTTCGACACCTGAACGACAAGAGCGAGCCGGATCTTTGGCGCTCCGTCTAACGCTCGTCCGGCGCAGGGTGCAGGAGACGCGCGTGAGCAAACCACTCTCCTTCACCCCTTCCCGCCAACGATCCGCTTTGGCTGCGGCGACCAGGCTTGCGACCGAGCTGAGGAAGCGAAGCTTCTCCACGCGTAGCTCGACCTCATCGAACCATACAGCGACGACAACCGACGCCGCGGGTTGCGGTCGTTGAGTCAGGCTACGCAGCCTTATGTTTTCGCTTGAGCCATCGTTGCTCGCTGTGTCCACTCCTTGGCTGCAAAACGGCACCTCGGCTGCCGTCGCCGTCATGCCTAGGGTGCCACCTCCAGGCGCATTCATTGGTTATCTTTGATCCGATCAACGGGAGCTCGGCACTATCACCGACCAAGCAGGCTCGCGAAATCGATGGCATCGTTCGCCAACCTGTCCGTCGCCGTGAGCATCGGGAATTGGTGCCCGCCCGCATGTTCGCGCCACAGCGCGATGTGAAATTCAAGCTTGGATTTCGCGATATTGACCACGACGCCGATGCGGCACCTGTGCGGGTTCTGGTCTCGTCATCCTTGGTGCCGTGAGATTTCCCTTTCGGTTCAGGCGAACCTTGCAACCCATATTCTGAACTCTTGCCCTTCCTGATCTCGGGCGATCCCAAGCCCGACGATCATATCTCCAGCGCGTTGGTGCGCTCGGCCAGGTGAAGCAAACCACCCTTCGCGTTCACGGGCGCGGTACCCGACGGTGTAGTAGCGGGCTGTTGCACGATCGGCCTAAAGGACTCCCGAACAACCTGAAAGCGCCAATCGATCTCTGGATGCTGCGTTGCACGCATCAAACCGGCTACAAACAAGAGAATTCGACCACAAAACTCCTCCTTTGCGCGAAGTTGGCACGAAGTATAGGCTGAACTTGCAGTGGTAGCGAACGGGCCGCTGGAGGGATGTGAGCGCTAGATCGCTGGCTTGATTGATGGCGCAGCCATCCTTGCGACACGTGTGACAGCTATTCAACCCGATGCAGGCGGCAGTCCGGGCCTAGACGGGTTTTGACGTCGCGCTTTGCGCGATGATGGCGGCAAATCTCGACAAGCAGGCCGCCTTGAGCGTAGTCGAAATGCGAGACCCGACAACGAGGGGCTCGAACCTTCTCACCCTGGGAGGAGCCGGGATGGACCAACGAGAAGTGCTGGTTGCTTGGGAGACGTTCGTTGAATACGGAACTCTTGCGTCCGACTTGAGATCATCGGTCGCAGCATCGTGGCAGAGATCCAAGAACCATCGGATCACAATCGATCGCGCGCGGGCACCACGCGTTGAAGACGCCGAATTGTTCCGTCACCGTTCCAAAAACACGGCGCTCCGTCATGCCGCCCGCTGCGCCCTCGAGAATTCCAAAACATTCTTGAGCGATGCAAATTCTATCATGATCCTCACAGACCCCAGCGGCTTGATCATCGATACCCAGGGCGACGATAGGGTCATTGACGCCGGTCGCACGGTCCACCTGGAACATGGAGGACGCTGGAGCGAGGCCGACATTGGAACCAACGCTATCGGCGCGGCGATCGCGGAATCGAAACCCGTTCAAATTCGCGGCGCTGAGCATTTTTGCTCGAAGGTGCAGCGATGGACCTGTGCTGCGGTCCCGATCCACGATCCTACAGACGGCGAATTGCTTGGAATTGTGGACATATCCGGGCCCGCAAGCTTGTTCAATCCGCAGAGCCTGGCTTTGGCTGTCGCAGTCGGCCAGCATGTGGAAAGCGTGTTGGCGCAATCAATCCGAAAAGAGCACGAGGAGTTGCTGTGCCGTTTTCTCGCCAAGAGGTCGCTATGGTCGAACGACGAATGTATCGTGCTCGACCGTCGAGGCATCATCCTTCACGCCACCGAGCGCGCGCTGAATGCTGTGCGGAACAACCATCGTGGCATTCCCAACGGTGCACCGACTAGCTTCTTAAAGACAGTTTCCTTCGATCAATGGCCGAGCAAGTTAAAGGAATTGCTTCCAAACGCGAGTTTCGATCTCGTCGAGAACGAGAGCGCCGGCATTGGCGCCATCGTGGTGCTGCATGCTCGGCGTCGTCAATCGATAGCTGATCGTGCCTCCCAAAGACTGGAACCCGAATATAAACGCTGCGAGATCGCGAACTCTTCGACTGCTCGGAAAGATGCGACGCAGATACCTCAGGCTTTACAGGGTAACATTGGGAGCGCCACCTCCGGGTTCGTTGCCCGGGATCCGGCAGTGCGGGCCATCGTACGTCAAGTCGAGACCGCTGCAGCGCGCAAAATGCCGATACTCGTTCGCGGTGAAACCGGTACTGGCAAGGAGCAACTCGCTCGCCACGCCCACGTCGCCAGCGGGCGTACCGGCGCCTTCGTCCCCGTCAACTGCGCCGCCCTGCCCGAAGGCTTGATCGAGGCCGAACTCTTTGGCTATGCCGAGGGCGCTTTCACCGGGGCGCGACGCAGCGGCGCAATCGGACTCGTCAAGGAGGCCGACGGAGGCACACTTTTCCTCGACGAGATCGGCGACATGCCGGTCACGCTGCAGGCCGTACTCTTGCGCCTGCTTGACGACTGGACCGTGCGCCCCGTTGGCGGCCTCCGATCCAAGGTTGATGTCTTTCTTATCTCTGCCACCAACGTCAGCCTTGATAGGGCCATCGCCGAAAGGCGCTTCCGGTCTGATCTGCTTTATCGCCTCAATACGCTCGAGGTCACGTTGCCGAGTCTTCGCGATCGCAACGACTTCGATGCCATCGTTCACCACCTACTGAGCGCTATCGATCCAAATTGTGAGATCACGCCGGCGACCATCACGAGCCTTGCGGCACGCCCGTGGCCCGGCAACATCCGCGAGCTGCGCAATGTACTGGCACGCTTCACCATCGCCGCCGCTGATGGCCTTATCAACGAGGCCGGCGTGGAGGCCACGATCGATCGTCGTCCGCTGGCGGAAGCCGGGTCACTCCACGACATACAACGGGCCCGAATCCTGGTGGTTTATTCCGAAACCGCCGGGAATGTCAGCGAAACCGCACGACGTCTCGGCGTCTCAAGAAATACCATCTATCGAGCACTTGGGCAAAAGAACCCCGGATGAACTGTAGGCACTTCGAGCAGCTTACGCTGCGAGCATGGCAGCCGAGCACTTGCCCGGCGTGACGCTCCGTTCAAGCTTCGAAGACGGGGTGGCGATTGACTTGATCGCATCAAGCTGTGCGGGTATCAAAGCAGCTCGGCGCCGCCACCTCGAGCTGGCCCGGTGGTTGGATCGTAGTCGTCCGGCTTCTTGGCGATCAACGTTTGCGTCGTCAGGATCAGGCCGGCCACCGAAGCCGCGTTGCGAACAGCATTGTAGCAGACCTTGACCGGATCGATGATGCCGGCTTTGACGAGATCGACGGCTGCTCCGTTACGAGCGTCGAGCCCATGGCCGTTCGTACCTTTAAAAACTTTTGCAACCTCCGCCTCACCGTTTAGGCCTGCATTGGCGGCAATATAGAAGAGTGGGCGACTGAGCGCGCGTTGGAGCAGCTCGGCGCCCTGCCTTGCGCCGCCGTCCAGCCTACCGATCAAATCGTCGAGCATTGGAGCGATCTTGAGCAAAGCGAGGCCGCCTCCAGGGACAATACCTTCTTCGATCGCCGCCCGGGTGGCATTGATCGCATCCTCGATCAATTGGGCACGGCGCTTTTGCTCGACCGGCGTCGCACCGCCCGCTAGAATTATCGCTGATCCACCGGATAGCTTTGCGATCCGTTCCTGGAATTTGTCCCGCTCGATATTTTCGGGTGCAGCTTCGTGTTGGCGCATGACCTGGTCGCGGCGCGCCGCGATCTTCCTTTGATCGCCACCCCCGGCCGTGATCAGCGTTTTCGAGGCGGAAATGCGCACTTGGCGCGCGGAACCGAGGTCGTGCAACTCCGCCTGTTCGAGCCTCCCGCCGAGATCGACCGAAATGACGCGGCCTCCGGTAGTAATCGCGATATCCTCGAGCATCGCCTTGCGCCAATGACCAAATTCCGGCGGATGGACCGCGGCAACCCTGAAATTAGCTTTCTCCCTACGCGCCAGCAGTTGCATGATCACAGTCGGCGCCACTTCTTCGGCAATGATCAGCAGGGGCCGCCGGCTCCTTTCGATAAGTGAGATCACACCAGCCAACTGATCACCGGTCTGGATCTTGTGATCCGTCATGAGGATGAACGGATTGTCGAGAACCACCTGCATTTTCTCCACATCCGTGACCATGTGATGCGAGAGATAACCCCGATCGAAGGCCATGCCTTCAACGACCTCCAGCGTCGTTTCAACCGCATTGCCAAATTCCACCGCGACAATGCCATGATTGCCGGCTCGCTCGAAAGCTTCCGCCACCATTTCTCCAAGCGCTAGGTCATTGGCAGCAATGCTCGCTACGGCGCACAGATCGGCGGGACCCTGCAAGGACTTCGCCGAACGCTTCAGCGCTGCGATGGTCTCGGTGACCGCCAGATTGAGCCCTTCGACCAGTTCGACTGGGTTGGCGCCGGCCGCGAGGCATTCCAGGCCTCCCTGCACCAGAACGTCGGCCAGCACCGTGGCGGTCGTGGTGCCGTCTCCCGCCTCCTCGTTGGTCTGCTTTGAGACTTCGCGCAGCACTTGCGCACCCATATTTTCGAACGGGCATTCCAGTTCGATCTCGCTGGCGATACTGACGCCATCGCGCGACACAATCGGCGTGCCGATTGGTCGATCTATGATCGCGTTCATGCCCTTTGGACCGAGCGTACCCCGTACCGCCTTGGCGAGTTTGGCGACCCCCCTGCCCAGGGCGGCGCGAGCGGCTTCGTCATGCAGCATGATTTTCGGCATTGGATTTCCTCAACTTTTACAACAGCAGAGCCTTTCCTCGGGCTCATTCCGCCATCAGGACGTGTGCTGCGCGTCCGTAGACGCCGACAACGTCTTCGATTTCGGCACAAATGGCGTTTCGAGATCGAAACGCGCCGAAAGCAGGCCGCGGCAGAGCGCGCCGTTGAATTCCGCATTGATGCCGACGCGCCGCAAGCCCGAAACGTAGTCAGCAAGGCCGTCGGCTTTCAGGTGCGCTCCCTTTGCATCGACAAAGGCCAACGCATCGTCACCTGGCTGCCCAACGACGGTGCGCCGTTCAAGATAGCGCAAAACCAGCTTCTGACCGTCGTCATCGACCGGTAGGTGACCAAGCTCCGTCAGCGTCAGGCTGACGATCGTCGTGGACGAGTGACCCACTGCGATAAGGTGACTAAGCAGCGCGACCTGCCGGCGCTGGAATGCCTTTATGAGGAAGGTCTGTCGCAAGTCATCCAGGCTGCCATCAGCCTCGGCACCGAAGGTTGCCTGAAACGACAGTCCTCCGGCGAGACCTGCGTTGATCTTCTCGGCATACATGTGCTCGCCCAACGCCACGTCGACGCCTTCAACCCAGTCCAGCGCGCCCACGGCACGACGCATGTCGTCCGCCATCAAGAACGCAAAATTGGCGGCGCACCAGTAAGTCGGTAAACGGAATTCGATGTGAACCCGATTTTCGGAGTCCACGTCCGCCCTGGTGACGAAGTTCAAATCGGTAACGGACTCGTCAAGTTCCGGATCCATCACGCCATCCAGGCATGCCCATACTTCAGCCTGCCTGTCATGGATCGGACAGTTTTTCGACCGGTCCGACCATTCAGCATTCCCGTTCATGGCAATCACCTTGGTGCATGGACGGCTTCGGGCAAGTGGGCATAGCCGCCACCCGTCCTGATCTTCTTCTTCTGCGCTTCGACATCAATGTCGTAGAGTCGCGCAGCATTGAGGCCGAGAATCTTGGTCTTCGTATCCATCGACAATACGGAACCGGTCTCCTTGGTGACGTCAGCGGGAATTTCGAAGGCCATGAACTTGTCGATCAGCCATTTCGGCGTCCAGATGCCGTAGTCGCTGCCGTAAAGGATCTTGTCAGGTCCGACCCAGAACAGAAGCTCGGAAATGACTTGAGCGAAATATCCCGGCCGGGTGTGAATGAAAGGCAAAGCCACAGCCAGACCGGCATAGACATTGGTCTCCTGGGTCGCGATCCAGCAGAAATCGTCAAGGCGGGGAAGGCCGCAATGCTCGACAATAAAATTCAGGTCCTGGAACGACGTAGCGACGTCATCGATGTCCGCAACATCGAACGCATCGCGGTTCAGCGGAATAATGGTCGGTCCCTTGTGGACGTGGATATTCTTGATACCGAGCTTTTGTGCGGCCTCCAGGTATTTGTAAGACGCCTTGTCGGTCAGTTTGTAGCCCTTGGATTCGCCGCGCCATTCAGCGGTGTAGAGCTTGACGCCCTTGAGCTTGTGCTTTTCAGACAGGGCATGCAAATCCTCGAGGCCCTTGGTGCCGTCGCGCGGATCGAAGGCACCGTTCAGAATGAACCGATCCGGATGGCTCTTCTTCATCGCCGAGTTTCGTTCGGTCGTGTTGAAGCCGTTTTTATAGAAATCAGTGAGATAGGTCGGCTGCAAGATGGCCATGTCGTCGTAGCCGGTTACGAACAGGTCGTCGAACATCGTCTTCGCGTCGTATTTCTCGAACTTTTCCTTTTCCCACTTCTCGGAAGGCGGACTCAGGTTTGAATGGTAAGCATAGAAGCAATCGATGAATTGCTTACCATGGATGTTCTTCTGGTTTGCCGGGCTTCCGTCCCAGAAATGCGTATGCCCGTCGATGACGAAAATCTCTTCGCCCTTGGCCGTCCTGTACATGGCGTTCTCCCTGCTCTCACTCGGATTTCGGTTTCATGAGGCCCGCCATCGGCGCAGCCGGATTGACCAAGCGCGCGCCCACGCCGGCTAGGTCCGCGGTGATCTTCAAACAATGTATTTCATCATCGCGTTCATGTCGCCGAACAGCATTACGGTGTTGTCATCAGTCATCACCATGCGCCCGTAGTGCGTCGAGGTCGAGATTTCGAAGAGGTGTGGCGTCATGACCCGACCCAGCTCCTCTGAAATCTCGTCCATCTTGAATTCCATCGTGCCGTCACCGTCGATACGGATCATCGCTGGCATGTAAGTCACCTTGATATGATCATGGCGCCCCATCACTTCGGCGATGGCACGCGCCTCGACGCTATCGTTCATCGTGACTCCGCATTGGTGCGACACCGTGTCCTCGAATGTGATGTCTTTCATCGATTTGAAGATGTTGTCATTCTCGCGCAGCATGTCGGTCTCCTGAAGGATTTGAATTGTGAGTCAAATGACGTGGGGCCGTTGACGGGTTACGACGCGAGGCTTGCCGGAACGCTCAGGCCAAGCTCGGCGCCAATCCCCTTGATACGGTTCTTCGCGTGCCCCAAAGCGTCAGCGAATGTCGCGATCTTGACGCGCGGCTGCGACCAGATCGGTTGCAGATGATTGGCGGCGTCCCGTGCGAGTTCGCTGTGTCTTGCCAGCCACTTGTTGAACAGCACAACGTTTTGCGCGCCGTAGGTCGGATCCGTACCCAGGATGTGGAACAACTCGACCGTGTTGGCGAGATTGCGCTCGTAGTCGGCCTCAGCCGCGGAAACGACCGCCGGCGTGATGAAATCGTTCTGCGCTGAGGCTGCCTGCATCAGAAACCCGGAGCGAAACAGCTCGCCGACCAAGGGCTCAAACACCACGTTGGTCGCGAAATATTGCTCAAGGTAGTCACCTGAGCCCATGATCGATTCAATCGATTTGCGGACACCCTGCCAGATCGGATCCTCCAGCCAATGCTGCTTGCCGGCGCTGACATCGAAGCCCGTGAGATCGAGACCAATTTCGCTCAGATAGAGTGTGATATCCTGCGCGAAGCGCAGTTTGTAGGAAGAGTTGGTCAAGATCGCGTTGTTGACCATCTGCGTGTAACCGTAGCGCTGCGCCTGCATGGTCGAAGTGCCAAGACCAAACTCCGCGTGCTTATAAGCGCCGAGATGGTTCTGCAATATCTTCACCCAGGCCGCATCGAAGCGCGCGGGCGCGCCGGACTTCCGGCCGTTTTCGATGGTGTTCTGCACCATGCCGCAGATCGTTGACTGACGCTGGTAGTGTGTCCGCTCCCATTCCTGGTCAACGGCGCGGAATTTATGCCAATTGGAGCACTTTGCGGCGGTCCAGTCCTTGCTGTAGGTCGGCGTTCCATCGGGGAAGGAGATGATCCAATCCTGCAGGAGATAGCGCTCGGGATCTGGTTGAACATCGACCGTCATGTCCTCGTAGTGCGTCGCCTTGCGGCCCTTGGGTTCAAAATAGTTGTATTTGCGACTGTCGGAGCCCGGAAACGTCGCCGCCCCCGCGGCCCCGGATTTGACGACTGCTGGCTTCGTTGCCGCTCTGCTCGCTTGTGCGCTCATTTCCAACTCCCTTTGTTATTCTCTGCTGCGATGAACTTCGGGCCGTCATCGCACCGCCGGCGTGAACTTGTCGAAATAGATGTGGTCAGGTTCGACACCAACCGTTTGCAAGACTGGCAGCACCGCGTCGATCATCGGCACCGGCCCACACGCGTAGGCATCGATCGCTCCGGTCAATTTTTCCTGGCGCAAATGACGCAGGACGACTTCATGGACGAAGCCGGTCTCCCCGTCCCACTCACCGTCCGCTTCCGCATGCGACAGCGCCGGTATAAACTTGAAATCCCTTAGTTGCGCCGTGATCGCCGCCAACTCCTCGAGGTAGAAGAGGTCGCCGCGCGTCCGGGCCCCGTAGAAGAAACGGACAGGCCTTTGTTCTTCGCTTGCGATGTGATCGGCCAGGATCGACCAAAGCGGCGACATCCCGGAGCCGCCGCCGATCAGCAACATTGGGCCCGGCCTCTGTTCCCGACGGAAGCATGTCCCGTAAGGCCCCTTGGCGATGACGACGTCGCCGATGCTCAGCTTTCCGTCGAGTTGCGACGAAAACGCTCCATTTGGATACTTCTTGATGATGAAACGCAGGCTGGTGCCGTCGCTAGGCGGATTCGCCATGGAGAATGCACGGGTAATGGCGCCATCCCCTAGCGTCAGATCGACATATTGGCCGGCCCAGAATCTCAAGGGCTTCTCGATTTCGATTTCCAGCAGCCTGATATCGGGCGTCAATGCGCTGATCCTTACGACGCGGCCGGAAACTGCCTTTACCGCAATCGATCGGCTGAGCAGATCTTCATCGTAATTGAGTAGCTCGAAACTGACATCGCTGTAGGCGTGGGTACGGCACAGCAGGACGTGGCTGGCTTCGCTCTCATAATCGGGCAAGGCGAACGTCGAGTACTTCAGCAGCTCAATGTCGCCTTCAATCAACCTTGACTTACAACTGCCGCATTGTCCTTCCTTGCAGCCATGCATCAGTGAAATGCCCTGACGAAATGCCGCGTCAAGCACGGTTTCACCCTCTTCAACTTCCATCTCGACGCCCACCGGCTCAAACCGAACCTTGTGAATCTGCACTTCCGTCATCATCTCGGCCTTATCGTCGTCGCGATCAAATAGAGTAGCCAGGGCGCAAGCCGATCGGGGGAGGGGCCGCAAGAGCGACCCCTTCCCTTTGTCATGCTTAGTGGCAAGGATTGATCTTGAAGCCCTTGCGATATTCAGCTGTCGCGACCTCACGCTCTGCCGGAGAGAGCGCGCGGAATCCACGGAGCGGGCTACCAAGCTGGTGTCCGCGCACGTGATCGAGCGTCCACATATCCCGGGCCTCGAAGCGAAGATGCGGCTGCGCGACCAGGGTCTTGCCGTCGGGTCGGACGAATCCAAGATCCTTGATCGCGTCGGCGATGTCCCAGCCGTGATAGCAATCTTCCCATTCACGGCGGCCGCTGAAGCGACCCATTGCGGGCGTGGCGCGTCCTTCGTACTCGGCGGCGAACGCCACCTTGTGGGTCCAGCGGCACCCTTCCGAGCAATAGGTGTACATCTTGCCGTCAACTTCGTCGCAGACGAAATCTTCACGGATCAGGCAGGGCACCATGCAGCTCCAGCAACGATGAGGGTAGATATAGCCAACGTCGCTGTTGAAGAGGATATTGGTCTCGCCGGGAACGCTCAGCTTGGCATGCCATTTCCAGAAGTCGCCGAATTCGGCATACCAACCTGGATATTTGTGCTCGAACCATTCGAAGTCCTTCTCCGTCTGGGCTTCGATACGCCAGAAGTTCGCCGACCATCCTACCGTGAAGAATTGCGCGGTCTTGTGCACGTAATTCTTCTTGACGATCCGATCCCATGCGGCCGCGACATCGTCGTGATGGATCTTGATGCCGTACTTTTCGAGAGGCAACATGTAGGTCCGATAATAGTCTTCATAGATCCAGCGGTGCCAGAGCTCCGCATAGGATTCCTTGTTCTTGTCTCGATTGGTCGTGCCGTATTCGATAAACGTCCCGATTGCCGCATCGACAATCGCGTGGTTCTGCCAGAACGCATACTTCAGATCACGTTCCAGCAGCTGATGGTTGGACGGATCGTTGATCATGGCCATCAGCATGGAATGGCCGTTGCCAATATGACGGGATTCATCTGACTGCACCGACAGGAACACCGTGGGCAACGCATAGTCGCCGTTGCGCGCGGCTTCCGACGGCATCGCCACAAACAGCGTATTCGTGAACGCGGTTTCCGCTACCACCGTCAGATATACGTTCGCGGCGGTGATCGCGTCGCCGGTCAGGAACCCTTCCGCGAACTGACGGCCGATCGTGGTGGCATAGCATTTTCCGAACGCGGCTTCGGTGATGTCGAATCCGGCGGGATCGATATAATTCTCCATGTACCACTTCTTGAGATTCATCTGGATGGTCGAGTGGCGGAACTCATCGACCATCTGCATGGTAAATCCGGTGCGGAGTTCTTCGCCGGGTGCCAGCCGACCAACCATCGCCATTGAACGCGCCGCCGAGATTTCCGGAAACGGGATGATCGCCAGGAACAGCTTCATCCACTCTACCCATCGCGGCTCGACGTTGCGGAACATGTCGCCACGCAATGCCGCATCCAGGGCGCCGTAAACGCGGTTGTCCTTTTCCTCCTGCATGGGAAAATACGAACGCAGAACCTGTTTCATCGGGTCGCGCGGCGTCTTCGAGATCTTGTAGTCGGTCGGGAAGGTCATCGCCTCCTGCACATAACTTGGCGTCCAGCCAAGGTCCGCGACACGATGCGCCGCTTCGGCGATGCTTATGCCCCTCTGTGCCGTAATCTTATTCAGTGTTAGAGTTGAAGCCATTTTCCATCTCCTTTCAACGTCGCTTGAGCGTTGCCACTTTCGCCGTGGTCCTAGGGTCGAAGCTTTTGGTCTACTGATCGCGCTTCTGACATTCAGCCGTATGAAAGCCAGACTTGAGCCCGATAAATTCACTTTGATTGTCGAAATCGCTTCCATGAGTTCGGTTGGTTAGTGATTTTCCTTCGGCAACGAACTTGGCGGCAAGCGCGAAGGCGCCGATTGTGAAGTCGTTGCCGTGCCGCGCTATCATCGCCTCAGCGATTTCTGCGATTTGAACGAAGAATGCGTCTTTCGACCTGTCTTCTTCACTCAGTTCCGGCTGCTGGGAGGGCGGATGCTCTCGCCCAGCTGGCGCTGCGTTTCCCGCTGCCTTGGTCCCGATGTCTGCCATCACGCATGCCCCGAACGTTGGTGTTCACCGGCCGACGGGCCGCCATCAAATTCCAGCAAAGACGCGTTGAGCCATTCACGCTCGGCTATCAGGCGCTGATGCTCCTCGCGGAGCGCCTGCAGACGCCTTTTCGCCATATCCAGTTCAGCTTGCGCTTCGCTGCCGGCGCCCGGCCGCGCTACATCGCGGACAGCGCATTCGAGTTCGATTTCGGCGCCGCCGCGGGCGCTTTCGTTTTTCAGTTGCATCTCATTGTTGCGAATCATCTCGTCGACCAATTTGTGCCGGCAAACCATTCGCTCCCGCGCACGCTGCAGTTCGACTTCCTCCTCGGTGGTGATCGGTGATCTGGGCCCGCTGGAGTCTGTCACTCGCGCTACTCGCGTCTGATGTATCGGACTTAGACAAAGCATGTTGCGGTCAATTTCTTATGGGATCAGAACGGCGCGGCCATGGATGCGTCCATGATGCAGGTCGTGTAGCGCTTCATTGGCCTGGCTTAGCTTGTATTCCTTGGTATGGAGTTCGAACGAGGCCGCGATCCGCGAGAGCCATCAATTCGACCAGTTCGGCGTAGGTACCAACTAGATTGCCGACGATGGTCTTTTCCGTCGTGATCATGTCGATGGTCGGAAGCTCGATCTTCCCGCCATATCCCACGATGTAGTAGTAGCCGCCGTTCGCTGTCATCGAGAGGCCTTTGGCGATCGCATCTCCTTCGCCGACGAAATCGATAACGGCTTCTGCGCCGCGACCGCCGGTCAGTGCCAGCACGGCTTCGACTTCGTCGCCATCGGCCTTTACGAGGCGATGCGCACCGCAATCCTTGGCGAGATCGAGAGATTTGTCGGCACGGTCGATCACAATGACTTCCGCCGCGCAGAGCCCCGCGAGCACCTGGATCCCGATATGGCCAAGTCCGCCCGCGCCAATCACCACGACGTATTCGCCGGGCAACAAATGACGGGATGCCTTCTTGGCCGCACGATAGGCCGTCAGCCCGGCGTCGGTATATGGTGCGACATCTTTTGGCGCCAGCGACTTCGGCAGCTTGATCAGAGAGCGCTGGCCCGTAAGCAGATATTGCGCGTAACCTCCGTTGGCGTTGATGCCCGGAAAGGCGCTGTCCAGCGCGTGCATGTCGTCGCCGCGCCGGCAGGCGAGGCAATGCCCGCTGGTCACCAGCGGGTGACAGATAACGCTGTCACCGACCTTGACACCTTCTACGCCGGGCCCGATCGCCTCGACCCAACCTGCATTCTCGTGCCCCATGATGTACGGAAGTTTTACTTCAACTTTGCTGCGCCAGATGCCTTCGACGATATGCAGGTCCGTGCGACAGACACCTGCACCGCCGATACGAACGATCACGTCCATCGGTCGCGCAATCCTCGGATCTGTCACGTCCTCGTATTTGACAAATTCCTTTGCCGTCAGCTTTTCATCGAACGCATGTAGCACCGCGGCTTTCATGTAGTCGTTTCCTCCCTCGGTGATTTTATTTTTTTGGCTATGGCGTTGGTACGCCGTCTTACCAAGCAAGTTAGCAAGGGCTGTGCCAAGCCAATAACAGGCTGATCTCTCTGGCGTTCTTTGCATCGCATCGAGGTCGCCCCGGTCCGCATCGGAGCAATCTTGACGGCGATATTGTTCCACGACGGAACACTTCGACGACGACACCAGGCGAACGGGAGAAGTTTGGATTCTTGAGTGTTTGATCTATGATCGACAAAGGTACGGCCCGCGAAGACAACCCGAGCAAGGCTGGTCTCAAGAGGAAATTGCCAAACGTCAGTTGAGGAGGGACGATGATGCCGCCTGCCAGCCGGCGAGGCGAGAATGCGTGGATGACGCTCGAGCAACGCGGGACACCGCCGGCAGACGCTCTGTCGGCTGAAATCTACGACAGCTGGATGCGCTGTATTTCATTTGGCCTCGACACGCTGCGCCCTCCTTCGCCGGAATTCGTCAGCCCTGCAATCCTTCGCCAGGAGCAACAGCGTTGTTCGCTTGTACGCGGCCTCGCGCTCGCCGAAATGCACACGCTGCATCAGCAGATCGCGGGCTCCAATTTCATGATTGCCTTCGCGAACGCGGACGGCTTGCTGCTCGACATAATATCCGACCCGAGCTTCAACGAAGCCTCACATGCGGCAAGCATTCGGCCAGGGACTATCTGGAAGGAAAGTATTTGTGGCACCAATGGTCTTGGAACGGCAGCCCACCTCAGACGATCGATTGTCGTACACGGACGCGAACACTTCTTTCCGCGCTACAGCAATCTCACTTGCATCGCGGCGCCCGTTTTTGCGCCCGATGGCAAGTTGGCCGGAATACTGGATGCTTCGTCGGATTGCATGTCCAGGCAGGCTCACACCCAGGCTCTCGTCGCCATGGCAGCGACTCAGATCGAGAATGGGCTATTCCGCGAGCACCACCGCGCGAATATCTTGATCGCGTTCCACAATCGCGGTGAATATCTGCATACGCTGAGTGCGGGCCTGCTGGCCGTCGACAATGAGGGCCGAATACTCGCGGCGAACAGAGCCGCGAGCATCCTGCTGCACGGTTTGCCGGCCTCACCGGGCCGACGCTTTGCCGATGTCTTCCGTACCAAATTCAGTACTTTTGTCGACGAGGGCCGTCGCAAGGAACGCCAGCGCCTGGAGGATGAGGTCGGCAGCCAGTTCGTCTCGACGATCGAGAACACGCGTCAATTCCCGATGATTCAGGGAATTCCGAGGCCTCGGATGCCGGCGCCGAACGAAGTTGCCAAGCAATTCGTGTCCGCCGATCCGACGATTGCGGGAGTTGTGCGACGGGTTGAAAGCGCGGCGGTACGCAGGATGCCGATCCTCATCCGCGGCGAAACTGGCACCGGCAAGGAACAACTGGCCCGCCATGCCCATGCCGCCAGCGGACGGAGCGGCGCCTTTGTCCCTGTCAATTGCGCGGCGCTCCCCGATAGCTTGATCGAAGCCGAGTTGTTCGGCTATGCCGAGGGCGCTTTCACCGGAGCCAAAAAGGGCGGCGCCGAAGGACTCTTCAAAGAGGCGGACGGCGGCACACTGTTTCTTGACGAGATCGGCGACATGCCGGTGACGCTACAGGCCGTCCTGCTTCGCTTTCTGGACGATTGGACGGTCCGTCCGGTCGGCGGCGCCAAACGTCAGGTTGACGTGCTCCTGGTGTCGGCGACAAACGCCAATCTCGACGATTCAATTGCAAGGGGTCGCTTCCGATCCGACCTGCTGTTTCGTCTCAACACACTGGAAGTTACATTGCCGCCTTTGCGCAAACGCTCGGATTTTGCCGAGATTGCGCGCCATCTGATCGAGAAGATTGATCCCTCCGCCGAGCTTACCGAGAGCGCGATTGACCGATTGGCCGGACTGCATTGGAGCGGCAACATCCGCGAGTTGCGCAATGTGCTCTCACGGCTGTCCTTGACCGGGCGAGGAACGCTGATCGATGAGACGGCAGTCGAAAACGCTGTCGGGGATTCGAGCGGCGAGCGGCTGTTCTGCAAAGCGCAGAATGATCGGGATCTGAAACATGACTTGCACGAGATCCAGCGCGCGCATGTGCTAACTGCGTATGCGGAAACGGGTAACAACGTCAGCAAGACCGCGCGACGGCTGGGCGTGTCACGCAATACGATCTATCGCGCCCTTCGTGACAAGCCGAGCTGACACCGCCGAGGACAGGTTCGTCGAATGCGGCGAGGGTCTGGTTCATCGCTCAACAGGAGGATTGCCGTGTTTGAACCGGAAAACAGTCTTGAAGCCTTGATGCAGGCTGCTGCGAAAGACCCCGACGTCGTCGTCGCATTCTATCGGGCGCTGCTTGACACCGAACTCTATATTCTGACCCCTGAAGCTCCGATGAAACCTGGCCGCCGCCGCTCACTCAAATTTCAGGAAAGGCTCAGCGTAGCCGCGGTCGAGTTTCAGGGCATGACGTGGCACCCTGCCTTTACTTCGAAGAAACGCATATCCGAATATATCAGGGAGCCCGAGACATGCTTCGGGGCCGCCGCACGCAATCTGTTCGAAATGCTGCCTAACGCCAATTTCTGGCTCAATCCGCTGTCGGAATGCCAGAAGCCACTGCCCGCCTCCGAGATCGCCCTCTTGATGAATGGCGATATCTTCGAGGTATTGAACAGGGCGAGCTAACTAGCTGCGGAACCGGCAGAACAAAGCAAGACGTTGGGCAGCTGTTGATGCGAGCTGTGGGACCGAGGCAATAGGCCCGCAGCTAGTCACGAGAATTGAGACGCCTTTATCGCCCCTAATCTCAAGTTGAGCCGCCCACAGACTGCGGCAAGGGCTATTTCGGTGATTGCATCACGGACATCGCAAGCTTCTGCGTAGAATCAACTTGATATGGCGGAGAGAGCCCAGTCAGCTCCCATTCGAACATAAAAGCCATTTTGGCCTTATCAGAACGAAACTACCGTCTGAGCTACGGCCGGAAATGGAATCGCGCTTCCTGGCCGGCTCCGAAGCGGGGTAGGGACTAGCAGCTGACGCTTTGAATACGTTGGACGTCTCATGGAGAATTAACGAATTGGGGGAATACCCAGCATGGTTCGACAATCTGCCAAACGCTGGTACTCCGATGCGCGGTAATTTGGATCCGCAAGGACATCAGGATTGTGGATGGGTTTGCCTTCGCGTGCCACACGTGACGTTGTACTGTGCGTGAACGCATCTTTCGGGATCAAATCGGGCATTGCTGCAGCTCCTAGCGCTCGCGCAGCGTCTCCTGGCGGTAGCGGCGCAAAGGCGACAGCAGATAGCTCAGGACCGTTCGCGATCCGGTCTTGATCTCCACCGTAACGGCCATGCCGGGCGACAGATTGACCAACCTGTCGTCGACCCGCATCTGGGTCCGATCGAGCGAGATTCGCGCGCTGTAGTTCAGCTCCTGCCCTTTCGGCTCACTGGTCTCGTTCGCCGCCCCCGGCGCCCGCTCGCCAGGCCGGTCCTGAGCGCGATCATGGGCCACCGCATCCTGCGACACCAGGAGCACCTTGCCATGCAGGAGCCCGTAACGCGTGAAATTGAAGGTATCGACCTTGATCTCGGCTTGCTGGCCGGCATGGACGAAGCCGATATCGCTGTTCGACACCATCGCCTCGATCTCGAGGCGGCTATCGCTCGGCACGACCACCAGGATAGGCTGTGCCGGCGTCACCACGCCGCCCACCGTGTGCACCGCGAGCTGTTGCACCACGCCGTCCACCGGCGCCGTCAGCGATTGGAGCCTGGTCCTCTGCTCGGCCTTGATCAGGTCCTGTGCGAGCCCGTTGGCTTTCTGTTCGGCCTTGGCGAGGTCGTCTGAGATGGAGTGCCGATATTCCGCCGCTGCCTGACCTCGCGTCTCGCGTACCGCGGCAATCGCCGCTTCGGTCTCCCGCAAGTGACTGGTTTGCACGCTGAGTTCCTCCTGCTGCTCGACCAGGAGCTGCAACACCTCGAAATAGCTGAGCTTCGAGCCCAATTCCCTTTCCACGAGCGTCTTGCGAATATCGACCCGCGACTGGATTACCGGAATGATGGTCTCCAGTTTGTGGATGGTCGCCGTTGTCGTGGCCTGTTCGGCTTCCTTCTGCGCTTGCTGCCGCAACAGCGCGGCGATCTTGGCACGCTGCTCCGTCACCTGATTGAGCAATAGCTGGCGCTGCGTGCCGATCAGCTCTACGTCGGCGCCGGCCGGCGGCACGAAATCGGCTCCCGGATCATCCGAAAGCGCCGCCCGCAACCGCGCGATATTGAGTTGCTCGGCAAGAAGGTCATTGCGCAGGTGATCCCGCTCCGCCTCGTTGGCCGTCGGATCGAGTTCGATCAGAACCTCCCCGGCCTTCACTTCCTGGCCATCCTGCACGTGAATGGAACGCACCACCGCCGTTTCGAAGGGTTGAACGACCTTGACGCGGTCGCCGGGCAGGATCTTGCCGGCCGCAGAAGCGACGATATCGATCGTGCCCCACCAAGCCCAGATCAGTGCCAGGCAAAACAACAGACCCGTCACGGCGGCGATCGCGCGGCCGATTGGCGACGGCGGCGTTTCCACGATTTCAAGCGCCGCGGGAAGAAACGCCAGCTCCTCCATTCGCTTCGGCTGCGTGCGCCGAAGCGGAACCACCTGCGGCGAAGGCCTTGAGGCCGTGACGGAATCAGCCGACCTCATGGAACCCTCCCTGCAATCGATGCAACGATGCATAACGGCCGCCGGTTTTGATCAACGTGTCGTGGCTGCCGTCCTCGACCAGGCGGCCGCGATCGAGCGTGATGATCCGGTCGGCAGTCCGCACGGTCGAGAGCCGGTGCGCGATGATCAGCACCGTCCGTCCGCTGGCGATATCCTTCATGTGGCCTTGAATGACACGCTCGCTCTCATAGTCGAGCGCGCTGGTCGCCTCGTCTAAGATCAGGATGCGCGGGTTGGTGACCAGCGCGCGCGCAATGGCGATCCGTTGGCGCTGCCCGCCGGAGAGCGTCGAACCGCGCTCGCCGATCATGGTGTCATAACCCTCCTCGAGTTCGAGGATGAATTCATGCGCACCGGCAAGGCGCGCTGCTGCAATCACGCGCTCCATTGGTATCGCCGGATCGGCGAGCGCGATGTTGTCGCGCACCGAGCGGTTGAACAGCATGTTTTCTTGCAAGACGACGCCGATCTGACGGCGCAGCCAGGCGGCGTCGACCATGGCGAGGTCCATCCCGTCGACTAGCACGCGTCCACGTTCCGGAACGTAGAGTCGTTGGACCAGCTTGGCGAAGGTGCTCTTGCCGGATCCGGAGGGGCCGACGATGCCGACGGTCTGGCCTGCGGGGACATCGAACGAAACGTCGTGCAGGACTTCCTGTCCGTCGATCCGGTAACGGAACGAGACGTGGTCAAATCTGATATTTCCCCGGATCGCCGGCGGCCGCGCGCGTCCCGCCGAGTAAGTCGGCTCCGCGGTGGTGTTGAGGATGTCGCCCAGCCGCGCGATCGACAGGCGGGCCTGGTGGAAATCCTGCCAGACCTGAGCAAGCCGCAACACCGGCGTGCTCACCCTGCCGGCCAGGATATTGAAGGCGACCAGCTCGCCGACCGAAAGGCTGCCATCGATCACGAGCTTTGCGCCGCAATAGAGAATGCCAGCGATGACGAGCTTGCTGACGAGCTGTACCGTCTGACTTGCGCTGTTGCCCAGGCTCAGGACGCGGAAACTCGCGGTCACATAGCCCGCAAGCTGCTCTTCCCAGCGCCGCTGCATCTGCGGCTCGACCGCCATGGCCTTGACCGTCTCGATCCCGGTGACGCTTTCGACCAGGAACGCCTGGTTCTCGGCGCCGCGGCGGAATTTCTCGTCCAGCCGCCGACGGAACAACGGCGTCGCCGCGGCCGAGATCGCGATGTAGAAAGGCAACGACCCCAGCACGATCCAGCTCAAGAGCGGCGAATAGAAGAACATCACGCCTACGAAAACGAAAGTGAAGAACAGATCGATGAGCAGCGCCAGTGCCGAGCTGGTGAGGAAATTTCGGATGTTTTCCAGTTCGCGCACTCTGGCGACCGAGTCGCCGACGCGGCGAGCCTGAAAATAGGCCATCGGCAACGACAGCAATTGGCGGAACAGGCGCGCGCCGAGCTCGACGTCGATGCGGTTGGTGGTGTGCGCGAACAGGTAAGTCCTCAGGATTCCCAGCACGGTCTCGAAAACCGAGATCGTCACCAGCCCGAGCACAAGGACATCGAGCGTGCTCAGCGAGCGATGCACCAGCACCTTGTCGATCACCACCTGGAAGAACAGCGGCGAAACCAGGCCGAGCAGTTGCAGGAAAAACGAGGCAGCCAAGACTTCGCCCAATAGATGGCGATATTTCTGGATCGCGGCAACGAACCAGGTGATGTCGAACCGGCGCGCGACATCGGACAATCCGGCACGGCGGGTCATCAGGATCAGTTGCCCATCCCACACCGCGACAAGTTCGTCCCGCGTCATCAACATCGGCCGCGACGCCAGCGGCGACTGTACCAGCACCTTGTCGTCGTCCGCCTTGGCAAGCAGAAGGAATCCGCCATTGCGCAAGGACGCGATGGCGGGCAAGGGCGTGCTGCTGAGCCGGGACCAACTGGTTCGGTAGGCACGCGCCTTGAGGCCGATATTCCTGGCGCAGCGGAGCATGTCCGCTGTACCGATCTTGTCCGTTCCGAGCCGATGCCTGATCTGGTCCGCATCGGCCGCAACGCCCTGGAGATACAGCAGCGTCACGAGGGCTTCGAGACCTGGGTCGGCCGGTCTCACGCCATTGGTTTCGAGGCTCATCGTTGTTCTCCAGGGCGACGTCGGCGGCGTCAGGCGGCGTGCGGCTGAGCGAGCTGCGGCGGCTGGCTCAATGGCGGCTCGGTGATCGGAGTCGCATCTTGACCCACTCCCGCCGAGACGAAGCTCGACGCCATGAACTGGCCGAGCACGCTCGCGCTCGCGACAAACGCCGGTGCCGGGGCTGCAACTGAGCTGCCCGGGACGACGGTGTTGTTTCCAGGACCGCCGTCGAGGACATTCTGCGGACTGCCTCCGATCAGAATGTCATCGCCTGCACCGCCGCTGAGAACCTCGCTTCCGCTGCCGCCGATCAGGGTATCGTCGCCGTCGCCGCCATTGGCGGTAAAAAGCATGGCGCCGCCGAGGCCGGTTGCATTGATGACGTCATCGCCGCCGAGGCCGTTGATAACCAGACGATCGGTGCCGGCATCAAAACCGGTGATCGTCACGTCGGTGGAAAGGCCCGACACGGTGATCACACCATTGTTGTCGATGACGTTGATGACGTCGTCGCCGTTGGTTGCATTGATGACGACCGTATCGGCCAGGCCGTCACCGACGCCGGTGCCGGTCGTGGCAGACAGGTCGATGGCGACGTCTTTGACGCTCGTCCTGGACAGGTCGTTGACCGTGATGGTGTCGGCGCCGCCGAGGGCGTTGACGTCGATAGTCTCCATGTTGGTGAGATTCATCGAGACCGTGCCGACGTCGCGGGTAAGCGTCGTTGCCTTGCCGTTGGCCGAGATCACCATGTTCTCGCTGGCATTCGCGCCGTTGAACACCAGAGCGTCGTTGCCCGCACCGCCGTCGACCGTGTCACTGCCGTCGCCGGCGTTCCAGATGAACGTATCGTTGCCTGCTCCCATGGAGGCCACGTCATTGCCGCGCCCGCCGATGATGGCGTCGTTGCCCGCGCTGCCGGTGATAGTATCGTTTCCATCGCCGCCATTGATCGTCAGGTTGACCTGGCCGGCATGGAGGGCGGACGCACTGATGATATCGTCTCCGGTACCTCCATTGACCGCAAGATTGTCGAGCCCGGCGTCAACAGCGCCGATCGTCACCTGCGCGGCCAGTCCATTGACGACAACGGACGAGCCGTTGCTGACGACACTGATCTTGTCGTCACCGACCGTACCGTTGACGCTGACGGTGTCATCTGCGCCGTCACCTTGACCGCTGCCCGGGGTTGCGGACAGGTCGATTGCGACCTGCTTCGCGTCGGTGCCGGAGAGGTCGCCGACATTGATGGTGTCGGCGCCGCCGAAAGCCGTGAACTGGATGTGCTCGATGCCGTTCAGGTCCATGGTGACATTGCCGACGTCGCGGGAGAATCGCACCCGGCTCCCGTTCGCCGAGATGTCGATGTTCTCGGCCACATTGGCGCCGTTGAACACCAGCGCATCGGTCCCGGCTCCGCCCTCGACGATGTCGCTGCCGTCGCCCGGATTCCAGACGAACGTGTCGTTGCCGTTGCCGAGGAAGGCCGTGTCATTGCCGCGTGCCCCGATTACGGTGTCGTTGCCATCGCCGCCGATCAGGATGTCTGCGCCGGCGCTGCCCGTGATGGCGTCGTTGCCGGCTCCGCCGTCGATCGTGAGGCCGATGACGCCGGCCGCAAGGCCTACAGCCGTGATGACGTCGTTGCCCGCATCGCCGTCGACCGTGAGCTGGTCGTTGGCACCCTCGGTACCGGTCAGGGTGACAATTGCAGGCAGGCCACCGACGGTAACGGAGCTTCCCGTTCCCGCGACCTGGATGTTGTCGTTACCTGCGCCGTGGACAGTCACGGTATCGACCGCGCCGTCGCCCAAGCCGCTGCCGGCCGGGGCTGCGAGATCGAGCGCGACTTGCGTGACGCCGGTGCCGGTGAGGTCACCGACCGTGATGTTGTCAGCGCCGCCGAGGGTGTTGAAGTCGATGTGCTCGATGCCGTTGAGATCCATGGCGATGTTGGCGACGTCGCGGGTGAAGCTGACGCGGCCGTGATTGGCCGCGATGTTGACCTTTTCGGCCACGTTGGCGCCGTTGAAGATCAGCGTATCGGTGCCGTCCTGGCCCTCGACGGTGTCGCTGCCGTCACCCGGATTCCAGATGAAGGTGTCGTCGCCCGCGCCGCCGAACAACTGATCGTTGCCGCGGCCTCCGATGATGGTGTCATTGCCATCTCCGCCGAGCAGCCTGTCGTTGCCATCGCCGCCAGTGATAGTGTCGTTGCCAGCGCCGCCGTCGACGGTGACGTTGATCAGGCCGGCAAGGCCGCTTCCGGCGGTGAAGACGTCGTCGCCGCCATTCATGTTGAGCACGAAGTTCTCGGTGGTGCCTATGTCGAGCGAGAACGGCCCCGGGCTGAGACGATCGAATCGCACGCGGGAGCCGTTGGCGTTGAGGGTGAATGTCTCGCCGCCATTGCCGCCTTCCACTTCGGCAGTGTCGATGCCGCCGCCGCCTTCCATGAGGTCGGTGCCGTCACCTGGATTCCAGATCATGCGGTCGTTGCCGGCCCCGCCGAACATCTGGTCGTTGCCCGTGCCGCCGGTCAGGGTGTCGTTACCGTCGCCACCGAACAGCAGGTCGTTGCCGCCCTTCCCGATCAGGTTGTCGTCGCCCGCGCCACCGAACAGCTCATCGTTGCCGGAACCGCCGGTGATGATGTCGTTGCCGGCGCCGCCGAAAAGCTGCGCTACCGGGAGTGCGCCGTTGGCTTCGTCAAGCGAGATAGTGTCGTTGCCGCCAGTGCCGAACACCTGGATCAGCGACGTGTTGCCTACCGTCGGCTTGCCGCCCGTGACGGTGGCCGCCCCGCCATTGATGAGAATCGTTCCGGCCGCATCGCGGCTCGCGACGATCGTGTTGCTGAGATTGTCGTCGAACACCGACAGCAAGCCGGCGCCTGGAGAGAAACTAGCTTTGATAGCCATAGCTGCAGTCCTTCTAAGGGTTTTGTCCCCCTGGCCGCTGCTTAGCCTCGTACCGGATGACATGCTTGAAGCCGGCCTTGAGAAGGTTGTGATTTCCCTGAAGAAGTCCTGCTGATTTCCTGATTGTGCTATTGTGATCGGAGCGTGATCGGGCCGTGATCGCCCGAGCCCTATCCAGACGCGGCACCCAGACGCCGCGGCGCATCAAAGAAGAGTGCTACCCGGTCGACCGAGCCCAAATCGCGGCAGCCGTGGTGGCATCCGGTCCAGGACACGAGCATGCAATTTCATTTTGCCGACTACGTGCTCGATACTGACCGGCGCGAACTGCGCCTGCGGTCTGAACTGATCGCCGTCGAGCCCCAGGTCTACGACCTCCTGCTCCACCTCGTTGAGAATCGCGATCGCGTCGTCACCAAGGACGATCTGGTCGCCTCGGTGTGGGGCGGCCGCGTCACCTCGGATGCGACCCTGACCAGCCGGATCTACGCCGTGCGCAAGGCGGTCGGCGACAGCGGCCAGCAGCAAAGACTGATCCGCACCATTCCGCGCAAGGGCCTGCGTTTCGTCGGCGAAGTCCGCTCGCCTTCGACGGACCACGGGCTCAGCGGGCTTCGCCCTGAACCAGCCTTGAACGAACCGCGCGAACCAACAGGCACAGCGCTGCTGCTGCCCGACCGTCCCGCCATCGCCGTGCTGCCCTTTGCCAATATGAGCGACGATCCGGACCAGGGGTATTTTTCCGACGGCATGAGCGAGGACCTCATCACCGCACTTTCAAAGCTGCGCTGGTTCTTCGTGATCGCGCGCAACTCGTCGTTCGTCTATAAGGGCAAGTCCGTCAACATCAAGGAAGTCGGCGAGAGCCTCGGCGTCGGTTACGTAATCGAAGGCAGCGTGCGCAAGGACGGCGATCGCGTGCGCATCACTGCGCAGCTCAACGACGTCGGCACCGGCAGCCACCTCTGGGCGGAGCGTTACGATCGTGACCTCGCCGAGGTGTTCGCTGTGCAGGACGAGATCACCGCGGCGATTGTTGCTTCGATCGAACCACAGCTTTATGCGGCGGAGAACTTCCGCTCCAAGCGCAAAACCCCGGACAGCATGGACGCCTGGGGTCTGGTGATGCGGGCACTGTCGCATTTCTGGCGGATCACGCGAGCCGATTTTGTCATTGCCCAGGAGCTGTTGGAGAAAGCGATTGCGATGGATCCACACTACGGACAGGCGCTCGCCGTTCTGTCCACCAGCCATTCTGTTTGCGCCTACAATGGCTGGAGCGACATGGCGGTGTCGTTGCCGATCGCCGAACGCGCTGCGCTGGCCGCCGTCCGCGCCGACAGTGAAGACCCCTGGGCCCACCATGCGCTGGGTTGCGTTCACGTGTTGCTGCGGCGCTTCGACGAAGGGCTCGCCGAGTTTGAATTGGCGCTGAACCTCAATCCAAGCTTTGCGCTGACCCTGAGCGTGTACGGCCTCGCGCTGACTTTTGGCGGTCGCTGGAAAGAAGCCGGCGTCGCCACCGCGAAGGCGCTGCGCCTCAGTCCACGCGATCCATTCGCGGCGATGTACAATGCCATCGCCGCCCATGCCCAGTTGACCGGAAGAAACTACGAGGAGGCGATGCGGCTGGCCGGCGCCAGCATCCGCCTTCGCACCGACCATGTCGCCGGCTACCGCATGCTGGCTGCATCCGCCGCGATGGCAGGACGAGCCGAAATCGCCGCGGCTGCATTGCAGGAGCTCCTGCGCAGACAGCCCGATTTCTCCCTGGCCTGGATTGCAAAAAACCTGCCGTTCAAATACGAGGCCGACCGCGAACACTATCTGGAAGCCTTCCGCCGGGCCGGCTTGGGCTAGCTTCTGCTGGTTTTTTGCCGCTGGCGTTGTTTCCGTGTAGAGATCTGAGGGGCCTCTCATCGCCACACGCCAAACTCATAGGCGATTTCGACAACGCGACACAGATTATGCAAATCGTAGTTCGCTTGGCGTTTCCACGTTTCACCGAAAATCCAGACCAATGCATCTTTCGACTTGTGCAACACCATCGGAGATAGCCGGGATACTTCGGTTTGTGACTCGAACAGGACCTGATCGCGTCTTTATCCTGGTCCCGACTTGAGGAGGCGAAACCTCATGAGGCTGCTTAGGGGGGGGTGCGTCGCAACGTTCGTCTTCGTGCTTCATGTACTCCCGGATTCGGATCGGGCTTTCGCCCAGGCAGCACCGGCCTCGCAAGGTGCCGGCCCTCGCTTTCGTGCAGATGGGCCGAACGCGGACGCGTTCGGCTGGAAGGAGGGGTATCCGAGCTGCATTTCCTACGTTGACGAGACGCGTTGCCGCGTGGGTGCTCTCGGCCACTACGATACACTCTTTCCTGCTCGCACCATCCCTGCCCCGAAGCAGCCAACTCGACTGGAGCGTGCTGCCGCCGAACCCGCTATACGCTATAGCTTCGCTGGACTCGATCTGACACTGGATGACTATCTAGACCGCCATCCAGTCACCGGCTTGTTGATTGCAAGAGGCAATACAATTCTGGCCGAACGCTACCAGTATGGACGCACCGATCGAGATCGCCTGACATCGTTCTCGATGGCGAAGTCCGTGGTTGGGCTGCTGATCGGTATAGCGCTCAAGGAGGGTGCAATCCGATCCATCGATGACCTCGCAGAAACCTATGTGTCCGGTCTGAGAGATACCGAATACGGCCGCACGCCGATCAAGGCGTTGCTGCTGATGTCGTCGGGAGTCGCCTTCTCGGAGGACTACGCCAACCCATCCAGCGATATCTACACGTTGGCCCGCCTGACTCTCCTGCAAGATTCTGTCGGCAGCCTCGCCGCCGTCAAGCAATTCAACACGCGCCGTGCGGCTCCTGGCGTGCGCTTTTCCTACTCGTCGGCTAAATCGCTGGTTCTCGGCCTCGTGCTCGCGGCCGCGACCAAGCGTACCGTTTCCGACTATGCCGCCGAAAAGCTCTGGCAACCGCTTGGAGCGGAGGCCAATGCGTCGTGGACTATCGATGCGACCGGGCAGGAAATCACCTTCGCTTATGTCAACGCCGTGCTCCGCGACTGGGCTCGCCTCGGTCTAATGCTGGCCAATGGCGGCAGCTGGTTCGGCAAGACGATCGTTCCCGCGAATTGGCTCGCAGAGTCGGCGGCCAACGCGATTCCGGCAGCTTTCTTGGTGAAATACGGATATCAGATCTGGTATTCTGCGGACACCTCGCGATTCTCGCTGCGTGGCTTCCTTGGCCAGTATGTTCTTGTCGATCCGGCTCTAAGGCTGGTGCTTGTGCAGACTGCCCTCAGCGACGAGCCTGAGTTCGGCGAGTTGTTTGCTCTTTGGACGGCATTGAGGGAAGGGATCAACAGACAGTAGCTTGTCGTGGCACTTGCCCGCCAGAGGGATTGTGGGCGTTTTCCATGGAGGACAGGGTCGCATTGGCGCGAAATGAAGCGATGGGCCAATTGCAGGCGCGTCTCGCGGTCGATCACCTCGTCCGCACAGGCGAACGCGGGCTTACTCTGGCAATCCGGCCTTCCGCAGACCCTCAATGTACAGCTTCAGGTTTGATGACCGGCCCCGAGCAATGGATGTCGATATCGTAAAGGCGGGGTCGACCTCAAGCGATCGCATCGCTGCCGCACGCGCCTCAGCGTCGCGTGCGAGATGCGCGAAAGCGGATGCGAGACACCGGTGAGCGGGCGAATAGGACGGGTTCTGACGTTCGGCTTTCTTCCCAGCGGCGATGGCCTCGTCAAAGCAACCAAGCTCAATAAAGGCCATCCCCAGCGACGCAAACGCCCGATGCAGCAGCGGATCTACCGGGCTCATGCGAATGGCACGTTCAAAGCTCCGGACCGCTTGCTCCGGCTGCCCCGCAAGAAGGTAGGCCCAGCCGCTGGCGCTCCATGCGAGAAATGAATTGGGATTGAGCGCGACCGCCCGGTCAGCCATTTCGATTGCGCTCTCACGAGAGCCGACCATGAATGCCGAGATCAGGCTAGCCCTTGCCAAAGTCTCCGGATCACCATCGTCCAGGCTCAGTGCCAGGTGAAGAAGCCGCACTGCTTCGCTACGTTCGAACTGGGGATCGCTCGCATAGCCCAGAACAACGTTGATCTGGTGACACTGACCTGCCAGAGCCGCGACCAGAGCGAACCGCGGATCGAGCTCCAAAGCACGACGAGCCAGCCTGATCGCCTCGGCCAATCCTTCGCGGGTCGTTGGGTACCACTGCTGCATGGCGCGGAGATAGAAATCATAGGCGGTGAGGTTCTCAGGTCGCCGCAGCGCCGCCTCTGCAATTTCTGTTCGAAGCAATTTCGGCTCGATGGCAGAGACAACAGCGACCGTGACGTCGTCCTGCAGAGCGAAGATGTCTGTCAGGTCACGCTCGAACCTGTCCGCCCAAATGTGCGCGCCCGTAACTGCGTCGATCAATTGCCCGGCGATGCGGACTTTCCCCGAGGCCTTGCGCACAGACCCCTCGAGGACATAGCGCACGCCAAGCTTGCGCCCGACTTCCTTGATATCGACGGTTCGATCTTTGAAAGTGAAACTCGAATTGCGAGCGATCACGAACAACCATTTGAACCGCGACAGCGCCGTGGTGATTTCCTCAACCATCCCGTCCGCAAAATACTCCTGCTCGGGATCGCCGCTCATGTTCTCAAACGGCAACACGGCAATGGATGGTCGGTCGGGAAGTGCGGGAGCCGAACCTGGCCGCTCGGTCGGCGCCTGATGCGCCCCTGCGCATACGGCATACGTGCGGACCGGTTTGGAGATGTTTTTGAGCTGCTGCTCGCCCCGGTCTTCGAAGCCAACGTCGAGCTTACCCAGGACCTCGCTGTACACCTTCTCGGAAATCAGGATGCCGCCTGGATCAGCGACCCCTTCCAGCCGGACAGCGATGTTGATCCCGTCGCCAAATAGATCGCCGTCCGCCCCGACGATAACCTCTCCGAGATTGACTCCGATGCGTAGCCTAAGGGAGCTTCGGCCCGAGGCGATACTCTCCTGGATCTCCACCGCACATCGCACCGCCGCCGAGGGACTTGCGAACTCGCCCAACGCGCCGTCACCCGTGGTCTTGATCAGTCGCCCGTCGTGGCGGGAGAGGCCGGGCTCGATTATTTCGTGCTTCAGCCGCTCGAACTCGGCATAGGTAGCTTCCTCAGCGCGTTGCATCAACGCAGAGTAACCGACCACGTCGGCAGCCAAAATCGCCGCCAATCGCCTTTGAACCCGCTGCTCTGTCACAGCGCACTCCGAACGACCAAATTAGCCACGGCGGTGGGCAGGGGAAGTCTAGCACTTTTCTCCCTCGGTGTTGTCGCGCATCCTATCGAGGATCTCGACCGCAGGTTCGGAGAGCGGCACAGCGCGGTCCTGAAGCATCTCCATGCGTTCGCCGGGGATTTTCCACGTCGGTGAGGGCCGATCAATCTCGGACCAGCGGGGCGTCTACCACTTCGCTGGTGCGGCGTGCCATGAACACGTGAAAGCGGAGCATCGAAGGCGCTACCGCCTGCTGAGGAGAGGCCAGCCAGGCAACATCCGTCCTCCGAACCCACGGCCAAAACTCACGGGTCGCGCGGTGACTGGGGGCAAATCGCAGAACTAGCCGCAACAGCCCTGGTGGCGCTACTCGTTGTTTTACCTGCAGAATCGTACAGTCGGGTACAAAGGAGAACAGTTTACT
>CAVUZP010000003.1:0-78498 GCA_963746065.1 uncultured Alphaproteobacteria bacterium | reverse complement strand
GTCCCCGGCGGTACGGCCTCGCGCCCGTCCGCGCCGACGATCCCGGCCTGCGGCTCCCAATGCGCGTCGGGAAACCAGCCAAAGAACTTGTCCAATCCCGCGGCAATCTCGTGCGGCCCGGTTTTGGCGCGGCCGTGCGCAATGTCCTCATGCGTTCCGTCCTCGGCATAGAGCCGTGCGACCGCGGCCGGATCGTGCTGGTTGTACGCCTCGTAGAGCCTGCCAGCGATGCCTGCAGCGGTCATGTGCCGGCACGCCGGCAGATTGGGGCATCGTCAGGCGCGCCGCCGCCGATCACAAACCGCATTGCGGCCCTGAATGAATTCGCCGACCTGCCGTTGATTTCCCATCCCACTCGATGACGGATGTCCGAATGGCCATCATCATGCTCCGACGGGATCGCGCTGGCTCGATGATTCCCACCCGTAGGTCCGCTTTGGTTTGAAGCCGTCGCCAAGGCTTTCTTCGAACCGCTTCGTCGTCCAAAGTCTACGTTCGACCTTTTGCAGCGTCTAATCGATATTTGAGATTCCAAGTATCGGCGCGGTGGATACATCGGCGGTGTCGGTCTGTACCCGCGTGCAAACCCGCATTCATCGCGCTGCGATGCGGTCCTGCGCTAGTCCGTCGATCGAGGGTGCCAGCCGAAGAGGACGTCCAGGTGAATTCTTCGCAACATCGATCTCAACCTGCTCGTCGTACTGGATGCGCTGCTTAGCGAGCGCAACGTCAGTCGCGCCGGACAACGTATCGGTCTCAGTCAATCCGCCATGAGCGCGGCACTGTCCCGTCTCAGGGAGCTGTTTCGCGATCCTATTCTCGTCCGCGTCGGTCGCGAGCTCGCCCTTACCCGCAACGCGACCGACCTCATCGGGCCGATCCGGGAAACCCTCAGGCAGATCGAGCAGACTCTGCTGCAACGCCCCGCGTTCGATCCGAAGACCGACTCCAGAACGTTCTCGATCAGTGCATCCGACTATGCGGGCCTGGTGCTGCTAACCCATTTCGTCCGCACCATCGCGGCCGAAGCACCCAATGTCACGGTGCACCTGCTGCCGCGTTCACGGCAGGCGGCACGCCTGATCGAGGCCGACCAGGTCGACATCATCATCGAACCGAGCGAGCTTTTCGGCGAGACAGAATTTCCCTCGAGCCCCCTGATCGCGGATCGGTGGCTCTGCGCTGTAGACTCGAAGAATCCATTTGTCAGGAAGAAAGCCATGACCCAGAAGCAATTCCTGGAATTGCCGCACCTGGTCTACGGCATCGGCACCGATCGCCAGCTGAACCTGGCCGACCAGCATCTTGCGCGATTGGGAGTCAAACGGCGAATCGACGTCACGGTCGAAAGCTTCCTGCTCGTTCCGTTTCTGTTGCAGGGGACACAGCTCGTCAGTCTCGTGCTCGAACGCGCGGCGAAACGTCTTGCGCAAACCACGCAAATCAAGACGCTTGAATTGCCCTTCGAGCTGCCGGACATCCACGAACGGATGTACTGGCACCCGCGGCACACCACCGACAGTGGACATCGATGGTTACGCGAACGATTGAGGACGGTGGCAGCGGACCTCGACAAGGTCGGCTGACGCTCGCGGTTTCCTCGGGCGGGCCCCGCGAACTCGAAAAGCGATGCTCATGGGGCTAGTTGGTGTCGCGAACTCCGCCGGAGTCGCGACAAGGCGGTCATACTTCGCCAGCAGCATCATGAACCAGACGTTTCTGGCTGGGGCGGGAGGGATCGAACCTCCGAATGGTGGAATCAAAATCCACTGCCTTACCACTTGGCTACGCCCCAACAACTGGCCCGGAAAGCGGTCGCCGGCAGCTCACCGCGGATTCCTTCTGGCACCGTCGGTCTATAGGGGGAGGCGGACCATTTCAACCGGCCAGGGGCGGTTTGATGGCTTCGGGGTCGTCGCGGCGGGGATTTCAGCGACCGCGCAGTTGAGAGGATGGCGGTTTCGTGGGAAGACGGCACCCCGATCCCGGAGCAGGACCCGCCATGAGCTACCGCGCGCCGATCAATGACATGTTGCTCGCCCTCAATCACGGCGCTGGCCTGCAGGCCGCCGTCAGGGCCGGTCACTATGGCGATTTCGACGGCGACATCACCGCTGCGGTGCTGGAGGAGGCCGGAAAATTCGCAAGCGACGTGCTGGCACCGCTGAACCGGATCGGCGACCAGAACGGCGTCAAGCTGGACGGCGGCAAGGTGACCACCGCGCCCGGCTGGCCCGATGCCTATCGCGCTGGACCGCCGCCGGCTGGAATGCGGTGTCGGGGCCGGAGGCCTTCGGCGGCCAGGGCCTGCCGCTGGCGATCAATGCAGCCTGTACCGAGATCTGGAGCGCCGCGAACCTGGCGTTCGGACTCTGCCCGCTGCTGACATTGGGTGCGATCGAGGCCCTCAGCGCCCATGGCAGCCCGGAATTGAAAAGGATCTATCTGGAAAAGATGGGCGGGGCATGAGCGCCACCATGCAGCTGACCGAACCGCAGGCCGGATCGGATGTCGGCGCGCTACGCACGCGTGCCGAGCGCATGCCGGACGGCAGCTATCGCATCAAGGGCACCAAGATCTTCATCACCTATGGCGACCACGACATGACCGACAACATCGTGCATTTGGTGCTGCGCGGCTGCCGGATGCGCCTGCGGGCACCAGGGCATTTCGCTGTTCTGGTCGCCAAATTCCTGGTCAATGCCGATGGCTCGCTTGGTGCGCGCAACGACATCTATCCAAGCGGCATCGAACACAAGCTCGGCATCCACGCCTCGCCCACCTGCACCATGACCATGGGCGATCACGGCGGCGCCACCGGCTATCTGATCGGCGAGGAAAACCGCGGCATGCTCTGCATGTTCACCATGATGAACCAGGCGCGGCTCGGCGTCGGTCTCGAAGGCGTCGGCATTGCCGACCGCGCCTATCAGCAGGCGCTGGAATATGCGCAGCAGCGACGCCAGGGCCGCGCGATCGGCAAAGCTGGCGAGGGGATGAACCGACCACCGTTCATCCCGACGTCAAGCGCATGCTGATGCAGATGCGCGCCCTCACCGCGGCCGCGCGCACCATCTGCTACGCTACCGCCGTTGCACTCGACGTTTCCTCACGGGCGAGCGACGCCGGCGTGCGCGCCGACGCCGCCGCCCGCGGCGCGCTGCTGACACCGATCGCCAAGGCGTTCTCACCGATATCGGCAACGAAGTGACTTCGCTCGGCGTGCAGATCCATGGCGGCATGGGTTTTATCGAGGAAACCGGCGCCGCCCAGCACTATCGCGACGCGCGCATCACCCCGATCTATGAGGGCACCAACGGCATCCAGTCGATCGATCTGGTGACGCGAAAACTCGCCGCCAATGGCGGCGCCGCCGTGTTCGCGCTGCTCGGCGAACTACCGAATCGTCATCCGGGTCGAGACCTCGAACGATCCCGCCTTCGGCAGCACCGGCGCCAAGCTGCGCGACGCCCTCGAATCGCTCGACCGCACCAGCCGCTGGCTGCTGCAGCGGTTGGCTTCCGCCCGAACGACGCCTTGGCCGGCGCGACGCCGTATCTGCGGCTGTTCGCATCGACGACCGGAGGCTGCATGCTGGCCGGCGAGGCGCTGGCCGCCCGCAGCGCGGGCGATGGCGCCGGCGTCCCCAGCGTTACGTGACGCTGGCGCGGTTCTTTGCCGAGAATGTCGTGGTGCAGGCGGCCGCGCTGGAGCGAACCGTGATGGACGGCGCGGACTCCGTGAACGAGAGCCGACGCGGTCCTGCTGGGCTAAATCGGAACCGGGCTTAGAGTGGTTTCCTGACGCATTCTCTTCGCTGGAAAACGCGGGCCCATTCGCTCGCCAGGCGCGACCGGCACGTTTCGATTTGGCAAATCAAAACAGCGGCTTGCCGAGCCGCCCTGGCGCGCTTTCGGAGCAGTGCCGCGCGACGCGGCGGGTCAGGCGAGCGGCTTCAGCCCCGCCTCGATCGCAGCGCGGCGCGCTTCCAGAAACGGCGGCAACGCCAGCCTTTCCCCCAGCGTGTCCATTGGCTCGTCCGTCGCAAAGCCAGGACCGTCGGTGGCGATCTCGAATAGGATGCCGTTGGGCTCGCGGAAGTACAGGCTGCGAAAGTAGAACCGGTCGACCTCTCCGCTGTTGCCGATGCCGAGTTCGTTCAGCCGTTGCGCCCAACGATGGTATTGCCTGGTCGTCGGGCGTGCGAAACGCGACATGGTGCACACCACCGGCACCTTGCTGGGCCAACGGCAATCCCTTTTGCTCGAGCACATGAAGCTCCGCGGCAGGACCGCCCTGCCCCATGGCAAAGACATGAACCTCGCCGGCCGCATCGGGCGCCGCATAGCGGCGTTCCCGGCGCAGGTTCATCACCCCGGTCAGCACCCGTTCGGTGGCGGCGGCGTCGCGCACGCTGAGCACGATCGGACCGAGACCACGGATCTGGTGTTCTGCCGGCACCGGGCTGCGCTCCCAGGGCGAGGCCGGACCTGCGCCGCCGTCGTCGACCAGCATCAGGCGCTGGCCCTCCGGATCCTCGAACCGCAGCGTCAACCGGCCGTCGACCTCGACCGGATCGCTGAGGGGACCGCCCGCCTGCTTCAGGCGATCTCTCCAGAACTCCAGGCTTTTCGGGCCGGCGACGCGCAGTCCCGTGCATGAAATGCTGTTGCTGCCGCGGCGTTCGGGGCCAACCGGGAAATCGAAGAAGGTCAGGTCGGTGCCGGGATTGGCCTGTCCATCCGCATAGAACAGGTGATAGGCGCTGACATCGTCCTGATTGACCGTCTTCTTGACCAGCCGCATCCCGAGGTCGCGGGTGTAGAATCGGAGATTTCACGCGGGGTTTGGCCGAAATGGCCGTCAGGTGATGAATGCCGGTCAGCTGCATCGGATCGACCTCCTGGCGGGCCGGCTGCCGTGGAAAACCGGCGGGAACATTGGGGCGGTGTGGCAGATCATGTAGGATACACCTTCCAGACTGGCCAGCCACACCGCTTGTTCGAGGACGGCTTCATGACCGGGCACCTGATAGTCACCGACGAGGGCGCAAGCCGGGTGATCACGTTGCGGCGGCCCGAGAAAAAGAACGCGATCACTCAGGACATGTATCGCGCCATGAGCCATGCCATCGACACCGCGCAGAACGATCCGGCGATCCGCTGCATGATCATCACGGGCGGCTCCGGGGTATTCACCGCCGGCAACGACGTCGAGGATTTCCTCAAGGACGGCACCGCGGACAGCGAGACGCCCCGCGCGTCCAATGCGGTCAAGTTCCTGTATTCGCTGGCCCTCAACGTCAAGCCGATCATCGCCGCGGTCGACGGTGTTGCGATCGGCATCGGCACCACCATGCTGTTTCATTGCGATTACGTGCTCGCCAGCACGACCGCGATATTTTCCACGCCGTTCATTCACCTCGGGTTGGTTCCGGAAGGTGCCTCCAGCCTGCTGATGCCGCGCACCATGGGATATCAGCGGGCATTCGCCACGCTGGTCATGGGCCGCAAGATCAGCGCGGAGGATGCCCGCATCGCCGGCTTCGTCAACGTCGTGGTGGCGCCCGGCCACACCGAAGCCGAGGCCCGCAAGGTCGCGCGCGAGATCTGTGCGCTGCCGGCGGAAGCGGTGGCGATCTCGCGGAAACTCCTGAGGCTGCCGCCGGAAGATCTGACCCGCAGGATCGACCAGGAAAGTCATCTGTTCGGCGAGCGCATGCGATCGAAGGAAGCCGTGGCGGCGTTCAGGGCCTTCGTCGCACGCAAGAAGGGCTAGCCGATCGCCGCGCATCGACGTGAGCGGACCGGCGATCGTTGTGAAAAGCGGGTGAATTCTGGCCCGCAGTCCGACGGCCGCTCTTTCCGAGTCGACATGGAGTCCCTAGATTGAACATTTCGCGCCCGCACAATCGCGGCGCCAGGACCCTGCATGACGCTTCTTCTCAGCCATCCGGCAAGTCTCGACCATCTGACCCCATCTGGACATCCCGAACGCCCCGACCGGATTCGAGCCGTGGAGCAAGCGCTCGGCGAAGCTAGCTTCGATCGTCTGGTCCGCGAGACGGCCCCCGAAGGCTCGCTCGATCAGGTCTTGCTTTGCCACAACGAGCATTATGTCGAGGAACTCCGGCATCTCGCGCCTGCCAACGGGCTTGTCTATCTCGATGGCGATACCTCGATGTCGCCCGGCACGTGGGAAGCCGTGATGCGGGGGGTCGGCGGCGCGGTCGCAGCCACCGACGCGGTCGTCGCCGGCGCCCATCAAAATGCGTTTGTCGCGATGCGCCCGCCGGGCCACCATGCGGAAATCGGCAAGCCGATGGGCTTCTGCTTCTTCGATCACGCCGCGATTGCCGCGCGTCACGCTCAGCGCAAGCATGGCATCGGCCGTGCTGCCGTGGTCGACTTCGACGTCCATCACGGCAACGGCACCCAGGACATTTTCTGGGCCGACCCGACCGTGATGTATTGCTCGACGCACCAGATGCCGCTGTTTCCGGGCACCGGCGCCCGCGGAGAACGCGGCGACCACGACACCATCGTCAACGCTCCGCTCGCGCCCGAGGACGGCAGTGTCAAATTCCGTTCGGCGTTCGAGAACGTCATACTGCCGCAATTGCAGAAGTTCGCCCCCGAGTTCATCGTCATCTCGGCAGGCTTCGACGCTCATCATCGCGATCCCCTCGCCTCGCTGCATCTCACGGCGGATGATTTTGGCTGGGTGACCCGCAAGCTGATGGACGTCGCCGACAGCAGTGCCGGGGGCCGAATTGTTTCCGTGCTCGAGGGCGGCTATGACCTTGAAGGCCTGAAGGAATCGGTCGCGGCCCACGTCACGGCCCTGATGGGCCGGTGAGAGGCCGCCACAATACGTCCGCAAAACTATCCTTCACTCGCCGGCGTCGAGCTTGCGCATTCGGGAACGCGATATGGCCGAAAACATCCAGACGGACGTCAAGAAGCTGAGCTTCGAGCGCGCGATCGAGGAGCTGGAATTGATCGTCAAGCGGCTCGAGGAAGGCAAGGTACCGCTCGAGGAATTGGTCGCCATCTACGAACGCGGCGAGGCGCTTAAACGGCGATGCGAGGAGCTGTTGCGTCAGGCGGAGGCCCGGGTCGACAAGATCACCACCAATGCCGAAGGCGAAGCCACCGGGACCGAGCCACTCGACGTTCAATGATGCGCCAATCGACTCCTGCGTCTTGAGCCCATCCCGAAACGGTCTCGATCGCGACCGTGGCAAAGCGCCACAGTTTTCGTCCGACTATCTCAGTGGCGCGGGTCCGCTTCAGGGTTGAACCGCGCGCGGCGATCTCTGGTGGCGAATCAGCGGATGCGTTTTGGATCTGCGCACCTTGGTGCAATGTTACCGCATCCATCGGATGGAACTGGACTAATTCGGCCGATCCGTTTGTGGCCCGCCACGCGCAGTTTCATGGCAATGCCGGTAGGACGCCTGCATTGTCGCCTGGTCGGGCAAAATGGAACCAACCCTGTATCGAAGCGATTGGGCTTCGCAGCGTTCCGTCATGGCTGGTTCCAATCCCTGCGGGTTGGCGTTGGAGGACGGTTTGGTGTAAGAATCCCAGCTCGATGGGCTCGCGACGGGGACCATGCCGCAACCTTCAGACGACTGTAAGCTATTCAAAACGCTAAAAAATAACTGAGAACGGCAGGTCTGCAAAAGGTGACTTATATCACATCGAACGATCCGGAGTGCAGCTAGGCCGCTCGATCGGGTCTCGGGCTGCCGAGATTCTGCCGGATGTCTGGCTTCATCGCGCTGACTGCGCACCATCTCACATCGGGTTCACTCGTCCCGACATGTAAAATTGGAACATCGCTGTGACCGCTTTCAGTAAGACGCCGCTTCTCGACAAGATCCAGACTCCGGACGACCTCCGTCGACTCAAGGTCGAGCAGCTGCGGCAGGTTGCCGATGAGCTGCGCCAGGAGACCATCGATGCGGTCTCAGTGACCGGCGGCCATTTCGGCGCCGGGCTCGGGGTCGTCGAACTGACCACGGCATTGCATTACATCTTCGACACCCCGCGCGATCGCCTGATCTGGGACGTGGGTCACCAGGCCTATCCGCACAAGATCCTGACCGGCCGTCGCGACCGCATCCGTACCCTGCGCACCGGCGGCGGGCTGTCCGGCTTCACCAAGCGGACCGAGAGCGATTACGACCCGTTCGGCGCGGCCCATTCCTCCACCTCGATCTCGGCGGGCCTCGGCATGGCCGTGGCACGGGATCTGTCGGGCGCCAAGAACAACGTGATCGCGGTGATCGGCGACGGCGCGATGTCCGCCGGCATGGCCTACGAGGCCATGAACAATGCCGGCGCGATAAGCTCCCGGCTGATCGTCATTCTGAACGACAATGACATGTCGATTGCGCCACCGGTCGGCGCCATGTCCGCCTATCTGTCGCGGCTGTATTCGGGCAAGACCTACCGTTCGCTCCGCGAAGCCGCCAAGCAGCTCGGCAAGCATCTGCCGAAGGTGATTGCCGACCGCGCCAACCGCGCCGAGGAATATTCCCGCGGCTTCATGGTCGGCGGCGGCACGCTGTTCGAGGAACTCGGATTCTACTATGTCGGCCCGATCGATGGGCACAATCTCGACCACCTGCTGCCGGTGCTGCGAAATGTCCGCGACATGGAGACCGGGCCGATCCTGGTGCATGTGGTCACCCAGAAGGGCAAGGGTTATGGGCCAGCGGAAGCGTCGGCCGACAAATACCACGCCGTCGTCAAGTTCGACGTGGCGACCGGCGCGCAGGCCAAGGCCAAGCCGAACGCTCCTGCCTACCAGAACGTCTTCGGCCAGAGCCTCGTCAAGGAGGCGGCCAAGGACAAGAAGATCGTCGGCATTACCGCCGCGATGCCGTCGGGTACCGGCATTGACATCTTCAACAAGGCGTTTCCCGACCGCACCTTCGATGTCGGCATCGCCGAGCAGCATGCCGTGACCTTTGCTGCCGGCCTCGCCACCGAAGGCTACAAGCCGTTCTGCGCGATCTATTCCACCTTCCTGCAGCGCGGCTATGACCAGATCGTGCACGATGTCGCGATCCAGAGCCTTCCGGTTCGCTTCGCCATCGATCGCGCCGGCCTGGTCGGCGCCGACGGCGCGACCCATGCCGGTTCGTTCGACAATGCCTATCTCGGCTGCCTCCCCAACTTCGTCATCATGGCGGCATCGGACGAAGCCGAGCTGGTGCACATGGTTGCGACCCAGGTTGCGATCAACGATCGTCCGAGCGCGGTTCGCTATCCGCGCGGCGAAGGTCGCGGCGTCGACCTGCCCGAAGCCGGCATTCCGCTCGAGATCGGAAAGGGCCGCGTCATCCGCCAGGGCAGCAAGGTCGCGCTGCTTTCGTTCGGCACGCGGCTCGGCGAATGCGAGAAGGCTGCCGACGAATTGGCGGCGCATGGCCTGTCGACCACCATTGCCGACGCCCGCTTCATGAAGCCGCTCGACCTCGATCTGGTGCTGAAGCTCGCTCGCGAGCACGACGTTCTCCTCACCATCGAGGAAGGCGCGGTCGGCGGTTTCGGCTCGCATGTCATGCATACGCTTGCCGAGCACGGCATGCTCGATGGCGGTCTGCGGATGCGGGCGATGGTCCTGCCCGACATATTCCTCGACCACGACAGCCCCAATGCGATGTACGCCCGTGCCGGGCTCGACGCCAAGGGCATCGTCGCCAAGGTGTTCGAAGCCCTCGGCAAGGAATTCAAGGCCGAGGTGGTGAAGCTGGCCTGACCGCTTCCGCCGCCTGCAGGCCTGCGGCCGCGACGCCGTCTGCACGGTCGGGGGCGGATGTCGTCCAGACGGAGACGCGCGTGCCCCCTCCCCGCAAGCGCGCGGACATGTTGCTGGTCGAGCGCGGGCTGTTCGAAAGCCGGGCGCGCGCCCGCGCCGCGATCGAAGCCGGCCACGTGACCGCCGATGAAAAGCCGGTCATGAAGCCCTCGGAGGGCATAACCGCCGATGCCGTCTTGCGGGCCGAGCCAGCGCATCCCTATGTTTCGCGAGGCGGCGTCAAGCTGGCCGGCGCGCTCGAGCAGTACCCCCTGCAGATCGAGGATCACGTCTGCCTCGACGTCGGTGCATCGACCGGCGGCTTCAGCGAGGTCTTGCTCGCCAACGGCGCCAGCCTGGTATTCGCGATCGATGTCGGGCGCAACCAGCTGCATCCCTCGCTGCGCGGCCATCCCAGGCTGGTGTCGATGGAAGCCACCGATATCCGCAAGCTCGAGGGCACGCGCCTGCCGCAGCGGCCCGACATCGTCGTCATCGACGTCAGCTTCATCTCGCTGAAAGCGGTGCTGCCAGCGGCGCTGGCGCTGGCGGCCGACCCGATGCATCTGCTGGCGCTGATCAAGCCGCAGTTCGAGGCGCCCGGCCGGCATTCCAAGCGCGGGATCGTCCGCGACGCGGCATTCCATAAGGCGACCTGCGACGACATCGCCGCGTTCGCAGCCTCGCTTGGATGCACGGGGGTCCGTGTGTTTCCATCCCCCATCACGGGCGGGGATGGAAACATCGAGTTCTTCATCGGCGCGCGACGTGGCTAGCCTCGACACGACGCATCTCGTCGTCGATCATGTCGGCCACCGCGGCGATGGCGTGGCGCACGCCGACGGCAGGCCCGTGTTCGTTCCGTATACGCTGGCTGGCGAGGCGGTCGAAGTCGCGCCGGTTGCGGGTCATCCCGACCGCGGGCGGCTGTTGCGGATCGATCGACCCAGCGCGGAACGCATCCCGCCATTCTGTCCGCACTTCGGAACCTGCGGCGGCTGTGCCATCCAGCATTGGCAGCCCGAGGCCTATCGCGCCTGGAAACGTCGGATCGTGGTCGAAACGCTGGCGCAAGCCGGCATCGCCTGTGACGTCGAGCCCCTCCTGGACGCGCACGGCTCCGGGCGACGGCGCATGACCGTCCATGCCCGCCGGGCAAACGACCGCGAATGGCGCCTTGGCTTTGCCGAGGCGAACAGCCACACGATCGTGGCGATCGCCGACTGTCCGATCCTCGATCCCGCCCTGCACGGTGCGTTCGCCGCCTGCAGGGCCCTCGCCGAGATACTCGAGACCACCGGCAAACCGCTGGACATCCAGGTTACCGCGGCAGGCAACGGCCTCGACGTCGATATCCGCGGCTCGGGTCCGCTGCCGTCGGCGATGATCGGGGCGCTGGCACGCGTCGCCCAAAATCATGGCCTGATCCGCCTGACACGGCATGGCGAGCTCGTGCTGATGCGAACATTGCCGGTGCTGGCGATCGGCCCGGCACAATTGGCGTTGCCCCCCGGTTCGTTCCTGCAGGCCACCGTCGCCGGCGAGGAGGCACTGGCGGCGCGGGTCGTCGCGCACTGCCGGCGCGCGAGGCACATTGCCGACCTGTTTTGCGGGATCGGGCCGTTCGCCCTTCGGCTGGCCGCGAAAGCGCGGGTGTCGGCCTATGACAGCGACGCCGGCGCGGTGGCGGCGCTAGGAAAGGCGGCAGCGACGACGGCCCGGCTGAAACCGGTCAGGGCCGAGGCCCGCGACCTGTTCCGGCGGCCGCTGATGCCGCAGGAGCTGCGCGACTACGACGCGGTGGTGTTCGATCCGCCCCGGCAGGGCGCGATCGCCCAGGTCCAGCAACTCGCCGCCAGCCGGATTCCGGCCGTTGTAGCCGTGTCGTGCAATGTGGCGACGTTCGCGCGCGACGCCCGGATCCTGATCGACGGCGGCTATACGATCGAAAGCGTCGTGCCGATCGACCAGTTCCGTCACACGCCCCATGTCGAGCTGGTGGCCGGGTTCAAACGTTGAACCTACCGCCCCCACCTGTCCTGCCAGATCTGCTCGCCGATCAAGCAGGAGACGCGCGGCTCCTTGTCGGCGACTGGCACGATCCGAGGGCTGGGCTGCCGGCCGGCGACCTCGAGTAGCAGCTTGCTGCGAATCGCCTCCTTGAACTTTTCGCGATCCTTGATCGTCACCACGAACGAACCCGGGCCTCCAATGACGCAGTCCTCGTAGTAGAAATCGAGATTGTTGATGTCCATCGTGGAAAAGGACGGTTCCTTCACCATGATCGGCAGTCCGTTGATGATGATGCCCCGGGCGAGCGCCGCGTCGCGCGCGGTGGTCACCGGCGCGCCGTTGTTGTTGGCGCCGTCGCCCGATATGTCGATCACCCGCCGGAGCCCCTGGTTCGGATTGGCGTCGAACAGCGGCACCGCGAAGTTGATCGCGCCCGAGATCGAGGTCCGCGACGCCCGGCGGATCGGTGTTTTCAGGATCTCGTGTGCAACGGCATCCGCCGATTCCGGACCGTCGATCACGCGCCAGGGGATGATGATCTTCTGGTCGTTCGACGCCGCCCATTCGAAATAGGTTACCGCGATCTTGCCGGTCGGCCCGCTCCTCAAGGCCTGCAGAAATTCCTTTGAGATGATGGCCTCGGCATAGCCCTCGCGCTGCACCGCGAGTTCGTCGAGATCCATCGAGTAGGAGACATCCACGGCAAGGATCAGCTCGACATCGACCGATGGCTTCGCCTCGGCGGCTGCCGGGTATCCCGGGCCGGGAGCCGCGATGCCGGCGACATCGCCACCCACGATCGCTCCCGCGACCAGCACCGCTCCGATCGAGACACACCAGCGCATCGCTGCCTCCCGCGTCGACCGCGATGGTGACACGCCCGGCGCGTGGCGAAAAGCAGGAAGATCGGCCGCACTTCACATTCGAGTTAGCGCGCGACGCAGCGATCTAGCGGAAACGAGCTCATGCGTCGGCGCCAACGAGCCCGCAAACAGCCGGTTCCATAACTGCCGGCGAGCCTGTATTCTGTTCGCCGCAACCGGGGAAGCCGAAGGGCAGCGAGGCAAGTGCCGCCGCATGATCGATACCGTCACCAAACCGCGGACCAAGGTTCGGACAAAGACCGAACGGCCGCGTCTGCACAAGGTCATCCTTGTCAATGACGACTACACCCCGCGGGAATTCGTCGTCCGGGTGCTGATGGCGGAATTCGCGATGACCGAGGATCAGGCCCACAAGGTAATGATCACCGCACACCGTCTCGGCGTCTGCGTGGTTGCCGTCTTCACCAAGGACGTGGCCGAGACCAAGGCGACGCGCGCCACCGACGCCGGCCGCGCCAAGGGCTATCCGCTGTTGTTCACCACCGAACCGGAAGAATGATCGGCGCCTTCGCTTCGTGCGTCCTGCTCCCGGAATATCGCCCAGTTCAGCTCTCGACGGTTTCATCGGCGAGGCCGTAGACCCGCTCTGCCCTGGCGAAGCCGGCAATCGGAAACTCGCCGAGGTCGACCCAATCGCTGCCGCAGATTCCGGCGAATTGCTCCGAGGCCACCACGATGCGCTTGAGCCGGCCGGCGATCTTCTCCAGCCGGGCCGCGAGATTGACGGCGGGGCCGATGCAGGTGAAGTCGAGCCGGTTGCCACCGCCGATATTGCCGAACAGGATCTTGCCGACATGCAGCGCCACCCCGAAGCGGAAACGCTCGATGGTTTCGCCATTTTCGTAGGTCAGCGCGCCGACACTGGCGCGGGATTCTCGCGCCGCCTGCAGGACGCGCCCGCACACTTCGGCGGTATTGCTTTCGTCCTCCGCAATCGGGAACACCGCCAGCAGTCCGTCCCCCATGAACTTCAGGACCTCTCCGCCATGCTTGCGGATCGCTGGCACCTGGCAGTCGAAATAGCGGTTGAGAATATCCACCACGGTTTCCGGCGCCAGCCGGTCCGACAGCGCGGTGAAACCGCGCAAATCCGACAGCCAGATCGCCGCCTGCATCGTCTCGGTGTGGCCGCGGCGGATCTGACCGCCGAGTATCCGCTCGCCGGCGCGGTTGCCGACATAGGTATCGAGCAGGGTCGCGGCCTTGCGGCTCAGGCTGACGATCTCGATGACCCGCGCGAGCGGCGCCACCAGCGAGCGCAAGGCGGCAATCTCCTGGTCGCTGAAGCCGCCGGGCTGTCTGGTCGACCAGCTCGACGCGTGCATCTCGCCGACGAACCAAAGCGGCAGCGCGATGTAGTCGGTGACGCCTTCGGCGCGCATGTCGTCGAAGAAGGGAAAGCCACGGCTGGCGGGATCGTCGAGGCGAAACCTCACTTCCCGCTCGGTGTCATAGAGTATGGCGAGCGGGCTGTTTTTGAACTCTTCGGAATCCCGGATATCGAAATCCGCAGCCGTCACGACCACCTCGCTTCCCTGCCGCCAGAAGAAGCCACGGCCGAACACGTCGGGATGCAGCATGCGAATGAAGACGCCGACGCGCCAGAGCGGTAGACCGGCCTGCACCAGCCGTTCGCAAGACTCCGTCATCATCCGGGTCGGCGTGGTCGCAGACCTCGCGCCGTCGATCAGCCAGTCGGTCACCGCTTGCAGCGCTGTCATGTTCATGGCGCCCGCATTTGCCGGACAGTGCAAGGGAACGTCAAGTCGGTATGAAGTCACGGATTTCAGGCGTTGGTTTTGCGCCACGGAATGACGGCGTCACCGGCGTTTCCGGCACCATCGCGGCATCAATGCGGCGTGGTCCGCCGGCTTGCCGAATTTGGTCTCAAATTTGCCCGCCGACTCACTTCAACTTGGCGACGGGAGATGGCGGGGGCGCGTTTCGACCGTTGCATTGGAGTGATGTCATGGGGATCAATCATACGCAGCTTCACCGGCGGGGCAGTGTCAGCGAACCCACATTGTGGGCTGACGATCCGTCCGAGGATGGATTTTCGCTGTTCAACGATGTCGCCCTGCGGGACGACGAGCCGGTCATCTGGGCCGAAGAACGTGCCGACGACGTTCAGATGCTGCTCGAGGAAAATGCCCGGCTGCGCGGGCTTCTGATCCAGCTCTCGGATCTCATCCGCAAAAACGGTGTCAGCGTGACCTGACTGGCCGGCCCGACCGCGGCCAGCGAACCCTCAGGCGTCAGGCGCGGCCAACCTGGCCGCGATGGCGCAAGAAGTGATCCGCCAGCACGCACGCCATCATGGCCTCGCCTACCGGCACCGCCCGGATGCCGACGCAGGGGTCATGACGGCCCTTGGTCATGATGTCGGTGTCGGCGCCGGCTCGGTCCACGGTCCGGCGCGGCGACAGGATCGAGGAGGTCGGCTTTACGGCAAAACGCGCCACCACCGGCTGCCCGGTGGAAATCCCGCCGAGAATGCCGCCGGCCTGATTGGACAGAAAGCGGACGCCGTCATTGCCGGTCCGCATCTCGTCGGCGTTCTGCTCGCCCGACAATTCGGCCGCGCCGAACCCGGCGCCGATCTCGACGCCCTTGACCGCGTTGATGCTCATCAACGCGGCGGCGATCTCGGCATCGAGCTTGGCATAGATCGGGGCGCCCAATCCCGCCGGCACGCCCTCGGCGACGATCTCCAGCACCGCGCCGATCGAGGAGCCCTGCTTACGGACGCCGTCGAGATAGCCTTCGAAGAAGGCGGCTTGGTCCTTGTCGGGGCAGAAGAACGGATTGCGGGCGATCTCGTCCCAATCCCATTTGCTCCGGTCGATCCGGTGCGGCCCGATCTGGACCAGCGCGCCGCGCACGGTCAGACCAGGCACGACCTTGCGGGCGATGGCGCCGGCAGCGACCCGCATCGCGGTTTCCCGCGCCGAGGAGCGGCCGCCGCCGCGGAAGTCGCGCACGCCGTATTTGGCCTGATAGGTGAAATCGGCATGCCCCGGCCGAAACTTGTCCTTGATGTCGGAATAATCCTTGGAGCGCTGGTCGGTGTTCTCGATCAGGAGCGCGATCGGAGTCCCCGTGGTCACCTGCACGCCGGTGTCGGGATGCGTCATCACCCCGGACAGGATCTTCACCAGGTCAAGCTCCTGACGCTGGGTGGTGAAGCGCGATTGTCCCGGACGGCGGCGGTCGAGGTCCCGCTGGATGTCCGCATCCGTCAGCGGCAGCAGCGGCGGGCAGCCGTCGACCACGCATCCGATCGCGATCCCATGGCTTTCACCAAAGGTCGTGACCCGGAACATGTGGCCGAACGTGTTGAACGACATGGGCTTGCCTTCGCCGGCCTTCCGCCTTCCCGCGCAAGGTCATCATGGCAGGATGTCGTAACCCGCAAGCGGAAGAGGCGTCAAATGACCTTGGCCTCCTTGCGTGACCACGTCGTCGTGCTGTCCACGCTTTCCTCGCGTAGAGGAAGCCGCGGATGCCCGAAGCCGGCATGACAACGTTTGCGTCGGGGACCGAAAGGACACCAAGAGAAGCGAGGAAGAGTTGACCAAATGGCATTTGGTGTGTATTTATACACATCATGAAAAGCCGGGAAATAATCTCGGCTCTTCAGAAGGATGGGTGGCTCAAGGTGGCTCAGAAGGGCAGCCATGTGCAATTCAAACATCCTGCCAAGAAGGGCCGTGTGACCGTGCCACATTCCGAACGGGACATCCCTGTCGGGACGCTTAAGAGCATTGAGAAGCAGTCAGGGCTGAAACTGAAGTAACAACCATGCGCAACTATGTTGGCCTCGTCCACAAGGATGCCGATAGTCACTTCGGGGTTTCGTTTCCCGACTTTCCCGGCCTCGTCACTGCTGGCATCGACCTCGATGACGCGCGTCGGATGGCGGAGGAGGCCCTCACGCTACATCTCGAGGGCATGGCTGGGGACGGCGACGCCATTCCGCCACCCTCCTCCCTTGAAGATGTCATGTCGGATCCGCACAATCGATCCGGGGTGGTGATGCTGGTTTCCATGCAGGCAGAGCCCGCGAAAGCCGTTCGAGTCAATGTGACATTGCCGAGCGATGTTCTGGAGCAAATCGATAGGTATGCCGCTGAACATGGGCTGACGCGCTCCGGCCTACTTACGCAGGCTGCCAAGAAACTCATGGCAGCCTGAGCGCTGGCTGCGCGAAACGCTCAGCCGTGTTTCGTCATGCCGCCGTTCCTGAACACATAGACGACGCCCTGCCCGATCGGGGTTTCTGCGGCTTCATGCGGAGTGGCCACGCCGAGCGCCACCATCAGCGCTCGCATCGTACCGCCATGGGCGACGGTAACGGTATCGGCCAGCAGCGAATCGGACCATTCCCGCATCCGCAGCGTGACGCTGGCGTAGCTCTCGCCCGCCGGCGCCGCCACCCCCCATATGTCGCGGCGGCGCGCCGCGAAAGTGGCGGCGTCATGCAGCTGCATCTGCGGCAGCGTCAACCCTTCCCATTGGCCGTAGCCGATCTCCTGCAGCCGCTCGTCGACCGCAAAGCCCGCCGCCGGGAGCTTCAGCACCTTGCGGACCAGCTCCATGGTCAGCCGCGCCCGGCCGAGCGGGCTTGCCACATAGGGCACGGCTGACGCGGCGTGGCCGTCCCGGGCGAGCAGGCGCAACAGGATTGCGCCGGCGGCGAGCGCCTGGCTGCGGCCGAGCTCGTTCAGCGGAATGTCGCGCGTGCCCTGAAAACGGCCGGCCGCGTTCCAGGCCGTCTCGCCGTGACGGATATAATAGATCGTTGGCGAAGGCATCGAGTGGATTTCTATTCCTTCGACGCGCCGCCCAACGCGACGTCCGGCGCCTCCGGGCGCTTCATACCGACGATGTTATAGCCGGAATCGACATGGTGCACCTCGCCGGTCACGCCGCGCGAAAGATCCGAAAGCAGATAGAGCGCGCTGTCGCCGACTTCCTCGATGGTCACGTTGCGGCGCATCGGCGCGTTGACCTCGTTCCACTTCAGGAGCAGGCGGGAGTCGGCAATGCCGGCAAACGCCAGCGTCTTGATCGGCCCGGCGGAAATGGCGTTGACGCGGATATTCTGCTCGCCGAGATCGGCGGCAAGATAGCGCACGCTCGCCTCCAGCGCCGCCTTGGCGACGCCCATCACATTGTAGCGCGGCATCCATTTCTCGGCGCCGTAATAGCTCAGGGTCAGGATCGATCCGCCCCCGGTCAACAGCTTCTCGGCGCGCTGCGCGATCGCGGTCAGCGAATAGCAGCTGATCAGCAGGCTTTTGGAAAAATTCTCCGCGGTGGTATCAACATAGCGGCCGTCGAGCTGCTCCCCGAACGCGATCGCATGGACCACGAAGTCGATCTTGCCCCACTTCTGCTTCAGCTCGGCGAAGGCCGCGTCGATGGTCGGGAAATCCGTGACGTCGCAATGGCCGAGCAGGATGGCACCAAGCTCCGATGCCAGCGGCTCGACCCGTTTCTTCAGCGCGTCTCCCTGCCAGGTCAGCGCGATTTCCGCGCCGGCGGCGCGGCACGCCTTGGCGATGCCCCAGGCGATCGAGCGGTTGTTGGCCACGCCGAGAATCACGCCGCGCTTGCCTTGCATCAATCCCGAACTTTGCGACATTCGCCGTCCTACCGAACTTGACCCGGTGCTGGAGGTACACCAGCCGTTCCGGGCGGTACAGCCCGAATCCACCTGTTCCGTTTCGTCGCACCTGCCGGCGCCAGGAATAGCCGTGCGATTCCGGGGTTATATTGTACGAGACGTTCACCTCGCTGGTACGATTGAAGACCGGCCGGCAGTTCCTGGATCGAGCTTTGATGACCGCGTTTCGTGAAAGTGTCGAAGCCATGATTCCGGCGCTGCGCCGCTACGCACGTGCGCTGGCGCGCGATGTCGATATCGCCGACGATCTGGTACAGGACACGCTGGTACGGGCGTTGCGCTCGGAACGGCTGTTTCTCGGCGGCGATATCAGGAGCTGGCTCTACACCATCCTGACCAACCTCAACAAGAATCGCCGACGCTCGCTCGCGCGGCGGCCGCAGTTCATGCCGCTGCTCGACAACAATCCAGACGCCAGCGGCACCGAAGCCGAGGGCCGCGACATCGCCCGCGCGCTGGCAACCCTGGTCGAGGAGCAGCGCGCAGTGCTGCTCCTCGTCATATTGGAGGGACTGAGCTATCGCGAAGTCGCAGACATCCAGGGCGTGCCGATCGGCACCGTGATGTCCCGCCTCGCCCGCGCCCGCGCCCATGTCAAGGCCGTGCTCGATGGCGAGCAGCCGGCGCTGCGCCGGGTCAAATGATGCAGGCAAAATGCATTTGGATGTGATGAAAATGGATGTGCGGAGCGGCGGGCGCGGCCGGAAGGGCCGAGACCGGACCGCGTGGACTTTTGATTTCCCGGCGACAGCAGCCGCAGGATCGCTGCCGATGCCGACAGTAGTTCCGATCGAGACTGGACAACGACAATGACCGACCCGAGAATTCCCGTAACCGAAGACGAATTGCACGCCTATGTCGACGGCGAATTGCCGCCGGAGCGTCGCGGCGACGTCGAAGCCTGGGTCGCCAGCCATCCCGTCGATGCCGAACGGGTGCGATCGTGGCAGGCGATGGCACAGACGCTGCATGCGCGCTACGATTCCGTCGCCGACGAGGCGGTGCCGAAACGGCTGGATATCGACCGGCTGGTGCGGCGGCCGCGCAAATGGGTCTATGGCGCGATTGCTGCCTCGCTGGTGGCATTCGCCTGCGGCGGTGGGGTGGGCTGGCTGGCGCGCGGGGCACTTGCGGCGCCCTCGTTGGCCCAGAGCTTCACGCTCGATGCGCTGGACGCCTACCGGCTCTATGTGGTCGAGGTGCGTCACCCCGTCGAGGTTCCGGGCAGCGAGCGCGCTCATCTCCAGCAATGGCTGACCAAGCGCTGTGGTTGGGATGTCCGGGCGCCGGAACTCGACGCAACCGGGCTGAAACTGGTGGGTGGGCGGCTGCTGCCGGGGCCGAGCGGACCCGCCTCGTTCCTGATGTATGAGAGCGCATCAGGAGAGCGATTTACGGTCTATACCGCGCGGGCAGCCACCGGCACGAGCCAGATGCGCTACGCCCGGCAGGGCGGCGACGCGGCCCTGTCCTGGGCCGACCGCGGCGTCGGCTATGTCGTGAGCGGGGCTGGCGACCGTGAAAGGCTCACCCAGGTGGCAAAAATGGTTTACGAGCAGACCGAAAAAAGCGGCGGTTGAACAAGGTCATGGCGAATGTCCAATTTCCGACATTGAAAATCTGGAATTGGAACATCGACGCGTCTAAATATCGCACCGGATGTTATCGCGAGAATGTGATGCGTTCGATCCGCCGATCGACGCAAGCGGCCTCGATCGGGGTTTAGTACCGCGCTGGTCCCCCTTTCGAGGCCGCACCTCTTCCGAGGGCGGCCCGGAGCCCGCAGATCAGGCGAGATCGCTGCGCGGATTGTAGGGATGTCCGTCGCGCCACTTCTGCATCAAGGCCTCGAGGTCGCTGTGGTTTCCATCGGGTAACATGATACGGGTGGTAACGAACAGGTCGCCACTGGCCGCGCCTGCCTTCGCCAGCCCCTTGCCCTTGAGGCGAAAGGTGCGGCCGCTCGACGTGTTTGTCGGGATCGACAGCTCGACCGCGCCACCCAGCGTCGGAACCCGAATTTTGCCACCGAGCACAGCCTCGTAGAGCGTAATCGGGAGATCCAGCCGCAGATCGCTGCCATCGACCTTGAAGAACGGATGCGGCGCGATGCTGACGGTGATCAGGAGGTCACCGGGCGGATGACCTTGCGCCGTCTCACCCTGACCCTTCAGTCGGATCTGCTGACCGGCGCTGACACCGGCTGGAATCCTGACATTGAGTTCCTTGCCGTTCGGTAGCCGGACGCGCTTCTCGCCACCGTTGGCGGCTTCCTCCAGCGAGACCGTCATCGCGACATTGAGGTCGAGGTCGAGGGCGATCCCACCCGGATCGAACTCGAAGGTCGAGCCGCCGCCCGGCCGGGCACCGCCCCGCGCGTTGCTGAACATGCTGCTGAGAATGTCCTCGAAGCCGCCGCCGCCGCCCGAGAAATTGCCGGCGCCGGGACCGCCGGTGCGGAAGGTGTGGGACTCAAAACCGCCGCCGGGGCCACCCCGCCGCGCGCGGGGGTCACCGCCCGGAAAGCCGCCGCCGGGAAAGCCCTGGAAACGCGGCTTGCCTTCGGCGTCGATCTCGCCACGGTCAAACTGCTTGCGCTTGTCCTCGTCGCCAATGATCTCATTGGCGGAATTCAACTCGGAAAACCGCGCCGCCGCCTTCGGATCGTTCTTGTTGCTGTCGGGATGATGCTTCTTGGCGAGCTTGCGGTAGGCGCTCTTGATCGCCGCAGCGCTGGCGCCCCGCGGCACCCCCAAGACCTCATAGGGGTCGCGCATCCGTCACGTCTCCTTCGGGAAAAAACAAATTCGATTAGGCCGTCGGCTCTTCATCTGGTGTCTTCGTGGCATTTTTGCAACGGGATGGCTCGTCGCAATCATCCCTGTTTCCAGGGTTTCATGTCATGGATTTCCCAGCGGCCGCTGGTGGATTGGCAGGCCGCCCCCTGCAGCCAGCGCTCGGACGAGCCGTTGACATAACTGGCGAGGAAATCCCGGCAAGTGCGTCCATCGGCATCATACGCCGCGGCGAGCGGCGTCACCGAACCGCGCGCGCCCGTCGCGGGATTCTCCCAGGGTTGGCTGGAATCCTTGTCGCCCTTGGTCAGCACGTCGGAAGCGGCGTTGCGGGCAAATGCCATGTCGCCTTCCGTCGGCACCGGCGCGTGGGACAGCGGCAGCGAACCCGTGACCTCGCGGCCCTGCATTCGGGCGAAGGCGTTGTCGGTGCGGGACATGGCGCAGCCGCCCGAGCCGACGCCTATCAAAATCAGTGCAATCATGGTCCAGGCGGGCCTGATCGCCGATAGGCCAACGCATTCCCATGTCTTATATAGGGGCGGCGGCGTAGTCTCGACCGCGGACGAACGCAACTCGGACCTCCGAAATGACGGACACGACCTCCATCAGACACCCGACACCGTTAACATCCGGTGATTTCACGGCAGCTGAGGAGCCGTTCGCGCTGTTTGCCGACTGGTTCGCCGAGGCGGTCAAGGCCGAACCCAACGATCCCAACGCGATGTCGCTCGCAACCGCCGACGCCGACGGCCTGCCCGATGTGCGGATGGTGCTGATGAAGGGCTACGACGCCGAGGGTTTCGTGTTCTATAGCCATGTCGCCAGCCAGAAGGGCCGTGAACTCGCCGCAAATCCTAAGGCGGCTTTACTGTTCCACTGGAAATCGCTGCGTCGCCAGGTCCGCATCCGGGGCAGCGTGTCCGCGGTCGGCGACGCCGAGGCGGACGCCTATTTCGCCACCCGTCCCAAACAGGCCCAGATCGGCGCCTGGGCGAGCAAGCAATCGCAGCCGCTGGAGAGCCGGTTCGCCTTCGAGCAGGCGGTCGCCAAGTTCGCGACGCGGCACCTCGTCGGCGAGGTCCCCCGTCCCCCGGGCTGGAGCGGCTGGCGCATCGCGCCGCTGCGTTTCGAGTTCTGGCACGATCGCCCGTTCCGCCTGCACGACCGCATCGAATTCCGTCGCGCGGCGCCGGATCAGCCCTGGACCAAAGTGCGGCTCTATCCCTGACGTCGAAGCCGGTGGCCGGATCCGGTCCGGCCACCTATTTGTTTGCGACCCCGAGAAGACACGATGCCCGACACCACGCCGGGACCGACCAGAACGAGAGAACGGTGATGCCCTCCCCAACCAATCACGGCCCGCGGCGCACGATGCTTCTGACCGGCGCCAGCCGCGGCATCGGCCATGCCACGGTGATCCGGTTTTCCAGTGCGGGATGGCGGGTCCTCACCTGTTCGCGGCATCCGTTTCCGGAGGAATGCCCCTGGGGGGCCGGACCCGAGGATCATATCCAGGTCGACCTCGCCGATCACGCCGACACCACACGGGCGATCCTGGAGATCCGCGACCGGTTGGAGGGCGGCGAGTTGCACGCGCTGGTCAACAACGCCGCAATCTCGCCCAAGGCCGAGGGCGGCAAGCGGCTCAGCTCGCTCGACACCGATATCGATACCTGGAGCCACGTATTCCGGGTCAATTTCTTCGCGCCGATCATGATGGCGCGCGGACTGATCGATGAGCTGAAGGCCGCGAAGGGTTCGGTGGTCAACGTCACCTCGATCGCCGGCTCGCGGGTGCACCCATTCGCGGGTGCGGCCTATGCCACCTCGAAGGCGGCGCTGGCTTCCCTGACCCGGGAGATGGCGGCGGATTTCGGCCGCATCGGCGTTCGCGTCAATTCGATTGCGCCGGGCGAGATCGACACGGCGATCCTGTCGCCTGGCACCGAGAAGATCGTGGAGCAGCAGATCCCGCTGCACCGGCTCGGGACGCCGGACGAGGTGGCCAAGATCATCTATGTGCTGTGCACCGAGACGAGTTCTTACGTCAACGGCGCCGACATCCATATCAATGGCGGCCAGCACGTCTAGCCGCGTTGGACGGCCGGAAGTGGAGGCGCGAGCGAACTGTCACTCCGTCCCGAATTGACGCAGGGCCACCAGGTTGAACGCACTCGAGCAGTCGTCCTCGTTCTCGCCCTCCGACAGCGCCGCGCCACAATGTCGGCAGAACCGCACCAAGATGGCCGGAGCCCTGACCGTGGCATGACGGTCCGCCTGGTAGCTCGCGAACTCGACGACGTTGCGTCGCAGCGTTATGACTTTCTCAACCATTGCTGTCCTCGCGGCGTGGGGCCGCCTTATCGCATACGAGTTTCGCTCAATCGTTCAGTGCAACGCTCAAATTTTATCGGAGAAATTGAGGCGACTCCTTGTCAACGCGCCCGGCACGAAAGGCGCCGGGCTGCGCCCGCATTCAGCTGCTATAGCCACTTCTTCCACTTGAAAAACACGTAAGGCAGAACCGCGGCGAGCAGCATCATCAGCAGCGCCAGCGGGTAGCCGTGTTGCCATTCCAGCTCCGGCATGATCTTGAAGTTCATGCCGTAGACCGAAGCGATCAGGGTGGGCGGCATCAACACCACCGCCATCACCGAGAACAGCTTGATGATGTTGTTCTGCTCGAGATTGACGACGCCGAGCATGGCATCCAGCACGAACGTGATCTTGTTGGAAAGATAGGAGGCGTGATCAGTCAGCGAAACCACGTCGCGCTGCATGGTCTTGAGCTGTTCGCGCATGTCCTTGGACCATTTGACGCCGTCGACGGCGGCGGCGACGAACGTCACCACCCGTCCGACCGAGACCAGACTTTCGCGCACCTTGGAGGTGATGTCGCCCTTGCGGCCGATCGCAATCAGGATATCGGAATATCGCCTGCCCTGGCCGGTGCGCGCCGCGCCTTCCGGTTCGAAGATGTCATGGCTGATGCCATCCATGTCGCTGCCGGCACGCTCCAGGATGTCGGCGTTGCGGTCGATCACGGCGTCGAGCAGCTCCATCAGCACCATCTCGCCGGTGATGCCGGCCGCGCAGGCGCGCGCCAGCTTGTTCTCCACCAGCACGAACGGCTTCGGCGCGTCGTAGCGCACCGTGACCAGGCGGTGGCTCGCCAGGATGAACGTCACCGCCGTTGTCCGCGGATTCTCGGTGTCGGACGAGCACATCAGGGTCGCCGTCATGTAGCGCGCGCCGTTCTCCATGTAGAGCCGGCTGGAAATCTCGATCTCCTGCATGTCTTCCCGGGTCGGCACCGCGATCCCGGCCAGACGCTCCACGGCCTTGTCCTCCTCGGCGGTCGGCTTGACCAGATCGACCCACACCGCGCTGTCCGGGAGCGCGGCGAGATCGGGCGCTGCCAGCTTCTTCAGCGATGTTTCAGAGGGGACGAAGACCGAAATCATGCAGAACTCCGGGCCGGTTCGGGCCGGTCTACCCAACAGGACTTAGTGCGATTCTGGCAAGCAATTGATGACAACCAGAGAGGCGCGGCAGCCCCTCTTGTGTCATCGCCATGGCGGCGGCAAGGCGCCGACCGGGCCGCCGCGGCCGAAAACGGGACAAAACCTGCCGTGAACCGCAAATCTTGCGGCAAAAAAGTCACAGGCCGCTTCCCGCAGCGCGGGAACAGCATCTCGGCGCTGGGAATTGCGGCCAATTCCGACGATACTACGCTCCAACTGAATCATGGTGTCGAAGGCGCGATAGCGGCGCTTTCCGCCCCGGACGTCGATTGGAAGCCTGCAATGTCGTCGCTCAAAATTAAGTTGGGACTTGTGGCTGCTGCCGCCCTGATGCTGTCGGGCTGCATGGAAGCCACCACCTATGAGGCGACCAACCAGGGCAGCTTCAAGCCGCGCGACAAGGAACTGCTGGCCAAGATCCGTTACACAAATGTGCCAGTTGCCGTGCCGTTCCGCCGCGCGATCGTCGACTATCATCGCAAGGAAACGCCCGGCACCATCGTGGTCGATTCCGACAATCACTACCTTTATTACGTGCTCGATAACGGCAAGGCGATCCGCTACGGCATCACCGTGGGCGAGGAGGCGATGGCCTGGTCCGGCATTGCCAAGGTCGGCAGCATGACCGAGTGGCCACCCTGGCATCCGACCAAGAGCGAGATCGAACGGCTGGGCGTGCCGACCTTCGTGGCGCCGGGTCCGGACAATCCGATGGGTTCGCGCGCGCTCTACCTCTATTCGGGTGGCAAGGACACGCTGTTTCGGATTCATGGCACCAACCAGCCGGAATATATCGGTGCATCGATCTCCTCCGGCTGCATCCGGCTGACCAACGAGGACGTCATCGACCTCTACAACCGGGTCAAGCTCGGCACCATTGTCGTGGTGCTGGAACCGCATCATGGCGATTCCCCGTTCAACTCGCAGATGGCGCTGCAGGGCGGCGGCGGCAATTCGGGAGCGTATTTGCAATAGCTGCGCGCAGCCCGCACGGTACCGCATGAAAAGCGCCGGTCTGCCGGCGCTTTTCTATTGGCGCGCCGTGCCCGCGCCCGATCCGGGCGCAGCCGGTTCGGCAGCGTCGGTCTTGTCGACGCGCGGGGGCGCCTGTTCGGGACGTGCGGCCGGCAGCAGCGGCGCGACCTTCGGCAGCGCGTCCCACACGTTCCACTCGCAGATCCTGTAGTTGTTGCGACGCTCCATCAGATCGAGGTGGATGTGATCCTCATGATAGCCGTCGGAGCCCGGCCCGAGCACGGTTGAAAACCGGGCGCAGACCGAATGCAGCACGCTTTCACGCAAATTGCGGGGCACCGCGCGGTCGGTCAGCGCGACACTCTCGCCGTTGGCGAGCGAAAACGCCCGCACGTCAAGCGCGTTGGCACGGCCATGTTCGGACAATTTGGCGCCGACGACGCGGTTGCGGCCCCTGCATTCGAACGAGTCGAAATTGTCGAGATCACGCACGGAACTGCCGAGCGACGCCGCAAGCGGCGCGACATCGGTGCGGATCCAGTCGGCGACCGCCGATGCCATGGCGCAGCGCAGGATCGCTGCGGGTCGCAGCACTACCTTCTGCCGATCCGGCAGAACCACGGCCTCGAGCCTCACCAGATCCTCGCCGCCGCAGCCGCCGGGACCATGGATGTCGGGGATGCTGGGGGCGATCGCGATCGCATCGGTGAGCGCAAGCCGGCAGGCCGATGGCGGCGGCGGGGCGGCGGCTTCGGCAGGCGGCTGCTCGCCGCCTGGAACCTGCTCCCGCCCACCCGGCCGCGGTCCGCTCGGCTGCTCGGCCTTGTTAGACGGCGGCGCCTCCTGTGGCTCGGCCAGCGGCGCTTCGGCCGGCCGTGGCCTCGGCAGCGGCACCGTGGCGGCCTGCGGCCGGGATTGGCGCGGCCTCGGTCTGCGCTCATCGAAAAAGCCGCTCCAGGTCCATGGGTCGCTTCTGCGCGCCGCCATTGCCGGGTCGACCAGCGCAGCCAGTATCAACCATGCCGCCGCAGCGCTCGCGATCGGCCTGCGAGCGCGACCAAGTGCCCCATAAGCCCACTTGCGGGTCGCCTTGTCCGCGCTAAAGTTCATGGCAATTTCGTGGAGCCGTGCGGCTTGCGACCACACCCTGGAGGAACGTCCGAATGCTTGGATTGATGCAAGACTGGCCTTTGCTTTGTCACCGGATCATAGAGCATGCGGCGTTGTACCATGGCACGCAGGAGGTGGTGACACGATCGATCGAAGGCCCGATCCACCGGACCAACTACCGCGAAATCCGCGACCGTGCCCTGAAGGTTTCGCAGCGCCTGGAACGCGACGGCATCAAGCTCGGCGACCGCGTCGCCACCATCGCGTGGAATACCTGGCGGCATCTCGAAGTCTGGTATGGCATCATGGGCATCGGCGCCGTCTGTCACACCGTCAATCCGCGCCTGTTTCCGGACCAGATTGCCTGGATCCTCAACCACGCCCAGGACCGCGTGGTGCTCCTCGACACCACGTTCGTGCCGATCCTGGAGAAGATCGCCGACAAGCTGCCGAGCGTCGAGCGCTACATCGTGCTCACCGACAAGGCGCATATGCCGCAGACCACCCTCAAGAATGCGGTTCCCTACGAGGACTGGATCGCCGAGGTGGACGGAAACTTCAAGTGGAAGACCTTCGACGAGAATACCGCCGCCGCGATGTGCTACACCTCCGGCACGACAGGTGATCCCAAGGGAGTGCTGTATTCGCATCGCTCCAACGTGCTGCACGCGCTGATGGCCAACAGCGGCGATTCGCTCGGTGCAAACGCCGCCGATACAATGCTGCCGGTGGTTCCACTGTTCCATGCCAACAGTTGGGGCATCGCATTCTCGGCGCCCTCGATGGGCACCAAGCTGGTGCTGCCGGGCGCCAAGCTCGACGGCGCCTCGGTGTTCGAGCTTCTCGACAGCGAAAAGGTGACGCATACCGCCGGCGTGCCGACGGTGTGGCTGATGCTCCTGAACCATATCGCCGCCAACAATCTCAAGCTGCCTCATCTCAGAATGGTGGTGTGCGGCGGCTCGGCGATGCCGCGCTCGATGATCAAGGCTTTCGTCGACAGCGGGGTCCAGGTCCGCCACGCCTGGGGCATGACCGAAATGAGCCCGATCGGCACCCTTGCCGCGCTGAAGCCGCCGTTTTCGGAACTTTCCGGCGAGGACCGGCTCGATATTCTTCAGACTCAGGGTTATCCGCCGTTCGGTGTCCAGATGAAGATAACCGACGATACCGGCAAGGACCTGCCATGGGACGGCAAGACCTTTGGCCGCCTCAAGGTCAGCGGACCGGCAGTGTCGAAGGCCTATTTCCGGGTCGACAGCAACATCCTGGATGAGGACGGCTATTTCGACACCGGCGACGTCGCGACCATCGACCCGCACGGCTATATGCGGATCACCGATCGCTCCAAGGACGTCATCAAATCCGGTGGCGAATGGATTTCCTCGATCGACCTCGAGAACCTGGCGGTCGCCCATCCCGCGGTGGCGGAAGCCGCCGTGATCGGCATTCATCATCCCAAATGGGACGAGCGGCCACTGCTGATCGTCCAGCTCAGGCCGGGCGAGAAGGCGACTCGCGAGGACATATTGAAGTTCATGGACGGCAAGATCGCGAAATGGTGGATGCCGGACGATGTCGCCTTTGTCGACGGCATTCCGCATACCGCGACGGGGAAGATCCTCAAGACGGCATTGCGGGACCAGTTCAAGAGCTACCGTTTCCCCAACGCGGCGGCATAGGCCTTTGGGCCGCAGACCGAGGCGAGCACGGCCTGCATGACAGGTCGTGCCTTCGCTCCGCCCGATGCAGGACCAGCGGCTTCCTCGCGGGTACAAACTGCTTCACACCCGGCCCGGAAGTGCGCTAAAGCCTGGTCGGTTCTGATGGCAGGACCGGGCGTCAGCTTGATGTTTTGACGCGTTTCTTCACGCAGCGCCCCTTCGCTCGAGAAGCTACAGGTCACCGCAAGGCCCGGCCGTCCAGGACGGCGCCAAAGTCCATGGGAAGACGGGATGGCCCGCAGGTTTTCTGCTCCCTACCAGTCGGAGCCCGTGTCCAGCCTCGCCTCATGGGCGCGCAATCTCGCCGTCTTCTCCGTCGTCGCGGTGCTGGTCTCGATCCTGATCGTCCGCTTCGGCTTCCTGGAAATGAAGCCGGCGCTGGCGACGTTCTTCGGCGCGCTTGGCTGTGCCGGACTTTCCATCCTGGTCGGGTTCGCCGCCTTCGTCGCGATCTGGCGCAACGGCACGCGCGGCATGAGCCGGATCCTGCTTGCGCTGCTGATCGATGCGCTGGTGCTCGCCTACCCGGCCTATCTCGCTTTGCAATACCGACGGCTGCCGCCGATCCACGACATCACCACCGACCCGATCAATCCACCGCGGTTCGATGCGCTGGCGCAGCTGCGCAGCGGCGACGGCGCCAACACCGCGGTGTATGCCGGGCTGTATTCCGCCGAACTGCAGCGGCGCGCCTATCCCGACATCGAGCCCGTCGAGCTCGAGGTCCCGCCGGAGCGGGCCTTCCAGGCCGCGCTCAAGCTCGTCACTCGGCGCAAATGGCTGATCATCGACGAGCGGCCGCCGCAACCGCCGCGCATGGTCGGCCGGATCGAGGCGGTAGCCCGCAGTCCGGTCATGGGATTCCGCGAAGATGTATCGATCCGCGTCACGGCGGACGGCGAGGACTCCCGCGTCGACATCCGCTCCTCCTCGCGATACTTCGAAAGCGACCTCGGCAGCAACGCCGCACGCATCAGCAAGCTGATCGACGATCTCAACAACGCCGTGGAAACCGACAATGTCCGGCCGGCCAAGAAGCCGCAGCCGCCGATCAAGCCGCCGCCGGGCAAGACGGTGAAGAAATAGGTGCCTCCGTCGTCATTCCCGGATACTCCGGCTGGAGGACGAGTGGCCGGATGAAGCGCAGCGCAATCTGGCAGTCTATTGCATAGGCCCGGGGCTACCACCGCTAAGCGGCCCGTTTCCTTCTGCCAGTGGCAACGGCCAGACGAACGCCGGATAGGCGCTGAAGCTCACCGATAACGGCAAGCAGATTGTTCGCCCGCGGATTTCCCTTCGGTCCGAACATGCGCATCAGGCTCTTGGAGGGCGTGCCTGTCACTCTCGACAATTTTTCAAATCCAATGGTCGCATTGATGTAGTCGCGGAGGACGGCCTTGCCGACTTCAACCTCCCCGGCTATGAGTTGTTCGACCGCCTCTGTAAGCAGCGCCTCGCGAAATTTCATGTCGCGCTCCGCACGGGCCTTTACGGTCTCCTTGAAATCGCGGGTCAATCCCACTGGTTCTCTCCTATTCTCTTCGCTATTCGGATTTTCACCGCCCGCGTTCGTGCCCGCTTCCTTTGCGCTTCTTGTAGTCGGCCCACCGCACCCGCGCCGCCGCAATGTCCCTTTGCTGGCGGCTTTTCGTTCCTCCCGCCAGCAGTATCACCAAACGGTCGCCGTCTCTCCCGAAGTAGAATTCGATACCCCGGCCCGAAGTCGATCCGAAATTCGTGGACACCGGCTCCAACGCCCTTCACGTTCGAAAGGTTGCCCAGCTCAACACGAGTCAGCGCGATCGCAACCTTCGCGGCTGCTTGAGCATCGAGACTTTCAAACCAATCCCCGTACGGACTGCTTCCGGCGACATCCAGATATTCCAGAATCTGCACGGCAGAAGGTACCATATACGTTACTTCCTAGCAAGCGCGACGGGCCAGGGAGCGCCTTTGCTCGCGCCGAACCTGAATTTTGCTGAATGTGCTCGACAACGGCGGTAGCCCGGAGGGAACACAGCGCGCCCCGGCCGCATCATTTGGCGCACGCCTACCCAACCATGCGATAGGTTCCGCCAATCACCGGATCGCCGTCGGTCGCGACCAGTCCGCGCGCGACCAGATCTTCCAGATGGGCCAGGACGGAATAGCCGGCAGCGCCGACCAGGCGTGGATCGATACCGATATAGATGGCACGTACCAGGGTTGGAATATCCGTCGCGCCCTTGGCGAGGCGGTGCAGGATGGAGGATTCGCGCGCCTGGCGGTGGCGGATCAGGAACCGCACATAGCGCGGTCCTTCCGGAATTTCCGGCCCGTGGCCGGAAAAATAGAGATCCTCGGTGCGATGGGTCAGCCGCTGCAGCGACGCCATATAGTCGACCATCGATCCATCGGGCGGCGCCACGATCGACGTCGACCAACCCATGACATGGTCTCCGACAAAGCAGATTTTGCGGTCGCGCCAGGCGAACGCCATGTGGTTGGCAGTATGCCCCGGCGTCGCCACGGCCTCGACCGCCCATCCCGCACCTTCGATGACGTCGCCGTCCGCGACCCGCTCATCGGGAATGAAGTCACGGTCGGCGCCGGACTCGGAGGAGATCTTCTCGCTTTCGTAGCGCGGCCGCGACGCCCGGTGCGGCCCCTCGGCATAGACGGTGGCACCGGTGGCGGCCTTGATCCTCGAGGTATTCGGCGAGTGATCGCGATGGGTATGGGTGACCAGGATATGGGTCACGGTTTCGCCACGCACCGCCCCCAACAGGGCGGCCGCATGGGCCTCATCATCGGGACCGGGATCGATGATGGCGACCCTGCCCTTGCCCATGATGTAGCTCGCGGTGCCGGTGAATGTGAAGGGGCTGGGATTGTTGCAGAGAACCCGCCGGACGCCCGGGCGGACCTCCTCGACCACACCGGGCTTCAGCGGAAAATCCCGATTGAACGGGACGTCGTCGTTATCGGCCATTGCCAGCTTCGACCACGCTTACGAGAACGCCTGGATGCCGGTGATGGCGCGGCCGAGGATCAGGGCGTGAACGTCGTGAGTGCCCTCATAGGTATTCACCGTTTCCAGATTGGCGGTGTGGCGCATCACGTGGTATTCGATCTGGATTCCATTGCCGCCATGCATGTCGCGGGCCAGCCGCGCGATGTCCAGCGCCTTGCCGCAATTGTTGCGCTTGACGATGGAAATCATCTCCGGCGCCATCTTGCCCTCGTCCATCAACCGACCGACTCGCAGCGACGCCTGCAGGCCGAGCGCGATCTCCGTTTGCATGTCGGCGAGCTTCTTCTGCACGAGCTGGGTCGCCGCCAGCGGCCGATTGAACTGCTTGCGGTCGAGGGTGTATTGCCGGGCCCGGTGCATGCAGTCTTCCGCCGCCCCCATCGCCCCCCAGGAAATACCATAGCGGGCGCGGTTGAGGCAGCCGAACGGACCCTTGAGGCCGGACACGTTGGGCAGCAGCGCGCTTTCCGGCACCACCACGCCTTCCATCACAATCTCGCCGGTCACCGAGGCACGCAGCGAAAGCTTGCCGCCGATCTTGGGCGCCGACAGTCCCTTCATGCCCTTTTCCAGGATGAAGCCGCGGATCTGGTTGTTGTGCTCGGACGACTTGGCCCATACGACAAAGACGTCGGCGATCGGCGCATTGGAAATCCACATCTTGGTGCCGGTCAGCCGGTAGCCGTCCGATACCTTCTCGGCGCGGGTCTTCATGCCGTTCGGATCGGAGCCGGCGTCGGGTTCCGTCAGCCCGAAACAGCCGACCCATTCGCCGGTCGCAAGCTTGGGCAGGTATTTCTTGCGCTGATTCTCGTCGCCATAGGCATAGATCGGATGCATCACCAGTGACGACTGCACCGAATTCATGGAGCGGTAGCCGGAATCCACCCGCTCGATCTCGCGCGCTACCAGACCATAGGCCACGTAGCTCGCATTGGCACAGCCATACTCCTCCGGCAGCGTGATCCCGATCAGGCCGAGTTCGCCCATTTCGTGGAAGATGTCGCGGTCGACCTTCTCCTCCAGATAGGCCTTGATGACGCGCGGCAGCAGCTTGTCCTGCGCGTAGGCCCGAGCGGTGTCGCGGATCATGCGCTCGTCTTCGGTGAGCTGCTCATCGAGCAGGAACGGGTCGTCCCACTGAAAGTTCGCCGCGGCCGGCTTGTCCTTGGTCTGAGGACGCACGCTCATGGGAAATCCTTTCATCGCACCCAGCGGGGTCGTTGTTCAAATTTAGGGCGCTATCGATCGAAGCGCAATTGAATTGCAGGATCATCGATCGATTGCCGTCGGGAGCATCGGCAGACCTGCATCAGCCCTCGAGCATCTCATTGGAGACGATTTCGATGCCGAAGCCGGACAATCCCTTGTAGTCGTGGGTCGACGAGGTCAGATGCCGGATCGAAGTCACACCAAGATCGCGCAGAATCTGCGCGCCGACGCCGACCTCGCGCCATTGCCGGTTGCGATCGGCTTCCGCCGATTTCTCCTCGGGCAACGGCGCCACCGGAACGCCGGCCGCGCCGTCGCGCAGATAGACCAGCACGCCGCGGCCCGCCTTCCTGAAATGCTCGAGCACCGCCTGCATGCGCTTTGGCCCGGTAAACATGTCGCGAACGATGTTTGGCTTGTGGAACCGGGTCAGCACGTTCTTGCCGTCGCCGATGCCGTTATAGACGAAGGCGACATGGGCGATGGAATCGAATGGCGAACGGTAGGCATAGCCCTGCAACGGCCCGATCGGGCTTTCCGAGGTGAATGTCGAGACCCGCTCGATCAGCTTCTCGCGCGCCTGGCGGTAGGCGATCATGTCGGCGATGGTGACGTGCTTGAGCTTGTGGGCGGCGGCAAAGCGCGCCACCTGCTCGCCTTTCATCACCGTGCCGTCGTCGTTCATGAGCTCGCTGATGACGCCGACCGGCGGCAGGCCGCTGAGCTTGCACAGATCGACCGCGGCCTCGGTATGGCCGGACCGCAACAGCACCCCGCCGTCGCGCGCGATCAGTGGGAAGACATGTCCGGGACGGGCAAAATCCGCCGCGCCGGCATTCGGGTTCGCCAGCGCGCGGCAGCAGGAAGCGCGTTCGTCGGCCGAAATGCCGGTGCCCCCGTCTGGCTTGTAGTCGATCGATACCGTGAAGGCGGTCGTGTGATTGGATTCATTGTGCGCCACCATGGGATCCAGCCGCAGTCGGCGAGCTTCCTCGGTGGTGATCGGGGCGCAAACGATACCCGAGCTGTGGCGGATGATGAACGCCATCTTCTCGGCGGTACACAGCGAAGCGGCAACGATCAGGTCGCCCTCGCCCTCGCGATCATCGTCATCGGTGACGACGACGAGTTCGCCGCTCGCGAACGCTTGCAACACTTCCTGGATAGAATCGGCCATTCGAGGTCTCGCGTGATGCCAGCAAGCATTAGCCGGGTTGACGGGACTGCGCCAGCTTCCTGACGCGGGTCCGGATGACGCCGCAGGCCCGCGCGATCATGCCCCTGGCCCGCCGGTCCGGTCGTGGAAAAGCGTTGACGAAGTCTTGCCGCCATCGTCATGGTCGCCGGCAGAAATATATGTGGGAGATGGCGCTCATGACCGCAATGTTCGACTTCACGCCGCTGCTTCCGGCGGGGCTGCCGGCTCCCGCGGCACGCTGGACCGGCCTTGCCCGCTACAGCTTCGTCGGCGGCAACAACGACCCCGAGCAGGTGCCGGTCGAAGGCCTGATCGAGGCCATCAATGCCGTACTCAAGCGCGAGGGCACGACGCTGGCCACCTACGGACTCGCAAGCGGTCCGCAGGGCTACCTGCCGCTGCGCGAATTTCTCACCGCCAAACTGAAACGCGATGCCGGAATGAACTGCGCCGCCGACGACATCCTGATCGTTTCCGGCTCGCTGCAGGCGCTCGACCTCGTCAACCAGAGCCTGCTGGCACGCGGCGACACCGTGATCATCGAGCGGGAAACCTATCAAGGATCGCTGAACCGGTTGACCCGGCTCGGGATCAATGTGGTCGGCATTCCGCTCGACGATCAGGGCATGCGGATAGACGCGCTCGGGACCGCCCTTGCCGACCTCAAGCAGCGCGGCATCACACCGAAATACATCTACACCATCCCGACCGTGCAGAATCCGACCGGCACCATCATGCCGGAGCAGCGTCGCGCCGAGCTTCTCGAACTCTCGCGGCAATACGGCGTGCCGATCTTCGAAGACGATTGCTATGCCGACCTGATCTGGGACGGCAAGCGTCCGCCCGCGATCCATGCCATGGACCGGACCGGGGGCGTGATCCATATCGGCTCGTTTTCCAAATCGATCGCGCCGGCGCTGCGCGTCGGATTCATCGTGGCGCCGTGGCAGATGCTGTCACGCATGCTGGCGCTCAAGACCGATGCAGGCTCGGGCGCGCTCGAACAGATGGTGCTTGCCGAATATTGCGCGCCGCACTTCACCTCGCATGTGCCGAAGCTGACCCGCGGCCTGCGCGCCAAGCTCGACACCTTGATGGAGGCCCTCGACGAGCAGTTCGGCACGGCGGCGGAGTTCGACGATCCCAAGGGCGGCATCTTCCTGTGGGTGAAGCTGCCGGAGCAGGTCGACACGCTGAAACTCTACCAGGCCGCGCTGGCCGCCGGCGTTGCCATCAACCCCGGCCCGGAATGGTGCACCGACAAGATCTATGCGGGCAGTCGGCTGCGGCTGTGCTTTGCGAGCCCGTCACACCAGCAGATCCGCGAAGGCGTGGCGGTGCTGGCGGAAGTCTGCAGCCGCGAGTTCGGCGTGCCGGTGCGCAGCGGAAACGTCGAGAAGCGCGGACGCGCTGTAACCTGAACGACCGTTCAGAAATCTCCTCCCGGCGCGCGGGAACGTTGCCTGCCAAACGACGTTGGTTTCGCGCCCAAACTGAGGAGGACGTAATGAAGAAGTTAGGTTTCGCCATTGCTGCGCTGGCAACGATCGCCCTTGCAGCGCCATCGATCGCCAACGCGGAAACCATCGTGATAAAGCGCGGCGGCATGCATCATCACCACTGGGACCGCGGTTACCATCGCGACTGGCACCACAGCATGCACCGTGACTGGCATCGTTCGCGTGATCGGGTCGTGATCCGTCATCGCGACTAACGCCCGACGACACCAAGAGGAAGATGGCCCCGCAAGGGGCCATTTTTTTCGCTTCAGTCCCAGGCCGGGGCAAATCCCGGGCTGACACAGCGTTGGTCTTTCGGCAGCGCCGCGATCGCCTTGCGATCGGCGTCGTCGAGCTTCAGGTTCAGCGCGTCGAGATTGGCCCGTTGGCTCTCGGGGCGTGACGCCTTCGGGATCGCGGCAACCCCTTCCTGGTCGAGCAGCCATTTCAGCGCCACCTGCGCCGCGCTGGCATCGTGCTTGCGGCCGATCTCGATCAGCGCCTGCTGGGCGGCGACACGGCCCTGTGCCAGCGGGCAATAGGCGACGAGCGGGATCGATTTGGTCTCGAGATATTTCCGGACCGCCGACTGATCGAGCATCACATGATATTCGATCTGATTGCAGGCGATCGGCGCCTTGATCTCCTCGACCACGGTCTTGAGCAGCGCGACGTTGAAATTGGCCACCCCGATGGCGCGGGTGCGGCCATCCTCTTTCAGCCGCATCAACGTTTCGAACATCGCCGGCAGGTCCATTTGCCTGGCCGGCCAGTGCACCAGATAAAGATCGACATGGTCGAGCCGCAGCTTCCTGAGGCTGGCATCGAACGCTCGGCGGATCGCGTCGGGCGCGAGATTGTCATGCCAGACCTTGGTGGTGACATGGAGCTCTGGGCGCGCCAGGCCCGCGGCGGCGATCGCCGCACCGATGGCTTCCTCGTTGCCATACATTTCAGCGGTGTCGATGTGTCGATAGCCGAGACCAAGCGCGCCTTCGACCGCGGCGCGGCAATCATCGCCCTGCATGCGGAAGGTTCCGAGCCCGAGGCGCGGCAGGCGTATGCCCTGGGTCTGAAGATGGTCCATGAGGCCTCCTGAGAGCTGTAGCTAGCTAGACTAATTGGGCTGCCGCTGCCAGTTGCAAATGCCGCCGGACCTGCAGGGCCAGACCTGGATCCGCGTATCGAATGCCTGGGCATCGAGCGGGTTGCCACGATGTCGCGCGAGCCGGGGTCGCGCCAGCCCGTGCGTTCTCGTACCACGCGCATGCGGCGCGCCGGCCGCGACCCGGCTGGAAGTCCGGGTCGAAACGCGAGTCTCGGTTCGGACCTTGGGTATCACCACATGCGCGACCGGCTTCGGCTCGACCGGCGCCGGGGCGGCTGCATCATGGTCGGATGCGGCTTCCACCGGAACCGGCGCGAAATGGGTTTCCGGCCCCAGCGGCTTCGGGGACAGCACCGCCTTTGACAGGTCGAGGCCGAGGAACTCGTCGGCGCGGTAGCTGTCCGCCCCCGAGGGGCCGGCCCATGCCAGCAACGCCGCGCAAACCATGACGGTGCAACCATTCCTGAAAGTCATCGGAAGCCTACAGCGCTGATCGAGGCGACAGCAGCTCATCTAGGGAGCCCGCGGCACAATTTCCAGCCGGTACCAAGCGACGCATGCAACCGCCTTCGATCAAAGGCGTCTTGCGATCCCGTCGGCCACCCGCAGCGCATTGGCGATGATGGTCAGGGTCGGATTGACCGCATCCGATCGAGGGAAAGAAGCTGGCATCGGCGAGATAGAGATTGTCGAGCTCGTGCGCCTTGCAATCGAGGTCGAGCACGGAGGTTGCGGGGTCGATGCCGAACCGCGCAGTCCCGGCCTGGTGGGCGGTGCCGCCGATCGGGATGTTCTTGCCGAGATACAGATTCCGCTCCATCAGCACCGGATGCGCGCCGGCCCTGCTCAGCATTCCCTCGAGTTTCTTCTTGAGGCGGTGATGAGCTTCCATGTTGGCGTCGGCTGATGTCGAGCACGCACCCGGTCGCCGATCGTAGAAGATGCGGTTTTCGGGACGTGGCAGGTCCTCGCTCGACAGCCAGAAGTCCATCGAATAGCGCGCCATCTCCTCGAACGGCATCTTCGGAACCCATTCCAGCCAACTTGGAAGTCGCTTCGCCGCGGATCTGCGCGCCATGCGACTTGGCGCACATCTGGATCAGGCCGAGCGGATATTCCCAATCGTCGGAACCGAAATAGTAGTCGCTGACGGCGAGCGTCTTCTGGAACACGGTATCGTTGGGCTCGCGCATCAGCGCCATCAGGATCGACTGGTTGTGGCGCATGTAGTTGCGGCCGACCTGTCCGGAGCCGTTGGCGAGACCGTTCGGATGGCTGTCGCTGGCCGATCGCAACAGCAGCAGCGCCGACGACAGCGCGCCGCAGGCCACGACGACGATATCCGCCGAGTACCGCTCCGTCTGCGCCGTTCCGAGTCACGTGAACGCCGGTTACCGCCCGGCCCGCCCGCGTCGGTCTCCAGCCTGGAGACGTAGGCGCCGGTCAGGAGCGTCAGGTTCGCATGCGCCCGCAGGGCGGGATCGACGCAGACCACCTGCGCATCGGCCTTGCCGTTCAACAGACAGGGAAAGCCGTCGAAGGCATCGCAGCGGATGCAGATGCTGGTCGGGGTCGGCCTGCCGTCCTTCTCGTCGAGCAGGATTCCCAGCGGCAGATGGAAGGGATGCAGGCCATCCCTGGCGAGACTCTCGGCCAGCGCTGACAATCCGCGGTTCATGCGACACCGGCGGATGCGGAAAGTCGGCACGCTGACCGCGGCTCCGTGGGATCCTCGCCGCGCTGCCCGTGGACGTGAAACAGCCGCTCCGCCTCGGCATAATAAGGCTCGAACGCATCGTATTTCAGCGGCCATGCCGGCGACACGCCGTCCTTGTGGACGATCTCGTCGAAATCGCGTTCCCGCATCCGAAACAGCGCGGCACCGTAAACCTTGGAATTGCCGCCGACGTAATAGTGCAGGCCGGGATGAAAGCTGCGGCCGTCCGCGCCGTACCAGGTCTCGGACACCTGGTAGGCACCATCGACAAACACGGTCTGGGAATCCCAATTGGCCGGCGAGCGCGGCAGATAGTCGCCGCGCTCCAAGCAGCAGGATCCGCTTGCCGGTCGGCGCCAGCCGGTGCGCCACCGAGCCGCCGCCCGGCCCGCTGCCGATGACGATGACGTCGTAATGGTCCGACATTCCCTACCCCCTCAGCCGCCGGTGGCGAATCCGGGATACAGCGTCATGCCGCCGTCGACGAACAGCGTGGTGCCGACCACATAGTCCGATTGGTCCGAGGCAAGCCAGACCGCCGCGCGAGCGATGTCCTCAGGTTCGCCGATGCGGCCATAGGGCACCAGCGTCATCAGGGCGTCATAGGCCTCCTTGGTCTGCCAGGCGTCGGTATTGATCGGCGTGCGGATGGCGCCCGGCGCGATGGCATTGACCCGGATCCGCTTCGGCGCGAGCTCCTGCGCCATGCTTTCCATCATCAGCTTGATGCCGCCCTTCGAGGCGGCATAGTTGGCATGGCCGGCCCACGGGATTTCCTGATGAACCGAGCTCATGCAGATGATCTTTCCGGCCGCGCTCGATACCGACGGCACCACGCCGCGGCGCAGGAATTCCCGCACCGCCTCACGCGCGCACAAGAATTGCCCGGTCAGATTGACGCTCAACACCTTGTTCCATTTGTCGAGCGTCATGTCGTGAAACGAGGAATCCCGCTGCAGGCCGGCATTGCTGACCAGAATGTCGATGGTGCCGAATTCTCCGATCATGCGCTTGAACATGGCGGCGACCTGATCTTCCGATGAAACGTCGGCCTTATGAGCGAAGGCATTGGCGCCGGACCGCTTGATTTCCTCGACCACGCCGGCGGCGGCGGCATCGCCGTCGACATAATTGACGACGACATCGGCGCCGGCCTGTCCCAGCGCAATGGCCGTGCCCATGCCGATGCCGGAATTGGCGCCGGTCACCAGCGCCTTCTGCCCGGTCAGGAGCTTGTGCACGGCGACCGGCGGTGCCGTCGACGGGGTTGCAGAAACTTCGGTTGCATTCATGGCTTCACTCCGGTTGGCGGTATTCATGGCGAGGCGACGAGGACGAGACGATGGCCGTCCGGATCGATCAGGGTCTGCCGGTTCGGCTGATGGTGGTCAGAGGCATGCGGGATAATGTCGAAGATCAGGCGGGTCGCTGCAACATCGTTGTCGGCAACTGCGGCACCGGCATGTTGAACCGCCGACCGGTAGCACAACAATTCGAGATGCGGCGTGGCTGTGTCGGCGGCCAGCGCCGTAACCTCGACTTCGGGATGGTCGAGGCCGTCGAGACGCGCCTGCTCCCAGCCGCGGTTGAGCGAGCGCGCCGCCACCCGCAGCCCGAGGGCCTGATAGAAAGCGATGCTGCGCGCGCTGTCGGAAACGGCGATCGCCGAATGGTCGATGCCGAGAAACAGCTCGTGTTCGGGCCGGGATCGCCAGGGCACCGGCGACCTTCCCGGCGGGAACGCCAGCAGTTCGAGCGGATGGCCGTCGGGATCGCGGAATTTAAAGGCCGTCACACCACCGGATGAGGCCGGCAGAAGTTGCGGCCCCGCGGTCGAGATCGGCCGCCAGCCGTCGACCCCGCAGAGCCGATCATGGGCCTGTTCGATGTCGCCCACCACGATCGCGAAATGTTGGAAACACACGTCGGACGACGCCGCCGGCTCCGGATAGCGCCGTCCGGGACGATCGAATTGCAGCAGTTCGACATGCTCGCGTCCGAGCTCCAGCATGATGCTGTCCGCGCCGGCAGCGCCCTCGAAATGGCGGCCGGCCGCGATTCGACGAAAACCGAGCGCATTCTCGAGGAAATGCGCGAGCCGGGCGGCGTCCGGCGTGACCAGCACGAAACGGGCCAGCCGCCGGACCTGAATTGGCGGGGCTGCCGTCACGGCCACAGCACTCCGCGACGGTTGAGGAAGATCGCATAGAGCGTATGCGATCCGCCGATGAACAGCCGGTCGCGGCAGGCACCGCCGAAGGCGAGGTTCGAGACGCGGTACGGCACCAGCACCTTGCCCAGCAGCCGTCCGTCAGGATCGATGCAGTGCACGCCATCCGACGCGCTCGACCACAGATTGCCGTCCTCGTCGACGCAAAGCCCATCCGCGTAGCCCGGCTCGACCTTGTGAAAGATGTCGCCGCCTGACAGCCGGCCTCCGCTATCGACGTCGAACACGCGGATATATTGCTTCGGATTGTCAGTGGTCTGGTCGCCGGTCTCGGCGACGTAGAGCCGGCGCTCGTCGGGCGAGAAGGCAAGGCCGTTGGGACCGTCGAAATCGCCGGCCGCCACCTTGATCGCGCCGGTGCCGGGATCGAAGCAGTACAGCGCCGGCGGCTGTTCCGAGACCTGCCGGCCGCCTTCATAGTCGGTCTGGATGCCGTAGAGCGGGTCGGTAAACCAGATCGTTCCGTCGGACCTGACCGCGACGTCGTTGGGCGCGTTGAGCCGCCGGCCGCCATGGCGATCGACCAGCCGGGTGACGCTGCCGTCGAGTTCGGTGCGGAACAGGCAGCGCTCGCGATGCGAGCATGAGATCAACCGGCCCTGGCAGTCGCGAGTTTGGCCATTGGCATAACCGGAAGGAGCGCGATAGACGGACACGCCGGTATCCTCGATCCATCGCATGGTGCGGTCGCGCGGCAGGTCCTGGAACAACAGGCAGCCGGCGTCGCCCATCCAGACCAGCCCTTCGATCCAGCGAAACCCGCCGGCGAGTTCTTGCAGCGGCGCATTGGCCAGAATGTAGTGTGCAAACCGCGCCTCGCGTATCTCGAACCCGTCCATTTGCTTCACCGAAATCCGCACGGCGAAGGCGGAACTTGCGCTTCCTCGAACTGGATCACCATCAGCACCGCCGGCTCGTCACCGACAGTGCCGGAGCGATGCCCGCGCTTGCCATCGAGGTCACGGCAGTGCTGATCGCCACCAAAGGAAATCTCGCCGGCGCCCATCTCGACGCGGGTGCCGTCCATCGATTCGACAAACCATCGGCCCGACAGCGGCACGATCCATTGTGGCTTCGGATTTTCGTGCCAGGTGCCGACCCAGCCTACGGGCTGCACCGTGACCATGACGTTCATGTTGCCGCTGGTCCGGCTGCCCTGCCATTGCGGCGCGGCCGGCGGCTGCATCGATTTCAGGTCGAACTCGGTCATCAGGCAGCGCTGTTGCCGGCTGATCCCAGCCGGATCGGTCCACAAATGCCAATAGGGTACGGTCGGCCGTTCCGCCATCAACGTCCTCCCGCCGCGCTCGGCGTGTAGGGATGCGACGAGGCCAGCGGATGGGCCGCGAAACCCTGCCAGCCGGTCGCGCTGGCGCCGGATACCAAAGCGAGAAAGCCGCCGGCCAGCGCAAGATTCTTCATGAAATCCCAGAACACTTCCCGGCCCCGGCTCTCTCCGCGCCATCTGAAATCCGGTGTCTTCCAGAATTGCTTCCACAGCAATGCGGTGATGACGCAATAGCCTGCCAGGATCAGGGCCGCCATCCGATCGGCGATTCCCGTCACAATGGCGAGCGACATCAGCACTTCGACACCGAGGCCGGCGAAGATCGCGATCCTCGCCAGGCTGCGGCGCGGGATTGCTTCGCTCGCCTGCCCGACCGCTGCCTCGAAGTTGAGGATCTTGTCCAGCGCACTGAACGGCAGGAACAGCGCGATCAGCAACACGCGGGCCAGAACGCTGCCAATGACGCTCAGGATCAACATCTGCGGGTGCCTCGACTGGAAAGCGCGGGTCGTTATAGCACCGCATCCCGCCGCGGATGACAACCCACCCCACGCAAATTGAGGATCGGGGGTGGTCAACGAAAAACGGAACGAGGCATTCGACACTCGTCGAACGCTGAAATGAAAAGACCGGGCGCGAGGCCCGGCCTTCCCTGGACGTCAACTCTTCATCGCGTGGCGTCGATCAACCCTTGGCGATCGGCACCGCGATGAACCGGGTGGTAGCGTCGGCGGTTTTCACCCGCATCAGGACGCTGTGCTTGCCATCTTCCTTGGCCGCCGTCAGCGCGCTCCGCACGTCCCCGACACTGGAGACCGACTTGCCACCGACGTTGAGAATGACGTCGCCTTCCTTGAAGCCGTGCTCGGCAGCCGGCCCTTCCGGGTCGACGGCTGTGACCACCACACCCTTGTCACCGGCGCCATCGACTTCAGCGGCAGGAGCAAGCCGGAGGCCGAGCCGGGGCGACGCCGCCATCGCGTTCGAATGCGTGTCGCCTGCATTGGCCTGGCGCTCGTTCGGCATTTCGCCAAGCGCAAGCGTCAGGGTCTTGGTATCGCCCTTGTGCAGGACGTCGAGCTTCACCGAGCTTCCCGGCGTCATCATGCTGATGGTGCGGGCGAGATCGCGCGAGTCCTTCACGGGCTTGCCGTCGACCGCGGTGATGACGTCACCGGCCTCGATGCCGGCCTTGGCTGCCGGACTGCCGTCCTGCGGATTGTCCACCATGGCGCCTTTCGCCTGTTTCATGCCAAGGCTGTCGGCGATATCGGCCGTCACCGGCTGCACCTGGACGCCGAGCCATCCGCGCGTGATGTAGCCCTTGTCCTTCAGCTGGGCGACGACGAGTTTCGCCGTGGCGGCGGGAATGTCAAAGCCGATGCCGACCGAGCCGCCCGATGGCGAAAAGATCGCGGTGTTCACCCCGATGACATTGCCATTCACGTCGAATGCCGGACCGCCGGAATTGCCCTTGTTGATGGGCGCGTCGATCTGGACATAGTCATCATAGGGGCCGGCGCCGATGTCGCGTCCGCGCGCGGAAACGATTCCGGCGGTGACGGTGCCGCCAAGGCCGAAGGGATTGCCGACGGCGACCACCCAATCACCGACGCGCGGCGGCTGATCGGCAAAGTTCACGTAGGTGAAGTCCTTCTTGCCGTCGACCTTGATCAGCGCCAGGTCGGTCTTCTTGTCGGTGCCGATGACCTTGGCCGTGTAGATCGTGCCGTCATCGGTCGTGACCTGGACCGATTTGGCATGGTCGACCACGTGGTTGTTGGTCACGGCATAGCCGTCGGGCGAGATGAAGAAGCCCGAACCTTCACCAGTGATGGTCTGGTGGCGCTGCATGCCATTGGGAGTGCGGAAGCCGAACTGCTTCGAGAACTGATCGAACGGGGAATCGGACTGACTGCCTTCGTCGTTGTCGCGTTGGGTCACGGCGGCGTTGCCGCCATCTTCATCGATCTTGACGCGAACCGATATGACGGCGGGCTTAACCTTGGCGACGAGGTCGCCAAACCCGGCGGAATTTTGCCCGGTTTCGGCGGCATGCGCCGGTGCGGTGAAGGCAGGAAGCTGAAATTGCCGATAACCACCGGGTCCGGCCAGAAGGACGGCCATGCCGAGCCCCGCTGCTGAAGCCAGCAACGTGAGGCGGCGCGGCTTCAAGATCTTGGACGTGGCGTGTCGCGAAGTGTTCGATTGATCGATCATGTTGGCTTCTCCAAAAAAATCGGGCGGGATTAATCCCTGCAGCCAACATGGCGCACGCACATTACGGCGTCCTGTTCGCACGATTAATCTTTCGCAAGACAGCTGCGACGAAGCACCGCGGCCAACGCATCGTACAAACATGGACAGTTCTTAACGGAACGATTCGCGCGTGGCGTCCTTTCTCGTAGGGGCGGCTCCTCATGGAGCTCTGTCATGGCCTTTCGCGAGCGCGCTTCGCGGAACGCGGCGGGAGATCCAGCCCGAACGGGCAGCACGAGAACTCAGTACCACAGTGATTCTAGTCATGGGGCGCCTCCTGTGCTGGAAAAATTTCGTCCGGGAACCGAACGATATCGCGGCCTGAGGAGTTGAGGCGATGGCCGCAATCATGCGCGTTGGAGAGAGCCGCCGGCCATCATGATGAACTCGGTGATTGTCCGCATTGTCGATCTCTCTGCCCGCTTCCGCTGGACCGTTATCGTTCTGGGAATTTTGCTGATGCTCGGGGCGGGCGGATACGCCGTTGCGCGGTTTTCCGTGAATGCCGACGTCGAAGGGCTGATATCGCAGAGCCTGCCGTGGCATGCCCGCCAGCTGGAGCTGGCCCGTGCCTTCCCGCAAAAGGGCATCTCGGTGGTCGTGAGAGCGCCGACGGCGGAGAACGCTCAACAAGCCACCGACGCGCTGGCGCAGGCGCTGGCAAAAAAGCCAAAGCTGTTTCCGCTGGTCGGACAACCCGACAGCGGCGACTTTTTCGAACGCAATGGTCTGCTGTTCGAAGACCCGGCCGAGGTCAAGAAGAAGGTCGCGGGATTGATCAGCGCCCGTCCGCTGCTTTCCGTGCTCGCAGGCGATCCCAGCCTGCGCGGCGTGATGCAGGCACTTACCTTCGCGGCGCAGGGCGTCGAGGCGCGCAAGCTCAAGATCGAGCAACTCGCCTGGCCGCTGTCGCTTGCGGACCGGACCTTGAGTGATGTGCTGTCGGGAAAGCCCGCGACCTTTTCCTGGCAGGAACTGCTGCAGGGGAATGTCCTGTCCGAGCGGCAATTGCAGCATTTCATCGAAGTTCAGCCCACGCTTGATCTCACGACGCTGCAGCCCGGCCGCGAGGCCACTGAGGGAATACATCACGCCGCCGCCGCTCTCGATCTTGCCGGCAAGTTCGGCGCCAAGGTCGATCTCACCGGACAGGTGGCGATGAACGACGACCAGTTCTCGGTTATCCGGCACAGCGCGCTGCGCGACACCCTGATGGCGGTGCTCGGCGTCCTGATCATCCTCTGGCTGGCGCTTCGGTCCTGGAAGATCATCGGCGCGGTGTTCTTCAGCCTGATGGTAGGACTTGCGGCGACAGCCGCGCTGGGGCTCGCGATGGTCGGCTCCTTCAACCTGATCTCGATCGCATTCTTCGTGCTGTTCGTCGGTCTCGGTGTCGATTTCGGCATTCAGTTCAGCGTGCGCTATCGCAGCGAACGACACGAGCATGGCGATCTCCACGAGGCGCTGCGATCGGCGGCGCGCAAGGCCGGCGATCCCCTTGCCCTCGCCGCTGCAGCCACCGCTGTCGGTTTTTTTGCATTCCTGCCGACGGACTATCGCGGCCTCTCGGAGCTCGGGTTGATTGCCGGCTGCGGGATGCTGATCGCATTCATCTGCAGCATTACGCTGGTGCCGGCCATGCTGGCGATGCTCAACCCGCCGGGCGAGGTCAAGGCCGTCGGCTTCAAGAGCCTGGCGCCGATCGACGATTTCCTGCAGCGGCACCGGATCGCCGTCATAGCTGGCACGGTGCTGCTGGTCCTCGCGGGCTCCCCGCTGCTGCTGCACCTGCCGTTCGACTTCAATCCGGTGAATCTGCAGAGCCCCGATTCGCCATCTGTCGTGACCTATCGCGCATTGCAGAAATATCCGCAGACGGCCGGCAACGATGCCGAAGTTCTGGCGCCGTCGATCGATCAGGCCGATGCCATTGCCAAACGACTGGCCGCGCTTCCCGAGGTTTCCAGCACCTTGACAGTGCGCAGCTTCGTCCCGACCGATCAGGAGCAGAAGATCGCGGCACTGAAGGCCGCGACGCGGAGTCTGACGAGGTCGCTCCGCCCGAAACAGAAACCCGCTCCCAGTGACCAGGACGTGGTCGCGGCGATCCGGACCACCTCCGCGCAGCTTTCGCGGGCCGCAGGCAGCAACTCCGGCCCGGCTGCCGAGTCGGCCCGCCATGTTGCCGACCTGCTGCAACGTCTCGCCGATGCCGATGCCGCCATCCGTGACAAGGCGGCCGCGGCGATTGTGGCGCCGCTGGTTTTCGATCTCGATCAGTTGCGCAAGAGTCTTTCGCCCCGGCCGGTGTCGATCGACACGCTGCCCCCCGATCTTCTCAGGGATTGGACGCTTCCGGACGGCCGCGCCCGCGTCCAGGTGATCGCCAAGGGCGATGCCAACGATACCGGCGTGCTGCGAAACTTCGCGACCGCCGTGCTTCGCGCCGAGCCGACGGCGACCGGCGCGGCCATCAGCTACTATGAGTCAGGCAAGGCCGTGATAAAGGCCTTCATCGAGGCGGGCATTCTTGCGCTGGTCGCAATCGCCATCCTGCTGTTCGTCGCCTTGCGCCGCGTGACCGACGTGCTGTTGACGCTGGCCCCGCTGCTGCTCGCCGGCGTCGTGACGCTCGAGCTCTGCGTGCTCGACAATTTCGCGCTCAACTTCGCCAACATCATCGCCCTGCCCCTGCTGCTCGGCGTCGGCGTCGCATTCAAGATCTACTACATCATGGCCTGGCGCGCCGGAAAGACGGGCCTGCTGCAGTCGACCTTGACCAGAGCCGTGGTGTTCAGCGCCCTGACCAATGCCGTGGCATTTGGAAGCATGTGGTCGTCGCGCTATCCGGGCATGTCCAGCATGGGCAAGATGATGGCACTGTCGCTGCTGTGCACGATGGCCGCCGCGGTGCTGTTTCAACCGGTGCTGATGGGGCGGCCGCGGCAGGCCGAACCGACCGCCGAGCCGCCGCCTGAACTGTCCCAGGCCGCCGAATAAGCTCGGTCGCGATTGCAGCGCGCTGCAGTTGATCCCAGGGCAGTACTGGTTCCGCCAGCCCGGCACATGATTGCGGCAGATCGCCGTGTTCCACATGTGGTCTGATTGGCGCTGGTCCGGACCACAAAATAACAATAGGCTCGGGGATCAGGAGGACCCTATGCGAGGCCTGGCTGCCTTGGCATCCGTAACACTGCTGCTGGTCGCTTGCTCTCCCCAAGGGGAAGCAACGGGATCGACCAACAAATGCGCCGCCAGCCTCTATCCCGCTTACAATCCGAAGGTTCTCGAGCAATGCGTCGCCGTCTGCATGAAATGCGATCAGGGGACGCCGACCACCTGCACCACTTCCTGCACATTGAAGGGCGCCCGCTGACACCCTGCGCGCTCGGCGGCGGACAACCCCGCCCATGGCCGGGGAAATAGTCCCATTTGATTCCAGTTTTACCAAGCGCTCATCATGTTTCACATTGGAGCAAGCGGAACCGGCAGTCCTGAGCTACGTTGTATTTGAGTTCAATGTTATCGGTCGGCGAATGTCCGGATCCTCTCCTCCCCTGGAAATCGACAACACGCATTTCCGCGCGATCTGCGACGAGATCGGTTATCGCCTCGGTCAGGCGTGGCAGCGGGAAAACCCCCGCCTTCCGCCAAAGCTCGAATTCCTGCTGGAGCGGCTTCATCGGCAGGAGGCGGAGACCGCGCCGTCGATCGCGCCCTCGCTCGACGAACTGCTGCCACTCGCGCACGTCCGCCGCTGATTGTCCCACTACTTGTCGCGCCGAGATGCTTCAGATCGCCTGAGGACGTTCCAACGCGGCGTCAAAGTCGAACAGGTCGCGCCGGTTCGAACCGGCGAGCACACGAAGGTCGCCGAGCGTACCGCGGGGCGCATTGCAGCAACCGCACCTGATCAAGGTCGATAACGGCGCATCCTCGGCGAAATCCAGGGTGATCCCCAGCGAGTCGCAATTGACGCAGACCAGCTTGAACTCCGGATGGCGGCTCATGGCTTTCCCACGCAGGCCTGGAAGGAAGCCTCCGGCTGATAGCCGACGGCTCTGCAACGGTGGACCGGAGCAGGCACATCCGGCGGCCGCAAACCTATCTGGCAAGCGCCCCGCCGCAATCAAACTCCCGCCTTAACCTAACCGGTCAACCCTAACCTCGCCGCTTCGGCAGGTTGCACGATGTGCATATCGGCAAGGGAGCAGGAAACCGGGATCAATCCCGCGCTCTATTCCTTCGACAGGCTCTTCATGGCTGGCCCGGTCATGACTGTCAGATTGAAGTCCGGCGGCTTCGGCCAATCAAGCCGGCCCGGCGTCTTGGGTTGTCCGGTCCGGATCCGGGCTTCAAAAATATCCAACTGCAGCGCAAATGTCGCCAGCGCTACCTTGAGATTGTTCAATTCCTGAGTGCGCGGATCGCGAGAAGCCATTAAACGCCACCAACCAATGCCAGCTGGACATGGGTCATTTTCGGCACGCTTCGGGAAGCGGTCAAGACAAGAATCCAGGCTCCAGGTGGCCGGCGGACCTTGGCAGCAGCGGTCGTCCAAAGAACGAGTCAACACCCAGGGTATGCATATACCCTGGGTGGTGGAATTCTATGATTCTAACGATGCGTGCATAACCCGATGGTTTTGTTAACCGTGCGCCATTGAAGCGGCCCGGCCAGCACTTAACTAAGATTAAATGACGACAAAGGTGCGCGGGAGGGCTGGTTGAGCCCCCGCGGGTCGTCCTTGCACCGTGGTCGGCCGACGCTTCGCCGAGGGCAACAGGCATCACCGCAGCCCCCTGAGCGCAGCGACGGAAACCGATCCGGCGCGGCAAGGAGGCCGATCATTCGAGGTGCATGCAAATGAAGGAATGTGATCTCAATTCGATGTCGGTGGATGAGCTCTGGACTCTTCACGAGGAAACTGTCGCGGCCCTGGCCGACAAGATCATCGCGGAAAAGGCCACGCTCGAGCAGCGGCTGCACGAGCTCGGCCAGGACAGCAAGCTCGGCCCGAAAAAGCTGAACCACGCGCGGCGGCCTTATCCGCAGGTGTTTCCGAAGTATCGGAATCCGGCCGCTCCCGCCGAGACCTGGGCCGGCCGCGGCAAGCAGCCGAGATGGCTGACGGCACAGCTACGGTCCGGCAAAAAACTCGACGACTTCCGGATTCAACCAGGCTCGCAGCGACCGCGCCGCCAGACGGGCTAGCGGTCGCGGCAGTTGGCGACGTTCGCCGCGATTGAACGCTCATGCCCTTTGCCAGAAGGGCAGTAACACGCGGCAGTGCAGCCGAGGTCACAAGGTGCGGCCTAGGTCGAGACCTCGACGCTCAAGCCTGTCACCCTCACGGTGGTCACGTTGCCGTTTCCGCTCGCCGGCGGGGATGGTGGAGGTCCGGCCGTATCGGCCGCGGCGACCGATACCTTGACACTCAAGACGTTTGCCCCGGCGGACGAGGCGCCTTGTGTCGCTTCATTCGAATTCCCCAAGCTGTCCAACGCGGCCTGGATGATTTCGATTTCCCGCGCGAGGCGGTCAAGAATGTTCTTCGGAGAATTCTGTTGTTCGAGATCGCGGTAGGTTTTCTGCCAGCCGTGCAGAACATGCTGAAGGGCACCACGCTCCTTCAGCCTCACATAGGTAGCGGCCAGTAGCTCAACTGCTTTCGACACTGTTTCTCAGATGATTTGCCTGAAAGCCAGAACGACGAGCACGCCGGATGCCATGCAGTGGCTAATCCGGTGAGATGCAGGCGTTCTTTCCGAGAACGCTAAAGTGCCGTCCGACCAAAATCAAGAACGATCCGTTGGACGCACCCGGAGAATCGATGCACCGGCCGCCGATCTCATCGCATGAAAGACAAGGCCCAATGAATGCCGTCGAACAAGGCCAGTGAAATCACGAAGATCCAGCCAACAATCACCAATGATGCGGTAGCCACACAGAAAATGGTCAGGAAGGCATTTCCCGAGGGAGCGGCCTCTTGGGCATGATCCGACGTGACTGATTCGCAGTTCTCCGCACTCACGCGAAGACTGCAATCGTTGTCATTCGCGGCGTTCAGCGGCGGCGCGGATAGCAGAACCGGATCATGGCGGACGCCCATCGGCCCGCTCCCTCTTCGTCACATATCGTTTTCGTCACATATCGTTATTCTGGACAGGGTTTCGATTGCCGTCCAGCAGCCCCGGGCTTTCAACGCACCGGAGCATATCAGCGCAAACACGAACTGCACGCAAATCTTGTGAGCGGGTCCGCCCGAACCTTCGACCAATAGGTACCGCCTGAACGCTGCGAGGCAGCCATTGGCTTCCCGATGCCACGCCTCGACCGACCCGTTCAACGAACAAGAAATTTGGCGGTTCCCCGAGCGAAAAAAGTTAATGCACCGTGCCGTGCGACCGCAATCCGCGACGGCCCGCAATGATGGCGCGGCCGTCTTGATCCGGGTCCGCTATTTGATTTGCCCGGTGATTGTTATAGGGTGTGAAGCTTGATTCATATCGAGGTGTTGAAGATGCGGAAGGTCTCGTTTCTTGCCGTGATCTTGTTGCTCGCTGCCGCGTCGTTGTCGCGACCGGCGTCGGCAGAGGGCGTCTACTCATGGTGGCCGTGGCCGCCGCCGACCGTACTCGTGTCCGATTATCCCACACCGCTCTACGAACCGTCAGGGTACTACAGTTGCGGCTATACATGTTGCCGCCAACCGATCTGGCGCTCCGGTCACTGGCACAGCGTCATCGCCTGTCACAGACCCCGCCGATAGAGCGGGTGAACGCGGGGGCCTCGGCGTCCTCCTGCCGAGGCGGCAACCCGACCGCCATGATGAAACGCGTTTTCAGACAGCACTTGCCGCCCGGCCCCAATCGCGGAGGACAGCGGTCCGGCGCCAATTAATGAACGGATTTAATCTTATCATTTTGTCGGCACCCCGGCAATTCCGGTTGCAATCCTCTGGATAATCGCCGTCACCGTGCAATCGCACGATTTGGAGCATCCCCGGAGGCTTGGAAAGGCTTTGCCTAACCGTCGCGCTCATCGCCATTCGATCGTGATTACAGACACTTGCTGCGCGCTATTAATCAGATTTGAATTTTGCATCCGGGCTAAACCGACCAAAGGGGGACCTCCGCTGGCATGGTCATGGCGACTGTGCTAAATTGTCGCACGAATTTGAATTTCATTTAACTGATCTACGTTGCGGATTGCGATTTGAAAGCGAAATAAATTTGCGTTCGGAGCGCTGTCTCGGGACGAAAATTGCTGCGGCGAGTTCTGTGATTCATTTGAGAGGTCCTTGGCTGTGCTTGATCGGGTGCCGGTTCACAAGGTCGCGGTTGAAGATTCCGCGAACATCCCGCAACACGATGAGCGACGGATAGCCTACCTCGATACCTTGCGGGGGCTCGCGTCCGTCCAGGTTTTGCTGTCGCATTCGATGTTGGCGTTCTTCGCTGGCATAGCCATGGCGAAGCCTTCATCCGGGACCTTCGTCGGCTATCTTGCCGCCTCCCCTCTTTTCCTGCTGATCGACGGCGCTTCAGCCGTATGCATCTTCTTCTTCCTGAGCGGCTATGTCCTGACCTCCGGATTTACCCACTCGCGAGCCAGCAACGGTGCGATCATCGGCAGCCGATTTCTCCGGCTCGCCATTCCGGCCGCTGCCGGTTGCGCGTTCTCGGCCATCCTGTTCCAGGCGCTCGGCAGCTATCACGAGACGGCTGCAGTCGTCTCGAAATCACTCTGGCTGGCGGACGGGTGGCGCCCCGCGGCCGATCTCTGGTTTCTCAGGGATGCCGTCGTCAATGGCGTGATTCTCGGTTTCCAGGGCTCGTCTCTGGCACAGTGGGTCGGAGTTCCTGCCACCTCGCTGGCGGCGATGGAAAACAGCTATGTGACGCCGTTGTGGACGCTCTCGATCGAGTTCTACGGATCATGTCTGGTGCTGCTCCTGGCCCGGTCGAGATCCCAGTGGTTGCTGGTTCTGGCTGCGCTCGTCTTCAGTCGTACCTATTTGGTTTGCTTCATCGTCGGGCACGTTGCGGCGCGGCTTGATCTTGGCGGAAAACGGCTCCTGATGGCCTGGCCGCTGGCCGCGGCAGCCGCGGTGAGCGGGCTCGCCATCTGCCTCGTCAGTCATTTCTGGAGCCCGGCGCCAATCGTGAGTGTCTGCGCGCTGGGCGAGCAGATACTGCCCCCCTGCCCGCTGGATAAGCCGGACTATCTGATGCGAATCTATGGCGCGAGCTTGTTTGGCATCGGCGTCCTGCAAAGCCCCTGGATCAGGAAGTGTCTCAGTTCCGAGCGACTGCGCGCCCTCGGGCCGCTGTCATTCCCGATCTATCTGACACACTGGCCGGTCATTTTCGGCCTTGGCAGTTTCTCGCTGGTGGAAATGACGCCGTGGATCGGCACGTCGTCGTCGCTGGCTTTGGCGGCGCGACTACTGGCACTCCTTATGAGTATTGCCGTGACGATCTTGGCCGCCACCTATTTCGAGCCGATCGATCAGATCGCGCTGCGCGCCTCGCGGGCCTGGCGCAAGCGGAATATTGTCGTCGAGTGAACGCCGCGAGGCTGGCCGATGGCCAACCTTGATTCTCGACTCCGGGCGATCGACCCATACCGGTCTCTGCCGATCGCCGCGCCGACAATCTTTCCCATGCCGCCAACCTGAATTCTGGACCATGATGGGTGCGAAAGCCGGTTGAGCGCTTGGGCGCGCAGACACCACGTCCCGACAGGCGCACGCCGTGCGAGACTCATCGCGACGCCCCCGGGGCGCGACGTGCAGCCGCACTCCAGAGGTCGAGCCATGACTTGCCACACGGTCGGCCGGAGCCTTCATTTCACTAGCCGCCGCATCACGCATGGCACCGGCTTTTCGGCAAGTCGTTTGGACCATGAGAGAAAACCGCCTGAGCCCTGCCCGGATCCTGGCCTGCAGCCGGCGGAAGAGAAGCGAAAAGATGGCTTTATTGCGAACATCGGGCCGTCGGCATCGTCAGCATCATGCGTAACCAATTGGTCGCATGGAGCGAATTTTCATATTTAAGAGCCACATTAATGTTGCGCTAACTTTCGCTTCGGCCTATATTCAAATCGCGCAAAATAGATTTAATTGCCATCCCATGACATTAAAATCAGCATTTAAATTAAATACGGGTGTTGACGCGCCTATGAAGACAGTCATTCAGGACAATGTTGGCCAAATCGAAGGTCAAGCAGACGCGTCCACCACGATCTCCGCCCAGACAATTCCTGTGATCGTTTCTTCTGTCGATGCCCTGGCCATCCTGCTGTGTAGCGTCGCTGGCGCTGCCGCGTACCAGCTGATTGCGCACAATCCGCTGCCGGATTTCGCCCCGCAGATGGCCGTGGGGCTGCTTGCAAGCCTGTTCTATGTTTTGCAGATGAACCGGAGCGGGTTCTACGAGCTCCAGGAGATTGCAACTCCTGATGTCGAAATCCGCAACATTGTCGTGCACTGGTTCATGACCGTGCTGCTGCTGGCGCTGGTCGCGTTTCTGCTGAAAGTCGGCGGCACATTTTCGCGCGGAAGTTACATCCTGGCCTGCCTGCTCACTCCGGTTGCGCTTCTGGGCGTCCGCAAGCTGACGAAGAGGACGCTGTCGGGAGCGATTTCCAGCAATGCGATCGGGCGGCGCGATACGGTGATACTGGGTGAGCTCGGCGAGATGCTCTCACTGAAGCCGCAGGATCTGCTGGCCAGTTGCGGAGCGACCAACGTCGTTCGTTTTGCATTGAGCCGGGAGGGCGATGCCGCGGCCCGCATCGATGCGGACGGTCGCACCATCGAACTGCTGGCCGATTTCGTGCGCAGGCACAATTGTCGGCAGGTTCTGCTGGCGCTGCCCTGGAACGACGCCGACCGTATCGATTTCGTTCGCGACCGGATCAAGGCATTGCCGGTGGCGGCCCGCTTGCTGCCCGACCTGCGCGCGCGGTCCCTCGCCAGCCTCACATGGTCCGGCTGCAGCCGTACGCTGGCGATCGAGGTCCAGCAGGCGCCGCTCGACGGCGCACAACGGTTCGTCAAGCGTCTCATGGACCTGGTGGTTTCCAGCGTGGCCCTGGTATTCTTTCTTCCGGTGATGGCGCTGACCGCCCTCGCGATCAAACTCGACGGCCCGGGGCCGGTGATTTTCCGGCAGTCTCGCAATGGGTTCAATGGAAGGCAGTTCGTCATCTTCAAGTTCCGGACCATGACCGTTCAGGAAAATGGTTCTACGATAACGCAGGCCACGCGCGACGATGCCCGGGTGACCAATCTTGGGCGCCTGCTGCGATCATCGAGCATCGATGAACTGCCCCAGCTCTTCAATGTGCTGAAGGGTGACATGTCGCTGGTGGGGCCCCGGCCCCACGCGCTTGCCCATGACAACTACTTCGAGAGCATCCTCAGCGACTATGCGTTTCGCCACCACGTCAAGCCGGGCATAACCGGCTGGGCGCAATGCAACGGTGCCAGAGGTGCGACGCCTTCCATCGAAGATATCTCGAAGCGGGTGAAGTTTGACCTCTGGTACATCAACAACTGGAGTCTCTGGCTGGACATCCAGATATTGATGAAGACGGCTCTCGAGATCATCGGGAAGAGGAACAACGCCTATTGAGGCGTTGTCCCGCGGCCACTTCCTGATCCTGCGGCCCGCGCCTGACATTGGCCTACTGACCAGGAACCCATTTTAGCGCACGGTGAGCCGTCCTCACCCTTCGGTTGCACCGCTGGGCAGGTGCGGAGCCGCCGGCACGTGCCTGAACCGCATCAATTGGCCCGACTTCCCCCCATTGTCACCCAAATTTCGCCCAACTATGCAGAGCGAATCGGATCGTCCGGGAATTGCGCGGGTCTGGGGACCAAATGAACCGCGCGGGGGCGACGAGCTCGATATCGCGCCTACATAAAGAATTAACCCGGGGATGGAAAATTGCTGAAGCATGCCGCTCGGGAATGGCCTCCCAGCGTGCGTGCTGGATGGGCGCGGTAAAATGATCTGGCTCGCAATCATCAGCCTGCTCTTGGGCGCTGTGCTCGCGCAGCGATTTAGGGTCTTCGTGCTGCTGCCCGCCACCAGCCTGGTGCTGGCGGCGGCCGCGGGCGCCGGCCTTGCGGAAGGCGATACCCCGTGGTGGATCCTCTTGATGGCGATCGGAGGCGTCGCCAGCTTGCAGGTTGGCTACTTCATCGGTCTTGGCCTTCGGCAGGCGGCGGAGGCACCCGTGTCGCAAACGCCGGGATCGTTCACGCCGAGCACGTCATCGGCGAGGAATCCGGCGCGATAGGTTTGAACGACAGGAGGCAGGCGGCGATCCCGCCCGCTCGCCCGAAAGCGCCGTGACGCCCGGCCCGACGCCGAGCGTCCGCACCCCAATCTAGCTCACCTCGTGGATATCCGCTTGCACGCGGTGAAGCATGGCATAGCGGCCGCCCTGCTTGATCAACTCTTCATGCGTCCCGTCCTCCACCAGACGCCCGCGGTCGATCGTGAAGATCCGGTCGCTTCGGCGAACGGTGGACAGTCGATGGGCGATGATGAGCACCGTGCGTCCTTGCGCGATGCGCTGCATGTTCTGCTGGATGACCCGCTCGCTCTCGTAGTCGAGGGCGCTGGTCGCCTCGTCGAAGATCAAGATCCGAGGATTGGTCACCAGCGCGCGCGCGATAGCCACCCGCTGCCGCTGGCCGCCCGAAAGACTGGCACCACGCTCACCGACGACCGTGTCGTAGCCTTCCGGCAATTCCAGGATGAAATCATGGGCGCCGGCAAGCTTCGCTGCCTCGACAACCCGCTCCATCGACATTGACGGGTCGGGCAAGGCGATATTGTCCCGGATCGACTGATTGAAGAGGACGTTCTCCTGCAGCACGGTCCCGATCTGGCGACGCAGCCAGGCTGTATCGACCATCGCAAGGTCGACGCCGTCGACCAGCACCCGGCCGCGTTCCGGTATGTAGAGGCGTTGAACCAGTTTGGCCACCGTGCTCTTTCCGGAACCCGAGGCGCCGACGATGCCGATAACCTGGCCGGCGGAGACGTCGAAACTGACGTCGTGCAGGATTTCCGGTCCATCGATCCGGTATCGAAAGCTGACATGGTCGAATATGACGTCGCCGCGGATGGCCGGCAGCGCGCTGCGGGCAGGATTGAATTTGGGCTCCGGCGGGGCGTTGAGAATGTCTCCCAGCCGCTCGACCGAAAGTCTCGCCTGATGAAAATCCTGCCAGATCTGCGCCAGCCGCAGCACGGGCTGGCTGACGCGTCCCGCCAGCATATTGAAAGCCACCAGTTCGCCGACCGTCAAGTCGCCGGAGATCACCAGCCGGGCCCCGAAATAGAGCAGTCCGGCCATCATGACCTTGTTGATGAATTGTACGCTGTTGCTGGCGGTGTTGCCGAGCTGGGATACACGAAAGCTTGCGGCCACATAGCCGGCGAGCTGCTCTTCCCAGCGGCGCTGCATCTGCGGTTCGACCGCCATCGCCTTGAGGGTCTCGATGCCGGTGATGCTTTCGACGAGAAACGCCTGGTTTTCCGCACCTCGCTTGAACTTTTCATCCAGCAGGGTTCGGAACCGCGAGGTCGCACCGGCCGAAATCGCCACGTAGAACGGGAAACTGATCAGAACGAGACCGGTAAGCAAGGGCGAATACAAAAACATCACGCCGAGAAAAACGAAGGTGAAGAACAGGTCGATGACCAGCGTGAGCGCCGAACCGGTCAAGAAATTCCGGATGTTCTCCAATTCGCGAACCCGTGCGACGGAATTGCCGACCCGGCGGGCCTGGAAATAGGCGGTGGGTAACGCCAGCAAATGCTGAAACAGTCTTGCACCGAGTTCGACATCGATCCGGTTGGTCGTATGGGAAAAAAGATAGGTGCGGAGAATTCCCAATATTGTCTCGAACGCGCCGATGCCGAGCAGCCCGATGATCAGGACGTCGAGCGTGCTGATCCCGCGATGAACCAGCACCTTGTCGATGACGACCTGGAAGAACAGCGGCGAAACCAGCGCAAACAACTGCAGCGCGAAGGAGGCAACCAGCACCTCGGTCAGGTGCCGGCTGTATTTGTGAATCGCGCCCAGGAACCAGGTGATGTCGAAGCGCCGCGACAGCTCCGCGAGATTGGCGCGCTTCGTCATCAGAATGATGCGGCCGTCCCAGATGCCCTCGAGGTCGTCCTTCGTCATCAATTCGGGGCGCGGCGTCTTCGTCGACTGAACGACTATCTTGTCCTGACCAACCTTCCCGAGCAGCAGAAAGCTGCCGTCGCGCAACACAGCGATGGCCGGCAACGGCGCGGTCGCCAGCCTTTCCCAGGTCATTTTCAGCTCGCGCGCCTTGAGGCCGAATTCCTTGGCGCAGCGGATCATCTCGGCGACGCCGAGCGTCGCCGTTCCGCATTGATGGAGAATTTGATTGGGATCCGCTCCGATGCCGTGAAAGCGCAAAAGCATGACCAGGGCGGTGAGGCCCGGATCGTTCGGCGCTGACATGTCTGCATGTGTCGTCATATCGTCTCCACCGCCCCCAATCCACAGCCTTGATCGTCAATGCAGCCGTGCGACAAATCACCGAGGATAAATTTCTATACTTTTAACAGGTTAGCCCTAGATTATGATTTGCTGGGCTGCCTTTATTTTGACCAACGAACCATTAGGATCAACGACAAATTAAACGATCTATTTCGAGTTTATCGAGCCTGTAAAACAGGCGATAATCCGGCGATTTTAGGTAGGTTCTATGTTAGCTCAAAAGAAAGTGGTAGCCGAGAAGCAGGTGGTGGTTCCGTTTCCTGCGCGCCCCGTTTCGCGCGATCGGGAAGAGCTGGCTTTCCTGCCCGCTGCCCTGGAAATCGTCGAGACGCCGCCATCGCCCATCGGACGTGCGATCGGTGCGACGCTTGTGGCGTTGTTTTTGCTGGCGTTGGCCTGGGCCAGCCTGAGCCACGTGGATATCGTCGCGTCGGCATCGGGACGAATTATTCCGACCGGCCACAGCAAGGTCATCCAGCCGTTCGAGACCGGCGTAGTTCGTGCCATTCACGTTTCGGATGGTCAGAACGTCAATGCCGGCGATGTATTGATCGAGCTTGATCCGACCATCCTCGAGGGCGAAGTCAATCACCTGCAGAGCGACTTGCTTTCCGCACAGCTGGATGCCGCTCGCTTGCGCGCCGCGCTGGCCGATACCGATGATCCGCTCGCGGCCTTCCGTCCGCCGGCCAATGCCGATCCGGCCCTCGTCGCCCAATCGCGACAGTTCTTGATCGCCCAGGTTTCGGAGCATCGCTCGAAAATCGCGGCGCTGGACGGGCAGCGGGCCCAGAAAGAAGCCGAACTCGCAACCATCAAGGCGACGGTGGACAAGCTCGATGCCGTGATTCCCACCATCGAGGAGCGCGTCAATATTCGCAAGACCCTGAGCGAGTTCGGGTCGAAGCTGCAATATTTCGAAGTGCTGCAGCAATTGACCGAGAGTCAGCAGGAGCGACTGGTCCAGACCAGCCATCTCAAGGAGGCGCGGGCCGCGATTGGCGCCATCATCGAGACGCGCTCCCAGACCGTCGGAGAATTTCGCCGGACCCAGTTCGGCGAATTGACCGAGGCCGAGCGCAAGGCCGCGGGGCTGGCGGCGGACCTGTCCAAAGCCGAGCAGCGCAGCAAGCTGCAGCAATTGACCGCTCCCGTTTCCGGCATGGTTCAGCAACTGGCAGTTCACACCGTTGGCGGTGTCGTGACGCCGGCACAGGCCCTGATGGTGATTGTCCCCCGCGACAGCCAGATCGAAATCGAAGCCATGGTGAGCAACCGGGATATCGGCTTCGTGCACGTCGGTGACGATGTCGAGGTCAAGGTCGACACGTTCGACTTCACCCGATACGGGCTGTTGCACGGACGGGTCCGCAACATCTCATCGGATGCCATCACCCGCGATTCGGGCACCGACACCGCGAACGACAAATCGGCGGGTGCGTCCAACGCGACCAGCGAGCCCAAGGGAAAAGAATTGTCCTATGCGGCACGCATCTCCGTCGACCGGTCGCAGATGCAGGTGGATGACAAGCTGGTCAACCTTTCACCGGGCATGGCCGTGACGGCCGAAATCAAGACCGGCTCGCGACGCGTGATAGGCTATCTGCTGTCGCCTGTCCTGAAGTACAACCAAGAGAGCCTGCGGGAGCGGTAGCGGACCCGGCCTGCCGGCTTTCCACGGCGCCGTTTCAGCGACAGGTCCGCTTGCCGGGCAAATCCTGCCTGCCGTCCAGATCGGTGCACCCCGATTGCGGCTGCCTTGTCGCAGTGGGTTTGGCCGCTCCGATCGCCTGCGGAGGGCGCGGCGCCGCGGCGCCTTCGACGGCAAGCTTCGGTTGAGCGTTGGGTCGCGGCGCAAGGACTGGTTTTGCGGCGGTCGGCGAACCATTTCCGGCGGCGGGCCCGGCTTGCGACGGCACCCCGGCGACAGGGACCCTCGCGGGCGCACTTGCCGGCCTCCTGAGCGGTATCGGCAGCGAGGTCGACGGTGCGAGTGCGGCCGGCATCCGGTCCTGCGCGCGCGTCGGGGTGGCCGGGATTGGCATCGTGGCCGTTGCGGGCGCCAGATCCGCGGCCTTGTCGGCAGGCGCCATTGGCCCAGGGCCGCCCGTGGCGGAGCGTTCGTCGACCGGCTTCTGGTCGACCTTGACCGATCCAGACGGCGCGCTCCCCGGCTGTGACGGGCTCGCGGCTCCCTCTCCCCCTCCACGCGTGACATCATGCGGCGAGCCTGGCGGCATGATGGATTTCTCGCTGGGGCTGCCCAGGCGGCCTATGGCACCCGTGATGTCCAACGCCGCCGGAACACTACCTGGGACGAGCGGGCTCAACGGTGCGGGTCCAATGCCGGGGTTCGGTTCGCCGCCGGCTGGAGCGGCCGACGCGGGTGATTTTGCCATTGCCGGTTGCGGCGGCTGGGGCTGGACGTCGGTGGGCAGCGGCGGCGGTGGCGCGAACGCCAATTGCGGATCATCCAGCATGAGACCGGGCCGCTTCAGGTAAGCAAGCTCGTCCGGCAAGGGCGGCGGAACGTCATATTCCAATTTCGCAAATCTGATGGGCGGGTCGTTGGACGCCCCCAATCGGCTCAGCAGACCATGTGCGTCGACCGCGTGGGGACCGTTCGGATAGCGCTCCAGATAGGTCCAGTAGGCTTCGGGAACGTTCCTCTGGTAGGACCGCCACCAGGTGATCGCCTCTCGTCTCGCGGCAAGCAAGGCCTGCACACGCCTTGCCATCGGATCCTGCCAATAGTCCGCGAGAAAGTCTGCATAGCCGTCCAGGGTGTCGCGCAGCAGGGTGACCAGATAGGCGTTGCGCACGCCGATCTTCTGCAACGGCTGGCCACGCAAGCTGGCAAGGAAGGCAAGCCGGTCGGTCCGCGCCGGCGCATCTGATTTGCCGGCAAACAGCACGAATTGCGGCGGGATCTTCGATGCACTCCAGGGCACCTCTGCCCCCATCGTCAACTCGCCGACGCGCAAACGAACTTGCCCGAACAGCTCGGCCGGCGTCAGGCTGTCGCCGCGAATCAATTCAGCAAGGACCTTGGCATAGGAGCCCGCGCTTTCGGTTGCCTCGCCGATCGCCGTGCCCGGCGCGGCGTTGAAGGCGACGAGCATGTTGGGCTCCGGTTCGACCCATGCGAAGCCACCGGCCGGCGGCGAGCCCGACCAGGAAGACGGACTTATACCGGCTTCATCGACAATGAAAATGGATGCCTTGAGATGCAGTGCGGCGAACGCATGCATCTGCTCCGACAGGCTGACGGCGTGCGCACGCGCGTCGTCAACGCTGGCCACGCCCGCGTCGACCGGGAGCAGATAATTCTCCCCTCTCAGCTGAAGTCCGTTGCCGGCGAAGTACACCACGGCAACGGCATCCGGGCCGCCCTTGCCAATCCTGGCCGCAAAATCGCCGAAAGTCTTGCGCAGCTGGTCTTCGTTCAGATCGTTTTGCGCCGTGACCTGAAAGCCGGTTTCCTTCAGGGCGTGGGCAATCAGGCCCGAATCATTGACCGGCGTCGGCCTTGAGCCGACCTTGTAAGCGGAATTCCCTATGACGAGCGCAAAGCGCATTTCGGCCGCGACCGCCATAGTCGAATGGCTTGCGAGGCCGAGGAAACCAAACGCGAATATCGATAGAAGCCGCTGCATCGATCTTGTCATTGGGAGCCGAGGGACATCGGGCAAGGCCGCTTCGCACGCCTCGGTCGCGTGGAACAGGACCCTGCCCTCGGACAGGTCCTATAGCAGAAAAACAGGCCTTCAGCCCTTGAAAATCTTCCGCTTTCCGCCGCGGCGGGGACGTTCCCGCCGCGCGGATCAGGCCGCGATTCAGGCCTGCGCGTGCTGGCCGACAACCGAGCGCGCCAATTGCGACAATTGCGACACGACTTCCGAGGAGTGGAGCGAACGCGCACCATCACCAAATCCGGACGACGGGAACGCAGACGATATGTGCTGCGAGAACAACGCCAGCCGCTGATTTAACGCCGCGTCCAGCGGGCTGGTCGACGCGATGTTGTTGCTGGAGACCGGCGGATCCACAACCGACGTTCCGCCATTTCCGTCGCTCGACACGTGGAAATTCGCCAACGTGTAGTTGCCGAGCATCGCGATGTTCGCGGTGTGGGTTCCGTCGCTCACGGTCAGGGTGCCCTGCGAGTTGTTGCCGGAATAGGCGACCGTTGCACTCGATCCCGCCGAAACGTTCGCAAGATCGATCACGTCACCATCTGGCAACTGACCGGCGATCTTGCCGGTGAAGCTGGCCGCGTCATCGATCTTGAGCGTACCTGTCGCACCGGCGAAGCTGACCGTTCCCGAATAGGCGGCGGTGAGCTCTACAGTCGCGCCATTGCCTACCGTGAGCGAGTTGTTGCCGATGCTGCTTCCGCTGCCGGAGATGAAGATGATTCCATCTCCATTCAGGTCCTGATGGAAGCTCGCTTCCAGCGCCTGCAGCTTGGAGTTGGACCCCGACACAATGCCGCCGACCGCATTGGAAGTGACCTTGCCGCTGTTGTCGGTATTCCACACCGTGTATTGGTTCGACCCCGTAGCCTTGAGCGCGACCTCGTAGCCGGTGCTGGTCTTCTCCGCACCGATAAACGTCCAGCCGGGGACCAGCGCCGGCGTGACGAACGATCCAGCGTATTGAAACTCGGGACCCGTCCCGCCGGCGACAGGATTGAAGAAAAAGTTGTCGCCGACCTGAGCCAGGGCGGTCGAGCCGGACGAACTCGATCACGGTCGCGGAAACCCCGATCTTGCCGTCGCCATTGAGATCCTGGTGGAAGCTCGTTTCCAGCGCCTGCAGCTTGGCGTTGGATCCCGACACATAGCCGCCGACCGCATTGGAAGTGACCTTGCCGCTATTGTCGGTATTCCACACCGTGTATTGGTTGGACCCCGTTGCCTTGAGCGCGACCTCGTAGCCGGTACTGGTCTTCTCGGCAGCGATAAACGTCCAGCCGGGGACCGTCGCCGGCGTGACGAACGATCCATTGTACTGAAACTCGGGACCCGTCCCGCCGGCGACAGGATTGAAGAAATAGTTGTCCCCGACCTGGGCCAAGGCGGTCGATCCGGACGACTCGATCACGGTTGTCGAAAGCCCGATGGTGCCGTCGCCATTGAGATCGCGGCCGAACGTCGTTTCGAGGGCTTCCAGCTTGGAATTGGTGCCCGAGACGACGCCGCCCACCCCGTTGGAAACAACATTGCCCTGGCCGTCGGTATTCCAGACCGTGTATTGGCCACTATCCGACTTCAACGCGACCTGGTACCCGCTGCCGACTTGGGCCGCGGCGATCAGATTCCAAGTCCCGAGCGTGCTGTCCGTGACGGGTGAACCTCCGTTCTTCAACGATGGTCCTTTGCCCGACGCGTTCTGCAGGAAATACTGGTTTCCGACCTGGGTGAGGTGCGCGGTGGTATCGATGTGCAGCGTTCCGGAGGGATTCCTCGCCGCACCGCTCAGGTCCGCCACATTGCCGACCGCATCCTTGATGGTCGCGCCATTGGCATTGGCCGCTGTCACCGCGAGATCGGACGTATTCTGCCCAGCCGCCACCTTGTAGCTGAAGGTCAGCGTGCTGGTGCCGGAACCGCCGGTATAGGTGGCCGTGCCGCCATCGTTGAGAGTCAGGGTCGGGGTACCGCCCTTGACGGTTACCGCCCCGCTCAGCTTCACGGTGAGGGTGACGACGCTGCCTACCCCGAGATCGCCGGACCCGGCGGTAATTCCCGTTCCGGAAGCGGCCACGGAGGACACCGAAGGCGGTGCTCCGCTGATCTGGAGGGTGCCGGACGGGTTGGTCACCGCCCCGGCCAGGCCGGTGGTATTGCCGGCGCCGTCCCTGACAGTCGCCGAATTCATGTTGACCCCGGTCACCGCCAGGTCAGCGGTGCTCTGCCCGGCCGCCACCGTGTAGCTGAAGGTCAGCGCCTTGGTGCCGGAACCACCGGTATAGGTGGCCGTGCCGCCGTCGTTGAGAGTGAGGGTCGGAGTGCCGCCCGAAACCGTTACGGCCTCGTTGAGATTCACCGTCAGCGTAACGACCTGACCTACCCCGAGATCGCCGGATCCGTTCTTGATACCCGTCCCCGACGCCACAACCGAGGAAACCGAGGGCGCCGAGGTGTCGATCTGCAGCGTGCCCGACGGGTTGGTCACCGCCCCGCTCAAGCTGGTCGAATTGCCGTCACTATCCGTGACGGTTGCCGAGTTGAGGTTGACCCCGGTCACCGCCAGGTCACCGGTGTTCTGCCCGGCACCCACCGTATAGCTGAAGGTCAGCTTGCTGGTGCCCGAGCCGCCGGTATAGGTAGCCGTGCCGCCATTGTTGAGCTTCAGCGTTGGCGTACCACCCGCGACCGTTACCACTTCGTTAAGATTCACAGTCAGCGTGACGACGCTGCCGATGTCGAGATTGCCGGATCCGGCCGCTATCCCCGTGCCTGACGTTGCCACGGAGGACACCAACGGTCCATTTCCGTTGATCTGCAGCGTGCCCGACGGGTTGGTCACCGCCCCCGCGAGACTGGTGGTATTGCCGGCGCTGTCCTTGACGGTCGCCGAGTTCAGGCTGATTCCGGTGATCGCCAGGTCGTTGGTGCTCTCCCCAGCGCCTACCGTGTAGCTGAAGGTCAGGGCGTTGGTGCCGGAGCCACCGGTATAGGTCGCTTTGCCGCCGTCGTTGAGAGTAAGGGTCGGAGTACCGCCCGAAACCGTTACGGCTTCACTGAGATTCACCGTCAGCGTGACGACCTTGCCAGTTCCGAGGTTGCCAGAACCAGCCGTAATGCCCGTCCCCGACGCAACCACCGAGGATACCGCGGGCCCCGAAGTGTCGATCTGCAGCGTACCTGACGGGTTGGTCACCGCTCCGCTCAGGCCGGTCGTGTTGCCGGCGCCATCCTTGACGGTTGCCGAGTTCAGATTGATGCCGGTCACCGCCAGGTCAGCGGTGCTCTGTCCCGCCGCCACCGTGTATTTGAAAGTCAGCGCGCTGGTGCCCGATCCGCCGGTATAGGTGGCCGTGCCGCCGTTGTTGAGATTGAGCGTTGGCGTGCCACCCGTGACCGTCACCGCCTCATTCAGGTTCACGGTCAGGGTGACGACCTTGCCGACCCCGAGCGTGCCGTTACCCGAGTTGATCCCGGTACCGGAGGCCGCCACGGAAGACACTGCGGGCCCTGTTCCGCTGATCTGCAGCGTGCCCGACGGATTGGTCGCCGCTCCTGACAGGCTGGTCGCATTGCCGGCGCTGTCCTTGACGGTTGCCGAGTTGAGGCTGACCCCGGTCACCGCCAGGTCAGCGGTGTTCTGACCGGCGCCCACCGTGTAGCTGAAGGTCAGCGCGCTGGTGCCGGAGCCGCCGGTATAGGTGGCCGTGCCGCCATCGTTGAGGGTCAAGGTCGGCGTGCCGCCCGCAACCGTTACCGCCTCATTGAGGTTCACGGTCAGGGTGACGACCTTGCCGACCCCGAGATTGCCATTGCCCGAAGTGATACCGGTACCGGAGGCCGCCACCGAGGACACCGAGGGCGCCGCGGTGTCGATCTGCAGCGTGCCCGACGGATTGGTCACCGCCCCGCTCAAGCTGGTGGCATTGCCGGAGCTGTCCTTGACGGTTGCCGAGTTGAGGCTGACCCCGGTCACCGCCAGGTCAGCGGTGTTCTGACCGGCGCCCACCGTGTAGCTGAAGGTCAGCGCGCTGGTGCCGGAGCCGCCGGTATAGGTGGCCGTACCGCCATCGTTGAGGGTCAAGGTCGGCGTGCCGCCCGCGACTGTCACCGCCTCGTTCAGGTTCACCGTCAGCGTGACGACCTTGCCGGCGCCGAGGGTTCCGGTGCCCGAGCTGATGCCGGTACCCGAGGCCACTACCGAGGAAACGGAGGGCCCTGTCGTGCCGATCTGCAGCGTGCCGGACGGGTTGGTCACCGCCCCCGCCAGGCTGGCGCCATTGCCGGCGCCGTCCTTGACGGTCGCCGAATTCATGTTGACCCCGGTTACCGCGAGGTCAGCGGTGCTCTGCCCCGCCGCCACCGTGTAGCTGAAGGTCAGCGCGCTGGTGCCGGAGCCGCCGGTATAGGTGGCCGTGCCACCGTCGTTGAGTGTCAGCGTCGGGGTACCGCCCGATATCGTCACCGCCTCGCTCACATTCACCGTCAGCGTGACCACCTTGCCGACCCCGAGAATGCCGTTGCCCGAGGTAATTCCGCTCCCCGAGGCCACCACCGTGGATACGGCGGGCATTGTGGTGTCGATCTGAGGCCCGGCCTGGGTGAGACCGCTCAGCCCAACATTGGCGGCATTGCCGCTGCCGTCCTTGATCGTGGCGCCATTGAGATTGACGCCGGTCGCCGCCAGCGCCGACGTGTTCTGTCCCGCCGCCACCGTGTAGGTGAAGGTCAGCGCACCGCTGCCCGAGCCGCCGGTATAGGTCGCCGTGCCGCCGTCGTTCAACGTCAGCGTCGGCGTGCCGCCGGCGATGGTGACCGCAGAACTGAGATTGAGCGTCAGCGTAACCGTGTCGCCGGCATTGAGCTTGCCAGTGGCGGGCGATTCCACGACCGAGTTGATCTTCGGCGCGGTCGTGCCCCCGGTACCCCCGGCCCCCCCCCGTTTGTCCCGTACCGATGTTGAAGCCTTGCTGAATGTAGGCAATGACCGCAGCGGCCGTCAGCGCCGGATTGCCCGGATTGGCCTCGGCGCGCTTCAGGAAATCGGCAAGCGTTCCCGGTCCGCCCAGGACGTTCTTGTCGTAGGTCTCCATGCTTCGATTGGGGTCAAGGTAGCCGGTGCCGTTGACCGTGTTACCCGTCGTCGTGTTTCTGCTGCCGGAATTGGAAACCGCATGATTGAACGTCATAGATGATATTGTTGGTGGCGCTGACCCCGCTGGTGGTACTGTCGAGATAAATGCCGCTCTGATTGACGGTCGCACCCGGTGGGATGGGCAATGATGTTGTTGGAGAGTTGATGCTGGAGCCGGATCCGGCCGCATTATAGACATTGATGCCTTGGCTGCGCGGTTGAACGCCCGACGCCGATTAATGTCCTTCGAATTCCAGGATGACGTTTCCGGTCGCCCGTCTGACGATCGTGGAATCGGGAGCCGACGTCCTGGGTTGACCCAGATGCCGAAGCCGTCGGAGTCGGCGACAAACAAGTTGCCGGTGATGGTCCCTCCGGACCTGAACTGAGCGCCCTCCGAAGACGAGTTTGTCGAAATGTTGTCCGTGAAGACAACCGGACCGTTGTTGTTTTGGATGTAGACGTTGCGGTTGAAGATCGTCTCCTCGGCACCCGGGATCGATGCAGTTCCATCCGTTGTGATCGAAGATGTTCTGTTCGATTACCAGATTGCCGACACCGCTGACATACAGCCCTTGCGAATGACCGGTCGCGCTCCAGCGTTGGTGACGACATTCCGTACAAGGTCACCGTCGAGGCCGAGTGACCGCGTCGGAGCCGATGTTCAAAACGATATCGGCGGGTAGTAGCTGAACTTGTTGCCCGACCAACAATACCCACGTGATTGGGTTGAGGAAGTTCGTGCCCAATTCCGTGCGTATTTGCACCAGCGTAGGCCGAATTGCTGGGATCACGCGTGTAGGCGTAGAAATTTATGCCTTCGACAACGAGGTAAGTTTCCGCCCTTTCCGGGAAGATTCCCGATGCCTACAGCATCTCCCGTGGCGGGCTAGTCTCGACGACAGGAGCCGGCACCGGTCCCGTATGTGCCGATCACCATCGGCGCGCTGGCCGATTGACCGCTGACCTTCAGATAGCCGAAGGCTGATTGACGAAAGTATCGCCGGCCTTGAGCAGAAGCTGGTCGGGAGAGCCGTTTCGCATCAGGGCTAGCCCCTGGCGATCGTCTTGACGGCGGTGCCCGGGGTCAATCCATCTTCCTGTCGTTTCCCGTCTGCTCGAGACGTAGATGACCCGGAGTTCGCCTGGGGAGCGATGATGGGAAGCCCGTTCGCATCGAGGGGAAAGCCTCCCACGGTTGTAATCGGCGGGTCCACCACATTGGTCCCGCCTTTTCCGTCGCTCGACGCCGTGAAATTCGCGAGGGAATAATTCCCGGTGAGCGCAATGCTCGCCGTGTGAGTCCCATCGCTCACGGTGAGCGTGCCAGGCGAATTGTTGCCGGTGTAGCTGATCTTGGCGTCGGCGCCGGCCGTGATGTCCGCCAGATCGATCACGTCGCCGATGGCGAGTTGGCCGGTGATCGTGCCGGTGAAGCTCGACGAATTGTCGATCTTCAGCGTACCCGTATCCCCCGCGAAGGAAACGTCACCAGAATAAGCGGAAGAAAGCTCAACGGTCGCGCCCGGCGCGATCACCGTAGTCGGGCTAGTCCCCGACGAGGCAGCCGGCGCCGCACTCGCGGCATTGACGGTGACCGGGCTGACCTCGGCGGCAGTTCGCACGTCCGAGGCACGCGGCAGCCGGAGCATGACCAACCTGGTTCGACGACATAGCGAACAGCGGATTGTTCAGCGAATCCGCAAAACCGCTGGCAATGCCGCCGTGCTCGATGCCGAACGCGTCGAAGCCGTCACCGGAATGGACATTCTTCCTGCGTTCCGGCGAATTTGTTCGCGCCTTCAACGACATGAGTTCACCCTGCGTGGTCCATCGAACGGGCAACCACTACACGGGTGGTTTGAAGAAGTTGTTGGAGAAGTCGATAAAGCTTTTCGTTGAACTAGACGGGACGAATTAACTAGACGGAAGCCGAGCGGCATCCCGCTCAGCGTTGACCGTCGGCCTGACGGGCTGGAACATGAAAACCATCAACTAGAATTCCCATAGTTGTCTGCCAACCCGCACCGGGCCGAGCGTCGGCTCAGCTGGCAGCAGGCGGCGGAACAAGTGAGATGAAGCGATACGGGATTAAATCGACGAGGATCGGACCTGCGGGGCGCAGACTCGTAAAATCCTCAAATCCCCTGGTTTCGCTATTTTCATTGAAATCTTCCCCAAGATTACGCCGGCCCATCCCCGACGTTGTTATGGTTAATTCTGGCTGAGGCTTTTTTTAGACGGTTTCGCGCGCTCACCGAGGTCATTTTCGGGCCTGCCCGCCAGGGGCGCTCGGGCTGACCAACGCAGCCAAATGACCTGTTTTCGTTCAAAATAATGCTGAAAAACCAAGTTAACGGTGCCTCAGTACCGTAAGAAACGACTATTATCCCGTCTTCGGCTTCCGTTTTCGGTACCGAGATAACCACAATAAATCCGGCCGGGCCCTTGCAGCTATTTTTCGTTTTCCCCAGGCAATCAAGACCGGCCGGCGGAGTGTCGGCACGATTGCAAGCTTTTAGCGGAGCGGTTCGAGCTCCGTCAGCAGCGGCCCGATGAACCCCTGGTAAGGGCGGGCCCGTCCCGCTGAACCCTTGTATAGCGGTTGGCGCACCTGCAGCGCGCTGCTGGTGCGCACGGGCCGTTTTGTCAGGTGGAAATCGAGGCATTTCGGGTCCCATTGCAGACCGCAGTGAGAGACGATGCGTCGCGCAACCAGTTCCAGATCGCGCACGACTTCCTCGTAGTGCACGTCCAGAATCCTTTGAGGCGGCAATACTCGGCGCCAGTGCGCCATGAGATCACGATAAGACCGATAGTATCGGCCGAGTTCGGCCAGGTCATAGGTGTGAGGCTGTGGATCATCGAAAAGCTTCGAAAAGCACGAAACGCAGGTATCGAGGGGATCGCGGATCGTATGGATGATGGCCGCGTTGGGGAGTGCCAGATGAATCAGTCCCAGGTTCAGGAAGTTCGATGGCATCTTGTCGGTGATACGAATCGCGTCGGGCGCTAGCCGCCGCAGCTCCGCGAGGTAACGCGTCCCGAGATCTCGGAGCCGTCCGCCTGGCACGCATGATCCCGTCTGCAGATCGGCTGAACTGATCCCTTGTCCTTCGGGCATGCTTGCGACGGATCTTCCGAAGTACTTGAGTTCACCTGCACCGAATACCTCAGGATGGCTGGCCAGGATCTGCTCGACGAGCGTCGATCCCGAACGCAGCATGCCCACGATGAAGATAGGCACCGACGATTGCTCGCCGGTCCCCTCCCATTCCCGGATCAGCTCGCAAGTGAAGGTTTCCTCGAGCTGCCTCATGCCCGCCAGCGTCTCGATCTCATTGTAGGAGACGTGTGCTCGCTTGAGCGAATTGCCCTCCAATAGGTGCCGAAAAGCTCGATCGAATTGCGCGGTGTCCTCGTACGCCTTGGCCAACGCGAAATGCAGTTCGGTCAGGTCGGGTGCACTCAAAGATGTTGCATTCCCCGCCAGTTTCTCCATTCGCGCAATGTCGGGGTCGCCGATCTCAAACTTCTTGAGCCAACCAAGATTGCGCCAGTGGTGCGGATCATCAGGTGCCAATCGAACCGCTTCCTGGGCAGCTTGCCGCGCTTCGTCAATCCGGCCGAGCTCTCCCAACAGCAAGCCGAGATTGCTATGGGCTGAGGCCGAGCCTGACTCGAGGAGGATCGCTCGGCGATAGGCCTGTTCCGCTTCTTCCAGTCTGCCAAGCCCGGCGAGCACGACGCCAAGATTGGAGTGCGCCTTCGAGAGACCGGGATTGAGACGGATGGCCTGACGATGCGCCGATAGGGCTTCCTCCGGCCTGCCAAGGTCCTTCAGCGTGTTGCCCAGGTTGGAAAACGCTTCCGCAAAGTCTGGCTTCAATGAAATCGCCATGCGCAAAGCGTGCTCGGCCTCGCTCAATCTGCCGAGAGCGCCGAAAATGTGCCCCAGGTTGGAATAGACTCCGGGGAGGTCGGGTTCGAGCGCAATCATCTGCTTGTAGATGACAATCGCCTCGGCGAATTGACCGGCCTTTTGGCAGGCAACGGCACTGTCAAAGAGAGCCTGCACGTCGATTCCGCTTGCAAAGCTTTCCTGCACAGGAACACCCCGGTAGTAAATTTCGAGCCTTCCAAGTCCCCAATCAACCCGAGCGGTCAGGACGGCTCGACCACCTCATCAAAACGCGTGATCCCGCAGCGCAGGAAGGCTCTCGACACGACGTCGCCTACCTAGATCACGAACTTCGAAGCAACCCGGCGCGGCGGCGGCTCAGCACTTGATTGCTGTCCTTGTCAAAGACGATCCACGCCCCCCGGTGGGCCACTGCGATCTCGCCAACTCACGGCGCTCGCAATTCCGACCAGCCCCACGCCTTGTTTCACTGAACCGAACTGCGGGAGCGAAACATCCGCGCGATATTCCGCAACTCTTTGCCGGGATGAAACCCGGACAATTGCGACACATAGTCCCGCGAACGACCAGTAGACAAACGGAATGAAGTCAATGGTGCTCACGGTTGCGATTGTCACCAGGATCGCCAGCAAGGTAGCCGCCGAACCGCGCGCATAATTGCCATAGCCCATCCTGTTGTACCGGTCGGATTTCGCAACAATCCAGAGCCTGGCAAGAATAACGATGAACAGGCCGACGAACAAACTCAAACCAATGATGCCCGAACGAAGCGCAATCTCCAGATACGAATTCACGGTATCGATGATCCCCTCGCCCTGAATCAGCGTCTGCATTTCTGGGGTCGATAAGTAGTCTGCGGACCCAATCCAAAGATTCCGCTGGATCACCACAAGCGCATTTTCGAACAGGAGTTGACGGTAGGTAACGGTGGCAACCTCGACCGATCCGACAAACGGCAACAAGTTCAACAATTTTTGCCCGCCGGGCAGAAGCAGCGCGACACCCAGCACCAGGCTTGATCCGGCGGCCAGCTTGCCGAGATTCACGGCGGCGCGAGGACCGGTCGCAACAAAACCGACGATCAATACGAAACAGCCGACCCAAGGTCCACGGGACAAGGTCGCGACCAGCCCCGCCGCAAGTATCAGCAGTACTACTGCCACGAAACGCCGTTGCTTTGCCGTATCCTGCCACATCGCGAGCACGCAGCCGACGGCAACCATGAAGAGATATCCGAGAATTATGGCTCCATTGGCAGCTCCTTCAGCGCGAAGCAGGCCATCTCTCCATACATAGAAGCGGTCCCCTCCCCAACCGTTGGCGACAGCCGCGTACAGATGCCAGCCTTTGACGAGCTCGAAAGGCGCCATCAGCGCCATCGGCAGTACCGCGACAAGGAATGCGAACACAACACTGCGAATTTCCGACAAGTTCGTTATCGTACGGCTGAACACGAAATAGGGGATCAATATGTCGAAGCTATTGGTCACGAGCACTCGCAACACCGTGGTCACGTCAGCTCGCCTGAATTCGAGGACCACCTGGAGAAGCGTGAAGCTTACAACGAGCAAGTCTGGAGCGACGAATGCCGCACCATTCCGGTGGTTCGGACGGCGCTTCGCAAAAAGTATCGGCAGCAGAAGAAAGACCGCCAGGAGCCGACCATTGTTGACGGCCAATAGAAGCTGGATGCCGCCACCGCCGATTGGAACGTCGACCAGCGGCACGGCGAAAAGAAGGATGAAGAATATGCCGGCCGTCTTCGCGTGGCTAGAACGGACGTACATACAAATCAGGACGAGGAACACCGTGAAAGCGAAGAACTTGATCGAAAGAAAGGCCGCAAGGGTCACAAGAAACCAGACATTCCTCCAGACCACGAACTCGCGGCGGGCAACGAGCGGGCCTGTGAGCTGTCCCAATATGTAAAAGGACGGCACGCCTAGCGCCACGACCACGACCAGCGCCCTAACATTCTCCAACATCAATGCGGCCTTTGAATGCGAGTTTGCGAAGGCATCGATGGATCTTCTACCACGTTCTGCAACGGAGAAGTCGGTTTCAGGACATCACGCTCGGCTAGGCAACCTTTGAATCCGCGTCGATGGATTGCTGGAACAATCCGGCAAGCTGATCCGCCTGATCATCCACATTGTGTCGGGCAAGCACGCGTTTCTGTGCGGCTTCACCCATCCGAGCGAGGCTGCCACTGGGCGCATCAAGACATTCTTCCATGGCCTGGGACAAGGCGTCGACATCGCCAGCGGGCACCAGCCAGCCGTGCTCTCCCGGACGGACGAGTTCGGGGATGCCGGCAACGTATGTGCTGATGACCGGCTTCTTCAGCGCCATCGCTTCCATGATCACCATGGGCAGGCCCTCGGCAAAGCTCGGGAGGACGAGCGCGCGGGCGGAACTGACTTCGCCGTACAGTTCCTCGCTGCTGACCCGGCCCGTGATCCGTACTTTGTCCTGCAATCCGTAGCGTTCGATCAGCGCTTCGATTTCGGCGCGCATCTCGCCGTCGCCGACCAGCACCAATTCGAATTCCTTGCCTCGCGCAGCAAGCTGCTGTGCCGCTTTTATCAGCAGCAGCTGACCTTTCTGCTCGCAGATTCGGCCCACGCAAACCAGACGCCGTGGCGCGGAGGTCGCATTCCCGCTCGGTGAAAAGAACGAAGGCTCCAACCCGCAATGGATCACTTTCACCTTCGGCCAATGCCGGTGCTCCACCAGGCGATACAGCTGACTCCGACCATAGGACGTGATTGCAACCACGAATGAACAGTGCCGGACCTTGTCGCCCAGCCGCATCGGCGTCACGTTGTCGTATTCCTTGGGCCCATGGATCGTAAGGCTCCAGGGCGGCCCGCCCAGGGCGCGCACCAACATGGCCACTTCGGCCGAATTGGTACCAAAATGCACATGAACATGCTCGACAGCGGCACTGCGAAGCCAAGGCACCACGCGGCAAGCCTCCGCGAGGTATACCAGGTGCACGAGCAGCGGCCGTTCCGCCCGGCGGCCCATCCGCAACGCCAGCAGCAGCGATTGCACGAAGCGCACCGGCCTCGTGATCAACATGCGCGTCAAGGCGAACAGCAGAGCGGGAGCGCCGCCGCGCAGGACGTATCTGGTGCGCTCTCGCTCGAGATGGTCCTCCTTGTCGACCAACTCGCCGGTCCAGCCGCGCAGGGCAATCCGAACAACCTCGATTCCTCGCCGCTCCAGCGCGAGAATTTCCCGCCGGATGAAAACGTGGCTCACCATGGGGTATTGATTTATGAGATAGGCGACACGCAAAGGGATTCTCACTTGTATTCGATGAGGGGTGCCTGGCGACCAGACAAGCGATCGCGCATGAACTTGATTTGGCCTAGTCCTTCTGGAAACCGAGCCAGAACCTGAAACACTGCCAACTTTGCGCGTCGACTCAGAGGTCCCGGGTTGCGCAATGTCTGGCGAACCGCCTGCACGGGATAGATCAGGAATGCTGCCCAACCCCAGCGCCCGAAGATCAACCCGCTCGCCACGCAAGCCAGCGGCAGCCAGATCCCCCACAACCACGCGCGCCGGGCTTCCCACACGCAGTGGCGTTCGGGCGGCGCGCCGTGCAGATAGGCACCTTGCGCGAAAGCGTAGCCGCCTCGCATCGTACGAAGCCACCATTGACTGAACCGCGTCATCGCGGCGTCATGGAGCGCCATGTCCTCGCGCAATCGCCAGATGCGCCAGCCCGCAGCGCGCATCCGAACACATAGCTCGGGTTCCTCACCGGCGATCAGGTCGCCGCGAAACCCACCCGCTTCCGCAAATGCGCTCACCCGCATCATCGCAATGCCGCCGCAGGCGCGCACCTCGCCGGCTTCCCGGTTCCATTCCAGATCGCAAAGCCAGTTGTAGATCGATTTGTCGGGAAAGCGCTCCCTGAGCCGCCCACAAACGACGGCGACCTCCGGATGTGAATCCAGGAAAGCGATGGCTCGATCGGTCCAGCCCTGGACCAGTTCACAGTCTCCATCCACGAACTGCACATAGTTCAAGTCGGCCGCCAACGTCTTCAACCGATCGAAACCAGCATTGCGAGCCCGGGCCGCCGTAAAGGGAATGCGCGGGTCCAGTTCAACGACGTCGATGCCTCGCTCGCGAGTCCGTTCCGCCGATCCATCGGTCGAACAGGAATCGACATAGACCACCACGTCGACCTTCGAAAGGGAGCTGAGGCACTGTCGCAGCCGCTCGCCCTCATTGCGCCCGATAGCCACTGCACCGAATGTCATGAGATGGGTCCGGCAAGCTTCACAGGGTTGGACGAACTGTCGTGGTCATGCGCCGACCTGTCGGCAGGAGTTCGATCGTACCTGATCACTCTGCTGCTGTACTGTTTTTCGCTGCCAGCATCGGGTTCTGCACGTCCCGCAGTCCGAAGCCAGTCAGAAATACGCTGTGCCTGATCGAGTCGGTCAGGAAATAGGGTGGCGAGGTATCTTCCTTGCCGGTCAGGGTCGCGCGCAATCGCCACAGCGCCAGTCCGATGATCCGTGCGGCATCCACGACCGCGGCATAGACGGGACCATGATTCTTCAGGAAATAGCGCCGGCGCGCCTCGAACAAATAAGACGGCCGCCGCTTGAGGATCTTGTTGGTAACGCCGGTCGATTGCCCCTCGAGGTGGATCACGCGACTTTCTGCCACATACCAGGTTGGCCAACCGGCACGACGGGCGTTGAAGCAGTAATCGATGTCGTCGAAGTAGGTGTAAAAGCCTTCATCGAGCAGCCCGACATCCTGCAACACCTCGCGCCGGATGATCATGCTCGTCCCGGACACCCAGTCTGTTTCAGTGGACTGTGCCGGCAGCGGTCGAACCGTTCTCCAGCGCTCGAGCAACCGCGTGGCCAGGCCGAGCCTCATGCCGGTTTCCAGTTCGCTCATGGGACTGGGAAACCGGAAGGCCGAGCATTGCACCGCGCCGTCCGCTGCCTGAAGCCGGCTTCCGGCGATCCCTACGCGAGGATGCGCATCCATGAAATCGACCAGCGCTTTGAAGGCGTTCGGAAACACGACGGTGTCCGCATTCAGGAGCAGAACATATTGCGGCGGACTGGCCGACGCCATCGCGGGCCTGAGTATCGCGTTGTTGCCGCCGGTAAAGCCCAGGTTGGGACTGATGGCGGTCAGCGAGCACCACGATCCCCATCCCTCCTCGTCGATGAGCTTCTGGATTCGTTCGGCGGAGTTGTCCCCGGTCCCGTTCTCACACACCGCGACCTGCATCCCAGGGACCGTCGCTACCTCCGGCGCTACAGATCGAAGGCAGTCGATTACAAGGTGAGCGACGCGGTAGTTAACGATGACAACGAGAAGTTTCATTTCACGCTCGACCTGTTTCGATGGAACTCCCTGGAAAGATTCAAAAGCTGCTACCATGCGAACGCGTGAAATAGCTCGGTCTTGAATTTCGGTTTCGACCATGCCGCTTGTGAATGGGCGGGAGACCCATTAACCAGCCTCCTATGATCCGGAACGGGCGGTTTGTCAAAAGCAACCGGCCAGTATAATAAATGCCCGCACATTAGCAAATTATATGAGAAATACCATGAAAGTCTTCGTCACAGGTCATAAAGGGTACATCGGCGCCCATCTCGTCGATCTCCTCAAGCAGGCTGGGCATACCGTGACCGGATGCGACCTCGGTCTGTTCGAGGGTTGTGCGTGGGAGAAAGTCGTCCCCGCTGATCGGGATCTCGTCAAGGACGTCCGGCAGGTCACGCTCCGCGATCTGGCCGGTCACGACTGTGTCATGCATCTCGCCGCGATATCGAACGATCCGATGGGCGAAGTGAATGCCGGCGCAACCTTTGCGATCAACCGCGATGCCTCGATTCGGATTGCCGAGCTGTCCAAACAGGCCGGCGTGCCCCGCTATTTGTTCGCGGCCAGCTGCTCGGTGTACGGGTCCGGCGAAAAGCTCGATCTGGACGAAAATGATGGGTTGAACCCGCTCACCGCCTACGCCAAGTCGAAGATCGAGACGGAACAAGCGGTCTCGTCCCTGGCGGACAAGAATTTCACGCCGGCATATCTCCGCAATGCCACCGCCTACGGCCATTCGCCGATGCTGCGGCTGGACCTCGTGGTTAACAATCTCCTCGCCTGCGCCGTCGCTACCGGAGAGATCCGGATCATGTCCGACGGGTTTCCCTGGCGGCCGCTGATCCATTGTCGGGACATCGCAGGCGCCTTCGTCGCCTTCATGAATGCGCCCAAGGAGAGGATCCACAACAAGGCCATCAACGTCGGCGCCAATCCCGAAAACTACCAGGTCCGCGACGTCGGGGATCGCGTCAAGATGCTGGTACCGCATGCCCAGATCGCCTACACGGGCGAAATCGGCGCCGACCCCCGAAACTACCGGGTCAAGTTCGATCTGCTGAATTCGCTGCTTCCGGATTTCAAGCTACAGTACAATCTGACCAGTGGAATGGAAGAACTTCACCGCAAGCTCGTCGACCACGGCTTCAGCAAGAAGGACTGGGACGGAGATCAGTTCGTTCGCCTCAGGGTGCTGAAGAAGCGTCTCGACCTGCTCGACCGTGCCGCCTGATCATCCCCACCAGAATGAGCCTCGACCGATGTTGTTCAATACTACCCCGTTAGCGGGCGCCTACCTGATTGAACTCGAGAAGAAGGGCGACGAAAGAGGTTTCTTCGCCCGCGCTTTCTGCGAGAATGAGTTCGCTCAAACCAATCTGGTCACGAACATCTGCCAGGTAAACAACTCGCTCAGCGCCAAGAAGGGCACGCTGCGCGGGATGCACTACCAGCTGGCGCCGAAGGCCGAAACCAAGATGGTGCGATGCATCCGTGGCGCGCTGTATGATCTGATACTCGACCTGCGGAAGGATTCCCCTACCTTCGGCAAGAGCTTCGGCGCCGAACTCACCGCCGACAATCGCCGCATGATGTACGTTCCGAAGGGTTTTGCCCACGGGTTCATCACCCTCGCCGACGACACGGAAGCGCTATACCTCGTCGACGAATTCTATTCGCCGGAGAATGAACGCGGCCTCCGTTACGATGATCCGGAGTTCCACCTGGAGTGGCCCGCCGAGCCAACCATCGTTTCGGAGAAGGACAAGGGCCATCCGATCTACGATCCGGCCTGGCATTTGGGCAAGAGCTGATGAGGATCCTGTTCACCGGCGGCAGCTCTTTCACCGGCCATTGGTTCATCAAGGAGCTTGCTTCGGCGGGGCACGACGTCGTTGCCGTCTATCGGAGCAACCTCGACGACTATGCCGATGACTTGCGGCGAAAGCGCATTGACGGCGTGTCCGGCGTCTGCCGCCAATCCTTCCGCACTTCTTTCGGCGACGACGGCTTCCTGCAGTTGATCCGTGAACTGCGTCCGGACCTGCTTCTCTGTCATGGCGCCGAGGTCACCAACTACAACAAACCTGAGTTCGACGCCATCAAGGCGGCGGCCGGCAACGCGCACCGGCTGCCCGATGTGCTCGATGCACTTCAAAGTGCCGGTTGCAACAAGGTCGTGCTGACCGGGAGCGTTTTCGAAAATGACGAAGGCGCCGGCTCCGCCAACCTCCGCGCCTTCTCGCCCTATGGCCTTTCAAAGGCCTTCACGTGGCAGCTATTTCGCTATCACGCGCAGATCCGGTCGATGACGCTGGGCAAGTTCGTGATCGCCAACCCGTTCGGGCCGCTCGAGGAGCGGCGCTTCACGCACTATCTGATGAAGTCGTGGTCGGAGGGCATCGTGCCGACGGTCAACACCCCGGACTACGTACGGGACAACATCCACGTCTCGCTTCTGGCCAAGGCCTACCTGCAGTTCGCGACAAGCCTGCGCGAGGGCGCTTCGCGATTGAACCCGAGTGGCTATGTCGAGTCGCAGGGCGCCTTCACCCAGCGTTTCGCATCGCAGATGCGCCAGCGGCTGGGATTGAGTTGCGAATTCAAGTTGAACAAACAATCGGAGTTTCCCGAGCCTCGCATTCGCATCAGTACCGACGCGATCGACACCGGCCCGCTGGACTGGAGCGAGACCGCCGCGTGGGACGGGCTGGCGGACTACTACGATCGACTGTTGCTGCATCGGTAGAACCGGCG
>CAVUZP010000002.1:0-589665 GCA_963746065.1 uncultured Alphaproteobacteria bacterium | reverse complement strand
ACCAAGAAGGTGATGATCGACAAGGAGAACACCACGATCGTCAACGGCGCCGGCAAGAAGGCCGACATCGAGGCCCGCGTGGCGCAGATCAAGGCGCAGATCGAGGAGACCACCTCGGACTACGACCGCGAGAAGCTGCAGGAGCGTCTGGCCAAGCTCGCTGGCGGCGTCGCGGTGATCCGCGTCGGCGGCGCGACTGAAGTCGAAGTCAAGGAGCGCAAGGATCGCGTTGACGATGCGATGCATGCAACCCGGGCGGCGGTCGAGGAAGGCATCGTTCCGGGCGGCGGCGTCGCCCTGCTGCGTGCCTCCGAGCAGCTCAAGGGCCTGCGCACCAAGAACGACGACCAGAAGACCGGCGTCGAGATCGTGCGCAAGGCGCTGTCCTGGCCGGCGCGCCAGATCGCCATCAATGCGGGCGAGGACGGCTCGGTCATCGTCGGCAAGATCCTCGAGAACAAGACGTACAATCACGGCTTCGACTTGCAGACCGGCGAATATGGCGACCTCGTCAAGAAGGGCATCATCGACCCGACCAAGGTGGTTCGTGCGGCGATCCAGAACGCAGCCTCGGTTGCGGCGCTGCTGATCACCACCGAAGCCATGGTGGCCGAGCTGCCGAAGAAGAACGCCGGTGCCGGCGGCGGCGGCATGCCCCCGGGCGGCGGCATGGGCGGCATGGACTTCTAAAAAGTCCGCTCCGATTGTCAGCAAAGGGCGCGGCGCAAGCCGCGCCCTTTTTGCATGCACGGAAGCGTAGCCCGGATGGAGCGCAGCGCAATCCGGGGAAATCCGACCCGCTCATACCGCGGCATCCTTGACGCACGCCGGTCCCGGATTTCGCTTCGCTGCATCCGGGTTACGGACTACGGACTGGCCGGTTACAGCCGGGCGACGACGGCGAGGCGCTTGATCTCGCCGTTGCGGTAGGCCTGCAGGAAGGCGTTGTAGTCCCTGAAAGAGACGCAGCCGTTGGAATCACCTTTCGGACCCAGCATGTAGGTGTGGGCAAGCAGGCCCGAACGGCCATAGATCGCCTCCTCGCCGCCGACCGGATTGAGCCGCAGCGCCGGGACGCCGTGGAACAATGTCTCGCGCGGCTTCAGATCGTACAGATGCGGCGGGGTCACCCCGCGCATGCGCACCCGCGCCGAACTGGGGTCGTCGAGCTGCGAGCCGAGGCCGGAATGCGCCTCCAGGCGGGTGCCGTCGGGCATGTAAACCGTGTGCGCGGCAATGTCGTAGACCGCGGTCTGGCGATCGTACAGCGGCACGGTCCCGGCGGTTGCGATATTCTGGGTTGGGGCGATCGAACCGGTGCTGCTGGCATCGGCGGATGCATAGGCCATCATCGGCCCGCGCAATTCTTGTTTGCCGAACAGCCGTTCGAACAGGGTCGGCGGCTTCTCCGGCGGTGCGACGGCGGCGACGACGGAGGCCTTGGTACGGCGCGCCATCTCACGCATCGACGGGTCGGAATTTTTCGGGGCCTCGGCCGGCCGCGCCGCCGGCAACGGAATGTCCAGCGCAAGCTGGGCCGCCGTCGACCGTGACGGCTGCTCGGCCGCTGGCGACGCCAGCGCGAACTTGGGCGGAGCCACCGGAACGGGCGCCGGCGCCACCGAAGCCGGCTCGGCGGCGGCGAAGCGGTCGGCGAATGACAGCGAGGGGCTGGACGCGACGGTCCTCGGCCGCGTCAACGCCGGCGGCGATTCAACGATCACGCTGTTGTCGGCGACGAGCGGCAGGCGGTTCGCCGCCAGTGGAAGCGGCCGTCGGATTGCGGGAGCCTCATAGCCGGCGCTGCCCAGCGTCGGATAGACGCTCGCACCGAACACGTTGGTGTAGACGGTCCAGGCGCTGCCGACGACCAAGCAAGCGATGGCGGCGCTGCTGAACAAACCTGCAGAGCCGGTCTTGTTGGTCGATTTGCGATGAACAGGTATCGGAAATTCGTAACACGCACGCGTACAAGTACTCATTCGCCCTGCATCCAGAACTCGTTCCACCCAGTACCCCTGCAGGCAGCGTTCGATGCGCCGGCCCCCAGGGGCCAATTCGAACGCTGGTCTGCACCCGATGCACTGCATCCCAGCGATGCATCTGACAGAGGCGCGGAGCGTCATTAAGGCGACTTTTAGTTAAATGCGGCTTAAGTGCTGGCTGTTTCGAGGCAGGTCCAGCTTTTGCCACAAGCGAACCAAGGCGCGAGGTTTAAACCGTAACTAGTTGAAAGAGCAGATCAATTCTGGCCGACCCTGGTCGCTTCGCACCCTATTCCGGTTCCAGAACGTTGCTTCGGGCACCTTCGAGCAGATCGACCCCATAGGTTTCGATCACGAACGGTCCGCGTTTGCGCGGCAGCTCCGCGACCCGTTCGACATGGGCGAACCGGGCTTCGAAGGGCGGCGGGCCGCCGGGATGGATGTCATCGACAAACAGCAACCGGCCCGACAGCTGCGACGGATCGGGCGCCGGCGTGTTGACCCAGCGAATGCGTTCGGACTGCTGCAGCACGCAGCTGCCCTTCGGCAGATAAAAGGCGAGCCAGCCGGTGGTGCCGTAATCCTGCGCCAGCACACAGCCGGCACCAAGGCGGTCGCGAACCGCTGCGATTCCCGCCGCGAGTTCCGGCCAGCCGACACCGACGCTTCTGACGGTGGCGTCGCGACGATAGCCCGACAGCACGCCGGTGTTGGCCTGCACGACGAGAAGCGCGAACAGCAGCACCCCCGAGGCAGACGCCCAGCGACGGCAGACCTCGACGATGCGCCGTCCGCGCGGTTGCCATTGCGCCACGTCCACGGCAAGGGCCGCCGCGATCGCGAACGCCGGATAGACGGGAGCGAACCAATTGGCCTCGACCCGGTCATGCAGCGAATGCCCGACGAAGTAGGCGACGATGATCCAGAACGAGGTGTTGATCAGCATCCGCGCCGCGAGCGGAGCCGTGGTGCGGCGCCAGAGCGCATAGAGCCCCATCGCGCCGAGCATCCATACCAGCGGGGTCGCGAACGCAATCTGGGTTGGGATCAGCTCGCCGATATAGGCCGGCCTGAAATCCTCGACGCGCGCGCGGCCGAGCTGCTTGATAAAGGAAACCCAGTGATGCTCGGCGTTCCAGGCCAGAACCGGCGCGAACAGCGCCAGCGCCACCAGGCCGCCGAGATAGGGCCAGGGATTGAGCAGCCAGCGCCGCAGCGAGGGAACGCTGACGAGCCAGATCAGGATCGCAGGGCCGAAAAACAGCGCGGTGTATTTCGACAGCAGCGCGGCGCCGACCGCGGCGCCGACCGCGAGCCACCATGCGCCGCGCCCGCTGTCCAGTACCTTCGCTAGCGCGAACAGCACGAAACTCGACGCTACCAGGAGCGGCGCGTCCGGGGTGACGATCATGGTGCCAACCGCCACCATCAGCGTTGCGTTGAGCAGGATGGCCGCGGTGGCGCCGATGCGCGCGCCACCGAACAGCATCGCGGCGGTACGATACACCGCGTAGCTCATGGGAATCGCGAGCAGGATCGAGACCAGCCGCACGCCGAGTTCGGTATCGCCGGCGATCAGGGTGCCGAGACGGATCACCAGCGCGACCATCGGCGGATGATCGTAATAGCCGCCGGCGAGATGCTTCGACCACGTCCAGTAATACGCCTCGTCGAAGGTCAGCGGCGTCCAGGCGGCGGCGACCAGCCGCAATGCCACCAGCGCCAGGATGGTGAGCGCGGTGGTGCGGGCGAGCCGGTCCTCGTTCAGGCCCATTGAAGCTTCATCGCCGGCGCCAGACGAACAGCCCCGACATCGCATAGTTCCAGACCACGCCCATCAGGGCGCCCGCCGCGCCGGCAAGCCACCAGATCGGCTCCTGATCATAGACCGAGAACGCGACGCCGACATTGGCCGCCAGCCCGACGCTGCAGACGAGATAGAACACCACGAGCCCGCGCAGCAGCGACAGCCCGTGCAGCCGCTGGTCCCGATAGGTGAGAAAATTGTTCAGGATGAAGTTGCTGGTCATGGCGGAGAACGCGCCCCAGCCCTGCGCCACCGTGAACGGCAGATGGAACACCTGCAGCGCGATGAACAGCCCGACGAAATGAACAAGAATGCCGATCGACCCCACGGTCGCGAACAACAGGAAGCGGAGCGAGACCGCATCATGGGTGAGCTTGGCCAGCACCAGCCCGAGGAAATCCAGTGCCACCATCGAATTCGAGCTTGCTTTCGCCGTGCAGCCGCGCGGCGAAACGGTAGGGAATTTCCTTGATCCGCAGCCCGCCACCTGCGGTTGCGACGATATCGAGCAGGATCTTGAAGCCCTGGGTCGAGAGCGCCGGCGCCAGCTGCTCGAAACGGTCGCGCCGGATCATGAAGAAGCCGCTCATTGGATCGGCAATCGCAACCCGCAGCACCCGCCGCGCGAGTTTCGTCGCAAAAGCGCTGGCGCCGGCGCGCTGCCGGTCGAAACTGTCGGCGCTGCCGCCCTCGATGTAGCGGCTGCCGATCACCAGGTCGAACTCACCGCCACGCAGCAGCGCCAGCATCTTCGGCAGCTGCGTTTCGTCATGCTGCAGGTCGGCATCGATCACGGCGGCGAAAGGCGCGCTGGATGCGAGAATGCCTTCGATGCAGGCGCCGGACAGGCCGCGCCGACCGACCCGCCGGATGCAGCGAACCCGGCTGTCGCGGTTGGCGAGGTCCCGACCGACATTCCAGGTCCCGTCCGGAGAGTTGTCATCGACAAGGATGACCTCCCAGGCGGTGCCCGCCAACGCGCCTTCCAGCCGCTGAACCAGCGTCGGGACATTGTCGCGCTCGTTGAAGGTCGGGACGATGACCGAGAGCTGCAGCGCGGATTCGGCTTCACGCGCGGTGTCGGAGCCCGGTCTGATGGCTTCATTCATCCGGCAAGCGTATATCCGCAGCCCCTGGCGATGCCAAGGCGCGGGACCGGAGCTGTGGGCAAAGGGTGACGCCGGCCAAACCAGGCCCAAAAATGCCAACGACCACGAACAACGGGTGCGCGTACATCCGGCGCTTCCCAGCCATTCCGTGGTCGTCCCAGCGCCGGAGCTGTCAAGCATCAACGTCGCCGTTGGGAGTTACATAGGGACAATCGCGCCAATGTGCAAGGGGTGGAATGCCGCTATTGCGGCACCTCTCGTACCACCGGACCCCGCACCGCCGGCACGGCGGCCACGGGAGCCGCGGGCGCGGCCTTCTGGGCCTGCAATGGGGGCTTCCCGACCTGGCCGAGCGGGCCGTAGATGACAGCCGCGACCAGGGCGATCACGGCGACAATGGCACCCAAGATGCCTGCTAGCTTTTCCGAGTTCATCCGATGTTTCCTGGCTGCTGGCTACGGTCCGGTCAGGCCGACCCTCGCGCGATCGCTATTTCGATGCCGCCTTGTGCCGCGCATAGGCCGTGGTGACATCCTTCTGCGCCAGCGCGATGGCGTTGTTGGCGCTCGTCATATGACGGTCGGTGTCGACACTGGGAAACTGCAGCGCCAGGTAGTCGACCAGCGCGACCCGGAAGCTCTGCCGTTCCGACGGACAGACATCGGCGATTCGCCGGTTAAAATCCTGTTCCGACATCGGCTGGTCCCGCTCCTCGTTGTATTCCTGGGCGAGGCAATTCCAGTAGGTGTCGCGTCCCGAGATCGCCAGGCGGTGAGCATCGTCGAGCTCACTGGCCGCTGCCGCCGAAGCCGTCATCGCCAGTGCCGCCGCCACTGCAACCATTCGCATCCGTTTCTCCCTGTCGGAACGCATTCTAGCGCCGATGCGCGCCACTTCAAACCCGCACCACGGAGCCAGCGACGGAATATAGGGGGGTGATGGAGACGGGCCGCGTCGCAAGCGCGCCAGACGCATGCAGCCGATTGCGCGGCTGTTCGGTCTGGGGCCATGGCCGAAGCCGGCTCGCCCTGCGCCGGCGGGGCGGAACCAGCGGTGTCGGCAGACCATCCCGCGGGGCCGGCTATCGCGGCATTTCAGCCGAAAGACTGTCGGCATCGATCGCAAAAGAAACGGCCGCCTGCATGGTGAGAGCTGCCGCAATTCCCACCACAACGACCATCAAGAGCGTACGCATGATACTCCCCCGTTTGCCCGGCTCTGACAGCCAAACATGGCCAATTTCGGGATAGGCACCGTCGCTCGGGGATTGCAGGTCGCCCGCCTTCGCTGCGGCTACGCCGTCGGCACAAGGGCTGATTGCTCCGGATCGGCCAACCCGTGATAGGATGGCCGGCGACCTCCCCTCCCATGACGAGACCGGCGCGTGAGCAAGACCCCGCAGGCGAATGCAAGGACCGGCAATATCTACATCGGCGTCGGCGGCTGGACTTTTGCGCCGTGGCGCGGCGTGTTCTATCCGGAGAAGCTGGCGCAGACTAAGGAACTGGAATACGCCGCCTCGAAGCTGACCTCGATCGAGATCAACGGCACCTATTACGGGTCGCAGAAGCCGGAGAGTTTTCGCAAATGGGCGCGCGAGGTGCCCGACGGCTTCGTGTTCTCGGTCAAGGGGCCGCGCTTCGCCACCAACCGCCGCGTGCTGGCCGAGGCTGGCGACTCCGTCAAGCGCTTCTATGATTCCGGCGTGCTCGAGCTCGGCGACCGGCTTGGCCCGGTGCTCTGGCAGTTCGCGCCGACCAAGAAATTCGACGCGGCCGATTTTGGCGGCTTCCTCGAATTGCTGCCGCGCAAGCTCGCGGGGCGCGCACTGCGCCATGTCGTCGAGGTCCGCCACGACAGTTTCCGGACACCCGATTTCATCGCCCTGATCCGCCAGTTTCAGACCCCGGTCGTATTCGCCGAGCACGGCAGCTATCCGGCGATTGCCGACGTCGCCGGCGATTTCGTCTATGCGCGGCTGCAGAAGGGCAATGACGACATCAAGACCTGCTATCCGCCGAAACTGCTCGATGCCTGGGCGCGGCGGCTGCAGCTCTGGGCCGGCGGCGGCGAGCCGGATGACCTGCCGCGGGTCGATGCGGCCGCGCCCGGCAAGACCCCGCGCGACGTCTTCGCTTACGTGATTCACGAAGGAAAGATCAGGGCTCCGGCCGGCGCGATGGAACTGATCGAACGCGTGCGATAGGCTGATACCGACATGGCCAGGTCCCGAAAGCTGTTCACCATCGGCTATGAGCAGACGCCGTCGAAAGCGGTGCTCGACGAGCTCGAACGGGCCGGCGTGAAGCTCCTGATCGACGTGCGCGCCGTGGTCTCCTCGCGCCGTCCCGGCTTTTCCAAGAACCAGCTCGCCGCCGGCCTCGACGAGCGCGGCATCGCCTACCTGCACCTTCGCGGGCTCGGCACGCCGAAAGAGGGGCGCGAGGCCGCGCGCAGCGGCCAATATGATGCGCTGCATCGGATCTATGCCAGGCATCTGAAGACCGCGCAGGCGCGGCAGGATCTTGACGAACTCTCCGCACTGGTGAAGAAAGCCGGACCGGTCTGCCTGCTCTGCTATGAGCGCGACCACCAGCACTGCCATCGGCAGTGGATCGCTGAAATCATCGAAGGCCGCGACGGCGTCAGGGTGGAAAACCTGGCCGCACCGCAGCACTAGCATACAGGAGATGGAGATGGCCGATATCACCTACGCGACCGACGGAAAGGAATCCAGCTTCGTCGCGGAGACCCCTGCCGGAGAGAAATTTCTCGGCGGTCCCGAGCTGACCGTGCCGAGCGATGATGCCGAAACCTTTCTGGTGAAGGCGCAGGCCGCCGGACTGTCCGTGCTGCCCTTCCCTTGATCGCCACCGCGGTCCGCACAGAACCGTAGCCCGGATGCAGCGCAGCGAAATCCGGGGATCCTCATCGCGGATGGCCCTGCCCCGGATTGCGCTCCGCTTCATCCGGGCTACAAGCCCCCACCGTCATTCCGGGGCGACGCGGTAGCGTCGAGCCCGGAAACCATAGCCACGAACGGTCGTGTGGCGCGAGGCTGGGCCGCCGCCTGGCCTACAACGGGCGATCGTGGTTGTGGATTCCGGGCTCGCGCTTCGCGCGCCCCGGAATGACGGGGGTGGCGAGGCGCGATGACGAGGACAGAACCGTAGCCCGGATGCAGCGCAGCGAAATCCGGGGATTTTCACTGCGGATGGGCCTGCCCTGGATTGCGCTGTGCTCCATCCGGGCTACAAGCCCCCACCGTCACTCCGCGGCGAGGCGGAAGGTGCCTTCCATCATCGGCACACAACGGCCGCCGACATGGCTGGTGACGACGGCGCCGTTCTCTTTGCGGACACGGGTTCGGAGCAGGCTTGGTCGTCCGAGGTCGACGCCCTGCCCGATCCGCAAGCCAAGCTCGGCATCCCGCGCGTCGGCGAGGTCGGCGAGCAGCGCGGCGGCCGCGGCCGTGGCGCTGCCGGTGGCGGGATCCTCGGTCAGGCCACTGGACCCCGGATGAAACATCCGCGCCTGCAGGTCGCAGGGCTGCTCGGCGGCGGGCACGTCACGGGTGTAGAGATAGACGGTATTCTGGCAGCCGTCGCAGGGCAGGATTTGCGCAAAGGCGCCCTCGTCCGGCCTCGCCCGCCGCAGCGCCTCGCGGCTGCCAAGCTCCACCACCAGGAACGGCAGCCCGACCGAGACGATCTGCGGCGCATGGCGGTCGAGCCTGATATCGGCGGCCGGCAAGGACAGGCAGGCTGCCGCCTGTTCGGCGCTGAACGAGGTCAGCCGACGCAGCCGCTCGGGGGCGGTGAGTTCGGCGCCGACGATGCGCTCGCCATCTCTCAGGATCGCGACCGGCACCAGCCCGGCCTTCTCCTCGAACAGCAGCCGCTGCGGCGGCTGCGGCGCCCGCGACGCCAGCACGAAGGCGGTCCCGACATTGGGATGGCCGGCAAACGGGATTTCCGTGCGAACGGTGAAGATCCGGACCTGCGCGTCGTGGGCGGCATCTCGGGGCGGCAACACGAAGGTGGTCTCGGAATAGTTGAATTCGCTGGCGATCGCCTGCATCTGCGCCGTCGAAAGCCCGTCCGCATCCAGCACCACCGCAAGTGGATTGCCGCCGAAGGCACGGTCGGTGAAGACGTCCACCGTGACATAGCGTCGTTGCATGTGTCCTGCTCCTACCCGAGCCGCCACACCGCCATCGGGCGGTCGTAACCCCTGACGGCGACCTCGCCAAGCGGCACCGCGTCGTCGCCTTCTCCGGCCAGCGCGTCGCGGACGGCGGCCGAGATCAACAGCTGCGAGTTGAAATCCTTGTTGAGAGCCTCCAGCCGCGACGCGAAGTTCACGGTGTCGCCGATCACGGTATATTCCTTGCGCCGGGGCGAGCCGATATTGCCGGCCACCACCTCGCCGACATGGATGCCGATGCCGATGCGCAGCGGCCAGGCGCTGGCGCGATTGATGCCTTCCATCGCGGCCAGCATGTCGCGCGCGGCAGCGACCGCGTGTTGCGGCGCCGCCGCCGTCTCGAACGGCGCGCCGAACAGCGCGAGAAAGCCGTCGCCGAGGAACTTGTTGACGATGCCGCCGTGACGATCGAGGATTTCGACCAGCACGGCAAAGGCACCGTCGAGCCGGTCGACCACCTGCTGGGGTGTCCGCGACCGCGCGCCCGCAGTGAAGCTGCGGAAATCCACGAACATGACGGCGACCCGGCGAATGTCGCTCGACGTCTCCTCGCCCGCGACCAGCAGCCGTTCGACCACCTCGGGGGAGACGTGCTGGCCGAACAGGTTGGTGACGCGGTCGCGCGCGGTGGCCGCAGCAATGCTGGCCTCGAACTGATGCCGCAGCTGAACGCCGACGGAGCCGGCCAGGATGCCGCCGACCAGGAAGATCACGCTGCGGATCAGCTCATAGCCGAGATCGGGCGGCAGCTCGTCGGCGAAGCCCGCGGGGCGATACAGCATGGCCATCGCGAACAATTCGGTCGCGGCAACCAAGCCGGTGAAGGTGGAGAGCCAGAAGTCGAGCCGCAGCGTCGAAAGCACGATGAAGAGAAAATAGGCCAGCGGCGCCGCAAATCCCAGCGCCTGGGCCGAACCCATCCACCTCATGTGCATGTAGAGCACGAAAGTCGGAATACTGGTCTCGATCAGGGCGGAAAGATAGCGCCGCACCAGCGGTACATCCTGGCGCATCGCGAGCCGGCGCGCCAGCAGGTACAGCACCATGAATTCGTACAGCAGGAAGGGCACGTAGACCCGGTACAGCGGCGTCAGCTCGAAGCGGTCGTGCGAGATGCGGCCGAGCACCGACGGCGCGAACAGGTCGAGCGCGGTCATCACCGCCACGAACATGGAGACGGTGACAATGACCGCCCTGACCCGCAGCCGCTCGGTCAGCAGCGTTTCGCGCATCAGGGCATCGCGGTACTGCGACAGCACCGGCGCGCGGCCTTTCCGTCTCAGGAAGCGCCGCAGCAGCTCGAGCCTGCGGTCCGTTCGTTTCAGCACGGTCTGTCTCTCAATCGAGCGTACGGCGGAATCGCGTCACCGCGATGGTCATGGCGAGCAGCATCAGCCCCAGGAGCACGATCGTATCATATTGCAGATTGGGCAGCGCCGCACCCTTCAGCATGATCGCCCGCACGATCCGCACGTAATGCGTGAGCGGCAGGCCTTCGCCGATATATTGGGCCCATACCGGCATGCCCGCGAACGGAAACATGAAACCGGACAACAGGATACTCGGCAGGAAGAACATCATCGACATCTGCATCGCCTGCAACTGATTTTGCACGATGGTCGAGAACGTATAGCCGATCGCGAGATTGGTGGTGATGAACAGGGTCGAGAGCAGCGCCAGCATCAGGAGGCTGCCGCGCACCGGTACGCCGAACAGCAGCACCCCGATGCCGATGATCAGCGTGGCCTGGATGAATCCCACCAGCACATAGGGCACGATCTTGCCGAACATCACCTCGACCGGCCGGATCGGCATCGACAGCAGGCTTTCCATGGTGCCGCGCTCGATCTCGCGTGTCACGGACAGGGCGGTGAAGATCAGCATGGTCATGGTGAGGATGGTCCCGACCAGGCCGGGTACGATGTTGAGGCGCGACGATGCGGCGGGGTTGTAACGCGCATGGGTTCGAATCTCGAACGGCAGCGACGGCGGATCGCCGGCGTAGAGATCATGGGCGAGCGCGGTCTGAACCACGACGCCCAGGGTGGACAACGCCGCGCCGGCGGCGACCGGGTCGGTGGCGTCGGCGGCGACCAGCAGCGAGGGATAGTCGCCGCGGCGCACCGCGCGCTCGAAGCCGCGCGGAATCTCGACGCCGAACAGCACCTTGCCCGACAGCAGCAGATTGTCGAACGTCGCGACATCGTGGACTTCCCGGGTGAAGCGGAAATAAGCGGTGTTCTGCAGCGCCTTGAGAATCGAGCGGCCGAGATCGCTGTCTTCCTGCAGCAGCACCGCGGTGGGCAGATCCCGCGGCGTGGTGTTGATGGCGTAGCCGAACAGCAGCAGCTGCATCACCGGGATCATCACGATCATCGCAAACGACACCCGGTCGCGCCGCAGCTGGATGAACTCCTTGATCGCCATCGCATAGCTGCGTCGCCAGAAGCCGAAGCGCGGCTCGCGCGCCTCGCCGCGCTGCTGCGGAACGACCGCGGCGCTCATTGGAAATTGTCCTTCGAGCGGCCCATCAGTTCGATGAACACGTCCTCCAGCGAGGGTTCGCTATGCTGCCAATGCAATTCGCGACGCTCGCGCCACGGCGCAATGCTGGCCTCCAGCGCCTGGCGGTCGCGGCCGGAGACGTGCAGGCTGGTGCCGAATGGCGCCACCATGTCGACGCCCGGCTTGCCTTCGAGCTCGCTGGAGAGCCCGCTGAGGTCATCGCCGGTCACGGTGTAGGTGGTGAGCGCCGATTTCGCGATCACCTCGTCGACGGTGCCGTGGGCCAGGAGATGGCCATAGGCGATATAGGCGATCTCGTGGCACCGCTCGGCCTCGTCCATGTAGTGGGTCGACACCAGCACCGTCAGCCCGTCGGCGGCGAGGGCGTGGATCTCGTTCCAGAAATCGCGCCGCGCCTTGGGATCGACGCCGGCGGTCGGCTCGTCCAGCAACAGCAGCTGCGGATTTGGCAGGGTGCAGGCGCCGAGCGCCAGCCGCTGCTTCCAGCCCCCGGACAGTTCGCCGGCCAGTTGCTGCTCGCGGCCCGAAAGCCCGAGCCGGCGGATCATCTCGCGCGCGGCACCCCGCGCGTCGCGGATGCCATAGAGTTGTGCGACGAATTCGAGGTTTTCGCGCACCGACAGGTCCTGGTACAGGCTGAAGCGCTGGGTCATGTAGCCGACCTGGCGCTTGATGCGGTCGGCGTCGCGGCGGATGTCGTAGCCGAGACAGGTGCCCTCGCCGCTGTCGGGCGTCAGCAGCCCGCACAACATGCGGATGGTAGTGGTCTTGCCGGAGCCGTTGGGTCCGAGGAAGCCGTAGATGGTGCCGCGCTTCACCGTCATCGACAAATCATGGACGACTTCGCGGCCGTCGAACGCCTTCGACAGGCCCTTCACCTCGATCGCGATGTCGGGTGCCACCGTCATCGCCGGTCCGCCACCGGGGTCTTGGCGTCGAGATACACGCTGATCGGCTGGCCGACACGCAGCGCGTCGGGGCGCGAGGGTCGGGCTTGGACCAGGTAGACGAGCTTGTTGCGCTCATCCAGGCTGTAGATCACCGGCGGGGTGTATTCGGCATTGGTTGCGATGAAATAGATACGGGCGGTGAGATCGGCCGCGCAATTGTCGCAGGCGACGCGCACCTCGTCGCCGATCGCGATCCGGGGCAGCTCCGTCTCCGCCACGTAGAAGCGCAGCTTCATGTTGCCGGGCGGCATGATCGAGAGCACCGGGCGCTGCGCCGCCACCATTTCGCCTTCGCGGAAATAGATCTGCTGCACGGTACCGGCGACAGGCGCGAAGCCGTTGCGCCGCGCGAGCCGGGTCTGCGAGGTCACGACATGCGCCTCGGCGACCCGCAGCGCCGAAACCGCCGCATCGAGATTGGCCTGGGTCCCCGACCCGGTCTTGCTCAGCGAGGCGGCGCGATCAAAGGTCTGCTTGGCATTGGCGAGGGTGGCGTTGTTCTGGTTGAGGTCGGCCTTCTGCAGATCGTCGTCGACCGAATAGATCGGCGCGCCGACCTCGACCCGATCGCCCTCGCGGACGTCGAGCCGGGTGACCCGTCCGGATTCGTCGGGACTGACGAAGATCATGTCGGCCTCGACCCAGCCCTGAAAGCCGGCATCCCGGCCCTGGTTGCAGCCGGCGAGAACGGCGGCAAGCGCAAGCATTGCCGCGATGCGCAGGATTGGGCGCGACCGGGTCATGTCGTCCTCCGTTCGCCGAAGATCAGATCGAGGTGCACGCGGAACATCTCGATCGCGTCCAGCGGCGCGTGGGTGTCGAACAGGCTTTTCCAGATCACGGCGACGATGGCGGGCGCCACCATGAGCTGCGGAAACCTGGCGAGCTCCGAGCGGCGGATCTCGCCGCGCGCGATGCCCGCCTCGATCAGGGCGCGCAATCCGGTGAGCCCGCGCGACACCACTTCGCGGTAGTAGAAATCGGCGATGGCGGGAAACCGCGGACCTTCGGCCACGATCAGGCGGACGATGTCGCCGCGCCGCGTCGTCGCCACCTCCTCGATGAAGGTGCGGGCGAATCCTTCGAGCATGTCGCGCACCGAGCCGCCGGCGGGCGCAGGTGCGGCGATGCGGCTGATCAGCGGCACGATCGCGGTCCGGATCAGCTCCTCGAACAGCGCTTCCTTGTCCTTGAAGTGGAGATAGATGGTGCCCTTGGCGACGCCGGCCCGTTTCGCGACATCGTCGAGGCGAGTCGCCGCATAGCCGCGGGCGATGAATTCATCCATGGCGGCCTCGATGATCGCGGCGCGCCGCTCCGCCGCCCGCACCGCTCGGCCAGCCGACGCCCTGGACATCGGGTCTGCCGGCAAAGGGGGCGGCGCCGCCGCTGTGGCCGCGCCCCGCCTTTGCGGACCGGGATTGGCCGGTTTTCGCGACTTGCTCTTGGTCCCGGAATTTCTCATGCTTCCTAATATGACTGACCGGTCAGTCATGTCAATTACCGTGCTCGGGACCTGCGGTCACGTCGCCGTGACCGGTGGTCGGACGGCAATCAGCTGTGGAATTTCAACCCGTCGACGATTTTGTCGATCACCTTGCGTTCGGCGCGCATGGCAAGGCCGACCAGGTTGAGTTCGGCCCGGATCACCCCCCTCACCACGGCGCGATTGGCAGCGTCGTGCGTGGTGGTGAACATCTCCTCGGTGTAGAGGGCGGGCTTGACGTTCCGCGCCAGCGCCCTTTCGAGCGCGCGGGCGAGTGCCGGCCGATCGCCGCCATAGATCAGGATCGGCTGCCCGATGAGCGGCTGATATCCGGTGCCGGAGCCGTCCTCATAGGGCTCGCCGATGCATTCGGGGAAGGTCGCGGCAATGCCGCCGGCGAGGAAAGCCGTGACGTTGAGCTTCTGCCAGGCCGCCAGATCGGTCCTGATGACGATGGCGATCTTGGTGTCGAATTGCATCGCTGCTCCGCGCTGCGGCTAGCCCTTGCCGTCACAGGCCCAGGCTCGGATGACGCATTCCTTGCCGCCGAATTCATAGCATTTGCGGGTGGCTTCGTTGAGCGAACTGGAAATCTTCGGCTCGACGGCATAGCCGTGGGCGCCGCACGGATTTTTCAGGTCGATCGCAAGCGCTGCACAGGCGCGCCGCATGGTCAGCGCGGTGCACGCCCCCTTGCACTGCCTGAGAGCGGCCGCCCGCGCCTCGCCCTCCGCCGGATAGTCGTAGGCCTCGCCATAGGCGCCGCATTTGCCGATGGCGAGAGCGCCGACTGCCACCGACGGCGCCGGCATGGCCAGGACCATCATGGCGGCCAACGCCGCGATCGCACCGCAGCCTTTGATAGCGGAAATCCGCAACGTGCCCTCCCAGGACCAGTCGCGGCGAATTTAATCCGCCGGCGTTTCCACTTGGTGAACACGAGATCGAATGCCGGCGATGCGATGGCAGCCAACGTCTCAGCCGCGCCGCGCGGCATCCAGCGCCTGCGGCGTATCGATGTCGAGAAATGCGCCGTCCCCATCCACCGTTACCTCCGCGACGGCCTCGCCATGCCTGGCGATCAGGTGCCGGGCGCCGATGTCGCCTTCGAGCGTCGTCAATTCGTCGAAGAACCGGCGCGACCACAGAACCGGATTGCCACGCCGGTCGTCGCAGACCGGCACCACGATCAGATTGCCGCGATCCGGAGCGTAGGCCTCGATCAGCCGATCGATCAGATGGGCATTGATCATCGGCATGTCGCCGAGACAGATCACCGCGCCGTCGGCATCCGCCGCCACCGCGGCGATGCCGGCCCTTACGGAGCTTGCGAGGCCGCCGGCAAAATCCGGATTGCGCACGAAATTCACCGGCAGGCCCTGCAGCGCCTGTTCCACCAGGTCGGCCTGGTGGCCGGTGACGACGATCACGCCGTGGGCCTTCGAGGCGATCGCCTGCTCGGTCACGATCCGCACCAGCTTCTTGCCGTCGAGTTCGGCCAAAAGCTTGTTGGAGCCACCCATCCGGGTGGACCGCCCGGCTGCAAGGATGATCGCGGCGATGTTGCGGTTGCCGTCCGGTCCCGGCGGCTTGCGCGGCTGTGGCCGGGTGATGATCTCCATCAGCAAGCCGCCGACGCCCATCCCGGTCAGATCGGCGCGCGTCACCGGCAGGCCGGCGAGAAGACGCATCAAGACCCAGTCGAAGCCGTTCTCGACCGGCGAGCGTGCACAGCCCGGCGCGCCCAGCACCGGCACACCACCGGCATTGCCGATCAGCAGCAGGTTGCCCGGATCGACCGGCATGCCGAAATGTTCGACAATGCCGCCGACATCCTCGAGTGCGGCCGGAATCACGTCCCGCCGGTCGGCGATGGCGGAAGCGCCAAACACGATCACCAGTTCGGCGCCGAGGTCGAGCATCTCCTTGATGGCGGCGGCCAAAGCGGTTTCCTCATGCGCCACGCGCCGCTCGGCAATGATGGTCGCGCCGGCCGGCGCCAACCGTTCCGCGGTGACCCGCAAGGTCTTTTCCACCACCTTCGCGGCCAATCCCGGCAGCAATGTCGAGACGATGCCGACCCGCTTGATCCGGTAGGGAGCAACCGACATGCGGCCGGCCTTGGCCGCCGTCACCGCCCGCTCGCACAGACTGGATTCGATGCCGAACGGCACGATCTTGACGGTAGCGATCATCTCGCCGGGAACGACGGCCTTGAACGCCGGCAAGGTCGCGAAGGTGATCGCTTCGTCGACGCGATTGATGTTGTCGATCGCGGCGCGATCAATCACCAGCACGCCGGGGCGCGCCGCGAACAGGTTGGCGCGCCCGGTGAAGGCGCGCTCGACGTCGACGCCCTCCCCGGCGATGGCGCGCGCGATCCCGCCGGCGGCGAAGTCTTCCGAAACATCGCCCGGCTCGAGCCGGACCACGACGACTTCCTTGACGCCGGCCTTTTCAAGCGCTTCGACCTCGGCGGCGCCGATGGTGGTACCCTTCTTCAGCACCAGCGGACCCTGACGCAGGGTGTGAACGGTGACGCCACCGATCGAATTCGCCGGGCTGACGGGACCGAATTTCATGCCGCTCGCTCTTTGGGCAGGCGCAATTGGCCGGTGATCTCGGCCATGATCGCAACCGCGATCTCGGCCGGCGAGACCGCCCCGATGCTCAGGCCGATCGGCGCATGAATACGGGCGATGTCGGCGTCGCTCGCGCCCTGGGCCTTGAGCCGCTCGGCGCGCTTGGCATGGGTCTTCCGCGAGCCGAGCGCACCGATGTAGAAGCAGTCGCGGTCGAACGCGTGCAGCAGGGCCGGATCGTCGATCTTGGGATCGTGCGTCACCGCGACGAACGCGGTGTAGTGATCGACATCGAGCGGTGGCAACGCGACATCCGGCCATTCCGCAATCAGCGGCACGTCCGGGAAGCGTTCCGGGCTGGCAAAGGCGGTACGCGGATCGACCACCGTGACGTCGTAGTCCAGCGAACGAGCCAGCGGCGCCAGCGCCTGGCTGATATGGACGGCGCCGATGATGACGAGGCGCGCGGTCGGAGCATAGACGTTGAGGAACAGCCTCCGGCCCGCCGCCTCGATCATCGCGCTCTTGCCCATTCGCAGCTGCTTCGCCATCTCGGCCCCGAGCGGGTCGGACGCGATGTCGCGAGCCTTGACCAGCCGCTGTTCGCCGTTGGCGGTATCGGTAACCACGATGACGGGCCGCCGCGCGGCGCGTTCGACATTCACCTGCGCAAGCGTCTCCAGCTTCACGACCGGCCGACCTTCTCGACGAACACCCTGATGGTGCCGCCGCACGACAGACCGACGTTCCACGCGGTCTCGTCGGCGACCCCGAACTCCAGCAATTTGGGCTGGCCGCTGGCGATCACGTCCAGCGCCTCGGTGACCACGGCGCCCTCGACACAACCACCGGAAACCGAACCCAGGAAGGTGCCGTCATCGTTGATCACGAGGCTCGAGCCGGCGGGCCGAGGCGCCGAACCCCAGGTCTCGACCACGGTGGCGAGCGCCACGCCGTGGCCGGCCCGCTGCCAGTCCTCGGCGGCTTTGAGGATGTCTTCGTCGCGATTGAGCATGGAGGTCTCTTTTTCAGGCTGCGGGACGGATCAGGCTGCGATGCCGCGGCGCCGGCGCCGAGGAAAGCGCTTCGATCAGCCCTTCGATGGAACTCAAATTATGTACCGGGCGGAATTCGTCAACATGCGGAAGCATCATTTTGATGCCCTGCGCCTTGGCTTCAAAGCTGCCATACCGCAGCAGCGGATTGAGCCAGATCAGACGGCGGCAGGACCGGTGCAGGCGATCCATCTCGAAGGCGAGCCGGGCGTCCGCCTCGCGCTCCAGTCCGTCGGAAATCAACAGCACGATCGCACCCTGCCCGAGCACGCGCCGTCCCCACAATTTGTTGAAGCTGTGCAGCGAGGTGGCAATGCGGGTGCCGCCGGCCCAATCCTTCACCGTCAGCGAGCAGCTCGCCAGCGCCTCGTCGGGATCCCGCGCCCGCAACGCCCGCGTCACGTTGGTGAGGCGGGTACCGAACAGAAATACCGAAACGCGCTTGCGGGCATCGGTAATCGCATGCAGGAAATGCAGGAACAAACGGGTATACTCGCTCATCGAGCCGGAGATATCGAGCAGCGCGACCAATGGCGCCGGCTTGTCGATCCTGCCGAGTTGATGGAGATCGATGATGTCGCCACCGGTTCGCAGCGAGCCGCGCAGGGTGCGCCGCATGTCGAGCCGGAGGCCACGCGCGTCAGGCTGATAGCGGCGGGTGCGCAACTCGGCCTGCGGCAGTTTCATCTCGGCGATGGCGCGGGTCGCCTGCGCGATTTCCGCTGCGCTCATCTGGGCGAAGTCCTTCTTCTGCAGGATTTCCTTGTCCGAGACCGCGAGCCGCAGCTCCTGCTCCTGGGCCTGCGGGGCCTCGCGCATCTGCGCCTGCGACAGCGCCTCCTGGACGCGGCGCGAGGCCGGTGGCGGCTTTTTTCTGGCATGCTCCGGCAGCGGCACCGAGTCCAGCATGTGCTTCCATTCCTCGGCAGCACGGAAGAACAGATCGAAGGCCTGGGCGAAGATCAGCGCGTGCTCATGGCGCGTGACGAAGATCGCCTCCAGCGTGGCATAGACATCGGCGCGGTTGCCGATCTCGATCACCTGCAGCGCATTCAGCGCATCGATGATCGCCCCGGGACCAACCGGAATCCCGGCGGCACGCAGCGCGCGGGCGAAACCGACGACGTTGTCGGCGATCAGGCCGGCGGCGGGAGCGGTGGTCGGAATGGTCATACCCGCCTTTCAGCCGCGTCACACCAGCCGTGAAGGGCAAGCCCGGCATCCATCATCCCGTCGTGGTCATGGATCTCCGGGTTCGCGCCTGGGCGCGCCGGCAATGACGTCAATTCTCGCTTGTCGCTTCCTTGAGCACCTTCTGCAACGCGTCGCCCTGCAGCCGCGCAATGTCATCCTGGTATTTGAGCAGCGCGCCGAGCGTGTCGCCGACCAGTTGTGGCGTCAGCGAACGGGCGTCGAGTTCGGTCAGCGCCGTGGCCCAGTCGATCGTTTCGGCGACCCCCGGCGACTTGTAGAAGTCCTGCTGCCGCAGCGCCTGGACGAAGCCGACCACCTGCTGCGACAGTTTCGCGGAAATGCCCGGCACCCGCGACTTCACGATGGCAAGTTCGCGCTCGGCGTTGGGGTAGTCGACCCAGTGATAGAGGCAGCGGCGCTTCAAGGCGTCGTGGATCTCGCGCGTGCGGTTCGAGGTGACGATGACGATCGGCGGATGCGGGGCCTTGACGGTGCCGAGCTCGGGAATCGTGACCTGGAAATCGCTGAGGATTTCGAGCAGATAGGCTTCGAAGGCCTCGTCGGCGCGGTCGAGTTCGTCGATCAGCAGAACCGGTGCCCCCGCGGTGTCGGGCTCCAGCGCCTGCAGCAGCGGCCGCTTGACCAGATAGCGCTCGGCGAAGATGTCGCTTGCGAGCTGGTCCCGGTCGGTATCACCGGCGGCCTCGGCGAGCCTGATCGCGATCATCTGGGCGGCGCTGTTCCACTCATAGACCGCCGAGGATACATCGAGACCCTCATAGCATTGCAGCCGGATCAGCTTCCGCCCCAGCGCGGCCGACAGCACCTTGGCGATCTCGGTCTTGCCGACGCCGGCCTCGCCTTCCAGAAACAGCGGCCGGCCGAGCCGCAGCGACAGATAGGTCACGGTCGCCAGCGAACGCTCCGCCAGATAGCCGCGCGAGGTCAGCAGCTCGAGCATCGCGTCAACGGAGGCAGGCAGCTTCGATGCGCTCATGACGGCGCCGTTCGGAAAGTCGTGGCGACGGGCAAGGTCACTTCTTGGCGGTCGCAGCTTCGACGGCGCGCCGCGCCATGACCGAGACCAGGTGGGCGCGATATTCGGCGCTGCCATGCAGATCGCTGTTCAGGCCTTCGGCGGGTACCGTCAGGCCGTCGAGCGCCTTGGGCGAAAACCGCTTCTTCAGGGCCTCCTCGAACGCGGCGACCCGGAACACGCCGTCCGAGCCGGCACCGGTCACGGCGACGCGCACGTCCGATGGACGCTTGGCGACGAACACCCCGACCAGGGCGTAGCGCGAGGCCTGGTTTCGGAACTTGACATAGGCGGCCTTCTTCGGCAGCGGGAACATCACCTTGGTGATGATCTCGTCACTCTCCAGCGCGGTCGCGAACAGCCCCTGGAAGAACTCCTCCGCCTTCAGCCGACGCTTGTTGGTGACGATGGTCGCGCCGATCGCCATGCAGGCTGCGGGATAGTCCGCGGTCGGATCGTTGTTGGCGAGCGAGCCGCCGATGGTGCCCTTGTGGCGCACGGCCGGATCCCCGATCAGGCCGGCGAGTTCGGCCAGTGCCGGGATCGCCTCGCCGACGATGGCCGAGGTGGCGACGTCGGCGTGCCGCGCGGTGGCTCCGATGACCAGCGAACGACCCTTCATCTCGATGCCGTCGAGACCCTCGATATGCGAGAGGTCGACCAGATGCGGCGGGCTCGCGAGCCGCTGCTTCATCACTGGCACCAGGGTGTGACCGCCCGCGATCAGCTTGGCGTCTTCGTTCTTGATCAAGAGATTGGCGGCCTGGCGCACGGTCGCCGGACGATGGTATTTGAATTCGTACATCGGGTGTTCCTGGTCGCTGCCGTGCGTTGGTTCAGGCGAGGTCGGACTTGGCCATGGCCTTGGCGCCGGCCGCGATCGACAGCACGATATTCTGGTAGCCGGTACAGCGGCACAGATTGCCTTCGAGTTCCTCGCGGATGGTGTGGTCGCTGAGATCGTGACCCCTGCGGTGAACCATGTCGACCGCGGTCATGATCATGCCGGGCGTGCAGAAGCCGCATTGCAGCCCATGGTGCTCGCGAAATGCTTCCTGCATCGGATGCAGCGGCGCGCCGTCCGGGGCCAGACCCTCGATCGTCTTGACTTCGTGTCCATCCGCCATCACCGCGAGCGTGGTACAGGACTTGACCGCCTTGCCGTCGAGATGCACGACGCAGGCGCCGCATTGCGAGGTGTCGCAGCCGACATGGGTCCCGGTGAGCCGCAGATTCTCGCGCAAAAACTGCACCAGCAACGTGCGCGGATCGACATTGTCATTGACGGGCTTACCATTCACAATCATCGAGATCTTGGCCATTCAGCACTCTCTTCAGCGCGCCGCCGTGACCGGCGACCCGTCTTTGCATCATTTCAGGGCCATACTATGGGCCATCCCGTCAATGGGCAACCTCGCCTGGGCAAGCCCTGATATGATCTGACGGAATTAGCCCTGCACCGCCTTGGCGAAATTGACGAAGAACTCGTCGGCCAGTTTCTTGGCGGCGCCGTTGATCAGGCGCTGCCCGAGCTGGGCCAGCTTGCCGCCGATCTGGGCCTCGACATTGTAGCTCAGCAGCGTGCCACCGTCCTTGTCGGCCAGCGCCACCGTCGCGCCGCCCTTGGCGAAGCCGGCGACGCCGCCCTCGCCTTCGCCGGAAATCCGATAGCCGTTGGGCGGATCGAGATCGCTCAAGGTGACCTTTCCCTTGAAGCGCGCCGACACCGGTCCGACCTTCATCTTGGCGACCGCGCGGAAGCCGTGGTCGTCGGTCTTCTCCAGTTCCTCGCAGCCGGGGATGCAGGCCTTGAGCACTTCCGGATCGTTCAACTTGGCCCACACCGCCTGGCGCGGCGCCGCAAGCTGGACTTCACCGTTCATTGTCATGGCCATGGATGCCTCCGGGGTGCTTGCGTTGACGTCCCTCAAGTAAAGCAGGCGCCGTGGAAAAGGAAGGGGACGGCCGCGGCCGGATCGATGCATATTCGCATCGCAGCGGATCAAGGCATACGCAGGGTTGGCAGCCGTCGGCGGGAATGGTTAGGTCCGTGCCTATGAGCACCTTCCTCTCGCCTCTGCTTGCACCCATGCTGTCGAGCGCTGCCATGCAGGCCATCTGCGACGATGTGGCATGCCTGCAGCATATGCTCGACTTCGAGGCCGCGCTGGCCCGTGCCGAAGTCGCCGCCGGCGTCATTCCCGGTCACGCCGCGCGCCCGATCGAGGCCGCCTGCCAGGCCGCCTCATTCGACCTCGGCGCACTGGCCGAGGCCGCCACCCGTTCCGGCAATCTTGCGATTCCGCTCGTCAAGGCGCTGACCTCGGCGGTCGCCAAGATCGATCCGGAGGCTGCGCGCTACGTGCATTGGGGCGCGACCAGCCAGGACGTCATCGATACCGCCGCCATGCTGATGCTGCGTGCCGGGGCCGATGCCCTGCTGGCCGATATCGACCGTGCAATCGCCGGCTTTGCCAAGCTGGCCAACCGGCATCGCGATACGGCGGTCGTCGCTCGCACCTGGCTGCAGCATGCCTTGCCGATGCCGTTCGGACTGAAGCTGGCCGAATATGCCGCAGCATTGCAGCGCTCGCGCCTGCGGCTGCGACGATGGCGCAGCGACGCGCTGGCGCTGCAGTTCGGCGGAGCTGCCGGCACGCTGGCCGCGCTCGGCGACCACGGACTGCGCGTGGCGGAGAAGTTGGCGCAGGAACTCGATCTGCCGCTGCCAGAGGCGCCGTGGCATACCCATCGTGACCGCATTGCGGAAGCGGCCTCGGTCCTGGCGATCATTGCCGGCACCTGCGGCAAGATCGCTCGCGACGTCCAGCTGATGATGCAGACGGATGTCGCCGAGGCGTTCGAGCCGGCCGGCGAAGGCCGAGGCGGCTCTTCCACCATGCCACACAAGCGAAATCCGGTGGCCACCGCAACAGCACTTGCCGCCGCAACCATGGCTCCCAACCTGGCGGCAACGATCTTCGCCGCGCAGGTCCAGGATCACGAGCGCAGCGCCGGCGCCTGGCACGCGGAGTGGCCGACCCTGCCGACCTTGCTGCTTGTGACATCGGGAGCGCTTGCGGCCGTCGTCGAACTCGCCGAAGGGCTGGAAATCGATGCCGGGCGCATGCAGGCCAATCTCGGTGCGACCCGCGGATTGATCATGGCAGAAGCCGTGACCATGGCTCTGGCCGGCAAGATCGGAAAGAGCGCCGCCCACCAGCTGGTCGAGGCTGCCAGCCGGCAGGCCGTCGCCGGTAGCCGGAGCCTGCAAGACGTGCTGACCGGCGATCCCGGGGTCGCCGGCGATCCCGGGGTCACCGCCCATCTCGACGCCGCCGAGATCGCGCAGCTGTTCGATCCGATGGCGTATCAGGGTGCCTCGCAGGCCCTGATCGACCGGCTGCTCGCCTCGCTCGACGACCCGCCCAACTCCGGAGAGTCCCGATGCCGATGATCGATGTCGACGGATGCCCGCTCAATGTTTCCGTGGAGGGACGCGACGGCGGGCCGACGCTGATGCTGTCGAACTCGCTCGGCTGCAATTTGCAGATGTGGGAACCACAGATGAAGGCGCTCACCGGGCACTTCCGGGTGATCCGCTACGACCGCCGTGGCCACGGCAAGTCCGGCGTTCCGCCCGGCCCCTATTCCATGGAGCGCTTTGGGCGCGACGTGCTCGCCATTCTCGACAATCTTGCGATCGAGCGGGTGCATTGGTGCGGCCTGTCGATGGGCGGCATGGTCGGACAATGGCTGGGCGCCCATGCGCCGCAGCGCTTCGACAGGATCATCCTCGCCAACACCGCCTGCCACTATCCCGATCCGACCAACTGGCTTGCCCGCATCAAGGCGGTCAAGCAAGGCGGCCTCGCATCGATTGCCGACACGGTCATCGCCGGCTGGCTGACCGCGGGGTTCAGGGAGCGCGAGCCGCAGATCACGGCAAAGCTGAAGGCAATGCTGCTCGCCGCGCCGGTGGAAGGCTATCTCGCCTGCTGCGAAGCGCTGAGCACGCTCGACCAGCGCGACCTGCTGGGACGTATCAGGAATCCAACGCTGGTGATCGCCGGCCGCGACGACCTTGCGACGCCGGTCGCAGCCGCCGAATTCATCCGCGACCGGATCGCGGGCGCCGACATGACGATCCTCGACGCCGCCCATATCTCCAACGTCGAGCAGCCGCAGGCCTTCAACGAGGCGGTGATCGGTTTCCTGACACGGCCATAGAAGCAACAACGCGTTCTGCCTACGAAAGGAACCCGCGATGGACGATCAACAACGCAGGGATGGCGGCATGGTCCAGCGCCGCAAGGTGCTCGGCGACGCCTGGGTCGACAGATCGATCGCCAACCGGAATGCGTTCAATACCGACTTCCAGGACCTGATCACGCGCTATGCGTGGGGTGATATCTGGACCCGCCCGCATGTCGACCAACGCACGAGACGCGTGCTCGTGATCGGCACGATGGTGGCGCTGGGCCAATGGGATGAATTCCGCCTGCACGTCCGCGCGGCGCTGACCGAAGGCGGCTTCACGGCGGACGATGTCAAGGAGATCCTGTTGCAGCAGGCGATCTATTGCGGCGTGCCGGCGGCCAACCACGCCGTCAAGGAAGCGTCAGCGGTGCTGGGCGATCTGGGCCTACTGAAGCAATAGACCGGAGGTCGCGGCGTCCCGATGGACCAGCGGCCGAAGCGGCGGCTCGAGCAGCAACACGATACCGGTACCGAGCAGCAGCAGGAGTTCGGTCGCATGCAGCCGCAGCGCCTCGATCTCGCCGCCCTGCGATGCCATCAGCATGCTCGCGAAACTGATGGCACTGCCGATGGCGAGTGCCATTGCCAGCGCCTCGTCGCATCCACCGGTCCGGCGGACCACGGCGCGGGTGACGAGAACCAGAAACACGGCGAAGAAGGCCACGACGGTCAGCTTGCCCAGCGCCAGCAGCCACGCCATGCGGATCATGGTCAACCCGCTGACCTGCAGATGGTCGCTGGCGAACAATGCGACCGAGACGTTCGGCCGCTCGTAGAAGCCGTGGATCGGCGAAAAGATGATCCTGCAGGCGGCTATGGTCCAGGTCGGGATGAAATAGGCCGCCAGCAGCACGCCGTTGAACGAACTGATCCGCCAGTTTGTCGACATCACGCTTCCCGCTTCGCTGGCAGCTTCCCGAAAGCCGGCGCTGCATCGCGGTCGAGGTAACGTGCCTAAACTGCGAGGGGCAATTTAAACCGTTTGTTTACCTTAATGGGGGGCGCCGCGGCCCATCGCTGAAGGCTGGCTGCCGTTCTCGGTTTCGCCGATCCGCTGCCAAGGCTTGCCACTTCTGCAGTTGCAGCGGCCAGTTCCGCCCCCGGTCGCCCGACGTGGAACGGCGGCGAGGAACCCCTTTCTGCAAGACCTATGCACAGGCCGTCCCGAGACGCCGGCGTGCTGTTGCCGCCCCTTGCCTGCGCTGTTAGAAAATGGGACGACGCGTCGTTCCGGCTGCCGGGGCCATCGCCGCGTCGGCGAACCGCGGCGGCCCATGGACTATTTCGCCCAGCAACTGATCAATGGCATCGTCCTCGGCTCGATCTACGGGCTGATCGCCATCGGCTACACCATGGTCTATGGCATCGTCGGCATGATCAATTTCGCCCATGGCGATATTTTCATGATCGGCGGCTTCATCGCGCTGATCAGCTTCCTGATCCTGGTTTCGCTGGGCCTCACCATGGTCCCCGTGATTCTGCTGGTGGTGCTGCTGGTCTCGATGGCGATCACCGCGCTGTACGGCTGGACGGTCGAGCGCATCGCCTACCGACCGCTGCGACAATCGTTCCGGCTGGCGCCGATGCTGTCGGCAATCGGAATGTCGTTCGTGCTGACCAACTTCTCGCAGGTATCGCAGGGCGCGCGGGTCAAGCCGGTGCCGCCGATCATCACCGGTGGATACACCCTGCTCGAGCGGAACGGTTTCGTGGTGCGGCTGTCCAACATTCAGATCATCGTCGTGATCACGACCATCGTGCTGCTGGCGATCTTCACATGGCTGGTGGCGCGGACCCGGCTCGGCCGCGACATGCGGGCCTGCGAGCAGGACCAGACCATGGCAGCGCTGCTTGGGGTCGACGTCGACCGCACCATCTCCATGACCTTCGTCATCGGTTCGGCGCTCGCTGCCGTCGCCGGCATGATGTACCTGCTGTATTACGGGCTGGTGGATTTCTACATGGGCTTTGTCGCCGGCATCAAGGCGTTTACGGCCGCCGTGCTCGGCGGCATCGGCTCGCTGCCGGGCGCCATGCTGGGCGGGCTCGCCATCGGCCTGATCGAGACGCTGTGGTCGGCCTACTTCTCGGTCGAATACAAGGACGTCGCCGCATTCTCGATCCTGATCGTCGTGCTGATTTTCCTTCCGACCGGCCTGCTGGGCCGGCCTGAAGTCGAAAAAGTCTGACGGCGGCGTGACCACGCTCGCGCCAGAACCGACGCGGGGATCGCGCGCCGCGTTGCTCGCGTTCATTTTCAAGAAGGCCTTGATCAGCGCTTTGGTGGCGCTGGTACTGTTTTCCCTGATGATCGGCATTCGCACCGAGGCGGGGCCGACCGGACAGTTGATCTACTGGACCCGGTTCGGCGATCTCGCCGCCATCGTCGCCGCCGTGTTCGGCGGCAGCATCGTCATCGAGTTGCTGCGACACTGGTGGGGACCGGTCGGCACCGTCAGGGTCATGCCGCCATCGGCGCAAAAACTGCTGGCGCTGCTCGGCCGCGCCTTGGCCCCGACCCTCCTGATCTTTGCCCTGCTGGTGCCGGTGATCTTCTACAACCAGCGCTACATGCTCGATCTCGGCATCCTGGTTTTGACCTATGTGATGCTGGGCTGGGGCCTGAACGTGGTGGTCGGGCTCGCCGGGCTGCTCGATCTCGGCTATGTGGCGTTCTATGCGGTCGGCGCTTACTCCTACGCCCTGCTCGCCACCAATTTCGGCCTGTCGTTCTGGATCTGCCTGCCGCTCGCCGGCATCCTGGCGGCGCTGTGGGGCGTCATGCTGGGCTTCCCGGTGCTGCGGCTGCGCGGCGACTATCTCGCCATCGTCACGCTTGCTTTCGGCGAGATCATCCGACTGGTCATCATCAATTGGCAAAGCCTGACCGGCGGCCCCAACGGCGTCAGCGGCATTCCGCGCCCGACCCTGTTCGGCATCCCGCTGACGCCCGGCGAGGACGGCCTCGCCGCCAGGCTCGGCATCGAATTCTCACCGACCCACCGCATCGTATTCCTGTTCTACCTGATCCTGGCGCTGGCGCTGCTCACCAACTGGGTGACCATTCGGCTGCGCCGGTTGCCGATCGGGCGCGCCTGGGAGGCGCTGCGCGAGGACGAGGTCGCCTGCCGGGCGCTCGGCATCAATACCACGACCACCAAGCTGACGGCGTTCGCGACCGGCGCGATGTTCGGCGGCTTTGCCGGCGCCTTCTTCGCTACCCGCCAGGGTTTCATCAGCCCCGAATCCTTCACCTTTCAGGAATCGGCGCTGGTGCTGGCGATCGTGGTGCTGGGCGGCATGGGCTCGCAGCTCGGAGTTGCGCTGGCGGCGCTCAGCATGATCGGCGGCTTCGAATTGTTTCGCGGCCTCGACCAGTATCGCATGCTGGTGTTCGGCATCGTGATGGTGCTGCTGATGATCTGGCGGCCGCGCGGCCTGATCGGCCATCGCGCGCCGACCCTGTTCCTGAAAAAGGCTCAGGCGATCTCCTCCGATCTCACCCGGGAAGGCCGCGGATGAGCGGGAATCACATTCTCATGGTCGACCGCCTGTCGATGCGCTTCGGCGGCATCGTCGCCGTGAACGACCTGTCATTCGCTGCCGAGCGGCGCAGGATCACGGCGCTGATCGGACCGAATGGCGCCGGCAAGACCACCGTCTTCAACTGCGTCACCGGCTTCTACAAGCCGACCACCGGCACCATGCGGCTCGCGCCCGAGACCGGCGCGGAGATCAGGCTCGAGCGGCTCAACGATTTCCGGATCGCCAAGCAGGCGAAGGTCGCGCGCACCTTTCAGAACATCCGGCTGTTTCCCGGCATGACCCTGCTGGAAAACCTGATGGTGGCACAGCACAACGCGCTGATGCGGGCTTCGGGGCTGACCTTCCTCGGCCTGATCGGCGCACCTTCCTGGCGCAGCGCGGAGAAAGCCGCGATCGACCAGGCCAGGCTCTGGCTCGATCGGGTCGCGCTGCTCGACCGCGCCGACGATGCCGCCGGCAATTTGCCCTATGGCGATCAGCGCCGTCTGGAAATCGCGCGCGCGATGTGCACCGAGCCGGTACTGCTGTGCCTCGACGAGCCTGCCGCGGGATTGAACCGGCGCGAGAGCGCCGCGCTGAGCGAGTTGCTGCTCTCGATTCGCAACGATCACGGCACCTCGATCCTCCTGATCGAGCATGACATGTCGGTGGTGATGGAAATCTCCGACCGTGTGGTGGTGATGGATCACGGCGAAAAGATCGCCGAAGGGACTCCGCAGGTTGTTCGCGACGATCCCAAGGTGATTGCTGCCTATCTCGGCGCGGATGAGCAGGAAGCCATCGCGGTGATGGAGGGCGGCACGTGATCGCGGCGGCTGCGCCCCTGCTCGCGATCCGCGGCCTGCGCGCCGCCTATGGCAAGATCGAGGCCTTGAAGGGTGTCGACCTCGACATCAACCGTGGCGAGATCGTCGCCCTGATCGGGGCCAATGGCGCCGGCAAGTCCACCCTGATGATGACAATCTTCGGCAGGCCGCGCGCGCGCGCCGGCCGCATCGAGTTCGACGGCCGCGACATCACCGAGGAGGCGACGCACCGGATTGCCAGGCTGCGCATCGCCCAATCGCCGGAGGGCCGACGCATCTTTCCGCGCATGAGCGTCGCGGAAAATTTGCGGATGGGTGCCGACGCCACCGACAGCAGCGAGGCCGACCGCATCCACGGCATGGAGCGCGTGCTGTCGCTGTTCCCGCGGCTGCAGGAGCGCATGACCCAGCGCGGCGGCACGCTGTCGGGTGGCGAGCAGCAGATGCTGGCGATCGGCCGCGCCCTGATGAGCCGGCCGCGCCTGTTGATGCTGGACGAGCCATCGCTCGGACTGGCGCCGCTGATCGCCCGGCAGATCTTCGACGCGATCCGGACCCTCAACCGGGAAGATGGCCTCACCGTCCTTATCGTTGAACAGAACGCCAATCACGCGCTGCGGCTGGCCCATCGCGGCTATGTCATGGTCAACGGGCTGATCACGCTGAGCGGAACCGGCATGGAGCTGCTCAAGCGCTCGGAAGTGCGCGCCGCCTATCTGGAAGGTGGACGGCGGGGCTAGACCGGGAGCCGGGCCCCAGCCCGCCGCAAAATTGCCGATGACTTGGCGGCAAAATCGGCCGACAATGTCGTTAAGTCTGGTCCCGGCGGCGCCGGGGCAGTTCCCGTGAACTAAACCGAGGATCCCGCATGACATCCTGGAAACTGATCGGCCTCGCCCTTGGGGCATCGCTTTCGCTGGCGAGCCCGGCACTGGCGCAGGACCTCACCATCGCCGTGGCCGGGCCGATGACCGGCGGCGAATCCGCGTTCGGCCGGCAGATGAAGAACGGCGCCGAACAGGCGGTGGCCGATCTCAATGCCGAAGGCGGCGTGCTCGGCAAGAAGCTGGCGCTCGATGTCGAGGACGATGCCTGCGATCCGAAGCAAGCGCGCTCGGTGGCCGAGAAGATCGCCAGCGCGCGGATCCCGTTCGTCGCCGGCCATTATTGCTCCTCGTCGTCGATCCCGGCCTCGGAGGCCTATGCCGACGGCAATGTGTTGCAGATCACTCCGGCCTCGACCAATCCGCTGTTCACCGAGCGCAAGCTCTGGAACGTGGCGCGGGTGTGCGGCCGCGACGACCAGCAGGGCTCGGTCGCCGGCGAATACATCGCCAGGAACTACAAGGGCAAGAACATCGCCATCCTCGATGACAAGACGACCTATGGCAAGGGCCTCGCCGACGAGACCAAGAAGGCGCTCAACAAGGCTGGCGTGACCGAGAAGATGTATGAGTCCTACAACAAGGGCGACAAGGACTTCAACGCCATCGTCTCGCGGCTGAAGCGCGACAACATCGATCTGGTCTATGTCGGCGGCTACCACCAGGAGGCCGGGCTGATCCTGCGGCAGATGCGCGACCAGGGCCTCAAGACGGTGCTGATGGCCGGCGACGCCATGGCGGACAAGGAATTCGCCTCGATCACCGGGCCTGCCGGCGAAGGCACGCTGTTCACCTTCGGCCCCGACCCGCGCAAGAAGCCGACCGCCAAGGCGATCGTGGAGAAATTCCGCGGCAAGAACATCGATCCGGAAGGCTACACGCTCTACACCTATGCGGCGATGCAGGTGTGGTCGGGCGCGGTCAAGAAGGTCGGCAGCACCGACCCGAAGAAAGTCATGGACGCGATCAAGGCGGGTTCGTGGGACACGGTGATCGGCAACCTGCAGTTCGACGCCAAGGGCGACATCAAGCAGCTCGACTACGTCGTCTACAAATGGGATGCCAAGGGCAACTACGCCGAGGTCAATCCGAAGGACTCCTGAGCGCTCAATCGATCCGGACGGGACTCCGCGTCTTGAACAATCTGCTCACGGATATCGAGGGCGTTCGCGTTGGGCATGCCGATGATGCCGCCCTGGCCTCCGGCGTCACCGCGGTGATTTTTGACCGGCCCGCCGTCGCCTCGATGGATGTGCGCGGTGGTGGCCCCGGCATTCGCGAGGGATCGCTGCTCGATCCCGTCAACGTGGTCGACGCGATCGATGCGATCGCGCTTTCCGGCGGTTCGGCGTTCGGGCTGGAGGCCGGTGGCGGCGTGCAGGCCTGGCTTGCGGAACAGGGCCGCGGCTTCCGGGTACGGGACGCCCTGGTCCCGATCGTGCCCGGCGCGATCTGCTTCGACCTCCTCAACGGCGGCAACAAGCAATGGGGCCGTTTCGCGCCGTACCGGGATCTCGGCTACGCTGCGGCGAGCTCGGCGAGCACCGAATTCGCCCTTGGCAGCGTCGGCGCCGGCCTCGGTGCCACCGTGGCCAATCTGAAGGGCGGCATCGGCTCCGCCTCAGCCGCCACTTCAAGCGGGGTTAGGGTCGCGGCGCTGGCTGTCGTCAACGCGGTTGGCAGCGTGACAATCGGCGACGGGCCCTGGTTCTGGGCCGCCCCCTTCGAGCGCGACAACGAATATGGCAGCCGCGGATGGCCGCCGGCATTCACACCGGACCATCATGCCATGCGTCTCAAGGGCGGTCCCGCGGCGAATGCGGCGGAAAACACCACATTGGCGGTAGTGGTCACCGATGCCATGCTGACCAAGGCGCAAACCAAGCGGCTCGCCATGATCGCACAGACCGGGTTTGCCCGGGCGATCTACCCGGTGCACGCGCCGCTCGACGGCGATGTGGTGTTCGCGGTGGCGACCGGCCTCCATCCGATCGATCCGCTGTTCGGCCTGACCGAGCTCGGCATGATCGCGGCCAATGTCACGGCACGCGCGATCGCACGCGGCGTGTATGCGGCAACCGCCCTGCCCTTCGCCAGCGCGCTACCGGCCTGGCAAGATCGGTTCGGTTAGCCGTGCGCGGCGGGCGTCATGCGCTGATCGACACCGGAGCGGCCGAGACAGAGGCTTGGCCGGCCGATTGATAGGATGTCGTCGCCGACCCCGGCGACGTCGTACCGGCGGAACCCGCGGTATCGAAAAGCGCGTTCATGGTCGCGGCTGAAATCCGGGAACGGGCATCGAACCCGCTGGTCGGGATCGGGCGTGCGGAAGCGGAGGCCGGGCGGCCGACCTCGAAGGGATCACCGGAACCCTGGCCGAGGCCAGTCGATGACGTCGAAAGCGATTGGACGGCATTCAACGCCGCCGACGCGGCGCCCAGCGCAAACATCATGGCAAAACTCCAGGCGATGCCGCAGCAGGCAAGGCTCGCTCAGCCATCAACAGCAAACTCCATGCCACGGCGAAAGACCTGCGGCGCAAAGGCTTTTCCGGTTCCCCCGGACATCGCCGCCGGCAATTGATGCCGAACCGGCAGAATTTTCCGGCTCGCGCGTGATGAGTTAAGACGAATGGCAGCCGCGAAGGCGGCGCGCTCCCTCTCCGCGCTTGCGGGTTGGGGTGGGGGCTCCTCCCCGCGTCGCATCGTGGAGAGAGCCCCCACCCGGCGCTACGCGCCGGCCTCCCCCGCAAGCGGGAGAGGCGTAGCCAGTCTGTCGCGAGACCGGTTCAAGCCAACTTCATCACGCTCTAACAGCGGAGCCGGTCACGCCGCATTGCCCCGGGGCTTGGCTCATGTTACGGGCAGGATCATTTCCCCTGCCGTGAGAGGTGAAGCGCACATGTCCCAGCAATTTGCGTCACGTCCTCTCGTCATCGCGCCTTCGATTCTCGCCTCGGATTTCTCCCGGTTGGGCGAGGAGGTGCGCGCCGTCGATGCGGCGGGCGCCGACTGGATGCACCTCGACGTCATGGACGGGCATTTCGTGCCCAACATCTCCTATGGCCCCGACATCATCAAGGCGATGCGGCCGCACACCAAGAAGATCTTCGACGCCCATCTGATGATCGCGCCGTGCGATCCCTATCTGGAGGCCTTTGCCAAGGCCGGTTGTGACCACATCACCGTTCATGCCGAGGCCGGGCCGCATCTGCACCGCTCGCTGCAGGCCATACGCGCGCTCGGCAAGAAGGCCGGCGTCTCGATCAATCCCGGGACGCCGCTCAGCGCCATCGAATATGTGATCGACATGATCGATCTCGTGCTGGTGATGTCGGTCAATCCCGGGTTCGGCGGCCAGGCCTTCATCCGCTCAGCGCTCGGCAAGGTCGGCGACCTCCGAGCCATGACGGCGGGTCGGCCGATCGATATCGAGGTCGATGGCGGCGTGGCGCCGGAGGTTGCCGGCGCGTTGGCGGCAGCGGGCGCCAACGCCTTGGTCGCGGGCTCGGCGATCTTCAAGGGCGGCACCGTGGACAGCTACCGTGCCAACATATCCGCGATCCGGGGTGCGGCCGCGGCCGCACGCGGAGAGATGGTCTGACCCGGCTGCTCGGCGAGCCCGGCTACTTGGCGAGATGACGGCGGCGCACCCCTAGCGCCGGCGCGGCGGCGCCTCGAGACCCCTCAGCAGCAGCGCCAGCAAGGCGTCGATCCGAGCCTCCAGCGCCGGGTCGCTCCATTCATCGGCATGGGCCGGATGATGATAGCGGCAGGTGGCGTCGAACACCGCGCGCGCGCAGACCTTGACGTCGGCGACGTGGAAAGCGCCCTGCTTGACGCCGTCGGAGAGGATATGCGCGATCTGATCGATCAGCCGCTCCTTGTAGCATTTCACCACGTCGCGCGCTTCCCGCGCCAGCGTCAGATAGGTCGCGAACATTTCGGGATCGTCGCAGACCTTCTTCTGCTTGGTCGTGCAGAGCGCCCGCAGCCAGCGCTCGAGCCTGGCGGGCGCCGGGCCCGCACCTTCCGCGATCTTCTCCAGCGGCACGTTGACACGATCGAGCCATCGCTTGGCCACGGCATCCCGCAAGGAAGCCTTGCTCGGGAAATGCCGGTAGACGCTGCCATGGCTGACCTCCAGCGCCCGGGCAACATCCACCACCGTGGCCTTGGCAAGCCCATAGCGCCGCAGCACGTCCTCGGTCACCTCCAGGATGCGTTCGGGGGTCAATGTCGCGGTATCGTTCATGGGGTGCACGCAGGGTTGTCGAAAGCCCGCTTAGCGGGCGAGTTTCCTGGCCTGGGCCGCCAAATGGCGGGCCACGCGTTCGTTCAGCCAGCTATGGATCTGGGCCGTCAAATAAAGCAATTCGATAGTCATCACAGTGATCTCGGCGAGTTTCTAAGCTTGTTCTCCGCATTGACGCGGGTTTGGTTGAATGATTTATAAGCGTCGAGATGACAGATTTCAATATCTGTCATTCAACATCCCGTGATTGTCCTGGTCGGGAGGCGCGCGCTCCGGCAACGAATTTGTCTGGCTGCGCCGGCTCTGCTAAAGCGCGCATCGTGACGTCTTGGCTCAGCGCCGGCGCCGATTCCGACTGCAAACTGGAAACCCGAACCCCATTTTTGCAGAATGGGCATAGATCCGTGAGTCGCCGATGATCCCCCGCTATACCCGCCCGGAAATGGCTGCGATCTGGGACGCCCAGACGCGCTTCAAGATCTGGTTCGAGATCGAGGCGCATGCGGCCGATGCGCAGGCTGAGCTCGGCGTGATCCCCAAGGACGCTGCCAAGACGGTCTGGGCCAAGGCGCGAAATGCCACCTTCGATGTGGCGCGGATCGACGAGATCGAACGCGAAACCAGGCACGACGTCATTGCCTTCCTGACCCATCTGGCCGAAATCGTTGGTCCCGAGGCGCGTTTCGTGCATCAGGGAATGACATCCTCCGATGTGCTCGACACCTGTCTCAACGTGCAATTGGTCCGCGCCGCGGATTTGCTGATTGCCGATCTCGACCAGGTGCTCGCGGCGCTGAAGCGTCGCGCCTACGAGTTCAAGATGACGCCGACCATCGGCCGCTCGCACGGCATCCATGCCGAGCCAGTCACGTTCGGACTGAAGCTCGCCTACGCGCATGCCGAGTTCAGCCGCGCCCGCGCGCGTCTGGTCGCCGCCCGCAAGGAAGTCGCGACCTGCGCCATTTCGGGCGCGGTCGGCACCTTCGCGCAGATCGATCCGCGGGTGGAAGCGCATGTGGCCAAGGCCATGGGCCTCGTCCCCGAACCGATTTCGACCCAGATCATCCCGCGCGACCGCCACGCGATGTATTTTGCGACGCTTGGCGTGATCGCCGCCTCGGTGGAGCGGTTGGCCACGGAAATCCGTCACCTGCAGCGCACTGAGGTGCTGGAGGCGGAGGAATTCTTCTCGGAGGGACAAAAAGGTTCCTCGGCGATGCCGCACAAGCGCAACCCGGTGCTGTCGGAGAATCTGACCGGCCTCGCCCGCATGGTGCGCGCCTACGTCACCCCGGCGCTGGAGAACGTCGTATTGTGGCATGAACGGGATATTTCGCATTCGTCGGCGGAGCGCATGATCGGCCCCGATGCCACGGTGACGCTGGACTTCGCGCTGGTTCGGCTAGCCGGCCTGGTCGACAGGCTGCTGGTCTATCCCGCCAACATGCAGAAGAATCTCGACCGGCTCGGCGGCCTCGTTCATTCGCAGCGGGTGTTGATCGCGCTGACGCAGAAGGGCGCCAGCCGGGAAGAGGCCTACAAGTTCGTGCAGCGCAACGCGATGCCGGTGTGGCGGGGCGAAGGCGACTTCCAGACATTGCTCAAGAAGGACGCCGACGTGAAGAGATATCTCAGCGATGCCGAGATCGAACAGCAGTTCGACCTCGATCATCATCTCAAGCATGTTGATACGATCTTCCAGCGCGTGTTCGAGCAACGCTAAGCGGCTGTCATGGGCGTGGTGATTGCGGTCAGCATGCGTGCCGGCCATCATTTCAGCAAGACGTCCAGTCTCGGCATTCGCCTGCTGGCCGGCCTTGGTGTCGCCGGCGATGGTCATATGGGCACGACGGTGAAACATCGCTCGCGGGTCCGCAAGGACCCGACGCAGCCCAATCTGCGCCAGGTGCACTTGATTCAGGCCGAATTGTTCGACGAGTTGCGAACCCTCGGCTTCGTGGTGAAGCCCGGCGAACTCGGGGAGAACATCACGACGTCGGGAATCGACCTGCTCGCGCTTCCGGCCGGCACGCGGCTGCATCTTGGTGACAGCGCCGTGGTCGAGATCACCGGCCTGCGCAACCCCTGCGTCCAGATCGACGACTTCCAACAGGGCCTGATGGCCGCCACGCTGGCCCGCGACGCGGACGGCAACCTGGTTCGCAAGGCCGGCATCATGAGCGTCGTGCTCAGCGATGGCGACGTGGTTCCGGGCGACACGGTCGCCATCGAGCTGCCGGGCACGCCGCACCGGCGACTGCAGCCGGTGTAGCCGGCGGCGGCCGTCATGCTCCCGGCTCAAAACAACTGATTCGTAACTGCAGATCGGTTAGGATCGGATCGTGTCAGCCGTCCCGACAATCCTGGTATTCGATTCCGGCCTTGGCGGCCTCACGGTGCTGCGCGAGATCGTCGCGATGCGGCCCGATGCGCATTGTGTCTATGTCGCGGACGACGCGTTCTTCCCCTACGGCCATCACAGCGAGGAAGCGATCATCGCCCGCGTGGTGCCGCTGATCGGGGAGCTGATCGCCACGCACGCCCCTGATCTGGCGGTCATCGCCTGCAACACGGCATCGACGCTGGTGATGGCCGGGCTTCGCGAGAAGTATCGGATTCCCTTTGTCGGGACGGTCCCGGCGATCAAGCCGGCCTGCGCCCGCTCGAAAACCAAGCGCGTCTCGGTGCTGGGCACCAAGGGCACGGTCCGGCGCGAGTACACGCGCACCCTGATCCGCGATTTCGCGCAGGGCTGCGAGGTGACGCTGGTGGGTTCGGCGGAGCTCGCGTCGCTGGCCGAAGCCGCGTTGAACGGCGGCGACGTGGGCGATGCGGAGATCGCGGCCGAGATCGCGCCCTGTTTTGTCGGCGCGGACGCCGACGGATCGGCGCGCACCGACACCGTTGTGCTCGCCTGCACCCATTACCCGCTGCTGATGGACCGGCTGGTCCGTCTGGCGCCATGGCCGGTGGACTGGATCGATCCGGCGCCGGCAATCGCCCGGCGGGTGGCCGATGTGCTTGGACAAGCCGGCGGCGGCAACCGCGGCGGCGCCGAAATGGTTTTCACCTCGAAGCGGCCGCATCGCCTGAGCCGGGCGCTGATGCCGTTCTTCGGCGGTCGGGTGCCGGCATAGTCCGGGCTCGGCCTTTGCTAGGGGTTGCGCCGCTGATACCTTCCAACCGTCGTGATCAGCCGACACGCCACCGTCGATGGAGTACCTTTTGACAGCCGCACCGCCCGCGTCGCTTCATGCTTTGCGCCAGCGATGGCGGCAGGGCCAGCCCACCTTCGGCGCGATCGCGACCATCCCCAGCATTCAGACCGTACAGATCATGGCACGCTCGGGGCTCGATTGGATCATCGTCGATCTCGAGCACGGTCCGATCGACCTCGGCACAGCCCATGCCATGATCGTCGCCACATCGGGCACGCCATGCGTCCCGCTGGCGCGGATTGCGGCCAACGAACCCTGGCTCGCCAAGGCGCCGATGGATCTCGGGGCGCTGGGAATCAATTTTCCCATGATCTGCAGTGGTCCGGAAGCCGCGAAAGCAGCGCGCAGCGTGCGCTATCCGCCGCGGGGCGACCGGCTGTGGGGACCATTCCACGCCCCGTTCCGCTGGGGCGTTTCAATGCCCGACTACATGGCGGCAGCCGACGACGACATGATCTGCATGATCACCATCGAGCATGTCGATGCCGTCCGGCGCATCGACGAGATCATGGCGACCCCCGGCATCGACGTTGCCGTGATCGGACCTGGCGATCTTGCGACCAGCATCGGCAAGGCTGGCCAATTGGACCACCCCGAGGTGCTGGAGCTGATAGCGCAAGCCGAGGCCGGCATCCTGAAGAGCAACGTCCCGATCGGCGGCGCGGCGCGCACGCCCGAACAGGCCAACCGGATGATCGAGCGTGGCTATCTGGCCCTGGCCATCGGCTTCGACTGGTCCCTGTTCGCGCGCGGCATTGCGGCAAGCCTTGAGGGAATCAAGCGCTGAGTCGCTCACCTTTTGGACCCTATCGTTTCGGCAAATTACTGAATCATCTTCAATTTTTCGTGGCTGGCCAACCCGGCGCGGCCTCGCCCATGCCACAGTTCGAGACCCTTCTGCAGGCCCGGCTGGTTCGGACCAGACGTCTTGCCGGAGTCCTGCCAGTGCGGAAACCACAGCTTAATGCGCGGAACAATTCGAAAAATACCCCGGTCGCGCCGGCTCGTCGCCGACCTCATGCATGCCTCGGCCGACATTCCCTTCATTTCACTGCGCCGCACCCTTGACGTCGGGCCTTTGCTGGAGGCGCGGACGCTGGCGGTCCAGCCGGCCGGATGGGCAGCGATCTTCGTCAGAGCATTCGGCATCGTCGCCAGAGATCTACCGGCGCTGCGCACGCTGTACGCCAAATGGCCCTGGCCGCATTTCTACGAATTGCCGCGCTGCGTCGCGATGGTGGCGGTTGCGCGGGTCGAGGACGGCGAGGACTACGTGCTGCCGCAGAAGATAGCTCCTGAGCCCGGCAGGGACTCGCTGGCCGAGATCGACCGCCTGATCCAGCATGCCAAGACCGCGCCGATCGAGCAGATTCCGGCATTTCGCAAGATGCTGCGGGCCTCGGCGCTGCCACTGCCGCTTCGCCGCCTGGTCTGGCTGATCGGTCTCAATATCGCCCGCCAGCGCGCCAATTATTTCGGCAGCCTCGGGGTGACGTCCGTCGCCGCCTATGGCGGTGGAGAACTTCAGCCGCTGAGCCCTGGGCCATTCCTGCTGAGCTACGACATGGTCAGTCCAGCCGGCACCATCGATGTCATGATCCGCTGGGATCACCGTATTACCGATGCGGCCCTGGTGGCGAAGGCCATGACCAGGCTGGAACAGGTGCTGAACAACGAGATTGCTGCCGAATTGCGTGGCCGGCGGCTATGGCAGGCGGAGACGAAACCGTTCCGGGCGGTTGCGACCTGAAGAACCGTAGCCCCGGGAGCACCAGCCCAGAGCACGAGTTTCGCGTCCTTCCGGACGCGGTTGCAGCATTTGACAGGACGGGCGCTTTTCCCTAGAACCGCCCTGCTCGCGGGCCGGTTTCGGCCCGCGATGCGTTTCGCGACCCGTGGTCCACCCTTTCAGGCTTGAGGGGCGGACCTGTCGGCCTCCGGGAGTTCCCGGGGCACAGGAGGGCGCGTTTCCTCAAAATCCAATCCATCAAGAGGACGCGATGACAAAGCGCAGTGAGGCGAAATACAAGATCGACCGCCGGATGGGCCAGAACATCTGGGGCCGCCCGAAGAGCCCAGTGAACCGCAGGGAATACGGTCCCGGCCAGCATGGCCAGCGTCGCAAGGGCAAGCTCTCCGACTTTGGCGTGCAGTTGCGTGCCAAGCAGAAGCTCAAGGGCTATTATGCCAACATTTCCGAGCGCCAGTTCCACGGCATCTATGTCGAGGCCGGACGGATGAAGGGCGATACCGGTGAAAACCTGATCGGCCTGCTCGAGCGTCGTCTCGACACCGTGGTCTATCGCGCCAAGTTCGTCGCGACCATGTTCGCGGCGCGCCAGTTCATCAATCACGGCCATGTCAAGGTGAACGGCCGCCGCGTCAATATCGGCAGCTACAAGCTCAAGGTCGGCGACACGATCGAGGTCAAGGAATCCTCCAAGCAATTGACGCCGGTCCTGGAAGCGAACCAGCTCGGCGAGCGCGACGTGCCCGACTTCCTCGACGTCGATCACTCCAAGATGACCGCGAAATTTACCCGCATCCCCCATCTGTCGGACGTGCCTTTCGCCGTGCAGATGGAGCCGCATTTGATCGTCGAATTCTATTCGCGCTGATCTCGCGACCTGGTCCATGGACGAGGCCCCGGTTTTGCCGGGGCCTTTTGTTTGGGTAAGATCGACCATCTTTCCGCAGCCGAGACGTCCGATGTACACACCCTCCCCGCGCGATCCCGGTCAGACGCCGGTCCGCATCAACCTGCTGTCGGACACCCAGACCCGCCCGACCCCCGCCATGCGCGATGCCATGGCCCGCGCCGAAGTCGGCGACGAACAAATCGGCGACGATCCCACGGTCAACGCATTGTGCGAACGCGTCGCCGAATTGCTCGGCAAGCAGGCCGCGGTGTTCATGCCGTCAGGCACCATGTGCAACGTCGCGGCGACGCTGGTGCATTGCCGCCCCGGCGATGAGATCCTCGCCCATGAGACCGCCCACATCATCGCCCGCGAAGGCGGCGCGCATGCCGCGCTGGGGGGATTCCAGATTGTCCCGTTGCCGGGCGCCGACGGGCAGTTTGCACCGGAGACGCTACGCCAGGCGCTGCATTCACGTTCGCGCTATCAGCCGCCGCAGACCGTGGTCAGCGTCGAGCAGACCGCCAATATCGGGGGCGGCACGATCTGGAAGAAAACCGATCTCGACCAGATCGTGCAGATCGCGCGCGCGAACGGTCTTGCCACCCATATGGACGGGGCACGCCTGCTGAACGCCTGCGTGGCGACCGGAATTGCCGCGCGTGACATGGCCTCGGGCTGGGATTCCGCCTGGATCGACTTTTCCAAGGGACTGGGCGCGCCGATCGGCGGCGTGATGGCGGGTTCGCACGACTTCATCGACGAGGTCTGGCGCTGGAAGCAGCGTCTCGGCGGATCGATGCGGCAGTCCGGCATTTGCGCCGCCGCCTGCCTGCATGCGCTCGACCATCATGTCGATCGTCTCGCCGACGATCACGCCAACGCGCGGACGCTGGCCCGCGGGCTGTCGCAGATCCGCGGCATCGTCGTCCAGCAGCCGCAGACCAATCTGGTGTTCTTCACCCCCGATGGTGCCGGCGTCAGCGGCGAACAGATGGTCGGGGCGCTCCGGCAACGCGGCGTGCTGCTCGCCATGATGGACGGCCGGATCAGGGCTTGTACCCATCTCGACGTCACCGCCGCCATGATCGAGGAGACCGTCACGTCGATCCGCGAGATCGTGCGCGGCGCCTGACGTCCTGTTTGCCGAGATTCCTGCCGCTCTACGCAGGCGGGCGCGTCACTGTTCCCGCGCCTGATAGATCAGCGCCTTCACCGCGTCCTGGATCCGGCCGCGCTGCGACGGGGTCTGCAGCATGCAGATCGCGAACATGTCGTCCTGCGGATCGACGAAGAAGAACGTGCCGGCGACGCCGTCCCAGCGGTACTCGCCGAGCGGCAGCGAGGTATCGGGCAGCCGCCTGGTGCGCACGGCAAACCCCAAACCAAAGCCGCTGTCGTCGCCCGGGAAATAGAAATAGTCGCGCGCGATCCCCGTCTGGCGCCCGACATGATCGGTCGTCATCAGCGTCACCGTCTCGGCGCTGAGATAGCGCCGGCCGTCCAGCGTGCCGCGGTTGAGCAGCATCTGCGCGAATCGTGCGTAGTCGCCGGTCGTACCGATCATGCCGGCGCCGCCGGATTCCCAGCGCCGCAGCAGCATCGGATCCCGGATTCCGGCGAGCGGGCCGGTGAACCGGTCGTTCGGCATCGGCTCGGCAACCAGGGGGCGTTTTGCCGGATCGGCGACATTGAATGCGGTGTCGTGCATGCCGAGCGGATCGAGGAGACGCTCCTTCTCGAACTGGAACAGCGATTGCCCCGACGCCACCTCGATGACTCGGCCAAGCACATCGGTGGAATGGCCGTAGTCCCACAGCGTTCCCGGCTGCTCGGCGAGTGGCAGCCGCGCAAGGCGGTCGACGAATTCCGCGTTGTCGAAATCGCCGGCAAACAGGTCGGCGTTGGCGTAGAGCTTGCGCACCGCGCTGTCGCCGTAAAACCCGTAGGTCAAGCCGGAGGTATGGCGCAGCAGATCCTCGATCGTGATCGGACGTTTGAGGGGCACGCGCGTCAAGGACGCGCCGGGCTTCTCGACGCCGACTTCCACCCTGGCGAAGGCCGGGATGTATTTCGACACGGGATCCGCGAGCGCGAGTTTGCCGTCCTCGACCAGCATCATCGCCGCGACCGAGGTGATAGGCTTGGACATGGAATAGAGCCGGAAGATGACGTCATCGCTCATCGGACGCCCGGTCGCGACGTCGATGACGCCGAGCTTCCGGAGAAAGATGGGGCGGCCGTGCTGCTGGATCAGAATGATCGCGCCCGGAATCTTGCCGGTGGCGATTTCGTCGCGCAGGTAGTCCGCAACACGTTCCAGCCTGGCGGGCGAAAATGTTCCGGCCGGAGAATGGGCAGTGTCGGCGTCCGCGGCGCCCCACCGTCCAACCGCGGCGGCAACCAACAGCAGCGCGAGCGCCGCTGCCAGCGGCAGCGCGGCGGTTCCGTCAGTTCTCCATCGCTTCATAGATCAGCTTCTTGACGGCCGGCTGGATCTTCTGGCGTTCCGACGGTGTCTGCTCCAGCAGCACGAAGAACATGTCCTGCTTGGGATCGATCACGAAGTAGCAGCCGCTCGCGCCGTCCCATTTCAATTCGCCGAGCGAGCCCGGCGGCGGCGGCTTGGCATTGCCGGCATCGGTCCGGATCCCGATCCCGAGCCCGTAGCCGAAGCCATCCCCGGGGAAATAGAAATAGTCGCGCTCGACGCCGGAGTTCGGCCCCACGTGGTCCGTCGTCATGTCGGCAAACGTCTTGGGGCTCAGATACTGCCTGCCGCCAAGGCTGCCGCGGTTGAGCAGCATCCGTGAGAACTTGGCGAAATCGGCCATGGTCGAAACCATGCCGCCGCCGCCGGATTCCCATTTCATCACGACATCGGCGCTGGAGTTGAACCCGACCCTGAAATCATGGTCGTTCGGCATCGGCAGCGCGATCAGCTTCTGCTTGGCGGGATCGGTGACGTAGAAGGACGTGGTGTGCATTCCGAGCGGATCGAGCAGGACTTCCTTCTCGAACTGCAGCAGCGACTTGCCCGACACGATCTCGATGACGCGGCCGAGAATATCGGTCGAATGGCCGTAATCCCACAGCGTTCCCGGCTGCTCGGCGAGCGGCAGCGCGGCAATCCGCTCGGCGAATTCGGCGTTGTCGAAATCGCCGGCATAGATATTGGCCTTGGCGTAGGCCTTGCGGACCAGGCTGTTGCCGTAGAAGCCGTAGGTGATTCCGGAGGCGTGGATCATCAGGTCCTGGATCGTGATCGGCCGTTTCGGCGCCACGAGATCGAGCGTCTTCTCGCCGGTGTCGGCTTTCTTCTCGATGCCCACCTGAACCTTGGCAAAGGACGGGATGTATTTCGCCACGGGATCGTCCAGCTTCAGCTTGCCCGCGTCCACCAGCATCATGGCCGCAACCGAGGTGATCGGCTTGGTCATCGAGAACAGCCGGAAGATGGTGTCGTCGCTCATCGGCCGCTTGGAGACCACGTCCTGCACGCCGAAAAACTCGTGATAGACCGGCTTGCCGTGCTGTTCGATCAGGAGAACCGCGCCGGGGATCTTGCCGGTTGCGATCTGGTCCCGGAAATAGTCGCCGATGCGCGCGAGCTTCTGCAAATTGAAATGGGCACCCGCCGGGATGTCGAAGGTGCCCTCCGCGGCGGCCGGCGACAGCGCCGCCAGCGTCAACCACGCTCCCGAGAGCACCGACCGCGTCGCGCTTCCAATGTTCATAACCCCCTCCCCGCAACCGATCCGCCGATCTTAGCGGCGACCTCAACCGGGGCAAGGGCAGCCGAATTCGACCATAGCCTTATCGTGCAGGCTGGCGCTTTCGGGCGAGAAGCAGCAGAAAACGACGTGGCTGACCGCGGTTGCCGCGGCCAGTGCGTCGGCCGTGGTCGAGACCGCGATCCGCGCGGCACGGTCGGCCGGGAAGCGATAAACGCCGGTCGAGATGGCCGGAAAGGCGACCGACGACAAATGATGAAGGTAGCAGAGTTCGATCGCGCGGGCGTAGCAGGCGGCAAGCGCGGCATCTTCACCCTGGCTGCCGCCATGCCAGACCGGACCGACGGCATGGATCACATGCCGCGCCGGCAGTCGATATCCCCCGGTGATCTTGGCATCGCCGGTGTCGCAGCCATGGAGCCCCCGGCATTCGGCCAGTAGCTCCGGACCGGCCGCGCGATGGATCGCGCCATCCACCCCGCCGCCGCCCAACAGCGAACTGTTGGCGGCGTTGACAATCGCGTCGACGCGCAAGCCGGTGATGTCGGCGACGATGACCTCAAGCCGCGTCGCGCCGAGCTGGCGCGCGGGCCAGTTCAGGCGGAAGCGGCGGCGCCGACCGCGACACCCTTGTCGGCCAGAAGCTTCTGCAATTCGCCGGCCTGGAACATCTCGCGGATGATGTCGCAACCGCCGACGAACTCGCCCTTCACATAGAGCTGCGGAATGGTCGGCCAGTTCGAATAGACCTTGATGCCGTCGCGAAGGTCGGCGAATTCGAGAACGTTCAGGCCCTTGTAGCCAACGCCGACGTGATCGAGAATCTGGACAACCTGTCCGGAAAACCCGCACTGCGGAAATTGCGGCGTACCCTTCATGAACAGCACGACGTCGTTCGACTTCACTTCATTGGCGATGAATTGCTCGATGCTCATAATGTCGTCCTCTTGCGGCATGACCTTCCGGGCCTGCGCCCTTCCACATATATGTATCTCAAACCGTTGTGCATACAAGTAAAATGGCTGGGAGCCGGCTTGCGGCCGCTGGCCTCAGGCAATCTTCCGCAAGGCTGGAGCGTGTTGGCAGCGAGTCCCTTTCCAGCGGTCCAGAGGCTTTTATCCCGCCCGGGAGCCCCTATCTAGGACAGGCTGTCCCGGGGAACCCTGCCGCCAGATCAACGTTTCTCTCCCGAACCGGAGAATACCGTGACGAAACCAGCATCCGCCGCGGCCGCGCTTGCGTCCTCCAGCCCGTCATTATTCTCCGATTCGGGCACCCTCGCACAGGATCTCGTGAAATCGTTCCTCGATGTACGCAACGAAACGGAGCGGCGCGCCGCTCGCTTGAGCCCGGAAGATCAACTGGTCCAGTCCATGCCGGATGCAAGTCCGGCAAAATGGCATCGCGCCCATACCACCTGGTTCTTCGAGCAGTTCCTGCTTGGCGTGCACTGTCCGGAATATCAGCCCTTTCACCCGGATTACGCCTATCTGTTCAACTCCTATTACGTCAGCGCCGGACCGCGCCACGCCCGCCACCAGCGCGGCCATCTGACCCGCCCGGGCGCCGACGAGGTCACGGCGTACCGCCGCCATGTCGATGCGGCCGTGGTCAAGTTCTTCCAGACCGCGCGACCGGAGACCCTGGCGGAATTGCTGCCCCTGGTGAAAGTGGGTCTGAACCATGAGCAGCAGCACCAGGAACTGCTGCTGACCGACATCCTGCACGCATTCGCCCAGAATCCGATTCCGCCCGCCTACGATCCCACCTGGCGCTTCCCCGCCCCCAACCGGGACGGCAGCAGCTGGGTCACGCTCAACGAAGGTATCCACACCGTCGGACATGCCGACGACAGCTTTCACTTCGACAACGAAAAGCCGGCCCATCGCGCGCTGGTTGGGCCGGTCAAGCTTGGCCGCAACCTCGTCACCAATGCCGAGTGGCTGGCGTTCATGGAAGATGGCGGTTACTCGACCCCGACCCTCTGGCTGATGGACGGATTCGCGGCGGCGGAGAACGAGGATTGGCAGGCGCCCGGCCACTGGCGGCGGGTCGACGGCGAATGGCGGATCATGACGCTGGGCGGATTGCGGCCGGTCGACGCGGCGGCGCCGGTCTGCCATGTCAGCTACTACGAAGCCGATGCGTTCGCGCGCTGGAGCGGCAAGCACCTTCCGACCGAGATGGAGTGGGAAATCGCCGCGCGTGCCGGACAGCTCAACGATGCATTCGGGATCGTTTGGCAATGGACCCGTAGCGCCTATGCGCCCTATCCAGGTTATCGGGCGATCGAAGGCGCGCTGGGCGAATACAACGGCAAGTTCATGGTCAACCAGCTGGTGTTGCGCGGCTCCTCGCTGGCGACGCCGGTCGGGCACAGCCGTGTCACCTACCGCAACTTCTTCTATCCGCATCACCGCTGGCAATTCACGGGGCTGCGCCTCGCCGACTATCCCACTTGAGTGTTCGAGTACCGTGCGGGAGCGCGCGGCCAGGAGACTGACATGAATATGCAGGCTGCCGCGTTGGCTGAAGCGCATCTTCCCGACGAACAGACGTCGACGTTCGCCCGCGATGCGATCGACGACCTGTCGCAGCGTCCGAAGCGGCTTTCGCCGAAATACTTCTACGACGTGACCGGTTCGGAATTGTTCGAGGCGATCACCCGGCTGCCGGAATATTATCCGACCCGGACCGAGCTTTCGATCCTGCGCGATCGCGGACGCGAGATCGCGGCCACTCTCCCCAAGGGCGCTGCGCTGATCGAATTCGGCGCCGGTGCCACCACCAAGGTCCGGCTGCTGCTGAAGGAGTGCGACTTCCGCGCCTACGTTCCAGTGGATATTTCCGGCGACTTCCTCAAGGCGCAAGCCGACGCGTTGCGCAGGGATTTCCCCGCGCTCGGCATCTATCCGGTGGCGGCCGATTTTACCGCGCCATTCGCGCTGCCCGAAGCGGTCGCCGCGATGCCAAAGGTCGGGTTTTTCCCCGGCTCCACGCTTGGCAATTTCGAACCCCACGAGGCGAGTGCCTTCCTGCGCAGTGCCCGCGAGATCCTCGGCAAGGGTTCGCAGATGATCGTCGGTGTCGATCTGGAAAAAGACGAGCGCGTGCTCTATGACGCCTACAATGATGCCGCCGGCGTCACCGCGCGCTTCAATCTCAACGTGCTCGTACGCATGAACCGCGAGCTCGGCGGCAATTTCGATCTTTCGGGCTTCACCCACCGCGCGATCTACAATCGCGAGCGGCACCGCATCGAGATGCATCTGGTCAGCAAGCGGCCGCAGACCGTGCGCATGCTCGGCACCAGCATTTCATTCCGCGCCGGCGAAAGCATCCACACCGAGAACAGCTACAAATACAGTCTTGCGCGCTTCGCGGCGCTGGCACGCGGCTCCGGCTGGAACCCGCGCGCCTCCTGGACCGATCCGGCGGGCATGTTCTCGGTTCACGCGCTGGTGGCTTCGGACTGAGCTTCGGCGGCCGCGGATCGCAGCGACAGCGATTCCCAGGCGGCAACCACCACCATGATGGCCGTGGTCAGGCCGGACAGCAGCAACGGCGACATTCCGGCGGCGAACCAGGCCAGGATCGCCAGCGCGACGAGGCCGACACCATGCGAAAGCTGGAGGAAGCCGCGAAAGGTGTGCTTGAACAGGATGGTCCCGAGCAGGAACAGCATGGGGCCCCCGATCGCGCTGATCACCGTCCGGAGGTCGGAATGGCCGTTAGGGTGGGTCAGCACCAGTTCGTCGGCGACCGCAGACAGGATGATGCCGGCCACGATCGGCAGATGCAGATAGGTATAGGCGAGCCGCGCCAGGCGACCGGGCTCGCTCGACCGCGAGATCTGCTCTGATCCGGCCTCGGCTCCCTTGTGGAAGTAGATCCACCACATGGCGATGCTGCCGACAAAGGACGACGCGAACGCCCCGACGTTGCCGGCGTTCCAGGTCAGATCGGCGAAAGTGGCGCCGGTGACGACGATTGATTCGCCGAGTGCGATGATGATGAATCCGGCGCAGCGTTCCGCCATGTGACCGCCCTCGACGTACCAGTCGGCCACCGTCGAGCCGCCAAACCGCGGGATCCAGAACCGCACCGCCGGCGAGACGTATTCGATCAGCAGAGCGACGGCCCACAGCGCCAGCCGGGCCTGCCCCTCGGCAAAGCCACCCGCGATCCAGAACACCGCGGACGCCGACAGCCATGCCAGGATACGAGCCGCGTTCAGCAGGGCCGAAATCCTGTTGCGGGGAATCGAGGCCAGCCAGAACAAAGTGCGGCCGACCTGCATCATCGCATAGGCCCCCGCAAACCAGAGACCGCGGGCCTCGAACGCCGAGGGAATTGAGGTCGACAGCACGAGCCCGCCGAGCATCAGCAGGAACAGCAGGACCCGTACCGGCGTGAGTTCGGGATTGAGCCAGTTGGTGATCCAGGTCGTGTAGACCCATACCCACCACACTGCGAGGAACAGCACCGTGATCTGCACGGCGCCAAGCGGCGTGAAGCGACCGAGCAGCGTATGGGAAATCTGGGTGACCGCGAACACGAACACCAGGTCGAAGAACAGTTCGGCATAGGTGACGCGGCTGTGCTGGTTGGGCACGATGGGACGGAACATCGGGCCGCGCTGATCGTCCATCACCGCCATGGCTGCGCCCTGCGCCGCACCCTAGGTTTCAGGCACCCCGGTCTGCAGGGCGAGCGCGTGCAGCACGCCGCCCATCTGGCCGCGCAGCGACTGATAGACGATCTGGTGCTGCTGGACGCGGGATTTGCCACGAAACGACTCCGAGATGACCGTGGCAGCGTAGTGGTCGCCGTCGCCGGCCAGGTCGCGGATCGTCACCTCGGCGTCCGGAATGGCAGCCTTGATCATCGATTCGATATCATGGGCGTCCATCGGCATCCCGGTCTTCTCCCTCTGGCTTCGAACTTCTGGCTTCAAATTTGCGCCGCAGCATCCAGGCCGGCGCCGGCAAATCTAGCGCGGACGCCCTTCTAGGTCACGCCTTGTGAGACTATATTTGCAATGAATCCTTTGAAATCTGCAGGATCTGGCCCGCCGATCACAACGGGCTGATCGAAGGAGGTTCACGGTCATGAAGCACCCCGGTCCCGACCATCCCATCACCATCATCGCCAATCCGAAACGCGTCCGCATCACGGCGGGCGGCGTCGTCATCGCCGATTCGACCCACGCACTCGTCCTCAAGGAAGCGAGCTATCCGGCCGTCAATTATGTGCCGCGGGGCGACGCCAACATGGCCCTGCTCCAGCGCAGCGACCGTACCACCCACTGTCCCTACAAGGGAGACGCCAGTTATTTCAGCATTTTGACGGACGGCAAGACCATCGAGAATTCGATCTGGAGCTACGAGACGCCCTTCCCCGCGATGGCCGAAATCTCCGGCCATCTGGCATTCTATCCCGACAAGGTCAAAATCGAGGAAATCGCCTGAGCGGATTGCGCGGAAGCGAACTCCTACACCCTGAATATGGTCAGCCCAAGGATCAAAAGGACCAGGAAGATCACGACAAAGATATAGAACAGGAAGCGGGCGACATCGGCCGAAGCGGCCGATATGCCGGTGAAGCCCAGCACCCCGGCGACGATGGACACCACGAAGAAGATCAATGCCCATTTCAGAATTGTCATTTTACACCTCCCTCGGGCACGCCGGCGCGGCAGTGGTCATCTAACTTCCGGCCCGGGAACGGGTTCCCCGACGCCATAACGGGGCGGTAACCGATTGGCGGCATGGCGATTTGGCCTTGCTGAATCAGGCCCCCGACGGCAACATCGGATTGGCAACACGCAAGGCACGCATGAGCGTCATTTCCCATTCGGCGCCGGCCCAGGTCCAGCCGGCGCGAAAAGCCTCGACGCGCAATGCCGCGCTTGACCGTGCCCGAACCTTCATCACGCTGCTGGTGCTGGTCCACCATTCGGTCATCGCCTACACCTATTACGGACACACCGACCCACAGTCGTTCCTTGGTTTTGACGGCGTGGTGCTGTTCACCGACAGCTTTTTCATGTCGGCCATGTTTTTCCTGTCCGGGCTGTTCGTCTGGCCAAGCCTGCAGCGCAAGGGGGTAGGCTGGTTCCTGCGCGACCGCTGGTGGCGGCTTGGCCTGCCCTTCATCGTCGCCGCGCTGATCCTGATGCCGGCCGCCTATTACGCCGTCGAATTGCGCCAGCATGACATCGGCTTCGCCGCCTTCTGGTGGAAAACTGTCACCGTGGGACCGTGGCCGAGCGGGCCGGCTTGGTTTGTCTGGGTGTTGCTCGCCCTCGATGTGATCGCGGCCCTCGTATACATGGGCGCGCCGGGCCTGGTCACGGCGATCGGACGGCTATCGGAAGCGAGCTACGCCCGGCCGGGGCTGTTCTTCGGGGCATTCCTGATCGGGTCGATCATCGTCTATGTGCCGACCGAACTGTATTTCGGTGCGTCGCGCTGGTTCACGATCGGGCCCCTCGCCATTCAGGCGAGTCGCATCCTGCTCTATTTGTTGTATTTCTTCGCTGGCGTCGGAATCGGTGCGATACCTTTCAACCGGGGCCTGTTGGCCGGCGATGGCGAAATGGCGCGACGCTGGCCAGTCTGGCTGATGATCACGCTCTTGAGCTACGCCTGCATCATCGCGCTCATCTATATCAAGCACGGGGTGTTTCCCGACCTGAACCATCAGCCCACCTGGTGGACGCTCGCCTATCCGGTGGCGTTCGCAACCTACAGCGCGGCGCAAACCTTCAATATCGTCGCTCTGTTCCTGCGCTTCGACAATGACGGCACCAGCATCTTCGATCCCTTGCGCGACAACGCCTACGGCATCTACCTGATTCACTACATTCCGGTGCTGTGGCTGCAATACGCGATGCACAACATTTCGCTGGCGCCGGTGATGCAAATGAGCGCGATCCTGAAAGCGCTGATTGTCTTTGTCGTGACGCTGGCGACCAGTTGGGCAGCCACGGCAGCCTTGCGCAGGCTACCCGGCGCGACGCATGTCCTGTAGGCCGGCCGCCGCTGCGACGTCAGGTCGGCTTGCCGCTCATGTAGGCCGGAAACCACGCCTCGAAACCCGCCTTAAGTGAATCCACGGCGACCGGCCCTTCCCCGGCTACCACGATGGCGTCGCCGCCGGTGGTGCCGATCCGGACGCAGGGCACGGCGGCACCCTTCATCTTGGCCAGCACCCGGCCGGCCTGCGCGGCCGGCACTGTGACAATGTAGCGCGCCTGATCTTCGCCGAACCAGAAGGCGTGCGGCACGATCGAGGCGGGCGCCCCCAGCAACTGCGCGCCAATGCCGCCCGCGATCGCCATCTCCGCCAGCGCAATCAGCAGCCCGCCGTCGGAGACGTCGTGCACGGCCGTCGCGGTGCCGGCATGGATCATGCCGCGCACCACGCAGCCATTGCGCTTCTCAGCGGCGAGATCGACCGGCGGTGGCGCACCCTCCTCGCGGCCGCAGATCTCGCGCAGGTAAACCGACTGACCGAGCCAGCCATGGCTTTCGCCGACCAGCAGGATCGCCTCGTCTGCCGCCTTGAAGGCCAGCGTCGCCGATTTGGTGAAGTCGTCGAGCAAGCCGACGCCGCCGATCGAGGGGGTCGGCAGGATGCCGCGGCCATTGGTCTCATTGTAGAGCGAGACGTTGCCGGAGACGACCGGGAAGTCGAGGGCGCGGCAGGCCTCCGCAATGCCCTTCAGGCAGCCGACGAACTGGCCCATGATCTCGGGCCGTTCGGGATTGCCGAAGTTCAGATTGTCGGTGATCGCCAGCGGTCGACCGCCGACCGCGGTGATGTTGCGCCAGGCCTCGGCTACCGCCTGCATGCCACCCTGGAAGGGATCGGCCTCGCAATAGCGCGGCGTGACGTCGACCGTCAGTGCCAGGCCCTTCGGACCGTCCTCGACCCGTACCACGGCGGCATCGCCGCCGGGACGCTGCACCGTGTTGCCGAGAATGACATGGTCGTATTGCTCCCAGACCCAGCGCTTCGAACAAAGCTCCGGCGTCGCAATCAGCTTTTGCAGCGCCGGCACGATGCCAAGCGGCGCTTCGATCTCGCGGGCATGAATCACCGGCAGCGGCGACGAGGCTACATGCGGACGATCATAGACGGGAGCCTGGTCACCCAGTTCCTTGATCGGCAGATCGGCCATGACCGTCCCGCCATGCTTCACCACGAAGCGCCTGCTCGGCGTGGTGTAGCCGACCACGGCGAAATCCAGTCCCCATTTGCGGAAGATACCTTCGGCCTCCCGCTCCTTCTCCGGCTTCAGCACCATCAGCATGCGCTCCTGGCTCTCGGAGAGCATCATCTCGTAGGCGCTCATGCCGGGCTCGCGGGTCGGCACCGCATCGAGATCGAGATCGACCCCGAGATCGCCCTTGGCGCCCATTTCCACCGCCGAGCAGGTCAGTCCCGCCGCCCCCATGTCCTGAATGGCGATCACGCAGTCGGCAGCCATGATTTCGAGGCAGGCCTCCAGCAGCAGCTTTTCCGCGAAGGGATCGCCGACCTGCACGGTCGGACGCTTCTCGGCGGAATCGTCGTCGAATTCGGCTGACGCCATCGAGGCGCCGTGAATGCCGTCGCGGCCGGTCTTGGAGCCGAGATAGACGATCGGCATGTTCACGCCCGATGCCGCCGCGTAGAAGATCTTGTCGGCATCGGCAAGACCGACCGCCATGGCATTGACCAGGATGTTGCCGTCATAGCGGGTGTGGAAGCGCACCTGGCCGCCGACCGTGGGCACGCCGAACGAATTGCCATAGCCGCCAACCCCCGCGACGACCCCGGACACCAGATGCCGCGTCCGCGGATGGTCGGGTGCACCGAAGCTCAGGGCATTGAGGCAGGCGATCGGACGTGCGCCCATGGTGAAGACATCGCGCAGGATGCCGCCGACGCCGGTGGTCGCGCCCTGATACGGCTCGATATAGCTCGGGTGGTTGTGGCTCTCCATCTTGAACACCACGGCCTGCCCGTCGCCGATGTCGATGACGCCGGCATTCTCGCCCGGACCCTGGATCACCCAGGGCGCCTGGGTCGGCAGGCCCCTCAGATGGATGCGCGAGGACTTGTACGAGCAGTGCTCGTTCCACATCGCCGAGAATATTCCCAATTCGGTAAAGCTCGGCACCCGCCCGATCAGCTTCAGGATGCGCTCATACTCGTCGGGCTTGAGCCCGTGGCTGGCGACGAGTTCGGGAGTGATCGGCGGCTGGTTCATTCGCGGCGCCGGTGTCACGCCGCACGTTCGAGGTGCGCCACGAGCCCGGCGAACAGGCCGCGCCCGTCGGTGCAGCCCATGATGTCTTCGACATGGTTTTCCGGGTGCGGCATCATGCCGAGCACGTTGCCGCGCTGGTTGACAATGCCGGCGATGGATTGCGCCGCGCCGTTGAGGTTGGACCGCTCGTCGACCACGCCCGTGGCGGAGCAGTAGCGATAGAGAACCCGGCCCTCTTCCTCGAGCCGCTGCAGCGTCTCCTCGTCCGCCTCGTAATTGCCTTCGCCATGTGCGACCGGCACCCGGATCACCTGGCCCGCGTTATAGCCCCGCGTGAACGGGGTGTCGGAGCGCTCGACCCGCAGGTGCACGTCGCGGCAGATGAACCTCAGTCCTGCATTGCGCATCAGGACGCCGGGCAACAGCCCGGACTCGCAGAGGATCTGGAAGCCATTGCAGACGCCGAGCACGAGGCCGCCTTGTTCGGCGAATTCGCGTACCGCATCCATGACCGGTGCGCGGGCCGCAATCGCGCCGCAGCGCAAATAGTCGCCATAGGAAAAGCCGCCCGGCACCACCACCAGATCGGTCCCCGCGGGGAGCGCCGTCTCGGCGTACCAGAGCATGACCGGCTGCCGGCCCGACGCCAGCCGCAGCGCGCGCGCCATGTCGCGCTCGCGATTGATACCGGGAAATACGACAATGGCGGATTTCATGCGGCTCGCACTAGCTCAGGACTTCGACCCGATAATTCTCGATCACGGTATTCGCCAGCAGCTTGTCGGCGGCATCCTTCAGCGCGGCCTCGGCCTTGGGCTTGTCGGAGCCCGAAAGCTCGATGTCGAACACCTTGCCCTGGCGCACGCTGGCGATGCCGTCGACGCCGAGCGATCTCAGCGCGCCTTCGATGGCCTTGCCCTGCGGGTCGAGAATTCCGGACTTCAGCGTCACGGTCACACGCGCTTTCACCGGTCGCCTCAGCTCTTCACCAGTACCGGACCTGAACCGGCGGGACGCTCGTTCTCCATCAGGATGCCGAGCCGTTTGGCCACCTCGGTATAGGCCTCGAGCAGGCCACCGAGGTCGCGGCGGAATCGGTCCTTGTCGAGTTTCTCGTTCGATTTGATATCCCACAACCGGCAGGAATCCGGCGAGATCTCGTCGGCCACGATGATCCGCATCATCTCGTTCTCGAACAGCCGGCCGCACTCCATCTTGAAGTCGACCAGGCGGATCCCGATGCCGAGAAAAAGCCCGGTGAGAAAATCATTGACGCGGATTGCCAGCGCCATGATGTCGTCGATCTCCTGCGGCGTGGCCCAGCCAAACGCCGTGATGTGCTCCTCGGAGACCATGGGATCGTTGAGCTGGTCGTTCTTGTAATAGAATTCGATGATCGAGCGCGGCAACTGGGTACCTTCCTCGATGCCGAGCCGCTGCGACAAGGATCCTGCCGCCACGTTCCTCACCACGACCTCCAGCGGCACGATCTCGACTTCGCGAATCAGCTGCTCGCGCATGTTGAGGCGGCGGATGAAATGGGTCGGAACCCCGATATCGTTGAGGTGCTGGAACAGGTACTCCGAAATGCGGTTGTTGAGGACGCCCTTGCCCTCGATCACCTGGTGCTTCTTGGCGTTGAACGCGGTCGCATCGTCCTTGAAGTGCTGGATCAGCGTCCCAGGCTCCGGGCCTTCATAGAGGACCTTCGCCTTGCCTTCATAAATGCGGCGTCGACGGCTCATTGGGATGTACCGTGTTTTGTTGAAATCCATGAAATTGGTGTGCTCCGGATGATCAAGGGTTACGACCCACGACGGAGCTGCCGTGAAGGCCAGGGACTGGAAACGGAACATGAACCGGGCCTGATTCCAACCTACCCGATTGGGCTATCCAGCACAATCGAGCCGGCCTACCAAGGCCCAGCTTTTACCCGACCCACCGGGCCGTTGTTTTGGCTTTTTCCCGTGATTATCTAGGCATTCGGGCATGCGGCCGCAATCCGGCGGCCCGCTCAGGACGGAACCCAGGTGATGACCACGTTCGACCGGCGCGAAGAAGCCTTCGAGACAAAATTCGCAATCGATGAGGGATTGAGGTTCAAGACCGAATCGCGTCGCAACAAGCTGCTCGGCTTGTGGGCGGCGTCGCTGCTCGGGACGCAGGGAGAGGCGGCCGCCACCTACGCCCGGGAAGTCGTCGCCGCCGGCATCGACGGAGCCGGTGGCGGTGCGCTGCGCAAGGTGAGAGCCGATCTCGAGGCACGCGGCATTGCCATTCCGCCAACGGAATTCCAGGTCAAGCTCGACGAGCTGACAGCGCGGGCGATCGCGGAGATCAAGGCCGGGACATGAATGCCGGCTGCCCGCTTGGGCAGGCTTCCGCCGCACGCGCCATCTCAAGTTGATCTGGCGAGTTCGGACGCCAACCGATCGAGTTCAATGGTCGCATTGGCCTCGACATCGGCGACGGCCATGGTGAGGACCCGGTAGTGCCGGGCTTGCAGCCACGCCCGGCGCGCGGCGCGGTCGCGGACGATGACATCGGTCTCGTCCGGACCGACCAGTTCGATCACCAGCCGGTGCGGAAACGATACGAAGTCCGGGATGTGCCGGCCGATCGGCGTCTGTCGCTTGAAGCGGCCGGCGAAACGGCGGTCGCTGGTCAGCGCCTGCCACAGGATCCGCTCGGCGTCGGTCGGGTTCCGGCGCAGCAATCGTGCAAGCCCGCGCACCGTGCTGCTTTCCGACGGCAGCGTCGCCTGCCCGTGTTCGGCGAGCAGCGCACGCAATCGCGTCGCCTGGCCGCCATCGAGCACGCCGCCTTTGGCCGGACCCTTGCGGCCTTCCGCGATCGCCATCACCACGCCGTGCAGCGTGTGCATGTCCTGCTTGGTCGGCTCCATCCGCGCGAAGATGTTGCGCAGGTTCACCAGCATGGTCTCGCGCTTCTCCGCCGGGCGGAGGAATTCGACGCGATCGAGTTCGCGCACCAGATTGTCGAAGAAGGCCTGCATCTGATGCTGCGAGGCCCGCTCGGAGCGTTGCGGCATCGCGAACGGCAGCGCGCCTGCGGTCGACTGCTTGAACCATTCATAGCCCATCAGCAGCACCGCTTGGGCGAGGTTGAGCGAGGCAAAGCCCGGATTGACCGGAAAGGTGACGATGCGGTCGGCGAGCGCGACCTCCTCGTTCTGCAGCCCGTAGCGCTCGCGGCCGAACAGGATGCCGACCCTGCCGCCGCCGCTGATGCCGGATATGATCTCGCGCGCGGCGGCCTCCGGCGCGACGACGGGCTTGGCCTGGTCATGGGCTCGGGCGGTGGTGGCGAACAATAGCGTCAGGTCGGCGACCGCCTGCCCGACGCTGTCGAACAGTTCGGCCCGATCGAGGATGGCGTCGGCGCCCGCGGCGGCACGCTGCGCGCCGACATTGGGCCAGCCGTCGCGCGGATTGACGATGCGCAACCGCGTCAGCGCGAAATTGCCCATGGCCCGCGCGGCCATCCCGATGTTCTCGCCGAGCTGGGGCTCGACCAGGATCACCACGGGACCCTCGAGTTGGACGCCCGATTTGGTCTTGTCGGTGCCCGAACCGGACATCCTGCCTCGCCTTCCGATTCCAATTCCGAACGCCTGGATCAGGCTCCCGGGAAAATTGCGCGATCCCGGTGGCGCGGGTCCTACTCGATCGCCCGTCTGGACGGATTTCTCAAGCAGATAATCGGGTTAGGCGCCAGGCTCAACTCCCTGCCGAAGCCCCGAGGAACGTCGTGCTCCGTGCCGGCAGAGCGCATCGGATCCGGTTGCCTGCGTCGCTTTGCCGAACAGGCGAAATCGCGGAGCTCCAGCGCAGGTTCGGCCGAAACTGCATGATCGCTCGGCTTTCACAGCTGCGTCGACGGTGCTATAGCGCGGTGGCAAATTCTCCCGTTCTCCGAAACGAACTGTCCCAGAAGGCCCGCGCTCCATGGCAAAGATAAAGGTGACCAACCCCGTCGTCGAGCTCGATGGCGACGAGATGACCCGGATCATCTGGCAGTACATCAAGGACAAGCTGATCACGCCGTTTCTCGACATCCAGCTGCAATATTTCGACCTCGGGATGGAATACCGCGACAAGACCAACGACCAGGTTACGGTCGACGCCGCCAATGCCATCAAGAAGGTCGGCGTCGGCGTCAAATGTGCCACCATCACCCCGGACGAGGCGCGGGTGAAGGAGTTCGGCCTCAAGGAGATGTGGAAATCCCCGAACGGCACCATTCGCAACATCCTGGGCGGCGTGATCTTCCGCGAACCAATCATCTGCAACAACGTACCGCGGCTGGTGCCGGGGTGGACCAAGCCGATCATCATCGGCCGCCACGCCTATGGCGATCAGTACCGCGCCACCGACATCAAGTTTCCCGGCAAGGGCACGCTGACCATGAAGTTCGTCGGCGAGGACGGCACCGTGATCGAGCGGGAGGTGTTCAAGACGCCCGGCGCCGGCGTCGCGATGGAAATGTACAATCTCGACGATTCCATCATGGATTTCGCTCGCGCCTCGCTCAACTATGGCCTGTCGCGCGGCTTCCCGGTCTATCTCTCGACCAAGAACACCATTCTCAAGGTCTATGACGGCCGCTTCAAGGACATCTTCCAGGACATCTACGAGCGCGAGTTCAAGTCGAGGTTCGAGGCGAAGAAGATCACCTACGAGCACCGCCTGATCGACGACATGGTCGCCGCGGCGATGAAATGGTCGGGCGGCTATGTGTGGGCCTGCAAGAACTATGACGGCGACGTGCAGTCCGACACCGTCGCGCAGGGCTACGGCTCGCTCGGCCTGATGACCTCGGTGTTGATGACGCCGGACGGCGAGACGGTCGAAGCCGAGGCCGCCCACGGCACCGTGACGCGGCATTTCCGCGAACATCAGAAGGGCAAGGAGACCTCCACCAATTCGGTCGCATCGATCTTTGCCTGGACCCGCGGCCTGTCGCACCGCGCCAAGCTCGACAACAATGCGGAACTGGCAAGGTTTGCAAGCACGCTCGAGAAGGTCTGCGTCGCGACCGTCGAGGAAGGCTACATGACCAAGGACCTCGCGCTGCTGGTCGGTGCCGACCAGCGCTGGCTCTCCACCACCGGCTTCCTCGACAAGGTCGCCGACAATCTGACCAAGGCGATGGCGGCGTAATCCGCTCCCGTCTGTTGTGAGCGGCGCGAAGCAATCCATGGCGACAAGACAGGTCACGGCCATTCTCGTTCTGCTGTCGGGCCCGATGACGGGCGCAATCGCCGAAACTCAGCTTCCCGCTGCCATCGCGGCACCGCGGGAAATCGTCGTGCTCTCGGCCCATGCCCAGGGCTCGCAGGTCTATCTCTGCAAGCCGAATGCAAATGGCGAACTGGTCTGGACATTCAGCGAGCCGGCGGCGGCGCTGACGGTCGACGGCAAGGTCGTCGGACGCCACTATGCCGGGCCGACCTGGGAGCACATCGACGGCAGCACGGTGCTCGGCAAGGCCGCCGGCAGTGCACCCGCGGCGGCCGCCACCGGCATCCCGTGGCTCAAGCTCGACGTGATTTCCCATCGCGGCAGCGGCGTGCTGTCCGACGTCACCACGGTGCAGCGGATCAACACGCTGGGCGGCGAGCTCGAGGGCAGCTGCGAGAAGGCGGGCAACTCGCTCAGCATGCCCTACGCGGCGGACTATATCTTCCTGCGGAAGAGCTGAGCGACGTCGAGCCCTGATATCGGCTCACACGCCGGCCATCGCCTTTTCGATTGCGTCGAGTGCCGCATCGGCCTTGTCGCCATCGGGGCCGCCGGCCTGCGCCATATCGGGACGTCCGCCGCCACCCTTGCCTCCCAGCGCCTGCGAGGCGGCGCGCACCAGGTCCACAGCGCTGTAACGGGAGGTCAGATCGGCGGTGACGCCGACCACGACACCCGCCTTGCCGTCCTCGGTGACGCCGACGATGGCGACCACGCCGGAGCCGAGCTGCTTCTTGCCATCGTCGACAAGGCTCTTGAGGTCCTTGGCTTCCATCCCCTGGATCGCCCGCGCCATCAGCTTGACATTGCCGACCTCGCGCGTGCCGCCTGCCGCCGCCCCTCCGGCTGCGGCGCCACCGCCCATCGCCAGCTTCTTTCGAGCATCCGACAGGTCGCGCTCGAGCTTCTTGCGCTCTTCCATCAGGGTGGCGACCCGCGCTGGCATGTCATCCAGCGTGGTGCGCAGCTCGCCCGCGGCGGCTTTCGCCAGCGCGATGGTGTCGTGGGCCTGCTTGCGCGCATGGCGCCCAGTCAACGCCTCGATGCGGCGGACGCCGGCCGCCACCGCGCTCTCTCCCGTCACCGTAATCAGCCCGATATCGCCGGTCCGGCGCACATGGGTGCCCCCGCATAGTTCGACCGACCAGCCCAGCGCATTCCCGCCGCGTTCGCGCGCGGTCCGGCCCATCGAGACCACACGGACTTCGTCGCCGTATTTTTCGCCGAACAGCGCGCGGGCGCCGGCATCGCGCGCATCGTCGACCGCCATCAGCCGCGTGGTGACCTCGTCATTATCCAGCACGACGTCGTTGGCGATGTCCTCGACGCGGGCGAGCTCCTCCGGCGAGATCGGCTTCGGATGCACGAAGTCGAAGCGCAGCCGGTCGGGCGCCACCAGCGAGCCGCGCTGGGCGATGTGATCGCCGAGCACCTGGCGCAGCGCCTCGTGCAGCAGATGTGTCGCGGAATGGTTGGCACGGATCGAGCTGCGCCGGGCATGATCGACGTCGAGCTGTAGCGCGGTTGCCGGCTTCAGCGTGCCCTGCTCGACGATGCCGAGATGGACGAACAGGTCGCCGGCCTTCTTCTGGGTATCGGTGACCCGGAACCGCACGCCGTCGCCGGTCATCAGGCCGGTGTCGCCGACCTGACCGCCGGACTCGGCATAGAACGGGGTCTGGTTCATGACCACCGCGCCCTCCTCGCCGGACCTGAGACTGTCGACTTCCCTGCCGTCCTTTACCAGTGCCGCGACGACACCCTCGGCGGTCTCGGTCTCGTAGCCGAGAAACTCGGTGCTGCCGAGTTTTTCGCGCAATGGAAACCAGACGTTCTCGGTGGCCGTATCGCCCGAGCCCGCCCAGGCCGCGCGCGCCTTTTCGCGCTGCCGATCCATGGCATCGGTGAATGCGGCGACATCGACACCGACGCCGCGCGATTTCAACGCGTCCTGAGTGAGGTCGAGCGGAAAGCCGTAAGTATCGTACAGCGTGAAAGCGGTCTCGCCGTCGAACATGTCGCCCTTGTTCAGACCACTGCTTTTCTCATCGAGGATCGACAGGCCGCGCTCCAGCGTCTTGCGAAACCGGGTCTCCTCGAGCCGCAGGGTCTCCTCGATCAAGTTTTCGGCACGCACCAGTTCCGGATAGGCCTGGCCCATCTCGCGCACCAGGGCCCAGACCAGCCGGTACATCAGCGGCTCCCGGGCGCCGAGCAGCTGGGCGTGCCGCATGGCGCGGCGCATGATCCGGCGCAACACATAACCGCGCCCTTCGTTCGAGGGCAGCACGCCGTCGGCGATCAGGAACGACGAGGCCCGCAGATGGTCGGCGATGACGCGAAGCGAAGCTTTGTGGGGCCCCATCGGATCGGCGCCGGTCAGCTCGGCAATGGCGCGGATCAGGGCCACGAACAGGTCGATCTCGTAATTGTCGTGTTTGCCCTGCAGCACGGCGGCAACCCGTTCCAGTCCGGCACCGGTATCGATCGAGGGCTTGGGCAGCGGTTGGCGGGTGCCACCCTCGAACTGCTCGAACTGCATGAACACGAGATTCCAGATCTCGATGAAACGGTCGCCCTCCTGCTCCGGCGAACCCGGCGGACCACCCCACACCTTGTCGCCGTGATCGTAGAAGATTTCCGAACAGGGGCCGCACGGACCGGTATCGCCCATCTGCCAGAAATTGTCGGCGCCGGCGATGCGGATGATGCGGGATTCGGGCAGCCCTGCGATCTTCTTCCAGAGATCGAACGCCTCGTCGTCGTCGACATAGACGGTCGCCGTCAGCTTGTCCTTCGGCAGGCCGAACTCCCGGGTGACCAGGTTCCAGGCCAGTTCGATGGCGCGGTCCTTGAAATAATCGCCGAAGGAAAAGTTTCCCAGCATCTCGAAGAAGGTGTGGTGCCGGGCGGTGTAGCCGACATTGTCGAGGTCATTGTGCTTGCCGCCGGCGCGCACGCATTTCTGCGAGGTGGTGGCGCGCCGATAGGGTCGCTTCTCGACCCCGGTGAACACGTTCTTGAATTGCACCATGCCGGCATTGGTGAACATCAGCGTCGGGTCGTTGCGCGGCACCAGCGGTGACGACGGCACGATCTCGTGGCCGTTGCGCGCAAAATAATTCAAAAAGGTCGACCTGATATCGTTAACGCCGCTCATATCCGTCCAATCGCGCACAATGCGGGTTTCGCCGCAAACGCCTTTTAGACAAGGGGCGTGGCGGTGTCCAGAATTTGGGCAGCGGATCAGGGACTTGCCGCATCAGCACAGGACCGTGGATGGCCGCCGCGGCCGCGTTGACAGGCTTGTTGCCCTCGTGTTCTGTTCTTATCTGTTGATGACGTCGCGTCGGGAGAGACCGGCTTAAGCGCCGGCGCCGAAGGAGCAACCGCCCCGGAAACTCTCAGGCAAACGGACCGCGTGACGTGACGACATCTGGAAAGAGACGCCGAGGGGTCCATGCCCGCGGTGCCCGCCGACGGGATAATACTCTCAGGCAAAGCGACAGATGGGGCTTCGACGGGTTTCGGGAGCTGGTTCCCGGACTACCGCGAGGACCCAATGCTTGCGCGCGACGCCGATTCTGCGCTGAAACACACTCCCCTGCACGAGCTCCATCTGGCTCGCGGTGGCCGGATGGTGCCGTTCGCCGGCTATACCATGCCGGTGCAATATGCCGCCGGCGTGCTCAGGGAGCACCTGCACACCCGAGCGGCCGCGGGCCTGTTCGACGTTTCGCACATGGGTCAGATCGCGCTGCGCCCGAGATCGGGCCGGATCACGGATGCCGCCTTGGCGCTGGAGCGACTTGTGCCACAGGATATCGTGGCCCTGCCTCCGGGACGCCAGCGTTATGCCCAGTTCACCAGCGACGACGGCGGCATTCTCGACGACCTGATGGTTGCAAATTTTGACAGCCATCTGTTTTTGGTTGTCAACGCCGCCTGCAAGGTGGCCGACGAAGCGCATCTGCGCGCCCACCTGTCGGATGCCTGTGAGGTCGAGGTCCTGTCCGATCGCGCGCTGATCGCGCTGCAGGGACCGCGGGCCGAATCGGTTCTGGCCACACATTGCCCCGAAGCGGCAGCGATGCGGTTCATGGATGCGGCGCCCCGCCGCGTCCATGGCATCGCGTGTTTCGTCTCGCGCTCCGGCTATACCGGCGAGGATGGCTTCGAGATTTCAGTGCCGGCCCAGCATGCCGAAGCCCTTGCTGCGGCACTGCTCGGCCATGACGAGGTCTGGCCGATCGGGCTGGGCGCCCGCGACAGCCTGCGGCTCGAGGCCGGGCTGTGCCTTCATGGCCACGACATCGACCCCGGCACGACGCCGGTCGAGGCCGCCCTGCAATGGTCGATTCAGAAAAGCCGCCGCTCGGGCGGCGCGCGGGCCGGCGGTTTCCCCGGCGCCGGGCGAGTTCTCGCCGAACTGGAGCGTGGCCCCTCGCGACGTCGCGTCGGCCTCAAAGCTGAGGGCCGCGCGCCAGTACGGGAAGGCACCGCCCTGTTCAGCGACGAGAACGCGGCAGAGCCGATCGGAGTGGTGACTTCGGGCGGCTTCGGGCCGAGCGTCAATGCGCCGGTCGCGATGGGCTATCTGCCGTCCGCGCGAAGCGCCGCGGGCGATCTGGTGTTCGCCGCGGTCCGCGGTCAGCGGATGCCGCTGCGCGTCGCGCCGTTGCCATTCGTACCCCATAGCTATCAACGCTGAAGGATTGTCATGACCACGCTGTTCACCTCTGACCACGAATGGCTCCGGATCGAGGGCGACGTTGCCACCATCGGTGTCACCGACTACGCGCAGTCGCAGCTGGGCGACGTGGTGTTCGTCGAGCTGCCGAAGGTCGGGCGCAGCCTGAAGAAGGCGGAGGCCGCCGCCGTGGTCGAATCGGTCAAGGCCGCCTCCGACGTCTACGCGCCGATCACGGGCGAAGTGCTCGAGGTCAACGATGCGGTCGTGGCCGAACCCGCTCTGGTCAATTCCGACGCCGGCGACAAGGCGTGGTTCTTCAAACTGAAGATCGCCGACCGCAGTGAGCTCGACGGCTTGATGGATGAAGCCGCCTACCAGGCACACACGGCATGAAAAGGGAACAAGACATGATCGCACGCCGCCAGCCGCAGGAAGCCGCCACCGGCTTCGTGCGTCGTCACGTCGGCCCCTCGCCGCGCGACGTCGCGGCAATGCTGGAGACCGTAGGCGCGAAGAATCTGGAAGCGCTGATGGCCGAGACGCTGCCCTCCTCGATCCGGCAGAAGGCGCCGCTCGATCTCGGGCCCGCCTTGAGCGAGACCGAGGCGCTGTCGCACATGCGTGCCCTCGCCGCGCAGAACGCGGTGTTCACCTCGCTGATCGGGCAGGGCTACTCCGGCACCATCATGCCGGCCGTGATCCAGCGCAATATCCTGGAGAATCCGGCCTGGTACACCGCCTATACGCCGTACCAGCCGGAGATCAGCCAGGGCCGGCTGGAAGCCCTCTTCAACTTCCAGACCATGATCTGCGATCTCACCGGGCTCGATATCGCCAACGCCTCGCTGCTCGACGAGGCGACGGCGGCCGCCGAAGCGATGGCGCTGGCCGAGCGTTCCGCGCCGGCCGGCGCCCGCTCGTTCTTTGTCGATCGCGACGTGCACCCGCAGACGCTTGCCGTCTTGCGCACCCGCGCCGCGCCGCTGGGGTGGAAGCTCATTGTCGGCGATCCCGCCACCGAGCTCGCGCAGGCCGACGTGTTCGGCGGCCTGCTGCAATATCCCGGCAGTTCGGGCGCGGTGCGGGATCTGCGGCCGGCGATTGCCGCGCTGCATGCCAGGGGAGCGCTGGCGATCGTCGCCGCCGACCTGCTGGCGCTGACCCTGCTCGCCTCGCCCGGCGAACTGGGCGCCGACATCGCGGTCGGCTCGGCGCAGCGCTTCGGGGTTCCCATGGGCTATGGCGGGCCGCATGCGGCGTTCATGGCGGTCCGCGACGCGCTGAAGCGCGCGCTGCCCGGCCGCATCGTCGGGCTGTCGGTGGATTCGCGCGGCCAGCCAGCCTATCGGCTCGCGCTGCAGACCCGCGAGCAGCATATCCGTCGCGAAAAGGCCACCTCCAACATCTGCACCGCGCAGGTGCTGCTGGCGGTGATCGCCTCGATGTATGCGGTCTATCACGGCCCGGAGGGGCTGGGCGAGATCGCCCGCCGGGTACATCGACGGGCTGCGGTGCTGGCGGCGGGATTGCGCGGGCTCGGCTATGCGCCGGGCGCCGACGCGTTCTTCGACACGCTGACAGTGCCGGTCGGCGCGAAGCGGGAAGAGATCGTTGCCCGGGCGCAGGCCGGCTCGCTCAATCTGCGCATCGGTGAGCGGAGCCTTGGCATCGCGCTGGACGAGACCACGACGCCGGCGACCGTCGAGGCGGTGTGGCATGCGTTCGGCGGCCGGCTTGCCTATGACGAGATCGAGGCAGAGGCGCGCGACGCCCTGCCTGCCGAGCTGAAACGCGCCAGCGGATTTCTCTCCCATCCGGTGTTTCATGCGCACCGTTCCGAGACCGAGCTGCTGCGCTACATGCGCAAGCTCAGCGACCGCGACCTGGCCCTCGACCGCGCGATGATCCCGCTCGGCTCCTGCACCATGAAGCTCAATGCGACCACCGAGATGATCCCGCTGAGCTGGCCGGAATTCGCCAACCTGCATCCGTTCGCGCCGGCCGAACAGACGAGCGGCTATCATGCGTTGTTCGATCGACTGCAACACTGGCTGTGCGACATCACCGGCTATGATGCGATCTCGCTGCAGCCGAATTCCGGCGCCCAGGGCGAATATGCCGGCCTGCTGGCGATCCGCGGCTATCACGCCGCGCGCGGCGAGCCCCAGCGCAAGGTGTGCCTGATTCCCGCCTCCGCGCACGGCACCAATCCGGCCTCAGCCAGCATGGCCGGCATGGAGGTGGTGGTGGTTGCCTGCGACGGACGGGGCGATGTCGACATCGGCGATCTCGGCGCCAAGGCGAAGCGGCACTCGCATGAGCTCGCCGCCATGATGATCACCTACCCCTCGACCCATGGCGTGTTCGAGGAGCACATTCGCGAGATCTGCGATATCGTGCATGGCCATGGCGGCCAGGTCTATCTCGACGGCGCCAATCTGAACGCGCAGGTCGGGCTGTCGCGGCCCGGCGACTATGGCGCCGATGTCAGCCATCTCAATCTGCACAAGACTTTCTGCATTCCGCATGGCGGCGGCGGCCCGGGCATGGGACCGATCGGCGTCAAGGCGCATCTAGCGCCGTTCCTGCCCGGCCATCCCGCTGCTCACGGCACCACGCCCGTTGCCGGGCCAGTGTCGGCCGCGCCGTTCGGATCGGCTTCGATCCTGACCATCTCCTACATCTACATTCTGATGATGGGCGGCGAGGGACTGACGCGCGCCACCGAGATCGCGATCCTCAATGCCAACTACATTGCAAGCCGGCTCCATGGGCATTTCCCGGTGCTGTACCGCAATGCCAGGGGCCGGGTCGCGCATGAATGCATCGTCGATCCGCGGCCGCTGAAACAGAGCGCGGGCGTCACGGTCGATGACATCGCCAAGCGGCTGATCGACTACGGCTTTCATGCGCCGACCATGAGCTTTCCGGTGCCGGGGACGCTGATGATCGAACCGACCGAATCCGAATCGAAGGCGGAGCTCGACCGTTTTTGCGAGGCCATGATCGCGATCCGGCGCGAGATCGCCGAGATCGAATCCGGACGCTGGAAGGTCGACGCCTCGCCATTGCGCCACGCGCCGCACACCGTTCATGACATCGCCGATGACAACTGGGCACGCGCCTATTCCCGCAGCGACGGCTGTTTTCCGGCTGGAAGTTCGCGAACCGACAAATACTGGGCCCCTGTGGGGCGCGTCGACAATGTCTATGGCGACCGTCATCTGGTCTGTTCGTGTCCGCCGCTGCAGGATTATGCACAGGCGGCGGAATAGTCGTTCCGGCTGCACGCCGCGGGACCGCCATCCGGAAACCACGGATTGCGGCTCGCGCATGGCCAGTCATCGGTCCGCGCGTGGCGCGGACCCGCTGGCGCAACGGTCATGACGAATGCACTCTCGCAAACGCCATCATCGCGTGGACGATGGCTGCGTCGTCACTCCTCGGCCGGCTCTTCCCCTTCGTCGCGCTCGGGGGTCCCGGCCAGGATCTGCTCGGCGATCAGCCCGGAGTTCTGACGGATCGCGGTCTCGATCTTGGCGGTCATGTCCGGGTTGGCCTTGAGGAAGGCCTTGGCGTTCTCGCGGCCCTGCCCCAGTCGCTGGCTGTCATAGGAGAACCAGGCACCGGACTTCTCGACAATGCCGGCCTTGACGCCGAGGTCGAGGATTTCGCCCATCTTGGAGACGCCCTCGCCATACATGATGTCGAATTCGACCTGCTTGAACGGCGGCGCCAGCTTGTTCTTCACCACCTTGACGCGGGTGGTATTGCCGACCACTTCGTCACGCTCCTTGATCGCGCCGATGCGGCGGATGTCGAGGCGCACCGATGCATAGAATTTCAGCGCATTGCCGCCGGTCGTGGTCTCCGGCGAGCCATACATCACCCCGATCTTCATGCGGATCTGGTTGATGAAGATCACCATGGTGTGGGATTTGTTGATCGACGCCGTCAGCTTGCGCAAGGCCTGGCTCATCAGCCTCGCCTGCAGTCCGGGCAGCGCGTCGCCCATTTCGCCCTCGAGTTCGGCGCGCGGCACCAGGGCCGCCACCGAATCCACCACCAGCACGTCGACCGCGCCGGAGCGCACCAGCGTGTCGCAGATTTCCAGCGCCTGCTCCCCGGTATCGGGCTGCGAGATGAGGAGTTCGTCGATGTTGACGCCGAGCTTGCGGGCATAGACCGGATCGAGCGCATGTTCGGCATCGATGAAGGCGCAGATGCCGCCTTTCTTCTGGCCCTCGGCGACGGTGTGCAGGGCCAGCGTGGTCTTGCCGGAAGATTCCGGCCCGTAGATCTCCACCACCCGGCCCTTGGGCAGCCCTCCGACGCCCAGCGCAATGTCGAGCCCGAGCGAACCCGACGAGATGGTCTCGATATCCATCGAACGGTCATTCTTGCCGAGGCGCATCACCGATCCCTTGCCGAACTGACGTTCGATCTGGGACAGCGCGGCGGACAGGGCCTTGGTCTTGTCCATGGAGGATCCTTCAACGATACGCAGGGAGGTGGCAGCGGACATGGTGGTGCTCCTTATGGCGGGGATTCGCGAACAGGACAAAGGCAATGACGGATCGGTGAGGATCACTGGAACCCTGTACCATGTTTGTTCTTTGTTCGCAATATGTTCTTTTTCACGTTATGGCATAGGCCGCCCTTAACCCATTGTGGCCCATTTCGAATCCGTCTCTATCCGAAATCGGGGGCCTGTGTCCGATATTGGACATAAGGTGATCGACAGGTCCGCTATTCTGTCTGGCCGTCGGCGTCTCGCGGGCGCCGACCGAGGGGGCGCGTGGGGACGCCATGGATTACAAGATCTATGTTCTCGATGCGACGGGCCATGTCTCGGCACCGCCGCTGGTGATCAGCTGCACCGACGTGGAAGAGGCTATCCGCCGAGCCGGGCGATATGTCCATGGGACGGCGGTGGAAGTCTGGCAGGACCGGAATTTGATCGCGAAGTTGCAGCCCAAGACGTAGACGGTCGGCCATACCCCGGGGGTCGGTTGCAATTCTCCCGTCAGCCGGTCCTCAATGGCGGTGATGTCGGAGTCACCATGGCGCGTTCGCCGCACTCGCACTGGAATGAGCGGACCTGCTGGCCCGACCGAGGGTCAAGAAACGCGTAGATCAACTTGGTGTCCTGGCCGCAGCGCGCGCATTTCGGCGGAGCCTTGGCCGTATCCAGTTGAGTTGTCATCTGATTGTGTACCAGACAGCACACAGCATGTCGGTTCGGTTTCCGACACTGCCCGGTCAATCGGCGCTGCGCAGCCGTCGCATGGTGAACTCGATATCGCCACCCGGCAATTCGCGCCAGCGCTCGACCCCGCTCATGTAGGCGGCCTTGGGATAGCGGGTGAGGAAATTCCGCGCTGTGGCTCGCGCCTGATCGCGCGGCAATGTGAAGGTCTCGCGCAGATAACCATCATCCGGCCGACCGCGGGCGGCCATGCGGTCTGCCAGATCGCGCGGGCGAAAGGCCATGTCGCAACTCCGTACAAATGCCGACCGGCTCCATATAGACCCTTGCGCGCCGCGATCCCAGCCGTCCGCCGCCCAGGCGAACGGTTCAGCGGGGACGCAGGCAGAAGCGGCTCACCCGCAATCCGACATTTGTCGCTGAAGGGTCGGCCGATATTGCGCCCGCTCCCTGGCTTACGGCTTGGTCGAAGTCTTGGTCGAGGTCTTGCCGGGCGATTTGGCTGGGTCGGAACTGCGCACCGAGCCCCAGGGATCGGAGCTTCCCTTGGCATCAGGGATTTTCCGCAGCAACTCCCGGTAGGCCTTGTCCCTCGCCGCTTCCGCGGCCTTTTCCTCCGGCGTCTTGGAGCGAATTTCGGGCATCAGATTGATGTTGGGCGCCTGCGCATAGACCGGCGCGCTCACCAATGCCAAAGCTGCGGCCAGGCACAGATACTTCATCCGGTAACTCCCCGCTTCCAACCCGTGCCACGGCGTGGCCGTTCTCTGAAGCGGCCTGCAACTATACGGTCCGCAGTCCGGCATTTTCAAGCCACCGAGCCCGTGACTAGAATGCCCACGGCACTTCCGTCGGACAGGAACCAGTATTGATGACAAAGCAGCAACCAACGGCTTCATTCGACATCACCGAAGCAAGGCGCGTCCTCGCCGATGTGTTTGCGCCCTGGGTGCAGGACCTTGGGCTGACGATCGAGGCGCTGGACTGCGAGCCGCCGCCGGATGCCGACTCCGGCTGGCAACCGGGCGCGATCCTGCGCATGCCGTTTTCCGAGCGGCTGTGCCGTGCCGGCGGCATCGTCTGCGGTCAGGCGCTGATGGCGTTCGCCGACACCGCGATGGTGCTGGCAAATCTCGCGGCCAATCGCGGCTACCGTCCCATGACGACCGTGGACCAGACCACGCATTTCATGCGCGCCGTCACTGCCTCGGACGTGCTCGCCGACGCGCGGATCATCCGGCTCGGCCGCACCATGAGCTTTGGCCGCGTCACGCTGTCGAGCGCCGCCGATCACAAGGCGGTGGCCATGGTGTCGAGCGCATTTGCCATGCTGTGACGGCCGCATCAGGCCGTGCGCTTTGCCGCCGGTTCGACAAGGCTGAGCTTGGCGAAGGGCACGCCGGCTTTCAGAAGCCCGTCCCGGTAGTGGGCGATGTCAGCCGGTATCTTCCAGTGGAAATTGCGCAAATGCCGTTCGACGGTGAAGCCGGGATAGCTGCCGAGCAGGACGCCAGCGGCCTCGGCGGCCTCCTCTGCGCGGCCCAATTGCGCCAGTGCCGCCGCCCGGATCGGCAGCATCTGGAGATGATTGGGGTTCGAGTACAGCGCCTCGCGCGACCACGACAGCGAGGCGTCATAGTGTCCGAGCAGATAATGGCTGAACGCATTCAGCGCCGACCATTTGTAGCGCGGGTCGGTGTTGCCACGCTGCGCAGCCGCGGAGAACAGCTCGATCGCCTGCTCATGTTCGCCGATCGCGAGATGGCAGATCCCCAACACGCCGCGCGCGCCCATGTCATACGGGTTCAATTCCACCGCCCGCCTGCCCGCGGCCATGGCCGCCTCGTGATGGCCCTGCATGGCGTGCAGAAAGGCCAGAATGGCAAAGGCAGATGACGATTGCTGATCGAGCCTGACGCTCGTTTCGGCCAACCCTGCCGCCTCGCGCCACAGGCCGCTGGTGCTTCTGATCCAGCCATATTGCACGCCCTGCACCAGGATGGTCGCGAGATAGGCATGCGCGATCGAGAGCGCAGGATCGAGCGCGATGGCCTCCCTGAACAGCGCGATCGAGGCTTCGAAATCAGCCTTGGTCTGCTGGTAATAGCGCGACAATCCCCTGAGAAACCGGTCCCAGCCGGTGAGATCGGCTGTTGTCGACCGCGTGGGGGCGGCGAAGGCCTCGGCACGAAAGATCTCCGGCGCCAACGCTGCGGACAGATGCGCGGTGATTTCGTCCTGCATTGCGAAAAGATCGCCGAAATCCCTGTCATATCGACCAGTCCATAGCTGCTCGCCGCTTTCCGGAGCGATCAGCTCGGCGGCGACGCGGATCTTGGCCCCGGCGCGTCGTACCGTCCCCTGAATCAGATAGGTCGCGTCGATCTCCCGTGCGATCAGGCGCGTGCTCAGGTTCTTGCCCTTGAACGGAAAGGTCGAACTCCGGCTCAGCACGCGGTAAAATGAATGCAGCGAGAGCGCGTGGATCAAATCTTCGGTCAATCCGTCGGAAAAATAATCGTCGGCGCCGTCGCTGAGATTGTCGAAGGGAAGCACGCCTATGATGGCTGTCCGGTACTGCGGAGGCAGATCCGATGCGGTCTTTGGCTCCCGCCCCTTTCTGTCACAGCCGCCTGGCTCCCAGGTCCAGACCGCAACCGGCTCTTCGATGTTCTTCAGGCGGTGACTGCCGGCATCGACCAGCAGGACGCTGAGGTGCTTGCTCGCCTCCTGATGGGCCTTGGCCGAAACGGCCAGCCCGCCGGGCGCGGCTACCGCTTCAAGGCGAACCGCCACGTTCACGCCATCCCCGAAGACCTCGTCTTCGTCGGCGATCACGTCGCCCATGTGGATGCCGATACGGAATTGCATGGCCCGATCGGCCGGCAAGTGATCGTTCCGCTCGGCCATCAGCGCCTGCATCGCCACCGACGCTTCGATGGCGCCGACGATGCTCGGAAATTCCAGCAGGAACCCGTCGCCGGTGTTTTTCACGATCCGGCCGCCATGATTGAGGATGACCGGATGGATGGCGCTGCGATGTGCCTTGAAGGCGGCGTGGGTGCCCGCCTCGTCAGCACCCATCATCCGCGAATAACCGGCGACGTCGGCGCAGACGATGGCGGCCAGGCGTCTCTTCATGCCCTTGCTCCTGAACCGGCTTGGCGACAGAACGCGGCAAACCGACGGTTCGGGCCGCGCCCCCGGAAGCGGGCCGGATCCGGACTTGTGGTAAAGCAATCCCTTCCGGATTGGCAGTTCGATCCACGGTTTCATCACAGGGAACCGCAGCCATTATGACGGCCATGTGCCGGAATCAGGACAGGCGCGATGGCCCGTGATGGCGGCCATTCATCCGGACAATGATGACCGGGAGCTATTTCGGCTTCTTCGCGGGGTCAGCAGGACGGGCGACGCCCCAGGGATCATATTTCTCCTTGGGGTCAGGTATCCGATCCAGCGCGGCCTTGTAGGCCTTCTCATCCACTTGCGGCTTTTTCGCCGCCGCCTTGTCGGCACTGCCGTGATGCCCGCCGCCCATCTGGGCCTGCGCTGGCATCGCATTGATCAGCACTATTGCCACAGCGACCATCCTGAAAAGCATCGCCCGACCTCCCTGCCCCCTGATGCTCCCCAGCTTAGCCTGCAACCTCATGATGGAAAGAGGGGATTGGCGGGTAGCCATCCAAAATCGACGGCGGCTGGAGCCAAGATGGCGTCCGATCGGTCTGCCCGGGCCTGCCCGGTTTCGGCGCGCTGCCGCGGCCGGATGCTGAACAGCCCGTTAATGGCACCGCTCAAATTGCAGCGCGGCACAAACCGTATCTTCCGACCTTTCCGTCAGCATGCTCCCGATGATGTGGGTGGAGAACGGCGCCGACGGGGCACGTTCGCCAAAAGAATTCGGGGATGACGGCGACGTGGCCGAGCTTGGCAATACAGCGGGGATGGATCGCGCTCCGGCGAGAAATGCCGCCGCGGCCCATGGCGACGCCTTGCCGCCGCTCGCTGCCATCAACATGAGCCTCTGGCGTGAGCTTGCCGGCCGCGCGATCGAGCCGAATGGCTACTATCTGCCCGAATGGGAGCTGGCGGTGAACGCGCTCGCGCCGGGACGCGGCGATGCGTCGATGCTCGCAGCCTGGAACGTCGGGTCGCCGCCCCGGCTTACCGGGCTCCTGCCGGTGGTCTCGCTCTGGCGCGCCTATCAAATTCCATTGCCGGCACTGGTCAGCGCGCATCCCTATGGCACGCTCTGCACGCCGCCGCTTGATCGCGACGCTGCCGCAAAAGCCGCCACCCGATTGATGCGGCGGGCGCGGCAGGTCGGCGCCCGTGCCCTGATCCTGCGCGACATGTCGCTCGACGGCGCCGCCATGACGGCGATTTCGGAAGCGCTGCGACCGTATGGCCTGCGCCCGCACGTGCTGCACGCCGGACACCGCGCCTGCCTCGACGCCACGCGCGATGGCGATCAAGTGCTGCAGGAGGCGCTCGGCGCCAGGAAGCTCAAGGAATTGCGGCGCCAGCGCCATCGCCTCGCCGAGCACGGCACGGTTGTTTTCGAGGTGGCTCGGAGCCGAGAGGACGTCGGCGCGGCGCTCGAAACCTTCCTCGCACTCGAGGCGAGCGGCTGGAAGGGACAGCGCGGCACCGCCATGATCCAGCGCGAAGGCGATGCAAGCTTCATCCGTCGCGCCGCCATCGCGCTCGCTGCAAACGGCCAGTGCGAGGTCGTGACCCTGCGCGCCGGCGTTACGCCGATTGCGGCCGCGATCGTGCTGCGACACCAGCACCGCGCCTTCTATTTCAAGCTCGGCATCGACGAGCGCTTCGCGAAATTCTCACCGGGGGTGCAACTCACGCTCGACCTGACACGGCAGCTTTGCGCCGATCCTGCGATCACCTCGGCAGATTCCACCGCCAGTCCCGACCATCCGATGATCAACCCGATCTGGCGCGGTCGCCTGGCGATCGGCGACGTGCTTGTACCGCTACGGCCCGGCGACCCGATGGTGTCGCTGATCCGTGCCGCGATGTCCCTGCGCCATTCGGGCCTCGAGCAGGCACGCCGCCTCGTCCGGCTGATTCGCGCCTGTCGGCGGAAGCGATAGGGCTTAGCGAGCAACTCCAGCGGGTCCAGCATGAAGGACCCCGACCTTGCAGCCCTACCCCGTCGTCTTTTTCCGTTCGGCGCTGCGGACATGCTGTCTCAGGACATCACCGATTCGGGACTGATACCCGGCGCCGGTGCGCTTGAACCATCGCAACACGTCCGCATCCAGTCTCAGGGAAACGAGTTGCTTCGGATCTTGTGACTTTGGACGCCCGCGACGCACCAGCTTGCCGTCGCGGCGATGGTCCGCGGACAGGAACCAGGCTTTTGTCAATTCGGGAATTTCATCGTATTCGTGTGACTGCACGACATGACGGTCAGATTTTCGCAAATCGCTTCCCAAAACGCGCCTTTTCGCGGGCATTTGCCTTCCTCATCGAGATGATGTGTCGCGCGCTTCCCCGCGCAGTCCAAATAACGATCACCATTCGTCCACGCAGATGACCGACCGAAATCATGCGCAGTTCGCCGTAGTCCCGCCGGTCATCGGGCAAATCCAGCGTATCTCCCCGAAACACCTCGTCGGCATCTTCGAAATCGAGCCCACGCTCCGCAAGTGTCACCGCCCGCTTGGCCGGATCGAAGGTGATCTTCATGAATTATTGTAGCTACAAACTGGGAATGATCAAGGCGGCCATCGGGCCTTTCATTCTGCCGCCTGCGCGTTCACTTCGGCCGACACCTGGCGGATCGCGTTGGCGAGTTGCTCGGCGGGCTGGGCGCCGGATACCGCATATTTCTGCGCGAACACGAAGGTCGGCACGCCGGAAATGCCCTTGTCCGACGCTTCCTGCGCCTGCCCCGAGATCAGCGCGACATCGTCATCGGTGGCAAGCCGCCGCCGCACCTCGTCGGGGTCGAGACCGACGTCGGCGGCTGCCTGGACCAGCACGCCGAGATCGGTGAGATCGCCGCCGTCGCGGAAATACAATTCCATCAGCCGCTGTTTCATCTCGGCGGATCTACCCTGTGCCTCGGCCCAGTGGATCAGGCGGTGGCAATCGAGGGTGTTGGGCTGGCGCTTGACCAGATCGGGGCGATACGACAGGCCCTCTTGCTCGGCCGCCGCCACCACGCGCCCGGCGATGCCCTTATAGGCCTCGGGAGAGCCGAACTTCGTGGTGAGGTATTCGTCACGGCTGATGCCCTCGCGCGGTACCCATGGATTCAGGAAGAACGGCCGCCAATTCACCTCGACCGGCACATCCGGCACCAGTGCGAGCGCGTTTTCGATGCGGCGCTTGCCGATGTAGCACCACGGGCACACCACATCGGACACGATGTCGATCTTGAGAGGTGTTGGGCTGCTCAACGGGGCCTCCTTGCCGGCAAACTCCACAGATAGGCCGCAAGCCGGACCCGGACAAGGAGCTATCCGAGGGTGGCGGCGATCGCCCGCATCCGCTCGGCGGTCGCATCGTCGGCCGGAAAGAACGTCTCCAGCGCCAGCTCCGAGAGCGTGATATCGACCGGCGTGCCAAACACCATCGTGGTCGAGAAGAAGCTGAGGATTTCCCGGCCCAGCCGGATCTTGAACGGGATCGCGACGCCATCCGATGACGGCGGCGCCGATCGCGCCGGAATCGGAAACGCCTTCAGATCGTGATAGAGCCGGATCAAGGCGGGATCGGCGGTGGCCTCGCACTGCCGGTACAGCCGCTCCAGCAGATGCCCGCACCATTCGGCGAGGTTGACGGTGCGCGCCGCCAGTGCCTCGGGATGGAAGCTCAACCGCAGCACATTGAGGGGTGAGCCGAGCAGCCGGTCGGGCACGCCTTCCAGCAGCGGCGCCACCATGCGGTTGGCGGCTACCAGGTTCCAATGCCGGTCAACGGCCAGCGCCGGATTGGGCTCGTGGGCGCGGAGCACCAGATCGATCGCTGCGCGCACCGGCTTCAGCGCAGGATCGTCGAGTGGGCGCTGCTGGAAGGCCGGAGCGAATCCCGCCGCGACCAGCAGCACGTTGCGCTCGCGCAGCGGCACGTCGAGCCGTTCCGCCAGCTTCAGCACCATGTCGCGCGACGGCGCCGCGCGCCCGGTCTCGACAAAGCTGAGATGTCGCGCGGAAATTTCGGCTTCGACGGCAAGGTCGAGCTGGCTGAGATGGCGACGCTTGCGCCAGTCGCGCAAGTGCGCACCGATCGGGACCGGCTTGACGCGGTCGACCGTCACCGCGGCGGTGTGAGCGTTCATGACGAAGCCTACCACGCGCGCCTCCCCCATTCCATTACGTGGCAGGTAATGGGTTCGCGCAGCGCGGCCGGCGTTGTCTCAATTGCAGTTGCGGGGGTCCACGGCGGCATACTGCCCGGAGGGATAGCGATAGTAGCATCCGCCCTGCGACAGATAATATCCCGGCCGTTGCGCCGCCGCGGCACCGGCGATCGCGCCGGCGGTTCCTCCAACGATTGCACCGGCGGCCGCGCCGCCCGGTCTGTGCGTGATGAGACCGCCCAACAATCCGCCGACAATCGCGCCGCCTACCACGCTGGCGGCCGGATCCGGTGGCGGCGGAGGCGGCGGCGCATATTCACCGGGCGGCGGTGCATAGCCTGCGGCAACCGGCGGCTCGTCGGGAATGTAGGAATCGTCGATGGCCTCGACGTCGGACACATAGGCAGGGGGCCCATCCAACTGTTGCGGGTAGAAGTACCAGGCACCTCCCACATCCCACCACCATCCGTCGCGTCCGTCATGGACTTCGTGGCGCCAATGTCCGCCCTGCCAGGCCGCGCGGCCACGGTAAGCGTGCCCGGCGAAGTTGCGGGTGGCGAGATGCGCGTGCCCGACACGTGCAGCCTGCGGCCCTCGCCCCGGCGCGGGACCGGCATGCAGGGGCCCGGCGTGCATGGGACCGGCGTGCATGGGACCGGCGTGCACCGGACCGGGAGCTGCGCGAACGGCGCCCGGCCTGACGGCCTGAGCTGTGGGTCGAACCGCCTGGGCCGGGGGTCTGACCGCCTGAACGGCGGGTCTGACCGCTTGCGCCGCGGGCCTCGCAGGTGCGGCCCTCACCGCCGGCTTGTGCTGTTCTTCGGCATGCGCCGCTACCGCGAAAACGGCGAGCGCCGATACCAATGGAAGGAACGTCCCGTAGCGCCTGCAAACAATCATCTGAACTCCCCCACGATGGCCGCGCCGCTCCGACGTCTTGCGACACCATGCTGAACTCTGGCTGGCCGGAATCATCCTGTCTTGTTACAATTCTGTAAGCTCGATGGCCTTCCAGGCCGGCATGAAGAGGTGGCGTCGGGAAGACAGTCTGCCAATTCTGGCGGCAATTGACCATCCGATTTTTCGCCTGGGCCATTACGTCCAAGGTAATCGAAATCATGTCGCGAAGGCGTCATCTCCAACATTACAGGAGATGACGATGCGCACCACCGACCGATCCCCCTTGTCGACGTCGACCCCGGAATTGATTCCATGGCTGTTCAAACTGACAACCCACATGCTGGCGCGCGCCCTCAACATGCCGGAGCCGCTGCTGCATCACACGGGTCTCATGGTGTTCGCGCAGGTTGCGGCTTTCGAGACCAGCGTCGGGGGTCGCCTGCTGGGTTGCTTCCGATATCGGCGCGAAAGATCCGGACATTGACGCCCCGTACCGGAACGGAAGGCGTATGATGGCGGCGTACGTGAGTGAGGCACGAGGTGACCGGCACGGAAGGATATGCCGAGCAGGCCGCAGAGCTGTTCGATCGCTATGAAAGCCTTCGCGCCGCCGACGTTCATCGGCCGGTATTGCATCTGATCCCGGCCGTGCCGAGCCGCGTGCTCGACATTGGCGCCGGCAGCGGACGCGATGCGGCATGGCTCGCCGCGAAGGGGCATCGCGTGATCGCCGTGGAGCCGACCGCAGCCTTGCGACTGCCCGCCATGGCGCGGCATCGCTCGGACCGAATCGAATGGGTCGACGACAGCCTGCCGGGTCTCGCCCGGCTGCGAAGCCGGGGCGACCGCTTCGATCTCGTCATGCTCACCGCGGTCTGGATGCATCTCGATGCGCGAGAGCGGCTTCAGGCGATGCCAAATCTCGCCATGCTGGTGCACGACGGCGGCACCATGCTCATGACGCTCCGGCACGGACCCGTTCCGCCGGGACGTCGCATGTTCGATGTCCCCGCCGACGAAACCATCGAGCTCGCCGCGCAGCACCGGCTGCATTGCGTGCTGAACCGGCGCGTGGAATCAAGTCACCCGGACAACCGCGCCGCGGGCGTCGACTGGACCAGGCTTGCCTTTGCCAGGAGTGCGCCGCCTGAATGCCAACCCTCAGTCGGCTCCGACTGAATCGGACGCTTCGACGGACCGGGTGTGAATGTGCCGCGTGGGCCGGATGTCGGCACCGCCATTCGCGTGCCGGCCATCGTCCCGCTTTGCGCCATTCATCTTCTGCCGCTCCCGCCTGGCCTTTTCCGCTTTCCTCAGTGCCTTACGCTCGGCCTTGGCTTTCAGCCGCAGCCGTTCCGCCCGCGCTTCGGCGCGCTTCTTCCGGCGCTTCCTTTCGCAGGCATCGCATTTGCAGCCGATCGGCTTCAGATAGGCCTTGAAGTAGTCGGTGCCGTAATCGTAGTTGATCTCCTCGCCCGGCTCGATGTTCTTGATGGCGCGGATCACCACCTTGCGCTTGCGCGGCTTGACGTCCAACTCCGCGTTCGGCTTGCAGGCATGGTTGATGTAGCGGGCGATGTTCTTGCGCACCGAACCGTCAATGGTCCAGCGATTGGTCAGCTCGAACAGGTATTTGTTTTCGATCGCGTCATCCTTCTTCTTCCTGGAATCGAGCAGCGGACCGAAATAACGGATGATCTTGGTACCCTTCTTGATCGCTCTGGTGGCAAAGAGGCCGAGTCCGGTGCGGGAACGGCCAACGCGATAGGGCTTGTCAGAGGAAACGGCAGGCATGATCACAGGGATTGAGACGGCACGGACCGCGATGGATTGACGATGCGGCCCTCTTAAAGCAATTCCGTTCCGGTGTCAGGCTTTTCGCGCCTGGGGTTCGCGACCTTCCCCAGCTTGTGCAGGGAGCACCCGGTTCCCGCGGGCGCGCCTTGTTACCGCGCGGCTTTTTTTCTGATTGCTTGATAGCGCGCCAGCAACCGTTTGCCCTTGTCCGCGATCCGTCGTGCCGCAGCCACCGTCTTCGGCACGGGTTCGCCCCAGGCGTGGGCCGACAGCGCATGACGGGTCGGCCTTCCCCTGGCATCGACCAGCGGCGGCAATTTCGCCCGACCATAGAAACGCACTGCCCAACTTCCCTTGCGGCGCAGCTCCGTCGGCGTCATTTCCGAGACCTTCTTGGTGACCCCGGGCCTGAGATGCGCGCCCTGCTTGCGCGCGAACGCCTTGCGCCCCGCCGCAGTCAGGCCGCCCTGCGGATCCTTTTCGGGCGTGGCGGCAGAGCGTCTGCGCGATGATTTGCCAGCTGATCGGGGTGAACGTGCGCGAAGCGGTTGCTTGACCATGGCAGTCCAACGCACCAGCCTGCCAAGGGTTTCGCCCGACCGCTCGCTACGGTGCGGGCCGGCCGATGCCGGATTTGAGCATGGCTTCCAGCAAGGTCTCGGCATCGGTGCCTGCGGGGAGCCGCCCGAGCAGATCGCTCAGCCGGTCGTCGAGCAGCAGCATCGTGAAGCCGTGGACCAGCGACCAGGCGCGCACGATGGCGGCGGCCTGGTCGAGTGACAATGTCTGCTCGGAAATCCGCTCGTGACGGCTCTCCGCGACCGCACCGGCCAATCCGGCAAACGCGGCGTGGGCCGCTTCCTGCAGCGAGGGGCGGGTCATGTCGATGCGCTCGGTCCGGAACATCAGGCCATAGATACCGGGATGCGCCCGGGCATAGCCGACATAGGCCCTGGCTCGGGCCAGTCCCTTTTCGGCCGGCGACCCGCCCGTCGCGCCGGCTTTGGCCATGGCCGCGTTGAACTGACGGAAGCCAATCGCGGCGAGTTCGCTCACCAGGCCGGTTAGATCGCCAAAATGATGGGTCGGCGCGGCGTGCGACACACCGGCCTCCCGCGCCACCGCGCGCAGCGTCAGCCCGGCCAACCCATCGCGCTCCAGCACGCGTTCGGCCGCTTCCAGCAAGGCGTCGCGCAGCGCGCCATGATGATAGCGGGACGGTGCCGCCAGGCGGCCGGCGCTTCGCTTCGCGCTCGCTCCGGCTGGCCTTGATGATGCGGCCCGGACCGGCTTGTCGGTTCGTGTTCTGATCATCGAACACTTATAGGGATCGATTTTGACAGTGTAAAGATTTCGCTTGACGAACAGCGGCGGAGATCGTAAAGAGATCTTTACGATGTAAAGATTTGCGGAGGCGAGTCATGCAGCGCGCTTTGTCGGCCGAATTCACCACCCTCAGCAATCGGGCGCCGATCCCGATGGAATGCGACGCGGCCCATCTCCAGATCGAGGGTGAGCTGCCGCGCGAACTGAACGGCACGCTTTACCGTAACGGTCCCAATCCCCAATTCAGCTCCCCCACTGCGCATTGGTTTGTCGGCGACGGCATGCTGCACGCCTTCCATCTCGAAAACGGCCGCGCCAGCTATCGCAACCGCTGGGTCCGCACCGAGAAGTGGCAGGCCGAGCATGACGCCGGCCGCGCGCTGTTCGGCGGCTTCGGGCAGAAACTGCCGGACGCGCCGGACGTCGTTGCGCGGGATGGCGTTGCCAACACCAATGTGATCTTCCACGGCGGCCGCCTGCTGGCGTTGGAAGAAGGCCACCTGCCGGTCGAGATCGAGCCCGGAACGCTACAAACGCGGGGCCCCTGCAATTACGGCGGCAACATTGCCGGACCATTCACCGCACATCCCAAGATCGATCCGCTGACGGGTGAGATGGTGTTCTTCGGCTACAACGCCGCCGGCCCGCTCAGCCCCGCGCTCAGCTTCGGATCCGTCAATTCATCGGGGATGGTGACCCGGTTCGATCACCTGACCGCGCCTTATGCCAGCATGGTGCATGATTTCTTCGTCACGGAACGCCATCTGCTGTTTCCGATTCTGCCGATCACCGGCAGCATGGATCGGGCCATGCGGGGCGGTCCGCCCTATGCCTGGGAGCCGGACAAGGGCGCCTATGTCGGGGTGATGAAGCGTGGCGGTGCGGCCTCCGACGTCATCTGGTTTCGTGCCGAGAGCTGCTACGTCTTCCATGTCATGAATGCCTGGGAGGAAGGTGAGCGGATCATCGCCGACGTCATGCAGTACGAGCAGGCGCCCCTGTTCCCGCATCCGGATGGTTCGCGGACCGATCCGAACAAGTCGCAGGCGCGGCTGTGCCGTTGGACCTTCGACCTCGCCGGCAATACCGACCGCTTCACCCAGACTTATCTGGATGACGTCAGCGGCGAATTCCCTCGCATCGACGATCGTCGGGCCGGCCTCGTCAGCCGCCACGGCTGGTATGCCTGCGCCAACCCCGCAGCGCCGGATCGATCGGCCCTGTCAGGCATTATACAGGTCGATGGCGGCGGCGGGCGGCTCGGCCAATATCTGCTTCCGGCCGGCGATACGATCTCCGAGCCCGTATTCGTCGCCCGCGGCAGCGACGCCGCCGAAGGCGATGGCTGGCTGCTGTCAGTAGTATGGCGGGCCCGCGAAAACCGCAGCGATCTCGCGGTGTTCAATGCCACTGATGTCGGCAGCGGACCGGTGGCGCTGGTGCGCCTGGGCCATCGCGTGCCCGACGGTTTCCATGGCAATTGGGTTGGAGCGACCTGACAGGTATTCAGCCGTATATGATTGAAGTTACAACATAATCGTAAATCTACCAACTTCTTTTTGACAGTGTAAAGATTCGACTTGACGACGTGGTCCATTGGTTCTAGTTATATCTTTACGATGTAAAGATTGGGCTGTGAGAGACCGTCATGACCATCTTCCTGATCCTCGCCCCTTACGGCGCCTTCGCCTTCCTGATGCTGGTGGCCTCGGCTCAAGTCGCCCTGCTCGCCTCCGCCGCGATCTCCCTTACGGTCATCGTGCTCGACGTTGTTCGTGGCCGTTCGGTCAAACTGCTCGGTGCCGGCTCGACGGTGCTGTTCGGCGGGCTTGGCGGCTATGTCGCGCTGGTCGACCCTGGCTTGAGCCCTTCCGCCGTCAAGGTCGTGGTGGACGCCGGTATCTTCCTGATCTCGGCGGTTTCGATGCTGATGCGCTACCCGTTCACGCTGCAATATGCGCTGGAAACGGTTCCCGCCGAAACGGCCGCGATGCCCGGCTTCTTGCGCGCAAACTACGTCATCACCGGCGTCTGGACGATTGCTTCGCTTTTGATGATGATCGGCAATGTGGCGATGCTGTACGTTCCAGGTCTGCCGCTCTGGTCGAGCATCGCTATCGCCTTTGCGGCTCGTAACAGTGCCGTCTATTTCACCAAATGGTACCCTGAGCACCAGATGGCAAAAGACACTCTCAACGCCCTGCCCGGCACCTGATCCCTATTTCGAGGAAAGCGACGATGAAAACCGTATTCGCCAAACTCGCCACCGATTTCTTCTCCACCATCATTTTCATTGTCGTGTATTACGCGACCGGTCAGGTGCTGCTGGCGACGGGCGCCGCCATTGCCGCGTCGATCGCCCAGGTGATCCATGCCCGCGTCAAGGGCGCGTCGCTCGGCTTCATGACGTATGCGAGTCTTGCGCTGGTGATCGTGCTCGGCAGCGCGACGCTCCTGACCAGCGACCCGCGCTTCGTGCTGGCCAAGCCCGCGATCGCGCATTTCGCGATCGGTACCATCATGCTGAAGCGCGGCTGGATGCTGCGCTACATGCCCCCGATCGTCGTCGAAACCATTCCCGAATATGTCACCGCGGCCGGCTATGCCTGGGCGGCGCTGATGTTCGCGCTCGGTGCCGGCACCATCGCCATCGCGCAAACCGGCGACATCAAGCTGTGGGCACTCTACGTGTCGGTGGTTGCTTTCGGCGCCAAGATTGTCGCGTTCGCTGTGCAATATGTCGTGTTTCGGATTCTGGTCACAGGCCGAATCCGCGCCGCGCGCGCCTGACCTCGAATCCCCGCAAGCCGTTGGGCTTGGCCGACGGGATGCGCTATACCCTGCGAAGTGAACCCTCGAGGAGAGTTGGATGGCAGTCGACGGAAACTGGAACATCACCATGAGCACGCCGATGGGCGAGCGTAAGGCCACATTGAATCTGAAGAATTCGGGCGGCACGCTGTCGGGTAGCCAGGGGGCCGAGGGAAATTCGGCCGATATCTTCGACGGCACCGCCAATGGCGACGACCTCGCCTGGAAGGTCTCCATTACCAACCCGATGCCGTTGACCCTCGAATTCACCGGCAAGGTGTCCGGCGACACCATGTCGGGCGAAATGGGCATCGGCCCGATGGGCAGTTTTCCATTCACGGGGACCCGCGCCTAGCGTCATTCCGACGCGGGTGGTCATGGCCGGGCTGCCGTCGGATGGCGGCCCGGGAAGGTCGGAAGCGGCAGCGCTGCGCCTCACCCCAGGTTCAGCTCCTTGAAGAAGTCGTTGCCCTTGTCGTCGATGATGATGAAGGCGGGAAAATCCTCGACCTCGATCCGCCAGATCGCTTCCATGCCGAGTTCGGGATATTCCACCACCTCGACCTTCTTGATGCAGCGTTCGGCGAGATTGGCCGCGGCACCACCGATCGAGCCAAGGTAGAAGCCGCCATGCTTCCGGCATGCTTCGCGCACCGCGACCGCGCGGTTGCCCTTCGCCACCATCACCATTGAGCCACCGGCGGCCTGGAACTGGTCGACGAACGAATCCATCCGGCCGGCGGTGGTCGGGCCGAACGCGCCGGAAGCATACCCGTCCGGTGTCTTGGCCGGGCCGGCATAGTAGACCGGATGGTTCTTGAAATAGTCAGGCAGCGGTTCACCATTTTCCAGCCGCTCGCGCAGCTTGCCGTGCGCCGAATCCCGCGCCACGATCATGGTGCCGGTCAGCGACAGCCGCGTCTTGATCGGATACCGCGACAGCGTCGCGAGAATTTCGCTCATCGGCCGGTCGAGATCGACCTTGATCACCTCGCCGCCGAGTGCCTGTTCGACCGCGGGCAGGTACTGCGCGGGATTGTGCTCGAGCTGCTCGAGAAAGACGCCGTCCCTGGTGATCTTGCCGAGCACCTGGCGGTCCGCGGAGCACGAGACGCCGAGACCGATGGGCAGCGAGGCGCCGTGCCGGGGCAGCCGTATCACCCGCACGTCGTGGCAGAAATACTTGCCGCCGAACTGGGCGCCGACGCCGAGCGACTGCGTCATCTTCAGGATTTCCTGCTCCATCTCGAGGTCGCGGAAGGCGTTGCCATCGGGCGATCCATGGCTAGGCAGCGCGTCGAGATAGCGGGCAGAGGCGAGCTTCACCGTCTTCATGCAGAGTTCGGCCGAGGTGCCGCCGATCGCGATCGCCAGATGATAGGGCGGGCACGCGGCGGTGCCGAGCGTGAGCACCTTCTCCTTGAGGAACGCCAGCAGACGATCCCTGGTCAGAACCGCCGGCGTGGCCTGGAACAGGAAGCTTTTGTTGGCGCTGCCGCCGCCCTTGGCCATGAACATGAACTTGTAGGCGTCGTCGCCCTCGGCGTAGATCTCGCACTGCGCCGGCATGTTGTTGGCGGTGTTCCGCTCCTCGAACATCGATAGCGGCGCGACCTGCGAATAGCGCAGATTGCGGCGCAGATAGGCGTCGCGGGCGCCCTCGCTCAGGGCGGCCTCGTCGTCGCCGTCGGTGAGGACGTTGCAGCCCTTCTTGCCCATGATGATCGCGGTGCCGGTGTCCTGGCACATCGGCAGCACGCCGCCGGCGGCGATGTTGGCGTTCTTCAGGAAATCGAAGGCAACGAACTTGTCATTGTCGCTGGCCTCGGCGTCGTCGAGGATGCTGCGCAACTGCCTGAGATGGCCGGGCCGCAGATAATGGTTGATGTCGCCGAACGCGGCTTCCGACAGCGCCCGCAGCGCTTCGCGCGACACCACCAGCATGTCCCGGCCCAGCACTTTCTCGACCCGCGCGCCGTCGACCGCGATCTTCCTGTAGGGCGTGGTGTCCGGCCCGAGCGGAAACAGCGGGGTGTGCCGGTACGGCGGCAGGGGCTTGGGATCTGGGAAGGCAGTGGGGGCGTTCATGGCTTTGCTCGCAGGGTTGCAGGCCACCCGGAGGGCGGCCTGCTGTTGACCCCGTTCTAAGCCGTTTTGCGACAAAGAAAAGGTTTCGATCCGCCGCCGGCGGTTGATAGGCAAACCGCCGTCTTGCGCTATTTGCTCGCGGGCGCTTCAATGGCCCCGAGGGGGCAATCCAAAATGATACTGCAATCGCGTTCTCGCCGATCGATGGTTCTTGCCGTAACCGGTCTTGCCGCGGTCTTGCTGGCCGCAGCTGGCGCATCACCGGCGCGTGCCGATCGCTGCGATGATCTTGCCGGCCAGCTCAAGGCGCAGATCGACGGCCTCGCGGTGGGCAAGACCGCGGCCAACCAGATCTATCTGTCACACCCGCAGGCCAAGCAGATCACGCTTGGCTGTTCCGGCCGCAACGTCAGCAATCAGTTGTTCGCGCGGTCCGGCAGCCGCAAACCCTCGCCTGCCTTCCTCGATCTGGTGGCTGGCACCGCCGCCATCATCTTCACCCAGCCGAAGGACGGCATGCTCAAGGGCGCGACGCGCTGCATGAGGCGAATGGGCCTGTTCCGGGGCAACGACGTGTCGACGCGGTACCGTCGCCTCGACATGCGATGTTCGAGAACGAAGACCGAATCCTCGATCACGATCTCGCGCGGCATCGACCAGTGAATCCCGGCGTGACCCGGCCATGGTCGCACGGTTCCAGCGATCCAGGCCGGCCGTTCACCATCAGGCCAAAACCTGCCCGATCGCGCGCATTTTAACGTTTCGATTCATCAGCCCTTGGCTACTGCCGGCCAGACTCGGACGGATCGCGTACAGGGATTCCATCGATGAGCATTTCGAGCGTCGCTGCGCCGGCTGCCGTGCCGCCGGCCCACCATGGCCCGCAGCCCAACCCGTCCGATTCCCGCCAGGACAACGACGCCGACGACCGCGCCCAGCCGGCCGCCCCTGCGCCGCTTCCACCCGGCCAGGGAACCCGGATCGACCAACTGGTCTGAAGGCATACTCCGCGGCCTCCCGCGCTGGCGGGCAAGCGGCCATTCGCCCGCCGCAAGTTTGCCGGAAAGGGCGTGATCATGCGGAAGACCGGAGGCCGCGTGATCGCCAACCTGTTGCTTCCCGGGGTCTGGTAGCAACAACGGAGGCGCGATCATGCCTGACAGCAAGACCTACACCGGCGGATGCCACTGCGGCATGGTTCGTTTCGAGTGCACCACCGACCTCGCCATGGTGACGGCGTGCAACTGTTCGATCTGCACCAAGAAGGGCCTGCACTTCGCCTTCCTCGCGCCAGCCAGCTTTCAGTTGCGGGCCGGCGAGGACAATCTGAGGGAATACCTGTTCAACAAGCACGAAATCCGGCATCAGCTCTGCGCCGACTGCGGCGTCGACGTGTTCGCGCGCGGCAGCAAGCCCGACGGCACCGCAGTGGTAGCCCTCAATGTGAGCTGCATCGATGGCGTTGAGCTATCCAAGCTCGCGATGACGGCGATCGACGGCCGGAACAGGTGAGCCATCATGCCATGCAAACAATAGCCGTCGCTAGCCATCCAGCTCCCTGTAGTGGCGGAAGATGCCGTCCTCGTTGAAGGCGATGCGCCGCTCGCTGGCCAGATAGGCTTTGATGTTCTGCCTTGCAGCGACGCGGTCGCGAAGCCCGACCAGGCTAGGGACCTCCGGCTCGAAGGCCTTCATGCGCACCGGAAATGCGTAACGCAGGCCTTCCACGATCTGGAACATCGACAGGTCGACATAGGTGGCCCTGTGGCCGGTCAGGTAGGCGCCGCCATTGCCCCGCAGCAGCCGCTCGAAATAGCCCAGATATTTCGGCACCCGCTCGTCCCAGAACGCCTCCGTGCGCTTTTTGGCGGGGCCGCGCTGATCCTCATAGTACAGCGATGGCCCGAGTGGATGATGGGTGTCGTGAATCTCCAGCACCAGATCCGCGATCGTGAGCTGAAGCTGATGCAGCGCCAGCCGCCCGGCCTCCGATTTGGGCGCGAGACCATGACGCGAACCCAGATAGAACAGGATGTTGGCGGTCTGCCCCAGCACGAGCCGGCCGGCCTTGAGGAATGGCGGGGCAAACGGGGGCGTGCCGGAGCGCGCCTTCATCATCCTGGTCATCGCGGGCATGCCGCCTTTGCCCCGCGCGACATCCACATAGTCGGCACCCGCGTCTTCCAGCGCGAGGCGCACATATTCGCCGCGCCCCTGGATGCCGGGCCAGTAGAAGAGTTCATAGCGCATGGGCTGCCTTTCGCTGCGGCCTGACGGGTTGCAAGGAACCGAACAGCGATGAAATCATCCGTTCGGAACGAAGTCACCCGTCAATCGCGGCAGACGTCCGGTGCAGCCGGCCGCGGTCACGGCGGCGGCGCATGATGTGCGGCATCCGCGAGCCGCGAACGCGACCAGCCGTGGCCGGTCGCGTGATCAGTTGGCCGCAAAGCAGTAGAGCAAGCCGTCGCCGCCGGTGCTCCTGAGGTCGGCCTGGGAACAGCCGCCGTCGGGCCCCCGCGAGGGATGCGAGCTATTCCACGACTTCGACGCGTCATCGTCGCGCAATCCCTTGCGGTCGACATGCCCCAACATCGCCGAACCCTGGGTGCTGCTTGCCCAGTTCTTGCAGGTGCGATCATCACCGGCGGCAAAAGCGGTCCCGTCGGGTTGTGAGCCCGTGAGCACGTCGTGGCGATTCGGCTTGTCGCCGATGCCGTTGATGACGTCGCCCTTCTCGGTCAGAGCGGTCTGCTTGGTGAGATTATTGGCGCCGTGCAGATCGGCAATGTCTTTCGCGACGACGATACCCTTCGAATTCTGCCACGGTCCCTTGCCGATGCGGTCGCGTGCGTTCACGGCCGGCTTGCCGTCCGCTTCCTGGGTCGACAAATAGGCCCGCCAGGTCTTGCTGCCCGCGCCGGCGGCCTGAGCCAGCGTCTGGCAATGATTGTCGGCGCCGGCCAGACCGCCGAGATTGGCGCCGTTGCCGACGCCGTTGCTGGTCACGAAGAAGGTGGTATTGGACGATTGCGCCTGCGCGGGCGGCACTGCAACCCCCGCCAGCAAGGCGACTGCCATGATTGGAAAGCACGCGCGCGAGATCATTGTGGCGAGAGCGGGCATCGGATCCTCCCATCTTGTCGACCGGTTCGCTGCCGAGCCGGCCCGTCAGCCATTAACCCACGGCCGGCGGCATTATTCCGGTGCTGCTTGCGCACGAAAAGCGCCGCGACATGGTCGCGGCGCCAGCTTCGTCACCGGTGGCGGGCGATCAGGTCTGCTGGATCGCCGACAATTCCCAATTGGCGCCGCGCGGTCGCAGGAAGGTCCATACTTCCGTCACCTCGACCGGCTGCTCGCTGCCCTCGACCAGCCGCCCGGTGGCACGATCAAGCGTCTTGTCGATCATCGAGAACCGCATCGCGACGCTGGCGAAATCGGTCTCGCCTTCGCGCCATGCTTCGGCAAGATCACCCTGCAGCAGCTTGGTGTCGGAAACCCGGTTGACGACATTGCGCGCCCGGTTCGCCTCGAGGTCCTTGCTGAAATACGAGACCATTTCGGGCGTCGCCAGCGTATGCAGACGGCCGACCTCCTCGTTTGACCATGCCGCTTGAATCTCGCCGAGCAGCCGCTCGAAGGCTTCGTAGTCGGCCGATGCGATCTCGAGCGGCGCACTGCCCGACCCCATTCCAAATCCGGTGCTGGCGGCAAGGCCGGCAGGACGCACTGGGCCGGCGCCGACGCCGCTATAGGCCGGTGCCGTGCCGTTGCGGCGCTGCCACCACGACATCGCGAGCCGCACCGCCAAGACGATCAGGCCGATCTGCAGGATCAAGCCGAACAGCGACGATAGGCCGCCAAGCCCGCCAAACAGGCCGCCCCCGAACAGTAGACCCAACAGGCCCGCGCCGAGAAAACCCGCGGCGAGACCGCGGAGCATGCCGCCACCCGGACGGTTGAAAAACCCACCACCCCCGACGCTCGGGCTGGAGGGCTGGCCGAAGGTCCGGTTCAACGGCTGCGCCGTTCCCGGCGCGGTCGATGTGCGGGGCGGCGGAGCGAAGGTGCGGCTTCCCCGCGAGCCCGAGCTGAAGCCACCGCCAACCCGGGCGTCGGCCGATGACGGCACGAGCATCAGCGGCAACGCCAACGACAGAACAACGGCAATCGCCTGAAACATCGCGCGTCCGCGCTGCGGCAATTTCATCTGATTTTCCCTTCCACCCCGCTTACGGAGGAACCGTCCCTAAGATGGGCATTGCGGTGCAAATGGGAAGCGCGACGGCTGCGGCCCTCGGTCGCGGACGTGCGACAATCCGGTCGGTCTGCATGGTGCGTTCCATCACATCGGCGCCATGGTTTCCTTGACCTTGGTGACCAGCGCACTGAGGGCGAACGGCTTTGCCAGGAAATCGAACTTTTCGTTTTCCTCGAGGCTCTTGGCAAACGCGTCTTCCGCATATCCCGACACGAAGATGACCTTCAGGTCCGGATTGCGCGCCCGCATCGCCCGCAGCAAGGTCGGGCCGTCCATTTCCGGCATCACCACGTCGGAGACCACGAGATCGACCGCTCCGTTCTTCTCCTCCAGCGCATCCAGCGCCTCTATGCCGTTCGACGCCTCGATCACGGTGTAGCCGCGGGAGCGCAGGCCGCGGGCGTTCAGCGAGCGCAGGCCTTCCTCGTCTTCCACCAGCAGGATGGTGCCCTGACCGGTCAGGTCGGTCTTTGGCTTCGGCTCGGCCGCCGTACCCTTCGCAGCCGCCGCGCCGTTACCGGGGTGCAGCTCCTGCTGCGCTTCCCGTTCGGGGTAGTGGCGCGGCAGGAAGATATGGAAGGTGGTTCCCTTGCCCGGCTCGGAATCGACATAGACAAAACCGCCGGTCTGCTTGACGATGCCATACACCGTCGACAGTCCGAGGCCGGTGCCCTTGCCGACTTCCTTGGTCGAGAAGAACGGCTCGAAGATCTTGTCGACAATGTCGGCGGGAATGCCGGTGCCGGTATCGGTGACGCCGATCCGGACATAGTCCGCCGGCGGCATGCCCTTGTAGCTCAACCTTTCCGCCTCCTGGGCCGGAACGTTCGCGGTCTTGATCGTCAGCTTGCCGCCGTCTGGCATCGCGTCGCGGGCATTGACGGCGAGGTTGACGATCACCTGCTCGAACTGCGAGACGTCGGCCTTGACCGGCCAGAGATCGCGGGCGTGCACCGGGTCGAACTTGACCTTCTCGCCGATCAGCCGCCGCAACAGCATGGTCAGGTCGGACAGCGCATCGCCGAGATCGAGTACCTGCGGCCGCAAGGTCTGCTTGCGCGAGAATGCCAGCAATTGCCGCACCAGGGTAGCCGCCCGGGTCGCGTTCTGCTTGATCTGCATGATGTCCTGGAACGACGGATCGGTCGGCTTGTGCGCGTTCAGCAGGAAATCGTTCGCCATCATGATGGCCGAAAGCACATTGTTGAAATCGTGCGCGATGCCGCCGGCGAGCTGGCCGACCATCTCCATCTTCTGCGACTGATTGATCTGGTTTTCGAGGGTTCGCCGCTCGGTGGTTTCGAGCATGTAGACGATCGCGGCCTCGGTCTCGCGCTCGCCCTCCTCGACCGCCGTGACGAAGAACTGGCCCCAGCGCTCTTTCGCGCCATCCAGCATCGCCTCCACCGGAGCGATGTCGCCCTGCCCCTCCGCGGCCTGGTTGATCGCCGCGACCAGCAGGTTGCGATCCCGCGCGTTGACCGCCCGGAAGATCGACTTGCTGGCGCCGTCGAGGCCGAGGCTCTGGGCGAGCTTGGCGAAACGGGCATTGGCGCGCACCACGGCGCCGTCGCGATCCACGGTCGCAATCGCCATCGGCGTGTGATCGAAGAAGCGCATGAAGCGGACTTCGGCGGCGCGCTGCGGATCGGAATGCTCGTCACGGGCCCGATTGATCACCAGCGTACGCGAGGCGCCGGGATTGCCATCGGCGCCGAATGCCAGCTTGTGATACAGCCGGACCGGGACGGTTCTGCCGCCGCGCATCCGCAGATCGACGTCGAGCACCTCGGTCTTGACCTCGCCCGGCACCGCCACGATCGACGCCAGCAGCGCGGCGCCGTCGCCGGACACGATGTCGGCAAGCCGCAGGCCGCCGGAGCCGATCTCGGCGAGGTCATGATCCAGCCAGTTGGCCAGCGTGGCGTTCACATAGACAAGTTCGCCCGCCGGATCGACCGAGAAGAATCCGCACGGCGCATGGTCGAGATATTCGATCGCGTGCTGCAATTCCTGGAACACGTGTTCCTGGCGCTCGCGGTCGCGGGTGATGTCGTCGATCGACCATACCGAATATTTCGCCTCGCGCTGGCCCTCGCCGAGCGGCCGGACCCGCAGCCGCAACCAGCGGCCGTGATCGCCGTCGCTGCCGGCGACGCGGACCTCCTCCTGCTGGCGCTTGCCCTCGCGCGCGGCCTTGAGCAGCCTGAACACCGCCTCCGACACGTCCGGATTGCCGATGAAGACCCGTTCCACCGGGCGCACTTCGGCTGATGTCGCGGCGCCGGTGAGCGCGAGATAGGCCGCATTGGAATAGACGACGTGACCACGCGGGTCGGTGACCGCAAGCCCGTCATGGGCATGGTCGGCGATCCGGCCGGTCACTGGGTCGTCGGCACGGCGGTCCGCGAAACGGATGATGCCGGCCGCAAACGCGAACAGGCTGAACAGCCCGACCATCCCCAGCAACGCCAGCAGGCTGAGGATATAGGGCTGTGCCTGGGCACGCCCGATCGTCATCAGCACCAGCGCCGCGGCCACCACGCCGCCGGCCACCAGCAGCACCAGGACGATGCTGCCGCTCCGCCGTACTGGTTCGTGCGCGATCATCGGTTCCCGTGACGGATCATGGTCAGGTTGTGCAGTCATATCAGGGGACACGGCCTGTCGTAGCTGTGACGCACCCGGCGCGGGCTGGCCCCTGAGTGCCTGAATCGGGCCGGCCAGCGCAAGTCCATCAAACCCGCTATTTGGCCTGCGGCGCGGCTTTTCCCGATAATTCAGCCCGCCTTTCACGACCTTCGGCCGGAAAGCCCGCGCTTGAGACCCATGACATAGCCGATCACTTCGGCGACCGCGTGATAATGCTCCACCGGGATTTCGTCGTCGATCTCCACGGTCGCGTGCAAGGCCCGCGCCAGCGGCACGTTCTCGACAATGGGGATATTGTGCGCCTTCGCGATTTCCCTGATCTTGAGCGCGATCAGGTCGACACCCTTGGCGACGCAGACCGGCGCCGCCATGCCGCGCTCATAGGAAAGCGCCACCGAATAGTGGGTCGGGTTGGTGATGATCACGGAGGCCTTCGGGACCGCAGTCATCATCCGCTTCTTCATGCGCGCGTGCCGCAATTGCCGGATCCGGCCCTTGACGTGCGGATCGCCTTCGGCCTGCTTGAACTCCTGCTTCATTTCCTGCAGCGACATCTTCTGCCGCTCGTACCACTGCCGGTATTGGAAGAAATAGTCCGCAATCGCGACCACCGCGAGCATCGCCACCACCGCACCCAACAGCCGCAGGGTCAGGGTCACGATGACGCCGAGCACCATGGTCGGGTCGAACTGCGTCATCGCCTCCAGGCGGTGGCGTTCCGGCCACAGGATCGCCAGCATCACGGTACCGAGCGCCACCAGCTTGAATATCCCCTTGCCGAAATTCGCGGCCGCCTGCTTGCCGAGGATCCGCTTGACCCCCGACGCCGGTGAAATCTTGCTCAGGGCGGGCTTTAGCGATTGCGCCGACCACACCGGCCGATGCTGCAGCAGGTTGCCCGCGACCGCCGCGATCACCAGCATCAGGAGCGGCACGCCGAGCGCGGTGATCAGCATGTATTCGAGCTTCTGCGTGAGCGCGAGCAGGCTCGGACCGTCGGTACGGAACATCCAGGAATTGGCGATCAGGTTGCGCAGCGGCGTCTCGATGCCGCCGATCGATCCCGAAAACGAGGACAGCACCAGGGTCCCCGCTGCGATCATGAACCAGGTATTGACCTCAATGCTCTTGGCGACGTCGCCGCGCTCGTGGGCCTCGTCCAGCCGCTTCTGCGTCGGGTCCTCTGTCTTGTCGGTGGTGTCGTTCTCGTCGGCCATCGATCGGGCACTCGGTTAGGGCGTCAATTGGTGCATGACGCCGACGAAGTAGTTCAGGAACGTCGTCATCATCGCCGCCAGCACCAGCGCAAAGATCAGAAAGCCGGCGAGAATCGACAGCGGCACGCCGACGAAATAGACCTGCATCTGCGGCATCAGCCGCGCCAGCACGCCGAGGCCGACATTGAAGACGAGGCCGAACACCAGAAAAGGCGCCGACAATTGCATGCCGATCTTGAACGCGGCGGAGAAGGCGCGGGTGGCGAGCGCGGCGACGTCGCCGCTCGGCGCGATCTCGCCGGGCGAGAAGATCGTGTAGCTGTCGTTGATTGCCGCGATGACCAGATAGTGGCTGTCGGTGGCGAACAGCAGCGTCACGCCCAGCATGGTGAGGAAATTGCCGACCACTACGCCCTGCTGACCCTGGGTCGGATCGACGGCGGTGACGAAGCCCAGTCCCATCTGCTGGGCTATCACCGCGCCTGCGACCTGCAGGGCCGACAGGGTGACGCGCGCGGTGGCGCCGAGCACCACCCCGATGATGATCTCGCGGATCATCAGCACCAGCAGCGGCGTCAGTGACTGCATGTCGACGTGGTAGGCGTCGCGGTGCAGCGGCAGGATGATCAGCGTCAGCAGCAGCGCGATCGAAAGCTTGATCCGAACCGGGATGTTGGACTCGCCAAGCGCCGGCAACAGCATCACCATGGCGCCGACGCGGGCGAACACCAGCATGAATGCGGCGGCGAGTGCGGGTAGCAGCGTGACATCGATGCGCATGATCGACGCATTGTGGATCAACCGCCGATGATTTGCGACGATATCCGCATCATGTGGCTGTGCAGCGCGTCCGCCATGAACGGCAAGGCCAGCAGCAGCGTGACGAAGATCGCCAGGATCTTCGGCACGAACACCAGCGTCTGCTCCTGGATCTGGGTCAGCGCCTGGAACAGCGACACCACCACGCCGACGGCAAGGCCGACGACCATCAGCGGCGACGACACCACCACGATGGTCCAGATCGCATCGCGCGCCACGTCGAGGGTTTCTGCGCCGGTCATGATGATTTCCTTTTCGCTTTCGGATGCCGATCAGATCGCCATCTTCATGATGTCCTCATAGGCCGAGATGACCTTGTCGCGCACCGACACCAGCGTCGAGACGGCGACGTCGGTCTCCGCCACCGCCGTCACCACGTCCATGACGTTGGTCTTGCCGGACGCCATCGCCACGGTCTGCGCGTCGGATTTGCGGCCCGCGTCGACGACGCTCCCGACCGCATCCTTGAGCACCGAACTGAAGGACGGACCGGCGGCTTCCGGGCCCTTGCCGGCAGCGCCGGAATCCAGCATGCGGGCAAGACTGGCATAGGCATTGGCAGCGACGGTGGGTGAAGCCATGATTCAGGTCCCCCTTCAGGACTTGAGGATGTCGAGCGTGCGTTGAACCATCCGGCGGGTCGCGCTGATGACGTTGAGGTTCGCCTCGTAGGACCGCTGCGCGTCGCGCATGTCCGTCATCTCGACCAGCGGGTTGACGTTGGGATATTTGACGTCGCCGGCAGCGTCGGCCGCCGGATTGCTCGGCTCGTGCTTGACCCGAAACGCCGACCGGTCGGGCAGCACCTTGCCGAGCGCAACCACCTGGGCGTTGAGCGAGCGGTCCAGGGCCGCGGAGAACGTCGGGACCTTGCGCCGATAGGGATTGCCGCCGGCGGTCGGGGCCGTCGAATCCGCATTCGCAATATTTTCCGAGATCACCCGCATGCGGCCCGCCTGGGCGCGCAGGCCGGACGTCGCGATGCCCATCGAGCGGGAAAAATCGTTTGCGTCGTCCGCCATCTCCGGTTTCCTTTCGCGCTATCCCGCTCAGCCCTTGCCGATCGCGGTCTTCAACAGGCCGAGGCTCCGGCTGTACAGCGAGGTGACCGCCGCATAGTCCATCTGGTTGGCGGAGACCTTGAGCATCTGGTCCTCGAGATTGACCGCATTGCCGGCAGGTCTGGTTTCGAAAATTCCATTGTGGTTCGCCGCAAAGCTGTCCGCCGCGCCGGGTGGGGCAATATGGGCGGCGCTGGTGCGCAGCATCGGCAGCGATCCTCCGATCCCGCCGCCTGCCGCACCCTTGCCGTCCAGTTTCGGCTCCGCCAGGTCTCGCGGCTTGAAATTCGGCGTGTCGGAATTGGCAACGTTCTCGGAAAGCACGCGCTGGCGCTCCTGGTGCCATTGCATCTTGGTGCGCAGTGCCGCCAACATCGGAAAATCGCTGATCGACATCGAAAGCCTCTCGCCGCGCGGGTTGACGTCTCGCACCGCTAGGCAGAATTTGCCGCCTGTATGGTTAACAGCAGGTTAAGAACGGTTTGGCGGCGGCGACGGAGAGGTCGAAGAACGGGTTGCGTGACAAGCTGCGGTCGAGCGCATTTTCGCCACGAAAGCTGCGTTTACCAGCCGGGACGGCACGTTTCGACGACCCAGAAGTCGTTTTGGCCCGAGCGATTCTTGGTCTATTAGAGGGGGCGGACGGCAGGACTTGCCGTGGGGAATCAAGAAATAGGGCTGCTTTGCGCTTCTTTCACGCGTTTTGACGGGCTGGCGGCCCGTCTCGCGGCAATGGGAAATGAAGGAGAGCCTTGTGGGCCAGGGATCGAACATGCAGGCACTGACGTTCTTCTTCGCATTCGTGGCCGTTCTGGCGCTGATCGGGGCGGTGGCCTGGCTGGTGCGGCGGTTCGCCGGCAACCGGCTCGGCGCCAACACCAACCGCGGACGGATGCCGCGACTGGCGGTCATCGATGCGGCCGCGGTCGATGGCCGGCGGCGATTAGTGCTGGTTCGGCGCGACAATATCGAACATCTGCTGATGATCGGAGGCCCGACCGACATCGTCGTGGAACCCAATATCGTACGAGCCACCACGCGCGATCAGATGTCGCCGCGGCCGGCCGTCACCGGCGCCGAACCGCCGCCGCGGGTGACACCATTGCCCGATCCCGGCTGGAGTGAGCCCGATGATCCGCGGGTCGATGACTTCGATCTTCCGGAGCCGCCCTTGCCGGAGCCGTCGCGGCCGGCCCGGCCTTCATTTGCCGACGAACTGCGCCGCCCGCTGCCCGCCGCGCCGGATCGGCGCAGCGATCCGCTATCCGCTTTTGCACCTGAGCCCATCGGCGTCCGGACCGAGCCGCGGCCGGAGTTGCGCAACGAGCCGCTGCCACCCCGGGTCCCGCGCGGCGAGCCGATGATGCCTCGGCCGTCGCGGTCCAGCGAGGCGCCGAAGATACCGCCGGTTCGGCTCGCCGAACGTGCGCCGCCATCCGCGCCGCCGCCGCCACCCGCCGCGCCCGCCGTAGCGTCGGCGGACCAGAATCTTGCCGAGATGGCACAGCGACTGGAAGCGGCATTGCGCCGCCCGGCCGCAGAGGTCGGCGCGCCGCCGGTCGCCCCCGAGACCCCGCAAGCCCGGACCCCACCCCGCCCGGAACCGGCAGCCCCGGCTGCTCCGCCTGCGCCAAAGTCCGGCTTCGAGAATCTGGAAGACGAGATGGCGTCATTGCTGGGCCGTCCGAAGACCCCTTCGTGAGATCGGCATCACTCCCGCGTAGAGTTCTATATCTTGCCACACTGACAGCCGCCGGATCCCTGGCCGTTCCGGCATTCGCGCAAGACATCAGCATCAATCTCGGCCAGGGCAATGGTGGCGTCACCGAGCGCGCGATCCAGCTGATCGCGCTTCTCACGGTGCTGTCGATCGCGCCCTCGATCCTGATCATGATGACCTCGTTCACGCGGATCGTCGTCGTGCTGTCGCTGCTGCGCACCGCGATGGGCACCGCGACCGCCCCACCCAACTCGGTGATGATCGCGCTGGCGATGTTCCTGACCGCCTTCGTGATGGGTCCGGTGCTGCAGAAATCCTACGATGACGGCATCAAGCCGCTGATCGCCAACCAGATCGGCGTCGAAGAGGCACTGCAGCGCGCCTCGGTGCCGCTGCGCGGGTTCATGGAAAGGAACGTGCGCGAAAAGGACCTCAAGCTGTTCGTCGACCTGTCGGGCGAGCCGCCGCCCGCCACGCCCGATGCGATGTCGTTGCGGATCCTGATGCCGGCGTTCATGATCTCGGAACTGAAGCGCGCCTTCGAGATCGGCTTCCTGCTCTTTCTGCCGTTCCTGATCATCGATCTCGTGGTTGCTTCGGTCCTGATGTCGATGGGCATGATGATGCTGCCGCCGGTCGTGGTGTCGCTGCCGTTCAAGCTGATCTTCTTCGTTCTGGTCGATGGCTGGTCGCTGGTGGCGGGAAGCCTGGTGCAGAGCTACGGCGGCTGAGAGCAGCGGCGGCGCGGCCGCCCGGGTTCAATCCTTCAGGTCATATTGCCGGCCGAGATGATCGCCGATCTGGACCAGCATGGCGACGCATTCGGGATAGCCCGGCCTGGCGGCCGTCGCGGCATCGGCGCTGGCGCGAAATTCCCAGGAATCGTCGGCGCGGAGCACGCTGATGACGATCCCGTCGGGACAATCGGCATGGACCTTCAGTTCGGCTTTCGCCATCTCGATGAGTTCGGCCTCGGTCTTGCTGGTCCTGGCCATGATGAGGCGCACTCCCTTGCGGTAACGACAGCCGGCAGGTTGCCGTGCGCGCAGGCATCTGTCGAGGGCATGAGGCCGGCCTTTTGCGCGCTAGCGTGCGGCGCTGGCGCGCTTCGACCCGACGATCGCCGGCAGTGAACCGGTCGGCTGGTCGTCCGCCGCGGTTTGCGGCGATACCGTCGCCCTTGCGGTAGCATCGGGAAACCGCGTTTTCATCTCGCGCAGGAAGCCGTCGAGCGTATCGACACTCGCGGCCATCTTGGCGATGGTTCCGAACTCGGCGCTGCGCGCGGCCGCCGGTCTGCTCGCGGTCTCGAACGCGGCACGGTCGGCGTCGCCGCTCATGAATGGAGCATATTTCTCGCGGAATCGGGCCATGCCGATCGCATCTTCCGCCAGGGCATAGCCGACCACGGCGCGGATCACGTCGCCCTTCTCGATGGGACTGAGCGGCCGGAAGTCACGCCAGCGATCGCCATAGTACAGTTCGATCTGCTCGGAGGCCTCGCGCCAGCGCCGCGACGCCCAGTAGATGTCGGAGCGCAGCCGGATCGCCTCCCTGCCGCTGACGTTGGAGATGATGTCGAGCGCGAGATCATGCCGCCCGACGTCGCTCTGCGCACGCGCCTCGAGCAGCAGCCGCTGCTGGCGCAACTCGCCGGAGAGATCGGAGATCCGCGTGGTGCGCAGCGCCGCAATCGCGCGGTCCGGCTTGCGGCTGGTCAGATAGACCATGGCGAGCCGCGCGGCGACCTGCGCCCGCGCGGCGCCTTCCAGCCGGTGGTCGACCTGGTACTGCAGCAGTTCGCTGGCCTGGTCGAGCAGATCGACCGCCACCAGCCGGTCCGCGAGACGGCGGATCATCTCGTCGCCGCGGCGCCCGATCGGGGTGAACTCACGGAATTCGTAAAACATCGCCAGGGCGTCGACCGGCGGCAGAGCGTCGCCCTTGGAACCGAGAAAGATCTGCGCGAACAGCGCCGCCGCCTCGTCCTGGCCCTGCCGGGCGAGCTCGGAATTGGGCTCCAATCTGGTCGCGGTCCGGACCGCCGCGAGGGACTCGGCAAATCGTCCGGCGTCCGAATAGAGCCGCGCCAGCATTTCCAGCGTCCGCACCTCGAGCCCGTCGCCGCGCCACATCACCGACAGCGTTTCCAGCTCGCGCAACGCGTCGGCCGGGCTGATTTCCCTGCGCTTCTGCTTCAGCGCAATCTCGTACAGCTTGGCTTCGGCGGCTGCGGCACGATCTTCCGAGTCGACCGCCAGCCGGTAGTCGCTCAGGGCGTCCGCCTCATGGCCGAGCGCTTCGGCCAGCCGTCCGCGCAACACCGAGGCCGTCGGAACCTGTTCGGGCGACAACCCGATGATCTGCAGATCGCTGTCGCGTTTGGCCGCGCCGGAATAATCCCGGATCTCGATCGCCGCGCGCATCGCCGCCAGGATCACGATGCGCTGCAGGTCGATCGGCAGTGCCGTGATGGTCGGCTCGGCATTCTTGAATTTTTCGCGCGCTTCCGCCCACTTGCCGAGCCCGGCGTCGGCAAGCCCCTTCCACAGCTGCGGGTCGTATCTGGTGCCGATCGCCGCGTTGCCGAGATCCTTCAATCCGAGCCGCGGCCGCCCCATCAAGGTGCTCGCCACGGAATGCACGATCAGCGCCACCGGGTCTTCCATGCCGGGTTTGGCATCCGCCAGCGCCAGATCCAGCACGCCCTTGGCTTCCGGATACATCGCCCGCGACAGGTAGAATCGCGCAAGGTCGATCTGCGCCGGCGTCCGACGGTCGGGTTCGACGGCGGCTGCGGCGGCGATCAGGGCATCCTGCCGGGGGATGAAGCCCGCATGCTGATTCCGTCGCCATTGCTCGACGTCGAAAATCGGCCGCAGCGCGGTGGTGGCCCGGTCCGTGGCGGTGTCGGCGACCGACAGCGTCAGGCCGCCGGGCCTGCCAAGCACGATCTTGTCGGCTGCGGCCTCCACGGTCACATCGTCGGAATTCGGATGAATGGCGATGCCGTGGATCGATTCCAGCAGCGACAGTTCGACAAAATCCTGCTGCTTGATAAACCCGCGAACCGGCGCCGGCGCGGTCACCACGATCAGGGCATCCCCGACCTCGGGATCGACCAATCGGTACACCGTTCCCGGCTTGGCCAGCGCCACCGTCACCTTGGCCTGTGCGGGATCGGCGATGCTTCGGGTCGCGGTCAGCGGCTCGGTCGGCGCCTGCATCTTGTCCGCAAAAGTTACGGTCCAATTGGTGACGTCGCCTTCCGAGCTGCGTGCGAGGGACGGCATTTGCGGACGGCGGAGCCGAATGCGCACCGCCTCGCCCTTGTCGAGCGGCAGCAGGGAGGCGTCGGCGATGATGGAGCCGTCGCTGCCGCGGATCGGGGCGAGATCGAGCGGCGCCGTGGAGTTCGAATACCAGCCAGACCGTGTCGGCCCGGCGGAACAGCGCCGCCGGTGTGGTCGCGGCGAAGGAAAACGTCAGATGCAGCCCGTCGCTGTTGCGCTCGATCCGAACCGAAGGGGCGTTGCCAACGGATCGGGCCTCAGCCGGCAGCACCGCCGGTGCGACCCTGGGCGGCGCTTGTACCGGCAATTCGGGCGCTTCGCTGACCGCCGGTAGGACTTTCGGCGGCGCCGGCTCACTCGTCGACGATGGCGGCGGCGGTAGGGTTGCCGCTTCTGGCTTGACGGCGGTCTCGGCCACCTTGGCTGATCGTTCGGAAGGCGGCACGGCATCGTCTGACGTCTTTGCGGTCCCTGCCCCGTCGGATCTCTCCGGCGCGGCCGGCGCGGCTTCCGCCGGTACGGCTGGAGCCGGCGCGGTCACGGCAGGGACCGTCGGGGCCGTCGGCGGAGACAACGCTGCCGCAGCCGCACTCAACACCGCCTCGGCCGACGACTGCGATTTGCCCGCTTGCTGGAACGCGACGTCGATCACATAATTCTTGTCCTCGCGGAAAGAATGGACATCGACATCGCCGATCAGCTTGATGTCGACGGCGGACGTGTCGCCGTCGATCCGTTGATCGATCGATGCCACGTTGGGCGGCGCCGCTACCTTGGCATCGGCGAGATCGAAGCTGAGCATGGCGTTGAACTGCAGCGTGAGCTTCTGGTCGTTGAGCACGGACGAAACGTTGACGCCGCCCGGCATCTCGAACACGAAGCGAACGAAGGTCGGCTGCACCGACGCGCGGACGCGGATCGGAGGGCGCTTCTGCGCCGCCGCCGCGGCGCGCTGCAGACGCAACGCACGCTCGGCGGCGCGAGCGCGTTCGGCCAGTTCGCGGATGACGTCGGCCGGAAGGCTCGGAGGCGGGCCGGTCCAGCCCTCCGGCAGCAGATCGACGAATACCCGCTCGCCGGCGGACATGGTGTTGACCGACACCCGCCGTGCCAACGACAGCCGGATCGCCGAACCATCGGGATCGCGCCGTGCCGACGTGACATAGTCGGGCACGGCGTCGGACAACTGGTCGATCGAAACATCCACGGGCTGCTTGAAGCGAATGACGACAATCGATCCGGCCGTGGTGACTTCGGACTCGACATCGTCGGCGAATTTGAGCATCAGCCGGGCATAGCCGCCGGTCGCCGAGAGCGTGGCCTCGCCCTTGACCGGATCCGCCCGGCAGGCTCCGGCCGTTGCGATCAGCAGCAGGACCGCCATCAGCCAATACGGGCGAAGCAGACGACACCGGGCCGTCCGCATATCCGCGCGAACTCGCGACCAGAATCCAGTGGCAACCGTTCGCGCCATTGTTCGACGGGTCTTTCGGCTTGCCGAGCAGATCGGCAGCGGGACGCCCTCGCCCGCGCGGCCAATCTAGAATTGCCAAATTAAGGACTTGTTAACGCCAACCGACTGATTTCCGCGGCCCGCCAAGGCGGCTCGCCGGCCTGTTCTGAGGCAGCGCCGGACCAATCGGGCAGCTTCCGCGATCGACAACTTTGCGGCCCCGACGCGAGCCCGCGGTCCCGGCATCCGACGACAGCGTACTACGCAAAATCGCTTGGGCTACGGCAAGCGGGCTATCTAAGGTAGATCTATTCGCGCCATGCACGCGCGCAACGTCGTTCTCGTCGCTTGGACGGGAGCGACCGTTCCATAACCTTCGGAAGGCGCGATGCGACCTGCTTCATGGCCACGACGGTTGAGCCATCATGCCATCGATTTCGTCAAGGCCAGGCGCGGCAATGTCGCCGTGACCTTCGTGATCGCTCTCATTCCCGTCATGATCACCGTCGGCGCGGCCATTGACTACAGCAGGCTCAGCCTGGCGCGCACCGCAATGCAGGCCGCGCTGGATTCGACCGCGTTGATGCTGTCGAGGGATCTCGCCTTGGGCACCATCACGCAAGCGCAGCTCAATGACAAGGCACAACTTTATTTCAACGCGGCGTACGCCAATCCGGACGCCCAATCCGTTTCGATCAGCGTCAGCTATTCGCCGGGTGGCTCGGGCTCAGCCCAGACCATCCTGCTGAGCGGCTCGGGCACGATCACGACCGACTTCATGGGCGTGGTGGGCTATCCCACCATGGGCTTCAATGTCAGTTCAACCACGACATGGGGTGCGAGCCAGCTGCGCATCGCACTCGTTCTCGACAATACCGCCTCGATGGACGACGATGGCAAGATGGACGCGCTAAAATCGGCAGCCAAGACACTTGTCAACCAGCTGTCCGGACTCGCGGTCAACAACGGCGATGTCGAGATTTCGGTCGTACCGTTCGCGAGTGACGTCAATGTCGGCGCCACGAATGTCAAGGCGCCCTGGCTGCGCTGGGATCGCTGGGATCCCAACATGTTCAAGGACGCCGATAATTATGTGAGTTGGTGCAGCGACAGCGGCTGGAACGAGACCCTCGCACTATGCCAGGACCACGGGTATTCCTGGAGGCACACGGTCGGCTCTCCCGACCACAATCAATGGAACGGCTGTGTGACCGACCGCGAGCAAGATTACGACGTCAACGCGACAGTACCATCGGCCGCGGATGCCTCGACATTGTTCATCGCCGATCAGGAGCCGTTCTGCCCGGAGGAGATCCTGCCACTGAGCTATAACTGGTCGCTGATCAATTCCCGCATCGCTGCAATGTATCCGGACGGTGCGACCAACCAGACCATCGGCCTGCAATGGGGCTGGTTTTCCCTGCTGCAGCAAGCTCCGCTCAACGCGCCCGCGGAGCCTTCGAACAATGCCTATCAGCACATCATCATCCTGCTCACCGACGGCCTGAACACCGTCGACCGCTGGTACGGCAACTATCAGGACGTGAGTCCGGATGTCGACGCGCGAATGACCAAGCTTTGCAACAACATCAAGAACGATCCGCGCGGTTTTGTCATCTACGCGATACAGGTCGACACCGGCGGTGACGGAACCTCGGCGGTGTTGCCCGCGTGCGCCAGCAGTTCAAGCAATTTCTTCAGGCTGACCCGTTCGGGCGACATTGCCGACGCGTTCTCCCAGATCTTCGCCTCGATCTCCATGCTGCGCGTGAGCAAATAGGGTTCATCGGCAAGCCGCAATATTGCCAGTCGTAGCGCTGACGCGGCTAGGAGGTTTTCCGTCAGTTTGGCTTTTGCGGCAACATCTTGCCTTCAATCTTGGGAAGTTCGGCGGAAGCGGACTTGTCCGGGCTCGCCCGGCGCGCCATCTCGACGGTCAGCCGTTCGGCGGCCTCCGGCGACATCAGGCCGAGAATGTCGGACATCTTGCGCGGCGCGATCTGTGACGCGATTTGGAACAGCACCGGCATCTCGAGCCGGTCGAACACCTTGGCGGCATCCTTCGGCTTCATCGCCTCGTACATGGTAATGATGCCCTTGAAGCGCGCGGTCTCGGCTTCGCTCTTCTGTTCCGTCGCGGTCGAGATCTGCGATTCGACGCCTTTCAACTCCTCGACGCGCGATTCGACGCGCTTCTCGGCCGCCTTGAGCAGGCTTTCGCGGATGTCCATTTCCCGCGCCCGCGCGTCGAGCTCCTGCCGTCGCGACTGCAACCGCTCCAGGATTGCGCGCTCGGACGTCGAGACGGGCTGTTCGGGCGACGGATAGACCTGGCCCGGCTCGGGCTTTGCCGCTTCGACGGCGGGGGCGGCCGACTTCGATGCCTCCGGCTTGGCATCCGATTTGGCCGGCTCCGGCCTGGCGGCTTCCGACTTGACCGCTTCCGGCTTGGGCGCCGGCTCCTTCTTCTCCTCGAACGAGCCGGTGATGTCGGCAGAATTGGCTTTGCCGGCGGGAAAATTGAACGCGTTCTGCGCCCAGGAGCGCGGGTTCGCCGCCGGCCGATACTCGAATACGTATCCGCCGTCGACGAGCAGACCGGCGATCTTCAGGACGGCGAAGCCGAAGATCGCGACGACCACCACGGGAATGACGCGAATGTCACGAACGGATTTCATGCGGCGAGGCCATCGGTCCTTCTGCGTTCGGAAAACGCCTGTGCCGCCGCGGCCACCGCCTTCGCCGGCGATATCGCGGCGACCGCCGGCCTCGATTCGGTTTCGGGAGGCCGCGCGGCAGCCGCAATCCTGGACAGCCTCCGGACCACGTTGTCGCCTTCGGCAAGCTGGTTCTTCAGTTGCAGCGACATCTGTCCCGCCGCCTCGAGCTGTTCGCCGAGATTCACATTGACGTCCCGAACCGTGTACTTGAGGCCTCCGATGGCGCGCTCGGCGATTTCGGTCGCCGTGATCAGCTCGGCGATGGTCGCCTTCAGCGAGTTCTCATCGGCCTTCAGGCGTTTCAACCGCTTGTTCAGCAGCATGCAATAACCGATCGTAACCATTAGCAAGATTGCCACCAGGCTCTCGATCGCAAGTCCTAACGAATGGTTCATTGGGCCTCCATCATCTTGGTCTGTTCGTCGGCCTTCTCGAACATCGCGAAGGTCGTGTTGGGCTTGCGCAGCTGCTTGGTGACGCGGATGGCGACCCGGTCGCCGACCCGACCCATCCGGCCTTCGGTCAGGGTCACGCTGCCGCAGCGCACCGCGACCAGCGCGTCGGCGCGGATTTCGAGCGGCAGGGTGTCGCCGACCTTCAGCTTCATCAACTGCTTGAGCGGGATGTCGGCCTCATAAAGCACGGCGTCGACGGAAATCTCGGCTTGTGCCACCTCGGTGGCGAAATGGCCCTCCCAGATCGGATCACGGCCGAACTTTTCGCCCATGAACATCTGCAGCAGCACGTTGCGGATCGGCTCGATGGTCGCATAGGGCAGCAGCAGTTCGATGTTGCCGCCGCGATCTTCCATGTCGATGCGCAGCCGCACCAGAATGGCGGCGTTGGCCGGGCGGCTGATCGCAGCGAAGCGCGGATTGGTCTCCAGCCGATCGATGTTGAAGGTGACCGGCGACAGCGGTCGGAATGCCTGCTCGGCATCCGAGAGCACCACTTCGACCAGCCGCTTGACCAGATTGGTCTCGATCGTGGTGTAGGGCCGGCCTTCGATGCGCAGCGAGGCATGGCCGCGGCGGCCGCCGAGCAGAACGTCGATCATCGAGTAGATCAGGCTGGAATCCACGGTTGCCAGACCGAAATTCTCCCATTCCTCGGCCTTGAACACCGACAGCACCGCCGGCAGCGGAATCGAGTTCATGTAATCGCCGAACCGCACCGACGTGATGCGGTCGAGCGAGACTTCGACGTTGTCGGAGGTGAAATTCCGCAGGCTGGTTGTCATCAGCCGCACCAGCCGGTCGAAGATGATCTCGAGCATCGGCAGACGCTCGTACGAGACCATCGCCGAATCGATGATGGCGCGGATGCCGGAATTGTCGTCGATATTGACGTCGCCAACGCTGAAGCCGAGCAGGTTGTCGATTTCCTCCTGCGACAGCACCCGCTCGCCAGTGTTCCTGGCGCTGTTGAAATCGCGGCCGCCGTCTTCGACCATGGCAGCCCATTGCAGCGCCATGGTACCGGAGAGCTCATTGGATGCCGCCGCCTGCGCGGCTTGCGCCGGGTCCTCGGAATCCAGCGACGCCTCCCATTGCGCGGCAATGGCGTCCTGGTCGACCTGGTCGTTGCCTGCCATGGTGCTAGATCCGTCCCGTCACTGAACGACGATTTCCTTGAACAGCACCGCGCTGACCTCGCCTGGCGAAACCGCCGCGTTGACGCGCCGGGTCAGTTCCTCCTTCAGGCGAAACAGGCCCGCCGAGCCGTTGAGGTCGCTCGCCCGCAACTCGCGCAGATAGGTCTGGAAGATATCGGCAACCCGCGGCAGCGTCGGCTTGATCGCCTCGGCCTGTTTCTCCTCCTTGACCTCGAGCACGACCCTGACCTTGAGGTACTGCACGCGCTCGCCTGGCGCACCGACCAGGTTGACCAGCATGTCCGGCACCTCGACGAACACCGGCGGCTTCGGCGGCGGTGCCTCGGCATGCACCTCTTCACCATGGTGCCGGAACAGGAAGAACCAGGCGGCGCCCCCGCCGCCGAGGATCAGCAGGATTCCGGCAGCAGCGATCATCAGCTTCAGCTTGCTTTTGGGTGCGGCGACCGGAGCCGCCTCGGCTCCCTCGCCTTCCGCCTCTTCCTTGTCTGCCATTGCCCGCCCCCGGGGTCCGAATGAAATGGATGCCGCCAAGCAGGCTTTCGGACGCAGAACAATGCCGCCAGCGCACACGCGCTCTCTGAGGCGGACGCTAAGGGAATAATGGTTAACGGAACCTTTCGTTTGTCTGCGAGCTAGGAAAAAGTTGCCGGGCAAACATGGTCAACAAGACCTTATTGCCGCCCGCAGACCGTGCCGATCCAGCGGCTAAGGCATTACGAAATCAACATTTTCAAAACTGGCACGGGTTTCGCTCTGATGTTCGGCGAGCCCCGGCTTGGGAGAGCCTGGTGGTTCGCGGGATCCGCAAGAGAGAGGCCTGGGAGGGTTTGGCCTTGCGGATGTTTCAGGGGAGAACCAGCGATGGAGAACGCGCTTCTCATCGGACTATCGCGGCAGACGATTCTCGAGCGACAGCTCGATGTCGTCGCCAACAACATCGCGAACGTCAACACCTCGGGTTTCAAGGCCGACCGGTCGATGTTCGAGGAATATCTGATGCCGGGCGCGCACGAAGACAACTTCGTCGGCAGCGACCGCCGTCTCAGCTATGTACAGGACCGCGGCACCTTCCGCGATCTCGCGCAGGGTCCTGTCCAGGAGACCAAGAACCCGCTCGACCTCGCGATTTCCGGCAACGGCTTCCTCGTCGTGCAGACCTCCGCCGGCGAGCGCTACACCCGCGATGGCGGCTTGCAGGTCAACAGCCAGGGGCAGCTGGTGACGGCCGCTGGCAATCCGGTTCTCGGCGGCAGCGGGCCGATCGTGCTGCAGCCGACCGATCATGACGTCAACGTCTCGCCCGACGGCACCATTACCGTGGTGGAGGGCGCCGGACGTACCGATTCGGTACGCGGCAAGCTTCGGCTCGTGAGCTTCACTGATGCCCAAAGGCTGCTGAAGGAGGGCTCGAACCTCTACTCGGCCGGCGAAGGCGCGGCGCAGGCCGACACCAAGTCGCAGGTGCAACAGGGCTACATCGAGAAATCCAATGTCAACGCGGTCGCGGAGATGAGCCGCATGATCGAGGTGACGCGCGCCTACACGCAGATCGCGACCATGCTGCAGCAGGAGAGCGACCTGCACAAATCCGCGATCGAGAAACTCGCCGACGTTCCGGCCTGATGCCCATTCGGAGATAGCCCATGCAAGCGCTTCATACCGCAGCGACCGGGATGGCGGCCCAGGAACTCAACGTTCAGGTCATCTCCAACAATATCGCGAACCTTCGCACCACCGGTTACAAGAAACAGACGGCGGCGTTCCAGGATCTGATCTACGAACACATCCGTCGCGTCGGCGCGCAGTCATCGGACCAGGGCACCATCCTGCCGGTCGGCATCGACATCGGCGGCGGCGTCAAGACGGTGGGAACGCCGCGCTCGATGACCCAGGGAACGCTCTCGCAGACCGGCAACGATCTCGATCTCGCCATTACCGGCGAGGGATTCTTCAAGATCCAGATGCCGGACGGCACCTTCCAATACACCCGCGACGGCACCTTCCAGATGGACAACCAGGGCCGCATCGTCAACGCCCAGGGAAACCTGGTACAGCCCGCTATCACGGTTCCGCAGAACGCCTCGGGCCTGACCGTCAACGCCCAGGGCCAGGTGTCGGTGACCCTGCCGGGGTCGACGAGTTCGACCATCATCGGCCAGATCGGGCTGACGCGATTCATCAACAAGGCCGGCCTGCTGCCGGTCGGCAACAATCTCTATCAGGATACGCCGTCGTCGGGGCCGCCGCAGGATGGCCTGGCCAATGCCGAAGGCTACGGAAACATCACGCAGGGCAGCCTCGAACAGGCCAATGTCGACGTCGTCTCCGAGATGTCCGACCTGATCGCCGCGCAGCGCGCCTATGAAATGAATGCCAAGGTGATCAGCGCGGCCGACCAGATGCTGCAAACCACCTCCGCGCTGTTCCGTTGAGGAAGCTGACCATGCTCGTTCGCCCCATTCTGCTTGCAACCGCTCTGCTGATGGCCGCACCGCTGACAGCCCTGGCGCAGAGCCGCGACATCGCCGCTCCCGTGCTTCGCGCCAATGTCGCCATTGCCGGCGCCGTGGTTCGGATCGGCGACATGGTCGACAACGCCGGCACCTCGGCACAAATCGCGATCTATCGTGCCCCCGATCTCGGGACCACCGGTTCGCTGCCGACCGCGCAGGTGATCGCCGCGCTGCAGGCGCATCAGGTCATCGGCGTCGATACCCGGAATATCAACGCGGTCACGGTGACCCGGCTTTCGCGCGCGATCACGGCCGGCGAACTCCGGCTCCAGGTTGTGCATGCGCTCGAGCACCGCAACGGCCTCGGCGAGGCCGACAATCTCAACCTGACCTTCGATCGCGACGTGCCGGACCTCCAGCTCGACGCCTCGAACACCGGCCCGCTGCAGACTGTTGCGGCGCGATACGAGCCGCGCAACGGACGCTTCGACGTCAGCTTCGAGATTGCCAGCGACAGCGGCGCTGCGCCGACCAAACTGCGCTTCACGGGCGTCGCGATCGAAACCGTGGAAGCCGCGGTGCTGACCCGCAATGTCGAACGCAATGAAATCCTGAAATCCTCCGACGTGCTGACGGAGCGCCGGCCGAAGGCCGAGGTTGGCAGCGATCCCGCGGGACAAGGTCGGGTGGTCGGAATGCAAATGCGCAGGCCGGTTCGCGCCGGCCAGGCGCTGCGCACCTCCGACCTCGCCAAGCCCGATCTGGTGCAGCGCGACGACAATGTCACGCTGATCTACGAGGCCGCCGGCCTCTATCTCACCATTCGCGGCAAGGCGATGGACAATGGCGCCGAAGGCGACACCGTCAGCGTGCTCAACCTGCAATCCAAGCGCACGATCTCCGGAGTCGTGATCGGCCGAGGTCAGGTCGCCATCACGGTCGCATCGCCGCGGTTCCCGGTCGCTGCGGCCCTGTCCACCAGCGAGTCGGCCGATACCGCTTCCGTCTCGATGGCCGCCAGCAGCGGTAAGCCCGTCGCTCCAAACGCCGAGTAGGATTCATGTACACGTCAAGTATCCACCGCATCGCACTCACCGGCACGCTGCTGACCGTCGTCAGCGTCGTGGGCGGCTGCTCCTCGATCGATCGCCTTTCCCAGATCGGTGAGCAGCCGAGACTCTCGGCGATCGAAAATCCGACGGCGCAGCCCGGCTACAAGCCGGTGCAGATGCCGATGCCGAAGCCCGAAGCGGTCTCCTACAATGCGAACTCGCTGTGGCGAAACGGTTCGCGGTCGTTCTTCAAGGATCAGCGCGCCCACCAGATCGGCGATCTGCTCACCGTCACGGTCAACATCACCGACCAGGCCAATTTCGCCAACGAGACCCAGCGCAGCCGCACCGTGACCGAGGACTCCGGCATCACCGCTTTCCTCGGCAGCAATCTGCTGACCGGAAAGACCGCGCTGCCGGGACGGCTGTTGACGGCGGACGCCACCGCCTCGACCGACGGCAAGGGATCGATCCAGCGCCAGGAAAGCCTGACGACCAACATCGCCGCCGTGGTCACCCAATTGCTGCCCAACGGCAATCTGGTGGTGGAAGGCAAGCAGGAGATCCGGGTCAATTTCGAGAAACGCGAGCTGATCGTTGCCGGCATCGTACGCCCAGAGGACATCCAGAGCGACAACACCATCGACTCCAGCAAGATCGCGCAGGCCCGCATCGCCTATGGCGGCCAGGGCCAGATCAGCGATGTGCAGCAGCCGCGCTATGGTCAACAGGTGATGGACGTGCTGCTGCCGTTCTGATCCTCACTCCGAGCTCCCACATCTCTTCGCGAACCTAGGCGCGGCGAGATGTACTACGCGGCCTCCGACAGCTCCCCTTTCGGAGGCCGCAACCTTTTCTGCACCCGTCGAAGTGCGATCATCCGGCCAATTTCGCCGAGACCGTGCCGAGGTCCGACAGGTCGATCTCGACGGAGTCACCGGCCGCGAGCCAGACCGTTTTGACCAGGCTGCCGGTCAGCACCAGCTGCCCGGCGCGCAGGCCTTTGCCCTCGGCGGCGAGATGGTTGGCGAGCCAGGCCAAAGCGTGATGCGGGTGGCCGAGCACGTCAGCGCCCCGGCCTTGCCCCGCCTCGGCGCCATTGATCACGGTCCGGCCGACCACATCACGCAGGTCGGGTGCCCTGGAACGCCCGACCGGCTGCCCGAGCACGCATCCGGCGGCGAAGAAATCGTCGGCGATCAGCGTCGGCGCACCCAGCGCGGCCCAATCGACGTAACGGTCATCGACGATCTCGATCGCCGGCAGGTACGCCTCGATGGCCGGCGCGACGTCATCGGCCGTGAATGGAGCCTGCGATGGCGCCAGGTCGCGCCCGAGCCGAACCGCGATCTCGCATTCGACGCCGACGCGGACGTAGTCGGCGGCCGGCAAGGACACGCCGCTGTCATGAACGCCCTTGGCGAAGACCCCGCCGCTGCAGGGATGCGGGATGTCGAGATATTGCTGCATCACCGCGCTGGTGCAGCCGATCTTGAACCCGACGATCGCGCCGTATTGCGGCAGCAGCAGATCATGGACGGCGCGCTGGGTGCGGTATCCCGCGGCTTCGTCCGGCGGCGCAAGGTCGACCGACAGCGCGCGCAGCGGCGCCCGGCTGCGCCGGCTGGCGGCAATGCGTTGAGCGGCCTCGGAAGTTCGGTTCATCGACCAACGATTGCCACTGGTCCCTCAACGCGGCCCACGAACAAGCCGCCTCGCCTTGACCGTAGCGACCAGCCCCTTCTCTATTCGTCGCGGTAGACCTTCTCGCGCTTCTCGTGGCGCTCCTGTGCCTCCACCGAGAGGGTCGCGATGGGACGGGCTTCGAGGCGCTTCAGCGAAATCGGTTCACCGGTCTCCTCGCAATAGCCATAGGTATTGTCCTCGATCCGCTGCAGCGCCGCGTCGATCTTGGAGATCAGCTTGCGCTGGCGATCCCGCGCACGCAGCTCGATGGCGCGGTCGGTCTCGGAAGAGGCCCGATCGGCAAGATCGGGATGGTTGACGTTCTCTTCCTGGAGCGTCTGCAGCGTGATCCTCGATTCCCTCAGAATCTCGTCCTTCCAGGCCAGCAGCTTGGCGCGAAAATAGTCGCGCTGCCGATCGTTCATGAAAGGCTCTTTTTCAGAGGGTCGATACGTCTTCAACTTTTCCAAAGGCCAGCCCACTTACATGCAAGGCGGACGGAAAGGGTCCGCCGCGCCGGCCTTATATAGCGGCGGGTTGTGACAGACAATATCGAGCCGGGGCCGGCAACGGTGCACCGCGGCGGAACCGGCATGGATTCCAGCGCCGCCGGATCGGTCTCAGTATCGCCCCGCTTTGGCCAATTCGACTTCCACCCGCAATTCGATCTCGGACAGGACGGCGTCGAGGCCAGGGTCCCCGGACGTAGATTTCAGGTTGGCGGCGGCGTCGCGCAGCCTCCCCACGGTGGCAGAATTGAGGTTCCCGGCAAGCAGCCCGATCTTGAGATCGTCCAGGACATCGAGGGCGCCTTTGCCGCGCTGCACCGAGCGTTTGCGGCGTTCGATCGGATCCTCGACCCCTTGCATGGCCAGCAGGGCGTCGATGTTGGCCGCCGCCTTGGGCGCGGTGGGGCCGCGGCTCTCGGGGATCGATGTGGCGTCTTCCGGCAGGGCAAAGCCGGTCGCGGCGGTCCGCCGGGTGTTGCTCGCGGGCGACCCGAGCGTGGTGCCATTGGGGCCGTAGATGCGCATCATGGGTTCTCGCGGTGTGCCATGGGAGCTTCGCCCGGCCATGGTTAATGAAGCGTAAATGGCTCGGCAAAATCTGCCGCTACGGGCAGATTCGCCGCCATGCCGGCCTTGGCCTCACTCCGCGCTATCAAGTTTTAGTAAACAAAATCAATTACATAAGTCCGCAAACGAGCTGGCACGGCGTTCGCATGGTTAATGCCGGATCGTCGTCATGGGAGTGGCGCGGATCCGAGCCAAACCTCAGCGGGGAGCAGAGGATGTCGAGCGTCGTTCCGACCAGAGTGTTCGAGATGGTCTGCGCCGTGCTGTTGGCGTGGGCCATGTCCGCCCTGCCGGCGGCCGCAACCTCGCGGATCAAGGATCTCGCCAATATCGAGGGCGTGCGACAGAACCAGCTGGTCGGTTACGGCCTGGTCGTCGGGCTGAACGGCACCGGCGACACCCTGAACAACATCCCTTTTACGAAGCAGTCGCTGCAGGCGATGCTCGAACGCATGGGCGTCAACATCCGCGGCGCCACCATCCGCACCGGCAATGTCGCCGCCGTGATGGTGACCGGCAATCTGCCGGCATTCGGCACCCAGGGCACCCGGATGGACGTCACGGTATCCTCGCTGGGTGATGCCAAGAACCTGCAGGGCGGCACCCTCCTGGTCACCCCCCTGCTCGGCGCCGACGGCAACGTCTATGCGGTGGCCCAGGGCTCGGTCGCGATCGGCGGCTTCCAGGCCGAGGGTGAGGCCGCCAAGATCGTCCGCGGCGTGCCGACGGTCGGCCGCATCGCCAATGGCGCGATTATCGAGCGCGAGATCGAATTCGCGCTCAACCGCCTGCCGAACGTCAGGCTGGCCCTGCGCAACGCCGATTTCACCACCGCCAAGCGTGTCGCTTCCGCGGTCAACGACTATCTCGGCGCCAAGAGCGCCGAACCGATCGACCCCTCCACGGTGCAGCTTACGATACCGGCGGAGTTCAAGGGCAATGTCGTCGCCTTCCTGACCGAGATCGAGCAGCTGCAGGTCGAACCTGACCTCGCCGCCAAGATCGTGATCGACGAACGGTCGGGCATCATCGTGATGGGCCGCGATGTCCGCGTCGCGACGGTGGCAGTCGCCCAGGGCAATCTCACCGTGACCATCTCCGAGAGCCCGCAGGTCAGCCAGCCCAATCCGTTCTCGCGCGGACGAACCGTGGTGACGCCCAATTCGCGCGTCGGCGTGACCGAGGACGGCAAGAAATTCGCGCTGGTGAAGCAAGGCGTGTCGCTGCAGCAGCTGGTCGACGGCCTCAATGGACTGGGCATCGGGCCACGCGACCTGATCGGCATCCTGCAGGCGATCAAGGCCGCCGGCGCCATCGAAGCCGATATCGAGGTGATGTGATGCAGACCGCTCTCAACGGCATCCTGAGCCGTCCGGTCGCGAACGCCGCAGTGCCGAGCTATGCAGGCCATCCGGATCTCGAACTCGCGCGGGCCTTGAACAGGGTGTCTCCGCAGGCGCAGGTCAAGGCACAAAAGACCGCGACGGATTTCGAGGCGGTGTTTCTCAACTCGATGTTCGCCCAGATGACCAGCGGTCTCAAAGGCGAAGGTCCGTTCGGGGACACGCCGGGTACCGGCGTATGGCGCTCGATGCTGACCGAGCAATATTCCAAGTCCTTCGCCCAGGCCGGCGGCATCGGCATCTCCAAGGACGTCTATCGCGAGCTGATTCTGCAGCAAGCCAACACATCCGGCCACACCTGAGGAAGATCGACATGAACCAACATCCGCAGCGCCAAGCGGCGACGCCACCGACTGCGATGGCAACGCCGGTTCAAGCCCGCCAGCTCGCCGAGACGCTGATGGAGGTCATGAGTGCGCTGCTCACCGTGATCGAGCGCGAGACCGAGCTGGTGCGCGCCGGCAAGGTCCGCGAAGCCATGACGCAGGTCGCCAAAAAAACCGAGCTGACCAATCGCTACGCCGGCGCGATCGCCTACCTGAAGTCGAGCCAACCCTATCTGGCGCAGACCGCGCCGGAGCTGCTGACCACGCTGCAACGCCATCACGAGGTGTTCCGCTCGTTGCTGCAGGTCAACCTCACGGTGCTGGCAACGGCGCACGCGGTATCCGAGAGCATCGTCCGCGGCGTCAACAGCGAGATGCAGCGCCGCAACATTCCAAACACCTACACCGCGGCCGGCCGCCGCGCCGCGCCTGGTCCGCGCCACATCGCGCCGCTCACGGTCAGCCGCTCGCTCTGAAGCCCAAATCTGGTCGATTGCATAAAATTGTCGCGTCGCCGTCAGCGCGGCGTTCACCGCATTCTCTAACCGGGCGTTGATAGGTTCACACCATAATTGCGCACGGAGGGGCTGGGATTAGACTCGAGGAAAGCCAGGAGGCTGCCATGAGTATCGATTTCAGCATCAAGCCGGTGGGGTCGCCGGCTGTGACGTCCGTTGTCGCGCCGGTCGCGGCGCAGAATGCCGTCGCCACCCAGCTGCCCGCGAGCCAGAGCGTCACCGCGACCGACGCGAGCGTCGGCGCGCGCAACGATTTGCAGACGGCGAGCGACTTCGTTTCGCACCAGGCTTTCTTCGATCAGGCTGCGGCTTCGATCGTGTATCAGGTCGTCAACGGCAACAACAACGAGGTCGTGGACCAGTATCCCGACGATGCGACGCTGCGCCGCCGGGCCTATTTCCACACGCTCGACATGGCCAAGGATCAGCCGGTGCGGCCTCTGGCGACCGACCTCAAGGCCTGAGCTTCATTGTTTTTCGATCGGAAAGAGCGGCCGTGCGACCACGGCCGACGTGAGGCGCTACGCCCTGCCCGCCAGGCCCGCGGCGATGTTCGAATTGATGTCGATCAGCGACTGCATCTTTTCCGGAGTCGGGTTGCTCTGCAACTCCATGGTACGCTGCATCACGAACAGCGCAATGTTCCGGATGTTCTGCCGGACTTCGACCGGCTGCGGATTGTCCTCGCTCTCGGCCGCACTCATGAAAATGGTCCAGAGTCGCCGGTTGAACAACAACGCAGCCTGCATTCGCTTGTCGGGGCCTTTCCAGTCGTTCTGGATTTCGACCAGCTTGCGCGCGGCCATCAGCAGGGCCTGCGCTTCGATATCACGGGGAGACGAGGAGACCTGCGCCGTGCGAGCGTAGGCCTTGGCTGCATTGGACATTCATGAACCTCAACGGGGAACTGCAGGCGGGGACATCGACCTGCCGAAGTTGTATACTTCGCCGCTTTTAAAATAACGTTAGCGATAAGCTTCCAAATGCGCCGGCCCCCCGGGCGCGTGCATTCGCTACCCCCGAAAGCGAAAACGGCGGGTTTCCCCGCCGCTTGTCGCTGTCTTCTGAAGCAGGTTGTCAGCGCAATAGCTGCAGCACGCTCTGCTGCGACTGGTTGGCGAGCGCCAGCGCGGAAACCGCAATCGACTGCCGGGTCGACAGCGCCTGGCTGTTGGCCGCCTCCTCGTTCGGATCGGCGACCGTCAGGTTCGACGCGCCGGTCTGCAGCACGTTGATCAGGTTCTTGTTGAAGTCCTGGCGGATCTCGACGATCGAGAGGTTCGAGCCGAGGCTCGAGGCCGCCGTGCGCAGCGTGGTGCTGGCCTGGTTGAGTTGCACCAGGATCGAGTTGGCGGAATTGCTGTCGAGGAAATCGGTACCGCTGTTGAGGGTCGACAGGCCGAGCCCTGCATCGTTGAAGATGTAGCCCTGGATCGCCAGCTTGGAGGCGCCGGTCTCATCGAAGGTCAAGTTGAGGGTATCGCCGTTCAACAGGTTGATGCCGTTGAACGAGGAGTCCTGCGAGGTGGTGTTGATCTGCGCCATCACCTGGTTGTACTGCGCGACCAGGCTGGCGCGGGTCGAGAGCGAGTTCGGGTCGGCGACCGGAGCGGCCGCCGTCAACCCGGCGAAGGGCTGGCCGCTGGCCGTCGCCGTACCGGTGATCGCACCGATCGTCGACGAAGCCGCGTTGTTGGTGGTCTGGATGCTGATCTGGCCGGTGGTGCTGATGCTGGCCTGCAGATCGTTGCCGGCGAGCGCCGCATTGAGCTGGTTCAGGGTCGAGATCTGGCCGGCGCCGCTGCCGAAGGTGATGGTGGTCGGCGAAGCGCCGGGATGCGTGGCCGCGATGGCCAGGGTTTCACCGCTCATCGGAGACGGGGTGAGATTGGTCGTGGCGGCGGTGAGACCAAGCGCCGACAGGGCGTTGGCGGTGCCGGCGACGGTCAGGTTCTGGGTGGTGCCCGTGCTCAGCACCAGGGCGCCGCCAGTGACCGTGGATGCGGTCGGACCGCCTGCGCCGGTGATCTGGTCGATCGCGGTAAGGACATCCTGCACGGTGCCCGTGCTGATGTTGATGACCCCACCGGTGGCATCGGTGCTGGTCAACGCGGTCGCGCTGAAGGTGATGGTCTTGCCGTCGATCGTCAGCGTGTCCGCCGCGGTCAAGGCGGTGGAGAGGCCATCGACCGTGGTGCTGCCCCCGGAAAGCTTGGTGGCAGCCGTGGTCGTGGTGGCGGTTTTCGCGTTGGCGACGGTGCCCTCGGTCGCCGTGGCGTTGCTTCCCGGGCCCAGCAGATTGTTGGCCGTTGCACCGGTGATGGGGGCCGCCGCGACCGTCGATTTCGGGGAATAGCCGGTCGGCGCCTGCAGCACCTGGTTGGCAATCGACTGCGCGTTGGCGATCAGTGCCTGCAGCGAGGTGATGCCGGTGTTGGCGGCCTGCAGGACCTGCACACCGTTGCCGATGCCGTCCAACAGGTTGCTGATGTCGCTGGCGCGATTGGTGAGACCCTGGGCCGTGAAAAATTCGGTCGGGTTGTCGAGCGCCGAGTTGACCTTGTTGCCCGTGGCGAGGTTGTTTTGGGTGGTCGCAAGGAGGGCTGCGGTCGACTGCAGCGAGAGCAGGTTCTGGCGAACCGAAGCCGAGAGAACGATACCGGACATTTTGTCAAGCCTTCCAAATTTAACTGTCCACGTATCTAGAGGTACTCCTTTAAATTATTGTTAACGGCGACTTAAGTAATTTGCTTAACATCCGGTTAATGCAGGCCGCTCAGCCGCCGGACCGCAAAAACGAAAAAAAACGGCGGGGTTGCCCCCGCCGTTTCGTTTGGCGTTGTTGGTATGTACGGATCAGCGCAGCAGCTGCAGCACGCTCTGCTGCGACTGGTTGGCGAGCGCCAGCGCGGAGACCGCGATCGACTGACGGGTCGCCAGGGCCTGGCTGTTGGCCGCTTCCTCGTTCGGATCGGCCAGCGTCAGGTTCGACGCACCGGTCTGCAGCACGTTGATCAGGCTCTTGTTGAAGTCCTGGCGGATCTCGACCACCGACAGGTTCGAACCGAGCGCCGAAGCTTCGGTGCGCAGCGTGGTGCTGGCCTGGGTCAGCGTCGTCAGGATGGAGTTGGCGGAGTTGCTGTCCAGGAAGTCGATGCCGACGGACAGGGTCGTCAGACCAAGGCCGGCGGTATTGAAGGTGACACCCGAAATCGACAGCTTGGAGGCGCCGGTTTCGTCGAAGGTCAGGTCGAGGGTATCGCCGTTCAACAGGTTGATGCCGTTGAACGAGGAATCCTGCGACGTGGTGTTGATCTGCGCCATGACCTGGTTGTACTGCGCGACCAGGCTGGAGCGCGTCGCCTGCGAGTTCGGATCAGCCACCGGACCGGTGATGGTCAAACCGTTGAAGGCGAGGCCCGAAGCCGCGGCGGTGCCGCCGATGGTCTGGATCGTCTTCGACGCCGCGTTGTTGGACGTGGTGATCGTGAGATTGCCGGAAGTGTCGATGCTGGCCTGCAGATTGTTACCCTGCAGCGCCGCATTGAGCTCGTTCAGGGTCGAAACCTGACCAGCGCCGGTGCCGAAGGTGATGTTGGTGCCCGTACCGCCGGTGACCGTCGCAGCGATGGTGAGTGTCTTGCCGCTGAGCGTGGGCGGGGTGACCGGGGTGGTGGCCGCGGTCAGGCCGAGGGCGCTGAGCGCGTTGGCGGAGCCGGCGAGGACCAGGTCCTGGGACGTGCCGGTGCTCAGCACCAGCTTGCCGCCGGTGACGACGGAGGCATTCGCACCGCTCGCACCGGTGATCTGGTCGATCGCCGTGAGGATGTCCTGCACCGTACCCGAAGCGACGTTGATGACGCCGCCGTTGGAGCTGGTGCTGGTCGCAGCGGTCGTGCTGAAGGTGATGCTCTTGCCATCGATGGTCAGCGAGTCAGCGCCGGTCAACGCGGTCGAAAGCGCGTCCACCGTGGTGCTGCCGCCCGAGAGCAAGGTGCTGCCCGTCGTCGTCGTCGCGGTCTTGGAGTTGGCAACGGCGCCTTCGGTAACGGTGGCATTGGTTCCCGGGCCAAGCAGGTTGTTCGCGGTCGCGCCGGTGATCGCGGCGGTCACGCTGGACTTGGCGGAGTAGCCGACCGTGGTCTGCAACACCTGGTTGGCGATCGACTGGGCGCTGGCGACCAGGCTCTGCAGCGAGGTGATGCCGGTGTTGGCGGCCTGCAGGACCTGCACGCCGTTGCCGATGCCGTCCAGCAGGCTGTTGATGTCGCTGGCGCGGTTGTTGAGGGCCTGTGACGTGAAGAAGCTGGTCGGATTGTCAAGCGCGGAGTTGACCTTGTTGCCCGTGGCAAGGTTGTTCTGGGTGGTGGCGAGCAGCTGGGCGGTGGACTGCAGCGAGAGGAGGTTCTGGCGAACCGAAGCGGAGAGGACGATACCGGACATTTTCATACCTTTCTGGTGTGAAACGAGAGTGCGTGCGTGATCCCGACCTTCTTGATCGAGGACGAGGCACGTTGGAACCTTCGCGCTAAGAAAGCATGAATCGGATCATCGACGCCGGGGCTTGAGCGCCCGTGGCACGCCATTGGGCGGTTGAGGGGCCCCCACGCCGAAAGGGGAAGCCGCTGATTCCGCTGGCTATTTCTCAACCGTGCGGCGACGTTTACCAGTTGTTAATGCTGTTCGGAAAGGATTGCGGCCACAATCGGCCGAAGCAGCCATTTCTCGCGCGTTCCCGACACGGCCAAGGCCGATCCCAATTCACTCTCGCTGCCGCATCGAAGCCCCGCTGCAACGATGCAACCGGCGACAACGGAGAACCGCCATGGCACTCAAGGTCGAGCTCAAGCCGAACGAACGGATCATCATCGGCAACTGCGTCATTACCAATACCGAACAGCGCGCGCGACTGTTGATCGACGGCGACATGATTCCGATCCTGCGTGAAAAGGACATCCTGACGCCGGAAACCGCAGACACGCCGGCCAAGCTCGTCTATCTCGCGGTGCAGCTCATGTATATTTCGCCGAACCCCGAGGTCAATCACGGCACCTATTTCGCCCTGCTGCGCGACATCGTGACCGCGGTGCCGAGCGCCTGGCCGATCATCGAAGGCATCAACAACAACATTCTGAGCGGCGACCTGTACCAGGCCCTGAAGGAAGCCAGGAAGCTGATTGCCTATGAGAAGAAGCTTCTGGATCAAAGCCGGACCGTGCAAGACCAGAGTGCCGCCTGACGGCGGCGCGCTCACAATGCCAGCGACCGGACGGTCGCGGATCCCGGTCGTGATGCGAGCATATCGACGAGCCTGCGGCGACCGGATGCGCGCAGCGCCTTCCTTGCCCGCATGTCTTACGCCGCATCGGTTGACTCCGCCGGCGCAGCGAATTGCGACGAGATATCGCCATGGAAGACGGCGGGACCGACATGATCGAGCCGGCTGTCGAGATCAGCCCAGATCTCGCCGCCGATGTCGGTCCAGCGTTTGCAGAAGGCAAAATCTTCGCTTAGATAAGTGCCGCTCGCCGGATCGATCATGCACTCGAACAGGGCGAAACGGTTCGGACTTGCCGCCAGCGCATCCAGCGAATGCTCGCGGGAGAATTGCAGCGATCGGTAGGCGTCGCACATCTGCTCCAACGCCCGCCGCTGGATCATCAGGAAGCCGGTACCGGCATAGCGCACCCGCGCAAAGCCGTTGACGACACCGACGTGATCGGGATCCTCGACCTCCAATACGTAGTCCAGTGCGGCCGACGCTATTTCCGGCTGCCCCGCCTTCATCATCCGCATCGCCTTGTCCCAGTTGACACGCTTGATCGGATAAATGCCGGCCGCCATATCGGCCCCGCATTCGATCAACCGGAACACCTGCTCGGGCACAAAGCCGATATCCGCATCGACAAACAGCAGATGGGTCGTGGAGGGATCGTCGAGGAACTGGGTCACGAGGTTGGCACGGGCGCGCGTGATCAGGGCGTCGCCGTCCCGCAGCAGCACCTTGAGCGCCATGTTCGAGATCGAATGCATCGCCCGCTGCAGACCGAGCATCGACGTGGCGTAGATGCTGGAGACCTGCCCGCCAAAGCACGGCGTCGCCACCACCAGGTGGATCCGATCGGTCATAAAAGGCTCCGCAATTGGCCCGGCAAACGGGCGATCACGCTGTCCCAATCGGCAAAGCCCGGCTGGCGAAGCAATTTCGCGGTCGGATACCACGCCGAATCCTCACGATCCCTCATCCAGCGAAAGTCCGCCGCATAAGGCAGCAGGATAACGACCGGCCTGCCCATCGCGCCCGCCAGATGCGCCACCGCGGTATCGACCGAAATCACCACGTCGAGCTGCGCGATGATCGCGGCGGTATCGGCGAAATCGCGAAGCTCGTCGCCGAGATGGATCAGGGCCGGCAATTCTTTCAACGCTTCGCGATCTGCATCCCGCAGTTCGCTCTGCAGGCTGATGCATTGTATCGGCAGGCTCGAGAAGGATGCGGCCAGCCGCGCGAGCGGTATCGAGCGGCTGCCGTCATTCTTGTGCGAGGCCGAGCCGGACCAGACAAGTCCGGCGCGCGGCCGGCCGGCCGGCAAACGCACGCGCCAATATTCGCGGCGCTCGGCCGACGCCGCGAGATAGGGAACCTCTGCCGGAATCGTCCAGGGTTGCGTGCCGAAGGCAAGCGGCAGGCTGAGCAACGGGCAGTGCAGGTCGAATGCCGGAAGCGGCTCGCCGCGGGCGATGATTTCGATGCCGGCGAGCTGCGCCAGCAGCGGCTGCAACTCTGCCTGCACCTCGCAGACGACGCGGGCGCCACGACGGGCCAGCAACGGGGCATAGCGGATGAACTGGATGGTGTCACCGAACCCCTGCTCGGCATGCAGCAGGATGGTCTTGCCGGCAACGGCAATGTCACCGAGCCAGCGCGGTGCCGGATACTCCCGGCGATGCCCGGCAAACGCGCCGGCCTTCCACCGCCATTCATATTCCTTCCACCCCGCATCGAAATCGCCGAGCGACAAGTGGGTCATGCCTGCTTCGAAGTGTGCTTCGGCGAATTGCGGCGCCGTGGCGATCGCCACGGTGAAGTCGGCAAGCGCTTCGACCGGGCGGTCGAGCCGGCGGCGCGCATGACCGCGATTGGTCAGGATCTGCGGATGGCCGGGCAGCAGCGCAAGCGCGTGGTCATAGCTCGCAAGCGCCTCTTCCGGCCGGTTCAGCCGCAGCAGCGCATTGCCCCGGTTGACCAGGGTGCCGACATGGGACGGATCGTTCGCCAGCACATGCTGATAGCTCGCCGTCGCCTCCTCGATACGGCCAAGCCCGAGGTAGACGTTGCCGAGGTTGAACAGGATCTCCGGATGACCCGGCGCAAGCTGCAGCGCCTGGCGGAAGCTCGAGATCGCCTCTTCATGGCGTCCGCTGGCAACGAGCGCCAACCCCAGGTTCGACATCGCGTCCGAGGAACCGGAATTGACCTTCAGCGCCGCTGAAAGAAAGTGCAGCGCCTCGACCATGCGGTCGCGCTGGTAGTTGAGCAGTCCCAGCAGATGCAGCGCGTCGAAATCTTCCGGCCGATGTTCGAGGATGCCGGTGCACAGCCTGGTCGTCTTGTCGAGCTCGCCGCGCTGGAAGCAATCGTGCGCCTGCCGCTGCATCCGCGACAGGTTGGGGACCCGTCCGGACCGATGTTTCCAATTCGCCGACACGTGTCGTCTTTCCGAATGCCGCCGCGAGGGCGACCCGGATGCTGCCGCCCTCGAATCAGCCTCGCCCCGACACAGGCTATAGCGTTTTCGAGCGGGGTGGATATCGATTTGCGGCCGATGGCGTACATCCGGTTCTGATCAATGAACCGGCGATGGCTCAACCCACCGGGGATCCCCCCTTGCCTCCAGCGCGGCGGACCAGCATGGCGGCGAATGCCTCGAAGATCCGCGTCATCTGCGGCGGCTTGTAGGGAAACACGACCGGCGAATCCATGTTGTGCACGACGGCGGTATTGTCGGCTTCGAAGATCAGCAGGTCGCCGCGCTGATTCTCTGCGCAGTCGACCGTGAAATAATCGAGGCCGACCCGTTCGGCCAGTGCGGTTAGCGCGCCGTGATGGCGGGCGGCAAAGCCCTGGTCGAAGCTGCGCATGAAATCGGCCTCTTCCAGCCGCTTGCTCTCGCTGAACGCCATGCCGGCGTTGAGATACCAGATGTCCCAGCGATCGGCGATCGCCATGTGGCAGGCGTGGGGCCGCTGATCGACGAAGGCGATGCGGTATTTGCGAAACAGGCCGTCATCGCCGGAATAGTCGACAAAGCGCGAGACGAAAAACGCCGGCTCCGGTCGCTGGGTGAGATAGCCGCTGATCGCGGCAGGGTCGTCGAGCTTGGCGAGCCCGGCGCCGGCATGCGATCCGCACGGCCGCACGATGATCGGGAATTGCAGCTCGGGCGCAATCGCCCCGATCGGCGCGGCGGTCAAAGCGAGTTCGGACAATTGCGCGCGCGTCGCGGCGATCGTTACCGGAATATCGAGCCCTTCGATGCCGCGGAGCAATCGATACAGCTTGTCGCGATCCAGGTTGCCGACAGACCGGGGCGGATTGAGCAGCGGCCGCGGCCAGCGCGCGGCGGCCTGGTCGATCTTGCACAAGGCGGTGCGACACTCTTCCGAGTCGGACGCAATCACGATCGCGACGTCATGTTCGGGCAATGGTTCCGGCAGACCGACGCCGTCGACGACGTATAGCGTGCGCAGCTCGATCGCCGCGTGCTCCAGCAGGAACTCGATCGGCGTGTTGCCGCCCATGTCGATCGCGGCTGCAAGCGCAAGCACCCGCAGCTTCGGCTGCTCCACCGCACAGGGCGAACGGAACAGTTGATGAAAGGCGACCACTTCCGCCTGGATCGCCAATCCCGTCTGCCTGTCGCCGAGCAATTGCGTGATCAGCGAGAGATCGAGTCCGTCGCCGGGCCCGGCGGTGCCGCCGGCGACCTTCGCGATCAACTCATCCCGCAACGGACGCAGATCGGTGCCACCAAACGCCATCGCCGTGATCCGCGCAAATCCGATCCGGTCCGCGCAAGGATAGTCCGCGAGATCGTCGGCGGACCGCGGCTGCAGAGGCGAATCGCCGACGTCCATGTGCGGGAGCACCGGCACGTCGGATCCAACGTCCACGTCCGGCTTTGTGAAAACCTCGGGCAACGATACCGCCATGCCGACCGCCTAGCCGCCGACCGGCAGATAGCGGACCAGCGACAATTGCGACAACATCGATGTCGCCTGGTACGACGCCTGCAGGCTGTTCTGAACCGCCAGCAGTTCGCTCGCCACCTGGTTGGTGCTAATATTCTCGGTCTGATCGATCAGGTTCTGCATCATGGCCTGGGTCTGGGTCTGCCGCGCAGTGGCGGCCTTGATTTCGGTCTGCGCATTGGAGAAATCGGTCTGGATGCCGGCAATGGTCTGATGACCGTATTGCGGGCTCAGGTTCGTCGCGACGCTCTGGCTCAAGGCGCTGATCTGGGCTGCCGAATTGGTCCCGGTCGGCGAGGTCTTGAATGCGGCAAACACCGCGATGTTCTGCAACTGGATGCGAATGGCCTGCTCGTTGGCCTGGGCGCCGAAGTCGACCATCTCGGACGTATCGATGCGTGCCGTGGAGGTCGCGCGCGCCGGGCCCGGCCCCGAATTGCCGGTATACCAGGCGACGGTGTTCGCCGCTCCGCTGACCAGCGACGTTGCCGATCCCGGTGGGGTGCCGCCGACCCGCAGCGGCGGCTGAACCGCGGTGACGGTGCCGCTCAACCCGAGCGCTGCGAATGCGGACGGGTTCGAACACGTCACCGAAAGGTCCGCCGCATTGTCGGTATGCAGGTTGATCACGCCGCCGCTGACGGTCGAGGGCGTGGACGATCCGGTGATCGCGTCGATCTTGGTCAACAGCGTCTGGACACTGTCGGTGACGTTGACCTGATTGCCGGTTGCCCCGGAGGCGACGAAGGTGATCGGTGTCCCGTTGACGGTGATGGTGTCGCCCGCCGCGAATCCTGACGACAGCGAATCGGTGCCGACGGTTCCCGACAAGGCGGTCGCGCCCGTGATCGGCGCCGGCGGCGCTGCCTGGTTGTTGGCGACGGTGCCGGTCGCAACGCTGGCCGTATCGAAGAAGTTGTCACCGGCCTCGATCGCCGACGCCGCCACCAGCGACGTATTGGCCAGTTTGGTGATCGACGCCGTCAGGGCGGCGTTCAGGTTCGTCGCGGTCGCCGTCGGGGTGGCACCGATCGCGAAACTGCCGGTGGGTGGCGGAGTGGTGTTGGTGGCCGTCAATTTGATGGTCTGCGTCGTGCCGTCGGGAAGGTTGAAAGTGAAGCTCACCTGATCGCCCGGGTTCGGATTGGTGGCGCCGAGACCGACCGACACCGCCGGCGGCGAACCGGAGGGACCCGTGACCGTGGCTCCCGTCAGGCTCGAGGAGACCGAGCTCAGCTTGAGACCGAACCGCGAGCCGGCGACGTCTTCCGCGACCTGTACGGAGGTCGAGGTCGGCGACGAAATCACCAGTCGTCCGAGTCCGTTGGTGCCGAGATCGGCCTGTTGCCGCTCGGCCATCACCTGTTTCAGGCCGGCCATCGTGCCAGTGCCGTTCATGATGGTATCGGCCGAGACGACCGCGGGGGTGTTGATGGCGCTGCCGGAAAAGATATAGCGATCGCCGACCCGGGTGTTGAGGACGCCGACCATCGTGGAAAGCTGGCTTGCTGCGCTTTCCTGCGCCACCGTCTGTCCCGTGTTGTCCAGACTAAGCGACCCCGACGACGCACCACCCTGCACCTGCGAGCCGATGGTCGACATTGTCTGCAGCGCGGTATTGGCCGCAGAGATGATCGTGTTGACGTTGGTCATGGTGGTTCCGAAGGCGGTGATGTTGGCAAGCTGCGCGCGCGCCGCGATCGCAAAGCCTTCGTTGACGCCCATGCCGGAATAGGTCTGGGACTTGACTCCGCTCGAAAGCTGCGTCGACAGCGTGGTGAGCTGGTCGTTGAGGTTCTGTACCGACAGGCCGAGTACAGAGGAGCCATAGTTGATACTGCTGACCGACATGTTCCGCGCCTTACAGTTGAGCCTGCAGCAGGCTGTTCATCATGCTCTGCACCACCGACATGACATGGGCATTGGCAGCATAGGCGTTCTGCAACTGGATCAGGTTCGACATTTCGGTGTCGATGTTGACGCCTGACGTCGAGCTGAACTTCTGCTGCAGCGTGCTGACGACGACGTCCTGCCCCTGCTGCAGTTGCGTCGCCTGGGTGGCGGCATTGCTCTGCTGGCTGATGAATTGCTGCAGGTAGCTGGTGATCGTGCCGGTGAACGGCTGCGCGGCGGAGCCAAGTCCAGTCTGTGGCGAATAGCTGAAGGTCGCGTTGGTGAGTTGCGAAAACAGAAAGTCCGACCGCGTGTTGTCCCCGGCCGCCGTCGTCGGCGACGTGCTGTAGACGCTAAGCGCCGTTGGATTGTTCAGGATCGCCGGATTGACGGTGATGCGCCCGGCATAACCGGTCAGTTGCGAGCCGCCTGGCGTGATCGCGCCGGTGTAGAGCGCATTGCCATCGGTAAACAGCGGCAGTTGCGGATTTCCGCTGGTCAGGGACGAGGTCGTGGTGGTGGTCGACGTCGCATTGACCGTCGCATTGGCCGATCCAAGTACGTTGAGCGTGGTCCCCGACGGATTGGTGAACTGCAGACCGCTCCCCCCAAGCGCCGCATTCAACTGGGACACGACCGACGACATGCCGGCGGACAGGTTGACCCCGATCACCCGGGGGTTGGAATTGGTCGCATTCGGCAGCGGCAGCACCGAGGGGTCCGCGACATTGACGATGGAAATCTGCTGCTGGATGTTGGTCGCATTGTTGGTGTAGGTCAGGTTGATGGTGTTGCCCGGCACCATGGCCGACGTGTCGACGCTGAATCCCGCCGGCGGCCCGGTGACGGCGGTGCCGGCCGTGGTCTGGTTCGAAAGCGAACTCGAGAGGGTCGCGGCAAGCTGGTCGACCTGGGTCTGGGCCTGCACCAGGGTCTGATCCCGCAGCTTCAGATCCGCCGCGATCTGTCCCGAGCTGAAGGCATTGGACGCGACCAGATCGGTCGAGGCACCGTTCGGCAGCTGGATGGTGAGCGAGCCGACGCCCGATTTGGCAGGATCCACGTTGTAGAGCGCGTTGGCCGACAGCGCCCCCGGCGAACTGAAGGACATGGTCGAGGCAAGGCTGCCGCCGACCAGTTGTACCCCGGACGTGGTGAACACGCTCACCTGGTTGGCGGAGTTGGTGACCGCCCGGACGTCCATCAGCTTCGACAGGGTGTTGATCGCGTTGTCGCGCTGGTCTTCCAGCGTGGCCGCTTCCGGATCGGTCGGATTCAACCCTTGCAGCCGGGTGTTGATGGCGGCAATTGCCGTCATCGCCGCATTGGCCTGGCCGACGCTGGTGCCGATATCCTGGTTGACGTAGATACGGAGCGCCTGAATGCCCTGCGTCGTCGCGTTCAGTTGCCGGGCCAGCGTCTGCGCCGCGGACAAGGCGACCGATTGCGAGGACTGGCTGCCGGAACTCGTCGAGATCGCCTGCAACGCGGAGGTGAGATTGCTGAGCGTGGTTTCCAGCGTGCCCTCGCCGCCCGGCGTGCCATAGACGCTTTGCAGCTGTCCGAGAATGTTGGCGGTCTGGTCGGCATAGGCGCCGCCGGACGTTTCGGTGCGCAGCTGGCTCTGGACGTACAAGTCGAGCTGACGATTGACGCCGGTGACCTGAACCGACGACCCGGCGCTGCCGCTCGCGAGCTCGATCTGGTTGACGTTCTGCGTGACGTAGCCGGGCGTCTGGGCATTCGCGATGTTCGATGAAACGATCGAAAGCGCGGCCTGGTTGGCGCGCAGGCCGGACATCGCCGTGGCAAGGGCTGAACTCAAACCCATGTGAATGATCCGCCTTGGTTACATGACGCCCGGTGACCGCCTGCGATCAGCGTATGACGCTCAGCAGGCTCTGAACCATGTCGTTGGCCGTGGTGATGACCTTGGTATTCGCCGAATAGGCCTGCTGGGTCACGATCAGCTTGGTGAATTCGTCGGCGATGTCGGTGTTCGAGCCTTCGAGCGAAGAGCCGCTGATCGTGCCGGATGCACCAGCGATCGCGGGGCCGGACTCGTCGGTCACGGCGAATGCCCCGCCGTTGAGCGCCTTGAGATAGTTGGTGCCGTTGAAGTGCGACAGCGTGACGGCGGCGAGATCGATGTTCTGCCCGTTGGAGAAGGTTCCGACCACGATTCCATTGTTGTTGATCGCGACCGACTGAAGCTGTCCGGCAGCATAGCCGTTCTGCGGTGATGGTATTGACGGTCGCGGTGCCGCCGTTGCTGGCATATTGAGTCAGGGCGCCGGACCCGAAGTTCATGGTCAGGTTTCCGAGCGACTGGCCGTTCACGCTCACGCCGGGAATGGTGATGGCGGAACCCGACGGAGACGACAGCGACCCATCGGAGTTGAACACGAAATTGGTGCCGACATTGACCCAGCCAACCTGGGTGCCGGTTGCGTTGGGGTCGGTCTGATAGAACAGATTCCAGCTGTCCTGATGCGGGCTGCCGAGCGACGAACTGTCGGTCTTGGCCCATCGCAGTTGCAGATTGATCGGCGTGCCCGCCGAATTGTAGGCGGTCACGGCGCCGCCGCTGATGGTTTCGTTGGTGAAGGACGTCAGATCGTTGCCAACGACGAATCCGGTGCCGGCGGTGCCGCCGCCGGTGCGCGACGCCGTCATGGTGGTGTTGAAGCCGAGTGCGGCGAAGGCCGGCGAAGAGCTGGACACCGTGAGGTTCTGCGCCGTGCCGGTGTGCAAGGTGATCGCGCCGGTGCTGGCGTTGATGGTGGGGGTTACGCCGGTGATGGCGCCGATCTTGTTCAGGAGCGTGCCGACGGTGTCGGTGACGTTGATCTGGTTGCCGGTGGCGCCGCTCGCCACGAAGTCGATCTGCGTACCGTCGACCGTGATGGAATCGCCTGCCGCAAAGCTGGTCGGCAGCGAGTCGCTCGGGGCGGTGCCCGACAGCGCGGTGGCGGTGGTGATCGGGGCTGGCGTCGCGGCCTGATTCAATGCGGCCGATCCGGTGACCGTATTGTCACCGTAGGGGGTCGGGGGCGTTCCCGCCACCAGCGGATTCTGCGCGAAATCGGCCGGGTTGAGGCCGCCGGCGGCGGTGAGCGTGCCGGCCTGCGCCGTGGTCTTGGCATTGGTCGCAGGTGTGGTCGGAAGATTGGCCGCGTATTGCATCGAGGTGGTGGCCTGTGCCGGCACGAAATTGTTCTGAAACTTGAGCACCTGCGGAACGTTGCCGATCGGGTTGCCGGTCTTCGGATCGACCGCAACGCCCATCAGGTAGTATCCGGCACCGTTGACCAGATTGCCGTTGGCATTGACCTGGAAGTCGCCGCGGCGGGTGTAGTCGGTAATACCGCTGAAGACCGGGGAGTTGTCGATCGTACCGGTGGAGGATTGCACGGAAAAAAAGCCGTCCCCGTTGATCGCCATGTTGGTCGCAACGGTCGATGCGGAAACCGTGCCCTGGGTGGAGATCGTCGCCTGGGCATAGGCGGTGACGCCGCCGGCGACTTGCCGGCTCGGTGTCGTCGCGTCCGGAATCAGATCCTCGAAACTGGTCTCGATGCCCTTGTAGCCGACGGTGGACGCATTCGCGATGTTGCCGGAAATGTTCTGCAGCGCGAAGGATTGCGCCTGCAGACCACCGACCGAGGTATTCAGCGCATCGAAGATACCCATAACGTCGTCTCCACTTTCGATCCGAAGCAGCCAGGCGCGGGAGCCATGGCCGTCATCCAGGGAGACGTCGCAAGCGGTGTGCCAAGTGGAAAATCTGTTCAAACCAAGCGCTTAATGAAAAAGCCCCGGTCCAAGGACCGGGGCACAATTGCCGGGCCGGGCAATATTTGCCGGGCGAAAGCCGATGTCAGGACGGGGTCGGCGCGGCCGGATGGAACTGTAGTGCGAAACCATCCATGCAATAGCGCAAGCCGGTCGGCTTCGGCCCATCGTCGAAGACATGGCCGAGATGGCCGCCGCAGCGGCGGCAATGAATTTCGGTCCGCAACATCCCGAAAGCGCGGTCTTCGGTCTTGCCGACGGCATTGTCGAGCGGCTGGTAGAAGCTCGGCCAACCGGTGCCGCTCTCGAATTTGGTTTCCGAGGCAGAACAGCGGCAGATCGCAGCCGGCGCAGGCGAAGACCCCCTTGCGATGCTCCTTGAGCAGCGGGCTCGAGCCCGGCCGCTCGGTGCCCTGCTGGCGCAGGATCTCATATTGCTGCGGCGTCAATTGCGCGCGCCACTCCGCGTCGGTCTTTTCGATTTCGAATTTCTCGGCGGCATGGGCTGGCGTGGCCCGCAGCCAGCGGAATGCAGCGAGGCCAAGCAGGCTCGCCAGGGATGCGAGCAGGATACGACGGTCCATCATGATAGTCTCCGTGCAGAGCAGGCGGTTCGATCGGAGATACGTGCCGTGACGCCGGAAGTTACTCCCATTCGGCAGCCATGTTCTCACATTCTTGCGAGGCCAAAAGTGCTTTTGTGCGAACAGGATCGGGCTCTTCGCCGATGAAACGCATCAAAACGAGGAACTCGGGCCCGATTCCGATTGTTGCGGCCCTCAGGCCGTGGCGGCCGGTTCACCGCCTTCGCCAGCGCCGGCATTCGCGGTGACGGGTGGCGCTCGGGCGGGAAGCCTCCGCTCGGGCGGCGGGCGGAGCCGCGGCGCCGTTCCGGCCTGCCGATTGGCCTCGGCCAGCCGCGCCTCGCGAACACGCTCCCGCGCCCGCGCCCGCTCCCGGTAGCGGGCCAGGGCGCCCGCCGCCGCCGAACTGCCCCGTCCCCATTCGCCGACCACCTGCCCGGCGATCCGTCCGGCGAGACCGCCCGCCCAGACCAGTTCGAAGGGCGAAAACAGCCGCCAGCGGTCGTCGCCGCGCAAAATGCCGCCCGCGATCAACTGGCCGGCCATCGCCGACGTGTTCAAACCCTGGCGGCCGAAGCCGCTCGCCACCCACAATCCGCGCCGCAGCTGGCCGATCTGCGGCATGCCGTGCACGGTCTGACCGACCGCGCCGCTCCACACCTCGGCGATCTCGACCTTGCCGAGCTGCGGAAAGATCGTGCGAATCCGCCCGGCAATGGACCCGGCAAACCGCTGCGGCCGCGCCTGCCAGGTGGTCTCCGGCGAGGCCCACATCAGCCGGTCGCCCTCCACGATCCGGAAGTGATCGATCCCATCGCTGTCGATCACCGAACCCTGGAACCCGATCGCCTCGGCAAGGCGATCGCCGAGCGGGGCCGTCAGGCCGGCGTAGCGCCAGACCGGCAGCAGGGTTTCCCACAGCCGCCGCAGCGGCGTGCCGAGATGAACGTTGCCGGCGAGCACGATGTGCCCTGCCCGCAATCGCGCCGACGGCGTCACAATGCGCTTGCGGATGCCGAAGGGATCGATGCTGACCACCGGCGTGTCCTCGAATATCCGCGCGCCCGCCCGCCGTGCCAGCGCGGCCAGACCCTGAACATATTCGCGGCCGTCGATCTGAAACGCCTTCGGATAGTAGACCCCGTGAAAATACCTCTGCGTCTTGAGCAGGTCGCGCACGTGATCGACCTGCCAGCCCTCGACATCGGTCTCGAAATCCTCGCTCAGCATCTGCAGCCGGGCGATCAGCCGATCGCCGACATCGACATTGGAGACCTCAAGGGCGCCTTCGCTCAGCGCCATGTTCAGCATCGGGTCCTCAGCCGCCGTGGCGCGGACGAATTCGGCGCCCTGCTTCGACAGCGACCAGAGCTCGCGGGTGTCGTCGAAGCCGATGCGCGCGATAATATCGCCTATCGGGATTCCATAGCCCGGCATCACCGTGCCGAGCTGGTGGCCGGACGCATTCCAGCCGACATGCCGGCCCTCCAGCACGGCCACGCTGGCGCCGAGACGTGCAGCCTCCAGCGCGACGGTCAGGCCGGCCAGCCCCGCGCCGACGATGCAGATGTCGACGTCAAGATCGAACGCGAGGCGCTGGCGTTGTTGCGGTGCCGCGAGGTCGGCTCGATCGGAGGGGCTGGAAGTCTCGCTCATGGGATCTCAAATCTTCGATCAGGTGCCTGTCGGGACGTCCTGCTGCGGAACCCGAATTTCGTGCGATAGTCGTCGCTGTGTCATCGGATCTTCCGGATCGGAAGGACATCGGCGCAAATTATGATCCTAGTGTGATTCCGGCCGAGATGTTCTCTTGACGGAGCCGCCAACGAGAGTGAAGACGTTCGACCGATGCGAGGGCAAGTCAGCTTGTACATTTTTCTGTGGACTTCGAAATTCTGTGGACTTTGAACCAATCGAGAGTGCGCCATGCGCCGTTTGATGCTGCTGCGTCACGCCAAGACCGAAAACGACGCACCGAGCGGCCGCGATCAGGACCGTCGGCTTGACGAGCGCGGCGAGCGGGACGCCGCCGAGATGGGCGGCTGGCTCGCGCAACACCCTCCGTTCCCGGATGCGGTGCTGGTCTCGACCGCGGTCCGCGCGCAGCAGACCTGGGAGTTCGCCTGGGCGGCCATGAAGGACCAGGTGCCCGAGCCGCGGGTGAGGCATCTGCCGCGGCTGTACGGGGCCGATCCCGCGGATTTGCTGGAGGCCGTCCGCGAGGTATCGTCGCAGGATCCGCTGCGGCTGTTGGTGGTCGGGCACAATCCCGGGATGCACGAACTTGCTTTGGCGCTTGCCGGCAGCGCCGACGCCGCCGCAGGGCGCGCGCTGGCCGGCAATCTGCCGACCTCGGGACTTGCGGTGTTCGACTTTGCGATCGATGACTGGACCGAGGTGGCGTTCCGCGGCGGACGGCTGGCGGTGTTTGTCAGCCCGAAGCTGTTGAAACAGACCTCGGGGGAATAGCGCGCCTGTAACCCCCCGGATTCGTGCTAGATTGCCCGCGGATGCCGGAGGCGCAGATGTTCAAATCCATTCTGGTACCAATCGATCTCGCGGATACCGATCTGGCCAAGCCGGCGATCGCGACCGCGGCGACGCTGTCGCAGACCTGGAACGGCCTGGTGCGGCTTCTGAACGTGCTGCCGATGACGCCGGTGATGCTGGCGGAATATGTCCCGGCCGATTTCGATACCCAGCAACGTCAGACCTCCGAGGAGGCGCTGAGCATCGTGGCGCGCGAATCCGGCATCGATGCCGCCCGCATCTCCGGGGTGGTGCGGCAGGGCGGCATCTATCATGAGATTCTGCAGGAAGCCGCGGCGATGAAGGCCGACCTGATCGTCATGACCTCGCACCGGCCGGCGATGCGAACCTATTTTCTCGGCTCTAACGCCGGCCACGTGGTGCGCTACGCCAAATGCTCGGTGCTGGTGGTAAGGCACTAGCCAATTCGCTTGTCGGGCGGCAGCAGCGCCTGCGGCAGATCATCGAAGTCGTAGGCGCGCGGCCGGTTGCGCGCGATGAAGCCGCCGACCTGCCACGCAAACAAGGCACCGAAGCCGGCCAGAAACAGGATGCCCGCGAGCTCACCTGTCATCACGGCACGGAGGAACAGTCCGGCCATCGCGACGACCACCAAGGTCAAGAGGCCGATGGCGGCTGCATAGACGGCAGGCCTGAGGCCGCCCACCAGCACGGCGGTGCTGCCGGCTTCCGCCATGTGCCGGTGCAACTCAACGATGAACCGGCGATAGTCGAGGTCCTGCGGCGCCATCAGGGCCGAGGTCTGCCAACTGGTGGACAGGATTGACAGGTTTCCGCGGCGAGCCGCCGCGATGTCGGCGCGATATCGCCGCGACTGCATCGACACCGGCCGATAGGAGAGCCGGATCGCACTGATTTCGCCGTACGGCCACACACCGGATTTGCCGGCGATGCGCCAACCAAGCCCCGCCCCGGTCAACTCGAACTGATGCGCCGCGCCGATCAGCGATGCCTTGTAGGCATAACGGATATTCGGTGCGGTCTGCGTCGCTATCGTGGGCGGGTGCTCCAGCAGCCTGATCCCGGTGATGTCGACTTGCGCGATCGACCCGCTTCATCTTACAAGCCGACCATGGCCGAGACGATCTATTTTCCGCGGCACCTGATTCTCGCCGGCGCCATGGTTTCGGGCGTGCTGCTGGCCCTTGCCGTGCACATGCTTGGGGTGTGGTTCGGTCTCGATCTGAGCGGCCTGTGGCGATCCGATATGGTCGACTTCATGCCCGCGGGCGCGGCGATCGCCTGGTGGCTGATCGCAACCGTCGGCTTCTGCGGCGGTCATTTTACCGCAACGCTGATGGCGAGCGCGGTCTCGGGCCAGATTCCCCAATACATGCGGCAATTCCTGATCGCGGTGGGCGTCGTCGTCCTGCTCGGCGCAGGTCAGGCGGCCTCGACGCGAAGTCCAATTCCGACCATATCGGGCGTCCTTGCCGGCCTTGCCGCGCTTGGCCTCGGGGCAGCGATGGCGTTCTGCGGCGCTCATTTCGCGTTGCGCAAGGAATGAGTGGCTCGGCCTAGCCGGTGCGAGCGGATGCGGCGCCCCGCCAGATCATTGCTGCCGCCGCGAGCAGCAGACTTGCTGATATCAACAGCGATATGCGCGCGCCCGCCACGAAGCCGCCTGACTGACCGACCAGCGAACCGAACAGGGCCACGCCGAGCACGCTGCCGGTCTGACGCGTTGCATTGAGGACGCCCGCCGCGATCCCGGAACGCGATTTCTCGACACTGCCGAGCAGCGCCGACGTCAGCGGCGGCACCAGGAGACCGAGCCCGCCACCAATCACGATGAGCTGGGCGCATGTCGCCCAGTAGCTCGTCCCCTGCCCGATGAACAGCAGCGCCAGGCAACCGGAGGCCGCCGCCGCCGCGCCTGCAGCGATGGTCGCAGGAGCACCGAAGCGTTCGGCCAGACGCGGCGCGATTAGGTTGACCGGCAGCACCGCGCCCATCATCGGCAGGAAGGCGAGCCCGGTCGCGAAAGGCGACATGCCGTTGACGCCCTGGAAATACAGGCTGAACACGAAGATCAGGCCATAGAAGGCGATGTTGACAAGAAGGCCGATCATCGAGGTCAGCGCGAACATCCGATGGCCGAACAGCGACAGCGGCAGCATCGGTTGCGATGCGTGCCGCTCGCGCAGGATGAACAGCACCGAGAGGACGACCGACGCCACGAAGCCGGCAATCACCAGGGGATGCCAGCCAACGCGACCCACCCTCGATGATGGCGCCGGCAAGACAGCCGAGCGCGGCGATTGCCGCAATCTGCCCCGGCAGATCGACTTGGCGCTGCGGCGAGCGGCTGGTCTCGCGGGCGTAGCGCGCGCTCAGCCACAGTCCCGCCAGCCCGATTGGCAGATTGACGAGAAAGATCGACCGCCAGCCGACCAGCGCGATCAGCCCACCGCCGACCAGCGGCCCGGCCATTAGCGCAAGACTGGCCCCGGCTGCCCAAATGCCGACCGCGCGCCCGCGTCGCCGTTCGTCCGGATAGGCATGGCTGAGCAGCGCCAGCGAATTGGGAACCAGGATCGCCGCGCCGAGGCCCTGGACGGCGCGGGCGGCAATCAGGATGCCGGCATTGGGTGCCAGCGCGCACCCGAGCGAGGCCGCGGTGAAGATGGCAAAGCCGGCGATGAACATCCGCTTGGCCCCGATCCGGTCGCCCAGCGCGCCCGCGGTCAGGATGAAGGCCGCAAAGGAAATGGTATAAGCGCTGACAACCCACTGCAGCTCCGCCACGCCGCCGCCGAGCGAGGCGCCGATGCTGCCGAGCGCGGTATTGACGATCGTGACGTCGAGTTGAACGACACCGTAACCGAGGCTCATGGCCGCCAGCGTCAGCGAGGTGACAAGGCCCGACTGCCCCCGATCGTCCGCTGAGACGGTCCGGGCCGGACGGAATTTGATGGCAGCACCTGACATGAATCACCTCGTGTCGCGAACAACACCAGCTAGACGCTTCCGTTGCGCGGAAATGCTTCGATAAGTATCGAAGCATGGGCGCAACCCGCGATCCCCGGGACACGCCGAAACGTCGCGCTGAGGGTCCCAGCGCGACGTTTTGTCTCAAGCTGTCCTCGCGGGTAGCCTCAGCTCGCGGCGCGCAGGTTGATCCGGCTCTCCGCCAGCGTAGTCAGCTTCTTGTCGGTCGCTTTCTCCTCCTCGAGGGTCTTCTGCAGGACGACGGCGCAATCGCTGCGGCCGAGCTGCTTTGCCCAGGCGATCAGGCTGCCGTAGCGCACGATCTCGTAATGCTCCGCCGCCTGGGCGGCGTTGATGAGCGCGGCGTCGAGCACGCTCTTGTCCTCGACCTCGCCTGCGACCTCGTCGGCTTCCTCGATGATGCCGTCGATCGCCGGACAATTGACGGCCTTCACCGCGGCGCCATGCATCCGGAACACCTCCTCGAGGCGCTGGACGTGGGTCTTGGTTTCCTCCAGATGCGTCAGGAAGCTTTGCTTTAGCTGCTTGTCGCTGGCCTTTTCGGCCATTTTGGGCAGAGCCTTAACGAGCTGCTTCTCCGCATAGTAGATATCCTGCAGCTGATGCAGGAACAGATCGTTCATGGTCTTGATGTCCTTGCTGAACAGTCCCATTGACGGGTCCTTTTTGCTTGGGAACATGACGACGCCGCCCCCTTCCCGCCGACGCGCCGATATGTTCGATTGCTGATACCCGCTAACCGGCTGCCATCCGCGATGTTCCTGGCAGCCGCGACGGAACATCGGAACGGCGCCGCCCAAATGGCGGATTCCGGCAGCCGAACCGAGCCCGCCTCGATTCTCCCGTGCCAATGCATATCTAAGTGACATGACGGCGACGCCGGCCCGAGGGCCCGGTCGGCGCTGTCAAGGACTGCACATTAAGATGATTTTGCCTTATGGGTCTTAGCTGAGGAGCGTTCCGGCTGCCGCCTGGCAGCTTGGCTTCGACCGATTTTGGACGGCCGCCCTGCCGGGAGGATGAATGCATCGACTGCTGACCACGCTCGGGCGTGGCTTCAAGGAACGGATCGGCTGGAAACGGCTTGGCGTCGCCGCGAGCCTCCTCATCATCGTCCTCGCGGTCACCACCCTGGTCCGCACCCTCAAGGGGGTGAATACCGGCGTAATCCTGACGGCGCTGACGGATATCCCTCCCGCCCACATTGCGATCGCCGCGCTGTGCGTGGTGGGGGCGTTTTGCACGCTGACCTTCTATGATTTCTTCGCGTTGCGCACCATCGGCAAGAAACATGTGCCCTATCGCATCGCGGCCCTGTCGAGTTTTGCCAGCTATTCGATCGGCCACAATATCGGCGCTACGGTCTTCACCGGAGGCGCCATACGGTTCCGGATCTATTCCGAATACGCGCTGAGCGCCATCGACGTCGCGAAGGTCTGTTTTCTGTCCGGCTTGACCTTCTGGCTCGGCAACCTGTTCGTGCTCGGCTTCGGCATGGCCTGGCACCCCGAGGCGGCATCGGCGATGGACCTGCTGCCACCGACCATCAATCGGCTGATCGCGCTTGGCTGTCTCGGCGGCATCGGGGTCTATTTCATCTGGCTGGTGCTGGGCGAGGAACGCCGCGAACTCGGCCAGAACGGCTGGAAGGTGGTACTGCCATCGGCGCGGCTGACCCTGTTGCAAATGCTGATCGGCGTGGTCGACCTGGGTTTTTGCGCCTCCGCGATGTACCTTCTGATGCCGGCGCAGCCTCACATCGACTTCATTTCGCTGGCCGTGGTGTTCATCCTGGCCACGCTGCTCGGGTTCGCCAGTCATGCGCCCGGCAGTCTCGGGGTATTCGATGCAGCCATGCTGGTGGCACTGCCGGAATTCGGGCGGGAGCAATTGCTGGCAACCCTGCTGGTGTTCCGGATCCTCTATTTCATGATCCCGTTCACCATCGCGATTTCCATCATGGGAACGCGCGAACTGTGGCTCAACGTGGTGCGGCCGTGGCAGGATCGGCGCAAGGTGAACGAGGCGCCACCGCCGCCGATCGCGCTGCCGCAGCCGATCAAGCGGGTGAAGTCGCGCTAGCGTCCCGCGTTCTTATTTCTGCCCTATCCGTGACGTCAAACGCGCCATGCCTCGAAATCTCTTCCGCTCGATGATGTCGTGCGCGCTGCTGCTTGTGGCGCTGGGAACCCTGCCTGTGGATCGGGCCGCCGCGCAAAGCGCTCCCGACATGCAGATCAGCTGGGAAGTGCGCAACCGCTTCCGGCTGTTTCGTGAGGAGCGCGACTTCCAGCTTCATGCGGATGCGGCACGGAACCGCAGCATCCTCCAGTCGGAACAGGCGCTCGAACTGCAGAGCGACGGCCGCGGCTGGGCGCGCAACAGCGTGAACCGGCTCTGTATCGATCTCGCCGGACGCGTCAGCGAACCTTGCATGCGCGATAACGTGAAGGAGAGTTATCTGACGCCGGTGGACCATCCCATCACCGTTCGGCTAAGCGGGCAGGTTCCGGTCGGGGCCGTCTGCGCCTGGTCGTTCGACGACGGCGGCGGCCCGCAGCAGACCACGCAGGACTGCGCCGAGCCGATCAACCTGCGTGCGCGATATGGCCTGCGCACCGTGGCGACCGTGAATGTTTCCAGCGGCTCGGAGTCGCCACAGCGCGTGACCGCCGACATCATGGTACGCGACATCCTGATCGCCGGGCTGGGCGACAGCATCGCATCCGGCGAAGGCGATCCGGATCGCGCGGTTGCCCTGGCGGACGTGGGATTCTGCTTCCGCTCCTATCTTGGAACCTCGGGCAGCGAGTATTACCGTCCGAGCCGCGCCGGCTACAAGGGCGGCCGCGCCTGCGGAGCGCCGGACTTGTTGCAGGCATGGCAGCGCCAAAGCGCACTCTGGTTCAATTCAGCCTGTCACCGATCGCTCTACAGCTACCAGACCCGAACCGCGCTGGCGCTCGCCGTGCGCTATCCTCATATCGCGGTCACTTATCTGCCGCTGGCTTGCACCGGGGCCACCATCGCCAATGGTCTGTTCGGTCCGCAGCGCGCGCGGGAATGCCCGTCGGCGAAGTCGGCGTCCTGCCAATCCGTCAGCGCGCAATTGACCGAGTTGCGCGCCGCGGTCAGCTCGGCGAGGCGCGGTCAACCCGACCGCAGGCTCGATCTCGTTCTGCTGTCGATCGGCGCCAATGACATCAATTTCTCCGGTCTGGTCTCCGACGTGATCGTCGATACGCCCACCGAACGCGAATTGTTTCAGCGCACCGGGTTGATCGGCTCGCTCGAGGATTCGCGGGCAACGCTGGCGCGGGATCTGCCGCGCGGATTTGCCAAGCTGCGCGAGGCGCTGAAGCCGCTGGTCGGCGACATGTCGCATGTCGTCTACACCTCCTATGCCAATCCTGTGTTGACTGGCGGCGCGCCCTGCCCCGGCGGCCGCGCCGGCTTCGATATCCACCCCTCCTTCAACGTCGATCCGCAGCGGCTCGCCGCCGTATCGGACTACGTGCAGAACGAATTCCTGCCGCACCTCAAGGCGCTGGCCCTGTGTCGCGGCGGCGTGCTGTGCGACGATCCCGCCACTGACCGCATGACCTTTGTCGATGCGCACCAGCCCCTGTTTGCCGCACACGGCTTCTGCGCGCGTGCCGGGTCCGATCCGGAATTCGACCAGGAGTGCTTTTCTGCCAAGGGCAACAGCTTCAACCCTGACTTGGTCACGGCGGCCAATCAGCCGCTGCTGTGCGGCCGCGGCGCCAGCGAATATCGCGCCTACCTGCCGCGGGCGCGCTGGATCCGCGACGCCAACGACAGTTACTTCGCGGCCATGACCTATCCGCAGGGGCTGCCATCGGCGAGCCAGCCCGCCGATATTCACGATGCGACCTGGGGCGTGCTTTCCGCGGTATATGGCGGCGCCATCCACCCGACCGCAGAAGGCTATGCGGCAATGGCCGATGCGGCGTTGCCGGCCGCCGCCGCCGCACTCAATCTCGATGCGGTGCCGGAAGTCACCACGGAGCCGGCTCCGCCCGTGCTGCCGATGCCTCCGTCGCGCTGACGCGCCGCGCGAGCCTACCGGATCAGCGCGTCAGGCCGCGCTTGCCTGGACCCGGCTTGACCGCCGCGGCCTGCGACGGCAGATATTTCGCCACGATCGGCGGATCGACCGAGGCCATCGACGAATCCGGAAGCCGATACCAGGTCTCATTCTTGCCGAGCAACGAAATTCCCCAATATCCGCGCATCGTCAGGGTCTGGCCGTCCGGGCTCACGCTCATCTTGGCGTGATAGATCTTGCCGTCACGCGGGTCCAGGACGTTGCCATCCTCGTATTTCAATCCTGCCCGCTTCATGTCGCGGATGAAGGAGATTCCCAGGATCGGCGCGTTCTTGCGGTCATCGGTGCATTTCGCACAGATCTCGCTGGGATCTTCCGGGAACGTCTTGGCGATCACGCCCTCGTAGATGCCGTCATGATCGACCACGAGCACCCAGATGACGGGCTTGTTGTCCTCAATTTTCTGCCAGAGCCCCGCGGCTGACGGCTCGGCGGCTCGTGCCGGAATCACGATGGCGAGCAAGGCGAGAACTCGTCAGCAACGGCAATATCGATCGAAACCTGAACACACTAATCCACATCGAAACCACCCGATCAAACGTCGGCAAGGGCCACAGAATACGGCCATTTCGCCGAGGGTTCCAGTACCGCATCTCCCCCTTCGCCAATCCTGGCGCGGGGATGGGTCACAATGATGGCGCAAGATCCGCCGATCCGCCACGGCTGCCGCGGTTCCGTAACGCGCCGCGCGACTTAGTTAACGCCGAGCTTTTTCTGCAGGCTCGAGGAGGACGTCGTGTATTGGAACACCAGCCGCTTGTCAGGAAATACATACCGGTGCGCCTTCTGCGCCATCAGGGAACCCTCGTGGAACCCGCATAGAATCAACTTCAGCTTGCCGGGATAGGTGTTGATATCGCCGATGGCGAAAATGCCGGGGACGTTGGTCTCGAAAGCGGCGGTTTCGACCGGAACCAGGTTGTTCTCGAGCGCAATGCCCCAATTCGCCACCGGTCCGAGCTTCATGGTGAGCCCGAAGAACGGCAGCATGGTATCGCAGGCAACCTTCGAAACGACATTGTCGTTGGCCTTGACGGCGGCGGCGGTGAGCATGCCGCCCTCGCCCTCGAGGCCCGTCACCTGCCCGATCCTGAGGTCGATCTTTCCTGCCGTCACCAGCGCCCGCATCTGCTCGACGCTGTGCGGCGCGGCGCGAAAATCGTCGCGTCGGTGCAGCAGCGTGATGCGCCTCGCGAGCGGATGCAGATTGAGGGTCCAGTCCAGTGCGGAATCGCCGCCACCGACAATCAAGATGTCCTTGTCGCGGAACTGCTCCATCTTGCGAACGGAGTAGAAGACCGAGCTGCCCTCATAGACTTCGATGCCAGGAACCGGCGGTCGCTTCGGCTGGAACGAGCCGCCACCGGCGGAGATCACCACCACCTTGCATTCGAACACCTTGCCGGCGTCGGTGGTGACGCGAAAGCCGGGATCGCCGATCTTCTCGATCTTCTCCACCATCTCGTTCAGATGGAAGGTCGGATTGAACGGCTTGATCTGCTCCAGCAGCGCTTCGGTGAGGCCCTGCCCGGTGACGAAGGGAATGCCGGGAATGTCGTAGATCGGCTTCTCCGGATAGAGTTCGGCGCACTGGCCGCCGATCTTGTCGAGGATATCGACGAGATGCACCTTCATGTCGAGCAGGCCGAGTTCGAACACTGCGAACAGTCCGCACGGGCCGGCGCCAATAATCAGCACATCGGTTTTGATCGCTTCGCTCATGTCGCTTCTTTTCGGTTGAACTGCGCCGGCCGGCCCGGTTTCGGGAAGGCCTGCGTCCTTGCGGGTCGGGACCAGGTCGGGCTGCGCCTGTCTAGCCAAACCGACGGTTCGAGGAAAGCCATAAATGGCTGCAGGGGTCGGACGCAACCCCTTGCCGCAGTTCGCGAACTCGGCTGTAACCGATGTCGACCGCCCGGAGTTTCTGCCGTGAACGCATCCACCCGCCCCGCCGCCGCCCCGCGCCTGGAAGATTTCCCGTACCGGCTGACCGACAATGTGCGCTTTGCCGATCTCGACCCCAACCAGCACGTCAACAACGCGGTCTATGCCAGTTATTTCGAGACCGGCCGCGTCACGCTGATGAAGGACCGCGATCGTGGGCTGACGCCTGCGGGGCTCGCCTGGATGATGGTGCGGCTCGATATCCATTTCCGCGCCGAACTGCGCTGGCCGGGCACGATCGAGATCGCGCTCGGGCTTGTGAAATTCGGCCGGACCTCGGTGACCTTCGACCAGGCAGTGTTCTCGCAAGGCAGCTGCGTCGCCTCGGCGCAGGCAGTGAACGTGCTGATCGACGAAGCCACCCGCAAGCCGACCCCGCTGACCGAACAGATCATCCAGAACTTCCAGCCCTGGCTTCGCCGCAACGTCGATGTGGCGTCGCCGCCGTTTCGCTAGGCCTGCCGCTCCGGCGTCGCCACCACGAGACCGTCGAGATCGTCGCTGACCTTGATCTGACAGGACAGCCGCGAACTCGGCCGCACGTCGAAGCCGAAATCCAGCATGTCCTCCTCCATCGGCGAGGGCGCGCCAACCTTGTCGCGCCACGCCTCATCGACATACACGTGGCAGGTTGCACAGGCGCAGGCGCCGCCACATTCGGCCTCGATCCCGGGAACTGAATTGCGGATCGCCGCTTCCATCACGGTCGCGCCGTTCTCGACATCAATGGTGCGGGATTCGCCGGCGTGGTCGACAAAGGTGATCTTGGCCATGATGCTCATGCTGCGCAGATGGAGAAAGGTCCGGCAGTCCTATAACGGGTCGATCCCTTCCGCGCCAGCGTTCACGGCGAAATCGTGCAGGATCCGGCTCCGGGCGTAGTCCACGAGAACTGCCCGCGCATCAGGTGCGGCGCAGAATCGTGTCGATCGCAGTCCGGGCGTCTGCCACGGCACCCGCGAGTTCGGCCAGCGCGGGCTGCGGATCTCTGGCGGCGCGGATCGCGGCTTCCATCACCGCGGCAGCATCGGCAACCGCAAACGCCCCGATGGCGCGCGCCGAGCCCTTCAATGTGTGGGCGAGTGCAAGGGCGTCGGAAGGCAGGGTGGCGAGCTTGCCGACCAACCCGGCGGCCTGCGCCGAGAACATCGCCAGCACCTCGCGCTCGAGGCTGACATCGCCAAGGGTCATCTGCGCCAGATGCCCGGTGTCGATCGGACCGTCATCGGGCGCAAGCGGTGGAGACGGCATCCAGTCAATCCGTTCGAGGTTCAGAGGCACTGCGATAGCTCGTCATCCGGTCGCGATCGTCAGAACCAATCACACCAATAGTTAACGGAACGTTCGCGCGCCCCGCCGCATATTGGGCACTTTTCGGACACGATCTTGCCTCGATTCCTCCACCGGTTCCGGCCTGCCCTGCTATCGCATTGCGGTACGGCACTGTTAACGATGATTAAGATTGCGTTAATCGCGACCATTTCATTCGCCTCGCCTTCCCAATAGGATGTTTGCGGATGTGGCGGGACAAGCCGACCAGCGCCTGCGGCGTAGCGTCGCGCGGGCATGACGGCGGCTACGGGCTGCACGGGGCATTCGCGCACGATGGTCCGGTCGCGAAAGTAGCAGAGGGGTCAGACTGAACATGGCCAACAATCCAAAAAAGGTCAAAGACCCGACTGAAGTTGCGCTTTCCGCCATTCAGGAGGCCCTCAACATCGGCGAGGCGCCCGACCTCGACGCCGATCGGGGCTCGGTCGGCGATGCGGCACCGATCGGCACTTCGGCGCCCTCTTTCGACGAAAGCGCGTTCGACGCCCGGCCGAGCGAGGATCGGAAGATCTTCGATCCGGTCGAGGAGCCGCGCACGGCACGCCGCGCCGCCGCCAACGACGATCGCGAGACCATCGGGCAGATCCTGCAGGCCATTCAGAAGGGCCGGCCGGCACGCAGCGTCTACACCCTCGCCACGCTTTTCGCCGCGGTCTGGATCATCGGCGCGGCCATCCTGATGTTCAGCTACCTGCCGACACTGCGGGCCACGATCGGTCAGGGCGGCGGCGGCATACTGGCGCTCGGAGGACTAGCGGCGCTGTTCGTCGCGCCGGTGCTGCTGATCTATTTCCTCGCCAGTCTGTCCTGGCGCGGTCAGGAACTGCGCATGATCGCGCAGTCGATGGCGCAGGTCGCGATCCGCTTCTCGGAACCCGAGAACGCGGCAAGCGATTCCATGGTGACGGTCGGCCAGGCCATCCGACGCGAGGTGGCCGCGATGGGCGACGGCGTCGAACGCGCGATCGCGCGGGCCGGCGAACTCGAGACCCTGGTTGCCAATGAGGTCGCGGCACTCGAGCGCGCCTACAGCGACAACGAGGTCCGCATTCGCTCGCTGCTGCAGGACATCGCACATCAGCGCGACAATCTGGTCGGTCAGGCCGAGCAGGTCCGCAGCGCCATCTCTGGGGTGCAGATCGACCTTCGGCACGACATCGCCCTGATCTCGGACGCGATCGCATCCCGCGTCGACGAGGTCGCCAAGAGCATCACCGGCGCGCTGGAGGAGCGCGGCGCCCACATCACCAGCGCCCTCAGCAATGCCGGCGACAACATGATCCTGGCGCTCGGCGAGCGCGGCGGCGACCTGCTCGACCGGCTCGAGGAGGCCAGCTCGGAAACCACCCGCGCGGTGCTCGACGCCAGCGAACGCCTCACCACGAGCCTCAACTTCAAGACCGGGCACGTCCATGACGAGTTCGTCGACCTGGCCGACCGGGTCCACGAACTTCTGAACGAGCGGATCGACCGCATCACCGGCGACTTCGAGCAACGCTCCAACGGCATCGTCGACACGATCTCCGATCGCACCGAGCAGCTGCACGACTCCTTGAAGAATTCCGGCGATTCGCTGCTGCTCGAGCTCGAGCTGCGCAGCGGCGACCTGGTGAGCAAGATCGACGACGCCGGCAACCGGCTCGCCACCCACATACTTTCCAGCGGCGACAAGGCGAGCGACGCGCTGGACGTGACGGTAAACACGCTGATGGCCAAGGTCATCGGCCAGACCGAGAACGCCCACGACACGCTCAGCCTGCAGATGAGCGCCTTCGACGAGCTGGTGAAGAGCCAAGGCGGCGAGCTTGCCGAGAGATTTGCCCGCGACAGCGGCACGCTCGGCGCGCTGATCACACGTCACATTTCCGAGTTCGACCGCACCGTCAAGACCTTCGGCGGGGAGATCGTCGAGCGCATGGGCGAACGCACCCAGCACATCGCCGACAGCCTGAAGAACTATGTCGACACCTTCGACAGCCGGCTCAACTCCAATGGCGGAACCATCACGGCCACGCTCGATCAGCGTCTGGTGCAGTTCGAGACCACGCTCGGCACCCGCATCACCAGTCTCGACAGTTCGCTCGACGGCAAAATCCGGTTCTTCGACAACTCGGTCGAAGGCCGCCTCAAGTCGCTGGAACAGACCTTCGACAGCCGCGCGAAATCCGTCACCGAGACCATCGACGGCCGGCTCGGCACCTTGGCCACGTCGCTGACCGATGGCGCCGCGCAGGCGATCCATTCGATCGAACTCCCGCCTCACCCAGCTCACCCTTTCCCTGACCGACGGCACGGTACAGGCAATCCAGTCGATCGATTCCCGCCTCACCCAGCTCACCTCGTCGATGACGTCGGGCGCTGCCCAGGCGCTGGAATCGGTGGATTCCCGCCTCACGCACCTGACGACGACGCTCACCTCGGGCACGGCACAGGCCATCGAAGCGGTGGAGTCCCGCCTCACCCATCTGACGACTTCGCTGACATCCGGCACGGCGCAGGCGATCGAGGCGGTCGATCAGCGCATTTCCAATGTGACCGAAACCATCGACGGCCGCAGCGCCCATTTGACCGACACCATCACGGCCCGCTTCCAGGATATCCATCAGGGCATCGAGAGCCGGGTCGGCGCGGTCGCTTCCGACATCGACGTGCGGGTATCGCAGCTCGAGGATCTTCTCGGTTCGCGCGTCGAAGCCGTCGCGGGCCGGATCGAGAGCAGCGGCCGTCAGGCGAGCGAAGGCCTGGTCGCGCGCGCCGAAGAGCTTTCCGCCACGATCCGCTCGCATGTCGAGGACGCCGAGCACTCATTGATCAACCTCGTGGTCAATACCAGCGAGACCATCCAGACCGGTGCCCGCGCCGCCCAGCAGTCGCTGCTGACGGTCTCCTCGGAGGTCGGCGAACGGCTGAAGCAGACATCGGCTGAAGTCGAGCGCTCGCTCACGGCCGTGGGCAGCGAAGCAGCCGATTCGATCGTGACCAGCACGCGCGAGGCGCACACCAGCCTGCTGTCGGTCTCGACCGACACCACTGCCCAGATCAAGTCCCTGACCGCCGACGTCGAACGCACGCTGGCGGCGGCAGGGTCGGCCACCGCCGCCTCGATCCTGTCGGGCGCGCGAGAGATCCAGACCACGCTGGTATCGGCGTCCTCTGATGCCGCCAGCCACGTGAAGTCACTGGCGGCCGACGTGGAACGCGCGCTCACCACGGTCGGGGCGAACACCGCCGCCTCGATCCTCGGCAGTGCCCGCGAGGCGCAGAACTCGCTGGCGGCAACTTCGGCCGATGCGGCGAGCCAGATCAAGGCGATCTCTTCCGACATCGAGCGTTCGCTCGGTTCGGTCACCACGAACACCACCGACAACATCCAGGCCAGCGCGCTCACCGCCCAGAACACCCTGGTCTCGGTATCGAACGAAGTCAGCTCGAGGATCAAGACGGCGTCGACCGAGATCGAACGGTCGATTCTCGCCGCCAGCAGCAACTTCGGATCGGCCCTGACCGGCAAGTCCGACGAGATCGTCACCCATGTGCAACAGCAGACCGAACGTCTGTCCCAGATGATCGACGGCAAGCGTGGAACGCTGGTCGAGGCGCTCGGCACCCGAACCACCCAGCTCACCTTCGATATCGACCGCGTCACCAGCGATGCCCTGAAGTCGATCGAAACCAGGGGACAGGCATTTTCGCAGTCGCTCATGAACAACGGGTCCGACGTCGCGCGGAACATCACCACCGCCGGCGAAATGGCCACCGGCGCCGTCAGCAAGTCGATCAAGGACCTCGAACTGTCGTCGCGGACCGCGATCGACCAGTCGCGTCAGGTCTCGATCGCGGCGGTGACCGAGATGCAGGAAACCAGCAAGATCCTGCGCACCGACACCGTGGCGCTGTTCGAGCGGCTGCGCGAGGGCAACATCCTGCTGCAGGAAGTGCTGACCGGCGCGCACGACAACCTGAATTCGCTGGAGCGCGCGCTGGTGACCCGGGTCGCCGATTTCGTGTCGGCCATGAACGACGTCACCTCGCGCAACGGCGCCGCGACCCAGACGCTGGAAGACCAATTGAGCGTGTTCAACAACAAGACCGCGCGCGCGCTGCAGGATCTCGGCTCGCTGTCGAGCCAGTTCGAAGTCCACGGCAAGGCCCTGGTCGACGCCGCCGCGGCGGTCGAGCAAAGCAACCGCACCACCACCGCCTCGGTCGCCGAACGCAAATCCGTGCTGGAATCGCTGGTCTCCGCCATCGACGGGCGGACCGCCGATCTCGATCAGCGGCTGTCGCGTTTCACCGGCCTGCTCGATGAATCGCTGGCCGCGGCCGAGGAGCGCGCCCGCGATATCGCACGGGTGGTCGCCGAGACCGCGGGCGCCGGTTCCGCCGCCATCAGCCGGCAGTTCGAGGCGGTGCGCGCCGCCGCCGAGGAGCAGCGGCAAGCAACCGCCGACACCATGAGCCAGCTCTACCAGCAGGGCACCCAGGACGCCGACGCGATGTTCCAGCAGTCCGCGGACAAGTTCGCGGCCCTGGTCTCCAACATGAAGCAGATGGCGTCGGAGATGCACCACGAGCTGGAGGCGACGCGCAACGAGCTGCGCCGCGGCGTGCTCGAAATGCCGCAGGAGGCCGCCGAGAGCACTTCGCAGATGCGCAAGGTCATTGTCGACCAGATCGAGGCGCTGGCCGAGTTGAACCGGATCGTGGCCCGTCACGGCCGCGGGCTGGACGTGGTGAGCGCCAGCCGCGCCAACTCGCCGCGCGAGGAGGAGCCGCTGCTGGCGGGCGCCGGCGGTCGCGGCGAGACGCCGTCGCGTTCGACGCCGCCGCCGCGCATGCGCGACCCCAACAGCGCCTCGAACCTGCCGCCGCCGGACCTCGGCATGCCGGCCTCGCGCCGCACCGAAGCGCCGCCGGTCAGCCCCGCGAGCTCCGACCAGAGCAATGACGGCTGGCTGTCCGGCCTGTTGAACCGCGCCGACACCGGCAACCCGGAGGTCCCCCGCGGCCGCCCGCCCCAGCCGTCGGGCGCCGGCAACCCGCTGGAGTCGCTGTCGCTCGACATCGGAAGGCTGATGGACCGCAATCTCGCCGCCGAAATGTGGGATCGTTACCAGCGCGGCGAGAGCAAGGCCTTCACCAAGCGGCTTTATACGCCGGCCGGACAGAAAGCCTTCGACGAAGTCGGCCGCAAATACCGCGGCGACCGCAACTTCAAGCAGACCGTCGACCGCTACATCAACGAGTTCGAGCGGCTGCTCGACGAGGTCGCGCGCGACGAGCGCGGACCGCAATTGCTGCGCAGCCACCTCACCTCGGAAACCGGCATGGTCTATACCCTGCTCGCCCACGCGGCAGGCCGGCTCGGCTGAAGCCCGCGCGATCCCTCCAGAGTTGGGCGGATCGCGGACCTGGAACGTGTCAGGGCCGTCGCCGTTCGGCCGCCGCGGGCCCCGGCGCTGCCGCCGGAGGCGACGCACTGCTGTTGCCCGGGCCGAAGATCAGGCGGGTCGGATTGCGGTCCAGATTGTTGACCGCCCGGCTGATGTCGCCAAGGGTCCGTCGGCCATCGGACATCAGCGCTCCCGAGCGCTTGTCGAAATCCTCGGCCAGTTCGCGGATCGATTTCACGGTCAGGAACAGTTCGCCGCCATCCTTGCCGCCGGCCAGCATGTCGAGGCCCAGCATCAGGCTGTCGGCCTTGCCCATCACGCCATCAACCTTCAGCATCATGCCGTCGATCTTTTCGGAATTGCGCGCCAGCGAGGCCGTGAAGGCCTCGAGATTGTGCAGCGAATTCTTGACTGCGGCCTGGTTGTCGGAGACCACCCGGTTGATGTTCTGCAGCGTGCCACGGATCGCCTCGGTCACGTCCTGCAGCGCATTGGGGTCCGCGGTCAGGACCGGGACGCCGTCCTCGTCCAGCGGCACGCCTGGTGCGGCCTCCTCGCCGCCCTTGAGGGATATCGCGGCGACCCCGGTCAGTCCCTGAAATTCCAGCCCGACCAGCGTGTCCTTGCGGATCGGCGTGTCATTGGCAACCATCGCCAGCGCGACCACACGACGCGGATTGTCGAGCTTCACCGAGACGACTTCCCCCACTCTGATACCATTGAAATTGACGCTTCCGCCATTCCGCAAGCCAGCCGCCGGGCCTTCGAAGATGACGCGCAGCGGCGTGCGCGTCTTGGTGGTATGAAGACTTTGGAACCACATCACAAAGCCGAACGCGGCCGCGATCACTGCCAGCGTGAATGCTCCGATCAGGACGAAATTCGCCCGCGTTTCCATCAAACCAGCTCCGAAACCGACAAATCATCAGCCCATGACAGCGCGGGCGCGCTTGCCGTGGAAGTAGGCCCTCAACCATGGATGCTGCGAGGCCTGCATGTCGGCCATGGATCCTGCCGCAATGATCTTACCATTACCTAACACGGCAATGCGGTCGCAGGCAGTATAGAGGCTGTCCAGATCGTGCGTCACCATGAAAACCGTCAGGCCGAGCGTCCGCTGCAGGGTACGCACCAGTTCGTCGAAGTCGCCGGCGCCGATCGGGTCGAGGCCGGAGGTCGGCTCGTCGAGGAACACGAGTTCGGGATCGAGCGCGAGCGCGCGCGCCAGTGCCACGCGCTTGATCATGCCGCCCGACAGTTCCGAGGGAAATCGCTCTGCGACTTCCGGTCGCAATCCCACCATGCCGAGCTTGGCGACCGTGATCTCGTCCAGCAGACGCTGCGAGACGTCGAGATATTCCCGGACCGGGAACTGGATGTTCTGCCGCACGCTCAGCGAGGAAAACAGCGCACCCTGCTGGAATAGGACGCCCCAGCGCCGCTCGACCGCGCGCCGCGCCCGAGCGTCCGCCGCATCGAGATCGATCCCGAACACCTCGATGCGCCCGCTGATCTTGGGCACGAGGCCGATGATGGTGCGGGTCAGGACCGATTTGCCGGCGCCGGAGGGACCGACAAAGCCCAGGATCTCGCCGCGCCTGACCTCGAGGTTCAGTCCGTCCAGCACCTTGGTGCTGCCGAACTGCACCGAGATGTCGCGAACCCTTATGATGGCGTCGGATGGTTCGGCGGCCATGGTCACATTCCGATCGAGGCGAAAAAGATCGCAAACACGCCGTCCATGACAATGACGAAGAAGATGCCCTGCACCACCGACGAGGTGGTGTGCTGCCCGAGCAATTCAGCGCTGCCCTCGACGGCGAGCCCTTCGACGCAGGCCACGATGCCGATCACCGCCGCCATCACCGGCGCCTTGACGATGCCGACGATGAAATGATTGATCGAGATGGCGTCGCGCAACCGCTGCAGGAACGCTTCGGGGTCGACTCCGCCATACAACCACGCGACAAGTCCGCCGCCATAGAGCGCCGCCATGGCGCCGAGAAAGGCCAGGATCGGCAGCCCGATGACCAGCGCCAGCATCCGCGGCAGGATCAGCACCTCGATCGGATCGAACCCCATGGTCCGCAGCGCGTCGATCTCCTCGCGCATCTTCATGGAGCCGAGTTCGGCGGTATAGGCGCTGCCGGAGCGACCCGCCACCATGATCGCCACCAGCAGCACGCCGATTTCGCGCAATACCAGCACGCCCAGCATGTCGACGACGAAGATGTCCGCGCCGAATCTGCGGAAATGGAAGATGCCCTGCTGGGCGATGATGCAGCCGATCAGGAAAGTGATCAGCCCGACGATCGGCACCGCGCGCCAGCACACCTGTTCGAGGTGATGCACGGTCGATGTCAGTCGGAAGGTCGTGGGATGCCGCAGCACCCGGGCGCACGCCGCCAGCACCGCGCCAAGCATATCGATCAGCCCGACGATGGTGCCGCCGAAGCCGACCACGCTGCGCCCGACCTGCTCCAGCATGCCGGCAATCGTCACCGTCGTGGCCGCAACGGCGGGCGCGTCCTTGACCCGGCGGACCTCATCGACCAGGCTGGAATAATTCGCGGAAAGCCCGGCGATCCTGGCCTCGGCCTGGCCCTGGCTCAGGCTGCGGCGGAGCCGCTCGATCAACCACGCGCCAAATGTATCGAGCCTGGAGACCTGAGACACGTCGATGAAGATGTTGGGCCGGCTGCCGGTCAGCTTTTCGGCGTCGGCCACGATCTGCTCGAGCGCCGGCGCGAAGCCCGCGGTCCAGGAGCCCGCGGCGCACAAAGCCAGTCCATTGGCCTGTGCAACCCGTTCCAGTCTAGGGTCGGCGCTCACGATTCCCCTCCTGTGCCGTTTCTCCGCCATTTTCGAGAGGAGAGCTGCTACGCGAGGCACTGCCTGCAGAATACCCGCCACCAGTTCATAACTGGTTGCGCCGGGCAATCATACGGTTCAGAAATTGCCAGATACTAAAATGACTTCCAGCCAGTCCGTAAAGCTCAATATCCGAATCGAACGCTGGCCGATCGCCGGCACCTTCACCATCAGCCGCGGCGCCAAGACCGAAGCGGTCACGGTGGTGGTGGAAGTCAGCCGGGGCGGCCATACCGGACGCGGCGAATGCGTGCCCTATCCGCGCTATGGCGAGACGGCGGAGGCGACGCTGGCATCGCTGAAGCCAATGCGGGAACTGCTGCGGCGCGGGCTCGATCGCACCGCGCTGCAGTCCGCCATGCCGGCCGGCGCGGCCCGCAATGCGCTGGACTGCGCGCTGCTCGACCTCGAGGCCAAGACGAGCGGACAGCGAGCCTGGACGCTGCTGGGACGCCCGGCCCCGCGGCCCTGCACCACCGCCTACACCATTTCACTCGGATCGCCCGAAGCGATGGCGGCGGCGACCGCCAAGGCGGCGCATCGGCCGCTGCTGAAGGTCAAACTGGGCGGCGACGGCGACGGCGAACGAATCGCGGCGGTGCGCAAGGCCGCCCCCGAATCCGAGCTCATCGTCGACGCCAACGAAGCGTGGACGCCGGACAATTTGCAGCGAAACCTTGCCGCCTGCGCCGAATTCGGCGTCACCCTGGTCGAGCAGCCGCTGCCTGCCGGCGCCGACGCGGCGCTGGCCGGTATCCGCCGCCCGCTCGCGGTCTGCGCCGACGAGAGCGTGCATGACCGGGCGTCGCTGCCCGGGTTGCGGGAGCGCTACGACGCCGTCAACATCAAGCTCGACAAGACGGGCGGGCTGACCGAGGCGGTGGCGATGGCGGACGCGGCGCAGGCGCTGGGACTTGAGATCATGGTCGGCTGCATGGTCGCAAGCTCGCTGGCGATGGCGCCGGCGATGCTGCTGACGCCTCAGGCCCGTTTTGTCGATCTCGACGGACCGCTGCTGCTGGCACATGACCGTGACAACGGATTGCGTTACGACGACAGCTTGGTCTACCCGCCCGTCGCCGCGCTCTGGGGATGATCGGCCAGCTGCCGCCGCGCCAGCCAGATCACCACCGCGCCGGAGGCCGCCATCGCCGCCATCACGTAATAGACGCCCTGGCCATAGCGGGCATATACCGCACCGGACAGCACCGAGGCCGTGCTGGCGACAATCCCGCTGCATGCCGCGAGATAGCCCTGCCCCCGTGCGGCAACATGGCCCGGCACATGGCGCACCAACAGGCCCATGGTGCCGACCTGGGTCAGCCCGTATGTCAGGCCATGCGCCAGCTGGACCAGCGAGAGCACCGCCACGGATGGCTCCTGTGCCGTGACCAGCCAGCGCACCACGGCGCTGAGCGCGCCGATCACCACCAGCGCCGCGGGCGCCAGCGTAAAGCGTGGCGATAGCGCAAACACCACGATTTCGGCGATCACGCCCAGCGACCAGAGGCAGGCGATGGTAAGCCCACCGAGATTCGATTGCTGCCAGACGATGGAGGCAAAGACGTAATAGGCCGCATGGCTACCCTGGATCAGCGCCGAGGCAACAATGATGGCGAGAAAGCCGGGATCGCGCAGCAGCGCCGGCGTCTGGGTCAAGGCCGATGCGGTGACCTTCGGCACCTCCATGGGCCGAAGGCCGAGGCTCGCCACTGCGCCAAGCCCGGCAAGGCCAGCGACCACCCAGATCAGGTGCCGTGCCGCGATGATGTCGACCAGCAGCCCGCAGGCCAGCGCGCCTGCAATGAACGCCGCCGACCCCCACAACCGCACCGGCCCGTAATCGAGGCCGTAGCGCGCCACCCCCCGCAGCGCATAGGCGTCCGTGAGCGGAATGACGGGCGTCCACACGCAGGCGGTCGCTGCGAAGGCCACTAGTACCGGCAACGGATCGCGCTGGGTTCCCACCAGCAAGAACCCAAATGCGGTCATGAAGGCCGTCATCATCATGGCCGCACGCAAGCGTCCGCGGCGCTCGGCAAGATTCGTGACCAGCGGCAGCACGGTGAAACGGGTCACCGCCGGGACCGCCGTGATGATCCCGATCCATGACGGGTCGATCCCGATCGCCTTCAGCCAGACCGGGAAGAACGGCAGATAGGTGCCGACCAGGCCGAATATGGCGGCGTAAAACAGCGCCAGACGCGCCGCGAATCGCGCGGGCGCCGGCTGTGACGGGATGGGGATTTGTGATTCGGGTGACATCAATTCAATTGCGATTCGGTCGATATCGTGGTGATCGTTAGCCTAACGCGCGGTGATTTGCGCGGAAGAGTTCAAGATGGCCGACCAAGCATTCGCCCTATCGCCGATCTCTGCTCGCGCCGCGCAACCGAGCGAGGAGGATTACGACGCGATCAGCGAAGCGTTCATGGAGACGGCGCGAGGCCGCTGGTTCCTCGGCGAATACGCCAAGCGCAACCGCAATGCCGATACCGGCATGGTGCTCGAAGCGGTCGCGCGGATCGAACAGGCCCTTGCCGCGCCAAAGACCGAGGCGCCCGACAACCGTCTCGCGGAAGCCCTGGCGGCGATCGGCAGCGCGCTGGAGCAGGCGCGGGCAGCCACCTCGGCCGCGCTCGACGATTTCGCCTTGGAAGCGGCGTTGGCGCCGATGCGCAAGGGCGCCCGGGTGATCCGGGAGATTTCGTGGCGCTGGCGCGAGATCGGTGCCGACGGACGGATTTGCGACCTGATCGATTCGCAGATCGGCGCGGTGGAAGCCGGCTGCGAACAGATCATGTCGAGCGATCCAGGCGCTTCCCTGCAGGCGGCGTTCGAGCTGGTCCGCCGGGAGCTCGACAAATTCAGCAGCTGCGAGGTTTCGTCCTCCGCCGTTGACGAAGCCGACATCTCGGCGGCGGCTGTCCCGGAACAGGCGCCCGTCCCCACCGAGACCGGGCCGCCGGCTGCCAGCTTGCGCGATACCCCCGCCAGGATCGTGGGCGTGGAGATGTCGGTCGGTGCGATCGTGGCAACGGCCGACCCGTCCAACGAAGATGCCGACGCGCATGACGAGGCCGTGCTCGATCTGATTGCCTTGGAAATGTCGGCGCCGGATCCTGCCGATGCGGATGGCGATATCTTTGGCGACGAACCGCGGGCCGACGAACCGCGGGCCGAAGAGCCGGCGCCCATGGCGCCCACAACGATCGCGGCGCCGCCCGTCGCGACGATCGAGCCACCGGCAGCGCCGTTACCGCCGCCGCAACCCTCGCTGGGTTCTACCCTGATTGCGAGCGGCATTGTCCGCAGGCCGGTGTCGATGGCCTCCGACCCACTCGCCCCGATCCGGCGCCTGAGCCAGGCCGAGAAGATTGCGCTGTTTTCCTGATCAGGCGATCAGTTTCGCAAACAGATCCGCATCCACATTGCCGCCCGACAGCACGATGACGACATTCCTGCCGCCGGCGTCGAGCCGCCCGGCGAGAAGCGCGGCAAGACCGACCGCCCCGCCCGGCTCGACCACGAGCTTCAGCTCGCGAAAGGCAAAGCCGACCGCCGCACCGACTTCGGCATCGGAAACGGTGACGCCGCCGGCAAGCAGGCGGCTGTTGATGGCGAAGGTGATCTCGCCGGGGATCGAAGCCATCAGAGCGTCACAGATGCTGCGGCCTTCGGCGCGATGCGGTTCGCGCCTGCCCGCGCGCAGCGAACGGGCGTGATCGTCAAAACCTTCGGGCTCGACGGACATCACCGCGGCTTGCGGATGGCGCGCCTTGATCGCCGTCGCTAGCCCCGCGATCAGTCCACCGCCCGATACCGGCGCCGCCACGATATCTGGCGTCACGCCAAGCGCCGCCATGTCCTCGGCGATTTCCCGGCCCACCGTGCCCTGCCCGGCGATGACCATGGGATCGTCATAGGGCGGCACCAGGGTTGCACCCCGCTTGCCGGCGATGTCGCGGGCAATCGCCTCGCGATCCTCGCGGTCGCGATCGTACAGGACCAGTTCGGCCCCATAGGCCTTGGTGCGCTCCCGCTTGGACAGCGGCGCATCCGCCGGCATCACGATGGTCGCCTTCATGTCCAGGAGTTGCGCTGCCGCCGCCACGCCCTGGGCATGATTGCCCGACGAGAACGCGACCACGCCGCCGCCGCGATCTGCCACCGGGATCGACGACAGCTTGTTGAAGGCACCGCGAAACTTGAACGAGCCGGTCCGTTGCAGCATTTCCGGCTTCAGGAACACCCGGGCGCCGGCCCGCTGATCCAGCACCGGCGACGACACGAGCGGGGTCCGCACCGCGTACGATGCCAGCACCCGCGCGGCCGCATCGATGTCCGCTGGGGTGACCTTGGGTGGAGAGGGTTCGGTCATGCGCGCCTTGTATCGCGCCGGCGGCCGAGCCGGCAAGGGCATCGCTCAGGCCAGCCGCGGAACGCATTCCGCAACGGCTTGAGCGGTTTCGCTGGCTGGCTCGACGTCCCCGATGGTCACGAGATTGTCGAGGAAGGCCCGCGCCGAGGCTTGCCAGGTATGTCGTTCGGCAAAATCGAGACAAGCCTGCCGGCTGATCGACAGGGCCGCCAGGCAGGCGGTCCGCAAATCGTCATGCAGCACGCCGACCGGCGCCGTACCGATCACGTCGCGTGGCCCGGTCACCGGAAATGCGGCCACTGGCAAGCCGCTGGCCAGCGCCTCCAGCAAGACCAGCCCGAAGGTGTCGGTCTTGCTCGGAAACACGAAGACGTCGGCGGCGGCATAGGCTTCCGTCAACGCCTCGCCTTGCCTGGCACCCAGAAAAGCCGCCTGCGGATATCTGGCGGCGAGAGCTGCGCGGGCCGGCCCATCACCGACGATCACCTTGCTGCCGGGCAGATCGAGGTCAAGAAACGCCTCGAGATTCTTTTCGACCGCCACCCGTCCCACGCAGATGAAGACCGGACGCGGCAAGCCGAGATCGGCGTCGCGCGGGTGAAACTGCGCGGTGTCGACGCCACGCGGCCACAACACCACATTGCCAAAGCGGCGGGTCCGCAATTCCGTTGCCAGCGCCGGCGTCGCCGCCATGACGGCCTCGCTCGCGCGGTGAAAGCGGCGCAGCGCCGCCCAGATCCAGGATTGCGGCACCGGCGCCCGCGCCGCGACATATTCCGGGAAGCGGGTGTGAAAGCTGGTGGTGAACCGCCAACCCTGTCGCCGGCAATGTCGCCGCACCAGCATGCCGATCGGTCCTTCGGTGGCGATGTGGACGCTGTCTGGCCGCGCGGCCGATATCAACCGGCCAATCCGGGCGGCACCCGGCAGCGCCACGCGCAGATCGGGGTAACTCGGCAGCGCGACGGTGCGGAACGATTTGGGGGTGAGAAAGCTCACCTCGGCGTCAAGCTCGCGGGCCGCCTCCGCCATCATGGTCAGCGTACGGACCACGCCGTTGACCTGTGGGTGCCACGCATCGGTCGCGACCAGGATGCGCATCAGGCGGCGCGCACCGCAACCGGATTGGCGGGCGTCATCCGACGCAACGGTTCGACCCAGGTGATGATCTCAAAGCGGCCGTCCTCGTGCTCCGCGAGGGCCGTGCAACTTTCCACCCAATCGCCGCAGTTCATGTAGCGGACACCGTGTTGGTCGCGGATGGTGGCATGATGGATGTGGCCGCAGATCACCCCGTCGGCATCGTGACGCCGCGCTTCGGCGGCCAGCGTCTGCTCGAACGCGCCGATATAGTTCACCGCGTTCTTTACCTTCAGCTTGGCCCATTGCGACAGCGACCAATAGGGCACCCCGAACCAGCGCCTGAACATGTTGACCAGGCGATTGATCCGGATGGCGAGATCGTAGGCGGTGTCGCCGAGATGGGCGAGCCAGCGCGCGTTCTGCACGACGAGGTCGAAGATGTCGCCGTGAATCACCAGGTAGCGCCGACCGTCGGCGCCAACGTGGATGATGTTCTCAACCACGTCGATGCCGCCGAAATGGGTGCCGTAATAGTTTCTCAGGAACTCGTCATGGTTGCCCGGGACATAGATGACCCTGACACCCTTGCGCGCCCGGCGCAGCATCTTCTGCACGAAGTCGTTGTGGGATTGCGGCCAATACCAGCTGGATCTCAATGCCCAGCCGTCGACGATGTCGCCGACCAGATAGACCGTTTCGGCATCATGGCCGCGAAGGAAATCGAGCAACCGCTCGACCTGCGAGCCTCGCGTGCCGAGATGAATGTCGGAGATAAACAAGGTGCGAAAGCGCCGTTCCGGGCTCTCCTCGCTCATCGCTCAATTCCCATGCGCACGCATCTATTGCGATTTCGTGACCGCGTGATGACGCCGAAGCTCGCCGTCGGCTGGCGCGAATCGGGCGTCGCCTCCGCTGGTCGCAGATAGCAGCGCTGTACGACAGGCAGGCGACGCCCCGCGGCCTCAATAGAACTCGTGGAAATGATGGACCGGCCCGTGGCCATGGCCGACGGCCAGCCGATCCGCCGCGGCGATCGCGGCACTGATCCATGCCTTGGCGTGGCGGCAGGCGGTCACGAGGTCCTGGCCTTTGGCGAGGCCGGCGGCAATGGCCGATGACAGCGAGCACCCGGTGCCGTGCGTATTTCTGCTCGCAAGCCGCGGCGCCCGCAGTGCGAGGGTGCCGGTCGGGTCGATCAGGTAGTCGATGCTTTCGCTGCCCTGGCCGTGGCCGCCCTTGATCAGCACGGCCCGACACCCCATCGCGAGCAGCCGTTGGCCCTGCTGTTCGATCGTGGTTTCGTCCCGCGCAACGGGCGCGTCCAGCAGCGCCGCGGCTTCCGGGAGGTTCGGCGTGAGCAGCGAAGCGATGGGCACGAGCTTGGTCCGCAGCGCATCGACCGCATCCGCGGCGAGCAACCGGTCGCCCGAGGTCGCGATCATCACGGGATCGAGCACCACGTGCCGCGGCGCCCAGCGCGTCAGTCCTGCGGCAATGGCATCGATCACGAACGGCTGCGCCACCATTCCGATCTTGACGGCCTCGATCGCGAGATCGCCGAACACGGCGTCGATCTGCGCGGTCACGAATGCGGGCGGCACCGGATGGATGTCGCTGACGCCAACGGTGTTCTGGGCGGTCAAGGCGGTGATGACGGACGCACCGTAGACGCCGAGCGCGGCGAACGTCTTCAGATCGGCCTGGATGCCGGCACCGCCCGAGGAATCCGAACCAGCGATGGTGAGCGCGGCTGGCACCGTCATCGATCGGCTCGCAGGCATTGCAGCGGTTTCGGCACGGTCATGGCCTGTCCTAGCGCGAGGCCGCATGACCGGCAAGTTTGCTTGCCAGCGCGCCCGGTTTCTTGCTCTATTGGTGCAACGCGACGCCCTCGGGAGACGACTGCGATGGTTCCCTTTTTCGTGCAATTCAAATGCAAGCTCGGCCAGTCCTACGCCGTCGCCAATGCGCTCGCTGAAGCGGAAATCGCCTCGGAGATCTATTCCACCGCCGGCGACTACGATCTCCTGGTCAAGTTCTATGTCGACAATGATACCGACATTGGCCACTTCATCAATGAGAGGGTGCAGGTGATTCCGGGCATCCAGGACACCCACACCATCATCACCTTCAAGGCGTTCGGCGCCGGCTAGGACTTGTCGCCGTCGTCGGAGCGCTTGCTTGGCCGCGGCGGCCCTTCGACCGGTGGCAGCGATTTGACATAGTCGGCGATGGCCTCGCGGTCCGCCTCGCTCAGCTGCGACAGGTTCCTGATTACGCTGACCATCGAGCCGCCGGCGCTATCGCCGTCCGGCGTCTGCCCGGTTTCGAGGAAATAGGCGATGTCCTTCTCGCTCCAATCGCTCAATCCTTTCTGCGTGATGTTCGGAACCCAGCCTTTGCCATCGGGATCGGGTCCGCCCGCGAAGCGTTGCGAGGCGACGATGCCACCGAGGAAATTGCGTGGTGTGTGGCAGTCCGCGCAATGACCGAGGCTGTTGACAAGATAGGCGCCGCGATTCCATTGCGCCGAACGCGCCGCATCCGGCCTGAACTGCGCCTCATCCACGAACAGCAGTTTCCAGATCCCGATATTGCGCCTGATGTTGAATGGAAACCGCACGTCATGGTCGCGCACCTTGCCGGGGACCGGCGCCAGCGTCTTCAGATAGGCGAAGAGGTCGCGGATGTCGTCGACCTTGGCGTGGGCGTATGATGGATAGGGAAAGGCCGGGAAGTAGTGCTCGCCCGAAGGCGAGATCCCGCGCATGACCGCGCGGACGAACTGCGCCTCGGTCCACCGACCAATGCCGTCGACGGGATCGGGCGAGATGTTGGGAACATGGAACGTGCCGAATGGCGTCGGCAGCGCGAGCCCGCCGCCGAGCCGGGTGCGGTCGGGCTGGCCGGGCACTGCATGGCAGGAGGAACAGCCACCGGCATTGTAGACGGTCTGGCCGTTCGCCAGGTTGGGCGTGTACGCGCGCTCGGTAATCGCAAGAGCAGGTGGGGTGGCAGTAAGCCACCAATAGAGGATGCCGGCGGCTCCAGCCATGACCCCGGCAAGCACAATTCGTCGCAGCATGGATCCGTCCAAGGTCCCCCTGCCCCCGAATTAGCGGCTGGCATCGCCATCGTTCAAGCCATAGACTGCTCGAAATGTATAGTCGTGGAAGCCGACAACGGAATAAAGTCGAAATCCCATTGTTTTGAGGCTGACACCATCACGTGACGTGCACAGGGAGAAAACCATGCCGATTACCAAGACCATGATTGCCGTGACTGCGCTGGCTGCAACCGTCGTGTTTGCAGGACCGGCGTTCGCCGAGAAGATGAAGGCAACCCTCGATGGCAAGTCCGAGACGCCTGCCACAACCAGTGCCGGCAAGGGCACCGCCGACGTCAATTACGACGCGGCGACCAAGAAGCTGAGCTGGAAGGTGACTTATTCCGGGCTCTCCGGCCCGGCAACCGCGGCGCATTTCCACGGTCCGGCCGAAGCCGGCAAGAACGCCGGCGTGGCGGTTGCGATTCCCAATGCCGGCACCAGCCCCGTCGAAGGCAGCGCCACGCTCACCGACGCCCAGGCCGCCGATCTCGAGGCCGGCAAGTACTATATCAACATCCACACCGCGGCCAATCCGGGCGGCGAAATTCGCGGTCAGGTGACCAAGTAAGGTCTGCGCTCACAGCTGTTGAAAAAGGGGGCGGCCGCGACAGCGTCCGCCCCCTCTCTGTTTGAGGCCGATTCAGGCCTTCTTGACCCGATAGGTCTCGTGGCAGTTGCTGCATTGCTTGCCAATGACGGACAATGTCGACTTCAGCGTGTCGAGATCCCTGATCTTGCCCTTGGACTCCTGCAGCACCTTGGCAAAGCTGGCGATGTGCTCATCGAACCCGGCCTTGTCTTCCCAGATCTTGGGAGTGGTGTTGTAGTCACCGCCGGTCTTGAGGCCCTTGACGCTTTCCGGAAACAGCGTAGGGAGCTTCTTGGCGGTTTCTTCGAACTGCGCGAGCGCCGCATCGACCGTGGCCTGATCATAGGGCTTTTCGCCCTTGACCATGGCCGCCAGTGCACCGGCGTTCTTGCCGTTGTCCTTCATCGTGGTCTGCGCTTCCTTGAGCTTCTCCTGTTGCGCCACCACGGCTCCCATGCCGAGCAGCAACGTTCCGACCACCACGACCGTCCTCATCATCATTCCACTTCCCCAGTTTCTGGCGCGGATTCCAGCGATCCGCGGTTACATAAGATGCAACACCGCCGATGGGGTTTCATTCCATCGGCACCTGCTACAGGCTGTGCCGACGCTGGTGCTCGCGGATCGCGATCCAGACCCGCTCCGCGGTTGCCGGCATGTCGATATGATCGATCCGGTACTCCCGCCACAATCCCTCGATGATGGCGTTGACGACCGCCGGGCAGGATCCGATCGCACCGGCCTCGCCGGCACCCTTCACGCCCAGCGGATTGGTCTTGCACGGCACATTGTGGGTCTCGAAGGTGATGGACGGACCATCGGCCGCGCGCGGCAAGGCGTAGTCCATGAAGGTGCCGGTAACGAGCTGGCCACTGGCCGGGTCGTAGACCGCCTGCTCCATCAGGGCCTGGCCGATGCCCTGCATCACTCCGCCATGGATCTGGCCCGCCAGCAGCAGCGGATTGAGCGTCACCCCGAAATCGTCGACTATGACATAGTTCACGATCCGGGTGATGCCGGTAGCGGGGTCGATTTCGACCTCGGCGATATGCGTGCCATTGGGATAGGTGCCGTCCGCGCTGGCGAAGGTCGCGCTGGCGGCGAGCCTTTCGGGGTCGACGCCGGGGCGTGCCGCGAGGTCGGCAAAGGAGATGGCGCGGTCGGTGCCGGCGACCCGCACGGTGCCGCCATCGATCTCGAGGTCGCCGGCGCTGGTTTCCAGGGCTTCCGCGGCCATCTGCTTCAGTCGGTTGCTGAGCTCCGCCGTTGCCCGCTCGACGGAGACGCCGCCGGTCGGGATCGACGCCGAGCCGCCGGTGCCGAGGCCGCTCGCGACCTGGTCAGTGTCGCCCTGAACGATGTGAACGCGTTCGGGCGCCAGCCCGAATTGTTCGGCGACGATCTGGGCGTAGGCGGTATGGTGCCCCTGCCCGGTCGACTGCGTGCCGATCAGGACCGTGACGTCGCCATTGCCTTCGAGCCGCACCTTGGCGGTCTCCTCGCCCATCGTGCCGCAGATCTCGACATAGCTCGCTATGCCGATGCCGCGGACCAGTCCCAGTTTCTTTGCGGCTTTGGCGCGCTTCGGGAAGTCTTTCCAGCCGGCAATTTCCATCGCGCGCTTCATATGGGCGGTGAAATCTCCGGAGTCGTAAACCTTGCCGGTGGCGGTCTTGTAGGGCATGGCCCGGGGCGCGATGAAGTTCTTGCGGCGGATCGCATCCGGCGTCATGCCGAGCTTGCGGGCGGCCGCATCGACCAGCCGTTCGACGACATAGGCGGCTTCGGGACGGCCGGCGCCGCGATAGGCATCCACCGGCACGGTGTTGGTGAACACCGTGCGAACCCGGCAATGAAACGCCTGGATGTCGTAGAGTCCGGGCAGCATGCCGGCACCGCCATGGGGAATGTACGGTCCGAAAGTCGACAGATAGGCGCCCATGTCACCCATCAGGTCGACATCCATTGCGAGGAACCTGCCGTCCTCCGCGAGCGCCATCCGGGCCGTGGTGACATTGTCGCGGCCTTGCGCATCCCCGATGAAATGATCGGCGCGGTCGGCGGCCCACTTCACCGTCTTGCGCAGATTGCGCGCGGCGAACGCGACCAGGGCGTATTCGCGATAGGGGAAAAGTTTGGTGCCGAAGCCGCCGCCGACATCCGGGCAGATTACCCGCATGTTCGCCACCGGCATGTTGAGGATGTTCTGGCACAGGATGTCGCGCAGCCGGTGACTGCCCTGGCTGCCGATGGTCAGCGTCAGGTGATCCCGCTTCGCGTCGTATTCGCCGATCGCCGCCCGCGGCTCCATGAAATTGGTGACCACGCGCGGATTTATCACCGAAATTTCCGCAACGGCATGGGCCCGGGCGAATGCGGCTTCGGTCGCCTCGCGGTCGCCGATCGGTACATCGAACAGCACGTTGCCGGGCTGATCGGGCCATACCTGCGGCGCACCCTTCTTCACCGCATTGACGATTCCGATTACGGCCGGCAGCGGCGTCCAGTCGACCGCGATGGCCTCGATCGCATCACGCGCGATGTCAACGGTTTCGGCAACGACAAAGGCAATGGCATCGCCGACATGCCGCACCTCGCCCTGGGCGAGGATGGGATAGGGCGGCCCGGTGAACGGATCGACTTCGAGGTTGAACAGGCATGGCAGCCCGCCGAGATCCTTGACGTCATCGGGCGTGACGATCGCAGCGACGCCGGGCAGCGCGCGCGCACGCGCCGCATCGATGGTGAACTTCGCGTGGGCGTGCGGCGAGCGCAGCACCAGCGCGTGCAGCGCCGCCGACGGCGCATGGTCGTCGGTATAGCGGCCCCTGCCGCGGATGAGCGCATCGTCTTCCTTGCGAAGCACACTTTGGCCGACGCCGAACTTGATGGGAGCCATCATTTCTCCAATTACCGGTTGGGTTTGCCGCCATTTTGCAGCGGATCGCGCCGCAGCGCAAAGGGTTTAACTGCGCAGCAGCGACCTCAGCCAGCCTCGGCCGAACAGCAGCAGGATCGATCCGGTGTATACCGACGCGCCGACCAGGATCAGCAGCAGCAGCGCGGCCTCGTCGCGCAGCATAACAAGATGCCCGAACTGCGCCGCCGCGAGCCTTGCCGCCAGCCACAAGGCTGCGGCCAGCACGACGCCGGACACCGCGAACTTTCCGACCGACCGCAGCAGCGCGCGATCGAGATCGAGGTAGCCGGACCGCACCGAGAACCCCAGCACCAGCAGAAGATTGATCCAGGCGCCGGTCGCGGTGGCAAGGGCGAGACCGATCTGGGCCAGCGACCCCATCAGAACGACCTTGAGCAGCACGTTGACGGCAAGTCCCGTCAGCGATGCCTTGACGGGGGTCGCCGTATCCTTGCGGGCATAGAATGCCGCGACCGCACTGCGGATGGTCACGAACGGAATCAGGCCGACCGCATAGGCGGCGAGCGTGGCGGCGGCGGCGGCGGCATCGCCTCTGGTGAAGGCGCCGCGCGCGAACAAAGCGCGCATGATGACGTCGGGCACGGTCAGGAAGGCGGCGACGAAAGGCACGGTCGCCAGCAGGCTGAACTCGAAAGCGCGCCGCTGCGAAGCCGCCGCGCCGTCGGCATCGCCGGCGGTGATCCGCCGCGACATTTCGGGCAGCAGCACGGTACCGATGGCGATGCCGACCACACCGATCGGCAACTGGTACAGCCGCTCGGCATAGTACAGCGCCGACAGCGCGCCGGCCGGCAGAAAGGTAGCGATGATGGTGTCGGCGAACATCGCGACCTGGGTACCCATCGATCCCAGCGTCGCCGGCCCGATCGCGCGGAAAAAGGCGCGGACGTCGTCGTCGAGCCGCAACGGCGCAAACCGCGGCACGCCGCCATGGCGCGCAAGATCGCCGGCAAGCAGGAAATATTGCAGGAAGCCCGAGATCAGCACGCCCCATGCCGCGGCATGACCCGCGGTCGGGAACAAGGCGGCCAGCGCCAGCGTCGCCATCATCGAGATGTTGAGAAAGACCGAGGCGGCCGCCGCGCTGGCAAAGCGGTGCATCACATTGAGCATGCCGCCATACAGCGTCACCAGGGTGATCAACAGCAGATAGGGAAAGGTGATGCGGGTGAGCTCGATGGCGAGGCGGCGCTGTTCGGGCTCGTCGGTAAAACCCGGCGCCAGGACGCTGATGACCTGCGGCATAAACAGCCAGGCCACGACCAGCAGCACCACTTGCGACAGAAACAGCAGGGTGAAGATACGGTCGGCGAACAGTCGCGCCGAGGTCTCGCCACCCTTGCCCTGGACATGGGCATAGGCCGGCACGAACGACGCGTTGAACGCGCCTTCAGCAAAGATCGCCCGGAAATGGTTGGGCAGGCGGAATGCCACGAAAAACGCGTCCGCGACCGGCCCGGCACCGAGAATCGCGGCCAGCATGATGTCGCGCGCAAAGCCGGTCAACCGCGAAAGGAACGTGTAGCCGCCGACGGTGAAGATACGACCGAGCATCAGCGGCTTCTACAGCATGCCGGGGCGCTTCAAAACGGGGAATTCGCCTTGACCGGGTCTCGCGCAGCCTGAGGCTTTCCGAATCGGGGCTGCCACGCCGCTTACAGCGCGCCGCGCACCGTAGCCATGATCCGCTCCTGCGTCGGCTCGTCGAGATAGGCATGCATCGGCAGGCTGATGACGTCGCCGGACAGACGCTCGCTCGCCGGCAGTCCGCCGTCCGCAACCGGGAAGTCGCGATAGGCGGTCTGCTGATGCATGGATTTGGGGTAATAGATCGCGGTTGGAATGCCCTGCGATTTCAGCGCCGCCGCGAAGCCGTCGCGATCGGTGCCGCCGGGCAACCGGATGGTGTATTGCGCCCAGACCGAGCGGCAGCCGCTGGCAAGACGCGGGACGCTGACCACATTGCCGAGACCTCGCGCGTAGCGGTCGGCCACCTTCTCTCGCGCGGCGATCTCGTCCTCGAAGATCTTGAGCTTCTCGATCAGCACGGCGGCCTGCATGGTGTCGAGACGCGCGGTCAGCCCGAGACGGACGTTGTCGTACTTGTCCGAGCCATGGCCATGGACGCGGATGCTGCGCAGCTTCTGCGCCAGCTCGGCATCGTCGGTGAAGATGGCTCCGCCGTCGCCGAAGCAGCCGAGCGGCTTGGCCGGGAAGAAGCTGGTGGCGGTCGCAAGGCCGAAGGTGCCGAGGCGCCGACCCTTGTAGCTCGCGCCGAACCCTTGCGCGGCGTCATCGAGCACGAACAGGCCTTCGGCATCGGCAACCTCGCCAATGCCGTCATGATCGGCGCTCTGGCCGAAGAGATCGACCGGAATCACGGCTCGCGGCTTGAGGCCGGCGCGGATCGCGGTCGCGATACCGCGCTTCAGCGACGCCGGGTCCATGTTGAACGTGGCCTCGTCGACATCGACGAAAACCGGTACCGCACCGGTCAGTGCCACCGCCTCGCCGGTCGCACAGAAGGTGAAGGACGGGCAGAACACCGCATCCCCTGCCCCAACCCCTTGCGCCATCAGTACCATCAGCAGCGCGTCGGTGCCGCTGGCGCAGCCCACGACATGCCGGGCGCCGCTGAATTCGGCAAGATCGGCTTCGAGCTGGGTCACTTCGGGGCCGTTGATGAACTGGCAATGGGCAAGCACCCGCCCGATGGCCTCGTCGATGGACGCGCCGAGCCGGCGGCGCTGGGCGACGACGTCGATGAAGGGCACAGGTTCGAGCGGCATTGGCTGGTTCATGGCGCCTTGCGGGATATTCAAAGCCGGCCTATCCGACGACGCGCCGCGGGCCCTTGCGCGCGGGGGATGCCGCGGCCGGCCTTGCGGGCGTTTCCAGGCAGCGCGCCGCGATTTCCAGGCTCGCCACGCCTTCCTCGCCGGTCACCGCAGATAAGCCGCCCGCCCGGATCGAATCCAGGAATGCGATCAGTTCGGCGCGCAGCGGTTCGTCATGGCCAACCGGCAGATGGCGCATCGAATAGCTGCCGTCCGGCTTGAAGCCGAAGCATTCGGTCACCTGACGGGTCAGCAGATCGCCCATGACATACTTGCCGCGGGTGGCGACGGTGACGTTGCGAGCCTTGAATGGCGTCAGCCAGTTGGTGTTGATGTGCGCGAGCACGCCGGAGGCGGTGCGGAACTGCAGCAGCGCGATATCCTCGCGCTCGGCCACGGCGCTGGACAGTTGCGGCTGCACCTCGACGATATCGGACTCGGTGAACCAGCGGATCAGATCGATGTCGTGTACCGCGAGATCGATAACCACACCGACATTCGACATCCGTGGCGGAAACGGTCCGACCCGTGTGATGGCGATGGAAAGGATGTCTTCACCGGAAATCGCATGCTTGATGGCGGCGACCGCCGGATTGAAGCGTTCGACATGTCCGACCATCAAGGTCACGCCGGCACGGCGCGCCGCCGCGACGATGTCGCGTCCTTCCTCGACCGAGGACGCGATCGGCTTTTCCACCAGCACATGGATGCCATGCGCAATACAGGCGAGCGCAATCTCATGATGCAGGTGAGTTGGCGCGGCGATGGTCACGGCATCGACGCCCTCCGCGATCATCGCCTGCATGGTCGCGAATGTGTGACATCCTGTCATTTCCGTGGCACGAGCCCGGTGCGCCGGCAGCGGATCGACGACCCCGACCAGCGTCGTGCCGGGCAGCCCGGCCAGCACCCGCGCATGGTTGCTGCCCATGACGCCCGCCCCGATGACGCCGACGCGAAGCGATGGCTCGACCCCTGCGTTCGCCGCGTCCGCTTTAGAACTCATATCGATTCGACCCCGGTATTCTTGCTTGCTTGTTATCGGATGGTCTCCCCTAGCACGCCGGGACGGATGTGGCGAACGCCGAGCGGAGATCCCGGACACATTTTGATGCAAAAGATTACACGGATTCGCCCGCAAATGGGACCCGAACAAGGCCAGAACGCATCATCGCACGTTCAGGTGATTCGCGGGTGATTCGCGGTGTGATTCGCGACGACCGGTCAGGATCGACGGTAGTCGTCCTCGATTCGGATGATGTCGTCCTCGCCGAGATAGCTTCCGGTCTGAACCTCGATCAATTCCAGCGGAATCTTGCCGGGGTTCTCCAATCGATGCGTCGAGCCGATTGGAATGTAGATCGACTCGTTCTCGTGCACGATCTTGACCAGATCATTGACCGTCACCTGCGCCGCTCCGCGCACCACGATCCAGTGTTCGGAGCGATGGTGGTGTTTCTGCAGCGAGAGCCGGCCGCCCGGCTTCACCGTGATGCGCTTGACCTGGTGGCGTTCGCCATTGTCGACCGATTGATAGGAGCCCCAGGGGCGATGAACCCTGAGATGTTCCTCGGTGAGCTGTGGCGCGGCGGTCTTCAATCGCTCGACCAGCCGCTTCAATCCATTGGCGTCTTTCTGCCGCGAAACCAGCACGGCATCCTGGGTGGCCACCACCACCAGGTCGTCCACCCCCTCCAATGCCACCAGCGCCCCGTCGGTCGAGACATTGCAGTTGCGCGAGTCCTCGAATATGGCGGCGCCCTGTGCGGCGTTGCCATCGGCATCCTTGTCCGACAGTTCCCACACCGCGTGCCAGGAGCCAACGTCAGACCAGCCGCAGGCGACCGGCACCACTGCGGCGCGCGCGGTCTTTTCCATCACCGCATAGTCGATCGAGATCGCCTTCGCCGAGCCGAACGCGGCCGGATCGAGCGTGACAAACCCGAGATCGCGTCCGGCCCCGGTCACGGCATCGGTGACGGCCTCCACGCTCGCCGCGTCGACCTTGCGGTATTCATCGAGCAGGACGGAGGCGCCGAACATGAAGTTGCCGCTGTTCCAGAAATAGCCCGACTTGATGTATCCGGCGGCGGTGGAAGGATCGGGCTTTTCGACAAACTTCGTCACCGAGCGGACCTCGCCCGAGATGAGGTCGCCGGAGCTGATATAGCCGTACTCGGTGGCGGCGCGCTCGGGCTTGACTCCGAACGTCACGATGCGTCCGGCGGCGGCTGCCACCAGCCCCTGCCGACAGGCGGCGACAAAGGCCGCGGTGTCGTTCACCACATGGTCGGCAGCGAGCGCCAGCACGACGGCATCCTGGTCGCGGGTCTGCGCGAACACGGCCCCGGCCGCAATTGCCGGGCCGGAATCCCGCCGCATCGGCTCGAGCAGGATGTCGGCATCGAGTCCGATTTCGGCGAGCTGCTCGGTCACCATGAAGCGATACGCGGTATTGGTGATGACGATCGGACGCTCGAACAACGAGGCATCCGACACCCGCACCATGGTGTCCTGAAATGTCGACCGTTCACCGAACAGCGGCAGGAACTGCTTGGGATGCACCGCGCGCGAAGCCGGCCACAGCCGCGTTCCAGCGCCACCGCACATGATCAGGGGAACAATTCGCCGGTCCATCCGTGCCTCAGATCCTGTAATGATTGCGATACCACGCCACGAAGCCGCGAATACCGTCCGCGATCAGGGTGGCGGGCCTAAAGCCCACGTCGCGCATCAGGTCCCCGACATCGGCGAAGGTCTCGGTGACATCCCCCGGCTGCATCGGCAACATCTCCTTGATGGCCTCGCGACCCAACTCCTGCTCCAGAAGGGTCACCACATGCATCAGCTGTTCGGGGTGCTGGTTACCGACATTGTAGATCCGCGCCGGCGCGCCGCCGCGATCGGCATTGCCGGGAACTAGATCGACAATGCGAGATACTACACGTGATACATCATCGACATGGGTGAAATCGCGGCGCATTCTGCCATGGTTAAAAAGCCTGATCGGCGCACCTTCGAGAATTGCCTTGGTAAACAGGAATATAGCCATGTCCGGCCGGCTCCATGGCCCGTAAATCGTAAAGAACCGCAGCCCGGTGACCGGAAGTCGATACAGATGGCTGTACGAATAGGCCATCAGCTCGTTGGCCTTCTTGGTCGCGGCGTAGAAGCTGACGGGATGATCCGTCCGGTCGTCGACCGAAAATGGCACCTTGCTGTTGGCGCCATACACCGAGGATGACGATGCGTAGAGCAGGTGGCGGCATTGATTGTGCCGACATCCCTCCAGCACATTGGCAAAGCCGGTCAGATTGGCGTCGACATAGGCCTCGGGATGATCGATCGAGGGCCGCACTCCGGCCTGCGCCGCAAGATGCACCACCGCTTCGAAGCGATGCTTCGCAAACAGCGCCGCGGTCGCGGGGCGGTCCACCAGGTCGGATTGCACGAACGTGAAGCGCGGATGCTGGTGCAGGATCTGGAGCCGGGCCTGCTTCAACGCCGGATCGTAGCGGTCGTTGAGATTGTCGAGGCCGACGACGTCGCGGCCTTCGTCAAGCAACCGGCGCACGATGTGGAGGCCGATGAAGCCGGCCGCGCCCGTAACCAAAGTTGCTCAATTCGACATCCTGTTCCCGAAGCTCGCGGGCAGAGAATCTGCCGCGCCGTCCAGCTTCACCTGTTTAGCCGCGGTATCGCGGATGCCGCAATAACCCGTTTGCCCCGCTATTGCCAGATCGGCCCTAAAACCATACCAAGGCGGCGAGGTTCGGCGCACGGTGTCGAGTTGCGCCGTATCGAAACCGTGTCCCAACCCTGGCGAGCGCGATGCGCCGAATAGCATTTTCGACACTGAAGATCCTGATCTCGGCAGCCCTGCTCTATTTTTCGCTGCGCAAGATCGATCTGTCGGAGCTCGCCTCGCGCATCGATGTTGCAAGCCTGGGCTGGATCGGCCTTGCCGTCGCCGTGACCTTCCTTCAGATTCTGGTCGGCGCACTGCGCTGGCGCGAGATCAGCGGCGAATGCGCCGCGGCGCTGACGACCAGGCAGGCGGTGCGCTACAACCTGATCGGGTCGTTCTTCAACCAGACCCTGCCTTCCTCGATCGGCGGCGATGCGGTCCGGCTGTGGCTGGTGGCGCGCGGCGGCGCCGGCTGGCGCGCGGCGACCTACTCCATATTCGTCGACCGCGCGATCGGCCTGATCGCACTCGCGATCATCATCGTCGCGAGCCTGCCATGGAGCTATGCCCTGATCCGCGACAGCGAAGGACGCTCGGCGCTGCTGCTGATCGATTTCGCGGCGCTCGCCGGCGGATTGGGATTCCTCGCGCTCGGCCGGCTGCCCTGGCCATGGCTCAGGCGCTGGTGGGCAACCCACCACCTCCATGCCTGCGCGGTGATCGCCAACCGCGTGATATTCGGTCGTGCGCATGGGCCGAAGATCGCGGTGTTCTCGATCGCGGTCCACGTCCTCACCGTCGTCATCGCATGGTGCGTGGTGCGATCGATCGCGGCCCCGGTGCTGTTCGGCCAGATTTTCCAGCTCGTTCCGCCAGTCATGCTGATCACCATGCTGCCGATCTCGATTGCCGGCTGGGGCGTCCGCGAGGCCACCATGGGGCTGGCCTTTGGCTATGCCGGGCTGATCACGAATGAGGGCGTGAAGGTCTCGCTGTTGTTCGGCGCGGTATACTTCATCGTCGGCGTGATCGGCGGACTGGTATGGATCTTCAGCCCTGAAAAGGCCGCGCAGGGTACAGCTCCGATCGAGGTTCCCGAGGCCACACTGGTAGAATGACCATTTCCGGATCGACCCCGGCGCTTTGCGCCATTCCGATCGCCGCAATGGTGTCGGCCGCCCTGATCTGGGCAATTCGGCCGCTGCTGCTGCGACACGCCTTGGCCAGGCCGAATGCGCGCTCCTCGCATCGCATTCCGACGCCGCAGGGCGCGGGTGTCGCGGTGATCGCGGCAACGCTCATCGTGGCCGGCGGCATCGGGCTGTGGGGACGCCCGCTCGGATTGGAGATTTCGTCGATGGTTTTCGCGGCGGCCCTGTTCATGGCCGCGGTCGGCCTTGCCGATGACGTCAAATCCATCGCTGTGCTGCCGCGCCTGCTGCTGCAGGCTGCCGCGGTCGCCGCAATCCTGTTCGCGGCATCCGGCGAGCCGCAAATCTTCCCGGCCTGCCCGTTGTGGATCGAGCGTGGCTTGCTGTTGCTGGCCGGGCTCTGGTTCGTCAATCTGGTCAACTTCATGGACGGGCTCGACTGGATGACGGTTGCCGAGGTGGTGCCGGTCACGGCGGCGCTGGTGATACTCGGCCGGCTGGGACAATTGCCCGCTCCGGCAACCCTGCTGGCCGCGGCGCTGTGCGGCGCGATGCTGGGGTTCGCACCGTTCAACCGGCCGGTCGCCAGGGTTTTTCTCGGCGACGTCGGCAGCCTGCCGATCGGGCTGCTGCTCGGCTGGTGCCTGCTGCAACTCGGCTACAGCCAGCAATTCGCGGCCGTCCTGCTCCTGCCGCTCTACTACCTGCTCGACGCCACCGTGACGTTGCTGCTGCGGCTGGCGCGGCGCGAGCCGATCTGGGCGGCCCATCGCTCGCATTTCTACCAGCGCGCCACCGACAACGGCTTCACCGTGTGGCGCGTGGTCGGCGAGGTGTTTGCGCTCAACGTCCTGTTGGCGGCGCTCGCGATCGGATCCATCATGGCCGCGTCAGCGGCGCTCAAGATCGCGCTCCTCGTTGCCGGCGTTGCTGCGACCGTGCTGGTGCTCTACCGGTTCTCCCGGCGCCGCGTTTCGTAAGGTCAGCGCTGGCGCAGCAACCTGGCAGCCAAGGCCGCATAGCCGGCCATGGCGGCGGCGAAGTTAAATCGGCGCGCGATGTCGGCAGCCCGCTCCGCCCGCGCGCGATCGTCACACGCGGCCGCCTGCCGAATCGCCTGCGCGAGCTGCTCTGGATTGCCCGGCTCGACCACCCATCCAAGGTCATGCTCGCTCACCGTCAGCGCCGCCTCGGCATTGGTCTCCGACACCAGGATCACCGGTCGGCCGACCGCAAGCAGATTGTAGAACCGGCTCGGCACCGACACGCCGGCGAAGTCCTTGCGATAGGGAATGAGCCATGCATTCGCCGCGGCCAGAAACGTCTCGAGACTTTCCTCCGGCACCCGCTCGACCAGTGTCACATTGGGCAGACCGGCGTTCGACTGCATTTCCTTGAGGCGATCGAAGCCGATCCCCCATCCCGACAGCAGGAAGTGGATATCGGCATCCTGGCGCAGCAATTGCGCGGCGCCGAACACGATATCGGGATCGTGGGTGAAGCCCAGATTGCCGGAGAGGCCAACCATGAACCGCGCCGGATGCAGCCGGCGGTACGGATTGGCCGGATCGATCGGCCGGACCTCGGGCTGCAGCGTGGCCCAGTTCGGGATAAAGGCGATCTTCTCGGCCGTGACGCCCCGATAGCGCCGCAGCAGCGCCTCGGTGTCGCGGCCGATGATGACAACGGCGTCGAGCGCGCGAAACATCAGCGCGTTGGCGCCACGCATCACCCTGGCGAGAAACGATCGTTCGCGCAGCAGGCCCGCCATGACCAGCACCTCGGGGAACAGGTCGTGCATGATCAGCACGGAGCGGGCGCGCTTCAGCCGCGCGGCGGCAGTCACCGCATAGGGCAGCATGAAGGGGGCGGTCACGGTGAGCACCACGTCATGGCGGTGCAGGCGGGTCAGCAGCGACGCGAACACGCGCAGCGAGAACAGGCTTTCCGCCAGCGCACGCCTCACCAGCGCGGCCTTTTCCGGAATCCGGTTGTTGAGTTCGACGACGGCGAGCCGGCCTGTGTCTCTCGATGGCTGGCGAACGGAGCCTGGCGTCCCCGACAGCACGAGCACCGCCGCTTCCGCTGTCAGATGCTGGGCGATCGCCGCCATGATCGCAGCGGTGGTGCTGGGATCGGGCGGGTAGTGCTGGCTGACGACGACGATTTTCGCGCTGCGCTGCATCCCGTTCCTTCGACACCTTATCGCACGGGTCAGGCGGCCGTCGAACCGAATTCGGGAACCGCATCCTTGAGCACCGCCTTGATGGTCGCCCGGTCGTCCTGCGCGATCGCCTGCTCGAGCAGCGCGATCCATTTGCGAAGCATCTGCATCGGCGGTTCGTTGGGCTTGGCAGCCATGATGCCGGCGACGCCGATCTCGACCGCCGGCTCCTCCGAGGCGAACAGGATCTCGTTCAGCCGCTCGCCCGGCCGCATGCCGGTGAACACGACGTCGATGTCATGGCCAGGTTCAAGTCCCGACAAGCGGATCATCCGTTCCGCGAGATCGACGATCTTGACCGGACTCCCCATGTTGAGGACATAGACCGAAACGTCCGCCCGCGCCGTCGCCAGCGCATGGGTGGCGGCCGTCAGCACCAGGTCGCAGGCTTCCCGGATGGTCATGAAATATCTGACCATGTCGGGATGGGTCACCGTCACCGGGCCGCCCGCCTCGATCTGCGCCTTGAATTTCGGCACCACCGACCCGTTCGAGGCGAGAACGTTGCCGAACCGCACCGAAATCAGCCGCATCCGCGCCCGGTCGTCCGACTGCACGGCCAGATCGTGATCGAGCGCCTGGCAATACATCTCGGCAAAGCGCTTGGTGAGACCGAGCATCGACACCGGCTCGATCGCCTTGTCGGTCGAGATCATCACCATGGCCCTGGCGCCCGCGGCCAGCGCCGCGTCGGCGACATTGACCGAACCGAAGATGTTGGTCTTGACGCCTTCGCTCCAATCGCGCTCGAGGATCGGGACGTGCTTGAGCGCCGCGGCGTGGAACACGATATCGGGCTTGAATTCGGCCATCAGCCGCAACAGGCGCGCGCGGTCGCGGATATCGGCAATCCGGCCCTCGATGACGGCGCTGGTGTCGCGCGTGGCCATCGCTTCCATCACGGCATACAACGCCGGCTCGGAATTCTCGATTACCAGCAAGCGCGCGGCACCGAAGGTCGCGACGCGGTCGCAGATCTCCGAACCGATCGAGCCGCCGCCGCCGGTGACGATGACCGCCTTGTCGTTGACCAGGGCTTCGAGACGGGCATAGTCGATGCTGACACTCGATCGCAGCAACAGATCCTCGACCGCGACCGCCGTCAGCCGCGGACTATCGCCACTTTCCAGCGACGGCAGCCGGCTCACGATCAGCCCGAGCCGGCGCGCCCGCATCAGCACCGCTTCGGGATGCGCCTCCGGCTCGAACGCCGAGGGCGTCATCACCACACGGGTGATCGGCTTTTCGCGCTGCGCAAAGTCGCGGATCACGTCCTCGACATCGTCGATGCCTCCCAGCACCGGGATGTTGCGGATCGACTGACCACGATCGGCCATCGACGGCGACAGAATACCGATCGGCCACAGCCGGGTGACCGCGCCGCTCTCGATCCCGCGCAGCAGGATCTCGGCGTCGGCGGCGCGCCCGATCAGAAGCGCCGGCGAGGCGCCATCGGTGCGGGCGTGATGACGTACCCGGGTATAGCGGAAATAGCGGTAGGCGAAGCGCAAGGCGCTCAGAAAGGATACCTCGAGGAACCAGAACAGGACGATGGCGATCCTGCCGACGAAAAACGTGCCATGGACGTTTGGAGCCACAAAAATGTAGTCCAGTACCAGGAGCGCGAGCGTCAGCACCGTGGCGGCGCGCAAGATATTCAGCGCGTCCGGCAGGGAGATGAAACGCCACTTCGTCGTGGTCAGGTTGAAGACGTAGCAGACGACCACGCTGAGCAGGATGAAAAATGGCAGCAGGCGCAGCAGCAGCGGGATGCGGTCGAAGAAATTCTCGCCGCCCTCGAACCGCAGATAGAAGCTCACGAATAGCGCGAGCCCCGTCGCCAGCGCATCGTGAAGCGCGATCAGCGCGTTGCGCAAGGTCAGATTGGAAAGGCGCATCATGTAGCTGACCCGGCATTGTCTCGGCAAGGCGGCGGCGAGGCTGCTGATAGCGCATCTTGCGCGCGGGTGCCAGCCGTCATGGTCTGCTGGAATCTTCAACCTTGCGCGGCGCTTCGCGCGGCTCTTGTCCCAGCACCATGCCGCCGGCGACGCCGACGCCGAGCACATACATCCAGCCTTCGTGGAAATCGAAAATGTGCGAGTTGAAAAGCGACGTGAAGATGTTCTGCACCACGACCAGCAACCCGATCCAGGCGACCAGGCCCTCGCCACGGAACATCAGCAGATGCCACGCCCACATCGCATACAGCACCACGATTCCCAGCACGCCCCACTGGATCGCGACGTTCAGGGTCTGGTTGTGCGGGTTGCCGATCACCTGCGCGCTGGCACCGTAACGACCTGTCGCCGCCTGCTCGAACAGACCGCGCGTCGAGCCGGTGCCATGGCCGAACACAGGCGCCTCGGCAAAGAACCGCAGCGATTTGCGCCAGAATTCAAGCCGGAGCCCGATCGAGGTCGGGACGTCTTTCTCCTTGTACAAACGGTAGTCCCGCATGAAAGTTGCGGTGGTCGAGCGCAATTGCGGCGATGCCATCCACGCGAGGCCCGCAAACACAATCGCAAGACAGGCAATGATCACGATGCTTCGCCGCTTCAGGTGAAGCAGCGCGAACACGGCCAGCATCACCGGAATGGTGACCATCGCGGTCCGCGAAACGATGACGAAGGCCATGTTGACGGCGAAACTGAGCGCCAGGCCCCCCAGCAGCAACGCTGAAGTGACCTGCTGTGCGCGCAGCTGCGTGACGATGGGATAGGCGAGAGCAACCGCGCAGAGCGCAAATTCCTGGCTTTGATCGATGTAGTTCTTGACGAAGATTCCCCGCTCGGCTTCCAGCTTCGGCTTGAGCGAGAGGCCGGGGTCGAAGGCTACGACCCAGGATACCGCCATCAGCAGCGCGCAGGAAATGAGGAACGCTGTCAGCACCGGCAGACCGCGGTCCGAACGCTGGTAACGGTAGAGCAGGATCGGGAGCACCAACAGCTTGGCGGTCGGGCCGATGGCATAGAGGCGTGCGCTCCATTGCGCGTCCGACCACAGGGTCCCGACCGCCGCCAATGCGAACAGCGCAATCGGCAGCGCGCTGACGGGACGCTGCAGGGATGCCGTGAATGCCGCGCGGTCGAGTGTCGGCACCACCGCGATCACCCACACCACCACGAAGATGCCGACCAGCGACGTCGACCATGGCAGCGCCAGCGCGATCAGCACGGCAACGATATCCGCCGTCCTGCCCCAGGCCTGCGGCTGACGCCACACCGGCAACACCGGACCTGGCGCGGCTGTCGCCAACTCGCCGGTCACTTCCCGCTCCCGCGGGCGCGGTCGACCAGCGACGTCGTGCTGAAGCCGGGCAGGATCTCGATCAGCCGCACCTCGCCGCCCCCGGCCTCGACGACTTCGTGGCCGACCACCTGCTCGCGGGTGTAATCGGATCCCTTGATCAGGACGTTCGGTCCGATCTGCGTGATCAGGCGGATCGGCGTGTCCTCGTCGAACAGCACGACCAGATCGACCGCCTCCAGCGCGGCGAGCACTTCCGAACGCGCATGTTCGTTCTGCACCGGCCGGCCATTTCCCTTCAGCCGCCTGACGGACGCATCGCTGTTGAGCCCGACGATCAGCCGATCGCAGCTGGCCCGGGCTCCGGTCAGCAATCGGACATGGCCGGGATGCAGGATATCGAAACAGCCATTGGTGAATCCGATCCGCAGGTCCTGCTTGCGCCAATCCCGCAGCACGGCCTCGAGTTCAGCGTCCGTAACGATCTTTTCTTCGACGGCGAGGGATGCGTGCGGCAAGATCCTGCGGCGCAACTCGGCCAAAGTCACGACCGCGACACCGATCTTGCTGACGGCGACAGCCGCGGCGGCATTGGCCATCCGCAGCGCCGCTTCCCAATCGGCGCCCGCCGCCATCGCAACCGCCAGCACGGCGGCGACGGTATCGCCGGCACCGGAGACATCGCGGACCCGGACCGGATGACCGGGCACGTGAATGGCGCCGGCGCCGCGCCGCACCAGTGTCATGCCCTTTTCGCTTTGCGTCACCAGCACGGCCTCGCAATCGGCAAGCTGCATGACGTCCTGCGCCGCCTCGGCGATGTCGCCATCGGTATCGGCGCGACTGCGCGTGGCCTCGGCAAACTCCCTCCGATTGGGCTTGAGCAGTGTCGCACCGCGGTAGATCGCCAGATTCGCGCTCTTGGGATCGACGATGACCGGCTTGCCAAGCCTGCGCGCCGTGTCGATCAGGTTGCGAACGACGCGGGCCGTCAACGTGCCCTTGGCATAGTCGGACATCAAAACGATGTCGGCGCGCGGCAGCAACGGCAGAATGGCATCGATCAGTTTCTGCTCGGTGGCAGCCGAGGCGGGCGTCGCCAGCTCCCAGTCGGCGCGCAACATGTGTGTGGAGAAGTGCTCGGACACGAACCGCACCTTTCGTGTCGTCGGCCGGGTCGAGTCCCGGACCAGCACGCATTCGATCAGCGGTTCCCGCGCAAGCCCGGCGCCAAGGGCGTTGCCGGCATCATCCTCGCCGACCAGTCCGACCAGGATGCAATGGGCGCCAAGGGCGGCGATATTGCGCGCGACATTGCCGGCCCCCCCGACACCGGTTTCGCTGCGGCGGACGGCGATGACGGGTGCGGGAGCTTCCGGCGAAATCCGCGACACCTCGCCATAGACGAACTCGTCGAGCATTAGATCGCCGACACAGAGGACGGTCTGGCGGGAAATCGCGGGCGAAAGGGCATCGAAGTCGAACATCGTGTCTCGCGGTCTTGGCCGTCAGCGGAAACGATCGGCGCGATCGAGGAAGCCCCTGACGTAGTTCTCGACCGCCGGCTCGAGCGCGGTGAAGCCGCCATCATAGCCGGCGCGCTGCAACCGATCGACGTCGCTCTCGGTGAAATACTGGTAACTGCCGCGAATCGATTCGGGCATCTCGACATACTCGATATTGGGCGCGGTGCCGAGCGCGGCATAGGCGGCGAGCATCAGTTCCCTGAAGCTGCGGGCCCGCCCGGTGCCGACATTGAAGAGGCCGTTGACGGACGGCGTCGCCAGCAGCCACATCATCACTCGCACCGTATCATCGACATGGATGAAGTCACGGCGCTGATCGCCGTCGGCGATGCCCTCGCGGTGCGACTTGAACAACTGTACCACGCGGCCCGCCTTGACGTCGTCAAACCGGCGTGCGAGCACGCTCATCATGGCGCCCTTGTGATATTCGTTGGGCCCGAACACGTTGAAGAATTTCAGCCCCGCCCATTGCGGCGGCAGCTTGCCACCGCTTGCGGCCCGCTCGGCGACAGCCATGTCGAACAGATGCTTGCTCCAGCCGTACAGATTGAGCGGCCGCAAGGCCCTGAGCGCCGCCGGCGACGGGTCGTCGTGAAAGCCCTGCGCGCCATCGCCATAGGTAGCCGCCGACGAGGCGTAGATGAACGGCGTCGCATGCGCGGTGCACCAGTCGAGCAGCCGCATCGACTGGCGGAAATTGGTTTCGATGACGAGATCACCATCTGTCGCGGTGGTCTCGGAAATGGCGCCGAGATGGATGACGGCGTCCAGCCTGTCCCGTCCGCTGAGCCAGTTCAGCAATTCGCTCGGCGGCACGAGGTCCGCGAGCTGCCGTTTGGCAAGGTTGCGCCATTTCCCGTCAGTGCCAAGCCGGTCGCAGACGATGACGTCGGCGCGGCCTGCCTCATTGAGCGCGGCCACGACGTTCGATCCGATAAAACCGGCACCTCCGGTCACCAGCAACATGACGGCCCCAGCCCTGATTGTGCAGCGGAAGCTTTGCCCCACTCCTGCGTGCCAGGCAACTTGCGCGATGACGTCAAGATGTGGCCGCTTTACCTGCCGACGGCGAGCCGCTACCGACAGGTCCGTCATGCAGCGACGCGCGCAGACCTGAACAAATGAACCTTCATTCACGAAATTCCGAGGTGGAGGACGACAGCCGTCCCATCTTGATCGTGCCTTATATGTGGATCGGGGATTTCGTGCGCGGTCATACGGTGGTTCGGGTGCTGAAGCAGCGCTGGCCGAACCGGCCCGTGGATATGCTGGTGACGACCCTGTGCGCGCCGCTGGTCGACTACATGCCCGGCATACGTTCCGGTGTGGTGTGGGATCTGCCGCGCTCCCGTCTCGCGCTGGCTCAGCAGTGGAGCCTTGCCAGGTATCTCAAGTCCCGGAACTATGGCACGGCCCTGGTGATGCCGCGCACCTGGAAATCGGCGATTGCACCGGCGCTGGCCGGGATCCCCGAGCGGGTCGGCTTCGTCGGCGAAATCCGGTTTGGACTGCTCAACCGCTGGCGCTGGGGCGAGAAGGCGCTACCCCGCTTCATTGACAAGAATGCCGCTCTGGCACTGCCGGACGGCGCACCGAGACCCCCCGAATGGCCGGTGCCGCAGCTCCAGGTTACTTCCGCGGAGGTCGTCCGTTGGCGAGAGCAGAACGGCCTGGGCGCGGGTTCGGCCATCGCGCTGGCGCCTGGCTCGGTCGGTCCTGCCAAGCGCTGGACATCCTACGCCGAGACCGCGCGCCGCCTTGCCGAAGAGGGTCTCGATGTCTGGGTGGTCGGCGGCCCCGGCGAGAAGGCGCTGGCAGCCGAGATCGTTGCGGCCGGCGGCGCACGGGTGCGCGATCTCACCGGCACCGATCTGCGCAACGGCATCCTGGCGATGGCGGCCGCCAAGATCGCGATCTCCAATGATTCCGGCCTGATGCATATCGCGGCAGCGCTCGGGACGCCGACCATCGGAATTTTCGGCCCGACCAGTCCCAAGCTCTGGGGCCCGCTGAACGGCCTTGCCGCGACGGTGCAGACCAAGACGATCCTGCCATGCCAACCCTGCCATCGTCCGGTCTGCACCATGAACGAGCACCGCTGCATGCGCGACATTCCCGCGACCGACCTGGTTGCGGTCGCCATGCGGGTGCTGAGCGAGGCCGCCGCCCGCTGACCCGGTGTCGGCCAGTTGCCGGCGCGACAGGTCAGATCAGGGCGCGATAGACGTCCGCGATGCGGGCCGCCTCGGCGTCGAGGCTGAATCTTTCCACCACCCGCGCGCGCGCGCGCCGACCCATCGCGGCGCAAGCTTCCGGATCGCGCATCAGCGGTTCGAGCGCAGCGACCAGTGCGTCGACATCTCCGGGCGGCGTCAGCACGCCGGTCACGCCGTCCTCCACCACGAGTTCGGCCGCGCCGGCGCGCGCGGCCACCAGGGCGGCGCCGACCGACATCGCCTCGATCAGCGTCAATCCAAAACCTTCATTGCGCGAGGTGAAGGCGTAGATGGTCAGCCGCCGAAACCAGTCCTGCACCGCTTCAACCGGCAACTCACCGGTCATGACAATGCGCGAGCGCAAGGCGGCCGCATCGATGCGCTGTTGCAGCCCGGCGGCGAAGCCGGCCTGTTCGGGCGCGACCGCGCCGACGATCACCGCGGTGAAATCCGGGTAGCGCGGCAGCAGCCTGCACATCGCCGCCACGAACACATCGGTACCCTTCTGGACGCGCACCCGGCCGAAGCATCCGATGGCATAGCGGCCGGGCAGTCCGGCCAGCGCGAAGGCTGCCGCGCGATCTGCCGGCGGCGCATAGCGGTCGGTATCGACTCCATGCGGGATCACGGTCGCCGCCCGCTTGAGATAGCGGGCCGACAGATCGCTGGTTGCGATGATCGCGTCCATCCGGCGGATCAGCCAGCGCGTGATCCAGCTGTGATGGCGCTGCGCCGCCGACGTAAACACGAGTTTCAGCGGCCAGCCCAGCGACCGCAACACTACACCGATGATCATCTCGTTGTTGCGCCGCGCATGCCAGATCAGCGGCCGGCTCCGCCGCCACGATCTCAACAGGTCGGCCACCCCGATCCGGGCGATGCCGTCGGGCGCCTCCGGCCCCAGCCATGCCGCGCGGAACAGTTTGGCAAGTCTTGGCGCGACCATCCGGTTGGTGGCGGTGACGCCGGAATAGCGCCTGTGCAAATTCGGCACGATCAATTGCAGATCGTCGACGGAATTGTTCTCGGCCGGCACGACAGGCTCCGTTTCGCACGGATGCTATACGCAACATTAAGCATAGTGGCCAGTTCAGTCAGGCGAAAACCCACTCTTCATCGCGCGGCGGTAAGCATCGAGCCGGCATTTGGGAGAGGGTGAACTCATGACCGTGCTTGTCACCGGCGGCGCCGGCTACATCGGGAGCCACATGGTTCGCGCGCTGGCGGAGGCCGGCGAACGCGTCGTCGTGATCGACAACCTGTCGACGGGATTTTCCGCATTCCTGCCCGAGGGCGTGCCGCTGTGCATCGGCGACGCCGCCGACGAAAATCTGGTCGAAGCAACGATCACCTCGCATGGTGTCGAGAGCATCATCCATTTCGCCGGCTCCGTCGTGGTGCCGGAATCGATGCGCGACCCACTCGCCTACTACCGCAACAACACCATGACGACGCGCAGCCTGCTGAACGTCGCGGTGAAGTGCGGCGTCAACCGCTTCATCTTCTCCTCGACCGCGGCGGTCTATGGCAATCCGCATCAGGTTCCGGTCCCCGAGCACGCGCCGACCCGGCCGTTGTCGCCTTACGGCTCCTCGAAGCTGATGACCGAAATCATGCTGCATGACGTCGCCGCGGCGCACGGGCTGAATTACGTCGTGCTGCGCTATTTCAATGTCGCGGGCGCCGATCCGTTGGCGCGGATCGGGCTTGCCACCATCGGCGCAACGCACCTGCTCAAGATCGCGGTCGAGGCGGCCACCGGACAGCGCGCCAAGATCGACGTGCTCGGAACCGACTATCCGACGCCCGACGGCAGCTGCATCCGCGACTTCATCCATGTCAGCGACCTGGCGCAGGCGCACCGCGCGGCCCTATCCTATCTGCGCGACGGTGGCGCGTCGGTGACGTTGAACTGCGGCTACGGCCGGGGCTATTCCGTGATCGAGACCATCGATGCGGTACGCCGTGTCTCCGGCCGCAGTTTCGCGGTTCAATACGGGCCGCGCCGGCCCGGCGACATCATGACCATGATTGCCGACACCGGACGGATCCGCCGCACGCTGGACTGGACGCCGCAATACGACAACCTCGAGACCATCGCCGCGCATGCGCTGGCGTGGGAAGAGAAGCTGGTCCGCGAACGCAGCGGCGGGCAACTGGCCGTATCGGCCTGAGATCGGGCCTGCCGCAGCATCGCAATTTGGCTTGAAAATCCCGGCCATAGCAGGCAAGGAGTCACTTCGCACCAGCCCTGACGCACGGCCGCCATCCGAGCCGCCCGTCGATGGAACGCGGATGACCGAACTTCCAAGGAAAATCAGCGACGATCCCTATGGCGCGGCAATCCTGATTCGCCGCCTCATCACCGAACAGGGCGCCGCCTATTGGCGGCGCTATCTGCTGGCGTTCGTCCTGATGGGAGTTTCCGCGGCGGCCACCGCCGGATCGGCCTATCTGCTCGGCGAGGTCATCAACCAGGCCTATGTCGACAAGAACATCCGTGGCATCACCATCCTGTCCGGCGTCACGGTCGTGATCTTCATGCTCAAGGGCGCGGCGACCTATGGCCAAACCGTCATTCTTTCGCAGATCAGCAATGCGATCCTCGCCAACAACCAGAGGCGCCTGTTTGCCAAGCTGATGAGCGAAAGCATCGCGTTCTTTTCGGAGCGGCACACGTCGGAGTTTCTGGCGCGGCTGACTGCCGGCGCGACCTCCGTCACCCAGGTGCTCAACCTGCTGATCAACGCCGTCGGGCGCGATCTGTTGTCGCTGATTGCGCTCGTGATCGTCATGGTGACGCAGGACCCCTACATGGCGTTGTTCGGCTTCATGGTGGCGCCGCCGGCGATGCTGGTGCTGCGCAAGCTGGTGAAGCGGATCAAGGGTCTCGCCGACAGCCAGTTCACCGGCACTGCCGACATCATGGAGACCATGCAGGAATCACTGCAGGGCATCCGCACCGTCAAGGCCTTCACGCTGGAGCAGGCCATGCGCGAGCGCATCGACGCCAGCATCAGCGAAGTCGAGCGCACCGCCAACAAGATGGCACGCGTCTCCAGCCGTTCCAGCCCGCTGATGGAGACGCTGGGCGGCTTCGCGGTCGCGGGCGGGCTGCTCTACGGCGGCTATCGCGTGATCGCGATGGATGCGACTCCGGGGCAGTTCTTCTCCTTCCTGACCGCGTTCCTGCTGGCCTATGAGCCGGCGAAGCGCCTGGCACGGCTCAACATCGAGCTCAACAGCAGCCTGATCGGGGCGCGCAAGCTGCTGGAGATCGTCGACAGCCCGGCGAGCGAGCCCGACGACGACGACAAGCCGGCCCTGAAGCTGACCGATGCACGAGTTCGAATGGCGCGACGTCAGCTTCGCCTATCGGCCGGAGGAGCCGGTGCTCAGCCACATGAGCTTCATCGCCGAGCCCGGCAGGGTCACGGCGCTGGTCGGCCCGTCGGGCGGCGGCAAGTCGACCGTGCTGGCGCTGCTGCTGCGGTTCTACGAACCCGGGCACGGCGAGATCATGATCGACGGTCAGCCGATCGCCGCGGTGTCGCGGCATTCGCTGCGCCGGCAAACCGCCTATGTGGGCCAGGACGTCTATCTGTTTCGCGGCACCATCCGCGAGAACATCGCGTTCGGCAAGGACGGCGCCAGCGAAGCCGAGATCGTTGCCGCCGCCAAGGCGGCTTGTGCGCATGATTTCATCGTCGGCTTCCCGCTCGGCTATGATACGCCGGTCGGCGAGCACGGCACCCAGCTCTCGGGCGGGCAGCGCCAGCGCGTCGCCGTCGCACGGGCGCTGGTGAAGAATGCGCCGGTCATCCTGCTGGATGAGGCGACCGCCGCACTCGACTCGGAATCCGAACGGCAGGTGCAGGAGGCGATCGAACATCTGTGCCGCAACCGCACCACCATCGTCATTGCCCACCGCCTGCATACCATCATGCATGCCGATGCCATTCTGGTGGTCGAGGGCGGCGAGATCGTCGAGCGCGGGCAGCATGAGGATCTGCTTCGCCGCGGCGGCCGTTACGCCTCGTTCTTCCGCCTGCAACATCGCGATACCGGGCCGCCGACGCTGGCGCCGGCCGGCGCGACCGCGTAAGCCTGACCAGCATCCTCATCCGCAACCTTCGCCGAGACCGCTTCATGACCGCCAACTCCTTTGTCATTCCCGTTCCCCCGCAAGCCGCGATCGCCGTTGTCGGGGAAACCCGATCGTTCCCGGTCCGCCGCATCTGGTGCGTCGGGCGCAACTACCTCGAGCACATCCGCGAGATGGGCAATGACGAGCGCGCCCCGCCGTTTTTCTTCGCCAAGCATGCCGACATGCTGGAACCGGATGGCGCCGCGATCCCCTACCCGCCACTGACCAAGGACCTGCATCACGAGGTCGAACTGATCGTGGCGATGAAGAGCGGCGGTCTCAACATCCCCGCCGACAAGGCGCTCGACCACGTTTATGGCTACGCCGTCGGCATCGATCTGACGCGCCGCGACCTGCAGCAAGCCGCGCGCAAGAAGGAGCGGCCATGGGAGATCGGCAAATCGTTCGACCATTCGGCGCCCTGCTCGCCGCTGCAGCCGGCCGCCAAGATCGGCCACCCCGCCAAGGGCAAAATCTGGCTTTCGGTCAACGGCACCGAACGCCAGAAAGGCGACCTGACCGAGTTGATCTGGAGCGTGCCGGAGATCATCTGGCAGCTATCCCAGCAGGTCGCGCTCGCCGCCGGCGATATCATCTTGACGGGAACGCCGGCCGGCGTCGCCGCGCTATCCCCGGGAGACACCATCGAATGCGGCGTCGATGGCGTAGGCACGCTAAAGGTTGCGATCGGCAAGCCGGCCTAGGCCGACGACGTTGAACGGGCGGGATCGAGCGCCCCACACTGCGTGGATCCAGCGGACACCGAAAGGGGCGCCCGCCCCGTAGGACATTTCCGGCCCGGTGTGCCCGCATGCCAGGTTTTCCCCGCAGCCCGCATCAAGTTCGCAGTCCATTAACCATACCGACCTTAAATGGGCGGACTGCCCGATCACACGCTGGAGTCACCATGACGCCCGACTGGACTGCCATCCGTCTTGACCTGCTTCAGATCGACGAGCCGATGCGGGCAACCCTGCGCGACTTGCGGGCGTTTTTCGCCAGATCACTGCCGGCCATCCTGGCGCGGTACTACGACAGGGTTCGGCACTACGATCCGTCCTGCGGCATCTTCAAGGATGGAGCCATGCAGGAGGCGATCCGCCTGCAACTGACTCATTGGGACCTGATCGCGACGGGCGACTTCGGCGCCAACTACCTCACCTCCATCACCCGGTTCTGCGACCTCAATCATCGCGCCGGGGTGGCGCCACAATGGTATATCGGCTGCCGGCAGATGTTCATCAGCGACCAGCTCATGAAGGCGGTCGAGGCCGAGGTGGCGATCCCGCGTTTCGGGCGCGCCGCGCGGGCCGCCATCAGCCGCAAGGCCGCGATGCTGAATACGGTCGCCAAGGCCGTGATGCTGGATACCGAAAACATCGTCGCGGTCTATTTCGGGTCCAACCGGCAGATCCGCAAGGATGCCATCGCCGAGGCGAGCGGTCGTTTCCATGCCATCATCACGTCGCTGTCGACGGCTTCGAGTGAACTGGAGAACACGGCCCGGGCGCTGAGCGACAATGCAGGCAACACCACCCGGCTCGCCGCCGTGGTCGCCAGCGCGTCGGAGGATGCCTCCAACAACGTGCAGTCGGTTGCGTCGGCGACCGAGCAACTCGCGAGCTCGGTGCGGGAAATCTCGGCGCAGGTGCAGGAATCCAACCGCATCGCCGCCGACGCCGTGCAGCAGGCCAACGAGACCGACTCCCGCATCAACGCACTTTCACAGGCCGCGGGCCGGATCGGCGACGTGATCAAGCTGATCACCTCGGTCGCCGAGCAGACCAATCTGCTGGCCCTGAATGCGACCATCGAGGCCGCCCGCGCCGGCGAGGCCGGCCGTGGCTTCGCGGTGGTCGCCCAGGAGGTCAAGGCGCTCGCCGCCCAGACCGCCAAGGCCACCGACGAGATCGGCATCCAGATCGCGGGCATGCAGGCCGCAACGCAGGAGGCGGTCGGCTCGATCAAGATGATCAGCTCGACCATCGGCAAGATTTCCGAGATCACCAGCACCATCTCGGCGGCGATCGAGGAACAGGGCGCCGCCACGCAGGAGATCTCCGGCAACATCCAGCGCACGGCCAATGGCACCACGCAGGTTGCCGGCACTATTGCCGAAGTCAGCCAGGGCGCCAACCAGACCGGGGCCGCATCGAGCCAGCTGCTGTCATCGGCCCGGCAATTGTCGGACTCCACCACCAGCCTGGAGACCGAGATCGACGGGTTCCTGAAATCGATCGCAGCAACGGCGTAAGCCGTACCGTCACGAGTACCGCATCACGCCGTCGTCGACCTTGCCGAAGCGCAAGGAGACGATGTCGAGCGCATAGTTCTGGTAGAGCCGCCATGGCCGCTTCGATCCCTGCTTCGGCATCTTCGCCACCGAGCGTTGCACGTAGCCGGAGGAGAAATTCAGCGACGGCAGTTCGGTGATGGTGGGATCGACGTTGTGCGGCATACACTGCCTGTAGCCGCGCCGATCCATGTAGTTGATCAGCCGGCAGACATATTCGCAGGTCAGATCGCACTTCAGCGTCCATGAGGCGTTGGTGTAGCCGAACGCGGATGCCAGGTTCGGCACGTCGGAATACATCATGCCCTTGTAGTTCAGAACCCGCGCGAAATCGACAATTCTGCCGTCGACGCTGACCTCGACGCCGCCGAGCACCTGGAGATTGAGTCCGGTGGCGGTGACGATGATGTCGGCCGCGACCTCGCTGCCATCCTGCAACCTGACCCCGGTCGCGCTGAAGCCGTCGATCCGGCTGGTGACCACCGAGGCGCGCTTCTCCCTGATCGCATTGAAAAGATCACCGTCCGGGACCAGGCAGAGGCGCTGATCCCAGGGATTGTAACGAGGCGTGAAATGGGTGTCGATGTCGTAGTCCGGCCCGAGCGCCACCCGCACCCCGCCGAGGATCAGCTGCTTGACCCGCTCCGGCTTGCGCCGCGAGAGCTGGAAGAAGTACATCCCCCACAGCACGTTGCGCCAGCGGATCAGATGGTAGGCGAGCCGCTCCGGCAGCCGCGCCCGAAGTCGGTTGGCGACCGGGTCCTGGGCCGGGCGCGACACCACATAGGTCGGCGAACGCTGCAGCATGGTGACATGCGCGGCCTTCTTGGCCAGTTCCGGCACCAGCGTCACCGCGGTCGCGCCCGAGCCGATCACCACCACGCGCTTGCCCGTATAGTCGATGTCGTCGCTCCACTTTTGCGGATGCACGATACGGCCCGAAAATTCCTTTGCCCCGGCGAATTCCGGCGAATAGCCGTTCTCGTAATTGTAGTAGCCGCTGCACATGAACAGGAAATTGCAGGTGAAGTGCTGGGTTTCGATCGTGCCTTCGGCGGTGCGGCGTTCGGCCTCGACGGTCCAGCGCGCCTGCTGCGACGACCACGAGGCCCGTTTGACCCGATGGTTGAACCGGATGTTGCGGTCGATGCGATTCTCCGCCGCGGTCTCCCGGACGTAGTTCAGGATCCGCGGCCCGTCGGCGATTGCCTTGGGTTCGGTCCATGGCTTGAACGAATAGCCAAGCGTGAACATGTCGCTGTCGGAGCGGATGCCGGGGTAGCGGAACAAGTCCCAGGTGCCGCCGATGCAGTCACGGCCCTCGAGAATGAGGTAACTCTTGCCGGGACATTTGGCCTGCAGATGATACCCCGCGCCGACACCGGACAATCCGGCGCCGACGATCAGCACATCGACATGATCCGACGACGTATGGTTTTCCATCGGCCGATTTTCGCGCAAGTTCAGGACACTGCAACCGGCAAAATCGACCCCGGTCCATCCGGCAGCGGCATTTGTCGGCCCATCCCGGGGCATTGTGAAGCAACGTACGTGCAGGTCAAGATTCCAAGTATGTCCTGCGGACGTCGTCGGAATCCCCTGTGCGATGCTAATACCTGTAGTGGTCCGCCTTGAACGGTCCCTCCGGCTTGACGCCGATATAATCTGCCTGGTCCTGCCGCAGCTGCGTCAGCGTCGCGCCGACCTTGGCGAGATGCAGCCGCGCCACCTTCTCATCCAGCGATTTTGGCAGCACATAGACCTTCTTTTCGTATTTGCCACCCTTGTTGTTGGCGAACAGCTCGATCTGCGCCAGCGTCTGGTTGGTGAAGGAGGCCGACATCACGAAGCTGGGGTGGCCCATGGCGTTGCCGAGATTCACCAGCCGGCCCTCGGACAACAGTATGATGCGATGCTTGTCGGGGAATTCGATTTCGTCGACCTGCGGCTTGATGTTGGTCCATTTCAGGTTGCGCAGGCCCGCGATCTGGATCTCGTTGTCGAAGTGACCGATATTGCAGACAATGGCCCGGTCCTTCATGGCGCGCATGTGTTCGATGGTGATGATATCCTTGTTTCCGGTCGCGGTGACGAAGATGTCGGCGCGCGGCGCGGCGTCCTCCATGGTGACGACCTCGTAGCCTTCCATGACCGCCTGCAATGCACAAATCGGGTCGACCTCCGACACCATGACCCGGCAGCCGGCCTGCCGCAGCGACGCGGCCGAACCCTTGCCGACGTCGCCGAAGCCCGCGACCATCGCCACCTTGCCTGACATCATCACGTCGGTGCCGCGCCGGATGCCATCGACCAGCGATTCGCGGCAGCCATAGAGATTGTCGAACTTCGACTTGGTCACGCTGTCGTTGACGTTGATGGCCGGGAACAGCAGCGTACCCGCCTTCTCCATGTCGTACAGCCGGTGCACGCCGGTGGTGGTCTCCTCGGAAACGCCCTGGATGTTGCGCGCGATCTCGGCGAACCAGCCCTTCGGCTTTTCCTTGAGCATCCGCTTGATCAGCGCGAAGAACACCTCCTCCTCTTCGCCGTTGGGCTGATCGAGAAAGGCGGTGTCGCCGCGCTCGGCCCGCACGCCCTGATGCACGAACATGGTGGCGTCGCCGCCGTCATCCAGGATCATGTTGGGCGTGCCGCCGCCATGCCAATCGAACAGTTTCGCGGTGTAGTCCCAATATTCGGCGAGGCTCTCGCCCTTGACCGCAAACACCGGAATGCCGGCCGCCGCGATCGCGGCAGCGGCGTGATCCTGGGTCGAATAGATATTGCAGGAGACCCAGCGGATGTCGGCGCCGAGCGCCGCTAGGGTCTTGATCAGCACCGCGGTCTGGATCGTCATGTGCAGCGATCCGGCGATGCGCGCCCCCTTGAGCGGCTGCTGTGGGCCGTATTCCTCGCGCGTCGCCATCAGGCCGGGCATCTCGGTCTCGGCCAGCGAGATCTCCTTGCGGCCGAACTCCGCAAGCGAGATGTCCTTGACGATATAGTCGGTGAAGGCGGGCTTCTTGGCGGTGGCAGTCATGGATGGGAGTCCTGTTCCTGGGCGTGTCGTTCCAGGAGCAAGCCTGGAAAACTCGGAATTTCGGGCCGGGCGCTATCTGCCAGTCCCGCAACGAGATGGAGAGCTCACACGGCTCGCCGCAGCGCATCCGCGAGATCCGTCCTTTCCCACGAAAAGCCGCCATCCTTCTCCGGCGCACGGCCGAAATGACCGTAGGCCGCGGTGCGGCGGTAGATCGGGCGATTGAGCTTGAGCGAGCGGCGGATGTTGGTCGGCGTTAGCCGGAAGATCTCCGGCAGAACCTTCTCGAGCTTCTTCTCGTCGACCTTGCCGGTACCATGGGTGTCGACCAGCACCGACATCGGATCGGCCACGCCGATCGCGTAGGCGACCTGGATGGTGCAGCGATCGGCGAAACCGGCCGCCACGACGTTCTTGGCGAGGTAGCGTGCGGCATAGGCGGCCGAGCGATCGACCTTGGTCGGGTCCTTGCCGGAAAAGGCACCGCCGCCATGCGGCGCGTAGCCGCCATAGGTGTCGACGATGATCTTGCGCCCGGTGAGACCGCAATCGCCGTCGGGGCCGCCGACCACGAAGTTGCCGGTCGGGTTGACCAGGAAGTCCGACGCCTTCTGCGGCATCCAGCCCTTGGGCAGGGCCGACTCGACCGCGGTCGAGATCATGTCCTTGATCAGGCCGGGCGAATACTTCTTGCCGTTGCGGCTCTTCTCGTTGTGCTGTGTCGAGACCACGACCTTGGTACAGCCGGTCGGCTTGCCCTCGACATATCTCACGGTCACCTGGCTCTTGGCATCGGGCTGCAGGTCGGCGAGCTGGCCGTTGCGGCGCTGCTCCGACAACACCTTGAGGATCTTGTGGGCGAAGTAGATCGGCGCCGGCATGTAGGAGCCCTTCTCGTACACCTCGCTTTCGTTGCAGGCGTAGCCGAACATCATGCCCTGGTCGCCCGCACCCTCCTCCTCGCCGCTCTTCCTCTTCTTGGCGTCGACGCCCATGGCGATGTCGGGTGACTGGCCGTGCAGCAGCACTTCGACGTCGGCGCCGTGATAGGAAAAGCCGTTCTGGTCATAACCGATATCCTTGACCACGCCGCGGGCGATCTCGCTGATCAACTCGCGATCGACCACCGAAACGCCATGAATGGTGCGAAACAGCTGGCCGCGCCCCTCGCCGGCGATCACGATCTTGTTGGTGGTGCACAGCGTTTCGCAGCCGAGCCGGGTGTTGACGAGGCTGTCGTCGGCGATGCCGAGCTTGACGTCCTTTTCGATGAAAGCGTCGAGGATGGCATCGGAGATCTGATCCGATACCTTGTCCGGATGGCCCTCGGAAACCGACTCGCTGGTGAACAGATAAGACGCGCGCATCAACCAACCCCTCTTTGTCCGCCGGACCTCGGCGGCCTCTCTGATGTGTCCCGGTATGTCAATCGCGACGCCGCGAGATGACGTAGGATTCGTCGTAGAACCAGAGCCCACTATGCTTGCGCAGCACGTCCCTGGAAGCATCGAGATAGCGGCCGCCCTGGGTCATTTCCGTCAGCCGGTCGTCTTCGATCTGGGCGACATACACCGCCGCGTTCCATGCTGCAAAGGCCGTCGAGGTTCCGATCGATCCCGTGACCTCATCGGGCAGAGCTTCCATATCATAGCGGAAGATCGAACGGTTATCGGCATAGGCATTGAAATTGAGGTCGCGCCCGGCCGAACCCAGCTCATATCTCACGGCGCGCAATAGCTCATGACGGCTTACGGAGAAAGGATTTTCTCCCGGCCATACCGCCTGGATAATCTCGAGGCCGGGGTCCTGCCCGTGAGAGTGAATTCCTATCAAGCGGCCGCCCGCCCGCAGCGCGCGGGCCAACGGGGCGACGATTTGCTTGGCGCGGAACGTCACCGAGGATTTGGCCCGGTAGGGCTGCGAGGCGATGATCAGGTCGAAATTGGCCTCGGTGCGGCCGGCGCGCGGGATGATGCCGTCGAGCAGGAAGCGATGGTCCTCGCGGTACAACACGATCGCGACCGGGCGCTCATAGACCGGCATGCCCGAGCGCGGGCTGACGCTGGCCCGCCAGTTCTGCTCCAGGAACGGCCCCAGTTCTGCAATCTGGGCCTCGAACTCGCCCGAGGAAGCCCCGCGCAGCGGCACCTCATGCCAGATCATCCCCGCAGCCGCCGCAGGCGAAGCCGGCGTCAGCCAGGGCGCCTCGGCGTAGTACATGTTGGTCAGCACAAACACCGTGGCCGGATGCTCGAACAGCCGGTCCGGCATCTTGTCGAGCGTCAGCCGGACATCTTCCAGGCTGAGTTCCTTGCCGGCGACATAGAACGGCATGTGCGGATATCGTCCATGCATCGAGCGCATCACCCGCATCAGCACGGTGCCGTCGCCGACGCCCGCGTCAAACACCCGAAGGGCCGGCGGACGGGGATGGATACTTGCCAGTTCGAGCGCGACCCGCTCGGCCGTCACCCGCTTTTCGCTGCAGGTGTGGACAAACAACAGGTATTTCTGCCGATTCTCGAAAAAGCGGAAATTGCCCCGGGGATCACGCCTTTCGGGCTGCGCCTCGATGCGGCGCGGCGGCGGCATGCCGCCGAGCATGGCCGCCGCCATATAGGCCTGGATCCGATCCAGCGTATCGATGGTGATTCGCTTGCCCTCGCGCAGCCGATGCACCAGCTTGCCGTCATTGACGGAACGCCGGCCAAAGGTCGATTCCGCCATTTGCGCCTGGCGGCAGAACTCGGTGATCTGGCTGAGGATCTCGTCGTTTTTCATCAGGCCGGATTGGGCAAGGTGGGCAGCGAGGCATCACGCCCGTGTCCTATCACCAACTGCCCACCGAGGAAATGCGCGTGGGTTCGGGTCCGAGATGCGCTTTTGCGAGCCGGGCGATGCGCCGGGCTTCCAGGCCGATCTCGCGGAACTGGCCGGTCGCGGCGGTGATCTGGCCGCAGAAATACAGACCGGCCTGCCCGGTGGTCCGACCCGTCACAAGCGGCATGCCGTGCTGATCGAGTACCCCCGATGCCTCGGGCAACAATTGCCGCAGGTCGGGTCGAAATCCCGTGGCGAGTATGATCGCGTTGAATTCCGCCGCTGTCCGATCCCCGAACACCACGCCGTCGGAGGTCAGACGCTCGATTCCGCCACATATTCTGATGGAGCCATCCCGGATGCGGTCGAGGGTGCCGATGTCAATCAACGGCACGCGTCCACGCTCCTCGATCAACTGCAGCGGTCCCTCGGTTGTCAGGCGCAGGCCCAATCGGTCGATCCGACCAAGAGCGAGGCGCAGGATCGGCCCGTTGATGCGGTCGACCAGCCGGGCCGGCAGATATTGATAGAAGATGGCCCAGGTCACGATCGGAAGGCCCAACAGATCGCGCGGCAGAACCTGCACCGGGCCCCGCACCGACAGCGCGACAGCAACGTTGGCCTCCGCGAGGTCCAGCGCGATCTCACCGCCGGAATTGCCGAATCCGACGACCAGCACGCGCTTACCTGCATACGGCGCCGGGTTGCGATATTCACTGCTGTGGATGACCGATCCGCGATAGAGCCCGATACCGGGCCAGGCGGGGCGATACGGCGCATCGGCAAGCCCGGTCGCCACCACCGCGATGGGCGCGGATATCGGGCCACCGGCCGTATCCGCGATCCATCGTCCCCGCTCGCTTCGAAGTCGGCGCACCGCCGTATTGAACGCTGGCCGGATATTGAAATGGGCGGCGTAGTTCTCGAGATAGTCGACGACCTGCTGCCGGGACGGATACAGCGGATAGCTTCGCGGCATCGGCATGCCGGGCAGACCGGAATGCTTGCGATCCGAATGCAGATGAAGGCGATCGTAGTGGCGTCGCCAGACGGGAGCCACGCGGTCGGCCTTCTCGATCACGGTGACGCGGAGCCCCACCCGCCCCATGGTCATGGCGCAGGCGAGACCGGCCGGACCGGCACCGACGATGATGGCGTCGGGGGTCGACGACATGGCGGCTTCCCTCTTTGCAGCGCCGTGACGCCGCGGCACCCTGGCGCGAAGCGGAAACGGCTGACCTAGTTTCCCCACACCTCATTGGCGATTTCGACGACGCGGCGCAGCTTGGCCCATTGCTCCTCCTCGGAGAGGACGTTGCCCTCTTCGGTGGAGGCGAAGCCGCATTGCGGCGACAGCGCAAGCTGCTCCAGCGGGGCGAACTTGGCGGCCTCGTCCAGCCGGCGCTTGATGTCATCCTTGCTTTCGAGCGCGCCGGTCTTCGAGGTGATGACGCCGACCACCACGACCTTGTTGCCCTTCGGAAGATGACGCAGCGGCTCGAAGCCGCCGGCCCGGTCCGAATCATATTCGAGAAAGTAGCCGTCGTAATTGGTACCGGCCAGCAGGGTTTCGGCCACCGGCTCATAGCCGCCCGAGGAAATCCAGGTGGAGCGGAAATTGCCGCGGCAGACATGCGTGGTGATCACCATGTCGGCCGGACGTTCGGCGATGGCATAATTGATGACGCGCGCATAGATGTCCTGCAGGCCGTCGGGGTTGTCCCCGCGTTCGCGCGACTTGTTCATTTCGTCCTGCGAGCAGAGATAGGCCCAGACCGTGTCGTCGAATTGCAGATAGCGGCAGCCGGCATCGTAGAAGGCCTTGACCGCCTTGCGATAGGTCTTTCCCAGATCCTCGTAGAACGGCTCGAGGTCGGGGTAGACCGTGCTGGAGATCGACTTTCGGCCACCGCGGAAATGCAGCACCGCGGGTGACGGGATCGTCATCTTGGCTGTCACATGCGCCGCGTCGGCGTGCTTTTTCAGGAAACGAAAATGACTCAGCATGGGGTGGTCAGCGGGGAAATCGAGCCTGCCGATCACGCGAACGGCGTCATGGCGGGTCTGCACGCCGGCGAACTGGATGCCCTGGTCCGGATGAAACAGCTCGCAGCCGGTCAGCCCGGCGAGGAAATCGAAATGCCACCACGAGCGGCGAAATTCGCCGTCGGTGGCAAGCCGCAGGCCGGTCGACGCCTGCTTGTGCACGACCTTTTCGATTTCCATGTCCTCGACCTTGCGCAGATCGTCGGCCGAAATTTCACCCTTCTCCAGTCTGGAGCGGGCTTCCTTGACGCGCTGTGGCCGCAGCAGGCTGCCGACTTCGTCGGCACGGAAGGGGGCTCTTGTTCTTTGCATGGTCTTCACTCCCTGGAACAGTCTCGCGGTCACGCGCTGCCCGACATGACGAGGCCGGGTTGCAAGGGATATCGTTTCATATCTTGGCGGAGACGCCCAGATAGCGTTCCAGCACCGCGGAATCCGTCTTCAGGGCGGCGCTCGCCGCCTCGTGGACGATCGCTCCGCGTTCCAATATCACAACGCGGTCGGCGAGCCCCAGAATCTTTTGCGCGTTCTGTTCCACGATGATCGAACAGGTGCCGCCGGCGCGGGTGATGCTGCCGATCGCCTTCAGTAATTCCTCGACAATGATCGGAGCCAGCCCCTCGGTCGGCTCGTCCAGCAGCAGCACTTTCGGATTGAGCGTGAGCGCGCGGCCGATCGCCAGCATCTGCTGTTCGCCGCCCGACAGCTGGTTGCCGAAATTGTTGCGGCGCTCCTTCAGCCGCGGAAACATCTCGTAAACCCGGGCGACCGTCCACGGCCCGGGCTGGGCCACCGCGGTCATGTTTTCTTCCACTGTCAGCGAGCGAAAGATGTTGCGCTCCTGTGGCACCCAGCCGATGCCGGCTCGCGCCCGCTGGTCCGGCCGCATCGCGGTGACATCCAGACCGCCGATCCTGACGGTCCCCCCAAAACGACGGGTGACGCCGACGATCGAATTGATCAGGGTGGTCTTGCCGGTGCCGTTGCGGCCGAGCAGCGCCAGCACCTCGCTTTCGGCAAGCCGCAGCGACATGCCGGGCAAGACCACCGCTGCGCCATAGCCTGCGCGCAAGTCTTCGATGCTCAGCAGATCAGGCATCGGCGCCCTCGCCGAGATAGACCGCCTTGACCTGCGGGTCGCGCGCCACCTGATCCGGCGGCCCTTCCACCAGCATCGCCCCATTGACCAGAACCGAGATGCGGTCGGCGAACGAGAATACGAGGTCCATGTCATGCTCGATCAGGAGCACGGTGACGTCACGCGGCAGCGCGGCGACGGCGGCCAGGATGTCGTGCCGCTCGCTCTCGGGCACGCCCGCCGCCGGCTCGTCCAGCAGCAGCACGCGCGGCCCGGTCGCCAGCGCGAGGGCGATCTCCAGCAGGCGCTGCTTGCCGTAAGGCAGGGTCACGGTCGGCTGGTTCATGACGTCGAGCAGATGGAAGCGGGTCAGGTTCTCGGCGATCTCGGCATTGATATCCTCGCGGGTCCCCATCCGCCGCCACCAGTCGGCGCCGCGGCCGAGCCGTTCCGATACCGCAAGTCCGATGGTTTCAAGCGGCGTCAGGTCGGCATAGAGCTGGTTGATCTGGAAGGTCCGGGACAGCCCGCGCAGCACCCTGCGATGCACCGGCATTTCCGTGATGTCGTTGCCTTCGAGCAGAATGCGTCCGTGATCTGGCCTGAGCACGCCGGTCAGCAGGTTGATGACCGTGGTCTTGCCGGCACCGTTTGGACCGATCAACGCATGGCGGGCGCCCCGTTCCACCTTCAGGGAAAGCTGGCGGGTGACCTTGAGCCCGCCGAACTGCTTTTCCAGACCTCGGGTTTCCAACGCCGTCGTCATGGCGCCTCGCCCTCCGGGACGGCAACGACCGCCTTCCGTCCGACCAGTTGGCGGATCACCAGATTGGGCACCCATAGCGCCGCGCGATGCAGGCGTTGGCGGCCGATCAGCACGATCAGAACCAGCACGAGTCCGATCCAGAACTGCCAGTATTGCGGTGTCAGCGTCGAGAACACCTCCTGCAATATCCGAAACAGCACCGCGCCGATCAATCCGCCGTAGAGGTAACCGGCCCCGCCGATCACCAGCACCAGCATCAGGTCGGCCGAACGCTCGAACGAAAACACGTCCAGCGAGGCGAGCGCGCTGGTCTGGGCGAACAGCGCGCCGGCTATCCCGGCATAGAACGCGGCCAGCGTGTAAATCGCAATCAGCCGGCGGTTGACCGGAATGCCGATGGCGGCGGCGCGCAGCGGGTTGTTGCGGATCGCACGCAGGGACAGCCCGAACGGCGAGTGGACGACGCGCCGTGCCAGCAGGAACATCAGGAACAGCACGGCAAGCGAATAGAAAAAACCGATCTTGCCGAAGATGTCGAATGCGAACAGGCCGAGGATCGGTTGCATCTCGATGCCCTGCAGGCCGTCGGTACCGCCGGTGATGTTCGAGAAGCGTTCCGCCAGCGCCTCCAGCAGCAATGCGATGCCCAGGGTCACCATCAGCCGGGTCAGGTCCACTCCCCTGATGACCAGGAAGCTGGTGAGGAAGCCGAGCACCGCGGCAGCGCCGCCTGCGACCAGCAGCGCCAGCACGGGCTCGCCGACCACGTTGTGCAGGGCCAACAGCCCGGCCGAATAGGCACCGACCCCGAAGAACGCCGCATGGCCAAGCGAAACAATCCCGGCATAGCCAAGGATCAGATCGAGCGACAGCGCGAACAGCGCCAGCCGGACCGTGTCGGTCATGATGAGATAGCGGGAGGGAAACAGCAACGCGCAGGCGACGGCGGCGATCCAGAACGCGATTTCGCCGGCGCGCCAGCGCGCGTGCCGCCGGGCATGGTGTCCGAAATCGGCGGGCGCGGTCATATCGATTTCAGCGCGCTGCGGTGCGGCCGAACAGGCCGTTCGGACGCCAGATCAGGATCACGATCATGATGGTGTAGATCACGAATGGGCCCATTTTCGGCACGTAGTATTTTCCCGCGACATCGCCGATGCCGAGCAGCAGCGAGGCGACGAACGGCCCGGTGATGCTCGAGGAACCGCCGACGGTCACCACGATCAGGAAATAGATCATGAACTTCAGCGGGAAATATGGATCGAGCCCGAGGATCTCCGCACTGAGCGCGCCGCCGAGACCGGCCAGCCCGCATCCAAAGGCAAAGGTGAAGGCAAACACCTGCGGCACATTGATGCCGAGCCCGCTGGCGGCGCGCGGATCGTCCACCGCCGCCCGCAATCGGCTGCCGAACCGGGTGCGTGCCAGCACCAGTTGCAGCGCCGCGGTCAGCAGGCCGCAGATCACGATGATCATCAGCCGGTAGCGGCCGATGCCGACGCCGAACACGTCGAACTGTCCCTCGAGCGCCGCAGGCAGCTTGATGAATATTCGGGACGAGCCCATCAGGTAGTCGACCGCGGCCACCGACATGAACACCAGCCCGACGCTGAACAGCACCTGGTCGAGATGGCTTCGATGATAGAGATGGCGGTAGAGGACGCGCTCGAACACCGCACCAATCAGGGCGCTTGCGACAAATGCCAGCGGCAGCGCCGCGAAGAACGGCCAGCCGGACCGGTTGACCAGGAGGGCGCAGACATAGCCGCCCGCCATCGCGAAGGCGCCGTGCGCAAGGTTGACGAAGTTCATCAGGCCAAGCGTGACCGCCAGTCCGCAGGCCAGCACGAACAGCAGCATGCCGTAGGCGACGCCGTCGAACAGGTTGGTGAGGACAGCGGTCATGGGCAGGCCGAGATCAGCGGAACGTGAAAATGCGAAATTACCACGTCAGGACCGGGCTTGTCCCGGTCCTAGTGCTTCGCTCGCCTTGGCAGCGAAGCCGTGCCCAGGAGGCGCGCACCCGGCCGACCAGCCGCCATCACTTCTTGGTCTTGCCGGGATCCTTCACCGCGTCGAAAGTCTTGAACTCGACGTTGTAGAGCTGGCCATTCACCTTTTCGACCTTCCGGATATAGATGTCCTGGACGATGTCGCGTGTCTCCGGGTCGATCGATATCGGGCCGCGCGGACTTTCCCACTTCATCCCCTTCATGGCTTCGATCAGCGCCTCGCCGTCGGTCTTGCCACCGGTCTTCTTCAACGCGGCGTAGATCAGGTGGATGCCGTCATAGCCGCTCACGGCCATGAAGCCGGGGCGGGAACCAAATGCCTTCTGGTAGGCGGCCACGAAATCCTTGTTCATCTGGGACGGATGGGCGGCCGAATACATATGGGCGGTGACGGCGCCGATCGCGGCATCGCCCATGCCGTTGAGGAGATCGTCATCCATCACGTCGCCGGGGCCGATCACCTTGATGCCCGATTTGTCGAGCCCGCGTTCGGCATATTGTTTCATGAAGCTGCCACCCTGCCCGGCCGGAACGAATACGAACATGGCGTCGGGTTTGGCATCCTTCATGCGCTGCAGGAACGGGGCGAAATCGGGATTGGCCAGCGGCACCTTGACCTCCTCGACGATCTCGCCGCCACCGGCGGTGAAGTGCTGCTTGAAGAAGTTCAACGCATCGTTGCCCGGCGCGTAGTCGGAGGTCAGGGTCGCGACTTTCTTGATGCCGTTCTGCGCCGCCCAATCGCCGATGATGGTGGACGACTGCGCCAGCGTGAAGCTGGTGCGAACGATATAGGGCGAACGCTCGGTGATGATGGAAGTGCCCGCCGCCATCACCACTTCCGGCACCTTGGCCTGGGTTGCGAGCGGCGCGGCGGCCAGGGCCGCCGGGGTGACGCCGAAGCCGGCGATGAAGTTGACCTTGTCGTTGACGATGAGTTCCTGCGCGAGGCGCTTGGTGTTGTCGGGAATTGCGGCATCGTCCTTCAGGATGATCTCGACCTTCTTGCCGGCCACGCTGTCGCCGTTCTGCTGCATGTAGAGCTTGACCGCATTGTCGATCTGCTTGCCCGTGGAGGCCTGGCCGCCGGTCATCGGCAGAATCAGGCCGACCTTCACCGTCTCCTGTGCCTGCGCCGGTCCCCAGACGATGGAGGCGAAAGCCGCCGCACCGATCGCGGCCCATGGCAATGTCCTGCTGCGAACGAACATGAACGCTCTCCCTGATCGTTGTGTACCTGGTGGCCGGGCCCAGATCATTCATCCAGATATCGGCGCGGCATGGCGTCCCAGGCGGCCTCGATTGTCAATCGAGACCATGGACGCAACCTGCACCGATTGCTTCGAATTTAGTCCCACGGCGATGGGCTACGCATCCGCAATTATGGTATCTAGTTACCACAAACCGGCTCTTAACGATCGCATGCAACACTCTGCCGACCAATCCGTAACTTGTTCTGCCAAATCAGAATCGCTTCGCCAATGTCGCTCCGCTTCCTTGATCTCCCAATCCTTGCCGCGCTGGCGTTCACGGCCTGCGCGCTGGGCGGTTGCGGAACCATCAATGGAAAGCTTGCTGAAGGGGCGGGCGACTACGTGCCACGATGGCTCGGCGGCCTGCCGCCCGACGCCCCGCCACGGCCCGGAACGGCGAAATACGACGAGTACATGAGGGAGCGGGAGCGCCAGCGTCTCGCGCCCGCAGCCAAGACCGACAACGCCGACTCACCGGCTTCCCCAGCCGGTCTCGGCCCGGTTCACTGAGCGCGTCGTCTCAATCCATGAACACCACGGTCTTGCGGCCGTTGAGAATGACGCGATCGTCCAGATGATGGCGCATCGCGCGCGCCAGTACCCGGCGTTCAATGTCCCGTCCCTTGCGAACGAGATCGTCAGGGGTGTCGCGATGGCTGATGCGCTCGACGTCCTGGTCGATGATCGGCCCTTCATCGAGGGCGCTGGTGACGTAATGCGCGGTGGCGCCGATCAGTTTGACGCCGCGCTCATGCGCCTGATGGTAGGGTCGCGCGCCCTTGAAGCCCGGCAGGAAGGAATGGTGGATGTTGATGCAGCGTCCGGACAGCTTTGCCGACATCTCGTCCGACAGGATCTGCATGTAGCGCGCCAGCACCACGAGATCGGTTCCGGTCTGTTCCACCAGCTTCCAGATCGCATCCTCCTGTTCACGCTTGCTCTCCCTCGTCACCGGCAGGAAGTGAAAGGGAATCTCGCCGAAATCGAGATTGCCATAGGTCTCTCGCGGATGATTGGAGACGATCGCCGCCAGAATCATCTGCAACTCTCCGGTGCGCCAGCGATAGAGGATGTCGGCCAGGCAGTGATCGGATTTCGACACCAGCAGCATGACCCGCCGGCGGCTGGCGCGGTCGCGCAATTGCCAGTCCATTCCGAAGCGCTCGGCGATCGCGGCGAAGCCGGTCTGCAGGGAGGCAAGGCTGACCGCCAGATCGGCCGGGTTGAACACCACCCGCATGAAGAAATGCCCGGTTTCCACATCGTTGAACTGCTGGGCATCGAGAATGTTCTGTCCGCTGTGGGCAAGAAAGCTCGACACCGCGGACACGATGCCGGGGCGATCCGGACAGGACAGGGTCAAGACGAATTGGTGGTCGGACATGGCTCGGCCAAATGACGGTGAGGTGGAGTGATGACGGCCCTGCTCTATCACCGGCCCGGCCCTTGCGCCAATCCCGGCCGTCGCGTCATGATGAACAAACCGGAAGCAATCGCGCTGATCGCACCCGCGGGGCTCATCGACTTGACTGGCAGACTGAACGGCTATCGCATCCTGATCCTGGAAACACGCGAGGAAGCGCAGTTCTCGCGGCTATTGGCCGAGCAAGGCGCGGACGTGCTGCAATGCCCGATGTTTGCCATCCGCGACGCGCCCGACGCCGCTCCGATCGAGGCCTGGATCAGGCGATTCATCGAACGGCCGCCCGACGACCTCGTGCTGATGACCGGCGAGGGCCTGCGCCGCCTGCTCAAGGTTGCCGCGCGGATCGATGTCGTGCGGGATTTCAGCGCCGCTCTCGGCACGTGCCGAAAACTGACCCGGGGGCCAAAGCCTGGCCGGGCGCTCCGCGAGATCGGACTGGAACCGCAGGTGACGACGGAGAAGCCGACCTCCGAAGGCATCGCCGAGATGCTGCCCCGGCTCGGCCTTCGCGGACACCGTGTCGGCCTGCAGCTATATCCCGACAAGGACCATGGCGAGCTGATCGGCGCCATCGCGGCACAGGGCGCCGAGGTCGATCCGGTGGTGCCTTACATCTACGACGGCGAGGCGGCCGCGGATCGTATCGTCGGCGCGATCGACGAACTGTGTCAGGGCCGCCTCGATGCCGTGGCGTTGACGAGCTCGGCCCAGCTGCGCCGCCTGTTCGAGGTTGCCAGGACGCATGACCGCGAAGCACAGCTGCTGGCCGGGCTGCAACACACCCCGGTCGCCTCGATCGGGCCAGTCGTCGCCGATGAGCTTGCGAGCCGCGGGTTGCGGGCCGCGATCGTGCCTGCCAACGGCGCCCACTTCATGAAGCCGCTGATCGTCGCCATGGCGGCAGCGCTGCGCAAGTCGCCGCCGCGCACGGCGAGACAGTCCCGACCGTAGCCGGTCAGGTCCGCTGGCCGTGTTCGCGCAAATAGGCCTGATAGGCGAGCCGCAGCCCATCCTCGAGCCGGGTGCCGGCGCGCCAGCCGAGCCTGGCGAGCCGACCGACGTCGAGCAACTTGCGCGGCGTCCCGTCGGGCCGTGAGGGATCGAAACCAATCGCCCCGTCATAGCCGACGGTTGCGGCTACCAACCGGGCAAATTCGGCGATCGTGATGTCTTCGCCGGTTCCGATATTGACCAGCTCAGCGCCGGAGTAGGTTTTCATGAGGTGGATGCAGGCGTCCGCGAGATCATCGACATAGAGAAATTCCCGCCGCGGCCTGCCGGTGCCCCACACCACGACATCGGCCAGGCCGTTCTGTTTCGCCTCGTGAAACCGGCGGATCAGGGCGGCGACAACGTGGCTATAGTCGGGGTGGTAGTTGTCGCCCGGCCCATACAGATTGGTCGGCATCACGCTGATGAAGTCGGACCCGTATTGGCTGCGATAGGCTTCGATCATCTTGATGCCGGCGATCTTGGCGATGGCATAGGGCTCGTTGGTCGGTTCGAGCGCTCCGGTCAGAATGCAATCTTCCCGCAGCGGCTGCGGCGCGAGCTTCGGATAGATGCAGGAAGAGCCGAGAAACAGCAGCTTCTCCGCGCCGTGGAGATGCGCGGCATGGATCACATTGGCGGCGATGGCGAGATTGTCGTAGAGAAACTCGCCGCGCAACGTGTCGTTGGCGACAATGCCGCCGACCTTGGCCGCGGCCAAAAACACCGCCTGCGGGCGCTTCTCGGCGAACCAACGGAAAACGGCGGCCTGATCGCGCAGATCGAGCGCGCCGCGTCCGATCGTCAGCAGTTCGACGTTCTCCCGCGCGAGCCGGCGCAGCAGCGCCGCCCCGACCATGCCGCGGTGTCCGGCAACGAACACCGTCTTGCCGTTCAGCTCATACGGAACCGTGGCCATTGGCGACCTCCCGCCGCGCTTCCGCAAGGTCCGCTGCCACCATCTCCCTGACCAGGTCGGCAAAGCTCGTCTTCGGGTGCCAGCCGAGCATTTCCCGCGCCTTGCTGGCGTCGCCGATCAGTTCCTCGACTTCGGTCGGGCGAAAATAGGTCGGGTCGACACGAACGATGGTCTTGCCGGACTTGCGATCGACCGCGATTTCATCGATCCCCTCGCCGCGCCATTCGACGCTGCGGTCGATTTCCGCAAACGCCAACTCGACGAATTCGCGCACCGAGCGGGTCTCGCCCGTCGCCAGCACGAAATCATCGGGCCGATCCGCCTGAAGAATCCTGTGCATGCCCTCGACATAGTCCCTGGCGTGACCCCAGTCGCGCTTGGCGTCGAGGTTCCCCAGATACAGCGTGTCTTCGAGACCGACCTCGATACGGGCGACGCCGCGCGTGATCTTGCGCGTCACGAAGGTCTCGCCGCGGATCGGGCTCTCGTGGTTGAACAGGATGCCGTTCGACGCGAACATGCCGTAGGCCTCCCGGTAGTTGACGGTGATCCAGTAGCCATACAGCTTGGCCACAGCGTAGGGCGAACGCGGATAGAACGGCGTGGTCTCCCGTTGCGGGACCTCCTGAACCAGTCCGTAGAGTTCCGAAGTCGAAGCCTGATAAAACCGCGTCTGCTCTTCCATGCCGAGAATCCGGATCGCCTCCAGCAGCCGCAATACGCCGAGAGCGTCGGCATTGGCGGTGTACTCCGGACTTTCGAAACTGACGCCGACATGGCTTTGCGCTGCGAGGTTGTAGATCTCGGTCGGCCGGATCTGCTGCATCAGCCGAATCAGGTTGGTCGAATCCGTCATGTCGCCGTAATGCAGCAGGAACGGTACGTTCCCGGTGTGGGGATCCTGATAGAGATGATCGATGCGCGCCGTATTGAAGGAGGATGCCCGCCGCTTGATGCCGTGCACGGTATAGCCGAGACCAAGCAGATATTCGGCCAGATAGGCGCCGTCCTGTCCGGTGACGCCGGTGATCAGCGCAACGCGTCGCTTGGAATCCTGAACCGCCATGCTCACTCCGGCAACATGACAAAACAGCCCGTGTTCGACCCAAGGCCTCCGTCTTGCCGGCGCAGGCCTTATCACTCGACTTCTGCGAAGTCTAATGCCAAAGCCACCTGGATTCCTACGCCTGCAAGGCCGGAAATGGACGGCATCGTCAACTTGACCGCCGTGACCTGGCCAACTAACAAGAATGCAGGACGGCCTGTCTTGCCTTTCCCTGCAATTTTGCGTCACGCGAGAATGGGGCGCTGCCCGCCGAACTGAGGAAGGTGGCACAAACGGACCCGCGCACCCGCGTCCTGCATCTGTCCGCCAAGTGCCGGTAGTTACTGACGTCTGGACCGAGGAAGTCGTGGCAACTGGAACCCTGCACGAGGACTTGCGTCGCGAAGATCAGACATCCGGTCCCAGCGATCGGAAGTTCGGACTGACGATCGGGACAATCCTGGCCATCATCGCCGTGATAAAATCATGGGAACGATCCGCCTGGGGCCCGGTCTGGACGGTGGCGGCGGTTGCCCTGATCGGATGCGCGCTGCTGAGACCGACCCTGCTGTCCTCGCCGAACGCACTTTGGCTGAAATTCGGGCTGATGCTGCACCGGTTCGCCAACCCGATCGTGATGGCTGTGCTGTTCTACGGCACGATCGTTCCGGTCGGGTTGCTCATGCGTCTGCTCGGCAAGGATCCGCTCCGGCTGAAGCCCGATAAGGCGGCGCACAGCTATTGGCTCCCGCGCGCCGACGACCGACCTCCGTCGGAAGCCATGCGCCAGCAATTCTGAGAATATCGATGTCATTTCTGCATGAGTTCATTTCGTTCATCCGGACGCGCAAGAAGTACTGGCTGCTGCCGATTTTTATCGTGATGTTCTTCATCGGCGGGCTCCTCGTTCTGACCAAGGGATCGGTGGTCGCGCCCTTCATCTACACGCTGTTTTGATGCCCTCGCGCATACTGGGGATCTCCGCCTATTATCACGACAGCGCCGCGGCGCTGGTGGTCGATGGACGCGTGGCGGCGGCCGCCCAGGAAGAGCGATTCACCCGGAAGAAGCACGATGCGGGATTTCCGCATTCGGCCATTCGTCATTGCCTCGCTCAGGCCGACATCAAGCCGCGCGATCTCGACCACGTGGTATTCTATGAGAAGCCCTTCATCAAGTTCGAGCGGCTGCTCGAGACCTATCTCGCTTTCGCGCCCGGCGGCTACCGGTCGTTTCGTTTGGCGATCCCGTTATGGCTCAAGGAAAAGCTGTTCCAGAAGCGGCTGCTGAGGCAGAGCCTGGAGGAGATCGATTCCGACATTGATTGGGAAACGCGCCTGCTGTTTGCCGATCACCATCAGAGCCATGCCGCCTCTGCCTTCTTCCCGTCGCCGTTCCAGCAGGCCGCCGTGCTCACGCTCGATGGCGTCGGTGAATGGACCACGACGTCCGCGGGCTTCGGCCAGGACAACCGGCTCGATATCCTGCGCGAGATCAATTTCCCGCACTCGATCGGCCTGTTGTACTCAGCCTTTACCTACTACGCCGGTTTCAAGGTCAATTCCGGCGAATACAAGTTGATGGGGCTCTCGCCCTATGGCGAGGCCAGATACACCGACAGGATTTTCGACCACCTGGTCGACATCAAGGCGGACGGCTCGTACCGGCTGGACCTGCGGTATTTCAACTACTGCACCGGCCTCACCATGACCACCGAGCGATTTCACGATCTGTTCGGCGGACCGCCCAGGAGGCCGGAGCAACGGCTCGAGCAGCGGCACATGGATATCGCCGCCTCGATCCAGAAGGCAACCGAAGAGATCATCCTGCGCCTGTCGCGCGATCTGGCGCGGGAAACCGGCTGCCCCAACCTTTGCCTCGCCGGCGGCGTCGCGCTCAACTGCGTCGCCAATGGAAAGCTGCTGAAGGACGGCAGCTTCAAGAATATCTGGGTCCAGCCCGCAGCCGGCGATGCCGGGGGCGCGCTCGGCGCTGCGCTTGCCGCGCACTACCAGTTCAGCGGAGCCGAAAGACGGGCTGACGGAACAACCGACGGCATGTCCGGTTCCTATCTGGGGCCTGGCTACGGGCAATCGGACATCGAAACCCGCTTGAAGAATGTCGGCGCGGCTTTCTCCGTGTTGAACGATGGCGAGCTGATTTCCGCAACGGTCGAGGCGCTGGCCGGCGAAAAGGCCGTGGGATGGTTCCAGGGCCGGATGGAATTCGGCCCGCGCGCCCTCGGCGCCCGCTCGATCCTGGCCGATCCGCGCTCGCCGACCATGCAAAGATCGCTCAATCTCCGGATCAAGTATCGTGAGAGCTTTAGGCCGTTCGCCCCGGCGATCCTGCGCGAGGACGTCGCCGACTGGTTCGATCTGGGCGATGACAGTCCGTACATGCTGTTCGTGGCCGGCATTGCCGAGCACCGGCGCCGCGCCATGACCCCCGAACAGCAGGCCTTGTTCGGAATCGACAAATTGAATGTTTGCCGCTCCGAAATTCCGGCGGTCACGCACGTGGACTATTCGGCGCGGGTGCAAACCGTCCATGCCGACACCAACCCGCGTTTCCATGCTTTGATCACGGCATTCAAGCATCAGACCGGCTGCCCGGTCCTGGTGAATACCAGTTTCAACGTGCGCGGCGAACCGATCGTCTGTACCCCGGAGGATGCCTTCCGGTGCTTCATGGGAAGCGACATCGATGTCCTGGTGGTGGGCAATTGCCTGCTGCGCAAGCCAGATCAGAACCCGGCGCTGAAGCTGGACTACAAGGACGCGTTCGAACTGGACTGAGCGCGCAGCCGCCTTCAATCGGCGCCGCTTCGCGCGGCAGCGTTTTCGTTCCCGACCAGCCCGCGCGCGGAAAGCAGCGAAAACAACCGGTCGGCAACCAGCCTGTTGCCGGCCGGGGTCCAGTGCGCGCCGAACTCCGTGGCATAGGATTCGGCGCCGTCAAACGCCGTGAAGGGAATATGTTCGGCCTGCAGCAGCCTGATCAGGCCGGATTCGCTCGACTGCAATCCGACGATCAGGCTGGCACCGTTGGCTTCGACGAATTCACGTATCCTGCTGACCAGACGTTCCGTCGGATCCGGCACGAACAATTGCGGATGGCGGATCTCCACATAGGCGAACGCCGCGACGCGGGCCAGCCACAGATTCCGTATCCACCAGTTCTGCTTGATGTACACCTGCCGCGACAGCGGCACCGGCTGGCCGCGCAGCGTCAACGCTCCGTCCGGACCGGTCGCGAAATACGGCTTGTGGTAGCCGTCGTAGCGAACGTTGCTGGCGTTATCCAGCCGGTCGTTTGCCGTGCAGATCACCAGCACGACCACGGCGGGTCTTATTCTGGGCCATATCCGTTTCAGCAGCAGGTATTCCTGATCCGTGCCGTATCCCGAGACGCCGGCGTTGACCGTCGTGTAGTTCGGCAGCCGGTTCCTCAGCAAGTCGGTGAAACGTTCGTCGGCCTCGGCATCGACGCCCCAGACAAAGGAATCTCCGATGAACAACATTTTCGGTCGAGCATCGTCGTCGAATTCGACGTCCCGGAATCCCAGGCCGTTGTGCCTGACATGGATCGTTCGTGCGGTCGTGATGACCGAACTCGAATCGGGTATCGGAATCCAGCCCAGTTCCGCGTCGTAGCGATAGGTCAGCGAGCGCTCGCTCGCGCCCTCGCGCAACACCCGCAGATTCGAGACGCGAAGCAGCCCTTCGATTGCGACAAGCGTTGCGGCCGTTATGAGCAGGGAGATCCCGACCGACCGCAACAGTTCTCGAGCACGGCTGCCCATGATGTGCCTTACGCAACCGCGCACAAGGCGCCGATCGCCGATTTGCGACGAGAGAAGGACAATGACATGGCGAGGGATCATCCGCAAACTGTCGCAGCGCGCCGGTGCGACCGGTCACAATTCTGGCGGTGCGGGCTGGAGGACGTTGCTCGCCTCCACCGCTGCGCACAGCACGTGATAGAACGACGACGCCGGAATGGTTGCGACCAGCGACCGGCCGTCGCCGTCGAACTGATCGTGCCAGCCGCCGGCGACGGGGTGACGGAGATAGTGCCGTTCCAGACGTGCCAATGCGGCGCGGGCCTGTTCGGCGGCGCCCGCCTCGCCCGCCTCGGCCTGCGCGATCCAGGCCTTGGCGAATTCGGTCTGCGGCCAGAGCCGCCTTGTATGCCTCCTGATGTTGCCGGCCGCGTCGCCCTCGTCGAGCAGGCAACCGGTCGCCGCCTCGCGATAGCGCAACGCAGAGGCCAGCAATTCGGCACGGTATCGGCCGGTCGGGCACCCCGTGATTCGCTCGAAACCCTTCAGCAGCCAGACCCATTCCGCCTGGTGGCCGGGTTCGACACTCACCGGCTCGATCTTCGACCAGTCCTCCTCGAAATATTCGCCCAGCACCCGGCGCGGCTTGTCATAGAGATTGGCCAGAAACAGCGCGAAGAACTCGCCGGCGCGCTGTTGGAACGCCGGCTCGCGGGTCGCGTCGAACGCCGCGATCATCGCCTCGAACAAGTGCATCTGCGGGTTCTGCCGTCGCGGCATCGAGGCGGGCGATCCCTCCAGAAAGCCGCCATGCGGCGAGCGCAGCTGCCCATCCAGAAACGCCAGCAACGCATCGATTTCGGCACGCAGCTGTAAGTCGCGGTCGAGCGCATAGGCGCTTGTCAGAGCGAGCAGGACGAAGGCGTGGTCGTAGGTGTCGCGCAGGCCATCCAGGACGCTGCCGTCGGGCGCCAGGCTATGCACAAAGCCCGGCCGACCATCGGGGGCCTTCGCCTTGGCGAGCAGGTAGTCGAGCCCGCGCAGCGCGACCTCACGGCCATCGGGATACCAGCCGACCGCCGCGGCCGTCGCGAAGCAGTAGACTTGCCGGGCCTGAACAAACACCCGTCGGGGCGCCAGACGATCGGCGCGGCCATCCGGATGGAGGCGATCGACAAACCCGCCGGCCGTCGGATCCCAGCCTTCACCCGACCACAGCGGCAGCGAACGCTCGATCACGAACCGCTTCAGAGTTCCGACGATGTCGTCGGAGCCCTCTTGATCGGACGCGGCGGCCATTTGTTCATTGCCGGTCATGCCCATCAGAATCCTCGGATGAGGTCGATGACCTCCTGCTGCTGCTCCGCCGCAATCTCGGCGAACATAGGCAGCGACAAGATCCGGCTCTGCTGGCGATACGCATTCGGGAACTGTTCGGGTCGAGCCGCCAGCCGGCCATAGGCCGCGAGATATGGCAACGCGGTCGGATAGTTGATCGCGGTCTGGACGCCCTTGGCGTTCAGATGAGCCGCAAGTGCGTCACGGCGCGGATGCTGGACGGTGTAGAGATGATAGACATGGGTTCGATCGGTTGCGACCGAGGGGACCGTGACGTCTTCGATCTGGTTGAGGCCGGCGTCGTAGACCGTCGCAGCGCGTTGTCGTGCTGCGGTCCAGCGCGGCAGATGCGGCAGCTTGGCCGACAGGATCGCGGCCTGCATGCCGTCGAGACGGCTATTGATGCCTTCGATCTGATGCTGATGCTTGACCAGCCCACCATGCCGCGCCAGCATGGCCATGCGTTCGGCCAAAGCACCGTCATCGGTGACCGCGGCGCCGGCATCGCCCATCGCCCCCAGATTCTTGCCGGGATAGAACGAATAGGTCGCAATCGCGCCGAAGCCGCCGACCTGCCGGCCCCGGTAGCGGGCCAGATGGGCCTGGGCGCAATCCTCCACCACCCAGAGCTTGTGCCTGGCGGCAATCGCCATGATCGCATCCATGTCGGCCGGCTGCCCATACAGGTGAACCGGAATGATGCCCACCGTCCGCGGCGTGATCGCGGCCTCGATCGCCGCCGGATCGATGGTGAAGGTCGCCTCGTCGGTATCGGCGAAGACGACGTCGGCCCCGGCATGGGTGATCATCGCCGAGGTACTGATCCAGGAATGCGCGGTCGTGATCACCTGGTCGCCGGGCCTGACCTTCAGCGCGGTCATCGCGAGATAGAGCGCGTCGGTTCCGTTGGCGCAGGAAACGCAGTGCCTGATCTCGACGGCTCTGGCGAAGGCCTGCTCGAACGCCTCGACATGAGGCCCGCGGATGAAGGCGCTGTCGCCGATGACGGCGGCGATGGCAGCATCGATTTCCTGCTTGATGGTCTGGTATTGAAGCTGCAAATCCGCCAACGGAACCGGCATCGATCGCCTTCCTATTTGCGCGCCGGAAGCCGGCGCGCCGGATTTCCGGCATAGCTGCCTGCAACGGTGATGTCCCGCGTCACCACCGACCCCGCTCCGATCACCACGTCATCGGCGATGTGCACCGGCAGGATGGTGGCGTTGGAACCGATCGAAACCCGGCTGCCGATCACGGTCTCTCGCCAGAGCTCCCGGCGCCCGCGGGCGGGGGCGCCGGTCGCGAAGGTGTCGTTGATGAACATCACGCCATGACCGACAAAGCAGTCGTCGCCGATCGTCACCAGCTCGCAGATGAAGCTGTGCGACTGTACCCGGCAGCGGGCCCCGATGCGGACGCCCTGCTGGATTTCGGTGAATGGGCCGATGAAGCAGTCGTCGCCAATCCGGCAGCCGTACAGGTTGCACGGCTCGACGATGCGGACGCGCGCCCCGAATTCGACGTCGCGCACGCCGGTACGATCGACCTGCGGGCCGTTCACGGCGCCGCTCCGAGCCGACTCAGGCGCGGCGTGAATCGCAGCGGCACTTCGTCCCCGGTCTCGATCGATTCGTACAACGCGGAAATCAGCTCGAGGCTCTTGCGACCTTCGAGGCCGTCCACCAGCGCGGCGCGCTGATGGATCAGGCAGTCGATGACATGCTCATAATAGGCCTGATGACCGAAGCCGTACACATTGGGAGGGTTGACGGAGAATTTTTCGACTACCTCCCGGTCCGATGCAAGCTCGTCCACGAACCGCCAGTGCCGGATCTGATTGACGGCGAAGCCCGCGATCTCGACCGTCCCGCGCTCGCCCAGGATCGAGAGCGATCCCTCGAGATCGATCGGCCGCGCGGCCGTGGTGGCCTCGATGATGCCGAGCGCGCCATTGCGGAATTTCAGGGTCGCGACCGCGGTATCCTCGGTCTCGATCTTCGCCAGCGCGGTGACGCCGCGCGCATGGACACTGTCCACGTCCCCGAAAAACCATTCCAGCATGTCGATATGGTGACTCGCCTGATTGGTGAGCACTCCACCGTCATAGGCCCAGGTTCCCCGCCAGGCATCCTGATCGTAATAGGCCTGGTCGCGGCACCAGCGCACGCGCACGGTGCCGAGAATGAGCCGTCCGAACCGGCCGGCCTCCAGCGCCTTGCGGGCCTGGACCACCGGAACGTTGAAGCGGTTCTGTTTGACGATGAACAGCTTGACGCCCGCCTCGTCGCAGGCGCGAATCATGTTGTCAGCGTCCTGCAAGCGCAGCGCCATCGGCTTCTCGACGACGACATGCTTGCCGGCCCGGGCACAGGCGATCACGTGCTCGGGATGCATTCCGCTCGGGGTCAGCACGGCGACCGCGTCGATGTCCTTGCGGGCGAGAAAAGTGTCCATATCGTACACCGCGGCAACGCTGAACTTCGAGGCAATGGCGTCGGCGCGGGCGCGGACGGGATCGCAGACCGCGATCAGGCGGGCGCCGTCGATGTGGTTGCCGCCCAGCAACTCGGAGTGGCGTCCCGCTATGCGCCCGCATCCGAGGAGGCCAAATCTAATCACGATGTTTTCCTCGATAGGGGCGACCAGTTCGCCTATGGTTCGGCGGTCGGAAAAGAGGGATCGGCGAAAGTTCCATGGTCCTTGATGGCTCTGGCACTCAAAGCGGATCATCCGCAGTGGCGCGTAAGTCTTGGCTCAGATGAATGACCGCATCCGTGTGCTGGTGACTGGCGCCGACGGCTTTGTTGGGCGCCATCTCGTACCTTATCTCGCCGCACAGGGCTACCAGGTGATCGCCGCCTCGCGTACCCAATCCTCGTCGGACAGTCCGAACATTGTGCCCGCACGGCTGCCCGATCTGGCGCGGCCATTCGATTGGCAGCCGTTGCTGCAGCAGTGTGATGTCGTTGTCCATCTAGCCGGAATCGCTCACAAATTTGCGGTGGACGACATCTATGACCGTGTCAACCACCGGGCCGCGGCAGCGCTGGCGGAGGCCGCTTACCGAAGCGGAATCAAGCACATGGTCTTCATTTCCTCCATTGCGGCGCAATGCGGCACGTTTTCCGACCAGGAACTGCGCGAGGAAGACCCGCCGCGGCCGAACAACGCTTATGGCAGATCAAAACTTGCGGCCGAGCGGGCGATCCGGAACTCCGGCGTTCCCTTCACCATCCTGCGTCCCGTCGTGATCTATGGCGCGGGCGAGAAGGGCAATTTCGCCACCGTCCACCGGATTTCGCGGCTGCCGCTGCCGCTGCCGTTCGGAGCCTTGAAAGCCCGGCGCTCGGTGCTCTCGATCGAGAATTTCAACTCGGCCATCGCGACCGTGCTGACCAACCCGCGCGCGCTCGGCGAGACGTTCATCGTGTCCGATCCCACGCCCCTTACCGTCGCCGATCTCATCATCCGCTACCGCGTCAGCCTTGGCAGGACATCCCAGCTGCTGCCGTTGCCGGAAAAATGGCTTGAATACGCGCTAAAGGCCGCCGGCCAGACTTCGACCTGGGAGCGGCTCGGCTGCCCGCTGGTCGCCAATCCATCGAAGATCATCGCAATCGGCTGGAATCCGATCGAATCGAACTCGATCCAGTCGAGACCGGTCTGACCGGCGGGAGACGTCGGGCGGCGGCCGGCAGGCCGCAGCCCAAACTTGCGCGATCCGGAGGGCTGCCGTATCTAGCGGGCTGGCGACCGGCCCAAGCTCCCGGAGCGTGGCTTTCCCCTCAATCGAGGCCGGATCGGCCCTTTTGGACCCGAAAATTGCTGGATCGGACGCTCGCCATCATCGCCGAGACTGAAACGATCGAGGAAGCGTTTCGGCGCCTCAACGCCAACATGCTCGGCATCCTGTTCGCGCACGATGCGAATGGACGCGTGGTCGGGGCGGTGACCGACGGGGACATCCGGAGAAAGCTGCTCACCGGCGCCTCGATTCGCGAGCCGGTGGCCATCTGCGTCAACCGGCACTTCGTCTGGGCTCCCCTGGGCGGTCCGCGCGAGCAGATCCTCAAGCTGCTCGACCAGCGCGTCCATGTAATCCCGATCCTGGATCTGAATGGACGGCTGGTCGACGTCTTCAGCCGCGACCTGTTTCAGCTCGATGAAGAGAGCGAGGTGTATGCGCGGGCGCGCTCGCCGGTCCGGATCAGCTTCTCCGGCGGAGGCACCGACCTGACGCATTACTTCGTCGATCATGATGGGGGTGCGGTCATCAATGCGGCGATTGCGTTGTATGCCCACGCCACGCTGCGGCGGCGAAACGACGGCCGCATCCGGATCTATTCCCATGATTTCCGTGCCACCGTTGAAGCCGACAACCTTGCCGCGCTGGGCTGCGACGGCGAGCTGGCCCTGATCAAATCGGTGATTTGCCTGATCAAACCGCCGTATGGGTTCGATCTGGACGTCTCCGCCGATTTTCCGGTCGGCTCGGGGCTTGGCGGATCCGCCGTCGTATCATCCGCCATCATCGGATGCTTCAACGAGTTCCGGTCCGATCAATGGGACCGTCACGAGATCGCCGAGATGGCATTCCAGGCCGAACGGCTGATGCTCAACATTCCCGGCGGCTGGCAGGACCAATATGCGACGGTGTTCGGCGGCTTCAACCACATGGAATTTTCCTCGGACCAGAACACCATCGTGCCGCTGCGCCTCGAGCCGGCCGTGATCGCCGAACTCGAGGAAAGCCTGATTTTGTGCTATACTGGCCGCAATCATGATTCCGGTGTCGTGCACCGCGACCAGAAGCTCCAGCATCAGAGCAGCGACGCGGTTGCCGCGGCCATCCGGCAAAAGGAAATGACGCGCGAGATCAGGCGCCATCTGCTGCGCGGCCAACTTCTCGAGTGCGGTCGGCTGATCGATGAAGCCTGGCACGCAAAGCGGCGGCTGAGCTCCACGATCAGTTCGCAGGAACTCGACGCTGTCTACGAACTCGCCAAGGCGAACGGCGCGGTCGGTGGCAAACTGCTCGGCGCCGGCGGCGGCGGCTACTTCATCTTCTTCGTCCGTCCGTTCGAGCGCTATCCGCTGATCACGGCGCTGGAGCACAAGGGGTTGCGCTGCTCCCGCATCGCGTTCGATGAAAGTGGCCTGCGCACCTGGAAGTCGCGGATCAAGAACTAGGGAGGCGGTCGCCATGACTATTTCGGCCAGAAGCTGGTGGATGCGAAATCATCCAGCTTGCACGCGCTGACCATGCGAGACCACCGCTACCTCCTCGGCGTTGCGTTCGAAACCGCGAACAATCGCCTGCCGCGACAAAACCTCCCTGCGGTGACGGATCGCGAAGGCGGGCCGGCGCGATGAAGGACGCTTTCGCAACCGGCGAGCTCCGGCTTCCGCTGCAAATCGGCGATCGCAGGATCGGCGACGGCGAGCCATGCTTTGTCATTGCCGAAATCGGCAACAACCACAATGGCGACTTCGATCGTGCCGTGTCGCTCGTCGATGCGGCGGTGGCGGCCGGCGCCGATTGCGCCAAGTTCCAGATGCGCAAGCTCGACGAGGTCTATCGCGCTTCCAGCCTGTCCGGGAAGGACAACGACCTCGCCGTCGAGTACACCCTTGACCTGTTGCGCCGGTTCGAGCTGAGCACCGACCAGCAGCGCCGGATCGCCACCTATTGTGCTTCGAAAGGCATTCGCTATCTCTGCACGCCCTGGGACGCGACCAGCATTGCCACACTGGAGACGTTCGGCGTCGAGGCCTACAAGGTCGCCTCCGCCGACCTGACCAACTTTCCGCTGCTTTCGAAGCTTGCCGCCACCGGCAAGACGCTGATCGTCTCGACCGGCATGAGCACGACCGAAGAGATCCGGGCTGCCGCCAAATTCCTCGATGACCGCGGGGTTTCCTACGTGCTGCTGCATTGCCAGAGCACCTATCCGGCCGCGCTCCACAACATTCATCTCCGCTTCATGGAAACCCTGAGGCACATCCATCCGGCGGTCGGCTATTCCGGTCATGAGCGCGGCATCGCGGTATCGCTTGGTGCCGTGGCGCTGGGTGCGATCGTGATCGAACGGCACATCACGCTCGATCGCGGGATGGAAGGTCCCGACCATGCGGCGAGCCTCGAACCGGAAGAATTCAAGGCGCTGGTCGCCGGTATCCGTGAGGTGGAAGCGGCGCGCGGCACACCGCTGGTCGATCGCGTGCTCAGCCAGGGCGAATTGATCAATCGGGAAAATCTGGCTAAAAGCCTGGTTGCCGCCCGCGACCTTGCGGCGGGCACGGTGGTGACCGAGGACGACATCGCGGTGAGGAGTCCGGGCCAGGGCCTCTCGCCGCTGAAGCTGCCGGCGCTGCTCGGCCGGCGATTGGGTCGTGCCATGAAGGTGGACGACTATTTCTTCGAAAGCGATCTCCGCGACGACATCAGACAGGCCCGGCGTTATCGCTTCGATCGGCCCTGGGGCGTTCCGGTGCGCTATCACGACACCGAACGATTTCTCGAAATCTGCCAGCCCGACATCCTCGAATTCCATCTCAGCTACAATGACATGGAGCGCGATCCCGCCGCCTATCTGTCGGGAACGTACGATCTCGGCTTTGTCGTGCATGCCCCGGAGCTATTCGCGGGAAGCCGACTGATGGACCTCGCGACGCCCGACGAAGCGCTGCGCCGGTATTCGATCGAGCAGACCCAGGCGGTGATCGATATCACCCGCGGGCTGAAGAAATTCTTTCCCAAGGCTGCACGGCCTCCGATCGTCGCCAATGTCGGCGGCTTCACCATGGACACGCCGCTGTCGCCGCAGCAAAAGGCGGAACGTTATCGGATCTTCGCCGCGAGCCTCGGCGAACTCGACATGGACGGCGTCGAGCTGATTCCACAAACCATGGCTCCGTTCCCATGGCTTTTCGGCGGTCAGCGCCATCAGAACATCTTCATCTTTCCAGTGGAGGCGGCTGCGTTCTGCGCTTCGCACGGGCTGCGGATGTGCGTCGACATCTCCCACACCAGGCTCGCCGCCAACCATTTCGGATTCGACTTCGAAGACGGGCTCGCCCGAACTCGGACCGCATACGGCTCATCTGCATTTTGGTGACGCCAGGGGGCTCGATGGCGAAGGCCTGCAGATCGGAGACGGCGAGATCGACTTCGACGCCATCGGCCAGCTGCTGCGCCGCCACGCACCGGGCGCCTCGTTCATTCCCGAGATCTGGCAAGGCCACAAGAACATGGGCGAGGGATTCTGGACCGCGCTTGACCGGCTCGAGGGACGGATATGACCGGCACCGGACCCACGCTGGCGGTGATCGCCGCACGTGGCGGTTCCAAAGGCATTCCGAACAAGAACCTCATCGACCTGTGTGGCAAGCCGCTGATCGCCTGGACGGTGTTGCAGGCCTGCGCCGCAAAGGGCATCGATATCGTCGCGGTATCGTCTGACAGCGACGGCATCCTGCAGGCCGCCGAAGCGGCCGGCGCCGTCGGCGTACGCCGGCCGGACCAGCTCTCGGGTGACCTCGCCTCATCGGAATCGGCCTGGCTGCATGCGCTCGATGCCGTCGAGCAGCAACGCGGTCCATTCCGGCGAATCGTGGCCTTGCAGGCCACTTCCCCGATTCGCGAGGCTTCCGATCTCGACGCCGCGCTCGAGGCTTTCGATCGCGACGGGCTCGACAGCCTGCTTTCGGTCTGCGAGGTCGAGGACTATTTCAACTGGCGGGTCGGGTCGAACGGCCCGGAGGCGATCAACTACGATTTTCGCAACCGCCGCATGCGCCAGCAGATCGAAAAGCGCTATCTTGAAAATGGATCATTTTACGTGTTCGTTCCGCATCTGTTACGGGAACAGAACAATCGCCTTGGCGGCCGAATCGGCCTGCACCTGATGGAGCGCCACAAGATGTTCCAGATCGACCGCCCTGAGGACGTCCGACTTTGCGCCGCGATCATGCACAGCTACGGCTATGCGTAACCCCTCGCCGTTCGCGCTCGACGGCAAGATCGCCGTTGTCACCGGCGCCTCGCGCGGCATTGGTGCGGCGATTGCCACGGGTTTGCACAACCACGGTGCGCGCGTGTTCGGCATCAGCCGATCGGGCACCGCGCCGGCAGACGTGACGCCCTGCGCCTGCGACGTTGCGGATGAAGCGGCACTGCGCCGCGTTTTCGACGAGCTCGCCGCAACGAACGAGCGGCTCGACGTCCTGGTCAATGCCGCCGGCGTCAGCCTTCCCCCTTCAGGCGAAGATGGCGAACTCGGGCGTTTCCGGACCACGCTGGCGATCGACCTGACCGGCGTCTATGCGACAATCCTTGCGTCCCATCGCCTGCTGGTCAAAGCCGGATCCGGTTCGATCATCAACGTGACCAGCATCAATTCGGTGCGGGGTTTTCCCGGCAATCCCGGCTATGTCGCAGCCAAGGCCGGATTGGCCGGCCTGACCCGCGCGCTGGCGGCGGACTATGCCAAAGACGGCATCCGGGTCAACGCGCTGGCGCCGGGCTATGTGGCAACCCAGATGACCGCGGCGAGCTTCGCCGATCCGGCGATGCATGAGGACCGCCGCCGACATACCCTGCTCGGCCGCTGGGGCACTCCTGAGGACGTGGTGGGCGCCGCGGTCTTCCTGGCCTCGCCGGCCTCGGCCTACATCACTGGACAGGAACTGTTCGTCGACGGCGGCTGGACGGCGAAGGGGCTCGCCGTCAGTCCGGGTGACAGGCCGTGAAATCCCCGGCGCAGCGGATAGGATTCATGCAGGGCCGACTGTCGGAGCTGGTCGACGGCCGGATCCAGGCGTTCCCGTGGTGGGAATGGCAGCAGGAATTCCCGCGTGCAAGGACGCTCGGCCTCGGCCGGATCGAATGGACCCTCGATCAGGACCGCTTGCACGACAACCCGCTGATGACCGCGGCCGGCCGTGCCGAAATCCTGCGTCTGGCGCTCGAAAATGCAGTCGAGATTGCAAGCCTGACCGGCGACTGCTTCATGCAGTCGCCGTTCTGGAAGGCAGAAGGAGATGCACGGCAGAGGCTGCTCGCCGATCTCGACCTCGTGCTGGCCTCCGCCGCGGCACTCGGCATCGAATTCATCGTGATCCCGCTGGTCGACAACGGCAGGATCGAAACGCCCGAACAGGCCGCAATACTTCTGCGCGCCCTGCTCGATCGATCTGCCGGGCTTTCCGAGCAGCGGCTCAAGATCGTGTTCGAATCCGACGCCCCGCCAGCCGAACTCGCGCGATTTATCGCGGATTTTCCAAGCGAAGCCTTCGGCATCAACTACGACATCGGCAACAGCGCTTCGCTCGGTTATGATTGCGGCGAGGAAATCGCCTGCTATGCGCCGCGCATTCTCAACGTGCACGTCAAGGATCGCTTGCGAGGCGGCACCACGGTCCCGCTCGGCACGGGCGCCGGACAACTGGCGATCGCGATTCGGAGCCTGGAGCAGGCCGGGTATCGCGGGCAGTACATCCTGCAGACGGCCCGGGCAGCCAACCACGCTGACGCGCTGGCGCGCTATCGCGAGATGACCCTGCGGTGGATCGAGGACGCCGGCCGATGAAGCTGGAACTGGAAGGCCGTGTCGCGCTGGTCACCGGCGCAAGCCGGGGGATTGGCCTGGCAGTCGCGCGTATGCTCGCTGCCGAAGGCGCGCATGTCGCGCTTGCCGCACGCGGCCAGGATGCCCTCGCCGCAGCCTGCCGCCAACTGGACGGCAAGACATCGTTTCACGTCGCCGACGTCACCAATCCGGCGGCGGCACGGACGATGGCGGATGATGTCGCGGCGCGGTGGGGCGGCATCGATATCCTGGTCTGCAACGTCGGCGGTGGCGCCTCCGTGCCGCCCGGTCAGGAGACCGCGGCGGAATGGCAACGCGTGATGGATCTCAACCTGTTTGCCGCCACCAACACCATCGAGGCCGCACGCCCGATCATGCAGCAGGGTCGCGGTGACCGGGCGATCGTATGCATTTCCTCGATTTGCGGCCTTGCCGCTCTCGGCGCGCCCGTGACTTATTCGGCGGCGAAAGCTGCGCTCAATGCCACCGTGCGCGGGCTTGCACGGGCACTGGCCCCCGAAGGCATACGCATCAATGCGGTTGCCCCCGGAAACATCGTGTTCGAAGGCGGCGTCTGGGCGCGAAAGCTGGCCGACGACTTATCCGCCGTCGACGACATGCTGACACATCAGGTCCCGCAGCGTCGCCTGGGCAGGCCCGAAGAGATCGCCGATGTCGTGGGTTTTATGGTCTCCCCCCGAGCTTCATTCATCACGGGGACGGTGATCGTGGCCGACGGCGGCCAGTTGCGCGCCTGAGGAGACCTTCATGACCTCACCTTCCGCGCGTTACGATCTATCGGGCCGCACAGCACTGGTGACCGGCGCCGGCGGCCTGCTCGGACGGCAACACAGCGCCGCGCTGGCTGACATCGGGGCGCGCGTGGTGGTCACCGATATCGGCCTGGCGCAATGCGAGGCGGCGATCGCCGCGGTCAGGGTAACCGCGCCGAAGGCCGAACTGGTCGCCATGACCATCGACGTGACGTCGCCGGAGTTGGTCCACGCCGCCGCCGTCGAGCTCGACCGTCGCGGAATTGCGGTCGACATTCTCGTCAACAATGCGGCGATCGACCCCAAGGTGGGATCGATGCCGGGCGTGATGCATTCGTCGCGCTTTGAGGTGTTCCCGATTCCGCAATGGCAGATGGAAATCGCCGTCGGCCTCACCGGCGCCATGCTGTGCGCGCAGGTGTTTGGTCGCGCAATGGCGCAGCGCGGTAACGGCGTCATACTCAATATCGCTTCCGATCTCGGCGTGATCGCGCCGGACCAGCGGCTCTACCGGCAGCCCCAGATCACGCGAGACGAGGAACAGCCGGTCAAGCCAGTTACCTATTCCGTGATCAAGCACGGCTTGATCGGTCTCACCCGGTACCTTGCGACCTATTGGGCGGAACATGGCGTGCGCGTCAACGCCATCTCCCCCGGCGGCGTCTTGAACAATCAGGACCCTGCCTTCGTCCAAAAGCTGACCCGCCTGATTCCGATGGGCCGCATGGCGGCGGTGGACGAATATTGCGCCGCCATCCAGTTCCTCTGCTCGGACGCGTCGAGCTACATGACCGGGCAGAATATCGTGATCGATGGCGGCAGGAGCGTCTGGTAGGCGCATGTTCCGGTCCGATCGCGATGTCAATTTGCAACGATTTGACCGATGCACGCCAGACGAAGATTTTGAGAAATATCCGGGTCTTGCAGACGAGCTGCAGCAGCCGCGAGCGCGGGGCCCGCTTCTTGCGAACAGGGTTAAATGCCGCTAAGAGACCGCGAAGCGGACGAGGCAACGGGCACGCGGAGCACGATCGTTTCAATGGGTGCAACAGTGGACAACGCCGACGGCGCGCCGATGAGAATGTCGCAGGCGCAACGGTTGAGGAGCTTCGTCGGTCGCTTTCTCATACCGATGTCGCCGGTCCTGCTTCCGGTCTGGAACTATCTGCTGCTGCTTCCCCCGATCTTCGCTCTCCGCTTCCACATGCGGCGGATCTACTGGTATCTTGCAGGATACCGATTGCGGCAACTGGTCCAGGGACAGGGCGTCGACAGCCCATTCGTCGCGGAGCAAGTGCTGCCTTACAACCTCGGCAATATCAACATCATCAACAGAGGACGCACCGAGCGCGTCATCGCAATACTGCGTTCGATACGCGGGCTGGACCTGAGCGCGCTCAGGACCCTCGTGGTGGGTCCGCGCAACGAGGCAGAATTGCTGTTGCTGTCGTCCTATGGATTTGATCCCGCCAAGCTCACTGCGATCGATCTGTTCTCGTACACTCCCGTGGTGCGATTGATGGATATGCATGAGCTGAAATTCGCGGACAATTCCTTCGATGCCGTCTATAGCGCCTTCGTCATCACCTACAGTGACGACATTCCGAGAGCCGTGGCGGAAACCATCCGGGTTGCCAGGGACGATGCCCTGATCGTATTTGTCTTCGAACACCTTGCCGAAGGCGCGGGCAACCGATTTGACAAGAACAATCTCGGCAACGGGCCCGGCGATCTGCTAAGCCAATTCGGCCCGCACACGGGGCATGTCTACTGGCAAGAGGACTCCGAAAGCCAGGGCCGCTTTACTTCCTCAGTCGTCTTCCGCTTGTCGAAGGGCCGGCCTGCGACCTCACAGGCCTCGATTGGAGACTGAATATGCAATCGCTTCGCAAACTTGCTTCGAGAGCACGCATGCAGACCCGTGTTGCACTATTCGGCAACAATCATTCCTTCAAGATCAACATGAGATACGCCGCCTATGAGGGCGCGGCGCGTCGCCGCTGGAAGCCTCGCCTCAAGTCCACGGCTGAACAGCTTTCGGCAGCCGGCAACTTCAAGGGCGCAGGTTTCCTGCGGCTGGCGCCTCCCTCGCGGATGGCGCCGGAGAAACTGCGAGCCATCAAGGAACTCGTTGACCAGAAATTCGAGCAACAGAACAATGGCTACGTCGTCAACTCCGGCACGTACCGCCTGGTTGATGGACTCGAGCTCATTCCGGATATCATCGAGTTCATCGACGACGACCTGGAGTCCATCGTCGAGAACTACTACGGCAGCCATTTCAAGATATTCGCCGTATCCTTCTATCGGACGCTGCCGACGCCGGAACGCCCTGAGTTCAGCTTCCTCTGGCACCTCGACAACTGCCCGAAGCAGGAGATCAAGCTGATGGTCTACCTCGACGATGTGGTGGCCGAGACCGGCGCACTAAGCGTGAAGGACAAGCCATTCAGCACAGATCTGCGAAAGCAGGGATTTTTCGACCGGCGGCGCATGGATCGATTCGTCGATCGCCTCGACGATCTCAGCACGACCCGCGTTCTCGAAGGGCCGACGGGAACGCGCCTGCTGTTTGAGAATGGCGGCTGCATCCACAAGGGGACCTCTCCGAAGTTCGACCACCGCGACGTCGTCACCTTCGTGCTGATCCCTTCGGACACACCATGGCGGCCGCATTTCGCCCGCAGCCGCAACCTGCTCAGCACCAATGCGGGGATTTGCATCGATCCGTTCAAGGATCAGCCCCAGCACGTCGGGTATAACTACTAGCCGAACGGGCGATGGCGATGCGGCCATACGCGATCGATCGACGCGGTGACGACATCGATTGATCCACGTCGTCGGTTCTGTCCGATGCTCCGGATCGGGCCAGCAGAAAGGAAGGCCGGGTGCTGAGGCAGGCTGTCATTCTGGTCGGGGGCCTTGGCACACGGCTCGGCGAGCGCACCAAGATCTTGCCCAAGCCGATGCTGCCTGTCGGAGGCCGGCCATTCCTCGACACGCTGATCGATGAAATTGCCCGCTACGACGTGTTCGAGGAAATACTGCTGCTGGCTGGCCATAGGCGCCGACAGCATCCAAGCCCGCTATGTCGATACCGTCCGGGGGCGCGCCCGCCTCGTCGTGGCGGCTGGAGCAGGACGCCACTTGGAACAGCCGGCGCGCTGGCATCCGCGGCTGGCCTGCTGCACGATCGTTTTCTGCTTCTCAACGGCGATTCCTTCTTCGACTTCAACATCCTCGATCTGGTCTCGCGCGCCGGCAACTCCCGCGTTCACATGGCGCTTCGCGCCGACGTCGTCGGCGATCGATACGGCCGCGGTGGTGCTGGACGGCGATCGGGTCCGCGCCTTCGTCGCGCCCGGACAGGGCGCGACCGGGCCGGTCAATGCCGGCGTCTATGTCGCCGACCGCTCGATCACCGACAGGGATCGGCCGCCTCCCCGCCTCGCTGGAGCAGGACGTGTTCCCCTCGGTCGCGGCCAATGGCGGCCTGACCGGAACCGCCTATCGCGGCTACTTCATCGACATCGGTATTCCCGAGGACCTTGCGCGCGCCGATGTCGAACTAGGCGAGCGGTTGCGGCGTCCGGCCGTATTCTTCGACCGCGACGGCGTCCTCAATCATGACACCGGACTACACGTTCGAGCCGAGCCGGCTGCGATGGATCGACGGCGCCCGCCAGGCCGTCAAGGCAGTCAACGATGCCGGATGTTTCGCATTCGTCGTCACCAACCAATCGGGCGTTGCACGAGGGTTCTACGAGGAAAGCCACGTGCAGGCACTGCACCGCTGGATGGCCGATGACATGGCCGGATCGGCGCCCATATCGACGCGTTCGAATATTGCCCGGATCATCCTGACGCCACCGTCCAACGCTACCGCCGCGTCAGCGATCGGCGCAAGCCGGCGCCCGGAATGATCACCGACCTGCTCGGACGGTTCCGTGTCGACGCCAACGCCAGCTTGCTGATCGGCGACAAGGAGAGCGATCTGGAGGCCGCCCGTGCGGCCGGCCTCAAGGGCCATCTGTTCCCGGGCGGCGACCTCGAAGCCTTTGTGCGGCAGCACATGCCGCGGCGGCCGGCTGACTAGCCCGGCTCGGCCTGAAGCCGCCATCGTTCTTGCCGATGATTTGCGTTCCCCGGGCACCGCTCGGTTGCACGCACCGGCTATTGTGCTATAGCGCTATCGCATTGTGAATACTGCAATAATCGCCTTTGGGGTCCGGCATGGAAGAACTGAGGGACGCCCGCATACTCGTCACCGGGAGCGACGGGTTCATCGGATCGCATGTCGTCGAGCAATTGGTCAGAGCGGGCGCGAAGGTCAAGGCGGTGGTCCACTACAATTCCTTCAACTCCTGGGGCTGGCTCGACACCGTCTCCGCCGACGTCATGAGATCAGGTGGAAGTCGTCGCCGGCGATATACGTGATCCGCATTTCATGATTTCCGCCGCGGCCGGATGTACCGAAATCATCCATCTGGCGGCGCTGATCGCCATTCCGTTTCTCCTATGCCGCGCCCGAGTCCTATGTCGAAACCAATGTGCGCGGCACCGTGAACGTCCTGCAGGCCGCCCGCCGCGCCGGCGTTCGGCGCTTCGTGCAGACCTCCACCAGCGAGGTCTACGGCACCGCCCAGAGCGTGCCGATCCAGGAGAGCCATCCGCTTGTCGGCCAATCCCCCTACGCGGCGTCGAAGATCGCCTCCGATCAGATGGCACTTTCGTTCCAGGCGTCCTTCGATATGCCGGTCGTCGTGATTCGGCCATTCAACACCTATGGGCCGCGGCAATCGGCCCGGGCCGTCATCCCGACCATCATCAGCCAGATTGCCGCCGGCAAGCGCAGGATCCGTCTCGGCGCCGTCAGCCCGACGCGGGATTTCTCGTTCGTGACGGACACCGCGCAGCGGCCTGATTTCCGGGCTCACGGCGCCCTCGGAACAGACGGTCGGCCAGACCATCAATCTCGGCAGCGGCTTCGAGATTTCGATCGGCGACACCGCGAACATGATCGCGGAAGTCACCGGGATCGAAATCGAAATCGAGACTGACGAGATGCGGCTTGCGCCCCGCCAACAGCGAGGTGGAGCGGCTCTGGGCCGACAACGCCAAGGCCCGCCAGCAACTCGGCTGGTCACCCGAATTCGGCGGCAGAGACGGGATGCGTCGCGGACTGGAAAGGACCGCGCAATGGTTTATGGACCCGGCAAATCTCGCGCGCTACAAAGCCGACGTCTACAATTTGTGAGCCGAACGTGGGCATTGCGGTAGCGAAGTCCGAAGAGTTTGACGTGGCAACGGTGGTTGCCGCCGTGCGTCGCGCCGTCGGGACGCCCGAGCAAATCCTGGCCTTGCACGAACCGGTCTTTGCAGGAAACGAAATTGCTTATCTCGAGCATTGCATCAAGACCACGTTCGTATCCTCGGTCGGCGAGTTCGTCGATCGGTTCGAGAACATGCTGCAGGAACTGACCGGCGCCAGGCGCGCGATCGCGGTCGTCAACGGCACCGCCGCACTGCATGCCTGCTTCAGGCTGGCCGGCGTCGAACCGGGCGACGAGGTAATGTCACCGGCACTGACGTTTATAGCGACCACCAACGCGATCAGCCTATTGCGGCGCCGCGCCGCATTTCATCGACAGTTCATTCGAGACGCTGGGGATGGACGCGCGGGCGCTGGCTGCCCGCCTCGAGACCGTCGCGCAACGAGGACCTACCGGCGTCGTCAATCGCGAAACCGGTCGCAGGATCGCCGCGATCGTGCCGATGCACACCTTTGGCCATCCGGTCGACCTCGACGGAATTTCGGCCATCGCGCGCCAGTGGGCCATTCCGCTCGTCGAGGATGCCGCCGAATTGCTCGGCTCGACATACAAGGGTCGATGCGGTCGGCTCGCAGGCGCATCTCGCCGCGCTGAGCTTCAACGGCAACAAGATCGTGACCACCGGAGGCGGCGGCGCGATCCTCACCAACGACGAGGAACTCGGCCGACGCGCCAAGCATCATCACGACCACGGCAAAGCTGCCGCACAAATGGGCTTTCGTGCACGATGAAATCGGCTTCAACTATCGCCTGCCCAATCTCAACGCCGCGCTTGGGCTGCGCCCAGCTCGAGCAGCTCGACGGCTTCCTGGAGCGCAAGCGCTCGCTGGCGGCAGCCTATGACCGCGCCTTCACCGCTGTTCCCGGAGTCCGGTTCGCGCGCGAACCGCAGGAGACTACCAGCAACTACTGGCTCAACGCCATCCTTCTCGACGAAGCGCATGCCGGCTCGCGCGACGAGGTGCTGAGCGCGCTCAACGCCAACGGCTTCGGTGCCCGCCCGGCATGGACGTTGATGCACCGGCTTCCGATGTTCGCCGCCTGCCCGCGGGGCGATCTCCGCGTTGCCGAATCGATCGAGCGGCGGCTGATCAACCTGCCCAGCAGCGCCAGCATACAGGCCCGCAATGACTGACGGTCCCCGAAAGATCTGCTTCGTAACCGGCAGCCGCGCGGATTTCGGCCTGCTGATCTGGCCGATGCGGGCGATCCAGCAGACCGCCAGGGCTGACGCTGCAACTCATCGCCACCGGCATGCATCTGTCCCCGGAATTCGGCTACACCATCGCCAATATCCGCGGAGGAAGGCTTCGACGTCGACGACACCGTCGAAACGCTGCTCAGCAGCGATTCCGGCGTCGGCGTCGCCAAATCGGTCGGGCTCGGCGTCATCGGGTTCGCCGATGCGTTCGCGCGGCTCGAGCCGGATCTCGTCGTGGTGCTTGGCGACCGCTACGAGACGCTTGCGGCGGCGCAGGCGGCGATGTTCATGCGATTGCCGATGGCGCATCTGTTCGGCGGCGACGTCACCGAAGGCGCGATCGATGAATCGATCCGCCATGCGATCAGCAAGATGGCGCATCTGCATTTCACGACGCAATGCCGATTCGACGCGGCGGCTGGTCCAGCTCGGCGAGGACCCATCGCGCATCTTCACGGTTGGATCGCCGGGAATCGATGCGATCAAGCGGCTGAAACTGATGGACCGCGAGACCATGTCGGCCGCGAAGTCGGAATGGCTGCTCGGAGAACGCAACGTACTCGTCACGTTCCACCCGGCCACAGTCGAGGCGGACCAATCGGTCGGCGCGCTCGACGAGATTGTTCGCCGCGCTTTCAACACTCGATCCGAGGGCTTCCGCCTGTTTTTCACGCTGGCCAATGCGGACGCCGAAGGCCGCGCCCTGAACGACCAAATCCAGGCATTCGTGTCGACGAGGCCGGCCGAACGCCATGGCGGTGGCGTCGCTTGGGCAACTTCGCTACATCAGCCTGATGAACGAGGTCGACGTCGTGGTCGGCAACTCCTCGAGCGGCATCTATGAAGCGCCGTCGCTCGACGCGCCCAGTGTCGATATCGGCGATCGCCAGAAAGGCCGCGAACGGGCCGCTTCGGTGTTCCATGCCGCGCCCGAACGAGCAGCGATCGCCGCCGCCATCGCCGCAGGCGCTGCGGCGCGGACGGCAGCCGACCGTCAGCCCCTATGGCGACGGCGAAGCGAGCCGGCGCGTTGCCGAGACCATCGCTGCGGTACCCGGATTTCAACGCCCTGCTCCGGAAGGGCTTTCACGATATCGCAGGCTCCGGAGCCGTGCCATGACGGCGCAACGCACGCTGATCATCGCAGAAGCCGGCGTCAACCATTCGGGCAGCCTCGAGACGGCACTTGCTCTCGTCGACGCCGCCGCCGATGCCGGCGCCGACATTGTCAAGTTCCAGACCTTCAAGGCCAATTCGCTGGCGGGTCGCTCGGCGACCAAGGCCGATTACCAGCAGCGCACCACCGATGCCTCGGAAAGCCAGCGTGCCATGCTGCAGCGGCTCGAACTGCCGCACGCGGCCCATCACACGCTGATGGCGCGGGCACGACAGCGCGGAATCGAATTCCTTTCGACACCCTTCGACCAGCAGTCGCTCGAATTCCTGCTGTCGCTTGACCTGCCGCGCATCAAGATCGGTTCGGGCGATCTGACCAATGCACCGCTGCTGCACGCGGCAGCCAGGGCCGGCGCGACCCTGGTCCTTTCCACCGGCATGGCGACGCTGGGAGAAGTCGAGGAGGCACTGGGTGTGCTTGCCCACGGCTACTCCCAAAGCAAGGAACCGCCGGGGATCGCGGCTTTTCGCGCGGCCTGGCGCGACCAGGCGGCGCCCCAGCATCTTTCACGGCGCGTCACGCCTGCTGCACTGCACGACCGAATATCCCTGCCCGGCCGCAGATGTGAATTTGGCGGCGATGGAGACCATGCGCCGCACGTTCCGGCTTCCGGTCGGATACTCCGATCACACCGACGGCTTCGAAATCGCATTGGCCGCAGTCGCGCGTCGGTGCCGGCATCATCGAAAAACATCTGACGCTCGATCGCAGCGCCGAAGGACCGGACCATGCCGCCTCGCTGGAGCCGGCGGACTTCAAGCGCATGGTCTCGGCGATCCGCCGGATCGAGGAGCGCGCTCGGTGACGGCGTCAAGCGTCCCAGGGACTCCGAGATCAGGAATATTGCAGTCGCGCGCAAGAGCCTGGTCGCAGCGCGCGCGCTGGATGCCGGCGAGACGCTGTGCGCTGGCGACATCGCGAGCCAGCGGCCCGGCTCGGGCCGGCCGCCGATCGAATTTTGGTCGCTGATCGGCACCAGGGTCGCGCGCCCTCTCGCCGAGGAAGATCCGTTATGAAGATCGGCCTTTTGGACGACGGAAGCTGGGCGGAAGGCGCGCTGCGCCAGCTGATGCAAGGTGCACAGGCATGAAATCCTGGCGCAACGCCATCGTGAAATCCGAAGCGACGGTGGCCGAAGCCATCGCCGCGATCGAACGCGGCAGCTTCCAGATTGCGTTGGTGGTGGACAGCGAAGGTCGCCTGCTCGGCGTTGTCACCGATGGTGATATCAGGCGCGGGCTGCTGCGCGATATTCCCCTTTCAGGCCCGCTGGCGAAGGTGATGAGCCGCGCGCCGGTGTCGGCGCCGGCGCATCTGTCTCGAGCAGAACGACTGCATCTGATGCGGCAGAAGTCCATCAAGCAGCTACCTCTGCTGGATGAAACAGGCAGGCTGGTCGGACTCGAGACCATCGATGACCTGCTCGATACGCCGCACTATCCCAACCCTGTTCTCATCATGGCGGGGGGACTTGGCGAGCGTCTCGGCACGCTGACGCGGGATCGTCCAAAGCCCATGCTCGATGTCGGAGGACGACCTCTGCTCGAGACCATCATCCGCAATGTCGTGCAGCAGGGGTTCCGCAACATCTTCATTTCGGTGAATTACAGGGCCGACATGATCGTCAATCATTTCGGCGATGGCGCGGCGCTGGGGGCGACGATCCAGTATCTTCGCGAGGCCGAGCGCCTGGGGACCGCTGGCTCTCTCGGCCTGCTGCCAGCTGCATCCGAGCTGCCGGTGGTTGTCATGAACGGCGACATTCTGACCACCATCAACTACAGCGCGCTGCTGGATTTCCACAACGGCATGCCGGCACACGCCACCATGGCGGTGCGCGAACACAAGGTGCATGTGCCCTACGGTGTCGTCTCCGCGTCGGAGGGGTATCTCGAGGCGATCCGGGAGAAGCCAACGGAGACCTGGTTCGTGAGCGCCGGCATCTATGTCATCGGCCGCGCCGCACTCGACCACATCGAACCCGGCATTGCCGTCGACATGCCTACAGTGCTGCAGCGAATCGTCGCCAACAACGGCCGCGTTGCGATCTACCCGCTGCGGGAATACTGGCTCGACATCGGTAGGATTGAGGATTTCGAACGGGCCCACGCCGATTTCAACGAGGTCTTCCTGTGAGCATTGTCCAAGGGCAGCGCCGAGTTGCCGCCATGAAGTCGATCGGCGCCGGCGTACACGGCCTGGATTCGACCGGCCGGATGTCGACGTGACCATGCTCTGCACGATATGCGCGCGCGGTGGTTCCAAGGGTGTTGTAGGAAAAAACACGCGTGAACTGCTGGGGAAGCCGGTCCTGGCCTGGACCATCGAGCAGGCCCGCCAAAGCGGCCTGTTCGCAGCCATCGCCTTCAGCAGTGATTCCGACTCGCTGCTGGCGGCCGCCGAGAAGGCCGGCGCGGACATCCTGGTCAAACGTCCCGATGAACTGGCGACCGACACCGCACCCAAGGTTCCCGCAATCCGCCATTGCCTCGAACAGGCGATTACCCAGACGGGCAAGATGCCCGACATTTTTGTCGATCTCGATGTCACCTCGCCCCTGCGGCAGCTTTCCGACATCAGCGGCGCGGTCGAGCTGTTGCGGACATCCGGCGCCCGAAGCGTGATCACGGGTGCGCCCGCGCACCGGTCGCCCTATTTCAATCTGGTCGAGGCTCGGGCCGACGGCACGGTCGGCCTGTCCAAGGTTGCCGACCCGCCGATTGTACGGCGGCAGGATTCCCCGCGGTGTTTCGACATGAACGGATCGATCTACGTCTGGCGGGTCGCGGCCTTCCTGGAGGAACCGGCGGTGTTCTATCCGGACACGCGGCTGTTCGAAATGCCCGCCGAGCGATCGCTTGATATCGACTCCGAACTCGATTTTACGGTGGTCGAGTTTCTGTTGCGTCGACGGCTGGAAGCTGCGGAACCAAAGCCATGACCGGTCAATGCGACTGCGGTCCCTTGTGCCTCCGAGGCCAGCCACATTGGACCGGCCAGAATGGTGGGTGCGGTCTCATTCTCGGCTTTCAAGCGGCTTCCTGCGCAACGGAGCAGAATCTCGCTGTCGATGGCGGCCTCGGCGCATGGTAATGCGATCTCGATGATCAAGCGCCTGATCCAGAACACCATCATTTCGATCGTCGCGTTCGGCGCCGCCGCGCTGCTTGGCCTGATCGTGATTCCAGTCATCATCCGCACCTGGGGTGTGACTGAGTTCGGTCTCATCGTGATCGCGCGATTGCTGCTCCCGGCCGGTATGATGGCCGTCTTCGACCTCGGGCTCTCCGAGGTCGCCACCCAGGTCGTCGCGCGAGCGAGGGAGCACCGCGACTGGGACCTGGCCGGCCGTCAACTGACGTTTTTGACCGTCTTGTCGATGTTGCTGGCGCTCACCCTGAGCACCGCGATATGGCTGGGCGCGCCCTATCTCACCCTCATCCTGAAGGTCGATCCGGCCCATGCGGAAAGGTTCGCGGCAATTGTGCGCTACACCGCGATCGCAAATCTGTTTCTGATTCCGGCGCTGGTCTGGGAAGGAATCATCAAGGGTTTCGAACGCTACAATCTGTTGCGCATCTCGGAGTTCGTCTCGACGGCAGCTTACGTGGCGCTCACCATCCAGGCCTCTCGGGCCGGCAGTTCGTTCGACGTGGTCGCCTACATCTATCTTGCCATGCTCGTGCTGCGTACATTGGCGGTGTGCGCGGCGGCCTTCACCGCCCTGAGAAGCAAGGCGGCGAAGCTGACGTCCTGGACTGCGGACATCCGACGCGAACTGATGCATCGTTGCCTGCTGCTGCTCCAGGGCAGGGTGATCGCGGCCTTTACCGGACCGATACAGCCACTTCTCATCAGCGTTCTGCTCGGGCCGACGGCGGTCGGGACCTATGATGCGCTGGTCCGCCTGTCGCGGCTGTCCAAGGTCGTCGTCAGCCTGCTGACATCGGCTTTGCTGCCGGTAGCAAGCCGGCTCCACGAGCGTGGCAACTCGATTACCTTCCAGCGCCTCGGCGAGTTTGGGCTCATCATGCTGCCGATGTTCACGGTGCCTCCGCTCGCCGCGGCGGCGATCCTGTCGCCTGCCATCATGCACTTGTGGATCGGTCCGTTGCTCGCCCCCTACTTCGTCTGGACCGGTCTCAGTTTCATCATCCCGATCTGCACGCAATACATCATCATCGGCAATGTGATTTTCCTGACCCGAACCGAGGTCCAGGCACGGCTCAATTTCCTGATGGGCATGCAGCTTCTGATCTGGGCCGTGACTTCAGCTGCAACCCTTGTCCTGTTCGCCGAACGCGCGTTCATTCTCGGCCAGATCGTCGCGAATATCGCGATGTTGCCTTGGCAGATTGCTACCTTTCGCCGGGCGCTGAGCCTCGATTTGCGGCATTTCCTCAAAGCGGCGGGTACCCAGGTTGCCATCCTGATCTTTGCCAGCATTCTGCTGGCGATATTCGCAGGTTACATTCCGATAGACAGCGTGATAAAGTTGTTGACCGTTTCGAGCGTGTTCTGTCTGGCGGTATGGGCGGCGCAATATTTCCTTGTTCTGGAGAAGAAGCATCGCGCATTGTTTCCCGAAGTTGGTCAGCTCATGGGTCTGGTGCCTAGAAGCCGTTGATTGAACGCCGAGTGGACGACGCCATGACCACGGTAGACGCGAACGGTTCGCCGAGTTCTATTCGGCCGGCTTCGCTACGCGACCGTCCACAGGCTTGCGCGGCCGATATTGCCAGGAGCGTTCATCATTTGACATTGAGGGTTCGAATTTCCCCGCGACCAAATCCACGCCCAGTATGAAAAGCTGCAGCGATAGACCCGCGCGATTTCGACCGCGCCGTGATGCACATCTATTTCGGATCCCTGGGGGCCAGTAGTCGTGCGCATCGGATGGGTCGTCGATCACCCCAAGCGTGACTTGCCGGGCGCCGTTCTGGCCGCCTACCAGCTCGCCGCGCGCGGCGCATCGGTTGTCATCGTGCCGATGTATGAGCAAGGCATCGATGTACCGCGGCTTGCGCTCGATGCATTGGTCGTCAACTATGCACGCGCGGTCAATCTCGACCTCATGCACGGATATTCCAGGGCCGGACTGCCGCTCTATGTGCTCGACACCGAAGGCGGCGTTTTGGCCGAAAAGGGCGGTAACTCGCCGCCCGCCATGGCGGCCTATGTCCACAACAGCGGCTATGCCGAAATGCTATCCGGCTATTTCTTTTGGGGCGGTCGGCTCCAGGCCGCATTCGCGGAGCACGGAGCGATGCCAGCTGCCCGCCTGCATCTGACTGGATGTCCCCGGTTCGATTTCGCCGCGCCACGGTGGCGTGGGCTGTTGGACAATCGGCGGCGCGGCTATCTTCTTGTCAATGCCAACTTCCCCCTGGTCAATTCCCGCTTCTCCAGCAATTCAGGCGCCGAAGGCGAAGCCATGATCCGGGGCGGCTGGGATGCCGGCTATGTCGCGCGTCTGCTGGCCGATCTGAAGCAGGTCTTTGCCAACTTTCTGGTCGAGATCGAGCGGCTTGCGGCGGCAAGGCCGGACCTCGCCATTCTGGTACGTCCCCACCCCTTTGAAAGCGATGAGATCTATCGAACCACGCTGGCGCGGCATCCCAATGTGACCGTGGATGGAGCCGGCAGCGTGCTCGACATGATTCAAAATGCGGCCGCCGTCATTCACCTCAATTGCGGAACCGCCGTCGAGGCGGTGCTGCTGGGGAAACTACCGGTCGAACTGAACTATCTCCATACGCCGACCACCGCGGGCCATGCCTTGCTGCCCGCGCGGGTGAGCCGCGCCGCGAACTCGTTCGATGAACTCGTGGACATCGTCGATCATCTTAGGGAGGAGACCGCGAAGTTCGATTTTGCCGGGATTCACGCCGCCAACATCGAGGCATTCTTTTACCGCAATGACGGAATGGCCGCCGAACGCGTTGCCGAGGTCTTGACCGGGACGAACCGTACGCCCCGACCGTTCGTCTCGCTGTCCAACGTGATCCGCGGTACGCGGCCGAACCCATCGGCAGGCCAGATTGCCAAGGGCCTCGCCAGCCTGGTGTTCGGATCGGCTTTGACCGAAAGGCTCCGCGCCCGATTCGATCCTGCTCGGCGCGACAAGCGGATCGAGCCTTCCGTGATCGCGGGATTGCTCGAACGGATCGCCATCCACGACGGACGCGAGCCTTCGCTCTTCACCGTGAACCGAGCGCGATGCGCAAAGACCGGTCTGCCGCTTGCCAGCATCGCCATCGAACGACAGCCTGTACGCACATGACCGTCTCGTCCGACACCATTCTGATCAGCACGCTGGCTGAGTACCAGACCCGGTTCTGGATCCCCGTAGCACGACGGTTGCGTGACGCAGGGCGCGACGTGCTCCTGCTGGCGTTCGACGATCGCAGCGCCGAGATGGCGAAGGCGAACGATGTTCCGGTCATCAACATGTATCGCGCCGGGCTGAAGGTTGGCGCTGCCGACAATCAGCCTGGCGCCATTGACGCCCGCATCGCCAGCTATGGTCTGGATGGGACCAATCTGCTGTTCAGCCATGAGCGGGTCATGTTTGGGATCCGCAACAGTGCGGCGCTGCGCCGACGATTCATGATCTACAGCAATGCCATGGAAATGGTGCTGGATCAGTTGGCGGCGCGGCACCAGAAGGGGGTGGTAGTCCAGGAACTCGGCGGTTTTCTCTCGGTCATCGCCTGCTTTCATGCGGCCAGGAAACGCGGCATCCGAAACTGGTTCATCGAACCTTCCTTCTTTCGCGGCCGGCTGAATTTCACGCCGGACAGCCTTGCCGCCCCGGATACGATGGCAACGCCCGCCGAAACGGTATCGCCCGACGTACGCGCCTATCTCGATCGAGACCTTGCGGCAGCGCGCCATCGTCATCCCGCAAAAGGACCGGCATCAATATTCCGCCGCGTTCAACAAGGTCGCCAACGCCCGCAACGCACGACGCCTCGCCGAAAAGCTCTGGGACCAGTTCGCCCTTCGGCAAACATCAGGAATTCGGTCACAATCTTCGGCATGCAAAGGTGCATGCGAAAATGGCGCTCGGTGCTACGCGGCTCAGAAGCTCTACCGCCCAATGCCGGAAACGCCGTTCATCTACTATCCGCTGCACGTACCGGCCGACATGGCGCTAACCCTGCGCTCGCCCGAGTATCTCGATCAAGTCGCGACCATCGATTTCCTGTTGCGAACAATTCCCGACACCCATGTGCTGGCGGTGAAGGAACATCCGGCCCAGATCGGCGCGGTACCGGCAAGCCGGCTGTTCGAATTGGCACGGCGCTTCGACAATTTCGTGCTGCTGCCGCCGCAAACCAACAATTACGCGGTGCTCAGTCGCGCCGACGCCGTGGTCTCGGTCAACAGCAAGTCCGGGCGCCGAGGCGATCCTGCTCGGCAAGCCGGTCGTGGTCATGGGCGATGCCTTCTACCGCTCCTGCCCGCTGGTATTCGCCGTGAACCACCTGCGCGAGGTTCCGCGGCGCCTTCGCGAAGCGCTGCATGCGCCGGCATTCGATCCCGACAACGCCGCACCCTATTTCGAGACGGCCTGGCGCAAGTCGTTTCCCGGCGAACTCTATATCGACGATCCCGGGCAGCTCGACAGCTTTACGGCGTCGCTGTTATCCGCGATCGCGGGTTCGCCGGCAGCGCCGGCCTAGGTGGGAATCGGGGCATGCCGCTGGTTTCCATCATCACCCCGTCATGGAACGTCGCGCGCCTGATCGGCGAGACGATCGAATCGGTGCAGGCCCAGACACTGACGGATTGGGAACTTCTGATCGCCGACGATTGTTCGACGGACGAGACGGCCGCGGTCGTCGAGAGCTACGCGTCAAACGACCCGCGCATTCAAGCTGATCCGTCAGCCGCGCAATGGCGGCCCGGCGCTCGCCCGCCAGGCCGCCATCGAGCGGGCGCAGAGGCCGCTTTGTCGCCTTCCTCGACAGCGACGATCTCTGGCTGCCCGGCCAAGCTCGAGCGGCAGATCGCGTTTCGCAGGCGAACACCGCTCGCCCCTCAGTTTTACGGCCTTCCGCCGCATCAACGAGTCCGGCTCGGTCACCGGCCGGCTGATCGAGGTGCCGGCTCCCTGAGCTATGGCCAGTTGCTGAAGAACACCTCGATCGCCACGCTGACCGCCCTCGTCGACCGCGACATCGCCGGTCCGATCGCCATGAAGAACGAGCCATATGACGATTTCTGCCTGTGGCTGAGCATTCTGAAGCCCGGCCAGGTCGCGCATGGGCTGAACGAAGATCTTGCCCGCTACCGCGTCCGGGGCGCATCGGTTTCCAGCCGCCCGCTTCGCTCCGCGGGCTGGGTCTGGCACATCTACCGCAACGTCGAACACCTGCTCGCTGCTCAATCGGCCTGGTGCTTTGCCCATTGGGGAGCGCGAGCCTGGCTGAAGCGGCGACAGTTCTAGTTTTTAGGTATTATAATACCTCTATTTGAGTGCGAATAGGTGTTGGCGATCATTCCCATAGTCGATACCAAATCTGTACCACGCTGGTATCACACGCGATCGCGCGCCCCCCGGAACCATCGATGTCACTTGAGCGGAGCTACGCAGGCAAGCGAATCCTGGTTACGGGAGGAGCCGGATTCATCGGCTCCCACCTGTGCGAACGGTTGCTGGCAGAAGGCGCCGAGGTCATCAGTGTCGACAATTATTTCACCGGCAGCCGGCGCAACATTGCCCATCTGCTGTCGAACCCGCTGTTCGAGGCAATGCGGCATGACGTGACGTTTCCGCTCTATGTCGAGGTCGACGCGATCTTCAACCTGGCCTGCCCGGCCTCGCCGATCCACTACCAGCGCGATCCCGTGCAAACCACCAAGACCAGTGTTCACGGCGCGATCAACATGCTCGGCCTCGCCAAACGCCTTGGCATCCGCATCCTGCAGGCCTCGACCAGCGAAATCTACGGTGATCCGCTGGTGCATCCGCAGCCGGAGGAATACTGGGGCAACGTCAACCCGATCGGGATCCGCTCCTGCTACGACGAAGGCAAGCGCTGCGCGGAAACGCTGTTTTTCGATTATTGGCGGCAGCATCGCCTGCCGATCAAGGTCGCCCGCATCTTCAACACCTATGGTCCGCGGATGCAGCCGCATGACGGCCGCGTGGTCTCATCCTTCATCGTCCAGGCGCTCAAGGGAGATCCCATCACCGTGTTCGGCGATGGCGGTCAAAGCCGATCGTTCTGCTATGTCGACGATCTCGTCGAGGCGATCAGTCGGCTGATGTTGACGGACGATGCCTGCACCGGACCGATCAACCTCGGCAACAATTCGGAGTTCACCATTCTGGAGCTGGCCGAGCAGGTCATCCGCTACACCGATTCGCGCTCCAGGCTGGTGTTCAAGCCGCTCCCCTCCGGACGATCCGCGCCAGCGCAAGCCGGATCTTTCCAAGGCGAAGGCCCTGCTCGGCTGGGAGCCGAAGATCGCGCTCGCGGACGGTCTCAAGGAGACCATCGCCTATTTCAAGCGTTCGCTGCAAATGTCCTGACGGACAGCCGGATTTTCGTAAACCCCTACCCGATGGCGTCCATGCGATGGCGAACGCGCTGCAAGGCTTTTCCAGACGAGTTTGCGCCGCGATCCGCTCGGACCCTGCCCTGGCGATCCTGATCGGCATCCATATCGCCGTCAGCTGCGTTTCGCTCGCCCTGGTGTCGGAGTTCCAGACCTACATTCCCTTCCATGTGGAGAGGCTGGGCTCGGCTCTCCTGATCGTGGCGGCATTCTCGATGGTGGCGCTGCTTTTCGTACTTGCCCGTTTCAGCTTCGGATATTTCGTCGGCTTTTACCTCTACACCATGGTCCTTGGCTTCCTGTGGATCGTCAACTTCACCAACTACGACTATGATCACGCAGCGGCGGCTTGGTCGGCTGCCGCTTCAATGCTGCTGTTCCTGCTTCCGGCCGTGCTCGTCGACGCTCCGTTCGGGCAATCGTTCACGCTTTCGACCCGACATTTCGAACAGCTGCTGCGATTTCTGCTGGCACTGTCGCTCGTAACCATTGCCACGGCGTCGGCCTACAATTTCAAATTGGTTTCCATCGGGCATATCTACGACTATCGCGGCGAACTGCGCTTTCCGACCGCCATACGCTATTTGATCGGCATCGTGTCCAATACCGTGATGCCGTTCACACTGGCTGGCTATCTCGCACTCGATCGGCGCTGGCTGGCCGGCGGCATCCTGCTGCTGATGCTGCTGTTCTACCCCATTACCTTGAGCAAGCTCGCCCTGTTCGCACCTGCCTGGATCGCCGCCCTGCTCATCCTGACGAAATTCTTCGATGCGAGAAAGGCTGCGGTTCTCTCGCTGTTTCTGCCGCTTCTCGTCGGCGTCGTCGCAATTGTCGCCGTCCCGGCCGACTCTGGTTCGTTCGCCTATTTCGACAAGGTCAATATCCGGATGATCGCGACGCCTTCCAGCGCCATCGACATCTACAACGACTTTTTCTCGAAACATCCCCACACCTATTTCTGCCAAGTCTCCTTTGTGAAGCCGCTGCTGTCTTGTCCGTACCGCGACGAACTGTCCGTCGTGATGGAGAAGGCCTACGGATTTGGCAATCTCAATGCATCCCTGTTCGCAACTGAAGGCGTTGCGTCGGTCGGGTCGTATCTGGCGCCGCTTGCTGCGCTGCTGTGCGGGCTCGTAATCGCTTTCGCCAACCGACTTTCGGCCGGCCTGCCGCCGCGATTTATCTTGATCTCGGCGGCGCTGCTGCCCCAGGTCCTTCTCAATGTGCCGTTCTCGACCGCGATGATCACGCACGGCATGGGACTACTGATGTTGCTCTGGTGTGTGACGCCGCGAGCCCTGTTCGACGCGAGATGTCAAGGCAGCGCGACCTTTGCCAATGTGCCGGCGCACAACGCCAGTTAGGCCATCGCGTGCCGAACGGCGCGCACGAACTCTTCGGCAAAGGCTGCGACGCGCGAGTCGAGGTCCGGCAGCAGGTTGCGGACCACCATTGGCTGCGCAGCTTGCGAAACGTCCGAGAGATGATTGGCGAGGGCCTCGGGATCGTCTGTGCCGAAATAGCGCGCGTCGCCCCCCGTCTGTTCGCGGTGAACATCGATATCGGACAGGATCATCGGAACGCCAAAGGATTTCGCTTCCTCGACCGTCGTGCTCCAACCCTCGAAGCGTGACGGATTGATGAGCGCCCTCGTCATGCGCAGCAGCGCATAGACATGCTCTACCGGGATCATGCCGAGATAGCGGAAACTCCTCTCAAGGCCGCCCTTTTCGACCTGCGCCATCAGATCCCTGAAATATAGGGGATCACGCGGATCTTCCGCGCTGCCGGTGGCCACAACAATTACGTCACGGCCGCGCTGTTTCAGGATTGTCAACGCGTCGATCACGACCCGATGGTTCTTGTGGCGCCAGAATTGATTCGGCAGATAGACGAACGTTTCCGGCAGGCCATAATGCGCGAGAACATCGGGAGCGTTCGCGGTGAGAACGTCGGCTGCAGGCTGGCTCGCGAACCGGACCACCGAGACGTTGCGGGCCAAATGCGGATAAAACCGGCGGCAGTCGCGCAAGGCGCTCTGGCTACTCAGGATGATGTGTCGGCCGCAGGCCATCTGGGCGCGAAAGCCCAAGTCGCGACGCCATCGTGCGGCCGGTGAAAACAGCTGCGGCAGCCGGCGATGCTGGAAATCCGGAAACCAGGCCAGCGTCGGAAACGGCAGTCGCCAGCCGAAAAACCTTGCGGCCTCGAACACGATATCGATCCGTTTCGCTCTGAACTCGGCCGCAGCCGCCCGATCGATCCCGAACGCAACTGCCGATCCGAGGCCCGAACGGTTACGATCGAACGGCGCTGACTGCACCACCTCGACGCCCGCTACGCGGGACAGAACCGCCAGCTCCTGAGGATCAGCATCGCCGCCGGCGAACACCACCGGCTCGATCTCTCCGGGGCAATGCCGGCTCAAGGCCCCGAAGAGATTGCTTTGATAGTTGTAGCCGCCAGCCCAAAGGCGCCGGGGAATGTAGGTAAACGCAACACGAAGGACGGCGTCACCGGTCACGAAAGCTCGCCCCTGAACCATCTCACATAGTCGACGAGACCGCGTTCGATGGGAATCCGCCAGTCGAAGGCCAGTGGGCGAAGACGGTCGGCGTCCGCGACCAGGCTGAACGGATCTCCGTTTCGCATGATGCCGGAATGGCGAACGGTGACATCGCCGCCCCATTGTTTCACGATCATGTCCGCAATCTCGGTTACGGTCGTGCCGCGACCACAGCCGCCGTTGATGACGCGAAACGGCTCCTGCTGGGCTTGTTCGGCGATGCAAGCCAACAGACGCGCGACGTCGCGCACGTCGGTCCAGTCGCGGACCTCAGCACCCGTTCCCCCGAGTTCCAGGGTCTGGCTGCCGCGCTGCAGGTGGGAACAGATGTCCCAGAGCAGCTGCTTGCGCAGACGTGGCCCGTAGACCGAGAACAATCGCACGATCGTGCTGCGGACCCCGAAGGTCGCGGCATGGCTCTGACACAATTGCTCCATCATCAGCTTGTGATGGCCATATGGCGACATCGGATTCAACGTCGCCTCCTCGGCAATCGGACCGCCATGATCGGCGCCATAGACCGCCGCGCTTGACGCGGCAACCAGCCGGGCTTGTGGCGCCGAACTGCGCATCCACTCGAGCAACCTGGCCGTGCCGGCGACGGTGCGAGAAAAATCCTCGAATGGCAGCGCGATCGACAGCCCGACCGAGGATCCACCGGCCAGATGGAAAATTACCGATGGCAGGCCGTTCCCCGCAGCCAGCGCGTTGAGATTGGCGGCCTCGATCTCGCCATTCACCCATGTTCGCAGGCCGAGACGCCGCCTCTCCGCTTCTTGCATCGCGCCGTGACCGATGCCATCGACATCATGACCGGCATCCGCCAGTTGGCGCGCCAGATAACCGCCAATAAATCCTCTCGCTCCCGTGATCCAGATCGTCATCACGCTGCCTTGTGGCCGATGAAGGAATACAGCCGCCCCGGTCGATCGTCGAAGCGGCCGGCGACCGCGAGCAGCGGCGCGAAGACGCGATTGGAACCAAGCACCATGCGCCACACCGGCCTTGCCGGTATCGCTCGCGAGATCTTCTCGATGACGGCCTCGCGCAGCGTATCGATCGTATGGGGAAACAGATTGATCGGGCTTCCCAGCGGCGGCAACACCTCCAGGGGATCGAAGCCTGCGCTCTTCAGCGCGCCCATGTAGCGGTCGAGAACATAGGCATGCTCGCCGCCATACAGATGATGCAACGGATGACGGTCAAGAAATCGTTGCAGGTGGGCTTGCTTGCTGATCACATGCTCCCGCGCCGCGACGAGGATACCCCCGGGACGGAGAACCCGGTACATTTCGGCGCAGGCAAGCTCGAGGTCTTGGGTGTGATGCAGCACCGCTCGGGCAAAAATGACGTCAAACGTGCCGGCAGCAAATGGCAGACGCTCGGAAAGTTCTTCCACGACGGCAATCGGCAGGCCCTGCTGCGATGCGAGAGCCCTGATCGCGCCGGCGCCGACGACCGCGCTCGGATCCGGTTCCAGTGCCGTGACCGCAAATCCGTTGCACGTAAGCGCGTAGCTCGCGATGCCTCGTCCGGCGCCGACGTCGAGCGCCCTGCCGGTGCGCCCGAGCAGGATTCGCGAGACCGCCTGCCATTCATCACCGTTGAAATAGCGCATTGCCGCGGCGATCAGCGGATCATCATAAAATGCATCAAGAACGAGTTGGCGTTGGTCCGGCTGATCACGAAGCCAGATCACCGCCTGTTCCCATGTCGTCGCCTTCCTAACGTTCATCGGGCGACAATTCCCTGACCAGCACTGCGGGATTGCCCGCCACGATCGAGTAGGGCTCAACATCCTTGGTGACGACCGCGCCTGCCGCCACCACGCCGCCTTCGCCCACCGTCACGCCTCGCAAGATGATAGCGCCGGCGCCGATCCAGGCGTCGTCGCAGATGTTGACTGGATTTTCGTCGAGCGAGATCCGGCGAGGATGACCTTGATCGAAGATTTGCTTGACCTGCTCATGCCGGGCTCCCGCCGCGAGCGGGTGGGTCAGGCTGTCGAAAACGTTGGCTGAATGCGAAATCAGGACTCGGTTGCCGATCATGATGGAGGCGGCCGACCAGATTCGACTGCCCTCGCCGACATAGCACCACTCGCCGATCTTGATCTCACCCCCATGCGCAAAGGTGAGCAGCTCTCCCAGAATACGGCTATGACCGCCGACCACGATCTTCTCGGTGTCACCCCGGATGTTCCTGATCCGCGCAGTCGGGCCCAGCACGGCCTCCTGTTGCAACCGGCAGGTCGCGCGTCCGATCAGTCGCTGGATGAGGTAGTCGATGTTCATGCCGTCAGCTGCAGACAGGCTATGGCGCGCGACGACGCCGCGCGGTCTTCGCCCCATCCTTTTCCGCTATGAACGTCATGGACGGTGGCGTTCGCCAGCGACTCGGCCGCAGCCCGGGACCAGCCGCTGCCCGAATATCCGAAGTAGTCGATGCTATGCGAGCTGGGCCGGAATGCCTCTACGACCTGTTCGACCATGGCGAGATCGAAAACCTGATACCAGCCGAGATTGTTGCGCTTGCCAAACGGAAAGGAAATGAAGCAGGTGCCGCCGGGCTTCAGGATTCGCTTGAATTCCCGCACTGCCGGCACAAAGCCGTTCTCGTCAGACTCCGTGTCGTCTGGGTTTCCCGTGTAGAGCATCGTGTTGTTCAAGCCGATGTGTTCGATCGTCGAAATGCTGGCAACAGTATCGAAGCTGTGGTCCAGAAACATCGTATGCCGCAGGTCTCCGAATACATAGGAATAGCCCTTGTACCAATAGCACCTTTTCTCTGGAGCCAGCGTCATGATGGTGAGATCGGCGCCTCGCAGCGGCGGTCGTTCCAGCAGAAAATCATGATTGAAGGTCGACCCGGCATCGAGCATCCGGCCGACGTCCTTCATTCGGGCGAACAGCCATGGATATTCGACGACGCGTTCATCCATGGCGATTCCGTAGCCGGGCGGCAGCTCGCGGCCATCGCGAAGCAGTCCGGAATCGATCGCCGATTTAATGGTGCGCCGCTTTGCAGTCTGATAGCCCGGACCGAACGGCCGTTGACGCATCCGAAAGATCGGCACCGCGGCCTCGTCCAGCAGCCGTTTAACCCCGTGAGCCAGCCTGTCAGTTCGCATGGTCGAGACCCGATGATCCGTATGCCTGACGGTCTAGCACGGTCTCGCCCCCGCGACGAGATCGACAAAGCTGATCCATTGCGAGGACTTGTTGTAGATTTCCGAGATGCGGCTTCGGCCTCGCATCGCGACTTCCGCCGTTTTTTGCCAGTGGTCCAGACTGTTCGAGATGACGTCCGACGCTCGCTCCGCGGATGCGAAGGTCCGCATCGTCACGTCGCGCTCCATTCCTGTGGGGTAATTGCCGTCGTCCGAGACCAGCAGCGCGCCGCATCCCATGGCCTCGAAACAGCGCATGTTGCCTCGATCACGATCGGCCATATCAATGGCGCCGTTCAGCACGACTTTCGATTTGCCGATCAGATCGTAAAGCTCGCGCCCGAAGACAGGCCCCCCGGCGATTGCCGCGATGGCGGGCGGCCGGCGGTGCTTGCGCAAAGGCAGCAGGCGTCCAAGCGGACTTTCCGCAAGCAGCGTCAGCCGCGACGCATCCAGGCGATATACCACCTGCCGGCTGCTGGCGAGGCTTGCGACCTGTTCGAGGATCCTGGCACGCGCGGCGTGATGACGCGAATAGCCTCCGACAAAGAGCACATCGATCGGCCGTTCGCCATGGCCGAATTGGTTCATCAGCGGATCGATCGCGGGATAGAACAAATCGGCCTGGCAGCCCTTGCGGCGCCAGGCATCCAGGATCGACGGGAAATTGCCGAGCACCGCACCATAGGCCGTCAAATCCGCCTGTCCGGATGGCGCCGCCCGCCAGCACAGCGCCTTCCTGACGCATCCCGGCAGCCGGCGGACGAACCTGCTGGGGTAACGCACCGGGTCCAGATTGTAGAACACCTCGGTTCGATGGTGCTCGATCTGCGCCAGCAGGATGTCCTCATGGGAGATTTTGGCACGCATGCCGTTCTCCTGCGCCCAGAGCCTTTGAAGAACCTCGTCGTTTCCGTTGGTGAAGAATGCATCGGCGTCACCGGCGAGCACCGGCTGCAGGATATGGAGGGCGCCGAACCGGTCATCGAGAAAGACGCCGCGGCGCTGTTCGAAGCCGGATGACTTCGGCGCGAGCTGGTCGAGGCGGACCCGGTATGACGCGGCGAGCGCGCTATTTTGCAAGAGTTGCATGTCCTAGACGGCCCGTGCCATCGCCCATTTCATGTTGATGTATGGCCAGACCCGCGACACGGAATCCCAGTCCCACGACCTCGAAGCGTTCAGGCGTTCGATCATCCTGCGTAGCCGCCCTTCGTCGACCAGCTCGGAAAATGCCGGCACGTTGCGTCCGAGCAGCTCATGGGTCCAGCCTGCAAGCTGTCCGTTCAACCACTCCGGCATCGGCGAGTTGAAACCGACCTTGCGGCGCGCCATGCGGATCGACTCAGGCATTCGGCCGTTCATCGCCTGGCGGGCCACCATCTTGCTATACCCGTCGGAAGATTTGCTGACGTCCGGCAGCGCCATTGTATAGGTGACCAGCCGCCAGTCCATGAAGGGCATTCGCACCTCGACGCCGTGGGCCATCGAGAGACGATCGAAGTTGCGCAAGATTGTCGGCAGCACGGTGCCATGAAACATGCGATAGAGTCGCCGGTTCAACGCACTCCAGTCGTCCGGCAGCGGGTCGTCATCACCGACCAGGTCGAGCTGACGCGGAATGTCGCGCAGGCCGCCGCGCAGGAAATAATATCCCTGCTGCCTGATCATTATCGCACGCAAGATATCGACGCCACGCTGCGCGCGGATTGAACCGGAAGCAAGCCCGGCTAGCGCATTCCGCATTCGGAACGCTGCGCCGCCGCCTTCCTGTCGATAGGCTCCCATCAACTCATCGGCGCCATGGCCGTCGAGCGATACCACCACCTGCTGACGGCGAAGCTCTCGATAGATCAGCCAGGGCGCGCTCGGCAGGCCGATATACACGTCATCATTGTCGTCTAGGATGCGGTCGAGGTCGGTGAGCGCATCGTTCGGGCCGATTTCCACGAAGGTCGGATCGACCTCCGCCCATGCGGCCGCTACCTCCGCCAACGGGCGCTCGTCGTTGCTGGCTCCCGGAAACGTGGCAACGAAGGCGTGGCGCCAGGCGGTGGTGTCACGCGGCCCCATTCCGGCCTTCTGGTGCGCCGACATCGCGCAGATCACCGCCGACGAGTCGAAGCCGCCGGACAGGCAGGTTCCGATCGGAACGTCGCTGCGCATGCGCAGCGCGACCGCGTCCCGGAACAGTTCCCCGAACCGTTCGATGCGACCGGCGGTGGTATTCGGCAGCGGCGGCAGATGATCGATGGTGCGCCACCAGCGTCGGATTTCGAGGCGTCCCTGACGCAGCCACATCAAATGGCCACCTTGCAGACGACGAACCTCCTTGCAGAGCGTGCGCTCGCTGCCCTCGATCCCGAATGCATCCAGCAGCAGTCTTCGGGTGACATCGACGTCGAGGGAAGTCGCAAACAGACCGCTTTTCACCAGTGCGCGCTGCTCGGATGCGAAAACGAATCGCTTTGGCGACATCGCATAGAGCAGCGGCTTGACCCCGAAGCGATCCCGCGCCAGGAACAGATCCTTGGTCTGGGTGTCGAAAATGGCCAGTGCCCACATTCCATTGAAGCGTGGCAGCATGCCTTCGCCCCAGGCCTGCCAGGCCGCAACAATGACCTCGGTGTCCGACTGGGTTGTGAACACCGTTCCCCGAGTTTCCAGTTCGCGGCGCAGCTCGAGGAAATTGTAGATCTCGCCATTGAAGACGATGACGTGACGGCCATCGACTGCGAGCATCGGCTGATATCCGCCCGGGCCGGGATCAATGATCGCCAGCCGCCGGTGACCAAGGGCAACATCGCGGGCCGCGTTGAACCAATATCCCTCGCCGTCCGGGCCGCGATGCGCCAACGAACGCGTCAGACGCGAAATTTCTGCGGTTTCGACCGGTCTTTCGTCGATATTCACGATCCCGGCAATTCCGCACATGGCTACACGAACCTTGCGGGCAGCAAGCGACGACCAATCGCGCGAATATCGCGCCAACAGGTGTCGCCGTAAGGTCCGATCCTCGAAACGGCGACGACAGCGACGAAGATGACGCAGGCCGCAGCGGCGTAACAGAACCCGACCAACCACCAATGCGCAGCCTGCTGGGAGAGCCAGGTCGAGGAAACGGCTCGCAAGACAATGGCCGTGATGACGCCCGTTACCAGCGGCAGCAAGACGAAGTGAACGATGCGGGGCCACACGCCGGCGAGGTCGATCACCTGGCGCAACAAGAGCATGGTGACGAGGATTTGAGCGATCATGCCGAGGCATGCGCTCAGGCCCGCCGCCTGCCAGCCGAACGCAGGCAACGCGATGGCACTTGTCGTAATGGTGACGACGGCCGTCACCAGCGCAATCGCGGCGTTGGCATGCGATCGGCCGCTCGCCAGCAGATAGTAACCGAACACGTTCGAGGCGCATCCCAGGATTCCCGCAACGGCGAGTACGACAAGCAGACCCTCGGTCTGCGCGGCCACCTCCCTTCCAGTCCAGACATCGAGCAGCGGTTCCGCGACAGGGATCAGGGCGCCAAGCAGCGCCGCTGCCAGCAGGTTCAGCACCCAGGTGGAGCGAAACAACAGATCGGCAATCCGTTCGGGGGATTCCTTGTGGAGCGAGCTGAAAAACGGAAACAGGATTTCGCCGACCTTGAGGACGCCGATATATACGGCCTCTTCGAGGCGTTGGGCTATGCTGTAGTAACCCACGAATTGCGGAGTCAGGAATGCGCCCAGCAAATAGCGGTCCGCCTGGCCCGCGATCAGGCCCCCGCCCTGCGCAGCGAACTGCCAGCCACCAAGGCGAACGAGGCCGGCGAGCGGGCCGCGATGGAGCGCGGGATGCGCGAGCCACTCCCGCATCACGAAGGCGGAAAGCAGCAATGACAGCAACAGCCCGCAGGCGAAGCCCAATGCCTGGCAGCCCAGCAGCGTCGATGCCTGCGGCCAGCGCGGTATCAGGAGCAACATCGACGACGTCGACACCACCGTGCTGGCAATGCTGATCATGGCCAGCCGCGGAAAATTCTGACGCGCGGAAAACAGCGCGAGAAATACTGCCGATATGCACTGGCAAAGCCACCCGCACGCACCGAACAGGAACGCCCGCGTCAGATCGTCAGCGATCTGCCCATCGAGGTGAAAAACTCGCCGGGCCAGCACCGGACCAAGCAGGGCGAGCAACGCCGCGATCGGCAGACCTCCCGCGCCTGCCAAAAAAAGCGCGCTCGCAAAATAGCGACGCGCAAGGTCGAGCTGGTCCGGCTCCAACCGGCGGGCCAGCTCCCGCGTCGTCGACAGTCCGAGCGCGTTACTGAACGTCAGCGCAGGTGCGAGGCACGCCGTTACCAAACCCGCGACGCCGAACAGCGTGGCTCCGAGGCGGTACAATACGAACGGCAGCACGAAAAGATTCAAGCCGACATTGACGAGGAAGGCACTCGCATTCCACGCCGAATTGTCCAGCAGCCGAAGACGGTTGGTCGAACGGGCCATTTCAACGGTCGAGGTCACCGAACCTCCGGCGAGATATCCGGCGGCGCAAGGGTTCAAGGTACAAAGCGGACATTCCGGACATCTGTAGCGGGCTACCAGCCAAATGCCGGGTTGTCGAGGGGCTCCATATCCTCTCGACGAATGGTCTTCGGCCTCGGTCGGGCAGCCCGCCTGCGGGCCGCCCAAGTTCAATTCGGTCGAACGCAGCGAGGCCGTTCAGGGCCACGGTCCGGCTCACATATTGATCACATTGTACCACATGCGATTGAACGGCACGCCGCCAGGCGATGCCAAGGTCCAATTTCCCTGGGGTTTCAATGTCCATGACTTTAGGCAATTGTGCATTCCTGTTCCTCAGCGCTGATCCACACCGGAGCCTTTGAATGCCCTTCCCGCGCGCCTCGCAGGCCCTGTCCCGTTTCACCGTGCTCGATCTCACCCGGGTCCGTTCTGGGCCAACCTGCGTGCGCCAGCTCGCTGATTGGGGTGCCAACGTGATCAAGATCGATGCTTTGATCGAAGATACCAGCGATCAGCCCGGCGGCCCGCGCGATGGATCGGACTTCCAGAACCTGCACCGCAATAAGCGCGCAATGACGCTCAACCTGAAGGATCCCAGGGGACTTCAGGCCTTCATGCGCATGGCGAAAAAGGCCGATGTGGTCGTCGAGAATTTCCGTCCCGACGTCAAGGGTAAACTCGGCATCGACTATGAGAGCCTGCGCAAGATCAATCCGGCCATCGTCTATGGCAGCATTTCCGGTTTCGGACAGGATGGCCCGTACCACAAGCGCCCCGGCTTCGATCAGATCGCCCAGGGCATGGGTGGCCTGATGTCGGTCACCGGCGCGCCGGGCGAAGGGCCGATGCGGGTCGGCATCCCCGTCGCCGACCTCACGGCCGGCCTGTTCTGCGCCCTCGGCATCCTGACGGCCTTGCTCGAGCGCGACGTCTCCGGCGAGGGCCAGTGGGTTCGGACATCGCTGCTGCAGGCCCAGATCTTCATGCTGGATTTTCAGGCCGCCCGCTGGTTGATGGAAGGCGAAGTTGCCAAGCAGGCCGGCAACAATCATCCCACCAGCATCCCCACAGGCGTATTCAAGACTTCGGACGGCTATATCAACATCGCCACCACCGGGGGACGAATCTGGGAGCGCTGCGCCCAGGCGATCGGCGCTCCCGAACTCGTCAATGACCCTGACTATGCCACGGCGCCCGCGCGCTCGAAGAACCGCAACGCGCTCAATGCGGCCATCAGCCGGCTCACGGAGCGAAAGTCGACCGACACCTGGGTGACGGAACTGAACGCAGCCGGCGTTCCCTGCGGCCCGATCTATTCGATCGACCAGATGTTCGAGGATGCTCAGGTCAAGCATCTCGGTATTGCCCAGGACGTACCAAATGCCGGGAACCGCCGAATTCGTCTGGTTGGCCAGCCGGTCACGCTGTCCCGTACCCCGAGCAAAATGGTAGCACGACCGCCCGAATTCGGCGAACAGACCGAGGAGGTGCTGACCGAATTCGGCTTCGACCCCGATGAAATCGCCGAGCTGCGGCAGGCCAAGGTGGTATGAAGAAGCAGTGATCTATCGAACAGCCAATCGAGAATTGCCGATCACCGCATCCCCGTCTACGGCATTCCGGCCAGACGCAGACCGATGACCTATCGACCGGAACTTGATGGATTGAGGGCGGTCGCCGTACTGCTCGTCATATTCTTCCACGCCGGCTTTCCGGGCTTCTCTGGTGGTTTTGTCGGGGTCGACGTCTTTTTTGTCATAAGTGGATTCCTGATCAATCGGCTGATCCTCGCCGAACTCGACTCGACAGGCACCTTTTCATTCCGTCGCTTCTACCTTCGACGAGCAAGGCGGCTCGGTCCGGCCCTGGTCGTCACATGCGCCGTCAGTTTCATCGCCGGCACCCTCCTGTTCGCGCCGAAAGACTTCGCCATGCTCGCTTCGTCCGTGATCGCGGCGCTGACGAGCACGTCGAACATCTATCTGTGGCTTCAGGCCGGCTACTTCGATGCTTCATCGGCAGTGAAGCCGCTGCTTCACATCTGGTCGCTCAGCGTCGAAGAGCAGTTCTATTTGATCTGGCCGGCAGTGCTTGTGCTGATCTACCGACTGTCTCGCCGACCGAAGGTCGCCGTGCCGACCGTCATTGCACTGTCATTCATCGCGAGTCTCTCCGCAAATATGTGGGCCGAAAATGGCATCACGGACGCGCCCTTCCTTCAGGACAGGCTTGCGGATGGGCCGACGCTCATCTTCTATTTGATGCCGTTCCGGGTGTTCGAGCTGGCCATCGGTGCGGGTCTGCAATGGATCATTGACCAGAAGATTCCGACCAGGGTTCGAGATGCTTTGTTCATCGCGGGCGCTGCCCTGATCGCGTTTGCGGTATGGCAGTTCGATAGCAAGACGGTCTTCCCGGCGCTCCATGGCCTGTACCCATGCCTGGGCGCTGCTTTTGTCATGATTGGCAGCACCGGCCATTTTCGCAATCTGCTGGGTAATCCCGTTGCCGTGGGGATCGGGCTGATCAGCTATTCCCTGTACTTGATCCATTGGCCGCTATTTGTGTTCTATGGCTACTACAAGGACGTACCCCTGGGTGCGAGCAACATGCGCAGTCTGATTGCGATTGCAATTGTGCTGGCTTTCCTGATGTATCGCTGGATCGAGCGACCGCTTCGAAGCCACGCTCACGCTGATCCGCGCCCCTTCCTGACCGGTCTGGCCCTCACGTCAGTCGCATTGATCGCCATCGCCTATCCGGCTCGATCCGGCTGGTCATGGCGCTTGCCGGCGGGCGGCGCGGTGGTTGCATCCTCCGGTTCCGAATACGGCGGCACCGACTGTTCCACCCGTCCGTGCAGCCACGGATCGCAAGGACGTTTGATTTTCGTCATTGGAGATTCGTTTGCGAGGCAGCTCTACGCCGGCCTTACGTCCGTGTTTCCGAACCAGCGTTTCGAATTCATCGACGAGGGTGCTTGCACCTTCTTTTCGCCGAACTGGATGCGCTTGATCGACGTACCAAACCAACCGCGCAATTGCAGAAACCATCAGCAGTGGCTTACCCCCCGCGTCAAAGATGCCGACGCAAGAATAATCTTTGCCTATAATTGGGTGAGAAACCGATTTTTCGACGTGAACGATCCGACGCTCACCAAGGAGCTACCGGAATATAGCGGCGATCTTGCCGCCTTCACATTCTCCGAGATTGTTCGATTGGAGGCGTCACTCGGTCTGAGCTCGGTCGTGGTCGTGGCCAACCCACCCTCGACGGGCAATATTCGAGATTTGGCCTGGTGCCTCGCCAGACCGATCAAAAGATCAGCAACGTCGAACTGTGTCACCATCCCAGAGAGCACAGTCGAATCGCGGCGGTATCTCGCCCGCTACCGTGACCACCAGGGAATTCCGGTGATCGATCCGTTCGAGGCCTTCTGTGACGGCTCAACCTGCAGGAACTATGACGGCGGGGGCCTGTTCTACAGCGATACCGCGCACCTGTCGCGGCGGGGGTCGCTTATCTTGATCGAACACTTCAGGGACGAGCTTGCGAAGTGGATGCTGTCAGAGGGGCCGATGGAACGTCTCGGACCGCCGCCACAATCTGGCGACCCCGACGAACAGACGGTCGAGCACCGGCCAGAACAGCAGCGCGATGGCGAGCGTCGTGATTGAGCCGACGAGACCATTCGACCAAAAAACCTCCAGGTCGCCGCCGGCGCCGATCATCGACAGCCGGAAAGCGTCCTCGGCGCGGCTGCCCAGCACCAGCGCCAGCGTGAACGGAGCCAGTGGAATCCCGATCTTCTTGAACACATAGCCGACGACGCCGAAACCCAGCATCAGCCAGATGTCGAACATCGCGTTCTGAATGGCGTAAGCTCCGATCGCGCACGATACCACGATCATCGGCGCCACGGCGGCGAACGGGACCCGCAGGATCGACGCAAAGATCGGCACCGTGGTCAGCACCAGCACCAGGCCGACGATATTGCCGAGATACATTGAAGCGATCAGCCCCCAGACAAAGTCCTTGTGCTCGACGAACAGCAGCGGGCCGGGATTGAGTCCCCATACCATCAGGCCTCCGAGCAGGATCGCGGCGGTGCCGGAGCCCGGAATGCCCAACGCCAGCATCGGCAGCAACGCCGCCGTCCCGGAGGCGTGCGCGGCGGTTTCCGGCGCAAACACCCCTTCGATTCGACCCTTCCCAAAACTCTCGGGCTGACGCGAGAATCGCTTGGCAAGGTTGTAGCCCATGAACGACGCGGCAATGGCGCCGCCGGGAGTGATGCCAAGCCAGCACCCGATGAATGACGAACGGAGCAGCGTCACCCAATATTTCGGCAGATCCTTCCAGACACTCAGCACGACTTGCAGGCTGATCTTGGCGGCATGGCCGCGCAAGGCGAGGCGTTCTTCCATGGTCAGCAGAATTTCGCTGATGCCGAACAGGCCGATCACCGCGACAAGAAAATTGATGCCGCGCAGCAGTTGCTCGGATCCGAAGGTCATGCGCAATTGGCCCGACACCGTATCCATGCCGACGCCCGCCAGCAGCAGTCCCAACGACATCGAGATCACGGTCTTGTGCTTGGCCTCGCGGCCCAGGCCCACGAACGAGCAGAACGTCAGGAGATAGACCGAAAAGAACTCAGGCGGCCCGAACTTCAGCGCGAAGGACGAGATCAGCGGGGCCAGGAACGTGATCAACAGCACCGCCGCCAGGGAGCCGATGAAAGACGAGGTGAATGCCGCCGTAAGCGCTTCCGCCGCCCTGCCCTGCTGCGCCATCGGATACCCATCGAAGGTGGTGGCAACCGACCACGCCTCGCCGGGTATGTTGAACAGGATCGAGGTGATGGCGCCGCCGAACAACGCGCCCCAATAGATGCTCGACAGCATCACGATAGCCGAGGTCGGATCCATGGTGAACGTCAGTGGCAACAGGATCGCCACACCGTTCGGACCGCCAAGGCCCGGCAGCACACCGACGAAGATACCGAGCACCAGCCCGACCATCATCAGCACCAGGGTCTTGCCCGTCATCAGGACGGCGAACCCGTGGAACAACAGACCGAACGCTTCCATCGAGGGCCTATCCAGATTCGTCGCGCTAGTAGCCGAACGCCGCTTCGAGCGGGCCCTTTGGCATGATGACGTCAAACGCGATATCGAAGGTCACGAACATGGCGGCGGTGAATATCAAGGCCGTGGCCGTCGACTTCCACAACGCGATCCGTCCGACCAGGCGCATGAAGCCGGCGATCAACAGGAAGCTCGCGACGTAAAGTCCGAGAAACTGAGTTGCCAGGCAGAACAACAGGGTCGGCACGAACACCGCCATCACCCGGCGAAGTTGCGCGCGGGTAACAAAGGTTTCCGCTTGGTGTTTGCCCGCCAGCGCCGCCGCGACGATGCCGTAGAGGCTAGCGCCGCCGAGAACGACCGAGAGATAAAACGGAAAGTAGCCCGGTTGCGGACCGGTCGAATCCCAACCGATACCGGTGCGCCAATTGTCGTAGCCGAGCAGCACCGCGAGCCCCAACAACAGCAGTGAAACCACGATCTCCACCACCCTTGTATCGGTCACCGCCGGGGAGTCGACCTCGGGTGCGGTCGGATCGTCGACAACGATTTCGAGTTCGGAACTGGACATTGACGGGACTTTTCTGGCGGCCGGTGCGGCCTACCGTGACTTCGGGCCTGGAGCCGCTCGCGGCGGAAACTCGCTCTGTTGAAGCTGGATACAGCGGCGTCATCGGTCGCGTCAACCGAGCCTGCCCGCGGGGCTGGAGTGCGTCGCAACGCGCTCCGGAAAGGCGCCGGCGAGCGCGGCCCGTTCCGGCTTCAACACACCGCGCTCGGTAATAAGCCCCGTCACAAGCCTCGCCGGCGTCACGTCGAAGGCGTAGTTGGCAATTGGCGAGCCCTCGGGTACCACGCGTACGGTCTCGATCCGTCCATCGGCGGTTCGCCCGGTCATGGTCGCGACTTCATCCGCCGACCGCTGCTCGATCGGGATCTGGCGCATGCCGTCGTCTATGGCAAAATCGATGGTCGGCGACGGCAACGCCACATAGAACGGCACCTGATTGTCATGCGCGGCGAGCGCCTTCAGATAGGTGCCGATCTTGTTGCACACATCGCCATTGGCGGCCACTCGGTCGGTTCCGACGATCGCGAGATCGACCTTGCCGTGCTGCATGAGATGACCCCCTGTATTGTCGGGAATCACCGTATGCGGGACGCCGTGATGGCCGAGTTCCCACGCGGTAAGGGAGGCACCCTGGTTGCGGGGACGGGTTTCGTCCACCCAGACATGGACCGCGAGACCGCTGTCGTGCGCCAGGTAGATCGGCGCGGTCGCGGTCCCGAAATCGACCGTTGCCAGCCAGCCGGCATTGCAATGCGTCAGTATGTTGACGGGCTCCCCGCGCCTGCCGGCACTGATCGCCTCGATCAGTGCCAGCCCATGTCGGCCTATCTCCTTGTTGATGGCGACATCCTGCTCGGCAATTGCATCGGCACGGGCATAGGCGGCCCCGGCGCGGGCCCCGGGCGCCAATGGCCGAACCGCCCGTTGCATCTGATCGAGCGCCCATTGCAGGTTGACCGCGGTCGGCCTTGTTGCCATCAGCATTCTGCAGGCGTGATCTAGCGCAGCGTCCGAAGGATTTGCCCGCATTGCCAGTGCAATGCCATAGGCCGCCGTGGCACCGATCAGCGGAGCGCCGCGCACCAGCATGCCGCGGATCGCCTCGGCTGCCCCCTCGGCGCTGTCGATTTGCGCCACCACGAATTCGTGCGGGAGCCGTCGCTGATCGATCGCACCGACCGACCAGCCGTCAGGTTCCAGCCAGATGCTGCGGAATTGTCGACCGTCGACCTTCATGATCGCAGCACCCGGCCCGCCACGGCGTCGAGCTTGATCAGCAATGCGGGATCTCGGGCGTCAGGCGCCGTGATCAAGGCGGTGTCGAGCGCACGGTCCGAACCCATCGGGCATGGCTCATGCTCGCGCGGGAGATCAGCGGCGAGGCGAGCGACCAGCGCCTTGGCCTTGTCGGCATTCGAGTTCAATACGCGGATGATGTCCTGGACGGTGACCGCGTCATGATCGGGGTGCCAGCAATCGAAATCGGTGACCATCGCGACGCTCGCGTAGCAGATCTCGGCCTCGCGCGCGAGCTTTGCTTCCGGCATGTTGGTCATGCCGATCACCGAATAGCCCAGCGCCTTGTATGAAAGGCTCTCGGCAAGGGTGGAAAATTGCGGGCCTTCAATGCAGACATAGGTGCCGCCGCGCGCGACCGCCATGCCCTGGGACTCCGCCGCCGCTGTGAGGTGAAACCGCAACCGCGGCGACACCGGATGGGCCATCGAGACATGCGCGACGCACCCCTTGCCGAAGAATGAGCTTTCGCGCCGATAGGTTCGGTCGACGAACTGATCGACGATTACGAACGTTCCGGGCGGCATCTCCTGCTTGAACGAGCCGCACGCAGAGAGCGAGATCAGGTCGGTAACGCCCGCACGTTTCAACACATCGATATTGGCGCGGTAGTTGATATCGGATGGCGACAACCGGTGGCCGAGGCCGTGCCGCGGCATGAATACGATCGGCAACCCGGCAATCATGCCGTGACGGACCGGCGCCGAAGGCTCCCCCCACGGGCTTGCGATCACCTCGTCGCGGAGATTTTCCAGCCCCGGCAAGTCGTAGATGCCGGATCCGCCGATGATGCCGAGTACGGCCCTTGCCATGAGGTGTTCCTGTCAGTCCCAGCGGCGGAACAGCCGGACGCCGATCTGCCCATATCATGGCTGGCTTGAAACCGGAATTGCCCTCGCCAAGGCGGGACAGCGCTTGGCCATCCTATTTCGCGACAAATCCTGCCTTGGTCATCAGCGAGGTGTTGAGCGCGTCATCCTCTTCGAGGAACTGCAGCATGTCCTTGCCGGTGAGGAAGATCGGCTTCAGGGCCTGCTTTTCCATGTAGTCCTTGTATTCGGGGGTTTGCGTAACTTTCTGGAACAGGTCGACATAGAATGCCTGCTGTTCCGGGGTCACCTTGCCCGGCAGGAACATCGCACGCAGCATCAGATACTGGACGTCGAGGCCTTCCTCCTTGCAGGTCGGGATGTCGTTCCACGACTGCGTCTCCGTTACCTTGGCCGTGTAGGAGATCCGTTCCTTGTCGAACACGCAGAGCGCCCGGACCTGTCCGGCGCGCCAGACCTCGAGATTCTCGCTCGGATTGTTGACGTTGGAATCGGTATGATTGCCAACCAGCTGCGTTGCCGCCTCACCGCCGGACTTGTAGGGAAGATAGGAGAATTTCGCGCCGGTCTTCTGCTCCACGAAAACGGTGAGCACATTGTCCTCGCGCTTCGATCCGGTGCCCCCCATCTTGAACGGCGAACTGGCTGCCTTTGCCGCCGCGATAAAATCCTTCACGTTTTTCGGACCGGCGGCGTTGTCCCACAGTACGAATTGGTCCAGCGCCACCACCGAGATCGGAGTCAGTTCGTGCCAGCTGAACGGAATCTTAGCCGAGAGCGGCAGCATATAGATCAGCGAATAGGCGATCAGCACCTTGTTGGGGTCGCCCGCGCTGGATTTCATGTACATCAGGGCTTCGGCGCCGGACGCACCACCCTTCAGCGACACCACCATGGGCTGTTTCATCAGTTTGTTTTTCTGAATCGCAGCCTGCATCATTCGCGCCATCTGGTCGGAGGCGCCGCCGGCGCCGGCTGCGACCACGATTTCAACCGGCTTGGTGGGCTCCCAGCCCGCGCTCGCCGGCGCGCTCGCCAGCATCAGAGTCAATGCCGCCGCAGATGTTACGAGGTTTCGCACGGTCTTCCTTCCCTGCAGTCTTCGGTCTTCGTCGGCCGACATTGTGTGGCTTATCAGCCACGAGTTCAAGCAAGCCGCGGCGCTGCAGCCTATGACTTTCGGACGGGGAACGAACGATCTGGAGTGGGCTACTTGCCCTTGAAATTGGGCGTGCGCTTATTGAGAAACGCCTCCATGCCCTCGCGGAAGTCGTCGCTCATATAGGCGCGCAGGATCAGGTCTTCGCCCTCTTCGCGCGACAGCGTCCGCCGTATCCGGCGCACCGCCTCCTTGGTGACTTCCAGCGTGATAGGCGCGTGGCTGGCAATCAGCTTGGCGGTCTCATTGGCGCGTTGCTGCAGCGTCTCCAGGTCGGGGACAACCTCGTTGAGCAGACCGAGCGCCAATGCTTCAGGCGCTTCCACCAGGCGAGCCTTGAAGATCAAATCCTTGGTCCGTGCCGGCCCGACCAGCGAATTGAGCCGGCTGATGTTTGACATTGAGAGGCAGTTGCCCAGCGTGCGCGCGATCGGAAAGCCGATCCGCGTGGTCGCGGTCCCGATCCGGATGTCGCAGCAGGCAGCGATCCCGGCCCCGCCTCCGGTGCATGCGCCGGCAATGGCGGCAATGGTCGGCACCCGGCAGGTTTCGAGCGCTCCGAGCACGCGGTCGATCCGCGCTTCATAGTCGAGCGCATCCTGCGCAGTCTTGAAGGCGCGGAACTGCGCGATGTCGGTTCCCGAGGCGAACGCCTTGTCGCCAGCTCCGGTCAGGATCATCGCCTTGATCGAGCGGTCGGCATTGGCGGCCTGGCAGATCGACGCCATCTGCTCGTACATCGCGAAGGTCAGGGCGTTGCGGGCCTGCGGACGGTTGAACGTCAGCCGGGCGATGCCGTCCTCGACGGTGTAGATCAGGTCTTCGGTTGCTGGCGCCGGGACGGTCATGAACGAACTCTTTATCGCCGGTCTGGCCTAGTGTGCTGCAGCCTTGGATTTGCCCATCGGCACGGTATCGCGCCCGGTCAGGACGTCCATCGCCGCACGCACCCCGCCGCTTCGATGGGGCACCTTGGCGAGGTCGAGGCCCATTTCAATTCCCGAAAGCGTGCCCATCAGCATCAGATCGTTGAAATGGCCGATATGGCCGACGCGGAACGCCCTGCCCTTGATCTTGTTGAGCCCGGTGCCGAGCGACATGTCGAAATGCTCGAGCACGATCTTGCGGAAATTGTCGGCATCATGGCCTTCCGGCATCACCACGGCCGTCAGCGCCGGCGAATGGGCGCCCTGCTCCTGGCATTGTGTCTCCAGGCCCCACGCCTTGACCGCCGCACGCGTTGCCGCGCTATGGCGCTTGTGACGGGCGAATACATGATCGAGGCCTTCTTCCTCGAGCATCGCAATGGCTTCCTTCAGGCCGAACAGTAGATTGGTCGCCGGGGTATACGGCCATGTACCGATCTGGTTGATCGCGATGACGTCCTCCCAGTCCCAGTAGGAGCGCATCGACGGGTTGGCCTTTGCCGCCGCCAGCGCCTTCTCTGACACCGCGTTGAAACCGAGGCCCGGCGGCAACATCAATCCCTTTTGCGACCCGGCAACGGAGACGTCGATGCCCCATGCATCGTGCTCGTATTCAAGGGATCCTATCCCAGAGATGGTATCGACCATCAGCAGTGCCGGATGTTTCGCCCGGTCCAGAACCTGGCGGACCTGGAGCGGATGGGTAACGCAGCCGGTCGAGGTCTCGTTGTGGACGATCATCACGGCCTTGATCTTGTGCTCGCGGTCGGCGGCCAGACGCGCTTCGATCTGTTCGAGGTCGGCACCATGGCGCCAGTCGCCGGGCAGGAAGTCGACCTCGAGCTTGAATTTGTCGGCAATCCCGCGCCACAACACTGCGAACTGGCCGGTCTCCGCCATCAGGACCTTGTCGCCTGGCTTGAGCGTATTGACAATCGCGGCTTCCCAGGCGCCGGTGCCCGAGGACGGATAGATGATGACCGGCTGCCTGGTCCGGAACACGCGCTGAACGGCGGCAAGCACCTCATGGCCGAGCTTGGCGAACTCCGGGCCGCGATGGTCCATGGTCGGCATGTCCATGGCTCGCAGCACCCGGTCGGGCACGTTGGTGGGCCCGGGAATTTGCAGAAAATGTCTTCCAGTATGCACGGTCATGGGTGTCCTTCCCCGGATGGTCTCGATTTTTACATGCGGTCGACAAGCATCATTCGGTGGGCTTTGTGGCCCGCCCAGCGGGGTCCCGTCAATGCATAAAGAAGGCGGGCATCCGCCTTGCCAAGGCGCGGGACTGGATGCAAGACAGGCGCGTCACGAGAGATCTAACCGATGACGACAACGCGGGCCCAAAAGGCCCGGAACCCTGCTGAAAACGACGCCCTTGCCGCGCACCTGCGCCGGGAGATCAGCGGCGAAGTGCTGTTCGATCCATTCAACCGCGGCCGCTATGCGACTGATGCATCTTTCTACCAGATCATGCCGGCGGGCGTGGTGGTCCCCCGCACGATGGAGGAGGCGCGTCGGACGCTGGTGATCGCTCGCGATCACGGCCAGGTGGTCACCCCGCGCGGCGGCGGGACCTCGCAATGTGGCCAGACCATCGGGGACGGCATCGTCATCGATGTGTCCAAATACCTCAACCGCGTCGTGTCCCTCGACGTTGCCAATCGGGTTTGCACGGTCGAGCCGGGTATCGTGCTCGACGAACTGAACCGGCAGCTCCGGCCGCATGGCCTGTGGTTTCCGGTCGATGTCTCGACCGCCTCGCGGGCCACCATCGGCGGCATGGCCGGCAACAATTCCTGCGGCGGACGCTCCCTGCGATATGGCACGATGCGCGACAATACGCTCTCGATGGATGCGACACTGGCCGACGGCAGGATGCTGCACTTTGGCGAGGTCGCGCGCGGCGCCACCAATCCGGGCGCGAGTCACGGCAAGCCTGACCTGTTTGCCGACATGCTGGCCCTTGGTGCCCGCGAAGCCGCTGAAATAGCCGCGAAATTTCCGCAGGTGCAGCGCCGCGTCGGCGGCTACAATCTTGACGCTCTGGTACCGCGCAATGTGCCAAACAACCTGGCGCACCTGCTGGTCGGCTCGGAAGGCACACTCGCCTTCACCACCCAGATCGAACTGAAGCTGTGGCCGGTGATTCGCAACAAGGTACTCGGCATCTGCCATTTCGGCAGCTTCTATCAGGCGATGGACGCCGCCCAGCATCTGGTCAGGCTTCGTCCGATCGCAGTCGAACTGGTCGATCGCACCATGTTGGCACTCGGCCGCGACATCGCGATGTTCCGGCCAGTCATTGCCGGCGCAATCCGCGGCGACCCGGACGCGGTACTGATCGTCGAGTTTGCCGAAGAGGATCAGGCGGAAAATCTGCAGCGCCTGAAAAGGCTCGGCGAGCTGATGGCGGACCTCGGCTACGGCTGGGATCAGCCGCGACGCAAATGGGGCGGGGTTGTCGAGATCACCGATCCGGCGCTGCAGGGCGGCATCGCCGATTTCCGCGCCGCCGGCCTCAATGTCATGATGTCGATGAAGCAGGAGGGCAAACCAGTCTCTTTTGTCGAGGATTGCGCGGTGCCGCTGCCGCATCTGGCCGACTACACGGAGCGCCTGAACGCCATCTTTGCCAGACACAATACCAGCGGCACCATGTATGCGCACGCCTCCGAAGGCTGTCTGCATGTCCGGCCGGTGCTCAATCTGAAGCTTGAAAAAGACGTCAAGGCGATGCGTGCGATTGCCGAAGAGACCTTCGCAATGGTGCGCGAATACAAGGGCTCGCACTCCGGAGAACATGGCGACGGCCTGCTGCGATCGGAATTTCACGAGGCAATGTTCGGCCCGCGGATCATCGCCGATTTCGCCGAGGTCAAGCAGCGTTTCGACCCCGGGCACATGCTCAATCCCGGCAAGATCGTCGATCCGCCCAGAATGGATGATCGGCATCTCTTCCGTTTTTCGCCGGGCTACCGCGTGGGTGAACTGAAGACGGCACTGGACTGGTCGGCCTACCCCGGTGCCGGCGGCGGTTTTCAGGGCGCAGTCGAGATGTGCAACAACAACGGGGCGTGCCGCAAGCTCGAAGGCGGCGTGATGTGCCCATCCTATCGCGTCACCCGCAACGAGATCGACGTGACGCGCGGGCGCGCCAACACGTTGCGGCTCGCCATTTCCGGCCAGCTCGGACCGGACGCGCTTGGTTCTGACCAGATGATGGAGACCTTGAAGCTCTGCGTGTCATGCAAGGCGTGCCGCCATGAATGTCCGACCGGCGTCGACATGGCCCGAATGAAGATCGAGGTTCTCGCGGCGCGGGTGGCCCGCCACGGGTTGTCCCTGCGCGACCGAATGGTCGGCTACCTGCCGCGCTACGCCGACCTCGCCTCGCGCTTCGCCCCGCTTGCCAATCTGCGAAACCAAAGCCCGCTGTTGCGCCGGCTGCTGGAAAAATTCGCTGGCATCAGCGCAATGCGGAACCTGCCGGCGTTTCGTCGCGACACGTTCAGCCGCGACCAGGACGCTTTCGGCCCGGCCGACGGTCGCGAAATCGTGCTGTTCGCGGACACTTTCAATCGGATTTTCGAACGCGAGAACCTCGATGCCGCGCTCTCCGTCCTCGTCCACGCGGGCTATCGCGTCCATCTTCCAAGGCCCGTCGACGGCAGACGGCCGCTGTGCTGCGGCCGGACCTTTCTTTCGGCTGGTCTTGTCGGGCAGGCCCGCACCGAGATCGACCGGCTGATCGACAGTTTCGCGCCGTTTGCCGCCCGCGGGGTGCCTATTGTCGGGCTCGAGCCGAGCTGTCTTTTGACCTTGAGAGATGAGCTGCTGGCGCTGCGTTCGGATGCCGCGGCAAAGAACGTCAGCGCCCATGCGCTGCTGTTCGAGGAGTTTCTGGCCCGCGAGGCCGCGGCCGGCCGCCTGAAACTTCCGCTCGGTCCAATCGCGGGCAAGGCCCTGCTGCACGGCCATTGCCACCAGAAGTCGTTCGGCGCGTTCAACTCGGTCGGGCAGGTACTACGACTGATCCCCGGCCTCGATGTGGAGACTATCGATTCGAGCTGCTGCGGCATGGCAGGCGCGTTTGGTTATGGCGCCGAAACCTGGCAGGCCTCGATGGATATGGCCGAGCTTGCGTTGCTTCCTGCGGTACGACGCGCGGCACCCGCGACGCTGATCGTTGCCGACGGGACGTCATGCCGGCATCAGATCGAGGACGGCAGTGCGCGAGACGCGCTGCATGTCGCGCGCGTGCTTGCCATGAGTGTTGATCGCGCGACGCCGTCCGGCGCACGCCCACCCCAAGCAAAGGAAGCCATCGATGGCTGAACTCACGCTCGACGTCGCCAGGATCATTCTTGATGCCGCTCTCGCGAAGGGAATCGAGAAAAGGCTGAAACCCCTGGCCGTGACTATCCTCGACGCCCGCGGCTGCACCAAGCTCACTGCGGCGCAGGACGGTACCAGCCTGATGCGGGCCGAGATCGCCCAGGGCAAAGCCTATGGCGCATTGGCGATGGGCATGGGCTCGCGCGCTTTGTTTCAACGTGCCCAGGAACAGTCGTATTTCATAAATTCCGTGAATGCTCTGGCGCAAGGTCGTATGATACCGGTTCCAGGCGGCGTGCTGATTCAGCGAGACGGTGAACTGCTTGGCGCCGTCGGAATCAGCGGGGATAGCTCTGACAATGACGAAGCCTGCGCCATCGCCGGGATCGAGGCCGCGGGGTTGAAGGCCGATCCGGGATAGTCGCTGCCAGCGCTTGTTCCGCACCTGCGGAGCGCCAGACTTACTTCCCGGGCCACGACGGCTTGCGCTTTTCCCCAAACGCCTTCAGGCCTTCCTTGGCGTCCTCGGTCATCGCCAATAACGCGATCTGGCCTTCGGTATAGGCGATGCTCTGGTCGAACGACATCGAGGCGATCGCCCGCATTGCGTATTTGCCACGTCGAATCGCGGTCGGCGACTTGTCGACGATCCGTCCGACCAACCATTCGACCTTGGCGTCGAGTTCGGCGGAAGGCACGACATGGTTGACCAGACCGGCGGCGAGCGCGGTCGGGGCGTCGAACGGCTCGCCGGTCAGCGCCCATTCATTGACCATACGCCGGGGCGCGATCGTCTGCAGAAGGCTCAGCACCTGCATCGGAAACACCCCGACCTTCACTTCGGGCAGGCCGAAGATCACGTGGTCGGCCGCCACCGCCATGTCGGTCATGCAGAGGAGGCCCATGCCGCCGGCCATGCAGACCCCACCTACCCGCGCGACTGAGGGCTTGGTGGCATTCTGTGACAGCCGCAGCAGGTCGGCATAGTCGACATTGGGCCTGGAGAAATCCATCGCGAACGCCGCGCCGCTGTTCTGCAGGTCGGCACCGGCGCAGAATGCCTTGTCACCCGCGCCAGTCAGGATGATCACGCGGACGTCCCGATCATCGTGCGCTTCACGATAGCCCGCCGCGATGCCCGCAACGACCTCAGCATTGATGGCGTTGCGCTTGTCCGGCCGGTTGATGGTGATCCAGAACGCCTGCCCGCGCTTCTCAAGAACGACGCTGTGATTGTTGGTCATGATCTGCCTCGACTGCCTGCACCGTCATTTGCGACAGGATTGCAGACGACTGCAAGGTCTAGCTGCGGGACATCGCGGAGACTGCAGCCTTCTTCACCCAAACCTTGTTGTCGTGGAATGCGGCGCCACCGATCGGCGCCACCGCCGTGGCGCCGGTCAGCATGTTGATGCCACGACCGCCGATGTGGTGCTTGTTGGGATGAACCGATTCCGCGATCAGCACGCCGCGGCGCATGCCGTCGAACAGCCTTGCGGTCAGCGTCGTCTCGCCCCTGGTATTACCGAGCGTAACGGCATCGCCGTCCGATATCGCCAATTCGGCTGCGTCCTGCGGGTGAATCTTAACCGTCGGCGCGCCCTCGCGGGCCTGGGACGAAGGCGTCTCATTGAACGTCGTGTTCAGAAAGCTGCGTGACGGGCTGGTGGCGAGCCGGAACGGATGCACTTCGTCCGTCTCTTCGATGATAGCCCAATGATCGGGCAGCGCCGGCATCTCTTCCCAGGGTCCCATCAAACCTGGGCTGCTGATCGGAGGGTGGGCCCAATCTGCCTTGAAATGGAACTTGCCATCACGATGCGCAAAGCCATCCAGATAGTGCGAGGTGCGGAAAGAGGGCTGCAGGTCGCGCCACAGATCGGCCTCCAGCGTTGCGATGTCCCCATGGCCGCTGCGCTTGAGGGTGGCATCGATCAGCTCGCGCGCAGACATTTCAAAAGCCGGGTGTACGGCATGGAGGCGGCGGCTCAGCCCTTGCAGCACCTCGTGGTTGGACCGGCATTCGCCGGGTGGCTCGATCAGTTTGGCACCAACGGAGATGTGCTGATGACCGCCGCCATAGTAGAGATCGTCATGTTCCATGAACATGGTGGCCGGCAGGACGATATCGGCCATCTGTGCGGTCTCGGTCATGAACTGCTCATGCACCACCATGAACAGGTCTTCCCGGGCAAATCCCCGCCGCACCAAGGCCTGTTCCGGCGACACCGTCATCGGATTGGTGTTCTGGATCAGCATCGCCTTGACGGGGCCGCCGCCGCACAGCGCCTCGGCGTCGCCCGTCAGGATCCCGCCGATCTTGGACTGATCGAGCACGCGGACCCGCGTGTCGATGGCGTCGCGGCCCTCGATCAATGTCTGGTCGAAGCCCCAGAGCGAATAATTGTTGAAGAATGCGCCGCCGCCTTCGTATTGCCAGGCACCCGTCACCGCGGGAATGCACAGCGCCGCGTGCATCTGCGCGGCGCCGTTGCGGCTGCGGGTGAAGCCGTAGCCGAAGCGAAAAAAAGTACGCTGGGTCTGCCCGACCGCGCGGGCAAAGGCTTCGATCTCCCCGACTGGCACTCCGCAGATCGACGAAGCCCATTCCGGCGTACGAGTCGCAAGATGGGCCTCCAGTTCGGCCGGACAGTCGGTGTAGCGCTCGAGATAGGCACGATCGGCATAGCCTTCGCGGAACAGCACATGCATGACGCCGCAGGCGAAGGCACCGTCGGTGCCGGGGCGCAGGATGATTTTGATATCGGCCTGCTTCATGGTGTCATTGTTGTAGATGTCGACAGCCGCGATCCGGGCGCCGCGTTCCTTGCGCGCACGGCTGGCGTGGGTCATCACGTTGACCTGGGTATTCACCGGATTTGTGCCCCAGATGACGATCAGGTCGGAGACCCCCATTTCGCGCGGATCGACGCCGGCAATCCTCCCGGTGCCGATGGCGAATCCGACGCGTGCGATGTTGGCGCATATTGTGGGATAGAACCGGGAGTATTTCTTGACATGGGCGAGTCGGTTGATGCCGTCGCGCATGACAACGCCCATCGTCCCGGCATAATAATGCGGCCACACCGACTCCGCGCCGAAACTTCGCTCCGCCGCGTCGAACCGCGCCGCGATCTCGTCAAGCGCCTCGTCCCACGAAATCCGCGCGAACTGACCCGACCCCTTCGGTCCCGTGCGGCGATGCGGATAGATCAGCCGATCCGGATGGTGGATGCGTTCGGCGTACCGGCCGACCTTGGCGCAGACCACACCCGCGGTATAGGTCTGCAGCTTGGAACCGCGTACCCGCCCGATCGCGGAATTGTCGATCACCTCGACGTCCAGCGCGCAGGCAGATGGGCAATCATGTGGACAGGTGGAATGCCGGATCTCGATCTTGGCGCGCTCGTTCATGGCGGCATGAATAGCATCAAAAGCGCGGGTCTCCGAGACCAAATTTGTCCACCAAACCGAGCAAGGTCGCACGTGGAGTGACTGCGGATTTCGCTGACAGCCTCGCCCAATTGCTGTATGTGGCCCATGGCCGACGCGAAAATCTGATAAGGAGGCTTGATGATGGGACCCCGGCTTGCGCTGGCGTTGGCGGCGGCCATGCTGATGCCCTTCCTGGCAGCCCGGAACTGTTCCGCCGCGGATTATCCCAGCCGACCCATCAGGATCATCGTTCCCTTTGGCGCCGGCGGTCCGGCCGATACGACGGCCCGCCTGCTCGGCAACAACTTGCAGCAGAGTCTCGGTCAGCCGTTCGTGATCGAGAACCGGCCCGGAGCCGGCGGCGTGATTGGCACCGCGGAGGCTGCCAAGTCCACGCCCGACGGCTATACGCTTTTGATGATGTCGAACACGCAAACGGCCAATGAATCGCTGGTGCCGCAACGCAAATACGAGCTGATGCGCGATCTCGCCCCGATCGCACCCATCAACTACTCGGACCTCGTGATCGTGGTCAACCCATCGGTCCCGGCGAAGTCGCTGCAGGAGTTCATCGCCCTGGCAAAGTCACAGCCGGGCAATCTCAACTATGCATCCTCAGGCCAGGGCACGCCCTATCACATGGCCGGCGAGTTGTTCAAAAGCATGACCGGCATCGATGTCGTGCACGTACCTTACCGCAGCAGCGGCGACGCCCGCAGCGGCGTGATCGGGGGACAGGTACAGGTGATGATCGATGCGGTTCCCACCATGGCGCCAAACATCGGTGCCGGTCAGGTGCGTGCGCTCGCCACTACTGGCAAGGAGCGGTCCCACGTGCTGCCCGACGTACCGACAGCGATGGAAGCCGGCGTTGCCGGCTACGAGGCCACCATCTGGCTCGGCTTGATGGCCCCAGCCGGCACGCCCAAGGCCATCATCGACAAGCTGAACGGGGCGATCAATGCAGTGATTGCGCGGCCAGACGTGGTCAAGCTATGGGCCGCCCAGGGCGCGATACCCATGTCGATGACGCCGGAGCAGTTCGATGGGTATCTGCGCGGCGATATCGTGAAATGGGCCAACGTCGTCAAGCAGTTCAGCAACAAGCCGCAATAGAGCACGCACCTCCATGCCCGGCATTCGATTCTATCTCAATGGCGCCGAAACCACGATTGACGCCGATCCCGATCGGATCTTGCTGGACGTCTTGCGCGGACCGCTCGGCATGACCGGAGCGCATTTCGGTTGCGGAGCCAATGAATGCGGCGCCTGCAACGTCATCGTCGAGGACCGCGCGGTCGCCGCCTGTGATACGCCACTATGGTCGGTGGCGGACAAGCACGTCACCACGGTCGAGGGTCTTGGAAACGAGCAGCAGCCGCATCCTCTGCAGCGCGCCTTCATTGCCGAACAGGCCTTGCAGTGCGGCTATTGCATATCCGGCATCCTGATCAGCGCGGCCGCGCTGTTGAGGCAAAATCCTGCTCCGACCGCCGCGGAGGTGAAATCAGCCCTGGACCGCAATCTCTGTCGGTGCGGATCGCACAATCGTATCGTCAAGGCGGTGCTGCGTGCCGCTGACGAAATGGCCGCCCGATGAGCGATGTGGGATCGCCGAACCTTCCGGTCAGCCTTGTCGCAAATCCGATGCTTTCGTCTTGGATCCGGTTTTCTGCGGAGGGCGAGGTTACAATCACGCCGGGCAAAGTGGAGATCGGACAAGGCATCGTGACGGCGCTCGCCCAGATCGCCGCTGATGAACTCGACGTCGATATCGGTCGCGTGCGGATGGTTCGTACAACGACGGCAGGCAGCCCCAACGAAGGCGTAACTTCCGGTAGTCTTTCGGTGCACCAGTCCGGGCGTGCCTTGCGGCATGTCTGTGCTGAAGTGCGGCAGCTGTTTCTGAATTTCGCCTCGGACCGCCTCGGCGTAGAATCGGACGCGCTGGCCATCAAGGACGGCATCCTGTCGGGGCCCGGCAATGTCCAGACCAGCTACTGGGAGCTTGCGGGTGAGGTATCGCTGGATCGGGAGGCGATGCCAGGCGCGGCGCCAAAAGCCATATCACAGCGCACGCTGGCGGGTCGTTCCGTGCAGCGACTCGATATTCCGGACAAGGTGTTCGCGCACCGGCGCTTCATTCACGACACCTTGTTGCCGGGCATGCTGCATGGTCGCGTATTGCGGCCAGAGATCACGCGCGCGAAGCTGTGCGATCTGCAAGACAAGGAGGCGCGCGCGGTCGCCGGCTTCGTTGCCATCGTGCGCGATGGAAGTTTCGTTGGCGTCGTGTGCGAAACCGAGCACAGCGCCGAGGCTGCACTCCAGGTATTGCGCAGGGGCGCCACCTGGGCCGGAGGCGAGGCCCTTCCCGATGAAGAAAGACTGCCGGAATGGCTGAAGTCACAGCCGGCGGAACTTTCGGTCATCAACCAGAAGACCACAACCCGCGTTCTCGACGGGAGCCGCACCATTCGCCGGCAATACAGCCGTCCCTATATCGCCCATGCGTCGATCGCGCCTTCCTGCGCGATGGCGCAGTGGACGGGCGATCGGCTGCATGTCTGGACCCACAGCCAGGGCGTATACCTTCTGCGCACCGATCTTGCTCTGGTCTTCAAACTCCCGCTCGATCGCATCACGGTTGAACATCTGGAAGGCGCCGGCTGCTATGGGCACAATGCCGCCGACGACGTCGCCCTGGACGCCGCGCTGCTTGCCCGGGCGGCCGAAGGACGGCCAGTCCGGGTGCAGTGGTCGCGGGAGAGCGAGATGACGCACGCCCCGTTCGGGGCGGCGATGGCAGTCGAGCTCGAGGCCGAGCTCGACGCCGACAATGAGATCGTCCACTGGCGGCACACCGTCTGGAGCAATGGCCACGGGGCACGACCGGGACGCGCGGCCACTCCGGCGCTGCTTGCGGCGACCGAACTTGCAGTTCCATTTCCGCGTATCATTTCGACCAACCCAGCCCAGGCCTATGGCGGCGGTGCCGATCGCAATTCGATTCCGCTCTATGACTTCCCCGCGTGGCATATCGAATTGCAGCGCCTGACGGTCATGCCGGTGCGAACTTCCGCGCTGCGGACGCTGGGTGCGCAAGCCAACACCTTCGCGGTCGAATTTTTCATCGACGAAATTGCCGCGGAGCGAAAGGATGATCCGGTCGACTTCCGGCTAGCTCATCTTTCGGATGTGCGGGCCAGGGACGTGATCATGGCGGCCGCCGCACGGGCGAAGTGGAAACCGCATGGACAACCAGGTCGCGGTTACGGGTTCGGCTTTGCGCGATACAAGGGCACCGGCGCCTATTGTGCCGCCGTCGCCGAAGTCGAGATCGCCGAGGTTGTCCGGGTCTGTCGTCTGACCATCGCGGTCGATGTCGGGGAAGCGATCAATCCGGACGGCGTGATCAACCAGATTGAAGGCGGCGCGGTTCAGGCCACCAGCTGGACCTTGAAGGAACGCGTTCGCTTCGACCGGCAGCGGATTACCAGCAACAGCTGGTCGACATATCCGATCCTTCGTTTCAGCGAAGTGCCCGAGGTGCTGGTCGAAGTCATATCGCGCCCGGAGATCGAGCCGGTAGGCGCTGGCGAGGCCGCGCATGGTCCGGTCACGGCAGCTATCGCCAATGCGGTGTTCGATGCGTTGGGGGTGCGGGTTCGCGACCTGCCGATTACCCGCGAAAGGCTCATGGCGGCGATGGAAACGAGCCCATGAGATCCCTCGCCGTTTTGAGCGGCGGCGCAGCCCAGGGGCTGGTTGGCAGCCTCGCACCGAAGTTCAAGGCCTGCACCGATTTCGACATCACGGGTGAGTTCGGCGCGGTCGGCCCCATGGTCGACAGGCTGCGCCACGGCGCGGCCGTCGATCTGGTGATTCTCACCGCGGCCATCGTGGCGCAGCTTGCGACCGAGAACCTCGTGGTGTCGTCATCGATAGCCGACATCGGGCGGGTGGAGACGGCATTGGCCGTGCGCGCCGGCAATCCACCGGTGGCGGTCCGTGATGCGGCAATGCTGCGCCAGGCCTTCCTCACCGCCGATGCGATCTATGTTCCCGACACCAGTGCATCGACAGCCGGCATTCACGTCGCGAGCGTGTTGCATCGATTGGGAATTGCCGAGCAGGTTTCGGCCAATCTCAGGATTTTCCCCAATGGCGCGACCGCCATGCGCCAACTTGCGGCATCCGACGCGACAAGGCCAATCGGTTGCACCCAGTCGACTGAAATCATCAGCACCGCAGGCGTGGTCCTCTCGGGATCTCTGCCGGAAGGCTACGACCTCTCCACCATCTATACGGCGGCGGTCACCACGCGCGCAGTCCACGTCCGTCAGGCCGCAGAGTTGATCGGTCTGCTGATTGGAGCTGATCAGCAAGGCCTGCGGCAACGTGCCGGCTTCATGCGTACGGACATGTAGCAGCGGCGCGCCGGGCTATCTTGGCAATTGCGTCAGTCCGGTCGGGGGTCCGTCAATGCCGGTCCAACCGCCATCGACAAAGAGGGTACTGCCGCTCACATAGCTCGCCGCGTCGGACGCCAGATAGGCGACCGCAGCAGCGACCTCGTCGGCGCTGCTCCAGCGATTGAGTACCGTATGCGCTGCATACAGGTTGTAGATGTCCGGCCGTTCCTTGAACGGACGGGTCAGTGCCGTCTCGGCGATACTTGGCGCGATGGCGTTGACCCGGACGCCGAAGCCACCGACTTCCGAGGCAAAACCCTTGACCAGAAGGCCAATCGCCGCCTTGGTCGATCCGTATACGGCAAGCCCCGGCTCGATGGTTACCGCGCGCACCGAAGAACAGGCGATCAGGCTGCCGCCGCGCTGTTCCATCATGATGCGGCCGAAGGCCTGGAAGAACCAGACCGTGCCTTTGATGTTGAGGTTGATGACGCGGTCGAGATCATCATCGTCATAGTCGAGAATGGTCTTGCGAATGTTGAGACCGGGCGTCGTGACGGCGATATCGACTCTCGGAAATTTCTGCCGGGCGCTGGCCGCCAGGCTTTTGACAGATGCGGCACTGGCAGCATCGCAAACCGCAGATTCGGCGACGCCCGATTGGGCGCGGATGCCGGCAGCCGTTGCCTCGGCGCCGTCACCCGAAACATCCGCACAGATCACGCTGGCGCCGAGTCCCGCCAGCGCTTCAGCCGAGGATTTGCCAATCCCCGAGGCGGCGCCCAGCACCACAGCGGTCTTGCCGGAGAGATCGAACAGCTTGCGAAAGTCGGTCACGGCTGAAACTCCCGCTCGGATACATCGACTGCATTTGTAGTGACGGACCTGTGCCGCTTAGGGCGTTCGATGCGGCAAAGCGAATAAACGCCTTTGCCTTTGCCAACTGAAGCGTTATATACTAATATATCAATCAAGGTGGCAAGCATGTCTGCCCGTCCGCGGAAGAAGGCCAGTTCGATCACTGGCATTGCGCCGGGCTCCCGCCGCAACGGGAGACCACGCGCGGCAACCACGGCCTCGCGGATTCATTCTGATCTGCGCGCCGAATTGGTTTCGCTGCGAAGGCTGCCGGGCGAGGCCGTCTCGGAAGCTGAAATCGCGCTATCCTACGGGGTCAGCCGAACCCCGGTTCGCGAAGCGATCCTGAAATTATCCGACGAGGGTTTGCTGGAGATATTTCCGCAGTCCGGCATCATCGTCTCGCGCATTCCGGTGGCTGCGCTCCCGGAGGCGATCATCATTCGCAAGGCACTCGAGGAAACCACGGCAAGGCTCGCCGCGGAGCGTGCAACGTCGAGCCAGATCCTGGCGATGCACTCGCTTCTGGAGCGCCAGCGTGAGGCCAACGCGGTGAACGATGGCGACGCCTTCCACCAAGCTGATGAAACGTTTCATGCAACCATCGCCGACGTCGCAGGATTTCCAGGAATCTGGAAGCTCATCCTGCAGGTGAAAGTGAATGTCGACCGCTACCGCCGGCTGACCTTGCCGCAATACGGGCGGATCACCCAGGTGATTGCGGAGCATGAGGTGATCCTGAACGCGATCGAGGCGCACGATCCTGCGGCGGCTGGAATCGCCATGAACGACCATCTCGAAAGGCTGCTTGGCGACATCTGCGCGACCCAAAGCATCAATCCGGAGTTCTTCGATGAGCAGAGCCGATCCGGCAGCTGAAGCCGGCCGATCAGGCTGCGGTCCGCGGAAAGTCGCGAGCCGAGTGGCGGGAAACAGCGCCGGTTGGTTGGCTTGCCATGTCCTGCTGGTGAAATGATGCGGACCGGCGCAGTGGACATTGGACTGGCCGAACCGGCAGCGCCAAATGCACGGGCCGGCGCGCCGGTGGCGCCGATGCAACCGGAACCCACGCTGCTTTGGTTGGTCGATCGGCTGGCCGAAATCGTCGTCGTGACCGCCCTCCTCGGCGAACTCGTGCTGGTCCTGGCGAATGTCGCGGCGCGGGTCTATTTCGCGCATTCCTTCCTGTGGACCGACGAGATCGCAAGATTGGCGCTCTCAATCCTGGCATTCATCGGCGGCGCAGTGGCCTATCGGCGGCGGGATCACGCCTTTGTCCGCGTGATCCTGAGCCGGCTTCCTGCCCGCGGCGAACGGGCGTGTCTTGCCCTCGCCGACATCGTGGTGTTGTTTGTGTCCGGCATCACCGCCTATGTTTCGGTCGAGTTCCTGGGCTCGAGTTGGGGAGAATACACGCCGATCTTCCAGATGCCGGCGGCGCTGATCGCCTTGCCGCTGCCGATCGGGATGCTGCTGCTGATGCTGTATGCGGCGATCAATCTGAGGCGCGACCACGGCCAGATGGCGCTGGGCGTCGGCGCGGCGCTTTCCGCGACGATTGCAATCGCGGCGCTGACGCGCGACGTCTGGCTACCGATGCTTGGCGAGGATGGGGCCATCATCGCCGCGCTCGGCCTGTTCTTCGTCGCGATCCTGGCCGGCGTTCCCGTCGGTTTCGTTCTGTTGCTGTCAACCGCGACCTACCTGTGGGGAACTGGCACGGCGTCGCTGGTGGTGCTGCCACAAACCATGGTGAACGGCACCGGCAATTTCATTCTGCTGGCGGTCCCCTTCTTCATTCTGGCGGGGCTTGTGATGGAGCGCGGCGGCATCAGCATCCGGCTGGTTCGTTTCATCTACGCCCTGGTCGGCCACATGAACGGAGGCCTGCTGCAGGTGACGGTCGCGAGCATGTACGTGGTCTCGGGATTGTCTGGCTCGAAGCCCGCCGACGTCGCGGCTGTCGGCACCGTGATGCGGGACGAACTCGGCGAACGCCACGGTGCGGCCGAGGGCGCTGCCGTTCTCGCTGCCAGCGCCGTGATGGGTGAGACCGTCCCGCCCAGCATCGCCATGCTGATTGTCGGCTCGATCACCAGCGTCTCGGTCGGCGCCATGTTCATCGGCGGCCTGATCCCGGCTGCCATCATGGCACTCTGCCTGATGGCCTCGATCCACCTGCGAGCCCGTGCCGGCGGGACATCGCGCACGCCTCGTGCCAGCGGCGCCGTGATCGCACGCGCCGCCCTCGGCGCGATCCTGCCGCTGCTGATGCCGGCCTCCCTGCTCGCCGGCATCCTGCTCGGGATCGCCACGCCGACCGAGATTGCCGCGATCGCGGTCGTCTACGGGATTGTGCTCTCGGCGGTGGTCTACCGCGAGATGACACCACGCACATTCGTCCGCATCGCCGTCGACACCGCGGCGCTGACCGGCGTTCTGTTGTTCATCTTCGCCGCAGCATCGAGCTTCTCCTGGACGCTGACAATCGCCTATCTTCCGCAGCGGCTGGTCACGCTGTTGCAATCGGCAGGCGGCAGCCAGACCATCTTCATGATCTGCTCGATCGTCCTACTGATCCTGGTTGGCGTTCTGCTGGAAGGCCTGCCTTCGCTGAACGTTCTGGCGCCGCTCTTGATTCCAATCGCGGGCAAGCTCGGCCTGAGTGAACTGCATTACGCCCTGGTCCTGATCATCGCGATGGGCATCGGTGGATTCATGCCCTTTGCGGGCGTCGGTTTCTATGTCTGCTGCGCCGTGATGCGCTGCGATATCGAAACCGCATCGCGGGCGATGCTGCCCTATCTCGTCATGCTCGTCGCGGGACTGCTGATCGTGGCCTTCGTGCCCTGGTTCACATTGGCCTTGCCGCATTATTTCGGTTTCTACGGATAAGATCCGCAATGCCGCGGATCGAACACAACGGGAGGTACCAGATGCATCGCAGGCATTTTCTCAAGACCACTGCCGGCGTGGTCGGCTCGACCGTGGCGGCGCCCTATATCGCCAGGGCTGCGACCGTCACCATGCGCTTCGCGCATTTTGCCGAGGAGAACCATCCGGCGAACATCGCCGCCAAGCAATTCGCCAGTCAGGTCGAAAAACGAACCGACGGCGCGATCAAGATCGTGATCTTCCCCAACAACCAGCTCGGTGGACCGCCGGAACAGGCGCAGCAGATCAAGCTTGGAACCATCGACATGGGCCTGCCGACCCAGGGCCAGCTCGACAAGTTCGACAAGGCGTTCGCTACCATCGAACTGCCATTCATTTTCAATGGACGCGAGGACGCATTTCCGATTCTCGATGGTCCGGCGATGGCATGGCTCGCTCCGCTTGCGGAGAAGCAAGGCTTCGTGCTGCTGCGCAATTGGGAATACGGCTTCCGCAACGTCACCAACAGCGTTCGTCCGATCAACACGCCGGACGATTTGAAGGGCCTGAAGATCCGCACGCCGCCCGAGCTGCAGATCCAGGCCTCGATGGAGGCGCTCGGCGCGGTGGTGACGGCCATTGCCTTCCCCGAACTCTATCTCGCGCTGTCGCAGAAGGTGGTCGACGGCGAGGAAAACCCGATCGCGGTGATCTATTTCAACAAGATCTACGAAGTTCAAAAGCACCTGGCGCTCACCCGGCATGTCTACAACAACATGATTCATACCGTCGGAGTGAACAGCTGGAAGCGGCTCACGCCGGACCAGCAGACGATTTTCCGGGAGGAAAGCCGCAATTCCGGCGAACTGATGCGCAAGCTGATCGCGGATGCCGAATCCGACCAGATCGACAAGCTGCAGAAGGCCGGAATGCAGCTGACCCGTCCCGATCTAGCCCCGTTCCGGGCGAAGATGGAACCGGCATACAAGCGGATCGCGGACTATGCAGGCGCGGACAACGTCAACAAGTTCCGCCAGATCGTCGACGAGTATCACGGCAGCCACAAGGGCTAGCCCGATACCGGCGGCACGAGGTGGGTTCGCTGACCGCCGTGTCTCGCGGCTGCCGTCGAGCTCGGAAACGGAGCATCGGAGGAAGCACCATGTCACGCAGGTTGATCGACATTTCCGTGCCGCTGCAAAACGACGTGCCGGCTGATCCGCCCGGCAACAATCCGCTCATCCAGTATGTCGATCACCAGCAGAGCCTGCCGCGGATACTGGGCTTCTTCCCCGGCCTGAAGGCGGAGGACCTGCCGGACGGCCAGGGCTGGGCGGTGGAAACGGTGCAGCTGTCGACCCATAATGGCACCCATCTGGATGCGCCCTATCATTTCCATCCGACCATGAACCGCGGTGAGCGGTCATGGACCATCGACGAAGTGCCGCTGGAATGGTGTCTGCAGCCCGGTGTGAAGCTGGATTTCCGTCATCTGCCGGACGGCTATGTGGTGACTGCGGCCGATGTCGAAAACGAACTCAGGCGCATCGGCCATGCGCTTTCGCCGCTTGAGATCGTCGTCGTCAACACCCGCGCCGGCGCCAAATATGGTCGGGACGATTACGTCAGCTCGGGATGCGGTATGGGCTATGACGCCACCATGTACCTGCTGGAGCGCGGGGTGCGGCTGACCGGCATCGACGGCTGGAGCTGGGATGCGCCGTTCGTCCACACCGCAAGAAAATTCGCCGAGACGGGAGACGCCCGCCTGGTCTGGGAGGGCCACAAGGCGGGACGACACATCGGCTACTGCCACATCGAAAAGCTGCACAATCTGGAACAGCTGCCTTCGACCGGCTTCACGGTTTCCTGCTTCCCGGTCAAGATCGAGCGTGCCTCGGCGGGGTGGACCCGGGCGGTGGCCATCATCGATGAATGAGACTGTATTGCCGATAAAGCCGCGTGGCCGGCTTTCCTTTTTATCAGCTCAATTGGCGCTGACGCTCGGCGAAGCCATCGTGGGCTGCGCGATCTGTGTCGGGGCACGATCCGGCAAATCGATTCCGACGAACTCGGCCTGCGCGGCTTGCGAAATCCAGAGCGACGCGGCGGGTCGCGCGACCGCCAGGGCGATCGTGGCAGTGGTCAAGAGCGCGGGCAGGAGAAAAGCAACAAGGCGGAAGCTGCGATCGACGCGGTTGTGCGACTGTCCTGGCCTGTCGAATGTGCCGTGCATGATGACCTCCATGATGTCGATGGTCAGCATGGATTAGCGCATGAAGCATCGGGCCGATGTGAGCTGCTTCACACCTGGCGACATAAACCGGGCAGATGCAGATTTGAGACAAATGCCGTCTCGGCAAGCCGGGCGGGTGCCTTATTCAGCCGGCCTCGGCCTCGGATCCCGCCTCGGCGAGCGCCAGCAGCGGGACCTCGTCGAGTACCACGATGGCGCCGTGTTCGAGCCGTACCCAGTGGCGACCGGCCCAGACCCGCAGCTGTTTGTTGATGCTCTCGCGCGTCATGCCGACCATCTCGCTGATCTCCTGCTGGGTGATGGCGATGGTCCGGCCTCCGGGTTCGAGCTTGTGCTTGTCGGTCAGGCGAACAAGAGCGCTGGCGAGCCGGCCGGGCAAGTCCTGCAGGATGACCTGTTCGACCTGGTCGCTGGTCCAGCGCAACCGCATGCAGAGCAATTCGATGAACTTCATCGCCAGCGTTGGCTGACTGCGCACGAATGGCAGGAAGTCGCGGCGGTCGATGGCAAAGATCTCGCAATTGGAATTGGCTGACGCATCGGCGGTGCGCGGGTGGTCATCGAACAAGGCGATTTCCCCGAAGATCTCGCCGGCGCCGATCAGGTTCAGGATCGCGCTGCGGCCATCGGCCGAGGATATGCTGATCTTCACCGTCCCGCTCATGACGGCATAGAGGCAGTTGCCGGGGTCACCTTTGGAAAAGATCGCGGCTCCGCGTTTCAGGGTACTGTGCTTGGCGTAGCGGCAAAGCTGCTCGAGAGCGTCGGGTTCAAGATCGCGAAAGATCGGATGCTTGCGCAGGAGCGAAAGCGTGCTGCTTGCGACCGACGGGGCGACCACTTTCTTGTCCGGGGGTACGCCGTGCCCAACCATCCAATCACTCGCTATCGTTCGTTGGCGGTTCGCACAAAACGCCCGACCAAACCCGTATCGCCGCGCGCGGGAACATAGCTCCGCGGGCCGTGCTCGGCAAGAAAGCCCGGGTCGAGCAGCGGGGTATCGGCACCACCGCTTTATGGGAAAACCCTGAATTGACGTGGCTTGGTTACACTACCATTAATCGATCCTGGGTACGGGACAGCCGGGATCCGGATCGGGCTGCCGCAATCCCGATGTCATTTGATGGATTTGCGCCAATACAGGGTGTTAGACCACGCCCAGGGGTAACGTGGTTGAAAAAGCCGGTAGCCGGCGCGGATGAAATTATTGGCGGAAACGACGTTGTCCGTCGTGTCCGATACCACCCCGCGCCAGCCATTGCGCCGCGCCCGCCCCTCCAGCGCCCGCATCAGCCGCAACTGCAGACCATGCCCGCAACAGCTGCGCAGCACGCCGACCCGGCAGAAATATCCTGTCCTGGCGACCCGCTTCGACGGCACCATGCCGGCAAAGGCGACCGGCGTTTCCTCGCGGAAAGCCAGCCACCAGTATCCCTGACCAAAGGCCGGAATCGGAGCTCCGCGAGAAAAGGTCAGGCGGTGGAGATCTGCCAGCACTTCTGCAATGTCGTCGTCATCGCCGTCCACTTCGCGAATCCGGTACATCGGGCCGTCCGTCGATCTGCCGTCAGGAAATTCCGCAAGCATTGAGTTGCATTCGGCATCACGAACTCATTTGCCGAGCACGACCTTGGCACCCAGCCATACCGCTCCGACCAATCCAGTGACGATGACGGTGATGACGGCCTTGAACGTATAGCTCTGCACCTGTTCGACACTCTTCCGCCAGCGTCGCAAATGCTCGAAGTCCGCGCGCAACTCGCGGCGGTCATCCGTCTCGATTCCGAACGACGTCAGCATGGTCGCGATGGTCTTGAGGATGACGGCCTCGAGGTCGTCGTGACCAAGCCTGCGTTGCTCGGCCAGCGTTTCGACGACGATGGCCCGGATTTCCTCCGCCCGCATTTCGGCGTCGCGCAGTTCGCTCATCGCTTGATGATCCGGGCAACGTTTTCGAATCCGCGCTTGGCGAAGTAGAAAGTCACGACCAAGTTCGAGGTGGCGGCAGCGAACCCGGCGAGCGGATCGGTCGTCCCAAGTCCCAGCACCTTGTCCCAGACCAGCAGCTTGCCGAAATACAGGGCCACGAAATAGCCCATCAGCTTGTCGGGTTCGTACCAGCGTCCAAGCTCCGCGATGCGATAGTGCGTTATTGCTCTTGTTTCGGTGACCTGGGCTGCAATTTCGCTGGCCGCAAGATCGGCCGCGATCTTGCTTTCGACATTGCCGGCCTTGAGCCTCGCCTGATAGGCGTCGATCAATCCCTTGATGACCGGCCCACCGAGGAAGGACACGATTGCCATCCACATCTCAGTCCCCTTTCCCGATCGTGCGCAGACGCGCGGCAATGGTGATGACGGAAATGCCAAGGAGGATCCGTCCCGTCACCCTGGTATCGCCTATCGAGGCGGCGATCTGTTCCTTCAAGGTCGGGTCGCCCAGCGCATCGGCAATGACGTCGACGCCCTGCATCACAAAGCCGACGAGCGCGAGAATGTAGCCCCAAGCCACCGTGAGGGAGTGGAGGCAGAAAGTCTTGAGCCTGAACCACATGATCAGATCGCTGCCTTGAGCGCGGAGATGCGGGCTTCCAGACGCGCGATTTCCCCTCGCGCGCCATTGACCCACAAGACGATCCCGGGCCAGGAATAGATCGAGGCGGCGTAACCGGCAGCGAACACGGCAGCATCAAATAGAAGCCACATGGCTATTTCCTTTTGCGGATGGTGGAGAGAAGTGAAGCGATGAGCGCACCGACGATGCCCAGAGACGGCTTCGCGATCGTGGGCCGCCTTGGAATGGGCGGCGGCGATGCGGCAGATCGCATCGCGGTCCCGGATGCAGCGGCAAAGCCGACCTTCGGATCGAGCGCCGTCAGGGCCATCAGCAGGCCGGCGCATCCGGGCTGACCGTCGACGGCACGGGCATCATAGACGCCGTCACGAACATATTTTCCGGACCTGTACTGATCTGTTCCGGCCCAGAGATACGGCGACGGCACGCCGCGGCCGGCATAACCGAGCCCGTTGTACTGCTCGAGCATCGTCAGCGTACCGCCGATGCTCCAATCCGTGTTGCGCATGACATGGGGCGGACAATGCGTCAGCGCGTCGATTGCCGCCTCTTCCCAGGAACTGAAGGGACCGCGACCAGCAGGTACGTGAACCGAAACCCTGTTCCACGGGTCGCCCTGCGCAAGGCTGGCAGACCAGTTCTGCGACGATTCCCGCTGGTGGATCGCTGCGATCACGAACCAGGGGACGCCCGTGCGGGCCTCGACCGCCTGATAGCGCGGCTTGACCCCGATCAGCGCCTTTGCGGCGGCCGTCATGTTGCGCGTGAGCTTCGCTTTTGCCCAGCGCTTCGCGTTCGCGCACTTGAGCGCGGTCAAATCGGTCATGGTTTGCTCGCTGGGAGGATGGATCGAAAGCGGCGCGAACTGAGCCGGCGCCATCAACAGAATATTCGGCTGCGCAGTTGTTCTAGCTGATCCGAATGATGTAGTTGCAGACGATGGCGGGCGGCACGTGGGCGTGCGCGGCACCCCCGGTATTGTTCGACGCCACGTTGATGTTGTTGTTGCCGGTAGCCAGGATCGGCGCCGCCCCGAGCGTCGTCGGGTAGCGGAAGGTGAAGGCGCCTCCCGGCGTCGCACTTGGCGTCAGGTCCATGCAGACGTTGCCAGACGTCCCCCCGGTTACGGTGATGAGGTTGGACCCCGCCGACGTGATGCCGGTGGGCAGTTCTGCAAGTGTCAGCGCATGACTTTGTGAACCGCCTGCCGCGCCCAACGCGTCGCCGGCGAAACCGGCCACCGCGTTGGTGAGCCGAAGCGCCGCGGCGCCGCCCATGTCGTCCTTGACAATGGAAACCCGGCCTCTCTTGTCGGGCAGGTTGAACGTCGCCGACCCGTCGCCGGCGCCCCAGGTCGTGCCGAGCAGCGAAAACAGGGCCGAGTAGGTCGTTCGCGATATCGCCTGACCGACCGGGAATGCAAACGATGAATTCGGCGCCACCGTTCCCCAATAGTCCAGGCCTGCGCCGAGCGGAACGTTGTAAGGGTTGCCGTAAAGCCCGCGCAGATAGAACGCCGCATCGGGGCTGCTGTAGACGGCGACATAGGGCGTGCCCTGGATGATGGTTCCGGGCAGCAATTCGACTCCCGGCGAGGCGCGCAACGGTCTCGCGCCAAGGCCGTCGACATTCAGCGTCACGGTGGCCCCGTTGGTGACATGCGGCGTGAACGCGATCGCCTGGCCGCCGAGGCGAACAGCACCGTCAAACCCCTGATAGGACGAGACCAGGTAGGCGGTCGACGTGCCCGACGTCACGATCGCGCCGGCGACATCGTCGCGGTATTTGGCGATCGCGGCCATCATGGCGCGGCCGGCATCGTTGACGCTGGATGGCGGCTGCCCTTCGGCCCAGTTGATCGTGCTGTCGGAGGTGGCGTCGAGGGCGGCCGTTTGCGACCATTTGTAGAGCGTCATTGCGGTTTCCTTCGGGTACGATATGGCGGTCGCCGCGGCGCAGCGTCATTGCCGCCGCGGCCGGAAGGCTGGTCACCGTCCGGACGCTGTGCTAGCCCGTCGACGATCCGGCGCTTGGCCTGGCGGGGGACGATGATCGAGGCGGTAATCTGGGATTTCGGCGGTGTGCTTACGAGTTCGCCGTTCGAAGCGTTCGCGCGGTTTGAAGCCAAGCGCGGTCTGCCTGCCGGCATCATTCGGCGCACCAATGCCAACAACCACTGGGAAAACGCCTGGGCCAAATTCGAACGCGCCGAGCTCGACATCGACACGTTCGATCAACTATTTGCCGCCGAATCGCGAGCGCTGGGCGCCGAGGTTCGCGGCAAGGACGTTCTGCCCCTGTTGTTCGGAGATCTGCGGCCCGAGATGGTCGAGGCATTGCGCCGTACCGCCACCAAATTCAAGACCGGCTGCATCACCAACAACCTTCCCGCGAACGTCATCGGAAGCGTGGGCGGTCGATCGCTTTACATCGCGGAGGTGATGGCGCTGTTCAACCATGTCATCCAGTCCGCAAAGACCGGGCTTCGCAAGCCCGACCCCCGCATCTACCGGATGATGGTCGAGGCGCTCAACGTCGACCCTCGGAACTGCGTCTATCTCGACGATCTCGGTGTCAATCTGAAGCCGGCGCGCGACATGGGCATGACGACCATCAAGGTGATCGATTCGGCGCAGGCGATCGCCGAGCTCGAGGCTGCGACGGGACTGTCACTGCGTTGAACAAAAGCTGAGCGATGCCATCAGCCGTTCATGAGCCGCCGGGCCGCGACGCAGGTTTGTCGACAACCGCCTCTCCGGCGAGGGCGAGATATTGCGCACAGCGGCAGCCCGGTGCCCGGGCGGTCAGGAGGTTGCGGATCACCCCGAGCGGCACCCCAGGGCTCTGCCTCGCGACGGCTTTGGCTCGGGCATCGATCAAGCCGTCGATTTCGGCGCGAATCTGCCCGATACGGGTTTCAAGCGGAGTTTGCGTCACTTCCATGGAGCCTGCCTTCCTGGGTTGCGGGATTTCGCGCGGCGATTGGCATCGCGTCCCGATAGGCTGCGAGTTGCTGCCTCGCGCTCGCCGCTTCATTTTGCGCACGTCGGATCGCCTTTTCACGGCTGGCCTCACGCGCTGCGACATAGAGCTGCAGGTCGTAAGGCAACAGGTTGAAGCGTTGCTTGCGGTCGTCGGGCCAGGATCGCGGCGGTGCGATGCCGGCGATATCGCTGACGGCGGCAGCCACGGCGCCGCCCAGCGTGGGATCGGCCAGGCCAAGCTCGGAATGCATTTTCGATACGTCCTGTACCGCCGGCCACAACCGCTCGATGCCGAGCGAACCGCAATCAAGGACGAACCGTGCCACGTCGGCAGGCGCCGCCGGGCAGAACCCGATGCCGTTCAGCGCGCACCACCGCGCGAAAATTGGCGCCGTGCGCAGCCGCGCCCGTGCCAGCGCGGCCATCACCGGGTCGGTCGATGGCGTCATTCAGCGCTGCTGCGACTTGCGAGCATGATAGAGCGCAACCGCATCCCTGATATTTCCTGAATTCGACAGCCTCGAGCTGAGAGTGCGCAGATCCGCACGATCGCGCTCGGCCGGCGCGCGGGCCGTGCCGGGACGCTGCACGGACGGAACGGCCCGGGTCGTGGCTGCATCCCTCGCCTTGATCAAGAGCCGATACTTGCCGGCCTCGTACATCATTTTCTGAAACGCGGAGTTCCTCATGATCGGTTCGCTGTCGAAGAGCCGCATCAACTCGTCCGCCTCGATCCCGCTGGCACCTGCCGCCGCGATGATCTCGTCGGCAACCGCGCGGCGCGTCTCCGGCGCCTCACCTTTCAGCGTGGCCTCGAAGCGCGCATCCTCCGACCTTGCGAAGTCGTGAAAGCCCCGCCGGGAGGCTTCGGCCTGGCGAAGGCCGTCCTGCCGCTGCTCGGCAAACAATTGTTCGGTGGCGGCGACGAGGGCCTGGACCCGAGCAAATTTGGCCGGATCCTGCCGTGACATCTGCTCCAGCGCCGCGGACATGCCATCAGGCGCGACGGCGGCGAGTTCAGGGAACTGGCTCAGAAAGCTCACCTGCGCGATCTTTGTCGCTGCCGCCAGTCCATCGAGATAGCCTTGCCGGGCCTGCTCGACTTCGCCGATCCTCTGTTCGATGGCCTGCCGCACCTGCGGATGCTCCAGCGCCTTGCGAAGTTCGGGATCGAGCCCATCGGCATCGCCCTCGCCCGTGGCCGGATCATTTTCGGCAGCCTCGGTATCCGGTTCGGCCGTCTCGATCGCTTCGGCGACCGCTTCCGCCGAGTTGGCGTTGGCCAGGCGCTCGGCCGCGGCCTGGTCGGCGGCGAGCGCCTCGGCATAGTCGCGGCCGGCGCGAGCCAACGTCACCGCTTCGTTCGTTGCCACGGGCTGACCGTTCCGATCGAGATATTCGCGGACCACGATCCGGTCGAGCGGATCAGCCAGCCCACCGGCGGCTTCGCGCAGCGATCCGTTGTCGCCGCCAATCGGCGCTCCTTCCCGCCTGCCCGTCGCTTCCGGCATCGGCACATAGCCGGCATTCTCCAGATCGAATGCGGCGCCGGCCGGCGCAATGGGTTCATCCGCCATGGTTCAGGCCTCCCTTTTCAAAATGTCGGCAAAGCTCACGCGTTTGGTCGGGCTCAGGGCAGCGTCGGGGGCTTGAGTTCGGGGTGCTCTCGGTAGATCGGTTCAAGAATTTCAAGATCGATCTCGGTCACGCAGACTGCCAGCGCCGGTCTGATGCGCTTGATTTCCGCTTCCTGGCAATTCTGGTTGACGTAACTGTTCAACGCCTGCATTCGATCCAGAATTTCGTCCGCCAGTGTGCAGATGTGCTCCGCTCGCTTCTTGTCCATCACGGACGCCTTTCCTGTCTGCGATTATCCTCAGAAGTCGGTACAACCCGCGGCGTGCATGCATCTCCGGCAGGACGTCGTCCGGGTCCGGTGGCGCATCGAGCGCCGTGTCGAACACTGCGATCACGCCGCCCTCTTCATCTGCCGCGACGCTGCAGTCGCGGCGTGATAGTCGACCGCCTTGTGGCCATTGATCTCGATCACCGCGCCCGGCATGATCTTTTCAACGTCCTGCGCCAGCAGGCCGATGTGATAGGCAGGGGCGCCGGTGTAGCGATAGCCATAGACCGGCGTGCCGTCGAACAGGGTACCGACCTGCTCGATGTCCTGCTTCAGGCGCCGGTCCGATGGCCAGTATTTGAGCAGACTGCTACCGCCGCTCAGCAGATTGCCAATGCCTCCGGCGATGGTGGAAAACTGCTGCGCGCCGGACATCTGTTCGGTGCCGTGGGTATTCGCAGATGATTGCGAGCCAAGGCCGGCAATGGGCACGCCGATTTGTGCGAGCAGGGCAAGATTCTGCGCGGGTATGTTCTGGGCCAATTGCGCCAGCGCCAATTGCTGTTGCGGCCCGTAGTTCTGCGCATTCAACGCGTCCTGCGCTGACGTGACGCCCTGCAACTGATTGGCCAGGCCCTGCTGCCCCTGCGCCGCCAGCAGACCGCTGGTCGAATTCTGGGCGCCATAGAGTGCATTTGCCGCGCTCAGTTGATTGGCGACATCCTGGTTGTATTGACCGGCGATGACCGGCGCCTCGGCCTGCGCAATGCCGCGCGCCAGCGCCTGCTGGTTCATACCCGACCTGTCGCGGCCGGCAGCGGCGAACTGCGAATTGACCTGGTCGGTGGTGTCGGTCGCGATCTGATCGAGCTGGGCTCGCAAGGCAGGGTTGTTGCCGATCATGGAACCGTTGGCGTAGGGGTTGAGCCGGTTCTGCAGCGTCGACAGTCCGCCTTGCAAGGCGGGCGCCTGCGCGGCAGCGCCGCCGCCGCCCAGGAGGTTTGAAACGAAGCCGCCGATCTGCGAAGCGTAGGGATTGCCCTGTGCCGCATTTTGCGACAGCTGGTTGATTGCACCGCTTTCGGTCGCATTCATCCCGCTGTTCTGAATCAGCGGATTGAGCTGGCCAAGAATGCCTTGCAGCATCGGTTGCGCCGCTTCCCACGGCGCGGTCTGCGATTGCTGCGCTTGCGTCGTTGAGGACTTGCCACCCATGATTTTTTCCTTGTCGATGGTGAGAAACGACTCTGATTGTTGACGCACCTTGAGCCCTCGGTCAGGACAGCCGAGGACAGCCGCGATCACTCCCCGACGCGATGCGACAGATCGGTTCACGGCAGGCTGCGGGCCTATGTGGCGCATGTAGAAGACGACGAGCAGAATGCCTCGGTCGCACGCCGTTTTACACTTGCCTCAAACCATCCGGGCAGGATGACGCGGAGGCAATGCTATCGCGTCATGCGATTGGTAGACCGTATGTTGGTCGCAGCAAGCCGTGACATCCGCTATTCGCGCGCCGACGCAGCTACCCGCTTCTTTCGAGCGAGCCATCGCCTCAACAATTGCCTGTCCTTCTTCTTGATCGCGGCGTCGAGCACGCCGCACAGCTCCCGATGGAAATCGAGGCCGTAACAAGTCGGCAGGAATCGCGGAAAGACAGTCTCGTGCGCGATCCCGTCCGGACGGAACGTCCCTAGTCGGTCGAGCGAACTTCGCACGGCTGAACTTGCAATCATCAGCGCGTGAAGCCCATCCTCACCGCGCGCGACCCGAATTCGACTATCTTTTGGGCCCGAAATCTGGAATGCGCATACCCACTCGCCCGGATGCCTTTCATCCGGACGCGGCAATCCCAAACGCGCGAGCCCCGCTCGCCCCGCTGGACCAAACTGAAACTCAAATTCGACCAGAGAGGGCTCACCCCATTGCGTTAGGTCTTCCGAGCGATCATCGCGAGCTTGGCTCATCACTTTCAATCCGGCGGGCCCTCACTCCGGATGCGTAGCTCCGGCCAGCCCATTCTGTCGGCACCCAGTACCGAAAGCGATGACCATCCCGTAGTACAGATCAAATATTTGCACATGCGCCGCTCGCCCGACGCAGATCGGCGACGTCACTTCAGGAATTCGTCGATCTCACAATGCTTGTCGTCGAGAAAGATGCGCGTTCCCGGTGGAATTTCCGCCTTGGCTTGCTCGAATTCAGCCATTCGTCCTATTCTGAACAGGCAGATCGCTCGCCGGTAACGGCTGTCGTCGAGGACATAGAAATCGCTGTGCATCAGACAAAGCTTGATAGTATCCTTGAGCTGGATCTCGGCCTCGCCCCAGCGCTTCACGTCCATCAACATGACGGACAGCTTGTAGAGATGAGGGAGAAAGCCCGGCCTCTCCTGTATTGCCTGACGCATCAGTCCGATGGCTGCATCAGTCTCACCAAGCTCTTCATGTAGCATCGCCGAGTAAGCCAGAAATCGATGCGATTCACCGGAGTAATTCTTCCGTTCCGATTCGATCAGCGTCCTTGCCTCCTCATAGCGACCATCGAGAATCAATGAAAAGATTCTCTTGAATACCCCGGTCGCTTTGTTGCTGGGCGCGGCGCCGCTACTTCTCGGTGGCATTGTCTTCCAGGGATCTCCTGCCGCTCCTTTTGTGCTGAATGACAAGGAGAAAACGAGCCGGACCTGCAAGGCGGCCCATGTATCCTGACACGATCACGGGCCGGCCACGAATGCTATCGCGTACCACGTTTGCCGTGTATCGAATGGCGATCGGGTGGGCCGCATAACGGCGCTGGCATTGAAGCGGGGCAAGTCGGTCGACTTTACCAGCTACTGGCAGCGGTACATTGAGAGTTAGTACTTGCTTGGTGCGGGAGTGTAAGGAATGGACCCCCTTCTAACCGACTCGATAACACTACTTTTAGATATATCTCCCGCAACAAACTGCGTGAGAAAATGACCAAAATTCTCACTGTCGAGGTTAGAGCTTACGGTCAAGCCATTAGCTTTCAAAAAAATGATCGATGTTTTCCAAGCCGTTCGTTTGTTGCCCTGAAGAAAACCGTGTGCATGAGCGATTCCTTCAAAAAGCGTGACTGCGAGCTCAATGAGATCGGTAGTACCATAGCCCCATACGGTTCGAGGGCGCTCAACAGCGCCCTCGAGTTTACCTATATCTAAAATTTGGTGGGGTTCAGGGGGATTACTTCGCGCAACCTCCCTGGCGTTTGCCGTAATTACGACATCAATCGGAACCCATAAGGGTTCAACGGCCAAGATATTCGAGAGTCTTGGCCCACTCGATCTCAGTCTCGATCATCAGAGCGTTCCAATCCACATTTTGATTGGGGCGAGCAAAGACAGCCGGCGCCGGCTCTGAGGCAAAGCTGCTCATCTGCAATTGACTGCTCAATTGCGTTGTAGCGAACGATGATTCCGTATGCTTCGGCGGTGCCATAGCAGCCTCCTCAGGTAAGGGCTGTGTAGCGTATAAATAGTGAAGCGACCTTATACGTTCCAGCGCCGGGCGCAAGAAATTTTATTTCGCCTGCTGAGCGCCTCTTAAATTTTATTAAGCAAAATCAATGCTTAATAGAGCAGTCTTGGCCGATTGTGGTTATATGATACCTATATGCAACCAAATCACCTCTCTGCACTTGTATGAAGCCGCCACCGCCGGCACAGCATCGCCGGTCTTCCCCTCATGGTTCTTGAGGGTGTGAGTGATGCCAAGGGCAGTGCTCTGCACGTCCTCTTTGCTGGCATCGGTGACGCCGTGCGCCGTGAGGATGGCAGATGCTCAAGGGTCGTCATGGGCTGTTGGGACGGCTTCCGCCGTTTTATGGCGATCCGGCCCAGGTTATAGTCGGGGTCTAGTAGCTTGATGACTGCTTCGACATGCCGTATCTGGTCGCTCAGTTCGGCGTGCTTTTCCGGCCGATCTTCCGAACTTTCATTTCGCAATTTGTGCTTCACTCCCATTCCGGCGGCTCCCACGCCGGAGGTTCATCGACACTGGTATCTGTGGTTCGCTTCGGACGAAATAGATTGTAGCGAGCGCGAACGTCCGGCGTGATGAAGCCTGGCAGCGCGCGATCGACGAAATCGCGTTCCCGGCCGACGTCGGGAGCGTCTCGCGACGCCGGCATAGACATAATTTCCTCGAGTACTTGGAGAAACTGTTTCTTCCGGTTCATTTTCAGCAGTATCCGCGCCTTTATCCCAAGGGCCTCGCGGCGGAAATATCCAGTCTCACGTGCTAGCAGGAGCGTGGAATTGATGCACCTTAAGGCCTCTTCCACATCCTCCAAGAAATAGAAAACGAGGGTCGACTTGCAGATCGGGTACCGAACATCGTTTGGATACTGCCCGATCATCTCGTCTATCACGATCAACGCTTCCTTATATCGCCCTGCCTCGGTCAACAAGTCTGCAAGTTGCAGCCCGAGATCATACTGCTCCTCTCTTTCAGCCCTTCGCATCCGCGCAAACAAGCGATCGATCACGCTGCGAAGCGGAAGCTTCGTTCGTAGCGAATCGATCCACTGGTCAAGCTCTCTCAGCGAATCTATAGAACCGATGAGAGTCTCCTATCGATCGTAGTTTCGCCAGATCTCCTCATCAGCAAGGTCCCATTCTGTGGGCTCGTCAGGATGCGGCTTGCCGCCATTCTTAACACATAGGTTCCGGCGGGCGTTCGCGCGCTCCAGGCAGGCATTCAAAGACTCTGGATAGACGTAGTCCTCCTTGCGCTCCCAGCATCTATCCTTCTCTTTATTCAGTCGACTATAGCAGTCGTCACCGTCGTCATCATCCTGTTTTTGGCTTACGTCTTTCTTGACCTTGACTGTCTGGTGTTGCCGCAAAACCTCTAGGGCGGCCTTCCGCCGTTTCCGGTTAATGAAGTCAAGGATAGGTGAAGGCGACATGGGTCCCGATGACGGACCTGGTCTTGCCCAAACTCCCGGTGGTGGAGGGATGGTCCACCCTGCGGCGGGCTCGACACTATTCATGCCGAGCGGTCCCATCCCCGATTGGGGAATCGCCAGCGTCGAGCCTTGGGCTCCGAGCGTCGCCCGTGCAGCAGGGCCGTTTGTTGCAATAGCTGGATTTCGCGACACGAACCTATTCGCCGAGTTTGCCGGCTCTGCCGCGGCCGCCACGTGATCTGACGGATTCGAGTACCGAAGGAATTCATCGATGTACGGGACCGATTGTTGTCTCTCAAAGGACGGCGCGGCGGCTGATGCGCCTGCAGCACCTTTCTGGAATGCGCGGGGCCCCGACCTTGGCAAGGATGTTCCGCTGCGAAGCGCGTCGATCCCCGGGGCCGCGAGCTTTGCGCCGCCGACGCCGGGAGCCAACGGCGTCAGCAACGTTGCTCCCTTGAGCGCACCGACCGGTCCTTGCTCCCGACATCGATTTTGCCAAAAGGCCTCCTGTTCCGTCGACGGCGTGGTGGTCGCATCGATCGACCCCTGTACCGCTTCGCCGATCCCATTGAGAGCCGCCTTCAACATCGCGACCAGCCCCTGCGGGTGCGGATTGTCCCAGTAGTCCTGGAGGCGGTCGGAGAACCCACGCGCAGGCGGCGCGGCAAAATTGTCTGATGCCATCGGTCATATCCAATCGATGAGGTTGAGATTCTTGGGTGGTGTTCGCGCGGGATGGATTGATGCGGGGGCGGCTGCGCGCTCTCAGCTCAATACCTTGTCCATGATGATGTGATTTTGTTCGAAGCCCTGGAGCGCGCGCAGCCAGCCCTTGCGTCCGAAGATGCGGATGCGACGACAGCCTTCGGCCCTGGCGTAGAGTTCGATCCGCTCGATCAGCGGCAGCCAGCGCTGCATGTCGCGGCCGCCGCAGGCGGTGATGATGCAGACCTTGCCGATCTCGGTCCCGATCAGGACCGTCGCCGCCGCCGCCTCGATGGTGCGGCCGTCCCAGGCAATCCACAGCAGGCCGCGGCCGCAAAGAATGTCGGCCTCGATGTCGGCGACGGCGTTGAGGCCGGTGCGGCGGCAGGCCGCGTGCAGCAGCGGGCGGGCATGCGGCCAGAATTCATGAACCCGTCGCGGATCGACGCAGACGAGCTCAGCCGAGGATCGCATAGAGGAAGGTGCGCCCGGCGGCCGCGGAATTGGCGTGCGCGATGGTGAAGGAGCCGTTGGCCACCTTGCTGACGAACAGCGTGCCGCTGCCGATCTCGGTGGCCGCGCTCGCAGTCGCCGGCGTCAAGAGTGGCGTCGATCCGGTCGCGCAGTTGCCGTCATTGACCACCGTCGCCGCCGCACCCGCCGCCAGTGTCACCACGCCCACCGCATTCGACCGGCCGCCGCGAGCTGCTGGATTGCCAGCACGATCTTGTTTCAGATCGGTTTCGGTGATGCCGGGTACGTAGGCCGTCATAGCGTGCCGCCTTCCGCCACGTCGGGTACCGTCCCGGCGCAGAACGTCCAGGCCGTAGCGGTCGGAATCCGCACCTTGAAGCGGGCATAGCGGGTGTCGCGCATGAGATCGCATCGCCCGGTCCTGCGATTGACCGGCACTTCGGTCCCGGCCATCGGGCTCGCCGACGGGCGTCTCCCGATACGACACCGAGCCATACAGTGTGGCGGCGTCGGTGATGGGGCGGAACCCGCGGATCGTGATGCGGTTCTCGTCGGTGCCCTGCTCCGCACTTTCGAGGATCGCTTCCAGATTGTCGCCGCGGAAGAAGCCGAGCACGTGGCTGGCGTCGAACTGCGCGATTTCCGGCTGCACCGCAGTGGCGTAGGCATCGAGGCTGAGCGTCAGCGCGTCGAGCGAGGACGAGATGCGGTCGAGATTTTCCAGCGTCAGCCCGGTCTGCGACATGCCGAGCAGGTATTCGCCGCGCACGGACACCGGAAAGAATCGGTCGAGCAGGAAGTCGTATCCGAGCAGCTTGTCGTAGGCCCCGACGGTCCCGGAGAGCGATTTATACGCCCAGTAGACCCGCGTGCTGCGCGGATCCGCAGCGCCGAGGAACAGCTGCAGATTGCCCTTGTCGAGGTCGGCAAGGAAGCTGCGATCGACCTTCTCGCGCCCGATCGGTTCGGGCACCCCGCCCGGTTCGATCCGGTGAAAGCCCTGGCCCGCGTAGAAGAAGATGCGCTCGCCGGCCCGGATGATCGAGTATGGCGCGTGCAGACCCTTATCCTGGGTGATGCGGTCGATCTGGAAGATGATCGGCGAGCCCGGCACATAGGACATCCGCCGGATCGCCTGATCCTGGAAGATGATGCCGGCCTCGCCACCGGCGACGCCGCGAACGATGCCGCCGTCGGGAAAATCCTGGAAATCCGAAGAGTTGACGCCGCTCGTCCAGCTCGCCGGTCCGTTGAAGCTGTTCAGGCCCGACCATTGGATGCGGTAGGGCGTGGAGAGTAGTCCGGACAGCACCAGGAAACGGCCGACCACGCTCACATACGCAGCCTGCGGAGGTGCGCCCAGCGCGGCGCTGAATTCGGTCGAGGTCGAGAGGTCGAACACCTGCAGCACGGCATTGGCCTGGGTCGCGAACACCAGATTGCCGGTCTGGGCGAACTGCCATTGCGCGGTGTTCGACAGCGCGGGATAGATCGCCGTGATCGAGTGCGTGCCGCTGCCGGCGCTCGTCGTGGTAATGGGAGGACCGCCCGGAAACTCCGACAGGCCGAAGCTCGTGACGCCGCTTCCGATCAGGCTTACGTAGTATGTGGTCCCGGGGACCAGCGGCGCCGGGAGCGTGCCGGTGGTTTCCAGCAGCACGGGATCATCGGCGGCAAAGGCGTGCGCATAGATGACCATGCCGGGACTGCCCATGGTGATCGCGGATACCGGCCGCGTCGCACTGACATTGCTCCAGGTGAAGTCCGAGTTGCTGAGCCGGTAGAGTCGATCGACCGTACCGGCGAAGGTGACCACGGTCCCGTCGGACTTCATCGCATAGAATGCGCCGCGGCACGCGGCGGGAAGCGCACGCGTGTAGGGCGAGAAGCCGGGGAACGGTCCGTAGCCATCGCCCCGCGGAATCGCGTTCAGGATGTTTCTGGTGGCTTGCCCCTCATAGTCGCTGACGTCGGGGCGATACTCGCCGGCGGGGAGAAGCGGCATGATCTTGAAATCCAGTTTGCGGGGGATTGGTCTGCCGCCGTCCAGGCGGCCACCGGTGCGGCCGGTGCGGTCCAGGCGCCAGCGCCATCGAACGGGCGCGGAAGCCACGCCTCGAAGTCATGGATGAATTCGCTGTCGGCACCCGGGACGGAAAGGATGCCGTCGTCGGATGGCATGGAGAGGCTGATTGCGACCCCCTCCCCCAACCACCCGCTCGCTGCGCCGGGAGACGCGAGCCTCATGGCAAAGCCGGCGCTGTTGCCGTCGACCTGATAACCGGCAGCGCCAGACGACAGTCGGACTGCCGATGTTGCAGCGCCGCCGGCCACCAGGCCGGCCGCGGACCAGGCCGCCAACTTGCTGCCCAGCGCCGCTGTTGCGCCGGTTGCAGAAGCAACCGCTGCGCCGAAAGATTGGGCGAGCACGAAGCCGGTCGGCTTGGGCGTGACGGCGCAGGAAGCCCCGGTGCCGGTCAGCACCGTGTTGCTCTTTCTGGCCATGGACAGTTGCCCGAGCGCGAGACACCCGGTCGCATCGAAGCCGAGGAGTGACATGGGCGGTCAGGCGATGGTGACGCCGAGTGCGGCGGCAATCGCGGCCATCCGCGGTTGCCCGAGCACTTGCACCAGGGCCGACCATCCGGCCCTGAACCGATCGCTGGCAATCGCCATCGGGTCCTTTTGCGTCTGCATCGCCGACCACAACAGCCAGAGCGCTGCACTGGTCGAGATCGCTGCCTGGATTTTCGCGGCATCGTCGACCGTGAATTGAGCCATCAGATCCTGTGCGAGCACGGTACGCGACGCCAGCAGCGCCTCGGTATCGACGGCTTCGATCTCGGCTTGAGTAGGCCGGGTCACGTCGGCCCTGTTCCAGACCGAGATGAACGGAGTCGCATCCGTCACTGCGAGTTCGAAGTCGACATTGTTGGTGAGCCCTGGGCGCAACGCCTGGACCGCCAACAGGATTTGGGCTGGGCTGTAAGCCATCAGCGGGCCCTCCTGTATTTGAGAAAGCCGGAGTAGCTGTACATGCCGCCGAAGAACGTCGCCTGCGCATGCATGTAGATCGTCGTGGCACCGGCGTTTCGCATCGCAACCGGCCCGATCGTCAGGCGCTTCACATAATCCATTGCTGCCGGCGAGCGCGCAAGGCAGGCCCCGAGTGGAAAGGCGCCTCGATTGGTGATGGTCGGCGTGGGGCTTGTCGAGACCATCGTGATCCACTCCGATGACGTGGTATAGCTCGCGCCAGCGAAATCGCAGTATCCGTAAACTTCCAGGTCGCCGGCGGGTACGACCAGGCCGAGCACGTATTGAGTGACCCCCGAGGTCGTGAATGCCAGTCCGGCTGCCGCATGCGACTCTTCTCCAATCTCGCCGGCGGCCGGAAGACCGCCGGCGGTTTCGCCGGGGACATGCCCCACCGGCGCCGCGCCGACCGGCGAGATTCCAATGTTGCTTCGGGCCTGGGCCTGCTGGGCCGCGGAAAAGCCGTTGGCCTCCTCGACCGATATCAGGTCCGCCTTCAGCGCGACGATGGCTACCTGCGGCACCGTCAGGAAGTTGATTTTCGACCTGTCGCCGTTCGAATTGTACAGCACGGTGGCGCGGGTGAGGACGCCGGTCGAACTGTTGTAAATTCCCTCCCCCATCTCCCATTGGCTGAGGTCGGCGCTCTCCGCACGGTATTTGTACAGCCTGCCATTGGTGACATTCGCTGCCGCGGGACTTTGATAGCCGGTCACGGCGGACAGGTAGGCCCAGTCCGCGGTTCCTGTGGCCGCCGGGTTGAACCGGCATCCGTCGAGAAAGGCTGCCATGTTCAGCTCACCGTCAAGATGCCGTTGGTCTGGTCGAGATCGACCGTGAACGTGTTGCCATTGGTCAGGAGGACCGGCGCGCCGTAGTCCCACCAACCGATCAGGGGCCTGGTCGGCGAAGTGGAATTGTACAGCACGGCGTACTGGAACGGTCCGATCGACCCACCCGCCGCCGTCCACGCTGGATCGGCGCCACCGATGAACCTGAAGGTGCCTGCGGTCTGCCCACCGGTGATGGTGCCGATACTGTTGCCGCCGGCGGAATAGCCGTTCACGGCCGGAAGGTCCGCCGGCGTGTTGTAGACGGTGTTGGAGGCGGCCGGAGCGATGTTGCTGAGATAGATCCTGTAGACATGCGCGGTGCCGGTCTGCAGATCGTGCAGCGCATGGGAAAGGTCGGCGACAAAGCAGTAGAACTTGTTGAACGAGGCCATCGATGGATCTCCCTAAAATACCTGGCCGGAGACGCGGACCGCCATCGGCCCGGCGTTGAATGTCGACGTCAATCCGAGATTGTTCAGGTCGTTCAGCGCGGTGGTCAAGCCGAGACCCCAGGTCTGGATGCGGCCGTCTTCCTTGATGTAGGGCGCCGACTCCAGCAGCGTTCCGTACAGATAGAGATCGGGCGCCAACGTCAGCAGCCAGTTTCCGCCTTGGGTGGCGAGCGATGGAATGTTCGCGCGATACACCATCTCGACGGTGTAGGCGTGCGTCCGGCGTCGGCGCCAATTCGATCTCGTCGCCGAACACCGTGAAATAGCGCGGCTGCGCTGTCAGCGTCGAACGTATGCGGCGCGATACTCGTCGATTTGGGTGCCCGACTTGAACGAGAGGCAGGGCCTCCCGCGACGCTCGACAGTCGAACCCTGCGCATCGACTGAAAGTCCGCCGGCAACGCGATGTATTCCGGCTCGCTCGAGCCGACATCGACCAGTGCGGTCGCGCGCTGCTCCATCTGGCGCACGAACAATTGCCGGTTGAACTTCGCTTCCGCAAGCTGGATGAAGGTCGGAATCCGCGCAATCAGGGTCGCATCCTGGTCCCTGGCGAGATATTCGGTCACGGCTGTCTGCAGCGAGGCGACTCGGTGATCTCGGTCATGATATCCCCGCTGACCAGCCGGCCTGCAGTTTCGGCCGATCGGTTCGCAAATATGCCCATTCGGGATCGTCGAGCTTCTTCTGCACGATCTGGTCGAACTCGGCGTGAACATGCCGCAGCCGATGTATGGCCCCTGGCGTGCTCCTCGGTCGAGCCAGGCGCATGTAGATGACGTTGGGAATGCGCGCGATATGACGTCCCCAGTCGCTGGCCTGGTGTTCACGGCGCGCCGCCTGGTTCCAGTCCAGGATCGGCTCGACGTCCTGCACATGCTCGATCGCAAGGTCCCTACCGTTGCTGTCGAGATGCGGCCGGATCATCATTCCTTCCATCACGACATCTCCGTGATCCAGAGCGTGCCGGCGCCGTCCGCCACAAGCCCATTGCCGGGGCCTTGATTGCGGAGATGCCGCTGGCCCGGACTGACGATGACATGTTCGATCGGTGTTGGCGGGAAGAAACGGTGTCGGCGGCCGTTGCCGTCTGCGCGCCGTCGCCGATCCGGTAACAGCAGGCGGCGTTCGCGACCAGGCGAAGCTGATAGGCCTCCGGACCGAACGCATTGGCGATCGCTGCGTTGGCGTCGAAAGCGATGGTCTGCGTGGCGCCGGCGCGCGAGGACGGTTGCTTGGGGAAGAACGACATCTAGGCGGCCCTCACATGCGACGGAGAAATGCATCGGGATCGCGGCGTCCGGCCCGCCCGACGGCGTCAGCACGAGGACGTCATCCTCGTCGAGATAGGCGGGCGAGGGCGGCTCGGCGGATGACAGCCGGCCTGCGGCGGATCCGGCCTGCGGCACCGCGAAGGTTGCCAGCGTGGCGGCGTTCGCCGTCACCGTAACGGTGCCGTCGCGCCGTGATGGCGCCGCCAAGGATGGCGGCGGCCTTCAGCAACCGGCAACGGAAGGGAACGCGAATATAGGCGGCGACGGGCGCGGCGCCGCACGACGGCGTATAGGCCACAAGGTCGACGGTGGCGAGCGTATGATGGACGGGAATGGCATCCTGGATACTCCGAAGAAGTCGAATGGGAGGGGCCGGCAGCCGCCACACAAATACGGCCGCCCGGTTCGTTCGAAGACCGATGATCAGGCCGCGGTGTTGTCGAACACGCCGCCGCTGGCCTTTTCGTTGCGCGCGACCAGCGCATATTCGGCCAGGATCTGGCGGCGCTCGGAATCGCCGGTTTTCGCCAGCGGGATCGAGATCATGTTGCGGCCGTTGAGATAGGCGACCGCCCATTTGTCCATCTCCAGCACCAGCACGTCGCGCGGACGCTGGAAGCGGTTCGCCACCACCTTGAGCTTGCCGAAATCCGACTCGTAGGCGTCGACCGAGGCCACGATCTTCTTCGACTTGGCTTCCTCGATCGCGGTGGCGCGGCCGGTGAAGGTCGAGAACACCTGCTTGTTGAACGCGCCGGTCATGATGGTGTCGGGCTTGCCGCCATTGGTCCAGATCGAGGAAAGCACGCTTTTCAGCCGCGCCTCGGTGAATGCGACCTGGCGCGCCGTCGCTGCGGGCGCTGCTGCCGTCGACCGGCGTCGGGTCGGCCGGCGAGCCAGCTGGCGCTCTTGGAGGTATTGGATGCGATCCACGACAGGATCGAGGCGGTCCGTCGCGGCGTCGCGCTGTCGCCGGCGACCTTGGCCTGGTTGGTGCCGACCAGGATGGTCTCGATGTCGCGCTTGAGTTCGAGCCCCTTGAGCATCTCCTGGTAGGCGAGCTCGTTGTCCCGGCCAGCATGCTCGACCGCCTGCTGGGTGCCGGAAACCTGCGCGACCTTGTAGGAGATCTGACAGAGATTGCCGAGACGAACGGTCGGTGTCGTCGCCGCGGTGGTGGGATCGTCGCCCTCGAGCTGGGCATTGGTGCTGGAAGCCGGGGCCAGCGCCTGGGTCTGCCATTCGTGATTGACGGCGGTCGCCTTTTCCTTCTCGACCCCGCTCATGAACGGCGTGTCCGTGGGATCGATCCGATAGATCATGTCGCTGAGGTCTTCGCGGTTGCCAACCGCCTGGTAGGTGACGAAAGTAGAAGCCGGCAAAGCCATGTTGCTGTCCTTTGTTGGTGCCGTCGCGCCGCCGAGGCTTCCGGCTGCGCCGGAGTTTGGCCGCCGTTCAGCGGTCGGCACGGCTGCTCTCGTGCGAGAGTCGGGATGGGTTAGGGGTTCAAGACCTCGGGCGCGCGATGGCGCGGCAGCACGGCTGCCGGTTCGCCTGTCCCTTGGTTCGTTCGCCGGGCGCCTCGATGGGCTCGAGGGTCGGCGTTGGCACGGAGCCAATTCTCTGGGCCGCCGACGCTGTAGTCAGCGGTCGACGGCGGCGTGAGCAGAACGGCGCTGCGTTATCGCACACGACTCACATATCTGATCGGCCGGTCGGTCAGCGGCGGCCAGGCCGGTGGCGCCGGCTCCTGCGGATCGATGTCCGCCTGCGCGGCGATCAGGCCAACGATGCCGCCGCCGTCGCCGATCTGCCCGGCGCGGCGCGCCGGCTGCGGCCTGTAACCATAGTCGTCGAAGGCCGGCGGCCGCGTCCGGTCGAATGGCGACGGAGTCTGCCGCGCGGCGACCCCGTCGGCATAACCTTGATCGATATTGGCGTCATTCTGCCGGGAGAGACCGTAAGGTCCGCTGGTATCGATGGGCGTGTGGTCCTTCCTTAACCACTCCTTGATGCGTTGAAAATCGCCATTGATGGTGTTGGCAACACCGCCACCGATCTTGGACCTTTCCTTCGGTAGGCCGGCGTAGCCGGTTACATAGCCGAGATGATTGGAAGCCGCGCCAATGAAGGCTTTTGCTACGGAGCCCTCCGGCACGCCCCATTGCGGATTTCGCTGCAAATCCTGCGCACGGCCCTGCAGGAACGCGTTGGCCATCGCCAGCGTGGCCCCCACGTCACCGCCCGACCAGGCATCCCTGCGGATCCCTTCGATCCCTGCCGCGAAGTCACGGGCTTTCGGCTCGGTGTAGTCAGCGGGCGCGATCAGGTAGTTGTAGGGGTTGGCGAGCTTGCCATCCGTCTCGTCGCTACCCGAACTGTCCGAATAGACCGGTTGCCCTTGCGAGCCGCCGGGCGTCGGATTCATGACATAGGCACCGTTGCGCATCAGGTATTGAGCCGGCACGTAGCTGGTTGTCCCATTCGACGCCTTCACATAGAACCGGCGATCGGGCATGGCTGTGCTCCTCCTTCACAACGGACCTTGATCGGCGGTCAAGGCTCATGGGTCAGAATCTAGGATGGTGAAGTTGTAGAAATTTCCGGGCAGCCGAACCGAGCGACCTGAAATCGTCGTGTACGTCGGCGCGTAATCGAAATGCCGCATCGCCGCCTTCCACTCTGGCGTTCGCTCCGACACGGGCAACATGATCTCGCCTGTCGTATCGTAGAGAATCACGGAAAAATCGCCGAATCCGATCTCGAAACGCTCGCACTGACCGATCGACTGCCGGACGCCATCCCTGTCGAAGTGCACCCAGTCGCACCGCGCCAGATATTGCTCTATAGGCGAAACGTGAACGCGGAACGCGACCGTGACCAACCAATTTGAAAGCGGCACGACGAGATCGCCCACCCTGTAAAATGGAAGCAGAACGATCGCCAATATGACGAGATGGATCCCGACCTCCTTCCATCGCCTCCAGAATCGGAACAATGCGCCCAGGAAGAGAAACACGAGCACCAGCACGCAGGCGACGTAGACCAGGGTCAGGTAGTGGACCAGCATCGAATAGGAAAAAACCAGGAGCGGCCAGAGGATCCAGTTGACGAGAATGAAGACAAGCAGGGCATAGGCAAGCGTGAGGCGGCGCGACCTCCGCCGAGGCGCCGCAGGACGAGCCTCCGACGAATGCGAAGAGGATGCTTCTGGCTCAGAACTCATGCCGTCCCCGCGTTCATGGCTGGCGCAACCTGCTCGACGCCGAAATGTTCATGGGTCATCATCCAAGCTGGTGAAGTTGTAGATATTTCCCGACAGATGTACCGCGCGACCTGGAATTGCCGTGTACGCGGCATCGAAATGCCGCTTTGCCGCTGTCAGCGGCGGATTGCTCAACCGCTGTCCTCGGATTCGAAAGTGTCGACAGCGTAAAAGTCGCCGAAGATGCGCACTGTGCGTTTCTCGGAGCTGTTGAGGATGCGATCACTGTAGAATTCGGACATCGCCGCCTGCCAGGCCTGTGTCCTGTGGTTGACCGGCTTGAGGATTTCTCCCGTCGGGTCGTAGATCACTGTGGTGGACATCGCGCCGCCTAGCCATTCACGCGTTTCGCAGCGGCCGACCGTCTGTTCGACGTCGTTCTCGAGGAAACGAACCAGGCGGCATTGTGATAGATATTGCTCCAACGGCCATGCGTGGATGCGGAACCCGGTCGCGTAGAGCCAGCTCGTCGGAGTCCGGAGAAGCGCGCCGCCAAGCCTGGAAGATGACAAACAAACAATTGCGCCAATCGCGACGAAGATCACGACCTCCTTCCGTCGGAACTGGAACGTGAAAAAGCAGCTTGCAAAGACCAGCAGGAATGCCAGCAGACAGAGCACGACGTACAGCGTCCAATCCCAAGGATTGATCGGAAAGGAAAACGCGAGAAGGGGATCGGCGACCACCAGGCCATAGACAGCCAGGACGAGCAGAAATCCGAGCGCCAATCGCAAGGACACAAAGCGGCGCGGAACGTCCGTCGAAACCGGCTCCATGTTCGGGGATGATCCCTCCCTGTCAGATGGCATTTGAACTTCACTGACGGAGCGCAGAAGGCAGCCTTATGTAGTAGAAGTCGCCGAACAGGTGCCTCGCCTGCCGCTCAGATCCGGTGAGTATGTCCGATGGTTCGAGACGCCACGCCGCCGCAATCCATTCCGGCGTTCTCGCGCAGAACGACACAAGCTCGCCGGTGGTGTCATAGACCACTCTGCTTGGTTCCCAGTCGTCGCCGAATTTTTCGCAGAGCCCCACCGCGTGCTCGGCACCGCCCTTGGTAAATCGAACCAGGCTGCAATGAGACAGGTATTCATTGATCGACCAGATGTGTATGCGGAAAGCTGCGGCAAACAAGCCAGCCTGAGCCTCATCCTTGGCTCGGCATGGTATGAACGCCGGAAGCAGCAGAATCCAGAACACAGCAAGGATCGCAACCTCGTTTGGTCGGTACTGAAACCGGAGAAAGGCTGCAATGAAAAGCACGAGCAACCCGACCAAACTGTAGAAAGAGATCCAGTAGAGTTTCTCGGCCATTTCCGGCCACGGAAAACTCAGGAGTGGCGCAGCAAGCCGTATGCCGATCATCGTGGTGAACAAGACATAGGCGGTCTTCAGCCGTAGTGAGGTCTTTGGAGGCCCCCAGGCCCACGCGGAGGACGGTTCAGACTTCAGCATTCATACAGTGCCCTCGTCCATTCCCGATGCAGGCCAACGCAAAACTGCCGAGCCCTCACCTGGCCAGAGAACGTAGCGCGAACCGCGCGACAAGCACCCCTTCGATGGTCCTACGCATGCAGTTGTTGTTCTACATATATCGAAGCTGCTTCAGCCCAAATCGTAGTGCGAACCCCGCGACAAGCATCGCCTTGATGACCCTACGAATGCAGTTGTTCGTTCTACAAAACTCCAAATCGCTTCCTGCGCTCGGCGAGTTCGGCCAGAGCTTTCAATTCAGCCTGAGCCAGTTTGCCATTGGCCAGAATGGCCGCGAGGTGATCGCGGAGCTTGCCGACGATGTTGATGGCGAGAAACAGTTTTTCGCGAGCGTCGACATCGTCAATGGTGGTCGCCCGCCACGCGGCGATGTAGTTCGCCTCGAGCCCGCTGAAGGCCTCCGCCAGCAACTCGTCGGCAAGCAGCGCCTCGGCGCGGACTGCCCTGGCGACGTCGCGGTCGAGTTGGATTTCATCCGTCATGGGGCTGGCTCGGCTCCTGGTTCATCGGCTGCGGATTTATGGCGTGGCGCTGTGCGGCCGTCATCAGGCCAAGCGCCGCGCCAGCCGCGTCGAGGCCGCGCTGCACCTCGCCATGACGCATCTTCTGCTCCGCGCCCGCTGCTTTCAGGTGCGCTTCGAGCAAGGCCAGCCGGGCCTCGAGGTCGGCCTTGACCCTCGCCAGTTCGATTTCCGCCTGGGTCTTGACCTGGAACTGGATCGCGGCGGTCTGGGCGCGCTGCTGCTCGGTCTGCGCCCTGGCCTGCGCGGCAGCCATTTTCGGATCTGGCGGCGGTGGCGGCGGCGCCGGCGGCGGATGCAGCAGCTGCCCGGTCTGCGGATTGACCGCGCTGGGGTCGTTGAAAAACTTGTCGGGGTTCTTGTGCCCCATGATCCGCGTCAGCTCGGCCGCGGTATTGTAAAGCTCGCGGTCGCCGACCAGATTGACCTTGCCGCCGGCCAGCATCTGCTTCTGGACATTGGCGATCGCCATGGTTTGCGCGAATTGCTGGGCTCTTGCCGCCGGCGCCGAGGCCGACATTGATGGTCATGTCGTCGCGGGTTTTCCAGGCGCGCGGGTCGACGTCGACCCAGGCGTTGCGCAGCCGCACGGTCTGCCGCTGCTGGCCGTGCTTGCGGATCGTCGCCGTGCAGCAGCGCGAAGATATCGCGGACGCCTTCGGCCATGATGCGGGCGATCAACTTGATCCGCATCTGCGACGCGGAAAACACCTGCGCCACCGCGGTGGCCGACTGGTTCTGCAGCGCGTTGGCATCGATGCCCTGCGCCTGCCTGCTGACGCCGGTGCGGGCTTCCAGCTCGGCGTCGAGATATTGCAGCATCGGATAGATCGAGGTGGTGATATCCGGCACCACCTGCCAGTTCAGCCCGCCGGGCTGTCTTGGTGCGGACCACCCCGCCCGGGCGCGACACCAGCAGATCGTCGAGCGTATTCGGCCCCGCCATTGTTCTCGGCGACTTCGACCCGCGGATTGTTGTGCAGATAGAGATTGTCGAGCGCGCCGCGCTTGAGCGCGGTCTTCTCGCGCTGCAGCGGCATCACGAGATCGGCGATCGAGCGGCCGAAGAAGCGATGCGTCATCGGCACCGGCGTCGTCGTCGCAAACGGCATGGCGTCGAACGGCGTGATGCATTCGCGGCCGTCCTTGCGCAGGATCTCGCCCTGGTCGCCGCCGGTGATGACCTGGTACAGCGCCGGCGCCGCCGTCGCCTTCGTAATCCATCCGCACATAGTGCTCGGTGATGCGGACCAGCCGCGCCGCCGAATTCACTGCCGCCGGCCGTGGTGCCGAAATGCTCGCCGACGGTATCGCGCGCCAGCGTCTCGACCTCGGTAGTGCCGGTGTAGTCGCCGAGCGACCTGATCTGCTCGGCGTCAAAGCCTTCCGCGATCAGCTGGCTCTCGGTCTTGGTGACGACCTCGTGGAAGCAATAGTTGCAGTCGCGGATGCTGCGCGCGCCGCGCTCGATGCCGAATTCCTCCGGCGGCACGCCGAGCACGCGCGCCTGGGCCATCTTGCGCGTCGTGACGATGGTGACGTCGTGCGTGAGCGGCGGCGCCGGGGCGGCCATCGCAGGCTGCGGACCGCGGAGCAAGAGCGGGGGTACCTCGGCAGCAGCCGGGCGAGCGTGCGCGCCTCGCAACACGGAAGCGGACGGAAAAGCGGCAATGTTCATCAGCGCGTCGCCTCCGGCTTGCTGGATGGGTTCGCCGGCCCGGCCTGCGGGTCGTGAACGGTATGCGCCACGATCTTCATGGCGCCGGCGGATTCCGCCACCGCCTGCGCCAGCAGCGCGAACTGATCCTCGCTGAGGTCGTAGTAGGTCTCCCGGCTTTCCTCCTCGCGTTCTTCCCACCACACCTTGGCAATGCCGACCTTGGACAGCAGCGCATCCTTGATGAAGCCGTAGAGAATCATGAATCCGGGATTCTGCTGCATGAAGACGTGGTTGACATAGTCGGTCTCCTGCGCCGCGGCGGCTTCGTCTTCGGGACCGACGGGCTCGAAGCGAACCACTTCGTCGGAGCCGGCAAAGATGTCCATCAGCGATGGCATCAACCCTTCGATGGTATCGGCGACGTCGGTCGATACCGCGCGCGAGCGCCCGTCCTGCGCCGGCATGTCCTTGCGCATGTCACCGAGATAGTAGTCCATCGCATCAGCCCGCTCCTCCATCAGCCGCGCCGCCGAGATCGCCGCCAGCGCATTGGCCTTCTCGGAAGCGAGCATCGCCTTGAGGTCGGAAAGGGGAATTCGGGGCATCGTTTTTCCTCGGAAGATCGTGAGTTGACGGCATTGCATCGCGGAGACAGTCAACCCACGACATGTCCGATCTCCTGCGCCTGAGGCAGAGCAGTTCTCATAGATGTGGTCCAATCTCACGGACCGGTTCGTTACTCAACTTAAAGTTGTGTTATAAACGGATTGCGCGCGCCTTCGACGACCACAGGTGGGCTGACCTTGCACCGAAGCAGCGCGCAGAAAGGAGGGATCGATGGATATCCGGCGAAGCGGGTTTAGTGTCCTTTTCCAGGCTACGTTTGGCGCCGCCTGCCTGTTGACCGCGACAGCGCCCACCACGGCGCAGCCAAGTACGAATTCGCCAGCCGAGAAGTGGCGGCCGAAGGAGGGGCTCTATGCGGAGCCAGGCGCCGATTTCAAAGCGAACTGCATGGAGTTTGGAGACTTGATCGTCACATTGAACGAAATGCATATTAGCGGCCCCGAATGGGGCTGCGACGTTACCAAGCTTGCGGAATCCGGCCCTGACGCCATCAAGCTGAACATCACCTGCAACGACTACAACCGCGCCATGCACATCAAAGACCCGAATCCCTATGATCGAAAGTTCAAGGAAATCGCCGTGTTCGGAAAGATCGATGCGACGTCGATGTGGGTTCAGACTACTGTCGACCGAAAATTTTTACGAATCCCTCCTGGCGGGCGTCCTATTGCCCGGAGGACACCCAGCGCATGTATATCGAGGCAACCGCGCTGTCGCGTGCACGAGCCGCCCAAAAAGCCGCGGACGAGAAGTCGAAATCAAAGCCCCCTAAATAAGCAATTGGCGGTCCTGTGACGGTCCGTGGTTTGCGACCGGCTGATGGCCGCGCAAGGCAATTGCTCCGAGACTGACCTCACCGCCACCCGGGTTCGACATAGCGAAGCGGCCGGTTGAAGTTTCCGTTCCGGCCCGGCTGCTCGTAGCAGATCGCCATCAACCCGAGCGCGTCGGCGGCATGGCTCGACCAGTCGTGCTCGGGCCCCAGCCCGATATTGCGCAGGTCGTCCTTGCGCTCGTGATAGAAACCGATGGCGTCGCGGCCGGGCTCGGTCGTCGCCTCGTTCCACCAGAGCTGCGGCCCCAACCGCCGCAGCGCCTCGATGCGCATCATGGCCGCGCCCCTGCCCTGGTTTCGAACCGGCGGTTCGACCACGAACCCGGCTTCGCGCAGATGATCCTCATAGCGCTTGCCGGTGACCGCTGTCGGTGTTCATGCCGTCATGCGGCAGATAGAGGATGGCGTGGGCATAGCCGTTGCTGCGCAGCCAGTTGACGTGAAACGCCAGCACCTGCCCCACCGCTTCATAGTAGTCGAGCACGCGGACCTCGGCTCCCGACCCATTGCACGATCCAGATCGTGAACGCATCGGCCGTCGCGCCCGCGCCGCCGATGTCGATAAAGGCGCGCAGCGGCAGCAGGGGGTCGGCGGCTACCTTGCCGATGCGGCCCTGCGCCTTCGCCTCGGCGAGCATCGGGGCGAAATAGGCGCCCTCGAATGTCCGCGCATAGTCGCCCTCCCAGATATGATCGTAGCGGTCGGGATAGAGCGACAGGTCGAGCTGCCGTTCCTGCTCCAGCACATCGGGAAACCAGGGATTGTCGCGCCAGCTGGCGTTGACCACGATCGCGCCCGGCGGTTTTCGCGCGCGTAGGAAATCGTCGATCGCGTCGGAGCGGCGTCGGGGATTCCAGCTTGCCCACAGTTCGGAACGCGCCGCCCGGATGGTCGGGCGAAGCAGGGACAGGCTGCGCGCGCTCAGATTCTGCGCCTCATCGATCCACGCGATGCGGAATCCTTCGAGTGATTTGATCGCGTCGGCCGTGTGATCCTGCATGCCCCTGAAAATGATGACGCCGTCGCCGGGCGTCTCGATCTTGTCGCTGAACACCCGGAAGCCGCGACCAAGCCCGAGGCTTGTGATCTTGCCTTCGATCAGCCGCTTGGACGACTGCGCCAGGGTGCGCTGCGCCTCGCGGATGCACACGGCCAGCGTACCCCGCTCGGCCTGGCAGGTCTCCACCAGGAGCTCGCCGAAGAAGTTCGATTTTCCCGAACCGCGGCCCCCGTGGATCGCCTTGTAGCGGGCGGGGTGCAACAGCGGCTCGAAAATCCTAGCGGTCTTGATCTTCAGGGTCGACAATGATGCGCTCGATTCGATGGATCAGCTCCAGGGCGCCGTCGTCGCTATTGCCGACGGGCTGGGTTGCCTTGCCCCAGCCGCGGTCGAGGATGGCGTTTGCCGCGGATACCCGCGCCGCGGCGGTGGCATCCTTGCTGCGCATGACGCCGACCAGGACATTGATCGCCGTCCGGGTGTGGCTGCGCGCCAGGGAGCGGATCTCGGTGAGGGATTTTGCCATGGGGATGACGGCTCTTGTTCTTGCGAAGGAAGAAATGTGCGGCATGATCGCTGTCCGCGCGATCATTTCAGGCGCGAACCCTATCTCCCTCGCGGGAGGCCGCTGGCGGACGCGGACTTGACGCCGCGCCGCATGCCGACGCGTTCGCGCGCGCCGGCTGAAGCGATCGAGAATTTTGGAAAGAAAAAGGCCCGCAGCGGATTTTCCGCTCGGGCCCATTGTTGCGATGATGCACTTCTAGTGCTGATTTGCCCGACGGCGCAAGTGGCTTTTCAAAAAACTTGGTGGCGCCGGGCAGGCGGCAAGGACGACGCGAGAACCGCGCACGGACATGGACGGCGCAAGGACATCGATTGAATCAAAAAGCCCGCGCTCCTATTGCAGGCGCGGGCTCGATGTGTGCCGATGATGACGCTATGCCACTGATTTGCCCGACGGCGCAAGTTTTTTTCCGACGGCAAGTTTTTTGGGCGGCAAGTTCTTTAACGTCCGGCGTCAGCCGCCTATTGCGGTACAGGGTTTGCCGGCTGGACCGGCTTCGGTCCGGGAGCGATCGGTTCGATCGCAGGTTTCGGCGCGGTCGGCGTCACCGTTGCGCCAACCGCCTGCGCTGCGGCGGCGGTCGTACCATAGTTGACCTCCGCCGTCTTCACATGCGGCTTGTTCCAGGGGCCGTGATCGACCAGCAGCATCCCCACAATACCAAACGTCGCCACGATCAAGGCAACCACTACAGGGCTGCGGACCGTGCTCATCGTTACATTTCTTCGCATGTCGTCGACCTCGGTTGCGCTTGCTCTCGCGGCAAAACAAAGCCTGAGGCCCCGGCATGGTTCCGGGCTGCATGTCCAGGAAAGCAGTAGAGCGGCGGGAACTTTTGCCGGACGAGATGGCAAGCCAACGACACCCCCCGATCGGTACGGGACGATGCGATAATCCCCGTTTCCAAGCCTCGTCACCGCGTCAACGGGCCTGAACGCCGGGATAGGCGCGTTTTGTGACAACGAGGCGACCCGGCCGCAACGGACCCCAGCGTAGAATGCAAGGCAGATATCCCGTTGACGACGGTGCGATTATGTCATGTCATTCGGCTGCATCACCTTGCACCAGCGCGCGCCATCAACCTCGGGGGGAGTACCATGAACGCACGAAAATATGCTGCAGAAGCCATCGGAACATTCTGGCTGACATTTGCCGGATGCGGCAGCGCGGTCATCGCCGCCGGATTTCCTCAGGTCGGCATCGGCCTGCTCGGCGTGGCGCTGGCGTTTGGATTGAGCGTGGTCACGATGGCCTATGCGATCGGCCACATATCCGGCTGCCACCTCAATCCTGCGGTCACGGTCGGCCTTGCCGCGGGCGGCCGTTTTCCGGTCGACCAGATCTTTCCCTATATCGTGGCGCAGCTGATCGGAGCGATCGCCGCGTCGGCCCTGCTCTATGCCATCGCAAGCGGTGCGGCGGGATTCGATCTCGCCAAGGGTTTTGCATCGAACGGCTATGGCGAGCATTCGCCAGGACACTACAGCCTGTTGGCGTGTCTTCTGACCGAAGTGGTCATGACCATGATGTTCCTGTTCATCATCATGGGAGCCACGCACGGCAAGGCCCCCGCGGGATTTGCGCCACTGGCGATCGGCCTCGCGCTGGTGATGATCCATCTGGTCAGCATTCCCGTCACCAACACCTCGGTCAATCCGGCGCGCAGCACGGGCCCGGCCTTGTTCGTCGGCGGCTGGGCGCTGGGGCAGCTTTGGCTGTTCTGGGTCGCCCCGCTGATCGGCGGCGTATTGGGCGGCGTGATCTATCGCTGGCTCAGCGAGGAGCCGAGCGGCGTGGTGGAAGGCGTCACCGCAAGCTAGCGGACGCTCTTCACGTCGGGCCTGGGGTCGCCGATGAAGCCGGCGCGGTTCGGCATCCGGATCGCGCTGAGCGCACGGGCGTCGAGGATCGCGTCGGAGGCGAGCAATCCGTTCAGGTTGAGAATATAGGCGGACACCGCATAGACGTCGTCGTTGCTGAGCGATTGCGGCGCGTTCTGCGGCATCGCGCGCCGGATATAATCGAACAGCGTCGGGGCGTAGGGCCAATAGCTGCCGACCGTCTTGATCGGCTTGGCCGTTGCAAGTGTGCCTTGCCCGCCGACCAGGCGCTCGCCGACGCCGCCTTCGCCTTTCGGGCCGTGACAGGCCGCGCATTGCTGCGCAAACACGGCCTGGCCTTGGGCGACGCTGCCGCTGCCTGCCGGCAGGTTGGAGCCGTCGCGGCCGATATCGATATTCCAGCCGGCAATTTCCGCCGCCGTGGCCGGCCGCCCGATGCCGTAACGATCTTCGGCGTGTGCCGCAAACGCAAGCACGACCGACGCAGAGGCGCAGAGGACGATCTCAAACATTCGCATTGGTGATCTGTCCCTCGGCATCGATACGCCAGGGCTGAATGGCGTTGTTGTGGTAGAACGAGTGCTCACCGCGAACCGCGAGCAATTCCGCGAAGGTCGGCTGCACGTAGCCGGTCTCGTCGATCGCGCGGCTTTGGATCACCGCCGGCTCACCCTCCCATTGCCAGGGCAGCCGAAACCGCGTCAGCGCCCGGGTCAGGACCGGCTCCTGCAGTTGCGCTTCCTGCCATTGCCTGCCGCCATCGACCGAGACATCCACGCGCTTGATCTTGCCATGCCCGCTCCAGGCTATACCGGTGATTTCCTGGAAGCCGCGCGCCGTCATCTTCTGACCGCCGGACGGGCGCGTGATGATGGATTTGGCCTCCATGTAGAAAGTGAATTCCCGTGCACTGCCGTCGACCATCAGGTCGGTATATTTCGACGTCTCCTCCCTCGAATAGACCGGCTCGGCGACCGCCTTGAGGCGGCGCAGCCACTTGACGTTCATGTTGCCCTCGAAGCCCGGCAGCAGCAGACGCAGCGGATAGCCCTGCTGCGGACGCAGCCGCTCGCCGTTCTGACTGTACACCAGCATGGCGTCGTCGAGACATTTCTCGATCGGAATGCTGCGTGTCAGCGCCGCCGCGTCAGCGCCTTCGGCAACCAGCCATTTGGCTTCGGGACGAAGTCCGGCCTCTTGCAATATTAGCCTCAGACTGACGCCGGTCCATTCCGCGCAACTCAACAGCCCGACCAGATCGGAAGCGGTCTTGCCATATGGCCTGGTATAGACCGGGTTGCCCGAGCATTCGAGGAAATGGATCCGCGATTGCGACGGGAAGCGGCGTAAATCGCTCATCGTGAAGAGCAGCGGCCGCTCCACCAGACCATGCAGCATCAAGCGATGCTGCTCGGGATCGATGGTCGGCACGCCACCATGATGCCGCTCATAGAACAGTCCGTTCGGCGTGATGATGCCATCGAGGTCCTGCAACGGCGTCCGCCCCGACGCTGAAATGTATTGCGGCAGTTTTTTCGATATGTTCTTGACCACGTCCTTCTCGTATGGCGAAGGCGTGCCATAGGGCTGGCTTCCCATGGGGTCGCCCGGCGCCTTCATCCATTCGGGAATGTGCGGCGGGAGGTTGTCGCCCTCGGTTGCGGCCGAGGCGCTGTTGGCGACACCGGCGGCCACCGCTCCGCCCATCCATGCGCCGCCTTGCCGCAGAAAACCCCGTCGCGATGGGACAAGATTGTCGTCGGGGGCGGTTGGCTCGGTCATGGTCGATCTCCCTGCAAACGGGCAGCCATGGAACATCGCAATGGGGTCGTTGGCAATCTCGAAATAAAGCGATCAACGCGCATTCGCGCTGGAACAAACCCCGCGCTTCTGCATTGCTGGGATGAGGCCGTTACCCGCCGTTCAAAACGGCGCCTGTCGCGGATAGCCAAAGGTCTTCGACCCGCTGTTCAAAACGAGCGCACGCGCGGATAGCCAAAGGTAACGGCCTCATTCTGTCGGCATGCCAGCGAAGCCCCGGCACCAAGGCAGCAGGAAAGCATCGGCACGTGAAGATCGAAAACCCGAATGTCGAGACGCCATCCTCCCAGCCGGGGATGGCAGAACGCGCCATTGATACCGCGACCGACGTATCGCGCACGATCACGGATGTCTCTGCCGCGCTCAAGGCCGCCGTCGAGCGGCTGAGTGAGGCTGTGGCGGCCGCTCGACAGCCCGGCAAGCCGCTCGCCACGGTCAGCGCCATCACCCGCGAAGCCCCGCTGGCAAGCCTGTTCGTGGCCTTCCTGTTCGGCATTGCTGTGGCCCGCCGCCGGTAACCCGCATCGCCGCACTTTTGATTTGCCGAGTTCCACCTCCAGGAAATATGGTAGGCTGGTCATTCTGAAGCCGAGACCGCGACCGCGGTCGGGAGAGTGCCAGCATGGGCCACCGAGCCATCATGGCCGCGCTTGCCGCCGGGTTGTTTTGTGCCTGGCCGGCATCTGCAGAACCTGCCGCTGATGCAGACCCGACCCAGACGCCATGGCCGACGCAATCCTGGCAGGTCTCGACGCCGGAGGAGCAGGGCATGGATTCGGCCGGCCTTGCCCGGCTCGTCGAAGCCGTCGGCAGCTACGGACAGGACAGCCTGACCATCATCCGGCACGGCAGGATCGTGGTCGACGCTTATTACGCGCCCTACGTCGCAGGCATCAGCCATGATCTGAGATCCGTGACCAAGAGCGTCGTGAGCACGTTGACGGCGATCGAGCTGCAACAGGGCATTCTGGACCGCACCGATCAGCCGGTGATCGATCTATTTCCCGACAAGCACATTCTGCATGTCGACGACACCAAGAAAGCGATGACGGTTCAGAGTCTGCTGGACATGACATCGGGCCTCGAGTGGAATGAGAAACGCTATACGCCGGATGAGACCATCATGCGGATGTATCGCAGTCCCGACCGCACCCAGTTCGTGCTGAGCCAGCCGATGTCCGGCGTACCCGGCAGCAAATTCTATTACAACAGCGGCAATCCCTATGTCCTCTCGGCCCTGATCACCCAAAAAACCGGGCAAAGCGCCTTCGACTTCGCGAAGAAGGAGTTGTTCGGACCACTCGGGATCAAGAGCGCCAAATGGGGCAGCGTCGACGCGCAGGGTGTCACCGATGGCGAGGCCGGACTCTCGTTGTCGCCGCACGACATGGCCCGCATTGGCTATCTCTATCTTCACAACGGAATGTGGGACAGCAAGCAGATTATCGCGCCTGCATGGGTCGAACGAGCCAGGGAAGGAAGCATTGCGGCGACCTTTGGGTATCACTACGCGAACCTGTGGTGGTCGCTTCCGGAAAAGGACGCCTACATGGCGCGCGGGCGCCACTCGCAGCTCATCCTGGTGCTTCCAAAGCTTGATATCGTCGCTGCCATGACCGGTGTCCTGCGCGATGATGAATTCTATTCCGTTTCCCGGCTGATCGACGACATCGCCGGCACCGTGAAATCCGACCAGCCATTGCCGGCCGATCCCATCGCGGGTTCGCTGCTGACAGCGGTACTGCGTGCGGCTGCGAGCGAGAAAGCTTCGGCGGTCGGCGGCACTCCTGAACTGGCCAAGGCTATCTCGGGAAAGACCTATCAGCTGAATGAAAATCCGCTGCACATAAGGACCTTCGTCCTGCATTTCTTCGACTCGGATGCGTCCTGGGAAATCACGACCGAGACCGGCAAATCCGAGCGCCCCACGCAACGCTTTGCGGGACTGATGGGACTCGACGGCCACTACCGGAAGAGTCCCCCCGCATTTTACGGGATCAACGCCGCCAGGGGCCGCTGGCTCAACGAGCACACGTTCGAATTGGAGCGCCGCATCCTCGGACACAGCGAAACACAGAGGTGGGTCCTCGCCTTCGAAGGCGACAGGGTGACGGTCAATTACCAGAACACCGACGGCTTCAAGGCGGAGTTGAACGGCGCGCGGAGCGACTGAGCGGCGCGTGCGCCGGTACTGGAAGTGCTACGCCCTCACCTCCTGGCGCTGGAACACGACATAGCCGGCGACGAACAGCACGATGGTGCTGGCGATCAGGCAGACCGTTTGCGGCCAGGCGATCAGGAGGCTCTGCCCGAGCGGCAGCGGTGCTCCCATCACCGCGCCCCGCAACTGGTCGAGGAACACCGGGCCGAGCGATCGCGTGGTCGGCGACAGCACCGCGAGCATGGCCTCGCCGAACAGATGGTTCGGCGACAGCCGCGCCAGTGTCTGGGTCCAGATCGCGGTATCCGGCGAGTTGAGCCCGAGCAGGGCATAGCGAGGATCGGGCGGCGAGATGGCCTGGGCGAGCGCCGGCGCCAGCATCGGCCACAACACGCTCAGGAACAGCCAGATGCCGAGCGCAACCAGCGCCGCCGTCGCCGGCGAGCGGAACACGATCGACAGCAGCATGGCGAGGGACAGCCAGACCCCGGCATAGAAGATCGCGATCACCAGGAATGCCAGCGAGCGCGCGATTTCCTCCCCGCCCGGCGGGACGCCGAGAAAGATCAGGCCGAGCCCGATCACCAGCAGCCACAGCGCCGCCAGGCTGATCCCGAGCGTCATCAGTCCGGCGAGGAATTTTCCCATCAGCAGCGCGTCGCGATAGATCGGCTGCGCCAGGATGCGCGACAGCGTCCGCCGATTGTGCTCGCTGTTGATGGCGTCGAATCCAAGTCCGATCGCCATCAACGGGATGAGAAATCCGAGGATGGCGACAAAGGACGGCAACGGCGCGTGGCCGACCGTGAACAGCCGCAGCAGCAGGAAGGGATCTTCCGCCGTGTTCTGCCGGAGATCGTCGATGGCACCATAGAGCGCGGCGAGCGCGGTCAGAACGATCAGGAGTTCGAGCACCAACACCCTGGCGCTCGAGAGATTGTCGGCCAGTTCCTTCACCGCGACGACGCCGAGGCCCTGGAACGGTGAACCTTCACGCCGCATGACGCGCCCCTCCGGTGGCTTCGGAGTGGTCGCGGAAGAACCGGGCATAGATCGCCTCGAGGCTCGGTTCGTCCACCGAAAGCCGGCGCAACGATCCCTGGGCGGCGACCACGGCCCGCGCCGCATCCGCGCGCACGTCGCGATCGGCCGTCATGCGAAAGCGATCCTCGGCCAGCGTCTCGACGTGGGTAACGCCGGCCACCGTCGCCAGCCGCCGCGCAAGGCCGGCACCGTCGGCTTCGACCTCGACCACGAAGCCTGCCCCCAGCACCTGGCGGGCCAGATCGGCGACGGCGCCCATCAGCACGATGCGGCCCGCCTGAAACAACGCCACGCGGTTGCATACCCGCTGCACCTGGTCGAGCAAATGGGAGGACAGCAGCACCGTGACGCCATCGGCCTTGAGTTGACCGATCAGTTCGAGGAATTCGAGCGTGGCCTGAGGATCGAGCCCGGAAGTCGGCTCATCGAGGATGGCGATTTCGGCCTGCTTGACCACGATTTCGGCGAGCCCGAGCCGCTGCCGCATGCCGCGCGAGAACGTCGCCACCCGCTTGTCGGCAACGTCGGCGAGGCGGACGCGGGCCAGTGCGGCTGCGATCCGCGGCGTCCGCTGCGCCGCCGGGAGGCCCATCAGCCTGGCCGTATAGGCCAGGTTCTCCGCGGCGGTGAGGTGATCGTAGAAGCCGACGGAATCGGGCAGATAGCCGACCCGGCGCTTGACCTGCAGCGGCGCGCGCGCCGGATCACAGCCCAGCACGCTGACCGAGCCGGCGGAAATTTCGGTCAAGCCGAGCATCATCAGGATCGTCGTGGTCTTGCCGGCGCCGTTCGGTCCGAGCAACCCGAACACCTCGCCTTTGACAATGTCGAAGTTGATGGCGTCGACCGCGTTCATGTCGCCGTAACGCTTGGTCAGACCCCGTGCCGTGATCACGATCGGGTCTGCCGTCGTGGCGGCCTGCTGCTGATGGTCACTCATCGGCGTCCGAACCTCGCCACGGCACCTAGCATCAGCAGCAGCGCGATGCCGATGATGCCGGCGCCCACCATGCCCCACACCGTCGAAGTCGCCACCGTGATCCTGAACTGGCCGGACGCGCTCTCGCCGCGCGACGTCGCGCGGATCGTCGTCATGTAGTCGCCAGCCAGCGACTTGTCGCCCGGCGTCACCAGCGCCTGTACCTCGGCGTCCTTGCCCGGAACCAGCCGCTCGATGGTGGCCGGCGAGAACGTCACTTTCCATCCCGTGGGTGCCGTCGATGCAAGTTCGATGTTCTCGGCCGGCGCGCTGCCGGTGTTGGTGACGACGACCGGAATCGAGCTTTGCCGGGCGGCGACCGCGCGCGCGCTCAGCAGCCCGTCACGCCCCGACACCGTCAGCTGCGGCTGGCCGACGACGTCGAGTGCCAGGTCGACCTTGGCCGAGGCATCCTCCGCATTGACGGTCACCTTGACCGGGAAATGCCCGGCATCGATGCTGCTGGGCGGCCGGACCTTGAGCTTGACGTCCTTGGACTGTCCGGCCTCGATCGGAATCGAGGAGAGCTCCTGGGTGCCATAGGCCTCGGTGAACGAAGTTTCGAAATTGGTCGGCGCATCCGCGGCGAAGCTCGCGACCAGATTGCGCTCCGAATCGTTCTTGATGGTCAGGGTGTATTCGAAGTTCGATTTCGGACTGCCGCGCAGCGACGGCAGCTTCGAGGTGACGTTCAGCTTGGCCGGCAATTCCTTTGCCAGCGCCACATTGAGCGGAAGCGTCGCGTCGACACCCTGCCCTTCCGCCTTGATGGTCAGCGTCTGCGCGCTCAGCGCCGAGTTGGCGGGCACGTCAAGACGGAGCTGCAGCGCGACACTGCCGTCGGGTGCCGGCATGGCGGCGGCGACCGGTTGTCCGCCGCCAAGCAGCGTCGCGGTCCATCCGCTTGGCACGCCCGCCACGGAGAGCTGGTATCGCTGCGGGTCGAGCCCGTAATTCTGCAGGCGCAAGGGAATGTTCGACGTGGTGCCGGGCCTCACCGTGACGGCCGGATAGTCGGTCATCAGATAGAGACCCTTGATGTCCCGCGGCGTCTCCGCCGCGTGCACGGTTGAGACCATCAGTCCGACGGCGAAAGCAAAGGCGGCGAGGTAATGCGCTCGCATGGCAACACTCCTGCAGTGGCAGAGATAGACCTGTCGCCGTTCCGGCCTTGCCCGACCCGAACCGCGGCGTCGATGAAGTGCGGCGACTAAGCGAGGCGGCTTTGGAAAATTTGCGGCGATCCAATTACGAGTTGGTGATGTCGGCTAGGTAATTAGTCTAGGGCGATACCACGCAATCTGGCGGCCCGTTGACGTGGTCGGCGCTGGCCGCTTCGCGTGTTTGACGGTGGCGTGCTGCGTGGCATCAACCTTTCCGAAAATTAATCTGCCGCGGTTCGTTTCGGTCTCGAACCATCCGGCATCCGTCGCCATTTGTTGAAGCAAATGTGATCGAGGAAACGATGAAGCGGGGATTTGCAGTTCTGGCTTGCGTGTGCCTGCTCACGGCGGCCGTGTATTTGACCATCAGCCGATGGGGCATCCGGCACGAGACTCTCGACCTCTTCGATGCCTCGCGGCAGCGGCCGGTAACGGTCGATATTGCCGTGCGGCGTGACTACGAGGTGAAAGCCAACGACGGATTCTGGAAACTGCCGGTAGCGGTCATCAGCAACGGCAATACCGTCAAGAACACCGAATATTCGTTTCTGGCGAACGTGCTCGCGGCACGCGGCTACATGGTTGCAAGCATCCAGCAGGATAATCCGGGCGATCCGCCGCTGATGACCAAGGTCGGCCAGCCTTACGTCGGGCGCACCGGCGTGTATCAGAAAGGCGAAGCCAACATCCTGTTCGTGGTGGGGGACTTGCAGCAGCGGCAGCCGAATGCCGACTACCAGCATCTCACTCTGGTCGGCCATTCCAACGGCGGCGACATTTCGATGTATTTCGCCATGCAGCACCCTGAACTGGTCGCGAAGGTCATCACGCTCGACAATCTGCGCGTCCCGTTCGTGCTCAGCGACAAGTTGAAAATCCTGTCGTTCCGCTCCAGCGATCCGAATTTCAAGACCGACCCCGGCGTGTTGCCCGATCCCAAGCTCGCCAAGCAGGACGGCATCGATATCGTTCGGACCAAATTCCAGCACACCGAAATGAGCGACCGCGGTCCGGACTCGGTGAAAGAGAAGATCCAGGCGACTCTCGATCAGTTCCTCGGCGGCGGTGCAGGCTTGAGCAGCGACCTTGGCCCGAGTCCGACGGACAAGCCGCTGATTGCCGAATTTGGCACCGGCCCCTACCCGTGAAGCCGGGTCCGGGACCGAACCTCCCCCGCGCTACCTGGGCGCCTCAGGCGCGCGCCGGAACTTGATCGGCGTTGGGCGATTCCGACACGACGGCATCCGCAGCGCGCTCGCGCTGCATCTCGACTGTTTCCTTGGTCACCGCTGCGATGGAATGGCCGACCTTGTCGACGGCGGCCTGCAGCACATCGATGGAAACGCCAAGCCGCCGCGTCCATAGCCGGACCTGGGCCGGATCTGTCATGTCGATCTTGTTGCGCTCCGGTGGACGTTTGACGCGTTGCATCTCGCTCGTTTCCCTGATCGAGGGGTCAACACAATCGTCCAGCCTTTCGTTCCGGCGGCATCAGCGATCTCGCCGCCGGACCGGTACGCGGGCGGCACTTGCTTCCGGACCTGGCATCGGATCCGGTCATCCGGGAACCCGCCTCTTGTGCTCCGCCGCGCCTATCAATTGAGGCAGGAATTGGGCATAGTGATTCGGCTTGAGGTTGTGTTGCGTCTTTCCAATCGAATCCGAGGGACCGATGCTCCAATCGCTGCGGCCGACGCCGACGTGCACGCGCCTTCAGGCGACCGCCGAGATGCCCTGCATCAAATGCGGAAATCCGATGCGACTGAACCTTGTCGAGCCTCGCAATCAGCAGTTCGATCTGCTGACCTATCAGTGCCTCAAGTGCGGAAGTGCGGAAAGTTTCCTGCGGCCAATGTAGATTGCGCTCGGGGCGCAAAATCCGCACCGGCTATTGAGCGGCGACCTGCACATGAGAGGCGACCTGCACATGAGAATTGTGCAGCGGGGCGTTGTGAACAATGCCCGCCCCCGAAACCTGCGAGGCAATCAGGAACGCCAAGACCACCGCTGGCAGGGCGATCAAACGCAAAAACTGGTCCACCGACAGCATCGCTTTATTCCCCCACAATCCCCGAGCCGGCTTCCCCAAGCCGGCGCTAGTTCATCACCCTCTGCACCGTCAGCTGATCGCTGGTCATGAGCTGGTCCGTGTAGGCGGCCCCGGTAATCGTGAGCAGCGCAAGAAGTGCGATAACAGCCAAGGTTTGCATGACCCGGACCGTCGTTTCAGATTGTGGCTAAAAATGTCTCGGCTTGGTGCATTTTATGGACCAAGCCCAGAACAATGATGGCGCGGCACCAGCTCAGGCGTCACGCCGGGCCAGCTTTCCGGCCGCGGTGATATCGAGGGCTTCCACGAACTTGATGACGGCGGGCACCTTGTGGGCCGCCAACGAGGCCTTGCAATCGGCCAGAATCCGGGCGCGCACCTCCTCATTCCAGGCTGCATCGCCGGCATCGTCGAGAATGACGTCGGCGACCACGATGGCGCCCGTGATCGGGCTGCGACGCGACTTGGCGCGGGACATTCGTACCCCCGGCTGCCGGTTGATGACCGCCTCGATCTCTTCCGGGTGCACTTTGAGACCGCCGATATTGATGATGCCGCCACGCCGGCCGACGAAGTGGTAGCGATCGCCGCGCAGTTCGACCATGTCGCCAGTGTCGATGAATCCATCCGGGTCGGCCAACGCCGCCGCGCGCCGGCCGATATAGGCGTGCGCCGTCCGCATTGAACGAATCCGGAGCGATCCGTCCTCGACCTTCATTTCGACTCCGTCGCGCTTGTCGGTGATGATGCGCGCCGGAAATCCCTCGAGGCCGTCATTCACGGCAAACCCGACGCCCGCTTCCGTCGATGCATAGGCATGGCCGACCGAGGCCTGCGGAAAGGCCTGCTTCAAGCCGTCGAGCACCGCCTGGTCGGCGATTTCGCCCGACAGGCGCACATAGCGCGGTGAAAAGCCCTCGGCCGCTCCGCTCATCAGGAGCTTGCGCCAGTGCGACGGCGTCCCCGAGATATGCGTCACACCCCGGGCACGCAGGCGCGCGACATGATCGGCGATCGGCTCACCCGGGGTGGACAGCACCATCGAGCCACCGCCAATGACGGCGCGCAGCAGGATCTGCAAGCCGCCATAGCGGCGAATGTCGTAAAACGTCGCCCATACGGCAGAAGTGCCATGGACCTGGCCATCGGCGACAATGGCTCCGGCCAGCCCCTCCAGGGTATGCCCGACGATCTTCGGCACACCCGAGGTCCCCGACGTCAGCATCAGCCAGTCGGTGGCGCGCTCGCTTCGCACCGGAGCGTTGGCGCCGACCGGCGACTGCGCCGCAATCACCAGCGCGATTCCGGTGTCGGCGAATTGGGCCGGGCGGTCGGTCACGATGGCATCGATGCCGGCGTCCTCGATCAGCACCTGGAAGTGATCGGCGGCGAGGTCGGGCGGACACAACAGCATTCGGGCCGCGATGCCGTCGATTTCCGTCATCGCGACCGCGGCTATCAGCTGGTCCGACACCGCGAGCAACACGGCACGACCGGAGAGCTCGGCAAGACGACCGCCAAGGCAGGTCCGGCCCACACCGTTGGTCAGGGAAACGACCTGTCGCGCATCCGAGATCGTGCGGCCCGCGATATCCGGCCCGAGAAAATCGCGCAGCGAAAAGTGTTCACGCGCCGACATTTTCGCAACTCCGAACGACATCGCCCATCCTCATCACGCACTATCCTCAAACCGTGCCGCAATCGGCGGTTCCGCCTTTCTTAGGCCCGGGCATCATTGTGTGCAAATGGCCAATTTGAGCACCGTTAGCGGTCCATTAGGGTGGTTGGTAAACCGCCGTCTATGGCGATGACCTGCCCTGGCTCAGAGCCGGATCGAGCCGTCCAGGATGCGGGCATAGGCGTCGGCATCGATCGGCCGATAGGCTCCCGATTTCGGTTCTCGGAAGAACAGCGGATCGGTCAGGCGGTGCGGATCGAAGCCGTCGCGCACCAGATCCTGCTTCTTCTGCTTGAAGGTTTCGGTGGTATCCAGCACGGCACAAATCCGTACCGCGACCGGGCAGGCGTAAGCGGGCAGTCGGCGCGCCAGATGGTCGCGCAGCGTGTCGAGATCGAACCGCCCATCGACCACGGCCGCAACCATTCCGGCGCGGCCATCGGCGCCGGGAATTTCCACGCCATAGGTCGTTGCGTCGAGCACGCCCGGGCAATCCTGAACGGCCCAATTCACCTCGGACGTCGAGACGTTCTCACCCTTCCAGCGGAAGGTGTCGCCGACCCGGTCGACGAAATGGAAGTAGCCCTGATCGTCGAGTTTCATCAGATCGCCGGTCCGAAACCAGGCATCGCCCGGGGTCATCACGTCGCGCAGGATCTTCTTTTCGGTCTGGGCTACGTCGGTATAGCCCTCGAAGCGACCGCCGCCCTCGTCCGCCTTCCCGATCCGGCCAATCGCCTCGCCGATTTCGCCGCGCAGGCAGGCGATGCACAGACCGTCTGCCGTGCGAACGGGAGCGCCGGAATCGGCATCGACGCGGACGATCGCGGCGGGAAAGCGGTGCGCCAGCATGGGTGGTACGCGCCCGATCGCACCGGGCCTGCCCTCGACATTGTAGAGCGAGAAATTACCTTCGGTCGCCGCGTAGAATTCCAGGATCCGCGGGATGGCGAATCGGGCCTGGAACGGTTCCCAGACATCGCCGCGCAGCCCATTGCCACAGGCGAGCCGGAGCTGGTGCGCGGTCTCGAATTCGGACGGCGGTGCATTGAGCAGATAGCGGCAGAGTTCGCCGATATATTGGAAAATCGTGCATTCCCATCGCGCGATGTCGGGCCAGAACTGGCTGGCCGAAAATTTTTCGGCCAGCACCACCGACGCACCCGCATTGAGCATGCTGCAGGGCGCGACGATGCCGCCGACACTGTGATAGACCGGCAGACAGTCATATAGACGATCCTGCGCGGTGGCGTCGGTCAGACCCGTGAACCAGCCGCCCCAGTTGAGGATGCGCCGATGACTGATGGTTGCAGCCTTGGGCAGGCCGGTGGTGCCTGACGTATAGATCAGAAGCGCGCGGTCTTCGATGGTGACCTTGCGCCGCTCGGCCGGCGTCAGCGGGCGTCCGTCCATTTCCGCGAGAGCAGTATCGAGATTCCCGGCATTTGCGCGGCCGCCATGGATCCATATCCGGGGTGTGCGGGAGAGATGGGGCGCTGCCGTCTCGAATGCGGACGCCAGTTCCTCGGCAAGGATGACGTGGTCGGCTTCCGCCACCTCGATGCAATGCGACAGCGACGGCCCGACCAGCTTGATATTGATCAATGCGACCACGCCGCCGACCAGGGTGATCCCGAGCCAGGCGGCGACATAGTCCGGGCGGCTCGGCATCAGCAGGCAAACGGTGTCGCCGGCCTTGATCCCGGCGCCCAGCGCCCAGCGGGCGTAGCGATTGACCCGCTCGGCAAGCGCCCGATAGCTGAACGTCTCCACATCCGACATCAGGGCCGGATGGTCCGGCTGCCGCTCCGCCCAATCCGCGACGACGTCGGCGAACAATCGATGCGGCCGATCCTCGATGTGGGATGTAAGTTCGATGGCTTTCAGCCAGCTCTTGGCTGCGGAAGGTTTCCGGGGCCTGCCATCCGGCGGATTTACGCCTGTGTTCATGTCTACTCTCATTGGTTCCGGCAGCTATAGCCGGGCTCGACGCACCAGGAGTTAATCAGCACAGTTAAAAAAGTCGCCTGCCGCCGTCTGCCCGCCGCGTTCGCGGTCTTCGGCCGCCCGGCCGTCGGCTCCTGTTCCGGACATGCGTCAGACCCCGTGACCGACGCGGCATTGTTGCCGGGCCGTCCAGCTTTCGCCAAATACGACTGCGAAACAAGTTGTTGTGTAGCCGATGGGCGGCGGCGTCTGTTAGCATGCCGTCCGGTCGGCGTTCGAAGGCAGGAAGCCCGTATACAGGAGGACGTTTCCGGCGCGCAATGCCGGCCAGATCAGAGGCGAATTCCGCTTCCGCCCGTTGCGGGGTCGCAGGACGGCAATCCAATTTGAAAATGCGAGTGATGGGAGCGGCCGGGAAATATGTTCTCGCTCTCGTCGAGGAACCATCAACAGCTTATGAAGAGCGGAGGAACGATCATGATCAAGGTGAAGATCAACGGCCAGGAGCAGAGCTGGGACGGCGACCCGGATCTTCCATTGCTATGGTATTTGCGTGACGAAGCCGGATTGACCGGTACCAAATTCGGCTGCGGCCAGGCGCTCTGCGGCGCCTGCACCGTTATTGTCGACAAGCAGGCGGTCCGCGCCTGCATCACCTCGGTTTCCGATGTGGTCGGCCGCGAGGTCACGACGATCGAAGGCCTGCACCCCACCGGCGACCACGCGGTTCAGAAGGCCTGGCGCCAGGTCAACGTTCCGCAATGCGGCTATTGCCAGGCCGGCCAGATCATGCAGGCCGCGGCGCTGCTCGCGGAAAATCCCAAGCCCGATCATGACCAGATCCGGCAGGCGATGGCCGGCAATATCTGCCGTTGCGGCTGTTACCAGCGCATCGAAAACGCCATCCACCTTGCATCGACGGGGGTGTGATCATGAACATCCGGACCAATCCCGCCAGGCTTCGCGGCATGGAAGCCCGCATCAAGGTCGAGAAAGTGTCTCGTCGCGCCATCCTCAAGAGCCTCGGCATAGCCGGAGGTCTTGTATTGGCCGCGCCCATGATGTCCCGCCAGGCGTTCGCCTACCAGACCGGCGCCGGCGACATGCCGCACGGCACCGTAGTCGACCCGCGGGTCTTCGTCGCGATTGCTTCCGATGGAACCGTGACCATCGTGGCGCACCGTTCCGAGATGGGCACGGGTGTCCGCACCAGCCTGCCCCTGATTGTGGCTGAGGAGATGGAGGCCGACTGGTCGCGGGTCAAGGTGCAGCAGGCCCATGGCGATGAGGTCAAATACGGCAACCAGGACACCGACGGCTCGCGCAGCACCCGGCACTATCTGATCCCGATGCGCGAGATCGGAGCATCTGCGCGGGTCATGCTCGAAGCCGCCGCCGCTGCGCGCTGGAACGTTCCGGTGGCCGAGGTCAAGGCCGTCAATCACGAGGTGGTGCATGCCGCAAGCGGCCGCCGTCTCGGTTTCGGCGAGCTTGCCGCGGATGCGGCCAAACAACCGGTGCCCAAGGCCGACAGCCTGAAGCTGAAGGACCCGAAGGACTTCCGCTATCTCGGCAAGGGCGAGATCAGCATTGTCGACCTTCGCGACATCACCGTCGGCACCGCGCATTACGGCGGTGACGTCCGCCTTCCCGGCATGAAATACGCCGTGATCGCGCGGCCGCCGGTGACGGGCGGCAAGCTCGTGTCGTTCGAATCCGCCGCGGCGATGAAGGTCTCCGGCGTCGAAAAGGTGATGGAAGTCAAGGGCTGGCCGTGGCCGTCCAAATTCCAGCCGCTCGGCGGCGTTGCCGTGATCGCACGCAACACCGGCGCGGCGATCAAGGGGCGCGATGCCCTCAAGGTGGTGTGGGACGACGGTGCCAATGCCAAATACGAGTTGGCCGCCTATCGAACCGAACTCGAGGAAGCCGCCCGCAAGCCGGGTCTGGTGGTGCGCAAGGAAGGCGACGCCGACGCCGCCCTGAAGGGTGCCGACAAGGTCATTGTCGGCGAATACTACCTGCCCCACCTCGCCCATGCCAGCATGGAGCCGCCGGTCGCGGTCGCGAACGTCAAGGGAGACAAGGCCGAGATCTGGGCGCCGGTGCAGAGTCCGGGCGGAACGCGGGAAGATGTCGCAAAAACCCTCGGCATTCCCGAGGACAATGTGACCGTCAATGTCACGCTGCTCGGCGGCGGGTTCGGGCGCAAATCGAAATGCGATTTTGCGCTGGAGGCGGCGTTGCTGTCCAAGGAGCTTGGCGCGCCGGTCAAGGTGCAGTGGACCCGGGAGGACGACGTTCGTCACGACTTCATGCACACCGTCTCGGTCGAACGGATCGAGGCGGGCATCGACAAGGGCGGAAAGGTGGTAGCCTGGCGCCACCGCAGCGTCGCACCCAGCATCGGCTCGACCTTCGCGGCCAATACGGTGCATGAGGCGGCCTTCGAACTCGGCATGGGGCTCGTCGACATGCCGTTCGAGATTGCCAACATCCAGTGTGAAAATCCGGAAGCGGCGGCGCACACCAGGATCGGCTGGTTCCGCTCGGTGTCGAACATTCCGCGCGCCTTCGCGGTGCAGTCGATGGTGGCCGAAATCGCGCATGCCACCAATCGCGATCAGAAGGAGATGTTGCTGGAACTGATCGGCTCGCCACGGATCATCAACCTCGCCTCGGTGAAGGATCTGTGGAATTACGGCGAACCTTACGCCAGCTATCCGATCGACACGGCACGGCTGCGCCGCGTGGTCGAGGTAGTTGCGGACAAAGGCGGCTGGGGACGGACTGTCCCGAAAGGACATGGGCTCGGGATTGCCGCGCATCGCAGCTTTGTCAGTTATGTGGCCACCATTGTCGAGGTCTCGGTCGACGACAAGGGCAAGCTTGCCGTCCACCAGGTCGACACTGCGATCGATTGCGGCGTGTTCGTCAACCCGGAACGGATCCAGTCGCAGATCGAGGGCGCCGCGATCATGGGGCTCAGCCTGGCCAAGCATGGCGAGGTCACCTTCAAGGACGGCAAGGTCCAGCAGGGGAATTTCGACGATTTTCCGGTGGTCCGGATGGACGAAGCCCCGCTCGTGACCAATGTTCACATCGTGCCCGTCGACGCCAATACGCCGCCCAGCGGGGTCGGTGAGCCCGGCGTACCGCCGTTCGCGCCGGCCTTGATCAACGCCATCTTCGCCGCGACCGGCAAACGTATCCGGGCGTTGCCGATCGGAAAGCAGCTGGAGACGTAAGGTGGAACGTTAGGCGGCATCCGCCGTTCTCCATCGATCTGACAAGGAGACGGATCGATGGACACCAAGCTCATGACGCTCGCGGTAGTTCTGCTGTCGGGCGTCCTTCTTTCAAACCTGCCGGCAAAGGCCCAGAACAGCGCACAGCCGGCCACGACGGCGACTCGGCCGGCCAAGACGCCGGATCAGACTTCCGTTCCCAACGCGAGCCCGCCGGCGACGACGACGCAGACCACCGGGGAGGCCAATCCGGATCCCACCATCAAGAAGATGAACGAGGACGAAAAGCAGAAGGTCGAGAGCAAGGGCAAGTAGCCCAGCGCCTTCATGACCGGCATCGGGCGGCATGTGCGCCGCCCGATGTATTGCAATGAGGTGTCGCCGCGGGAACGACTATTTCTTGACCGCGAATACCCAGATCACCCCGCCCTGCGGCACGTTGCTCTCGATACCGATATTGTCGCCGGCCAGCGCGTCCTGAATGCGCTGGGCGTCGACGCCCCAGCCCGACTGCACCGCAATATATTCCGTGCCGTCGACTTCGTAGGCGATCGGCATTGCCATGATCCCCGAATTGGTCTTCTGCTGCCACAGCAGATCGCCCGTCTTGGCATCGAACGCCCGGAACATGCGGTCGTTGGTACCGCCGGCAAGGATCAGACCGCCCGCGGTGGCCGTCACCGAGCCGAACAATTGCGACTTGGCGAAGTCGTGGGACCAGACCTTCTTGCCGGTGGCGGGATCCCATGCCTGCAACTCGCCAAAATGATCTGCGCCAGGACGAACGGACAAGCCGATGTCTTCCGGCTTGGTGCCGAGCCAGAGCTGGCCCGGGACCAGCGGCACCTTTTCCCCCGTGAAGCCGCCGCAGAAATTCTCGTTGGCGGGCACGTAGACCAATCCGGTTTTCTGGCTATAGGCCGCGGACGGCCAATCCTTGCCGCCCCATAGCGAAGGACAGAACTCGACCCGCTTGCCGAGTCCCGGCTTGTGGGCCGGGTCCACGATCGGCCTGCCCGTCTCGGCCTCGATCCCTTTCCAGACATCGGTCTTAACGAAGGGCCAGCCGGCAACGTAGTTGATGCTGTTCGGCTTGCGCTCCAGCACCCAGAAGATCGCGTCCCGTCCGGGGTGGACCAGGCTCTTGAACGAGCGACCGTCCCGCTGCAGGTCGATCAGCATCGGCGCATCGACTTCATCCCAGTCCCAGGAGTCATTCTGATGATACTGGTGGAAGGCCTTGATCTTGCCGGTTTCGAGATCGAGCCCGAGCACCGAGCTGGTGTAGAGATTGTCGCCGGGATGCCCGGCTCCGGGCCAGGGCGCCGCATTGCCGGTGCCCCAATAGATCGTCTTGGTTTCCTTGTCGTAGGTACCGGTCATCCAGGCAGGGCCACCGCCGGACTTCCAGTCGTCGCCGCTCCAAGTGTCGTGGCCGGGCTCGCCCTCGCCGGGGATGGTGAACGTGCGCCACAGCTCCTTGCCGTCGTCGGCATCGAACGCCACCACATAGCCACGGATGCCAAATTCACCGCCCGAGCCTCCGACAATCACCTTGCCGTCGACCACCATCGGCATCAGGGTCATGTATTGGCCCTTCTTGTAGTCCTGGACCTTCTTGTCCCAGACCACCTTGCCGGTCTTGGCGTCGAGCGCGACCAGATGATCGTCGGTCGTCGCCAGGTACAACTTGTCCTGCCATAACCCCACGCCGCGGCTGGTCGGGTGCAACTGGAACAGGTCGTCGGGGAGCTGCCGCTTGTAGCGCCAGTACTCCTCGCCGGTCTTGGCGTTGAGCGCGATCACCTGCCCCATCGGCGTTGCAACGAACATCACGCCGTTGTTGACAATCGGCGGCGCCTCGTGGCCCTCCAACACCCCGGTCGAGAATGTCCAAACCGGCGTCAGGTCTTTCACGTTCGAGGTATTGATCTGATCGAGCGGGCTGTAACCCTGTCCGTCATAGGTCCGGCGATACAGCATCCAGTTCCCGGGTTCGGGATTTTCGAGGCGACTGGCCGTCACCGGACTGTAATTTTCGACGGGGCCGGCGCTCGCGGCGATCGGGACAAGGCATGTAAACGCGACAACGCTCGACAGTAGCCACTGCTTCATGGTCATGGACGTCCTCCCTGTTCGGTTTTCTGTTTACGCATCTTTGGTCGTGCGAAATCCGGTGCGACGGCGCCAACGTCAGCCAGCCTGCTGTGCACCTACCTTCCCGACAAAGGGAGCCGCTACGACCAGAGAGCCATCGACGATGGCCAGCGGCAGCGCGGCGAGGCGCCGCGGGGCGGGGCCGAACACGACCTCGGCTCCTTGCCGGGGGTCGTATTCAGAATTGTGGCAGACACACTTGAAGACGTCCTTGTCGCCGCCGGCCGCCTTGGTCCAGGCCGTCACGGGACACCCCGCATGAGCGCAGATCGCCGAGTAGGCAACGATGCCATCGGCCGCATGGCTGCGGGTCGCCTCGTCCAGTTCAGCAGGATCGAGCTTGACGATCAGGATTTCGTTCAGCCGCGATCCCTTGCGGATCACCGACGTCTTGGGATCGCGCGGCCATGCATGCAGCGGCGGTCCTCCGAGCGGCAGATCCGCGGGCTTGATGACCTCGCCGGCATGGTCGCCTTCGGTTACGACCAGCAGGTCACCCTTTTGCGGTCGCGTGTCGCTGCCGGGCTGGTCATCTTCGGCTGAAGCAACCGACGGCACCGCCATGCACGCGCCCACCGCAAGCGCCGACAGCACCAGGGTTCGTCGCGTGCGCTCAGGACCGGACGCCGCGGTTTCAGGTTCCGCCGGGATCGAACTAGCCGCGTGTTGTTCCGGCTCAGACATAACTAAAGTTGAACGCCCAATCACGGCGAAAAAGTGGGCGCGATGCAGATTTTCATTTTTGCACTCGCGCTTGGTCAGAAACGGCTCGGTCATGTGATGTCCGGGGAAAGCCGGATTTGCGCGCGGTGAATTTTCGGCTACCGGTTGGGTCGCTTTCGGATCCCGGAACAATTGAAAGTCGATGCCCGCGCGGCGCGTCGTCCACCCGGAGTTAACTTCAATGGCTTTGCAGACACGGCTCACCGAGCTGCTCGGCATCGAGCACCCGATCATCTCCGCCCCGATGGCATTCGCCGGCGGCGGCGCGCTTGCGGCGGCGGTCACCGCAGCCGGAGGTCTCGGCCTGATCGGCGGCGGCTATGGCGATGACCAGTGGCTGCAACGTGAGTTCGCGGCAGCCGGCAATGCACGCGTGGGCTGCGGATTCATCACCTGGTCGCTGGCGAAACAACCGGACTTGCTACAGACCGCGCTCGCCCACGCGCCGGCCGCCTTGATGCTGTCGTTCGGAGCCCCCGCGCCGTTCGCGCCCGCCATCAAGGCGGCCGGATCGCGGCTGATCTGCCAGGTGCAGACCATGGCGCATGCCCGGGCGGCCATCGACGCCGGTGCCGACATCATCGTGGCGCAGGGAGCCGAGGCAGGCGGGCACGGTCTCAGCCGTTCGACCTTCACCCTGGTGCCGGAAGTCGCCGACTATCTGGCAAAGGCGGCGCCCACCACGGTGCTCGTCGCAGCCGGCGGGATTGCCGATGGCCGCGGACTTGCGGCGGCGCTGATGCTCGGAGCCGACGGGGTGCTGATCGGCTCGCGGTTCTATGCGAGCTCGGAAGCGCTGGTTCACTCGGCCATCCAGCGTTCGGCCGTCCAGGCCGATGGCGATGCAACCATCCGCACCACGGTAGTGGATCTGGTCCGCAAGCTCGACTGGCCGCAACCGTTCACCGCCCGGATCGTGAAGACGGCCTTTGTCGACCAATGGCATGGGCGCGAAGCGGAACTCGCGGACCCTGCGCTGCTGGAGCGCGAGATGGCCCGCTATCTGACGGCGATGAAGGAGGGCGACGCGGAAAACACCGGGGTCTGGGTCGGCGAGGCAGCGGGGTTGATCCACGACGTCCGCCCGGCGGCGGACCTGCTGCAGGACATCGTCGCCGGTGCCGAGGCTGCGCTGAAGGACCGGGCGGCTGGCCTTGTCCGCGCGACATGAAACGTTCGGCGGTCAGAGCTCCGATCAGGCCCTGACAGGCGGCGTGACGGCCTGGCGCTTTGCGGGCGCCGTCTCGCGCATCATCGCCATGGCGGCAAGACCGACACTGGCGGCAAACAGCATGTACCAGGCCGGAGCCAAGGCATTGCCGGTGACATGGATGAGCCAGGTGACGACGAGCTGCGCGGTGCCGCCGAAACTCGCGATCGCGATCGCATAAATTGTGGCGAAGGCGCCGCCGCGGATTTTCTTGGGCAACCCTTCGGCAAACGCCACGTAAAACGCACTGTAGGGAATGCTGCCGATCAGCGACAGCAACCCGAAGCCTCCCAGCAGGGCCCAAGCGCTGCGGGTTTCGACAATCCAGAGAAAGACCGGGTAGGTCAGCAGCAGCGCCACCAGCTGCGGCCACACCATGATCGGCCAACGCCCCCTGCGGTCAGCCAGCCAGCCGCCGGCCAGCGCGCCGGCAACACCGAGGCCGTTGCTGACGACGGAGGTGGTGAATGCAAGTTCGGTCGCGACATGCAGCGTGTTCTCGGCATAGGTGGTCATGTATTGGGTGACGTAGGTGACGATGGTACCGCTTGCCAGCACGAGCAGACCCAGAACGATGGTCCGGGCGTTGGCGCGAATTATGCCGGCCCCCGCCGCCGTCGCCACGCCTGCACCGGCTTCACTCTCGTCTTCACTCAGATGGATCGTCTCTGGCAGGCCGGAGCGTAGCCACAGGCCGAAGGGTAGACATGCCGCGCCCAGCAGAAAGGCGATGCGCCAGCCATAGGAATCCAGCGCGGCAGCGCTCATCGACCCCGACAGCACGACGCCGACCAGGGCGCCGGCGGTTGCAGCGATCTCCTGGCTGGCGGGTTGCCACGAGACGGCCCAGCCGCGCCGACCCGGCGGTGCCGCTTCCATCAGGTATGCCGTGGTGGGCCCGACCTCGCCGCCGAGAGAAAATCCCTGCACCATGCGCGCGACAATGGCGATGATCGGGGCGGCGATGCCGATCGCCTCGTAGGAGGGCGTCAGCGCCAGGACAATGATGGCGCATCCCATCATGGTAAAGCTGAGAATCATCGCCGGACGCCGCCCTGCCCGGTCCGAATAGGATCCGATCACCAGGCCGCCGATCGGCCGGGTAACGAAGCCCGCGCCGAATGTCGCGAGCGACAACATCAGGCTGCCGAACTGACTTTCCGTCGGAAAGAAAGTGTGGCCAATCTGGATGGCGAAAAAGCTGTAGGTGATGAAGTCGTAGAACTCGAGCATATTGCCGATGGTCACGGCGAGCGTGCCGCGCCCCATGAAGCCGGGCGAGCCCGCGTCAGCCGCATTGGCCTGCGAAGATTGATCCGCCATCGGTACCGCCCGTCATTCCGTTAGTCGTTCCATATCCCCGCCATGACCTGATAGCATGCGCGGCGATTTTGGGGTCAGGGAAAAGCCAGTCATGTCCGTCAGCCGTCGATCCCTGGCCCTTGCGGCGGCCGTCTGTCTGCTGAGCCACGGTGAAGTTATGGCGTTCGATCTCGAAGCCCATCGCGGCGGGCGGGCCTTGTTGCCCGAAAACACCCTGCCCGCCTTTGCCAATGCCATCTCCATCGGGGTCACTACGCTGGAGCTCGACATCGGCATTACCGAGGACGGAGCAATCGTCGTCTCCCATGAACGCGGACTCAACCCCGATCTCGCCCGCAATGCCGACGGCGCCTATGTGGCACCGCCGGGAATCCCGTTCGTCCGGTTGCGGCTGGAGGAAGTGAAGAGATATGACGTAGGTCAGATCCGGCCAGGCAGCCGCTATGGGGCACAATTCCCGGACCAGCACGCCGTGCCGGGAACCCCGATCCCGACATTGCACGAGGTTTTCGATCTTGTGCGCAAATCCGGTGACCACAACGTGCGCTTCAATATCGAAACCAAGATCGATCCCCACCATCCCGACGAGTCGCCCGATCCCGAACGCTTCGTGACGGTGCTGCTCGATTTTCTCAGGACGGAGAAGTTCAGCGACCGTGTCATGGTGCAATCCTTCGATTGGCGAACGCTGCAACTCGTCCAGAAGCTCGCCCCCGCCGTTCCTACGGTCTATCTGACCCTGCAAAGGGGTCAGGCCGCGAATATCTTTCTGGACAAAGCCTCGGATTGGACCGCGGGTTTCGACCCGGTCTCGCACGGCAATTCGGTGCCGGCTGCGATCAAGGCCGCGGGCGGCGCGATCTGGTCGCCTTACTTCGGTGATGTGGATTCTGACCTGATCGCCGAAGCTCACCGGCTCGGACTACGGGTGGTGGTCTGGACGGTGAACAAGCCGGCCGACATGGCGCGGATGATCGACATGGGCGCGGACGGCATCATTTCGGATCGACCCGACCTGTTGCGCGGCGTCGCCGGCGGCAAGGGCATCGCGCTGCCGACTGCCGCGCCGGTGACGCCATGAGGCCGCGCCGACCGCCGCACTATCCGCGGGTGTCCAGCGATACCCGGAGCTGATGCGCCTTGACGGCCGTAGCACCGACCGTTCGTTTCAATGCCTTGGAGATTCCGGCGACGCCGATTTTTTTCCTGGCTAGCGACTTGAGTTCGCGCACGTCCGCCGTGGTCCAGGCGCGCCTCACCGATTTCTTCTTGGCCGGCTTTCCATTGCCTTGTTTCGTCGATGATTTTTTCTTCCTGGCCATGTCGGCTCCTTTTTTGAGAGCCGGGCTTTTATCACATCGAAGAGATTTAGCAACGCGGTGTCGCGATCCTCGAATCAAATCTTAACGAACGTAGGGCAATCACCAATCAAGACCGCCCCTTTGTTGCGTCCTTTGCCGCCGACATGATGCCACCAGTGATTTGTCTCATATGTTCGCCGGCGTTGGTGAACTGGCTGCGCAAGAACTCGGATTGGATCTGCATCGCCTGCTGGAGATCGGTGGCGTGGACCAGCTTGCGCGCGTGTTCGAACGCGGCCTTCATGTTCTGCTCGGTGAAAGTGAGCGCTTGCCGGGAAATTTCCGTGCCGGGGCTCGGCATCGAAGCCACGGATTTGTTCGCGGCGTCGAAAAACATTCCAAATGCCTTCTCCGCCTGGTCGATGGTCTTCTCCGCCAAATCGCGCAACTCGGCCGGGACTTCGAGTTTCGGTTCGATCATGTCGCCAATCTCCGATTGAGACCGAAGGCTACCACCTTTTCGCGCCCTCGTCCTTGGCGTATTTATCGGGCCTTGGCTCCGGTCGGAACCGGACATGGTCGGGAGGCCGCAATGCCGAAGCAATGGACGACTTTATTGGTGATCCTCAGTCTGGCGACAACGCTGCTCAATCTGGTATTCCTCGCTGGCCAGCTGACGACACCTGCGAGCGCACGCGGCGTCGGCAAGCTGCTCAATGACGAGGACTTTACGGACGGCCTGACCAAAATCATCAGGAAAACCGTGCGCGATTACTGTACGGTGGGCAAAAGGAGCAGCATCGACTGCTAGCCCAACCAGGGCCAGCCAGGCTGGCCCAATGGCCAAAAGGACCATGTCTTCATCTGACACGCCCGGAAGCGACGGTTCTTCCGTCGGAGCGAGCCGCAAGACGCCACGGCGGCGGCGTCAGCGCCAATGGTTTTTTCTTTTCCTGCTGCTGGCGGGTGTCTTCATTTTGGTCACAGCAGCTTCCGCGCTCTATGTCGCGCTGCGGCCCGAAACATTGCGGATCGCGGTCGGTCCGTCCGGCAGCGACGACCAAAAGCTGATTCAGGCGCTGGCGCAGACTTTTGCCAGGCAGAAGAGCGCGGTCCGGCTCGCCCCGATCCAGACCGATGGCGCAACCCAGAGCCTCACGCTGCTGCGCGACTCCCAGACCGATCTCGCGGTGACCCGGGGCGACCTGGACATGCCTGCCGATGCGCAGTCGGTGGCCATCCTTCGCAAGAACTTCGTGGTGCTGTGGGCGCCCTCGGGGCTGCCGGCCAAGGGAACCAAAAGGGCGCCGGCGCCCAAGGTAAAGAGCCTGGACGAACTCGCCGGCCACCGCATCGGCGTGATCGGAAGAACCCAGGCCAATGTCACACTGCTCAAGGTCATCCTGACCGAATCCGGCATCGCACCCGACAAGGTTCAGGTCGTTCAGTTCGGGACCGACAAGATCGGCGACATGGCGCGCGATGCGTCGCTCGATGCCTACATGACGGTCGGGCCGTTGGACAGCAAGATCACCGCCGACGCCATCAATGCGACCGCGCGCGAACGCGGCGAGCCGAAATTCCTGCCAATCGACGTCTCCGAAGCGATCGCCCAGCGGCATCCCGTCTATGAATCGGAGGAAATCCCGGGCAGCACGTTCGGTTCGGCGCCCGCACGGCCGGACGACAAGGTCGAGACCGTCGGCGTCAATCATCTGATCGTGGCGCGGCGCGAGCTGTCCGAGACGGCGGTGGGAACCTTCACGCGGCAGCTTTTCGCCGTCCGTCCCGCACTCGCCAAGGAGCTACCCGGGGCCGCCAATATTGCAACGCCCGACACCGACAAGGACGCGGCGCTGCCGGCTCATCGCGGAGCCGCCGCCTACATCGACGGGACCGAGCGAACGTTCCTCGAAAAATACAGCGACTACATCTGGGGCGTCGTTCTATTGCTGTCCGGTCTCGGCTCGGGAGCCGCCTGGTTTCGCAGCTATCTCAAGCGCGACGAAAAAGCCGAAGGCATCGCGCTGCGCGACCGGGTGGTCGCGCTGATCGCCGAGGTGCGGCAGGGAACCTCGCTCGACGAGCTGCACGACATGCAGCACGAGGTCGACCGCATTCTCCGCAACATCCTGCATACATATGATGACGGCGCGCTCGACGAAGGTGACCTGTCGGCGTTCGGCCTGGTGTTCGAGCAGTTTCACCATGCGATCACGGAACGCCATTTGGCGCTGGAGAGCACGGAAACAGAATCAATGCCGCTGCGCAGCCGACAATGACGATGCCGCCGGGCCCTACGGCGTGGTCGCGGCGACGTAGGATCGCCGCATCGGCTTCAGCGCCACCAGCGCCAATATGCCGGTCAGTGCATCCATCGCGATGATGATGGCAAAGACCGGGAGCCAGCTGCCGGTCTGCTCGCGCAGCAGGGCCGCGAGCGGACCGCCGAGGATCGATCCGACGCCCTGCGCAACGTAAAGCCAGCCATAGTTCGTGGTGGCATGCTGGGCACCGAAGATGTCCGTCAGGGTCGAGGGGAACAGCGAAAAGATCTCCCCCCAGCCGAAGAAGACGAGGCCTGACAGGATGACGAACACCAGGGCATTGTCGCGCGACATCACCATCAACGTTACCGCCGCGGCCTCCATCAGGAACGCGATCGCCATGGTATTCTCACGTCCGATCCGGTCCGACACGAAACCGAAGAACGGCCGGGTCAGGCCGTTGGTCAGACGATCGATGGTCAGCGCCAGCGGCAACGCCGCCAGCCCAAACACCATGACATTGGCGACGCCGAAGTCGCGCGAGAACGCCGCAAACTGCGAGATGATCATCAAGCCGCCGGTCGACATCATGGTCATCATGAAGAACATCAGCCAGAACACCGGGCTGCGCAACATCTGGCCGGGCGGCGTGCCGGCCTTGGTGGCGAGTGCCGGCGGCGGCGGCAACTCATCCGCCGAAGTCGGCATCCGCATCGCCAGCGCAGCCACCGCGCCGACCACGCCGAGGATGATCCCAAACACCACCAGGGTGTGCTGATAGCCGGCCTGCTTCATCATGGTATCGATCGGGAACGTGGTCAGGATCGCGCCGAAGCCGTAGCCTGCAGCCACCAGCCCGGTTGCGAATCCGCGGCGGTCCGGGAACCAGCGCACCATGAGACCGATGATCCCGACATAGACGATGCCGGTGCCGATGCCGCAGAACAATCCGTAGGTGAGATAGAGCATGACGAGATTCGTCGCGAAGGCGGCGCTGATCCAGCCGACGCCGGACAGCAGGCAGCCCAGCGCGATCAGCGTACGGGCGCCGAACCGGTCGATCAGATAGCCCTGTATCGGCGAGAGCCACGTCTGCAGGACGATGAGGATCGTGAACGTGACCTGGATCGCGGGCAGCGTCGCGCCCAGCGCCTCCTGCAGGGGTTTGGTAAAGAGCGTCCATACATATTGCGGGCTCGAGATCGACATCATCGCGATCAGCCCCAGCAGAAGCTGAAGTCCAGCGGGTCGACGTCGCGGACCGACGCGCCTCCGTCATCACCGTAGCCATTGCAGATCCCCCCTTGCGTGCCCGGCGGCGGGATTATGATCGCTCCGGACTCAGGTGCAAGGTCGTTCGGAGCCTCGCCGGGCAATAAAACTCGCTGGTGGGGTGGAATAAATCGGCTCATGGCGGTGCCGGGCACATCCGTCGAAGATCGCCTGCGAGGCGACGGCATCGTCGAAGTCGACCGCACTGCCGCCCTGCGCGCAACCATCGATGCCTGCATGCAAACCGGGGTTCCCCCGGCGCGGGGAACCAGTCGGAACTCCCTGAGATAGAAGCCGGACCACGAAGAATTCAGAGACAGTCCCGGAACAGTTGCCAGTTTTTCCTGTTGCCTCCTCGCTTGACATCGATGGGAGCACAGCGAATGGCCTTCAGCACGACGTCTTATCTGGCCGGGGTGGGGTCCGTCGTCGTCATCCTCTCCACCGGATTTGCCGGCGGCTACATGGTGGCGAATCCAACCCGTCCGGAGGCGCCTAACCGACTGCAGCGTCTGGCGGCCGAGGCCCGCGATACCCGTCCGGTTGCGACGCCGCCAGCCACGCCCGAGATCGTCGCCACGGCGGCCGCGACACCGACGCCTGCGCCGGAGACGCCACCGCCCGCAGTGACTGCGCAGGCAGCCCCACCGGCACCCATCCCAGTCAAGGCAAAGACTGCCGAACCGCCGGCTGGTGCCGTCTCGGCGAATGCCGATCAAGCAGGGACCGAGAAGGTCACTGCAGAAAAGCCGAACGTTGAGAGGCCCCGGCTGGCCAGGTCGGCGGAAAGGAAACGCGCGGAAGACAGGAGATTCGCGGAGCGTCAACGCAAGCAGCGGGAGCTGGAGGTCGCCACCGTGGCGGTCAGACAATTGATGCATCGCCGCTACCGCGACGATGAGGAATTCGCCGCCATGGATCGGCCGGAGCGGCCCGAAATGCCCCGTCTGATGTTCGGAGAGGAATGACGCCGCTTTGGTCGCGACATCGAGACGCTGTTTCGTAGCCCATCAGGCAATCGAGATGATTTCGACGTCGCCACGACCTACGTGAACGACGTCGCCGATGCTCCTCCCCAGCAATGCCCGCGCGAGCGGCGAAACATGCGAGACTGATCCTTGCGCCGGATCGGCCTCGTCTTCCCCGACAATGCGAAACGTCTGCTCGCGTCCGTCGCCGCGGACCAGGGTGACATGCGACCCAAAGCGGACCTTCGAGATGTCGTCCGATGCGGCGACGACCCGTGCGGTCGCGCGTCGCGCGTGCCAATAGCGCCAATCTCGCGCCGCCGCGCTGGTCGCGGCGCGGTCCGAAGCAGCCAGCGCTTCCGCATGGGCGGTCCGCGCCGTGGCAATCGCGGCGTCGATCCGGTCCAGACCCGCCGCCGTGACCAGGTTTGGATGCGGCGATACCGGCCGATCGGACAGCGCCTCGAAGCTGTCGACGTCCTGCTCCCGGACAAACGCCCTGCTCATCTATCCTGTTCGTTCCTTGCCGGCCCACCCGCCGGTCCGTCCTTGTGCACCACATCCGGATCGGAGCCCGGGGGGCGCCCGGGCTTGGGCTCGGGCCTGGGCATGCCTTTCTGCCCGCCATGCTTGCCGCCCTCGTCCTGCACGCCCTCGAGATCATTTTCCTTTGGCATCATGGCACTTTCTGTGCGGCAGCACCTTTTGAACGAGCTTGGCAACGGGCATTTCGCCCGAAAAACAATGCCGGGCACCGGCGCGGGTTCCATTGCCAAAGAAAACCCGCCCCGGGCAACGATGCGCTCCGGGCGGGTGAAGTTTGGGGGGAAGTCCTGGGAGGACCGGACTTCGCATCGATAAACGCCCGATCCGCGCGGGGTTCCTATTTGAGAGGGCCAGGTGGCGCGGCGGATCTTTGCTTGATCATGGCAATGACCGCCTCGACGATGCGGTTGACAGCCTGGCGTCGATAGGCCCAACGCTCATCCGCGTTCGGAACGGCGATCACCATGGTGGCGTTGGCTTCGAACAGCAGCAGATCGCCGTCGCGACCAATCCCGAAATCGACCCCGGCGTAGTCGAGCGCAAGGTCCTCCTGAATTCGCGACAGCGCCTTCATCGCCGTATCGCCGATTGCCGCCGGCATGTCGGCGAGGAAGCGCGCCTCCTCCGCACGATGGTCCGGCCGCTCCGCCATGTCGGACGTGAAGTAATGCACTTTCCACTTTCGCGATATCGCCAGATGCAGCGGATAAATCCGGCCGCCGACCATCATCACCCGGTACTTCCGTGCGTTGCCGTCATCACCACGGGCATCCAGATATTCGATCATTAGCAGTTCGTCGCCGGGCAGACTCGCCGCCGCCGCCGACAGTTCGGCTGCCTGCTCCACCAGATGGAAATTCCGCCCGGTATGATAGCCCGCAGAGCGCAGCAGCAACGGGAAGACAAATCCCCTTGCCGCCACCGCGCCCGCCCCGCCGGGCCCGACCAAAAGGTTGCGCGCGACGGCGATGGTCCGTGGGCTCGCCAGGCCAGGCACGTCGCCCAGCCGGATCGCGTTTTCGATCCGGCCGGTCTTCATCACCGCGCGGGGATCGTTGATCACCGGCGCCGCGGTGCGGGAGACCAGGCGGATCGCCGCTTGCAACGCCGGCCCGCACAAATCGGCGTCGCCGATTGCGTTGACGATCAGTTGATGCGGCGGCAACTCCATCGCGGGATCGAAGTAGTCGGCGACGATCACCGATGTCAGAAAAGTGCAATCATCGAGCAGCCCGGCGAGTGGAATGTTGCCGCCGCCCGAGGATACGAGTTGCAGCAAGGTGACCGGCGGCCTGCTACCGCGGTACGGCAGCGTCGAAACGGCGTGATGGCGGAAGCCCTTCTCGAAATGATGCCGCGCCGCCATGCGGTCGCCGATATCAGAGAGGACGGCGCCCAATCCCTGATGCGCCTCGGCATAGTCCGGGTCGAGGCGCAGCACCGCTTCGTAATGCGCGCGGGCCTCGGAATGCCGGTTGGCACGAAGCAGCAGATTGGCCAGGTTCACATGCCCCATCGGGTTTCGCGGATGATGCAGGATCGCTTCGGCATACACACGGCAGGCAGCATCGATGGCGCCCATGCTGGTCAGCAGCGTGCCGAATTCGTTCAGCGCGCTGAAGTTCTCGGGCCAGCGGCGCAGGATGTCGATGAAGGCGCGTTGCGCCTGCTGCCGCTCCCCGAGTGCGCCAAGCAGTGCAGCGCGCTCGATCTCGATCGCGACCGCGTCATCACTGGCAGGCGCCGCCGCGAGCAAATCGTCGAGCTGTTGCAGCCGCATTTCCTGCGCCTGCCGGGGAGCCCAGTCGCGATCATCGCCGGCACCGACCGGCAACCTGGCGGGGGCTTTCTGGTTCATTGCGGTCACGTGTCGGGCAAGTGGGCGCTGGCCGCGAGCGGCTGGACCTGCGCATTATCCGCTGATTCGCCGCCGCCGGTAACGGCCGATCGCGCGTTGTTGGCAGTCCGGGAAGCAAAGCGCCCGGGCCGCGGCAAGACTTTGTTTACCAAGAATCTTCATGGTTCGGTAACTTTCACCCAACCGAGGCCCACATCCCATGACCGTTCCCGCATCGGCCGCTCGTCTTCCGGCCGCCGAAAAGGCCGTTTCCGCCGCGGCCGACTGGCTCCGGATCGGTCAGGAACACCATGCCGCAGGCCGCAACGATGCCGCCATCGCCGCCTATCAATGCGGCCTCGCGCTGGCCTCAGCGGAATCCGCCGGACGTGTCCCGAACGCCGTGCTCGCGGAATTGCATTCGCATCTCGGCAATGCCTGGATGCTGCGGGGTGATGTCGAGCAGGCTGCCGGCAGCTACAAGGCCGCCCTGCGGCTGGCGCCCGAACTGACCTCATGCTGGTGCAATCTGGGCAACGTGCATGTCACGACCGGCAGGCCGCGCGAGGCCGTCGCGTTCTATCTGCAGGCCCTGAAAACCAACCCGTCGCATTGGGCGTCGCGCACCAATCTGGTGCAGGCCCTGATCGCCACCCGGCAATATCTGATCGCAAGAGCACTGCTGCTGGAGCTGATCGGCGAACGGCCGCAGGAAAGCGCGATCCACCATCAGCTCGGCAAGGTTCACTACGAGCTGAACAAGCCCGAAGCGGCGATCGAATGTTTCGAGCGGGCGATCGTGCTCAATCCAGGCGATGCCGACAGCCTGTACTGGCTCGGCGGCATTCAACAGACCCGCGGTGAAACCGAGGCGGCGCGCACAGCCTACGCGCAGGCCGCGGCCATCCGGCCCTTGATCCGGCGGTCCGCGATCAAATCGCCCGCCGATTTTCGAGTGCTGGCGCTGTATGCCCCATTCGGCGGCAACACCCCGACCGAGTACCTGTTCAAGCATGCGACCTACGATACCGACACCCTCGCCTTGTTCGAACGGAACGCCTATGACGCCGCGACGTTCGGGCCCGGCGTTCAGGTCGTCGTCAACCTGATCTCGGACGTGGATCAGGCCGCCGCGATGCTGCCGCTGGCAGCCGAACTGGTCGATTCCCTGGGCAAGCCGACCGTCAACCATCCCCGCAAGATACAGCGAACGGCGCGGGACGCCGTCGCCGATCTGCTGACCGGCATTCCCGGCTGCCGCGTCCCGAACATCCTGCGGCAGAAGGCGGGCACCACCCTCTCCGTCGCGGATGTGCAGGCCGCCCTTCCGTCGGCGGCCGCCGTTCTGGCCCGCCCGGCCGGGACCCATGGCGGCGACGATTTCGAGAAGCTCGACGGCGCAACCGAACTTGCGGCCTATCTGGCGCAACCTGCCGAGACCGACTGTTATCTCATCGAATATGCGGACTACCGCTCTGCCGACGGCTATTTCCGCAAATACCGCTTCATCTTCGTCGATGATCAGATCCTGCCCTACCATCTGGCGATCGCGGACGGCTGGAAGGTGCATCACGTCAACACCGACATGGCCAACCAGCTATGGATGCAACGGGAAGAAGCGGCTTTCCTCGGTGACCCGGCCGCCGTTTTCAATGAAAGCCAACTTCGTGCGCTCGAGCATATCCGCCAGCGCATCGGCCTCGAATATTGCGGCATCGATTGCGCCCTCGACGTCGGTGGAGATCTCGTGGTCTTCGAGGTCAACGCCTCGATGCTGGTCCACGACGACAACCGGGGATTCCCCTACAAGGATCCCGCCGTCCACCGCATCAAGGCGGCATTCGATTCGATGTTGGCCGAGACTCGCGGCCTCCGGCGCCTGAGACCGACGCGGCAGCGGGTGCAGACGTCGGCCGGCTTGCCGAATTTCACCGCCGCCTGTGTACCAAATTAGCAGCGAAAAACCGCCTCCCGGAAATTTCCCGGCCGGACGCTGGTTGCATTCGCAATCAAAGCAAGCCAACATCGCCGGCAAGAGGCCGAGCGCCGAAAGAAAGCCGGATGGGGATCAGGAACGTCGGACAGCAGGGAATCGTGTTCGCGGTCTTTGCCGCTCTTTTTGCCGTCTTCGCCGTTGCGCTTCCCGGCTTCCTCACCACCGCAAATATGCTAACCCTGCTGCAGAACGTGGCGGTGCTCGGCATCCTGGGCCTTGCGATGGCGATCGTCGTGATCGGTCGCGGCATCGACATCTCCCTGATCGCGGCGTTGGCGGTGCCGCCGGGACTCGTGCTTCAGATGGTACAGGATGGCCATACGCTGCCGATATCTGTCGCCGCGGCCTTTGCGCTCGCGACCGCATTCGGGCTGGTGAATGGATGGCTGATCGCCTATGCGGAGGTGCCGTCGCTGTTCACCACGCTAGCCTCCGGCCTGTTCCTCGCCGGCCTCGGCCAGGCCGCGCTTTTCAAGCTCGACGTCGTGCAATGGAGCCCCGGCCTCGATGGCTTTGAACGCCTCGGACAAGGCAATGTGCTCGGCATTCCGATGCCGATCGTGATGTTCGCGCTGTCCTGCTTCCTGGTGGCGTTCCTGCTGCGGCGGACGCGGGTCGGCGCCTACATCTACGCGGTCGGCGACAATCCCTATGCGGCGCGGGTCACGGGCATCCCGACGCGGCCGATCATCGTCCTGCAATACGTGCTTGCCGCTATCATCGGCTGCTTTGCCGGCCTCATCCTCGCCGCTTCCGTCAACAGCATGCCGACCCGCATCTTCAATTCGACGCTGATCTACGACGTGATCCTGGTTGTCGTGCTCGGCGGCATCGGATTGTCGGGCGGCCGCGGCGGCGTCCTCAATGTCGTGATCGGAACACTGCTGATCGGGACCATGCTCAACGGCATGACCATCATGGATGTTTCCTATTCCGGCCAGAACCTCGTCAAGGGCGTGGTGCTGCTGATCGCCGTGATCGCGGATTCGTTTCTCAATCCGCGTAACGAGGAGACGGCGCAACAAGGCGACATCTGACAAGCCACACCACAACGAAAAACACATCACAGCGGAGGACGACATGACGACTATTGCACTGACGAAATTGAAGCCGTTGCTGTTCGGGGTCGGCATGGTCGCCGCGGCAACCATGCCGGCGCTGGCGCAGAAGGGTCTCGACGAGCCGTTTCAGGGCGAGTTCAAGAAGGCGCTGGCCGGCAAGACCGTGGCCTATGTTCCGGTCGCGATGAATTTTGACCTCACCGAGGGCTGGTTTGCAGGTCTCAAGAACGAGCTGGAGCCCTATGGCGTCAAGGTGATCGTGCGCGATCCGAACTGGAGCACCAATGCCGGCGCGCAGGCGGTGACGACCCTAATCTCGGAAAAGCCGGCGGTCATGGTGATCCACAATCCCGACGTGCAGACCTATGCCAAGCTGTTGCAGCGCGCGGAGAACGAAGGGATCTACGTCATCCAGATCAACATGGGCTCGAACTATCGCAGCGCGGCCTTTGTCGGCGCCAACTGGATCGAGATCGGCGAACGCGACACCGAGGCCGTGGTGAAGGCGTGCCAGGGCAAATCCAACAAGATCGCCATCGTCCAGGGCGCGCTGTCGGCCGCAGCCAGCGCCTATACCCTGAAGGGTGTCGAAAACGCGCTCGCCAAGCATCCTGACGTCAAGGTGGTCTCGAGCCAGGCTGCCGACTGGGATGCGGCCAAGGCCAAGGCCATCACCCAGACCGTCCTGAAACAGAACCCCGATCTCTGCGGCATCGTCGGCTTCTGGGACGGCATGGACATCGGCACCGCGGCCGCGGTGAAGGAGGCCGGTCTGACCGGCAAGGTGTTCGTCGCGACCTCCGGCGGCGGCGAGCGGCGCGGCGCCTGCGACCTGGTCAAGTCGGGCGCCTTCGACCTCGACCTCAGCTACGACGTGCCGACCCAGGCCGAGCAGATGGCCGGCATGGTCAAATGGCTGGTATCGTCGGGCGCCAAGCCGGGCGCGACGAAGGGATCGATCTACACGACGCTGATTCCGATCACCAAGGAGAATGCGGCGAGCGAGACCGCGTGCTGGAATCTCAGCGACATCAAGAAATAGGCAACCCGAGGCGGCCGGTCCACCGGCCGGCCGCCCGCCGTACCGATCCGCTTCCCCTGCAGCCGCGGTCACCCGATGCAAGATACCATTCTTCGTTTGAAATACCGCTATTGGCCGGACCATCTGCTCGGGGAAATCCTATCCAAACGTTGGACCGAGACCGCGATCCCGGTGATCGTGCTGCTGATTGTCACGGTTCTGCTGACCCAGTCGATCCCCGGCTTCCTGTCGCTCAACAGCCTGGCCGACACCGGACGTCAGGCCGGCGAAATCGGCTTTGTCGTACTCGGCATGGCGATCGTGGTCATCGTCGGCGGTATCGACCTTTCGGTCGGATCGATGTTCGCCCTGTGCGACTTCTGCGCCCTGTTCTGCCTCAACGTGCTGAACTGGCCCGTTCCCGCCGTCATCGCCGCGACCCTGCTCTGCGGTGCCGCGCTCGGCGCCGTCAACGGGCTGCTGATCGGCTACCTGCGGCTGCGCGCCTTCATCACCACGCTGATCACCCTGATCATCTACCGCTCCGCCTATGATCTGTTGCTGTTCGATTTCTCGAATACCATTGCCGCGGCCCTTCCCGACATCCCCTCGTGGAATTTCATGGGCGGCGGGGCGCTCCTGGGCATACCCGCCGTCGCGATGGTCTACATCGTGGTCGCGCTGTTCGGCCACGTCTTCCTGACCCGGCTGCGGCCGGGTTGGCATGTCACCGCCATCGGCGGGTCGCGCCGTTCGGCCTACAATTCCGGCATTCCGGTGCGGCGTACGATCGCATTGTGTTACATCGCAAGCGGCGTCCTGACCGCGACGGGCGCCCTGTTCTTTGCCGCCCGGCTCGGCACCGTCGGCGGCGATGTCGGTGTCGGACTCGAGGTCACCGTGCTGACGGCGACGGTGCTCGGCGGCATCAGCCTCGGCGGCGGCAAGGGATCGGTCGCCAAGGCGCTGGTCGGCACGCTGATCGTGCTGTTCGTGATCAACGGCCTGACCACGCTGTCGGTGAGCGGCGGTGTCAACCGCATGGTGCTTGCGGGCGTGCTGCTGGTTGCCGCCGTGATCGACATCCGCTGGCTGAAGAACCGGACGCGGATCATCAGCAAGGTCTATGTCAGCCCCACCTTCCACGGGCTTGCCGCGGCACCCTCCACCGCGCCCGGCAGCGGGCCGTTCGCCCAGAACGACAAGCTCCGCGACGTGACGCTGATCGGTCTCGGCCGGATCGAGGCGCCGGAAGACGTCATCCTCGACCGCAACGACAACCTCTATGCCGGCTCCCGTCACGGCGACATCATCCGGTTCAAGGCGCCGGACTACCAGGAAATGGAGGTGTATGCCCATATCGGGGGTCAGCCGCTCGGGATGGCGTTCGACCGCAACGACAATCTGTATGTTTGCATCGGCGGAATGGGACTGTATCGGATCACGCCGGAGCAGAAGGTCGAGAAGGTCACCGACGAGACCAACCGCAGCCTCTATTCGGTCAATGACGACAGCCGGCTGCGGCTTGCCGACGACCTCGATATCGCAGATGACGGGCGCATCTTCTTCTCGGAGGCCACCGTCCGCTACGAAATGCACGAATGGCCAGTGGATGGGCTGGAAGCGCGCGGCAACGGCCGCATCATCTGCTACGACCCGAACACCGGAACCACGCGCACGGTACTGCGCGGCCTCAAATTTCCCAACGGCATCTGCATCGCCAGTGACGGCCAGTCGATCCTGTATGCCGAAACCTTCGGCTGCACCATCAAGCGCTATTGGTTCGACGGCCCGAAGACCGGCAAGGTCGAAACCGTGCTTGGCAACCTGCCAGGCTATCCCGACAACATCAATCTCGCCTCGGATGGAAACTACTGGCTTGCCGTGGTCGGCATGCGCAGTCCTGCGCTTGACCTGGCCTGGCGCATGCCCGGCTTCCGCAAGCGGATGGGCAAACGGGTCCCGATCGATGAATGGCTGTTTCCCAACATCAACACCGGCTGCGTGATCAAGTTCAACGAGCGCGGCGAAGTCCTGGATTCGCTGTGGGATCTGCGCGGCGTCAACCACCCCATGATCACCTCGATGCGCGAGCACCGCGGCTATCTCTATCTTGGCGGCATCGCCAACAACCGGATCGGCCGCTACAAGCTCGCCGACGCCGACCCGGATTTCATCCAGTACGACCGCCGCTGGGGGAAAACCCGGTGATTGCTGCGCTCAGGGATGTCGTCGATCGTTTTCTCGGGCGCGGCGAAGCCACCATCACCGTTCCCTCGTTCGACGGCGCCTTGAAGCCCAACCAGATCCTGGAACAGGCGGAAACCATTGGACAGTTCGCGGCGGCCGAGGACCTCGCCACCGATGGCCGGACCCTCTATCTCGCGGACGGCCAAGCCATCGTTCAACTCGACGACGCCGGGGCCGCCGAAATCAGGCGTTTCGATCGCAGCGTGACCGCGATCTGTTGCATGCCCGGCGGCGGCCTTGCCGTCGCTCTCGACGGGCGCGAGGTCCAGGTCTTTGCCACGCCATCGGCGGTATCGGCGACCGCGACCTTGTCCGATCCGGCATTCAGCGCGATCAACGCGCTGTCCCCGGGGCCGCGTGGGACATTGGTGGCGACAAACGGATCGTCGGTGCGGCCCTGGCAGCAATGGGCGCACGATCTGATGGACCGGGGGCGGACCGGGACAGTGCTGATCCTCGACATCCCCGCCGCGCGGATAGGCACGCTGGCCGCGGGGCTGCACTATGCGTTTGGCGCCTGTGCCGACGGCGAGACAACGCTGGCCAGCGAGAGCTGGCGGCACCGGGTCATTGCCATCGCAGCGGATGGAAACAGGCGCACCGTCCTCGACAACCTGCCGGTCTATCCATCGCGGATTTCGCCGGCGGCCGGAGGCGGTTTCTGGCTGACGGCGTTCACCGCGCGCACCCAGCTCGTCGAGTTCGTGCTGCGCGAAACCGGCTATCGCCGGCGCATGATGAGCGAAATCGATCCGGAATACTGGATCGCGCCAAAGCTCAAATCCGGGCAATCGTTCCTCGAACCGATGCAGGGCGCGCACATCAAGACCATGGGCGTGGTCAAGCCATGGGCCCCGCCGCGCTCCTACGGCCTGGTCATCCGGCTCAATGCCGAGGGAACGCCGCTTTACGCCCTGCATAGCCGTGTCGACGGCATCAACCACGGCATCGTGGCGGCCGTCGAGGCGAACGGATCGCTCTATGCGATCGCCAAGGGGCCGGGCCGGCTGCTGCGGATGCCGCTGGTCGGGATCGAGCAGGAATTGCGCGCATGACCGACATCGTCCTCGCCCTCCGCAACGCGACCAAGCTGTATGCCGGCGTAGCCGCCATCGAGGATGTCGATTTCGAGCTGCGGCGCGGCGAGATCCATGCGCTGGTCGGCGAGAACGGCGCCGGCAAATCCACCTTGACCAAGGTGATGGCCGGGGTCGTCGCCCTCAGTTCCGGAACGATGCAGGTGAACGGTGTCGACGCGGCGCCGCGAACGCCGCTGGAGGCGCGCCATCTCGGCATAGCGATGGTGTTCCAGGAGAACAGCCTGGTGCCGACCATGACGGTCGCGCAGAATCTGTTCCTGGGACAGGAACGGTTCTACAACCGGCTGCGCGGCATCTACATCGCCGCGCAGCAGTTCCTGCAATCGCTGAACTTCGACGTCACCCCGACCGCAACGGTCGGGCTGCTCGGCGCCGCCAAGAAGCAGATGGTCGAGATCGCCCGCGCCGTCCTGCATCAGGCCAAGGTCATCATCTTCGACGAGCCGACCGCCACGCTGACGCCTGAGGAGAAGAAATACTTCTTCGATCTGGTGCGGGACCTGAAGCGTCGCGGCGTGTCGATCGTGTTCATATCCCACGCGCTGGAGGAGGCGCTGATCCTGGCCGATCGGATCACCATCCTGCGCGACGGCAAGCATGTGGTGACCGACGATGCGGCGAATTTCGACCGCGCCCGTATCGTGCAGGCGATGGTCGGACGCGACCTGTCCAACACCCTCTATGGCACGCGCAAGACCGTGGTGCGCCCCGCCGGCCCGCGGGTGCTGACGGTGCAGAATCTCAAGATGGCGCCGATGGTCAAGAACAACTCGCTGTCGGTGTTTGCCGGCCAGATTACCGGCGTGTTCGGGCTGGTCGGCGCCGGCCGCACCGAGACCTTCAAGATCGTCGCCGGCGTGCTCAAGCGGGATTTCTTTCACGGCGGCGAGGTGATCCTGCACGACAAGCCGGTGCGATACCGGGTTCCGGCGCCGGCGGTGCGAGCCGGCATTGCCTACGTCACGGAGGATCGCAAGGTCGAAGGCTTCTACGAGACCATGTCGGTGGCCCGCAACATCTATCTCGGGCTGCTCGCCAAGCTGCCCGGCGGCCGCTTCTTCCTGTCCGGACGCGAGGCCGAGAAGATCGGCAAGAGCTGGGTCGAAAGACTGCGGGTCCGCGCCACCGGCAACGACATGAAGGTCGTCGAACTGTCCGGCGGCAACCAGCAGAAGGTGGTGATCGCCAAATCCCTGGTGCAGGATCCGGATCTCATCATTTTCGACGAACCGACCCGCGGGGTCGATGTCGGTGCGATTGTCGAGATCCACGAGCTGATCCAGCGCCTCGCCGATGAAGGCAAGGCCGTCGTGGTGATCTCGTCCTACCTGCCCGAGATCATGGCGCTATCGGACCGCATTCTGGTATCGAGGCAGGGCAAGGTGGTCGAGGAATTCTCGGCGCTGGAAGCGACCGAGGAAAAGATCATGTACGCGGCCGTGCATTGATTCGCTGCCGGGCACCCTTTCACGGCGTCGATGCCTCCGGCCTTCGGCCGAATGCGCCGGCGTCGGCGAGCGTAGCGATGCGGTCATCGTCATAGCCGAGCGTGCCAAGCAGCACCTCGTTGGTGTGCTCGCCGAGCAGCGGGGCCGCCACGGGATCGACGGACGGGGTCAGCTCGAGGTGGAGCGGGGTTTCGATATTGGGCACCGATCCCGCGGTCGGGTGCGGTATCCGGCTGAGACGATGCCGGTCGCGGATCTCGGGGGCATTGAGAGCCTGCTCGACGGTGCGGAGATAGCCGGCCGGAATATTGGCCCGCTTCATCTTCGCCATCCAGATCTCGAGCCGGTCGGCCTTGAAAACGGCGCCGATCAGGGCTCGCAACGTCTCCCGGTTGGCGGTTCGCGCCTTCCGGGTCGCGAATTGCGGATTGTCGGCGAGGTCGGGGCGCTCCAGCACTTCGTTGACCAGGCGGCGATACAGCCGGTCATTGGCACAGGCCATGTAGAACGGACCGTCGGACGCCTCGTAGACGCCGACGCTCGGAGAGCCGTTGGGCGAGTTGCCGAACCGGCCCGGATTGGCGCCGGTGATCAGATAGGCCATGCCGTAGAAGGCGGTCATGGCCACCGCAATGTCGATCAGCGCCACCTCGACATGCTGGCCGCGGCCGAGCCGCTCGCGTGCCAGCAACGCAAGCAGGATCGCATTGCAGGCCGACATTCCCGTCGCCAGGTCGACAATCGGCGGGCCGGTGCGCACCGGCTGCCCGTCGGGAAAGCCGTTCAGCGACATGAAGCCGCTTTCGGCCTGCGTGATCGGGTCGAATCCCGGCCGCTGCGCGAACGGCCCGGTCCGCCCATAGGCGGAGATCGAGCAATAGACCAGGCGCGGATTGGTCGTAGCGACCGAGGCATAGTCAAGATCAAATTTCTTCATCACCCCGCTGGAAAAATTCTCGATCACCACATCCGCCTTGGCAATGAGCTCGCGGGCCACCTGCAGCGCCTCCGGTCGGGAAAGGTCGAGCGCGATGCCCCGCTTGTTGCGGTTGAGGCTGAGATAGGCGGCGCTCTCGCCGCCGATTTCAGCGTGCTCGAAGTGACGCGTGTCGTCGCCGCCGTCGGGGTTTTCGATCTTGATGACCCGGGCACCGAAGTCGGCCAGCGTCTGCGTGCAGGCGGGCCCGGCCACGATGCGGGTGAAATCCACCACCAGGAGTCCGTCGAGAGCCGTCGGCACACCCTCCTTGCGTGGCACGCGATTCGGCAAATGCGGTCCGGCGGTCATGATCTCCCGTCCCTCGCTGGCGATCGGCGCGGTAGCCGCGCCGCGGCCGGACTTTAGGGTCGAATTCCGCAGCTTCACAAGTAGCGGACGGTACCGGGGTTGCGCCGGGGCCCTGCCCTATCACCCAGAATGTCGGCTGGCCGGCGGCGTCGGGCGATCACGGATCATCGGGCAACACAGGTCCACTTCATATTTCTGTCGAACGACGCGATATAGCCGCTCAGGCAGGTCGGCTTGGCCAGCACCACCCAGAAGCCGTACAGCGCCGCGATCAGCATGACGCTCAGCAACAGCCGCATTTTCATGGCGGTCTCCCTTCTCACCGGCAGTGCAACATGCAACGGCGAGGTCGGTCATCGATTGGCAAAAGGTCGCTGCAGATTACCGTGCCGGGCTTCCGTCGCAAATCCGTACATCAGGGCCAGCCGATCCAGGCATTCGCGGAAGCGGCGCGAAAAATAGTCGCTCCAGCGCTGGCTGTGCAGGCCGCGCCGCAATCCGACCTGCTCCATCGTCATGCCCTGGATCAAGACGTCATGCACCAGGGCCGAACCGTCTGCGCCAAGCTCGCGTTGGGCGCGGTTCAGCCGCAACACCGCCTCGCGCTGGCGTTCCGTGATCGGCTCGCGAAATTGGCCGCCGTCGACGTATTCCCGGGAGGGGTCGAGCGCCCGCGGGCCTCGCTCGGCCTTCTCCCAATCGTCCTGGAACGCGCGCCCGCTGCGGTATTGCGCCTCGTCGATCTGGTGATGGGAGTGCAGCCGCGCCAGCGGATCGTTGCGGATCGAGCGCAACGCGACGATGCGGTCCCCCGGTTCGAGCGCCATGGGATCGTCGACTTCGATCGCCGCAACCTCGGCATTTTGCGGCAGGTCGTGAGATCGCCGGTCATGGGCTATTGCGAGGGGATGCGGCTTCCTGCGTTTGACCCTTGGCATTTCCTCACTCCCTGTGCGCAAGCTTGAAATTGAGCAGGCTGATCACGTTCTCCCGGCAATCGCGGCGCGGCAGCATCGTCGGGGTCGCGGCTGCCTTTTTCGGGCGGTCTTGCGATCTGTGCAGCCGTCGCACGGTCTCGCCAGCGCCGGCTTCGAGCGCGGCCTCGACGTCCCGCACAAGCTCGAGATGGGCGGCGCAGTAGCTCGACTTTTCCCGGCGGGGATGACCGCAGAAGGTGATCGGCTCGCCCTCCTCGTCGCCGCCATAGGGGTAACGGCAATCGCCGGCCTCCAGCTCGGTCAGGGAAAGGTGGCGCGGATCGATATCGGCGCAGCGCAGCTTGACCGGCTCGGCAGCCTCAAGGATCGGCGGCCGGAGTCGGACACCCCGGTGTTCGCGAGGCGGCTGCAGGCTTGGTGGCCCCACCGCGGCCGATGGCTTCGGCCGGTCTTCGGGCCGCATGCCCGCAAGTCCCATTCGCCTGGCGCGTCCGATCACCGCGCTTCGCGAATAGCCGGTCCGGTATATTGCATTGAGGGCGGCGGCAATCTCGGAAGTCGACAGGCTGCTGGCCAGCAGTTTGCGCAGCGTTTCGCAATGCGCCGGCTCCCATTCCGTTTGCATTCGTTCCTCCAGCTTGCACGATGTCGCGCGCACGGCACGCGAGCGCCGTCGGCCGGCGCCAGGCGCCGTCCGGTGAGACCCATCAACGATTTCCCGTCGGTCGAACCGACCGTCACTGAGAAGGTCGATCCGCGTCCGACTATTTCGGATATTCCGAATCCAAAGTCAAGCTTGATTTCTGATAATCGGAATTGCTATGCTAAGGCCGAACCGAACGGACTATGCCGTCATGCTCGATATCAAGCTGATCGAACGGGGGCTCGGGAAGCCCGGCAAGACCAAGGGCGGCCTGGCGGCGGCGATGGGTGTTCGCCCCGGCGCGGTGTCGGAGATCCTGTCCGGGCTGCGCCTGATCAAGGCCGCCGAGATCGACTCGATCGTCGAGTACCTCGAATTGAACTCGGTGCCGATCATGGGCCGGGTCGGCGCGGGAGCCGTGATCGAACCCGAGCATGAGCAGGTACCGCCGGAAGGCCTGGGCGAAGTCGAGCTGCCGTTCCCGATCGCGGAAGAGACCATCGCATTCGAGGTGGCCGGCGATTCCATGCTTCCCAAGTACGAAAATGGCGACGTGATCGTGGTCTTCAGGGAGCAGCGTCACCCGCTGGCGAGTTTCTACGGGGAGGAAGCCGCGGTCCGGCTCAAGACCGGCGAGCGCTATCTGAAGACCATCGAGCGGGGCAACACTTCCGCCGTGGTCAACCTGACGAGTTTCAATGCCAAGCCCATCAACGGCGTCAAGCTGGACTGGATCGGTGAGATCTGCGTCACTTTGCCGAGGGGGCAGATCGCGCGCTTGCGCAGCAAGGCTGCGGGCCGGAGCCGCAAGGCGGCCAAGGACGGCCAGAGGTGACCGCCCCCGCCGATCCGTCCTGGAAGCGGTTGAGGATCGAAGGCTAATTCTGATTTTCAGAATTTTGACTTGACAAACTTACGATTTTCAGAAATAAGGCATGATCCCGACCAGGAAGCGCCTCTGCCTCGCCATGCAGTATTTCGTCGTGATGATCGACTATGGAAAGCGCGGGCGCGAAGCCATCGTCGATCCCGAGATTACGCGGCGGGAGGTCGTCTCCCGCGTGGCTTCCGGCGAGTACAGCAACGTCAGCTTCATTCACGAGATCGCGGATCGCGCGGTCGACGATGTCACCGCAGAGATCCTGGCGGAGGCGGCCATTCCCGCGTCGTGGAGGACGCGCGCCGACCACGAAGCGAGCCGGCACGATCACGCCCGCGATCTGCGCAAGCACGGGACATCCGATTCGGAATCGCTCAGCCCTTGCGAAACTGCGCCTCCATCGCCCGTCGCGTCCTGATCGTGTCATTGTCGGCGTCGACCTCGACATCGCTCCAGCGCACCACCGCGCCATGAGCGACGTCGCTTTTCAGCCTGACCCGATGCGCAAGGCCGATCGGCAGCGCCCCGACCGCAAGGCTGGCAGCGGCGGGCATCAGCTTGCCCCAAACAGTATAGCCGCCCTCACCGTCGAGCATTTCGCCGGCGCGCAGATCGCGCTTGGCGACCGACGCAACGTCACCCCTGAAACCGTGCGGCTGGCCGGTCGGTTCACCGCGCAGCGCCGCCGACAGGACCGAGATGTTCAGTTCCAGCCCGATCAGATGATAGGGCTTGTACATCGCCGCATAGCGCCCGCTCGCATCGGTCTTCAGCCCGTATTGCCGGAAGCAGTCAGCGGCATAGTCGTTCGGCGCCTCCAGCACCACATAGACGCCCCAGCGCAGATCGCGGAACACCGGACGGCCGTCGCGCTCCAGCGAGGAGACGACTTCCACCACACCCGACCGCTCCAGCACGCCGCCTTTGTCGCGCGGCCGCATGACGTGCGGTAGGTCATCGACGCCGCAGGGTGGGAACAGCAATCCTTCACTCGGCACATCGAGCCCGGTCGCGTTGGCAATCGCGGCCATTTCGATCGCGGATTTGGTGCCGTCGAGAAACGAGTTGAACATCTGCGGGTTCATGCCGGCCGACTGGGCCTCGTCAGCCGAAAGGCCGTAGTGACCCCAGACGCCTGCCGGCGTCACATCGTGATAGGCCGGCAGGTACTTCGTGCCCTTGCCTGCGGCCACCACGCGAAAGCCGGTGGCGCGCGCCCAGTCGACCATTTCGGCGGTCAGCGCCGGCTGGTCGCCATAAGCGAGCGAATAGACCACGCCAGCCTTGCGCGCTTCATCCGCGAGCAGCGGTCCGGCCAGAACGTCGGCCTCGACATTGACCATCACGATGTGCTTGCCGGCGGCGATCGCCGCACGGGCATGACGGATGCCGACCGCAGGATTGCCGGTAGCCTCGACCACGACCTCGATGTCGGCCGCCGTTGCTTTCGCGCCATCGGCGGTGAAAGTGGTGGCGGCGATCTTCGCCTGATCCCAGCCCACGGTGCGGCAGGCCTCGCGCGCACGGCCCGGATCGATGTCGACGATGATCGGCACCTCGAGCCCGGGCGTATGCGGCACCTGCGACAGGAACATCGAGCCGAATTTGCCGGCGCCGATCAGCGCGACTTCGAACCGGTCTGCCGGCGGCATGACGGGCACGGAGCAGATGAGACAGATTCATGAGAGAAGATCCCGATCAGACCAGCAGCACGGTCGATCCCGTGGTCTTGCGCGCGGCGAGATCGGCATGCGCCTTGGCTGCGTCCTTGAGTTGATAGGTCTGCCGAACCTCGATCTTCACCGCACCGGATTGCACGACCTCGAACAGTTCCTTTGCCATCGCCACCAGGTTCTCGCGCTTGGCGCCGTAGGTGTTCAGGGTCGGGCGGGTGACGTAAAGCGATCCCTTCTGGGCGAGCAGGCCGAGGTTGAGCGGCTCGACATTCCCGGAGGACTGGCCGAACAGGGCGAGGAAGCCGAGCGGTGCCAGGCAATCGAGCGATTTCAGGAAGGTATCCTTGCCGACGGAATCATACACCACCGGCACCTTGCTGCCGCCGGTGATCTCGTCGACGCGCTTGACGAAATCCTCGCGGGTATAGACGATGGTGTGGGCGCAACCGTGGGCCTGCGCGAGCTTTGCCTTCTCGTCGTTGCCGACCGTGCCGATCACCGTCGCACCAAGATGCTTCGCCCATTGGCTCAGGATCAGGCCGACGCCCCCGGCAGCGGCATGCAGCAGAATGGTTTCGCCGGCTTTCACCCGATAGGTCTGGCGGATCAGATATTGCACCGTCAGGCCTTTCAGCATCATGGCCGCGGCAGTCTTGTCATCGATGCCGTCGGGAAGCTTGAGCAGGCGCTCCGCCGGGATCAGGCGGGCCTCGGCATAGGCGCCCATCGGGGCGGCGCCGTAGGCGATGCGGTCGCCGGGCTTCAGGTCGGTGACGCCGGATCCGACTTCCTCCACGACGCCTGCAGCCTCGCTCCCCAGGCCGCTCGGCAATTGTACCGGATAGAGGCCGGATCGGTTGTAGATATCGACGAAGTTCAACCCGACGGCGGTGTGGCGAATCCGCGCCTCGCCTGGACCGGGCTTGCCGAGCTTGACCTCCTCCCAGACCAGCACTTCCGGACCTCCCGCCTTGTGAAACCGGATCGCATGGGTCATGCAGCTACTCCTCGGATGAGATGACAGGGACGGGCCGCCACTTGCGGCAGGGTTGCCGGCATGCTTCTTCAGGCTGCGGCATCAAACCATAGCAGACTGCCATCGGGCTAGGGCCGGCACTGAAACATGGCAGCCAAGACTGCCGCATGCGTTTGGGATCGGATGATGGGCGTCACCTCAAACCGTCCAGTGGCCGACCTGGGGTGACCTCGCGATTTTTTCGCGGTATTTGAACTGAATTGCAGCCCGCAGCGGTTCCCATTTTGGAGAAGCCGGGCATCAGGGGACATGCAATGACCAGAGCTGCTCCGGCGTCACAGGCGGCTTTGGTTTCGCTGGCGACATCGCTGCCTCCTCACGTGTTTCTGCAGAAGGAAGTCCTCGCCGCCGCGTGGGAAGTGTTCGGACCGCGGCTTCCCGAGTTCGAAACGCTGTCCAGCATTTTCAGCAACACCGGGATCGTCAAGCGCCATGGCGTGAAGCCATTCGATTGGTATCTCGCGCCGCGCGGCTGGCCGGAGCGGACCCAAGCTTATATGGAAGGGGCGGAGGCGCTGTTCGTCGATGCCGCCGGCAAGGCGCTCGCCGCGGCAAACCTGACTGCTGCCGACATCGACACGGTGGTGACCATCAGTTCCACCGGCATTGCCACGCCAAGCCTGGAGGCCCGCGTCGCCGCGCGGATGGGCTTTCGCGTCGATATCGCGCGGGTGCCGGTGTTCGGGCTCGGCTGTGCCGGCGGGGTGTCGGGGCTGTCGATCGCCGCGCGTCTCGCCCAGGCGCGGCCGGGAACCAACGTGCTGCTTGTCGCCGTCGAGCTCTGCTCGCTGGCGCTGCGCCTCGACGAGCTCACCAAGGCCAATATCGTCGCCACCAGCCTGTTCAGCGATGGTGCGGCGGCGGTCATCCTGCGCGCGGGTGATGGCGGCGCCACGCAAATCGAAGGTTCCGGCGAATATCTGTGGCCGGATACGCTCGGGATCATGGGCTGGAATGTCGATCCCGAGGGATTCGGCGTCATCTTCCAGCGCACCATCCCGAACTTCATCACCGCCCATCTGGCCCCGGCCGTAACCGAAATCCTCTCGAACATCGGACTGTCGACGACCGAGGTCGGGCGATTCATCTGCCATCCCGGCGGCGCCAGGGTGATTACCGCGCTGGAAACGGCACTGAGCCTCGACCAGGGCGCGCTCGACCATGAGCGGCAGGTCATCGCCGATTGCGGCAACATGTCGGCGCCGACGGTGCTGTTCGTCCTCGAGCGCGCGCGCAACCAGGGCCTGCCGCCGCGATCGGTACTGACGGCGCTCGGCCCCGGCTTCACCGCAAGCTGCGTCGCCCTGCGGCACGCCGCTTGACCGGCGCCGAACTCCTGCTGCTCGTCGTCACGCTGCAGCGTATCGGCGAACTCGTCCTCGCCCGCCACAACACGCGCAAGCTGATGGCGCGGGGCGCCGTCGAGGTGGCATCGGAGCACTATCCATGGATCGTCGCGCTGCACACGGCCTGGCTGTCGTCGCTATGGCTGCTCGGACACGATCAGCCCGTGGACGCCGTGGGGCTCGCACTGTATGTCGCGCTGCAGGGCCTGCGTTGTTGGGTGCTATGGACCCTCGGCTCGCGATGGACGACGCGGATCATCGTGCTGCCGGGCGAGCCGCTGGTGGCGGCCGGACCGTATCGGCTGATGTCTCATCCCAACTACGCGGTGGTGGTCGGCGAGATCGCGGTGCTGCCGTGGACGCTCGGTCTTCGCTGGCTTGCTGTCGTCTTCACCCTCCTCAACGCCGCTCTCCTCCTGGTTCGCCTGCGCGCCGAGAACCGCGCGCTGGCGGCCCCTCCGCGCGCGCAGATGAGGGATTCGCGCTAGAGGCTCGCCGAGCCCACAGGCGTCACCCTGGATGCGTTCATTCGTCGACGAAAGGTTCGACCTCGCGGCGACGGCCGAGCAGGAAGGCATCGGCAACATGGACCAGCGGCGACAGGTCGACATCGGAGCCGCCGCGGGCGATCAAATCGACAAAGCGCTGATAGACGGCGCGATACTCCGCAGGCCTTTCATCGACCAATATCCGGCCATTGCCGACCAGTCGGCTGCCGCCGCCAGAGAGAACGAGGCTGCCGGCGTCGGTCTCGACGCTGATGTCCCAGCGCTGCGGGCCACTCTGGCGCCAGTCGAATTCGGCGCGGATCGGCGCGCCGGTGTTGTCGGAAAATGTCAGGTCGGCGGCGATCGGGGCGGTGCGTCCCCGCGGAAACGACAGTTCGGCCCGGACGAGAAAGAACGGCTGCGGCAGGATGCGGGTCAGAATCGAGAGCGCATTGATGCCGGGGTCGAACACCCCGAGCCCGCCCGGCTCCCAGATCCAGGCCTGACCCGGATGCCAGACCCTGACATCCTCCTTCCACTCGACCGAAACTAATTCGATGCTGCGGCCGGCCAGGAAATGCCGCGCTGGCTCGACGGCCGGAGCGAAACGCGAATGCCAGCTCGCGAACAGCGTCCGCCCGGCGCGCCTTGCCGTTTCGACCAGGAGATTCAGTTCAGCGACGGTCGCGCCCGGAGGCTTTTCGAGCATCACATGCATGCCGGCCCGCAACGCCGCTTCCGCCAGGAGATGACGCCCTTGCGGCGGCGTGCACAGGGCCACGGCGTCGACATCGGCCCGGGCCGACAGCAACTCCTCCAGCGTCGCGAAATGCGCCAGGCCGGCGATCGAGGCATTGCGACTGGCGATGGCCGCGAGTTCGACGCCGTCGGTGGCGGCGATGGCGGGGATGTGCTGATCGCGGGCGATCTTGCCGAGACCAACAATGGCGAGGCGGATGCTGGTCACACTGTGGTCCCCCCGCGCTCGAAGGAAGGGTATCGCGCCAGCTATCCAGCACAGCTGCGGCAAGACCGCCAGTGGAACTCGTGGAGCGCTGTCGACCCGTCGCCAGGATGGTGGCTTTTTGGCTGCCGCCGGGCCCAATCTCGGCAAAAGCGGGCTGATTCGCTGGCCGGGCGTGACGGATCGGGATACAATTCTTTCCGAATATTAATGCGATCCGCCGATGTGGACGTGTAGTTGTTGGACATCGGGCGATTGCGAGTTTCCGTTCAAAACGCCTGCAAGGACCGGTCCGTCGTGGCTTGTTTGAACGATGATGTACCCTGGACAAATCCCGCGGTCAGAGGCCTGAAGATGAGCGACAGTTCAATGACGGAACCTTCATGAACCAGCCCATGAAGCCTCCTCAGGAAGCTGTGCCCCAGCCGGATGGTCGCCCGGCCGACGCGCCGCCTGCCAAGCCGCGGTCGGTCTGGCGATTCGTCGTGACCTGCCTGGTGCTGTTGTTGGTCGTCGCCGCGGTGGTCTGGTGGAGCCGGCAGCAGAGCGCGCCGCAACAAGGACGCGGCGGACGCAATGCCGGGCCGATGTCGATCGTGCCGGAAGTCGTCGCCAAGGGCGATATCGGAATCAAGCTTAATGCGCTCGGCACCGTCACCTCGCTGGCCACCGTGACCATCAGAAGCCAGATCAGCGGCTATCTGCAGAAGATCGTCTTCAAGGAGGGAGATGAGGTCAGGAAGGGCGATCTGCTCGCGGAAATCGATTCACGTCCCTATGAAGCCACGCTCAATCAGGCGAAAGGAGCGCTCGCGCGCGACGAAGCCCTGCTGAAGGGTGCGCAGGTCGATCTGACACGCTATCAGGGTCTCGCGGCGCAGAACGCGGTGCCGCGCCAGACCCTGGACACCCAGATCGCCCTGGTCGCGCAGGATCAGGGCACGGTCGAGGCCGATCGCGCCGCGGTCAAATCCGCGGAGGTCAACCTGAACTATTGCCGCATCGTAGCGCCGCTCGATGGCCGCGTCGGATTGCGCCAGGTCGACCAGGGCAACTATGTCACGCCCGGCGACACCAACGGTATTGTCGTGATCACGCAACTGAAACCGATCAGCGTTCTGTTCACGGTGCCGGAGGACAATCTGCAGGCGATTGCAAAGCGCCTGCAGGACGGGGCGGTCCTGCCGGTGACTGCGCTCGACCGCAGCGGTGCGAACAAGATCGCCGACGGCACCCTGCAGACCTTCGACAGCCAGATCGATCCGACCACGGGGACGATCAAGCTGCGCGCGCAGTTCGCCAACGAAAACGAAGCGCTCTACCCGAACCAGTTCGTCAACATCCGTCTCCTGCTCGACACCCGCAAGGACGTCACCACGATGTCGACGGCTGGCGTCCAGCGCGGCGTACCCGGCACGTTCGTCTACCTCGTCAATGCCGACAACACCGTCTCCGTCCGCAAGGTCGAGCTCGGCGTCACCGATGGCGACCGGGTCGAGGTGCGTTCCGGGCTCGAGCCCGGAGATCGCATCGTGATCGACGGCGCCGACAAGCTGCGCGACGGCGCCAAGATCAACGTGCGCACCGAGGCCGACAGCAAGCCGCTGGCCACCCCTCCCACCAGCCCGAACAAGGCGGGCGGCAAGCGGCGACACCCGGATGGCGGGCAGAACCAATGAACCCGTCGCAGCCGTTCATTCTGCGGCCTGTGGCGACCACCCTGCATGATGATCGCCATCATGCTGTCAGGCATGCTGGCGTTCAGGTTCCTTCCGGTCGCCGCCCTGCCGGAAGTCGACTATCCGACCATCCAGGTGCAGACCTTCTATCCGGGCGCCAGCCCGGACGTGATGACGTCTTCGGTCACCGCCCCGCTGGAAGTGCAATTCGGCCAGATGCCGAACTTGAACCAGATGAGTTCGGTGAGTTCCGCCGGCGCGTCGGTGATCACGCTGCAGTTCAGCGCTCGCCATTTCGCTCGATATCGCCGAGCAGGAAGTGCAGGCCGCGATCAACGCCGCCGGCAATCTGCTGCCCGCCGACCTGCCCGCGCCGCCGATCTACGCCAAGGTGAACCCGGCCGACGCGCCGATCCTGACGCTCGGCCTGACGTCGAAGACGATGCCGCTGACGCAGGTCGCAGGACTTCGTCGATACCCGCCTGGCGCAGAAGATCTCGCAGCTGCCCGGCGTCGGGCTGGTCAGCATCAGCGGCGGCCAGCGGCCGGCGGTGCGCATCCAGGCCGACATCCGCAAGCTCGCGGCCTATGGTCTCAACATCGACGACCTGCGCACCACGCTCGGCAACGCCAACGTCAACACGCCGAAGGGCAATTTCGACGGCGCGATGCGCGCCTACACCATCAACGCCAACGACCAGATCAGGAATGCGAGCGACTACAAATCGCTGATCGTCGCCTACAAGAACGGCTCGCCGGTCCGGCTCAGCGATGTCGGCGATGTCGTCGACGGCGCCCAGAACGACAAGCTCGGCGCCTGGATGAACGAGACGCCGGCGATCATCCTCAACATCCAGCGACAGCCGGGCGCCAATGTGATCTCGGTGGTCGAGGGCATCAAGTCGCTGCTGCCGCAGTTGCAGGCCACCCTGCCGGCCGCCATCGACCTCAACGTCCTGACCGACCGGACCGTGACCATCCGCGCCTCGGTGCAGGACGTGGAATTCGAGCTGGCGCTCGCCGTCATCCTGGTGGTGCTGGTGATCTTCGTGTTCCTGCGCAATGCGCGCGCCACCCTGATCCCGAGCCTGTCGGTTCCGCTGTCGCTGGTCGGCACGCTCGGCGCGATGTACCTGTTCGGCTTCAGCCTCAACAATCTGTCCCTGATGGCGCTTGACCATCGCCACCGGCTTCGTGGTCGACGACGCGATCGTCGTGATCGAGAACATCTCACGCTACATCGAGGAGGGCGAGCCGCCGCTGCAGGCCGCCCTTCGCGGCTCCGAGCAGATCGGCTTCACCATCATCTCGCTGACGGTGTCGCTGATCGCGGTGCTGATCCCGCTGCTGTTCATGGGCGACGTGGTCGGACGGCTGTTCCGCGAATTCGCCATCACGCTGTCGGTCACGATCCTGATCTCCGCGGTGGTGTCGCTGACGTTGGTGCCGATGGCCTGCGCCAAGCTGCTCAAGCCCGAAGCGGAGACGCGCGAGAACGCCTTCCAGCGCTACAGCCGCGAAGGCTTCGACCGGATCATCGCGGTCTATGGCCAGCGCGCTGAGCTGGGTGCTCGATCGTCAGACCTTCGTGCTGCTGATCGCGCTCGGCACCTTCGTGCTGACCGCCCTGCTCTACGTCGTCATCCCCAAGGGATTTTTCCCGCTGCAGGACACCGGCGTCATCCAGGCGATCTCGGAAGCGCCGCAGTCGGTATCCTATGCCGCGATGGCGGAGCGCCAGCAGCAGCTCGCCAGCGTCATCCTGAAGGATCCCGACGTCGAGAGCCTCTCGTCCTTCATCGGCGTCGACGGCACCAACACCACGCTCAACAGCGGGCGCATCCTGATCAACCTGAAGCCGCTATGACCAGCGCAAGGCCGGCATCGCGACGGTGATGCAGCGGATCAAGGACAGCACGGCGTCACTGACCGGCATCTCGCTCTACATGCAGCCGGTTCAGGACCTGACCATCGAGGGCACCGTCAGCCGGACCCAGTACCAGTTCATCCTGCAGGACGCCGACCCGGCGCAGCTGACGGAATGGACGCCCAAACTGGTCGACAAGCTGAACACGCTGCCGCGAACTCGCCGACGTGGCCAGCGACCTGTCGGCGCAGGGGCTGTCGGTGTTCGTCGAGATCGACCGCGACCAGGCCGCCCGTTTCGGCATCACGCCCGCGACCATCGACAACGCGCTCTACGACTCCTACGGCCAGCGCATCGTCTCCACCATCTTCACCAACTCGAACCAGTACCGCGTCATCCTCGAGGCCGATCCGAAGCTGCAGACCTCGCTGCAGTCGCTGTCCGACGATCTATCTGCCTTCCTCGGTGGGCGGCGCGCCGGTGCCGCTGGCCGTGATGGCCAAGATGCAGGCAGCAGACCGCGCCGCTGCAGGTCTCGCATCTCGGGCAGTTTCCCGTCCACCACGGTCTCGTTCAACCTGGCGCCCGGCGCATCGCTCGGCGACGCGGTGACCGCGATCAAGCAGGCGCAGACCGACATCGGCCTGCCGCTCGGCGTGATCACCAGCTTCCAGGGCGCGGCGCTGGCGTTCCAGTCATCGCTCGTCCAACCAGCTGTTCCTGATCCTGGCGGCGATCGTCACCGTCTATATCGTGCTCGGCGTGCTCTATGAGAGCTTCATCCATCCGATCACGATCCTCTCGACGCTGCCGTCGGCCGGCATCGGCGCGCTGCTGGCGCTGATGGCTGGCCGGCGACGACCTCACCATCGTCGCGATCATCGGCATCATCCTGCTGATCGGCATCGTGAAGAAGAACGCGATCATGATGATCGACTTTGCGCTCGACGCCGAGCGCAACGAGGGCAAGCCGCCGCGCGAGGCGATCTACCAGGCCTGCCTGCTGCGGTTCCGGCCGATCCTGATGACCACCATGGCCGCGGTGCTCGGCGCGTTGCCGCTGATGCTCGGCACCGGCGCGGGCTCCGAATTGCGGCATCCGCTCGGCATCTCCATCGTCGGCGGCCTGCTGGTCAGCCAGTTGCTGACGCTGTTCACCACGCCGGTGATCTATCTCTGGTTCGACCGCCTGGCGGTGCGGTTCGCCGGACGCACCGGCGACGTCGGCCCCGCCAACGAATTGAGCTGAGCGCCAGGCATGGGCCCGTCCACCCCCTTCATCCGCCGGCCGGTCGCCACGACGCTGCTGACCTTCGGGCTCGCGGCGGCGGGTGCGGTGGCGTTCTTCAAGCTGCCGGTCTCGCCGCTGCCGCAGGTCGACTTCCCGACCATCTCGGTGCGGGCGACGCTGCCGGGCGCGAGCCCGCAGGACGTCGCCACCACCGTCGCCAGCCCGCTGGAGCGCCATCTCGGACAGATCGCCGACGTCACCGAAATGACCTCGTCCTCGCACGCGTCGGGTCGACGCGCATCACCCTGCAGTTCGGGCTGAACCGCGACATCGACGGCGCCGCGCGCGACGTCCAGGCCGCGATCAACGCCGCCCGCGCCGACCTGCCGACCAGCCTGCGATCCAATCCGACCTACCGCAAGGTCAATCCCGCCGACGCGCCGATCCTGATCCTGACGCTGACCTCGGACACGCTGACGCGCGGCGATCTCTACGACGCGGCGTCGACCGTGCTGGCGCAGAAGCTGTCGCAGGTCGAGGGCATCGGCGAAGTCGTCGTCGGCGGCAGCTCGCTGCCGGCGGTGCGCGTCGATCTCATCCCGCAGGCGCTCTACAAATACGGCATCGGCCTCGAGGACGTGCGCGCGGCGCTTGCCAGCGCCAACGCGCACAGCCCGAAGGGCGGCATCGACGTCGGCGACCAGCGCTACCAGATCTACGCCAACGACCAGGCCAACAAGGCCGCCGACTACCAGTCGCTGATCGTCGCCTACCGCAATGGCGCGCGCGGTGCACCTTTCCGATGTCGGCGAGGTCACCGACGGGGTCGAAAACCTGCGCAATGCCGGCCTCGCCAACGGCAAGCCGGCCGTGCTGATCATCCTGTACCGGCAGCCGGGCGCCAACATCATCGCGACCGTCGATCGCGGTGAAGGCGCTGATGCCGCAACTGCAGCGCCTCGATTTCGCCGGCCATCGACGTCAGCCTGGCGGTCGACCGTTCGACCACCATCCGCACCTCGCTGCGCGATGTCGAGCGCACCCTGATCCTCGCCGTGCTGCTGGTGATCGTCGTGGTGTTCGCATTCCTGCGCAACCTGCGCGCGACGCTGATTCCGGTGGTGGCGGTGTCGGTATCGCTGGTCGCGACCTTCGCCGCGATGTACCTGATGGGCTACAGCCTCGACAATCTGTCGCTGATGGCGCTGACGGTGGCGACCGGCTTCGTCGTCGACGACGCCATCGTGGTGCTGGAAAACATCACCCGCTATATCGAGGAGGGCATGTCGCCGCTGGAGGCCGCGCTCAAGGGCGCCAACGAGGTCGGCTTCACCGTGCTGTCGATGAGCATCTCGCTGATCGCCGTCTTCATTCCGATCCTGCTGATGGGCGGCATCGTCGGCCGGCTGTTCCGCGAATTCGCGATGACGATCTCGATCGCGATCATGATCTCGCTCGCGATTTCGCTGGCGACCACGCCGATGATGTGCGCGGTCCTGCTGCGCAGCGAAGCCGGCCGGAGACACGGCCGGCTCTATCAGGCCAGCGAGCGCTTCTTCGAGCGGATGCTGAACTTCTACCGGCGGACGCTGACCGTCGGCGCTGCGGCATCCCGCGCTCGATGATGTTGATCCTGGCGGCGGTGCTCGGCCTCAATTTCTATCTGTACGACGTCATTCCGAAGGGCTTCTTCCCGCAGCAGGACACCGGACGGATGATCGGCTCGATCCAGGCCGACCAGAGCATCTCCTTCCAGTTGATGCAGCAGAAGCTGACGCAGTTCGTCAGCATCATCAAGCAGGATCCGGCGGTCGAGACCGTCGGTCGGCTTCACCGGCGGCGGCCAGACCAATTCCGGCTTCGTGTTCGTCTCGCTGCTATCCGCTGAGCGAGCGCGACATCTCCGCCGACGGCGTCATCGCGCGGCTGCGGCGCGAGATGGCGGTGGTGCCGGGCGCGACGCTGTTCCTGCAGGCGGTGCAGGACATCCGCGTCGGCGGCCGCGCCAGCAATGCGCAGTATCAGTACACCCTGCAGGGTCCGACGCTCGAGGAGCTCAACGAATGGACGCCGAAGATCGCGGCCGCGCTGCAGGGCGAGCCCAACCTCGCCGACGTCAACAGCGACCAGCAGAACAAGGGGCTCGAGTCCGATCTCGTGATCGACCGCGACGCCGCCGCGCGGCTCGGCGTCACCGTCAGCCAGATCGACAACACGCTCTATGACGCGTTCGGCCAGCGCCAGGTTTCGACCATCTACGTCGCGCGCAACCAGTATCACGTGATCATGGAGGTGGCGCCGCGGTACTGGCAAAATCCGGAAACGCTGAAGGACGTCTATGTCAGCACGTCCGGCGGCTCGGTCGGCGGCTCGCAGGCGACCAATGCGGTGGCGGGCACCGTCGTCGCCCCGGGCAATCCAGCTGCGGCCAACTCGCGCCAACGCGCAGGCCGCCCGCAATCTCGCGACCAACTCGATCGGCGCCACCGGCAAGGGCGTGGCCTCGACCGGCTCGGCGGTCTGCACCAGACCAGGAAACCATGATTCCGCTGTCGGCGGTCGCGCACTTCACGCAGGGCGCGACCCCGCTCGCGGTCAATCACCAGGGGCTGCTGGTCGCCACCACCATTTCGTTCAACCTGCCGCCCGGTGTCTCGCTCAGCACGGCCGTCGCCACCATCGACGCCACCATGAACCGGATCGGCGTGCCCGCGACCATCCGCGGCACCTTCCAGGGCACGGCGAAGGCCTTCCAGGATTCGCTCGACAACCAGCCGTTCCTGATTCTGGCGGCGCTGGTCACGATCTATATCGTGCTCGGCATGCTCTACGAGAGCTACGTGCATCCCGCTGACGATCCTGTCCACCCTGCCGTCGGCCGGCGTCGGCGCCCTGCTCGCCCTGATGGCGTTCCGCACCGAGTTCAGCATCATGGCGCTGATCGGCGTCATCCTGCTGATCGGCATCGTCAAGAAGAACGCCATCATGATGATCGATTTCGCGCTCGACGCCGAGCGCAGGCGCGGGCTCAGCCCGCTCGACGCGATCTACGAGGCCTGCCTGCTGCGCTTCCGGCCGATCATGATGACGACCATGGCGGCGATGCTCGGCGCGCTGCCGCTGGCGATCGGCATGGGCGAAGGCGGCGAGCTTCGCCAGCCGCTCGGCATCGCCATCGTCGGCGGGCTGATCCTCAGCCAGGTGCTGACGCTCTATACGACGCCGGTGATCTACCTCTACATGGATCGGTTCCGGCTCTGGAGCCAGCGGCTCCGGGGCGGTCACGCCGGCGGCCTCGCGGCCGATGCTCCCGCTGCAACCGGGCGAATAGATGTCAACAGCTGCATCGATCACGGGCCTAGCGTGGCAACGAGCCCCATGCGATGTCGGAAGCGCGGCGTCTCGGTGTCGTGGACCCGGAGACCGGACCGATCGAGGTCGCAGCTTGGACCGGTGTTCGATGAGCAGGCTTGGCGAGGTCAAATTTCCCGACCGCGGGGGTCGGCGGCGGGTTTCGCGCCGTCGGCGTCCTGGCCCTGCTGCTGCTCGGCCCGGCCTTGTCCGGCTGCATCCTCGGCACCGAACGGCCCGAGCTCAATCTCGAGGTTCCCGCGAACTATCGCGAGGCGCCGCGGCGCACGGCCGACGCAGCCGTCCCGGCGCTGGACTGGTGGCGCGGCTTCCGGTCCGCGGAGCTGACCTCGCTGATGGAAGACGCGCAGATCTTCAATCTCGATATCGCGGTCGCCGTTGCCCAGATCGTCCAGGCCGATGCCCAGGCCGGCGTCTCGGGCGCACCGCTGCTGCCGTCGGTAACGGGAACGGCCACCGCCGAGCGCGAGCATCTGGCCTCGCAGAGCGCGGGCGGCGGTCTCGGCAGCGGCGGCGCATCGACCTTCTCGCAGTTCAACATGGGCCTCACCGCGAGTTACATGCTCGACTTCTGGGGCAAGAACCGCGCCGCGCTCTATGCGGCGGAGGAAAACGCCACCGTGGCCCGCTACAACCGCGAGGTGGTGACGCTCACGACCATCGTGACCGTCGCCAACACCTATTTCCAGGTTCTGGCGGCACAGGACGAGCTGCGCGTCGCGCGCCGGAACCTGGCCGCCGCCGAGCGCATCCTGACCTTGATCAAGCAGCAATTCGCCGGCGGAACGGCCTCGCAGCTCGACCTGTCGCAGCAGGAGGCCCTGGTCTCGACCGAGCGCGCGGCGATTCCGCCGCTCGAAGTCACCTTGAAGCAGAACACCGCCGCCCTTGCGCTGCTGGTGGCGCGCGCACCGGCGAGCTTCAACATCAGGGGCGGCGGGATGGCGCAGATCACCATTCCGCGGGTGACCCCGGGGCTGCCGTCGGAACTGCTCTATCAGCGTCCCGACATCCGCGAGGCGGAGGCGCAGCTCGCTGCCTCGAACTTCAGCGTCGAATCGGCGCGCGCGGCTTTCTTCCCGCAAATCCAGCTGACCGCGACCACCGGCGTGCAAAGCGCGGCGCTGGCGGCGCTGTTCGGCCCCGGCGCCTGGTACTACACGCTCGCCGCCGGATTGACGCAGCCGATCTTCGACGGCTTCCTGCTCGAGAGCCAGCTGAAGCAGGCCAAGGGCGTGCAATTGCAGAACCTGCAGGCCTACCGCAAGGCCGTGCTGTCGGCCTTTGCAGATGTGGAGAAGGCGCTGGTCGCGCTGGCGCAATTCACCAAGCAGGAGCGGCTGCAGATCGAAGCCGTGAACAATTCGCGCAAGGCCTTCGATGTCTCGGAAACCCAGTTGCGCGCCGGTACGGTCAACCTGATCACGGTGTTGCAGACCCAGCAGACGCTGCTTATCGCCGAGAACACGCTGGCGCAGGTGCGGCTGACCAAACTGCTGGCCGCCAGCAGCCTGTTCCAGGCGCTCGGCGGCGGATGGACGCCGGACGGCAAGCTCTCCTCGCTGCAACCGCAGCCGCAACCGTGAGGGAAACTGGCATGCGAGGATCGCCATTCGTCGCCGCCGTGCTGGTGGTCATGCTGGCCGGCCCCGGAGTCCAGGTGCAGGCGCAGCCAGCCAACAACACGCCGCTGACCTTCGGCATGAACCCGCAGGAGGCCTCGCTGGCGCTGGGGGCGAGGCTGATCTATGTCAGGGGCCGTCCCGGCAACGAAATGTTTCTCGCGCTGCCCAATGTCAAAGGCAGCGCGCTGTCGGACCGCAGGGACGGACTCTATCTGCAGTTCCGGCACGGCCGGCTCGACGGCTGGAAAGGCGATTGGGGGACGAGCCGGCCATGTTGCAGCTGATCGCCTGGCTTGAGGCCGCCGGCATGGGCCGGCTGGGATTGCTGCTCGCCGCCACAGCGGCCATGGCGGCGGCTGCGTCGCCAGCGCTGGCGCAAGGCAGCCACGAGCCATTTTTGCGCCGCGATCTGCCGCCGTCCGCCTGGTATTTCGACGGCCGCGACGACGTCCGCGACTTTCAAGCCAACGGTGTTTTTCCCGGCGGTTTCGCCGCCAATCCGGCCGGCGCCTGGGTTGGCGCAGCCGGCATCATCGGCTCAACTCCTTCGGGCGGGTCGCATTTCGGTCCCATCTATTGCACCCGCCAGTATCGTTCACGTAGCCCGCAGCGCCGTCATTTCCAGGGAGATGACGGCGTCTGGTATCGCTGCCCCCGATAGTTCGATCGCAGCGATCGTCCCGACGGCTCAATCCGCCAGCTCGATCAGCACCGGCTGGTGGTCGGAGGCCGTGGTCGCCTCATCCACCTCGACGCGGCAAACGCGCTCCGCCAGATCTTCCGTGACGAAGACGAAGTCGCGGCAGTCCGGCCCGTTGGGCCATTGCACGCGGTCGTGGATGCCGCAGGTGGGTGCATGGCGCCGACCGGGATGTCCGACATGCCAGCTGTCCCGGTAGTTGAGGCCCGGCCGCGCCGAGCCGTGCAGCAGCCGATGCTGCGGGTCGGCCACGTCGAAATTGAAATCGCCGCACAGGATGCTGGAAGCCGTGGCGACCTGGCTGGCATAGGGCTCGGCATGTTCGACGCTGCCGACCAGAGGGCTTTCAGAGGCCTCCTGCTGCAGGTCGAGCAACCGGACGATCTGCGCTTCGCGTTGGACCAGAGAATGAAACTCGAGGTGGGTGTTGACAATCCGGATCGGACCGAAGCTGGCCTGCACCGTGGCTTCCAGCGCCACGCGCCGCATGCTGCGTCTCACGCCGGTTCGCGGCCAGGGCAGCAGGTGGCGGGCCACCTGCCGGACCGGCAGGCGCGTCAGCGTCATGTTGCCAAAACGGCGCAACCGGCCGGTCTGATCGATCGTCTCGACCGCGGGGCCAAATACCGGCTGATGGTTCGGCAGCAGCCTGGCAAGCTCGGCGCTTTGGTCTATAGGTCCGGCTACCGCCTCGAAGCCGTCCGACACCTCCTGGAAACAGAAGATGTCGGCATCGGCCAGGGCGTTCGCGACGGCAACGATGCGCGCCAGGTCGATCACCCCGTCGCAACCCTTCCCGGCCTGGATGTTCCATGTGACGAGCCGCATCAGCGAATGCCCGCGCGCATGAAGGATTGGACGAATTGTCGTTGGAACAGCAGAAACGCGACCAGGAGCGGCGCCATGGTCATGACCGTGGCGGCACTGATGATCGACCAGTCCACGCCGGTCTCGGGCGCGCCGAATACCGCAAGGCCGACGGTCAGCGGCCGGCTCCCGACCGAATTGGTGACGATCAGCGGCCAGAGGAAATTATTCCAGTGATAGCTGACGGAGACGAGGCCGAACGCGATATAGGTCGGCCGGGCGAGCGGAATGTAGACCCGCCACAGCACCTGCAACGGGCCGGCGCCTTCGACCCGCGCTGCATCGACCAGTTCCTGCGGGATGCTCTTGAAGGTCTGGCGCAGCAGGAAAATGGCAAAGGCGCTGGCAAGGTAGGGCAACCCGATCGCGGGGATCGTATCCAGCAGGCCGAGCGCACTGATGGCGCGATAATTCTCCACGATCAAGACGTCTGGCATGATCATCAGCTGCAGCAGAACCAAGGCGAAGGCGATGCCGCTGCCGGTGAACTTGAACCGGGCGAAAGCATAGGCGGCCAGCGTCGACAGCACCAGCTGCCCGGCCAGCACGAAGCACACCAGCATCACGGTGTTGACATAGTACCGGCCGAACGGCGCCTGGCTCCAGGCGCGGGCGAAGTTCTTCAGCGTCCATGGCGCCGACAGGCTGAACGAGGTGGCATATTCTGCCGGATGGAGTGCACTCCAGAAGGCATAGGCGAGCGGCACCAGCCAGACCAGCGCCAGCAGCCAGGCTGCCGCCATTTCGAGCGGGTGGGTTCGCCGGTTCATTTGTAATGGATCCTGCGGTCGAGAACGCCGAACTTGATGAGGGCGAGCGTGCTCAGCACCAGCAGAAGCACGACCGTCAGCGTCGCCGCATAGGCCCGATCCTGGAACGTGAAGGCCACCTCGTAGATGTAATAGAGCAGCAGCGTGCTCGCATTGCTCGGGCCGCCCTTGGTCATGATCACGAGATGGTCGACCAGCTTGAACGAGTTGATGACGGCGTTGATCGCGACGAACAGGGTGGTCGGCATCAACAGCGGAAAGGTGATGCGCCGGAACGTGTACCATCGGCCGGCACCCTCGACCGCCGCCGCCTCCTCCAGTTCGGGCGAGAGCTGCTGCAGGGCGGCGAGGTAGAAGATCATGAAGAAACCCGCCTCCTTCCAGATCACCATGACGATCAGGCACCCCATCACCGTGCCGGGATCGCCCAGCCAGTTCCATCCGGGCAGGCCGAACAGGCCGCGCAGCTGGTCGAGCAATCCGTAATCCGGCGTGTAGAAAAACAGCCAGATGTTGGCGACCGCGATCATCGGCAGCACGGTGGGCGTAAAGAAGGCGAGCCGCAGGAAGCCCCGGCCACGTAAGTTGCGGTTGACCCAGAGCGCCATCAACAGCGCCAGCGCAATCGAGGTGGGGACGGTGCCGAGGGCAAACCAGAAGTTGTTGATCAAGGCCTTCCAGAAGATCGGGTCCTGGAACATGGCACGATAATTATCCAGCCCGACGAAGATCTCCACGCCGTTGCGGCGGGCGACGAAGAGGCTGTGACGGATGGTGGCAAGGATCGGATAGTGGGTGAAGGAAGCGAGCAGCACCGCGGCGGGCAGCAGCAACAGCCACGCATTCACTGCATTCCACCACGCCTGCGATCGCGGCGGTCGCGCGGTGGCTGGCGCTATGGCTGTCTGGACCGTCATGGAATGAAGCGGCGGACGGCGGAGCATCCGCCACCCGCCGGCGTTTTGCCTCCGTTTATTTGTAGGCGCGCAAGACGCGATCGGACTGCTGCTGGGCCTCGGTCAGCGCCTGGTCGGGCTTTTGCACGCCCGTGACCGCGGCTTGCACGGCGTCGTTGACGAACTTGTAGATGCGGCCGTTCTCGTGCACCGACAGTTCGGGCACCGCGTATTCCAGCTGATCGCGCGCGACCGTGGCGGCCGGGAAATCCTTGGCATATTTCTCCATCCCGGGCGTCTTGTATGCTGCCGGGGACACCGCGACATAACCGGTCTTCATGCTCCATTCGGCCGCGCGCTCCGGGCTCGTCATCCACTGCACGAACTTCACCGCCGCCTTCTGCTGCTCGGGCGAGGCGCTCTTGAAGATATAGAAGTTGCCGCCGCCGGTCGGCGAACCCCGCCGCTTCCTGGCGGGAAGGATGGCAACGCCGAAGTTGAACTTGGCGCCGTCCTTCACTGCCGTCAGATTGCCGGTGGTGTGCCACATCATGGCGGTCTTGCCTTCAAGGAAATCGCTGCGCAGCGTCGCCCAATCGATGCTTCCCGTAGGCATCACCGCTTCCTTGCGAGAAAGATCGACCCAGTAGTCCAGCGCCGCAACGGTCTTCGGCGCGGTGAGCTGAACCGCATTGCCGGCCTCGTTCATCAGCTTCTGGCCGTTTTCGATGGCGAGGGCCTGCAGCATCCAATAGGCGTAGCCGGTGGTCGGAATCTCGATGCCCCAGCGGCTGACGTTTCCCGAGCCGTCCTTCTTGATGAGCTTCCTGCCCATCGCGACCATCTCGTCCCAGCTTGCGGGTGGCTTCTCGGGATCGAGCCCGGCCTCCTTGAAGGCGTCCTTGTTCCAGTACAGCACGATGGTCGAACGCTGGAACGGAATGCTCCAGGTCTTGCCCTCGATCTGTCCGTTCGCCATGAAGGCCGGGTAGAACTGCTTGAACCAGGCCTTGTCCACGACCAGATCGTCGAACGGCACGATCGCGTTCTCGTCGATCAGCGTGAAGACGTCGGTGGAGAGCAGCACGGACAATTGCGGCGGCTGGCCGCCCTTCATGGCGGTCATCGCCTTGGTCATGGTGTCGGTATAGTTGCCGGCATAGACCGCCGTCACCTTGATGTCCGGGTTTTCCTTCTCGAAGCGGCCCACCATGTCATCGACGATCTTGGTCACCGGACCTCCGACCGCGACCGGATAGTACATCGTGAGATCAACGGCCGCCGCGCGATGCGGCGACAGCACCAGCGCCGCCAACGCGCCAGCCAGCATCATCCGAGAAAAAATCCTCAACTCGACCTCCCTTGTTGTCGCGCCTGTCGCATCCCTGTGTCCGCATCGAACCGATGCTCGTCCTCGGCCGACCAGTCGAGCCGGATCATCTCATCCGGCTGCGCCTTGATGAAGCCCCCCTGCCGCACCGAAACCGGCTGCCCGTCGATTTCGCAAAGCACGATGCTGTCAGCGCCCAGGTGCTCGACGCTCCTGACCCGCGCCGGCCGCCCCTCTTGGGCGGCGAGGCGGATATGTTCGGGGCGAATGCCGATCAGGCTGCCGTCGTGGGTAATGAGGTTCATCGGCGGCGTGCCGATGAACCGTGCGGTGAAGGCGCTGGCCGGGCAGTTGTAGAGCTGCTCCGGGGGGCCATCCTGCTCGATGCGACCATCACGCATCAGGACCACGCGATCCGCCATGGTCATGGCTTCGGTCTGGTCATGGGTGACATAGACCATGGTCATGCCGAGCCGCTGTTGCAACGACCGGATCTCGGTTCGCATCTCGTGGCGCAGCTTTGCATCCAGATTGGACAGGGGTTCATCCATCAGGCAGAGCCGGGCTTCGGCGATGATGGCGCGTCCCAGCGCGACCCGCTGGCGCTGACCGCCGGACAATTGCGCGGGCTTGCGGTCCAGCAACTGGCCAAGGCCGACCATATCCGCGACCCGCTTGAGGCGCGAGTCGCGCTCCGCTCGCGATACCCGACGCACCCGCAGGCCGAACACGATGTTTTCCGCGACACTGAGATGGGGAAACAGGGCATAGGATTGAAACACCATCGCGATCTTGCGCTGGGCGGGTGTCAGATGCGTGACATCGACCCCGCCGATCGTGACCGTTCCACTGTCGGGCTGCTCCAGCCCGGCGATCAACCGCAGCGTCGTCGATTTGCCGCAGCCGGACGGGCCGAGCAGCACCAGCAGCGCCCCCTCATCCGCCACCAAGCTGATGCCGTCGACGGCGCGGGCCAAGCCCCAACTCTTGACCACCCGATCAAGCCTGACTGCCGACATCGCTTACCGACCGAACTCGCTACCGGGCGCGGCCAGGCTTGCCATGGCGTCTTCACGCGGAGCCGGAACCGGCGCGCATGAAGAAAGCATGTCAAGGAAACAAGCTAAGGCCCGGTTCTGCTTCAAGTAGAACCGAGCGAGCTTTAGCACAAAAACGGCGATCGAGCGCCCAAGTGTGGCGATCATGTCGGCGCAAAACGCGCCGACGCGCGCCTGCCGCCAATGAAGCCATTTCCTCCTGGCAGACGCACCGGGCATATCGTTGACCGGGGCGTTACCCGCGACGATGTTGGGCCTGCAGCCGCTGTTGTCGCGATGATGGAAGACCTCATCTCGACGTGGCATCCCCCAATGCCAAAAGGCCCCGATCGGGGCCTTTCAACACTTACACCGCGTCTTTCGCCGCCTTGACCGGACGGGCCCTGACGATCTTGCGGGCCGGCTTGGCCTTGAACGTCATCGCCTCGCCCGTGAAAGGATTGGTCCCCTGCCGGGCCTTGGTGGCGGGCTTCTTGATCACCACGAACTTGGCGAAGCCCGGCACCAGGAACACACCGGATTTCTTCAACTCCTTGTAGCCGACCGTCGCCAGCGTCTCCAGCACGCCCTTGACGTCCTTCTTCGCCACTTCGGTCTCGCCCGAGATCTTCTCGATCAATTGCGACTTCGTCATCTGTACAGCCATTTCGTCTCCTGTGGGTTGATTTCGATCAGATGACAATATTTCGAAAATCCCCGGGAAATACAGGGCTTCCGCGATCTACACAGCTTTTCTTGCCGAATTTGGCTTGTTTTTGGCCTCGGCGGGGGTGCCGGGTGCGCCGGAAGCCCTGCGCCATAGGGTTTTCGCAGCCTTGGGCGGGCGCTGGGGGTGCTAGCGCGGCAGCAGCTCCGCATCGCGATATCGCTCCAGCTGATCCCGGATCATCGCAATCGAGTCGACGCAGGCGTTGAATCCGGCACGCCTGAGACGTCCGACGTCGGACAGCAGATCCCATTGCTTTTCGAAGACGAAGTCGGCGAATTCCCACGATGCGAGGCTCTCGAGGCTGCGCCGCTGCAGTCCGTGCCGCTCCGTAAGGCGGTCCCAGACCGGCCCCTTGTCGGCCATCCAGGTCGCCAGCCTGATGTGGCGCGGTACGCCGCAAGCTATTCCGAACCATTGCGCCAGCAGTGGCCAAAGCTGGCTCCAGCGAAACGAATCGCCATTGGTGACGTTGAACGCCGCATTTCTTCCGGCCTCATGCGTCGCGATGAAGACGATCGCTTCGGCGAGCGAGGTGGCGTCGGACAACTCGGCCAGCACCGAATACGCCCGTTCCGTGCCGGGAAAATCCAGCGGCACCCCAAGCGCCCGACAGATCGCCGCATAGGCGCCGAGCACCGTGACCAGATTTCGCGCGCGCCGAGGCGCGAAATCGCAGATATAGGACGGACGTGAGGCCGACCAATCGAAGCCGCCCCGGATCGCCCGTGCACTCAGGAGGTCCTGCTGATCGTAGTAGAAATTCGGCGGCAGGTGCCGGGGATCGTCTTCACGCGACGGCGTCGGATAGGGGCCGAGATGCATGCCATACCATTTGGTGCCCTCCAGCAGATGGACGTGCGCAAGGGCCTGCGCGCGCGGCTCCAGCGCATCGAGCGTCGCCGCCAGCATCGCGACATTGGCTTCGACGTCCTCGACACCGCCTTCCCGGAACGGCGCCCGTGCGGCAAAGAAGACGTGCGTCACCGGCTCGATCCGGGCGAGCGCCCGCCTGCAGGAGGCGGGATCGGCCAGATCGGCCGCGACGTGGGTGAACGATCCGGCATGGGGCGGCGGATTGCGCGACATGCCATAGACGCGCCAATCCTTGCGGCGCGCCAGTGCTTCAGCGAGCGGACCCCCAATGGCTCCGGTCGGTCCGATGACAAGCGCAACCCGTTCGGACATCGCCCCCTCGCTTTCGGAGCGACTATTTCGGATTGCCGCGGGCGAGGCAACCGCTGCCCTGCGGCAATTGCGGGAAACGCCTATCCCTGCCCCGGTGCAGCCGGCTTGCGTTCGACCGGATGGATGTCGATCGCGCGCAGCCTGCCCAGCCGCAACACGTCCATTTCGAGCTTGCGGCCGATCCGGTCGCGATCGAGCGTGCGGATCAGATCGTCGACCCCGTTGATGTCGACGCCATCGAGGCGGATGACCACGTCGCCCGGCAGCAGCCCGGCCCGTGCCGCCGGTCCGTCCGGTTCGATCTGCGCCAGCAATGCCCCCGTCTTGTTCTCGATGCCGGCGATCACGGCATGCCTTCTTGGAATCGGCGCGCTCTGCCCGGAGACCCCGATATAGGCGCGCCGCACATGGCCATGGCGGATGATCTCCGACAGCACGAACTGCGCGGTGTTGCTGGCCACCGCAAAGCAGATGCCCTGAGCACCACTGATGATCGCGGTGTTGATGCCGATCACCTCGGATGCCGACGATACCAGCGGTCCGCCGGAATTGCCGGGATTGAGCGCCGCATCGGTCTGGATGATGTCCTCGATGGTCCGGCCGCTGGCAGATCGCAGCGAACGGCCCAGCGCCGACACCACGCCGGCCGTAACCGTCGATTCGAAGCCGAGCGGATTGCCGATCGCCACCACGAGCTGGCCGCGACGCAGGTTCTTCGAATTGCCGAGCGAGGCATAATGAAGATCGCGCACGTCGTCGGCGCGCAGCAGCGCCAGGTCGGTATCGGGATCGACGCCAAGCACGCGGGCATCGGTGACCATGCCCTCATGGTCGCGCAACCTGATCTGCCTCGAATTGCCGACCACGTGGCTGTTGGTCAGCACCAGGCCATCGGGCGAAATGACAATGCCGGAGCCGAGCCCGGCGCGTTGGCGCGATCCAGGCGTCTTCGGCCCGGTTTCCACCCGCACGACCGCCGGACCGATCCGCTCGGTGACGTCGATCACCGCGCGGGAGTAGGCATCGAGCAAGGCTTGATCGTTGACGGGGCCAGGCTTGGGGGACGCCGGTGACGACAGATCGCCGACCGGCTCGTGGGTGATGTCTAACATGGCAAATCCTCTGGAATGAGATGGGGGCCATGTTTTGCAATCGCAAGTGCCGCCGGAACCGCCCGCGCCGCACGCCGGCCAAGCCGGTGCGCGAAAACCGGATCAGCCACGCGACACGTTACGGTGACAGCGGCTAGGCTGCCTTCTTGGCTTCCAGCTCGCTTCGCCACTCACCCTTGGTCGCCAGCGAATTCATGCGGGCGCGATGGCTGAACGCGGCCTGTCCGACTGGGACGTTCTCCGCCTTGCCGGACCATGCGTGTTGCGGGGCTGCCTGCAGCGCGCGGCCGTAGGAGAAGGTCAGCTTCCACGGCAAGCCGCCGATCCGGTTCATGGCATCGAGATGCGCGGTGGCCTCCTCGTCCGACTGCCCGCCCGACAGGAATGCGATACCGGGCACGATCGCCGGCACGCAGGTCTTCAACAGGCGCACCGTCTTCTCGGCGACCTCCTCGACCGGCGCCTGTTTCGGGCATTTCTTGCCCGAGATCGCCATGTTCGGCTTCAGGATCATGCCTTCGAGCGCCACCCGCTGGATCCGCAGTTCCTGGAACACCTTGTTGAGGACGCGCTGGCTCACCTCGTAACAGCGATCGATGTCGTGATCACCGTCCATCAGCACTTCCGGCTCGACGATCGGCACGATCTGGGCGGCCTGGCACAGCGCGGCATAACGGGCCAGCGCATGTGCATTGACATGGATCGCCGTCATGCTGGGAATGTCCTTGCCGATGTCGATCACCGCTCGCCATTTCGCGAACCGCGCGCCCTGCTTGTAGTAGTCCGACAGCCGCGCAGCGAGCTTGTCGAGCCCGACCGTGACGGTTTCGCCGGGGCAACCCGGCAATGGCTGGGTACCCTCGTCGACCTTGATGCCGGGAATCGCGCCTGCCTGCTCGATCACCTTCACCAGCGGCGTACCGTCCTTGGCCTTCTGCCAGATGGTCTCGTCATAGAGAATGACACCGGAGATGCATTTCGACATGGCGTCGTTGGCGCGGAACAGCATCTCGCGATAGTCGCGCCTGGTGTCGTCGGTCGACTCGACCTTGATCGCATCGAACCGCTTCTTGATGGTGCCGGTCGATTCATCAGCGGCAAGGATGCCCTTGCCCGGTGCAACCATGGCCTGCGCCACCTTGTTCAGGTCGGAAAGATTCATTGCAGTCTCCTCCTGAGGGTCAACTCATCTGGACTAGGTTCGAACGGTTGCGTGCAGGATAGGCAAAGCAGCTTGCCCGCTCAAGCCGGTACCGGCCGCGCCCTGCGCAACGCATGTCTGATCCCTGGCTTGACATTCCTCGACCTGTCTTCGGGGAACGGAACCGTTTCAGGGCGTCACAGTCTTGCGCTGCTTTCGCAAGGCCAGCCAGTTCTCGAAGCGCTGCACGACGACAAAGAAGACCGGCACGAACAGCACGGCAAGGCAGGTCGAGGCGATCATGCCGCTGAACACCGTGATTCCGATCGACTTGCGCGCGCTCGCGCCTGCGCCGGTTGCGACAACCAGCGGCGCCACGCCGAGAATGAATGCAAACGACGTCATCAGGATCGGGCGGAACCGGGCCCGGGCGGCCTCGATCGCGGATTCGATCAAGGGCTTGCGGTCGCGCACGTGCAGTTCGAGCGCAACTTCGACGATCAAAATCGCGTTCTTGGCAGACAGCGCGATCAGCAGGATCAAGCCGATTTGGGTATACAGGTTGTTGTCGATCCGCAATCCCGTCAGCACGGCCATCGGTCCCAGCAGCGACAGCGGCACCGCCAGGATCACGGAGATCGGCGCGTACCAGCTCTCGTACTGGCCCGCCAGCACCAGATAGACCAGCAGCATGGCAAGTCCGAACACATAGTAGATCTGGCTGCCGACCGCCTTTTCCTGATACGACATCGCCGTCCATTCATAGCCCGTGCCGGGCGGCAAGGTCTTGCCGACGATCTCCTCCATCAGCGCGATCGACTGACCCGAACTGTAGCCCTGCGCCGGCAGGCCGACCACGGTCGAGGATGGGTAGAGATTGTACAGGCTGATCAGCGAGGGGCCGACCGCTGGCGTAATGGTCGCGAGCGTGCCGAGCGGGATCATGTCGCCCTGCTGGTTGCGCACTGTCAGGTTCTCGATATCGCGTTGGCTGAGGCGGTACTTGGAGTCGGCCTGGGTATAGATCTGGAAAGTGCGGCCAAACTTGTTGAACTGGTCGACGTAGGAAGATCCCAGATACGAGGCCAGCGCCGAAAACACCTCGTCGGTGGTGATGTGCAGCGTCTGGGTCTTGACCCGATCCACGTTCACGTCGAACTGCGGCACCATGGAGCGGAACGGCGAACTCACCCGTTGCAGCGCGCTCTGGGTTTGCGCGCCGCCGACGACGGCATTGGTGACGGCCTGCAGCTTGGCGAAATCCGCGTTGCCATCGCGCAACTGGAGTTGCATGGCGAAACCGGCGGCATTGCCGATGCCCTGGATCGGCGGCGGCGGAAGCACGATGATCCGTGCCTGCTCCACCTCCGCCATCTTCCGGTTCAGCCCGACCACCAGCGAACGCAAATCCTCGCCCGGCCCGCGCGCATCCCAATCCTTGAGGATCACATAGGCGACGCCGCCATTGGCGAGGCTCGCGCTGTTGTCGAGCGCCGAAATTCCGGCAATGCCGATCACCTGCGCCACGCCAGGCGTCTTGGCGGCGATATCGCTGACCCGATCGAGCACCTGCTGGGTCCGCTCGAGCGAGGCACCATCCGGCAATTGTACGGCCGCCAGCAGGTAACCCTGGTCCTCGATCGGCAGGAACCCGGTGGGCACCCGCGACAGTCCATAGAAGCCGATGCCGATCAGGATCAGGGCGACTACCGCCGTGCCGGTGCTGTGGGCTACCATGCGGCCGATCAGCCCTGCATAGCCACGCTCGAGCCGCGCGTAGATTGTGTTGAAGCCTCGATAGAACCAGTTGCGCCGCTCCATCGGAACCGCAGGACGCAGCCACAAGGCACACTGCGTCGGCTTCAGGGTTGCGGCGTTGACGGCGCTGAGCAGCGCGGTGGCCGCGATCACCAGGGCAAATTGCGCGTAGATCCGTCCGGTCAGCCCCGGCAGGAAGGCGGCCGGCAGGAACACCGATATCAGCACCAGGGTGATGCCGATGATCGGCGCGAACAATTGATCCATCGCGTTGATCGCGGCATCGTGGCCGGACATCCCCTTTTCGATGTTGTGGGCAGCGCCTTCGACGACCACAATGGCGTCGTCGACCACGATACCGATGGCGAGGACGATCGCGAACAACGTCGACAGGTTGATGGTGAAGCCGAGCGCGGCCATCGCCGCGAACGCGCCGATAATGGTGACCGGGACGGTAGTGGCCGGCACCAGCATGGCGCGCCAGTCCTGCAGGAAGATCAGGATCACCACCAGCACGAGAAACCCGGCCTCGATCAGCGTCTTGTAGACTTCATGGACCGAGGCGGAGACGAATTTGGTGGTATCGAACGGAACGTCGTATTTGATATCCTGCGGGAACGCGACGGCGAGTTCCTGCATCTTCTTCTTGACTTCCTGCTCGACCTCCAGCGCGTTGGCGCCGGGCGACTGGAATATGCCGATGCCGGTCGATGGCTTGTTGTTTAGCGAGAACGTCTGGCTGTAGGTCTGCGCGCCGAGTTCGACCCGGCCGACATCGCGCACCCGCGTGACGTCGCCATTGTTGCCGGTCTTGACGATCACATTCTCGAACTGGGAGGCGTCGTCGAGCCTGCCATTGACATTGAGCGTGTACTGGAAGGCCTGGCCGGCCGGTGCCGGCGGCATGCCGATCTGTCCGGCCGTGACCTGCTGGCTTTGCTGCTGGATCGCCTGAATGACGTCCTGCGGCATCAAGCCGAGCACCTGCAGCTTGTTCGGGTCGAGCCAGATCCGCATCGAATACTGGCCGGCCCCGAAAACCGTCACGTTGCCGACACCCGGCAGCCGCGACAGCTCGTCCCTGATATTGATCGTGGCATAGTTGCTCAAGTACAGGCTGTCATAGGTCGAGCCGGGGGACGTCAGGGTGACGAACAGCAGGATGGCGGTCGAACGCTTCTGCACCGTGACGCCCTGCGACTGCACCGACTGCGGCAACGCCGACAAGGCGCTGGATACCCGGTTCTGCACCAGTACCTGCGCGAAATTCAGATCGGTCCCGATCTTGAAGGTAACCGTGAGAACATAGGTACCGTCGGCGCCGCTGTAGGACTGCATGTACAGCATGCCCTCGACGCCGTTGACCTGCTGCTCGATCGGCAGGGCCACGGTGTTCATGACCGTCTTGGCGCTCGCCCCCGGGTAGCGCGTCGTGACCTGCACGGTCGGCGGCACGACATTCGGATATTGCGCGACCGCCAGTCCGAACAGCGCCACGCCGCCGATCAGGATCATGAGGATCGCGATGACGTTGGAAAGGACCGGCCGCTCGATGAAGAATTTCGAAATCATGGCCAGCCTTACTTCGCCGATGCGGGAGACGGCTCGATCTGCGTCAGCTTGGGATCGACCTTCTGGCCGGGAATCGCCCGCAACAGCCCTGCGACCACGACACGGTCATCCGCCTTGAGGCCGCTTTCGATCACGCGCAAATCGTCCTCGAGCGGTCCCGTCCGCACCTTGCGCTGCTCGACAAGATTCTCGCCGTTCACGACCAGCAGATATCGACCGGCCTGGTCGCTGCCCAGGGCGACGTCGGGCACCAGCAGCGCACCCTGCTGGCGATCGAGGGGAACGCGGACCCGGACGAAATAGCCCGGCAGCAGCACCCGGTCGGGGTTCGGCAGCACACCGCGCACCGCTAGCGTTCCGGTCGACTGATTGATCGTCGGCGAGGCATAGTCGAGCTTGCCGGTATGCGGATAACCCGTTTCGCTCTGCAATCCGACCTCGATCGGCAATTGCTTGAGGTCACTGGATGTCAAACCCCTGCGCGCAGCTTCGGCCCGGATCCGCAGCACGTCCTGCTCATTGACATTGAAGTTCACGTATATCGGATTGAGCTGCACGATCGTGGCAAGCTGGGTTGGCGACGTGACGCCGACCAACTCACCGACCGACACGAGGTGGGCGCTGACAATGCCGTCGAACGGCGCGGTGACATTGGTATAGCCGAAATTGACGGCGGCAATCTTGGTGTTGACCTGGGCTTGCTGCAGGTTGGCCTGGGCATTGTCGCGCGTCGAGGTCGATTGATCGAGCGTGGACTGCGAGACCGCCTGCCGCGCCACCAGATCCACCTGGCGTTTGTAATCGGCCTCGGCCTGTTTCAGCGTGGCCTGCGCGCCCGCCTCGGCCGCCTGCGCCTGCTCGAGCTTGAGCCGATAGGTCTCGGGCTCGATCGTGAACAGGGTGGTGCCCGCCTTCACGAAGGCGCCATCCTGATAGTTGATTGCCTGCAGGACTCCCTGAACCCGCGCCACCAGATCGACGGAGTTGATCGGGGCGGTGTTGCCGGTCGCATCGAGATAGCGGGTTATGGTGCGCGGCACGGGAGGCGCGACATCGACCGCGGCGGGCGGCGGCGGCACAAACGCGTTCTGTTCGCAGCCGGTCAGGAGCACGAATGACACCAGCGCGATGGTGGTGTGGAGTGCACCTCGACATGCCGTCCGGCGATTGCAATCCGACTCCGTCGAGATCGGTCGACACACAGGCCTCATCCCTTGCCCCAGTCTTTTTGGTCACGCGGCCAACTTCCGCGACAAGAAATTCATAACACAATCCATCCGCTGTGGAACCCGAAAGCAAAAGCGGCCACAAACCAATCCGGTCGAGCAAGCCGTCCAGGAAAATTCATTTCATAAAATCAAAAGCTTGGATGAAGATGGGACAAATCGACCGGTCGCGCCCACTTGATCAGCCGGCAAGCCGCCCCGCGCCTGGTCCGCCCGCAGCAAGCCGCTGCAACTCCGCGCTGACGTCGGCCTGCCGTGGCGGCTCGGCGCCGGCGCGACCGCACGTGAACGCCGCGCAGGATGCGGCAAACGACAAGGCGCGGCGGAGATCGTCGGAATCGGCCTGCGCAAGCGCGTTGACCTCGATCCGTCCGATGGCGCGCAAGGCGAACAACAGCGCCGCCTGGAAGCTGTCGCCCGCCCCGATCGTGTCGACGATCTCGACCGATGGCGCCTCGACTTCGATCAGTCCGGCTTTGCCGTGCCAGGCCTGCGCACCTCGCGCCCCGCGCGTGACCACCACAAGGCCAACACCCGCCGCAATCAAAGCTTGCGCCCGGTCCGCACAATCCATGCCGCCATACAGGAATTCGAAATCGACGTCGGACATCCGCACGATATCGGCGGCGGCGACAAATGCCCGCATGCGTGTGACATAGCGGGTCTTGTCGACGACCAGGCTCGGTCTGCAGTTTGGATCGAACGAGATGGTAGCCGATCCGCGCGCCTCCTCGACCATGGCCAGCGTTTCCGCCGCAGACTTTTCATGGATGAGGGTGGTCGAGCCGACATGGACCGCCTCCACATCGTCGAATGCAATGGAGCCGCGGTGATGGGTCCAGTTGCGCGACGCCGTCCCCTCATCATAGAAGGCATAGTGCGGCTCGCCGTCCACGGTGCGCACGAAGGCGAGCGTGGTCTGGTCGGCACTCCGGCAGGCATGTCGAAGCTCGACGCGCGATGCGATGGCGTGATCGGCAATCATGCGGCCGAACAGGTCGGTTGAAATGCCGCCGACGAACGCCGCGGGGCCGCCGAGCCGCGCCATGCCGACGGCGATATTGAGGCATGAACCGCCAACCACCGGCACGATGGCATCGCGCCCATCGGTGGACGTCACCGGCAGGAAATCGATCAAGGCATCGCCGCAGCTCATCAGCATGATGTCGGTCTCCGTCAGGATCGACGATCCGGCTCGGCCCTGAGCATCGCTTCTCGGCTTTCCCGGTCCAGTCTGCGCATCAACCCGTGCACCTTGCGTTTGGAGCGATGGAATTCGGCCATTTCCGGCGCCGTCGCTTCGCTTTGCCAGCCGATCGCCGACATCGCGGACATGGCTTCGGCTATCGATCCATGGCTGCCGCCAGCGACCGCGCCCAGCATCGCCGCACCGAGCAGCACCGGTTCCTGGGTTTCGGGAAGCGCCACGGTCAAGCCGGTGGTATCAGCCATGATCTGCCGTACCAGCGCACTGCGGCCTGCCCCGCCGCCGATCACCATGAGGTCGCTCGCGACCCCGTGCGAGCGAAACGCATCGACGACATCGGCCAGACCGTAGGAAAGACCGCAGAGGCCGGCCACGAACAGCCGCTCCATCGACCCGATATCGGTGTCGAGACCGATGCCAGCGACGATGGCGCGGGAATGTGGATCGGCAAAAGGCGAGCGGTTACCGAGAAATTCGGGGAAGACGTGGATATCGCGGGCGCAAAGCGCGGCGCGGCCGGGATCTGCCGAACGCCCGACAATGCGCCGTTCCAGGAACTCGAGCACTTCGACGCCGGCGGCGCGCGCCGCCGCGAGCACCTCGGGATAGGCTGGATGCGACCTCACCAGGTGATCGATGGCCGCTCCAGCCGCCGATTGACCGCCTTCATTCAGCCAGAAGCCGGGTACCATGCCGGAATAATACGGGCCCCATACGCCCGGCACGAAGCGAGGCTCCGATGTGGTCGCCATGATGCAGGCCGACGTCCCCATGATATAGGCGAGCCGGCCACACACATCGACCGATTGACCCGGCGACGTCCGCCCTCCGATCATGCCGACGCCGCCGGCATGGGCATCGATCAGCGATGCACCGACCGGCGTGCCTTCCGGCAGACCGAAGTCCAGCGCCGCGATTGACGTCAGGCCTGTGCCCAAAGCGGTTCCCGGCGCGACGACGTCCTTGCCGATTTTGGCGTATCCATCGGCAGCGAGGTCACCGAGACCAATGCGCTCGAAATAGCTCTGGCTCCAACGGCGCTCATGCGCCAGGTAATTCCACTTGCAGGTCAGCGTGCAGGTGGAGCGGGCGGTCGAGCCGGTGGCGCGGAACGAAAGGTAGTCCGCGAGATCCATGAAATGTCCCGCCGAACTCCAGGTCTGCGGCAAATGTCGCTTCAGCCACAGAAGTTTGGGGATTTCCATTTCCGGCGAGATCGAACCGCCGACATGGCGAAGCACATCGTCACCGGTCTGGTTGACGGCGCCGGCCTCGGCGGTGGCCCGATGATCCATCCAGACGATGACATTGCGCCGGTCGTCGCCCGAACCGCTCACGGTCAGTGGATCGGTCGCGGTGTCGAGCACCACGAGCGAGCAGGTCGCATCGAATCCCATGCCCTTGACGGCGGCGGCCGGCAGCGCCGCCTCCGTCATCGCGGCGCGCACCGCGCTGACGCAGGCGGTCCAGATCTCGGACGACGATTGTTCGACCACATGGCCGGCTTCCTGCCAGATCGTGATCGGACAGCGGGCCGTCGCGAGCAGCTTGCCTGTTTCGTCGAACACACCGGCGCGGGCGCTCGATGTACCGACGTCGACGCCGATGAAGGCCTGCCTCATTCCTGTCCCGTTCGAACCCCGCGGCCTACCAGCACGTATAGCCTCCATCGACGAGGACGATGCTGCCTGTCATCAGGCTGGCTGCGTCGGATGCCAGAAACAAGACGACGGAGGCGATTTCGTCGACCTCGCCCATGCGGGCCATCGGGGTGCCGCCGATCCAGGCATCATACATCTGCGGACTGTTCTTGACGAATGCATTGAGCGGCGTCGCCACATAGGTCGGGGCGACGGCATTGACGCGGACGCCGCGCGCGCCCCATTCGGCCGCCAGCGACTTGGTGAGATGGTGCACCGCGGCCTTCGAGGCATTGTAGTAACATTGTTCCTGCGGCTTGTTGACGATGAACCCCGACATCGAGCCGATGTTGACAATGGCGCCCGATCCCGCAGTCAGCATGTGCCTGCCGAAGGCGCGGCAGCACCAGAAGGTGCCGTTGAGGTTGACGTCGACCACATTCAACCAGTGTTCGTCAGTGACCTGTTCGGCCGGCGTTTCGCTGCGCGCTATGCCGGCATTGTTGACCAGAATGTCGATCTTGCCATGACGCGACACCAGTTCATCCGCGGTCTTGGAGACGCGGCTGGAATCCGTCACGTCGAGGATCGCGACCTCGGCGCGGTAGCCCTTTGCCTTCAGGCTGGCGCAGCCTTGCTCGGCCACTCCGGCATCGCGGTCGGCGATGATGATGCTGGCGCCGGCTTCTCCCAGCGCCTCCGCACAGGCGAGGCCGATGCCCTGGCCGCCGCCGGTGACGAGCGCGACGCGACCGTCCAGTTTGAATTTTTCCAGATACATCCTGCTCCATCCTCATCGAAGTCGATCGTCGCCGAGAGGCGACAGGCCACTAGCGTGATCGCAGCGCCGCTAGCCGCGCATCGCCAGGCCCTCTTTGTCGAAGCGGTGCAAGCGGGCCGGATCCGGCGACAGCGACACCCGGTCGCCCGCTTTCAGGTCGAGTTCGCCGACATAGCGACAGGTGAGGGTTCCGATGGCCCCGGCATCGACATAGAGGAAGGTGTCGCTGCCGAGATGTTCGGCCACCGAAACGGTTCCCGGCCAGCCCTCGCCTTGCTGGCCGATCCTCAGATGCTCGGGCCTGATGCCGATGGTCGCGGCGCCGTGGCGGGTGGCCGGTTCGCCGGACACGAAGTTCATCCGCGGCGATCCGATGAAGCCGGCCACGAACAGGTTCGCCGGCCGCTCGTACAATTCGAGCGGCGAGCCGTATTGCTCGATGCGACCGGCATTGAGCACGACGATCTTGTCGGCCATGGTCATGGCTTCGACCTGGTCGTGGGTGACGTAGATGGCCGTGGTCGCAAGCTGCTTCTGCAGCTTGGTGACTTCCATGCGCATCTGAACCCGGAGCGCGGCGTCGAGGTTCGACAACGGCTCGTCGAACAGGAACGCCTTCGGCTCGCGCACGATCGCCCGGCCGATCGCGACCCGCTGGCGCTGGCCGCCGGAAAGCTCGCGCGGCTTCCGCTCCAGATAGGGCGTCAGGTTCAGCGTGGCCGCCGCCGCCTCCACCTTGCGATCTATTTCGGCGCGGGGCAGCCCCGCCATCTTCAAGCCGAACGCGATGTTGCCGCGGACGCTCATGTGCGGATAGAGCGCGTAGGACTGAAACACCATCGACAGACCGCGCTTGGCCGGTGGAACGTCGACGACGTTGCGCCCGTCGATCAGGATCTGGCCGCCGGTGACGTCCTCGAGTCCGGCGATCAACCGCAGCAGCGTGGTCTTGCCGCACCCCGACGGCCCCACGAAGACCACGAAGGAGCCGTTCTCGATATCGAGATTGGCATCCTTGATGATGTTGACCGCACCGAACGACTTGCGGACCCCTTGAAGCGTGATCTGGCCCATGTTTCGCCCCTTCGCTGAATTATTTGACGGCGCCGAATGTCAGTCCGCGCACAAGCTGCCGCTGGCTGAACCATCCGAGCACCAGGATGGGTGCAATCGCCAGCGTGGAGGCGGCCGAAAGCTTCGCCCAGAACAACCCTTCCGGGCTGGAATAGGATGCGATGAAGACCGTCAGCGGCGCGGCATCGGACGTCGACAGGTTCAAGGTCCAGAAGGCCTCGTTCCAAGCCAGGATGAGATTGAGCAGCAGCGTCGAGGCCAGACCGGGAATAGCCATGGGCGTCAGCACGTAGACGAGTTCGCGCCCGATGGTCGCCCCGTCCATCCGCGCCGCCTCGAGGATATCCTTCGGGATCTCCTTGAAATAGGTAAACAGCATCCAGATCACGATCGGCAGGTTGCCGAGGCACAGGATCAGGACCAGCCCGCCGCGGGTGTCGAGCAGGCCGAGATTCCGGTAGATCAGATAGATCGGGACCAGCACGCCGACCGGCGGCATCATCTTGGTCGACAGCATCCAGAGCAGCACGTCCTTGGTTCGTTTGGTCGGCGCGAACGCCATTGACCAGGCGGCCGGCACCGCGATCAGCATGGCAATCAGCGTCGAACCGCCGGCGATGATCACGGAATTGAGCGCGTGGTGGAAATAGTCGCTGCGGCCCTGCACCGTCGCATAGTTCTCCGTCGTCCAATGAAAGAACAGGAACGTCGGCGGCATCGCGAACGCCTCGAGTTCGGTCTTGAAGCTGGTCAAAACCATCCACAGGATCGGCAGGAAGATCAGGAAGCCGAACAGCCATGCCGCGACCGTGGAGATCACCACGCGCCTTGCCGTTACCTTGCGTGCCATCGCCCTATGCCTCCAGATTTCGGCCGATGACCCGCACCAGGAAGAACGCCACGATGTTGGCGATCACGACCGCGACCAGTCCGCCGGCGGACGCGTTGCCGACGTCGAACTGGATCAGCGCCTGCGAGTAGATCAGGAACGCGATATTGGTGGTCTGCAGTCCGGGTCCGCCGCCAGTGGTGACGAAGATCTCGGCAAACACGGTCAGCAGGAATATCGTTTCGATCAGGATCACGACGGTGATCGGCCGCGCCAGATGCGGCAGGGTGAGATATATGAATTTCGAGGTCGCGCCGGCGCCGTCCATCTCGGCGGCTTCCTTCTGCTCCTCGTCCTGGGACTGCAGCGCGGTGAGCAGGATCAGGGTCGCAAACGGCAGCCACTGCCAGGACACGATCAGGATCACGGCGAACAGCGGCGCCGCAGTGAACCAGTCGATCGGCGTCAGCCCGAGCACGGTGGCGATCCAGGCAAACAGCCCGGAGACCGGATGCATCAGCAGGTTCTTCCAGACCAGCGCGCTCACGGTCGGCATCACGAAAAACGGCGCGATCACCATCAGGCGGACCAGGCTGCGCCCGATCACGGGCTGGTCGAGCAGAAGCGCGAGCGGCGTGCCGAGCAGGATGGTGATGGCCAGCACCGAGCCGACCAGGACCAGCGTGTTCTGCAGCGACGCCAGGAAGGCCGGGTCGGTCAGGAAGTAGCGAAAGTTTTCCAGCCCGACGAAGCTTTCGGACTCCGGATCGAGCAGGCTGTAGTGGAGCGTGGAAAAATAGATCGTCATGGCAAGCGGGACGATCATCCAGATGAACAACAACACCACAGCCGGGGTAAGCAGGGCCCGTCCCAGAACCTGGGTCTGCTGCGTTGCCATCACGGCCTCCTGTTTGGCTCGGCTAAGCTGATGAGGGTGGCCATCCGCTCGCGGGGAGCCGATGGCCGTTGGCAGGCGGCAAGGGAGGAGCAGCCGCGACCGTGCGGCTACTTGATGTAGCCGGCCCGTTTCATTTCACGCTCGGTGGAGGATTGCGCCGCGGTCAGTGCCGCATCGACGCTCATCGAGCCGGCCAGGGCAGCGGAGAAATCCTGGCCGACGGTGGTGCCGATGCCCTGGAATTCCGGAATAGCGGCGTACTGCACGCCGACATAGGGAACGGGCTTCACCGTCGGACTACTTGGATCTGCCGCATCGATCGAGGCCAGGGTCAACTTGGCGAACGGCGCAAGCTTCAGATAGTCGGGGTTCTCATAGAGCGAGGTCCGTGTGCCCGGCGGCACGTTGGCCCACCCCTCCTTGGCTGCAACCAGCTTGATGTAGTCCTTGCTGGTCGCCCAGGCGATGAATTTTTCCGCCGCCTCGACTTTCTTCGAGCCAGCCGGAATCGCCAGATTCCACGCCCACAGCCAGTTGGCGTTCTTGCCGAGCCCGGCATTCGGCGCCAGCGCAAAGCCGACCTTGTCGGCAACCTTCGAATCCTTCGGATTGGTCACGAAGGAAGCCGCGACCGTGGCATCGATCCACATCGCGCATTTGCCGGCGTTGAACAACGCCAGATTCTCATTGAACCCGTTCGAGCTTGCGCCGGGAGGGCCCGCGGCCTTCATCAGCTCGACATAGGTGGTCAGCGTCTGCTTCCATTCCGGCGTATTGAACTGCGGTTGCCATTTCTCGTCGAACCAGCGCGCGCCGAACGAGTTCGACATGGCGGTGAGAAATGCCATGTTCTCGCCCCAGCCGGCCTTGCCCCTCAGACAGATGCCGTAGACACCGGCGGACTTGTCGGTGAGCTTTTTCGCCGCATCGATCACGAAGTCCCAGCTCGGCTTCTCCGGCATGGTCAGGCCGGCCTTCTGGAACAGGTCGGTGCGGTACATCATCATCGAGCTCTCGCCATAGAATGGCGCAGCATACAGCTTGCCCGAGACCGAGACGGCATCGCGGATCTTCGGCAGGAGATCGGCGACGTCGTAGTCGGCGCCGAGTTTGTCGAGCGGAATGAGCCAGTTCTTCTTGGCCCAGATCGGAACCTCATAGGTGCCGATCGTCAGCACGTCGAACTGGCCGCCTTTGGTGGCGATGTCGGTGGTGACGCGCTGCCGCAGCACGTTCTCTTCCAGGGTTACCCATTTCACCGTCACGTCCGGGTTCTTGGCGGTGAAATCGCTGGTCAGTCCCTGCATCCGGATCATGTCGCCGTTGTTCACGGTCGCGATCGTCAGGGTCGTCTGTGCAATCGAGGGGGCTGGGCCCAACAGGGTAACCGCGCCCAGCAGGGCGCCGAGTACATGTTTCACGGAAACCTCCCTTAAGTGCGTTGAGCATATGCCCACGCATTGAAGTTATGTTCATGCTACGTCGCAAACTTGTCAAGAGCAGAATGGAAGTCACGCACCGGTAGGTTGAGCTGCCGAAAGCGAGAGGCGTGAAAACCCGCGATGCCTGCCGCCGGCGGGTCGTCGATCCGACGGACGATCGTCCGACCGCCCGGTGACCGCCTGGTCGCTATCCGAGGACCGCGGTTGCGGTGGCCTCGTCGGTGATCAAGCCGTTGATCAGGCGTCCCTTCAGCGCGGCCTTGATGGCTGCGACCTTGGCACGACCGAGCGCCGCCCCGACGGTCAGGGCTTGAGCCGGGACCTGCAAGGGAATGCTGGTCAGCCGCTGGTTGGTGCCACCCTCGATGGTGTGTCCCTCGGCGTCGAAGGCCCAGCCCACCACCTCGCCGATCGCACCCAAGCGCATCATTTCGAACAGCTCCTCACGTGAGACGAAGCCATCGACATGGACCTGGGCGCTCTGGTCCATCTGGCCGATTCCAACCAGCCGCAGATCCGCCTTGGCGGCGACCGCCCGCACCCTGGCGATCGGATCGATCCGCAGCATCTGGTCGCGTTCGCTCTGCGACGACATCAGAAACGGCAGCGGCATCGGGTAATGGCGCGCCCGGGTCCGGTCGGCCAGCCGGCCGACCGTGTCAAAGAAGCTGGCCGAGCCATCGGTCGAGATATTGCCCACCAGCGACACGATCTGATGATTTGGACAGTCGATCGGCGACACCCGCTCCACCGCGGCCCGCACGGCCCTGCCCGTCCCCAAGGCCACGATGGTCGGCTTGTCGCCGCGCAGGGTCGATTCCAGGATTTTGGCAGCCCGCTCGGCAATTCCGGCTGCGGTCAGCGGCTGCGCCGAATCGGTCGGCACGACTTCGCAATAGGCCAGATGGAACAAGTCCTTCAATCGCGAAGCTAACTCCATGCACGCGGCGATCGGATGTTCGAGACGGAAAGTGATCAACCGTTCGGCAAGACAGAGCGAGACCAGGCGTTGCGCCGAAGCGCGCGAAACCTGGAGCATTCGCGCGATCTCGTCCTGGGTGTGGCCGGCAATGAAATAGAGCCAGCCGGCACGCGCAGCGTCATCCAGGCGCGTTTTCTCGCTTTCAGACGCGACCATCCAATCCTTCCACCGGTTCTGGCCGGCAACTTCGCCATCCGCGCAAAGATCGATCGGCACCCTGTCGCGGGCCGAGGCGAGGTCGATCATGGAACTTCCCGGAAAAAGATCATATGCTCGCAAAAGGAGCAATAGCCCAAAAGTCGTCAGGACCATCGGGGGTGGTCTGACCCGTCAGCGGTTAGCGGCCAACGTTATTGCCGGCGCCTTACCGGCTCGGTCGGCCGGGTCTCGGGTTCGCGCTCGATCGCCCGCAACATCCCCATGCGGGCGAACAGGATTGGCCCACGGTCCTCCGCCGCCTCGGTCAGCATGTGGATAGCGAGGCGCCATTCCAGCCGATCCCGTTCGGCGACCGGCAATTTCCGGACAAAGCTGGCGGCGTCCCGCAGCGTGCGCGCCGGCGCGACGCCGGGAAGCGGCAACGGTTGATCGAACGGGCGATCCCAGGACACGAATACACTCCGCAACAGAACCGAGATTCAAGCAGCGTTACGACAATTTGTTCCGACGATTGACGTATCGGCGCAGGTGGTGATGGGGCACGGGGCAAGACCGGCTGGGCGGCCAAAACGCCTCCCGGGCTCACCTGTCAACAATTTCGATCACAAACGCCAATCCGTTGGCGCAAGTCCGGCCCATTCGAGTGGGCCGCCGAGGAGCCGCGATGGGTCAGGCCGCCTGACGCGGATCCGCCAATTGCGGGCCGGCCACCTTCTCATCGGCGTCGGTCCCATTGCACTGCCTGAAATATTCGGAGATTTCGGCCTCGGCCAGATGCTCCCAACGTTCGGCCTCACCGAGATGCTTCCAGCTCTGCTGCGGATTGAGCACGGCACATTGGCGGTGCAGCGATCCCATCGCGCGATAGCGTGAAACGTTCTTCATGGCCTCCTCCCAGGCTTGGTGCCGAACCTTATTCCCGCTCGTTACGTCAGAGTCATTACGATTATGCGTCAGAACCATTTTTAAGAATGTCCGCTGAGCGACTCTGGCGCCGGCGCCTTCGGCTGCGGCCCGACCATTGGGGCCTATCCGTTAATTAATTCAGAATTACCATGCGGTTACTGCAAACTCTTTTTTCACTCGTTGCACAGGCGCGCCGGCGGCTGCAGAAGTTTCATTTTACCGAACATTTAACTGATCAGCCTATGATTGCCCGTTGGGTCCAGAACAGTCCTCCGACGCTCAGGATGAGCGATGCCAGACGTGGTTTTCTCGGTCGTCGACGAAGTCGAAACGGCCATCAATAACGGGACGGCAGAAAAGCGCCTGGAAACCATCAGGCGCGTGACCGACCTGTTCCTGGCGTCCGCCGAAAGCTTCAGCAGCGAGCAGATCGGGCTGTTCGGTGACGTGCTGGAGCGTCTCATCAAGACCATCGAGCTTCGGGCCATCGCGGACGTCAGTATCCGGATTGCGTTGGCTGAAATGAGCAGCCAGCTGGCGCCGGTCCCGCAGGCACCGCCGTCTGTCGTTCGCCGCCTCGCCAGCAACGACGAAATAACGGTCGCCCGGCCGGTGCTGACCGAATCCGCCTGTCTGAGCAACGAGGATCTGGTCGAGATCGCCAGCACCAAGAGCGAGCAGCACCTTCTGGCGATCTCCGGCCGCTGGTGGCTCAAGGAAGTGGTGACCGACGTCATCCTGGCCCGGCGTTATCCAAGCGTCAGTCGCCGCATCGTCAACAATCCAGGCGCGCGGGTTTCGGCAACCGGCTTCGCCATCGTGGTCGCCCACGCCGAAGCCGATCCCGAACTTGCCGTCGAAACCGGCATCCGGGTCGACCTGCCGTCCGATCTCCGCCATCAGCTGCTGCGCAGCGCCACCGAAGAGGTCCGCGCCCGGCTGCTGTCGCGGGCCCCGACACATGTGTTCGAGGAAATCCGCAGCGCGATCGCCGCCGTCGCGGCTGGAGTTGACCGCGAGATGTCCAAGGTGCGCGATTTCAGCGCGGCCCGGCGCCTGGTGGCGCAACTGAAGGACCGCGGCGAACTCAAGGAAGCAAGCCTGTTCGAATTCGCCAGGCAGCGGAAATATGAGGAGACCGTCGCGGCGCTCGCCGTGCTGTCGCATTCCGCCATCGAGGTGATCCGGCCGCTGATGCAGAGCCTTCGCGAGGACGGCATTCTGGTTCCCTGCAAGGTAGCAGGACTGAGCTGGGAAACCGTCCATGCCGTTCTGGAAAGCCGCCTGGCAACGGGATCAATGGGACCGCATGAAATCGCGAGCGCCAGAAGCCAGTTCAGCAGGATGACGGCCGAGAATGCCCGTCGCCTGCTGACCTTCTGGCAGGTGCGGTCGTCGCCATCCTCGAGCGTGAACTGAAGCCGCCGGTCCGGAGGCATCGCGTTTTAACTAGCTGTTAATACTAGGGTGCAAATGCCGCGCCGATTCGACGGCGGCGCCGCCAGGCGGTCAATCAAATGCAGGCTTTATTACTGCGGAACCCGTATGTGATTTCTCAGCGCAACATCGAGTGGGCCGGATGACCGAGCCAAAATCGCTGCTGGCCGAACTGGAAGAGGCGGTATCGCGGGGGACGGCCGAGAGCTGCCTGCAGGCCCTCTGGCATGTTACCGACATCCTGATCGCCGGCCGATATTCCGAAGACCAGATCTGGACCTTCGGTGAGATCATCGGGCGGCTTGCCGAAGACATCGAGGTCGTGGCCCGCGTCCGGCTGGCACACAAACTCGCCCCCAGCAACAACGCGCCGATCAAGGTGATCCACAAGCTCGCCTTCGACGACTCCATCGACGTCGCCGGACCGGTGCTGCGGCAGTCCGAGCGGCTCGACACCAAGACGCTGGTGGCGAACGCAAGGACCAAAGGTCAGGGCCATCTCCTTGCCATCTCGAAGCGCAAGTCCGTCCCGGAGGACGTGACCGACGTCCTGGTGGTGCGAGGCTCGGCCGAGGTCGCAAGCTCAGTCGCGGCCAATAGCGGCGCAAGCCTGTCCGGTTTCGGCTTCATGCACCTGATCAAGCGCTCCGAGGATGACTTCATTCTTGCCGAACATCTCGGCCTGCGCAAAGACATCCCCAGGCACCTTTTCCAGCAGCTGATTTCGAAGGCGTCCGACGAGGTCCGGCGAAAGCTCGAGAGCGAGCGCCCTGAACTGGTGAGCCAGATCCAAACCGTGGTCACCGATCTTACCGGGACGATTCACGCCCGGTTCGGACCGGCTTCCAAGAACTATTTCGCCGCGAAGCGGACGGTCGGCAAACTGCATCAATATGGCCGGCTCAACGAGGACCAGATCTTCGAGTTCGCGCATTCGCTCAAATTCAACGAAACGGCGGTCGCCCTGTCGCTGTTGTGCGCGCTGCCGATCGACGTCGTCGAGCGCGCGCTGGTCGACAAGAACAGGGAGGTCATCCTGATCCTGTCGAAGGCGCTGGACCTGTCGTGGACCACGACCATGGCCCTGCTGTTTCTAGGAGCCGCCAACTATCGCATCACCGCGGGAAGCCTCGACGGCATGAAGGCCGAATTCCAGCGGCTGAACGTCGAAACCTCGAGGCAGGTCCTTAAGACCTACCAGTCGCGGAAGTCGGCGGCCATCGAGAGCGCCGCCGCCCGCTGAGATGCCTTCCGTTTCCGTCACTTCGACTCGCCGTTCGCGAATACCCGGCTCGCCAGCACGTCGGATGCCTCCAGCGACATGATGTCGCTGGCGGTCAGGACACGGTCGAGGTCGGCCACGAGACGGTTGGCTTGACGCAACCGCATGCGGTCGAGCGCATTGCGGATCGAGCGCGCGTTCGAGAACAGCGGCTGGGCCTTGCGCAGGGCGATGTAGCGCACGAACGTGTCGCGCGCGTCTGCGGTGAACTTATAATTCATGTCGCGCAGCATCAGCTCGGCGATTGCGAGCAACTCATCTTCCGAATAGTCCGGAAAATCGATGTGATGCGCAATGCGCGAGCGGAAGCCGGGATTGCTGCCAAAGAAGCGGTCCATCCGGTCGGAATAGCCGGCCAGAATTACGACCAGATCTTCGCGATTGTTTTCCATCACCTGCAGCAGAATCTCGATCGCTTCCTGGCCGTAGTCGCGCTCGTTGTCGGGGCGGTAGAGGTAATAGGCTTCATCGATGAACAGCACACCGCCCATGGCGCGCTTCAGCACCTCGCGGGTCTTGGGCGCGGTGTGGCCGATATACTGGCCGACGAGGTCATCGCGCGTCACCGAGACGAGGTGTCCTTTACGGACATAGCCGAGCCGATGCAGGATATTTGCGATCCGCAGCGCGACCGTCGTCTTGCCGGTGCCGGGATTGCCGGTGAAGCTCATGTGCAGCGTTGGCGGCTCGTGCGACAGGCCAAGGGTCTTGCGGGCGCGTTCGACGATCAGCAGCGCCGCGATGTCGCGAATGCGCTGCTTGACCGGTTTCAAGCCAATCAGCTCGCGGTCGAGCTCGTCCAGCACTTCGGCGACGCCGGAATTCTTATACTCCGCCGCCAGATCGACGGTCTGCGCGGGGTCGTCTGGCTTCTGCACGGGCTCTACCATGTCAATCCTTGATCCATCGATCCCCCTCACCCACCCGCCTAAAGGGCGGGTGCCCTCTCCCACGAGGGGAGAGGGCACAGGGAGGACTTGATAGCACTACTTGTAGCGTTCGCCGGCGGGCTTGTCGGTGACATAGGCTCGCGTGGTGTATTGGATCTGCCGGCCACGGGTCTCGGTGCGCTGCAACATGAAACCTGGCTCGTTCTTCGGACGGTTCACGATATAAGACATTGCCGGGCTCTCGACGCCGCGGACCGAGTTGAACGCCGTGACGCGGATATAGTAGTCGGAAAAGGTTTTCCGGCAATTGTTGATCTCCATCAGGATGCCAGCGGCATCCTTCAAGTCGAACATCGGCATGCCGAACATTTCCCAGTAGGTGTTCCGCGGATGCGGATCGTCGGTGTATTCGACGCTGATCGCAAAATTGTTCTTGAGCGCATACTCGATCTGCGCGGTGATTTGCGCGTCGGTGAGGTCGGGCAGGAACGAAAACTGTCCCTGCGTGACGCGGTTGCCGTGATTGGTCATCATAGGCGTAAACTCCTTGTGTCCCTCAGAAGGCGGGCGTTGCGACGGGCACGAAGTCGGCCGTGTCGGTGGAATCGTAGTTGAAGGTGATGTCTTTCCAAGTGTCGAGCGCCGCCTTCAGCGGGCTGCACCACTTGGCCGCATCCTCGAGAATTTGCGGGCCTTCGCGCATATAATCGCGGCCTTCATTGCGGGCCATGATCATGGTTTCCAGCGCCACCCGGTTGGCGGTCGCGCCGGCCTGGATTCCCATCGGGTGACCAATGGTGCCGCCGCCGAACTGGAGCACCACGTCTTCGCCCAGATAGTGGATGAGCTGGTGCATCTGCCCAGCATGGATGCCACCGGAGGCTACCGGCATGACCTTGTTCAGCGAGGCCCAGTCCTGCTCGAAAAACAGGCCCTGCTCCAGCCTCTGCTCGCTATGCGTGCTCAGCAGCGTGTCGTAGAAGCCGCGGATCATCAGCGGATCGCCTTCGAGCTTGCCGACCACCGTGCCGGCATGGATGTGGTCCACGCCCGCCATGCGCATCCACTTGCAGATGACGCGGAAGTTCATGCCGTGGTTCTTCTGGCGCGAATAGGTCGAGTTGCCAGCACGGTGCAGATGCAGGATCATGTCGTTTTTGCGGGCCCACTTGGCCATCGACTGGATCGCGGTGTACCCGATCACCAGATCGATCATGATGATGACCGAGCCGAGCTCCTTGGCGAACTCGGCGCGCTCGTACATCTCCTCCATGGTACCGGCGGTGACGTTAAGGTAGTGCCCCTTCACCTCGCCGGTTTCGGCCTGGGCCTTGTTGACACCTTCCATGCAATAGAGATAGCGGTCGCGCCAGTGCATGAAGGGCTGCGAGTTGATGTTCTCGTCGTCCTTGACGAAGTCGAGGCCGCCCTTGAGCGCCTCATAGACCACGCGGCCGTAATTGCGGCCGGAAAGGCCGAGCTTGGGCTTGGTGGTCGCCCCCAGCAGCGGACGGCCGAATTTGTCGAGGCGCTCGCGCTCGACGATGACGCCGGTCGCCGGCCCTTGGAAGGTTTTCAGATACGCCACGGGAATGCGCATGTCTTCAAGCCGCAGCGCCTTGACGGCCTTGAAGCCAAAGACGTTACCAATGATCGAAGCGGTAAGGTTGGCGATCGAGCCAGGCTCGAACAGGTCCATGTCATAGGCGATATAGGCGAAATACTGCGCCTCGGTCTTGGTGCCGGGGCCGGTATTGGGCACCAGCTCGCTGCGAAAGGCCTTGGCGCGATACAGCTCACAGGCGGTGAGGCGGTCGGTCCACACCACGGTCCAGGTTGCGGTCGAGGACTCGCCCGCGACGGCGGCCGCCGCTTCCTCATGATCGACGCCCGGCTGCGGCGTGATGCGGAACAGCGCGACAACGTCGGTGTCCTTGGGCACATAGTCCGCGTCCCAATAGCCCATTTGCTTATAAGGGATGACACCGGACTTGTAGCGTTCCTTGCTGCTGAGGGACCTTGATTGTTCGTTCATCTTGTTCTCCTTCTCTTGCTGTATTGGGTTAGCGAATGCGCTGATCACGCGGCGGCGCTCGCCGTGTCTCCGATGCGAGGATCGAGCGCGCCCGAGCGATAGCGCTTCGCCATCTCCGGAAGCGGCATTACCTTGATCTTCGAGGCATGGCCCGCCGTGCCGAACTGCTCGAAACGCTCCTGGCAGAGCACCCGCATCGCATCCATCGCGGGCTTGAGGAACTTGCGCGGATCGAACTCGCTTCGCGTCTGGGTGGCGACCTTGCGGAACGCAGCGGTCATCGCCAGCCGGCAGTCGGTGTCGATATTGACCTTCCGCACGCCGTGCTTGATGCCGCGAACGATTTCCTCAACCGGGACGCCCCAGGTCTGCGGCATCTCGCCGCCGAACTCGTTGAAAACGTCCTGCAGCGGCTGCGGCACCGAGGACGAACCATGCATCACCAGATGTGTATTGGGCAGCCGGCGGTGGATCTCCTCGACCACCTTCATGGCCAGGATCTCGCCGTCCGGCTTGCGCGAGAACTTGTAGGCGCCGTGCGAGGTGCCCATGGCGATCGCCAGGGCATCGACCTTGGTGGCGCGAACGAAATCAACCGCCTGGTCCGGGTCGGTCAGCAGCTGGTCGTGGCTGATCTTGCCTTCGACACCATGACCGTCTTCCTGCTCGCCGCCGCCATGCTCGAGCGAGCCGAGCACGCCGAGTTCGCCTTCGACCGAGGCGCCAACCCAGTGCGCCAGGTCGGCGACGCTGCGGGTGATACGGACGTTGTAGTCGTAGTCTGCCGCGGTCTTGCCGTCGGCCTTGAGCGAGCCGTCCATCATCACCGAGGTAAAGCCGCAGGTGATCGCGGTGGCGCAGGTCGCTTCCTCATTGCCATGATCCTGGTGCAGGCAGAGCGGAATCTGCGGATACATTTCCTCCAGCGCATCGATCATCTTCGACAGCATGATGTCGTTGGCGTAGGAACGCGCGCCGCGCGAGGCCTGCAGAATGACCGGCGCGTCGACCGCGGCGGCTGCCTCCATGATCGCGAGCCCCTGTTCCATGTTATTGATGTTGAATGCCGGTACGCCATAGCCATGCTCCGCGGCATGGTCGAGCAGTTGCCTCAAGGTTATCTTGGCCATCACGGTCTCCGTTTCATTGCTTGCGCGTCGATCGTCATGCGTATGTCGTCGTCATCCTGAACCGCGCGATGCAACGCCGGGCCGCAGCCGCAACGGCTTCAGCGGTGATGCCGAATTCGCGGTACAGCGCTTCCGCGGGCGCCGATGCGCCGAAGCCGGTCATGCCGACGAATTCGCCGGCGTCGCCGAGCCAGCGTGCCCAGTCGCCCTCGACGGCGGCTTCGACGCCGATCCGCGGCGCAGATCCCAGCACGGTGGCGCGGTATTCGGGCGGCTGCTGGCGAAACAGATCGAAGCACGGCGCCGAGACCACGGCGGCGCGAACGTGATCGGCAGCGAGCAGTTCCGCCGCCGCGATCGCGATCGAAACCTCGGAACCGGTGGCGATCAGGGTAACGTCGCGACCACCTGCCGGTTCGGCCACCAAATAGGCACCGCGTGCGACGCAATTGGCGCTGCCGGACGCATCCCGGAACGTCGGCAACGCCTGCCGCGACAGGCACAGCACCGACGGCGAAGCCTCCGACTGCAGCGCGCAATCCCAGGCCTCGGCGGTTTCCACCGCATCCGCGGGCCGGAACACCAGCAGATTGGGGATCGCTCGCAGCGACGCCAGATGCTCGACCGGCTGGTGGGTCGGGCCATCCTCGCCGAGCCCGATGGAATCATGCGTCATCACATGGATCACCCTGATCCCCATCAGCGCGGCCAGCCTGATCGCCGGGCGGCTGTAGTCGGCAAAGGTGAGGAACGTGCCGCCATAAGGGATGAAGCCGCCATGCAGCGCGATGCCGTTCATCGCCGCCGCCATGGCATGCTCGCGGACGCCGTAGTGGAGGTAGCTGCCCGCGAATGCATCGTGACGCACCGGCTGCTGGGTCTTGGCACGGGTGAGGTTGGAGTGGGTCAGGTCGGCCGAGCCGCCGAGCAGGTTCGGCAACGCTTCCGCGATCGCGTCGATCACGAGTTGCGACGCCTGCCGGGTCGCGATGTTCGGCCGCTCGGCGCCGAACCGGGCGCGCAACTGATCCATGGCCTCTCGGTAGCCGCCGGGCAGCTTGCGATTGAGGCCGTCGTGAAATGCCGAACGCGGCGCCGAATTGATCCGCTTGGTCCGCTCGAGCCATTCGCGGCGGGCGCTCTGGCCCCGCGCGCCGATCTTGCGCCACTGCGCCATGACGTCGTCGGGAATGACAAATGGCTGGTGCGGCCAGCCCAGCGCGGCACGGGTCTTGGCGACCTCGTCGGCGCCGAGCGGCGCGCCATGCGCCTTCTCGGTGCCCTGACGGTTCGGCGCACCGAAGCCGATCACCGTGCGACAGGCGATCAACGACGGCCGATCCTGGTTCCGGGCGCGTTCGATGGCCGCACCGATCGCTTCAGGATCATGCCCGTCGATCCGGCAGGCGGACCAGCCGGCGGCCTTGAACCGTGCGACCTGGTCATCCGAACAGGACAGCGAGGTCGCGCCGTCGATCGAGATCTCGTTGTCGTCGAACAGAACGATCAACCGGTTGAGGCGGAGATGTCCGGCGAGCGATATCGCCTCGTGGCTGATGCCTTCCATCAGGCACCCGTCGCCCGCGATCACATAGGTATAATGATCGACGAATTCGCGACCGAACCGCGCGTTCAGCAGCCGCTCGGCCAACGCCATGCCGACGGCCGTGGCAATGCCCTGTCCCAGGGGTCCGGTGGTGGTCTCGACGCCCGGGGTATGACCGTATTCGGGATGTCCCGGGGTCTTCGAACCCCATTGCCTGAACGCCTTGAGCTGATCCGCCGTCACCGCTTCATAGCCGGTCAGATGCAATAGCGCGTACAACAGCATCGAGCCGTGGCCGGCGGACAGCACGAAGCGATCGCGATCCGGCCAGGACGGATCGGCCGGGTCGAACTTCAGAAAGCGGGAGAACAGCACGGTGGCGACGTCGGCCATGCCCATCGGCATGCCCGGATGTCCGGACTTGGCCTTCTCCACCGCATCGATCGCCAGAAAGCGGATCGCGTTCGCCAGTTCGGCATGCGCAGGCTCGGGACGGCCGGCAATACGGGACAAGACGGGAGCATTCATACGGTGCGCCTCTTGCGTTCCATCAGTTGCAGGATCAGCGGGGTCAGAATGAGCTGCATCGCGAGGTCGAGCTTCGCGCCGTGGATCACGATCGAATTGGCCCGCGACATGAAGCTCTGCGGGATCATCGACAGCAGATAGGGGAAATCGATGCCGCGCGGATTCTTGAGCCGGATCACCACCATCGACTCGTCCGGCGTCGGAATCCAGCGCGCGATGAACGGATTCGAGGTGTCGACGGTCGGCACGCGCTGGAAGTTGATGTCGGTCTCGGCAAACTGCGGACAGATGTAGTTCACGTAATCGGGCATTCGCCGCAGGATGGTGTCGGTCACGGCCTCCGCGGTATAGCCGCGATCACTACGGTCGCGATGCAGCTTCTGGATCCACTCGAGGTTGATGACCGGAACGACGCCGATCTTGAGATCGGCGTACTGGGCGATGTTGACCTTGTCGGTCACGACTGCGCCATGCAGGCCTTCATAGAACAGCAGGTCGGAGGTTTCCGGCAGCGGTCCCCACTCGGTGAAGGTGCCCGGGTCGGCGCCATACTTTTTGGCCTCGTCATCGTCGTGGACATAGTGCCGGGTGGTGCCGGTGCCGGATTTGCCGTAGTCGCGGAATACCTTCTCCAGCTCCTCGAACAGGTTGGTCTCGGGACTGAAATGGCTGAAGTGCCGGTTGCCCTGCTCGCCCTCCTCCGCCATCTTGGTGCGCATCTCGACGCGGTTGAAACGATGGAAAGCGTCGCCCTCGATGTAGGCCGCATGCACCTTCTCGCGGCGGAAGATGTTCTCGAACGTCTTCTTGACCGACGTCGTACCGGCGCCCGAGGATCCGGTGATCGATATGATGGGATGGCTGCGCGACATCTGACCCCGATCCAGCTAGCGAAACAGGCCACGCCGTGCGAACAGCGGTGCGTCACTGTTGTCAAACATCGGCTCGACGCGTTCGTGGAAGGCCGCGGCGTCGCGAACGCCATGCTGCGAGCCCATGATCAGCGGCACCCGCTGGTGCGGCGTCTTCGCGCCCAGTTCCAGAATGCGGCGTCGGCCGGTGGTGGCGGAACCGCCTGCCCACTCCATCACCAGCGCCATCGGATGGGCCTCGTAGAGCAGCCGAAGCCGGCCCTCCTGATAGCCGGCGCGTGCGTCGGCGGGATAGAGGAACACGCCGCCACGCATCAGGATGCGCAGCGCCTCCGCCACCAGCGAGCCGATCCAGCGCATGTTGAAATCGGCGCCACGGTTGCCGGTGCTGCCGGCGAGGCATTCGTCGATGTAGGTGCGAACCGCCCCGTGCCAGTGCCGGCGATTGGATGCATTGATGGCGAATTCCGTCGTATCGGGCGCAATGCGGACGTCGTTCTTGATCAGCACGAATTCGCGCCGCCGCGGATCGAGCAGGAAAATGTCGACGGTGTGGTTGTGGGCGAGCACCAGGCTGGTTTGCGGGCCGTAGACCACGAACCCGGCGGCGCACTGAGCGGTGCCCGGCTCGAAGAAAGTCGAGAGGACATCGTTGCCCCGCGGACGGATCGAGAAGATGGTGCCGATCGAAATATTGTTCTCGAGATTGGCGGAGCCGTCGAGCGGATCGATCGCCACGCAGAGCGGCGCCTCGGGATCGAGGGTCTCGGGCAGCGCCACCTCCTCGGAGAGGATCGCGGCAACGGGCGCCTGCTTCAGCGCGGCGCGCATGATGTTGTCGGCGGCGACGTCGATATCCTTCTGCTGGTCACCGTCGGCGTTGACGCCATCGACACGCCCGGTGATGCCTACCAGCGGGCCCTCGGCGATGAGCGCGGCCAACTCGATTCCCGCCGCCGCAATCGCCTCGATCACCTTGCCGACCGCGGCGCCATGCGGCGTCTGCGAGGCGAACCGATCGAGATGTGAATGCAGGGTCAAACGCTCTTGCATGGCCGTTCTCCCTGCGTCCACCGTTCGGGACGCTCCAGTTTTCGCGCTTCGCCTTTCGGCCATCGCTGCATAACAAGAGCGCAATTTGCTCAATTAGGGAAATTTTGTTATCTTTGGGTTGGACCAATTTTTTCTTATGGAGACGCGATGCCTGGCCACTTCCTTCGGGAACTGACCATTCGTCAGCTCAGGGCGCTGGCGGTGGTGCAGAAGCATCGGTCGGTGACCGCCGCCGCCAAGCAGCTCAACCTGACCCAGCCCGCGGTCACCCTGCAGCTGCGCAACCTGCAGGCGCTCGCCGGGCTGCCCCTGATCCAGCGCACCAGCGACGGCATGCTGTTGACCGATGCCGGTCGCGAAGTGCTGGCGTTGTCGGAACGGATCGAAGCCGCCATCCGATCCTGCGAGGCTTCGCTGGAGATGATCGCGGGCAACACCGCGGGACGCGTGTCGATCGGCGCGGTCAGTACGTCAAAGTACTTCGTGCCGTTCGTCATCTCCGGATTTTCCAAGGCCTATCCGAACGTCGACGTCTCGCTCTCGATCGGCAACCGCCAGGAAATTGGGACCGCCCTGCGCGGCTATGATCTGGATTTCGCCATCATGGGGCGGCCGCCGGCCGACATCCCCATGAACGTGCATCTGATCGGCGACCATCCCCATGTCATCATCGCCCCGACCACCCACCGCCTGGCACGAAAGACCGGCCTGTCGCTGAAACAGCTCGCCGACGAAACCTTCCTCACCCGCGAACCCGGGTCGGGCACACGGGGCCTGATGGAGCAATTGTTCGAAACCGCCGGCCTCAACCCGAAGATCGGCATGGCGATGAGCAGCAACGAGACCATCAAGCAGGCGGTCATTGCCGGACTCGGGATTGCGTTCATCTCCGCGCACACGGTGGCCACCGAGCTCGACGAGCGACGGCTGGTGACTCTCGACGTCACCGGCCTGCCGATCATCCGCCAATGGTTCGTGCTGTCACGCAAGGACAAGGTCTTGCTTCCCCCGGCAAAAGCGATGCTCGAATTTCTCAGCGCCAGCGGAGCCCAGTTCCTGCCGCGCACGCAGCGCCGGCTTCGTCTGACGCGAGCTTCCACCAAGCGCAGTTGACGGCCGCCTGATCACGACAGCGGTTGGCCGAGGCCGCGCCAGGCGAGCCGCGCGGCGCCGACAGCCGCCTCGTCGCTGGCGGATGCGGTGACCGGCACGCCAAGCGCCCTGGCACGGATGCGACTCCAGGTCGCGTTTCCTGCACCGCCGCCAACGGTCGTGACGGCGGTCAGCGGCGGGCCGCCGAGCTCGGTCAGGCGCCGGTATCCCAGCGCCTCGATGTTTGCAATGCCTTCGAGCAGCGCCTGCAGAAACAGGGCGTCGTCGGCCGGGCGCGGCGTCATCCGCGGCTGCAGGTTGGGGTCGTTGACGGGAAAGCGTTCGCCGGGGGCCGGAAGCGGATAGTAGTCCAGACCGCTGCGCCCGGCCGGATCGATCCGGTCGCTGGTGGCGCGGATCTCCTGCGCCGTGAAGAATCGCGCCAGCACCGCGCCGCCGCTGTTGGACGCGCCCCCGGCCAGCCACAGATCGCCGATGCGGTGGCTGTAGAGGCCGTATTCCGGCGCGAACAACGGACGTTCGCTCGCGAGCTTCAGAACCAGGGTCGAGCCCAGCGAGGTCACGGCGTCACCCGGCTTGCCCGCGCCAGTCGCAAGGAAAGCCGCACATCCATCCGTCGCACCGGCGACAATGACGGTTCGCGTCGAAAGGCCAAATCGATTTGCCGCCGCAGCCGAGAGCTGTCCGATGACGCCGCCGCACGGCACCACCGTCGGCAGATGCTGGCCGGGATCGATGCCGGTTGTCGTGATCCAGTGCGGCCAAGCCCTGGCGACCGGGTCATAGCCCGTCTTCAGCGAGTTGCTTTCGTCACTGACATCGAATCGCCCGGAAAACTGCCCGGCGATCCAATCGGCCTGGTGTAGGATCCTGGCGGCGGCCCCGCCCTGCAGCAAGCGCATCGCGCGCGCCAGCGGCGACGTGGCGCCATGCACGGCTGCATGTGGCGGCGCCGCATGTTCGACCACGGCAATCGAAGCCTCGTCGGCCCGATCGTTATAGAGGCTGCCCATCGAGACCGGGCCGCCGTCACGGTCGACCGCGATAAGCGTACCCGACGTGCCGTCCACCGCCAGCGCGCCGACCCGCGCCAGATCCACCATCGATGCAAGGCGGGACATCGCATCGTCGAGCCCGCGGCTCCACTCTGCGGCATCTTGCGTGATCCGATCCTGGTCACGACGTGGCGGCGGCATGGACGATGCGGCGAAGGCCACAAGCTGCCCGGTCTGATCGACGGCTGCGACCCGGACGCCCGAGGTGCCGATGTCGATCCCCAGCACGAGATCGCTCATGGTGTGCCCGGGGGCCGGGAATGACCGACAAGACCGTCGAGCCGAGAATCATTGTTTGTCATGCCGATTCCGCCATCTTGAACATCCAGTCGGCAAAGGCCTGCTTCTGGTCCACCGCGAGGTGCAACCCGTGCTTGGTGCGCCGCTCGAGAATGTCGTCGACGGTGGAAGCCCATTCATGGCGTTGCAGGAATTCGGCCTCGCGCTGGTAGAGCGTGCCGCCGAAGTGACGCCCCAGATCGGCAAGCGATCTGGCACCGGCAAGCAATTGGTAAGCTCGCGTGCCATAGAGGCGTGCGTAATGATCCATCACCGCGGCCGGCAAGTCCGCATAGTCATGCCGCAGACCGGCGGCAAATGTATTGAAATCCGCCGCGACAATATCGCCGCCTGGCAAAGCGGACTTTGCGGTCCAGGCCTTGGACATGTCGCGAAAGTATGGCTTCAGCCGATCCAGCGCCTGTTCCGACAACCGACGGAATGTCGTGATCTTGCCGCCGAAAACCGACAACATCGGCAATGCGCCATCGGCCTCGTTGAGTTCGATGACATAGTCTCGCGTCACCGCCGACGGATCTTCGGCGTTGTCGTCGAACAGCGGTCGAACACCCGCAAAGGAATGGATGACATCTTTTCGCGAGAGTTGGCACACGCAATGCCTGTTGACGACGCGAAGCAGGTAGGAAATTTCCTCTTCGCTCGCGGCGACGTCGTCCGGCTCGCCTTCGTAGGGGATATCCGTCGTTCCGACCAGGCATAGATCACCTTGATAGGGATTCACGAAAATGACCCGGCGGTCGTCGTTCTGAAACAGATAGGCCTGCGGTCCTTCCCAGAATTTCCGCATCACAATGTGGCTACCCTTGACCAGCCGGACCCGATGAACGCTGTCCAGCCCGGCGTTCCGACGGACGACGCCCTCGACCCACGGTCCGGCGGCATTGACGATTGCGCGGGCCGATATCCTGACGGTGGCCCCAGTCTTGTCGCGGAGTTCAGCGCGCCAGGCACCGCCGTCCCGCCGTGCAGAGACCAGCGCCGTTCGCGTGAGAATCCTTGCACCGCGGGCCGCCGCATCCAGCGCGTTGAGAACAACCAGCCGCGCATCGTCGACCCAGCAGTCGGAGTATTCGAAGCCCGTGCTGAATTCCGGCTTGAGGACCTTGCCGGCCGGCTCGCGCGTCAGATCGAGGCGTCGCGACTTTGGCAGCTGCTTGCGGCCACCCAGTCGATCATAAAGCAACAGTCCCAGCGAAATCATCCAGGCCGGACGCTGCTCGCGCGAATGCGGCAGCACGAAGCGCAGTGGCCAGACAATGTGAGGTGCCGCACCCAACAGCACTTCCCGCTCGATCAGCGCCTCGCGAACCAGACGGAACTCGAAATATTCAAGATAGCGCAGGCCGCCATGGATGAGCTTGCCGGAACGTGAACTGGTTCCCTGCGCGAGGTCGTCCTTCTCGCACAGCACGACGCTAAGGCCGCGGCCGGCGGCGTCGCGGGCAATTCCGACTTCGTTGATGCCGCCGCCGATGACGAGAAGATCGATCAGATCGCCTGGCATCACGCCCTTGTGGTCTCGCGCGTGCGTTTGGCAGGCGTGTCCTGTACTCCGTAGCCACCGAACGCCGCCGCGGTCTCGGCGATCTCGGCCTCGCTTAGCAACACGGGGCCGCCAATCGCCAACGAGAGATAATATTGCCGGGCGATGGTCTCGAGTTCGACGGCAAGCCACATCGCCTTGTCGAGCGAGCTACCGGTCGCAATCATCCCGTGATTGGCGAGGAGGCAGGCATGGCGGTTTTCCAGGGCCTCGAGCGCATGATCGGAAAGCTCCTTGGTGCCAAATCTGGCGTAGCCGCCGACGCGTATATTGGTGCCGCCGAAGGCTGCGATCATGTAATGGCAGGCCGGAATCTCCTTGCGCGCGATCGCCAGCACCGTGGAATAGGTCGCATGGGTGTGAACGATGCCGCCGACTTCCGGCCGCGCTCTCATGATGTCGAGGTGAAACCGCCACTCACTCGACGGCTTGAGCGGCCCTTGCCAAGAGCCATACTCGCCCTCGAGCGGCATCGTCGCGATCATCTCGGGGGTCAACGTATCGTACGGGATCGCCGACGGTGAAATCAGCATGTTGTCGCCGTGACGCGCCGAGATGTTGCCCGACGTGCCCTGGTTCAGGCCCGTGGCGTTCATCCAGCGGCACTTTTCAATGATGGCTTTGCGCAGTTGCAATTCGGTGTCGGCCATATCGAGCTCCTGACAGTTTCAGCAAAGATGATGAAGGGGTTCGCCGTTGAGGTATCGCTGCACTTCCAGAGCGGCCGCGCGCGCTGCGATCCGCACGGTCCTGACGGAAGCTCCGGCGATGTGAGGCGTGAGCGTGACGTTCGGCAGTTGCAGCAACGGCCAATCCGCCGGCACCGGTTCTACCGCGAAGGTTTCGATGGCAGCGCCGCGCAAATGATTGGATGCCAGGGCGTCGTACAGGGCCGGATAGTCCACCAGCGGACCCCGCGCGGTATTGACGAAAAAGCATCCGGGCTTCATGGCCGCAAATTGCGCTTGTCCGATCATGCCGCGGGTCTCGTCGTTGACGCGCGGATGAAGAGTGACGACGTCAGATTGCGCCAGGAGTTCCTCGAAGCTGACCTGCTCGACACCGTCGCGCAGGTCGTCGACCGATAATTGAACGTAGGGATCGCAGACCAGCACGCGGCAGCCAAACGCCTTGAGGAGGCGAACGACCCTGGTGCCAATATGACCATAACCGATCACGCCTACCGTCATCTCGGAAAGCTCGTCGCCCGCCAGATCCGCACGATAGAGATCGCCACGCCATTCGCCACGTCTCAATGCGTCATGACCGCGCGTGATCATGCGGGTCTGCGACAGGATGGCGCCGATCGCGAATTCCGCGACGGCGCTGGCGTTCCGCCCGGGGGTGTTGACCACCTGAATGCCGCGCGTGCGGGCCGCGACAATATCGATATTGACCGGACCACCACGGGACACGGCGACCAGCTTCAGCTGGGGCAGACGATCCATCATGGCGGCGGTGAGCGGCGCAAGGTGCGTGACAAGGATTTGCGCGTCGCCGACAAACTCAGCGATTTCGTCGGGATCGCCCATATATTCCTTCAACCCGTCCATGCCCGCTTTGGCATAGCCGTGTTCCATCGGCTGATCCGGCCACGGCTGTTCCAGCGAGCGAATTGCCAGCCCCTCACCGCAGATTTCCCGCAATGCATCCTCGAACAGCCGGGGCAGCATGAAGCGGTCCCCGATTACGGCGACGGATGGTGTCATGGCCTGGCCCCCCGCACGCGGGCCAAAGCAGCCCAGGCTGGTGGCATCGCCTCGCGAACGGACTGATAGATCGGAAACAATTCGCGATAGAAATCGCTCAGTTCTGCGTTGGGCTCGACCAGCGTTCCCAACGTCGGGGTGACCCACGCCCGCGCGCAAGCGGCCAGGTCGGGATAGAGTCCGAGACTGATCGTCCCGATCATCGCCGCGCCCGCGGCGCCGGTTTCCTCCCGCAACATCCTTCGCACGGGAACGGCCATCACGTCTGCGAAGATCTGCAGCAGCGTCGATGAGCGCGCCGCGCCGCCGGCCAATCGGATCTCGTGCGGAATCCTTCCCATCACGCCGTAGCAATCCCGGGCCGCAAAGGCGAGGCCCTCATAGATCGACCGGAACAGACCCGCAAAGCTGGTGCTTGTGGAGAGGCCCGAGAATTGCGCCCTCGCGTCGGCGTTCATGAACGGTCCGCGCTCGCCGGCCTCGAGAATGTAGGGATGGTATAGTGAACTGCCCGGCGCCGCGGCAGCTACATGGGCTTCAACACCAGCGAGAAGGGCATGGCGATGCGATTCGATCCCGGCCATGGCGCAGGCTTGCCGGGCGAGCTCGACCAGCCAGTCGATGTTGACGGTTCCCGCCATGTTGGACTGGCTCTGGGCGTACAGTCCGGCGCCCGGCAGCTTCATGGTATAACCCGAGCAGGCCAGGTTGAGGGCAACCGCATTCGCACCGTCGGCCATACGCATGTGCATTCCGGTCGAGCCAACGATTGAGCAGCCGACCGTGCCGGAGGAATCGTAGAGCCCCCCTCCGATTGCGGAGCACACGACATCGACATATCCAAGCACCACCGGCAGTCCGCTCGGCAAGCCGGTGTCGGCAGCTGCGGCGGGGGTCAAACCATGGTGGATTCGCGAGCCATCGACAATGTCGGGCAGAAGATGCGCCTGGCGGCCAATCCCGAGCCGCTCGCCGATGGCCGGCGCATAGCTTTCGGTGCGAAAATCACCGTAAGTAAAGATGCCTTCCGCCGGATCGACCGCGCGCTGCCCGGTTAGCTTGAAATAAAGCCAATCCTTGCAATGAAGCGCGTGGGCGGCTTTGGCGAGCCGTTCCGGTTGATGCTTCTGCAGCCATGCGAGCTGGATCGATTGCTGGCAGGCGTTGAGGCCGGTGCCGGTTGTCGAATAGTGGACCGCATGATCGGGGCCGGCTACGAATGCCGCGGCCATTTCCGATGCGCGGGAATCGAGCCAGATCAGCGCATCGCCGACCGGCTCGCCGTCGGCATCGATCAGCCAACAACCGTCGCCCTGACCGGTCACCGCAATGCCGATCGCACGGCTTGCGAGACCGGGGACGATCGCGGCGAGGTCGCAGAGCGTCTGCCTGGCATCGCCCCATGTCTGCGGCATGTCCTGTTCGACATGGCCCCGCCCGGACCGACTGTAGGAGTTGGGACGGGAGGCTACTCCAAGCTGCGCGCCATCGAGCGTAAAGGCCACCGACTTGAGCACGGAGGTCCCGGCATCGATCCCGATGATCAGATCGCGGATCATGTTGCCCGCGTTCCATGCGCCAGCGCAGCTGTGGTCGTCGGATCGAACAGATGGAGGTCCTGTGCTCGCAATCCATAGGGAATCGTTTCCCCCACACACGCACGCAACCGCAGATGCGACACCGCCACCAGCAGTTTCCCCGCCACCGCCAGCGCTACATGGCTCTGATCTCCGAGCCATTGATTGGAGACCACCCTGGCCGTCTCGGGCCCCTCCCCGCCAAGTGCTACACGATGCGGGCGGACGCCGATCACGACCTTTCGCCGGTCGCCAATTGCCTGCCGGACCTCCGGCCCGAACTCGTTGTCGCCGAAGCTGAAGCTCGGACCTTTGTCGAGCTGGAACGTGGTCCGTTCGCCGGCGCGAGTGACCGACGCGTCGAACACGTTCATGGGCGGTTCGCCGATGAAAGTAGCGACGTAGAGGTTGGCCGGTCTTTCCTTGAGATCGTGTTGATTGGCGAATTGTTGCAGTATGCCGCCCTCCATCACCGCAATCCGATCCGCAAGCGCATTCGCCTCGGTCTGGTCATGGGTGACAAAGATCGAGGTCATTGCACGATCCTTGAGCAGACGTTTCAGCCGGCCACGCAGCACCGCGCGAAGCTGCGGCTCGAGCTGCCCCATCGGTTCGTCCAGCACGTAGAGGTCGGCGTCACGCACCAGGGCACGCGCCAGCGACGCGCGCTGCTGCTGACCACCGGAGATCGAATTCGGATAGCGATCGAGGATCGGTTCGATCTCGACCAGGGCGGCCACCTGCCGCACCCTCCCCGCAACCTCGCCGGAGGACAGCCTGGCGCGCTTGAGGGCAAAAGCGATGTTCTCGCGCACCGTGAGCGGCGGATAGAGCGAATAGCCCTCGAAAGCCATCGCGACGTTGCGCGCGGCAGGCGCTAGGCGCTCGACGCGCCGGCTCGCCAATGAAATCGATCCGGCGCTGACATCCTCAAATCCCGCCACCATGCGCAGCGTGGAGGTTTTGCCGCATCCGGACGAGCCGAGCAGCGCGACGATCTCGCCACGTCCGACGTCCATTGTGAGCGCCTTGACGGCGTGTACCGGCGAGCGGCCGCGCGGGCGGTAGATCTTGTCGACCGCATTGATCGAGAGCGATGCGCTCATGCCCGGGTCTCCATCTCGTCCGCAGGAATGAATCGCTTGCCACTGTCGCGATCAAACAGCAGCAAGGCGTCGAGATCGACCGCGACGTGTGCCGAGCCGACACGGCGCGGCATCTCGCGGTCTCCGGCCTCCGAGGCGAGCAACTCGGCTCCGTCCTTTGCGGCCAGCAGGAGAACGGATTTCTCATTCAACGGCGTCACCGCAACCAGGTCGACGGCTATCGTTCCCGATACCTGTTCATCGACCAGGTGCAGGGATTCCGGTCGAAGCCCCAACATGAAGCTGCCGCCAACTGCGGCGGCATAGCCTGCAGGAAGCCGGATCGGCGCGCCGCCGACGATCACTTCCGGCACGCCTCCGACCAGCCGCGGCTCGACCTCGACGAGATTGAGCGTCGGATCGCCGAACAGCCGCGCGACACCGATACTGGCCGGCTCGGCGTAGATCCGCGCCGGCGTGTCGACACTGTGCGATCGCGCCATCCAGCAGGACCGCTATGCGGTCGCCGAGTGCCATGGCCTCCTTGATAGTCCTGGGTTACGTAAAGCACGGTCGAGCCGGCGCGCTTCAGCAGAGCTGGCAGTTCCAGCCGCATTTCGTATCTCAGCTTGGCATCGACGTTGCGCAGGGGGTCGTCGAGCAGCAGGATGTCGGGATCGCCGACCAGCGCCCGGGCCAGCGCGGTGCGCTGTTTCTGCCCGTTCGACAGTTCGCGCGGCGAATGGCCGAGCACGTGACCGATCTTGAGAAGCTCCGCGACTTAATCGACCCTTCGCACGATCTCGGCCGCATCCGCCTTCCGCGCGGTCAGCGCGCTCGCGATATTGTCCCGTGCCGACATGTGCGGAAACAACGCGAAATTCTGAAACGCCATGCCGACTGCCGCGCGTCTCCGGAGGGCTGCCCGATGCATCCTGGCCGCGAAGCGGATCGCACCGGCATCCGGCGCATCGATCCCGGCAAGCAGGCGCAACAGAACGGTCTTGCCGGTACCGGACGGGCCGAACAGCGCGACGATCTCACCCTTGTCGATGCTCAACGACAGATGCTTCAGCACTGCGTCGTCCTTGAACGACTTGCAAAGGTCACGGATTTCGATCTGTGCCATGATCAGCCCTTGACGGCCCCCAGCGACAGACCCTCGACCAGCTAGCGCTGCGCATAAAGCGCGAGCAGCAGCGTTGGCGTCACCGACAGCACGATGGCGGCGGCGATCTGGCCGTACTGGATTCCCGATGCCGTCACGAACGCCAACGCGCCGACCGTGACCGGCTGCTTGTCGGCGGACGCGAGCACCAGGGCGAAAACGAAGTTGTTCCAGCAGAAGATGAATGACAAGAGGCCAGCCGCTGCGATTCCCGGTCCGGCCAACGGCACCGCGATCTTGAAAAAAGTCCGCACCCAGGAATGGCCGGCGACGCGATAGGCATTTTCGATGTCAGGTGAAATGTCCTCGAAATAGCCGCGCACGATCCACAGGATGAGCGGCAGGGCGATCAGCTGATAGACCCAGACCAGCCCCACGTAAGTGTCCACCAGCCCGAGACTCTGGAAATACAGCGACAGCGGCAGCAGCACCAGCAGCGGCGGCGCAAAGCGGAAGGACAGCAGCGTGAACGCGATGTCCTCGCTGAGCCGGAACTTGAAGCGGGCGAAGGCGTACGCCGCCGGAACGCCGAGAATCAGCGCCAGCACCACCGAACACGACGACAGCAGCACGCTGTTGAAGAGGTTGCGCATGAAGGCGATGTCGAGCGTCCCCGCGCTGGTGACCAGATGACCGCTGATCAGCGCCTGGTAATTGCCGAGCGTCGGAACGAAGATCAGGCTGGGCGGAATGCGCAATATCTGCTCGTTGGTCTGGAACGACATCAGGAGGATCCAGAAGATCGGAAACAGGAAGAATACGACGATAAGCGCCAGCAGAAGCCCGCGAAACGCCCGTTCGATCAGGGAAATCCGGCCCATCGTCAGTCCCCTACGCCGAAGCAGTGGCTGCGCTCGCGCAGCCGCAGCCAGTTCTTGATGAAGATGTTCGACAGGAAGTAGGTGATCGCCCAGAGCACGACCAGCAGAGCCGCAGACTTCCCGACATTGGTGTATTGATAGAATTCGAGATAGGCACGCACCTGGAATACCAGCAACGTGTTGCCTGGACCGCCCTGGGTCATCGCATAGATGATGTCGAATTGCTGGATGGCATCGAGCAGCCGGAAAAGGCTCGCGGTGATGATGTAGGGCGACAGCATCGGCAGCGTGATGCGGAAAAATACGAACAGCCGCGGCACTCCGTCCAGCGCCGCCGCCTCAAACGGCTGCTGCGGCAACGACCGCAGCCCCGCCAGCAGCAGCATCATGATGAACGGCGTGTAGACCCAGACGTCGACCAGAACGACCGTGAAAAGAGCCGACGACGGACTCGAAGCCCATCTGAAATCGGAAACCCCGGCAAGGCTGCACAAGATAGGACAGAACTCCGAAGTTCGGATTGGTCATCAACTTCCACATCAGCGCGGCGATGGCGGGGGCGGTCATGAGTGGCAGCAACAGCAGGACAGAGATCGCGTTGTTGATGCGGGTCTGCCGCTGCAGCAGCAGCGCGATGACAAGGCCGAGCGCCAGTTCGACGCCGACGGTAGATTGCGGTGTAGCGCAGCGAGATGCTGACCGTATTCCAGAATTCGGGATCGTAGAGCAAGTTCGTGTAGTTGCCGAACCAGATGAAACCCTTCATGGCCGGCAAGTTCAGCCGAAATCGCAGCAGTCGAGTAGTACAACGCGGTGACAAACGGAATCAGGATGCCGATGCAGACCAGCAGCGCCGGCAGGCTGAGCAGGTACGGAAGCCACTGCGACCGAGCGGCGGCGGCGGACGACACGGACGGAGTTCGTCGATGGACTGTGACGTCATGAAGAGCCTCCGGCGCCCGACCCTCGCGGGTCGGGCGGAGCGAATAACCAGGAGCAGAGGGCGAGCGCTAACCCAGACCTGCTTCCCGCAACTGCCTGTCGATGCTTGCTGCGAGCTGGTCGAGACCTTCGTCGACCGGAACCTCCTTGGCGACCATTTTCTGAAGCGATCTCCGCCCACTGAGTGGTGACGTCGAAGAACAACGGCTGCGCGGTGAAGTAGATCTTTGCGCCCGGTGCGGAGACGTCGTGCTGCTCGAGATAGCCGGGGTAGGATTTTGCAATCCGGTCGCGGAATTCTCCATCCTTCCAGACCGAAGCCCGGACCGGATTGACGAAGTCCATCTTGCGCGCGCCGAACAGATCGTGTTCGACCGACGCCGCCCACTGCATGAACTTCCAGGCGGCGTCCTTTTTCTTCGAGAAACTCGACATTGCCAGCGACCAGATCCAGACGTTCGGTGTCGGGGCCTTTGCCGCCGGATTCGCCGCGAACGCGGCGTAGCCAAGGCTGCCTTTCTCCTTGTTGTCGCCGCCGTTCTCGAAGTAGCCGAGAATATCGGCATCGTAGATCATCGCGGATGCGCCGGCGCCGAGATCGGTCCCGACCTGATACCAGGTATAGGTGGACCAATTCTTTGGACCGGATTCCTGGATCATCTTTACCCACTGCTTGTGGAAGGCTTTTGAGCCCGCCGTGTTCATTGCCGCCTTCAACTTGCCGCCGGCAACCGTGAAATCCTTCTCGCCGAAATTGGCATAGCCGGAGAGGAATCCGGGATGGATGGTCGCCCAGGACCGCGAGCCGCGGACGCCGATGCCGTAAGGCCCGCCCAGATCCTTGGTCAGTTTGGCCGCGGTCTCGGACATCTCGGCCAGATTTCTCGGCACGCTGACGCTTGGCCTTTTCGAACATCTTGCGATTGTAGGTCAGGTTGTTCAACTCGTAACCCCAGGGAATGCACCATTGCTTGGCGTCGGGCGAGCCGAGCGCGCCACCGGGAACGCCGTTCCAGGCCGTGGAGGAGCGCAGTCCAGGCAGCACGTCGTCCCAGGCGAAATTCGGGTTGGTACTCTGTCGGATCCTTGATGTATTCGTTGAGATCGACCACCCATCCAGCGGGACCGTAGGTCCACGTCATGTAGGCGCCGGTCATGAACGCGTCGTACTGGTCGGATTTCGAGGACAGCGCGGCGGTCACCTTGTCGAAATAGACGTCTTCGGGGAACACGTCATAGGTCACCTCCATGCCGGTGAGCTTCTTGAAATTTTCGAGATCGGCAATCATCGCATCGGCGTAGGGATGCTTGTCGAGCAACACCTTGATCGCAGTCCCTTTCTGCGCCTGCCAGTCATAGTCGGCGGCCATCGCTCGTGTGACCGCTGAGCCCAGCAGGAAATTGGCGCTGGCCGCCGTGATGCCGAGCCGGGCGGCTCCCTGGATCAGCTCGCGGCGGCTGACACGACCGGCCGCATAGGCGTCGAAGAGGTCTTTAATTCTATCCGTCATGTTCTCGCTCCCTTGGCTTTGTCGTTGATCTTGGCGCGACGGCTCTCTTTGCCGCTCTTCTTGTGGAGATGCCCTGTGCTTTGCCCGTTCACCAGACGCCGTGCGGTGAGTTCGTCGGTGATGAGTCCTTTCAGCAGTCCGCTCGCGAGCGCGGCGCGGATGCCGGCGACCTTGCTCGGGCCGCCGGCAATCGCCACGATGTTGCGACCGCGCAAGTCCTGCGGTGACAGCGAGATCGAGCGGCTGGAAAGTTCTGTCTCGACGATGTTGCCCTGCGCGTCGAAGAAATGCCCGAGCATCTCGCCGGCGACCCCTGCCCGCTCGAGCTCCGCAACCTCGTCGGGCCGGATCATGCCGGTCTGCACCAGCGATCCGCTCGGACGCGCCTCCCCGATCCCGACGAGCATGAGATCCGCCCGTCGGGCGATATCGAAGACGGCGGAAACGCCGAGTTGTGCCAGCAGCACGGTGCGGTCGGCGGCACTGTTGGCATAGAGCGGAACCGGCATCAGATAGGCCTCGCTGCCGGTCCGCTCTGCAATCAAATGGATGACGTCGAACGGGCTCGCCGAGAACTTCCGCGTCAAGCCGCCGAGCAACGAGACAAACTTGACCTCGGAGTTCGGCATCGGTGGCAGGTGGCGCACGACGGCAGCCAAGGTGCGCCCGTGACCGATGCCCACGATCTGGCCCGCGTTGCGCTGCAGGACGGCATGGAGATAGCTCGCTCCCGCGAAGGCCAGCGCCTTGATTGGAAGCCCGGATTTGCCGAGGTCGGGAGCGACCTGCACGGTTTCGAGCTGGAAGCGTGTCTTGAGGACTTCCTCGAACTGCACGCATTCCGCCACGGCGCCATCGACGAAAATGCGGATCAGCCCGTCACGTCCGGCGCGCGCGATGAGGCGGTGCGCCTTGATCGCCGGAATATTCAGGCGCGTCGCGACTTCGCCCTGGGTCAGACCACCGGCGTAGTGCAGCCAGGCGGCTCGCGACGCCAGGCTGGCGTCATCGTCAGATGGCTGGAATGGCCTGTCCCCACCGCCCACGCACCACCCCTGCAATATTTTTCAACCGAGATAAAATTTCACACATGTGCGTTGGCGCTGTCAATCGCACATTGAGGATATTGCAGCGCAAAAATTGTGTGACGGCCGCGAGGCGCCGAAGCCGACGAGATGGGTTGCTCACGGAGGATCATCGTGGCGCGAAGGAGATCCGGCTCGCGCGAACCGGCACGACGCAATCGGGAGCGTTATCGGATGGAACGCAAATCCCGGAAGAAGTCCCGCACCTCGCGCACGAAGATCTCGGGTTGCTCGAAGGCGGCGAAGTGGCCGCCTTTTGGCATTTCACGCCAGTGCCGGATATCCGTGTAGGTCGCTTCCATCCAGCGCCGCACCGGCGGAACGATCTCCCGGGGAAATACGGCTACTCCCGTTGGTATGTCGACCTTGTGGATGGTGCGGCGGCCAGGCGCGAAGCTTTGCCAGTAGAGACGGGCCGAAGAGGCCGCCGTCGCCGTCACCCAGTAGAGCATGACGTTGTCGAGCAGTTCGTCCCGGCCGAGCACGTTTTCGGGATGGCCGTCGCAATCCGTCCAGGCCCAGAATTTCTCGAGTATCCAGGCCGCCTGACCGCTGGGCGAATCGGTGAGGCCATAGCCGAGCGTCTGCGGCCGGGTCGATTGTTGCTTGGAATAGCCGGAATCCCAATCCCGGTAGAGTTTGAGACGGTCCAGGGCGCGGGCTTCCTCCGGGCTGGGCTGACCCTCCACGTTTGGCCGCGCTCCCATGGCCAGCGTGATGTGGATGCCCGCGCAGTGACCGGGGTCTTGCGCACCAAGCGCGGTGGTCACCGCCGAACCCCAATCACCGCCCTGTGCGCCATAGCGCGCATAGCCGAGGCGATCCATCAATTCGGCCCAGGCGGACGCGATCCGGTCGACCCCCCAGCCCGTGGTCGCCGGCTTGTCCGAGAAGCCAAAGCCCGGCAAGGACGGGCAGACCAAATGAAAGGCGTCGCCGGGCCGTCCCCCATGCATGGTCGGATTGGTCAGGGGATCGATCACTTTCTGAAATTCGACGATGGACCCCGGCCAGCCATGGGTGACGATCAGCGGCATCGCCTCGGGATGCGGCGAGCGGACGTGCAGGAAGTGAATGCCGAGACCGCCGATCTCGGTGGTGAACTGGCTGAAACGATTGAGCAGCGCCTCGCGGTGGCGCCAATCATATTGCTCGGCCCAGTAGCCGCAGACCTCCCTGATCCAGCCGAGCGGGACGCCCTGGCTCCAATCATCGACGAGTTCGGCCTCGGGCCAGCGGGTGTTGCGCAACCTCGCCCTCAGATCGTCGAGAACGTTCTCGTCAACCGAAATGCGAAAAGGATGAATCCGCTTGTCCATGAACGTCGCCACCATGTGAAAGGTAGTCAATCCGGCCGTTGCCGCGTTGGCCGCGCCGCCGTCCGTCGCCGGGCGTCGGACGCGGCACGTCACCGCAGGTTAGCGCGATCTGCCAAAAGGCGGAAGTCCAGCCCTGGCAAGCGCTTATGCTTAAATCTGCACCGCACGTTCAATTGACAATGACTGTGCAGATCGGATTAGCTCCTGCTCGCCCACAGCTGACAATGCACGAGTGAGCGCCCATGACCCCTGCTTCGGCCTATGCTCCCCGCGGCGTGATTCCGGCGGTCTTGCTGCCCTTCGACAACGACCTGTCGATTGACGAAGCCGCCTTTCGCAAGCATCTGCGCGACGTCGGCGCGACGCCGGGCATTTCGGCCGTCACCGTCAATGCCCATTCGACGGAGGTGGCCTCCTGCACCTTCGACGAACAACGCCGCGTGCTCGAAATTGCCCGGGCCGAAATCGACCGCCGCATCTCCGTTGTCAACGGCATCTGGGCCGACGGCAGTCTGGAAGCGGCACGCATTGCCCGCATGGCCTCCGAAGGCGGGGCATCGGCATTGCTGGTGTTTCCGCCGGGGCCCTTCACGCTCGGCCAATCGCCCGAGATGGTGCTGGCGCACTTCAAGCGTATCGCCGACGCCACCGACCTGCCGCTGATCGCCTTTCAGTATCCGCTGGCGAACGGCCAGGGCTATCCCAAGGACACGCTGCTGCGCTTGTGCAACGAGGTGCCTTCGATCCGCGCCATCAAGGACTGGGTCGGCAATGTACCTCACCATGAATGGCATGTCCGCACCCTGCAAAACCTGCCGCGACCCGTGAACGTCCTGACCACGCATAGTTCGTGGCTGCTTGCGTCGCTGGTGCTCGGCTGCAACGGTCTCTTGTCCGGCAGCGGCAGCGTGATTCCCGATTTGCAGGCGCAACTGTTCCAGGCTGTCCAGACCGGCAATCTCGCGGAAGCGCGTCGCCTCAACGATCGGATCGAACCGCTGTCCCGCTGTTTCTATGCCGAACCATGGTCGAACATGCACAACCGCATGAAGGAGGCGCTGGTGCTGCTCGGCAGGCTGCCGCGCGCCGTGGTGCGGCCGCCCCTCGTCAAGCTCGGCGGCGCGGAGATCGCGCGGGTTCGCCAGGCGCTGGTGGAGGCCGGGCTGATCGTGAGCAACAGCAGCGCGGCCTAGCCGTTGCGGCTGCAATCCGCATTGCATACCGAAGCAAGAAACAGAACGGGTTTTCACAGGGAAGGAACGACAATGTTGCATCGAGGGAGCGCGCTTGGCGGCGCGCTGGGTTTGTCCTGTCTGCTGATTTCATTGCTGGGCGTTGCCGTCGAGCCGGCCCGGGCGCAGAATGCGGCGCCGATCAAGCTCGGAATTGTCAGTTTCCTGACCGGCGCCGCCGCAGCGCCGTTCGGCATTCCCGGACGCAATGGCGCCGAGATCATGATCGAGGCCATGAACGCCGGAAAGGTGCCTGCCCCCTTCAACAAGGTCGGCTTCGGCGGCGGCAAGATCGAAGCCAAATATGTCGACGAGACCGGTTCCGCGGCCAATGTCGTCACCGAATTCCGCAACCTCGTCCAGCGCGACCAGGTCGACGCCGTGGTCGGCTATGTTTCTTCCGGCAGTTGCCTCGCTGTCACGCCGGTGGCGGAGGAGCTGAAGGCCCTCACCGTGCTGTACGACTGCGGCACGCCGCGCATCTTCGAGGAAAAGCCGCGGACCTACGTGTTCCGCGTCAGTCCGCACGCCACCATGGATAACATCGGCGCTGCGCGCTATCTGCTCGCCAAGAAGACCGACACCACCAGCTATTCCGGCATCAACCAGAACTACGCCTGGGGCCAGGATTCCTGGCGCGATTTCACCGGCGCGATGCAGGTGCTTGCACCAAAAGTCACGACCGACAAGGTGCTGTTCCCAAAACTGTTCGCGGGCGAGTACGGCGCGGAGATTTCGACGCTGCTGACATCGAAATCCCAGGTCCTGCACACGAGCTTCTATGACGGCGATCTCGAAGCATTCCTCTATCAGGAGCAGGCGCGCGCGCTCGACAAGCGCATGACGATCATCGCGACCACGGGCGAGGCTGCCATCTGGCGGCTCCGCGACAAGATGCCGAACGGCACCATCATCGGGGGCCGCGGACCGAACGGCCCGCTCGCGCCCGACAGCGAGATGAACCGCTGGTTCCAGAAGATCTACGCCGATCGCTACAACGTGCCGCCGACCTACCCGGCCTATCAGATGGCGATGTCGCTGCTCGGGCTGAAGCTCGCCTATGAAAAGGCCCAGAAGGGCGATGCCAAACCTGCTCCCGACGAGGTGGCAGCGGCATTCAAGGGCATCGAGTTCGAGGGTCCTTCGGGCAAGGTCAAGCTCGCGATCGGCGACGGTCACCAGGGCATCTCGGAAACCGCATACGGCACCTATCGCTTCAACAAGGAGAAGAACGAACCCGAAATCGTCGATATCATGCGCTTTCCGGCCGAATGCGTGAACCCGCCGGCCGGCCTCAATGCCGACGATTGGATCAAGGAAGGCATGAAAGGCGCGAAGTGCTGAGCAGCATCCGCCCGGGCCATCGTCCGACGGCCAGCGTCTCCACCCTGTCCGGCCGCGCGGCCGGACTGTCCGGGTGCTGACCGCTTTCGCCATCCTGGTCGACGGCCTGGTTTATGCGGCCTACCTGTTCATCGTTGCCATCGGGCTGACGCTGATCTTCGGCGTCATGAAGATCCTCAATGTGGCGCATGGATCGTTTTACACGTTCGGTGCTTACGGCGCGGCGACCGCCGTCGGCATCTATTTCGACCGCGGCCTGCCGGCGGCCGGTGGATTTCTCCTGATGGCCCTTTTCGCCATGGCCCTGGGGCTGGTGCTCGGGCTGCTTCTCGAGCGCGGAGTCATGCGACTGGTCTATGGCAGGGACGAGGTGGTGATGGTGCTGGTCACCTACGCCGCCTTCCTGATCCTCGAAGACATCGTGATCCTGATCTGGGGTCCGCAGTCCTATGCGACCTACCAGCCACTGCTCGCCGCCGGAAACACCGAAGTGGGCGAGCTGATCCTGTCGAACTACGATCTTGGCCTGATCGTGGTGGCGGCCTTGCTGGCCGTCATTTCCTTCTGGGCGCTGAAATTCACCCGCTACGGACGGCTGCTGACCGCCGTGATTTTCGATCGCGAAACCGCTGCCGCGTTCGGCATCAATGTCAGGGTGGTCTATACCGTGACCTTCGTGATCGGCGCCATGCTCGGCGCGCTGGGGGGAGCGATCATGGCACCGAAGATCGCCGTGACGCTCGGCATCGGCGTCGAGGTGATCGTACTCGCCTTTGCCGTCGTGGCGATCGGCGGCATGGGATCGATCGAAGGAGCGCTGGTCGGCGCCCTGATCGTCGGGATATGTCGGGCCGCCGCCGTGCATCTGGTACCCCAGCTCGAATTGTTCGTCATCTATGGCGTCATGGCGCTGGTGCTGCTGATCCGGCCATATGGCCTGTTCGTACGCGCACAACCGAGAAAAATCTGAGATGACCCCGCAGGGCCGGATCATCGCGAGCTCGGCTTTCCTGGCGGCCGCGGCCGCAGCCTTCGTGCTCCCGGGCTGGCTGATTTCGCTCGCCACCATCGCCTTTGCAAATGGTCTGGTCGTGCTGGGCCTGATCGTGCTGTGGCGCGCCGGCCTCGTCTCGTTCGGACAGGCACTGTATTACTGCATCGGCGCCTACGCCGTGGCGCTCGTCGGGCTCTGGACCGGTATCACCGACGCCATCGCGCTGGTGTTGATAGGAGGAGCCTGCGCCGGCCTCGTCGCCTACGTGGTCGGCTTCCTGTTGGCGCGTTACCGCGAAATCTTTTTCGCGATGCTGAGCCTCGCACTGTCCATGATCCTCTACGGCGTGCTGGTGAAGACCGAGTCGCTCGGTTCGACCGACGGTTTCAGCGTGGTCGTGCCGACTTTCCTCGGCTATGCGCCGCACCAGACTGGACTGTTGCTGGCGCTCTACTGGCTCGTGCTCGCGGTCTGCGCGATCGCGGCCTTCCTGGTCGACGCCTACTTCCGCTCCGTCGCCGGCGCGCTGGCAATTCCGCTGCGCGACAATGAGATACGCGTCGAGTTTCTCGGCCTGTCGGTATCGCGGCTGATCCATACCAAGCTCGTGATCAGCGGGTTGCTGGGCGGCCTGGGCGGAGCGCTCGCCGCGCTCGCGGTTGGCCATGTCGATCCCAACATGTCCTATTGGACGACCTCCGGCGAGTTCGTATTCATCACCATCCTCGCCGGCGCCGGCTCGGTCGGGCCGGCCTTCGTCGGATCGCTGCTGTTCGCATCGGTGCGCTCGCTCGCGGTCGACCTGCTCCCGCAGCTTTGGCAATTGCTGCTTGGCTCGGTGCTGCTGTTGACCATCCTGTTTCTGCCTCAGGGCCTGGGCTCGCTGGTTGCGCGACTGCGCCGGCCCCGCAAGGTCGAGGCACCATGAGCGCGCCCATCCTCTCGGTCCGCGACCTCGGCAAGCGCTTCGGATCGATGGTCGCCGCGCGCGATATCACCGTCAGCCTGCCGGCGCAGCAGACAGTCGGCGTGATCGGCTCCAACGGCGCCGGCAAGACCACCTTCATCAACATGGTGACCGGCCATCTGCGGCCGACCCAGGGCGCGATCCACTTCGAGGAACGCGACATCACCGGCCTGCCCTCCCGCACCATCAAGGCCCTGGGGATCTCGCGCTCGTTCCAGGTGGCGCAGATATTCCCTTCGCTTTCGGTATTCGACAATATCTGCATTGCGACGGCGATCGGTCATGTGCCGAAACGTCTGATGGGCCATGTGTGGACGCCGCTGCGCTCGCCGCAGGCGGTCGCAGAGGCCGAGACCTTGCTCGACCTGTTCGCGATCGCTCGCTATCGCAACACCCTGGCGGCCACACTGCCGCAAGGCGTGCGCAAGCTCCTCGACATCGGAATGGCGGTCGCAGGGTCGCCACGGCTGCTGCTGCTCGACGAACCGACCAGCGGCATCTCGATCGAGGAAAAGTTCGACCTGATGCAGGTCATCATGTCGGCCCTGCGCAACCGCAGGATCACGGTGCTGTTCGTCGAGCACGACATGGAGATCGTGGAGCGCTTTGCCGAGCGCGTGCTGGCGTTTTACGATGGCACCGTGATCGCCGACGGCACGCCGGCCGCGACCCTGGCCGATGCCCGCGTTCAAACCCTGATCAGCGGGGCCAGGCCGATTGGCCCCACGGGTATCGCCGATGTTTAGGGTGACCGACCTCAACGTGTCGATCGGACCGGTGCCGATCATCCGCAGCGCCTCATTCGCGCTCGAAGAGGGCGATTTCTGCGGGCTGATCGGCCGCAACGGTTCCGGGAAGACCACGCTGTTCCGTTCCATCATGGGCGCCATTCCAGCCAGCGGGACGGCCAAGCTCGGCGAGGTCGACCTGGCGAAGCTGCCGCCGCACCTGCGCGTCGCGCAGGGCATCGGCTATATGCCCGAAGATCGCCGGCTGGTACCGGAATTCACCGTCGAGGAAAATGTTCGCCTCCCCGCGCTGTCACTCAAGATGAACGACGCCGACCGACGTCTGGCCTGGATCTACGGGCTGATGCCCGAGGTCGCCCAACTCCGTGCCCGGGCCTCGCTGGAGCTATCGGGCGGTCAGCAGAAGATGGTGGCCCTTGCCCGGGCGCTGATGGCGGGACGGCGCATGCTGCTGCTGGACGAGCCGTTCGAGGGCCTGGCGCCGGCGCTGGCACGGCGATTGGGTGAGGTGCTGGCCAACCTGAAGACCGAGGGCATTTCCATCCTCGTTGCGGAATCCAACGAGGTGCACGTCGTCGACCTGCTGTCACGCGCGTTTCGTATCGAACGTGGCGCGGTAAGTCCGGCCTGAGGCCATGCGAATGGCCGATGGTGGCCGGCGCCGAATAGATGCACTTGACATACCGCTTAAGGTCGGTTTCACTCCTCGGAACGTATAAAAATACCGTTCGATGGACCTGCCAGTCCGGGTGCTTGCCAGTCAGGGTGCTTGCCAGTTCGGGTGCCTGCCAGTTCGGATGGACGGCGCGCGCCGTGGTCTGAACCTGAATATCGCTTCGAAACGTCCGGCTTGTCCTGCTGTAGCGATCAAATGAAGCCCGGCGCCATCAAAAACGATCGATCGAGGAGAGGAAACGATGGAGTGGCGTGTTGGGCATGCTCCCCTGGATTCCGACGAGCATGCCGACACCGGCCTGAGCCAGATCGGGGTGGTGGCCCACGACGATGGTCTGGTCAGGGATGCGCTCCTGGCTCAATGCGCGGCCAGCCTGGTCGCCTCGGGCTCCCGGCTGGGCGGCGTCGTCCAGTCGAACGCGCCGCGGCCCGGTCGACGCCGGTGTGACATGTATGTCAAGGACCTGCTGGGCGGCGAGGAGATAAAGATCTCCCTTGATCGTGGCGACGAAGCGCGGGGGTGTCGCCTTGATCCCGACGCCTTCGCCCGCATCGATGGCTGGATCGAGCGTGCGGTCCGCGAAGGCGTCGACCTGCTGATCGTCAACAAGTTCGGCAAGGAAGAGGCGAGCGGCCGCGGGCTTCGGGCGGTGCTGGCCGAGGCGCTGATTGCCGAAGCTCCGTTGCTGATCGGCGTCGCCCCGGCAAATCTTCGCCATTTCCTGACATTCGTGGGCGGCTCTGCCGTCCGCCTGGAGCCGGACATCGGGGCCATGACCGCCTGGTGCCGGAACGCGATCGAACGCGGGGCGCAACAGCGATGCCTGCATCGGCCCTCATCTGTGCTAGCATAAGGCGCCTGATGACTGGCGGACGACCGATCGGTCTGTTTCGAGGAACACAACAATGGTAGCGCTCGCCGCAGGGCCGCCGTTCCTCAGACCGGACCTCCGTGAGCCCGTCCAGCCGTCGTGGCCGACAGCCGTCGGCGTCCTTGCAGCCTTGCACGACCAGTGCCATGCAAGCGCACGCCTTCCTTGGTCGGCGCAAACAGATGAAGAGATGCGATGGATGACAAACAGATCCTCCAGAATGCGACCCGCAGCGCCGCCCAGGCCGGCATGATCGCGCTCGCGTTCCAGAATTTTGCGGCCCAACTCATCAGGCATGTCCGGAGCGGACACCTCCTTGATGATATTTCCCTCGGCATTTTGCGCGACAACTGCATCCGCGATCTGAAGAATTCCACAATGAGTGGAATGTCATTCGAGGAAGAGGCGGAGACGCTGAGGCAGGCGGTCGAGAACGCGGAAAAACTGCTCGATGGAGCCATAGTCAGGGGAACGCAAACCTAGTCACTTGTCGCTTCCGCCCCTTCTTCATTCGCCGTGGCCGGCGCTTTGTCGCGAACTTGCGACGACGCCGCCGGATTGGTCTCGGCGATGCAAAATGAAATCAGCCGTTCGGTGAGGTCTTAAGATGTCGCAGTCGCGTCCGGATAACACTAGCAGTATGTTGGCCCGCAACTTTGTCGGCAGGCAGGCCGTCATCGAGCGCCTCACCGGCCTCTGTCGCTCGATCGTCAAGGACGGCGCGCCGTGGGGCGCCTGCGTCATCGGGGAGCCCGGCTCGGGCAAGAGCGCGCTGTTCGGCGAGATCGTCCGCCGGATGAAGGACTCCGACGCTTTAGTTCTCGCGCATGTCGCCGGCCCCGGACCAGGGGCGTCCTCGGTCGATGCGATGCTGCGGCGCTGGATCAATGAGCTCGGCAGCGCACTCGGCGTCGGCGAGGTCGATCTCTCCGAGAATGCGGATCCCAAGATACTCGACATGACCTTCGCCTCCTTGCTGAGGCGAACGGCTTCGCAGCGTCGTGTCGTCGTCCTGATCGACGCGCTCGATCAGTTCAAGAAGACGTCCCGCGCAAGGCTTGCAGCCTGCCTGCCGCGGCCATGGCCGATCAATGCACGGCTTGTCGCAACCGCCATTGCCGGCGGCGCCTCCAAGGCGCTGGCCGAGCGTCCGGGCGTGGAAACCCTTTCGCTGCCGCCGCTCGACGCCGCGGAGGCGCGTGGCATCATCGAGAGCATTGGCGGCGCCTCCCCGCCCAAGCTCGAACCGGCGGTGCTCGATGCCCTGCTCGCGAAGAAACATGCGGGCGAGCCTGCCTGGGGCAACCCGTTGTGGCTGGTGCTGGCCCTGGAAGAACTCGCCCTGATCGAGGCCGATACCGGCACTCCACCGGAACGGCTCCGCCAATCGATGCTCGATCGCGTCGAGGCCATGCCGACGGACCCTGTCCGCTTCCACCGCGCCACGTTCGACCGCGCGGCGGAACAGGTCGGCGCGACCACCGTGCCGGCGCTTCTCGGCCTGATCGTGGCGAGCCGGGCCGGATGGCGTGAGGGCGATCTGCAGCAATTGCTGCCGCGCGTGAGCGGCGAGCCATGGGACCAGCAGCGCTTTGCCGCGCTGCGCCGCCTGTTGCACGGCCATATCGGCCAGCGGGGCGAACTCGGGCAATGGGATTTCAACCACGTCCAGATGCGGGCGGCCGCCCGCTCCCGTCTCGCAGCGCTGCGCGTCTCCGAACCGCAACTGCATCTGTTGATCGCCGATCACCTTCTGTCCCTGTCGCCGGACGACCAGCTACGTGCGACCGAAACCATGGTCCACCTGCTGGCGAGCAGCGACGACGGGCGCGCGGCAAGATATTATGGCGATGCATCGTTGAACGACGCGGAGGTGGACGGCGCCACGCGCGTGCTGTCGGATGCCGTGACTGCGCCTCCGGCCGGTACTCCGGCGAGCGTGGCCCGCGACCTGTGTCGTCTGCTCGAGACCGCCGATGACACGGTCGGCGCCCGCCTGGCAGAGCGGTTCCTCTTCAATCTCGACGATGCGCTGGAGCACCACGCTCCGGTCGATGCCCGGCTCATGATCTTGAACTCGGTCGAACAGGCATTCGAGCGGCTGCTGCGCACCGACCCCGGCAACGCCGGCTGGCAGCGCGCCCGCGCGGTAGCGCAGGATCGCATTGGCGACACCTTGCTTGCGCAAGGCAGCCTGCCCGAGGCGCTGAAATCCTTCCGCAATGGCCTCGCGATCAGGGAGCGACTGGCGCGCGCCGAGCCCGGCAATGCCGCAGGCCAGCGCGATCTGTCGATATCGTACGGCAAGCTCGGTGACGCCCAGGTGATGCAGCGCAATCTGCCCGCAGCCCTGATATCGTTCCGCGACCAGTTCGCGATTGTTCAACGGATGGCCGAGGCCGCTCCCGACGACGCCGGCTGGCAACGCGATCTGTCGACGGCCTATGAGAAGATCGGCGACGTGCTGATGGTGCAGGGAGATCTGCCCGAAGCGCTGAAATCCTACCGTGACGAACTCGCGCTGGCCAAGCGGCTGGCGAAGTCCGACAGCGACAACGCCGAGTGGCAACGCGATCTTTCGGTATCGCACGATCGCGTCGGCGACGTGCTGGTGGCCCAGGAAAATCTTCCCGAAGCACTGGAATCCTTCCTCGACGGGCTGGCGATCAGGGAGCGCCTGGCGAAACGCGACCCCGACAACCTCGCCTGGCAACGCGGTCTATCGGTGTCGTACGCTCGCATCGGCGACGTGTTTGTGACGCAGGGCGATCTGACCGAAGCGGTGAAATCCTTTGGCGACGAGGTTCTGGCGACCGAACGGCTGGCGCGCGCCGACTCTGAAAATGCCGACTGGCAGCGCGATCTGTCGGTCGCCCATGATCGGATCGGTGACGTGCTGGTGGCCCAGAGCAAGTTGCCCGAAGCGCTGAAAGCCTTCCGCGACGCACTGACGATCCGGGAACAGCTGGCACACGCCGATCCCGACAATATCGACTGGCAGCGCGGTCTGGCGGTGTCGCATGATCGTGTTGGCGACGTGCTGATGTCGCAAGGCGATCTGATCGCCGCGCTGAAATCCTTCCGCGACCAGCTTGCAATCGTCGAAAAGCTCGCGCGCTCCGACCCGGGCAACACCGGCTGGCAGCGCGATCTGTCGGTGTCATACGAGAAGCTCGGCGACGTCCTGGAAGATCAGGGTAACCTGGCCGATGCACTGAAATCCTTCCGCGAGGGGCTGGCGATCCGAGAACGGCTGGCGCGTTCCGACCCAAGCAACGTCGGATGGCAGCGCGGACTGTCGGTGTCATACGACTGTATCGGCGACGTCCTTGTGGCGCAGGGCAACCTCTCCGAGGCGCTCAAATCCTTCCGTGACGGGCTGGCGATCCGGGAGCGGCTGGCGCGCTCCGACACCGGCAATCCCGGCTGGCAGCGGGATCTGACGGTGTCTTATGATCGAATTGGCGACGTGCTGGAGGCGCAGGGCAATCTGCCGGAGGCGTTGAAGTCGTTCCGCGAAGGCGTTTCCATTGCGGAAAGGGTAGCGCGATCGCATCCGGACAATGCGGACTGGCAGCGCGGACTGGCGGTGAGCAATGCGCATCTTGCCGAGGTCTATCGGCGTTCTGAGGATCGCGAGAGCGCCCTTGCTGCGCTGCGGCAGGGACAGTCCGTCATGAAGAAGGTGGTCAAGCTCTCGCCCGACAATGCCGGCTGGAAGAAAGATCTCGGCTGGTTCAACGAACAGATTGCGTCCTTGACGAAATGACGGTGGACGCCGCCGACGGGGAACCGGAGCTGCCGTCGCGCCGACTCACGCCCGCGACGGCCTGACAGGCTGCGCCGGCGTGTGCCTCGGCATTTAGTTGCGTCGCTCGATCCATTGCGGAGACGATTGTGGGCGCTGCGGCACGGCGATCGCGGAAAAAACTGCGCATCATCTCCGCCGAAATCACACGCACCATTGCGCGATAAACATGCATTTGATATGCATGTGAGGATTGTGTGCGCCGACACCGCCACAAAGGCCGTGATCGGGCAAATCAAGGACGGGGGGTCCAGATGGCCGATACTGCGAATTACGGCGTTATTCTCGAAACCGTACCGCCCGCGGAGATGGGAGCAGCGTTGGCTGCGGATGCGGCCAAGAAGGCCAAGTTCGGCACCATTCACTTGCTCATTCGCGGCTTCCTATGCACGCCCTTTCTGGCCTATGGAGCGAGCGTGGTGTTCGCCATGGTCGCGGCCGGCATACCGCTTGCCGCTGCCGGTCTCGTCTTTCCCGTCGGTTACGTCACGCTGAGCTTCCTCGGCCTGGAGATGGCGACCGGCAGCTTCGTGACGATGCCGGTCGGCATGTTCGCCGGGACGATCACGCCGGGCCAGTTGGTCCGCAACTGGGTATGGACCCTGGCAGGCAACCTGCTCGGAGGCATCTTCTTCGGCTGGCTGCTCTGGTTCTCCTACACCAAGGGCGGATCCGTCAAACCCGAGGGTCTGCTTACCGTCGTCGCCCACACCGCCGAGCACAAGGTCGCCTATGCTCAATACGGCGCCCTCGGATGGTTCGCCGCCGTCGGCATGGGCACGCTCTGTAACTGGCTGGTAAGCCTCGGTTCCGTGATGTCCAAGGCCACCCGGAGCACTGTCGGCCGGATCCTGTTGATGTGGATTCCGATCGGGACGTTCTTTGCGCTGGGCTTCGAGCACACCGTGGTCAACATGTGGCTGTTCCCATGCGCCATCTTTTCGGGTGCCAATGTGAGTTTCTACGATTGGTGGGTGTGGAATCAGATCCCGGTCACCATCGGCAATATCCTGGGTGCGATGGTGCTGAATGGCACCCTTTGGTACTTCACCCATACGCTGCAAAAAGAATAGTTCGTTCACGCCCACCGTTGCTCGGCAATTTTTTCCTGGTGGGCTGTTTTTCGAACGTGTCCCGCCCCTTCTGAGAGGCCGGCTCCAGGGAGCCGGCTCCGGCAGCGCCCGCTCGGTCGGTAGCGACCGGGGGGCGTGACCGACGCGTTTGCATGACGAAGAGGTGCGGTACCCATGGCGTTGGACACGAGTTCATTGAGCAGAAGGACGGCGCGGCAAGATCACGCTGCCGGGCTCGAGGTAGCGGCCGAACCTACGGGCAATCCCCGGGTCCTGGCGATTTCGTCCGTGGCATTCTCATTGGGCTTTGCGGTCTGGGGAATGTTCGCCGCGCTCGCACCCTTCCTGATCAAATGGTACGATTTCAGCGCCACCCAGGTGCTGGTCCTGGCTGCGATGGAGCCGTTTTTTGCGGCCGCCGTCAGCATCCCGCTCGGTATCCTGACGGACAAGTACGGCGGCCGGAAGGTCTTCACGGCTCTGCTTCTGACCCTCACCATTCCCCTGTGCCTGGGTTACTTCGCCCAAGGCTATTATGCGTTTCTCCTGCTGGGGACGGTGCTCGGGCTTGGCGGCGCGAGCTTCGTGGTCGGCAACGCCCATGTTTCCTCCTGGTATCCCAAATCGAAACAGGGTACGGCCCTCGGCATCTTTGGCCTGGGCAATATCGGCATCACCTTCGGCATGATGACCGTCACGTACCTGATCACCCGCGTGCTGGTGGGCCCGGACGCCTGGCGGCTGATCTTTCCGATCTTCGCCGTCGCTACCCTGTTGATGGCGGTAGTCTACTGGTTTTGCACGTCCGATTCGCCGCATCAGCAACACAAGGGGGCTTCGGTACGCGACATCATGGCCGTCTACCGCTCCGGCGCAGTGGTTTGGCTGGTGCCCTACCTCTATTGGGTGTCATTCGGCACCCTGACGTTTTTCGCGTCGGCGATGCCGATCTACCTGGTCGACCAATGGCATGTGGATGCCATCCGCGCGTCCATGGTGTACGCCCCGCCGTTGGTGGTCTGCGTCGCCATCACCCGCCCCGTGGGCGGCTGGCTGGCCGACCGGTTCGACGCCCTGAAAATCCTGACCTGGATGTTCGGCTTCATGGTCGCGCTTGCGGTGCTCATGGTGATGCAGATTTCACTGCACGCCGAGCTGTTCGCCATCTATGGCCTGGCGTTGCTGTCCGGTGCCGCCGCAGCCGCCGTCATCAAGCTGATCCCGTTGTACTTTCCCCGGCAGGTCGGCGCGGTCAGCGGGCTCGCCAAGGCGGCCGGCGCGGCCTGCGGCTTCACCATGACCATCACCCTCGCCGCCAGCAAGGAGCTTCTCGGCGGATACACCGTCGGATTTGCGATCTGGGCGGTGATGAACTTCGCCGCGCTCTACATCTCGCTTACGCGCATCGGCTTCAGGCACGCAAAACCGCACGTCGAAACCATTCCTTCGCGTGATGCGCTCGATGCGATATAGCTCCATCGGACGATCGCCAGCGCCAAACCCTGCGAGATGGCCGGTCAAATGAAGAAGCCAGAGCTGAAATCGTCGGTCGAGCTGGGCATGGTTGCCGCCGCAATCGCCATTTGGCTCACCACGTCGTCACTCCCCGGTGCCGTGGCTCAGAACTCCGCCCGGCCCGGCAACGCCGACTCCCGTCCCGGCCAGCCGGACCGCGCCGCTATCGCCGACCCAGGAAAAGGCGCTGAAGCCGAAGGACACATTCAAGGAATGTGCGAATTGTCCGGAAATGACGGTGGTGCCGGCCGGAAGCTTCACCATGGGATCGCCTGCCAGCGAGCCGGAGCATGCTCCCGACGAAGCGCCCCAGCATCAGGTCACGATTGCCCGGCCGTTTGCAGTCGGCCGTTTCGAGGTGACCTTCGACGAGTGGGAAGCGTGCGCAGCCGACGGCGGTTGCAACGGATACAAGCCCTCCGACGAGGGCTGGGGTCGGGGCCGCCGCCCGGTCGTGAACGTATCCTGGGACGATGCCGGAGCCTACGTCGACTGGCTAACGCGAAAGACCGGCAAGCCATACCACCTGCTCTCGGGGTCCGAATACGAATACGCGACCCGGGCCGGAACGCAGACGGCCTATCCCTGGGGCGATGCCATCGGCACCAACAATGCCAACTGCCACTCCTGCGGGAGCCGATGGGATGCCAGGCAAACCGCACCGGTCGGCTCGTTCGCCCCCAATGGGTTCGGTCTCTACGACATGGTGGGCAACGTCCGGGAGTGGACGGCGGATTGCTACCACGACACATACGACGGTGCGCCAACTGACGGCTCGGCCTGGGCCGCGGGCGCAAATTGCTACAACCGCGTCGTGCGCGGCGGGTCCTACCTCCTCGCTCCTGCCTTTCTCCGTTCGGCGAGCCGCTACTGGTTCACCAGCGACTATCGGCTGCGCTACCTCGGTTTCAGGGTCGCCCGGACGCTCGCACCCTGAGGCTTTGCTTTTGATCCGAATGGACTAAGCGGCGGTCCAATCTAGCGCGTGATGAGTTCGAGTTGAATGGTGGCCGCGAAGGCGGTGCGCTCCCTCTCCCGCTTGGCGGGGAAAGGTTGAGGGCCACCCGGCGCTACGCGCCGACCTCCCCCCGCAAGCGTGAGAGGTGTGGCCAGTCTGTCGCGAGACCGGTTGAAGCTAACTTCATCCTGCTCTGGCGGCCCTGCCCCGGAGCGCAGGGATCAGGCTGCTGACAAGGCTCCGGATCAGGCCGACAAAAGTCGCCGCCCATGCCACCAAGGCCACATAAATGAACACGTCGGCGATGGGCAGGAGAAATTCCAGGTTCATGGCATGCGCCATCTCGAAGGTGCAGGCGGTGTACATGCCGAGCGGAAAGACCGCGCCCCAATTTTGGGGATCGTATTTGAGTGGGAACTTGCGGTAGACATGCCGCCAGAACCCCAGGATCACCAGCATCGGGATCCACCAGGTCCCGGTTGCCCAAAACAGGATGGTGAACCCCTTCAGAAACGGATGCATCGTCTCGAGAAAGGCGGCATCCGCGGTGTTCTCGATCAGGAGCGATCCGGCGAGGGTCGAGATCGCCATCGCTCCCATGTTGATCCAGTACAAGGACGAGAAATCGGCCGGCGAGAACTTGAAAAACGTGTAGCGATAGAAGATCAGCGAGATCATCCAGATGTACATCATCCCGCCCCACAGCCACATCGACAGGGCGACGAAATTGATGTGCAACCGGACGGGCTGCGGAAAGTGGCGGGCGAGCAGCGCGCTCAGGAGCGCGATGGACTGCGTCGACACCACCGCGAGCAGCCATCCGCCGGTAATGCCCTGATCGATCGTCGGCTTGTCCTCCTTGATGGTCAGGCTGAAGAAGACCGCGTAGGTCAGGGTAATCCAAAGGAAAAGATCGAAATACCAGAGGCCCAGAGCGACATCGTAGGCGCCGACAAGGATGAGTTCGTTCGCCACCACGCCCGTCGCCGCCACGGCCGAGAGGAATCCCGGCGCCAACCGATGATCCCACAAGTTGGCGAGCAGCGCGGGACGGTAGCGCAGCAGGCGCCACGCTGTCAGAATCCAGAGCAGTACAAATTGGAGGAGGTTGAGCCAGAGCAGGATCGCCGCGATGGCATGGAATCCCAGATGTTCCGACGCGATCGAGACAATGCCCGTCGCCATGACCAGCGCGAAATAGGCCGGCGGAAGGCCGCGAACGCCCTCCGTCAGCCAGTTCAGGAAGCCGGAGCTTCCCTCCTGCACAGGAATCTGCCCGCGTGCCCGCACATCACCCGCTGGATCGCCACCCGTATCCAACCGCAAACTCCGATGAAGGTGAACTGGAGACAAGGTCAAGGAGGATTGAAAGAGCAGAAACCGTGGAAGTCCGGCCCGAATACCGCAACACTTCCGATGACGCCCTACCCCGGCTGTTCTCGAAGGCGGCCCGGCGATGCCAAAAAACGCTGCCGGCGCGATATGGCGACGTCAAGCGACGCCGTCCTTCCTGTTTCGAATCAGAGGCCCGCCGGAAACCGTCCCCCTCAAGTCGACCAGCGACGGCACCTCTGTAGAGCAAGAAACAGAACAGCTCTGGCGATGATCCCATCGCCAGAGCCTGGACTGCATTCCACCATTCCCATGTTCGGTTCGATCAGGAAGCCCATTCGGATGCGTTGTGGGCCTCGCCCGGCAGGCTGCGCCGGATCGGTGTGTTCCGGATCTGGAGCTGGTAAGGCCGCCACAGATACCAGAACGGGAACATGATCAGATGCACCAGCCGCGAGAACGGGAACAGCAGGATGACGACGAACCCGTTGAGCATGTGCGCCTTGACCGCCCATGGCAAAGCCGAAACGTAGTGCGTCTGCGGGTTCAGGGTCACCAGCGAAATCAGCCATGGCACGGCCGTGTCGACATACCAGTCGGCGCCCCAGCGATAGTTCAGCGAGACGTAGAAGCCGAGCGCGACCTGCACCAGCAGCGCGACCAGCAGCAGGCCATCCATCGGACTGGTCACTGCAAGGATGCGCGGGGTGGTAAAGCGCCGGAAGATCAGGACGCACAGTCCGACCAGCGCGGCCAGCCCGAAGGCAAAACCGATCAGCTCGACCGTATACAAGACGCCCGGCGTCGACGTGAAGCTCGACCACATGCCGGGAATGAGGAACCCGATCAGGTGCGCAAACAGCACCACGACGATGCCGTAGTGCCACGGCACCGAACCCCAGAACAGCTGGCGATTTTCCAGAAGCTGCGAGCCCAGGGTGGAATAGGAGAACCGGTTGGCGCGATAGCGATAGACGCCCCCGGCCACGGCCACGATGACCGCGACATATGGAAAGACCGCAAACAGAACAGTGTCATTCATTGCACGTGCCTCCTCAAGCTCGCCAATCGAGTAGGTCGTCAGCGGCGACCTCAGCAAGTGGCTTGTAAACCTTGAAATGTTGACGCCCTGCTTGGGTCCAGAAGACAACATGCGTCTCGACCGGCGGGCATCCCGGATCGGAACAAGGCAGTTCGGAAACCATGATGGTTTCCTCGTCGTCGAGATTGAAGCGCTCGCGGGTCCAGCCCAGGACGCGCTCCTGGTCGGCGGAACGGTCGACACCCTTCTTCGTCATGCCTTCGTGCAGCAGCAGCCGCAACGAATCCAGCACCTGATGATAGGGATGAACCTGCCTTTCGACATCCTCGGCGTCATAATCGTCGCTCATCGCCAGCAGGAAGCCACCTTCGATGGTGTCCCCGCTCTGGCCCTTGAGCTGCTTGCGATCGTCGGCCTGGTTCTGGCCATTGAGCTGCTTCCGCGCCTCGCGTGCCGCGTCATTGATCTGCCTGCGCTGATCGCGCTCGTCGAGCTTCAGGCGCTCGATGCCGGTATCGCCGTCGATATCGGCGTGCCCATGCTGATGGCTGTCAGTTTCGGGCTTGGTCGTCATGCGTTCGAGCGCGGGCAACACTCCCTTGACCAACAGGTCGTCGACATCGTCGCTGGTGCTCTCGGAGGTGTAGCGCAATACCACGGAGAGGCGATCGGGTATTTCATCCGGGCTCGCCTCGAACCCCTCGGCACGGTAGCTCTTCTTCAGCCCGACCAGGAAAATGCTACGCTTGTAGTTTTCGCCGAACAGCTGATAGCCCACATAAGGATGGCAGATCGAGTTGAGGTCGAAAAAGCCGCTATAGACCTCCTGGAGCTTGCCGAGCGGATGCCGCTCGGCGAATTCCTGGAAACTCTGCAGCAACTTGGCCGCCTGCGGTTGCACGCCGCCGACCACCGCGGCGCATTCCGCGGCCTTTCGTGCCAATCCGGGAGCCGGATAGTCGAGAATATCCGCAAACAGCCCCAACAGCTTGGGGCGTTGCGTGTAGAGGACCTGTGCGCGGTGCGAAAAGCAACTCATGGGTTCCAGCGATTCTGACGTCACAGCATGTGCCGGCCCCGCCTGTGCGAGGCCGGCAGTTGTGCAAGATATGGTCGAGAGCCGAAATAAGGGACTCGACCAGGTCTCCGCGTTACGAAAGCCTTATGGCCCTCGGGCAGGATCCGTGTGGAAGCCGACACCAACCGCGCCCTTGCGGACCGGGTAGTTGCGCGACACCGGATCGAGCATCGGGAACAGCGACTCGACCGCTGTATCGCGCTCCATCGGAGGCACCACGAAGCGCTCTTCGAAGGTTGGCATCGAGGTCAACCGCCAGATCGCCTCGACCTCGGCCGGGGTGGTCTTGCCTTCGGTCAGCGCGCGTTGCACCTCCTCCTCCGGAATGTCCTTGACCTTCTTCGAACGCATGTACACGCGCACCGCGACCAGCTTCTTGTAGACGTCGCGGATGATCTCTTCGTTGCCACCCGACAACAAGCTCGCCATGTACCGCAGCGGAATGCGCGACTTCTCCAGCGAACTCATCAACGGTCCGAGTCTCGCCTCGGCAGCCACGTTGTCGTACACGCCGTTTTCAACCTTGGCGAGCACCGGTCCCAGCGGCGGCACGTAGAACAGCATGGGCAGCGTGCGGAACTCCGGATGCAGCGGCAGCGCAAGTCCCCATTTCTTGACGAACTGGTAGACCGGCGATTGCTGCGCGGCCGTAATCTTCGAGTCCGGGATACCGTTCGCCTTGGCGGAGGCAATCACCGCCGGGTCGAACGGATCCTTGATGATGTCGCGCTGCGCCATCACCAGGCGGTCTTGCGGCGCCATCGCGGTCTGCTCGATCAGGTCCGCATCGTACAGCACGAGGCCGATGTAGCGGATACGTCCGACGCAGGAGTGGAAGCATGCCGGAGGCTGTCCGCTTTCGAGACGCGGATAGCACAGGATGCACTTCTCGGCCTTGCCGGTCGACCAGTTGAAGTAGGTCTTCTTGTAGGGGCAGCCCGAGACGCACATGCGCCATGCACGGCACCGCTCCTGGCTGACCAGCACCACGCCGTCCTCGCCGCGCTTGTAGATCGCGCCTTGCGGGCACGCCGCCACGCAGCCCGGATTCAGGCAGTGGTTGCAGATACGCGGCAGGTAGAAGAACACCGTGTTGTTGATTTCGTTGATCTGGCGCATTTCCTCGTCGGTGGCGCCGTCGAAATTCGGATCGTTGTTGGCATAGACCTGAGAGCCGCCGAGGTCGTCGTCCCAGTTCGGGCCCGCCTCGATGGTGTCCATGAACTTGCCGGTCACCATCGAAATGGCGCGCGCGGTCGGCTGATGCTCACCCAAGGGCGCGTTGAACAGGTTCTGGTAGTCATAGGTCCAGGGCTCGAAGTAGTCGTCGAGCGTGGGCAGATAGGGGTTGTAGAAGATGTTGCTGAGCGTGCCCCACTTGCCTTGCAGGCGCAGCCGCAGGCTCTTCTCCTTCTTGCCGTCGACAATCCAGCCGCCGCGATACTTGTTCTGGTCCTCCCAACGTGTCGGATAGCCGGTGCCCGGCTTGGTCTCCACGTTGTTCCAGTACATGTACTCGGTGCCCTTGCGATCGGTCCAGATGTTCTTGCACGCGATCGAGCAGGTGTGGCAGCCGATACATTTATCCAGGTGAAAGACCATCGAAACTTGAGCTCGGATGTCCATATTTAGTCTCCTTCGTTCCTATGGCTTCGTACGTCTAACGTTCAACTTCTGACTTCGTTCTGCTCGCGCTAGGCGTTGCCGGTTCCGCCACCGCTCTGGTCGTCACCAGCCTTCCGGCGCGCCTCGACCGTTGCCCGCGCGGCAGCGAGCGCAAGCCCGTCGCCCATGCCGGCCATGACGGGATTGGGTGGCCGGCCTCCCTCTGGCGTCGGGGTATCATGCACCGACACCACGCTGACCTCGAAATCCAGGGTCATCCCGGCGAGCGGGTGATTGGTATCAACCACCACGAAGCCGTTGTCTTCGTCGACCTCCGTAACGATCACGCTCTCCACGCGATGGTCCTCATCGCCGCGGGCCAGAAAACACATGCCCGGCTCGATCTGGTCGACGCCGCCGAACGTCTCGGCAGGCACCCGCTGTTGCAACGCCCTGTCGCGCTCGCCGTAGGCCTGGTCGGGCGGCAGTGTCAGGTCGAAGCGCTCGCCCTCCACCCTGCCATCGAGGGCTTGCTCGAGCGCAGGCAGCAGCCGCCCGCTGCCATGCAGATACTCCAGCGGTTCGTCGCCCCATACCGACGAACGAATGTGACGAATCGTACCGTTGGTGCGCAGCGTATAGTTGAAGGCCACGTACTTTCCGGCACTGACCTGCGCCGGCAGGCGAAACTCCGCCGGCGCGTGGTCGTGTTCATGCTCGTGCTCATGCTCATGATCATGGTCGTGATCATGCGAATGAGTCGGGGGAGCACCTACCATTCCAGCTTCTCCATCTTACGCACGACGGCATGGGTATCTCGCGTCATGATGCCCGTGGGACCCCAATAGTTGAAGCCGTAGGTGAACTGCGCGTAGCCACCTGCCATGAACAGCGGGTTGATGCGGGTACGCGTCAGGCTGTTATGGCCGCCGCCGCGCTTGCCGCGCTCCTGCGATATCGGGATGTACACCGTGCGTTCGACCGCGTGGTAGTACATGCAGGTGCCCGGCTGGATACGGCGACTGACATTGGCGCGTGTCACGACGACGCCGTTGTCGTTGTAGACCTCGACCCAGTCATTGTCCTCGATGCCCACCCGCTCGGCGTCTCTGTCGTTGATCCAGACCGGATCCATGCCGCGCGACAGCATCAGCATGCGGTGGTTATCCTTGTAGGTGGAATGGATGTTCCACTTACCGTGCGGTGTGATGTAGTTCAGCACCAGCGAGCGGTCATCCACCCGGCTCTTGACGATGTCGCCGATCTTGCGCGGATGCAGTCTCGGCTTGTAGGTCGGGATGTGCTCGCCGAAGTCGATGTACCATTGAGCGTCGAGATACAGCGACTGACGACCGGTGAGTGTCCGCCACGGCACCAGCCGCTCCACGTTCATGCACCAGGCCGAATAGGCGCGGCCGTCATTGGTCATGCCGGTCCAGCATGGGCTGGTCAGGATGCGCCTCGGCTGCCGGGTGAGGTCGTAGAACGTCACCGTGTGGCTGCGCGTCGGTTCGGCGATGTCGACCAGCGGAAGACCGACATGCTCCTCTTCGTGATGGAAGGCCTGGTAGCAGACCTCGCCATTGGCCTCAGGCGCGGTCGCCAAAATAGTGTTGGCCGCGTCCAGGACGTCCTCGAGACTGGGGTACCGTTTGCCACCCCACTCGACACAGCGCATGTGCCTCGGATCGGGCATCGGCTGGATCGGATTCTCGAGCATCTGGTCGTACTGTCTCTTGATCGGGATCTGCACGCCGACAGCCGAGAGGCCGTCTTCCCGCGCACGCGGCCCGAACGAGATGAACTTGTTGTACAGGTTGGCGTAGTCGCGCTCGACTACCCGCAGATGCGGGAAGGTCTTGCCCGGTATCGGCTCGCACTCGCCCTCGGCCCAGTCGAGAATCTCGGGCTGCGCCAATTCGTCCGGCGTATCGTGCATGAGCGGCGTGCAAGTGATGTCACGCATCGGCCCGGAGAACACGAGCGGCGAAAGCTCGCTGACCTTCTTCGCGAACAGCTTGAAGATCTCCCAGTCCGTCTTGGACTCCCACACCGGTGGTACCGCCTGTCCCAGCACATGCAGGAACGAGTGCAGGTCGGTCGTGTTGAGGTCGTTCTTCTCGTACCAGAAGGCCGCCGGAAGCACGATGTCGGAGTAGAGCGCGGAGGTATCCATGCGGAAGTTGAGGTCGACCACGAGGTCGTACTTCCCGCGCGGAGCCGTGTCGCGATACTTCACCCGGTTGGTCTTGCCCCTGGCCCGGTCCTCGGCGATGGCGTTGTCGTGCGTGCCGAGGTAATGGCGCAGGAAATACTCGTGCCCCTTGGCGCTCGACTGGATCGCGTTGCCGCGCCAGATGAACCACACCCGCGGCCAGCTCTCCTCGGCATCGGGATCGTCGATCGCGAAGTTGATCTTCTTGTCCTTGATCTGCTGGACGACGCTCGAAATGACGTCGGCGTCGGTCTTCGCGCCAGCGCGGTCGGCATCGGACACGATGTCGAGCGGGTTCTTGTTGAAGTGCGGGGTGAAGGGCATCCAGCCCAGGCGTACCGCCTTGGCCTGGAGGTCGATGGCATGACCCTTGGCCCAGCGCGGATTCGGAGATGCCTTGGCGTATTCCGTGAACTCCTGCTCGTAGCGCCATTGACAGCTATGGGCGTAGTGCCAGGTCGAGGACTGCACCACCCGCGGTGGCTTGACCCAGTCCAGCGCCATGGCGAGCGTGTTCCAGGGTGCGATGGGCGCCAGCTTTTCCTGGCCGACATAGTGGTTGATGCCGCCGCCATTGACGCCGCAGCAGCCGCACAGGATCAGGGCGACGGTCGCGGAGCGGTAGCACAGATTGTTGTAATAGAAGTGGTTGGCGCTGGCACCCACGATGACCATGGACTTGCCGAAGGTGAGCTCCGCGTTGCGAGCAAACTCGCGCGCGAACCTGATCGCGGTCTCGCGACCGATGCCGGTGTGACGCTCCTGCCAGGCCGGGGTATAGGGGGCCTCCGGGTCGTCGTAGCTCGACGGGAAGCTTCCATCCAGCCCACGGCTGTGGCCGAACTGCGCCATCAAGATGTCGAAGCCGGTGGTGACCACCACCTCGCCGCGGTCGGTGGCGATCCGCTTGACCGGCACGCCGCGAGGAATTGACTTGTCGGTGACGAAATCGTCGAATCCGACCAGCACGACTTCATCCGATTGATCGATAAAGCTCAGCACCGGTTCGATCGGGCTGTTGTCGACGGTGTCCTCCGAGGAGAGGTTCCACTTGCCTTTCACACTGCCCCAGCGATCGCCGACCTGCCCCTTGGGCACGCGCGGCTCGCCGCTCTTGGCATCGAGCACCAGCATCTTCCAGTCGCCGTTTTCGATGTCCTTGTAGCGAGCGAGATGCTTGGAGCGCAGCAAGCGCCCCATGCGGTAGGTCTTGCCCTCGGGCTCCAGCTCGACCAGGAACGGGAGATCGGTGTAGCGCTTCACATAGTCGACGAAGTACGGGACCTGGCGGTCGATGTAGAATTCTTTGAGGATGACGTGGTTGGCCGCCATCCACAGCGCCGTGTCCTGACCCGCCTGGATCGGAATCCACTCGTCGGCATATTTGGCGACCTGGTTGAAGTCCGGTGCCAGAACGACGAACTTGGTGCCCTCGGTGCGCGCTTCCGAGATGAAATGCACGTCGGGGGTACGGGTCATGTTCAGGTTCGCGGCCATCGAGACCACGAACTTGCTGTTGTACCAGTCCGCGCTCTCGCAGACGTCGGTCTGGTCGCCCCAGATTTCCGGGAACGACGTCGGCAGATCAGCGTACCAGTCGTAGAAACTCATGTTCACGCCGCCGAACAGCTGCAGGAAGCGTGAACCCGCCGCGTAGGAACACATCGACATCGCCGGGATCGGCGAGAAGCCCATCACGCGGTCCGGTCCCCATCTGCGCGCCGTGTACAGGCTGGCCGCCGCGACCAGCTCCACGACGTCGTCCCACCTGGCGCGCCGATAGCCGCCCTTGCCGCGCGCTTTCTGAATGCGCGAGCGCTTTTGCGGATCCGTGACCAGCGACTCCCAGGCCTTGATCGGATCGGAGCTCTTCTGCTTGGCCTCGCGCCACAGGTCCAGAAGTGGTCCGCGAACATACGGATACTTCACCCGGATCGGGCTATAGACATACCAGGAGGCGGAGATGCCGCGCTGGCAGCCGCGAGGCTCGTAGGGCGGCAGACTTCGCTCGAGCAGCGGATAGTCGGTCTGCTGCATTTCCCAGGTGATGATTCCGTCTTTGACGTAGATGGCCCAGGAGCAGCCGCCGGTGCAGTTCACGCCATGCGTGCTGCGGATGATGTTATCGTGGGACCAGCGATTGCGGTAGAACTCTTCCCACTTACGCTCCCGCGGATTGACCAGGTCAAGAATCCAGCTCATCAGTGTCTCCTCGGTGTTCTTGTGCCGCGCGGCTTGTACTTTTCGCCCGATTTAAATCTGCCCATCCAGCCGTCGGCATACGGTCCCGCAAACCAACCGCCGTGATAAGGACCGGAATGCCCCGTGGTTGGCGTCGCCATCATGGGACGTCGAACCCCGTTTTTCAGCCGGTTCTGCCACCAGAATCCCGCAAGCAAGAGCAAGACCACGGTGCCCAGCGCCGTCAGACCGGCGAGTTGCCACACATCCGCCGCTGGGCGTTGGCTGAGCCCCGCCTGACCGGCAAGGAACGATACGACGTTGGCGCGCTCTTCAGTCGTCAACGGATGCGGCGTCCAAACGGCCTTCATGGTGGGCGTGGGAAGACCGGCTATGAAACCGCTGACGCCGGCCGATCCGCCAAAGCGCGTGGCCACCGTCGTAAGGTCGGGCCCGAGCTGTCCGCCACCAAGCGCGCCGATGCCGCCGGTGCTGTGGCAGGCCATGCAGGGCGGTCCGCCATTCGCAAAGCGCTGCACGCCGGTGAAAAGATCCTTGCCGGTATCGGCGTTGCCGGCCGGCGCCGGTGCTGCTTCCTTCGCAGGCGCAGACGAATCCGCGGCACCACCCGCCCCGGTCGTTTCGAGATAGGCCAGGAGGTTCTCGGCTTCGGCCTGGCTCAGCCCGAGATTGGGCATCTGCACGTCATGATATTCGTGCAGCAGCTTGACCGCGTACTCGTCCTTCTTGGCGAGCACGGCATCCGGTGCCATGATCCATTGCACCAGCCAGTCATGCGGGCGCTTCGCGGCGATGCCCTTCAGGTCCGGACCGACAAGCGGGCCCTGACCGATGCTGTGACAGGCAGAACAGGTCTTGTCCTGGAACAGCTGCTTGCCCGCCGCTGCATCCGCGGCGTTAGCCGTGGTGGGCAGCGCGGTCCAAATGGCGGCAGTGGTGGCTAGCGCAACGAAGGACGACAATCGCCAAGTTGCATGGAGCTTCTCGCTCATATTCCCCTCATCCTTGGATCCACATGATCGGAAGGGCGGCTATTTTGGGCTCGACTACAGACGCTTCCCGCTCGTGATCCGTCGTTCTCAATCCACATGATCGGCGGCGGTGGGCAAACGCTAGACTAATTTTAAAAAACTGCAAGGGCGCCAACCCCCCAAATACGTATTTTTTTCGCATCTTATTCGGCGACCCCCAGTCGCATGATATAAAACGTGCGTTCGAGGTGCTGCGAAGGCGCTGCGCGACGCGAGACGATGCGCCGCGGATTGCAATTCCTGCTCAGCTACTTATTAGCTCATCGCACTGCGAAAGAAGCAGCACGGATCTAGCGCGAGACCGCGTGGAATTGATCATCTGCAGCACACAGGCCGGACCGCCGACAGCGCTATGCATCATCGTTTATCAATCACGTTGAATCCTCGCCTGGAATCCTCAATCATGTCGCGTCAAACCGTCCCTACGCAGGAGAACATCATGGACAAGACGGAGTTTCCCGCGCTCCTGAGGGAGCATGCGAGCCCTCATGGTCTCGGCGTCGGCGATGTGGAAGTGCCGAGGCTGAAACTGCTGCAGGCATCGTCGCCCGAGCTCGCCAAGTTCAAGAGTGCGAAGGCGGGCGATTTCTGGCACGATCTGATCGAAGAACCGGTCGGCTCGACCGTTCGTATCTGTCCAGTTTTCATCAATTGGCGCTTTATCTTGTGGCGTCCGCGCGGGGCCGGCGGCGGCATTCTGGCGCGGGCGGACGACAGCAAGCATTGGACGCCGGCCGACACGGAGTTCACCGTCAAGCTGGATAATGGCCACGAAGTGACGTGGCGCACCGCGCGCACGGTGGCGGCTTCCGGTCTCAACAAGAAAGGCAGCTACGACCCGAGCGATCCCCGTTCGCCGACCGCTGCGACCCGCGTGTATTCGATCGTATGTTCGTTTCCGGATCGCCAGCAACTGCCTCCGGCGGTGGTGCTGCTGCAGCGCTCGGCCGCCAAGGTGGCCACCAAGCTGATCGACCAGCTGAAGGAACTGCGCGCCCCTTCGTTCGGCGTGATTCTGGAACTGTCCTCATTCAAGGACAAGTCGCCCTCCGGCGAGTTCTACAACTATGGCTTCGAAATCGACGGACCGGTGGAGGACAAGGCTTTTTATGGCAGGAACTTTGCGCAGTACCGCCGCCTGATCGAGCGCGGCCTCAAGGTCAAGGACCTGGAAGGCGCGCAGGAGGAATAGGTCAGTGGCGCTGATCTGGTTGGCCGTTATTCCGCCGGCAGCAAGCTCGGTTTGAACTGCAGGCGAAGGCGCCCGAACACATCGACGAGCGCATCGGCGAGGGTGTCGATCAGCGCGTCGTCATGGAAGGGACTTGGCGTGATCCGCAGCCGTTCGGTGCCTTTGGGTACCGTCGGGTAGTTGATCGGCTGGATGTAGATGCCGTGGTCGGCCAGCAGCAGGTCGCTCGCCTGTTTGCAGCACTCGGGATCGCCAACGAACACCGGAACGATGTGGGTCGGGCTCAGCATCACCGGCAGCCGCGCCGCGGCGAGCACCGCCTTGGTGCGGGCGGCCCGGTTTTGATGCATTTCGCGCTCAAGGCTCGACGATTTGAGATGTCGGATGGCGGCGGTCGCCGCGGCACAGACCGACGGTGGCAGTGCGGTGGTGAAGATGAAACCTGGCGCATAGGAACGCACCGCGTCGATCACTGCGGAAGACGCTGCGATGTAGCCGCCGAGACAGCCGAACGCCTTGGCGAGCGTGCCTTCGACCACGTCGACGCGTCCCGCCACACCGTCGCGTTCGGTGATGCCGCCGCCGCGCGGCCCATACATCCCGACCGCGTGCACCTCGTCCACATAGGTGATGGCGCCATACCGCTCGGCGAGATCGCAGATGGCATTGACGGGGGCGACATCACCGTCCATCGAATAGAGACTCTCGAACACGACGAGCTTCGGCCGCTTCGGATCAGCCGCCGCGAGCAGCTGTTCCAGGTGCGCCATGTCGTTGTGGCGGAAGATCTGCTTGTCGCAGTGCGCTTGACGTACACCCTCGATCATCGAATTGTGGTTCAAGGCGTCCGACAGGATCAGACAATTCGGCATCAGCCGGGCCAGTGTGGAAATGCCGGTCTCGTTGGATACATAGCCGGAGGTGAACACGAGCGCGGCCTCCTTGCCGTGCAGATCGGCGAGTTCGCGCTCCAGTTCGACCAAAGGATGATTGTTGCCGGCGATGTTGCGGGTGCCGCCCGCACCGGTACCCATCCGGGTCGCCGTCTCGACCATGGCATCGATGACTTTGGGATGCTGCCCCATGCCGAGGTAGTCGTTCGAACACCAGATCACAACGTCTTTCGGGCCGTCCGGCGAATGCCAGATGGCATGCGGGAACCGTCCGGCAACGCGTTCCAGATCGGCGAACACGCGATAGCGGCGCTCCGAATGCAGCCGGTCGAGCGCATCGGCGAAAAAGGCCGAATAATCTACCGGATAGTTCGAACGGTCGATCTTGGAGCGAGTGGACGCGACTGGCACAATGCTTCTCCTTCGGCGGGCCCCGCTACCTCGCGGGGCCTACATCATTTTCCGCCGCGCGGGGCGCCTGGCTGGACCGACGCCGCCAACGCGAGCGCGGGTCTCGCGAGTACCCGCGGTAACGGGAGCCGCGAACATCTTGCCATCGCCCATCGGCGGCTTCGGGAAGACTACTTGCTGGCCGATCCATCCCCCTTCGGCAGCGGGACCGGGCTCTTCGACAGCGAATCGAGATACGCGATCACGTCGGCGCGCTGGGTTTCCTTCGACAGCCCGGCGAAGCTCATGGTCGTGCCGGGAACGTCGGCGCGCGGGTTGGTGATCCATTTGTCGAGTGCGGCAAACGTCCACTTGCCGCCTTTGCCCTTCAACGCAGCGCTGTAGTTGAAGCCGGGCTGCGATGCGACCGGTCGATCGACCACGCCGTAGAGGTCAGGACCGATCTTGGGCCCCTTCCCTTCCTCGACGTTATGGCAAATCTGACACTGCTTGGCGACGGTCGCGCCGCGTTCGGCGGAGGCGTTTGCCAGCAGGTTGTCGAGCGCCTTGGTGTCGGCCGCCGCCGCCGGCTGCGCGGCCGCCGCGGCATGTTCTGAGGCCGGTTTTGCTTCCTTGTCGTGGCCAGGCACAAACGTCGCGTCGACGATGTGGATGGTTTGCACAAACAGCGCAGTTCCCAGCACCAGGCCGAGAAGCTTATTGATCCGGAATGAATCCATTACTGAATGACTCCCAACGGTAACGGAGGTTAGCGGTTGTCTCGGCTCGTTGACTTTGCCCCGGTCGCAGCCCCCGTTTTTGCGATGCCAGCGCGGCGCAGCCAACACATGCATATCAAATACATCTTTATCGCGCAACGGTACTGCATGATGCAGCGCAAAGGCGGCTTACGATACCGGCAGGCGCCGGATGCCGGCCTGAAATGTGGGCGTGCGGTGTGTCAGAAGCCGTCCGGCAGCACGATCATGGCGCCGTCGATCACCTCGTGCTGGGCCAGCAGATCCGCGCCGGCCTCCGATTCTATCTTGATTTCCGCATCGGGAAGGCACGCCTCGACCGCTCGAACCGCTTCGGCCTTGTCGGCAATCGCGACCAGAAACACTTCCTGACGCGGCCCACCACCGCCCCTGCCGGGTCTCGATGCGCAGATCTTCCAACCATTTGCCATGGCCCAGTATGACATAGGTTCGGCGCGCATGCTGCAAGAATTCTGCTCGATCATGTCGGCTCGCCCGGATCGCCGCCGTGTCAACCAACGTTGTCAGCGCCCGGCGATGGCGACCGCCGGTTCTTGTTTCTCGCATCGCAGCAGGCGGGCTTGCCGGTTTCGACCATTGGCCCACCCCCAACGATTGTCAATCGACCGCGCGCCCATTGCCCCCGTCGACGCCGGTTTGTAAACGTCCGGCCTTCGCAACGCCCGAGGCCATCGATGTCGGATACCGCGCTGACCCTGCTTGCCGACGTGTTGAGCCGCCCCGTCCATTTCCCGATGGGTGAGGCCGGCGATCTCGTCGTCGCGGAGCCGCCGAGGCCGTTCATAGCACCCAGACTGGACGTTCCGGGCGAGGACCCTGCCCTCCTCCGAAGGGAGATCATTTTCATCGAGGCGTCGGCAGCGGTCGGCAAGAGCACCCTGGCAAGACAGCTGTCGGCAACGCTCGACGCTCCACTGCTCGACCTCGCCAGAGTTCCTGTTTCGACCGCATCGCTTCAAACTGTTCTTGCCGCCCTGGAAGCCGACGATCGAAGCGATCCGCTGGCGGCATTCCACCAGGGCAGGCTTCCCCTGATCATCGACGCGCTCGACGAAGGCAGGCTGCTGTCGGGCGAGAGCGACATCGAGCGCTTTCTTGTCTCCACCGCGGAACTTCTGCTGCGCGACCGAAGCGTCACCTCGCGGCCCAAACTGGTGTTCCTGGCGAGGTTCGAATCAATCGAGCTGGCACGGCTTCGGATCGGAAGCCAGGGGCCCGAAATCTCGCACGTCACGGCCAAGGTGGAGTTTTTCGACAAGGAGGAAGCGTCGCAGCTGATCCAGGCCTATGCCGCGTCATCCGCCCGACCCTACTCGGAATTTCACAAACATCCGGAATCCGCTCGGCAGTTCGTCGCCACCTACTTCGATGCGATCGAAGCCTCGCTCGGCCTGGCTGCGGGAGAGCTGTGGCAGAACGAACAAGGCAGGGTGTTCGCCGGCTACGCCCCGGTGCTCGCAGCGGTGGGATCCATCCTCGCCGAAATCGATGATTTCACCGCTGTTGCCAACAACCTGCGATCGCAAGGCGGCCGCGAGGCATGGGGACTGGTCGAGGCGGTCCTCTACGAGATACTGAACCGCGAGCAGGTCAAATTGCGCAAGGTGCTCGATCCGCAATGCGAGTCCGAGCTGCCGGATCGGGTTTACGACGCCGAGGAACAGATGGCGCTGCTCGCGCAGTACGTCGAGTCGAGGCCGCTGATAGGCACCGGCCTCGTGACGCTTCCGCTTGCCGACATGGAAAAGTACAACGACATGATCGAAACCTATCTGCCGCATCATCCGTTCATACGACGGCACGCATTTGGGAACGCGGTGCTGGGGGCGACCCTGGTAGCACGCGCCGTCTATCACGGCAGATCGATTTCGCAGGATCGCATGATCAGCCTGTCGCGCCAGTGGCGGCACTCGGCACCGACGCGCAGCCCGTCGCGTTGAGGCGCGGCAGATGATCCCCGGCCGCCGCCCGCTCCTGATTCGGGCGAGCCCGCATCGCGCTCACGGCTTCGCGCGGCCGGTTCCGATCAACCACCACTGCGGCACCCGCAGTTCGGTGACGGCGTCGTAGCTGTCGTAAGGCTTGATGTCGAGAACCTGCGTGCCGTCATAGGCGTCGAGCGCCTTGACGGTCAAAACGTTGTCGTCGCGTCGCAGCAGCTCGACGACAGCCAGTCCGATCGGATTGGGCCGTTTGGGGCCGCGGGCGGTGAGCACGCCTACTTCGGGCAGATCCTCCCGATGCCGGGGATGCGCGGTCAATCGATCGAGCTTTGCCTGGTCCATCCAGAACAGAACGATCAGATGCGACCATTGCTCGATACCGGTCAGGGCCGGCGCGAGATCCTCGCGCACGACGATCTCCGCGACGATGTCGCGGCGAGCCATGCGCTCGCCGCCCTTGGTGAAGCGGCTGCGCACCGTGGCGATCGATTGCATGCAAATCGTCATGGGGACTTCAAAATGCTGCCGGCGCGATAGGCCCGGCGGAAATGACAGCAGGATCAACCGCCGGTCACGCTCATATGCCGCGCCAGCGCCGGGCGCCGGTGGCGACGGTCGATGATGAAATCGTGGCCCCTGGGTTTACGCGCGATTGCCTCGTCGATCGCGGCAAACAGCTGATCGTTGCTCTCGGAGGCCCGCAGCGGCCTGCGCAGGTCGACGGCGTCTTCCTGGCCGAGACACATGTACAGGGTGCCGGTGCAGGTGACGCGCACGCGATTGCACGATTCGCAGAAATTGTGGGTCATCGGGGTGATGAAGCCGAGCATTCCACCGGTCTCGGCGACCCGCACGTAGCGCGCGGGCCCGCCGCTGCGATAGTCGAGATCTTCGAGTGTGAAGCGTTCGGCGAGCCGCGCCCGCGCCATCGACAGCGGCAGATATTGATCGATCCGACCCTGGTCGATCTCGCCGAGCGGCATCACCTCGATCAGGGTGAGATCCATGCCGCGGCCATGCGCCCATTCGATCAGGCGCGGGAACTCGTCCTCGTTGACGCCCTTGAGCGCCACCGCGTTGATCTTGATCTTGAGCCCGGCCTCCTGCGCGGCGTCGATTCCGGCAAGCACCTTGCCCAGCGATCCCCAGCGGGTAATGGCGCGGAACTTGTCGGCATCGAGCGTATCGAGCGACACGTTGACCCGGCGCACGCCGTGCGCCTTGAGCTCTTGCGCATATTTGCCAAGCTGCGAGCCGTTGGTGGTCAGCGTCAGCTCCTCGAGGGCGCCGGAGCGCAAATGGCGCGACAGCGAGGAGAACAGCGTCATGATTTCGCGACGGACCAGCGGCTCGCCGCCGGTGAGGCGAAGCTTGCGCACACCGCCGGCGACGAAGGCCGAGCACAGGCGATCGAGCTCCTCGAGCGTGAGCAGATCGACCTTCGGCAGGAAGGTCATGTTCTCGGCCATGCAGTAGACGCAGCGGAAATCGCAGCGATCGGTCACCGAGACGCGCAGATAGGAGATCGCACGCTCGAACGGATCGACCAGCGGCGCCCGCTTGCGCTCGCGATCCAGTTGCGGTGCTGCACGATCGGTCAGCACGAGGTCGGTCTGCACGTCTTCCATTGTTGTTCCGGTCCCGCGTCGTTCCGGTTACGCGAAGTTACGATGGCCAAGACCATGCTCGGACATCCACTCACTCTGTCGAATGAACCGCCGACCGTCAAGGACGGCTGCGCATCTTGCGTGATGCGACGCGCGTTGCGGCTGCGCAAGCTCGCGGGACGGTCGCAGTTCGCCTTCCGGGCGGCCGCCGCCCGCGCTGCCGGACGCATTGCCGAGCGTTCGATCACGCGCGGCTTGATGCCGTCGAGGCTGATCTTAGCGAGTGCCTTATGCTTAAAATGTCGCTCGCATCAGCAATCGCCGCAAGCGGGATATGATGAAGGGAGTCAGCAGGTTGATCGCGCAGCCGACCGCCGTTGCGCGCATTTGCGTAAAACTATCGGCGAGAGCGTCGATCTTGTTATCGGACACCGCGCGCTGCCGTCATCCGAGTGCACGAGCAGATTACCGCAAAGCAGCAAATATCGGCGCTTGCATCTTAAGCAGAGTAAAATATACTTGTTTAAGGAAACGACTCCAAAAGCGCGCTTGTCAGGCCCACTTCGTCGGCCGCCAGGTGCTGGTTCGGGAATTCTGACAGGGGGCACGAACGGCATGAAGATGTCGATTGGACAGGGCGGCCGGCGGTTGCTGGGATGGATGGCGGCGGGGATTTCGCTGCTGACGGGTGGCGCGGCATTTGCCGAGCAGATTATCGGGCAGCCGGCGCCGTGGGAGCTCGACCTGCAGGCCTCGGCCTCGCCGGTGATGGACAGCATCCTGCGGTTTCACAATGGGCTTGTGGTGATCATCACGGCGATCTCGCTGTTCGTGCTGGCGCTGCTGGTCATCGTGGTGGTCAAGTTCAACGCGCGGGCCAACCCGGTTCCGTCGCGGACCACCCACAACACCACGATCGAGGTGGCCTGGACGCTGATCCCGGTTCTGATCCTGGTCGGCATCGCGGTGCCGTCGTTCCGGCTGCTGTTCGAGGAGCTGGACATACCGAAGGCGGACCTGACCATCAAGGCGACGGGCAAGCAGTGGTACTGGAGCTATGCCTATCCGGACAACGGCAAGTTCGAATATGACTCGCTGCTCGCGCAGGACAAGCAGCCGCGGCTGCTCGGGGTCGACAACGAGCTGGTGGTGCCGGTAAACAAGGTGGTGCGGGTGCAGGTCACCGGCGCCGACGTCATCCATTCCTTTGCGGTGCCGGCCTTCGGCATCAAGATCGACGCCATTCCGGGCCGGCTCAACGAGACCTGGTTCAAGGCCACCAAGACCGGGATGTTCTATGGCCAGTGCTCGGAGCTGTGCGGCCGCGACCACGCCTTCATGCCGATCTCGGTGCGGGTGGTGAGCGACCAGGATTTCACGGCCTGGGTGGAATCGGCGAAGAAGAAATACGCGGTGCTGCCGGGCCATAACTACGCCATGGCGGAGCCCCCGGCGCATTAGGCCGGGGCGCGGGGCGGCAGGACGACATCGACGGACAAGGGCGAACGGGACCTTGAGCGGTCCGGAATGCAAGGCGGGATTTGAAAATGGCAACCTCAGCGACATCGAGCTATCAAGGGCATGACGAGCACGCGCATGACGATCATGCGCACGACCATCCGACCGGGTGGCGTCGGTTCGTCTATTCGACCAACCACAAGGACATCGGGACGATGTACCTGGTGTTCGCGCTGATTGCGGGGATCATCGGGGCGTCGATGTCGATGGCGATCCGGGCGGAGCTGATGTTCCCGGGGGTTCAGGTATTCCACCAGACCCACGAATACAACGTGTTCGTGACCGCGCACGGGCTGATCATGATCTTCTTCATGGTGATGCCGGCGATGATCGGCGGGTTCGGCAACTGGATGGTGCCGCTGATGATCGGGGCGCCGGACATGGCGTTCCCGCGCATGAACAACATCTCGTTCTGGCTGTTGCCGGTGGCGTTCTCGCTGCTGATCATCTCGAGCTTCGTGGAGGGCGAGCCGGGCTCCAGCGGGGCGGGGACGGGCTGGACGCTGTATGCGCCGCTGTCGACCACCGGCCATCCGGGGCCCGCGGTGGACTTCGCGATCCTGGCGCTGCATCTGGCCGGCGCCTCCTCGATCCTGGGGGCGATCAACTTCATCACCACGATCTTCAACATGCGCGCGCCGGGCATGACGCTGCACAAGATGCCGCTGTTCGTGTGGTCGATCCTGGTGACGGTGTTTTTGCTGCTGCTGGCGCTGCCGGTGCTGGCGGGAGCGCTGACCATGCTGCTGACCGACCGCAATTTCGGCACCACGTTCTTCTCGGCGGAGGGCGGCGGCGATCCGGTGCTGTTCCAGCATCTGTTCTGGTTCTTCGGCCATCCCGAAGTGTACATCCTGATCCTGCCCGGGTTCGGCATGATCAGCCAGGTGGTGTCGACGTTCTCGCGCAAGCCGGTGTTCGGCTATCTCGGGATGGCCTATGCGATGGTGGCGATCGGCGGCATCGGCTTCGTGGTGTGGGCGCACCACATGTACACGGTTGGGATGAGCTCGGCGACGCAGGCCTATTTCGTGGCGGCGACGATGGTGATCGCGGTGCCGACCGGGGTGAAGATCTTCTCCTGGATCGCCACCATGTGGGGCGGCTCGATCGAGTTCAAGACGCCGATGCTGTGGGCGATCGGCTTCATCTTCCTGTTCACGGTGGGCGGGGTGACCGGGGTTGTGCTGGCCAATGCCGGCGTCGACCGCGTGCTGCAGGAGACCTATTACGTGATCGCGCACTTCCACTACGTGATGGGGATCGCGGCGGTGTTTGCGATCTTCGCGGGCTGGTACTACTGGTTCCCGAAGATCTCCGGCTACATGTACAGCGAGGCGATCGGCAAGCTGCACTTCTGGGTGACGTTCATCGGGGTCAACATCCTGTTCTTCCCGCAGCACTTCCTCGGGCTGCAGGGCATGATGCGGCGCTCGGTCGACTATCCCGACGCGTTCGCCGGCTGGAACGAGGTGTCCTCGATCGGCGCCTACATCTCCGGCTTCAGCGTGCTGATCTTCCTCTACGGCATGATCGACGCGTTCTCGCGCAAGCAGCACGCCGCCGACAATCCCTGGGGCGTCGGCGCCACCACCCTGGAATGGACGCTGCCCTCGCCACCGCCCTTCCACCAGTTCGAAACCCTGCCGAAGGTGCAGTAACGCGACCGCGCGGCGCGCCCAGCGCGCCGCGCCCTTGACTCCGACCTATCGCGAAGCGAGACACTGAGACCCGAGACACTGAGACCAAAGACATCCAGCAAAGCGAGTTCCGCCGTGTCGGTCATTGATCAAAACGCCATCGAATTTTCGCCCAGGATTTCCGAGGCGAGCGTCTCCGATTACATTGCATTGCTGAAGCCGCGGGTGATGTCGCTCGTGGTGTTCACCGCGCTGGTCGGGCTGATGATCGCCCCGGGCCATTTCCACCCGGTGCTGGCCTTCACCTCGATCCTCTGCATCGCGGTCGGCGCTGGAGCCTCCGGCGCGCTGAACATGGCGCTCGAGGGCGATATCGACGCGCTGATGTCGCGCACCGCCAACCGACCGATCCCGCGCGGTCGCATCGTCCGCGCCGAAGCCATGACGTTCGGCATCACGCTGGCATTCTTCTCGGTGATGACGCTCGGCATCCTGGTCAACTGGTTCGCAGGCGCGCTGCTCGCCTTCACGATCTTCTTCTATGTCGTGATCTACACCATGGGTTTGAAGCGTCGCACCGCGCAGAACATCGTGATCGGGGGCGCCGCCGGCGCGCTGCCGCCGGTGGTGGCATGGGCGGCAGCGACCGCTTCGCTGTCGGTCGAACCAATCCTGTTGTTCCTGATCATCTTCTTCTGGACCCCACCGCATTTCTGGGCGCTGGCGCTGTTCCGCACCGACGACTACGCCCGCGCCGGGGTGCCGATGCTGCCGGTGGTTGCCGGCGCCGATTCGACGCGACTGCAGATCCTGCTCTATACCATCGTGCTGGTGGCGATTGCCGCCGCCCCCTGGCCGCTCGGCTATTTCGACGCCATCTACGGCGTCACCTCGCTGATCCTCGGCGCCGGGATGCTGGTGCTCGCGGTCAACGTCTACCGCCGCCGCGAACGCGCCGAATCGCTCCGCGCCACGCGGAAGCTGTTTACGTTCTCGATCCTCTATCTGTTTGCGCTGTTCGCCGTCCTCCTGCTCGAGGTCGCAGCGCGCGCCATCATACCGTTGGTCTGGTAGGGACGCAGCAACATCCAACCGCCGGGATCTCGTCAGCGATTTCCGGGCATGTTTTGACGAATAGGTGCCGAATACCACCGGCCCGCCAATAGAGAGGACTGCAATGGCTACGGCGCAAATCAACCACGACTACCATCTGGTCGATCCGAGCTCGCGGCCGATCGTCGGCTCGATCTCGGCCTTCTTCATGGCCGTCGGCGGCATCATGTGGATGCACCATCTGTCTTTCGCGGCGCCGATCATTTTCGGGATCGGTGTGATCGGCGTGCTCTACACCATGGCGGCCTGGTGGGGCGACGTGATCGACGAGGCCGAGCACCGCGGCGACCATACGCGGGTGGTGCAGATCAGCCATCGCTACGGCATGATCCTGTTCATCGCCTCCGAAGTGATGTTCTTCGTCGCCTGGTTCTGGGCATTCTTCAATTCCGCGCTGTTCCCGGCCGATGCGGTTCATGCCACCCGCGACGCGATCTTCGGCTGCGGCGCTACCGCCCAGGCGGGAGCCTGCAGCGTGCCGGGCACCTGGCCGCCAAAGGGCATCAACGCCTTCGATCCCTGGCATCTGCCGCTGCTCAACACCCTGATCCTGCTCACCTCGGGCACCACCATCACTTGGGCGCACCACGCTTTGCTCCACGACGACCGCCAGGGCCTGAAATGGGGGCTGATCCTCACCATCCTGCTCGGCGCCACCTTCACCTGCGTGCAGGCCTATGAATACGCCCACGCCGCCTTCGGCTTCTCGGGCAACGTCTACGGCGCGACCTTCTTCATGGCGACCGGCTTCCACGGCTTCCATGTGCTGATCGGAACCATCTTCCTGATCGTCTGCTTGTTCCGGGCCAATGCCGGACAATTCAAGCCGGACCATCATCTCGGTTTCGAGTTCGCCGCCTGGTACTGGCACTTCGTCGACGTGGTCTGGCTCTTCCTGTTCGTCTGCATCTACGTCTGGGGCACCGGCGGCGGACGGCTGGTGGGTGCCGAGTAGCCGATCAATTACCGGTACGGCAAAAGGGCGGCCCTCGGCCGCCCTTTTTGTTGCGGCGTCATCAGCGACGCGCGCCTCTCGTGGTGAGGCGGGTGCCGACGCATCTCGGATCCAAGCGAACGGTCAGTGATCCGGTTCCAGCCCGGACAGGCCCGACCGCCTGCCGCCTCAGGCTCGCGGGGCCGCCGGTGATTTCAATTGACCTCGGTGCCTCACCCGGTACTCTCGAAATCACTGGAGAACATATTCCGATTTCAACACAATTGGCGACGAGCACCCTCCTCCTGTCCGAAATCTGCTGGCATGCTCGGTAAGCTCACGATCGACGCCCTGCCGTTTTACAGTGGCATCGCCATGGGCGGCGCGCTGGCCGTCGTGTTCGGCGCCCTTGGCATGGTTGCCGTCATCAGCTGGCTCGGCAAATGGCGCTATCTCTGGACCGAATGGCTGACGAGCCTCGACCACAAGAAGATCGGCATCATGTACGTGATGCTCGCGCTGGTCATGCTGCTGCGCGGCTTCATCGACGCCCTGATGATGCGGACCCAGCAGGCGGTCGCGCTGAACTCGGATGGCTATCTGCCGGGAAGTCATTTCGATCAGGTGTTCACCTCGCATGCCACCATCATGATGTTCTTCGTGGCGATGCCGTTCCTGGTCGGCCTGTTCGTGCTGGTCGTTCCGCAGCAGATCGGGGCGCGCCAAATGGCCTTTCCATTCATGAATTCGGTGAGCCTGTGGCTGACCGCATCCGCCGCCGGCCTGGTCATGATCTCGCTCGTCGTCGGCCCGTTTTCCACCGCCGGCTGGAGCGCCTACCCGCCGCACTCGGAAACGCAAACGAGCCCGGGCGTCGGGGTCGATTACTGGATCTGGGCGATCCTGCTCAGCAACGTCGGTTCGATGCTCACCGGGATCAACCTCCTCGTCACCATCGTCAAACGGCGCGCACCCGGGATGCGGCTGATGATGATGCCGGTGTTCACCTGGACGGCGCTCTGCACTGCCATCCTGATCCTGCTGGCCTACCCGTCCTTGACCGTCGCCGCCGCGCTGCTTGGCCTCGACCGCTATCTCGGCATGCAGTTCTTCACCAACGCCGACGGCGGCACCTATTTCAGCCTGTTCTGGATCTGGGGTCACCCTCACGTCTACGTCCTGATCCTGCCGGCCTTTGGCATCTATTCCGAGGTCGTGGCGACGTTCTCGGGCAGGCGGTTATTTGGCTACGCGTCGCTGGTCTACTCCACGGTGGCCATTACCGGGCTCGCGTTCGTCGTCTGGCTGCACCATGTCTTCACCATGGGTCCCAATCCCGACGTGAACGGCTTCTTTGGCAGGGCGGCCCCGCTGATTGCGGTGCCGACATGCATCACGATCTTCGACTGGCTGTTTACGATGTATCGCGGCCGGTTGCAGTTCTCGGTGCCGATGTTGTTCACGCTCGGTTTTATCGTGACCTTCCTGATCGGCGGCATGACCGGATTTCTGCTCGCGGCGTCGCCGGTCGACGTGCACAACACGACCTTCCTGGTAGCGCATTTCCACAATCTTCTGATCCCCGGCGCGCTGTTCGGCTACCTCGCGGGATACCAGTACTGGTTTCCCAAGGCTTTCGGGTTCCGGCTCGAGGAGCAGTGGGGCCGGCGGGCATTTTGGGCCTGGATCATCGGCTTCTGCCTGGCGTTCGCCCCGCTCTATGTTCTCGGCTTCATGGGGATGCCGCAGCACCTCGATCGCTACTACTATGCCGGCTGGCAGCCCTATCTCGTCGTCGCCGAGTTGGGCGCCCTGCTGATCCTCTGCGGCATCGCCTGCCTCGCCATCCAGCTCGCGGTGAGCATTCGCGACCGCGCGGCGCTTGCCGTTTCGAACGGCGATCCGTGGAATGGCCGGACGCTGGAATGGGCTACGGCTTCACCGCCGGCTACCTACAATTTCGCGGTCATTCCCCGCGTGGATGGCATCGACCCCTGGTGGGCCATGAAACAGGCGGGGACGGCGGAACGACGAGCCCGCTTCCACGACATCATCGTGGCCGACAACAGCAGCATCGGCATCGTCCTTGGCGCGATGTCCTTCGTCTTCGCCTTCGCCATGATCTGGCATATCTGGTGGCTGGCCGTGGTCGGCGGGCTCGGCATGTTGGCGGCGATGCTGTCGGAGACGTTTCGGGATCGCGCCGAGCATCTTATCCCCGCAAGCGTGGTCGAGGGCATCGAGAGCCGCCGCCGGGTCCCGCCCGCCGTTCTAGCGTCGGGGACGATGACGTGACCGACGTCGCCATCAGCAGGGGTCGCGACGATCCAACCGACGCCGAAGGGACCGAACGCGCGCTCGACGAGAAGACCTGCGGCTTCTGGATCGGCCTGATGACCGACGCGATCATATTCGCCCTGCTGCTCGCGACCTTCGCGGTGATGTCGCTTGACACCGCTGATGGACTTGACGGACAGGCACTGCTCCCACTTCCCCTGGCCCAAACCCTGCTGCTGCTCGCCAGCAGCATGACCTTCGGCTGCGCCACCGCGGCGACGACGGCCGGGCACCGCCGGGCCACAGCCTGGCTCGGCGCCACGTTCCTGCTTGGCGCAGGCTTCGTCGCCATGGAGATCTCGCAATTCCAGGCCCTGATTGCAGCCGGAGCCGTTCCATCGCGCAACGGATTTCTCTCCGCCTTCTTTACTCTGGTTGGCACCCACGGGATCCATGTCGGCGTCGGCCTGCTCTGGGTCGTCCTGCTGGCAGGCGAAATCGCGTTGCGCGGGCTGAACCCGTTCGTCGCCTCCCGCCTCTACCGGCTCGGCCTGTTCTGGCATTTCCTGGTGACGGTCTGGATCGCCATCCTGTCCGTGGTTTACCTGCCTTCGCTGCTCTGAAGCATGCCGCAAGGGAGGTGGGCGCGACCCGCGTCACGCTGCGCTGCAAAAGAGTCGACCGCCCGGCGTCCGGGTACGGTCGCCCGGTCAGCACCCTTATCGTCGAGTCCTGTCATTGGCCGCACGGGCGAGCACATCCAGCAGGCTTTCCGTGCTATCCGCATCGGCTTCCTTCAGCCTGTTGTTGGCCCCGAGCGCCTGCCGCCAGCGGGTGACGCGTTCGCCGAGCGCCGTCAGCCGGTTGCGGACGGCATCAGCACGCTCCTGATCCTGCTTGAGCAGACCGCGCCCGAGTCGGTGATGGTGTAGAGCCTCGGGGGGTCCGCCGACGCCGCCAGGTACCCGCCTTCCGCGAGGTTGGCCAGCATCGGATGAACGATATTGGGATTCGGCAGGTACCAATCGGCCGTCATCTGCTCGATCAGCTGGATGATCTCATAGCCGCGGCGCGGCGCTTCGGTGATGAGCGAGAGCGCAACCAGACGGAGGTCGGCTTCGGCCACACCGGATGATGATGGAGCCGCCATTCATGTTCTCCGTGAAGACGAATTCGCTTGATAAAAGAAGCTCATATTACCCTGTAACGCAAGGACTATCTGCCCGGATGGGCGAACCCTTGCCGGGACAAAAGAACCCCATCAATCGCTTCGGACTCCGCACGCTTCCGAATCAAAACCAAGCTACCAATCAAGACCAAGAATGCCCACGCGACAGCAGTCCATTGCTCCGACAATTGCTACCACCACACTCGGCTACGATACGCGTGGCGCACATTGCGATGCAGCAGACGGCTGCTCACCACATGTTGAGCACCGTGCGGGCCTCGTCCGACATCCGGCTGGGATCCCATGGTGGCTCCCAGATAATGGTGACGGTGGCGTCGCGCACCCCGGTCACGCCGGTCACCGCATTCCTCACCTGGCCCGGCAGTTCGGCCGCCGACGGACAGCTCGGCGAGGTCAGCGTCATGTCGATGTTGACCATCCGGTCGTCCTCGATGACAACCTTGTAGATCAGGCCGAGCTCATAGAGATCGGCGGGGATTTCCGGATCATAGACGGTCTTGAGCGCGCCGACGATCTCGTCGCCCATGCGCGCCATCTCATCTGCCGGGATGGTCGGTGGCCGCCCGGCCGTGCCGCCGGCCTCAGCCTGGGGCGGGCCTTCCAGTCCGGCTGCTCTCGTTTCGTCCACCATTGAAAACTCCTGCACTTTGACGAATCGGTCAGCGCCTCACCCGCTCGGCGCCTGTTGAGCTCACCCTCCCGGGCATCAGTCGTCACCCGATCAGGGTCACTTGGGGGCATTCGAGCAGCCGGGAAAACACTGTCGCTGCAGCCCTTTAGCCGACATCTTTACATAGCGCGCCGATGCGGCTTCTCCAAGCCGGGAAACGTCGGCGCCAACAAAGCTTTCGCGATCCCTGAGGCTTGACCCTGCCGCATCGCGCAAAAGCTACGCTATCGGCGAGCAAGCCAAAGCACAGAAAATGGGCAGCGGCTGCCCAAGAACAGGGCTTTCGAACGATGAGCCGCCAGGCCCTTATTGCGCGCGCGCCCCGCCCTGACCGAGCAGCAAGGACGACAACTCCTTGCGCGGCTTGAGCAGGTCGGCAAGCGTGTACGAATCCAACTCTGCAAGGAAGGCATCGGTGGCGTCACTCAAAACGCCGCGCAACACGCAGATACGCTGGATCGGGCAATACCCGCGCTGGGCCAGGCAGCCGATCACGTCGATCTCCTCCATGTCGCGTACGACCTTGCCAACATTGATTTCACGCGGCCGGCGGCTCAGGCGGATCCCGCCGTTGCGCCCGCGCACGGTGTCGAGATAGCCCTTCCGGCTAAGATCGTTGACGACTTTCATCAAATGCTGCTTCGAGATGTCGAAGCATTCCGCGATATCGTTGATCGTGATCAGCTTGCCGTCTGCCAATGCGATTCGAATCAGGGCTCGCAGAGCGTAATCCGTGTGAAGCGTCAGCCGCATTTTATTCACCAAAGCCCAGTCGGGGACCTAAAAGTTAGAGTGGCGTTGTAGTAACACGCTCGCAAAAGAAGCAAAAAAAGTGCCATATTTCTGCGGTCGCAGCTGCGGATTCCCTGGCCGATTCCGCAACTCTCCCCGTGTCTTCAAGCATTGTTCCGGCCGTTCTGCAAGACACCGACAAGTGAGCTTGGATGTCTTCCAGGGACCAAGGCAATCCTAGCATGTATTGGAGGCTTGCAATTGCTCTTTCAAAGCGGTCTCATCGCTCGCGCTGTCAGGGATTACGTCTCAAATTAGGTTGACGCCAACGTCGATGCCATGGTAGAATTCATGCATGCCAAAGGCATGATTGGAAGATACACGCACTCGCCTCCATTGTAAGTAAGTTTTTCGTGGAACAAGGCGTGATCGTTCATGTTGACGTAGGGAATGCCTAGTCCGAACTAGAGGAGCCCTTCATGTGTGACTATAGTCTGCATCACGTCTCCTCGCGCCCCGCTCGGGTCGCGGACAAATTAGTTACGATGGAGCTTGCAAAGTCCAGCACCCGCGGCTTTGCGGCCGTCGGCGAGCTTGGCACCAAGCTCGTCATTCACGATGCCCCTCCGGGAGTGGCCGTCTGCCTGCTTCCCGGCACCGAGCTGGCCTTCGACGACGATGTCCAGTACGACCGCTCCTTCAGCTTCCTCGGCAAGGCTCGCGTCAATCACAAGGTCGCCAGCTTCCGCCAGATCGATGTGAAGGACCCGCACGTTCATCACGATGCCCTCGAGTTTCCGGATGGGCAGGTTCTGAAGATCACCCAGCTGGTGCCTGGCCAGACAGCCACGGTTCTGCAGTTGCCGGTTTCGGCTCGTCACGACGATGACCATGTCGACGCTCCGGTTACCCGGGTGACGACACGCGTCACCCTGAATCGGGTAACGACCGGATCCGGTGTGTCATCGATGTTGATGCCCAGCGTGGGTACGGTGATGCTGTGGCAGGCCGTCAGCCGCAAGGCCGTCAAACTGTCGGCTGCATTGGCTCAGCCGTTCCGTCGTCAGCCCGCAGTTGCCGAAGGCATGGAAGCTGGTGTGGAAGCGGGCATGCTCGAAGCAACGCTGTCGAAGGCGCCTTCCTCCCGGAAGCCGGAGAAGGTCGGAGTCAAGGCTGCAGCTTAATTGCCGGTTGCCAGCCGCATTAGGCACCATCGGGCAAGAGGCAAGCGATCGCGCCGGTTTGGCGCATGGGAAGCCTCGGCCTAAGGAGGACGAGGCGGGGATCGTGGCCGACGGCAGAAGCATCACGTTGGCAGCTCTCCCCGCCGCCCGCTTTTGCGGTGCCGGTGGACGAGCTGCCGTTTGGCCGCAGTCGAGCCTATCCCTGCTCCGGCGCGATCTCCGCTCTTTCTCTCTTGGCCCTTTCTCTCTTCGCCGCTTCCCTTCCAATCCCCTCGCTCGCTGTTCTTCCAATCGCAGCCTTGAAATCTGGGACATTGCCGTAGAATGCACGCTCTACTGAGAGCCCTTGGAGTTCTGTCGTTGCTCGGGGGACTGGGCCTGATGGGACAGGGCTTCCGCTTTTTCGCTTATCCTTCCGACGGCGTGATCGTCGGTCATCCCACCTGGGTCTACTACGGCGCGGGCATCGCCGTAGTCGGACTGCTGCTCATCATCTTCTCACGACCTTCCGACGAACCGTAGGTCGGCGCGAGCTCAGGAGGGAACGGCTTCACCGCTCCCATCAGGCGATGCAGCTCTCGAACCCTTCGGTGATCTTGCTCTCCGGAAGATTGCGTCCGATGAAGACGATTCGGCTTTGACGTTTTTCGTCGTCTTTCCAAGGCCGCTGATGGTCGCCGTCGAGAATCATGTGCACGCCCTGGAATACGAAGCGCTCGTCATCGTCCTTGAAGCAGAGAATCCCCTTGCTGCGCAGGATGTTCGGACCTTCCTTTTGCACGAGGTCCTCCACCCACGGAAAAAACTTGTCAGCGTCGAGCGGCTTGTCGCTCTTGAGTGAGATCGATTGCATCTCCTCGTCGTGATAGTGCTTCAAGCCGCCATGATGCGCGTGCTTTTCGTCGTGACCATGCTCGTGGCCGTGGCCATGTTCATGATGATGATCGTCACCATGTTCCTCGCTTTCGAGGAACGCCGGTTCGATATCCAGGATGCGGTCGAGATCGAAGGCATTGCGCTCGAGTACCTCGTGAAGCGGAATTTGCGCGCGCTGGGTTTTGTGCAGTTTGGCATAAGGATTGATGCCGCGGATGCGCGCTTCGACCTCGCTCAGCTCGGCAGGCGAGACGAGATCGGTCTTGTTGAGCAGGATCACGTCGGCGAAGGCGATCTGGTTCTTGGCTTCCGGCGCATCCTTGAGCCGATCGTTCAGCCACTTGGCGTCGGCCACGGTGACGATGGCGTCGAGCCTGGTCTGCCGTCCGACGTTCTCGTCGACGAAGAATGTCTGCGCCACCGGCGCCGGATCGGCGAGACCCGTGGTTTCGACGATGATGGCGTCGAACTTGCTCTTCTTGATCAGGTTGCCCAGGATACGCATCAGGTCGCCACGCACGGTGCAGCAGATGCAGCCGTTGTTCATCTCGAACACTTCCTCATCGGCGCCGACGACCAGATCGTTGTCGATGCCGATCTCGCCGAATTCGTTGACGATGACGGCGTATTTCTTGCCGTGCTGCTCGGAGAGAATACGATTGAGCAAGGTGGTCTTGCCGGCACCGAGATAGCCGGTCAGCACAGTGACCGGGATTTTTTCAGTCATTATTTTTCTCCATTGGCCATGCCGATCTGGCACCGCCACTCATGAAACGATGTCCGTAGCCTCAATCGAACCGCCGAGCCTCGAGCGTCTTGCAGGCGGAGCGCTCCTACTGTCTTTCCGCCTCGCCGGCTTCATTCGACCGCGTGCCTTCCGGCTCGCGCGTGAGCATCCCCGCCGTCAGCAACCCAGAGAGGAAAATGTCGGGGCTCATCGTCGAAACGTGAATCCCCTCTTGATACATGCGATCCGCGACGGCCTCCATATAGGCCTCGTCGCTGAGATTCTGTTCGGTCCAACTGGACTCGCGGAGGCGGCGGATGACCTCGGGCGAGGTGTCGGCCTCGATCACGAGCCCCTGGTTGGTACGAAATCGCATTGGTCCTCTCTCCTCGGGCATGGCCGGCTGCGGCCAGACGGGAAGCTAGCCCACCTCGATCCAGCCTGTCGATTGAAAATAATGATTTTTAATTCATCTTTGCAACAGATCCGCCCGCACGATCGAAGGCGAGGAAACCCGCGGCCGGGCCGCCGATGGCCCGGCAGGCGCATATCTACAACCTAATCAACGGCTTGCACAACAATCGCGACTAACCTTGCGGGTTCATTACGCGCCCAGATAGGCGCGCAGAACCTCCGGATTCCGAAGCAGGCTGGCCGCATCGCTCTCGGCGACGATCCGACCGGTTTCGAAGACATAGGCGCGGGCCGCGACCGAAAGCGCACTGTACACATTCTGCTCGACGATCAGGATCGTAACGCCCTGCTCGCACAGGTCACGCAGCGCACCGAGCACCTCCTGCGACATCAACGGGCTGAGCCCGAGGCTCGGCTCGTCGAGCAGCAGGAGCTTTGGCGCGGACATCAGGGCGCGGCCGATCGCCAGCATCTGCTGCTCACCGCCCGACAACAGCCCGGCGAGCTGCGACAGCCGTTCGCGCAGCCGCGGAAAGAGCCGAAGCACGTTTTCGAGACGTTGCCCGACCAGGGTCTTGTCCGAACAGGAATAGGCGCCCAGCCCCAGATTTTCGCGGACCGACAGTTCCGGCCAGATATGCCGTTCCTCGGGCGAGTGGGCGATACCGTCGCGGACGATCAGGTCCGGTCGGCGCCTTGCGATCGATGATCCGCGAAACAGGATATCGCCCGAGACCGGCGTGAGCAGCCCGGAGATCGCGCGTAAGGTCGTGGTCTTGCCGGCACCATTGGCGCCGAGCAGGGCAACGATCTCGCCCTCTCGAACCTGCAGGCTGATTTGATTCAGCGCGCGCAGCTTGCCGTAGCAGACCGCGAGATTGCGCAGTTCAAGGATGGGCGGTCGGTCACTCATGCGGCCGGCTTGCCCAGATAGGCGGCGATGACATCGGGGTTGGCTCTCACCTCCGACGGCGTTCCGGCAGCGATCTTGCGACCAAAATCCAGGACGGTGATCTGGTCCGACACCGCCATCACCAGCGCCATGTTGTGCTCGACCAGCAGCATGGCCTCGACATGTTCCTTGATCAGTTGTTTCAGAACACCGCCGAGGCGCTCCGCCTCATGCGTGTTCAGTCCTGCCGCGGGTTCGTCAAGGATCAGGAGCCGCGGACCGGCACCGAGCGCAACCGCCACCTCGAGCAGCCGAAGTTCGCCGCAGGACAGCGAATCCGCTTCGGTGTTCATGCGGGCGCCGAGGCCGACCCGCTCGATCAGCGCGGCTGCGTCATCTCGAAGCCGGCGTTCGCGCTGGCGGCCTCTTGCAAGGAAGGTCCGCCACAGGGAGGTCTCCCCGTGTCGATAGCGCGCCGTCAGCACATTGCCGAAGACGGTGAGCCCGCGCAGGACATTGGTCTTCTGAAACGTGCGAACGAGACCCCGCTGCGCGGCGGCATGGGGCGAAAGCCCGGTGATGTCGCGACCACAGTACCGCACGGTTCCGGCGCTGGGCTTGAAGAATCCCGTCATGACGTTGAGACAGGTGGTCTTACCGGCCCCGTTCGGCCCGATCAGGCTCATGATTTCGCCGCTGCGGATGGAGAAGCTGACATCCGAAAGCGCCTTCAATCCGCCGAACTGCTTGGAGATCCCCTCCACCTCAAGCATCCGTGGCGCCTCCCCGATTGAGGCCGACGGGCCCGAGGGTCGGGGGAAGTTCATTGAGCTTCTCCCGCTTGTGTTCGCCATCCGCGGCCTGACCATTCGCGATGCGCCGGTAGGTCTCGTGCCGCCGGCCGACGAATCCCATCAGGCCACGCGGCATGAAGATCACCACCCCGACGACGACGAGCCCGAAAATCGAGAATCGCAAATCCTTGAAGTCGCGCAGATATTCCTGCAGGAACACCACGATCACGGCACCGACCACGGGCCCTGTCAATGTGCCTTTGCCGCCCGCGAGCACCATGATGATCATGGTGATCATGAACGAGAAGCCGAAGACTTCGGGCCCGACATAGGTGATGTAGTGGGCATAGAAGCCTCCCGCGATGCCGCCAATGGCGGCCGCCAGCACGAACGTGACGAGCCCCAGATAAAACGGCCAGATGCCGATCGACTGGGCGACAAAGCGGTTCTCGCGAACCGCCACCGCGGCCCGTCCGATATTCGAGTAGACAAAGCGATAGCTGACCAGAAGTGATGCCGCACCGAGGGCAAGGCCGGCGTAGTAGAACCACAGTTTCTGCTGCGCGCCGGTTGCGGCAGCGATGGCCGCCGGCTTGGCTATGCCGGAAACCCCCATCGGGCCGTTCGTGAGATCTATCCAGTTGCTTGCCACCAGCCGCAACACTTCAGCGAAACAGAGCGTTACGATCACGAAGAAAGGACCGCGAAGCCGCAAGGTCACGGCGCCGATCGCAAGGCCGGAGACCGCCGCGACGATACCCGCCAGCGGAATCGTGACGTAGATCGGCAGCCCGAGCCGGACCGACAGCAATGCCGCACTGTAGGCGCCGATACCGAAAAACGCGGTATGTCCCAGCGGAAACTCGCCGACATATCCGACGATCAGATTGAAGCTGGTCGCCAGCATGACCGAGAACATCACCATGATCCCGATATGCAAGGCATACTCGCCGTGGAACGCGAGCGGCAGCAACGCCGCCAACGCGACCATCGCGAGCAGGAGATTGCGCTCGAACCTCATCACGCGCGCTCGGCTCTTCGGCTGAACAGCCCATAGGGGCGCACCAGCAGGGTGACGATGACGAGCGCGAAGCCGATGGCATCCACATAGCCGGTGGATACGTAGCCGCCCCACAGCGCCTCCGTCAGTCCCAGGATCAGGCCGCCCGCTACCGCGCCTGCGAAGCTGCCCATTCCGCCCAGGATGACCACGACGAAAGCCTTCAGGCTGATCAGGCCGCCGGTACTCGCCTCCACGACGTAGATCGAGCCCAGCAGCATCCCGGCGGCGCCGGCAAGGGTGGATCCCAGCGCGAAGGTGAGGCCATAGATCCGCGCCGTCCTGATCCCGACCAGTTGGGCCGCCATTGCATCCTGAAAGGTCGCGCGCATGGCACAGCCGAGCGTGGTCTTCTGGATCAGGAGATTGGCCGCGGCGATCAGGACCGCGCAGATCGCGACCAGCACCAGCCGCGCCTGCGTGATCACGACCGGCCCCAGGATGAGTGGCTTGCTTGCGAACGGCGACACGACGGTCACCGGCGTCGTGCCAACGATCAGCAGCGCCGTGTTGGCGATGAAGATCGAGAGGCCGATCGTCAGCAGAATGGTCGGCTCCTCGCCCTGACCGCGCACCCGCGCGATCAGGATCTGATCGATGAGGTAGCCGAGCACGCCGAGCACGACGACGACGACGATCAGTGCGAGGAAGTAGTTCCAGCCGAACAGCGCGGTCAACGCCCAGCCGAACAGCCCGCCGATGACATAGAGTTCGCCATGCGCGAAATTGACCACCCGCATCAGGCCAAAGACCAGCGTCAGCCCCAGAGCCGAGAGCGCATAGAACGCTCCGAGGACCAGTCCGTTTGCCACAAGCTGAAGAAAGAGGTCCATCTGGATCTACCGGCTGCGGGCACCGAGAGGCGGAGGCAATGCCGATTGCCTCCGCCGGGACGTCATTGCTCGACCGTGTTGCTCTCGACGACGACCGGGGTACCGTTCTCGAGTTGCACGAGCACGACCGTGAAGCCGGTCGCCTGCCCCTTGCTGTCGAACCGGAAGTGCCCGTTCGGGCCTTCGTAGTCCGTCTTGAGCAGCGCCTCCCGAACCTTTTCCGGATCGGTCGATTGAGCACGGGCGATCGCATCCACGACGATGTTCAGGGTGTTGTAACCCGCGGCGGAATATTTGCCCGGCGCGAGCTTGTACTGATCCTGATACGCCTTCACGAACGCTTCGTTCTTGGGTGTCTTCATGGTCGATGCATAGGGCACGGCGGCATAGATGCCGTTGGCGGCCTCGCCGGCGAGCTTCATGAAGTCGGGGGTCGCCCAGGAGCCGACCCCGAACACCTTGGTCGAAAGTCCCAATTCGGCCTTCTGCTTCACGAAAGTCGAGCCGTCCTGGGTCTCGGCGGAGACGAACACGCCGTCGGCGCCCGATGCCTTGAGCTTCGCGAGCAAGGTGTAGAAGTCGGAAGTACCATGCTCAAAATATTCCTTCATGGCGGTGGTGGCGCCGAGCGCCGTCATCTGCTTTTCGAACTCATCGACACTGCCGCGGCCGAAATCGTCATTGACGCCGACAAAGGCGACCTTCTTGAGCTTGAGCCGATTGACGAGGATCTTGGCAAACGACTTTGCGAGCAGCGCGTCCGTTTCGGTGGCACGGAAGAACCAGGGGTTACCCTTCTCGGTCAGGCTGGCCGCCGACGAAACACCGGTCACGAGAGGCACCTTGTTGCTTTGCGCGACAGGCATGATCGCGGCGGTCGCCGAACTGCAGAATGCGCCGATCAGCGCCACGACCTTGTCGCGCTGGGTCAGCTTCTCGGCGGCGTTGACCGAGGTCGGCAGGCTTGCACTGGCCATCCTCGACCACGAGCTCGACCTTCTTGCCGAGCACGCCGCCCTTGGCGTTGATCTCGCCGAGCGCGAGTTTGATGCCGTTGACGTCGGTCGTGCCGTTATAGGCGACCGAGCCGGTCAGCGGCTGGATGACACCGATCTTCACGGTATCTTCCGCCTGAGCGGTGACGGAGGGGAGCAGCAAAGAGAGCAGTCCAACGGCTAGGCTGTTGCGCAAATACATGTGAGTTTCCTTGTACGTTAACGAACCAAAAGTCACTTCACGATCAGGCCGAAGATCGGCCGAACAACTTGCGGAAAAACGACGTCATCCGACTGCGGAGAACCGCCCACAGCAGCGCTCCGGCGTCGAGCGACTGCTGCTGTGGGGGCACGGAAGTGGACAGCGGTGCCGTCGCGGCGTCTTCCGCAGCGGCCGGTGGCGTCATCCTCGATTCGAAATTGGAGACGAAAGCCGTGGTGATACGGTTGGCGATTTCCTGGACGATCGGCCCCTTGCTGAACTGCGCCAGCGGCCCGGCAAGGTTGACGTCGGAGACGGTTTCGACCCGCGTCGTCGCCGGTGACCCGTCGTCGGCAAGCCAATAGCTCAGGCTGCCGGATGCGCGCGATCCGGAGCCCGCATCCGCACCCTTGCCGGAGACCACGCCGCGCCATTGTTCACGCTGGCTATCGATACTGATCTCGCCATTGAAGGTGGCGGCCATCGGTCCGACCCTTACTGACATCTTGCCTTTGTAGCGGTTGTCGCCGAGTTCGCCCACGATCGATGCGCCAGGAAGGCAATCGGCGACGAAACGCACATCGTTCAGCCTGTCCCAGACATGGGCGCGCGGCTGCTTGATGGTGAATGTCTTTTCGATCTTCATGAATGGGCCCCACCACCGGCGACGGTACTCGCCCACTTGTCGGCCGCCGCCTTGATCGAGCGCACGATTCCCTGGTAACCCGTGCACCGACAGAGATTGCCGCTCATCTCGACACGGATCTGTGCCTCATCGAGCCCGGGCTTGCGCCGCAACAGATCATGACTGCTGATCAGCATCCCCGGCGTGCAGAACCCGCACTGCATGCCGTGCTCCTGATGGAAGGACTCCTTGATGATGCCCATCAGCGCGTCGTCCTGCAGCCCCTCGAGGGTCCGCACCTCGCTGCCGTCGAGCGTGATCGCAAGCGCGATGCAGGCACGGGCCGGCTCACCGTCGAGCAGGATGGTACAGGCGCCACAAACGCCATGCTCGCAGCCCAGATGCGTTGCGGTCAGGCGCATCTCTTCGCGCAGCAGATCGGCCAGGCTCTGCCGCGGCTCGACCCACGCCTTGCGCGGCTTGCCGTTGACGGTCAGCGCGATTTCGCTCTTCATGACGGCCTGACCTTCCTGATTGCACGCAGCATGGCTGTGACGTGCAGCTGCAGCCTGGCAGGCGAGAACGCGCGGCCGCTCTCGGTGAGTTCCTGCCTGAGCGCCGCGACAAGGCTTTCTTCGGTCGTGCCCCGGCCGATCTCCGACGCGGTCCGCTGCAGCACGATCGGCGCGCCGTCGACGGCCCCGATGACGAGGCGTGCTTTGCGCGAATCCGTGTCGAACAGGGCGATCGCCATCGAATCCGCGTACTCGCCGGTCTTCCGCGTCACCTTGTAGTGCCCCCAGCGCTCCGTCTTCGGCCGCCGCGGAATGGCAATGCTTTCCAGCAACTCTCCCTGATCGAGCGCCGTCATGTAGGGTCCGACGACGAAATCGGCCGCGGCAAGGCTGCGGCGGCCGCGCGGCCCTACCAGCGTCACCTGGCCTTCGAGCGCGATGACGGTGGTCAGCCAGTCGGCGGCTGGATCAGCCAGGGCGATCGAGCCGCCGATCGTGCCGCGCGTGCGCACCGCCCGATAGGCGATCTGCCCCCCGACAAAACTCATCAGGCCGTTGCTGCCGTCGGGAACGCGGCCGTCCTCGAACGCGGCGTGGGGAATCAGCGCGCCATATTCGATGCGGCCGGCCTGCTCGTCGACACGTCGAAGAGCCTCGATGCGGCCGAGATCGACCAGCTTCTGGACCGGCGCGAGCCGGAGGTTCAGCATCGGAACAAGTGACTGGCCGCCGGCCAGCGGGCGCGCAATGATCTCGTCATTGTCGAGCTGCGCGATCGCGTCTTCGATGGATACCGCGCGATGGTAGGCGAAGGAGGCGGGCTTCATCGATCGCCTCCCCCGGCAGCCACGATCTTGTCGAGGATACGTTCAGGCGTCGCGGGGGTCTCGCTGATCTCCACCCCGAGAGGACGCAGCGCGTCGTTGATGGCATTGACCAGGACTGCCGGGGGTGCGATCGCCCCGCCCTCCCCCATTCCCTTGATCCCGAAGCGCGTATGCGGCGAAGGTGTCTCCATGTGCAGCACGCGAACATCCGGAACTTCGGTGAATCCGGGAATGATGTAGTCGAGGAAGGTGGAGGCCAGCGGCTGGCCGTTCTCGTCGTAGGGAATCTCCTCGTACAGCGCAGTTCCGAGCCCTTGCGCCACGCCGCCGACCACCTGCGCCTCGACGATCATGGGATTCACCATGGTCCCGCAGTCGTGACACACCACATAGTCGAGGATCTCGACCTGTCCCGTGCCGGGGTCGACCGCCACCGTGCAGGCGTGGGTCGCATAGGAGAAGGCACCCGTGCTGCGTCCGGGTTGATAGACGGCATTGGCCTCGAGCGCCGGATCTTCTCCGACCGGCAGCCGCTCCGGATGGAGAAACGCCGCCTGCGCGATGTCCCGGAAACTGACACTCTGCTCGCCAAATCGAACCTGGCCGCCGATGAGCTTCACCATCTCCCGCGGAGCCTGCAGCAGATGGGCGCCGATGCGCGCGATCTTCTCGGCAAGGACCACACAGGCCGCCGACACGGCACCGCCCGACATGGTCATGCTGCGCGAAGCGAACGTGCCCATGCCATAGGGTGAGACCGAGCTGTCGCCGTGACGAACGATGACATCCTCGATGGGGATGCCGAGCTCCTGATGCGCTACCTGCGCAAGCGTGGTCTCCAATCCCTGGCCATGGTTCTGGATCCCGACGAACAGGATGAGCTTGCCATCGGGCGTGAAGCGCGCGAGCGCCGGCTCGTAGCCAAACACGACCGGCAGCCCGCGCGCGACCCATTCGGCCGTGCCATGGGCAGACTGCTCCGTGTAGCTTGCCATGCCGACGCCGATCAGGCGCCCATCGGATTCTCCGGCCTGCTGCCGCGTCCGGATGCCCTCGAGATCGATGGCTGCCCGCGCGCGCAACGCGCATTGCGGATAGTCGCCGCTGTCGTACAGCTTGTGGGTGGCGGAGCTGTACGGCATGGCCTCCGGCCGCACCATGTTCTCCATGCGCACGTCCATCGGTTCGCGCTTCACGGCACGCGCGACGGCATCCACCAGCGTTTCGATCGCAAAGCAGGCGCCGCTCCGTCCGACCCCGCGATATGGGCCGAGCGGTGACTTGTTGGTGGCGACCGAGACGGCGCGCGCGTGATAGACTTGGATGTCGTATGGCCCGGTCATGATGCCGGCCGACATGCCGGCCTCCATCCCCGCGGTCCAGGGCCATACCGAATAGGCTCCCGCGTCGACCACGACCTCGGCCTGGAGCCCCAGAATGCGCCCCTTGGCGTCGGCAAAGGCGGTGAGATCGTATCGATGCTCGCGCGCATGCGGCGAGGCGGTGAGATGCTCGCGGCGATCCTCGACCCAGCGCAGCGGCCGATTGAGCTTCATGGACAGCGCCGCGATCGCCAGTTCTTCCGGCTGGAAATTGTTCTTGGGCCCGAACCCGCCGCCGACGTCGGGCGCGATCACCCGCAGCCGGCTCTCCGAAATGCCCAGGCATTCGGCCATGATGGTGCGAATGACGTGGGGAAACTGCGTAGAACTGTAGACAACGAGCTCGTCGAGGCGGCGATCGTAGTAAGCAAGGACGCCGCGGCCTTCCATCGAAACGCCGGCATGACGACCCATGCGCAGCGTCCGGCGGACGGTCACGGCGGCGGCCTTGCGCACTTCGTCGAGATCCCCGGTCTGGATCGCGCTTTCGACGTACACATTGTCGGACCAGTGCTCGTGAACGCGGGGCGCATCGCTCTTCAGCGCCACATCGATATCCCAGACCGCAGGCAATTCGTCGAAATCGACGATACAGGCCGATGCGATATCCTCGGCCTCGGCCCGGGTGGGCGCGATGCAGACGGCAATCATGTCGCCGACGAAACGTACCTTGTCGCCGGTCAGGGGGTGATATTCCGACCGCTTGAATCCCTTTGCCGCGCTGACGGCGACGATCGGCGCTGCGAAGGCGATATCCGCCGCCACGAAGACCTGGTCGCGGTACTTTTCCGGGATCTCAATGCCGCGAATCCGCGCATGCGCCACCGGGCTGCGTAGGAACGCCACTTCCGCCATCCCCGGCATTTGCAAGTCGGCGAGGTACTCGCCCTTGCCGTCCAGGTAGCGACGATCCTCCTTGCGCCTGACCGACGCACCGATCCCCTGCTCTTTCGGTTCGATAACCTCTCCGACTGTCAACTTCCCGCTCTTTCGCTTTTATCGTATTTCGTATACGATCCATCGTTGATGACAAGGAGTCAATCCCCCGGGCGCCAAATCCGGGGTGACGGGCGAGCCGAAGGAACCGAGATGACAGGGCGGCGGAACGAAGCGGTCGTGAGGCATGCGCCGATGCACGACCAGATCCTGCCCCACCTCCGCAGGGATATTGTGGAGAACCGCTGGAAGTCCGGCGAACGATTGTCAGAACCCCAGCTCTGCACAGAGTTCGGCGTTTCCCGCACCCCCTTGCGTGCGGCACTCAATACTCTGGAGGCAGAAGGTCTCGTCCGACTCATTCCCCATGTGGGGGCGGTGGTGACCGATCCGGACGAAGGCGAGGTCGGCGAGCGGATGGAGGTCCTGATAGCCCTTGAGCAGCTTGCCGCCACCCGGGTGGCCGAGGCCGGCAAGCCCGAGGTGCTGCGCGACATCGAGCAAATCCAGCACCAGATGAATACGGCTGCAAAGGCCGGCGATCCCGCCCGCTACTACGCGCTCAACGACGCCTTCCATCTTGCCATCGTGCGTGGCACCGGAAACCGGTCTCTGATGGACGTCCATGAGAAGGTGATGTGGCACGTGCATCGCGAGCGTCACCGGGTCAATTTCGGCGAGTCCGTCACGTCGGATAGCGCGAGCAGTCACACCGACGTGTTGCGGACCATCCTGACGGGTCAGCCGGAGCAAGCCGGCCTTTCGATGCGCCAACACCTGGAGCATGTCGGTCGCCTCATGCGCGCCCATCGCAAGGCGCAGACCGAGAACGGAGCAAAACCGGCGCAGCCGCGCGCCACGTCATCCAGGCGCAATCCTGGCAGCGGTCCGGCGCCGCAGACCGGCCAGACCGTCAACCAGAAGGATGGGGCTTGAGCCCCGGATCGCAGGCCATGCCGACTTCATCGACGCGCCGAGATGATTCCACCGTCCGACAGGTAGCGACCTGGCGAAATCCCGTAGGCCGCCCTGAACATGGAAATGAAGGCGCTAGGCTCGCCGAAGCCAGCCTCCTTGGGAGGGGCGAGCACATCCGTGTGGATTTCGGTCATGGCGCTTGTCGTTTCAGAGCAGGAATTTGTCAGAACAGCGCTGACACGCCGAGGGGCAACCCTCATATCCCTACCAAGCACGTTACTTCGAACTCAGGAGTTCCATCATGATCTCTACGGTCGTCGGCGGCGCCATGCTGCCTCATGCCCCTCAGTTTTTCACGATGCCGGAGACCGAGGACAAGGCGGTCGTCGAGAAAGTGCGGCAGGTCGCTGCCGACCTGGGCGACAAGCTCAAGGCATTGAAGCCGGACCTCTGGATCATTTTTTCCAACGATCACGCCGAGCAGTTCTTTCATAACGCAGCACCTCCCTTCACCGTGCATGTCGGCGGCGAGGCCACCGGCGAGTTCGCCGGCAGAAGGTTTCACTGGAAGATTCCCAGCGAGATCGGTTTCGAGCTCGTTCGCCAGCTCTATCGGCAGAACTTCGACCCGGCCTTTTCCAGCACCGCCAAGATCGACTATGCAATCGGTATCCCCCTCACCCACATCGGACTGACCGATCCGGTGCTTCCGATCTATGTCAATGCCTACTTGCCGCCGCAGCCGACGATGGAGCGATGCTATGCCTTTGGCCAGGCGGTGGCGCGCACCGTGACGGCGATGGGATTGAAGACCGTCATTCTTTCCAGCGGTGGCATGTCACACTTTCCGGGAACCGACCGCTACTCGAACCCGGAGCTCGCATGGGATAACAGGGTCCTGGAAAAGCTCAGGATCGGAAACCTCAAATCGCTGATCGGCTTTGACGAGGCGGAGCTCGACGACACCGGCAATATCGAGCTGCGCTGCTGGGCCTGTGCCGCCGGCGCGCTCGGCGAGCGCAAGCCCGACGTCGTCTCCATGGATCCGAGCTGGCATCACAATTATGCTTCTCTGGGCTGGTACAGCGCACCGACGAGTCTTGGGGCAGCACACTACCCCTCCATCAAGCCGGAGCTGGTGGAACTCACGGCGGCGCTCCATGCGCTCGCGCATCAGCCGGACAGCCGCTCGCAATTCGTCAAGGACGCCTCCGCTTACGCCGACAAATATCGGCTCTCGAACGAACAACGACAGGCGTTGATTGCGCTCGATCTTCCGACCCTCACCAAGATGGGAACGCACCCGCTGGTGCCGTTCCTTGCCAACATGCAGATCCAGCGCATGCGCGCGCCCCGGTAACTCCCATGACATCAACTTTGTTCGCCAGCTTCATCGACGGCAAGACCATCGACCAGGCCGTCGGCACCTTTGATCTGGTCGCGCCTCAGGACGGCGCGATCGTGGGCCAGATCGCGGAGGCGGGACAGACCGCCGTCGACAGGGCGGTCGATGCCGCCCAGGGCGCCTTTGCCAAACAGCGCCGACAACCCGCGCATGTGCGGATCGGCTGGCTCAGGGCGGCCGCGCAGGCCCTGCTTCAGGCCTCCGACGAACTCGCCGAGACCATCTGCACGGATGTCGGCAAGCCGATCCGCATGGCGACATTCGAGGTGCGGCGCGGTGCGGAGTTCCTCGAAGCGACCGCAGCCGCGTTGACGCAATTCGGCGGCGAGACCGTGCCGCTGGATGTGACGCCGGCGGGAGCGGGTCATTTCGGATTTGTTCGTCACATTCCCTATGGCGTGGTCGCGGGCATCACGCCATTCAATGCGCCGATCAACCTCCTGATCCAGAAAGTGGCGCCAGCCGTCGCAGCCGGCAACGCCATCATCGTCAAACCGGCGCCGGCGGGAACACGAACCGCCCTGAAGCTCGCCAGGATGTTCCTCGACGCTGGCTGGCCGGCAAACCTTTTTACGGTCGTCACCGGTGACAAGCAGACGGCCGCCCTGCTCGCTGCCCATGATGGGGTGCGCGCGGTGTCGTTCACAGGCAGCACCAGCGGCGGCGAAGCGCTGGCGCGAGCGGCGGGTGCGAAGAAGTTTCTTGCGGAGCTCGGGTCGAACGCAGCCAATATCGTGCTCGAGGATGCGGACATTGCAGTCGCAGCAAAGAAGATCGCGTCCGCAGCCTTCGAGGCAAGCGGCCAGCAATGCATCTCGGCCCAGCGCATCCTCGTGGCCCGGTCGCGTCGCGAAGCGTTCGTGGATGCCTTTGTGCAGGCGGCAAGGTCACTCACCGTCGGCGCGGCCCGCGACCCGAAGACCGATATCGGCCCGATGGTCAGTACGGCCGCTGCCGAACGCGTGATCGCGATGTGTGCCGACGCAATCGCAAAGGGCGCGCGCTACGCCCTTGAGCCGGCGCGCCAGGGTGCAACCGTTTCCCCGGGAATCCTGCTGGATGTTTCGCGCGGCGCACGTCTCTGGCGCGAAGAGGTGTTCGGCCCGATCGCGGTCGTTGCTTCATTCGAGCAGATCGACGAGGCGCTCGCGCTTGCCAACGATTCGCCATTCGGTCTGCAGGGCTCGGTGTTCACGCGCGACCTCGGCGCGATCCTTCGGTTCGCCGATGATTTCGATGTCGGTGCGTTATGGATCAATGAGGCCACCCGTTTTCGGCTCGACAACTATCCGTTCGGCGGCGTGAAGCGCAGCGGGGTCGGCCGTGAAGGCGTACTTCATGCGATCCAGGAGATGTCGCAACTGAAATTCGTCGGCATGACGGTCTAGGACCGCGGGAACAACCTACCGGCGACGCGGCATTCGCATCAGGCCATCGAATGATGAGATGCGCGTCTGCCTGCCTCCCCTGTGGCCGCCGCGATCCTGCGTCAACTGGATTTGGTAGGTAGGGCCGTTAGAGACCGTACAGGGAAGCTTACCGTCCCCTTGCGCGGTGGGTCGTGCCGCCCTGTCTCGAAGCGCGGCAACATGTCACCGGAACGGGAGCGGAATAGATGCGGGACGACAGGTGAATCCAGAAACAGCGCCCGTCGATTCCGATGCGTCGCCGCGATGGATCTAAGCGGCGGCCTCATCCTGATAGGCGGCGCCCTGGCGGGCGGCTTCGTGTCCGGCCTGGCGGGCTTTGGCACGGCGCTGACGACGCTGGCGCTTTCTCGCGCTGTGCCTGCAGATCGCCAGCGGCCTGATCGACCGCAGGGTTCTCTGGGCGGCGGCGCTCACCTCGCCCGCGACAATTGCCAGCAGCTTGCTTGGAGCACATCTCTATCACAAGGTGAACGACCGGCATTTCCGTAACATTGTTCTTGCCCTGCTCTTCCTTTCTGGCGTGGCTTTGATCTTCAGCGGCATCCTTTGATCCGCGGCGGGGCCGTCATGTTCAAAGGCGAGGGATCCAACCTGGACGGCTCAACAGGTATTCGACCATCCGCGGAGGGATGCTCAACGCCTGGGCTATCGCCCCCTCATCCTTTGGCAGTCCTGCAAGGATCGATGCTTCGTGCTTGCCGCGGACCTTGGAAAGCCACTCGGGATCAACCACCACGGCGCGCCCTACGGCAACCAGATCGGCGCCCATCTCGATCGCGCCTTCGGCATCGATGCAGGTCTTGATCCCCCCGCTTGCCATGACTGCAGCGCGGCCCGCGATGACGCGGGCGAATTCCGCGATTGGGCTCGCTGTCGGGTAGCAGCTCGTCTCGACCGGACCTTGGTAGACCCGGGTCTCAGCCATCGGTCGGCTCAGCCGAAAGTCGTCGAGCGAAATAGAAATGTAGTCGAGATTCAACCGGGCAAGCTCGCCGCACAACAGCTTGGCGTCCTCGAGAGTATAACCGTCCGGCTCGGACTCGAACGGCGTAATGCGAAATCCCGCGATCAGCGTTGGGCCGAGCGCCTCGCGAACGGCCTGCGCGACGGCGAGCGGAAAGTTCATGCGCTTCGAGAGCGTGCCTCCCCATCCGTCGACGCGACAGTTGGCCCGGGGTGAGAAAAACTGATGCACGGCATAGTGGTTGGCTCCGTGAATCTCGACGCCGTCGAAACCCGCCCGTCGCGCAAGCGATGCGGCCTGTCGAAAGCTCGCCACAAGATCCGAGACTTCATCGGCCGTCATGGCCCTCGGCGTCCTCGCCCCGGGACGCAAGGATGCAATCGCTGAGGGCGCGCGCAGCGATTGTTCACCGATCAACTCGGGCTTTGCGATGCGCCCCCCGTCATATATCTGGAGGATGGCAAGCCCTCCCTGCGTACGCATCGCTTCGGCGAGGCGCCGGAGACTGGAAAGGTGTCCTTCATGTGCCGCTCCAATTCCCTGCCAGGAGCGGCCGTCCGGTTCGACATAGGTGGCGGACGATACCGCAGCGCCGAATCCGCCAGCGGCCCGGCGGCGGACAAATTCGAGCTCGTATTCCGTGACCGTCCCGTCTTCATGGGAAGAATCGGTTGTCAGCGGGGCAATCACAAATCGATTCGCCATCTGTCGTCCGCTGTTGAATCGAAACGGAGACCAAACAACCATCGATCAAAACCTCCGATGACCCTCGAGCCCGGCTGAACCGCTTCCGCGGATCGATCAGCTTCCCGAATGGCAATTTCTCGTCCTTTACGCGACGACCGCGCGGTCGGCAACCCGATCAACGACGATACGGGAGCTCGACGGGGCAGAACGACAACTCCGACCAGATGCTCAGTTCACATATTTGCGCAGTTCCAGCCGGGCGATTTGATTGCGATGAACCTCGTCCGGCCCGTCGGCCAGCCGCAGCAGGCGGGCGGTCGCATAGGCCGCCGTCAATCCGAAGTCGTTGCTGGTCCCACCGCCACCGTGCGCCTGGATCGCCCAGTCGATGATCTGGCAAGCCATGGTCGGCACCGCGACCTTGATCATCGCGATTTCGGTCTTTGCCACCTTGTTTCCCACTGTATCCATGGCGTGTGCCGCATTCAGTGTCAGCAGTCGCGCCTGTTCGATCATGATGCGGGATTGCGCAATGCGTTCCTGCGTCACGGTCTGCTCCGAAACCGGCTTGCCGAACGCGACACGATTCGCCGTGCGCCGGCACATCCTTTCCAAGGTACGCTCCGCCAGACCGATCAATCGCATGCAATGATGAATCCGACCGGGACCGAGCCGGCCCTGCGCGATCTCGAATCCGCGGCCCTCGCCCAGCAGCATGTTGCTGGCGGGAACCCGCACGTCACTGAAGACGACTTCGGAGGCGCGGTCGGGCACGCCGTAGAACCCGAACACCGGGATCGACCGCAGCACCTTTACGCCGGCAGTATCCATGGGCACCAGGATCATCGACTGCTGCCGATGGCGATCCGGATGGTCCGGCGCGGTCTTTCCCATGAAGATGCAGATCTTGCAACGCGGATCGGTGGCATTGGTGGTGTACCATTTCCTGCCATTGATGACGTAGTCGTCGCCGTCGCGAACGATCGCGCTTTCGATGTTGGTTGCATCGCTCGAGGCCACCGCCGGCTCGGTCATGGCAAAGCAGGAGCGGATCTCGCCCGCGAGCAGCGGTTTGAGCCAACGCTCCTGCTGTTGCTTGGTGCCGTAGCGGGCCAGGACTTCCATGTTTCCGGTGTCCGGCGCCGAGCAATTGAATATCTCGGGCGCAAGATGAGATCGTCCCATGATCTCGCACAGCGGTGCATATTCGAGATTGGTCAGTCCCGCGCCATGGTCACTTGCCGGCAGGAACAGGTTCCAAAGGTCCTCGGCACGCGCCTTCGGCTTCAGCTCTTCGACGACGGGATAGACCTTCCAGGGGCCGAGTTGCTCGGCTTCACCGTAGAATCGCTCTTCGTTCGGATAGACATGGCGGTCCATGAACGATTCCAGGCGGCGCTTGAGCGCCTTCACCTTGTCCGTCTCGGGATAAAGCATCTTTTGCCTCTCGCTTGGTCATGGACGCCCTAGTGAATTGCGGCATACATGATCTTTTCCTCGGTCGCTTCCGAACTCGGCATTTCCTCCACGATCCGTCCGCCCCGGGCGACCAGGATGCGATCGGAAACCGCCAATATCTCCGGCAGATAGGAGGAGATGACGACCACCGCCTTGCCTTGCGCGGCCAGGGCGCGGATCGAGGCGTGGATCTGCGGTATTGCGCCGACGTCGACGCCTCTCGTCGGTTCATCGAAAATCACCAGCGATGGATTCTGAGCCAGCGATTTCGCCACCACGACCTTCTGCTGATTGCCACCGGAATATTCGACGATCTTCAAGCTGCGCTTCAGCGCGGAGATCGAAAGCGCCTTGATCCATCGATCGGCCGTCTTCTTGCGCTGCTTCGACGAGTAGAGGAAGTGCGGACGAACCGCGGCAGCCAGATAGCCGAGATAGATGTTGTCATCGACCGTCATGGTCTCGAAGAAACCATCGAGCTTGCGGTCCTCGGTTATGTAAACGATGCCATCACGTACCGCCTGGCGCGGCACGCGATAGCGGATCGGCTTCTCATTGAGATAGATCAATCCGCCGCGCAGGAAATTGCGCTTCCGCGCGCCGCAGATGATATGCGCGATCTCCGTGCGGCCGGACCCGACGAGCCCGGCAATGCCGACGATCTCACCTTCATAGACCGAGAACGACATGTTCTTGACAATGCTTCCCATCGTGACGTTCTCGACCGAAAGAACCCTCTGCCTTTCTCGTGGTTCGTGCCTGAGCGGCGGCGCGGCCGCCTCGGTTGGGGCTTCCGACTCGACGGCCGCGTAATGGCTCGACGAGAGGTCACGCCCCACCATCATCCTGACGATGCTGGCTCGGTCGAGCTCGCGCGCCGGCCCGGTATGAACGTGCTTGCCGTCACGCAGCACCGTGATCCGATCGGCGATCTTCAATGCCTCTTCGAGTGCATGAGAGATGAAGATGATGCCGACTCCCTGCGATCTCAGACGGTCGAGCAGATGAAACAGATGCTGCATCTCTTCGGGAGTGAGACTGGCGGTCGGTTCGTCGAAAATGATCACGCTCGCGCTGTGGCGGACGGCGCGTGCGATCTCCACCATCTGACGCTTGGCCGTTCCAAGCGTCTCGACCAGCGCGAGCGGATCGACATTGAAGTTGAGCGCCTGCTGCGACTGCTGGGCGGCGATATTGATCTTGCGGTAGACCGTGAAGAACTTCTCCATGCCGAGTTCGAGATTTTGTGCGACCGTCATCGACGGCACGAGACTGGTCTCCTGATAGACCATGGCCACGCCGCTCCGGAGAGCTTCGCCGGGGGATTTGAAGGAGACCTTCCTCGCATCGAGGAAATAGTCGCCGGACGACAGCTCGATGGCGCCGGAAATCGCCTTGCAGAGCGTCGATTTTCCGGCCCCGTTCTCGCCGAGAATGGCGTGGATCTCTCCCGGCCGCAGGTCGAAATCCACCCGGTCGATGGCATGGATGCCGCCATAGACCTTGCTGCCCGCCACGATGCGCAGGATTGGATCCGCTTGCCGGCTAGTCGCTTCCATTTGCACCGCCCGCACTCGGTAGTTTGGCGATCTTGCCGTGTCCCTTGGATACGACCAGCACGCAGTCATCATCGACGGCGACGGATGTCACGCCGTGAAACCTTCCCGAGCTGCGGCTATGGAAGCTCTCGATGGCCTGGCCGTTGACGTCGAGCCGCGCGACCAGACCATAGGATCGAGGCGGCGCCCAGGGCTTTTGAATTCCGAGCTTCTTGATCCGGCCGATCTGGGTCGGTTCGCGACAATCGAACCTGTCGCCGAGTGTCGGCCCCACCCAGAGGTGTGGCGGCACATTTGCCATCATGCGCGTACGGAACTCGCGCTCGCGCAACACGAATTCGGTGAGCTGGGTGCGGAGCGCGAAGAATGTCATCCAGTAGTCCTGGTTCGTGCCTGGTACGATCCTTGCGGGATAACCTGCGAAATTCTTCACTAGTATCCGAGGATCCGCTCCCGAACGATCGAACCGAGTGAGACGATGCGGCCACAACTCGCTGACCAGAACGCTATTCTGGTCGTGGGCAATGGCGACGCCCGAAGGCCAGTTCAGGCCCCGCGCCAGCACGCGCGCATTTGCCAACGAACGATCGCAGGCGATCAGGCGGCCGGAGGGTGGATGCTTCTGCATCAGGTCGGACAGCCAGCCCTCGCACGTATTGTTGCGCGAACCGTCCACGATGAAGATGCTGCCGTCGCCCGCGATCGCAAGAGCGGTCGGGCAGTCGATTGCCTCTCCCTCGACGGTGCGAAGCCAGTTCTGCACCCGGCCTTCGGGATCGACCGAACAGACGCCGCGTCCCGACACGCAGACGACCAGACCCGTGGGCTCCGAAAAGGCGAGGCAGCCTGCATTCGCATCGAACCCGACCAGGGCTCTGCGCTCCGTGAAATCGACGCCGGAACAGGCGATGACCATTCGGCCCATCGAGACGAACAGGGTTTTGCCCTTGCCAAAGACGAGTGCGTCGGGACCATCGAATGGTTCGCCCAGCGCCCGCACCTGGTCGAGCCGCTCATTCGGAGAAAACCCGCCGTCGAGCACCGGAATGGCATGGACGTCCCGGTTGGGAAAGAACACGCGATCGACGATGTCACGCGCTAACGACATTGTCCGTCCTCGCGACGATGGTCTGCCTCGGTTTCGCGCGCTCACTCTCCGCCCAGTAGCAATCCCAGCCGGTCCAGCCAGGATCGGCATCGGGAAGGCGGAGACGGCCAATGCGGTTGTTCTCCAATCCACCGATATAGAGATAACCCTTGTGCTCCCGCATCGACGTAATGGTGGGATGCGAGATGCCGCCGGGGTCCCACAACGATTCGTGCACCGTGCCATCGTCATCGAACTTGACGACACATCCGAAATTGATCCCCGGACACAGCCATTCGTCGGGCGGAATCTGCTTGACCATCCGCCGGCGGAATTCAGGATCGGCCATCGCGAGATCGTAGACCGGCGATCTCAGCCCGACCAGCGCCAGCCAATATTTCCCGTCGGAGGCGCGATTGATGTTGTCGGGGTATCCCGGCAAATTGTCCGCGAGGATTTCCAGCGTTCCGGCCCGCTCGCCCGCGATCCAGTAGCGGTAAATGCGACACAGCCAGGTGCTGACCCAGAGAACGGCCCGGCCATCGTGCGAGATGCAGACGCCGTTGGGAAAGGCGATGTTGGAAAGCACCGTGCGGGTCTTGCCCGTCGCGGGATCGTGACAGACCAGCCGCCCGTTGCCGCGTCCCTCGAAGCCGTCCAGTGCCCAGTCCGAAAGATCATAGCGCGTTGTCGCGTCGCTGAAATAGATCTTGCCGTCGGGCGCGATGTCGAGATCGTCCGCCAGCCACAGCCGCGAAGTCATCCTTGAAACGGTACCAGGTGCGGTTGGTTTCATCGGTGACCTTGAAGACGGTGCGGTCCGGCTTCACGCCATAGACGCCCATGCCTGCAACGCAGACGATGATATTTTCGTCGCGGTCCAGTGCCATGCCGAGCGGCCTGCCTCCGATCCTGGCGAATTCCTCCCGCCGCTCGTAGGTGGGCGCGAAAAAACGAATGATCGAGCCGTTGCGGTTGACGGTATAGAGATGGTCGTTACGGTCGAGGATGATGTCCTCGGGGCCTTCGATCCGGTCGAGCGCAATTGCCTCGGCGTTCTTCAGGCGATCATTTTCAGCGAATACGGTTCCGCTGCCACGTTCGATCGACGGCGGCGGCGTGAACTGGACCAGGCTGGGACTCACATAGATCTTTTGCAGGATCTTGCTCTTGTTCTTGACAAACTTGACGTTGAACCCGACCGCCGCCAGCAGGATCGCCCCGATCGCCGCCGTCGTCAGGCTGCCATGCGTTCCCAGTTGCACGAGCCCGTTGATGAGCAGGAAGATAATGGCAGCACCCATCAGGGCGCGACTGATTGTACCTCGGCCACCCGAGAGGCTGATGCCGCCCAGCACCGCTGCGGCAAGCGCGTTCACCTCCCAGCCGACGCCGGTATCCGTTCCGGCGCTGTTCTGGCGCGCCGCATAGAGAATACCGGCCAGCGAAGAAAACATTCCCGACAGAACATAGGCGAGAAACAGCGACCGCTTGACGTCGATCCCGGCGTGGCGCGCGGCTTTGCGGCTCGAGCCGACCGCCATGATGTGGACGCCGGAACGTATCCGCGTGAGATAGAGATGCGTGACAATCCCGATCACGATCAGGCAGAACATGTTGATCGGGATGCCAAGCACGAATCCCCCGCCCAGATAGTCCCATGCCGCACTGTCGGCGGATACACCCGCAAGCTCGGTCGCGAACGCGCCGGTAATCTTGTTGTAGGCGGCGCGCAGCACGATGAGCACGACCATGGTCGTCAGGAACGGACGCGTCTTGGCGTAGGCGATCAAGCCGCCATTGACGGCACCGATCAGCGCGCCCCACGCCAGCACGGCGAGGATCACCCAGGGTAACGGCCAATCCTGCACCTGAAGGAAGTACAGCGTCAGGAAATCGGCCATGGCGAACACGGCACCGACCGACAGGTCGATGCCGCCCGAGAGGATCGAGATCGCCATGGCGATCGCAACAAAGGCCTGTTCGGGAAAGCTGCGCATCAACTGCTGAAGCTGCGGCAGCGAGGTGTAGCCGGGAATCGTCAGAATGAATACGACGAAAACCACGATCATCAGCGCAAACGGAACGATCGGCTCCATCCACCGCTTTTCGAGGAGCTCGCCAATCAAGAGCTGGGGCGAATAGCGATACCAGAGACGACGGAGCGGATGCATTTCTCGTTTACTCATCGCGATCGGCGGACACCGGGCCGGCGTCCGCCTCGATCATCGTTCAGCGCAGCTATTCCTTCGGCACGACGAAACAGTAATGCCGGTCGTCCTTGCCGGATACCCAGTAGTTGGTGGTGTAGTAGGCGAGCTGGGTCGTGCCTGCGGGCCGGCTGTCCTGAAGCAGGGTCAGTGCGGCATTGACGATCGCCTCTCCCTGGGTATCCGCACGATAGGACAGGTTCTTGGTGAAGAGGCCCTGTTCGATCATGTCGCAATCGGCGGGCTGGCCATCGCTGGCGACGAAGATTTTGACTTGGCCCTGTTTGCCGGCGTTCTTGACCGCTTGCGCCGCGCCCGCCGTCATCGGCCCCCATACGCTCAGGATGCCGCAGAGATCAGGATTTTGCTGCAGAACGTTGGTGGTGACGTCGGCAGCCTTGTTGGCGTCCCAGTTGGTCGGCTGTGAGGACACGATCTTGATCGACTTGTCGGCGCCAATCGTCTCAGTGGCCGCCTTGGTCATGTCCAGCGAATAGGCTGCCGTGGCTTCCCCCTGCAGGATCGACACTTTTCCCGATCCCTTGCCACCGCCGCAGGCCTTGACCAGCTCGTCTGCCAGCATGTGGCCGAGCTTGGGCACGTCGGCGCCTACGTAGGCGTCGGTCAACTGGTTGGACGCCATGTTGACCTGGATGACCTTGATACCGGCGTCCATCGCCCGCTTGAGCTCGCGCGCCAACAGCGTGGTGGTCGGATTTTGCACAATGAGAATGTCGGGTTTGTCGTTGATCAGCGAACTGACGGCCTGCAGCTGGACGTCAGATTTGAAATTCGGGTCGCGGACCACCAGCTTGACGCCGTAATCGTCGAAATGCGCCTTCATGACGCGTGTCCATTCGGATTCGAGGACGCCGAGCCATACCGGCACCCAGGCAACCGTCTTGCCCCTGACCGCCTTCTCAAATTTCTGATAGAGGTCCGCGCGCGGATCTGCAGCCTTCGCGGCATCGAGCGACGCCGCGGCGGTAGCAAATGCGATCAGAGCAGCAAAACTCACCCGTGTCCATGCGTTGCTTCGCTTCAATCCTGACATTTGTTTCTCCCTCTGTTCGATTACACGTCTTCATCTGGAATCCTGATCAGTCACCCTGTTTGGCCGTCTCCTCGTCGCGCGGATGCACATAGCTGTCGAGGCTGATCGCCAGCAGCAAGACCGCACCCTTGATCATATCCTGCGTTTGAATGTCGAGATTCATGATCGTCATGGCATTGAGGAGCACGCCGATCAGCAGCGTGCCGGCGATGACACTGACGACGTTCCCGCGGCCGCCGACCAGGCTGACGCCTCCGAGCACCACGACAAGAATGACGTCGAAGATCAAGGTGGATTCGGCAATCTGCAGATGCATGAGCGACGTGGATCCTACCATGATCACGCCGCCGACATACCCGATGGCGGAGCAGATCGCATATTCGAGCATGGTCAATGGCCTGGTCGCCATTCCCGACAGCCGCGCAGCCTGCGCATTGTCGCCATGGGCATAGATGAAGCGTCCGAGCACGGTGCGCGACAGGAAGAGGTGGACGATGACCGCGCAGATCGCAAAGGCGATCACCGGAACCGGAAGCCCGCCTGCCACGGTGCCACCGAGCTTGAGCAGCCAATCATGGCCCGGCTGCAGGAACACCTGGTAGTGAGGGACGACCAGCGCCCGGGTAAGCCCAAGGACCAGAAGGCCGGACGCGAGGGTCGTGAACAGCGCCGGTATCTCGATCACGGAGATCAGGAGGCCGTTGGCAGCTCCGATGGCAATCGATAGCAGCAGTCCCAGACCAATCGCTGCGAACGCACTCCAGCCGTCATTGACGAGCGTGATCGCGATTGCGGCCGAACAGGCGAGTGTAGCGATCTGCGACAGGTCGATCCCGCGACCGATCACGACCACGGCCATTCCGAGCGCCAGAATACCCAGAATCGAGATGTTGCGGGCCAGCGTGAACAGATTGCCAAGGCTGACGAACCCCGGCAGCATCAGGCCCAGCGCGGCAAACAGCACGAGCGTAACCGCGAGCACGATTGTGGACTGGGTCGGCTTGTAGCTGCCGCGCGCTTGATGGACGGCGAACGTCCCATTCGACACGTCACTCTCCCCCTTGCGCAAACGAACGACCCTCGAGACGAGCGGTCATGCTTCGGGCCGTTCACTGGACCGCCGGGGGCCAGTTCGCAAACCGGTTGCGTCTTGTACGTTGTTTGTTATAACAAGCTTAGGAACGGTTCCCAAGCATGTCAACTACCTCCGAGCTGCGACCGGCGATGTCGTCAGAAACGGGCGAGGAGAGTCCGTTCGGTGCTCAAATCTCCCGAGAAAGCGTCGGTCAGCAGGCCTATGTAGCCATTCGAAATTCGTTGATGCGAAGCCGGCTCAAGCCGGGGCAGCGACTGGTCGCGCGTCAGGTCGCCGACGAGCTTGGAATCAGCGTTACGCCGGTTCGCGAATCTCTCCTGCGTCTGGTTTCCGAGCATGCGCTCGCCTTGGACGAGCGCGGGACCGTGATCGTGCCGATCCTGACGCTGGACCGATGCATCGAGATCAGAGACCTGCGCATGCTTCTGGAAGGCGAAGGCGCGGCACGAGCAGCCAGGCAGGTGACGGATTCGGAGATCGAAGCGCTTTCGGCAATCCACGACCGCTACGTTAGCACCGAGAAGGACAACAACTTCGCCGCGGCGCTGGCCGAGAATGAAAACTTCCACTTCGGGTTATGCAGGCTGGCAAGGTCGCCGGCACTATTCAGGATCGTGGAGAATCTCTGGATGCAGTTCGGCCCGATCCTGGCTTACCTCTACGACTCGAAGTCACGGCCGTTTCATGGCGAGGTGCATGGCCATATCGGGGTTATCGAGTCGTTGCGCAGGCGCGACCCGGAACGCGCGCGCAAGGCGATCAGCCAGGATATCCTGATCGGGGGCAGGACCTTGCTGGACAAGCTCGAACGCTGAAGCGGTGGGCTGCATTGATCTGGCACAGGCTGCCAGGCGAGCGAAAACGCGGTCCGCACGCAAGGTCCCGGCATGGTTCGATCTGGCCTTGGCCAACCGCAGACCGTACGGCTGACCAAAGCCACCTCTGTCGCCAGGCACAACGTGCTGCCATAGGCCTGGCAGGCCACGACCGCTGCAGTCAGCGCACCGCTGTCCGCACCTCTCGCCGTGGCCCACGGCCCTTCCCGAAGATGGGCTCTCAGATCATCGGCACGTCACGGTTTCAGCGCACCAGTCGCGCTGGTGTAGCACGCGTAGATCGAGGTAGAGCCGCAGATGTACAGTCGGTTCCGACGCATGCCGCCGAATGTCAGATTGGCAACTGTCTCTGGCACATGGATCTTGCCGAGGAGTTGGCCATCGGGACTATAGCAGCGAACGCCATCCTCCTTCGGGTCCGCCCAGCCCATCGAACACCAGACGTTGCCATCGGTATCGCAGCGCATTCCGTCAGTGAAGCCAGGGGCGAAATCCTTGGCAAATACCTTCCCGTTCGAGACCTTGCCGGATTCGCTATCGACGTCGAACACCCGGATCCACGCCGGATTGTCGTCTCCCTCGGTGAGTCCAGAGTTGATGACGTATAATTTTCTCTCATCCGGCGAGAACATGATGCCGTTAGGCATAACGAAGTCGTCGACGACAACCTTGATCTCGCCGGTCCTGGGATCGACCCGAAAGACATTGTGCTTATCCTGTTCGAATGGCTCCTTGAGGCCCTCATAGTCACCCTTGATCCCGTAGCCTGGATCCGTGAACCAGATCGTGCCATTGGAAGCGACGGTAACGTCGTTCGGGGCGTTCAGTTTCTTGCCATTGTAGGCATCGGCGATGATGGTGATCGAGCCGTCCAATTCCGTGCGGGTGATGCGTCGGCCGCTGTGCTCGCAGGTGAGCAATCGACCTTCCCGATCGATCGTGTTGCCGTTCGAATTCATCGACGGCTGACGAAAGACACTGACATGGCCGTCGTCCTCGGAGTATCGCATGATGCGATTGTTGGGAATGTCGCTGAACAGCAAATAGCGTCCGGCAGGGAAGTAGACCGGCCCTTCGGCCCAGCGGAAGCCGCTGGCGACGCGTTCGACCGAGCCGGTCCCAGGGCTGCCCTTGAAGCGCTTGTCGAGCGATTCGATATGCGGATCCGGATAACGTGAATCGGGCAACGGCCCCAAAGGGAGCGGCCGGCTCTCTCGCAGAGGAACGCCCGTTTCCCCGAATGGCCGCATCGTCGTCGCATCGACGCCCTCCAGAGTCGCGACCGATGCTGCTGTCGCTGCCGCTGCCAGGAATGCCCGTCTATCCATTGTCGCCTCCCTTATATTGCATGGATTGCAGTTCCACCTGGCCACATCGCCATCAAATTCTGGCAATTTCTGGTTGTTTTCTTGTTGGCGTCCTCCGTTGGCCGAAGCTTCGCTGACGTCGATCGACTAGCGGGGGATAAAGCGGAGAGTACCTGCCAGGCGCGACGCACCGCCGGTGTCGTTCGGGTGATTGATGCCATCCACCACGGGGACCTCAGCGAAATCGAATGGGCTTACCCCGTCCAGGCAAGCCACGTTCACACCATACTGGTCTCGGTTGGACCGGCGTCGATGATGCGTGTAGATCCCGCAGCGAGAACAGAAAAAATGCTCGGCTGATCCGGTGTTGAAGCGGTAAGTCGTTAGCATATCCTCGCCCTCGAGGAATGTGATCTCCCCCGCCTTTGCCATCGCCACGACGGCTCCACGCATGCGGCAATAGGAGCAGTTGCAGCGGCAGATCGAGTCAAAGCCGCTGCTGAGCGACACCTCGAAACGCACGGCCCCACAGTGGCACTGACCTGTCCGCACCCTGGTATCATCCGCCATGTTGCTCATCCCTGTTTCAATGAGGAACTAGCCCTGGTTTTCGGACTCATCCGCAAGGGATAGTTTCCTCTGCGTAGACCCGCGATCACCTCTGGGCGATTGATGCCCGACAGGTGCGTCAGTCGGGCTCCCTCGACAGCAGCTCGATATGACGGGCGACGGATTGCGCGACCACGCGCTTTCCGGCGGTCTCGATCACGCGATTCCAGAACGCTCCGTAAATCCTGTCGAACTTCCAGGGAGACACCCGCTCCTCGATCTTCCTGACGACCTTCTCTCCGAGCGGAATGAAGTTCGGATAGCTCCACATGAAGCCGAGCGACTTCCGGTCGGCCACGACCTGGAGCAAATCGCCGGAAAACAGGGCGCCCCTGCCCCCGGCGCCCGCTTCCCAATGCATCGCCGTGCCCCCGGGATAGTGCCCTCCCACCCGAATGAGGGTCACGCCAGACGAAATCTGCTTTGTCTCTCCGCTCCATAACGCGATCTCGGGACCGTTGCGCAGGATCCACTCGCTGTCTTTTTCATGCAGATAGACGGGAACCCCACCAAATGCCCGGCTCCATTCGAGCATCGTGGTGTAATAATGCGGATGCGAGATGGCGATTGCCTTGATTCCGCCGAGTCCCTTGATGATCTCGACCATCGTGTCGTCGATCAGGCTTATGCAATCCCAGAGGATGTTCCCATCAGGCGTGCGCACCAACAGTGCCCGTTGCCCGATGCCAAAGGCGGGCGTCATCCCGACGGCGATGATGCCCGACTCATCCTTGAAGACGGCGCTGTGAGACTTTCGCAGCCGCGGCAAGGTCGTCCAGCTCTGCCCGGATGGCGGAACATATTGGCGCTCGTCGTCGCAAATTGCGCAGCACGGCGGCGGTGCGTCGGTCTCCTCGTGCTGCGTCCCGCAGGTCGTACAGATGAAGGCCTGAACTCATGGTCTCCCGCCCCTCGGTAACGCCGATGATCTCGCCTGCGGACAGAGAATTCGATGCCGAACTGGTTTGTCAACCGCCTCGTGGCTCCGCCAAGAAGCCCATCGAAGGCATCCCCCGGTCAACCGGACCAGAGCGAGGCAATGATCCATGGTCGTGAATGCTTCCCTTGGCGGCGATCCTGACTGCCCTGCGTATCCTCCTAATATGCCACAACGCGATGCGTGCCACAGTCAAACCGACCGCCCGGGCCTTCTCCCTTGATATTGTCGATATAATATTTTCCCATTGACGGCGCCGCGAGAAAATCGCCGAAGGTATCGGCAGGCGTTTCGCAATACGCGTAATAGGTCAGCCTCTGCTGCACGACCATGAAAAGTCGGGACTTGTCGTAGCACACGCGATTGACGACGCTGCTTCGACTGGTATCGACGCAGGCAAAGGGAGCCAGATCGAGTTTGCCGTAATATTCTGCTTCGATCGTTTCCGTCGGCGCCCAGCTGGCGCCAACCAGGGAAGCGGTGATGAAAAGGACAAACCGCAGCATCAGGATGCTCTCATCGCCATTGCATCTCTAAGTCCGTTCTGCTGCCTTTTCAAGCACAAGGGCTTGTCACGATTGGCTTAAGTGATCGCGATGGCGCGCACGACTTTGCGGCGCCATGGTACCGCCGTGCTGATCGAACAAGGCCACGGTTCCCCAGACTATTCGCTACGGCATCCATCGCCGCGTCACTCGTCGGCCAAGTCCTTCCCTGAATACCGCCGTGCCGCGACCCGTGGCCCGATTGGGAGAGTGGTCGTGCCGACGGCAGGAGTCTCTCCAGCCATCGGGTTGCAAAAAGACGAAATATCCCGCGAACCGGGAGAAGCGTTTGAGTGTTTTCTTTTCGATATCTCGCGGCGGACAGAAGAAGTTGACCGCGGCAACCGGCGGCGGTGGAGCATTCTACCTAATTTCGCGGTACCGGCTCGCGACGAAGCGCTGTCACGCCCAAACAACTCTAGGTCGATGCCGCCATTGCGCCACACTACAACCTAAGGATTACCTCGATCGGATCGCGTCACGTCGTTCTTTTAGCCGATTCGAAATGTCGACTGCGTTTCTGTCGGGCGCACTCTCTGAGTGGCAACAACAATAATCAGTTCCGAATAACGTCCCGATATTGCGTAGTCGAGGGGAGCGTCATCACCATGGAACGAATTTCGCGGTACAGATCAGACGAACCCGATTTCGATGCGTTCGACGAGCACATCGCCGATCGCCGAGTTACGCCTCACCAGTTGAGAGAGCCGCGCCAGACCAACGGCCACCCGAAAGATTCCGTTCCTCTATTCCTGGCCAACAATGACGACGACCCGTACCCGGGCGAATTCGCTGCTGCGCCGGCCAGAAAGCGAATGGCTTCCGGTTCCACGACAATCCTGGCCGGTGTTTGCGCCGCCGCTGCTGCGGCCGTTCTGGTTACGCTGTTCTCCTCGGAGGCCACCCGCGATATTGCCGCGAGTGTCAAAGGGTCGATGTTTCCGGTTCCGTCCGCTGCCGCGCAATTCAGTCAACCTCGTCTGCCGACGCCTGACAGACCGACGGACTATGCGCCGACGCCGGTGACTGAAAGCCAGACGCCGGGCCTTCGCAATGTGACAACGGCCGGCAGGGCGCCGGCGCCTGACGACGTCAAGTTCGCTCATCACAATGCGCTGCAGAATCCGGGTTCGGTTCCGGCGTCAACACCGGTCGCCCCGCCCGCGATGCCCGAGCCTCCGACCCACCATCTCGATTCTGACGCGATCGCGTCCTTGCTCAGTCGCGCGGATGCCCTGATCGCCAGCAGCGATATTGCTGCGAGCCGCCTCGTGCTGCGGCGCGCGGCGGATGCCGGAAATGCCCGTGCAGCCATGACGCTCGCGGAGACCTACGATCCGACGTTTCTGGAGCAGCGTGGCGCGCGCGGCATCGTGCCGGACCTTGCGATAGCACGAAAGTGGTACGAGAAAGCCAAGACGTTTGGATCGGCGGAAGCGTCACAGCGCCTGGAGACGCTCGAGACCAGGCGGCAATAGCCGGGCGTGGCGCCTGAGCCTGGCCCACGCACCGGCATCGCCTTCACCATTCGGGCGCGGCACTCCCCTCAGTCACTTGCTTCACGTCACGCCGCTCAATGCGAGCCTACCAAAAAGGAAATGTCATGATCACCATCCGTGCGGCCGTCAAAACTCCCCTGATATGCCTGTCGTTCCTCGCGTTGCTGGCTGCCCTGGTTGCGACTTCGCCTGCCGCCTTTGCGCAGAACCGCAAGCCGGGGGCAATCACAAGCTATGACGAGAAGAAACGCCAAGCCAACGACATCGCGGTCACCGTCGTGGTGTCCGGCATCTCCTGCACTTGCGCCAGGTTTGCCGAGGATATCCGCAACGTCGTGAACGACCTGGGACCGGACGGAATCCGCGTTCTGCCGGTTCTTGGCGTTGGCGGGCTGCAGAATGTAAACGATGTGCTATTCCTCAAGAACATCGACATGGGCGTCGTCGATGAAGACAATCTTCGTCTGCTCAAGAAAAAGGATCCGGCGCTGTACGCAAATATCGAGCAGCGCGTTCAATACATCACCAAGCTGTACAATTCCGAGTTTCAGATACTGGCGCGGAACGACATCAAGTCATACGACGATCTGCGCGGCAAGAAGGTCAACTTCAACCTGAAGGATAGCCAGACCGAAGTGACGGCCGACACCGTCTTCAATTCGCTCAATATCCCGACGCAGCGCTCGTACTACGACAATGACGAAGCGATGAAGCGCCTGCTCTCCGGCGAGCTCTCGGCCATGATCATCCTGACCGGGGCGCCGCAAGTCACCCTTTCCAAGGTGAAAGCGGAAGACGGCGTGCATTTCCTCCCGCTTGATCAGGAAACGTTGCCAAGTCACGATTTGAGGGAGCTGTTCGCCAACTATCTTCCCGCAGACCTAACCCACGACCTCTATCCGAATCTCATCCCCGTGGGCACGACCGTCCCGACCATCGCCAATCGGGCGCTCCTCGTCGCCTACAATTGGCCGGAAAACTCCGCGCGCTACAACCGGATCGCCAAGTTCGTCGACGCGTTCTTCAGCAAGATCGATCGTTTCAACAACGCATCGAGGCATCCGAAATGGCGTGAAGTCAATCTTTCGGCCGATATGCCGGGCTGGACGCGATATCCGCCGGCGGCGGAATGGCTCGCGTCTCACCGCACCCAACCCGTGTCTGCCAATCCGGACGGGTCGCTCGAGCAGTCTCCTCCGGAACTGCGCCTGGCATTCGAGAAATTCATCCAGTCTGGTCAGAAGTCGCTCTCTCCCAGGGACCGGGAACTGCTGTTCAGAAACTTCAAGAAGTTTATCGCCGCGCAGCAGGATCAGTCAGCGGCGCGCTGAACGGCGCTGCAATGTCCGGGTTGCGCCTGAGCGAGCGGCGCTCAGGCGCGGCCCCGCGATCGGGCGGCCGCGGCCAGCAAGCCGATTGCAAGCAGCGGACAGATGACGTCCATATAAAACGGGACCCCGGCGTTGCCCGGAGCGAAGTTGTTGGCGGCAATCATCTGGTGCACATGGCCAATGGCGTCGCCAAGCAGAAACACCGAGGCCGCGCACACGGCTGCCGCCTTGAACGACAGATCACGCCAGAACGACAGGAGGGCCGTGACGCCGACCGCCAGATCCGCCATACCGACCTCGAATTGGAACGGGCTGGTCTGCCAGCCGATATGTGCGGCGGCAACCGACGGAAAAAAGACATGGGTCACGCCGGCCCACAGGCCGGTTACCCCGATCGGAAGCAGCAGGATCCAGGACAGGAAGCGTTCGGCGGCCGGTCCGCGACGGCGTACTGCCGCGGCGACGAGCGCCACCACGAAGAGCACGGCGGGTAAATTCCGAAGAAAGAACCCGATCGCCTCGCCTATCATTGCTTTGCCTCACAACTGGGCCCGATGGCCGAATCCACCGATCGGCTGGATCGTATCATGTCTGCTTTCTGAGTGGCCACAAGCCGCCGAAGGGTAACCGGCCCCAACGGGATATCGAAGCCACTAAGAGAGGCGATCCCAGTCATCCGTCAGACGCGGAGTCAGTTCAATTCCGCGTCGATCGGTACCAGAAATGCGAAGCAATATTTGAGATCTTCGCCCATCTCCTCGTCCAGACCGCGTTGAACCTCGAGTTCTTTGATCTCCTCGGGTCTCGCGGGACGCACCGCTCGTTCGTCGCCTGAACTCAGCAGAGATTTGCCGTTGGATCGCATGCGCTCCAGCTCCTCCAAGAACCACGACTGCCCCGCCTGTATCCGGGCCGACCGCAGAGACTTTGCAAAGAAAGCAAGCACCGGGCGCCGGTTTATCTCCAACGCGAAGCACTGCTTCTCCCTCAGTCGTGGAGCTGCAATCGCGACACTGCTCGACAAGACTCCGACCATCAGCGATAACACTCGAACCTCCACGTGCATACGCCGTCGGATGGTGGCACACGATGGCCGTCAGTATGAGCAACATCGCGTAGTACCCGTGGTCTACAAGACCGAGACCGTGGTGAGTTCGTGAACAACTACCGGCCGGATGACCGCGACCGTAGGCCACGACCGCGCTCTGCCTCCGGCATGGCGCGCTCTGGGCGCCGACCAGATTTCGTCGCATGCGTTGGTAGTTTGGCGCACGCCGAATAAGGGTAGCCGACGCCGGGAGGCCGCCAAATGAGATAGGCCGAAGGTTACGGCCAAACAACCGTCCTTGCCGAGCCTCCCTTCGCTCACGAAGAGTGATACGGCGAGGACCGCTCCGCTGACGAGGTTATCGTTCGCAGATCTCCTCTCTGTACTAAAATCTTCAACGCCCTTGCTTTGCCTTTGCAAGCGCGGCACGGATCGGTGCGAACGGTCCATACTTGTGCTGCCGCTCGCTGAATCCGTCGGCATAAGGGCCGTAAGGCGTATCGACAGGCTTTCGCAAAAGATCAGGGAAATCCTTGTCCAGCCCCGCTTTTTTCGGCCGCGACTGCGACAGGACGAAGGCCGCCAGGTCCCACGCCTGCTCGACGGAAAGCTGAGGATTCAGGTAATCCACCCCATGCGGCATGTTGAAATGCAGGAAGTTCGCCGCGGTGATCAATCGCGCCATGCCTGCACCGTCGTTGAAGCTGTCCGGTCCCCACAACGGCGGCACCATATACCCCAGATCCGTTGTAGGGAGGCTGCGGCGGATGCCAGAACCATCCGTGTTGTGACAGACCTGACAGGAATTGGCGTAGGTCGTCCTACCACGAACAGGATCGGCCGCTCGATTGAGTTCTGGCATCGTGCCGGCTCCAAGCCCGGGCAGACGCTCACCCGCGGCAACACCCGACGAGAGAAACTTGATATAGGCGACGATCGCCTGCATCTCGGCGCTGTCATTCGGCAATTCCCGGCCATTCATACTGCGTACCATGCATGAGTTGACCCGATCCTCGATGGTAATCAAGGCGCCACGCCTTGCACTGTACTGTGGAAACAGTTCAAACAGGCCGAAGATCGGCAATCCAAACTTCTTCGTTCCGGCTTCGAGATGGCAATTGCTGCAGGCGAGGTTGTTGCCCGAAAACCTCTTCGCGACGTCCGCCACTTCCGGGCCGATATGCGCATATGTCGCGGTGATGAGGTCACGTCCTCTCCGCACCTGGGCACCGAAGGCATCGTTCGGCAACGCGCCGACCTCTGGCACCGTCCAGATTGTTGGCGCTTGCGCGCGAGCCGTGCCGGACGCGGCGACACCGGCCGCAGCAGCCGCAAGAACGCAGGCTACACGCAAGAGAGAGAAACATCGTCTTCGAAATGGCATATCGGCTCCTCGTGCCAGGACGCGGCAATTAATTCACGGCGCGGCTCTGTCGGAAATGATAACTCCTGCGATCCCCTCAAGCAGCCCCTCTTCATCTTCAAGGTTGCGCTTGCCCGCGGCATCATGCGGCCGCCTTCTCCGAAACGGCGATCGTACCGAGGTAGCGTTTGATGACATCGACATCGTCAGACTTCGCCACGCATGCCACATACCCGTCGGGGCGAACCAGAACGATAACGCCTGCGTCGACGGGGGGCCGGATTGCAGTATCGACAAGATCCGGAAAGGCTTTCGCCAGTGCGCGGACGTCACTGCTGTCTGTGGCAAACACAGCAAACCGCGGCTTGCCTCCAGAGCCGGCCGTCATCTGGCCCGCAACCGGTGCAAGGCGCTGCCCCGGAACATACATGGCGCTGCGAACCGATGCCCCGTTCAGCGGGCTATGATCGTATCCGACGGATATCTCGGCCATGTTGTTCACCATGGCCTTGCGGACCGGTTCCAATCCAAGCAAGAGCCGGCCGAACAGATTGCGTACAGCCTGCGCCGTGTGGTTCCGCAGGGTCGCGATCATGGTCAAACGACCCGCGGCCTTGAGGACTTGGTCGCCGACCGCGCTGCGTTCGACGCTGTAGCTGTCGAGAAGCGTTTCCGCGGCCTCGCCCTTGCACACGAGAGCCAGCTTCCATGCAAGATTGAAAGCGTCCTGCATGCCCGTGTTCATGCCCTGCCCACCGGCTGGACTATGGATATGTGCGGCGTCACCGGCCACGAAGATCCGATTGGAACGATAATCGCTAACCTTGCGTTCATTGATCCGGAATCCGGATAGCCAGATCGGATCAGCCGCCTTCATTCCGCCGGGACCCCGGCGATCAATGATAGCCTGCACCTGATCGAGCGTCGGCGTCGTCGGACTGGCGCCCACCGATGGGCCGAGATCGGCGATGATGCGGAAGCGGGTCGCTGACAGCGGGATCATGAGCAGGACGCCGTCTTCATGCCAGTAGGTCGCCATTTCCGTGACTGGAAGCGGATAACCACTGAGATGGAGATCGGCCAGAATCCAATCGGTCTGCAGCGTATCGCCGTCAAATGGCATGCTGAGGCCATGACGCACCACGCTATGGGCGCCATCGCAGCCGATCAGCCAATTGGCTTCGATAATCTCTTCAATTCCCTGCTTATTGCGAACCGTCGCCGTGACACCGCGCGCGTCTTGCGCGACGCTCGATACTACCGTTCGACGCTCGGGCGTCACGCCCAGGCGGCCCAGCTGCTCCTGCAGCAACCGCTCCGTGTCGGATTGCGGGATCATCAGGGCGTAGGGATGAGAACTATCCACCCCGGCGAAGTCGACACGAGTCATGAGCTGCCCGCCGGCAATGATGTTTGCGGCATGGACCTTGTGACCCGCGGCGACGAAATCACCGGTGCATCCGGCGCGATCGAGCAGCTCCAGGGTGCGACTCCACAACACGATCGCCTTGGATTTATCGGTGCCTTGGGCCGCTTTTTCGACAATCCTCACCGAGACACCGTAACGCGCGAGCTCCATGGCCATTGTCAGGCCCACGGGGCCGGCTCCGACGATGAGTACTTGGGTCTTCATCACTCGCTCCAGTGGCTATATCGAACATCGGAATGAGGCCTTTGCCTCTGCTTGTGCCCCCGTTTTGCAGCGGGCAGAGCGTTCGATCAAATACGGTCTCCCTATGAGGGTATCGCCGCCAAATATGACCGCCCGCGCGCCGGTAGCTCAGAACGAGGACGCCGGGTCAGCGCCACCGGGTAGATCGGTTGATCATCCCATTCGGCATGGATTGCTGCTGGGCCCCCAAGACATCCTCTCGCCCCTCGACGCCGCGATTTGGCGTTCTATGTTTCGTTTCTAATTTGGATTCGTCCTCTGCACGGGCGCTCCACCATGTCGATCAGACTGCTCCCAATTGGTCGGCGAGAGAAGTGAAACTATCAACACAGCAGCCGAAACCACTTTCTGGTGCGATGTCCGGCCGCCCGTCGGGACCGAACTCGAGAGGACGCGCGACAAATGCCGTACGCATGCCGAACGCTCTGGCAGCCCTCAGATCATATTTGTGACAAGCCACCATCAAAATCTGATCCGGTCGATAGCCGAGAAAATCTACGGCAAGCTGGTAGACGGCCGGTGCCGGCTTGTAGCTTTTCGCCAATTCTGCGGTGAGTATTGCATCGAACGGCAAATGTGCATGTTTGACAATGGCCACCACCGCCGCCATGCCGGCGTTCGACAATGTCGTGGTCGTAAAGCGTCGGCGGAGGCGTGTCAGCCCCTCCACAGCATCCGGCCAGGGGTCAAGCGAACTCCATACAGCGTTGAGTTCGTCGCGCTCTTGCCGAGTAAAATCAGGGCCATGCTTTTTCAACAATACGTCCAGCGCTTCGCGATAGATGTTATCGACTCTCATCCAGGGCCGTTTCCCTTCGATGACCTCATCGAGCGTCATCCGATATAGATTCCGCCATTCGGTCGAGAACTCTGCCCAGTTGATCGCAAGTCCTTTGCCGCGGTTGATGGCGTCGCCAGCGCGCAGGACGGGTTGATAGAAATCAGCACAAGTGCCCTGCACGTCGAACGCAATCGCCTTCAGCCCGTCATGCCAGGTCGGGCGCCTGGATGGCTCATCCAACATCTTTGTCTCCATGGTTTGAATTGCGGCTTCGTTCTCTGAGCGCAGACTCGCGCCATCGGACGCGGCTCTATACGCCTGGCACCCGCATCGACAATACAACTTCGATATGGAGCTATTGTCATGGAGTATGGCAGGCCCACTCTTCGCGACGTCATATCCCGCGCCGATAGCTGCATATCGAAGTCGTATTTGTTCTGCCTCGCGCAACGAGCGTATTGAACCTCCATCCGATCGCGCGATCTTGTTCAGCCTCAAACGGCTCAGAAACGTGGATCGCTAGAACCACGCAGGGAGACCATGATGTTGAACGAACCATTCAAGCGGCTGATGTGTCTCGGCTGCGGATTTTCCTACGATGAGGCGCTCGGCCTTCCCGAGCACGGCATCGCTGCCGGCACCCGCTGGGCGGACATTCCGGCAGACTGGGTATGTCCGGACTGCGGCACGCCGAAGAGCATGTTCGAGATGGTGGTGATCGGCTACGCCTCCGACGGACCCGACCTCGCCAGCGTCGCCTAACTTCATTTCCTGGAGCATATGTCATGAGCAACTCATTCATCATCCGCGACGCCGAGCGCGGCCACGACATGATCACATCGGACGGCACCCGGGCGTCTTATATCGCCGGCCATCCCGACGGATTCGTCACGCGGGCTTCCAGCTTCAACTTCAATCAATACCAGAGCGGGCGCCCCGGCTTCGGTCCGGTCCGCGTGTTCGGTGACGAGATATTTCATGGCGCCGGCTGCGGCTACAACATGCATCCGCACCACAACTTCGTCATCTGCGCCTTCGTTTTCGCCGGTGAACTCACCCACATCAATACGGCCGGCGCTGGCATGGTCGACCGGCTACAGGCCGGCGACTACTACGTGTTCTCGGCAGGGTCGGGCGGCAAGCATTCCGAGCTGAGCGTGACACCGGAGGATATGCACGCCATCTATCTTTGGCTGCTGCCCGAACAGCTCTACATGCCCCCGACCTATCACCGCGCTCACTTCGACTATCGGCGCCGCCGCAACGAGATCGTCCAACTCGTCGGCGATGCCGATGGCGCGCTGCCGATCCCGCAGGATCTGCGCGTGTCTCGCCTGATGGCCGACAAGGGACGCAAGTTCTCGTATCGGCTGCGCACTGCTTCGCACGGCGTCTATGTTTTCGTGCGCGAAGGCGGGATTCGATGCGGCGGCGTTGAGCTCGGCCACTGCGACAGCACGGGCATCTGGGCTGTCGGTTCGGTCGACATCGAGGTGCTGCAGGACGACAGCGACGTGATGATCGTCGAGACAGTCATGATCGACGACGCGAAGATCAAGGCGTGGGAGCACGAACATGCCGACCACTGAGCCCATGGAATCGGCCGGACCGGACGTCGGCCGCCTTTCCAGCCCCATTCTCGCGGCGAACGCGCAGGGCAACACGCGAGCCTGCCCGTTTCAGGCCAACTGCCGATCGCGACTTTGTCAAACCGCCGACGTGGACAGCCCAGGCTGCCGGAAGGGAAGCTGAAATGCCGATCATGAATGTTCGCTACGGCGTCGGTGATCTCAATGACACCAGCAAAGCCGGCTTGGCTAAGAGCCTCACCGAGGTGATGATCCGAATGGAAGGCGGAGCCGACACCAGAGGAGGCCGTGCCTTCGCGTGGGTCCTGTTCGAGGAACTGGCTCGAGGCAATTGGTGGGCGGGCGGCGAAATCGAAGACGGCTATGTCTCGCCCCCTGGACGGTTCCTGGTCAACGTCAGCATTCCCGAGGGCTATATGAGCGCCGGCCACAAGCGTGAGGTGCAGACGTGGGTGACCGACGCCATTCTTACGGCGACGGGCGCTTCTGGTGAAGACGCCGGCCACAGCATCCAGGTGGTCATCGACGAGATCGCGGAAGGCAATTGGGCGGCGGCAGGCCGGACAATCAGCCTCGCTGACATCGCCGACAGCGTCGGCCTGTCCAAATCGGGGCCCCGCTTCGCCTGGTCGAAGGCCTACTTCGCTGCCAAAGGTCGCGCGCGCGCCGCAGCCAGCTATCCCGCCGACACTGGAGGTCTTTGGCTGGATCAGACAAGTTGAGAGCTCTCTCAGTCTGACATATCGCGCTGCTTCACTCTTGTCCGCTTCGACGCTCGAAACGAACGTCGGGCGCTTGCGATCAAGGTCCCCACGGGTCAAAAGCAGGGTCGAGATGCCCCCGCATACGGCGAAGTCGTTATGTCACAGTGCATTCGGAAACTGAAACGCCTCCTGATAGTTGTCGCACTGCAGTCGACTGGAGGATCTGATGATGAAAATGCAGCTTATCGTGGCCGTCGCTACAACGCTACTCTCCTGGACGGCAGTCCATGCAGACCAACCCGGTGCGGATTGGCTTAGCAAAGATCAGGTGATCCAGAAGTTGAATTCAATGGGGTACACCGATGTTCGGAAGCTGGAGGCGGATGACGGTCATTGGGAAGGCGACGCGATGAAAGACGGCAAGGCGTATGAAATCCACGTCGACCCTCACAACGGTGCGTTGACCAAAAGCGAGCCCAAGAACTAGCCGTGCACCTGGTCCCATATTTGGTGACGGCGTTCGCTTTGCTTTATGCGACCAAGGTCGTACGACAACGCTGTGCCTCACGCCAACCGAGCTTTGTTCGTGAGCCGCTGTTGCGCCCATACCAAATATTGAAAGCTTGGTGGGCGCACCAGGGCTCGAACCTGGGACCCGCTGATTAAGAGTCACGTCTTACAATAATATTGTCAGTCACTTAGGTGTAAACTGACAACCTTTTCGGTCATTTCGAAACAACAGGTTGCGAGCAAACTGTAAACCGTTCGTGCCAGCTGAGGAAATGGTCGAGCGGCTGACCCCTCCGATGGGGCTGCCGCGCAGCCTGAAATGTTCCCTGGCCGTCAATTCAGCATTTAGAGGGCCTGATGATGGTGCAGTGCTTTTCGGCGAGCGAAAGCAGGAACAGGCCACCGGCGGCGACCTCGACGGCTTTCGGATCGACTCCAGGACGGCGGCCCGTCCGTCGTTGGATGGTGTCGAGCGTGTAGGCACAGACGTTGAAAGTGACGCCCTGCGCCATCAGACTTGCGATCCGCTTCCGGTTCGGATTGTCCGGTTGCGGGAACCGGCTCCCCGGTCCAATCGCGACCACCTGGATGTCGATGGCATCGGGACCGTAGACCTCGAGCATTTGTTCGCCATGCTCATGACAAACGCCTGCTTGTCAGGCGACCGGTCGGATGATTGCAACGCAACCCGATGCTCGACAAACGGCCGATCCATCGGTTGCGACGAGGCGTCCTGAGCGATAGATGAAGTAGCCAAGGCCGCGGCGCTCATGATCAGCATCAGCGCGATCACGATCCTTGAATTGAGCGCCACGCCTCGGCTCATGATCGCATCGAATAGCCGGGGTTGTCGTCGACTCCGACAATCCTGACGTCCGCCTTCGGTCCGATTGAGGCTCCAACGCTTCGTAGATGCCTGGCGACGACGTCTCCGGCCGAATTGCCCGCCTGCGCCTCCATGGAAGCCCAGCCGGCCACTCGATAGGTCTTGCCGGCTTCCAGAGTGGAGCCGTCCGCGAGCGTCAGATCGGAAATGCGCCGACCGGCGGACTCAGTTGGATTGCAGGCATATGACATGCCGCCGACGCGCACCATGTCGCCGCCCTGCTGGTAATACGGATCCGGATTGAACAGGTTGTCGCATATATCTTCCAGGACCGTCTTTATCTGTTCGCCGGTCATCGATTGAACGTAGACTTCGGGATAGGTGATCGCCGTCTGGCTGAGAACGCTGTCCATTGTCACAGGCTCGCCCGTCGGGACGGTCAGTCCCCAGCGGAAGCCCGGCGAGAGCGCGAGCTGCGCGTCCAGTTGTTTACGCAGGGCGTCACAGATCAGGTCATCCATAGGACCATTGAAATTGCCCCGGCGGTAGAACAGGCGGTCGGCATCGGCGAGCTTCTCGCCCAGCGTTGTTTCGTGCGGCGCGTACATCCGATTGATCAGCGCGGTCATCTCGGCATCGGCCTCGAGTTCGTTGCTAAAGACCGGCAGCAGGCGATAGCTCAGGTCCTTCACCTTGCCCTTGCCGAGATCGAGATCGAGGACCCCGATGAACTTTCCGTTGGAGCCTGCGTTCGATACCAGGGTCACCCCGCCCCGGTTGTTCACCGGTACGGGCCGGGGAATCGCATCGTGGGTGTGGCCGCCGAGGATGACGTCGATGCCACTCACGCGACTAGCCAGCTTCAGGTCGACATCCATGCCGTTGTGAGACAGCAGGATCACCGCGTCGACCCGCTCCGATTCGCGCATCCGGTCGACGGTCTTCTGCATTTCGTCGTCGCGAATGCCGAACGTCCAGTTCGGCACGAACCGCTTCGGATGCGCGATCGGGACATAGGGGAACGCCTGGCCGATGACGCCGACACGGAACTCACCCACCTCCTTGATCAGGTAGGGACGGAATGCGTGTCCGGTATCGGGATCGAATACCTTAACGTCATTGAACCGGGCCTCGTCCGTGAGAAAGACGTTCTGGGCAAGGAATTCACCCTTGAAAAGCTCCAGGTTCCGGCGCAGCGCGTCCTCGCCATAGGTGAACTCGAAATGTCCGGTCATGGCATCGATGCCGAGCAGATTTGCGGCCTCGACCATGCACCGTCCGCCGGTGAGATTGGCCAGTCCGCTACCCTGCCAGAGGTCACCGCCGTCCAGCAGGATGGATCGTCCATCCGGCACCGCCGCGCGAAGCATCTTCAGCAATGTCCGCAGCTGGGCGAATCCGCCCATCTGTCCATAGCGCCGCGTTGCCGCCTCGAAATCGATGAAGGTGAAGGCGTGGGCATCGATGCCGCCACTCTTCAATCCGAAATTGTCGAGAAACCGCTGACCCACAAGGTGTGGAGGATGTCCTTTCATCGCTCCGATCCCGATGTTGACACTCGGCTCCCTGAACCGGACCGGGCGCAATTGTGCGTGGGTATCCGTCATGTGGATGATGCGCGCGTTCCCCGAGGGCCTGAACTCGTATGGGTATCCGTGGTCGGCGCCGAAGGCTCGCCGTGAGGCCGAAAGCAGCGCGGGCGCGGCTGCGGCAAACATTACGAATTTTCTTCGATTCAAGGTCATCGGCATCATCCCTGGTGCGACGAGGGCGGCCTGAACCACATCGACGAAAGTCCTGCAGCGCCGGCCTTCGTCGCCGTCATTTCGGCAGCATGTCGTCTAGCGGCCCGGTCGTCCGTGGAGTCAGGGTCTTGCCTTCCGCCGTCGACACGATCTTGGTCCCCGATGGGTCCTGGCATTTCGTCATACAGGGCTGGGTCGCTGTGTCGGGCCTGGGATCGTCCCAGGAAAAGCTGTCGTGATTTGGCATCCTGACCTTCGGCAACGTGTGCTTGTTGGCGACGAAGTCGTCTGGAACGATGTTGTTCAGGTTCAGAATGAATGCCGTCAGTGCGTAAACGTCGTCGGCCGGAAGCGTGTGAGGCGCCGGAAACGGCATCGCGCGATTGATGTAGTCCCACAGGGTAGCGGCGAACGGCCAGTAGCTGCCGACCGTCGGCTCCGGCCGATCGTCCTTCAGGGTCCCGTTGCCGCCGGCCAATTTCGGCCAACGTCCCTCGCCTTCGCCGAAGGTGCCATGGCAAGCCGCGCAATTGTCCGAAAAGACTTCCTGCCCGCGACTGACCGTTCCCTGACCGGGCGGAAGGCCGACGCCGTCGTCGCCCCGCACATCGATATCCCAGCCGGAACTCTGCTCGGCTGTCGCGGGCGTCCCATAACCGTAGGGCCGGCCGCCCGCGAACGCATTTGGCACGCCAGCGACCAGTTGCACGCAGACCAGGAAACCCAGCAGATCACGCCATCTGGACATCGAAGATGCTTCCATCGGGCTTTACCTGCCAGGTTTGAATCGAGTTGTTGTGATAGATCGAATTGCTGCCGCGGACCCTGCGCAAGGCGGCGAGGGTCGGCTGCACGAAACCGGTTTCGTCGACCGCGCGGGATTCCAGGAACGCCGGTTTTCCGTCCCAGCGCCACGGGAACGTGAAGCGCGTCAGCGCCTTGGAAAGCACCGGATCCTGTAGCTTCGCCTGGCTCCAGTTGATGCCGCCGTCGGTCGATACATGCACTTCCCTGATCTTGCCGGTGCCTGTCCACGCCAGCCCGCGGATTTCGTACAGACCCGGACCGCCGAGAGGCTTTTCAGGACAGGGAAATGTAATGACGGATTTGGCATCGATCAGCCAGGTGAAGCCCCGCGAGGTTCCATCCGGCATCAGATCCGTGTATTTCGATGTTTCCTCGCGCGTGTACCATGGCCGGCTCCCCACCTTGATACGGCGGAGCCATTTCACGCTGACATTGCCCTCCCAACCGGGCACGACCAGGCGCAACGGGTAACCCTGTTCGGGACGAAGGGCCTCGCCGTTCTGGGCGTAGACGATCAGGCAATCCTCCAAGCCCTTGGACAGCGGGATGCTTCTCGCCATGTGCGCCCCGTCGGCACCCTCCACCAGGAGCCATGCGGCGTCCTTCTTCAGACCGACTTCCTCGAGCAGGGTTGATAGCCTGACCCCCGTCCATTCGGCGCAGCTGATCATTCCATGCGTGAACTGCAGCGAGTTGAGTTGGGCTCCCCGCCACTCCATTCCGCCGTTCGCCGGACATTCGATGAAATGGATGCGCGAGGTCGACGGAAAGCGTTCGATGTCCTTCATCGTCATGATCAGAGGCCGATCGACCAGGCCATGGATCATGAGACGATGCTGTTGCGCGGCGACGTCCGGCCGGCCCGCATGATAGCGCTCGAAGAACAGGCCGTTCGGGGTGATGATCCCGTTCAAACTCTGGATCGGTGAAAAGCTGATGGACGACGACGCATCGGCAGTCAGCCAGGGGACGTTGCGCCGGATGACGTCCGCCTCGGCCGCAGCCGGCTTGCCATAGGGCTGATCAACGACGGGCGCACCGAGTGTCTGAGACCACGAGTTGTCGGACGGAGGAACCGCATCTTCGGCCCGCGCGCCGCGCTCCAGCAATGCCGTGCCGGCTGCAAGTCCGGCCATCTGCAGCAGCGCGCGTCGTCGAACGCGTATCTGGCCGGCTCCACTTTCCCTAGCCGCTACCTGCGCCTCTTTCCAAAACCGTAACCGCACTTCCAGGATCTCCGCCGATATGGCTGCTCGCCTGTCACCTGTCCAACCTGTACGTCTCGAAGGTGACAGGACCTAATAAGCAATAAACGTGCCTTTCGAATCGACTGACAAAGCGAGGGAGATGAGGCGGTCGCGCGGCGGCCGGCCGGCCCGGCGTTCCAGGACGTTTCGCGACGAAACGAATTGAAACGCTTCGCCTACGCCAAGCAGAACGAATCCGTGTGCACCTTGCCCGGAGCGATGCCCATTGCGTTTTGCTCTGCTGCGTCGTGGCAGGTAAATTGCATCGCTCAAGCAACTCTCGGGGAGCCCGTTTCGATGCTGGATGTGACTATCGGTGGTGCGCTCCTGGCCGGCCTATTGTCATTTCTATCTCCTTGCGTTCTGCCTCTCGTTCCACCCTACCTATGCTTCATCTCGGGCGCCTCGCTTCAGGATATGTCAGATCGGCGCGGCACCGCCGCATTGTGGCCTGGTCTCGCGTTCGTGCTCGGTTTTGCGACCGTTTTCATCGCGCTCGGCGCCAGTGCATCGCTTGTTGGCCAGTTGGTCACCGCGTATCTGCGTCAGCTGACCGTCCTGTCCGGTGTTCTGATCATTCTGCTGGGTCTTCAGTTCATGGGGCTTGTTCCGATCGCGCTCATGAATCGCGAGCTTCGCTTCCAGCCGGGTAAACAGCCCTTGGGCCTGTTGGGTGCCTACCTGGTCGGACTTGCCTTCGCGTTCGGCTGGACCCCCTGCGTCGGTCCCATCCTTACCGCGATCCTGCTGGTCGCCGGCGCGCAGGACACGCTCACCCGGGGAACGGTGCTGTTGGCGGCCTACTCGGCTGGAATTGGAATTCCCTTCCTGCTGGCGGCGGCTTTCGTCGGATCATTTCTCGGCTGGCTGCAGAGATTCAGGCACTATCTGGGGTGGATGGAGCGGATATCGGGTGCCCTGCTGGTCATCACCGGCCTGCTGTTTCTGACCAATACGATGCCCGCGATATCATACTGGTTGCTCGAAAACGTGCCCACCCTCGGGTCGCACGGCTGATGGGTGGATCAATCAAACTGCTGAAACAGGATATGATCAATCGAGCGCAATTCGCGGACCACCCGGATGAACCGATCGGCGTCGCGAACGGTCAGTGCGTCCCTCGCGGTTTCGACCGACGACGACGCCTGTTGAATCAGGCGATCGAACTGCTCCCGGTTTTTCGGCGGCGGCTGGCGCGCGCAACGGTCGAGTATTGGGGCAAGCGCCGCGATCGCGGCCGATGCTTTGCTGGCCTTGCCCGGATCGTTGATATCGAAGCTGCGGTCTCGCAGGTTCTGCAGCAGATCCATCTGGTTGCTGATGTCGTCGATACAGTCGCTCAGCGTCCGAATGCCGTTGCGGCGCCGTACCTCGGCAAGCAGGGCCCGAACCGGCTCCAGCTCCGCGAGCGCCTTGCCTGCATTGCCGCCGGCCAGCTGTACCTGGGCATTCTTCGCCGCTTTCAGGATTTCCTCAAAGCTGGCGGCGAACTTCGGGTCGGCGTCAAACGGAGCCGGCGGCTCAGCGGTCAGCGTGGCGGCCAGCCGCTCCCATCTGTCGACGAATTGTTGCAGCGAAATTTCGCCCAGTTCGGTCTCGCCCGCCCGCAGATAGCTCACGGCGATCCTGTAAGGCACATAGGCCTCCGAAATGGCATCGAGTGTGGCATCAGGGGCGGCGCTGGCCGCCAGACCGCCGGTCGCCACCGCCAGGAACGTCCAAAGCCCGAGGATTGCCTTCCAACCCATCATGTCATGTCCTAGCCTATGCCGAGCAAGAGGAGAAAAACGATGATCTCTCGCCGTGATGTTCTGGTCGGGGCTTGCGGTGCCGCGACTACACCGCTCGCACGCCGTTTGCACGCCGAGCCCGAGGTGACGGCCGACGGCCTGTACACTGAGCCCTGGTTCCTGAAAAGCTTCCTGGATCTGAGGAGCGATCTCGAGGAGACGACGAAGAAGGGCAAACGTCTGGTTGTGATGTGGAGCCTGAAGGGCTGTCCCTATTGCAAGGAGACCCACGTCGTCAACTTCGGCAATCCCGAGATCGCCGGCTTCATCCAGGATCATTTCGAGGTCGTTCAGTTGAACATCATCGGCTCGCTCCCTGTCACCGATTTCGATGGACAATCGATCTCGGAGAAGAGCTTGGCGTATAAGAATAGCATCCGCTTCACTCCCACCTTCCAGTTCTTTTCGGAGTCCACGAGCGCCGGCGATAGGGTGTCGGAAGTGGCCCGATTGCCGGGATACGTCGAACCCGAGCACTTCCTCGCCATGTTCCGATTCGTCCAGAGCCACGCATATGACAATATGTCCTTTGGCCAGTTCGTGAAAACCGGCCGATCCTGACATCTCGCCGCCCGCGAGTTCCAGCCACCGGCCAGGCCGCCCGCGAGTCGCAGGCTATCTTACCGAAAACGGCAGGACGCCTTCCGATCTGTGCGTATCCGTCGAGACGACCCTCCAATGCACACGGTAGCTGCCGGGACGAAGCTTCCCTTGCAACCTGAGGACCGCACTTTTTCCGCCCTCCTGGAACGAAACGGAGACTGCGGTGTCGTCGCCGTCGACGGCTTCGATCTTGAAAGTGGAGAACTGCGGCTCGAGGACGTCATTGAAGGTGAGACGGAGTTCGAGATCATCCGGACTTAGGATTCCACCGGAACCCGGGTCACTTCTGACGAGTACCGCATGGGCCATTGCAAACGTTGCCGAAAGCATCAACGCGATCATCGCTGCAGGCAGGGTCGAAGTTACTCTCATCGTCGCCCCTCTGGACCTCTACCGCTGATCGGTCACTTCACGACCGCCTCTTGCCAAATCGATTTCTGGCTCTCGGATTGCTCGACCGATGCCTTCGCCAGCGCTTCGGCCTTCCCTGCGAGCTGCGCGGCTGCGGTGAAGTCCTTCTTGTCCGCTGCCTCTTTCGCCGCTTTGATGGCGGCCGTGGTGACGGTCCACCCATTCTGGTAGCCGAGCGCCCGCTGCTGAAGGCGCAACGCGGCTTCGTAGGCCTGACGATAACCTGCTTCGTCCGACGACTGCGCGAACGACGGCGAGCCGATCGTCGCCAGGAGGATAGTGCACGCCACCGCGGTGATCAGTTTCGACATGGATGCTCCCACTTTCTAGGGCCGCGTCGTCGGCCCGGCGACCTCGATGCCGTTGCTCATGTAAGTCAGGAAGTATTCAAGGTTGCGATATACGACATCCTGGGGTGGCAGGCCCTCGGCCCGAACGAGAGTATTGCAACTGATGAACCGTCGATCCACTGTCCCCATGCTTCCCCATTCGGAACGATACAGGGGAAAGCTCGCCAGGATTCCGAGTGCAGGCGCCAAGACGTCAGCACGCAGCCGCTTACCTGGATTCTGGGTGTGGCAGCTCGCACATGAGAAGTTTAGCTGACCCCGCCGAGTATAGTAATATTCGCGCCCGGCGTTATAGGCCGCAAGCGCCCCCGGGTCGTCCGGGATCTTGATGTCGATCTGTTTGCCTCGCGAAGTGAAGGCCATGTAAGCGGAAATTGACGCAAGTTTGCCAACCTGCCAGGGAAGCGGCTTCTCGAGATTCGCCACGCGACACTCGTTGATAGCCAGCTCGAGCGTCACCACTTCGCCGCGCTTGGTGTCAAAATGAGGATAGTTCTGACGGATCCCAATCCCTTTGTTCGGAAAGCAATCGCCGTAGGTCTTGCCATTTGAGAATGGCTTCTCGAACAACTCCTTGCCCTCGTCGACCGCGAAGTCATAGGGAGGAAATTGCATGATCTCCTCCCACTGCTTGTGCATGCCTTCATCCATCGTGTAGGGGCCATTTGCGAAATCGTTCAGCTTGACGCCGGGAAATTCCCGCTGAATCGAGTTCTGATAGGCCTTGAGATCCGCTACCGGATCGACGTTTTCGGTCGCGGAGGCTCCGCGGTCGGCGATGACCAGAACGATCAGCGTTGCCAAAAGCACACGGGTCACGGCGTCCATCCTCCCCATTTTATCTTCGATCTCGCGCATGACGGGTCAACCGATCTTGACGACCGCGGAGTCCTTCTGGCCTTTGTTGTCGACCCAGCTGACCGTCATGTCGTCGCCCTTTTTCGCACCCTGGAATGCGAACTTCACATATGGATCTTTGGACACGGCCGGGCCCCAGAACGCGGTGAACACGGACTTTCCTGCGTGTTCGAATTCGACGACCTGGATGTAGTGCGGTGGGATGACGGCGCCTGAGGCGTCCTTGACGAAGCCTGAGTCCATCGGATGTTGAATCAGGGCCTGAACCTCGGCCCGCTCCCCAGACACAGCCGCGCGTACACGGATTGAAGATGCCATTTCCTTAACTCCGAAGTTCGATTTGATCGATCAACCGCCGCACCCGCCGACCGTCACCTTGACGTCCTTGCTTGCGCTGTAGAGCGCGCCACCCGCCGAGACCAGGGCGACTACCTTCGTGCTCTTGGCGAGCTTGAGGCGGTTAGAGACGCTTGCACCCGTACCGTCGGGTATGATGTATGAGGCGGCCAGAGTGTAGGGGTTCTCCAGCACCAGAATCGAGATCCGGTCCGCCTTTGGAAGGTCGGTGCTCACGGTGACGGGAACCACAGCGCCGTTCTCCGCGATCTCAGGCGCCTCGAGCTTGACTTTGTCGGATGGCGTCGCGTTCTTGCCCATCAGTGCCTTGATGGCAGCCGCCTCGTCCTTGGCATCAAACGCATCCTTGGGCCATTTTGCATCGGCCAAGGCCGGCAGCAAGGCAGCCGCGTCGGCGAACAACACCAGGCCTGCCCCCGCAGCCACCCGGAACAAGCCGCGGCGACAGAGCGAGCCCGGCAGAGAAGATTCGTCCTTCATCCTGTACTCCATGAGCATCGTAAAATATTCCTCAGAGGCTGTAGAGGAAGTCGATCACCTTGTTGATTTCTTCCTCATCGAGAATGTGATTGATGCCGAAGGCTGGCATGACCGTTTGCGGGTTTCGCTTCGCCTCGTTCCAGATCAAGTCATAGAGGTCCTTGCGATCCGGGTAGCGGTCCTTCATCTTCTCGAGGCGCGGTCCGACGTTACCGGCGAGATCCCCGCCTGCGATCTGATGGCATGCAAGGCAATTGCCCTTGCCGCGATCGAATGCGAGCTGCTGACCCTGCATCACCACGGAATTTGCCGCCTGTGACCACGCGGACCGCGGCGCCAGGCTGACCAGCGAGGCTGCGATGGCAAAGACAGCGATGCTTCCAGCCAAACCTGCGCGAACAGACCGAACGACGGATACGCTCATGGAATCTCCTCTGTACATTGCCGCCGAACCGAACCTCGTGATCTGACGCCCGACAACTTGGTACGGCTTGACCGTTGCCGGCCTGACGGCGGCAGGCGTTGCAGGCCATTATTCGATCGACTTAAAGCACGATCCGTGCCGGTTTTGGCCGAGCCTCCGCATCGCTTTCCCGGCGGGTAAGCCGCGCTTTTTCAACTTCAGGCGGACCGTTTTGCCGCGGCAGTCACCACCGGAGCCAACTGAACGTTTCAACATGTTTCGACGTGCAACTGTTCTGAAACAAGACGCGCCGGCACGTCCGCGACCGTGGGCTGATTCCCGACGGATCAGCCACTTTCGACCACCGGCACAATCGTTGCTTCGGCGAGGTCGACGATCCTGTATGACCGGTGTTTGGAGACATGAGCACGATGATGAAAAGCAGACGACTTGCCGTTGCCATACTTTCCGCGCTGCCTGGCTTCAGCCATGCGCTGGCGGCCGACACCACCGTCGTCTACAAGTCGGTCGCTCCCGAAGTCGCGATCGAGGCCGTTCAGATTGCGGTAAAGAAGTGCCGCGCCGACGGCTTTCAGGTCGCCGCCGTGGTAATGGACCGGTTCGGCCAGGCACAGGCGCTGATGCGCGATCAATATGCAGGCCTTCCCGCCACCCAGACCGCGACGGACAAGGCCTACACGGCTCTCAGTTTCCGTTCAGATACCAGCGCATTAAATGCACAGGTGAAGTCGGGTCAAATGAGCAGCAGAATATCGATCGAGCCGCACATCCTGATGATACCGGGCGGCTTGATCATCGAATCCGGCGGCACCTTGATGGGTTCGATCGGGGTTTCCGGTGCGCCGTCCGGTGAAAGCGATGAAGCGTGCGCAAAGGCGGCGCTGGATAGCGTCCACGACAAGATCGATTTTTGATTCCACCGGGACGCCTTACTTTCGCGATCGGATACTGATATCGTATTGACGCATTTTCCTCCACAGCGTCGTGCGGCTGATCTTGAGTGCGCGCGCGGCGTCTTCCAAGCGGCTATGGCGCCTCAAGGCCAGTTCGAGCGAGGCTTTATCTTCTTCATCCCGCGTGAGAAGACCGGAACCGACGGATTTCGGATTCGCCGTCGATGCCGGTTGGCTGCGGATAGAGAAGTTCCTCGGGAAGCGCGCCGATGTCGATCATCCCAGAAGGATCGCTGAACAAGGCCATCTGCTCGGAAAAATTCTCGAGTTGTCGAATATTCCCCGGATATGGGTAGCGAAGCACGATCTCCTTGGCGGCCGGACTGAGGCGCAGGGTATTTCTGCCGTATTTCCTGGCGAAACGGGCAAAGAACAGCTCCAGCAGCGGCTCCAGTTCTTCTGGACGCTCGCGCAACGGAGGTATGGTGAAACCCACCCCGCAAATGCGAAAATACAGATCGGCCCGGAATTCGCCCGACCGTACCAGCCGTTGGATGTCTCGATTTGCAGCGCAAACGACGCGAATGTTGATCGGCTTGCTCTTGTTTGATCCGATGGCCCGCACCTGACCGTCATTGAGGACCTGGAGCAGCTTGGCCTGTGTACTCATCGTCAGGGTATCGATTTCGTCAAGAAGCACGGTCCCGCCGTTTGCCGTCTCGAGCAGGCCGATCCGCGTTTCGCTGGCTCCCGTAAAGCTGCCTTTGAGATGACCAAATAGTTCGCTCTCCAGCAGGGATTCGGAAAGGTTGGCGCAATTGATGTTGAGAAAGGGTGCCTCGCTGCGCGCGCTCTTCTTGTGGATGAGGCGGGCGAGCTGCGTCTTGCCAGTCCCAGTTTCACCGCCGATCAAAACCGCGATGTCGGAGCGGGCGATCCGATCGATCTTAATCAGGGCCGCCTTCATCTCGGGCGAGGCAAACACCAGCCCGGGAAGCGACTTCGAGGCCGCTTCCTCTTGGACTGCAGGTGCCTTCATCATGGTCTGCTGCGTCAATAGTGCGCCGTTGATGCGCTGGAGCAGGTCCGGTTCCTGGAAAGGCTTGGTGACGTAGTCCAGGGCACCCATCCGCATGGCTTCGACGGCGGAATTGATGGAGCCGTACGCCGTGATGACGATCACCGGAATTTGCGGCCGGGTCTCGCGAAGCCGCTGAAGCAGATCGGTCCCGCTCATGCCCGACATCCGCAGGTCGGTGATGACGAGGTCAACCGGCTTCTTATCGACGAAATCCAGCGCCATGACGCCGTCCGACGCTTCAAGCGTCAGATGTCCCGCCGCCCGCAGCATCATGCTCAGGCTACGCCGCATTCCTGAATGATCGTCAACGACAAGGATGGTCGGCATGCGATGTCAGGCGCTCTGCTTGGCGTTTTGAGGGGAAGAAGGAAGCGGAATCCGCATCAGAAATGCCGACCCGCGTCCGAGCGTGCTCTTGAGCTTGATCTTGCCGCCCCACTGCGCCATGTAGCGGCTCACAATCACGAGGCCCAAGCCGGCGCCGGAGGCGCGTGTCGAAAGAAACGGTTCGAAAATGAGCTGGCGATTGTCGATCGCTATGCCGCGGCCATCGTCGATGACCGCGAGGAAAATATGTTCTCGGCGCTGACGCAGGACCATACGTACATGGCCCGAGCCGCTTACCGCCTGGACCGCGTTGAGAACGAGATTCCAGAGAACGATTTCGAGGCCATCGCTGTCAAACAGCAGCGTCGTGCCCTCGCCCTCGAACTGGGTATCGAGTTCGAACCGAGAGCCTCTCGTAGTTGATGTACTGCTGCACCGTTCGGCCAACCCGGTCGAGCATCTGGTCAAGCTGCACGACACTGATCTTGCTTGGTCGGGAGCCGATCGCGAGAAAATCGCGCGTGAGCCTGTCGAGGCGCGCGACCTCGCCGCGGATGATCTCGAGCACGTTATCGACGGTACCCTGGTCGCTGTCATCACGTCCCAGAATGGATATGCAATTGGTGATCGCGCCGAGCGGATTTCGGACTTCGTGGGCGACACACGCCGCAAGCTGCCCCAATGTCGCCAGCCGCTCGCTCCGCGCACGGATCTCTCTTTGCACCTCCACCTCGCGATTCATGTCGACCACTCGCCGGTAGTTGACGGCGTTCGAATAGGCGATCGCCACCTGGCGGACGAACAGTTCTGCTTTTGCCAAGGACGAGAAGCTGAATTCGACCCGCTTGCGACGGTACGCGATTAAGGTCAGTTCGCCGGATTCATTGTGCGAGAACGCGAGGCTGACAGCTGTCCACAACTCGCCGGACCAGCGCCTTGCAATGTCATGATCGGCCGTTGGGCTGGCCCTCAGGGCCGCCAGGTGCTCCGTATGGAAGTTCTCATCGCGCAAGCATTCAGGATTTGGGGTCGATGCAAGGGCGTTGAGCGATCGATCGACAATGCAGGCCCAATCGGCGTCAATCAATGCGACGATTTCCTCGCATGCCAGCGTCAACACGCTTGTCGCGTCCAATGAAGAGCAGGCTCGGCTCACGGCCGCGCTCAGGGTTTTCCTGAACCTCGCCTCGTCGGCAAGACGAAAGCTGCGCAGGGAGCTTTGAACGAGTGGACCTATCTCCCTGACGGCAGCGAACAGCCTGTTGCTGGTGACCGGATCTGGCATAGGCATCGAGATGCGGGCCACACCGAACTCGATGCGCTCGGAGACGAGCGGGAATGCAAAGCGTCCGAAGGGATCGCAGGGCGCGAGCACCGCGGGCCGCTGGATTGCCTCGCTTTCCGACCCGACCCGGCCCGGGGTGGCTTCGGCGGTGATCGGCAGCTCGCCCCATTCCAAGCGGAATCGCAGATTGGTCTCGTCGAGCTCGTCGGGCGCAACATAGATCACGATCGCGCATTTGGACCCGGGCACGATCTGGCTGATCGCCGACGAGAAGGCGTGCAGGACATTGTCAACCGAGAAGGAGGCGACGGCCTCCCGAACCATCTTGTTGCGGGCATGAAGTTCGGAGTTGAATTCGGCCAGCTGCTGCTTGGTCCTGGTCAATTTAAGGTTGGTCCGTGCAAGCGCCAGGCGAGACGTCGCGACGGAGCGGATGGTGAAGACGAGCGCGATGCTCGCAGTAGTCAGCATGCTAAAATAGAACGCCGCCTTGATGAAATGCCAAATCCACCAGTTGAGGTCCCACATGGTCGAGAACTCGAACAGGTAAGCGCTTTCCGCCATGGCGGCGAGCATGCTGCCTATGACGAGGGCCGGAACGTATCGGGTGGCCCAATAGTAGTAGAGAAGCCCGACCGCCGAAAGGACGTAACAGACGGTGCAAATGTTGTGGATCTGGTAGGTGAGCGCTGAAAACTCCATTTCGGGATTACGGCCGACGCCGAGATGCAACATGACCGCATGATATACCAACGCCGCCAATCCGCAGGCGGCTCCGACGATCAAGAGATAGGGCAGCTTGGCGCCCTGTCCCGGCTCGACGGTCCAGACCTTCAACGCGACCGCGGCAAGCAGCAGAATGGCCCCGCAAAGTGAGGACGCCGTATGCAGCGTGACGAAGAAGATCGGATGGGTTACCGGGCTGGTCGTCGCGTGCAGCGCGTCGAATACGCCCATGGTGAAGAACGCCAGCGAGAAAAGGAAAAGCGACAGGTCTCTTTGATAGAACGTCGCAAAAATCAGGATGCCGAAGATCTCGAACGCGACCGCGCTGCAGAAGCCTTCGACGAGTGAGTGCATCGAAGGCGCGACATGCAACTTGCCCAAAAGGCTCGCTGGCGCGAGTGCGACGACCGAGATCGGCAGCATGAATAGCAGAGCTACCCATATGACGAGGCCCAATGTCGCCCCCAGGCCGAGACGGCTAACGCTCATGAGGTAGCCCTTCCCGGTCGTCCGGCTGATCTGCGATCCCCGGTGTATTGCGCGCCTTCGGACCCAACATCGGCCTGCGTACCTGCGCTGTTGCTCCAGTGCCCGATTTGACCAGAAAAAATATGCATTTTCAACAACATGCAAGATGACCCGCTACTGCCCGAGGCGCAGTTGAAACCGATAGACGCCGGCCTCGAGCCGATCATTGGGCGGTTTCGGAAACGGCGAGGACTTATAGACGGCTTCCACGATGGAGCGGTCGAATTCGGGGTTACCGGTGCTTTGCGTCACGACGGCCTCCAGGACCTGCCCGTCCTGCGCCACGGTGACGGCCAGGGAACATTTCAGGCTGCGCGGCAGCCCCATCGGAAGGGTCAGCCGCTCCACCATTTCCTGGTTCGAGATCTCGCGCGTGCCGCGCTTTTCAACCACTGTGGTGGCCGCCTTCTTGACACTGTTGCTGTCGGCGATGTCGAGCGCCTCCGCATTGATGATTCCGCTTCCTCCGTCCCAACTGGCATGGAAGGCCAAAACCAGAATCAGCAGCCCGAGATGGCCAGCCAGCGAGGTGGCAATGGGAGCCAGCCATCCGGCGTAGAAGCGGTCCATCTGGTGATCTGCATCAGCGACGTGCATCGGCTGTCATGAGACCTATGCTCGGCGCGCCGGCGGATTTGAGCAGCGCCATGGTTCGGATGACTTTCCCATATTCGGTCTTCTCGCTCGCCCGAAGAATGACCGGCGTATGCGGCCGTTGCTCAAGGACGACAGCCGCTACGCGCGACAGGGTGAAATCGTCGACCCGGCGATCGTCACCACGCCCGTCGCTGACCCGAACGGCCCCGGTGTCGTCGATTGTCACGGTCAGGGGAAGCTCGTTGTTCGGCAGGACTTCGACGCCTCCCTTGGGAAGCTTCACTACCACACCATGCGCGACCAGGGGCGCAGCGATGATGAATACCGAAAGAATCACGGAGCAAGACGTCCACGTAGGGAACGACATTGATATCGGACAGCATCCGATGGCGCGACAGCGACCGCCTGTTCGAAAACGATAGCGATTGTCTGCCAAAGGGCATCTTGTCAGGCTCGCTGTACGGGTCCGTTGTCGGCGATACGCGCCACAAGCTCTTCACCGACCAAGTCGAGATCATCCGCGATGCGGCCGGCCGCGGCGAGAAACAGGTTGTAGGCGGCTGCCGCCGGAATCGCCACCGCAAGGCCGACCCCGGTCGCCACCAGCGCTTGCGCAATGCCTGGCGCCACCTGGGCGAAGGCAGCCTGATCTTCCAGACTGCCGAAGGCACCGAACGCATCCATGACTCCCCACACCGTGCCGAACAGTCCCAGGTAGGGACTTACCGTACTTATGGTCGCGAGCAACGGCAACGTCCGCTGCAGTCGCTCGATCTCGTCAACGACCGCCGCCTTTATCATCACGCGGACGCTCTCGAACGAGCCGACCGGCATCTCGGAAGCGCGGTGCCGGAGCGCGACGCCGACGATTCTCGACACGCTGTCGTCTCGAGGGTTGGCGGCAATCGCGCGAAACCAGTCTACGGGCTGCACTCGGTCCAGTCGACGCCGCAGCTGCCGATAGCCGCGCCTCTCGTGACGTTGATTGAGCCAGGTGCGCACGATGATGGCCCAGGATGTCACGGAGCAGACGATCAGGAAGCAGAGCAACGCCGGCACGACGGTGCCTCGTTTGAAGCCGACCGCCAGCAGTTCAAGATCAGTCACGACATTCCTCCATCGAAATTCGCCGCTCGTCGGACCAGAAGTACAGAACAGGAATCACCAGAAGTACGAGAATTGCCGACGAAATCATCCCGCCGATCATCGGCGCTGCGATCCGCTTCGCGAGTTCGGCGCCTACTCCGCTGGCCAGCATCACGGGAATCAAGCTGAGGATGACGGTAAACACGGTCATCAGCTTGGGGCGCAATCGTTTGACGGCGCCGTGGTAGATTGCCGCGCGAAACTGCTCGGTTCCCCTGAGCCGGCCCTCCTGCTCCGCGGCGTCGACCGACAGATCGATGTAAGTGATCATGACGACGGCGGTCTGAGCCGACACGCCAACGAGCGCCAGCATTCCAAGGGTCACGGCCACGCTCATGTGATATCCGAGCGCGTAGACGGTCACCACGCTTCCTATCAGAGAAAAGGGTACGCTCAGCACGACGAGCGCGACGCGACGCCAGGAGGAATACAGCCAATAGTACATCGCCACGACGACTAGGAAGACCATCGGCGCGATATATAGGCCGGCCTGTGACGCCCTATCCAGGCCTTCGGACTGACCGCTCCATTCGTAGAGAGTTTGGTCCGGCATCTTGAGCGATCGAGCCAGCGCCCGTTCGGCGCGTCCGCGGAACCCCGCAATGTCGCTGTCGCTCGGATCGACATACACGTAGTTCACGTACATCCCGTTCTCGGTCTTTATTTCGGTCGGATGTTGCGCGCGTGAAACTTCCGCCACATAGCCCAAGGGGATGAAGCCGGCACTTTTGGTGTCGACCATGGTGTCACGCAGCAATTGCTGGCGGCTGCTTCTGGAGGCAGCGCTGTTTCGAACGGTGATGGGATATCGTTCCAGGCCCTCGACCGTGGTCGCAATCCGTGCGCCGCCAATTCCGTATCGTATGACATCCTGGACGTCGTTCACCGATAGTCCGTAGCGCTGCAACGCCTCGCGCTGGATGGCGATGTCGAAATACTCGCCCCTGTTAGTGCGCTCCGCATAGACATTCCTCGCGCCGGGCACCGTCTTCAGGATTTTCGCAATCTCGTCGGAGGCCGCATCAATCGACTTAAAGTCGCGCCCGAAAACTTTGATGCCGAGCGCGGATTTCAAGCCGGTGCTCAGCATGTCGATCCGGCCGCGGATCGGCATGGTCCAGGCGTTAACAAGACCGGGCACCTTGACGGCCCGATCCAGCTCCTCGACCAGCTTTGCCCGCGAAAGGCCGGCTCGCCATTCCGACTGCGGCCGCAACTTCACGATCGTCTCCACCATCGAGAGCGGGGCCGGATCGGTCGCCGTATCGGCCCGGCCCACCTTTCCAAAGACCCGCTCGACCTCCGGGAACTTCTTCAGCGCCTTGTCTTGCGCGGCCACGATCCGTTCCATCTCGGTGATGGAAACCGATGGAAAGGTCGTCGGCATGTACATGAGGTCCCCTTCATAGATCGGCGGCAGGAATTCACCGCCGATCCTCAGGAACAGTGCGCCCGCCAGCGCGCCCATCGCAACGACGGACAGGACGGCCGGGGTTCGAAACCGGAAGCACCAGTCGAGCAGTCGGCGGTAGACGTCGACGAATGCGCTGGAGAATCGCGGTTCGCGCACCGGGCCACCTCTCATCAACGCCGTGAGAAGGACGGGCAGCAACACAGCGATCAGGACGAGCTCGCTTGCCACCGCGAAAGTTTTTGCCAAGACCAGCGGCTGAAACAGACGGCCTTCCTCCCCGGACAGAATCAGGACCGGCAAGAACGACAGGGCAATGACCGCGGTCGAAAGCAATACCGGCTTGGTCACTTCCGCCAGGCTGGCGATCAAAGCACGTCGCCGGCCTGCCGGATTCGCCGCCTGACCCGCCGGCACGAGCGCAAGATGCCGGTAAGCGTTTTCGACGAGCACGATTGCGGCATCGACCATGGTACCCACCGCAATCGCAATGCCGCTCAGCGCCATGATGTTGATTGTCACTCCCGACGCCTTCAGGAGGCAGGCGGTCGCAAGTAGCGCAAACGGAAGCGGAATCAGGATTACCAGCGCCGACCGCAGACTTCCGAGAAACACCATCACGACCAGAACCACGATGACGGCCTCTTCCGCCAGGCTCTGCCTGAGCCCACGAAGGCTTTGGTCGATGAATTCACTTCGATCGTAGACGGGGACGATTTCCACATCCGCGGGCAGAGACGCCTTGATCTTCTCGAGTTTGGCCTTGACGTCGTGGATCACCCCCGCGACGTCGGCGCCCATTCTGGCTACGACGATGCCGCCGACGGCGGGACCCTGCCCGTCCAGTTCGGCGCCACCCCGGCGAGCTTCCGCACCGATGACGACCCTGCCGACGTCGGCGACAGTAACCGGAACCGCCTTGGAGTTGGTTTTCAAGACGATCTTGGCAAGGTCCGATGCTTGGTGGACATAGCCGAGCCCTCTGACCAGGACCTCGCTTCCCGCCATCTCGATCCAGCGGCCACCTTGTTCCGAATTGTTGTTGCGGATCAGATTGACAGCCTGACTCAGCGGGATATCGAATGCGCGAAGCTTGTTCGGATCGAGTTGGACCTGATATTCGCGAACGCTGCCACCGACGGCTGCGATCTCCGACACGCCTGGGACCGATTGCAGGGCGTACCGGATGTACCAGTCCTGGAGGGAACGGAGCTTCTCCAGCGTTTGCGTCCGGGAACGGAGCGCGTATTCGTAGACCCAACCCACGCCGCTCGCGTCGGGTCCAAGCCCCACGTTGAGCGTCGGATCAGACGGGAGGCTGGAGCGGATCTGATCGAGATATTCGAGCGCCCGGCTGCGCGCCCAGTAGGGGTCTACGGAATCGTCAAGCAGCGCGTAGATCATCGCGAAGCCGAACCCGGTATAGCTTCTGACGCTTCGGACATGCGCGACATGCTGAAGCGTCGTCGTGATGGGATAGCTGACCTGATCCTCGACGACCTGGGGATCTTGCCCGTTCCATTGGACGTATACGATGACCTGACGCTCGGACACGTCGGGGATGGCATCCAAAGGCATCGTCCTGATCGCCCATACCCCAGCGATCGCCAGCGCTGCACAGGCCAGCAATGCAGCGGCCATGACCTTCAGGCGAAAGAGAAAGCGGATGAATGCCTTCAAGTTCCTGGGTCCGTCCTACTGATGCTCACTTGTGCTCCTTGACGTCGACGATTTCGTAGCGGTTGCCGCCAATTTCCCGGAGCGCGAAGTCGATCGAATCCCGAGGATGCATCCGCGCGAACAGCGCTTTGTCCGACACGTGAAATGTCATGGTCATGGACGGCCATGAGAGCTCCTTGACCGGATCGTGAGTGATGTTCACGAGTCCGTTCTGTTCGTTCGCGTCGTTGATGCGGCCGTGCAGCCAGTATATCTTGTCGGACGCTTGTGCGTTGGTGGCAGTCCACCCGTGCATCTCCATCTCGTGGGCATGTGCCGGTCGCCAATCGGGGCTGCCTGCCACCAGTGCAACGGCAAGGGTCGCAAAAATGAAGCGGGTTGTCGGCCTTCTCATGAAATCCTCCGTCCTCGTCATTTGCTCTACTCGGTTGGGAGCCCTGTCGGCTCCTTCATCGCCAGATCGGAATTCAGGAAGAATACAGCGCCGCCTGTCGCGACCTCTTCGCCCTCCTCGAGCCCATGAAGGACGCGAATCTCGTCGCCTTGCGGCTCGGCCAGTTTCACAACTCGCTTCTGGAAGTGTTCCGCGTCGATCCTCACAAACACCCAGCTTTCGTCGGCCGATTCGACCACGGCTTCTGCGGGGACCGCGAGCGCCGAGCCGCCGTCCGGAAGATCAAGCCGGACCTCGGCGTACGTGCCCGGCTTCAGCGAAAGGCTCCGGTTGTCCAGTGCGATGCGCGCGAGACCATACCTCGCGCCGCCCTTGAGGGTTGGATAGACGTACGAAATTCGAGCCGTGACGCTTGCGCCGTTCGAGCCCTGCGGCTGGACAGCGCAGGGCATTCCGACTTTCAGGCGATCCATATCGTCGCTGAAAATCTGTGCATCCGCATAGACGTAAGAGATGTCCGCAATCCGCACCACCGGCGTTCCATAGGTGGTGAACTGGCCCGTCTTGACGCCGGCATTGACAAGCGAGTCCTGCTCGACAAACCGCTTGAGGACGATCCCCGTGACGGGCGAGCGGACGGTGAAGCGATCGGTCGCCTTCCCGCTCTTGATGACCTGCTCGATCGTCTCGTCGGGAATCCCTCTCCATTGGAGCGTCGTCTTGCTCTGCGCAATCACATGGGTCGTATCGGTACTGACCAGCGCCAGCCGCTCGGAATTGGAGACCAGGTTGAGATAATCGCTGAGATACTGGTAGATCTCGGGGCTCTGCAATTCGAAGAGTGCCTGGCCCTTGGTCACCAGGTAACCCTCGTGGATCGGATAGTGGTATTGAGACACTCGCGCATTGACACGGACAGTAACGTCCTGAACGTTCCGCTCGTCGTAACTGATGGTCGCGAGCGTCCTGATCGAGTCGTGAAGTTCGTGCCTCGAGATCTTGACGGTCCGGATGGCGAGGTTGGCAGCTTCCGCCGCCGTCATCGAGACCATTGAGGGATCGGTCTCGTACACAGGAACCAATTCCATGTCCATGAACGGCGACTTCCCACCATGATCGAAATGCGAACCGGGCACCATGGGATCGATCCAGAACATCGGTACACGCGACCGACCTGTTTGATCCACCGTCGCCTCGACCATGGCGGGCAACAGGCCCGCCAGGAAGACGCAGCCAAGAGCGATGCGCGAAGCCGTTCGGCCGGCTGAACGGTCGACCCATCCTTTCCCAGCAGTGCCTTCTCTCATTCCCATGACGTCAGGCCGGCCACTCGCGTGTCGGGGTTGAGTTCGGATCGCGGAGCGGCCACGAGTTGGTCGCCCTCGTTCAACCCCCCGCGGACCTCGCTGAGATCCCCGCTATTCGCCCCGACGCCGACATTGACGGCTTCATATCCGTAAGAGCTCTTCCTGATGACGGTGGGGCGTCCGCGGACGTGGAGCAGAGCGTCGGTCGGAATCCATAGCCCGTCGAGACTCACTCGCTTGCTGAACGCGACCAGATCGCCCGGCGGCAGACCGCGGTCGCGGTTTTGCAGCAAGATGTGGAAATCGGCCTTCCGCGTCGTCGGGTCGGCGGTGTCATGCTTGTGCACGATCAATCCCTGGAACGATCTCGCCTGCGCTCCCTCGCCGACCGTCAAGGCGATGTAATCGCCGAGCTTGAAAACCGCGTCATCCTCGGGATTGACGAAGCCCATGCCCCAGACGCTGTCGAGGCTGGCCATCCGCATGATTTGTTCGCCCGGAATGACGAAATTCTCCTCCGACTTGTCACCGGCTACGACAACGCTGCCTGGGCCTTTTGCCGTCTCGACAACATAGTCGTCCCGATCGGCTTCAAAGACATAGTCCTCCCTGACCTTTCCGGTGTTCAGCAGGCTATCGATGTCAGCGTCGGAGAACCCCCACCATTTGAGGTTCGATCGGGACTGAGCCAGGAACTTCTCCGACGACGAAAACGACGAAAAATATTGCAGCGATATCTGATTGCCCTCGTCCTTGCTGAAGTCCGCAAGAAGCATGTGCTGTGCGTTGACACGCTCGGGGCTGTAGATCGATACCAGAGGTGCACCTGCCTTCACCTCCATTCCGGGAAATACGTAGAGACTGCGGACGACACCGCTTTGAGTGACCACTGCATCGTGCAGCGTATCTTCGTTGACTTCGACCGTTCCGTAGCCGTGGATTGCGACTTCCACCGTCTGCCTTTTCACCGTGCAAAGCGGCCCGCTGAACGTGAGGTCGAGATCGATCGGCGTTGCCAGACCGTCGTGGTTGTCGAAGGTGTTTGCGCGGGCGTCATGCAGCGTCTTTTCGGTACCGAAGTTCCGGTTGGCCTGGTCCTCGTCGATGGTGGGCGCGAGACTGGGCCCGGTGACATTGGGGGCGAAGCCTTGTCCGGACGGCATCGATCGGCTCGCGGAACCAGATCGGCCCGGAGCCACTTCAGAGTTTTCCGGTTTGCCCATCGCATCGCCGGGTACGGCCGGCACGGATCCCGAGTCGTGCGACTCCGGCATCCTGTGCGGGACCGGCATCGTCTGCATCGATTCTGCCGGCATTTCAGTTCCCTGACCATGAACCGGCAGGGGCACGCCAAGCATGAGCAACAGAAAAATGCGCTGGGGCAGGGAGGCGCCCCAGCGGCAAGTTGGATGACGATCTCTCGGGAGCGAAGGTGACCGGTCATCACTCATGGTGGTCCACCGTGAGTTCAAAATGATCCTTGGATCAGACGTTGGTGCTGCGTGAGGCCTTCATGCCTTCCCAGTCCTTAGGCACCAGGGAATGGTCGTGGTGACCGCCCGGATCCGGATAGCGCATGACGATCTCGTCGGTCTCCACGTCGAGAACGACGATGCCGGATTGACCGCCCTGGTTCCCGCTGTAGACCGCCGTCATATGCTTGCCGTCGATCGTCGGTTCGCAAGTGTGGGGATCCGGACCAATGTCGATCTTCTGAAGTATCTGCCAGGTGTCAGTCGAGACCTTGGCGATATATCCGCGAAGCGGCGGCCGCGCCCACGCGGTGAAGTACACGTATTTGGAATTGGGCAGATTCCCCATGTGCAACGGCAGATGCGTCTTCCCGTAGCCCTGGATGACGGTCTTCTTGTTCCATTTCATCGGATCGGAGTCACCGGATTCGATGACTGTATTGCTGTTCTCGAGCACATTGTTGCAGGAGATGAAATGCTGGCCGTTTGTTACAAAACCGGCCTCATGCAACGGTGTGGGAACAACCGGTATGGCGTAGACCCAAGTATAGCCTTGCTGGCGTACTAGTTTGAAGTGATCTGGCGCGCCGGTTCCGATGCCGAGAACCGTGACCGGCGACCATGTCTTGGTATCGATCACGGGAGTGGCGCCCAGCCGGCGCAAAAGAACGGTGCCCAGCGGGAGGTCCGGATGCCACGTGAAAGCGTCGACGAAGACGGCCGTAGGATCCGCCGGCATCAATTCTTCGCCCAGCATCGCCTCATGGGTGGTCTTGCACCCTTTCCGGTCCAGCAGATCGAACTTTCCGGACGGCCCAGGGAATAACCGGCTGATGCTCAACTGCCTGTTGACCGGATCATAATCGAACTTCATGGCGGCAACGAATTTTGGATTGTCGTCGACCGTGCAGATCAGGACGATATCCTTCTGCCCATCTGCAAACGAGACGTATTTGTTTGCATTCGGGCCGACGCCGATCGATGTATGGACGCCAAGCGCCATGCCGAATGTATCAGCGATATCGTTGACCATCGAAATCCGATTTTGGGATCCGCTTCCATCGAACCGCATCTTCCACATTCCGAACTTGCCGCGGTTGCGCCATTCCGGAGACATCTCGTTGACATAGGGCGACTCCGGCGGCTGCATTGTTACATAGAAGTCGAAGCCCTTGGTCGCATCTTCGGACGGCATCGATGCGAGATGATGCGGGATCGGCATGTCGATGTTCAGAAGCCCAAAGGGAAACCAGGCAAGCGTCTCGCACTTGGCCATATCCATGATATTCACGTTGCCGCTGAATTTGCCTGGCAGGCAAAGTACGTTGCCGGCGAACTTGTTGAGATATTCCCCATCCTTGAAATTCGGCACCGACAGGGCCGCCGCCTCCGCGCGTGGCAAATCGCTTAGATTGACGAGCGATCCCATACCGCAGGCGGCGCCGCCGGTTACTGCAGCCTTGAGAATATGGCGACGGGAGAGAGTTAGCTTTGACATGCTTGTCCTCGTGGCTGGAAGGATTTGTTGCGTTTTCTGGAATGGCGACTATTTTGCCGCGAGATCGTCGGAACCCCATTTTGTGTGGGCGCTTCTGAATTCGCGGACGATCTTGCCGTCCTGGCCGATGACGTAAACCGTCGGAAGATCGCGTGCGCGCAGCAGGTTGGTGAAGCCATTTGCGCTGTAGATGTCGTTGTCCGCCCAGTAGAAGGGCAGCGTGATGCCGTATTCCTTGGCTGCGACTTTCACCGTCCTGCCGTTATCTGCCATCGGCGTCTTCGGCTGTAGCGCACTTCCAAACTGACCGACGTTGACAATGGCGATCTGAGCGTCAGTTTTGTTGGATTTGACGAAGGTCTGGAATTCGGCGACTCGCTGCATGACCTCGGGCGCCGACACCAGCGCAAGCACCAGGACCAGGGGTCCTTTTTCGACGAAGGAGGCGATCGTATGCGGTTGGTTGTTTTCGTCCTGGATCTTTATATCCAGCGGAAATTTGTCGCCTGACTGCGGGCCCGGCGCAAATACGTCACCGCCAACCTCTTTGCTGCTGACAAAGTCGCCGACACCGTCTGGAAAGGTGTTGTGATAGACGTAGGGATGCGCAGCGTCGTTCTTTGGCGCCGATAGATACACGTCCGAAGCCGCGCGCAATGATCCCGCTCCAGCGAGTGTCGCAGCGACGCTCAATGCCAGAACGGCACAAGCGTTTCGCAGAACGACGCTACCCTGTGGTCTGAATGTATTCATGCACCTCTCCTTTTGAATAAGTGGCAGCCGCCGGATATGACCGGCGACCGAATCCAATGGCCGAAATCGTCGCCTGGCCCCGCTAGGCCGAACACCTTCCTCGCGTTTGCTGCTTGAAGTTCCTCCGGTTCGTCTGACAGACGATTGCGCCATGCGAACCGGGAGAGACTTGCTGTTCCGCTGCAGGTGCTCCAGCCGTCTGCCCGGCTCGTGACCGATGTCGAGCAGCCCCGCAAATCATTTCGTTTCATCGACGTCCCGCCCCAAGGCTCTTTTCAGCGATAGAGCAATCGGCGTGCCAACCCGAATCACCGCGTCCTTAGACGGAACCGACGCGTTTGAACGGGGTCGCCTGGCCGGCCATTGCGATGCTCAGGTCAGGCGCGGGCAATCGCCGGCATTCGAAGGCCTATCGAGCCTGCAGACCGCGCCGAATATCCAGGTACGCTCTCGCCAACCTGGCGACTCATCGCGGCGATGTCGACCGACACGTTTCATATGAAACGCCGGTTTTCATCGATGGAACGATTCTGCGCCATGCTATACCCTGCGGACCTTCTTCGAGCGCGATTGCTGTCTGTTTCGATAGGTCGTAAGGGTCGCCGCAAATCGCTTGCCGCCATGCTCATTTCGGAGAACCAATGTCCGCTGTGGTGCAGATCTGCGCCATCACATCCGCTTCGATATCTGGTCGAGGAGTCATGCAACGCAGCACCATTGAACGTGGCGGCGGCGATCGCGCATGATAGCGCGACCGACAGCAGGTATTCCGAGCGACGGTGTATGCATTCGAGTCAGAACAATCCAAGACGCGCGACACGTCATCGTGCAAGCTTATCGAAATCGGGCATCTGGCTCAAATCCCGTCCGACGTTTCATCTGAAACAAGCAGCGTTTCAGCTTGAAACATCGCTTCGACAGCTCCGACAAGGATCTGCGCAGCCAATCAGACCTGTCTGATCGGGCGTAAACACCTACCTAGCGCTCGTCCCTGACGCGACGAAGACCTCCGTCCCCTAGTTGGCTACGGACGACCTGAGGCAGCGAGGCGATTTGATTCCCGACTTCAATGCGCGTAACCAGCACCGCGGCCTGTCCAAAGCAAGTGGTGGCCACCCGAACACGATCGTTCCGACGACGAGGGCACAATCTCGTTCGTGCAGCGTTGGCCCGAAGGTACGCGCGAGCGTCTTATTTTTGCGCTGCTTTCAGACACGGGACAGCGCGGATCCGTTTTAATTGAATGACATGCACGGACATCGTCGATAATGCCATTCGGGTTGCCAGCGAAAACGCGCGCGAAGCTGACCATCCCGATTCGCACGGCGTTGGATCGCGGGCTTTCGACCGCAAGGCGCGGACACCGCCTACGGTGAACGGTTCTCGGTCAAGATTCAGGCAAATGATCTCTGCAGCAACCCGCGAGGCCGGGCTGCCTGATCGTTGCAAAGCGCACGGCCTTCGAAAATCAGCCGCCCGACGTCTCGCCTAAGCAGGATGTCCGGCAAGCGAATCGCCGCGATCGCAGGACGCAAGACGTTAGCCGAGGTCGAGCGTTACCCGCGAGCGGCGGACCAAGGAAGATTGGCGAGACAGGCAATCGAACGACAGTCCAGGACCAACCCCGGCAACCCGTTGTCGAAGAAGTGGCAACCCCGTCGACGAAATGTTCGAAATCAAAGGCGCCGAAAATGGCGCTCCCTAGGGCCGTCATCCAAAAGGACACTGTTAGTCACATCAACAGCTTAGGTGGGTAGGCAGCGTCGATGGTAAGACGTTTCGTGAGACAATTCTACAGCGCTGGATCTAGATCGTGCCGCTGGAGAAACCGCGAACTGGGAAAAGTTCGTCCGGTCATTGATCGACAAGGCCGAGGCTGCCGGCATTTGGGTCATGCGCACGGGCATCGTCGGAAACGACACGCACCGCTTGCTAAGCGTTAGCCAATTCAGGGGCTTTGCCATCAGCAGATGATCTATCGCGGCGATTTAAAGTAAGTCGACCCAAGGGCTCAATCGCCCGCATCGTCCGTACCCGTCCGCCGAGCACCGGAGCTGCGGAATGGCCGTATTGAGACGATTTGAAGCAAGCAACCACCCGAACCGCCTCAAGCACTGGTAATTGGCCGAACTCGAACGATTGTCAGACCAAAACTGTTGAAGAACGAAGCCTGGAAGTAAGGTCTCAGCGGCAATGCGGTTGCATGCAATTCCCGCTGCACGACTCTGTGCCATAGTCTCTCAAGCCTATTTGAACGTTCGAAATACCGGTCGAGCCCAGCCAAATATGCGCGAGTTCGTGGGCGAATGTGAAAATCTGGGCCGCGAGAGCATCTTTCCCGTTTATGAAAATAAGCGGCGCGAACGGGTTTGCCATCTGGGTCATGAACGAACAAACTCAGAGTGCGTAGGTCCGCTTTCGAGACATGGCGACCAGTTGAGCCTGACAGCCGAGCCGTGATTTAAGCCATCAGACGGAGGGGGCCGAATCATGAAGCCGATGCTGCCGAATGAGCCGCGCGGCGTACCTCGAGTCAATGATCGTCGTGTCCTCTTGCACTCCTGAGCACCATGGCGCGACCTGCCAAACAATTTCGGTCCGTACACGACCTGCTACCCGTTGCTTCGAGTTTCTTGTACAGGTCATGCCCCTCGCCCCACATATTGATGCGCCATTCGCTGGTGACGGCAGGCGGCGGATCAGGATCAACGGAGCCCGTCGCGTCGTAGTCCCATGGTTGGGGCCGAGCGCGACGTGCAGGGCCAGTTTCGAATTCGAGACAAGCGCGCCGAGATCCGCCGTCTTCTTCCCAGGCGTCGCGACCGCTCTCCAACCGAAGCACGCGACGAAACAGCGCAATGATCTCAGTCGTGATCCTGGTGCGCTTACACGATTGACAACGCCGTCGAGGACTACTTGTCAGAAATCGCCGCCGAAAAAAACCTGCAGCGGTCAAAGGCGCCAAATACGTGTTTGATGCCTGGATTCTGCCCGATCTCGGGGCGCTCAAGATCGAGGACCTGACGACTGAGAAGCTCGTTCGGTGGCGGAACAAGATCGCCACAGCGCCGAGTTCACGATGGGACGACCGCCTTCTCCGAACTTACCTGTTTGAGGCCGCGACCGTCCTGCTCTATCGAACAAAGAAGCGGTCTTCTCTCGAGGCGTGGGGCATGAAGCTCGCCAAGAGGATCGGCATAGGAAAGCGAGGGTCGCTATCGCCCGAAAGGTCGCCGTAGTTCTTCACTGTATTTGGGTTGACGGCACATCATTCGACTAGGGTCTGGTGAAGGAAGCCTGACGATTTTGTAGTTCCTGGTCCGGCCCGCCGGACTGGCGATGTCCCGCTGGGACGGAGTTGTGGCGACCTCGTTCATTCGGCTGGTGGCGGCTTGACCGTACTCCGCTGCAGACGTTGAGGCGCCCGACCCGGCGCTGCGCGACCTCGGAAAGGACCATGACCCCAGCGAAGACATCAACCGGTCTAGTCTAGGCGATCCAATGCTCGGCCGGCACACCATGATCACCGCGCTCGCGCCGCAAACAATGTAAGCTTGACAACAAATCGCAATTAAAGGGCCGAATGACAGGTAGTTAGTACGCTCAGCCGCTTTTGCTTGATCCGGCCCTCCTTCTCGTCCTGGCCGAAATCGTAGATCTGGAGATAAACGTGGGGGTGGATCGACGGCTTCAATTTCCCCTCTGCAACCTGCTTGACGAGGTCATCGACCCGCCTGGCCGGGCTTTGGCCGCTGATCTCCACTAGATTCCTGCAAACGCTGACGTAGCCATCAATCAGGCTTTGCTGGTTCTCGCACCCCGCGCTAATTCGAAATAACCCGGGCGGAAGAAAGTGGCTCCGGATTCCGTCCCCCAACTCACGGCAAGGCAAATACCCCCATTTCTACGAACCGCATCACCCCCGGCTTCGAGGGTCGCAGGATAATGCTCAAATGCTGGAAAATCCGGCAATAAGACATGTCCTAACAAACACTTAGAACCACCCAGTGGTGTTGCCCGGCGGGGCCAAGCGGACAAATTTGCTTACCTGCCGCCTTAGGTGATCTTCCTGCAGAGGCGCGACAAGGATCGACGCCCTAACCGGTCGAAAATGAGAAATCACGCCGTCTACCGAGAGCTACCCCATAGTCCTTCGCTCAGCGTCTCGATCAAGGCATGCGGGATCAAGCCCGCCGTAGCCCTGCGCACTACCACTGATACCGCACGACGCCCTTGCCGGCATAGCTGCGCATGACGTCAGAGAACTCGCCTTCGAAGGTAGCCGCGGCCGACCAGCCGTTGAGCCATTCCTTTTCCACTGAAGCGGTGACTAGCGAGGAGTTGCTGGCTTGTGCTGCGCCATTGACGACGAAGCTCGCGCCCGGCAGTGTTTGGAAGGTGGCTGCGATCGACCGGTCGGGATCGAAATCATGAGCCCATGCTAAACGGCTGCGCAAGATCAGCACGCCGTCGATCATTGCAAACGATTTATCGGTGCGGATGCCAAGCTCGCTCCGGGTGTCGGTGACATCCTTGGCGCCATAGGCCAACGCAAAAGCGTTGGACCCGACGGCCCGCTCGGCATAGCTAGGCAGATCGAAGATGGTGAACTGCGCGGCGGCGTAAGGCGCCACCCCGATGCCGCCGGTCGACGGCGTGACAATGCGATAGCCGCCTTCGAGCCGTCCGGACAACGCATTGGCGTTGAACTTCGCTTGTAGCTGATCGGACCCTGCCACCGTTACGGTGCGATTGGTGGTGATGTCCTGCCAGCCATAGGCCAGTGCGGCCGAGACATAGGCCGCTCCAAGCGTTTGACGAATGAAAGCGCCGGCCTGGAACAGGTCGGAATGCCCGGAGCCGGTACCCGCAACACTGTAATTGGTGCCACCGCCGGCGAGTGCAAAGCCGGCTACCGTAAACGGCGAGATGCGATAGTCAGCGCCCACCGCCGTCCCATAGACGCTCGACGTCGATGTATTCGAGCCGAGCACCGAATTGCCATCGGTGGTCTGCGAGCCGCCGAAGCCGGCTGCCCATACGTTCCCGCGCTGCTCGAAGGGGGTAACCGGCGGCGCCTTGGTAAACATCGCGTAGGCATCGGTCGCGGGACCGGCATTTTGATAACCGCTTGGTGCGCTCGTGGCTGCTGTTCCCCCGTCGCCACGACCGCTGGCGAATGGGTCCATCATGACGCCCATGAACTGGTTCATGGCATTGAAGGTGGTCTGCTGCGTTCCGGTCGCCGCCTCACCCGAAGTCTGCGTCAGGCCGGCTTGCGTCAGCGTGCCGAATACCATCGGAATACCGCCGGTGATGTTAAAGAAATTGGTCAAGGTATTGGCGACATTCTGCTGGTTGACGTTCAGCGCGCCGGCGAAGTTAGGACCAGCAGGCGGCGCGTAATTCAGCGTCAGATTGAGATAGGCATCCTTCGCGTCGTAGCTCAGTGTGGTGTGGAAGTTCGCCGGTAGGTTAGTTTCGACCACCGAACCGAACGTGCCGCTGACGCTGCCCGCGATCAGAATGGTGTACTGCTTCGAAACATAGCTCCCGTTGGCGAATACCGCGTTGACGGTCGCTTCGCCGAGCGTCGCGGTGCCGGTGACGTCGGCAAATGACGATGTCGCCGGATTGAGCTGTACCAAATAGATTGCACCGGACTGCATCGCGAGGCTGCTTTGGACCGACATAGATGATCCTGGCGTGCCACTGCCCGGTGCAAAGATGCCGTGGCCGTTGATCGTCACTGCGCCGACGGCGCCGATACCTGCGAGCGTGCCGCCGTTGTTCACTGTCACGGTCGAATTAGCCATCGCGCCGGTGACGATGAGCGTACCCATGTTGACTGTCCACGGCAGCGCGGTCACCTTCGTGCCAGCCAAAGTCCAGATACTGCTACCGGTCTTTTGAAAAATGCCGAATCCGAGATACTGCGCACCGATCTGCGAGACATCGAAGCTCGCATCATTGGCGCCACCCAACCGGAATATATCGGCCACGCTGAAGGCGACGACGTTACCGGTGATGGAGGAGCCGGCTTGAAGCTCCAAAATATTGGGGCCGCCGGTGAATGTGATGGCATTGGAGCGTGTCACGCCATCGCCCCCAACGCCTCCCTCGATGTTGCCGCTGTTGATGACGGTGGTACCCGAACCAACAACGCCGATGCCGCCCACGCCGTTACTGCCGTTGCTGTCCGAGCCGCCCGCGCCAGCGGGGCCGCCCACAGCGCCGTTTCCCGCGGCGATCGAACCGGAATTGGCCAGCGTGCCGCCGGTGAGAACGACGCCGTTACCTCCCAGCCCGCCATTCCCGCCATTGCCACCTGGGTATCCTAAGATACCGGTGCCGCCTGCGCCGCCCGAGCCGCCGTTGCCACCGGCAATGGTTGCGGAATTCGTGATTCTTAAGCCTGTGACGATGCCCTGGAGACCGGTGCCGCCCGTAGCGCCATTGCCACCGTAAGCGCCCCAAGGGTAGTAAGCGTTCCCCGCAGCCCCGGTGCCCCCGTTACCCCCGTTGCCAGCAGTGACCGCAAAATTGCTTTGCACATCGACATTGACGATCGCGCCATAACCGCCTGCACCACCGCCGCCACCGCCGCCGGGAACGCCATATCCCGCTGCGTTGCCTTCTCCGCCAGCGCCCCCATTACCGCCTGCGCCGCCAACACTGCTCGATACGACAGTGCCCGTGCCTCCATTGCCGGCGGTACCGCCGCCGCCGCCGCCGCCGCCCCCGCCTGCCGAACCGGCATTGGTCCCGACGCCCCCAACGCCGCCCTCTGCGCCGACGCCTAAGCCACCAGAACCTGAGAGCCCACCAGCAACGGGGTGGACTCCGCCGAGGCTGGCGCCGCCGCCGGTTCCGCCATTACCACCTGCTATCGTGCCGGAAGCGCCTCCGCCGCCTCCACCTCCGCCGCAGTTGAAGCAGTTTGGCTCCGCGCCTCCATCCCCGCCAGCCGATCCCGCAATACCGGTGGCGCCGGGGCCTCCGCCAGGCGAGCCGAACGGTGCCGCGCCGCCGTCTCCGTCTGCGGCGATGGCCGCGCTGCCGCTGATGGCTAGGATCAGAGATATCGTGAATGTTGCGATGAACACGGGCCTGATCGCCATCACGGACGTCTTCCGCATTAATCTGACCACTTGCGCACATTCGAAATAGCCCCCGTATGCCGGGGCATTGCAACGCAAGCGCATTCCAACTGTCTCGTAACGCCGGCTTACCATCCTTGGCGGCCACCAGGAGTAAATGCTCATGCTCGGCGGCCGCACGCGGAGAATAGTTTTCAGTTGTGCCCAATCAGCAACATGCAGCGAGGCGCCACGGCAGTCCCGGTCAGCGGCAACCGCGTTGTCTGAAAGTGGAGCTGATGGGCGTATCACCGCTTTCACCGTTATCCGTTACTTAGAACTTTCGCGCGAGCGTGGATTTGCCCCGCCGCGCGCGACAAGCCGAGGCAGCTTCACGCATGAACGACTGGCTTTCATCGCCTGGCCGGGCATCGCCGAAATGAACGAGTATCGTGCCTACGTGATGGATGCGGAGGGACACATCCAGCGACGTGTGGATATGCTCTGCGCCGACGATAACGCGGCCAAAGAACGCGCCAAACAACTGGTGGACGGTCACGACGTGGAGCTGTGGCAGCTTGATCGGCAGATCGCGACGTTCAAGCACGAGAGTAAGGGCCGCCTTTAGTTGGCGGCCTTATGGCCAACTTGTCCGAAGTATGCTATGGGAAGACGGCCTCGTTGGGGCGGCGGTGGCGGGTCGTCCGCTAGGGTTTCGCCCACACATTGCAGACCTCACAATAGAAAGCGGGCGCGTTGCGTTGAGGATCAACCTTAAAGCCTCCACTAATGGAATGCACAATCGGGACGCTGTCATCGTCGCTCATGTCTTGGCTGAGGTTAGCACTGCCCACCTTACCGCACTTTGGACATTCAAGCGTTTCGGTCCATTGGTCGACCATAGAGCAAGAAACCAGCCCGGATCGCTGTAGTTCCAAATACTGCGCAATAGGCCGGGATGGCTCTTTCTGCACCCACAGCGTTGCCGTCGGCCTCAGGAGCCTCGCGGCCCCTTGGGCTTTCTTGCCTCTCCCACTTTGCGTTCAGGGTGAAGCGAATCCTTTCTCGCTTCCTTCTCGGCGATTAGGCTTTCCAATCCCTTCAGGGTCTGCGGGTCAAAGAGCCTACAAGCCACTTCCCTGAGATGACCGATCTGCCGATCGATCCTGACACACTCTTCGCACATAGCATTCACCGCATTCGCGCGGGAAAATCAGCAGGGCGCTGGCAGTCGCTCTGTCTCCCGTCAAATCTAAAACACGCTGACGGATTATGTTCCCGCAACCTGCCGCTGTACTGGTGGAACCGGTTATGTTCGAGATGAACGTCCCGGGTACAAACCATTCAGGGACCGTTCACTAGAACCATTCTAAGTCCATCCTAAACAGGGACGGACAAATGACATTTGATCCAATGGCGGCCGCCGTCGATTGGCTTGATGCCTATCGGGCTGGTGATATCGAGGCGATCTTGAAAATGTACGCCGACGATGCCGTGACCGAGTGCAGTTGCGACGGCGTCACCATCATCGGGAAAGCTAGCCTGCGCGCCTATTGGGAGCAACGGCTCAAGGACTATCCGGCGTCCGACTTGGTCGATCTTCAGCCATCCGATGGCGGCACGACAATCTTCTACATTGCGAGCACTGGCGTTGTAGACGCAGCTTTGCAATTTGATGCCGGCGGCCGGATCACCTCAGTGCGGTGCGGGCCTCTAAAATAGAAGTTGTGCCTTAAGCAGATGAGCATGGTTGTCGCGGCAAATAATTCGAAGGCGATCACGTTTGCATTGCTGCTACTCGCTTCGACGACTTGGCCATTCCGCTTCTGATGTATGGTTTGTCATTCGATTGTTTCATCGCTCCCTACAAGGATTGAGTCCGGGATAGACAATCCCAGCTGCTTGGCTACCCTGAGATTGATAACCTGTTTGAAGCGCGTGGGCTGCTCAACAGGAAGGTCAGCAGGTCGTTCACCTTTCAGGATGCGGACGGCTAGCTGAGCCGATCGCTTAAAAAATTCGGGGAACTCGGGGCCGTATGAGATTAGGAGGCCATAGGGCACCATCTCGGCTATGGCGGTGGCAACAGCGATCTTATTGGCAAGTGCCGCATTGCCAACGCGCTTTCGTTCATTAAAAAACATTGACCCACCAACAAGCGCGCCTTGAAATCCGCCGCTGGCCGCAGTTGCAAAGGCTGTCTCGATCTCGGACGGCCCCGCGACCGGGAACTCGGCGACAGATAGGTTCATAGTTTTGGCAGCCTCTCGACCGCCATCCAACCTAAACGAATTCGGATCTTTGGGATCGATTATGAACGCCACTCGCTGCAGTTCTGGCATTGCTTCCTTGAGCAGTGCCACACGCTTACCCGACACGTCGTTCAGCATAAGAGAGAGACCGGTTAGATTGCCGCCGGGGTGCGCCAAGCTTTGAACGAGGTGGTCGCCAACCGCGTCGGCAGCCAAGACGAACACGATGGGAATGCTTTGCGTATGACGCTTGAGCGCTGCTGCACCGCGTATGTTCACCGCAATAATAACGTCCGGCTTGTTGTCAACAAGCTCCTTAGCGAGAACGTCAAATCGCTCCAGCTGCTCCGCTGGATATTTGTGCAGGAAGATTGCAGTCTTGCCCTCAACGTAGCCCAAACCTGCAAAAGCCTTAATGAGGACTTCGAAATATTCCCGCTCTTCATCCTCACCGCCAGCGTGCCAAAGCACGCCGATCCGGGCGAGTTGCTGGTTGGCGGCCATGGACGCTAGCGGCAACGCTAGCGATCCGCCCAGCAAACCGATGAAGTGTCGTCGTCGCAACGGTTCTCTCCTCGCGAACTGGCCGGGAGATTCCCAACGTCGCGACTTATGACGGGGGATGGTGGTCGCATCATGTCGGAATGCTGCGGCACTCAGGTCAGGCTGGGGTGGTAAGCACTCAGCCAGCTCGTCACCGTGCGCCTTTTCAATGCCCGCATAACGCGAGGTCGTTCCTCGGCCCAGACCAACCGCAGCGGCAGTGGCAACTGAATGTCGTGATCGCGCGCTGCATTCCGGTCTCAATGCTGGCCGATCAATCAACATGAAAATCACAGGGGCGGCTAGTCCGCGCAATAGAGATCAGGATGCCGCGCGCGCCGGCCTTGCCTATTTGGCCGAGCGTTATCTTTGGGCCTGGCAGGGCTTTTCTTTTGAGACGGGTGCGATGATGGTTTCGTTCGAGCCGCAGCTCGCACAGTAGTAAATACGCAGATCGTGGCCGGTAGCATCCGGTTCAATGCGCGTCAGTATTAATGGCTTTCCGCACGTAGGGCACGGAGGCCGGACATTATCGACCAGTTTGTATTTGGGTGGATGGGGCGGCTCGACCATAGGGATGCCATAGAACGCTTTCATTGCCTCCACAGCCAGTCAACATAAAGGATACTGACCGACATAATCTATGACCTCATAAACTGTAGCTATACGCTCTTACGCCAGTTCGAGAATCGTTGGGGATCGACGGTCACCAATTGGCGATTGTCCACTCATCCCTTTGTACTGAAAATTTATCGACGCCAGTCGATGAAGAGAGATATTAAACAACTTCCAAATCATTCGTAATGTGATTCGCGTGATGAGCTGCCACGATAGTGAGGATCTGCAGACACACACACCAATTGAGACAAAGCACTCATTCAACGGAGCATACCACCGATGAGCACCACGAAAGATCCGGTCCTCGAAGCGATTGAAGAACATGAAAGGCTTGACCGAGCCTGGTTTGATCTCGAAAGCTGTGGTGGATCGGAAGATAAGGTCCAGCGCGCGTTCGACACCGCGGAGAAAGCGGCATGGAAGATGGCTCGCACCAAGCCAACCACGGTCGCGGGTGCCACCGCGCTCCTCGAATACGTGACCGTGAGACCCACGACAGGGCTTCTCAACGCGGGTGAAACATTCTGGCATGAAACGGCTCTGCGCATGATCGTTGAATCGCTCACTGAAATCACCCGGGAAGCGGCTCAGGCCGCTTGATCCGACCATGATCCGGGGCGGAGTTCGCCACGCTGCATCCGATTGTGCTCGCGCTGCGCGCCTCCGGACCAAAACTGGTTCGATGTGGACGGGTAAAGCGATTAATGGAACGATCTAGCTAGAGGTGGATTGAGGGACGTGGCTTTCACAGCGCCACATCGACTTCCTCCGCCCCAGATGCCCGACTGCATTTGGGGCGATTTTTTTCAAGCTTTCCGCTCTGGGTGAAGCGCAGCCTTCCTCGCCTCAAGCTCAGCGAGCATGATATCGATACTGCGGAGTGTCTGGGCGTCCAAGATCGAACGAGCGACGTCACGAAAATGATCGATCTGCTCGATCTCGACGCACTTGTCGCACATGGCCTCACCGCACTTTCGCGGGAAGATCAGAGGCTGGGCGCTGGCAATCGCTATTCTGTCTCCCGTCAAACCAAATGCTATGGCGGGATTATGTTCCGGGGACGTCCGGCATCAGGACGGTGGTTGCAGACCGGGTGAGGTCAACCATTGGTCGACGTGAGCTGCCGTCTCGGTTTGCCACGCCTCGCGCAGGAGCCTGTCGCGCTCCTGAGGGGTGGTAGCCTTGTCGGCTTGCTCTCTGAGGCGATGGGCCTCGCTGATGAGCCGGTCGCCTAACGAAATTGTCTGCTTAAATCGGCGTCGCTTTTGCATTGCCGTCCTCCAACTGTTGGGCGATCACACCCAAATAATAGTTCCTCTCAGGGAACCGGCAAGGGAACAAATTTGCGAGAGACGCTGGAACCAGGTTGGACTGGGGGAACCTGCGTGGCTGCGCGGGCGTGGCGGCCGGGGCTCTGGCCCAAAATCACAACGCCGCAATGCCGATCCTGCCGCAAGGGTCGGTGTGCTCCGCCCGTCCACATGATCAAGCTGACGGCCGGGCGGCAGATCACGCCTTACAGGTGGGTGCACCCGGATGAGAAGCGGTGACGCTTGCTGCCTTGGCAAGCAACTCGAGACGGCACTGCGGCTCATTCCGGAACATCCTGCCTACCATCGCGATGCGTGTTTCTAAAAACGACGTTGGGATACTTGAGTGATCAGATCAGCGATCTGTGTCCATAGGCCATTGATGCGGATCGCAACTGCCTCTCTGCGCTCTGTAAATCGATTTCGTGAGAAGCACCCGTTCCAAGCCAGCTCGTGGGCGATATAACTTATGAATGAGGCGCCGGTCGCGATTCCGGCCGTGTTACTGGCCGTCGCGACATGTCCAGTGGTCCAGAAAGCGATCGCAAAAATCTCAGCGGTTCCGATCAGCCGCCACGTAACGGCCTTCGCAATCGTCTTGTGCATTGAGAATGCTCCGCTGATTTGGGCGAAGTCTGGAAGCGGGTTCACGCGCTGAAGATCATCCTAATCGATAAAGTTTTATCGACAATCTAAAGCAAATGTTAACGTTACCACCCGTCGAACGGTCCCCCGCGACTGACAGAGCCGGGACGGACCGCCAAAGTGGTCAATGAGGGCGGCGCTTTCATGAAGAACCTGGGGATGAAAGCCGATGCGAAGTTCTTCGCAGCAACGGTGCCATGTAGGTTGGCAACACTCTTTCTCGCCCGGCGCGACTGCTCAGACTATTATGCCCATCAGCTCAACACCGCTGGCTCACGCGCTGGTCGCGACACCCGATCTGCCAATCACAAACCTCCGCGAGGCCACCAACTTTTTAGCGACGATGACGGCGGCAAAACGCGCACAGCCACATTGGCACCGCGCCGTGAGGATGCTGGCTATTGCAGCAAAGGAACCGCGATACATCACCGTTGCTACTTTGAACTTGCAAACGGCCTTGACGCTTGATCGGCGACTCCAAAGCGCGGCGCTGGGGCATCCTGAGGGTGCGCTCTAGGCCCAATTACTGGTAAATTGTTCAGCATCAGAAGCGGCGCTCATAGGTCGCAATCATCCGAGTGTCTTTTCAAAGCTCGACCCTGCAGTCCGGGGGCGAGCAATTTTGCCCGCTGTTTGGCCCCGTTGTCATCCTCGCACCAAAGGTCAATTCGATCGAAGATGTGAAGATGTGTCCGTCGGGTCCGATGAAATAGGCCCTGTAAAGACCACACTCAACCATGCGGCACCAATCCTGGTTGGCTTCGTCCAAGTCGGAACACCTCAGCCGTCAGCAATATGAATTTGCAATGACCTCTGGAGGCGCCGGCCTGCGCCTGATCGCCCATCAGCTCGTTTTCTCCAAAGACGATAACGCCTAGATGTCGGAGCCTTCGTCAACCGGTTCCACCGGAGAAGTTGGCAAAATCGGGATAAAGTGGCAAGAGCTTACCGATGACAGTCGAAAAGCGTAGGGCACCCGGCAGCGGGTTTTGAAAGCAGGAAACATAGAGTTCAACGGCAGCGCCATCGATTGCACTGTGCGCAATTTTTCGAAAGTCGGTGCGGCTCTGGACGCCCCGGTAGGTATTCCGACCATTTCACTCTGATGATTCCGGTTGGTCACCAACGTTTAGCTTGCCGGGTCATCTGGCGAAAGGCGATCCGAATTGAGGTAAGGTTCGACTGAAAATGGAATATCGCGGCGTCGAATACACGATCTCTCAAGGAAGCCGGCCGGAGGTTTGGAAATGGCAGTTATGGTCTTCAAACCTCCATTGCTGCGGATTGGAGAGCGACCACAGAAGCCCATGCCGAAATGCAAGTGAAAGAGATAATTGCCCGCTCCTGGAAAGTCCAAAGGATGCTGCAGGCCAAGCGGGGCGCAGATCAAAATAAAGGCTAATAGAGAAATCGCGCAGGACGTAGCGACGGCAAAGAACGCACGGACCGCTTCAGAATATTCGCAAAGAAAAGATATCCTTTGCAGAGCGCGCGCTGACATTTGCCTGTACCGTTTCCTTATCTCCCTGTGTTGGAGATGCAGCGATGCCGCCACCACCTATGAGCTTGAGCACATTGGGCAATCCGGACAGATGGCAGAATCCGACTACGTGCCGATCTTCTTCAAAATTCGCTTGCATCTCGCGGGGCGTCCACAGATGGGTACGCGCATAAGGGGAGAGACGGTTCCAGGGCGCCCCCTCTCCGCCTGCTTTGCGGTACTTAGAGGTATCAGTTGCTGCGAAGCTGACGTGATGACCTCCATTGTCCAAGCAGCGGTCGACGCGTTGTGATATGAATGGTTGAACTTTCGCTCAGTCCGCGGAGAACGCCATGGCGCTGGCTTTGCCGGCAGAACGCGCCTCGCTTTGGGATACTGTCCACCGGAAGGCGGTCGCCGTCGCAGCCGCCGAGCCGGCTTTGGCCGGCTGGATGCACGAGGCGGTAGTCAATCAGAGCAATCTTGCCAACGCGCTGGCACAATTGATCGCTGTTGCGGTCAGTGTTGGCTACGATGAGAAGACGGTGACCCGGCGGATTGCCGAGCGGGCCTATCGTGACGATCCGTTTTTAATCGAGCTTGCGATGCTCGATCTCAAGGCACCGCTCGACCGTGATCCAGCGTGTCCGGGCCCTCTACACGTGCTGCTGCACTTCAAAGGCTACATCGCGCTGCAGGCTTACCGAATCACGCATCGGCTCTGGGAAAACGGCCGGACTGAAATAGCCGGCAAGCTTCACGCCCTTACAACTCAGACATTGCATGTCAGCATCCATCCGTCCGTGACTATCGGAGGGGGTCTATTTATCGACCATGGCACCGGTATCACCATCGGTGAAGGCGTGGTCATCGGCGAAGACGTATCAATGCTGCAGGACGTCACGCTTAGCAGCTTGCCAGTAGGCAAAACCGGCGCGCCTCGGATTGGCCGTGGCGTGCTACTGTCGGCCGGGGCGACCGTGTTGGGCAATCTCGAAATTGGCGACTTTGCGAAAGTCGGCGCCGGCTCGCTGGTTCTTATGCCGGTGCCATCAGGGTACACAGCAGTCGGCGTGCCGGCCCGGCTGGTCGGCCGCGCACCTGACGCACGGCCCGCGCTAGACATGGACCAATCTCTGCGGTGATCCTCCCCCGACGCGCGTTCAGCCTCCCGTTTTCGACAGTAGGCGCACCCCGCGTGCACCTTCGTGGCCCGAGACGCCTCATCGCTCCTCACCGACCGCGCTACCGGAAGCGGCGTCCGTTCTTGGCAACAACGGGCAGTTCCGCATCAGCTGTGAGGTCCACGTCAGCCTTGAGGCCGCCCGGCCTGACCTCAAGCGGCCACCAGGGAGGCACCAGTTCGTTGATGTTGTCGCCAGGAGAAAAACGTGCCAGCGGCCGGTTCTGATAGCTGGCCGCCAAATTGGGACCTGGACTTCTGGAATAATTTCAAGCAATTGAAAACCATATTCCGATCTGTATGGGCCGCTATTCACTGGCCAGAAAGCACCCTTGTTCAGTGTGGTCCAAAAAGGGCCATGCATGCTGGGCTTCATATTTGGCTTCAATACCCGAATTGGCCGGCTGCACTACTTCCTGGCCACGGTTGTCCTTGCAGTCGTTATGACCGCGATTTCCTTCGCGATCGCCGGATATTTATTCGAACAGCTTCCAAGGGGAACAAAACCCAACGAGAACGACCTGTTGACGTGGCCGGTTATCGCCGCCGGACTGTTCTTCATGTGGATGACGTTCAACCTCCAGGCCATGCGTATCCGCGACATCGGGTGGGACCCGGTCTGTATAATTCCCGGCTGGATCACGATCGTCATTGTCGACAACCTGGTTGCGCACCGGGTCCCCGCCTGGGCAATCGGGCGTGACCATCAGGGGACCATCGGCGGCGCGATTGTTAATCTTGTGCTCCTGGCCGCCCTCCTATTTTGGCCTAGTGGCCACTCCGACAGTTGGACGCCGTCCCTCGGCGAGCGCCGCGGAATGCCAGAAAGCTCACCCCATAGGTCATCGGCCGCAAGTTCACCGAGTGTCCGAATTGCGCAGGCCACGAGAATCGATTTCGGCAGGCGATCGTAGCTCTGGCCAACTTGGACTCAGTCGGCCCCGCCCCACGGCTACGCCAATGCGGTGGGTTTCGGGGGATGCGCCGTCTTCGGGTGGCGGTCATGAAGGAATATCGCCAAACGGTTACGAATGACTTGGTCTAGCGGCACGGCTGTCTCGAAAAGTCTTTCCTGGACCTCGCGAGGCAGGTCGGACCATAGCTGAAGGGCCGCCCTGCCCATCAGTCGCTCAAATTCTGGGATCGTTTCGTTCATATCACCCCCCTTTTCAGAGATACATAAACGCAACCCTCTCCCATTTGTGCCGAAAGGTCAGAAATGGAAAGGATGAGGCCAGAGCCGCCTCACTTTCGGCAGCCGTGTCTCATGGCCGATTCTGGAGCTGTCGGGTCCAAAAAGGAAGGGTGTCTAATGAAGCCGGGTGACAATCTTATATGCCTCGGTCGCCAAAGCTGTCACCAAAACTGGACGGTGGTCTCCAGCCAAATATCAGCATGGGTAGCGCCTTCCCTTACGGGAGACTACGGGGGAGCGCGGGTATCGGGCCGGCGATATCGAGGCGATCCTACAAATGTACGCCGACGATGCTGCAACGGAGTGCATTTGCGATGGCGTGACCATCATCGGGAAAGCTCGCCTGCGCGCATATTGGCAGCGACGGCTTTACGACTGCCGGCGTCGGACATGGTCTATCTTAGGCCTTTCCAGTAGCGGCGGCACGACAATCTTCTACATTGCGAGCGCTGGCGTAGTAGACGCGACCTTGCAATTTGATATAGCGGCCGGATCACCTTAGTGCGGTGCGGACCTCGAAAATAGAGTTTGCGCCGCAGCGCTTCTAAGGTGAGCCATGGCTGGCACGGCAAATAATCCGGCAGTCAACGTGACCGTTGCTGTTACTCGTCCGACCACTAGGCTATTCCGCTTCTTAGGTCCGGAACATTGCCGGCGGGGCGGGGTCTCGACCGCCTCGGTATAGCGTGTCGCGTTTCGATGCCAGGGCACTACGCTAAATTCCCGTCTCATGTAGGGCAGACTTTCCCCTCTCCATGTCTTCGATCGCTTGCTCGATGTCTCTCGTCGCCGGCAGAATGAAGCCTTACTCAGAAATAGCTGGAAGCGATCGATCTTTCTTTCAAGCTATTCGCAATGTCGGCGCATATACTCTTCGCATCCTATCAAGAGGCGTCGGCCTGAGTTGCTCCTCAAGATCCAGCGCCAATTTCTGCAGCCGCTGTTTAGTGATCGGGTCATAAACTCAGCCGCCAAGCGACGGCATTGGGCTTGACGTCGCTCAAGCTCCTCTTAGGGGGCGACCAGCAAGATTGTCCATTCAGATCTGACTGTCCGCTTATGCGGGACCACCCCTATCTTGCGGGCGCGCTGTCAGAGTTCCACGTCATGACCATCGACAAGCTGCCTCGCCTGTTCTACGGCAGCAGCAGGAACATCGCCAATTGAAGAAGGGTGAAGTGCCGGCAGACACCGACCTGCCGTTCTCCGATCGCTCGGGCTGTACATCTCGAGAGGTCCTCACCCTTCTCTGCCCTACGAGGACCTGCCTGCCTTCATCGCTCGTTCCATCCCCTCGGTATGACCAGCGCCGTTTTCGAAGCCGATCCGTCAGGCACATTCCTCGGGGGAGCCACTCTCAAGACCTGTGATCGCCTATTTGGCGCGGCATTTTTGCAGAGGGAGTTTCGGATGGTGGTTTCGTTTTTCCAGGCCGGAATCGCGGCGAGCCAATGGAGCAATATGGCCATCCTCGACCTGCTGAAAGGCATGGGTCGTACCGATATCACCGTGCACGGTTTCCGAAGCCCCTTCAAAAGGTGTGCGATGAGGAGACGAGCTTTTCTAATCAAGCTGACCTGCCTCTGAAGTGTCATCCAGTGGCGATTAGAGTCTCGGCGGATGTTACGCCGTTCGGCGCGGGGTAAGCAACGTGCGATCCGCGAAGCTGGTCGGGGTTGCGTAGCCGGTCGCACGTTGCGGTGAGGTTGGCGGCATAGGCCGCAGGCGTCAGGTAGTCCAGCGATGAATGCGGGCGTTGGCTGTTGTGGTCGTCGGCCCAAGCCGCAATCCTGATCCTGGCGTGATCGAGGCCGAAGAACAGGGTTTCGTTGAGAAGCTCGTCGCGCATCCGGCCATTGAAGCTTTCACAGAAGCCGTTCTGCATCGGCTTTCCCGGCGCAATGAAGTGCCAGGTGATCTGGTGGTCCTCCGACCAGGTCAGCATCGCGTTGCAGGTGAACTCGGTGCCGTTGTCCGAGACGATCACGCCAGGCTTGCCGCGGCGATCGATCAGCGCCGTCAGTTCGCGCGCCACCCGCCGTCCGGGGATTGAGGTGTCGGGGATCGCCGCCAGGCATTCCCGGGTCACGTCATCGACGATATTCAAGATCCGGAAACGGCGACCGTTGGCGAACTGGTCATGAACAAGCGGGCATTCGGTCCAGCCTCGACCAGGATCGGCATCCTTGTGCCGACGGCGCGGCGGCGGCCCCGGCGCTTGCGCACGGTAAGACCTTCCTCCCGGTATAGTCGGTAGATCCGGTTCAGCCCGGACGGCTCGCCCAGCTTCCGCAGCAGCACGAACAGCCGGCGATAACCGAACCGCCGGCGGGCATTGGCAAGCTCGCGCAATTGGCCGCGCAGTTCGGTGTCCGGCGGCCGGCACGACCGGTAGCGGATCATCTTGCGGTCAGCGCTGACGATCAAGCAGGCCCGCCGCTCCGACAGGCCCAGTTCGGCCTGCAGATGCGCAACAGCCTCGCGCTTGGCGGCGGGCCCTACCATTTTTTTGACAGAAGCTCGCGCAACGCCGCGGCATCCAGCATCTGCTCGGCCAACAGCTTCTTTAGCTTGGCGTTCTCGTCCTCGAGCTGCCGTAGCCGCTTGGCCTCAGACACGTCCATGCCGCCGAACTTCGCCTTCCAATTATACAGCGTCGCTTCCGAGACCCCGTGCTTCCGCGCAAGATCGGCGGTCTTCGCACCCGCCTCATGCTCGCGCAGCACGCCGATAATCTGCTCTTCCGTAAACCTGGCTCGCTTCATCTGTCCGTCCTTCAGAAGGCCGGACTCTAACTTCAACTGGTGGAAATCGGCAGGGGCAGGTCAAAGCCGTGGAATTTTCCTTGGCACATATCCCGGGTGATGAAGCGGAGAAGGCCTACCGGCGCCGATCGATGTTAGCCAAGCGTAGGCAAATTGTGGAAGCCTGGGCAGCATTCGCTGCGAAACTGCTCGCCAAGGTAATCAAGATTCATTAGCACCGCACTGCATAGGATGCCCGGCGAAGTCGCGGACTTGGCGGATTTTCCGACGCGGTCCAGGTTAGCGCCGGCCGTCTTCCAAACCCGAGTACGCGGTTTACGACGTCTCCGAGCAGCCTGACAAGCCCTGCTCGTTGGGCGCCAAATGTGCAAGGCGGCGAAGATCGTCGATGAGCTGCTGGGTATCCGCCGGCGGAGTGACACCGCAGTCTCCGTAAATATTCTCGATGGTATCGGCCGACAACTTCATGACATCAGACATCTGTTGCAGCCTGAGCATCAAACCTTCCCCTAATTTTTCTGTAGATTAAAAGTAGCTGATTCTCGCTGTCAATAGGGGCGCACGAATGCAGTCCAAGCCGCCCGCGCGGGTGTCCTTTTGTCAATTTGCCGAGCAGGCTCCTGCTACCTTTTCAGCCTGTGCGTAATAAGTCGATTGAATAGCTACTTGCGAAGCGTTAACCCCTCTCATGACCGAGACGGATGTCGAGAGATTCCGTAACGAAGCGGAACAATGCCGTAGGCTGGCCGATGGCGCGCGCCAGCAACCCGATAAGGAAGCTTGGCTGCGGCTTGCCTCCGATTGGATCCAACTAGCCGAACTTGCGCAGCAGCGCCCGTCCAGGTCTGAACCTCCCGCTCAGTGATGCATTCAGCATCTCCCCGGGATTGGGTTTCAAGGAGAACGTACCAAGAACAACGGCGAGTGCTCGAAAGCTTGCGCAGAAGCGGCTCTCGCGCGCGTAGCCAAAATGAGATGCCTTTTCGGAACTACATCTGTTTTAGTTAAGCCAGGTTTCATTGCATTGAAGTATTTGAATGAGCGATCAAGAACTGGCCATTCAAGCCGTCAGCGATGCTCAACGCATTCTTGAAGAATACCTTGAGCCCCGACCGCACGACTATGAATGCCTGCTCGATCGGCTGGTCGAGGTTCTCGAAAAGCCTTCCGTCATTGTGGCTGTTGACCGCCTGCAACGCGCAGCACGCCAATGAACATATCTGCCAACCCTGATGGCGTTCCAGCGCGCCAAGCCGGCTGCGATCGGGACCAAGACGCCCTATCTCCGGGTTCATCGAGCCAGCCCTGACGACGTCGATCAAGAAAGTGCTGGGCGGCCGCCGCTGGATCCACGAAATCAAGTTCGATGGCTACCGTATTTAGCTTCACATCGCCAGCGAGCACGTGCGCGTTACACGCGCCGCGGCAACGATTGGACAAAGCGCTTCAAGAAGATCGCCGACGACGCCTTTCTGATCAACGCGCGATGATCCGCGATATCACGCGAGTGGTGGTGTCAGCTGAAGATGGCACTACCGACTTTCCGGTTCTGTAAAACGAGCTGAAAGGCCGCTCGCGCCAAGATCGTCATGGTGGCTTTGATCTACTCTACCTCAACGGATACGATCTGCGAAAGCTGCCGCTGAACGAGCGGAAGGTGCATCTGCAGAAGCTGATCGGGAAGACCGACATCCAGTTCGCCAGAGCTTCGAGATCGACGGCCGCGAAATGTTCAAGCACGCGTGCTCGGTCGATTTGGGAGGCGTGTTTCAAAGGTTGCGGGTAGCCGATCTCATCATCGGGGCGGCGGCGTCTCACCGCAAAAAAACCCCTCGCGGCTGGTAGGCTTTCGGTAAGATGCCGCTTGCCTTTCGAAATGATCTTTAATCTAGGGATTTGCCTCTTCGGCTGCCGAACGTGTCAATCGGCATTGAAATGGGGCCCCCGATCGGCATCGCCGAAAACAGTCTATGGCCCGGCCTATGCCATCTGGAGTATGGCGTGCCAAACACACCGGCAACCGTGTTCCTCTTGGCCTCGGTCTCCAAGCAGTTCACAGCCTTTGCTATTTACCTTCTCGCTAAAGATGGAGCAAATGCACCTGGACGACGATGTCTGGAAGCACGTCCCGAACTACACGACTTTGGCAAAGTGATCGCGATCCGCCGGTTGCTTCATTACATGAGCGGCATGCGGGAACAGAGGAACCTTTGGCCCTCGCCGGATGGCGCCTTGACGACGCGGAAATCATCCGAAGATGACCTCGCGAGCCTGTTGTTTCGGCAGACCGAGCTGAACTATGCCCGGGGATCAATTTCTCTTAGCTATAGGCGTCGATGAAGAGTCAAGGTGGAAGAGCCAAATCGCAATTGAATTTTTCAATCAGCGCGACACCGACCATCCTAACCGAAACTTCGTTTGCCTATTGAGACCCTCTTGTCTTCCTCTTCTTCAACTTGTTCGACCTCAAGCGAGAGCATCAATACGGCGTAGCCATCCTGCTCTGGACATCCCTGCAAAGAACAGCCGATTCAATGTTCAACTGCCAGCCTGGGTCTCAGTCACAAGATTAGTTGCTGGCATGTATAGGTTCCACTTCAGGCCGTCCGGAGCAAATTCAAGGTTGACCTTCGCATTCAGAGAGCGTTCGATCATCCCCTCAATAACTTGATGGCCAAATCCATAGTGGGACGGCGGGACTACGGGTGGCCCCCCTTGCTCGACCCATTTCAGTAGCAATTGGCAGGATGACACTTCGCAATCGAACGCCCAAGATATTTTTACCTTGCCTTCAGGGACCGAAAGCGCCCCATACTTGATTGCATTTGTCGCGAGTTCGTGGATCGCAAGTCCTATCGCTTGGGCCGCTTCTGCTGTAACGATAATTTCGGGTCCCATAACGTGGACGCGCGAGCTTTGAATGTCTTCGAACGGCACGAGTTGCTGTCGCACCAGTGCCGCAAGGGGTGCACCTTGCCAGCTATTGCGAACTAAGACGTCGTGCGATGCGGCTAGCCCCTGCAGACGTCGTCCAAAACGGCCTTCGAACTCCTGCATCGTGGGGGCCGTGCGTACGGTTCGACGAGAAATCGACTGGATCACGGCAAGCAAATTCTTTGAACGGTGCGATAGCTCATGCATTAGGAATTGGGCATGGTCTTCTGCCGCTTTCCGCTCTGTGACGTCGGCCACAATGCTGACAAGGCGGTGAGCCTTCCCGTCCGGCGTGCGAGCGACGACTCGGCCGTGGCCCCTCAGCCAGAGAGTTGTGCCGTCGGGCCACACCACCCGGTATTCAGACGTAAATGAGTCCAGTTTGTTTGCGAGGTCGTGGAATTTCTGCATCAAATGGCGGTCGTCAGGATGTAGTGCCGACCAATACTCGTCTTGATCGCCTCCGACCTGCCCGCGACCACCGGGAAGGTTGATCCCGAACAGAACCATGCCTTCCGGCGTCCAGATTCTGGTCTTGGCGACCAGATCGGTCTCCCAAGTACCCAATCGGCCAGCCGCGAGAGCCGATCGGTAGAGGGTTTGGCTATCGTGTAACTGCCGATTGGCTTCGGACAACTCTTTGGTTTTGAATTCCAGTGCTTGTTCGACTTTCAAGCGCTCACTTGTCTCCACAGCCGTGACGAGAACGCCGCCTATCCCGCTCGGCGATGCAGGATCGGGCACTGGGCTGTAACTAACTGTAAAATGCGCCGTCTCCCAATTCATGCCGTGACGGCGAATTCTCAGAGGCCGGTCTTCGGAATAGACACCAGAACTTTCACCAGCGAGAATTGCTTCCTGTAGCGGAATCAATTCTGAAACGACCTCCGGCCATACAATGCGAAATGGAAGCCCAAGTGCCCATGGGTGCTTGTCTGCCAGAATGGCGCGGTATCCATCGTTATAGACCAGGATGAATTCGGGTCCCCAACGCACCGCCATCGGAAAGCCGGAAGCTGTCATGATTCCGACAATCAGCTTGAGGCTTGGAGACCAATCGTTTTCGGCGCCTAACGCCGTCGTCGACCAGTCCTTGCTCGCGATCAGGCCAGCCATTTCATTTTTAGCGGAAAACGTACTTGGTGGCCGATTTACCCCGCTGTCATCCAACGACATTTGGTAACTGCCCAACCGAACTCGCCTCACGCGCTAACATACTACGGTTTTGCTTAGAAGGTCGAGCGCAGAACGCTGAGCCACCACCTCCCCAGCATGGACTTGTCGAACCCACCAAACCGCGTGACCGGTCCCGGATATATCTCGACGAACGGCTTTGCGTACCGCGCTCTCGATGAACCCGCCGCAAAGCACGCCGATGGTTGCGACGACCTCGTTCAATTCGCCTACCGTAACGCTAGCAAAGAGAAGCTTTCGCTCTGTCCGGTTCCAACGCTTACGCTCAGACCCACCCAGTAGCCCCTCCACAACCACGCGATACGACGCCCCGAGCTATGACGGCTCCGGGAAGGGACACCGCGCAAGCGGAAGCGCCACATCCACCTCCGGCGGCAAGGATGCGAACGGAAACGAGGCGGGGACGAGATGCCCGAGAGCAACAAGAACGTAAAACCAAGCCCCTAAAAGCCGGACATCACAGATCCTAACAAAGGCAGATAGTCTAAGGAGGTACTGCCACTAGCACAGATCACAATCGCTCACTTCCATCCGCGCGGAAGTGTTTTGAGCTGGAGAGCCGTCGCTCCACAAGTCCAGCGGCCGCTTTTCGCTGTGTAACTTACGCACTCCGGCAGCCTGGCAGGCGCGTTCTAAATGTTTCGTCTCGTCTCAAACCCGGATGCCGTTGTTTGTCCGATGTGAGAACCCTTTACGGTCGCTTTGGATCGCCACCTGGAAGTTCTGGGGGGTTCACCCTCTTGCTGGTTTTCTGGACCAAAACTGTTTGTTCTTGTCCGGCTCGCTCCGGCGGACAAGGCCCGCGACGAACGCTACGAACTTCGCGACAGCTGCTGCCGTGCCTGATGAGACAGGGCGCTATCGGAAGATTGGTCGGCAGGAGCCCGCGAACAGATGCCGCCGATGCCAGATGAGGCGGCTTTGCACCGCTCCAGGTTCGGATATCCGCATCCATGCGCTGCCTGAGCGCCGTCCTTGATGCAGTAGCTGGCTGCGTTGGCGGCCGTAGCCGTGGTCATGAAAACCGCCAAAGCGAGCAGCGTCGCCGCCAAGGCGATCGCCTTCTGCGTTGTGGGCCTCATTCCGCTCTCCTTCTCAGTTGGCCCCGTGCAGCAACAAGCGGCCGCAAAGCGGTTCGTTCCCGGCGCTGGCGCCGCCAGATTTCAACAAATGGCGATTTGCTCGTTCCCCGACGACTCCATCCTCCCGGCTTGCTAGCGGCGCATATGTCATGGGCACAGGCTCGGTGATCTGCATCCCAGCGGCTCTCAGTTTGCTGATACTATTCCGCCACCGGGCACCATCCCCCGCGGAGCCACTCTCAATGCTAGCATTTGGAGCAGTCAATCAGTAACCCGCGAACGCCTGCCGACCGCATCTCGCCTAGCGTGATCTTTCCTCCGTGGCCGACCATTCGACTTCCTTCACGCGCGTCATGGCAGGACTGTTAGGGTTCCTCACCTTGATCCAATGGAGCGACCGAGCCACGCGAGAGGGCCGGTCGCTTTGAAACCGAGCCCTTAAGTCCCAAGTAGCATGCCGCCCGAAACAGATCAGGCCCGATTTCACCTTGCTCGAATGGGGCGATGAAGATTCCGTCGGTTCGACGTGCGAGCAGCCGGACGAGGTTCGTCTTACGCGTCGATAGCGGAAGGGAGCGCATCTCGTCACTTGCACAGGAACTCCAGGCCAGCAATAAACATCCAGTTGCCGAAACCCACAAGAAAAGCCCAGATCGCGACGAGTGCCTGTCCATCGGTCAACCCAACGAGACAGGTTCGTGACGCATTTACGGTCTCGCCACAGTCGGAAAATGTTCCTTCGGATTTTCGACTTCTGCAAAGAAAGATCCTTGCCGGCATGCATTTCACTGGCGGGATTGCGGAGTAGAGAACTTGGCAGGTCTGCGAGGGCACATTTGATCCTACAATGGGTAAGCGGCTGGGACGCCGCCATGCCAAAGTGGTCCTATTTGACAAATGGGTGTTCGGGTGATCGCTTGGCGGACGCGGACTCCGAGATCAAACGCTAACGCGTCATAGAATTGTTTCGCTCGATGTTCATGATCCCTAGCGACGAAACAGGCCGCGGGCGTTCGGCCAGCATGGCTCCTGGAACCGCAGGGCGGCTACAGGTGGGTTCGTCCCCTTCGCGAATAGGCAGCGGCGTGCGTGAGACGATCTTGTGCTACGGCAGGTACCATCGCGCGAGCCGGCGTTCAATGGGTCCGTGCCGCCTCGGCGGTGCGCGCGTTGAGCACCTCGCTTTCGCTGACAGCCTGGGCGTTGCCAAAATGATCGCGGACGTAGGTCGCGACCGCCGCGGTCTGGGCGTCGTCGAGCTGCCAGCCGAAAGCCGGCATCGCAGGTCCCGTCGGTTCGGCGTCCGTCGCGACCGTTTGCGCACCTTGCAGGAGCACGCGGAGCACGGTCGTCGGGTCCTTCGCCTTGACGGTCGCGGCATCTGCAAGATTCGGGAACAGATTCGGAATCCCCTTGCCGTCCTGCCGGTGGCACGTCGCGCAGAGATCCTGATAGATGGCGCCTCCCGCCGCCATCACTTCCTTGTCGGGAGGCGGGGACGTCTGCTGGGCTGGGCCCGAGATGTCCTTCAAATAGACGGCGATGGCACGGAGGTCATCGTCCCGCATCCGGGAGGTCGAAAGGGCGACGACTTCGCCCATCAATCCGGCCGCCGCGGCGCTCTTGTTATGGCCGGTCTTGAGATAGGTGGCGATGTCCTCGACCGTCCAATTGTGCAGGGCCTGCCGGCCGTTGATAGCCGGCGCGGTCCAGCCTTGGAGGGTGTAGCCCTGCAGCGTTTCCGACGACTTGTCTCCTCCCAACACCGACTTCGGGGTGTGACACGCGCCGCAATGCGTCGGGCCCTGCACTAGGTAGGCGCCCCGATTCCATTCCTCCGATTTCGACACGTCGGGATGGAATTCACCGGGGGTGAAATAGAGAGCGTCCCAGACAATCATGGATGAGCGCCAATTCAAAGGGAACGGCAGGCGGTTCACTGTGACGGCATTGCGGGCTGGCTCGATGGTGTCGAGATAGGCCCTGATGTCCTTTACGTCCTGGCGCGACATCCGACTGAAATAGGGAAAGGGCATCGCCGGATAGAGACGCGCGCCGTTGCGGCTGCGACCGCGCCGCACGGCGGCATCGAACTCGTCGTCGCTCCAGGCACCAATTCCCGTTTCGGCATCCGGCGTGATGTTGGGCGCCGCAAGAACCCCGAACGGCGTTTCGATAGCTCGTCCACCGGCGAACGGGTGATGGCTGCCCTGCACGGTGTGGCAGCTTCCGCAATCGGCGACTGTCGCCAGATAGCGGCCGCGTTCCACTGCGGCAAAATCCTGCTGGTTTCCGCCCAGGCACGTTCCGACACTGGCACCGAGTGCGACGATGACCGCAACGATGCTAAGGGCGCTACGCATTGATAAGCTGCCCCGGGTTCTTGAGATATTTGCTCCGTATAGCGTCCGCGGACCAGTACGCCAGCGCGGCAACCGTCCCGGTTGGGTTATAGCCGGCATTCTGTGGGAAAGCGCTCGCGCCCATCACGAAAAGGTTTGGCACATCCCAGCTCTGCAGATAGCGGTTCAACGCGCTGGTTGCAGGGTCGGTACCCATGACGGCGCCGCCGCATAGATGTGTAGTCTGATACTTGGTGATGTCGTAAGGGGCCTTGCGGTATTCCTTCACGATCTGCTTCGCGCCCATCGCCTGGTAGATCTCGGCGAACCTGTCGGTCAGAAATTTGTTCTGCTTGATCTCGTTGTCATGGAAATCCATCGTGATGCGCGCCAGTGGGCGGCCAAAGCGATCCTTGTAGGTGGGATCGAGATCGACATAGACGTCGCGGTAGCTATACATGCTACCATGGACGCCCGTGCCGGGCTTCAGCGCACTTTGATAATTTTCCTTGACCGCCTTCTTCCACTGCGCGCCCCAGAGGGGGGTGCCGGGCGGCACCGGTGTGGTCTCGATCGGGCGGCCGTTGGTCTGCACCTGCCCCATATAGCCGCCCCCCACGAAGCCATGAGGACCGTGATCGAAATTGTCGCCGTTGAACTCGTCGATGCAGGTCCCGATCGCGCCGGAAGCGATAAACGGATTGAAGACGAACTTGGTGGGGTCGAAGAAGCTGACGACGTCGGAGATCGTCTGGTGGGTGAAATTGCGGCCGACGACGCCGGAATTGGAGCCCGGATCATAGGGCTTCCCAATATTGGAAAGCAGCAGCAGCTGGACATTGAAGATCGTATAGGCCGACAGGATCACCAGATCGGCGGGCTGCTCCCATTCACGGCCATCGGTATCGACAAAGGTGACGCCGACGGCACGTTTGCTGGACGCGTCCAGATTGATCCGGGTGACTTCGCTGTTGTCGCGGGCGGAGAAGTTCGGCTTGCGCAACAGTGCCGGAAGGATGGTCGTCTGCGGCGACGCCTTGGAGTAGTTGCCGCAGCCGAACCACTCACAGAAACCGCAATAGGTGCACGGTCCGAGGCGCACTCCCAGCGGGTTCTGATAGGGGCGCGACATATTCCCGGACGGCTGCGGAAACGGCTTGTATCCCAGCTCGCGCGCCGCCTTTGCGAACAACGTTGCCCCGAACGGCTGCTGCTGCGCCGGATTGGGATAGTGGCGCGAGCGTGGCCCCTCGAAGGGATTGCCATCCTTGATGATCTCGCCCATGACATTGCCCGCTTGTCCCGACGTGCCGCAAAGATATTCGAAACGATCATAGTGAGGCTCGAGCTCATCATAGGTGATGCCCCAATCCTGGATCGTCATGTCTTCGGGAAGGAAGGCGGCGCCATAGCGTTCAGTCAGATGGGTGCGCACCACGAAATCGGAAGGAAGAAAGCGCCATGTCTCGGCATTCCAGTGCACGCCACCGCCGCCGACACCATTCGGTGGCATGAAGGCGCCCCACGACCTAATCGGCAGCGCGGCCTGGTTCATCTTATTGCGGAAGGTGAAGGTCGTCTGCTCGGGCCGCAGGAACAGCTCGTGGCGGATCCGGTATCGCAGCTCGTCGGCAGCATAGCCGGGTGGAAAATCCGTCGCCGAGTTGCGCCACGGTCCGCGCTCGATCGCGATGACGTCCAGGCCCGCGTCCGCGAGTTCATAGGCCATGATCGACCCGGTCCAACCGAGGCCGATGATCACGACATCCTTTGCCGGCAGCTTACGAGACATATGAGCGCGCTCAGGATCTGTGAGGGGTCCAGTCGGCGCGCCCCGCGATGCTGACTGGGGGATATGGATAGCGTTCGTTGTGGCGGCCGATCCAGTCGCGATAGTCATAGCGGATGCCGGGAAACCCGATCATCTTCCAGCCGACCATGTCGCGGTTTCCGCCATGGATGGGATCGCAGAAGAATCCTTCGGGCGCGTCCTTCAAGAGCGCGCTGAAGAAGCCTTGCGCATCGACACCGTCGAGCTTGATTTCACCGGATTCAATCCGCTTCAGCGTCTCATCCTGTAGCTCGACCGGAAGCTGGTCGAATGTCTTTCCGCCATGATTTGCCTTGCAATGGCGGTCGAGGGCGGCGAGTCCCCGCCGATAGAGCTCTGCCGGCCCAAGCGGCGATTGCGGCCCCTGCTCCTTGGTGCCCTTGTGGTAGGGCCCGAGTTTGTAGAGTCCGGCGCCCGACCCATACGGGCCCTTGAGCTGACGATCGATGAACACCGCACAGCCAGCGTCCTTGCCCCCCGGCGTTTCGGCATCCGGCGGAATGATGCGATCGACGATGGCCTCAATGGCGCGTGCCTCGTCAGCCGTGAAGAACTGCCAGGGACCGGGCCGTTCGAAATCGGGCGCCGAGAACGGCAAAGGTGACCATGGTGGCTGACCGTGAAGGGTCGTCGCTCGCGTCAGTGACGTCGTTCCAGCGAACCAAACAGCGGCCGATTGGAGGAAAGTGCGGCGATTGATCATGACGCCATCTCGTACTTGCGTGTGAACGCGGCAGCGATGACGAGGTTCCTAGTTAGTTGGTCGTATGCTCGGGGCGCAGTGACGCCGGGCGTGGCATTCCAGGCTTTTCGGGGTGACCCCAATATGGGGACGGGAATCATAGCGGGTAGTGCGTTTGGAACCGGCCGACCGACCGAAGGTTCTTGAAATCAGTCACTTTCGGAAATGAGTAGACCGATGTCCGATACTGTGGGCGATTTCCTCGTTCAACGCCTGCATCGATGGGGTGTCCGGCACATCTTCGGCTACCCGGGAGATGGCATCAATGGCGTGTTTGGCGCGCTGAATCGCGCCAATGGAAAAATCGAATTCGTGCAGGCGCGGCATGAGGAGATGGCGGCGTTCATGGCGTCCGCCTATGCCAAATTCTCCGGCCGTCTCGGTGTGTGCATTGCGACGTCCGGACCCGGCGCATCGCATCTGATCACCGGCCTCTATGATGCACTGCTGGATCACCAGCCGGTGCTCGCCATCGTCGGGCAGCAGGCTCGCAATGCCCTGGGCGGACAATACCAGCAGGAGCTCGACCTGGTGTCGATGTTCAAGGACGTGGCCGGCGCCTATGTTCAGCAGGCCTCCACGCCGGCGCAGGTACGACATCTGATCGACCGCGCCGCGCGCATCGCGCTCGCGAGGCGGACCGTGACGGCGATCATCCTGCCAAACGACCTTCAGGACGAGCCTTATGTCGATCCGCCACGGGCCCACGGCACGCTGCGTTCCGGCGTAGGTTTCGCCGCTCCGAAAATAGTGCCGCATGACCGCGATCTCGACCGCGCCGCGGCGATCCTCAACTCCGGCAGCAAGGTCGCGATGCTGGTCGGCGCCGGCGCGCTCGGCGCGACCGACGAGGTGATCGCCGTTGCCGACCGGCTCTCGGCCGGCTGCGCCAAAGCGCTGCTCGGCAAGGCCGCCCTGCCCGATGACCTGCCATGGGTTACAGGATCGATCGGGCTGCTCGGATCCGAGCCCAGCTACAAGCTGATGATGGAATGCGACACGTTGCTGATGGTCGGCTCGGCCTTCCCCTATTCGGAATTCCTGCCAAAGGAAGCAGCTGCCCGCGGCGTTCAGATCGATCTCGATGCCGGCATGCTGTCGATACGCTATCCGATGGAAATCGGCCTGGTCGGCGACGCCGCGGAGACGCTACGCGCGCTGTTGCCGAGATTGCAGCAGAAACCGGCCGGAAGCTGGCGAGAATCGATCGAGAGCGGCATTCGCGACTGGTGGAAGACGCTCGAGGAGCGCGCGCGGCAGCCAGCCAGACCCGTCAATCCCCAGCGCGTGGCCTGGGAGCTGTCACCACGGTTGCCGGAACGGGCGATCATCACCAGCGACTCCGGCTCTTGCGCCAACTGGTATGCGCGCGACCTCCGAATCCGTCGGGGAATGAAGGCATCATTGTCCGGCGGCCTGGCATCGATGGGGGCGGCGGTGCCCTACGCCATCGCCGCCAAATACGCCGAGCCGGATCGCCCGGTGGTTGCGCTGGTCGGAGACGGCGCCATGCAGATGAACAACATGGCCGAACTGATTACGGTGGCGAAATACTGGCGGCAATGGCGGGATCATCGCTGGATCGTCTGCGTATTTAACAATGAGGATCTCAACCAGGTCACATGGGAGCAGCGGATCATCAACGGCGATCCGAAGTTCGAGGCATCGCAGCGCATCCCCAACGTCGCCTATCATCGTTTTGCCGAGATGATCGGCTTGTGCGGCATCTATGTCGATGATCCCGGCCAGTTGGGTGCGGCGTGGGACCAGGCATTGGCGAGTGACAGGCCGGTGGTGCTGGAGGTCAAGACCGACCCTGAGGTGCCACCGCTGCCTCCGCATATCACGCTGCAGCAGGCCAAGAATTTCTCGCTGGCGCTCGCCAAGGGCGACCCCGACGAGGTTGGCATGATCCGGGGGGCTGCGCGGCAGGTGCTCGAGACCATCCTGCCCGACAAGATGTGATCGGAACCTCGCCTATCGGCAGGCATGCGGAGAACCGGCGGTGATGCGCTTTGTCGTGGTCATGATCGTTGCTCTGCTGGCCGGCGCGAACGGTCCCGCCGCTGGCGGCGCTATCCAAATCCGACCTGGCGGGCATCGAGGCGACGCCGCGCTCCAGCGCGGTGCTGCCGCCGCGACTATCTCTGCAAGACGAGCGCGGCCAAGCCAGGCCCCTGCAGCAATGGCTGGGGACGGCACCCAGCGTCTGGATTCTTGCTGATTTCACCTGCAAAACACTTTGCGGACCGATCATCGGCCTTGCCTCGGCCGCCCTGCACGCGTACCGGATTGCGACCGGGGACCGATTTCCGGCTGATCGTGGTCGGACTTGATCCGAAGGATAGCGCTGCGGACGCCATGGCAATGAAGGCTGCGCAGGTCGGAACCGACGGCGACCTGGCCAAGCAGACATACTTCCTGCGCGCTACCCCGGACGGTGTTGCCGAACTTACCCGCGCGCTGGGATTTCGGTCGGTCTACGACCGCGAGCATGACCAGTTCGCCCATCCCGCTGCGGCGTTTGTCGTCACCGCGGACCGGCCATATCGCCCGCGTCCTGCCGGGCCTCGCGATCGATCCTGCCGATCTGCGCCTGGCTCTGGTCGATGCAGGCCAGGGCCGCGTCGGCTCCTGGATCGATCATGTCCGGTTGATGTGTTACGGCTTCGATCCCGCCAGCGGCATCTACACCGCGGCAGTCGGGCGGCTGCTCGCCGCCGCAGGCGCCATCACGATCATGGCGATGGCCCTGCTCATTCTGGCGCTGTTTCGGCGCGAAGCCGCCGTGCAAAAGGAGTGATGGCGCGAAGTTCGCTGTCCAGCGCCGCCTCGAAGACCCACCAAAGGACAGCGCCGACAAAGCCCAGCGCTGCCAACGCCATGACCAACGTCGCCAGCGGGTTCGCATGCGGCACCGCCGGCAGGATCAGTATCGCCGCCTCGCCCACGCGCATCACCAGCGTCAGCCCGCACAGGCCAAGTAACCACCGCCTATCGCCCGCGGATTGCTTCGCTCAAGAGCGCGAAGAACGGCAGCACGAATTGGCCGAACGCGAGCGCGGCCAGGAAAAACTGCCAGCCATCGGTCGAGCGCTTGAGATACCAGGTCACCTCGTCGGGGATATTGCCCGACCAGATCACGATGTACTGCATTGCATGCAGATAGGCCCATATCAGAACGGCCGACAGCAACATGGCGCTGTAGCCCTTGAGCGAACCGATATGACGGCGCAGCCGCAGCCCCGCGGCGATCGCGAAGGCGAGCCCGCTTCAGCATCGCAAAACTGACGAACAACAGACCGTAGATCGAGGAATGAAAATCCGGTTCCAGCGATTCCAGCCAGTCCACTCCGGCCAGCGACAGCGACAACGCGTAGATGATGAATTCCGGCGGAGGCCGCCCGCGCCATCCGATCAGAATCGCGACCTGCATTGCGCAGCCAGAGCGCCAACAACGACCAGATCACGAAATAGGCGATGGCGCGGAGCGAGAAAAACCAGGGCGCCAGATAGAGGGCCTTGAATGGCGGCAGCGAGGCCGGATCGGCCGCAGCCGGATAGAGTGACGCCATCCAGATCAGGATCGGCAGAATCAGCAGCGCGACCACCGGCAGCGCCGCCAGCGCCGGGATCAAGACCGGTCGCAACGCCAGGGTCCAGTTCCAGCGCACCAGATAGGACAGCATCAGGATCCCCAGCGCTCCGATCGGAATCGAGCCAAGCCCGATCCATGCCACCAGATAGGCGGCAAGCGTGGCGTCGCGATCGATAGCCAGTCCGGCGGCGAGAGCGGCAGCGGAAACGACGAAAACGGCCGCCCTGGGATCGGAGATCTTCATGGTACGGCCATCAGCCTGGCGCGCCGATCTGCCGGCACGTCGTCGATCGAGGCATGACGGGCCAATTGCAGCGCCCTGATATAGGCCACGATCGCCCAGCGGTCGCGCGGCGGCACGCGGGAGGCGTAGGAATACATCGCGCCATAGCCTTGGGTCATGACATCGAAGAAATGCTGGTCGTCGGCGGCCCGCAGGCGGTCGTCGTGATAACTGGTCGGCCGCGGCATGCCGCGCTCCACGATGATGCCGTTGCCGTCGCCGGCACGGCCATGGCAGGGCGAACAGAAGATGTCGAACCGTTGATGGCCGCGCGCCATCAATTCGGCCGTCAAGCGGCGGCTTGTTTCGTCGTTCGGCGTCGCGCGCCAGGTCGTCGCGAGCGACGCTGCCGGCCGGCGGTTCGCGCAGGACGCCGCCGCGAAACAGCGGCGCTTTCCCGTACTCGCTGTATTTCGGCTGGATCCTCCATGTTCTGGCCGCAGCCCGACAGCAGAGATCGCCGCCGCGATCAACATCGCGATCTCTCTCATGGCGGCACCAGTTCCACCGAGAGGGCCCCCGTCTGCTTCAGGAACGCCGAGGTCGCTTGCGGGTCGAATCCGGGCATCCTCGCCACTGATGCAGAGAAAGAAGCGATCCTTGCTGGCACGATGAAAGCGCCTGGCACCGAACACGGGATAGTTCAGCCGCGGCAATCCGTTCTGCCACAGCATCGCCGAGCATCATCGACAGCGCCGAAAACAGCACAGTCAGTTCGAACATCACCACCGCAAAGGCGGAGAGCGCATAGAGCGGCCGACCGCCGACGTCGAGCGGATAATCGTAGTTGGTGAAGCACTGCATGAGCAGCGCGATGCTGCCGCCGGCGAAGCCCGCCGACCAGTCCGACCAGCGAAATCCGCGGCTGCGGAATTTCGCATTATTCCGGCAAGCCCCTCGACCGGAAACGGCGTGAAGGCATCGAGCCGACGATAGCCCGCATCGCGCGCGCGGCGCGCCGCCGCAGCAGCGTCTCCGGGCTTTCGAACTCGGCCAGCAATCCGTAGGCCGGTCAGCCATGGCTTCTCCTCCTGTTCCTCGTGCAGGAGTTCCTTGGTCTCGAAGATCGAGATCATCGGAATGAAGCGGATGGCGAGCAGGAACGGCACCAGGAACAGCCCGATGGTGCCGAGATAGGTCGACCAGTCCCAGAACGAGTCGGCGTGAACGTGCCCCACGACGACACCAGAAAATCGCGATAGAGGCTGGTGACCAGGATCATGTAGCGCTCCAGCCACATCCCGATCACGACCGAGATCGAGATCAGCAGCAGCGACCAGCCGGTTCGACGTGCACGCTGCGCCACCACAGCGCCTGCAGCGGAATGAAATTGAAAACGATCGCGCCCCAATAGGTCCATGCATAGGCCCCGGCAGTGCGATCGATCAGCGTCTGCATTTCATGCGCGTTGCCGGAATAAAAGGCGTCGAACACTTCGAACACGTAGCCGTAAGCCGGTCATCAGCCCGGTCGCGAGCAAGACCTTGCCGAGCAGATCGAGATGCTCGTCGGTGACGAGATTTTCGAGGCCGAACCAGGAGCGTAACGCGATCGCGATGATCGACACCACGGCGAAACCGGAGAACGCCGCGCCGAGCACGAAGTAAGGTGGAAATATCGTCGAGTGCCAGCCGGGGATTTGCCCGGCCGCGAACAGCAGCGAGACCTCGCTGTGCACCGACACCACCAGCGGCACCGCAAGCGCCGCCATCAGCCGGTAGGTCTGCGACCAGCGCAGCCAGTGGACCGCGGAGCCGCGCCAGCCGAGCGAGGTGATGCCGAAGAAGATCTGCCAGCCACGCTCGGTCGCGCGGTCGCGCGCTGCGGCGAGATCGGGAATAAGCCCGGTGTACCAGAAGGCGAGCGACACCGTGAGATAGGTCAGAACCGCCCAGATGTCCCATTCGAGCGGACTGCGAAACTGCGGCCACACCTGCATGGTCGCCGGATACGGGAAACATCCAGTAGAGATACCAGGGCCGCCCGAGATGCAGTACCGGATAGATGCCGGCGCAGACCACCGCGAACAGGGTCATGGTCTCGGCAAAACGGTTGAGTGAATTGCGCCACTGGCTTCCGGTCAGCAGCAGCATCGCCGAGATCAGCGTCCCGGCATGGCCGATGCCGAGCCACCAGACATAATTGTGGATCGCAAACGCCCAATTGACGGGGATATTGATTCCCCAGATGCCGACGCCGCGGGTGAACAGTTCCACCACCGAGACCATCAACAACAGCAGCAAGCGCCGATGCGAAGATCATCGCGATCAGCCAGCGCCGCTCGACCGGAAAATGCAGGGGAATATCGGTGAGCTGATCGGCGACGGCACCAATGCTCTGGTCGGGCGGCAGGATGTCGGCGGACCGGTCGGTCATCCCTGATGATCCTTCGGCGCACTCGTTCCAGCGGGCCAGATAGGTGGTACGGGGACGCGTCCCCAGCTCCTCCAGCAGCGCGTAGTGCCGGCCGTCGCGTCGCAACCGCGCGACTTCCGAGTCCGGGATCGCTGATGTTGCCGAAGGTGATCGCCTTGGTTGGACAGGCGCTCTGGCAGGCCGTCACGACGTCGCCGTCGCGAAGCGGCCGATCTTCCTTGTCGGCAGCGACATGGGCTGCCTCGATGCGCTGGGTACAATAGGTGCATTTCTCCATCACGCCGCGGGAGCGCAGCGTGACCTCCGGATTGTGCACGGCCTGTTCGGGAGATTCCGGCGGGTTGCGATAGTCGAGGAAATTGAACCGCCGCACCTTGTAGGGACAATAGCTGGAGCAGGTACGGGTACCGATGCAGCGGTTGTAGACCATCTGGTTGACGCCCTCGGGGCTGTGCGTGGTGGCGTGAACCGGGCATCCCATCTCGCACGGCGCATCCTCGCAATGCATGCAGGGCACCGGCTGGAAATAGCTGCGCGGCGCCTCGACCTCGCCGGTGTAATAGCGTGCGATCCGCAGCCAGTGCATTTCCCTGCCCATTTCGACCTGCGCCTTGCCCACCACCGGCACGTTGTTCTCGGCGGTGCACGCCATGACGCAGGCGTTGCATCCGATGCAGGAATCGAGATCGATCACCATGCCCCACGCGACCTTGCCGGGCGTCGTCTCGGGATAGAGGCTTGGCTGCGGTTCTGGTTTCGGCAGGCTGGGATTTTCAGGCGTCACTTCGCGGACGAAGTCGAAGCCGTCCATGCGATGATGAAGCTGCGTCACCGCCAGCGCCTCGGCGCCACCGGTCCCGACGCACGCCGCCCTTTGTCAGCCATGGCTGATCGACCGGCCTGACATCGTAGGCATCATAGCCGAGTCCATTGCCGACCCGCCCTGCCCGTTTTCGGCCGTAGCCGAGATAGAGCGCGACGGTGTTGTCGGCCTGTCCGGGCATGATCCAGGCCGGCCCGGTAACGCTGCGATCCAGGATCGTCACCTCGACATGGTCGCCGTTTGCGACGCCCATGCGTCTCGCCAGTGCCGGGCTGATCGAGACGATGTTGCCCCAGGTCAGCGTCGTCAGCGGCTTCGGAAGCTCTTGCAGCCAACCGACATTGGCAAACTGGCCGTCCCAGATGCTCGGATCGGGCCGGAATACGATATCCAGACCACCACCGGCGCTGTCCGCTGGAACATCGCTGCGTGCCAGGCTGCGCTTGCTGCGCTGTAGCGGCGCTATCCGGTACGAAACCATCATGCAACGCCTGCCGCCAGCGCGCATCGAAATCATCGCCAAAGGTCGCCTGCCAGGTCTCGCGAACCGGCCGGTCCGCGGCCGGGCTGATCTCGCCGAGCAGCATGGCCATGATCTGATGAACGCTCCGGACGTCGTAGAACGGCGTGATCACGGGCTGGATGATTGTCGCTGTGCCGTCAACGGCCCGCGCGTCGCTCCAGCTTTCGAGCGCATGGGTAAGCGGGAGCTGCCATTCGCAGAGATTGCCGGTCTCGTCGCGTTGCAGGCCGAGATGCAGGGAGACGCGGACCTTTTGCAGCGCGTGGCCGAAGCCAAGCGAACCTGGCGCGGTGTAGGCCGGATTGGCATCGATGATGATCAGCGATTCGACGCTGCCCGGCGCGCATATCCGCAACGAGGTCCGCCAGCGTGCCGGCATTATTTAGCTGGGCGATTGGCGCCGTGAAGTGCAGCGCGGCGGCTCTTCACCACGTCGTTGATCCGCGCCGCCCACAGCGCCGTGGCCGCAATTCCGAACGGACCGGACGTGACCAGGGTTCGGCCGTTGGACTTGCGGCATGCGGCGGCCACCGCGGCAATCCAGTCGCGCTCCGCAGGCGAGCAGATCGGGCGGCGCGGCGCCGGCAACGCCGAGGGTGCCGGCCAGCGCCTGCGCCAGAAGCGGCATGCGGGACGCATCAGCGACCAGCCTTGAGGTTGCCAGCGCGCCGGTCGGCGACGGGATGCTTTCGGCCACGTGCAACTGGATGCCCGGCCGGTCGGTGAACCGTCGCCGCGACGCCGACCATGCCTCGTGCATTGCGAACCTGGTCCGGACCTGGCCCGAGCAAATCATCGTCGAAGCTGACGACGACGTCGCATTGCTCCGGCAGATAGTGAATGTCGAGGGCCTGACCGTAGGCAGCGGCCGCCATACTTCTGCGCGCGGCGCTGCCCACGGCCTCGTGGGCATGAAGCACGCGCCTTGGGGAATTGCCTGCAGCAGAGCGTCGAGTTGCCGTAGCAAGGTCGGTGACGTTGTTGGACCGATCAGCAGGCGCAGCCCTTCGCCCTGGCGCGACCTCCAGCCCTCGCGAAGTTCGAGCAGCGCCGACGCGACCTCGTTCCAGCCTACCGGTTCGCCATGACGCGTCGGCCCCTGGGCGCGATCCGGATCATAGAGCCCGAGCACGGCCGCCTGCATGAAGATGTCGCTGCGGCCCTTGGTGGCCGGGTGGTCCGGATTGCCGTCAAGCTTGGTCGGACGACCGGAATAAGTCGTCGCGATGACCGGCTGCGCGTAACCATCGAATGTCACGGCGCTCGCGTAATAGCGCGGCACGCCGGGCGTCTCGGTTCTCGGGCTGATCGACATAAGGAAGCGCCGCAACGAACGGGCTCTTCTCGCAGCCGGTAAGACCGGCCAGCGCAAAGGAAGCCCCCATCAATTTGAGGAATTCGCGCCGCGCGGTTGGCGCGAATGCGGCGGCGGTCGGATATTCGACATCGACCCATGCCTGAAATGCGGGATCATCCGCGAGTTCTTCGATGCCGGACCAGAAGCGTGGGCCCGCCGGCTTGCGGTAGATCGCTTGAATGTGACGAGTCGGCGTTTCATCGGTGGCACACATAGCAATGGGTGAGTTCGCCGACTGGCGAATGCCCTCGTGCGCCGCAATCACCTTGCCTTCGGCCACGCGCATCAGGCGGCTTCCAGGTCATGTTCGTGATGCTGGTCGGAGGGCCGCAGCTTCGGCGCGGGATCGCGGTGGCAATCGAGGCAGAACCCCATGGTGAAAGCCTTGGCGCGATAGGTCAGCGCCATCTGGTCGATGCGGCCGTGGCAGGTTTCGCAGCCGACGCCCTTGGCGATGTGAATATCGTGCCGGAAGTAGACATAGTCCGGCAGCTTCGCGACGCGCGTCCACGTGATCGGCTTGTCTTCGGCAAGACTTTGCCTGACCGGCTCCAGCATCGGCGGCATTGGTCCAGATCTGGGAATGGCAGGTCATGCAGGTCGCCGTCGGCGGCAGGCCGGCCTGCGGGCTGGTCTCCACGCCGCTGTGGCAGTAGCGGCAGTCGATGCCGAGCTCGCCGGCATGATGCCGATGACTGAACGGCACCGGTTGCGAGGGCCGAAAATCGGTCGATGTGATGTAGCCGGATCGGGCAAAACCCGACGATGCCGGCCGTGCCGCCGGCCACCAGCGACAGAGCTCCGACCAGAAATAGCCGTAGCCACGTGTCAGCGGCAGGAGAAAAAATCTGGGCCATCCGGCTGACGCGCTTATCGAAGCTGCATGGCCATCCAATCCGCCCTACGCAAGGATTCGTTCCTGTTTTGGAACCCCGATCCGCACGGTCGAATTGTCGTAGGCGCTCCAGGGCCCAGCCATGAATCAACAAAGCAGGCGCCGACTACGAGCGGTCCGACATCGATCCCCGCCTGGTCGGCTGGATCGCCGCCGGCCTCGGCCTGTTCGTGCTTGCCGTGCCGCTGCTGATGCCGCTGGCTTTTCCGCCAATCAGGCAACGCGTCACGCCGGCCGCACGGCCGGCCGCTGCAAGCGCCGATGCCCCTGCGCTGGAAGTCGCGCCGTCCAGACGATCTGCAACGGCTCGAGGAGCCAAGACGCGCAATTCGCCGACAGCTATGGCTGGACCGACCGCAGCCAAGACGTGGTCCGCATCCCGGTCGACCGCGCGATCGAAATCTTGTTGCAACGAGGACTTCCCGGATGGCCGTCGCCATGACCGCATGCCGCCTTCAGCACCGGATCCGTCGGACGGGCTGATGTGGCGCGACTGGATTCCCTTCTGGCACGCCGGCGTTTCGCCCCATGGCGGCGATGTGGACCTGCTGTTCGCCGGACTTCTTTTCGCCAGTGCACTCGTGCTCGGACTGCTGTTCTTCCTGCTCGCGCTGTTTTGCGTTCGCTATCGCGCCGGCAACACGGTCGACCGCGGCGATCGCGTGACCAAGAGCTGGCACTGGGAGGTTAGCTGGACGGCAGCCTCGCTGGTGTGCTTTCTCGGCCTGTTCGTATGGGGCGCCGTCATCTTTCTTGCAGATCTACCAGACGCCGCACGGACGAATTGTCGGTGTTCGTGGTCGCCAAGCAATGGATGTGGAAGGTCCAGCACGCCGGCGGTCAGTCCGAAATCAACGCGCTGCATATTCCGGTCAATCGCCCGATCCGCCTGGTGATGGCGTCGCAGGACGTCATTCACAGCTTCTTCATCCCGGCGCTGCGCCTGAAACACGACGTGGTGCCAGGCCGCTATCAGGACCTCGAGATCCAGGCCGACAAGCCCGGGCACTACCATCTGTTTTGCGCGGAATATTGCGGGACCGACCATTCCGGCATGATCGGCGAGGTCGTCGCGATGGAGGCAGCCGATTTCGCCGCTTGGCTCGCCGCAGCAAGGCCCGTCGAGCTCGCTCGCTCAGGAGGGCGGCGCGCTGTTCAGGGAGTTGGGATGCAGCGGGTGCCACGCCATCGGCAGCAAGGTTCACGCGCCGCAACTCGACGGGCTCTACGGCAAGCCGGTGCCGCTTTCCGACGGAACAACGGTGGTCGCCGACGACAAATACATTCGCGATTCGATCCTGCTGCCGCGCAGCCAGATCGCCGCCGGATATGAACCGGTGATGCCGTCCTTCGAGGGCAAGCTCAGCGAAGATCAATTGCTGCGCCTCGTCATCTACATCAAATCGCTAGCCGGACGTCAGCCATGAGCGAGCAGAACTACCTGACTGCCGGCTTATACGCTACGGTCCTGGTTCTTTCACCACCGATCACAAGCGGATCGCCATTCTCTATTTCGCCAGCCTGATCGTCTTCTTCTTCATCGGCGGTGCCGCCGCCACCGCGATCCGCATCGAACTCGCCACGCCGCAAGCCGATCTGGTCAGCTCGGACATGTACAACCGCCTGTTCACCATGCACGGCGTCATCATGGTCTGGTTCTTCCTGATCCCCTCGATTCCCAACACGCTCGGCAACTTCATCGTCCCGCTGATGATCGGCGCGCGCGACCTCGCATTTCCGCGGCTCAATCTACTGAGCTGGTATCTGTTCATGCTGGGCGGAGCCACGACGCTGTTCGCGATCGTCGCCGGCGGCGTCGACACGGGATGGACCTTCTATACGCCGTTCTCGACGCTCTATTCCAACAGTTATGTCGTGGCGGCCGTGACCGGCGTGTTCATCGCCGGCTTCTCCTCGATTCTCACCGGCTTGAACTTCATCGTCACCATCCACCGGCTGCGCGCGCCCGGACTTACCTGGAACCGGCTGCCGTTGTTCATCTGGTCGCTCTACGCGACGTCCGTCATCCTCGTACTGGCCACGCCGGTGCTGGCGATCACCCTCATCTTGCTCGTGGCCGAACGCCTGCTTCGGAGTCGGCATTTTCGATCCCGAGGATCGGCGGCGACCCGCTGCTGTTCCAGCACCTGTTCTGGTTCTACTCCCATCCCGCAGTCTACATCATGATCCTGCCCGGCATGGGCGTCATCAACGAGCTGATCTCTTGTTTCTCGCGCAAGGAAGTGTTCGGCTACAAATTCGTCGCCTGGGCTAGCCTGGCCATCGCCGCGCTCGGCTTTCTGGTGTGGGGACATCACATGTTCGTCACCGGACAATCGCTGCTGGCCAGCCTGGTCTTTTCCTTCATGAGTTTCATGGTCGCGGTGCCGTCCGCGATCAAGGTCTTCAACTGGACCGCGACCCTGCACAAGGGATCGTATGCAGGTTCGACGCGCCGATGCTCTATGCGCTGGCGTTCATCGGACTGTTCACCATCGGCGGCCTGACCGGACTGTTCCTCGCCTGCCTCGCCTATGACGTCCATGCCACCGACACCTATTTCGTGGTGGCGCATTTCCACTACATCATGGTTGGCGGCATGGTGACCGCCTACTTCGGCGGGCTGCACTACTGGTGGCCGAAGATCACCGGGCGGCTTTATTCGGAAAACTGGGCGCGCAGCGCCGCCGTGCTGATCTTTTCGGATTCAATTTGACTTTCTTTCCGCAGTTCGTTCTGGGCGCCGAAGGCATGCCTCGGCGCTATCACGTCTATCCGCCGGAGTTTCAGGTCTGGAACGTGCTGTCGTCCGGGGGCGCCACCATCCTCGCGATGGCCTACCTGCTGCCGCTGTTCTATCTCGGCTATTCGCTGTTTTTCGGCGCCCGCGCGCCGGCAAATCCCTGGGACGCTCCCGGACTCGAATGGCAGACGCCGTCGCCGCCGCCGGAGTTCAACTTCGCGGTCCAGCCGGTGGTGACGCCGTCCTCCCTATCAATACTCCAGCGATTTTGCCGCGGAGCCGCAGAATGCCTGACGGCGGATCGTTTGCCCCACAATTTGTCTCGGTCCGCCATCGCGACGAGACCGCCGAGCTCGGCATGTGGGTGTTCATCGCGACCGAGCTGCTGCTGTTCGGTGGATTGTTGCTGAGCTATTTCGTCTATCGACATGCTCTATCCCGAGGCGTTCATGGCGGCGAGCCGCCATACCGAGATCGTCATCGGCGCCGCCAACACCGCCATATTGCTGACGTCGAGCTTCCTCGTGGCCTCGGCTGTCGAGGCGTTCACGCACGCCCGGACCGCAAGTCGCGCACTGCTCGGCGGAGCCATACTGCTCGGGCTGCTATTCATTGGATTGAAGGGTTGGGAATATGTCAATGAATATCGGGAGCACCTGGTGCCCGGCATCGACTTCGCCTTCGACGGCCCGCTCGCCGATGGGGTGCAGCTGTTTTTCGTGTTCTATTTCGTGGCGACCGCGCTGCACGCGCTGCACATGCTGGTCGGGATCGCCCTCCTGGCGACGCTGGCGCTGCTGATGCGCCGTCCGGGAGACTCCCGAATGCGCGCCGCATTGCATTCGACGGCGCTCTACTGGCACTTCGTCGACGTGGTCTGGATATTCCTGTTTGCCCTGATCTATCTCCCGGGAAGGCCGTCATGATGCGCTTTTGGCACCCACCTCTTGCCCTGATCATTTCCTGGCTCGCGCTGCTGGCGCTGCTCGCGCTGACGGTAACGCTCGCCTATCAGCCGCTCGGCGCCTTCAACATGGCTGCAGCACTTGCGATCGGGACCATCAAGGCTGTCATCGTTGCGGCCGTCTTCATGGAATTGCGGCATCGGGGGGCTCGGACCCTGGTCTTCGCCGGGGCAGGACTGTTCTGGCTCGCGATATTACTTTGGCTCGGCTCGATGGATTTCTTCACCCGAACTTGAACGGCGTAAGTGCGACGGGGTTCGGATTATCCAGGCGCACCCCCTTCATCGTCCGGGACCATCCCGGAACCGGGGGTCTTCTCGGAATCGTTCAGCTTGGGATCCCGCGTAGCCTCCCGGGAAACCGATTTCCGGGGATCCGTCCGATGCACGGTTTGCGCCCGCTGCTTGTCGGCGGGCTGCTCCTCGCCCCTCTGGGTCTTGGCGATGCCATGGTCGGAATGCTTCATGGTTCCCCTCCAACAGGGATCTGCGTGGCCGTTCCGAACGCCAGCGACGGTGAATACGCTCGCGGGGGCTGTACGGGAACACTGGCGCTGCTCCGGGGAACGCAGCGCCAGTCGGAAGGTTACGCCTCACGGCGAGAAACGTTCCGAACTTGCCGGCAATCCGATCCATGACTTGATTACGACGCACCTTGTTGACCAGAGCGGCTACCGTGCGGGAGCAACGATCGGGTGCTCTGGAGGTTGTCGTCGGGCGCGGGCAACACGCGGGTACGGCGCCGTCGTGCCGCATCCGATAGTCCGCGGAAGGAGACGAGCGTATGGCCGCTGCTGATTTGACAGACCCCACCAAGAAATATCCGAAGCCGCCATACAAGAAGCAGTCGCAGCCCTGGCCGGGCCTTGCCGGCAAGATGGAGCCTCGTCCCGATCATGGGGAGGAGAGCTATCGCGGTTCCGGCCGGCTCGCAGGCCGGAAAGCGTTGATTACCGGCGGCGATTCCGGAATGGGACGTGCAGCCGCCATCGCCTTCGCGCGCGAAGGCGCCCACGTTGCCATCAACTACTTCCCGAGCGAGGAGCCCGACGCGCAGGAAGTGATCGCCCTGATCAAGGCCGAAGGGCGGACCGCTCTCGCCATTCCCGGCGATCTGCGAGAGGAAACTTTCTGCCAGCAACTGGTGCAGCGCGCGGTCGAAGGGCTCGGCGGACTAGACATTGTCGTCAACAATGCCGGCCGCCAGCAGTCGCGGCAATCCATCCTCGATATCTCATCGGAGGATTTCGACGCGACCATGAAGACCAACATCTACGCGCCGTTCTGGATCATCAAGGCCGCCCTGCCGCATCTAAGACCGGGAGCTGCCATCATCGGCACGGCGTCCGAACAGGCTTATGATCCCTCACCCGAACTTTATGACTATGCACAAACCAAGGCGGCAACGATGAACTATGTGAAGTCGCTCGCCAAACAGCTCGGACCGAAGGGCATCCGGGTCAACGCCGTCGCCCCCGGCCCGATCTGGACGCCGCTCCAGGTCTCCGGCGGAGCGTCGATGGAGAAGCTTGAGAAGTTCGGCGGACAGACCCCGTTGGGGCGGGCCGGCCAGCCCGCCGAACTGGCTTCGATCTACGTTCAGCTGGCTGCGGCCGATGCGAGTTTCGCCACCGGCCAGGTTTACGGCTCAGCCGGTGGGTCGGGACAGCCCTGATCCGTCGAAGCCCCCGCCCGCTCCTCACGCCGAGATCGGAAATTCTTCGCCGCCCTGATATTCGAGCGGGGCGTCTCGCGATATGCGCACCGGCACCGACTTCGCCGCCGGAACTTTGCTGCCCTCGGCGTAGTGCCAAAGCGCGATCAGCGCGTTGCATTCGGGATAATAGAGGCCGCGATGCTCTTGCGCGGAATGTCGTAGGACACGACCTGCAACTCGGCGATCCAACGCTCGATTCCGTCGGCCGCTTCGGTCGACAGCGTGACGAGGTCTCCCTGCTCGGCGCCGATCTCGGCCATGTCCTCGGGATTGATGAAAACCACGTAGCGACTGCCCTGGATGCCACGAAAGCGATCGTCCTCGTTGTAGTGGTGGTGTTGAGGTCGCGAAGGCGTTCTGGGTGCAGGTCCGTTGCGCAGGCTGTAAGGTCCGCGTCAGGTTCAGGGCGTGGGCGTAGATTGAGTTCCAGCGTCCTCGTAAGTGCAAACCGGTTCGGCGACACCATACGCTGACGAGCGCCTCCTCCGGTTCAATGAGGCCGTCCAAGTTGGGGAACCGAATGAAGCGGGATCTGCTCCTTATCGTCTTCGGGATGATCGCGGTTGACGAACCTGTCCTGGCCTTGCGCGCTTCTGCCCGTCTTTTTCCGGCTCGCAGCACGCCGCTTAGCGAGATGGGCCCATCAGCCTTGCGAGCGGCATGGCGTTCAGCACACTCTCCGCGGGAACGCCGCCCTTTCTTGCCATCAGGACGCCCCAGTGGATATGATCAAGCTCCCGGGAATGGGACACGCCTCATCGGAATAACTCTCTGTAAGGAATGATTTCCACCGGGTGCGGTAAGCAACCGGACTAGGCCCGCCCCAATGAGTGGGGTGCGCTGTCAAGCGCCTCCGCAAGGCGGCTTGCGGAGCCCTTGACAGCGAGGGGGATGCAATCCCCACGTTTGCTTTTGATGCGGTAACCGCGTTTGGGCGGTTGATACGATCCCGCATTTCCAGGCAGGTGGAGCTGATCACGACAAAATCGACATCTTCGATGTTCTGCCTGGTCACTTCGATCCGCTTACCGACGCACTGACCGACTTCGTCCAAATCCAGACCAACGGCAGCGACAGCGAATTGTTTGTCGATACGACTGGCACGGGCACGTTTGGCTCGGCCCAACACATTGCAACCATCCAGGGCGTCATTGGGCTATCGCGAAACGCCGTTTGACGAGCGGCTCCGTCACCCCCAACTGGTGCGCGATATCCGCGATGCTTCAGCCCTGCTGCAGAAGTCGGCGAAGGCCTCGTACCGATCTCGTCCATCGGCAACCGTGCCACGTTCTCGGCGAGGGACGCCTCGAGCGCCACCGCATCGTCGCCGCTCTCAAGAAGAGCGCAGGGAAGCGGCGCGACACTGCCCGCCGCCTGTAGTGCCTGGCAGGCGAGCAGCCTGCGCTGTCCTGCGATTACTTCGTAGCCCTCGCAGTTCGGCCGCACGAGAAGGGGCTGGATGACGCAAGGCTGCGGACGCTTGCGATCTCACCAATGCCGCGCTTGCGCACGTTCACCGGCGAGACTTTGAGTTGAGACAGTTCGGAATATTTTGAAGTTTCATGGTTTTTGTTCTCTCCATGTTATTGGGTGCGGAATCGCACCGGAAAAAACCCGGGGACGCTTTCGCGCACCGGGTCCTTTGCATTGCAATCCTCGTGTTGCTGTTCGATCCCCCCTGAATTCAGCCGGACCAAGCCGGGTCCCAAGCTTCTCTTCGTTTCGGGAGGCTCAGCGCGGCAGCGGGGAAACCGGAAACGAAAGAAGCTCTGAGCAACGGACGCGGCGCAGCGGACGGCTGGTAAAATTCAGGGGTCGTAAGAAACCCGTTCGGGCCCCGCTCCGCGCGAGGGACAGTCACCTTTGGCCGAAACCCGCAAGCGGGGTTCGAGGAGCGCCTCTCTCAGGCACGAGTATGGCCCGGCCGGAACGGGCGCGCCCTGACCTCTCTCCCCTCATACGGGAGTGCGCGGACCAGGTCCCCCTTGGAACCTGAGGCTTTTCGCGGGGTTCTGCTCTTATGAGCGAACCCCTGCCGCACCTGATCGAGAAATCCATCCAGATCGCCTGGGACTACCTTGAGCGTACCGGCGAGATCGCCGACGCCGATGGAAGCAAGCCGCTTTCTGCTGCGATCGGTGGATCAGATGGTCATGCAGGGTGAGCGCCGCAGGCTGATGCTCGCGAACTGCGCCATCGATGCCTACCTACATCGCAAACTGCGGATCGCCTCCTAAAGAGCAAACATGGAAAAGCCGGCGCACGCGCAAAAAGAGCCCGGATGGAATGAAAGAGGCCAGTCATGCCAGATAAACCGATTAACGGCCGCGAGCCTGAATTCTCGGAAGAGGATTTGCAGCGCGAGCAGCTCGGCCCGCGCGGCGTGCCGGGCAAGAAAAGCCCCGCGAAGATGACGCCGCAGGCGGAGAAGAACACGCCGAAAGATCCCGACACCGGCCACACCCAATAGACGCGCTCACGAGCGCGGCGCTCCGGTTTTGCTCCGGCTGCGCCGGATGGGTAGATTGTAATGAACGATCCTTATTTCGAAACCGCACGTGTTTGCATTTCGGCATCAGCTTCCTGCAGCTCGTGGCGCAGGTGAAGCAATTCGCCGTGAAATAACCCTCACACTTTCCTCCTCCGTTCACGAATCATCGCGGTCCTTTTGATCTTGCTGACTGAAGCACCTCGGCGGGTTGACGGCTGCAAGCGCGGGCCGAAGCCCTGGCGCTCCTCCTCTCACGTTGCGGTTCGCAGGCGATGCAGCCAGCCTCCTCCGGCGCTCCGGGCGTCGCAAGAAGGCCGCGATGTCCGTGGCCGGAATTGACGGAGGAAATCATGAAAGTTATTACACAAAGTGAATTGCTGCGCGCCACGAAATTCGAGCTGCAGGTGCTGCTGCGCGAAATCACGGCTCACCTGCCGCGCATCTGGCGGAAGGCTCGCACGAACTGCGGATCGCTCATGACAATCTGCACAATATCCGTCTTGCCATCGCAAAACCGGAGCCCAGGCCGCGCTAAGCGGCCCCGCCGGCGGCGCGCCGGCCGGCCTATGCCGCCTTTTTCTTGCGGTGCGGGCGCGTCATGGCCTTGGGGAGCTGGCCGAGCAGATCCTTGAGCTGCAGCGCGTCGGCGGGAGCCGCACTTTTCTGATCGTTGTCGAAATAAACATAGGCGTCGCAGCCCTTGCGGCTCCATGCCTTGATCCGCCGCGCCCAGCCAGCGAGCGCATCTTTGGAATAATGCCCTTTGTAGCGGCCGCCGGGCCCGTGGCCCCGGACATACACGAAATCCGCCGTCTTCTTCCAGGGCGCGGGCGCATCATGGTGGTCGGAGATGCACAGGGCGATGTTCTGCGCGGACATGAAGTCGAAGACGGGCCTGCAATACCAGCTCGGATGCCGGAACTCGAAGCTGACACGCCATGACCGCGGAAGCATTTTCACAAACTCCCGCAGCCGGGCGAGGTCTTCGCTGAAATTCGGCGGCAGCTGGAACAGGATCGGTCCGCCTTTGATCGCCGAGAAGCCTGTAACGGCTTTCGAGCAGCTCGATGCTGTTCTCGCATTGCGGAGAAAGCCGCTTCCAGTGCGTTATGAACTTGGAGGCTTTCCAGGCGAAGACGAAGTCCTTGCCGGTTTCGGCCTTCCAGCCTTTGATCGCCTCTTCGGTCGGCGTGCGGTAGAAAACCCCGTTCAGCTCCGCCGTGTCGAACTGCGAGGCATAGAAGCGAAGCTGGTGCTTCAACAGCAGCTTGTCCGGGAAAAACGGTCCGCGCCATGACGCGTAATGCCAGCCCGAGGTGCCGACAATGATCCGCGCCATAAGGCCTCTACCCGTTCGGCCTCATCACGACCTTGATGCACCCGTCCCTTCTTAGCCCGGAACGTCTTATAGAGTTCGGGGCCTTCTTCGAGCGTCGCGCGGTGCGTGATAACGAACGAACGGATCGATCTCGCCTTTTTCGATGCGCTCCATCAGCTTCGGCAGGTAGTGCTGCACGGGCGTCTGCGCCATGCGGAATGTAAGGCCGCGATTGATCGCGCTGCCCATCGGCATGTTGTCGAGAAGCCCGCCATAGACGCCGACGATCGATACCGTGCCGAAATTGCGGCAGCAATGGATTGCCTGCCGCAGCACGTGGGGGCGGTCCGTGCCCATGAACGTTGCCACCTTGATCCTGTCGACGACCGCGTCGAACCCGGACCCGATCGCCGGCTCCGTGCCGACCGCGTCGATGCAGGCATCCGCGCCCCGCCCCTGCGTCAGCTCCTGGATGCGGTCGTAGATATCCTCCTGCATGAAATCGAGCGTGATCGCGCCGGACTCCTTGGCGAGCGCCAGGCGTTCCGGCACGGTGTCGATGGCGATCACCCGCTCCGCGCCTAGCAGGAAAGCGCTCTTGATGGCGAACTGCCCGACCGGGCCGCAGCCCCAGATAGCGACGGTCTCGCCGCCCTGGAGATTGCAGAAATCGGCGGCCATGTAGCCCGTCGGGAAAATATCGGACAGGAAGAGCACCTGGTCGTCGGTCAGTCCCTCCGGAACCTTGATCGGGCCGACATCGGCGTAGGGCACGCGCAGATATTGCGCCTGGCCGCCCGCGAAGCCGCCGAGCATGTGCGAGTAGCCGAAGAGCCCTGCCGGCGAGTGGCCCCACATCTTCTCGGCTGCCTTGGCGTTGGGGTTGGAACGCTCGCAGCCCGAGAAGAAGCCCTTCTTGCAGAAGAAGCATTCGCCGCAGGAAATAGTGAAGGGGACCACCACCCTGTCGCCGACATTCAGCTTGCTGTTCCCCTTGCCGACCTCGACGACCTCGCCCATCGTTTCATGGCCGAGGACGTCGCCCTTTTCCATGCTCGGCATGATGCCGTCGAAGAGATGGAGGTCGGAGCCGCAGATGGCGCAGGCCGTTACCTTGATGATGGCGTCGCGGTCATGCTCGATCTTGGGATCGGGGACGCTTTCGCAGCGAATGTCGTTCTTGCCGTTCCAGGTCAGCGCCTTCATCTCATCCTCGCTCTGAAAGTTGCTCTTGGCGGGAACAAATTTTCCGAGCGCCATTATGTTCCTCTAGGAACGCGTTGCCCGGCCACTGAATTACTGAGGCATATTTCTTTACGTGCGGAGCGCAGCCATGACCGGAAAATTCGCCATTGTGACTGGAGCCTCAACGGGCATCGGCCTTGAGCTTGCGCGCTGCTGCGCGAAGGATGGCTATGACCTTCTTATCGCAGCCGACGAGGCCGCCATTGAGGACGCCGCCAGCGTCCTCCGGCAGGAGCGGGGCGCCGCAAATATCCAGGCGATCAAGGCCGACCTGGCAACGACGGAAGGCGTCGATAGGCTGGTTGCGGCGGCGGCCGGGCGTCCGGTCGACGTGCTCGTCGCAAATGCCGGGCGCGGGCTGGGCGACGCCTTCCTCGATCAGGACCTCGGGAAGATCCGGAACGTCATCGACACGAACGTCCTGGGCACGACCTACCTTCTGCACAAGGTGGTCAGGGAGATGCGCAACGCCAATGAGGGACGCGTTCTCATAACCGGCTCCATCGCCGGCTTTACGCCCGGCAGCTTCCAGGCCGTCTACAACGCCTCGAAAGCGTATCTCAACTCGCTTTCCTTCGCGCTGCGGGAGGAGCTGAGTGACACGAATGTCACGGTGTCCTGCCTTATGCCCGGTGCGACCGAAACCGAATTTTTCCGGCGGGCCGGCATGCTCGACACAAAGTTGGGCTCCGAAGAAAAGGACGATGCGGCGATGGTGGCGCGAAGCGGTTATAAGGCGATGCTGAATGGCGAGAGCGATGTCGTGACGGGGCTGGCTTGGTCCGTCGCGTTTGCCCAGGTCGAAGAGATCGACACCATCAACATCTACTGGGCCGGCATCCTTGCGATGCGGCGGGCTGTGGAAGGGCTGGGAGTAACTCCGCAGCACCTTCTGATCGACGCGAAGCGCCTGAAAGAGATCGCGATCCCCCAGCAGGCGATTGTCAAGGGCGACGCCAAATCCGCCAGCATAGCGGCCGCATCCATTTTGGCGAAGGTTTCACGCGATGCGCTGATGCGGACGCTTGACACGCGTCATCCCGGCTATGGTTTCGCCGACCACAAGGGTTATCCCGTGCGCGCCCATCACGACGCCCTTTCAAGGCTCGGCGCGTGCGCGGCGCACAGGCGGCCCTTTGGTCCCGTGCGTGAGGTCCTGGGCTTGCCGCCGTTGCCGCCCTGGCCTCCGGCATCAGAGCGTGGCGGCGGCCTGTCAGGGGCCTGGCGCAGAAGGAACTCGCTTTGAAGTGTTTGCCCGGGGACCGCAGCTAGTTCAAAGGTTGTCTGGCGTCTTGAGCTCGTGGCGGATCTGCTCTTCGGCGAGCTGCCGTTCGGCCTCTAGCCAAAAATGATCTTCTTTCGCTTCTGGCTTTCCTGCCTTTTCCCAAAGCTGATGCGCGCGTTCGCGTATGGCTTGCTCTTCTACCATGGTCTGCCTCTGCTGATGATTGATCAGGGAGAACGCGCGGGCCCTGCTCCGAAGATCGCAGGTATAACGCGCGCGACCGCCCCGAAATGTAGCGCGGCCCCGCCTCGAGGGGGAAGTAACGACGGGGACCGCGCCGGGGAGACGGAGCCGATGCAGAGCCCCGTCGAACCGATAAGGTACGGAGGCGGCAACTAGTTCCAATTTTCAGTGCGAGAGGCTTTGCTGCAGTTCCTTTTCGGCCCAGTGCCAGAACTCTTCGTCCCGGCCCTGCGGCCTTCCCGCACGCTCCCAGAGTTCCTGGGCTCGTTTCCGGATTTGCTCTTCCGGAGGCCATTCCATCAACATCGCCCGACGGTCCAACTCGTCGGTGAAAGCGCGAACGGTCTCGCCGTCACCAACGGCGCGAGCCATGACTCGGTATCTTTGCGCTTTTTCTCGAAGTTGCCTGCTCGTTTCGGCCACGTACTTACTCCCTTAGAAGTAAGACGATGGAGCTGCTAATTTGTTCAATTTTTATGAAGATTCATGGTGTTGTAGCCACGCCCTGACACATATCCTTTTCACGAACCGCTCTCTTCCGGTGGGGCGGCCCGCCGCGCTCTTCGGCTTCCTTCAATTCGCGCTCGGCCTGAAGATAGAACTCCTCGTCCCGGCCCTCCGGCTGGCCGTTTTCCTGCCAAAGCTCGTACGCGCGTCGGACAATATCGGTCTCTCTTGGCATGGTCATTCTGCTTAAAAAGCGCGCGGCCCCGACGGGCGAAGCGGACGGAGCCGCACGAGGAGGAACATGGATTGGTGGCACGTCCGGCCGACAGCCTACATCCCTGGTGGGCCCGTTCAATACTACTAAGGGATCTTGTCCTTCACATCGCCGCTACGGCGCCGAGACCCCCGGCCGATTAACAGTCGCGGGCCAACTCGAAGATCGGCACAGATTTCGCTCGGACATTCCGTCGATTGCGCCTTCAGCGCAGTGTCGGCCGTATGCTTAAGCCATACCCCGGCGCGCTGGGGCTCATCCCAGCATACATTGTCGCTCGAAGGCGAGCTTAACAGCCGCCATTTCGCCGTTGTTACAAGTTTGGCCTTACTTTGGAGGTTGCAAGCCCGGCGACCTTAGCCACTCGCTCATGTGCGAAGCGGCTTCGGCCTGGCGTGCTCGGCGGATTAGCTGCTCTCGATCGCCTGGTGCGGAGTGCCGAGCTTGATCACGGAGCCTTGCGGCTTCTTGAGATAGCCGCTGTTCGAGCGTTTCGGTCTGGTTGAAACGGCGTCGCTTAAGCATGACGCGCTCCTTTCCGGTGAGAGAAAGGCGGGAGCGCAATAAGGCGTTCTCAGCACCGATGACTGCCACGGGACCGTGCGGTGATGACAGCAGCTAAATCACAGGTCGGGGACTTGGTCGTCTCATTTGATACGAGGCCGACTGACTGGCGATCAAAACCCCTTGATGTCAGAGGCAATCGCCGCAGGAAGGGGAGCCTATCGTCGACGCCAACGTTAGTTCCCGGGGCTGGCAGAGCTGGGTCAATTCAACCCCGGCTATCTCCATCTCAGGAAACCACCAGCCTGATCGCGGGAATGATCGGCAAAAGGTTCGAAAAATCGGATTGCGTTGCGTATCAAATGATACGATGAAACGGCTTGGCCGCAGCTAAACTGAAACAGCAGACAAGCGTTCGAATGCTTGCGCTGTGGGCATACCGAAGAGCGACAGGCTTCGGGATCCACCATCGGTAGTCCCCCCTGAACCGCCTGAGCGTCGCCAATGGCATTTGCACGGTGGCTTAGATCGCTCTGGTTGGTGAGCTAAAAAATGGTCTCACCTCGATGGTTCAATACGCGAACACTGGCCTTGCGTTTCTTCCACATTTCGAGGATACGCGATGCTTCCTTGCGAGCACCCAGGGGGTTGATTGCCGTGACCGTCGTCCGATGTAGAACCAGTTCGGACCCGTCGTCAGTCGTCTTGTAAACCTCAATTGTGAATGTCATTGTCGCGCGTAAGCAATCAATCGGGCCGATGGCAGGCCTCGTTAATATCGTTTTCCGTCGATTTTCTTGAACGAAAGCAGCGAACTTTCGTTCCCGGCACCCTCACACCAGCCTTAGCGGCAGTGGTAGCTGGATATCGTGGTAACGGCCTTCGTGCCGGTCCATGAACTCCTCCAGGCCGAACGGAACGTCTCGCATCTGCTCATTGCAGCGCTGGCGTAGCTCATGAGCCACATCGGCCGAGACGTCCCTGGACCATCTCTCCGCGGTGTTGAAGGCCACTAACCGGACCGGGTTCATATACTGGCCATCGAGTAGATCGCGGATCACGGTTTCCCGGTCCGTGTCCTCGACGTCAGTCTCGCGATAGCATCGACCGTTGCGCCCGAAGTCGTCGACCACGATGTAGACGTCATGATCATCGTCTTGCTGGGGGACTATCGAGGGCGTCCATCTGGCCATGGCGGCTTACTCCTACGCGACAGAACCGGACTTAATGGCGACCAGGGCGGATCGTTCCCTAGGGAACTCGACCACGAACAACGCGTTGAACTCACCTATTCAACCGGAGAACCTAAGGGATGGCAACCGCCAAGAAGCGAAGCGCCAGAGGGCGCAAACAGGACCGTGCTCGCGTCGCGGGCGGGCAGGAATACGAAGTCCGATACGAAGCGAAGAAAGCCCGCAAGTCCAATGCTGCTGTGAAAAAGGCGGTCAAGAAGGTGGGCAACAGCCGCAAACGGGTTGAGAAACGGCTCGGTCGCAAATAGCCGGAAATTTGATCGCCTGTGGGCTAGCGGCGATCCCGATTCAAACGGGCTCGCGATCTACGGGTTGAAAGCTCGGTCGATGATTTCCCGCACCCGAGCTTCGGCCGAGGCTTCTGTTGGGGCCTCGCCCATGCGCAGCATTCCGGGATCCCCCCACCAGCACGCGCCATTTCCAAACACTTGGCCGAGTCCCCTCCGTGATAGTGTATTCGATGCCTCGATATTCCATTTGCATCGAACCAGTAGCACTGTCGCTTAGTTCCTGACCTCAAGTTCTTGTGGCACTGCCGGCCGGCGCTGGCCGGGATGTAATGCCGGCAGATGAGCACCAAGTCCCGGCAAACCATCTAATGGCGGCAGGATCACGGTGCGGACATACGTGCCCAGGAATTGCGCAAGTCCGCGCAGAAGGCTGCCCGTGAGGCCGATCGCGCCGAGGCTGAAGCATGGTCCATCCGCATAGCAAGGCTGAACGGCAACCCTAAGACGTGTATGGGAGCATGTGTGCGGGCGCAACCGTTGGCTTGGCCCCCGGCAAGGCAGCTTTGTTATTCGATTGTTTCATCGCTCCCTACAAGGATTGAGTTCGGGATAGACAATCCCAGCTGCTTGGCTACCCTGAGATTGATAACCTGTTTGAAGCGCGTGGGCTGCTCAACAGGAAGGTCAGCAGGTCGTTCACCTTTCAGGACGCGGACGGCTAGCTGAGCCGATCGCTTAAAAAATTCGGGGAACTCGGGGCCGTATGAGATTAGGAGGCCATAGGGCACCATCTCGGCTATGGCGGTGGCAACAGCGATCTTATTGGCAAGTGCCGCATTGCCAACGCGCTTTCGTTCATTAAAAAACATTGACCCACCAACAAGCGCGCCTTGAAATCCGCCGCTGGCCGCAGTTGCAAAGGCTGTCTCGATCTCGGACGGCCCCGCGACCGGGAACTCGGCGACAGATAGGTTCATAGTTTTGGCAGCCTCTCGACCGCCATCCAACCTAAACGAATTCGGATCTTTGGGATCGATTATGAACGCCACTCGCTGCAGTTCTGGCATTGCTTCCTTGAGCAGTGCCACACGCTTACCCGACACGTCGTTCAGCATAAGAGAGAGACCGGTTAGATTGCCGCCGGGGTGCGCCAAGCTTTGAACGAGGTGGTCGCCAACCGCGTCGGCAGCCAAGACGAACACGATGGGAATGCTTTGCGTATGACGCTTGAGCGCTGCTGCACCGCGTATGTTCACCGCAATAATAACGTCCGGCTTGTTGTCAACAAGCTCCTTAGCGAGAACGTCAAATCGCTCCAGCTGCTCCGCTGGATATTTGTGCAGGAAGATTGCAGTCTTGCCCTCAACGTAGCCCAAACCTGCAAAAGCCTTAATGAGGACTTCGAAATATTCCCGCTCTTCATCCTCACCGCCAGCGTGCCAAAGCACGCCGATCCGGGCGAGTTGCTGGTTGGCGGCCATGGACGCTAGCGGCAACGCTAGCGATCCGCCCAGCAAACCGATGAAGTGTCGTCGTCGCAACGGTGCTCTCCTCCGCATGCTGGACCGGGAGATTTTTCCCAAACGTCGCGACTTATGAGGGGCGAATGGTGGTCGCATCATGTCGGAACGTTGCGGCGCTCAGGTAAACACTCCGCCCGCTCGCCACCTTGCGCCTTTGCAATGCTCGGGACTGGCCGCAGTCGCGCTGGTTGGAGCAAACCATAAACGATCTCTCTGATATAGCCGAACGGGTGCAGGAGGAGATCGAGGAGCAGACTGACGGCGCGGCCAAACACGCGGTTTTAGTGCCTAGGGAGTGCCTAGCGTGCCATCTGTTCACCTTACGGACCTGAGCATCAGAGCGCTCAAAGCCCCTCTGAAAAGGCAGCAAACCTATTGGGATCGGGGACTTGGAGTCCGGGTTCTCAAGGTGGCTCGAAGACGTTCGTGGTTCTGGCTGGCCCCGGACGGCGCCGGGCACTGGGCCGATATCCGGACATCTCACTGGCCGAAGCCAAGCAGAAGGCGAAACTCTACATTCCCAATCCGACCGGTGTCAGCCTTGAAGATGCCCGCGACCTCTTCGTGAAAGTCCACTGCAAGGCGAAGAACCGTCCGAGCACCGCCTACCATACGGAGCGGCTCCTGAAGGTGCATTTCGGCATTTCCGGAGCCTGGACGTTTCCCCCAACCAGATCTCCCTCGTCCTCGACAAGCTGATTGATACGCCTTCCGAGGCGAACCACGCCTTCACTGCCGCGCGCACGTTCTTCCGCTGGTGCGAGCGCCACGGATTCGTGCAGACGAACCCTACCCGCACCCTTCAAATGCCGTACGCCAAGAAGCGTCGGAAGCACATCCTTACGGATGATGAGCTGGTAGCGGTGTGGAAGGCGGCCGAGCAGACCGAAGGGCATTTTGGTACAATAGTGAAGCTACTGATTTTGACCGGACAGCGCCGCGGGGAAATTGCGGCACTCAAAGGCAGATACTATTCCAACAATCAACAAACGATATATCTGCCAAGCGAGATAACGAAGAACCATCGAGAACACACCTTCCCCGTTGGCTCTTTAGCCTCGACAAGCCTACTCAACTCAAAACCCAAGGGGTCTTCTGGGACTTGCGATACAGCCAGCGAAAGGAACAGCTCGTCCCTTTTGTTCTTCCCGGCGCGTGGAAGCGATACAAAGCCCTTCGACGATTGAAGCAAGAGCAAAGCGGCGCTCGACAAGCTCGCTAACATTCCCCACTGGACACTGCACGACCTTCGAAGCACGTTCCGCACCAACTTAGGCCGGTTGAAAGTCCGCCCCGATATCGGAGAGCGCTTGGTCATTCACATTTCTGCCCGCACGGAAATGGAGGAAGTGTACGACCGGCACAATTGCATCGAAGAGATGCGCGATGCGATGTCGAAGTGGGAAGCGCACCTCACCGCCCTACTCGCACCAAAACTGCTGCTTAGTTGCTGCACCGCATGAGTGCGGGATGTTGCGCTTTGCACGGTTGTTTTCCACCGGCGCCGTGCACTACACTCCATCTCGCCCGCTGAGAAGCGGGCTTCGATACCCTATTTGGCGGGTCTGAAAGGACCACCAAATGAGTAACCGAAAGAGGCTCGAACGCGATCGGCTCTATACGAGACAGGAGCTGCGCAAATTAGGTCTGGCGTATTCCTCCACACAATCCCAGCGATGGAGGCGAAAGGATTGCTAATCCCGGTTATACCGGATGGCATCTCTTCTCGCGTCGATTACTGGGGGTGGAATGTGAACGACTTTCTTGGCAACCGAACGTAGGTCATCACTGACCTCTCCACTTCCAACGGGTAACCCTCGGCCTAATAAGCCGGGGGTTTTTCTTTGGCTACAGCACCGTCCTACCGGACAGGTTACTGGGGCGCAGCCCGACTTACTCGTTTGACGAGCCAGTCCACAATTCATTGGAGCGACGCAGTCAGTGAACCGTCTGAAGCGCCAACGACGTTACAACAGTCAAGACACAACCGCCAAGGAACACAACCAGCAAGATGGTAAGGATTGTCGAGCCCAATGCCATATCTACTTTTTTCATCTAAATCGTCATAAACCGGTAGGTGACGAAAACGAGGAAGGCGGCTACGGCGGCCGACGCGATGAACAATTCCACCGGTACTCGGTGTTCAATCTGTTTCATGGCGGCCCAATGCGCGGGTGGAGCCGAAGTTCCACGTTACAATTACGAGTGGATGAGTTCTTTTTTTGCGGCAGCGGCACCCCACCCACCCAAATGGCTCTACCGCTCCCGCCGCATACGATGAACAGACTTTACGTCGGCTTTAACAAAACAGTCGAGCCGCCAACACGCGGCCTCTTTTTACATGACGAAGTGCCTGATTTGCCCCGTGCGCGGATTTCCGATCCGACCAAACACTCTTTCAATCCCCTCAAGGACATTGACTACCGCCGGGCACGGGCACTGGCCGAGGTACTGTACACGGCGTTCCCCCCAACGGGGTTACACGCTCACCGTTCGCAATGGCAAGCGGGCGCTCCTGAAAGCACTCCTATCAGCCACCCGGTTGGTCAGGGTAGAAGGCGACGAGGAAGTGACGGGGATGATAGACGACCCTTTGCAGTCCCCTTTCCTTAAGTCTGTAATCCAACTAACTTTTCCTTCTCTCCGAACTCCCTCATCCTTGCGAGAGTAAACAGAGCGGAACTCGGGGATTTTGACGCCCTGATCTTGGGCCTCTTCCTTATCGGACATTTTCAAGGACAGCTGGTTATCCCCGACTTCGGATTCTATGGCCGGGACATCCACGTGTCTTTGATTCGCGAAGAACGATTGATAGGGGTTGTACATTTCCTCGCCGAGTTACCGACGCGGCGACAAAACCCTTCGCATGAATGCCGTGGACGTTTTGGGACTGACCGTGTTTGCTGCGCGCCTGTTTTAGAGTGCGCCTGACTTCCGCTCCACTATGAGGGTGAAAGGCGCAGACCATTCCCTCACTTGACCAAATTGGTTCTGGTGTGTCGTACATGGGGTTAACCGCTGTTACCTTGACAGATGCTATACGCAGTCGTGTGCTGTTGCGATTGCTCGCACGTTTTCTATGTAGCGGTACAATTGGGATATATCAGTTTAACAACGTACATCTATGAAAAAGACGATTGCGGTTTTGTTCGATGAGACATAGACACATTTTGTAGCAGTAATCGAAGATACCGAAGCAATCATGGCCGCGATTGCCGAAGAGGAATACAAGTGGGGCGGCGAGCGCGCTTCCAACGAATAGGCTTATGGAAACGATTACAATCGCCGCAGATGCCACGGTGTGCCAGGATTGCTACGACCAGTACAACTAATATGGCAACTCCTCTCGAAGACGCGTTGGCCAAACTGCATCAGGTCAACGCTGAATGTAACGAATTGGCAAAGACTGCGCTGCCCAAGGTTTTGACCGCCACGCGCACTATCGGCCTATTCGTGGCGGCAGCGGAGCAGCGTCAAGTGAAGCGTTTTAGGAAGGATGGGGCTTCGAGTGGGTCAATCTCGGAAGGATGGCGCTCGATACACTCAAACGCACCGCAGCGTTGACCGCGCAATCATTCAAGAACAACAAATAACCGTCCAATGAAGAAGGACCCAATGGCCGTCGCGCTCGGCAGGCGCGGCGGTAAAACGGGTTGGTATGTTACGCGCGTGCAGTGTCTTTAATGCCGCGCAAGTAGACAACCTGCCGCCGCTTCCCCCGAAAATCCCCAACGAGCCCCTGGAACTTTTACACAACGTCGAGCGGTTCATCGAAGCCACGGAAGCCAAGGTGGAGCACGGCGGCAACCGCGCCTGCTAAGTCGGCGTGCCCCACGACACTATCTGCCTGCCTTGCCCCGAGCAATTCAAGGGCATGGAGCACTACTACGCCACGGCACTCCACGAACTTTGCCACTGGTCCGGCGCCAAACACCGCCTCAACCGTGACCTGTCGGGACGCTTCAAAAGCATATCATACGCGGCGGAGGAGCTGGTTGCGGAGTTTGGGGCGGCGTTCCTTTGTGCCCATCTCGGCATCGAGGGACAGTTGCGCCATGCAGACTACATCGACAACTGGCTGCAGCTTCTGAAGTCGGACGACAGGGCAATCTTCACCGCCGCATCGCTCGCCTCGAAGCCACTGACTACCTGCGCGCACACTCGGAGGTGGTTGAGACCGACTGACTTATCCCCGCCCGTTTGTGGCGGGGTTTCTTCTGCTACACTAGGTAAGTGAAGCAAACTGCGCTTGTACGGCGCACCGGCCTAAAAAGGAATACGAAACTCCGCATAGCGGGCAAAAGCGAAGCCGAAACCAAGCGCAACATCCAAGCCCTGTTGCGGGAGATCGTCATCAAACGCGACGGCGGCTGTATACTTCGAAGCTTTGCAGTTGAATATCCTTATGGTCCATCATCCGAATGCAACGGCTACGCCAAGGACGGCCACCTAATCCTGCAAGCGGACCATCTCATAAGCCGCAGCAATGCCGCCACCTACGCCGACAGCCGTTTGGTGGTCTGCCTTTGCAAAGGGCATCACGGCTGGAAATCTCGCGGCTCCAATCTTCGCAAGAAGCAGTATGACGCGATAGTACGCCAGCTACTCTCACCAGAGCGGAGCGATCGGCAGATCCCCCGACACCGGCGACACCTTCATCATGCGCATGTACTTCGAGCTTCTGAAGGGTGCAACGGGAGGACCCTACGAGCAGTCAGTCTCCGCGATCAGCCGGCGCGCCGTTGCGCGCACGATCCAGCAGCGCGGGGTTTAACCCGCCTTTTTCAGCCGCCGCGCGTCGTCCTGCGCCTGCGATAGCTGAACAGCCAGCCGGACGAACCGGTCCCGCTCTTCCTTTGTGGGTGCATCCAGCGCGCGCTGTACGTACTGCTTCACCGTCACTTCGAGATCAGGCATACCCAGCTCCTTTATCCCCACCTTTCGTGCAGCTTGCACAATTGCGCGGTACACTTCAAGCATGAAGGAGTTTTATGCCGAGATTGACGACCAACTAAAGGAGTACGAAAACGGCACCATCACCATTTCTGAGGACATAGATTTTTCCATGCGGCAGACGGTGCGTCAGATCACGCACTACACCATGTCCAAGTACATGAACAAGCAGACCGACGAGCAGGGACGCCGGAAACCCTTCCGCAATATCGGCAACGCGATCGTTGATTTGGAGTGGCGGTCACAAAGAAGCGGCGTTGATTTCTTATCGCTGTTGGCAGGTGGGGAATTCCAAAAGGTGCTGCCGGGATTTATCCGCGGACTCGGCGGTGGCGGCGCGGTCGGCGTGGGGGCGTCGCTTATAAACCCGTATTTGCTTCTGTTGGCGCCTCTGTTCTCTCCGCGGGTTGTGGGGTCAATAGCCCGAAATGCACCGGCCGCAGCGAAAACAGCTTCTCAAGTGGCACGGGCTGCGACGGTTCAAGCCACTCCAGCAGTGAGCAAAGCAGCGGCGTCCCACAAGGAGGATCGCCATCGCAATAGAGAAATATCCAATCATGCCGGAAGCCTACCACAAAATATAATTCACGCCACTTATGTCCCGTCCCCCAACAGCCACATGGAACAGAGAAGACCGCGATCTTCTGATAGAGCTGCGCACGCAAATGACTTCCATATTTGGTGAGATTGCCGGAGCGCGCCTTGAAATAAAAGAAATCAACACCGGCATCACGGCGCCCCTCCTCAACCTCGAAAGCACTTGAGTTTCCAAGATTGAGATCAACCCGCGGCTCGATGAGATTGAACAGGACGTGACCGGCCTCAAGGACAGCCGCATTGAATACCGGGCCATGGTGAAAGCATGGGTTATCATTGGGGGGAGCAGTCTGGACGATATCAACCATTATTTTTAGCGTCTGGCTTGCCACCAAATTTTAGTATGACTTCTACCCAAGTGACAATTTACAACAACCTCCTCCATTACTTCGAGACGCATTGCACCCTGAATAACTCCGTTCCCGCGGAGGTCGGTTGCGCTGAAGCCGTTTCGTTCATCCTCCAAAAATCCGGCATTCCCGGCCTTCCCCTCACTGGTATTGCTGGTACGGCAACTCTCTAGTGGCTCTCCCATAACCCCATTTCCAGTGCATATACGCCCCAGAGTCGGGCGCCCTCATCATTTCCCCAACAGGGTACGGAAACGACACGGTAAGCGGTCACACGGGCTTTTTGGGCAAACTGGGGAACGTGTATACCGGCGATTACGGCATCGTCGAACGACAGCAACACCGGCCTCTTGCTCGAACTCTGGAACCTGACCCGCTGGCAGAAATACTACGGCCAGAAAGGAGGGCTGCCGGTCGCCTTTTTTCCTGCCCTATAGTTACAAGGTGCGATTACCCTTTAGAGGATGGGCTAACAAAGACTGGAAGGTGAATTTAAGCGGCGAAAATTGAAAAGTCGAGCAGTGAGCGCCAACAGCCTTGTCCTAAGTTGGCTGGGATGTTTTGACAGGCCTCCCATACTCACTATTCAACTTTTCAAAGTGCACCGTCTCGCATCCCCATGAAGTCGCCAGGCGTCAGGGCTAAGACGTTGCTGACGATTGCGGGAGACACGAGCTTATTGGGACGGTCTGAAAAGCACTGAGGCAGATAGTGGTTTTGCTCCGCCGCTCACTTGAGCGAGATGCTCTACCGTTTCCGTAGAGCTAATTTGTCGGACGAGACACGGCACAATGCCGCCCGCTTCCACTACCTAACACAGCACTCTTCAAAGACCGACCTGTACCTACTCCGAAGTTTTTCGGGTGATCGTGAGTTATAGCACCGCTACGCTCGTTATAGAACGAATTAGAGCCGTCCCCAACCTAATGGGTAACGGCTCGTATTCGGTAATGCTTATGTCGAACCCAGAAATTATAACATGCTGCTATACGCTCGGGGCGCGGCACGGATTTTGTCCGATTGAGAAACATACTCCCTATTGAAGCATAAGTTAGAAATCGTGCAAGATGCCCGCTGGGGATAAAAGGGAGAAGAAGATGCCGGAACTCAAGGCGGACATCGACTATACGTCAGACGGCGCCAATACAACATTTTCCGCGAACACTCCCGCTGGGGAGGGATACCTAGGCGGCCGCGAAATTACACTTCCCACGACCGACGCTGCGCAGTTCGTTGCAGACGGGCGAGCACGAGGCCTCATCATTCAGCCTTACTTCTAACGGATTGCGCCGAGTTGAACGGCGGTCGCCCCGGTCGGTCACCAGACTTATGACGGCTGGATTTCCACCTCCTCCTTGCGAATCGAACTGCAGCAACCGGTTGCCTTTGCCTAGTATGTACAGCAGCGACGTGCCCACCAATCCCTGCTGGTAGTGCAATGCGCTAAAACACTTCCAGATATAACTTGTACACAATTGCGCCCAGGAAGCAGGTGGATCCGAACAGGAGAATATTGAGCAGCCTTAGCTGGCGTGAGATCTTTGCATTCAAATCTAAAAGAGATTTGGTATTACAAAGTGTATGCGCTGCATCTTGTCTGCCGTGGGCAAGAAGCGTGTGGTACTCGTCCCGGCTTAGGTCATAGGTGTGTTGGGCGTGCTCACCGTGCATGCCCAGTTCGTCATGCAATGTGTATCGCGCGATGGCGTAGTTGTCCCAATGTTCTCCCTTCATCCCCGTTGACCGTTGCGCCCGTATTGCAGATTGCAAAGGTGTATCTTGCATCATGCGTCCCTATTTTCTCCTATCCTAGCTCGGCTACCCGACGTTACAAGTCCGGTAGCCACTGCCAGAATGCGACTTTAGGCGTTTGCGAAGTCGTCTGGACCCGACGCTTGCGCGCCGTCGGTTTCCTCGAAAGGATTGCCGCCGCTAAACAGAGCCTCGAGATTGATAGGCTTCTCTTTAAATGCCTGCAGGATGTTTGCGGGCACCGGCTTAGCAGGCGATGGGAGCACGGAATATTTGGTCTCCATCTTCTCTCCTGTGCGATTGACTGTGATGGAGTATTCGCGCGGATCGCCCCAGTCCTCGTTTTGGATAAGCGACGCATGGCCGTTTGTATCGTTACCTGAGTAGTCTCTAGGGCCTCGATTTTTTCGGTCTGGAAGTTCCACACAACGAATGCCCAGAAGTGTTTTGCTGGCCAGCCTCTCTCCAAATCTGCATCAGCGGGCACAAACTTGAACATTTCCCTGGCGCGGACGGGCTTCTTTGCTTCGGTGCAGTACTCCCACCCCATCACAACGGGAGACAATATACGGAATTTGTTGTCGCCCGCTTTGAACTTCATGTAATCGCCTTCAGACTTCGGAGCCTCGTACCCCTCTGGTAGGTATGTCATAAATTATTTTGTTATTGATCATCGCGCCCTGTATAATTGTCTTCCAGCACAGCCTCACGTTCCCAAAGGTCATGTTCCTTTTCCAAGCATCGACCGCAGAACGGTTTTGTTGTGAGCAACTAAGCGCATGACTTTTTCCTTCGCTGCACTTTCCTTTTCAATCCACTCGTCGCGCGTCATACGAGCTTGGTACTTGCGCTGGTGCTGATCCACAGCTTCCCGGCTTCGCCTCCTTTGAGCAGCACTACCGCGAACGCGCGCTCGTTGATGAACTCGAACTTCATAATCTTGCTGACCTTCCCGCTGGGGAACACCACGGTATCTTTCTCCTTGAGCACCCGGCCTAATTTGTCTGTCATGGCATTAGTGAACTTATGAGCCTGCTAAACGGCGTTGACTTGTGCATCCCGCCCCCGAGCACATGGCTAGAGGCTTCAGTCAGCACCAAACCGGACGGCTTATGTGCGTACACTTCAGGGAGCTGTTTGCGCCTGCTCCACCCGATCCGTCTTCCAACTCTACTTGCCTTTGCACCGCGACTTTGAGCGACCACCTCGGATCAGCCCAGCGTAGCTTTTTCATAATTGCTTCCCGCCAGCTCCGCCATCCACTCACGAGCGAATGACGGAGTTCGCGGCGTGAGTTTAATAATGTTTGCTAATTTTAGAGCGAAGAACACCGACGCACAGCACCGCGATGAGGGCGAGATGGTCGCGCTTACCTTCTTTGGTGTAATCGCCCCTCTTAAGGAATGAACCGGGATCGAAATTCATATTGTTTTTGTTGGCTGCTAATTGCTCGACCCACTTCATTCAACCATATACGCGGCGGCGCGCAAGCGAGTTATCAACACCCCAGCGCCGAGCATCTAGAAGTGTGATATCCTTGCGATATGGACACATCCGAAGCGGGCCGATTGGGCGCATTAGCAACTAATAAAAAGCTCAGCAAGAAAAGGCGTAAAGCGAACGCCCGCAAAGCAGCAAAGGCGCGTTGGGCGAACCACAAAAAGGTATGAACAAAATCTGCCTGCACTGCAAAGAGCCGCGCAATTTCTTCAAGAAGTTCAAGTACGGAGATTTTTACCAGCTTATCTGCACGACCTGTAACCGCGTGGCATGGGTCGGCAAAACAATATGAGCAATTATTCCGCAGAAATAGTCCGCCTCTCGGCTTTGCAAACCGGCAGGAAGAGAAACGGTCCATATACATCAATAGCGCTGCGTAATGAGTGCAGGAAACCCGGTGCAAACGTCTACGTCAGAATGGATCGAGCAGGTGTGCTAAACATGCCCTATGAGCCTCAAGCAAAAACTTGAGCGATATCTCCGCAACAACCACGGTTGGGTATCGAAAGGAGCGATATGTGACCTCGCGAGGGAAAGAACCGGCGCGACCGGAGAACACACTGGTCGCAGGTTGAGGAAACTTACCGAACAGGGACTGCTCGAAGTGCAGTACGGGAAAGGTCACGCGTACTATCGCATCAAGGAAGCAGTCCCGACGCTCTTTTAGAATTAGCCGGGCAAGATTGTTGGCCTGGGTTCGTCGCCGTCGTTCAATTCCTTTTCCGCCTGATGCCAAAACTCATCATCCCTACCATCCGGGCTGCCAGCCTCTTCCCAGAGCTGCTGGGCGCGTTTGCGGATCTGTTCGTCAGCTGGTCTTGCCATGTTCACTTTCTAGATAAATTAAGCGCGGCCCCGCTTCAATGAGGGGGGCAATGAGTACGGGACCGCGCCGGGAGACGGGGCGATGCAGGGCCCCGTCGAACCGTTAAATTACGGCGGCGGCAATTAGTTCCAATTTCGGAGTTTCAGTGCGGTAGATTTTGCTGCTGTTCTTTTTCGGCCCGGTGCCAGAACTCTTCGTCTCGGCCCTGCGGCCTTCCCGCCGATTCCCACAGCTCGCGGGCCCGTTTCCGGATTTGCTCTTCCGGAGGCCACTCCATCGACAGCGCACGGCGATCCAACTCGTCGGTGTACGCCTGGATGCGCACAACGGTCTCGTTATCGGTTACCAAGCGAGACATCGCTCGATATCTTTTCGCCTTTTCGCGAAGTTCCCAGCTGGTCTCAGCCACGGCACTCACTCCATCGAAATATGGCGATGGAGCCAGAAAAAAGTTCATTTTGATGTGAAGATTCAGACTGTTGTCGGCGGATTTTTCCGTTCCAGCATCGCCATCTCTATCTGGTTGGCAAGAACCGAAAGGTGGTTGCAGATGCGGTCGAACATTTCGCGCTTCTGTTTATCCGTCGCGAGATCCCGGATAAGGGCGCACTCGGCGGCTTCCTTCCGGAGCCTCTCTAAATGTTCCTGATAATCCTTCACCCCCCGCCTCTCCTGCTTTTGTGAGATAGGCCGCCCCCAGAAGTTGGCGCCAGCCCCTAGGGGCAAGCGGAACCAGGGCGCTGGGTTTCCTCAGTGGAGATGGCCGAGCAAGTAAATGCCGCCGCCAAAACAACCACCGCAGGAACCGCCCAAAGTGTTAATACCGGCACTCCTCTTAAAGCATCCCCACGTCGGGATAAACTGGCAATGAAGATCTTTGTTCCGGGTGGTGGCCCTCCTGTTTTCAGGCTCGTCCTCGCTTGCTGTCCTTCATGCGCGGGCGTAGCGATCGAGGAAGGGCGTCCCTAAAGTACACTATCCCAACCTCCTTGCCTGACAGCTCGCTGATGACGATTGCCTCTGGCAGGTGAGAGGCCAGCCCACCCTTGATACAGTCGGCGACCAACTCCCGGGCCGCTACCAACGCTTCACGTCTAGCCGTCCGAGCGTCAGGAAACCAAGAGCCGTCTTGGTCCATCATGGCGCCCTTGGCGGTCTTAACTCGGAAGATGAAATAGGGCATGGCCGCAAAGCCTCGCAGAAATCCACCAACGCCGCTCTTTCGGTAGCCGTTCCTACAAGAAACGAGCTGTACCCAGATAGGCTGGGCTAGTCAGGAACACCTCCGGCCCGAGCGAATTATGCTCCCTGCCAAGCAATTACAACGGCTTGGCGCACGAAGGTATCCTGACCTTGCCCCGGCTCTGGACGAGCCGGGGTTTTTTTGGGCCATCCCTAGCAATCTTGATCGGCCATTTTGACGATGTCTCGGAGCTTCCCGAGTGTGTGCCCGTTCCTGAAAACCTATCTTGATCAGTCATTTTGGCCGAAGGCTCCGGGGTCCGTTCAGCAATACTTGGCGGTACGGCCTTGCCAGTGCTCTTTGGTTGTTGAACGACGCAAACGGCGTTGTGATGGATGAAGCGGCAGTCCGAGCGGCAATAACGTCGTCCTGGCCCAACGGACAGACTGAAGGTCAGATCACGCGCCTCAAGCTCGTCAGACGCCAAATGTATGGCCGCGGCAAGATCGATCTGCTTCAGCCAGACTAATCGGCGCGGAATAATCGGAGCTGCACCAAAATTGCGTCAGAGCCACATTTGCGAACGATGACGTAATTTGAGCCGCTGCCGGTTCAGTGGACGAGCAGTTAAGCTAATCCCACCTTGCGCTCGAACTCACAGGACTGAGATACCCGATCGTCGAATGACGCCGGATCGCGTTGTAGAATCTCTCGATATAGTCGAACACGTCCGCCCTTGCCTCGTTCCTGGTGCGATAAGTCCTGCGCGCGGTGCGCTCGGTCTTTAGCGACGAGAAGAAGCTTTCCATAGCGGCGTTGTCCCAGACATTGCCGGACCGGCTCATGCTACAGGCGATGCCGCTGTCGGCCATTAAACGTTGGAACTGTTCGCTGCTGTATTGGCTGCCCTGATCGGAATGGTGCAACAGCTCCCTTGGCTTGCCGCGCCTCCAGACGGCCATCAGCAGGGCATCCGCGACCAGTTGCGCGGTCATGGTGGCGCTCATCGACCAGCCGACTACCCGGCGCGAGAACAGATCGATCACGGCCGACAAATAGAGCCAGCCCTCGGCGGTCCAAATGTAGGTGAAGTCGGCGATCCACTTTTGGTTCGGCCGCTCGGCCTTGAACTGTCGATCGAGGATGTTTGATGGTACGATTGGCATCTGCCGATCGCCTTCGTCTTTCGGCAGGCGCCTCCGGCGCGGCCTTGCCCGCAAAGCCTGCAACCGCATCAGTCGCTCGATCCGATGCAGACCGCATTCGACGCCTTCTGCCAGAAGATCACGCCAGACCCGGCGTGCACCGTAGGTCCGGTCGCTGGCAATGAAGCTTGCCTTGACCTGCTGGCCCACCGCTGCGTCACTCCGGGATCTGACGCTGGGAGAGCGGTTCAGCCAGGCATGGAAGCCTGATCGGGATACGCCCAATGCATCGCATAGCCATGTCACCCGGCCAGATGTTCCGGTGCTTCGCGACGAAGCCGAACTTCATGTCGCTTCCCTCGCGAAGTAGGCAGCGGCCTTTTTTAAGATATCCCGCTCAGCTTTCAGCTTGTGGACTTCGCGCCGGAGCCGCTCGATCTCCTGGTGCTCAGGCTTCATCTGCCCATGGCCGGGAAAGGCCTGTACTGGATCGGAGCCGAACTCCTTCACCCATTTGCGCAGAACATTCTCATGAACGTCCAGGTCATGGGCGGCCTGTGCCACTGAGACCCCGCGTTCCCTGACTAGCTTGACCGCTTCGACCTTGAACTCTCGGCTGAACTTACGTCTCTGCATGACCCACCTCCGGCTTCATGAAACACCTAAATCTGGTGTCCATCAAACCGGCAGCAGCTCAATTGCGGTCTGCGCTTGTGGTACGAAAGCTACGTTAACATCGAGCTCTCGCAATCAACCGAAGGATCTGCCATGAAACAATACGTCGGGCTGGATGTCTCGCAAAAAGAAACCGCAGTGTGCGTGGTCAGCGAGACTGGGCAATTAATCTTCGAGGGAAAGGCCAAGTCAGATCCCGGCGCTCTAAACAACCTGCTTCGCAAACATGCCCCACTGCCGGAGCGCATTGGTTTTGAGACCGGCGCCATGGCGAGTTGGCTATGGCATGAACTTCGTAGGGTCACTCTCCCGGTGGTTTGCATCGACGCGCGGCATGCCCACGCGGCTTTATCCGTGCGCATGAACAAGAGCGATCAGAATGATGCTCGAGGTCTAGCCGAACTGGTGCGGGTTGGCTGGTATCGAGAAGTCAAGGTCAAGAGCGAGGAAAGCCAGAAAGTCCGCGCGATACTCGTCGCGCGATCTCCGGCTTGTGTCCATGCGCCGGGATATCGAGAACCAGGTCCGCAGTTTGATCAAGGAATATGGGTTGCTGTTCCGTCGCGCCATCGGCCAACAGTTCCGCAATCAGGTTAGCGAGCTATTGGGCGAAGATCATCCGCTCTTCGGCGTGATCGCGCCGCTCCTGTCGATCCATGAGCATATCTGCCAGCAGCAGGGCAAGTTCGACGATGAAGTTCGCCGGTTGGCGAAGTCGGACGAGACGACGCGTCGCCTGATGACGGTTCCTGGTGTCGGCGTGGTGACGGCCTTGACGTTCCGCCATACGATCGATGACCCGTCGCGCTTCCGATCAGCATCGACAGTCGGCGCCTATCTTGGCCTTACGCCTCGGCGCAACCAATCTGGGGAAACTGACACAAGTGGCAAGATATCGCGATGGGGCGACCGGCTTCTCCGAACCTACCTGTTCGAGGCGGCGACCGTTCTGCTTTATCGGACGCAAGAAATGGTCCTCCCTCAAGGCTTGGGGGATGAAGCTCGCAAAGCGGATCGGCATGAAGAAGGCGAAGGTCGCCATCGCCCGCAAGATCGCCGTCATCCTTCACTGCATCTGGGTCGACGGCACGTCGTTCGAGTGGGGCCACGCCAAGCCGGCATGACTGATCCTGAAGTTTCCTGGCCCGGTCCGCCGGGCTGGCGATGTCCCGCTGGGACGGTGGTCGTGGTGACCTCGGTCAATCGGCTGGTGGCGGCTCGTCCGTACTCCGCTGCACACGTTGAGGCGCCCGACCCGGACATCATCATGAGGCGCCTGGCGACCTCGGAAAGGACCATGACCCAGCGAAGACACCAACGCGTTGCGTTGAGATTAACGCAAAGCTGAACGTCCGACTATCAACCACCGAGCGGCAATCGGTT
>CAVUZP010000001.1:0-1949948 GCA_963746065.1 uncultured Alphaproteobacteria bacterium | reverse complement strand
TCGGTATCTTTCAAGCCCATATAGATTTCTCATTCAAGCCCAAGAACTGCTGATGCAAGGGCAGTACAACTCCATGTTGACCTGCGCCAGTCTCAGCGATGATTCTTTTTTTACCCATCTTCTTTGCTAACAGACACTGTCCCAATGTATTGTTAATTTTTATGAGCCCCTCCATGAAGCAAATATTCTCTTTTTAAGTAAATTTTAGCTCCGCCAGCATATTCTGTAAGATTTTTTGCCAAATAAATTGGAGTTGGTCTACCAGCATAATTTTCCAAATAGTCCTTTAATTCTTTTTGAAAATCACGATCATTTTGTATATTTTTTATAAGATTCTTCTAATTCTTCTATAGCTGGAACTAATGTTTCAGGAATGTATTTTCCGCCAAAATTACCGAATTTACCATTAAACGGAAATTTATATTTCTTCATTTATATACTAGATGAAACAAAACAAGCATAATATTGTAACGTTTATCTCCTGCGAAGCAACATTGGAATTAATATACATTTTTATAATTTTCATAAATGATAAAAATTAAATTTATTTCATAATAGTCATATCCTTAAGTGATGTTAACTAATTCTTTTATCTTGATAGCAATTTGTTTATTCTCTTCCATAATACTAGTTCCAATCAAAAATGCATCAGCTCCAGCATTTTTCAGTTGCTTGATTTGATCGCTATTATTTATTCCACTTTCACTAACAATTATATTTTTTCCCTTATCATATTTCTTTAATAATTTTTCAGTTGTTTGTAAATCAATTTTTAAATTGTCTAAATTACGATTGTTAATTCCGATTAAATCTTTTTTGTCCAAATTAAATTTTAGAATTTCATTAAATTCATCTTCATGGTGAACTTCAAATAAAATATTTAAGCCCTTTTTGTGAGCATAATTAACAAATTTATCTAAATCTCCTTCAGCAAAATCCTTATCAAAAATCTTCATTATTAGCAAAATATAATCGGCTCCAATTTTTTTAGCACAATCCAATTGTATTTCGCTTACTATGATATCTTTCATTAACATTGGAATCGATGTATCATTTCTAATCAGGACAAAATTGTTTAACGATCCATTAAACAAATACTTTTGTGTTAATACAGAAAGACCTACTGCACCGGATTTTATCATTTCTCTTGATATACTTAACAAGTTTGCATTTTCTCTATTCATAATCACTCCTTTTGAAGGAGAAGAAAATTTTATTTCAGTGATAATTGGTATTTTGTTTTTCCCCTTTAAATCCAAAATATTCTTCTTTAAATTAAGAGCCTCATGAGAATAATCAATATTGGTAATATTGTATAACCCTTCATCTATGCTTTTGTAAGAATTTTCCACTAAACTCTTTACCAAATTTTCACTATTAGAAGAAAAAAATTTACTCGTCTGAACTGCTCACCTAAATAACAATCGGTATTTTGCTATTATATCTATTGTGTAAACTAGTAATAACATGTAAAGAAAAGTAAAATTTATTGCATCGAATACTATTATAAAACTTATGACTAAGGTAATAAATAAAGTAGTAGAAGATCTTACCTCGGAATTTACCGAAGTCAGAAAGCTAACCGATGATCTTTTTAAAACGCTTAGTATTGAAGATGCCGTTATTCAATCGGATCCTTTTGGCAGTCCTCCAAATTGGCATATTGCACATGTTACATGGTTTTTTCACAAAATACTATTAAAGTATGGAGAGAAGTTAAATCTAGAAAACATTAATCTAGACTATCTAAATTCCTACTACCAAAAGTTTGAAAAAATATTGCCTAAAAATGACAGAGGTAAATTCCCACGACCAACTGTTTCAGAAAGTCTTCAATACAGAAAATACTTTGATAAAAAAGTCTTATTATTTCTTGAAAAAATTGAAGTGTCTAATTCTTTAACAAAAGAAATTCAATATGATTTACGACTTGCAAATCAACATGAAATGCAACATCAAGAACTTATGGTGTATGATTTTCAAAATTATTTTGAAAGATTTTCTGATTCAAATGATAATTATCATCCTTTTAAAATAAATGATGATTTTGAAAAAAAGACCAAAAATAAAAGGCATACTAAAGAGATGGTAAAAATACCTGGGGGAATTTTTGAAATGGGATTTTGTGGAAATAGTTTCTCATATGATAATGAACTACCAGAACATAATGTCTATCTTTATCCTTATGAGATTGATTCGACCCCTGTATCGAACGGTGATTTTCTAAATTTTATAGAAGAAGGCGGTTATGAAAAATATGAATACTGGCTTTCAGATGGTTGGGATATTGTTCAAGAATTTAATTGGAATTCACCACTCTATTGGTTTAAAAAAGATGATGAATGGATGAAAAAAGATTTCTTTGGAATATCTGCTATTAATCCAGATCAACCAGTAATTAACGTTAGTTATTATGAAGCTGATGCATATGCTAGGTGGGCAAAGAAAAGATTACCTACGGAAGCAGAATGGGAAAAAGCCGCTAGCTGGAATGAAGATTTAAAAAGAAAAACAATTTACCCTTGGGGGAATGAAACTCTCCCAACTCATGAACATGCTAACTTGTTAGAAAGTTTTCTTTGGAGACCTTCTTTTTGTGGTTCATATGAAAAAGGAAAGAGTTTTTATGGTTGCTATCAGATGATCGGTGACGTTTGGGAATGGACAAGCTCTGAATATACATTATATCCGGGCTTTAAGTCTAGATTCTCTGAATACACTGATAAATGGGCAATAAATCAAAAAGTATTACGTGGCGGATCGTTTGCTACACCTAGACGACAGATAAGAAATAGTTATAGAAACTACTTCAAGCCTCATGAACGAATACAATTTTCAGGGTTTCGATGTGTAAAGTAGTATAGAGAATACTTCAAAAAATACTTGGATATAATAATTCAATATTCATTTATAAAGATAAAACTTTCAGATACACTATGATGTTTACGTTTGTTACATTATTAAAACTAAAAAGGTGTTAATAATGCTAGATTATACCATTCATTTTTATCCAAAAAATTTTTTGCTACTCTTAAATTACTTTTATTAGCTAATTGTTCTATTGATTTTAATGAATATTTGTAAGAATTTTCTGTATGTATAGTTTCTCCTTTTTCAAAATCAAAAACTTGATTAAGTTTACCAACTTTAACACTTTGTTTAATTTTTGAAATTATATGCATTTCAATCCTATTTTTGACAATATTATAATAAGCTGAATGTCTAAAATTCTCTAAATCAAATTCTCCATCTAATTCTTTATTTATTCTCTCTAATATGTTTAAATTAAACTTCGCAGTAAAGCCTTCTCCATCGTTATATGCAGCCTCTAGAATATATTTTTTCTTTTGTAAATCAAACCCAACTAATAATGCATCTTCCTTATTGATCTTTTCTCTTAGATTTCTTAAAAATATTATTGCATCTTCTGGTTCAAAATTTCCTAAACTTGATCCTAAGAATAAAATTAATTTATTATTTGGGATATTTTGTTGAGAACTAATAAATTTTGTTACCGTTTCTATTCCATCAAAATATTCAGATGCTATAGGATGATTAATAATTTTTGGTAAATCATTTTGCAATTTTAAAGTGCTTTGATATAACATTTCTTGAGAAATGTCTATGGGAAAGTAATGGAGATTTCCATCTTGTTTTTTTAAAAAATAATTCAATAAAATTTTTGTCTTCTTTGAACTTCCACTTCCTAATTCTACAATGCAAATATCTTTGTTATAATAATATTTTAATAAAGAATCGATATTTTCTATTATAATTTTATATTCAGTTAGAGTTAAATAATATTCTGGTTGCACACAAATTTGTTCGAAAAGCTCTGAACCTCTTTTATCATAAAAAAATTTGGGATCTAATTTTTTATTTTCTCTACCTAATCCCTTTTTTACCTCTTGAGCAAAGTCCTCTGTTAGTATAAATTTTTTATTATTTTTATTGTGTGTAAGTGACAATATTATTGCAAATATCTTTATGTTTATTATATTATTGGAAAATTAAAGTAAAATAAAATACTTTGTATATACACAAATAGGTTTGTATTGGTTGATTCATTCCTTTTTTATTAATGTATATATTTGATATTTGTATAATAAAAGTTGTAGAGGTAGTTTCTGGTAATTTAATATCTCAAGATAAATTAATTATAACGGTTTAATGAGTCTGTTAGGTTAATTAAAGTAAAAACTTTAGAATTGTTGTCCATGGTAAGGAGATTAAGCGTTATTATAAATTTGTAGATTATTCATATAGCTGTTTATTAAACTAAAGTTAATATATCAAATATACTAAAAAAAGGGGATATACTTATAATCGATCTTCAAAATAAGAGGACGTATGTTTATAATACTATTATGAAATAACCTGTTAAATTTATCCTACCATCATTGTTTTTTAATTTATTTAGATTTAATTTTCCTATAAATAATTATTTTATACATATAACTAAATTTAATAATTCTAATATCTGTGTATATTATTACTTTGCGTGGAGGAGTCGCGAAGCCTGGTCAAACGCGCAGGACTCAAGATAAAACTAATTATTAAATGATAAATCCCGTCCCTTAGGGGTTCGTGGGTTCGAATCCCACCTCCTCCATTGAATCCTCGGTTCGAAGGATAACAGAGAATAAGAAAAAAAAGTCTCCTGGTATTAATATAAGAAAGAATATAGATTCTTCATCGAAGGAGGGCATGAGAGATCTATATGATAGAGAAAATAAATTATTGTATTGGATTAAAAGAGCAGAATCGGATCTTGATGAACCTGATAAAACAGATGTTCTAAAATTAATTCAATATCTACAAGATCAAGGGAAAGCAAGTCTTTGGATCATACGTTATATTACCGCCTTAATCTTGATGAGAAAACAAATAACAAAACCATTTAGGAATGCTAAAGAAAATGATATAAGAAAATTAATTAATTGGATAGATAAAAGAGGGTACAAGGCATCTACAATAGAAAAATTTAGAATTATTTTAAAATCTTTTTATAAAATAATATATGGAAAAAATAAAAAATACCCTAAATCAGTAGATTGGTTTCCGGTAAGCGTAGGAAAGGATAGACTAAGTAAAGAAAAAGCTATTGATTTAGCTGAGTATTTAGAAGAAGAAGAGATACAAAAAATAATAGAATGTGCTCCATCTATACAAAAAAAAGCATTTATCTCTTGTCTCTATGAAAGTGGGGCTAGACCTGAAGAATTTTTGAGATTAACAAACAATGATATAAAATTTGAAATCGATGGTGCACGAATCATTTTGAGAGGGAAAACAGGAGAAAGAAGTGTATTAATAATCTCATTTACTAAATTATTGCAACATTGGCTTGATGTTCATCCACTACAACATCAATCTCAATTTTCTCTATGGATAAGTGAAGCTACTAACTTTAAAAATGAGCCACTTGGTCTGAGAGGAGCTGAAAAAATAATAGGTAATGCAATTTTAAAGTCAAGATTGCAGAATAAACAAAAACGTTTGTATGTATTAAGACATTCTAGAGCTACACATCTTGCTAGTCATTTTACTGAAGCTCAAATGTGTGTATTTTTCGGTTGGGTTCATGGTACTAAGATAGTAAGACGATATATTCATCTATCTGGAAAAGATCTTGATAATAAATTAATATCATTGAATAGTGGAATTGAGATTTCAAAACAAGATTACAAACTAAAAACTAGTAATTGCATTCGCTGTAAAGAGGTTTTAAGTCCAACTTCATTATTTTGTGGGAGATGTGGACTACATGTCAAACTCAATGAACAATACATGAAGGAAATGGAAATGACACAAAATAAAGACCGCGAAATTGATTTGGTACGAAAAGAAATGAATCAGAAATTTAATCAGATTATGGAATTGATTCAACAGAACAATAAGCTAATTAATATCAAGCCCGAAGTTTTATCGTCATATCTCCACAATCCTTAATCTTTATTATATTTTTAAATTCTATTTTTTAGTCTCATTTTTAGTTAAAGTTAAATAATGAAGTTTCATTTTTAGTTGATGTTTATTATTTATTTAAAAAATAGTCTCATTTTTAGAAACATATAAATATTATCATATAAGTATAAACATAATCAAATTTTTGATATAAAAGTCCCTGTATTTAAATATATGAGATTCCTAGAGTGTGTATGAAAGTAAACAAAACTTTCCCAAATAATAATCCATATAAAGTCACAAAAAATAATAAATGTAACGGTAGAGGATGCCAAGAAACATATAAAATAATTGTTGAGGAGCCAATAGGTAAATTTGACACTATTAAATTATTCCTTTGCTATAGTTGTGCTGAAAAATTTCAAAAAACTGATTCTGATGTTACCCCCGAAAATCAACCTGAACAATTTTTCAAAGATGATCTATCAGATATTGCTACGACAGATCAAATCTTTAATAACAATAACAGCAAAGATAATAAAAAGATATACTTTGATGATTTAAGTCCTCTTAAAGAATGTCTAGAATGCTCTGATAATTGTCCTCCTATACAAGTAATTCATTCTAAATGTAAATGTAATTGTCATGATAACAATAATTGTCTAAAAATAATTTCGAACGAAGAAAGGATTCCAAGTCCTACAGCTTTTGCAGAGATATGTGCCGAACATCTTGCAAAAGGAGGTAATCCAGATGTCTTATAATAACAAAAAAAATTCTAATACCGGCAACATCCTTCCCAATGTATTAGAATTTACTGTAACAGGAAATATTGAAAAATTAGAAATTAAAAAATTTGTCCTTCAAGGTAAAGATTTTCTAATAACATGGTTTGATGAAAGACATTCATGTATAGGTTTAAAATCTTCATCTCTTACTCAAACTATTAAAAATATTGAAAAAATATTGAAAAAAGAAAAAGATAAAGTTGATAACGATATCTTTGACCGAGCAATTAAAGATATTGAAGATCAATTAATTGTAAAAAAAGATGAGATATATGTTTTAGATAAAACTAACTCAGTTACTGAAAAGGATTCCAATGATGATTTAAAAATAAAATTTCTCGAAGATGTTTCTAACAGTAGAGAACAATTTGAAAAATCTACAGATCCATATAAGAAATGGCAGTCAGCAGTTCAAAAGAAATATACTGACCTTCAGAAAATAATTATAAAATATTATCCAGAAGCTTGGCCTTTAATGGAATTTTGCTTGGCTGTTAAATCTATTCAGAATATCCATGATAATCCATTACCCTTTATAGGAATAATTTTGGCAAAGCCATCATCATTAAAAACTACTATTATTGAATTTTTTAGAAAATATCCTGGAACCTTCTATTCCGATAGTTTTACTCCTAATTCTATGATTTCTCATAATTCTGCATTATCTGAACAAGAACTACAAAAAATCGATATGTTACCTAAATTGAATAATAAATTTGTTCTAATCCCTGAACTTGCCCCAATATTTACAGCCAATGAGGATGATTTACAAAAAATCTTAGGATTAATAACAAGGACTAGTTGATGGAGAAGGCTATGAAAGTGATTCTGGAGCTCAAGGTCATAGAGGATACCCTCCAACAATGTTCAGCTGGGTAGGTGCTGTTGTTGAAATTCCGCCAAAAGTATGGAAGATACTTTCACAATTAGGATTTAAAATCTATTTCTTTAGACCTGATTTACCTGACAAAGTCAGTAGATGATCTTGTTAGTATAGCAATGGATAGTAAGTTTTCGGAAAAAAATCAAGAGATTGAAAATGCATTATTAGATTATCTTAAGGATTTTGATGCCGCCCCGATAACTGATGTTACAACTCTAGATGAAAATGGAATAGTGAAGGTAAAATGGAATTCTGCAATTACAACAAATGATGAGCAATATAGAGCAATTGAATTTATTGCTAAAATTGCAAAATTGTTGGCGTCACTTAGAGGTGATGTATTTGTCTATCAAAACAAGTCTCGTCAATCTACTAAACAAGACTTAAATGATGGAGAGAATGAACTACACCCGCAACAGATTTCTTACCAAACAGAACAGATGGATTATGAGACAGATTCTGTTATAATTGAAGATCCATCAAGGGCAACTATTCAATTAAGAAATTTGGCTTTAGCAAATGCAATATCTCAAGGTAGAAATTATATAAACACTGAAGATGTAAAACTAGTCGTAAAAGTAGCTCTGTCAACTACCGAGTCACAAGGAAGAAAGTATTTGATCTACTCTTAAAAGAGAAAGGTAACTTGACAACCTCAAAGATTGTAAAGGAACTTGGTCTTTCTGAACCGACTGCTCGAAAAACCATGAGGGAATTTCAGGCTTTGGGAATAGCGAATATATCATCAACTTCTGGCTATCAAATTCGGAATTAACATTAATTTTAAATGACAAGTTCAAATGGTTTCTTTCAGAAGAATTTCAAAATTTAAGAGATGAAAAAGCTGCAAAAATAACTCTCCACCAACCAATCCAATACGGAATTTAGAAGAATGTATTTACCAATGATGACTAAAATTTTATCGAACGCCTGTACTATACAATACAGAAAGCCTGTGACAATAATTGTCACACGCTGAAAGCAAATTCACCCCCAGAGGGAGAGATAAAAAATAATAATAATATTACAACAACCAATGAAAGCTCTACTAATAGCCAAAATACAGAAAATGAACATAAACAAAAACTGATAATAGTAAGAAGATAGAAAATTACATAATACAAGATGATATTATTAATAATTCTAATTCATCTGAAGATAAAAGATCAAAAAATGAAGATATTATACAAAAAAATAGTGCCTCTCTAGGTCCAAAAAATTTTCAACATGTGACAATGTCACAAGATAACTGTCATACGGAATCAAATACTAGTCAGAAACAAGAGATTCCAGTAGATGTAACTGAAGATATTCTCAAAGTAATAAGAGATGAAAATGGATTAATTTCTTTAGGATATGCTTTGCAGTTAGCATGTCAAAGAAGTGAAATAGTCAAAGACTATCTAAGAGATGAAAAGAAGTTAACTTCAAGAGATAGCAGAAAAGTCAGAAATATATTTGTAGAAATCAATCGTCAGAGAAATATTACAGGTAGTAAAGACAAAACCCGAACTTTTAGTAAAATGGATTGAAAATGAAAAGGAGGTAATACTCAACAGTTGAAAACAGTTATGAATACTCTACATTCTACCGGCGATTTACAACAGGACAACAATAAAAAATGAATTATTAGAAGATATTTATGCGGCGATTGATACAGAATATATTCAAACCAGTAATCCAGTGAAACCATTTGATCTTATAGCAGTTGCCTTTGTTAATAGTCAAGGAATAATAAAAGCAAAACATATCTCTGACTTTAATAAATATGCAAAACCTGAATAAGCACTTGTAGAGTGGACAATGACTGAAATTCTAAAGTATAGGCTAACAATTGGCTGGTATAGCAAAGGAGTAAGATTACAAAATAAGGAAAGCGGCGCATTTTCTGGAAAAGATTCTGATCTTAAAGTTATTGATTCTGTCTGTAAGTATTATAAAATTCCGTCGATAATAGGATTTGATAAAAGAGGTATACCATATGTAAGAGGTTATCATTATGAGTCTTGAAATGATTATTATTTACAACAAAACAAGTTTGACTGGTACTATCATATCGACCTTTATGATGTATACAAAAAACCATTAGTAAAATCAATAATCTACAACAATAGATACAAGGACCTAAGTCTTGATTCAGTCTCTCAATCTATTTTAAAAGAAGGTAAATTTGAAAATCTAAAAGGATCCGATATTCTGAATATTCCTAAAGAAAAACTGATGCAATATGTGACTCAAGATGCAAATCTTGTTATGAAATTATCTAAACATAATAATTATGAAATCTTAGACTTGATGAATGCAATTTCCATGATTACCGACTTACATTTTGATAGAGTTTGTCATACCGGCGTCTCAACATGGTGGACCAATATAATAAAAAGAAAGATTGGAGAACCAAAACAACAATTATTAGAAAAGAAAAGTTATACAGGCGGGTATGTAATAGAACCTACAAAAGGATATTATCAACAATCAGTATATGTTCTTGATGTTAAAGTCACTTTATCCAACAATGATGATCAATCATAATATTAGTTTTGATACAATAAATTGTGAATGTTGTAAAGATGATTCTAATGCAAAAGTTTCAACTGAAATTATGGATATTATAAATGACGGATTAATAAATGAAGAGAAAAGAGATCAATCTTATTGGATATGCAAAAAGAAAATAGGAATAATTCCAAAATTATTAACTAAATTTAGAGAAGAAAGATTCAGACAACAGGAATTGGGAAATACTTCAATGCAATTAGCTCTCAAAAATCTCATAAATGGGATTTATGGTCTTTTTGGTACATGACTTTTTCGAATTTGCTGATTACAGAGTTGCTGAGCTAACTACTGCATTTGGAAGAAAAGTATTACAATATATGAAAGAAACAGCCAAAGAAGTTTATAATTTTGAAGTAATATATGGAGATACTGATAGTATTTTTGTTACCAATATTACTAATATTAGATTTAATTGATAAATTCATAACAGAATGTTGGATTGTTGATGAAGTAGATATTGAAGTTGATAAAGTATTTACAAAATTTCTGATAACGAAAAAGAAACACTATATTGGAATTTATGAAGATTCATAATAAAGAACCAGAAATAAAAGGCATGGAAGGCATCAAATCAGATAGACCACCATGGATTCAAAAATTAGAAAAGCAATTTGCATTAGATTTAAAAAATGATAGTAAATCCAACAATAAATCTAAGAAAAGAATACAGAAAAATGGAAGAAGGTCAAATACCAATCGAAGAATTACAAATTAAACTAGTTTTGCAGAAAAATCCTGATGAATATCCTGAGAATTCATTACAAAGAAAATTAAGTTTAGAAAAAGGAGAAAATTTACAACAAGGCGATTCAATACTATATTATAAATCCAATAAAATTAGGAGGTGGCACAATTAATCCATCATTGTATAGTATAAAGAAATATCTTGAAATGTTTGAATCCATTTTTGAAGATGTTCTTACATGTAATGGGATTTGATTTCAAAAGAGATGTTATTGGCTTTACAAATTTATCATCTATTATCATTAAATGACTACAATCGTTGAAAATCAAGAAAGAGAAAAGCAAGTAAAAGAAGGTATCGATTTCTTATTATCTCATTTTGAAGGTAGACAAAGACTATTTCCAAGAAAAATGTCTACATTTGCAAGTCAAGGAAAACAATTTACTGTGTATAATAAAGAACAAATTCTTGATGCATGTATAAAATCAAATTTTATAGATTGCCGGCTAAATGCTTATCCAGTTTTAGAAGATGGAGTATTGCAAGCCCCAAATATAATATTCATAGATTTAGATTTACCATCCAAGTATCAGGCTTATCAAGACAATTTAAAAGAACTAAATAAAAATTTAGATAAAACTTTAAAAATAATAAAACAAAAATTAAATGGATTTGAGCCAACTGTTCTCTGGACTGGTAATGGTTATCATATCTACATAGTTTTAGATATTAGACCATTAGAATTAATTTCAGAATTAAAAGAACTATCAGATAATCCATCAGAACAATTTCTGAGATTTGCTGAATCAATATTTACAAATAATAAAAAAGATTCACAACATAATCCTTCTTTCAAATCTTGTTTGTTAAGAATACCAGGAACAAGCAATTCTAAAAATGGTTCAGAAGTTAAAATAATTCAAAGATTTGATGAAAATAATATTCCATCAATTGAAATCATCTGTTAAGAGAATTCAGATTGTATTTGGCAGATATTGATATTAGAAAAGAGCAGAATGATAAAGATTAACAAATCGACTGGAAATCCTTCTATTAAAAGACAATATCATTCATCAATACATTACAAATGGATTGAAAAATTATTAGAAACTCCAATAGAAGATGGAAGAAAATATGCTCTTTGGAAAATATTGTGTCCTTATTTAATAAATATTAAAAAACTAAGATATGAAGATTCATTAAAAATATTAAATACATGGTTAGAAAAGTGTAATAACCTAAGACAATTGGATTTTAATCCAGATACAGAAATCAAAGCTAAACTAGACTATGTAAAGTATTATAATCCAATATCAATTGAAACATTAATGGATGATAATAAGAATCTGTACCTTAAATTAAGAGCAAAACTTACAACTTATTACTGAACTATCATATAAAAGGGATCAATTAGATATGAATCTGTTATAATATTCAGTAGAACATAGATACTCATGCCAGATCTGTTCACTAAATCTATTCTGACTACTCTTTAACTCGCTACCATCAGGTTGATGCATTAGAGTTATAGGCTCACCATTCTGTCTAACAATAGTGTTGATTCAAAAATTGTGTCAAATTTGTTTCCCATACCACTGAGATATATACAAAACTGTAATTAATCTTCAATAATAAGTCTTCTTTTGTTCAAAATATTCAGATTCAATATTAATTTTATAATAATTAAAAATTCAAATTTGTTTTTAAAGAAAATCTATGATTATATCTAAAAATATATATCATTTTTTATCCTCATTTAATATCTTTATCCTTTAGAACAGCTAAAAAAATTAGGAATATAATGAACTTAAACGAGTATCGATAAATCTAATTTTTCATCAAATACTAACAAAGATTTATGACGGAAATATTACCATCAAGGGAATTGGCTACATACATTCGCTCATCTGCTGAGTCATATGCTATATCTAATGCAAGTCTTCCTACAGGAATTGGATTACCTGTTATAGTATTGGTATTAGTATCAATTACAGAGACATTCCCATCTTCATATTCTGCTAATGTAATGTATATATCCTGATTTATGGGATCATATGCTATGCCTGTTGGTGCATTTCCTACAGGAATTGGGTTACCCATTACAGTATTGGTATTAGTATCAATTACAGAGATGGTGTTAATTTTCTGATTTGCTACATACATTCGCTCATTTTTTGAGTCATATGCTATACCTACTGGACCATCTCCTACAGGAATTGGCTCACCAGTTATGGTATTGGTATTAGTATCTATTACAGAGACAGTATCATCATCAATGTTAGTCACATACATTCGCTCATTTTTTGAGTCATATGCTATACCTACTGGACGATTTCCTACAAGAATTGGATTACCTGTTACAGTATTGGTATTAGTATCTATTACAGAGACAGAATTATTCCCAGTATTAGTTACATACATTTGCTCATCTGCTGAGTCATATTCTATAAATGTTGGAAGTCTTCCTACAGGAATTGGATTACCTGTTACAGTATTGGTATTAGTATCTATTACAGAGACAGAATTATTACCAATATTAATTACATACATTCGCTCGTTTGCTGAGTCATATGCTAAAAATTCCGGAGAGCCTGCAGGAATTGGCTTACCCATTACAGTATTAGTATTAGTATCTATTACAGAGACAGAATTATTCGCAGTGGTATACATTCGCTCATTTTTTGAGTCGTATGCTATACCTACTGGATTAGTTTTTAAATTTATAGTATCAACTGATGTTTCACATGGTGGTAGTTGTTGTGGTTTTAAATTTGAAGATTTCTGTTCGATTTCAGCATCTACAACAAAAGTTTGTAAAACTGCTTCAATTGTCCCAATTACGAACAGAGATGCCAACAATAAATACAACACTTTAGTTTTTTCTATTATCAATTTATTCAATACTTGTTATTAATATGGAACATTGCTAAATATTTTTAGAAATCTAATATTAAGAAGGGAGCTGTTAAGTTAACGATAAATCTATAGCCGTGAATGTTCTATCTATCAAAAGAAGGAAAGAACTCGTGGTATGGAAACTGGAAGGCTTTCAAACATCCAATACAAGACAGATTTCTAATGCTTTTAGTATATTAAAACTATACATAACAAATTCATTATATGAATTTCTACTTTATCTTGATCAGAGCAATGTACAGAGATATGCAATGTATGGAATGGATAGTAAAAAATTGTATTCCAATACCTCAAAAACTATACAATGTTACAAGAAGATTGAGAACAATAGAGGAAGTAGAATTGTATTTCCAAGATTTAAAACGTTTATCTATGCCACTTACAGGAAATACCAATACCTATATACAAAATAAGAAGAAAATACTATTTTGGAAAAAAGAAAAGACATACTGTAAAGACACAACTTATGATAACCAAAAAGTGAGAGAAATTGCATAAATCAAAATATCACAAAAAAGAAAACCAACATAATTATTCGTTTACAAAGATGAACATCCTGTTACACCATGCCAAATAGAAAACTATTTTGACCTTGGCTAACATTGAATAGAAAATGACTTTACATATATAAAATAGTATTACCAGTAAAAAGAAATGTAATAGTGAACTCATTAAGAAAGAGAAAATATACAACAAAAAACATTGTAAACAACGAGTAATAGTAGAGCATACTATTTGTATAATAAAGAAATTTGGCATTATGGGAAGCAAATACTGAAAATAGATTGAAAAGGTATGATGTAATATACGATATTGTTTTTGGCTTAGTAAATTATCCAATAATATATACTAGAATATAATAATTGTAATTGATTTCAATGAAAGTATACTGAAGATTTTATCTAATTACGCAAAAGATCTATTAATATCTAAAAGGAATTTAAAACTTATTAGGTAGTATCTGAAATTACATTTATGACTATCCCTGGATTTTTGCCCCATAACCAAATTTCAATAACTCCCCAATCTAATTGTCCAGATCCAGATCCTTTATGTAGCTGTGATTGCGATAGAGGAATCTATTGGTGCCCTGCAGATGTATGTGAATCTTGTGTTTTTACTGCTTGGAATTGTAGTTCTACTCCTGATCAATGTTGTTGTCGTTGTATTCGAAGATAATGAATAATGAACTCTAATAGAACTTCTATAATATTTTTTTAATTTTTCTTTCTAATTTTTATTACTATTTACTCTGATATACTAACTATTTCAAACTCAAATACATAACCACATCCTGTTTCTTTTGTGGAATTAGCACTATCTGGGACATCTTCTACACTTTAGTTATGGTACCAATTACAAAATAGTTTAGTTATTTCGTCATCTGTAAAATTAAATTCAGTTTTATCAAAAGATAAATTACTACCTGTGCAAAAGTATCAATTATATTGTTTCAAAATTAATAAAGATAATGTAAGATATTATTACTACTAATACATTGTATTTATGATCATATGTTTTGTTCATTGATAATTTTGAATATTATTAAATATACTATAAAAATTAGTTTTTCAAACTAAAAAAAGACATTTAATAATTATTGTTTATTCTAATTTTAATTGAATTTAATTAAATAATTCTATCAATGAGATTTCAAAGTTAAGTACGGAAAAAAATTATTTATTATTGATTCAAATACAAAGAGAAGGCAGTTAATTTTTTTCAAGCTGAAGAATTAGAATATAAAGATGAATAAGGAAAGAGATATACAAAGACAATCTGAAGCAGGAAATATCGCGATTGAGGAATGAATAATAATAATAGATTAGTGTCATTTGATATTTATCCATTACTGAACCAACATGTAAAGTATCAGAGATCAAAACAAAGAGATTAAAAATTTTACTACGAACTTATGAACATGCTAAGACAATAATTAATATGGTTTTGCGTAATAAAAGATTAGAGAAGAAAACCCAACATACAAAAAATATGAATCTAGTAGTTTGTAACTCCTTTATTTCTATAGTAATTCAAATATATTTTTACAACATCTGCTATTTTAGATACAATTAGATTTCAACCCGGAAACAGAAATTAAAGCTAAATTATACTGTGTAAAGCATTATAATCCAATATCAATTAAAACCATCATGAATGATAACAAAGACTTATATCTTCTATTGAGAACAAAAATCTTACTTTAACATGATATTAAAAAATTTCCTATCGCAAATTCGAGATTTATTGTGGAGATTTTATCGTAATCACTGAACCCTTCTCATAAATTGGACCAAGCAGATATGAACCTCATCATATAAAATGGATTTTTCAATATCTTTAATATCCTTACAAAAATTAACTTTTTATTCCATTAAACAAATCTTGTTTTGAAATATTTAATAACTTTTATTAGATTATATTTATTAGAAGCATATAAGTAATAACTTAATATAATATCAATATTTTTTATAAGCGTACAAATAACCAGTATTTTGATTCTATACTAATACCAGATTTTTGTTGGGTAGAGTTGAAATCTTTTATGGTAATAGTGGTTTTAATTGGGTCAATACTAGGATTTATTATAGCCACAATTCTTGTTGGTGGTATGTTAATGTATAGTTGACCAAGTTCTGGATTTACCAGAAATTGGTGGTCATTTCCTCCTCCTAGAATAGTATCTATTTCAATATTGTTGTTTTTGGTATCTAATACATGAATTAAAGAATCCATATCATTGTTCATATAGAGATATCCTGTTTCTGGGTTTATTTCGATGTTGGTGGTACCATATTTTACTGGAATGGGTTCTAATTCAGTATTATTATTTTTAGTGTCCATTATTCTAATTGTACTATGATAATCTAATTGGTAAAGATATCCAGACTTTGGATTAATTATTAACTGAACGTCCCCCGTTGTTACTGGAATAGGCTCTAATTCTGTGTTATTGTTTTTAGTATCGAATACATGTATTATATCTTCCAAAATACTAGTAGTATACAAATACCCAGTTTCAGAATTTATAACCATATCTTGTGTTCTTTCTGATATCGGAATAGTATCTATTTCGATATTGTTTTTGTTGGTATCTAATATGTGTATAATACTATCATCTAAAGTAGAAGCTTTTATATACAAATATCCAGTTTCAGAGTTTATAACCATATCAAGAACACTAGAGCCGTACTCCTCATTTATTTTATCGATCTCTCTATAATTATTTTTAGTATCTAATACAAGTATTGTAATATTTTCTCCAGTTGTATTATTTTCTCCAGTTGTATTAGGATACAATAACATATAGAGATATCCATTCTTTGAATTTAATGCAAGAAGAGTATCCCCAGCAAACTCATTTTCAATAGGTATGCTATTAATAATTGAAGTTTGGCTAGGATCCACTTCAATGATGCTGGCATTTTCTGAATTAACAATTCCATAAATATGAGTCAGATTCTTGTTTTCTATTAAAGCTATATCATCTATATTCTCAGGAAGAGGTATATATTCTGCTTTTGTATTATTATTTTTTGTATCTATAATGTTTAGTAGATTACTTTCTAATATGAATAAATAACCAGATGAAATTGAAATATCTTCTACGTAACCATGTAAAGTAATATCATCCCTAAAGGTATTATTATTTTTAGTATCTATTATTTTAATTAGACTATCGTCTTGTCCATAAACAATTTGATTACAAGACAAGTTAGATATTAATATTATAACTGCTAGTAAAGCACTAAATATTATCTTTATTTTAGATTGCATATTTGTTCTAAATCTTTGTATTACATATATGTATTGATTAAAACAATATGTAGTTTTTAGAATAATTTTTCTAATTTTCATTATGGTCTCTTATTTTACATATAATAACAAAAAAATAACTGATCCCATTTTATAGAAGGGTTCAAGCAGATATGATTTCAATTGTAGAATGAGTGAATATAAAATAAATATATCTTAATTCTTCGGCGCCGAAAAAAGTTTCATATAACAATTTAATCCAAATATTGAAATTCATGTATACAAATTTTTTACAATATCTTTATATATATAAACAATATAATTATGATAATAAAATTTGACACAAAATTATAGGTATTTATTATTAGGGATCACATTTGCTACATTTATTTATATTTATCCTCAAATAATCTTTGGACAACAAAAAAATAATGAAACACTAGCCATTGATACTTTTAATTTTAGCTCTACAGTAAATGATAGAACTCAATCCTCACTTCCAAACGATTATAATTTTTTTTCATTTTTCTTTAAGGCTTCTGGAGGAATAAGTTATGTAGATAATAATGTGTTTTACAGTTCCCTATTACTACATCCTGAAGATGCCAAATATGGTTTTATTCAACAAGTGATCTCAGTAAACAATTTACCTAATCCCAATTCAACAATTAATATAGTTGATGAAGATTATTTGGAAAATTTGAAACAACTCGCTATAACAGGCAAATTCTTTGATACTGATACATTTCTAAGTAATAGAGAGTACTCTGAGTTTTAGTTTATATATTGCAATTGACAAACAAGCTCATACTATTGTCTGGACCAATACTGATAGAGACATACCTAATAATCTTAGAGAATTAGTAGACGTATTCATAAAAACGTGTAATAAGCTTTGTTAATTAATTCAATATCCTTTTTTATTAGGTGATTTTAATATTTTATAATATGACTAACTTTTCCTATAAATTTTCTTGTATATTTTTAAAAATATATAAGTTAATATAAAAATTCTATAGTATATTTTACAAATATAAAAGTAGAAACAAATCAATAATTTGAGAAAACTGTTTTATAATATATCAAAAAAACATATTCTAACTCTATTTAATTTTAGGTAGATATAAAATTATATTCTTTATAATAATTTAAATTAAATCTGTATTATTTACTTTGACTTATAAAAAAAATATGCATTGCAAATATTTTGCACTTACCATCTAATTCTATCCTTCAGACATTTAGATAGTCTTTTAATTTATCAACCTCACTTTTAGTAAGTTATATTATGGTACAGGTAAGAATCATTGTCAATATAAAAAGATGGTCTTTATTTGTCTTCATTAATATCATCCCCAGTTCCATCATCAGTGTAGACTGTATGTTTTCCATATTTCTCAACATGAGATTCTGATAAAATTCATTGCTACAAAAATATTTCTTTCTTCTGAAATGTGTATTCTAAGCACTGAACTAGGGACTGGTTCAATACAAATCCACAGTCAGAAATAGTGTTGACTACCAATCTTAATAATAGTTTTATCTATTATGAATTCAGACATTCTTTTTCTTTTGTAAATTGGATATTCTGCAAACCTCTGGATCCAGTTCCAAATAGATATGTGACTTCCTTGTTTTATCCTTGAAAATCACTAATGCTTTTGAAGTATTTCATAAACTCACCAAGACAGTATAGATAAAGAAATACATAAATACAATAGTGGATGTTTTATTTCTTTCAAATGTTATAACTATAACATGAGTGAGACTATAGATATAGATTTATCGTTAACTTAACATCCATGAGAATCTCTACCTATATCAGAGCAACCTTATGTTCCACTCAAGGGTAATAATCTATTATAATTTATAATATTAAAAATTATCTAAAATACCATATGCTAGATATAGTTTTTCTGTTCTTTTTTATTTTATTTTTTATTTCGGCTTACAAGCGGCAAACATCCATTCCCCTACTTTTTATTGAGGCAGTATTATAGTCGCTCGGATATTGGTTCAGTCAGAGCCTTACTCTCATAAGGAGTATGTTAACTTTGAACCTAGCCTGTATACAAAAGGGATTTGAACCCAATAAAGATTTTCATATAGGCAGAGCCGTTTATAGTATTTGTATAAAATATATTTTATTAAATATTTAAAATCTACTAAAACAAGATAAAAAAGATAACGATAATTAAAAAAAATAATTAAAAGTTTCTCGTTAGACTCTTTCGAAATACCTTGTCAAGGGTGTTTGAATGAATGGATATTTGTCTGTTACATCCACTCTTACAAAGAACATTTCCCTTACATCTGTCTTTCTACTTACATATGTGAATACAGGATCTAATATTTTTCTTATTCCTTTTAACCTAGAAGGTATTATTTGAATTGATTCTAATGAATAATCTTCATTATGCATTCTTGCTGTAAGATGGTATATTTCAGGATATCTAACTGCAAGATAATTGAGTGCTCTATGAGAATCTGTAGCACCAAGATTATCCGCAATTTGAATAATACGATAAAATAACTCCTCCGCACTATTTGTAAACAATTTATCAAAACTATTTTTTGATTCTTTCTCATTTTTGGTTGTTAGTTTAGGAATAGAATCTATGAATTCTTTACTATTAAATGAATATATTTTATCAGTAAATAAAATTGGAAGTGAAAGTCCATTACATATAGTTGGAGGTGCTATTGGTCCCAATTGACCAATCACAACACTTGTATCAATATTTTCTTGTATATTAAGACTCTCGATTAAATCATTTATATCTAATATATTTTTAGGTATTAGAATATATGTCGCTATTCCCTCAATAGTTAGTATCCAACAAACGTCTCTTGCTATGTAGAGATTATTTTTCAAAACTTCATAAAGTGTTTCACTATCTGTCTTTCCTGATGTTTTTTGAATACCTCGAACTTGATCAAATTCTTTTTCTAAAGATATATCTGGAAATTTAATTGAAATCTTACCAATGGCATATACAAATTTTTTATTATCATTTTCTCCAGAACAGGTACTACACTTATTAGGTTTATTTTCTATTATTTTATTTTGATTATCATTTGCATTATTTGAAATATGCGGATCTGACTTCATTGTCTGATTTTCAGTACTCATAATAATAGTATCTGGTTCTAATTCATTATTTACCTCAGAGTTATAAGCGTTTTTTTCATTTGAAGAACTTTTATTTTCTTCTATCATGTATAGACTTAATTATAAAGATTTTTAAGTATTGCTATTGATGATTCAACATTCAATAAATTTGGCATTATTGTATTTTTCTGATGATCTAACGAATGAACTATCGAATATCTTAAATCTTGTGCATTAATTTTTGGAAACAATGTCCATAATAAAGCGAGTGCACCAGTTACAAATGGAGCAGCTACACTAGTACCACTCATGTAACCATATCTATTATTTGGAAAGGTACTTGAAATATTTATTCCGGGAGCCATAACCCCATATTTTTTTATCGATAAACCTAAATTTGAACCTAAAACGAAATTGCCAAATTCATCGCAAGAAGTTACAGGAATAACCCAAGGATGATTTATGAGTAAATTATATCCCAAAATTCCTTGATTTCCTGCAGCAATCACCAGTATTACATTACGTTCTAAAGCATAATTATATACATCGTATAATTCTGATATAGAAATTTGTGAAGAACTATTTAGACCGATACTAAGATTAATTATCTTTGCTCCTGCATTGACACATTCAATAATTGCCTCAATTAATGCTTGTATGTCTGTTCTTGGAGGATTATCCTTATCAAGATTACCTTCTAAAAATATAGGTCTAACTATTATTTCACAGTTTGGACAAATTGCAGGTGCTTTAATTCCTCTTTTGCCAATTAACATTCCTATACAATGTACCATGTTTACAAGCATAACTATTTGCAGATTTACACATCCTCATATGGGATTTTTTGATCAATTTAATTTTGCAACCTAGAAATGCATCGTGGTTTAAGTCTACAGGAGCATCAATTAAGCCAATAGTAATTTTAGAGTCACCCAAACATTTGTCTAAAATATTATTCATCCTGATAAGATTGAAATAATTCATGGTGATCATTCTTTCTTTTATTTTGTAAGATATATATTTTTAAATTTGAGTTGTATACATAAATTTACAATTCTTTATATTCCAAATATATACTAAATTCTTCTTTGAAATAAGTCTAATCAAAAGAAAATTTCTTTAAATTAAACATGGGAGGATTTTTTGATCATATTATTAATATTATTATGACAATAAAAAATTTAACTAGAATTTGTGTACTATAATGGGTCTATTGATTCATTAATCCAATCTTCTAACAACAAAATTTTATAATAAATAGAAAGGATCCTCGACATAATAAATTTGTCGTTATATAATATAAAAAGCGAAGATTATCGTAAACTAGAATGATTACATACTAATACGATATCCTTAAATAATTTGCCGGCGGGCGCATCGCGACGGAGACGCCTTTTGATCGCGGCGCCGGCGACGAGCCGCGTCCGGTGGCTGGGACCGCGCCGCCGACCCCCGTCACGGCTTCCCGCGTGCCGGGCGACATCGAGGTATCGCCATCGAGATAGACAAGCCCGTTGGCAAGCGCGAGATGCCGGAGTTCCTCGACATAATGCTCGTTGTGGCAAAGCAAGACCTGATCGAGCGAGCCTTCGGGGGCCGTCTCGCGGACCAGACGATCGAAGCTAGCTTCGCCGAGCGCTTGCTCCACGGCTCGAATCCGGTCGGGGCGTTCGGGATGTCCAGATGGGGTCAGATGGTCGAGACTTGCCGGATGGCTGAGAAGAAGCGTCATGCAGGGTCCTGGCGCCGCGATTGTGCGGGCGCGAAATGTTCAATCTAGGACTCCATGTCAACTCGGAAAGAGCGGCCGTCGGACTGCGGGCCAGATTCACCCGCTTTTCACAACGATCGCCGGTCCGCTCACGTCGATGCGCGGCGATCGGCTAGCCCTTCTTGCGTGCGACGAAGGCCCTGAACGCCGCCACGGCTTCCTTCGATCGCATGCGCTCGCCGAACAGATGACTTTCCTGGTCGATCCTGCGGGTCAGATCTTCCGGCGGCAGCCTCAGGAGTTTCCGCGAGATCGCCACCGCTTCCGCCGGCAGCGCACAGATCTCGCGCGCGACCTTGCGGGCCTCGGCTTCGGTGTGGCCGGGCGCCACCACGACGTTGACGAAGCCGGCGATGCGGGCATCCTCCGCGCTGATCTTGCGGCCCATGACCAGCGTGGCGAATGCCCGCTGATATCCCATGGTGCGCGGCATCAGCAGGCTGGAGGCACCTTCCGGAACCAACCCGAGGTGAATGAACGGCGTGGAAAATATCGCGGTCGTGCTGGCGAGCACGTAATCGCAATGAAACAGCATGGTGGTGCCGATGCCGATCGCAACACCGTCGACCGCGGCGATGATCGGCTTGACGTTGAGGGCCAGCGAATACAGGAACTTGACCGCATTGGACGCGCGGGGCGTCTCGCTGTCCGCGGTGCCGTCCTTGAGGAAATCCTCGACGTCGTTGCCGGCGGTGAATACCCCGGAGCCGCCCGTGATGATCATGCAGCGGATCGCCGGATCGTTCTGCGCGGTGTCGATGGCATGGCTCATGGCGCGATACATGTCCTGAGTGATCGCGTTCTTTTTCTCGGGCCGCCGCAACGTGATCACCCGGCTTGCGCCCTCGTCGGTGACTATCAGGTGCCCGGTCATGAAGCCGTCCTCGAACAAGCGGTGTGGCTGGCCAGTCTGGAAGGTGTATCCTACATGATCTGCCACACCGCCCCCGATGTTCCCGCCGGTTTTCCACGGCAGCCGGCCCGCCAGGAGGTCGATCCGATGCAGCTGACCGGCATTCATCACCTGACGGCCATTTCGGCCAAACCCCGCGTGAAATCTCGGATTCTACACCCGCGACCTCGGGATGCGGCTGGTCAAGAAGACGGTCAATCAGGACGATGTCAGCGCCTATCACCTGTTCTATGCGGATGGACAGGCCAATCCCGGCACCGACCTGACCTTCTTCGATTTCCCGGTTGGCCCCGAACGCCGCGGCAGCAACAGCATTTCATGCACGGGACTGCGCGTCGCCGGCCCGAAAAGCCTGGAGTTCTGGAGAGATCGCCTGAAGCAGGCGGGCGGTCCCCTCAGCGATCCGGTCGAGGTCGACGGCCGGTTGACGCTGCGGTTCGAGGATCCGGAGGGCCAGCGCCTGATGCTGGTCGACGACGGCGGCGCAGGTCCGGCCTCGCCCTGGGAGCGCAGCCCGGTGCCGGCAGAACACCAGATCCGTGGTCTCGGTCCGATCGTGCTCAGCGTGCGCGACGCCGCCGCCACCGAACGGGTGCTGACCGGGGTGATGAACCTGCGCCGGGAACGCCGCTATGCGGCGCCCGATGCGGCCGGCGAGGTTCATGTCTTTGCCATGGGGCAGGGCGGTCCTGCCGCGGAGCTTCATGTGCTCGAGCAAAAGGGATTGCCGTTGGCCCAGCAAGGTGCCGGTGGTGTGCACCATGTCGCGTTTCGCACGCCCGACGACCAGCAATACCATCGTTGGGCGCAACGGCTGAACGAACTCGGCATCGGCAACAGCGGAGAGGTCGACCGGTTCTACTTTCGCAGCCTGTACTTCCGCGAGCCCAACGGCATCCTATTCGAGATCGCCACCGACGGTCCTGGCTTTGCGACGGACGAGCCAATGGACACGCTGGGGGAAAGGCTGGCGTTGCCGCCGTTTCTGGAAGCGCGCCGCGCTGCGATCGAGGCGGGGCTGAAGCCGCTCGCCTGACCCGCCGCGTCGCGCGGCACTGCTCCGAAAGCGCGCCAGGGCGGCTCGGCAAGCCGCTGTTTTGATTTGCCAAATCGAAACGTGCCGGTCGCGCCTGGCGAGCGAATGGGCCCGCGTTTTCCAGCGAAGAGAATGCGTCAGGAAACCACTCTAAGCCCGGTTCCGATTTAGCCCAGCAGGACCGCGTCGGCCTCGTTCACGGAGTCCGCGCCGTCCATCACGGTTCGCTCCAGCGCGGCCGCCTGCACCACGACATTCTCGGCAAAGAACCGCGCCAGCGTCACGTAACGCTGGGGATCGCCGGCGCCATCGCCCGCGCTGCGGGCGGCCAGCGCCTCGCCGGCCAGCATGCAGCCTCCGGTCGTCGATGCGAACAGCCGCAGATACGGCGTCGCGCCGGCCAAGGCGTCGTTCGGGGCGGAAGCCAACCGCTGCAGCAGCCAGCGGCTGGTGCGGTCGAGCGATTCGAGGGCGTCGCGCAGCTTGGCGCCGGTGCTGCCGAAGGCGGGATCGTTCGAGGTCTCGACCCGGATGACGATCTCGGTAAGTTCGCCGAGCAGCGCGAACACGGCGGCGCCGCCATTGGCGGCGAGTTTTCGCGTCACCAGATCGATCGACTGGATGCCGTTGGTGCCCTCATAGATCGGGGTGATGCGCGCGTCGCGATAGTGCTGGGCGGCGCCGGTTTCCTCGATAAAACCCATGCCGCCATGGATCTGCACGCCGAGCGAAGTCACTTCGTTGCCGATATCGGTGGAGAACGCCTTGGCGATCGGTGTCAGCAGCGCGCCGCGGGCGGCGGCGTCGGCGCGCACGCCGGCGTCGCTCGCCCGTGAGGAAACGTCGAGTGCAACGGCGGTAGCGTAGCAGATGGTGCGCGCGGCCGCGGTGAGGGCGCGCATCTGCATCAGCATGCGCTTGACGTCGGGATGAACGATGATCGGGTCCATCCCCTCGCCAGCTTTGCCGATCGCGCGGCCCTGGCGTCGCTGCTGCGCATATTCCAGCGCCTGCTGATAGGCGCGGTCGGCAATGCCGACGCCTTCGAGACCGACGCCGAGCCGCGCCTGGTTCATCATGGTGAACATGCAGAGCATGCCGCGGTTTTCCTCGCCGATCAGATAGCCGGTGGCGCCGCCGTGATCGCCCATGGTCATGGTGCAGGTGGGCGAGGCGTGGATGCCGAGCTTGTGTTCGATGCCGCTTGGATAGATGTCGTTGCGCGCACCAAGCGAGCCATCGGCATTGACCAGGAATTTGGGGACCAGGAACAGCGAAATGCCCCTGGTGCCCGCAGGCGCATCCGGCAGCCGCGCCAGCACGAAATGCACGATGTTGTCGGTCATGTCGTGGTCGCCATAGGTGATGAAGATCTTGGTGCCCTTGATGCGATAGCTGCCGTCCGGCATGCGCTCGGCACGCGTGCGTAGCGCGCCGACATCCGATCCGGCCTGCGGTTCGGTCAGCTGCATGGTGCCGCTCCATGCCCCCGACACCATCTTTTCCAGATAGATCCGTTTCAATTCCGGGCTGCCATGGGCGCTGAGGGCCTCGATCGCACCCAATGTCAGCAGCGGGCAGAGTCCGAACGCCAGGTTCGCGGCGCTCCAGATCTCGGTACAGGCTGCATTGATCGCCAGCGGCAGGCCCTGGCCGCCGAAGGCCTCCGGCCCCGACACCGCATTCCAGCCGGCGGCGGTCCAGCGCCGATAGGCATCGGGCCAGCCGGGCGCGGTGGTCACCTTGCCGCCGTCCAGCTTGACGCCGTTCTGGTCGCCGATCCGGTTCAGCGGTGCCAGCACGTCGCTTGCGAATTTTCCGGCCTCCTCCAGCACCGCAGCGGTGATGTCGCCGTCGAAATCGCCATAGTGACCGGCCCTGACGGCGGCCTGCAGGCCAGCGCCGTGATTGAGGGCGAGCAACATGTCATTGATCGGCGCGCGGTAGCTCATGGCGGGTCCTGCTCCGGGATCGGGGTGCCGTCTTCCCACGAAACCGCCATCCTCTCAACTGCGCGGTCGCTGAAATCCGCGCCGCGACGACCCCGAAGCCATCAAACCGCCCCTGGCCGGTTGAAATGGTCCACCTCCCCCTATAGACCGACGGTGCCAGAAGGAATCCGCGGTGAGCTGCCGGCGACCGCTTTCCGGGCCAGTTGTTGGGGCGTAGCCAAGTGGTAAGGCAGTGGATTTTGATTCCACCATTCGGAGGTTCGATCCCTCCCGCCCCAGCCAGAAACGTCTGGTTCATGATGCTGCTGGCGAAGTATGACCGCCTTGTCGCGACTCCGGCCGAGTCGCGACACCAACTAGCCCCATGAGCATCGCTTTTCGAGTTCGCGGGGCCCGCCCGAGGAAACCGCGAGCGTCAGCCGACCTTGTCGAGGTCCGCTGCCACCGTCCTCAATCGTTCGCGTAACCATCGATGTCCACTGTCGGTGGTGTGCCGCGGGTGCCAGTACATCCGTTCGTGGATGTCCGGCAGCTCGAAGGGCGATTTAAGCGTCTTGATTTGCGTGGTTTGCGCAAGACGTTTCGCCGCGCGTTCGAGCACGAGACTGACGAGCTGTGTCCCCTGCAACAGAAACGGAACGAGCAGGAAGCTTTCGACCGTGACGTCGATTTGCCGTTTGACTCCCAATCGCGCAAGATGCTGGTCGGCCAGGTTCAGCTGGCGATCGGTGCCGATGCCGTAGACCAGGTGCGGCAATTCCAGGAATTGCTTCTGGGTCATGGCTTTCTTCCTGACAAATGGATTCTTCGAGTCTACAGCGCAGAGCCACCGATCCGCGATCAGGGGGCTCGAGGGAAATTCTGTCTCGCCGAAAAGCTCGCTCGGTTCGATGATGATGTCGACCTGGTCGGCCTCGATCAGGCGTGCCGCCTGCCGTGAACGCGGCAGCAGGTGCACCGTGACATTGGGTGCTTCGGCCGCGATGGTGCGGACGAAATGGGTTAGCAGCACCAGGCCCGCATAGTCGGATGCACTGATCGAGAACGTTCTGGAGTCGGTCTTCGGATCGAACGCGGGGCGTTGCAGCAGAGTTTGCTCGATCTGCCTGAGGGTTTCCCGGATCGGCCCGATGAGGTCGGTCGCGTTGCGGGTAAGGGCGAGCTCGCGACCGACGCGGACGAGAATAGGATCGCGAAACAGCTCCCTGAGACGGGACAGTGCCGCGCTCATGGCGGATTGACTGAGACCGATACGTTGTCCGGCGCGACTGACGTTGCGCTCGCTAAGCAGCGCATCCAGTACGACGAGCAGGTTGAGATCGATGTTGCGAAGATTCACCTGGACGTCCTCTTCGGCTGGCACCCTCGATCGACGGACTAGCGCAGGACCGCATCGCAGCGCGATGAATGCGGGTTTGCACGCGGGTACAGACCGACACCGCCGATGTATCCACCGCGCCGATACTTGGAATCTCAAATATCGATTAGACGCTGCAAAAGGTCAAACGTAGCCTTTGGACGACGAAGCGGTTCGAAGAAAGCCTTGGCGACGGCTTCAAACCAAAGCGGACCTAGGGGTGGGAATGATCGAGCCAGCGGCGATCCCGTCGGAGCATGATGATGGCCATTCGGACATCCGTCATCGAGTGGGATGGGAGATCAACGGCAGGTCGGCGGATTCATTCAGGGCCGCAATGCGCTTTGTGATCGGCGGCGGCGCGCCTGACGATGCCCCAATCTGCCGGCGTGCCGGCACATGACCGCTGCAGGCATCGCTGGCAGGCTCTACGAGGCGTACAACCAGCACGATCCGGCCGCGGTCGCACGGCTCTATGCCGAGGACGGAACGCATGAGGACATTGCGCACGGCCGCGCCAAAACCGGGCCGCACGAGATTGCCGCGGGATTGGACAAGTTCTTTGGCTGGTTTCCCGACGCGCATTGGGAGCCGCAGGCCGGGATCGTCGGCGCGGACGGGCGCGAGGCCGTAGCTTACCTTTTGACAGCTACCCTGCAGGCTCGAATGGGCTCCGTGATCCCGCGCGGTCAGAAGGTTTCGTTGCGCGGCGTGCAGGTCTTGCAGCTGCACAAGGGCCTGATCAGGCGCAGCGAGGACTACTGGGACGCGGCCTCGCTCCAGCGGCAACTCACCATGGCGGAAGGAAAGGGATAATCATGCGAACGGGTAAGCAGTATCTGGAGTCACTGCGGGACGGCAGGACCGTCTATGTCGGCGGTGAGCTGATCGAGGACGTCACCACTCATCCAATGACCAGGGGATATGCGACCGCGATTGCGGAATATTACGACCTTCACCTGGATCCAACCAATCAGGAGATCGCGACTTTCGTCGACGAGGACGGCAAGCGCCAGTCGATGCACTGGTTCCTGCCACGCACCAAGGAGGACGTGGTCCGCCGCCGCAAGTATACGGACTTCCTGTGCCGGCACTTCAAGGGGGGCATTTTTACGCGGCCGCCGGCTGGCATGAATGTTGTCATGTTCACCCAGGTCGACGACCAGAAGCCCTGGGCGGAAGGGTCCCGGTTCAAGAACGGACACCGCGACCTGTCCGGCAACATCCAGCGACAATGGGATGAGGTTACGTCCAAGGACTTCGCCATTTCTCCCATGTTTCTCGACGTGCAGTTCGACCGCGGACGCGACAATGCGATGGCCGAAACGCCGATGCTCAAGATCATCGAGGAACGGGATGACGGCATCCTGGTCGATGGCTGGAAGGCGATCGGAACGTCGGTGCCATTCGTAAACCACCTGTTGATCGGAAATCTCTGGCGTCCTGGGCAGACCGCTGAACAGACCGTCTACGCGCTGGTCCCCATCGCAACCAAGGGCATTTCGGTCGTCGCGCGCAAGTCCAACGCCGAACCTGACGCCGATCCGTACGATCGCCCGCTGGCCACGATCGGGGACGAACTCGATGCGATGGTCTATTTCGACAACGTGCTCATTCCATGGTCGCAGGTGCAGCACATCGGAAATCCCGATCACGCCAAATGGTATCCGCAGCGTCAGTTCGACTGGGTGCATCTGGAGACCCAGATCCGGCACTGCGTGCACGCCGAGCTCATGGTCGGTCTGGCCTTGCTACTGACCCAATCGCTCGGCACCAGCGCCAGCCCGGTCGTACAGGCGCAACTCGCCGAACTGATCCGGTTCCGCGAAACCTGTCGCGCGTTCATGATCGCCGCCGAGGAAACCGGCTTCGCGACGCCCGGCGGCCTGTTCAAGCCCAACAACATCTATGTCGATTTTGGACGCGCCTACTATCTCGAGAATCAGCACAAGATGGTCAACATGTTGATCGACTTCTGCGGACGAGGCGTGGTCATCCAGCCGACGAGGAGCGAGCTCGAACATCCCTATCTCGGGCCCAAACTCGCCGAGGCGCTCCGCGGCGCGGATATCAGCGCCGTCGACCGCGTCAAGATATTCCGCCAGATCAGCGAGCGGTTCCTCACCGAATGGGGCAGCCGCCACGAAATGTTCGAGAAGTTCAACGGCACCCCGCTGTACCTGATCAATCTGCTTACGATGCAGCGGACGGAGTACCAAGTCGACGGTCCGCTCACCGAACTGGCGCGGCAGGTTCTCGGGTTCGGAGATACTGCCGAGCTCGGAAAACGGGCGGCGGAGGCTGAGAAGGCCTCGCACTACGCCAACGTCCGATACCAGCCGAACTACGCCCGTGCGCAGGACGTTCATGATGGCTACATCGGAGCCGACGCCGCGAAAGAGAAGCGGACAAAAGTCGCGGGCTAGCGGCAAGGCCTCGGATGCCCGCATTCCGAGGCCTTGTTCATCGGCTGCCAGGTGGCCGGGGCGGCTGTTGGCGTCTGCCGGAGCGCGCGTCACGAGTTGACGTGCTTCCTCGATCGCAAATTCCTGATGATTTTCAGGTACCTTGTGTTTCACTGCAGTCTGGTCCGGACGCGGATCTCGCACAAAGCGCTGCGGCGAGGCGAGAGAACCAACCGCATATAACGATCCCATTTGACAAATGTCCGACGCAGCGCCTTGATGTCGCTATTCCCCGGCGGCGGGTGGTTGCCCGTTAGAAGCGGGGTATCGCAGGGAGGCTTTCATGAAATTTCAGTTGTCAACGACAGTGGCCATCTTGGCGCTGACGGCCTGGCCGGCCGCGGCACAGCCGGCGGCGCCGGCACCGAGCACCGCGCTCGAAACGCTCGGTGCCATGCATCAGACGGGGAGCACGGCCGACTGGCCCGAGGTCCCGCAGACCGGACCGAAAGCCGATCAGGTCAAGCAGAATCTCACCAAGATCAAACTGCCGACCGGCTTCCACATCTCGCTCTACGCGCTGGTGCCGGACGCGCGTCACATCGCAGTCGGCCCGCAGGGTGTCGCGACCTTCGTGGGCACCCGCAAGTCGAAGGTTTGGGTGGTGACCGACCGATCCCGCGGCGGCGTCGGTGACGAGGTGAAGGAGTTTGCTCCGACGCTGCCTAAGAAGATCCCCAACGGTGTCTGCTTTTCAAAGGATGGCTTCCTCTATATCGCGGAACAGAACCGGGTGCTGGAATATGCGGCCGCCGAATTCTTCTACGAAAGTCCCGACGTGGTCGCGGGTGCCGTCGTTCCCGAGGGCGATCTGATTCCGAAGTCCGAGGAAAGCTACAATCACACGGCGCGGGTATGCCGGGTCGGACCGGACAACAAGCTCTACATCCAGCTCGGCCAGCCCTACAACGTTCCGGCAAAGGACAAGTTCGACCTCTACCGGAAGGTCGGCATGGGCGGCATCATCCGGATGGACCGCGATGGCAAGAATCGCGAGGTCTACGCGGTCGGCCTGCGCAACCCGGTCGGGATGGACTTCAGTCCGAAGGACAAGTCGCTCTGGACCAATGACAATCAGGTCGACGGCATGGGCGACGAACAGCCTCCGGGTGAGATGAATTGCATCGTCCAGGGCGGCCTCGATTTCGGTTTCCCCTGGTATGGCGGGGGTCACACCCGCACCGTCGAATACAAGAACGACACTCCTCCGGCCAACGTGGTGTTTCCTGAAGTCGAACAGGCCGCCCATGCGGCCGATCTCGGCCTGATCTTCTACACCGGCACCATGTTCCCGAAGAAATACCAGGGCGCCATCTTCTCCACTCAGCATGGCTCCTGGAATCGGACCAAGCCGGTGGGCGCCCGCTTGATGGTCACCTTCGTCAAGGAAGATGGTCATGTCGCTGGAAATTCCGAGCCGTTTGCCGAGGGCTGGAACGAAAACGGCTACTATCTCGGTCGTCCGGTCGACGTCGCGCAGCTCGCCGATGGTTCGCTGCTGGTCTCGGATGATCTCGTGGGCGCGCTCTATCGCATCTGGTATGACGGCAAGTAATATCGCGATCCGGATGGCGGCGCTCCGGCGGCGCCATCCTTTCATGCCAGCTGAGCGGGGATTGGAATGACCTCCGAATGTTCCGGGGCAGCCATGTTCGCTGCCGTTTTGTTGGCGGCAATCTGTATGGTCGCGTCAATCGGTAGCGCCGCTGGCGCCGCCGACGCCAAGGCAGGCCGTGCCAAGGCGATGATGTGCCAGGCATGCCACGGCCTCGACGGCATCTCGAAGGTGCCCGATGCGCCCAACATCGCGGGCCAGGTCGAGTCCTATCTCGTCACGCAACTGCAGGCCTTCAAATCGGGCACGCGGAAAAACGATGCGATGTCGGTGGTCGCAGGCTCGCTGTCCGAGCAGGACATCGACAATCTGGCGGCCTATTATTCGGCCATCGGCATCGATGGCCAGAAGAACCCCGCGCAGTGATCGCAAGAAGGCGCGGGGCGACGGAATGCTAATGCGCAGGCTTCGTGCCAGCGCTCCGGTCGACTGACCGCAACGTCAGGGCCAGCGGCACCATCACCATGGCGATCACACCCAGCGCAACGAACACGTCGATATAGGCGAGGAGGGCAGCCTGGGCCTGCACCATGTGGCCGACGATCGCCACGCTGGTTCCTGAAGAACTTCCCGTGGCGGTGCGTCCATTCAGGTAGCCTTGTATTCGGTTCAAGGAATCATTGTAGATGGGATTCCAGGAGCCGAGATGCTCGACCAGGCGGCTCTGATGAAACTGCTCGCGCCGCGCCAGCACGGTCTGGCTCAACGCGACGCCCATCGATCCCCCGAAGTTCCGTGCAAGATTGATCAGCGCCGATGCCTGATCGGTCTTCGACGGCGGAATGCCGTCGTAGGATGCGGTCGTGATTGGAATGAAGATGAGCGGCAGGCCGATTCCGAGATAGATTCGTGACCAGGCGAAGTACCAGTAGTCCGCGTCAGGCGTGACGCGAACCAGGTCAACCATCGCATAGCAGGCAATCGCGGCCCCGGCGGCAATCAGATATCGCGGCTGGACGAATCCGAAGCCGGCCAACCGCCACCATCATCAGCATCGTCACCGCGCCACCCGGCGAGATGGCCAGACCAGCCAGCGTCGCGGTGTAGCCGAAGTCCTCCTGCAACAGCTGTGGCAAGATCTGCGTCGTCGCGATCAACAGCGCGCCGGTCACCAGCATGATGAGAAAGCATGTGCCGAACTGGCGGCCGATCAGCATCTTGATGTCGATCAGCGGCTGCGGCCGATTGAGCTCCCACGGGATGAACAGCAGCAGCGCGATGCCGGAAATCGCCGCGAAGGTCACGATGAACTGGGAACCGAACCAGTCGTCGATCTGGCCGCGGTCGAGAACCACTTCCAGGCCGCCGAGGAATGTCACGATCAGCAGAAATCCCACCACGTCGAAGTTGACGCCTTTGGCCCAAAGCCGCTCGCGCTCCTGTTTCTTCTCCGGCGAACTGGGAATGATCAGGTAGATCAGCACGAAGGAGATCAATCCGACCGGCACGTTGATCAGGAAACACCAGTTCCATGACAGGTTGTCGCTCAACCAGCCACCCAGGGTCGGTCCGACCGCCGGCGCGACGACGACCGCGATGCCGTAGAGCGCGAAGCCCTGGCTGCGCTTCGCCGGCGGAAAGGCCGCGGCCAGGATCGATTGCGCCACCGGAGTCATGCCGCCGCCCGCCAGCCCCTGGACCACCCGGAAAAGCAGCAGGGATTGCAGGTTCCACGCGAAGCCGCAAAGCAGGGAACTGGTCGCGAACAGCGCAATGCAGACGAGAAAGAATTCTTGCGCCCGAACATCTGGGCAATCCAGCCACTGGCGCACAACACGATCGAGTTGGCGACGAGGTAGGTGGTGATCACCCACGAGGCTTCGTCGTTGCTGACGGCAAGGCCGCCCGCTATGTAGCGAAGGGCGACATTGGCGATGGTGGTGTCGAGCACTTCCATGAACGTCGCGATCGCCACCAGGACCGCAATGATCCAGGGGTTCGCATCACCGTATTCGCCCTTGGCTGCTGCGTCCGGCATCGGCCAGCATCCGCGTCAGGGACGGACGGTGACGGTGGGGACGACCGACATTCCCGGGCCGAGTTCGACGTCGGGGCGCTGGCTGAAGGTAACCTTCACCGGCACGCGCTGCACGACTTTCACGTAATTGCCCGTGGCATTTTCAGCCGGCAGCAGGCTGAACGCGGTGCCGCTGCCGGCCTGGACGCTGTCGACCCGGCCGGGGAAGCTGCGGCCGAACGCGTCGATCCGGATGTCGACGGGTTGCCCGACCCGCATGTCGGCCAATTGCGATTCCTTGAAGTTGGCGGTCACCCAGACATCGAGCGGGACGACGATCATGATCGCCTGCCCCGGCGCGGCCAGCGCGCCGACGGCGGCGGTCAGTTTGGTCACGCGCCCGTCGACGGTCGCATGCAGCTTGGTTCGCTCCAGATCGGCCGCGGCGCGATCGCTTTGCGCCCTGGTCTGATCGAGTTGCGCCGCAGCGCCGGCCTTCTGCGCGTCCAGGACATCGATCTGCCGCTCGGCGGAGACTTTGGCCGCAGTGGCCGCGTCGAGCGCCGCCTGCTTGCCATTCAAGTCGGACGACGCTTGCTGCGCGCGTTGGACTGTACCGGCTCCCTTCTGCACCAGATCCTGGTAGCGGGTGTTTTCGTCCTTGGCGAATTTGAGCGCGGCCGCAGCCTCCGCCACCTGCTGGTTGGCCTGCTCGATCGTGGCCTTCTGAGCCGAAATCTGAGACTCGACGTTCCTTGCGGTCGCCTCGTTCTGGCGGATCTGGGCGTCGACCTGATCGACGGCCGCCTGATAGTTTCGTGCGTCGATGGTCGCAAGCAGATCGCCTTTTTTCACGATCTGATTGTCGGTGACATCGACGCTGACGATGCTTCCGGTGACTTGCGGGCTGACCAGCACCGGCCGGCCATCGATGAAGGCATCATCGGTGCTTTCGAAGTGACGGGCTTGGAGATACCAGGCAACGCCTGCGATGACGCCGATGACGATCAACACCAAGCCGGCGATCAGCGCGATCGGATGCTTCTTGAAGGCACCCTTGATGCCCTGGGCGTGCTGACCCTGCGCTTGATCGGCTAGCGGCGGCTTGTCGTCGGATGTTCGATCGCCCGGACTGGTTCGAGGCTTTTCAGATCTTGTGTCGGCAACTTCCCGCGAGCCCAAATCGGGGCTTTCGGGCCGGTCCGAGGATGGGCGGACACTGCGCGATGCGTCGCCGGAACCCGGACGTGGCGAACGGAGATCAACTGGATCCGCAGAACTCATGCCGCCTCGCTCTGTTCCCGTCACTGCGCGACCGGATTTTGTGCATTGCAGAAGCGGAAAAAACGGGCTGGCTGGCAAGTTGTTCCCGGTTGAGCGGGCTCGCAGCGGATACCGACAATGGGCTACCCGACAGGGGAACGGCGTAGGGGATTTCGGGCCGGGCGCCCGACCAATCCCTCAGGGCGCGATGGATGACCGGCAACACGCAGCGCCGCCAGCGGTCGCATGCAGCAACTGCCGCATGGATCCGCTCACGGCGGCATCATTTCGTGATCTTCAATGAGAGCGCAACGGTGCTGTTCGCAGGGACCGTCTTTCACCGCGTGGGCAATATCCGAGGCGGGATCGATCACCGGCGCGAAGTCAGGGGGCCGCAAGACGCAACGTGACTCGATCGGGCATTTGAGGCATCGTCCCCTGGGCTTGGGACTAGTGACCGTGGCCGTTCATCGCTTTCGGTGCGGCGCGGGTCAGATCGCTCAACAGCCGCTTCGCCAACTCGACATTTCCTTTTTTGTCGACGAACGTACCATAATGGCCGATCGGGGCGCTCTTGTATCCGAGCTCTCCCGAACCGACATGAATCCTCTTGCCGTCCGTGGTGTAGGAACCTTCGACCTGCGTTTCCAGGGATTCGTCGTAGAAAGATACGTGATAGGGCATGTGTGTGTCCTCGCTTCCTCGGATTTTTTTTACTGACGCAAGACACGACGGTATAGTCAGCCAGTTTACGTAAGCCGCATTTATTTCAGATGGTCGCGAGGAGCGGATGTTAGGTTTCAAGAAGTCAATTACACCCGACGAGTTGGGCCAGGCCGTATTGTCGTATGCAAACGATCGTCTCGTTGCGGACGCATATCGGTCTCTGGGCCAGCGTTTTGAGGGCCATGACGCGTCGAAAGGCTGGGCTGCCGTGCTTCAAGCCAATGGCCTCTCTGGCCCGACCGTGAAGCTCTATCGCATGTTTTATACCCATGCCGCGCTGCAGACCCATTTCAGATCGTTTGCGGCGGCCCGCGAAATTATGCGAGGCGCCATGGCGAATTTCACGATCAGGCCCGCAGCCTATGACTTCGGGAAGATATTCGACGACCTCGAAGCCGTGTTCGAAGGTCGATATGAATTCGACGCCGGTGTCGTTCCGCTCTATGATCCCGCGGACCAGCCGATGTCCGCCGTCCTGGCCGCCAAATACCTTGTCAATGACTTCGTGTTTCCGAACTTGCCGAATCGGCAGAGGTTCGTCGACGAATTCGCCGACTTCAGCGCCACTCTTTGCTCGAGCGCGGCGACGGTACGGCGAGCAGCCGATCTGATATCAGGCAAATTCACGATCATCGGGCAGAGTGGTCAGCCATAGGCACGCCGGCTCGCTTCACGGCAGCGAGAGCAGGGAATGAACTTCCTTCTCTTCCAGCCGGCCGTTCCGTGTCAGGTGTTCGACCAGCCGCTCGACCAGGAAGCGGCGCCCTCTCAATATCTCGGACGCCCGGTCGTGGCCACGGAACAGCAGGCCGTCGGCTTGTTCGATGGGAATACCATCCAGGATAGTCTCGATCTTGGCATAGTCGCTCCAGACCGTCTGATCGTTCGGAGCGGTGCAACCGAACAATCGCTCCGCTTCGGCACCTGCTACACACAGCGCGATGTGATCGACCAAGGACAAGGAGGCCGTGTCCGCAATCCGGGACCTGCCAGCAGTGTCATCATCGTCGATGCCGATTTCGATCGTGCCGACCGGAAGGCCTAGGGTCCAGGCCACCACGACATGGCCCGCTTCATGAATCGCCGTGCTCCGACGTTCCTCGACACCCACCCCCCGAACCTCGCAGCCCGTCATCGACAGCCAAGTTATAATTCACCCGCCGGAATGCTGTCCAAGCCCATATATTTGATTTTGGGTTCCCGACCTGCGAAGGGAGGGCGAGATAGCTGGCGAGCGTGGCCGCTCAGACCTCCGGCCGCTTGTCTTTGCGCAGGCCGCCGAGAACGCTTTGCTGACAGTTCAGAATATTCCTGAAGCGTCCTGGAGGTTGCCCGCGCTTCGGGCGGCGGTGTGCCGGGTCAAGCACGACCAAGCGCGTCGCGCATCGCGACCCGCTCGCCGTCAGGCTTGCGCACGAAGAGATAACCTTCCAGCACGCCCTGCATCTTCTCGAACATGGCGTAGAGATCGTCGCAATAGACGGACGGATTGTCGTAGCCGTTGGTCTTCGAGTATCGATGGGGAAGATAGCCGCCGCCGCAGGCGTTCATGAACTTGCAGGAGCGGCATTTGGCGGCAAGGTTGATGGAAGCGTCGCGCGCCGCGCGCCAGCGGGGCTCGTTGCGCACGTCGTCAAGCGCATGGTCGAAGATGTTGAATGTCGTCCGGGTGAGGCCGTCGCCGGCGATGCGCAGCACGTCATGCGGCTCGACGGAGCCGTCGGTCATCACCGTGCACAGCTCGACCGGATTGTAGCCGACCCCCTCGGTCGGCGAATTGTTGCCCAGCAGCGCGGTGACCATGTCGGTGATGATGCGGATGTTCACGGCCGGATGGCTGCGGTTGGCATCGAGCCAGAGTTCGAAAAGGCCGTTGTAGAAGGCGGCGATCCCGGGCGGCTTCTCGTCCACGGTCGCATCGGGGATCATGATGTCGTAGTGGGTGATGCCGCAGTCGGCGAAGAAATCGACGAACTGTTGCGGCGGATAGGCGGGATTGCATACCGACAACACACTGACGCGAATGTCACGTGCGACCAGGCGGCGCGCGGCGCGCTCCACCGCCTGGTGGGTTCCTCCGCCCTGAAACGTCTTGCGGTGCAGGTCGTGAATATGGGCAGGGCCGTCGATGCTGATCGCCACCGAAATGCCATGGGTCTCGAAACAGTCGAGCCATCGGTCGTCGATCAGGATGCCATTGGTCGTGACGGCGATCGGGATGGCGCAACCCGTCCGCGCGGTGATGGCGGTGCACGCCTCGGCAAAGCGATTGAAATTGTCGACGCCCCACAGCAGCGGCTCGCCGCCGTGCAGGACGATGGGAAATTCGGCGAGGCCGTGCTCGGCGACGTGCTCCTCAACGCGCCGCAGCAATTGCTGCAGCACCGTCGCACTCATCAACTTGGGCTTCTCGTAGACCGCTGCGTCGCGAAACCAGTAGCAATAGGAGCAGTCGATGTTGCACCGGGTGGCAACCTTGACCAGAAGCTGGGAGATCGGATGACTTGCGAAGTCGACAGAATCGGTCGCGTCAGCCGACATGGGACACCAATCGGACGAGAAAGCCCTGCTACCAGCCGCGGCCAAATCCACGACGGAAACCGCCATACGGCCCGTGATAGCCGCGCCGGAACGCTCCGCCATAGCCAGGCCCGCGGACGAAGCCGCGCCGGAAATAGGCTTCAGTTACCAACGGCTTGTCGGAGAGGAACTCCTCGGATGCGACCAGGCCCGAGGCGTCCTGTTCGGATTGGAGAGACATCACACCCTTGTCTTCACCCTGCGCGCGCAAATCAGGCAGCAACGCATCGATTCCCGGATGATCGCTCTGGATGGTGGCTCCGGGTCCATGCAGTTGCAGCAGGCCGGCAAAAACCTTCAACGTTAAAATGGACATGAGGTCTGATCCCTCTTCTGGCGGAGGATACGGTGGGAACTCGACTATAGCATCGGGTTTCATTGTGGAACAACCCGGGGAACCCCTGATTTCATATCGGACAGCAGTGCTGACCAATCAGCGATCGGCGCCCCGCGCACTGGAGTGCCCCGAACCGATTTCGGGTGAGGCGTCGTCGTCGAGGGCGGCTTGTGCTGATGGTTCGAGACCTTCAAGTTGGCCGCAGGCGCGGCGCATCGGATGGGAGTGATCGAGCAGGCATGGCTGACTCAGGTCGGAACAACTGGATTGGCATGGTCGCGGCCATGCTGCTGACTTGCCTGCTCTTGATGTCGCGCGCCAGCGCAGCGGGCGGGCCCTCGCTCGATGTCGAGATCGGCGGACAGTCGCGGCAGTTTGGTCGGGAGGAACTCCTGCATCGCCCGGATCTGTCCCAGGTGACGGTGACCGGCGATGTCGCCTACGGCAGGACCATGAATTACCGCGCCGTCCCGCTGGCGGCGCTGCTCGCCGGTTTCCATCCTGCACCGGATACGGTGATCGACACGGTTGCGATCGATGGATTTGTTGGCCATCTGCCGTTCGACATTCTCACCACAACCGATCCGGCAAAAGCGGTCGCCTGGCTGGCCATCGAGCCGGCCAACGACGTCTGGCCTCCGCTACCCGGCAAGGGCTTGAGTGCAGGGCCGTTCTATATCGTCTGGACCGGCGCGTTGACTGCCAAGACCCCGAGCGAGCACTGGGTCTATCAATTGAAGAAGCTGGAGAGCCAACCGTCCCCGCTGGCACGCTGGCCGGCGCTCGATGTCGATCCGGCCGTGCCCGCCGCGGACCCGAGGCGTGCGGGGCTGGCGCTGTTCATGACGCAATGCCTGCCCTGCCATACCCTGAATGGTGCCGGGGCGAGCAGCTTCGGGCCTGATCTGAACCGGCCCATGAATCCGACCCGGTACATGACGCCCGACGGGCTGCGCGCGCTGATCCGCAATCCGAAATCGGTTCGCAGCTGGCCCGCTCAGCAAATGCCCGGCTTCGCGTCGGACAAGATGACGGATCACGACATCGACCTGATCATCGGCTATCTCGCCTACATGGCGGCGCGAGACAGATAGCCCGGAGACGCCCACACGCTCTCATCGCCGGCGGGTTCAAGTACGGTGCTCGCGCATGGACCGCAGATAGTGCTCAGCGTGCTGCAGGTAATTTTCCTCCCCGATCCGATCGCCATTCAACGCCTCGGCGCGAGCCAGCGCCAGATAGCGCTCGTAATTCCTTTGCGCACTTTGCGCCTGATTGCCGGTCCGCGGCGGACTCGAGGGCTTGATTCTCTGTGGTCGGGATCTTCGCGACATTGCCTTGGTTCCAGTCTGCCGGCAGGCGATTGATGGTCGATCGCGAGAAGAACCTGCCCGATCAATCCAACGCGCGAGCGGATCAAACGCTCCAGGGGAGGGGCAGTTGTTTGCGGCTTGTGGGAGCCGCCTCGTGGCGATCGCCATGGGCTTGTCGACTGCAGCCCGCCCAAAGTCGCATGGCTGATTAGGAACTCCGTATCCGGACAACCGTTGGCCGGGAACCCAACCCGGTGACCATGTGGAAGAGGCTGCCTGTGAGCTACGAAAACCATCTGCGATCGACGGCCCAAGTTGCCGGACATCCCATCCATCCGATGCTGGTGCCGATTCCGATTGCGTGCTTCATCGGTACGTTGGCGACCGACATCGCTTATGCCTGCACCGCCGAGATGATGTGGGCGAACTTCTCCGCGTGGCTGCTGGTGGTCGGCATGATCTTCGGCGTGCTGGCGGGGATCGCCGGCTTGATCGATTTTCTCGGCAACCGCCTGATACGCGCACGACCGCCGGCATGGCCACACATGCTGGGCAATATCGTCGTATTGCTGCTCGCCCTGCTCAACACGTTCGTCCACACCCGTGACGCATGGACTTCCGTCGTGCCATTCGGGTTGATCCTCTCGGTCATCGTGGTTCTCATCCTGCCCGTCACGGGATGGCTGGGCTGGTCGTTGGTCTACCGCTACGGGGTGGGTGGCGTTCGCGGCGCGGGAGCGGGCAGATGAAGTTTCCGATCAAGCCGGCGCGAACCGGGTGGCTCGTCCTGTTGTGCGGAGCGGCGTTCTGTTTGGCGGGATGCAATGACGGCGGCGATCCCAAGGCACAGATCGGGCCGCAGCCGAACCTGCCCGAGCAGAGCCAGTACCTCATCCCGCCGATGCATATCGCCCGGGTGGTCGATTGGAAGAAAGGCGAAACGCCGGCCGTGGCGCAGGGATTGAAGATCCAGGCGCTCGCCACCGGATTGCAGCATCCGCGGTCGCTCTACGTGCTACCGAATGGGGATGTCCTGGTTGTCGAATTCGAAATCACCGGGCACGCAGCCCGTCACACGTCCGAAGGATATTGTCATGGGATGGGTGGAATCCTGGGCCACGTCGGGAGGCAATACGGGGCCCGGCAACAGGATCACGCTTCTTCATGGCATCAATGGCGACGGCGCCGCCGAGAGTCAGAGCGTATTTCTCGACCATTTGAACTCGCCGTTCGGCGTGGCCCTGGTTGGCAATGATCTGTTCGTCGCCAACACCGACGCCATCGTCAAATTTCCCTACAAGGAGGGCGACACCAGGATCACCGAACCGGGCACTACGCTCAGTCCGTTGCCCGGCGGCCCCATCGATCATCACTGGACCAAGAGCCTGGTAGCGAACTCGGACGGCTCGCTCCTCTATGTCGGAGTTGGCTCCAACAGCAACATCACCGAGAACGGCATGGAAGCGGAGAGGGACCGCGCGGCCATCTGGGAGGTCGATCGGGCGACGGGCCGCCACCGCATCTTTGCGAGCGGACTGCGCAATCCCAACGGCTTGAGTTTCGAGCCCCAGAGCGGCGCATTGTGGGCTGTCGTGAATGAACGCGACGAACTCGGACCGGATCTTGTGCCGGACTACATGACATCGGTGAAGGACGGCGCCTTCTATGGCTGGCCGTACAGCTACTATGGCAACCACGTCGATCCGCGCGTGAGACCGCAGCGGCCGGACCTCGTCGCCAAGGCGATCGCGCCGGATTATGCGCTCAGCTCACATGTCGCGCCGCTGGGTCTCGTATTCGACACCGGCAGCGGCCTTCCGGAAGCGTATCGGGGAGGGGCCTTTGTCGGCGAGCATGGCAGCTGGAACCGCAATCCCCTGAACGGATACAAGGTGGTGTACGTGCCGTTCAGCAACGGCAAGCCGAAGGGCATGGCGCAGGACGTCGTGACCGGATTTCTGAATGGCGACAACCAGGCGCGCGGCCGCCCGGTCGGGCTGGCCATCGACAAGACCGGCGCGCTGCTGATTGCCGACGATGTCGGCAACACGGTGTGGCGCGTCACCTCGGCCGGCAAGAGCTGATCGGGCCGTTCAATGTACCTGCGGATGCCAGACGGCGGTGTGCGGTCCCGTTGCCGCGCAATCCAGGGCCGCGGCTGCAAGGAACAAAACAAGGCGTGGCGGCTTGGTCGTTCTCCCTTACGGAGTATGACGGATGAGAACCCCCGCAATCGCACTCGCATTGTTCTTTGCGCTCGGATCGTCATTGGCCAACGCTCAAGGCGGAGGCGGTGGCGGTGGCGGGGGCGGTGCAGGCGGTGGTGGATCGGCGGCGGGCGGCGCCGGTGCCTCCAGCGGTCCTTCCGCAGGTACGGGCACCGCGGCGGGCTCTCCCAACGCGGGCGCGGCCGGCGCAGGTTCGACCGCGATCAACGGCGTCCCGAGCGGGCCGGCCAATGTCGGTGGCCTCAGCAATTCCGGCAATGATCCGAGCGGTGCGGGAAACTCCGCGAAATCTGCCACTTCGCCGGGCACGAACGCACTGGGGACGGCAAACTCATCGGGCGCGGCACCGAACGCCCGTTCCGGATCTACGGGAAGAGCTGCGAGGGATACCAATTCCCCCAGGCCCGGCACCAATTCTACGGGTGCCGCCGATGCCGCTGGTGGCGGTGGCGTTGCGAATGGCCTGCCGACCGTAACCTCCGAACAGCAGACCGACGCCCAGATCGAGGCCGAAAACCGCAAGGTGGATCGGAAGGTCAAGAGCATCTGCAAGGGCTGCTAGCCCTCGCGCCGGCGGACTTCCCTGGGTGGTCCTCAGCACCCCGACATCTCTCGACGCCAGCGCAGCCTGCAAGATCCCGGGGCCATCGGATGCCAGAGGCCAGCGAAACTCCCGCCGCGATCCGTACCGATATCCCGTTCCGGCTTGATCGCCTGCCGTGGAGCCGTTTCCACGCGCTTGTGGTGACCGGGCTGGGCATTACCTGGATCCTCGACGGTCTCGAAGTGACCATCGTCGGTTCGCTCGGTCCGGCATTGCAGAGTGCGCAGACCCTGGGCTTGTCCAGCGCCAACCTCGGCGCCGTCGCCTCGTTCTATGTCGTGGGCGCGGTGATCGGCGCGCTCGGATTCGGCTGGGTGACGGATCGCTTCGGCCGGCGGCTGGTCTTCTATGTCACGCTGATCGTCTATCTGAGCGGGGTGATGCTGAGCGCGCTGGCCTGGGATTTCTGGAGCTTTGCCTGCTTCCGGATGCTGACCGGGCTGGGCATCGGCGGCGAATATGCGGCGGTGAACTCTGCCATCGACGAACTCATTCCGGCGAAATATCGCGGGCGGATCGATCTCATTGTCAACGGCAGCTTTTGGCTGGGTGCCGCGGCCGGTGCCCTGGTCGCGCCCTTCCTGCTCGATCCGCAACGATTTCCGGTCAATCTCGGTTGGCGCCTCGGATTCGGCATCGGCGGCGTGCTCGGCCTGTCGATCCTGATGCTGAGGAAATTCGTACCCGAAAGTCCGCGATGGCTGGTCACGCATTGCCGCAACGAAGAGGCAGAGAGAACGGTCAAGACCATCGAAGCCGACGTGGTCAAATCGGGCAAGCCGCTGTCGCCGGTGGACGGATCGCTGGAGGTTCACCCGCGAAAGGTGTTCGGTCTCGGAATGATATTTTCCGCGATGGTGGGCAAGTATCGCGAGCGCAGCATCCTGGCCCTGGTGCTGATGGTGGCGCAGTCCTTTCTGTACAATTCCGTCTTCTTCACCTTCGGCCTGATCCTGGCGCACTTTTATGGCGTGCCGAGCGAACGGATTGGCTACTACGTACTTCCGTTGGCCATCGGCAATTTCTGCGGTCCGCTGCTGCTCGGCTCGCTGTTCGATACCGTCGGTCGCAGGAAGATGATCGCGGGGACCTTTGCCGTCAGCGGCGCGCTTCTTGTTGTCACGGCATACTTGTTCGGTGCAGGATTGCTCAACCCGGTCACCCAGACGATCGCGTGGTTCACGATCTTCTTTTTCGCATCTGCCGCCGCCAGCTCGGCCTATCTCACCGCCAGTGAGATCTTTCCGCTGGAAACCCGGGCGCTGGCAATTGCGTGCTTCTATGCGCTTGGCACGGCGATCGGCGGCAGCACGTCACCGCTGTTGTTCGGATGGCTGATCGAATCGGGCTCGGCCTGGCGCGTCAGCTCGGGTTACGGATTGGCCGCGTTGCTATTGATCGTCGCGGCGATCACCGAGTGGAAGTTTGGAATCGATGCCGAAGGCAAGTCGCTCGAGAGCATCGCCGAACCCCTGTCGGGCGGGCAGTGATCATGGCTTCGTCGGCGGCAAGGACGCCCGAAGAGGCCGTGGCTCTTGAATTGCCACCGAGGCAGCACGGACCAACTGGACGCGGCCGCCTAGCGCGGCGATCAAACGCTTGTTACACGCCAGATCGTGTTACCCACGTCGTCCGCGACAAGAAGTGATCCGTCGGCGGCCAGTGCGACCCCGACCGGCCTTCCGTACGCCGCCCGCTCGTCCGGCGCGAGGAAGCCGGTCAGGATGTCTCGCGCCGCCCCGTTTGGCCGCCCGTTCGCGAACGGTACGAACACCACCTTGTAGCCGCTGAGGGTGCTGCGGTTCCAGGAGCCATGCTGTCCGATCGCCATGCCTTCCGGAAAGCCCGGAAGCGTCCCGGCTGGCAGCCAGCACAGACCCAGCGACGCGGTATGTCCGCCCAGCGCGTAGTCGGGGGTGATCGCCTTGGCAACCGACGACGGATCCTGCGGGACCCGATCGTCTACCGTCTGTCCCCAATAGCAATAGGGCCAGCCGTAGAATCCGCCGTCGCGGACCGACGTCAGATAATCCGGTGGTGTCTCGTCACCCAGCCCATCGCGCTCGTTCACCACCGTCCACAGCACGTTGGTTCGCGGCTCCCATGCGAGTCCGACCGGGTTGCGCAGGCCGCTCGCGAATATGCGGCTGTTGCCGTTGGCCAAATCGAGCTCGTAGATGGCCGCGCGGCCTTGCTCGACGGCCATGCCGCTTTCGGCGATGTTGCTGAGCGAACCGACGCCGACATAGAGCTTCTGGCCATCGGCGCTCGGCAGCAGGCTGCGGGTCCAGTGGCCGCTGCCCTTGAACGTGGCAAGTCTTCGCCCGGTTGCGGTGATGCGATCGGCGTCAGCCGCATACGGAAAGGCCATCACCCCGTCGGTGTTGCCGACGTAGAATTGGCTGCCCAGCAGTGCCATGCCGAACGGCTGGTTCAGTCCCTCGAGGAACGTTTGGCGCTGTTCGGCAACGCCATCGCCGTCCTTGTCGCGCAACAGGGTGATTTGATTCGCGCTGACGCCGAGCGCGGCCGCGCGCCGCATCGTCGCCTGCATCGCGTAGCTGAAAACGCTCCGGGCAGGCCCCTGGACTTGCGTCGCCTCGGCAATCAGCACATCGCCATTTGGCAGCACGTTGATCCAACGCGGATGATCGAGCCCGGTCGCGAACGCTTTGACCTTCAAGCCCGGCGCCGCCACTGGCTGTTGTCCGCGAGACCACCCCCTGGCGGTCGGCATCTTGAGCGTCGGGAGGGCGCCCTGCGGCTTGGCTGGCGGCACGATCGGCGCGGCGCCCCAGGCAGGCTCCGATGCGCTGCCTTGCAGCTTGCGCATCGTCAGGGTGGCGCCGCCAATCAGCGCAACAATTCGTGCGAAAATGCCCGACAAGCTCATGTCAGGTCCGGGCTTGGTAGTGCAGGTTCAACGCGGCTGCCGACCGCCGGAATGTCCTGGGTCAGTCGACTGATCCTCTCCGAAACAGAGGCCCAGTGAAACACAGGTGACCGGTGCGTTCAAGAACCCATGGTGTCTACCGTCGAGGACTCGACAGTGCGCGGTCGCCTTCGGGAGAAATCTTCCGCCATCCCCGCGAGGGTAACAAACCTCACCCCGGGGTGCCGGCTGATGTGCGCGTAAAGTCGCTCGAGCATGAGTAGAACATGGGGTCGTCCCGATACGTCGGGATGCAAGGTTATTGGGAAGACCGCGTAGTCATATTCGCGGTACACCCATTCGAACTGGTCCAGCCACAGCCGTTCGATATCGTGCGGATTGACAAAGCCATGGCTGTTGGCCGCCTTCTTGATGAACATCATGGGTGGAAGGTCGTCGAGATACCAGCTTGCCGGGATCTCGATCAGATCGGTTTCCCTTCCCCGGACCAAGGGCTTCATCCAATCCTCAGCGTCTTTGGTGTAGTCGATCTTGGTCCAGGTGTCGCCGACGCGCACATAATAGGGCTCATGGTCCCGGTGCATCAGGCTGTGATCGTACATGATGCCCTTCTCGAGCAGGAGTTCGTGCGAAACCGCGCTGAACTCCCACCATGGAGCAACATAGCCTTGCGGGCGACGTCCGCTTACCGCCCTGATGAGGTCGATGCTCCTTTCGAGCACGGCCTCCTCCTGCGCCCTCGACATGTCGATCGGGTTTTCATGACTGTAGCCGTGCAGACCGATCTCATGTCCCGCCGCCGCAACTGCCTCGATCTCGCGCGGGAAGGTTTCGGCGGAATGGCCGGGAACGAACCACGAAGTCTTGATTCCGAAACGATCAAATAGCTGGAGCAGGCGTGGCACCCCCACTTCGCCGGCAAACATGCCGCGCGAGATGTCGCCCGGTGAATCTTCGCCGCCGTAGGAGCCGAGCCAGCCCGCGACCGCGTCAACGTGGACGCCAAATGAGCATAGTATCTCCTTCATCGTTCCTCCTCATCGCCTCAAGAGCGGCCGTGATCTTCCATTGCGCTCGGGTTGCTTGCCAACCGTCGATGCTGCAGAGCGCTCTCGCCCATCGTCTTCACAATGCATCGTTCAACGCGACGCCGACCCGGTCGGCGGCGCGAGCGATATGAACATGCATGAAATAGCTCGCGCTTTCCGGGTCCTGTTGCGCAAGCGCACGCAGGACGTTGGTATGCTCGATGATCGGCTCCCAGAGTCGCTGCTTGCACCGGGCCGGTAACATCTGGCTTTCCAGCAAGATCGTTCGATAGCTCTCGGTGAGGTCGAGAAGCACCCGATTGGCGGAACATTGCATGATAAGTCGATGAAATTCGAAATCGAATTCCACTGCGACCGACAGGTTCATTGTTCGTATCGCTTCCCGATGCCGATCGAGGATATCGCGCAGCTTCGACAGCTCCGGCTCGTCCACGCTGATCGCTGCCAGGCGAGCGGCGTATCCTTCGGCGATAAACCGAAACTGGTAGACCTCGCGAAGCGAGTAGCGAGCAGCAAAGAGCGGGACTTCGGGGGCGCGGAGCTCGTTTTCCGAGACATAGGTGCCGTGCCCGGGCCTGCTGCGAAGGAACTCCTTGCGTTTCCAGCACGGATATCGCTTCGCGCAGGGACGGCCGGCTGACGCCGAGGCGGATCGCGAGCCGGCGTTCGGCAGGGAGGCGCGCGCCGCGTGGAAATTCACCGCTCGCCACCAACTCCTGAAGGCGCAGAAGAGGGGTGGTGGGAGCCGCTCCTGCAAGAGGCGGCATGCATGACTCCGAGGCGAGCGACATGATGCGATTGGATTGGCCGAACGGCGTTGGTCTGGCCAAGCTCTCTAGTAGCCGCCGCCTGCGAACGTCAATTCGATTCGCAGTTGTTCTACGAGATAGTCGAGCAGAGCCACGCTCAGAAAATTGTTCCGAGGCGCCGTCGTTGATACAGGCGTTTATGGCAAGACCAAATAGTCGTGGCCAGACCATTTTGCAGAATGACGCAACCAGCCCGCACATTGCTTGACTTTCACGTCGTCACGAAACGCTACGGGGCGACCGTCGCGCTTGACGGTGTCTCGTTTCGTTTGCGGGCAGGCGAGGTGTGCGGACTTCTGGGCGAGAATGGCGCCGGCAAGTCGACCCTGGTGAAGATACTCAGCGGAATCGTCGAGGCCGATACTGGCGAAATATCGATTGCTGACAATCGGTTTCGGCCACGGAATATCGTCGAGGCGCGTGCGCAGGGGGTCTCGACAGCCTTTCAGGAACTGAGTTTGGTGCCGTCGCTGTCCGTCGCAGTCAACATGTTCTTGCCGCATCCCCCGGCCAGCCGCTTTGGCCTGATTTCGACCCGACAAATCGAGAGTGCAGCCGAGAAGATCCTTCGACGCTTTGACGTCACTGACGTCGCACCCTCGGCGCTGGTGGAACAGCTTCCGCTGGGACAGCGGCAGAGGGTCGAGGTTGTCCGGGCGATGCAGTGGCGCTCGCCGATCCTGCTGCTGGATGAACCGACCGCCGCTCTCACGGACCGAAATTGGCTGTTTGCCCTGGTCGACGCCGCGCGTTCGGAGGGTGCAGGCGTCCTTTACATCAGCCACAAGCTCGACGAGATACGCCGCTTGTGCAGCCGTTGCATCATCCTGCGCAACGGCCGAAAAGTTCTTGACGACGACCTCGCGGTCCTGGGCGACGACCAGATCTTCAGCTTGATGGCCGGACGTGCTGCGGGAGAAGGGTTCGTGCGATCGGCGACCTTACGTTGCAGCGGCGCCGCGCCGGCTTTGGAAACAAGCCATTTGAACGGTCCCGGTGTTCGTGACGTCAGCTTTGCGCTCGCGCGGGGCGAGATACTGGGTGTCGCAGGTCTCGAAGGCCAGGGGCAGTCCTCCCTTTTCAAGGCGCTCTCCGGGCTTTCGCCGGTTCGATCCGGCAGTATTCGGGTGGACGGATTGCAGCGTGAGATCCGTTCGCCCCGTGTCGCGCAACGGCACGGGCTGGTTCTGGTGCCGGAGGAACGCAAGTCCGAGGGCCTTTTCGCGGATTTGACGACCGTTGCGAACATCTCGCTTCCCGTCCTCGACAAAACGAGTTCGTTCCGAATCCTGAGCAGGACCGTCGAGCGACGTTTAGTGGATGAGGTTGCTCCGCGAGTGAGCCTTCCGCCCGCCCTTCTGCCGATCAATATCGGAGCTCTCAGCGGCGGTAACCAGCAAAAGGCCATTCTGGCGCGAGCCCTCCTCGCCGAACCGAAATGCCTTTTGCTCTTCGATCCCACCCGCGGTGTCGACGTTGGTGCAAAACAGCACATCTACGAAATGATGCAGGCCTTCGCGGAAGGCGGCGGAGCCATCCTGTTGTATTCGACCGAACTCGACGAACTGGTTGGGCTCTGCGACCGCTGCCTGGTGCTCTATCGCGGCGGCATCGCCGCCGAACTCGAGCGCGAGGAATTTTCGCAGGATCTGATTCTCGCGATCGCCTCCGGCCACCACGGGCTACAGACACGGCAGCGGGGAGTTCGTGAATGGCGCGCCTGATCGCCCGGGGTCGAAACCTGATCGCCGGAGGCGGTCCAGTGGCCGTTTTCATCCTGCTCGGCGCGATGTTCGTAGTTTACGCGTTCCATGAGCATTCGGCGCTCTCGCTCGCCGGCATGACCGATCTTGTCAACAATGCGATCGTTCTGACGATTGCGGCGAGCGGGCTGACGTTGGTCGTGCTGTGTGGAGAGATCGACTTAAGCGGTCCCGGTGTCATCGCAGTCGTCAATGTCATGGTTGCCTCGACCAGCACGGGGCATCTTGGGTGGGTTGGAAGCCTGATCGGTAGTCTCGCAATCGGCGCGGCAGTGGGGGCTCTGAATGGCGGACTGATAGCCTATCTCGGCCAGCAGTCGCTCGCGGTCACGCTGGGTTCGCTGATCGTGTGCCAGGGTGCTGCGCTTCTCATCCTCCCCGCGCAAGGCGGCGAGGTTCCGGAGGTGTTGATCGACGGATTGACAGGCACTGTCTTCGGCTTTCCGGTGCCGGCAATTCTGCTTGCCGCGATCTTCCTGCTCTGGTCGCTTCTCAGGCGATCTGCGCTGGGCATCCGGATATATGCCGTGGGGGCCGACCCCCAAGCCGCACGTCTGTCTGGCGTCGACGTCGCCACGACCAGGCTCTTCGCCTTTGTGGCGTCCGGCATCTGCTATTCGTTCGCTGGATTTGTCCACAGCGCCGAGATCGGCTCGGGAGACCCGCGCGTGAGCAACTCCCTTCTGCTGTTCATGTTTGCAGCCGTTTCGATCGGAGGCACCGCCCTCTCCGGAGGGCGTGGCGGAGTGACCGGGACGCTCGCTGGTGCTTGCGTCCTGTCGGTTCTCCAGAAGATGCTGTTCTCCCTCGGCGTCGCAGATTTCTATACCTACGTATTTGACGGCCTCATCCTGGTTCTCGCCATCTGCTTCGGTCAGGCTTCGACGTCTGTGGCTGCGGCTCAACGCGAGCGGGCAGCATGATGCTCCTCCGTCAGATTGTCTCCGGGAGGGTCGCCTTGCGCGGCCGGTTGATCTTGCCGGAGGTCGCGAAGGCATTGAGGGTGCTCCTGGCCGCCGTGCTTCTCCTCGGTTGCATGAAGATGGTGCAGCCGAGTTTCGATCCCATTCGTCAGCTCGCGCCGATCCTGGTCACTGCCGTCTTCCTTCTCGTCGCCTCGTTCGGCCAAGGTCTGGTCATTCTCCTTGGCGGCATCGATTTGTCGATGGGTGTCGTGATCGGCATCGGAGGGACTCTCATTGCCCAGCTGACCAGGGGCAATGACGATGCGCTGATAGTCGCACTCCCGTTGACGCTGGCGGCGTGCACGGGCATCGGCGTCATCAACGGTCTCGCGGTGGCCGTTGTGAGGTTGCCACCGTTCATCGCAACGCTGTCATCGAGCATTTCGTTTTTTGGTGTTGCGCTAGGCTTGACGGCAGGGGGCGCACAGCAGCCGGTAGCCCCCGCACTTCAGCGATTCATGAACGCAGCTTGGCTGGGTGTCCCAATGCCAATCATATTCATCGTCGCATTTTCGATGGTCGCGTGGCAGGTCCAGAACCGCAGCGTCGATGGGCGCAGGTTATATGCCATCGGCGGCAACAGGACGGCCGCGCTGGTGGCTGGTTTGCCCATCACGACCCTTACCATAGCCACCTACGCCATCAGCGGTCTCTGCGCCGGCGTGGCCGGAGTCCTGCTGGCAGCATATTCGGCCAGCGCGACGATCGACATGGGAAATTCCCTTTTGATGCCGAGCATCGCCGCGGTCGTGATTGGCGGCGCGCGCGTCAGCGGCGGCTACGGACACTACCTGGGCACGGTGTCGGGTGCACTTTTCTTGAGCGTCCTTTCGAGCGTCATAACCGTCCTGAGTTTGTCGCAGGGATTCCGGGAAGTCATCCAGGGTTCAATCATTCTTGTCGCACTGCTGCTTCAAACCGGTCGGCTTGCTCCAGGCAGCACTCCGACGCGCTAACGCTATCATCATTGGAAAAACGGGAGGCTCAACGATGTTCGGTTCGATGACGCGAAAGGTGGCCGCGCTAATAGCCGCACTTGCCGGAGCGGGATTGCTTTCGGCTGGCCCCTGCAACGCCGAAGATCGCTACAAGGTCTTCCTCGACATGAGCTACAGCGGCAATACATGGCAGGCCGCCGCGGCCAACGGCATCAAGGCTCTCGCCGCGACACCGCCATATGACCGCACCGTCGATTTCAAAACGGTAATCTCCGGTACGGATGTGCAGCATCAGATATCCGATCTGCAGAGCATGATCGCCGCCGGTGCAAACGCGATCATTCTTTATCCGTTGTCGCCGACGGCGCTCAATCGCACCATCAGGCAAGGTTGTCAAAAAGGGGTCGTGATCTTCACCTACGACAGTACGGTCACCGAACCATGCGCGCACAACGTCAGCAACATCACGGCACGCTACGGCGCCAATACAGCGCAGTGGATGGTCAATCAGCTGGGCGGGAAGGGTGAGATCGTCTTCAATCACGGCGTCGCCGGCACCACGGTGACGAAAACGTACGACCAGCAAGCCTATGCCGTCTTCAGAAAATACCCAGGCATCAAGATTGTAGGAGATTTCTACGGCAACTGGAATGATGCAACGTCGCAGGAGGAGATCACAAAGATACTCGCGGCGCACCCCAATATCGACGGAATCTGGACTGTTGACGGCACTTATGGATCGTTACAGGCGGTTCTCAACAATCGGTCGTCTCGGCTTGTCGTCATCGCTGGACAATCCAACAACGGCTATCGCCTCCTGTTGGCCGATCCGGGCATGCAGGCGAAAGGCTTGAAAGGGATCTCATCGAGCGCGGGTCCTGCGGTTGGAGGCTACGCATTCAAGCTCATGATGGAGGTGGTGACCGGCAAGAGGAAACTGACGCAGCAGAATGTCGAGTATCCCTTGCCATGGGTGGAGGCCAAAGACGTCAAGGTTTGCAGCGGCGAAAGCTTCGTCGAATCCTGCAACACCTTTCCGGCCGACAAGGTCCCGCCGCTGTTCATTGACACTGCGCTCGATGGCACGTTCCTGCCCGAGTTGAGCCTTTCGGCCGTCCAACAGGGAATGCCAACACCCGGCGCGACCATCCAGGTGCTTCCGGCGCCGAACTATGCGGACAATCTGAAAGGTATCAATTGTGAGGGTTGCGAAACCCCCAAAGACTCCCTTGCGCCGAATCGAGTGACGCCGATCCCAGTGCCTTGACTGGCAATCGACGATGGTCGGGGCGCCGACAGCAGGTCTCGCTGATGGTCGATGGAGCTGAAACCACGCGAAGGCCTGCAACTCGGCACCATGCAGACCTGTGCCTCCGGCGGCCATTTGCCGTCGATCAACGCGCCGCTGCGTTCCGATGCGGCGCGTTGTAGGCGGAAGCCCCTGTTCGAGGCCATGACCGCGTCAACATTCCCGGGACACGTCAATATCCCTGCGGATAGCGCTCGCTGACGGCGGTCAACCATCACGCCGCGCTTACGTCAACAGGATTGTGATGCGCTCGACCGTGTAACGGAACTGGCGAAGATTGGAGGCTCCGGTAAGCTCCACCCCGGAACGGACTCCCCCCCAGAATTTCCGCGACAACAACACGGAAGAGTTAGCCATGGAATACGTCAAATTCGGCAGGACCGGCCTGGACGTGTCACGTCTGTGCATCGGCTGCATGACCTACGGCATCCCCAATCGCGGGGGGCATCCATGGACGCTGGACGAGGAGAAGAGCCGGCCGCTCATCAAGCAGGCCATCGAGCTCGGAATCAACTTCTTTGACACGGCCAACGTCTATTCGGACGGCACGTCCGAGGAAATCGTCGGCCGGGCGCTGAAGGAGTTTACCCGTCGGGAGAACGTGGTGATCGCGACCAAGGTTCATGGCCGGGTCCGGCCCGGGCCCAACGGCGCGGGATTGTCACGCAAGGCGATCCTCGGCGAACTCGACAACAGTCTGCGCCGGCTCGGTACGGATTTCGTCGATCTCTACCAGATTCATCGCTGGGATCCCAACGTCCCCATCGAGGAGACGATGGAAGCGCTGCACGACGTCGTGAGAGCCGGCAAGGTGCGCTACATCGGTGCATCCAGCATGTATGCATGGCAATTCTCCAAGGCGCTCTACACCTCGCGGCTGCGCGGCTGGACCGAGTTCATCAGCATGCAGAACCACCTCAATCTGCTCAATCGCGAGGAGGAACGGGAAATGCTGCCGCTTTGCGCCGACCAGGGCATCGCGGTGATGCCGTGGAGTCCGCTGGCGCGAGGTCGCCTGACGCGTGCCTGGAATGAAACCAGTTCGCGCCAGCAGACCGATGAGTTCGGCAAGAAGCTCTACACGCAATTCCCGGAATCGGATCGACTCATCGTCGATCAGGTGGGCGCCATTGCAAGCGCGAGGGGGGTGCCGCGCGCGCAGGTCGCAATGGCGTGGCTGCTGCAGAAGAAGGGCGTAACGTCGCCGATCGTCGGCGCATCGAACCCCGGGCACCTGAAGGATGCGGTTGCGGCGCTGTCCCTGAAACTTTCCACCGACGAGATCGCCGCGCTCGAACAGCCCTACGTCCCGCACAATGTATCGGGCTTCTGATGGCATTTTTCCCTCATTCGAGCGGCGGCGCGATCCGAAAACTGCCGTGTACGGTGCGATGTGTGGCCGCGGGCAAGCGGCTCGACATAGGGATGCTGCAATGCCGATAGCCGGAAAGGGGATGCTCGTCACATCGATGGATATCGACGAAGCCGACGAACTCGAGTTCAATCGCTGGTATGATCGCGAACACCTGGCCGAACGCGTCGCGATTGATGGATTTCTGGAAGCCCGACGCTTTGTCGCGCATCGGGCAGAACCGAAATATTTCTGTCTCTATTCGACGGCGACGTTCGATGTGCTGGATGCCGCCCCCTATCGCCGGGCCCTGGCCAATCAAACCACGCGATCGCGGGCCAATATCTCGCGTTTCCGCAACATGGGTCGGGCGATCGCGCGGATATCGATCAGCCGCGGGCAGGGACGCGGTGCGTCGCTGGGTGTCGTTCGCATTCGACCAGCACGCCGCGTCGCGGAGAAAGTGCGCGGGGACCTTGAGGATTGGCTCGATCCGGGACCGCATGACGGGCTCATCTCCATGCACCTGCTCGAAAGCGATCCGGACCTGTCGAGATCGCTGGTCGAGCCGGTGACTTCCAATCCCGGCGCGGGCGATTGGTATGGCTTGATCGAAGGTGTCGATATCGCTGCCGTGACCGACGCGGCAACGCGCCTCGAGCGCGACCTGCGATCGGCCGATGTTCCGATCGTTTTGACCGGGACATACCGACTGCTCTGGGCGCTCACCAAAGACGATCTCTAGTTTCGAAAACCTTGTGGAAGACCGCCGCCGACGCCGATCCATGTGAGCGGCGCAATGCCGTACGGCGAATCTGCTTGCCTCGAAACGTCGGCGTCTGTCGGCATGCTACCGGCGAGCGCGATCATGAAACAATCATTGCGCGCTGCAGCGCCGACGCAGGGTAATTTTCTTTTTTGCTGTAACGCATTGTTTTATTTGCCGAACGCGATTTAACCAGAAGGTCTCAATGGATATCTGGTCGGGGTGTGCGGAAGCACGCCGTTCCTTGAATTCGCTTCCCGGGTTGGCTGGCATGACAAAGTTGGAATTTCCAGGTTCGGCGCTGACGACTGATCAATGGGAGCAGGTCGACCGGCTGGCAACCTCGCTCAATCACGAGCAGGCAATCTGGATCAGCGGCTATTTTGCCGGCTTGAGCCATCAGGCGCGAAGCACGGCCGCGCTGACCAAGGCCGCGCCCGCACTTGCGCCGCCTGCCGGGAATGAGCAACTCGCGGCATCGGCAACCCGGCTGGTTACGGTGCTGTTCGGCAGCGAGACGGGAAACAGCAAGGCGCTGGCCAAGTCATTGGTTGAAAAAGCCCGCACCAGCGGTGTCGAGGTGCGGCTGGCCGACATGGCGGAATACAAGCCTCGTCAGCTCAAGGACGAGCAGGATCTGCTGGTCATCACCAGCACCCATGGCGAGGGCGATGCTCCGCAGACGGCGGTCGGCTTTTTCGAGTTTCTGGAAAGCCGCAAGGCGCCCAAACTGCCGCAGCTGCGCTTCGCGGTTCTGGCACTGGGCAATTCGACCTATGAACGCTATTGCGAGGCGGGCAGGCGAATCGACCGGCGGCTCGAGGAACTGGGTGCGCAGCGCCTTGCTGACCGGGTCGATTGCGATGTCGACTATGAGGACGGCGCCGCTGCGTGGACTGCGTCAGTGGTCGACAGCCTGGCGCCGACTGTCCGAACGTCCGGATCGGTGGTGGCCCCGGCAGCCGCGACACCAAACCGTGCAGCGGCACCCGCGGCGTTCGACAAGAAGCATCCGTTCCAGGCTGCGGTCATCGACAATATCGTGCTGACCGGCCGCGGGTCGACCAAGGAGACCCGCCATGTCGAGCTGTCGCTTGCTGATTCCGGACTGATCTATCAGCCCGGCGACGCCCTCGGCGTGGTGCCGCGCAACGATCCGGCGCTGGTCGCCGCGATGCTGGAGAAGCTCGCACTTTCGCCCGATGCGCCGGTGACGACGAAGCAGGGCACCTCGAGCCTCGGTGAGGCGCTTGCCGGCAGCTACGAGATCACCGCGGTCACGCCGCGTTTTGTCGATCATTGGGCCGAGATTTCGGGTGCAGCGGAATTGCAGGCCCTGCGTGCGCCCGACCAGCGCGAGGCCCGCGCGGCCTTCCAGCACAATCATCATGTTTTCGACATTGTCGGCCGCTTCCCGGTGCCCGGTATCGACGCCGCGCAATTCGTCGCCGGCCTGCGGCCGTTGCAACCGCGGCTCTACTCGATCGCTTCGAGCCTGGCCGCCGCTCCGGACGAGGCCCATCTCACCGTCAGCACCGTGCGCTATCCCCTGCACGACCTGCCTCGCACCGGTGTCGCTTCCGGCTATCTCGCGGCAAGAACCGAGCCGGATGCGGCAATACCGGTCTATATCCAGTCCAACGATCACTTCCATCTGCCTGACGACGATGTCCCGATCCTGATGATCGGCGCCGGGACCGGCGTTGCGCCGTATCGCGCATTCATGCAGGAGCGGGAGGCGCGCGGCGCCGCGGGACGCTCCTGGCTGTTTTTCGGTGAGCGCAATTTCCGCAGCGATTTCCTCTACCAGGTCGAGTGGCAGGAATTCCTGAAGAACGGTGTTCTGAGCCGGCTCGATCTCGCCTTCTCGCGCGACGCCGCGCCGAAGACCTACGTTCAGGACCGGCTGCGCCGGCAGGGTCGCGATGTCTATGCGTGGCTGGAGGAGGGCGCGGGGCTCTATGTCTGCGGCGATGCCGCGCACATGGCGCCCGACGTCCATGCGGCGCTTACGGACATCGTTGTCGAACACGGCGGCCTCGATCGCGAGGGCGCGGGCGCCTACCTTTCGGCGCTGCAGCGCGACCGCCGCTACCGGCTCGACGTATACTGAGGCCAACTCGATGGACGTGAAGACACAGCCCGATCGCAGCCGCGATCTGTCCCAGCCGCTCGACAGGCTCGGGCCGGACGAAACCCTCAAGGCAAATAGCGACTACCTTCGGGGCACCATCAAGCAGAGCCTGGCCGACGAGATCACCGCGGCGGTGGCCGCCAGCGATGCCAAGCTGATGAAGTTCTTCGGTATCTATCAGCAGGACGACCGCGACATTCGCGACGAACGCCGGCGCCAGAAACTCGAGGCGGCCTTCTCTTTCATGGTGCGGGTCCGCCTGCCGGGAGGGGTCTGCTCACCCAGCCAATGGCTGAAGCTCGATGCCCTGGGACGTGCCTATGGCGGCGATACGCTGCGGTTGACCACGCGGCAGACCTTCCAGCTCCATCACATCATGAAACACGATCTGCGCGCCGCGATCCAGGGACTGCGCGACGTTCTGCTCGATACCAAGGCAGCCTGCGGCGACGATACGCGCGGGGTGATGTGCGCGGTCAATCCCAACCTGTCGAAGCTCCACGCGCAGGTCTTCGCGCTTGCCAAACAGGCAAGCGATCACGCGAACTCACAGGACCGGCGCCTACCAGGAGATCTGGTACGGCGCCGAGCGCCAGCCCACGGATGGGCCGGAAGAGCCGTTCTACGGGCGAACCTACATGCCCCGGAAGTTCAAGATCGGTTTTGCGATTCCACCGAGCAACGACATCGACGTTTACAGCCAGGACCTCGGCTTCATCGCCATCGCGCGTCGGGGCAAGTTGAAGGGCTTCAACGTCGCCATCGGCGGCGGTCTCGGCCGCACCGACCAGGCGCCGAAGACCTATCCGCGTCTCGCCAGCGTGATCGGCTATGTCGACGCCGACAAGCTGATTCCTGCCATCGACGCGGTGATGTCGGTGCAGCGCGACTATGGCGACCGGGTCGACCGGATGCACGCCCGTTTCAAATATACCATCGATGACAAGGGTCTGGACTGGATCAAGGCAGAGATCGAGCGGCGGCTTGGCTTTGCGCTCGAACCTGCCCAGCCCTACGAATTCACGTCGAATGGCGATCCGATTGGCTGGACCACGGGCGAGGATGGCCGCGAGCATTGCACCTTGTTCATCTCAAACGGCCGCGTCATCAATACGCCCGACCAGGCGCTGATGGACGGCCTGCGCGACATTGCCCGTGTTCACAAGGGTACGTTTCGCATCACGCCGAACCAGAACCTCATCATTTCCGACATCGCCCCCGAGGACCGACCCGCCATCGAAGCATTGATGAAGAACTATGGGCTCGATGAGTTCGAGACCCGCAGTGGACTGCGCCTCAACTCCATGGCCTGTGTCGCGCTTCCGACCTGCGGGCTGGCGATGGCGGAGAGCGAGCGCTATCTGCCCGATCTCGTCACCAAGATCGAGACCATCCTCAATGCCCACGGCCTGAAGGAAGAGCCCATCACCATCCGCATGACGGGATGCCCGAACGGCTGTGCGCGACCCTATATCGCCGAGATCGGCCTGACCGGGCGGGCGCCTGGGAAGTACAACCTCTATCTCGGCGGGGGCTTCCACGGGCAACGCCTCAACAAGATGTATCTCGAGAATGTCGGGGAGAGCGCAATTCTCGAAGCGCTCGACACCACGCTTGGCCACTATGCCCGCGACCGCAAGGCCGGCGAGCGGTTCGGCGACTTTGCCATTCGTGCAGGCTATGTCGCCGAGGTGAAAGAGGGACGGTTCTTCAACGATTGAGGCGCCATCGCCGAGGCAGGCAAAAGAGGCGGTGCGGTTGATCTTGAAGCCGCCGGGCCGGCCGGCTTGGCCGGCGACACAAGTCCGATTTATTTTTCAGGTGAAGTCCTCTAGAGATGTGGCGGACCAACCGGCGCGTTTGACGGATCGTGCCGCCCGGTTCCATGAAAGCCACGAACATGTCCAAACCTAAACCGGAAACCATTGCGGCCGCCAACGGCATCGCGACCGACAAGAATTTCGGGGCCGTGACGCCGCCCGTGTATTTGACCAGCACGTTCACGTTCCCCGGCTTCGCCCGCAGTGGTCCACACCAATATTCCCGCACCAGCAATCCGACCCGCGCGATGCTCGCTGACACGCTCGCCAAGCTCGAGGCCGGGGCAGGCGCGGTGGTGGTGTCTTCGGGCATGGCCGCAACGGATCTCGTGCTATCCCAGCTGTCGCGCGACGATCTCGTGCTCGCGCCGCATGATTGCTATGGCGGTACCTATCGCCTGCTGCAGAGCCGGCAGGACCGTGGCCACTTCCGGGTCTCGTTCATTGATCAGAACGACACGGCGGCGCTTGGCGAGGCTTTGCGCGCCCGGCCGAAGCTGATCCTGGTCGAAACTCCGAGCAATCCCCTGATGCGCATCGTGGATATCCGGGCGGTTGTTGGCCTTGCCCGCCAGTCGGGCGCCAAGGTCGCCGTCGACAATACGTTCCTTTCGCCGGCGCAGCAGCGCCCGATCACGCTCGGCGCGGACTTTGTCATCCACTCGACGACGAAATATCTCAACGGCCACTCCGACGTGGTCGGCGGCGCCGTGATTGCCGCCGATGCTGGTGACGTCGAGGCGCTGGCGAGCTGGGCCAACATCGTGGGCACCACCGCCGCACCGTTCGATTCCTATCTGACGCTCCGCGGCATCCGCACCCTGTTTCCACGCACGGAATGGCAGCAGCGGAGCGCTCAGGCGATTGCCGAATTTCTCGCTGCACATCCCCGTGTGGCTGTCTGTCACTATCCGGGCCTGCCCGCACATCCCGGCCATGCCATTGCCAGGGCCCAGCAAACCGGGTTTGGTGCGATGCTCAGCTTCGAGGTGAAGGGAGGAAGTGCTGCGGCCGGCTGTTTCCTCGAGGCGCTTCGCCTGTTCAATCTCGCGGAGTCGCTCGGCGGCATCGAAAGCCTGGTGGCGCATCCGGAAACCATGACGCATGCCGAGATGTCCGCGGAAGCGCGAGCTGCCGCCGGTATCACCAGTGGACTGATACGGCTTTCGGTTGGCCTCGAAGATGCCGAAAACCTGATTGCCGACCTGGAGCAGGCGCTGGCGGCAATCGAGGCAAAGGATCTCAACTAGCTGTCAGCTCGGTCAGCTCGTCGATTGCAAGCAGCGCATCCGAGAAGTCGTCATCGCGGAAATAGTGGCTGCGCAATATCAGCGCGGCAATGCCGGCTCGCGTCGCGGCGAGCAGTCCCATCCCGGAATCCTCGAGCGCCATGCATTCGGAGGCGGGCAGGTCCAGCCGGGACAGCACTTCCAGATAGACGTCCGGAGCCGGCTTCTTGTTCGGCACCTCGTCGCCGGCGACGATCACCTCGAACAGCTCAGCCCATTGCTGGCCCAAGGCGGCTGCCAGCAGCGAGTCGATGTTGCCGCGCGAGGTCGTCGTTGCAATGGCGAGTCGTTGGCCGCGTGCCCGGGCTGCGGCCAGCAGGGCCTGCACCCCGGCGCGAAGCGGGCAGCCGCCGCTGGCGATCAGATCGGCGTAAATCCTGGTTTTGACCCGGTGCAATTCGGCGATGTCGGTGTCCGAAAGTACCGACGACGCGGCATGCAGGCGGTCGAAGGCACGAATCCGCTCCTTGCCGCCGGCTACCCTGAGCAGGTCCTTGTAGACGTCGCGCTCCCAGCGCCAGCCGATGTTGGCGTCGGCGAAAGCGGTATTGAAGGCCTGGCGGTGAACCTCTTCCGTTTCAGCCATGGTCCCATCGACGTCAAAGATGAGCGCCCGCGATCGGACCAGCAGATCCTTCGCGCGATCGAGCCGTTGGCGCGCTGTGATTGACGGATCGCTCATGCCATGTAGCCGTGCTGCCAAAGACGATTGCGTCTCCATCAACACGCAAATCGCAGATCACGGAAGTTTTGATTTCTTGGACCTGCCCAAAGAAATCCTTATGAGGAGCCCGAGCCGTCCCGTTCTACCACTTGTACGAGGCGCTGAGCACCGCGCGGCGGCGGTCGCCGTAAAAGCATGCATTGGGCGTCGAGCAACTGCCGACATAGATCTGATCGCCGATATTGGTCACGTTGAGAGCAAACCGCCAGTTCTGCATCTCGTAGTGGATGGCGGCGTCGCCGACGACATAGGCCGGCACAGCCAGAGAGTTGACGTTGTCGGCATAGGAGACGCCGTTGTAACGGACGCCCGCCCCGAAGCCAAAGCCGGTAAAAGGTCCGGACTTGAACGTATAGTCGCCCCACAATGAGGCGATCTCGCTCGGAGTATTGGTGGGCGCGTTTCCGATCAACGCCGGATTGAGATCCTTGCTGACGAAGATGTGGAAATTCGTGAACGCGCCGGTCACCTTCAACTCGGGCGTCAGATTGGCCACGGCTTCGAGTTCGATCCCGCGCGAGGTGACCTCGCCGGTCTGGATCGACTGCAGCGCATTGGCGGGGTTGGTGGTCAGCACATTCTGCCGCTTGAGATCGAACAATGCGGCGCCGAAATATCCGTTGAGGCCCGCGGGACTCACCTTTACGCCGACTTCGGTCTGCACGCCGGTTTCGGGCGCGAACAGCTGCCCGGTGACGAAGTTGGTGCCGATGATGGGATTGTAGCTCGTCGCATAGGAGACGTACGGCGCAATTCCCATGTCGGTGTTGTAGATCAACCCCGCCCGGCCGCTGAAGCGGCTGTCGTCGCGATTCAGGCTCGGCGCAAGACGATTGTTGTCGATCGTATCCACCCAGTCATTGCGGCCGCTGAGCACCAGGGTGAAATGGCCAAGCTTGAGCTGATCCTGGGCATAGAGCCCGACTTGTTTTTGCGTGATGGTCTGGTTGGCGAACACCGTCGCCGGGAAACCCAGCGCCACGCCATAGGATGGATTGAGCAAGTTCAGCGACGGTGTCGCGAAGTCGAACGCCTGCAGGTCGGCGATCTCGTAATATTTCAGATCGACGCCGACCAGCGCTTTGTGCGAGACGGGGCCGGTGGCAAAGCGATACTCCAGCTGGCTGTCGAGATTGCCCTGGTTGGCGGTATCGTGTGCGAAATCGTTAAACCTTGATAGCAGCGCGCTGGCCGGATTGCCGCCGACATAGCCATTCCCGAGCAACGTCTGGAATTGAACATCGTCATGGGCAAAGCGCGCGTTCTGCCGCAACGTCAGGCTATCCGTCAGGTTCTTCTCGAACTGATAGCCGACCATCTCCTGTTCACGCCTGAACCTGTCGGTGCTGGGATCGCTGGCGAAAAGACGCGTCGGGATACGGCCGAACGGCGCATCGACCACGGTTCCGACATAGGGAAGGAAACTCTGCACCCTCGTGTCGTTGCGCGAGGCGGAGGCAAGGATGGCCAGTGTCGTATCAATGTCCGGCTTGTAGGTGATCGAGGGTGCGATGAAATAGTGGTTGTCGGGCGTGAACGCAGTCTGGGTATCGCCTCCCTTCACCATGCCGAGCAGGCGATAGTACAACTCGTGGCTTGGACCCGATGGAGTTGCGAGCGGCCCACCGAGGTCGAAGGAAACATAGCCGTTGCCGAATGAATTGACGCCGGCTTCGACCGTATTCCGAGGCACGAAAGGCGGCGTCTTGCTGATGATGTTGACCAGGCCGCCGGGACCGCTGCCGCCATAGAGGATCGCCGAGGGCCCACGCAGGATGTCGATCCGTTCAATGCCGAATGGCAGGAACTTCCAGGTTGCAAACGCAAAACTCTGCAGCTGCAATCCGTCGAGAAACAGGCCGACGTCCTGGGCATCGAAGCCGCGGATCTTGAACCAGTCGTTCCTTGTATCGGCTCCGAAGGTTTCGCCGCGGACTCCCGGCGCGTAGCGCAGGGCAGCGGCGAAACTGCCCGGGTTCTGGTCGCGGATCTGGTCCCGACCGATCACCGAGATCGCCTGCGGCGTTTCCATCAACGGTGTGTCGGTCTTGGTTCCGGTCATGGAGCGCTCGGCGACATAACCATTGATCGGTCCGCGCGGATCCTGTCCTGGCCTCACGTTGCTCGCGCCGCCCGGATTGCTCGGTGCGGCGACTGTTTCAATTCCGCGCGGCGCGCGTCGTGATGTTCCCGAACTCGCTGTCCGCCGCGAGGGCCTTGCAGGAGTCGATGCGGCGCGACGCTGCTCGGGCCGGCTGACGACGACGGGCGGCAACTCGCCATTCGATGCGCCATCACGGAGCGCCTGCTGCGCGTTGGTGGCGTTGGTGAACAGGCTGAGGGCGATGATCGATGCCGGCATCAACCGCAATGGATGGAAGTGTGCTGCCATGCCGCCGTGCCCCCACGCGTTAGAATTAGAACAATGAAAGATCGAGCAGCGAATAGCCGATCATTCGTTCTGCCTTACACGCGCACGCGAGATCGACGCCATCTCAATTGCAAAGGTGAAGGTTGAATCTCTCTAAAACGTATCGACAACGCGTGGCGACAGCACGTCGCAGGCGACGCGGGCCATGTTGGATCGTCGTTGTTCGATTTCATCGAACGGGCATCATTCGATTTCGAAACGCGTCGTGAAGAATGCGCGATCGCGGCCATGCGCTCGATCGCTCCCGGCACGATGATCACACGACATGACGGACTGCGCAGCCGATGTCTTGGAACTGGCGGTCTCGGAGTTCGCACCCGTCGGCAACGACGCCGCGGGCGGGTGATGCCCGCGCTAGGGCTTTGCCGGCGGTCTGCCACCGCGCGCCGCGTCGGCGGCCCGCTGCAGCCGTCCGGCGTTCTTCAGCGCCTCGCTTCGCTCCGGCCCATGAGGCATGGCGCGGGCCCGCTCGAGGGCGAGCAGGGCTTCCACCTCAAGGTCATGGTCCGGTCGGGCATCTTTTCGTGGTTGTGCCATGGGAAGTTTCTACCCCGATTCTGCAGAAGTGTCTGTCGCTCTCCGAACTCTTGCGACCATCGGCCGCTGGACCGTCAGACCCTCCCCCGCATCGCAGATCTACCAGCGAATGCAGGACGGATCGCTGCTGGCCGGCGGGTGGCGGCCCTAGCGCCGAATTTCGTGGTATGCCAAGATGGCCGTGTCTTCCGCGGGAGGTCAGCATGCGAACGGTTATGTTGGGGGCACTTTGCGCCATCGCGATGGTCGCGAACGCCAGCGCTGCGATCAAGGAGGAGCCGGTCACCTATTCGGATGGCGAAGCCACCATGAAAGGCTTCGTGGTCTATGACGACGCCGTCCAGGCCAAGCGGCCGGGCATCATCATGATCGCACGAATGGTGGGGCATCACCAACCACATTCACAACGAGGCGCGGAAGTTCGCGCAGCAGGGCTATACGGCCTTTATTGCCGATATGTATGGCGACGCCAAGACCGCCGACAATCCGAAGGACGCCGGCGCGCTCTCGGGTTCAGTGATGAAGAACCCGACGGTGATGGAGTTGCGCTTCAAGGCGGCCAGGGAACAGCTCGCCAAGCAGGCCTCGGTCAATCCCCAGCGGATCGGCGCGGTCGGATACTGCTTCGGCGGCGCGGTCGTGCTCAATATGGTCCGCGCGGGCGCCGACCTTGCCGCGGTTGCCGGTTTCCACGCCTCGCTGGGTCTCAATACCCCGGCGCCGGCGCCAGGTACCGTCAAGGCGAAGGTCCTGATCCTGAATGGCGCAGACGACCCCTTCGTGAAGCGTGAGCAGTACGATGCGCTGAAGAAGGATTTCGACGCAGCCAAGGCCGAATATCGCATCGTCGAGTATCCCGGCGCGGTGCACGCCTTCACCAACCCCGAAGCCACCGAGCTCGGCAAGAAGTTCAACCTGCCGCTCCGATACGACGCCAAGGTCGATCAGGAGGCCAAGGCGGAGGCCACCAAGTTCTTCGCCGCCGACCTCAAGCAATAGCAACGAATCCACCGCAAGCCGGCTCGACGCCGGCGAAGCTGGGTCGGAACGAGAACATGGCTTTCGCGCTCGATCACGTCGTCATCGCCGTCGCCGACCTCGACCGCGCCGTCGCGGATTATCAATCGCTCGGCTTCACCGTTTATCCGGGCGGCGTTCACCATGGCGGTGTCTCGCACAACGCGCTGATCGTGCTCGGGGACGGCGCCTATTTCGAGATCATCGCATTTCGGCAGCCGGCAACGGACAATCGCTGGTGGCGCGTCCTGACTACATCAGGGGAGGGCATTGTCGACTTCGCCGTGCTCCCGGAGAATGTCGACCAGGATATCCAGGCGGCACGTTCCCGCGGGCTGCAACTCGAAGGTCCCGTCCCGGGCGGCCGGCTCCGGCTCGATGGCGTGCGCCTCGACTGGCAAATCGTGCGTCCGGCCACGACCGACCTGCCATTCTGGTGTGGGGACGTGACGCCGCGCGATTGGCGCGTTCCGCAAGGCGATCTTCGTCACCACGCCAATGGCGTGCGTGGCGTTTCGCGGGTACGGATGCTGGTAGCGGACGTCGCGGCCAGCGCGGAGCGCTACCGGGCGCTGGTCGGGCCGGATGCGGTGAGTTCGGACAAGGACGGCGCTCGCGTGGAGATCAGGGGGACGAGGTTCGAGCTGGTCGGCGCCGATGACGAGCGCGCACGCAGTCGACTCGCGACCCGGGGCGAGGGCGTGCTGTCGCTCGCCCTGCGCGGTCCGGCAGCCGGGACGTTCGATTCCCGGCTTCTGCACGGCGCCAATCTTGCCGTCGTTGAATAGGCAGCGATGCGGCCCGATCCGTGGATCGTCGGCCGCCTTCTCACTTGAAGGGAATGGCGTACATCAGGCCGCCCTTGGTCCAGGTGGCGTTGAGGCCGCGATCGAGCTTGAGCGGGCTGGACTTGCCGACGTTGCGTTCGAATATCTCGGCATAATTGCCACCCGCCTTGATCGCCTGCACCATCCACTTGTTGTCGAGCCCGAGCCGTGAGCCGAGGTCGCCGGAGGTGCCAAGCAGGCGCTGGATCGCCGGGATGGAAGACTTGGTCATTTCGTCCGCATTGGCGGCGGTGACGCCGAGCTCTTCGGACTCGACCAGGCCATAGTGCAGCCAGGTGATGATATCGCTCCACACTTCGTCGCCGTTGCGCGTGAACGGACCAAGCGGCTCCTTGCTGATGGTGGTCGGCAACACGACGTAGTCGGCGGGGTTGGGGGCGGCGGTCGCAACCGCGCCGGCCAGCGCCGACGCATCCTGGGTCATGGCGTCACAACGGCCGCCAAAAAAGGTCTGATACATGGTGTCGACCCGATCGAACACCAGCGGCTTCCAGTCGATGCCGTTGGCCCGGCCGTAGTCGCCGAGCGTCACCTCGTGGGTGGTGCCCTGCGCGACGCAGACCGTGGCGCCATTCAGGCCCTTCAGGTCCTTCACGCCGGTGTCGCTTTTGACGACAAAGCCCTGACCGTCATAGAAATTGATCGGCCCTTGCCGCAGGCCGAGCGTCACGCCGCGCAGGTAGGTCTGCGTCGAATTGCGATACAGCACGTCGATCTCGCCGGACTGCAGGGCGGTGAAGCGGTTCTGCGCGGTAAGCGCGACATAGCGTACCTTGGTGGGGTCGCCCAGCACGCCGGCCGCCAGTGCGCGGCAATAGTCGACGTCGAGGCCCCGGTAGTTTCCTTGCGAATCCGGTGCCGAGAACCCGGCAAAGCCAGCGCTGACGCCGCACACCAGCATGCCGCGTTGCTTGACGGTATCGAGAGTGGCGGCCGTCGCCGACGAGAGCGAAACGGCGAGCAAGGCTGCGATACTGACGACGCTCTTCATTGTTTCCTCCTTCTACTGACCGATACTCTTCAATGCATCGTCCACGGCGCGACCGAGTCGATCGACGATCATGTCGATGTCCGCGGGCGTCGAGATGTAGGGCGGGGCGAGCAGCACGTGGTCGCCGCTGCGGCCGTCCACCGTGCCGCCGGCAGGGTAGCAGCCGAGGCCGCCTTCGAGCGCGGCGACCTTGATCCGTTGATTGAGCTTGAGGTCGGGATCGAACGGCGTTCGGCCGCCGCGGTTCGCCACCAATTCGATCGCCCAGAACAGACCCCGGCCCCTGATGTCGCCGACGTGACGATGATTGCCGAAACGCTCGGTCAGGCGACGTTCGAATTGGACGCCGCGCGCCGCGACCTGGTCGAGCAGATGCTCCTCGTCGATGATCCGCTGCACCTCGAGCGCCGCGGCGCAGGCCAGCGGATGGGCGAGATAGGTGTGCCCGTGCTGGAATGCGCCCGATCCGTCCCGGATCGCGTCGATGATGCGTCCGCTCGCGAGCATCGCGCCGATCGGCTGGTAACCGCCCCCGAGGCCCTTGGCGATGGCCTGGATGTCGGGCGTGATGCCTTCCTGCTCCCACGCATGCAGGGTGCCGGTGCGGCCCATGCCGCACATCACCTCGTCCAGAACCAGCAGCGCGCCATGACGATCGCAGATCTCCCTGACGGCTCGGAAGTAACCCTCCGGCGGCGGCACGCATCCGGCGGTTGCGCCGACGACCGGCTCGGCGATGAACGCCGCCACGGTATCGGGGCCGAGACGTTGAAACTCCGCCTCCAGTTCGGCCGCGAGCCGCGCGACGAACTCCGCTTCGGTCTCGTCGTCGCGCTTCTCATGATAGGGGAACGCTGCGGTGACGTGGCTGAACGCCGGCGACAGCAACGGCTGGTAGGGTTCGCGCCGCCAGGCGTTGCCGCCCGCCGATAGCGCGCCCAGAGTGTTGCCATGATAGCTCTGGCGCCGGGCAATGAAGCGTTGACGGGCGGGCTGCCCGGTTTCGACGAAATATTGCCGCGCCAGCTTGATGCTGGCCTCGACGGCTTCCGATCCCCCGCTGACGAGATAGGCGTAGGCGAGCCCGCCGGGCTCGTGTCCTACCAGCCGATCGGCGAGTTCTTCCGCCGCCTCGGAAGTGAAGAAGGCGGTGTGGGCATAGGCAAGCTTCGAAGCCTGCCGGCCGATCGCCTCGATCACGCGCGGATGCTGATGGCCAAGACAGGATACCGCGGCGCCGCCGGAGCCGTCGAGGATACGCCGGCCGTCTTCCGCGATCAGCCAAACGCCTTCGCCGCCGGTCGCCATGGCGGGCGTTCCGCGCAGACTGCGGTGCAGGACGCGGCTGTGACGAGCGGACATGGCACTCAACCTTTCTCGGAGACGTATTGGGAGGTTGCGGCGAGTCGCGCTTCGGTCTGTTCGAGACGCCGCCCGGCACGGGCGCCGCCCAGCACGAAAGTGACGGCCGCAAGCGATTGCGCGATCGCGGTCGCGCCGGTGAGGCTCGGAAAGAACCCGGGGGACGCGGCGGCCTCGAAGAGCAGCAGATGATCGGCGCCCTCGGCCATCGGCGCGTTGACGGCGTCCGTGATCGCGATCAGCGTGGCGCCCGCTTGGTGCGCTGCGCGAGCCGAGAGCACGCTCGCGGTGGAATAGGGCGCAAAGCCGATCACGATGACGGCGTTACCGGCCTGGAAGGCACCGAGGTCGAGATCCTCGGGGCCGGAACCGCCGACAAGCTGCACGGTGCCGGAACGGAACAGCCGCAGCTGATAGTTGAGCAATTCCGCCACGCTTTTGCAGCTGCGAAAGCCGGCGATCCAGATCCGGTCCGCCGCATGCAGGGTCTTGGCCGCGCCGGCGATCGAACCCGGCGAGATGCGCTGCAGCCCTGCCGCTTCGGCATCCAGCTTTTCAGCGACCAGCATGACGTCGGCTCCGGGGCCTTTCCGTTGGCGCCTGCTCCGCACCGAGAATGGCGCGGATGGCGTCGGCCGGCGCGCTTCCGTCAACGCGGCGCGCAACCCATCCCAGCCGGTATAGCCGATCGCCTTAGCGAGCCGCGTGAAGGAGGCAGGATCGGCGCCGGCCGCCGCAGCCAGCTCGCGCATCGAACGCGTGGTGGCGTCGTAGTCATTGGCGGCAACGAAGCGGCCGACTTCTCGCAGCCGCATCGGCAGCGACGGCAGCGCGCTGCAAAGCTCGCTGAGCGGGGAGGGAGGATCCTGAGCCACGAAACATTTGTTGCAGAAATCTGCAATTGGTGCAACATTTGAAACGCGCCTTCCGAGCGCATGGCCGATGATCGCTGCTTTTCAGAAGGATTCTCGCGCTGTGACGGCTACGCCGACCAGACGCCCGCCCGGCCGGCGATGGCGCATCTCGCTTCATGACGAGCGGTTTGCCGGGCTGCTCTGGCAGATCGTGGTGGTGGCGTTCGCGGTCGCAGTCGTCGCCTGGCTCTGGTCCAACGCGGTACACAATCTCTCGGTACGAAGGATTTCGACCGGCTTCGCCTTCCTCGGCCGTGAGGCCGGAATGCCGATCGCCGACGGCTGGATTGCCTACACGCCGAAGAATACCTATCTGCGCGCCTTCATTGTCGGCATCGTCAATACGTTGCGCGTCGCGGTCATCGGTATCGTGCTGGCCACCGTACTGGGCACGGTTATCGGCATCGCGCGACTGTCATCGAACTGGCTGTTGTCGCGGCTGGCGGCGGTCTATGTCGAGACCATTCGCGATCTTCCGCTGCTGCTGCAATTGCTGTTCTGGTACGTGCTGATGCAGGGCCTGCCGGCGGCGCGTGCGGCCTGGAAGCCGGTTTCCGGCGTCTATCTCTCCAATCGGGGATTCGTGCTGCCGTCGGTTCCGGTCGAGGCCGCCAATCTCTGGGTGATCGCGGGCTTCGCGGGCGGGCTGACCGCGCTCTACGCGCTGCACCGGCGGCTCATCGCGCAGCAGATGCAGGACGGCAAGCCGCGCCGGCTCTGGCCGTACGCACTCGCGCTGGTGGTGGCACTGCCGGCCCTGCTGTCATGGCTGCTGGCCGCGAAATGGACCGTTACCATGCCGGAACTACGCGGATTCAACTTCGTCGGCGGGATGACATTGTCGCCGGAATATTTTGCGCTGCTGATCGCGCTCGTCACCTATACCTCGGCCTTCATCGCCGAGATCGTGCGCAGCGGCATCCAGGCCGTCCACAGGGGCCAGTGGGACGCGGCCAGGGCGCTCGGGCTGAGACAGGGCTTCGTGCTCCGGCACATCGTCCTGCCCCAGGCCCTGCGTGTCATCATCCCGCCGATGACGAGCCAGTTCCTCAACCTGACGAAGAATTCCTCGCTGGCGGTTGCGGTCGGCTACCAGGACATCGTGTCGGTGGCGAACACCACGCTGAACCAGACCGGGCAGGCGATCGAGGCGATCGCGCTCATCATGCTGGTGTTCCTGACCATCAGCCTCGGCATCAGCCTGTTCATGAACTGGTACAATGCGCGCCTCGCGCTGGTGGAGCGTTGAGCGATGACATCGGTTGTCGAAGCGCCACGGGATCCGCTGCCGTTCAACCGATCGCGGGCGCGCGGCAGGTTCGGCGGCCGTCTGGCCGGATGGCTGCGCGACAATTTCTTTTCATCGGTCGCCTCGAGCATCGTCAGCGTGCTGCTGATCGCAATGCTGGTGAAGGGCTGTGCCAGTTTCGTGCAGTGGGGGATATTGAACGCGATATGGTCGCTTCCGGGCAATGACACGACCGCTTGCCGCGCGATCCGCGGGCTGGGTGCCTGCTGGGCGGTGATCCCCGAAAAATTCCGTTTCATCCTGTTCGGAACCTATCCATTCGATCAGCAATGGCGGCCGGCGGCTGCGACGCTCACTTTCATCGCGCTGTTCGTGCTGTCGAGCCGGCGCAGCCTCTGGCGCAAGGAACTGGTGCTGATATGGGCCGGCGCACTGGCCCTGATCGGGCTGCTGATGTGGGGTGGCGTTTTCGGCCTGCCCTACGTGTCGCAGGACCGCTGGAGCGGCCTGCCGGTCACGCTGATCCTCGCGACCTCCGGCCTCGCCTTTGGTTTTCCGCTGGGGATACTCGTGGCGCTCGGGCGCCGTTCCAGGCTTCCGGCGATCCGTTCGCTCTGCGTGCTCTACGTCGAGCTGATCCGCGGCGTTCCGCTGATCAGCCTGTTGTTCATGGCAAGCGTGATGTTCCCGCTGTTCATGCCGGACGGTATCAATATCGACAAGTTGCTGCGCGCCCAGGTCGCCTTTGTGCTGTATGCCGGAGCCTATCTCGCCGAGGTCGTCCGCGGCGGCCTGCAGGCGGTGCCGAGGGGCCAGCATGAAGCGGCCGACGCGCTCGGGCTGTCCTATTGGAAGAAGAACGGTTTGATCATCCTGCCCCAGGCTATTCGCCACGTGATCCCGCCGCTGGTAAACACGTTCATCGCGTTCTTCAAGGACACAAGCCTCGTCCTGATCATCGGCATCTTCGATCTGCTGACCACGGCGAAGACCGCCATTGTCGACCCGGCCTGGCAGTCGTTCAGCATCGAGGTGTACCTGTTCGTCGGGCTGATCTATTTTGTCTTCTGCTTTGCGATGTCACGCTACAGCCGGGGTCTGGAAGCACAGGCCCGCGCGCGCTGACGTGGAAAGTGGCGCAGGCCGATCGTTTGGGGGGCGAAGAAATTCCTTCCCCACTTAAACGGATGGCGGTAACTCCAAACCGGCCCTATAGTCTCCATTGTACTGCCATGCTTTGGTCAAACCGGGATGAAGGGTTGGACCGGAGCGGTTGATTGATTCCGCCGGCCGCCGTGCGGTGTTCTCAAACCGGATACGGAGCGTCAATGCTTTCAACAAAGCTGAAGCCGAACGATGATCCACACGACGTGCTGGTTGCGCCGGATCTAACCCGCGCTGTGCCTACCGACGAGGAGCTTTCCAGGCTGGCTCATAGCCTCCGTATTGGTTCGGCCCATCGGATGCGCGCCGGCGTCGACTATCCCGCGCCATCCACGCCCTCCGCACCCGCCATCGCCCCGCCCGTCGTGGCAGTCCCACCTGTCCCAGTCCCGCCTGTTGCAGTCCCACCTGTTCATGTGGCTCCGCCCGTCGCCACGGTCCCCCCGGTCTATCCGGTTCCCCCGGTCACCAAGGCCGCCCCTGCCGCCGCCGCTGTTCCGCCGGTCGATACGACCTTTCGAGCCTCGGTCGGCGATTTCCGCGTATCCGGGGCCCGCCGGGCGGCTCGGGTCTTTGCCGTCGGATTGCTGCTGGCGGTGTGTGCCGGTGCCGCTGATCTGGCCTGGCAGACTTATGGCGACGAGGCCAGGCAGATCATCGCGCCATGGACGCCCCAGCGCATTCTCGCGCTGCTGCCGTTCAAGCATTCCTCCGCCGCGCAGCCGGCTGCAGCCGCGGCGCCGGAGATGGTTGCGGCGACCGCAACACCGCCACCGCCTGAAGCGCCGGTTCAAGCGGCCGTCCAGCAAGAGCCTGCGACGCAGCCCGCACCTTCACCGCAGCCCGCACCGTCAGCCGCCGCACCGAGCGCGGCCCAGCCGTCGGGCGAATCGGCGTCAGCGCTTGCGACGATGGCCCGCGATCTCGCGAATGCAGGGCAGGAGATCGAGCAGCTCAAGGCCAGCATTGGCGAGCTCAAGGGCAGCATCGCGCAGCTCACCGCCGGCCAGCAACAGATGTCCCGCGACATCGCCAAGGCGACCGAGCCGAACAGGACAGCCGAGCAGGTGGTGCGGCCGAAGCCGGTGCCGCCACCGGCCCCGCGGCGTCCGGCAGTGGTTCATCGGCAGCCGCCGCCCTTGCGGCCGCTGGCGACCTCGGCTCCTGTTCCGACGCAAGCTGCGGCACCCTATGTGCCACGGCAAGTCGAGCCGCCGCTGCCGCCGCAAGATAGCGCCGACCCGCAGGCCGATCCGGACTTGGGAACGGTTCCTCGGCCGCCGATGCCCTTGCGCTAGCGCGGATTCTTTTCCTCCCGGCCCGTGCTGCGTTGAGCGGCACGGGCTTGTCCACTGGCGCGCGCTTGGCTCTCTCCGAGCGAGGTGACAACCCGGGTCGAAACCCATATAACGCTGGCAAAATTCGCGCGGTTTCCGATCGGGCTGGCCGGAAGCCGAGAGCGGTCCGGAGAGGGCGCCGATGCAAACAGGGCGTTGGGCTAGGTTCATGCGATTGCGGCCATGGTCGGCCGCGGCATTCCTGATCGGCCTGTCCGTCCTTGCCGCCTCCGCCGGCCTTCAGGCCGTGTTCGTCCTGCTCGGCGCCAAGCCCTACTTCGCCGCCTTTTTCCCGGCGGTTTTTGCCGCCGGATTTCTGGCGGGGACACCGGCTGCGTCGTTCGTCGCCGTTCTTGCCGTTCCGCTGGTGTGGTGGGGCTTCATGCCCCCGCTTTTCGAGTTCAACGCGCTGACACTCGCCCACTTCGACGCCATCAAGTTGTATTCCTTGCTCAGCGTACTGCTGATCTTCCTGGCCGATGTGTGCCGGCAATGGGTCGCCGTCCTGAGGATTCCAGCGTCCGGCACCAACGCGGATCCATCGACGAATTGATCCGGACTTGGACACGGCGCGGTCAGACCCCGCGCACGGTGGCGGGGCCCGGGCGTTCGCGTCGACGCGGCGCGATGACGCCGCTGCTAGGCGATGGTCTTGAGATAGAGACTCGGGTCGAAATATTTTGAAGCCGGCGTGAAGTCCTTGATCCCGGCATTTGCCATGAAGAAATCCGTCGACTGCTGCAGCCAGTTGACGACGGTGCCGTCCGAATAGAGGCGCTTCCAGTCGCGCGACGTGAACATCTTCTGGGCCTTGAACTGCTCGTTGATGTCGGTGAGCGGGGTCTGGCTGTAGTGCGCCTTCTGCAGCGCCGTCATCGCCTCGTTGCTGTTGGCCACGATGTAGTCGTTGGCTTCGGCCCAGCCCTTGATGAGCTTGACCAGCGTCTCCTTGCTGCTCTCGAAATAGTCGTTGCTTGCGGCCCAGCCGCCGATGATGGCGGCCTGCGGATAATAGGCCGACGCGTCGGCCAGCTTCACTGCTCCGGGGACCTTCTCGCGAACCGTGACGTTGAAAGGTACCCACAGCGCGACGGCGGGAACCGCGCCCGAGATGAACGACGTCACCGCCGCCGGCATGGTCTGGTTCAGAAGCTCGACGTCCTTGGGGTCGATCTTGTTGGCCCGCAGCGCCTTGTCGAGGAACACATGCGCGGTGGTTCCGGTCGCGGTCGCGATGCGCTTGCCCTTCAGGTCGGCGAAGCTCTTGATGCCCTGGTCGGAGCGCACCCAGAGTTGGGCGGTCGCGACTTCGATGTCGTTGATCAGGAATGCCTTGCCCTGTCCGCGCGCCGGGAAGTTCGACAGCACCGCTCCAGTCGCCAGCACGTCGAGACTGCCTCCGATCAGCGCCTGGAAGATCTCGAGGCCGGTATTGAACTGGCGCAACTCGAGCTCCAGTCCCTGCTTTTCGAACGAGCCGCGGTCCATCCCGGTCCAGATCTGGCCATCGACTGCGACCGTGTGCAGATAGCCGACGCGGATCTTGGTCTTGGACTGCGCGAGGGCAGGCGCCGCCAGGCCGCCGAGTGTGACGCCCGCAGCGGTGGTCAGAAACTGTCGTCGATCCATGGCGTGCCTCCGTTTGCTTTATTCCGAGAATGAAACCGGGCGAATTTGCGCCTCCTGGGCACGATATTCGTCCATGACGAGTTCCCTGATGTGGCGGCGCAGCTCGCCGAATTCGGCGCGCTCCTGCAGCGACACGTCGCGCGGGTAGCCGAACGGCACCTCGATGATCTCCTTGATCCGGGCCGGCCGCGCCGTCACCACCACGATCCGCGAGGCGAGATAGATCGCCTCTTCCACCGAATGGGTGATGAGCATGACGGTCTTGCCTTCGGTGGCGAGCACGTCGAGCAGCAGGTTCTGCATGTTGGCGCGGGTCTGGGCGTCAAGCGCACCAAATGGCTCATCCATCAGCAGGAATTGCGGCTTCACCGCATAGGCCCGCGCGATCGCGAGCCGCTGCCGCATGCCGCCGGACAAATGCTTGGGATAGGAATTGGCGAAATCGGCCAGCCCCATCAGCGCGAGATAGTGTTCGCAGATCTGCTCGCGCTCCGTTACCGGCACATGGTTGGCCTTGAGCTGCAGCCCGAAGGCAATGTTCTGCTTGACGGTGAGCCAGGGAAAGACGCCGTATTCCTGGAAGATCACGCCGCGTTCGGGGCCGGGACCCTTGACCGCGACGCGATCGAACAGCACCTTGCCGGTGGTCGGCTTCTGAAAACCGGCCAGCATGCTCATCATCGTGGTCTTGCCGCAGCCGGACGGACCGATCACCGCGACGAAATCGCCGTCGTTGATGGAGTAGCTGACATCGTCGACGACCCTGAGCTTGCCCTTCGGCGTATCGAACACGAGCGAGACGTGGTCGAATTGCGCGCGCTCGATGCTTGGAGCAGGCGACGCGTTCATGTCATGGCTCTTTCCTGCCAGACCAGCAGACGGGCGCTTATCTTGCGCAGGATCGTGTCCATGATCAATGCGATGCATCCGATGCAGATGATCCCGACATAGATGACGTCGAGCAGGAAGTAGGTCGATGCGTTCTGGATCATGGCACCGAGGCCGCGCTGGGCCGCGATGAGCTCGGATGCGACCAGCGTCGCCCAGGCCACGCCGAGCGCGACGCGGAGCGCGGTCAGGATGTGCGGCACCGTCAGCGGAATGATCACCTTGCGGAAAATCTCGAACTCTCCGGCGCCGAGCGTCTGCGCGACCCGGATATAGAGCGGGGTGATCTGCGAAACCCCCTCATACATCACGATCACGCCCGAGAAAAATGACGCGTAAAACAGTATCACCAGCTTGGCGGTCTCATCGACCCCGAAATAGACGATCACGAGAGGGATCAGCGCGATCGGCGGCAGCGCGCGGAAGAAGTTGATCATTGGATCGGCGAAGATGCGCGCCGGCCGGTACCAGCCGAGCAGGAATCCGACCGGCACCGCGACCAGGATTCCCAGGGTGACGCCGAGAAAGACCCGCCGTGTCGAGGCGTAGACGTCGACCAGCAGGCCCTCATGCAGCAACAGTTCGACGAATTTGGCGGCGACCCGATGCGGGGCGGGGATCAGCGAGTCGTTGACCAGTCCGCTCCAGCGCACGCCGTACCAGAGCGCCACGACGCCGACCCATGGTGCAAGTCCCAATAAAAAGCGTCTCGCGACACTCCCGTGCATTCCGCTTCTTTCCGACCGCGATCGCGATTGCTCCCGCCGTGGTCATATTATAAATAGGATGACCAGACAAGACGGGGTCCGAAGGTTGACAGCCCTCCCGTCGGATTGCCGAAATGACATCGCAGACGTTTGCCATCCGCAAGCTCGAGGCCTTCTGTTACCGCTATCCGCTGTCGACGCCGGTCGTCACCTCGTTCGGCCGGATGTGCGACCGTCCGGCCGTTTTGGTTCGGGCCGAGGATAACGATGGCCGCGTCGGGTGGGGCGAGGTCTGGGCGAATTTCCCGTCGAACGGCGCCGAGCACCGCGCCCGGCTCGTCAACGAGGTGCTGGCGCCCGCCATTTCCACCCTTGCCGTCGCCGAACCCCGTAGCGTGTTCGAGACCCTCACGGATACGACGGCGGTGATGGCGCTGCAGGCCGGCGAGCCCGGTCCATTCGCGCAGGCCATTGCCGGGATTGATCTGGCGGTGTGGGACCTCGATGCGCGTCGACGCGGCATCGCGCTGTGGCGGCTGCTCGGCGGTAGTCGGAGCCGGGTCCCGGTATATGCCAGCGGCATCAATCCAACGGGAGCGTTGCAGACGGCGGAGGCGGCCTTGCGCCGCGGGCATCGCGCGCTCAAGCTTAAAATCGGCTTCGATTTGGCCGTCGACCGCGCCAATTTGGGTTCGTTGCGCGAACTGGTCGGCGATGGCCTGCTCGCCGCGGATGCCAACCAGGCCTGGTCCTTGGCACAGGCGCTCGACGTCGCGCCGCACCTTCAGGAGTTCGCGCTGGCCTGGCTGGAAGAACCGATCCGCGCCGACCGGCCGTGGCCGGAATGGCAGCGGCTGCGGAAGGAAACCGGCGTGCCGCTGGCGGCCGGCGAGAACATTGCGAGCCGCGCCGGCTTCGACCAGGCGATCGGCGAGGATGTGTTGCGGGTCGTGCAGCCCGATATCGCCAAATGGGGCGGGCTCACCCTCTGTTGCGGAATCGCAGCGGACATCGTGAAATCCGGCAAGATCTTCTGTCCGCATTATCTCGGCGGTGGCATCGGCCTGTTGGCTTCCGCGCATTTGCTGGCGGGCGTGGGCGGCGACGGACTGCTCGAGGTCGACGCGAACGACAATCCGCTGCGCGATCGGCTGTGCGGTCCGCTCATCGACGTGTCGGATGGCATGGTCACGCTGGGCGACGAGCCTGGCCTCGGAATCGAGCCTGACTTGGCCGCGATCGAGCGGTACCGGACGGCCTGAGCCGGCGAGGGCGTTTCATGGTGGCTCGGGGATATCACTACATCATTGTCGGGGCGGGATCGGCCGGCTGCCTGGTCGCAAACCGGCTGTCCGCCGACCCCGCCACGCGTGTCCTGCTGCTGGAAGCCGGCGGCTCCGACCGCAATTTCTGGCTGAAGCTGCCGGTCGGCTACTATCGCACCATCTACAACCAGCGCTTCTCCCGCCTGTTTGCCACCGAACCCAGCGAGACCACCGGCAGCCGTGCCATCGTCTGGCCGCGCGGGCGGGTGCTGGGCGGCTCGTCCTCGATCAACGGCCTGATCTTCATTCGCGGCCAGCACGAGGATTTCGACGATTGGGAACGGCTCGGCGCGACCGGCTGGAGCTATCGCGACCTGCTCCCGTACTTCCGCCGCTATGAGCGGTATCAAGGCGGCGAGAACCAGTATCATGGCGGGCTCGGCGAGTTCGAGGTCTCGGAGCTTCGCACCGGCAACGCCGCCGCAGCGGCATGGGTCGAGGCCGGCGTCGAATTCGGCCTCCCTCGCAATCATGACTTCAATGGCGCGACCACGTTGGGGGTCGGGTCCTACCAGCTCGGGATCGGCAGGCGCTGGCGGACCAGTTCGGCTTCGGCCTTCCTGCGTCCGGTGCTGCAGCGGCCGAACCTGACCGTGCTGACCGGTGCGCAGGTCAGCAAGGTCATCTTCCGCGGCCATTCGGCGGTCGGGGTGGAATGGATTGCAGACGGCAAGCGATGTCAGGCCGCCGCCGAACGGGAGGTGGTGTTGTCGGCCGGAGCGCTGCAGTCGCCGCAATTGCTGCAACTATCGGGCATCGGCCCGGCCGACCTGCTGGGCAGGCTCGGTATTCCCGTCGTGATGGATGCACCGGAGGTTGGCCGCAATCTGCAGGATCACTATCAGGCGCGCCTGATCGTTCGGCTGAAACGACCGATCTCGCTGAACGACCAGGTGCGCACACCGCTCGGGCTTGCGAAGATGGGCCTGCAATGGGTGTTCGCGGGCAGCGGCCCGCTCAGCGCCGGGGCCGGCCAGGTCGGCGGCGCCGCCTGTACCGAATACGCGGTCGGCGGCAGGCCCGACGTCCAGTTCAACGTGATGCCGCTTTCGGTCGACAAGCCGGGCGATCCGCTCCACAGCTATTCCGGCTTCACCGCGTCGGTCTGGCAATGCCACGGGCAGTCCCGCGGCCAGCTCGCGATCCGCTCCGTCGACCCGTTCGACCAGCCCAGGATCGAGCCGAACTATTTCGCCGAGGAGCTCGACCGCAAGACCATGGTGGCGGGTCTCCGGATGCTGCGCGAGATCTACCGGCAGAAGTCGTTCCGCGAACTCTGGGACATCGAAATGGTGCCGGGGCAAGCCGTCGACGACCCGGCCGGCCTGTGGGATTTCGCCCGCACCACCGGTGGGACGGTGTTCCATTGCGTCGGCACCTGCCGCATGGGAAACGACCAACGGTCGGTGGTTGATCCCCGATTGCGCGTGCGCGGCGTGGAAAATCTGCGCGTGATCGATGCCTCGGTGATGCCGCTGATCACGTCCGCCAACACCAACGCGAGCAGCCTGATGATCGGCGAGCGGGGCGCGGCCCTGATATCGGAATCGTAACGGCTGGTGTCCGACATGGTTGAATGGGAAGCCGGGTGAGCACAGGATGGGTCTGATCCCCGACAGCCACGTGCCGAAATACGCGCAGATCGCCGACATTTTCCGTCAGCGCATCGCGCGGGGAATATGGACCCAGGGCTCGCGGCTGCCGGCCAACGAGCTGCTGGCGTCCGAGTTCGGCGTCTCCCGGGTCACGGTCCGGCAGGCGGTCGACCTCCTGGTCCGCGACGGCATCATCGAAGCGCAGCAGGGTCGGGGCACTTTCATCACCGGTACGGTGAAGCAGGATCGCTGGCTCAAGGTCGAGACCACCCTGTCCGATCTCGCCGAAGTCTACCGCGGCACCTCTCCGGAAATCATCAACATCTCCGAAAGCCGCACCGACGCGCCGCTGCTTGCCGAAGACGGCAAGCCGGCGCCGCGCTACGTTTTCATGCGCCGCGTGCACTCGCGCGACCATCGACCCTATTGCGTGATCTCGATCTATCTCGACGAGAAAATCTTCCGGAAACATCCAAAGCGATTCCGCAAGGAAACGGTGATTCCGATCCTGAAGGATTTGCAGGACCCGCGGATCGAGAGCGCGCGGCAGACGCTCACGATCGGGACCGCAGACCTGGAGGCCGCAAGGCACCTGCAGATACCGCTGAATTCGCCGGTTGCCGAGGTCCGCCGGGTATTCACCACCGCCGACCGGACCGTGATCTATCTCGGCGAGGTGACCTATCGCGGGGATTTCGTCCGTATCGACATGGATTTGCGGCCTTGACCGGGCTCAGCGGAAGAACACTTCCTGATTGCGTCGCTCGAGCTCCTCGCCATAGGTGCGCAGGACATGGGCCTCGCTCACGGTCCCGATCGCGGCCCGGTGCTCAGCACGATCGATGACGACGAGGACGTCGGCCTCGCTTCGCTCGAACGCGGTCATGATCTCCCGTATCGTGGCCTGGGGCAGCAGGAACTCCTCCTTCTGCTGCGCGAGCTTGGCGAGCGGCAGGTTGTCGACCGTCGCAATCGAATGCAGGTCGGCGGACGACACCATGCCGGCATAGGCGCCGTTGGGGGCCCGCAGCACGATCTGCTTGACCCGCCCCGGCGAAAACAGCTTCTGGGCTTCCGCCACCGGCATGGTGCTCGGCGCGCTCTCGAAATCCGAGCGCATCAGTGACGTCGCGCTCAATTGCTGGACCCAGCCGACATCCTGCGGCCCGCGGATGACCTCGCCGCGCAGATGGAAGCGCCAGGTCGCGAAGCTGTAGCCGAACATCTCCCTGACCAGCAGGGCGCTCACCGTCGAAGCGACGACGGCGCCCACGGTGACGGAAAAGTCGCCGGTGATCTCCAGCGCGAGACACACCATGCTGAAGGGCGCGCCGAGAACGCCGGTGCCGAAAGCGGCCAGTGCGGCAATCGCGGCCGTGCCCGGCTGCAGCGCCTGCGTCGGGAATGGCACGCTCAGCACGGTACTGTAGAGCTGGCCGAGCAGGGCGCCCAGCAGCAGCGAGGCGAAGAACAGCCCGCCGCGGAAGCCGGATCCGAGCGAGATCGCCGAAGCCAGCATCTTGAGCAGGATGGTGGTGGTGAGCAGCAGCCAGGGCGGATTGCTGACCAGCAGGATCTGCATCGCGCCATGACCGGCGCCGAGCACCGTCGGCGTCAGCAGCGCCAGCGACCCGAGCAGGGCGCCGCCAAGTATCGGCCGCAGGAAGCCCCTGAAGATCGACAGGCGCTGGAAGCATCGCTCCGAGAGGGCCACCGCAAGCATCACGATCATGCTGGCGAATGCACAGATGACACCGATCAGGACGGTCTGGCCGATCATTTCCACCGAAACCGGCGAGGGGAATCCCGGCACCATCAGAAAGGAATGCTGGGTCAGCTGGCGCGCCACCAGCCAGGACGCCACGGCGCTGGCAATGACAGGAACCAGCCCCGCCGATGTATACGCGCCAAGCACGACCTCGAAGGCATAGAAGGCGCCGGCGAGCGGGGCGGAAAACGCGGCGCTGATGGCTCCTGCTGCCCCGCAGGCGACCAGCAGTCGCATGTCGCTTCGGCGCGCGGCCAGCCGCTTGCCGATCTGGGAGCTGAACGCCGCGCAGATCTGGGTGTAGCCGGCCTCGAGCCCGACCGATCCGCCGAACCCGTTCGAGAGCAGGGTCTGGATCGAGATGAGCAGGCTGCCGCGCATCGCAACCCGGCCGCCATAAAGCGCATTGGCCTCGATGGCGTCGGCGAATTGACCTTTCAGGCGGCCGGCGAATGCCGCGGCGATGACCGCGAGGATCAATCCGCCGAGGGTTGGAATCAGCAGCGTCCGCTGCCAGGAGATGACGCCGGTGGCGCTGAGATGAGCGTCGAATGGAATATCGAACAGCACGCCGTGGGCCACCCCGCTCAGTTCGGAAATGGCTGCGACCAGCACGCCGCTGATCAGCCCGATCATGACCGCCACGGCGACGACGCCGGTTTCGCGGCTGCGGACGAAATTGCGCAAGCCCACCGGCAGCAGGTAGCCGGCCGCATGAGGCTTGTTCGCGTCATCGGAGACCGGGACCGAGGTCATGGGGCGCTCCGCCCGTTGCCGTCGCAGCGAACCACGCGGAATCCGATGTTGCCCGCAGAGCTGTCCGGTGTATTCGAGCTGCGCGCCGCGACCCGATAACGGTTGCAGTAGGATTGGTGGCAGAGATAGGAGCCGCCGCGAAGCGAACGCCTCGCCGTTGGCCGGTCCTGCCGCGGATCAACGGCCGACGTGACGCGGTGATAGGCCGGCGAAAAATAATCCTCGCACCATTCCCAGACATTGCCTGCCATATTGTACAGGCCATGGCCGTTCGGGCGGTAGGCATGGACAGGGGCGGTGCCGGCGTGACCATCCTCGGCGGTGTCGTGATCGGGAAAGCGGCCCTGCCAGATATTGCAGCGATGTTCGCCTTCCGGCGTGAGCTCGTTTCCCCAGGGAAAGATCGCCTGTTCGAGACCGCCGCGCGCGGCCATCTCCCATTCGGCTTCGCTCGGCAGGCGGGCCTCTGACCACCGGCAATAGGCACGGGCATCATTCCAGGAAATATGCACCGCGGGATGGTCGAGCCGGCCGACGACCGTGCTGGGCGGGCCCTCCGGCTGGGCCCAATAGGCATGTGGTACAGGAATCCACCACGGCGTTTCGGCGGCCCGGCTGCCGACCGCACGTCGCGTGTCCTCGGTAACCAGGCCCGCGAACACGAAGCTCCAGCCATATCGCTCCGCGTCCGTGGTGTAGCCGCTAGCACGGACAAACTCGCCAAACTGCAGATTGCTGACGGCGTGGCAGGCGATCACAAATTCGCCGACCGAAACCTGGCGGGCAGGCCCTTCGCCATCCTCCGGAAATCGGGCATCGCCGGATCCCATCATGAAGGTACCGCCGATCGGGGTGCTCCAGCGTCGCGCTGGGCGCTGCGTGCCCGGCCTGATCCGGGCCTGCCCCCGGGCAGGCTCGGCCGGGACCTCCCGAACCGGGTCGGCCCGACTGCCCGCACAACAAGGGGGCACGCCATCACTCATCAATCAGCACTCCTGCCGGCGCCAGACCCATCCAACACTACACTTCGCAGGCCGGGCGGTTCGCGCAAAACTCCCCCGCTATGAATCATCCTCGTTCTCCCAGAACGCGGTGCCACCTTCCGCCTTCATCAATTCGAGGATCTTCTCACGCGGTATCACACCGCAGCGGCTCGCCCAAAGGCTATATTGCTCGCTCATGTCACGAACGCGTTCCGGATGCTGCGCGGCCATGTCGTGCATCTCGGTGCGGTCGGTCTCCATGTCGTAGAGCTCCCAGGGCCCCGGATATTGGCGGACCAGTTTCCATTTGCCGATACGGACCGCTGCATTGCCCTCATGTTCCCAGAACAGCGGCCCGCGGCCGCCATAGGCCGATGCGAAGGAGGGGACGAGGCTCTCGCCTTCAAATGGCAGGATGGCATTGCCGTTGAAGAACCTCGGATAGGTCGCGCCCGTCACCTCGAGGATGGTCGCCATGATGTCGGGCAACTGGCCGGGGTTGTGCCGCAGTCCGCCCCTTTCCCGGATGCCGCGGGGCCAATGCACGATGAATGGCGTCGCGATGCCGCCCTCGTGGACCCAGTGCTTGTAGAGCCGGAACGGCGTGTTGGAGAGATTGGCCCATGCCGTGCCATAGCTTTGATAGGTGTCCTCGCCGCCGGGCATCAGGGACGGATCATTGCCGAAGCGGACCGGCTTGCCGCTCCGGGTCCTGGCTTTCGCAATCATCAGCTGGTCGACCAGTTCGTGCGCGGTAACGCCATCGGGAATGTCCTCGGCACAGGCGCCGTTGTCGGACAGGAAGATGATCAGGGTGTTGTCGAGCTGGCCGGTTTCCTCCAGGGCGCCGACGATCCGCCCGATGCCCTGGTCCATCCGATCGATCTGCGCGGCATAGACCTCCATGCAGCGCAACGTCCAGTCGCGATGGTCCGCATCGGTCCAGGGTGGCTGCGTCGGATCGCGATCGGTCAACTGCCAGTTCGGGTGGATGATGCCGTCGTCGATCAGCCGCTGCAATCGCTGCTGCCGCAGTTCATCCCAGCCGGCGTCGAAGCGACCCTTGTATTTGGCTATATCCTGGTCGTGGGCGTGCAGCGGCCAGTGCGGCGCGGTGTAGGCGACATATTGGAAGAACGGAACATCGGGGCTGGTCTTGCGGTGGTGCCGGATATAGTCGACCGCCTGGTCGCTGATCGCATCGGTGTAGAAGAACGCCGGATCGTCTTCGGCCTCGTGTTCGACGTTTTCGTTGCCGCGCGTCAGCGTGTTCGGATTGTAGAAGCTGCCGGCGCCGATGATGGTGCCGAAGAAGTGGTCGAAACCGCGCTGCAGCGGCCAGGCGTCGGTCGGCTCAGTCAGATTGCCGGCGATGTGCCACTTGCCGCTCAGATAGGTCTTGTACTTCTTCTGCTTGAGAACCTCGGCAACGGTGACGCAGTTCCTGTTGAGATTGCCGGCATAGCCTTCCGGTCCGTTGCTGTAGGTGAGGATGCCGATGCCGGTCTGGTGCGGATGCAGGCCGGTCAACAGCGAGGCGCGCGAGGGGGAGCAGCGGGCAGTGTTGTAGAATTGCGAATAGCGCAGCCCGTTGGCGGCAAGACGATCGAGGTTGGGTGTTTCGATCTCGCCGCCATAACAGCCGATGTCGGAAAATCCCATGTCATCGTTGAGGATAATCAGGATGTTCGGGCTGTCCGGGGCCTTGGTGCCGTTTGGCATGGGGAGTTGTCCTTCGTGGGTCGGCCTGGTCAGGCCTGACGTCTGGTGAGATTGATGCTGAGACGGAAATAATCCGGCAGATAGACCGAGCGCAGCAATTCCAGCGGGCGCCCGTCCATGTTCACGGTCCGCCGCTCGATCGACAGCAGCGGGCTCCCGGCCTTGACGCCAAGCAGCCTCGCGACGGTCGCATCGGCGAGCGAGGCACTGATGGTCTGCGTCGCCTCCTTGATGTCGAAGCCGATCTCGGCTTCGAACACCCGGTACATCACGATCGAGACAAGGTCGCGTTTTTCCAGTTCCAGACCGATGTCGGGAGGATAGAACGCGTGTTCGATGGCGATCGGGGTTTCATCGGCGAGGCGGACACGCTTGAGCTGCCAGACCGCGCGCTCGTTGAGCTGCCTCCTGACCTCGGCATCGTGCTGGTTGGTCATGCCCTTCAGCAGGATCCGGGCGCCGGGCTGGTACCCGGCATCCTTGATGGTCTCCGAAAAGCCCATCAGCCTGCCCACCCAGTTTTCCGGCTGGTTGCTGCGCAGAAAGGTGCCGCGGCCGCGTTCGCGCTCGAACATGCCTTCGTCGACCAGCGGCTTGATGGCGTTGCGGATGGTGACGCGGCTGACGCCGAAATGCTTGCCGAGTTCGGCTTCGGTCATCAGCCGGCCGGACTCGTCGATCAATTTGCCCGCCTTGACCTGACGGCGGATGGTCTCGCGAACCTGAATGTGGAGCGGCCTGGAACCGGCTTCCGGCGATTTATGGGAGCTCATCGACCTCGCCTCCTGTCACCCAATTCGCCGGCGGTCATGCCAGCCGCCGCCCGGTCGCCTTGTCGAACAGATGAATGTCCTGGGGGCGAGCGGTGATCGACAGCGCGGCACGCTCGCGCGGGACCTCGCCGTCGCTGACGCGGGCCCGGATCATCGTGCCGGCGCAATCGAGATCCAGAATGGCGGTGTCACCGAGATCCTCTACCAGTTCGACTGTTGCGGGGATCCCACCCGCGGCGATCCGGATGGCGCCAGGACGGATGCCGACCATCACATCGCGCTCGCCTGCCTGCTTCAGCATCGTCTCCAGCCGATGACCGGCGATCTCGACGCTGCCGTCGCGATAGCGGGCGGCAACCAGGTTCATCGGCGGACTGCCGATGAAGGCCGCGACCTCGATCGAGTTCGGCCGGGCAAAAACCTCGGCTGGCCGTCCGACCTGCTGGATCTCGCCGGCCATGAAGACCGCCATGCGGTCCGCCAGCGTCATGGCCTCCTCCTGGTCGTGGGTGACATAGACCGCCGTCACGCCGAGCGAGCGCTGCAGTTTCTTGAGTTCGGTACGGGTCTCCAGCCGCAGCTTGGCATCGAGGTTGGAAAGCGGCTCGTCGAGCAGGAAAAGCCGGGCCTTGCGTACGATGGCGCGGGCGAGCGCGCAGCGCTGCTGCTGCCCGCCGGACAACTGGCCGGGTTTGCGATCGAGCAGATGGTCGATCGCCACCTTGCGGGCGGCTTCCTGCACGGCCGCGCCGATTTCGGCCTTCGGCAGCTTCGCCATCTCGAGCGGAAACGCGATGTTCTGGTAGACCGTCATGTGCGGATAGAGCGCATAGCTCTGAAACACCATGGCGATATCGCGCTCGCGCGCATCGGTTGCGGTGATGTCGCGACCATCGATATAGACCCGGCCCGAGGTCGGAGCATCGAGCCCGGCCAGAATCCGCAAGGTCGTGCTCTTGCCTGAACCCGAAGGGCCGAGCAGCGCGAAGAATTCGCCCGGCTCGATCTCGAAGGTCACGCGCTTCAAGGCGCTGAATTCGCCATGCATCTTGACGATGTCCTCGAAGCGAACCCGCCCGCGGCCGCTCATCGGCGGCCTCCGCCCTTGACCGCTCCGACGGTGAGACCCTTGACGATGTTCTTCTGGGCGATGACGCCGAGGATGACGACGGGCAGCATGGCCAGCACCGAGACGGCCGCCAGCTTCGCCCACAGGGTCTGCTCGACCGAAACGAAGTTGAACATCGCAACCGTAACCGGCCGCACCGTGTTGCCGCTGAGCACGACCGCGAACAGAAACTCGTTCCAGGCATTCAGGAACACGAACACGACGGTGACGGCGATGCCGCCGCGAACCTGCGGGATGATGATCCGCCACAGCGCGCGCAGCCGGCTCGCGCCGTCGAGATAGGCGGCTTCCTCCATTTCGAACGGAATGTCCTCGAAATAGGAAACCAGCAGCCAGACCGCGAAGGGCAGCGAGAACGACAGATAGATCAGGATGATGCCCTGATAGCTGTCGATCCAGCCGATCTTCCGCAGGATCAGGAAATACGGGATGATGATGCCGACCGGCGGCAGCATCTGGGTGGCCAGCACATAGAACCCGGCGAACTTCTTGCCGCGGAAGCGCAGCCGCGCCAAAGCGTAGGCCGCCGGAACCGCCAGCAGCACCGTGATGATGGTGGTGCCGACCGAAATGATCATGCTGCTGACCAGGTTGGGGAGCATCGAGGCCGAGCCCCACAGCACGTCCCGATAGGCGTCGAGCGTCGGCGTGAACATGAGCTTCGGCGGATAGGCGAGCACGTCGCGGTCGGTCTTGAGTGAACTCAGCACGCTCCAGAGAATTGGGAATATCCATGCCAGCAGGAAAACCAGGCTGATGGCCAGCATCGCAACCAGGCGAAAGCGCCTTGCGGTCATTTGGCCCTCCGCAGCGCGAACAGGACGGCGGAGATCAGGATGGTCACGACCAGAAGCGCGACGGCGAGCGCCGAGCCATAGCCGATCGACAGTTCCGTGAAGGATTTCCGGTAGGCATATAGATTGAGGATTTCGGTGGCGGTGCCTGGACCGCCGCCGGTGACGGTGAAGATGGCAGCGAACGCCGTCAGCGCCACCATGGTCCGCATGATCACCACCATGACGATCGCGGGACGCAGCAACGGCAAGGTGATGCGCCGGAACCGCTGCCAGGCGGTGGCGCGATCGAGCCGCGCCGCCTCGTAGATGTCCTCGGGCAGCGATGCGAGGCTTGCCAGCAGCACCATGAAGGCAAATGGCGCCCACTGCCAGGTGTGGATGATGATCACGGATATCATCGCCAGCAGCGGATCACCGAGCCAGTTCCGACTGCCGAGCCCGGCATTGATGGCGAGATAGTCGACGATGCCGAATTCGGGCGCCAGCATGAAGGTGCGCCAGATCATGCCGACCACCGCCGGCGAAAGCACGACCGGCAATATCGCGACTACGCGGAACCAGCCCTGGCCGCGCTTCATGTTCATCACCAGCAGGGCCAGCGCCAGACCCAACGCCACCTGCAACACCACGGTCGAACCAGTGTAGACCAGGCTGATCGCCAGCGAGGACCAGAAGCGCTCGTCGGCGAGCAGGCTGCGGTAGTTCTCCAGTCCGACGAAGCCGTCGGCAAACGGCATCGCCAGGTCCATCCGGAACGCGCTGGTCCAGATCAGGAATAGCAGCGGGAAGGTGGTGGTCGCGAGCAGCGCGAGAAAGGCCGGCGCCAGCAGCGCCGCCGCGAACCGGCGCTCGCGACGCGCCAGCACGCGGGCGATGTCGCCCGCGCCGCCGGCGGCCGGCAGGAACGTTGTCGCGCCGCCGGCCAAGGTCAGCCGCGCATCATCGGTTCGACGCGGCGCTGCGCGTCGTCGAGCGCGGCCTTGACGGTGGCCTGGCCGGAGAGCGCGGACTGGATCGCCGTTGCCATGGTATCTCCGATCGCCGGCCATTGCGGCACACGGGGCCGCCAATCGACATCGGTGTCGCCTTGCAGGGCTTCCATCGTGGCCTCGACGAAATTGCTGCCGAAGCCGCTCATCAGCTTGACATAGTCCGGATCGCGCCAGATCGAGGTCCGGTTGACTCCCGACCGCTTGGTCGGTCCGGCGAAGCGATGGGCGGTGCGGGCCTGGGTCTCGCCACAGGCGGCCCATTGGATGAACAGCCAGGTTGCCTTCTTTCGCTTCGCGGTCAGCGCGGCGTTGATCGGGAAGCCCCAATTCCAGATCGAGGTCACACGCTTGCCGGAGGGACCCTTGGGCCAACGCGCATAGGCGACCTTGCCGATCACCTTCGACTTCTCCGGATTGTTGACCACTGATGCCGACGAATGGGCATCGATGTAGGAGGCGACGCTGCCCTGCGAGAAGGCGTCGGCGATATCCGGCCAATTCCAGTTCGCAGCCGCCGTCGGCGCGAATTTGCGCATCAGGTCGACATACCAGCCGAGCGCAGCCTCCGCCTCGGCGCCATTGACGGTGAGCTTGCCGCCCTTGAACCATTCCCCGCCGAACTCGCGGAAGATGGAGGGGTAGATATACATGTTCTGGCCCGCACCGGCGACGCCGCGCAGCGCCGTGCCCCAGATGCGGTCGTTCGGAGCATTCAGCGCCGCGGCGTTGGCAACGAACGCCGTGAGGTCGTCAGCCGGCTTCAGTCCCTTGGCGTCGTAGAGGTCCTTGCGATAGACCTGGATCGTCACCTCGCCGTCATAGGGCACGCCATACAGCTTGCCGTCGACACTGTCGGCGGCACGCCAAGCGGGGATGATGTCGTCGAATTTGAACCAGGCCGGGTCGGTGAGCGAAGCATCGGTCAGATAGCTGTCGAGCGGCTCGACCCATTTGTTCGCGGCATACAGCGCATAATACATCGGATCCGCGGCGTGGGTGGCGTAGGTGCCGGTCTTCGAGGTGAGATCGATCACGCTCTTCTGCCGGATCTGGGCCGGCGGGATCTTCTCGAACCGGACATCGATCCCGGTCAGCGCCTTGAACTGCGGCGCGATGGCAATCAGGTTGTCGAAGTAACTGGCCGGAATGACGGCAACCGTGATGGTCTCGCCCGAGGCCTGCTGCCAGTCGATATGGGCCGATTTGTAGGGCGCCAGATCGGCTTCCTCCGCCGCGGCCCGCCGCAGGATCGCAGGTCCCGCGATCACCAGGGTCGATGCAGCGGCACTGGCCTGCAGAAACCGTCGCCGCGTCGGCGTGGATATCGTCATGGTCATGGTCCTCCCCTCAATCCGGCTTTGGCCGATTGGTTAGGACATTTACCGAAATGTTATAACATGTCAATTTGGCTGTGCCTCGCGGGCAATGCGGTGTGGCAGGTCTCAGCGCAGCATTTTTCCGGCGGCGGATACTGTGAGTTCCGGAACGATCCCGACTTTGACCGGCACCTTGTAGGGCGGCAGGGCTTCCCGGCAACGCGCCAGGATCTCCTTCGCGATCTCCTTCTCGGGCAAATCCGAGCGCCCCTGTTCCAGCACGACGTCGGCGACCACCAGAGCGCCCATCATCGGATTTCGCCGGCCATAAACCCGCGACATGCGCACCGCCGGGTGACCGTTGATGACGTTCTCGACCTCTTCGGGGAAAATCTTCTGGCCGCCGACATTGATCACACCGCCGCGCCGGCCGACGAAATGGTAGCGGCCACCACGCAATTCGACAATGTCGTTGGTGTCGACGAAACCCTCCGGACCGATGATCGGTGGCTGGTCGGCGCCGAGATAACGCGAGGCCGCGCGCTTTGAACGGATCTGCAGCGAGTTGTCGACAATCCGCAAGCTGACCTCGGCGTCAGAGGGTTGGCTGTCGATGATGGTTGTTGGAAACCCTTCCTTGCCATCGATCACATTGAATCCAACGCCGGCCTCGGTCGATGCGAAGGCATGAGACACCGCGGCATTCGGGTAGGTGGCCTGCAATGCGTCCAGGATGCTCTGGTCGGCGATCTCGCCGGAAAGGCGCACATAGGTCGGCGATATCATGTCGGCGACGCCGCTGAGAAGCATCCATCGCCAGTGCGACGGCGTTCCGGAAATATGGGTGACGCCGTTCTGCTGAAGCCGGGTGAGAAAGACGCTCACCGACTCTTGCGCCTGCGACAGGATGATCGACGTGCCGGTCACAATGGCGCGCAGGAAAATCTGCAGGCCGCCATATCGCCGGATGTCGTAGAACGTCGCCCAGATCACGTTGTCGGCGGCGTCGGTGCGGGGCCTGATGGCGCCGATCAGGCTGGTCAGGTCGTGCAGCACCAGTTTCGGTATGCCGGCGGTTCCGGAGGTGAGCAGCACCCAGTCGGTATACCGATCGGCTGCCGGGGAGGGCGGCTGCGGCCGGAGTTGCGGGCCGGCCGATACCATCGGCAGGCCCAGCTGCTCGAAATCCGACCGGTCTTCTCCGCATACGATGATGTCGACCTCGCCAGCGGCAACGAGGGCAGGAAACTGCTTGGGCTCCACATCGGGCGGGCAGAGGATGACGCGGCGGGCGTGTCCATCCAGCTTGATCAGGGCGATCGCGGTGGTGAGCTGATCGGGCGTCGCAAGGAACACCGAGCGGCCCTCGAAGCTGGGGGCCTGATCGGAAAAGCAACTGCCGGTCAGGACGTCGCTGAATTGAACGGTGCCGTTCGCGGCAAAACAGGCGCGGCGATCGTGTCGATTGCTGCGCTCGAGTAGCGACCGAAGCGTGACATTGCCGGCTGGCTGCATTGGCTTTCCGCGCTGACGTCGGTCGGACGACGGGACGGTCGACTTCGAAACCGGCGGGCACCCTCCCGCGCATTTATATCAATAGCGATCAATCGCCGGTTCGGCGAGACCTTCAGTTCCGCAAATCGAACCGGCCGGCAAGCCCCTTTCAGCCGATGACGAGCATGTTATAAGCGGCGGCGTGTCATGCCGGGTGGAGGCCGGCACCGCCGATGGCGAGGGCCTGGATTCGCAGTTTGACCCGGAGCCGGCTGTCGTTTACTTCGCGGTGACCTGGGTCTGCTTCAAGATCATCCGCTCGATGGTATCGACGGTCTCGAAATTCTTCGGTGTAATATCGGCTTGCGGAATGGTCAGATCGAATTCGGCCTCGATTTCCAGCATCAGCTTGACCATGTCCATCGAGGTGAGCCCGGTATCGAAAAGCCTCGAGGCCGGCGAGACGTCGACGACGATCGAACTCTCCCGGAGAATGGTGGTGACCAGTGCCAGAAGCCGTCCGCGAATTTCAACGTCAGAACTTGCGTGCATTATTCCATTCACTCCAGCTATTACGTCGGTTATCGAATGATTCGATCCAAGACGAACCCAGGGGATCTTGCCGGCCTGGCCGCGGCACGCCCCCGGATAAACCACCAAGACCAAAGGGGAATCATTCGTCCGGATTACCTACTCGACCGGTTTGAATTAATTCCTTAACTTAATCCTATTAACTGGACCGGCGACGGAAATCAATGCCTCCGGCGCGGCTTGCGCGGTTTGCAACAGGGAGCCTTTGAGGTCATGCCGATTATTCAGATGCAGCAGCCCGAGACGCGGGCCGAGTTGATCTTGGAACGCTCCGCGAAGGTCGCGGCGGTGGCCGCCGCGGAAGCCGAAGCCGTCGACCGCGCCGCCAGCTTCCCGAAGGCCGCGATCGATGCGGCCCGCACCCACCAACTGCTTGGCGTGCAGATCCCGCGCGAATTCGGCGGCGACGGTGGCAGCATCTTCGATGTCACCGACATGTGCTATACGCTGGGCCGAGCCTGCGCCTCGACGGCCATGATCGTCGCGATGCATCAGACCAAGGTGGCCTGCCTGGTCCGGCACGGTCGCGGCAGCGGATGGCACGAGGCCCTGATGCGCCGGCTGGCCGCCGAGCAGATGCTGCTCGCGTCATCGACCACGGAAGGGCAGGGCGGCGGCAACGTCCGTTCCAGCGCGGCCGCCGTCGAGCGCGACGGAGGCAGCTTCACCCTGCTGCGCGACGCCACCGTGATCTCCTATGGTGAACAGGCCGACGGCATCATCAGCATTGCCCGGCGCGCCGCCGACGCCGCGGCGTCCGACCAGGTGCTGGTCGCGTTGGTCAAGGACAACTACAGCCTCGAACGAACCCTCGAATGGGAAACCCTCGGCATGCGCGGCACCTGCAGCGCCGGCTTCAAGCTCAAGGCCGCCGGCGCGGCGGAGCAGGTCTTCTCGGAAGGCTACGACAAGATCCACGCCCAGACCATGACCCCGGTGGCGCACCTGTCCTGGTCGTCGGTGTGGGCCGGAATTGCCGCGGCCGCCGTCGAACGCGCGCAGATGTTCGTCCGCAAGGCGGCGCGCGGTGCCGGTGGACAATTGCCGCCGGGCGCCGCCCATTTCACCGCGGCCAAGCTTTCCCTGACCAAGCTGCGCGCCCTCATCACCGCCAGCATGGACAACTATGCGGCGCACGAGCATGACGCCGAGGCGCTGAGCTCCGTGGCGTTCCAGTCCTCGATCAATCTGCTCAAGGTGCAGACTTCCGAGCTCGCGGTCGAAGCCGTCATGCACGCGATGCGGACCTGCGGCCTGGCGGGCTACCGCAATGACGGGGAGTTCAGCGTCGGTCGGAATTTGCGCGACGTGTTGTCGTCGCCCTTGATGATCAACAACGACCGCATTCTCACCAACATCGCGACCGCCAGCCTCATGAGTGGCGTTCCCAACCGGCTGCGCGACTAGGTCGGAATTCTGCAAGAACGAGCGAGACGGGCATATCAACATGACGATAGCGACTTCACCGTGACGGCCGACACCTCGCCACCGCCGGTCGATCCGCTCGACCACCTCCGCAAGGCCCTCTTCCACGAACTGGGAGCGGACGGCGTCTATGCACGGACCGCCCTCTACGAGGACATGATCGAACGGCTGACGGCGCTGATCACCCGCCACCGCGAGCCCGGCACCGAGGTCATGCGCTTCCCGCCGGTGATGAGTTCGAAGCCAGCTCGAGAAGTCCGGCTATCTCAACAGCTTTCCGAATCTGCTCGGCTGCGTTTGCGGTCTGCACGGGACCGAACGCGACATCCATGCCGCGGTCAGCCGGTTCGCCGCCGGCGGCGACTGGACGACTTCGCTGTCGCCGGCCGATCTGGTGCTGTCGCCCGCGGCCTGCTATCCCGTTTATCCCATCGCCGCCCGTCGCGGCCCGCTTCCGGAGGGCGGCCTGCGCTTCGACGTCGCGGCCGACTGCTTCCGTCGCGAGCCATCGCGCCATCTCGATCGCCTGCAGTCTTTCCGGATGCGGGAATATGTCTGCATCGGCAGCCCCCAGGACGTATCGGACTTCCGCGAGCGCTGGATGGTGCGCGCGCAGGACATTGCCCGCAGCCTCGGGCTGAACTTCCGCGTGGACCATGCGAGCGATCCGTTCTTCGGACGGGTCGGCCAGATGAAGGCAGTCAGCCAGGTCGAGCTATCGCTGAAGTTCGAGCTGCTGGTGGCGCTGCGGTCGGAACAGAGCCCCACCGCCTGCATGAGCTTCAACTATCATCGGGAGCACTTCGGCACGACCTGGAACATCGCGGATTCGACCGGCAATGTCGCGCATACCGGCTGCGTCGCCTTTGGCATGGACCGTCTCGCCGTCGCGATGTTCCATACCCACGGCACCGATCTCGCAGCCTGGCCGTCCAGCGTTGCAAAGGTGCTCGGGTTGTAGCGCCGAAGGGCCGTCGGCTCACGCAGTCCCGCCGGCATCGACCGTCATCACGGTCCCGGTGATGTTTCGCGATTTCTCGCCCAACAGGAATTCCACCGCGTTGGCGATGTCGACGATTTCCGGCAACCGCTTCAGCGCGCTGCGGCGCGCGATCGTGCTGCGATGATCGTCCTGCAGCGAAGCGGTCATCTCGGTGTCGACGAATCCCGGCGCGACCGCGTTGACATTGATGCCGAGTTGCCCGACCTCGCGCGCCAGCGATTTGGTGAAGCCGATCAGCGCCGCCTTGGTGGCGCTGTAGACCGAAAGTCCGCCATATCCGGTAAAGCCGACGATCGAGGAGACGTTGACGATTCGCCCGTGCCCATGGGTCATCATCGAGCGCACCATGTATTTGGTGAGCACGATCGGCGAAACCGTGTTGAGGTGCACCATGCTGGCGATCTTCTCGTTGCCCATGGTGGCAAGAATTCCGCTGGTGCCGATGGCGGCGTTGTTGACGAGGCCATAGATTCCGCCGAAGTCGCGCCGCAAGCGCTTCGCCAGATCCGGGATGCGGTCGACCTCGCTCAGATCAAAGGAAAGAAAGTGCAGGGCGGGCGAGCTGCGATTGACCCGCTCCGCGGCATCGGCAAAGTCTGGGGTGCTGTTGCGGGCGATGGCAATGACTTCGTAGCCCGCGCTCACCAGCGCGAGCGAGATACCAAGTCCGAGACCGCGGCTGCCGCCGGTTACGACCACCTTGTTCATGGCTGTGCGTGCGGGGCGCCGATGCCGACCGGCCCGGTTATGCCGGCGTCCGCTCTACTGTTGCGCCGCATGTTCGTAGAGCTTGATGAAATCCCCCAACGTGACCGGAAATTCGACCTGCTCGGAGCTGAACGGATCGAGGCCCAGATCGTCCTCGAGCTGAGCGACCAGAATGGCGAAGCACAGGGAGTCAAATCCGGAATCCAGCAGGGTCAGGTCATCGGTGAGGGCGCCGATGGTCCGGTTCTGCCGTTCTGCGATTTTCTGCATCTCCGACAAGATGGTTGATCGTATCGTCATGATCCGGCAAATCCTGTGGCTATCCGGGTCCAATTATCTGATGTGCGGTAGGTATCACAAGGCCTTTTTGACTAGATGGTCAATGCTGCATTGGTTTTCGGCGGGGCGATAGCTGGAAGCCGGTCGGCGATCGGAGCTCCGGAAACGTGCAGGGCACCGTTGCAACGCCGTCATTGCTTACGGCTACATCGGTTTACGGCTACATTGGCGGCATCGCGGTTTGGCCCTGCCTGCATCGAGGTTTTCCGCGAGTGCGATGATCCTGGCGTCGAAACGCGTGATCCGCTGCACGGCCGTCCGGCATCTGTAAACTTGCCAACACATGCGCTGGGCCGATGCGCGGTGCGGCGCCGGGCTGGGTCCGCCACAACGCCGCAGCTTTACCGGTTGCCGGAAATTGCGTGGGATAACCGGACGTCGCCCAAAGTCGTGATGTCCCGCGTCCGGTTACGCATTGAATAACGCCGGCGCAGCGTGTAAATTGGTATAAATATGGATAATGCAGGTATTAATTTTCAGGTTTATTCCTTCCTTTTTTCGGCGGCCCGATGCAAATGTCTTGGAAGGGGCATTGGAAGCAGTGGGTGCGGGCGGCGTCCTCGGTTGCACGGATTAGCACATGCGTGATGAGACCATTGCCATCCATGCCGGCTTCGAGCCCGATCCGACCACCCGCTCCGTCGCCGTTCCGATCTACCAGACGGTTGCCTACGCCTTCGACAGCGCCGACCATGGCGCGGCCTTGTTCAATCTGGAAACCGAGGGCTATCGCTACAGCCGGATCGCCAATCCGACCTCGGCGGTACTCGAGGCGCGGATCGCCGAACTCGAGGGCGGTGTCGGAGCGCTCGCGGTTGCCACCGGCCAGGCGGCCATGCATTTCGCGCTGGTCAATCTGGCCGACAGCGGCGGCAACATCGTATCGGTGCCGCAGCTCTATGGGACCACCCATACGCTGCTGGCGCACATCTTGCCGCGCCAGGGCATTACCTGTCGCTTCGCCGCGAGCGACCAGGCCGACGTCATCGAGCGGCTGATCGACGAAAACACCAAGGCGGTCTATTGCGAGTTCGATCGGCAATCCGGCCGGCAATGTCTGCGACATCGAGGCGCTGGCCAAGGTTGCCCGCCGTCACGGCGTTCCGCTGGTGGTCGACAATACGGTGGCGACCCCCATTCTTCTCAAGCCGATCGAGTACGGCGCCGACATCGTCGTGCACTCGCTGACCAAGTTTCTCGGAGGCCACGGCACGACGCTGGGCGGTGCCATCGTCGACAGCGGGCGTTTCCCGTGGACCGAACAGCCGGAGCGGTTTCGCACCTTCAACGAGCCGGACGACTCCTATCACGGCATGGTCTACACGCAGCATTTCGGAGCCAGCGCCTACATCCAGCGGGCGCGCAGCGTCTATCAGCGCGCGATGGGTTCGGTACTTTCACCCTTCAGCGCGTTTCTCCTGCTGCAGGGAATTGAGACCGTGGCGCTCCGGATGGAGCGGCATGTCGAGAATGCGCAGAAGGTCGCGGCCTTCCTGCGCCGCGACCCCCGGGTGGCATGGGTCAACCATGCCGGCTTCCCGGACAGCCCGTATTATCCGCTGGTGCAGAAACTGCTGAAGGGACGCGCCTCGTCGCTGTTCACCTTCGGCATCAATGGCGGGATGCAGGCCGGAAAGGACTTTTACGACTTGCTGCGGCTGATCACGCGGCTCGTCAACATTGGTGACGCCAAGTCGCTCGCCTGTCACCCGGCGTCGACCACCCATCGTCAGATGTCACCCGAAGAACAGCGCCAGGCCGGCGTCCTGCCGGAGACGATCAGGCTTTCGATCGGGATCGAGCACATCGACGACATCCTGGCGGATATCGATCAGGCGCTCGAGCGGGCATGCCCGAAATCCCGGCGGATCAAGGCGCCGAACGTGGTGGGAGCAAGATGACCATCCGTTTCGACAAATCCGGCTCGAGTGCCGGCGCCGCGCGGCAGCGAACGAGCGGCGACCAGGTGCTCGAGATCGGGCTCGTCAACAATGTCTCGGACGCGGCGCTCGAAGCGACGGAGCGCCAGTTCACCGCGCTGCTCGAAAAGGGCGCGGGAGATGTCCCGTTCCGGCTTCGCTGCTTCACACTGGCCGGCCTCAAGCGATCGCCGGAGACGGCGACCCGCATGAAGGGCCGCTACTCGAGCATCGAGGAACTCTTCCAGACCAAGGTGGACGGCTTGATCGTCACCGGCGCCGAGCCGGGGGCGCCGTCGCTTCGCGAAGAATCCTGACTGGCCGGCTCTCACCGAGATCATCGAATGGGCGCGGACCAATACGCTTTCCACCATCTGGTCGTGCCTTGCGGCTCACGCGACGGTATTGCATCTCAGCGGCGTCGAGCGTCGACGCCTGCCAGAAAAATGCTCGGGCGTTTTCGACTGCACCCGGGTGGGCGACAACTGGCTGATGGAAGACCTTCCGGCTGCGTTCAAGGTGTCTCACTCGCGCCTGAACGGGCTCGACGAAGCTGAAATCAGGGCGCGGGGCTACCAGCTGCTGTCGGTGTCGAAGGGCGCCGGCGTCGACATCTTCTCCCGCAGCGAGCCCAGCGAGTTCATTTTCTTCCAGGGTCACCCCGAATACGAGACGTTGACCCTGCAGCGCGAATATATGCGCGACACCAGGCGCTATCTGGCCGGCGAACAGAGCGTCTATCCTTGCATTCCCACCGGTTATTTCGATGCGGAAACGATCACCGCCCTGGAGGCGTTCCGGACCGGCGTCCTGGACCGCCGCGATCCGGCGCTCATCGCCGGTCTGCCGCGGCTGGCGCCTCGGGCGGACGTCCAGGCCGAGCTTCCCGTCGCCGCCGCCGTGATGTTCCGGAACTGGATCGGCTATCTCGCCGATCGCAAAGGGTACCTGGGAGCCGACGCCATGGTTCTGGACGGCCGGCGCGTGGCTGGCCCGTCGATGAATTGGGGCTACCGCCAGGCCTGAGGGACCGGGTCGGCCGCTTTCCGACTGTCCGGGGCGGCGGCCCTTGTCTTGGCCGCCCCACGCCCGCCATCGCACCCCTTGACCGGCTCGCTGCGAAATCGTTACAATTTGATGAATTTGGGGGATTATCGGTTTTGTTGCGCTGGCGGGGGCCGACGCAGCGTCCTTGTCTCGATAATGCCTCAGTTTGGCTCCCATGATGGGGGGCGGTTCCGCGAGTTGCGGTTGGCTACGGGGTCGTGCGTCGAGACGGGGGGTGGATGGCTTACGCCACGGTGATAGCTGACGGGCCGCGGGCGCGTCGCAGGAGGCCGTCGTCCGAATGGATGATGGGGTCTCTGTTCGCCGTTGCGGTGGCGTCCGGAGCGGCCGCCTGGATGGCCGACCGCAACACAAGCGAGGCCGCGGCATCGGTTCCCGATCACGCCGTTTTGGCCGACAGATCCAGCCTGTCCTTCGATGAGCGGTTCGCTGCGGGCTCGACCGCCAATCCGGCGACATCAGGCATTCAGCCACGATCGTTGCGGCAGGTGGTGTTTCGCGAGATCGATCTGAAAATCGAACAGGCCAAGGATCGGCTGGCCCGCAAGCTGCAGGATGACGGCTGGCGCGCTTCTCTTTTGGAGCAGCCTGCGCCGGTCGAGCAGGCGGCACCGGTGGAAGAACCCGCGTCAAGGTCCACGCTCATTCCGTTGCCCAAGTCGCGACCGGCTGTAGTGGCCGCCGCCGAACCGCCGGCCAGCGCGCCCGTCGCGCAGCCCGAAGACCGCACGTTCTTTCAGAAGCTGTCCGATCTGGTGCCGGGCCGCATCCGGCTGGCCTCGCTCACTCCCGATGGCGGATTGCTCGCGCGGCGCGGGCCAAATCTTGCCGCGCTCGGCTATGACAATTTCACCGCCGTCTACGATATTTCCGCGCATGCGGTCTACTTGCCGAATGGCACCAAGCTCGAGGCGCATTCGGGATATGGCCGCCTGATGGATGATCCCGAACATGTCAGCGAGCACATGGTCGGAGCGACGCCGCCGAACGTCTATGAGCTGAAGCCACGCGAACGGCTGTTTCACGGCGTCGAAGCCCTGCGCATGCTTCCCGTCGGAAACAGCGACATGCTCGGCCGGACCGGACTGCTCACGCACAGCTACATGCTGGGACCCAATGGCGATTTCAACGGCTGCGTGTCGTTCAAGGACTACGACAGCTTCTTGCAGGCCTACAAGAATGGCGACGTCAAGCGGCTGGTCGTGGTGCCGAACCTGAACCTGAACGCCACGGCGTCGCAGCGGTCCAACTCCCAGTCCTGATCTGCAGTCGGTGCCTCGATCCGCAGCACCGCGGCTTTGCGCGTTCTTGTCCCTATTTGACGCAATTTCGACAGTGCAGATCCGGTCGCCGGCATTTCGATACTGCCCGGTGGGATCAAGGCTGGCGATGTGGACAGCTGCGTATCGCGCTTTCAGATGCTCCGCCGGTGTGAGGCAGCTCGAGCGCCGGTTGTTGGGCTGGCGACATATAGGGGATTGGAAGCATGGCGCTCAAGCGGATGGACAATGTGGGAATTGTCGTCGAAGACCTTGAGCGGGCAATTGATTTCTTCCATGAGCTCGGTCTCGAGCTCGAAGGACGGGCCACCATCGAAGGAGAATGGGCGGGACGCGTCACTGGACTGGGCGATCAGCGGGTCGAGATTGCCATGATGCGCACACCGGATGGTCACAGCCGGCTCGAGCTCTCCCGCTTCCTCGCGCCACCTGTCGTCGCAGATCACCGCAACGCACCGGTCAACGCCCTCGGCTATCTCCGTGTCATGTTCGCCGTGGACGACCTCGATGAGACACTCGAACGGCTCCGCGCACGCGGCGCGCAACTCGCAGGCGAGGTCGTGCAGTACAAGAATGCGTATCGGCTCTGCTACATCCGCGGGCCTGAGGGACTTCTGATCGGATTGGCCCAGGAACTCGGCTGAACGAATCCGACATCCGGGGCCGACCGCCCGTTCGAAATCCCTCGACAATCCGCTCCACCATATCCGCACTGACGCCGGCTCGGGCGCCGTGCCACCAGCCCCTGCTTCAGGCGGAGGCCCGCCTCAACCCCGAAAGAAGCAGATCGCGATGCTCGGCATTTCGATAGTGGGCCGCGTCCGGTATCACGACGGCGGTGATCGACTGCAGCCGCGCGAGGACGGCGCGCGCTTCGTCGAGCCGTCCCAGATGGGCATAGCACGCGGCCAGGAAACGGTAGGGGCTGGGAAAGCTCGGATCGTCCTGGATGGCCAGCAGCAGCTTCGGCACCGCCTCGTCAAAACGGCGAGCGAAGAGGTGGGCGAGGCCAATGACGTTGGCTGATGTGCCGATGCGTGCGCGGGGGCTGAGACGCAGCGCGGCATCGAGATGCTCGATTGCGGCGTCGGGTTGTCCCGCCCAGACCCGGAGCAGCCCGCCGATGTGCCAGCCGCGCGCAAAATTCGGGTTGAGCGCGAGGGCGCGGTCGACCAGCCCCATCATGGCGCCGACGTCCTCACCGAAATAGGCCAGTGCCAGGGCGGCGTTGACCAGGACGCCCGGATCGTCGTCGCTTCCTTCGAGCGCCCGTCTGGCGAAATCGGCGCCATTGACGCGATGGACCGCAGGATCGTCGCTGCGGTAGTCGAGCAGCAGTCGAAAGCAGCAGATTGCCGCCCATGCCAGCGCGGGCCGGTAGCGGGGGTCGCGCCGGATCGCCTGTTCCAACAGGCCGAGCGCCTCCGGTATCCGCTTCGCCGAAGACAGGAACATGGCATAGGCGCGCAGATAGAGATCATAGGCGGAGAGGTCACGGGTCGGACGGCTGGCCGACCGCGCGGCCTCGGCCGCCTGCAAGGCAGGCTCCATGACTCCCGTGACGCTCGCGGCAACCCTGTCCTGAATGTCGAACACGTCCTCGAGCGAACCGTCGAAGCGGTCGGCCCAGAGATGCGCGCCGGTGGTCGCATCGATCAATTGACCGGCGATGCGGACGTGGTGGCCGACCTTGCGTACCGAGCCTTCCAGTACATAGCGGACGCCAAGCTCGCGCCCGACTTGTCTCACATCGATGGCTTGCCCCTTGAAGCTGAATGTCGAATTGCGGGCTATCACGAACAGCCATCGGATGCGCGACAGCGCGGTGATGATTTCCTCGACCATGCCGTCGACGAAATATTCCTGCTCGGGGTCGCCGCTCATGTTCTGAAACGGCAGGACTGCGATTGAAGGGCGGTCGGTGAGGGCGGCGGCATCGGTCCATCCGCCGGGGCCGGCTGACGGCTGATCGGCCATCTCCGTGACGGTGCCGACGAAGCGGATGCCCTTGCGGGTGAAGGTGCGGATCAGCCGCTGCACCGAGCCGTCGTCGCCCACCGCCCGGCGGGCGGCATTGATCCGGGTGGTCAGCGCCGATTCCGAAACGATCCGGCCATTCCATATCGCCTGCAGCAGGTCATCCTTGCTGACCACGCGGTCGCGATGCTGCACGAGGAAGGCCAGCAGGTCGAAGACCTTTGGTTCGACATCGACCAGATCGGGACCGCGGCGCAATTCGCGGCGCTCGATATCGATCCGATAATCTTCAAACGCAAGGCGCATTGCGTTCCCCGCGCGTCCTCGACGGCCTCAGGCAAGTCGCAACGCCATCGTAAGGAAGAAGAAAGCCGGCCGTAAAGCCTTTTGCTGGTGTCCGGCTATCCTTGTGATCGCCTGAACCGCTCTGCGTGGTGCGGCAGTCACGATCGAGACGTCCGGGCCGAACGAGGGAGGCGGCACCATGTTGAGGAGCATCCTGGTTCTGGCGGTATTCGCCACCATGGCGATGACCAGTGCCGTTCATTCACAGCAGTCGCCACCGGCATCCGAGCAATCGAGGCGCATCGAAAACATGGTCAACGAGGCCGCGGCATTGGTCGATCGGGAGGGGAAGGCGGCCTTGGCCGAGTTCAGGAAGCGCGACAGCCGATGGTGGTTTGGCAACACCTATCTGTTCGCCTACGACATGAATTTCAATGTCCTGCTCAATCCGGCCTTTCCGAACCGGGAAGGAAGCCAAGCCCATGGCGAGAAAGACGCCAACGGGGTGATGTTCCATGATGAATTCATAAGGGTTGTTCGAGCCAGGGGAGCGGGCTGGGTCGCTTACATGTTCCCCAAGCCGGGGCAAAGCCAGCCCTCGCAGAAGTGGAGCTATGTGAAGGCCATCACCATGGACGGAACTCCGGGTTTGATCGGTGCCGGGTTCTATCCAGAGTGAGGCGGATCGCGCGCGTTCAGATCTCAAGCTGCTCCAGCCGAACCGGCAATTTGCGCAGGCGCTGCCCGGTCGCGTTGTAGATGGCATTGCAGACCGCTGCATTGGTGCCGACATTGCCGAGTTCGCCGAGACCTTTGACGCCCGCGGGATTGATCTGCTCGTCCCGTTCCGACAGCAGGATCACCTCGACATTGGGCGTATCGGCATTCACCGGCACCAGATAGTCGGCGAGATTGTCGTTGACATAGCTGGCATGACGCGGGTCGAGCTCGGTTGCCTCCAGCAGTGCCGACGACATTCCCCAGATCAGGCCTCCCATCAATTGACTGCGCGCAGTGCGCGGATTTATGATACGGCCGGCGGCAAAGGCGCCAAGCAGCCGCGGCACCCGGATCTCGTGGGTCCATCGGTTGATCCGCACCTCGACGAATTCCGCGCCGAAGGCGTAAGCGATCTTGTTCTTCATCTCGCTGCCGCCGACCATCCGCATCTGGCCGTTGTGCATGGCGTGAAATGAGTTCATCGGCGCGCCATCGGGCTTCCACTCGCCATACTCCTCGACCACGCTGACACCAAGCGCATCGAATGCCTTTTCGCGGTCGAGCGGCTGATCGCTCTTCGCGGCCTGGGTCGCCGGGGTCTGGCCAACGCCGACCGTCTCCTTGGCCTTGTCTACCAGCGTCTCGTTCGGCATCAAGGCCTTGAACAGCCGCTGCCTGACCTGATCACAGACCATCATCACCGCCGAGCAGCAGCTTGCGGTCGAATTCGAACCGCCAGCCACGGGCGCCGGCGGCAGATCGCTGTCGCCGATCGCGACCGAGACGTTTTCGATCGGCACGCCGAGCCTTTCGGCGGCGGCCTGGCCGATCACCGTATAGGCACCATTGCCGATCTCATGGCCGGCGATTTCGACGCGAACGCGGCCATTGCGCTGCAGCCGCACCCGCGCGGCCGCCGGCGCCATCTGGGTCGGATAGCAGGCGGTGGCGCAACCATAGCCAATCAGCCAGTCGCCATCCGCCATCGCCTTCGGCGTGCTCGACCGCTTCTCCCACCCGAACGCCTTGGCTCCCGCATCGTAACAGGCCATCAGCGAACGCGACGTGTAAGGCTTGCCATCGATCGGCTCGGTCATGGTGTCATTGATTCGACGCAGCTCGATCGGATCCATCTCAAGGCGGACGGCCAACTCGTCCATCGCGCTTTCCAGCGCGAACATGTAGGGAACCTCCGGCGGCGAACGCATGAAGCCGGGCGTATTGCGATCCGCGCGCACGATCGACACCAGGCTTTCCACATTTGGGCAGGCATAGAGACGGGTCGTGGTCTTGGTGCCGCCGACTGCATAGGGATCGGGGCGAGAGGAAATCTCTTCGCCCTGGTGGCGCAACGCGATCAGCCTGCCGTCACGGCCGGCGCCGATGCTGATCTGGTGCCGGGTCTCGGCGCGGTAGGTCGCGATGGTAAACCCCTGGGCACGCGAGGCCACCAGCTTCACCGGCCGGTTCAGCCGCCGCGCGATGCTGGCGATGATGGCGGTGCGCGGCGTCATCGATCCCTTCGAGCCGAACGCCCCGCCGACATAGGCATTGATCACCCTGACCCTGTCGGCGTCGACACCGAGCTGTTCGGCAACGCCGTTCTTGAGGCCATGAACGTATTGGCTCGGCTCGTAGATGGTGAGATGGTCGCCCTCCCACACGCAGCTGGTCGCGAACAATTCCATCGGATTGTGGTGCTGGGTCGGGGTTTCGTACGACGCGGTCAGTTTCACGCCGGCCGCAGCAAAAGCACCGGCGAAGTCGCCGACCTTTGGATCTTGCTTGAACTGGGCGAGCTGTCCCTTCGCCGGCGCGGACGTCGTCCCCGGCGAGGAAAACGTGGTGGTGGGAGTGGCAGCCGTGTAGTTCACCTTGACGAGGTGCGCGGCCTGCCGCGCCGCTTCGAAGGTTTCCGCCAATGCCACGGCGACGATCTGTCCATGTTGAACGATCTCAGGTGAGTTCAGCGGCTGGATGGTCGTCGAGGCATAGCCGCCATTGCTGAACAATTTGGCCGGCTTGAGCCGTTCCGCGTTCTCATGGGTCACGATGTCGATGACGCCCCGAACCTGTTTGGCGGAAACGAGCTCGAGGCTGTCGATGAGGCCCTTGGCGATCGTGCTGGTCACCAGGCAGGCGAAGACCGGTCGGACCAGCGGCACGTCGGCGGCATATTCGGCCCGGCCCGTCACCTTCGCAACGGCGTCGTAACGCGGGATCGGCTGCCCCATATTGGCTTTCGGCGGCGGCGCTGCAATCGTCATGGTCTCAGATCTCCAGGGTGACGGCTTGATGCAACGCGCGGGCCACCACGCGCCTGCCCAGTGCAATCTTGAATTCGTTGTGCTGCCTGGCTATGGCGCCGCTCAACGCGGCGTCGGCGACGCGGCCGGCGAGCGCCTCGTCAAACTTTTGGCCCTTGATCAGCGCCTCGGCCGCGCTGGCGCGCCAGGGCAGGGTCGCGAGGCCGCCCAGCGCCACGCGCGCGTCCCGGATGGTGCCGTCCTGAATGTCGAGCGCGATGGCCGCAGATGCGAGTGCAAACTCGTAGGACTCGCGATCACGCGCCTTGAGATAGACCGAACGCGGCCAGCGACCCTGGATTACAAAGCCGGAGATCAACTCTCCCGGCGCCAGCGTCGTCTCGATATGCGGCGTGTGGCCGGGCGGCCGGTGCAGTTGCGCGAATGGAAGGGTGCGGGTCCCGGCCCGGCCTGCAATCTCGACAGTGGCATCGAGCGCAATCAGAGCCTGGGCGAAGTCGCCCGGATAGGTGGCGATGCATTGATCGGAGGTTCCGAGCACGGCATGGCTGCGATTGAAGCCTTCCAGCGCCGCGCAGCCCGATCCGGGGTTGCGCTTGTTGCAGGCGTCGTAGCCGATGTCGCGGAAATAGCTGCAGCGCGTTCGCTGCAGCACATTGCCGCCGAGCGTCGCCATGTTGCGCAGTTGCGGGCTCGCCGCCAGCTTGAGCGAGTCCGCAATGACTGGATAGTTCCGGCCGATCTCGGGGTTGGCCGCGACGTCCGACATCCGGGCCATTGCCCCAAGCCGCAAACCGTCGTTCTGCAAATCGATTCCGGACCATGCCGTCGCCAGCGGGTTGATGTCGACGACGGTGCGGGGCCGCATCACGTCGAGCTTCATCAGGTCTATCAGCGTGGTTCCCCCCGCCAGCGGCTGGGCGACCGCGTCGGTTGGAGCGGCATCGGGCGTTGCCGCGGTGGCCAGCGTCCGCAGCGCAGCCGAGGCATCGGCTGCCCTCTCATAGATAAAAGGTCGCATGAGCCTAGCCCTTCTGTTCGGCCGTGGCGGAGGCCGCCTGTTTCACGGCGGCGACGATGTTCGGATAGGCCGCGCAGCGGCAGATGTTGCCGCTCATGTATTCGCGGATATCCTCGTCACTGCCGGCATGGCCCTCGCGCACGCAGGCGATCGCCGACAGGATTTGTCCCGGCGTGCAATAGCCGCATTGGAAGGCGTCCTGTTCAATAAACGCCTGCTGCATCGGATGCAGCTTGCCGCCCTCGGCCAGGCCCTCGATCGTGGTGATGTCATGATCCTGGACCGCGAGCGCCAGGGTGAGGCACGACACCACGCGACGGCCGTCGATCAGGACGGTGCAGGCGCCGCATTGGCCGTGGTCGCAGCCCTTCTTGCTGCCCGTGAGCCCGATATGTTCGCGCAGCGCATCCAGCACCGTGGTCCGCGCGTCGAGGCTGAGCTGTTCGGTCTTGCCGTTGACGCGGAGGGTCAAATCGACCGGCAGTGTCGGATCCGGCGCCGGCCTTGCCGAGTCGACGGCGGCGCCGGCGCCTTTGGCCTTGAGCGGCACCGCCAACGCGGTTCCGGTCGCTGCCGCGATGAAGGCGCGGCGATTGAACCCGGCCGCAGAATCGGGATGATCAGACATGGACGGCCTCCGCCGCTGGTGGAAAGCAGCGCACGCCTGCGCCTCGACCGCTAACCCGAAAGGATAACACTTGTTCCTGATGGGCCCGTGCAGCACACCGCCCTCACTAAACCGTGCACTGACCGGTTTTCACGGATCAGTTCATTCCGGGCAGGTTACGTACTATCGGCCGTTGTCGGTGGTGAGCTCGAACGACTGCACCGGGAAGCGGCGGTCGATCATTTCGAGCAGCTCGACCGGTGGACTGGCGCGCTCGGGGCGCCGCCAGCACAGCTCGAAGACATAATCGGTGTGTTCGGAATCGCGGATGCGCCGCTGCTCGCGGAAGTGTGCCCGGTATCTCATGGGCGCGACCAGCCGCGGAATTTCCTCCACCACATTCCATTGCGCCACGCAGCTGACTACCAGTCTGGCGCGGTGCTCGCGCGGAATCTTCACATCGACCCACTTCAGTCCCCATAAAGTGAGCACGGCAAGCACGGTAGCCGCCGTGCCCAGTAGCAGCTGGCCGCCGCCCAGGCACAGTCCGATCACCGTCACCAGCCACAACGTGGCGGCCGTGGTCACCCCGGTCACCAGATCGCCCTTCTTGAGAATGGTGCCACCACCGATGAAACCGACGCCGGTGAGAATGCCGAGCGGAAGCCGCATCAGGTCCATGACGGCGAACGATCCCGGCGTCTTGCCGCTGAGCGGCAGCAGGATATTGGCCTGGATCATGGCGACGGAGGCGGCGAGGCCGACCAGGATCGTGGTCCTGAAGCCGGCGGCATGACCGCGCGCGCCACGGTTGAATCCGATGATGGCGCTGGCGGCAAAGGTCAACGCGAGCCGCAGCGCAATATCGGTCGACGACGGTTCAAGCGGCATGTTCATGATGGCGTGTCGGGCGGGAGCGCGGAACTGGCTGACGATGTGCGGCCGTAACCGGTTAGCCGGCGCAGCGATCGCTCCAGCACGGCGCCGATCGAAAGGCCCACCAGGACGTCGCTGGTCCAGTGCGCGAGCAACAGGACCCGGGTCGCGACCAGACCGCCCCCGAGCAGCCAGAGGATGTCGCGTTGCGATTTCGGCAATCTCGACGCGGCCGAGGCCAGCGCGCCAACATGGACGGCATGTCCGGAGGGAAACGCATCGAACGCCTTTCCGGAAAACGGCACGCCACGCCAGTGGCCGCGCACGGTGCGTCGATCGGGACGCTGCTGATCGATGACCGCCTTGAACAGATGCGGCATCGCCGATGCGGCCAGCGTCGTCAGCAGGATATGATCGGCCACGCGACGTCGCGAGCGGCCCTGCCGGCGCGATTGGAGCCACCAGGCGACGACCACGGCGCACAGGACATGCCCGTCCGCTCCCCAGGTCAGCGCCTCCGCGACCTCTTCCGTCGGTGGATTGGTATGCGCCGCAATCCAGTTGGCGATCGCGACGTCGGCCTCGGTCGGACGTATGGTGATCAACGCCATTGCGAACGCTCGGATAAACGAACGTCAACGCCTGCCGGCGGGGCGGGTTCCTGCCGAACAAGCGGGGTGGCGGCTGCAGCTGCCGCGGGCCGCTAGGCCCGCGTCCCGTTGACCCGAACCGCGACCGGGATGAATTGCTCGGCGCCGGCGGGGAAACCGTCACTCCGCTCCGGCATCGGCACCCTGCCGGGCATCGGAATCAACAGCCTGCAGACCAGGCCCTCGGCGCGCCAATCGAACAAGGCCTGTCCACCGAGCTGCAATTCGACGCTGGCCATCAGGCTGCGGGTGCCGAACCCACGCGTGGTCGGCGCCCGGACCAGCGGACCGCCGGTTTCCTCCCATGTCAGAGCCAGGACTTCGTCCGCGCTTTCCCAGTTCAGCGACAATTGCCCAGAGAGCGTGGACAGCGCGCCGTATTTGGCGGAATTGGTCACCAGCTCGTGCAGCGCCAGCGCCAGGCTCTGCGCCGTCGCCGGCAGCAATTCCACCTCCGCGCCCGACAGCCGGATCTGGCCGCTCATGGCATAGGGCGCCAGCTCCTGGTTGACCAGCTTGCTGATCTCGGCACCCTGCCAGCTCGACAGGGACAGGATGGTGTGGACGCGGGCAAGCGCGTTGATGCGGCCTTCGACGGCGTTGATGTAGGTCTTGATGCTGTCGGCCCGGGTCAGCCGAATGATCGATTGTGCCAGCGCCAGCGCATTCTTGGCCCGGTGATCGACCTCTCGCGTCAGCAGGTTCTGGCGTTCCTCGGCGCGCTTGCGCTCGGTGATATCCATCGTCACGCCGCTGACCCGCACCACGCGGCCCTTGCCGTCGATGGTGGCGGCCGCAGTGGCGGCGCACCACCGCATCTCGCCGTCCGGCCGGTAGAGGCGAAATTCCGTCTCCGACGACCGCGCCCCGTCGGCAAAGGCGGTCACGACGCCGCGCAACGCCTCGACATCGTCGGGGTGCAGCAGGGCCTGGATATTGGCGGAGGTGACTTCGAAATTCCGCGGGTTGACGCCAAAGATCCGATACTGGCCTTCGTCCCACATCCAGTCGCCGTTGAGCCAGTCCCACGATCCCATCTTGCCGGCGGCAATGGCCATGCTGCGGCGCTGCTCGCTCTCGACCAGCTGGGCCGTCGACTTCTGCAGTTCGGCGGTCCGTGCGCGAACGCGGTCCTCCAGTTCGGCGTTGAGACGCTCGAGCTGCCTCGTCTTGCGGTAGAGTTCGGCGAACACCTTGATCTTCGCCCGCAACACTTCAGGCACGACCGGCACCGGCACATAGTCGACCGCGCCCATCTCGTAACCCCGCAGCCGGTCGATGTCGCTGACCTGGATGGCCGAGATGAAGATCATCGCCGTCTTCTGGAACCGGGGATGCTCGCGGATCATGGCGGCGAGCTCGAAGCCGTCGAGCTCGGGCATGCAGACGTCGACCAGGATGATGGCGATCTCGTTCTTGAGCAGGAGCTCCAGCGCCTCGCGGCCGGAGGAGGCGATCACCAAATTCTCGTCCAGTTCCTTCAGGATCACTTCATAGGCGAGCAGCTTGGCCGGCTGATCGTCCACCAGAAGAATGTTTACCTTTTCATGGTCCATCATCGGGCTCAACGATGCAGCCACATGCGGATGGCGAGCAGCAGTTGCTCGGTGTTGACCGGCTTCGCGAGATAATCGGAGGCGCCCGCTTCCAGACATTTCTCCCGGTCCCCCTTCATGGCCTTGGCCGTCAGCGCGATGATCGGCAGCCTGCCAAATGACGGATCCTGGCGGATCACGCCCATCGTCTGATAGCCGTCCATCTGCGGCATCATGATGTCCATCAGGACGATAGCGATCTCCGGACTCGACCGCACCAGCGCGACGGCCTCGTTGCCGGTCGTGGCGGTCAGCACCTTCATGCCGCGCCGCTCCAGCACGCTGCTCAACGCGAAGATGTTGCGGGCATCGTCGTCGACCAGCAGCGCGGTCTTGCCGACCAGGTCCTCGTCGGAACTGTTCAGCTTCTCCAGCATTCGCTGCTTCTCGATCGGCAATTCCGTGATCACACGGTGCAGAAATAGTGACGTTTCGTCGAGCAGGCGTTCCGGCAATTCCACCCCCTTGACCACGATGCTGCGCGCCATGGTGTGGAGTTCCGCGTCTTCCTCGGCGGAGAGTTCGCGGCCCGTGAACACCACCACCGGCACGTTCGACAGATTGCCGTCGCTGCGGATCCGGTCGAGCACGTCGAATCCGCTCATGTCGGGCAGGCGCAGGTCGAGCACGACGCAGTCGCAGGGCTTGTCGCGCAGCACGGAGAGGGCGCCGGCACCGGTATCGGTCGTCACGATCTCGATGTCGTCGTGACCGAGAAGTTCCCGGATGCTGAGCTGCTCGGCGGCATTGTCCTCCACGATCAGCAGCCGTTTGCGGCGCGGCCGGGCATATTCCCTGATCTGCGACAGTGCGGCGCTGACGCCCTCGGTCGTGGTCGGCTTGTTGACGAAGGAGAACGCCCCGCGCGCCAGCGCATGCTGGCGGTCTTCGTCCAGGGTGATGATCTGCACCGGAATGTGCCGTGTCAGCGGATTGTGCTTCAACTGGCTCAATACCGTCCAGCCCAGCATGTCCGGCAGGAACACGTCGAGCGAGACCGCCGCCGGCTGGAATTGCTTGGCGAGGTCGAGCGCCTCCTCGCCATGCGTGGCGACCAGCACCTTGAAGCCCTTGTCGCGGGCGAGATCGATCAACACCCGCGCGTAATGCGGGTCGTCTTCCACAATCAGCAGGATGGTGTCGCCGGGTTCCAGGCTGCGCCGGTCGTCCGGCAATTGCTCGATGACCCGTTCCTGGCTAGCCACCTGCAGCATCGGTGTGGTGCCGCCAAATTGCGGTGCGGCAGGGACTCGCGGCGCCACGGTCGGCCCGGAATATTTCAGCGGCAGATAGAGCGTGAAGGTGCTGCCCTTGCCGGGGGCGCTGCGCAGGTGGATCTCTCCGCCGAGCAGGCTCGCCAGTTCGCGGCTGATGGCGAGGCCGAGACCGGTGCCGCCATATTTGCGGCTGGTACCGGCGTCGGCCTGCTGGAAAGCCTCGAAAATCAGCTTCTGCTTCTCCGTCGGGATGCCGATGCCGGTATCCGAAACTTCGAAGGCGATCACGGCAGGCGCCGCGTTGAGAACCGGATGCTCGTTGCTCCAGCCGCCAATCGCGCCCGAGACCTTGAGGCTGACGCCGCCCTCGGCGGTGAACTTGAAGGCGTTGGACAACAGGTTCTTCAGCACCTGCTGCAGCCGCTTGGAGTCGGTGACGATGCTGCGGGTCAGATGGGGGTCGAGTTCGATGCCGAACGACAGCTGGCGGTTCTCCGCCTCGTGCCGGAACGGCCGCCCCACCGTGTCGAGCAGATTGGAGGTGAGGATTTCTTCGGCATCCACGGTGACCGTGCCGGATTCGATCTTGGACAGATCGAGGATGTCGCTGATCAGGTTGAGCAGATCGGTGCCGGCGCCGTGGATGGTGCGGGCGAACTCGACCTGCTTGTTGGTCAGGTTGCCGTCCGGGTTCTCGGTCAGCTGCTGGCCGAGGATCAGGATGCTGTTGAGCGGCGTGCGCAGCTCATGGGACATGTTGGCGAGGAATTCGGACTTGTACTTCGAGGTCAGCGAGAGTTCGGTCGCCTTTTCCTCGAGCGCGCGCCGCGCCTGTTCGATCTCCTGGTTCTTGCGCTCCACCTCGACGTTGCGTTCGGCGAGTTGCTGCGCCTTCTGCTCGAGCTGCTCGTTGGTCTGCTGCAGTTCGCGCTGCTGGGTCTGCAGCTCGCCGGCCAGCTGCTGCGACTGCTTCAGCAGCCCCTCGGTCTGCATGGTGGCCTCGATGCTGTTCAGCACGATGCCGATGCTGTCGGTGAGCTGCTCCAGGAAGGTCATCTGCGACGTCGTGAACGCGCCGATGGAGGCGAGTTCGATCACCGCCTTGACCTGGTTCTCGAACAGGACCGGTAACACCACCAGGTTCTTCGGCGCCACCCGCAGCAGCACCGAGTTGATCGGGACCGCATCGGAGGGGATGTCGGTGACCAGGCGCTGACGCTTGTCCATCGCGCATTGCCCGACCAGGCCTTCGCCGAACTGCACCACCTGCGGATTCGGGAAGACGCCGTCGCCGGCATAGGCCGAGAGCAGGCGCAGTTGCGGGCTGTCCTCGTTCTCGACCTGGTAGATCACGCCCATATGCGCGTTGACCAGCGGGGTCAGCTCGGTCAGCAGGAGACGGCCGACCGTGCTGAGGTCGCGTTGGCCCTGCAGCATGTTGGTGAACCTGGCGAGGTTGGTCTTCAGCCAATCCTGCTCGGTATTGACATCGGTGGTGAGCCGCAGGTTGCCAATCATCGTATTGATGTTGTCCTTGAGCTCGGCCACCTCGCCATTGGCGTCGACCTGGATCGAGCGGGTGAGGTCACCCTTGGTGACGGCGGTCGCCACCTCCGCGATGGCGCGCACCTGGGAGGTCAGATTGGCCGCCAGCAGGTTGACGTTGCCGGTCAGGTCCTTCCAGGTGCCGGCCGCGCCCGGCACGTTGGCCTGGCCGCCGAGCCGGCCTTCGACACCGACTTCGCGGGCGACGCTGGTGACCTGGTCGGCAAACGTCGCCAGCGTCTCGGTCATGTTGTTGATGGTGTCGGCGAGGGCGGCGACTTCGCCCTTCGATTTCACGGTCAGGTTCTGCTTGAGATCGCCGTTGGCGACCGCGGTCACCACCTTGACAATGCCGCGTACCTGCTCGGTCAGGTTGGCGGCCATGAAGTTCACGGTGTCGGTCAGGTCCTTCCAGGTACCGGCCACGCCCGGCACCTGCGCCTGGCCGCCAAGCTTGCCCTCGGTGCCGACCTCGCGGGCGACGCGCGTCACCTCGCCGGCGAAGGCGTTGAGCTGGTCGACCATGGTGTTGATGGTATTCTTGAGCTCGAGGATTTCGCCCTTCACATCGACGGTGATCTTGCGCGAGAGGTCGCCGCGGGCCACCGCCGTGGTGACCTCGGCGATGTTGCGCACCTGGGTGGTGAGATTGGCGGCGAGCAGGTTGACGTTGTCGGTGAGGTCCTTCCAGGTGCCGCCGACGCCGGGCACCACCGCCTGGCCGCCGAGCCTGCCTTCGGTGCCGACCTCGCGCGCCACGCGCGTCACCTCGGCGGCGAAGGACCGCAGCTGCTCGACCATGGTGTTGAGCGTGTCCTTGAGCAGCAGGATCTCGCCGCGGACGTCGACCGTGATCTTCTTCGACAGGTCGCCGCCGGCGATCGCGGTCGCCACCTCGGCGATGTTGCGGACCTGCGCGGTGAGGTTCGAGGCCATGAAATTGACGTTGTCGGTGAGGTCCTTCCAGGTGCCGGCGACCTCCGGCACTTCGGCCTGGCCGCCGAGCTTGCCCTCGGTGCCGACCTCGCGCGCCACGCGCGTCACTTCAGAGGCGAAGGCATTGAGCTGATCGACCATCGTGTTGATGGTGTTCTTGAGTTCGAGAATTTCGCCTTTGACGTCCACGGTGATCTTGCGCGACAGGTCGCCGCGCGCGACCGCCGTGGTGACCTCGGCGATATTGCGGACCTGGGCGGTGAGGTTGCCGGCCATCGAGTTGACGCTGTCGGTCAGGTCCTTCCAGGTGCCGGCGACGCCGGGGACGTTGGCCTGGCCGCCCAGCCGGCCCTCGGTACCGACCTCGCGCGCCACGCGCGTGACCTCGCCGGCGAACCGGTTGAGCTGGTCGACCATGGTGTTCAGCGTTTCCTTGAGCTGCAGGATCTCGCCGCGCACGTCGACCGTGATCTTGCGCGAGAGGTCGCCGCCGGCGATGGCGGTGGCCACCTCGGCGATGTTGCGGACCTGGGCGGTGAGGTTGCCGGCCATCGAGTTGACGCTGTCGGTGAGATCCTTCCAGGTGCCGGCGACGCCGGGCACCTCGGCCTGGCCGCCGAGCTTGCCGTCGGTGCCGACTTCGCGCGCGACGCGGGTCACCTCGCCGGCGAAGGCGTTGAGCTGGTCGACCATGGTGTTGAGCGTTTCCTTGAGCTGCAGGATTTCGCCCGAAACGTTCACCGTGATCTTCTTCGACAGGTCGCCCTTGGCGACCGCGGTCGCCACCTCGGCGATGTTCCTGACCTGGCCGGTCAGGTTGCTGGCCATCGAGTTGACGCTGTCGGTGAGGTCCTTCCAGGTGCCGGCGACGCCGCGCACCAGGGCCTGACCGCCGAGCTTGCCCTCGGTGCCGACTTCGCGGGCGACGCGGGTCACCTCGCCGGCGAAGGCGTTGAGCTGGTCGACCATCGTGTTGATGGTATCCTTGAGCTCGAGGATCTCGCCGCGGACGTCGACCGTGATCTTCTTCGACAGGTCGCCATTGGCCACCGCGGTGGTCACCTCGGCGATGTTGCGGACCTGCGCGGTCAAATTGCTCGCCATCGAGTTGACGCTCTCGGTCAGGTCCTTCCAGGTGCCGGCGACGCCGAGCACGTTGGCCTGGCCGCCCAGCCGGCCTTCGGTGCCGACCTCGCGCGCCACGCGCGTCACCTCGCCGGCGAACGCGTTGAGCTGGTCGACCATGGTGTTCAGCGTTTCCTTGAGCTGCAGGATTTCGCCCGAAACGTTCACCGTGATCTTCTTGGACAGGTCGCCGCCCGCGATCGCGGTCGCCACGTCGGCGATGTTGCGTACCTGGGCGGTCAGGTTGGAGGCCATGAAATTGACGTTGTCGGTGAGGTCCTTCCAGGTGCCGGCAACGCCGGGCACCTGGGCCTGGCCGCCGAGCTTGCCTTCGGTGCCGACCTCGCGCGCCACGCGCGTCACTTCCGACGCAAAGGCGTTGAGCTGATCGACCATCGTGTTGATGGTGTCCTTGAGCTCGAGGATTTCGCCGCGCACGTCCACCGTGATCTTGCGCGAGAGATCGCCGCGCGCGACCGCCGTGGTGACGTTGGCGATGTTGCGCACCTGGGCGGTGAGATTGCCGCACATCGCATTGACGGAGTCGGTGAGGTCCTTCCAGGTGCCGGCGACGCCGGGCACGATCGCCTGGCCGCCGAGCTTGCCGTCGGTGCCGACCTCGCGGGCGACGCGGGTGACTTCCGATGCGAAGGAGCGCAGCTGGTCCACCATGGTGTTGATGGCTTCCTTCAGCTGCAGGATCTCGCCGCGGACGTCGACCGTGATCTTCTTGGAAAGGTCGCCATTGGCCACCGCGATCGTGACCTCGGCGATGTTGCGGACCTGGCCGGTGAGGTTGTTGGCCATGGAGTTGACGCTTTCGGTGAGGTCCTTCCACACCCCCGTCACCTCAGGGACCTGGGCCTGGCCGCCGAGCTTGCCCTCGGTTCCGACCTCGCGCGCCACCCGCGTCACCTCGGAGGTGAACACGCTGAGCTGCTTGATCATGGTGTTGACGATGGTGGCCGATTGCAGGAATTCGCCGCCGAGCGGACGGCCGTCGACGTCGAGCTGGACGGTCTGCAACAGGTCACCTTGTGCAACGGCGGCGACCGCACGCGTGACCTCGCGGGTCGGCCAGAGCAGATCGTCGATCAGGGTGTTGACCGAGCCTTCCATGTCGGCCCACGAGCCGCTGGCAAGGCCGAACCTGACGCGCTGGCGCGTCTTGCCTTCCCGGCCCACGACCTGGCCGACGCGCTCGAGTTGTTGGGCCATCCGCTGGTTGGCGGCGATGATCTCGTTGAACGTGTCGGCAATCTTGCCATCGATGCCGATGTGGTCGCCGGTCATTCGCGCCGAGAAATCGCCGCTCCGCATGGCCTGCAGTGCCTGCAGCAGATCCTGCCGCGCGTCCGGTTCGGAGGCAGTTGTCGATTTGCGTTTTGGCACGGGGCGACGTGGCGGATTGGCTCCGCGATCAAGAACGCTCATGGCATTACCCCCGGCGCATCGTTAGCGAATTTGCATCGGCGTAGCAGGACGGGATAGAAGCCTCTGGCAGGCGCCAAATCAAGGAAGACGAATTCGCGCCATTCCGGCAATTGGAACCCGCCCGCTTTGGGCCAAGTAACCCAATCGCCTGGAGGATGAATGGTTCCCGCGGTAGGACACATTCCTTGGATAGGTTAACGTGATCCAAACGCCGGTAGACGCCGGGCAAGGGGCCGCTAGCGTCGGTCATAGAAATCCGGTTCCATTGCCCACTGCCATTGGTCATGGCCGGTTGCATAGGTCCGGTTGGTCTGCGTCGGATTGCGGTTGACCAGCGGTCGCAGGTACATCGGGTGGGTGGCGCTGCGCACCTCGTGCTCGACAACGAACAGCGGCTTGCCATCGGCCAGATCGACGATATCGCGGAAGCGATACTGATACTGGTTGTCCTCGCTCGAGATCAGGCCGCGTGCCGACAGCGCGCGATAGGGGCCTGAGAAGTTCGTGATGTACATCTGCACATGATGGCCGTCATAGTCCGGCTGCGGCTGGTCGGTCTCGCGGAACTGCAGATATTGGTCCTTGCCCATTTTCACCCGCGCCAGTCTGGCGTCACCATTGCGTAACTCGGCGGGCATTCCCATCACCTCGGGATAGAAGTCGCAGATGCGCGCCGCCGTGCCGATCGGAACATCGAATTCGACGTAGGGGATGCCGAGTGTGATGCGCCCGAATTGCGCCGCGTCCGGCTCATAGCAGCGCACACGGTTGCCCCACGGGCAGGTCGCCTCGACATGGTCGTTGTGTTCGCGGAAGCTGAACCTTGTGCCTTCGAGCTTGTTGGCGACAGAGGCGAGGCGGTCGAGCAGGGCCTTGCGGCCGGAGATCACGATGCCGGTATGGCCGCGCACCACCTGCGCCGGGCCACTCGGCAGATGAAACTGGCTTCTGCCGACATTGACCCACATGTTGCTGTCGGAGACCATCAAATAGGGATCGCGGGTCAACCCGAGCCCGGCGACATAGAACAACGTCGCAAGCCGCTGATCGGGGACCTGCACGTTGACATGCTCGAGGTGGATGGCATTGCCCAGATCTTCGGCGGTGCGGTCGTAGGTTTGCATGGTGCCCGTTCCGGATGTGATGAAGACGTAACGTAGCCCAGGCTGCCACACCGATCCAAGCCTTCCAGGGGCCGCCGGCTCACGCTTGAACGCTGGGCCGATCCGCGGCGGGCGCAGGGGCACGTTCGAGCGCATCGTCATGTCCAGGGGCGGGCACCATGGCGATGGAACAGTTCTCCCCAGCCTAGCTGCCGGTCGCGTTCAGCGTGCCAGCGAGATGAAACGCCGGATCATGCCGCTGACGCTGGCATGGTGGCGCCGTCGCGATCCCGGGGTATCCGACGAGGCGGATCGGCGCGGGCCGATCGCTTCGAACTGTGCCTTCTGCTCGTCGGTGAGTTTGCCATAGAAGTCGTCCAGCGCCGTGCGCACGGTCTTTACCGCCTCCAGCATGGCGTTGAGCCGCGCGGCGACGGCGTCGAGCCTTGCCGGCGGCGTGATGGCGTCGCTGGGCTGGCAGGATGCCTTGAGCGTGTCCGCGGCCTTGGCGGTCGCGTCCTGCAGCGCGGTCAGGCTGGCCCGCTGATCGTCGGTCGGATGAAGCCTGGCGTCGATCTCGGCCGCCGGCCAGCTCAGGACGCCGGATTGCGCGGCGTCGCAGCTCTGCGCGACTGGGCCGGCATCGCTCTTCCGCGCGGTCCTGCCCTGACGCTGGTCCTGGCGTTGCTGATCCTGGCCAAGTGCGTTGAGGCGCACCTTCTGATCGTCGTTGAGAAGATCGTAGAATTTCTGCAAGGCGGGCTGCACCGTTCCAACGCCGGCAATCAGGGCCTCGATCCGCTTCTGCATGGATTCGAGCCGGGCGGGAGCCGTTGCCGGGATCTGGGTAGGGCAGGCTGCCTTGATGTCCTGTGCTGCCTTGACGGAGGCATTGGCGAGGTCGTCGAGCGCCGCGCGCTGGGCGTCATTGGGCTGTACCGTCTGCTGGATCTGATCGATCGGCAACCCCGCGATCTCGCGACTGTCCGCGCCGCACATCTGCGACAGCTGGTCGGAGGTCGTGGCGGTTGTTGCCGCGGCGCTCCGCCGGCCCGATGGCGGGGGAGGACCGCCCGAACTCGGCGGCAGATAGCCGCCGAGGGCATCATAGCCGTAGGGCGCGAAAATGCCGGTATAGATATCGTTGTAGCCGTAATCCCAGAACGGCGCGTCGTAGCCGTAGCCCCACATCGTGTAATCATACCAATCGTCATAGGCGAACGGCCAGAACAGCGGGCCGACCCAGCCATAGCCGCCATGGCGGTGTCGCCACCAGCCGTTTCGGCCGCGACCGTGCTGCCATCCGGCGGTGGCTGCAGCGGCGGCAATACGCGCGCGCGTATTTGGGTTGCGCAGGGCGGCCTGATTGCGCAGGGCGCCCGCGACGGAACGCGAGTTCAGGGTGCGCTGAACGGCGCGCGACCTGGCGCTTGCCCGGCGATTGTCACGGATCGTGTTCGGATTCCGGCTGAGATTGGCGCGGTTCTGCTGCAATGCTCGTCGGCTGACGCGGTCGGCACCACCCCGTGTGGTAACCGAGCGCTGGCCGCGAAAACTGGACCGCCCCGTCACATGTGATCCCGGCCGGCCGAAATGCCGCCCGCCGACATGTGCCCCGCCGAAGTGAGCGCCGCCACCGGGGCGCGCAAACCGTGCTCCTCCGAAGTGGCCCCCTCCAAAGTGTCCTCCGCCGCCGAAGTGGCCACCGCCGCCCATATGGCCGCCGCCACCGAAATGACCTCCGCCGCCGCCGCCGCCACGGCCGCCACCACCACCACCATGGCCGCCTCTCTGCGCAGCGGCGGGACCGACCAGGATGATTGCCAGGATGACGACCAGGAATTTAAATTTCGACATGGACACCCTCAACGCGCAGGCTCCGATTGCAAAAGGTCTTTTCCGGATTCCTGCGCAGACTAATTGTTTTATGCTGGCAAAGTTCCCGCCCGCTTTTCAGACTTTTTTGCGGCCGATCCGCAGCAGGGTCGAGAACAATGCCTTGCGACGGCTCGAGGCTAGCCCGCCAGCTCCGAATAGGAGGTCGGCGGCACCTGGCTAGCGATGGCCTGTTCTTCGGCGACCAGTCTGGGCTTGCGCAGCCAGACATAGATCTGGGCCACGATCAGGACGACGCAAATCAGGAGAAAAAAGGCGCTGATCGGGCGGTCGATGAACGTCATCAGATCGCCGCGTGAGATCAGAAGGCTGCGGCGGAAGTTTTCCTCGAAGCGCGGACCGAGCACGAATCCGAGCAGCACGGGCGCCGGATGGAAATCGAGCCGCAGCAGAATGTAGCCGACGACGCCGATCACCAGGGTCTCGCCGACCTGGAACATGTCGTTGTTGGCGGCATAGACCCCGATGCAGACGAAGAACATCGCGCTCGGATACAGATAGCGGTAGGGGATGCTGAGCAGCTTCACCCACAGGCCGATCATCGGCACGTTGAGAATGACGAGCAGGATGTTGCCGATCCAGAAGCTCGCGATCAGCCCCCAGAAGATGTCCGCGTGCTGGCTGATCAGCTGCGGTCCGGGAACGATGCCGTGAATGATGAGGGCGCCGAGCAGCAGCGCCATGACGGTGTCGCCGGGAATGCCGAGGCTCATGGTCGGGATGAAGTCGCCCTGCACCGAGGAATGGGTCGACGCCTCCGGACAGGCGACGCCCTCGATCGCGCCATGACCGAAACGCTCCGGCGTCTTCGAGATCTTCTTCTCGGTGGCGTAGGAAACGAACGAGGCGATGGTCGGACCGGTGCCGGGGATCAGCGCGCAGAGGCTGCCGAGCAGGGTGCCGCGGATCATCGGCCAGAATGCCAGCTTGAGGTCGGCCTTCGAGGGAAACATGTCGGCAATGCCGACCTTGGCATATTTCATGTCGACGGCTTCGGTATTGTTGATGCTGTTCATGAACTCGGCGATGCCGAACATGCCGAGCGCCAGCGCGATGATCTCGACGCCATCGAAAAGCTCGGTGATGCCGAAGGTGAAGCGCGGCTGGCCGGTCTCGATATCCGAGCCGACGATGCCGACCAGCAGGCCGAGGATCGTCATCGCGATGCCTTTCAGCGGCGACCCCTTTGCCAGCGTCGAGCCCGCCAGCAATCCCACCAGCATCAGCGAACAGACTTCGGCCGGTCCGAATTCGAGCGCGATCTTGACCAGCAGCGGCGCCAGGAAGATCATTTCGGTGATGCCGAAGGACGCACCGATGAAGGCGGCGATGATGGTGATGCCGAGCGCGGTGCCGCCCTTGCCCTGCTTGGTCAATGGAAATCCGTCGAGGCAGGTGACGGCGTGCGGCGGATGACAGGGTAGGTTGAGCAGGATCGAACAGATCGCCCCGCCATATTGAGCGCCGTAATAGACGCCGGACAGCATCAGGATCGCGGGGACGGGCTGCATCCCGAAGGTCAGCGGCAGCAGAATCGAGATGGTGGCAACCGGACCCATCCCCGGCAGCACCCCGACCAGATTGCCGACCAGCACGCCGAGGAAGCAATACATCAGATTGTGCGGCTCGAGCGCGACGCCAAAGCCGTACCAGAGATCTGCAATTGCGGTCGAGATCACAGGTTGACCCCGCGGAGCAGCGGGAACGGGATGCCAAGCAGATAGTGGAACAGCACGACGCCGAATACGGTCACGCCGGCCGCGAGCACGAAGGATGATCTGTACGTCGTTGTCCTGTCGCCCAATGCGCACACGAACACGCAGGCGAACACCGCGGGGATCATGCCGCCATACTGCCCGAGGACGATGAACAGGATCGGGCCGCCGATAATGCAGGCCCAGCCGAACCATTGCGGGTTGTCAGGCAGAAACTTCCTGTCGTCGGGCTCGGACGATGCCAGTGCCGTGCCGGCGATCAGAATGCCGATGAACGCCAGCGCGATACCGAGCATGACCGGCATGAATCCGGGACCCATTCGGGCGAGGGTGCCGAATTTGTAGCCAGCGCCGGTCACCGCGGCTCCGACACCGAGCAACATCATCAGGCCGCCGGCATAGTAGTCGCGTTTCAGCTTGAATCGGTCGTGCAACGGCGTCTCTCCCGGTCGTCTCTCGAGGCTTGGTTTTTTGCAGCGACCCTACCTGCAGCGATAAGGCCTGTCGATATCGGGCCTATCTCCACCTTGCATGATGAGGTTGCAGCGCTCGATGCGCCGTGAATTCGCCGGTCGCGGTGAGGGGCCGCCGACCGAAACTGCCGTGCAAATAATATTCCGGAACCGGGAATAATCGCAGGGTGATCCGCAAGCAGTGACGTCTACCTACTTTAGTTCGGCGGCCCAATCGGGAATATCGTGCGGTTTCGCTTGCCGCGCCCGCCGGCCCCGCTAGAATAACCGCCAGCCAAAGCAAGAACTTATCACGTGGAGAGAAACGACATGACAAATTCGTCCCGCCCGCTTGTGTTCCGGTCCGTGCGGCGATTGCTGCTGGGTGCGACCGCGCTCGGCCTGTTGGCGACGGCCTCCGGTCAGGCGCTTGCCGCCGACCCGATCAAGATCGGCGTGATCGCCGAAGCGCAGGCCATCGCCGGCGCGTCGATCCCGCAGGCAGCGCAGATGGCGGCCGATGAGATCAACGCCAAGGGCGGCGTCGACGGCCGCAAGATCGAGATCGTCACCTACGACAACCACAGCTCCTCGGCGGATTCGGTTCGCGCCTTCCAGCGCGCGGTCAACGAGGACAAGGTCAACATGCCGTGATCGCGAGCTACATCAGCGAGGTCGTGCTGGCGCTGGAGCCGTGGGCCGCGCGGCTGAAGACGCCGTTCGTGTACGCCGGGTGCGGCCTCCAACGAGATCAGCAAGAGCGTCCATGCCGACTACGAGAAGAACAAATACACCTTCCACGGCTACCTGACCTCGGCGGCGCTGGCGCTGTCGGTGTGCGACGCCGCCAAGGACCTGCTGGTCGACCAGAAGCACATGAAGACCGCCGTCATCATGAGCGAGGACGCCGCCTGGACCAAGCCGCTCGACGTCGGCTACGAGGAGTGCCTGCCCAAGATCGGCCTGAAGGTGCTCGACCACATCCGCTTCTCGCCCGACACCACCGACTTCACGCCGATCTTCAACAAGATCGAGGGCGCGAAGCCCGACGTGATCATCACCGGCATCTCGCATGTCGGCGTGCAGCCGACGGTGCAGTGGAAGAACCAGCAGGTGCCGATCCCGATGTTCGGCATCAGTTCGCAGGCGACCAACGCGACCTTCGGCAAGGACACCAACGACGCCGCCGATGGCGTGCTTTATCAGGGCGTCTCCGGTCCCGACGTCGCGGTGACGCTCGAAGTCGATCCCGTTCGCCGAGGCCTTCAAGAAGAAGTTCGGCAACTATCCGTCCTACGCCGGCTATACCTCGTATGACGAAGTCTATTACATCGCCGACGCCATCAAGCGCGCCGGCTCGACCGATGCCGACAAGCTGGTCGACGGCGCTGGAAAAGACCGACTGGGAAGGCACCATCGGCCGCATCCAGTTCTACGGCAAGGACGATCCGTTCACCCACTCGATCAAATACGGCAAGGGCCTGATCACCGGCCTGATGCTGCAGTGGCAGGATGGCAAGCAGGTCAGCGTCTGGCCGAAGGAAGTCGCCAAGGGCCAGTTGAAGTTCCCGAGCTTCATCAAGGTCACCGCGAACTGACATTGAACGATCTGCTCCCGGGCTCGCCCGGGAGCATTTTCGTGTCTACTGGCATTCAAACAGAGCAGCGGTGCTGCCGCGGTCGGTCAAATGCTCGCCTTCCAGATACTGATCGACGGCTTTGCCATCAGCGCGCTGTATGCGCTGGGCGCCACCGGCTTCACCCTGATCTTCGGCGTCTCCGGCGTGCTCAACCTGTCCCACGGCGCCATCATGGTGCTGGCGGCGGTGGCGGCGTGGGCGGCAGCGAGCGTGCTGCACATGGGCACCTATGCCGGCGCGCTGCTCGGCGTCGCCGTCGCGCTGGTCGCGGCTTTCGTCACCTACTTCGCGGTGGTGCAGCCGATCCAGAAGTCGACCCGCATTCCCAACGAGGAGAAGGAGATCTTCGTCCTCACCGGCACGCTGCTGTGGGGGATCATGATCCAGGAACTGATCGCCTATTTCTTCACCAACAACGCCAAGACCGTGCTGCCGATCGTCGAGGGCGTGGTCAACATTCTCGGCGTTCGCACGCCGCAACAACGAGATCTTCACCGCGGTGGTCTGCTGCCTGGTGATCGGCCTGCTCTGGCTGCTGGTGAACCGCACCCGGACCGGCAAGGCGGTGCTGGCGGCGTCGATGAACCCGCGCGGCGTGACGCTGCTCGGACTCGAACTCACCAGCATCTATGTCGTGGTGTGGGCGATCTACGGCATCCTCGCCGGCATCGCCGGCGTGCTGCTCGGCATGTTCCTCGGCGTCAGCTCCTACAGCGTCGGGCCGCTGACCGCGAGCGCGTTCTCGATCGTCGTGCTCGGCGGCCTCGGCAGCGTGTCCGGCTCGCTGATCGCCGCCTTCGTGGTCGGCTATCTCGAGACCCTCACCGCCTATCTGGTCTCGCCCGCCTACCGCACCATTCCGGCGCTGCTGCTGCTGGTGATCGTGATGTACATCCGGCCGCAAGGCCTGCTCGGGAGGCGATGAGCATGGCCGGCTTCTTCACATCGCGGCTGTTCCTGATCTCGCTCGTCATCGTCATCGTCGCCGCGACGCTGCCGCTCTATGTCTCCGGCTATATCCTCGGCCTGCTGACCGTCGCCTATTATTTCGGCGTGTTCGCGATGGCGTGGGACCTGCTGTTCGGTTTCGCCGGCGAGGTGAATTTCGGCCCGACCTTCCTGATCGGCGTCGGCGCCTACACCGCGGGCATCCTCAACAACCAGTATGGCTGGTCGGTCTATCTGTGCATCGTGCTGGGCGCGCTGGCGTCGGTGATCGCCGGATTCGTGCTGGCGCTGCCGGCGCTGCGGGTGCGCGGGCCCTATTTCGGGCTGACGACGCTGGTCGCGGTGCTGATGCTGCAGAACTTCGTCGTGGTGTTCGCCGATCTCACCGGCGGCGAGATCGGCCTGACCATTCCCGACGTCATCACCATCAACGCCGAGCGTCAACTACTGGATCGCGCTCGGCTTCATGACCATCAGTGCCGCGATCCTCTACGGGCTTTCGCAGTCGCCGATCGGGCTTGTGCTGCAGGCCAGCGGGCAGGACCCGGTTCAGGCCGGCGCGCTCGGCTTCAACATCGTCAAGCACAAGCTCGCCGCCTTCATCGTCAGCGCGTTCTTCTCCGGCCTGTCCGGCGCGCTGCTGGTGTTCTATTTCGGCACCGCGTCGGTCGGCACCGTCGTCGACGTCGCGGTCGGCGTGCAACGTCATCGTCGCCGCCGTGCTCGGCGGCCGGCGCACGGTGCTCGGCGCGGCGCTCGGCGCGATCTTCCTGATCGTGGCCGGCGAATTCCTGCGGCCGACCGGCGAGCTCGCGACCTTCATCGTCTCGGCGGTGGCGCTGCTGGTCGTCCTGTTCTTCCCCGGCGGCTTCCTCGGAGCGGCCCTGTCGCGCGGAGGCCCGCTCATGATGAATGCAGCCGCGAGCGACGCGCCGGTGCTCGAGGTCCGCGGCCTGACCAAGCGCTTCGGCGGCCTCACCGCCGTCAAGGACCTCAGCTCTCGATCTGCGCGCCGGCGAGATCTTCGGCCTGATCGGCCCGAACGGATCCGGCAAGTCGACGGCGATGAAGGCGATCATGGGCATCGAGCGGCCGACCGCCGGCGATGTGGTGTTCCAGGGCGAGAACGTCGCCGGCCTGCCCGCGCACAAGATCGCGCGCAAAGGCTTCGGCATGGTGTTCCAGCATTCGCGGCCGCTGAACCGGCAGACCGTGCTGGAAAACATCATGGTGGCGCTGCTGCCGGACAGCCTGTTCATGCTGTTCGCCGGACAAGGCGCTGACCGAACGCGCGCGATGGATCGCCAACCGCGTCGGCCTCGGCGCCGTGATGGACCGCCGGCCGCCGACGCTGCCGTTCGCCGACCTGCGCCGGCTCGAACTCGCCAAGGCGATCGCCCGCGACCCCAAGGTGGTGCTGGTCGACGAACCGTTCGCCGGCCTGACGCTTGCCGAAGTCGGCACCTTCTCCGAACTGATCCGCAGCTTCCGCGACGAAGGCCGCGCGGTGCTGCTGGTCGACCACAACGTCAAGAGCGTCGCCGCGCTGGTCGACCGGGTGCTCGCGATGTATCTCGGCGAGGAGATCGTCACCGGCCGCGCCGAGGAGGTGATGCGCAACGAGACGGTGCGGCGGGTCTATCTCGGCGGCGCGATCGAGACCTCGGCGCGCCCCGAGACCAGCTTCAAGGACAAGGTGCCGCTGCTGCAGGTCGAGAAGGTCAGCGTCCATTACGGCAAGGCGCAGGCGCTGGAGAACGTCTCGATCCATGTGCACGAGGGCGAGTTCGTCTCGGTCGTCGGGCCTCAACGGCGCCGGCAAGACCACGCTGTTCAACACCATTTCCGGTTTTCTGCCGTACTCCGGCGATATCATCCGCGGCGGCGAAAAGCTGCGCGGGACGAGCCCGGCGCGCATCGCCCGCAGCGGCATCGTGCAGTGCCCGGAGTCGCGCGAACTGTTCGGCGAGATGAGCGTGCGGGAGAATCTCGACCTCGGCGGCCAGCATCTGACCGACGAGGCGAGAGACCAGCCAACTCGCGTGGCTGTTCGAGCTGTTCCCGATCCTGAAGGAGCGCCAGGGCCAGATGGCGCAGACGCTTGTCGCGGCGGCGAGCAGCAGATGCTGGCGATCGGCCGCGCGCTGATGATGCAGCCGAAGATCCTGATCCTCGACGAGCCGACGCTCGGCCTCGCGCCGGTCATCCTCGAGCAGCTTTCGAAGGCGCTGGAGAAGCTGCGCCAGACCACGCCGATCACGGTGCTGCTCGGCGAGCAGAACGTGACCTTCGCGCTGCCCCATGCCGACCGCGTCTATGTGCTGGAGCACGCCCGGATCGTCTGGGAGGGCGATCCCGGCCGCTTTGCCGCGGAGGCCGGTGAGGGCTATCTCTAAGGAAGGCGCGCGCTCCGTTGGCCGCCTCAATCGCGGCTGCGGTCCCAGATCGGCGCGCGGCAGACTTCCTCGCCGTCCTGGTTTGTGACCAGGATCGAGCAGTGCTGACGGCGGAGCTCGGGCCGGGCGGAATACAACTCGTTGGCAAGACTGTCCGCCGCATCAGAGGCCAGGATGTCGTCCGCCAGATCGAGGCCGTTGTGATCTACGATCGTGTGCTTTCCAATCAGGTCGAAATGATATCGCGGCATGCCAAGAGAACGTCACGCTGGACCGGCCGTTCCGCCCTCGGCTTGTGTCAGGTCGTCGCAACTGGCCTCATTCGTCCTCGGTCATGATGAAAACGAAGCCGGTCAGGGCCGCGCCGACCGCAAAAGCAAGTACGACGATCGTCACGAACATGGTCCAGGTGAAATCCGGCTCGCCGCCGCGCCGGATCAAGGTCACCATGCCGGAAGGATCGGCGACAGATAAAACCAATGTGAAAACAAGACCCATGGCGACGCCCATGGTCGCGTTGCTGGCCAGCTTCAAGACCGAACTGAGCCATATCGCCGGTGTTTTGGTGCGCATTCGCGTCGCCTCCGCGCATTCGCGTCGCCTTCGCGCTTGGACCAGCAACGCACGACGCCGACACTCAGTTCCTGACATCACGCAGAGAGCCGGGCCGTCCGTTCAACCAGTGTCGAGCAGCGGCGTGCAAGGGCCAGCGATTCGATCGCGCCGGTCCGAGGCGTTCCCGCGCCGGTCCGGCTTTCGGCCGAACCTGCCGCGCCTTGAACAACGGAGAGCCAAACGATAAACAGGATCGGTTCGTTGGTGCAGTGCGGTGCTGGTGGCCGCACGCGCGATAGGAGCGACAGATGGCAGATGCCGGTCGGAGACCCGACGCGAACGTGGCGCCCGGACCGGAAGCGGACCAGCGCGCCTACGCCGCCATGATTGGCCGGGCCGAGGCGCTGATCCCCCAGTTGCGTGAGCGGGCACCGCGGACCGAGGAGCAGCGGCGCCTGCCGCCGGAGACCGAGCGCGATCTGCACGAGGCCGGGCTGTTCAGGATCCTGCAGCCGAAGCGGGTCGGCGGCTCCGAGTTCGACTATGTGGCGTTGGTCGACTGTGCGGAGGCGATCGGGCGGGCCGACGCGTCGGTGGGGTGGAATTTCGCCAACCTCGCCAGCCATCACTGGATGCTCGCCATGTTCGACGGCCGCGCCCAGGACCTGATCTGGGGCAGGGACGTCAATGCCCTGATTGCCTCGTCCTTCATCTTCCCAGCCGGCCGTGCCCGCAAGGCCGAAGGCGGATTTACGCTGCGCGGCAGGTGGCCGTTCTGCTCCGGCGTGGATTCCTGTGAATGGAACATGCTGGCCAGCGTGGTCGCCACCGACGATGAGGCCGACGGAATCGAATACCGCATCTTTCTGCTCAACAAGAGCGACTATCAGATCGTCGACACCTGGAACGCAACGGGATTGCGCGGAACCGGCTCGAACGACGTCGAAGTCCGTGATGCCTTCGTCGCCGAGTCGATGAGTGTTGCGGTGAACGATCTCGGCGGCGGGCCGACGCCGGGAAGCGCGGTCAATCCCAACCCGCTCTATACCCTGCCGGTGTTCTCGCTGTTTCCCTTTGTGCTGTCCGGCGTGGCGCTGGGAAACGCGCAGGCGTGTCTCGACGATTATATCCGGGTGGCGCGGCATCGGTCCTCGACCTACAACCGTACCAAGCTCGGCGACCTCCAGAGCACCCAGATCAAGATTGCGGAAGCTTCGGCGAAGATCGACGCGGCCCGCCGCATCATGCGTTCGACCTGCATCGAGGCGATGGCCGACGCCGCGCGCGGCGTCGATCCCGATGTTCCTGCCAAGACCAGGCTGCGCCGTGATGGAGCCTTCTCGGTCAATCTGTGCACGGAGGCGGTATCCCTGCTGTTTGCCGCCAGCGGTGCCCGCGGTCTGTCCACCGCCGCCGCGCTGCAGCGGCAGTTTCGCGATGCCCATGCGATCAATTCACACCTTGCGTTCAACTTCGATGCCGCCGGCACCAATTACGGGCGTGTCGCGCTCGGCCTGCCCTCCGAAAACCTGACGCTTTGAGGCGAGCGCCATGACCGACGCGCCAAAGCATTCCGTCCCGGATCCAGCCAGGGAGCTCGAGAGCGACAATTCGGCGATCGATCCCAGGGATTTTCGCAACGCGCTCGGTAGCTATGCCACCGGCGTCACCATCATCACCGCGGTCGCGGCCGACGGCCGGCCTTACGGGCTGACCTGCAACTCGTTTGCGTCGGTGTCGCTCAATCCGCCGCTGGTGCTCTGGAGCCTGGGGATGTTTTCGCAGGGCTTGCCGGTCTTTCAGAACGCCAGTCATTTCGCCATCAACGTGCTCGGCGCGTCGCAGCAGGCGCTGGCCAGCAGGTTCGCGAAATCCTCGGAGGACAAGTTCGCCGGGGTCGAATGGAAACCGGGGCTCGGCAAGGCGCCGCTTCTCGCCGACAGCGTCGCCTGCTTCCAGTGCCGCGCCGCCAACCGCTACTATGGCGGCGACCATGTCATTTTCCTTGGGGCCGTCGAAGCCTATTCCTACAATCGCGACGAGCCGCTGCTGTTCGCCCGCGGCGGCTACGGCCGGTTCGTGACTGGCGTCGGCAACTGAGATCGCTATTCGGTCTGGGCGGCCGATAGCTTGTAGATTTCGAGCGCATCCGCGCCGGCGCCGCGCGCTGCCTTGGCCAGCCTGAACAGCTGCGCGGCCAGCGCCGACATCGGCACCGGGCTCGAGGTGGTATGCGCGACGTCGACCACGGTATCGAGATCCTTCAGCATGGTCGAGATATGACCGAGCGGCGGCGAATGAATCCCCTTCACCATGCGCGGCACGAACAATTGCAGCGGAATGGAATCGGCAAAGCCGCCGGCGAGCGCTTCCGGCAGACGCCCGGCGTCGATCCCGGCATTGACCGCGAGCCGTGTCGCTTCCGCCAGCACCGCCATGGCGCAGCCGACGATCACCTGGTTGCAGAGCTTGGCAGTCTGGCCAGCGCCGACCGGGCCCATATGCGTGAGCCGTCGTGCCATCGACAGCACATAGGGCCTGACCCGCTCGATGTCGGCGGCTTCACCGCCGGCCATCACCGCAAGCGTGCCTTCCTCCGCGCCTATCGAGCCGCCGGAGACCGGCGCGTCGATCCATTCCATGCCGTTGGCAGCCTTGAGGCGTGCCGCGATGGCACGGGCCGCGTCGGGGTGGATCGACGAGAAGTCGACCACGAGCTTGCCGGCCCCCGCCGTCTCCGCGACGCCGTCACGGCCAAACACCACGGCTTCGACCGCGGCAGCATCGGTGAGGCACATGAAGACGATGCCGGCCTCGGTGGCCACTTCACGCGGCGACGTCGCCGACTTGGCGCCAACCTCGACCAGGCCGGCTATCTTGGCCTGGGAGCGATTCCACACCGTGACCGCGTGATCCGCCTTGACCAACCGGCGCGACATCGGAAAGCCCATCATGCCAAGCCCCAGATATCCGAGCTTTTCCGTCTTCCCGAGGTCAGCCTTCGTCATGTCCATCCCCTTCTTGCGGTCCAAGGCGTTCGTTCTTGTCCGTCCTACCATAGCCCCGACCCGGTGGCCGACGAAAGGCGAGGTAAGGGACGGCTTGCCTGATCATTTGAACCATGAAAGGCTTATTGCACGTCATGTAACAGGGCTCGCGGGCAGCGAGGAAGTGGAGCGGGGATGATGCGTTTTGCCTCGAAATTGGTGTTGGCGGTGGGAACGGCGGCCTGCCTGCTGGCGAGTGTGAGCGCGTCGCAGGCCCAGCAGACCATCCGGGTTGGCTGGACGATTCCGGCGGAGGAATCCAAATACTGGATGATGCGCCGGCCGGCGGAATTTCCCGATCTCGGCAAGGCCTACAAGATCGAATGGACTCAATTCCAGGGCACGGCGCCGATGACCCAGGCGCTTGCCGCCGGCGCGCTCGACTGCGCAACCCAGGCGCCGCTGTCGCTGGCGAACGGCGTGGTCGGCGGAAATCTCAAGGCCTACATTGTGGCACAGCACGTCTTCGAAAAGCCGGGTGGTTTCTCGGTCTACTGGGCCGTCAAGGACGATTCACCGATCAAGACGATCGCCGATCTCAAGGGCAAGACGGTCGGGATCTCGGTGATCGGCGGCGGTACCTATGGGCCCTTCGCGATGCTCCTGAAGAAGAACGGCGTCGATCCGGAGAAGGACGTCAAACTGGTGGAAGTCGGTTTTGCGGTTTCGGAAGACGCGCTGCGCCAAGGCCGCGTCGACGCCGTCAACATGAACCAGCCGTTCGCCGCGCGCGCCGAGGCGAAGGGCGGCACCCGCAAGCTGTTCTCGCTGTCCGAGGAAATGCCGAACATCGTTCACATCCTTGAAGCGTGCCGCGCCGATTTCGTCGACAAGAACCCGGATCTCGTGAAGGCCTATGTGCGCGATATCACCCTCGGCATGAAGAAGGCGCTGGCCGATCGCAACGAGACCCTCAAGGTCGTCTCGGAGGTGCTGAAGGCGCCGATCCCCGTGCTCGACACCTATCTGCTCAAGGACAATGATTTCGGCCGGGATCCCGGCGCGGCGCCGAATTTCGAGGCCATCCAGAAGATGCTCGACATCTACCATGAGGCCGGGATGCTGCCGAAGATGGACGTCGCGCAGTTCAAGCACCCGAGCATTGTAGCGCCCCTGCAATAAGCCTGGCCCAGTTTCACTTGCCGCCGTCCTCCCGGTGCCGCGCCGAATGGCGCGTGCCGGAATGACGGGGTAAGATCTGCTCGTCATTGCAAGCGGAGCGATCCATGGCGAAGTGGCGATCACGGGTCACGACCGATGGTCTCGATCGGGCGCCGCACCGCGCTTTCATGCGGGCGATGGGGCTCGACGATGCGGCGATCGCACGGCCGATGATCGGCGTCGTCAGCATGAAGGGCGAGCAGACGCCCTGCAATATGACCCACGATTTCCAGGTCGACGCCGCCAAGGCCGGGATCGCGGAAGCCGGCGGTACGCCGCGCGAATTCACCACCATTTCGGTTTCCGACGGGATCAGCATGAACCACGAGGGCATGAAGTTCTCGCTGCTGTCGCGCGAACTGATCGCGGATTCGATCGAAGCCGTCGTGCACGGCCTTGCCTATGACGCCCTGATCGGCTTTGGCGGGTGCGACAAGACACTTCCCGGCGTGATGATGGGCATGATCCGCTGCAATGTGCCGTCGATCTTCATCTATGGCGGCAGCGCGCTGCCCGGACGGTTCGAGGGACGAACCCTGACGGTGCTGGACTCCTATGAGGCCGTCGGCGCCTTCATGACGGGCGAAATCGACCAGGCGACGCTGGCGGGCATCGAGCGCAATTGCCTGCCGACGATTGGCGCCTGCGCCGGACAATTCACCGCCAACACCATGGCCATGGTGTCCGAGGCGATCGGCTTGAGTATGCCGAATGTCTCGATGATTCCCGGCGTCTATGCCGAGCGGGCACGCATCGCGCGCGAGGCCGGGCGGCTGGTGATGGCGATGCTGCAGCAGGGCGGCCCGCTGCCGCGCCAGATCGTGACGCGAAAATCGCTGGAGAACGGCGCGGCCATTGTTGCCGCCACCGGCGGCTCGACCAATGCCGCGCTGCATCTGCCGGCGCTCGCCAATGAAGCCGGCCTGTCCTTCACCCTCGACGACGTCGGCAAAGTGTTCGCGCGGACGCCGCTGATCGGCAATCTGCGGCCGGGCGGCCAGTACACTGCGAAGGACGTCCATGACATCGGCGGTACGGCGGTCGTAATCCGCGCGCTGGTCGAAAGCGGGCACATCGATGGCGACTGTCTGACCATCACCGGCCGCACCATCGCGGAGGAATATGGGCAGGCGAACGGGCCCGACGGAGAAGTCATCCATCCGGTGCAGACACCGATCATGCCCGACGGCGGGGTCGCGGTGCTCAAGGGCAACCTTTGTCCTGACGGGGCGGTCATCAAGGTGGCGGGTCTCAAGAAGCTGGTGTTCGAGGGCACCGCGCGGGTGTTCGAGGACGAGGAACACTGCGTCGACGCGGTGCGCCGCCGCGACTACGCGGCGCAGCAGGTGCTGGTCATCCGCAATGAAGGCCCCGTCGGCGGTCCCGGCATGCGCGAAATGCTCGGCGTCACCGCGCTGATCTACGGGCGGGGCATGGGGGAGAAGGTCGCGCTCGTCACCGACGGCCGCTTTTCCGGTGCAACCCGCGGCATGTGCATCGGCTATGTCTCCCCGGAGGCTTTCATCGGCGGGCCGCTGGCGCTGGTGCGCGACGGCGACCGGATCAGGATCGATGCCGCCGCGCGCCGCATGGATCTCCTGATCGGCGACGACGAGTTCGAAGCCAGGCGCCGCGCCTGGCAACCGCGGCCACCCCGGCACCGGGCCGGCGCGCTCGCCAAATATGCCCGCCTGGTCGGCCAGGCCCCCACCGGCGCCGTCACCCACGACGGCGCCGCGCAATGGCCCTGGTTCGACTAGGGGCCGTCAGTAACAAACCGTAGCCCGGATGGAGCGCAGCGAAATCCGGGGCCGTGCGATCCGCGGCTAGGATTCCCGGTTTGCGCTACGCTCCATCCGGGCTACGTCACGCCGAGTGGCTGGCTGAAGCGCGGATCGTGCCAGACTTCGTCACGGATGCATTGGGCGAGGATGTCGGCGGCATCCCAGACGTCCTGGAAGCGGATGTAGAGCGGCGCGAAGCCGAAGCGCATGAGGTCGGGGGCGCGGAAATCGCCGACCACCCCGCGCGCGATCATCGCCTGAATCACCGGGTAACCTCGGTCGAAGCGGATGCCGACCTGGCTGCCGCGTTGTTCCGGCGGGCGCGGTGTCACGATATCGAGTCCCGGCAACAGCGCGGCCACCCGCGCCATGAACAGTTCGGTGAGCGCCAGGCTTTTCTGCCGCAACGCCGGGATGTCGACGCCTGTCAATGCATCGAGCGCGGCTTCGACACCGCGCAGGGAAATGATCGGCTGGGTGCCGCAGAGAAATCGTCTGATGCCGGGTTCGGGCCGGAAGTCGCGGTCGAAGGCGAAAGGCGTCACGTGTCCCCACCAGCCCGAAAGCGGATGCCGAGCGGCGGCCTGATGCGCGCTCGCGACCGTGATGAAGGCGGGCGATCCGGGACCGCCATTGAGGTATTTGTAGGTGCATCCAACCGCGAAATCCACCGCGTCCCGGTCGAATGCGATCTCGACCACGCCGATCGAGTGGCAAAGATCCCATATCACCAGCGCGCCGGCATCGTGGACCTGCCGGGTGATGGCGGCGATGTCGAGCAGTGCGCCGGTTCGATAGTCGACCTGTGACAGCACGGCGACCGCGGCCCTGCGGTCGAGCAGGGCCTCGATCGAAGGACCGTCGCGTCCGATCAGCCGGCGGCTGAGCGGACGACCGGCGGAACTCATGGCGCCTTCGACGATATAGAGGTCGGTCGGAAACGATCCGTCCTCGGCGATGATCACGTCGCGATCCGGCCGCAAGGCGATCGCGGCATGCAGCGCCTTGAACAGGTTGACCGACGTGGTGTCGCATACCACGGTCTGGCCGGCGGCCGCCCCGATCAAGGCCCCGATCCGGTCACCGAGCCGCAGCGGCATGTCGAACCACCCGGCGCTGTTCCAACTCCCGACGAGATCCTGGCTCCATTGCCGCTCGATCGTGTCCCGCAGCATCCCCGCCGCATGGCGCGGCATCGGTCCGAGCGAATTGCCATCGAGATAGATCAGGCCGTCCGGCAGCACGAAACGGTCACGAAGGCCATGAACCGGGTCGACGGCATCGCGCGCGACGCAGGCTTCGCGCGATGTCAGGGCAGCTGTCGAGATCATGGAAGCCTTTCACGCCCGATTGTCCCCCAGGCAAGCGTAACGGAAATCCGCATTGACAGCAAAAGGTCGTCATTTTAGGCTTAAAATAATCGACCGCCGGCGTTCCAAACGCATCGCGGTGTGTCGTCCGGGCGTTGTCATGCTGGCTTTGTCTGGCCTGGGCGCGCGGGCTGGGGCCGGGGGATCGGCGCAGCAAATCCGCAGGCGAGGATGCAGGCGCGATGGATCAGCCCGAGGAAATCTCCTATTCCGGCTATCTGCAGCTCGAGCGGATCCTGCAGGCGCAGGCGCCGCTGTCGCGCGCCCATGACGAGATGCTGTTCATCATCCAGCACCAGACCTCGGAGCTCTGGATGAAGCTGGCGATTTACGAGCTGACCGCCACGTGCCGGTTGATCGCCGCGGACGATCTGCAGCCGGCCTTCAAGACCTTGTCGCGGGTATCGCGCATCCTCGAACAGCTCAATTCGGCCTGGGACGTGCTCCGTACCATGACGCCGAGCGAATACACCCAGTTTCGTGGATTGCTGGGGCAGTCCTCCGGCCTGCAATCCTGGCAATACCGCATGATCGAGTACCTCGTCGGCAACAAGAATGCCGCGACGCTCCGCGTCCACGCCGGCGACCGCGCCGTGGTGGAACGGCTCGAGGCGGCGCGGCAGGCGCCCAGCCTCTACGACCTGACCCTCCGGCTGCTGCAGCGCCGCGGCCTCGCCATCGATGCCGCGGTCATCGAACGCGATGTCAGTGCCACGCATGTCTTCAACGAGAGCGTCGTCCGGGCATGGCTGACGGTCTACCGCGACCCGGCCCGGTTCTGGGAGTTGTACGAACTCGCCGAAAAGCTCGTGGACTTCGAGGACTATTTCCGCCGCTGGCGATTCAACCATGTGACGACGGTGGAACGGATTATCGGATTCAAGCAAGGCACCGGCGGCACCTCGGGCGTTTCCTATCTGCGGAAGATGCTCGAAATCGTGCTGTTCCCCGAACTCTGGCAGGTCAGGACGCAGTTGTGACGGACCTGATCGACATTTCGCCGGCATTGCGCGTCGGCATGGGCGTGTTTCCGGGCGACGCCGACTATGCCGTGCACCAGACCTTCACGATCGGGCCGGGCTGCCCCGTCAATGTGGCCAGCATCGCGATGTCGACGCATTGCGGCGCCCATGTCGATGCGCCGCTGCACTACGACGCCGACGGCGCCAGCATCGACATGCTCGATCTCTCGGATTTCATCGGCCCGGCGCGGGTGATCGAGGCGCGCGGCGAGGGCCCGTTGTGCGGCTTCGACGAGGTCGCGTCTGCGCTCGACGGCGCGCCGCCGCGCCTGCTGTTCAAGCTGATGGATCGAGGTGACCAATTGGCATGGCCGACTGGCTTTCGAGCCCTGGCTCCCGAAGCGGTCGAACAGTTCGCCCTGCGCGGCGCCCGCCTGATCGGCGTCGACGTTCCCTCGGTCGATCCGGAGACATCGAAGGACCTGCCGTCGCACATGGTCTGCCGGCGCCACGATGTCCGCATTGTCGAAAATCTGGTTTTGGCGCGGGTCGCGCCCGGCGACTACGAGTTGATCGCGCTGCCGCTGAAGCTGAGCGGTCTGGATGCGGCGCCGATCCGCGCGGTGCTGCGGCGGCTGGACCCGCGATGAGTTCGTCATGGCCGAATTCGACATCGCCCAAACGGCCGGATTTCCGCTATGGTCGGGTCAATGGCTGAAAACCTGAATGTCCGGACGCGACGAAACGATCCATGGCGGGAATGAAGACTGAAATGAAGGCGGTGCCACCGTGGCCGGCGATCCAGGCAGACGCGGCGCGCCAGCCGGCAGTCGCCATGATCGAGATCGACCAGGTCTCGCAGGTGTTCCAGACCTCCGCGCGGCAGGATCATCTCGCCTTGTCGGACATCTCCCTCACCGTCGAGGACGGCGCCTTCGTGGCCATTCTCGGTCCATCCGGCTGCGGGAAATCGACGCTGCTTTATATCGTCGGCGGCTTTGTCAAACCGACCGCCGGCGTCGCCAAGGTCAAGGGCCATGCCATCACCGGTCCCGGGCCGGACCGCGGGCCGGTATTTCAGGAGTTCGCGCTGTTCCCCTGGAAGAGCGTGCTGGGCAATGTGATGTACGGCCCGCGCCAGCAGGGCCTCGGGCGGCCCGAAGCCGAGGCGCAGAGCCGGCGGCTGATCGAGATGGTCGGACTGAAGGGGTATGAGCACTTCTATCCCAAGGAATTGTCCGGCGGCATGAAGCAGCGCGTCGCGCTGGCGCGGACGCTCGCCTACCACCCCTCGGTGCTGCTCATGGACGAGCCGTTCGGCGCGCTCGACGCGCATACCCGAACCCGGCTGCAGAACGATCTGCTCAACATCTGGGAGCGCGACCGCAAGACCGTGCTGTTCGTCACCCATTCGGTCGAGGAGGCGGTGTTCCTGTCCGACAAGGTGGTGGTGATGACGCGCTCACCCGGCCGGATCAAGCAGATCGTCGATATCGACCTGCCGCGGCCCCGGCGGCGCGCTGAACTGCTGCTCGATCCGCGCTTCCAGAAATATGTGGTCGACATCGAGCGCCTGATCGACGACACCGGCGAAGAGGAACTGCGGCCGTGACCACGCCACGCACCCGGCTGTCGCGCGTGGCGCCCTTGCTTGCGTGCCTCGGTCTGCTCGCGATCTGGCAGGTCGCCGCGCTGATGCTCAAGACCGACAGCTTTCCCACGGCGCTCGAGGCCATCCGTGCCATCCCGTCCATTCTGGGCGACAAGGAATCCCTGATCAACATCCTCGCCTCGCTGCGTCGCATGGCCATCGGCTTCGGCGTCGCCATCATGGTCTCGATCCCGCTCGGATTGATGATGGGCCGCAGCCGCGCCGTGGCCGCGTTCTTCAATCCGCTGCTGATGGTGACCTATCCGGTGCCGAAGGCGGCGCTGATGCCGATCATCATGCTTTGGCTCGGGGTCGGCGACATCGCCAAGACGCTGGTGATCTTCCTTGGCGTCAGCCTGCCCGTGATCTTTCACAGCTTCCAGGGTGCGCGGGCCGTGGAGGAGAAGATGCTGTGGTCGGGCGCCGCGATGGGGCTGTCCGCGCTACAGCGCATGGTGCGGATCGTGTTGCCCGCGGCGCTGCCGGAAATCCTGGCCGGCTGCCGCACCGGGCTGGTGCTGGCGCTGATCACCATGATCACCAGCGAGATGATCGCGCGGCAATCCGGAGCCGGCAACATCCTGTTCAACGCACTCGACATGGGACAATACGACACGGTGTTCGCGATGATCATCATTGTCGGCGCGATGGGTATCGGCTTCGATGCGGCGTTCGAGAGGCTGCGCAGCAGGCTGGTGCGGTGGTCCGAGCCGCGCTTCGACATGCCGCTGGGGTTCGCATGAACGCGCGGGCGATTACCTCGGATCTGCTGCTGGGGCTTCTGCCGATCGCGCTTCTGGTGGCGCTGTGGCAGGGGCTGGCCTCGTTCGGGTATGCGCCGGCGGCCTTGCTGCCGCCGCCCGGGCTCGTATTCAGCCGGCTAGTCCAGCAGCTCGCCAGCAGCACTTATCAGCAGGAGATCGCCGCGACGCTGTTGCGGCTGTTTGCGGGATTCCTGATTGCGGTGGTGGTCGGTGTGGCCGTCGGGCTTGCGGCGGCGACCAGCCCCGCCGTCAATGCGGTGGTGCGCCCGATCGTGCGGGTGTTGGCGCCGCTGCCCAAGGTCGCGCTGTATCCGGCGCTGCTGCTGCTGCTCGGTTTCGGCCATGGATCGAAGATCACGCTCGTGGTCGCCGATGCGTTGTTTCCGATCCTGCTGTCGACCTATTACGGCGCCTCGATGGTGGAGCAGAAGCTGATCTGGTCGGCAATGGCGGCGGGCACCCCGCGCCGTCAGATCCTGTTCAAGGTGGTGCTGCCAGCGGCAGTACCCTCGATCCTCACCGGCTGTCGCATCGGCCTGGTGATTTCATGCATCGTGGTGTTCCTGGCGGAAATGATCACCTCGACCGACGGCCTTGGCCATGTGCTGGTGACGGCGGCAAGGACGTTCCAGGCGGTCGACATGTTCGTTCCGCTGATTACGATATCGTTGCTGGGGTTGATCCTCAACGCCCTGCTGCAGGCGGTGCGGTCCTATCTGTTGCGCGGCTTCCCGGAAGCGTGAGGCAGTAGTGAGTGCAAATGTTCGTCCTGGTCGGGCCCGTTCCGGCCATCTGGAGGGGAGATGAACCATGCTGGCCGACCGCATCGAGGCGAAATGGATTGACGCGTTCTGCGAGATCTTCGAGCGCTGCGCCGTCAAGCCCGGCGACACCGCGGCGATCCTGTCGGAAACCCAGTCGCGCGCGCTCAACGTTCACCTCGCCGAGCTCGCGCTATTGCGGATCGGGGCCCGGCCTTTCCATGTCGTGGTGCCGACGCCGCGCAACCGCCAGATCGTGCCGATCCGCTCCACCGGCGCCAGCGAGGCGATCGCGCGGCTCGGCCCCGTCGTCACGGCGCTGCAGCAGGCGGGCTTCGTGGTCGATTGCACCATCGAGGGATTGATGCATGCGGTGGAGACGCCGGAAATCCTGAAGGCCGGCGCGCGCATCCTGGTGATCTCCAACGAGCATCCCGAAGCGCTGGAGCGCATGGTGCCCGACGTCGCGCTGGAAAAGCGGGTGAGGGCGGCGGCGAAGATGCTGCGCGGCACGCGGCGCATGCGCGTCACCTCCAAAGCGGGCACCGATCTCGACGTCGACATGACCGGGGCATCCACGGTCGGCGTGTGGGGGTGGACCGATCGGCCGGGCACGCTGGCGCATTGGCCGGGCGGCATCGTCGTCAGCTTCCCCAAGAGCGGCACCGTCAATGGCACGCTGGTGATGGCGGCGGGCGACATCAATCTCACCTTCAAGCGCTATCTCGTCTCCCCGGTCCGGATGACCCTGAAGGACGACTATGTCGTCGATCTCGCCGGCGAGGGCGCCGACGCCGCGATGATGCGGGCCTATCTGGCGGCCTGGGGCGACCGCGAGGCCTATGCGGTGTCGCATGTCGGGTTCGGCATGAATCCGGCGGCGCGCTATGAGTTGCTGGCGATGTACGATCAGCGCGATACCAATGGTACGGAGCTGCGGGCCGTGGCCGGCAACTTCCTATTCTCGACCGGCGCCAACGAATTCGCCGGACGTTACACCGCCGGCCATTTCGACCTGCCGATGATGGGCACCACCATCGAACTCGACGGCGTCGTGGTGGTGCGTGAGGGCGTGCTGCAGGACGTCTTCGGTTAGTCCCGGTCGAGCACCGGCGGGCGCGCCAGTCCGACATGCCGGAGCATATCGACCAGCGCCGCCAGTCGCCGCTCGCGATAGGCGTCGAGATCGAGCCCGGAATAGTCGAGGAAGCCGGCCCCCGTGCGCAGGCCGATGCGGCCTTCGCGCATGTTGCGCGCGATCACCTCCGGCGCGCGGTAGCGGTCGCTGCCGAGCGCGCCCTCCAGATAGCGGCTGGCGTAATAGAGGATGTCGCCGCCGCCCCAGTCGATGAATTCGAGCAGGCCGAGCACCGCATAGCGGAAACCGAACCCGTAGCGTATCGCCTTGTCGATATCCTCGGCGCTGGCGACGCCTTCCTCGACCATCCGCGCCGCCTCGTTCATCGCCAGGGCCTGGATCCGCGGCACGATGAAGCCAGGCGTCGCTGCGCACACCACCGGCACCTTGCCGATGCCTTCCAGGAGCGCCTTGACCCGGGCAATCACCACCGGCTCGGTGGCAGCTCCCGGCGAGATCTCGACCAGCGGGATCAGATAGGCCGGGTTGAGCCAGTGCACATTGAGAAAACGGCCGGGATGCTCGACCGCCGAAGAAAGGTCGTCGACCAGGATGGTCGATGTGGTCGAGGCGATGACGACATCGGCCCCGACGCATCTCGATGCCGCCGCCAGCACTTCGCGCTTGAGCTCGACCACCTCCGGCACGCCTTCGAACACCAGGCCCGCAGCGGCAAGTGCCGTAGCCGTGTCGTGCGCGGGTACCACCGAGATCCGCGCCGCCACTACCGCGGCATCAGGATCGGCCAGCAGGCCGAACCGCGCCAGGCTCGCCAGCGTTTTCCGGATCTCGCCGACCGCCTCGGCCTCGAGGGTCGCGAATGCATCCGCAGCGCGCGGCTTGACGTCGATCAGGGTGACGTCGTGGCCGGCATAGGCGAAGGCGACCGCAATGCCGCGGCCCATGCGGCCGGCGCCGAGGCAAGCAATGGGGGCACGCGACGCTGTCATGGGGCGAAGCCTTCGCGCAGCAGGGTTTGCAGCCGCGCGCGGTCGAGGCCGCCGAGGCCCAGACTGGCCAGGGTGCGGCCACCGCGCGCAAAATCCTCGCCGCAGATCGCACCGCCAATGGCGAGGAACGATCTTGCCAGGGGTGTCGCCACGCCGGCCAGTTCACCGACCGAGATCAGCAAGGACAGGCCGAGGCGCAGATCCTCCCGCATGTAGCGATGTTCGGTGAGCAAAAGACGTTCGCGCCAGTCGCCGGAATTGGTCAGCCGGCCATGCGAGCCGCGGCCATACATCCATATCTCCCCCTCGCTCGCGTAATGATCCGAGAGCGGAAAATGCGGTGGGCCATAGCCGAGACCCTCGCGCACTGCGATCCGTTCGGCGTCGAGCGCGTCGGTGACTTGGCGAACCGCTGCCTGGGTGCCTTCCTTGTGGATGTCCCAACGCTCGAAATGCTCGATTGGCGCCGCGTTCATGACAATCAATGGCGGATGGATGATCGGACCGGCATTCATCAATGCGGCCGACAGCGCGTCGCCGCAGGGCTCGATCGCCCCGGGAAAGGCCCGCCCGATCACCTCCAGCGCGCGGCCGGCCCCCTCGAGCGGGAACGCTCCGACCGGCAGGCGCCTGGCGCGAATGGTGATGGCGACCTCGAACGGTCCGTGCTTGCGTGTCAACCATGGCAGCGTCCCGGTCTCGGCGAAGCTTGCCGCGGCATGGTTGCCGGCCTCACGGGCGGCGCGGGCGAAGATCATCGACCCAAAGGTCGCCGGTGGCAGGAACACGACCTGTCCGTCGGCGAGATGCGGTGCGAGCAGGGCGGCGATATCGTCCTGGGCAAAAGCGGGGGCAGGGCACACGATCAGGTCGGCCTCGCGCGCGGCCGCCGCCATATCTGATGTCACCAGCGCCAGCCTGGCTTCGTGGCTGCCGCCGGCATCCCTCACAAGGATGCGCGAGCCGGCCTCACAATGGGCTTTCACCTGCGCCTGGTCGCGGCGCCACAGCCGGACCTCGTGGCCCGCAAGGGCGAAATCCCCCGCGGCCGCGAAGGAACCATTGCCGCCCCCGAGCACGGCGATCTTCACGACGTTGCTCCGGCGCGCTGCCGCAGCATGAAATGCTGCACCTTGCCCAGCGCCGTGCGCGGCAGGTCATCGACGAAAATGATGTCGCGCGGCACCTTGAAGCGCGCGAGCTGGGTCAGCACATGCGCCTGCAGCCCTTCCGCCTCGACCGTGCAGCCGGCGCGGCGGATGACATAGGCCACCGGCACCTCCTCCCATCGCGGATCGGGCCGTCCGATCACGCCGCACTCCAGAACATCGGGGTGTTCCAGCAGCACCCGTTCGACTTCCGCCGGATAGATGTTCTCGCCGCCGGAAATGATCAGATTCTTCTTGCGGTCGTGCACCCAGAAATAGCCGTCCGGATCGCGGTGGCCGATGTCGCCGGTACGATACCAGCCGTCGTGGAGCGCCTCGGCCGTTGCTTCCGGATTGCGCCAATATTCGCACAGCACGTTGGGGCCGCGGACGACGATTTCGCCCGCCATCTGCGGCGGCAGCTCGTGGCCCTGGCCGTCCATCACGGCCGCTTCGCAACACAGGCCCGGCAGACCCGTCGAGCCGGGACGGGACAGGTCGCCACCGAGGCGGGTGTAGATCGCAACCGGACAGGTCTCGGTCGAGCCGTAGACCTGGAGGACGGGCACGCCGCGCGCGACCAGGCGATCGATCAGATGCTGCGGCACGATGGTCGATCCGGTCGAAACCGCGCGCAGCGAGGACAGATCGGTCGCCGCCCAATCCGGATGCTCGGTGATGGCGGCAATCGTCGCCGGCACGAGCACGGTGAGGGTGGGGCGATCGCGGGCAAGGGTGGCGAGCGCGCTCTCCGGCGTGAAGCGGGAATGGATGGTCACGCTGGCGCCGTGATGCAGGGCCGGTGTGGTCTGGATGTTGAGGCCGCCTACATGGAAGAATGGCAGCACGGTGAGTACATGATCGTCCGAGGTGAGGCCGTGCATGTGCTGGCTCATCACCCCGTTCCACAGCAGCGCCTCCTGCCGCAGCACTGCACCCTTCGGCCGGCCGGTCGTGCCGGACGTATAGACGATCAGGAGCGGGCATGACAGGTCGGCCTCGCTGAACGGCGTGCTGTCGCGCGTTCTCGCCAGCAGCCGATCGAACGCCTCGCCGCGCGGCGGCTCGAAGTCGAACCCGATCACCCCGGTTGCGGGCAGGCTCGTTTCAAGCGCGGGCAGAATGCCGGCGAAGGCCTGTTCCAGCACCAGCAGCCTGACGTCGGCATCGCCGAGAATGAAGATTTGTTCGGCAGCGGCGAGCCGCCAGTTCAGCGGCACCAGCATGGCGCCGAGACGGGCGCAGGCGTAGAGCAGCACGAGATAGTCTGGTCGGTTCAAGCCCAGGACGGCGACGCGATCGCCGCGGCCGATGCCGACTTCAGCCTGCAATGCGCGCGCGGTCCGTTCGATGCGGGCACTGAAGGCGGCATAGGTCAGGGTCTCGCCTTCGAAAAAAATCGCAGGCTTGTCCGGACAGAAAGCCGCATTGCGCTCGATGAGGCTGCAGAGGTCCACGCGCTACTCGTCCGATTCGCCGCTTTCATACAGCGCCTCGCGGCCGATGCGGTCGAGGCAGAGTTCGGCGGTCCAGGGCAGCATCAGCGAACCGCAGCGGCTGTCGCGATAGATTCGTTCGAGCGGCAGCGACTTCAGCATCGCCTGGCCGCCGCAGGTGCGGATCGCCAGGGTGGCGATCTCGTTGGCGCCTTCCATCGTGGAATATTGCGCGGCATAGGCCCGCAGCACCTGTTCCTTGGTCGGATTGGCCGTGGCCTCGGTAATCGCCTGGAACCAGATCGCCTTGATCTGTTCGAGCCGGATCTGCATCTGCGCGACCGCGATCTGCTTGGTCGGATACATCCGCCGCTTGACCGGCGGCGTGCCCGGCACCTCGCCGCGTAGGTAGCGTATCGTGAAATCATAGGCGGCCTGCGCCAACCCCATATAGGTCGGTGACAGCGTCAGGAACATGTGCGGCCAGCGCAGCGCGGCCTGGAAATAAACTCCGCGCGGCATCAACCCGGCGTCCTCCGCCACGAACACGTCCTTGAACAGCAAGGTGCGCGAGACGGTGCCGCGCATGCCGAGAGGGTCCCAGTCGCCGACCACGGACACGCCATCGGCCTTGGCAGGCACGGCAAGATAGAGCGTGTTGCGGCGCGAAGCAGCAGCACCTTCCTCGACCTCGGTGCAGAGCACGCCGTAGAAATCGGCGTGGCCCGAGAGCGAGGCGAAAATCTTCTTGCCATTCACCAGCCAGCCGCCCTTGACCGGTTTCGCCTCGGTGCCGAACGCGACGCCGCCGGCCGCGGCCGCGCCGCCTTCCGAGAACGGCTGCGAATAGATCGCGCCGTCGTCGACGATGCGCTTGTAGTGGATGGCGCGCCGCCGCTCGTGTTCGGCGCGGGTCGCGGCATCCATGTCGAGATCGTCGGTCAACGGGCCGGACCACAGCGTCGAGCAGACATGCATGTTCCAGGTCAGTGCGGTCGCGCCGCAATAGCGTCCGATCTCGGCCGCGGCCAGCGCGTAGGTCTGATAGCTCGCGCCGAGGCCGCCCTGCTTTTTGGGGATGGCGATCCCGAGCAGGCCCGCCCGATGCAGGTCACGGTAATTCTCCACCGGGAATTTGGCCTCGCGGTCGTAGGCGGCGGCGCGGCCGGCAAAGACGGCCTGACCGAGTTGGCGGGCGGTCGCGATGATCGTGGCCTGCTCATCATCGAGGCGAAACGCCGCGGGATCGAAGATCGGCTGGTCCGGCCTGATCGCGTCAGTCCGTGGTGCGCTTTTGGTGGCCTGGACCGTCATGATGCCGTCACTCGTGCTGTTGCGGTCTTGAGGAAGTGGTCGAGCGCGACATTGAACGCGTCCGGGCGCTCCAGATTGGCGAGGTGGCCGACGCCCTCGAGTTCGACATAGTCTGCAGATGGAATGTAGGTCGCCATTTTTGCCATCATCGCGGCCGGGGCATTGCTGTCCCGCGAGCCCGACAGCACCAGCGTCGGCACGGAAATCTGTTTCAATGCATGGCGAAGGTCGAATCCCATCAGGGCCAGCATGGTTGCACGGTAGGTCGGCTCCGGTACCGCGGCCATGCAATCGCGCGCCAGCGCGATCCCCTCCGGGTCCGGATTGTCGCCGACCAGTTCCCGCACCAGCGATGGGGCGAGCGCGGTCAGCGTTTCGCCGCGGTCGAGCGGGCCGAGCCGGGCGTCGATGAAGTTCTTCTGCCAGTCGCCGTCGGGCTTGCCGAAGGCGGGGCTGGTCTGGGCAAGAACTATGGCTGCCGCGGCGTCCGGATGCCGGAGCAGCCATTGCTGCACGATCATGCCGCCGATGGAGTGGCCGACCAGGATCGCCCTGGACGCCCCGACCTCCTGCAGAAATTCCTGCAGGGCCTCGGCAAGGGTGGCAATGCTGACGCGCGTCAGCGGTGCCGATCCACCGTAGCCCGGCATGTCCCACGCGATGGCGCGATAACGCCTGCCAAAGAAATCCAGCTGGCTGCGCCATCCGCGCGCCGCACCGCCGATGCCGTGGAGAAACACCAGCGGCATCGAGGCGGCGTCACCTGTAGCTTCGAAGCCGAAGCGGCCGTTGCCGGTTTTCATGGGGTGGGAGGCGGGCACGAATACCTCTGACAGATCGGACCCGACGATGCTAACAGGATCAGCATCGATGAAAAGCAATAATTTTATACCTAAAGCAATTGCCGACCCTGTGGTCCCCTGAGCCCGGTCCGATCAGTCGTTGGCTTCAGGCGGCAGGAAATTGACTTCGTGCTCGGCGGAGATGCGGACGATCTCGGCGACGTCCGTAAGGTTATGGAGCTGGTTGAAAAGCGCCTCGAGTTTCTGCGTCGGCGACACCCAGAACAAGGCTCGAGCCGGCTTGTCTGATTTGTTGAAGTAGCCATGTGGAATACCGCGGGGCAGCCGCACCAGGTCTCCGGCCTTGGCCTGTACCCATACGCCGTCCAGTTTGAGATCCAGCATGCCATTCTGGACCAGGATGAATTCGTCCTGGGTGGGATGGATGTGAACCGGGACGAATTGCCCGGGGTCGCTGTTGGTCTCGAAGGCGAAGGTGGAGTTGGTCACCGCTTTGGGGAAATAGACCTGTCCGAGGATGTTCCAGGTCTTCCCGGAATAGCCCGTTCCGTTCTGTGTGATGCCTTTTTCCAGTGCTGCCATGGTTTCCATCCCCCGTTTCGCTTTTCACCGACGCTACCTTCGGCATTCCCCGTGTCAAGCATGATGGCCGCGGCGCGTGGTGTCCGCAAGGCGGATTTCTTGCAAAAATTTGAAGTCTAAAATATACGCGGGTGACCACGTCGCTGGGTTCAATCGGGAGGCTGCGCATGTCTGGACTGCCGCATTCCGTGCATGCACTGGTCACCGGTGGCGGACGGGGTATCGGCCGCGCGATCGCCGCCACGCTGGTGCAGGCAGGGGCGACGGTCACCGTGCTCGGCCGCAGCCGCGCTGGTCTCGACGACGCCATAGCGGGTGGCCATGCCCATTTCGCCGCCGTGACCGACGTGGCCGATCGGGCGGCAACTGCCGCAGTGATGGCCGAGGCAGCGGCACGGCAGCCGATCGATATCGTGGTCGCCAACGCCGGGATCGCCGAATCCGCGCCATTCGCAAAGTCCGACGCGGCGCTGTTCGAACGCATGATGGCGGTCAATTTCATGGGCGTAGTCCACGTCGTTCAGGCGGCGCTACCCGCCATGAGGAGCCAGCGCTACGGCCGCATCATTGCCATGGCATCGACCGCGGGCCTCAAGGGCTACGCCTATGTCAGCGCCTACAGCGCGGCAAAGCATGCGGTGGTCGGGCTGGTACGGTCCCTGGCTCTGGAACTTGCCGGCACCGGCGTCACCGTCAATGCCGTTTGCCCGGGCTTCACCGATACCGACCTGCTCACCGCCAGCATCGACAACATCATGAAAAAGACCGGCCGCAGCCGCGACCAGGCAGTCGCAGAACTTGCCCGGCACAATCCGCAAGGGCGCCTCGTGACGCCCGCGGAAGTGGCCGACACGGTGCTCTGGTTGTGCGGTGAGGGCGCGGGTGCCGTCACGGGACAGGCGATTGCGGTCGCCGGCGGCGAGGTCTAGCCGGCGCAGGGTGGGCGTCAGTTCAATGCAAGCCAGTCAATGCAAGCCACGGGTTCGCGAAGGAGATTCCATGACCAGACCGGCCAATTCCGTCACGCTGCCGTTGGCAGAATATTCGCCGCGGCACTTCCTGCTCGCAGTAACCGACGGCGTGGCGATGGTGACGCTGAACCGCCCCGAACGGAAGAATCCGCTGACCTTCGAGAGCTATCGCGAATTAGCTGATTTCTTCCGCGCCTGTGCGATGGATGACGAGGTCAAGTCGATCGTCGTCACTGGCGCGGGCGGCAACTTCTCTTCTGGCGGCGACGTGTTCGAAATCATCGGTCCCCTGGTGAAGATGGATACCAAGGGACTGACCGGCTTCACCCGCATGACTGGTGATCTCGTCAAGGCGATGCGTGCCTGTCCGCAGCCGATCGTTGCCGCGGTCGAGGGCATCTGCGCCGGGGCCGGCGCGATTGTGGCCATGGCGTGCGACCTGCGCGTCGCCGCCACCGGAACCAAGGTTGCCTTCCTGTTCAACAAGGTCGGGCTTGCCGGCTGCGACATGGGTGCTTGCGCAATCCTGCCGCGTATCATCGGACAGTCGCGGGCCTCGGAGCTGCTCTTTACCGGCCGTTTCATGACCGCGGAGGAGGGCGAGCGCTGGGGTTTCTTCAGCCGTATCGTGACGCCCGAGCAGGTGCTGACCCAGGCGCAGCAACTGGCCAGGCAGATTGCCGAAGGCCCGACCTTCGCCAACACCATGACCAAGCGCATGCTGGCGATGGAATGGGCCATGTCGGTGGAAGAGGCGATCGAGGCCGAGGCGGTGGCCCAGGCCCTGTGCATGACCACCGCCGATTTCGCCCGCGCATTTGAGGCGTTTTCGAATAAAGTGAAGCCGGCCTTCCAGGGCAATTGAAAAGGCGCAATGCTAGCCTGGACGCCCGGGGAGCGCCGCCGGCAAGCGGCGGCCTTGCCGGGAAAATGCTTTAGGTTTAAAGTAATTTGCGAGATTGGCGCGAGCCGGAGGCTGTCATGAAGATCGCGATCATCGGTGGCGGGCCGGCCGGCCTGTACGCCGCGATCCTGCTCCGGAAGCAGCGGCCCGAGGCCGAGATCACCGTCTACGAGCGCAACCGCGCCGACGACACCTTCGGCTTCGGGGTGGTGTTCTCCGACGCCACGCTGGACAATTTCGAGAAACACGATGCGCCGAGCTATCGCCGCATCACCGAGGAGTTCGCCTATTGGGATGACATCGCGGTGCATTTCCGCGGCACCGTGCACCGCGTCGGTGGCAACGGCTTCTGCGGCTGCTCGCGACGCAAGCTGCTGTTGATCCTGCAGGAGCGTGCACGCGAGCTCGGTGTGACCCTGATGTTCCAGGCCGACATCGAGGACGAGGCCCGCTTCGCCGATGCCGATCTGGTGGTGCTGGCCGACGGCATCAACAGCCGCTTCCGTGACAAATATGTCGAGCACTTCGAACCCGAAGTGGATGTCCGCTCCAACATGTTCGCCTGGATGGGCTCGACCCGGCCGCTCGATGCCTTCACTTTCATCTTCCAGGAGACCGAATGGGGGCCGTTCATCGCCCATGCCTATCAATATGAGGTCGGCCGTTCGACCTGGATCTTCGAGACTGATCCGAAGACGTTCGAGCGCGCCGGGCTAACGGGCCTCAGCGAGAAGGAGTTGGCCGACCGGATGGCGGCAATCTTCGGCTGGTTCCTGCAAGGCCATCCGCTGCTCACCAATCGGTCGATGTGGCGCAATTTTCCGATGATCCGCAGCAAGCGATGGGTCAAGGACAACATGGTGCTGCTGGGCGATGCCAAGGCGACCGCGCATTTCTCGATCGGCTCGGGCACCAAGCTCGCGATGGAGGATGCGATCGCGCTTGCCGATGCCATGCATCGCGCGCCGACCATCGAATCCGCGCTCGAGCAATACGAGGCGGGACGCCGCGAAGAGGTGGAGAAGACCCAGCACGCCGCCGACGTTTCGCTGGTCTGGTTCGAGCATGTCGATCGCTTCTGGGACTTCGATCCCGTGCAATTCGCGTTCGGGGTCATGACCCGGGCCAAGGCGATCACCTATGACAATCTGATGCTGCGGGCGCCGGGCTTCGTCGCCGAGGTCGACAGGGCATTCGCGCGCGAGGTGCGAAGCAAAGGCTTCGACGTCGACGTCGAAAGGCCGCTGCCGCCGATGTTCCAGCCGCTGCGGTTGCGCGAAATGACCCTGGCGAACCGGGCAGTGGTGTCGCCGATGTGCATGTATTCGGCCGAGGAGGGCGTGCCGGGCGACTTCCATCTGGTGCATTACGGTTCGCGGGCCATTGGCGGGGCAGGGCTGATCTTCACCGAAATGACCTGTGTGTCGCGCGATGGCCGCATCACGCCGGGCTGCGCCGGGCTTTGGAACGATGCGCAGGAGGCGGCGTGGCACCGCATCGTGGATTTCGTGCATGGCCATTCGGCGGCGAAGATCGCGCTGCAGCTCGGTCATGCCGGCCGGAAGGGCGCCACCAAACTGATGTGGGACGGTATGGATCGCCCGCTGGAGAAGGGTGGCTGGGATGTCGTGTCGGCCTCGCCGATCCCGTATTTTCCCGACAGCCGGGTGCCGCGCGAGTTGGATCGCACCGCAATGGATGCAGTCAAGGCCGCGTTTGTCGCCGCCGCGCAGCGTGGCGAGCGCTGCGGCTTCGACATGCTGGAGCTGCATTGTGCCCACGGCTATCTCCTCGCCAGCTTCATCTCGCCGCTGACCAACCAGCGCCACGATCCCTATGGTGGTTCGTTGGAGAACCGGCTGCGTTTTCCACTCGAAGTGTTCGAGGCGTTGCGCGAGGTGTGGCCGGCCCACAAGCCGATGTCGGTGCGCATTTCCGCCACCGACTGGGCCGAAGGCGGCATCACCGGCGACGACGCCGTCGAGATCGCGCGCGCCTTCGCCCAGGCCGGCGTCGACCTGGTGGATGTTTCGACTGGCCAGACCGTGCGCGACGCCCGCCCGATCTATGGGCGGATGTTCCAGACGCCATTCTCCGAGCAGGTCCGCAACGAGGCCCGGGTCGCGACCATGTGCGTCGGCAACATCACGACGGCGGACCAGGTCAACACCATTCTCGCGGCCGGTCGCGCTGACCTGGTGGCGCTCGGGCGGCCCCACCTGATCGACCCCTCCTTCACGTTGAAGGCAGCGGCCTGGTATGGCGCCTCCGATATGTCGTGTCCGCCGCAATATCTGCCCGGCAAGGACCAGATTTTCCGCAACAGCGTCCGCGATCGGCAGGATCTCGACGACCTGAAGATCAAGGCCAAGCCGAAGACCCGGGCCGAGCTGAAGGCGGACACGACAAAGCCGCTTGCGGCCGAGTAAGCGACTGTGCAACGCTGGTACGCGCGGAGTAGTCGATTGCGCTTATGGCCGGAGATCAGGCCTGCGCGCGGCACGGTCTGTAGCGTGGAGTAGACGATGAAGGCGATTATCGTCGGGGGTGGAATTGGCGGCCTGACCACCGCGCTGATGCTGCGGGCGCGGGGTATCGGCTGCGAGTTGTTCGAGCAGTCCGACTCCATCCGCGAACTCGGGGTCGGCATCAATACGCTTCCACATGCCATCCGCGAGCTCGCCGGTCTCGGGCTGCTGCAGAAGCTCGACGATGTCGCGATCCGAACCGACGTCCTCTACTACCTCAATCGCCACGGCCAGGAGGTCTGGCGCGAGTCCCGAGGCGTCGACTCCGGCCACGACGTGCCGCAGTTTTCGATTCATCGCGGCCGCTTGCAGAATGTGATCCACAGCGCCGTGGAAGAGCGGCTCGGACCCGACGTCATTCACACGGGGTGTCGGCTTGGCGCCTTCACCCAGGACGAAGGCGGTGTCACCGCTTACTTCTTCGATCGCTCCGGCGCGCATGCCCGTACCGTGCGCGGCGATATCCTGATCGGAGCCGACGGCATTCATTCCCGCGTCCGCGAGTCGCTGTTTCCGAACGAAGGTCCACCGTGCTGGAACGGGCTGATGCTGTGGCGCGGCGCGCGGGACTGGCCGACATTTCTCACCGGCCGCTCGATGATCGTCGCCGGCGGCCTGCATGCCAAGGTCGTGGTCTATCCGATCGCGGAGGGATCGTCGCCGGCAAGCCGTCTCACCAACTGGGCGGTGCTGGTGAAGGTCGGCGAGGGCAATGCGCCACCGCCCCGTCGCGAGGACTGGTCGCGGCCGGGCAAGCGGGAGGAACTGATGCCGCATGTGGCGCGGTTCTCGGTGCCGCATGTCGACGTGTTCGCGCTGATCTCGGCCACGTCCGAGTTCTACGAATATCCGACCTGCGACCGCGATCCCTTGCCCTATTGGTGCTCCGGCCGGGTCACGCTGCTCGGCGACGCCGCGCATCCCATGTACCCGGTGGGCTCGAACGGCGCCTCGCAGGCCATCCTCGATGCGCGATGCCTGGCCGACGCGCTGGCCGCTTCAGAGCACCCGCGCCAGGCGCTGATGCTCTATGAGCAGAAACGATTGCCGATGACGGCCGAGATAGTGCGTTCCAATCGGCGCGGCGGGCCGGAGGGCGTGATCGACGCGGTCGAGCAGCTGGCACCCGACGGCTTCGACAATGTCGAGCATGTCCTGAGCTATGCGCAGCGCGAGGCAATCGTACGCGGCTACGCCAGCAAGGCCGGCTTTGCAGCCGTACCCGGTCTCGCCGCGGTGCGGGCGTAGGGGACCACTGCCGACCTATGCCCCCGGCGGCGGGGGCAGGAAGTGGATGTTGTATTCGGCCGCCATGGCCACGACGTCGTCGGGCTTCTGCTCCTTCATGTTGTGCAGGCCCCAGAACAGATCATACAGTCTTCGGCTCGGCGAGACCCAGAACAGCACTTTCGCGGTCTGGTCGGACTTGTTGAAGATGCCATGCGGAACGCCCATGCCGAGGCGGATGAGGTCGCCCGGAGTTGCCTGGGCGTCGGCTCCCGCCAGCATGAAATCGAGCCTGCCTTCCAGCATGTACAGATATTCGTCCTGGTCAGGGTGGATGTGCGGCGGCACGAAGGTGCCGGGCGGCAGCGTCGCATGCCAGGAGAAGCTATGCTCGGTACAGTTTTTCGGCACGTAGGTCTGGCCGAGGATGTTCCAGGAAATGCCCTGCATGCCCTCATTGGCGCGGGTGATGCCGGTGATCTCGCTCTTCATGGGCTGTTTCCCTATTTGCCCGCGACGCAATCCTTGGCGTAGCGGTCGCCGTAATTCTCGAACACCTTCTGCACGATCTCGGTCTGGAACTTGCCGTCGGGGCGCTTGGCCACCTTGGTCAGATAGAAATCCTGGATCGGGTAGCCATTGGTGTTGAACTTGAAATTGCCGCGCAGCGAGGTGAAGTTGGCCTGCTTCAGCGCCGCCGCCACGGCCGCCTTGTCGGCAAGATCGCCCTTCACCGCACGGACCGCACTGTCGATCAGCATCGCCGCGTCATAGGCCTGGAACGCATAGGTGGCGGGCACGCTATGATAGGCCGCCTCATAGCTCGCGACGAATTTCCTGCTCTGCGGATTGTCGAGATCGGGCGCCCAGTCGGCGCCGCCGAACATGCCAACGGCTGCGTCCTGCTGCGCCGGCAGCGTCGATTCATCGACCGTGAAGGCGGACAGGAACGGAATGCGGTCGGCGAGGCCAGCCTGCTTGTACTGCTTCACCAGGCTCACGCCCATGCCGCCAGGCATGAAGGTGAACACGGCATCCGGCTTCAGCGAAGCGATCTTGGAAAGCTCGACCTGGAAATCCAGCGTCCCCAGCGGAATGTAACGCTCCTCGACCACTTCGCCCTTGTAGTCGAGCTTGAACCCGGCTGCAGAATCCTTGCCGGCCTGGTAGTTCGGGACCATGACATAGACCCGCTTGTAGCCGCGGTCCTGCGCGACTTTGCCCAGCACCTCATGGACCTGGTCGTTCTGATAGGAAGTCACATAGAAAAACGGGCTGCATTCCTTTCCGGCATAGCTCGATGGGCCGGCATTGGCGCTGATCAGGAAGACCTTGGCGTCCACCACCGGCTTGTGGATGGCCTGAAGGATGTTGGAAAAGATCGGGCCGACCACGAAATCGACCTTGTCGCGCTCGAGCAGGCCCCTGAGCTTGGTCACGGCGGCGTCGGGCTTGAGCTCGTCGTCGACCACCACGACCTCGACTTCGCGGTTGGCCATCTTGCCGCCGAGGTCCTTGACGGCAAGGGCGAAGCCGTCGCGTGCCTGCTGGCCCAGCACCGCCGCCGGACCGGACAACGTCACGATCACGCCGATCTTGAGTTTCTCCTGCGCGTCGGCGGGAAGCGCCGCTACGCTCAACAGCAGGGTGAACCCGGCAAACAGCATTCGTCGCATCATGATCGCCCCACCAGATCGGTACTCGCGGCCGTCACGTCATTCCAAGCGGCGAGGACAAGCTTATGCCGATGTCGGCGTCTGCCGCAAGCCAACTCGGGGAGACGCCACGCGATAGACGGAGCAACATGCAAGCCACGCGCCATTTGCTTGAAACCTAAAGAAATCCGAAAATACCCGTAAAAGCCGGGGTGTGCGGGATTTTGACTTGCGGCCCGCGCTGAACTATTCGAAGTTGACATCATTCGGCGAACCCCGACCGACACGGTTGCAGCATGATCCTCGATTCGGAAACCAAGGCGGTCGAGCTTCCGCACGAGCATGGCGACGAGCTCAGACTGTGGCTGCGCCTTCTGACCTGCACGACCCTGATCGAGGGCGAAGTGCGCGGCCGGCTGCGCGAGCGGTTCGACGTCACCCTGCCGCGCTTCGACCTGATGGCGCAGCTCGACAAGGCGCCCGAGGGAATGACCCTGTCCGACGTCTCGAAGCGGATGATGGTCTCCAATGGCAATGTCACCGGCCTGGTCGAACGCCTGGTCGAGTCCGGCCATCTCGATCGCCGCACCTCGGATTCAGACCGGCGGGTGCAGGTGATCCGGCTGACCAAGGCCGGCCGCGCCGAGTTCCGCAAGATGGCTACGGAGCACGAGACCTGGATCGCCGACATTTTTTCCGATCTCGCCGAGAAGGATGTCCGGGAGTTGATGCGCCTGCTGGCAAAGACCAAGGCCTCGGCGCAGAGATCCGCCCAGGCAAGGTCCGTGTAGGCTTTGGGCGGGGGCGTTGACCATGAGATCGAATACAACAACCGGGCGCGGGTACCGGAAAGCCCGGTACTGATCGCCGGCTGGGCCAGCGACGCAGCCAAGTATCGCGAGCGCCATCCGCCGCGCTCGATTGCCTACGGTCCGGGCGCACGCCATCGGATCGATTTGTTTGCCGGTGAGAGCCACGGTCCGATCGTGATGTTCATTCACGGCGGCTACTGGCAGGCGTTGGACGGGTCTTTCTTCAGCCATCTGGCCGCGGGGTTGAATGCCCATGGTATCAGCGTCGCCATCCCGAGCTATGACCTCTGTCCGGCCGTTCGCGTCGAGCAGATCATCGACCAGATGCGGAAGGCAGCGTGCGAGCTGGCGCGGCTACGGCGGCCTTTGGTTGTCAGCGGCCATTCTGCCGGCGGACATCTGGCGGCATGCCTGATCGCCACCGACTGGACGCTCCTCGATGCGGCGCCGCCGCCCGACATCATCGCGGCCTACGCGATTTCCGGCCTGTTCGAACTCGGGCCGCTCGTCCACACTTCCATCAACACCGCGCTGCATCTCGACGAGGCGACGGCCGCCGCGGCCAGCCCGCTGTTCTGGCAGCCGCCGTCGCGGGGCAGTTTCGATGCGATGGTCGGTGCCGAAGAGAGCGCGGAATATTTCCGGCAGAGCCGAGCCATCGTCGAGCGGTGGGGCTCGGCCGGCGTGGCGACCCGTTTCGGCGCCGTTGCCGAGGCCAACCATTTCACCGTGATCGCACCGCTTGCCGACCCCGGCTCGCCCATGGTGATGCGCCTGAAGGAGCTGGCCGGATACTAGCCGGCAAATAGGACCGCGCGATCCGCATCTGTGCTATTGCGCCGTATTACTTTAAGTATAAAATGTTTGCCGCCGCGGCCGGAACGCGGTGTTCGAGCCTTTGTCAAACGAAGGACGCGGGAAATGTCGGGAGCCATTCCAGGCCTTGGCCCATCGGGCCATGTGGATGATTTTGCGCGGCGCAACCTGCCGCCGTTCGAACAATGGCCGCGCTTGCTGCTCGACCGGCCGGAGTTTCAATATCCGGAATATCTCAATGCGGCAGTCGAACTGACGGACCGGATCGTCGAGCAGGGGCTTGGCGACCGCACCGCGCTGATCGGCAATGGTCGTCAACGCACCTACAAGGAGCTGGCGGACTGGTCGAACCGGCTCGCGCATGCCCTGGTGGAGAATTACGGCGTCAAGCCCGGCCATCGCGTCCTGATCCGCTCCGGCAACAATCCCGCGCTGGTCGCCGCCTGGCTTGCGGCGACCAAGGCCGGGGCCGTCGTCATCAATACCATGCCGATGCTGCGTGCCGGTGAACTGACCAAGATCGTCGACAAGGCGGAGATCGGGCTGGCTTTGACCGACAGCCGCATCGCCGACGAATTGGTCGCGTGCGCGAAGACCAGCCGCTATCTCAAGCAGGTGGTGAATTTCGACGGCACGTCGAATCATGACGCCGAACTCGACCGGGTGGCGCTCAACAAGCCGGTTCGCTTTGACGCGGTGAAGACCGGCCGCGACGACGTGGCGTTGCTGGGCTTCACCTCCGGCACGACCGGCGAGCCGAAGGCGACCATGCACTTCCATCGCGATCTGCTGATCGTCGCCGACGGCTATGCGCGGGAGGTCCTCAAGGTCACGCCGGATGACGTCTTCGTCGGCTCGCCGCCGCTCGCCTTCACATTCGGGCTCGGCGGCCTTGCGATCTTTCCCTTGCGGTTCGGCGCGACCGCGACACTGTTGGAAAACGCCGCGCCCGCCGAGATGGTCAGGATCATCGAGACCTACAAGGCCACGATCTGCTTCACCTCGCCGACGGCGTACCGCGCGATGATGGCGGCGATGGACCAGGGTGCCGACCTGTCGTCGCTGCGCCTGGCGGTATCCGCCGGCGAGACCCTGCCGGCTCCGGTTTTCGAAAGCTGGACCCGCAAGACCGGCAAGACCATTCTGGACGGCATCGGCAGCACCGAACTTTTGCACATCTTCATCACCAACCGGCTGGGCGATGCCGCCGCGGGTACCACCGGCCGTCCGGTTTCCGGCTACGAGGCGAGGATTGTCGACCAGGACATGAACGAATTGCCGCCGGGCACGGCTGGCCGGCTGGCGGTTCGCGGGCCCACCGGATGCCGCTATCTCGCAGATGCGCGGCAGTCCAACTATGTGCGCGACGGGTGGAATCTGACCGGCGATACCTTTGTTGGCGACGGGCAGGGCCGGCTGTCCTTTGTCGCCCGATCGGACGACATGATCGTTTCGTCCGGTTACAATATCGCCGGCCCCGAGGTCGAGGCCGCCCTGCTGACCCACCCGGCGGTGGTCGAATGCGGCGTCGTTGCCTCCCCCGACGAGGCGCGTGGGATGATCGTCAAGGCCTATGTCGTGCTGGCGTCCGGGACCGTCGGCGATGCCGCGCTGGTGACGGCGCTGCAGGACCATGTCAAGGGCGAGATCGCGCCGTACAAATATCCGCGCGCGATCGAGTTCGTGGCGCAGCTGCCCAAGACGGAGACCGGCAAGCTGAAGCGCTTCGCCTTGCGGCAGATGGCGCAGGACGGCGCGTCCTCGCCGCATCTGGCGGCGGAATGAAATCAACCGACCAGGGAGATCCCGCAGTGACCACGAGCGATGCGCCTGCACGCGCGGTGCTGCCGGCGGCGAATGGCGAAGCTTCCGCCGGCGTGCGGATCCTGCAGCCGGACGGCTGGCCGGCGCCGAAGGGATATGCCAACGGCGTCGCTGCCGACGGGCGTCTTGTGGTGACCGGCGGCGTGATCGGCTGGGACAGCCGGGGCGAGCTGCCGGCCGACTTCGTCGCGCAGGTCCGCCAGACCCTCAGCAACATCGCGGCCATCCTGGCGGAAGGCGGCGCAGCGCCCGAACACCTGGTTCGTCTGACCTGGTACGTCGTCGACATGGACGAATATCTGGCGAACCTGAAGGTCCTTGGGCAGATCTATCGCGACATCTTCGGGACGCATTACCCGGCGATGGCGCTGGTTCAGGTGGTGCGCTTGGTGGAAAAGGCCGCCCGGGTCGAGATCGAAGCGACCGCCATGGTGCCGCGCTGACGTTCGGACGATGTCGACGCGGACCAGCCTGCCTCAGAATTGATAGCGGCGAAGCCCGCCGTCGACGGGGATGACGGCGCCGGTGATATAGCGCGCCAGCGGCGAGGCCAGGAAGATGGCTAGCGCGGCGAGGTCCTCCGGCTCGCCCCAATAGCCGACTGGAATTTCCTCCTCGGCAAAGCGCTTGCGATAATCTTCCGGATAGTTGCGGCGGATCTGCTCGCTCATGATGCGGCCGGGCGGGATGCAATTGACCGTGATGCCGTGCCGGCCGATCTCGCGCGACAATCCCTTCGCCCAGGCATGAACCGCGGCTTTCGCGGAGAAAGCCGCGTTGAGTCCCTCCGGTTCGGACTTGCCGGTGATGTTGATGATGCGGCCCCATTCGCGCTTCATCATCTGCGGCAGCAGGGCGTGAGTGAGTTGCCGGTAGCGGGTGAAATTCAGCGCGATCGCTTCGTCCCAGTCGCGGTCGGGCGCGTCGACCGGCAACGGCCGGCTGCCACCGGCATTGTTAACCAAGATGTCGACGTGGCCGAGCTGGTCGAGCGCCGCGGCGGCAAGCCTGGTCGCCGCATCCGCCGCCATGATGTCTTGGACCACAGGGATGATTTCGCCGCCGTCGCCGGCACGGGATTCCTCCGCCAGCTGTTCCAGCAGGTCCTTGCGTCTCGCCACGGCGACGACACGGACGCCCTCGCGCGCGAGGCCTCTGGCAATGGCGCGTCCGATGCCGATGCTGGCGCCGCTGACAAGGGCTGTCCTGGATTTGAGATCGAGGTCCATGTTCGAAACCCCCTCATGTTCGAGTGGTGGAGATTGATCCAACCGTTTGAACTAGCTTCGCTTCAACGAGGCAACAACCTTGCGCCGGCCCGGACGCGGCGCCAGCGGCAGGCGGAACGCGGCAATCCGTCCGATGGTGGGGCAAAGCGGCTTCGGCTTAGGTCTAGTTGTTCCGGCAACGATTTGCTGCCATTGGTGAAAAGTCGAAAAAGCCCAAGAATAAGAATTCCGCGGATTTTGGGAGGAAAAGCGCATGATCAGGCTCTTTCTTGCGGCAGCGGCGACCGCGGCCGTCATCCTGGCTACCGGTCCCGCCGTGGCACAGGCGCCGATCGTCATCAAATTCAGCCATGTCGTCGCCAATGACACGCCAAAGGGCAAGGGCGCGCTGAAGTTCAAGGAACTGGCCGAGAAATACACCGACGGCAAGGTCAAGGTCGAGGTCTATCCCAATTCCTCGCTCTACAAGGACAAGGAGGAGATCGAGGCCCTGCAGCTCGGTTCGGTGCAGATGCTTGCACCCTCGACTGCGAAATTCGCGCCGCTCGGCGTCAAGGAGTTCGAGGCGCTCGATCTGCCCTGGCTGTTCAAGGATGAAGCGACCTACGCCGCGGCCATGAAGGGGCCGATCGGCAAATGGCTGTTTCAGAAGCTGGAGTCCAAGGGCATTACCGGCCTTGCCTATTGGGACAACGGCTTCCACATGGCCTCTGCCAACCGTCAGCTGTTGATGCCAGCCGACTTCCAGGGACTCAAGGTTCGCATCTCCGGTTCCAAGATTGCCGACCGCTATTTCCGTGACCTCGGGTCGATCCCCCAGATCATGGCGTTTTCAGAAGTCTATCAGGCACTGCAGACCGGCGTGGTCGATGGCTGCGAAAATACGCCGTCGAACTATCTGACCCAGAAATTCTATGAGGTGCAAAAGGACATCACCGTGTCCAACCACGCCCACCTGCAATATGCGGTGATCGTGAACTCCAAGTTCTGGAACGGTCTTCCGGGCGATATCCGCAAGCAACTCGACAAGGCGATGGACGACGCGACCGATTACACCAACTCGATCGCGGTCAAGGAAAACGAAGATGCGCTGGCCGAGATCAAGAAATCGGGCAAGACGTCGCTGCACTACCTGACGGACGACCAGCGCACGGCCTGGCAGACGGCCATGCGGCCAACCTACACGTGGGCCAAGGGTCGCGTCGGGCAGGAGGTTCTTGATCTGCTGGCCAAGGAACTCAGCATCAAGATGAACTGACGGCCCGGCTTTGACGGAACGGCAAGCAGACGGCCGGGGGTAAAGCACTCCCGGCCATTTCGGTATGCGATGGGGGGTCTGCGTGCTTAAGGTGTTGGGGCGAACGCTCGACCATCTCGAAGAGTGGCTGATCGCAAGCCTGATCGCGGCGGCCACCGCGCTGATCTTCGTGGCGGTGGTGCACCGCTACGGCACCGGGCTTTCGATCGACGTGTCGAAATGGACGGCCGCGCGCGGGATTCCGCTGCTGCCGGCGGTTTTCAAGGACATCTATCTTTGGCTTTCCGCCCGCGACCTGTCCTGGGCGCAGGAACTCTGCATCTACATGTTCATCTGGATGGCCAAGTTCGGCGCTGCCTATGGCGTGCGCACCGGCATTCATGTCGGCGTCGACCTGCTGGTCAACCGGGTGCCGCCGCATTCGCGCAAGCAGGTGATCCTGTTCAGCCTGCTCTGTGGCGCATTCTTCACCGGCATGATCGCCGCGTTTGGCGGCTCGTTCGTCACCGAGATGTTCAAGACCGGACAGCAGTCGAACGATCTCGAAGCACCGATGTGGATCGTCTATCTCGCGATTCCCGTCGGCTCCGGCCTGATGTGCTTCCGTTTTCTCCAGGTCTCCTGGCACTATTACTGGACCGGCGACCTGCCGCACCACAACGAGGCGCAGGTCGAGGGCGTGGAGGTGACCGCCCCGGACTTGCATCCGGCATCGGGTGATGGGGAGGTACCGGGTTCGCGGACGAGCCCGCTGGGCCTGATCCTGATCATGGCGCCGATCCTGATCCTGATGGTCTGCCTCGGCGAGAAGGCCGGCATCATCGTGCTGCCGCAGGCCGTGCGGGCGATCACGATCTTCGCGCTGCTGATCGCGCTGATGCTGACCGGCATTCCGGTTTCGATCGCGCTCGGCCTGACGGTGATGACGTTCCTGTTCACGCTGACGACCGTTCCCATCGAGGCGGTGTCGATGAAGCTGTTCACCGGCATCGAGAGCTTCGAGATCATGGCGATCCCGTTCTTCATCCTGGCCGGCAATTTCCTGACCCATGGCGGCGTGGCGCGGCGAATGATCAACTTCGCGACCTCGCTGATCGGGCATTGGCATGGCGGACTGGGCGTGGCCGGGATTGCGGCATGTTCCATGTTCGCGCTGGTTTGCGGGTCGAGCGTCGCCACTGTCGCCGCCGTCGGCGCGATCGTGCTGCCGGAAATGGTCAGAAACGGCTACCCGATGCGGTTCGGCGCCGGCATCATCACGGTGGCCGGCTCGCTCGGGATCCTGATGCTGCCGTCGATTCCGAAGATCATCTACGCGATCTCGACCAATACCTCGATCGGCGCGCTGTTCGTGGCGGGTCTGTTGCCCGGCATGCTGCTGACCTCCATGCTGTGCGTGGTGACCTGGTTCATCGCCAGGAGGCGGAACTATCCGCGGATGCCCAAAGCAACCTGGTGGGAGACCTGGCGGACATTCCAGGAGAGTCTCTGGGGCCTTCTGCTGGTCGTCATCATCATCGGCGGCATCTACAGCGGCCTGTTTACCGCCACCGAGGCCGCCGCCATGGCCGCCGTCTACTCATTCTTCATTTCGGTGTTCGTCTACAAGGCGCTCGCCTTCAAGGACGTGCCGCGCGTCCTGCTGCGGGCCGCCAATACCAGCGCGATGCTGCTCTATATCGTCACCAATGCCGTGCTGTTTTCGTTCGTGCTCAGCAATGAGAACATCCCGTCGGCGCTCGCCGACTGGATCACCGCGCAGAACCTCGGCTGGGTCGGCTTCCTGCTGCTTGTCAACGTGCTGCTGTTGCTGGCTGGCAATTTCATGGAGCCGACATCGATCATCCTGATCATGGCGCCGATCCTGGCGCCGGCCGCAAAACGGCTCGGCATCGATCTGGTGCATTTCGGCATCGTGATCGACGTCAACATGGAGGTCGGCCTGTGTCATCCGCCGGTTGGCCTCAATCTCTATGTCGCGTCGATGATCGCCGGCATGCGGATCACGGATCTCGCCGTGGCCGTGCTGCCGTGGCTGTGCACGATGCTGGTGTTTCTGGTCATCGTCACCTATTGGCCGGGCCTGACGCTCTGGCTTCCCCACGTGCTGGGGATGCACTGAGCCCGGCGTGTCTTCGGCCTATTCGCTGGCGCTCAGTCCGAGGCTGGCGTAGATCCGCCTGGCGTAGGCACCGAACTCGTCCGTGGTCTTGATCGGCAGCGCGCGCGGAAACGGCAGCGTGATCGGGAAGTATTCGGCCATGCGCGCCGGGCCGGCGGTCAGCACGGCACAGTGCGAGGCGAGGAACACCGCCTCCTGAATGCTGTGGGTGACAAAGATGATGGTCTTGCCGCTTTCACGCCAGATCCGCAGCATTTCCAGGTTCATCTGCTCGCGGGTCAAGGCATCGAGCGCCCCGAACGGCTCGTCCATCAGGATCAGCTTGGGATCGTGCACGAAGGCACGCGCGATCGCCGTGCGCTGCTGCATCCCGCCCGACAATTGCTGCGGATATTTATCCTCATATCCGGCAAGTCCGACCAGTCGAAGCAGATCGCGGGCGCGGGCCTTCGCTGCCTTCATTGGCAGGCCGACAATCTCCGCCGGCAACAGCACGTTGTCGAGAACGGTCCGCCATTTCAACAGGAGCGCCTGCTGGAACACCATGCCGATGTCCCGCCCCGGATCGAACGGCGTCTTTGCGTTGCCGATCTGGACAGTGCCGCCGCTTGCTTCATGAAGGCCGGCCAGGACCTTGAGAATGGTGGTCTTGCCGCAGCCGGAAGGGCCGACCAGCGACACCAGCTCACCCTCATGCACATCCATGGTGACGTCGGATACGGCGAGGAACTCCTCGTTTCCCGTGCGGTAGACCTTGCGGACGTTGCGCAGATGGATGAAAGGGCTGCTCGGCTCGCTCATGCCAGCCATTTCTGCAGTTGGGAAGCCACGAAGGCGTCGTCGCTGAGGTCGGCGTGCTCGCGGCAGACCCGGTCGATCTCGGCCAATTGACCGGGGCTGAGGCCTTCGGCGGGATCGAGACACCAGGTTCCCGTCATCAGCCCCTGCCGCCGCAGGATTTCATGGCAGCCGGCGATGCAGCCGTGGAAATTGTTGGCGACGTCGAAGAAGGCGCTGTTGCAGTCGGTCACGCGAGCGTCGAGCGCGAGCAGATCGGCCGGCAGGGTGTCGTGGCCGCGCACGGCGCGGCATCTCTTGAATTGCCGGATCGCGGTCGCGGTCCACACCGACCAATGGCCGAGCAGGCCGCCGCGGAAGTAGGCGCGTGTGGTGATGCCGCGGTCGCGCAGATCGAACGGCAGCAGGAGGTCGAGCAGGATGTGATCGTCATTGCCGGTATAGAGCGCGACGCGATCGAGCGCGCCGGCGGCGCTGACCCCGCGCAAGACATCGAGCGTACGGTAGCGATTGAACGGGGCGATCTTGATGGCGATGACATTGTCGAGTGCGGCGAAGCGTTGCCAGAACGCCGCGCTCAGAATCACGCCGCCGACTGCTGGCTGCAGATAAAACCCGACCAGCGGGATTTCGCGGGCCACTGCTGCACAATGCGCGATGATGTCGTCTTCGCCGGCGCCCTTCATCGCGGCCAGGCTGAGCAGCCCGGCATGATAGCCGATGTCACGGGCGATGGTCGCCTCGGTCACGGCCTGCCGGGTTGTTCCCACCAGGCCTGCGATCAGTGCCAGCGGCCGCCTTGTCCAGGCTGCCGCGGTCTCGGCCGCGAGCTCCAGCACCGGCCGGTACAGGCCGGCTTCACGGATGGCGAATTGGGTTGTGTGCACCCCGACCGCAAGGCCGCCGGCGCCGGCGTCGATATAATAGCGCGTCAGCGCGCGCTGATGCGCGGTATCGAGGTCGCGGTCGGCGTCGAGCGCCAGCGGATGGGCGGGGATGACCGTACCGTCGGCGATCAGCCGCCGCACCTCGGAGTTCATCTGGCCATGATGCATGTTGGTGTGTCCTAACCGTATTCGGGTCCGGCGACGGCTAACGGAAGTTCCGCGGCGTTGGTCGCGGCATTGCCGAAGCGCATGCGCTGAAATGGCCGCTCGTGGTGCCAGCCGCGCGCGGTCAAACCATCGATGAACACCTGTTGAGCGCTGGGGACGTCGATCAACACCGCGCCGGTTTCACGGCCAACGACGTCATCGACCAGCGCGAGTGCCTGGTCCGTCTGGTCCGCGAACAGGGGCCCGATATGGCGACAGACCCGACCGTCCCGAATCAGGCAGATGGCGCGGTCGCGCGACCATGCCGACGAATTCGGACGACGGCAAAACTCGGCCAGCAGTGCGCCGCGATCAAAGCCAAGAGATTGCCGATCGCGGGCGGCGACCTCATCGGCATTGCAGGCCTGCAACGCTGGCGCCGTCGCTGCCGTTCGATTTGGCTTCTCCAGCCGCAGCCGTCGCAATTGCACCGTCGGCACAAAGCCGAGCGAGCCATAGACCGCGGCACCGGCCGGCGTGGCGTCGAGCCAGGCGGTCAGGTGATCCCGCGCTGCCGCCGCAAGGCAGGCATCGACCAACCGGCTGGCGAAACCTCGGCGGCGCCATGCCGCGGTCACCAGCACCATGCTGATCCAGGCGTGGCCGGACCGATATGGCAGCAGCGCGGCGGTGGCGATCAGGCGACGATCCGGGTCGCGCAGTCCGAACACCGTTCCCGCGCTGAGAAAGAACCGCCAATCCGCCTCGTTCTGGTTCCAATGCGCCTCGCGCGACAGCGCGAGACTGCCTTTCGCATCGTCGACGCCCAACTCGGCGATGGCGAACTCGTCAGTAGCGGCCATCGCGCACCTCGTATTTGGTGGGTTTGCCGAGGCTCGGCATCGCGCGCGCGACCCAGTCGGCGGTCCAATCGATCAGCCGGTCGGTATCGACGATCGGGAGCCCGAACAATTCGACCGCCCGTGAGGTATCGCTGATCCACGCCGTCGGTTCTTCACGGCCGACCAGGATCGGGTCGCGGCCGAGCCGGTCGCCGAGCCGGGCCGCGAGATCGCGCACCGCCAGGATCCGGGGGCCGCTGATGTTGATCGGCGAGGTCGGCGTATCGCAATGCAAAAGGCAACGCAGTGCCTGCGCCGAGGCGTCGCCCTGCCAGATGAAGTTGACATGGCCGAGGCTGACATCGATCGGCTGACCGAGCGCGATCTTGCTGGCAATGTCATGCAGCACGCCATACCGCATGTCGATTGCGTAATTGAGCCGGACCAGCCGGCCCGGCGTGGCATTCTTGCGCGAGAAATACTCGAACATGCGCTCACGGCCGACGCAGGATTGCGCGTACTCGCCGGGCGGATCGGGCGGCATGCCCTCGTCGGCGCCGCCGCCGGTGACCGGCACGAACGGATAGACGCAGCCGGTCGAGAACGCCACGATCCGCGAGCCGGGAAAGGCCTGCGCCACCAGCGCCGGGACATGGGCGTTCATCGCCCAGGTGAGGGAGAGATCACCCTCGGCGCCGAACTTGCGGCCGGCCATGAACAGGATGTTGCGCGCTTGCGGCAGCGTCCGGATTGCGGCCTCGTCGAGCAGGTCGCAGTGGATGCTCTCGATGTTGCGGGCCTTCAGCCAATTCTCCACGCCGGGGTCGCTGAAACGCGCGACCCCGATGATGCGGCGGCCGGGCAGGGCTGCCCTGGCCAGGCCGGCGAGCGTCGGACCCATCTTGCCGGCGACGCCGAGGATCATGATGTCGCCGTCGACGGCGCCGAGATCGTCGATCAACGCCTGGCTCGGCCGGCACAGCAGCTCCTCGAGTGCCGCCACATCGACAATGGTTTCCGGCAGGGTGTCGCGCGTCAGCAGCATGGGTTGCCCTTCGACCTTCATTGCAGCCGCACGTCCCGGACCACGAACAGTCGTTCGAGGCCGAGCACCAGGCCGTACAAAGCGACGCCGAGGATGGTCAATAGTATCACGGCCATGACCATCGCCGGCGTGTCCAGCGAGGATTGCACCTGGATCATCAGATAGCCGAGCCCGCGATCCGAAGCGATGAATTCGCCGACGATGGCGCCGGCCACGGCGAGAATGGCGCCGACCTTCATGCCGGAAAACACGTAAGGCAGCGCGCCCGGAAGCTGGATCTTGCGGAACAGCGTCCAGCGCGAGCCGCGCAACGACTTCACCAGGTCGAGAAGATCTGGCTCGACCTCGCTGAGGCCGCGTGCGGTCGTGAGCAGGATCGGGAAGAAACAGATGCTGAAGGCGATCAGGATGTTCGGGAAGATGCCGTAGCTGAACCAGACGATGACCAGCGGCCCGAGCGCCACCTTCGGTATCATGTTCAGGGTGACGAACAGCGGCAGCAGCAGCAGGGCCGACAACGGCGACCAGCAGAAGGCGACCGCGAGCGCAACCCCGACCGCGGCGCCCAACGCAAAGCCGCCGAGGATTTCCGCCGCGGTGACCGCGAGGTTGGATAGCCAGGCATATTTCGCCGAGCCGAGCGTCGCCAGCGCGGCGAGCGGGGAGGGCAGGACGAACTTGGGCACGTGAAACGCATCGACCAGGACCTGCCAGAGCACGATCACTGCGAGATGCACGATCAGGATGATCGCAAGCGATCGTGCCGAACGTGTCTCGTCACCGGGCAACTTTCATCTCCCGTCGCTTGCCATGGCCTGCGCTGTAGCCGATCCGGCCAATCCTATCGTGGCCGCGTATGCCATTCAACCATCCGGTTGATAAAGCCTTCACGGCCGCAGCGCCTGCATCACCAGATCGACCACGTGCCTGCGGCGGGCGCGGCGCGCGGCGGGGCTCCGCAGATCGGTGCCGAAGATCGCCGACAGGGTCGGCGTGTTGGAGAAGAAGAAATAGCTCAGGCCGGCGATCGAGATATAGAGATGAAGCGGGTTCACTCCCTTGCGGAAGCAGCCCGAGCGGACGCCCTGGCGCAGGATCTTCGAGACCAGGCTGACCAGCGGGGAATGCATGTCCTCCAGCCTCATCGACCCGCGCACGTGACGCGCGCCGTGACGGTTTTCGTCATTGAGCAGCAAAATGAAATCCGGATGCCGCGCGAGGTGGTCGAACGAGCTCTCGATCAGCTTGCGGATCGCCCGTTCGGGCGGCAGTCCCTCGAGGTTAAGCTTGCGCTCCTGGCTGCGGATCTCCTCGTACACCCATTCCAGCACCGCAAGATACAGCGCGTCCTTGTCGCCGAAATAGTGATACACCAGCTGCTTGTTGACGCCGGCGCGCGCGGCGATTTCGTCGACCCTGGCGCCGGCAAGGCCGCTGCGGGCGAATTCGCGCCTGGCCGCTGCAAGCAGCTTGGCGCGGCTGGCGGCCGGATCGCGCCGCCGTCTCATACCATCGGATCGTCGCCCAGGCATTTCCAACCAGACAGTTGACAATTCGGCCGGTCCCTTGTTGCATTGGTAGCGGCAAGGACGTGCAACGGCAAGACCGTCGGCCGCAACCATGGAGACTGCTGCCGTGAGAGGCTTGAAAATTGCGTGGCGGGCGCTTGCTATGTCCGCGCTCGTCGGGTCCGCGTTTGCGCCGCCGGCCGTTGCCGCCGAGTCCGTCAACCTGGTGCTGAACTGGGCGCCGACCGCGGATCATTCGCCTTTCTATTATGCCAAGGCGCAGGGCTGGTACGAGCAGGCCGGCATCGACCTCACCATAGAGGTCGGCAGGGGATCCGGGATATCGGCGGCCAAGGTCGGCTCCGGCGGCTCGCCGTTCGGGATTGCGGATCTCGCGACCATGCTGGTGGCGCGCAGCAAGGGTGCCGATGTCGTGGCCCTGATGAGCATCTATGCCAACACGGGGCAGACCTTCTATTGGCTGAAGAGCTATGGCGTGAATGGCGCCAAGGACTTTCCCGGCCACAAGATCGGCAATCCGCCCGGCGACGCCTCGCGGGTGATGTGGCCGGCCTTCGCCAAGGCGGCCGGCATCGCGCCGGACTCGGTCACGTTCGTCAACGTCGGACCGACGGCCAAGATCGCGGCGCTGAAGAGCCACGCCGTCGATATCATCAGCGACTTCTACAATGAGCACGATCGGAAGGAGATCGAGTTCGGCAGCGATCTCGGCTTTCTCAACTGGAAGGATATCGGGCTCAATCCCTACGGCAACTCGCTGATCGTCAACGGCGCCTATCTGCAGAAGAATCCCAAGCTGGCCGCGGATTTCGTCCGGATCAGCCAGAAGGCGTTCGCCGCCTGCGTCGCCGACGTCGCCCCGTGCCTGAAGGCGCTGCTCGATCAGGTCTCCGGCCTCGACAAGGAGAACCAGCAGCGGCAATGGGAGCGCATCAAGTTCCTGATGACGGACCCGTTCACCACCACCAAGGCGCTGGGCTGGATCGACGATGCTCGCATGAAGAAGGACTACGAGCTGGTGCAGACCTATCTCGGCATGGAAAAGCCGTTCGACGTGGAAACCGCCTTCACCACCAGACTGCTCGATACCTCGATCAAGATGGATGCCGGCAAGGCCAAGCCGTGAGAACCTCCCGCGTGCCGGCAGGCGAGGGCCTATCAGTCATTGCGGCGTGATCCCGGAGGCTTCGACCACCGCCGTTAGCCGTTCGTGATCCGCCTTCATGAGGGCGGTGAGCTCGTTCAGCGACATCGGCTTGCCCGGGATGTCGGCGATGGAAAGCGAGCGCTGGACATCGGGGTTTTGCAACGCACCGTCCACCGCGGCATGAATCTTTTCCACCACCGCATCCGGCGTCGCCGACGGCACGTAAATGCCGTACCAGGGCACATAGGCGGCTCCGGCATAGCCGGCTTCCGCGATGGTCGGCACGTCGGGAAGCTCTTTGACGCGCTGCTCGGTGAAGACCGCCAGCGGCTTGATCGTGCCGTTCTTGATGTGCGGCAGCGCAAGCGCCAGCGAGACGATCTCGAAATGCATCAGGTTGGTCATCAGGTCGACCAGTGCGGGGGGCTGGCCCTTGTAGCCGACATTGGTGAGCTTGATGCCGGCGACCTGGAACAGTTTCTGCGCAGTCAGGTCGATGGAAGAGCCGGTGCCGGGATTGCCGAAATTGAGCTGACCCGGTCGGTCGCGCGCGTAGGCCACGAATTCGGCCATGGACTTTGCCGGCATCGCGGGGTTGACCACCGCAACGCTCTGATTCCAGACCGCGACGCCGACGCATCTGAAGCTTTTCATCGCGTCCCAGCCGGCATTCCTGTAGAGGCTGGGGTTGACCAGCACCGCCGGGCCCGTGACCAGCCAGGTATAGCCGTCCGGATTGCTTCTTGCAGCCGCGGCGGTGCCGATATTGCTGTTGGCGCCCGGCCTGGCCTCGACCACCACCGGCTGCTTCCAGTCGCGGCCGACCTGCTCGGTTACCGCGCGGGCGACGATGTCGACAATGCCGCCGGGCGGGTAGGGCACGATGATATGCAGCGGCCTGCTCGGAAAATCGTTTCCGGCCGCCATGGCCGGCGCGGCAGCCAGCAACAGCGCGGCGGCGGCCGCGAAGGCTCGAACTCCCCTCATGCTTTCCCCCTCCGGCATCGATGGGCGGAACGCAATTGCGGATTTGGCGCGCCGTCAGTATAGCTGCGGCGGTGGGCGCCCGCCCGCGATGCGTCATGATCGATCGCGCAGGTGCCGAATGTCGCAGCACGCCGGGCGGGACGCAAGGCTTCGGACGACAACCCGGCGACTGCGAGGGAGCACGGCGGCATGACCCCAACAGCGGATGGTGAAACACCCAAGGGGGCGTCCGCCTCCGTGATGGCCAAGCATGCGGCGACGCTGCAGGCGCTGCCGTTTTCCGACACACGCGATTTCGATGACGCCGCGCGGGGCTTTCTCGGCACGCTGGATCACGCGCGGGTGGTGTCCGCCCAGGGCAGGGTGGTCTGGAGTCTGGAGCCCTACGGCTTCCTGTCGGACACCGAGGCGCCGTCCACCGTCGATCCCAGCCTGTGGCGGCAATCCCGCCTCAACATGCACCACGGGTTGTTCGAAGTCGTCCCCGGCGTTTACCAGGTGCGGGGCCTCGATATCGCCAACATGACGCTGATCGAGGGCGATCGCGGCGTCATCGTCGTCGATACGCTGACCTCGATCGAAGGCGCCCGCGCGGCCATGGAGCTGTATTTCCGGCATCGCGGCAATAAGCCGGTCGCCGCCGTCATCTTCACCCATACCCATACCGACCATTGGGGCGGCGCGCGGGGCGTGCTCGACGACGAGATGCTGGCAGACGGCCGCGTTCCGATCATCGCGCCGGATCAGTTCATGGAGCATGCGGTGTCGGAAAACATCATCGCCGGCCCGGCGATGCTGCGGCGCGCGCAATACCAGTTCGGGCCGTTCCTCGCCAAGGGCCCGCGCGGCCAGCTCGATTGCGGCTTGGGCAAATCCATGGCGGCTGGTGCGGTCGCGCTGCTGCGACCCACCGACCTCATCGTCGCGACCGGCGACACCCGTATCATCGACGGCATCGAGTTCGAATTCCAGATGGCGCCGAACAGCGAGGCGCCGGCAGAGATGCATTTTTTCGTCCCGCGCTACCGGCTGCTCAACCTCGCCGAGAACTGCACCCACAACTTCCACAATCTGCTGCCGTTCCGCGGGGCCGACGTGCGCGACGCGCTGGCGTGGTCGAAATATCTCGGCGAGGCGCTGCAGATCTGGGGCGGCAAGGCCGATGCCATGTGCGGCCAGCACCATTGGCCAGTCTGGGGCAGCGCGCGCATCGATACCATGGTCCGCGAGCAGCGCGACCTCTACAAGTTCGCCCATGACCAGACGGTCCGGCTGATGAACCACGGGCTCACCGCGAGCGAGATCGCCGAGACCATCCGCCTGCCGGCGAGCCTCGATGCCGCCTGGCACGGGCGCGGCTATTACGGCCACATCCGGCACAATGCGAAGGCGATCTACCAGAAATATCTTGGCTGGTACGACGCCAATCCGGTCAATCTCGACCCGCTGCCGCCGGTCGATGCCGGCCGGAAATATGTCGAGTATATGGGCGGCGCGGCGGCGATCCTGGAACGCGCGGCCAAGGATTTCGCTGCCGGCGAATTCCGTTTCGTGGCGCAGGCGCTGAGTCATCTGGTGTTTGCCGAACCCGACAACCGCGCCGCCCGCGCACTGCTCGCCGATACGCTGGAGCAACTCGGCTATGGCGCAGAGAGCGCGACCTGGCGCAATGCCTATCTGTACGGCGCGCAGGAACTGCGGCAGGGCATGCCAAAGGTACCGCCCCGCGCGCCGATGCCGCGCGAGACGCTGGGCGCGCTTCGTACCGAACAATTGTGGGACGTGCTCGCCGTCAGGCTCAACGGTCCCAAGGCCGAAGGCAAGCGCATCGTGCTAAACTGGAATTTCTCCGATACCGGCGAGACCTTCGTCCTTAACCTGGAGAACTGCGCGCTGACCCATGTCGCCGGCGCCCAGGCCGAGGCGGCGGACGCGAGCTTCACCCTCGCTCGCAGCACCCTCGACGAGGTGATCGCGAAACAGGCGAGCTTCCCGGAGGCGGTCGCGGCGGGCAGTATCCGCTTCTCCGGCGATGCGCTGCGGCTCGGCGAACTGATGGCGCTGATGGACGAATTCCCGCGCATGTTCGAGATCGTCGAGCCGAAGCGAACGCCAGTCAGCTGACGTTCGCCTCGCTACAGCATCGGTTCGCGCCGGCGGGCCTATTCGGCGCTGCTGACCAGCTTGATGCGCGGTTCGGCCACCCCGGTCAAGCTTCGATAGGCGGCGAGATAGTCGAGCGCCATGCGCCGCGCCGTGAACCGGGTCTCGAACTGCCGTCGGATCGCCGCGCGGTCGAGTTGGGAAAGGCTGTTGACGGCGGAGACCGCGCTGATCTCGTCTTCGACAATGAAGCCGGTCAGGCCCTGATCGATGATCTCGGGGACCGAGCCGCGGTTATAGGCGATGACGGGCGTTCCGCATGCCATCGCCTCGATCATGACAAGTCCGAACGGCTCGGGCCAGTCGATCGGAACCAGCAGGCCGAGCGCGCCGCTGAGAAAATCCGACTTCTCGTGATCGCCGATCTCCCCGATGAATTCGACCAGCGGATGGTTCATCAGCGGACGGACGACCTCGTCGTAATATTCCTGATCTGCGCGGTCGACCTTGGCCGCGATCTTGAGCGGTATGCCGCAGCGGGTTGCGATCCGGATCGCCCGGTCGACGCCTTTCTCCGGTGCGATCCGCCCCAGCACCGCCAGATAGGACGGCTGGACCGGCCGCGGCGTCAGCAATTGCTCGGGCAGCCCGTGATGGATGGTGCGGACCCAATTGGCCTGCGGCACCGGGCGCCGCTGCGAGTTAGAGATCGAAATCACCGGAACGGATGCGAAGGTGTTGAACACCGGCTGGTGCTCCGGCAGATCGAGCCTGCCATGCAAGGTGGTGAGGAAGGGGGTCGGCTGCCGATAAAATAGTGAGAACGGATAATAGTCGAGATGGAAATGGAGGATGTCGAATTCCTCATCGTCGCATTTTTGCCGGACGCGCTCCAGCATCACCATGTGAAGCGCGTTGGGATCGCGAACCGACCCGTCGAGCCGCAGTGCCCGCGGCCAGGTTGCATCGAGCTTCGCCGACGTCCGGGAATCGCCGCTTGCGAACAGGGTGACATCGTTGCCGAGCGCCACCAGCTCCTCGGTCAGCCAGTGTACGACCCGCTCGGTTCCACCGTACAGCTTGGGCGGGACAGCCTCCGTCAACGGAGCAACCTGCGCGATGCGCATCTATCGGTCTCCTGTAATAGTCATGATGACGTAAGCCCCCACTTTGCGATCGGCACGGACATGCCGGACAGGGAACGTTTCGGCAGGTGCGAAGTTCCCCCCGAAGACGCCTACTTCCTCCACACCGCGGTCTTCTTGATGCCATCACATCCGATCAAGAATTTATCCCTGTCATTGCCGGCAAATTGTTGCGCGGTGATGGCGCCGCGATGGAGAGCCAGTGAACTTTCCAGGAAGTCATTCCAACGAAGTGTCTCCAGGTAGAATTTCCCTTCATCACCAACGGGTTTTCAGTCCACATGGATAATCTTTCAGGATATGCTCACCGTCCATTTCCGTTCGTGCTGCGCTATCTCCGGCAGCGCATGGCCTCTCATGTGGTGATCCTGGCCGCCGTAATTGCGGCGGTGGCGTGTTCGGTGGGCACGCAATATGGCGTGAAATACCTGGTCGACAGTCTTTCGGCGGGTTCGGCGCGTGCGGGCGGGGTATGGCTGGCATTCATATTTCTCATGTCGCTGATCGCCGCCGACAATTTCCTGTGGCGGATCGCAAGCTGGACGGCGAGCTTCACGTTCGTGGGAGTGACGGGTGATCTGCGCCGCGACATTTTCCGTCACCTCACTGGACATGCGCCGAGCTACTTCTCCGATCGTCTGCCGGGCATGCTGACGAGCCGCATTACCGCGACTTCGAACGCGGTGTTCACCGTCGAAAACATGTTTGTCTGGAACGTGCTGCCTCCTTGCATGGCGACGGTTTCGGCGATCGCGTTGATCGGAACGGTAAGCCTGCCGATGGCGGCGGGCCTGATCGTGGTCGCCGGCATCATGGTGGCCGCGATGTTCCGCCTGGCCGCGGCCGGCAGGCCGCTGCACGACGACTATGCCAACAAGGCGGCTGCGGTCGACGGCGAGATGGTCGACGTCATCAACAACATGCCGCTGGTACGCGCCTTCTGCGGCCTTGGCTTCGAGCATGACCGGTTCGACGCCACCGTCAACCGGGAACTGACGGCGCGGGGGCGCAGCCTCCGCTATCTCGAAAAGCTTCGCATCATCCATGCCGGCGTCACCGTGATGCTGACCATCGCCCTGTTGGCCTGGGCGATCGTGTTGTGGCAGCGTGGCGACGCCACCACCGGGGATGTCGTGCTGGTCTGCACGCTCGGCATTTCCATTCTCAGCGCCACGCGCGATCTCGCGGTGGCACTGGTCGATGTCACCCAGCACGTCGCCCGCCTGACCGAGGCGATCGCCACGCTGTTGCTGCCCCATGAGCTGCAGGATCATCCTGCGGCCGAACCGCTGGTGAAGGCGGGGGCGGCAATCGCCTTCAACAACGTCGCGTTCAAGTACCCGGGCGGCCCCAAGGTGTTCGACCGGTTTAGCCTACGTCTGCAGGCGGGGCAGCGGGTTGGGCTGGTCGGCCAGTCCGGTGGCGGCAAGTCCAGCCTGTTCGTCCTGCTGCAGCGGTTCTATGATGTGCAACAGGGCAACATCAGCGTCGACGGCCAGGATATTTCGCGGGTAACGCAGCAAAGCTTGCGCGAGGCCATTTCGGTGGTGCCGCAGGATATTTCGCTGTTTCAGCGCACCATCCTGGAAAACATACGCTACGGCCGGCCCACCGCCACCGACGACGAGGTGCTGCGTGCAGCCATTGCCGCCCGCTGCGATTTCGTCGAATTGCTGCCGGAAGGGCTTGCCACCATGGTGGGCGACCGCGGCGTCAAGCTGTCCGGGGGCCAGCGCCAGCGTATCGCCATCGCCCGGGCCTTCCTCAAGGACGCACCGATTCTGCTGCTCGATGAGGCCACCGCCGCGCTTGACAGCGAGTCCGAAGAGGCTATCCGTGAGGCATTGGCCCGGCTGATGCGTGGCCGCACTGTGATCGCCATTGCGCACCGCCTGGCGACGTTGCGCAATTTCGATCGGGTGGTCATGCTCAAGGGTGGCAAGATCATCGAGGACGGTCCGCCGGATCGGCTGATGGAGGGTCACGGCCCGTATCGCGAACTGGTGAACCAGGAAATGAGCCGGCTTGCCACCCATGCGGCCTGAATTCCGGTAACATCCACGACTCCGGTAGCGTCCAAGTCCCAGTGCGTAGCATCATCGGGCAGGGAAATCGCGCGAGGTCCAATGCCAGCCGAAGTCGTAACCCACATCATGGCGGCCCGGGACGTCGAGCAGGTTTCGGAATCGCCGTTCTACATCCCGATGACGGGCCCGGCGGCGAGGCCGCGGCGATCGCTCAAGCACGACGATACCTTCATCGTGCTCGACAGCCATGGCGACATTGGCGCCTCGGCGGGCGGACCCGACGGCCTGTTTAACGCCGACACCCGCTATCTCGCCCGGCTGGAGCTGGTGTTGAACGATGTTCAGCCTCTGCTGCTCGGCTCGAACCTGCGCGACGACAATTCCGGACTGACCATCGACCTCACCAATCCCGACGTCTATCGCGATGGCCGCATCGTGCTGCAGAAGGACATGCTGCACATCGTGCGTACGCATTTTCTCTGGCGCGGAACCGCCTATCAACGGATCGCCATTCAGAACCACAGCGAGAGCACGGCAAGTTTCGACGTGACGCTGCTGTTCGACAACGACTTCGCCGACCTGTTCGAAGTCCGCGGCGAAAAACGCGCGCGGCGCGGAGTCGGCGCCAACAAGCTGCTGGGCCCCGCAGACGTCGGGCTGGAATACAGAGGTCTCGACGGCAAGGCGCGCGCTACTTCGCTGCACTTCGATCCGACGCCGACCAGGCTTACCGTGCATGCCGCGACCTATCATTTCGACCTCGAGCCGCAACAGTCGTCCTCGCTGTTCGTGGCGGCTTCCTGCAACAAGCCGCTCGCATTCAAGCCGGTGCGGTTTTTTCGCGGTTTGCTGGCGCATCGCCGCGAGATGCGGAAGTCCAGCGCCGGCACCACCAGCATCGAAACGTCAAACGATATCTTCAACGAGGTGGTGTGCCAGTCGATGGCCGACCTCAACATGCTGATGACGGATACGCCGCAGGGGCGTTATCCCTATGCCGGAATTCCCTGGTACTCGACGACTTTCGGCCGCGACGGAATCATCACCGCGCTGCAATTGCTGTGGATCGATCCGAGGGTGGCGCGGGGGGTGCTCAGCCGGCTCGCCTTCTATCAGGCTACCCAATCGGACGCGCTGGCCGATGCCGAGCCCGGCAAGATCCTGCACGAAATGCGCGGCGGTGAGATGGCGGTGCTGCGCGAAGTGCCGTTCGCGCTGTACTACGGCAGCGTCGACGCCACGCCTTTGTTCGTCTTGCTGGCTGGTCTCTATGTGGAGCGCACCAGCGATGAGGAGACGCTGGCCGAACTTTGGCCGGCGATCGAGGCCGCCTTGCACTGGATCGATGGCGCCGGCGATCCGGATCGCGATGGGTTCGTCGAATATCAGCGGGCATCCGAGCAGGGGCTCGCCAACCAGGGCTGGAAGGACTCCTTCGACGCGATCTTTCACGCCGACGGCCGGCTCGCCGAAGGCAATATCGCGCTGGCGGAAGTCCAGGGCTACGTTTTCGCCGCCAAGCGGCTTGCGGCGCGGTGTGCGCTGCGGCTGGGCAAGACCGAAAGGGCGGTCAAGCTGCAGGCCGAAGCGAAGCTGCTCGCCGAGCGTTTCGAGGATGCGTTCTGGTGCGAGGAACTCGGGACCTATGCGCTGGCGCTCGACGGCGCGAAGCAGCCGTGCAAGGTTCGCACGTCCAATGCCGGACAATTGCTGTTTACCGGCATCGTGCGCGAAGACCGCGCCCGCAAGGTTGCCGCCGACCTGATGCGGCCGCATTTTTTCACCGGATGGGGCATCCGCACCGTGGCGCGCGGCGAGGCGCGCTACAACCCGATGTCCTATCATGACGGCTCGATCTGGCCGCATGACAACGCGCTGATCGCGCTGGGGCTGGCCCGCTACGGGCTGAAGCATTCGGTCGAGCAGGTGTTCAAGGGCCTGTTCGATGCCGCCAGCTACATGGATCTGCGGCGGCTTCCGGAACTGTTCTGCGGCTTCAGGCGGGAGAAGCAGCGCGGTCCGACGTTGTACCCGGTCGCCTGTGCGCCGCAGGCCTGGGCGAGCGCGACGCCGTTCACCTTGCTGGAAGCGGCCCTTGGCCTCGAATTCGATGCGGCGCGCGGCGAGATCCGCCTGCGCAACCCCCGTTTGCCGGCCTTCCTCAATGAGGTGGTGCTGCGCGACCTGCGGCTCGGCCCTTCGAGCGTCGATCTGCGGGTGCGCCGCCATGCTGACGACGTATCAATGGAGGTGCTGCGCACCCGCGGCCGAATCCAGGTTTCGATTGTGCTGGCGCATTGAGTGGCGCCTGACCGGAGTAAATTCCCATGCGTGCAACATCAATCGGCGTGATCGCCATTGCCTGTGCCGTGTTCGCCATTGTGGCGCCCTCGGCCGCCTCGGCGGCTGATGCCGGCGCCACGCCGCCGGCTGCCGTTACTCCCCCGGCCGCGCAGCCGTCGAACGCGACCCCGCCGGTGACGCCGGCGCCGCCCACGCCGCCGCCGTCCGTCACCATCATCGCGGCCAAGGAGGCCCATGGCGTGCTCGGCCGTGACGTGCGCAGTGCCAAGAACGAAGATATGGGGCACATCGTCGACGTCATCGTCGACACCACGGGCGCGGCGCGTGCAGCCATCATCGATTTTGGCGGTTTCCTCGGCGTCGGCAGTCGCAAAATCGCCGTCGACTGGAATGCCCTTCGTTTTGGACGGGTAGCTGACAAGAGCGACGCCATCACACTCGAGCTGACCAAGGATCAGGTTAAGGCGGCGCCCGAATACAAGGAGGATACGCCGATCGTGGTGCTCGGCGCGAGCGGCAACCTGTTGCCACTGGATTTCGATGGCCATTAGCCTGGGCAGAACGCGGGATGTGCGGGTCGCCCGTGCATGCCGGCACGCGATGGACGGGATCGGCGACGACCCCGGCCGCCGACCGGACAGCGGTGAGAGTGCTGCCACATCGCCATCGGGGCCGGACGCTGGGCGACCGCGACCGTCGCCCTCCCGCGAGAGCCTGCGCGGCCTCGACTGGTTCATCTTCTTTCTCGCCGACGTGCAGACCGGGTTCGGCCCGTTCGTCGCGGTCTATCTGACGACACAGAAGTGGACCCAGGTCGAGATCGGTTTGGTGCTGTCGATCGGGGGGATCGTCGGCCTGATCGGGCAGATGCCGGGTGGCGCGCTCGTCGACGCGGCCCGCTCCGAGCGATTGGTGGCTGGACTTGCGGTCGCCACCATTGGCCTCAGCGCGTTGGGATATGCGGTTTGGCCGATCTTTCCGGTGGTGGTTGCGGCGGCGACACTGCATGCCGCGGCGAGCTGCTTGCTCGGCCCGGCCATTGCCGCGATCAGCCTCGGGTTGGTGGGCCCGCTCGCCATCGGCGAACGGCTCGGACGCAACGCCCGCTTTGCCTCGCTCGGCAACGGCATCGCGGCGGCGGTGATGGGAACCGCCGGCTACCTGCTGTCCAGCCGCTCGGTCTTCCTCGTCACCTTCATGCTGGCAATCCCCGCATTGCTTTCGCTCGCGCGCATCCGTGAGCGCGAGGTCGACATCGCACGGGCGCATGGCGCGGTCGAGCGGGACGTCGCCGACGCCAGCGCCACCAGCATTCTCAATCTGATACGCCAGCGGGCGTTGCTGATCTTCGCCGCCAGCATCCTGCTGTTGCAGCTCGCCAATGCGGCGATGCTTCCCTTGATGGCCGGTGTCGTGACCACCCGATCGGCGCAATGGGCGCCGGTCCTGATTGCCGCCTGCATCGTTGTACCACAAGCCATCGTGGCATGGGCTTCCCCGACGGTCGGCCGCAAGGCGCAGCAATGGGGACGTCGGCCGCTGCTGCTGATGGGGTTTGCCGCGCTCGCGATCCGCGGCGTTCTGTTCGGCGTGGTCGGCGATCCCTACCTGCTGGTCGCGGTACAGATATTCGACGGCATCACCGCCGCCGTATTCAGCGTCATGGTGCCGTTGATCGTCGCGGACGTGGCGTTCGGCAGCGGCCATTTCAACCTGGCGCAGGGGATTGTCGGCACCGCGACCGGTATCGGCGCATCGCTTAGCACGGTGCTGGCGGGCTATGTCAGCGACAAGTTTGGCAGCAGCGTCGCGTTCACCGGCCTTGCCGGCATCGCTGCGCTCGGCCTTGCCATGATCTGGCTGGTGATGCCGGAAACGCGGCGCGACGCCGAGTGAGGGAAGTCCGGGACGGGCACACTCCTGATGGCATCGATGCGCAGTTCCCGTTTTGTTTTGCAGCAGCGATCGAGCGCCGTCGACGCTGGCTTCCCGGTCCGCGAGAAACGCTTTCCTGAACCGGCCTCGCCATCTAGGGTCACCGGGCGCCGGTTCGGTGGCGGAGGGGAAACGGCATGACCACAGCGGAAGACCATCAGGGTGCCGGGTGTTTCCATGGCCTCCGCGTGCTGGATTTTTCGACCACGATCGCCGGCCCTCATTGTACGAGGATGCTGGCGGACATGGGGGCGGAGGTCATCAAGATCGAGCCGTCCGAGGGTGAGACGATGCGGAGCCGCCCGCCCGTTCGCGACCGCTGCAGCAGCGTGTTCGGTCAGCTCAACGCCGGCAAGAAGAGTCTGGTGCTCGACCTGAAGGGACCGAAGGCGACGGAGATCATTCGCGGCCTGGTCGCGACCTCGGATATTCTTGTCGAGAATTTCCGTCCGGGTGTCATGCGGCGGCTCAAGCTCGACTACGCCTCGTTGCAGCCGTTCAAGCCGGAGCTGATCTATTGCTCGATTTCGGGATACGGCCAGACCGGTCCGTCGGCCGAATTGCCTGCCTATGCGCCCGTGATCCATGCGGCGTCCGGCTACGACATGGCCCACTTGTCTTACCAGCCGGGGCGGTCGCGGCCGGACTACTGTGGTATCTATCATGCAGACGTGGTCACCGGCGTTTATGCGTTCGGCGCGATCTCGGCAGCGCTGTATCAACGGCAGGCGACGCGCAGGGGTCAGCACATCGATGTCTCGATGCTGGAGTCCATGCTCAGTCTGACCTTGAACGAAGTGCAGTGGGCGCAGTTCGCGGTAACCGCGCCGAGCCGGCCGATGTTCGGCCCGGTGGAGACCGCGGATGGCCATGTGATGGTTGCGATTGCCAGTGAGAAGACGTTTCAGAGTTCTGGCGATGGCGGCCGGTCATCCGGAGTGGATCGTCGATCCGCGGTTTGTCAAATATGCCGACCGCCGTCGCCACTGGAAGGATCTGATGGAGGGTGTCGAGACCTGGTCGCGGCTGCTCTCGACCGAAACCTGCCTCGACTTGCTGAACCGCAACGGCGTTCCCAGTTCGGCCTATCGTACCGTCGCGCAGGCCTTGGCCGATCCTCAGCTTGAGCATCGGGACGCGCTCGCCGAAGTGACCGACGATGACGGTTCATTCAAGGTGATGAACCTGCCGTTCCGCATGTCGGAAGCCGGGGTCCGCGCCGGCAGGCGTGCGGCGACGCTGGGTGAGCATACGGTGACATATCTTCGCGAAAGCGGACTGGCGGAATTGGAAATGGCGGCCTTCGCCAGCGCGCCGGCGGCCGCGCGGCGCGAACTGGGTGCCGGAGATCAGCCGTGATCCCGGTTTCCGCGGCTTGCGGCCTTGCCGGATCGAATTTGACGGGAGTGCAACGATGAAGAGTTTCCAGGTTGCCGATTTCAATGCCCCGCTGAAGGAAGTCGACCAGCCGACGCCGCAGCCGTCGGGAACGCAGGTTCTGATCAAGGTCAGGGCGGCCGGCGTCTGCCACAGCGATCTGCATATCTGGGAAGGCGGATATGATCTCGGCCATGGCCGCAAACCGCTTTCGCTTCGCGATCGTGGCGTGTCGCTGCCGCGCACCATGGGTCATGAAACGGTCGGCGAGGTGGTGGCGTTCGGACCCGAGCTGACGGCCGCGGACAAGGGCGGCCTCAAGGTCGGCGACATCGCGCTCGCCTATCCCTGGCTCGGTTGCGGCAAGTGCGAGACCTGTCTTGGCGGCGACGAGAACATGTGCCTGAAGCCCAACGCGCTCGGGGTCTATTGCGACGGCGGCTATGCCGATTACATGACGGTGCCGCATCCGCGCTATCTCCTGGACCTGCGCGGGCTCGATCCGGTCACCGCAGCGCCCTATGCCTGTTCCGGTGTTACGACCTACAGCGCGCTGAAAAAGATCGAGGCCCATCTCCATACGCCGATCGTGATCTTCGGCGCCGGCGGTCTCGGCCTGATGGCGCTGTCGCTGCTGAAGGCGATGGGCGGCAAGGGCGCCATTGTCGTCGATATCGATGCCCGCAAGCGCGAGGCGGCCGAGCAGGCTGGGGCGCTGGCCACCGTCGACGGCAAGGCGGCGGATGCGCTGGAGCAGTTGTCCACGAAGGCAGGCGGCCCGATCCGCGCCGTAATCGACCTGGTCGGCAACGCCGCCAGCACCCAGCTTGGGTTCGACTGCCTGACCAAGGGCGGCAAGCTCATCATTGTCGGCCTGTTCGGCGGCGGGGCGCCGTGGGCGCTGCCGCTGATTCCGATCAAGGCCATCACCATCCAGGGCAGCTATGTCGGCAATCTGCGGGAGACCCGGGAACTGCTCGATCTGGTGCGCGCCAAGAAAGTCGCGCCGATCCCGGTGACACCAATGCCGCTGGCCAAGGCCAATGACGCGCTGCTCGATCTGCAGAAGGGCAGGCTGGTTGGTCGTGCGGTACTAACGCCGTAGCACAAGCACTCCCAGTCCCAACGAGTACGCGAGGGAATTTCGATGTCCGCTACCAATGCGCTCCATATTGCCGTGCTCGCGGGCGACGGCATTGGCCCCGAAGTCATGGCGCCCGCACTGGAAATCCTGCGCAAGGTGGAATCGAAGTCGGGAATGCAGTTTCGCTTTACCGACGCACCGGCCGGCGCCAACCATTATCGCGAGACCGGCCGGTCGATGCCGGAGAGCACCGTGCGGCTGTGCGAGGAGGCGGACGCCATCCTGCTCGGGGCCTGCGGGCTGCCGTCGGTGCGTTATCCCGACAACACCGAGATCATGCCGCAGGTAGAATTGCGTTTTCAATTCGACCTCTATGCCGGGGTGCGCCCGGCACGGCTGATCCCCGGCGTCCCCAGCCCGATCGTCGGCGCAGATGCGCGCGGCATCGATCTGGTCGTAATCCGTGAATCCACCGAGGGGCTGTTCGCGTCGATGGGCAAGGGCGTCATCACCGACACCGAGGCGCGCGAAACGCTGGTGATCACGCGCAAGACGTCGGAGCGGCTGTTCGAGTTCTCGTTTCGGCTCGCCGAGCGTCGCAAGGCGCGGGGCCGGCCCGGCGCGCTGACCTGCGTCGACAAGGCCAATGTGTTCAAGGCCTTTGCATTCTTCCGCGAAATGTTCGATGAGGCCGCGACGCGGCATCCGGGCGTCCAGGCCGAACGGCTCTATGTCGACGCGTGCTCCGCGCTCCTGGTCAAGCGGCCCTGGGATTTCGATGTCATGGTGATGGAAAACATGTTCGGCGACATTCTCTCCGACCTGACGGCCGGGCTGATCGGCGGCATGGGCATGGCGCCGTCGGCGGACATCGGCGATCGTCACGCCGTGTTTCAGCCATGCCACGGCACCGCGCCCGATATCACGGGGCAGGGCAAGGCCAACCCGACCGCCATGATCCTGTCTGCGGCGATGATGCTGGACTGGCTTGCCGACAGGCATGGCGTCGAAGCCGCCGCCGAAGCCGGCGAGCGTATCGAACGCGCCGTCGACAAGGCCTATGCCGACGGCATCAGACCGATCGAGTTCGGCGGATCGAACGGCACCGCCGATATCGCCAACGCTGTCCTCGCGGCGCTGTAGCGCCCGCCAACCCTCCGGGGCGCGACAGCGCGAGCCCCGAACCCAATGCCCACCGCTGTTTACTGTGGGTCCACGCCGCGGCCCCAGCCTCGCGCAGCACGCGCATCGTCATTATGGATTTCCGGGCTTGCGCCAAGGGGAGCATGGCGGAGTGATGGGGCGTCCCGTCGTGATGTAGGACTGTTTTGCGGAGCGGTTACGGCGTTGGGGTCTTTGCCGGACCATGGTAGCGGGTAAGCTGGTGCTTGCATGGATCAGAAGATGAACCTGCGGGGCCGGGAGGGCGAGAACCATGCTGCTGACGCGTCGTGAGGCGCTGGCCGGTTGCGGGAGTGGACTGGCGCTGCTGGTTGCCACGTCGATCCCGGCGGAGGCGGCCTATCCTGAACGACCGATCAAGATGATCGTGCCCTATCCCGCGGGCGGCACGACCGACTTTCTCGGCCGGTTGGTCGCCGAGCGGTTTCAGAGTGCCATGGGTGCAACGGTGGTGGTCGAGAACAGGCCGGGCGCGGGCACGACCATCGGGGCGGAGCAGGTGGCGCGCGCCGAGCCGGATGGCTACGCGCTGCTGATGGCGACATCGACCACGCTCGCCATCAACAAGACCCTCTACAAGAACCTGCGCTACGATCCGGTGAAGGATTTCACCGCGATCGCCCTGGTCGCCGGCGTGCCGTTCGCGTTGATCGTCAATCCGTCGGTCCCGGCGAGGACGCTGCCCGAATTCATCGCCTACGCCAGGACCAACCCGGGACTGGCCTATGGCTCGGCCGGCAATGGCAGCCCGCAGCATCTCGGCGCCGAAATGCTCAAGGCCGCAGTTGGCATCGATATCCGCCACGTTGCCTACCGCGGCAGCGTGGCGGCAATGCTCGACGTGATTGCGGGACATATTCCCTTCATGGTCATGGATCTGCAGCCGGCGTTGCCGCAGATGCGCGACGGCAAGATCAGGGTTCTTGGCGTCACCACTGCAAAGCGGGTCGCGGCCGCGCCGGACATCCCGACGCTCGAGGAGAGCGGTCTTGCCGGGTTCGAACTGGTGGCATGGCAGGGCGTGGTCGGCCCCGCCGGCATGAAGCGGCCGATCGTCGATCAGTTGGCTGGTCAGATCCAGCAACTGGTAACTGATCCCGCGACCGACCGGAAGCTGAGCGCCATTGCGCTGCAGCCGCTACCCGCTTCTACACCGGACCAGTTCGCCGCCTACATCAAGACCGAGGTCGATCGCTGGGCCGCGATCGTCAAGAGTTCGGGCGCCGAGTTTGAATGATTTAACACCCATGTCCGCCCTGAGATGCGGCTTGCAGGCGCGCTTACCATGCGAGCCATGAGCGATGTGCTGATCGTCGGCGCCGGGCCCGTCGGATTGACGCTCGCGATCGATCTCGCGTGGCGCGGCATCGACGTCACCCTGGTGGAGACGCGTGCCCGCGCCGAGCCGCCGGAACCGAAATGCAACCATGTTGCCGCGCGCACCATGGAAATCTTCCGGCGGCTTGGGCTTGCCGGGAAAGTTCGCAATGCCGGATTGCCCGCCGACTATCCGCACGACATCAGCTACCGCATCAGTTTCACTGGCCGGGAGTTGACGCGGATCCGCATTCCCTGTCGCCGCGACCGCTTCACCGCAACGGACGGGCCGGACTGCAATTGGTCGACGCCGGAGCCGCCGCATCGCATCAATCAGATCTTCCTCGAGCCGATCCTGTTCGAACATGCCGCGGCGAGCCCGCGCATCCGCATCATCAACCGGAGCTCGGTCGAACAGGTCGCGGTGCGCGACGACTCCGCCACGATCGGGATTCGCGATCTCGACACCGGCCGCGTCACGCAACAGGACTGCCGTTTCCTCATCGGCTGCGATGGTGCGCGCTCGGTCGTGCGCAAGGCGATCGGGGCCCAGTTCACCGGCGATGCCATCGTGCAGCGCGTGCAGTCGACCTACATCCGTGCGCCCGGCCTGATCGATCTGCAGCAGCACGGCAATGCCTGGGGGACCGGCGCGATCAACCCGCGGCGTTCCGGTATGGTGTACGCGATCGACGGTCGCGAGCGCTGGCTGGTTCACAACTACATGAAGGCCGGCGAAGCCGACTTCGACGCGGTCGATCGCGACGCCTGCATCCGCACCATCCTCGGCGTCGGGCCCGATTTCGATTATGACGTCATTTCGAAAGAGGATTGGTACGGCCGGCGGCTGATCGCTGACCGGTTTCGCGACCGCTGCGCCTTCATCGTCGGCGATGCGGCGCACATCTGGGTGCCCTACGCCGGCTATGGCATGAATGCCGGGATTGCCGACGCCACGAATTTTTCCTGGCTGCTCGCCGCGCATCTTGACGGCTGGGCGCCCGCCGAAATCCTGAATGCCTACGCGGCGGAACGCTGGCCGATCACGAGCCAGGTCTCGCGCTTCGCGATGTCGCACGCCGAAGCCGAAATTCGCCGCCGCGGTGCGGTGCCAGCCGAAATCGAGCAGCCCGGGCCGCAGGGCGATGCCGTCAGGGCCGAGGTGGGGCGTCTCGCCTACGAGATCAATGTGCAGCAATATGCCTGCGCCGGCCTCAATTTCGGCACCTTCTACGACCGCTCGCCGATCATCGCCTATGACGGGACGGCACACCCGCCCTTCACCATGAACAGTTTCACGCCGTCGACCGTTCCGGGATGCCGCACCCCGCATCTGTGGCTGGCGGACGGCACCTCGCTCTATGATGCGATGGGGCCGGGGTTTACCCTGCTGCGGTTCGACGACGTGGACGTCGCTGCCCTGGAGGCGGCGGCGCGCCACCGCAACATGCCACTCAAGGTACTCGACATCGCGCACCCGCAACCCGGGGTCGGCTACGATCACCGGCTGGTGCTGTCGCGGCCGGATCAGCACGTGGCATGGCGCGGCAACATGGCACCATCGGACCCGCTGGCCTTGATCGATCGCGTGCGCGGCGCCGCCGGCAGCACAACGAGAACTGCCGGCGAGGGGGAGCCTCGCCGGCAGGAATAAAATGGATCAAATCAAAAAGCTGGAGCCCGGTCCTGAATGATCAGAGCCGAACGGCGTCAATCTTCGTTGGCGGCAATCGATTCCATCAGCGACACCAATTGACGCTGTACGGTCTGATCCTTGATCTTGCTATAGGCCCGCAGCAACCTGAGGCTGAATGAGCTGTCGAGAAACAGCAGGCTCTCCACCTCGCGCGCCTTGCCATCGCCGTCGTAGAAAAAGGTGACGGGTACGTCGAGCGCAGTGGCGATCTGTTGAAGCCGGGCGGCCCCGACCCGGTTGACGCCCTTCTCGTATTTCTGGACCTGCTGGAAGCTGACACCGAGTTGTTCGCCGAGTTCCGCCTGCGAGATTCGCTGCTCGACGCGCCGGAGCCGGATTCGCTTGCCCATTTCGATGTCGGGCTTTCCGGCACTGCGCTGTTTCATCTTCTTTGCCGCTGATTTGTTCATACCGCTTTCACCGTCCTTCGGTCGAGAAGCCCCCGAACAGATGCGTCAGGGATTTAACCTTATATACCGATTTAAGCTCGTTTGGATGGATGAATTCGTCTTTGAACCAAGGGAATTTAGAAGGGTTAAACGACTCGACCAGCCAGTCGATCATGCGCCGAATCCGTGGAATCCGCCCACTACCAGCATGATATGACAGCCAAATATCAAACGGCCGGTTGAGTTCAACCTCAAGAGGTATTATGTTGCCGCCTAGCGCGCAGGCATAGGTCGGGAATACTCCGACCCCGGCGCCATTGGCGACCGCCCAGTAATTGGCGCTGCTGACGTTGGTTTTCATCACCAGCGTGTCATGCAGGGACTGGCCGGGGAACCAGCTTTCGAACACCTCCTTGGCGGAGATCTGGTCGCCGAGCTGGACCACGAGGCGATGGCGGCCGAGGTCCGCAGCGGTTCGCGGCGCGCCATGGATATCGATGTATCTTTGGCTGGCGAAGAACATCAGGTGGATCCGGCCGAGCCGGATCAGCTTGACGTCGAGCGCGGCGGGCCGGGTCAGGTGGATGGCAATGTCGGCCTCATGCCGCGAGACGTCGGCGGACCGCATCGCGCAATGCAGGTCGACCATGATGTTCGGAAACGACTGCTGAAACTCAACCAGCCGCGGCGCCAGCCAGAATGTGCCGAGGCCTTCGGTGACAGCGACCCGGACCTCGCCGGACAACGTCTTGGCGACCGAATTGCCGGCTCGCAGCAGGTCGAATGACGCCGCCTCCATGCGCTCGACCGCCGAGACGACCAGCGCGCCTTCATCGGTCAGCCGGGTGCCGTGCACGTCACGGGTAAACAGTGTCGCGCCGATCTGCCGCTCGAAATCGCTGATCCGGCGACGGACACCGTTGATTGAAAGTTCCAGTCGCTCGGCTGCCGACCTGAAGCTGCCGCATCGGACGACTTCCAGGAACACCCGTGCGGCGTCCCAGTCGGTCAACCCGTTGAAACTGACGCGATGGTGTTCCTCCTGAGGAACGCCCCTTTCCAGTGACGGACGCATACACGGCCCCTTCCAGTCGCTAAACTTGCCAGAATACAGGACGAACAACAACCATGGCGGGACCCGTGGTCGTCAGGTCCAACGCCCGTGCTGCCGGAATTGCCCGAGCATCGCTGCGTGGTCGATCGCGTTCCCGCCGCGAAGGGTAACCGCGTGACTTCCGTTGTCAGGCTACGGACATTTGCGAACGCGTCGATCGCGCCGGCGGTCGCCTTCGTCGACTTGCAACAGGAGTTTCCGGCTGGATCGCACCTGCCGGCGACCGCCGATATCGGCCGGGTATTCGACCGATGCACGGACAACGCCGGACTGGATGGAGAGGTCAATGAAACGACCGACAGGATCGCCTCGACTTTATCTCGCAAGCTCGGAATCGGAAGAAACGCAGATGGCTAATTTGGAACAGAAGCTGCATTCGACGCTTGCGACCCTCGAGGAATGCCGCGAGGTTTTGGCCGCCAACGCCAGCCGGGAGACCGCGCACCTGGTCTCTGTGGCGATCCTGCAGCTTCGGATGAAGCTGAACCGGGTTGCGGATTCTGAATTGAAGGCGTTGTGCGATGCAATGGCGCCCGATCCGGGGCTGGCGGGGCCGCCCCAGGGTCGCCCCCGGCGCGCTCAGGCCGTGCTGAAGCTGGTCAAATAGGCTTAGTTTCCGGGCGGATATGGCGGCTCCTGGCCCATGGCCGCGCGGTTGCGCGGCTAGATGCCGCATAGGTGATTGGCGGCCGCCCAGTCGTGATGGTCAAGCCGGCGGCAGGTCTGTCCGTCAAAGCCGGTATCCGCTACATCAGGTCGGATCAATCTGCCGCACCTCGCCGGTCCAGGCCGGGCAGGGGTGCATCTCCGAACGATGGCCATGACGGCATGATCCACGACGTTTCGATTCCGGCTGCGCTGATTGCGGGCCTGGTCAGCTTTCTGTCGCCTTGCGTGCTGCCGTTGGTGCCGCCCTATCTGATTTATCTCACTGGCGCCACCATCGAACACGTTGCCAATGCCGAAACGGTCGCGGCTTCGCGGCGCGCCGTGATGGTTTCGGCGATCCTGTTCGTGCTCGGATTCTCCACCGTGTTCGTGGCGCTCGGCGCCAGCGCCTCGCTGATCGGAGGGCTGATCCGCGCCTGGTCGGCCGAACTGTCGATCGCCGCCGGCATCGTCATCATCATCATGGGCCTGCACTTTCTCGGCCTGACCCGGATCGCTTTCCTGATGCGGGAGGGCCGGCTGCCGATTCCAAAGCCGGTCGGCCTGTGGGGAGCCTATGTGATGGGTCTCGCCTTCGCGTTCGGCTGGACCCCCTGCATCGGACCGATCCTCGCGGCCATCCTCTCGGTCGCCGCCGCCGAGGCGACGGTGATCAGGGGCGCGGGACTGCTTGCGGTCTACTCGGCCGGACTCGGCATCCCGTTTCTGGTCGCCGCATTCCTGGTCGAGCAGTTCTCGTCGTTGTTTGCGCGGATGAAGCGGCATCTTGCCATGGTCGAGCGCGCGATGGGCGTGCTGATGGTGATCACCGGGATCGGCTTTCTCAGCGGCGCGATCTCCGGCGTCAGCATCTGGCTGCTGGAAACGTTCCCGGCGCTGCAGAACATCGGCTGAGCGGGCGGGCATACAAAAGGGGCTGGGCGCGACCGCGCACAGCCCCTTTTGTCTCGATCCGCCTTCAGAACATCAGGTTGTCCTTGACCAGCACCCAGCGACCCTTCTGGATCTGCTGCACCTGCGTGATGGTATTGGCGAGGTGATCGGTCTTGGAGAACTTGGTCGGCGGGGAATTGAAGATGTCGTTGAACTTCTCGCCGGACTCCAGCGAGTTCGAGCATCTTCTGGCCGGTCAGCTCCTTGCCAGCCTTCTGGGCGTAGAAGGCAAAGGTCTCGACCGCATTATAACCGATGATGGCCTGGGTATTGGCATCGGTGCCGAACATCTTCTTGTAGCGGGCGAGCCACTCCTTGACCTTGCCGGTAGCCGTGTCCTCGTAGGGAATCTCGAAGCCTGACGCGGCATAAAGCCCCTCGACGGCGTCCTTGCCGAGCGCCGGCACCTCCAGCACGTTGGTCGGCGTGGCGCCGAGGAAGGTGACGTCCCAGCCGAGCTTCTTCGCCTCGCCCATGGCGCCGATGGTCTCGCGGATGATCGTGCCCAGCACCACCAGATCGCAGCCGTCGGATTTCATCTTGGCGACCTGCGCGCTGAAGTCGGAGGCGCCGCGCTTGTAGCTCGTGACCGATGCCGGTTGCACCTTCATGGCCTGCAACTGCTCGGTGAAGCCGTCGAGCACATTTTTGCCGTACTCGTCGTCCTGGTGCATGATGCAGGGCTTCTTGAAGTTCTTCCAGTCCATCATGTATTTGAGCGCGGCACGCGTGCTCTCGACATAGGGCAGGAGGTTGTTGAACTTCAATCGTTCCTGCGGCTTGGCGGGATCGAACTTGAAGGTGAATTCGGCCGCAGTCAGCGGAAACAGCTGCAGCACGCCGGCGTCGAACAGCACGTCCTGCGCCGCCAGCACGGTCGGCGATCCCATCGGCCCGATCATGGCGAAGACCTTGTCGCGCTCGATCATTTTCTGCGATGCCAGCACCGCCTTCTTCGGATCGTAGCCGTTGTCCTCGAGAATCAGGCGCAGCTTGCGGCCGTTGACGCCGCCGGCCGCATTGATGTCCTCGACCGCCAGCTTCATGCCGTTGGATACTGGCACGCCCCAGACCTTGATCGGGCCCGACAGATCCTGATGGGTGCCGATCACGATCTCGTTGGCCGAGACGCCTTCGTTGGTGACCTTGGTCTGGGCCATGGCCGGCAGATGCGTGAGCGCGAGCACGCCCAGGGCAAGGCCGAGCACCTTCGATTTCGACATTTGAATCCTCCTATCTCTGGCCTTTCTTGAACGAAGGGGTAGGCCTTTTGTCCTTCGCTGTTCCAAGCCGTGCCCGATCAGGCCACCGCCCGATCGCGATACATGGCGTCGATCTCGGCGGAATAGCGCTGGTTCACGAAATTCCGCTTCAGCTTCATGGTCGGCGTCAGCTCCTCGTCCTCCGGCGTGAGCTGACGCTCGATCAGGAAGAATTTCTTGATGGTTTCCACGCGGGCGAAGTTGCCATTGACCGTCTCGATCTCGCGCTGGATCAGCTGCTGGATTTCCGCCGCCCGGCACAGGCTCGCGTAGTTGGTGAAGGGGATGTCATGGTCCTGGGCGTATTTCTCGACATTCTCCTGATCGATCATCACGAGGCAGGTGAGATAGGGCCTCTTGTCGCCGATCACCACGGCATCGGAGACATAGGGCGAGAATTTGAGCTGGTTCTCGATCTCCGACGGCGTGATGTTCTTGCCGCCGGAGGTGATGATGATGTCCTTCATCCGGTCGGTGATCTTGACAAAGCCCTCATTGTCTATGGTGCCGACGTCACCGGTGTGCAGCCAGCCGCGGCCATCGATGGCCTCGGCGGTTTTCTCGGGCTGATTCAGATAGCCCATGAACAGGAAATCGCCCTTGATCAGGATCTCGCCTTCCGGCGACAGCGCCACCTCGCCCCATGGCACCGCCTTGCCGACCGAGCCGAGCTTGATCCGATCGGCCGGCATCGAGGTCGCCACGCCGCCATTCTCGGTCTGGCCGTAGACCTCGCGCATGTCGATGCCGAGCGCGAGGTACCAGCGGATCAGGTCCGGCGCGATCGGCGCCGCACCCGTGAAGGCGAGGCGGCATCGGTCGAGCCCGAGCATGCGGCGGATGTTGCGAAACACCAGCCAGTAGGCCAGCCGGTTTGCCAGCCGCAGCCAGCTGGGCGGCGTCTCGCCCTGAAGCCTGCACTCGGCGGTTCGATAGCCGATGGCGATCGCACGCCGATAAGCCCATTGTTGCAGGGCCGTGGCATCCTTCAAGGCAATGGTGATGCCGGAATAGAACTTCTCCCAGATTCGCGGCACGGCCAGGAACAGCGTCGGCTGCACCTCGCGCAGATTGTCGGGCACGGTTTCCGGGCTTTCCGCGAAATTCATCACCGAGCCCAGTGCCAGCGAAAGGTAGTAGCCGCCGATCCGCTCGGCGACATGGCAGAGTGGCAGGAACACCAATCGCTCCTCGCGATCGGTCGAGGGAAACAGGTCCAGGGCGTGGCGCATCTGGTGCACCACGCTGCGGTTCGCATGCATCGCGCCCTTGGGCGGTCCGGTCGTGCCCGAGGTGTAGACCAGGATGGCGAGATCGTCGGCGCCACGGCCGCCGAGCATCGTGTCCCATAAGGCTTCCCGATCCTGCATGTGGTTGCGCCCGAGTGCCGCGAACTCGGCCAGCGACATGACCATCGGGTCGGAAAAGCCGCCCAGTCCCTCCATGTCGAACACCACGATGTGTTGCAGGGTAGGGCAGTGCGGCCGGCAGGCCAGGATCTTGTCGAGCTGTTCCTCGTCCTCGGCGAACAGCACCCGGGTCCGGGAATCCCGGATCAGGTATTCCACCTGGGCAGCCGAGTCCGTCGGATAGATTCCCGACGAGACGCCGCCGGCGCACAGAATGCCCATGTCGGCGAACACCCATTCCGGAACCGCATTGGCCATGATGGAGGCGACGTCGCCCGGCCGGAAGCCGACCGCATGCAGCGCATAGGCGATCTCCCGCGAGATGTTCAGCCATTGGCGCCAGCTCACCGGCTGCCAGATGCCGAATTTCTTCTCACGGATCGCGGGACCGTCGCCGCGCGTCTCCACCGCGAGCGCAAAGCTTCGCGCGATCGTGTCGGCAACCGTCAGCACTGCCGGTCCGGCCATGCCGCTCCCTCCTCTGTGTCCCGCTTCGACGTGCCGGCTTCAAGGCCGGTCTCGCTGTCGGCGCGGACCGCCATTTAACGCCACGTTTTCTTCTTTTTCCAGCGCCGTTCGCCCCTGGCGCCGGCTTCCTTGGCGCCGAGATAGAACTCCTGGATGTCCCGGGAATGCATCAGCCGCTCGCAGCTGTCGTTCATGACCACCCGGCCGATCTCCAGTACATAGCCGTAATGCGCGGTCTGCAGCGCGATCTTGGCATTCTGCTCGACCAGGAGGATCGACATCCCCTGTTCTTCGTTGACACGGCGGATGATGGCGAAAATCTCCTTCACCAGGATCGGCGACAGCCCGAGCGACGGTTCGTCCAGCAGCAGCAGGGTCGGGCGGTTCATCAAGGCGCGTCCGATCGCCAGCATCTGCTGTTCACCGCCGGAGAGCTGGCCCGCGGGTTGCTCGAGCCGCTCCTTCAGGCGCGGGAAATAGCCGTAGACCCGCTGCAGATCCTCGACGACGCCCTGGCGGTCACGGCGCGGATAGGCGCCCATCATCAGGTTTTCGCGCACCGAGAGGAACGGAAACACTTCGCGCCCTTCCGGTACGTGGCTGATGCCGAGCCGCACGATCCGGTCGGCTTCCATCCGCTGGATCGGCCTTCCCATGAACTCGATCGAGCCCTTCTTCGGATCCACGATCCCGGAGATGGTCTTCAGAACGGTGGTCTTGCCGGCGCCGTTGGCGCCCAGCAGCGTGACAATCGCGCCGCGCGGAACCTCGAGGCTGATGCCCCGGATCGCCATGATCGGCCCGTAATAGCTTTCGATGTTGCTCAGTCTGAGGATGATGTCGGGTGCGCTCATGACATCCTCCTAGCTGCCGAGATAGGCCGCGACGACGTCGGGATGGCGCTGTACCTCCGCCGCCGTTCCCATCGCCAGCACGCGGCCATAGTTCAGCGCGATCACCCGGTCGGAAATGCGATTGACCAGCGTCATGTCGTGCTCGACCATCACTACGGTGATGCCGAGCTCGGACTTCATGTCCCTGATCCAGAACGACATGTCGTCGGTCTCCTCGACATTGAGCCCGGACGAGGGTTCGTCGAGCAGGATCAGCTTCGGTTCCGAGCAGAGCGCACGCGCCAGTTCGATCACCTTGCGAACGCCGTAAGGGAGCTGCGAGATCATGCTGTCGCGATACGCCTCGAGATCGAGGAATTCGATGACCTGCTCGACGCGGCGGCGATGGGTTTTTTCGGCCGCCCGCACTCCCGGCAGGAACAACAGCTCCTGCCACAGCCGGGTGGTGCAATGCCGGTGCCGCCCGACCAGCAGGTTCGAGAGCACGGTCGCATTCTCGAACAGCTCGATGTTCTGGAAGGTGCGGGCGATACCGAGCCTGGCGATGCCGTAGGTCGGTTCCTCCGTGATGTCCCGCTCCTCGAAGAATATGCGGCCCGAGGTCGGGGTGTAGATGCGCGAGATCAGGTTGAAAATCGAGCTCTTGCCGGCGCCGTTGGGGCCGATGATCGACAGGATCTCGCCCTTTTCCACCGCGAAGGAGACGGCGTCGACCGCTTTCAGGCCGCCGAAATGCAGCGAGAGGTTTTCGGCGCGGAAATAGCTCATCGGTTCCGCTCCGATTTCACGTAAATCTTCTGCCGCCGGAAAGTGGCGCGCTTGTAGAGCGGGAAGAGCTGGAAGAACAGCTTGATCTTGAGCCAGCGCCCGTACAGGCCGAGCGGCTCGAACAGCACGAACAGCACGATGATGACGCCATAGATCGCGCCCTTGAGGCCGTTGGCGGCGGCGATCGCGGCGACGCTGTCCTGGATATGCGCGACGCGGGAGCCGTCGGCGCCGAAGGTGGCGGCGACGCCCGCGATGAGGCCGGGAAGGTCGTCTTTCAAATAGGTCAGGAACGGATCGATCATGACGATGAAGATCGCTCCCAGCACGGCGCCGTGCAGGCTGAACAGGCCGCCGATCAGGATCACGATGATGAACTCGATCGACAGCTGCAGCGTGAACATCTCGGGACTGATGAACGACAGCTTGTGGGCGAACAGGCAGCCGGCAAAGCCGGTGATGGCGGCGCTCAGCGCAAACGACTTCACCTTGTAGAGCGCGACGTTGATCCCCATGCTGCGGGCGGCGGTTTCGCTGTCGCGGATCGCGATGAAGGCGCGGCCGGTCGGCGAACGCAACAAATTGAGCGTGCCGACGATGGTCAGGATCAGGACGGCAAGGCACAGGAAATAGAAACCGGGACTGTCGCGCTGCAGTTGCACGCCGAGCCATTGGATGGCCTTGACCCGCATGCCTTCATTGCCGCGGGTGACGCTTTCCCAGCGGGCCAGGATTTCCTCGACAATGAAGGCGAAGGAAATCGTGGCGATGACGAGATAGATGCCCTGCAGCCGCAGTGCCGGAAATCCAACTGCCGCGCCGACGACGCCGGTCAGCAGTCCGGCAGCCAGAAAATACACCGGGAACGGCACATTGAACTGCTGCAGATAGGCGGCGGTATAGGCGCCGATGGCGAGAAACGCGGCATGGCCGAGCGAGGCCTGCCCGGTGAAGCCGGTGAGGATCAGAAGTCCCACGCCCACGATGGCGTAGATGCAGACAAAGACGAGCTGGCTGACCATGTAGCTCGACAGCACGAAAGGTGCGATGGCCAGCACGACCAGAAGCGCGCCATAGGACCAGAGATGCCCGGAATGCGCGAACAGCCGGATGTCGTCCTCATACTCGGTCTTGAACATGAACCGCATCGCGGGCCTCAGACCTTCTTGCGGACGGGAAGGCCGAACAGGCCTTCCGGCTTGAGCAGCAGCACCAGCAGCAGAACGATGTAGGGCGCCACGTCCTTCCATCCCTCCGGCAGGTAGAAACCCGCCATGCTCTCGATCACGCCGATCAGGACTCCGCCCACCACCGCGCCGGGGATCGAGCCGAAGCCGCCGAGCACGGCGGCGGGGAACGCCTTCAACCCCAGCACCAGGCCTACATTGGAGTGGATGAAGGTGATCGGAGCGAGCAGAACGCCGGCGCAGGTCGCGACCGCCGCGCTGATCGCCCAGACCGTCGACACCACGCGCTTGACTGGAATGCCCATGTAGTAGGCCGCCAGCATGTTCTCGGAACTGGCCCGCATCGCGGTGCCGAGCTTGGTCCTGTTGAAGAACAGATAGAGCAGGGCACACAGGATGATGGTGGCCGCGATCACCGAGAGCTTGTCGTAAGCCAGCACCAGCGCGCCGATCCGCAGCACGCCGGCACTGAACGGCGTTTCGATCTTGAAGTCGTCGGTTCCCCAGATCATGCCGGCGACCGAGCGCAGGAAATATCCGAGGCCGATCGTCGCCATGATGATGGAGAATTGCGGATAGCCCAGGATCGGCCGTACCACCAGCCGCTCGGCGAGCACGCCGAACACCGCCATCGAGAGCACCGCGGCGGCGAAGCCCAGCCAGTAATTCAATCCGAGAATGCCGATGAAGGTGAAGGCGAAGAACCCGCCCAGCATCATCAGGTCGCCCTGGGCGAAGTTGACGACCTCGGTGGCCTTGTAGACCAGGACGAATCCAAGCGCGATCAGGCCGTAGACGCAGCCGAGCGCAATACCACTCACCAACTGCTGAACGAAGTCCAGCATTGCTTCCCCCCGGGGTACGCGGCAATTCTTTTGACGCCTTCGCACCCGTCCTCCGCCTTTCCGTTTTGGAAGGTGAAGAACTGCATATTGTCCGCTGCCTATTCAGCCCAAAGTGCCGGGCCTGTCAACAAAGCGGGCGCGGTGTCGCACTGGAATTCGGAATCGCTGCCGTCGATGCACCGCGACGTATCGGCGCATCCGGCCGGCGAGGTTGCGAACCGGCGCGCTATATATTGCTGTCGGTAATCGCCGTATAGATCATGGTACGCAGTTCGCGGCGCAGCGGATACGCGCGCGACGGTAACACCTGGGTCATGAAGATGGCGATCAATTCCTCTGCCGGATCGATCCAGAACGATGTCGTTGCCGCGCCGCCCCAGGCGTATTCGCCGCGACTGCCGGGAATCAGCGTCCGGACAGGATCCATGGTGACGGAGAAGCCAAGGCCGAAGCCGATGCCGTTGTACGTCGCCTCGCTGAACAGCGAGCTCGACATTTCCGGCAGGTCGCGGCCTCCGGGCAGATGATTCGACGTCATCAGCGCCAGCGTCTTCGGACCGATCAGCCTGACGTCGCCGAGTTCGCCGCCGTTGAGCAGCGCCCGGCAGAAGGTCAGATAATCGGCGGTGGTGGAGCACAGGCCGCCGCCACCCGAAACGAACGAAGGCGGCGCCAAGAATGAACTGGTGGTCGGGTCGTCCTGCAAGGTCAAGCCGCCCTTGCGGTCGGCGGCGTGGAAGGTCATGCCGCCCTGCGCATCAGCCGAATAGCAGGCGGCGAACCGCTGTGCCTTGTCGGCCGGCACGAAAAAGTCGGTGTCGTTCATGGCGAGCGGATCGAAGATGCGCTCCTTGAGAAACCGCTCGAACGGCATGCCGCTGATCTTGCCGATCAGATAGCCGATTACGTCGGTTGCAACGGAATAGTTCCAGGCGTCGCCGGGCGAAAACTCCAGCGGGATCTTCGCGAGATCCTCGATCATCGTGGTCAGCGTGCCGGCCTTCTCGATATCGCCGATCTTCTTGGCGCGGTAGGCGGCATCGACGTTCGACCGCTGCTGGAAGCCGTAGGTGAGACCGGAGGTGTGCCGCAGCAGGTCCACGATCAGCATCGGCCGCGACGGCGGCCGGGTCAGGAATGCCGGGATCGTTCCCGCGAGGAATACGCCGAGATTGCGCCATTCAGGGATGTATTTGTGAACCGGCTCGTCGAGCGCGACGCGGCCTTCCTCGACCAACATCATGAACGCCACGCTGGTGATCGGCTTGGTCATCGAGTAGATGCGGAAGATCGTGTCTTCCTTCACCGGCGTCTTGCGCTCGAGATCGGCGAAACCCTGCACCGTGCTGTGAACGACCTTGCCGCGCCGGTAGACCAGCAGCTGGGTGCCCGGAAAGCGGCCGGCTTCGATATAGCGCTGCTTCAGATGGGCCTCGACCCGGTCGAGGGCCGCCGTGGACATGCCGGCGGATTCGGGTGAGGCAGGGGTCGGGGCGAGCATCAGGCTGATCTCCGGGGGCTGTCGGGACGGGTCTTGTTAGTCGAAAGCGCCGCCTGGTCCAATCCTTCCTGCGCTTACCCCGATGCGTTGGCTGGTGTAGACTCTGCAGAGGCTACGCGTTTCCTCAAGGACAGTCCCATGCCCCAATTCAACGACACCGAACTCACCGCCGCCGTCGTCCGCAGCTTCGAGGAGACGCCCGACCCGCGGGTCAGGTTCCTGATGGAGGAACTGGTGAAGTCGCTGCACGACTTCGTCCGCCGAACCGATCTCAGCTTCGACGAATGGGGCTATGCGATCGATTTTCTGACCCGGGTTGGACAGAAATGCACCCCGACCCGCCAGGAATTCATCCTGCTGTCGGACGTGCTCGGGGTTTCCATGCTGGTCGATGCGGTCAACCATCGCCAGCGCGACGGCGCGACCGAGACTACCGTGCTCGGCCCGTTCTATGTTGGTGAGCACAAGCCGATGCCACCTGGCACGGACATCTCGTCGAAACTGGCGGGCGAACGCATGTTCGTGCAGGGCCGCGTCACCGACCTCGATGGCAAGCCGGTAGCGGGTGCGCCGGTGGACGTGTGGCACGCCGACGATGACGGTTTCTACGATTCGCAGAAGCCGTCCTACACGACCGAGGGCCCGTCATCGCGGGCGCGGTTCATCACCGACGCCGACGGCCGGTTCTTCTTTCGCACCATCCTGCCCTGCAGCTATCCGATCCCGACCGACGGTCCGGTCGGCGAGATGATCCTGCAGACGCGGCGCCATCCGATGCGGCCGGCCCATGTGCATTTCCTGGTCAACGCGGCAGGCTATGAGCCGCTGATCACCCATGTCTTCATCGGCGGCGACAAATATCTCGATTCCGACGTGGTATTTGGCGTCAAGGACGAGCTGATCGCGCAGGTCGAGAAGCGTACCGACCCAAAGATGCCGGATGGCAAGCCAGCGAGCGAACCCTGGCATCTGATGACCTATGATTTCCGCATCAAGCCGGGCGCCGGCGCCGCGCCGAAGCCCATGATGGCCTCGGCCGCTGGCTGACCGACCATGGCGCTCGAGCAGTTGGTGCCGGTCGCAATCCGAGGTGATGCCTGCGATGATGTATCTGGAACGGCCGCCACGGCTGATCGGCACCGAAATATTCTCCGCCATGCCCGACCGGTTCCGGCGCAAGGGCGTGCGGTCGGAGTGGGCTGACGCCAACCGGCCGGGCCAGCCGACCGATTGCTTCATCGAAGGCCCGTCCTTCGATGCCGATGGCCAGCTCTACATCGTGGACATTCCATTCGGCCGCATTTTCCGGATCGCGCCGGACCGCTCCTGGTCGCTGGTGGTGGAATATGAGGGGTGGCCGAACGGCCTCAAGGTCGGCGCCGACGGGCGCATCCTGGTGGCCGACTACCGGCGCGGCCTGATGCAGCTCGATGCGGGCGCGGCGCGGATCGAGCCGCTGCTGGCCACGCGCCATTCGGAATCCTTCAAGGGCTGCAACGACCTGCATCTTGCGCGCAACGGCGACATCTATTTCACGGATCAGGGCCAGACCGGCCTGCACGATCCGAGCGGGCGGGTCTACCGGCTCGCGGCCGACGGCCGGCTCGATTGCCTGATCGATACCGGCATCAGCCCGAACGGACTGGTGCTCGATCCCGACGAACGGGTGCTGTTCGTCTCGATGACGCGCGACAACGCGGTGTGGCGGCTGCCCTTCATGAACAATGGCGGCGTTTCCAAGGTCGGACGCTTTTGCTCGACCTTTGGCACCAGCGGGCCCGACGGGTTGACCATGGACAGGGCGGGACGGCTGTTCGTGGCGCACGCCTCGCTCGGGCATGTCTTCGTGTTCGCGCCCAACGGCGAATGCATCGCGCGGATCAGGTCGTGCGCGGGCGCCAGCTGCACCAATGTAGCCATCGGCGGCAGCAAGGGCGACCGGCTCTACATCACGGAATCGGTGACCGGGACCGTCCTGGTCGCCGATATCAGCGTGCTTGACCAATGAGGACGCGGAACGGGGCGTGAGCGTCATGAAGCAGAAACAGTTCGGCAATGCCGGGGTTCGGGTGCCGGTGATCGGGCAGGGCACCTGGTACATCGATCGCGGTGACCGCGGGACGGCGGTGGCGGCGCTGCGGCGAGGCATCGATCTCGGCATGACCCACATCGACACCGCGGAAATGTACGGCGACGCCGAGCCGGTGGTCGCCGAGGCGATCGGCGGACGGCGTGACGAGGTCTTCCTGGTCTCCAAGGTATTGCCCAGCAACGCCTCGCTTCGTGGCACCATCACCGCCTGCGAGCGTTCGCTCGCGCGGCTGAAGACCGACCGGCTCGATTGCTATCTGCTCCACTGGCGCGGCTCACACCCCCTGCAGGAGACCGTGGCCGCGTTCGAGCAGTTGCGCGCGAGCGGAAAGATCCGCAGCTGGGGCGTCAGCAATTTCGATACCGACGACCTGGAAGAACTGCTGGCGGTTGCCGGCCACGGCAACATCGCCTGCAACCAGGTACTGTACCATCTGCAGGAGCGCGCCGTCGAACATGCGGTGCTGCCATGGTGCCGGCGTCATGGCGTCGCGCTCGTCGCCTATTCGCCGTTCGGCCACGACGATTTCCCTTCGGCGCGCAGCAAGGCGGGACAGGTCCTGCAGGCGGTCGCCGAGCGCCATGGCGCATCGCCGCGCCAGGTGGCGCTGGCCTTCCTGACCCGCGACCCCGTGGTGCTGGCCATTCCAAAGGCGGCAACGCCGGAACATGCGGCGGACAATGCGGCAGCGGGCGGATGGGCACTCGAGGACAGCGATCTCGCGCGCCTGGACGCGACATTTCCGCGCGGCTCGAGACCGCGCGGTTTGCCAATGTTGTAGGGATAGCGAAGCGAATCCCAATATCCGCCGTCCTCTGCTCTCGGCTGCATATCGGCATCCTGTTTTCGGGCCTTGTCCGGTATTCCCAAATGGCGTTTTTAGCGGCTTCGCCCGATTCGATTTTTATCGCCTGAGTTCGACCGTGAACCCGCCTCCTGCCGCGACCGCCAGGCTGGACAGAGCCGCATCGCTTTTGCCCGACCGCAAGCCAGCCGCACGCCCTGTTCCTGCACGTGCCGACCGCCCGTTGCGCGGCATCGCGCTGATTCTGCTCTCGACGGTGTTTCTCGGTGCTTCCGACGCCACCTCGAAATATCTGTCGGCGACGCTGCCTTCGGTGGAGATCACCTGGCTCCGTTTCATGGTGTTCGCGGTCATCATGTTTCCTGCGATGCTGCCGGGGTCGCCGCTCTACGCGCTGCACACCCGACGGCCCGGTCTGCAGATCATGCGCGGCGTCGGGCTGCTCGCCTCGTCGCTGTTCTTCATTTCCGGCCTGCGCTTCCTGCCGATCGCGGAAGCTTCCGCGACCGGTTTCGTCTCGCCGCTGTTCGTCACCGCCTTGTCGATCTTCTTTCTCGGCGAGCGCGTCGGCCTGCGGCGCTGGCTCGCGACCGCGGTTGGTCTCGTCGGCGTTCTCATCATCCTGCGGCCGGGCACCAGCGCCTTCCATCCCGCCGCGGCTTTCCCGCTGGTGTCGGCACTGGCATGGGCCGCGACCCTGATCATGACCCGGCTCATGAGCGGGACCGAGCGTGCCATCACCACCATGACCTATTCCTCGATCGCGGGAATCTGCATCCTGACGGCGCTGGTCCCCTTTGTCTGGGTGGCACCGAGCTGGCACGACATTGCCTTTGGCCTTCTCATCGGCGTCGCCTCGACTGCGGGGCAGTGGATCGTCGTGCTGGCCTTCCGCTACGCCGACGCCTCGGTGCTGGCGCCTTTTTCCTATACCCAGCTGCTGTGGGTGAGCCTGCTCGGTTTCCTCATCTTCGGCGAGGTACCGGACCTGTGGACCATCGTGGGAGCGGCTTTCATCGTCGCCAGCGGCCTTTACACCGCACACCGCGAGCGCGTCCGGCACTCCCGCCTGCTGATCGAGGCCGAACCATCCCCGAACGCTTGAGTTGAGATGGCGCGCTCCGATTGGAGGGGCAGGGTGCTCACACCGGCAGCGCGATCGAGTATTTGACCTGGCTCAAGGCAAAACTCGATTCGATCGAGGCGATGCCGTCGAGCCGGGTCAGCTTGTTCTTCAGGAAAGCCTCATAGGACGAGAGGTCGGCGACCACTACCCGCAACAGATAGTCGCGATTGCCGGTCATCAGATAGCATTCCAGCACCTCATCCCATTTCGAGATCGAGCGGGCGAAGCGGTTGAGATCCTCCTCCTTCTGCCGCGCGAGCTTGATCGAGATGAACACGCTGACATGCAGGCCGAGCGAGCGCTGGTCGACGGTCGCAATATAGCGGGTGATCACGCCCCGCTGCTCCAGGAGCTTCACCCGGCGATGGCAGGGCGAAACCGACAGGCCGACGCGGTCGGCGAGTTCCTGCATGGTGGTGCGGCCGTCGGACTGCAGCAGGCCGAGAATCTTGCGGTCGATGGCATCGAGGCTGTGCATTGGTATGAACTCTGAATGATTTGGCTCTGATTGGTAATTTATCCCAATTTGTGAAGCTTTGTCGCGATGATTTGAGATTTTTGCGCGCGCTGTTCCCGCTACCATGACCCTCTCACGTCCCCGGAGCGCCATCATGCCGGTCGAGCCCGCTCGCCTTGAAATCCTGTCGGCGCTGGCCCGCAAGGTACTGTGGCTGTCGTCCTGGACCATCCATTACGCCAATCACGTCAGGCCGAATGTCGACGGGCTCAAGGTCGGCGGTCACCAGGCTTCCTCGGCCTCGCTCGCCAACATCATGTCGGCGCTCTACTTCTCGGTGTTGCGGCCGCAGGACCGGGTCGCGGTGAAGCCGCATGCGAGCCCGGTATTCCATGCCATCCAATATCTGTTCGGGCACCAGAGCCGCGAGAAGCTGGAGAATTTCCGCGGCTTCAAGGGCGCCCAGTCCTATCCGTCCCGCACCAAGGACGTCGACGATGTCGATTTTTCCACGGGGTCGGTCGGGCTCGGCGTGGCCCAGACATTGTTCTCGTCGCTGGTTCAGGACTATGTCGAGGCGCATGGCTGGATGAAGGACCGGCCCAGCGGCCGCATGATCGCGCTGGTCGGCGATGCCGAGATGGACGAAGGCAACATCTTCGAGGCGTTGCTGGAGGGCTGGAAGCACGGCCTGCGCAATACCTGGTGGGTGGTCGACTACAACCGGCAGAGTCTCGACGCCGTCGTGCGCGAGGGCTTGTGGGAGAAGTTCGAAATCCATGTTCCGCAATTTCGGCTGGGACGTGGTGATCGTGAAATATGGCCGGCTGATGCGCGCGGCCTTTGCCGAGCCGGGCGGCGAGGCGCTGAAGCGCTGGATCGATGCCTGCCCGAACCAGATGTACGCGGCGCTGTGCTTCCAGGGCGGCGGCGCCTTCCGCCGGCATCTGCGCGACGAGATCGGTGACCAGGGCGAGGTGTCGCAACTGATCGACCGCCGCAGCGACGAGGAATTGCTGGCGCTGATGTCGAACCTCGGCGGCCACGACATGGCGAGCATGATCGAGGCATTTGAATCGATCGACCACGACCGTCCGGTCTGCTTCATCGCCTACACCATCAAGGGTGTCGGACTGCCGTTCCAGGGCCACAAGGACAACCATGCCGGGCTAATGACCGTGGCACAGATGGAGAAATGGCGCAGCAGCCAGAACATCCGGCCCGGGCATGAGTGGGACCGTTTCGAGGGCCTGGCTAAGCCGCCGGCGGTGCTCGAGGCGTTTCTCGCCGCAGCACCGTTCAATCACGAGGGTCGCCGCCGCCTGACCGCGCCAACGATCGAGGTGCCGCAGCCGCTTTCGTTCAAGCCATCGCCGCAGATGTCGACGCAGCAGGGTTTTGGCCTCTTGCTCAACGAACTGGCGCGTGGCGACAGCGAGCTTGCCGCGCGCATCGTCACGGCGTCGCCCGACGTCACGGTCTCGACCAATCTCGGCGCCTGGGTCAATCGCCGCGGCCTGTTCGCCAAGGCTGAAAACGCCGATCTGTTCCGGCAGGAGAAAATTCCCTCGACCTTCAACTGGGATTTCTCGCCGAAGGGACAGCATATCGAGCTGGGCATCGCCGAGATGAACCTGTTTATCCTGATGGCGGCGCTCGGCCTCTCGCATGCGATCAACGGCGTGCGGCTACTGCCGGTCGCCACGCTGTATGACCCGTTCATCCAGCGCGGCCTCGATGCGCTGAATTATGCCTGCTATCAGGACGCACGCTTCATGGTGGCGGCAACGCCGTCGGGCATCACGCTCGCCCCTGAAGGCGGCGCGCACCAGTCGATCGCGACGCCGCTGATCGGGATCGCGCAGGATGGCCTTGCCGCATTCGAGCCGGCCTTCGTCGACGAACTGGCCGTCATCATGGGGTGGGGATTCGACCATATGCAGCGCGACGGCGCGGGCGAGGGCGGGTCGGTCTATCTTCGGCTTTCGACCCGCAGCATCGACCAGCCGCAGCGGATCATGACACCGGAATTGCAGGCCGGCATCACCGATGGTGCCTATTGGCTGCGCAAGCCCGGTCCGAACTGCGACCTGGTGATCGCCTATACCGGCGCGGTCGCGCCGGAGGCAATCGAGGCCACCGGCCTGATCGGTGAAAGCCGCCGGGATGTCGGTCTGCTCGCCGTCACCTCGGCGGACCGACTGCATGCGGGCTGGACCGCCGCGCGCCGGCGGCGCCGCGATCGCGGCGTGCCACATCTCAGTACGGTCGAAAGGCTGCTGGCACCGCTGCCGCGCGACTGCGGCATCGTCACGGTGATCGATGGCCATCCCGCGGCGCTGGGCTGGATCGGCAGCGTGCAGGGTCATCGGGTGGAGGCGCTTGGGGTCGAACATTTCGGCCAGACCGGCACCATCGACGATCTCTATCGCCACTACGGCCTCGACGCCAACGCGATCATCGACGCGGCCGAATGCCTTACCGCCGGTGCGCCGGTCCGGCATCGCAAGATGGCGGTGTGACGGCCTTGTTTTGCCGGCAACGCTGTTCTTAAATGCCGCAGCCGCTGCAGGGCGGCGTCCCGCATATGGCGGTTCAAATGGTCCGGCTTTCATGCAAGGATGCCTGCCGAACGCCCTCATCTCCCTGCCTTTGTCCTGAACATCACGAGGTTCACGATGGTTAACCGCATGCAATTCTATATCGACGGTGCCTGGGTCGACCCCACCGCCAAGAAGTCCACCAAGGTCGTCAATCCCGCGACCGAGGAGGCGATGTATGAGGTTGCGCTGGGCTCCAAGGCCGACGTCGACAAGGCGGTGGCCGCCGCCCGGCGCGCCTTCGAGACCTATTCCCAGACCAGCCGCGAGGAGCGTGTCGCGCTGCTGTCGAAGATCATCGAAATCTACAAGGGCCGCATGAAGGAGATCGGCGCCGCGGTGTCCGACGAGATGGGCGCGCCGCTGCCGATGGCGGAGAAGCTGCAGGCCGGTGCCGGGCTCGGTCACATCGCGTCCACCCTGGAGGTCCTGAAAAACTATCATTTCGAGGAGCCAGCCGGCTCGGCGGTGGTCGTGCGCGAACCGGTCGGCGTCATCGGCATGATCACGCCATGGAACTGGCCGCTGAACCAGATCGCCTGCAAGGTCGCGCCGGCGCTTGCGGCGGGCTGTACCATGATCCTGAAGCCGTCCGAATTCACGCCGACCTCGGCGCTGATCTTCGCCGAGATCATGCATGAGGCCGGGGTGCCGAAGGGCGTGTTCAACCTGATCAACGGGCTCGGCCCCGAGGTCGGCGCCGCCATGAGCGAGCATCCCGACATCGACATGATCTCGTTCACCGGCTCGACCCGCGCCGGTATCGACGTGGCGAAGCGCGCTGCGCCGACCGTAAAGCGCGTCAGCCAGGAACTCGGTGGCAAGTCGCCGAACGTCATCCTGGACGATGCCGACCTGACCAAGGCCGTCACCGGCGGCGTGATGCATATGTTCAACAATTCCGGACAATCCTGCAACGCGCCGTCGCGGATGATCGTGCCGCTGTCGAAGATGAAGGAAGTCGCCGCCATCGCCAAGGGCGTCGCCGACAAGACCAGGGCCGGTGATCCGCGCGCCGAAGGCACCACCATCGGTCCGGTCGTCAACCGCGGCCAGTGGGACAAGATCCAGGCCCTGATCCAGAAGGGCATCGAGGAAGGTGCGACGCTGGTGGCCGGCGGTCCCGGCCTGCCCGAAGGTGTCAACAAGGGCTTCTATGTGCGTCCGACCATCTTCGCCGACGTCACCAACGACATGACCATTGCGCGCGAGGAGATTTTCGGACCGGTGCTCACTATCCTCGGCGCCAAGGACGAGGCCGAGGCGGTCAAGATCGCCAACGATACGCCGTATGGCCTCGCCGGCTATGTCTCGGCCGGAACCGTCGAGCGGGCCCGCAAGGTCGGCCGTCAGATCCGTGCCGGCAATGTCAACCTGCAGGGCGTTCCCAATGACCGCACCGCGCCGTTCGGCGGCTACAAGCAGTCCGGCAACGGTCGCGAGTGGGGCAAATTCGGCATGGAAGAATATCTCGAGGTCAAGGCCGTCGCGGGCTTCAACGCTGCGTGAGGTCTTTGGATTTGGCCAGACGCCGGCGCGGTCGCACCGCGCCGGCGTTGGCGTTCATCGGCACGGATCGAGCGCCTATCCCCCGAGTGCGCCCTGGGTGTTGACATAGAGCGCATAGATCGACTGGCTGGCGGCCATGAACAGGCGGTTGCGCTGCAATCCGCCGAAGCACAGATTGGCGCAGCGCTCCGGCAGGGCGATGCGCCCGATCATGACGCCGTCGGGCGCGAATACCACCACACCGTCGAGTTCGGGGTCGCCCATGCCCCAGCCGCACCATAGATTGCCGTCGATGTCGCAGCGCATGCCGTCGGGCGTGCCCGGGCCGGCATCGATAAATACCCGCTTGTTGGCGATCGTGGCGCCATCGGCCGCCACGTCATAAGCGAGGATCTTGCGGTTCGGCACGCCGCGCGATTCCACCACATAGAGGATCTTCTCGTCCGGCGAAAAGCACAGGCCGTTCGGCCCCAGCACGCCTTCGGCGACGATGGTGGTCTGGACGGTCCGGCCGTCGACCCGGTAGACGTTGGCATCGATCTCGGGCTCCGCCTTGTAACCTTCGTAATTGCCAAGCAGGCCAAATACCGGGTCGGTAAACCAGATCGAGCCGTCGGACTTCACCACCACATCATTGGGCGAGTTCAATCGCTTGCCATCGAATTGGTCGACCAGCACGGTGATCGAACCGTCATATTCCGTGCGGATAACTCTGCGGCCGCCATGCTCACAGCTGACCAGGCGGCCCTGACGGTCGCGGGTGTGGCCGTTGGCGAAATTCGAGGGTTTGCGAAAGATGCTGACCGCGCCGGTTTCCTCTTCCCACTTGAGAATGCGGTTGTTGGGGATGTCACTGCACAGGAGATAGCGGCCATCGCCGAACCAGACCGGACCTTCGGCCCAGCGCAGCCCTGTCGTCAGCCGCTCGATCGCCGAAAGCTTCAGCCAGTATTTCTCGAAGCGCGGGTCGAGCGCGTGGATCGCAGGATCGGGATAGTAGGTGGCGGGCTGCCAGCCGGCGGAATGGGCAATGGCCTCGGACATCTGTCGTTCTCGCGGTCGGAATTGCAACACTGCGTGCACCATCATTGCCATTCCAGCCCCGCAGGCAAGACGGCTTTTGACGGTGCCGGGCGGCCTTGATGGCGAAAGCGCTGTTCACTTGCCGCGCCATCGCCCCCGCGTCATACTTGTTTCAATTCACGTCCAAGAGGAATGCAATGCCACGCATATTGCTGACCGGCGCCAGCGGCGGAATCGGGACAAGCCTGCGCCGGCTGCTGCCGCCGATCTATCCGGACCTGCTGCTGAACGACCGGACCGCGCCGGCCGATCTCGGCAGTGGCGAGAAATTCAAGGCGGCGGAACTGTCCGATCCCGCCGAGGTCGAGGCCCTCTGCGAAGGCATCGACGGCATCCTGCATTTCGGCGGCTATTCGGTGGAAGGCCCCTGGGACGCGATCCTGCAATCCAATATCATCGGTTGCTACAATCTGTTTGAGGCGGCGCGCCGACAGGGCGTCAAGCGCGTGGTGTTCGCGTCCTCCAATCATGCGGTCGGCTTCTATCCGCGGCATCACCGGATCGGGACCGATGTGACGGCGCGGCCGGATAGCCGCTATGGCGTCAGCAAGGTGTTCGGCGAGGCGGTCGGCGCGCTCTATGCCGACAAACACGGTCTTGCGGTCACCTGCCTGCGGATCGGCAATTTCGGCGACAAGCCGCTCGACCACCGCCGGCTCTCGATCTGGCTCAGGCCGGACGATCTGGTGCAACTGTGCCGGATCGGGCTCGAGCATCCCGACATCCATTTCGAGATTTTCTACGGCGCCTCCTTCAACGAGCGCTCCTGGTGGGACAACCACCGCGCCTACGAGCTGGGTTATCGCCCGGCCGGTCGCGCCGAAGATTTCCGCGAGCATGCGATGGCGGAGCAGGCGAAGCTCGGGCCGGACCGCGTCGGCGATTTCTACCAGGGCGGCGCTTTCTGCGGCATGGAGTTCGACGGCGATCTCAGCCGGATCGTGGATTGGAATGCCGGGGCCGGCAAAAAGGGACGTTGAGATGGCTGACGGACTGCGCAAGGGCCTGACGAGCTACGGCGATGCCGGGTTTTCGCTTTTCCTGCGCAAGGCGTTCATCAAGGCGATGGGATACTCCGACGATGCGCTCGACCGTCCGATCGTCGGCATCACCAACACCTACAGCGATTACAACCCCTGTCACGGCAACGTTCCGCAGATCATCGAGGCGGTCAAACGCGGGGTCATGCTGAACGGCGCGATGCCGATGGTGTTTCCGACCATCTCCATCGCCGAAAGCTTCGCCTTTCCGACTTCGATGTATCTGCGCAACCTGATGGCGATGGATACCGAGGAAATGATCCGCTCCCAGCCGATGGATGCGGTGGTGGTGATCGGCGGCTGTGACAAGACCTTGCCGGCGCAGATCATGGCCGCGGTCAGTGCCGACCTGCCGACCGTGGTCATTCCGGTGGGACCGATGGTGGTCGGTCATCACAAGGGCGAAGTACTGGGGGCCTGCACCGACTGCCGCCGGCTATGGGCGAGTTTTCGCGCCGGCGAAATCGACGAGGCCGAGATCGAGGCCGTCAACGGCCGCCTCGCACCCTCGGTCGGCACCTGCATGGTGATGGGTACCGCCAGCACCATGGCCTGCATCACCGAGGCGCTCGGCCTGTCGCTGCCGATGTCGGCGTCCATACCGGCGCCGCATGCGGAGCGTTTCCGCCTCGCCGAAGCGAGCGGCAAGGTCGCCGCCGCAATGGCAAGGGCCAAGGCACCGCGGCCGAGCGAACTGCTCACTCCGGCAGCGTTCCGCAATGCCCAGGTCGTGCTGCAGGCGATTGGCGGATCGACCAACGGGCTGATTCATCTCACCGCCATTGCCAACCGGACCGCGCACCGCATTGACCTCGAAGCCTTCGACCGGCTCGGGCGCGAGGTGCCGGTGCTGGTCGACCTGAAACCTTCGGGCGCGCACTACATGGAGCATTTCCATCATGCCGGCGGCGTGCCGAAATTGCTGGCGCAGCTGGGCGAATTGATCGACCTCGACGCCCGCACCGTCACCGGCGCCACGCTGCGCGAGGTGGTCGCCAACGCCGAGCAGGTGCCGGGCCAGGATGCCATTCGCCCGCGCCACGATCCGATCCGGCCGGAAGGTGCGATGGCGGTGCTGCACGGCAATCTCGCGCCGCGCGGTGCGGTGATCAAGCATTCGGCGGCGACGCCGAAGCTATTGCAGCATACCGGGCGAGCAGTGGTGTTCGAATCCGTGGAAGACATGACGCAGCGCCTCGACGGCGAAGATCTCGACGTGAGCGCCGATGACGTGCTGGTGCTGCGCAACGCCGGCCCGAAGGGCGCGCCGGGAATGCCGGAAGCCGGCTATCTGCCGATCCCGAAAAAGCTCGCGCGCGGCGGCGTCAAGGACATGGTGCGGATATCGGACGCGCGGATGAGCGGCACCGCCTTCGGCACCATCGTGCTGCATATCACGCCGGAATCCGCGGTCGGCGGTCCGCTGGCGCTGGTCCGGAATGGCGACCGGATCCGGCTCGACGTGGCGGGGCGGCGCATCGATCTCCTGGTCGATGCGGCCGAGCTCGATCGTCGCCGCGCCGCGCTCACGCCCGCAATTGCTCCGGATTGGGCCCGCCGCGGCTATGCGCATCTGTTCAACGAAACCATCCTGCAGGCCGACGAAGGCTGCGATTTCGACTTCATGCGTGCGAAGGGCAAGGGTTAGTTGCCTGGCTCCACATTCCCGGGCGCGCGAGAGCGCGAGCCCGGAATGACGGTCCGATGCTTGATTGACATCCAAACGACGGGGATGGGATGATCGGCCAAAATCATACTGGGGGAAACATGAACGATCTGGCAAAAATCATCGGCCGGTTGGCCGCCGCCGCGGCGATGCTGTTCGCAGTCAGCGCCAGCGCTCAGGAGACCAAGCACTACCGCTTTGCCCACGACCAGCAGCTCAATTCGGGCTACAGCATTGCCTACGACATCTTCTCCGCCAAGCTGAAGGAATTGAGCAAGGGCACCATGCTGGTCGACCAGTATCCGGGCGCACAGCTCGGGCAGGAGCCGCAGATCCTGCAGTTGGTGCGGTCGGGCGACATCGATTTCGCCATCGTTTCCTCCGCCAATACCTCGACGATCTCGCCGCAGGCCGGCGTGATGTCGCTGCACTATCTGTTCCGCTCGGAAGACCACAACGTCAAGGCGCTGGCCGATCCCCAGGTGTTCGCCGCCATCCATGACATGATCGACGAGACGGTGCAGGGCATTCATGTGATCGGACTCGGCACCCAGGGATTCCGGCACATGTACGGCAAGAAGGAAGTCCACAAGGTCGACGACCTCAAGGGGTTCAAGGTGCGCGTGCAGGCAACCGCAACCGAGGACACCATGTTTGCCGCCTACGGCGCCCAGACGGTCCATATGCCGTTCGGCAGCGTCTACACCTCGCTGCAGACCGGCGTGGTGGATTTCGGCGAGAACGCCGTCAATGTCTATCTCATCAACAAGCACTATGAAGTCGCCCCCGTGCTGTCGATGACCGAACACGAGGCCAACAATGCCATTCTGTGGATCAGCGACAAGCTCTGGCAGGGTCTTAGCGCCGACCAGAAGCAGTGGGTAATGACGGCAGGCCGCGACGTCTCGCTGCAGGAACCCAAGCGCGCGTTCGAGCTGGAGCGATCGGCGGCGACCAAGCTGCAGAAGATGGGTGTCAAGATTGTCACCGACGTCGACAAGCCGGGCTTCCAGAAAATCGCCGACCCCTATCTCGACAAGCTCGCCAAGGAACTCGGTCCGCACGCCGACAAGGTCAAGACGCTGATCCGGGCAATCAACTGAACGTGGCTCGTTCCGGGACGCGCCCTTGGTGTCCGGGTATCCCGACCATCATTGAGGGCGCGGATTCCAGCCCGGCGCGTCTCGCGCGCCCGGATGGCGAAGGATAACAGTTCGGCCGGAGTTTCGATGGCGATCGCCGACAAACTGGTCCTGCAGCGACAGCGTCATCTGAAATGGCGCTGGCTTGATCCGCTCGAGCTGGTCCTGATGATGATTTGCGGGCTGCTGTGCTTCGGCTTCTCGCTTTCGGTCGCATTCGACATCCTGACCCGGACCATCGGCCACCCCTGGCTCTGGCTCCAGGAGGTGACCTCGACGCTGTTCATCTATGCGATCTTCATCGGCGCTGCGGTCGCCACCCGCCGCAATGACCATCTGTATCTGACCGCGATATCCGAAGCGCTGCAGGGCGTGCCGCGGCTGATTGTCGAGATCATCATCCGCATCGTGGTGCTTGGCGTCGCGTTCTGCCTGATCTGGTTCGGTTACATCAATTATCTGCGCGGCTTCGGCAGTTTCCGCCTGCCGTCGGGCACGCCGATCGCCTCACTCTATGCGGTGATTCCGCTGTCGGCCGTCCTGATAGCCCTGTTCACGATCGAGCAGCTCGTGAACGGCATCCGCCACGGCTTCGATCATCCCGAGCCGCCGGAGGCTGATCTGCCGATCCCCGCCGTGGACGGTGCCGCCTACAGGGACGCGTTGCCGTGAGCGCTCCCGTCGTCCTGGGGCTGATGTCATTTTGCTTCCTGTCGTTCGGCTATCTGGGCGTGCCGGTACCGTTTGCGCTGATCGCAGGAGTTTTCGTCGGCGCCGCGCTGACCGACGTTTCGCTTGCGGCGATCGTGCAGAAGATCTTCGACGGCGTGGATTCCGAGGCGCTGCTGGCGATTCCGTTTTTTCTCCTGGTCGGCGAGCTCATGAGTTCGGCCAACGTGGTGGTGCGGATCGCCAACCTGTCGCTGGCGCTGGTCGGCCACATCCGCGGCGGGCTGTCGCAAGTGGTGGTCGTTTTCAGCATGTTCTTTTCGGAGATGTCGGGCTCGACCACCGCCGATGTCGCGGTCATGACCCGCGCCTTGGGCGGCCCGATGAAACGCGAGGGCTACAGCCCCGCCTTCATCGCGGCGATCATTGCTTCGGCGTCCACCATCGCGGCGCTGGTGCCGCCGAGTATCACCGCCGTGGTCTATGGCGCGGTCGGCAACGTCTCGATCGCCGGATTGTTCATGGCAGGCGTGGTGCCGGGATTGATGATCGGCTTCGGGCTGATGATCTATTGCTATTTCTTCGGTCCGTCCGGCTTGCGCAAGCCGCGGGCGCCGTTCCGCCAGATCGCTTTCGCCGCCGGCGACGCCGCGCTGCCGCTGATGATACCGGTGATCCTGCTTGGGGGCATCCTGACCGGCTGGTTCACGCCGACTGAAGCCGGCGTGGTGGCAGTCGTGTGGATCATCGCGGTGGTGATACCCGCGCTCAACCGGGGGCATCTGCGCAAGATCCCCTACGATTTCTGTCTTGCCGGGCTGATCTTCTCGCTGCCGCTGATCACCATCGGCGCCGCCAACGCCTTCGGTTGGATGCTGGCCTATCTGCGCGGCGCCATCGTGATCGCCGACTGGATCACGTCTGTGGCCGGCAACGATCCGCATCTGATCATGCTGTTGATGGTGGCGCTTTTCACCGTGGTTGGGGATTTCATCGAGCCGGTGCCGACCATCATCATCTTCATGCCGCTGGTCAACACGCTGATCCAGGCCGGCGACATCAACGGCGTGCATATGGGCGTCGTGCTGATCGCGACGCTGGCCTTCGGGCTGATCACGCCGCCCTATGGTCTCGTGCTGCTGATGGCGTCGAAATTCGTCGACGTCAGTTTCGCCCGGGCGCTGCGCGCGGCGCTGCCGATCTACGTCGTGTTCCTGCTGACCATCTGCTTCACGATCTTCTTTCCGTCCGTGGTGCTGTGGCTGCCGAAGCACGTCCTTCCGGAATCGGTCGGCTGCTTCAAGTCGCCGGCCGGCACCGGATATATCTGCCCGCAGGGATGATCTGGCTGCCTTATTTCCCCTTGCTGGTGAACCTGTTCACGGCCGCGCGGAATTCGTCCGTATGCATGCAGTCGATGATGGCGTCGCGCTCGGCGTCGAGCTGGGATTCGATCGCGGCGTTCGGTGCCCGGTAGATCAGCGCCTTGGTTGCCGCAAGCCCGGCCGGCGCGTTCTGCGCCAGGCGCTGCGCGAGGTCCCTGGTGGCGGCCTTCAGTTCGGCGGCCGGCACGACCTTGGCCACCAGGCCCCAGTCACGGGCCTGGGTGGCCGAAAAGCCGTCCTCGGCCAGGTAGATTTGCAGGGCTCTCCGGGTTCCGACCGCGGCAACGACGCCGGCGGTGCCGCCGCCGTCGGGCGAGATGCCGAGCTTTGCATAGGCTGGGGTGAAACGGGCTTCTTCCGCCGCGATGCAGAGGTCGGCGACGAAGGCGAGCGACATCCCGGCGCCCGCCGCCGAGCCGTGCACGCTCGCCAGCACGAGCTTCGGCATCCTTCGCAGCGTGGTGATGAAGGCGTGATAATGCTGCAGCAGCTCGCCGACCACGGGCGCGATGGTATCGGCGGCAGACGCGGCGCCGATGGTCTGCAGGTCGCCGCCGCCGCAGAAGGCACGGCCTTCGCCTTCGATTACCAGCACCCGGACCTCGTCAGAAGCCTCGACCGCGGCGCCGAGTTGCTCGAGCTTCCGCGCGATCGCAAGGTCGATCGAATTGAAGGCGGAAGGCCGATTGAGGGTGATGGTGGCGATCGGCCCCTCGACCCGGAGCAGCGCCGGTTCGTCGGCAGCGGGAGCGGATGTCGTTGGCATGGAACGAGTCCTTCGCAAATGACGCGGTCGGCCACATTTAAATCGCAGAAGGCGGGAGGTGACAATCCCGGCGATGTCTGCAAAATGCGCTTTCGCGGCGGGGCGGGACGGCCGAATGGCTACGCCCAAACGGGAGAAGCGCGATGAATTCGACGGCGACACTCGATCGTCCGGTTTCCAGTATCGATCCGTTTTCGCATCCGTTCCTGCACGACCCCTATCCGTACCACGAGACGCTGCGCGAGGCCGGCCCGGTGGTCTGGCTCCAGCAATACGGCATCTGGGCAATGGCGCGGCATCAGGAGGTGCGCGACGCCTTGAGCGACTGGCAGACCTATTGTTCCTCGGCCGGCGTCGGTCTCAGCGATTTCCGCAAGGAGCCGCCATGGCGTCCGCCGAGCATCATTCTGGAGGCCGATCCGCCCTTGCACACCCGTACCCGCGCGGTGTTGACGCGGATCCTGTCGCCGGCCGCGATCAACGTGCTGCGCGACCGCTTTGCGCGGGAGGCGGACGCGCTGGTCGATCGCCTGGTCGAGACCCGTGATTTCGATGGCGTCGCCGACCTGGCCGAGGCCTATCCGCTCAAAGTGTTTCCGGACGCGGTCGGACTTGCGGAAGATGGCCGCGAAAATCTGATGCCCTATGGCACCCTGGTGTTCAACTCGTTCGGTCCACGCAACGATCTGTTCGAGAAGGCGATGGTCAATGGCGGGCCGGTGCGCGACTGGATCATGTCGAAATGCAGCCGCGCGGCGCTGGCGCCGGATGGGCTCGGCATCCAGATCTACCATGCCGTCGATGCCGGCGAATTGTCCGAGGCCGAAGCCGGCATGCTGATGCGTTCGTTTCTTTCCGCGGGCATCGATACCACCGTCTATGGGCTCGGCAATGCACTTTACTGTTTTGCCGCCTATCCCGAGCAATGGCAGCTGCTTCGCGAGAATCCGAAGCTGATCCGCGGATCGTTCGAGGAGGTGCTGCGCTTCGAGGCGCCGGTGCAGACATTCTTCCGGACCACAACCAGGGCGGTGAACGTGGGCGGCGTCGCGGTCGGGGAGGGTGAGAAGGTCCTTCTGTTGTTTGCCGCGGCCAATCGCGACCCGCGCCGCTGGGACAATCCCGACAGGTTCGACGTCAGCCGTCGTGCCACCGGCCATATGACCTTTGGCACGGGCATTCATGGTTGCGTCGGACAGGCGGTGGCGCGGCTCGAGTATGAGGCGATCTTCGGCGCGCTTGCCCGTCGCGTCGCCTCGTTCGAGCTGACCGGCAAGCCGGAGCGGCGGCTCAACAACACCCTGCGCGGGTTCGACACCCTGCCGCTCCGCATCGTGCCGGCCTGATCGATGGAGCAGGGAACCGTCCTGATCGTCGGCGCCGGCCATGCGGGCTTTCAGGCCGCGGCGTCATTGCGGCAACATGGCTATGGCGAACGCATCTGCCTGATCAATGACGAGGCCCATCTGCCATATCAGCGGCCACCTCTGTCCAAGGCTTATCTCAAGGGCACCGGCGCGCCCGACAGCCTGATGTTCCGGCCGGATAAATTCTACCGCGATCAGAACATCGAGCTGATCTCCGACCGCGCGCTGGCGATCGATCGCGCGGCGCGGCGGGTCGCGCTCGGATCCGGCGCGGCGCTGACCTATGCGCATCTCGTGCTCGCCACCGGCGCGCGCAACCGTCTGCTCGATCTGCCCAATGCCAGCCTTGCGGACGTGCGCTATCTGCGAACGCTGGATGAGAGCGAGGCGCTGCGGGCGCGGATCAGGCCGGGCGAGCGCGTGGTGGTGGTGGGTGCAGGCTTCATCGGCCTTGAATTTGCCGCCACGGCGCGGGCCAAGGGCCTCGAGGTCGATGTGGTCGAGCTCGCAAGCCGCGTCATGGCGCGGGCCGTGACCACCGAAGTCTCGGAGTTCTTCCAGGCGAGGCACAAGACGGCCGGCATTCGCATCCATCTCGGGGTGCAGGTGACGGCCATCGAAGGTGAAGGCGGCCGGGTGACCGGCGTCAGCCTCAGTGACGGGCGGCATCTGCCGGCCGACCTGGTCGTGGTCGGCGTCGGCGTGCTGCCGAATGTCGAACTCGCCGAACAGGCGGGGCTGCCGGTCGCCGCCGGGATCGTGGTCGACGAACAGCTGCTGACAAAGGACTCCAACATCTCGGCGATCGGCGATTGCGCGCTCTATGCGAGTCGGCGTTTCGGCGCGGACCTGCGGCTGGAATCGGTTCAAAATGCGACCGATCACGCGCGCTGCGTGGCAGCGCGGCTGACCGGCAACGCCCAGACCTATGACGGCCTGCCCTGGTTCTGGAGCGACCAAGGCCCCGACAAGCTGCAGATCGCGGGCCTGACGACGGGATATGACCGCGTGGTGGTTCGGGGCGATCCGGGCCAGGCGCTGTTCTCGGCTTTCTGCTACAGGGCCGGGCGGCTGATCGGCATCGAATCGATCAACCGCGCCGGCGATCACATGTTCGGGCGCCGCCTTCTCGCGGCGGACGGATCGATCGAACCAGAGCAGGCCGCCGATCCTGGCTTCGATCTCAAGGGGGCGCTGGCATAGCGGGGCGGCATGCCGGCTACGCGCCGACCTGGAATTCCTGCCGGACCGCCTCGATGTCGCGCAGCGCCGGCAGGCCGGCCTCGTTGCCAAGGCGCTGGATCTTGAAGGTCGATGCCGCGCGCGCAAACTCGAAATGGTCGTGCCAGCTTCGGCCGGGATCGTCGAGATAGGAATAGACATAGGCGCCGTGAAAGACGTCGCCGGCGCCGTTGGTATCGAGCACGCGGTGCGAGGGGACAGGCAGTGCCGGCAGCGCGCGCACGCTGCCGCTCTCGTCGTACCAAAAAAGCCCGCGTTCCCCCAAAGTGACGCCGCCCACCCGGCAACCGCGGCTCTTGAGATAGTCGAGCATCTTCTCCGGGGTCAGCTCCATCTGTTCGCACAGCCGGTCGGCGACGATCGCGACGTCGATGAACTGGAGCAGCTCGTGGGTATTGGCCCGCAGTCCGCCGCCGTCGAGCGAGGTCAGGATGCCGGCCTCCCGGCACAGCTTCGCATAGTGGATCGCGGCATCGGGCTGGTGGCCATCGATGTGCAGGGCGCGGCAGCCGCCGAGGTTCAGAAGCGGGAAGGGATGGATGTGATCATCGTCGCGGCAGCGCACGATAGCGCGTTTGCCGTCCTTCGGCATGATGAACGACAGCGAGGAGGTCTGGACCTTTCTCGGATGAACCGAGATGCCGTATTTCGCCGTCATGTCCTGAAACATCCGGCCGAGCCAGTCATTGGCCACGGTCGCGAGCAGGTCCGGCACGATGCCGAGCTTGGCGCAGCAGAACGCCGCCGTGACCGCATTGCCGCCGAACGAAACCGCATAGGCGGATGCGACGTGTTTCTCGTCGCCGGTCGGCATGTGGTCGGTGATGAAGGTGACATCGATATAGGTCTGTCCGATGAATAGCGCCTGCATGAAGCAATCCGTCTTGGCTGATGGGCGGTCCCGGCCGGCGCATGATAGCACCTGAACGCGCGTCGATCGGCTGAATTGTCCGCATCCACCGCGGCTATCGCTTGAGATCGGCGTGCGGCCGGATTACGACCCTTTATAACACCGCCGGCGCGCCGTCGACCCGAGGGCTTGTTCCCGGTTCCTGACAAACGAGATGCGGGAGAGAGCGATGACCGTTTATTCCGGCCCTGTCTTCGACATGGCGGTGAATCAGTTCGAGGTGATCGCCAATCATCTGTCGATCCCGATGGACGAACGCGAACGCCTGCTGCTGCCCAAGCGCGCGATCACGGTTTCCTGTCCGATCCATCGCGACGACGGTTCGATCGCCGTGTTCGAGGGCTATCGGGTCCAGCACCATCTGACCCTCGGTCCTACCAAGGGTGGTACCCGGTTTGCTCCCAGCGTCGACATCGGTGAGGTCGCCGCGCTGGCGATCTGGATGAGCTGGAAATGTGCGCTGGTCGGCCTGCCCTATGGCGGTGCCAAGGGCGGCATACGGGTCGACCCCGGCACCATCTCGCGGCGCGAGCTCGAGGCGCTGTCGCGGCGCTACATGCAGGAAATGATTCCGTTTGTCGGGCCGCATACCGACGTGATGGCGCCGGACATGGGCACCAACGAACAGGTGATGGCCTGGTTCATGGACACCTATTCGATGTACCAGGGTCGCACCGTGACCGAAATCGTCACCGGCAAGCCGGTCGCCTCCGGCGGCACGCTCGGCCGTCGCGAGGCGACCGGGCGCGGGGTCGCGCATCTTGCCAGGCGGGTGATGCGCGAACTCGCCATCGACCTGAACCAGGCTACCGCCGTGGTTCAGGGCTTTGGCAATGTCGGTTCCTATGCCGCGCTCGGACTGCACCAGTTCGGCCTCAAGGTGATCGCGGTCAGCGATCACACCGGCGCACTGTACGATGCCGCAGGCCTCGACATCCCGGCGCTGATGCGACACGCCGCCGCGCATGGCAGCATCGCCGGGTTCTCCAGCCAGCTGCAATTCGATCGCGCCGAAATCCTCGCGCTGCCCTGCGACGTACTGGTACCGGCGGCGACGGAACGCGTGATCGACGCGGCTGTCGCGGACACGCTGAAATGCCGCGTGCTCGCGGAGGGCGCCAATGGTCCGACCACGCCGGATGCCGATCTGGTGCTGGATCGCCGTCGCGACGAGATCTTCCTGATTCCGGATATTCTCTGCAACTCCGGCGGCGTCGTCGTCAGCTATTTCGAGTGGGTGCAGGACCTGCAGCAATTGTTCTGGGAGGAAGAGGAGGTGACGCGGCGCGAATACCATATCCTCGACCGCGCCTTCGACCAGATGGTGATGCGTGCGAAGACCGACAACATCTCGCACCGGACCGCCGCCATGGCCATCGGCGTGGAGAAGGTCCGCAGTGCCAAGACCACGCGGGGATTGTTTCCATGATCAGCGGGCTCGATCATGTCGTCCTTGTCGTCAACGACGGCGATGCGGCCGCTCGCGCCTATCAGACGTTGTTGGCGCGGACGCCGGCCTGGCAGTATAGCGGCGAGGGCGCCGCTCGCGTACTGTTCACATTGGACAACATGACGGTGGAGCTGGTGGCGCCCAGCGGTGATGGTCCGGCCGGCGATCGGATCCGGTCGGCCATCGCGGCCCAGGGCGAGGGCTTGGCGAGCCTGTGCTTTCGCAGCGCCGATGTCGCGAGATTGCATCGGCGGCTGGATCGGCTGGCGCTGCGGCCGGAGGCGATAGCCGAGGTCCACAGCCGTGACGCGATATCCGGTGCGGCCCTATCGTGGAAACGGACCCGTGCGGCGACCGAGCTGACGCGCGGCGTTCGGCTGTTCTTCCTGGAACTCGAGCGCGAGCGTCCGCGTTCGGCGCCGACCGCACCGACGCCGGTCACTGCCATGGACCATGTGGTGATCTCGACCGCCGATCCCGAGCGCGCCGCCGCACTTTATGGCGCGCGGCTGGGTCTCGACATGGCGCTCGACCGCTCGCACCCGGATTGGGGGCGGCTGATGTTCTTCCGCTGCGGCGATCTCATTGTCGAGATCGTGCACCGACCCGGTACGGATGCCGATCCCGCCCATGACCGGCTGTGGGGCATGAGTTGGCGCGTTGCCGATATCGATGCGGCCCGCACCCGGCTCGTTGCGGCCGGAATCGATGTGTCGGAGGTGCGGACAGGCCGCAAGCCGGGTACGCGGGTGCTCACGGTACGCACGGGCACTTGCGGTATTCCCACGCTGCTGGTGGAACGGACACCGCGGCAGGCATGAGGGTTCCAGGGTTCATTCTCAAACCGCGCACCTCATGTTACAGCCAGTACCGCCCGATCGACGCGCTTCGATCAGGCGGCTTTAGGGAACTGCGATCATGAACAAACCGGTTCTGCCCGTCTCGTCACTGTCGCTGAAATTGCCGACGGCGGATCGTGGTATCGAGACCTACCGGCTGGCGGGGTCGCGGAGCTTTCCGTCGAAACTGCAGGGCACGCTCAACCGGGTGGCGTTTTCGGCGGCCCACGTCGTCGCCGACCCGCTGGCCGATATCGACCCGTGGCTCGCCCCGGCGATCGATTGGGATCGCACCATCGCCTTTCGCGAGCATGTCTGGGATCTCGGCCTCGGTGTCGCCGAAGCCATGGACACCGCGCAACGTGGCATGGGGCTGGACTGGCCGACCTCGCTGGAGCTGATTCGGCGCTCGGTGGCCGCCGCCAAAGTGAGAGGCCAGGCCTTGGTGTTTTCCGGGGCCGGCACAGACCAGCTCGCGCCGCAGGATGCGAACAGCCTCGACGACGTGATCCGAGCCTATGAGGAACAGATCGAGGCGGTGGAGAAGGCCGGTGGGCGGATCATCCTGATGGCGTCGCGGGCGCTGGCGAGATTGGGCCGCAGTCCGGACGACTATGCCAGGGTATATGACCGCGTGCTGTCGCAGGTGCGGGAGCCCGTGATCATCCACTGGCTCGGCGACATGTTCGATCCGGCGCTCGCGAATTATTGGGGCACGTCGCAGCTCGACCAGGCGATGGATGTTGCTGTCGGGATCATCAATGCCAACGCCGCGAAGATCGACGGAGTGAAGATTTCGCTGCTCGACATGCAGCGCGAGATCGACATGCGCCGCCGGCTCGAGCAGACTGTGAAGATGTATACCGGCGATGATTTCAACTATGCCGAGCTGATCGCCGGCGACAGCCAGGGATTTTCCCACGCCTTGCTCGGCATTTTTGCCGCCATCGCACCGGCGGCCTCCTATGCCCTGTCGCGATTGGCGGCGGGTGACGAGCGGGGCTTCCGGGACGTCTTGGAGCCGACCGTGCCGTTGTCGCGGCACATCTTCCGGGCGCCGACACGGTTCTACAAGACCGGCGTGGTATTCATGGCCTATCTCAACGGCCACCAGGACCATTTCACCATGGTCGGCGGGCAGGAGAGCGCGCGTTCGACGCTGCATCTGGCCGAACTGTTTCGGCTGGCGGACCGGGCGGGCCTGCTGGCCAATCCGGAAGTGGCGGCCAGACGGATGCGCGCCGTGCTGGCCCTGCGCGGCATCGAAAGCTGACGCGGCATCACGTAGTGGCTGCTGGCCTGCTTGCCGGACCAGACCAACCCCGCAGTAAACCTACTGGCTTGACGGCGAGGAGTTTAGGTCTTAAAAAGACTGATCAGTCGGTTTTATTGGATGCAGTTATGCCCAAGATTAGCGAGATCCGGCGCGAATCCCGCCGAGACCAAATCCTCGCGGCGGCGCTGGACTGCTTTTCGGAGAATGGATTTCACCAGACCGGAATGGCCGACATCGTCCGGCGCTCAGGCATGAGCCATGGCGCGGTCTATGTGTATTTCCACAGCAAGGAGGACATCATCGAAGCGCTGGCCGACGACCGGCACCAGCGCGAAGCCGTGCTCAACTCGATAGCCCGGGACGCCAAAGACCCGATCGATGGCATCCGCGCGCTGGTTCGCGCCTATGCGGCCTGGGCGTGCGACCCGGCCGGCGAGGCCCGACGGCGCGTCGGCATCAATGGCTGGGCGGAAGCGTTGCGCAACCAGCGGGTTCACGCCCGCGTTGTCGACGGCATCCGTAGTCCTCAAGCGGCGATTGCCGACCTCGTCACGAAGGCGCAGCGCCAGGATCTCGTGTCGCGCGATCTCGACGCCGAAGCGATCGCGCGCTGCCTGATCGCACTTTTCCAGGGGTTCGTCCTGCAGGTCGCCTGGGAAGAAAAAATCGACATCGATGCCTGCGTCACGGTGACGGATCGGATGCTGGCAGGCCTCGCGCCGCCCGCGCGCGCGGCGAAGCAAATCCGGAACAGGAGACCGTCAGATGTCAGCCGGTGAACTCGCCGCAGGCTTGACTGTCGGTTTGATCAGCGGATTCACCTCGGGCCTGCTCGGGGTCAGTCCAGGTGGCGGCCTGGTGGTGTTTTCAAACCTGCTGCTGGGGGTCGAACAGCATGCGGCACAGGGGATATCGCTGGTCGCCCAGGTCCCGCCCACCAGCCTGTCCGGGATCCGGCGCTATTGGGAAAAGGGCAGCCGGACTCCGGCCCTTTGGCTGGTATGGCTCAGCATCGGCTTCCTCGCCGGCGGCGTTGCGGGGGCACTGGCAGCGATAGGCGTCTCGAGCGCGGTGCTGCGATGGACCTACGTTGTCTACCTGACTGCCCTGGAAGCCATGCTGCTGTTGCGCCGCGAACGCCGCCCGTCCGAGCCTACCGCCCCGAACCATTTGGGGCCGATCCATTGGTCGGCATTGCTTGTGGTCGGCCTGCTTGCCGGGTTCTCATCCGGATTCCTCGGAATCGGCGGCGGCCTTGCGATCACCGTCGGTCTGACCTCCTGGCTGCGGGTGCCTCAGCACCAGTCCCAAATGGTCAGCCTCGTCATTTCGATCATCCCGACGACAATACCTGCGGCCTGGATCTATTGGCAGCAGGGCTGGTCGGTGTCCTGGCTCGTGATCGCCGGCGTCGTGCTCGGGCTGTGGGGCGGAACGGATCTTGGCGCGCGGTTGGCCAACCGGGTCGACAAGACGACGCTGCACCGCATCCTGGTCGGGTTCGTGTCCGTCATGGTGATCTACATGACGTACAAGGCGGTCGCGGGATGACGCCCGGCCGATGCCGCAGCTGGTCTAGCTGACGGCGCAAGGCACGCTCAGATAGCCGCGGAAGCGAACGCGGCCACCGCGCACCGGCGTGCCGGTCAGCCGGTAATCCGGAAACCGCGCCAGGAACCGTGAGATCGCGATCGCGCCTTCCAGCCTCGCCAGCGCCATGCCCGCGCATTGATGCGCGCCGGTGGCGAAGGCGAGGTGGCGGTTCGGCGTGCGGCCGATGTCGAGCCGCTCGGGATCGGCAAAATGCGCGGGGTCGCGATTGGCGGCGCCGATGCACAGCGTCAGCGGGGTTCCCGCCGCCATGCTGATGCCGCCGATATCGACCGGCCCGGTGGTCATGCGGTTGCCGAGCTGGTTCGAACTCTCGTAACGAAGGATTTCCTCGACCGCGGCCTTGGCGAGGTCGGGATTTTCGATCAGCCGACGTCTCTCGGCCGGATTATGTGACAGCGCCACCAGACCGTTGCCGATCAGGTTGGCCGTCGTCTCATGTCCGGCATTGAGCAGAAAGATGCAATTGTGCAGGAGTTCCTTCGCCGTCAGCCGCTCGCCATCGCCTTCGCCCGCAATCAGGCGGGTCAGCACGTCGCGATCGGGATTGCCGGGCCTGGCGCGGCGGCGCTCGACCAGAGTATCCAGATAGGCGAGAAAATCCTTCACCGCGCGGTTGCCGCGCGCGAACGCCTCGTCGCCGATCACCGGCTCGAGGGCCCCGAGGATCGCCAGCGACCAATCGCGCAGCGGCTCGCGCTCCGACATCGGCACGTCGAGCAGGTTGCCGATCACCTGGACCGGAATCGCGGAGGCGAAATCGCCGATCAGCTCGACGTCGCCTTTCGCCGCGAGGGCATCGAGAAGGCGGTCGACCAGCCTGACCAAGTCGGGCTCCATCTCGGCAATGGCCCGCGGCGACAGCGCGCCCATGATCAGCCGCCGCACCCGCGTGTGTGCAGGCGGGTCGTTGAAGACGAGGCTGGTGGTGTGGTGCTCGTAGAGCAGGGAATCGCCGTATTTCGGCGCGAACTCCCTCTTCTTGTCGGAGCTGAATAGCTTGGTGTTCTTGTAGACGCCGACCAGATCGTCGTAGCGCGTCAGGAAATACGATCCGTTCGGCATTCGCTTGACCGGTTCGTGTTCCCGCAGCGCCCGGTAGGTCGGGTAGGGATCGGCATAGAATTCCGGCGCAAGCCGTTCGAGGTCGAAACCCGCCGCCAGCTCTCGCGCGGTCGCATCGGTGCTGCCATACTCAAGGGGTGAGGCGGTCATGCCGTTTTTGCTCTTTCGGAAACCATGGCCCGCTCTACAGTCCCGATCGAAATGCATTCCGTCAACCGCCCGGACATGAAAATGCACGCCCGTGCCGATGCAAGCGCCGAAAACGCCGCCTCCTGGCCGGAGGAGATCTTTGCCATCCTGCAGCGCTTCGATGTCCGGCAGGTGCCCTATGTGCCGGACGCCGGGCATTCGCAGCTGATCGAACGCGTGCTCGGGGCGTCCTCGATGCGGGGCATTGCGCTCACGACCGAGGAAGAGGGCGTGGCACTCCTGGCCGGCGCCTGGGCTGGCGGCCAGCGCGGCGTGCTCCTGATGCAATCGAGCGGGGTCGGCAACTGCGTGAACATGCTGTCGCTGACCCAGATCTTCCGGTTTCCCTTCCTGACCTTGGTCACCATGCGGGGTGAGTGGGGCGAATTCAACCCTTGGCAGGTACCGATGGGTTCGAGCACGGCAGCGGTGCTCGAATTGTCGGGAATCAAGGTGCTGCGGGCGTCGCAACCGGACGAGGTGCGCGACGTGGTCGAGGCGGCGGCAGGGCAGGCCTACAATGCCTGCACGCCGACCGCGGTCCTGTTGTCACAGCGCCTGATCGGCGCCAAGGTCTTCACCAAATGAGCAAGGCAAATCTTCTCGATCGGCGCCGCGTGGTCGCGAGCCTGCTGGCGGAACGCAACGACGCCATCGTCGTCGGCGGATTGGGCGCCTCGACCTACGATATCGCCGCCGCCGGCGACCACGACCGCAACCTCTATTTGTGGGGTGCGATGGGCGGTGCCGTCATGATCGGGCTCGGCCTCGCACTGGCACAGCCGACGCTGCCCGTGGTCGTGATCACCGGCGATGGCGAGATGCTGATGGGAATCGGCGCCCTGGCCACCGTCGGTCTTCAGAAGCCGGGCAATCTGACCATCATCGTGCTCGACAATGAGTGCTACGGCGAGACCGGCGGCCAGGCCAGCCATACCGCGGCGGTCGCCGACCTGGTCGGCGTTGCGCGCGCCTGCGGGATCGCCGAGGCGCGCGCAATGACCACCATGGCGGAGATCGAGGCGTTCAGGTCCTCGCTGCGCGACGTCTCGGCCGGCCCGCGGTTTGCCAGCGTCAAGATCGACGCCGCCAATCTGGAGCGCGCGTTGTCGCATCGCGACGGCACCTTCACCGTGAACCGGATCCGTGGCTCCCTGGGTTTCATGCCTATCTAGTTCCCATCGTGCTTGGTGCGCTGCAATAAAACCTTGACATCCGTCATGGTGAGTGATTACTCACGCAACCATGTCTAGCCTCCGAATGACCAGTGACCTGCGGCGGCAGCTCATCCTGAGCGCCGCCAAGCGCTGCTTTGCCCGTCATGGCTTTGCCGGAACCACCACCAAGAGCGTGGCGGCGGCCGCGGCCATTTCGGAAGGTTTGCTGTTCAAGCATTTCCCTTCGAAAGCAGCGCTCTATGCCGAGATTCTCGCGGAAGAATGCGAGGCCGATCCGGATCTCGCGCATCTGCTGGGGCAGGAGCCGTCGACCGCGACCCTGGTCGAGCTCGTCAAGGGCATGGTTCGCCACTTCCTGCAGATCGCGGAGGGCCCGGACGAGCAGGAGGCACAGCGCCTCCGGCTCATGACCACGAGCCATCTCGACGACGGCGAATTCGCGAGGCTGCTCTATGCCAAGGTCGGCAACCTGATCGGCCCGGTGTTCACCGCCTCGCTGGCGCGCGCGGTGGCGGCCGGCGATGCCTCGCCGGTGGGCGGCGAACCGCTCAACCTGTTCTGGTTCGCCCATCACACCTTGCTGACGGCCGCATTGACCAGACTGCCGGCCGTTTCCTGCCTGACCTATGGCGAAGCCGCCGAGGTCGAGCGACAGCTCTGTGAATTCATCCTCCGCGGCGTCGGACTTGGCGACGCCGCAATTGCTTCCCATCTCGACCGCGCGACCTCGCTGGAGTCGGGTCATCCGGTAGCCGCAGAAGGTGCATGACATGAATATTGTGACCGACGCCCATATCTCGGGCACTGCGATCACCGGCAAGCCGGCGGCCCGGCCGCCCCGGGTGGTGCGCTGGTTCATCATCATCGGCCTGCTGCTCGCGCTGCTGGCGGGCGGTCTCGTCGGCTTCAATGCGTTCCGCAGCCACATGATCGCGCAGTTCTTCGCCAACAACAAACCGCCGCCGACGCCGGTGAGCATCGCCGAAGCCAAATCGGAGGTGATTCCCAACCTGCTGACGGCGGTCGGCGATCTCGCCGCCGTGCATCAGGTCAATGTCACCTCCGATGTCAGCGGCCGCATCACCGACATCTTGTTTACCGCGGGTGCCTCGGTAAAGGCGGGCGCGCCGCTGCTGCAGCTGTTCGACGGTCCCGACCAGGGCGACCTTGCGAGCTACAAGGCCCAGGCGGTGGTCGCGCAGCTGTCGCTCGACCGCGCCAAACAACTCGCGGCGCGCCAGTTCGGTCCGCAGGCGACCGTCGATCAGGCGCAGGCGACGTACGATCAGGCCAATGCCGGTATCGCCAAGACCCAGGCGATCATCTCGCAGAAGCTGGTGCGGGCGCCGTTCGACGGCGTGCTTGGCGTTCGCCATGTCGAAGTCGGTCAGTTCCTCACCGCGGGCACACAGATCGTTTCGCTGACCGATCTATCGACGCTTTACGCGAACTTTACCGTGACCGAGAAGGATAGCGGACAGCTCAAGGACGGGCAGGCCGTGCGCGTCACGGTCGATGCCTATCCGGGTCGGACCTTCGACGGCAAGATCACCACGATCGAGCCGCAGATCAGCACCGACACCCGCAACATCCACGTCCAGGCCACGCTCGCCAATCCCGACCATATATTGAAGCCGGGCATGTTCGTCGCGACGACCGTGGTGCTGCCGGACAAGCCGGCGGTGGTCACAGTGCCGGAAACCGCGGTCGACTACACGCTGTATGGCGATTCGGTCTTCCTCCTCAGCGAGAAGAAGGAAGATGATGGCAAGACCAGCCTGACCGTGGTTCGCACCTTCGTACGAGCCGGTGACCGCATCGGTGGGCGAGCGGAAATCCTCAGCGGTCTCAAGGCCGGCGATCGCGTGGTCGCGGTCGGCCAGCTCAAGCTGCAGTCGGGAGCTGCGGTGACGATTTCCCCGGACGCGCCGCCGCCGATTCCGGCGAAGCCGCCACGTTACTGAGTTCGGAGCGCTCGCGATGACCTGGACCGATATCTTCATCAAGCGACCGGTGCTGTCCGTCGTCGTGAGCCTGTTGATCCTGCTGATCGGATTCAAGGCCGCGACCAGCCTGCCTATCCGGCAGTATCCGAAGCTGTCGAATACGGTGGTCAACATCACGACGGTCTATCCGGGTGCCTCGGCCGAACTGATCCAGGGCTTCATCACGACGCCCATCGAGCAGGCCGTCGCCTCGGCCGAAGGCGTCGACTACATGACCTCGTCGTCGGTGCTCGGCACCAGCACGATCCAGGTCTATATCCGGCTGAATTTCGATCCGAACCAGGCGCTGACCGAGGTTCTGGCCAAGGTCAATTCGGTCAAATACCTGATCCCGAAGGAGTCCAACGACCCGGTCGTGACCAAGACCACCGGACAGACCACGGCCGTGATGTATCTCGGCTTCTCCAGCGAGGTGCTGTCGGGTTCGGCGATCTCCGACTATCTGACGCGCGTGGTGCAGCCGGTGCTCTCGACCGTCGACGGGGTTGCTTCCGCCGATATCCTGGGTGGCCAGACCTTCGCGATGCGGCTCTGGCTCGATCCGGTCAAGATGGCGGGCCGCAGCGTCTCGCCGGCGGAGGTTTCCGCCGCGATCGCCGCCAACAACTTCCAGGCCGCCGCGGGCCAGTCGAAGGGCTATTTCATCGTCTCCAACGTCTCGACCAACACCGACCTGACCAATCTCGATCAGTTCAAGCGCATGATCGTCAAGGCCAAGGACGGCGGCTTCGTGCGGATGGAGGACATCGCCACCGTCGAGCTTGCGGCGCAGAGCACCGATGCCAGCGTCGCCTTCAATGGCGAGCATGCGATCTTCATCGGCGTCCAGGCCACCCCCCAGGGCAACCCGCTGACGCTGGTCAAGGGCGTCCGCGCGCTGTTTCCGGAGCTGGAGCGCAATCTGCCGCCTTCGATGAAGATGAAGGTGGCCTATGATTCGACCAAGTTCATCGAATCCTCGATCCACGAGGTGGAGAAGACGCTCGGCGAGGCGATCCTGATCGTCATCGTGGTGATCTTCCTGTTTCTCGCCTCGTTCCGCTCGGTCGTCATTCCAGTGGTCACCATCCCGCTGTCGCTGGTCGGCGTCTGCAGCCTGATGCTGGCCATGGGCTTCAGCATCAATCTTCTGACATTGCTGGCGATGGTGCTGGCGATCGGGCTCGTCGTCGACGACGCCATCGTGGTAGTGGAGAACATTCACCGCCATCTTGAGGAGGGCAAGCCGCCGGTCCAGGCCGCCATGCAGGGCGCGCGCGAGATCGTCGGCCCGGTCATCTCCATGACGATAACGCTCGCGGCGGTGTACGCGCCGATCGGCTTTCTCGGCGGCCTCACCGGGGCGCTGTTCCGCGAGTTCGCCTTCACGCTGGCCGGCGCGGTAATCGTCTCCGGAGTGATCGCGCTGACGCTGTCGCCGATGATGTGCTCGGTGTTCCTCAAGAGCGCCGAAGAAGGCCGCTTCGCCCGGATCGTCAACAGGGTATTCGGATCGATAACGCGCTGGTATGGCCGACGCCTCGACCGGTCGCTCGACTATCGCCCGATCACGGCGATGTTCGCGCTGACCATTCTCGGGCTGGTCGGCTTCCTCTATATGCACACCTCCAAGGAGCTCGCGCCCGAAGAAGATCAGGGCATCGTGTTCGCGGTCACCAAGGCGCCCAAATACGCCAATATCGATTACCTCGATTTCTACGGCGAGAAGCTAGACAAGGTCTTCGGCAGCTTCCCCGAGACCGATCTGCGCTTCGTCCTCAACGGCATCAATGGCGCGCAGAGCGGCATCGCCGGCATGCTGCTCAAGCCGTGGGACGAGCGCAAGCGCTCCTCGATCGCGCTGAAGCCGCTGGTGCAGGCGCAGCTCAGCAAGATCGAAGGCGTCAACGCGTTCGCCTTCAACCTGCCGCCCTTGCCGGGCGGTCCCGGCGGTCTGCCGGTGCAGATGGTGATCAGCTCGACCAACCCCTTCCCGGCGGTCTATGAGCAGATGCTGAAGCTGAAGGATGCCGCGCGCAAGAGCGGGCTGTTCATCGTTTCCGACAGCGATCTCGATTTCAACCAGCCGGTGGTGCGGGTCAAGATCGACCGTACTAAGGCGAGCGATCTCGGCATCACCATGGCCAGCATCGGCAACACCCTCGCGACGCTGCTCGGCGGCAATTATGTGAATCGCTTCAACCTCGAAGGACGATCGTATCAGGTGATCCCGCAGGTGCCGCGCGACAAGCGGCTGTCGCCGGAGTCGCTCGGCGAATATTACGTGCCGACCGCAACCGGCCGGCAGATACCGCTGTCGACACTGGTCTCGATCGAGACGGCGACCGATCCCAACGCGCTCACGCATTACAACCAGCTCAATTCCGCGACCTTCCAGGCGGTGCCGATGCCGGGCGTGACCGTCGGCCAGGCGGTGGATTTCCTCGAAGGCGAGGCCAAGAAGTTGCCGGCCGGCTTCAATCACGACTATCTCGCGGACTCCCGGCAGTATGTTCAGGAAGGCAACCAGCTTGCGGTCACTTTCGGCTTTGCGCTGATCATCATCTTCCTGGTGCTGGCGGCGCAGTTCGAGAGCCTGCGCGATCCCCTGGTCATCATGATCAGCGTTCCGATGGCGGTCGTCGGCGCGCTGCTGCCGCTGTTCTTCGGCGTCGCCACCATGAACATCTATACCCAGGTCGGTCTGCTGACCCTGGTCGGGCTGATCAGCAAGCACGGCATCCTGATGGTCGAATTCGCCAACGAGCTGCAGCTCCACGAGGGGCTCGACCGCCGCTCGGCAATCGAGATGGCGGCGCGGGTCCGGCTGCGGCCGATCCTGATGACGACCGCCGCGATGGTGACCGGTCTGATTCCGCTGCTGACGGCATCGGGGGCGGGGGCGGCGAGCCGGTTTTCGATCGGTTTGGTCGTCGTCGCCGGCATGTCGATCGGCACCCTGTTCACGCTGTTCGTGCTGCCGGCGGTCTATGTCGCCATCGCCACCGATCACAGGGCGGGCGCCAAATCGCAGCGCAGCAAGGAGATCGCGGATTTCGACATAGGTTCGAAGGTGCTGAAGCCGACCTGAGGCGCAGCGGGATCCGCGTAGACAAACCGGACGATTCATCCTACCGCACTGCGGTATGAGACATCGGCGCCCGTTCTTGCTAAATGGGACGGGATGACGATTTCCCTTCAGTCCGCGGCGCCGCAGGAACGGACGCTGCCGCCCGCCTCGGTGGCGGGCGCGGCCGCGGCAAGCCCGCCTCCGACGGCCATTCGCAGTCGGCTGTTCACCAAATACGTGGCTCTGTTCGTGGCGGTGGTTGGTGTCGCGCTGCTGTCAAACGGGATCTTCGAGGTCTTCTTCTATTATCGCGAACACAAGGCGGCGCTGATCCGGATCCAGCACGAACAGGCGGTGGCGGCTGCCGCCAAGATCACCCAGTTCATCAAGGAAATCGAAAGCCAGCTTGGCTGGACGACGCAACTGCCGTGGTCGGCCGGCTCGATCCAGGACCGCCGGTTCGATGCATTGCGGCTGCTACGGCAGGTACCCGCGATCACCGAACTGGCCGAGGTCGATGCCACCGGCAAGGAGCGGCTGCGGGTGTCGCGGCTCGCCATGGACGTGCTGGACAGCGGCATCGACCGTTCCAATGATCCGAAATTCACCGAGGCGATGGCGCACAAGGTCTATTACGGGCCGGTGTACTTCCGCCGCGAATCCGAACCCTACATGACGCTGTCGCTTGCCGGCACCCGCAAGGACGCCGGCGTCAGCATCGCCGAGGTCAATCTCAAGCTGATCTGGGACGTGGTGTCGCAAATCAGGGTCGGCGAGGGCGGACATGCCTATGTGGTCGGTGCCCAGGGCCGATTGATCGCCCATCCGGACATCAGCCTCGTGCTGCGCAACACCGACATGTCCAAGCTGTTGCAGGTGCAGGCGGCGCAGACCGGGCGCGTCAATGCCGAGGCCGAAGAACTGCAGGGGACCAAGAACATTCAGGGCCAGGAAGTGCTGACCGCATCAGCGCCGATCCCGCCGCTGAACTGGACCATGTTCGTCGAATTGCCGGTGAAGGAGGCCTATGCATCGCTGTACCAGGCGCTGCAGCGGCTTGCGATCGTGCTGCTCGCCGCTTCCCTTTTCGCGGTGCTCGCCGGGGTCTTCCTCGCCCGCCGCATGGTCGGACCGATCCAGGCGCTGCGCGTCGGCGCGGAGCGGATCGGCGGCGGCGATTTCAGCCAGCGCATCTCGATCCACACCGGCGACGAGCTCGAAGGGCTCGCCGACCAGTTCAACGAAATGGGCGCGCGGCTGCAGGAATCCTATACCGACCTCGAGAAGAAGGTCGAGTTGCGCACCGCCGAGCTGACCGAGACGCTGCAACAACAGACCGCGACCGCGGACGTTCTCAAGGTCATCAGCCGCTCGGCATTCGACCTGCAGACCGTGCTCGATACGCTGGTGGAATTGGCGGCGCGACTGTGCGAAGCGGACCTGGCTACGATCACCCGTCAGAAGGGCGACGCCTACTACCGTACCGGCTCGCACGGCTTCACACGCGAGTTCATGGATTACGTCAAGGACATGCCGGTCGTGCCGGAGCGGGCGACCATCACCGGCCGAACCCTGCTCGAGGGCAAGCTGATCCACGTGGCGGACGTCCATTCCGATGCCGACTATTCGTTTTCAAGGGGCCAGCAACTGAGCGGCGATCCGCGGACATTTCTCGGCGTGCCGCTGTTGCGAGAAGGCAGCCCGGTCGGCGCCCTGGTGCTGGCGCGCCTGGCCGTGCGGCCCTTCAGCACCAAACAGATCGAGCTGGTCACCACTTTCGCCGACCAGGCCGTCATCGCCATCGAGAACGTGCGGCTGTTCGATGAGGTGCAGGAGCGGACCCGGGAACTGTCGCTGTCGCTCGACGATCTGCGAACCGCGCAGGATCGCCTGGTGCAGACCGAGAAACTCGCCTCGCTCGGCCAGCTCACCGCCGGCATCGCTCACGAGATCAAGAATCCGCTCAACTTCGTCAACAATTTCGCCGCGCTGTCGACCGAGCTGATCGACGAGCTCAACGACGTGCTGCGGCCGGCCGCGCTCGACGACAAGACGCGGCAGGAGATCGACGAACTCAGCGAGATGCTGAAGGCAAATCTGGAGCGGGTCGTGCAGCACGGCAAGCGCGCCGACTCCATCGTCAAGAACATGCTGCTGCATTCGCGCGAGGGATCCGGCGAACATCGGCCTGCCGACATCAACGCAATCGTCGAGGAAAGCGTCAATCTCGCCTATCATGGCGCGCGGGCCGAAAAGTCGGGCTTCAACGTCACGCTGCAGCACGACCTCGACCCGGGGGCCGGCATGATCGATCTCTACCCGCAGGAGATCACGCGGGTTTTGCTCAATCTGATCTCGAACGGCTTCTATGCCGCCACCAAACGCAAGGAGGCCGGCGAAGCCGGCTTCGAGCCGATGCTGCGCGCCAGCACCAGAAACCTCGGCGATGCGGTCGAGATCCGGATCCGCGACAACGGCACCGGCATTCCGCAGGAAGTCAAGGAGAAGATCTTCAATCCGTTCTTCACCACCAAGCCGGCCGGCGAGGGCACCGGGCTCGGGCTCTCCATGAGCCACGACATCGTGGTGAAACAGCACGGTGGCAGGATCGATGTCGAAACCGAACCGGGTGCGTTTACCGAGTTCGTCATCACGTTGCCGCGAAAGGCGGTGATGGCACAGTCAGGTGCCGGAGGCAAAAATTGAGCGTTTACATTCTCGTCGTCGATGACGAACCCGATGTTGAGGCGTTGTTTCGTCAGCAGTTTCGCCGCGATCTCCGCTCCGGGCGTTTCCTGATGGAATTCGCGCCCTCTGCGCCGGCGGCGCTGGCCCGTGCCGCCGACCTGGCCGATCCCACCCTGATCCTGATCCTGTCGGACATCAACATGCCCGGCATGAGCGGCCTCGAGATGCTGCCCAGGGTGCGGGCGGAGCGGCCCGACGTTCCCGTCATCATGATCACCGCCTATGGCGACGCTGAAACGCGCCGCAAGGCGATCGAACGCGGCGCCATCGGCCTTCTGACCAAGCCGATCGACTTCGCGCTGCTGCGCCACGAGATCGACAGCCGGATCGGGCAGGCCGCATGAGTGCCACCACGATTCTCGTCGTCGACGACGAGCCCGATCTCGAGACGCTGGTGCTGCAGAAATTCCGCAGGCAGATCCGCGACGGGGCGGTCACCTTCATGTTTGCCCATGACGGCCTCGAGGCGCTGCAGTCGATCGAGCAGCACCCGCATGTCGACCTCGTGGTATCCGATATCAACATGCCGCGGATGGACGGCCTGTCGCTGTTGCAGAAGCTGCAGGAGGCCGAGGACAAGAAATCGACCATCATCGTCTCCGCCTATGGCGACATGAGCAACATCCGTACCGCGATGAACCGCGGCGCCTTCGATTTCCTGACCAAGCCGATCGATTTCGCCGATCTCGAACTGACCATCGAAAAGACCATCCGCCATGTCGAGATGATGCGCGAGGCGCGGCGGCGGCAGGCCGAGGCCGAGCGCGCCCATGCCTCGCTGTCGCGGTATTTCTCGCCGCAGATCGCGACCCGGCTCGCTGCCGCCGGCGACGCCGACGGCATGACCGTGCATTGGCGCGAGGTCGCCACCATCTTCACCGACATCACCGGCTTCACCTCGCTGGTCGAGACGGCGCCGCCGGACATTCTCGGCGAGCTGCTCAACGAATATGTGGGCGGAATGACAGACGTGGTGTTCGCGCACGAGGGAACGGTCGCGAAGATCATCGGCGATGCGATCCAGATCCTGTTCAACGCGCCCGGAGACCAGCCGGACTATGCGGCGCGCGCCATTGCCTGCGCGCACCATCTCGATGTCTGGGCCGAGGCCTTCCGCGCGCGCTGGGTGGCGAGGGGCGTCAATTTCGGCGTCACCCGCATCGGCGTACACGCCGGTCCGGCGCTGGTCGGCAATTTCGGCGGCAGCCGCTTCTTTGACTACACCGCCTATGGCGACACCATCAACACGGCATCGCGGCTCGAGGCCGCCAACAAATATCTCGGCACCCGCATCTGCGTCAGCGCCGCCGTGGCGGCCGCGGATCAGGGTTTTCAGGGACGCCCGGTCGGCGACCTGATGCTGCGCGGACGCAGCGAGCCGCTGCGGGCCTACGAGCCGCTGCCGGCATCGGTGGTCGCGGCACCCGAGGTGGCGCAATATGCCGAAGCCTTTGCCAAGCTCGAGGCCGGCGATGCCGCGGCCATGCCGGCATTTGCCGCGCTGGTCGGGCTGCACGCCGCCGATCCGCTTGCCGGTTTTCATCTCAAGCGGCTGCTCAACGGCGCCAAGGGCGTCCGCATGCAGCTGGAATAGGGCCAAGCCGTGACACGGGATTTTTCCTCCGGCAACTACCGGTTCATTCCGGCAGTGTTTCAATATTCCAGCGGCGTGGCGGCCGATCGGGGCTTGAGATCGAGCGGGTGCGCTTCGACCGGTTGCTGCCATTGGCCGAGGGTTTTGCGTGCGCGGCACGCTACATCGAGGCGGCGGGTCGGCCGCTGACGTCGTTTTGCGCCTGCGAATTGCGTTCGCCGGCGGCCTTCACCGAGGATGGCTTCCGCGCCTTCAACGAGCACTATGTCAAGACGCTGGCGCAATGGGGGTTTACGACGGCACCACCAATCCGGTGGCGCGGAGCAACGTCTGTCCGGAGATCGATCCACCGGCCGAGCCGTCGTTCTATGCGTTCTCCTTCACCCGGCCGGGCACCGCCACTCCGTCCTTCGTGATCGCCGGGGGCGCCGAAGCGCGTGGCGGCAGCGGCAGCTATCCCGACCGGATCGTGCGCTACCGCGACGTCAGCCCGCAGGGATTGCTGGAGAAGGTCCGCTTCACCGTCGCGGAAATGCAGTCTCGTCTCGGTGAGTTCGGCTATGGATGGCACGATACCACGGCAGTGCAGGCCTATACCGTGCACGACTTCCACGCCGTGGCGGCCGACGAAATCGTGCGCTGCGGCGCCGCGCGTTCCGGCGTGACCTGGCATTTCGCCCGTCCCCCGGTGGTCGACCTCGAATATGAGATGGACTGCCGCCGCGTGGCGCGGGAAATGCTGATCTCGATTCCCGGGGTGCGCAGGGCGCGCGCCAAGGATCAACTCAAGGATCAACTCAAGGATCGGCAGCGGGGTCGGCTATCGGCCCGCAGCATAGCCTTGCATGCCGCGTGGATTGGCGGCGGCACGCCGACGGCGGCCGATCCGCGAGGCGGCGGTGAGGCGGCCCTCCGACCAGCTCGGCCCGATCTCGACGATATGGCCACGCCTCTTGAGATCATCGATCGTCGCCTTCGGCACACGGTCCTCGACCACCAGCACCCCGGGCCGCGCGGTTCGCGGCCAGAACGAGATCGGAAAGTGCTCGGAATGCCAGGCCGGCGCGTCGATCGCCTGCTGCAGGTTCAATCCGGCATGGACGTGCCGCAGAAAGAATTGGGTGATCCATTGATCCTGCTGATCGCCACCGGGGGAGCCCCATGCCAGATACGGCTCGCCGTCGCGCAGCGCCAAAGTAGGGCTGAGCGTGGTGCGGGGACGCTTGCCGGGCGCCAGTGCGGCGGGGTGATCCTCCTGGAGCCAGAACATCTGCGCGCGGCTGCCGAGACAGAATCCGAGTTCGGGGATCACCGGCGATGACTGCAGCCAGCCGCCGGATGGCGTCGCCGAAATCATGTTGCCGGCCTGGTCGATGATGTCGAAATGCACGGTGTCGCCACGCACCTCGCCGAACCGGCCGACCGTCGGCTCGCCACTGCCCATGGCGCCGACCGCCTCGCGGCTGCCCTCGTGCCGGCGCAGCTCGACGATGGAGCCGAAGCCTTCGATCGAGCCGGGCAAGAAATCGAGCGACGCCCTGTCCGAGATCAGCTTGCGACGTTCGTCATTGTAGGCGTCGGACAGCAGGGTCGTGATCGGTATCTCGGTGAATTGCGGATCGCCATAGAACTTCTCGCGATCGGCATAGGCGAGCTTGGCGCACTCCACCTGCAAGTGGATGAACTCGGGCCCGGTGGGATCGAGCCCGTCGAGCCCGAATCCCCGGAGCAGCGCAAGCTGCTGCAGCATCACCGGCCCCTGGCTCCAGACCCCGGGCTTGCAGATGGAGTAGCGGCCGTAATCATAGGTCAGCGGCGCCTCGATGCCGGGTTGCCAGCGCGCCATGTCGTCGGCGGTTAACACGCCGCGATGCCGCGATCCGCTGACATCCATCACCTCCTGGGTACGGAAGAACCGGCCGATCGCTTCGGCGACGAACCCATGCGACCACGCCTTGCGGGCACGCTCGATCTGGACGAGGCGGTCGGCGCCGCCGCTTTCGGCCTCGGCCAAAATCCGGGCATAGGTCTCTGCGAGCCGGGGATTGGTGAACAGCGTGCCGGGCTCCGGCACCCGATTGGCGGGAAGGTATACCGCGGCGGATGTCGTCCAATGCTCGCGAAACAATTGCGCGACCATCTGGATCGTGGCCGAGGCCCGCTCCACCAGCGGATAGCCGCCCTTCGCATAGGCGATGGCAGGCGAGATCACGTCGCGCAGACGCAGTGTGCCATAGTCGCGCAGCAGCAGCATCCAGGCTTCGAATGTGCCGGGAACGCAGGCGGCGAGCAGCCCGGTGCCCGGCACCATGTCGAGGCCTTCGCGGCGGTAGTGGGCAATGGTCGCCCCCGCCGGCGCCGGGCCCTGGCCGCAGATCACCTCGGTACGGCCGCGCCGCACATCATGCACGATGATCGGCACGTCGCCGCCCGGGCCGTTCAGATGCGGCTCGACCACCTGCAGCGTGAAGGCGGCGGCAACCCCGGCGTCGAAGGCGTTGCCGCCCTTTTCGAGGATGCCCATGCCGACCGCCGTGGCGATCCAGTGGGTCGAGGCGACGACGCCGAAGGTGCCTTCGATTTCGGGACGTGTCGTAAAGGGGTCGGGGCTGATGTTACTCATGGGGCTCTGTTCGCATCAATTGGTCTGTGGCCGGTCAGGCCGATACGGCGGGCTTGTTGACGGCATGGCAGGCGACGCCGTCGATCAGCGCGGGCGCCTTCTGACGGCAGAGGTCGAACACCAGCGGACAGCGCGGATTGAAGGAGCAGCCGGCCGGCGGATCGATCGGATTCGGGATCTCGCCCTGGACCGGAATACGCTGGCGGCCGGACATTGCGAGGTCGGGAACCGCGCCCAGCAGCATCCTCGTGTAGGGCATGCGCGGATGGCTGAACAATTGCCGGCCTTCGGCGATCTCGACAATCCGGCCGAGATACATCACGCCGATCCGGCTCGCCATGTGCCGCACCACCGCGAGATTATGGCTGATGAACAGGTACGTCAGTCCGAGCCTGTCCTGCAGGTCGCGCATCAGGTTGAGGATCTGCGCCTGAACCGACACGTCGAGCGCGGAGGTCGGCTCGTCGCAGACAATGAACTCGGCTTCCGAGGCGAGCGCTCGTGCGATGGCGATGCGCTGGCGCTGGCCGCCCGAGAATTCGTGTGGAAACTTCCAGCCATCGTCGGGATGCAGCCCGACCAGGCTGAGCAGCTCGCCGACCCGGGCCCGGATATTGCGCTCGCCCGCAATCAGCTCGAAGGCACGGATCGGCTCGGCGACGATGGCGTCGACTCGGAAGCGGGGGTTGAGGCTCGCATAGGGATCCTGGAAGATCATCTGGATGCGCCGGCGCAGCCGGCGGCGAGCCTGCAGCTGGCGCGCATCGGTCATGGAAACGCCGTCGATCACCACCTCGCCCGCGGTAGGCTGCAGCAACCCGACCACCATGCGGGCGACGGTAGTCTTGCCCGAACCGGATTCACCGACCAGCGCGAAGGTCTCGCCCTTGGCGATGTCGAAGGTGACGCCGTCCACCGCCTTCAGCAGTTCGACATGGCCGCCTTCCAGCATCCGATTGAGCCAGGGCTTCGACACGTCGAACACCCGCCGCAGGCCCCTGACGTCGACGAAGGGCGTGGCGGTCATGCCGCGGATTCCGTGGTGGCGGCGTCATAGAGATGGCAGGCCACGGCCTGCGTGCCCTGGCGGATCGGCTCCGGCCGTTCGATCCGGCAGCGGTCGAACACGAACGGGCAGCGCGGGTTGAAGGCGCAGCCGGGCGGGATGGCCGACAGCCGCGGCATCGAACCGGGAATCTGGACCAGCCGTCGTGCGTCGCCCGCCAGGGTCGGGATCGCGCCCATCAGGCCCTTGGCATAGGGATGCAGCGGGTTCTGCACGACGTCGCGGACCGGACCGATCTCGGCGATTCGGCCGGAATACATCACCGCGACGCGGTCGGAGGTCTCCGCGATCACGCCCATGTCATGGGTCACCAACATCACGGCGGTGCCGTGATCGCGCCCGAGCCGCTTGATCAGGGTGATGATCTGGGCCTGCACCGAGACGTCGAGGGCCGTGGTCGGCTCATCGGCGATGATCAGTTCCGGTTCGGCGCAGATCGCTAGCGCGATCACCACCCGCTGACGCATGCCGCCGGAGAATTCATGTGGGTAGGCATCGATGCGCTTCTCGGGAGCGGGAATGCCGACCTCGGCGAGCAGATCGATGGCGCGTTTGCGCGCGGCCGTCGCGGCGAGGTTGAGATGGGTGCGCATGGTTTCCACCAGCTGGTCGCCGATCCGGTACAACGGATTGAGGCTGGTCAGCGGGTCCTGGAAGATCATGCCGATCCTTTTTCCCCGGATCCGCCGCATCTGTTCCGGCGGCAGATGGTCGATCCGCGTGCCGCCGAGACGGATCTCGCCGCCGGCGATGCGGCCGGGGGGATCGATCAGGCCGATCACGGCAAGGCCGGTCACCGATTTGCCCGCGCCGGATTCGCCGACCACGCCCAGCACCTCGCCCTTGGCGATGTCGAAGGAAATCCCGTCAATGGCGCGCAGCGCGCTGCGGCGGGTGACGAACTCCACCTCGAGGTTGCGGACGGAGAGAACGGCTTCGGTCATGCGATCAGGTCACCGCGCGGGCTGCGTCGGTCATCGGAGTTTCGGGTTGAGGGCATCGCGCAGCCAGTCGCCGAGCAGGTTGATGGCGAGCACCAGCGCGGCGAGCGCGAAGCCCGGGAAGGCGACGATCCACCACTCGCCGGCAAACAGGTAATTGTTGCCGATCCGGATCAGCGTTCCGAGCGAGGGCATGGTGTCGGGCATGCCGGCCCCCAGGAAGGACAGCGTCGCCTCGGTGATGATCGCGAGTGCGAGATTGATGGTGGCGATCACCAGGATCGGTCCCATCGCATTGGGCAGCACGTGGCGCAGCATGATGACGGGAGCGGGCAGCCCGATCAGCTGGGCCGCGGCGACATAGTCCTTGTTCTTTTCCACCAGCACCGAGCTGCGCACGGTCCGCGCATACTGCACCCAGAAGCTCAGCCCGATCGCGAACACCAGGACCACCAGCATGCTGACGGCGTCCAGCCGGTTGCCGAATACGGATTTCACCACGCCATTGATCAACAGCGCGATCAGGATCGCAGGGAAGGTGAGCTGCACGTCGGCGATGCGCATGATCAGGGTGTCGACCGCGCCGCCGAAATAGCCGGCGATCAGTCCCAGCACGATCCCGAGCGCGCCCGAGAACACGACGCCGAGCAGGCCAACGGCGAGCGAAATGCGCAAGCCATAGAGGATCGCGGAAAGCACGTCGCGGCCCTGCTCGTCGGTGCCGAGCAGGAACGGGCTCTGGCCGTCGGCCAGCCAGAGCGGCGGGATGCGTGAATTCATCAGCTGCAGCTGTCCCGGATCGAACGGGTTCTGCACCGACAGCACCGAGGCGAGGATCGCCGCCAGGAAGAACAGTACGGTTACCGCCGCGGCCACCATGGCGAGTTGGGAGCGCCGGAAGGAGTAAAATACGTCGCTGTCGACGGCGCGCCGCAGCCAGCCGGCGGAAGGGGCGGGGGTGACGGACTTGTGCGGAACTACGGCGTCGCTCATCGGTCAGGCCAGCCGACTTATGGTAGAACGCAGGCGCGGATCGACCACGGTATAGAGAATATCGACCACGAGGTTGATGGTGACGAAGATCAGCGACACCATCATCAGATAGGCCGCCATGATGGGGATGTCGACGTTCTGCACCGCCTGCAGGAACAATAGTCCCATGCCCGGCCACTGAAACACCGTTTCGGTGATGATGGCAAAGGCGATCACCGAGCCGAACTGCAGGCCGGTCACGGTAATGACGGGAACCAGCGTGTTCTTCAGGGCGTGCCCGAAATGGATCGCCCGCGTGGTGAGGCCGCGCGCCCGTGCGAAACGGATATAATCGGTTCGCAAAACCTCGAGCATCTCGGCCCGCACCAGCCGCATGATCAGGGTCATCTGGAACAGGCCGAGCGTGATGGACGGCATGATCAACGCTTTCAGCCCGGAGACGGTCAGCAGCCCGGTGGTCCACCAGCCAATCCGCACCACCTCGCCGCGGCCGAATGACGGCAGCCAGCCCAGCACCACCGCGAACAGATAGATCAGGAGAATGCCGATCAGGAAGGTCGGCAGCGAAATCCCGATCAGCGAGATCGCCTGGAACGACTTGGCGAGCAGCGTGTCGCGCCGCAGCGCCGTATAGACCCCCATCAGAATGCCGAACACGATCGCGAACACCGTGGCGCAGATCGCGAGCTCCAGCGTGGCCGGCATCCGCTCCGCGAGAAGGCTCGCAACCGGCTGGCGGAATTGATAGGAGACGCCGAACTTGAACTGGGCGGCATTGGCCAGATAACGCCCGAACTGCACCACCACCGGATCGTCAAGGCCGAGCGACTGACGGATAGCGGCGCGTTCGGCGCCGGACGTGTCGATCGCGACCATCTGATTCACGGGATCGCCGGCGAAGCGGAACATCGAAAATGCGATGATCCCGACGACGATCATTACGCCCGCGGCCTGGATCATCCGGCGAAGTGTGAAAGCGAGCATGTGATCCCTTCGCCTCTTCTGGTCCGGCGCGCGCCCGCGTCGCTGAATGAAAAGGTCCCGGAGGCATCCGCCGCCGGGACCTGAACGCCGCGACCGCTATTCTCCCTGTTTGGTCGCCCAGTAGAGCAGCACCTGGTTGTCGGCGCGTTGTGTCAGCTTGACCTTGTTCGACACGCCCCACGCCAGCGACTGCTGGTGCAGCGGAATGTAGCCCCAATCCTTCATCCCGATCTCGAAGGCCTGCTTGATCAACTGGTCGCGCTTGGCGGTGTCGGTCTCGAGCAGCACCTGGTCGGCCAGCGCGTCGAGTTTCTTGTCGCAATAGCCGCCGAGATTGGCTTCGCCCCGCGACGACTTCGGATCGTCGCGGCAGCCCATGATGTCGTTGAGCACGTTCTGGGAATCCATGGTGGCCGGCGTCCATCCCAACAGGTAGAACGAGGTCTTGAAGCCGCCGGGTTTCAGCACCTTGGCGAAATATTGCTGCTTCGGCTGCGCCAGCAGATCGATCTTGACGCCGATGCGCGCCAGCATGCCGACCACTGCCTGGCAGATCGCCGCGTCATTGACGTAGCGGTCGTTCGGACAATCCATCGTGACCTCGAAGCCGTCGGGATAGCCGGCTTCGGTCAACAGCTTCTTGGCGCCATCGGGATCGAATTTGGGCCGGGTGAAATCCTTCGAAAGCGCGAACAGCTGCGGCGCGATCATCAGCGCCGATGGCGTCGAGAGGCCGCGCATCACTCGGTTCTTGATCAGGTCGATGTCGATGGCCTTGTAGAAGGCTTCGCGGACGCGGACGTCCTTGAATGGGTTCTTGCCCTTGACGCTGGAATAGAGCAGCTCGTCCCGCATCTGATCCATGCCGAGAAAAATGGTTCGGAGTTCCGGACCGGTCATGACCTTGGCGGTTCCGCTGGCGTTGACCCGTGCGATGTCCTGGATCGGAACCGGCTCGATGACGTCGACCTCGCCCGAGAGCAGGGCGGCGACCCGTGTCGCGTCGGATGCGATCGGCGTGAAGATGATTTCCTTCAGGTTATGTTCCGGCTTGCCCCACCAGTTGGGGTTGACTTTGAACACGGTCTTGACGCCGGGCTGATGGCTCTCGACGATGAACGGGCCGGTACCGTTCTCATGGAGCGATGCGTAGCTCGGCGTGGTCGCCGAGGCCGGCGTCGGTGCGACGGAGTTGTTGTCCTCGCACCATTTCTTGTCCATGATGTACCAGCCGTCCCATTGCGTGATGAGAATGGGATTCGGCGAACCCAGCACGACATCGACGGTGTGGTCATCGACCTTGACGAATTTCGCGTCGATCGGAATCACGGTGGCGAAGTTGGTGCCCTTGGCGCGCACGCGGTCGGCCGAGAAGATCACGTCGTCAGCGGTGAAGGGATCGCCATTGTGGAACTTGACGTCCTTGCGCAAGTGGAAGCGCCATCGGGTCGGCTCCGGCGTTTCCCAGCTCTCGGCGAGCGCCGGAACGATCTTCAGGTTCTTGTCGCGGGCAACAAGCCCCTCATAGACATGCGCGTGATGGGCGATGGTCGTGGTTTCCCGTAGCGTATAGGGATCGAGCGACTTGAGATCGCCCTGGTTGGCATAACGCAGGGTCTGGCCGAAGACCGGTGCCATCGCAACGGCCGCCGAGAGTATCGTCGCCGCAAACAAGGTGTGACGTGCCGACATCGCTTCATGTTCTCCATCTTCTTCGCTGTGGCACGCTGCTACTCTGTGTCACTGCCTCGTTTGAACCATGTTGCCAGAGTTTGAGGGCGGCGCAAGCCTGATTCCGGCGCCCATCGGCCTGGTTTGCTGATCTGCCGCGCAGCGATTAGCGTGCAGTCTAGGCGGCGGAGACCCGCGCGTTACATTCAACTTTCGGAGTGCGGGATGCTGCAACTGAAGGCCGATGTTCTGGTGCTCGGCGCCGGCATGGTCGGCGTATCGGCCGCGCTGCATCTGCAGCAGCGCGGACGTGACGTGGTCCTGCTCGACCGCCACGAGCGCGCAGGCGAGGAGACCAGTCACGGCAATGCCGGACTGATCGAATGTGCATCGGTTTTTCCCTACATGTTTCCGCGGGAGCTCGCACAGATCCTCCGCTATGCGCTCAATCGTGAACCGCATATGCGCTATCGCGTCGGCGATCTGCCTGCCTTCCTGCCCTGGCTGGCGCGCTATTTCCGCGCCTCGTCGCCGGAGCGGGCGCTGCGCAGCGCGATGGCGGAACTGCCTTTGATCCAACGCAGCCTGGTCGAGCACGAGGCGCTGATCGCCGCCGCCGGCGTGCCCGAACTGTTGCGCCGGACCGGATGGATCAAGCTGTTCCGGCACGAGGCGTCGCTCGCCGCCGCGGTGCGCGAGATGGAGCGGGCGAAGGCCTATGGTGTCGAAGGCGCGCTGCTCGATGCCCCGGCGATCGCGGCACGCGAGCCCTGCCTGACCGGCGAGTTCGCCGGCGCGTTGCATTGGCCGGCGCCTGGGTTCGTTCCAGATCCCGGTGGACTGGCCAAGGCCTATGCGGCGCTGTTCCAGCGCCGCGGCGGCCGTTTCCTGTCCGGCGACGCGCGCACGCTGGAACACGACGCCCGCGGGTGGGCCGTTAAGGGCCGGGACGGCGCCGTGCGTGCGCGCGAAGCCGTGGTGGCGCTTGGACCATGGTCCGACCTTGTATTCGCTCCGCTTGGCTATAAGGTCCCACTCGCGGTCAAGCGTGGTTATCATCTCCATCTGGCGCCGCGCGGCAATGCCGTGCTCAACCATCCCGTGCTCGATTCCGATCTTGGTTATCTGCTCGCACCGATGGACCGCGGCATTCGCCTCACCACCGGCGTCGAATTCGCCCAGCGTGATGCGCCGCCGTCACCGATCCAGCTGCAACGGGCATTGCCGCGGGCGCATGCGCTGTTTCCGCTGGGCGAGCCCGTCGAGAGCAAGCCCTGGATGGGCGCGCGGCCGTGCCTGCCCGATATGATACCGGTGATCGGTCGGGCGCCGCGGCATCCCGGGCTCTGGTTCGATTTTGGACACCAGCACCATGGCCTGACGCTTGGCCCGGTGACCGGGCGTCTGCTTGCCGAAATGATGACCGGCGAGGCGCCGTTCACCGATCCCGCGCCCTATGCGGTCGAGCGGTTCGGTTGACCATACGGGGTAAAGGATGTCCGGCCGGCCCGGCAAGCCCACGAGGTCGCTTGCGTCACCCCGCCTGTCATGGCGATACTGGGCCGGGCACGGCAAACGCCATCAGGAGCCGACATGAAGGTAAACATCGAAATTGATTGTACGCCGCTGGAGGCCCGGCAGTTTTTCGGCCTGCCGGATGTTTCGCCAATGCAGGTGGCGGTGATGGACAAGTTGCAGCAGCAGATGATGAGCAACATCGACAAGGTTTCGCCGGAAAAGTTGATGCAGAGCTGGCTCACCTTCGATCCGAAGATCGCCACGCAGTTTCAGGACATGTTCACGACCATGACAGGGCTCGGCAGCGTATCCGACAAGAAGAAGTGATGACCTTGCCTCACAGCGAAACACCGACCGAGCCTCGATGGCGCGCGCCCGCCCTGCCGCTGATGCTGGCCGAGGTGAGGGGGATCCTGGAATTCAACACCAGTCTCCTGCTGTCGCCGCTCCTGATGCGGGCACCGCGCGGCGACGGCCATCCGGTACTGGCATTGCCGGGTTTCCTTGCCAGCGACCTGTCGATGGCGCCGTTACGCAAGTATCTCGATCAGCTCGGTTACGACAGCTACGCCTGGCAGATGGGCCGCAACACCGGAGGGATCGCGCGGATGCGTGGCGCGCTGCGCGACCGGCTGGCCGACATTCATGCCGCCACCGGCCGCAAGGTGACCATCGTCGGCTGGAGTCTCGGCGGCGTCTATGCCCGCGACCTTGCCCTGCAGGCACCCGAGCTGGTCCGGTATGTCGTGACGCTGGGGAGCCCGTTTGCGGGCGACGTTCGCGCGACCAATGCAACGCGGCTCTACGAGGCGATGTCCGGCGAAACCGTCGACGGCAATGTGGAGCTCCGGCAGGCGATCTCGGGCGATCTGCCGGTCCCCACCACCTCGATCTTTTCCCGCACCGACGGCATCGTGAACTGGCGGACCTGTCTGCTCCGTCCCTCCGATACCGCCGAGAATATCGAGGTCCATCTCGCCAGCCATATCGGTCTCGGCGTGAATTCGGCCGCGTTGTGGGCAATTGCCGACCGTCTGGCCCAGCCGGAGGGTGAATTCAGCCCATTCGACCGGTCGGGACCGTTTGCCATTGCATATGCGCCCGCACAACATGCACAATCCTGACCCCTGAACCGATGGTGTCGGGCCGGATAAGAGCGCCGCGCGATCGCGGCGGAGGAGGGGAGGAAGCCATGGGTGACGCCAAGAAATTGTCGTCGATGGACGCGTCGTTTCTCTATTTGGAAACGCCGGAAATGCCGATGCATGTCGGGAGCATGGCGATCTTCCGGCTGCCGGAGGACTACAAAGGCAACTTCTTCGAGGACTTCAAGGCGATGATCGGCTCGCGGCTGCACGTCGCGCCGATCCTCAAGGCGCGGCTTGAAAAGGCGCCGCTCGACATCGATCATCCGTCCTGGGTCGAGGACGACCAGTTCGATATCGACCGCCATATTTTCCGCGGCAGCCTTCCGGCTCCACATGATCGCCCAACGCTGGAGCGCATTGTCGGCTGGATGCATGCGAAGCTGCTCAACCGCGCCCGCCCGCTCTGGGAATTCTATGTCTTCGAAGGCATGAAGGACAACGAGATCGGGCTGTACTCCAAGATGCACCACGCCTGCATCGACGGCGGCGCCGGCGCGGCCCTGACCAACATGATCTACGACGTCACGCCGGTGCCAAGGGTGGTCGACAAGCCGATCCCGCAGGCCAAGGCGGAGCCGCGCGATATCGCCGCCAATTTCATCGATTCCTACCGGCAGCTCTGGACCCAGCCGTTCGACGCGGCTGCAGCCAAGAATCTCGAACTGCCGCGCTCGGGCAAGAGCGACCTCGGATCGATCCTGTTCGACAATGCCATGTTCCAGATCGAGTCCGCGGTGAAGTTCGCCGGCAGCGTTCCGACCATGCTCAAGAGCGTCTCCGAGGTGATCGGCAAGATCTCCGATCCGAAATCGCGCGACAGCATTGCCGGCATGGTGTCGCCGTCGACCATCCTCAACAAGTCGATTTCCTCCGAGCGCAGCTTTGCCGGCGTGTCGATTCCGCTGTCCCAGGCAAAGGCCGTGGCCAAGCAGGCCGGCGGCAAGCTCAACGACGTCGTGCTGGCGATTTCGAGCGGCGTAGTCCGGCGTTATCTGCTGGAGCGCGGCGCGCTGCCGACCAAACCGATGACCGCCGCGGTACCGATCTCGCTCCGCGAGGAAGGCAACACCGACGCCAACAACCAGGTGTTCGGCATGATCTGCGGCATTGCGACCAACATCGAGGATCCGAAGGCGCGGCTCGAGGCCATCATCGCGCAGTCCACCAAGTCCAAGGAGATGTCGCATCCGCTGCGCGCCCTGATGCCGCAGGTTTCCAACCTTTCAATGCTGGGCGCGCCCATCATGGTGCAGATCCTGGCGCTGCTGTACAGCCGCTCCAGCCTGTCGGACGTGCTGCCGCCGTCGGCCAACATCACGGTGTCGAACGTGCCGGGGCCGCGCCAGACGCTGTACGCGGCGGGGGCGGAATTGCTGCACATCTTCCCGGTGTCGATCTCGACCCATGGCATCGCGCTCAACATCACGGTGCAGAGCTATCGCGACCAGCTCGATTTCGGCTTCATCGCCGGCGCCAACATCATTCCCCACGTGCAGGTGCTATGCGACATGCTGCCCGGGGAGTTCGCGGCGCTGCAGGCCGCCTTTGCGCCGCCGGCCGACCGGCAGAGCGCGGCGAGCTAGGACGGGGACCATCATGATCGAAATGCCGCCGCTCAAGTTCGCCGACACCAACGGCATCCGCATGGGCTTCTACAAGTCCGGCCCCGGCTCCGATAACCCGCCGATGGTGCTCTGCCACGGCTGGCCCGAGATGGCCTTTTCCTGGCGGCACCAGATCAAGGCGCTGGAGGCGGCCGGCATCCGGGTGATCGCGCCGGATCAGCGCGGCTATGCGGCGACCGAACGGCCAGAGCCGGTCGAGGCCTACGACATCGAACAGCTCACCGGCGATCTCGTCGGCCTGCTCGACCATCTCGGGATCGAGAAGGCGATCTTCGTCGGCCACGATTGGGGCGGCTTCGTCGCCTGGCAGATGCCACTGCGCCACCTCGATCGCGTCGCCGGCGTGGTGGGGATCAACACGCCCCATACCAACCGGGCGCCAAGCGACCCGATCGGGCTGCTCCGCCAGCGCTTCGGCGACCAGATGTATATCGTCCAGTTTCAGGATCCCGCCCGCGGCGCCGACACGATTTTCAACAGCCGGGTCGAGCAGACCTTCGATGCTTTCATGCGCAAGCCGGCGCCGCGCAGCGCCAGTGCGCCGCCCGAACAGCCGGTCGCTGGCGTCGGTGCGTCGCCGCGGATCAACCTGGCGTTTCCGCAGATGATTGCCGGCTACGACGCGAAGCATGATCCGCGCACGCCGATCCTGTCGCCGGAGGAGAGGCAGGTGTTCGTCGACACCTTCACCAGGACCGGCTTCACCGGCGGCATCAACTGGTACCGCAACATGTCGCGCAACTGGCAGCGATCGGCCGAACTCGACCATACCGTACGCGTGCCGGCGTTGATGATCATGGCCGAGAACGACCAGGTGCTGCCGCCGTCCGCGGCGGATGGCATGGAGAAGATCATCCCCGACCTCGAGAAATATCTGGTGCGGGACAGCGGCCATTGGACGCAGCAGGAAAAGCCGGACGAGGTCAGCGCCAAGCTGATTGAATGGCGTAGAAGGCGGTTCGGCTGAACACCTCGTCATTGCGGCGCGAGCTCGGAAACGGCGGCGCCCGCAATGGAGGACGGATCATTCAGGCAATTGGGCAGGAGACAGCGTCGCGATGGCGTCCATCAACCGACTGAGCCCGATCCCGCGGCCGCCGACTAGGCCGGTGGTTGGTAACATGCTGTCGCTGGATTCGACCGCGCCGGTGCAGAATTTGGCGCGGCTGGCGCGGGAATTGGGGCCGATCTTCTGGCTCGACATGATGGGTGCGCCGCTCGTCATCGTGTCCGGCCACGATCTGGTCGATGAACTCAGCGACGAGAAGCGGTTCGACAAGGCGGTGCGCGGACCGCTGCGCCGGGTGCGCGCCGTGGCCGGCGACGGCCTGTTCACCGCCGATACCGCCGAGCCGAACTGGAGCAAGGCCCACAACATCCTGATGCAGCCGTTCGGCAACCGCGCCATGCAATCCTACCACCCCAGCATGGTCGACATCGCCGAGCAGCTGGTGAAGAAGTGGGAGCGGCTCAATGTCGATGACGAAATCGACGTCGTCCACGACATGACCGCGCTGACTCTCGACACCATCGGGCTCTGCGGCTTCGACTACCGGTTCAATTCGTTCTACCGGCGCGACTACCATCCGTTCGTGGAATTGCTGGTGCGTTCGCTCGAGACCATCATGATGATCCGCGGCCTGCCGATGGAAAATCTGTGGATGCAGAAGCGTCGCCGCGACCTTGCCGGCGACGTCGCGTTCATGAACAAGATGGTCGACGAAATCGTCGCCGAGCGTCGCCGCAATGCGCAGGCCGCGGGCGATAAGAAGGACATGCTCGGCGCCATGATGACCGGTGTCGACCGCGCCACCGGCGAACAGCTCGACGACGTCAACATCCGCTACCAGATCAACACGTTTCTGATCGCGGGGCATGAAACCACCTCCGGTCTGCTGTCCTGCGCGATCTACGCGCTGCTCAAGCACCCCGAGGTATTGCGCAAGGCCTATGAGGAGGTCGACCGCGTGCTGGGATCCGATACCCAGGCCAAGCCGACCTACCAGCAGGTGACCCAGCTCAGTTACATCACCCAGATCCTGAAGGAGGCGCTGCGCCTATGGCCGCCGGCGCCGGCCTACGGAATCTCCCCGATCGCCGACGAGACCATCGGCGGCAAATACAGGCTCAAGAAGAACACCTTCATCACCGTGCTGGTGCTGGCATTGCACCGCGACCCCAGCGTCTGGGGGCCCAACCCCGACGCATTCGATCCGGAGAATTTCAGCCGCGAGGCCGAGGCGGCGCGCCCGGTCAATGCCTGGAAGCCGTTCGGCAACGGGCAGCGCGCCTGCATCGGCCGCGGCTTCGCCATGCACGAGGCCGCGCTCGCGATCGGCATGATCCTGCAGCGCTTCAAGCTGATCGACAGCCATCGCTACCAGATGGTGCTGAAGGAAACCCTGACCATCAAGCCCGATGGATTCAAGATCAAGGTTACGCCGCGCACCGAGCGCGACCGCGTCGCCCACGCCGGGCCTGGCGCCGCGGCGGCTGCGGTGGCGACGAGCGCCGCGACCGCGCCGCCGGCCCGCGCCCGTCCCGGTCACAACACGCCGCTCCTGGTGCTGTATGGCTCGAACCTCGGAACCGCCGAGGACCTCGCCACCCGCGTCGCCGACCTGGCCGAGGTCAACGGCTTCGCCACCCGCCTCGCGCCGCTCGACGATTTCGTCGGTCAATTGCCGGAGCAGGGCGGGGTGCTGATCTTCTGCGCTTCCTATAACGGCGCGGCTCCCGACAATGCCACGCAGTTCGTCAAATGGCTGAGCGGTGACCTGCCCCGGGATGCATTCGCCAAGGTCCGTTACGCCGTGTTCGGCTGCGGCAACAGCGATTGGGCCGCGACCTATCAGTCGATCCCGAGGCTGATCGACCAGCAATTGGCGGCGCATGGTGCCCGCACTGTCCATGTGCGCGGCGAGGGCGATGCGCGCAGCGATCTCGATGGTCAATTCGAAAGCTGGTTCGCCAAGGCGGCGCCGGCGGCGACCCGGGAATTCGGCCTCGACTCCGGCATCACCCGCAGCGCCGACGACGAGCCGCTCTACAGGATCGAGCCGATCGCGCCGTCGGCGATCAATGCCGTGGTCACGCTGGGCGGCGCCGCGGCAATGAAACTGCTGGTCAACACCGAGCTGCAAAACAAAGCGGGCGCCAACCCTTCCAGCCGGTCGACCCGGCATATCGAGGTGCAGTTGCCGCCCGGCGCTTCCTATCGTGTCGGCGATCACCTCAGCGTGGTTCCGCGCAACGATCCCGCTTTGGTTGACGCGGTGGCTCGCCGCTTCGGCTTTCTGCCCGCCGATCAGATCCGCCTGCAGGTCGCGGCGGGTCGGCGGGCGCAGTTGCCGGTCGGTGACGCGGTGTCGGTCGGACGCCTGCTCGGCGAGTTCGTCGAACTGCAGCAGGTCGCGACCCGCAAGCAGATCCAGATCATGTCCGAGCACACGCGATGTCCGGTGACGAAGCCGAAGCTGCTCGCCTATGTCGGCGACGATGCCGGCGCCACCGAGCGCTATCGGAGCGAAGTCCTCACCAGGCGCAAATCGGTGTTCGACCTGCTGGACGAGCATCCGGCCTGCGAATTGCCGTTCCACGTCTATCTCGAGATGCTGTCGCTGCTGGCGCCGCGCTACTACTCGATCTCGTCATCGCCGTCGGGCGATCCGTCGCGTTGCAGCGTCACCGCTGCCGTGGTCGAAGGTCCGGCGAGCTCGGGTCGCGGCGTCTACAAAGGCATCTGTTCGAACTATCTCGCCGGACGCCGCGCCGGCGAGACCATCCATGCCATGGTCCGCGAGACCAAGGCGGGCTTTCGGCTGCCCGACGATCCCGCCGTGCCGATCATCATGATCGGGCCGGGGACCGGTCTCGCCCCCTTCCGCGGCTTCCTGCAGGAGCGCGCCGCGCGACAGGCCGGCGGCGCCGCGCTCGGCCCGGCCATGCTGTTCTTCGGCTGCCGCCATCCCGATCAGGATTTTCTCTATGCCGATGAGCTCAAGGCATTCGCCGCCGGCGGCGTCACCGAACTCTACACGGCCTTTTCGCGTGGCGAGGGTCCAAAGACCTATGTACAGCATCAGGTCGCCGCGCAGAAGGATCGGGTCTGGCGGCTGATCGAGCAGGGCGGCATCGTCTATGTCTGCGGCGACGGCGGCAGGATGGAGCCGGACGTCAAGGCTGCGCTGGTGGCAATCTATCGCGAGCGCGCCGGTGCGGATGCCGAGGCCGGGCAGCGCTGGATCGACGATCTCGGCGCCCGCAACCGTTATGTGCTCGACGTCTGGGCCGGCGCTTAGTGGCCGCGAAGGTCCCGTGGACTACTGCCGCTTCGGCAATCGCTCGGCGGTCGGTAGCCCTTGCGGGATCTGATGGAAGGGCTGCTGGTCGATGGTGTAGATCGCCATTTGCGGGCCGCCGTACAGGGCGGGATTGTCCAGCGTGCCGACCTTGAGCACGACGGCGGCGAGGCCGGGGCGCCGCGTGATCAGATGGGTGCCGCATTCGGCGCAGAACTCGCGTGTCACCGCGTTTTCCAGGTCGCTGCGCGTGAAGGTCTTTGGCGCGCCCTTGCTGTACCGGAAGCCGTCGGCGGGCATCAGCATGAACATGTTGGGGCCGCCGCCGCTGATGTATTGGCACTCGCGGCAGTGACATTGCGCCTTGAACATCGGCTCTCCCTCGACCGTGTAGCGCAGCGCGCCGCAGTAGCATCCGCCTTCCAATCTCATGCTGACCTCCCTCGGAGTTGATTTACCGCGCGACTTTCGCGCCTGCGGCGTGGGCGTGACGGTCGATGGCGTCGATTATCTGCGGCCACATCCGGATCGGCAGCGCGTGGCCCATGCCCTCGATCATCAGGAGCCGCGCGCCGGGGATCGATGCGGCGGTGTCCCGGCCACCCGCCGGATGCACCAGCGGGTCGACGGTGCCATGAATCACCAGCGTCGGGGCCTTGACCGATGCCAGGCGCTGCTTGCGGCTGCCCGATGCGAGGACGGCGCGCAGCTGCCGACCCACGCCGGCCGGATTCAATCCGCGTTCGAACGTCCGCTCGGCGCGGGACCGGTCGAGCGCCTCGTCTTCCGGGAAGCTGCCGGCGCGCAGGATCTTCCAGGTCTGGCCATGGCGGGCAAGATACTCATCCTTGCTCTTCGGCGGCGGTGCCATCAGCACGGCCGCGGCCTCGCGGGTCGGCGGCGGTACCTTTGGATCGCCGGTCGTCGACATGATCGAGGTCAGCGATCGCACCCGCTCCGGGAACGCGATCGCGATTTCCTGCGCGATCATGCCGCCCATCGAGGCACCGACCAGATGCGCGGAGTTGATGCCGAGAACATCCAGCAATCCGATCACGTCGCGCGCCATGTCATGGATCTTGTAGGGAGCCTGCACCGGGATCCGAAGGAACCGCAGCTTGAGCAGTTCGACCGGCGTGAGCCGCTTGCCGCCGCTCAGCCGGGTCGACTTGCCGATGTCGCGATTGTCGAACCGGATGACGCGAAAGCCGCGCGCCGCAAGCTGCCGGCAGAAATCGTCGTCCCAATGGATCATCTGGGCGCCCAGCCCCATGATCAGGAGCATCGGCTCCGCATCCGGCCGGCCGAAGATTTCATAGCAGAGTTCGATACCGTTGGTGCGGGCGATCTGCGGCGGTTGGTGGATCGAGACGTTCACCCGGCAATTCCCCGGAATTGGTGTGGTGACACGCTGTATGCCAGCTTTTTTTGCGCTGCAGAAGAGCTTCTACCGCTTCGCCTGACGATTCGCTGAGGCGATGTTGACCGCTTCGCCGCAACAGTGTGGTATTGCCGCAAACGGTTGTCGATCCGGAGGCCCCCATGGCAGACAAGAGCAACGATCCGGTCGCGATCTGGCACACCATGATCGGCGAGATGGAAAAGGGTTTCAACAACTTCGCCAACCAGGCGATGGCCTCGCCGGAATTCAGCAAGGTCGTCAATCAGGCCGGCGGCGTCGCCGCCGGTGCACAGAAGCAGCTTGGCGAGCTCATGGAGAAATATCTCGTGAGCATGAACCTGCCGAGCCGTACGCAAATGGTCGGCATGGCCGAACGGCTGCAGTCGATCGAGGGGCAGCTGAACGAGATCAAGGCGCTGCTGCACCAGGTTCATGGCAAATCCGACGGCGCGGGCCTGGCGGCGCCGAAACCGCCACGGACCCGGCGACCCCCGCCCGCGGACGGAGCGAAATGACCGCCGCCCCCAATCACGATCTGCTGTCGATCCCGGACCGGATCCAGTCCGAGGTGCAGCGTGCGATCCAGCGCAGCATCAAGGGCGTCGAATACATCTCGTCGTCGGGGCCGGCCCTCGGATCGACCCCGAAGGACGTTCTCCACGCCCGCGGCACGATGAACCTGTATCACTACCGGCCGCTGGCGGACGAGATCTACCGCGTGCCGATCCTGATCGTGATGGCGACCACCAACCGGGGCTACATTCTCGACATGGTGCCGGGCCAGAGCTTCATCGAGTTCCTGCTGAAGCGCGGCTACGACGTCTACATGCTGGACTGGACCGCGCCGCGACCGGAAGAAAAATGCCTGCGCATGGAGGACTATGTCCTCGACTTCATTCCCGACTGCATCCGCCGCGTGCAACAGGATTCCGGCGAGACCGATGTCACCGTGATCGGCTATTGCTTCGGCGGGGTGCTGTCGCTGCTCTACGGCTCGATCTTCGCCGACGGGCCGATGAAGAACCTGATCTGCTTCACCACGCCGATCGATTTTCGCGGCATGAAGCTGTTCCAGAACTTCTCCGACCAGCGCTATTTCGACGTCGACCGGCTAGTCGACAGCGTCGGCAACGTGCCGCCGGAGATGATCCTGTCGTCGTTCGAGATGCTGCGGCCGGGTTCGCGGGCGGCGAGCCAGGTGCAATTGTGGGAAAACATCTGGAACGACGAGTATGTCAATTCCTACCGGATGTTCGATCGCTGGGCGACCGACACGCTGCCGCTCGCCGGTGAATATTTCCGCAGCATCACCAAGGACCTGATGTGGAACAACAAGCTGTTCAACGACACGATGTCGGTGGGCGGCCACGCCGCCGACATTGGCCGGATCAAGGTGCCGATCCTGCACGCCGTCGCCGAGCACGACCATATCGTCCCCTATGATGCGGCGAAGCACCTGATCGCCAAGGTCAGATCGACCGACAAGGAAGAGGTGATGCTGAAGGGCGGTCATGTCAGCCTGGTCGCCGGTGCCAACGCGATCAAGCGGCTGTGGCCGAAGCTGGACTCCTGGTTAGGTGGAAGATCGACATGAACGAAGCCCGTTCCTACCCGCGGCATGCCAGCACCGAGGCCGGCGAGATCGAGTTCCGCCTGATGTCGAGGGCGGACGAGGCGGCCGTGCTCGAGTTCGCCAGGCAGCTGCCGACCCACGATCTTCTGTTCCTGCCGCGCAATATCAGCCAGCCGAAGGTGCTGTCGGCCTGGATCAACGAGATCGAGCGCGGTGCCATTGTCAGCCTGCTCGCGATCAGGGCGGCCAAGGTCGTCGGCTGCGGCACTTTGGTGCGTGACCTCCATTCCTGGTCGCCGCATGTCGGCGAGATCCGGATGGTGGTGTCGCTGGATGTGCGCGGCCAGGGTGTGGGGAGGGCCCTGTCGCAGGAGACATTCGCCTTGGCACTGGGCGCCGGTTTGGAGAAGCTTTCCGTGCAGATGACGGTCGACCAGCAGGCGGCGATTGCCCTGTTCGAAAGCCTGGGCTTCAAGGCCGAGGCCCTGCTGCGCGACCATGTCCGGGACGTCGATGGCAACAAGCATGATATTGTCGTGCTCGGGCACAATGTGGCGCAGTTCCGGGCGCAAATGGAGGCCTACGGGCTGCCCGGCGCAGTTCAGCACTGACCGCCGGCTATCTATCACGGATTCGTGATACCGCACCGCAATATTAATGTTGCGTCGCACCATCTTCCGTGGCACAACACGCATGCCCCGGGCCAAACCGGACGGGGTGAGCCCATAGCTCAACCTGAGGATGGAGACACAGCGATGACCACCGAAACCAATTCCGTGCTGAACAGCGTCAAGGACGCGTTCGCCCCCGTGACCGACGCGTTCAAGAACCTCGAGGTTCCCGAGGCTGCGCGCGAGTTCGTCAAGAAGAGCGCCAACACCGCCAAGGACCGCGCCGCCGATTTCCACGCCAATTCGGAGAAGGTGACGGACGTGATCGAGACCGCCGTTGCCGGTTCGGTCAGCGAGGTCGCCAAGATCAGCCGCACCATCCAGCAGGCGCTCTATCAGGACGCCGAAGCCTTCTTTGCCGGAATCGACCGGCTGGCCTCCGCCAAGTCGTTCAACGAGGCGTTCCAGATCCAGTCGGATATGGTCCGCGCGCGTGGCGAACTGTTCGTTTCGCGGGCGAAGTCGACCACCGAATATCTCGGCAAGCTCGTCGCCGACGGCGCCAAGAACGCCCAGGACAATTTCTCCAAGGTCTACAGCAAGACCGCCTGATCGCGCCCGGAACATCGAAACCAATCGGAAGGCCCGCTTCGCGCGGGCCTTCTTTTTGGGCGGCCCTTCGCCTAGATGCCGATTGCCCCATGGCGGGGCAGGCGGCTCGCCCTGGCGCAGCCAATGAGGTCGCTTCCATTGAGACGGGGGCGGCCGGCTCATCGAGACGAGGATAGTCCACTTGAAGGCCGTCATGGCACGGACCGACACGTACTCCCTGGATGCTCCGGCCGACGCGGTGCGCGCGGCCGAGCTGCGGCGTGTCAAGGCGCTGGCGACCTTGGTGCTCGTAGCCACCTTGACCTTGTTCGTGACGGCAAAGCTCCTGCTGCCGCTGCATCCGGCGTTCGGCTTTGTCGCGGCCTTTGCCGAGGCGGCGACGATCGGCGGCCTGGCCGACTGGTATGCGGTGGTGGCGCTGTTCCGTCGGCCACTGGGACTGCCGATCCCGCACACCGCCATCATCCAGAGCAATCAGCATCGCATTGCCGACAAGCTCGGCGAATTCATCGAGCAGCATTTTCTCGAGGCGGCCCCGGTCGACGCCAAGCTGCGCCAGATCGATTTCGGGTCGTTCATCGCCGACTGGCTGCGCGACCGCAAGCGCAGCAACGATCTCGCGCGCTTCGTGCTGCGGCTGTTGCCGGAAGCTTTTTCGGCGACGGAAACCTCCGGCTTGATGAACTTCATCACCCGCCGCATCGCCACCCAGCTGCATTCGGTCGATCTGGCGCCGCTTGCGGCCGGCACGCTGCGGGCATTTCTGGCGGAAGGCCGCCACCAGGGCCTGCTTGAAGATCTCCTGCGCGGCCTGCATCAATCGCTGACCCGGCCGGAAACCATGGCGATGATCCGCGCGAAGATCCGGGACGAACTGCCGACGCTGCTCAAGCTGTATCGTACCGATCGCTTCCTGGTGAACAGGATCATCGCCTCCGCCACCGCGTTCTTCGAGGACGTGCGCCACGATCCGCACCATCCGTTCCGCGGCGAGTTCGATCGCATGCTGCTGTCGTTCGTCGACCGGCTCGGTACCGAGCGCAGCTATGCCGAGCGCATCGACGGGTTGAAGCGCGACCTGCTGGCGCGCCCGGAACTCGGCGAACTCGCGCGAAACATTTGGTCGAACACCCGCGCGTTCATCGAGCGCAGCGCGGCCGGCGAGACCGGGGTGCTGCAGCATCATCTGGCACGCATGCTGGCCGAAGCCGGCGAGGCCATCGCAGGTGATGCCGAACTGCGCGCCGAGATCAACCAGGGCCTGGTGACGATGCTGCGAAGCTTCATCGCCGAGCAGAAGAGCGGCGTCTCGAGCTTCATTTCCGATCAGGTCAAGGCGTGGGACATGGGACAGTTGATCGCGCTGATCGAGATCAATATCGGCCGGGACCTGCAATACATCCGCTTCAACGGCGCGCTGATCGGCGGCCTGGCCGGCCTGTCGCTCTACACCATCGAATTCCTGCTGCGCTGGCTGTGACTTTTCCATCACGGCAGCCGCCTTAACCATCCCGACCTATTGCCCGGGCGGAATGCTCCCGCTTGAATGCGGGAATCGATAACCTAGCTTGATACAAGGCTATGTTGCGTTGCGGAACGATTCGACGAGATTGACGTCTACCCATTGATCCATCGGCCGGCTGCCGCGATCCGAAACGCCGGCCCGCAAAGGAGATATGATGTCCGCTGCTGCGCCGACGCTTCGCCCGCCGTCCAGAACCCTGATGTTCCTGGAGGGGCGCGCCATCCACGAACTCGGCGCCTTCCTCGGGGCGTTGCCGCTGTTGAGCCTTGCTCCGCGGGGTGACGGCCATCCGGTTCTGGTGCTGCCGGGCCTGGTCGCCTCCGACGTCTCGACCCGTCCGCTGCGCAGCTTTCTGAAGAACCGCGGCTATGCCGTCAGCGGCTGGCGCCAGGGCCGCAACCTCGGACTGCGCGACGGCGTGCAGAACGGGATGGTTGATCTGGTGCAGGAGCTCAGCGACAGCCATCGCCGCAAGGTCAGCCTGGTCGGTTGGAGCCTTGGCGGCCTCTATGCCCGCCAGCTTGCCAAGATGATGCCGGACCGGGTGCGGTCGGTAATCACGCTGGGCAGCCCTTTTGCGAGCAGTCCGAAGGCGACCAACGCCTGGCGGGTTTATGAAATGGCGAGCGGCCGGCGCGCCGACGAAGAGGATCGGCGGCTTGGCGGTTCGCTGTCGGAAACGCCGCCGGTGCCAACCACCGCGATCTTCAGCCGCTCCGACGGCATCTGCGCGTGGCAGGGCTGCATGGAGAAGCCGTCGGCCCGCGCCGAGAACATCGAGGTCGAGAGCAGCCATTGCGGCATGGGTCATCATCCCGCCGTGGTCTATGCGGTCGCAGACCGCTTGGCGCAGCCCGAGGATGGGTGGGCGCCCTTCCATCGCAGCGGCTGGCGCAGCCTCGTCTATCCCGATCCCGCCAGGTGATTTCGGCGCGCCGCTTCGGCGGCGTTGTTGCTGCGACGTGAAACCGCTATGCGTTGCGCATGGCGCACCCGCTTGCCCCGATCATCGACCAGCTCAAGCGCGAACCCTCGCGCACCGGCTCCATTGTCATCACGGTATTCGGCGACGCGATCGTGCCGCGGGGCGGCTCGGTGTGGCTCGGAACGCTGCTGGCGTTTTTCGAGGCCATCGACATCGATAGCGGCGTGGTGCGGACCGCGATGTCGCGGCTTGCCGCCGACAGCTGGCTGCAGCGCACGCGGGTTGGTCGCAACAGTTTCTATCGGCTGGTGAAAAAAGGACGGCAAACCTTTGACGCCGCGACGAGGCATATCTACGACCCGCCGTCGGCAGACTGGACCGGACGCTTCGAGCTGCTGCTGATCGGCAATGGCGAGGACCGCGACGCATCCCGGGATGCGCTCAAGAATGCCGGCTTCGGCAGCCCGCTGCCCGGCGTGTGGATCGCGCCCTCCGGGGTGCCCGTGCCCGAGGAAGCGGCATCCGCGATCCGGCTGGAGGTATCAGCCGAAGACGACAACGGCCGGCGCCTGCTGGGCGCAAGCTGGCCGCTGCACCGCACCGCCGACGCCTATCTGAAGTTCATGCGGACCTTCAAGCCATTGCGGGATTGGATCGGGCGCCGCGAGCGGCTGTCGACCAGCGATGCCTTTGTCGCGCGGATCCTGCTGATCCATCACTACCGACGCGTCGTGCTGCGTGACCCGCTGCTGCCGGCAGCCCTGCTGCCGGAGGAATGGCCGGGCAGGGCGGCGCGGAAACTCTGCGCGGAAATCTATCGCGGGCTGATTCCCGCGTCAGAGCAATGGCTCGACCAGCATGCGCGGAACGAGGATGGCTGCTTGCCACCGGCCGGCGCGGATCTCGGACGTCGCTTCAGCCAGGCGTGATGATGTTACAAAAACATCTTGTCTATTGAACATTATGTTATATATTGCTCTCGCTGCCCTGGGAGATCGCCCATGTACACCCAAGCGCTCAACACCACGGAAACCGAGGACCGCCAGGCCGAGGACGCCAGCCGGGCCGCGGAGTTCCAGCGACGCATCGATGCCGACGATCGCATCGAACCCAATGACTGGATGCCGGCCGCCTACCGCAAGACGCTGACCCGGCAGATCTCCCAGCATGCGCATTCGGAGATCGTCGGCATGCTGCCGGAGGGCAACTGGATCACGCGGGCGCCGTCGCTGCGCCGCAAGGCCGCGCTGCTTGCCAAGGTGCAGGACGAATGCGGCCATGGGCTCTATCTCTATGCCGCCGCCGAGACCCTCGGCAGTTCGCGCGAGGAACTGGTCGACCTGATGTTGGCCGGGAAGGCCAAATATTCCTCGATCTTCAACTATCCGACACTGACATGGGCAGACATCGGTGCGATCGGCTGGCTGGTCGACGGCGCCGCGATCATGAACCAGATCCCCCTGTGCCGCTGTTCTTATGGCCCCTATGCGCGGGCAATGATCCGCGTCTGCAAGGAGGAATCCTTCCATCAGCGGCAGGGCTTCGAGATCATGCTGACGCTGTCGCGCGGCAGCAAGGAACAGAAGGCGATGGCGCAGAGCGCGCTCGAGCGCTGGTGGTGGCCGGTGCTGATGATGTTCGGTCCGCCCGATCGGGCGAGCCAGCACAGCGACAACTCGACCCGCTGGAAGATCAAGCGATTTTCCAACGACGAGCTGCGACAGAAATTCGTCGACGCCACGGTGCCGCAGGCGCAGTTCCTCGGCCTCACGATCCCCGATCCCGGCCTGAAGCAGAATGCGGACGGGAACTGGCAGTACAGCCCGATCGACTGGGACGAGTTCAATCAGGTGCTGGCCGGCAACGGGCCATGCAACCGCGACCGGCTGGCGGCCCGGCGCAAGGCTCATGACGAGGGCGCCTGGGTCCGCGAGGCGGCCGTTGCCTATGCCGAAAAGCGCCGGCAGCGCCACGCCGCCTGACCGTCATTCTCTCCAGGAGGCCATCATGGCCACGCCGAACACGCCACTCTGGGAAGTCTTCATCCGAAGCCGCAACGGGCTCGCCCACAAGCATGTCGGCTCGCTGCATGCGACCGATGCCACGCTGGCGCTGCAGGCGGCGCGCGACATCTACACCCGTCGCGGCGAGGGCCTGTCGATCTGGGTAGTGCCGTCGCATGCGATCACCGCGTCCGACCCGTCGGAAAAGGGCATGATGTTCGATCCGGCGGAATCCAAGATCTATCGCCACCCGACCTTCTACGAGGTTCCCGACGAAGTCGGACATATGTGAGCGATCCCAGTGGAAGATGGCGTGCGGCGCCGTCTCGAACGCCGGGGTTCGTCGCCCACCATCGAGACGCAGCCAATGCCGCTGTCCGGGTGAAGTGAATAAATGGATCAAGCCATGGCCGTTGCTTCCATCTCCGTCTCCGAAACGCCGCTGGTGCTGTACGCGCTGCGCCGGGCCGACGACGCGCTGATCCTGGGACATCGGCTCTCGGAATGGTGCGGCCATGCGCCGATGCTGGAAGAAGACATGGCGCTCGCCAATATGGGTCTCGATCTGCTGGGTCAGGCCCGGGAGCTCTATGGCTACGCCGCCAAGGTCGAGGGTGCGGGTAACGACGAAGACAAGTTCGCTTATCTGCGCGATGTCAGGCAGTATCGCAATCTGTTGCTGCTCGAGCAGCCGAATGGCGATTTCGCGCGCACCATGGTGCGGCAGTTCTTTTATTCGGCGTTTGCCGATCGGTATTGGCGGGCGATGGCGCGATCAGGCGACGCCACGCTGGCGGCGATCGCCGCCAAGTCGGAAAAGGAAAGCGCCTATCATCTGCGGCATTCGTCGGAATGGCTGGTCCGGCTCGGTGACGGTACCGCGGAAAGCCATCGTCGCGCCCAGACCGCGATCGACGATCTGTTTGCCTATACCGGCGAGATGTTCGAGGTCGACGCCAGCGAGCGCGAGCTGATTGCGAGCGGCATCGCGGCCGATCCGGCGGCCTTGCGGCCGGCATGGGCCGGCACCATGCGCGACGTGATCGGCGAGGCGACGCTGATGCTGCCGGACAGCGACTGGATGCAGCGGGGTGGCCGCAGCGGCCGGCACAGCGAGCATCTCGGCCATCTGCTCAGCGAGCTGCAATCGATGCAGCGGACCTTCCCGGGGGCCACATGGTGAACACGCTGCACCCTGATGCCGAGCTGCAGCGCCGCGCCTGGGAGGTCGCCTCCCGCGTGGTCGATCCGGAGATTCCAGTGCTCACCATCGGCGATCTCGGGGTGCTGCGCGACGTCGCCGTCACCGACGGCCGCGTCGAGGTGGCGATCACGCCGACCTATTCCGGCTGCCCGGCCATGAACATGATCGCGCTCGAGGTCGAGCTCGCGCTGGAGCGGGCCGGGTTCGCCGGTCCGAAAATCCGAACCGTGTTGTCGCCGGCCTGGACGACCGACTGGATGAGCGACGACGGCCGCCGCAAGCTCCGGGAGTACGGCATCGCGCCGCCGCAGCAGGATGGCTCCCGCCGCGCGCTGTTCGGCGTGCAGCAGGTCGAATGCCCGCAATGCGGCTCGGCGGATACCGAGCGACTGTCGGAGTTCGGTTCGACCTCCTGCAAGGCGCTGTGGCGTTGCCGCCATTGCCGCGAGCCGTTCGACTATTTCAAGTGTCATTGAAGATGTCGCCCCAGACCCCGCGGTTTCATCGTCTCGCCGTCAGCGATCTGCGCCGCGAGTCCGCCGATGCGGTGTCGCTGACCTTTGCCGTTCCCGACGAGCTCGCCGGCGACTACCGCTTCGCGCCGGGCCAGTATCTGACCCTGCGCACCACCATGGACGGCGAGGAAGTTCGGCGCTCTTACTCGATCTGCTCCGGGCCCGATGACGGCGAGCTGCGGATCGCGGTGAAGAAGGTCGATGGCGGCGCATTCTCGAGCTGGGCCGCCGACGAGCTCAAGCCGGGAGATCGGCTCGACGTCATGACACCGACCGGCCGCTTCGGTGTCGCCCATGCGCCGGATCAGGCGCGCATCCATGTCGGCTTCGCCGCCGGCTCCGGCATCACGCCGATCCTGTCGATCGTCAAGGGCGTGCTGGCGCGCGAGCCGCACAGCCGCTTCTTCCTGTTCTATGGCAGCCGTTCCGCCGGTAGCGTGCTGTTTCGCGAGGCGCTGGAAGAGCTGAAGGACCGCTTCATGCAGCGGCTCTCGGTCTTCCATGTCATATCGGGCGAGGAGCAGGACATTCCGATCCTGCATGGCCGGCTCGATGCCGAGAAGGCGCGGCTGCTGCTGCGATCGCTGGTCCCGGCGGCCAGTGTCGATCACGTCTTCATCTGCGGGCCGACCGCCATGAGCGAGACCATCGAGGCGACCTGCCGCGATGTCGGTATTGCCGCCGACCGCATTCACGTTGAACGGTTCGTGTCGGGACTCGGTGGCAAGCCGCGCGCCAAGGCAGCGATCGTGGCGAGCGCGCCGCCCAAAGCGATGGCGTCGCTGATCATCGATGGCAAGCGCAGCGAGGTCCCGGTAGCCGAGGGCGAGGCCATCCTCGATGCCGCGCTACGCGCCGGCATGGACCTGCCATTCGCCTGCAAGGGCGGCATGTGCTCCACCTGCCGCGCCAAGCTGGTCGAGGGCGACGCCCGAATGGAAGTGAACTATTCGCTGGAGCCGTGGGAGCTCCAGGCCGGTTTCATCCTGACCTGCCAGGCACGGCCCATATCCGACAAGGTCGTCGTCGACTACGATCACGTATAGCCCGGCCCCTCGCAATGGCGATGGGCGTTGCACGCCGTCATTGCGAGGAGCGACGCGACGAAGCAATCCATGACGCCGCGTGCTGCACCATGGATTGCTTCGCTGCGCTCGCAATGACGGAGCAAAGAAATCGTAGCCCGGATGAAGCGGAGCGAAATCCGGGACCGCGCGATCCGCGGTGAGGATTCCCGGATTGCGCTGCGCTCCATCCGGGCTACGGCATCGGGCCGGCGCCAAGTGGCGCGTCCCGGAATGACGGTACGGGCTATCCCTTCGGTCGCTTGTCGTAGACCCGCTTGGCCTTGCCCAGCGAACGCTCCAGGGTCTCCGGCGCGACGGCCCTGACGGTCGCGGTAATGCCGATGGTGTTCTTGATGAAGGTCGAGACCTTTTCGGCATGGACGATCAGGCCGCTGCCATCCCAGTGCTCCGGCCGGGCTTCCGCCAGCACCGTCATCGCGTCCATCCGCCCCTCGCGGGTCAGCTCGATGATGAAATGACCGCCGCACCAATCGGTCGCCAGCAGCGCCTCCTCGATCTGGGTAGGAAAGACGTTGACGCCGCGCAGGATGATCATGTCGTCCGAACGGCCGGTGACCTTCTCCATGCGCCGCATCCCCGGCCGCGCCGTGCCCGGCAACAGCCGCGTCAAATCGCGGGTCCGGTAACGGATGATCGGAAAGGCCTCCTTGGTCAGCGAGGTGAATACCAGCTCGCCCTTCTCGCCATCCGGCAGCACCTTGCCGGTGTCGGGATCGATCACCTCCGGATAGAAATGATCCTCCCAGACATGCAGGCCATCCTTGGTCTCGACGCATTCCTGGGCGACGCCGGGGCCGATCACCTCGGACAGGCCGTAGATGTCGGTCGCGTCCATGTCGAACGCCGCCTCGATTTCACCGCGCATCGCATTGGTCCATGGCTCGGCGCCGAAGATACCGAATTTCAGCGACGATCGCTGCGGATCGAGGCCCTGGCGGCGGAATTCGTCGAGGATCGCCAGCATGTAGCTTGGCGTCACCGTGATGATGTCGGGCTTGAAGTCGTTGATCAGCTGCACCTGCCGCTCGGTCATGCCGCCGGAGACCGGCACCACGGTGCAGCCGAGCCGCTCGGCGCCGTAATGTGCGCCGAGGCCGCCGGTAAACAGGCCATAGCCATAGGCATTGTGCATCAGCATGCCGGTGCGGCCACCGGCCGCGCGGATCGAACGCGCCATCACGTCGGACCAGACGTCGATGTCGGCCCGGGTATATCCGACCACGATCGGCTTGCCGGTGGTTCCGGAGGAGGCGTGGACGCGGATCAGTCGTTCGCGCGGCACCGCGAACATGGCGAACGGATAGTTGTCGCGCAGGTCGGTCTTGACCGTGAACGGAAAGCGCGCGAGGTCGGACAGCTCGTTGAAATCGCGCGGATGCACGCCGGCCCGGTCGAAGGCCTTCCTGTAATGCGCGACATTGTCATAGGCATGCGCCAGCGACCAGGCGAGGCGCCTGGTCTGCAGCGCGATGATCTCGTCGCGCGAAGCCCGTTCGGCGTCATCGAGTTCGGCGCTGTAACCGCTTCCTCCCGCTCGCAGCCGTGTCGAGGTCATCGCGCGCTTCTCCTGAAAACAATGGCGGCTGGTCAGTTCGAGCCGGTTTCTGCCGACGGCACCCAGCTGCCGCCGATGCTGCGGGAATGCCCGCGAAACTCCGCGATCACGACGTCGTTGGCGGTGACGCTCACGTCGTAGATCCCGGAACGGCCGCTGCGCGAGATCTCGCGCGCCTTCGCCACCAGCACGTCGCCGAGCTTGCCGGGCCGGATGAACGTGATGTTGCCCTCGGCGGCGACGACGCGTTCATTGTGGGTGTTGCAGGCAAAGGCGAAGGCGGAATCCGCCAGTGTGAAGATGAAGCCGCCATGGGCGATACGCTGACCGTTCACCATCTGCGGCTTGACGGTCATCCGCAGCGTCGCCTGACCCGAGCGGATCTCGACGATCTCCATGCCGAGGCCGCTGCTGGCGTCGTCCTGCTTCCACATCGCCTCGGCGCAGGCGCGCGCGAGATCGTCGGGCGAAAGCGTGGCCTTGACGTTCACTGCGGTTCTCCGGGTCGCCGGGCTTGCCGGAACAAGCCTCTTGAACTAAGCGAGCAGTCCGCTAGTCATGATGCGAAGCGACCTTGCTGTCAACGATCGCAAGCGTCGTCAATCAGTGCCCGAGAAGTCCGAGACGGCCGTGACATCGATCCCCGGAATATCAGACGGCCGGCCGCTTGCGGTGGAGGCCCGCTGCGTGCGCCTGCAGGCCAAAGCCGACACGGCGGCTGCGCTTGCGCCCATGGTCGAGCCGCGCACGCTGTCGCGGGCTACCAACGAGGTGCTGATCGCGATCAGGGCGGCGGCCGTCAACCCGTCCGATGTCAAGGCTGCGACGGGCCTGATGTCCTACGCCGTATTTCCACGCACGCCCGGCCGGGATTTTTCGGGGATCGTGATCGATGGCCCGGCCGGTACGCTCGGCCGCGAGGTGTTCGGCTCGTCGGGTGATCTCGGTATCCGCCGTGACGGCAGCCATGCGACGCATCTGGCGGTCGAAGCCGATGCCGTTGTCGAGAAGCCGTCCGGCCTTTCATGGGAGCAGGCCGCCGGTCTCGGTGTGCCCTTCGTCACCGCCATGGAGGGGCTCCGTCGCGCCGGGATGCCGACCAAGGCCGAAACCGTGCTGGTGATGGGGGTCAACGGCAAGGTCGGCCAGGCGGCAGTGCAGATCGCGACCTGGCGCGGTGCCCGCGTCATCGGCGTGGCGCGCAGGAACGAATCCTATGAAGGCCATGCCAGTTCCAGGGTCGAGGTCATCGATGCGTCGGCGGTTGACATTGCCGCACGGGTTCGCGAGATCACCGGGGGCAGGGGTGCCGACATCGTCTTCAATACTGTCGGCGATCCCTATTTCCAGGCCGCGCATCAGGCGCTGGCGGTGCGCGGGCGCCAGATCCTGATCGCCGCCATCGCCCCCGTGGTGTCGTTCAATATCCTGGAGTTCTATCGCGGCCAGCACAGCTATGTCGGCATCGACACGCTGGGGCTATCGTCGACGGCGACCGGGGCGGTGCTGCGAGAATTGGTTCCCGGCCTTGCCGGCGGTCACCTCAAGCCGTTTGCGATCCGGGACAGCGCCGTCTACCCGCTGCAGGATGCGAAGGCGGCCTATCTCGCCGTCGCGGGCTCGTCGCGCGACCGCGTGATCCTGCGGCCGTCTGCCTAGGCGCGCTGGCCGGATGCTGGTCTGAAGGTTGGTCGTATCCGGTCCGGACATCCGATCCGGAAAATGCAAGGAAAAGTATTGCCCGAGGGAGCCAATATCGTCGTCTATGCCGGCCTGGCGATCGGGCTGATCTATGGCGCGGTCGCGTTGCTGAGCGGGTTCTGCCTGATGAGCAGCCTGCGCGGCTGGTGGACGGATGGCGACAGCCGTCTGGTGCGGACCTATGCGCTCGCGCTCGGCGTGGCCATCGCCGCCACCCAGCTCATTGCGGCGCGGCAGATGGTCGATCTCGGCAAGTCGATCTATCTGCAGCCGTCGTTTTCAGCGCCGCTGATGTTCTTTGGCGGGCTGCTGTTCGGCTATGGCATGGTGATGTCAAATGGCTGCGGGTCGCGGGCGCTGGTGCTGCTCGGCAGCGGCAATCTGCGTTCTTTTGTGGTGGTGCTGGTGCTCGGCATCGTGGCGCAGATGACACTGAAGGGGCTGATCGCGCCGTCGCGGATCGCGCTGCTGCAATGGTCGCAATTTGCACCCAAGGTGACCTCGCTACCGGCGCTGCTGGCGACCTTCCATGTCGAGCCGAAGTTCGCGCGTATGCTCGCGGCATCGACCATCAGCGGGGGACTGATCATCTTTGCCTTCGCACATGCACCGTTCCGCCGCTCCTTCGGGCAGGTCGCAGCGGGGATCATGGTCGGGCTGCTGGTCGCCGCGGGCTGGTTTGCGACCGGCTATCTCGGCGCCGACGATTTCAACCCGGCGCCGGTCACCTCGCTCACCTTCATCGCGCCGATCGCCGACTCCCTGCAATATGCCATGCTCTCGACCGGGCTCAGCCTAAATTTCGGCATCGCCACGGTTGGCGGCGTGTTCGCGGGCAGCCTGCTGACGGCGCTGGTAACCCGCCGCTTCCACTGGGAGGGCTACCGCTCGCCGCGCCACATGCTGCGTTCGGCCGGCGGCGCCGCATTGATGGGGGCCGGCGGCGCGATGGCGCTCGGCTGCTCGATCGGCCAGGGTCTCACCGGATTGTCGACGCTGGCCCTGGCGTCGTTCGCCGCCGCGGCCGGCATCCTGCTGGGCTCGGCCGCCGGCCTGCGCGGGCCGCTGCGCATTCCGCCATTGCCTTCGGTGCAGGACTCCTGACGGTTGCGTCGCTCACGCCTGCCGGCGTGAGGTGGCGAGCCGCATCACGTCGAGATAGCCGGGCTGCACCTCCATGCGTCGGATCAGGCCCTTTTCGGTCAGAAGCCGATGCGCCTCGGGGAGGTGGTAGCACGGCAGGTACATGAACAGGTGATGTTCGGCATGGAAGTTCACCCAATAGGGCGCGATCAACAGCCGCTCGATCGGATTGGCACGGGTGGTGCGGGCGTGGCTGAATGGGTCCGCGCCGGTACTGGTGCAGGCGTGTTCGGCGATATTGCGGATGCGCGTCACCAGCGACAGCCAGGTCGCCATCGCCACCACCCACACCAGCCAGTACCAGATGCCCGCGCCCGCGAGCCAGCACAGGGCGAACAGCCCGGCATTCACGGCCAGGAAGCGGGCCATCTTGTCGGCGCCGCTGGACACGAAGCTCTCATGGTCAATCCGGGCATCGCCGTCGTTTCGTCGGAACAACGACAGGAACAAGGGAAGCCGCTGCTTCACGAAGGTCTGTCCGGTGAGGTCGCGTATCGCCTTCCGGACATAGCTTTCCTGGCTGATCGGGAACGGCGCCGACAGCGACAGATCGGGATCTTCCGGCTGCTGGGTGAATTTGTGGTGCTGCAGATGATAGGAGCGGTAGCTGGCCACGTCGGCGCCGACCGGGACGGCGCACAACCATTGCCCGACCCATTCATTGACCGCCTTGTTGGCGTGCAGCCCGCCATGAGCGGCCTCATGCATCAGGATCGCGAGCCCGAGCTGGCGCGTCCCGATCACCATGACCGCGATCAGCCAGGTAAGGGGATTCGGCCATAGCGCGACCAGCGCCATCGCGCCTGCGATCGTCGCCCAGGCGTGAAACACCAGCCACAGCCCGCGCAGTGAGCTGCGCGAAGTCAGCCGGCGCCATTCCTCGGGTGAAAAGACCGTTTTGGGATCGATGCGTGCCACAGCCGGCATGGGGCGCTCCTCGATGCGAATGATACGCCGGGACCTCGGTTCGTCAATCCGCGGGCCGGGTCACGATGTGGACCTCCGAGGTCAGGGTGCGATGCACCGGGCACTTGTCCGCGATTTCCATCAGTTTGGCGCGCTGCTCGGCGTCGAGCGCCCCTTCCATGGCGATCACGCGGTCGATCCGGTCGAGCATGCCTGATCGGGTTTCGCATTCAGCGCAGTCTTCCGCATGGATCTTGTCGTGCTTCAGCGTCACGGTCACGCGATCGAGCGGCAGCGACTTGCGGTCGGCATAGAGCCGCATGGTCATGGAGGTGCAGGCGCCGAGCCCGGCCAGCAGCAGATCATACGGCCCGGGTCCGCTGTCCTCGCCGCCGGCGGCGACCGGTTCGTCGGCCAGCATGCGGTGGGGACCGACCGAAACGGTCTGCTGGAACTTGCCGTTGCGGGTCTCGCGCACCACCACCTGGCGCGGTGCCATGCCGGGATCGCCGGCCGGCTCCGGAGCAACGGCATCGATATAGCGTTCGGCCCAGGCGGCGATGACATCGGCGACATAGATGGCGTCGCGCTTGCGTGTCAGAAGATGGTCGGCGTCATCCAGCGACACGAAGCTCTTGGGATGCCTGGCGGCGACGAAGATGCGGGTGGCGTTGTCGATGCCGACGATATCGTCGGTCGGCGCGTGCATCACCAGCAGCGCCCGGCGCAGCGCGGCGACCTGCGCCGCCAGACGATGCTCGGCGATGTCGTCGAGGAATTCGCGGGTGATCTGGAACGGACGGCCGGCGAGCGAAACCTCGACCTTGCCCTGGTTGCGGATATCCGCGGTCCGTTCGGCGAACAGGCCGGTGACATGGCCGGGATCGGACGGTGCGGCGATGGTGACGACGGCCCTGGCGTCGGGAATCCGCGCGGCGGCGGCCAGGATGGCGGCGCCGCCCAGGCTGTGACCGATCAGGATCGTCGCAGCCTTGCGGGTGGTGCGCAGGTGATCGGCGGCCCGCACCAGATCGGCGACGTTGGAGGAGAAGGTGGAATTGGCAAAATCGCCCTCGCTGGAGCCGAGGCCGGTGAAGTCGAAGCGCAGCACCGCGATCCCCTTTGCCGCCAGCGCCGCCGCGATCCGGCTGGCCGCGAGCGCGTCCTTGCCGCAGGTGAAGCAATGCGCGAACAGGGCGTAGGCGACCGGTTCGCGACGGTCGGGCAGGTCGAGCGAGGCCGCGAGGGCGTGGCCTTCGACGCTGCTGAACTGGAAACGTTCGATCGGCACGATCGGCCTCCACGGTTCGTCGCCATGACGGTTGAAAGACGGGATCGAGCGGATCAGGCCGTGACGATCGGCTTCAGCCTGCTCCAAACAGCAGCGGCAACGTCCGCGGCCCGCGTACGCTGCCCTCCGACCAGGTGACCCGACCAGCCGGATCGAGCCGGAAATCCGGAATCCGCTTCAGCCATTCCTCGATCGCCACCGTCATTTCCATGCGCGCGAGGTTGGAGCCGATGCAGCGGTGAATGCCGAGGCCAAACGCCGCGTGGCGGTTCTCCTTGCGGTCGATCAGGACCTTGTCGGCATCGGGGAACACCGCGGGATCGCGATTGGCGGCCGGGAACGACAGCAGCACCATGTTGCCTGGCTTGATCGGGCAGCCGCTGACCGTCGTCTCCTTCACGACCTCGCGTGCCATCGTTACCGGCGAATAGGCCCGCAGAAATTCCTCCACGGCAGTCGGCAGCAGTTCGGGTTGTGCAATCAGTCGCTCGCGATCCGCCGGCGTCTTGGCGAGATGCCACAGCGAGGCACCGACCGCGCTCCAGGTAGTATCGATGCCCGCAATCAGCAGCAGCTGCAGCGTGCCCTTCACGTCGGAGAGGGGCTGGCCATCCTTGTCCCTGGCGCTCATCAGCGTCGAAATCAAATCGTCGGTCGGGCGTTGCCTGCGCTGCTCGATGTGACCGCCGAAATAGACCATCATTTCCTGGATCGCGCGCATCAGGATGTCCTGGTCCCGAATGCCCAATTCCAGAATCTCGTGGATCCATTTGATGAACAGGCCGCCGTCCTGTTCCGGGATGCCCAGCATATGGGCGATCGCCCGGACCGGAATGTGTTTGGTATAGCGCGCCGCCGCGTCACATTTGCCGTCATCGATGAATTCGTCGATCAGCTCGTTGCAGATGGCGCGGACCCTGGGTTCGAGCTTCTGCACGGCGTCGGGCGTGAAGGAGGGCAACAGCAGTTGCTTGGCGGGCTTGTGTTCCGGCGGATCGCAGGTGATCGGGGGCGCCGGCGACGTCGTCTCGGGCCGAACGTCGCGGACGATGACGCGGCGCGAGGAAAAATGCTCGGGGTCATAGGCGACCTGCTTCACCGCCTCGTAGGTGGTCGGCAGGTAGCAACCCAGGAAACGCTTGGTGTGGACGACCGGGCGTTCCGCACGCAATTTTTCCCAGATCGGAAACGGATTCTCGATCCAGCTCGGATCGGTATGGTCGAAATCGTTGACCCAATCGGTGACCGGGGCATGATCGGACATCGCGCAATTCCTTGTGGCTTTGTTCGCTAATCAAAACGGCGCCGGATCAACCGGCCCAAAAAAGGCAGTGATCGAGTTCAGTCTTCCGTGATTTCAATGGCAATTTCCGGACAATTGTTCTGGGCAAGCCAGGCCTTTTCCTGCAGCCCTTCCGGAACCGAGCCGTTGCCGATCTCATGCGCATTGCCGAATTCGTCGAGCTGGAAAAGTTCCGGCGCGAGTGATTTGCAGCGGGCATGGCCCTGGCATTTCTCCTGGTCGACGCGAATCTTCAGCTTTCCGGCCATCTATCCTTTCCTTCCCACTCCGTCCCACGCGCGCAGCCAATTATAGCCTCGCGTGGTCCAACCGCCAGCACGCAAAATCACGCGTGCGGATCATGCGGCGGTCTGCTTCGGCGACCTTGGGTCGATCGGCGTGGTGCCGCGCGCCCCCAGCATATCCTCCAATACCTTTGCGTGTGCCAGGAGCTGTCCTTCGCCGCGCGGCGGCCCCACCATCTGCAGCCCGACCGGCAGGCCGGAGGCCGTGAAGCCGCATGGCAGCGACAGCGCGGGGCAGCACACCAGCGTGATGGCATAGACGATGCCGAGCCATTCGACATAATTGTCGAATTTCCTGCCGGCGCATTCGGCCACGTAGCGGTTTTCGACCGGGAACGGCGGGACGATGGTCGCCGGGGTCAACAGCAGATCGTAGGTCTGGAAGAATTCCAGCATGCGGGCGGTCATCGCCACCCGCTGGGCCTCTGCCTGCTCGAGCTGGCCCACCGTGAGCTTGAGGCCCTCTTCGATGTTCCAGATCACCTCCGGCTTGAGCTGATCGCGTCTGGTGCGCAGCAATTCCGCTTTGCTGATCGCGAAGTCGAACGCGCGCAGCACGTGGAAACATTGGTGGGCATCGCGCAGATCGGGATGGGTCTCCTCGACCGCTATGCCGGCGTCGGCAAAGCGCGCGGCGGCCTTCCGGGTGATGTCGGCAACCTCGGGATCGACCGGCGTGATGCCGAGGTCGGGCGAATAGGCCACTCGCTTCGGCCGTCGGCCGGAGCGCGCGGCGGACAGGAAGGACGTCGGCAGAAGCGGCAGCGACAGCGGATCGGCAGGATGCTCGCCGCTCATGGCGTCGAGCAGCAATGCCAGGTCCTCGATATTGCGCGCCATCGGGCCCTGAACCCCGAGATTGCGATCGATCTTGGCGACCGGGGTGTGCGCGACACGACCGATGCTCGGCCGCATGCCGACGATGCCGCAGAAGCTCGCCGGATTGCGCAGCGAGCCGCCCATGTCGGAGCCATGCGCCAGCCAGGCCATGCCGGCGGCAAGCGTGGCGGCCGCGCCGCCTGAAGAACCGGCCGCGGAGCGCGACAGGTCCCAGGGGTTGCGCGTGGCGCCGAACACCTCATTGAAGGTATTGGCGCCGGCGCCGAATTCCGGCGTGTTCGATTTGGCGTAGACCAGCGCGCCCTGGCTCTCGAGGCGTTCCACCATCAGGTCGGAGCGCGCCGGCACGCGGTCACGGTAGATCGGCGAGCCCTGCGTCGTCAGCACGCCCTCGACATCCGTGAGGTCCTTGATCGGCACTGGCAGCCCGGCCAGCAGGCCGCGGTCGGCCGGCTTCCGTTTCATCAGTTCCGCGGCGCGGCTTCGCGCCCGCTCGAAACACAGCGTCGGCAGCGCATTGACCTTGCCGTCGACCTCGGCGATGCGCCGCTCCAGCACGTCGAGCAGGTCAAGCGGCGTGACGTCGCCGGCGTTCAGCCTGTCGACGACGGCGCAGGCGGTCGCCTTCACCAGTTCCTGATCGGATGCCAATTGTCACTGCTCCATCATCTTGCTCGCGCGCGGTGGCAAGCCACGTTCGTCCCGGGACGTATCGGTTCATCCCCAGCCGGCGCTGATGCCGCCGTCGACGGTGTAGATGACGCCCGAAGTATAGCCGGAGCGATCGGAGGCGAGAAACGCCATCAGGTCGCCGATTTCGCGGGCATGCGCGGGGCGGCCGAGCGGCAGCCCCTTCTGAAATTCCGTGTAGCGGTTTTCGTCGCCGAACTCGTGCCTGGCGCGGGTCTTGAGCAGGGTGACGTGACGGTCGGTGCCGACCGGTCCCGGATTGATGCCGACCACGCGGATGTTGTCGGCAAGGCTCTTGCCGCCGAGCGCACGGGTGAAGGCCATCAGCGCCGCGTTGCCGGCGCTGCCGCAAATGTAATTGGCGTCGAATTTTTCGCCGGCGGCGCCGATGTCGTTGACGATGACGCCGTGGCCGCGTGATTTCATCTGGTGGTAGATCGCCCGGGTCAGGTTGATGTAGCCGAAAACCTTGAGCTCCCAGGCGTGACGCCAGGTCGCCTCGTCGATCTTGTCGATCGAACCGCCCGGAATGTCGCCGGCATTGTTGACCAGGATGTCGACGTCGGCGGCGTCCCGGGCCAGCCCGGCGATGTCGTCGGGCTTGCGCAGATCGACGACATGCGCGGTCGCATCGATCTGGTGCGCCGAGCGCAGTCGTTCGGCGAGCGCCTTGAGCCGGTCGCCGCTGCGCGCCGCCAGTCGCAGATGACAGCCTTCTTCGGCGAAAGCTTCCGCTGCTGCCGCGCCGATGCCTTTCGACGCCCCGGTAATCAGGACGCGCTTGCCGCGCAGATGAAGGTCCATGGCAATCTCGTTCGAGGAAGAGGCCGGCCGGATGACCGTTCGATCTTCAACTGATAGGCCGCCGCCGTCAAACCGGTCAACATTGCACTGCAGCGTTGCGCGACAGCGCAGTTTGGTCCATTGCAATCCGGCTCATGGCATGGCTCTGCCGACGCTGCAGGATGAGGGAACCCTTTGATGGCCCGCCCAGAAAAACAGTACCGGATCGCGGTCATTCCCGGCGACGGTATCGGCAAGGAAGTGGTGCCGGAAGGCCTGCGCGTGCTGGAGGTCGCGGCCAGGAAACACGGCGTCGGCATGCATTTCGATCATTTCGATTTCGCGTCGTGGGACTATTACGAAAAGCACGGCCAGATGATGCCGGACGACTGGAAGGAAAAGATCGGCGGCCACGACGCGATCTATTTCGGTGCGGTCGGCTGGCCGGCGAAGATTCCGGATCACATCTCGCTGTGGGGCTCGCTGATCAAGTTCCGGCGCGAGTTCGACCAGTATGTCAATCTTCGGCCGGTGCGGCTGATGCCGGGGGTGCCGTCTCCACTGGCCAACCGCAAGCCGGGCGACATCGATTTCTGGGTGGTGCGCGAGAACACCGAAGGCGAGTATTCCTCGGTCGGCGGGCGGATGTTCCCGGATACCGCCCGCGAGTTCGTCACCCAGCAGACCGTGCTGACGCGGATCGGCGTCGACCGCATCCTGAAATTCGCATTCGAGCTGGCACAGTCGCGGCCGAAGCAGCATCTGACCTCGGCGACCAAATCCAACGGCATCTCGATCACCATGCCGTATTGGGACGAGCGCGTGGAGGCGATGGCGAAAAATTATCCCAAGGTGAAATGGGACAAATACCACATCGACATCCTGACGGCGAACTTCGTGCTGCATCCGGACTGGTTCGATGTCGTGGTCGGCTCCAACCTGTTCGGCGACATCCTGTCGGATCTCGGACCGGCCTGCACCGGCACCATCGGCATCGCGCCATCCGGCAACATCAATCCCGAAGGTGATTTTCCCTCGGTGTTCGAGCCGGTGCACGGCTCGGCGCCCGACATTGCAGGGCAGGGCATCGCCAATCCGATCGGCATGATCTGGTCGGGCGCGATGATGCTGGAGCATCTCGGCGAGAAGGCCGCGGCGGCATCGATCGTCGCCGCAATCGAGCGCACGCTCGGCGAACGCACGCTGCGCACCCGCGATCTCGGCGGCAACGCCGACACCGCGGCCTGCGGCAGGGCCGTCGCCGAGATGGTGGAGTAAGCGTCGCCGCCGTCATTCCCTCGCGCGGAACGACGTTCCGCTCAGCTCCGCGCGATGCGCCGGCAATATTCCAACGCCGCCTCCATCAAATTCTCACTCGCTTCCGGCGTTCGGAAGGCGGAGTGGGCCGAGAGCGTCACGTTCGGCAGCTGGGTCAGCGGGTGATCCGGAGGCAGCGGCTCGACGTTGAAGACGTCGAGCCCGGCATGCCGGATGTGGCCCGATCGCAGCGCTTCGATCATGGCGGCTTCGTCGACCAGCGCGCCGCGCGCCGTGTTGATCAGGATGACGCCGGGCCGCATCGCGGCGATCCGCTGGCGCGAGACATAGCCGCGAGTCTCGTCGTCGAGCAAGAGATGCAGCGAGATGACGTGACTGTCGGCCAGCAGCGCCTCGATCGTGGTGAATTCGACCCCCGGTTGGCGCTTCGGCGTCCGGTTCCAGGCGATCACCCGCAGGCCGCTGCCACCGGCAATGCGCGCCACCTCGGCCGCGATCCCGCCGAACCCGATCAGACCGATCGTCTTGCCCTTGAGCTGCATGCCGTCCTCGCGCAGCCAGTTGCCCGCACGCATTTCGCGGTCCATGCGAGCGATGCCGCGCGCGGCCTCCCACATCAGCGCGATGGTGGCTTCGGCGACCGCGGTGTTGCCATACCATCTGATCAGGTAGACGCCGATGCCGAGTTCGCCCAGCTCTTCCGGGTTCATGTAACTGCGCGCGCCGGTGCCGAGGAAGATGACGTGCTTCAGTCCCGCACAGTCGCGTGCGACGTCGGTCGGCAGCGCGGTGTGGTCGACGATCGCGATCTCGGCGCCGTCGAGGACCTGCGGCAGTTGTTCGGGCTTGACGTCCGGATTGCGATGAATTCGCACCTCGGGATCGCCTGGTTTGCCCAGTCGCTCCAGGAGAGTGGCTAGCGACTCGTTGGCATCGACAAACACTGCACGCAAATTGGCCTCCGCTGGTTCGTGGGATGATTGACGGCTAGGAGGCGACGCCCGCGAGAGCGAGCACGGTATGCATCAGCACATTGGCGCCGGCGGCGCAATCGGCCTGGGTGGCATCTTCCAATTCGTTGTGGCTGATGCCGTCCTTGCAGGGCACGAAGATCATCGCGGCCGGCACCACATTCGCCAGGTTGCAGGCGTCGTGACCGGCGCCGGAGGTGATGCGGCGATGGCTGTAGCCGAGCGACTTGGTCGCGGTCTCGACCGCTTCGACCAGCCTGGCGTCGAACACAGTGGGTTCCTTGCGCCAGATCGGCACCAGGGTCATCGCGACCTTGCGCCGCGCCTCGATTTCCGCGACCTCGCCGCGCAGTTCCCGGTCCATGGCGTCGAGCGTGGCCGCGTTCGGGCTGCGGATGTCCAGGGTGAACGCGACCTCGCCCGGGATGACATTGCGGGATGGCGCCGCAATTGTCGCCTCGCCGACGGTGCCCACCGCGTACGGGGCGTGGGTCCGGGCCACGCGCTCGACCGACAGCACGAATTCGGACAGGGCGGCCAGCGCGTCGCGGCGCAGCGGCATCGGCGTGGTGCCGGCATGACTCTCAAAGCCAGTGATCTTGCCGTCGTACCACACGATGCCCTGGCCGCGATCGACCACGCCGACGGTCTTGCTTTCCGCTTCGAGCAGCGGGCCCTGCTCGATATGCAGCTCGACAAAGGCGCCGAGCCGGCGCGCCCCGACCGCCTCGGGACCGCGATAGCCGATGCCGTCGAGGGCATCGCCGACGCTGATGCCCACGGCGTCGCGCCGACCGAGAATGTCGTCGGTGGTGTATTCGCCGGCATAGGCGGCCGAGGCCATGGTGGCCGGCGCAAAGCGCGAGCCCTCCTCATTGGTCCAATTGACGATGCAGATCGGCGTTTCGGTCTCGATCCCGGCGTCGTTGAGCGTGCGCACGACTTCGAGTGCTGCGAGCGTGCCCAGTACGCCGTCATATTTGCCGCCGGTCGGCTGGGTGTCGAGATGCGAGCCCAGCCCGACCGGGGGTCTCGACATGTCGCGACCTTTGCGCATGCCGAACATCGAGCCCAGGGCATCGACCCCCACCTCCAGGCCCGCGGCCTTGCAGGCGTCGCGGAACCAGTCGCGCACCTGCTTGTCTTCCGGCCCGAGCGTGAGCCGCCGCACACCGCCCTTCGGGGTGGCACCGAATTTGGCAGTCTCGTGAATGGTGTCCCAGAGCCGGGCGGAATCGATCTGCAGATTGGAAGCGATCTTGGTCATTCGATGTTCCGCAAAGCCTGTTGGTGCGAGCGCTCGCGGGGCATGGTAGAACCTTGCGGCACCACCTGTCGAGGCGGGAGCATTTCGATGAATGTCGGTCTGGCCAGAACAGAGCAGGGCAGCGAGGCGGGGCGGGCAATCCTGCCAAGCCTGCAGGCGCGGCTCGACTGTCGCGCCGGCAGGGCGACCACCACGGCCGGAGTCGCCAACGGCTTCGTCCAGGGCAACCTGGTCATCCTGCCCGAGACGCTCGCGGCGGCCTTTCATCGTTTCTGCCAGCTCAATCCAAAACCCTGTCCGGTGATCGGCATGTCCGATGTCGGCGATCCCCGGATCCCCGCTCTGGGGATCGACCTCGACATCCGTACCGACCTGCCGCGCTACCGGATCTGGCGCGATGGCGAGGTGTCGGAGGAGCCGCCCGACCTGATGGCGCATTGGCGCGACGACCTGGTGGCGTTCGTGCTCGGATGCTCGTTCTCGTTCGAAGAGGCACTGCTGGCGGAGGATCTGCCAATCCGTCACATCGAGCGCAATGTGCGCGTGCCGATGTACCGCACCAGCATCGCCTGCTCGGCCTCAGGGCCGTTTGCAGGCCCGATGGTGGTGTCGATGCGGCCGTTCAGGCCGGCCGACGCGATCCGTGCCGTGCAGATCACCTCGCGGTTTCCCGCCGTGCACGGCGCGCCGGTCCATCTCGGCCATCCGCATGCGATCGGGATTGCCGACATCGCGAAGCCCGACTATGGCGATGCGGTGCCGGTCGAGGCCGACGAGATTCCGGTGTTCTGGGCCTGCGGCGTGACCCCACAGGCGGTAATTGCGGCGGCGAAGTTACCCTTTGCAATCACCCATGCGCCCGGCCTGATGCTGGTCACCGACCTCCGCAACAGGCAACTCGCCGTGCTTTAGCACCCTGGCGCAACCTCGACGCTGCAACGCCGGGGTCTTTGGCAGCGCGGCTCAGCCGTGATACCGAGAGACCAGGCCGGCGGCGGATCGCCGCCCGCGCCCGGCGAGCCCGCAAATTGGCCCAGGAAGGAAACCGCCGCATGCCAACCGCCACCCAACCGCGCGTTGCCGTGATCGGGCTCGGCTCGATGGGCCTCGGCATGGCGACCTCGCTTCGGCGGGCCGGCCTTGAGGTCGTCGGCTGCGACATTGCGGCGGATTCGGTGGCGCGGTTCGTCGCCGAAGGCGGGATTGGGGCATCGACGCCGGCGGCGGCGGCCGAACGGGCCGACATCGTGGTCAGCGTGGTGGTCAATGCGGCGCAGACCGAAGCCATCCTGTTTGGCCGGGATGGCGTCGCGGAAACGCTGCCGAGCGGCGCCGTGTTCGTGTCGGCCGCGACCATGGATCCCGACATCGCGCGGCGGCTGGCAAAACAATTGGAGGCCACCGGCCGGCACTATCTCGACGCGCCGATCAGCGGCGGCGCGCAGCGTGCGGCGGAAGGCGAGCTCACCATCCTCGCCTCCGGCAGCGCGGCGGCGTTCGCCAGGGCGCGGCCCGCGCTCGACGCGATGGCAGCCCGGCTCTATGAACTCGGCGATGCGCCGGGGCAGGGCGCCGCGTTCAAGATGATCAACCAGCTGCTCGCCGGCGTGCACATCGCCGCGGCGTCGGAGGCGATCGCCTTTGCCGCCCGACAGGGCCTCGACATCCGCAAGGTCTACGAGGTGATCACGGCGTCGGCCGGCAATTCCTGGATGTTCGAGAACCGCATGCCACACGTTCTCGACGGCGACTACGCGCCGCGCAGTGCGGTGGAAATCTTTGTCAAGGATCTGGGCATCGTGCAGGACATGGCCCGCACCGCGCAATTCCCGGTGCCGGTCGCGGCGGCGGCGCTGCAGATGTTCCTGATGACGGCGGCCTCCGGAATGGGGCGGGACGACGATGCATCGGTGGCCCGGATGTATGCGCGCATCACCGGCACCGAATTGCCGGGTGAGCCCGCGAAGAGGTGACACACAGAAGGACCGTCGATGCCCCGCTTTGCCGCCAATCTGACCATGATGTTTCCCGAACTGCCGTTTCTCGACCGCTTCGACGCGGCGGCGAAGGCGGGATTCGCCGCGGTTGAGTTTCTGTTCCCCTATGCGCATCCGGCCGACCAGATCGGCGAGCGGCTCCGTCGCAACGGCCTGACCCAGGCGCTGTTCAACCTGCCGCCCGGCGATTGGGAGGCCGGAGAGAAAGGTTTTGCATCGCTGCCGGACCGCTTTGCCGATCTGCAGGCGAGCCTGCGCACCGCGCTGCCCTATGTGCAGGCGACCGGCGTAAAGCGGCTGCATCTGATGGCGGGCATGGCGAGCCGCCGCGATCCGTCGGCGGTGGCCGCTTTCCGCAAATCGGCGCAATGGGCCGCCGAATTCGCCGCGCCCCATGGCCTCGATATCGTGATCGAGCCGATCAACCCGCGCAATGTCCCCGGCTATTTCCTCGACGATTTCGGTTTTGCCCGCGACCTGATCGGCGAGATGAAGATTCCCAACCTGAAACTGCAATTCGACATCTATCACTGCCAGATCATCCATGGCGACGTGACCATGCGGCTGCGCGAGATGATGCCGATCATCGGCCACATCCAGATCGCCAGCATTCCCTCGCGCAATGAGCCCGACGGCGAGGAGCTGAACTACCCCTTCCTGTTTGCTGAGCTCGATCGCCTGGGCTATGCCGGCTTCGTCGGCTGCGAATACAATCCGCGCGGCAGCACCGTCGACGGTCTCGGCTGGTTCAGGCCCTATGCTGGAGCGAAGCCTTGAAGCTGGCGCTGGGCTGCATTGCCGACGACTACACCGGCGCATCCGATCTGGCGAACACGCTGACCCGGTGCGGGCTGCGCACCGTGCAGACCATCGGCGTGCCATCCGACGATCTCGCGCTGCCCGACGTCGATGCGGTGGTGGTGTCGCTCAAGAGCCGGTCGATCGAGGCCGGCCTTGCGGTGACGCGGGCGCGCGCCGCCGAACGGTGGCTGCGCAGCCGCGGCGCAGATCATGTGCTGTTCAAGATCTGCTCGACCTTCGATTCGACCGATGCCGGCAATATCGGGCCGGTGATGGATGCGCTGCGCGCCGATTCCGGCGACGCGATCGTGCTGGTGACGCCGGCTTTTCCGGGGACCGGGCGCACCGTCTACCAGGGCAACCTGTTCGTCGGCGCCGTGCCACTGCATGAAAGCCCGCTGAAGGATCATCCGCTCAATCCGATGCACGATTCGAATCTGGTGCGGGTGCTGTCGCGCCAGAGCCGGACCAGGATCGGGCTGATCGACCTCGCCGTGCTGGCGCGGGGGGCGGATGCCGTCCGCGCCCGGCTCGGGGAACTGCGGGCGGGACAGGTAGGCGCTGTCATCGTGGATGCGGTGTTCGATCGCGATCTCGAAACCGTGGGCGCGGTTGCGCTCGATCATCGGCTGTCGGTCGGCGCATCCGGCATCGGACTGGGCCTGGCGCGGGCGCTGCTGGCCACCCGACCGGCGCGGCCGGCTACGCCGGAGGCCGCTGTCGAAACCGCGGCTGGCGGCGCCGTGGCGTGCCTCGCCGGCAGCTGCTCGCAGGCGACGCGGCAGCAGGTCGCGAACGCCGAACGGATCATGCCGGTGCGGCATCTCGATCCCGAGCAGATCATTAACGGCAGCGACGAATCCGGCCGTGCCGTTGCCTGGGCGGGGGAGCGGCTCGCACGGGGGCCGATCCTGATCGCCAGCACCGCCGCGCCCGAACAGGTGGCAGCTCTGCAGTCACGTCATGGCCGCGATGCAGCCGGGCATGCGATCGAGCAGGCGATGGCCGACATCGCCGAGGGGCTGGTGCGGGCCGGCGTCAGGCGACTGGTGGTGGCCGGCGGCGAGACCTCCGGCGCGGTGGTCGATCGCCTGAAAATTCCCGGCTTTCTGGTCGGTGCGGAGATCGCGCCGGGCGTGCCGGTCCTGCGCGCCGTCGGCGCCAGCGAGGGCGACATGATGCTGGCCCTGAAATCGGGCAATTTCGGCGGCCCGGATTTCTTCTCGGACGCCCTGGCATTGATGCGCTGATCGGCCGGCCGCGATCGGATGGGGCCGTCCGCGCGTGGCCGCGAGGGCCGGGTACCGCGGAAGTGAAGGCGGGCGAGCCCTGCAGGCGTTGGCTTTTTGGCGCGGGTTCAGGTAAATCGGCGCGAACGAATTGGCTCGCTGCACAGCCAATCCCCGCGCCGGCGCGGGTTCGGGGAATACCAGACTGATGATCGCACTGGTCCGTATCGCGCTGAGCCGGCCGTACACTTTTGTCGTGCTCGCGCTGCTGCTGCTGATCATCGGACCGCTCGCGGCGCTGCGCACGCCGACCGACATTTTCCCGGACATCCGGATTCCCGTGATCGGGGTGGTCTGGCAATATACCGGTCTGCCGCCGGACCAGATGTCCGGGCGGATCACCACGCCGTTTCAGCGCGCGCTGACGACGACGGTCAACGACATCGAGCACATCGTTGCCAACTCCTACAATGGCGTCGGCATCATCAAGATCTTCTTCCAGCCGAACGTCGATATCCGTACCGCGAACGCCCAGGTCACGGCGATTTCGCAGACCATGCTGAAACAGCTGCCGCCGGGCTCGACGCCGCCGCTGATCCTCAACTACAGCGCCTCAACCGTCCCGATCATCCAGGTGGCGCTGTCAGGCGAGGGCCTAACCGAGCAGAACCTCGCCGACATCGGCATCAATCAGCTCCGCACGCCGCTGGTGACGGTACCCGGCGCGGCCATTCCCTATCCGTTCGGCGGTAAGCAGCGCCAGGTGCAAATCGATCTCAACCTGTCGGCGCTGCAGGCGCGCGGGCTGTCGGGGCAGGACGTCGCCAATGCGCTCGCGGCGCAGAACCTGATCACGCCGGTCGGCACCCAGAAGATCGGCAGCTTCGAATACAACGTCCAGCTCAACAACTCGCCGCTGAAGATAGAGGACCTGGGCAATCTGCCGATCAAGGTCGTCAACGGCGCCATGATCTATGTCCGCGACGTCGCCAGCGTGCGCGACGGCAATCCGCCGCAGACCAACATCGTCCATGTCAACGGCAACCGCTCGGTGCTGATGATGGTCCTGAAGGCCGGCTCGATCTCGACGCTCGACATCATCGCCGGCATCAAGCAGAAGGTCATCGACGTCAGGGATTCGCTCCCCGACGCGCTCAAGATCGGTTTCATCGGCGACCAGTCGCTGTTCGTGCGCGGCGCGATCACGGGCGTGGCCTATGAAGGCGTCATCGCGGCGCTGTTGACCAGCGTCATGATCCTGCTGTTTCTCGGCAGCTGGCGGTCCACCACCATCATCGCCACCTCGATTCCGCTCGCCGTGCTCGGCGCGATCGTGATGCTGGCGGCGGTCGGCGAGACCCTCAACATCATGACCCTCGGGGGCCTCGCGCTCGCGGTCGGCATTCTCGTCGACGACGCCACCGTGACCATCGAGAACATCAACTATCATCTCGAACAGGGCAAGCCGGTCGAGCAGTCGATCCTCGACGGCGCCAACCAGATCGTGACGCCGGCGTTCGTTTCCCTGCTGTGCATCTGCATCGTGTTCGTTCCGATGTTCTTCCTGGAGGGCGTGGCACGGTTCCTGTTCGTGCCGATGGCCGAAGCGGTGATGTTCGCGATGATCTGGTCGTTCATCCTGTCGCGCACGCTGGTGCCGACGATGGCGAAATATCTGCTCAAGCCGCACCGGCATCTCGCCGATGGCGAAACCCCGCCGCGCTCGCGCAATCCGCTGGTGCGGTTCCAGCGCGCCTTCGAGGCCCGGTTCGAGCGGATTCGCGGCGGCTATCGGGACCTGCTGGAAGGGGCGATGCACCGCCGCCCGGTCTTCGTGATCGGATTCCTCGGGGTGGTCGCGGCGTCGTTCCTGCTGGTGCCGTTTCTCGGCCGCAACTTCTTCCCGTCGGTGGATGCCGGCTCGATCCTGATGCATGCGCGCACCCAGATCGGCACCAGGGTCGAGGAAAGCGCCAACCAGTTCGCCGAGGTTCAGAAGGCGATCCGCAGGATCATTCCGCCGGGTGAGATCGAGACGCTGGCGGACAATATCGGCATGCCGATCAGCGGCATCAACATGACCTACAACAACACCGGGGTGATCGGTCCGCAGGACGGCGACATCCAGATCAAGCTCAAGGAGGGCCACCGGCCGACCATTGGCTACGTCCAGGCGCTGCGCGAGCAGCTGCCGCGCGCCTTTCCCGGCATGACCTTCGCTTTCCTGCCGGCCGACATCGTCAGCCAGATTCTCAATTTCGGCGCGCCGGCGCCGATCGATCTTCAGGTCCGCGGCGCCGACGTGAAGGCGAATTTCGTCTATGCCAACCGGCTCTTGAGCCGGATCCGCCGCATCCCCGGCGTCGCCGACGCGCGCATCCAGCAATCGCCCAACACGCCGACCCTCAACATCGATGTCGACCGCACCCGGGCGCAATATGTCGGGTTGACCGAGCGCGACGTCACCAACAGCCTGGTCGTCAACCTCGCCGGCAGCGGGCAGGTGGCGCCGACCTATTATCTCAATCCCGAGAATGGGGTGTCGTACTCGATTGTGATGCAGACGCCGCAATATCAGATCGATTTGCTGGGCGCGCTGCAAACGCTGCCAATCACCTCGGGCGGGGCAGGGGCGCCGATCCTGGGCGGCATCGCCGACATCACGCGGACGACCTCGAGCGCCGTCGTCACGCAATACGATATCCAGCCGATGGTGCAGATCTATGCGACCCCCCAGGGCCGCGATCTCGGCGCCGTCGCCGCCGACATCAAGGCCATTGTCGCCGACCTCGCGAAGGAGGTGCCGAAAGGCAGTTCGGTGGTGCTGCTCGGCCAGGTGCAGACCATGAACAGCGCGTTCTCGGGACTGCTGTTCGGACTGCTTGCGGCCGTGGTGCTGATCTATCTCCTGATCGTGGTGAATTTCCAGTCCTGGTCCGATCCGTTTGTGATCATCACGGCCTTGCCGGCGGCGCTGGCCGGCATCGTCTGGATGCTGTTCGCCACCCACACCACGATGTCGGTGCCGGCGTTGACCGGGGCGATCATGTGCATGGGGGTTGCCACCGCCAATAGCGTGCTGGTGATCAGCTTTGCCCGGGAACGCTACGAGGAATTGGGCGATCCGGTCGCCGCCGCGCTGGAGGCGGGGTTCGTGCGGTTTCGTCCGGTGCTGATGACCGCGCTGGCGATGATCATCGGCATGACGCCTATGGCGCTCGGCCTCGGCGAAGGCGGCGAGCAGAACGCGCCGCTCGGGCGCGCCGTGATCGGCGGGCTGATATTCGCAACCATGGCAACGCTGATGTTTGTGCCCGTAGTTTTCAGCATGGTACACAAGAAGCAGGCCGCCAAAGCCGCTGCCACATCGGAGACATCGCATGGCCACTGAATCTGGCTCGCCGGTTTCACGCCGGAAGCTGAGCATTTTCGGGCTGGTGGCGGCCATCATCGCGGTGCTGGTCGTGGTGACCGGGATCCGCGCGCGAGAGGATTCCGACGCCAAGCTACGCGAATGGACCGACAGCCAGGCAATTCCGACCGTCGCCGTGGTGCTGCCGGACGCCAAGGTGCTGCATGCGACCATCGACCTGCCGGGCCGGCTCGAAGCCTATTATCGCGCGCCGATCTTCGCGCGGGTGAGCGGCTACCTGAAAAGCTGGAGCGCCGATATCGGCGCCCGGGTCAAGGCCGGCCAGGTAATCGCGGAGATCGAGGCGCCGGACCTCGACCAGCAGCTGCTGCAGGCACGCGCCGACCTCGCGAGCCAGCAGGCCAGCGCGAAGCTGTCCGAGGCCACGCTGAACCGCCGCAAGACGCTGATCGCCTCGAACTTCGTATCGATGCAGGAGATCGACGAGCGCACCGCCGATCTCTCCAACAAGCGGGCTGCGGTCAACTCCGGGCAGGCCAATGTCGAGCGGCTGGAGGCGCTGGCCGGCTACAAGAAGATCACGGCGCCGTTCGATGGCGTGGTGACGTCCCGCGACACCGACGTCGGTGCGCTGATCAATGCCGGTGGCGGCAGTGGGCCGGCGATGTTCGTGATCTCGGACATCAAGAAACTCCGGGTCTATGTCAACGTTCCCCAGAACTACGTGCCCGAGATCAAGATGGGTGCCAAGGCCGTGATCACGATGCCGGAATATCCGAACCGGACCTTCGACGCCACGGTCGAGGCCTCCTCGCAGTCGGTCGACGTCAGTTCCGGCACCACGCGGATGCAGCTGGCGCTCGACAACTCCGGCGGCGAGCTGATGCCGGGCGGCTTTGCCAATGTGCGGCTGAGCCTGGCGCATGAGGGAGTACCGCTGCACATTCCGGCGAGCGCCCTGATCTTCAACCGCGATGGCCTTCGCGTCGCGACCGTCAATGCGGACGACAAGGTGGTGTTCAAGACCGTCAGCATCGCCCGCGATCTCGGCCGCACCATCGAGCTCGCCTCCGGCCTCGCTGCCGACGACCGCATCATTGTCGCCCCGCCCGACGGCATCGCCGATGGCGACCCGGTCCACGTCGCCGGCGCGAAGGGTGGCAAACCCGAACGGGTTTCGGAGCGGCCGGACGTCAAGGGGTAGCGGCACGCGCAGCGGCCCGCAGCTACCGGTGTCGCCACTCCAGCACGCCGTCGGCGGCGGTCACGATCTCGCCGATCGAACCGACCGGCGTGCGGTCGAGATCGAGCAGATGCGCCAGCGTGGCTTCGTCCTGCGCCGGGACCCGGGCCAGCGCGCGGGCATTGGCCGCAGTGCGCAGCATCACTACGCCATGCTCGATTTCGTCACCACGGCCGTAGATCGCGGTGAAGGTCTCGACCGCGCCCTCGCCGTCGGCGGCGGTGACGAATTCCGGCACGGTGCCGCGATGGCGGTCGGCTTCCGCCTGCACGCTGCTATCTTGCGCCATCGCCTCGCGCGGCGGCTGCCGTGACAGCACCAGGGCGTGATGCTTGGTGACGAAGCCGCCCTGGCCATAGAGCAGGCCGAGCCGGGCGCCATTGCGCAGCGCCCGCACCATCGCGCAGGCCGCATGCGTCATGTAGGTATTGAGCGGGGCACCGAAGAAGGTCAGCCCGCCGGTCACGGTCGGTTGCACGTCGGTGCCGAGGCCGAGCGTGCGCCGCGCCATTTTCGGCACGCAGGGAAAGCAGCTGTAGAGTTCGATGGCGTCGAAGGCATTCCCGTCGCCGCCGGCCAGTTCCAGCACCTTTGCGAGCACGGCATTCTGGGCGTGACTCTGGTAAAACTGGTCGCGGACCAGATAATCCCGTGGCTCTTCCGCCGCAGCCCCGCCCCAGACATGAACCAGGCGGTCCGCGGCGATGCCGGCTTGCCGCGCTTTGGCAAGGCTCGTCATCAACACCGCGGCACCCATGTTGACGGTCGGATTGGCGACCATCAGCTTGGTGTAGGGCCATGCGATCAGCCGGTTGTCCGGCGTTGCCGCGGTGATCTCGTCGGCGGTGAAGCGGCGCTTCAGCCAGGCCTGCGGGTTCTGTGCGGCGACGCCGGAAAATTTCGACCACAGCTCGCCGGATTCGGCCAGCGCCTGCCGCGGCGACTGGCCCCAATGCGCGGCGGTCGCCGCCTCGTAGAGCGGATAGACCGTGATCGGCCGGAACACGCCGAGCTTGACTGCCATCGGTTTCTGGAAAGCGGCGCCACGCTTCGGCTCCGGCACGTCGTGGGCGAACGGGGTCCATGGCAAGGGGATGCCGGCGCGCTCGGCCTTGGTCGCAGTCGATTGTGCTTCCGCTCCGCAGATTGCGGCGACACTGCATTGCCCGCGCGCAATCCGCTGCGCCGCCTCGTGCAGATAGCGGATCGGGCTTTCGCCGCCCACCGGGCCGTAATAGGCGTGGGCGGGCGCGATGCCGAGCCGCTCCGAGAGTTGCCGTGCGGGGTCGCGATAGCGCCAGCTGAGGAAGTTGACGACATCGAGCGAGTCGATCGCCCCAAGCAATGGTGCGCCGCTGTCCTGTTCGGCGCGCTGCAACGCTGCTTCCAGCAAGGCGAGCGGTTCGAGCCCCGCGGCGATTTCGGCCGGACGGTCGACAATCTCGCCGACCCCGACAATGACGGGAATACGGTCTTCGCCGGTTGAGGTGATGTCTGCCATCAGGTTGCCGAACGATCTACTCCGCCACCAGCGCGTCGAGATGTTCGATCGCCTCGATGAAGTCTTCCTTGAATTCCTGGACCACCGCGCCTGCGGATTTGACGCTGTCGATCAGGCCGACGCCCTGGCCGACGAAATAGCTGACGAGGTCGCGCGCTTTGGCGTTGCCGGCGGCGGCGGAGCGATCGATCGAATCGAAGGCATCGCGGCTGAGGATGCTTTGCAGCGGCATCGGCAGCGCGCCGGGACTGTCCGCCGCGCGGTCCCAGGCGTCGGTCCAGACCGAGCGCAACTGCCGCGCCGGCTTGCCGGTGCGGCCTCTGGAGCGCACGGCATCGCGCGAGGAGGCGGCGATCATCTTCTCCCGAAAGATTTCGCTGGTCTCGGATTCGACGGTGGCGAGCCACACCGAGCCGGTCCAGGCGCCGGCCGCGCCCATCGCCATGCACGCCGCCATCTGCCGCCCCGTCATGATGCCGCCGGCGGCCAGCACCGGCACGTCGCGGATCGGCTTGATCGCCTTGATCACCTCGGGCACCAGCACCATGGTGGAGACCTCGCCGCAATGGCCGCCGGCTTCGGTGCCCTGTACCACGAGAATGTCGACGCCGGCTGCGACCTGGCGCAAAGCGTGCTCCTTGGCGCCGACCAACGCCGCAACCGGTACGCCATGGTGCTTGCCCATCTCGATCATGGCCCGCGGCGGCACGCCCAACGCGTTGGCGATCAGGCGGATCGGGTGACGGAACGAGGCGTCGAGCACCTCCAGCGCGCGCTGGCCGTCGAAGGGCTGGGGCTGGTCGTCGTCGACGTCGATCGCGGTCAGCTCGATGCCATATCTCTTCAGCAGGTTGCGGGTGAAATCGCGATGCTCGGACGAGATCCGCGCTTCCAGACCTTTCCAGGTGACATTCTTCTCGCCTGCAGTCGAAATGTTCTCGGGGATCAGCACGTCGAGGCCGTAGGGCTTGCCGTCGACGTGGTCGTCGATCCATTTCAGTTCCTGCTCGATCGATTCGGGCGAATGCGTCGTGGCCCCGAGCACGCCGAACCCGCCGGCGCGGCTGACAGCGGCCACCACGTCGCGGCAATGGCTGAAGGCCAGCAGCGGAAACTCGACGCCCAGCATGTCGCAGATCGGCGATTTCATGATGTGTCCACTCCTGCCGCAGCCGGCGCAACGCTACCGCATCAGGGGACCGCGAGCCAAGCCGGTTTCGCCCGCGTGGCTTGCGGGAGGCGCCGGCACCGATGCATGCCGCGGCGAGTGCGAGAAACGTGTCTTGGCCCTTGCGCTTTGGGGCCGCCCGGTAGAATGCTTGACCAGTCCGGCGCGGGATCCGAGGGAGCGAAGCGATGTCTGCCACGCCATCCATGTCCGGTGGAAGCAATGGCGCAGGCCGCGCGACCTACGACGTCGTCGTGGTCGGCGCCGGCTTTGCCGGCATGTACATGCTGCATCGGCTCCGCGGACTCGGATTGTCCGCCCGGGTGTTCGAGCAGGGCGATGGTGTCGGCGGCACCTGGTACTGGAACCGGTATCCGGGCGCCCGTTGCGACGTCGAGAGCATGCAGTATTCCTATTCGTTCTCCGACGAATTGCAGCAGGAATGGAACTGGAGCGAGCGCTACGCGCCGCAGCCCGAGATTCTGGCCTATGCCAACCATGTCGCCGACCGCTTCGCCTTGCGACCGGACATTGCCTTTAATACCCGCATCGATGGCGCGGACTATGACGAGGCTGGCTGCTCCTGGTCGGTGACGACCTCGCAAGGCGACACCGTAACGGCAAGGTTTCTGGTGCTCGCGACCGGCTGCCTGTCCAATGCGCGAAGGCCGGACATAAGAGGCCTCGGCGATTTCAAGGGTCAAGTTTATCACACCGGGCAATGGCCGCATCAACCGGTGGATTTCACCGGGCTGCGCGTCGGCCTGATCGGCACGGGATCCTCGGGAATCCAGTCGGTGCCGGAGATCGCGCGGCAGGCGAGCCATCTCACGGTATTCCAGCGTACCGCCAATTTCTCGATTCCCGCCCGCAACGCCGCGCTGACGGAGGAGGAACGCGCGCGGTTTCGCGCCAACTATCCGGAGATCAGGCGTTTTGCACGCGAGGAGGCCCGCAACGGCATCTATACCGAGATGCCCGATCGCGGCGCGCTCGACGACGGCGAGAATGAACGGCGGGCCAAATACGATGCGCGCTGGAGCCGCGGCGGTCTCACCTTCATGTCGGTCTACAACAACCTCGCGCTCGACACCGCCGCCAACGACACCGCCGCCGATTTCGTCCGGGAAAAGATCGCGGAGATCGTCAACGATCCCGCGACCGCCAGACTGCTGCAGCCCAACGATCACCCCATCGGCTCGAAGCGGATCTGCGTCGATTCCGACTATTTCGCCACTTTCAACCGCTCGAACGTGACGCTGGTCGACATCAGATCAAATCCGATCGAGCTGATCCTGCCCCATGCGGTGCGCTGCGGGGGCAGGGACCATGAATTCGATGCGCTGGTGCTGGCCACCGGCTTCGATGCCATGACCGGCTCCGTCGCGCGCATCGGCATCAGCGGCCGCGACGGCCAGACGCTGAACCAGAAATGGGCCGCCGGACCGCGGACCTATCTCGGCCTGATGAGTGCGGGCTTCCCCAATCTGTTCATCATCACCGGCCCGGGAAGTCCCTCGGTGCTCAGCAACATGATCGTGTCGATCGAGCAGCATGTCGACTGGATCGCCGAGGCCATCGCCTACATGCGCGACCACGATCTCGACAGCATCGAAGCGAAGCAGGATGCCGAGGACGATTGGGTGGCGCATGTCAACGAGGTCGCGCACAACACGCTCTTCCCGCAGGCCAATTCCTGGTACATGGGCGCCAATATCCCGGGCAAGCCGCAGATCTTCATGCCCTATATCGGCGGCGTCGGCGCCTATCGCCAGATCTGCAACGACGTCGCGGCCAATGGCTATGCGGGCTTTTCCATCTGCAAGGCCGCGCCGCGCGCCGAATTGACGGGCGTCGACCTGCGTCAGGATCAGAACGCGGTGTAGCCGCCGTCGATCACGAAGCAGTCGGCGGTGTGATAGGACGACGCCCGGCTCATGAGATAGACGGCGATGCCGCCGAAATCCGTGGGTTCGCCGAACCGTCGCATCGGGATGCGCGGCATCACGGCGCCGACGAATTTCGGGTCGGCGAGCAGGCCGGCGGTCATGTCGCTCTTGATCCAGCCGGGCAGGATGGCGTTGGCGGTGACGCCATGCCGCGCCAGTTCGACCCCGAGCGCGCGGACCAGCGCATTGATCGCGGCCTTGGTGCCGGCATAGTGCTCGTTGCGCGCGGTGCCGAACAGCGAGGCGAGGCTCGAGGTGGCGACCAGCCGGCCGAACGGGTCGCCGGATGCTGCGCGCTGGGTCATGTGACGCGCGGCGGCCTGGAATACATGGAACACGCCGTCCAGATTGGTGGCGAACATCCTGCGCCACTCTTCCTCGGTCCGATCGATGAAGGCGCGGCGACCGCCGCCGCCGATGCCGGCGTTGGCGAAGCAGCCGTCGACCCGGCCGAGGCGATCGAGCGTCGCCTTCATGCTGTCACGGACCGCAACGGGATCGCTGACGTCGCAGACCCTCGTATCGACCTTGCCGCTGCAGCCCGCCATGGTGGCTGCGGCGGAACTGTTCTTGTCGCCGCTGCGGCCCCAGAGCGAGACGCTGCATCCGGCCGCCGCCAGCGCCTGGGCGATGCCGAGTCCGATGCCGCCATTGCCGCCGGTGATGACCGCCACGCGGCCGGAGAGGTCGAAAATGCTCATCTGGTTTCCTTCCGATTGGTTTCAGTCTCCCGGCCCGCACCGGATGGCTGGCGGAGGTCATCGCCGAGCATGGACAACGGGGCCTGAAAAATCAAATATGGCCGGGCGAATGCAGACCGCGGCAAGGCGGTCCATAACGGCGAGGAAACCATGCAATTCAAGCACGTCACACTCGAGTTCGACGGCGCAGTCGGCGTTCTCAGGCTGGACCATCAGGAGGTCATGAATGCGGTATCGCTCGACATGCTGGGCGGCCTTGCCGAAGCGCTCGACGCCGTCGATGAGAAGCGATCGGAGATCCGCTGTCTGGTCATCACCGGAGCGGGTCGCGCCTTCTGCACCGGCGCCAATCTGCAGGGCCGCAACACGCAGAAAGCGGGCCGAAGCAATGCCGGCGCTGCGCTGGAGACCGCATTCCATCCGTTCCTGCGCCGCCTGCGTAACCTGCATTGCCCGATCGTCACCGCCGTCAATGGTCCGGCGGCTGGCGCCGGCATGAGCTTTGCGCTGATGGGCGACATGATCCTGTGTGCGCGTTCCGCCTATTTCCTCCAGGCCTTCCGTCGCATCGGGCTGGTGCCGGACTGCGGCTCGACCTGGCTGTTGCCCCGACTGATCGGCAAGGCGCGCTCGGTCGAGCTGTCGCTGATGGGGGAGCGGCTGCCGGCCGAAAAGGCGCTGGAGTGGGGGCTGGTCAACCGCGTGCATGATGATGCGGCGCTGATGGCGGAGACCATGAAGCTCGCCCACGAGCTCGCTCACGGCCCGACCGTCGCGCTGTCGCTGATCCGCAAGCTGTACTGGGATAGCCCGGGCAATTCCTTCGAAGACCAGCTCAACCTCGAATTCGAGTCGCAGCGGATGGCCGGCGCGACGGAGGACTTCAAGGAGGGCGTGACGGCATTCCTGGAAAAGCGTCCCGCCGGCTTCAAGGGCAGGTGATGGAAGCGGAGCTCGGCCGCGGGGTCGCCGCCTGGTATCCGGGGGCTACCGGAGTAGCAGGCGCGGTCAGGCTCTCCGGCGGCGCCAGCCAGGAGACCTGGTCGTTCGACATCCTCCATCCCGGCGGCACGGTCGGCGCAGTTCTGCGGCGGGCGCCGGCCGGGTATGGCGCGGCGCCGGCCCGCGCCGCGGGGCTCGCGGCCGAGGCGGCGCTGATGCAGCTCGCCCATGATTGCGGCCTGCCGTCGCCGCGGGTGCTGCATGTGCTCGGTCCGCAGGACGGGCTCGGCACCGGCTTCATCATGCAGCGGATCGAGGGCGAAACCATCGCGCGCAAGATCCTGCGCGACGCCAGGTTCGCCGAGGCCCGCCCGGTGCTGGCCGGCCAGCTTGGCGAGGCCGCGGCCGGCATCCACGGATTGCCGCTGGCGCGGCTGCCGCAACTGCGCCGCATGACGCCCGCCAAGGAGATCGCCGAACTCGAACGCGACTACCGGCGCTTCGACTGGCCGCGACCGGTGTTCGAACTGGCGCTGCGCTGGTTGCGCGACCATGACCCTGGTCCGGCCAGCACGGAGACGCTGGTGCACGGCGATTTCCGTCATGGCAATCTCGTCATCGGCCCCGACGGTCTTCGCGCGGTGCTCGACTGGGAGCTCGCCCATCTCGGAGATCCGATGGAGGATCTCGGCTGGATCTGTGTCAATTCCTGGCGGTTCGGCGAGATCGACAAGCCGGTCGGCGGGTTTGGCACGCGCGAGCAGTTGTTTGCCGGCTACCGGTCCGGCGGCCGTACCCCCGACCCCGACCGGGTGACGTTCTGGGAGGTGATGGGCACGCTGCGCTGGGGCGTGATGTGCTGCGGCATGATGCAGCATTTCCGCCGCGGCCCCGAGCATTCGGTCGAACGCGCGATGATCGGCCGGCGCGCGTCAGAGACTGAAATCGATCTGCTTCGGCTGTTGGCGCCGAGAAAGTGAGCTTGCGATGCAGGACGAACCAACACCTACCGAGTTGATCGCGGCGGTCGCCGGGTTCCTGCGCAACGATATCGCGCCGGGTGTCAGCGGCCATCAGGCGTTCAAGCTGCGGGTCTCCATCAATGCGCTCGATCTGGTGACGCGCCAGTTGACGCTGCAGGCGGGCAGCGAGGCCGCCGAAGCCGAACGGCTCACGGCACTGCTTGCCTTGCAAGGTCCGCTTCCGGAACTCAACCGTACACTGGCCGCACGGATTGCGGGCGCCGAGCTCGATCTGCAAACACCGGGCCTGGCTGCTCATCTCTGGCAGACCACGCTCGACAAACTCGCAGTCGACCAACCGAACTACGCGTCCTACCAGCGGGAGTTGGACAAAGGACAGCCGTAGCCGGGATAGAGCCACCGTCATTGCGAGGAGCGAAGCGACGAAGCAATCCACGCCTCCGCTGGTTGCGCCATGGATTGCTTCGCTGCGCTCGCAATGACGGGAGGGACAAGCCCACGCCGAGCATTGCGTGCCCGAGGGACGTGTTGCTGGCCGCAACTACGGGAGAACATGCGTCGGCCGATCTCACTTCCCCTGCCATTGCGGCGGGCGTTTTTCCGAGAATGCCTTCGGTCCCTCGATATAGTCCTGCGAGGCCGCCATGGCCTTCACGGCCGGGTAGTCGCGCTGCTCGGCCATCGCCTGCTCGAGCGAGACGGCAAGGCCCTTCTGCATCGCCTGCTTGGAGGCCCGGATCGACATCGGGCTGTTCTTGCAGATGGTCTCCGCCCAACGTTCGGCCGCCGCCAGCGCTTCGCCCGCGGGAACCACCTCGTTGACAAAGCCGAGTTCATGGCCCTCGCGGGCGCTGACATGGCGGGCGGTCAGGATCATGCCCATTGCGCGTTTCAGCCCGATCTGCCGGGGCAGCCGCTGCAAGCCGCCGGCCAGCGCCGCGAGCCCGACGCGCGGCTCGGGCAGCGCGAAGGTCGCGTTCTCGGCGGCGATGATGAGGTCGCAGGCGAGCGCGATCTCGAAGCCGCCGCCCATGGCGACGCCGTTGACCGCGGCGATGATCGGCTTGTCGCAGTCGAAGCGCGAGGTGAGGCCGGCAAAACCTCCCTTGTCCCAGCCGCGCTTGCCGCCCGCCGCCTGCCATTTCAGATCGTTGCCGGCGCAGAATGCCTTGTCCCCGGCGCCGGTGACGATCGCGACCCACTGGTCGGGATCGCTGCAGAAGTCGTCGAATACCCGGTTCAGCTCGAAATGCGCATCGGTGTGCAGCGCGTTGTAGACCTCCGGGCGCGACAGCGTCACGGTCGTGACGGGACCCTTCCGGGACACCTTCGAAAATTTCAACTCCATCTTCGCTCCCCTCGATCGTCGCGGCGGAATTTCGCCCGCCGGATACTAGCCTGCTCCCGTCGCCGCTGGCCATCCCGCCGAGCACGTCAACTGCGCGCCATACCCTGCGTGGCATTGCTTGACTCGAATGCGCTTCATCACCTTAATCGGCTGCCTCGAGCCAGAGCAGGCGGCTCGCCAGTTCGGGAGAGACTGCCTTGGATTTTGCATTGCCGGTCGACCTCGTCGCCTATCTCGACGAACTCGACCGTTTCATCGCGCGCGAGATCAAGCCGATCGAGGAGGCCGATGACAATATCCGGTTCTTCGATCATCGCCGGGAATGGGCCCGCACCGATTTCGAGAACGACGGGCTGCCCCGGCAGGAATGGGAAGCCTTGCTGCGCCGGGTGAAGAACCTCGCCGATGCGGCCGGGCATCTGCGCTTCGCGATTCCCGGGCGCTATGGCGGCCGCGACGGCTCCAATCTGTGGATGGCGGTGATCCGCGAGCATTTCGCCGCCAAGGGGCTTGGCCTGCACAACGATCTGCAAAACGAGCATTCGATCGTGGGCAATCTTCCCCTGGTCACCATGCTCGACCGCTACGGCCGCGACGACCAGAAAGCCATGATCGAAGGTTCGATCACGGGACGCTACCGCATCACCTTCGGCCTGACCGAGCCCGAGCATGGCTCGGATGCTACCCACATGGAGACGAGGGCGGTCGCGTCGACGCGCGGCAACGTCAAGGGCTGGGTGATCAACGGCGAGAAGATGTGGACCACCGGAATGCATGTCGCGACCCATTGCGCGCTGTTTGCGCGCACGTCCGGCAATGACGGCGATGCCCGCGGCATCACCTGTTTCCTGGTGCCGGCGACCAGCGACGGCGTCAAGGTCGAGCAGTATATGTGGACCTTCAACATGCCGACCGATCATCCTCGCGTCAGCTTCACCGACGTGTTCGTGCCGGAAGATGCACTGTTCGGCGAGGTCGGACGCGGCCTGTCGCTGGCGCAATGCTTCGTTCATGAGAACCGGATCCGGCAGGCGGCGAGCTCGCTCGGCGCCGCCGTCTACTGCATCGGGGAGAGCGTGAAATACTCCCGCGAGCGCAAGCCGTTTGGCCGGGCATTGGCGGAGAACCAGGCGATCCAGTGGCCGCTGGTCGAACTGGCGACCCAGGCCGAGATGCTGCGGCTGCTGATCCGCAAGACCGCCTGGGAGATGGATCAGCTCACCCAGGCGCAGGTCGAACATACCCTGTCGGACAAGGTCTCGATGTGTAATTTCTGGGCGAACCGGCTGTGCTGCGAGGCCGCCGACCGCGCGATGCAGGTCCATGGCGGCATGGGCTATTCGCGCCACAAGCCGTTCGAGCACATCTACCGCCATCACCGGCGCTATCGCATCACCGAAGGCAGCGAGGAAATCCAGAAGCGCAAGGTCGCGGGGTTCCTGTTCGGCTACATGGGCGCCGGGAAGCATTGAGTTGCACGGGGTGCCGTCGGCCCCGCCATCCCGGCCCTGCACCGGGAGGGCCGGTTGCGCGTGCCGCGATGCCTCTCAATTGACCTGCCGGTCCTTGCCGGCCCAATGCGGGTCGCGCAGATGGCGGCGCAGGATCTTGCCGGAGGCGTTGCGCGGCAGCGCCTCGATGAAGTCGACCGTTTTCGGGGTCTTGAAGCCGGCGATGCGCTCGCGGGTGAAGTTGATGATCTCGGAGGCGGATACCGACTTGCCCGGCTTCATCACCACGATCGCCTTGACGGCTTCGCCCCATTTGTCATCGGGCACCCCGATCACGGCGACCTCGGCGACGCCGGGATGGTCGCAGATCGCGCTCTCGACCTCGGCAGGGTAGATGTTTTCACCGCCGGAGATGATCATGTCCTTGATGCGGTCGTGGATATAGAGATAGCCATCTTGGTCAATGTAGCCGGCGTCGCCCGTGCGCAGCCAGCCGTCACTGCCCAGCGTCTTCGCGGTGGCCTCCGGCAGGTTCCAGTATCCCGCCATGTTGGAGCCGGATCGGGTCGCGATCTCGCCGACCTCCCCCGGCGGCAGCCTGTTGCCGTCGGCGTCGAGGATCGCCAGCTCGACGCCCGGCAGTGCCTTTCCGGCCGAACGCATCCGCTCCAGTCCTTCGACATGGTCCTCCGGCGCCAGCGCCACGATGGTGCCGGTGGTCTCGGTCATGCCGTACATCTGGACGAAGCCGCATTTGAACACCTCGATGCATTCCTTGAGCAGGGCTGCCGGAATCGGCGAGGCGCCGTAGAGCATGTAGCGTAGTCTGGAAAAATCGACCTGGCGCGCCCGCGGCTGGCGCACCACGAACTGCATCGCGGCCGGCACCATGAACAGCTTGGTGATGCCGGACTGCTCGAAGAAATCCAGCACCTTGGTCGGGTCGAATTCGCGCGCGATCACGCCCTTGGCGCCGTGGTAGACGCCGAGCACGCCCCAGCCGGAGCCGCCGATGTGAAACACCGGCATCGCCACCAGCGAGACGTCGCCCTCGGTCCACTTGTTCCAGTCCGGCCGCTCACCGGCGCCGGCTCGCACCAGCGACAGGAAATTCGCGTGCGACAGCATGGCGCCCTTCGGCTTGCCGGTGGTGCCCGAGGTATACAGCTGGATCGCGATCTCCTGCGGGGTGATGTCGACGCCGGGATCGTCGGCGCTCTGCGCGCCGCGCCAGACGGCATAGTCCTGCCATTCCTCCGCACCGCCTTCGGTGGTGATGACGGTTCGAACGCCGGGCAGCTGCGCCCGGATGTTGCGGATCTGGGTGATGAATTCGGGTCCGACGAAAAGCACCGGCGCCTGGCAGTCCTCGACGATGAAGGCGATCTCGGGTCCGGCCAGCCGCCAGTTCACCGGCGCCATCACCACATTGGCCTTCATCGCGCCAAGCAGCAGCTCGAAATAGATGTCGCTGTTCTTGCCGAGATAGGCAATCCGCTCGCGTGGCTTGACGCCGAGCGCCTTGAGCCCGTTGGCGACCCGGTTGGTGTTGGCATCGAACTCATTGAAGCTGGTGTGGCGCCCTTCAAATTCGAAGACGACGGCATTGCCGCGGCTTCTGGCCTGGGCGCGCACCATGTCGGCCAGATTGGCCGCTTCATCTGCGACGGTCATGTTTCCTCTGGTGTTTGTTGTTGGTTTCGCTTTGGCTCGACAGCAAAGGCTCGAGCTATCCCCTGGTGGCGCGGTCCTTTTCATTCTGCGCCTTGATCGACTCGCGCGCCTGTTTCCAATCGGCATCGGACCAGTCGCGCAATTGATAGAAGTTTCCGCCCATGGCCAGTGCCTGGCCGCCATCCATCGCGATGGTTTCGCCATTGATCCAGTCGCACCCGCCCGAGATCAGGAATACCGCTAGATTCTGCAGCTCTTCCATCTTGCCGACGCGGCCCATCGGATTGGAGGCGACGGTATGTGCTCCGGCTTCGTCGCCGGGCTTGATGCGCTTGCTCATCCCTTCGGTCGGAATCTCGCCCGGCGCGATGGTGTTGAGCCGGATGCCATGGCGTCCCCATTCCGTCGCGAGCGACATGGTCATGGCATGCACCGCGGATTTGCTCATCGCCGAGGGAACCACGTAAGGCGAGCCGTTGCGGACCCAAGTCACCGTGATCGACACCACATTGCCGCGCAGCCCGGCGGCGATCCAGCGCCGACCCACCGCATGGGTGACGTAAAACGTGCCGTGCATGACAATGTTGGCGACCGCATCGAAGCCGCGCGGGCTCAGCTCTTCGGTCCGCGAGATGAAGTTGCCGGCCGCGTTGTTGACGAGATCGGTCAGCGGCCCGGCGGTGAAGATCGCCTCGATCATCTCGTCGACCGCCAGCGGGTTGCGGATGTCGACCCCGTGGCTCATCACCCGGCCACCATGCAGGTCCATCAGCTCGGTTGCGGTTTCGTCGCAGACGCTCTTGCGGCGGCCGCAGATGTGGACCTCGGCACCCAGTTGCAGGAATCGTGCGGCCATCGACTTGCCGAGCCCGGTGCCGCCTCCTGTGACGAGAATGCGCCGTCCCGCGAGAAGCTGATCGTTGAACATCGTTTCCATCCAAAGGGATTGTCGGTTAATTGGTTGATTGACTAAATCCGGACAACGCCTTTCTGTAAAGCTGCAACGAGGCATACGGGGAATAAGAGTGAGGGACATTCCATGGAAGAGCGCGTCACCATAGCGATTTCGGACGGGATCGCCGATGTCCGGCTGGTTCGGGCCGACAAGCTGAACGCGCTCGACGCCGCGATGTTTGACGCGCTGGTCGCGGCCACCGGGCGGCTGGCCCGCGAAAAGGGCTTGCGGGCGGTAGTATTGTCCGGTGAGGGCCGGGCCTTCTGTGCCGGCCTCGACATGGGCCGCTTTGCTGCAATGAAGGAAAGCGGCGGCAGCGGGGTCGCGGGCGGGGAGAAACGCGACTTGGCGATCCGAACCCATGGGCTCGCCAATTTCCCCCAGCAGGCGGTGTGGGGATGGCGGCAACTTCCCGTGCCGGTGATCGCAGCTGTCCGGGGCGTTGCATTCGGCGGCGGCTTCCAGCTCGCGCTCGGCGCCGACATGCGTTACCTCGCTCCCGACGCGCGGATGTCGATCATGGAAATCAAATGGGGGCTGGTGCCGGACATGGCGGGAACGCCGATCCTGGCGAGCCTCGTACGCGACGATATCCTGCGCGAGCTCACCTATACCGGGCGGATCTTTTCGGCTCAGGAAGCCTTGAGCTACGGCCTTGCGACCCGGATCTGCGATGATCCGCGTGCCGCGGCGTTCGAGGTCGCCCGCGAGATCGCCGGCAAGAGTCCCGACGCCATCCGCGCCGCCAAGCGCATGCTGAACAGGCTGAGCGTCGATCCCGGCCCGGCGCTGCTTGTCGAATCCGTCGAACAGCAGAAATTGCTGGGCAGTGCCAACCAGACCGAGGCCGTCCGCGCCGTCATCGACAAGCGCGCGCCGCGCTTTGCCGATTTCTGAGATCGTCGCTGGCCTGGACGCGCCATGATCGACCAATCCCGGCTTTTCGCAGGTATCATCAGCGGCGAGCGGCGGCGCGAGCATGGCGAGGTCGCCGACCGCGCCGGTCGGATCGCGGGTGGACTGCATGCCCTCGGCGTCAAGCCGGGCGACTGTGTCTGCATGTTGATGCGCAACGACATTGCCTTCATCGAAGCGGCCTATGCCGCGATGCGGCTCGGAGCCTACGGCGTCCCGATCAATTGGCACTTCAAGCCGGAGGAGGTCGGGTATGTCCTGAAGGATTCCGGAACGTCGGTCCTGATCGGCCACGCCGACCTGTTGCATGGCTTGCAGGCGACGATCCCTTCCGGCGTCACGGTGCTCAGCGTCCCGACCCCGCCGGAAGTTCGGTCGGCCTATCGGATCGATCCCGATCGTCTCGGCAGGCCGGACCTCGCGATCGATTTCGAACACTGGCTGGATCGCCAGCCAGCGTTCGACGGGCCGGCGCGACCGCAGCCGCAGAACATGATTTACACCTCGGGAACGACGGGCAATCCGAAGGGGGTCAGGCGCGACGCGCCGACCCCCGAGCAGACCGCGTCGGCGGAACGAATGCGGGCGCTGATCTACGGTCTCCGTCCGGAGGTACGGGCGCTGGTTCCGGGGCCGCTATATCATTCCGCGCCCAATTCGTTTGGTCTTCGCTCCGGCCGCCTCGGCGGCGCGCTGGTGCTGATGCCGCGCTTCGACCCCGAGCAGTTTCTTCGGCTGATCGCTGCGGAACGGATCGACACCATCTTCATGGTGCCGACCATGTTCGTCCGGCTGATGAAGCTGCCGGAGGCGGTTCGCGGCCGATACGACATGTCCTCGCTGCGGCACGTCATTCATGCTGCCGCGCCCTGTCCACCCGACGTCAAGCGCGCGATGATCGCGTGGTGGGGACCGGTCATCCACGAGTTTTACGGCTCGACCGAATCCGGCGCGGTGACCTTCGCCGATTCTGCGGATGCGCTGAAGAAGCCGGGAACCGTCGGCCGGATCGCCCCGGGCGCCGAACTGCGGATCGTTGGCGACGACGGCAGGCTGCTGCCGCCGGGCGAAATCGGCGAGATCTATTCACGCATCGCCGGCAATCCGGACTTCACCTATCACAACAAGTCCGAGAAGCGCGCGGAGATCGAGCGCGACGGCTTCATCACCTCGGGGGACGTCGGCTACATCGACGCCGACGGCTACGTCTTCATCTGCGATCGCAAGCGCGACATGGTGATATCCGGCGGCGTCAACATCTATCCGGCCGAGATCGAGGCGGTGCTGCACGCCGTCCCGGGGGTGCATGATTGCGCGGTGTTCGGCATTCCCGACGATGAGTTCGGCGAGGCGCTGATGGCGGTGGTTGAACCGCAGCCTGGCATGGCGCTCGACCTTGTCGAGATCCGGGCCCGGCTCCGTAGCGCGCTTGCCGACTACAAGGTGCCGAAACACGTCGAAATCCACCACGATCTGCCCCGCGAGGATTCCGGGAAGATATTCAAGCGGCGGCTACGCGATCCGTTCTGGGAGCGGGCAGGGCGCCGAATTTAGTTCCGCGTGCAACGCGGGGATCGCGCGTTTCCCGACCTTGCGCGGCGGCGAAAAAATTGCAGACTGCGGCTTGCCGGGCCCTCCCTGGAGCTGTCAGCATGTCTTCCCAAACCAAGGCCTCCGAAGCGGCCGACACCGACCTTGGCTCCGCGCGCGCCGACGAAGCCCTGGCGCGCGAGGCCGATGCCCGTCTGCGCACGGATATCAGGCTGCTCGGTCGGATTCTCGGCGACACCGTGCGCGATCAGGAAGGCGCCGACGTGTTCGATCTGGTCGAACGCATCCGCCAGACCTCGATCCGCTTCCACCGCGACAACGACAGCCCGGCGAGGCGGGAGCTCGAGATCATCCTCGACAGCATGTCGACCGGCGAAACCGTCCGCATCGTGCGCGCCTTCAGCTATTTCTCTCACCTTGCCAATATCGCGGAAGACCAGAACAACATCCGCCAGATGCGGGCGCGCAGCAGTGCCGGCGGATCGCCGCAGCGGGGAACGCTGGCGCTGACGCTGGCACATGCGCGCGCGGCGGGCTTTGGTTCCGCCGAGCTGCGCCGGTTCTTCGGAGGAGCTTTGGTCAGCCCGGTGCTGACCGCCCACCCGACCGAGGTTCGCCGCAAGAGCACCATCGACCGCGAAATGGAAATCGCCGCGCTGCTCGACCGGCGCGAGCGCGTTCAGCAGACGCCGGAGGAGGCCGAGGCGACCGACGAGCAGCTGCGCCGCGCGGTGCTGACCTTGTGGCAGACCAATCTGCTGCGGCGGACCAAGCTCACCGTGCTCGACGAGGTCGCCAACGGGCTCTCATTTTATGATTACACGTTCCTGCACGAGGTGCCGCGGCTGCACTGCACGCTGGAGGACCGCTTGAACGCGGCCGGACCGGACGATGCCGGCGAGCTTGCCTCCTTCCTCAGGATCGGCAGCTGGATCGGCGGCGACCGCGACGGCAATCCGTTCGTGACGGCGGATGTCATGCGCGGCACGCTGCGACTGCAATCGAGTTGCGTGTTGCGATTCTATCTCGATCAGCTGCACGCGCTGGGCGGCGAGCTGTCGCTGGCGGCCCATCTTGCCGATGTCTCCGAGGAGCTGCGGACGCTGGCCGAACGCTCGCCCGATACCTCGCCGCACCGCAGCGGCGAGCCCTACCGCCTCGCGGTATCCGGCATCTATGCCCGCCTGACCGCGACGGCAGCGCGGCTCGGGGTAGAGACCCTGCGGCAGCCGGTCGGCGAGTTGCCATCCTATGCCAGTGCGAACGATTTCAAGGTGGATCTCGACGTCCTCGACCACTCGCTGGTGGCGAACCAGTGCGGCGTGATCGCCCGCGGACGACTGCGCCTGCTGCGCCGCGCGGTGGATTGCTTCGGTTTTCATCTCGCCAACCTCGATATGCGGCAGAACTCCGCCGTGCACGAGCGCACCATGGCAGAGCTGCTGGATGCGGCGAAGCCCGGCACCTCCTATCTCGCCATGAACGAAGACGGGCGTATTGCCCAGCTCGCCGCCGAGCTGCGCAACGCCCGGCCGCTGGCATCGATGTTCGTGAAATACGGCGAGGAGACTGTCGGCGAACTGGAGGTGTTCCGTGCCGCAGCGGAAGCCCATGCCCGTTATGGAACCGACGTGATTCCCCAATGCATCATTTCGATGACCGAGGGCGTCTCCGATCTGCTCGAGGTCGCGCTGCTGCTCAAGGAGGTCGGCCTCGTCGACCCCTCCGGCCGCAGCGCCGTGAACATCGTGCCGCTGTTCGAAACCATCGAGGATCTGCAGGCCTGCGCCGCCATCATGGACCGGCTGCTGTCGCTGCCGGAATACCGGCGGCTGGTCGACAGCCGGGGCGGGTTGCAGGAAGTGATGCTCGGTTACTCCGACAGCAACAAGGATGGCGGGTTCGTCACCTCGGGCTGGGAACTCTACAAGGCAGAGATCGGCCTGGTCGGTGTGTTCGAACGCCACGGCGTTCGCCTGAGGTTGTTCCATGGCCGCGGCGGCTCCGTCGGCCGCGGCGGCGGCCCGAGCTACGACGCCATCGTCGCGCAGCCGGGCGGTGCGGTGAACGGTCAGATCCGCATCACCGAACAGGGCGAGATCATCTCCAGCAAATATTCCAATGCCGAGGTCGGCCGCGACAATCTGGAGATATTGGCGGCGGCAACGTTGGAGACCAGTCTGCTGCAGCCGCGGCAGAACGCACCGCGCGCGGAATATCTGGAAGCGATGGAGCAGTTGTCGGCGCTCGCCTTCCAGGCCTATCGTGGGCTGGTCTACGAGACCGAAGGCTTCGTCGATTATTTCTGGGGCTCGACGGTGATCACGGAAATCGCCTCGCTCAACATCGGCAGCCGGCCGGCGTCGCGCAAGAAGACCCGCGCCATCGAGGATCTGCGCGCGATCCCCTGGGTATTCAGCTGGGCGCAGTGCCGGCTGATGCTGCCGGGCTGGTACGGCTTCGCGAGCGCGGTGGAGGCTTGGACTGCCGAGCATCCGGAGCGGGGGATGCCGTTCCTGAAGGAGCTTTACCGGGAGTGGCCGTTCTTCCGCACCCTGTTGTCGAACATGGACATGGTGCTGGCGAAGAGTTCAATCGCGATCGCCTCGCGCTATGCCGAACTGGTGCCGGATGTGGGCCTGCGCGAGAACATCTTTGGACGCATCAGCCGCGAATGGCACCACTGCATCGAGACCCTGCTCGAGATCATGGGCCATGAACGGCTGTTGCAAGGCAATGCGCTGCTGGAGCGTTCGATCCGCAACCGCTTTCCTTATCTCGATCCGCTGAATCACGTGCAGGTCGAACTCTTGAAGAAGCACCGGGCGCAAAACCCCGACGAGAAGATCCTGCGTGGCATCCAGATCACCATCAACGGAATTTCGGCAGGTTTGCGCAATAGCGGGTGAACGTCGTCAGCTCGCGGACGTGCTGGCTGGCAACGGCGGTTGCCTCGCGGGGATGGGCGCAGGCGCCGCAACAGGATAGGCTCGCCGTGCGCAGACGATGTCACGCCAATTGCTTCGTCAACACCTCGAGGGTCGCATGATCTATCGCCGCAAATTCCTGCAACTGTCGCTGTCGAGCGCGCTTGCGCCGCTGTTCGCAATGCCGTCGGCACGGGCTCAATCGGGGAGCAAAGCCCGCACCCGGATCGTCTTCCTCGGCACCAAGGGCGGTCCCCGGGTCGAGGTGGGCCGATCCAATCCCGCCAATCTGATCGAGATCAACGGAGCCCGCATCGTGCTCGATTGCGGCATGGGCGTTTCTCATCAGCTGGCGGCGGCCAAGGTTCCGTTGACCTCGATTAAATACATCCTGATCAGCCATCATCATTCGGATCACAATCTCGAATACGGCAACCTTGTCTACAATGCCTGGGCGTCGGGGCTATCGACCCCGATCCATTCGTTCGGCCCGAAAGGGCTCGAGCAACTGACAAGGAACTATTGGGAACTGAACAGGTTCGACGTCGAGACCCGGATTGCGGATGAAGGGCGTCCCGATCCCCGTCCGCTCTTGATCGCGAAGGATATCGAAGCCGATGGCGAGGTGCTCAAGACCGACGACTTCACGATCACCGCCTTCCGCACTCCGCATCCGCCGATCACGGACAACTTCGCCTACAAGTTCACCACGCCCGACGGCGTGATCGTGTTTTCGAGCGACACCGAATACAATCCCAGGCTGGCCGAGTTCGCCAAAGGCGCCGACGTACTGGTCCACGAGGCGCTCTATGCGCCATTCGTGGACAAGCTCGTCGCACGGGTGAAGAACGGCGCAACGCTCGGCAAACACCTGCTGGCCAGCCATACCACCGCGCAGGACGTCGGCAAGATCGCGGCCGCGTCCGGGGTCAAGCTGCTGGTGCTCAGTCACCTGGTGCCCGGCGATTTCGATGTCACCGACGAGCAGTGGATCGCCGCCGTGCGGGAGAACTATTCCGGCAAGGTCACCGTGGCGAAGGATCTGATGGAACTGACCTTGCCTCTCAACGCGTAGCCACGTGGTCCTAGATCGCATCCCAGTTGAATACATCCGCGGATCGGTCGAGCTTGTAGAACGACGATTTCAGCGCCGGCATGCCGTGGTCGGCGATGGACTGCGGCGTCCATCCTTCGGCGCGATGAATTGATCGCAGCGGGCGGGATTGGCTCATCAGGAAGATCTCGTTCATGCGCACCGCAAAGATCTGCCCGGTGACGTCCTTGGCGGCGTCGCTGAGCAGAAAGACGCAGACCGGCGCGATTTTTTCCGGCCCCATCTGCTGGATCTTCGCCACCCGCGCCTTTTCCGCCTCGGTCTCGGTCGGGATGGTGCCGATCAGCCGGCTCCAGGCGAAGGGCGAAACGCAGTTGGAGCGGACGTGAAACCGTTCCATGTCGAGCGCGATCGATTTCGACAGTCCGACAATACCGAGCTTGGCCGCGGCGTAGTTGGCCTGGCCGTAATTGCCGACCAGTCCCGAGGTCGAGGTGAAATGCACGAACGCGCCGCTCTCCTGCTCGCGGAACAGCCGCGCCGCGGCGTGCGAGACGTAGAACGAACCCATCAGGTGAACCCGGATTACGGATTCGAAGGCATCGACGCTCATGCGATGGAAGATGGCGTCGCGCAGGATCCCGGCGTTGTTGACCACGCCGTCCAGCCTTCCGAAACTGTCGATCGCGGTCTTGACGATCTTGCTGGCCGGGATCGCCTCCGCCACGGTGTCGAAATTCGCCACCGCCGTGCCACCACGCTTGCTGATTTCATCGACGACCTCTTCGGCCGGTGCAGCGCTGGTGCCTGAGCCGTCGGCGGCGCCGCCGGGATCGTTGACCACCACCCGGGCGCCCTCGGCGGCGCAGAGCAGCGCGATCTCGCGCCCGATGCCGCGCCCGGCGCCGGTGACGATGATGGATTTGCCTTCGAGCGATCTGGCCATCGATGCCTCCGTTTGGTTTCCGTCATTCCGGAGCACGCAACGTGCGGGCGAGGGGTGTCATGTCTCGTTCGTGAAAATGATCGTCCCGGAAGCCGCGAACATGCCGCCGACACCGTGGCAGACCGAGATTCTTGGCGCCCGGCACCTGCGCCGGCGCGATGCCCCGCATCTGCCGCACGCTCTCCTGCAGCGCGTACATTCCGTACATGCCGGAATGCATGTAACTGAGGCCGCCGCCATTGGTGTTGAGCGGCAGCTTGCCGCCCGGCCGGGTATTGCCGTCGGCGATGAACTTCCCGGTTTCTTCATGCGGCATGAAGCCGAGGTCGCCGAGGCCGTAGAGCGGCAGATGCGCGAACGCATCGTAGATCATCAGATGGTCGACATCCCTGTGCGCGATGCCGGCTTCCTTGAAGGCGAGGGGCCCGGCGACCTTGAAGGCACGCGAGCTGTCGAAGGTCTGCATCTGGCTGACCATCGGCGTCTCCACGCTCTCGCCGGTGCCGAGGATGTAGACCGGCTTGTTCGGGAAATCCCGGGCGCGCTCCGCCGATGTCATGATCAGGGCGCCGCCGCCATCGGTGACCAGGCAGCACTGCAGGATGCGGAACGGGTAGGCGATCATCCGTGAATTCAGCACGTCTTCCACGGTGATCGGCGCCTTCATGGTAGCGCGCGGATTCTTCGCGGCCCATTCGCGCTGCACCACCGCGACCATCGCGATCTGCTCGTGGGTGATGCCATGGGTCTTCATGTAGCGCAGCACCGGTATCGGAAACATGCTGGCCGGCGTCGTCACCCCGTAGGGCAGTTCGAACTGACCGTTGAGGCTGTCGGGGCCGATCAGGCGCGGGGTCCGCCCGATATTGGACTTGCCGCTCTCGGCATGGGTGATCAGGACGGTCTTGCAGAGACCGGCCTCGATCGCCGCGGCGGCGTGGCGCACATGCAGCATGAAGGAGCAGCCCCCGACCGAGGTGCCATCAACCCAGGTCGGCGTGATGCCGAGATAGTGCGCGATCTGCTGCGGGGTCTCGACCGCGGTGGCGAAGCCGTCGATGTCGGACAACTTCAATCCGGCATCGGCGATCGCGTTCAACGCCGCATCCGCATGCAGCTGGATTTGCGACATATGGGGGATGACGCCGAGTTCGGTGGTTTCCGCCGCGCCGACCACGGCAACCTGGTTTCTGCGCATGACGGTTTACCCCTTCGCCGGACGGAACAGGGGAAGCGTTACCTTGTCGTCGAGTTTTTCGAACGCGACTTCCAGCCTCATGTCGAGCGCGAGTGCCTCCGGCGTCTGCGGGCAGTCGACGATGTTGCTCATCATGCGCGGACCCTCGTCCAGCTCGACGACGGCGATGGCATAGGGCGGCGTGAACCCCGGGGCAGGACGGTGGTGAATGACGTAACTGTAGAGCTTGCCACGGCCGCTCGCCTTGAACACGCTGACCTTGCGCGACCCGCAGGCCGGACAGAACGGACGCGGTGGAAATAGACATCGGCACAGGCGTCGCAACGCTGCAGCCGCAGTTCGCCGGCCTGGGTGCCGTCCCAGAAGTGCTGGGTTTCCGGGTCGGTTTCGGTCGCGCTCGCTCTGGCTCGGCCATGGAACGAATTCCTCCTGCGGGCGGGTCGAAGTCGGATCGCAGGTTCTTGCGACATCGGACTGCCGGTCGTCAACGGGTAAGCCGAGCATGCCGCGTATTCCGGTCTGCGCCCAATGGACCATGGCGGAACGCTTGTATCGCCGCGATCCCCCGCGCTAAGGTCGCCGGGAATGAAGAAAATCGGAGGATTTCATGTTGAAAAAGACGGGCGCCGCGAAACTGACGGGCGCCGCGCTGGCGGCCTTGCTGACGATGGCCGCGCCGGCCCTGGCGGCGGACGCGCCGGCCGAAATCAAGATCGGCACGCTCTATGCCTCATCCGGACGTTTCGCATCGATTTCGATGCCGGTTTTCAGCGCGCTCAAACTGTGGGCAGAGCAGAAGAACGCGGACGGCGGCGTCTACGTCAAGGCATTCGACAAGAAGATTCCCGTCAAGCTCGTCGCCTATGACGACCAGAGCAACACCGCGACGGCTTCAACGCTCTACAACCAGCTCGTCACGCAGGACAAGGTCGATCTACTGGTCGCCGATTCCGGATCGGTACTGACGGCACCCGCGGTGGCGATCGCGCGCGACCGCAAGATGTTCCTGTTCGACCAGACCGGCACCGGCGCCAGCTTCTTCTCCAAGGACAATCCCTACATTGCGCTGATGGCGGACCCGGTTTCGACCGTCTGGCCCAAGCCGGTCGCGGACTTCATCTCCCATGACGGTCCGGGGCTTGGCATCAAGAAGATCGCGATCCTGTATTCGACCAACGAATTCACCAGCACCCAGGCCAATGCATTCCGCAAGTTCGTCAAGGACTCCGGCGCGCCGATCGAGATCGTCTACGATCAGGGCATTCCGACCGAGACCACCAACTACACCGTCATCATCAACAACATCAGCAATGCGCAACCTGACGCGGTCCTACATTTTGGCTACGCTCCGAACGACATCGCCTTCTTGCGCAACGTGCAGGATGTCGGTACCAAATTCAAAATGCTGTTCTGCATCTACCCGGGCCTCGAGACCGAATTGCTGGAGAAGAACGTCGGCGCCAAGGGACTCGAGCATGTCTTCACATACGTGCCGCCCTCGGAATTGGATTACCCCGTCAATTTCGGCATGAACATGAAGGATTACAAAGCCGCCTGGGACAAGAAATATTCCGACGGGAAGGTCGAGTTCGGGTTCAATGCCGTTGCGGGCTACACCACCGGCCTGATCCTCGAGAAGACGCTTTCGGTTGCAACCAGCCTCGATCAACTCGAACTGCGCCGCGCGGTTTTCAGCCTGAACGGACAGGTCAAGACGCTTGACGGCACCTTCGCGCTGGACGAGATGGGCGGTCAGATCGGTGAGTTGACGCCGCTCGGCCAGCTCGAACTCAACGAGCACGGCCACATCAAGTTCGTCTCGATCTACCCGCACGAAACCGCCACCGGCAAGCCGGTCTATCCGCGTCCATGAGGCGGCGGCAGACCGCGGACGGGACGCCGGGAGGATTCCCCGGATGCTAATCTATGCGCTCGTCGCCGGCGTGCTGTTCGGTCTGTATTTCAGCCTGGTGGGAATAGGCCTCAATCTCGTGTTCGGTGTCATGCGCATTGTCAATCTCGCGCATGGCGATTTCCTGATGCTGGGGGCTTTCGTCGCCTTTGGCGTCGTGAGCGTTCTCGGCATCGATCCGCTGTTTGCGGTGCCGTTGGCGTTCGTGATCTTCTTGGTGGCGGGCCTGCTGCTCTATTGGGTGCTGGTGCCGCGGCTGCAGGGATCGGTCAATCCCGAGATGCTCTCGATCATCCTGTTCTTCGGGCTGTCGCAGGTGATCGAGGCGGTGACGACCATCTTCTTCGGCACCAGCGAACGCTCGATCCAGAGCCGGGCGCTCGGAACCGTATTCTCGACCATCAAGGTCAGGTTGTTCGGCGGCCAGCCCGACAGCGGCGGTCCGGTCCGCATCTTCGGCCAGAGCTTTCCCGCCTCCTGGGTGATCGCGGCCGCCGCCAGCCTGCTCGCGATCGCCTGCGTCTACCTTTATCTGTACCGTACCCGCCTGGGCACCCTGACCCGGGCGGTGATGTCGCGGCGCGACGAGGCATTGGCGACCGGAATTGACGTCGATCGGGTTTCCGCCGCCGCTTTTGGCATCGGACTGGGCCTTGCCGCGGTGGCCGGCGTGTTCGCACCCTTCATGTTCGGATCTGTCACGCCGGCATTCGGCGCCGACGCGACCGTCACCTCGTTTGCGATCGTGGTGCTGGGATCGCTCGGCAACCCGCTCGGAACGGCGCTCGGCGGGGTAGTTTACGGCGTCTGTTACATGCTGGTGCAGACCTATCTCAGTTCGTGGGCGGACCTGTTGCCCTACGTGCTGCTGATCTTCATCCTGCTGCTACGTCCGAGCGGCCTGCTCGGAAGGCGGGTGCGGGTTGCCTAGCGCGCTCAGACATATGCTGTTCATCGTCGTCCCGCTGGTCGCGATCCTGGCGGTGCTGCCCGGCGTCTACCAGAACCATCTGCTGCTGTTCAATTTCGTCATCTTCCTGGTGCTGGCGCAGGGCGTGAACATCATCTACGGATTTACCGGCTACTTGCCGTTCGGCTATGTCGGGTTTTTCGGCGCCGGCGCCTACGGGTTCGCCATCCTGGTGATGCAGTACCAGGCGCCGGCGGCACTCGCCGTGCTGGTTGCCGGACTGGTCGGTGTTGCGCTTGGTCTGTTGCTGACGCCGCTGCTGCGGCTGTCAGGCGCCTATTTCGCCATCGCCAATCTTGCTGCCTCATTGGCGGTGCTTCACTTCGTCGCCAACCCGGCGCTGGAGAACATCACGCGAGGGCCGTATGGCGTTTCGCTGACGGGTACCTTCAACCCGACCCTCGCTTATGCGGCGGCCCTTGTCGTGCTGGCGCTGACGCTGGGCGCGGTGGTATTCCTGAGGAATTCGCGGTTCGGGCTCGCGCTCCAGGCGGTGCGCGAGGACGCGGTCAGCGCCTCCATGGCCGGCGTCAATGTGGTGCGGATGCGGGTGATCGCGTGGCTGGCCTCCGCGCTGGTCGCGGGCCTCGCCGGCGGCGTCTATGCCTGGTACGTCTCGGTGTTCTATCCCGAGAATGTCTTCAGCGGCGATTTCAGCATCTTTGCGATCGTATTCGCGCTGTTCGGCGGCGTCGCCACCATCTGCGGCCCGATCGTCGGCGTGGTCATCCTCTACGGCATCTACAACCTGATCGGATTTACCACGCCCCAATACTTCCAGTTGATCTACGGGCTGTTGATCATGGGTCTGGTGCTGTTTCTTCCCGCCGGACTGGTGTCGCTGGCAACGCGCAGGGGGTGGCATGTCCCCTGACAGCCGGCCGCTGCTCGAACTGTCCAAGGTCACCAAGCGTTTCGGCGGGTTCTATGCGCTGGACGGTTTGAGCTTCCATGTCGTGCCGGGCGAAATCCTCGGACTGGTCGGGCCGAACGGCTCCGGCAAGACAACGGCGATCAATGTGATATCGGGCCTCTATGCACCCGACGGCGGCGACGTCATGCTGGACGGCACCGCGATCGGCGGGATGGCGGCACACCGGCTGGTCCATCGCGGCATCAACCGGACGTTCCAGGTGCCGAAGCCGTTTCTGTCGCTCACCGTGCGCCAGAACATCGAGGTTGCACTGGCCTATGGCCGTGCCGCCGTGGCGCCGCCGACGATGGCGGCGCTCCTGGGGGAATATCGCCTGGCCGAGGTCGCCGACCGGCCGGCGGCCGATCTCAACAACGCCCAGCAGAAGATGCTGGACCTGGTGCGCGCACTGGCCACCCGTCCGCGGCTGCTATTGCTCGACGAACTCGCCGCCGGGCTTAATCCGACCGAACTCGACTGGATCGCCGAACGGATCAAGGCGCTGGCGCAGACCGGAATCGCCATCATCGTTGTCGAACACCTGATGGGGTTCATCGAGCACATCACCGATCGCGTCATCGTCCTGAACGCCGGCAAGGAGATCTTCGAAGGCAAGCTCGCGGTGGCGGTGCAGGTTCCGCAGGTGATCGAGGTGTTCCTCGGAGGCGAGCATGCCGCCTGACGCCGCGCCGCTGATGAAGGCTGCCGGCATCGATGCCGGTTACGGCACCATGCAGGTGCTGTGGGGTGTCGATCTCGACGTCCGCGCCGGGGAGACCGTGCTGCTGCTCGGCGCCAATGGCGCCGGCAAGACCACGTTTCTCAAGTCGCTGGTCGGCCTGATCGACGCGCGGCACGGCCGCATCGATCTCGCCGGCGAGGATGTGACGCGGATGCGTTCCAGCGACCGGATGCGGCTTGGCATGACCTACATGTCCGAACTCGCGGTGTTTCCCGATCTTTCGATCGAAGAGAACATCCGCGTGGGCGCGCAGGCGCTCGGGCATGCCGACCCCGTGGCACGGGTCGAGGAGCTCTACGGCATCTTCCCGGTGCTGCGCGACAAGCGCCGCGCGCCAGCGTCCAGTCTTTCCGGTGGCCAGCGCAAGATGCTGGGCATCGCCAAGGCGCTCGCCGCCGAGCCTCGGCTTCTGGTGATGGACGAGCCGTCGGCCGGCCTGTCGCCGCTGTTCGTCAAGGAGGTCATCCGCATCCTCAGCGACCTGCGCGGGCACGGCCTCGCGCTTTTGATCGCCGAGCAGAACATCGGGTTTCTCGAAGTGGCGACGCGGGTGTTCGTGCTGGAAGGTGGGCGCATCCGCTTTTCCGGCACCGTCGCCGAGATGACGGACAACGAGGCGCTGCGCCGCGCCTATTTCGGATTGAAGTGACGCCAGCCGCTGCAGCGGATTTGGCCTTGAGGGGGAAATGACAATGCCAGATGCCGCGACGCTTGCTTCACTCGCCGCCGATCTTGCGGCCGGGCGCACCAGCGCCCGCAAACTGGTCGAGGCGTGCCTCGGCAAGATCGCCGACGAGACCGGCGAAGGTATCCGGACCTTCATTCATGTCGACAGGGAAGCCGCGATCGCTACAGCAGAAGCGATGGATCGCCTGCGCAAGGCGAACGCCGCGCCGTCAGCCCATGCCGGCATTCCCGTCTCGATCAAGGATCTGTTCGACATCAAGGGTCAGGTGACTCGCGCCGGTTCCCGCGCGCTGGATGATTCCGCGCCGGCGCAGGCCGACGCGCCGGTGGTGGCGCGGCTGCGGCGCGCCGGGTTCGTCCTGATCGGTCGTACCAACATGACGGAATTCGCCTATTCCGGCATCGGCATCAATCCGCATTACGGCACGCCGAAGAGCGTATGGCAGCGCAGCGCCGGTCATGTGCCCGGCGGTTCCTCCTCGGGCGCCGCGGTGTCGGTCGCCGACGGCATGGCCCATGGCGCGCTCGGCACCGACACCGGCGGGTCCTGCCGGATTCCGGCCGCATTCAACGGCATCGTCGGTTTCAAGCCGACCCAGCGCCGGATCCCGCTCGCCGGCGGCGTACCGCTGTCGTTCACGCTCGACAGTTACGGGCCGCTGGCGCGCACGGTCGACTGCTGCGCCGTGCTCGATGCCGTGCTGGCCGACGAACCGCTGCTGCCGCTGCAGCCGCGCCCGATCAGGGGGATGCGGCTGGCAGTGCCGATCACCATCGCGCTCGACGATCTCGACCAGGCGGTCGCGCGCGCGTTCGAGCGCGCGCTGGAAACCCTGTCCCGTGCCGGCGCGCTGATCGAACGGATCGCGGTGCCGGAATTCAACGATGTCGCCGTGATGAATGCCAAGGGCGGGTTCTCCGCCGCCGAAAGCTATGCCTGGCATCGCTATTTGATTGCGAGCAAGGGCGAGCTGTACGATCCTCGCGTGGCCACGCGCATCGTTCGCGGCGAGAGCCTCAGCGCAGCCGATTACGTCGATCTTCTGGCTGCGCGCCGGTCGCTGATCGCGCGAATTGAACAGCGCATCGCACCGTATGACGCGCTGATCATGCCCACCACTGCCAATACGCCGCCACGTATTGCCGATCTCGCCGATGACAAGGCCTTCGGCGCGGAGAATATGCGGGCGTTGCGCAATGCCACGCTGATCAACATGATCGACGGGTGCGCGATCTCCTTGCCGGCGCAGCGCCAGGGCGAGGTGCCGGTGGGCGTGATGCTGGCGGCGGCTGGCGGCTCCGACCGCCGCATCTTCGAGCTCGCCGCGGGAATCGAGGCCGCCATCGGCCCGCGCGCGACGTGACATGATGGAACCCGAGCCCGCCCGGAAATCGGGTGGACATGCGATCGGCATGGCGTAACTCTCTTTGGTCAATTCCGCGATGGTTCGCATCGTTCGGCATGACGATGGTGGAGTTCCATATGGCCGATGTCAAACGTGAGACGCTTTCGATTGTGCCGCCGGCGAGCACGTTGGCGCGCATCGACGCAATCGACTGGGTTCGGGCGACGGACGATCTCGACGCGCAGGGTTGCGCGGTTCTGAACCGGCTGCTGACGCCGGAGCAGTGCCGCGAACTGGCGGCGCTCTATCCTGACGACAGTCGCTTTCGCAGCCGCATCGTGATGGGACGCCACGGCTTCGGGCGCGGCGAGTACAAATATTTCTGCTATCCGTTGCCGGATCTGATCGCACAACTGCGCCCGTTATTGTACGTGCGGCTGTACCAGATGGCCAACCGCTGGAACGAGGCGATGGGCATCGACATCCGCTATCCGCCGGCCCATGAAGCCTTTCTCGATCGATGCCATGCTGCCGGCCAGAGCCGGCCCACCCCATTGTTGCTGCAATATGGTGTCGGCGACTACAATTGCCTGCACCAGGACCTCTATGGTGAGCATGTTTTCCCGCTGCAGGTGGCGATCCTGCTATCCGAGCCCGGGCGCGATTTCACCGGCGGCGAGTTCGTGCTGACCGAGCAGCGCCCCAGGATGCAGTCGCGGCCCGAAGTGGTGCCGCTCGCCCAGGGCGACGCCGTGGCATTTGCGGTGCATCACCGCCCCGTGCAGGGGACGCGCGGCTTCTATCGGGTTAATCTCCGCCATGGCGTGAGCCGGATCCGTTCCGGCCATCGCCATACCGTTGGCGTCATCTTTCACGATGCGAAGTGACTGCGGGCAGGTTTCAGGTGGATTTGTTTGACGGCATTGCGGGGCTGCAGCGGGAGCGGCAGCGATTGGCGGACGGAGCCGTGCTGCTGCGCGGACTGGCTATCGGACGTCAGTCCGAGCTCCTCACGGCGCTGCATGAAGTCGTGGCGGCGGCGCCGTTCCGGCACATGACGACGCCGGGCGGGCATCAGATGTCGGTCGCGATGACCAATTGCGGCAGTGTCGGGTGGGTCACGGATCGCACCGGCTATCGCTATGATGGAAACGATCCCGAAAACGCGCAGCCGTGGCCGGCGATGCCGCGGCCGTTTGTCGAACTGGCGGCGCAGGCTGCGGCGGAGGCGGGCTTTGGCGGCTTTTCACCGGATGCGTGCCTGATCAATCGCTACCAGCCGGGCGCCCGGATGTCGCTGCACCAGGATCGCGACGAGCGCGATTTCGGCGCCCCGATCGTCTCGGTGTCGCTGGGCTTGCCCGCGATCTTTCTGTTCGGCGGATTGCAGCGCAGCGACAAGCCGCAGCGGTTTCGGCTCGAGCATGGCGACGTCGTGGTGTGGGGTGGCCCGGCGCGGCTCGCCTTTCACGGCGTTGCGCCGCTCGCCGACGGCGAACATGGCGTGATGGGACGGCAGCGCATCAACCTGACCTTTCGCAAGGCATGCTAGCGGGGCGGGGCAGTTCGTCTGATCGCGGAAGGCGTTTCGTGCGCCGTTCTTACGGCATCGCCGGATGGATGAACGCCCATGGACTCACTTCCGAATCCCTGGGCACTTCGACCGCGATCACGTAGGGGCCGCCACTGGCGAGCGCCTTCTCCAGCGCGGGACGAAACGTTTCGGGCGAGGTCACCCGCGCCGCATCGACGCCGAAGGATTCGGCGAGCTTGACGAAATCCGGATTGACCAGGTCGGAGGCGACGACGCGGCCGTCGAAGCGCTGGATCTGGTCACGCCGAACATTGCCATAGGCATTGTTGTTGAACACCAGCGTGACCACGCCGATCCCGAACTGCACCGCGGTTGCGAGTTCCTGCACGCCGAACATGAAGCCGCCATCTCCGGTAATCGCAACCACTGGCCGGTCGGGATAGGCCACCTTGGCGCCAAGCGCAGTGGGAAAGCCCGAGCCGAGCGTGCCCTGATAGCCCGAGCTGATGAAGGTACGCGGGTGGTAGATCGGGAAGCCATACCAGGAAGCGAAGCCGACCTGCGACAGCTCGTCGGTCACGATGGCGTTGTCCGGCAGCACCTCGCGCAGGATATCGAGATACGCCATCTGCGGCTGGACCTTCTGGATTTCCTGCAGCGCCGCCGCGGAAGCCTCGCGGATCACGGTGCGGCGGCCCTTTGTCTTCGCAAAGCCCTGCTTTCTGACCGCCGCCAGCAGGGCATCTGTCCCGGCGCGCGCGTCGGCGATGATCGCAGCGTCCGGGGTGAACCGCCGCATTTCCGAGGGATCGATGTCGATGCGGATGGACTTGAGGCCCTCGGGGCGAAACGGCCAGCGCGTCATGGTGGTCAGTTCCAGCCGGGTGCCGATGCCGATCATGAGATCGGTCTGCGGCCACAGCCGGTAGGCGGCCGCCATGGTGAGCCCCAATTCATGCGCGTTGCTGACGATGCCGCGGCCGCTGCGGAACGCCACCACCGGGGCATCGATCAGTTCGGCAAGCTCCAGAATTTCATCGGCGGCATCGATGGCGCCGCTGCCGACGAAAATCATCGGGGTTCGGCTGTCGGCGATCAAGGCGGCGGCGGCCTTGACGCGGTCGGGATCCGGCCGCGGCGCCGGAAACGGATCGAATGGAGTTGCAGCTCCCACGTCGGCGCGCTGCGTGAACACGTCCCATGGCATTTCCAGCGCCGCCGGCCCGCGCCGTCCCGACATCATCTCCTGGAACGCGCGAGAAACCAGGGCCGGCGCCGCATCGGGATACTCGATCCGCTCCGCCCATTTCACGAACGTCCGCAGCGTGGCGAGCTGGTCCGGCATCTCGTGCAGATGGCCGCGGCCCTTTCCCAGGAACGCGGTCGGCACCTGGCCGGTCAGGCACAGCACCGGCTCGTTGGCGCCGTAGGCCGTCAGCATCGCCGCACTGGCGTTGAGCACGCCGGGGCCGGGCACCACACTGAACACGCCGGGCCGGCCGGTGGCACGCGCATACCCGAAAGCCATGTAGCCGCAGGCCTGCTCGTGACGGGCGCCGATCACTTTCAATTGCGTCTGATGAAACGCATCGAACAGGCCGTAGATCTGCGCGCCGGGCAGGCCGAACACGGTATCGACGCCATGGGCAACCAGGCCGTTGACAATCGCTTCGCCGCCGGATGCTGAACTCATTTCACTGTCCAATCGCTTGCAGGAGACTTAGGTGCTTTCGTCGACCACGCCGTTGCGCAACACGCCGATTTTGTCCGCCTCGACTTCGATGACGTCACCGGGCTTGAGAAAACGCGGCGGATCGAGCCGCGCACCGGCGCCGGTCGGCGTCCCCGTGACAATGACGTCGCCGGGCACCAGCGTGGTGAAGGTGGAGATGTAGCTGATCAGGTATCGGAAGCCGAAGATCAGCCGGCCGGTTCGATCGTCCTGCCGGGTCTCGCCATTGACCCGGGTCGTCAGCCGGATGTCGGCAATGTCGGAGTAGTCGGTATAAGGCACGAGCCAGGGGCCAAGGCTGCCGGTCGCGTCGAAATTCTTGCCCTGCGTCACGTTGAACTTGGCATGCCGGACCCAATCGCGGATGGTGCCTTCGTTACACAGGGTGACCGCCACGATGTGATCCAATGCCGCGCTTTCGGGGATGTGCCGGCCGGGCTTGCCGATGACCAGCACCAGCTCGCCCTCATAGTCCAGTTGCGCCGAGGCATGCGGACGTACCAGCGGCGTCTGATGGCCGACAAAGGAACGGGGCGTGCGCATGAACATGCTGGGATATTTCGGCGCGTCCTGCCCGTCCTTGTACTCGGCGTTGCGGTCGGGATAGTTGACGCCGATGCAGATGATCTTTTCCGGCGAGGGGATCGGCGGCACAAAGGTGATGGCGTCCAGGGCATGGTCCGGTGAACGCCGTGCTGCGTATTCGGCAAGTTTCGTCAGCGCGCCGGCGGCCACCACTTCCCGCAGTGTGGGATAGTCGCCGGCGAAATGCGCCGAGAGGTCGACCATGCCGTCACCAACGACGGCGCCGTATCGGGTCGAGCCGTCGATCGAAAAGCTGGCGATGCGGTAGGAGGCCATCGGAGATCCCATGCGGTCAGGAAGCTGCAATCAGTCCGCGATCGTCACGTCCGCGACAAACAAGGGGTCGCGCACCTTCTGTCCGGGGAACGGCGAGCCCTGTTCGAACCAGGAACGTGGCGCCGGTGCGCCCCACAGCGTCTGTCGCCGCGGGTCCCTCAGCGACCAGCGCATCGGCTCGTGGTCATGGTCCATGGTGAAGTAATCGCTGGTGTAGAGTTCCAGGCGATGTCCGTCGGGATCGCGGACATAGAGGAAGAACGCATTCGAGATGCCGTGACGGCCGGGGCCACGCTCGATGTTCTCGAGATAGCCGCTGGAGGCCATCACGTCACACAAATGCAGGATGTTCATCGCAGTCGGCACCCAATAGGCGAAATGATGCAGGCGAGGGCCCTTGCCGTTGGTGATGGCGAAGTCGTGCACATTGCCCTTGCGATGCAGCCAGGCCGCCGCGATGCGGCCGTTCGGCCCGTCCTCCTCGGCATATTCGGTCAACCGGAAGCCGAGTCGGCTGTAGAAGTCGACGGTGTCCTGAACCTCGGCGGCGAATACGTTGAAATGGTCGAGCCGCTGCGGATGGCAGCCCTTGTAAAGATCGTACCGGCGCAGCAAATGCGGGCGTTTTTCCATCGAGGCGTAGAGCTCCAGCTGAAACCCCTGTGGATCGGTGAATTGCAGGGTGCGGCCCTGGAAGGGCTGCTCGGCAAACGCATAGACGACCCCGTTTTCGGAGAAGTATGCCGCTGCCTTGTCGAGATCGGTTTCATTGCCGACCTTGAAACCGAGCCGGTTGCAGCCGGCGACCGCCGCCTTGCACAATACGAGCGAGTGATGCTGATGCTCCTCACTGCCGCGCAGAAACACCGCGTCGCCGTCGCGGTCCTCGACATGCAGCCCAATTGCGTTCTCGTAGAACCGGCGGCTGGCATCAAGGTCCGTCACGTCGAGCACGGCATGGCTGCTCCTGACGATGTTGAAGGGTGGCTCGAAGATATGCTGTGGGATAGGCATGCGGTTTCCTCGAATGGCTTGTCAGTGCGGCAAATGTCCGGTGCGGCCAGGGCCGGGACCCATTCTCGCCCTCGAGGCTGGATCCCTGCTTTGACGTGTCCTGTCGCCCCCGGAAAAACGGTGCTAGCGGTCAAACTCCCAGCCGCTGGATCTTGTGGGTGCCGGTCGCGAGCGAGACGTGCTTGGTCTCCATGTAGAAATCGAAGGAGTAGTCGCCGCCGTCGCGGCCGATGCCCGAGGCCTTCATGCCGCCGAACGGCGTCGGCAGATGGCGGACATTTTCGGAATTCAGCCAGATCATGCCGGCCTCCAGCGCATCGGCGACCCGCAGCGCGCGGCCCATGTCGCCGGTCCAGACATAGCCGGTGAGGCCGTATTGCACGCCGTTGGCGATCTCGATCGCGTCGTTCTCGTCACTAAACGGAATGACGGTGAGGAACGGACCGAACACCTCCTCCTGGGCCACCCGCATGCTGGCATGCGCCCCGGTCACCAGCGTCGGCTGCACATAATGCCCGCCGCCGGGCCCGTCATGCGGCTGCCCGCCCACCGCGATCACCGCGCCGTCGTTTCGCGCGACGTCGAAATAGGCGCAGACCTTAGCGAGATGCCGCTCATGGATCAGCGGTCCGATCTCGGTGGCGGGGTCAAGGGGATGTCCCACCTTCAGGCTCCGCACCCGCGCGGAAAGCTTTTCGATGAACTGGTCCGCGATGCTTTCCTGCACCAGGAGCCGGCTGGAGGAGGTACAGCGCTCCCCATTGAGCGAGTAGATCATGAACACCACGGCGTCGAGCGCGCGGTCGAGATCGGCGTCGGCGAACACGATCACGGGATTCTTGCCGCCAAGCTCGAAATGCACCCGCTTCAGGGTGGGCGCGCCCTGCGCCATGATCGCCGAACCGGTGGCACTTTCGCCGACAAAGCCGATGGCCTTGATTGCGAGATGTTCGGTCAGCGCCTTGCCGGCCTCCTCGCCGATGCCGTGGACGGTGTTGAGCACGCCGTCGGGAACGCCGGCCTGCTTAACCAGCCGGGCAAGCAGGTCGGCGGTCACCGGCGACCATTCCGCCGGCTTGTGGACCACGGTGCATCCGGCCGCGAGCGCCGGAGCGATCTTCCAGGTCGACAGCATGAAGGGGGTATTCCAGGGCGTGATCACGCCGACCGGGCCGATCGGCACCCGCGTCGACACATTCCAGTGCTGCTCGCTCGGCGTGTTGAGACCATCGCGCGCTTCGCCGCATTTGTCGGCAAAGAAGCGGAAATTCTCCGCGGCGCGGATGGCGGCCTTGGCCATGAAGCGATGCGCCTGTCCGGTGTCGATGCATTCCAGTACCGCGATGTCGTCGGCGCGGTCCTCGATCGCATCGGCAACCCGGTGCAGCAGTTTCTTGCGCGTGGCGGCCGGGACCGCGCGCCATGACTTGAACGCCTCCGTCGCCGCGGTTGCCGCGCGGTCGATGTCCTCGGCTCCGCCGCGGGCGACATTTGCGAGACCCGCGCCGTCGACCGGCGATCTGGTTTCGAAGGTGCTGCCCGAGACCGACGGCACCGTCTTGCCGCCGATCATGTGGCCGATCCCTTCGGCTTTGAGCTTGGCCAGCAGGGGAGCGGCACGGTCACAATTGGCCTTGAACGCATCTGTCGGTTTCGGAGCGATCTTATCCATGCGCGGCCTCGGCTTTCAGAGCTTCGTGGATGTTGTTGCGCTTCCAGCTCATCTCCTTGTCGTTGATCTGCATGTCGAACGACAACGCGAATTTGCTGTTCGCGAACACCGGATCGAGATGAGCGGAGAGTGCCTTGAAGATATGTTCGCCGGCACGCTTGCGGGTGGCGAGGTCGCGGCCCTCGCCGAGCCGCAGCACCATGTCGAGGAAACCGAGATCCGGCCGGCCGTCGGCGATGGCGTAGTGCTCGCAGCGCACGCTGCGGACACGGATGCCGCCGAGCGGAAAGACGCCGGTTTCGACCGCGGCCTTGCGGACGACTTCGACCACCTTTCCCATGTCGAGCCGGGCATCGAGATTGGCGGAATATTCCAGCGTGAAATGCGGCATGTGCGGATCACTCCAGCGATTGGCAGATCAGGCGAAGTGGCAGCTCACCGAGCCATAGCGGCCATAATCGGCCTGAATGGTGTCGCCCTTGCGGGTTTCGATCGGGCGGATGAACGATCCGGCCAGCACCACCTGGCCCGGCTCGAGCGCCAGGCCGAGCGGTGCGATCTTGTTGGCAAGCCAGGCGACGCTGGTGGCGGGATGGTTGAGAACTCCGGCGGCCAGTCCGGTCTCCTCCAGCTGGCCATTACGATAGCACAAGGCGCCGATCCAGCGCAGGTCGGCCTCGAGCGGGCGCAGCGGGCGGCCGCCGATCACGATACCGGCATTGGCGGCGTTGTCGGCGATGGTGTCGAAGATCTTCCGGGTCGACTTGGTCTCGGGATCGACCCGCTCGATTCGGGTATCGAGGATTTCGAGCGCCGGGACCACGAAATCGGTGGCGTTGAGAACATCGAATAGGGTGCAGCCGGGTCCGGCCAGCCGGTGCTTCATGACAAACGCCAGCTCGGCTTCGACCCGCGTGGCGATGAACCGGTCGGACGGAATGAGCCCGCCATCAGCGAAGAACATGTCATCGAGCAGCACGCCGGAGTCCGGCTCGTCGATATTCAGCGCGCTCTGCATCGCCCTGGAAGTGAGGCCGATCTTGTGGCCCCGGACAACGCGTCCTTCGGCGAGCTTGAGGTCGACCCATGCCGTCTGGATCGCGTAGGCCTCATCGATGGTGATGCCCGGATGGTCGAGCGAGATCTGGCGTATCTGCTGCCGCGTCTTTTCGGCCTGATGCAGGCGTTCGGCGGCGCGGCGGATCTCGTCCTTGGTCAGTGCCATGCTGGGTCACGCGATTGAAAAAAGCGGGTGTGGAAATCTACTTAACATGTTAAGTTGATCGGATCAATCTGAATTGCGCTTGGTGCGGCGCAAAAGCGTGTAGCTCATTTTGAGCGGCACTCCAGGCGGGAGCGGAGAACGATGGCGCGGAAGAACACGGGGAAGTCCGCCTCGGAGGCCACGACCCTGCCTTCCGCCCGGCGGGTGCCGATGCGCGAATTCTCCCGCTCGCTGCCGATGTCGTTGCTGCGGGCGCGCGAAGCGGTGATGCGGCATTTCCGGCCGTCACTGCGCAATCATGGCCTGACCGAGCAGCAATGGCGAATCCTGCGCGCGCTCGCCACCATCGAGGCCATCGAGGTCACCGAACTCGCACGTGTGGCGTTTCTGCTCGGCCCCAGCCTGTCGCGAATCCTGCGAGACCTGGAGGCGCGACAACTGATCGAAAGAAGGGTAGCGGAGGCCGATCTGCGCCGTGGCGTGGTCTCGATTTCGGCGAAGGGCCTCGATCTGATCGAGGCGGTCGCGCCGACGTCGGAGGCGATCTACGCCGCCATGACCCGACGCTACGGCGCACGGCGGCTGGCCGAACTGCAGGACATGCTGCACGAACTCGAACACAGCCTGGCGGAATTGCAGGTGCTGGGCCAGCAGAGGAGCGGCGAGGACGCGGAAGCGGAATGAAACCAATCCGTCCATCGCCTACCGGGCGCCCGACGAAAATCCTTGCAATGTCAATTTACTCGGGAACCAAGAGTCCGTAGACAGCACGGGAGGTCGCGGGATATCGGCGGGAACAGTCCGATCCGCGTGTGGATAGCGATGCCTTGCGCCGTTCGATCGCGGCAGGTACCTGAAGGTCGAGCCATGGTCACGATACAAGTTTCAAATCTGATCGACTTCGTTGCGGATGTATTCGCCCATGCCGATTCATCGGCCGAGGAGGCAAGGCGCATCGCCACCTATCTCACCACCGCGAACCTGACCGGGCACGACAGCCACGGCGTGATCCGGGTCCCCGTCTATATCCGCTGGAAAAAGATGGGTTCGGTGGTGCCTGACCAGACCGCCGAGGTCGTGGTCGACACGCCGTCGCTGGCGGTGGTGGATGGCAGGTTCGGATATGGCCAGACCGTGGCGCCGCAGGCGGTCAGGATCGGCATCGAGAAATGCCGGGCTTCGGGCCTTGCCGCGATGGCGCTGCGCAATGCCGGACATATCGGCCGGGTCGGCGACTGGGCCGAAATGGCGGCCGCCGCGGGATTGGTCTCGGTGCATTTCGTCAATGCCGCCGGCTCGGTGCTGGTGGCGCCCTATGGCGGCGTCGAGCGCCGGTTGTCGACCGCACCCTACTGTGTCGGCATTCCGCGCCAGGGGCAGGGGCCGATCGTGCTGGATTTCGCGACCTCGATCGTTGCCGAGGGAAAGGTGCTGGTGGCAAGCCGAGGCGGCAAGAAATTGCCGAAAGGCGCCCTGATCGATCTCGACGGCAACCTGAGCGAGGATCCGGCCGTGCTTTACGGCCCGTATAGCGCCGAGGGACCGCGCGATCACGGCAACGGCAAGGGCGCCATCCGGGCGTTCGGCGAGCATAAAGGCTCGGGACTGGCACTGATCTGTGAGTTGCTGGGGGGCGCCTTGACCGGCACCGGCGCCACCGGGCCGGACCGACGCTTCGCCAACGGCATGTTCGCCATCTATATCGACCCCAAGATAGTGGATCCTGCGAATTTCTTCGACGGCGAGATGGCGCGCTATGTCGACTATTTCAAGGATACCAGGCCGGCATCCGGCGTCGATTCCGTGCTGGTCCCGGGCGAGCCCGAGGCCCGCATGCGGGCCGACCGAACCCGCAATGGCGTGCCCTTGCCTGACGATACCTGGGCGGCGATAGTCAATACCGCCCGCGAGGTCGGCGTCAGCGAGGTGAGCATTCAAAGGGCTACCGCGTGATGACGCGCGCCGGAGATACTCCCGCTAGTGTCGCGCGCGCGAATGCGCATTGATATGGATTCGTTCGAGAAGAAAAGGAAACGACAGTGGCGAACAAGGTCAAGGAAATCTGGGCCTCCGGCAAGGCCGTGGTGAATGCGTGGCTTGCGATCCCATCGGGATTTTCGGCCGAGGTCATTGCACAATGCGGTTTCGACAGCGTGACCGTGGACATGCAGCACGGCGTGCAGGACTATCAGTCGATGGTGCAGTGCTTCCAGGCCATGAACGCCCATCCGGTGACCCCGATGGTGCGGGTCCCCTGGAATGAGCCCGGCATCATCGGCAAGGTGCTGGACGGCGGCGCCTATGGCGTAATCTGCCCGATGATCAACACGCGGCAGGAAGCCGAAAACCTCGTCGCCTATTCCAAATATCCGCCGCGCGGAACCCGCTCCAACGGTCCGATCCGGTCCGGCATGTACGGCTCGGCCGGCACCTATCAGAAAACCGCGAACGAGGAGATCGTCCTGCTGCCGATGATGGAAACCAAGACCGCGGTCGAGAACATGGAGTCCATTCTCGACGTCGACGGCATCAATGGCGTCTACATCGGTCCGTCCGACCTCGGCTTCTCCTATGGCCTGGTGCCGAAGCTCGACCGCGACGAGCCGGAGATCCTCAAGATCTACGAGAAGATCATCAAGGAGTGCGGCAAGCGCGGGCTCCATCCCGGGATCCATTGCAGCGGCGCCGAGGGCGCGGTGCGGGCGATCAACATGGGTTTCAAGCTCGTGACCCTGTCGAACGAGAGCGGGTTGATGATGACCTATGCCAAGATGCAGGTAGGTCAGACCCGCAAGGAATCCGGCGGCAAGGCGTAGTGGACGAGCGGAGAGCGCGAGACTAGATCGCTGACTCGCCGCTTGTCGTTTCCAGGGGAGTAATCATCATGACGCCGGCACCGGTCATTCGCCTGCATCCCGATGATGGCGTGCTGATCGCGCGCTCGAGCCTGCCACCGGGCCTCACCGTGACCGACGGGGTGAGCACGGTCGAACGCATACCCGCCGGTCACAAGGTGGCGATCAAGCCGATTGCGCCGGGCGAACCGATCCGCCGCTATGGCCAGATCATCGGCTTCGCCACCTCGCCGATCTCGCCGGGCCAGCATGTTCACACCCAGAATTGCGGCATGGGCGATTTCGCCAAGGACTATGCCTTCGGTGTCGACGTCACCGCGACACCAAATTTCGATCTGCCGGCGACCTTCGAGGGCATCCGCCGTCCCGACGGCCGGGTTGCCACCCGCAACTACATCGGCATCCTGACCTCGGTGAATTGCAGCGCGCATGTCGCCGGCCTGGTCGCCGACTGTTTCCGGAAGAATCCGTTCACTGGCGACAATCCGCTTGCCGATTTCCCCAACGTCGACGGCGTGGTCGCGCTCACCCACAAGACCGGCTGCGGCATGACGCAGGATGAGCCGCTGACCCTGCTTCGGCGCACGCTGGGGGGCTATGCGCGTCATGCGAATTTTTCTGCCGTGGTTGTGCTCGGGCTGGGCTGCGAGGTCAACCAGATCGGTGGCCTGATGCAGGAGCAGAAGCTTGCCGGGCGGCTGCGCGAATTGGAGATCCAGCAGATCGGCGGCACCCGCAAGACCGTGGAAGCCGGCATCGCCTTCGTGCGCGAGGCGCTGGCCGATGCCAACCGGGTGAAGCGTGAACCGGTGCCCGCCAGCGAGCTCACCGTGGCGCTGCAATGCGGCGGCTCCGATGGCTATTCCGGCGTTTCCGCCAATCCGGCACTGGGCGCGGCGAGCGATCTCCTGGTGCGGCACGGCGGCACCGTGATCCTGTCGGAAACTCCCGAGACCTATGGCGCCGAGCACCTGCTGACGCGCCGGGCCGTCAGCCGCGAGGTCGGCGAAAAGCTGGTGGCGCTGATGCGCTGGTGGGAGGAATATACCGCACGCGAGGGCGCCGAGATGAACGCCAATCCGAGCCCCGGCAACAAGGCCGGCGGGCTCACCACCATCCTGGAAAAATCGCTCGGCGCGATGGCCAAGGCCGGCAGCACCAATCTGGTCGACGTTCTCCGCTATGCCGAACCCGTCACCAAGAAGGGTTTCGTGTTCATGGACACGCCGGGCTACGACCCGGTCGCGGCGACCGGCCAGGTGGCCGGCGGCGCCAATCTCGTCTGCTTCACCACCGGCCGCGGCAGCGTGTTCGGCTGCAAGCCGGCGCCGTCGATCAAGCTTGCGACCAATTCGGCGATGTTCAGACGCATGGAAGACGATATGGATGTCAATTGCGGCAGCATCCTCGACGGCGAGGAGACGGTCCAGCAATGCGGTCAGCGGATCTTCGACCTGATGCTCAAGACCGCGTCCGGGCAGCCGACCAAGAGTGAAAGCTTCGACTTCGGCGGCGCCGAATTCGCGCCCTGGGTGCTTGGGGCCACCATGTAGGACCCGAATCCGCCTCAACAGACAGAGGTACGGATCAACGAGACGACGAACTGCGCGCCATCGCCAAGAAGCACGGCGTGGTTGCCATGGCGAAGAGGACAATCGAGCCTTCGGCGTCAGTGAACATGGATTTACTGCGATGCTGACCGAGCATGCGAAGGCAAACAAGCTATCCGGCGCGACCGACGCCAGCAAACGTGATGGGCCACAATCGAAAATACCTTCAGTCGATTACCTCGTCGGCGCGAGCAAGTATAGTCGCGGGAACGTCAAGGCCGAGAGTCCTTGCGGTCTTCATATTGAGGACCATGAAGTACTTCGACGCTTGCTCGACCGGCAGGTCGGCTGGCGCGGTCCCTCTGAAAATTTTGTCAATATAAGATGCGGTGCGTCGATACAGATCGTTCAAGTCCGCGCCGTAGCTCATAAGACCGCCAGCATCCACGTTCGTTTTATTTGCAAAAATAGCAGGCATCTGATGCTTCATTTGAAGCTCCGCCAGGACCTCAGCACGCGCACTGTACAACGGCGACGACAAGACGAGAACGCCACTGGCTCGTTCGCGCGACATGGTTAGGAACGCTTCTTGAATCTCGGAGACAGTTTGGCTTGAAGCCTGTACGAGTTGAGTTCTGAGTTTGTCGGCAGCCTCCTTGACCGCTTTGACGGCAGTCGGGTGTGAAGGCGTCGTAGGATTTGAGAGAAGTCCGATGCGGGTCGCTCCGGGCAACGTCTCCCTCAATATCTCCAATTGCTTCACGGAAATTTCCGTGAGAAGCATCGACATGCCGGTGATATTCCCGCCAGGCCGGGAAAGACTCGCCACGTCTCCAAGTCCCACGGGGTCGGCATGTTGAGCAAATACGATAGGGATGGTGCCGGTCGCACGTCGGGCGGGTTCTACCTGCGTGGATGCGGGCGCAAAGATGACGTCGACGTGCATTTGAACGAGCTGCGTTGCGAGCTCAAACGTTTGATCGACGCGCTCCGCCCATCGGAACTCGATTTTGATATTCTTGCCGTCGACATAACCGAGGTCGCGCAGCCCGCCTCGGAAAGCTTGTATTTCCCTTGTCCACTTGGATGCGTCGCCAAATCCCAGATAGCCGATCTGCCAGACTTTAGTCGATTGCTGCCCGAACGCTAACTTTGGCAACGCCAGCGCCGCTCCCCCCGCAAGTGTTATGAAATGGCGGCGTTCCATGCGATTTTCTCGGTGCTTCGAGCTTAACGGATTTCTGCGTCAGGTCCAGCCTTCGAGATGTTCCGATGTCGTCGGGTGGCGACGCCCGCGTTATTTGGATCGCCAAGATAACGGCACTTTGAACGCCTCCGCGTTCGGAAAAGCCTGCCTAGCCCTGGTGACGGCGGCTTCAATTTCCCTGAGCGCCATCTTCTGAACCTGCTCATCGATCGTCGATCGGACCGCAAACGTCTCGCTGACAACCTCGTGCGCGAGTTGCAGCGCCGTGATGAGGGAGTTGGCGACGACCGCAATGTGGCCCGGTTGTATGTTAGCCGCCGCGGCCTGACTTGGGTTCGGGCTGGCTGCGCGTACCGCGATTGCATTCAGATTCGACTTGGCTTCCGAAACTCTCATGTGAAATTCAACGGTAACCTGCGGCTTCTGCAATAGTGCCACGCGGTCGGCTAACGCCCGATAGATCACGGGTTCGATGAGGTCCTTGCCGATGGCGGCTGCGTCCGACATCGGTATCGTCACCTTGCTCTGGGCAACATTGCCGTTGATCCCGGCAGCGCCCGCTACCGGCGCCGCCCCGGGCCGGCGAACGCCCCGGAATGGCTGCGGGCGGACGCGGAGGGGCGGGAGGTGTAGCCCCGCTCGAAACCGTCTCGTTTCACACCGTTTCCCGTGGTTTCCGACCGGCACTTCCGGTTAACTGCCACCATGGTCTATCGCCAAACCATCGCCGCCACGAACTACCGGTTCGATGATCTGCGCGACCTTCTGGCCAAGGCCACGCCGCCGCGTTCCGGCGACCGGCTCGCGGGCATCGCCGCAGCCGGCGCCGAACAGATGATCGCGGCGCGGATGGCGCTGGCCGACGTTCCGCTCAAGACTTTCCTGCATGAGGCCGTGGTTCCCTATGAAGACGACGAGGTCACCCGCCTGATCATCGACAGCCACGACGCCGGCGCGTTTGCGGACGTCGCATCGCTGACCGTCGGCGGGTTTCGCGACTGGCTGCTGTCCGACGCGGCGACGCCGCAATCCCTTCGGGCGCTCGCGCGCGGGATCACGCCGGAAATGGCTGCGGCGGTGTGCAAGCTGATGCGCAACCAGGACCTCATCATCGTCGCCAGGAAATGCGAGGTCATCACCCGGTTCCGCAACACCATCGGCCAGCGCGGCCGGATGAGCGTGCGGCTGCAGCCCAACCACCCCTTCGATGATGCCCGGGGCATTACCGCCTCGATCCTCGATGGCCTGATGCTGGGCGCAGGCGACGCCTGCATCGGCATCAATCCGGCGAGCGACGATCCGGTGGTGATCGGGGGCTTGGTGCGCAGGCTCGATGACATCATTGGGCGTTTGCAGATTCCGACCCAGGGCTGCGTGCTCGCCCACGTCACCACGACGCTTGGATTGATCGAGCAGGGCCTGCCGGTCGACCTCGTGTTCCAGTCCATCGCCGGGACGCAGGCCGCCAATCGCAGTTTCGGGGTCGACCTGGCATTGCTGCGACAGGCGCACGCCGCAGGGCTGTCATTGCAGCGAGGCCCGGTCGGCACCAATGTGATGTATTTCGAGACCGGGCAGGGTTCCGCGCTGTCCGCCGGCGCCCATCACGGGGTCGACCAGCAGACCCTGGAGGCGCGCGCCTACGCCGTGGCCCGCGCCTTCGACCCATTGCTGGTCAACAGCGTGGTCGGCTTCATCGGCCCGGAATATCTCTACGACGGCAAGGAGATCATTCGCGCGGGGCTGGAAGACCATTTTTGCGGCAAACTGCTCGGGCTGCCGCTCGGCGTCGACATCTGCTACACCAACCATGCCGAAGCCGATCAGGACGACATGGACAATCTGCTGACGCTGCTCGCGGCAGCCGGTGTCACCTTCATCATGGGGGTACCCGGCGCGGACGACGTCATGCTGAACTACCAGTCCACCTCGTTCCATGACGCGCTCTATGTCCGCGACCTGTTCGGCCTGAAACGGGCGCCCGAATTCGACGACTGGTTGTCTCGGGTCGGGCTTGCGGACGCGGAACATCGCCTGGCGGAAGATGCCGGCATGCTGCTGCCGGATTTCGCGTCGCGGCTGATCGCGCAAACGGCGTAGCAACCAAGTGGACCTGTCGCGGGTTGGCATGGCCGTCACGATGTCATAGCTGCCACAATGTTGAGGGATTTGCAGCCCAGCCTCTGCTGTGGTTGGCTTCAAGTCGCAGCGGGGAGGGAGCCCCAAAAGGAACACTTGATGCGAATTGAAGGCCTAGAGAATGTGCGGCGGATCCTGTGCGTTTTCCCGCGCTACACTTCCTCGTTCGGCACGTTCGAATACGCCTATCCGCTGACCGCCGGGGTCAAGGCCTTCATGCCGCCGCAAGGCCTGTTGTTGATCGCGGCCTACATGCCCGCGAACTGGCCGGTGCGGTTCATCGATGAGAACATCCGTCCGGCGACGGCGGAGGATTTCGAATGGGCGGAAGCCGTCTTCGTGAGCGGCATGCATATCCAGCGCCAGCAGATGAACGACATCTGTCGCCGGGCGCATGCCTTCGATCTGACGGTCGCCATCGGTGGGCCGTCGGTCAGCGCCTGCCCCGACTACTATCCTGCCTTCGACTATCTGCATGTCGGCGAGCTCGGTGACGCCACCGACGAGCTGATTGCGCGGATCAGCCGGGATCCGTCTCGTCCCGAGCGGCAGGTGGCGCTGAAGACGAGCGAGCGGCTCGCGATGACAAAGTTCCCGATTCCGGCCTACCAGCTCGCCGATATCGAACATTATTTCCTCGGCAGCATCCAGTATTCGAGCGGTTGTCCGTATCAGTGCGAATTCTGCGACATTCCGGGACTGTATGGCCGCAATCCGCGCCTGAAGACGCCGCAGCAGATCACCGCCGAGCTCGACATGCTGCTCGAATGCGGCATCACCGGCTCGGTATATTTCGTCGACGACAACTTCATCGGCAATCGCAAGGCCGCGCTCGAGCTGCTTCCGCATCTGATCGAATGGCAGAAGAAGACCGGCTACGTGCTGCGCTTCTCCTGCGAGGCGACGCTCAACATCGCCAAGCGGCCGGAAATCCTCGCGGGGATGCGCGAGGCATTCTTTGCGACGATCTTCTGCGGCATCGAAACGCCTGATCCGGCGGCGCTGAAGGCCATGCACAAGGATCACAACATGATGGTTCCCATCATGGACGCGATCCAGATCCTCAACGGGTTTGGCATGGAGGTCGTCTCCGGCATCATTCTCGGCCTCGATACCGACAAGCCGGATAGCGGACAGCACCTGCTGGAATTCATCGACGCCTCGCAGATTCCGCTGTTGACCATCAACCTGCTGCAGGCCTTGCCGGGAACGCCGCTGTGGGACCGGCTGAAACGCGAGAACCGGTTGATCGAGGACGAAGGGCGCGATTCCAACGTGGATTTCCGCTTGCCCTACGAAGACGTCGTGACCACCTGGCGCGCCTGCATGGGAAGTGCCTATCAGCCCGCCAAGCTGCTGGCACGCTATGAATTCCAGATCCAGCAGACCTATCGGAACCGGATCGAGCCTCCACCCTCGCGCGAGCGATCCTCCTGGCGCAACATCAAGCTCGGCCTCACCATGCTTCGCAACATCTTCTGGAAGGTCGGCATCTGCGGCGACTACAAGCTCGAATTCTGGAAATTCGCGTTGCGGCGTCTGGCCCGCGGCGAGATTGAATATCTCATCAGCTCGACCCTGGTCGCCCATCATCTCATCATGTTTGCGCGCGATGCGTCGCGCGGACACACCAATGCGTCCTATTATTCGCTCAAGCTGCAGCAGGCCTCCGTTCCGGCTGAATAGCCCGGGGTGGTTGCGATGACGTCGCCGCCGCCCGGTCGAACGCTGCGGGATCTGCGGCAGCTCACACCGGCACGCGTCGGTCTCGGCCGGATCGGCGCAAGCCTGCCGACCGATGCGCTGCTGCGGTTCACCCGGGATCACGCGCGCGCGCGCGACGCGGTGCATGCCGCTTTCGACGCGGATGCGCTCTTGGCCGGTTTGCGTGACCTCGGCCTGCTGGCGGTGGCGGCCTCCAGTCGAGTTCGCAGCCGGCGGGACTATCTGGCCCGCCCCGATCTTGGCCGGCTGCTCGATCCGGAATCCCGACGGCTGCTGGCGAGCCGGACGTTTGGCTCGCCCAGGCTCGTGCTGGTCATTGGTGACGGCCTGTCGCCCTTGGCGGTCAATGCCCAGGCCATCGATCTGGTCCGACATGTCGTACCGCGGCTCGCCGGGGATGCGATCGAGATCGGTCTCGCCGTGGTGGCCTGCGGGGCGCGGGTTGCGCTGGGCGACGAGATCGGCGAGCAGCTCGGCGCGGATATGGTCGTGGTGCTGATCGGGGAACGGCCCGGCCTGTCCGCGCCGCACAGTCTCGGCGCCTATCTCACCTTCGCGCCGCAGATCGGGCGCACCGACGCCGAACGTAACTGCGTTTCCAACATCCACGGGGCGGGACTGACCCACGATGAAGCAGCCATGAGGATCGCCTGGCTGATTCGCGAGGGGCTTGGCCGGCGACTTACCGGCGTAGCGCTGAAGGATGAAAGCGCCGCTGCAGCCGCAGGTCTGATCGCCGCCGCCCCATCGCGCGGCAAAACCGAATATTGAGGCAATCCTGCCGCATCTGCGCCGATTCTACGGCGCCGTCGGCTGTTGCACGCCGCGGGCCCGATCTGCTAAAGCACGGCGCGACGAATTATCGCGTATTTTCAAGGGTTAGTGGCAGATCGGGAGTGCCGGCCAGCGTCGCATTCGCGCTCCCGCGGACTTACGCTATACACACTGAACCGATGTGAGAACTGGATACGGCATGCTCGAGAAGAACGGCGACAGCAGGGTCCATGTCGACAAGATCGAGCAGCGGCCGAGCGGCCCCAGCATCGCCTTCGGACTCGAGCGGATCGGCCTCATTGCACTGCGAGCGCCGGTGCTGTCCTGCATCATTCTGGTCGTGCTGCTGATCGGCGCGGTCTTCGGCATCCAGCGCATCAAGATCGACGATTCGCTCAGTCAGCTGTTCCGCTCCAATTCGAAGGATTACCGGCAATACGAGGCGGAGACCCGCCGTTTTCCGGCGACCGAGTTCGACGTCCTGGTGGTCGTGGAAGGCAAGACCCTGCTCGAACGTTCCAACCTGGAGAAGCTGCGCGATCTCGTCACCGATCTGCAGCTCGTCGATGGTACCCGCGGCTTGATCTCGCTGTTCTCGGCGCGGCAGGCTCCGGCGCCTGGCAAGCTGCCCGCCGCCCTGTTTCCGAATGACCTGCCGCAGGGCGCGGAATACGACAAGTTCATCGAGACCGTCAAAACCAACGAGATCATCCGCGGCAAGCTGTTGTCCGAGGACGGTACGCTCGCGCTGATCGTGCTGTCGCTGGAGCCCGACGTCGTCGGCAGCAACAAGCTCAGCAAGACCGTCGGCGACATCCGCAAGCTGATGGCCCAGGATCTTGCGGGCAGCGGCCTGACCGCGGAACTGTCCGGCGTCCCCGTGATGCAGCTCGAGATCCGCAATGCGGTCAAACGCGACGGGCTGACCTACAATATTCTCGGCATCCTGGCCGGATGCGTCATCGCGATCATCTTTTTCCGCAAGATTTCCTTCATGGTGGTGGCGGCCTTCCCGCCGATGATCGCGATCCTGCTGGCGCTCGGCGGCCTCGGCTGGGCCGGCTTCAATCTGAACATGTTCCTGAACGTGATGACACCGCTGATCATGGTGATCAGTTTTTCCGATTCGATGCAGCTGACCTTCGCGGCACGGGACCGGCTGATCGCGGGACAGGACAAATATACCGCGTTCAGGAATGCGGTATATGTGGTCGGACCCGCCTGCGTGCTGACCCATGGCACCGCCGGGATATCCTTCATCGCGCTGCAATTCTCCGATTCCGACCTGATCCGCAAATTCGGTGAAGCCGGGCTTGCCGCGACCCTGATCGCGCTGGTCGCGGTGCTGTCGCTGGTTCCGGTGTTCGGCGTGCTGTTCGTGCGGAACGAGAAGATCATGGCCGTCAAGTTCCAGAGCGCTGATGCCGGCGTGCAGGCACTGCGCAATTTCTGCTACTGGATCGCGGTCCGCATGGTCGGCCGTCCCGGCCTGTTCAGCCTGATCGCCGTGCTGGTCGTGGTCGGTCTGGCCGTCATCTACGGCAATCTGCAGCCGCGTTACCGCCTGGCGGACCAGGTGCCGAACAAGCAGCAGGCGGTCGCGGCGAGCGGACGGCTCGATGCCAAGCTGACCGGCGCCAACCCGATCGACGTGCTGATCGAATTTCCCAAGGGCCAATCGCTGTATTCGCCGGAGACGCTGCAGACGATTGCCGACGTCCACGCGATGGTCGAGACCCAGGCCGGTGTCGGCAATGTCTGGTCGCTGGAAACGCTGCGGCGCTGGCTCGCCGAGAAAGTCGGCACCACCGACGTCGCGACCTTGCAGGAATATGTCAACCTGCTGCCCAAGCACCTGGTGCAGCGCTTCATCTCGGCGGACCAGGACGCGGTCGTGGTGTCGGGCAGGGTTCCGGACCTCGATTCGAGCCAGATCCTGCCGGTGGTGGAGAAGCTCGATACGGCGCTCGACGCCGTCCGCAAGAATCATCCGGGTTATGAGGTCGCCGTCACCGGACTGTCCGCGATCGCGGCGCGCAACAGCGCCAACATGATCGAGAAGCTCAACCGCGGGCTGACCATCGAGTTCGCCTTTGTGGCGTTTTTCATCGGACTTGCGTTTCGCTCCTGGGTGGTAGGGCTCGCCTGCATCCTGCCTGGAATCTTCCCGGTCGTGCTTTCCGGAACGGTGCTGTGGCTGTTGGGGGAGGGGCTGCAATTCGCCAGCGTGGTGGCGCTCACGGTGTCGTTCGGGCTCGGTCTCAGCGCAACCATCCATTTCCTCAACCGGCTGCGGCTGGAAACCACGCCTGGCATCAGTTCGGAACTCGCGGTCGAACGCGCGACCGTGCTGGTGGGCCCGGCGCTGATCCTGACCACGGTCGTGCTGGCCTGCGGGCTGGTGGTGACGGTGTTCTCCGACCTGCCGTCGCTGCGGCTGTTCGGCTGGCTCAGCGCCTTCGCCATGGTCGCGGCGCTGGTCGCGGATCTGTTCATCCTGCGCCCGACCGCGATGTTCCTGATCAACCTCTCGCAGCGGCTGCACCGGACGTCGGGCCACACCAGACCGGCGGAGTGATTGGAAGGGCGCGGTCGAGAGCGGGCGTCAGCTCTTGACCATGGTAATGTTGACGCCGCGGATCTCGCCCTTGGAGCTGATCTGGACGGTCTGCTTGTTGCCGGAGGTGCGGAGTGTCAGGCTGGCGGCAAAACCGGCGGCCTCGACAAACACGTCGATCTGACCACCGCCCGCGGTGCCCTGCAGGTTGCCGAATACGTTGCGGCTCGCTTCGCTCCAGTTGCCGGAAATGCGGTCACCCTGGCTGGTGACATCGCTGCTGAGGTCGAACTTGTAGCTGTCGCTGGCGCAGCGCAGACTCTGCTTCAGCCCCAGCCCGCTGCCGTTGACCTTGTAGTCCGCCTTGCAACGGATGCGCTCGGTCGTCCCATCCGAGAGCGCGACGGTGCCATTGCCTGTCCAGGTTCCGTCAAAACCGGCGAACGGCCCCGACTGCGCCTGGCTGGCTGACACCGACCACATCAGCGCGGCGCTGACGGCGGCAATCTTGATCGTCTGTACGAACCAGGTTGAAACAAGCCGTTTCATGAGGATTTCCCATTCTCATCGAGTTCTGGTGATGTCCGCCGCTTCGAGGATTTAGTGTCGCTCCAGTGCGTTAGGTTCAAGCGACTCAGCTTTTGCGCGAGCCGGTGGGCAGGTCGATCTTTAATTCAAAATACAGCAAAGCCGATCTCCGCGAACCGCCTTTTCACACCGCGCCAGGAAAAAAGCAGGAGATTTCCCCATCGCTTGCCGTCCAAAGGCCGCGGTTGGCGAGGTCGCACCGAAGAGAAATCCCGACGACACATAGGATTGATAAAATAACAATTCAACATCAAGTGGTTATTGATTTCACGCGACCGCTGCGCAGATCCGCTCGATTCTCCGGGGGGCCGTCGCAAATTTGGCCGCATTTACCAGCGCTCTTGTTCGCTTCGTCGCCGCGCTTCGTGGCGTTCGCAATCCGCGTAACGGTTCCGCCATCCCCGTGCTATGGGAGATCCGAATTCTCCGCGGCCACCATGAAGGAATATGATGTCCAAGCTTGTCCTCGCACTCACCCTCCTGTCGATCTCCGTGGCCACGACTGCCACCGCCCAGCCGATGCAACCGCAACGCAGCGGAACGCCGGAGGAGCAGAAGGCCTGCACCCGCGATGTTCAGCGGCACTGCCGTTCCGTGATGGATCAGGGTGACTTCACCGTTCTCGCCTGCCTCCAGCAAAACCGTGCCAAGATCTCCCCGGCATGCGACAAGGTCCTGAAGGAGCACGGGCAGTAGCACCCCCTTTCGGGGCGCGGTCGTCCCCGACAGGCCCATCCAGCGTTGCGTCGGATGAGGCCGCCGTCGAGGGCGGGTTCCGGCAGCATTGGTTTTGGCGGCGCATTCGCCTATATGGGGTATGCGCTCGCCCCCGTTCGGCAATCTTGCCGCATGGGGGCGCCGCCATGCTCCGATGGACGTAGCCAGCCGTTGATGACCACTGCGAACGAACTGCGATCCGGCAAGACTCACCGCGACGAGAACTTCCCGGTCGCCTCGTGGATCATTCATCCGCGACATCGGGCCTTGATTCTGGCGTTCTACAATTTTGTCAGGACCGCCGACGACATCGCCGACCATGCGGCACTCGCCGCGCCGGACAAGCTCACATTTCTCGATCTGCTCGAGGCCGAACTGCTGGGGCAAGGCGACAGCCAGCCCGAAGCGGTCCATTTGCGCGAGGCGCTTGCGGCCCGTTCAATGCCGCCACGCCATGCGCTCGATGTGCTGAGGGCGTTCCGGATGGACGTGACCAAGCTCCGCTACGAAAATTGGGACGAGGTGATCCACTATTGTCGTTATTCGGCCATGCCGGTCGGCCGCTTCATGCTTGACGTCCATGGCGAGAGCACGGCGAGCTGGGCGGCATCCGATGCCCTCTGCGCCGGTCTGCAGATCAACAACCACCTGCAGGACTGCGGCAAGGATTACAGGGACCTCAACCGGGTCTATCTTCCACGCGATGCGCTGGCGGCGGCGGGCGCCACGGTGGAAGAACTCGCAGGCGAGCGGGCGTCGGCGGCGCTGCTGCAGTGCCTGCACGCGCTTGCGGCGCGAACCGCGGCCCTGCTCGACGAGAGCAGATCGCTGTGCGCCGAGGTGAAGGATTTCCGTCTCGGGCTCGAGATTTCGGTGATCCAGTCCTTTGCCGACCGGATCGTCGGACTGCTGCAGCGGCGTGATCCGCTCAGCGAGCGGGTCCATCTCGGTCCGGCCGAATTGCTGACCCGCAGCCTCGGTGGGCTCGGCAGCGAGATGACCCGGCGCCTGTTGGGGCGAAGGACCGTGTCGAGACCGGCGGCCGACGCATGACGGCCGAGACGGCAGTGGCTCACGCGGACTACAACAGCACCGCGTCCGGCAGTTCGTTCTACGCGGCCATGCGCATCCTGCCGCGCGAGCAGCGCGACGCCATGTTCCAGATCTACAGTTTCTGCCGGCAGGTGGACGACATCGCAGATTCGGAGGGCCCGCGGCCGGAACGGCTGGCCGCGCTCCAGCAATGGCGTGACGATATCGACGCACTTTACCGGGGCGTTCCGCCTGAGCGTATGCGGGACTATCTTGCCTCGGTTCGGCAATTCGGGCTCAAGCGCGAGGATTTCCTGGCGATCGTCGACGGCATGGAAATGGACGTCCCGAAAGACATCCGGGCGCCCGACCGCGCCACGCTCGATCTGTATTGCGACCGGGTGGCCAGCGCGGTCGGACGGTTGTCGGTTCGGGTATTCGGCCTCCCCGAGGATGACGGTGTCCTGCTGGCGCATCATCTCGGCCGTGCGCTGCAGCTGACCAACATCCTGCGCGATATCGACGAAGACGCCGGCATCGGCCGGCTGTATCTGCCGCGCGAAGCCCTGCTCGATGCCGGAATTGCCGGCGACAATCCGCTCATGGTGATCTCCGATCCGGCGCTGCCCGAGGTGTGTAGCCCGCTGGCGGAGCAGGCGAGGGCCCATTTCGAGAAGGCTGAGCAAGTCATGAACCGCAATCCGCGTCGAGTGGTGCGCGCGCCCCGGATCATGTCGCGATATTATCGCGCGATCCTGACACTGCTGGTCAAGCGGGGGTTCGCCGCACCGCGCGCGCCGGTTCGCGTCAACAAGATGGCGCGCATCGCCATCCTCATCCATTACGCCTTCATCTGATGCCGCGGACCGTCCACATCATCGGCGCCGGAATCTCCGGCCTTTCGGCGGCGGTGCGGCTCGCCGATGCCAATATCAAGGTTCATGTTCACGAGGCCACCCAGCAGGCCGGCGGCCGTTGCCGTTCCTATTTCGACGCGACGACCGGTCTGACCATCGACAATGGCAATCACCTGCTGTTGTCGGGCAACCGGCATGCGCTTGCCTATGCAAGGTCGATCGGCACGGAAGCGGGATTGGTCGGGCCGTCGCAGGCAAGGTTTCCGTTCGTCGATGTGACGACGGGACAGCGCTGGCAGCTCGATCTCGGCAATGGACGCCTGCCGCTGTGGATCTTCGATGAGGCCCGCCGTGTGCCGGATACCGAGCTGCGGGATTACCTTGCTCTGGCGCCGTTGATCTGGGCAAGGACGGGCAGGCACGTCGGCGCCACCATCCGGTGCCAGGGAACCCTGTACCAGCGTCTGGTACAGCCCCTGCTGCTGGCAGCGCTCAATGTCGATCCGCCCGAGGGCTCGGCGGGCCTCGCCGGCGCGGTGGTGCGGGAAACCCTGTTGGCCGGGGGCAGCGCCTGCCGGCCGCTGGTTGCCCATGACGGCCTGAGCGCGGTGCTGGTCGAACCCGCGATCCGGTTGCTGCAGGCCAAGGGCGCCGAGATCCGCTTCGAGCACGAACTTCGCGCATTCGCAATGTCGGATGGGCGGATCAGCGAATTGGGATTTGGGGATGGAGCGGTTCCGATCGCGGCGGACGATGCCGTGGTGATGGCGGTTCCGCCGCGCGCCGCGGCCGGGCTGCTGCCGGGTCTCAAGACCCCGTCCAGGTTCCGGGCGATCGTGAATGGGCATTTTCGCGTCAACCCTCCGCAAAACCTGGCGCCGGTGCTCGGTGTCGTCGGTGGCCTGGTGGAGTGGCTGTTTTCCTTCCCCCAGCGGCTGTCGATCACCATCAGCAATGCCGACCGGCTGGTGGACATGCCGCGCGACGAGTTGGCTCAGGCGCTTTGGCGCGATGTCTGCAAGGCGGCCGGCATTGAGGGCGAGCTGCCGCCCTGGCAGATCGTGCGGGAACGACGTGCCACGTTCGAGGCCACGCCCGAGCAGAATGCGATGCGTCCGGGTCCCGTCACCGCGTGGAAAAACCTGTTCCTCGCGGGCGACTGGACTGATACGGGGTTGCCCGCAACCATCGAAGGATCGGTGCGGTCCGGTGATCGCGCGGCCGATCTTGTCCTCGCCAGGCGACGGCCCTGACCGGATGCCGCGAACAGGGCGCAGGGACGGATGGAGCGGATATTGACCGACATGCATTCCGGCAATGACAGCCCCGGCATCGAGGATGCCGCTGCGCTCGAGACCAGCATCGCGTCGGCGACGCGGGCGTTGCTCGACCTGCGACAGCCGGACGGGCACTGGGTGTTCGAACTGGAAGCGGACTGCACCATCCCGGCCGAGTATGTGCTGCTGCGCCGTTATCTGGGCGAGCCGGTCGACACCGTGCTGGAGGGCAAGATCGCAAACTATCTGCGCCGGGTACAGGGCGCCCATGGCGGTTGGCCGCTGGTCCATGACGGGGCCTTCGACATGAGCGCCAGCGTGAAGGGCTACTTCGCGCTCAAGACGATCGGCGATCCGATCGACGCGCCGCATATGATCCGGGCCCGCGAGGCCATCCGCGGGCGCGGCGGCGCGGCTCACAGCAACGTCTTCACCCGGTTCCTTCTGTCCATGTTCGGCGTGCTGACCTGGCGCAGCGTGCCGGTGCTGCCGGTCGAGATCATGCTGCTGCCAAGGTGGTCGCCGTTCCATCTCGCCAAGATCTCCTACTGGGCGAGGACCACACTGGTGCCGCTGCTGGTCCTGGCGGCGCTGAAGCCCAAGCCGAAGTACGTCGGCGGCGCCAATCTCGACGAGCTGTTTCTGCAGCGGCCGGATACGATAGGCATGACCGCCAAGGCGGCGCATCAAAGCTGGGGCTGGTTCTTGCTGTTCCGCGGCCTGGACAGGGTGCTGCGGGCCATCGAGCCGCTTTTTCCGAAAACGCTGCGTGCCCGCGCCATCGACAGCGCGGTCGCCTACATCGAAGAACGGTTGAACGGCGAAGATGGCCTGGGCGCCATCTATCCGCCGATGGCCAATGTGGTGATGATGTATGAGGTGCTCGGCAAGCCTGTGGATTATCCACCGCGGGCAACGACGCGGCGGGGACTCGACCGGCTTCTGGTGATCGGCGAGCATGAGGCCTATTGCCAGCCCTGCGTCTCGCCGGTCTGGGACACGTCGCTGACCTGTCACGCCCTGATCGAGGCCGGTGGCGACGAGGCGGTGCCGGCCGCTCGAAAGGGGCTGGATTGGCTGTTGCCTCGGCAGGTGCTGGACATCAAGGGCGACTGGGCGGTCAAGCGTCCCGCGGTGCGACCCGGCGGCTGGGCATTCCAGTACAACAACGCCTATTACCCCGATCTCGACGACACCGCTGTCGTGGTGATGGCATTGGACCGCGACCGGCGTAGCCGTCCCAATCCGCAATATGATGCGGCAATCGCCCGTGGTCGCGAGTGGATTGAAGGCATGCAGAGCAGCAATAGCGGCTGGGCCGCCTTCGATGTCGACAACCTCGAATATTACCTCAACAACATCCCGTTCTCAGACCACGGCGCGCTGCTCGATCCGCCGACGGAAGATGTCACCGCCCGCTGCCTGTCGATGCTGGCCCAGCTCGGCGATACGGTGCGAACCAGTGAAATGGTCGCGGACGGGGTCGCCTATCTGCGTCGCACCCAGCTCGCCGAGGGGTCGTGGTACGGGCGCTGGGGGTTGAACTACATCTACGGCACCTGGTCGGTGCTGTGTGCGCTGAACGCGGTGGGCGTCGGCCATCACGACCCGATGATTCGCAAGGCTACGGATTGGCTGCTGGCGGTCCAGAATACGGATGGCGGCTGGGGCGAGGATGCCACGAGCTACCGACTCGATTATAAGGGGTTCGAGGGGGCGCCCACGACGGCTTCACAGACGGCGTGGGCCCTGCTCGGGTTGATGGCGGCGGGAGAGGTCGGCCATCCCGCCGTTGCCCGGGGGATCGAGTACCTGAAAAGCACACAGGACGAAAAAGGCCTTTGGAATGAACAGCGATACACGGCAACGGGCTTTCCGCGGGTGTTTTATTTGCGTTATCATGGCTACTCGAAGTTCTTTCCGCTCTGGGCGTTAGCGCGGTATCGGAATTTGAGCAGCACGAACAGCCGGGTGGTAGGGGTCGGAATGTGAACTTGGGGGCGGGGAACGGACTTTCCGGGGACGATCGAATTGACCCGCGGCCGGTACTGATTGTGACTGGTCTGGTGCAGGAGGCCCGCATCGCGGCTGGTCCCGGCATGACCGTTATTTGCAGCAGTAGCGATCCACGGCAATTGCGGGCGCTGCTGACGGTGGTCGATCCGACCAGCATCCGCGGGGTGATCAGCTTCGGGGTTGCCGGCGGACTGGATCCCGACCTGAAATCGGGCGACGTCGTGGTCGCGACCGAGGTGATGGACGGCGACACAAGGTGGCTGGCGGGCCTGCCCCTCAACGAGGAGCTGATCGCCAACGTCGCCCGGGGACGCCGTCGCGTGGTCAGGGGTGGCCTTGCCGGGGTCGAGCAGGTGATTGCAGCCCGGGCCAAGAAGGCCGCTCTGTGGTCGCAGACGGGGGCTGCGGCCGTGGATATGGAGAGCCATATCGCCGCCGCCTATGCCGCGGAGGTCGGTCTTCCCTTTGCCGCGCTGCGGGTGATCAGCGACCCCGCGAGCCGCGCCTTGCCGGCCGTGGCGATGGCGGCGATCAAGCCGAATGGCGACATCGATCTGGGCAAGGTGCTGCGCGGGGTCGCGCGCAACCCGCTGAGCCTGCGCGCGCTGGTCTCCACCGGGATCGATTTCAACCGCGCGCTGCGCAGCCTACGCGGCTGTCGAGGCTTTCTGCTTGGCGGCGAGAGCCTCGTCACTGCGAATCTCTGACAGGCGTTTCTGGACTTCCGCCGAGAAGATGTACTGAGCCGGCCGCTGGTTATCGAGATTGATCTCAGGCGCCATCGGTCCGGCGGTCCGGATGCCGCGCAGCGCCACCCACATCGCCTTCAACGGATTGGTGAGCGCCGCGTTCGCCGCTGTCGGCTCGTAGCCGCAATGCGCCATGCAGTTGGCGCACTTCTCGTAGCGGCCGGTACCGTAGGAGTCCCAATCCGTGGTCTCCATCAGTTCCTTGAAGGTCTTGGCATAACCTTCGCCGAGCAGGTAACAGGGTTTCTGCCAGCCGAAGATGTTGCGGGCCGGCATGCCCCAGGGCGTGCATTCATACTCCTGGTTGCCGGCCAGGAAATCCAGGAACAGGCCGGAATGCATGAAGTTCCACTTCTTGCCCTTGCCGAGCGCAAACACGTCGCGGAACAGCTTCTTGGTCTTGGTCCGGTTGAGGAAGTGCTCCTGGTCGGGCGCGCGCTCATAGGCGTAGCCGGGCGACATGGAAACGCCGACGTCGAGCTCGGTGGTGAAGTCGAGGAACTTGGCAATGTCCTCGGCTGCATGTCCGTCGAAGATGGTGGCATTGACATTGACGGTGAAGCCGCGCGCCTTGGCGGCCTTGATCGCCGAGACGGCGCGGTCGAATACGCCCTTCTGCGATACCGCCTTGTCGTGGTGATCCTTCAGACCATCGAGATGCACCGAGAAAAACAGATAGGGCGAGGGCTCGAACAGATCGAGCTTCTTCTCCAGCAGCAGGGCGTTGGTGCACAACGACACGAACTTCTTGCGCGCCACCAGGCCGCGCACGATCTCGCCGATTTCCTTGTGGATCAGCGGCTCGCCGCCTGGAATGGCGACCATCGGGGCGCCGCACTCGTCGGCAGCGTCCCAGCATTCCTGTGCCGACATGCGGCGGTTGAGGATCGCGTCGGGATAGTCGATCTTGCCGCAGCCGACGCAGGCGAGGTTGCAGCGAAACAGCGGCTCCAGCATCAGCACCAACGGATAGCGCTTGCGGCCGAGCAGTTTCTGCTTGATCAGGTAGCCGCCAATGCGCATTTCCTTGAAGAACGGTATTGCCATAACAGATTTCTCTCCGAATTCGGTCGAGTAGTGGTTCAGCCCGCGGTCAATTCTGCCGGAAGCCGAAATTCGATATTTTCTTCCCGGCCCGGAAGCACCGAGACCTCGACCGGTCCGATGCGTCGCAGGGCCTCGATCACGTCATCGACAAGCACCTCGGGCGCGGAGGCACCGGCGGTGATGCCGACGGCCTTGGCGTCCTTGAGCCACTCCGGGTTCAATTCGCTCCCATCGGCAATCAGGTAGCTCGCGACACCTACCTCAGTGCCGATCTCGCGCAACCTGTTCGAATTGGAACTATTGGTGGCCCCCACCACGAGGATAACGTCCACCAGTTTGCTGAGGTCCCTTACCGCAGATTGGCGGTTCTGTGTCGCATAGCAGATATCCCGGATGTCCGGGCCTTGAATATCCGTAAATCGCTGCTGGAGCGCCGTGATGATGTCCTTGGTATCGTCCACGCTCAGCGTCGTCTGGGTGATGTAGGCCACCGGCGTGTCGTTGGGCAGATTCAGGGCGGCGACGTCGTCGACATTCTGAACCAGCCGGACCGGGCCGGGAACCTGGCCCATGGTTCCCTCGACCTCGGGATGCCCGGCATGCCCGATCAGAATCAGCGCCCGGCCCTTCGACATGTACCGCTTGCCCTGGTTGTGAACCTTGGTCACCAGCGGACAGGTTGCATTGAGCACCGGCAGGCCGCGCGCCGCGGCTTCCTCCTCGACGCTCCTCGCCACACCATGCGCGCTGAATACGGTCACGGCCTCCGAGGGCACTTCCGAGAGGTCCTCGACAAAGATGGCGCCCTTGTTCTTGAGGCTCTCGACCACGTACTTGTTGTGAACGATCTCGTGGCGCACATAGACCGGCGGGCCGTACTTCTCGAGCGCGCGCTCGACGATCTCGATGGCGCGCACCACGCCGGCACAGAACCCGCGCGGCTGCGCTAGAAACACTTCCATTGGACGTCCATCAGGCACGATGCATCAAACCCGTTCGTTCCGCTCCGCACAGCCGGATGGTCGGCCTTTCGCAAAACACGACCGGCCCGTTCCGCCCATCCATGCACGTGGAGTTACCGCGCTTTGTGTCAAAAAACGATTGAGTAGAAAAGGCGGTACGCAAAAAGGTTCCAGGTGTGGTATTCTGATACAGGAGGATGCCCGACCTTAGCCCAGTTGAAGGGGTGGAAGTCTCACTTGTTCGTCACTTTACTGCCGTGCAATCCGAATATATCAGCCCCCCGACCGCGATTTGGGCACGTTTGCCCTGTCTGGTCGTGTAACTGAACCTCCGAAACGACGTTGGGACGGTCTGGTGGAACTCCGCTCGACCGCGGGGCGTTTGCAGCCAGTTCCTGGGATTGGAAAGAAGAGACGTGCTGACAAGGATTGTCGTATCGGTCGTTGAGGCGTGCACGCGGTTTGCCCTGGCTACGGTCCTTTTCGCTCTCATCCTGTCGGTTGCAGCCGGCGTCTACACGGCCCGCAACTTCTCCATCAACACCGACATCAACACGCTGATCTCGCCGAAATTGGACTGGCGCCAACGCGACAACCAGTTCGATCGCGCGTTCGATCGGGACAGTACCATCCTTGCCGTGGTGGATGCGCCGACGCCGGAACTGACCAGCGCGGCCGGCCGCGCGCTCAAGCAGAAGCTGTCCGAAGACAGCAAGCATTTCCAGTCGGTTGAGGCGCTGGGTTCAGGGGAATTCTTCGAGAAGAACGGGCTTCTGTTTTTGCCCGAGGCCGAGGTCGCTCGGCTGACCAGCCAGTTCGCATCCGCCGCGCCGCTGATCGAGATCATGGCGGGTGATCCGAGCCTGCGGGGGCTCACCGGTGCGCTCGAGACCGGTCTTGTCGGCGTCCGGCGCGGCGAATTCAAGCTCGACGCCGCGGCCCGGCCGTTCACCCAGATTGCCGACACCGTCGAGCATGTCCTTCAGAGCGGCTCGGGAACGTTTTCCTGGCGCGAACTGGTCAGCGACAAGCCGTTGACCGACGCCGACCGGCGCTCCTTCATCGAGCTCAAACCGGTGCTCGACTTCAACGCGCTCGAACCCGGCAAGGCCGCGACCGACGCGATTCGGCAGGCCGCCAGCGAGCTCAACCTTGCCGGCGAATACGGCGCCCGGGTGAGGCTGACCGGTCCGGTTCCCATCGCCAATGAGGAGTTCGCAACCGTGGCCGATGGTGCCGTCGTGAACGGGGTCGGCACCATTCTCGTGGTACTGCTGATCCTCTGGCTGGCGCTGCATTCGACCAAGATCATATCGGCGGTGTTCATCAATCTCTTTGTCGGTCTCTCGATCACCACGGCGGTCGGGCTGATGCTGGTCGGTTCCCTCAACCTGCTATCGGTGGCGTTTGCGGTCCTGTTCGTCGGACTTGGCGTCGACTTCGGTATCCAGTTCAGCGTCCGCTACCGCTCGGAGCGCTTCAAGAGCGACGATCTTCGGAAGGCGCTGGTTACGGCCGCCGAATATGTCGCCGTTCCGCTCTCGCTTGCGGCCATGGCTACCGCGGCCGGCTTCCTCTCGTTCCTGCCCACCGACTACAAGGGCGTTTCCGAACTCGGCGAGATCGCCGGCGTCGGAATGCTGATCGCATTCCTGTCGAGCATCACCGTGCTGCCGGCATTGCTCCGCCTGCTCAACCCGCCGGGCGAGAAGGAAGCCGTCGGTTACGCCTTCCTGGCGCCGGTCGACCATTTCCTCGAAAAGCATCGCGTCGTCATCATTGTAGGCACGCTTCTGGTCGCAGTCGCCGGATTGCCGCTGCTGTATTACCTGCGATTCGATTTCAACCCGATCAATCTGCGCAGCCCCAAGGTCGAGTTCGATCGCGACCTTCCTCGATCTCCGGAAGGATCCCAACACCGGCGCCAATGCCATCAACGTGATGACGAATTCCGACGAGGATGCCCGCAAGATTTCCGCGCGGCTGGAGAAGGTGCCGGAAGTTCTCCGTGTCATGTCGCTCGAAAGCTTCGTGCCCGACGACCAGCCGGCGAAGCTCAAGCTGATCGCGCAGGGTGCCAAGGAGGTCGATCCCGCGCTCAATCCTGATTCGATCGATGCCCCGCCCTCCGATCAGGAAAACGTCCAGGCCCTGAACGGATCGGCGGAGAGCCTGCGCAAGCTGGCCGGCGACGCAACCGGCTCCGGCGCGGTGGCGTCGCGGCGTCTCGCCGATGCGCTGTCGAAGCTCGCTTCATCGAGCGAGGAAATGCGGAACAAGGTCCAGGCCGTCTTCGTGACCCCGCTCAAGATCATGCTCGATCAGCTCAGGAACTCGATGCAGGCGCAGACGGTTACCCTGCAGAACCTGCCGGCCGATCTGGTGGCGTCGTGGAAAACCAAGGACGGCCTGCAGCGGGTCGAGGCGCTTCCGCGCGGCGATCCCAACGACAACGATACGCTGCGCAGGTTCGCCGGGGCGGTGCTGTCGGCAGAGCCGAATGCGGTCGGCGGCCCGGTATCGATTCTCAAATCGGGCGATACCGTCGTGAAGGCCTTCATCCATGCCGGCCTGTGGGCGTTGATCGTGATCAGCCTGCTGCTCTGGCTGGCGCTGCGGCGGATTACCGACGTGATGCTGACCTTGGTTCCGTTGCTGGTCGCGGGCGCGGTGACCCTTGAGATCTGCGTGCTGATCGGTCTGCCGCTGAACTTCGCCAATATCGTCGCGCTGCCGCTGCTGCTCGGGGTCGGCGTCGCCTTCAAGATCTACTATGTCACGGCATGGCGGGCGGGCCGGACCAACCTGCTGCAATCGAGCCTGACCCGCGCGATCTTCTTCAGTGCGCTGACGACCGCGACCGCGTTCGGCAGCCTGTGGCTATCCAGTCATCCGGGAACCGCGAGCATGGGCAAGCTGCTCGCGCTATCGTTGGTGACGACCCTTGCCGCGGTATTGCTGTTCCAGCCCGCGCTAATGGGCAAACCCCGCGATGTCGGGAAGTAGACAGATATCGCCGATCGGATCGGCTGGATGCGCCGCCGACCCCGCCTGCTTTTGCGCCGGCGGCTTGGCGGCTCCGACCGTTCTAGGGGCAGCGGTCTTCGCTGTGGAGCCGGCGCTCTTTGGTCCACTCTTGGCCATGCTGTTGACCGGGCTCGAGGGAATCGGTCCCGCCACACGCGTCCAGGTCTCGCCGCCACACAGGAAGCCGAGCACGCAGCCCTGTATTTCCAGCTGGTCGGTGCCGACCGGGCGAATCGTCGAACTGTAGGTCTGGCCGTCCTTGGCATTGTAGACTTGGCCTTCCCACTGATCGGAGCCGGCCTTCTTCTTCATTTCGAGCAGGATCGGCATGCCCAGCGTGGGCCTGCTCTGCTTTGACGTGTCGGGATTGTGGGTGTCACGGCCGCCCGGGACCTTCTCCCATTGCACCACGCCCCACATGTTGCCATTGCATTCGGCAATCCGGATGTCGGCAACGCCGTCCGCAACCTTCCAGTCACCGGTGGGATCGGCGGCCAGGGCCGACGCGACGCTCAGGGTCAGGAAAAGTCCGGAATATGCTACATTACGCATGATCGATCGTGGGCAGTGCAACATGATCTAAACCTGTGCTTTATGGATATGGTCCAGTGGGCATAAAGCCGCATTGGGTGTTTTCAGTTGACGAGACAGCCATCAACCGAACTATGTAGCCGATGCTATATCCGAATCTAGACGTTTCCGAGATGTTTCTGGATCGCCAGTCGCAGCGCAGTTCCATGCATACGCGGCATCTCAACGAACAGCTGGTCAGGGTCCTCAAGACCATCGGCTATGATGTCGGTTTTCAGAAGGGTCAAGGCCAGTACCTCTTTGATCGCGACGGCGCCCGCTACCTCGATCTACTGAGCGGATTTGGCGTTTTTGCGATCGGACGCAACCATCCGGCCCTCCGGCAGGCCCTGAAGAGCGTCCTCGACAGCGACCTGCCCAACCTGGTCCAGCTCGACGTTTCAACGCTCGCCGGCGTGCTGGCCGAGCGGCTGCTGGAATACATACCTTATCTGGACAAGGTCTTCTTTGCGAATTCCGGCGCGGAATGTGTCGAGACGGCGGTCAAGTTCGCGCGCAGTGCGACGGGCCGGCCGGGCATCGTGTATTGCGCCCATTCGTTCCACGGGTTGTCCTATGGCGCTCTCTCGCTGACTGATGATTCCAACTTCCGCGGCGGTTTCGAGCCGCTGCTGCCGGGATGTACCGCGATTCCCTTCAACGATCTGGCCGCGCTCGAACAGGCGCTGTCCTCGCAGGAGGTGGCGGCGTTCATCGTCGAGCCGATCCAGGGCAAGGGCGTCAACCTGCCGACCGACGAATTCCTGCCGGGCGCGGCGGCGCTGTGCAAACGTTACGGGACCCTGTTCGTCGCCGATGAAATCCAGACCGGGATCGGCCGGACCGGACGATTCCTCGCCGTGGAGCACTGGAACGTCGAGCCCGACATGGTGCTGCTCGCCAAGGCGCTGTCCGGCGGACACGTTCCGGTCGGCGCGGTGCTGACCCGCAAGAGCATCTTCGACAAGGTCTTCAATCGAATGGACCGCGCGGTCGTGCACGGCTCGACCTTCGGCAAGAACGATCTGGCGATGGCGGCGGGCATCGCCACCCTCGAAGTGCTGAAATCGGAAAAGCTGGTCGAAGCGGCGGCCAAGCGCGGCGCCGAACTTCGGCTGGCGCTGACCCGGATGGTGCCGGGCTACGAACTGATGAAGGAAGTTCGCGGCAAGGGATTGATGATCGGCGTTGAATTCGGTCCGCCGAAATCGCTGCGGCTGAAGGCATCCTGGAACGTTCTCGAATCCGCCAACAAGGGTCTGTTCTGTCAGCTCATCACCGTGCCGCTGTTCAAGGATCACAAGATCCTGACCCAGGTCTCCGGGCATGGCAGCCACACCATCAAGCTGTTGCCGCCGCTGACCATCACCGAGCAGGACTGCAGCTGGATCGAGACCGCGTTCGACAGCGTGATCGCCTCCAGCCACAAGGTTCCCGGCGCGATCTGGTCGCTCGGCAAGACCCTGGTCGACAACGCCGTCCGCCGAACCGCCTAGTCGCGCAAAGCCAAAGCCTAGCCAAGCCTAGCCTTCGCTGTTGGCGCGCGAGGCGGCCTGCAATTTCTCGCCAAACTCGGCAAGCTCGTCGGCGCCGAGATCGCTCACCGCCCAATAGTTCAAGCCGCGATCGCTCCAGCGCCAGACGTTGAACCCCTGCATGGTCTCCAGCTTGGCGGCATGGTGTTCGACATCGGCGGTTTGCGCGACGAACAGGTTGATGACGTGCTGACGCCGCCGGTACACCACGGCGCCGATGGCGCGGGCATCGAGATAATCGAGCCGACCGCCGACCAGCGTGAAGCCCTGGGCAGTGAGGTCGATCACGGGGGGCGCAACGTCCAGCTTGCCGTTGAACCACGGCTTGACGGTGTGCTGGTCGGTGGAGATCACGTCGGTCAGATGCCCCGCCTGCAGCGAGCGCAAATGGGCCGAGACGACATCGGACAGGACGCGTTGTTCGTCGTCGTTGCGGAGCACGATGGCGAAAAGGCCGGTGGCTGCGATCGCCGACACGGCCGATCCCATGGCGAAGCCCCGCAGCAAAGACCGTCGGCTCGGCACTCGTCTCTGCAGCCGCGGTTGCGGCAGCGCAGCCTCGATGCGATCGCGTAGCCCCGGCGGTGCCGCATGGCGCAAATCGGTCGCCGCCATCGCCTGCCGCATCTGCCGATAGGCGGCAAGCTGCGCGGCGCATTTCGGGCAGCCGGCGATATGGTCTTCGACCTCGCGGGCGTGACCGGCGTCGAGCTCGCCGTCAAGCAGCGCGTGAAGAAGAATCTCTGCCTCGTCGCAGGTCATTTCGATTGCTCCTCTTCCGCCATCCATGCCGCCCGCAGCATGGCGCGCGCGCGGGCGAGGCGGGACATCACGGTACCGACCGGAACCTCGACGATGTCGGCGATCTCGCGATAGGAAAGATTTTGGATTTCGCGCAACACCAGCGTCTCGCGATATGGCTCGGCCAGCGCGGCGACGAGTTCCTGGACCGTCGCCGCCTCGCGCTCGCGCAGCAGATGAGTCTCCGGTGTGTCCGGCGCGTCGGTCCATAGCGGCGGTTGCTCGCTCTGCTCGGGCGAATCGTCGGCGAGGCCGGTGGGCGAGCCGGCGCGGCGGGCGTATTCGGCGCGGCAGACGTTGCGCAGGATCGCGAACAGCCAAGGCTTCATCGCGGGTCCCCGATAGCTGTCGAAATGCTTCAACGCACGCAAATAGCATTCCTGCACGGCGTCCTCCGCGTCGGATGGATTGCGCAGCAGGTAGCGTGCCAGCGTATAGGCATCGTCGAGATGCGGCAGCGCGGCGTCGCGAAAGCGCTGCGCTCTGGTGGTATCGTCGAAGGAGATATCGACCGGCATCGCCCCCCGTCCGGCATCTGCGGGAAATCCATCGACCCGGCCGGGCATGACCCGCCGGCCGGGCTCCAGAGTGATGCCTTGGTTTTGTCCGCTACTCAACCTTGATCATCCCGGTCATGTGCGGGTGCAGTGAACAAAAGTACTGGTAGTCGCCCGCGGTCGTGAACGTGAACGAATAGCTGTCATCAGTATCCAGCGCCTTCGATCTGAATTTGCCGGCCGAGACCACGGTGTGCGGAATGTCGTCGTGGTTCGTCCAGGTAACCGTGGTGCCGACCTTCACCGTGAGCTGGGCGGGAGCGAAGGTGAAGTTGTCGATGGTCACCGCCAGTGGTTCGGCCAGCGCCATGCCCGAGAACAGGGACAGTGCAGCATTGAAGGCGAGGGCAGCGCCGAGGCTGCGGAGTGTCGTTGGTCGCATCGCAAATGTCCTTCAGCCCTGCAGCGGGGTGTCGATGATGGCGAGGCGCTGCTCACCCGGCTTGAAATTGATGCTGGCCACGCCGAGCAGGCTGCGAAGCTTGTCGTCGGGGACCTTCATCGGTCCGGGCGAGGGCGCGGTGCCCGGCGCCGGCTGCGGGAAGGCGGTCGAGCGCGCGGTGTGGAAGGTGACGTTGCCCTCGACCTTCTGCATCACCTGGTGGATATGGCCGTTGAGCACCGTCACCGAGCCGAATCCCTTGAGGTAGTCGAGCGCGCGGGCGCCGTCTTCAGTGCCCCATCCCCAGCTCGGATAGACCGTCCACAGCGGGATATGGGCGAACACCACGATCGGCGTGGATTTGGAACGTCCCTTGAGGTCCTGCTCCAGCCATTCGAGCTGCTCGCTGCCGAGATTGCCGAGGCCGCCGGCCTTGAGGTCCACGACATTGACCAGGCCGATGAAGTGCACGCCATTGGCGTCGAACGAATACCAGCCGGCGCCCTTGGCGCCGCGCCCGTAGCGCTCGCGATAGAACTTGACCTCTTCGTCGAGGAAATCGTGTTCGCCGGGCACGTAATGCACGTCGAGCTTGGCCTGCGAGATGATGCGATCGGCGTCGTCGAATTCCGATGCCTTCGAGAGGTGGCTGATATCGCCGGTGTGGATCATGAAAGACGGCTTGATCGGCATGGTCTTGATCTTGGCGATCGCTTCTTCGAGGGTGCCCAGCGCGTTGGGATTGGCCGGCTTGTCGAAGCCGACATGGCTGTCACTGATCTGCAGGAAGGACAGGCCGGCCGGCTCCGCCAGCGCCGAGCCGACCAGTCCCAGCGAACGCGGCACCCCGCCGGAGATGGTCCAGAGCACGCCGGTGCCGGCCCAGGTCATGCATTCCAGCACGCGCCGCCGGCTGAGGCCGCGGCCCTCATCGTCGGATTGGTGATCGAACTCGCTCATTGCCGTCTCCATCGGCCCGTAATTGGGCTTGCAGGGACGTGATCGGGCGCGGGCGATTTTATTCCCGGGATGGATGACGTTTCCGTGATGTGGACGCCAGGGCCGGATGCGGTCTGACGCTACCGGGAGTCCGCAAGGATCATGGCGGCGCCCTTGTCGGCGATCATCGCGGTCGGCGTGTTGGTGTTGCCGGAGGTAATGGTAGGCATGACCGAGGCGTCGACCACGCGAAGTCCGGCCATACCATGCAACCTCAATCGCTCATCGACGACGGCCAGCGGATCGCTGGTGGATCCCATCCTGGCGGTGCCGACCGGATGGAAGATCGTGGTCCCGATATCACCGGCGGCCCTTGCCAGCGCGGCATCGTCGTCGCCGACCGCCCGGCCCGGCAGGAATTCCTCGGGATGATAGCGCGAAAGGGCAGGCTGTTTCATCAACCGCCGCGTGGTCCGGATCGCGTCGGCGGCGACCTCGCGGTCTTCCTCGGTGGCCAGGTAGTTCGGTGCGATCGAGGGTGCCTGATCGACCTGCGCCGAGCGGATCCGCACCGTGCCGCGCGAGGTCGGTTGCAAATTGCAGGCGCTGACGGTGATGGCGGGAAAGCGGTGCAGCGGGTCGCCGAACTTGTCGAGCGACAGCGGCTGCACATGAAACTGGATGTTGGCGCGGTCCCGGCGCGGATCGGAACGGGTGAAAATGCCGAGCTGCGACGGCGCCATGGTCAGCGGGCCGCGGCGACGGAAGGCATAGTCGACGCCCATCAGCCCCACGCCGGAGCAGGGAATAATAAGTCTCGTTGAGCGTGCGAATGCCCGCGACCTTGTAGATCGCGCGCTGCTGCAGGTGATCCTGCAGATTGCGTCCGACACCCTGACGATCGAGCACGACGTCGATTCCGAGCGGAGCGAGCCAGTCTGCAGGGCCGATGCCGGATCGGTGCAGCACCTGAATCGATCCGATCGATCCGGCGCACAGGATCACTTCGCCGCGTGCGCGTGCCTCGATGGTCTCGCCGCCCCGGCTGAAGCGCACCGCGGCGGCGCGGCCGCCCTCGACCACCAGGCGTTCCACCACCACGTTCTTTTCCAGGCGCAGGTTGGGCCGCCCCAAAGCGGGCTTGAGAAAGCCACGCGCGGAGGACCAGCGGCGACCGCGTTTCTGGTTGACATGGAAATAGCCGAAGCCCTCGTTGTCGCCGGTGTTGAAATCCGATGTCTGCGGTATGCCCATCTCCTGCGCGGCGGCGCCGACCGCGTCGAGGACGGCCCAGGACAGCCGCGGTGCTTCGATGCGCCAGCCGCCGCCGACGCCATGGTGCTCGCTTTCGCCGAGGAAATGATCCTCGAGCCGCCGAAATACCGGCCGCACGTCGTCCCAGCCCCATCCGGTCAGGCCGAGCTGGCGCCAATGGTCGTAATCGGCGGCCTGGCCGCGCATCGAGATCATGGCATTGATGGCGGAACAGCCGCCGATCACCTTGCCGCGTGGGTAGGCCAGTGAACGGCCGTTGAGGCCTGGTTCGGGCTCGGTGCGGAACATCCAGTCCGATCGCGGATTGCCGATCGCGAACAGGTAGCCGACGGGAATGTGAAACCAGATCCAATTGTCGTTGCCGCCGGCCTCCAGGATCAGGACGCGCCGGGAGGGATCGGCGGACAGCCGATTGGCCACAATGCAGCCGGCGGTGCCAGCACCGACGACGATATAGTCGAAATCACCTTCAAACTGTTTCGGCATCTCTGGATTTCCGCCCGCCCGCGACGACCGCGATGCCGGCTTCTTATTTCCGATCTGCCGGGTGCGCAAATCCGCATATTGGGGGGCTTGCGGGTCCGTGCTAGACGGTGTCGAGCTCCACACCGCCAAGCGAGATCGTCATGCCCATTCTCAATCGTGTCGCCGACCTCCAACCCGACATCCAGGCCTGGCGCCGTGACATCCATCAACATCCGGAGTTGATGTATGATGTGCACCGCACCGCAGCATTCGTGGCGGACCGTTTGCGCGAATTCGGCTGCGACGAAGTCGCCACCGGTCTCGGCCGCACCGGCGTGGTCGGCGTCATCAAGGGACGGAAGGCGAAGGGCAATGGCGATCTCAGGGTGATCGGATTGCGCGCCGATATGGATGCGCTGCCGATCGAGGAAGAGACCAATCTGCCCTATGCCTCCACGACCCCGGGCAAGATGCATGCCTGTGGTCATGACGGGCATACCGCGATGCTGCTCGGAGCGGCGCGGTATCTCGCCGAGACCCGCAATTTCGCCGGCGACGCCGTGGTGATCTTCCAGCCGGCGGAGGAGGGTGGCGCCGGCGCCAGGGCGATGATCAAGGATGGGCTGATGGATCGCTTCGGCATCGAGCAGGTCTATGGCATGCACAACATTCCGGGCATTCCGGTCGGCTCGTTTGCGATCCGGCCGGGTCCGGTGATGGCGGCGACCGATGCGGTCGACATCCGGATCGAAGGATTGGGTGGCCATGCGGCGCGCCCGCACAAATGCATCGATTCCGTTCTGGTCGGCGCCCAGCTCATCACCGGGCTGCAGTCGATCGTCTCCCGCGCCGTCGATCCGCTGGACTCGGTGGTGTTGTCGATGTGCGAGTTCCACGCCGGCAATGCCCGCAACGTCATCCCGCAGACCGCCGAGCTCAGGGGTACCGTTCGAACCCTCACCCCACAGGCGAGGGAGCTGGTCGAGAAGCGGATCCGCGAGGTGGTCGCGGGCGTCGCCCAGATGAGCGGGGCGAAAATCGATCTGGTGTACGAGCCCGGCTATCCGGTCACGGTCAACCACGCCGCACAGACCGATGTCGCGGCCGGCGTGGCAAGGCAGATTGCCGGCGACACCAATGTTCATCCGATGCCGCCGATGATGGGCGCCGAGGATTTCTCCTACATGCTGGAGGCCCGGCCCGGCGCCTTCATCTTCTGCGGCAACGGCAACAGCGCCGGACTGCATCACCCCGCCTATAATTTCAACGACGAGGCGATCGTGTTCGGCACTTCCTACTGGATCAAGCTGGTCGAAAACTCACTGGCGGCGTGAGCGCTAGAACAGCTTCGAGAACACCAGGTACAGCAAGCCGGACAGCATCATCGCGGCCGGCAGCGTCAGCACCCAGGCCAGCGCGATGTTGCGGATGGTCGACCATTGCAGCCCCGATCCATTCGCGGCCATGGTACCGGCAATGCCCGATGACAGCACGTGGGTGGTCGAGACCGGAAGGCCATAGCCGTCGGCCGCCGCGATGGTGGCGGCAGCGGTGATCTCGGCGCAGGCCCCCTGGGCATAGGTGAGGTGGGTCTTGCCGATCTTCTCGCCGACGGTGACCACGATGCGCTTCCAGCCGATCATGGTGCCGAGGCCGAGCGCGATGGCGACGGCGATCTTCACCCAGCCCGGAATGAACTTGGTCGCGCCGTCGAGCGATCCCTTGTAGCGGTTGAGGGTGCCGATCTGGTCGGTGCTGAGTTCGTTCTCCTTGTCCTTCATCAGGAAGCGAAGCGCCTCGGACGCCAGGTACATGTCGTTTCGGGTGTTGCCGACCAGGTTGGCCGGCACATTGGCCAACGATCCGTATTGGTGGACCTGGTCGCTGATGTCGCGAACCAGCACGGCGAGTGACGGATAGGTTCCCTCGTTGATCTGGTGTTCCGCGACGTAGTTGGTCACGGCGGGCCGCGGGTTGCCGATCACGCTGAATCCGGCGGCCTTGCTGTCGATCACCTCGCTCGCCGCATTCGAATTCGCTTCGAATGCCGCGATCTGGCTGTCCGGCAGCGCGCGGTTGAGCGCGTAGGCGGTCGGCACGGTACCGATCAGGATGAGCATGATCAGGCCCATGCCTTTCTGGCCATCGTTCGAACCGTGGAAGAAGCTGACCAGGGTGCAGGTCAGGATCAGGATGCCGCGAATCCACAACGGCGGCGGCTGGTCGCCCTTGGGCTCGCCGAACAGGGCAGGGGTCGCCCGCAGCAGGACGGCCTTGAGCGCGAACAGCAGGATCGCTGCCAGCGCGAAGCCGAACAGCGGCGACAACAGAAGTGCCTTGGCGATACCGGCCGCCTGCGACCAGTCCACCCCCGAGGTGCCGGAACGGCCCCGCAGCAGGGCATTGGTGATGCCGACTCCCATGATCGATCCGATCAGGGTGTGCGAGCTCGATGCCGGCAGGCCGAAATACCAGGTTCCCACGTTCCAGATGATCGCCGCGATCAGCAGCGCGAACACCATGGCGAAGCCGGCGCTGCTGCCGACCTGAAGGATCAGCTCGACCGGCAACAGCGAGACGATGCCAAAAGCCACCGCGCCCGAGGACAGCAGCACGCCGAACAGGTTGAACATGCCCGACCAGATCACGGCGACATTGGCCGGCAGCGACCGGGTGTAGATCACCGTGGCGACGGCGTTCGCGGTGTCGTGGAAGCCGTTGACGAATTCGAAGCCGAGGGCGATCAGCAGCGCGACGAATAGCAGCAGGTAGGGCAGATAGGAATTGATGCGGACGCCTGTCGCGTTGACGTCGACATAGATGCTGTAGGCGACGAACAGCAGCGCCGCGGCGACCACTCCCATGTAGATGATGCCGGTCAGCGGATTGATGCCGGCGTCGAGGTTGGGGCCCCTGTGGATCGCAGGCTCGATCGAGCCGGGTAACGCAACGTCGCTCATGGCCGATGTCTCCAAAATCAATCGCCGGATTGTGCTTGAGGCCTGTGACAGCCGCATGAATTCCGGCAACGGTCCGGCCGACCCTTTCGGCAACGGACTTTGGCGACTTCCATTTGAAAAGACTGGAACATTGCCCGTGAGATGACGTTGAGCCGCGGGACAACCCCAGATCCGACGATCTTACCAGGGAGTGAGCGATGACCGCCAAGGACAAGAACCTCAACGACCTCTTTCTCGACACGCTGAAGGACATCTACTACGCCGAAAAGCAGATCCTGAAGGCGCTGCCCAAGATGGCGAAGGCCGCCAGCTCCGACAAACTCCGCGCCGCGTTCGAGAAGCACCATGGCGAGACCGAAGGCCAGGTCGAACGCCTCGAACGGATCTTCGAACTCATCGACAAGCCGGCCCGCGGCAAGACCTGCGATGCGATCCAGGGCATACTCGACGAGGGCAAGGAGATCATGGAGGAGTACAAGGGCTGCGATGCGCTCGATGCCGGGATGCTCGCTGCGGCCCAGGCCGTCGAGCACTACGAAATCTCCCGCTATGGCACGCTCAAGCAGTGGGCTCAGCAGCTCGGCATGAAGGACGCGGTGCGTCTGTTAAACGAGACGCTGCAGGAAGAAAAGAAGACCGACGAAGCCCTGACCTCGCTCGCCGAGGCGGCGGTGAATTTGGCGGCTGCGGCCTGAGCGTTGCGGCAATGATGGCCGGGATCCCGTCCCGGCCATCGCCATGGTCGCCGCAGGGTGCGGGTCAGGCCGCGTGGGCCGACTTTTTCAGCAGCAGGGCCGCAATCCCGAGATCGTCGACGAATCGTTGATACTCCCGCGCCTTGGCCTCGGCATCGGGCAGCCGCAACAGATAGGATGGATGCACCGTCACCAGCGCCTTGGTGTCCGCGGCAAGATCTATCAGGCGGCCGCGGTTACGGTTGATCGGGGTGATCTTGCCAAATACGCTTTGCGCTGCCGTGGCACCCATCGCCACCACCAGCTCGGGCCTGATGGTCGCGAGCTCGCGCTCGTACCATGACCTGCATGCCGTGATCTCGGCCGTGTTCGGTTTCTGATGCAGGCGGATCTTGCCGCGCGGCACGAACTTGAAATGCTTCACGGCATTGGTGACGTAGACCTCGGCGCGATCGATGCCGGCTTCTTGCAGCGCGCGGTCGAGCATCTGTCCGGCGGGTCCGACGAATGGTTTGCCGGCGAGGTCTTCCTTGTCGCCGGGTTGTTCGCCGACCAGCATGATCCGGGCTCGCTGCGGACCTTCGCCGAACACAGTCTGGGTCGCGTCCTTCCACAGAGGACAGGCGTGGCAATCGGCGGCCTGTTCACGCAACGCTGCGAGGCTGCCGGCTGCGACGGATCGGGACTTCATCGGTGGCTCCGGCATTTTCTGCGGCTTGTGCGGTTCGCTCGGGGCATTCGCGATCATCGCGCCGGCTGCTCGTTCCGCGCCTTCGATCAGGGGCTTAATGATCGAGGCCTCCGGCAGGTTCCTCCAGTATTTCTTCGGCATCTCGTTTTGCATCGCCTTCACCTTCAGCCGGGCCGGATTGAAGATGCTCGCGTAATAGCTTCGCCAGGTCTCCTCCAGCCGGTCTTGCGAGGGCGCCTCGGTCCGGCTGACGCCCGGCGTGATGGCAATGGCGTGTCCGTCCCAATGCGCGCAGGAGTCCGGCGTCAGGATCGACCAGGGCATGTCGGCGAAGCGGCTGGCGAAGAACGGTGCGGTGGCTTCGACGATGTGATGCTCGGGTTCGAACCAGGCAACGAAATGCGAGGTCTGTTCGCGCCCGATCTCGCGAAAACGAACGAAGGCGTGCATCTTGTGCTGGTCGCGGCGGACCACCCGCGCCATCGTCGACAGTTTTGCGACGTCGGGATCGGTCGCCACTTCCAGGAGGTCGCGGTAGCGCAGCAAACGCCACAACAGGCGGTACAGGATGGCAAACCGTTCGGGGTCGCGGTGCAGGATCGCCGACCGCGCCAGTTCGACGAATTTGGCGGGGACGTTGAAGCTTCCCGGCAAAGTTTCGGGCGGCAGGGTTTCGCCGGCAGGCTCGAACAGATCGGGGTCGCTGCCTCGCACCGACCATGTCACGTCCGCCGGTTCCACATGGTTCAGCGCCAGGGCCCGCGCCGCCTTCCGCCAGCCCTCGAAATCGGTTTCGCTGTCGAGGGTAATCAGTTGCATTTGCTTTTCCTTCTGACCGTTTTCGACCGAAACCGGTCAGAATCCGAAGCCCAATTGCGTCGGCTTGCGTCCGAACCGCGCCATCAGGCCTGTGTCCTCCAGCAGCTTCGAGGACGGCCGATGATCGGAAAGAATGATGAAGGGCAACGCCTTGTTCCGGGGGATGTTCAGCCGCGCGAGATCGGCCAGCCGGATCGAAGTCACGCGGCGGGTGGCGATAATGCGGTCGACCGCCTTGATGCCGAAACCCGGCACACGCAACAGATCTTCCCGGCTGGCGCTTGCGATATTCAGCGGAAAGCGATCGCGGTGGCGCAGCGCCCAGGCGAGCTTGGGATCGATGTCGAGCGGCAGCATGCCGGCTGCACGGTCGACGATTTCGCCGGCGGCGAACCCATAGAACCGCATCAGCCAGTCGGCCTGATAGAGCCGATGTTCGCGCACCAAGGGCGGCGGCTGCAGCGGCAGCGCGCGGCTGCTGTCCGGGATCGGGCTGAATGCGGAATAATAGATACGCTTGAGCTTGTAGGAGCCGTAGAGATTGGCGCTGGTATCGAGGATGGTCCGGTCATTGGCGTCGTCGGCGCCGACGATCATCTGCGTGCTCTGGCCGGCCGGCGCGAAACGTGGCGGCTTGCTCCGGCCCGCGACCTTGCCGGCTTCCTGCACTTCGTCGAGTTTCAACCGCAGCCGGCCCATGGTGCGGCGGATGGCGCGGCCGTCTTTCTGCGGCGCGAGCCTTGCAAGGCTGGCTTCCAGCGGCGTCTCGATATTGATGCTGAGACGATCGGCGTATCTGCCGGCTTCCGCGATCAGCGCTTCGTCCGCTTCCGGAATGGTCTTGAGATGGATGTAGCCGCGGAAATGCTGTTCGCGCAATTTCCGCGCGACGGCGACGACCTGCTCCATGGTGTAGTCGGAGTTGCGGATGATGCCGGAGGAGAGAAACAAACCTTCGATGTAGTTGCGGCGGTAGAAGTCGAGCGTCAGCTTCACCACTTCGTCGATCGTGAAGCGTGCCCGCGGCACGTTGCTGGACGCCCGGTTGACGCAGTAGAGGCAATCGTAATGGCAGGCATTGGTCAGAAGGACCTTCAGGAGCGAGATGCATCGTCCGTCCGGCGCATAGGAATGACAGATCCCCATGCCGGGGGCGGTCGAGCCGAGGCCCTTGCCGTCACGGGAATCCCGCTTTTCCGTCCCGCTGGAGGCGCAGGAGGCGTCGTATTTGGCGGCATCTGCCAGGATCTCCAGCTTACGTTGCACATCCATTGTTGAATCCTTTTGATTCCATTGGAGAAAAACTTAGCCGGCGAGGCCGATTGACTCTGTGGCCGGCATTAGCTTTATATTAGAACATATCATGAACAAATGGGCCAGCTTCTGGTTCACTTTTCCAGACTGGGGTGGCCCACGATTTCAAGGGAAGCGGCGCATGACCGGCGCACGCCAGAACACGCTTGCGACTCTGCGCGACTGCATCGAACACATCGAAGCGGCCGATGCGGTTTCCGTGCTCCACAAAGCGGCACTCGGCCATTCGGGCGCGGATGCGACGCTGCAAGGCGGCCTTGCCAGGGCGGCCCTGCATGAAGTGTTTGCCGAGGGCCGGCACGCCGGCACCGCCACCGGCTTCATCGCGGGGCTGAGCGCGCGGGTGGCGCCACGCCGGCCGCTGCTCTGGGTCCGGCAGGATTTCACCGAAATTGAATCGGGGGCGCTGTCGAGCTGCGGGTTGGCCGAACTCGGGCTTGATCCGCGTCTGCTGGTCAGCGTGCGCGCGGCCGATGTCGACGACGCGTTGCGGACGGCGGCGGATGCGCTCGCCTGCGACGCGGTGGGTGTTGTGGTGCTGGAAGTATGGGGCGCGGCGCGTCAGCTCGATCTCGTCGCCAGCCGCAAGCTGACGCTGGCCGCCCAGGCTTCCGGCGTCACCTGTCTGGTGCTGCGGGTGGCGGCGGTCCCGCTGCCTTCGACGGCGGAGACCCGATGGATCGTGCGGGCAGCGCATTCGCCGCCCGCGGCATCCTGGGATGGGTGGGGAATGCCGGCGTTCGACGCCCAGCTTATTCGCAATCGTCATGGCCTGGTTGGGCAATGGATCATGGAATGGAAATGTGATGAGTGCCTTTTCAGCGAACCCGCGCCGTATCCTCAGCCTGTGGCTGCCGCGCCTGCCCATCGACCGCATCCAGCGCCAGCTCGCCCGCGAGAGCGCCGCGCCAGCTGAAAAGACATCCGCCGCCGATGCCCCCGGCATTGTCGTGACGAGGCAAAACAATACCCTGCAGATTTCCGCGCTGGATGATGCCGCGGCGCGTCTCGGCCTCGAAATCGGCCTGCCGCTCGCCAATGCCCGGGCAGTCTGTCCGCAAATAAGGGTATTCGATGCCGATCAAGCCGCCGACGTCAGGTTGTTGAACGACATTGCCGACTGGTGCGACCGCTTCACGCCGCTGGTGGCGCTCGATCTTCCGCATGGCCTGTTTCTCGACATTACCGGCTGCGCCCATCTGTTCGGCGGCGAAGCCGCACTGATGCAGATGCTGTGCGGCACGCTGGATCGGCAGGGTTTTGCCGTCAGCGCCGCCATCGCCACCACCTCCGTCTGTGCACGAACCCTGCGAAACCACCTCCATGGCCGCATCGTCGGCACTGGCGATGAAGCCGAGGCGGTCCAGACGCTGCCGGTAGGTGCGCTCGGCGCCGATCCGTCCATCACCCGCGGCCTGCGCCGGGCCGGGCTCAACACCATCGGCGACGTGGCCGCCCGGGGCCGCCACGAGATCGCGGCAAGATTCGGCGCCGCTTTCACGACCCTGCTGGCGCAGGCGCTGGGCGCGGACGATGCGCCGATCAGCCCGCGCAAGCCGCTGCCGGATTACATCGTGGAGAAACGGTTTGCCGAGCCGGTGGCTACCGAGAGCGTGATCGCGGCCACCTTGTCCCGGCTGGCGCAGATGCTGGTCGCGGCGATGGACAAGCAGGGCAAGGGCGCCCGACGGCTGGAAGCGAGCTTCTTCCGCACCGACGGCACCCTGCGCGCGATCGTGGTGGATACCGGACAACCCGCGACCCGAGGCGAGGTGATCGACCGGCTGTTCCGCGAACGGCTCGAGGCCCTGAACGATCCGCTCGATCCGGGTTTCGGCTTCGATCTCGTTCGACTGTCCGCCAGCCGCACTGAAATCGTCGTGCCGCAGCAGCACGATCTCGATGCCAATGTGCACGACAGGGACGAATTGGTCGATCTGATCGACCGCATCGCGGCGCGGATCGGCGGCCGGCGCGTGATCGTGCATCTGCCGCTGGACAGCCATATTCCGGAACGCGCCGCACTGGCGGCGCCGGCGCAGCATAATCTCGCGGCTGCGACCCGGGCGAACTGGCCGGCCCGCACGACCGGCGAGCCGCCGTTGCGTCCGCTGCGGTTGTTCGAAAGACCGGAGCCGATCCGGGTGCCGTTTGCAACGGTCCCGGACGGACCGCCGCATCACTTCACCTGGCGGCGCGTCACCCATGCAGTGGTCCGCGTCGAAGGACCTGAACGGATCGCCATGGAATGGTGGAAGCAGGATGGCGAGGTGATGACGCGCGACTATTTCCGCGTCGAGGATGAGACGGGACTGCGCTTCTGGATCTACCGCGACGGACTTTACGGCAGCGAGCTCGTTAACCAGGACGGCAAACCTGCAGCCGCCAACTGGTTCGTGCATGGGCTGTTCGCATGAGCGTTCCCGGCTATGCCGAGATCGGCATCACCACCAACTTCTCTTTCCTGCGCGGCGGCTCGGACCCGCGGGCCTATGTGCATCAGGCAAGTGCCTTGCGCCTTGCCGCGGTCGGCATTGCCGACCGTAACACGCTAGCCGGCGTGGTGCGAGCCTACAAGGAACTCGACAATCCCGAGGTCGAGCACAAGCCAAAACTTCTGATCGGGTCACGGCTCGTCTTTCTGGATGGGACGCCGGATATCCTGGCCTATCCGCGCGACCGCGCCGCTTACGGCCGGCTTTGCCAGCTGCTTACCCGCGGCAAGCGGGGTGCCGATACCGAGAAGGGGGAATGCCGTCTCGATCTCGATGACCTGCTGGATTTCGCCGAAGGACAGCTTCTCATCCTGGCGCTGCCGCATCGCTTCGAAACCGCGCAGGCACGCCAGGTGCTGGCGCGGCTGCGACGGTGCCGCGCCGATGGGGTGTGGCTTGCGGCGAGCCTGTTGTATCGCGGCGACGACCGACGCCGGCTGTCCCGGTTGAACCGGCTCGCCGCCACGGCCGGCGTGCCGCTGCTCGCCACCAACGAGGTGCTGTATCACCATCCGGCGCGGCGACCTCTGCAGGATGTCCTGACCTGCATTCGCGAAAAAACCACCATCGAGGCCATCGGTCGGCGCCTTGAAGCCAATGCCGAGCGCTATCTCAAGCCGCCCGATGAAATGGCGCGGCTGTTCCGCGACCTGCCGCAGGCGATCGCGGAAACCATGCGGTTTGCCGGCCGCATCGATTTTTCGCTCGACCAGCTCCGATATCAATATCCGGACGAGCCGGTGCCGCCAGGCAAGACCGCGCAGCAGCATTTGGAGGACCTGACCTGGACGGGGGTGAAGAGATATTTTCCCGATGATGCCGATGATTTGCTCCGCGCCACCTTGCGCAAGGAGCTCGATCTCATCGCCGAACTCAAATACGCGCATTATTTCCTGACCGTGCATGACATCGTGCGGTATGCGCGCAGCCAGGGCATTCTCTGTCAGGGCCGCGGCTCGGCGGCGAACTCGGCGGTGTGCTACGTGCTCGGCGTGACCTCGGTCGATCCCACCAAGGTCGATCTATTGTTCGAGCGCTTCATTTCCAAGGAGCGGCTCGAGCCCCCCGACATCGATGTCGATTTCGAGCATTCGCGGCGCGAGGAGGTGATGCAATATGTCTATCGCCGTTATGGCCGTCACCGCGCCGCCATCATAGCGACCGTGATTCACTACCGGCCGCGCAGCGCGATCCGCGACGTCGGCAAGGCGCTGGGGCTGACCGAGGATGTCACCGCGGCGCTCGCCGACACGGTGTGGGGAAGCTGGGGCAAGGGGCTCAACGAGATGCAGGTGAAGCAGGCCGGGCTCGATCCCGCCAACTCGATGGTCGGCCTTGCAATCGAGCTGGCGACCGAGCTGATCGAATTTCCGCGGCATCTGTCCCAGCATGTCGGCGGCTATGTCCTGACGCAGGATCGGCTCGACAGCTATGTACCGATCGGCAATGCCGCGATGGAGGACCGCACCTTCATCGAATGGGACAAGGACGACGTCGATGCCCTGAGCATGATGAAGGTCGACGTGCTGGCGCTGGGCATGCTGACCTGCATTCGCAAATGCTTCGACCTGATCGCCGATCACAAGGGCAAGCGGTACGAATTGGCGACCATCCCGCCGGAAGAGAAGCCGGTCTACGACATGCTGTGCCGGGGCGAATCGCTCGGCGTGTTCCAGGTCGAGAGCCGGGCCCAGATGAACATGCTGCCGCGCCTGAGGCCGCGCACCTTCTACGATCTCGTCATCGAGGTCGCCATTGTGCGGCCCGGCCCGATCCAGGGCGACATGGTGCATCCCTATCTGCGGCGACGGAACGGCAAGGAAGAGGAGAGCTACCCCTCGCCATCGCCGGAGCACGGCGACAAGGACGAGCTGTACAGGGTTTTGCACAAGACGCTGGGCGTGCCGCTGTTCCAGGAGCAGGCGATGCGGATCGCCATCGAGGCGGCGCATTTCACGCCCGAGGAGGCCAACGGCCTGCGGCGGGCGATGGCGACATTCCGCCATGTCGGCACCATCGGCAGGTTCGAGGACAAGATGATCGGCAACATGGTCAGGCGGGGCTATGATCCTGAGTTTGCCGGCAACTGCTTTGAGCAGATCAAGGGATTCGGCAGCTATGGCTTTCCGGAAAGCCATGCCGCGAGCTTTGCGCAGCTGGTCTATGTCTCCTCATGGCTCAAGCATTATCACCCCGACGCATTCTGCTGTGGGCTGCTGAACTCGCAACCGATGGGCTTTTACGCCCCGGCCCAGATCGTCGGCGATGCCCGCAAGAACCGCGTCGAGGTGCGTCCCATCGACGTGTCGCATAGCTGCGCACAGAACACGCTGGAGGAGGGGGGCGGAGAGTACTGTGCCGTCCGGCTGGGCTTCCGCCAGATCGACGGTTTCCGGTGGACCGATCCGGACGAGGCGCGGCTGAAGCGGGATGGCGCGGTCCGAGATGACGGTACGGGCGATTGGGCCGAGCGCATTGTCGCGGCGCGTGCCCGCCGGCGCTTCACCTCGCTGGAAGATTTCGCCCGCGATACCGGCCTGCCCAAGCGCGCCTTGATTTTGCTGGCGGATGCCGATGCGTTCCGCTCCATCGGGCTCGACCGTCGTGCCGCATTGTGGACGGTGCGCCGCTTGCCGGATGACGTGCCGCTGCCGTTGTTCGAGGCGGCGTCGGCGCGCGAGCAGCCGGACGAGCATGCCGGACCGCTGCCGCTGATGCTGCTGCCGGAACAGGTGGTGGCCGATTATCAGACCATCCGGCTGTCGCTGAAGGGCCATCCGATGCAATTCCTGCGGCCGATGTTCGCAAGCGAACGGGTCCTGGCCTGCCGGGATGTCAATCACGACCGCGACGGACGCCGGGTCCGTTGTGCCGGGGTGGTGCTGGTGCGACAGCGTCCGGGTAGCGCCAAGGGCGTGGTCTTCATGACCCTCGAGGACGAAACCGGCATCGCCAATATCGTGGTGTGGCCGAAAGTGATGGAGCGTTTCCGCAAGGAGGTCATGGGCGCGCGCCTCGTCCTGGTCGAGGGCTATATCCAGAGTAGCCCGGAACAGGTGACGCACCTGGTGGCCCAGCGCTTGTCCGACCGCTCGCATGACCTGATCGGCCTGGCAGAAGATGCCCTGGCCCGCCAACATGTCGTGCCGGCGGGGCTCGCGCTGATCGAGCCGCTCAACGACGACCGCCGCGAACATCCTGACAATCCCGCGCAGAAAATCCGCCATCCCCGCGATGTGCGTATTCTGCCGCGTTCACGCGACTTTCACTAGCTAAACCGGATACCGATGTGGCCGATGCGCGGGTGCACGATGCCACTCTATTCCGGCGCCGCCCCGACCGGCGGTCCGCCGGGCGGCCGGTGCAGGAAGGTGATGGTCGCAAAGGCGCCAAGCCATGAACCGACGGCGGCAAACCCGACATAGACCCAGTTCTCGGTATAGCTGATCACGGCATAGGAGGAGAGCAGATACCACACGCTGCTCCAGGTGGCTGCCGGCACCCGCCTGCGCGCCACCACCGCCGAGGTGAACATGACATAGACCGCATCGGTGGCGGCGGTCGCCAGCATGACGCCCGCGGCGGTCAATGGATCGATGGCAGCCATTGCAACTCCTTCCATGCTGAGGCAGAGCTTTGAACGATACGGGGTTTCGAAGCGAAACGGGCCCGGCTTCCCCATAGACCACGCGGCCGACAAGCCATCTCGGGTAATAGCGAGGGATCATGTCAAGCCCCAGAGCGATTCTGAACGACCTCTGGAATGTCGCGGGAGGCGATCCGGCGGCACTCGAAGACGTCATCCTGACCGGCGACGAACCGATGCTGCCTTCGACGTTTCGCGTCGCTGCCGCGGCGCAAGCCAGCGTCGCCGCCGCTGGCCTTGCCGCCGCGCGGATCTGGCGATCGCGCAGCGGACAGTTGCAGCAGGTCACGGTCGACATGGCCCATGCCATGGTCGAATGCCGCAGCGAGCGCTACTTGCGGGTCGACGGCAAGCCGCCGGGTCCGGCCTGGGATGCGATCGCCGGCGTCTACCAGACCGGCGACCGCCGCTTTGTACGGCTGCACACCAATTTCCGTCACCACCGCGATGCGGTCTGCCGGGTGCTCGGCTGCGAGCCGGAGCGCGCAGCGGTGCAGGCTGCCTTGCTGCAGCACCACGCCGAGGCGTTCGAGACCGCGGCCTATGCCCGCGGCGCGGTGGTCGCGATGATGCGCACGCACCAGGAATGGTCGGCCTTGCCGCACGCCAAGGCGCTCGCCGAACTGCCGGTGTTTTGCATCGAGAAGATCGGCGAGGCGGCGCCGAAGCCCTGGCCTGCCGGCGAGCGGCCGCTGGCGGGATTGCGCGTGCTGGATCTGTCGCGGGTGATCGCCGGTCCCGTCGCCGGCCGCACGCTTGCCGCGCACGGCGCCGATGTCATGCTGATCTCCGGCCCGGATCGGCCGGACATTCCATGGCTCACCATCGATACCGGGCGCGGCAAGCTGACGAGCTTCGTCGAGCTCGGCAGCGAGCAGGGCCGGGCCGTGTTGCGCGACCTGCTGGCGCAAGCCGATATCTTTTCCCAGGGCTATCGCCCGGGTGCGCTCGCCGCGCGCGGCTTTTCCGCCGAACAGGCCGCCCGGATCAGCCCCGGCATCGTCTATGTGTCGCTGTCCGCCTATGGCCATGTCGGGCCGTGGGCGCAGCGCCGCGGCTTCGATTCGCTGGTGCAGACCGCGACCGGTTTCAACCACGCTGAAGGGCTGGCCGCCGGCATCGACGGGCCGAAGGAATTGCCGGCACAGATGCTCGACCATGCCACCGGCCAGCTGATGGCGTTCGCGGCGATGATGGCGCGCGAGCGCCAGTCGCAGGAAGGCGGCAGCTGGCATGTCCGGGTCTCGCTTGCCCAGACCGGGCGGTGGCTGTGGAATTCGGCCGCATCGGCAATGGGCTTGCGACCGCGGATCTGCCGGCCGACACGGTCCGGCGATTTGTCGAGGATATGCCTTCTGGCTTCGGCCCGCTTTGCGCCGTCAGCCATGCCGCCATCCTGTCCAGGACGCCGGCGCACTGGGCGCGGCCGGCCATGCCGCTCGGCAGCCACCCGCCGCATTGGCCGCCGCGCTGAGGCCCGGGCATTGGCGCGCCGAGCTTGCGGAATTTTGAAGTGAAATGCGCCGCTGCCCGCGTTTTTCGTTTGTTTGAAACGTCAAATGGGCACTATTAGCGTGGCGATCCGCGGTCGCAGCCAGAATCACCGACGAACCTGCCGGGCTCATGCCGATCAAGATTAACAAGCAAGTGCAGATGCTTAGCGGGAAACATCTGGCCGTCGGCGCCATTCTGCTGGGGCTGGCGGGGGCCGCGCTTTACGGCTTTGAGCATATCGGCCGGGCACCGCCCGAGGATTTCGACGTGTCGAGCCAATCCCGCAAGGGATTGCAACGCTACGTCCCGACTCCTGCGGAATGGGCCAGCCTGACCGTCGAGCCCGTGACCGAGCGAACCTTCCGCGCCGAGCATGCCACCGAAGGCAAGATCGCCGTTGACGAGGACCGCTCGACGCCGGTGTTTTCGCCATATGCCGGCCGGGTCGTGAAGCTGCTGGCCAAGCCCGGCGACAATGTCGGTCAGCACCAGCCCTTGTTCGTGATCGAGGCGGCCGACACCGTGCAGGCGCAGAACGATTTCATCTCGGCCATGACCGGCCTGAACAAGGCGAGATCAGCGCTCGACCTCGCGCAGCTGCAGGACAACCGCGCCAAGGATCTGTTCGAGGGCAAGGCGATCCCGCTCAAGGACTATCAGCAGGCCGAAGCCACCCTGACCCAGACCCAGAACGATCTGCGCTCGTCGCAAACCGCGCTGGAAGCCGCCCGCAACAAGCTCAAAATTCTCGGCCTGACCGAACAGGACATTGCGACGTTCCAGCAGAAGGGACGCATCGATCCCAGCACCACCATCTTCTCGCCGATCGCCGGCACGGTGGTGCAGCGCAAGATCGGCCCCGGGCAATACATCAACTCCGGCGCCAGCGATCCGGTGTTCGTGATCGGCGATCTCTCGACGGTCTGGCTGACAGCCTTCGTTCGCGAGACCGACGCGTCGATCGTCTCGGTCGGGCAGGAGCTGTCCTTCACCGTGTTGGCGCGGCCGGACCATCCGCGGGTGGCGCGCATCGACTATGTCGCCGCATCGATTGATCCGGTGACCCGCCGGCTGCTGGTCCGCGCCACCGTGGACAACAAGGACGGGCTTCTGAAGCCGGAAATGTTTGCCAATGTGACGATCTACTCGGGCGGGGACCATCTGGCGGTCGGTGTCCCCAAGCAGGCGCTGATCTATGAGGGCGACCGGGTCCGGGTCTGGGTCGCGCACGAGGACAAGTCGATCGAGCTGCGCCAGATCACGACCGGGCTCACCAACGGCGATCTCGTGGAGGTCGATGGCAATTTGAAACCTGGCGAGCAGATCGTCACAAAGGGCAGCCTTTTCATCGACCGCGCGGCGTCGGGCACCTAGCGCGATGACGGCGCGATGCAAATCCGCCGCGGCATCGGGGACGTCCGTCCTCCTCCCTTCAGCGCATTGAAAGTCCGATCTGAATGGATCGTCTCGTCGCCATTGCCGTCAACCGGCGCTATCTGATGGTTGGCCTGTTGACCGTCGTGCTGATCGGCGGCCTGATCGCGTTCAAGCAGCTCAACATCGAGGCCTATCCGGATCCGACGCCACCGATGGTCGACGTCGTGACCCAGAGTCCGGGACTGTCGTCCGAGGAAATCGAGCGCTACATTACCATTCCGATCGAGACCCAGGTCGCGGGCATCAAGAACCTTCGCACCATCCGCACCATCTCGTTATACGGACTGTCCGACGTCAAGCTGCAGTTTTCGTTCGACTACACCTATGACGAGGCGCTGCAGCAGGTGCTGAACCGGTTGTCGCAGCTCGCGCCGCTGCCCGGCAATGTGCAGCCGGCGATCTCGCCGCTCAGCGCCATCGGCGAGATCTACCGCTACCGGCTGGCCGGTCCGCCGAACTACAGCGTGCTCGACCTGAAGACGCTGCAGGACTGGGTGCTGCAACGTCGTTTTCGCGCCGTCCCCGGAGTGATCGACGTCACCGGTTGGGGCGGCAAGACCAAGACCTACGAATTGCAGGTCGACTTCAACAAGCTGGTGGCCTACGGGCTGACGCTGCCGCAGCTGCTGCAGGCGGTGAGCAATTCCAACATCAATGTTGGCGGCAATACCGTCAACATCGGCACCCAGTCCGCCGTGGTGCGCGGCGTCGGATTGATCCGCTCGATCGACGACCTCGCCAACACCATGGTGTCGCAGAGCGGCGGCAATCCGGTGCTGGTCAGGGACGTCGCCGCCGTGACCGTCGGCGAGAAGCCGCGCCTCGGCATCGCCGGCCTCGATCGGGACGACGACATCGTGCAGGGCATCGTGCTGATGCGGCGCGGCGAGCAGAGCTCGCCGACGATCTCGCGTGTCGAGGCCCTGGTAGCCTCGATCAACAATTCCAGCATCCTGCCGCCGGGCGTCCGGATCGAACGCATCTACGACCGCAAGGACCTGATCGATCTCACCACCGCGACCGTGCTGCACAACATGGTGGTCGGCATCCTCCTGATCGTGCTGCTACAGTGGATTTTCCTCGGCAATCTCAGAAGCGCCCTGATCGTCGGCGCCACGATCCCGTTCGCACTGTTCTTCGCCGTCATCATCCTGGTGCTGCGCGGCGAATCCGCCAACCTGCTGTCGGTCGGGGCGATCGATTTCGGGTTGATCGTCGACGCCACCGTGATCATGGTCGAGGCGATCTTCCGCCGGCTGACCCAGACCACCGCGCTCTCGGACGCCGAGCGGAGCCACATCTCGACCGATACCACGATGGCGATCAAGAGCCACGCCATCCTCAGCGCCGCCGCCGACGTCTCACGCTCGATCTTCTTCGCCGCCGCCATCATCATCGCGGCGTTCCTGCCGCTGTTCACCTTGAGCGGCGTCGAAGGCAAGATCTTCGGACCGATGGCGCGGACCTATGCCTATGCGCTCGCGGGCGGGCTGCTCGCGACTTTCACCATCACACCGGCATTGAGCGCGATCATCCTGCCTTCGCATGTCCACGAAAGCGAGACCAGGATCATGGCGATCCTGCACCGGCTGTACGTTCCGGTGCTGACCTGGGCGGTGGGCAGCCGACGGCTGGTGATGGCGGGTGCGATCGGACTCGTCATCATGACCCTTCTGCTCAGCCGGCTGCTCGGCCTCGAATTCCTCCCCAAGCTCGAGGAAGGCAATCTCTGGATCCGCGCGACGTTGCCGCCGACCATCTCGCTGGAGACCGGCAACGCCTATGTCAACGAGATGCGCAAGATGATCCGCGGCTTCCCCGAGGTCGAAGCGGTGGTGTCGCAGCACGGCCGGCCCGACGACGGTACCGACGCCGCCGGGTTCTTCAACGCGGAGTTCTTTGCACCTCTCAAACCTGTCAGCGAATGGCCCGGGACCCGTGACAAGGAGGTGCTGACCACGCAGTTGCTGGCGAAGTTGCAGGCCAGATTTCCCGGCGTCGAATTCAACTTCTCGCAATATCTGCAGGACAATGTCTCGGAAGCGGTGTCGGGCGTGAAGGGGGAGAACTCGATCAAGCTCTACGGCAACGATCTGCAGACTTTGACCACGACCGCGAACCACATCAAGTCGGTGCTCGCGACCGTGCAGGGGATCACCGACCTCGCCGTGTTCACCTCGCTCGGCCAGCCCACCATCCAGATCGACATCGACCGCGCCAAGGCCGCCCGGTACGGGCTGTCGCCTGGCGACATCAACGCCACCATCAAGGTCGCGATCGGCGGCGACACGGCGGGTGACCTCTACGAGCCCGGCAGCGATCGGCATTTTCCCATCATCGTCCGGCTGGCGCCGGAATATCGCAGGAGCGCCGAGGCGATCCAGAACCTGCGGATCGGGGCGCCCGGGCCGAACGGCACCATCACCCAGGTCCCGTTGAACGAGGTCGCCTCGATCAAGCTGATCTCGGGCGCGGCCTATATCTATCGCGAGCAGCAGGAACGCTATCTGCCGATCAAGTTCTCGGTGCGAGCGCGCGACCTCGGCAGCGCCATCCGGGAAGCGCAGGAGAAGATCGCGGCGGAGGTCCAGCTGCCGCCGGGCTCGCGCATCGAGTGGGTCGGCGAGTTCGGCAATCTGCAGGACGCCATCCGGCGGCTGTCGATCGTGGTGCCGATCAGCCTGGCATTGATCGCGACGCTGCTATGGTTCAATTTCGGCTCGATGGTCGAGACGCTGCTTGCCATGAGCGTGATTCCGATGGCGATCTTTGGCGGCGTGCTGGGGCTGCTGGTCACCGGCATTCCTTTCAGCGTGTCGGCTGCCATCGGGTTCATCGCGTTGTTCGGCATCGCCGTGATGGACGGCATCATCATCCTGTCGCAGTTCAACCAGCTGATCGACGAGGGGCTCGACCGCATCAGCGCCGCGGTCCGGACGGGCGAATTGCAGCTTCGCCCGGTGCTGATGACCTGCGTGGTCGCCGGCGTCGGGCTGCTGCCGGCGGCGCTGTCGACCGGCATCGGATCGCAGGTTCAGAAGCCGCTCGCGGTCGTGGTGGTGACCGGCATGATGCTGGCGCCGCTGGTCATCCTGGTGACGCTGCCGGTGCTGATCTCGCTGTTCTCACGCCGGGTGCGGTAGGTCCCGCAGACCACGGACGGGATCGATCAGAACCCATAAAGCGCGGCCGGGTTGTCGACCAGGATCTGTTTGCGGATCGCGGCGTCCGGCGCACACACCGCGAGCTGATTGAACAGACGGCCGTCGTCGATCGGCAAGAGCGGGGTCACCTCGGTGGGCGAGCGCCCCGGCGGCGTAACCGAATTCGGGTGCGGCCAGTCCGTTCCCCAGACGATGCGAGCGGCATTGGCCGCGATCAGCGCCTGCGCCAGGGGGACGACGTCCGGATAGTCCGGCGCCAGCGTCGAGGCCCGATAGGCGCCGGAAATCTTGACATAAGCCTGGCCCGCCTGCACCAGCGCAAGCAGGTCGGCAAACCCCGGCTGCTCCGTTCCGAGCGCGGCCCTGGCGCCGCCGAAATGGTCGAGCACGACGGGGACGGGCGATCTCGCAACCAGATCCTTGATGGCGGAAACCACGGCAAGGCTAGTGAACATCTGGACGTGCCAGTTGCGCCGGCGGATGCGCTCGATCGCGGCGGCGAAGCGCTGGCGCGCGATCCTGATATCGCTGACCCCGCCGGTGGCCAGATTGAGCCGGATGCCGCGGATGCCCGCCTCGCTCATGGCATCGAGCTCGCGCTCGGGCGTACGGTCGTCGATCACGGCGATACCGCGTGCAGTGGCGCCGCGCGCCCGGATGCCGAACAACGTTGCGGAATTGTCCGCGCCATAGACGCTGGGGGTCACGATCACCACGCGCTCGACATGCAGCGCCTGGTGCAACGCTGCCATCTCCTGCGGCGACGCCGGCTCGGGCGTGTAGACGCGCCCCGGATCGAATGGAAATTTCTCCGGCTCGCCATGGACGTGGGTATGGCAATCGCAGGCCCCGGCGGGAACGTCGAACGCTACCGGGGTGGCGGGCTGCGATGCGCCGGCCATCACTGGCCCGACGGTGTACGGGTGCGCAGCCCCTCCCAGGCATCGCGCACCTGATGATAGTGCACCTCCGGCAGGTAGTCCGGCGTGTTGAGCGCAAGCGTCTTGACGTCAAGTCGGCCGATGGCGCTGAGCAGCGTATAGGACGCGATCACCCGGTCGCGCTGGGCGCCGATCAAACGCGCCTTTGCCGAGATCAGGTCGGCCTGTGAGTTCAGAACATCGACCGTGGTGCGCTGGCCGCCCTGGGCTTCCTTCTGCACCCCCTGCAGGGCAACGGTGGCCGCGCGAACCTCGGCTTCCGAGGCCGTGACGGCGATCTTGGCGCCCTCATTGGCGGCCCACGCGCCCGTCGCAGCGGTGCGCGCCTGGCCGCGCACCTGATCGAGCACCAGCCGACTTTGTGCCGTCACCTCCTTGGCCTGACGGGTCTGCGAGGCGGCGACGCCGCCGTCATAGATCGGCGCAGTCACCTGGCCGACGATCGAGGCCTGATCGGTCCGGAAGGTGCTGAGTGACGGGTCGTTGTCCATGCTGTGGCTGGCGCTGCCCTGCAGGGTGACGGTGGGCATCAGGCTGCTCTCGGCGACACGGATGGTGGTCGAGGCAACATCGACGTCGAAACTCGCGGCGACGACGGCGGGGTTCTCCTTGATGGCGAGCGCGGTCGCGTCCTCGCGGCTGCGCGGCAGATAGCGATCCACGGCGTCGGCCGCTTTCAATGGTCCGGGCGGGTTGCCGATCACCTGGGAGTAGGTGGCCTGGCTGATGGCGAGATTGACTTCGGCGGCGTTCAGATCGGCCAGGCCGCGGCTGAGACGCGCCTCGGCCTGCGAGGTGTCGGTCGGAGTGACGTCGCCCGCCTTGAGACGCCGCTGCGTGATCGTGAGGGTTTCGCGCAGGAACGACACATTGGAGCGCTGCGCTTCCACCAGCGACTGGTTGGCCAGCACGTTGCTATAGGCCGTGACCGCGTCCAGCAGCACGCCCTGGCCGACATTGCGCAGCGCCTCGCGGCCGGATCGCACTTGCAGTTCCGCCACGCGGACGCTGTTGGCTGTCTTGAAGCCGTTGAACAGGGTTTGCGTCACCGTCACGCCGATGATCCATGGCTTCAGGGTCGCCGATTGCACGGTGTTGTCGGGCAGGAGATCACGGACCGCCTGCAGCCCGCCACTGAGGCTGGCGATGATTTGCGGCCGGTAACCGGCAAGAGCCTGTGGAACGTTCTCGTCGGTGCCGCGCTGCCGGGCCCGTTCCGCATTGAGTTGCGGGTTGGTCTGGTAAGCCTTGGCGAGCGCCTCGGGCAAACTCTCGGCCTGCGCCGCGGTCGCGACGAGCCAGACCACGCCGCCAAGGCAGATGCTCACCCGGAGCAGGCGCGTTGCCTCGTGGCCAACCCTGGCGGCACACCCCATCATGTGATTCCACCGCAAACCCGGCCGTCCGCTCGCCTATCCCTGCGGCATGTCTACCTGTTTAGGCGCCGACGCCGCCACAGGCAAACCGGCGGTCGCAGGAACCGGTGCAATTCGCCCGCCCGCTGTTGCCAGTTCGTCACAGGCCAATCCGGCCGCAAATCGGCTATAGGTGGCGCGGTTCGGCGCCCGATTCCGGATGCCGGTTTCCCGTTGCTTTCGAGCCGATCCTCGATGCCGAAACTGTTCTCCGATCCCGAGATGATTGCGGAGGACATCATCCGCGATGTCGGAACCAATCTCGTGGTCGGGCTGCCGCTCGGCCTCGGCAAGGCCAACCACATTGCCAATGCGCTATTCGCGCGCGCCAGCGCCGACCGCAGCATCGACCTGACCTTCTTCTCAGCCCTGACGCTGGAAAAGCCGAAGCCGTCGAACCTGCTGGAACGTCGTTTCATCGGGCCGGTGGTCGAGCGCCTGTTCGGCGACTATCCCGATCTCGCCTATGCGGACGCGCTGCACGAGGGCCGGCTGCCGCCCAATATCCGCATCATCGAATTCTTCTTTCTGGCGGGCAGGTGGCTGCGCGTGCCGTTCGCGCAGCAACATTACATTTCCGCGAACTACACCCATGCGCCATCCTATCTATTGGCACGCGGGCTCAACGTCATCACCCAGCTGGTGGCCAAGCGCATGGTCGACGGGGCCGCGCGTTACAGTCTGAGCTGCAATACCGATACCACCCTCGACGTTCTGCGCGCCCGCGCCGAGGGCCGGGCGTCGTTCAGGCTGATCGGCCAGGTCAATTCAGAGCTGCCCTTCATGCCCGGCCCCGGCGACCTGCCGGCCGAAATGTTCAGTGCGATTTTGGACAGCCATTCGACCGATTTTCCGTTGTTTGCGCCGCCATCGGAGCCAGTCTCCGACCGCAAATACGCCATCGGTCTTCATGCCGCGGGTCTGGTGCGGGACGGTGGCACGTTGCAGATCGGGATCGGGCAGGTCGGCGATGCATTGGCGCAGAGCCTGATCATTCGTCACCGCGACAATGGGCCGTTCCGCGCCATCATGCGGCAGCTCGCGCCGGGGGTAGAGCCGGGTCCGGCCGCACTGGCCGGTCCGTTCGAGCAGGGGCTTTACGGCGTCAGCGAGATGCTGTTCGAGGCGTTCATCGGCCTGATCGATGCCGGCATTCTCACGCGCGAGGTCGACGGCGCGGTGCTGCACGGCGCGTTTTTCCTCGGACCGCGCGCCTTCTACCGTCGTCTGCGCGAGATGCCGCCGGAGCAGATCGCGCGCATCCGGATGATGCCGGTGTCGTTCACCAATGAACTCTATGGCGATGAGGACGCCAAGCGCCGCGCCCGCGTCGACGCCCGGTTTGTCAACAACGCGATGATGGCGACGCTGTTGGGGGCTGCGGTTTCCGACGGCCTGGAGAATGGCCAGGTGGTGAGCGGCGTGGGCGGCCAATACAATTTCGTCGCACAGGCGTTCGCCCTGACCGGCGCCCGCTCGATCCTCACCTTGGAGGCGACCCGGCCAGCCGGATCGCGCGACAGCTCCAACATCCGCTGGAGTTATGGCCACGAGACCATCCCACGCCATCTGCGCGACATCGTCGTGACCGAATATGGTGTCGCCGATCTCAGGGGAAAATCCGACGCCGATGTGATCGCGGCGATGCTGGGCATTGCGGATTCCCGGTTTCAGGACGAGCTGATGCGGCAGGCCAAGGATGCCGGCAAGCTGCCGCGGAATTTCGAGGTGCCGGCGGCGCAGCGTGACAATCACCCGGAACGGATCGCGCGGGCCCTGAAACCTGGCCGGGATGCGGGCCTCTTGCCGCTATTTCCCTTTGGCAGCGATTTTACCGCGGTCGAGCAGCGGCTGATTCCGGCGCTGCAATGCCTGCAGGACGCACAGCGTTGGCCGCAGCGACTGCCGGGGTTGCTATGGCTCGGATCGACCCGGCGGCTGGATGTGGCCGATCAGGAATGCCTGGCGCGGCTCGGGCTCGACAGGCCAGCGGGGTTGTCCGAGCGCGTCTATCGAGCCCTGGTCAGCGCGGCGCTGGCGAAAACGTCTGCGGACTGAACGGCCCCGGTCGTTCTGCGATCACGCTAGCGGTTCTTGTTGACCGGCTTGCGCTTCTCGATGAAGGCCGCCATGCCCTCGGATCGATCTTCCAGCGCGAAGGTCGAGTGAAACAGGTTGCGCTCGACCCCGAGCCCTTCCGACAGCGGCGTCTCGAATGCACGGTTGATGGCTTCCTTGGCCATGGTCGCAGCAGGACGGGACATCGACGCGATTTTTTCCGCCATCGCCATGGCTTCCGGCATCAGCCGGTCCGCCGGCACGATGCGACTGACCAGCCCGGACCGCTCGGCCTCGGCGGCATCCATCATCCGCCCGGTGAGACAGAGGTCCATCGATTTGGACTTGCCGATCGCCCGTGTCAGGCGCTGGGTGCCGCCAATCCCCGGGATGGTGCCGAGCGTGATTTCCGGCTGACCGAATTTCGCGGTATCGGTGGCGATGATGATGTCACACATCATCGCCAGTTCGCAGCCGCCACCGAGCGCATAGCCGCTGACGGCGGCGATGGTCGGCTTGCGGCATCTGGCGACACGATCGCCGCCGATCGCGGCGAAATCGCTGGAGAACATGTCGATGAAGCCCTTCGGCTGCATTTCCTTGATGTCGGCACCGGCGGCAAAGGCCTTCTCGCTGCCGGTGAGGATGATGCAGCCGATCCTGTCATCGGCTTCGAGGTCGTCGACCGCCGCGGCGATTTCCCTGAACACGCCGAAGGACAGTGCATTGAGCAGCTTCGGACGATTGAGCGTGATGACGCCGACCGCGCCTTTGCCCTCGACGATGATGTGTTCGAACGTGCTCATGACCAACCCCGCACCGGACCGCGGGCGACTTTGCCCGCTGTCGGTCCGGGCTTCAAGGGGCTTGATCCGGCCGCAACGGGTCGAGGCTGGACACCTCCCTGGTCACGCCATGAACATGCGCGCGGCCGAGGCCAGTGTCAGAAGTGCGCCGAAGCCGATGAAGATTTTTCCGACCAGCGACGTCTGGTCCCAGGCGGAGGATTCGGCGCGGGTCGCCGCGGCCAGTGGCGGTGCCGGCGGTTCGGCCGAGGCCATGGCCAGCGTACCCATGGGCGGCGCGCTATCGCGCAGCGAGCGATCGATCTCGTTGAGCTGATCGGGCGCGACGATCTCGGCATCGGTCGCGGGCTGCGCGTCGACCGGCGCATCCGGCGTATTCTGAACGATCGTGCCGGCGCGCATCGTCATCGCCCTGGCGTCATTGTCAGCCGGCGTGTCGGGCACGGCGATTTGCGCATTCGCATTGGCGACTGCGGTCGGGATCGCGACCGGATGCACCGAACGGTCGCCATCGCCGCTGCCATCGGCGCCCTGCCTGTCGGCAGGCGATTTCCGTGCCGCCTTTTGATGGGCGTGCCGCTTTCCATGACGCGAGGCGTGTTTGGTATAGTCGCTCAATTTCACGGGTGCGCCTGCGGGTGCCTCCGCCGCCGGACTTGCCGCGTCGGTATCGCCGTCGCTAGCTGCACGGGATGGATCTGCCAGCCCGACCAACAATACGGTGGCGATGATCAATGTCGCACGGCCACTGGCGCCGATACTCATGACGCAACTCCCTTCTACCAACTCCCGCCCGGTACTGAGACCTTGCCGGTGTCGGCACGGCGGCAGAAAAAGGGAATCTTCGGGCCCAGCTGAGTTCGGAACGGGCAAATCCCGGTGCCAGCACCCCCGATCGATGTTATGAGCCCTATCCATGCCGACCGCGGCTGAGGATTCTGCCCCTAAAGGAAACTCCGTAGAGCCTCCTTCACGGTCACATCACGACTTCGTGATATTCCGCGGCCCGTGTAACAAATTGAAAGATCGACCGAATTGCATGGTGGAAGGGCGCGGGCGCGAGCGTGACGAGTGGACAGGCCTGATGCGGCTGGCCATTTCCGGCGACGATGCAGCGTATCACCGGCTGCTCAAGGGGGTGACGCCGGTATTGCGCGCCGCGGCGCGCCGCGGGTTGGCGCGGGCCGGTCAGCCCGTCGATCAATCCGAGGATATCGTGCAGGAGATTCTGTTGGCGGTGCATCTGAAGCGGCATACCTGGGACGTCAACGCGCCGTTCGCCCCCTGGTTGTTTGCGATCGGCCGCAACAAGCTGATCGACGCCCTGCGTCGACGCGGCCGGCGTATCTTTGTCAACATCGACGACTTCGCCGAGACGCTGCCGGGCGAACCCGTCGTCGAGGGCGCACCAGTACGGGAGATCGCAGCCCAGCTGGCGTCGTTGCCGGCGCGCCAGCGCGACGTGCTGCAATCGATCGCGGTCGAGAGCGCCTCGATCAAGGACACCGCGGCCAAATTCGGGATGAGCGAGGGCGCGGTGCGGGTGGCTCTGCATCGCGGGCTGACCGGGCTCACCGCCAAATTGCGGGAGCCATGACCGTGGAAACCGATCGTCTGATCCAAACTCTTGCCACCGATGGTGGCTATCGCGGGCGGTCCGTCGGGTTGCAGCTGGCGCTGGCACTGCTCGCCGCGTTGCCGGTATCGATGGCGATTTTCTTCGTGACGCTGGGTTTCCGATCCGACGTCATGACCGCGATGCACAATCCGTTCTTCGACCTGAAATTCGTGGTGACGCTGGCGCTGGCGGTTGCCGGGATTGCCGTCAGCCTGCATCTGTCGCGACCGGAAGCCTTGCTGGGCGGCTGGGTGTGGTTGCTGCTGCTGCCCGCCGGAATCCTCCTGGCGGCGATCGGTGGCGAGATGACGGTGCCGCAGCGGTTGCCGATGGTGACGCGATGGGTCGGCCACAATTCGCGGGTCTGCGTGATGGCCATTCCGCTGCTGTCGCTGCCGGTGCTCGCGGGCGCGCTGATCGGGTTACGGCATGGCGCCCCGGCGCGGCCGGCGCTCGCCGGGGCGGTCGCCGGCATGTTGTCGGCCGGATTGGGCGCGACCCTGTATGCCTCGCATTGCACCGACGATTCGCCGCTGTTCGTCGCGACCTGGTACGGCATCGCGACGGCGCTGGTGGCTTCGATTGGCGCGCTGGCGGGGTCGCGGATGCTGCGGTTCTAGCTAGGCCGCCGGCGCCGCCTGCTGCATGCGGTGGAAGCGCAGCACCTGCTGCGCGGTCGAGGGTCGCAGCCGTTCATAGGTTTCCTTGCATGCCGTGAGGTTGGAGCGCTCGAGCCCCGAAAGATCGTCACGCATGTTGATGATCGCCTTCACCGTGGTCCAGGACATCCCCGACACCTTGGCCAGGATCATGACGCCTTCGGCACGGGTTTCCACCATCATGTTTTCGGCGATCGACACCGACACATTGGCGAGCGTGGCGATTGCGGCATTGGCCTCGTCGAATTTGCCGGCGAGGGCGAAGGCTTCGACCTGCTGCTCATCCAGCCGGCCATCGTCGTGGAGCGATTTGACCAGCGCATGTGCGATGGCCGTTTCGCGGTTCGGCGCGGCGCGCGCCAGTTGCGTCGCTGCGCGTACTGCATCCGGCACGTCGCCGGCCTGCAGCGGATTGGCGGCTTCGAGACGCGCCCGCACCGTCTCCGAGGCCTTGGCGATCAGCTTGAGATAAAGATGTCGCGGAATCGTCGATCGCAGGCCGACGCAGGTGGCGAGATCGTCGTCGCTTTCCGCACGCTCGACCAGCCGGGTGAACCCATGCTCGGAAAACTCCGCGCCGGGATTGTTGACCGTATTCTGCACCACTTCGTCATTGCCGCGCAAAACCAGCACGTCGGTCACGGCGCCGCTCAACACCCGACGCGCCGAAATCGCCAGCAAATGTGCCTGGCCCTTGCTGCGGGCAGTCTCGATCAGCGTTGCGTCGTCGAGCCGTTCCGATCTGGAGAGGACCGGGCCGGCAACCTCAATGACGTCGTCGAAGGCGAGGGTCCGGATGGTGACGGGTGGGGCGCTGCTGATTGGAGCCAGGCGGTTCGACAACAGCGCCCTGGCCGAGGTCTCGATGTGACGCATCAGGCACTGGAACACGTCGTCGAAGAGTTCGACCTGCTCGTCGGAGAAGTCCACCGCGCCGTTGATGAAGAGATCGGTGACCCGACGCAGGGTCTCGACCCGGCGGGCCACGGTCCCGTGCGCGAGCGTCGTCTGCAGCTCGTCGAGCAGGTTTTCCGAAGGGGCGGGTCTTGAACTCATGACTCTGTCCTGGAGCGTTCGCGCGTTGGTGGCCCGTGACGGATTCTCCGTCGCGAAACTGGGTTGAGGGTATCAGGCGCTGGCAATACGGTTTCGTCCCCGTGCCTTGGCGGTGTAGAGCGCGGTGTCGGCGCGGGCGAGAATCCCATCCGGGGTCTCGCCCGGTTGCAGCATGGCGACGCCGGCGGATATCGTCACCCGCAGGCCAAGCGAGAACGCGCTCCAGTCGAGGTCGGCGACGATCGCGCGCAGCCGGTCTATCATCGGCGCGGCCTGGGCGTCGGGCGTGTCCGGCAGCACCAGGAGAAATTCTTCGCCGCCATAGCGGCCGAACCGATCGCTGCTGCGGATGTTGGCGAATACCGTGATGGCGAAGGTTCGAAGGACTTCATCGCCGGTCGGATGACCATAGGCGTCGTTGATGCGCTTGAACCAGTCGAGGTCGATCAGCGCGATCGAGCACGGGGTTCCGCTGCGGTGCGCCCGGCCGATCTCGTCTTCGAGCATGCGCATGATGCAGCGCCGGTTGAACGAGCCGGTGAGTTCGTCGAGCTCGGCAAGTTCCTCAATCCGCTTGTAGGCTTCGCTGAGTTCGGCGCCCCGCCTGTAGAGCTTCTTGCGTAGCGAGTCGCCGTACAGTCCGACGAATGCGCATTGTCCAATGGTGAGAATGAAGCACAGGGCCGCCGCCAGGCGTTCGGTGGCGGTGGCGACCGGCATGCCGATGGGAATATGGGTCAGCAGGAAGATCGGAGCGATGCCCAGCGCCGTGAGGCCCCAGGCCACGGTCGCTTGGCGCGAGGTCATCCCCAGCGCGGCTACCCCGAAGATCAGGAACAGTACATTGATGAAGGCGTAGCCGATCTGCGGCGCCACCAGCACGAAGCCGAGTTGCACCGCAACATGGCCGGCGACCTGATACACCGTGAGATAGTGGTCCTCGAAACGGTCGTTGACATGCGTTTCCGACAGGACGGCGAAAATACCGACCAGGGTGACGCCACACAGAAAGAACGCCGACGGGATCATCACCGTGATGGTCCCGGCGCTGGCGTAGATCATGAGAACGGCGGCACCGATCGCGTAGCTCGCCACCTGTACCGCCAGCGTGTGCCGCCGATGAGCGGCCCGGCGCTTCAGGACGTCGAGCGGCAACCCGCCGGCAAGCTCAACCGCGTCGCCAGAGTCCTGACCTTGAAGCAGTGAAGCCGCGCTGACCATGTCCTGCCGGGGTGGAGTACATTCCGTTAAACCTTAGGGAGAAAAGCCTTTAGGTTTGGTATCTTTTGCGGCCAAATCTCGATCGTTCGGTTGGTGCGGCCCTTGTATCGCAAAGGAAAATCAGAAAATTGGCCTCCACAACAAATGGGCCGGACGGGCTGTTGCAAAAGGCTGTCTCCCGGTCAGTCCCTTGATAAGGTCGGAACGCACTTGGTTCCGACTCGGATCATGAGTTTCTGTATTATGGTACCTTCTCTCGGTTTTGCTGCACGTGCCGCGCAGCTGTCGCGGTGCGGTGCTGTATCGAATACTTCACACAGGTCGAACAATTTTCCGGTTTTCATCGAACCACCAGGCGCTTCCCTCAGACCAACCTTGCGAGACGGCCATTGAGCGCGACCCAGGCGGCTTCGGACGACGATCTGATCGCTCGAATTGCTCAAGGCGACCGGCTAGCCATGCAGGTGCTGTACGGAAGGCATCATGTCAGGGTGTTTCGGTTCGGGCTCCGGCTCGTTCGGGACGAGCAGGTCGCGGAAGACCTCATCGGCGAGGTTTTTCTCGATGTGTGGCGCCAAGCCGGCAAGTTCGAAGGCCGATCCGCCGTATCCACCTGGCTGCTGGCGATCACGCGTTTCAAGGCCCTTTCCGCGCTGCGGCGCAGAAAGGACGTTGAACTGGACGAAGAGGCCGTCAACGCGATCGAGGATCACTCCGACGATCCGGAAATGGCGGCGCAGAAGAAGGATACCAGTAGAGCGCTGCGCAAGTGCCTGACCGCGTTGTCGCCCGATCATCGAGAAATCGTCGATCTCGTGTATTATCACGAGAAATCAGTGGAAGAGGTGGCTGAAATCGTCGGCATACCGGAAAATACAGTGAAGACGCGCCTGTACTATGCGCGGAAGAAACTGGCCGAACTGCTCCAGGCAGCCGGCGTGGAACGAGGCTGGCCATGATGGCAATGAAAAAGCTGCTGGAGCGAGAGCCCGGCGAAATCGAAATGCTGTTGCCATGGCATGCGGCCGGCACGTTGAACGCGCGCGATGCGCGCCGCGTCGAGGAAGCGCTCGCCCGCGACCCCGAATTGTCACGGCAATTCGCCGTGATCCGCGAAGAATATGCCGAGACCATCGGCCTCAATGAGAGCCTCGGCGCGCCGTCGGCGCGCGCCATGCAGTCGCTGTTTGCGGCGATCGACGCCGAGCCGGAGCGCAAGCCGGCCGGCTCGGTCGGTATCTCGCGTGGGGTGGCGAGGCTTTTCGCCGCGCTGACGCCGCGCACGCTCGCCTGGTCGGCCGGTCTTGCCGCCCTGGTGCTGCTGGCCCAGGCTGGCGTCATTGGCGCGATGCTGATGCGGAGTTCGCCGGGTTCGTTTCAGACCGCGTCCTTGGACGCCGACGGGCCCGTTACCCGCGGCCTTCGCTCCGAGGCGCCGCTGCGCGCATTGGTGCAGTTCGCGCCCGATGCCCGCGTCGCGGACATCACGGCCCTGCTCGACAGCTATCATGCAACCATCATCGATGCCCGCGGCGGCATGTTCCGGCTGCAATTTGGCAAGCGGGAAATGGCGCAGGACGAAGCTGCCGCCCTGCTGCGCAGGCTGGAAGCCGAGAAGATCGTCAGGGTTGCGGTCGCGGCGCCGTAGCGGCGGCGCAAGGATCCGGCTTTCATGATCATCGGGGATCACCGCTGGCGGACAATGGTGCGGCGCGCGATTGTGATGATCGCTGCAGCGCTGCCGTTGTCGGCGGGTTGCACGGCGCAGGCGCAAGGCATCATGCGCTCACCCAGTCTCAATATCGAATCGCGGGTCCCCAGCCTCAGCGTGACGCCGCGCATCAATAGTGACATTGCCGGCCGGGCAATCGGCAGTGTTGGCCGGATGCCGGTGACCAGGTCGGGACCGCGGGTTGATTCCCAGGCCTGCAAGGACGGCAACTGCGCCGACCAGACGGCAACGGGCGGCGGCAACGGAAACACCGGCAAGCTGGCCCGAAAACGCGCTCCGCGGGCGCCGAGCTCGGCTGCAGCGGCCGATCTGCGCACGATCGCCGGCCAGATCGTGGCCGAGATCGACGGCGCGCTGTCGAACGACCAGGCTGATGCGCTGGCGCGCCGCCATGGCCTGGTGCGGTTGCAGTCACAGAATTTTCCGCTGATCGGCGCTACCATTGGTCTGTTCCGCATCACCGACCGCCGCACCGTGGAGGCCGTCAGCCGCGAATTCGCCAGCGAGGCCAGCGTGCGCTCGGTGCAGCCCAACTTCCGGTATCTGCTGCAGGAGCAGACGACGGCCCCGCGCGAGGGCGACCCCACCCAATACGCACTCGCCAAGCTGCGCCTGCCGGAGGCCCATACCCTGGCCCGGGGCGCCAATGTCACCATTGCGGTGATCGATTCCGGCATCGATGCCAACCATCGGGAGCTTGCCGGCGCGATCGCCGACAGTTTCGATGCGCTCGACAGCCAGGAAGGTCCGCATGCCCACGGCACCGGCGTGGCCGGGGCGATCGTGGCACATGGGCGGCTGATGGGGAGTGCGCCAGCCGCCAGGATCCTGGCCATCCGCGCCTTCAGCGCCTCGCCGCGAGGGGCGGAGAGTACCTCCGTCGTGATCCTCAAGGCGCTCGATTACGCCGCGGCTCGCGGCGCGCAGATCGTCAACATGAGCTTCGCCGGCCCGAGGGATGCGCTGGTCGAGCGCGGTATCGCCGCCATCGCCGCGCGGCGAATGGTGATGGTCGCCGCGGCCGGCAATGCGGGAGTGAAATCGCCGCCGCTCTATCCGGCCGCCAATGCCAATGTGATCGCCGTCAGCGCCACCGACGCGCATGACCAGCTGTTTGCGGCATCGAACCGCGGCGGCTATATCGCCGTCGCCGCGCCGGGGGCCGACATCTTCCTGCCGGCCCCCGACGGCAAATATCAGATGGCTTCCGGCACCTCGTTTTCGGCGGCCTTCGTCAGCGGGTTGGTAGCCCTGCTGCTGGAGCGCAATCCCGGGCTCGAGCCCGCGCAAGTTCGCGCAATCGTGATGAAGTCGGCGCGCGATATCGGCACCGCCGGCCGCGACGATTTGTTCGGCGCCGGCGAGGCCGATGCCTATGCGGCAGTGTCGGCGGTCACCCCTGCAAGCCTGCCAATTGCCTCGGTCTCAGACCCGCCTTCCTCGGGAAAAACCGAGCATCTGCAGGATCTTGCGCCGGAACGCGCGGAACACTTGGCGGTCCCGGCCGTATCCGCTGGCACCTCGGGCGGCGGCACCGATCGGCCGTGACACGGCGTTCGGACCTGCGGCAAAAAATCCCAAAGCGACCTTTGAACGTTGGGTCACCCATCGGCGACAAATCAACCGTGGGAGCGTCAAGTTCTCCCCGTTGAGGCTGTATCCGGCGCGAGCGCCCATCCACCCCAAGCGCCCATATGGCTTGACCCGCCCGGTTGTCCCCCCGGGCGGGTCTTTTCATTTGGCGGCCCGTTCGCCGGCCGCGCCGTTCCCAGACAGTCTCCGAACCAAGGGTCGCAGCGGACGCGCTCGATTGGTTTAGACAAAATTAAGGTTTTCCACAGAATGTCCGGGTTGTTCTTAATCGATTCGTCCGCGTTGCGTCGGCGTCCGTGTTTCTCCAACGGGCTGGCTCATGACATACCGACAAGACGTGGCACGTGGCCGCAATATCGTTGCGCGCTGGTGCGACCTCGCCGAGCGACGACTTCAATATCTCCTCGAGCTTTCCGAGACGGGTCGCTGGCGGCGCTATCACAGCGAACGCGACTTCCTCGAAAATCTGCAGGAGGCCAGGACCGCGGTAACGACCTGGCGCGATCTGCTGACCCGCGAGGCGTCGCGCGACAACTCTGCGATCGACATGTCTTGGCTTGACCGCTGTCGGCCCGTTCCTGCGCCTGCGGAAACGCTGCGCGATCGGCTCCGCCAGCTGCAGCCACCACCCTTGCCGAGAACTGCCGAACCGCCGCCGCGCGGGACGTCCGCGGCCAGGATCTTCGACGTGTTCTCGGACCAGGCGCTGTCCGCTCGCAGGTCCGGTTCGCCGTCCAGTCCGACGAGTGCATTGGAACAGGCCGCCAACGAGGTCGCCGGGCTCGCATCGAAGATCGCCGCCAACCAGCAACGTTATCCGTCGGTGCGCCGCGCGCTGTGATAAGGCCCCGGGCTAGGCGCGAACCGAATTGGTTCCGATCATTACCTGGGCAAAGTGCTGTGCGCCGTCGGCGGTGAGATCCGGCGTCACGGGCCGCGCGTGATCGAGACCGACCACCGCTCCGCGCGGCGTCTCGGAGATCATGTTGTTGCTGACCAGCGCGGTGCCGGCGCCTGCCGCCACCGACACGCCGACGCCGACAAAGGCCTTGCGGATCACATTGCCTGAAATAACGACCTCGCGCAGATATTGGCCCCAGCCGGCCATGACGCCGAACGCCGGCGCATGCTCGATGACATTGCCGGTCACCGAACTATCGGCCTCGACATAGATGCCGACACCGGCATCGTCGTCGGGCGCGGTGCCGATCGGCCGCTTGGGCAACAGGTTGCGGATGATGTTGCCGTGGACCACCGCCAGCCGCCCGCCTTCGTTGAAATTACAGACCGAAACGCCAAAGGCCGCGCCGTCCACGGTGTTGTTGGCGATCAGCGCGCCTTCGAAGGAGAATTCGACATAGAGCGCCACTTCACGGACGTCGGATACGCTGTTGCCGGTGATCTGGATATTGGAAGCCGAGTTGCCGCGCACCGCCGAATAGTCGCAGTTGCGGATGCGGTTGCCGCGCACGATCACGTTGCCGGCACGAAAAGCGTTGATGGCATTGCCATATTGTCCGGACCCGCCGGGCCCGGCCTTGATGTTCTCGATCCGGTTGTCGCAGACCTGGGTGCCATCATCGCCAAAGGCGTTGCGCAGGATCTCGATGCCGTTGTCGCCGGTATCCAGAATGGTGTTGCGAGTAACCATCAGGCCGAGGGCGTCGAATGATACTATCGCGGTGGCGGCCGATCGGGTGATGATGTTACCGCTGATGTCGCCGGAGACCTGCTCGATCCAGATGCCGACGCCACCGCTCTCGGTGATTTCACAATCGAGAATGCGGAGGTCCCGTCCGCCGAGGCAATGCAACAGCCCGCGCCGCGCCGGCAGCGCAATCCCGCTGCCGTCAAGGGTGATGCCGGTCAGACCGGCGCTCGATGCACCTTCCCCCTGAAGCATCGATGCGCCGCCGGTGAAGACCAGCCGGGTGGCGCCGCGCACGCCCACGATCTGTGTGCCGTTGCGCAACTGGAGCATTCCGGTACGGTAAACCCCGGGCGGCAGCGCCAACGGCACTTGTGCGCGAGCTGCCTCGTCGATCGCCCGCTGCAACACCCGGGTCTGGTCGTCCGGACTGCCGGGCCGCACGCCATATTGGGTAGCATCGCGGCCGGCCAGCGAAGTGAGGGGCGCCGCCCGCGCAACATCCGGCGGCATCGCCAGCGCGCCGGCTACCCCGGTCACGGTCGCTCCGATGACGTGACGGCGGTCGAGATTCATGAATTGCGTGTCCTGCGTCGACGCATGGGGGGCATCGGCCTGTCGCAGTAATGCAAAAATGCGTTTGCGCGCGGCAACCGCGCGAGCGGAAACCCGCGATTGTTCCGGATAGGGTTAATGAGTTCGCGCCGTGCGCTCTCGTACCAGTCGGGCTGCCGGTGTGGGAGGCGCCATTCGCGTCAGCTTGACCAGCTCGATCAGCATCGCTTCGCCTGCGTCGACCAGTTGTTCCAGTGTCATGGCCCGTCGGTGCGGCGACCAGGCGTCGCGCGCCAACAACGGCACATGGACGAACGCCGCGAGGCGAGGACCATGGCCGGTTCTGACCGACTCGATCGCCCGCCAGCTCAGATAGTTGCAGAGGTAGTTGCCGGCGTCGCGCGAAGCGCGTGCGTCGATGCCGGTCGCCACCGCGGCACGAAGCAGTCGGGCGGTGTGCGGGCCGAACATCATGGCGTCGGCGTTGCCGGCAATCGAGCCCTTGCGATCATGGGCATGATCGGCATCGGGCCATGTCATGGTGACAGCATTGCGGGCACGAGTTTCGACGCGCAGATGCTGGCTGCGCGATGCAAGGCCGAACATCAGCAGCGCCTGCGGCCGGTGCGTTGCGATCAGCTGCGGCAGTTCGCGGTCGACCGCCTGATAGGTCACCGGGAATATATGCCGGGAAAGCGCTACGTCGGCCAGCACCGGGCGGCGCAGCCGAAGCAGCCGCGCTACCAGCGGCTGGGTAGGATTGTATGGCGCACCGGGAAACGGCTCGAAACCGGTAATGAGGATCTTGAGTTTGTCGCTCATCTCAGCGCAGCATCGCGGCGATCTGCTCGGCCGCGGTCGCCGGCGACGCCCGGCCGCTGGCGACCTCGGTCTCGATCTTCTTCACTCTTGCGCGAATGGCGGCATCGGCGCGCAGCCGCGCCATCATCCGCGCCTCCAGCATCGACCACATCCACTTCACCTGCTGCTGCCGGCGTCGCTCGGCAAATTCGCCGGATGCCTGCATGGCCACGCGGTGGTCCTCGACCTTTTGCCAGAGTTCTGCAACGCCGGTGCCGGTCAGGGCGGAATAGGTCACGACCGGCGGTTGCCAATGCTCGGAGCGTGGCGTGAGGATGTGCAGCGCGCCGCGATATTCGGCGGCGGCGAGATTGGCGCGCTTGACGTTGTCGCCATCGGCCTTGTTGATGGCTACCATGTCGGCAAGCTCGACCAGGCCTTTCTTGATGCCCTGCAACTCGTCGCCGGCGCCCGGCAACATCAGCGCCAGGAAGCAATCGGTCATGTCGCAGACCGCCGTCTCGGACTGGCCGATACCGACCGTTTCCACCAGCATGATGTCGAAGCCCGCAGCCTCGCACAGCAGCATTGCCTCGCGGGTCTTGGCGGCGACCCCGCCGAGCGTGCCGGAAGCCGGCGAGGGCCGGATGAAGGCGGCGTCGGAGCCGGCAAGCCGCGCCATCCGGGTCTTGTCGCCGAGGATCGAGCCGCCGGTGCGGGCCGATGACGGGTCCACCGCCAGCACGGCGATCCGATGGCCGCGTTCGATCAGGAACATTCCGAGCCGGTCGATGGTGGTGGATTTGCCAACCCCGGGAGAGCCCGTGATGCCGACCCGGATCGCGCGGCCGGTGTCAGGCAGCAGCACCTGCACCAACTCGCGCGCCGCGGCCTGGTGATCGCTGCGCCGGCTCTCGATCAGCGTGATCGCCCGTGCCAGCGCGGCGCGGCTGCCGGCACGGACGTCCGCGGCGAGCGAAGGAATGTCGATGCGGGTGCTGTCAGTCATCGCTGTCCGGGCCACTCGACGCCTGTCACTTGCCGGCTGTCGGTATACGGCATCTCACGAATGCAATGGCTTCAAAAATATCCAGCAGCCGATCTTCGGGGGTGGGCGGCATCAAAACACCTCGGTGAGATCGTCCGCGATCCGCTCCGCCATGCGCGGCTTCAGCAGATGGCGCATCGAAATCTGGGTCTGAAGGCCGGTGGCGTCCTCGATCAGATGCATGATACCGGCTCGGCAGGCGAGGAGGCTCTTCACTCCGCCGCCTCGCTATGTCCCAGCCGTGCGTTGAGCTTGTGAATCAGCTGTTCTGCGGCATCCGATATCACCGTGCCTGGCGGGTAGATCGCCTCGGCGCCGGCCTTGTAGAGTGCATCGTAATCCTGCGGCGGCACCACGCCGCCGATGATGATCATGATGTCCTCGCGGCCCTGCCGCTTCAGGGCCGCCTTGACCTCCGGTATCGCGGTCAGGTGGGCGGCGGCCAGCGAGGACAGCCCGAGAATGTGCACGTCGTTCTCGACCGCCTGGCGTGCCGCTTCGTCCGCCGTGGCGAACAACGGCCCGATATCGACGTCGAAGCCGACATCGGCGAAGGCCGAAGCGATCACCTTCTGGCCGCGGTCATGGCCGTCCTGGCCGATCTTGGCGACGAGAATGCGGGGCCTGCGACCCTCCGCTTCCTCGAAGGCGTCGATCAGCGCCTGCACTTTTGCGACCCGGTCGGACATGGTGGACGCCTCCCGCTTGTAGACGCCGGTAATGGACCTGATTTCGGCACGGTGCCGCCCGAACACCTTCTCCATCGCGTCGGAGATTTCGCCGACCGTGGCCTTGGCGCGCGCCGCATCGATCGCCAGCGCCAGCAGGTTGCCGTTGCCGTCGCCGGCGCTGCGCGTCAGCGCCGCCAGCGCCGCATCGACGTCCTGCTGGCTGCGTTCGCGGCGAAGACGCGCCAGCTTGTCGATCTGCAGGCGGCGGACGGTGGAATTCTCCACCTTCAATATCTCGATCGGTGCCTCATCGGTCGGCCGGTACTTGTTGACGCCGATCACCGCCTGGCGGCCGGCATCGATCCGGGCCTGGGTCTTGGCGGAAGCTTCCTCGATCCGCAGCTTCGGCACCCCGGCCTCGATGGCCTTCGCCATGCCGCCGAGCGACTCGACCTCCTGGATATGGTTCCATGCCCTGGCGGCGAGGTCGCGGGTCAGCCGCTCGACATAATAGGAGCCGCCCCACGGATCGATGATGCGCTTGGTGCCGCTTTCCTGCTGCAGGAACAGCTGGGTGTTGCGGGCGATACGGGCGGAGAAATCCGTCGGCAGCGCCAGCGCCTCGTCGAGCGCGTTGGTGTGCAGCGATTGGGTGTGGCCTTGGGTTGCGGCCATTGCCTCGATGGTGGTGCGCATCACGTTGTTGTAGACGTCCTGCGCGGTGAGCGACCAGCCCGAGGTCTGGCAATGCGTGCGCAGCGACAGCGAGCGCGGATCCCTCGGGTTGAACGGCTTCAGCAGCTTGGCCCACAGCAGCCGCGCCGCGCGCATCTTGGCGACCTCCATGAAGAAGTTCATGCCGATCGCCCAGAAGAACGACAGCCGCGGCGCGAAGCGGTCGACGTCGAGGCCGGCGGCGAGCCCGGCGCGCAGATATTCGACGCCGTCGGCCAGGGTATAGGCGAGTTCGAGGTCCTGCGTCGCGCCAGCCTCCTGCATGTGATAGCCGGAGATCGAAATCGAATTGTACTTCGGCATCCGTTGCGAGGTGTAGGCGAAGATGTCGGATATGATCCGCATCGAGGGTGTCGGCGGATAGATATAGGTGTTGCGCACCATGAACTCTTTGAGGATGTCGTTCTGAATGGTGCCCGAGAGTTTCTCCGGCGGTACACCCTGTTCCTCGGCCGCGGCGACGAACAGCGCGAGGATCGGCAGCACCGCGCCGTTCATGGTCATGGAGACGCTCATCTGGTCGAGCGGGATGCCGGCGAAAAGGGTGCGCATGTCGTAAATCGAGTTGATCGCGACCCCGGCCATGCCGACATCGCCCGACACCCGGGGGTGATCGGAATCGTAACCGCGATGGGTGGCAAGGTCGAACGCGACCGAAAGGCCTTTTTGGCCGGCGGCGAGGTTGCGCCGATAGAAGGCGTTGGAATCTTCCGCGGTGGAGAAGCCGGCATATTGCCGGATCGTCCAGGGCTGGCTGACATACATGGTCGGGTAGGGGCCACGGAGATACGGCGCGATGCCGGGCCAGGTCTCGAGGAAATCGATGCCGTCGAGGTCCGCCTCGCCATAGACGGGCTTGACCGGAATGCCCTCCGGCGTGAGCCAGGGTTCGGCGCCGCCGATGGCTGCGGGGCCGGCAGCCTTCTCGAATGGGATCGTCGCGAAGTTCGGTATTCGGCTCATTCCATCGTCTCGTGCGTCATTCCCGGCGTGACGGAAACGGCGGCCAGCCTACCATGATCGGCCCTAACCGTCATTCCGGTCCCACCTCAATCATGGTCCGGGTGCTGGTGGCTGACGATGCCATCGAGCTTTTCCGGCCCGTAATTCTGCAGTGTGGTCTTGCTGGGCAGATTGGCAATCGCGACCACCCAGCCGAGCCGCGCCTCCGTTCCATATTGTTGCGTCGGCACCATCCGGTCGGGGCGGTCGAACGCGCCTGTCATGATTTCGATCTTCGGACCGTCGATGCGCCGGAAGCTCAAGGGTGTACCGCAGGCAGCGCAAAAATCCCGCATGGCGATCGAGGAGGACTGGAATGCCGAGGGCTGGCCGCGGGTCCAGGCGAAGCCACTCCGTTCAACCTCGGCGAAGGACGCGAACGGTGCGCCAGCCGCCTTCTGGCACATCCGGCAGTGGCAGATGCTGACTTTCACCGGCGTTGAAGACAGCGCGAAGCGGACTGCGCCGCATTGGCAGCCGCCGGTCAGCACGGGGTTGTTTGCCGCATTCATGGTGCACCGATCCGCCGATAGGCATCGGCAAGCATGGCCAGCGCGTCACCGCCGGCGAAGATGAAGTCGCCGACGCCGGCGGCGCGCAGCGCCGCTTCCTGCTCGCCGGGCCGGCCTGCCAGATAAATATGTCGTGCGCCGGCCGCGTGAAGGGCCTTGGCGGCAGCAAGGGCCTGTCCCGCATAGACCTTGTCGGACGAGCACAGGCATGCGAGCGCGGCGCCGGACGCCTTGAACGCGGTGGCGAGGGCGGCCGGATCGTCGAACCCGCCGTGCTCGACGGCCTCGATCCCCCCGGCCTCGAACAGGCTCCTGGCAAAGGTCGCGCGTGCGGTGAAGTCGGCGGCCGAGCCCAGATTGGCGAGAAACAGCTTCGGCCGGCCGCCGCGCTTCATCAACTCATCCGATTCGTCCCGCAGGCGTTCGAACGGTTCGGCCAGCCGCAGCGGCGTCAACGCCTCGAAGCTGATCTTTGCCTCGCCGTAGGGCGGAAGCACGATCGGGCTCGCGGCCTCCGTCGCGATGATGGCCTCGTGCAAATTGGGGAATTCACTGACGCCGGTCAGCACCTCGCGGCGCGTTGCGATAGCGGCTTCGCGCGCCGCGCGGGTAACCGCGACCTTGCGCTGAATCAGGTTCTGCTCCAGCGCGGCGAACACGCCACCAGCCCGCTCGATCTCCTGAAACTGTGACCATGCCGCCTCGCACAGCTGCTGCGTCAGGGCTTCGATCCCGCCTGCGCCGGCGGCAGGATCGCTCACCTTGGCGAGATTGGACTCCTCGAGCAGCACCAGTTGCGTGTTGCGGGCGACGCGCCGCGCGAATGGATCGGGTAGTCCGAGCGCCAGCGTATGCGGCAACACGGTGATCGCATTGGCCCCGGCAAGCCCGGCCGCGAACGTCGCCATGGTCGCGCGCAACACATTCACATAGGGGTCGCGCCGGGTCAGCATCCGCCATGCGGTTTCGGCGGCGATGAAGATCGGTTTGGCGGCAACGCCACATGCCTGCTCCACCCGTGCCCACAGCAGGCGCAATGCCCTGAACTTCGCCATGGTCAGGAACTGGTCGGCATCGGCGCTGAGGCGGGCTTGAATCATGCCTCGCGCATCGTCGAGCGCGATGCCAGCGCTTTCCAGCGCACGCAGATAGGCCACGCCGGCCGCCAGCACGAACGCCAGTTCCTGGGCTTCCGATCCGCCGGCATCATGCACGACCCGGCCATCGGCGACCGCGAAGGGGCCGCGGAACCCGATCGCGGCAAGGCGCTCGACCGCGCCAGCCAGCGCGGGCTCAATTTCGGACCAGGCATAGGGACTGGATCCCCACACCGCACCGGCGCTGATGGGGTCGAGGCCAAAGCGGATGTTGCAGGCCGCCGGCGCGCCGCCCTTGCGTTTGACATGATCGGCGACGTGGATCGCGGCCATGCGTGACTGCGGGCCGACCTGAAGCTCGATATCGATACCGGCGTCGAGGAAAATGCCGTCCAGAACCTTGTCGATGGCGTTGGCGCTCGGCTCCAGTCCATAGCCGGCCGATCCGGTCGCTCCCGCAAAGACCAGTGTCAGTCCGGTGGCGCCGTTCTCGAGATCGGCCAGCGCCTGCGCATTGGCCCTTGCCGCGTCGGGATGGTCGATCCGTTGCATGATCTGCCATGGGGCGCCAGCGACGCGGCCGGCGATCGGCGCGGCGTCGCGGGCGCGCGGGTAGATCGGCTCGATCCGCAGGCCGTCATGACTCCGGGTGACCAGCCGGTCGAACGGTGCGCCCTTCAGCGCGCCCTCGGCCAGCTTGCGCCAGTCTTCATGACTTGCCGCCGGGAAATCCGCTGCCAGCCGCAGGTCGTCGCTATCAGGTGTCATTCGGCGCAGCGCTCCCTTGCGGCCGGTGGCTGGGTCGGCAAATTGCCACGGGCCGACGGTCAAGCCAAACGGTTGTTTGACCCGGCTGTTCAGCCGGCTTCGGGCAGCCGCTCGATTGCGGAAGTTGGCAGTTGCGCCAAAGCGGCCGCAATGCTGCGTTCCGCGATCACGCGGTCCGGCGCGATCTCCACCAGCGGCACCAGCACGAACGCGCGGTCGAACAGTCGCGGGTGGGGCAGGGTCAGCTCCGGCCCATGCCGTGAAACATCGTCATAGGCGATCAGGTCGAGATCGAGGGTCCGGGGGCCCCAGCGCCGCTCACGGGAGCGATCGCGGCCGAACTTCCGCTCGATCCGGTGCAGCGTGAACAGCAGTGCCTCGGGGCTGAGCGCAGTCTCGATTTCGATGCAGGCGTTGATGAAGTGTGGCTGCTGCTCCTCGCCCCAGGGCGGCGTGGCATAGTCGGAGGATCGCGCCAGCAGGGCAGCCTGGGCCATGCCCAGGATATTGGCGATGGCCTCGCGAAATGTCGCACGGACATCGCCGACATTTCCACCCAGTGCAATCAGGGCGTCAGCCACGGACGGGCGGCTGACGGGTCCTCGTCAGGACCACGCCGACATCGTCGAAGATCGCGGCAATTGGGGCGTGCGGCTTGTGCACGGTTACCTTGACGGTACTGACGCGGGCGAAGGTTGCTAGAATGGCGTCGGCGACGGCGCCGGCGGCGCGTTCCAGAAGCTTGTAGTTGGCGTTCTTGAACGCCGCCGTCGCGGTCGCTACCACGTTGGAATAGGACACGGTATCGGCGAGGCGGTCGGTGCGCGAGGATTCCGCGAGGTCGGCGGAGAGTTCGAGGTCGATCACGAAGCGCTGGCCGACTTCCGTCTCGTGGTCCATGACGCCGTGGCGGGCATGGATGACAACGCCGGTGATGAAAATCAGGTCGGTCATGCAAAGTCCTCTATCGCATCTGCCACGCGCAGCGCCTGCACCGTTTCCGCCACATCATGGGTTCGAATGATCCTTGCGCCGCCCCTGACCGCGATCAGATGGGCCGCGATCGAGCCGCCGATCCGCTGCTGCGGTCCGGACGGCACCACTGAACTGATGAAGCGCTTGCGCGAGGCTCCGACCAGCAGCGGCAGGCCGAAGCCGCGCAGTTCGCCGAGCCGCGCCAACGCCGTCATGCTCTGCTCCGGGGTCTTGCCGAAGCCGATGCCGGGATCGAGCACGATTCGATCGACCGGGATGCCGGATTGTGTCGCGATCTCCAGCGAACGCTCGAAGAAATTTGCGATCTCCTTCATGATATCGAGATCGGGGTCGGCGCTGTCGCGGTTGTGCATGATGATGACGGGTGCCCTGCGCCGCGCCACCAGAGTGGCCATCTCGCGATCGCGCTGCAGGCCCCAGACATCGTTGGCGAAGGCGGCACCTGCATCCAGCGCCCAGGCCACCACCGCCGATTTCATGCTGTCGATCGAGACCGGGGTACCGAGGGAGACGACGTCGGGCAGCACCCGCTCGAGGCGTTTCAGCTCTTCGACCTCCGAGATCGGTTGCGCGCCATAGGGTCGGGTGGATTCCGCCCCGATGTCGATGATGTCGGCGCCGTCGGCGATCATGCGGTGGGCCTGCGCCAACGCCTGCTCCGGAGCGATGAATTGTCCGCCGTCGGAGAAGGAGTCCGGCGTCACATTCAGAACGCCCATGACGGCGGCATGCGGCCGGGACAGCACAGCCTGCAGCACCGGCCGATCGGCCGGGGCGGATGCCGGGGAGGGGCTGGAACTGGTCGCGACCATGCGGTCGCTTTGCGCGGTCCCCGCAGGGGAATCAAGATGCCGGATGCGTCGGCCGGGTCGGGCAGCTGACCTAATAGGTGATCTTGTGCGGCAGCTTGCGGGCCTGCGCGATCAACTGCTCGACCGACTTCTCGGAGGGCAGGATGCGCACCAGCTTACGCCTGATATTTACTTCCTTCATGTTGTGCGCAAGCCGTCGCGGATTGCGCAGCGCCAGTTCGCGTACCGTGGCGACGCCGGCCGCGCGCATCAGCCCGACCTTTGCCTTGCCCATGCCGGGAATTCGCATGTAGTCGGAAACATTGGCCCATTCGAGCAATTGCTGCTCACTGATGCCGGTCTTCGCCGCAAGCGCCTTGCGCCCCCTGAGAGTTCGCGCGGCCTCGAGCAGCGCGTCGGTGGTACGAATGCCAAGCGACTTCAGTTTCGACGCGGTGAAGGTGGAAAGGCCATCAAGCTCGGAAATTGGATATTTCATGAATGCTCAATATGAAAAAGGTGCTTCAGGCAAACTGGCCGAGACCGGGCGTGGCTGCGACGATCTCGCCCATCCGATCCGCTCCAATTCGGTCGCGACCGAACCTCAACAGTTCACGCGCGACGTTCCGGATCTCGCCGATACCGAGACCGAGTCCCATCAGCCTGGTGCCCAAGGCCATCAGGCCTCCGCCCATCAACTTCTCGATGCCGTCGCTGCTGGAGGCTTCAATGGCAGCTTCCGCGCCCGGAATGCTGTCGATCAAGGTTTGAACTTTGTCGGAAGGGCCCTCGCTGCGAAGGAAACCCAGGATGATGCCGAGGGTTTCTTCGGCAACAGCATCCCCGATGCCGGCCTTTGCAGCCAGCCCGCCTATCAATTCATCCATTTGGCCCCGCCCACAACCGGTTGCTTGCCGGATCCTTGATTGTGTCTTTATCTTGGTCTCCTGTTGGCGGAAATACAAGCGATCACGCATTGCAAAGTCCGAATCCGCTTCGATCAGCTGCCGAGTGTTGCACCAATGCAAGAGCAGGCATTGGAATTGGTCGTCGAATTGTCAAGCAAACGCGGTGATTGCATCTTCGGCGTCGCTTGCTCGTCAGGCGCTGCCGGTTTGTTCTCACGCGTTCACCGGTTCATTCGGATCGCAAGTTGGATTATGATGGCGAGGCGAGGGCAGTTATCCCTCGATGCTTGCGAAGAGGCGATGCCATGGCGACGTCCGACGACAAGATGGCCGATACCGACGAGAAGATCTTCATTGGCAAGGGCGAACAACCGGCCTGGTTGACGCTCGCACTCGGCAATCGCCATGGTCTGGTCACCGGCGCCACCGGAACCGGCAAAACCGTGTCGCTGCAGGTGATGGCCGAGGGATTTGCGCGCGCGGGGGTCGCGGTTTTCGCCGCCGACATCAAGGGAGACCTTTCGGGCATTTCCGAAGTCGGTGAGGCCAAGGACTTCATCATCAAGCGCGCCGGCGAGGTCGGCCTGACGTTCCAGCCCGACCGGTTCTCGACGGTATTTTGGGATGTGTTCGGCGAGCAAGGCCACCCGGTTCGCGCCACCGTCACCGAAATGGGTCCGTTGCTGCTGTCGCGAATGCTGGATCTGAACGATGTCCAGGAGGGCGTCCTCAACGTCGCCTTCCGCGTTGCCGACGACAACGGTCTCACGCTGATCGACATGAAGGATCTCCATGCGCTGCTCGATGCCATCGTCCCCGACAGCAGCAAGAATGCGGCCGGCGGCGAGGATCCGCTGGCTCCGATCCGCAAGGCGGCGCAGGGTTTCGGCAACGTTACCAGGGCGACGGTCGGAACGATTCAGCGCGCGCTTCTGGTGCTCGAAAACCAGGGCGGCACCAGCTTTTTCGGTGAACCCGCGCTGACCCTGAAGGATTTCATGCGCACCGACCGCGATGGCCGCGGCATGATCAACATCCTCGTCGCCGACAAGCTGATGCGGAGCCCGCGGCTCTATGCGACCTTCCTGCTGTGGATGCTGTCGGAGCTGTTCGAGGAGCTGCCGGAGGTCGGCGATCCGCCGAAACCGAAGCTCGTGTTCTTTTTCGACGAGGCGCATCTGTTGTTCGACGATGCGCCGAAGGCGCTGATGGACAAGATCGAGCAGGTCGTGCGGCTGATCCGATCCAAGGGCGTCGGCGTTTATTTCGTTACACAAAATCCGGTCGACGTACCGGACAAGGTGCTGGGACAATTGGGCAACCGCGTGCAACACGCGCTGCGCGCGTTCACGCCGCGCGACCAGAAGGCCGTCACCGCGGCGGCGCAGACATTCCGGCCCAATCCGAAACTCGACACCGCCAAGGTCATCATGGAACTCGGCAAGGGCGAAGCGCTGGTGTCATTTCTCGAGGGCAACGGCACGCCGGCGATGGTGGAGCGCGTGCTGATCCGGCCGCCTTCGGCCCGGATCGGGCCGATCACGCCGGAAGAGCGCAAGGCGATCATGGACAACAGCCCGGTCAAGGGCAAATACGATACGACGATCGATTCCGAATCCGCCTATGAGATGCTGCAGAAGCGTGTGACCGCCACCGCCGCTCCGGCCGACGGGACGAGCGCAGGCGGCCTTCTGGGCCAGATCGGCGCGGTGGTCGGCACGATCTTCGGCACCAATGTTTCGCGTGGCCGGCTGTCGACCGGTCAACTCATCGCACGAAATGTCACGCGATCGGTCACCAACAAGGTGGTCGGCGGGGTCGTGGCCGATCTCGGCAAATCGGTGGGCGGCTCGGTCGGCGGTTCGGTTGGCCGCGCGCTGGTGCGCGGCGCCCTCGGCGGATTGCTGCGACGCTAGGTGGCACACAGCTGCGGATGGCTTGTTCCCGGCGACCGGCCGGTTACAACAGGCTTCCCAGAGCAACCCCCGCCAGCCAGGAAGCCGTCCAATGTCCAGCGCCTCACAGCTCCAGCCCGTTCTCGACCGTATCGACGGCGATTTCGACAACAGCCTGCAACGGCTGTTCGCCCTGCTGCGGATCAAGTCGATCTCGGCCGATCCGGCCTTCGCCGCCGATTGCAAATCGGCGGCTGAGCATCTCGCGAAGGATATCGCGACGCTGGGGTTCGCGACCGAGGTCCGCCCGACGGCGGGTCACCCGGCGATTGTCGCCAAGGCCGACGGCAGCCGGGATGGCCGACCCCATGTGTTGTTCTACGGTCACTATGATGTGCAACCGGTCGACCCGCTCAATCTGTGGCACCGCCCGCCCTTCGAGCCCGTCGTCACCGATCACGCCGACGGGCGAAAGATCATCGTCGCGCGCGGCGCCGAGGACGACAAGGGCCAGCTGATGACCTTCATCGAAGCCTGCCGCGCCTGGAAGCAGGTCACGGGGTCGTTGCCGGTCGACATCACCATCATCATCGAGGGCGAGGAGGAGATCGGATCGAAGAATTTCGTTCCGTTCCTCGAGCAGAACAAACACGACCTCAAGGCTGATTTCGCCCTGGTATGTGACACTGGGATGTGGGACCCGGAAACGCCGGCGATCACCACCTCGCTGCGCGGCCTCGTCTATGAAGAGGTCCGGATCAAGGCGGCCAATCGCGACCTGCATTCGGGGGTGTTCGGCGGCGGCGCGCAGAATCCAATCCGGGTATTGACCCGCATCCTCGGCGGCCTGTTCGACGATGACGGCCGCATTACCATCCCCGGCTTCTATGACGGCGTGAAGGACCTGCCCGCCGACATCCTGGAGCAATGGTCGAAGCTCAACCTGACGCCGGACCGGTTCCTCAAGCCGATCGGCCTTTCGGTTCCCGCCGGCGAGAAGGGTCGTCTGCTGATCGAGCAGATTTCGTCGCGGCCGACCTGCGATGTCAACGGCATCATCGGCGGCTACACTGGTGAAGGCTCCAAGACCGTCATTCCGGCGGAGGCCTCGGCCAAGGTCTCGTTCCGCCTGGTGGAGGGTCAGGAGCCCGTCAGGATCCGCAAGGCGTTCCGTGACTATGTGACGGCGCGGCTGCCGGCCGATTGCCGGGCCGAATTCGGCGATCATTCCAGCGCGCCCGCGATTGCGCTCGACTGGAACATGAAGCCGCTCGCTGCCGCGAGGCGCGCGCTGACCGACGAATGGGGCAAGGAGGCGCTATTGATCGGCTCCGGCGCCTCGATCCCGATCGTGGCCGACTTCAAGCGCACGCTGGGCATCGATAGCGTGCTGGTGGGCTTCGGTCTCGAGGACGACAACATCCATTCGCCGAACGAGAAATATGACCTGAAGAGTTTCCACAAGGGTATCCGCTCCTGGGCGCGGATACTCGCGGCGCTGGCCGAAACGCCGCGCTGACCGCATTCCGCACACAAGAACGCCGCCCGGGATTGGGCGGCGTCTGGATTCGAAGTGCAGAGGTTGTTGTGCGCGATATTACATCGATTTCGCGCTATTTCAATTCCTGTAACTCGGATCGAGCCGATCGAGCTTGCGCAGCAAAGGCGGCCAGACGAGCTGGGTCGAGCGCAATTCGGCGCGGTCGGCGTTCGAGAACAGCTGATCGTTCTTGTCGATCACCGCCTGTTCGACCGGATAGGCGGTCGGACCCAGCATCCGCGTGCGAACCTGCATGGTGCAGGCCCGCTCGAGGTGATACATGCGCTCGAACGCAGAGGCGACCGAGCGGCCGACCGTCAGCGTACCGTGATTGCGCAGCAGCATGTGGTTCTTGCTGCCGAGATCCTTCTGCAGGCGCGGGCGCTCGTCATGATCGAGGGCGACGCCTTCGTAGTCGTGATAGGCGAGATCGTGGGTGACGAACTGCGCGGTCTGGTTCATCGGCAGCAGGCCCTCCATGCAACTCGCCACCGCGGTGCCGTCGGGCGTATGCAGATGGAGCACGCAGCCGGCGTCCTCGCGCACCTCATGGATTGCCGAATGGATGGTGAAGCCGGCCGGGTTGATGCTGTACTCGCTCTTGGTGAGCTGGTTGCCGTCGAGATCGACCTTGACCAGGCTCGAGGCGGTGATCTCGTCGAACATCAGGCCATAGGGATTGATCAGGAAGTGATGGTCCGGTCCCGGCACGCGCGCCGAGATGTGGGTGTCGACCAGATCGTCCCAGCCATAATGCGCGACCAGCCGGTAGCAGGCCGCGAGATTGACGCGCTGGGTCCACTCGGCCTCGGAGATATCGGAGGGTACTTGCTTCAGGCGGGCTTCCGCGGGTGACATGGCCGTTTCTCCCAATTGTCCGGTCTGCGGCAACACTAGCCCCGGGCCCGGTCGGCAGCAAGGCGCCGCCCGGCGTGGCAGTCATGCCGCGGGATTCACGGCGGCGGAATGGCCAACAGGCTCGAAATGCTGCGCCCGCGGATGTCGTAGACGCGGGCGAACACCACGTCGTCGCGCTTGACCTCCACCATCACGGGCGCGGTCAGGCTCTTGCAGTAGAACTCGCCCAGCGTCATGGCGAAATCGGCGCCGCGGCTGTCCCAGCCGATGGTGAAGTCTGGGCCAAGCGCGACCTGCGCGGGCCGTTGCGGACCGCACACCGCGACCTTCCATCTGCGCCCGTGCTGCGGCGTTTCGTGCTGCTCGGCGAGCGAAGCGCGCAGCGTCTCGGAGGCCTGCTTGAACGCAAGACCCCAATAGTCCAGCATATAAAGGTCGGTCGCAGCACGCACCGTGCCGGCAATGCGATTGAAATGGGTGTACTCGTAGGGGTGCAGGCGGATCATTTCGCTAAGCGGCAACACCAGGCCGACCGCGAACACGGCGATGGCGGCCGGCTGCCAGTTGCGGCGTTGCTGTTTGAGCCAATTCATGGCCCACGCAAACGCCACGCCCGCTATCACGGTCATGGGCGGAACCACGAAGATGAAGTGGCGGATGCCGTTGTACAATGCCGGCCGCTTCACGATCGCGATCAGCAGCGGCAGGGTTGCCGCGAGCGTGAGCATCAACAGGATCGACTTGCGCCGGGGCGCTACGTCGTCGCGCGACAATGCGACCAGCGTGCCGACGATCCCCGCGATGGCGAGGCCAAGCAGAATTTCCGGAAGTTGCAGCGCGAACAGCGTCGGCAGATATGACCACGGCATGTCCGGCACCGAGACCAGGGTGCCGTCGAACATCTCCTTCCACGGCTTCTCGAAGAAATGCGAGAAGTAAGTGACCGCGCGAAACGGGTTGGCCGGCTCCATGATCGACCAGGGCCAGATCAGTCCCATGACGAGATAGCCGAGGATAAGGCCGGGCAGCAGCATGTAGGCGACATGCCCGAGCCGCTGGAGCGCACCCGACGTTCCCTGCCTGCGGAATTCATCGACGAACAGGGGCAGGATGCCGATCACTGCATAGATCAGCGCGAGTCCGCCGAGGACGCGGGAACCGAGCGAAAGCCCGGCGCCGAGGCCGACGATCAGGATGGTCCGCGGCGAGGGCTCGGGATATTCCTCGACCAGACGCACGAGACCCAGCATCAGGATGACCATCGCCACTGCGAAGGGTGCATCCTTCGGGTTCATGAACATGTGGCCGTAGAAGGTCGGGCAGAGCGCCAGCAGAAGCAGGGCTGCCAATCCGGCAAGTGGGCCGCCGACCCGGCGGGCAAGCCGCCAGGTCATGGCCAATCCGAGGATACCAACGATGGCGCCTACCAGGCGGCGCGTCTCGAACAGGTCGAGCGGGATGATCTTGTGCAGCAGCGCGGCGGCCATGTCGAAGCCGCCGCCGTACATGTAAAGATTGGCAAACGACAGCGCGCCGGCATCCTTGAAACCGGAACCGTACATCTTGAGCAGCAGGTCGGCATATTCCGCGTGGGTGTAGTCGTCCCAGCCCAGCCCATAGTCGCGAAAGGTGAAGCTCGCGATTACACCCACCGCAAAAAGGGCGAGGACGGCGAGGTCATCGCAGATCCGCTCGACCGAGCGCGTGAACGGCCGATCGATGGTCGACGTCGTAACGGATGACATGGCTATCGGTAACCCGGCGTCCCTTCGGCCCCAGCAATGGCGCTTGGGGCCTCGTTCCCCGGCATCCATATAGCGCAGCTCCTTGCCGAAATAATTGGCAATTGTGGCATAATTTTCCCATTGCAGTGCAGCATTCGAAGCCGGGCTAGAAGATCCCGGTGAACTCAATTCCGAGCCGTGTCGGCTATCCAGCTGCAGGGATTATGGCTCCCCATCGTGGCCGGCTCGGAACCTGCCTTCCCATTGGCGGTTGGCCATGCGCGCATTATGACGGTATCGTGGCCGGGTCGGTTCACGCGCCGGCGGCGCGTTCGGGATGAGATCGATGATGTTGTTCTTGTTGGTCGCCGGCATTGGCCTGGTGCTGGCTGGCCTCGCGGCGATCGGATTCGGGATACCGGTCAAGGAGTTCAGTTTCGGCAATACCCTGATTTTCACGGGCACCGTCGCAGGTTGCACCGGGATGATCATGCTTGGCCTGAGCATGGTGGTGCGGGAACTGAGAACGATCGGCAGCCGCATCGCGCGATCTCCGCTGCCCGCACGCAAGGCTGACCACTCTGCCGAGGACGCGGGCGAAGACGATGGACGGGCGTTCAGGCTCGACCGGCCCGATCCGGACAACTCACGCGATGCGGAACCGGCCGCCTCGCCGGCCCCCTGGCTGGAAGAGGCGACTGCACGGGATCGCGTGCGGCTGGACGCAGCTGCTGCCTTGCCATCATCCGATCCGACGGCCAAGCAGCGGCGAAATCTGATGTTTTCGTCTACCATGCGGAGGGAGCGTGAGCGTGCTGAAGCCCGCGCTGCCGATCCATCCGCGGCGGAACTCCGCGGCGGGACGCCGATCCCGCCGCCGTATTCCGACGAAGGGCCGGCGACACCATCGCAGGAGGACTGGCCGCAGCCGGAACGTTCGAGGAGCGCCGATCCGCCGTCGCAGCGGCGCGGCAACCGCACATCCTCGATCTTCGACGATCCGGCTGCCGGTGCGCCTGCTTTGGAGACGCATCGGGCGGCGATGGGGGATGCGGGCCCGGCCGAGGTGGTCGTGCTCAAATCGGGCGTCGTCGACGGCATGGCCTATTCGCTCTATTCGGACGGCTCGATCGAGGCGCAAATGCCGGAAGGCATGATGCGATTTGCGTCGATCGACGAGTTGCGCGCGCATCTCGAGCAGCGCGCCTGACACGGTGCGACGCATGGCGCCGGATGCAAAGAACCCGTTGTTCTTGTCACATCAGCAGCAATCCGGTCATATTCGGCGGTTAGTGCACGATTCTGCTCGCGCATGGATGCCGCTGGCCATGACGTGATCAGCAAGCGCGCAAGGACGCGCAAGTTCCGCTATGCCTTCGATCATCGAAAGGTCCAGGCCATGACCGATGCTGCCGGCAAGAGTTTCATCGACCTGACTGCGAACATCGTCTCTGCCTATCTCAGCAACAATCCGACACCGGCGTCGGAAATCCCGGCCCTGATCGGCCAGATCCACGCGGCGCTGCTGCGGGTCTCGAGCGGCCGGACCGAGGCGCCGCTCGAACCTGCCAAACCTGCGGTCTCGGTCAAGAAATCGATGACCCCGGATTATCTGGTGTGCCTGGAGGATGGTAAGCGTTTCAAATCGCTGAAGCGCCACCTGCGCACGCAGTACAACATGACGCCCGAGCAATATCGCGACAAATGGGGGCTGCCCGCCGACTATCCGATGGTGGCGCCGAACTATGCGGTGGCGCGTTCGCAGCTCGCCAAGAAGATGGGTCTGGGCCAGCAGCGGCGGCGGCGGAAATAGCCGCAGGTTTCAGGTAGCGGCAGCAAGCGCCTCGCGCGCGTCGGAGCGAATGCGCTCGACCATGGCGCGCAGCCCGTTGGAACGCTGCGGCGTCAGGTGTTCGCGAAAACCGAACTCATCGAACACCGCAATCGCGTCGGTGGACAGGACCTGCTGCGGCGTACGCCCGGAAAACAACGTCAGCAGGATCGCGACCAGACCGCGCACGATATGTGCGTCGCTGTCGCCCAGATATTTCAGCAGCAGCTCGTCACCCCGGCTACGGTCGATCTGCTTCGACAGCCAGACCTGACTGGTGCAGCCTTGCACCTTGTTGGCCGCGGAATGCTCGGCTTCCGGCATCGGTTCGAGGGTCCGGCCAAGCTCGATGACATACCGGTACCGGTCATCCCAGTCGTCCAGCAGTGCAAAATTGTCCCTGATCTCGTCGATCGTCATCGTGGCTCGCGCTCGATCCCATTGCCTTATATACGATCGCGGGCGGCCGAAAGCGATATTGTCCGGCAAGAAATGACGGCAGTTCCAGCCCGATCAGGACGCCGGCGGAACGTGCCATTTCGCCACCAGATCGTCCGGCCTGAGCGTGTCGCGTCTCGCCGCATCGTCTGGCGACGGGTCGTGGTCGGCGCCGCCTTGGATCGAGCCGGTTCGGTCCGGTGTGCGCTTCTCGGTGATGATCTCGATGAGCTTCTTGGCGCCGCCTTGCGCGCGCTGACCGATCGCGGTCGCCGCCTGGCCGCCGACTTCGCAAGCCGCCGGCTGGCGCTTGCAGAATTGCGTCACGTCCGAGACCGCCGCGGTGGCCGCCGAGATGGCTTCCGACGCGCCGATCTGCGGCGCCTTGACCTGTTCGGGCCGCTGGTCCCTCGGCAACAGCACGAGCACCAGTCCAAGCCAGAATGCCATGCGAAGCAGGAAGAACATCTCGCGATCCCGGTCGTCTGTTGTTTGGTCCTGCCGCGTTGATTCCGCGGCTTGCGGCCTTGCTAGCAGTGGTCGCTAAACCGCAAGTGTTCGGATTGAGCCTAATTCGCCTAAACCTTGCCAAAAGCCCGAATGATTCGATTCGGCGTAAATTTTCGATTGATGCCGGCAGGGCGTGGTCAAGCCGTATCCGCGGCGTGTACCTTTTCGAAACCATACCCGATCGGTTCCGGAAACCCGACGTTCACCATCCGGGTCGAATGGAGCTTGTTGCGCGCGCCAAAACCCCGGCCGCGGTGCGGTCTTTCGCCGGCTCCAGCAACGCCTTAGCGTTCGCTTAATGTCGCTCTGACACGTTGGCGCAACGATAAGGGGGCGTTGCGGCCTCGTCTGCATGACGAACCGGCCGAAACGCGGGAACTTGTGAGCGTGTTGAACATCATCCGCGACTGTCTCGATGCGCTGCTGCATCCATCGGCACGATATGACGTGCTGACACGCGCCCGCCATCGCGTGTTCATCGCGCCGCGATTGCTCGGCAGCCTGGCGGCGCTCGCGGCGTTTCCGCTCTATCTCGCAATTCGCGGCGCGCCCTCGGCGCTCGAATTCGTGGCATTCGCCTGGCTGATCGCGCCGATCATGCTGTCATGGTTCCTGTCGCGCACCGGCCGTTACGAAAGCGCGCATGTGCTGTCGTCGCTCGCCTTGGCCGCTCTCGTCACGATGGTGGCGATGCGCACCGGCGGCATCGAATCCTTCGCCGCGATCTGGCTGGTCGTGGTTCCGCTGGAGGCGGCCCTGTCGGCCTCGCGCCGCGTGGTGGCATTCGCTTCCGCGCTTGCGCTCGGATGTGCGGCGCTGCTGATCCTGTTCGAATATCTGCAATGGTTGCCGACGCCGGCTGTCGGCGCGGTACCGCGCGGCGAGTTGATGGCGATCGGGATCGCTTCGGCCACGCTCTACGCCGCCGGGCTCGCCTTCGGTGCGGAATCGCTGGCGCGAACCGGCGTCTCGCTGCTGTATGTCGAGGAAGACCGCTATCGGCTGCTGGCGCGGAACATGAGTGACGTCATCTCGCGCCATCGCCGCAACGGCGCGGTGCAGTTCATTTCCCCCGCGGCGGAAGCCATGCTGGGCGCGCCGGTGACGCGACTGCTCGGGCACGGCCTGTTCGACCGCGTCCATGTCGCCGATCGTCCGGCCTATCTCACCGCCCTTTCGGACGCCGCGCGCGGCGGCGAAGCGTGCAGTGTCGAATTCCGCCTCAGGCGTGATGCGCCGCGGGTCGACGAGCGGGGCCCGATCGCTGCGGTCGAATTCATCTGGATCGAGATGCGATGCCGGCCGCTCGACCAGGCGTCGCAGGCAGCGACGTCGCCGGAGGCCGAAGTCGTCGCCGTCATGCGCGACGTCACCGATCGCAAGATGCAGGAGCAGGCGCTCGATCTGGCGCGCACCGCCGCCGAGCAGGCGGACGCATCCAAAAGTCGTTTCCTCGCCACCATGAGCCACGAACTGCGCACCCCGCTCAACGCCATCATCGGCTTCTCCGAGATGATCGTGCGGGAGGAGGCGCTCAAGGTGGATGCGGCGCGGCGCCGCGAATATGCCCAGCTGATCAACGACTCGGTCAGCACCTGCTGGCGGTGGTCAATGGCATTCTCGACATCTCGAAGATGGAAGTCGGGAAATTTCGAGATCGCGCCGGAGCCGTTCGCGCCGCGCGCCGCGTTGCTCAATTGCTGCAATCTGCTCGCCTTGAAGGCGCGCGACGGTGGCATCGATCTTCTGACCCGTGTGCCCGATGACCTGCCGGCCATGACCGGCGATCCCCGGGCCTTCAAGCAGATTGTGCTCAACCTGGTTTCGAATGCGATCAAGTTCACCGAGCGCGGCGGCAGCGTCACGGTCTCCGCCGCCGTCGAGGGATCGTGCCTCATGCTTCGTGTAGCCGACACCGGCGTCGGCATTGCCGCCGACGATCTCAAGCGCGTCGGCGATCCGTTTTTCCAGGCCGGCAAGACCTATCAGCGACGGCACGAAGGCACCGGGCTCGGGCTTTCGATCGTCAAGAGCCTGGTCGGGCTGCATGGCGGCAACGTCGACGTGCAGAGCAGGATCGACGAAGGCACCACGGTCACCATTTCGCTGCCATTGACGTTCACGCCACCGGCCGATGCACCCACCAGCAACATCGCGACGCTGACACCGGCGGCGCGATCCGGACCGCCAGAACCAGCCTATCAGGTGAAGCGACGTGCCTAGACGAAACGCCGGGGACAACGACAAGCCTCGTCGACGCCGTGCTGCCACTGCGGGGGCCGCGGCCGAGCGCGGCATTCTGATGCGTATTTTGCTTCTCAGCCCGAAGGACACGATAGCCGGTGCGCTGGCATTCGCGATCCTGTCGGCGATCATGGTCAATGCGCTGTTCCTGCAGGCAGGCCGCCATCCGGCTCCGATGTTCGGATCGGTCGTCATGTTGCCGGAGGCATCACCCGCCAACCCGATACCGCGCCCACGCCCGGTCGAAGCCTCGGTGAGGCCGGAGGTCGCGCCACCCGAATCGAAGCCAGCTGAACCGCGAGCTGCCGATCCGCTGACCAATCTGGTCAAGGCGACCAGCGAGGCGCCGGTTGCGACTTCGAACGTGTCGCGACCGCCGGCAGGGATCCCGGCCGCGCCCCATAGCGAGGCCTCGGTCCATTCCGACATCGCGCCGCGTGGCGGCGGTACAGCGCGTCCTCACCGAATACGGCTACGGCCAGTTGAAACCGACCGGCGCGGTCAATGCCGACACCCTGGCCGCGATCCAGCGTTTCGAGCGTCAGCACCGGATTCCATTGAGCGGCCAAATCTCCGAGCGCCTGCTACGCGAACTCTCGGCGATGGCCGGCCGTCCGATCGACTGACGTCCTCGTCGAGGATGGACAGGCCAAATGCGCTTTCGTGGCGCCGGCCGGTATCGGCGTGGCCGAAAACGCGATAACACCGCGCCATGCGATTGAAGTCCAGCATATGGGTGGCCGCCTATCTGCGCCGCTGCCAGACCGAAGGCATCTTCGGCGCGGTGCGCCGGCGCGGTGCGGAGGACGCGGGCGCGGTTTTTGTCAAAGTGGCGACCCTTGACGGCAACGCCGTGCTGTATGCGCCGGCGCCGCAAACCGTTTATGACGAAGGACGCCCGTCCGAGCGCATCTTTGTATCGGCCTCGGCGGAACCGGTGCCGGAAGCGTCGGTGGAACAGCGCCTTGCCCGGGAAATCCACTTCGACCCCGATGTCTGGATCGTGGAGACCGAGGACCGGGCAGGGCGGCATTTTCTCGATCTGGCCAAAGCCTGAAACATCGCGCCGATGCCGCGTCCGGGCCGATCCGGTCCCCCGCATTGCTGCACCCCGCGGAGCCGCTGCGGAACCAATGCCGCCGATCCGGCTTAACGATGGTCAACCGGGAGACTGCCATGAAAATCGCGACAACGATCCTGGCCGGAGCGGCATTCCTGACCCTCGTTGGTCCGGTAGCCTTGGCCCAGCAGGCGCAAACGGGGATACTCACCCAGATTGACCGGATTAATCACACCGTCACGATCAAGCCGGCACAGAGCGGGACCATCGGCGCGAATACCGGCGCTGCCGCTGACGAGTTCAAGGCCGCGGACGGATTGTCGCTCGAGGGATTGCATGCGGGCGACAAGGTCAGCTTTTCCGTGACGGAGGCCGCCGGGTCGAAGACCGTCACCAAGCTCGAGAAGCAGTGAACGATCTCAGCCCTGGGAACCGCTGCGTCTGAGGGGGAAGACTTCCGGGAGCGCCGGCGCGGGCCGTGTCTCGGCGGGCGCGGATCGGATGCGTTGGCGCTCGTCGTCATGAAGCAACGGGCGGTACTTGGCGCGGGTGTTGGCCACGGTCGAACCGCGCCACGCCGCGACCATGATCAGGGCCGATCGCTCGCTGAGCCGGTCATACAGCCGTGACAGCCGGTAGACGGCCGACACCGAGGTGCCGATTTCGCGCTTGAGAAAGAGCAGGACGCGAACAAAGACGGGGCTCGGCATCTCGATCGCGCGGCAGGCGCAGGCCAGCGGCTCGCCGCCGGCATCGTCGACCACTTGGGCCGCGACCCGCGACGGCAACATCAGGGTCTCGCCGAGTTCGAGCGCGAAGTTTTCGACGTCGGCGGCAAACGCCGCCATCTCCAGTGTCTCGATGGCGCGAGCGGCACGCGCGGCGGGAATTCGCGCCGAGGCCTGCAGCGGCGTGTTCTGCAGGTTCTGCAGGATCATGGCACGTTCGCGGGGGCTCGCGCCGATGAACATGTCGTTGATCTCCGCGGCGTCTTTCGGCTGCATCGACAGGTTCGTGGCGACCCGCAATTGCGCCTCGCTGGCCGGCTTGACGGGTTCGACGGCCACCGGCGGCGGCGCGGCTATCTCGGCCTCCGCGGCGGGGGCATCCGCCGCACCGAACGGGTTCAGCCCGAGCTTCAAGGATACTTCGATCGGGGTAGCGGGATACACCGCGAGCCGTGCCCGCACCGCCGCACGGGTCGCATCGTCGACCTGATCGATCAGCCGGGAGGTTAACTCGACAAACTGCCGGGCCTCGTCCGCACTGTGCCGGCTGGTCTGCACGTAGAGATCGGTCAGCACCCGCAGCAAGGTGGGACGAACGTCCACTCCCTCCCGCCGGGAGAGCGTGATCAATCCATCGAAGCCTGGAAACAGAGGTGATGCGGTCATGTCGGGTGCGAGACTGGATGATCCTCGCGCCAGCCTAGGTCGCTAGCTTTAAATTCTCGTTAAGGAAAACAATCCGTGAAGACGTGTCGCGATCTCGCTGGACTTGTTGCGGTTTGGCATCAGGGGCGGGGAACACCGTGGTCCAAAAAGCAAATTAAGCAGCCATTAACCACGTCCTGATCTTAATGACGGCCGTCGACGGCCGAACCAGATGCCGAGCGGCAACAACAGAGAGCTCTCAATGGCCACCATCATTGAATTTCCAGCGGATGCGGCTTCGCGACGGCTGGGTTCGAGCTTGGATGGCGCTCCGCGCGAAGGCATGGGCACCATCCTGATCCTTCCTGTCATCCGCATCGAGCGCGTCACCGACGGAACCAGCGGTGGCAGAGGACCCGAACAGGGAACCGCGACCGGCCGCCGTCGCCGTCGCCGCTGAACTCGGGACATTCTACATGCCGGCGAAGCGCTTGCCGACCCGGACCGGACCGTGGAGGGGGATCGCCGCATCGGCGCTCGCATTGATCCCGTTGGCGGGTGTGCTCGGGGGCTGCAGCGGTGGCGATTTCGGCCGCACCCGCGCCGATCTTCGCAACGACGACATGCATGCCTGGATCGGGGCCGAGGCGACCGCAAGCGTCGGGCTACACTCGTCGCAGTTCCAGCTCACCGACGATGAACGCCAGCTTCGCGATCTCGCCTATCCCCTGATCGAGCCGCCGCATTCCCGCCCGGCCTGGAAAAGCGTGTTCGGCGACTACCAGCCGATTCCCCCGCCGTGGCGGCAGGTCCCGGTGTTCGACCGCACGGCATACGGGCGCGCGCTCATCGACGAACCGCACCGCTCGCATGCCTCGCGCTACGCGCAGCTGATCGACGACGTGCGGGACGACATCACGCGGTTTCAGCCGTTCTTCGCCGCCGCGATCCACGTGCTCGATCTCGACCGGAAGCGCAATGCGAGCCTTGCCTATGTTTCCGAATTGTCGCCGCGCGAGCGCGCCGACGCCATCGCCCGGATGCAGGAGAACAGCCTGATCGTGCAATGGGTGCAGCAGTGCCTGGAGCGCAGGATCTCGTCCTATCGCTGGGCGCTGGAACGGCTGGTGATCCAGGGACCTGACAACATTGCGGCCGATGCCGATCGGTTGATCGGCGAGCTCGCCGCGCTGACGGCAAATCCGCCGGTCGTGACCCGTCCGGTGGCGGGAGCCGTGCTGCGCGTGCGCGGCTGAGTCGGGCCACCGGCCGCGGTCAGCGCTTGGATCGCGCCGGGTCGGACCGCTTGGCGACCTGCGGTTCGGTCTGCACCTTACAGGTCGACGCGGCGAGCGATGCCTGGGCCTGCGGCATCAATCCAGGTTCGGCCGCGAGTGCCCTCAATACGATCAGTCCGGTCGTGGTCGGCGAGTCGATGATGAGGCGGTCGGCCGCCGTCACGTCCTCGTCCTCGGGCAACGCCGCGTGCTGCGCTTCCGTCATCAGATCGAGCTCGATGACCTTGCGACCGGCGGACCGGTCATTGATGCCGTAGTAGGCGGTGTCGCTGCGCGTATAGAACGACACGGCAGTGTAGGCCTGGCTGACGGGCACCGCGAGCTTGATCGGCCCGCCCGACAGGTCGTAGCGGCAGACCGCGGTCGCGAATGCCGGGTCCATATAGGGCATCAGGCCATTGCCGGGATCCGCCGGCGGCAGCATGCTCACGCCGTTGAGCTTGGTGATCGGCTCGAGCCGGGAGTAGGCGTCCTGGGTCGCAATGCGCGGCAGTGCCAACACGCTGACGAGATGCACGACGCCGCCCAGCAGCGCGCCCGCGAGAATCGTGAACAGCACGCGGATCACGGGCACCCCACCGTGGCGATCGAGGGCATCGGAGCATCGCGCTGGGTCCGTGTCGCCACGCCGACCGGCGTGTCGTAGAGCCGGAACATCAGCGCATAGCGTTCGATGCCGCCGGTGGGCAGCCAGTTTCCGGAGCGCGACCGCGACGCCACCCGGATCTCGAAGCCGCCGTCGGCGCCGCGGATGATCTCCTCGCTGGTGAAGCCGTAGCGCTGCAGCGAGTTCGCCACCAGATGTCCCTTGCGGTCATACAGCGTCAATGTCCAGAACCGCGCCGGCGGCGTCATACCACCGACGACGACGTCGCAGCGGCCGTCGAGCGGCCGCTTGTGATCGTCGGCGGTCGCCAGGAATGCGACGCCGTCGCCGGCGCCGAGCGGCAGTTCGCCGCTGCGGGCGATGGTGGCGCGGGAATAGGGGTCGACATCGACGGTGCCGTTTTTCGGCCGGGCAGTCCAGGCGCCGATCGTCAGCGTGGCCAGATCGGTGCCGCGCGTGGCGGTGACCCAGGTTGCGCCCAGGCCGATGAAGGCGGCGATGACCAGGGCCAGCAACGTGATGAAGATCAGCCGCACGTTAGTTCTTGCGTTGCTGGGATGTGACCGCGCCATCCGACGCCGCCGCGAAGGACTCCGGCGAGACGAGCGAGCTCGACGTCGCAGGCCGCGCCGGGTTGGGTAGTTCATTGGAGGAGGTCTTGCCGGCGGACTTGCCGGCTTCGTCCAGCAGCTTTTCCACCCGCACCAGGATGTCCGCCCCACGCTTGGTCAGCACCGGCGGCGGTCCCGGCTTGACGTCGAGCACCTTCGGGCCGCCATTGGCTGCAGCCGTCGCGGCTGAAGCCGGCGCCGGCAGCTTGGTGCCCATGCCGACCCCAACAAGCTCCTTGACCTCGACGCCCTCATGCGCCGCCACCATGATGTCGTGCCAGGTCTGCGCCGGCAGCGAGCCCCCGGTCATGCGGTTGGTCGGCGAATAGTCGTCATTGCCATACCACACCGCACAGACGAAGTTTCCGGTATAGCCGACGAACCAGGCGTCCCGATAGGCATTGGTGGTGCCGGTCTTGCCGGCGGTCGGAATGCCGTCGAGCGCCGCACGGCGCGCGGTGCCTTCGCTCACAACGTGGCTCATCATGCCCGCCATGTCGGCAGCGGTCGAAGCCGGGATCGCCTGGGTCGGTTTCGGTCCATCGCGATCGTAGCGCCAGACCAGGTCGCCGGCGCCGGTACGCACCTCCAGCACCGCGTGCGGCGTCACCGCCTTGCCGCGGTTGGGGAACGTGACATAGGCGACGGCGTGCTCGAGCACCGTGACCTCGTCGGCACCGATCGGCAGCGAGGGTGTATCCGGCAACGGCGCTTTGATGCCGAAGCGGCGGGCGATCTCGACGATCTTGGCCCGGCCAACCTTGGGGTTGCCCTTGCCGAGCGCGATCGACAGTTTCACCGGGATCACGTTGATCGAATGGGTGATCGCCTGGGTCAGCGTCACCGCGCCGGCATAGGAATGGCCGTAATTCTGCGGACACCAATTGCCGATGCAGACGGGACCATCGACCACGATGGAACTCGGCTTGAAGCCGTTGAGCAGCGCGGTGGTGTAGACATAGGGCTTGAACGACGAACCGGGCTGCCGGTAGGCATCGACCGCGCGGTTGAACTGGCTGGCGCCATAGTCGCGGCCGCCCACCATGGCCCGTACGCCGCCGTCGAGGTCGGCGACGACCGTGGCCGCCTGGGTCGCGTGATAATCGCGGCCGAACTGGCGCAGCTGATTCTCGATAGCGGCTTCGGCGGCATGCTGCACGTTCATGTCGATCGTCGTGCGGACCACGAACACCCGCTCGTTATACGATTTGGGAAACGTATCGACCAGCTTGCGCATCTCGTCGAACGCATAGTCGAGATAGTAGTTCGGCGAATTCTCGTCGCGGCGATCGACCGCTGTCGCCGGATTGCGCCGCGCGCCGAACACCTGGCCCTCGGTCATGAAGCCGGCGTCGACCAGATTGTCCAGCACCACATTGGCGCGGGCGCGGGCGGCGGGAAGGTTGATGTGCGGGGCGTATTTGGTCGGCGCCTTGAACAGCCCGGCGAGCATCGCCGCCTCGGCCAGGCTGACATCGCGCACCGACTTGTTGAAGTAAAAATGCGCGGCGCCGTCGACGCCGAAAGTGCCGCCGCCCATATAGGCGCGGTCGAGATAAAGCTTCAGGATTTCGTTCTTGGAGAGCCGGGTCTCTAGCCAGACCGCGAGAAACGCCTCGTTGACCTTGCGCTCGATGGTGCGCTCATTGCTCAGGAACAGGTTCTTCGCCAATTGCTGAGTGATCGAGGAGCCGCCCTGGCGGACACCGCCGGCCTGCGCATTGGTCAGCAGCGCGCGAAAGGTGCCGGCGACGTCGATGCCGAAATGATCGTAGAAACGGCGATCCTCGGTGGCGAGCGTGGCCTTGATCAGGTTGTCCGGGAAATCTTCCAGCGGAATCGAATCATTGTGCTTGATGCCGCGGCTGCCGATCGGATTGCCGTAGCGGTCGAGGAAGGTCACGGCGAGGTCGGATTTCTTCAGCCAGTCGTCATCGGCGGTCTCGCGAAAGGCGGGTACCGCCAGCGCCAGAAGCAAGACGAGCCCGGCGAGGCCCATCGTGGCAGCTTCCGACAGCGGCTCGATGAACACCCAGCGCTTCCAGCGGCCGACATAGAAGCGGTCCATGAAGGTCGAATAGCGCTCGTAGAGCTCGCGCAGGCCCTTGCCCGACGAGAACAAGGTCGAGTCGATGCGCGCATCGAGATCCAGCAGCCAGTGCCGGAAGCGTTCCTTCCATCGCGGTGGTAAGATCTGGCGCACCGGGACCCTTTGGCGGTTCGAAAGCGCGGCAGCACCCGGCTGGGTACGGTCGATATGTCTTGCGAGACTGTTGCGGCAAACCCAAGGCGCTTTTGCGCGCCTCGGGGAATCGCTCATTAGTAGCCGAGCAGGCAGGATAAACCAATGGTCCTGCTAGGATTTTGAACAGCGGGCGCGGCGCCGGCATTAGCTGGGCGGGGCAATGACAGGGCCCTTGCACCGGTGCCGCTCCTGCCCCTAGAAGGGCCGAGGGGAGAATGGCCCTGGAACTGCAGGAAAAATGACGGCTCGACCCAAACCGCCCTCGGACCAGGAGGGTTTCTTCTGGAAAACCAAGACGTTGGAGGAAATGTCCGACGCCGAATGGGAAAGCCTGTGTGACGGTTGCGCGCGCTGCTGCCTGGAGAAGCTCGAGGATGAGGATACCGGCAAGATCTACTTCACTCATGTCTCCTGCAGACTGCTCGACGCCGGGCGGTGCGCCTGCAAGGACTACGCGAACCGTTCGACGCAGGTTGCGGATTGCGTGCGGCTCACCCCGGAGAACGTGCGCAGCCTGAACTGGCTGCCGCCGAGCTGCGGCTATCGGCTGGTCGCGGAAGGACGCGATCTCTATTGGTGGCATCCGCTGATATCCGGCAGCCCCGATACGGTTCACGAGGCGGGCGTCTCGGTGCGGGGCAGGGTGCAGGGGACCGAGAGCGAGGTGGCCGCCGCCGATCTCGAGGACCACATCGTGCAATGGCCGGCGCGCTTGCCAAAGCGCGCTCAGCTGAAAAAGCGGCCACGGTCTTGAGCACGTCCGCGCGTATCACGCGATTGCGATTGGCGCTTCGCGGGACGCACCCATGCAGCCAACCCGCTGTCGGGACTGCTCCATTTCAGCTAAAAAGAAGCCGATCAACGATTCCTCGCGGTGGCATGCCATCCCCGCAGTTGAACTGAAATCACCCGCGCATCCTCCATGAACAAGTTTGAACGGCAGAGCCCCCGACCGGCTGACCAGGCGGCCTTGCCCGATGAGATCGCGAGCGAGCTGTCGCGGATACCGAGCGAGGTGATCGAGATCAGCGATGCGCCTTCGATCGCGCCGCGGACGGCGCTTGCGCCGAGCGAAGTCCGCACCATCCTGATGAGCCTGATGCTGACGATGTTTCTGGCCGCGCTGGACCAGACCATCGTTGCGACCGCGTTGCCGACCATCGGCCGCCAGTTCCACGATGTCACCAGCCTGTCGTGGGTCATCACGGCCTATCTGCTGGCGTCGACCGCGGTGGCACCCGTGTTCGGCACCCTGAGCGATATCTACGGCCGCCGCGCCATGATCATCGTGGCCCTCAGCCTGTTCATTTCCGGCTCGATCCTGTGCGCGCTGGCTCCCAACATGCCGGTGCTGATCCTCGCGCGGGGCCTGCAGGGCCTCGGCGGCGGCGGCATCATGCCGATCGTGCAGACGGTGATTTCCGACGTGGTGACGCCGCGCGAGCGCGGCCAGTACCAGGCCTATTTCAGCGGCGTCTGGGTTGCGGCCGGCATTGGCGGCCCGATTCTTGGCGGCGTGTTCGCCGAACATCTGCACTGGTCGATGATCTTCTGGATCAACGTGCCGCTCGGACTGGCGTCGCTGGGACTGCTGCTGCCCAAGATGGGCAAGATCCCGGTGTTCCACCGCCGACGCAAGGTCGACTGGCTCGGCGGCGTGCTGCTGATGGCCTCCGCCCTCGTGTTCCTGCTGGTGCTGACCTGGGGCGGCAATCGCTTCCTGTGGCTATCGCCAACCATCCTGGCGATGGTCGGCGCGTCCATCGCGCTGGCACTGGCCTTTGTGTGGCATGCCCGAACGGCCGACGAGCCGTTCCTGCCGTTGCCGCTGTTGGGGGGAACGGTGGTGCCCTACGCCATGGCAGCCGGCGGCTGCGCACTGGGCGCAATGCTGGGGCTGACCGTGCACCTGCCGTTATACTACCAGCTGGTCTATCACCTCAGCGCCAGCGAGGCGGGCCTCGCTTTGATCCCGCTGGCCGCGGTTTCGACCGGCGGGGCCGCGATCGCCGGCCGGACCATGGCGCGGGCCAGGCACTACAAGCGCGTCGCGATCATCGGTACCGCCACGTCGGCCCTTACCGGATTGGTTTTGACATTCACCGTATTGCCGCTGTGGGCGTTGCTGCTGCTGCTATCGCTCTATGCGCTCGGTCTGGGCACGGCGTTCCCGGTCAGCGTGGTCTCGCTGCAGAATTCGGTGGCGCGCTCCCAGGTCGGGACCGTGACCGGAGCGATGAATTTCTTCCGTGCCCTGATGGCATCGTTCACGGTGGCAGCGTTCAGCTCCATCCTGCTGATGGCGCTCGGAGCCGACATTTCGCTCAGTGGAGAGGATCGTGGCCTGGTCAACTCGATATCCGCCACCGATCTGGTCGCCGCATTCCGCTATGTGTTCGCCGCCGCAACCGCGCTGATGGCCGGCTCGGCGCTGTGCATGATCGCGATGGAAGAACGACCGCTGGCCGGGCCTGCCAAGCCGGTCGAGATGGCCGAGTAGGGCGGTCGAACCATTACGTCCCCGGCCTGGAGACCTCGGTCTCCTTGCATGTGATGAACTCCAGCAGCACCGGGGTGCCCTCCTTGGTCTTCTGGATGCCGCGCCGGATCGCCGGGACGATCTCTTCGGGTCTGGTCACGCGTTCGCCATGGCCGCCAAAGGCGCGGGCCATCGCCGCATAGTCGCCGGAAATGTCGGTGGAGCGGTATTTCTCGGTCGAGATCGGCATCACCTTCAATTCGATGGCCATGCTGAAATTGTTGAGCAGGACCGACATGATCGGTATCCGCTCGCGTACCGCAGTCTCGAAGTCCATGCCGGTGAAGCCGATGGCGGCGTCGCCCCACACATTGATGCAAAGCTTGTCGGGCCGCGCCAGCTTGGCGCCCATCGCCAGTCCCAGCCCATAGCCGAGCTGGGTGGTCTTGCCCCAGCCGAGATAGGACAGCGGCTCGACGGCTTTCCAGAATGGCGAGAGCTGATCGCGCGGGCTGCCGGCATCGTGGGTGATGATGGTGTTCTGCATGTCGACGGTGTGCTGCAGATCCCAGAGCACACGATAGGGGTTGAGCGGCGCGTCATTGCTGGTCAGCTTCGGCATCCATTTCGCGAGCCACTCCTGGTGCGAGGCGGCGATTTCCGCGGCAACGGCGGATCGGTCGCGATCGGTGCCGACGCTGCCGGCGATCTCATCGAGCAGCGCGTCAAGCACGAGGCCGGCGTCGCCGACCAGCCCGACCCTGGCCTCGACGTCCTTGTTGAGATGAGCAGGATCGAGCGTGGAATGAATGACGGTCTTCCCCCGGGGCATCGCGATCCCAAACGAGGTTTCCGTGAACGAACAGCCGATGCCGAAAATGACGTCGGCTTCGCCCAGGAATTTCGGCACGGCGCGCGGCACGGCCAGCCCGCCGGAGCCGAGCGACAGCTCATGGGTCTCGGGGAAGGATGATTTGCCGCCCAGGCTGGTGGTGACGGGGATCGAAAGCCGTTCGGCAAGCCGCCGCAGCTGCGGCCATGCCCGCGCGTAATGCACGCCCTGGCCGGCATAGATCACGGGACGCCTGGCATTGACCAGCAGCGCCGCCGCCTGTTTCACATGTACCGGGTCGGCGCCGTAGCGGGTGCGCAATACCGGCGTGTAGGTCAGCGGCTCCGGGACTTCCTCGTTCCACATATCGGACGGTATCTCTACAATGACCGGTCCGCCGCGGCCGTTTTTCAGCCGTGTGAACGCCCGTCGGAAGATGTTGCAGACCTCGGCCGCCAGCGTGATCGGCTCAGCCGATTTCGCAAACGCCCTCATCGCCTGGCTGGAATTGAAGTTCGGTTCGACATTGGCGAGCCGCCGCGGATAGCCCATCGGCAGGACCAGCACCGGCACCGACTCGCCATAGCATTGGGCGACGCCGCCCATGGCATTCTCCGCGCCCGGCCCGTGCTGCATGCAGAATGCTCCGATGGTGTGGCCGGATGTGACCCGGGAGATCGCGTCGGCCATATGCAGTCCGATCCGCTCCTGGCGCACCATCACCGGGCGGATGTCGGCACTCGCCGCGTGCTCGATCAGATGATTGACCGGGTAACCGCAGAGAATTTCAATTCCCTCGCGCTTCATGATTTCCGCGATCGCGGCGCCCAGTTTCATGCAATCCTCCCCATGCCGCTCGATGTCGAGCCGTACGCGCGCCGCTTAGTTGGAACAGGAAATGTCCGGCTGGTAAAGCTCGGCCCGCGGGTTGGCCGTGAGGCCCTGCCATCCGGTTTTGCAGAACGGATTCAGGAAGCGGAAAGGTAGCTTTCGCGATGCCGCAAAAACCTTGGCATGGAGCTTAACCAGCCGTTCAGCGTGTTCGTGAATACGCTTGCAACGAAATCGACGTAGGAATACGCCGGGCTGCGCGCACGGCCCCAGGAAAGCGCGACGGGAGCTTTGAAATGCGGGCGCTGGTTTCAGGTTTCTGCCGTGACGAATCCGGAGCAACCGCGATCGAATATTGCCTGATCGCAGCCGGCATCGCCTTTGCGATTATCGCCACGGTTCAGGGCATCGGACCCCAGCTCAACAACAAGTTCGCATCCATCAACAATTCGCTGAAATAAGCGCAGCGGCGAGCTGGCCTCACTAATCTTCATTCAAGGCCCGCAGCACGCCGATCCGGGCGAACATCAGCCAGCCGCCACCGGTCTCCGCCGCATGGATCAGGGTCTCGATCGCGGTCTGCCAGCACGCCTGTTGCTGAATTTCCTGCGGCAGCTTCATGATGTAGTCGGCAGCCTGTTGCAGCGTCACGAGCTGGCCGCCGCCGGGCAGGGTGATCGGATCGTCGAAAGGCGTCGACCAGGGCATCTCAGGCCCTGGGGTCCGCCGCCTGCGACGACATTGCCCGAACGCGCCCCTGTGCCATCACCGCGGTGCCGCCTCGGCTCTATCCCGCCTTTTTCGAACGGGCGGACGCGCGGACCGGCTTGGCCGCCTTTCTCTGCTCGGAGGCCTTGGCGTCTTCCTTGGCGGCACGCTTGCCGCTGATTGGCAACAGCATTTCGCGCTGGCCCTCGGCGCCTTTGCGGGGCTTCTTGGCCTTGGCCTGCGGCGCCGCCTGCTTTTCATTGGCGAGACTGCGCTTGAGCGCGTCCATCAGGTTGATGACGTTGCCCGTGGATTTTGGCGCCGCCTTTGCCGTGGTGAGCAGTCCGCTCCGCTTCTGGTTGATCAGATCGACCAGCGCGGATTTATAGCGGTCCTCGAACCGCTCCGGCTCGAACGATCCGGATTTCTGTTCGACGATGTGCCTGGCGAGGTCCAGCATGTCCTTGGTGACCTTCACATCCTGGATGTCGTCGAAATATTCCTTTTCATTGCGCACCTCGTAGGGATAGCGCAGCAGCGTGCCCATCAACCCCTTCTCGAGCGGTTCGAGCGCGATGATATGCTCGCGGTTGGTCAGTACCACGCGGCCGATCGCAACCTTGTTCATGCTCCGGATGGTTTCGCGGATGACGGCGAAGGCGTCATGGCCGACCTTGCCGTCGGGCACCAGATAATAGGGGCGGATCAGATAGCGGCCGTCGATGTCGGACTTGGGCACGAACTCATCGATCTCGATGGTGCGGGTCGACTCCAATGCGACGTCGTCCAGTTCCTCCTTCGACACCTCGACGTACGTGTCGGTGTCGATCTTGTAGCCCTTCATGATGTCTTCGCTGGCGACTTCCTCGCCGGTTTCGGCATCGACCTTGGCATATTTGATGCGGTGGCCGGTCTTGCGGTTGATCTGGTTGAAGCTGACCTTCTCGGTGTCCGACGTCGCCGGATAGAGTGCGACCGGACATGTCACGAGTGAAAGGCGCAAAAAGCCCTTCCAGTTGGCGCGGGGGGCCATGGGATACTCCAAAAACGCAACTGAAGACCGTGGCACGATATCACCCGGGAACCCGGTTTCAAGCCGACGGTGCAGGGAATCTGCCAACGATGTTAACCGTATCTCCGCCTGGTCGTTCCGGACGTTCGCGCACGCGAAAGGCCGCTGGGACCGCAGGATCGGGCCGTTCGACCAGGAACATCACATCGGATCAGGCGTTGCTTCCGGGTGGTGCCGATTGCGTTTGGCAGGCATCACGTTCAGCACCAACGGAAGTGAGGTCACGATGGCAACTCAGCGACATGGCCAAATCATCGAAACTCCGACCGAGGCGCGCCAGGGCGAACCGGGTCCTTCGGTACTCGCATTGTTGAGCATTTCTACCGGGCTGGCGGTGCTGATTCTCGGCGTCGTCTGGTTCGTGTTTTTCCGTACCTAAGAGATTTCCTGCACGGCGAACCCTTATGAGAGATCGTGGACGGCCGCCCCGGCAAGTTGGTTGAGGGGCGCGCTTCGTCCTGCTGCAGCGCCGCGGCGGGCTGCTCGTGATGGGCGGCGGCTCCAATTCAGGCGCCCAGATTAGCCGACGGGCTGCGCGGATCCTCGCAGGAGCGCTTGGACCTTCCGTGAAGAAAAAGTAACCTGGTCCTGGTGTGTCGTTCATAGCCTGTTCACGGCAGGGAGGGCTTTGTTGACGACGAAGGCTTTCGAACAGGCAGGTGCCTCGTCGAGGGCAAGGGTGATGTTAGTCATGCTCGGAGACCAGCTTGCGCCTCCTCGTCGTTGAAGACGATCCCGATCTCAATCGCCAGTTGACCACGGCGCTGAGCGATGCCGGCTATGCGGTGGACCGCGCCTTCGATGGCGAGGAAGGCCACTTTCTCGGCGACAGCGAGCCCTATGACGCGGTCGTGCTCGATATCGGCCTGCCCAAGATGGACGGCATTTCGGTGCTGGAGGCGTGGCGTCGCAACGGCCGGCTGATGCCGGTCCTGATCCTGACCGCGCGAGACCGCTGGAGCGACAAGGTGCAGGGCTTCGACGCCGGCGCCGACGATTACGTCGCCAAGCCGTTTCACCTCGAGGAGGTGCTGGCGCGGATCCGGGCGCTGCTGCGTCGTTCCACCGGTCACGCCCAGAGCGAACTGACCTGCGGTCCGGTTTCGCTGGACACCCGCACCGGGCGGGTCAGTGTATCGGGCAATCCGATCAAGATGACCTCGCATGAATACCGCCTGCTGGCCTATCTGATGCACCACACCGGACGGGTGGTCTCGCGCACCGAACTGGTCGAGCATCTCTACGACCAGGATTTCGACCGCGATTCCAACACGATCGAGGTCTTCGTCGGCCGTATCCGCAAGAAGCTCGAGGTCGACATCATCCAGACGGTGCGGGGCCTCGGCTACCTGTTGACCCCGCCGTCGGCAGGCGCCTGATTGGCATTGATCCCGCGTCGGGCTTTTGCTCTGTTTCAGGCATGATCCCGTCCCACTACCGACGTCGGGCATTCAGCCCGCGATCCGCCGAAGGGCCGGCCGGAACGATTCCCTGATGCGCGGCAGTTCGCTCGCCACCCGCCTGTTCCTGTCAGCAACCGCCTGGGTGGTTGTCATCCTTGTCATCACCGGTTTCGTGCTCTCCTCGGTCTATCGCGATGCAACCGAGCGTGCCTTCGACCGCCGCCTCAATCTCTATCTGCGCACGTTGGTGGCCGAGGTCGCGACACCCGATGAGCCGCCCGACCATCAATTTCAGTCGCTTGGCGAACCGCTGTTCGAACTGCCGCTGTCCGGCTGGTACTGGCAGATCACCCGTACCGATATCGAGGCGGAAACCCGGGCCTCGCGCTCGCTGTGGGACAAGAAGCTGCCGAAGCTTGAGGATCGCGGCGGCAGCCTGACCGCCGCCGGAGTCCGGCTCGGCTATGTCGACGGTCCCGAGGGCCAGGACCTGCGCATGGTGGAAAGACCGGTCGATCTCGGCGCCGACGGCAAATTCCTGGTCAGCGTCGCGGGAGACGCCAGTGAGATCTTCGACGAAACTCGAACCTTCGACTACTATCTGGGCGGGACCTTCGCCGCCCTCGGAATCGTGCTGCTGCTGACCACGATCTTCCAGGTCCGTTTTGGGCTCGCGCCGCTGAAGCGCATTTCCGACGCCATTGCCGATATCCGCTCCGGCCGAGCCGAACGGCTCGAGGGCGAATTCCCGGTCGAAATCGCGCCGCTCGCGCGCGAGACCAATGCGCTGATCGAGGCCAACCGGGAAATCGTCGAACGCGCCAGGACCCATGTCGGCAATCTCGCGCACGCCATCAAGACGCCGCTCTCGGTGATCGTCAACGAGGCCTCCGCCCACGCCGCCGATCCGTTTGCCTCCAAGATCCTGGAGCAGACCGATGTCATGCGCGACCAGGTGGCGCACCACCTGGAACGGGCGCGGATCGCCGCCCGGCTGACCATTGTCGGCACCGTCACCGAAGTGGTGCCCGCGATCGAGGCGTTGCGCCGGACGATGGACAAGATCCATCGCGATCGTGGCGTCGTCATCGAGGTCAAGGCCGATGCGCAGGCGAGGTTTCGCGGCGAACGGCAGGACCTCGAGGAGATGGTCGGCAATCTCGTCGACAATGCCTGCAAATGGGCGTCGACGCAGGTGCGGGTCGAGGTGCGCCAGGAGGCGCCACGGGAACCCGGCGCCGTTCCGGTTCTTCGCATCACCGTTGACGACGATGGGCGCGGTTTGTCGGCGGCCGAACGCGCGCAGGTGTCGCGCCGGGGCCAGCGGCTCGACGAGTCGAAGCCGGGTTCCGGGCTGGGCCTCTCGATCGTGGTCGATCTCGCCGCTCTCTATGGCGGCAGCCTCTCGCTTGGCAGCGCGCCGATCGGGGGATTGCGCGCCGAACTGCTGCTGCCGGCGGTTTGACGCGGCGTCACGGAGCTGGGCCCTCGGCGGCGGCCCCGCCATGTTTGCTAAACGACTTCTTAACGCCGGCCCTTTTATGATCGCCGATGGGCCGGTACTGCGGTCCGCGACGTACGCACGCACACCGGGCGCATGGGCCAGACATCGACCGAGCGGCTGAGAGAATATCTCGCACAGCTTCCGCCGCAGGCGCAGGCGTTGCTGATGCGGGAGTTCGAACGCGCCATCGAACGCGACGAAGACGTCTCGGTCGCCACGCTCGTGCTCGAACAATTGCGCAAGGTCGCCCGCGGAACCGACGAAGACGTGCATCCGCGCACCGACGATCCGGCGCGGCTGGTGTTCCGTGCCCTGGAGCCGTTTCTGGTCGAAGGCAACTACCCGAAACGGCCGGGCCAGATCCGGCGCGCGTCCCTGCTTCCGGTTTGGCAATGGCTGATCCGCGACGGCGTGCCCGAACAGGCGCGCGAGTTCGATGCGGCCCTGGCCGAAATGCGCAATACCGCCACGCTGTCCACCGTCGAACCTCCGGTCCGCGCCTTTCAGCGCGCCGCGGCCGAGGCGATCGCACGGGTCGCGGCCTCCGGGGCCGGCGATGACAGGCGCGCGCTGGCGCGGATTGGCGCGCCCGATGTGATCGACGATCTGTTGCCGATCGGCGCGATCCTGCAGGCGCGCGAGGCGCTCGATACTCTCAATGCAAGGCTGCCGTCCCACTTCAGGAATCTGGGGGAAGCCGAGGTCGCCTCCGTCAGCAAGGCACTCAATGCATCGCCGTTGCAGACGCCACTGCTGCTGCCGTTTGCGCTGTCCCTGGTGATGCAGAAGCTGACGGCGCCCTGGCAGATCGTCCGGCTCGCCATCCGGATGGCGGCATCCGACGATGAAATCCGCGTTGCCGCCACGCCCTATGGCGTAACCGTCACCATCGCACTCCACGAACTTTCCTATCTTGCCGCCGTGCTGCGGACCGATATCAGGCACAGCCATTTCGACCACGTCGCCGATCATCTGAAGATGCTGCATGACGGGGTTCGAGGCCTGCGCACGGAGCTCGATCTGCGCCATGATTCCGCGTGGGGCAAGCAGCTGGCTTCGATCCGGGCGGAAATCTCCAATGCGCTGCAATCGGAGATCGACCGCGTGCCCGGCCGGGTCCGACGTCTGCTTCGCCAGCGCGCCGACAAGGACATCTCGCCCAGCGCCGGCATCGACGGCGGGGATGTCGACGAGACCGCGGCCCTGATTGATTTCGTTGCGGTGTGCCGGACCTATGCCAGCGAGCTTGCGATCAACGAGGTCACGCTGCGGACCTATTCCGATCTGCAGCAATATGTCGAGAAATCCACTGAGGCCCTGGTGCAGTCGCTCCGAAGCGGAGATGTCAGAACACGCCGATACCGGCAGATGCAGGTCCAGGCCGCCATCCGCTTCTGCGAATTGTTGTTCGGTCAAGACTACGCCGCCCTGATGGGACGGGCCGCCGAGCAAGCATTGACCGGGGAGCGCAGCAATTCCCGCGCGGGCTGACGCGTGTATATGTCAATATTTACAATTTCTGGTTGACCGGTCGTGGCGGGCGACGTACCTAGTCCGCTATGCACTCCGTCATCAGATTTGTCGAACTCGAGAATCGCGTCATCTCGGCGACGTATTGGAACCTGATGCTTCGCGCCAAGGTCGTACTGGTCGAGGGAGCCAGCGGAAAGCAATTGGCGGAACCCGTCACCATGATCTCGTCTCCGGCCCCGAGTGGATCCCTCAGAATCCGGCTGCCGGATTCCGTCAACTCGGGTGCCTATTATTTGAAGGCGTTGAATGGGCATGGCGAGCCGACCGCACAAAGTGCCGAGTTTTACGTGACTTAGGCGCAGGGTCGGGTCGACGGGCGGCGAATTGTCAATTGCCCGGCTTGCCCCCCGTGGTGTAAAGCGGCGGTTCGGCGCTGCCAGGTGGCACGCTGTGCCATCGGAACCGCTTGATGACCCTGTGGTTTGTGTTCGCGCTGATGACGGTCGCGGCGATCTTCGCCGTGTTGTGGCCGTTAAGCCGGCGCGGCGGGCCGCAAATCGAGGGCAGCGAGACCAACGTCTACAAGGACCAGCTGGCGGAGATCGGCCGCGATATTGCCGCCGGCCTGATCGGACCCGCCGAGGCCGAGGCGGCGCGGGTGGAAATCAGCCGCCGCCTGCTGGGGGCAGCCGCCGCCGACGAGCGCGCGTTGCCGAGCGGCTCCAATCTCCGGCTGCGCCGCACCGCCGCGATTGTCGCCCTGGTCGGACTGCCATTGCTATCGCTGGCATTCTACCTTCCGCTCGGCTCGCCGCGCCTCGGCGACTTCCCGCTGGCGGAACGCATGCGCTCGCCGGATCCCGACCAGTCGCTCGTCAATCTGGTGGCACAGGTCGAAGCGCATCTGGAGAAAAACCCAACCGATGGCCGCGGCTGGACCGTGATTGCGCCGGTGCTGGCCAAATTGGGCCGGTACGACGACGCGGCGCGCGCCTACCGCAATTCGATCACCTATGGTGGCGACACGGCGGAGCGCCGCGCCGACCTCGGCGAAGCGCTGGCCGGCGCGGCAGGCGGCGTCGTTACCGCCGATGCCAAAGCGGAGTTCGAACGCGCGGTCGCGATCAAGCCCGACGAGGTCAAGGCGCGCTATTTCCTCGGCGTCGCCGCCGCGCAGGACGGCCGCAATGCCGAGGCGGCGTCGATCTGGCGTGCAATGCTGGAACAGGCATCTTCGGATGCGCCCTGGCGCCCGCTGGTGCAGGAAGCGCTGGCGCGGGTCGACGGTTCGGCGGTGCCGGCATTGCCGGATGAGAAGGTCGCCGCGGCCCAGGACATGAAAGAGGGCGACCGGGAAGCGATGATCCACACCATGGTGGAGCGCCTCGCCACCCGGTTGAAGCAGAACGGCGACGACGTCGAGGGGTGGCTGCGGCTGGTGCGGGCCTATATGGTGATGGGGGATCACGACCGGGCGAAGAGCGCGCAGACGGATGCCCGCCAGGCCGTCGCCAACGATGCCGAAAGGCTGCGCCAGTTGAACGAGGGCCTGAAAAGTCTCGGGCTGGATGGATGAGCAGGATGCCGGACCGGCCCGTACCGGACCGCATCGCCCAGGATTGAAGGAATGGCATGACGCGCAGGGTGCGACGGTTGACCATGATCGGAGGCTCGCTCGCGGTGCTCGCCATCGCCGCGGCGCTGGTGCTGAATGCGATGCGGGATTCCATCGTGTTCTTCTCGACGCCGGCCGCGGTGGCCGAAAAGCACATCCAGCCCGGGCGGCGGTTCCGGCTCGGTGGTCTGGTCGAGCCGGGATCGCTGGTACGCGGCGACAATCTGGCGGTGACCTTCAAGGTCGGTGACGGCAATGCCACGCTGCCGGTCGCCTACAAGGGCATCCTTCCCGACCTGTTCCGCGAAGGACAGGGCGTCGTCGCCGAAGGCGCGATGGACACCGCGGGCGTGTTCCGCGCCGACACGGTGCTTGCCAAGCACGACGAAACCTACATGCCCAAGGAAGTTGCCGATGCCCTGAAAAAGCAGGGCCACTGGAAGGACGATTACGGCGCCAAGCCGTCGCCCGGCTCCGCGGCCGGGCAGGCGGCGCAGAACCTGCCGCATGCGCCGGACATGGCGCAGGGAGCACGACAATGATTGCAGAAGCCGGCCACTACGCGCTGGTGCTGGCCCTCGGCCTAGCTTTGATCCAGTCCACCGTGCCGATGCTCGGCGCGCGCTGGCGCGATCCCTCGCTGATGAATGTCGCGCGCTCGACGGCGCTGGCGCAACTGCTGTTCGTGCTGGGTTCCTTCGCCGCGCTGGTGACGCTGCACGTCACTTCCGACTTCTCCGTCGTCAACGTGTTCGAGAATTCGCATTCGATGAAGCCGCTGCTCTACAAGATCACCGGAGTTTGGGGCAATCATGAAGGCTCGATGCTGTTGTGGGTGACCATCCTGGCGCTGTTCGGCGGCCTGGTGGCCGCGTTCGGCAACAATCTGCCGGCGTCGCTGCGCGCCCATGTGCTGGCGGTGCAGGCCTGGATCGCGGCGACCTTCTATCTGTTCATCCTTATCACCTCGAATCCGTTCATGCGCATCGCCAACCCGCCGCTCGAGGGCCGTGACCTCAACCCGGTCCTGCAGGATATCGGCCTCGCGGTCCATCCGCCTATGCTCTACCTCGGCTATGTCGGCTTCTCGATCTCGTTTTCGTTTGCGGTGGCGGCCCTGATCGAAGGTCGCATCGATGCGGCCTGGGCCCGCTGGGTGCGGCCGTGGACCCTGCTGGCATGGATTTTCCTGACCCTCGGCATCGCGATGGGCTCCTACTGGGCCTATTACGAGCTTGGCTGGGGCGGCTGGTGGTTCTGGGATCCCGTCGAAAATGCCTCGCTGATGCCATGGCTCGCGGGCACCGCGCTGCTGCATTCCGCGGTGGTGATGGAAAAGCGCAACGCGCTCAAGGTCTGGACCATCCTGCTTTCGATCCTGACGTTCTCGCTGTCGCTGCTCGGTACCTTCCTGGTGCGTTCGGGCGTGCTGACGTCGGTGCATGCGTTCGCAACCGATCCGACCCGCGGGATCTTCATCCTGCTGATCCTCTGTCTCTTTATCGGCGGCAGCCTGACGCTGTATGCATGGCGCGCGCCGGCGCTGAAGCAGGGGGGCCTGTTCGCACCGATCTCGCGCGAGGGCGCGCTGGTGCTGAATAACCTGTTGCTGACGACGGCATGCGCGACCGTCTTCATCGGCACGCTGTACCCGCTGGCGCTCGAGGTCGTGACCGGCGAGAAGATCTCGGTTGGGGCGCCGTTCTTCAATCTCACCTTTGCGCCGCTGTTCGTTCCGCTGATGGTGGCGGTCCCGTTCGGGCCGCTGCTGGCGTGGAAGCGCGGCGACCTGCTCGGCGCGGCGCAGCGCCTGATGGCGGCCGGCGCCGTGGCATTGATCGCGGTTGCGGTGCTGTGGGCGTGGACCCGCGGCGGCAGCTCGCTGGCCCCGCTGGCGATCGGGCTTGCGGTGTTCGTGATTGCCGGGGCCCTCAGCGATCTCGCCGAGCGCACCGGGCTGTTTCGGCTGCCGCTCGCCATCGCGATGCGGCGCGCCGCCGGCTTGCCACGTGCGAGTTGGGGCACGGTGTTCGCTCATGCCGGCGTCGGCATTGCCCTGATGGGCATCGTCTGCGAGACCACCTGGAATACCGAATATATCGGTACCATGAAGCCCAACGATGTCGCCAACATCGCCGGCTATGCGCTCAAGCTCGACGGCCTGACCCAGCGACAGGGACCGAACTATCGGGAAATGATCGCGAAGTTCTCCGTCAGCGAGGGGACCACGCCGCTGACGGCGATGACGCCATCGAAGCGGAGCTTTACCACCCGCGGTGCCACCACCACGGAAGCCGCGCTGCTGACACGCGGCGTCAGCCAGCTCTACATCTCGCTGGGCGACGCCACTACCGACGGCGCGATCGCGGTGCGGATCTACCACAAGCCGCTGGTGCTGCTGATCTGGTTCGGTCCCGTCCTGATGGCGTTCGGCGGCATGCTCTCGCTGTCGGACCGGCGGCTGCGGGTCGGGGCGCCGAAGCCGGCCAAGGCCGCGCACGGGTTGCAGCCGGCGGAGTGATCGATTGAGAAGACTTCTCGCTTGTCTGTTCGTCGTCATCGCCGTGGCCGGCGCACCCGCCGCCTACGCGGTGCAGCCGGACGAGATCATGGCGGATCCCGTCAAGGAAGCGCGGGCGCGGCAATTATCGCGTGGACTGCGCTGCATGGTCTGCCAGAACCAGTCGATTGACGATTCCGAGGCGCCGCTGGCACGTGACTTGCGGCTCCTGGTGCGGGAACGGATCGCGGCCGGCGACAGCGATGCGCAGGTGCTCGATTTCCTGGTGGCGCGCTATGGCGAATTCGTGCTGCTGAAGCCCAGGTTCGAGCGGGCTACCTGGCTGCTATGGCTGCTGCCGCCCCTCGCGCTGGCCGGAGGCGGCCTGGCGCTCTGGGCCTATGGCCGGCGGCGTCCAAAATCGGGTGAGGAGGAGGATGCGGCCCAGCGCGAACTGAGCGCGGAAGAGGCGGCACGGGTGCAGCGCCTGATCGGACCGGAATCTTCGCCGAACCGTCCGGCCTAGCCGAACTCGCAGCGGGGGCCTGACCGGACGGGCCTGCGATAAACTGCCGCATGGGCTCGCAGCTTTATTACAAAAGTTTAATTCCCTCGCCAGCGCATCGTAAGGCGCCGATACCCATGTTCAGAGGACATGGTGCCGTCGATCCGCACCCTAGCTTCAGGCCCGGAGACTCTCTCAATGACCGATCGTTCGACCGATCTCGCTTCGCTTCCCTCCAAGCAGTCGCCCCGCCGTTCGTTGTTCTCCATGCGCAAGCTCGCCCTGATGGGTTCGGTCGTCGCCGGCCTGGGTGTTGCGGCCTACGGCCTCGGCCCGTCGCACGACCCCGCCGACATCTTCAGCAGCCCGGCGCAGGCGCAGGTCAACAACGAGGTCAGCAAGGTCGCGCAGCCGGTCGGCTTTGCCGACATCGTCGAGCGCGTCAAGCCGTCGGTGATTTCGGTCAAGGTCAACATCAACGAGAAAGCTTCCAAGGACGACGACGACTCGCCGTTTCAGCCGGGCTCGCCCATGGAGCGGTTTTTCCGCCGCTTCGGCGGACCCGATGGCTTGCCGCCAGGCCTGCGCGGCAATCGCGGCCATGGCGCGGTTACCGGTCAGGGCTCCGGCTTCTTCATTTCGGCCGACGGCTTCGCTGTCACCAATAATCACGTGGTCGACGGCGCCGACAAGGTCGAGGTGACGACCGATGACGGCAAGGTCTACAAAGCGAAGGTGATTGGAACCGACACGCGCACCGACCTTGCCTTGATCAAGGTCGAGGGCAGCTCGAGTTTCCCGTTTGCCAAGCTTTCCGACGGCAAGCCGCGGATCGGCGACTGGGTGCTCGCGGTCGGCAATCCCTTTGGGCTCGGCGGCACCGTCACCGCCGGCATCGTCTCCGCCAGCGGCCGCGACATCGGCAATGGTCCTTATGACGACTTCATCCAGATCGACGCGCCGGTCAACAAGGGCAACTCCGGCGGCCCGGCTTTCAATACCACTGGCGAAGTGATCGGCGTCAACACCGCGATCTATTCGCCGTCCGGCGGCAGCGTGGGCATCGCCTTCTCGATACCGTCGCCGACCGTCAAGGGCGTGATCGCGCAACTGAAGGACAAGGGCAGCGTCAGCCGCGGCTGGATCGGCGTTCAGATCCAGCCAGTGACGGCCGACATCGCCGACAGCCTCGGATTGAAGAAGGCGGAAGGCGCGCTGGTCGCGGAGCCGCAGGCCAACGGCCCGGCAGCCAAGGCCGGCATCGAATCCGGCGACGTGATCACGGCGGTGAATGGCGAGTTGGTCAAGGATGCCCGCGAGCTCGCCCGCACCATCGGCGGCCTTTCGCCCGGCAATGCCGTCAAGCTCAACGTGCTGCACAAGGGCCAGGACAAGGTCATCAACCTGACGCTCGGCCAGTTGCCGAACACCATCGAGGCCAAGGCCGATCATGATGACGACAATCGCGGCAGCGCGACCCGCGGCACCGACGTGCCCAAGCTTGGCATGACGATCGCCCCCGCCAACAGCGTCGCCGGCGCCGGCAAGGATGGCGTCGTCGTAACCGAGGTCGATCCGAAGAGTGCGGCGGCCGAGCGCGGCTTCAAGGAAGGCGATGTGATCCTCGAGGTCGCCGGCAAGAATGTCGCCAATGCCGGGGACGTGCGCGAAGCGATCAACGCCGCGCGGTCCGACAACAAGAACAGCGTTCTGATGCGGGTCAAGACCGGCGGAGCATTGCGCTTCGTCGCGGTACCCCTGGCCAAGGGTTGAGACCAGGCATCGCGCGTTCGACGAGATGGAGTTGTCGCCGGCATCGTTCGCCCCCCGCCGGCGGCTCTCTCCTGGGGGCGGGACAAAACCCGCTCTCCAAGTTGCCTTCCGGTGGAATACGCCCCCCTCCGTCGGGAGGTCAAAAGGGCGGTGAGGTCCCCCCAGCTTCACCGCCCACCTTTTTGGCCTGATCGAGAGATGCCGGCCCGCCTTGCATGATGATGCCGACCGCGCCATGGTGATAGAAGGCTGATCCACTTGACCGCGACCGATTCCCAAATGCGCCTGCTCATCGTTGAAGACGACCGCGAGTCCGCCGACTATCTGGTGAAGGCATTTCGTGAAGTCGGCTATGTGGCCGATCTCGCCGCTGACGGCGAGGAGGGATTGGCGCTTGCCGATACCGGCGATTACGACGTAATGGTGATCGACCGGATGCTGCCCAAGCGCGACGGGTTGTCGCTGATCGGCTCGCTGCGCGAGAAGGGCAACCGCACGCCGGCGCTGATCCTCTCCGCGCTGGGCCAGGTGGACGACCGCATCAAGGGCCTGCGTGCCGGCGGCGATGACTATCTGCCAAAGCCCTATTCCTTTGCCGAGCTGCTGGCGCGGGTCGAAGTGCTGTCACGGCGCCACGGCGGTCCGGCCGAGGAAACCACCTATCGCGTCGGCGATCTCGAGCTCGACCGGCTTTCGCACCGCGTCGCCCGCGGCAAGGACGAGTTGACGCTGCAGCCCCGCGAGTTCCGGCTGCTCGAATATCTGATGAAGCACGCCGGCCAGGTGGTGACGCGAACCATGCTGCTGGAGAACGTCTGGGATTACCACTTCGATCCGCAGACCAATGTCATCGACGTGCACATTTCGCGGTTGCGCTCGAAGATCGACAAGGGGTTTGAACGCCCCTTGCTGCACACCATCCGCGGCGCGGGCTACATGATCCGTGACGGTATCCGCTGAGGCGGCCGCTTGGCGCGGTCCCGACACGTAGCCCGGATGGCGCGCAGCGCAATCCGGGAATCCTCAATGCGGATCGCGCGGTCCCGGATTTCGCTGCGCTCCATCCGGGCTACCATCCCGTTACCGTCATTGCGAGCGTAGCGAAGCAATCCATCGTGCAACGTGCGGCGACGTGGATTGCTTCGTCGCTGCGCTCCTCGCAATGACGGCGTGCCGATACGCCATCGTCCCGCGACGCGCCGCTTGGCGCGGTCCCGACGGTAGCCCGGATGAAGCGCAGCGCAATCCGGGAATCGTCAATGCGGATCGCGCGGTCCCGGATTTCGCTGCGCTCCATCCGGGCTACGGTTTCTCTGATCCGTCATTGCGAGCGTAGCGAAGCAATCCATCGTGCGACTGGCGACATGGATTGCTTCGTCGCTGTCGCTCCTCGCAATGACGGCGTGCCGATACGCAATCGTACGGGGAGGCGCCGCTTGGCGCGGCCCCGACGGTAGCCCGGATGGAGCGCAGCGCAATCCGGGAATTGTCAATGCGGATCGCGCGGTCCCGGGTTTCGCTGCGCTCCATCCGGGCTACGGTATGGCGCGAAGGCGCGGCTTGACCAGTGTAAGTAAGAACATTATTACAAATCTCGAAAGTGGGAATTGCCGGCATGCTGCATACCAGGCGAAGTTTCGGCGGAATGGTCAGCGCGCCACATCATCTGGCAGCGCAGGCCGGACTGGCGGTCCTGGCCGAAGGCGGCAACGCGCTCGAGGCCATGATTGCATCGGCGGCGGCGATTGCCGTCGTCTATCCCCACATGAACGGGCTTGGCGGCGACAGTTTCTGGCTGGTCGGACGAGCCGGGGCGACGCCGGTCGGAATTCAGGCCTGCGGACGATCGGCGATGGCCGCCGATCGTGGCTGGTATCGCGCACGCGGATGCGACAGCATCCCGAGCCGCGGTCCGCTGGCAGCGCTCACGGTCGCAGGCACCGTCGACGGCTGGCAGAAAGCTTATGATCTCAGCTGCCGACATCACGGGGGCCGGTTGCCGCTTTCGCGCCTGCTCGAGCCTGCGATTGGCTATGCGGATGATGGCGTGGCCGTAACGCAGACGCTGCACGACAATGCCGTCAAGAAGCGCGCCGAACTCGAGGGTGTGCCGGGATTTGCGGAGGTGTATTTCCCTCGAGGGTCGGCTCCGGCGGTCGGCGAGCGTTTGAGACAACCGCGTCTCGCCGAGACGCTGCGGCGATTGGCGCGGGAAGGATTGTCCGATTTCTATCGCGGCGGTCTCGCGCGTTCGATGGCTGCCGACCTCGAGAGGCTGGGCAGTCCCATTCGCCTTTCGGATCTGGAGAGACATCAGGCAACGCTGGTGACGCCGCTGTCCGTCGAGTTCGCCGGTCACAAGGTGTACAACATGCCGCCGCCGACGCAGGGCCTGGCGTCGCTGCTCATTCTCGCGCTGTATGCGCGGCAAATGGCCGATGATGCCGACGGCGTCGACCACCTGCACCGCCTGATCGAGAGCACGAAGGCTGCGTTTCGCATCCGCAACCGTCATGTGACCGACCCCGATCATATGACGCGCGCTGCAACTGAACATTTGAGCCAGGATTCCATCGCCGCACTTCAGAAAACGGTGTCGCTGGAACGCGCGGCGCCTTGGCCCGACTTGCCGCAACAGGGCGACACGGTCTGGCTTGCCGCAACCGATCGTTCGGGTCTCAGCGTCAGCTTCATCCAGAGCGTCTACTGGGAGTTCGGAAGCGGCGTGGTGCTGCCGGAGAGTGGGATCACCTGGCAGAATCGCGGGACCAGCTTCAGCCTTGTCGATACCGATCTGAACAGGCTGCAGCCCGGGCGTCTGCCGTTTCAGACCATTCAACCTGCGATGGCCGAACTTAACGACGGTCGGCTGATGTCATACGGCACGATGGGAGGCGAGGGGCAGCCACAAACCCAGGCGGCGGTGTTCACGCGCTACGTTCTGCACGGCCAGGAGCTGCAGCCGGCGGTCTCTGCGCCCCGCTGGCTGCTTGGTCGAACCTGGGGAGAGGAAACCAACAACCTCAAGATCGAGTCCAGGTTCGATCCAGCGATCATCGAATCGTTGCGCAAGCTCGATCACGACATCCGTGTGGTCGGCCCATTCGAGGAGATCATGGGACATGCCGGCGCCGTGGTCTGGCATCCCAACGGTCTGATCGAGGGCGCCAGCGATCCCCGCAGCGATGGAACCGTCGCCGCCTGCTGAGGACTTCGCGCCGCAGCGGAAGTTAGTCGCCGGTCCTAACGCGTGCCCTGGGCCTTGTTCGTTCCGCGCTTCGCCGCGGCAGGACTTCGGGTACGCTTGGCCGACGGCGCGGTCAGCCAGGCGAGGATGACGTCCTGTGCATGATCGCGGCGCAGTTCCAGCCATTGCGGATCGCTCAGATCCCTGTCGAACATCGCCGACAAGGTGAATCGATTCGAGACGTGGAAATAGCTCATGGCCGTGATCGTGACGTAAAGCTGGATGGGATCGACGTCGTTGCGAAACAGGCCGGCGGTCCGACCCCGGCGCAGGATTTTCTCGATGGTTGCCACCAACGGCAGTGTAAGCTCCGCGATCTTGCGCAGTTTCCGCAGGTTGCGTCCGCACTGCAGGTTTTCATTGTTGATCAGGGCAATGTAGTCCTGATGCGTGCCGAAAAACCTGAAGGTGAAGTTGATCAATTCGCGCATCGCCGCGAGCGGCTCGAGATGGACCAGATCGAGTTGCTGTTCCGCCGTGCGGATCTCGGTGTAGACGTGTTCGAGCACCGCCAGATACAGCGCGTTCTTGTCGCCGAAATAGGCGTATAGCAAACGCATGTTGGCTTTGGCGCGCTGCGCGATCGCATCCACGCGCGCGCCGCCGAGACCATTGCGACAAAACTCGATGGTCGCCGCCTGCAGGATCGATTCCTTGGTCAAGGCGGCGTCGCGCACGCGCTTGCCGCGCGGGGCGCCGCGGTTCGGGCTGATCGATGTCGTCGTTTCACTCACTGAAGGGGCTTCGTTCGAGCTTCGAGGCGCATGAGGCAATTCCATCTGTTCCTGACTTACCGCAATCCCGCTACCGATCGGGATGAAGCAGGACGCAATTGCAGGCGACCCGTCAAGGAATGCTCCCGGCCGCGCGGCTTCGGAAGCGATGCGCAGCCAATTCCTTGCTCGCTTGACAAGCGTTATAAGAAGTTTCTTACTTACGTCAACCCCAACCCGTGGCGGAGCGAATGGAGGAGGGGGTTCAGGACGCGCGCGGACAGGCTGCCGCCGTTCGTGCGACACGTGCAGGGAAGAGGACAGGCGAAATGTTCCACACCGAGCTCAGTCTCGACGAGACGCGGCCATCGGACGGGAAGCAGGCGGCCGCACGCGTTGGCGCGGCCTGCTGCGCCGCCGTGGAAGTAGGGCTGCTCGCCCATGATGTCCTCCGCGATTTTTCGACGGGGCGGGTTGCCGCCGTATTCGAGCGATCGTTCTATGCAACGCTCGACGGCAACTGGATCTGCGTGGGACAGAGGAGCATCGGGTCGGGGCCATTGCATCTGCTGTGCGACTTCGGGTCGTTGAAACCGACCGTCGGGGAGGCGGTGCGGGTGGCAGGCGATGTCTTCCGGGTGGCAGGCAGGCCTTTTGCCCGGCTTGCTTCCGCATCGATCTGGCGCCCGCAGGTTGCGCCAAACTGGTCGACGCTCAGCCTGGTTTCCGGCTTGCATAAGATCGACGAAGTCTGGAACGACGGCCTGACGTCGGACGGTCTTGCAATCGTGGGTTCTGATCGCGGCCCGGCAACAGCGTCACCTCTGCTTCAGGCCGCGGCTCCCGGCCTTGCCGCCTTGCGGCGGGTCGTCGCCGGCCAGTCGGTCGACGGGACGGGACTCGAAAGCTTGGTCGGACTGGGGCCCGGCCTGACACCGTCGGGCGACGACCTGATCGGAGGGGCCCTGGTGGCGCTCTCGGCCCTCGGCCGGCCGGATTGTCGCGATCGTCTGTGGACCTGCTGCGCTGCCCGGCTGCATCTCACCAACGACATCAGCCGGGCCCATCTGCAAGCGGCTGCCATGGGCTATGGTGCGGCCCCGCTGCATGCGGCGATCGATGCGACCATGGGCGGGCGATTGGCCGAGATCGGTCCGGCGCTTGCCGCGCTGAGAGCCGTCGGTCACACCTCCGGCCTTGACGGCTTCGCGGGAAGCCTGATGGTCTTGCGCATGCAGGCGGCGATCCCTGCGGCAGGATGCCCCGCGCGACTGGCGGGATAGCTCGCGGCCGCGGCGGTTTTCTGCTTTGACAAAGTAAGTATTTTATTATTTACTTTTTTGACCCGACGGGGGTCGTTCAGCGGGAGGCGAGGATGGATCGAGACAAGCCGCCATACGAGCTGTTGCTGACGCAAGCCGTGAAGGTCGTGAATGTGGGGCTCGAGGGCTTCGTGAAGGATCTGCGCGACTGCAACATCGAAGTTGTCCATCTCGACTGGAAGCCGTCGGCCGGCGGCGATGCCCGGATGGCGGCGCTGCTCGCCAAACTCGGGGTGTGAGATGACGATCAGGCTCATCGAGGATGCGAACGAACAGACGCTCGGCCGGATCCTCGAGGGCGAGCCGAGGCTGATCGACATCGTTCCTGCCGGACGGGTGATACCGGAGTTGCGTCCGCGCATGGTACTTCACGCGGGGCCGCCGATCGACTGGGAGCGGATGTGCGGCCCGATGCGCGGCGCCGTGGCCGGGGCCATCGTGTTCGAGGGATGGGCCGCGGATCTGCGGGCCGCGACCGAGCTTGCCGCGGGCGGCGGCATCGAATTCCATCCAAACCACCACTTCGGAGCGGTAGGCCCGATGACGGGCATGACGACGCTGAGCATGCCGCTGTTCGTCGTAGAGAACACCCGGTTCTCGAATCGGGCTTACTGCGCGATCAACGAGGGTCTCGGCAAGGTCATGCGCTTCGGCGGCAATGACGAGGCCGTGCTCGGACGTCTCGCCTGGTTGCGCGACACCTTCGGCCCGGCGCTCGGCAAGGCGATACGGGCCTCGGGCGGGATCGACCTCAAGGCGATCATCGCGCGCGGGCTGTCGATGGGTGACGAGATGCACCAGCGCAATCTCGCCTGTTCCAGCATTTTCCTGCGCGAGATCGCACCCTGGATGGCGCGGACCTCGACCGACAATGACGCGCTCGCGGAGTGCCTGGCGTTCATCGGTCAGAACGATCAGTTCTTCCTCAACATCGCGATGGCGATGGCCAAGGCGATGACGGATCCGGCGAATGGAATACGCGGGTCGACGATCGTGACGGCCATGTGTCGCAACGGAACCGATTTCGGCATCCGCGTCAGCGGACTGGGCGAGCGTTGGTTCACGGCTCCGGTGGAGATGCCCGAGGGCCTTTACTTCGCCGGCTATTCCGAGAAGGACGCCAATCCGGACATGGGGGATTCCGCCATCGTCGAGACGGTCGGCCTGGGCGGGTTTGCCATGGCGGCGGCGCCCGCAGTTGCCGGATTCATCGGCGCCGGAGCGCCCTCGGAGGCTGGAAGCTTCACGCGTTCGATGGGCGAGATCACGGTAGCGCAAAATCCCGAGTGGACCATCGCCGCGATGGACTTCGCAGGCGTCCCCACGGGCATCGACATCCGGCTCGTGGTCGACTCCAACGTTGCGCCCGTCATCAACACCGGCATTGCGCACCGGGAGCCGGGCATAGGCCAGGTAGGTGCGGGTGTGGTCAGGGCCCCGCTGGCTTGCTTCCAGCAGGCCGTGCACGCCATCGCCAGCGATTTGGGTGTGTCATGACGGCCGTTGTCCTCAACGAGGTCCGCAAGGGATTCTATCTGGATTCAGTCGCCCTGATGCGGCTGTCGCGGGAAGTGGCCGCCTGCGCGGGCGTCATCGAAGCCGCGCTGATGATGGGAACGCCGTCCAACGCGGCGATCATGCGCAATGCGGGCCTGCTCGATCAGGGCGCCGAGGTCAAAGGCAACGATCTGATCATCGCGGTCAAGGCGGAAAACGAGCCTGCCGCGCGCAATGCCATCGTCGAGGCTCTCAAGTCGCTCGAGAAGCCCAAGACGCAGCGAGACGGCCGCAGCGAATGGCGTCCGCACTCCATCGCGTCAGCCGTGAAGCTCTATCCGGAGATCAACCTGGCGCTGATCTCCGTGCCGGGTGATTTCGCTGCCGCCGAAGCCAGGAAGGCGCTGAACCGCGGTCTTCACGTCCTGATGTTCAGCGACAATGTTTCGCTCGAGGAGGAATTGTCGCTGAAACAACAGGCCCGCGAGGCGGGTTTGCTGATGATGGGGCCGGACTGCGGGACGGCGATCATCGGTGGGGCTCCGTTGGCCTTCGCCAACCAGGTCAGGCGCGGCAATATCGGAATCATCGGCGCGTCCGGCACCGGCACGCAGGAAGCGTCCTGCCTGATCTCCGAGGCCGGTGGAGGCATCTCTCACGCCATCGGCGTCGGCGGCCGTGATCTCAAGAAGGAGATCGGTGGAATCACGACGTTGATGGCGATCGACGCCTTCGATTCCGATCCGGCGACCCACCATGTCGTGCTGATTTCCAAGCCGCCGCATCCGGACGTCGCGAAGGCGGTCATGGAACGAATTGGCCGGAGCCCGAAATCATTCACGATCTGTTTCATCGGGGCGTCCAAATTCGAGCTGCCGTCCAACGCGCGCTTCTCTCCGACGCTGAAGGGCGCTGCCGAGTTGGCGCTGGGAGGTCGGGAAATCGGCCTGTCGTTCGATCCGAAAGCGATCGCGTCGCGTTTCTCGAGACAGAAGAGCATGGGCAGGATCGGCGGCCTGTTTGCCGGAGGCACGCTCTGCGCCGAGGCTCAGATGATCCTTGCTTCAGCTGGCCGCAAGGTGGCGTCGAACGCGGCCATTCCCGGCGTCCCCACACTCGGCGCCGATGTAAATGGCGGGCGAGACCGGCTGATCGACCTCGGCGATGACGAATACACGCGCGGGCGACCGCATCCGATGATCGATCCGTCCGTTCGCGACGACGAATTGCGTGTTGCCCTCGCAAATCCCGAAATCTCGGTGATCCTGCTCGACCTCGTGCTGGGCTATGGCGCGCACGCCGATCCCGCGGGGCATCTGGTCGACATCATCGGCGACCATGGCAAGGACAGGCCGATCCTGATCGCGTCTGTCGTCGGCACCGAGTCCGACCCGCAGAGCCGTTCGGCGCAGATCAGCAGGCTGGAGCGAGCCAATATCGTCGTCGCACCGTCCAACGCCCAGGCCTGCGAACTCGCAGTCGCCATCGCCAACAACGCCGGGAGGTGAAGATGCGCACGCTCAACGACGTCCCGCGTCGTCTCGTTGTTGCGATCGGAGGCAACGCCGTGCATCCGGAGGACATTCGAGGCACGTCATACGAGCAGAAAGAGGTCGCGCAAAAGACCGCGGAGGCGCTGCTGCCGCTGGCGCAACTCGACAACGAGCTCGTGATCACGCATGGCAACGGGCCCGTCGTCGGAAAAATCATGATGCGTCAGATGCTGACGATGAACCGGATTCCGCCGATGGACTTGGACATCTGCGTCGCGCACAGCCAGGGCGGGATCAGCTACCTACTCATGCAGGCGATCGAGAACGCCTTGCGCGAAAAGGGCAACCCTCGACACGTGGCCAGCCTGTTGACGCAGGTCGAGGTCGACAAGGACGATCCCGCCTTCAACAATCCCACCAAATTCGTCGGCCCCTTCTTCACGGAGGAAGAGGCCAAGAAAATCAGCGCCGAACTGAATTGGGCGATGCGGGAGGATTCCGGCCGCGGCTGGCGCCACGTCGTTCCGTCGCCGAAGCCGAGGCACGTCTGCGATATCTCGCTTGTGGACGCGCTGGCCAAGCGCGGCACAATCGTCATTGCAGGCGGCGGGGGCGGCATTCCGGTTGTCCGCGACAGCAGGGGCGTTCGCACCGGCGTGTCGGCGGTGATCGACAAGGACCTGACATCGGCGCACATCGCCAATGTCCTCAAGATCGAGGAACTGCTGATCCTGACGGCCGTGCCGCGCGTCGCGGTGAATTTCGGCAAACCCAACCGGAAGGACCTCGATCAGGTCAGCCTTGACGAAATCAAGGCTTATAACCGCGAGGGGCATTTCCCGCCGGGAAGCATGGGACCCAAGGTCGACGCCGCCATCCGTTTCCTCGAAGGAGGGGGGAAGCGGGCCATCATCAGTCATCTCGACTGCGCCGTGCCAGCACTGCAAGGAGAGACAGGCACGCACGTGACCCACTAGACGCCCAGTTCACGTCGCACCAGACTGGATCGGAGGACCGAACGAAGACGCCAGCAAGACGAACGTACGGGAAGCAAAGGGACCGGCAACTCACATGGCTATCCAACACAGGATCAAGGCGAACCTATACAAGGATTCCGTTTCCTTGATGCGGATATCGCAGCTTGCGCTGGCGCAAGGCGGTGCGAAGCGGGTTACCTTGCTGATGGGAACGCGCAGCAACAAGGATTTCCTGTCGCAAGCCGCATTGATGGATCCTGCGCTCGACCGGGCGCAGCCCGGCGACGTCATGATCGTGGTCGAGGGCGATTCAGATGGCCAGGTGGAGGCCGCTCTGCAGCAGGTGAATTCCCTGATCGCCGGCGATGGCTCGAAGGAGAAGCCCGCCGACCCGGCAGCGGATGCGGCGCCGCGATCGATCTTCCGGGCGGTCCCGATGGCCGATGAGGCCGATCTGGCCCTGATTTCGGTTCCGGGGCCCTATGCGGCGGCCGAGGCCCTGAAGGCCCTTCGCCGCGGCTTGAACGTGATGATATTCAGCGACAACGTTGCAGTGGAGCAGGAGCGGACCGTCAAGCAGGTGGCCGCGCAAAAAGGGCTGCTGGTGATGGGGCCGGATTGCGGAACGGCAATCATCAACGGCATTCCGCTCGGATTTGCCAACGTCGTACGTCGAGGGGCCATCGGTCTCGTTGGCGCGTCCGGCACGGGACTGCAGGAGGTGATGTGCCGGATTCATCAGCTTGGCCAGGGGATATCCCACGCGATCGGCACTGGCAGCCATGACGTCAGCAGCGAGGTCGGCGGCCTGACGACGCTGCAGGGGCTGAGCTTGCTGTCTGACAACAAGGACACCAAGGTCGTCGTCATCGTCTCCAAGCCGCCGGCGCCCGATGTCCAGAGACGGATCCTCGATCGCGCCGGAAAAGTCGGAAAGCCGGTCGTGGTCTGCTTCCTGGGTGGCGAGCCGTCATTTGCGGCGAAGAACCTCCATTATGCTTCGACCCTTGAAGAAGCGGCCGGCAAGGCGGTTTTGCTTGCGGGAGGCAGCTCGGCGGCGCGAGACGAGGCGGTCGAAAGCCTGGCAGCAATGATCTGCACGTCGCTGGCGCCAACGCAGCGCTATCTTCGCGGCCTCTATTCGGGCGGGACGTTCTGTCTCGAAGCCCAGCTGATCTGGCGCGAAGCGGGCATCCACGCGCGGTCGAACGCACCGCTTGCCGGCGCTGACCGCCTGGTTGAGCGCCAAGACCATGCCGGACATGTCGCGCTGGATCTGGGCAGCGACGAATTTACCGTGGGACGTCCCCATCCCATGATCGACTATGGGGTACGATTGGAACGGCTCCGCGCGGCAGCAGAGGATCCAACGACAGCCTGCGTGGTGCTCGACATCGTCCTCGGATATGGAAGCCATCCGAACCCTGCCGAGGTGGTGGCCCCCGCCATCGGCGAAGCCAAGGCGCGCGCGCGGGCGAACGGGGGAGAACTTCTGGTGGTCTGCTTTGTGTGCGGTACCAGCCAGGACCCGCAATCCTTTCAAGCCCAGCAGGCCGCCCTGATTGAGGCCGGTGCGATGGTTCTGGAAAGCAGCACGTCGGCGGCGCATCTTGCCGCCGCGATCGCGACCAAGGTGGCGTCCCGTGAAGGTGGCGCGAGCCGCCGCGCTGGATAGTGGGAACGACGACAATGGATGCTGCAGCCCCTTCATTCCTCGATCGCAAGACCTCCGTGATCAGTCTCGGCGCTTCCGGCCTCGATCAGGGAGCCGAGAACGGCGGCGCGCCGTTGCTGCGTCTGCAATGGCAACCCGTTGGCGACGGCAGCCCGGAGGCCGCGTGGAACCTTGCGCGGCTGACCGGCGATACCGAAGATTCCAACTGTCCGGGATCCCGCATCGATCGCGCAAATGCCGAGGTTCTCGAGCGCATTCTGAATGCAGAGCCAGTCTGGGTTGACGTGGCGGCTCATGCCTCCGAGGTCTGGCCGGAGATGGGGAGGACCCTGCTTCATGCCGGGCCGCCGATCGCCTGGCAGGACATGTGCGGACCCATGAAGGGAGCCGTCATCGGCGCGATCCTCTACGAGAACTGGGCGACGACGCCGGAACAGGCCCGTCAGATCGTGGAGAGCGGCAGCATCCGCTTCGCGCCATGTCATGAATTCGGCGCGGTCGGGCCGATGACCGGGATCATCTCGCCCTCGATGCCGCTCTTCGTTGTCGCGAACAGGACCGCCGGTAATCGTGCCTACGCACCGATGATGGAATCCGGTGGTGCCAAGACCTTGCGCTTCGGCGCCTTTGCTCCGGAGGTGATTGAAGGCCTCAAATTGATCGAGAACGTGCTGGCCCCCTGCCTCAAGGCGGCCGTGGCCGGTATCGACGGCGGCCTGCCGCTGAAGCCGTTGATGTCGCAGTCGCTGCACATGGGCGACGACGTTCACAACCGCAACACGGCGGCAACCCTGTTGCTGTACCGCGCCGTGACGCAGTCGCTGCTGCAGTCGTCGATATCCCCCGACATCGTCGAGATGACGCTGAAAACCATCGGCGCCGACGACATGTTCTTCCTCAGCTTTTCGATGGCGGCGTGCAAGGCGACAATGGATGCCGCCCACGGCGTGCCATCCAGCAGTATCGTCACGGCGATGGCGCGAAACGGCGTCAATGTGGGAATCAGGGTGAGCGGATTGGACGGGCAGTGGTTCGTCGGCCCCGCGGACATTCCGGTCGGCCTGTTCCTGCCCGGCTTCAGCGAAGCCGACGCCAACCCCGATATCGGCGACAGCGCCATTACCGAGACGGCGGGCTTGGGCGCTTTCGCGATGGCAGCCGCACCCGCCATGGTTCAGTTTGTCGGCGGAACCCCGCAGGATGCGCTGCGCTATTCGCGCGAGATGGCGCATATCGCGGTAGGACGCAATCCCGGTTTCACGCTGCCGATGCTGGACTTCATCGGCGCGCCGGTCGGCATCGACATTCGCAAGGTGCTGGACGAGGGTATGCGCCCCGTCATCAACACGGCGACGGCTCACAAGGAGCCGGGGATGGGAATCATCGGAGCGGGCGTCGTCAAGGCTCCGATGAAGTGTTTCGTCGATGCCGTGACGGCGCTGGCGGAAAAGGCCACCGAATAGGTTGGAGCCGGGGCAGGTCGAGATTACAAACAAATCAGAGGAGGAGGAAATATCATGGATGGCACCCGTCGCGCGTTTCTCAAGACAAGCATGCTTTCCGTCATCTGCATCGGCACGTCAGGCCGCCTGGCGCTGGCCGAGGATGCGGCGAAACCGATCCGGATAGGAATATTGATACCGGGATCGAAGGCCGACCATGGCTGGATGGAGTCGGCCTATAATGGCATGAAGGCCGCCGAACAGCGCCACGGCGACAAGATCAAGGTCACCTACATCGAAAACGTGAAGTTCGCGGACATGGAACAGGCGCTGGTCTCGCTCGCCAGCAAGAACGACATGGTGATCGGCGCGGCAGGGCAGACCCAGGCATCCGTTCTGAAAGTCGCCAAGAGGTTTCCGAAAATCAAATTCTCGATCGTCGGCCCCACCGGCCAGCCGACGGAGAATGTCGCCCAGTACGATGTACTGCAGGCGCAGATCGGCTTCATCGCCGGCGCCGTTGCCGCCATGATGTCGAAGAATGGCGCGGTTAGCTATGTCGGCGGCCTCGAGATCCCCGCCATTGTCAACACCGGGACGGAATTCGCGAACGGGGCAAAATACGTCAAGCCCGATACCAAATGTTTCGTGAATTTCACCGGCGACTTCGACGACGTCGCAAAGTCGAAGGAGGCGACCCTCGCGGCGATCGCTCAGGGCGCCGATGTTCATTACAACATCCTCAATCTCGGCGTCCGCGGAATGGAGCAGGCCGCGCGCGAGAAGGGCACCAAGATGATCGGCAGCTATTCCAACTACTGCGCCGACAAGAATCCGCTTTACATCGCCTATACGGTCAGCGGCATCGGCTTCATGGTCGAGTACGCCATCGACCAGATTGTCGCGGGCACGTGGCATCCGGAATACAAGCCGTTTGGTCTGGCCATGGGCCCGAAGTCTGCGGATATCGATGTCTGCACCGGTGCGACGCCCGAGATCCTCGACAAGATCAAGGAGCTCAAGGCTGACCTGCTGTCCGGCAAGATCAAGGTAAAGGTAGGCTGACCGATGGGCTTTCTCGAACTGTCTGGCTTGACCAAGCGGTTCGGCGGCTTCACCGCTCTCGACAACGTCACGCTGGGGATCGAGCAGGGCGAGGTGCACTGCTTGCTTGGCGAGAACGGTGCCGGCAAATCGACGCTGTGCAATCTGATCTTCGGTGTGCACCGCCCGGATGCTGGCACCATGAGACTGGGAGGGGTTGCGTTCCAGCCGCGCAGGCCGGCGGAAGCGCTGCAAGGCGGCGTCGTGATGGTGCATCAGCATTTCAGCCTGGTGCCCAACATGAGCGTGGCCGAGAATCTGATGCTCGGTCGTGCCAACGCCGTGCTGAAGCCGCAAGCCATCATCGAACGGATGGCGCGGCTCGCTGCGGAGTACGGCCTCGAACTCGATCCGCACGCGCTGATCGAGGACCTTTCGGTCGGCGAGCGTCAACGGGTCGAGATGACAAAATGCCTGTTGGGCGATCCACGGCTCCTGGTGCTGGACGAACCGACGGCGGTTCTGCAGCCGGCCGAGATCGATGCGCTGCTGGCAATTTGCCGGAAGTTGGCGGCGGATGGCAAATCGGTCATCCTGGTCACTCACAAGCTGGGTGAGATCGGTCGCGTTGCGGATCGCACCACGGTGTTGCGGCAGGGACGTCTCATCGAGACGGTATCGATGAACAACGCGGATATCCGCTCATTGGTGCGCTCCATGGTTGGCCGCGACATGCCGTCGGCAGGTTCGGTGCTTGCCGCCACCGTCGACATGGAGAGCGAGCCATCGGACGCGCCGAAAGCGGATGCCTCGGCGTCTGCAGTCGATGCCGCTGCATCCCGCGAAACCGCGCTTCGCATTTCCGAGCTTTCATACCGTGACCAGAACGGTGTTACCAGGCTGGATGCCATGACTCTCGCCGTTGGCGCGGGAGAGATCGTCGGGATTGCGGGCGTCGAAGGCAATGGTCAGACCGAGCTGGGCTCGATCCTCGCCGGTCTGCTGGCGCCGAGCGCGGGATCGATTACGGTCGGTGGAAAGAGCCTGAATGGCTGCAGTCCGAAGCAGATCACGCAGGCAGGGGTCGGCATCGTCCCGGAGGATCGCCACGCCGTGGCGTGCATCAAGGAATTGTCCGTCGCGGAGAACCTGTTTCTCAACTCGATCGGAAGATTCACTCGGTTCGGCATGCTTGACCGGTCGGGACGCCGCAAGGCGGCGGAGACGTTGATGCGACAGTTCGACGTTCGCGCCAGCAACTCGGACCTGCCGATGTCGAGCCTGTCGGGCGGAAACCAGCAGAAGGCGGTCCTGGCGCGCGAGTTGTCGCTCGATCCACTCTTGTTCCTGCTGGCCGCTCAACCGACGCGGGGGCTCGACGTCGGTGCCATCGAGGCCGTCTACGCCCGCATTCGCAGCGCCCGGGATGCAGGTCTGGGCGTGCTTCTGATATCTAGCGAGCTAGAGGAACTCATGGCTGTGTCGGATCGAATTGCGGTGATCTATCGGGGAAAGCTGGTCGGCGAGCTGGAAGCCGGCTCGTTCAGCCGGGAAGCGATCGGCGCGATGATGTCGGGGCATCACCATGTCTAAGCTGGCGATCGGCATGAAGCATCCGGCCTTGCAGCGTAGTCGATCGGGCTGGGTGCCGTTGCAGGTGGTCGTCCCGGTGGCGTCGACCATCGTCGCGCTCGGAATCGGCCTGCTCATCATCGCATCGACCGGCGGGTCGGTGAGCGATGCAGTCGGGGCGTTCTGGGACGGGATGGCAGGCAGTCCCTACAACATCGGCGCCTCGCTCAATCGGGCCATCAGCCTCGGTCTGGTCGGCCTCGGCTTCATTTTCGCCAACCGCGGCAATCTGACCAACGTCGGAGGCGAGGGCCAGATCGCCATGGGCGGAATGTTCGCGACCGCCGTGGCGCTACATGGCGCCGGCAGTCTGGGGGCAGGGTTGAGCTATGCGGTGCCGCTCGCCGCCGGCGCCGCGGCGGGCGCCCTGTGGGGCGGATTGGCCGGCATTCTCAAGGCGGCGCGCGGTACCAACGAGGTCATCAGCACCTTGCTGTTGACGTTCATCGCATTGCCCCTCGTGTATTGGTCGGTCGAATCCTTCGCGCTGCTGCGAAAGCCGATTACCGATCTCTCCTCCTTGCCGGAATCTCCCGAGATTCCGGATCCCACCAAGCTGCCGCTGTTGTTTCCGGACGACGGCTCGCCGCTTCATATCGGGCTGCCGATTGCGGTGATCATGGCCTTTCTGGTCTGGTTGGTGTTGAAGCACAGCGCGTTCGGCCTGCGCCTGCGGGCAGTCGGCCTGAACGCGACCGCATCCCGTCGAGCCGGCATGCAGACGAGCCGCTATATCGTGCTCGCAATGGCGGTCTCGGGTGGTCTCGGGGGACTGGCCGGCGCCATCATGGTCCTGGGCCAGCAATTCTACCTGACCAGCGACTTTTCCTCGGGCTATGGCTTCGACGGATTGGTCGTCGGTCTCCTGTCGCGGGGCTCGGTCATCGGCGTGGTTCTCGGCGCGCTGCTGTTTGGCTTTCTGCGATCGGGCTCGATCAACATGGAAATCTCGGCACAGGTTCCGGCAGCCGTCGTCCTGATCTGCCAGGGCCTGATCGTTATCATCATCGCCGGCTCGGCGATGTTCACCGACCGAAAGGTGGGCCGATGATCGATGAACAAATGGCGGTCTTCCTCGGCTCCGGACTGCGTCTCGCCGTGCCGATCATTTTCGCGGCCACGGGCGAGATGCTGAGCGAGCGCGCCGGCGTGCTCAACCTCAGCCTCGACGGCATGATGCTGATGTCTGCCTTCGCCGCCGCGCTGGCGTCATGGGCGACGGGCTCGCCGCTTGCCGGCGTAGCCGTCGGCGTGCTCGTCGCAACGGCGGTTGCGGGGATGCAGGCCGTCCTGAGCGTCACCTTGCGCGCCAATCAGCTCGTCGTGGGGATCGGATTCAACATCCTCGCGCTGGGCGCGACCACGTTTCTGTATCGCGAGATTTTCGGCCCGCTGTCGCGGGATCCGATTCCCGGCTTTGCGCAGCTTGATGTACCGTGGCTCGCCAGCATCCCGGTGATCGGGCCGGCATTTTTCCATCAGACCGGCCTGGCCTATGTCAGCATCTTGATGGTCGTCGTGACGTGGCTGATCTTGAACTATACGTCGTTCGGACTGGCAGTGCGCGCGGTCGGCGAAGACCCGCGCGCCGCCGACAAGGCGGGGATCAGCGTAACCAGGACGCGCTATCTCGGCGTACTCTACGCCGGGATCCTCGCCGGTCTCGGAGGGGCCTTCATGTCCGTGGCTGACAGCAATACGTTCACGGAAAACATGACCAAGGGTGCCGGATATCTCGCCATCACGGCGGTCATCTTCGGCGGCTGGAAGCCCTGGAACACGCTGGCTGCATGTCTCCTGTTCGGCTTCGCGACCGCGCTGCAGTTCCTGGTGCCGTCATTGCAATGGGACGTCCCGGTGGCGCTGCTCTTGCTGTTGCCCTATCTGCTCGCACTGATCGCCATTGCCGGGCTCGTTGGCAAAAGCAGACAGCCCGCGGCGCTGACCGTTCCGTTCGAACGAGGTGGCTGATTTGCAGACCAATTCCGGGTAAGAAGCGAACAGGAGGAAACGATGACGACTTCCAGCATGACGAAAGTGGCGAACTTGGGCGGGACGACGACTGCGAACCCTCTTGGGTCCGCGCCGGCGTACCAGTGGCTGGTGGATGAGAACAACGTCAATATGGCGATGCCGGCACCGTCGCCCGTGGCGGTGACGATCGATGCCCAGCCTCAGACGGTAACGCTTGATCTGAATCGAACCGCGATTGTCGTGATCGACATGCAGAACGACTTCTGCGCAAAGGGCGGGTGGGTCGATCACCTCGGTGTCGACTTCACGCCGGACCGGGCCCCGATCGGACCTCTGCAGAAGCTTCTGCCGGTGCTGCGCAGCGCGGGCGTGCGCGTGATCTGGGTGAACTGGGGCAATCGACCCGACCTCAAGAACATGCCGCCCAATCAGCTACATCTATACAAGCCAAAAGGCGTGGGTATCGGCCTTGGCGAGCCGTTGCCCGGAAGCGGAGCGGCTGTCTTGCAGAAAGACAGCTGGGCAGCCGCCGTGGTGGACGAACTGAAGCAGGAGCCGGACGACATCCACGTCGACAAGTACCGGATCAGCGGCTTCTGGGATACGCCGCTCGACAGCATCCTCCGCAATCTGGGAACCAAAACGATCCTGTTCGCTGGCGTCAATTCGGATCAGTGTGTGCTGCATTCGCTGACAGACGCCAACTTCCTTGGCTATGGTTGCCTTTTCGTCGAGGACTGCTGCGCCACGACCTCGCCGTCCTTCTGCGTTGAAGCCACGATCTTCAATGTCAAGAAATGCTTCGGATTCGTGACGGACTCGGCAAGATTGATCGATGCGATCGAGCCGCAGGCAAGGCGACAGCGCAAATGACGTCGCGCGAGGATGGCGATTTCGCCGTCCGGCTTCCTGAAGGCGGAGAATCTGATCGACGGTTGCTCCCGCGCCAAGGTTCCGCAACGCGGGAGGCGTCTCGGGCGTTCACGCGTTCCGGGCCCTCCCGCATGGACCAACCGACACTTTCCCGGTGGCTTGGTGACGGGTCGGACCCCCACAGGGTGCCCGAAGCATGTCCGGCCGTCCTGGCCGCGTGACAGCCTGCGTAGCAAGGGCCAGCTTTCCGAGCTTTAACTTGGGCCGCGGGCTGCGGCACGGTACCATCGCCCTGATCTGCAGTGGGCAGTTCCCGATGCTCGCCGGCTCAGCGCCGCGACACGACATGATGATAAGTATATGAAATATAACGATTTGCAGCACAAGGGAATGTCGCGCGACACCCGGCGACATGCTCAGAACCGGTACATGATCCGTGACGGCATTCGGTAAGCTGATCCGTACCACGGCGTTCCGGCTGACGCTGGTCTATCTGTTCCTGTTTGCCTTGTTTGCCGCGTCGCTGCTGGGCTTCTTTGCCTGGAATACCCGCCGCTTGATCACCGAGCAGATTACTACCACCGTAAACGCGGAAACCGGCGAGATCTCCGACATCTATGCCCGCCGCGGCCTGCGCGGTCTGGTCATCACCATCGAGAACCGGGCATTGCGGCCCGGCGCCAACCTCTATCTCGTGACCACGCCGGCGGGGATGGCGGTCGCCGGCAATGTCGGTTCGCTTGCGGCCGGTGTGATGGGGACGTCGGGCTGGTCGGAAACCGCCTATCGGCGGCTCGACGACCAGGACACCGCGGATCACCGCGCGCTGGTGCGCGTCACCGAATTGTCGAGCGGCTTTCGGCTGCTGGTCGGCCGCGACCTCGAGGAGCGGCGGCGGCTGTTCGGGATCGTGGCCAAGGCGGCGCAATGGTCGCTGCTGATCGTTGTCGTGCTCGGGCTGGGCGGTGGCGTCTTCGTCGCCCGCCGGGTCCTGTACCGCATCGACGCCATGACCGGCACGACCCAGCGCATCATGGCGGGCGATCTCAGCGGACGGTTGCCGGTCGGCCGCAGTGGCGACGAACTCGACCGCCTGGCGGAAAATCTCAATGTCATGCTGGAGCGGATCGAGGCCCTGATGATGGGGCTCAAGGAGGTATCCGACAACATCGCCCATGATCTGAAGACTCCGTTGACGCGGCTGCGCAACCGCGCCGAGGAGGCGCTGGCGAAATCCAGCAACGAAGCCGAATATCGCGCCGCGCTGGAGCGCACCATCGAGGAATCCGACGGCTTGATCCGCACCTTCAACGCGCTGTTGATGATTGCGCGCGCCGAATCCGGCCAGGCGCGCGACAACATGGACGATTTCGACGCTGCCGCGGTGGCGAACGGCATCCATGAACTTTATGAGCCAGTGGCGGAAGACGATGGGATGACGCTGCAGGTCAAGACGGTGCCGGCGCCGCTGCACGGCAATCGCGAATTGATCAGCCAGGCGTTGGCCAATCTCGTGGAGAATGCGATCAAATACGGCAAGCCGGTCGCGTCATCGCTTGGCGCCGATACGGTCGCCGACGCCGCTGCCAGGGACATCCTGATCGAAGCGCGCCGCGACGGCGATCGCGTGCTGCTCAGTGTCACCGACCACGGTCCGGGCATCCCGGTCGCCGACCGCAGTCACGCCGTGGAGCGGTTTGTGCGCCTGGAGGCGAGCCGCACGCTGCCAGGTTCCGGGCTCGGCTTGAGCCTGGCCGCGGCGGTGGCGACCCTGCACGGCGGCGAACTGAGGCTCGGCGACGCCGAGCCGGGGTTGCGTGCGACGCTGGCGCTTCCGGCCTTGGCCGGCGACGTCGGCGACAGGCTTGCGGCACAATTGCCTGATATGCCACAAAAGGTGGCATGATCTCCTCCGCGAAGGGCGGGGCGGACCAACATTGTCTCGCCGCGCGGTTCGTCGACGGGCCGCATGTGTCCGCGCCCGCCGAAGCCGAACAGCGTCTGGCCGGATGGCTCGTCGATCTCGAGCCGCCGCAGGCGGCTGCGATCCGCGGGCTTGCCGCGCGCTATCCCCGACTCAACACCGTGCTGCTCGGCATCGCGGAGGCCTCGCCCTATCTGTTCGATCTGCTGCGGGCCGATGCGGCGCGGGCGATCCGTCTGTTCGAATGTGCGCCGGAGCCGCATCTGGCTCGCCTGATCGAGGTCAGCTGTCACGACGTCGAGGCCGCATCGAGCGAGGCGGATGCGATGCGGACGTTGCGCCGGATGAAGGCGGAAGCCGCGCTGCTGATCGCGCTGTGCGACATCGGCGGTGTGTGGCCGGTGATGCAGGTCACGGCCGGGCTCACCGATCTTGCGGTCGCTGCCGTGCGCTCGGCGCTGCGCTATTTGTTGCGCCAGGAAGCGCGGCGAGGGCGGTTGGCGGCGCCCGATATCGATCGTCCCGAGGAGAAAAGCGGGCTGATCGTGCTTGCCATGGGCAAGATGGGCGCCGGCGAGCTGAACTTCTCCAGCGACATCGACCTGATCGTGTTTTTCGATGCCGAGGCCACCACCCTGGCCGAAGATATCGAGCCGCAGCCGTTTTTCGTCCGCCTCACCCAGGCGATGGCGCGGCTTCTGCAGCAGCGTTCCGGCGATGGATACGTGTTCCGGGTCGATCTGCGGCTGCGGCCGGATCCGGCATCGACCCAGGTGGCGATCTCGACCGCCTCGGCGCTGAACTATTACGAGCGGGAGGGACGGACCTGGGAGCGCGCCGCCATGATCAAGGCGCGGCCCTGTGCCGGCGATGCCGCTGCCGGCGAAGCGCTGATCGCCGAGATCGCGCCGTTTGTCTGGCGTAAGCATCTCGATTTTGCGGCACTGGCTGACGTCCACGACATGAAGCGGCAGATGCAGACCTTTCGCGGCCAGAGCGAGATCGCGGTCGAGGGCCACAATGTCAAGGTGGGACGCGGCGGCATCCGCGAAATCGAGTTCTTCGCCCAGACCCAGCAGCTGATTGCCGGTGGCCGGCATCCTGAACTGCGGGTGCGGCCGACGCTCGAGGCCTTGAGGGTGCTGGCTTCGAGCAACTGGATCACCGTCGAGGCACGGGACGAGATGTCGGCCGCCTATCAATTCCTGCGGCGGGTCGAGCACCGGCTGCAGATGATGGCCGACGAGCAGACCCATACGCTGCCCGACAATCCCGAGGCGGTCGAACGTTTCGCCCGCTTCCTGGGCTATGAGAGCCGCGCCGCCTTCGCAAAGGACCTTCTCGGTCATCTCGACGTAGTCCAGGGTCACTATGGCAAGCTGTTCGAAGGCGACCCGACCGGCACCGCGAAACTGCCGGCCGTCGACTATTGTGGCGGCCCGGAAGATTCCCGCTTGGTCGAGCACCTCGCCGCGATCGGGTTCAAGAAGCCGCTGGTGGCGGCGACGACGGTGCAGCAATGGATCGCCGGCGATTACCGGGTGTTCCGGCTGCCGGCGACCCGGAATGCCTTTGTCGAGTTCGTCCCGGCGCTGATCGCCGGTCTGGCCCATGCGGAGGAACCCGACGACGCGGTGGCGGCCTTCGACCGCTTTCTGCTCGCGCTCCAGCGCGGCGGCCGGCTGGTCTCGCTGCTCAGCCAGAACAGCGATCTCGTCGCCCTGGTGGCGCTGATTCTCGGCGCCGCGCCGCGACTTGCCGACATGCTGGCGCGGCAGCCGCAGATCATGGACGGCTTGATCGATCCGCGTTTTTTTGGCGCGATGCCGGACCAGAAGGAGTTGTCGGCGCGGCTGGCCGCAACCCTGGCCGATGCGGATTCCTACGAGGAATTTCTTGATCGGCTTCGCTTGTTCGGCCAGGAGAGCCTGTTCCTGATCGGCACGCGGATCCTGTCCGGCACGGTGTCGGCTTCGCAGGCGAGCGTCGCTTTCGCCGAAGTCGCCGAGGGCATTGTCGATACCGTCCACGGCCTGGTGACCGAGCGGTTCGCGGCCCAGCATGGCCGGATCAAGCGGCAGGAGACCGCAATTCTCGCCATGGGCCGGCTCGGCAGTCGCGAGATGACCGCTTCATCGGATCTCGATCTGATCCTGCTCTACGATTTCGACCATGACGAACCCGATTCCGACGGGGCACGATCCCTGCAAGGCTCGCACTATTTCGCCCGCTTCACCCAGCGGCTGATCAGCGCGTTCACCACGCGCACCAATTACGGCGTGCTCTATGACGTCGATATGCGGCTACGCCCGTCCGGCCGCGCCGGCCCGGTGGCCTCGCGGCTCGACTTGTTTGCCGAATATCAGCATCGCGAGGCCTGGACCTGGGAGCACATGGCGCTGACCCGCGCCCGGGTGATCTCGGCCCCGCCGCAATTGCGGGACCGGATAGAGGCGGTCATCCGCGAGGTGCTGACGCGGCGGCGGGACGCCGGCCGGATCGCCGTCGACGTCGCCGACATGCGTCGGGCCATCGCGCTGGAGAAGGGAGAGAGCGACGTCTGGGATATCAAATTCGCCGCCGGCGGGCTGCTCGACGTCGATTTCATCGCCCAGTATCTCCAGCTGGTGCATGCCGCCGACAAGCCGGACATTCTCGACGTCAGCACGATGCAGGTGCTGGACAACGCCCCGCGGCTCGGGGTGCTGCCGCAATCCTCGGCCGAAGTCCTGCGATCGGCGACCCGCCTCTATCACGACCTGACGCAGATCCTGCGGCTCTGCGTCAGCGACAAGTTCCGGCCGGAAGTCGCCGGGGATGATCTGCTGCGGATCCTGGCACGCGCCGGCGACGCCCCGGATTTCTCCTCACTCGAGGCCCGGATACGCGAGACCCAGGCCGAGGTGCGAAGGGTGTTCGTCGCGCTGATCGGCGCGGTCGGCGGTTAGCGCCGTACCCTGCCAGAAAGACCGCGTCCCGCAGCACGAGGCTAGGTCTGCCGCAAGGCCGCGATGGCATCGCGTACATCGGGCTCCAGCCCGGCGCCGCCGGCGTCCAGATGCGCCAGGATAACCGACCGCATTTGCGGATCCCAGAACTTGCGAATATGGTCGGCAACCCCGGGGACGACCTTTCCGGGTCCCTGGGTCCTGAAGAAGGTGCCGATCTGGTTGGCCATGTAGATCAGCCGGTCAGGCGACATGGACGGCTCCCCGCGTGATGGCGTCTTCCGACCAGATCCTTCCGGGATGGGTGAAGACCTCGAACCCATCGGCGCGGGCGATTGCCCTGATCTCGCCTGGCAAAAACCTTCGGCCTGACGTCACCACGGCTGCGGGCCTGATCGCTTCGGCGATGATCTCACCCGACGCATGTATGGCGACCGCGACGAGGTCACGTGGAAGGCGGTGAATGGTGCGCACCGCATCCGACAGGCCTAGCGTGCGCCAGCCGCGCCGGCATCACGCTCGCGCAGCGTCCGGTCTTCGCATGGGTGTACAGCACGATGTAGAATTGGAGGTCAGGGTCGGTGCCGCCTCGACGCCCGCCGAACGCAGCGCGCGATCGATGCGGCGATTCGGCATGTCCGGCGTAAGCAGGCAGAGCTGGAGCTTGACGGCGCCGCGAGGCGGGATCAGGCCGCCTCGGATATTCCCGGCGCTGCTTTCCGCCCGTCATGCGGTAGCGACACGCAGACCACGGTGCCGGCGCCGAGCTTGGAGCGCAGCCGCATCGATCCGCCGTGCAGGTCGGTCAGCGATCGCGCGATCGCGAGCCCCAGTCCGGAACCGTGATAGGTCTTGGTGAGCTGGCTCTCGACCTGCTCGAACGGCCGACCGAGCCGGACCCGCGAATGCGGCGCGATGCCGATGCCGGTGTCGGCGATCGTCAGCAGGATGGAATCGCCGAGCTGCCGGCTGCGCACCACCACGCGACCGCCGTCGGGCGTGAACTTGACCGCGTTGGACAGCAGGTTGACGATGATCTGCTTGATGGCGCGGCGGTCGGCCACAACCGGGATGCTGCCTTCGATCTCGGCGTCGAGCTTCAGCTTCTTGTCGTCGGCGCGGCCGGACACCACGCGCAGGGATTCCGCGAGCGTCTTCGACAGATCGAGCGGCTCCAGATCGAGCTTCATCCGCCCCGCCTCGATCTTCGACATGTCCAGGATGTCGTTGATGACTTCGAGCAGATAGTGCCCGCTGGTCAGGATGTCATGGCAGTATTCCTGGTATTTCTCCGAGCCGAGCGCGCCGAACATGCCGCTGCCCATGATCTCGGAGAAGCCGATGATGGCATTGAGCGGCGTGCGCAGCTCGTGGCTCATATTGGCAAGGAATTTCGACTTGGTCTGGTTGGCCTCCTCGGCGCGGTTCTTCTCCTCGGAGTATTTCTCGGCCAGGTCGGCCAGTTCGATGGTCTGCCGTTCGAGCGCGGACTGCGACCGTTTCAGGTCGATCACGGTGGCGCGTAGCCGCAGGTCGTTGTCGACCAGCTTCTGTTCATGCTCCTTGATCCGGGTGATGTCGGTTCCGACCGAGACGTAGCCGCCATCCTTGGTGCGGCGTTCGCTGATATGCAGCCAACTGCCGTCGTCGAGCTGGGCCTCGAAGGTGCGCGCGCCGGGCGCCAGGGTCGCGGCGTCGTGCAGGCGGGTGCGAACCTCCGGCATGCTGCCGACCTCGATCACGGTCTCGTAGGAGGTGCCCGGCGTCACGGCCGAATCCGGCAGCTTGTGCAGGCGCTGGAAATGCGAATTGCACAACACCAGGCGGTCGTCGGCATCCCACAGCACGAAGGCTTCCGGAATGGTCTCGATGGCGTCGCGCAGCCGCAGGTCGGCCTCCACGGTCTTTTCCGCCAGGCTCTTCTGCTCGGTGATGTCGACGGCGATGCCGATCAAGTGCAGGCCGGTATCGCCTGCGGCGTGGCTGACCTCGCAGCGGACGCGCAGCCAGATCCAGTGGCCGGCGGTGTGTCGCATCCGGAAGGTCTGGTCGATCTGGCCGATCTTCGAGGTGATCAGCTGGCCGGCGATCTCGAACAGGTCGATGTCGTCGGAATTTACCAGCGCGTTGACCTCGCCGAAGGTCAGTAAATCGTTGCGGGCGTCGAGGCCGAGCATGGTGAACATCGATTGCGACCAGAAGATCCGGCCGCGCGATAGGTCCCAATCCCACAATCCGCAGCGGCCGCGGTTGAGTGCGGTATCGATCCGGCCGCGGACGGCGTCGTTGATGAGGTCGCCCTCGCGGGCGCGGGTCGACTGCCAGTGGAATGCGAACCCCAGGATCAGGACGACGAAACCCGTGGTAGCGGAGAGCGTGACCGACAGCGTCGCGTCGGACTGCCAGAGCGAGGCAATGCTCTCCTGGATCACGATGACCCGGCCGGGCAGCGATCGCACCAGCCGTTGCACCGCCAGCGCACTGCCTTCATTCGGCAGCGTCAGTTCGGTGACGCCGGCAAACTGCCCCGGCGCGGTCAGCGGCAGCGCCGCGCTGATGACGTCGAGAATGCGGTCGTTGTCTCCGATCGGGGACTCGATCGGGACCCGGGCGAGCACACGGTGGTCGGTGCCGGTGACGATGATGTGCCGGCCCGCGGCAAAGCCCCAGGACGGAAGCAGACCGGGAAGCAGGCTTTGCAGCCGTTCGATGGTGGCGGCACGGTCCTGGCGAACCGAAGCCAGGCGGTCGAGGCGTTCGGCGAGCAGGTCGGCGACCGCGGCGAGGTCGCGCTTGGTCGAGTCGCGTTTGAGGCGGTTTTGATCGATCACCTGCACGAAGGCGCCGAGGCAGATGGTGACCAGGAACGCAATGATCAGGGTGGGCACGGCGCGGCGCAGCGCCGGTTCAGCCGTCAACAGCCGACGATACGCCGGTTTAGCGATCGACTGCGCCAATCCCTTGATCGAATCGGATTGGACGCACACGTTCGCACCGTGTGCGCGCGGCATGCCCTTGACCCCCATGGAAATATTTTCTGAACGCCGATCGGAAGAACCCCACTCACTTCCGAATCAATGTGATTTGAATCCAGTTTTCTGGCCCTGTCGAGAGTCAACAAAACCCTAATGGAAATAAATCTTATCCAGTGCATTTCCATGTCGTGCATTGGACATAACAGGTGAGTCCGAAACGAGAACGTCGGTCGGCGTCGTTCCATCACCCTTGACGTTTATCGGATCAGGCAAAAGGGCGGTCAGGCCCTGGCCGGCTCGGCGTGACTGATGACGCGTTTGACGGTCGGGAAGGCCCGGCGCAGGGCGCGCTCGATCTCGTCGACGCTCTCGTGAACCCGGATCACGCTCATCGAGGGGGCGGCGCGGCAATGGAAGTTGACGATTTCGCCGGCCTCGGTGTTGCGGACCCGCACATTGTGGATGTCGTGAATGGCGCCATCGCAGGCCAGCCCGCACAGCGCAATCCGGACCGCGTCGATCCGGTCGGGTGCGGCGTCGGTGCCCAGCGGCATTTCGGGTTCCAGCGGCTCGATATGAATATCGAGTTCGATGTCCTCGCCGAATTCCTCGCGGATGTTGCGTTCGAGGTCGTGGGTGATGTCGTGCGCCGCGGCGAGCGCCATGTCGCCGTCCACCTCGAGATCGATGCTGACTGTGAGCTTGCCGCCGAGGTCGTGCACGGTCACGTGGTGGATGGCGAGCCCGGCATTGCGCGCGATCACCATGATGCGCTCGCGCAGGCTCTCGTTGCTGCGCGCGACCGGGACCGCGGTGAATGTCAGGTCGGCATCGTCGAGTGCGGCGCCGACCGCCCGCTGGGCACTGCGCTTGATCTCGTCGATTCGATCGATCGGATAGGTGCGCGGAACCTGGACCACGGCGTCGATGAAGTGGGTCGGCCCCACCATCCGTGCCCGCAGGCGCTCGATGTCGATGACCCCGGGAACCGCACGGATGGCCGCGGCGGCCCTCTCCGATACGCCTGCAGGGGCCTGGTCGAGCAGGGTTTCCACGGTAGACCGCGCCAGCCGCAATCCCAGCGCGGAGATCAGCACCGCGACGCCGATCGCGGCGGCGGCATCGCCCCAGGCATAACCGAAGCCCGACAGCGCCAGCCCGATGATGACGGCGATCGAGCCGATCACGTCGGACGTGAAATGCATGGCATCGGCTGCCAGCGCCTGGCTCTTGGTATCGCGGGCGGTGCGATGCAGCACCATGGCGCGCCAGAGGTTGACGACAATGTCGATCAGCAGCACCGCGAAGGGGATGACCGACAGCGTCGGTGGCGCGGCACCGTCGCGCAGCCGGCCGAAGGCCTCGACCAGGATGCCGCCCGCCAGCACATACAGCATCGCGATCATGGCCAGTGCCGAAAGACTTTCGAGCTTGCCGTGCCCATAGTGGTGCTCGGCATCCGCCGGACGATCGGAAAACCGCACGACCAGCCAGGTCATGACGGTTGCAACCAGATCGACCGCACTGTGTAGAGCTTCGGAAATCAGCGCCAGACTGCCGATGGCGACACCGACCACGAATTTCGCGACGGCCAGCGAGCCGCTGGCCAGGATCGAGATCGCCGCGGCGTGGGATTTGGCGCTGTGCACGGGTGCATCCATGGTCGCGGGTTTAGCAGCCCGCCATGCAACATAAAAGCGCGCCGGCCCGATGCGCGACCGCAACTCACTTGCAGCAGGAACCGTTGCGAGCGGTTCCTGCCTGCCTGCATCAGGGCCGAAAGCTACAAGGTGACGACGATCTTGCCGAAATGCCGGTTGGCCTCCATGCGGTCGAACGCTTCGCCGATGTCGGCGAAGGCGAACACCTTGTCGATCGGCAGTTGCAGTGTGCGCGATTCCACCTCGGGCCAGATGTCGTCGCGTACGGCGTCGAAGATCGCGCGGATCTCCTCGATCGAGCGGGTGCGGAAGGTGACACCGATATAGTTGATGCGGCGTGCGGCATGCAGGTCGAAGTTGAAGTCGCCATGGGTGCCGCCGAGCCTGCCGACATTGACAATGCGTCCCCTGATCCTGGTGGCGGCGAGATTCTGGTTGGCGACCTTGCCCGAAACCTGGTCGACGATCAGGTCCACCCCTTCACCACCGGTCGCGTCCAGCACCTGCCTGACCCAGCCGGGGTCGCTGGAATCGATCGCCAGGTCGGCGCCGAATTCCTTCAGCCGTCCGCGCCGGGCAGCATCGGTCGAGGAGCCGATCACGGTGCTGGCGCCCTTCAGCCGGGCGATCTGCATCGCCATCAGGCCGACGCCCGAACTCGCTCCCTGAATCAGCACCGACTGACCCGGCTGCAGGGCGCCGTTGGTCACGACCGCATTGTGCATGGTGGCGAGCGCGACGGGCAGGGTGGCGGCGTCCTGGTAGCTCATGTTGCTGTTGCCGGGGATGTGAAACAGCCGGCCGTGATCGGCCAGCGTGTATTCGGCGAACGCGGCGCCGCCCGACCCCATCACGCGGTCGCCGACCTTGACGCCTTTGGCCTCGGGACCGAGCTCGGCGATTTCGCCGGCCCATTCCATGCCGAGCACGGTGCCGATGCCGCCGGCGCCGCCATGGGCGTGGCCCTTGGTCATGCCAAGGTCGGCGCGGTTGAGGCCGCAGGCGCGAACCCGCACCAGCACCTGGGTTCCCTTCGGCGCCGGCTTTGCGACCTCGGTGATTTCGGCGCCACGGGCGCCGTAGACGAAGGCCTTCATGTTCATGCTCTGCTGTTGGCGAGGGGAGGCGGCTATTCCGCGGCTTGTCGGCGCGCGCCGGAGACCATGGTCTCGAGCCGGCTCCTAATGATGGCCTCGGCGTCTCGGATGATGCGCGAGACGAGCTCGGCGCAGCTCGGGATGTCGTGGATCAGTCCCTGCACCTGTCCGGCGGACCAGATGCCCTGATCGGCATCGCCGCTGGCATAGACCATCTTGCCGCGTGCGCCGGCGACGAGGTCGCGAACCTGCTCGAAGGTGGCGCCTTCCTTCTCCATCGCGACGACCTTGCTGCTCACCGCGTTCCTGGCGACCCGCGAGGTATTGCGCATGGTGCGGAAGATCAGCTCGGTCTCGCGCTCGTCATTGGCGACGATGCGCTCCTTGACCAGCTGATGGATCGGGCTCTCCTTGGTACACATGAATCGCGTGCCCATGTTGATGCCCTCGGCGCCGAGTGCCAGTGCGGCGACCAGTCCGCGGCCATCGCCAAAGCCGCCCGAGGCGATCATCGGTATCCTGACCTTGTCGGCGGCGACCGGGATCAGGATCAGGCCGGGCGTGTCGTCCTCGCCGGGATGGCCCGCGCATTCGAAACCGTCGATCGAAATGGCGTCGACACCCATGCGCTCGGCCGACAAGGCGTGGCGGACGCTGGTGCATTTGTGCACGATCTTGACGCCGTGCTTCTTGAATTCGGTGACGTGCTCCTGAGGTTTGTTGCCGGCGGTCTCGACGATCTTGATGCCGCTCTCGATGATGGCCTGTCGATATTCGGCATAGGGCGGCGGCTTGATCGACGGGAGGATCGTCAGATTGACCCCGAAAGGCTTGTCGGTCTGCTCACGGCAGCGGGCGATCTCCCGGGTCAGCTCCTCTGGCGTCGGTTGCGTCAGCGCGGTGATGAAGCCGAGCGCGCCGGCATTGGCCACGGCAGCGACGAGCTCCGCCCGTCCCACCCATTGCATGCCGCCCTGCACGATCGGGTGCTCGACACCGACGAGTTCGGTGAAACGGGTCTTGATCATGCTGCCTCGGTTTTCTTTAAAGGCGCCGGCGCGCCTATCGTTCCGGTTTAAGGGGGCAGGATGGCGTCGCCTCGGGCAAAAGTCCACGGGGCGCGCAAGTGCCGCGCCGGGGACGCATGCCGCATCGAGGACCTGCGTCGGTCTTGATCGGACCAAGACCCGTGGCGCGCGGCTGGGTAATGAAGTGGTGTCAGGCCGCGGTCTGCGTCGTCGCATTGCCGGCGGCTTCATCGAACGCGCTCGAAACGTCGCGCATGCTGATGACACCGACGAGCGAGAAGTTGTCGATGACCGGCAGATGGCGGATGTGATGAACGTTCATGAGATGGCGCACATGCTCCAGCGTGTCGCTGGACGAACACGCGACCAGCTTCTGCACCGAAATGAGCTGTGAGACCTTCATGTTGACGCCGGCCGTGCCCTTTTCGGCGATGGCACGAACCACGTCGCGCTCGGTGAACATGCCCACGGCCGTATTTCCCTCGGTCCGGACCACGTCCTTGACCACGAGCGCGCTGACATTGCTGGCGCGCATCAATTGGGCGGCGATGGCGACCGTTTCGTTCATGCGGACTGTGGCAACGCGGGCGTGAGCCTTCTTGCTCAGGATGTCTCCGACTTGCATTGCAACCTCCATTCAGTAGGTCGGGTTCTCCAGATCTGTCTAAACAGTGGTATACATTATGCCAAAAGTCAAACCAGATTTGCGCGCGCGTGATGCGATTTTTGCGTCAGCTAACCTGTCGCTTTCGCCGGTCCAAAACAAAAAGGGCGCACGAGAGTGCGCCCTTTCAATGACCTAGCATTCCTTCTCAGCTCTGCGCCATCATTCGCGCGCGCAGCGGCTTGAGGACGAACAGCGCAACGCCGACGACGATGACGTTCATCGCCGCTGTGAGCAGGAACACCAGGTGCCAACTGCCGGTCGATGCCTTGATCATGTTAGCGACGGGGACGAGGAAGGCGGAAGTGCCCTTCGCGGTATAGAGCAGGCTGAGATTCACCGTGGCGAATTTGGGTCCGAACGTGTCGGTGCAGGTCGAGGGGAACAGGCTGAAGATCTCGCCCCAGGTCAGGAAGATCAGCGCTGCAAAGAGCACGAAAGCCCAGGGCGCGGTGCCAAGGGTCCCGAGCAGCCAGTAGGCCGCGGCTCCCAGGCCGAACGCCAGCGCCATGGTGTACTCCCGACCGATCTGGTCCGAAACCCAGCCGAACAGCGGACGCGCCGCGCCGTTGGCAACGCTGTCGATGATCAGCGCCGCCGTGAGGGTGGAGGCGCCGAAGAAGATGACGGTGTTGGCAACGTTGAAGTCCTTGGCGATCGGCGCGATCTGGGCTGTTGCCATCAGGCCGCTGGCCGAGACCATCACGAACATGATGTAGAGAATCCAGAAGATCGGCGAAGCCAGCACCTCCATCGGAGTGTAATTTCGCGATGATTGGGAGACTTTCGACGGGGGCGCGGCAGCCGTCTCGCCGGGTTCCGGCGCCCGCAAGAACCACGCGAGAATGAAGACGACGGTGCCTTGGACAAGTCCGAACCACAGGAAGGCTGCTTCATAGCCGCTGGTGCTGATCACATAGCGAATGGGAATGACGGTCAGCGCCGCGCCCGCACCGTAACCGGCGGCGGTGAGACCCACCGCAAGCCCGCGCCGATCGGGAAACCATTTGACGGCAAGGCCGACACAGGTGGCATAGACCGCGCCACCTCCGATGCCGCCGACCACTGCGCCGAGATAGAGCGCGGTCAGCGTATCAGCATACGAGTTTATCACCCAGCCGATCCCGACCAGGATTCCTCCCAACGCGACGATGATCTTCGGTCCGCGTGCGCCGAGCTGATCGACGATCCAGCCCTCGATCGGAGTGAGCCAGGTCTCGAGCGCGATGAAGATGCTGAACGACAGCTGGATCGCGGCGATCGACCAGCCATGCTTCGTCGCGATGGGATTGACGAAAAGCGTCCAGCCATATTGCAGGTTGGCGATCATCACCATGCAGAGGATGGCAAAGGTGAGTATCGTCCACCGCGTCGTCTGCATTGCGACCGGACGCCCGTCCAGTTGAGCTGCAATCGCCATTTGCTTCCTCCTTCGCTCGCTACCGCGTTGTTTTTTGCTCTGTGACCTAGCGTCGCAAGGGTGAGACCTAACGTCGCAATATTTCGACCTTGGTATATCATATTCCAAGATGCAAGCCGCTTTCTCTGCTGCAGTGCAACAGTTGCACTCAGCAGTTCGAACGAGACGCTTGGCGTGCAAATTTGGAGCGCGCGCACAAAAGATGCGCCCGGCGAAGGCCGGGCGCATCATCAGTTCCTGGGTCAGGGGCGAACTGCCTATCTAGCCGGTTGCCTGCGCCACGACGCGCTTGCGCCAGGGTTTGAGCACGAGGATCGCGAGCAGCGACGCCAGGATGTTGGCGCATGCTGCGATGATGAAAACCTTGTCCCAGCTTCCGGTGGTCTGCTGCACATGATTGGCGAGGGGAACGAGCAGGGCTGCCGTTCCCTTGGCCGTATAAAGCAGACCGGCGTTGGTGGTCGCGAATTTCGACCCGAACGTGTCGGTGCAGGTCGATGGGAACAGCGAGTAGATCTCGCCCCAGGCAAAGAAAACGAGACCCGACAGGATCACGAACCAGACCGGATCATGCCCGAGCGCGTACAGCGCCCAGATGCCGAGGCCTTCGAAGCCGAAAGCGATGAACATGGTGTTCTCGCGACCGATCATGTCGGAGATCCAGCCGAAGAACGGTCGCGTCAATCCGTTGAGAACCCGATCGATGGTGGCGGCGAATGTCACCGTGGTCATGGTAATCCCGGCCAGCGTCACCGGAATGCTGTCGACCTTCCAGTCGAGGGCGATCGGCTTCAGATTGGCCGTCACCATCAGCCCGCCGGCGCCCACGATCACGAACATGAAGTACATCAGCCAGAAGATGGGCTGACCCAGTACCTCGGTCGGCTGATAGTCGCGGCGGCTCTGCAGCAGGTTGACCCGCTGCACGGGGGCGGGCACCTGTCCCGGTCTCGGCGCGAGCAGGAAGAAGGCCAGGATCATGACGATGATGCCCTGCCCAAGGCCGAAATACAGAAACGTCGCCTGGAAACCGGAATCCTTGATCATCGCCTGGATCGGCGCGACCGTCAGCGCCGACCCTGCGCCGAATCCGGCCGCGGTCAGGCCGGCGGCGAGACCGCGCTTGTCCGGAAACCACTTCAGCGCGTTGCCGACGCAGGTACCATAGACGCCGCCCGCGCCGATGCCGGCAATGATCATGCCGAGGTAATAGCCGCTAAGCGACGTGGCGTGGGCGTTGATGACCCAGCCAACGGCGCAAAGCACGCCGCCGATGAGGACGACGAGGCGCGGACCATACTTGTCGACAAACCAGCCTTCGACGGGCACCAGCCAGGTTTCGAACAGAACGAAGAGCGTGAATGCCCACTGGATCGACGCGCGGTCCCATCCGAATGTTTTCTGGATGTCGGGGACGAAGAACGTCCAGCCATATTGATAATTGGCGATCATCACCATGGCGGCGATACCGATCACCAATTGCGTCCAGCGATAGCCGTCGCTGACGCGCGCGCTCGTGGGCACCGTCGTGCGCACCGTGTCTGTCATAGAATCTCCCCCCAAAGCGGCCGCCCGTCATCGGTGACGAGCGCCGTCGAGCATTGTTGTATTGCGTATGCCAACGCTCAAGAGAGGAGAGGCGCGGTGGGCGGAAATGCCGCAGCTACCGTCCGCGACACTCCGGATCGATCGCAAAATGCAAATGGCTCCGCAGGAAATGCGGAGCCATTAAGATGGATGAGAACGTGATCGCTTCGGCAACGAGAGTGCCGGGGCCGAGAGACCTTCGTGTATCAGAGACCGATATAGGGCACGTCGCCATTGCGGATGTTCGATTCGGCCCACGCCATCAGCACGCGGTCGATCTTTGCCAGGACGCGGCTGATCATGGTGTCGGTAACGGGCAGGGCAATGGTGGCGGCTTTGGACATGGTCACTCTCTGGTTCGCGGGCGGCAGTGCCCGGCTTCAACTCCGATGCCCCCGATTTAATGTATACCAGATACCACCACAATGAATTTGTTTGCATAGCAGCAATTTTCGTGGTGCAACGCAGCATCGTTCTCGAGCTGGTACCGGACGACAGCGACTTTGGGCCAAAAACGCACTGGATTTCATTGCTTTGGCTCTCGGTCCTCACCTCGTGCGGGATTGAGCGTACCGGAGTCCGGGCGGTGACCGGGCGTCAGGCGACACGATCAGACGGTGACCGGGCGCTCGGGCGGATCTAACCGGGAGGTGACCGGGGTGCCGCTGGGTCTGCCCGGGTGGTGACCGGGTGCGAGGGTGGGCCTGCCCAGGTGGTGACCGCCTGCCGGACCTTTTGGACCAAACCCGATAACTGCCGCGTACCTGCGATGGCAACGCCGTGACGATCCCGATCTCTGATTGTTGGACGTGTTCGGTGCGATACCGATTCACTGGCTCGCTTTGCGATGCGTCTCGAAATAGCGACGCAAGATCGTATTGATCCGGGTCTGATAGCCCTTACCTCCCGACTTGTACCAGTCGAGCATATCGCTATCGAGTCTAAGACCCACAGAGACCTTCTGAGGCATTGCAATCTCTGCCCGGGCCCATTCCTCGTCCGTCATGGGCGCACCGTCCTTATCGACGGCAGCAGTCGCCTCTATCTGCTTTGAGGTCAAGCGATCAAGACGTTTCCAGTCGGTCCTGCCCGCCGCCAGTGGCAACAAGCTCCCGTCTGCTTTCCTTCGATAGGGCTTGCCGTCGACCAGGACAACGACTGTCTTGTCAGCCTTTCTCATAGCGGCGCTGCTCCCGTTTATTTGCCTTTCGGGCAGAGGTGATCCAGGTAATCTTGCCGCGTTCCGTGTAGGTGATGTGAAAAATCCTGCCTTCGACCTTGGCGAGCATGTTGAAACGGGTCTCGCCGTAATTCTTGCGGGCGTCTTCAGCCACCCTGCGGTTCGGATCGACAAAGGCCACCACCATGTCGGCGAAATCGATAGCGCGCTCCGCGATATTCCTGGTGCATTTGGCGGCGTGCCAGTCGAACTCATATGCAGTCGCCCCTCGGTATGTCAATACTTTTGTATAGACAATTGTCGAGACCTGGATTGCTCAGAGGTCGCCTATTGAGCACGCGGCAGTGCTGACAACGGCATCAGCAGCCCTGCGATGCCACATCCTGTTCAAAACCGGTGCACTCCTTCTCCCGCTTGCGGCGAAGGTCGGGGTGGGGACACGGCACCGATTTCTCCGTGGCGAACGGCAAACCTGGTCCCTCGATCGGTGGCGGTATCTCTCGGTCCGCATCATTTGGTCACGAGAGCGCAGGATATCCCAGCTGCTATTCGGCGGCGACCTTGCGGGGCGGATCGAGCGCTCCGGAATCGTGAATCTCGCTGACCTGATGGTCGCTGAAGCCGAGCACCTCCCGCAAAATCTCGTCGGTATGCTCGCCGAGCAGGGGCGAACGCTTCACCTCGGTGGGGCTGTCCGACAGCTTGATGGGATTGCCGACCGACAGATACTTGCCGCGCTCGGGATGATCGACCTCGACCACGGTGCCGGTGGCGCGCAGCGAGGCGTCCTCGGCCAGTTCCTTCATTGAGAGGATCGGCCCGCAGGGAATGTCGTCGCGGTTGAGAATGTCCATCGCCTCGAACTTGCTCTTGGTCATGGTCCATTGCTCGATGCGGGCGAAAATCTCGTTCAGCCGCGGCAGCCGGGCCGCCGGCTTGGCGTAGTCGGGGTGGGTCTTCCAACCGGGTTCGCCGATGACGTCACAGATCTTCTCCCAAACCGCGGCCTGGGTGATGAAGTAGATGTAGGCGTTGGGATCGGTCTCCCAGCCCTTGCATTTGAGGATGCGGCCGGGCTGACCTCCGCCGGAATCGTTGCCGGCGCGCGGTACCGCTTCGCCGAACGGGATGTTTTCGCCGAACTGGCTGTATTCCTTCAGCGGACCATGGGCGAGGCGCTGCTGGTCGCGCAGTTTGACGCGCGCGAGGTTGAGCACGCCATCCTGCATCGCCGCGGTGACACGCTGTCCGCGTCCGCTGACGGTGCGCTGGTAGAGCGCGGTGACGATGCCGAGTGCCAGATGCAGCCCGGTGCCGCTGTCGCCGATCTGCGCGCCGGTGACCAACGGCAGCCCGTCACGGAAGCCGGTGGTGGACGCGGCGCCGCCGGTGCATTGCGCGACGTTCTCATACACCTTGCAGTCCTGATAGGGGCCGGGGCCGAACCCCTTGATCGAGGCCACGATCAGCTTCGGGTTGATGCTCTGGATCTTCTCCCAGGGAAATCCCATGCGGTCCAGCACGCCGGGGCCGAAATTCTCGACCAGCACGTCGCAGGTCTTCATCAGCGCGGTCAGCACCTCCTTGCCCTTCGGGTTCTTGGTGTCGAGCGTGATCGAACGCTTGTTGTGGTTGAGCATGGTGAAGTACAGGCTGTCGGCATTGGGCACGTCCTGCAACTGGCCGCGGGTGATATCGCCGACGCCCGGACGCTCCACCTTGATCACGTCGGCGCCGAACCACGCCAGCAATTGCGTGCAGGTCGGTCCCGACTGGACGTGGGTGAAATCGAGAATGCGAACGCCCTTTAACGCCTTGGTCATCGTCTTGCTCCGTATCGTCTCAATGGTGCGGCCTCAGCCGTATGGCGTAGGCGCGGCCTTTGCCGGCGCCCCGATTGATCATTTCTTCCGGATCCGGCTTTGCGGATTGAGGTTGCCGATCCGGCCGCTCTCGCTGCCCGCGGCGGGGTCGATCACCGCGTTGATCAGCGTGGGCTTGCCGGAATCCATGGCCTGGTTCACGGCACGTCGCAATTCGTCGGGGGTGGTGACGTTGACGCCGACCCCGCCGAACGCCTCCATCATCCGGTCGTAGCGCGAGCCCTTGACAAAGACGGTGGTCGCGACATCCGACGTGCCGGATGCATTGACATCGGTCCCACGGTAGATGCCGTCATTATTGAAGACAACGACACAGACCGGCAGGCGGTAGCGGCAGATCGTCTCGACTTCCATGCCGGAGAAGCCGAAGGCGCTGTCGCCCTCGATCGCGAGCACCGGCTTGCCGGTCTCGATCGCGGCGGCAATCGCAAATCCCATGCCGATTCCCATGACGCCCCAGGTGCCGACGTCGAGCCGCTTGCGCGGCTGGTACATGTCGATGATGCCGCGCGCCAGGTCGAGGGTGTTGGCGCCCTCGTTGACCAGGATGGCGTCGGGCCGCTCCTTGATGATGGTGCGCAGCGCGCCGAGCGCACCGTGGTAGTCCATCGGCGACTTGTTGTTCATCAGCCGGGGCGCCATCTTGGCGATGTTTTCCGTCCGTTTCGAACCGACGGTCTCGATCCAGTCGGCCGGCGCGGCCGGCCAGTTCGGGCCCATCGCGGCGAGCAGGGCGGCGACGCAGGAGCCGATGTCGCCGACCACCGGGGCGACGATCTCGACATTGCTGTCCATCTCCCGCGGCTCGATGTCGATCTGGATGAATTTCTTCGGCGCCTCGCCCCAGCTTTTTCCCTTGCCATGCGACAACAGCCAGTTGAGCCGGGCGCCGATCAGCAGCACCACGTCGGCATCCTTCAGCACCGTCGAACGGGCCGCGCCAGCGCATTGCGGATGGGTGTCGGGCAACAATCCCTTGGCCATGCTCATCGGCAGGAACGGGGCGCCGGTCTTCTCGACCAGCGTGCGGATGTCGTCGTCGGCCTGGGCATAGGCCGCGCCCTTGCCGAGGATGATCAGCGGACGCTTTGCCCGCCGCAGCAGATCGAGCGCGCGCTTGATCGCGGTATCCGATGGGATCTGCGCCGGCGCGGGGTCGACGACCTTGACCAGCGACTTCGTGCCGGCCTCGGCGTCAATGACCTGGGAGAACAGCTTGCCGGGCAGGTCGAGATAGACGCCGCCGGGACGGCCGGACACCGCCGCGCGGATAGCCCGTGCCAGCCCAATTCCGATATCGGCGGCGTGCAGCACGCGGAACGCCGCCTTGCACAGCGGCTTGGCGATCGCGAGCTGGTCCATCTCCTCATAGTCGCCCTGCTGCAGATCGACGATCTCGCGCTCCGAAGAGCCCGAAATCAGGATCATCGGGAAGCAGTTGGTGGTGGCGTTGGCGAGCGCCGTCAGACCGTTGAGAAAGCCCGGAGCCGACACCGTAAGGCAGACGCCCGGCTTCTTGTTCAGGAACCCCGCGATCGCCGCCGCGTTGCCGGCGCTCTGCTCGTGGCGGAACGAGACCACCCGGATGCCCGCGGCCTGCGCCATGCGGCCGAGATCGGTGATCGGGATGCCCGGCACCGCATAGAGGGTGGCGATGCCGTTGAGCTTGAGTGCATCGATCACCAGGTTGAAACCGTCGGTCAGTTCCCGCTCGGCTTCGGCGGGGAGCGCATCAATGCTGTGGACGACTGCGGACATTCTGTCTTCTCCTGATCGTTTCTTGGCACGGACGGGCCTGTCGTTCCCGTCCCCGGTGCGGCGTGAAGAACTCCGGTCTGTCAGAGCAGTTCCTGGCCATGCGCCTCGACATAGGCGGCAAGGCCAAGGGTGTGGTCGCGCGCCCGCTGTTCGGCGAGCTCGGTGTCGCGTTCTTCCAGGGCTTCGATGATGGCCAAGTGTTCGGGCAGGGAGGTTGCGGTGCGGTCGGCGCGTCCGATGGTCAATTGCCGGTAGCCGCGGACATGCAGCAGGATGTCATTGGTCATGTCGACCAGCACCGGCGACTCGCTGAGCGAGATCAGCGCCTGGTGGAAGGCGATGTTGGCCTTGGAATATTCCTCGATGTGGTCTTGCGGCAGGCGGTCCTTGCCGAAATTCCTGAAGAAATCGCGCAGCGCCGAAATGTCCTTCTTGCGCGCGGTGGTCGTGATCAGCCGGGCGGCCATGCTTTCGAGCGCAGCCCAGGCGCGGATCATGTCGACGATCTCGTTCTTGGTCCGCCGCACGACGACGATGCCGCGGCGTGGCACGGTCTTGACGAAACCATCCTGTTCCAGCATCGCGATCGCTTCGCGGATCGGGGTACGGCTGACGCCGAGCCGCTCCGACAGGGCACGCTCGTCGAGCATGACCGGTTCGGGAGTGGAATAGATGTCCATCTTGAGAATGGCTTCCTTCAAGGCCTCATAGGCCTTGTTCTTGAAGCTCGTCTCCGGCGCGATCCGGACAATTGCAATTTCTGCCTCGGCCATGGGGTGCGGCGCCTCTATTCCTGCGGGCACATGGGACCTCGGGTCGGAGGTTCCTGGTCGGATCAATGAGCGATTATTTTTGGCATACCACATGCCAGAATGTCAATTACCCCTGTTTTCGGCACCTTCCATGCAGTACGGCAGCTTGACAACTTCATTTCTGGCATACCAAATGCCATAGCGAGCCTTCCCCGGCGCGCAGCCACCCCGCATGGCGAGGATCGCCTCTACCGCGGTCATCCATGCCGGTGCGCGTGCCGTTCCCTAGAAAAAGTGACGTCCAAGGAGGAAGCCCATGTCGAATTCCAAAGATGCCGTCCGCAAAATCCTCGATCTGGTCAAGGCGGAGAAGCGCACCAGCCTGACGGCGCCGGAGGGCAAGCTGGTCTGCGATGCCTATGGCATCCCGGTTCCCAAGGAGGGCGTGGCCAAATCTGCCGCGGAGGCGGCCAGGATCGCCAGCGACACGGGCTTTCCGGTGGTCATGAAGATCGTCTCGCCGGACATCCTGCACAAGACCGAGGCCGGTGGGGTGATGGTCGGGGTCAAGACCGCCGCCGATGTCGAGAAGAATTACGCCGCCATCCTGGCCAACGCCAAGAAATACAAATCCGACGCCAGGATCGAGGGCATCCAGGTCCAGCAGATGCTGCTCGGCGGCCAGGAGGTCATTGTCGGCGCGGTGACCGACGGCTCGTTCGGCAAGCTGGTGGCGTTCGGGCTGGGCGGCGTGCTGGTCGAGGTCCTCAAGGACATCACCTTCCGCCTCGCCCCGGCGACCAAGCAGGACGCGCTGTCCATGCTCGACGGCATCCAGGCCCATGAAATGCTCAAGGGCGTACGCGGCAGCGAACCGGCCAACCGCGATGCCATCGCCGACATCATCGTCAACGTCTCGAAGCTGATCACCGATTTTCCGGAGATCGCGGAGATGGATCTCAACCCGGTATTCGCGACCGCGACCAACGCGACGGCCGCCGACGTGCGCATCGTGGTCGATTTCGCGCCGAAGCCGCCGCGTCCGCGTCCCAACCACGATGACATCGTGCGCCAGATGAACCGGATCATGAAGCCGAAGGCGGTCGCCGTGATCGGCGCGTCGTCGGAGAGCGGCAAGATCGGCAACTCCGTGATGAAGAACCTCATCAATGGCGGCTACAAGGGCGAGATCTTTCCGATCCACCCCAAGGCCGACGAGATCCTGGGCAAGAAGGTCTATCGGTCGGTCAAGGACATCCCCGGCGAAGTCGACATCGCGGTGTTCGCGATCCCGGCGAGCCTTGTTGCCAAGGCCCTGATCGAGTGCGGCGAGAAGAAGGTGGTCGGCGCGATCCTGATTCCGTCGGGCTATGCCGAAACCGGCAACATCACGGGACAGGAGGAAATCCAGGCGATCGGACAGAAATACGGCATCCGCCTGATGGGCCCGAACATCTACGGCTTCTACTACACGCCGGCCAATCTGTGCGCGACCTTCTGCACCGCCTACGATGTCAAGGGCTCCGCCGCGCTGTCCTCGCAATCCGGCGGCATCGGCATGGCGATCATCGGGTTCTCGCGTTCCGCCAAGATGGGCGTCTCGGCGATCGTCGGCCTCGGCAACAAGTCGGACATCGACGAGGACGACCTGCTGACCTTCTTCGAGCAGGACGACAACACCCAGATCATCGCGCAGCATTGCGAGGACCTCAAGGACGGCCGTTCCTTCGCCGAGGTGGCCAAGCGGGTGTCGAAGAAGAAGCCGATCGTGGTGCTCAAGGCCGGCCGCACCTCGGCCGGCGCCAAGGCCGCGAGCTCCCACACCGGCGCACTCGCCGGCAATGACAAGATCTACGAGGATGTCTTCAACCAGTCCGGCGTGATCCGGGCGCGATCGCTGCGCGACATGCTGGAATTCGCTCGCGGCGTGCCGATCCTGCCGACCCCGAAGGGCGAGAACGTCGTCATCATCACCGGCGCCGGCGGCTCCGGCGTGCTGCTGTCGGATGCCTGCATCGACAACAAATTGTCACTGATGGCCATTCCGCCGGATCTCGATGCGGCGTTCCGCAAGTTCATTCCGCCCTTCGGCGCGGCCGGCAATCCCATCGACATCACGGGCGGCGAGCCGCCGATCACCTATGTCAACACCGTCAAGCTCGGGCTGGAGGATCCCCGCATCCACGCCCTGATCCTCGGCTATTGGCACACGATCGTGACGCCGCCGATGGTGTTTGCGAAGAACATGGTCGAGGTCAAGAACGCGATGAAGGCCAAGGGCATCGAGAAGCCGATCGTGGCATCGCTCGCCGGCGACATCGAGGTCGAGGAGGCGAGCGACTATCTCTATCACAACGGCATCGTGGCCTATCCCTATTCGACCGAAATCCCGGTCGCGGTGCTCGGCGCCAAGTATAAATGGGCGCGCGGCGCCGGTTTGCTGTAGCGGCGAAAGGCGGCAGCGCTCACAGCGGCTGCCGCACGCCCAGCCCTTCCATGAAGCGCTCCCGGATCTGCACGGGATCGCGGCGGGTGGTCGCGGTCCCCGGCTGGTCGTCGATGCGTACTCCGATCAGGCTGGGTCCGGACGAGGTGAGCGATTGCTCGACCAGCCGCTCGAAATCCTGCTCGTCCGCGGCCCAGGCGCTGTTGGCGAGGCCACTGCCGGCTGCAATGGCGACGATGTCGGCAACCGCCGAAGCCGGCGTCGGCTGTGCGCCCGTGATCTGGTAGATGCCATTGTCCAGCACGATCATGCAGAGGTTCTGGGGCGCCAGGGTTGCGATCGTCGACAGGCAGCCGAGCTGCATCAGCAGCGAGCCGTCACCCTCGAGCGCGAAGATGCGGCGCTGCGGCTGCGCCAGCGCGACGCCCAGCGCGATCGGCAAGGCGAGGCCCATGCTGCCCAGCATGTAGAAGTTCTGTGGGCGGTGGCCGGCGGCCCATAGATCGAAATTGGTGTTGCCGATGCCGCCGATCACGGCCTCGTCGTGGTGCAGCCTGGCGACGAGCCGCGAGGTGAGGTCGAACCGGTTCATGACCTTGGTGTTGCCGGCGGGGGCGAGGACCTGCGGGTTCATGGCAGCGCTCATTTCTCCACCTTGCCGCCGGTCAGCAGTGGCGACAGGATCAGCGCGACTGCAGCCTGCGTGGTGATGGCCTGCTTGATCGAGCGGTCGACGATGAATTTGAGCTCGTCGAGCCGGGTCGCGGTGTGGTGCTCCATGGCAAGCGAGTTCGAGCACCGGCCGCATGGTGCGGCAGACCAGCGCCTGGCCGTAATTAAACTCGCCGAGCGTTCCCCGCTCCGAGACGACCATGATCAGCGGAATCTGGTAGGGCACGGCCAGCGACGCCAGCACATTGGCCAGTGTCGCGAAGCCGCTGGTCTGCATCAGGACGGCGCCGCGCAGGCCGCCCATCCAGGCGCCCGAGACGATGCCGACCGCCTCTTCCTCGCGCGCGGTCGGAAAGGTGGTGAAGAAGGGGTCGGCATGCAGGCCACTGATCAGCGCGGTGAGCACGCGGTCGGGGACGTATGGCACCAGCCGAATGTCGTTGCGCTTGAGCGATTGCAGCACCACCTCGTGCCATGCTTGTGGTGAAGCGAATCCGGCCGCAGCCGCCATCGGTTTCTCCCTCTGCGCTGCCATCGTGCACGCTGCCGCCATGGCTGCAGCGGGGCGCACCGAAACTTGACGCGATCCCCGGGATTGTCAACATGCAGCAATCGTTGCAGGGTCGGCGGCTCTGGCTGCGTCCCCATCGCGGAGCGCAGAAAGCGCAAGAAGGTTGGCAAGAAGGTTGGTATGGCGCACTGGTTCCGTCTGGCTGCGATGGCGTTGACGGTGCTGGCCGGACTAGGCGCAGCGCGCGCGGAGTTGCCGTTTCCTTCGCGAGCCGTGCATATCTTCGTACCCTATCCGGCCGGCGGTGGCGTCGACATCCTGGCGCGCACGCTGGGCGATGTGGTGTCACGGCAATGGGGTCAATCGGTGGTGGTCGAGAACCGGCCCGGCGCCGGCGGCGTGATCGCCTCGCAGGCGCTCGCGACCTCGCAGCCCGATGGCTACACCCTGATCGTGGTGGCGAGCGGGCATGCCACCAATCCGTTTCTCTACGCAACCCTGCCTTATGACACCTTCACCGATTTCACCCCGATTTCGCTGCTCGCAAAGTCGCCGAACATTTTGCTGGTACGCAGCGATTCGCCGTTCAGGACGGTCGGCGACATGATCGCGCAGGCGCGGGCCAGGCCGGGCAGCCTGTCCTTCGGGCATGCCGGCACCGGCACCTCGACACACCTCGCGGGCGAACTGCTGAAGAGCCTCGCCGGGATCGATATCAGGCCGATCTCCTACAAGGGCGGCGCGCCCGCCATCAATGATCTCCTAGGCGGCCAGATCCCGATGTCGTTCAACAACGGCCCGGAATTGGTTGGGCAATTGCAGGCCGGCACGCTGCGCGCCTTGGCGGTGACCACGGCGTCGCGGGCCTCGTTGCTGCCTGACGTGCCGAGCATGTCGGAGACCGTTCCGGGTTACGATACCGAGGTGTGGTGGGGCCTGCTCGGGCCTGCCGGCATGCCGGCGGACCTGATCGCGCGGCTTTCGCGGGACTTCGTCGCCGCGCTCAATTCCGAGCCGGTGACGGCGCGCCTGGTCAAGCTCGGGGCGACGCCAATCGGCAGCACGCCCGCGCAATTCGATGCCAAAATCCGCGCCGACTATGCGAAATGGGGGCCGATCATCAAGGCCGCCGGCATCGCCGCCGAATGAGCTTGATGCGAATCCCGCCGTACCAGCCGCACTGAGGGCCAGCGATCGATGTCCGTGAACAACAAGCGCGTCTTCTACGTCAAATATCTGGCACACCCGATCTACGCCGACATCCTGCAGGCGCGGCCCGACGTGCGTCTCGACCGGCTGGAGAACGAATTGTCCGAGGAGATCGCCGCCCCGATCATCGCCGCGGCGCATGCCTATCAGATCGGTGCGGCGCGCGACGAGATCGCGCCGCATTTCCACGTCGGGCGCGAATTGTTGCGGCGCGCGCCCGCTCTTCTGATCGTCTCCAGCAATGGCGCCGGCTTCGATCCAGTCGATGTCGATGCCTGCACCGAGGCCGGCGTCGCGGTGGTCAACCAGTCCGGCGGCAACGCCCATTCGGTCGCCGAGCATGCGCTGGGCATGCTGCTGACCTTGTCCAAGCGCATCATCGAGGCCGACCGCGCGCTGCGCCGCGATCGCGGCGTCGACCGCAACGCGCTGATCGGCGCCGAGGCGCAAGGCAAGACCATCGGCATCGTCGGGCTCGGCAATGTCGGCCGCCGTATCGCCGAGCTCTGCAAAGGTTTGCTGCGCATGAATGTACTGGCCTACGACCCGTATCTCTCGGCCACGGAGATGGCCGCCCGCGGCGGGGAGAAGGTCGAACTCGACGTGCTGCTTTCACGATCCGACTACGTCTCGATCTCTTGCCCGCTGACCAGGGACAACCGCAACATGATCGGCGCGCGCGAGTTCGCGCTGATGCAGCCGCACGCCTATTTCATCACCACGGCACGCGGCTTCATTCACGACGAGGCGGCTCTCGCCGATGCCCTGCGAAGCAGGCGGATCGCCGGCGCCGGGCTGGACGTCTGGGCCAAGGAACCGCCGCCGCCGGACCATCCGCTGCTGCAGTTCGACAACGTGCTGGCGAGCCCGCATACCGCCGGGGTGACCCGGGAAGCACGGGAGAACATGGGCCGGATCGCTGCCGAGCAAATGCTCGACGCGCTCGACGGCAAGCGGCCGCCCCGCATCGTCAATCCCGAGGTCTGGCCGCACTATGTCAGGCGTTTCGAGGCAGCCTTCGGGTTTGCGCCGGCCTAGCGTTGCGGTCGAGAACCATCGGAGGGCCGTTGCACCGGCGTATGGCCGTCGCGTGCACTTGGTGCGTCCTGCCGCCTGATTGCCGAGGTTCACGCCTGCTATTCAGTCTCGTCGGCCTGGCGGGCGAGAGGGAGCAGGCATTACCGCGGCCGGGTTTCGCGGCGAGCCGCCCCGCCAGGGGCGTCACGCTTGACCTCGGGAAACAACCACATCGCGAAAATCATGAAACATCCGAGAAAGGCGACCACATACTGGATGTTTCCATGACCCAGCACATGCTGGTGCCAGACGGCGAGGGCCGTTACCAGAACGACCAGCAGTGACAGGCCGAGCTTGATCCTGAACGGCATCGCGTCAGCTCCCGACCATCACGACAGGTTTGACCAGCCGAACCCGGCGACCCTGGCGAGCGCAAGCAGTTGCACGCCGACCAGAACGCCAAGCGCAGCCGGTCCGTCACGCAGGAACGATGGCCAGATCTCGAACAGGGCCGGCGCAAACAGCACTGCCAGACCGGCGACGATGATCAGGGTACTGAGCCTGAGCTCGGCATATCCGTAGATTCCCGTACCGACCAGAAGCGCGGCGAGCAGCACGGCATTGCCGGCAACCAGCAGCGGCGTTGCGTCGGATCGCGTAGCGTCCGGCGGGGGGCGAAACGGAAACGTTCCCGCCACGATCAGCAGGGCCAGCATGGCGACCGTCGCGAGGGCGGCAAACCAGAGCAGGGAGGTCAGGTTCGGTTCGATGGTCTGCATGGCGATTTCCGGAACTGGTCCGCGTGGCCGCCTACTCGGCCGGCGAGGTGAATCCTGCCGCCGGCCGCGCCATTTGCGGCATCGGCGTGCGCGAGGTCTTGCGCATGTCCGTCTTCACGAATCTCGTGTCATAGCCGTTCAGCAGATGACCGATCAGCCCGCGATCGAGGTCCGAGGTACCGAACAGCCAATCCATCACCGGGAAGGTCAGGTTCATGTTGCGCTCCATCATGATCGACTGATCGTGATGTGCCGTGTGATGGCGACGCAGCGTATTGACGAACGGGGCGTTGCGCACGAACCAGTTGTCATCGACATGACAGCAGAAGTGCATGAATTCGTAGATCAGGTACATCGCGGTCGTCGTCGAGATCAGGAGCCAGCCGACATTGGCCGAGACCAGCCAGCCGAGCGCAAGCGCCGGAACGATCGACATCATGGTGAAGGTCACCAGCGCATAGGGTGGGAAGAACGTGACACGCCAGTCATTGTGGTCGGCAAAACGCATCTCGCGCTCGGTGAAGAACTGGTGATGCATCAGCGTATGCCGGTTGTAGATGGCGCGGAATGCCTTGATCTGCGACGGCCGGTGCATGACGTAGCGGTGGATCCACCATTCGAAGAAATTGGCGAACAGGAAGGTCACCGGCACGATGCCGAGTTCCCACCAGCGCAGGTCGCTGATGTTGCCGAAATAGACCGACAAGGCGGTGAAACCGATGACATAGATGACGACAACGTGGAGCCAGCCATTGTACCAGCCGGCGATGCGGTGCCGGTACGTCGCCCGGTAGCCGCGCTGCCGATCCGTCATCCGGCTCGATGCCAGTTCCATCCGATCGCCCTCCGTAGCGGTATCGTCTGATATATCACCGATCTATTAGGCGCGCAATCCGGCTTTTCCTTGCCCGCCCGGTGTGGCGCGCGAAATAGGGGAAGCATGATGTTCTCGGGCCGGATATGGTTGGGACAGGGCTGCGCCGTTCGGGGCGGGCGTGGCAACGACCGGAGGGCCGCATGAAACAATATCTGGGAGACCGAACCATCGACGGCGTCAAGGTGACCGTCGACGGCGAGCCGCTCGATCCCCGGCTGCGGGTGAAAGAGTTCAGCCCGAATGGTTTCGAGTGGAGCTATGAAGGTCCGGAGCCGCGCCAGCTTGCGCTGGCACTGCTTGCCGACCATCTCGGCGACGACGCCGCCGCGCTGGCGTCGGTCGAGCCCTTCATGCGGTCGGTGGTGGCCAATTTCGGCAACGAATGGGAGATGAACTCGGCCGACATCGATCGGGCCCTGGCCGTGCTTTCCGGCAGAACGGCAGCCTGAAGGTCAGCCGCCCGGCAGGTCAGCTATCGAGCGTCTTGCGGGCGAAATCCTCGATGTAGTCGATCAGCCGGTCCGACGCACTTGCAGCCGCCTGAACCTTGCGCAGCGAGACCGCCTGCGCGACCGCGGCGTGCAGCTTGGCGGCAAGCGGCAGGTCGGCGACCTCCTGGTAGTGCTGATACCAGAACCGGCGCGACAGGGCGTTCATCAACCCGATCGAGCGCCGTGCGAACTCGTTTCGGGCGGCGGTCGCGATCAGGACGTTGAAGCGCTGGTCGAGGCGCATGAACGCGATGTCGTCGGACTTGGCGGCGGCCGCGAGCATGGCCTGCGCGACCTCGGCGAATTCCCGGCGCTCCTCGGGTGAGGCTCGTTCGGCCGCGAGCTTCGCCATCAGTCGCTCCAGCTCGCGCCGCACCTCGAGCAGCCGCAGCTGCAGCCGCAGATTGATCTCGGAGACCATGATGCCGCGCCTCGGCATGATCACCACCAGCCCGTCCCGGGCGAGCCGCTGCAGCGCCTCGCGAATCGGAGTTCGGCCGATCTTGAGGCGAACGGCGAGAGCCTGTTCCGACAGCACCGTTCCCGGCGCCAGCTGCAGGGTGACGATCATCTCCTCGAGTTCGCGATAGGCGCGATCCGTCAGCGTTCCGTCCGATACGACGATTCGCGGCCGACGTCTTGCTGGCGCTCTTGCAATCAATCGATGTCCTCGTCACGGCCGTCGACGGCCCCGATTCCAGCGGGTCGACCATTCATCCCAAGGGTATATTGGTCATATATCTCAAGTCAAAGAATGGATGGATGCAGGCCATTGGCATGACGATCCGTAGCCCGGATGGAGCGCAGCGAAATCCGGGGCTGCGTGATCCGCGGTGGAGGATTCCCGGATTGCGCTGCGCTCCATCCGGGCTACGTCATTTGCACGCCGTCATTGCGAAGCTCGAAGCGACGAAGCAATCCACCATGCGTCATTCCGGGATGCGCCGCTTGGCGCAGGCCCGGAATCCATAGCCACCGATGCGCATTGTAGATCGACCTGGCGGGCCAAGCTCTGGGTACCATAACCGTTCGTGGCTATAGATTCCGGGCTCGCGCGTTCGCGCGCCCCGGAATGACGAGCCAAAGGTGCGGCGCAGATCCGTAGCCCGGATGGAGCGCAGCGAAATCCGGGGCTGCGCGATTTGCGGTGGGATTCCCGGATTGCGCTGCGCTGCATCCGGGCTACTATTGGCGAAAGCGCGGAAAGGCTGCAAATGGCGGGACTCTACTTCGAACAATTCTCGGTCGGTCAGACCTTTGTCCATGAAATCCGGCGCACGGTCACCGACATGGACAACATCCTGTTCTCGGCCCTGACCTATAATCCGGCGGCGGTCCATATCGACCATGAATATGCCAAATCGACCGAATTCGGCAAACCGCTGATGAACTCGATCTTTACGCTCGGCCTGATCATCGGGATCACGGTGCAGGACACCACGCTGGGGACGACGGTCGGCAATCTCGGCATGGAAGAGACGAGGTTCCCGCGCCCGGTCTTTGCCGGGGACACGCTGCGCGCCGAGACCAAGATCGTGGCGGTGCGCGACAGCAAATCCCGACCGACCCAGGGGATCGTCACGTTCGAACATCGCGGCTTCAACCAGCGCAACGAGGAAATCGCCTATTGCCGGCGGATCGGATTGATGATGAGGCGCCCCGCATGAAGCTGCGTTCGTTGCTGTTCGTACCGGCCGACAGCGAACGCAAGTTCGCCAAGGCCGACACCATCGGCGCCGATGCGCTGATCCTCGATCTGGAGGATTCCGTCGCGCCGCCGCGCAAGACGCTCGCGCGCGGGATGGTGAAGGACCTGCTCGGGGCGCGGCGCGACTGGGCGTTCCTGGTGCGGGTGAACCCGCTCGGCAGCGGCCTGACGCTCGGCGACCTCGCAGCGGTGGTCCGCCCCGGTCTCGATGGCATCCTGATCCCGAAGGTCAACGGGATGGCGGACATCGAACTGATCTCCAACTATCTCGACGCGCTTGAAGTCGCCGCCGGGGTCGCTCCGGGTCATGTCAAGCTGTTGGTGGTGGCGACCGAGACGCCGGCCGCCATGGTCGGCTTTGCCAGCTACGCGACGCCGAACGCGCGGCTGGTAGCGATGACATGGGGCGCCGAGGATCTCGGCGCAGCCCTTGGCGCGCTCTCGAACAAGGAAGCCAATGGCGACTGGACGTTTCCCTATCAGGTGGCGCGGGCGCAGTGCCTGTTTGCGGCCGGAGCCGCGGGCGTCTTGCCGCTCGACACCCTCTATGCCGACTTCCGCGATTTGAAGGGGCTGGCGGAAAGCTGCCGGATCGCGCGGCGGGACGGTTTCGTCGGCCGGATCGCCATCCATCCCGACCAGATTGCCACCATCAACGAATGCTTCACTCCGTCGGAGGCCGATCTCGCGCATGCACGTCGGGTGGTGGCCGCCTTCGCGGCGCAGCCCGATGCGGGCACGCTCGGCATCGACGGCAAGATGTACGACATGCCCCATTTGATTGCGGCCAAGCGCGCACTCGCCTCGGCCGGAGAGGCCGTGGCGCCCTGAGGCCTGGCCTGATCTCGCCGATTTAGGCCCGCCTGGTTGCCTGGTTGTCGACCGACATGTCGCGCTTGTTGGACTCCGCCATGGCATAGACCGACGCCGCGCTGATCAGGCTCACTACCAGAACGTAGAGGCAGATCAGCCAGGGCTGGTTGTTGCCGAGCGGCAGCAGCGCGGTGGCGATGATCGGGGTCAGTCCGCTGGCGAAGATGCCCGAGAATTGGTAGACGAACGAAGTCCCGGTGTACCGCACCCTTGTGTCGAACAGTTCGGAGAACAGCGCGGCCTGCGGGCCGTAGACGGCTGGATAGACCAGGGCGAATGGAATCGCGATCGCGATCCAGACCAGGATCGGCGATCCCGTCTGCATCAGCCAGAACGCCGGGAATGTCAGCACCCCGATCCCAATGGCTCCAATAGCATAGAGGCGTCGCCGGCCGTACAGGTCGGACAGATTGCCATAGATCGGAAGCATCACGATCATGATGGCCGAAGAGATCATCACGCCGGCCAGCGCGGTTTGGCGCGGCAGATGCAACGCGCCGGTCAGATAGCCGACAATGAACACGCCGAAGGTATTGAAGGTCACGCCTTCGATATAGCGCGCCCCCAGTCCAAGGAGCGTATTCTTCCCGTGGGTCTTGAAAAGTTCGACGACCGGGACCTCGGCAATCCTGTCCTCCTTCTGGATCTGGCTGAAGGCCGGCGTCTCCATGATCTTGAGCCGGATGTAGAGACCGAGCACCACCAGCGCGGCGCTGATCAGGAAGGCGACGCGCCAGCCCCAGGCGAGAAACTCGGCATCGGGCAGATAGGACAGCACGTAGACGGCGCCGGCGCTGAGCAGAAGACCGGCGGGAACGCCGATCTGCGGCCAGCTTCCGTAGAAGCCGCGCCGTCCGGTCGGCGAATGCTCGACCGCCATCAGTACCGCGCCGCCCCATTCGCCGCCGATGCCGATGCCCTGGAACACCCGCAGCACCAGCAGCAGGATCGGCGCCCAGATGCCGACGGATTCGTAGGTCGGAAGAACGCCGATCAGGAAGGTGGCGAGGCCCATGATGATCAAGGTGAGGATCAGCACCGTCTTTCTGCCGATGCGATCGCCATAGTGTCCGAAGATGATGCCGCCAATCGGGCGGGAGATGAAGCCGACGAAGAACGTGGTGTAGGCCAGCAAGGTGCCGGCGACGGGATCGAAGTTCGGGAAAAACAGCTTGTTCAACACCAGTGGCGTCACGACGCCATAGAGAAAGAAGTCATACCACTCGATGGTGGTGCCGATTGCGCTTGCAAAGGCGACGGTGCCGGTCGAGATCGCCGCCCCATCGGCTCCCTGGTCTGCTTGCCTCACTGTCCTCTCTCCCCCGGTTTTGCCCGCTGCTTCTCGTCGGGCAGCTTCCCAGCCGGCCCGCCATTTCCCTACGAAATTACCGCGGCAGCTGTTTGGCAATCAGACTGGCATCGATTCATTTCATATTGCAAGACATTTTGTTCCGGTTTCTAATACCTAGATGCAGCCTCCTCTGGATCCCGATCAGATTTACGAAAGCCGCTTCCAGCGGCGTTCCAGCGATCGACCTGGGGCTGCCGTTGAAGGCCGAGCCAAGGCGTTTCCGACGGTGAAGGCCGTCGCCATTCTGGAGGCGATGGCAACGGCGAAACGGCCGCTCGGGATTTCCGAATTCGGCGTTCTGCTCGGTCTTCCCAAACCGACCGCCCATCGCATTGTGCGGATGCTGGAAGGCGAGGGGCTGCTGCAGCGGGAGCCCGGCAGCAGCCGCTATGTGCCGGGCGTGCGACTGGAGCGGCTCGGCCTCGACATCGTTGCGGCCTCGATGTCGCGGGCGCCGCGGCATGCCATCCTCGAATTGCTCTCGCAGCAGATCGGCGAGACCTGCAATTTCGGTGTCATGGCCGGCAGCCATGTCGTCTATCTCGACCGCGTCGAGTTGGCTTGGCCGTTCGGCCTGCGGTTCGAACGCGGCTCGCACGTGCCGCTGCACTGCACCTCGATGGGCAAGCTGTTTCTCAGCACGCTGCCGGCACAAAGGCGCGCGCTGATGCTGCGTTCGATTCCGCTCTACCGCTACACCGAAAACACCATCACCGACGTCGGTCGCCTCGAGCAGGAACTGGAGAAGATTTGATCGACGGCGATATCCACCGATGATCAGGAATTCCTGGCCGGGGTGGTGTGCGTCGCCGTTCCGGTTCAAGGCCCCAGAAAAAAGCCGATCGCGGCGCTGGCGGTTTCGGCACCGCTGGCGCGGATGTCGCTGCAACAGGGACTGGCGCACATTCCGCTGCTGCGGTCGGCTGCCGACAGTCTCGCTGCCACCATCGAGCCGGAAGGAGACCGGAGCGAAGAGGAGAAACCGTGAGCCTGACTTACGAGGAAGTCGCCGAGATCCTGAAAATCATCGACGGCAGTTCCTGCGACGAGGTGATTGTCGAGACCGGCGAGCTCAAGCTGGTGGTGCGGCGGAATGCCGCCGCGGGCCATGCCGCGCCGGCCGCCGAACGCGCCGGATCGGCGCCGGTGGCCGCAGCCGCGCCGCAACCGCCCGCCGATGCGCCCACGAGGGTCGGATCGGCGACAGCCGGCCAGGCCCCGGCAGCGGGCCTGATCGAAGTGACGGCGCCGATGATCGGCACCTTCTATCGCGCGCCGAACCCCGAGGCGCCGCCCTTTGTCGAAATCGGCACGATGGTTCGACCGGGCCAGCCGCTTTGCATCATCGAAGTCATGAAGCTGTTCACGACCATGAACGCCGAATGCGCCGGCCGCGTGGTTCGGATCGGTGCGGAAAGCGGCGAGCTGGTGGACTATGGACGAACACTGTTCGTCATCGAGCCGGCGTGAGGGGTGCGGCGCGCGATCCGCCGCTCAGACGATTTCGCCCGCCCGCGCCTTGGTCGAGACCCAGCCGCCGTCCACCGCCAGCTCCGCGCCGGTGATGTAGCCGGATTCGTCGAGCGCGAGAAACACAGCGGCATTGGCGACGTCGTCGGGCGTTCCCCACCGTCCGACCGGGGTTTCGTTGCCCCAGTCCTGATCGGCATTGGCCGCCTGCGTGGCGTTCATCGGCGAATTGATCGAACCTGGCGCCAGCGCGTTGACGGTGACGCCGGTGCCGCGAAGGTCGATCGCCAGCGCACGGGTCATGCCGAGCAGGCCCGATTTGGCCGACACATAGGCGACACGGTCGGGCCGCCCGATCAGACTCGCGATCGACGCGACGTTGATGATGCGGCCGCGGCCGCCGCGGATCATCACGGGGGCGACCGCCCGGGCGCAGAAGAATGGCCCGGTGAGATTGGTCGCGATCATCACGTTCCAGTCCGCGTCGGTGTGCTCGAGAAACGGCTTGGTGATGCGGACCCCGACATTGTTGACGAGGATGTCGATGCGGCCGAAACGGTCGTCGACCTCCCGCGCCATCTGGTTGACCGAAGCAGAATTGGTGACGTCGGTGCGGACGAAGATGGCGTCGCCCCCGGCCGCGAGCTCGGCGGCGGCGTCGCGGCCCTTGCGCTCGTCGATGTCCACCACCGCGATGCGGGCGCCTTCGCGCGCCAGGCAATGGCTGATCGCCTTGCCGATCCCGCTGGCACCTCCGGTGACGATCGCGACCCGACCGCGTAAGCGCATGACACAGTCTCCACTTGCTCTAGATGTCCGGATTGCCAACCGCTGCCACCGCGCCGGCGCGGCGCCGCGCCAGCAGGGCCTTCACCGCCGGATAGGACAGTGAGACAATGGACAACGCCATCAGCGTGCCGGCGATCGGCTGGGTGAAGAACACGGTCCAGTCGCGGTGAAAGGTGATCATGCTGCGCATGTAGGAATCCTCGGCGAGCGGTCCGAGGATGGCGCCCAGCACCATCGGCGACACCGGGAATTTGTAGCGCTCGAACACCGCGGCAAGCGTGCCAAAGATGACGATCATCCACATGTCGGACACGGTGTTGCGGTCGGCGAAGGCGCCAACCAGGCAGAACATGATGACGATCGCAGCGAGCACGCCCTGCGGGATCGTCAGCACCTTGACCACGACATGGATCCAGGCGAAGCCCATCAGGCACATGCCGATAACGGCCACGAACATCGATGCCATGATGGTGTAGACGACCAGCGTCGATTCCGGATTGCCGAACATGAACGGTCCCGGTTGCACGCCGTGCAGCAGGAACGCCGCGAGAATGACGGCGGTGGCACCGCTGCCGGGGATGCCGAGCGTCAGCAGCGGGACGATGTGCCCGGCAACCGACGCGGTCGAGGCGATCTGCGGCGCGACGATGCCCTCGGGGATACCGGTGCCGATCCGGTCGCCGCGGCGGCCATACTGCTTCTCGATCGCATAGGAAACGAACGACGTAATGGTGGCGCCGGCGCCGGGAACGACGCCCAGGATGGTGCCGAGCAGGGTGCTGCGGACGAACGTGGCGCGCAACTCCCACAATTCACGCAAGGATGGAAAACGGGTCTTGGTGCCGGCATTTGCCGCCGGCGCCTCGATGTGCAGGCTTTGCCCGAGCTTGATCAGGATCTCGCCGAATCCGTACATGCCGACCAGGACCATCACATAGGGCACGCCGTTCGACAGGATCGAGGAGTTGAAGGTGAAGCGTTCGGTGCCGTAGGTGCTGTCGGTGCCGATGGTCGCGACCAGAAGACCGAGGAACAGGCTGATCAGGGCGTTGGGGATCGAGGTGCCGGCGAGCGCCACCACGGTGGTGAGGCCGAAGAACACCGCTGCGAAATATTCGGGCGCGCCGAATTTGAGCGCGAAATTGCTGAGCGGGGTCGCCAGAGTGGTCATCACGGCGGTCGAGAACAGGCCGCCGGTCAATGCGGCCACCAGCGCCCATCCCAGCGCCTTGGCCGCATCGCCGCGCTGGGTCATGGCATAGCCGTCCCACAGCAGCGGCACGTCCATCGGTTCACCGGGAATCCGATACAGGATCGCGGTGAAACAGCCGGCATAGGTTCCCGACATGTAGATGGCGGTCAGCAGGATGATCGAGGGCTCGAGCGCCAGCCCGTAGGTGAAGGGCAGTGCGAGGACCACGCCCATCACGAGGCCGAGACCGGGCATGATCGAAACCGCCATGCCGATCAGCAGGCCGATGAACATCATCAGCAGGTCCAGCGGCTTGAAGACCTCGCCAAATCCGCTCAGCAGCAATTGAAGGGTGTGCATTGCGCCCTCTCAATGAACGCCGAGAAGACGCATCAGGCTGGTCGACAGCCACTGGAACGGGCCGGTGCCGATCGGCAATGCCACGTAGATCACGCGCAGGAAAACCAGCATGAACAGCAAGGTCGTCACGACGCTGATGGCCAGTGCGGTCCAGAAGCGGCGGAAGCCGCCGATCCAGATCAGGCACAGCACGAACACCACGGTATCGACGAAGAACCCGACGATCTCGAACAGTGCGAGATAGACCAGCGACGCCGCGACGCAGGTGAACACCACCCGCATGTCGGCGGACTCGCGCTCGAACGGCGATGCAACGGCCGGAACGACGGCCGATCCGGGCCGGGGGCCTCTCGCGCCGAGCACGCGACGAATGCCCTCGAACGCCGAAGTGGCCATGATCAGATAGAGGATGAGCTTGGGCCAACTGTCCGGGCCGACCTGGTCGACCGCTGCCGCGAAGTCGAAATGCTGCGCCCGATAGAGCAGAAAGGCCGCCACGCCGAACACCATGGCGTAAGGCAGCACGCGCTCGACCACCGTGGCGGCGCCACGGGTTTCGGTCATTGCTTCGCCTTCGACGCAGCGCTCAGCGCGCCGGCTTCCTCCAGCCACTTGTTCATGTAGGCAATGGCCTGGTCGGCGGGAACGAAGCTCTGCGGCTCGCCGAGCTGCTGCTTGAGATAGGCGCTGAACTCGGGAGCCGTGCCGACCTTCTTGACGGCTTCCGCCAGTACCTTGACCTGTTCGGGAGCGGTGCCGGCCTTTGCAATGATGACGCGAAACTGCGGCAGCTTGACGTCATAACCGAGCTTCTTCGAGTAGGGGATGTCGGGATAGGCCTCGAACGGCTTGTCGCTGAAGAACAGCACCGGACGAATTTGCTTGCCGTCGAGGAAGCTGCGGACATCGCCTGCCTGCTCGTAGACGAGATCGCTCTGGCCGCCGATCACCGAAGAATAGCGCAGACCCGGCTCCGCGAACGGCACCGATTCCAGTTTCAGTCCCTTGTTGCGGAAGAAGTTGACGGTGAAATCGTCCGGGCTGCCGAACCCGGTGACCGCTACCCGCAACGGCGCCTTGCGCGCCGCCGCCTCGACATCCGCCCACGTCTTCCACGGACTGTCTTCCTTGACGAAGAAGCCGGAAGGCTGCTCGATCATGACGCCAAGCGGCGTCAGCTGGTTGGTCTTGAAGCGCGCGTTGGCGGCCGTGAACAGTGCGAAAGTGTCGCCGGTCATGACCTCGATGGTGTAGCCGTCGGCCGGCCCGGTCACGAGCTTGGTCAGGCCGGTCTGGCCGGTGGCGCCGGGCACGTTGATGACCGGAAACGAAACCTTCAGTTCCTGCTCCATCAATTTACCGGCGATGCGCGCCAACTGGTCGGCGCCGCCGCCCGGGCCCCAGGGAACGATGAAGGTGACAGGACGCGCCGGATAGGCGTCCTCCGCGGCAACGCTCGACAGCGCGGCCGATCCGAGCAGCAGGCAGCCTGCAATGACAAGAGCACGTCGCATCGTGAATTCTCCCTCTGTGCCGCCCCTCAAGGACCTGCGTTTCGTGGTTGAGCCGCCGCTGGCCATGTCATCGCTCAATATCCCATCAAGCCTATCAATTCTGTCGATTGGCAGACAACTTTGGTAGCAGTCGGCCAGCCCGATGCCCAGCATTCCATTTTGCGGATGTTGGCGCGAGCCACTGGCCGGACCTCGATTGCGTGTTCCGCCATCACCGTCAGCCTTCCGTGCGCAACAGAAGCTTGCCACGCGATCGACCCGCCTCCAGATAGTGATGCGCCGCGCCGGCTTCGGCCAGCGCGAATTCCCGGTCGATGGCGACCCGCAATCCGCCGTTCGTCACCAGCGCGAACAGGTCCTGCGATCGGCCGCGGATCTCATTCGCGTCGCGCATGTAGTCGGCGAGATGCGGCCGCGTGAAGTAGACGGATCCGGCCTCCGCCAGTTCGATCGGCTCGATCGACGGCACCACGCCGGAGCTCGCGCCGAACAGAATGCACATGCCGCGCTTCTTCAGGCTGCGGATGCTGCGGTGGATGGTGTCGCGCCCGACCGAATTGTAAACCACGTCGACGCCGGCTCCCCCGGTATGACGCATCACTTCCTCGCGGAAGTCGGTCTGTCGGTACAGGATGGCATGGTCGGCGCCGCATTTGCGGACTTGCTCCGCCTTGTCCTCATTGCCGACGGTCGCGATCACCCGGGCGCCGCGCGACTTCGCCAGCTGTACCAGCAATTGCCCGACTCCACCCGCGCCAGCATGGACGAGACAGGTATGGGCTGAACCGAGCGGAAAGGCGGCATGGCTGAGATAGTGCGCAGTCGATCCCTGCAGCATGAGGGCAGCGGCGATCGGGAAGTCGACGCCATCGGGAATCGGAACCGCCTTCCATGCCGGCACGTTGACCGCTTGCGCATAGCTGCCGCGAACCAGGCAGAAGCCGACGCGGTCGCCGACGGCATGGTCACTCACGCCCTTGCCGAGCGCCGTCACCGTCCCGGCGCCCTCCATCCCGATCGTCATCGGCAGCGGGGTCTGATAGGTGTGCGATCGCGCATAGGTGCCGTTGCGCATGTAGACGTCGATGAAGTTCACCCCGGCATAGGCGAGGCGCACCGTTACTTCGCCGGGGGCGGGGTCGGGTTCGTCAGCATCAACCAGCCGGCACACTTCCGCGCCGCCGAATTCCGCGATGCGAATCGCCTTCATGTCGACCCCTTGGCGGTTGCGCCGCTCGAAGCTGAGCCGGCGTTCATTCTCAGCAGCACCGGCACCGGCAGCAGTGCCAGCACGCCGAGCAGCAGAAACGGTGCGGTGAGGGTGCCGCTGAGGGAGGTAACCAGGCTGAACAAGGCCGGCCCCAGCAGCGCGCCACCGTAGATGAAGAACATCACGCCAGCGGTCGCTTCGCCGACCTGTCCGCTCGGGGCGAAATGGGCGGCCTCCGACAGCGCCAGACCGTTCCAGCTCGAGCCCGAGGCACCGAACAGAAATGCCACCGCATAGATCAACAGCGCCGGCCATGCCGGAGAGAGGAAGGCGCAGGCAATGGTCGCCAGCGCCATCATCGTGCCAAGCCCCGCCAGCACCAGGCGCGGGGGTGCATGATCCGCCACCCATCCCCAACCGAGCCGGGAGCCGACGCTGACCGCCATGGCGATCGACAGCGTGGCGCCAGCCTCGACCGGCGACCATCTCATCCGCTCCACCAGAACGGCGGCGAACACCGCGGTGAAGTTGAACTGGGTCGCCGCAAAGCAGACCGCCATGATGCCCAGGGGCTGCAGGCCGGCATTGCCCAAGATCAGACGAAGCGAGGCGACCGCTCCAGTCTTTCCGACCGGGGCTAGATCCCCTTGCGCATCATCCAGCTCACCTCGCCAGCCGCCGACCAGGAGCGCGGCCAGCAGGCAGATCGCCACCACCGCCAGCACCGTCGCCGGCCAACCGAACTTGGTCATCAGAAAAGGAACGGCGAACCCTGCGAGCGCGGCACCGAGCGGGACGGCGGTCTGCTTCAACGCAAATACCCGCGCCCGGCTGGCGGGCGCCGCGTAGCGCGCGAGCAGCGAGGAACTGGCAGGATTGGCCGGGCCGTAAGCGAGCCCCAGCAGCAGCGCGCTGAGCGCGAACCCGACAAGCGTTTCGGATCGAAGCATCAAAAGTCCCACCACCGCAACCAGCAGCATGATCTGATGGACACGAATGGCGCCGAAGCGGCGCACCCATCGCGGCGTCACCAGGGACGCAAAGGCCGCGGCGAGGAAGGTCAGCGCGGCATAGTACCCGACCAGATGCGGTTCGACCCCGAGGCGCGGTGCCACGGCGGTCGCGGTCAGCGGCACGACGAGCGACGCCAGGACGATGATCGCCTGCACGCCCAACGTCGCCGCAATCGCCTTAGGCAGTAACCGCACGCTGATCCATAGTTCCGCGAAGGACCCATATCCCGATGCCGTGACGCTAGACGTTTTTCCTTCGCAGGCAATCATTTTTTCGAGATATTCCGTCTCGCTTTTTGATATGATAGGATTGCCGCATCGGCGGTGCGGGTCTGAGTTTCCACTGCCACCTTGGGATCGCTGCTTGAAGCCAATTTCCAGACCAGAGCGAAAGCCGCGCGGTCCGGCCGCGTTACTGCCGGAGGAGTCTGCGTCGGGGTCGTCTGCCCTGCAAAAGGGATTTGCGCTGCTGGAGCACCTGATCGGCGCCGATCGGCCCTTGACCCTCGCCGAGCTCGTCGCGGGGATGGACCTGCCGAAGGCGACCGTGCACCGCCTGCTGATCACGCTGGAGGCGGCGCAGCTTCTGACCCGCGATCTCAGCGGCAAACGCTATGTGCCCGGCGACCGGCTGACCCGGATTTCGTTGCGAACGGTCGTGTTTGCGGCGCGCATGTCGCCGATACTGGCCATTCTCGAGCGACTGGTCGCCGAGCTTGGCGAGTCCGTCAATCTCGGCGTGCTCGATGCCTCGAGCGTCGCCTATGTTCAGCGGGTCGAATGCAACTGGCCGCTGCGGACCCATCTGAGCGCGGGCTCGCGCGTGCCGCTGCATTGCACCGCCACTGGAAAGCTCTTCCTGGCGCTGATGCCGCTGGCGCGGCGGGCGGCGCTGCTCGATGAAATCGAGTTGCGCCCCTATGCGCCCAATACCTTCACCGACCGGAAACGTCTCGAAGCCGAACTGGCCCGGATTCGCGACCAGCGGATGGCCGTCAACAACGAGGAGTTCATGGTCGGCGCGATCGGGCTGAGCGTTCCCCTGATTGGCAGTGACGGGGAGATGTTCGCGGGCCTCGCCCTGCATGCTCCCGTCGCGCGCCTGAGCGTCGAGGGCGCCCGCAAGCATGTGTCGACCCTGCGCCGCGCCGCCGAGCGGCTCGCGCGCACGCTGCTTTGATCGCGATCGGCCGCATCAACACCGCGCGTTTGCGCCGATATCGAATACGTGGCGGAATTGAACAGGGAGCCTGCATGTCGAAATCCCACCTCGAGCGGATCGAGCTGGACCTGCTGCGGGTGCCGCTCAAGACCCCCTACAAGCTGGTGTTCGGCAATGTCGAGGCCTTCGATACCCTGCTCGTGACGGTAACGCTTGCCGATGGTCGCAGTGGCGTCGGCGAGGCGACCATCCTGACCGGGTACACCGAGGAGACGCTCGATCAGTGTTGGCAGGCGGCGCGGACGATCGGAGCGGAATTGCCAGGTACACCGGAGGCGGAGCTGAGCCGCCGTCTCGCTCCCTGGCTTGGCGGAAATCCGTTCACCGTGACGGCCTTTGTCACGGCGTTGGAGATGGCTGACGACCACGCCGCGCTCCACCCGATGGCGGGCTCGGTGGCGCTGCTCGCCATCCTGAACGAAACCGCGCCGGACGCGCTCGATGCCGAACTGGAGCGGTTGCTGGAGGCGGGCTACTCCACCATCAAGGTCAAGGTGGGCTGGAACGTAAAGGACGATTTGCGCCGGGTTCGGCATGTCCAGCGGGCGTTGCGCGGACGGGCCCGGATCCGGATCGACGCCAATCAGGGCTACTCGAAGGATGACGGGTGCATTTTCGCGCGCAGCCTCGACCCCGACGGCATCGAACTGTTCGAGCAGGCCTGCGCGGCCGGCGATTGGGATGCCGCACTTGCCGTCAAACGTGTGGCAACGGTTCCGATCATGCTCGATGAATCTATCTACACCATGGCGGACGTCGAAAAAGCGGCAGCGCTGGGCGCGGCCGACATCATCAAGCTGAAACTGATGAAGCTCGGCAGCATCGATGCGGCTGAACAGGCGCTCGGCCGCATCGACGCGCTCGGCATGACGGCGGTGCTGGGCAATGGCGTGGCCAGCGAGATCGGCTGCTGGATGGAAGCCTGCGTCGGCGCGCGGCTGTTGGCGACGGCCGGTGAGATGAACGGCTTCCTGAAGCAGCGCCGCGGCCTGTTGACCGTGCCGCTTCGGGTCGAGCGCGGCCGCTTGGTGCTGGAACAGGCCGCGATGCCGCGGCTCGACCCGGCCGCCGTCGCCGCCGCCCGGGTAGCTCGCGAAGAGTTCCACCATTCCGCCGGGATCCGCCGGGCGGCACCATGAGGCGTCGCCAAGAAATCGCTTGCCTGTGACGGTGCCTTGCGGGCACCATAGAAAACGGTATGTTTTGTCCCGATTTTTGACACGTAGTTGAGGCCTCGCCATGCTGCTGCTGGATGCCGACGTTCATGAGAGTTTCGCGGGCGTCCGCGACCTCGTTCCCTACCTGAAGGAGCCCTATCGCGAGTGGATCGCGCGTGGCGCCTGGCGCGGCTTCAGCCAGCCATTTGCCTACACCTCGCCGGGAAGCGGCAATCGCGCCGACGTCCGCAACGCCGACGGCTCGGCCTCGGTCAGCGACTATGGGGTGATGCGCCGACAACTGCTCGACACCTATAACCAGACCTACGCGGTGCTGACCGGTTATTTCTATCCGACCATGCTGAAGCTGCAGTACGGCCTGAGTTCGGCGCTCGCGGCCGCCTATAACGACTATGTCGCCGAGCATTGGCTGGCCAAGGACAAGCGGTTCATCGGCAGCATCCAGATCAATGCGCGTGATCCGGAAGAGGCTGCCCGGGAGATCGACCGGATGGCGGCACACCCGCAGATCAAGCAGGTGATGTTGCCGGTCGTCGACGATATCGCCTACGGCCACCCGATGTATCGCCCGATTTTTGCCGCCGCCGAGCGACACCGTCTGGTCATAGCGCTGCATCACACGATCCTGGCGGAAGGACCGTTCGGGATGGGGCTGCACTATATCGAGCGGCACACGCTGCTGCCGACCTCGATGATGGCGGAAGTCATCAGCCTCATTCTCAACGGGGTGTTTGACCTCTATCCCTCGCTGCGCTTCATCATCCTGGAGGGAGGATTTAGCTGGCTGCCGCACCTGATGTGGCGGATGGACCGGGAGTATCGCCAGGGTCGGGTCGAGGTGCCCTGGGTCAAGAAGCTGCCGAGCGAGCATATGCGCGGACGCCTGCGGTTTTCCACCCAGCCGGCCGAGGATCTGACTGCCGACCAGTGGATGAAACTGATCGATCTGATGGGCAGCGACGAGTACCTGGTATTCTCCACGGATTATCCGCATTTCGACTTCGATGATCCGAAATCGTCGATCCCGCGCTCGCTGCCCGAGGATCTGCAGGAGAAGATCTTCTGGAAGAACGGCGCCGCGCTGTATGGCGTTGAGGCGCCGCGTCAATGACAAGACATCTGGTCGCTCGTGCCGACGAAGTTCGAGCCATGCATTGGTGCCGGTGACGCTCGGACGCGGCAACATTCTGCTGACGCGGCTTCCTTCCGGCGAGATCAGGGCAGTGGCGGGGCGCTGCCCGCACCAGGGCGCGGACCTCGAACATGGTTGCCTGACCGGGTACGCCCATAGCGATCAACCCAATGTGCTCATGATGGATCGCCCCGGACAGATCCTGCGCTGCCCGTGGCATGGCTTCGAATTCGACATCTGCAGCGGAAAATCGGTCGCCGATCACGGCAAGCTGCGGCTGCGCCGCTTCGAGGTGGAAGTCGAAAACGGTGATGTCTTCATCGTGATGTAGCCATCTGCGGCGGCTGGCTGTTGCCGTCTTGAGACGGGCAGGTTCGTTCGCCCTTGCGGCTCCCGACAAGGCTGGTGCAATGTCTTGGGGAACGACCGACCAGGGACGGGTGCGATATTGGCTGCGGTTGAATTCGACTATGTGATCGTCGGCGCGGGATCGTCGGGCTGCGTGCTGGCCAACCGGCTCAGTGCGGACGGCCGCTTCAAGGTGCTGCTGCTGGAGGCGGGGCCGCGCGACAACTATCTCTGGATCCATATCCCGATCGGGTATGGCAAGACGATGTTTCACAAGGCCTACAATTGGGGATTCTACACTGACCCCGAGCCGAACATGCACGATCGCAAGATCTACTGGCCGCGGGGCCGGGGATTGGGCGGATCGAGTTCGATCAACGGGCTGATCTTCATCCGCGGCCAGAGCGAGGACTACGATCATTGGGCGCAGCTTGGCAATGCCGGCTGGGGCTGGAACGATGTTCTGCCCTATTTTATCAAGTCGGAACACAACAGCCGCGGCGCCAGTGACGTTCACGGCGCTGACGGTCCGCTATGGTCGTCCGATATCGAGGAAAGAAGCGAACTGATGGAGGCCATCATTCGCGGCGCCGAGGAACTTGGGGTTCCCCGAACCACCGACTTCAACGGCGGCAATCAGGAAGGCGTCGGCTATTTCCAGCTTTTCACCCGCAATGGCTGGCGCAACAGCTCGGCGGTGGCCTATCTCAAGCCGGCGCGCGGGCGCGACAACCTGCGGGTCGAGACCGACGCGCAGGCGACCGGCCTCATGCTCGACGGCCGCAGGGTTGTGGGTTTGCGATACCGCCAGCATGGCGCCATCCACGAGGTGCGGGCCGCGCGTGAGGTGGTGCTGTCGGCGGGCGCGCTTGCAGAGTCCGCAACTGCTGCAGCTTTCCGGCATCGGCCCGGCCGACCTGTTGCGCCGCCACGGCATCGGCGTCGTGCACGAACTGCCCGGCGTTGGCCAGAACCTGCAGGATCATCTGCAATTCCGCCTGATGTATCGGGTGACAAAGCCGATCACCACCAATGACGAGCTGCGTACGCTGGCCGGCCAGGCGCGCATCGGGCTGAAATGGCTGATGACCGGCCGCGGGCCGCTCGGCATCGGCATCAACCAGGGCGGGTTGTTCACGCGGATTCTGCCGGGTTCGCAGACGCCGGACATCCAGTTTCATTTCGCCACGCTGTCGGCGGAGCTTGCCGGCGCCAAGCCGCATCCATGGTCCGGCTGCACCTTCTCGGTCTGCCAGTTGCGGCCGGAGTCGCGCGGCAGCGTCGAGATCAGGTCGACGGATCCGATGCAGCCGCCGTCGATGCGCCCGAACTACCTCGCCACCGAAAAGGACCGCATCTGCGCCGTGCAATCCATCAAATACGCCCGCAGGCTGGCGGCGACCGACGCGCTGCGCCCCTACATCGAAAGCGAGTACAAGCCCGGTACCGCGGTGCAGTCAGACAGCGAGATCCTCGAATTCGCACGCGAATATGGTGCGACCATCTTTCATCCCACCGGGACCTGCAAGATGGGGTCCGATGCCATGGCGGTAACGGATGCGAGCCTGCGGGTTCACGGCATTGCCGGACTGCGCGTCGTCGACTGCTCGATCATGCCGACGCTGGTCTCCGGCAACACACATGCGCCGGCGGTGATGATCGCGGAAAAGGCCTCCGACATGATCCTGGAGGCCGCCAAAGCCGGATCGATGGCCGCGTGAGCAGCAGCGGATGCCGGTCGGTGCGGAATCAGGGCAGGCTGAGCTTCGCCAGGGCGCAGGAGGCCACGCGCGCGCGCCGGGAGTCGGAGCGGCTGGTGAGAATGATCGGCACCCGCGCGCCCAGCACCACGCCGGCGCATTCGCCGCGGCCCATGTAGATCAGCGACTTGTAGAGCACGTTGCCGACGTCGAGACCGGGCACCATCAGGATATCAGGCTCTCCGGCGACGGCGGAGGAGATTCCTTTGGTCATCGCCGAAGCGGCTGAAATCGCATTGTCGAATGCCAGCGGCCCGTCGATCACCGCGCCGCCGATCTGACCGCGATCGGCCATCTTGGAAAGCGCGGCCGCGTCTACGCTCGAGCCATGATCGGGATTGACGGTCTCGATTGCCGACAGCAACGCGATCTTGGGCGCGGCGATCCCGATGGCATGCGAAAAATGGATCACATTGGCGAGGATATCGACCTTGTCCTTCAGGCTTGGCGCCATGTTGACGACGGCATCGGTGACCATCAGCGGCTTGTGATAGGCCGGCAGATCGAACCAGAACACATGGCTCATGCGACGCGACGTCCGCAGATGGGCCTCGCGCGATACCACCGCGCCCAGCAGTTCGTCGGTGTGCTGCGATCCTTTCATCAGCGCCTGGGCTTCCCCGGCGCCGACCAGCGCCACCGCCGCCCGTGACGCGGCGACCGGATCGTCCTCCGCCTCGACCAGGCGGAAGCCGTCAAGACTGACCTGCAGCGCGGTGGCGCAGGCTGCGATCCGCTGCCGCGGACCGACCAGCACGGGGTCGATGATGCCGGCCTCCCAAGCCGACACGGCCGCCGCGAGCGCGTCGTTCGAACAGGGATAGGCGACTGCCACCGCGAGTCGTCCTTTGCCGCGGGCGGCGGCCTCGAGCGCGTCCAGCCTGGGGAACGTCGGTTCGGTTGTCATGGTGTTCATCGCTACTCGGCAAGGGTGATGGCGAGCGCGTCCGCGGCCCGCTGCAGGATGGGGAGCTTGCTCAGGAGAAGCGACTGCGACATCCGTGTCACCGGGGCCTGGATGGCAAGCGCGGCGACGCAGGTTCGTGACTGCGCCTTCTGCTGAAAAACGGGAACGGCGAGGCAGACCAGGCCGGACAGGAACTCCTCGCGGTCGAGCGCGTATTTGACGCGGCGGATCTCGGCAAGTTCGTTGAGCAATTCCCCGGTGTCGGTGATGGTGTTGTCGGTCATTCGTTGCAGCGGCATCAGGCGAAGCAGCAGGTCGCGCTTGGCCGGCCGCATCAAGGCGAGAAACAGCTTGCCGCTGGCGGAGCAATAGGCCGGCACCTTGGATCCCTGCTGAAACGATATGCGCAACAGCCATTCCGCCTCGACGCGATCGAGATAGCTGACCTGTGTCCCGTCGAGCACGGTGAGATTGCAGGCTTCACCAACCTCCTGCACGACGCGCTGCAAAATTTCACGGCGCAGCGTCCCGCCGGGACGATTGCCGAGAATCGAGAAGGCCAGTCGCGACGCGCGCGGCGCGAGTTCGAACCTGCGGCCGTCGAGCGTTCGCTGCAGCAGGCCCGCGGCCTCCAGCGCCGCAAGCCAGCGATGCATGGTCGGCTTGGGTACGCCGACATTCGCCGCGAGCTCGGCGAGGCTGGCGGAATGCGGCATGGCCGCGACAGCCTCAAGCAGGCCCAGCGGTTTCAAGGAAGCGAACAGCTCGTTCATTGGCACAGGATAGCAAATATTCCGGAAAATGGAACGAAAAGAATTCAATTTCGAGATATTTGTTGCAGGCGAAGAGTGGGCATGCCAATGATCCCGGACCACATCCTGCAGAACGTTTGCGAAAGAGTACGAGGCCGCGCCATGAAAATGACCACCGAAGAAGCCTTCGTCAAAGTCCTGCAGATGCACGGCATCGAGAATGCATTCGGCATCATCGGCTCGGCTTTCATGCCGATTTCCGACCTGTTTCCGCAGGCCGGCATCACCTTCTGGGACGTCGCCCACGAATCCAACGGCGGTCTGATCTGCGACGGCTACACCCGTTCGACCGGAAAGATGGCGATGGTCATCGCGCAGAACGGTCCCGGCGTCACCGGCTTCGTCACGCCGATCAAGACGGCGTACTGGAATCACACGCCGATGCTGCTGGTGACGCCGCAGGCCGCCAACCGGACCATCGGGCAGGGCGGATTCCAGGAAGTCGAGCAGATGGCCTTGTTCCGCGACATGGTCTGCTACCAGGAGGAGGTGCGTGATCCCACGCGTGTCGCCGAAGTGCTCAATCGCGTCATCCTCAAGGCCAAGCGCCTGTCGGCGCCGGCGCAGCTCAACATTCCGCGCGATTACTGGACCCAGGTCATCGACATCAACCTGCCGGCGATTGTCGAGTTCGAGCGTCCGGCCGGCGGCGACAGCGCGATCAGCGAAGCGGCGAAATTGCTGTCGGAGGCGAAATTCCCGGTGATCCTGTCGGGCGCCGGCGTGGTGCTCGGCAATGCCATCGAGGCCTGCACGGCGCTCGCCGAAAAGCTCGACGCGCCGGTCTGCAACAATTACCAGCACAATGACAGCTTTCCCGGAAGTCACCGGCTTGCGGTCGGCCCGCTCGGCTACAATGGTTCGAAGGCCGCGATGGAATTGATCGCCAAGGCCGACGTCGTGCTGGCGCTCGGCACGCGGCTCAATCCGTTCTCGACGCTGCCCGGCTATGGCATCGACTACTGGCCGAAGACCGCCAAGCTCATCCAGGTCGACATCAATGCGGACCGGATCGGCCTGACCAAGCCGGTTGCGGTTGGAATCTGCGGTGACGCCAGGCTCGTCGCCGAAGCCATTCTGTCGCGGTTGTCCGCGAGCGCGGGCAATGCCGGCCGCGAGGAGCGCAAGGCGCTGGTGCACACCACCAAGTCGAAATGGCTGCAGACGCTGTCGAGCATGGACCACGAAGAGGACGATCCAGGCACGACATGGAACGAGGACGCGCGCAAGCGCGACAAGCAGCGGATGTCGCCGCGCCAGGCCTGGCGCGCAATCCAGGCGGGTCTGCCGCGCGAGGCCATCATCTCCAGCGACATCGGCAACAATTGCGCGATCGGCAATGCCTATCCGACATTCGAGAAGGGGCGCAAATATCTGGCGCCGGGCCTGTTCGGACCGTGCGGCTACGGCTTCCCATCGATCATCGGAGCCAAGATCGGCAATCCCGATACGCCCTGCGTCGGCTTCGCCGGCGACGGCGCGTTCGGCATCTCGATGAACGAGATGAGTTCGATTGGCCGCAAGGAATGGCCGGGGATCACCATGGTGATGTTCCGCAACTATCAATGGGGCGCAGAGAAGCGCAATTCCATCCTATGGTACAACGACAATTTCGTGGGTACCGAGCTGGATCCCGATCTGAGCTACGCGAAAGTCGCCGAGGGCTGCGGTCTCAAGGGCATCTCCGTCAACACCCAATCCGAACTGACGGAAGCGCTGCGAAAATCCTGCGAGGATCAGAAGAAAGGCATCACGACGTTCATCGAGATCATTCTCAACCAGGAGCTCGGCGAGCCGTTCCGCCGCGATGCCATGAAGAAGCCGGTCGTCGTTGCCGGCATCAAGCGTGAAGACATGCGGCCGCAGAAGTCCGCCTGACCGGGCGGGAGATCACGTTCGTGCGGTTGCGGCGGCATCGCCCAGTTCACGGGCGATGTGTTGCGCCAGCTGTTCGGCGGCATCGGTGATGCCCTGGCTTTTCCGGTGCATCACCAGTTCGATCGGCGGCAAGGCCGGCAGCCCGTCGGCCTCGCCGAGACGGCGGATGCCGGGCCCGACGGCGCAGCGCGGGAACACCGAGACGGCGAGACCGGCGAACACCGCGGCCTGGAGTTCCGGCGATGCTGTCGCATACCGAGCGTATCGACCATTGCTGGCCGGCGGCGCCCAGCGCCTCGAGCGCATGTTGGCGATAGACGCTGCCCTGCGGCAGCACCGCCAGCGGAAGCGGTTTGCGCACTTCCGGGCTGCTGCCGGTGGCGGCCACCCATACCAGCGGTTCGCGACGCACCAGTTCGCCGCTGCGGAACTCGGGCTGGTTGGTCATCAACGCGATGTCGATCTCGCTGCGCTCCAGCGCGGCATGCAAATGGATGCTGCGCGTGCAGCGCAACTGGATTTCGACGTTCGGGTGCGAGCGCGAAAAGGTCTCCAGGACATCCGGCAGGATATACGGGGCGTAGAGATCCGGGGTTCCCAGCGTCACGTGGCCGGCGATGTCGGGCCTCGAAAAGCGGCTGCGCGCTGCATCGTTGATCCGCAGCATGGCGCGGGCGAATTCCAGCAGCACCTCGCCGTCATGGGTCAGGCTGAGCTTGCGGCGATTGTCCTCGAACAAAGTGCGGCCGGTGAGGTCTTCGAGCCGGCTGATCTGATGGGTGATCGCAGGCTGGGTGCGGCCGACCTTCCTGCCGGCCGAGGTAAGTCCCCCGGTATCGACGATCGCGACGAACGTCCGGAGCAGCGCGATGTCGAGGTCCTGGTTCAATGATAAATCCCGCGAATGGTGGCGATGCAGAGTATCGATTTCGCCGCGGCTTGCGCAGCTTGTAGCATGGGGGAAACGAGCGCCAAGCCTAACGAGCGCCAGGCCTTTGGTCATCCTCCGATGCGACCACGGCAGCAGGAACTCGACCAAGAAACCGCGGGAGCAATGCATGAGGATCATGAGGAACCAGGCGAACCGCCTTGTCCTGCTGACGATCTGCCTGATGTATCTAATTTTCTATGTCGATCGGGTCAACATCTCGACCGCGGCACCAATCATACAGAAGGATCTCGGCCTCTCCGCAACCGAGCTCGGCATCGCCTTTTCCGCCTTTGCCTATCCTTATGCGTTTTTCCAGATTGCCGGCGGCTGGCTCGGCGATCGCATGGGTCCGCGCCTGACGCTGTTTCTTTGCGCGTTGCTGGTGGCGGCCTCCACCGTCTGGACCGGCATGGTCGGCGGCTTGGCGACGCTGTTTGCGTCGCGGCTTGCGCTCGGCATCGGCGAGGGGCCGGCGTTTCCGACCGCGACGCGCGCGCTGTCGAACTGGATGCGTCCGGACCAGCGAGCCTTTGCCCAAGGCATCACCCATGCATTCTCGCGTTTCGGCAATGCAGCGACGCCACCACTGATCGCCGCCATCATTGTTGCGTTCTCATGGCGGGTTTCGTTCTATGTCCTCGGCGGATTGAGTCTCGCCTGGGCCCTCCTGTGGCTGTTCTACTTCCGCGACGATCCGCGCCAGCATCCCGGCGTCCGGCCGCAGGACCTCGAAGGTCTGCCGTCGCAGGCCGTGGTGGCCATGCGTCGGAACGTTCCCTGGGGTCCGCTGTTGAGGCGCATCCTGCCGGTTACGCTGACCGATTTCTGCTATGGCTGGATTCTGTGGCTTTACCTCAATTGGCTGCCATCATTCTTCCTGCATCAATACAAGCTCGACCTGAAGAAGTCCGCGCTGTTCGCGGCCGCGGTGTTCTGCGCCGGCGTGATCGGCGACACGGCCGGCGGCATTCTCAGCGACCGTATCCTGCGGCGTACCGGCGAGGTCGGGAAAGCCAGGATTTCGGTGATCGTGATCGGCTTCCTGGGATCGTTCTGCTTCATGTTGCCGATCGTGTTCATCCATGATCTGGTGACCGTGGCGATCTGTCTCAGCATGGCGTTCTTCTTCGCCGAACTGATCGTCGCGCCGATCTGGGCGATCCCGATGGACATTACGCCGGAATATTCCGGCAGCGCGAGCGGCTTCATGAATTTCGGCTTCGGCATGGCAGGCATCATCTCACCGGTCGTGTTCGGCTATGCGATCGACCTGACGGGCAGATGGGATGTGCCGTTCGTCGGCTCGCTCGCGGTGCTGCTGCTCGGCGCGCTGTTGGCGCTGCGATGCCGACCTGGCGAGCGCTTTGTCGATACGCGCGACGATTTGACGCCGATCCTGAGAACGACTTGAAGCGCCGGCACGCCCGGTCCGCCGTATTCGCGGCCGAAGCGCGTGCTGGCCTACCGGAAAGAGGAGAGACATCATGAGTCCCGTTGCCGAGATGACCGACCGGATTGCGGACGCGCAGCAGATTGCCGCCGACCTGATGCGGCGCGCGCGGATCGCGCAGGGCAGTTTCGCGGAAGCGGACCAGGCCCGCGTCGACGAGGCGGTACGCGCCGTGGCATGGTCGCTCTACAAGCCCGAGCATGCGCGCGAGCTCGCCGAGCTCGCGGTCAAGGACACCGGCCTCGGCAACGTTCCGGACAAGATCATCAAGAAGCAGCGCAAGACCTTCGGCACGTTGCGGGATTTGCTGCGCGCCCGATCGGTCGGCGAGATCGAGCGCGACGACAAGCGAGGCATTGTCAAGTTCGCGAAGCCGATGGGCGTGATCGGGGCAATCACGCCTTCGACCAATCCCGGGGCTACGCCGGTCAACAAGGCCATGATGGCCATCAAGGGCCGCAACGCGGTGATCATCGCGCCGTCGCCGCTCGGGTATCGGACCACGGCGCTCGCCGTCGAATACATGCGCGAGGAGCTTGCCCGGATCGGGCTGCCCCGCGATCTGGTCCAGATCCTGCCAGAGCCGGTGACCAAGGACACCACCCAGGCCATCATGGAAGCGGTCGATCTGGTCGTGGTGACGGGCTCGCAGGACAACGTACGGCGCGCCTATCGGAGCGGCACGCCGGCGATCGGCGTCGGCGCCGGCAACGTTCCCGTCATCATCGACGAGACGGCCGATCTGGCCGCGGCCGCGCAGAAGATCTGCGCCTCCAAGACGTTCGACAACGCCACCTCGTGTTCGTCGGAAAACGCCGTGGTGATCGTCGACGAAGTCTACGACGCGGCCATCGACGCCCTCAAGAAGGCGGGTGGCTACCTCGTCGACGGCGCCCAGAAGGCGCGCGTGCAGGGCGAATTGTGGAAGAACGGCAAGCTCAACCGCCATCTGATCGCGCGCGACATGCCGGTGCTGGCCGAAAGCTTCGGGCTGCCGCCGGCCGCCGCGGCCGCCAAGTTCCTGCTGGTGGAAGAGACCGGCATCGGCAAGGCGTTTCCGCTGTCGGGCGAGAAGCTCGCGCTGGTGCTCACGGTCTACCGCGCTTCGGATTTCAAGGCCGCGACCGAGACGGTGCGCAGGATCCTGGATTTCCAGGGCCGCGGCCACTCCATGGGCCTTCACACCACCAACCTGGCACGGGCGCGTCAGCTCGCCGAAGACCTTCCGGTGGTGCGGGTGCTGGTGAATTTCGCCCACACGTTCGGCAATGGCGGCGGCTTCGACAGCGGTCTGGAATTCACCCTGACCATGGGATGCGGCTCCTGGCAGAAGAACAGCATCTCGGAGAACCTCAATCTCAAGCACTTCCTCAACATCACCCATCTCGTCGTGCCGATTGCCGAGGACAAGCCTTCCGAGGAAGAGCTGTTCGGACCGCACTGGGCGCGGTACGGACGATAGGGCATCGCGATGAACCTGGAGGAATACGCGGCCAAACGTCATGTGTTGTTGCCCGCAGGGGTGCCGATTCCAAACGGCGAGGTGTGCCTGACGCCCGAGGAAGCGTCGGCTGCCGTGGCCAGAATCGGACCATCCGTGGTGAAGGCCCAGGTTCCGACGGGCAAGCGCGGCAAATCCGGTGGCATCAAGATGGCTGACAGCGCCGAGGAGGGCGCCGCTGCGGCGCGCGCCATCCTCGGCATGACCATCGGCGGCAGCCGCGTGGAACGGGTGCTGATCGAGGAACGCTGTCCGATTGAACGGGAGCTGTACGCCGCCGTGCTGGTCGATGTCGGCAACCGCAGTCCGATGGTGCTGTTCTCGACGGAAGGCGGCATGGACATCGAGGAGGTCGCCGAACGAAAACCCGAAGCCATCCGGCGGCATATCGTTGATGTCGGGCGCGGCTTCGGCGCGGCGGAGGCGGCGGCGCTGCTCGAAGGAATGCAGCTCGGCGCGGCGGCTGGCGCCGTCGCCGACGTACTGGTCAAGATCTACCGGGCCTTCTGCGAGAAGGACGCCGAGCTGGTCGAGATCAATCCGCTCGCCATCCTGCGCGGCGGCAGGGTGGTCGCGCTGGATTGCAAGTTCGTGCTGGACGACGCCTCGACGGCGAAGCAGCCCGATCTGGCCAAAGTGGCCTCGCCGGCGAAAATGACCGAACTGGAACAGCGCGGCGCCTCGCACGGGCTTCGCTTCATCCAGCTGGACGGCAATGTCGGCGTGCTCGCCAATGGCGCCGGTCTCACCATGACGACCATGGACGTCATCGACCATTTCGGCGGCCGGCCGGCGAATTTCCTCGAAATCGGCGGCGAGGCCTACACCAAGGCCGAGGTGGCGCTCGACCTCGTGCTGTCCAACCCCGGCGTGAAAAGCCTGGTGGTGAATTTCTGCGGCGCGTTCGCGCGCACGGATGTCATGGCGGACGGCGTGGTTCGGGCCTGGGAGACGCTGAAGCCCAAGATTCCGGCGTTTTTCACCATCCATGGCACCGGGGAGGACGAGGCGATCAGGCTGGTGCGCCAACGGCTTGGCATCGAACCCTACGATCTGATGGAAGATGCGGTGAAGGCGGCGGTAGAGGCGGCACGATGATCTATCGACGCGGTCAAAAGGTTCTGGTGCAGGGAATCACCGGCAAGCAGGGGACGTTCTGGGCCGCGCGGATGATGGAGCGCGGCACCGAGATTGTCGCGGGCGTCAATCCCAAGCGGGCCGGCGACAACCATAATGGCGTCCCGATTTTCAGCTCAGCTGTCGAGGCGGCCAAGCAGACGCCGTGCGATGTCTCGGTGATCTTCATTCCGCCGACCATGGCCAAGGACGCGATCATCGACGCCATCAACGCTGGGATACCGACCATCGTGGTGCTGACCGAACACATTCCCGGGCACGACGTGCTCGACGTCTTCGCCCGCGCGCGAGGCACGAAGAGCCGGATCGTCGGGCCCAATACCGCGGGCATCGTCACGCCGGGCGAGGGCTTTGTCGGGATCATGCCCGGTCACAATCCCAACATCTTCGCCCCCGGCGGGGTCGGCGTGATTTCGCGCAGCGGCAGCCTCGGGACGTTGATGTGCCTGAACCTGACCCGCGCGGGGCTGGGACAGTCGGCCTTCATCGGCATCGGAGGCGATCCGATCATCGGTACGACCTCGCGCGATGCGCTCGAGGCGCTCGATCGGGATGATCGAACCAAGGCGGTCGTCCTGGTCGGCGAGATCGGCGGTTCGATGGAAGAGGAGGCGGCGGAATATGCCCGCGGGATGGCCAAGCCCGTGGTGTCGTTCATCGCCGGGCGTTCGTCACCGCCCGACAAGAAGATGGGCCATGCCGGCGCGATCGTGACCGGCGGTCGCGGCGGCTACGCTTCCAAGCGCGCGGCACTCGAGAAGGCGGGGGTCCGTGTCGCCGATACTCCGATCGAGATCACCGGGTTCCTTGCGAACGTCGGCGGTCTCATACCGGCATCGCCGGCGTAGTGCCTGAAGTTCGCCGGTCCGTAAGCCCGGCGATCCCACGAAGCTATTCACCAAGGGAGAAAGCAAAATGATGAATCGGAGGACAATTCTGCAGGCGGGCGCCGCCATGATCGCGGGGGGCGGCGCGTTCGGCGGGTCGACGCTCGCCGGGTTGGCGGCGCAGGATGTGACGCTGCCGATCGGCAATGGCGAGCGGCCGATGGTCAAATATCCGCAGAAGCGGCCGATGATCGGTGTAACCAGCCGGCCGCCGCAGCTGGAAACGCCGTTCGCCGTGTACAATGAAGGCGTGATCACGCCGAACGATGCGTTTTTCGTCCGCTACCATCTCGCCGGCGTGCCGCTCGATATCGATCCCGACAAGTTCACGGTCGAGGTCAAGGGCAAGGTCGACCGGCCCATGAAATTGTCGTTGGCCGATATCCGCAAGATGCCGGCCGTCGAGATCGTCGCCGTCAATCAGTGCTCCGGCAACAGCCGCGGCTTCTTCAACCCGCGCGTCGCCGGCGGCCAGCTCGCCAATGGCGCGATGGGCAATGCGCGCTGGAAGGGCGTTCCGCTGAAGACGGTGCTGGACAAGGCCGGCCTGCAGGCCGGCGCCAAGCAGGTGGTCTATAATGGCATGGACGGTCCTGTCAGCGACAGGACGCCCGATTTTGTGAAAGCCATCGATATCGACCTCGCACGCAACGGCGATGTGATGCTGGCCTACGCGATGAACGGACAGGATCTGCCGTTCCTCAACGGTTTTCCGCTCCGTCTCGTGGTGCCCGGCTATTACGGCACCTATTGGCTCAAGCACATTAACGAGATCAACGTCGTCGACAATGTCTATGACGGATTCTGGATGAAATCCGCTTACCGCATCCCGGACAATGACTGCCACTGCGTCGAACCCGGCACTCCCCCCAAGGCCACCATTCCCATCAACCGGTTCAACGTCCGCTCGTTCATCACCAATATCACGGACGGCGCCAAGGTGAAGGCGGGCAGCACCGCGCTGAAGGGCATCGCCTTCGACGGCGGCAGCGGGATCAAGGAGGTTGCGGTATCTGCCGATGGCGGCAAGACCTGGGAGCAGGCCAAGCTGGGCAAGGATCTCGGCAAATATTCGTTCCGCGAATGGAGCCATTCGGTGAAACTCCCGGCAGGCGCCAGCGAGCTCAAGGTCCGCGCAACCGGCAATGACGGAAAGACCCAGCCGATGGAGGCGTCGTGGAATCCTGCCGGCTATATGCGTAATGTGGTCGAAACCGTCCATGTGACGGCTGCCTGAGGGGAGAAGGATCATGAAGCGATCGACATTGATTGCGCTATCGGGCGTCGCTGCGATGGCCGTGGCCGGCTACGGGTTGGCGACGGCCGGTGCAAAGCCGGTCACCTACAAGGTGCCGGACGAGACCGCGGCCTTCAAACCGGGTCCCAACCTCGAGGTGGTGCAAAACAATTGCACCGCATGCCACTCGGCCGATTATGTCGCGATCCAGCCGCAGGGACCCAAATTCAAGAAGGATTTCTGGCAGGCGGAAGTGAACAAAATGATCAAGACCTATGGCGCCCAGATCGACGAGGCCGATGTGGGCAAGATCGTTGAATACCTTGCCGCGACGTACTGAAAGGTCAGGCAGCTGGAAGGCGCACCGATCGGCGGTGCGCCTTTTCGTCGTTTGCGAGCCGGGGCGGGGGGTGGAGGATGTCTGCAGTCAAGAAGCCTGACTCCGGTGGAACGGGCTTTGTCGCGCGGCTGACATCGCTGGCGCCCGGCGTTGGGTTGAGCGTTGTCATCACATTGGTGTCGCTCGCCCTGCAGCAGGTCGAGGAGCGTCTTTTCGGCCATCCCTATCTGGAAGCTCTGGTGATCGCTATCCTGATCGGCATTGCCGTTCGCAGCTTCTGGGAACCAGACCAGCGCTGGCGCTCGGGGATCGCCTTTAGCGCCAAGCAGGTGCTCGAGCTGGCCGTGGTGCTGCTCGGTGCAACCATCTCGTTCGCCGCGATCGCGGCTTCCGGGCCGGCCCTGATTTCCGCGATCGTGGCCACGGTCGGAGTCGTTCTCGCTGCCAGCTATGGCATCAGCCGAATGCTCGGACTGCCGGTCAGGCTTTCGATCCTGGTGGCTTGCGGCAATTCGATCTGCGGCAATTCGGCCATTGCCGCCATCGCTCCGGTGATCGGTGCCAATGGCGACGACATCGTGGCCTCGATATCGTTCACCGCCATCCTCGGTGTCGTGATCGTGCTCGGCCTGCCGCTGCTGGTCCCGTTGCTGGCGCTTTCGCCGACGCAGTATGGCATCCTCGCCGGCCTGACCGTCTATGCCGTGCCACAGGTGCTTGCTGCCACCGTGCCGGTCGGGCTGATCAGTACCCAGGTCGGGACTCTCGTCAAGCTGGTGCGGGTTCTGACCCTGGGGCCGATCGTGATCGGCTTTTCGCTGCTGGGGCGCCGGCTGCGGCAGGAGGCCGGCCAGCCCGCCACGGCGGCCCGCTTCAATCCGCTGCAGCTGGTGCCGTGGTTCATCATCGGCTTCCTCGTCCTGGCGGCGCTTCGCTCGCTCGAGATACTGCCGGCTGCAATGGCCGCGCCGGTGTTGAAGGTGGCCTCGCTGCTGACCGTCGTTTCGATGGCGGCGCTGGAACTCGGCGTCGACATCAGCGTGCTTCGGCGCGTTGGCGGCAAGGTGACGGCCGCCGTAACGCTTTCGCTGCTGCTGTTGCTGATGATCAGCCTCGGCATCATCCGCCTGTTCGCCTGATGCGATCCGGCATGGCTGACTGCTCGATCGCGAAGTTGACGCGAGGTGGAGCATCGGCCATTTTCGCCGGCAATTGCAGGCCGCGAGAGCGCAACGCCTGTTCCAGGCCTCCGGGGATCGTCCGGGTTGCGGAGAAATGATGAAAAGCAAGCATCAACCATTGTCGAATGACGTCCAGGAGGGAGCGCTCAAGAAATTCGGAATCGGTCAGCCAATGCCTCGTCTCGAGGACAGCCGGTTCATCGCGGGCAAGGGCCGATATGTCGACGATAATGGCGAGGTCGGTCTGCTCCACGCCGCCTTCCTGCGATCACCGCACGCACACGCCGAAATCCGCAACATCGATACTTCGCTCGCGCGGTCAGCGCCCGGAGTGGTCGCGGTCTACACCGGTTTGGATTGGCAGAACGCGGGCTTCGCCGGGCTGCCGTTGCGCCCGTCGATCAAGCAGGCCGATGGTTCTCCGATCGCCTCGGCGCCGCGTCAGGGATTGGCCGTCGGCCGGGTCCGGCATGTCGGCGAATGCGTCGCCATGGTCGTGGCGCAGACGGCCCTTCAGGCGGCGGATGCGCTGGAGGCCATCAACGTCGAGTATGGGATCCTCGATTGCGTCGTGGAGGCGCGGCAGGCGCTGCAGCACGACGCGCCCGAGATCTGGTCGCACAATGGTGCCGGCAACCTCGCCTTTGTCTGGCGGGCCGGCGATGCCGAGAAGACCGAGCAGGCCCTGGCCGGCGCGGCGCATGTCGTGACGCTCGATCTCGTCAACAATCGCCTGGTGCCGAACTCGATGGAAACCCGCGGCGTCATGGTCCAACGCGACGCCAGAACCGGCCAGATGACGCTGTCCGGTTCGATCCAGAATCCGTTCGGCTTTCAGGGCCTGCTGTGCCAGCTGTTCGGCTGGCCGAAAGAGAAGCTGCGCTGCAAGGCCGACGATGTCGGCGGCGGTTTCGGCTGCAAGAATCAATTGCAGCCCGAACACGCCATGATGGTGTTCGTCTGCGACCGGCTCCAGCGCAACATCAAGTGGGTCAATGACCGCAGTGAATCGTTCGTCTCCGATGCGCATGCCCGTGATCTCGTCTCCACGGTTCGTCTCGGCCTCGACGGCAGCGGACGCTTCGTCGCGCTCGCGGTCGACACCGTCGCCAACCTGGGCGCCTACCTTTCCACCAATGGCGCGCTGATTCCGACCCTGCCAACGGCGGCCGTGCTGGGCGGGGCCTACACCATCCCCCATATTTCCATGGAAGTGCGAGCCGCCTTCACCAATACGGTGCCGGTCGACGCCTACCGGGGCGCAGGCCGGCCGGAAGCGATCTATCTCTTGGAGCGCACCATCGACGTGGCGGCCGGTGTGACCGGCATATCGCCGGTCAGGTTGCGGCAGAAGAACCTGATCAAACGCAATCAGCTTCCCTACCGGACGGCGCTGGGACGCGAAATCGATGTCGGCGATTTCAACAAGGTGCTCGACCGTGCCATCGAGCTGGCCGATCTCGGCGGATTTCCGCAGCGCGCGAAGCAGGCGAAGAAGCGCAATGCGCGCCGCGGCATCGGGGTGGCGTACTATCTCGAGGCGACGCTGGGTCCGCCGGCGGACATGGCCAGAATTGCCTTCGCTCCGGATGGTCGCGCGGTGCTGTCGGTCGGAACCCAGTCCAACGGGCAAGGCCATGAAACGACATTCGCACAAATTGCCGGGGCGCAGTTCGGCATCGCGCCGGACCAGATTGCGTTCCGTCAAGGCGATACCGATGCGACCACGGAGGGCGGCGGCCATGGCGGCTCGCGTTCCCTTCAGCTTGGCGGCACCGCCGTCCTGCTCGCCGCGCGAATGATCATCGAGAAGGGCAAGCGGATCGCGTCGCATCTGCTCGAAGCGGACCAGAACGACGTCGACTATCGGCCGGGCGAATACCGGGTCGCGGGCACCGATCGCAACATTCCGTTTCTCGAAATCGTCAAGGCCTCGTTCGATGCCGCCCGGTTGCCGGCGGACGAGACCGAAGGCCTCGATGAAACCGCGCGTTACGAGCGTGAGGATTTCAACTATCCCAACGGCTGTCACATCTGCGAGATCGAGATCGACCTGGCGACCTGCGTCGCGCGGGTCGTGAATTATACGGTGGTTGACGATTTCGGCCGTATCATCAATCCATTGATCGTTCGCGGTCAGGTGATTGGCGGGATCGTGCAGGGTATAGGCCAGGCGCTGCTGGAGCAGACCAGCTACGATGCGAGCGGCCAGCTCAGAAGCGCCTCGTTCATGGACTACTGCCTGCCGCGGGCCGACAATCTGCCACCAATCCATGTCGCCTTGTATGAGGACGCGCCGACCGAGACCAACCCGCTCGGCGCCAAGGGGTGTGGGGAAGCCGGCGCCACCGGTTCGCCGCCGGCGGTGGTCAACGCTGCGATGGACGCGCTTCGGGAATTCGATGTCCGCCACCTCGATATGCCACTGACCCCGGCCAAGATCTGGCAGGCCTTGCAAGGCGGTGAGAGCTGGCAGAAGGCCGGATAGCGCGGCCTGCGCCCCCCGGCGGTCGGCTCAGGTCGGCCGCGAGACCAGCCCACACCACGTCAACCGGGAGTTCCCGGAGCTGATTCGGCGGTTTCTGGTGGTCCCGACGTCCCGATTCTACGGACCGAGCGCGACGCAAAACAAAGCATTCGTCGCAGGCAGAACATTGAAAATTCCGTCCATTGCCCTGTCCGGGGCTCTTGCCACATAAATTGTGGGCCCAGCGAGCAGCAACAATGGCGGAAATCGCGATGCCGACCGAGACATTCGATCCCTATGGCGAGGTTTCTCCAGACACGGCCCGGGACGATCGCAAGGCGAAGATGGAATTGGCCTCGGTCATGCTGGATCGCGCCGGCCAATTCGTGTTCTGGATGCTCGTCGTCGTGATCGTTTCCGCCCGGGTCATCTGGTACCCGGCGGGGGCCCGCTTCGAGGTCACTAGCGGTAGCCAGCCGCAGCACGTGGTTATGCGATAGCCGGCAGCGCAATTGCGCCGAGCGCCAAGACAGCTCTGCTTCCTGACGTCCTAGAAAACTGGTCCCCAGGCCGCGCGGTAGCGGTCTCCAGCCGTCGGCAGGGCGCCGACCGACGGCTTGACCAACGATCCGGCTGGAACGGGCCCCCTTGTAACCGATTGGTTAACAGGCTTAGAATTCGTGGCGCCCAAAAAAGGCAATGCCATGAAGCATAGCGCCGATCGAATCCTCACCACCCATGTCGGTAGCCTGCCGCGTCCAGCGGACCTTCATGCGCTGAGCGGCGCCCCGGGCATGGACGAAAAGACCGGCGAGCCGGTGTTCGAATCCCGTCTTCGCCAGGCGGTTTCGGACGTGGTGCGCAAACAGGCTGAACTTGGCATCGACATCGTCGATGACGGGGAGATGAGCAAGCCGAGCTTCATCACCTATATCAACGCGCGCCTGTCTGGTTTTGAGCCGGACGCTGGCCACCGGAATCAAAGTCCCTGGGTCGGTTCCCGCGAAGTCCGCGCGTTTCCCGAGTTTTACGCGCCGCAGCTCAGCAACGTCCATACCCGGCACGCGCATTATCTGTGCACCGGCGAGGTAAAGTATCGCGGCGCCCGGGCCTTGCAGACCGATCTCGGCAATCTCCGGGCGGCGTTGAGCGATGTCGATGTCTCGGATGCATTCGTGCCGTCGACCTCGGTGTCCAGCATCGCCGACTGGAACCGCAATGCCTTCTACAAGTCCGAGGAGGACTACCTCTACGGTCTGGCCGAAGCGATCGGGGAGGAGTACCGCGCCATTGTCAGTGCCGGGTTCGTGCTGCAGGTCGATGACCCCCACCTTCTCACCTATTACGTGTGCCATCCCGACCAGACCCTGGAACAGTGCCGGCGGTGGATCGAGCTGCGGGTGCAGGCCATCAACCACGCGCTGCGGGGCATTCCGAAGGACCGGGTTCGTTTTCACACCTGCTATGGGATCAACTTCGGTCCGCGGGTCCACGACATCGAAGTCAAGCACATCGTCGACATTCTGGCGCGGCTGCATGTCGGGGCGTTCTCGTTCGAGGCGGCGAACCCGCGGCACGAGCATGAATGGACGTCCTGGCGCGACGCGAAGCTGCCCGACGACGTCATCATGATTCCGGGCATAATCACCCAGTCGAACGTCATGGTGGAGCATCCGGAAGCGGTTGCGCAGCGGCTCGGGCGCTGGATCGACGCCTTTGGCGTGGAGCGCGTGATTGCCGGCACCGATTGCGGCTTTGCCAGCTTTGCCGGCAACGATGAGATTCATGAAACCATCGTGTGGGCGAAGTTCGAAGCGTTGGTACGCGGATCCGAGATCGCGTCGCGCGCTGCCCGAGGCAGGCGCCTGACCGCCTGATGCTCGGGCCTCACAGAACAATCAATGCAGGGAATTCGATCAATGGCAGCTTCGACCGGCAGTAACAACGCCCGTATCCTGACCACCACCGTCGGCTCCTATCCGGTGCCGGACTGGCTGGCGGCGTTGCCGTCGGAACAGGCGGTGATCGATGCGACGCGGGTGGTGATCGACACGCAGGAACAGGCCGGTATCGATCTGGTGTGCGACGGTGAGCTCTACCGCTTCGATGTCAACCATCCCGAGACCAATGGCATGATCGAATATTTCGTGCGTCCCATGTCCGGGGTGCGCAACGAGATCGGACTTTCCGAATGGCTGGCGTTCAAGCAATCGCCGGATCACAAATTCCGCAGCCGGCCCCCGGGCGTGGTCGATGCTGCCATCGGTCCCGGCACGCTCGATCTGCCGGCGGCCTGTACGCGCGCGAAGAGTTTGGCGACACGGCCGTTGAAGTTCACGCTGACCGGTCCGCACATGCTGGCCAAGATGTTGCTGGACAACCACTACAAGGACAAGGCGGCGCTCACCATGGCGATCGCCGATGTGCTGGCGGAACAGGTCCGGCATATCGATGCCGACGTGATCCAGGTCGACGAAGCCAATCTGCCGGGCAGCCCGGAGGAATGGGAATGGGCCGCCGACGCCATGAACCGGGTGCTCGATGCCGTCCCGACCGTCCCTGCGGTCCACCTCTGCTTCGGGAATTACGGCGGCCAGACCATCCAGAAAGGTGGTTGGGGCAAGCTGATCGACTATCTGAATCGACTGCATGTCAATCACATCGTGATGGAAAACGCGCACCGGCCGCCGGATGAACTGGCGGTATTCACGGAGTTGCGGCCCGAGATCGGCTTCGGACTCGGCGTCGTCGACATCAAGCAGACGGTGATCGAATTGGCTGATGCCATTGCCCGTGCGATCGAACACGCCGACCGGATTCTCGGGGTCGGCCGGGTGAAATACATCCACCCCGATTGCGGGTTCTGGATGCTCAAGCGCGGCATCGCCGACGGCAAGATCCGCGCGCTCGTCCTGGGCCGCGACCTCTATGAGGGCCGCAACTGAACGTGAGGCCAATCGATCGTCGTCTCGCGCGGTGACAAGTCCCGAAGCGCCGTCAGGCCATCGGCCGCACCGTCCGCCAGTCGGGGCAGGCGCCGGAGGCGAAGCCCGATCGAGCCAGTGAGCCGATTTCGAGTTGACCAGCGCGAATCCGGGGACGCACCGCACCGTGCGTGTGCTCATAGAGATCGGGATGCGCCGTCAGAAATGCGGCCTGCTCGGCCTCGGACAGGTCGGCCATGCCGTTCACATAATGGTGGCCGTTGCGTTCGACATGCCTGATCCCGATCAGATTGACCAATGCCAGATCCTGCTGCAGCGCCAGGCCCGACTGAACGGTGAGGTCCTCGCCGGTCATGAAAAAGCGCGGCGCTCCTGCGGCGTTCCATTGCGCGCATCGCGCCGCATTGAAGATGGATTTGTAAAGTCCCTTGCAGCACTTGCTGGACACGCCGCTGTAGCCGAGGCCGCGGGCGCGCGGGAAGGCGTCGAGTTCGTCGTCGGATTCGTCGATGATGACCGGCTTCACGCGGGACAGCGCCGAAACGTCGTCGGCCAGGGCATGGGTGCGGGTGATCGGCTGCTCGATGAAGAGGATGCCCGCGACCAGCCGCTGCAGGGCCGGCGTATCCTGCATCCGCTGCCACAGCTCCAGCAGTGCCGCGATGTCATCGTATTGCTCGTTGCCGTCGAGCGAGACGAAATACGCACCATCGAGACCATCGAGAACGGCGGCGATCTCGGTCAACCGCGCCAGATCGGCCTCCGGATCGCCGCCGACCTTGAGCTTGAAATAGCGATGGCCATAGGTCGCCACGACTTCCTCCAGCGATTCCGGCAGGCCGTCGCCGACCCGTCCGGGGTGGCCGCCGATGACGTCGACCAGTCCGACGGTATGGCGCGCCGCGATGGAACCGGAAGGCGCCAGTTGGGCCAGAAAGCGCGGCAGGTCGAAGGCGGCCAGATCCTCGCCGTCGCGGCCAAGCTCGGTCGGATCGATGCCGGCGAGGTTGTCGTGCATGCCTGCGTAGAACGAGCAGCCGAGCGACCGAAAGAGGGCGTCGAGTATTGCGCGGTCGAGCTGCGCCGGTCCGTAATTGGCGGATAGCCGGTTGAGGCCGTGCGCCGCGCCGGCCTCGATCTGGCCGCGATAGTGCGCGGCGAAATGGCCGAACGCCGTACGCGCCTTGCCGTCGATATAGGCGCCGGCCGCGAGCCGCAGCGCGAGCCGCAACTGGTTGAAATTGTCCTCGTTCGACAGCGCGAGGTCCTTGTCAAACCATTTCGGCGCCAACATCTCGGCGGCGGCGCCCCATTGCGAACGGCCGTCCGCGAACTCGATGCGCACGCGCACGAAACATTGCGGCGCCTCGGTCAGCGTGACCACGCCGAACCGGAACGGCATTCGCAGGTGAACGCCTCTTTCGAAGAGATTGACCTCGCGGACGCGAAACAGCGGCGCCGTCACGCTGCTGCCGCCCGGCGCCACAACTCCCGCATCGAGCTTGGTGGGGAATTGCTCGAGGCATTGCGCCCAGCGTCCGTCATGTTCCGCGTCCCGGATGGGTCGGCCTGCCGCCACTGGCGGGATTCCCGGCCGTTCGATAATTTCACTCGCGCCGATCTAACCAGATAGTTAAACTCGATGCCAACCCTGTTGCGGCACGGGAAGGTCGCGACAGGGGAGGGACGAGAGGCCGCGAAGATTGTCACCGAACCCTACCAAAGTCGATGATGAACGTGACGCAGCTTCGGCCGCTTTACCGGTTCGCCGCCTCTGATAGGTTCGAAAAAACCGGGACCGAACGCCGTGGCGTTGAAAGGGAACGATGGCTCTGGTGGGTGAATCCGCAAAGCCCGACAATGGGGCGACGATCACGGTCGCCGGCGGTTTCCTCCGGAAACTGACGCCGCTGGCCGGAATCGTCGGGTTCCTGCTGGTGTGGCAGATTTTCGTCGTTGCCTGGCGTGTCCCGGCCTATCTGCTGCCATCGCCCGCGGCCATCGGGCATGCGTTTATCGACCAGCTTCCGCTGCTGCTCAGCAATGGCTGGATCACCGTCTACGAAATGCTGGCTGGCTACGCCTTGGCGGTCGGCATCGCCATTCCGCTCGCGATCGCGATCACGTCGTCGCAGCGCTTCAACCAGCTGGTGATGCCGACCATGCTGTTCTTCCAGATCATTCCGAAGGTGGCGATCGCGCCGCTGTTCCTGGTCTGGTTCGGGGTCGGGCCGACGCCGAAGATCCTGGTGGCGTTCCTGATCTCGTTCTTTCCGATCGTGATCGATGCCGCCGTCGGTCTGCGATCGATGTCGGCGGAGATGGCCGACCTCGCGCGCTCGATGGGCGCGACGCGGATGCAGGTGTTCACCCGGTTCAGGCTGCCGACCAGCCTGCCATACCTGTTCAGCGGGTTGAAAGTGGCGGCCACGCTCGCGATTGCCGGCACCGTGGTCGGCGAATTCGTCGGCGCCGACAAGGGTCTCGGCTATTTGCTCCTGGTCACTAATTCCAACATGGAATCGGCACTGATGTTCGCCACCATCGTGGCGCTCACCATCATCGGCCTGGTGTTTTATTACATCGTCGAATTGCTGGAGAGCTTGCTGATCCCGTGGCATGTCACCCATCGGGTGGAGTCCGGCACCATGTAGCCGGCCGCAGTTTCGAATGAAGGCCAAACAGAGCTTCGCCACGAAGGCGAAGACAAATCGCAGGGAAGAAACCACGATGAGGCGCAGGGAGATTTTACTATCGCTGATGGCGGCCGTCGCCGCCGTGACGCTGGCCGGGCCCGCCGGTGCCGAGGGGCTCGACAAGTTTCCGTTTCGTCTGAACTGGACGCTGTATGGCGAACACGCGCCATTCTTCGTGGCGCTCGACAAGGGGTTCTACAAGGAAGCCGGCCTCGACGTCGAGATCCTCGAGGGCAGCGGCTCGACGACGGTCGCGCAGTTGACCGCCAATGCCACCAGCCCGGTCTCCTATGTCGATGCCGCGACCATGATGCGCGGCATCAACGCCGGCATGCCGATCAAGGCCGTTGGAGTGACGCTGCAGCAGAGCCCGATGTCGTTCATTTATCGGGCCGACAATCCGCGACCGAGCAAAACCTCGGAGATCAAGGGCAGCCGGATCGCGATCACTGCCGGTGATGCCAGCCTCGCGATCTTCACCGCCTTCATGGGCAAGCTCGACATGAAGGTGAGTGACGTGAAACTGGTCACGGTAGCCAATCCGGCGGCAAAGGAGCAGGCGGTGCTCGGCGGCACAGCCGACGCCTTGCTCGGATATTTCATGGATCAGGGTCCGCGCATGCAGCTCAAGAGCGGCGTGAAGATGGGTTGGACCAGGCTGTATGACATGGCCGGCATCTCGACCCTGAGCAGCGCCATCATCGTCAACAATGATTGGGTCAAGGACCCCGCCAACCAGGATCGGTTGCGACGCTTCCTGGCGGCATCGCAGCGCGGCTGGGATTATACCCGGCAGCATCCCGACGAGGCGGCGGCGCTCTTCATCAAGCATGCGCCGGCCTTCAACACCGAGATCGCCTTGCTGGAGATCAACGGCACCCTCACCATCACCAATACCAAGCACACCGAGGGCAAGCCGCTGTTCTGGTCGGCCAAGGAGGACTGGCAGGAAAGCCAGGATCTGCTGGAGAAATACGCCGGCCTGACCGCGCAGCCCGATCTTGGCAAGTACTACACCAACGAATTCCTGGCGCAGCCGCCCTACACGACGGCCAAGCAATAGCTCGCATCCGTCCCTGCGCGGCATCCCGCGCGGGGCGACTTTCCCTTGCGTGATCTGACCGTGGAAATCTGCAGGCAATGAGCGAACCCTATATCCGGCTGTCGAATGTCGGCAAGAAATTCCACACCAGGACCGGAACCGTCGAAGCCTGCGGCGACATCAACCTGGACATTCGGCAATCCGAATTCGTCGCCGTCGTGGGGCCGAGCGGTTGCGGCAAGACCACCATCCTCAAGATGGTGGCCGGCCTGCAGCCCTACACGTCGGGAACGATCACGGTCGCCGGCAAACGGGTCGACCGTCCGCAGACCGACGTCGGCATCGTCTTCCAGGAAGCCATCATGCTCGACTGGCGCGACGTGCTGGCCAATGTGATGCTTCAGGTCGACATCAGGAAGCTGGAACGCGCCAAATATGAGCCGATCGCGCGCAGCCTGTTGAAGGCGACCGGGCTCGAGGGTTTTGAGACCAAGAAGCCTTACGAATTGTCCGGCGGCATGCGCCAGCGGGTGTCGATCTGCCGCGCGCTGGTGCATGGCCCGAGCATGCTGATGATGGACGAGCCGTTCGGCGCGCTCGATGCGCTGACGCGCGAGCAGATCTCGATGGATATCCAGCGTTTGTGGATGGAAACCCGCAAGACGGCGCTGCACATCACCCACAGCATCCCGGAGGCGGTGCTGCTGGCCGACCGGGTCGTGGTGATGGGACCGCGGCCAGGGCGAATCGTTGAGATCATCGACATCGACCTGCCACGACCGCGGCGCCTGGACCAGCTGCCGCCGCGGTTCCACGAATACTCCACCCGGATCCGCAACATCTTCAAGTCGAAGGGCGTGCTGGCAATGGATTGACGCGATGCGGGGGCCGCTTATAACTAACTAGATACTTAGTCGCGAGGTTGTCGGCGATGGATTTTGCGAAGTTGCCCGACCGGAATGGTCGGCTGGACTCGATGGCGGCTATGGCCGGCGAGCGGGTGCACCGTCGCGGCCGGGCGAGGTGAGTGGGATGCCGCCGCGTGTCGTCACCGCCGACCAAGCTGCGCAATTGGTGGCGAGCGGCGATACGCTGCTGATCGGCGGCTCCGGTGCCGGCCATTCGGTGCCCGATACGCTGATCGCAGCCATCTCCAGGCGCTTTCTCGTCGAAGGCCAGCCACGCGACCTGACCACGGTTCACCCCGTGGGGCTCGGCGACCGCGCCAACCGCGGCATCGGCCACCTGGCCCATCCCGGGCTGCTGAAGCGGGTGGTCTGCGGCACGCTGGTCGACTCGCCGCCGGTCGAGCGCATGGCCGCGGCCAATGCGATCGAGGCCTATACCCTGCCGCAAGGCTGCCTGTCGCAATTGACCCGCGAAATGGCGGCAGGCCGCCCCGGTCTGACCACGCATGTCGGCCTGCACACCTTCGTCGATCCGCGGCATGGCGGTGGCCGGCAGAGCGAGAGCGCCACCGAGGATCTGGTCGAACTGACGACGGTCGGCGGTAAGGAATATCTGTTCTTCAAGTCCTTCGATGTCGACGTCGCGCTGGTGCGTGGCACCAGCGCCGATGAAGACGGCAACATCACGATGGAGCATGAAGCCGTATTCGGCGAGATGATCTCGATGGCGCAGGCGGCCCGACGCGGTGGCGGCATCGTGATCGCCCAGGTCAAGCGTCTGGCCCTGCGCGGCACCCTGCCGCCGAAGCAGGTGAAGATCCCGGGCATGCTGGTCGACCTGATCGTGGTCGATCCGGAACAGACCCAGACCTTCTTCACCGTGCACGATGCAGCCTATGCCGGCGAGATCAAGGTGCCGCCCGGCCACATCACCCCACTGCCGTTCTCGGTCCGCAAGGTGGTGGCGCGCCGCGCGGCGCTCGAGCTCTATTGCGGTGCGGTCTGCAATCTCGGGTCAGGCATTTCGACCGGCATCGCCTCGTTGGCGGCCGAAGAGAATGCGATCGATGAGGTCGTTCTCACCAACGAGCAGGGCCTGATCGGCGGCGTGCCGGCGACTGGCAACGAGCCGGGAGCCGGTCGCAACTATCAGGCGATGATCGACCAGCCCTACCAGTTCGACTTCTACGACGGTGGCGGCCTCGACCTGGCATTTCTTTCCTTCGCCGAGGTCGACGAGGCCTGCAATGTCAATGTCAGCCGTTTCGGCGACAGGATCGTCGGTCCTGGCGGCTTCATCAATATCAGCCAGAACGCCCGTACCATGGTTTTTTCCGGCACCTTCACCGCCGGCGGCCTCGATATCGGCTGGACCGACGGGCAGACCCGTATCAACCGCGAGGGGGCAGAGAAGAAATTCGTCGCCAAGGTGCAGCAGGTCACCTATTCGGGCGCGCTGGCCGCGCAGAATGGTCAGCGTGCGTTCTACATCACCGAGCGGGCGGTATTTCGTCGCAACGAAGCCGGCCGGCTGGAATTGATCGAGATCGCCCCGGGCGTCGACCTCGATCGCGACATCCTGGCACAGATGCACTTCCGTCCGGACGTGTCGCCGGCCTTGAAGGTGATGGACCGTCGAATATTCCGCCCGGAAGCCATGGGTCTCGCTGCGATCATCGCCGCCAAGGCGCGCCCGATCAGGTCGCCGCGCCTGGAGCGGTTTCTGACAGCGGCGGTGTCGTGATGGCGGTCGGAACAACCTCCAGGGTCAGGCGGCCGCCGGCCGCGGCAAAGGCAAGAACGTCGCTCGAGCCGGTGCGCGACGCCGAACGGACCCGCCAGGCGCTGCTTGCCGCCGCCGAGATCGAATTCTCTACCAAGGGGCTTGCCGGGGCGCGCGTCGACGTCATCGCCGACCACGCGGCTGCCAACAAGCGCATGCTGTATTACTATTTCGGCTCCAAGGACGAGTTGTATCTCGCCGTGCTGGAACGGGCCTACGATGCCATGCGCAAGGCCGAACGCGACCTCGACCTCGCCAACCTCGATCCGCTGGTCGCCATCCGGACGCTGGTCGAGTTCAAGTTCGACTATTGCGAGAAGAACCAGCAGATCATCGCGTTGTTGGCCGGCGAGAACATGCTGGGGGCGGCGTATCTGAAGCGGTCGCGGCGGCTGCGCGACATGAACCTGTCGCTGGTCGACGTGATCCGCGCCATCCTCGACGCCGGTGTCGCCGATGGCAGGATCAGGCCCGGAATCGATCCCCTGCATCTCTACATCTCGATGTCGGCGCTGAGCTATTTCTACTTTTCCAATTCGGCGACGCTCTCGGTGGCGTTTGCGCGGCCGCTGGGCAGTCCGGCCGAACGACGGTTGCGGCGGGCCCATGCCGTCGATGTCATCATGGCTTATGTCAGGGCGCCGTGAGCGGATCGCGGCGGCGCCCTCGTTCAAGAAGGCAGGCAACATGAAATTTGGCGACTATCCCAAGGTTGGCTCGCTCGACGGCGTCACCGGCTTTCGCAACTATCTGCAATCGCTCGGACTCGAGATGCCATGCGACGACATCGTGGCCCTTGGCCCGAAATCGCCGCTGGCGGCGCCGATCGAAGTCGACGGCATGAAGATCGGGCATCGGCTGGCGATTCAGCCGATGGAGGGCTGGGATTGCGAACGTGACGGCAAGCCGTCGGAGAATACCCGGCGGCGCTGGCGCCGGTTCGGGCTCAGCGGATCCAAGCTGATCTGGGGCGGTGAAGCCTGCGCGGTGCGTTTCGACGGGCGCGCCAATCCGAAACAGCTCACCATGACCGCGGACAGCCAAAGCGAGATCGCGGCCCTGCGCGACATCGTGATCGAGGCGCACCGCGAAGCGACCGGCGACGACGGCGATCTCGTGATCGGGCTGCAGCTGACCCATTCGGGCCGCTTCTGCAAGCCGAACGACAATACCAGGTTCGAATCCATTATCGCCTACAACCACCCGCTGCTGGACCGCAAATTCGGCTATCCGGCCGACCGGCCAGTGATCAGCGACGATGAGATCAGGCGGCTGATCGACGACTATGTCGTTGCCGCCAGGCGTGCCGAGGCCTGCGGTTTCGATTTCGTCGACGTCAAGCACTGTCACGGCTATCTCGGACACGAATTTCTCAGCGCCGTCGAACGGCCCGGACCTTACGGCGGAAGCCTGGAAAATCGCACGCGCTTCATGCGCGAGATCATCGCCGGCATTCGCGCAGAGGCACCGCGTCTGAAGATCGGCGTTCGGCTGTCGGCGTTCGATTCCGTACCGTTCAAGCCCGATCCGGCGCTGTCGGTACCCGGCGCGCTCGGTCCCGGCGTGCCGGAACAGCACGGTCTTCCTTATCGCTACGCGTTCGGCGCCGATCCGCAAGATCCGCTTCACTACGATCTGACCGAAACCAAGGCGCTGTTCGAGATCTTGCGCGGACTCGGCGTGCACTTTGTCAACGTGACGGCCGCGAGCCCGTACTACAATCCGCACCTGATCCGGCCGGCGCTGTATCCGCCATCGGACGGCTATCATCCCCCCGAGGATCCGCTGATCGGGGTGATGCGCCAGCTTGCAGTCGTGCGCGAACTCAAGACCGCATTCCCGGATTTCTGTCTGATGGGTTCGGGTTACACCTATCTGCAGGAGTTCTTCCCGCACGTGGCGCAGGCCGTCGTCCGCCAGGGGTGGGTCGACCTCGTCGGGCTCGGCCGCATGGTGCTGGCCTATCCCGAACTTCCGCTCGATGTCCTGCAGGGCAGGCCGGTGAACAAGAAGCGCAATTGCCGCACCTTCAGCGACTGCACCACGGCGCCGCGCAACGGCATCGTCTCCGGCTGTTATCCGCTTGACCCGCACTACAAGAAATCGCCGGAGTTCAAGCAGCTCGCCGTCGTGAAAAAAGCCCAGGTGGGATAGCGAATGCGGACTGCTTCTGACCGCCGCATCGCGTTGATCGGCACCGGCATCATGGGGTCGCACATGGCGCGCCGGCTGGCCCAGGCCGGGTTTGCCGTCACGGCCTGGAATCGAAGCACGGAGAAGGCCGACAGGCTGAGGCCATTCGGTGTGAACGTCGCGCCCAGCCCGTCGGCGGCCTGCGCCGATGCCGATGTCTCGATCGTCATGCTGAGCAACGGTGAGGCGGTGGAGGAGGTGCTGTTTTCTGCCGATTCCGCCGGCAAGGTGCCAACCGAGGAAATGGCCGCTGGATCGGTGCTGGTGGTGATGAGTTCGATCCCGGTCGAGACCTGCCGGTCCCAGGCGCCAAGGCTCGCCGCGCGGGAGGTCGACTATGTCGATGCGCCGGTGTCCGGCGGCGAGCCGGGCGCGCGGGACGGCACGCTCGCGATCATGGCAGGCGGCAGGGCCGAGGTCGTCGACCGGATCGCCGATGTGTTCGCGGCAATGGGCCGCGTCACCCATATCGGCCCGGTCGGTACCGGCCAGATGACCAAGCTCGCCAACCAGATCATCGTCGGCGCCACCATGGCCGCAGTCGCCGAGGCGCTGCACTTTGCCGCGAAAGGCGGTGCGGACCCGGCCGCGGTACGCAAGGCCCTGATGGGTGGCTTCGCCGATTCCCGGATTCTAGCCATTCATGGCGAGCGCATGGTCGAGCGAAATTTCGTGCCGGGTGGTCCGGCGGAATACCAGCTCAAGGATCTTCGCACCGCCAAGGCGCTCGCGGCAGCATCGGGCCTGCAATTCACGCTGCTGGATTGCCTGGTTGGCATGTTCGGCGACATGATCGATCGTTTCGGTACCGGTCTCGATGTCGCCGGCATTTTGCAGGAAGTGGAGCGGCGATCGCCCGCCAAGGTGCCAACATGACCGGACGGGTTACGCTCACGATTGAGGACGGCATCGGCCGGATCCTGCTGGATCGCGCCGACAAGATGAACGCGATCACGCCGGCAATGACGCTGCAATTGCAGGAGGTCTGCCGGACGGTGGACGCCGACCGCGATGTCCGCGTGGTCACGATTGCCGGTGCCGGCGAGCGCGCCTTTTCGGCCGGCAGCGATCTCAACACCCTGGCCGAGCTGTCGGATGTCATGGCGTTCCGCAACCGCGTCGAATACGCCGCACTGGTCCGCGACATCAGGAAGCCGGTGATTGCGGCGCTGAAGGGATGGGTGCTGGGCGGCGGCATGGAAATCGCCATCGCCGCCGATATCCGCATCTGCGGACGCGGCGCCAGGATCGGCGGCCCGGAGGTGACGCGCGGCTGGCTCGGCGGCGGCGGCGCCTCGCAGATGCTGCCGCGTCTCATCGGCATGGGGCAGGCCATGCGGCTGCTGCTGACCGGCGATCCCGTCGATGCCGAAACGGCGCTTCGCCTCGGCCTGGTCGAGGAGGTCGTCGACGACGCCGAGGTCACGGCGCGTGCGACGGAGATGGCAAGGAAGATCGCTTCCTTCAGCCCGACCGCTACTCAGGCCATCAAGGCCGCGGTCCGTGCCGCGATGTCGACGCCGTTGGAGGCGGGACTGCGTTACGAGAACGAACTCCATGTCATCTGCATGTCGGACAAGGGCCGGCTGGAAGGCATCCGGGCGTTCCAGGAAAAGCGCGACGCGAAGTTCTGACGGATGGGCCCGGGCAGCGGTCGCGCTGGAGGCAATTCAACCGGCCGTTCAAGTCGCTTCTAGGAGCGCAGATCCGATCGATCGAGTCCGAGGAATTGCATCATCAGGTCGAGCTGGCTGTTGAGCATGTGAATGCCGAAATGGATGCGGTGGCCGAGCTTTTCGGCAGCGATCACCAGCGGGGTCATATCCGGCTTCATCACGACCTCGGCGACAAGTGCCGAAGGATCGACGCTGGCCAGATCGAATGAATGGCCGTCATCGGGCTTCAGACCGAGCGATGTTGCGTTCACGACAACCGCGTGTCCGCGGGCATCCGCAGTCCCGACCCGAATGTCGATGCCGGGAAATGCGGCGCCGACCTCGGCCACCAGCTTCTCAGCCTTCGACCGGGTGCGATTATGGATGGTGAGGGCCGCAGCGCCGGCATCGGCCAGCGCATAGGCGAGGGCGGTACCGGCTCCGCCGGCTCCGGCCATGTAGAAGCGCTGGCCTTCGACCGCATGGCCCTGCCTGGCCAATCCGCTGACAAAGCCACGGCCGTCGAGCAGGGTGCCGCTGAAGCTGCCGTCGGGTTGTCGGCGCACCGTATTGACCACTTTGGTGTGCAGGCCATCACCCTCGAGCCGGTCGCAAAGCCGCGCCGCTTCCGCCTTGTGCGGCGCAGTGACGATGAAGCCATCGAGATTGGCGATCGATTTCAGGCCGGCCCAGCCTCGCGGCAGGTCGTCGCGGCCGATATGGACGGGAAGGCATACCGCGTCGATCTGGCGAGCGGAGAAATATTCATTGAACGCCATCGGCGTCCGCACATGGGCGATCGGGTCGCCGATGATGGCGTAGAGCCGCGTCGTACCGGTGATCATGAAGAGCCTTAACTATCCGGTTACATAACACCGAAGCTCGCCGGGCTTGTCAATGTCGGGTGCGGGACGAGCCCTATCTCAGCCGCGGCGCCAACGCGGCGGCCATCCTTTTGCAGCCTTCGGCGTTCAGATGCAGCCGGTCCGGCAGCGCCATCCCCGGCTGTCGCAATATGGAAATATAGAGTGCCATGGCGTCGATGATCCTGATGTGCCGGGCCTGCAAGCGTCGTTTGATCGCCGCAACATTGGCTGCGGCCTCCGCGGTGCCGGCGAGATGCCGTCGCGCATCATTGGCGCCATTGATCGCGAGGATGACGATCCTGGTTCCCTCCGGCACGGCACGGTCGAGACGCGCCAACTCTTCCCCCGTGGTTTCGCCGTTGACTCCGGCATTAATGACCTGAACCCGCGATCCCCGTGCGCGCAGCAGGCTTTCCAGTACGGCCGGCCACATGTCGCCCTCGGCAACATGCCCTCGGACCGCACTGTGGCCGAGTGCCACGATCTGCGCCGAAGCGGGCCCGCCGCAGGCAGCGATCCCGGCGAAAAGCGCCAGTGAGAAGAGACCGGCTTTTGACGCGTTCATCCTGTTCCCCTGATGCTGGGTTGCGCCGCATTGATCGCCTGGTGGCGAAAAACCAAATATGGCCCGACCTCATGGTGCCGGACAATGGGGGTTCCGTGCGGAGTTGCCCTGAAGGTCGGTTTTTATGCTCGACCGAGACTAGTGACCGAAGGCGTGCATGCCGCCGTCGACGGGAATCACGGTACCCGTGATGTAGCGCGCCAGGGGCGATGCCAGGAAGGCGACCAGCCGGCCGATGTCTTCCGGCTCCCCGAAATAGCCGATCGGGATATTGCGCGCGATGAAGCTTTTTCGGGACTCTTCCGTCGGGTGTACCCTCTGCAGGATCTGCTCGCTGTTGATGCGTCCGGGCGGAATGCAGTTGATCGTCACACCGTCGGCCGCGAGATCGCACGACAGACCCTTCGACCATAGATGGAGCGCGGCCTTTGCCGTGACCGCGCCGTTAAGGGTTCGGGGCTCCATCGATCCCGTGATGTTGATGACGCGGCCCCATTTCCTCGCCTGCATCCCTGGGATGATGGTTTCGCAAAGGCGTCGAACCGAATGGAAGTTCAGCGTCATGGCTTCATCCCACGCGGCTTCGCCGGCATCGAGCGCCAATGTCCGCGATCCTCCCGCCGCGTTGACAAGAATATCGATGCGTCCGCCCAGCGCCTCGATTGCAGCCTCGCCAACTTCGCGCGGGCCATCGGGCGAGGTCAGCGAGCCCGGGATGACGATTGGCCGCTCCGCCCCCGATGACGCCAGCTCGTCTGCGAACACCTGGAGCAGATCGCCGCGCCGGGCGTTGATCGCCAGGCGCACGCCCTCCGCCGCAAGAACGCGCGCAACGCCGGCCCCGATACCCGCGCTCGCGCCGGTCACCAGGCAGGTACGATCCGAAAGCAACAGGTCCATTTTCGTCACTCCTTACGATCGTTGCAGTCGGCCGACGAACGGGCAGGCATCGGTGCGCATGGGCACGTTCACGGCATGTGCGGGAAGCTTGCCCCATCCATCTGCTGAGGATAAGAGTGCTGTCGAGAATAGCAGTTATTCACGCGGCGCTGATGCGCCATATCCAGCAGCTCGAAAGGATCTCGCGCAGGGGCAGACACGCCGTGCTTCCTTGCGTTCGTATAGCTGATATGTGTGCCGCCCGCATGGACTGGCGTCATTCCCCGGTTTAATGGCAGCACAGATGCGCGCCTGGTGCCGGCGCCGTGCCACTCCGCAGGTCCAGAAACGAAATGAGCAGCGAAGAATTCGACTTCATCGTGGTGGGCGCCGGTTCGGCGGGCTGCGCGCTTGCGGCCCGGTTGTCCGAGCAGGAGAGATTCCGCGTGCTTCTGCTCGAAGCCGGTGAATCGGATCGGTCGAATATCTGGATTCGGATCCCGCTTGGCGTGGGCAAGCTGCTCAACAACGACAAGGTGGTCTGGCCGTTTTCGACCGAACCGGAGCAGGAGCTGTATGGCCAGAAGATATATTCACCGCGCGGCAAGGTCCTCGGTGGCTCCGGCTCGGTGAATGGTCTTGCCTGGGTGCGAGGCGAACCCGAGGAGTTCGATCGCTGGCGGGCCGAAGGCAACGAGGGCTGGGGGTTCGAAGATATATTGCCTTTCTACAAGAAGCTCGAGGATTATCCGCCTGGCGGTCCGACGACACGGGGTCACGGCGGACCGATGAAGATCATCAACCGCGGCCTGTTCGATCCCGATCCGCTGTCGGAAGCCTACCGTCGGGCCTGCATCGATGCGGGGATCCCGGAAAACGATGACTACAATGGCAGGAAATTCGAGGGCGTCGGCTACCTGCAGCAGAGCATTGACCATGGCCGGCGTTGCAGTGCGGCCACCGCCTATCTGCGACCGGCCCGCGGCCGGCCGAATCTGACGGTCTGGAGCGGGGCGCTCACCACACGCGTCCTGTTCGAAGGCAATCGCGCGGTGGGGGTCGAGTACATCAGGGGCGGGGAGACGGCGTCGGTTCGCGCGCGCGGCGAGGTGATTCTTTCCGCCGGCACGATGAAATCCCCGCAACTGCTGGAACTGTCGGGCGTGGGCGACCCGGCGCGATTGAGCAGGCTCGGCATTCCCGTCGTCGCCGACGTTCCCGGCGTCGGCGAGAATTTCAGCGAGCATCTGCAGTTTCGCTTCACCTATGAGTGCACGCGGAAGATCACCATCAACGACATCATGGCAAGCCCGACGCGCCGGCTCTGGGAAGGCGCGAAGTACCTGTTCACGAGGAGAGGATTGCTGAGCGGGACGTCGTCGACGGTGCATGCGCTGGCGCGGTCCGAGCCCGGTCTGGAAAGTCCGGACCTGAAGATACAGCTGGCGCTGATCAGCGGCAAGGACAGGTTCTCGCGGAGCAAGGCCGCCGGCATCGATCCATTTCCCGGCTTTTCGATCGGCGTCTTCAAGATCAGGCCGGAGTCGCGTGGCAGCGTGCATGTGCGAAGCACCGATCCGCTCGAAGACCCGGCCATCATTGTCAACTACCTGACGGCATCAGGCGACATCGAGACCTACAAGCGTGCGGTCAAGATGGTAAGGAAGATCGCATCGCAGCCGTCGCTGCAGCCGTTCATCAAGCGCGAGACGAGGCCCGGTCCGGAGGTCGTCTCGGAAGACGACCTGATCGACTACATACGCAAGACGGGTCAAACCGCCTGGCATGCGATCAGCACCTGCCGAATGGGCAATGGACCGATGGATGTGACCGACGCGAGGCTGCGGGTTCGAGGTGTCGAGAATCTCCGTGTCGCGGATATTTCGATCATGCCTTCCCTGGTGTCGCCGAACACCAATGCGCCGGCCATCCTGATCGGGGAAAAGGCCGCCGACATGATCTTGCGGGACAGCCGGCGCAACTCCTGAACTGCATTGAGAAGGTCGATCCGGACGCCCTGGGCAGTTTCCGCGGCGATTCCTTCAAGCACCGTGCGGTTGCGCGCTAGCTGTAAACTTTCAGGAGGTTGTCATTCGGCCCAAATCAACGCATGCCTCCGCAAGGACCGTCTGCCTACTAGATATATATCATATATATGATATGGGTCGAACGGTCGGGCGGCAGGGCGCGACATTCCGCAGCACGCTCTCAGTTTGTCAACTTTATTGTAGACATAATCGCAGCATTTGTCATAGTCGCGTTCGGGACCGGAGCAGCAATGAACGTGGTCGACCCGGGTGCACGAAGCGGCGGCAACCCCCGGCATCGACCAACAGGGCGCCCGGGCAGGGAGCGATGGCATTCAATTTCAAACAACTGCGGCCAATGTCTCCGCTTCCGTAAATTCGGGCGGATCGGCATTTGCCCTGATCGGATTCGTGGCAACGAGCACGAATGAGGCGGCAACAAAGCAACGCAGGCAGGCAACGCGGATCAAGCGTGTCAACGGCTAGAGGAGGGAAGCAATGAAGTACGGCAGGATTTCTCACGCGCTGTCTTTCGTGGCCGCGCTGGTGTTTTCGGTTTCATTTTCGACCATCGTTTTTGCGCAGAAGGCTCCGCTGGTTCTCAAGCTGGCCCATGCAGCCACAACCGATCAGTCGATCGGCAAGGGAATGCAGAAATTCGCCGAATTGGTCAGCGCCAAGACCAATGGCGCCGTCAAGGTCGAAACCTATCTGGGCGGTTCGCTCTACAGCGAACGCACGGCGCTCGAGGCGATGGTCAACGGGTCGGTGGATTTGGCCGGCGCCTCCAACGCGAACTGGGCGGCATTCACCGATACGCTGCTGTTCATGGATTTTCCTTATGTGTTCAAGGATGAGGCTTCGTTCCGAAAGGTGCTGGAAGGTCCGGTCGGGAAGGAGATTCTCAAGCGTTTCGAGGGCCGCGGCTTCAAGTTGCTGATGGAGCTCGACAATGGCGGGTTCCGTGACATCGTCAACAACAGGCGGCCGATCCACGTTCCCGCGGACCTGAAGGGGATCAAATTCCGGACGACGGCCTCGCCGGTCGAGATCGCGATGTTCACGAATTGGGGCGCAGTGCCCACCGCGATCGACTGGGCGGAAGTCTACAATGCGCTCGGTTCCGGCGTCGTCGACGGCGAGTTCGTGATGCCTCCCTGGCTCTCGACCGCCAAGCACTACGAAGTGCTGAAATACGCCACCGAGAACAAGGCCGTCATCGGCATGCAGACCCTTGCCATCCTCAAGAGCCGCTTCGACCAGCTGCCGCCGGATGCGCAGAAGGCAATCGTCGATTCGGCGAAGGAAGCCGAAGCCTACAGCAACAAGCTCGACGGCGAGATGGTCGACACCGCGCGGGCCCAGGCCGTCAAGCTCGGGGTCAAGACCTATACGCCGACGCCGGACGAAATGAAGCTGTGGCGCACCACCGGACGTGAAATCTGGAAGCAGTTCGACTCCTCCGTCGACAAGGAACTGCTGAAGCAGGTCGTCGACGCCCAGGAATGATTTCGGCCGAACAACGGACCGCTCGTCAGCTGCGTGTTTTCAGGAAGCTAGTCTGATGCAACAAGCCGCGGATCACGACGGCGCGGAGAAGGAGCGGAGCAGCGGGATCATCTGGTTCCTGCTGCTCCGGATTCCCGAACTTCTCCTGGCTGCGGTGCTCGTGGTGCTGGTGGTGTTCATGACCATTTCCGTCTTCAGCCGCTATGCGCTGAATGTGGGCATGGCATGGTCCGACGAAGCCGCGCGGCTGCTGTTCATCTGGATCGCATTTGTCGGCTTTGCCATCGGAATCCGGCACCGCGGTCACATCGCGATCGACTGGCTGGTGGTGCGGCTTCCGCCCGTGTGGCGTCGTGCCAGCGAATTCCTGCAGGACCTGGCCATTCTGTGCTTCTCGCTGTTTTTCCTTTGGCAGTCGGTCATCATCTTCAAGTTCTCGCTCATGCAGCGCATGCCGGCGCTGCGGATCAGCATCGGATGGCTGTATGCGGCGACGGTGGTGGGGGGAGTACTGATGACGATCTACGCTGCCGCCAATCTCTGGGAGAATTTCCGGCGGAAGGGCGCTCGGGTCGACGCGATCGGCGACGAAGCCATGCGACACGCCGAGTGATACCATGGTTCTGTTGACGCTGATTGGTATCTTCGCGGCCTTCGTCCTGCTTGGCCTGCCCATTGCCATAGCCATGGGCCTCGCGCCGATCCTGGTGATCCTGATCCACGGCGGCATACCGCTCAACCTGATCGTCCACAGAACGGTCATGGGCGTGGATTCGTTCGTGCTGCTGGCGATTCCACTGTTCATCTTCGCCGGCGCCATCATGGAGAAGGGAGGGATTTCCGAGAAGCTGGTGCATTTTGCCCGAACCCTGATCGGTCGTTTTCGCGGCGGCCTTGCCATGGGCGTGGTGCTGGGATCGATGCTGCTGCACGGCATATCCGGCTCCATGGTCGCCGACATTTCGGCGATCTGCGCCATGACGCTGATCCCGCTGGAGCAGGCGGGCTACTCGAGGCCGTATAGCCTGGCGCTGATCGGGACGGCCGGCGCATTTTCGAACCTGATACCGCCGTCGATCCTGATCATCATCGTCGCGGCCGTCGCCAACGTCTCGGTCGTCGCGATGTTTACCGCTGGCCTGTTGCCGTCGCTGTTGCTCGGCTTGATGTTCATTGCCGCGATCCACCTGCAGGCCAGGATCTATGACCTGCCGCGGGACGGGGCCTATTCCTTCAAGGAGGTGATTGCCAGCCTGAAGGATGCCGCGCTAGCCCTGGGAATCCCGGTCGTCATCTTCGGCGGCATTCGCCTCGGCGTGGCGACGGTTACGGAAATGGCGGCGTTGGCGGTCGTCTATGCGCTGGTGGTGGCGGGCCTGATCTATCGGAAACTCACCTGGCGGACCCTGCTCGATGCGCTGGTCCAGACGACCATCTCGACCGGGATGATCGTCATGCTGATGGGCTTTGCGATGATCTTCGGTTATCTGATCGCGACCCAAGGCGCCCCGCAGGCCTTCGCGCACTGGATGCGCGATGAAAACATCCCCGCCTGGGGCGTGCTCGTGATGTCGTCGATCCTGTTCATCCTGACCGGATCGATTCTGGAAGGCGCACCGGCCATTCTCATCTTCGTCCCGATCCTGCTGCCGCTGGTGCGATTTCTCGGTATCGACATCGTGCATTGGCTGACGATCGTCGTGCTATCGGCCAGCATCGGCTTGTTCATGCCTCCGACCGGAATAGCGATTCTGATGGCCTGCGGGATCGGCAAGGTCGGCATGGAGAAACTGATCGTCCCGATGCTGCCATTTCTCGGCGTGCTGCTGCTTGGGCTGATCATTTTGATCATGTTTCCATCCATCACGACCATCGCGCCCCAGGCTTTGAATTTGCCGTACTGAAAACAGGGTCTGGGGTGAGACGATTGAGGCCGGCACGGCGGGCCGCCAGGTGCCGCCGGTGCATGCCGCGCCCAGCGGCTTGCGCCAACGAGCTCGAAGCCAGGGAGAAAAGCGATGAGCACCGATCTGATCAATCTGCCGTCCGTCCAACTGCGAAACGCCAACGAGCAGGCAGGCGTAAGCTATCGGGCCATGCGCGACGCCGTGATGCAGTCGGGCCCCCTCGATGCGAACACGTCCGAGCTGGTGCTGATCGCGTGCTTCGCCGCCCTGGGCTGCGAGAGATCGTTTCGGATTCATGCCCTGCGGGGGCTGAAGGCCGGCATGGCAAAGGAAGTCCTGAAGCAGATCGTTCTCATCCCGATGGGGGCAGCAGTTCCGCTCGCCGGCGTAACGAAAGCGCTCAGCTGGCTTGACGAAGTGGTCGAGGAGCATGGCGGCGCATGAGCCGTGTTGCCGAGGTCGAAACAGACATCGCACCGCGCAGCATCCGCAGCTTGAGCGACGCCATCTTGATAACATTTTTGTTGACAATATATTGACCCCGCTTAATGTCCGGACGGCCGGCGCGTCGGCTCTCAGATCTTCAGAACGGGCTGTTGAGGAGCGTTGCCATGAAATCCATGACGGGCGGAAGAGCGGTGGTGGAGTCGCTCCGGAACGAGGATGTCCGCTGTGTCTTCGGATTGATCGGTTCGGCGACGATGGAGGTGTTCGATGCGCTCTATGACGCCAACGATATCCGTTTCGTCGGCGTCCGTGACGAGCGCACCGGCACCCACATGGCAGATGGATATGCGCGCATCTCGGGCAATGCGGGCATCGTCATCGCCGGCCAGAATGGTCCCGGCGTGACCAATCTCGTCACCGGTCTGGCGCAGGCGTCGGCCGCGTTCTCTCCGGTCATCGCCGTCGCAGGCATGCTGTCGTCGTCGCATCAGTATCGGGACGCCTTCCAGGAAGTCGACCAGCAGGCGCTCGCCAAGCCGATCACCAAGAAGACCTGGACGGTGCAGCGGACCGAGCGAATACCCGAGCTTTTCAGGGAAGCCTTTCATACCGCGATGTCGCCCCGCCGCGGTCCGGTACAGCTCAACCTTCCGCGCGACGTCCTGTCCAATTCCGCCGAGTTCGAGCCGTTGATCCCGCCGGCCGAGTATCGCCTGCATGCGACGCCTCAAGGGGATGCCGATACGATCGCCCGCGCGGCGAAGCTGCTCGCGGATGCCAAGCGGCCGCTGATTATCGCCGGCGGCGGCATCAAGGCAAGTGGTGGCTATCAGGCTGCGCTCAAGCTCGCGGAATTGCTCAACGCTCCGATCGCGGCTGCGGCGGGTCATGGCGACGCGGTGCCGAACGGCCACGCGCTTTATGCGGGACAGGTCGGTCCTCGCGGCAACGTCGTGGCATCGGAGCTCGCACGGGAAGCCGACGTCATTCTCGCACTCGGCACCCGGCTTGGCTTCAATTCGACATTCTATTCCTATGACAACATCAGCCGCACCGCCAAGATCATCCAGGTCGATATCGAGCCGACGTCTATCGGTCGGTTTTTCCCGGTAGCCGTCGGAATCTGGGCGGACGCCGCCAAGGTGGCGATGCAGCTCGCGGCGGAAGTCGAGGGCCTGAAGCCGGGGAAACAGGCGACGAAATGGGCGCAAGACTTCGCCGCCAAGCGACGCAAGCTGCTCGAGGAGCGCAATGAGAAGGGATCGGTCATGACCGTGCCGATCCAGCCCATGACACTGTTCAAGGTGCTGCGCGATGTGCTGCCGCGCGAGGCGATCGTTGCGATCGATGCCGGCACACTGTGTCTGCAAGCCACCGATGCGCTCAACCATCTGGATCCGCCGTCGATGCTCAGTCCGCTGGATTTCGGCCTGGTCGGATTCTCGTTTGCCGCGGGGCTTGGCGCCAAGGCGGCATGTCCGGAACGGCCCGTCGTCAGCCTGATGGGCGATGGCGGCTTCGGGATGACGATGTCGGAGCTGAGCACCGCCGTCTCCTGCGGGCTGAACACGGTGACCATCGTCATGAACAATCAATGCTGGGGTGCCGAGAAAGCCTATCAACGGGATTTCTTCGATGGCCGCTACATCGGCGCGGATGTCAAGAACCCGCCCTATGACAAGGTCGCAGAACTGTTCGGTGCCAAGGGCTATCGCGTCGAGCGGCCCGAGGATATCGCCTCCGCGATTACGGCGGCGCTCGGCTGCGGCAAGCCGGCGGTGGTCGATATCCAGATGGACCCGAACGCGCTCTACAGTTTCAGGCGCGATTCATTTGCCCATCGGATGAACAAGACCAGCTGAAGTTGAATTCGCGGGAGGCCGCCCCGTCACCGCAACGACCTGGCTGTACCACCTCGAGGGCCGCTCGTTTCCCCGTGCTGCCCCGACGCCTTGCGCTCGACGTCACGCCAGGGCTACGGAGACGATGCGTCGGCAAATAGGGGAGGGGCCGCTGATTCTGGTCGTTGGCAGCGCCGGTCGGTTCCTGTTATGAAGTAGCAGGAAATTTCCGGGTCTCCGAATGCCGAAGAAGCAGCAAGGGCGTCAATCCGTCAAGACCAGGGAAGGCGTCTTCGAAACCCTTCGAAATCGGATTTCCGAACATCAGCTCCTGCCGGGCAGCAAGCTTCGCGAACATGATCTGGCGGCCGAATTCGGCCTTTCGCGCCTGCACATCCGGGAAATCCTCGGCGCTTTGGAACAGCGCGGACTTGTCGTCAGGATTCCCAATCGCGGCGCAACCGTCGCCTATCTCGACGCTCCCCAGGCCATCAACCTTTATCATGTGCGCGAAGCACTGGAAGCGCTTTGTGCCCGCCTCGCCGCGCAGCATGCCCCGAAGGGTGCCTGGGACGGCTTGTCCAAGCGATTGGGTGCGGCCGTCGAGGAAAAGCTGAAGAAGGGCGACTACGACGAATACGAGGAAATCCTGGCTGAGTTGAACATGCGCATCGTCGAGCATGCCAACAATCCAATTCTCGCCGACATGCTCGACCGTATCCATGATCGCACGCAGGTCATGGGGCGGCGCATCATCGTTCTGCAGGGTCGGGCGGAGATCGGCCTCGATCTGCATCGTCGGTTGCTGTCGGCTCTCTCGGCCGGCGACCCCTCCCGCGCCGCAACGATCAAGGCCGAGATCGTGTCGACCGCGCGGGAACTGATCGATCGCTACAAGGAATTCATTTTCTAGATCGGGCGCGGGGACGTTCGGCTACTCCGCGCTCTGCGCCGGATCACGGCGGTGTCCGATCATTGTGTCAACTTTCCTGTTGACAATAATGCTGATCTTATCTGAGATTGTCGCGCTCGCGCGGCTGCAAGACGAGGTCGACCTGGATGGATGAGATCGGCGTGCTGGAATTGGTCCGCGAGTCGCTGGTTGCGGTCGTCAAGGAGATGCGCGCCAACATCATTCATTCTTCCTACTCCTCCATCATCTATGAAGGGCACGATTTTTCCTGCGCACTCGTCAGCGCCGATGGACGTCTGGTCGCCCAATCGCTGGATGACAATCCATTGCACATCTTCGCCGTGCCTTATTCGGCGCGCGAGATTGTCAAGACCTTCGCCGGCGACATCAATGAGGGCGATGTCTTCCTGCACAATGATCCCTATACGGGAGGCACCCATCTCAATGACGTGCTGATGCTGCAGCCGGTCTTCGCGGAAGGCCGGCTGCTGCTGTTCTCTGCGGCGCGTTGCCACTGGGGCGATGTCGGCGGCATGACCCCGGGCAGTCTATCCGGACGGGTCACGGAGATTCTTCAGGAAGGTCTCCGGATCGTTCCGACACGGGTGTCAGAGCGCGGCAAGCTCAACCGACCGTTTCTGAACCTTCTGTTTCAGAACATGCGCAACCCGGCAGAACGGGAGGGCGACTTCAACACGATGCTGGGAACGTCCCGCAAGGCGAGCGAGCACATCGCGAGGCTTGCCAGACGCTTCGGCACGGAGAAACTGCTGCAATCGATCGACGAGCTGATGCGGCGTTCGGAAAAGGTGATGCGGGAGCGCATTCGGGGTTGCCCGGATGGGGTCTATTTCTCCGACGGCTACATCGAGACCGACGGCCACAACAAGGAGCCGCTTGCGGCGCGGCTCAAATTGACGATCTCCGGCGACCGGATGATTGCGGACTTCACCGGCACATCGCCGCAGACGAAGGGGCCGACCAATGTCGGCCCGTCGATGGCGCTCAATGCCGTGTGCACGGTGGCGAAGGCGTTTCTGGATCCGCATACCTCGATCAATCATGGGTCGTTCCAGCCGATCGAAGTCATTGCGCCGGAGCGAAGTTTCATCAATGCGCGCTGGCCTGCGCCCTGCGGCGGAATGGCCGAAGTGAAGGCGCTGCTCGATTCGCTGATGGTGACGGCACTCGGCCGCGCCATGCCCGAGATGATATCGGGAGGGCTGAAGGGCGGCGCCAATCATGTCCTGATCGGAGGCAACGACCCCAAATGGGGTTCCTTCCTGTTCTATGAATATCCCGCCGGCGGCACCGGCGGATCGCGCGAGCTGGACGGCGGGACGGTGGTGCGCGCATTCCCGGAAGGTGACTTCAACTCCGTGCAGTCGGTCGAGGTGGTCGAGAGCTCGCTTCCATTGCGCATCGAGAGCTACGGAATCCGGGAAGGATCCTGCGGCGACGGCAAATTCCGCGGCGGTCTTGGGATGCGCCGGCTGGTCCGCATGCTCTGCGACAGCGCGTCGCTTTCCGTGTTGTCCGAGAGGAACGTGATTCCGCCCTATGGGGTGATGGGAGGAACCAGTGGCGCTCCCAATCGCTTCTCGGTCGTTCGCCAGGGAAAGCCGATCGAGCCGTCGGATTATCCCGGCAAGGTCGCCGGGTTTCCGCTGCGCGAAGGCGACATCGTCGTGATGGAGACGGCCGGAGGCGGAGGCTATGGTGATCCGACCGAGCGCGATCCAGAGGCGCTGCTCGCCGATATCCGGGCCGGCTATCTCACCGTCGACGACGTGTTCGAGCGCTACGGCGTCGCGGTCGACCGCAATGGCCGGACCGATCCGCAAAGGACCGGGAAGAAGCGCGAGCAGATCAGGGCGGCGCGTCTCCGGCTTCCGCTGCAGCTCGTCAACGGCCCGCTGCTCGATGGCGCAAAACGCCTGTTCGAGCTGCCGCACGCGGTCGGCAAGGCGCTGGACGTCACCGACGGCTCGATGGTCGAAATCGTCACCGCCCAGGGCGCCGCACTGCGGGGTTGGGCGAAATTCGTCGATGGCCGCGAGAAGGTCGTGCGGATCGATCCGACGAGCCTGGCCATCCTTGCGCTCAAGCCGAACGACCTCGTCGAGATACGCAGGCCCTTGTCTGCCCACCGCGATCACGCGCAACGAAAAGATTGTCCATGACGACAGCCAGCTACATCGTCGGGATCGACGTCGGCGGAACGTTCACGGACATCCTCTGCTATGGAGGGCAGGGCAACCAGCTGCTCTCGGCGAAGGTTCCCTCAGTCCCCGGAAGCCAGTGGCGCGGCGTACTCGGCGCGCTCGATGCGCTCGGCATCGATCTCGGATCGATCTCGGCGTTCGTTCACGGGACCACGATCGCGACGAACACAGTCCTGGAGAAGAAGGGTGCCAAGACCGCATTGGTGACGACGCAAGGCTTCCGCGACATCATCGAGATCGGCCTCACCAGGCGCTTGGTAGGCGGCCTTTTCGACATCAGGTTCGTCCGCGAGCCGCCCCTCGTCAGCCGTGAATTGCGCATGGAGGTGCCGGAACGCGTCGCCGCCGACCGGAGCAATCTGCAACCGATCAATGGATTCGATTTCACCGGGTTGGCGACCACGTTTTCATCGGCCGGCGTCGAGGCGATCGCGGTCTGCTTCGTCAATTCATACCTGGATCAATCCAACGAGGCGGCGGCCGGCACGAAACTGCGGCAGCTACTGCCGGATGTCCCGGTCAGCGAATCGGCGGCCTTGTTGCCTGAGAAGGGCGAGTTCGGACGCTTTTCCACCTGCGTGCTCAACGCCTACCTCACACCGCGCATCACCGAGTACCTGAAGACCCTCATCGCGACGCTCGGCGAACGCGGCGTCCGGGCACCGGTCAACATCATGACGTCGAATGGCGGTGCGATGACGTTGGAAAGGGCGGTCGGCAACGCCGTGGCCACCTTCCTGTCCGGGCCCGTCGGCGGCGTCAACGGCACGGTCCGGATCTGCGAGCAGAACGATATCACGCATTGCATCACGTTCGATATGGGGGGAACGAGCACGGATGTCGCCCTGATCGTCGATCGGACGCCCCGTACATCGCACGCCAACCAGCTCGGCGCGTTTCCCCTGGTCTGGCCGCAACTCGATATCCACACCATCGGTGCGGGGGGTGGCAGCATCATCAGTGCGCAGCCGGATGGCACGCTGGAAGTCGGACCGCAAAGCGCGGGGGCCGTGCCCGGTCCTGCCTGCTATATGCGCGGCGGGACCGCGGCGACGATTTCCGATGCCAACCTGCTGCTCGGACGTCTGCCCTCACAGCGGGAGATCAGCGGCGGGCTGAAGATGTCGGTCGATGCCGCGCGGGAAGCGATGGTCAGGCTGGCAACCCAATTGGGCCGACGTCTCGAGGACATCTACGATCTGTCGGAGACGGCGCTACGCATTGCCGTCGCGAAGATGGCTGGCGCCGTGCGCGAGGTCTCCGTGCACCGCGGTTACGATCCACGGGAATTCGTGCTGCTCGGCTTTGGCGGCGCCGGACCCATGCACGTGCTTCTCGTCGCCGACGAGCTCTATATTCCGCGGGTCTTGATTCCGCCGATGCCGGGCCATCTGTCCGCGTTCGGACAGATGCTGGCTGACCATCGTCTCGACCTGGTCATTGTCTGGGATGTCGCGCTGGCCACCGCGAAATTCGCCGCGCTGGAGGCGATTCTGGGTGATCTGGAACGACAGGCGGCAAATCAGCTGAAGCAGGACGGCTTCCCGGCCGAGCGGCACCGGTTTCGCTTCAGCCTCGACATGCGCTATGCGGGACAGTCGTTCACGCTATCGATTCCCTGGCGCAGCGAAAACCGGACATGGCAACCCGTCATCGAGGCTTTCCTGAAGCGGCATGAAGAGACCTTCGGGTATGCGAGTGCCAGCACCGGTCTCGAGATCACGACCGTTCGGCTGGTCGCGCTGGGTCTCGTCGACAAGCCGGATCTCAAATTTCCGCTCGGAACGAAGTCGGATCCGGTGGTGGAAAGCCGCCTCGTCTGGTTCGACGGAGCCTGGTGCGAATGCAAGGTCTATAGCCGGCCGGCCCTGGCGGAGGGGTTCGTCCTGGAGGGCCCGGCGATCATCGAGGAGCCCGGCTGCACCTCGGTGATTCCCCCGAATTGGCGGGTGAGGGTGTTGGAGACATCGGCTCTCGAATGCCTGACCACCCGTCGTGAATAACGGAGCCCCTCGCGCGATCCGACATAGCGGTGCTCCTGTTTCGGCGCTTCCGGCTGATCCTGGCAAGATCAGCGCTCTGATGAACTTCGATCACATCCGGATTTCATCCTTCAAGCGGCTTCGCCTTCGATTACAAAATAGAAAACAAAATAGTTGACAATCGTGATAAGGCCATCAAAATGGCCGTGTTCTTAGGCGTTCGGCCGTTGCATCGGACGAAATGATCTCGTCAATCCGGGGAGCAATGCATGACAGGCCGGCAGTCCCAGCCCAAAGGCTCCAAAGAGTTGTTCAAGCGCGCCAGGGATGTTCTCGCCGGAGGAATCTCGCACGAGAACCGATATGTCGAGCCCTATCCGGCCTATATGCGGCGAGCCAAGGGCTCTCGCAAATGGGACGTCGAGGGCAAGGAGTTTCTCGATTTCTCGATGGGAAGCGCGTCGTTGCTGCTCGGCCACTCACATCCGGACGTGGTGGCTGCGATCCAGGAGCAGGCCTCGCTCGGGACTTATTTCGCGAACTGTCATCCGCTCGAAATCGAGTGGGCCGAACTGGTTCGGGAGATGTTCCCATCGGCGGAGCGGCTGCGTTTCACGGCGTCAGGCACCGAAGCGACGATGCTGGCGCTGCGGCTGGCGCGGGCGTTCACCGGCAAGCAGAAGGTGCTGCGATTCGAACAGCACTATCATGGCTGGCACGACTATCTGATGTACGGCATGCTGGCGCCCTATGGCGAGTCGCCTTCCTACGGCGTGCCGGATGCGCTTCGCGACCTGACGGTGGTGAGCAAGCCCGACGCCGGCGCGGTTGAACAGGCCCTCAAGTCGGACCGGGACATCGCCGCGATCATCTGCGAGGTGTCTGGCCCGAACTACGGCTCGGTGCCGTTGATGCAGGAGTTCTTGCGAACCTTGCGGGTGCTCGCGGACAAATACGAAGTTGTCCTGATCTTCGACGAGGTGATTACCGGATTCCGCTGGAGTCCGGGCGGCATGCAGCAGGTGGTCGGCGTGCGTCCGGACCTTTCGACCTTCGCCAAGATCCTGACGGGCGGGCTCCCGGGCGGTGCGGTCGGTGGCCGCGAAGAGATCCTGCGTCTGCTCGATCCGTCCTTCACCTTCAAGGGCCGCCGCCCCGGTGTCACGCACAAGGGGACCTTCAATGGTTGTCCGATCGTCGCCGCAGGCGCGGTGGCGGCCATGAAGATCGTGCGCACCGGCGAGGCGCAGAAGCATGCGAACAACGTCGCGGCACGTATCCGCGAAGGCATGCGAACGATCATGGAAACCCATCAGGTGGTGGGCGCGGCCTACGGCGATTCCTCGACCTTTCACACCTATTTCGGGCCGGTCGACAAGAATGGCGGGGTAGGTGGGCTCGATCCTGCCAAAATCCGCGGGCTGTCCAAAGAACTGGTGCGAGGCTACCAGCTCGGACTTCGCAATCGAGGCGTTGAACTGATGTCTTACATGGGAGGAGTGACCTCCCTTGCCCACACCGACGAGGACATTGCAACTTTTCTCGGCGCCTTCGAGGCAACGCTGCGCGATCTCATTCGCGAGGGGCATGTCGGCCGCGCCTAGCCGGCAGATCTGCATCGTAACGACGGCACGCAAGTTCGAACAAGAAACGTCCATGAAGCTGATCCGGTCGCCATGAAAGTCATCGTCATTGGCGGAGGGGTCATTGGCCTCAGCACTGCCTACTTCCTGGAGCGCGACGGTCACGACGTGACGCTGATCGAGCAGCAAAGCGAGATTGCGCAGGGGGCAAGTCACGCCAATGGCGGACAGCTAAGCTACAGTTACGTTGCGCCGTTCGCCAATCCGTCGATCCTGCCTGACATCCCCGGCTGGCTTTTCAATCGCCGTTCACCGGTGCAAATCCACCCGCAGCTCGACCCCCATCAGTGGAACTGGTCGCTGGCTTTCCTGCGTGCGTGTTCGAGTGAGCAAAGTCGGATCACCACGCAGCGATTGCTGAGGTTATCGCTCTATAGCCGCGACCTGGTCCGCGCCGCGGTTAGAACCGAGTCGCTGGATTTCGGCTACAGGCAGAATGGAAAGCTCGTGCTTTATTCCTCGCAGGAGAGCATGCAGGCCGCGATCCGCCAGCTCGATTACCAGCGCGCATTCGGATGTGAGCAGGAGACGCATGATGCCGACGGCTGTTGCCGGATCGAACCCGCCATCCGCCATATGCGGGACAGGATCGTCGGCGGCATTCTCACCCGCAGCGACGACGCCGGCGACTGCTATCGGTTCTGCCTCGCGCTCATGCGCGCATTGTCCGGCCGCTCTCGCTTCCACTTGCGGACCGGGATAACGGTGAGCGGCTTCCGGGCCGCCAATGGCAAGCTCGTCGGCCTGGAAACGAGCGACGGCCTCGCCAATGCCGACGCCTATGTTCTGGCGGCGGGGATCGGAAGCCGCAGCCTGGCGCGCACGATCGATATCGATCTGCCGATCTATCCGTTGAAAGGCTACAGCCTGACCGTCCCGATCGCTGACGGCGATGCGGCGCCGAGGCTAAGCATCACGGATTCCAGGCACAAGATTGTCTACACCCGGCTTGGAGAATCGTTGCGGATTGCGGGAGGCGCGGAGCTCGCCGGCGAAGATCGCAGCCTTTCCGAGCGACGGATCGAATATCTCGTCGAGGCATCGCGGCAAGCGTTTCCGGGGGCATCGGACTATTCGCGCTTTCAGCCCTGGTGCGGTCTGAGGCCGGCAACCCCGAAAGGGACCCCGATCCTGGGCGTGACCCGCTACGAAAATCTCGTGCTCAATGTCGGGCATGGCGGCCTCGGCTTCACGCTGGCGATGGGCTCCGGCCGGGTAACCGCCGACCTCGTCGCCGACAAGATGCCCGCGATATCGCTCGACGGCATGGAGATGGCGCCCGGTCAACGCGGCACGGCCGTGCGCGAGGTCGTGCCCGATCGGGTCGCCTGAGGCCGAAAACGAGCTTCGGCGCCTGCGGCAGCCGGCCTCAACGTTCTCCAGATTGGTCGCATCTTGTCACGCCAGCACCGCCCGGCCGGCCGCGGAACGATGGTTGCCGCCGAACGGCCCGGCGGCATTGACCCCCAGGAAATAGATCAATATCATATATATGATTTAGCTCTCAGGTCGCTTATGGACATTACGTGCGGGGTCGCCCGCTTGGTCAGTGACACTTCCGCGTCGGATTTTCCGGAGGCGGTGGTTTCCTATGGAAAGACCCTGGCGTTGAGCGCGCTGGGGGCCATGATCTTCGGACCGGCCTGCACTGGAGGCGAAACCGTCACCCGTTATGTCAAACGGGCCGGCGGCGCCCCGGAAGCGACGCTGTTCGGCGACGGTTCGATGCTGCCCGTCGAACTGGCGGCGTTCGCCAATGCCACATTTGCCCACGCCACGGAATACGAGGACGACAGTTTTCCGGAGGCGGTGTCGAGCTATACCATCTTTCCAGTTGTTTTCGGTCTCGGCCAGCATCTGCGGGTCAGCGGCGAAGAAGCCCTCGCTGCCTTCATCCTCGGCTACGAGACGCAGGCCCGGATTGGCCTTGCCTGCCGCGAGGCCCGGCGAATGGGCTATATGGTGCTGAGCCTGGCGGGTTCGATCGGCTGCGCTGCCGCCGCGGCCCGGCTGTTGCGGCTCGATGCCGAGCGTACGGCTCACGCGCTGAGCCTTGCGGCCTCCCAGGCCAGCGGTCTCGGCTATCAGACCGGCACCATGGCTCATATCGTGGAAATGGGCTTTTCCGCTCGCAACGGCCTGACGGCCGCGCTGCTCGCGCGCGACGGCCTGACCGGCCAGCTGGATATCCTGGAGGCTCCGCGCGGTTTCTTCGAACTCATTACGGCCGGGAAGGTCGAGCGCCCCGAACAGATTGTCGAGGATTGGGGACGCCCCTTCCGGATCATGGAGATCGGCATCAAGGAATTTCCCTGCTGCTACCATCTGCAGCGCATCATCGAGGCGACGCTGGATCTGCGGCGGACCGAAGCAATCGAGGCTGACGATATCGAGGCGGTTGACGTCGAGGTCAACGCCTTTTTCCCCACGGTGGTCCAGCACGACACGCCGCGCAACGAGATCGAGGCGCAGTTCAGCCTGCCGCACGCGGTCGCAGCGGCAATGCTGAGCGATACCGTCCTGCCCGAGAGTTTTTCGTGCGGGAACATCGAGAACGAGGCCTTCCGCGCCTTCCGTAGCAAGGTCCGCAAGCAGGTCCGACAAGAGTGGGGATGGTCTCCGACCGGATGGACACCGCGGATCACCTATCGCCTTCGCGATGGCCGGGTGATCGTGCGTCAGCCCGAACATTCGCGTGGTCAGCCGCCTGAACTGTTTTCGTTCGATGATTGCATCGCCAAATATCGCGGCTGCGTCGAGGCCCGCATTTCCGAGCAAGCCATTGTCGGATCGATCGAGCTCGTGCGCAGGCTCGAGGATTGCCGCGACCTGTCGAGCCTGGTGCAGATGGTCGCGGGTCCGCCGCGCGCTTCGTGACATCGCGACACCCGCTCTCACACGCCGAGACGACCATGAACAAGCCCGAGCTTTCGCACGAAGACGTCACACGCATCCTGCGCCTGATCGACGGGTTGCCGGATGGCGAAATGACGCTGGAGATGGCGGACATGAAACTGCACGTCCGCAAGGGGGTGGGCGAGGCGGCACCGGACCGCGCGACAGCGGCGAATGTGATGGATATGCCGCCTCGAGCCGAACCATCCGGCGCGGCCGTGACCGCGTTGCCGGTCGATACGCCGGTCGCCGCGGCGTCTCCGGCGGCGCCGGAGCCGGGCCTTGCGACCATCCGGGCTCCGATGCTCGGCCGCTTCTACCGCGCCGCCTCGCCGAATGAGCCGCCTTTTGTCGAAGTGGGCACGTTGGTGGATCCCGAGGATACGGTCTGCCTGATCGAGGTGATGAAGCTGTTCAACACGGTCAAGGCCGGAATTCGCGGCACGATCGTCGAGATCAAGCCGGCGAACCAGGCCATGGTGGAATATGACGAGGTGCTTTTCACCATTCGGTCGGCCAATGATTGAGGATGCAGACATGCGCGGTCGATCGGCTCGATCCCGAGCTCCGGCGGGCTCCGATCGCGATGTCGGGGCGCCGGCCAAGACCGCAAGCCGCACCGTCGGAATCATCGACACGACCTTGCGCGATGGCCAGCAGTGCATCTGGACCACGCGCATGACGGCAGCCATGATGCTGCCCATTGCGGATCGCATGGATCGCGCCGGCTTCGCAACCATCGACTTCATGGCGCCGGTGCAGTTCGACGTCTGCGTGCGCTACCTGCGGGAGAATCCGTGGGAGAAGGCTCGGCTGCTGCGCCGTCATTTTACGCGCACGCCGCTCCGGGGCTATTGCCGCAGCAAGAGCCTGCTTGGCTTCAGCCTGGTTCCCGATGACATTGTCGAGCTTTGGGTTGAACGCCTGCACGCCAACGGCTTCGGCGTGCTCGGTACGCTTGATGCGCTGTTCGACATCGAGAACATGGTCATCAGTCTGAAGCATGCCAAGAAGCTCGGCATGCGGACGGTCGGTGCGCTGGTGTTCTGCGAGAGTCCGGTTCACACCGACGAACTCTACAGCCGTACCGCGAAAGAGCTGATCGCCAGGGCGGACGTCGATGCCATCATGATCAAGGATTCCGGCGCGCTGCTCACGCCGGATCGCATCCGTACCTTGGTGCCCGCGCTGAAAGGCGTGATGGGAGCGCGCACGCTCGAACTCCACAGCCATTGCAATACCGGACTTGCACCCTTGGTCTATCTGGAAGCCGTGCGGCTCGGCGTCGACCAGCTCCATACGTCGATCGCGCCTCTTGCCAGCGGTCCGGCTCAACCGCCGATACAGACGGTGCGGCGCAATCTCGATCTGTCGGGCTTCGATGCCGATATCGACATGGATGCGGTCGACGAAGTGAGCAGCTACCTGCGCGATCTTGCGGCGCAAGAAGGATGGCCGCTCGGTGCTCCGATGGAATACGACCTTTTCCATTATCGTCATCAGATGCCCGGCGGCATGCTGGCGAATTGGCGCTTCCAGCTGCGCGAGGCCGGCATTGAAGACCGGTTCGAAGAAATTCTCCATGAGATCGTCAGGGTGCGCCAGGAGCTTGCCTGGCCGATCATGGTCACGCCGTTCTCCCAGATCATCGCGGTTCAGGCCATGCTCAACGTGGTGCATGGCGAGCGATATCGCTCCGTTCCGGACGAGGTGAAGATGTACGCGCTCGGCCATTTCGGCCGGCTGCTCGCGCCGATCGACCCGAACGTGCTCGATCGGATTGTCGCCAATGGTTCGCAGGCAATCCCGATCCGACCAGAGCCGCTGGCTCCTGCCGTGCCGACGCTGCGCCGCATGTATCCCGACGCCAGCGACGACGAGCGATTGCTGCATTTCATGTTCCCGGGCAAGGAAGTCGAGGAGATGATCGCTGCCGGCCCGATCAAGACGGAATATTCGATACGGCGTCCGCTCGAACGCTTGCTGGCGGCGCTTGGCGAACGGCGCTCGGTACAGCATTGCGTCTTGCAGAAGGGCGGCAGCCGCCTCGCTTATTCGCGCCGGTCGTAGCGCGCGACTGGCGGGCCGGGCCGCCCCCTTGGCTTTCGGGGCGAGGTCATGTAGCTCTATGACCGGGCGGACAGTCCTCTGTCCGTCGACCCTGCGGCCAGCCAGGGGTTATTTCCTGGTCATATCGAGATCCATTCTGATGGCTAATCGCTCCGCCCGCAACGGCGGGAAGCCAGCTTCGAAGGCGCAACCCAAGCGACGCAATGATCGCGAGGTTGTCATCGGCGTTGGCGACGGCAGCCGTCCGCTGTACAAGGAAGTCAAGCTCGCCATCACCCGGACGCTCAGCGGCGGTGGCATCAGCGCCGGCCGTGCCATCCCCACCGAAAAGCAGCTTTGTGCCCGTTACGGCGTCAGCGTGGGCACCGTCCGCAAGGCCATCGACGAACTCGTGGCCGAGCGGATCCTGATCAGACAGCAGGGGCGCGGCACCTTTCTTGCAACCTACAGCCCCGAGCGGATGCTGAACTATCTCTGGCACGTCGTGCGCAAGGATGAATTCCGCGAAATTCCGATCGTGCAGACGCTGAATTTCGAAGAGACACGCGCCGATCGCGCGGTGGCGCAGCAGCTCGCCATCAATGAGGGCGACGGCATCTTCCGCATCACTAACCTGATGCTGCTCGGCGGGGCACCGGTGATCCTCGATGATATCAGGATCTCCCGGCAGATGTTTGCCGGATTGACCGAGGCGAGGTTCGCCACCCGCGACACCACCATCTACAGCTTCTATCAGAGCGAGTTTGGCGTCATCGTCCTGAAGGCGTTCGACAAGCTGGCGTCGCTGGCGGCCGATCCGACGGTGGCGAAACTGCTCGGTGTGGCGCTCAGCACGCCGCTTCTCGAGATCAACCGGGTAGCACAGACGTTCGAAGGCCACCCGGTCGAACTGCGCCGCACGTTGATGCTGACCGAGCGCTACGAGTATCACAACGCGCTGCAGGCGCAGCTGCCGAGTGCCAATTGACGGCCTCTATATTCATATATATGATATGTATATCCTAAACTGACGGGGCCGATATTGGCTCGGCGGTCGACGGGATAAGTCCGGCTGCCCGAGGAGACCGATGCCCATTCGACGCGTCCTGGTGGCCAACAGGGGCGAAATCGCCGTGCGGATCATCCGCGCCTGCCGCGACCTCGGAATCGAAACCGTCCAGGTTTTTTCGACTGCCGATCGTGATTCGTTGGCGGTGCGCCTCGCCGATCATTCGGTCTGCATCGGCGGCGCGACGGCTGCGGAAAGCTATCTGAGCGCCAAGACATTGGTCGAGGCGGCGGTGATGACCAACGCCGACGCGGTCCACCCCGGCTATGGCTTCCTGTCCGAGAATGCCGAATTTGCCGAGCTCTGCGTCAAGGCCGGCCTGATCTTCATCGGCCCCTCCGCCGCCGTCATCCGTCTCATGGGCGACAAGGCAGCGGCGCGACGCGCGGCCATGACGGCCGGAATTCCCGTGACGCCGGGCTCACCGAATCCTATTTCCGATCCGTCCGAGGCAATCGATATCGCGGCCCGCATCGGCTATCCCGTGTTGATCAAAGCATCGGCCGGAGGCGGCGGCCGCGGAATGCGCGTGGTGGAAAGCGAGGCGGCGCTCGCCGACATGCTGGCGCGGGCTTCCGCCGAGGCCGCCTCCGCCTTCGGCAGCGGCGAGGTCTATATCGAAAAATATCTTCCGCGCGTGCGCCACGTCGAGGTTCAGGTCATGGGTGACGGCGCACACGTCATCCATTTCGGCGAGCGCGATTGCAGCGTCCAGCGGCGTCACCAGAAGCTCGTCGAGGAAAGCCCTTCATCGGCCATCTCTCCCGCGCTGCGGGACCAGATCACCGGCGCCGCCTGTCGGCTGGCCCAACGGGTCGGCTATAGCGGCGCCGGCACCATCGAGTTCATCGTCGTGCCCGACAGCGACACCTTCTACTTCATCGAGATGAATACCCGCATTCAGGTCGAGCATCCGGTCACCGAACTGGTGACCGGCACCGATCTCGTGGCCATGCAGATCATCATCGCCGCGACCGGTGAGTTGCCGATAGATCAGTCGGCCGTGCAGTTTTGCGGTCATGCCATCGAGTGCCGGATCAATGCCGAGGATCCGGAGCGCGGCTTCATGCCTCGACCGGGGCGTCTCGCCGTGTTCAATGCCCCGTCGGGACCGGGCGTGCGGGTCGATACGCATGTTTATGCCGGTTACGACCTGCCGCCCTATTACGACTCGTTGATGGCCAAGGTCATCGTCTGGGGACGCACGCGCGACCAGGCCCTGGCGCGCATGCGGCGCGCGCTTGCCGAGACCGTCGTCGAGGGCGTGCCGTCCACCGTCGCCTTCCATCGCCGCTTGTTGTCCGAGCCGGAGTTCATCGCGGGAACGGTGCACACTCGTTTCATTCGCGAGACGATGTGGGCGGGCCATCCCATGCAACATATGCTTTGAGGAGCGGGTTGATCATGGCGTTCGAAGCCAAGCTGGATGAATTCGATCGACGCCGGCGTACCGCGCTCGGCATGGGTGGCGAAGAAAAGCTGCGGAAGCGCCGCAGTCAGGGCGTACTGAATGCGCGTGAACGCCTCGACGCGCTGCTTGACAAGGATTCCTTTATCGAAAGCGGATTGTTCGCGACGTCGCATCGGCCCGAGATGCGGGAACGTACTCCGGCTGACGGAAAGATCGCGGGCTTCGGACGAATCGGAGGCCGCGGCGTTGCCGTGGTGTCGAACGACTTCACGGTGCTTGGTGCCTCGAGCTCCGTCGTCAACGGCAAGAAGATCCGTCATATGCGTCAGGCCGCGGGCAATCGGGGCCTGCCGCTGATCTTTCTCGGCGAGTCGTCCGGCGCCCGGATGCCCGATCGCATGGGCGCCCAGGGACGTGCCATTCTCGGGCAGGACCCGGCCGAATATCAACGCCTGCGCCAAACGCCGTGGTCTTCTGCGCTGCTCGGCGCATGTTACGGGTCATCGACCTGGTATGCCTGCATGTCGGACTTCGTCGTGATGCGGAAGGGTGCGACGATGGCGGTGGCGAGCAGCCGGGTGACGTCGCTGGCGATCAGCCAGCCGATCGAGGCCGAGGAACTCGGCGGTTGGAAACTCCACACCGGGGTGACCGGTCGCGTCGATCTGGCGGTCGACAGCGACGAGGAAGCGCTCGCCGCCGTCAAGCGTTTCCTTGGCTACCTGCCGAGCCACCGCGACGAGGCGCCTCCCGTGGTGCCGGCCCCGCCGAAATCGACCGAGGCGGCGCCGGACATCCTGGAGCTCCTGCCCGAAGAACCCGGCAAGGTCTACGACGCCCGCAAGATCGTCGCCGCCATCGCCGACCGCGACAGTGTCTTCGAACTCAAGGCCCGCTTCGGCAAGTCGATCGTCACCAGCCTGACGCGGCTCGACGGGCAAAGCGTTGGCGTCATCGCCAGCAACCCGATGTTCAAGGGCGGGGCGATCGACGTCGATGCCTGCAACAAGGCGATCAGCTTCCTGGTGCTGTGCGACAGCTTCAACATCCCGATCGTGTTCCTGGTCGACCAACCGGGCTTCCTCATCGGTCTCGAGGGCGAGCTGCGGGGCGCGCCGGGCAAGATCATCAACTGGATGAACGCGCTTTCCCTCGTCACCGTGCCGAAGATCTCGGTCATCATGCGCAAGAGCTACGGTCAGGCCTTCCTCAACATGGGCGGCGGGCGCAATTCCGACGAGGTGGTGTGCTGGCCGACCGCGGATCTCGGGTTCATGGCTCCGGAGGTCGCGGTCAATGTGCTGCACGGCGTGACCCGGGAGAGCGACCCGCCGCGGTTCGCCGAGCTCGTGGAGCAGATAGGCCGCGACAACTCGGCCTGGCAACTCGCCGAACTCTACGAGACCCAAACTGTGATCGATCCGCGCGACACGCGCCGTCATCTGATCGGCCTCCTCGATGTGCATCGCTCGCCGAACCGGGGCGTCGGGAAGCATCTGTTGAGCAACTGGCCGACGAGCTACTGAAACTTTAACTACCGCCGCACCAAGGTGCAGCGTCAGACGAGGCTGGAAATGGCTGAGACGAGGATTTTGGCGGATGTCGCCGGGATGGTGTGGAAACTGCTCGTCAAGGAAGGCGACGCGGTGACGGAGGAGATGCCGGTCATCCTGCTGGAGTCCATGAAGATGGAAATTCCGATTTTGGCGCCGGATGACGGCGTCGTCGAGAAGATCCTGGTCAAGGAAGGTGATCGCGTCGGCGAAGGCGACACCGTGATCATCCTCGCTGTGTGACGGCCGGATCAGGATGTGGAAGGATCATCTCGACCACGCTCGCGACCTGGGTCTGACTGCCCTCGACGAGCCGACGGGAAAGGCGATCCTTGCCGAGTTCGGGATCAGGGTGCCCGCACACCGGCTGTTTCGCAACGACGCCGAGCTTGCCGATGCAACGCGAGCGCTGCGTGCACCGTTCGCACTCAAGGTGATCTCCGCGCATGCGATTCACAAGAGCGATGTCGGCGGCGTCAGGCTCGACCTCAACACGGCGGAAGAGGTGGCGACCGCGCTCGCCGCCATGCGAATGGCGGTCTCGGCGGCGGGGGTCGCGGCCGACGCGTGGCTGCTCGAGGAGATGGTGCCGTCGGGGCTCGAGCTAGTCGTTGGCGGCATGCAGGATGCGCAATTCGGCCCCATGGTGATGGTCGGGTTTGGCGGCGTTTTCGTCGAGATCATCAGGGATGTCGGCGTTCGCATCTGTCCGGTCACGAGCCGGGAAGCGCGGGAGATGATCAATTCGCTGCAAGGGGCGCCGCTGCTGCGCGGCGCGCGCGGCCGGCCGGCCGTTGATGTCGAGGCGATCGTTCAGGTCTTGCTCCGGATCGGTGGTCCTGATGGGGTCCTGATGCAGTGTGCCGACGCCGTGACCGAGCTCGACATCAACCCGCTGATCGTCACGCCGGACGGGGCCTTCGCCGCCGACGCGCGATTCATCCTGCGACGGCGGGAGCCTGTGCCATGACCCCGACGGCCGCGGCTTTCAAGGCGCTGTTCCATCCGAAATCGATCGCGGTCGTCGGTGCGTCGACAACCTCGGTATCCGGCGGCAACCGCTTCATCCGCCACCTCAAGAACATCGGCTTCGAGGGACGCATCATTCCCATCCATCCTTCCGCCGCAAGCGTGGAAGGCCTGCCGGCCTGCGCCTCGCTCGCCGGGCTCGATGAACCAGTTGACTATGCCTATATCGCGGTTGCCGCCAGACTGGTGCCCGACGTGATCCTGTCCGGTCGCGGCAAGGTGCGGATCGCGCAGGTGATGTCGAGCGGCTTCGGCGAAGTGGAAAACGGCCGTGCACTCGAGCAGCAGCTTGTTGCCGCCGGTCGCACCGCGGGCATACGGATCGTCGGTCCGAACTGTCTCGGCGTCTATTCGCCGCTTTCGAGGGTGACGTTTACCGAGCGCACCTCCGTCGAACCGGGGCATGTCGGTATCGTGTGTCAGAGTGGCGGGCTCGGCATCGATATCCTGCGCCGTGGCCGCAATCGCGGCTTGCGGTTCAGCGGCCTCGTCACGGCCGGGAACTGCGCCGACGTCGGCCCGGCGGAACTGCTGGAATATTTCCTTGCCAGCGACGACACCGCGACCATCGGTCTTTATCTTGAGGGCGTTCGCGACGGCCGGCATTTGTTCGATGCACTTCGCGCCTCCGCCAGCCGCAAACCCGTCGTCATCCTGAAGGGCGGTCGCACCGAGCAGGGACTTCGGGCCGCCGCCTCGCACACCGGTGCCATGATCGGCAGCGACGCCGCCTGGCAGGCGCTCGCCATTCAGACGGGCGCGGTGCTGGTCGACACGCTCGATCAATTCCTCGATGCGCTGCTGTGCCTGCAATGCCTGCTGCCGTCGCCGGTTCCGACCAGCCGGGTCGTGCTTTTTGGCAATGGCGGCGGCACGAGTGTGCTGGGCGCCGATGCGTTCGGCCGCCATGGTTTCGAGGTGCCGGCGCTTCCGCCCGCCACCGTGTCGGCCCTGGAGGCCCTGTCGCTGCCGGCTGGTTCCAGCGTTCGAAATCCCATCGATACGCCGGCCGGCGCACTCGCCAGGGACGAGGGCCGGCTCGCCGGCCGGATTCTCGACGTGATCAATGACGGGGGTGGCGTCGACGCGCTGGTGATTCACGTCAACATGACCGTGGTGCTGAGTTTCAAGCACGTTGACATGCTCGGCACCATCATCGATGCGGTGCTTCGAATTCGCAACTCGGGAGCGTCGTCGCATCTCGTTCTGGTGCTGCGCTCGGATGGTGACCTGGATGTCGAGGAACGCAAACGCGAGTATCGGTTGCGCGCCGTGGCCGCCGGAATTCCCGTCTTCGACGAACTGACGCAGGCGGCGTCGGCATTGTCCGGACTTCGCGACATCGAGCGATTCCTCGCCCGCCAAGGCGCGCGTGGCGACGAACGCATCCCGGACGGCGAAACCGGCCGCTGACAGAGCGGAGCCGCACGCTTTACAGCTCGAAGGAGAGCGGAGATCGGTGATGGAGAAGAAGACCTGCATCGTCGCCGGCGCGCTCGGCATCGCCGGCCGCGCCTTGATCGAGGACCTGGATGGTCAGCCGGACTGGGAGATCATCGGCCTGTCGCGCCGCGCCCCCGATTTTTCCTCTCGGGCGACATTCATCTCGGTCGACCTGCTGGACCGGGAGGATTGCAAGTTGAAGCTGGGCGGCCTGGCCGGGGTCACGCATGTCCTCAACACCGCGCACGCGCCGCGCGCCTCGGTCGCGGAAGAGGTCGCGCCCAACCTCGCCATGCTCACCAACCTCGTCACCACCATCGAGGCCGCATCGCCGACGTTGCGCCACGTTCAGCTTCTGCATGGCACCAAATGGTATGGCAATCATCTCGGGCCGTTTCGGACGCCGGCGAAGGAAGACGATCCGCGACACATGCCGCCGAATTTCTACTACGATCAACAGGATTGGATCGCATCGTACCAACGCGGCAAGCGCTGGACCTGGTCGACATTGCGGCCACATGGCTTTTGCGGCTTTTCGGTCGGCAGTCAAATGAATCATCTGATGGGGCTTGCGCTGTACGGGAGCCTGTCACGCGAGCTTGGTCTGCCGCTGCGTTTCCCGGGCACACCCGACGCCTTCCGCGCGCTCAACCAGTTCACCGATGCGGACCTTCTGGCGCGAGCCATGGTCTGGGCTGCGACCACGCCGGCCTGCGAGAACCAGGCCTTCAACATGAACAACGGCGAATATGAGCGATGGGCGAATATCTGGCCGACCATCGCGGACCTGTTGGGTGTGCAGGCTGGCCCGGTCCAGACCATCAGCCTGACGCGATTCATGGCGGACAAGGAGCCGCTCTGGGCGGCGATGCGCGACAAGTATGGACTGAAGCCCTATACGCTCGCGCAACTCGTGGACTGGCGATTCATCGACTGGTCCTATGCCAATGGCTTCGACCAGATGTCGAGCCTGGGCAAGGCACGCAGGGCTGGCTGGACAGAAAGCCTGGATGGGTCCGCGATGTTCCAGCGTCTGTTTGCGCGGCTCGTGGCGCAGCGCATCATCCCGCCGCCGCGCTGAACGCCGGTCCGTCACCCGCGCTGACGGACCGCGCCGCATTGCGGTCGACTGACGCGCTGCGTCCGTCAGGGGAGGGTGGGGCCGCCAGCCGCTGCCGTCATTTTTCAACCTTCAGGAGCTTTGCGGCATTGTTCCAGAGGATCTTCGGGATGATCTCCTGTCGCCAACCCATCTGCAGAAAATCGCGCAGCGATTCCTGGATGTCCTTGACCGGATAGGCGGTACCGAACAGCGTCCGGTCTTCGAGAAACAGGTTGGCACCCTTCACATAGCTGTCAGCGCAGATCATCCCCGCCGTCGAAGCGTAGAGATCGGGCGACACGTAGATGTTGGGACAGGCCAGCGCGACTACCACCATCTCGTCCGCATAGGGCCACGCCGCATGCGAAACGATGAATTTCAGTTCCGGATAGCGCTGTGCCGCGCGCTGAATTCGAGACCGGTCTCGACCATGTGATGTCGTGGCCGGCCAATGCCGACAGCAGGCCGGAGAGCGAAATGGAGACCGGCAGGCCATATTCCAGCGCGATCTCATAGATGGGCGACAGGCTCGGGTCGTCCGACCAGCGCGGCTCCCGCGCCGACCCTGGTTCGATCGAGATGCCCTTGATGTTGGGTTCGCGCGCATATTCGCGGATCTCGGCAAGACTTTCGGGAATGGCATCGAGATCGACGCCGAGAAAACCCAGGAAGCGGTCACGATGCCCTGCGACAGCCTCGACGATCTCGCGGTTGGCCACGCCGCCGAGGTTGCCGGCGCCCGACGATGCGCGGCCCATCAGCACCCCATAGCGGATGCCCGCCGAATCCATTTCCTCGAACAGGATATCGACGGATTCCAGCCAGGCGGACCGCGCGCCCTTGAAGGTGAAGAAATGCCTTGGGTAATGCATGGCGGTGCGAAACACCGAGCCGCGAGTCCAAGCCGGGATGGGTGGCCTGAGCCGCATGTCGATGATGGGTGGCAACATCATATCGCCTCTCCGGAGCAGAGCCGGGCTGAACGCCGGCAGCCCAGACCATACCAAGCTTTGGATAAATGATATATATGATATAGTTGATTACCTGCCGTGCTTTGCACGGCGACTTGGCTAGGCAAGGACAGCGCGGAGCGCGCCGCCAAGATCAGCGCAGTTGCCCGGAGCGGATCAATCTGCAGACGAAACTGGCGCGGTTGTCGACGCCGCGCGCATCGGCTTCGGCCTGCGATCGCTGTCCGTCGTGGCTGTCACGCCAGGCCAACGTCATATCCAGGTCGGCTGTTTCGATGATGGCGAGATAGCGCTTGCAGTCGGGGCGGGAAGCGGAAGCGTTCATGATCTCGTAGCGGCGCGCCGACACGACGCCAGGCGTTGCCTCGACCTCGCGGTAGTGACGACCGTGCAGCCACGCCTCGAAGTCGGCGTCGGACGGCGCGTCATACATGACAACGACCACGTCTTTCACGGCCACGTCCGCGATCCTCATCCAACGTGCGACTCGGGTCCCCGCTGTTTCAGATCGCCGATGGCGCCTGAGTCGCTAGAGCCGAGAGACACATATAGATGATATCTATCAATTGATTCCTGTCAATGCTTGTCGCGGCGCCCGCGAAGGTTGGCATCGACGGAACTATCTGCGGTAAATCGCTGGGAGCGGTTGCCGGTTTCAGCAACACCCCGGGGGCGCGACGTTGCGTGCTCGCGTCCTGTCGCAAATCGCCAGCGCACCGACAACCCGCGCGCCTATCATCGACACGCTGACAGGGTGGCCGATCGTGTGCGTGGCAGGCCGATCGCGGATTGCAGACGGCTACGCCTTTTGCGTGATAGATATTAAGCCCGTCCCCGTTGTGGAGATCAAAATCATGATCTTTAGCCGGCTTGCAATCGGCCGAGGGCCCGCGCTTCTCCTGTTCGAAATTGGCGTCATGCTCGCTGCTGGTCTGGACGCGCGGGCAGAAGAACCGCGGAGCGCACCCGGCCAAGCGCTGTACCTAGCCCATTGCGCATCTTGCCACGAGAGCGGGGCTACGCGTGCGCCCGATGCACACGCGCTCGCGCAATTGAGGCCCGAGCGTATCAGCTTTGCGCTGACGTTTGGCATGATGAGCCAACAGGGACGCGACCTCAGCCAAGGCGAAATACAGGAAATCGTTCAGTATCTGGTCGGTGCTTCGTCACAGCAACCGCAGCGGATACCGGATTCCAGCTGCCAAGATCCCGCTGGGCCCGTGCTTGAGGCCGATTCGCTCCCTCACTGGAACGGGTGGGGCGTCGACATTGCTCAACGCCGCTTTCAACCCTCTGCCATGGCCCAGCTTTCGCCGGACGATGTTCCCCGTCTGAAGTTGAAATGGACTTTTGGCTTTCCCGGTGACTCCAAGGCCTATGCCCAGCCAACCGTCTGGGGCGGCCGGCTCTTCGTGGGCAGCGCGGGCGGGAAGGTCTATGCTTTGGATGCCAAGCGCGGTTGTCAGCGCTGGGTTTTCGACGCCGGCTTCGGCGTACGTACCGCGATCACCATCGGCCAGGATGAACGCGGTGCGACTGCCTATTTCGGCGACCAACGGGGCGAAGCCTTTGCCCTCGACGCCGAGAGTGGAAAGCTGTTGTGGAAGAGACGCGTCGATGAGCACCAAGGAGCGGTGATCACGGGCGCACCTACCCTGGCCGATGGGGTGCTGTATGTGCCGGTCTCCTCGGTCGAGGAGGTGCTGGCCATCGATCCTCGCTATGCCTGCTGCACCTTCCGCGGTCTGATTGCCGCGCTCGATGCCCGAACCGGCGAGGTGCGATGGCGAGGCTATGTCAGTCCGCCGGCGCAACCCACCCGCATGAATGCGATCGGCGCGCAGCAATTCGGGCCTTCAGGAGGTGCCATCTGGTCGGCCCCGAGCATCGATGTCAAAGAAAAGCGGATCTACGCGACGACTGGCGACAGCTATCTGGACCCCGCCTCCACAACTTCCGACGCGTTTGTTGCTTTCGATATGGCCACGGGAAAGGTCGCATGGTCGCGGCAGATGACCCCTGATGATGCCTTCAATATCGCATGTACCGGGCAGTATCCCGCCAACTGTCCCGGCAGCAAGGGGCCTGACTTTGATTTCGGCTCCTCTCCGATCCTGCTGGACCTGTCTCAGGGACGGCGGGCGCTCATTGCCGGTCAGAAATCCGGCATGGTGTACGCGATAGATCCTGACCGCAACGGCGCCATTTTGTGGGAGCGGCGGGTGGGCCGCGGAGGTACGCTCGGCGGTGTGCAATGGGGCTCTGCGGCCGATGATGCGAATGTCTATGTCGCGGTGTCTGACGTCGCGACAAAGGCTGTGCCGCCCGCCACCGCCGGCGCGCAGAAATCGGTGTTCGGGACCGCCATGAGGCTCGACCCGAGCCAGGGCGGCGGGCTCTATGCGCTGATTCAGGCAACCGGCGAGATCCTCTGGCACACACCCCATCCGGGTTGCGGCGACCGACCGGGATGCAGTCCTGCGCAGTCGGCGGCGGTGACCGCAATTCCCGGTGTCGTGTTCTCGGGCGGTTTGGACGGCCATCTGCGGGCATATGCCGCCAAGACGGGTGAGATCATCTGGGATGTCGACACCATGCAGGATTATACGACTGTGAATGGCGTAGCAGCCCATGGCGGTTCGATCGACGGCCCAGGACCGGTGGTCGTGGGAGGCATGCTGTACGTCAACTCCGGCTATTCGAACTACGGTACAACGCCAGGCAATGCGCTGCTGGCCTTCTCGGTGGACGGACGGTAGATATCGGCGCACCCAAGCGGCCTCACGCGTTGCGGGCAATGGTGGCTGCCGCTTAACTCATCCAACTATGCATCCTAGCGTAATATTTATAAGAATATAACGATAGACACGCGGTCTTGGGGTTGAGGGCTTCTCCATGTCGTCGGTTGTGATTCATGGCGCGTGGCCGGCGGGTCGCGGGCGTCGACCCCGGCTTCATGGCTTCGCTTGTCTTGGCCTCGTGACGGCGCTGTTGTCGCCGGAAATGGCTGCCAATGCGCAGGCGCCCGCGCGCGCGCCGCAACCGGTCGCACCGGTGCCGGCGGCTGCTTCGGGACCCGGCGCCTCGACGTCGACGACGACGTTCGAGGACTGGGTTGTGCGCTGCGAAACCAAGCCTCCGTCGCCGAAAGTATGCGAGGTTGCGCAAACGATTTCCGCGCGTAACCAGCAGCAACAGCAGAGTGTCATTGCGGAAGTTGTATTCGGCCGTATGACTAAGACTGATCCGTTCAAGCTGATCGTCCAGCTGCCGCCCGGCGTGTATTTGCCCGGAGGAGCAAGCGTCCTTGTCGACGACAAGACGCCGGCAATCAGCGCCATTTTTACCCATTGCCAACAGACCTGCGTGGCCGAAGCTGAACTCAAGCCTGAGGCAATTCAGATGGTTAGAAGCAAGACCAGGCCTGAACCGGGTCGGCTGGAGTTCGAGGATGTGCCGCGTCACAAGGTAGCCTTGCCGCTGTCATTGAAGGGCCTGCCGGCGGCGCTCGCCGCGCGAGACGAGCAGGCGCATTGAAGGATCTCGAAGCAGCGTCGCGGCCAACACGCGACATCGGCTGGGAACTCCTCAAAGACTGATCAGATCGAACAGGCCGTCCCCCCGGGGTGCCGATCTCCCGGTCGGTCAAAACGCGCGCGAGGGCTGATGCCATCGTTGGTCCCCGATACTTCCTGGGCGAGGATGCGCTGTCGTCGCGCTGTAAAATTTTGCGAATGGGAAGCCGGACCGTTGTGGAAGGGCGATAATGTTCGTTCGCGTCCTGCTGGCTTGACACGAGAAAAGATGCATTCTAGCGTCATGTATTGAGATATATAACGATATTCGGCCGGGGGGCTGGGCTATGTCGAACCTGCGTTCGAAGACGTCTGCAGCGAGCGTTGCAGAAACCTGCTCTTTGATGTTTGAAGCCGGGCAGCCCTTCCGAAGGCGTCCGCGCGGGCTGCAGAATTCGTTCGCCACCATGACGGCGATCAGCGCCCTGATGCTGCTGCCGCGGCCGGCGCTGGCGGGTCCGACCGGCGGTACGGTCGTTGCAGGTTCGGCCGGCATCCAACAGTCCGGCACCACCACCAACATCAACCAGTCTTCCAACAGCGCCGTCATCAACTGGCAGGGGTTCTCGATCGGCGCCAAGGAGACCGTCAATTTCAACCAGCCGAGCGCGGCCTCGGCGACGCTGAACCGCGTGATCGGCAACGAGACCAGCGTGATCAATGGCGCGCTCAATGCCAACGGCCAGGTCTTTATCGTCAATTCGGCAGGCGTGCTGTTCGGCAAGGGCTCGCAGGTCAACGTTGGCGGCCTGGTCGCCTCGACGCTGGACATCTCCAACGCCAACTTCATGGCGGGCAGATACACCTTCTCCGGCAGTTCCAACGCATCCGTGACGAACAGTGGCACCATCCATGCAAGCCCCGGCGGCTATGTCTCGCTGCTCGGCAAGACGGTGGCCAATGACGGGGTGATCTCGGCCAATCTCGGCACCGTGGCGATGGCCTCGGGCCAGCAGATCACGCTGAACTTCGGCGGCAACTCGCTGGTCGACGTCACCATCGACAAGGGCGCGCTGAACGCGCTGGTCTCCAACAAACGCGCGATCATCGCCAATGGCGGCCAGGTGATCATGACCGCCCGGGCGGCGGACGAGGTGCTGTCGGCGCAGGTCAACAACTCCGGCGTGATCCAGGCCCGCACCATGGCGGCGCTCCAGGGCGGGGCATCGGCGACGCGCGTCGCTCACAAGGGCAAGATCAAGCTGCTCGCCCAGGGCGGCACGGTCAATGTTTCAGGCAAGCTAAATGCCTCGGCCCCGAAGAGCGGACCCGGCGGCACCGTCGTCGTCAGCGGCAACACCGTCAATCTGACCAAAACCGCTCGTCTCGAGGCCAATGGCAGCACAGGTGGCACGATCCTCGTCGGCGGCGACCGCCATGGCGGCAGCGATCCCACCCTCAATTTCTCGACAACGCCAATACTCGACGCTACGACTACGAACATCGCCTCGGGCGCCACGCTCAGCGCCAATGGCAGCAATGGCAATGGCGGCAATATCGTCATCTGGTCGAACGGGCAGACGAACTATGCCGGTTCCATCTCGGCGACCGGCGCGGGCAGCACGGGCAACGGCGGCTTCGTGGAAGTCTCAAGCCATGACCAGCTCAATTTTACCGGTACGACCAATCTCTCGAGCCTGCACGGCACGACCGGCACGCTGATGCTTGATCCCTATGATCTGACGATCAGCTTTGGCGCCGACGCCAACAGCACGAACTCATCCGGGACATTCACCGGTTCAGGCAATTCATCCGTCATCAACTACACCACGCTTCTGAATGCTCTCGCCAATGCAAACGTGACGATCAGCACTGGCGGTACCGGTAGCGCCGGCACGGGTGCCGGCGATATCAATATCAACGCACCCCTGGACTGGTCATCGACGTCGGGAACCCCTTCGACCAATTCGCTGACCTTGGCGGCGGCAAGCAACATCAACGTCAACGCGCCGATGACCTGGTCGGCGGGCACGCTGACGCTCAACGCCGGAAAGAGCATTTTTGTAAGCTCGGGCTCGACCATGATCGCGTCTGGCACGGCGAATTTCACGGCCAACTACGGCAAAGTGCTTGATGTCAACGGCAACGTGACGGCCACCGCGACCTCTGGCGCCAATCCCGACGGCACGCCGTTCGGGCTCTATACCGCACTCTACTTCGACGGTACTACTTACGGCAGCCAAATCTATTTCTCCGGCACCGGCGCGGTGACGCTGAACGGGCAGACCTACAACGCGATCAATTCGGCGGCCGATCTCGACAATGTCACTCCCGCCGGAAACTATTTTCTTGGCCAGGATATTTGGGGCCTCACGCCCGCGGACCTGGCGCCCTTCGGATTCTCTACCAACCAGTTTACCGGCAATTTCCAGGGTTTCGGCCACATGCTGGTGGCGGACGTGCCGTCGTCCTACACGCTTCCAGCCTCGATTGGCGCACTAAAGGGCACCAATCTGGTTCTGAACGGGATGGACGACATCACGGTCAGCACCGCTTTGACCTCGGGCGCAGGCATACTCACACTCAACGCTGGGTACGGATACAACATCAATCTCAACGCATCGCTGCAAAGCCCGAACGGTTCGTTCATTCTTGGTGGTGACGGAGCAAACGTAAACGTTAATACTACTTCGGTGACCGTGAGCGGGGCTAACATCGCCATCACCGCCCCTACCAACTGGACGGACTACGCATTAAAGTTCGATGCGGGCAATAGCATCTACGTCAATGGGTCTATGACCGGGTCGGGAACGGGCAATCTCACACTCAAAGCCGCAACCGGCAACATCACTATCACCGAACCTATAACCTGGGCCGGAAGCGCGCTGGAAATCACAGCCACAAACGGCAGCATAAACACATCGTACAATTTCCGCACGTTCGACACCATCTATCTTGACTCAGACCGGCAACGGCGGCAGCCTCAAGCTTAGTGCCAACACAGGCATCAACCTTGATAGTCCTTTCGGAGGTCTGACCCTCGGCAACGCGTCGTTTACCGCAATTACCACGGCCGGGGATATCGAGATCAACGGGCCCGTGAGTTGGGCGGGAAGCGCAGTGTCGATCCAGTCCGCTGGCGCTATTAGGATGGGCGGACGTGCGGATCTGACTCAGACCGGCAGCGGCAGCATTTCGTTCACCAGCGTGACAGGCATCACCCTCAACGATTATATCACTCTGGACAACGCTTCGCTGACCGCGAACGTCACCGGTTTAACCGGCGACATCGCCATCAACAGTGACTTCAGCTGGTCGGGATCCGCGGTGATTCTGACTACCAACGGCGGCAGCATCAGCACGGCGAACTTCAGTGGCGATGGCACATCACATAGCCAGATCGGCAACGGCAGCCTCGCTCTCACAACTAACGGAACCGGCACGATCACGCTCGGCAATGCACTTGACCTGGGCAACGGTTCGTTGACCGCGACCACCGCCGGCGGCGCCATCTCGTTAAACGCCCCGGTGACCTGGTCGGGAAGCCAGGTGCAATTCACCAGCAACGGCGGCAACATACAGAGCATTGCCTCGGGTACCCTGACCCAGACCGGCAACGGCAGCGTTGTGCTCGACGCCAGAGGGGGCGCCGGAACTGGCTCCCTCCTGCTTAACGGGGCACTTTCGCTGGGCAACGGTTCGCTGATCGGGAGCACCGACACGGGGGCGATCTCCTTGAATGCCCCGGTGACCTGGTCGGGAAGTCAGGTGCAATTCGCGTCGACGTCCGGATCCATCACCACGTCGGCCGCGGCCACGCTGACCCAAACTGGCAATGGCGACCTCACACTCAATCCCGGAACCGGTAACCTCACGCTTGGCGGAGCCGTGAGCCTGGGCAGTGCGACATCGACCCTGACCGGCATGAATGTCACCGTCAACGCCTCGCTCAGTTGGTCCTCCGGACAGCCCCTGAACCTGACTGCCACACGGGACATCACCATTAATACTCCTCTGATCTGGTCCGGGGGGGTGCTGACGCTTAGCGCCGCAAACAATATTTACGTCAACGGCGATTTGACGGGGACCGGCAGCACCGTGGGCCTCGATGCGACCTTCGGTACCGGTGTAAACGCCGACGGCAGCGCGATGGGACTTCATATGGGTGTTGGGACTGGCGGATATCACCAGATCTCTCTGCCCGGCACGGCGGCGGTCAACCTGAACGGGGTGACCTATTCGGTTATCACCAGCAAGGCGCAGTTCGACGCAATCAGCCTTTCGGGACATTACGTGCTTGGCAGCGATATCGCCAATCTGTCCCTCAGCGATTTCCAGCCCTTCGGTCTTGCGAGCACAAACCAATTCAACGGTAGCTTCCAGGGTTTTGGTCACTCGCTGTCGTTCGTGCCCGGAAGTGTGGCGATTTCGAGCTCGCTCGCTCTCAGCGGACTCAACGGGGCCGCGATCGTCCTGCCGTTCAACGGAACGCTCAACGTCGGCGGCAGCTTCCCGGCCTCTTCGGCGGGCGGCATGGTGGTGGTCACAACGACCGGCGATTTGAACCTCACGTCCCCGCTCACCGTTACCTCGCCCGCGTTCAGCTTGAGCGCGGGGGGCAATCTCAATATCACCGCATCGTCGTTCAATCTGTCGAATGGCACAACCCTCGGACTGAGCGCGGCCAACGACATCAATATCAATCATGCCCTCACATGGTCCGCCGGCACGGTCGCATTGACCGCGGGCCACGACATCAACATCAACAACGCGGTGACAGTGGCTGGCGCGAGTACCAAGCTGGCGATGACCTACGGCGACAACTACAACATCCGCACGCCGGCGAGCTACAGCGGAGTCGCTGACCAGCCGGGGCCGGTCCATGACAACAAAGGCAATCTGGTCTATGAAACGCACCTGAACCAGCAAGGAAATCCTGCCCGGGGTGCTCTGGTTTCCGGCCCGGTCGCTGCTAAAGACACCAGCGGCGGCGTTTACGGCAGCATTGCCTTTACCGACACCAACAACAAGAACGGCTTGGTAATCAACAGCGCGACTTACACGCTGATTCACACTATGAGCGACCTGGTTGGCATCAACAGCAGCACGCCCGACGTCAATGGCTACACCAGCGGCAACGGAAACTACGCGCTCGCCGGAAACCTGTTTGCCACCTCGAATGGTACTGCTTCCGGTACTCCGACCGTCTATACCAGCGCGGTGATCACCAGCCTGAACGGAGCTTTTGCCGGTCTCGGCCATACCATCAGTAACCTCACGATCAACGCGAGCTCCACCAACAACATCGGCCTGATCGGACAGATCACTGCCCCCAATGCGACGATCCGTGATATCGGCCTGATCAATGCCCACATCACCGGCAACAACAATGTCGGCGCATTGCTCGGCAATTACACGAGCACGGGCCTGACTATTTCTCAGGCTTACAGTACTGGCGCCATTGTCGGCGGAAACGCCGTCGGCGGGTTGGTCGGCGCGCTGGGGGCGGAGCCGGGCTCCACTGTCAACGTCACGTCGGCGACGCAATCCACGGTCCGTGATTCCTACTCGTGGGCCAGCGTCACCGGGGGCGGTCCCCAGGGCCAAGGCCAGCAAGTGGGCGGCCTGATCGGAGAGGCGTCCGGCGCGACCATCGCCAACACCGATGCGACCGGCAACGTCAACGGAGTTAACGGGGTCGGCGGGTTGATCGGGCGCATGTCGTTCACCACGGTCGATACCTCCTATGCAACGGGCCAGGTGCAAGGCGTTGCGGGCAGGGGTTCCCTAGCGACCAATATGGGTGGGTTGATCGGTTTGATCGTGCAGTTTCCACAGCCCGGGGCGAAAAGCTCCGTCAGCAATTCCTTTGCAACCGGCGCGGTAAGCGGGGAGAATACGCTCGGCGGGTTGATCGGGGCCGCCGCGGGATTGACTACCCACCAAATCTTGGCGGGCTACGATCAGTTCTGGACGACCGTCACAAACACTTACGCGACCGGCAACGTGACACTCAACGATGCCGCGAACTTCCATGGGAATGACTTCAACCCAGGCACCAATCTTGGCGGTTCCTACTACAATGCCGGCGGGCTGATCGGGGCGGCCGCCAACGTCATCATCACTGATTCCTTTGCCACCGGTAACGTGTCGTCGAACGCTTCCACCCCTGATTTCGGCGGCATTGGAATCGGCGGCTTGGTCGGGCGGCTTTTCAGTGGCGCCATTAATGCCCCGTCTTCCAGCGGGTCTATCACCAACTCCTTCGCCACGGGCAATGTCCACGGGCCAATCCTGACCGATTCTAACGGCAAGACGTTCTACGCCGGGACGCAGATCGGTGGGTTGGTCGGTCAGGCGAACCTTGGCACCATCAGTAACTCTTATGCCACGGGCAACGTTGCGGGGCAGAACCAAGTCGGCGGCCTGGTCGGTGGCGGTGGGCTGATCAGCAATTCCTTCGCGACCGGGAATGTCATCGGCACTTTCGCGGTCGGGGGCCTCGTCGGCGCAGCGGCTAACGTAACCAGTTCCTTTGCCACCGGCAACGTGGCTGGTATTTCCTACACTATCAATGGCGTACTCGTTCAGGCGCTCCAGGCTGGCGGATTGGTGGGTGATATATCCGGCTCTACTCCAGGTTTCGGACAGATTACCGATTCGTGGGCGAGCGGCGCCGTTACCGGTGGCCTTCAGGTCGGAGGCCTCGTAGGGCGATCGATTGACGGAGTCGTCATCACCAATAGCTATTTCAATGGCAACTCCGGACAGTCCGCCGCCGTTGGCTCCCAATCCCCGCAAACCGTAGTTAATGGCGGCGGCGGCCTGACCGGAAGTCAGGTCAAGGACGCGCAGTTCTACGTCAACGGCACCATCAATCAGGTGCTGGCGGATCGTGCCGCCGCTGCTGCCGCGGCTCAGGCTCAAGCGGCCCAAGCGGCCGCGGCCAAAGCGGCGGCGGCTCAAGCCGCGAGTGTACGTCAAGCGGTCTCGACCGCCAACGTGGCCGCGACCGATGCGCAGACAGCGGCGCTGACGCCGCCGACATCGGAAATGTCCACGGCCGGAACCAAGGCGGTGAACTCCGTCGCGTCCCCGGCCGTCGAAGACAACCTCAACACGATCGAAAGCGACATCAAGGCCGAGGACCAGCGCCGCCGTCGCCGCCAACTCGCCACGACTGCGAGCGGCAATCACCAGCACACCGGCCATCGCGGCGGCAATTTCGGCGCCACCATCCGCAGCATCGACGTCGACGGCCAGCGTTTCAATCTCGGGAACGGCGCTTCGAAACAGAACACTCCAGGCCAGCCACCTCACTGATACGGTCTGCTTCAGGAAGGTATCGCGTATGAAGCTTTGTCCATACGGCGTCGCTGTCGAGAGCGGGCGTTCGACCCGCTCGCCAACGTGCTTGCCTGATGCACGGAAGATACAGTCGCCGGAATTGAGCGCTGCGCACGACACCGCTCTGGGGCACGGCTTGACTCCGACTAATCATGCATTCTAGCGTCATATTTACAGGAATATAACGATAGATACGCAGTCTTGGGGTTGGGGGCTTCTCCATGTCGTCGGTTGTGAGTTATGGCGCGTGCCTGCCGGGCGCGCAGGTCCGTCGGTCGGGCTATCGGCTGCGCGGACTGCAGAACTCGTTTGCCACCATGACGGCGATCGGCGCGCTGATGCTGCTGCCGCGGCCGGCGCTGGCGGGCCCGACCGGCGGCACCGTCGTTGCAGGTTCGGCTGCCATCCAGCAATCCGGCACCACCACCAACATCAACCAGTCCTCCAACAGCGCCGTCATCAACTGGCAGGGGTTCTCGATCGGCGCCAGGGAGACCGTCAATTTCAACCAGCCGAGCGCGGCCTCGGCGACGCTGAACCGCGTGATCGGCAACGAGACCAGCGTGATCGATGGCGCGCTCAACGCCAACGGCCAGGTCTTCATCGTCAATTCGGCAGGCGTGCTGTTCGGCAAGGGTTCCCAGGTCAATGTCGGCGGCCTGGTCGCCTCGACGCTGGACATCTCCAACGCCAACTTCATGGCGGGCAGATACATCTTCTCCGGCAGTTCCAACGCATCCGTGACGAACAGTGGCACCATCCATGCAAGCCCCGGCGGTTATGTCTCGCTGCTCGGCAAGACGGTGGCCAATGACGGGGTGATCTCGGCCAATCTCGGCACGGTGGCAATGGCGTCAGGCCAGCAGATCACGCTGAACTTCGGCGGCAACTCGCTGGTCGACGTCACCATCGACAAGGGCGCGCTGAACGCGCTGGTCTCCAACAAGCGCGCGATCATCGCCAATGGCGGCCAGGTGATCATGACCGCCAGGGCGGCGGACGAGGTGCTGTCGGCACAGGTCAACAACTCCGGCGTGATCCAGGCTCGCACCATGGCGGCGCTGCAGGGCGGCGGGTCCGGCACGCGCGTCGTCCACAAAGGCAAGATCAAGCTTCTCGCCCAGGGCGGCGCGGTCAACGTCTCCGGCAAGCTCGACGCCTCCGCGCCGAAGGGTGGCGACGGTGGCTTCATCGAGACTTCAGGCGACAAGGTACAGGTCGCTGACAATACCGTCGTCACCACCAAGGCTGCGAGCGGCACCAGCGGCACCTGGCTGATCGACCCGACCGACTTCAACATCATCGCCGGCAGCGGTGCGCAGACCGCGAGCGGCATCGGCGCGACCACGCTCTCCAACAGCCTTGACAGCAACAACGTTGTCATCACCACGGCCGCGTCGGGCAACGGGAAGGGCGATATCAACGTCAACGCGGCGGTCGGTTGGTCGGCCAACACCGGCCTGACGCTGAATGCGGCCAACAACATCAACGTCAACGCCCCCATCACCATCCATGGTGCGAGCGCCGGCCTCGTGCTGAACTACGGTGGCGACTACAATATCCGCACCCCGGCCAGCTACAGCGGCACCGTGCTTGCCGCCAATGGTCAGCCGGTAGCCAAACAGGACACCAGCGGTGGTGTCTATGGCAGCATCACCTTCGACAATGCGGCCAATATCAACGGCCTGGTCATCAATGGCCAGTCTTATGACCTGATTCACAGCATGGCCGATCTCGCCGGGATCACCGGCAGCAATGTGCACTATGCGCTGGTGCAGGACCTCGATGCGGCTTCCTGGAGCACGTCAAATGCGGGAAGCGCGTCGGTCGTTGCGAGTCTGAACGGTGCACTAGCTGGTCTCGGGCACAAGGTCAGCAATCTCGACATTTCCACGACACTGCCTGATGCCGGATTGATCGGTCAAACGGCTCAAGGCAGTTTGGTGCGGGATCTCGGCGTCGTGAATGTGAAAGTCAGCACCACTGATCAATTCGCCGGCGGCCTGATCGGGCAGAACTTGGGGGATGTCAGGGGGACGTACAGCACCGGCGACAGCAGCAGCCTGGTGTCCGCCGGCTCGGGCGGGGCAGGCGGCCTGATCGGCCTGAACGGTGTGATTCCCAATTTCAATCCGCTGCCGGTCAACACCATCTCCGATAGCTTCTCGACGGTGGCCGTATCCGGAAGCGCAAGCGGCGGCCTGATTGGACGCGCACAATACGCCAACATCCTCCGCACCGATGCGACGGGGCAAATTTCGTCAACGGGCACCAGCGGGGGACTGCTGGGGCTGGGACTCACGACGAATATCTCCGACTCCTATGCGACCGGGGCGGTCACGGGAGTAATTACCGGCACCGCCCCGAATCTTTCTTCCTCGACAAGCACGCTCGGTGGTCTCGTTGGAAGCCTGGATGGCGATTATCTGAGGAACTCCTTTGCGACGGGTGAAGTGCGAGGCGGCTGGACGTTGGGCGGCCTCGTCGGAACGATCGATTATTATCCTTTCACCGTCGACAACAGCTACGCGAGCGGCAACGTCACCAGTTATCGAACAGCATCTCTTCCAAGCTCAAGAGCAGGTATTGGCGGCCTGATCGGCTACGTGGGTGGCGATCAACTGCTTTACTCCGATACGGTGTCGATTTTGAACTCTCATGCGAGCGGTGCCGTTACGTTTACCGGCACCTTTGGCAACGGTGCTGGCGGGTTGATCGGGGAAATGGCCGGCGCTGCCAGGATCGATAATTCCTATGCGTCGGGTGATGTGAAGGGCTCCGTCAACGGGACAGGTGTGGGCGGTCTGGTAGGCTTCGGCGACGCGATCGAAATCTCGAACTCGCATGCCACTGGCGCGGTATCAGGAAAGACAAGTGTCGGCGGCCTGATAGGCGCGATCGGTGCCGTCGGCGGCAGCATCAGCAATTCCTACGCGACAGGGAATGTGAGAGGCTCGGGGTGGAGCGTGGGCGGCCTTGCCGGCATAAATGGCGGCGGCAGCACAATCACCGGTTCGTATGCGACGGGTAGCGTGACCGGAACAGGCGTCGCCAATCCCAATGGTGGAGTGGGCAGCTTCGCCGGCACAAACATTGGATCGATCGCGGATTCATACGCAACGGGCGCCGTGGCCGGGCCGGGTACTTCGACCGGCGGGTTCGTTGGCATCTCGTTCGGCTACGGCAACACCATCACCAACAGCTACTTCAATTCTGCCGTCAATCCGGGGTTTGGGATGGGCAGCACCGGCTATCTCGATCCGATCATTGGCGGCGGCGGGTTGACTGGCCAGCAACTCGCTGACATCAAATTCTACGCCAATGGCACCATCAACCAGGTTCTGGCGGATCGCGCGGTCGCAGCTGAAGCGCAGGCCGCGCTGGCGCAACGGGCGTCATCGACCGCCAATGTGATCGCGACCACCGATGCACAGACTTCGGCGCTGACCCCGCCAACTTCCACGCTCGCCACCGCGGGAACGAAGGCGGTGGACGCGGTTGCGCCTCCCGCCGTCGAGGACAATCTCCAGAATATCGAGAGCAACATCAGGGAGGAGGAGCGGCACCATCATCGCCGGCTCGCCACGACGGGTTCCCACCACCAGGGCAACGGCCATCGCGGTGGCAATTTCGGCGCCACCATCCGCGCCATCGACGTCGATGGCCAGCGCTTCGACCTTCGGAACAACGCTCCGAAGACCGACGCGCCGGCTCAGACACATCACTGACGAGCCTGCTTCAAAAGGGTATTGCATATGAAGCTCAGCACATTGTTGTCCTCCGGCGCCGCCATCGGCACCTTGCTCGCGACGGCATTTCCGGCTTTGGCGCAAACGCCGCCGGTTCCGCAATATAACATCGGCGACGCCGTCCGCGAGGCGGATCAGGCACGGCGGGCTGCGCCGGTGCCAACCACGGCGACGCCGATCCTGCCACGGCTGGTCGAGCCGCAGTTCACGCTGAAGGACAAGTCGACGATGTTCGTCCGCAGCTTCAAGGTCGAAGGTCCAAGGCTTGTAGGGGAGGGCGAAATTCAGGCGATCATCACGCCTTATGAAAATCGTACCCTCAATCTCGCTCAGATCTATGAGGCGGCGGACAAGATCACTGCGCTCTATCGTGAGCGAGGCTACCTGGTAGCCAAGGCGTATGTTCCTGCCCAGAACGCGCGTGGCGGCGTGCTGCGGATCAAGGTGGTTGCCGGCAAGTATGGCGCGATCACCATCACCAATCATTCCCGGGTGCGCAGTCCCTATCTGCAGGCCTATATCGATCACGCGCTGGCCGGGTCCGAGTTCATCCACAAGGACGGCCTCGATCGGGCCATGCTGCTGATTTCTGATTTGCCGGGTGCCGGCGTTCCCCGCGTCGCGATCGGTTCGGGGCGACAGCCCGAGACATCGGACTTCGTGTTCGATGTGCCGGAAGGGCGCCTGTTCGACGGCTATCTGCTGGCCGACAATTTCGGTTCACCTTACACCGGTCGGGATCGGCTCAGCGGCGGCATCAACCTGAATTCGCCGCTCGAGATCGGGGATCGGCTGTCGCTGTTCGGAATTGTCTCGAAGAACAGCGAACTGTTGAACGGACGGATCGCCTATTCGCTGCCGATCGGCTTTGACAGCCTGCGCGCTGAAATAGCGGCGTTCCGAACTACCTACGTGCTGGGAGGCGTCTACACCGCCCTTGGCGCGACCGGAACGGCCGACGGTGAGAGCGCGATGCTGACCTATGCGCTGAAACGCACACGCGAGGACAGCATCTACATTACGGGCGGCTACACCCACAAGACGCTCAACGACAATATCCTCGGCATCTCCACGGCAAACCGGACGATTGATCTCGGAACCATCGGCATCGCGCGTGACACCGCCGGCACGTTCTTTGGCCTGCCGGTGGCGACGAGCACGGCCGTCTCGTATACCGGCGGCAATGTCGATTTTCCGGATCCGGCCCAGCGGGCCATCAATATCGCGGGCGTCGACACCGTCGGCGAATACGGCCGGTTCAACCTGACTTTCCTGGCGACGCTGGCGCTGAGCGAAAAACTCTCGTTCTCCACCAACATCCGGGCGCAGAAATCGCTGATGGGCAATCTCGACTCCAGCGAGCAGCTCAGCCTGACCGGCTTTTACGGCGTACGGTCGTTCGACGAGGGGCTTGCCGCGGACAGCGGCGTTGTGGTGACGCCCGAACTGAAATTTGCGCTGCCGGATATCAGGAACTATCGCCATTCGATCGGCGTGTTCACCGACGTGGCTGGCGGCTGGATCGAGAATCCCACCTATACGACGACGCAGAAGCCCTTCACTGAGATCAACGATGTCGGTCTCGCCTACTACGCGACTTACGAATACCTGCCGGGCCGGGTCACGCTGCTCAAGGCGATGGTCGCCCAAACCTATGGCTCGACGGCTGGCGCCCAGACCTACAACCGGGAAACCAAAGGGTTGGTGCAAATCGGCGCCACGTTCTGAACCTCGAGCCGGTTTGAAGGATTTTCGCTTTCGGGACAGGTGTCAATTCAAGGGCCAGTGACTGATACCTTGGCGGAAGAACCTCGAAAGACGGAAAGAGATCTGCAATGTAACTCGAGTGGCTCTCGGCCGCGGTCGACTTCGGCGTCATCGGACTTCTCGTCCTGTTGAGCGTCGTCGTCGTCGCTGTTGGCCTCGAACGGATGTTCTTCTACCGGAGCATCGATCCCGCGGGTTTTACCAATATCAAGGCACTCGAGCTGGAATTGACCAAGCGATTGCTCGTGGTCGCTTCCGTCGCCTCCAATGCTCCCTATATCGGCCTGCTCGGCACCGTGCTCGGCATCATGCTGACCTTCTACAACATGAGCCTCGACGCTGCGGCTGACGTGACCAAGATCATGCTCGGTCTGGCGCTCGCGCTGAAAGCCACGGCGATGGGCTTGTTGGTCGCGCTGGTATCGGTGGTGATCTACAACGCGCTGCTGCGCAAGGCCAAGGTGTTGATGCTTCGATGGGAGATCGCCCATGGATGAGGAGCCGATCGCCACACTCAACGTCATCCCGTTCGTCGACATCATGCTCGTTCTCCTGACCATGGTGCTGACCACCGCGAATTTCATCGCGACCGGCCGGATTCCGGTCGCGTTACCGCAGGCTTCGCGGTCACAGGTCGATAAGCACCAGGACAAGACCATCGAACTCACGGCCAATGGCGATATCCATCTCGATGGCACGCTGGTGTCGAAGGAGGATTTCGAGACCCAGCTGCGGGCGCTGCCGCCGGATACCGCGTTCCTGATCCGCGCCGACCGCAATCTTCCGTTTCAGGGGTTCGTCGATGTCGCCGACATGCTCAAGCGGCTGAACTTCAACAAGGTTGCCGTTCAAACCCAAACCATTTCAAGATAGAGCCCTCGACTGAATGACGCCGCCGCGGGGCTGATCCGGAGCAATGCTGAAGTTCACCATCTATCACGGCCTGGCAGTATCGGTTGTCCTGCATTCGCTGCTGGGGTTGCCCTTTGTCGTCTATGACCTCGCGGCATCGACCGACGATTCCGAGGTGCTGGTGGTCGATCTGCAAGGCGTTGCCTCGGACACCCAGACCGAACAGAAAGTACTCGGGACGGTGAAGGGGAGCGAGAAGCAGCAGGAAGTCGAGCAGTCGAAGCCCGCAGAAACGCCTCCGCCGCCCCCGCCACAGCCCGAGGCACAGCCCTCCGATGACAAGCCGACCGAGGTCGTCGAGAGCGCCGAGCAGCCCGCACCGGAGCCGGTGCAGCCGACGCCGCCGGCGCCCACGTCACCGCCGCCCGTGCCGCAGCAATCGCCGGAGACGCAGGCCGGGACCCAGAACGACCGGAAGGGCGTGGACGAGAAACAGGATGCCGAAACCATCAAGGCGAACCAGGATTTCGACACCGACAGGCTGAGGGACTTTGCCAAGGCGTTGTCAAAGCGAGTCCAGGCTCATCTGATCTATCCCGACGAAGGAAGGAGCGCCGGTCTTCATGGCACCACGACCGTCTCCTTCACGGTGCTTCACGACGGCCGGATTCGCCCGGAGAGCCTGAGGATCGTATCGAGCAGCGGTCAGTCCGCCCTCGATGCGGGCGCGCTGAAGACCATCCGGGCGAGCGTTCCATTCGACCCCCCGCCGAGGGAGATGACCATCGCCGTCGCCGTCGATTTCGGCCGCAGGCGTTGAGCGCAAAGTCGAGTGCCAGTCTCCCGTCGAGACGCTCGACCCCGCCTGAAGCTCCCGTGACGAAAGACGGTCTCATCATTCTGCGCCTTTGCACGCTCGACCAACGCGTAGTACGCCGTACACCGGCATCGAAGGTCCCCGGATTGCGCTGCGCTTCATCCGGGCTACGTGATCGCGCCCGCGCCACCGTCATCCGCGCCACTCCCGTCATTTGCGAGGAGGGAAGCGACGAAGCAGCGCGATAAGTCACGATGGCCAAAAGCTGACATTGCAAACAGCAGAAGCGGTCGATACGCTGGCGACCACTATTTTCGAACGTTCAATTATTGCAAGTCTGCCTTTGTTTGGGGGCTTCCATGTCCGATCAGACCCTGATGTCTGAGATTGACGCACTCCTGAATGAGTACACCAGAGCGTTCGCCGCGGTCGATGGCGTTGCGATCGCAAGATGCTATCACGCGCCCAGTATCACGATGCGCGGTGACGGGTCAGTTCATGTCTTCCAGACCCGTCAGGAGCTGGAAACGTTTTTTCAGGCCGTCGCGCAGAAGTACTATGATGAGGGGGGACAAAACGCGCGTTTCAGCGATCTCACGCTCCAGACGATTGGGTCAAAGAGCGTTCTTGCCACATTGGAGTGGCATCAGATCCGTCCAGACGGCAGCACCCTTCGTTCATGGTACCAATCGTACAATCTGATCTACGCCAATGGCCGATGGCAAATATTCACCTCGACGTTTCACATCTGACGACTTGTCAGAATCGATTCCGGTTTTGGGGAGGCGGTCCAGACGTCGTGTCGTGTTGGCCTTTGGCCGAGCGCGACGTGTCGCATACCGCGCGACCGGCGCGAATCAGGCGCGGGCCGTCTGCCTCTTTCGTCGCTTTCGATTTTCATCGCCATGAGGCCCGAGACGCGCGAGCGCATCGCCTGTCCCCGCATTTCGTAAAACGCCATGCTTAGGTTACCACGCGGCGTCGCACACCCCTCATTCACCTGAAGGCAGACCTTTGATTTAAGGCGACGATGAATTGCAATCTATGGATGCGCAGTTTGGGGTATGGATTGCTGCACTGTGTCAAGCCCTTCGCATGCGGCTGAGCTCGTTTTAAGGCCGCGGTTCAATGGCGAAGCCAATGAACCAGCGCACTTGTGCGCTGCGTCGCGCGTCGGCCGGCTCGCAATCCGGTCCTCTCTTTAACGTTATATCGTAATAAGTTGACGCGCCGGCTCAAGCCCACATTTGAGGACGCTTCGACCGAAAGACCCACTTTACAAGCGTTTTCAGCCATGGTCTGTTTTATTTGCTTTTTATTATTTTTTTGTTTTTGGGCAGAGCCGATGTTTTCGTTTGGGGTGCTGCGCGTCCTGCGATGCAGGCGCGCCTTTAGCCTTACCAATACGCACGTTCTGGAACATCTCTCTGCGGCGGCCCTGAATCTTGTCCAGCTTCGGTTGGCGCTTGCGCCTGGTCGGTCAGCTCTTCATCGAAGCCTTGCGAAGTTGTGGGCGACGGCGTCCGTGGGGGCGCGCCCATGAACTTCCCGGGAAATTTCCATCAGGGTGTTTCCGGCGCGTTGTTCGATTTTGACCGCGGCGAGGGTGCTTCGGTCTTCGGCGGCGGTCACGACAAGATCGTTTTGTCGGACGCGCATCTGCTGTTCTCCGGCCATTACGAAAGAGCGGGCAGCGATCTCGTCATCTCCGATCATGACCACCGGACGATCGTTCATGATTACTTCCGCGGCCAGCATCGGCCGGCGCTTGTTTCGTCCGATGGCGCGGTCGTCGATCCGAGCATCATCGACGCGCTGACCGGGCATGTTGAGTACGCCCAGGCAGGGACCGGCGCCGCAGGCAAGGTGGTCGGCCATGTCGCGAAACTGACGGGCAGCGCCAGCATCGTTCGCAATGGTGTCACGGTCGAACTCAATAACGGCGACGCGGTTTACCAGAACGACGTGGTGCAGACCGGCAGCGCCTCCACGATCGGCCTCGTGATGATCGATGGAACGACCTTCAACCTGGCCGGCAATGCTCGGTTGATGCTGAACGACCTCACGTTTGATGCGACCAGCACATCCAACACGTCACTCTTCACCCTGATGCAGGGAGCTGTCAGCTTTGTGGCCGGCCAGGTTGCGAAAACTGGCGACATGAAGATCGGATCGCCGGTGGCCGTCCTGGGCATCCGGGGTACCGCGGTCATTCTCGATATTTCTTCCACCGACGGGAAGGTTGATATTTCGGTCGTCGACCAGCACGATGGCCAGACCCACGCGGTTCAAATCTTCAGATGCATACTTCCCACCGGCATCCCGGGGGCCGCCTGCACCGCCGGTGATCTTATTGGAACAGTTACGAGCGATGGACCTTCGCTGTCGCTGACACCTGGGCCGAACCAACAGGTCGTTGCTCAGGAGATCAACAAGACAGTTGCACAGGTCGGGCAGGAATTTGCCACCTTCCAACAGGTGATCAGCACGTATGACACCTACAAGGCCATTGCGCCGAACACGCCGCCGCCTTCGGACGGGAGGCGAGGGGACGCCAATCCGCAGTCAACTACCAAATTCGCTTCAGGTAGCAGCACGCCGCCCAACGAACTGATCAATGACCAACTCATCACGACTGTGTCCAACAGCGGTCAGCATGGGGACACTGCTGTCGAAGCCTTCACTGGCGTCGTAGGAACATCGTCGGTCAGTGTCAATCCGACGCCAAGTGTCATTCCAGTCCAGTCAGTGGGCTTGCTGCAAATCCCGGTAAGTCAGACACCAGCTACGACGGTTGCCATAACGAGCCCGGGTGCATCTGGCGGCGATTTCATTAACCAGAGCGAAGTCTCCTCGGGATTCATCATCAGCGGCACCGCAGCGGCCGGTGCGGCGCCTGTCGACGGTCAAACTGTGACCGTCACGGTCGTTGATAGCTCAAATGCGGTCAGATTGACTTACACCACAACGGTCGTGGGCGGGTCGTGGTCGGTTGGCGTGACAGCAGCGCAAGCGCAGGGATTGGCTGATGGTAACTACAGCATCCATGCCACCGTGTTGGATGCGACCGGCAATGCGGAGACTACCGTAGCGCAGTCTTTCTCGGTGGACACTGTTCCACCGGCCGTGGCCATAAACGCTCCGGGCGGGCAGACCGAACAGCCGAACTTGATTGTCAGCGGCACGGGCGAGGCCGGCTCGAAGGTAACGATCCTGGACAATGGCAATGTCGTCGGCTCGGCCGTGGTGCTGGGCAATGGCACCTGGAGCAGCGCAGTCACGCTGACTGGCGGCGGCAATGCGATCACCGCGCGTGCAACGGATGCCGCCGGCAACACCGGCACGTCCAATGCGGTGATCTATACGCTCAGCACCACCGGTCCGACGGTGACGGAGGCGCTGAGCATCGACACCGGCAGTTCCGCCAGCGACCACATCACCTCGAACGATGCGGTGAGCGGGACAGGGCTTGCCAACACCGTGGTGAGCTTCACCATCGACGGTACCGCCATCGCCACCACGGTGACGGCCAACGCCAATGGCGTCTGGTCATTTACCCCGACTGGGCTCGCGGACGGCCCGCATACCATTGTGGCGAGCCAGACCGACACCTTTGGCAACACCGGCTCGGCCTCGCTGAGCTTTACCCTCGATACGTCAGCCCCGGCGGTGGCGATCACCAGCCCCGGCGGGGCGACCAACCAGGCGAGCCAGACCATCAGCGGCACGGTGGATGTGGCCGATGCTGGCGCTACCGTCACCATCCTCGACGGCATCACGGCGGTCGGCTCGGCGGTGGTGCAGGCGAACGGTACCTGGACCGCCACCGGCGTTACGCTGTCCAATGGCAGCAACTCGCTGACGGCGCGAGTCACTGACGCCGCCGGCAATATCGGCACGTCCAGTGCGGTGATCTATACGCTGAGCACCACCGGCCCGAGCGTGACGGAGGCGCTCAGCATCGACACCGGCAGTTCCGCCAGCGACCACATCACCTCCAACGATGCGGTCAGCGGCACCGGGCTTGCCAACACCGTGGTGAGCTTCACCATCGATGGCACGGCCATCGCCACCACGGTGACGGCCAACGCCAATGGCGCCTGGTCATTTACCCCGACCGGGCTCGCGGACGGCCCGCATACCATCGTGGCGAGCCAGACCGACACCTTTGGCAATACCGGCTCGGCTTCGCTGAGTTTTACGCTGGATACGTCAGCCCCGGTGGTGGCGATCACCAGCCCCGGCGGGGCGACCAATCAGGCGAGCCAGACCATCAGCGGCACGGTGGATGTGGCCGATGCCGGCGCCACCGTCACCATTCTCGACGGCACCACGGCGGTCGGCTCGGCGGTGGTGCAGGCCAACGGCACCTGGACCGCCACCGGCGTCACGCTGTCCAATGGCAGCAACTCGCTGACGGCGCGAGTCACGGACGCCGCCGGCAACACCGGCACGTCCAATGCGGTGATCTATACGCTCAGCACCACCGGTCCGAGCGTGACCGAGGCGCTCGCCATCGACACTGGCAGTTCCGCCAGCGATCACATCACCTCGAACGATGCGGTAAACGGGACCGGGCTTGCCAACGCGGTGGTGAGCTTCACCATCGACGGTACCGCCATCGCCACCACGGTGACGGCTAACGCCACCGGCGCCTGGTCATTCACCCCGACCGGGCTGGCCGATGGCCCGCACACCATCGTGGCGAGCCAGACCGACACCTTTGGCAATACCGGCTCGGCCTCGCTGAGTTTTACCCTGGATACCACGGCACCAGTGGTGGCGATCACCAGCGCCGGGGGCCCGACCAACCAGGCGGCGCACACCCTTGCCGGCACCGGCGAGGCCGGCAGCGTTGTGACGCTGTTCGACAATGGCAGCGCGACCGCGCTTGGCACCGCCACGGTCGGCAGCAACGGCACCTGGAGCGCCGGCGTCACGCTGTCGGGCAACGGCAGCCACAGCATCGTGGCGCGGGAGACCGATGCCGCCGGCAATACCGGCAGCAGTACGGCAGTGGTCTTCAACCTCAGCACCACCGGTCCGACGGTGACCGAGGCGCTGAGCATCGACACCGGCAGCTCCGCCAGCGACCACATCACCTCCAACGATGCGGTCAGCGGTACCGGGCTTGCCAACACCGTGGTGAGCTTCACCATCGATGGAACCGCTATTGCCACCACGGTGACGGCCAACGCCAATGGCGCCTGGTCGTTTACTCCGACCGGTCTGGCCGATGGCCCGCACACCATCGTGGCGAGCCAGACCGATACGTTTGGCAATGCCGGCTCGGCCTCGCTGAGCTTCACCCTCGATACCACGGCACCAGTGGTGGCGATCACCAGCGCCGGCGGGGCGACCAACCAGGCGGCGCACACCCTTAGCGGCACCGGCGAGGCCGGCAGCGTTGTGACGCTGTTCGACAATGGCAGCGCGACGGCGCTTGGCACGGCAACCGTCGGCAGCAACGGCACCTGGAGCGCTGGCGTCACGCTGTCGGGCAACGGCAGCCACAGCATCGTGGCGCGGGAGACCGATGCCGCCGGCAATACCGGCAGCAGTACGGCAGTGGTCTTCAACCTCAGCACCACCGGCCCGACGGTGACCGAGGCTCTGAGCATCGACACCGGCAGTTCCGCCAGTGACCACATCACCTCCAACGATGCGGTGAGCGGGACCGGGCTTGCCAACACCGTGGTGAGCTTCACCATCGATGGTTCCGCCATCGCCTCCGCGGTGACGGCCAACGCCAATGGCGCCTGGTCATTTACCCCGACTGGGCTCGCGGACGGCCCGCACACCATCGTAGCAAGCCAGACCGACACCTTTGGCAACACCGGCTCGGCCTCGCTGAGCTTTACCCTCGATACGTCAGCCCCGGCGGTGGCGATCACCAGCCCCGGCGGGGCGACCAATCAGGCGAGCCAGACCATCAGCGGCACGGTGGATGTGGCCGATGCTGGCGCTACCGTCACCATCCTCGACGGCATCACGGCGGTCGGCTCGGCGGTGGTGCAGGCGAACGGTACCTGGACCGCCACCGGCGTTACGCTGTCCAATGGCAGCAACTCGCTGACGGCGCGAGTCACTGACGCCGCCGGCAATATCGGCACGTCCAGTGCGGTGATCTATACGCTGAGCACCACCGGCCCGAGCGTGACGGAGGCGCTCAGCATCGACACCGGCAGTTCCGCCAGCGACCACGTCACCTCGAACGATGCGGTCAGCGGGACAGGGCTTGCCAACACCGTGGTGAGCTTCACCATCGATGGCACGGCCATCGCCACCACGGTGACGGCCAACGCCAATGGCGTCTGGTCATTCACCCCGACCGGTCTGGCGGATGGCCCGCACACCATCGTGGCGAGCCAGACCGATACCTTTGGCAATACCGGCTCGGCCTCGCTGAGCTTCACCCTCGATACCACGGCACCAGTGGTGGCGATCACCAGCGCCGGCGGGGCGACCAACCAGGCGGCGCACACCCTTGCCGGTACCGGCGAGGCCGGCAGCATTGTGACGCTGTTCGACAATGGTAGCGCGACGGCGCTTGGCACCGCCACGGTCGGCACCAACGGCACCTGGAGCGCTGGCGTCACGCTGTCGGGCAACGGCAGCCACAGCATCGTGGCGCGGGAGACCGACGCCGCCGGCAACACCGGCAGCAGTACGGCAGTGGTCTTCAACCTCAGCACCACCGGTCCGACGGTGACGGAGGCGCTGAGCATCGACACCGGCAGTTCCGCCAGCGACCACATCACCTCCAACGATGCGGTGAGCGGCACCGGGCTTGCCAACACCGTGGTGAGCTTCACGATCGATGGCAATCCGCATTGCCACCACGGTGACAGCCAACGCCAATGGCGCCTGGTCATTTACCCCGACCGGGTCTGGCCGACGGCCCGCACACCATCGTGGCGAGCCAGACCGACACCTTTGGCAACACCGGCTCGGCTTCGCTGAGTTTTACCCTCGATACGTCAGCCCCGGCGGTGGCGATCACCAGCGCCGGATGGCGCGACCAACCAGGCGAGCCAGACCATCAGCGGCACGGTGGATGTGGCCGATGCCGGCGCTACCGTCACCATCCTCGACGGCATCACGGCGGTGGGCTCGGCGGTGGTGCAGGCCAACGGTACCTGGACCGCCACCGGCGTCACGCTGTCCAATGGCAGCAACTCGCTGACGGCGCGAGTCACTGACGCCGCCGGCAATATCGGCACGTCCAATGCGGTGATCTATACGCTGAGCACCACCGGCCCGACGGTGACGGAGGCGCTCGCATCGACACCGGCAGTTCCGCCAGCGACCACATCACCTCCAACGATGCGGTCAGCGGGACCGGGCTTGCCAACACGGTGGTGAGCTTCACCATCGATGGCACCGCCATCGCCACCACGGTGACGGCTAACGCCAATGGCGCCTGGTCATTTACCCCGACCGGGCTGGCCGACGGCCCGCATACCATCGTGGCGAGCCAGACCGACACCTTTGGCAATACCGGCTCGGCCTCGCTGAGCTTTACGCTGGATACGACAGCACCGGTGGTGGCGATCACCAGCGCCGGCGGGGCGACCAACCAGGCCAGCCAGACCATCAGCGGCACGGTGGACGTGGCGGATGCCGGCGCCACCGTCACCATCCTCGACGGCACCACGGCGGTCGGCTGTGCCATCGTCCAGGCCAACGGTACCTGGACCGCCACCGGCGTCACGCTGTCCAGTGGCAGCAACTCGCTGACGGCGCGAGTCACTGACGCCGCCGGCAATACCGGCACGTCCAATGCGGTGATCTATACGCTGAGCACCACCGGCCCGACGGTGACGGAGGCGCTCAGCCATCGACACCGGCAGTTCCGCCAGCGATCACATCACCTCGAACGATGCGGTGAGCGGGACGGGGCTTGCCAACACGGTGGTGACTTCACCATCGACGGTACCGCCATCGCCACCACGGTGACGGCCAACGCCAATGGCGCCTGGTCATTCACCCCGACCGGGCTGGCCGATGGCCCGCACACCATCGTGGCGAGCCAGACCGACACCTTTGGCAATACCGGCTCGGCCTCGCTGAGCTTTACCCTGGATACCACGGCACCGGCGGTGGCGATCACCAGCCCCGGCGGGGCGACTAACCAGGCGGCGCACACCCTTGCCGGCACCGGCGAGGCCGGCAGCGTTGTGACGCTGTTCGACAATGGCAGCGCGACCGCGCTTGGCACCGCCACGGTCGGCAGCAACGGCACCTGGAGCGCCGGCGTCACGCTGTCGGGCAACGGCAGCCACAGCATCGTGGCGCGGGAGACCGATGCCGCCGGCAATACCGGCAGCAGTACGGCAGTGGTCTTCAACCTCAGCACCACCGGTCCGACGGTGACCGAGGCGCTGAGCATCGACACCGGCAGTTCCGCCAGCGACCACATCACCTCGAACGATGCGGTGAGCGGGACAGGGCTTGCCAACACCGTGGTGAGCTTCACCATCGATGGCAATCCGATTGCCACCACGGTGACAGCCAACGCCAATGGCGTCTGGTCATTCACCCCGACCGGGCTGGCCGACGGCCCGCACACCATCGTGGCGAGCCAGACCGACACCTTTGGCAATACCGGCTCGGCCTCGCTGAGTTTTACGCTGGATACGTCAGCACCGGTGGTGGCGATCACCAGCGCCGGGGGGCCGACCAACCAGGCCAGCCAGACCATCAGCGGCACGGTGGACGTGGCGGATGCCGGCGCCACCGTCACCATCCTCGATGGCACCACGGCGGTCGGCTCGGCGGTGGTGCAGGCGAACGGTAGCTGGACCGCCACTGGCGTCACGCTGTCCAATGGCAGCAACTCGCTGACGGCGAGGGTTACGGATGCCGCCGGCAATACCGCCACGTCCAGTGCCGTGATCTATACGCTTACTGTCATACCGAACGGATGGGCCAACCCGAACGGTGGAAACTGGAATGTGGCCGCGAACTGGAGTTCAGGGGCCGTCCCCGCGAATACGGCGAACGTTTCCGTCAATCCGGTCGGCACGGCGCCCTACATTGTCACGATCACGGCCGGATCGACTATATCCGCCAATTCGCTCACCCTCGATGATCCCTTCGCTACACTGCTCGACCAGGGTACGTTGACCATCGCAGCGTCATTGCTGATGACGGCGGGGGCGGTCGAGATCGACAATGGCGGGACCCTGTCTGTCGGCGGAAGCCCATCGCTCAACGTCGGTTTTGCCGGGACCGGCGGCAACCTGATCCTCGGAAACTCGCCCGGTTTCACCGGAACGATCACCGCGGTTTCGAGTGCGGTCGGGCCGGTGAGCATCACCGGCAGCGGCAACGTCAGGACAACCAGCGGTGACGCCATCGATCTCTCGGCGTCGGGAGGCACCCAGGCCAGCCCCTCCAATCTGTCGCTGGGACTGCTCGGAACGATCAACGGAGCCGCCATCGGTATCGACGTCGTTCAGAACGGTGTCGGCAACATCGCGATCGCGACGTCCGGGCCGGTCGTCGGTGCCGCCGGGCAGGGTATTCTGGCCCAACAGAGCGCGACCGGCGTCGGCAGCATCCTGATCGATGGTTCGGCCAACGTGACCAGCCTCGCAGCCGGCTCCAGCGGTATCGAGGCCGACAACCTCAATGCCGCGAACGGCAACAGCGTTACCGTCAACCAGGTCGGCAATATCACCGGCGGATATGACGGCATCCGCGCACTCACGGATGGCACCGGCAACGTCTCGGTGACGGTCAGTCCGGGGACGGCGCAAAGCCCGTTCATCGTCGATGGCATCAACCGCTATGGCATCGAGGCCGTATCGAATTCCACCGGAAGCATATCGGTCACGACGGGCGCCAATGACTTCATCCTCGCGGGGAGCGCAGGCATCGACGCCTACAACCAGGCGACGTCGATCCCCCAGCAGGGCGGTATCACCACCAGCAACATCTCTGTCACGACCGCCGGCGTCATCAATTCCGGCTTTCTTCTGACGGGCAGCAGCTCGAGGCCGGCCGGCATTCTGGCCGGCTATCGAGGTGGCACGACCAATGCGCCGAACGCGGCCGTGTTCGGCAACGTCACCGTCACCAACGCCGCCAATATCGTGGCTCTCGGCGGCGATGGAATCCGCGCCTACAATTACGGCAGCGGCAACGTCACGGTTCAGGACCTCGCCAACACCACCATCGCGGCAACCGACGAGTTCGGCATCAGCGCCTCGAGCTATGGCATCGGCCGTGTTTTGGTCACCACGGCCGCGGGCGATATCGTCAATTCCGGATCAACCGGCATCCAGGCCATCAACCTGGCGAGTGCGATCGCCGCGTCCGCGGGATCGACCGTCAGCCTCACGGCCCGCGGCACGGTGATCACCGGCACCCACCTGACACCCGGTGGCAACCAGCCGCAGGGACTCTCCGCTGGCTATTACCCGGGCAATACGGGTGTCAGCAACACCAACGTCAACGGCTCGGTCAGCATCGACAACTTCGCCAATGTGTCGGCCGCCGCCGGATGGGGCATTGACGCTTACAACTACGGCAATGGCAGCGTGACCGTGACGGACGAGACGGGAACGTCGGTCAGCGGTGCGCAGTACGGTATCGGCGGGTATTCCAACAGTACCGGAACCGGCAGCGTGACCATCAACGTCGCCGCCAATGCGAACGTATCGGCGGGCTCGCTCTACGGCCTGGCCGCGATCCAGGCCGGTGCGAGCAATGCCGGCAATATCTCGATCACGACGTCGATCGGTGACGTGATCAATTCCGGAGGCAACGGAATTGCAGCGAACAATCAGACGACCAGCGCTCCGACCACGTCTCAGATTTCCATCCAGGCCGCAGGAACCATCAATTCGGGGTACAATAACGGGCAGGACGGTATTTTCGCTGCCTATACGCCCGGCGGTGTCGGAGCCTTCAACGGCAGCGTAGCCGGCAACGTTGTCGTCGACAGCACGGCAGCGATCCATGCTGCGGCCGGGACGGGGATCCTGCTTTCCAACTGGGGCGTCGGCAATCTGACTGCCACGCTCGAGTTATCGTCGGCGATCACGGCGGTCGCGAATGGCGTCGTGGCAACAGCTTCCGGTGGCGGCAACGTGTCGGTCACTAACAAGGGTACGATAACGGTCGCGACCGGGACTGGCATCTACGCACAGACCGGGACCGGAGCGCCCAACAGCGCTAGCGGCGTGATCTCGATCAGCAATTCCGGCTCGATCGCTGCGCTCGGTTCGGCAGCCAAGCCGGTGATTTAGGTCAACAACGGAAGCACCCAGGTCGCAACGTTCACCAATACCGGCACCCTCACAGCGAGCCTGCAGGCGCAGACCGCCTCGAGTGTCGCGATCGGCGCGGGCAACGGCGCCATCGTCATCAACAATTCGGGGACGATCTCGGGCAACGTGCAGCTCGCAACCGCGACCTTCAACAACAACACGGGCAGCAGCATCTGGAATGTCCGTGGCTCCAATTCGTTCGGGTCCGGTGCCAATGCGATCAATAATTCCGGAACCATCAATACCTCGGGCGCCAGCTCCTTCTCGGCGCTGGCGGGGGCGGGCAACCTGGCGTTCAACAACACCGGTACCGTAGTTCTTGCGACCAACAGCAGCGCTACCATCGGCGGTGCCGTCAGTGGCGGCGGAACGTTTTCGATCGGCAGTCGCGCGCAACTCGAATTCGGCGGGTCGGTGGCCGCCGGGCAGACCATCTCGTTCGCGTCCGGCAACGGTCTGCTGACGGTCGATACTCCCGCGACGTTCAATGCGGCGATTGCAGCTTTCGCCGTCGGCGACATCATCAATCTTCTCGGAGCCACGGTTTCGGGCACGATCAGCGGGACGACCCTGACCATAAGCGAGGCGGGCGGCCCGACCCTGACCACCCAGGTCGCGACCGGCGTCAAGGTCAATATGCTGACCGGAAGCGAAATCACGCTGGTGCCGACCTCGGCCGTATCGCTGGCCAGTTCCAGCACGACCGTTAGTCAGGCGACATCGACTTCGCAGTTCTATCTGTTGGCTGGGAATGCGTCGGTTTCGGCGGGGTCAGGCGCCGGGTTGAACATCTCATCGTCGGATGCGACGGCGGGCGATATGCTGGCCGTCGAAATCGATCAGGGTTCGACGGTTTCAGCGCCCGGTGCCGGCGTTAGTCTTGTCGCCACTGGCAATGCCAACGCAATGCTGGTCAACGCGGGCACGATCACTTCGTCGACAGGTAACGCCATCGTCGCCACTACGCAGACCGGCTCAGCCGACGTCGTCGATTTCGGTAACGTGACCGGCAGCCAGATCGGCATCAACGTTCATACCAACGGCCTCGGCCTGCTCAACATCCTGGTCGGCGGCGGCGCTACGATCACCGCTACGACCTCCTACGGCGTCCTGGCGATTGCCACAGCCGGAAGTACGAACGTCACCACCTTGGGCGGCACCGCCATCCGCGCCGGCAGCGCCGGCATTCTCGCTGAAAACCAGGGTACGTCGGTTCCGCTGTCGAACGGCAGTTCAATCACGGTGTCTGCGCAGGGGACGATAAATGCGGGCACGACTCCGCTCGGCTCCGGAGCCGCGCCGTCGGGCATCGTGGCGGGCTATGTCGGAGGAGCCAGCACGCCGGCCAGTCCACCGAACCCGAACGTGTTCGGCAACGTCATTGTGCAGAACCAGGCCAACATCAACGCCGCCGCCGGGTCCGGCATCAACGCCTTCAACTATGGGACCGGCGACGTGTCCGTATCGGATGGCGGCGGCGCCATCATCACCGCCACTCAGGCCGGTAACACCGCCGGAGGTTCGAACTCAATACGGCATTGCCGCGTTCAACTACGGATCCGGCGACACCACGGTTTCGACCGACTTTGGCACGACCATCAATTCGGGGGGCAGCGGCGTTAACGTCGGCAACCAGGCGACCGCGATCGCGGCGTCGGCGGCGAGCAAAGTCTCGGTGGTGGCGTATGGCACGATCAATTCGGGTGCAAATCTCGATAATAGCGGAAGTTCGCCCGCCGCCATTCTGGCGGGCTTCAATCCAGGCGGTGCCGGCCTCTTCAACGCCAACGTGGCAGGCGACGTTCTCATCAGTGACAGCGGCACCATTACCGCCGCCGCGGGAGATGGCGTTCGCGGCTACAATTACGGCGTTGGCGACATCGAGATCTTCTCCTACGCGAACATAACGGCGCTGGTGGCGTCTGCGTCCACCGGTCGATCGACGCCCTATGGCATCGGCGGTTTCAACTACGGTCCGGGCGACATCGTCATTGCAACCGGTTCGACCAGCGTCATCCATTCCGGGGGTTCCGGCGTCGACGCCAACAACCAGGCCACCGCCATCGCCAGCAGCGCCAATTCCATCATCGCCATCACGACGGCCGGTTCAATCAGTTCGGGAACCATCGTCAATCCAAGCGGTTCGCAGCCGGGAGGCATTCAGGTCGGCTATCTCGGTGGCACCAGCGGCGGCGCCGCAAACCCGAACGTGAACGGTACGGTTATCGTCAACAACTCGGCCAATATTACCGCGGCGGCGGGATGGGGCATCGACGCATACAATTATGGAAATGGCGATGTAACGGTCGACGAAGTTGGCGGGACGTCGGTTTCCGGCGCGCAATTTGGCATCGCCGCTTATGCGGAGAGCGGCGGGAGTGGAAACGTTTCGATCAACGTCGGCCCGAATGCGTCGATTACCGGTACTTCCAACAATGGGATCCTCGCATTCAGCACCGACGCCGGAAACATATCCGTCATTACCGGCAGCGGCGACAACATCACCTCGGGCAGCTCCGGAATTAACGCGGTCAATGAGGCGGCGGCAATTTCAGCGGTGGCCGCCAGTTCAATCACCGTGACCGCCTATGGCACGATCAATTCGGGAACCACGCTAACAGGCACGTCAAGTCCTCCCGGGGGCATCGTTGCGGGTTACCTCGGCGGCGCAACCATTCCCACGGTGTTTCCGCTTACGGCTCTCAATGGCGATGTCGTCGTCAACAATTTTGCGACGATCAATGCCGCCGGCGGCGATGGCATCCGTGCCTATAATTTCGGCATTGGCGACATCACCGTGAATGACGGGGCTGGATCGATCACGCTCGGTGGAGGTGATCCCGTCAACGGATACGATGTCGGGATTGCGGCCAACAACAGCGGCACTGGCAGTATTATGGTTTCGACGGCCGCAGGCATCCTGATCAACTCCCGGAACGGTAGCTCGGGTATTGCTGCGATCAACAAGGCGCCCGCGCCCTCGCCAGGCAGCACGGTGGTCGTTCCCACGACAAGTCATATTTCAGTTCTGGCCTACGGCACCATCGAGTTGGGCACGGGATTGACCGGTAGCGGCGATCCCGCCGCCGGCATTCTCGCGGGCTATGACCCCAACAACACCGACGTCCCGAACAGCAACGTTCAGGGAAGCGTGTGGATCGATGATTACGCGTCGATCACAGCCCCTGTCGGCACCGACGGTATCCGCGGCTTCAACTATGGCACCGGCACCGTGAACATCATCGCGGAAGTTGGGGCGGTCATCACCGCCGGGCGCTATGCGATCGGCGCCTTCTCTTACAACGGCGGCGACGTCACCGTGACGAACTACGCAACGCTGACCGGCGGTACCGCGGCGATCGACGCAACCTCCACGTCGTCAGACCCCGTTGTGATCAACAACTATGGCAACATCACCGGTGTCGTGTTGACCGCGAACGCGGCTTTTGACAACGAGACCGGCGCGGTCTGGAATTTGGCCGGCAACAGCATCTTCGCCAGCGGCGCAAATACGTTGATCAACGCCGGCACCATCAACGCCAGCGGAACATCGGGCATCACCAGCGGCGGCAGCCTGAGCGTGACGAATACCGGCACCGTGAACGTGCTATCCGGAACCTTCGACATTGCCGCCGATGTGAGCGGTCCGGCACATTCACCATTGCCAATGGTGCGATCCTGGAGATTGGAGGGGCGGTTGGTCTCGGCGCAATCGTCACTTTCCTGGGTGCGACCGGTACGCTGACCCTCGATCATTCCGAGACGTCGCCGTTCAAGGGGCAGATATCGAACCTCGATGCTTCGGCAAGTTCGCACGATTTAATCGATCTCGCGGACATGACCTTTACCGCGCAATCTTCGGCGCAATATGCCGCGAGCGCGCCAGGCTCGAATTCCGGGGTGCTCACGGTCAGCGACGGCAACGGGCACACCGAAGCTTTCAATCTGATCAATTACACTGGGGCGGGGGTGTTTACCACGCAATCGGACGGTGCAGGGGGAACGCTGGTTTTCGATCCTCCGGCAGCATCCGCGGCGACAGGGCTCACCGCGCCCAAGGTCGTGTCCGCCGACGCGCAGGTTTCACCATCCGGTGTCGACGGCCAGGTTACCTTCAAGGGTGCCAGCGCGGATGATGCCGGATCCGCGAGCGTTACCGCGGATCATGGCGGCGCAGGCTATCTCGGCAGCTTCTGGCTTGATCCCGTGGTGAGCTCGAACGGGCAGCAAGCGGTCGGGTGGCATTTTGCATCCAGCACTGCGCAATCCGATCAGATCATGCCTTCGCAGGTATTGTCGCAATCCTATGAGGTTGCGCTGCTCGACGGTCAGGGGGCCAAGGCTGCGACCCAGGAAGTCACGATCATGACCGGGGGGGCCGGTGCCGATACCTTCCACTTCAAGCCCGGCATGGGAGAGGCCGTGATCACCAATTTCTCGGACCTGGCTGCCGACAAGATCGATTTGCAGCAGAGCACCATTAGCAATTTCGTACAGCTTCAGGCGGCGATACAGCCCGTCCATGACGGCCACGACACCCTTATTGAGCTCAATCACGGCGACAGCCTGACGCTTGCCAACGTCGCTGTCAGCCAGCTGCACGCGAACAACTTCATCTTCGCCTGACGCGTCGTTTTGAGATCGATCTACTATGCCGATCACCCGGTGAGCCCTGGACTGCCGAAGAGGATGAGACACTCCGATCGGAAGTCCTTTTGGGAGCTTCTCCGTGTGAAATCTCCCGGAAGTTGGATCGATCTGAATCCGCGGTCAGAGCTCGCGCATATATCTTGCGAATTAGCCTTCGCCCGGATCAAAGACGGGCCAGACGTCCCAAAGGCCGCGGCGAATGACTTAACGCCTTGGGATCGCAACGTTCCATGTCGAAGTGCCTGCTGCCGCCGCAAAAGGAAAAATGCGCGTCTTGTCGGGTGGCATGTTATGACCTTTAATCGCGTCACCGTCCTGGCCGGGAGATATTCATGAACGCGCGATCGCTGTCGATGAAAGCCGCAGCGGCTCTGATGGGGCTGCTGCTATCAGTACCATTGGCGGATGCGGCCGAGGTCAAGGTGTTTACCTCGGTCGCGCTGACGAGCGCACTCGCCGAGCTTGCGCCAATCTTCGAGCAGAAGACGGGCAACAAGCTGGCAATTAGTTATGACCTCGCCGCGGTTCAAAAGAAGCGCATTCTCGACGGCGAGCGGGCCGACGTTATCATCTTGACGCGGGCAATGATGGACGACCTTGCTAAGCAGAACAAGCTGGCTCCAGGCAACATCGTCAATGTTGCGGGTACTCCGGTCGCCTTGGCGGTGCGTGCCGGCGCGCCGAAGCCGGATATCGCGACAGTAGAAGCGTTCAAGCAAACATTGCTGTCGGCCAAATCGATCTCCTATTCGGATCCGGGCAAAGGAGGCCTGAGTGGCGTCGTCGCTGGCCGTGCTATTGAACGATTGGGTATCGCCGAGCAGATGAAGTCCAAGACGACGCTCGTGCCAGGTGCACAGTCGCCGGACTTGGTGGCGAAGGGAGAGGTGGAGCTTGGCATCGCCCAGGCGTCGGAGATCGTGCCGAATGCAGGGGCGCAACTGGTTGGACCATTGCCGGGCGAGCTCGGCAGCATGACCCAGTTCAGCGGCGGTATTGGTGCAGAGTCGGCATCCGCGGACGCGTCGAAAGCCTTGATCGATTTCCTCGCGGGGCCGGAGGCCGGCCCGCACTTTAAGGCAAAGGGTTTTGAGCCAGGCGGCTAGTGGCGCGGGCGCGATGACGTAGCCCGGATGGAGTGCAGCGCAATCCGGGGGTTCACCACCGTCATTGCGAGCGGAGCGAAGCAATCCATGGGGCGGCACACGGCGTCGTGGATTGCTTCGTCGCTTCGCTCCTCGCAATGACGGGGGTGGCGCGGATGGCATTGCCCCGGATTTCGCTGCGCTTCATCCGGGCTAGAGTTGCCGGCTGTTCCAGGCCTTTTGCACGCGTTCCTCCTTGAATGACTCGTGGGCTAGCTGTTGCTGTTCGTTGGAGAACACCATATACGGCAGTACAGCTTGACAGGAGAATAGAAAGCGTGGCGAAAGCATTAAAAGTGACCAAAGCACCGAAGGCGACAAAGCGCGTTGTTGAGCACACTTGGAGAGTGACGCGGCGCAACAATCAGTCCGTTGATGTCACGGCCGACAACTTAAGTGTGGCGTTCGGCGACTTGGTATTTGCAACGAAGGGCGTTGTCGTCAGGGTGATCGGAGTAGACACGTACAATGATGTTGAGTTGGTGAGCGGTCTGGATTTCTAGGCGTCGGAGCGTGAACACCTCAGTCCAGACGGCCTAGTGATCGCCAACCCCGAATTGGCGCCGGAGCCACGCGATCTGTACCTGGCTCCTGGACCAATGAGTTCCTCAGCGGCGCATATAGGATCATGAACTTTGGGCTACCGACGGCGTTATCCGAAGAGTCTCGGAGAGGCGTCCGTTGCTGAAAGCATACCGCATCCATTCCAGCGTATCCGATCAGGCCGACGATGGGCTCCCATCCGACGCCATCTGGATCGATCTGCTGGCGCCTTCCGAGCAGGAAAAGCAATCGGTCGAGAAACGCCTCGACATCAGGATACCCAGCGAGGAATCTCTCAGCGAGATCGAGGCTTCGAGCCGTCTGATTGCCGATCGCGGCAATCTATACCTGAGTTCGCCGATTGTGCGCCTGGACGAGCACGGAGATGCCTACCTGACACCAGTCGGGTTCATCATCACATCCCAGATTCTCGTCACCATCCGGTTCTCGGTGCTCCCGATCTTCAATGCAGTCGCCGAGCGCGTCGGGACCGACGACAGTCTGCAGAACGGCATGTGCGTGTTCACCGCGCTCCTGGAGGCGATGGTCGATCGGGGCGCTGACGTCCTTGAACTTCTGAGCGTCGAGACCGACACGCTCTCCCGGCATGTATTCAAGGGCGGCCTGGTTCCGACCAAGAAGCCCGTTCGGTCCAGCCGAAGAATGCGCGAAGCTCTGGAAAAAATCGGGACTATGGCTGACAAGCTGGCCCGGGCGCGCGACGTCCTGCTCGGAGTCCAGCGGATTGCCACATTTGCTGGTGACGTCGGAAATGATTGGGTAGCATCATCCGCCAGAAAGCGGTTGGATGCGGTGGTTAAGGACGTCGCTTCTCTGAGCGAGTACGAGACTCGCCTTTCCGACAAGATTCAGCTGCTGCTGGATGCCGTGCTCGGCTTTATCAACATCCAGCAGAATGACCTCTTCAAGATCTTGACCATCGTATCCGTGGTGGGTGTGCCACCAACGATTCTTGTCGGCGTGTGGGGCATGAACTTCAAGAACATGCCGGAGCTTAACTGGGCCTGGGGGTATCCACTGGCGGGTCTCGCGATCGTCCTGAGTGGAGCGCTACCGCTGCTCTGGTTCAAGCGCCGCGGCTGGTTCGATTGAAGTGTCGCACGAACCCGACTTTGATCTGCTAGGGATAGCCACGTGGTGTGCGCCCTGGGTGCACCGAAGGTCAAATACCGTAAAAAGCGTCGTATGACGTCGCTGGACCGGACGAGACCCAAAGAGCTGAATTGTCGTGAAAAGTGCAGTTATATCAAGTACATAGGTTTTCCGTCGCCCCTATGATGGACTGGACCGACCGGCATTGCCGAGTGTTCCACCGTCTGCTGACGCGGCGGGCGCGGCTCTATACGGAGATGCTGACGACCGGCGCGGTCCGGTACGGCGATCGGGGACGGCTGCTTGGCTTCGATCCGGTCGAACATCCCTTGGCGCTGCAGCTCGGCGGATCGGATCCGGACGATCTCGCGATGGCGGCCAGGATCGGCGAGGATTTCGGCTATGACGAGATTAATCTCAATGTCGGCTGTCCGTCCGATCGGGTGAGGGACGGCCGCTTCGGCGCCTGCCTGATGGCCGAGCCGGCGGTGGTTGCGGCGAGTGTCGACGCCATGAAGCGGGCAGTGCGGATTCCTGTCACCGTGAAGTGCCGGATCGGGATCGACGACCAGGATCCGGAAACCGCGCTTGACACGCTCGCGCGCGGCGTCGTCGCTGCCGGCGCGGATGCGGTGATCGTGCATGCCCGCAAGGCCTGGCTCGATGGACTGTCGCCGAAGGAGAATCGCGACATTCCACCCCTCGACTACGACCGGGTCTATCGCCTGAAGGCGGCCTTTCCCGAAACGCCCGTCGTCATCAATGGCGGTATCGCGAGCCTTGGCGAGGCAAGCGGGCATCTCGGCCGTGTCGATGGCGTGATGCTGGGACGCGCTGCGTATCGGGAGCCGTGGCGGCTGCTCGAGGTCGATCGCGAGCTGTTCGGCGAGGATGCGCGTCACGGGTCGATGCGGGACGTGCTCGAAGCGATGCTGCCTTACATCGAACGCGAGCTCGCTCGCGGCACACGGCTGCATGCGATCACGCGCCATTTTGTCGGCGCGTTTCATGCCGTGCCGGGCGCGCGGGCGTTCCGCCGTCATCTCGCGGAAGCGGGCGTCAAGCCGGGTGCTGGGGCAGACGTGTTGCGCGATGCGATGGCGTTGGTCGAACATCGGCGGGCGCCGCCGCTTGCGGCCTGATCGGGGTTTCAGGGATAGCCGTGCAGCATCAGCCGGTCGGGACGCACTTCCCAGCTTTCCAGTCGATCGAGAAAGCTCATGCCGAGCAGGTTGGTCTTCATCTGTCCGCGCGGTACCACCAGCGCCGAAACCGACCGTTCAACGAGCTTGCCGACCGCCAGTCGATCGAGCGTCAGCCGCGCCGCCTTGGTGTGCCCACCGGCGGTTTCGACGTCCACATCATAGTCCAGCAGCTCCAGCGGCAGGCCCGCGGCCTTTGCCGTCTCATAGGTCAGTACGACCGAGGTCGCGCCGGTGTCGATCACCATCGGCGCCCGGACGCCATTGATCCTGGCGACGAGGGCGAATTCGCCACTCTGTCCGCGCGCCACCTGCACGGCGCGCGCCGTCGGGCCGGCCCGCTTGCGCAGCATCTCCGATACGGTGGTGCCCGCACGGGCGATCCGGCCGTGGTCGCCATAGGCGACCACGGCGCCGGCCGTCGCCGCCAGCATCGCCAGGACAAGCAGGATGCGACTCACGGCGCACCTCCATCACGCCGGGATCGGCCGATCAGCCGGATTTGGAAGCCTTCGCGCTCTCGAGCGGTACCATCCCCGCATCGGCCATCCGCGCCGGCAGCAGCGCCATCACGGCGTGCCGCTCGGCCGTGTCCATGCGGTGCCAGCGTGCGATTTCCGGAAGCGTGCGCCCGCAACCGAAGCAGAGGCTGGTCCTGGGGTCGATCATGCAGACTGCGATACACGGCGTGTCTTTGCTCATTTGCGGGATAGTGAAGCGTCGGCGGCGACTTGCGCAAGTACCGGGCCTAGAGCCCGGTACCGGCGCTCATGATCGGCTTGTTGCGGATGCGGCGCCTTTCGTCGGTGATCGGGGAGGTGGTGTATTCCGGTTGCAGCGGGGGCGCCTCTTCGGCCATCGGCGCGAGCGCCGACATCACCCGTTCCGGCGGGAAGGTGACGATGACCTCGGTGCCGATACGGAGCTTCGATTTCAGGGTGAAGGTGCCGCCGTGCATGTCGATCAGGCTCTTCGCGATCGGCAGGCCGAGGCCCGCGCCCTGTTCGGCGGACTTGATCGAATTCGAACCCTGGCCGAACGAGGCCAGCACGATCGGGATCTCGTCCTCGGCGATGCCGGAACCGGTATCCTTGACGCTGAGATATTGCCCGCCGGATGCGGTCCATCCGACTTTCAGCCAGATTTCCCCGCCCTGCGGCGTGAATTTGATGGAGTTCGACAACAGGTTGAGCACGATCTGGCGTGTCGCCCGCTCGTCGCCCCAGATTCGCGGCATGCCCTGTTCGAACACCTCGTGGATGGTGATGTCGCGGCTGGAGGCGCGCAGCTTCAGCAGATGATGGCAGTCGGCCACCACATGCACCAGCGACACTGCCTCTTCGTTCAGCTCGTAGCGGCCGGCCTCGATCCGCGACAGGTCGAGGATCTCGTTGATCAGATTGAGCAGGTGCACGCCCGAATTGTGGATATCGGCCGAATATTCCTTGTAGACCGGCACCATGTGGGCGCCGAAGATCTCGCTCTTCATCACCTCGGAGAACCCGAGGATGGCGTTCAGCGGCGTTCGCAGCTCGTGGCTCATCTGGGCGAGAAAGCGCGACTTGGCCACATTGGCGGATTCCGCGCGATGGCGCGCTTCGTCGGAGATCGCCTTGGCCTGCTCCAATTCGCCGATCAGCGCATCCTTTTCGGCGCGCGCCTCCAGTGTCGCCAGCGTGGTCGAATGCAGGCGATGGGCGAGCAGCGCGAAGTATCCCTCCGCGGCGAGCGCGAGCAGTGCCAGCACGTAATTGTCGAGGGTGCCGGTGAACACGAAATCGACGGCGATCGCCGCGGTGACCGGCGCGGTGGCCGCCAGCGCCGCGATCGGCAGGTTCGCCGCGAGCATGCTCGATACGGCGATCACCAGCAGCATCAGGAACATCATCAGCGTATTCGACACGACGTCGAGTCCGGCGGGATGCACCAGGATGGTCGTCCAGCACAGGCCATAGAGCAGGTCGAGCAGAACAAATCGGGTGCGCCATCGCCGGGTTGCAGTCAGCGAGGGCGCCTCGGTCAGAAATCTCGCGCAGCTGTGGATGATAGCGGCATGGACGCAGAGCATGCCGCAGGTCCAAGCGGCGGCCGACATCGGTTGCATCCAGAAGCCGAACAAAAGGCCGGTTGCCACCACAAGGAGCATGACGACGTAGGAAGCCGAGAGGCGCGTCTGGGCATATTGGCGGAGCAGTTCGCGATCGAACGCCGGGCGGGTTCCGCTGGTCGACGTTAACCGGTCGCGGGCCTCGCGCACGCGCTGGGCTGCGGCACGGCGATTGCTCGCCGGTGCAGCGACGGGCGTCTTGGCCGGAAGCTGAACGATTTCCGGCCTTTCAGCGGGCTTACTCATTAAACAACACAGATCCTGCCCGCGGGGCGCCCGGGCTTTCCACGCCCTATTTCTGGCGCCAAATCCTTAAGAGGTGCCTTAAAGAGCGCGAGAATCCCGTTAACGGCGGGTTAATCCGGCAGGCGCCGCATCGCTTCCGAATCAGCGCTCCAGCCGCGCCAGCAGGCTCGACGTGTCCCAGCGCTTGCCGCCCATTGTCTCCACCTCGGCATAGAAGGAATCAACCAGCGCGGTCACCGGGAGGCTCGCGCCATTGCGTCGCGCCTCGGCGAGGCAGATCGAAAGGTCCTTGCGCATCCATTCGACCGCGAAGCCGAAGTCGAACTTGCCCTCATCCATGGTCTTGTAACGGTTCTCCATTTGCCACGACTGGGCGGCGCCCTTGGAGATGGTGTCGATCACCGTCTGGATGTCGAGGCCGGCCTTCTTGGCGAAATGGATCCCTTCCGAGAGGCCCTCGACCAGTCCGGCAATGCAGATCTGGTTGACCATCTTGGTCAGTTGCCCGGCGCCTGCCGGTCCGATCCGCTTGCACATCCGTGCATAGGCGGCGATGACCGGCTCGGCTCCGGCATAGGCGTCTTCGCTGCCGCCGCACATGACCGTCAGAACGCCGTTTTCGGCGCCGGCCTGTCCGCCGGACACGGGCGCGTCGACGAATTTGAAGCCGTGCTTGGCCGCTTCGGCGTCGAGTTCGCGGGCGACTTCCGCTGACGCGGTCGTGTGATCGACGAAGGTCGCGCCCTTCCGAATGGCGGCGAACGCGCCCTCGGCACCGAGGGTGACCGCGCGCAGATCATGGTCGTTGCCGACGCAGGCCATGATGAAGTCCTGCCCTTCGGCGGCGGCCTTCGGCGTCGGCGCGGTGCGGCCGCCGAACTTGTCGGCCCATTGCTTCGCCTTGGAAGCGGTGCGGTTGAATACCGTCACCTCGTGCCCGCCTTTTTTCACCAGGTGTCCCGCCATCGGAAAACCCATGACGCCGAGACCGAGAAAAGCGACTTTAGCCATGTTACAACCCCGGGGATTTTGCCGACGATGAGGATCTGCCGGCTCTGAACTTGCGGCCGGCCGACGGGCCGTTTCGAGCTCGAAACCGGACCTCGCCGCCGATGTGGAACCTGATACAATAAACTCTGCACCATCAAGGGCAACGCCTCAACAGGCTTTAGTGCTGGATTGCCCGCAACACAATCGAGACTGAACACAGGAGTGCAACATGAGCGTGGGCGTGCTGGATCATTTCAACATCCGGACCCGGAAACTTGGCGAGACCGTCCGGTTCTACGAGGACGTGCTCGAACTCAAGAAGGGCGACCGGCCAAACTTCTCGTTTCCCGGCGCCTGGATGTACAGCGAAGGCAAACCGGTCGTCCATCTCGTCGATATTTCGCAGACCAGCGAGCAACAGAAGCCGGATTCCGGCGTTGTCCATCACGTTGCCTTTGCCAGCAACGGCTTCGCCGGCATGAAGGCGCGGCTCACATCCAAAGGGCTGCCATTTGACGTTCGGGAGGTGCCGGGCGTCGATGTCTGGCAGATTTTTGTCACTGACCCCAATGGTGTGCTGATCGAACTGAACTATGAGACCGCCAGGGAGCAGCCGTAAGTGCCGGAAGACTGCGCGTGGCGCAGGTCTGACGCGGCGCCGGCGCAATATCGCTTCCTGCCGGACCGCCCTATGTGTCATCTCCGGAAGTGGTCAGCAGGAGAGATGCATTGAGCATCACGCAGCAGCAGGTTCTGGATAGTCTGAATGGGGTGATGACGCCGCGGGGCGTTGCCTTGCCCCATGCGGGCGTGGTGTCGGACCTGTCGATCAACGACGGCAAGGTGTTCTTTTCGATTAATGTCGACGCCGCGGAAGCGCGCGCATGGGAGAGCGCGCGGGCGGCAGCCGAGGCCGCGGTACGGCTGGTTCCCGGAGTAAGCCATGTGCTGGTGGCGCTGACTGCCGAACGCAAACCCGGCTCGGCGGCACCGGGGCCTCGCCAGGCATCGGGCGTGCAACCCGAAGCGTCGCACCGGCCGCCGCCGAAGGCGGGCTCGCCGATGTCCAGACAGGCGGACATTCCGGGCATCTCAGCCATCATCGCGGTGGCTTCGGGCAAGGGTGGCGTCGGCAAATCCACCACCGCGCTCAACCTTGCGCTCGGTCTGCGTGATCTCGGTCTGCGGGTCGGGCTGCTCGATGCCGACATCTACGGACCGTCGGTGCCGCGGCTGACGGGCCTTCGTCAGAAGCCGGAACTGACCGACGACAAGAAGATGATCCCGATCGTGCGCTTCGGCCTTGCCATCATGTCGATCGGCTTTCTGGTCGAGGAGGATACCGCGATGATCTGGCGCGGGCCGATGGTGATGTCGGCAATCACCCAGATGCTGCGCGAGGTGGTGTGGGGGACGCTTGACGTGCTGGTCGTCGACATGCCGCCGGGCACCGGTGACGCCCAATTGACGCTGGCGCAGAACGTGCCGCTCAAGGGCGCCGTGATCATTTCGACGCCGCAGGATCTGTCGCTGATCGACGCGCGGCGCGGGCTAGCGATGTTCAGGAAGGTCAACGTGCCGGTGCTCGGCATCGTCGAAAACATGAGCTACTTCCAGTGTCCTCATTGTGGGACCCGGTCGGATATTTTTGGCCATGGCGGGGCGCGGCACGAAGCCGAACGGCTCGGCGTTCCCTTTCTCGGAGAGATTCCACTGCACATGTCGATCCGCACGACGTCGGATTCCGGAAATCCGGTGGTGGAAAGCGAGCCCGACGGACCACACGCGGCGATCTACCGGGCGATCGGCGCCAAGGTCCGCGACCAGCTGCAGAGCGTGATCGCCGCGGCGTAAACCGCGACAACAGGTCACTATGCGACTTTCGTTTAATCAGGGCTGTCATGCCTTTGTCGCGTTTTCGCAAGTCGGGCTTCCGTGTTAAAGCCCGCACCAGCGCGTTCGGCGAAAGCAAGGGGATTCGCTTCGCCGAGGCATGATCCCAGCAAATCGATGAATGGCCATTTGAGGAGATGACTGAATGAAGCGTCGTGATTTCTTGAAGGTTTCCGCTGCCGGTGCCGCGGCTACCGCGATTGCCTCACCGGCGATTGCGCAATCCTCCCCCGAGATCAAATGGCGCATGACCTCGAGCTTCCCGAAGTCGCTGGACACGATCTACGGCGCATCGGTGGAGTTCGCCAAATACGTCGCGGAGATGACCGACAACAAATTCCAGATCCAGGTGTTTGCCGCCGGCGAGATCGTTCCCGGCCTGCAGGCGCTCGACGCGACGTCAAACGGCACCATCGAGATGAGCCACACGGTGTCCTACTATTATGTCGGCAAGGATCCGACCTTCGCGATCTATGCTTCGGTGCCGTTCGGCCTCAATGCGCGGATGCAGAACTCCTGGTGGTATCAGGGCGGCGGCATGGAGCTCGGCAACGAGTTCTTCAAAAAGTACGGCGTCATTGGTTTTCCCTGCGGCAACACCGGCACCCAGATGGGCGGCTGGTTCCGCAAGGAGATCAAGACGGTCGCCGACCTTTCGGGACTGAAATTCCGGATCGGGGGAATCGCCGGGCAGGTGCTGCAGAAGGTCGGCGTGGTGCCGCAGCAGCTCGCCGGCGGCGACATCTACCCCGCGCTCGAGAAGGGCACCATCGATGCGGCCGAGTGGGTCGGTCCCTATGACGACGAGAAGCTCGGTTTCCAGAAAGTCGCGAAGTATTACTACTATCCGGGTTTCTGGGAGGGTGGGCCGACGGTCCACGCTTACTGCAATCTCGAGAAGTGGAATTCGCTGCCGAAAAACTATCAGGCGATCATCTCCAATGCGTGCGCCAATGCCAACACCTGGATGGCCGCACGGTACGACATGCAGAATCCATCGGCTCTGAAACGCCTGGTCGCCGGCGGCACCCAGCTTCGGCCCTTCACCAATGAGGTGCTGGAAGCCTGCCTGAAGGCAACCAATGAATTGTGGGGCGAGATTTCCGCCAAGAACCCCGATTTCAAGAAATCGATCGACGCGATGCAGGCCTATCGATCCGATCAATATCTGTGGTGGCAGGTCGCCGAATACACCTTCGACAGCTTCATGATCCGCTCCCGCACGCGCGGCTGACAAGGTCCTTCGATCTGCGTCAAAAAGCCCGACCATCCCTTGGGGATGGGCGGGCTTTTTGCATTGCGATATCGGTGTTCACGATGGAAATCTGGAACCGGATGTTCCATGCTGCTCGGAAAGCCTCGCGATGAAGGCTGAAGACACATCACCAGGGAGAATACAATGAAGCGCCGAGATTTCATCAAGGTCACCGGAATCGGTGTCGCGGGGGCGGCGACCATGGCCGCGCCGGCGATCGCGCAGTCGATGCCCGAGCTCAAATGGCGGATGACGACGAGCTGGCCGAAATCACTCGACACGTTGCATGGCGGGGCCGAGATGATGGCGAAGGCCGTGGGCGAGGCCACCGACAACAAATTCCAGATCCAGACCTTCGCCGCGGGCGAGATCGTGCCCGGTCTGCAGGTGCTCGACGCCGTGCAGAACGGCACCGTCGAGCTCGGTCATACCGCGTCCTATTATTACTTCGGCAAGGACCCCACCTTCACCTTCGGTTCGTCGGTGCCGTTCGGTCCCAACATGCGCCTCAACCAGGCCTGGTACACGCTGGGCGGCGGCAAGGACGTGCTGAACGAGTTTTACAAGAGCTACAACGTCGTCTCGATGCTCGCCGGCAACACCGGCTGTCAGATGGGCGGCTGGTTCCGCAAGGAGATCAATACCGTCGACGATCTCAAGGGACTGAAATTCCGGATCGGCGGCTTTGCGGGGCGGGTGATGCAGAAGCTCGGCACGGTGCCGCAGCAGCTCGCCGGCGGCGACATCTATCCCGCGCTCGAAAAAGGCACGATCGACGCGGCGGAATGGGTCGGCCCCTATGACGACGAGAAGCTCGGGCTCTACAAGGTCGCGCCGCACTACTACTATCCCGGCTGGTGGGAGGGCGGTCCGATGCTGCTCGCCATGGTCAACCTCGAGAAGTGGAACGCGCTGCCCAAATACTATCAGAGCGTGCTGGAGCAGGCCGGCCACTTTGCCAACAATTGGATGATGGCGAAGTACGACACGGTCAATCCGATGGCGTTGCGGAAACTGCTCGCCGGCGGCACCAAGCTGCATGCGTTCTCGCCGGCGATCATGCAGGCCAGCTTCATGGCGGCGAAAGAGCTGCACGCCGAAGTCGCCGCATCCAATCCGAATTTCAAGAAGGTCTACGAGTCGATGACGGCGTTCTCCAACAATGGATACCAATGGTTCCAGGTCGCCGAGGTCGGCTACGACAATTTCATGGCGCGCCACTCGCAAAGCTGAGCGCGGCCTGGCGGATCGAGCCGAGCGATCAGCCCCGGGGCGAAAGCTCCGGGGCTTATCGTTGGTCGAACGGAATAGCTACTGCTTGGGAGGAGGGCCGAAATCCAGCGGCGGCAGGTCGATTTGCGGAACGTCGATCTTGACCTTGTCGAGGTCGACATTGAGGGGCTTGTCGAGCAGACCGGTCACGGTAACCGGGAAGGCGATCACCAGGAACACCATCAGGGCCTGCAGTCCGATCCACGGCATCGCGCCCCAGTAGATGTCGGAGCTCTTGACCTCCTTGGGCGCCACGCCGCGCAGATAGAACAGAGCGAAGCCGAATGGCGGATGCAGGAACGAGGTCTGCATGTTGACGCACAGCATGACGCCGAACCAGACCAGCGCCGCATCCGGGCCCACGACCGGGGCCAGGACTTTCTGCGCGATCGGCGCGATCATCGGCAGGATGATGAAGGCGATCTCGAAGAAATCCAGGAAGAACGCCAGGAAGAAGATAAAAAGATTGATGAAGATCAGGAATCCCCAGACCCCGCCTGGCAGCGAGGTCAAGAGATGCTCCAGCCAGACGCCGCCGGAGACGCCGAGAAACACCACCGAGAAGCAGGTCGATCCGATCAGGATGAACGTGACCATGGTGGTGATGCGCATGGTGGTCTCGTAGCCCTGCCGGATCAGGTCACGCAGTTCGGAGATGCGGACCGCCTCGAGACAGATCCACACCACGGCGAAATAGGTGATGGCGAACGCGATCTTGAAGATCAGCCCCTCGGCAAGGAAGATGCCGACGATGGTGCCGATGCCACCGGCGATCACGCCGATGATCAGGATCTTGCGGCCGGTCGAACTGAAATCCTTGCTGTGGATGGCCGCCAGCACAATGGCGCCGACCGCGCCCATGGCGCCGGCCTCGGTCGGAGTTGCAAGTCCCATCATCATGGTGCCGAGCACCACGAAAATCAGCACCGCCGACGGGATGATGCCGCGCAGGCACTTGCGCCACAGCGGCCATCCGGTCAGCGTCAGCTCGGTCTTGGGCACCGGCGGCAGGTAATGCGGCTTGAACAGGCCGAGCACGAAGGTGTAGCTCGCGAACAGGAAGATCTGGAACACCGACGGGCCCCAGGCCCCGAGATACATGTCGCCGACCGATTTACCGAGCTGGTCGGCGAGCACGATCAGCACCAGCGACGGCGGCACCAGCTGGGTGATGGTGCCGGATGCCGCCAGCACGCCGGTGATGTAGCGGATGTTGTAGCCATAGCGAATCATCACCGGCATCGAGATCAGCGCCATCGCGATGACCTGGGCCGCCACCGTTCCGGTGATCGCGCCAAGGATGAAGCCGACGATGATGACGGAGTAGCCGAGGCCGCCGCGGATCGGCCCGAACAGCTGGCCCATCGAATCCAGCATGTCCTCGGCAAGCCCGCAGCGTTCCAGGATCGACCCCATGAAGGTGAAGAACGGGATCGCCAGCAGCAGCTCGTTCGAAAGCACGCTGCCGAACACGCGCCCTGGAATTGCCTGCAGGAAATTCAGGTCGAAGAAGCCGAGATGGATGGCGAGAAACCCGAAGGAAAGCCCGACGGCGGCCAGCGTGAACGCCACCGGGAAACCGATCAGCATGGCCAGCACCAGACCGCCGAACATCAGTGGAGGCATGGTCTCCAGCGTGATCATTGGGTCGGCCTCTCGTATTTCGCATCGATCGTCGCTTCGCCGCGCAGGGCGGCGATGCGCTTGATCACCTCGGAGACGCCCTGCAACGCCAGCATCACGAAGCCGGCGGGAATCACGAACTTGATCGGCCAGCGCAACAGGCCGCCGGCGTTGCCCGACATTTCACCGACCGCGTAGGCCTGATGGAAGAACGGCCAGGACAGATAGCTGAGCAGCAGGCACGCCGGAATCAGGAAAAACAGCGTGCCGATCAGGTCGAGCCAGAGCTGGCCGCGCTCGGACAGGAACAGATAGAAGATCTCGACCCGGACGTGCTCGTTGCGCTTGAAGGTGTAGGACGCGCCGAACATCACCAGGATCGCGAACATGTACCATTGCAGCTCGAGCCAGCCGTTCGAACTGTAGTCGAACGCGTAGCGGATCATGGCATTGCCGGCGCTCACGATGCAGGCGGCCAGCACCAGGATATTGCAGACGTTGCCGATCTTTTCGTTGATCCGGTCGATCGCCGCGCTAATCGCCAAAAATGGACGCATCGTGGTCTCCCCGGCGCCGACCTCAGCGCGCGCCGACCTCATCCAACGAACATCGCTTCGCCACCGCGCTTGAAACGCGCAGGGCTGGGCTGGCTTTCGAGAGCAATAGCGACAATGGTTCCCCCCAATGGTGCTTCCGCCGTCTTGGCTGCGCATCGGGGCGCAACGGCTTGTCCAGCCGGGCTTGTGAAGCCGGCGCACCATTCCAGCGCGGGATGTCTGCGTCAATCGGAAAAATCGACCAAACGCGACCGGGCAACTGGTTGCGCGCTCGGGAGAAATCCGCGGGCGTGGATCAGCCGCCGGTCACGCTCATATGCCGGCTCACGCTCGGCCGGTTGTGCCGGCGATCGATGATGAAGTCATGCCCCTTGGGCTTGAGGCCGATGGCGCGGTCGATCGCAGCGCTCAGGAGATCGTCGTCGGAAGAGGACCGCAGCGGCTTGCGCAGATCGGAGGCATCCTCGTGGCCGAGGCAGGTATGCAGCGTTCCGGTGCAGGTGATGCGGACCCGATTGCAGGACTTCACAGAAATTGTGGGTCATCGGGGTGATGAAACCGAGCTTGCCGCCGGTTTCGCCGACACGGACATAGCGTGCGGGGCCGCCGGTATCGTCGGCGAGATCGGTCAGGGTGAAATGCTGGGCGAGGCGGGCTCGAACCAGCGACAGCGGCAGATACTGGTCGATGCGGGCTTCGCCGATATCGCCCATCGGCATGACCTCGATCAAAGTCAGCGCCATGTCCTTGCCATGCGCCCATTGCATCAGCCTGGGAATTTCGTCCTCGTTCATGTTCTTGAGCGCGACGGCATTGATCTTGACGGCGAGGCCCGCGGATTGCGCGGCCTCGATGCCGGCCAGAACCTTGTCGAGGTCACCCCAGCGGGTGACGGCGCGAAATTTCGCGGGGTCGAGCGTATCCAGCGAGACGTTGACGCGGCGAACCCCGCAGTCCCGCAATTCGCCGGCAAACCGTGCGAGCTGCGAGCCGTTGGTTGTCAGCGTCAATTCCCGCAATGCTCCGCTGTCGAGATGGCGCGATAGCGAGCGCACCAGCGACATCACGTTGCGGCGGACGAGGGGCTCACCGCCCGTCAAACGCAGCTTTCGCACGCCCTTGGCGATGAAGGCCGAGCACAGCCGGTCGAGTTCCTCGAGCGTGAGCAGGTCGGCCTTGGGGAGGAAGGTCATGTCTTCCGACATGCAATAGAAGCAGCGCAGGTCGCACCGGTCGGTGACCGATACCCGGAGATAGCTGATGGTCCGGCCAAACGGGTCCGTCATCGGGCGAGACAGCGTGGCGGTCGGATTCGCGGGAGATCCCGTCATTTCAATCGGCTTCCTGACACTGCAACGGCTGCCGCGGCCGGGGCGGCTCCTCCGCTGTCCTTAACCTAAGCATCCGGCCGTGGACATACAATCGATCGTGGTCAGCGGCCGGGTGGTGGCGGCGGGGTGGGGGGCTGCGGAGCGGCCGTCGCGGGGGGCTGCTGCTGGTCAGGGAACGGTGAGCCGGAGGCAGGCGCGGGCGCCGCCCTGGGCGGTCGTCTCGGCTTCGCCGGTCTCTTGCGGGTCGCCTTGGGCGGAGGTGCGGCTGCCTCCAGCTCGGCCACCACCGGATTGGGATTGACGTTGGCCGGTGTCGTCAGATCGCCCTGCACCAGCTGCACGGGAAGGGTGACCGTCCGGTACCCGTTCATGGTGAAGGTCACGGAGAACCCGCCCTCCGGAACCGCAACTTCGACCGCACATGGCGTCTTGCAGCCCGGACCGGCCGAGGTAAGGGCGTCAGCTCCCGGAGGGGTAGAATCCAGTCGGACCTGCACGGTCGGCGGCCCCGGCCTGAAGGCGTCAATCGAGAACGAGGAACAGCCGGCAAGGCTCAGTGCCGCCGTGGCAATCGCAAGGGTAAGACGCATGATTGATCCGTCTGAGCGGGCCGCCGGCCGCGGCCCCGACCATAGGTGCGTCGGGAAGGACGCGCAACCTTCGGGAACACCAGTCACAGCGGCTGAGGAACGGCCGCCATTACGCAGCTATGTCAAGGCCTTGCATGCAATTTGGACCCTATCGAGAGGTCGGAGGATCAATCAGGCTTTGCACAGCTTCCGGCAATTCGCGCATATGGTCGATCAGTCGATCCGGTTTCAGGTCCGCGATGGGAACTTCGGTGTAGCCGAAGCCGACGCCGATGACCGGAATGCCGGCGCGACGGGCGACGCCAATATCCGGGCCGGCATCACCGACCATGATCGCGGACGCCAGCTGTCCGCCGGCCCGCGCGATGGTCTGCCGCAGGAAGGCCGGATCGGGCTTGGCGACACCAAACGTATCCGCGCCGCAGATTGCCGCGAATCGACCACTCAAACCGAGCTGCTCGAGCAGCCGCTTCGACAGCCATTCCAGTTTGTTGGTGCAAACGGCGAAGCGATAGCCGCGGGACTGCAGGTCGTCGAGGGCGCTCTCCAGTCCCTCGAACGGCCGGGACATGTCGGCGATATGGTCTGCATAGTGCTCGATGAAGTCGGCCGTGAGTTGGGTCACCTGATCAACGGTGGTGTTGCGGCCTTCGGCCTCGAGGCCGCGTTCGATCATGCGGCGGGCGCCTGCACCGATCATTTTGCGCCCGGAATCCAGCGGAATTGGCGGCAGGCCCTGGCGTTCGAGCACGAAGTTGAGGGCGTTGACGAGGTCTGGCGCGGTGTCCACCAGGGTGCCGTCGAGATCGAAAACAACAGTGCGGGCAGGGGCCATGCCAAATCGCTATCCGCCGCAGTACCATGATGCAAGAGCCCTCACGCATCAATTCCGGGTAGGCCGGGCTATAGCGCTGTTCCTTCGGCCAAAACGACGCTAGATATGCCCCGCCGGAGATCGCCCGCTGGCCCGATCGGCGTCGGTTGTAGAGGTACCCTTTACGTGACCATGGATGAATTGAAACGGCAGGCCGCCGCCGGGGCGCTCGAACATGTGCGTGAGGGCATGAGGCTCGGCCTCGGCACCGGATCGACCGCGAAACATTTCGTCGAACTGCTCGGGGAACGCGTTCGCGCCGGGCTTGGCGTGATCGGCGTGCCGACCTCGGAAGCGACCCGCGTCGACGCCGAGCGGTGCGGCATCCGCCTGACCACGCTCGATGACATCGACCGGCTCGACCTGACGGTGGATGGCGCCGACGAGATCGATCCCGCGCTCAACGTCATCAAGGGGGGCGGTGGCGCGCTGCTGCGGGAAAAGATCGTGGCTGCGGCCTCGGACCGAATGATCGTGATCGCCGACGAATTCAAGGCGGTCGACTGTCTCGGCCGTTTTCCGCTACCGGTCGAGGTCATTCCCTTCGGATTGGCGGCGACCCGCCGGGCGCTCTCCGAGGCCTTCGCCGAATGTGGCGCGTCCGGCGAAATGGTGGTCCGAACCGGCCGGGATGGCCACGTTTTTGTCACCGATGGCGGCCACTGGATTGTCGATGCCCATCTCGGCCGCATAGCCGACGCGCCCCGGCTGGCGCGATCGTTGAGCGCGATACCGGGCGTCGTCGAGCACGGATTGTTCATTGGCCTTGTCGGCGTGGCAATGCTTGCAGGTCCCAGCGGAATCCGTGTTGTTGAACGGCGGTAGCGCCGCAATCGAGGAGAATTGGAATGAAGAGTTTTTCAAGAATTCTGTCGGCCGCGGCCATGGTGCTGGCGCTCGCTGTCGCCGGCCCCACGGGCGCGCAGCAGCAGCCTGCCGGCAAGCCGCCTACTGCGGGCGCTATCGCGGCGGCAAAGGAACTCCTGGCACTGAAGAATGCCAACGCCATCTTTGCCAATGCCGTGCCCAATATCGTGCAGAAGACCAAGGACCAGTTGCTGCAGACCAATCTGAACTACCAGAAGGACCTGAACGAGGTTTCGATGATCGTGGCCCAGAAGCTGGCCGGAAGAGAGAAGGAAATCGGGGAGGGCATGGCAAAGATCTATGCTTCCGAATTCACCGAACAGGAGTTGAAGGATCTGGTGACCTTCTACAAATCGGCGCTGGGACAGAAACTGCTGTCGACCGAGCCGAAGGCAATCCAGCAGAGCATGGGATATATGAGCCAATGGGCGCAGGGTTTCGCCGAGCAGGTCAACGCCGATTTCCGCGCCGAGATGCGCAAGCGCGGCAAGCAGATCTGACGGTTGGGAGCCAGAGCGGCCGGAACTGACAAATGGCTGAGTTTGACGTCGACCTGTTCGTGATTGGGGGTGGTTCCGGCGGGGTGCGCGCGGCGCGGATCGCCGCGGGATATGGCGCCAAGGTCGTGGTCGCCGAAGAGTACCGGATGGGCGGTACCTGCGTGATCCGCGGCTGCGTACCGAAAAAGCTGCTTGTGATCGGATCCCACGTCCATCAGGAAATCGAGGATGCGGCCGGCTTTGGCTGGTCGATTCCCTCCGTCAGCTTCAGCTGGCCCACTCTCATCGCCAACAAGGACAAGGAAATCGCGCGGCTCGAAGGCATTTACGCCGCAAACGTGGAAAAATCGGGCGCGCGCATCGTGAAGGCCCGCGCCGTATTCGAGGATGCCCATACGCTTCGTCTCGGCAACGGCGAGACCATCACGGCAAGGCACATCTTGATCGCAACCGGAAGCACGCCGAACCACGGCGCGCCGATTCCCGGGATCGAGCACGTGATTTCCTCGGACCAGGCGTTCCATCTGCCGGAATTGCCCAAGCGCATCGTGATCCAGGGCGGCGGCTACATCGCGTTGGAGTTTGCCTGCATCTTCGCCGGATTCGGCTCCGATGTGACGGTGATCTACCGCGGCGACAACATCCTGCGCGGTTTCGACGAGGACGTCCGCAACCATGTGCGTGCGGAAATGGAACGACAGGGCATCACCATCATCACCGGCTGTACCGTCAACCGGATCGACAAGCACCGGCAGGAATTCACGACCCATCTGTCGAGCGGCTCGAGCATCGCTTCCGACCGCGTGATGTTCGCAATCGGCCGGCATCCGAGCGTCACCAATCTGGGCCTCGAGAAAGCCGGCGTCGCCATCAATCCGACCAATGGCGGCATCGCGGTGGACGGCTGGTCGAAGACCTCGGTGCCGCACATCTACGCGATCGGCGATGTCACCCATCGCATCAACCTCACGCCGGTCGCGATCCGCGAAGGCCATGCCTTCGCAGACACCGTGTTCGGCAAGCGGCCGGTCCGCGTCGACCATTCCGACATTCCGACCGCGGTGTTTTCCCAGCCCGAGGTCGCAACCGTGGGCCTGACCGAGACCGAGGCGCGCGCCCAATTCAGTGTGGTCGATATCTACAAGACGGATTTCCGGCCGATCAAGTCGACGATGTCGGGCCGCGATACCCGCATCCTGATGAAACTCGTCGTCGACGGCGGTACTGGTCGCGTCGTCGGCTGCCACGTCGTCGGCGATACCGCTGCCGAAATCGTGCAGGCTGTCGGTATCGCCGTCAAAATGAAGGCCACCAAGGCCGATTTCGATGCAACCTTCGCGCTGCATCCGACAGCTGCCGAGGAACTGGTGACCATGCGGACCCCGACAGCCCGCTATGTGCGCGAGGCCGCCGAATAACCGACCGGCTCGCGTTGATCAGGCTGCCTTCGGCTTGGCGAACACGTCGAGCGCCTGGCCGGTTTCCAGGAAGGATTTCAGGCTCGAGAGAACCACCGGCCAGCCCTTCTTGATGCCGTTCGCCATCCCGCTGTCGGCTTCGAGCTCGTCATGGGTGACGGTCAGCCGGACCATCTTCTCATATTCCTCGATCGCGAACGTCACCCGGCTGTGGCTCGCCGGATCAGCCGCCTGCGAGGCGTCCGCCCAGGTGATGACCAGCCGGGTCGGTGGCGTCACCTCGACGACGTTGCCGACGAGCTGAACCGTCCGCTCGTCATTGGCGCGAATATGCTGCCATTGCGATCCGACCCTCCAGTCCGAAACGTTCTCATGACCCCAATAGCGGCGGGCGATCTCCGGCCTGGTGATGGCTTCGAACACCTTGTCGGGGGTCGAGGCGATGTAGGTCACATAGACAAAGCTCGTCGTCTGCTTGCTCATTTTCCGTCTCCTTCGAGTTGCTTTTTCAGATCGTGCAGCAGGCTGAGCCGCTGATGCTCGAATTTCCGCACCCAGCGCTCGTAGACCTCGTGAAGCGGCACCGGATTGATGAAATGCAGCTTCTCGCGACCGCGCCTGACCGTGCTCACCAGATTGGCGTCCTCCAAGATCCCGAGGTGCTGGGTAGCCGATTGCCGGGCCATCGCCAGGTTCTCGCAGAGCTCGCCGAGCGACTGCCCGTTCTTCTCGCAAAGCAGGTCGAGCAGCATTCTGCGGGTCGGATCGGCCAGCGCCTTGAAAACCTTGTCGGCGTCCATCGGTCTCGCTCGGTTGCGGGATCAATATGCAGGTAATTACCTGCATGTCAAGTCGGCGCATTTACTTGGCCGACCCCCCGCCATCGACGCCGCGAGGGAGCGGCCGATTTGCTGCCGGAAGTAGAAATCCGATGGCGGTCGGTGATCAGCCTGTGTATAAACCGGCGCTTCGCGGCCCGCGATAAGTAGCGGTTTCTGCTGAGGAGTTGACGTGATGTCCGAGCGGTGGACCCCCGAGAGCTGGCGTTCCAGGCCGGTTCAGCAAGTGCCCGTCTATCCCGACCCCAAGGCGCTCGGCGATGTCGAGGCGCAGCTCGCCACGTTTCCGCCGCTGGTTTTTGCAGGTGAGGCCCGCAACCTGAAAAAGGCGCTTGCGCGTGTTGCCGCAGGCGAGGCCTTCCTGCTCCAAGGTGGTGACTGTGCCGAAAGCTTCGCCGAGCACGGCGCCAACAACATCCGGGATTTTTTCCGGGTCCTGCTCCAGATGGCGGTGGTGCTGACCTATGCCGGTGCATTGCCGGTGGTGAAGGTCGGCCGCATTGCCGGCCAGTTCGCCAAGCCGCGCTCCTCGCCGGTGGAGAAGATCGACGGCGTCGAACTGCCGAGCTATCGCGGCGACATCGTCAATGACATCGCGTTCACCCCGCAGTCGCGTACGCCCGATCCGCAACGCCAGCTGATGGCGTACCGGCAGTCGGCGGCCACGCTCAACCTGCTGCGCGCATTCGCCACCGGTGGCTTCGCCAATCTCGGCAGCGTGCATCAATGGATGCTCGGCTTCATCAAGGATTCCCAGCAGTCGCGGCGCTACAAGGAGCTGGCGGACCGCATCTCGGACGCGTTGAACTTCATGCGCGCCTGCGGTCTCGACCTCGAAAGCCATCCCGAACTGCGCGCCACCGACATCTACACCAGCCACGAAGCGTTGCTGCTCGGCTACGAGCAGGCCATGACGCGGGTCGATTCGACCACCGGCGACTGGTACGCGACTTCGGGTCACATGATCTGGATAGGCGACCGGACCCGGCAGCTGGATCACGGTCATGTCGAATATTTCCGCGGCATCAAGAACCCGATCGGGTTGAAATGCGGTCCGTCGCTCAAGCCGGAAGAGTTGCTGCGGTTGATCGATGTGCTCAATCCGGACAACGAACCGGGACGGCTGACGCTGATCAGCCGCTTTGGCGCCGAGAAGATCGCCGATCATCTGCCGTCTCTGATCCGCGCGGTGCAGCGCGAGGGCAGACGGGTGGTGTGGTCCTGTGATCCGATGCACGGCAATACCATCACCTCGACCAGCGGCTACAAGACCCGACCCTTCGACCGCATCCTGTCGGAGGTGAAATCGTTCTTCACCATCCATGCCGCCGAGGGCACCCATGCCGGCGGCGTGCATCTGGAGATGACCGGACAGGACGTCACCGAATGCATCGGCGGCGCGCGCGCCATCACCGACGAGCATCTGAACGATCGCTACCACACCGTGTGCGACCCGCGGCTCAATGCCGAGCAGTCGATCGACATGGCTTTCCTGATCGCCGAACTGCTCAAGCAGGACCGCGGCGGCAGGATCAAGCCGATGCCGGTCGCGGCAGGGCTGTGACTTGCTGCGATTCTGGCGGGCCACGATCAACTCGATCAACGGCCTCGCCTTTGCGATTCGCTCCGAGCAGGCGATACGGGAAGAGCTGGCGGCGCTGGTCCTGGCGCTGCCGCTGGCGTGGCTGATCGGCGCGACCAGCATCCGCCGGGTAGAACTGGTGGCGGCCGTCGTCCTGGTGCTGATCGTCGAACTGCTCAACACGGCGATCGAGAAACTCGCCGACCGTCTCACCACCGACCGCGACCCGCTGATCGGGCATGTCAAGGACATGGGTTCCGCGGCGGTCGGTGTCGCGCTGGTCATGGCGGGGCTGTTCTGGATCTTCGCCATCGCTGAGCGAATGGGCGCGGTCTGAAGCAATGCAATTGCAGTTTGCGGCTGCGCAAGGCACCATCCGACCATGAACCAACCGACTTCACGATTTTCGATCACGCTTGCCCAGCTCAACCCGACGGTGGGCGACGTCGCCGGCAACGCCGCCAAGGCGCGCGCGGCGCGGCGTCAGGCGCAGGGCGAGGGCGCTGACCTGGTCGTGCTGTCCGAGCTTTTCATTGCCGGCTATCCGCCGGAAGATCTGGTCCTCAAGCCGGCGTTTCAGGCGGCGTGCCGCGCCGCCGTCGAGGCGTTGGCGCGGGATACCGCCGATGGCGGTCCCGCCGTCCTGATCGGGACGCCGTGGGTGGAGGACGGCAAGCTCTACAATGCCTGTGCGCTGCTGGACGAGGGCCGTATCGCCGCCATCCGTTTCAAGGCCAACCTGCCGAACTACGGTGTGTTCGATGAAAAGCGGCTGTTTGCCCGCGGCCCCGCCGCCGGGCCGGTGACGGTCCGCGGCGTCCGGGTCGGCGTTCCGATCTGCGAGGACATCTGGCTCGAGGAGTTGCCGGACTACGAGAATGTCGTCGAATGTCTGGCGGAAACCGGCGCCGAAATCCTGATCGTGCCCAACGGCTCGCCCTATGCGCGCGGCAAGAATGATCTGCGGCTGTCGATCGCGGTCGCCCGCGTGACCGAGAGCGGACTGCCGCTGGTCTATCTCAATGAAGTCGGCGGCCAGGATGAACTGGTGTTCGACGGCGCCTCGTTTGCGCTCAACGCCGACCTGTCGGTGGCAGCGCAGCTTCCGTCCTTTGTGGAAAGCGTTACGACCTTGAGCTGGCGCAAGGAGGCGGATGGCTGGCGTTGCGCGGGACCGGTGACGCCGGGGATCGACGGCGACCAGGCCGATTACGCCGCCTGCGTGCTGGGCTTGCGTGACTACGTCCGCAAGAACGGTTTTCCCGGCGTGCTGCTCGGCATCTCCGGCGGCATCGACTCGGCTCTATGCGCGGCGATCGCGGTCGACGCGCTCGGTGCGGATCAGGTCCGCGGCATCATGCTGCCGTTCCGGTTCACCGCGCAGGTCTCGCTCGACGACGCCGCGCGGCTCGCCGCCGCGCTCGGCATCCGCTACGAGGTGCTGCCGATCGCCAAGGCCGTGAACGGCTTCGAGGAGATCTTGGCCGAAACCTTTACGGGGCTGCCGCGCGACATCACTGAAGAGAACCTGCAGGCGCGCACCCGGGGCACGCTCTTGATGGCGGTCTCCAACAAGACCGGCGCCATGGTGGTCACCACCGGCAACAAGTCGGAAATGTCGGTCGGCTATGCCACGCTCTATGGCGACATGAACGGCGGCTTCAATCCGATCAAGGATATCTACAAGACCGAGGTGTTTCGGCTGTCGAGCCTGCGCAACACATGGAAGCCCGACGGCGCTCTCGGTCCTTCCGGCGAAGTCATCCCGGCCAGCATCATTAGCCGGCCGCCGACCGCGGAACTGCGCGAAAACCAGACCGATCAGGATTCGCTGCCGCCCTACGACGTGCTCGATGCGATCCTGGAGCGGCTGGTCGAGCGCGAACAGCCGCTCGCCTCGATTGTCGCGGCGGGTTACGATCGCGAGACGGTGGCGCGGATCGACCGCCTGCTCAACATCGCCGAGTACAAGCGGCGGCAGGCAGCGCCCGGCGTCAAGGTCACGCAGAAGAATTTCGGGCGCGACCGCCGCTACCCCATCACCAACCGGTTCCGTGACATGGCAACTGCATTGCCCGAGCCGGACCACTCGCTGGTGGCGCGCGCGAGCCGCGGATCGGCCGAAGCGTTCGAAGGTTGAGAAGTCTTGGCGCGGAAGGGTGTTCAGCGCGCCGGGATGAAGGTCGGTCCGACCGTGCGGATCGACTTGTTGTCGGACGTCGTTGCCGTTGAATCCGCTGGATTGGCCTGAGTTGCCGGGTTTGCCTGCGGTGCCGGGGTTACCGCCGCGGCCGGGGGCGTTCCCTTCTTGGCCGAGACCGCCTTCGGCCGCGACATCTTCTTCGCACCTTCCTCGGTCACGATGATGTCGCCCTGCTGCTCGGCCGCAGCCTTGTCGTCGATGTTTTTCAGCGCGTCCGACCAGGTCTGTCCGGCAGCCTTGCACGAACAGGACGGAGTGAACTCCTGGCGATAGCGGAAAGCATTGGCTGACGAGGTATAAGGCTGTCCGTTGATCGACACGGCGGAATTCATGTCCTCGCCCGGATTGCGATAGCTGTAGAGCGTCGCATCCGCCGCCGGACAGAGCGCCCTGCAGGTCTTCTCGTCATCGGGGAATCGCGCCGGCACCGTCGCGAACGAGATCGGGAAATAGAAGCCGTCGCAGGACCGCACGCAGACGGTGCGGTAGGTACCGGACTGCGGTCCGAGGTCGGCGCTTTGCGGGGCCCCCGGATTGTTGTTGCCATTGCCGCCGAACAGGTTCTGGAGAAAATTGCCCGGTCCGGGCGCGGCGTTGGAATATTGCGGCCCGCAACCGTTCTGCGCCAGCGCGGTCATCACCGAGCGGCGCTGGACTTCGCGCTCGGAGCCGCCGAGGCCGCCGCTGCGCAGCCGCTCGAGGCTGGAGGTGATCTGATCGAGATTCGATCGCATCTGCTGAATCTGGTTGTTGACCGGGCCACATTGCGCCGAGCGGCCGTTGAACAGCGAGAAGAATCCGGAGCTGTCGCAGCCCATGCGCTTGGCCTGCACCGTCACGCGATCGAGTTCGGCCTGTTGCTTGGCGGCGGCATCCTGGTAGCGGCGGATCTGATCGTCCCGGGCCGGATCGCCGCTGCTGTTGCCGCGGTCGATGGTGGCCAATTGCGACTCCAGCCTCGCGCACATCGGATTGGCCGGCGCGCCTTGCGGTGCGGGCGAATCCGGATCGTTCTGGGCGCGGGCAACGGCGCAGGACAGCACAGCGCCCAGCAGCATGGCACAGGCCAGGATCGATCGGGGCAAGGCAGCAGGTGAACTGAGCATATCCGGCCAATAGAGCGATGTCGCGCCGGCTGGCAAGCCGACATGGTGCGGCCAACGCGGTCTCCACATAACCGCTTCTCGGGGCAGCGTCACGTCGTTTCCACGGCGCCGATGTGGCGGCAGACACTCACGATTTCGTATGTGCGGCGGCTTCAGCGCTGGCAGGTGATGGCGATATAATCGGTGCAGCCGGAATGCGCGCAATTGCCCCCGACCACCCTGGGAACCGATCCCGTCATTTCATCCGGGTCGACACGCCGGTACGATAGCGCCTGCACAAAATGGCGCGACTCGCAGTAGGAGCGCGCGGCAGGCGCCCCGCATCGGTCGCCCCGCGCCAGGCACTGATCGATGCCATAGCCGTCGGACTGGTTCTCGATGATGAAAACGTGGCTGTCGGCGGCGGCGGCCGAGGCGGCGAGCACGAATGCACAGGCAAGGAGCGAGGAAGGAAACCGCATGCTGCACCAGTCGGGGGCAAGGGACACGGCGCCTTCGCTAGACCAAAGAGGTTAACAATGGTTAACCACGGGAGAGGGGCCGCCCCGAGGGTTGAAATCGGCCGATTTGCCGCTCTTGACGCCGGTCCCCTGGCTGGATCATGGTAGGCGGATGAACGGTTTCCTCGCCATTTGCGCCATTTGCCGCGAGATTACGAGCTAGCGATTCGCTGGCTGAGGCCGTCTTTTCTCTCATGAGATCACTGGACGCCCGGCCGCAAGGGACGGGACAGCCATGGAACTGCGCCTCTACGACACCTTGACCCGGGAAAAGCGCGCGTTCGTGCCGCTCGATCCCCGCAACGTGAGGATGTATGTCTGCGGGCCGACAGTCTATGATTTGGCCCATATCGGTAATGCCCGGCCGATCATTGTGTTCGACCTGTTGTTCCGGCTGCTGCGACACCGTTACGGCGCCGAGCATGTCACCTATGTCCGCAACATCACCGACGTCGACGACAAGATCAATGCGCGGGCGGCACGGGATTTTCCCGGGCTGCCGCTGAACGACGCCATCCGCAGGGTTACCGAGGCGACCGCAGAGCAGTTCCATGCCGACGTGGCGGCACTCGGCGCCTTGCCGCCGAGTTTCGAACCGCGCGCCACTGATTTCGTGCTGCCGCGCGACGATGGCAGGACCGATATGGTGACGCTGATCCGGCAGCTGATCGCGCGCGGCCACGCCTACGAAGCGGGCGGCGAGGTGCTGTTCGACACCGCCTCGATGTCCGACTACGGCGCATTGTCGGGCCGCAAGCTTGGCGAACAACTGGCCGGGGCGCGGGTGGCGGTCGACGCCCACAAGAAGAATGCGGCCGACTTCGTGCTGTGGAAGCAATCATCGGCCGACGAGCCGGGATGGCAAAGCCCTTGGGGCCGCGGCCGGCCGGGCTGGCACATCGAATGCTCGGCCATGAGCGCGGCCTATCTCGGCGATGTCTTCGACATCCATGGCGGCGGTCTCGATCTGATCTTCCCGCACCATGAAAACGAAATCGCGCAGTCGCGTTGCGCGCATGGCACGCCCGCAATGGCGAACTACTGGATGCACAACGGCTTCCTGCAGGTCGAGGGCGACAAGATGTCGAAGTCGCTCGGCAATTTCGTCACGATCAGGGATGTGCTGGCGCAGGATCCCAACAACCGGTGGTGGGGAGAGATCGTGCGCTTCAACATGCTGCGAACGCACTATCGGCAGCCCATCGACTGGACTCAATCGGCCATGGCGGAATCGATGGTCGCATACGGCAATTTCCAGCGTGCCGTCGCAGGCGCAGACCTCGAACACGCCAGGCCGTCGCAAGCCTTCGAGGAAGCCCTGATGGACGACCTCAACACGCCGGCCGCGATTGCCGAATTGCACCAGCTCTCGGCGCGAGCCCGTGCCGCCGGCGGTGCTTCGGCCGATGCGGCGACGGAGCTTGCCGGCTCGCTCCGGCTGCTCGGGCTGGATCGAGCCATCGAGCATGCAAAGCGGGGCGGGGCGCGGGAAGACATCCTCAAATCCATAGAGCAAGTCAAAGCCCGCGAACGCGGCCTTGAACCTGCGACAATCGCCGAGAAGATCGATGCCCGATTGTCAGCCCGGAAGGCGAAGGACTTCAAGGAATCCGATCGCATCCGCGACGAACTCGCCGCGCTGGGCGTGGTGTTGAAGGACGGCAAGGACGCCAGTGGCAATCCCGTCACCACCTGGGAGATCGCGCGATGAGCAACCGGGTCCAGCCATGATGGCACCGGCGGCAAGACCGGCGCTGCGGCCGTACCTCGCGGCGGATACGCCGGTGCTGGCGGCGATCTTCGTCGCCGCCATCGAGGACTTGGCCGGCGACGACTACAGCGTGGCGCAGCAGCAGGCCTGGGCCGATACCGCCGATGACGAGGAGACGTTCGCCAAGCGGCTGGCCGGCGGACTCACGCTGGTGGCGACACTGGAGAATTCCCCGGTCGGTTTCGCCTCGCTGAAGGGCGGCGGGCACATCGACATGCTGTACGTTCATCCCGGCGCGGCCAGGCAGGGCGTGGCGACGATGCTGTGCGAGGCGCTGGAGAAGCTCGCCGGCGGCCGCGGAGCGAAGGCCCTCACGGTCGATGCCAGCGACACCGCGCAGCCGTTCTTTGCCGGGCGCGGATACGTCGCCCAGCGGCGCAACAGCATCATCCTCAACGGTGAATGGCTTGCCAACACCACCATGCAGAAGACGCTGGGCGCAGCTCCGGCGGCGGGAGCCCCGACATGAGCCGCGAACGGCTTTATCTGTTTGACACCACCCTGCGTGACGGTGCGCAGACCAATGGCGTCGACTTCACGCTGCAGGACAAGCAACGGGTCGCCGGCATGCTCGACGAGCTCGGCATCGACTACGTCGAGGGCGGCTATCCCGGCGCCAATCCGATTGATACCGAGTTTTTCGCGGAGAAGCCCAGGCTCGCCCACGCCCGCTTCACGGCCTTCGGCATGACCCGGCGCCCGGGCCGCTCGGCGTCAAATGATCCGGGGCTTGCCGCGCTCCTGGAAGCCAGCGCCGATGCGATCTGCTTTGTCGCGAAATCCTCGTCCTATCAGGTTCGCGTCGCGCTCGAGACCACCAACGAGGAGAACCTCGCCTCGATCCGCGACAGCGTGACCGCAGCGAAATCGGCCGGCCGCGAGGTGATGCTCGACTGCGAACATTTCTTCGACGGCTACAAGGAGGATCGGGAATATGCGCTGGCCTGTGTCCGCGCGGCCTATGATTCCGGGGCGCGCTGGGTGGTGCTGTGCGACACCAATGGCGGCACCATGCCGAACGAGGTCGAGGCCATTGTCGGCGAGGTCGTCACGCATATCCCGGGCGACCATGTCGGCATCCACGCCCATAACGACACCGAGCAGGCGGTCGCCAACTCGCTGGCCGCGGTGCGCGCCGGCGCGCGGCAGATCCAGGGCACCCTCAACGGTCTCGGCGAACGCTGCGGCAATGCCAATCTGTGCTCGCTGATCCCGACGCTGCAGCTCAAGCGCGAGTTTGCCGAGGCGTTCGAGATCGGCGTCTCGCCGCAGCAGCTGGCGACCCTGATGAAGGTCTCGCGCACGCTGGACGACATGCTCAACCGGGCGCCGAACCGTCACGCGCCCTATGTCGGCGAGAGCGCCTTCGTCACCAAGACCGGCATTCATGCCTCGGCGGTGCTCAAGGACCCCCATACCTATGAGCATGTCCTGCCCGAATCGGTCGGCAATTATCGCAAGGTGCTGGTCTCCGATCAGGCCGGCCGTTCCAACGTCATCGCCGAGCTGGAACGGACCGGTATCGCCTACGACCGCAACGATCCCAAGCTGGCGCGCCTGCTCGAGGAGCTGAAGGAGCGCGAGGCCGCCGGCTATGCCTATGAATCCGCCGACGCCTCGTTCGAACTGCTGGCGCGGCGAACGCTCGGCCGGGTGCCGGAATATTTCCGGGTCGAGCAGTTCGATGTCAATGTCGAACAACGGTACAATGCCAACGGCCAGCGCGTCACCGTGGCAATGGCTGTGGTGAAGGTCGATGTCGCCGGCGAGAAGCTGATATCGGCTGCCGAAGGCAATGGCCCGGTCAATGCGCTCGACGTCGCGCTACGCAAGGATCTCGGGCACTACCAGAGCTTCATCGGAGGGCTGAAGCTGATCGACTACCGGGTGCGTATCCTCAATGGCGGCACCGAGGCGGTGACGCGGGTGCTGATCGAGAGCGAGGACGAGACCGGCGAACGCTGGACCACCGTGGGCGTGTCGCCCAACATCATCGATGCGTCGTTCCAGGCGCTGATGGATTCGGTGATCTACAAGCTGGTGAAATCCGACGCTCCGGCCTAACTCTACATCCGCCGCGCCACTTCGGGGTTCATGTCCTTGCTGCCGTCGGGCGCCCGGCTGGCCGCGCTGCGCAGGCGTGGCAGGATATCCTCGACGAATTCCGCCTTGAGGATGTCGACGGCCAGGCCCGGCCGGATGAATTCGGTGCCGCGCATATGATCGAGCAGATTGAAAAGGGGTTCCCAGAACCGCGCGATATTCGCCAGCAGGATCGGCTTGGAGTGGCGTCCAAGCTGCTGCCAGGTCAGCTGCTCGACCAGTTCCTCCAGCGTCCCGATGCCGCCCGGCAGCGCCACGAAGGCGTCGGAACGTTCGAACATCAGCCGCTTGCGCTCGTGCATGTCGGGGGTGACGATCATCTCCTGGACGCTTGTAAGGGCCAGCTCGCGCGATTGCAGGAACTCGGGAATGATCCCGGTCGCCGAACCGCCATGATCGAGCACGGACTTGGCGAGCGCGCCCATAAGCCCCAGCGAACCGCCGCCATAGACGAGGCGCACCCCGTTCTCGGCCAGTACCTTGCCAAACTGGATCGCTGCTTCGACAAATCGGGGATCGGTGCCGGGGCCGGAGCCGCAATAGACACAGACAGTATTGATCTTGTTCATCTCCTGCCATTTGGCACTGCAGCGTGAGGGCGTCAAGCCTCTGGTCGCGGCAGCCGGAAGGCACGTTCCTGGCGCCGGAAACTGTGAGGCAACAGGCCAACTAAGGGTGTGCAGGCGAAGCAAACCGCCTATATGAGTTGCGCATGGAGATGCTTGTGAAATGGCTGGCGGCGAATCGGCGCGTCGCTCGGCTCGTGGGTTGTCGCCGATGAGCCATCTGGACTCGCGGGGAGCGACGCCGGCTGCCGACCGGTCGATCGAACAGGCGTCCTTGATCGGCACGCTGGTGCATCTGTGGCCGTACATCTGGCCGGGCGACCGCGCCGATCTGAAGATGCGCGTGGTCTGGTCGGTGGTGCTGCTGCTGCTCGCCAAGGTCGCGACCCTGACGGTGCCGTTCACCTTCAAATGGGCGATCGACGCGCTGACCGGCGCCGACAGCGCGCCGGTGCAGCCTTCCAACTGGACGATGTGGCTGATCGCCTCGCCGCTGGTGATGACCGCGAGCTACGGTGCCTTGCGGGTGCTGATGGCCGTCCTGACCCAGTGGCGCGACGGCATTTTCGCCCGCGTGGCGATGCACGCCGTGCGCAAGCTCGCCTCCATCACCTTCGTACACATGCACGAGCTGTCGCTGCGGTTCCATCTGGAGCGCAAGACCGGCGGGCTGACCCGCGTGCTGGAGCGCGGCCGACTCGGCATCGAGGTGATCGTCCGGATGGTGATCCTGCAACTGGTTCCGACCATCGTCGAGGTATCCCTGCTGATGGCGGTGCTGCTGTGGAAATTCGACTGGCGCTACGTGCTGGTGACGATGATAACCGTCGTGTTGTTCATGTACTACACCTACGTTGCCACCGAATGGCGGATCGAGATTCGCCGCAAGATGAACGAGTCCGATACCGAGGCGAACACCAAGGCCATCGACTCGCTCCTGAACTACGAGACCGTCAAATATTTTGGCGCCGAAACGCGCGAAGCCGACCGCTACGATCAATCGATGGCGCGATACGAGCGTGCCAGCGTCAAGACCTACACCTCGCTCGCGGTCCTCAATACCGGGCAGGCGATCATTTTCACGGCTGGCCTCACCGCGACCATGCTGATGTGCGCGATCGGCGTCCGCCGCGGCAACAACACCGTGGGCGATTTCGTCATGGTCAATGCCATGATGATCCAGCTCTACCAGCCCCTCAACTTCATGGGCATGGTGTATCGCGAAATCAAGCAGGCGATCATCGACATCGAGAAGATGTTCAGCGTGCTGTCGAAGAACCCGGAAATCAAGGACAGTCCCGGGGCGCGGCCGCTGGTCGTCACGAGCGGGCGGGTGACCTTCGACGATGTGCGTTTCTCCTATGATCCCGAGCGTCCGATCCTGCAGGGTCTCAGCTTCGAGGTGCCCGCCGGCAAGACCGTCGCGATCGTCGGTCCGTCGGGCGCCGGCAAGTCGACGATCTCGCGGCTGCTGTTCCGGCTCTATGATGTTTCGGGCGGCAGGATCCTGATCGACGGCCACGACATCCGCGACGTCACCCAGACCTCGCTGCGGGCCTCTATCGGCATGGTGCCGCAGGATACCGTGCTGTTCAACGACACCATCCGCTACAACATCCGCTACGGCCGCTGGGATGCGACCAACGCCGAGGTGGAGGAGGCGGCGCAGCTCGCCCAGATCGATGGTTTCATCCGGATGTCGACCAAGGGCTATGACACCCAGGTCGGAGAGCGCGGCTTGAAACTGTCGGGTGGCGAGAAGCAGCGGGTCGCGATCGCGCGCACGGTGTTGAAGGGACCGCCGATCCTGGTGCTCGACGAGGCGACCTCGGCGCTCGACAGCCACACCGAGCACGAAATTCAGGGTGCACTGGAACGGGTCGCGCGCAACCGGACCTCGCTCGTGATCGCGCACCGGCTCTCCACCATCGTCGGCGCCGACGAGATCATCGTGCTGGACCAGGGGCATATCGCCGAACGCGGCACGCATGCCCAGCTTTTGGCAAGCAACGGGCTTTATGCCAGTATGTGGAATCGGCAGCGCGAGGCGGAAGAGGCGCGGGAAAAGCTGGCGCGGATTGCCGACGAACAGGAGGCACCGAACCGGATGCCGCCGCAGGTCGACGAAGGGCCAGCGGCTCCGGCGACTACCGAACTGACGACGCCGGCCGCAGCCGAATAAATCTTGATCGACAAACCCGTTTCCGGAAGGATTGCTTCGATGTCGATTGCCAATTCCATCCGCGCGCAGATTCCGCCGATCCACCGCGAAGGCTACCCATTCATCGGCGGTTTCGCGCTGGTGAGCCTGATCCTGTTCTGGATCTGGACGCCGCTCGGGTGGATTGGAACGCTGCTGACCATCTGGTGCGCGCTGTTCTTCCGCGACCCAGTACGGGTTACTCCGATCCGCGAGGGCCTCGTCGTGGCGCCGGCTGATGGGCGCGTCTCGATGGTGGCGCAGGCGCTGCCGCCGCCCGAACTCGGCCTCGGCGATCAGCCGCTGCCGCGGATCTCCATCTTCATGAGCGTGTTCAACTGCCATGTGAACCGCAGCCCGGTCGCGGGACGGATCGAGCGCATTGCGTACCGTCCGGGGGCTTTCCTCAATGCAGATCTCGACAAGGCGAGCGAGGACAATGAGCGCAATTCGCTGGTGATCTCGACCGCGAATGGCCGGGTCGGCGTGGTTCAGATAGCTGGGCTTGTCGCACGACGCATCGTGTCATTCGTTCGCGAGCAGCAATCGATCGGCGTCGGCGAGCGGTTTGGCTTGATCCGGTTCGGTTCGCGTCTCGATGTCTATCTGCCCGAAGGCACGCCCTTGCTCGTCTCCGAGGGTCAGACGGCGGTGGCCGGCGAGACCATTTTGGCCGATTTCCGGCTTGTCGACCCCGGACGTACCTACCGCGCCGATTGAAGATGATGTGGTCGCGATGGGATTCCGACATCTTTAATCAATTGGACCGCATGCTCCGTGCTCGACGAGGAGTGCGTGTGATGCGGTGCGTAGATCGAATTTCCGGAAGCTTTGTCGTGGTGATCGCGGCGGGCCTCGCGCTGCTCTGCGGCAGCCTGCTGGCCATGGCGCTCGGCTAGATCGACCCGGTTCCGATCGCCTCCAATCACGATCAAAGCAGGCAACCAAGCTGCTGTTGTCGTTGCGCTTTCTACCAATGATCCATCCAGGTCGGTGGCTCCCGGAGAGCCCTGCATGGCGCCGGGCGCCGTCACTTGCTATATGGTGAAAGCCATGCCGATGCACTTCGATCCCCGCTCTCCGGAAATGCGCCGGCGCCGGTTCCGACCGATCCCGGTTCGGATGCTGGTGCCCAACGTCATCACCCTCCTGGCAATCTGTGCGGGGCTGACCGCCATCCGGCTTTCCACCGAAGGACGGATGGAACTGGCAGTAGCCGCGATCGTGTTCGCAGCCGTGCTCGACGGCCTCGACGGCCGCGTCGCACGCATGATCAAAGGGCAGTCGAAATTCGGGGCTGAGCTCGACAGCCTGGCCGACTTCGTCAATTTCGGTGTCGCGCCGGGTCTGATCCTGTACTTCTGGCAGTTACACGAATTGCACAATGGCGGCTGGATCGCCGCGATGGTGTTCGCCATCAGCGGCGGACTGCGGCTGGCCCGCTTCAACGCCACCATGGACGATCCCAACAAGCCGCCCTTTGCGGCGAACTATTTTACCGGCGTTCCGGCGCCAGCCGGCGCCATCACGGTGCTGCTCCCGATCTATCTGGCCTTTCTCAGCATTCCCAAGCCGCCGGTGATCCTGACCGCGCTCTATACCCTGGCCATCGCCTTCCTGATGGTGTCGCGCCTGCCGGTATTTTCCGGCAAGACCGTTCGCATGCGCGTGCCGCCGGAAATGGTGCTGCCGGTGTTCGTTTCCGTGGTGTTCTTCATCGCGCTCCTGATCAGCTATCCCTGGTACATTCTCTCGGTGGGATCGTTGCTGTACCTGGCAAGCCTGCCGGCCGGATGGAAATCCTATCGCGCTCACGCACTCCGGGCTGCAGCGCAGGCGACGTCTGCGCCTGAAACTTCGCCCGATCCGGGGCAGCGCTTTGCTCCGGCTTCACCCGAGCAGGACAATCGGCCGTCACGGCTGAATTGAGCGGATCCGGTTGCCGGCCCGCGCCGGTCATGGCCGCCATGACCGGCCATCGGTTTGGCTTCGACCCAAGGTCGGCTATAGGGCATGCCGATGCGGCTCCGACAGCCGGCCGCGAACGGACCGAGGAGGAATGCCGTGACCCCATCCGCACCGCTGCCCGCGTCGCTGCTCGACGCGCTGGCACGCTACGACACCCCGACGATCTGCAACGCGATGGAAATCGTGGCGCCGCATCGCCGTCTGATCGGCTACACCACGCAGCCGCTGGTGTGCCCATTTCCCGATCTGCCGCCGATGGTCGGCTACGCGCGCACCGTGACCATCCGCGCCGTGCTGGCCTCCGGCCTGTCGGCCGCCGAGCAGCAGAAGCGCCGCACCGACTATTATGAATATGTCGGCACCGGCCATGGTCCGCGGATCAGCGTGATCCAGGATATCGACGGACCCGATGTCGGATACGGCGCCTTCTGGGGCGAGGTCCAGAGCGCGATACACAAGGCGCTCGGCTGTCTCGGCGTCGTCACCGACGGCTCGATCCGCGACATCGCCCAATGGGCGCCGGGCTTCCAGGCCCTTGCCGGTTCGATCGGACCTTCGCATGCCTATGTCCACGCCGAGAATTTCGGCGGCGAGGTCCGCGTCGCCGGAATGACCGTGCGTTCGGACGACCTGATCCACGCCGACCGCCATGGCGCGATCGTCATTCCGCTCGACGTCGCCGCCAAATTGCCCGACGCCGCCGAACTCTGCGGTCGCCGCGAGACCCCGATCCTGGAAATTGCCCGCAGCCCGGATTTCACCCTCGAGAAGTTGAAGCAGGCCCTGCAGCGCTCGGCCGAGATCCACTGACGAGGGGAGCGGGCCGCGCCATGGCGCCGCCCGCAACGACCATGCTCACTTGACGAGATGGAATGCGCCGTCCTTGACCTGGATCAGGAACGCCGAGCGCTCGTCATAGCCGTTGTGATTGTCCGGCGTCATGTTGGACAGGCCATTGTTGAGCGCGAGATCCCTGGTCTTTTCGATCTCGTCACGCAATGCGGCGCGAAATGCTTCGGTGCCGGGCTTGGCCACCTTCAGCGCCGCGGGAATGGCATGCTCGACCAGGGTCATCGAATCCCAGAGATGGGCGCCGAAGATCGAGGGGATGTTTCCGTTGGCGGCCTTGTAGGCATCGATGAAGTTGGCGGTGGCCTTGCGGAACGGGCTGTCCGCCGGCAGGTCGTTGACAACGGTGAAGGCTTCGCCGGTGAAGATGGCGCCGTCGACATCCTTGCCGCCGAGCTTGATGAATTCCTCGGTGGCAACCCCGTGGGTCTGGAAGATCGGGCCCTTGTAGCCGCGTTCGCGCAGCGCCTTTTGCGGCAGCACCGCCGGCGTTCCGGCCGAGGCGATGAACACGGCGTCGGGCTTGGTGGCGATCACCTTCAACGCCTGGCCGGTGACGCTGGCGTCGCTGCGGGCATAGACCTCATGGCCGGTCAGCGTAATGCCGAGTTTGGGCGCGGCCTCGCTCAGCACCTTGTAATAGCCTTCGCCATAGGCGTCGGAAACGCCGATATAGCCGAGCGTCTTGACGCCGGTCTTGGCGATGTATTTCAGGATGGCGTTGGCCATGATGTCGTCGTTCGGCACGACCTTGTAGACCCATTTGCGCTTGGCATCCATCGGGGTCACCAGGACCGCGGCGGCGGCCATGGTCATCAGCGGCGTCTTGGCCTCCGAGGCGATGTCGATCAGCGGCAGGCTGACGGGGGTCAGCGAGGAGCCGATCAGCACGTCGACCTTCTCCTCCGCGATCAGCTTGCGCGCGTTCTGCGCGCCCTTGGTCGGGTCCGATTCGTCGTCGAGCGGGAAGTAGCTGACCTTCTGGCCGGCGATCTCCTTGGGCAATGCCGCCACCGTCTTGCTCTGCGGCTGGCCAAGCGCCGCGCCGGGGCCCGACGCGCTCATGGTGATGCCGACCTTGATCTGCGCCTGCGCGCTGCCGATCCCTAGCAGCGTGGCCAGCGCGACCATCCAACCTGTTTTGCGTAACATCACCTTCTCCCTTTGCTCATTTTTCATCCTAGTACTCGTTGCCGCCGAGGCCGAGATAACTTTCGACCAACCTCGGATTGCGCGCAATCTCGTCCGGCGAGCCCTGGGTGGTGATGCTGCCGAGCTCCATCACATAGGCGTGGTCGGCCACCTCGAGCGCGGCGCGCGCATTCTGCTCGACCAGCAAAATCGAAACGCCGCTCTTCCGCAAGTCGGTCAGGATATGGAAAACGTCGCGCACGATGCGCGGCGCGAGGCCCAGGCTCGGCTCGTCGAGCATCAGCAGCGTCGGCCGCGCCATCAGCGCGCGGCCCATCGCCAGCATCTGCCGCTCGCCGCCGGACAGTGTCCCGGCCAGCTGGCGCCGCCGCTCCTTCAAGCGCGGCAGGCGCGCAAAAATCTGCTCCAGCGTCTGCCGTCGCTCGGCGCGGGATCGCCGGAAGCCGCCGAGCAGCAGATTGTCCTCGACCGGCATGTCGGCGAACAATTCACGGCGTTCCGGGACCAGGCAGAGGCCGGCCTGCACACGATTTTCCAGTGTCACGGCATCGATCGTCACGATCGCGGAAACCGTATGCGGCCCTTCGACTTCAGAAGCCCCATGATGGCGTTGAGCAGGGTGGTCTTGCCGGCGCCGTTGGAGCCTATCACGGTGACCAGCGCGCCTGACGCCACCGCGATCGAAACATCGTGGACCACTTGGGCGCGCCCGTAGGACACGCAGAGATCCCGAACCTCCAGCAAGCGGCGCCGTCACGACACGCCTCCGAGATAGGCTTCGAGCACCACCGGATCCTGCCGGATGTCGGCGGGGACGCCTTCGGCGATCTTGGTTCCGAAATCGAGCACCACGAGGCGGTCCGCCAGGCTCATGACGAAATCCATGTCGTGCTCGACCAGCAGCACGCTGATCCCTTCGCCGCGGACCTCGCGCAGCAGGCGCGCCAGCGCTTTCTTCTCGCCGACGCGCAAGCCGGCGGCGGGTTCGTCGAGCAGCAGCAGCACCGGATTGAGGCACAGCGCGCGGGCGACCTCGACCAGTCGCAACTGGCCGAGCGCGAGCGTGCCGGCCGGCTTGAACGCGACCTCGGCGAGGCCGACGCGTGCGAGCTGGCGTTGCGCGTGGGCAAACAGCAGCGCCTCTTCGCGCGCGATCGAGACGCAGGATCGCGCGCAGCAGCGCCCGCACTGCCCGCGCAGATGCGCGCCGAGCGCGACGTTCTCGATCACGCTCATGTCGGCGACGATCTCGACATGCTGGAAGGTGCGGCCCAGACCGAGCGTCGCGGCACGTTGCGGCGTCTGCGCGCGCAGCGGATGTCCCTCGAACTCGATCTGGCCGGCGCTCAGCGGAAGCACGCCGGTGATCAGATTGAACGTCGTGCTCTTGCCGGCGCCGTTGGGTCCGATCAGCCCGATGATCCGGCCGCTGTGGACCTCGAAGTTGACGTCGTTGACCGCGACGCAGGCCGCCGAACGTCTTGCGTGCGGCGTGCGCCTGAAGCAGCGGCGTTCCCGGCGGGGGCAGCGGTCGATCCGGCAGCCGCCTGTCACCGGCCGGCACTGGCGGCGTGGGCGGCGGCGGGGGGCCGAACAGGATCGGCCATATGCCGCTCGAGGCGGTCTGCAGGATCAGCACCAGCACGGCGCCGAAGGCGATCGTCTTCGAAATTGCCGGTATTGCCGATCAGCCAGGGCAGCAGGTTCTGCAACTGGTCGCGCAGCAAGGTGATGCCGGCGGCACCGAGAATGGCGCCATAGACCCGGCCGGCGCCGCCCAGCACCGCCATCAGCAGATATTCGGTGCCGGCGTTGATGCCGAAAGGGCCTGGTGAAACCGAGCGCTGGAAATGCGCGTACAGCCATCCGGCAAGGCCCGCGAGCATCGCCGCATAGACGAACACCATGAGCTTGGCGGCGGCGGTGTTGACGCCGAACGCTTCGGCGGCGCGGGTGCTGCGACGAAGCGCGCGAATTGCGCGGCCGATACGGCCGCCCAGCAGGTTCTGCGTCGCGATCACGGCGAGTACGACGGCGATCCATACCACCACGAAATATTCGCGGGGATTGGTCAGCGCATGGCCGCCGATCCGAAGCGGCGGAATGCCGTCGAGCCCGTCATGGGCGCCCAGCCAACGGACATTGCCGAACAGATAGAAGAAGGCGATGCCCCAGGCGATGGTGCCGAGCGGCAGATAATGACCGGAAAGCCGGACCGTCACCGCGCCGATCAGTCCGGCCACCACCATGGTCACGGCCAGCGAGGCGGGCAGGGTCAGCCATGGCGAGATGCCGGATCGACGGTGAGCACGGCGGTCGTATAGGCGCCGAAGCCGACAAAGGCCGCCTGTCCGAACGACGTCATGCCGCCGACGCCGGTCAGCAGCACCAGGCCGATCGCGACCAGGCTGGAAATCCCGATATAGTTGAACAGCGTGATCCAGTAGTCCGGCAACAGGCCGGTGAAGGGCAGCGACAGGATCGCGACGGCGCAGACCGACGGCGATCAACGCGCCGCGCGGCAGTCTCATTCCGTTTCCTCGGCATGCGGCGCGTAGACCGAGCGCCAGGCGAGCACCGGAATGATCAGGGTAAACACCAACACTTCCTTGAAATTGCTGGCCCAGAAGGAAAACAGCGCCTCGGCAAATCCGACGCCGAGGGCGGCGATCACCGTCAGGGGATAGCTCGCGAGCCCACCCAGGATCGCAGCGACGAACGCCTTCAGGCCGATCAGGAATCCGCTGTCGTAGAACACGGTCATCAGCGGACCGACCAGCACCCCGGAGACGGCACCGAGCAGGGCGGCCAGGGCGAACGCGATCTGTCCCGCAGCCGAGGTCGGGATGCCGACCAGTCGGGCGCCGATCCGATTCGATGAGCACGCGCGCAGCGCCTTGCCGAGCAGGGTGCGGCCGAAAAACAGCGCAAACAGCAGCAGCAGCAGCGCCGTCACCACCAGCACCGCGATGCTTTGTCCGCTTATGACCAGATGCCGAGCGAAAACGAGGCCGATGACAACGGGGCGGTGCCGGTGCCCTCAGGCCCGAAAAACAACAGGCCGAGCCCGGTCAGGGAGAAATGCACGCCGAATGCCGCCATCAGCAGCACCAGCACGCTGGAATCGGCGATCGGCTCGAAGGCGATGCGGTAGATCATCGGCCCCATCGGGGTGATCAGCGCGATCGCCAGCAGGATGTAGACGGTCTCGCCAAGCTTCATCGGTGCCAGGGTTCGCGTCAGCAGCAACAGCGCGGTCGGCAGCACGAGGTCGAACAGCGCGATCCGGACGACGCGGCGGACGCTGAGTTCGCGAAAATGCCGCGCTACCTCGGACAGCGCGGCCAGGCCGCCGAGCGCCAGCAGCAGCCAGGGCGTCGATGGCATGCGGCCGTTTTCCAGCGCTGCGATGGTCAGTGCCGTGAAGGCGACAAACTCACCCTGTGGGACGAGGATGACCCGTGTTACCGCGAACACCAGCACCGTGGCGATCGCCACCAGGGCATAGACCGAACCGTTGATGATACCGTCCTGCAGCAGAAACAGGAAAATAGTGGCGTCCACGCGCGTCGAACTCCCGGCAGGCGCTGGATCGGAGGGAAGCCGCCCGGGGCGCGCTGGCATTTTGCTGGGGCCACGTTCACCAACCGCCTGCCTAATTCAAGCGGATAGTTTGGCGCAGGTCCGTCCGGCGTGGACCGCGTCAGGGCCGCCGCAAGCCCTCGACGATCTTGGCCAGCGCCGGACCGATGGCCGCGAGTTCATCCTGATGGATCCTGGAAAGCCTGCGCAGGCGCCGCTCGCCCTCCTTGGTCAAGTTCAAAAGCACCCGTCGGCCGTCGGCTTCGTCGACGCTGCGCGTGATCAGCTCGAGCTTGACCATGCGGTCCACAAGCCCGACCGCGGTGTGGTGCTGGATGAAGAGAAGGTCCGCGAGTTCACCAACGGACAGCGGCCGCTCTCGCGAAAAACCCCGGATCGTCAGCAGCGCCTGATGCTGCTGTGGCGTGAGTCCGGCCTGTACGGCCGCCCCGGTGCTGAAGGCCTGGAATCTCCGCAGCTCAAAACGGAATTGCGCGAGCGCCTGGTAGTCCACGGCATCTTCGGTCTCGCCAGGGTCCGGCGCTGCCGGGGCCGCCGCGTTCATGACGGCTCGCGGCCGCCTTTTCGGGGTGAACATCTCGCGTTCTCCTACGGTCCGTCCTGGCTGTCCTGCCGCTGCCGCAGCGCACAAACGCCAACTCTATTATATCGCAAACCGATATAATTGCTTAAGCAAATTCGGACGCGTGCGACGAAAGTGACATTGACACGGGCGACTGTCGTAAAGCGATATGCACAAGCTGCGGGACGCCCATTTGCATCGACAATGCGCGTCAGCAAGTCCGCGCTGCGTGATCTGTATGGCCGACGGAACGTCGGATGCATCAAATAATTTTTGGAGGACCGGTAGTGAAAAACCTAGTTGTCGGACGAGATTCCGGCCTCATTGTTTCCCGCCGCAGGCTGCTGCAGACCGCAGCAGGATTGGCCGGCGGAGCGATGCTCCCGTTCGGGATGCCCTACGCGTTCGCCGAGGATCATCCGGCGATCGGCACCTATCCAGCCGGCTCGACGGGCTCCACCGTGTTCATCGGCGTTGCCGTGCCGCGTACCGGCACCTATGCGGTGCAGGGAGAGGACGAACTCAAGGGCTGGGAACTCGCGGTCGAGCACATCAACACCGGCAACGAGCTGATCAAGAAGATCTCGCCAAAGACCTCCAAGGGGGTGCTCGGCAAGGAAGTGAAGCTCGGCGTCGCCGACTCCGCCGCCAAGCCGAACGAGGCGGTGCAGGCCCAGCAGCGCTTCATCACCGAGAACAAGGCGATCCTGATGACGGGTTCGACCTCGAGCGCGGTGGCGGTGGCGCTCAACAAGCTCGCCCAGCGCGAAAAGGTGCTCTATGTCGCGGGCATCTCCGGTTCCAACGACACCACCGGCAAGGACTGCGTTCGCTACGGCTTCCGGCAGAACTTCTACGGCCAGACGGCGGCTTCGGCGATCGGTCCGATCATGGTCAAGAACTTCGGCAAGGACAAGAAGGCGGCCTATCTGACCCCCGACTACACCTATGGCCACACCGTCACCAAGTCGATGCAGGACTATCTGGCCACCGCGGGTTGGACCACGACGACCAACCAGGTCGCACCGCTCGGTGCGCCGGACTATTCGTCCTACCTGCTCAATGTCGCCAATTCCGGCGCCGATGTGCTGATCAACGTCAACTGGGGGCACGACGCCGTGCTCTCGACCCAGCAGGCCAAGCAGTTCGGCGTGCTCGACAAGATGAAGCTCGTGGTTCCCTACCAGATTCCGTTCATCGCGCGCGAGACCGGCGGTCTGATGCAGGGCGTCTTCGCCGCCACCGATTATTGGTGGACGATCGAGGACAAGTACCCGCTGGCCAAGATGTTCAACGACGCCTTCGAAAAGAAGTATGGCTACAAGCCGGAATGGGGCGCCGCCAACTCCTACATCAGCTTCGCGCACTGGGCCCACATGGTCGAGCAGGCCGGCTCGTTCTATCCGCCCGACATCATCAAGACCTACGAAAAGGGTGAAACCATCCCGTCGCTGGTCGGCGACGTGCACTACCGCAAGGAAGATCACCAGTGCGTTCGCCCGGTCATCATCGTCAAGGGCAAGCTGCAGAAGGACATGAAGAACAAGGAAGACTACTACGAGGTGGTCGAAATCGTGCCCGGCGAGGGTCTGATGCAGAAGCCGGACGCGTTCGGCTGCAACCTCGGCGACTACACCTAAGCGACATTCCATCTATGGCGCCGCGGCATCTGGAATTCCGCGGCGCCATTTTTTGCGTCCGTTGCTCGGATTGCATGATATGGTCGGAACCACGCCCCGTGATTGCATTTCATGATTAGCTGGCCGAATTTCGTCTCGCAGGTCTTCAACGGGTTGGCGCTCGGTGCCTTGCTGGCGCTGATCAGCTCCGGGCTGACCATCATCTACGGCACCCTCGGCGTCCTCAACCTCGCGCATGGCGCGATGTTCATGATCGGCGGTTACGCCGGCTTCGTCGCCTTCGAATATACCGGCTCGTTCATCGTCGCGGTGATTGCGGGCTCGCTGTTCGTCATGGTGCTCGGCGTAGTGATGGAGCGCGTCATCATCCGCCATTTCTACCACCGTCCGCACGAGGACCAGCTTCTGGTCACCTTCGGGCTAGGCATCTGCTTCGTCGAATTGGTGCGGCTGTTCTTCTCGAGCCAGTCGAAACTGGTGCCGCCGCCGCCCTTGCTGCAGGGCATCACCTCGCTGGGCTTCATGTACTACCCGACCTACCGTCTCGCCGTGGTCGGCATCGTCGCGGTGGCGCTGGGCGCGTTGTTCATCGTCCTCTATCGGACCCGGCTCGGCATGATCGTTCGCGCCGGCATCGAGGATGCGGTGATGGTCGATTTGCTCGGCATCAATGTCCACCGCGTCTTCATGATCGTGTTCGGCATCGGCGCGATGGCCGCCGGGTTCGCCGGCATCGTCAATGCGCCGGTGGTGTCGCTGACGCCGGGGGTCGGCGACGACATCCTGGTGGAAACCTTCGTGGTGGTGGTGATCGGCGGAGTCGGATCGTTTCCCGGCGCCATTCTCGGCGGGCTGATCGCCGGCGAAATCATCAGCATCACCTCGATGTTCAATCCCGGCTACGCCTACGTCATGCTGTTTGCCGCCATGACGCTCGTGCTCGTGGTGCGCCCGCACGGCCTGCTTGGCACGCAGGGCCGCGAATGAACGTGGTCATCTGATGCTCAAGCAACGACCTCTCCTGATCGAAACGTTGACGGCGATCGGCCTGATCGTCGCGCCGTTCGTGCTGCCGCACATCGGATTTGCACCCAATACCGTGAACCGGATCCTGGTCTGGGGCCTGTTCGGCCTCGGCTTCGATATCCTGTTCGGCTTCACCGGGCTGCTGTCGTTCGGCCAGTCGGCCTTCTACGGGACCGGCGGCTTTGTCGCGGCCTATCTGCTCACGCGGGCGGGGTTCCCGAACGTCTTCCTGGCGCTGCTGATCGGCATGGTCGCCGCCGCCGTGGTCGGCTATCTGGTCGGCCTGATCGCGCTGCGGCGCACCGGGATCTATTTTGCGATGATCACGGTCGCCATCGCCGAAGTGTTCTTTTTCGTCGAGTTCAATCCGCTGGCCGCTTGGACCGGCGGTGAGAATGGCTTGCCGGGCGTCCCCACGCCGAGCTTCAATCTCGGCTTCACCACCATTCAGTTCACGACCGGCTGGTCGCTGTATCAGTTCCTGGCGCTCTGCTACTTCGTCGGCCTGGTGATTGCGCTGCGGATCGTGCGCTCGCCGGTCGGCGCGATCTTCAGCGCGATCCGCGACAATCCGCTGCGCGCCACCGCCGTCGGTCACAACATCCATGGCTACAAGCTGACGGCGTTCGTGATCGCCGCCGCCTATGCCGGGTTTGCCGGCGGCCTGCTCGGCGTGATGCAGGCCTTCATGCCGCCGGACGCCTTCACCTTCGACACCTCGGGCCAGCTCGTGATGCAAACCGCGATTGGCGGCCGTGGCACACTGTTCGGCCCGCTTGTCGGGGCCGCGGTCTGGCTGTTCCTGCAGGATTTCCTGCAGACCGCGCTGGCGCTCGGCGCCGCCTGGAAACTGGTGCTTGGCGTCGTCTTCGTGCTGCTGGTCTGCTTCCTGCGCCGCGGCATCATCGGCGGCCTCGAGGACCTCTACGGCTGGATCGCCGGCAGGCGGCATGTCGAGCCCGAGGAGCCGGCGGCGGATATCCCGGCTGTCGATCCGCAGCAGCGCAGCGAAGCGGCGCCTGCCGTCGTGGCAGCGGCGCCGGCCCGCCGCCGCGAGGCTGCCGGTCCGGTGCTGTTGCAGGCGACGGGCCTCACCAAGCGCTATGGCGGCCTGTTCGCCAACAGCAACATCGATTTTGCGGTCAACCAGGGCGAGTTGCGCGGCATCATCGGCCCGAACGGCGCCGGCAAGTCGACCTTCTTCAAGATGCTGACCTGCGAAGTTCCGCCGACCTCCGGCAAGATCGTGTTCGAGGGGCGCGACATCACCGGAACCAGCGTCACCGACGTCTGTCAGCTGGGCCTGACCAAGAGCTATCAGGTCAACCAGTTGTTTACCGGCCTCACGGTGCGCGAGAATATCGTGATCGCCGCGCTCGCCCAGTTGCGCGGCAAGTTCCGGCTCGACCTGTTCCGGAGCCTTGATAGTATCCCGGAGCTGAAGGAACAGGTGCAGCGCACGCTCGAGCTCGTCAACCTCACGTCGCGGCCCGATACCCCCGTCTCCGAGCTTGCCTATGGCGAGAAGCGCCGCCTCGAAATCGGCCTTGCGCTCGCGACCTCGCCGAGCCTGCTGCTGCTCGACGAGCCGCTTGCCGGCATGAGCCCGCGCGAACGGGTCGAAACGGTCAAGCTGCTCAAGTCGATCAGCCGGGGTCGTACCATGATCATCATCGACCACGACATGGATTCGCTGTTCGAGCTCGCCGAGCGGGTCACCGTGCTGCAGGAAGGCCGCGTGCTGGTCGAGGGCACGCCAGACGAGATCAAGAACAGCGCCGCGGTGCAGGAGGCCTATCTCGGCGGCGTGCACGGAGTGCTCGAGCCATGAGCCTGCTCGAGGTCAAGGGCCTGAACAGCTATTATGGGGATTCCCATATCCTTTTCGACGTCTCGCTGCGCGTCGAGCGCAACGAGGTGGTGGCGCTGCTCGGCCGCAACGGCGCCGGCAAGAGCACCACGCTGAAAAGCCTGATGGGCGTGGTCACGCCGCGCACCGGCTCGGTGCTCTTCGACGGCGTCGACGTCGCCGGCTGGAAGAGCCACAGCATCGCGCAGGCCGGCATGCAGCTCGTGCACGAGGACCGCCGGATCTTCGGCAGCCTCAATGTCGAGGAAAACCTGGTGCTCGCCGGGCTCACCGCCTCGAAGCGCTGGCCGCTCGAGCGCATCTACAAAATGTTTCCGCGTCTGAAGGAGCGGCGCGGCAATCGCGGCACCGATCTGTCGGGCGGCGAGCAGCAGATGCTGGCGATCGCGCGCGCCTTGGTGCGCGATCCCAAGATCGTCCTGCTCGACGAGCCGTTCGAGGGTCTCGCGCCCATCATCGTCCGCGATCTCATGAAGGCCTGCAGCGATCTCGCCGCCGCCGGGCAGACCATCGTTCTGGTCGAGCAGAACCTGGCGGCGACGCTGTCGCTCGCCCAACGCATCTACATCGTCAACAACGGGCATATCGTCCACGAGGGTCCGGCGCAGGAGATCAAGGCACAGCCGGAACTGCTGCAGCGCTACCTCGGGGTCTGACAACGGAGCGTCGCTACCCAGGGAACGGCTCGCATGAATGAGAGCATCTCGGCGCCATTCATCCGCTATCCGATTGCAACCTCGCTGCTGATGGCGGGCATACTCTTCGTCGGCCTCGTTTCCTACCCGCTGCTGCCCGTCGCGCCTCTGCCGCAGGTCGATTTCCCCACCATCCAGGTCTCGGGGTCGCTGCCGGGAGCGAGCCCCGAGACCATGGCGTCCTCGGTGGCGCAGCCGCTGGAGCGGCAGCTCGCGCAGATCCCCGGCATCGCCCAGATGACCTCGACCAGCTCGCTCGGCTCGACCGCGATCACGATCCAGTTCGAGCTCAACCGCAGCATCGACGGCGCCGCCAACGACATTCAGGCGGCCATCAACGCCGCCAGCGGCCAGCTGCCGAAGAACCTGCCGACCCCGCCGACCTATCGCAAGGTCAACCCGGCGGACTTGCCGGTGCTGCTACTGTCGGCGACATCGGACACCCTGCCGCTGACGGCGGTGAGCGACGCGGTGGACGCCCAGCTCGGACAGCAGATCAGCCAGATTTCCGGCGTCGCGCAGGTGTTCATCGGCGGCCAGCAGAAGCCCGCGATCCGGGTCCAGATCGACCCCGCGAAGCTGGTTGCCAAGGGCCTGTCGCTGGAAGACATCCGCGGCCAGATCGCGATCACCACGGTCGATAGTCCGAAGGGCAGCATCGACGGCGCCAGGCGCGCCTACACCATCTATGCCAACGACCAGCTGCTCGATCCCGATGCCTGGAACGACGTCATCGTCGCCTATCGCAATGGCGGTCCGCTGCGGATCCGCGATATCGGCCGCGCGGTTTCCGGGCCGGAAGACATGAAGCAGGCCGCCTGGGCCGACGGCCGGCGCGGGGTGTTCCTGGTGATCTTCAAGCAGCCCGGCGCCAACGTCATCGACACGGTCGACCGGATCAAGGCCCAGCTGCCGCGGCTGATTGCGGCGATCCCGCCGGCGGTCAAGATCAAGATCATCAGCGACCGCACCCTGACCATCCGTGCCGCGGTCGAGGACGTGCAGCTGACGCTCCTCGTCACCATCGTGCTGGTGATCATGGTGATTTTCATCTTCCTGCGCAGCGCCTGGGCGACCATCATTCCGAGCGTCACGGTGCCGCTGGCGCTGCTCGGCGCCTGCTCGCTGATGTGGGCAGTCGGCTACACCCTCGACAACCTGTCGCTGATGGCGCTGACCATCGCCGTCGGCTTCGTGGTCGACGACGCCATCGTGATGCTGGAGAACATCTCGCGCTATATCGAGCAGGGCGACAAGCCGCTGGCGGCGGCGTACAAGGGGGCGGCCGAGATCGGCTTCACCATCATGTCGATCAGCATCTCGCTGGTAGCGGTGCTGATCCCGCTACTGCTGATGGGCGGCATCATCGGGCGGCTGTTCCGCGAGTTCGCGGTGACGCTGGCCATGGCCATCTTCGTTTCGCTGATCGTGTCGCTGACGCTGACGCCGATGATGGCCTCGCGCTTCCTGCGCGCCCACAACGAAACCAGGCATGGCCGCTTCTACCAGTGGAGCGAGCGCGCCTTCGACCGGCTGCTGCACGGCTACCAGCGCGGCCTCGACCTCGCGCTGCGCCACAGCCTGATCACGCTCGGCATCTTCTTCGCGACGCTGGCGTTGTCGATCTACCTGTTCATCATCATTCCCAAGGGCTTCTTCCCGCAACAGGACAACGGGTTCCTCACGGCGACCTCGGAGGCAGCGCAGGATATCTCGTTCGCCGACATGAAGCGTCACCAGGAGGAGCTCGGCGCCATCGTCCAGGCTGACCCCGCCGTCGACAGCATCGCCATGTTCATCGGCGGCGGCGGCAGCGCGCTGAACACCGGGCGGCTCTACATCACGCTGAAGCCGCGCAGCGAGCGTGACGCCAGCGCCCAGCAGATCATCGCCCGGCTGCGTCCCAAGCTGGACAAGGTGCAGGGCGCGCGGCTGTTCATGCAGGCTTCCCAGGACGTGCGGCTCGGCGGCCGCGCCACGCGCACCCAGTTCGAGTTCACGCTGCAGGACGCCAATCTGGCCGAGCTCAATGAATGGGCGCCGAAGATCCTGGCCAAGATGCAGACGCTGCCGGAACTGCGCGACGTCGCGACCGATCAGCAGACGCAAGGCACCACCGTGCAGCTACAGATCAACCGCGACACCGCGGCACGCTATGGCATCCAGCCGCAGCTGATCGACGACACGCTCTACGACGCGTTCGGCCAGCGTCAGGTCACGCAATACTTCACCCAGCTCAACAGCTATCACGTGATCCTGGAGATCCTGCCCGAACTGCAGGGCAGTATCGACACCCTCAACAAGATCTATGTGAAGTCACCCCTGACCGGCGAGCAGGTGCCGTTGTCGGAATTCGCCACCTGGAGCAGCGTGCCGGTCCGTCCGCTCTCGATCAGCCACCAGGGCCAGTTTCCGGCGATCACCATCAGCTTCAATCTCGCCCAGGATACCGCGCTCGGGCAGGCGACCGATGCGATTCAGCGCGCCGTTCAGGATCTGGGCGCCCCCGCCACGCTGAACTCGAGCTTCCAGGGCACCGCGCAGGCCTTCCAGCAGTCGCTCGGCACCGTGCCGCTGCTGATCCTGGCGGCGCTGGTGGTGGTGTATCTGATCCTCGGCATCCTCTACGAAAGCTACATCCATCCCTTGACCATCCTGTCGACGCTGCCCTCGGCCGGCGTCGGCGCGCTCGCGATCCTGATGGCATTCGGGTTCGACTTCAGCCTGATCGCGCTGATCGGCATCATTCTTCTGATCGGCATCGTCAAGAAGAACGGCATCATGATGGTCGATTTTGCGATCGCGGCCGAGCGCGAGGAACATCTGTCGCCGCGCGATTCGATCCGCAAGGCGGCGCTGCTGCGGTTTCGCCCGATCATGATGACGACCATGGCCGCCATGCTCGGCGGGGTGCCCTTGATGCTGGGGACCGGCACCGGCTCGGAGATCCGCCAGCCGCTCGGCTATGCCATGGTCGGCGGGCTGATCGTCAGCCAGGCACTGACGCTGTTCACGACGCCGGTGATCTATCTCTATCTCGACACCTTCTCGAACGCGCTTGCGCGCTGGAGCCAGACCCGAAAGTCTGGAGGACCGCCATCCGCGCCGGAGCAAGAACCGCAGAAATACGCCGCCGAGTAGCCGCCGTCGGCCGGAACCAGCCGGAGCGGCGCGGGTTGGTCGGCGGGACGATGGGAACAGTCTTCCTCGCTGAGCATCCGATGCAATGAGCCCATGCGCCCAAGTCCAGGCGGGTGGGACGACAGAGGTAACGAAAATGGCTGAAGAAAAGGCAGAGGCCGCCGGGCCGGATCTCGCACAGGGCGTCGCCGTATCCGATTTCAAGGGGGACATCCTGCTTGGCCATGTCGGCGAGCAGGACGTCGTGCTGGTGCGCTCGGGCTCCGAGATTTTCGCGATCGACGCCCATTGCAGCCACTATCATGGTCCGCTGGCCGAGGGCCTTGTGGCCGACGGCGGCATCCGCTGTCCCTGGCATCACGCCTGTTTCGATCTGCGGACCGGGGAGGCGACGCGCGCGCCGGCGCTGGCTGCGCTCGCGGTCTGGCAGGTCGAGCACGAGGGCGACCGTATCTTTGTCCGGCGCAAGCGCGAGCAGCCGAAGCCGAGCCGCAAGGCCGCCGCCGATGCGCCGGGCCGGATCGTGATCGTGGGCGGCGGCGCGGCGGGGTTTGCCGCGGCCGAGATGCTGCGCCGGCAGCAGTTTGGCGGCGAGATCGTCATGCTGAGCGATGACGCCGCGGCGCCGGTGGATCGGCCCAACCTCTCGAAGGACTACCTTGCCGGCAGCGCGCCGGAGGATTGGCTGCCGCTGCGTCCGGACGAATTCTATGCCGATTCCGGCATCGAGCTCCGGCTGGGGACGGGCGCCCATTCGATCGATGTCAGGGCACGCAAGGTCGAGACCGCCAAGGGCGCCGTCGCCTATGATCGTCTGCTGCTCGCGACCGGCGCCGAGCCGGTACGGTTGCCGATCCCCGGCGCCGACCGGCCGCATGTGCACATGCTGCGGTCGCTGGCCGACTGCCGCGCCATCATTGCCTCCGCCGGGGGCGCCCGCCGCGCCGTCGTGATCGGCGCCAGCTTCATCGGCCTCGAAGTCGCGGCGTCGCTGCGTGCGCGCGACATCGAGGTTCATGTCGTCGCGCCGGAGCAACGGCCGATGGAACGGGTGCTGGGACCCGAAATGGGCGATTTCGTCCGCGACCTGCATGAGCAGCATGGCGTCGTCTTCCATCTCGGCGACACCGTGACAGCGATCGACGGCAAGCGCGCGACGCTGAAGGGGGGCGGCGTGCTGGAGGCGGATCTCGTCGTGGTCGGCGTCGGCGTGCGGCCACGGCTGGCGCTCGCCGAGCAGGCCGGGCTTGCGCTCGACCACGGCGTCAAGGTGGATGAACGTCTCGAAACCAGCATTCCCGGAATCTTTGCCGCCGGCGATATCGCGCGCTGGCCCGATCCGCACTCGAAGGAAAACATCCGGGTCGAACACTGGGTGGTGGCACAGCGCCAGGGGCAGACCGCGGCCCGCAACATGCTGGGGCAGGGCGAGACCTTCGACGCGGTGCCGTTCTTCTGGAGCCAGCACTACGACGTCCCGATCAACTATGTCGGGCACGCCGAAAAATGGGACGAGATCGTGATCGACGGCGATATCGCCGGCCGCGACTGCCTGCTGCGATACAAGCGCGGAGGGCGGGTGCTCGCCATCGCCTCGATCTACCGCGACCTCGCCAACCTTGAGGCCGAACTCGCCATGGAGCGGGAACGGAGCCGATGAGCGGAGGCCGGGCACCAACCGGCACAGTGGGTACGTGATCGATGCCGCATGCTCCGCACCGTTTCACGATGCGTGCCGACCTTGCCCGGCGGGTTGTCCAAGTAGTTCCGGAGCGCTTCGCGATCGACGGCTCAGAAATGCGAAGACCATGATGCCATGGATGGCCAGAAAAAGGGCCAGCATGGCAATCGCCGCATTGAAGCTTCCGAAGGTGTCCTTGATCCAGCCGGTCATGTAGGGACCGAAGAAACCTCCGAGATTGCCGAACGCGTTGATGAAGGCGATGCCGGCCGCAGCCGAGACGCCGCCGAGAATTCCCGAAGGCACCGTCCAGAACACGGTGTTTGCACACCAGATGCCCGATGCGCCGATGCAGATGCCGAGCAGCCCCAGATAGGGGCTATCGGTCGCCGCCGTCAGCGCGAACCCGGCCGTACCCACCAGGGCTCCGAACAGGATATGCCAACGGCGCTCGCCAGTGCGATCCGAGTGACGGGCGTTCAGGTTCATGACCACGGCCGCGCAGAGATAGGGTAGCGCGGTAACCAGGCCAATCTGGATATTCGACAGCCCGCCGAAGCCTTTGACGATCTGAGGCAGCCACAATGTGATGCCGTAGATCGGCATGACATTGAAGAGGAACGCCACCGACAGGTAAAGCACATCCGGATTTTGCAACGTCTTCCAGGTGGAATGCCGCACGGTCTCACCTTTGGCCGCTTCCTCCACCGCCAGTGTCCGGCTCAGCCATTGGCGTTCATCCGGTGCGAGCCAGGATGCGTTGGACGGCTGGTCAGTCAAATAGGCGAGAACGAACAAGCCGACCACGATGGCAGGGATGCCCTCGAGGATATAGAGCCACTGCCAGCCACGAAATCCCGCGATGCCGTCAAGCCCGAGCAGGGCAGTGGAGAGCGGCGCTCCGAGGATGACCGAAACCGGAAGCCCGAGGATGAAAATCGCGGTGGCCTTGGCACGTTCCTCTGCCGGAAACCAGTAAGTGATATAGAGGATCATGCCTGGGAAAAAACCGGCTTCCGCGACACCCAGCAGAAAGCGCATGGCGTAGAAGGAATATTCGCCGGAAACCCAGGCCATCCCGGCGGCGATCACCCCCCATGTGATCATGATGCGGGCAATCCAGATGCGCGCGCCAACGCGGTGCATGATGACGTTGCTCGGAACCTCGAACAGGAAGTAGCCGATGAAGAAGATGCCGGCGCCGAACCCGTAGACACTCGCGCTGAAGCCAAGATCCTTGTTCATTTCGAGCGCGGCAAAGCCCACATTGACCCTGTCGATGAAGGCGATGAAGAAGCAGAGTATCATGAACGGCAGCAGCCGCCATTTCACCTTGTTCATCGTGCGCTGATGTAGGTCTCCACTTTCCATGTCTCCGTCCCCCCGAATGGCCCCTTGACTGCATTTCTCGGGTGTCGTCGGCCTGCCGGCACCGCAATCTCCAGATGGTTTTCAGCCATCGAACCAATCGCGTAATTTTGGATGCGCCAGCGCCTCGGGGTTTACGATGTGCCGAGGCTTCTCTCGCGACAGGGTGCAGACGATGCTGGTCATGGCGGTACGGGCGATGCCGCCAAAATTTTCATCGGTCCAGCACAGCGCGTGCGGCGTGACGATGGTATTGGCCATCTTCAATAGTGGATTGTCCGGATCAACCGGCTCCCGCTCGAACACGTCGAGCCCCGCACCCGCAATGGCGCCCGCAGAGAGCGTTTCGATCAGGGCCGTCTCGTCGACGATCGGTCCGCGTGCGACGTTGATGAGATAAGCCGTGCGCTTCATCCGGCCGAGCATCTCGGCGTTGATGAGATGGCGTGTCTCGTCCGTCAGCAGGCAAGCGACAATGACGAAATCTGCCTGGTCCATCAGTTGCGGCAATGTTGCGGGCTGCATGCCCGCCGCCTCGATGGCCGCGGCAGGCACATAAGGGTCGGCGGCGAGCACGCGCATGCCGAAGGGCGCCACGAGTGCAACGATGTCCCGGGCGATGCTGCCCGCTCCGACCAGACCGACCGTTCTTCCGGTAAGACCGATCCCCATATAGTCGGTGCGCTCGTTCCAGCGCCCCGCACGCGTCAGTTGATCCTTCACCATCAGCCGTTGGGCCAGCGCCAGCATGAAGGTCAGCGCCATCGTCGCGACGGGACGGCGCACGGCCAGCGGGGTATTGGTCAGCAGGACGCCGGATCGGGTCAGCGTGGGGACATCGACCGAGTTGTAGCCCACGCCGTGTCGGGCGACGACCTTGAGCCTGCCGTCGCCGTTCAGCGAGTCCTTCGAGATGACCGGCGTGTTGATGTACAGCGCGTCAAAACCCGTTGCGATCTCGGGCGTGATTTCCTCGAGTCCAACAGGGAGCATTTCCCAATTCGCGAGATGTTTCGCTGCCTCGAGAATCTCCATGTGCCGCTGACCGAAGCTGAATTCGCCCTTGGCGTCGAGCAGGTCGCTGGAAATGCCGACGCGCATGGTCATGGCCGGCTCATACGGACTTCAATGAGGCGAGGCATTCCGTGAGGCCGCGCTGGAAAATACCGTGATCGAGCCCGCAGGCGATCATGTTGAACCCACGCGCGGCATAGTCCCGTGCCCAGTTCTGATCTGCTGCCATGAAGCCGGCTGCCTTGCCGTGCCGGCGCGCCGCCGCGACGACATCGGCTGCCGTCTCGAGATATCTGGGGTGGTCGAACTGGCCCGGAATGCCCAGGAAATTCGTCATGTCGAAATGGCCGAGCCAGAGCACATCGATCCCGGGCGTCGCGGCAATGGCATCGACATTCTCGGCACCCCGCTCGGTCTCGATCTGGGCGATGACGAGAATCTCGGCGTTGGCCTTGGCAATTTTTTCCGTGACGGAGCCGTCGCTGTAGTGATCATGCGCCACGCCGAACGCCGCACCGCGGCGGCCGACTGGCGGGTATTTCGTGGCACGGGCGATGGCGGCCGCCTGCTCCGGCGTCTCGACCATCGGTATCATGATGCCTCTGGCGCCACAGTCGAGCACGCGGGCGAGGAAGTGGTAGTCGCCGCTTGGGACACGTACCATCGGCACCACCGGCAAGCCGCGGCAATAAGCCATCTGCTGCTTGATGGCGTCGATCCCGACGCCGCTGTGCTCCATGTCGTAGATGAGGAATTCAGCGCCTGCGTTGGCGCAAAGCTGAGCGATGCCCGGCGTGAAGAACTCGAATATCATGGCGCCAGATGAGCGGCCGCCAGCAGCAAGCGCTTCACGAATTGTCGGCATTGCCTTCCTTCCGATGAGAGCATGCCGAGGCAGTGCTTGTTTATGGCTGTTATGATGAGTATGTCACATGATGATGTTCAAGGCAATCCCGCGTAGCAAGCTCTTTGAAAATGTCGCCCAGCAATTGGAGCAGGCGATCCGTAGCGGCCGTTTCCAGGCGGGCGACGAACTGCCGTCGGAAAAGGATTTGATGGCTGCCTTCGATGTAGGACGCCCTGCAGTTCGGGACGCCTTGCTGGTGCTGCAGACCGAAGGGCTCGTCACGATCCAGCACGGCAAGCGGGCACGTGTGGCAGACCAGGCGGAGTCAGGGATTGTCAGGCGGGCTGAGCAAATCCTGACCCGGGCCTATGCGCAAAGCGACCGCCTGATCGAGGATATCAAGGAGGCACGCCTTGCGCTGGAGGTTGCCATGGTCCGCAAGGCCGCCTCCGTTGCAAACGATGACGACATGGGTAGGCTGAGGGAGGCCCTCGACCGCAACCGTCGCGCCATTTCCAGCCGCGATGATTTTCTGCGCTCCGATATTGCCTTCCACCGCACCATAGCCTCGATCACCGGCAACCGGATCTTCGAGGAGGCTTCGGCACTGATCCTGGAATGGCTGGCCCGGTTTCGCGTGGATATGGTGCATGTCGAAGGTGCCAATCTCATCAGCCACGATGAGCATGCGGCAATCGCCGAGGCCATCTTCAGCCACGACCAGGACCGGGCGGCCGAAGCGATGATGCGCCACCAGATGCGCACCCACGCCATCTATCAGGCACTGAAGCCGGCGCCGGCACCATCTCCCACCGGTGCAAAGGCGAGATGAGGCCTCACAGCGCAACCGCGGCGCTTGGGGGTTAGGAGGAGCGGGGGTCTCGTTCCGTGATGGATCGTTTCGCGGAGCCACGCATCGGGCTGGGCGCGGTCGCCAGGGCAGCATTGCCAAGCCGGCGGCGTTCGATCAGACTTGCCCCAATCAGAAACCGCGGGGGAAAACAATGTTCATTCGTGCTTTCGCGCTGATCGGCGCGGCGCTCGCTTTGGTCGCCGGGCCGGCTCTGGCCGAGAAGAAATACGGTCCCGGCGTCAGCGACACCGAGATCAAGGTCGGGCAGACCATCGCATACAGCGGACCAGCGTCGGCCTACAGCATTCTGGGCAAGACGGAAGCGGCCTACTTCAAATGGTTGAATGATGCCAAGGGCGGCATCAACGGTCGCAAGATCATATTCATCAGCAAGGACGACGGCTACTCGCCGCCGAAAGCGGTCGAGAACGTCCGCAGCCTGGTCGAAGGCGACGAAGTCGCGCTGGTTTTCGGTGTGCTGGGGACGCCGCTGAACATGGCGATCCGCCCCTATCTCAACAAGCAAGGCGTGCCGCAGCTGTTTCCGGCCGCCGGCTCGTCGGCGCTCAACGATCCCGAGCATTTCCACTGGACGATGGGATGGCAGCCCAATCTGCATGATGAAGCGAAGTTTTATGCCACGAGCCTGCTTGCCCATAACCCGCATCCGAAGATCGGAATCCTTTATCAGAACGACGATTTCGGCAAGGACCTGATCGCCGGCCTCAAGGATGGGCTCGGTCCGGACGCCGACAAGATGATCGTCAGCGCTCAGAGTTTCCAGCCCACCGACCCGACCATCGACAGCCAGATGGTGATCCTGCAAAGCGCCGGCACCGATTCCCTGTTTCTCTTCACCTATGCGAAGCAGGCCGCACAGGCGATCGGCAAGATGTGGGACCTGAAGTGGAAGCCGGAGACCTTCCTGCATCTCGGCGCCGCCTCGGTAGGAGCGACCTTCAAGCCCGCGGGGCTTGAGAAGTCCGTGGGCATCATGACCGCCGGCTTCATCAAGGACGCAACCGATCCCCGATGGGCCAACGATCCCGATATCGTCGCGTGGAGGGGCTGGATGAAAGAAAACATGCCCGGCACGGACACCACCGACAACCTGACCGTCGCCGGCTACGCCGTCGCCCAGACCCTGGAGCAGGTGCTGCGCCAGTGCGGCGACGACCTGACCCGGGAAAACATCATGAAACAGGCCGCGAACCTGAAGGATTTTCGCCTCGGCCTGCTGTTGCCCGGCAGCCTGATCAACACCAGCCCGACGGATTATCGTGTGGTGACGTACGTCGTGCTGCAGAAGTTCAACGGCACCAGTTGGGACGAAGTGAAATGAACCCGGCTTTCCGGACTATCCTTTGACCTTGCGGAAGGCGTTCTTGAGAATCACCTGATCGCCGCGAAACTTGAGGAGGTCGCATCCGGCGGTGGTGGTCGGTTTGCCGTCGGGTCCGCTCGCGACGAAGTCCCACTCGAACGAGCCGACGTCGCCGGCGACCACGACCTTCAGGTTTTCGAACTTGCCTCCTGGAAAACGGTCGAAGAACGCCTTGACGCCGTTCCGGACTTCCGTCCTGCCGGAATAGGTCTTGCCGAGCCGGTCCGGACCGACCGACGCATGGTAGATGCCGTCCTCCGCGAAGAAGCTCGCCACGAGATCAGGATCATGGCTGTTCCAGGCCGAGCCGAATTCGATGGCCCGCTCCAGCGTCATCTGTTTTGTCATGCTCCCCTCCATTCGACCTATGCTTTCAGCACGGCTGCGCTACTTGCTGCGTGAAGCCTCGGCCAGTTGGCGTTTCAGGGCCCGGGTTTCCTCGAAGCGCCGGGTGACGTCGCGCAGGATCGCCACCGTCCCGGTCGGTCTGCCGTGCGAATCCTTCAGCATCGCGATGGTGAACTCGACCGAGATGCGCTGGCCGCCGCTGGTCAGCGCGGGTACCGACAACAGGTCGCCCTGGCCGTAATGACTCTCTCCGGTCTGCATGACACGCCGATATCCCGCCCAGTGCCGGTCGCGCAGCTGCTCGGGGATGATGAGATCGAGCGAGTGGCCGAGCGCATCCTCGGTGCCGAAGCCGAATATCCGCACCGCGCCCGGATTCCAGAAGGTGATCATGCCGGCGTGATCGGTGGCAATGACGGCGTCCGATGCCGTCGTCAGCAGGGCCTCGATGAGTCCGGGAGGAGGGGGCATGACTTCCTGAGAACGCCGCCGGCGACGGTGCCGGTTACTGCATCGCGTTTTCCCGGCCGAGTCCCAGCAGGCCCGATAGCCGGGCCCGCGGCTCGACGAGGTCTGCCAGGGTGTAACCGTCGAGCACATCGAGGAAGGCGTCGCGAGCCGCGGTCAGCGCACGTCTCGCCACGCAGATCGGCCGGATGGCGCAGGCTTCATCGAGCGGCTCGAAGCAGGATACCATGGCCATGTCCGGTTCGGTGTAACGCACCACCTCGCCGACGCCGATCGCCGCAATCGGCTTGGCCAGCCGCAGGCCGCCTTTCCTGCCGCGAACCGTTTCCACGTAGCCGCCGACCCCCAATTGATGGGCGACCTTCATCAGGTGATTCCTGGAAATGGAATAACGTGCGGCGATTTCCGCAATCGTCGCCAGCCGGTCTTCCTTCAACGCCAGGTACATCAGCACCCGAAGCGCATAGTCGGTGTAGACGGTCAGGCGCACACGCATCTCCCTGTCGCTGCCAAAAAAGATGTATACGCAATATTGCTTTTTGGCAAGCCGTGGTCTATTAAGATGGATCAACAATACATCTTTATGGGAGCGTGCGATGAGGACGACTGATTCGGTCGGCGATGCCTTGGCCTGGCCATTTCTGCTGCCGGGAACACTGGCCTGTCGCGCCATCGGTCTCACGCGTCATCAGGATCTGGTACGGATGCTGGTCAATTCGATCTTCTGGACCGTGCTCGGCGTCATCGTGGCGGTACTGGCGATATGAGTGCCCCTGCCGCAAAGCTTGATCACGTGTCGGAGGAGAACATCCGGCTCCTGGTCGACAGCTTCTATACCAAGGTGCGCCGCGATGCCCGGCTCGGCCCGATCTTCCTGCGGGCGATACCAGGCGACTGGCAGCCGCATCTCAGCAAGATGTATGCGTTCTGGTCGTCGGTGATGCTCACCACCGGCCGCTACAAGGGCAATCCGGTGATGAAGCACCTGGCGTTGCCCAAATTCCAGCCGGAGCTGTTCGAGCACTGGCTGGCGCTGTTCGACGAGACCTGCTGCGAGCTGTTCGACGAGACTATTCACGGAGAATTTCGCGCCAAGGCGGCGCGGATTGCCGAGAGCCTGAAACTCGCGCTGTTCTACCGGCCGGATCGGCCATGGCCACCGGAACCCACGCCATGACCTTTGTCGTCACCGACAACTGCATCCGCTGCAAATATATGGACTGCGTCGAGGTCTGCCCGGTCGATTGCTTCTACGAGGGCGACAACATGCTCGTTATCCATCCGGAAGAGTGCATCGATTGCGGCGTATGCGAGCCGGAATGTCCGGCCGAGGCGATCTGTGCCGACACCCAGCCCGGTCTCGAAAGCTGGCTCGAGCTCAACGCCAAATATGCCGCGTTGTGGCCCAACATCACCATCAAGCGCGATCCGCCGGTCGACGCCGGTACGTTCGACGGAATAGCCGGCAAGCTGCAGCAATTTTTCTCGGCAAATCCGGGGCAGGGCGACTGATCGGACCGGTGTGCAACCAGGCAGCTCGCTGGCCTCTTTTCACCGATTGTTATCCCTACCCAATTCGGTAACCCGTCCTTAATTGCGGGAACGTAGGGTCGGTTTGCGGCCTGGAACGGGCTGCGCCACCGGCCCGGATGGCCGACTGCCTGCCTGCGCGTTGGAGTTCTCCATGGATATCATGACGAGCGTTGGGCTCGTGTCCGGCATCGTTGTCGTGACCACGATGGTACTCATGGGCGGTGATCTCCACATGTTCATCAGCGAACATGCGGTCATCATCATTTTCGGCGGATCGATCGCCGCCACCATGATCCGCTTCCCGCTGATGGCGATCTTGCATGGTCTGCCGCTCGGCGCCAAATTCGCCTTCACCATGAGCCGGTTGTCGGCGCGCGACCTCGTCGACGAGCTGGCCCGCATCGCGGAAATCGCCCGCAAGCAGGGCCCGGTCGGGCTGGAGAAGGTCGAGACCGACGAACCGTTCCTCGCCAAGGGAATCCGCTACGTCGCCGACGGCTACGACCTCGAATTCATTCGTGACAACCTGGAACGCGACCGCGACAATTTCCTGATGCATCTCGACGAGGGCGGCAAGATCTACCGCGCCATCGGCGACTGCGCGCCCGCCTTCGGCATGATCGGGACCCTGATCGGCATGGTCCAGATGTTCGCCAACATGACCGACCCCTCCAAGCTCGGCCCGTTCATGGCGACCGCGCTGCTGGCGACGCTGTACGGCGCCCTGGTTGCCAACCTGTTCTGCCTGCCGATCGCCGACAAGCTGCATGGCAAGCTGCTCGACGAGGAGACCAACCGCACCCTGATCATCGACGGCATCCTGATGATTCGCGACTCCAAGAGCCCCACCCTGGTTCGGGAAATGCTGCTGGCCTATCTGCCGGAAAAGCACCGCCACGAGGAAGGCGAGCCGGTCCCGGCCTGACCGGCGGCTCCGATCCTGAAAGTCGAGCATGGCCAAGAAGAAACGCGGCGACGCACATGGAGGAGGGCACGGCTGGTTCGTGACCTTCGCCGACCTGATGGGCCTGATGATGAGCTTCTTCGTGATGCTCGTCGCCTTTTCCACCATGGACAACAACAAGCTCAAGATCGTCGCGGGCTCGATGCGGGATGCCTTCGGCGTGCAGACCGAGAAGCGCTATTCCGGAATCATCGAATCCGACGGCCTGCCGACCCGGCCGAAGCTGAAGAACGCCGCGCACATCCCGCCCGAGGAATCCTCCAACACGCCGACGCCGGATGAGCAGGAAAACAGCCGCAGCAACGGCGCCCGCATCAAGCGCGATCGTGAATTCGCGCTGGCCTCGGCCTCGCTGCGGCAGGCCCTGCAGGACATGCCGGAGCTGACCGAGATCTCCAAGCACATCATGTTCCAGGAGACCGAGGAGGGGCTCAATCTGGAAATCGTCGACCAGGACGGCCGCTCGATGTTTGCCGACGGCTCCAAGGTGCCGTATGAGCGCACCCGCCGGTTGATCCAGAAGCTGGCCGCTCCGCTCAAGGCGACGCCGCTCCGCATCGCGATCGTCGGCCACACCGCGGCGGGATTCGTGCCGATGCAAAGCGACTATGGCGCGTTCGACCTGTCGGCCGACCGGGCCAACGCGGTACGCCAGATCCTGGAGCGCGAAGGGCTGCCGCCGGCCCACATCTTTGCGCGTCACCGGCAAGGCGGACACCCAGCCGTTGTTTCCCGATGATCCCTCGTTGTCTTCAAACCGCCGCGTGACCATCACGCTGATGCGGGAGGATCCGCCGATCCCGCCCGACCTCAAGCCGTAATTCCGTCGCGTTACCATGTTACCAGCGGGCTGGAAGTCGTTGCCGGGGTGACCGTGGACGGCTGCGACCGTTGATCGGTTGACAGGCCCGACGGAAGCGTCGATAGCGGCGCGGATCAAATCAATCGGTCGAGCGTTCTCCCGCACGATGGCTTTTGGCGTCACATCTACCGAAGCCCAGGAAGGGTCGGTCACGTCCGGATTCTGGGCGCTGACGCTCGGGAGCATCGGCGTGGTCTTTGGCGACATCGGGACGTCGCCGCTCTACGCTTTTCGCGAGGCGGTCGCCGCCGCCGCCGAGGGCCAGCCGGTCACGCGCACCATCGTGCTTGGCGTATTGTCGCTGATCCTGTGGGCGCTACTGATCGTCGTTACCGCGAAATACGTGCTGCTGCTGCTGCGCGCCGACAATAACGGCGAGGGCGGTACGCTGTCGCTGATGGCGCTCGGACAGCGCGCGCTGGGTCGAAGAAGCTGGCCGCTGCTGACGTTGGGCGTGATCGGCGCCTCGATGTTCATCGGCGATTCCATGATCACGCCGGCGATTTCGGTGCTGTCGGCGGTCGAAGGCCTCAAGCTCGGCACGCCCGCGCTCGAACACTACGTGGTGCCGCTGACGGTCTTCATCCTGGTCGGGCTGTTCTCGGTGCAGAGCAGCGGCACGGCGCGGGTCGCCTCGGCGTTCGGGCCGGTGATGGTGGTCTGGTTCAGCACGCTCGCGGTAATGGGGCTGGTGCATATCAGCGACGATCCCTCGGTGCTGGCGGCGATCAATCCCTGGTACGCGATCCAATTTCTGCTCACCCACGGCACAATCGGGATGGTCACGCTCGGGGCGGTCTTTCTCGCCGTGACCGGCGGCGAAGCGCTGTATGCGGATCTCGGCCATTTCGGACGCAAGCCGATCCAGGCCGGATGGCTGTATTTCGTGCTGCCCGCGCTGCTTTTGAACTATTTCGGTCAGGGTGCGCTGGTGCTGGCCCATCCCGCGGCGATCGAGAACTCGTTCTACCGGATGGTTCCGGAGATCCTTCTGTTGCCCCTGGTCGGGCTTGCGACGGCGGCGACGGTGATCGCAAGCCAGGCGGTGATCACCGGGGCGTACTCGCTGACCCGCCAGGCGGTGCAGCTCGGGCTGCTGCCGCGTTTCGAGGTCCGCTACACCTCGGAGTCGCACGCCGGGCAGATCTATCTGCCGCGCGTCAACACGCTGCTTTTGATCGGTGTGCTGCTGCTGGTGCTGCTGTTCCGCACCTCGAGCGGATTGGCCTCGGCTTACGGCATCGCCGTCTCCACCACCATGGTCGCCGACGGCATCATGGGATTTGTGGTGATCTGGAAACTCTGGAACTGGCGCGCGGCCACGGCCGCGGCGCTCATCGTTCCTTTCGTCGTCGTCGACATGAGCTTTTTCAGCGCCAATTTCCTCAAGCTGTTCGAAGGCGCATGGGTGCCGCTGCTGTTCGGATTTGGCATGGCAATCACGATCTGGACCTGGCGCCGCGGCGCGGCCATCCTGACCGGCAAGACCCGGCGCACCGAGGTCCCTCTTGCCGACCTGATCAAGAGCCTGGAAAAGCGGCCGCCGCATATCGTCAAGGGCACCGCCGTCTTCCTCACCAGCGATCCCAATTTCGTGCCGACGGCGCTGCTGCACAATCTCAAGCACAACAAGGTGCTGCACGAACACAATGTGATCCTGACCATCGAGACGGCGCAGACCCCGCGGGTCGATGTCTGCCGAGCGGGTCCGGATGGAGACCATCAGCGACAAATTCGCAGTGGTCCGGCTGCGCTTCGGGTTCATGGAATCGCCGAACGTTCCCAAGGCGCTGGTGATCGCGCGCAAGCTCGGCTGGCAATTCGACATCATGGCGACGTCGTTTTTCGTGTCGCGGCGATCGCTGAAGCCCTCGGCGCAATCGGGAATGCCGCAATGGCAGGATCACCTGTTCATTGCGCTGAGCCGCTCGGCGAACGACGCCACCGACTACTTCCAGATTCCGACCGGCCGGGTCGTCGAGGTCGGAACCCAGGTGACGATCATGACCGATATGCAACTTTGCATGGCTATGGCCCGAAATCTGCCCATGCCATGCTTCGGGCGCAGGGCTATAAGCCGCTCGCTTTGCATTGTGCCGTGAAGCATTTTCGAGGCCTACGCTTCCAATGACGAGTAATGTCGCCACACCCGCCGCGGAAACCGCGGCGGCGAATGGCCGTGGCAACGCCCATTCCACCGCCGGATTCAAGGCGCTGATGCTCGGCAGCATCGGCGTGGTCTATGGCGACATCGGCACCAGCCCGCTCTATGCGCTGCGCGAGGCCGTGATCGCCGCGAACGGCCAGGAGAGCGTGGTCAATCCGCAGTCCGTGCTCGGCGTGCTGTCGCTGATCCTGTGGGCGCTGATCGTCGTGGTGACGCTGAAATACGTGCTGGTCCTGCTCCGCGCCGACAACCATGGCGAGGGCGGGACGCTGGCGCTGATGGCGCTGGCGCAGCGCGCCGTGAGCCGCGGCGGCGGCGCCATCGTTCTGCTCGGCATCGTCAGCGGCGCGCTGTTCTACGGCGACGCGGTGATCACGCCGGCGCTGACCGTGCTGTCGGCGATCGAAGGCATCAAGCTCGTCACTGCGACATTTGATCCCTATGTGGTGCCGATCACGGTGGTGATCCTGTTCGCCCTGTTCACGGTGCAGTCGCGCGGCACCGCGCGCGTTGCGACCTTCTTCGGGCCGGTGATGTGTCGTCTGGTTCGGCCTGCTCGCGATTGCGTGCCATCGGCCCGGTGCTGCGGCATCCCGAAGTGCTGCTGGCGCTGAACCCGTTGCAGGCCGTCACGTTCATGCTCCATCATGGCGTTGTCGGTTTCGTCACCCTGGGTGCTGTGTTTCTGGCCGTCACCGGCGCCGAGGCGCTCTATGCCGATCTCGGCCATTTCGGCAAGCGGCCGATCCAGACGGCCTGGCTGTTGATCGTGCTGCCGTCGCTGGCGCTGAATTATCTCGGCCAGGGCGCGCTGGTCATTGCCAATCCCCGGGCGATCGAGAACCCGTTCTTCCTGATGTATCCGGACTGGGCCCTGCTGCCGATGGTCTGTCTTGCCACCATGGCGTCGGTGATTGCGAGCCAGGCCGTGATCACCGGCGCCTATTCCCTGACCCGCCAGGCGATTCAGCTTGGGCTGTTGCCGCGTTTCGAGATCCGCCACACCTCGGAATCCCATTCCGGGCAGATCTACATCCCGCGCATCAACATGCTGCTGCTGGTCTTCGTGATTCTGCTGGTCCTGATGTTCCGCTCGTCGAGCGCGCTGGCGTCGGCATACGGCATCGCCGTGACCGGAACCATGGTGGTGACCGCCATGATGGGCTTTGTGGTGATCTGGCGGGTGTGGAAATGGTCGCCGGTCGCTGCCGCCGGGCTGATCGCGCCCTTTCTGTTCCTCGACCTGACCTTCCTTTCCGCCAACCTGCTCAAGGTGCTGGAGGGCGGCTGGGTGCCGCTGGCGCTGGGCGCGGTCGTGATGCTCCTGATGTACACCTGGCGGCGCGGCAGCCGGCTGCTGTTCGAGAAATCGCGCAAGCTGGAATTCCCGCTGGCCGACCTGGTCGACGATGCTGGAGAAACGGCCGCCGCAACGGGTGCCCGGCACCGCGGTATTCCTCACCAGCGATCCCGCCAGCGCGCCGACGGCGCTGATGCATAGTCTCAAGCACTACAAGGTCCTGCACGAGAAGAACGTCATCCTCACCATCGAGACCGCGCCGACGCCGCGGATCGATCCGTCCGAACGGGTGCGGCTGGAGCCTCTCAGCGCGACCTTTTCCCGGGTGACGCTGCGGTTCGGTTTCATGGAATCGCCCAATGTCCCGAAGACGCTGGCGATCGCGCGCAGGCTCGGCTGGCAGTTCGACATCATGTCGACCTCGTTCTTCCTGTCGCGGCGGGCGCTGAAGCCCGCGGCACATTCCGGCATGCCGCGCTGGCAGGATCATTTGTTCATCGCGCTCAGCCGGACCGCCAATGACGCCACCGACTACTTCCAGATACCGACCGGGCGGGTGGTGGAGGTCGGCACCCAGGTGACGGTCTAGATCCCAAGCCGGCCCGGCCGGACCTTTGGTTGCGCTTGATTTTCGCGGCGTGAGGGGCGAGTTTGGCGCCGAAGACGGGGCGCGCGTCGATGCCGCCGATCCGTTCAGTGAAAAGGTCGATGTGGAGGTTCGCTTGGCGGAGCAGGGTAGTAGGGTTCACGATTTGACGCCGCAGGAAGTCTCTAAGGGAATGGCCGAGGGGCGCTATCTCCTGGTCGACGTGCGCGAGCCGAACGAGGTCGTGGCGGAAGCCTATCCGGGCGCCGTGGTCGTGCCGCTTTCGAGCTTCGATCCGGCGCGCCTTCCCGACCCGCAGGGAAAGCAGGTGGTGTTTGCCTGCCGGTCGGGGAAACGATCGGTGACGGCGTCGCTCGCGGCACAGGCCAGCGGCCTGCCGTATGACAAGCATCTCGCGGGCGGCATGTTGGCATGGAAGGCGGCGGGATTGCCGAGCAGGCCCGGCGGCTGATGCGCCCATGAGGTCGATGAACGAGGTCTTTGCGGATCTGCCCGTCACCATTTTCGAGGCGATGTCGCAACTCGCACGCGACAACGACGCGATCAATCTTGGCCAGGGGTTTCCCGACGATCCCGGCCCGGAAGACATCCGCCGCGCGGCAGCGGACGCCGTCGATCCATGGCTACAATCAGTATCCCTCGATGATGGGCATCCCGGAGCTGCGCCGGGCGATCGCGGCACATTACGGACGTTGGCACCATCTGTCGCTCGATCCCGCCGACCGAAGTGATGGTGACGTCGGGCGGAACCGAGGCGCTGACCTCGGCCATTCTGGCCGTCGTCGAGCCCGGCGACGAGGTGATCGTGTTCCAGCCGGTCTATGATTCCTATCTGCCGATCATCCGCCAGGCCGGCGGCATTCCGCGGCTGCTGCGTCTCGAGCCGCCCGGCTGGCGGCTGACCGAGGAGATGCTGCGCGGTGCCTTCAACCACAAGACCAAGGCAGTGCTGTTCAACAATCCGCTCAACCCTGCCGCGGTGGTCTATCCGCGCGAGGACCTCGAGTTGCTGGCGCGGTTCTGCCAGCAGTTCGATGCCATCGCGATCTGTGACGAGGTCTGGGAACACGTGACCTTCGACGGCCGCGAGCATATCCCGCTGATCACCATTCCGGGAATGCGGGACCGCACCATCAAGGTCGGCTCGGCGGGCAAGATCTTCTCCCTAACCGGCTGGAAGATCGGCTTCGTCTGCGCGGCGCCGCCCTTGTTGCGGGTCGCGGCCAAGGTGCACCAGTTTCTGACCTTCACCACGGCGCCCAACCTCCAGGCCGCAGTCGCCTATGGTCTCGACAAGCCTGCCGAGTACTTCCTCGACATGCGCAAGGAGCTCGCGCGCAGCCGTGACCGACTGACCGAGGGGCTGGAGCGCATCGGCTTCCCGGTGCTGCGCTCGCAAGGCACCTATTTCCTCACCGTCGATCTGTCGCCGCTGGGCCTCAACGAGACCGACGAGGCGTTCTGCCGAAGGATCGTCACCGATTACAAGGTCGCTGCAATTCCGGTGTCGGCCTTCTACGAGAAGGATGCGGTCACCTCGGTGGTGCGGTTCTGCTTTGCCAAGAAGGACGCCACGCTCGATGCTGCGCTGGAGCGGCTTTCCGATGCGGTCCATCGCCGATAAAGTCGACGTCATGCACGGCCGGGCCCTCATGCCGATCCGATACGTCGCTGCCGTCTGCGCGGCGCTCGTCGTATCCGCGTTTGCCGCGCAGGCGGAGCCGCGCACCGTCAATTTCTACAACTGGTCGAACTACGTCGCGCCCGGCGTGCTGGACGACTTCACCCGCCAGACCGGCATCAAGGTGGTCTATGACACCTTCGATGCCAACGAGACGCTGGAAACCCGGCTGCTGGCCGGCAAGTCCGGCTACGACGTCGTGGTCCCCACCGCCTATTTCCTGCAGCGCCAGATCACGGCAAACGTCTTGCAGAAGCTCGACACTTCGAAGCTGCCGAATCTCGTCAACGCCTGGCCCGAAGTGACCAAACGGCTTGCGGTCTACGATCCCGGCAACCTTCATGCCGTCAACTACATGTGGGGCACCACCGGCATCGGCTATAACGTCAAGGCAGTGCAGCGGATCCTCGGCGCCGATGCGAAAATCGACAGCTGGGACATCGTGTTCAAGCCGGAAATCCTCGCCAGGTTCAAGGATTGCGGCGTCCAGATGCTGGATTCCGCCGACGACATCCTTCCCGCGGCCCTGAACTATCTCGGACTCGATCCCAACTCGACCAGGCCGGCCGATCTCGAACAGGCCGCCGCGCTGCTCGCCAAGGTCAGGCCCAACGTCCGCAAGTTTCACTCGTCGGAATATCTGAGCGCGCTCGCCACCGGCGAGATCTGCCTGGTGGTTGGCTGGTCCGGGGACATCATGCAGGCGCGCAACCGCGCTGCGGAGGCACGCAATGGGGTCGAGATTGGCTATGCGATTCCGAAAGAGGGCGCCCAGATGTTCTTCGACAATCTCGCGATCCCCGCCGATGCCGGCCATGTCGCGGAGGCCTATGAGCTGATCGACTACCTGTATCGGCCCGAGGTCGCTGCCAAGAATTCCAATTATCTGTCATACGCCAACGGCAATCTGGCCAGCCAGAAGCTGATCGAGCCCCGTATTCTGGAGGACAAGACGATTTACCCGGATGAGGCGACGCTGGCGAAGCTGTTCGTGATCACCGCCCGCGATCCGGCGACGCAGCGCGTGATCAACCGGCTCTGGACCCGGGTCAAGACCGGACGATAAATCTTGCCTACCGCCAGCGGCGGTGCAGCCACAGCCATTGATCGGGATATTCCCGTATCCAGCCCTCGATCACTGAAGTGACAGCCTGCATCGTGCCGGGGACGTCGATCTCGCCGGATGCATCACGTACTGGCCTGACCTCTTCGGACAATTCGGCTCGGAAGCGGTGATTGGGCAGGCGGATGATCCGCACCCCGTGGACCGGACACTCGATCTGCCGCAACAGCCGCGCCAGCGTCGGATTGGCGCGGGTCTTGCGGCCGAAAAACGTGACCTCGACGCCATTGGTCAGATACTGGTCGACCAGCATCGCGACGTGCTGGCCATTGCGCAGCGCCTCGGCGAGCCGCAGCGGCGCATCGCGGCCCGCCGGAATCAGCGTGCCCATCTTCACGGCCCGCATTTCCTGGATGATGCGGTCGGCCGAGGCGATGTTGGGCCGGCGATACAGAATGGCGGCATCGAGCCCGTGCGCCACGGCGGCAAGTGCCGGCAGTTCCCAGTTGCCAAGGTGGCTTGCAAAGATCAGCGCCGGCTTGCCGTCGAGCCGAAGCTGCGCAAACAATTCGTGGGTGCGCCGCGGGATCTCGACCCGGCTCTGCTCCGGACGCTCCGCATCGTATTGCCAGATGTGATCGAGATGAGCGAACTCGGCGCCGACCCGGCCGAGATTGTCCCACACTCCGGCAAGAATCGCGTCGATCTCCTCAGAGGATTTTTCCGGAAAGGCCGCGGTCAGATTGGCGCGTCCGATCCGCTGCTCGCGCAACCGCGGTCCGATCAGGCGGGTGACGCGGCCGAACAGGTTTGCCGTCTTGGTCGGGTCGAAATAACGGGTGGCGCGCAGCATGGCGATGGTCAGAGCGCCGACCGCGGCCTCGCCAAGCGGCTTGGTCGCGCTGCGAAGACGGGCCCTGGCGCGTGGCATCAGGCTCGGCATTAGAACGACACGACGATCTTGCCGAACACCTGCCGGCTTTCCATGCGGGTCAGCGCGGTAGCGACATCCTCGATCGGGACTTCGGTGTCGATCACCGGGTGCATGCCGGCGGCCATCTTGTCCAGGCTCTCGGCGATGTTGCGCATGGTCGCGCCGAACGAGCCGAAGATGCGGTATTGCTGCTGGAACAGTTGCATCAGATTAAGGGTGGTGGTGGGGCCCGAGGTCGAGCCGCAGGTCACGAGCCTACCGCCGCGCTTGAGCGCCAGCAACGAGCCGTTGAAGGTATCCGCGCCGACATGCTCGAACACCACGTCGACCCCTTTTTTCTTGGTGATCTTGCGGGTTTCGTGCTCGAAGCGGTCATGACGGTAGTTGATGACATGGTCGGCGCCCAGCGCCCTGACGCCGGCGATCTTGCTGTCGTCGCCGACGGTGGTGATGACGGTGCAGCCGATCTGCTTGGCCATCATGATTGCCACCGTTCCGATCCCGGAGCCCCCGGCATGCACCAGCACGGTCTCGCCGTGCTGCAGCCGGGCATTGTCGAACAGCATGTGCTGAACCGTGGAAAACGCGATCGGCGCGCAGGCCGCGTCGCGCGCGCCGACGCCATCGGGCACGGCGATCACCAGCCGTTCCGGCAGGTTGAGGAACTCGCGCGCAAAGCCATCGACGTGAAAGCCCATGATGCCTGCCACGTTCTCGCAGAGATTGTCACGGCCCTCGGTGCAGGCGCGGCAGATTCCGCAGGTGAGGGCGCCGTACATCACCACGGACTGGCCGCGCCGGAAGCGTGTGACGGCGTCGCCGATGGCCGCAATCTCGCCCGACGCCTCGGCACCGACCACCAGTGGCAGCTTGCGCTTCGCGAATGCCATGCCGCGATAGCCCCAGACATCGATATGATTGAGCGCGACGGCCTTGATGCGGATCTGGACCTGGTCGGGGCCCGGCGACGCCGGCGCCGGCGCTTCGGCGACCACGAGCTGACGATCGGCAACGAGAGTGAGCGCGCGCATGACGCCGTGTCCCCGGCAGAGCGAGTTCGAGTTCCGAACGCGTGCGTATCGCCGGTTCGCGTGATGCCGTCAACGGACTGCCATGGTGTCTGGAGCGACGGTCCTTAGATCGGTTCGCGAGTCAGGATCAGAGACGCATTCTGACCGCCGAAACCGAACGAGTTGGACATCACCGCGGTGACACGGGCATCGCGCGCCTTGTTGGGGACCACGTCGAACGGAATCGCCGGGTCGGGAACATCGTAATTGATGGTCGGCGGAATTCGCTGGTGTTCGAGCGTCAACAGCGAGAACACCGCCTCCACCGCACCTGCCGCGGAAAGGGTGTGGCCGACCATCGACTTGTTGGAAGATACCGGGATCCGGCCGGTATGCTCGCCGAACACGGTGGAAATGCCGAGGTATTCCATCTTGTCGTTTTCAGGTGTGCCGGTGCCGTGGGCATTGATGTAGTCGATCTGTTCGGAAACGATTCCCGCATCGGACAACGCATTGCGCACGCATCCGACGATCGGCTTTCCGTCGGGGCTGGATCGGGTGCGGTGAAACGAATCGGCCAGCTCACCACAGCCGGCGAGCACGCCCAGGATGTGGGCGCCGCGTGCAGTGGCGGATTGGTAGCTTTCCAGCACCAGCGCGCCGGCGCCTTCCGCCATGACAAAGCCGTCGCGGTTCTTGGAGAACGGGCGCGCCGCAGCGTGCGGCGGATCGTTCTGGGTCGACAGCGCTGACAGTAGCGAGAATCGGATCAGCGCCTCCGGATTGACCGAGCCGTCGGTCGCCACGCACAGCGCCGCGTCCGCCTCGCCGCGCCGGATCGCCTCGACGCCGAGCTGGATCGCGCTGGCACCGGAGGCGCAGGCGGTCGACAGTGAAATCGGCGACCCCTTGGTGCCGAACTTGTCGGCGAGATAGTTCGAGACCGAGCCGAACAGAAAGCGCCGGTGATACTGCGTGAATTTGCCGCCGCCGCTGACGCGCAGCACCGCGTCATAGTCGAATTCCTTCTCGCCGATCTCGCGTCCCAGTGCGAGTCGCTGCGGCCATTCAATCTCGACCGGTGCCACCGCGAGGAACAGCGGCCCCGGGAAATTCGCCCTTGGTGCCGATCGCGGCCTGGGCGATCGCCTCGTCGGCGGCGATATCGGCCAGCCGTTCCGACAGATCGGTCGAGGAAAACGGCTCGACAGATACGAAATCGATGGTGCCGGCCATGGTGGTCTTCAGGCCGTCGGTCGGGAAGCGGCTGATGGTGCGGATACCCGACTCGCCGGCCGTGAGTTTGGTCCAGTTGTCTTCCTTGCCAGAACCCAGCGAGGTCACGACACCCATGCCGGTGACGACCACGATCGGCCTGCCGAATTTGTCGCGCGAAGCTGCCATGTTGCCCCCGGCCTACTTGATCGCCTCGACCAGCGCCATGCCTTCACCGCGCCAGTGACCGGCCCCGATCACCACAATCTGGGCCGGGGCCGCCGTCATTTCAACCTCCCGCGCGGTGGGATCATTGGGTGGAAACAGCGCGCCGCGCGAGATCGACAAGGCCGCCAGCGCCAGGCCGAGCGGGAATTGCGTCTCCATGGTGTGGCCGAACATGGTGCCGGTGGCGCGCACTGCGAAAGCGGGATGGCGATCCAGGAAGGCCATTTCCTCCGAGGTGACGGGTTCGGTCCCGGTGGCGCCGGTGATGATGGCGCATTCGTCGCGGAGCCGGCCAAGTTTCGACCACAGACCTTCCAGGCTGGCGGTGACCGCGCCGGGCGTGTCGCGGCGCGCGAGGTCGGCCACGACATTGGTCAGCCGTGCATAGGGCTTGGCGCCCCGCGCCTCGGCATGGGCACGCGATTCCATCACCAGAAAGGCGCCGGCCGAGCCGAGTGCGAAGCCGGGATGCTCGCGCCTTGCCCAGACCGGCGTGAAGCCGTCCTTCAGGTTGAAATCGGCGAACTCGTAGAGCACCAGGAGGTCTTTCCGTTCGCCGTTTTGCGAGCCGCCGACCAGCGCGATGTCGCTCTGACCGGCCGCGATGCGCGCGAGCGCGATTCGCGCGGCGTCGACACCGGCGGCCTCCTCGCCCATGAAGGTGCGCGACGAGCCGGTGACGCCGTGAACGATGGCGATGTTGCCGGCCAGCAGGTTGGAAAGCTGGGCGAGGAACAGCGTGGGCCGCAGATCGCTCATCAGCCTTTCATTGAGGAAGCCGGGGGCGGAATTGCCATTGGCGTCTGCCTTGAGGATGGCGGTGTCGACGGCGATATCGCGCTCGCCGCCGCCGGCGGCGACGATCATGTCCATCCGCGCCAGGATTTCCTTGTTGCCCTTGATGCCGGCGGAATCCAGCGCCAGTCCGGCGGCATAGGTCCCGATCCGCTGCCAGGCTTCCATCTGGCGCTGATCGCCCTTCTTGGGGATCTGCGCATCGAGACTGACCGATACCCAGGGATGAACGATGTAGGGAGCGAAGCCCTTTTCATCGACATTGATGCGCCGGGCGCACAGGGCGTCCCAATTGGCGTCGAGCCCTTCGCCCAGCGACGTGGCAAGACCGATTCCTGTGATCCAGACTTCCGCGGGGCCGTCGCCCGAAGGTTTCGTGTCAGTCATGAACACGGGCCTGTCGTGGATATCCGATCCGTGCGGCGACTTCGTCCATATGTCCGCGCAAGTCCGGATTCGGGAAGGGAATTTGACGGAACGTGAGGGTTGCGTTGCACCTTACTTCGCGGCCCACTTTGACCTTGGCCTCGGTGATGGCGAACCCCGACCCCTCGTGAACGATGCCCGCCTCGATGGTCAGCATTTCGCCCGGGCTGACAAAGCCGCGCAGCTTGGCTTCCTTGACCGCCCCAAGGAACGGCATCCGCTCGAAATCCATCAGCGCGATCAGCAGCCAGCCCGAGGTCTGCGCCATCGCCTCGATCAGCAGCACGCCCGGCATCAACGGATATCCCGGAAAATGTCCCTCGAAGATGGTGTTGTGGGCCGGAACCTGCGCCTCAACCGTGATGGTGCGCTGGTCGAGTTTCAGGTCGACGATGCGGTCAATCAGTTGGAAATATTCAAGCTGCATGACGGGCGGTTACGCGCCCTTGGCCGCGACCAGCTCGTCGATACGGGCGCACAGGTTCTTCAGCACGAAATATTGCTCGGTGGTGGCCTTGCCGTCGTTGACTTCCTGTGTCCATTTTTCCAGCGGCAGCTTGATGCCGAATGCCTTGTCGATCGCAAACGCGATGTCCAGGAAGTCGAGGCTGTCGATCCCGAGATCGTCGATCGCGTGGCTTTCCGGAGTGATCGTGTCGCGCGGGATGTCGCAGGTCTCGGCGATAATCGTGGCGACCTGATCGAATGTGGATGACATCATTAAGCCTTTGATATTTTGATGCTAAATTCTTCGGCGGCGGAACGGCCCCGTTCCCGCGCCCCGGCATGCCCCATTCGCCGTCCGGTGTCGAGTGCCCGTATATCGGAGCGCCGCCCCGAGTTCAATGGAGGGTCCGGCCCGATCCTCCGCCCGTGCCACGCGGAAAACCCTAGCTGGAGGGCGTCGAAATGCGCACGCAATCATGCCGTCCCATCAGCACGCAATCCTGGGTCCGGCGCAAATCCGCAATATTGACGGCGAGCCAGATGCCGACGGCCGTCAATGCGACCGTGAAGGCAAAGGCCGCGATGTTGGCCAGCATGCGATGGCGGAAATCGTCCGGCTCTTCGCGGTCGCGCTCATAGCGCGACAGGTCGTAGGGTTCCGGCCTGGTGTCGCCATGCAGGGCTGCGTCCGGGTCCTTGCGCCGGGGCGGCGCGACGGGCTGAGCACGCGGCCGGAACGGGAGCACCTGGTGCTCTGCCTCCGTCGTGATCGGCCGCTGCGGCTTCAATGCTGCTGGCTCCGCGATACTCGTTTGCAAATTAGCACGCGCGTCGGCCGCGCGTCGCGGGAAATCTGACCTCCGGGACGATCGATCTTTCGCGGCACGTCTTGCGGAACTGTGGGGTGGCAACCGTCCAGGAGCGGCGGCGGGTGCCGGGTCGCCGGCGGCCGAGGCCGATGGCGTTGATCGACCGTGCCACCATGGCATAATCGCGGCGTTCCAAGCCAGGTTTCAGCGGTCCATAGCCCTTAGGATTCACGCCATGGCGAATACACGCGAACCGATCCTGCAGCCTGTCCCGATCCTCTCCTTGCGTCCGACCCAGATGACGGTCGGAATGAGGGAGGTCAAGGAAAAGCGCAAGCGCTGGCGCGAGCATAAATCCAGGAAGAAGCAATCGCAGCTGCTCGGCAAGCACATGATCCCGGTCGTGCTCGGACCGGACCGGCACTACTATGTGGTCGACCACCATCATCTGGCGCGCTCGCTGCATGATGAGGGCGTCAAGGACATCCTGGTCACCGTGATCGGTGATTTGACCATGGTCGAGCGCGCTGCGTTCTGGGGCGTGATGGACAACAAGCGCTGGGTCTATCCTTACGACGCCAAGGGCGAGCGCCGCCACTTCCGCGACTTGCCCAAGACCGTCACCGATCTCAAGGACGACCCGTTCCGGAGCCTTGCCGGCGAATTGCGCCGGGTTGGCGGCTTCGCCAAGGATACCACGCCGTTCAGCGAGTTCCTGTGGGCCGATTTCCTGCGCCGGAAAATGTCCCGCAAGACCGTGGAGGCCGACTTCGAGAGCGCCATCGAGAAGGCGATGGCGTTCGCCAGGAGCAAGGATGCGGTCTATCTGCCTGGCTGGTGCGGCCCCGCCTCGGACGACTGACCCGGCAGGTCGTTTCGGCTCACAGGTGATGCCGGTCGGAGCCTATTTGGGCAGGCGACCCATCATGTAGAATTCATGATTCGGGCGCATCGCGGTGACGTTGGCGATTCGGTTGGACAGCGCGAAGAACGCGGCGATGGCGGCGATGTCCCAGATGTCGTCGTCGCTGAAGCCGTGGCCGGCGATCTCGGCGAAATCCTGTTCGCCGATCCGATTTGCCTCGACGCTCACCTTCATGGCGAAGTCGAGCATGGCGCGCTGGCGCGGCGTGATGTCGGCCTTGCGGTAGTTGACCGCGATCTGGTCGGCGATCTCCGGATTCTTGGCCCGGATGCGCAGGATCGCGCCATGCGCGATCACGCAATAATGGCATTGATTGGCGGCGCTGGTCGCCACCACGATCATCTCGCGTTCCGCCTTGGTCAGGCCGCTGTCCCGCTCCATCAGCGCGTCGTGATAGGCGAAGAAGGCGCGAAATTCATCCGGGCGATAGGCCAGCGTCAGGAACACGTTCGGCACGAAGCCGGACTTTTCCTGCACCGCGAGGATGCGGGCGCGGATATCCTGCGGCAGCTGGTCGAGGGAAGGCGTCGGGAAGCGCTTGGCGATCGGTTCGGTCATGCGGCACTGTTCCGGCTGAGCCCGTGGCGAAGGGTGGGCGCCAGCATAGTCGATGGCCGGAGCCGCCGCAAAGCATCGCCGCCTCTGCAAGGACCGTGCTTCGGACGCGGGGCCGTCAGCGCAGCGGCTTTTTCAGCAGCGAGAAGCGATCGGGATCGAGACCCAGAGAGGGCTGCAGCATCGGCGCCTCCACCGAGCGCGTCGCCGGCCGTTCGTTGGCACCGGGGTCGTTCGGCACGTCGCGGTGCGAGGTGGCACCACGCCAGCGCTCGAGCACGGCGCCGACGAAATGCATGTCGTGGCCGGCCGCGACCGAGGGTACGGTTGCGATGGTGGCCTCGCTGCGCGGCAACTGGTGCACCGGCAGTTCCTTGAAGCGCAACCGGGTCGGCAATGCCACGCCTTCGCCGAACGCCAGGACTTCGCGGGTGCCGAGCGATGGCACGAACGACAGCAGGTTGGCGGCGGCGTCGGACACCGCGGAGCGCAACAGCGACTGGTCGCGCTCGTTGGCGAGCCGCATGGTGAACAGGGTGTTGCACTGCGATATGATGGTGGCATCGAGCTCGGCGGGCCGCTGGGTCACCAGCCCGAGATAGACGCCGTATTTGCGGCCCTCCTTGGCGATGCGCGACACCGCCTTGCGGGTCGGCCCGAAGCCGATGTTGCGATCGGCGGAGGCATAGCGGTGCGCTTCCTCGCAGACGAACAGCAGCGGCGAGACGCCGTCGCTCCACAGCCCGAAATCGAACGCCATCCGGCACAGCACCGACACCACGGAATCGACCACCTCCGCCGGGAAGCCGGCAAGCTGCATGATGGTCATCGGCCGGCCATTGGCGGGCAGGCGGAACAGGTGGCTGATGACCTCGGCCATGGTGTCGCCGCCGACATTGGCGTTGTCGAACATGAAGGCGTAGCGCGGATCGTTGCGCACGGCCTCGACGCGCGAAATCAGCTTGTGATAGATGATGCGCGACGAGCGGTTCTCGAGCTTGCCCATGCGCTCGTCGATCAGCGAGATCAGGTCGACCAGCCGATAAGGCACCGGGGTGTCGACGGTATAGCCGACCGTCTTCGGATCGGCGCGCTTGAGCCCGAGCCGGTCGGTGTTCTGGTATTGGGTGTAGATCCCCTTGGCCATCGGAATGACCTCGGCGAGGATGTCCAGTTCCTCGGGGACGCCGGGGCGGCCGGCGAACAGCACGTCGACCACTTCCTCGAAGTTGAACAGCCAGAATGGCAGCTTCAGGTTGCGCGGATTGAGCACGAGCGACCGCTCGCCAAAGCAGCGGCCGTATTCATTGTGCACGTCGAGCAGGAAGATCCGCAGATTGGGCCGCGACTTCAGGATCTCGTTGAGCAGCAGCGACACGCCGCTCGATTTGCCGACGCCGGTCGAGCCGAGCACGGCAAAATGCTTGTTCAGCATTTCCTCGACGTCGACATAGGCGATCACCGACGGATCCTGCTGCAGCGTGCCGACATCGATCTGGTCGGACCCCGAGGGCGCATAAACGGTGCGCAGCTCCTGGTTGGTGATCAGCTCGACGGCATCGCCGATGGTCGGATAGTTGGTGACGCCGCGCTGGAATTTGGGCCGGTCGCGCCCCCCGAGAATCTCGCCGAGCAGGTCGACCGAGGCGCTGGCGACGTAGTCGTCGGAGGTTGGCAGGTTCTCGCAGGATACCTCGGTGATCATGGCGACGATGGTGGAGTTGACGCAGCGGATGCTGATGAACCGGCCGACGGTGGCCCTGATTTCCGACGTCGCCAGCTGGCTCGTGGCCAGCAGGCCGACCCTGGCGAGCGATCCGCGTACCGAGATCACACGTCCAAAGGAAATTGGGGTGGTTGAAGTTGTCATGATGGCCATTCGCGTTGTCGGCTCGACTATGCGGGCTGTCCTTGGACAAACGGTTAAGCCGGTTCCATCAAATGTTCCGCAACTTGGCAGGCGCAAGCCGCGCTCACGGCGGACTTCATGGGAAAGTCCAGCGTTTTCAGCGCCACTGTGGCCTTCCGGTGTTAAGCCGGGGTTTACCATGGTGGCAGTGCGGACGATCGGTTCCACGATGGTCGGCTGGCCAGGCGGGGCGGCAGGCATGCTCGACGCGCGGCCGTGGCGCCCCGGCGCCTCGATTGACACCCGGCGGCATCCGAAGTTGTAATCCGCAGTCAAAACAGGGTCGAAAGGGGCGGATTCGTCGCCGGAAACGACCTCTGGGGCAGGGTGGGACGCGATGAACTGCGGCATCGGGCTTTGAGCGAGTTCGTGCGACGTTCGGCGCTGGCGCCCTTTGGCATCCGGAATTACCGCTACCAGTGGCCCGCCGACCTCTTCACGTCATGGGCCTTCGAGATGGAGACGCTCATTCTCGGCTGGTACGTGCTGGCCGCGACCGGGTCGGTGCTGCTGCTGAGCCTGGTCGCCTCGCTCAACTACACCGGCACGCTGATTGCCCCGTTGTTCGGCGTGGTCGGCGACCGGGTCGGCCACCGCCATGTGCTGGCGATGATGCGGGCGACCTACGCGGTGCTCGCCGGCACCCTGATGACGCTGGCGCTGACCGGCCATCTCCACCCCCTCAATGTCTTCGTCATTGTCGCGCTCATGGGTCTGGTCCGACCTTCCGATATCGGCGTACGTGCGGCGCTGGTGGCCACCATCATGCCGCCCGACCGCCTGATGGGCGCGATCAGCCTGTCGCGAACCACCATGGATACGGCCAGGATTGGCGGCGCGTTGAGCGGGGCCGGACTGTTTGCCTCGCTGGGAATCGGCCCGGCCTATGTCGCAGTCTCCGGCCTTTATGTCGTCGGCACGCTGCTGACCCTGTGCGTGATGGCCCCCTCGAAACCGCATCCAGCCGATCCGGCGGTCGACGGCCCGTTGCGGCGTTCGCCGTTGCGCGATCTCAAGGCCGGCGTCGTTTATGTCTGGACGACTCCCCGGATGCGTGCCGCGATTTTCATCGCGTTCCTCGCCAATCTTTTCGCCTACCCGTTTTCCAATGGCCTGCTGCCCTACATCGCCCGGGACATCTACCGTACCAACCAGGCCGGGCTCGGCTATCTCTCGGCAAGCTTTGCCGTGGGTTCGCTGGCCGGCTCGGTCATTGTCAGCCTGATCGGCGGTGGCCGGGTGGCGCGGCTGATGATCGGCGCCACGGCGGCCTGGTATGCGGTGCTGCTGGTCTTCGTGCAGGTGCGGACCGTGCCGGCCGCCATCGCCTGCCTGATGCTGGCCGGCTTCTGTCAGAGCCTGACCATGATCACCATCACGGTCATCCTGATGCGGACCGCCAGCGCGGATTTCCGGGGCCGCGTCATGGGGGTACGCATGCTGGCGATCTACAGCCTGCCGCTCGGTCTGCTCTGCGCCGGCAGCCTGGTCGACATCATCGGCTTTGTCGCGACCGGCACCTTCTATCTATCGGCCGGGCTCGCGCTGCTGCTGGCCATCGCGCTGCATTGGCGCGCCGAACTGTGGCATGCGCACGCGCCCGCGAACGCCAAATGAATGCCGTCGGCGACAGCTTTGCCTTTGCCGCCCGGCTCGCCTAGTTTCGAAGCGGAATTCTCGAAGCGAGGGAACCCATGTCAAGAACCGGCCTGGTGGTCACGGCCCACCCGGGAGACTTCGTCTGGCGTGCCGGGGGCGCCATTGCGCTGCACGCCCGGAAGGGTTACCGCGTCAAGATCGTCTGCCTGGCGTTCGGCGAGCGCGGCGAGTCCCAGTTCGCCTGGAAACAGGCGGGCATGACCCTCGACAAGGTCAAGGCCGGCCGCCGCGACGAGGCCGAGAGGGCCGCCGCCGCGCTCGGCGCCGAGATCGAGTTCTTCGATGCCGGCGACTACCCGCTGCATCTGACCGCGGCACATAGAGAACGGCTGATCGATATCTATCGCGAACTCGACCCCGGCTTCGTGCTGACGCACGCGCTGGAAGACCCCTACAATGTCGATCATCCGGCAGCGGCGGCCTACGCCCAGGAGGCCCGCATCGTCGCGCAGGCGATGGGTCACAAGCCGCAGGCCGACTACCATTACAACGCCGCGCCGGTGTTCCTGTTCGAGCCGCATCAGCCGGAGATGTGCAACTTCAAGCCGCAGGTCATTCTCAACATCGACGAGGTCTGGGAGGTCAAGCGCAGGACGTTCGAGATTCTCGCGGCGCAGAAGCATCTGTGGGCCTATTATGAGCGGGTGGCGCTGCAGCGGGGCATGCAGGGCGGTCGCAACTCGGGCAAGCCCATGACCTATGGCGAGGCGTATCAGCGGCTGTTCCCGATGGCGGTGGAGGAACTGGCATGAAGACGGTGGTCGTGCGCAACATCCCGCGCACCGATACGAGCCTGGTCAAACGGCTTGGGGCACTCGGCAGCTCCACCGTTCACGAGGCCCAAGGCCGGGTCGGCCTGATGAAGCCCTATCTGCGGCCGGCTTGGCCGGGCGGCGAAGCGGCGGGGAGCGCCGTCACCGTGCTGGTTCATCCCGGCGATAACTGGATGATTCATGTCGCGGTCGAGCAGTGCCGTCCGGGGGACATCCTGGTCGTCGGATGCAGCGCCGACAACACCGACGGCATGTTCGGCGATCTGCTGGCGACCGCGCTGAAGGCGCGCGGCGTTGTCGGCCTCGTCATCGACGCCGGGTGCCGCGACGTGAGATCGCTGCGCGAGATGGCCTTTCCGGTGTGGTCGAAGGCAATTTCGGCCAAGGGGACGGTCAAGGCGACGCTCGGCGCCGTCAACGTTCCCGTCGTCTGCGCCGGTGTGCATGTCCATCCCGGCGATGCCGTGATCGCCGATGACGACGGCGTGGTGGTGGTCGGTCGAAGGGATGCCGAAGCGGTTGCGGCCACGGCGGAGAAACGGCACGCCGACGAGGAGGGCAAACGGCGCAGACTGGCGGCCGGCGAACTCGGCCTCGACATGTACAACATGCGTGAGGCGCTGGCGAAGGCCGGCCTTGTCTATCTCGACGGGCCGGAGTCCGACTGAAATGGTGCTGCGGCTGCGCACCCTGCTCGGCGACCATCCCTGCACCGCCGCGCTGAAGCGCGGATCGATCCGCTCCGGCCTGGTCAGCTTCGATTTCGCCGACATGGCGCCGACCCACAAGGGTTTCAAGCCGATGGTGCGCGAGCAGGCCTTCGATGTCGCGGAAATGGCCGTCGTCACCTATCTGATGGCCAGGAGCTTCGGCAAGCCGATGGTGCTGTTGCCGAGCGTGGTGATGGCGCGATTCCAGCACGCTTATGCCGTCTGTCGAGCCGACCTCGGCGAACTCGCGCCAAAGGATCTGGCGGGCCGGCGGGTCGGCATCCGTTCGTTCACCACCACGACCGGCGCCTGGCTGCGGGGCATCCTCGCCAACGATTACGGCGTCGACCTCGATGCGGTGGAGTGGGTGACGTTCGAAGAAGCCCATGTCGCCGAATTCAGGGACACCAGCCGGCGGGCGCCGGCGGGCAAGCAGATCGTCCCGATGCTGCTTGACGGCGAACTCGATGCGGTACTCGGCGAGAGGCTGGCGCAGCAGGGCGTGAGGCCGTTGTTTTCGGACGTCGCGGCCGAAGAGCAGGCCTGGTTTGCCAGACATCGGGTGATGCCGATCAATCACATGGTCGTGGTCAGCACCCAACTCTCGAACAGCCGTCCCGATGCGGTCAGGGAAGTATTCAGGCTGCTGCAGCAGAGCGCGGCCCGCGCTGGCGGCGACGCGCCGAGCTTCAGCGCGGAAGACATGACCCGTTCGCTGGCCCTGATCAGCCAGTATGCCGCGCAGCAGAAGCTCATTCCGCGGCCGTTCGCCGTCGACGAATTGTTCGACGACCTGACCGGTTCGCTGCGGTAGTAGGAAGGAAGCCCGCACATGGACCCGGAGCCGATTTTCGATCTCGCCCATCTCGGCCACATGGAGTTGCTGACGCCGAAGCCCGACGAGAGCCTGAGATTCTTCGTCGACGTGATGGGCATGACCATCAGCGGCCGCCAGAAGGAATCGGTCTATCTGCGTGGCTGGGACGATTACGAACGGTATTCGCTCAAGCTGACCGCCTCCAGCAATTCGGGCATGGGACACATGGCGCTGCGGGCGCGCAGCCCGCAGGCGTTGCAGCGCCGCGTGGCCGCGCTGAAGGGCTCGGAATTCGAGATCGGCTGGACCGACGGCGACATGGGGCAGGGACCGGCGTTCCGCTGCCGCGATCCCGACGGACATGTCATCGAGCTCTATTACGAGACCGAATGGTATGCGGCGCCCGCGGAGCTGCGTCCGGCGCTGAAGAACCAGGCGCAGCGCTTTCCGGCGCGCGGCGTCAATGTCCGCCGCCTCGACCATCTCAATTGTCTTGCGGTCGACATCCGCGCCAACCGGATTTTTTTCGAAACCTATCTCGGCTGCCGGCTCACCGAGCAGATCGTTCTCAACGACGGCAGCGAAGCCGCGATGTGGATGACGATGTCGAACAAGAGCTACGACTTCGCCTATTCACGGGATCATTCCGGCACGCCGGGGCGCTTTCATCACGTCACCTACGCGCTCGACAGCCGCGAGGAAATCCTGCGCGCCGCCGACATCTTCCTGGAGAACGGCGTCTATATCGAGACCGGCCCGCACAAGCACGCGATTCAGCAGACCTTCTTTCTGTATGTCTACGAGCCCGGCGGCAACCGGGTCGAGGTCGCCAACGCGGGCGCCCGCCTCATCCTGGCGCCGGACTGGAAGCCGATCGTGTGGACCGAGGAGGAACGCAAGAAGGGCCAGGCGTGGGGGCTCAAGACCATCGAGTCGTTTCACACCCATGGCACGCCGCCGGTGGTCCGATCCTGATCCTGCTTGACTCCGCGCATCCGGCAGCCAAGATCTGCACCGCCAGGCGGGCGGATGCTTGCAGGGCTAGCGGCGCCGACGGGCCAGTCCATTCGAACGATCGGGAGGTCGTCTTGCAGGGATCGCAGCGACGCAGGCGGTTATGGGTAGCCCTCGCATGTCTCTGTGGGTTCGCCAGCCTCGCAGGGCAGCCGGCCCGCGCCGATGGCTCCGTATCGTCTCTTGGCATGGGCTACGGCGCGCGCAATGCCTATGTGTTTGCGCAATTCAAGTCGGTGATCCAGCAGTACAATGCATCGGGCGAGCGGTTTCGCATTGAAAGCCACTGCCAATCCGCCTGCACGATGTTCCTTTCGATCCGCAATGTCTGCGTCACGCCGGCCGCGACGTTGCTGTTTCATGCCGGCGGCAACCGGCAGACGGGCGTGATCAATCCGAATACGACCGAGCAGATGCTCGATACCTACAAGCCCGCGCTGCGTCGCTACGTCACCGAAAACCACTACATGGAGACGCTCGACTTCCACGCCATTTCGGGCCGTGACATCATCAGGCGTTTCGGCTACCCGGCTTGCCGCTAGGAGCAATGACGGGCGTAGCCCGGATGGAGCGCAGCGCAATCCGGGAATTCTCAAATGCGGATCGCGCGGTCCCGGATTTCGCTGCGCTCCATCCGGGCTACGTCATCGTGCCTCGCTATCCCCGTCATTGCGGGCGCGCGACGCGCGAGCCCGCAAATCCAACCACGGATGCCAGTTGCAAGTCGGCCTAGCCGCGCCAGCATCGCGCATCACGAACGTTCGTGGGTATGGATCCCGGGCCTGCGCCAAGTGGCGCATCCCGGGATGACAGAAGGAGGGAGAGGCAGGGCTGGCTGGGGAACTAGGATTCGAACCTAGACAAACAGAGTCAGAGTCTGTTGTGCTACCGTTACACCATTCCCCAAATAAGCAATTGATTTAGCGTGACCTTTTCGCATGAGGCCGCGCCATCGGAGCCGGCAGTCTGGCAGCCGGTGTCGTGCAGGGCCGATATAGCCGCGCTGGCGTTCGCGGTCCAGTGCTGGTTGCTGGTCGGTGCGGCCTGCAGATCGCGCGTGCGGGCGCAAGCCGTGCCCGGCATTCCCCCGCAATCTGCCGCTGTCGTCGACGATCCCGTCGAACTGGCTCGTCCGGCTTGCGTCCGTTCGCGCATCGGCTTTGCCACCGCTTGATGCGCCAGAACCAGGCGGCGAAAACGTCTACGGCTCAAATGCAGAACATTGCGCGAAGTTAGTTCGTCCCGCCGAACGCGTCACAGAGCTGCACGGTTTGCAGTGATTCGGCTGCGGTGCGCTCTGCAGAAATGTCGCAGTGACGAAAAATTTGCTTCAGGCGTCGTACAATTCGGATTCGATGATCGGATCCAAATTATAATCGTCACTTGGTTGTTGGGCACGAGAACATGATCGTCGAAACGCCGACGGATTTCGCCGCGGACGTTCTGGTCGCATAAACGGTTTGTTACCTATGCCGGCGCAGCGGCCGGACATTGATTGAAGTTTTTTTGATCGCCGAGGGGGGCGTTGATGATCCGCACGACAGGAGTTTTACTAGGCCTGCTATTCTGCACGTCAGCCTGGGCGGCGGACCTGCCCGCATCAGCGTCTCCCAGCGGTCCGCCGGTCTATAACTGGACCGGCTTCTATGCAGGCCTGAACGCCGGCCTCGACCAGACCACGACCCATCCCTCCATGACCATCACTGATCCGAACGGAATCATGGGCCGCATCATCAGCCTGGGCGGAGTGGCCTTTCCGACGTCGGAAACCGGCTCCGGCTTTCGCGGGGGCGGGCAGATCGGCTACAATTTTCAGCGCGGCAGCTGGCTCGTTGGCATTGAAAGCGACCTGACGGGATCGACCACCAAGAGCAGCCAGACCGCGCTGGGCCTGCCGACGCCATTCTCCTCGATCATCGCAACGACACTGGAGCAACGGCTTGATGTGCTCGGGACGACCCGGGCGCGCGCGGGCGTCGTCTATGACAACGTGCTGTTCTATGGAACGGGCGGCGTCGCCTACGGGCATGTCGAAGACAATCTTTACTTGCGCGAGACGCTGAATCCCGCCGCGACCTTCGCGGCCACCCGATCGGGTTACCAGGTGGGTTGGACCGCCGGGGGAGGCCTCGAATTCGGCATGGAAAGATGGACGGCGAGATTCGAGTATCTCTATTACGACCTCGGCCGCAGGACGTTGCAGGCACCTGCCTCCGCTGCCGTGCTGCTGCCAGGCGCGCTCGCGACCCTCGACCAGAGAACGACGGGTCAGATTGTTCGTGTGGGCTTGAACTATCGCTTCGGGTCGCTCGGCCTCTGGCAGTGATTGCGCCGCGTTCTCGGCGGACCGCGATCACTTCTCCTCACGCGTGTTGGGTTGTCGCCGGCTCCGACCGGAAGCCATGACCCCACTGCAGGGTCAATTGCGTGGTTTCACGTCCGCCGGAAGCCATTTGCAGGCGGCTGCCAGCCTGTCTCGCACTGGTCTCAGTCCGCCGAGCGAGAAGATTCCCTCACGCGGCGGGCCCGTTCGCGCCGTTAGTTGAATGGTCAATGCGCCCTCATCAGGCAACGACCGCAACAGGTTGATGACATCGCCCTGCAACGCGATGCCGCCGAACAGCGCCGAACCGGCTCCCGCCTGGACCGGCGTGTCGCCATTGATACGGTAGGAGATCGCATATTGTTCGGTGCGGCCGGCAATGGCGTCGCCCGCCAGAACGAGATAGGTACGGCCATTGCGGCAGTAGATGGAGAACTCCATGGCGGAGCCTTCCGCGTTTCCTTGCGAGCGCGTGGTGGCCACGATGACCGGCGAATAATCAACTGGAGAGGTGGTCTCGCTGACAATCCAGTTGCCAGGGGCAGGCGTCGATCGCGCCATGGTCTGAGCGACGGCATTGCCACTTCCCGTCAAACAAGACGTCAGGATCAGCAGAAGCAGCGCGCGCTTCACTGCGACACTTGATTCGGACGTACCTGGCGATCGAGCCAGGCCTGCGCGGCGGCCGATCTGGTCAGCCCCGGAACGGTTGCCGCGATGTTGAGCGACTTCCACTTGGGATCGAAGCCAGGCCCCTGCAACCGGTCGATTCGTGAGAAAAGATAGTCCACGAAGCGGGCGACCCGGCCATACCGGTTCGAGTTCTTCGGCCAATCGAACGAGAGCAGCACGGTAGGCACCGCGATCGTCGGGACACGCTCGCCCTGCTTGATCAGGTTCGGGTAGTCGCTCGGTTCCAGGGTCGACGGCAGGTAGTAGTCCTCGAACTTGCTCCCGTAGGGTACCGGAAGGAACTTGAACCCGTCGTCCCAGCGTCCTCGAACGAAGGCATCCACCGGCTTGGAGGTGATGAAGACCACGGCCGCCATCTCGCCTTTGCGCATCTGCTCGAGCGCGACCTGGTGCGGAACGAACGTCTTCTCGACATCGATGCCGAGACGGCTGAAAATCAGGGGGCCCGAATACGCGGCTGCCGTGCCCAGCGTGTTGAAATTGACTTTCTTTCCAGCCAGATCCTGCAAGCTCTGGATCTCCGGGCGAACGAAAACGTGCAGCTCCGACGGAAACAGATTGAGAAGATAGACCACGCGATTCTGGATGTTCGGCACCTGGGCCTTGTATTCCTCCAGCGCGTCCGAGTTGACGATGGCCAGGTCGACGCCCCGCAGATAGAGCAGGTCGTTGAGGTTTTCCACCGGGCCGCGGGTCACGATCGGCAACACCACCATGTTCTGATCGTCGTCGACGACGCGCGCGATCTCGGCCGCAATGCGTATCGGCGCGCCCTCGAGCTGGCCGGCGGCGAGGCCGACCGTCCACGCGTTCATCTTTTCGGTTTGCGCTGCCTGCGGGGAAGCAACGCGACGCGACTGACTTGCCCGGTTCTGTGCGTGCAGCGGCTGCAGCATCCAGAGCGTCGACGCCAATGCGGCGAGCAGTCCAAGGAAAGCGACTCTAGTGCATTGAATCATCGACGCGCCCCAATGGTTCAGACGGGCTTTTCACTCATGCAACGCGGCCAACCGGTCCTTGGCCTCTTCAACGCCGCCGGCAGCGGCCTTCGCGTACAACTCCCGTGCCTTGGCGGGATCGCCACGGATCCCGTAGACATTCCAATGCGAGAGAACGCGGGGATCATAGGTCTCCGCGATCGCGAAGTTCGCCCTGGCGCTGCCCACCTCGATCACACGTTCAAGAACAATCCGGGCGCCGTTGATATCTCCCTGGGAAAGCAGTGCCTGGGCACGTGCCATCAGGTGCGCTACCCCCGGCGTCGGGCCGGTGGTCGCAGCTTGCCCCGACGATGGTGCGGCTGCAGTCGACTTCGCGTCGACGCCGGCCGTATGATCGGGCGGCCTTGCGGCATCGATCGATGCGAGCGCAGAGATCTTCTTGCGTTCCTCCTGCAGGGCCGCGGCTGTGGTCTCAGCGGTCTTTTTCAACTCGGCCGTCTCGTCACTGGCCTTGCCGAGAAGGGCGGCCTTGGTCTGAAGATCGCGGCGGGCCTCGGCCAGATCATTGGCCAGCGCCGCCGTCTTTTTGCGCTCATCCTGCAGCGCGGTGGCAGCGGCTTCGGACGACTTCCTGGATTGCGTTGCTTCGTCATTGGCCTTGTTCAGCAGGGCCGCATTGGCTTCCAGTTCGCGGCGTGCAGCAGCCAGGTTGTTCGTCAGAATTGCCGGCGGCTCGGTCGCGGGAGAGGCTGTCTTGAAATCGTCCAGCACCTTCTCGAAACTACCGAGGCGCACGGCAAGCGCATCCATTTGTTCGGTGACAAGCTTGCGTTCCCGTTCGCCGTCAGAGGCCTGCTTCGGATCATCCTGCGCGGGGGGCGCGGCCTGTTTCCAGGGCAGGGCAGGCAGCGGCAGAAACGTCCTGGCAAACTCGTTCGTCTGCAACAACATTCCGGCCATGAGCACCACCGCGACGAGCAACAGCCATGGAAGAAACCGGCGCGACTGCGTCGCAGGGTTTGCCGCGACCGGAGGACGGCTTGCAACGAGCGGATGATGGTCGGGCAACGGGTCGGTGGAGAATTCAGTCGAGCGATGCTCGACAAAAGGCACGTCGCCACTTTGGACGGCCATCTGTTTCTCTATCTCGCGGGCGAGACTATTGAGATGGTCGGCCATCTTGGCGAACATCTCTTGTTTGTCGCTGTTGGCGAGACTGCTGAGTAAGAGACATTCGGCGGCGTCAGAACGAATCTTATTCAATTGCGCGTGCATATCGGTCATGAAATCAGCTCTTGCTGCAAAATCTCCTGGATCATTCTTTGGCGGACAAAGCTTGCAACTGCAGCAACCAAGAAACAGCTTTTGAAATTACGATATTCAATTGCGCCAAAAACCTCACCGTTAACCAAGCGCATCAATGATGCACCGGCCAGACATAATACAGAACTCTCGGCGAAAAGCCCAGAATTGGCGGCGAATTTGCGCGGGTTCGGTAAATTCACAACTGCAGACAAGCCTGCGTCGCTACCGCAATTTCAGAGTGAAGCGCGCAACCGAGTGAGCATGAAGCCAAAGCGGCTTGTTCCTTAGTTGGAACAGCAGTCGGGCTTGCGACGATATCGATGGTTAAGACGATGTCGATGGTTAATATGGCGAGGATCTCGCACCCGTACGTGTCGCTGTCGTTCCATCATGATGGCTGCGCGCTTGTGTTCGTGGTGCGATCGCGGAAGCTTGCGGTCACCGATCGTCGCGAGTTCGGCTTGTCCTGATCTCGGAAGGAGAGGCCGGCCATTCGAGCCAGTGAGGTTCGGTTCCGGCCGCGTAGTCTGCACGTTTGCGGAGATTCGGACGGTCGATCTCCTATCTGACGATTGGTCAGTGCTGTGGTTGGAGCCGCCGCCATTCCGGACTTGATGGCGCCGTCTCGTTCATGCTGGCGGGTCCGTTCGAGCGAAGGCGCGATAGCCGGGATTTGATAGCGAGATCAAGGTGTTGTTGGTCGATCGTGGCGGCTCTGTGCAGAGCGCCGCCGAGTTATGGCCGGCAGCGGGCGGGGCAACTCACGCGACGCCACTGCGACTGCGGGGCGTGCCGGCGCGATCGCGGGCCGGTCCGTCGCAGCCATTTGGCGTCGTCTTTGGGCTAGCTTGCCCCTGCAAAGGCGACATGCAATGTTGCCGCCGCAAAAAACCATTTGAAAATGGGCGGGGCAACGACGCCTCCGGCGTGTGGGCCTGACGCCTGGTATTGGATCGGACCTCTCGGAGGCGCTTTGACATGAAATTCAAGCATATCCTCGGGCTGCTGGTTGCTGCCTCGATGTCGGTCGTGCTGGCAGGCCAGGCGTCGGCGCAGGACAAGACCGTCAAGATCGGCGCGGTGTTCCCGCTGAGCGGCAACGCCGCCAGCGCCGGCATTCATGCCAAGGCCGCGATCGAGGTCGCGATGGACATCATCAACAACGCCCATCCCGAACTGGGCAATTTTCCGCTGGCGAAGAACGCCGGGCTCGCCGGTCTGGGCGGCGCCAAGGTCGACGTCGTGTTTGCCGACAACCAGGGCAGCCCAGCCACCGGCCAGAACCAGACGCTGCGGCTGATCACCGAGGAAAAGGTGGTGGCACTCACCGGCGCCTACCAGTCCGGCATCACGCTGACCGCGAGCGCGATCGCCGAGAAGTACGGGATTCCCTTTGTCAACGGCAAGTCGGTCGCCGCCAACCTCACCGAGCGCGGCTTCAAATGGTTCTTCCGCGTCACCCCGGTGGCATCGGACTTCGCCAAGATCTATTACGATTTCCTGCAGGACATGAAAGCCGCGGGCGCCAAGACCGACAACGTCGCGCTAATCCACGACAATACCGAATACGGCACCTCGGTTTCCAGCGTGATCACCAAGGCGTTCAAGGAAAAGGGCCAGAACATCGCGCTCGACATCTCCTATGCGGTCAACGCCACCGACGTGCAGGGCCAGGTGCTGCAGCTCAAGGAGAAAAAGCCCGACGTCGTGATCGTGATCGCCTACACGTCGGACGCGATCCTCTATCAGAAGACCATGCAGGCGCTCGACTACAAGCCGCCGATGATCATCGCCGACAACTCCGGCTATTCCGACCCGTCCTTCATCAAGGCGGTCGGCAAGATCTCGCAAGGCGTCTTCAACCGCTCGTCGTGGAGCGTCGGGCCTCCCGGCTCGCCAACGGCGATCATCGCCGATATGTACAAGAAGAAGAGCGGCGACGAGATGGATGATACCGCGGGCCGGCAGATGCAGGCCTTCCTCGTGCTCTGCGACGCGATCGATCGCGCCGGATCGACCGAACCCGCCAAGATCCAGGCGGCGCTGAAGGCCACCGACCTCAAGCCCGATCAGCTGATGATGGGCTACAAGGGGATCAAGTTCGACGAGAAGGGTCAGAACGTGCTGGCGGCGGGCGTCATGATTCAACTTCAGGACGGCGAGAACTATGTGGCGGTCTGGCCCAAGGCTGGCGCGCAGAAGGCGCCGGAACTGACCTACAAGGGCTGGTGAGAGGGTCGGGCGGCGGGACGTCCCCGTCGCCCTTTGCTCTTGCGCAGCTCGCCATTCGCGGGTTCGATCGATTAACTCGACGATCGACGGCCGTAACCCAAACCGGCGGCAGGCTGTGACCCAAAAACACGCGCGGGCTTGATGTCCACCATTCTGGTCCAGGTAATCGTCGGCGGCCTGCTGCTCGGCGCGGTCTATGCGCTGTTTTCCTCCGGCCTCACGCTGGTCTGGGGCATGATGAACATCGTCAATTTCGCCCATGGCGATTTTGTCATGCTCGGCATGTATGTCGCCTATGTGGTGTACACGCTGTTCGGCGCCGGCCCGCTGTGGGGCGCACCGCTTGCCACGCTGGTGCTGGCGACCGTGGGGGTCCTGGTCTATTTCGCGCTGATCCGCGACATCATGAAGGGGCCGATGCTGGCCCAGATCCTCGGCACCTTCGGGCTGGCGCTGCTGCTGCGCTATTCGGTGTTCTGGTGGTTCGGTGCCGATTTCCTGTCATTGCCGGGAAATCTGGTCGGGGGTACGTTCGAGGTCGCCGGCCTGCGCATCCAGGCGTCGCGGTTGCTGGCGGGCGTGGTCGCGCTGGCGGTGACCCTCGGCTTGCATCTCTTGCTGACCCGCACCTCGCTCGGATCGAAGATGCTGGCTGTCGCGGAGGATGCCACCGCGGCGCAGTTGATGGGCATCCGGCCCGACACCATGCAGGCGGTGGCCTGGGCGATCGCGGCCGGCGCCACCGGGCTCGCCGGGGCGCTGATCGCGACCTTCTTTTACATCGTGCCCACGGTGGGCGAGACACTGGCGATCGTCGCCTTTGTCACGGTGTCGCTGGGCGGATTTGGCAGCGTGCCGGGTGCGCTGGTAGCGGGGTTGCTGATCGGGGTCATCGAGTCGCTCTCGGCGTATCTGATCGGCGCCGTCTACAAGGATATCGTGGTGTACTCGCTGTTCCTCGGCTTCCTCTGGTTCCGGCCCCAGGGCCTGATGGGCAAGACCTGATGCGACGGTTGCTGTGGCCATCGGTGGCACTCGCGCTCGTGGTGGCCTATCCGCTCCTATTCTCGACGCCATTCCAGCAGCGGCTCGGCGCTTTGGTGCTGCTCTATGCCATCGCCGCCTCGGCCTGGAACATTGTCGGAGGCTATGCCGGCCAGGTTTCGGTCGGCCATGTCGTGTTCTTCGGTTGCGGCGCCTATGCCGCGATGGGCGCCTACGCGCATTTCGCGCTATCGCCACTGGTCGGCATTCCCGTCGGCATCGTGGCCAGTGTTGCCATCGCCGCGGTGGTCGGCGTGCCGACGCTGCGGCTGTCCGGCCACTATTTCAGCATGGCCACGATCGCCGTTGCCGAACTGGTACGCCTGATCGTCACCAACACCGACTATCTTGGCGCAGGCGTCGGGCTGAGCGGCCCTACGGTGCCACGCAATGTGTTCGATCTCTCCTTCATCTCCGCGCTGCCGTATTACTACCTGTTCCTGGCAATCCTTCTGCTGACGCTCGGCCTGACCTTCTGGATGGAGAACAGCCGGATGGGATTCTATCTCCGCGCCATCCGGGATTCCGAGCGCGCCGCCCGTTCGCTGGGTGCGCCGGCCAGCCGCACCAAGCTCCAGGCCTTCATGCTGAGCGCCGGCCTGACCAGCGTCGCCGGCGCGCTCTACGCCATGATGTTCGGCTTCGTCGATCCGGAGTCGGGTCTTCGGTATCCTGATCTCGGTCAAGATGCTGATCATGGCGGCGCTGGGCGGCGCCGGTCTGCTGTTCGGCCCGTTGGTCGGCGCCGCGATCCTGGTGCCGCTCGAGGAGATCTCCAACAATCTGCTGGGCGGCAAGGGGGCGGGCCTGACCTTTGTCGTCTATGGCGCCATCATCGTGCTGATCGCCCGGTTTCAGCCGGGCGGCATCCTGACCTTGATCCATCGGCTGTCGGCCCGGCGCGCGCGGCCGACGAAGTCGCCGGTCGCGGCGGGGGCCGGCCATGCTCCTTGAAGCCCACAATCTCACCAAGGCGTTCGGCAGCTTCAAGGCGGTCGATGCCGCATCGGTAACGCTGGAGCAGGGCGACATTCTCGGCCTGATCGGCCCCAACGGTGCCGGCAAGTCGACCTTTTTCAATTGCCTGGCCGGCGATCTGCTCTCGACTTCCGGCACCGTGAAGTTCGAAGGCCAGGACATCACCGCGATGCCGCCGGAGCAGCGCGCCGCGCTCGGCCTTGCCCGCACCTTCCAGGTGCCGCAGACATTCGAGGGCATGTCGGTGCTCGAAAACGTGATGATCGGGGCGTTTTTGCGCAGCTCGCACCGTCTCGAGGCGGAGGCCAAGGCGCGCGCGGTGCTCGACCGCGTCGGCCTCGGCAGACTTGCCGAGGCGCCGGCGCGAACGCTGGGCACGCCCGGCCGCAAGCGGCTCGAAATCGCGCGGGCGCTCGCCACTGAACCCAAGGTGCTGCTGCTCGACGAGGCAATGGCCGGGCTGACCCAGCGCGAGGTGCAACTCGCCATCGAACTCGTCCGCGACATCCATCGATCCGGCGTGACGCTGGTGATCGTCGAGCACATCATGGAAGTGATCATGTCGCTGGCCAGCCGGGTGGTGGTGTTCCACCAGGGCCGCGAGATCGCCCGCGGCAGTCCGCGCGAGGTGACGGGCAACCCTGCCGTGATCGAAGCCTATCTGGGCAAGCGCGCGGCGAAGGCCGCCGCCGGCCACACGCCGGTCGAGTTGCAGGGCGGACCGCTATGAGCGCGCCTTTGCTCAGGATCGAGCATCTCGAGGTTCATTATGGCGACCTGATCGGCGTCTCCGACGTCTCGCTGGAGGTGCCGGAAGGAAGCGTGGTGGCGCTGCTCGGCTCCAATGGCGGCGGCAAGACCACGACGCTCAACGCCATCGCCGGCCTCATTCCCGTGCATTCGGGATCGATCGCGTTCCGCGGCCAGGAGATCAGCGGGCAGGCCGCGTTTGCCATCGTCCGCAAGGGTCTGGCGCTGTCGCCGGAGGGCTGGCGGCTGTTCGTGCAGCAGAGCGTGCAGAACAACCTGCTGCTCGGGGCGACGCCGCTGCGCGACAAGGCGCGCGCCGCAATGCTGCTCGAACGCGTCTACGAGATCTTCCCGCGGCTGGCCGAGCGTCGCAGCCAGCGGACCGGCACGATGTCCGGCGGCGAGCGGCAGATGCTGGCGGTCGGCCGCGCCTTGATGAGCGATCCCAGGCTGCTGATGCTGGACGAGCCGTCGCTCGGGCTCGCCCCGGCGGTGGTCGAGTCGATGTACGAGACATTCGGGCGCCTGCACAAGGACGGCTTGACCATCCTTCTGGCGGAGCAGTCGATCGAGCTTGCGCTCGAGGTGGCGGATTTCGCCACCGTGCTGCAGGTCGGCAAGAGCGTGCTGTCGGGGACCGCGGCCGAGCTTGCCAACGACCCCAAGGTGCAGAAGGTGTATCTCGGCACCGGCTGAACGGCGAGTCCGGGTCGGTCGACGCCAGGTCCGCCGGGTCGCGGTCTCAATCGTTCGGGATCACTCGGCGGCCTGCTTCACTCGATCGAAGCTGGCGTCGTCCTGGTCGCCGCGGTCGCTGCGGGGCCGTCCCCAGCCGGCAAACGCGTTCGAGAGCTTGTCGAGATAGAGATAGATCACCGGTGTCGTGAACAGCGTCAGTGCCTGGCTGACGATCAGCCCGCCGACCATGGCATAGCCGAGCGGCTGGCGGATCTCCGAGCCGGTGCCGGTCCCCAGCATCAGGGGCACCCCGCCGAGCATGGCGGCCATGGTCGTCATCATGATCGGGCGAAACCGCAGCAGCGCTGCCTTGCGGATGGAGTCTTCCGGCGACAGATGTTCCTCGCGCTCGGCCGCGATCGCGAAGTCGACCATCATGATGCCGTTCTTCTTGACGATGCCGATCAGAAGAATGATGCCGATCAGCGCGATCAGGCTGAAATCATATCCGAACGCCATCAGGATCGCGAGCGCGCCGACGCCGGCCGAGGGCAGCGTCGACAGGATGGTCAAGGGATGGATGTAGCTTTCGTAGAGGATGCCGAGGATCAGGTACACCACCACCAGCGCCGCCAGGATCAGCAACGGCACGGTGCCGAGCGACTGCTGGAACGCCTGCGCGGTGCCCTGGAAGCTCGAGTTCAGCGTGGCCGGCGCGCCGAGCTCGGCCATCGCCCGCTGCACCGCATCGGTCGCCTGTCCCAGCGCGACGCCCTGGGCGAGATTGAAGCTGATGGTGATCGCCGGAAACTGGCCCTGGTGGCTGATCGAGAGCGAACGGACCGGCACGCTGCTCCAGCTCGCGAACGTCGCCAACGGCACCTGCTCGCCGGTCAGGGGTGACTTCACATAGATCTTGTTGAGGGTGTCGAGGCTGCCCTGCAGCTCGGGCAGGATCTCCAGGATCACGTGATAGCTGTTGAGCTGGGTGAAATATTGCGTGACCTGGCGCTGGCCGAACGCGTCGTAGAGCGTGTCGTCGATCAGCTGCGGCTGGATGCCGTAGCGCGCCGCGGTGTCGCGGTTGATCTTGAGCTGCAGCGTGGTGCCCTGGCTCTGCTGATCGGTCGCAACGTCGCGCAGTTCCGGCAGCGTCTGCATCTTGGCCAGGATCTTCGGCGCCCATTCGCTGAGTTCGTCCAGATTTGCGTCCTGCAATGTGAACTCGAACTGGGTCCGGGTCGGCCGGCCGCCGAGCCGCACGTCCTGGGCCGCCTGCATATAGAGCCGCGCGCCCTCGACCTTGTCCAGCTGGGGACGCAGCCGGGCGATGATCTGCTGGGCGCTCGCCTTGCGCTCGTCGCGCGGCTTCAACGTGATGTACAGGCTGCCGTTGTTGCCGGCCCGGCCGCTGCCACCGATCGCCATCGCGACGCTGGCGACGTCGGGATCGGCCTGCACGATCTTGCCGAGCGTCTCCTGCTTGTCGACCATCGCGGCGAAGGACGTATCCTGCGCGGCCTCGGAGGTCGCGGTGATCAGCCCGACGTCCTGCTGCGGGAAGAAGCCCTTGGGGATGATGATGAACAGGTAGACCGATAGCGCCAGCGTGGCAAAGAAGATCGCAAGCGTCGTCAGCCGCCAGCGCAGCGCGAGATCGAGGCCGCGCTGATAGCCATGCAGCAGGCCGTCGAAGGCGCGCTCGCTCCAGTGATAGAATCGGCCGTGGCGGGTCTCGCTGTGGGCGCGCAGGAAACGCGAGGCCATCATCGGCGTCAGCGTCAGCGATACCACCATCGAGACGAAGATGGTCATCGCCAGGGTCACCGCGAACTCGCGGAACAGCCGCCCGATGATGCCGCCCATCAGCAGCAGCGGGATCAGCACCGCCACCAGCGAGATGCTGATCGACATGATGGTGAAGCCGATCTCGGCCGCGCCCTTGAACGCCGCCGCCAGCGGCTTTTCGCCCTCCTCGATGTAGCGCGTGATGTTCTCCAGCATCACGATGGCGTCGTCGACCACGAAACCGACCGCGATGGTCAGCGCCATCAGTGACAGGTTGTCGAGGGTGTAGCCGAACACCCACATCAGCGAGCAGGCGCCGAGCAGCGCCAGCGGCACCGTCACGGCGGGAATGACGGTGGCCCAGAAGCTGCGCAGGAACAGGAAGATCACCATCACCACCAGCGCGATGGTCAGCAGCAGGGTGTGCTGGACGTCGGAGACCGCGGCGCGAATGGTCTGGGTACGGTCGCTGATGACGTCGATCTTGATCGCCGGCGGGATCGCGGCGACCAGCCGCGGCAGCATCGCCTTGATCTTGTCGACGGTCTCGATGACGTTGGCGCCCGGCTGCTTGAAAACCACCAGGAACACGCCGCGCTTGCCGTTGGCCCATGCCGCCTGCTTGGCATCTTCCGGGCCGGTGACGGCCTGGCCGATATCGCGGATCCGCAGCGGGCCGCCGTTGCGGTAGGCGATGATGACGTCGTTCCAGTCCTTGGAATCGAGCAATTGATCGTTGGCATAGATGGTGTAGGCGCGGGTCGCGCCGTCGATGCTGCCCTTCGGGCTGTCCACCGTCGTGATCGCGATCTGACTGCGGACATCCTCCAGCGACAGTCCCTTGGCGACCAGCTTGGCAGGATCGACCTGGATCCGGACCGATGGCTTCTGCTGGCCGCCGATCGTCACCTGCGCGACGCCGGAGATCTGGCTGATCTGCTGCGCGAGCTGGGCGTCGACCGCGTCGCTCACCGTGGTCAGGGGTAAGGAGTCAGAGGTCGCCGACAACAGCAGGATCGGCGAGTCCGCCGGGTTGACCTTGCGGTAGGTCGGCGGCGAGGGGAGGTTCTTCGGCAATTGGCCGCTGGCGGCGTTGATCGCGGCTTGGACGTCATTGGCGGCGCCGTCGATGCTGCGGTTGAGGTCGAACTGGATGGTAACCGCGGCGGTCCCCAGGTAGCTCGTCGAGGTCATCTGGGCGATGCCGGGAATTTGGGCGAATTGCCGCTCCAGCGGCTGCGCCACCGAGGACGCCATCGTCTCGGGACTCGCGCCCGGCAATGTCGCTGTGATCTGGATGGTCGGGAAGTCGACCTGCGGCAGCGGCGCGACCGGCAGCAGCGGATAGGCGACGAGGCCGACGAAGAAAATCCCGGCCATCAGCAGCGAGGTGCCGATCGGGTAACGGATGAACGGTGCCGAGATTCCGGCGCTCATTCCGGCTGTGCCTTCTGCGCGGCATCGGAACTTGCCACCGCCGTGCTGACGAGCGTACCGGGCGAGACCTTGTACTGGCCTGCCGTGATCACCTGCTGCCCGGGTGACAATCCGTCCTCGACTACGGAGCGGCCGTCGATCGACTGGCTGACCTTGACCTTGTGCAGCTCCGCCTTGTTGTCCTGATTGACCGCATAGGCATAGAGACCGTCGGTGCCGTGCTGGATCGCGTCGTCGGGAACCACCGTGGCATCCTTCAGCGTCTTGAGCAGCAGGCGGGTCGAGACCGACTGGCCCGGCCACAGCACATGGTCCTTGTTGTCGAACACCGCCTTGAGCCGGATGGTACCACTGGTGGTATCGACCTGATTGTTGACCACCGCCAGCGAACCTTCCGCCAGCGGCTTCTTGCCGTCGGTGGTGAATGCGATCACCTTCAGCGCCTGGCGGGACTGGGCCTCGTTGACATAGGGCAACTGGTCTTCCGGCGCCGTGAAGATCACGGCGATCGGCTCGATCTGGGCGATCGTCACGATGGCGGTCTGGCTCGAGGCAGTGACGATGTTGCCGATGTCGACCTGACGCAGGCCGGCGACCCCGGGGATCGGTGACTTCACGGCGGTGTAGCCGAGCTGGGTCTGGGCGTTGGCGATCGCGGCGTCGTCAGCGGCGATCTGCGCGGTCAGCTGCTGCACGGTCGAGCGCTGGGTATCGGTCTGCTGCTTGGTGGCGAATTCGCCGAGCCGGGTGTAGCGCTGCAGGTCGAGATTGGCATTGGCAAGGTTGGCCTCGTCCTGCGCCTTCTTGGCCTTGGCCTGATCCAGGACGGCCTGATAGGGCCGCGGATCGATCTCGACCAGAAGATCACCCTGCTTGACCACCTGGCCCTCGGTGAACGCGACCTTGTCGATCTGGCCGTCGACCCGGGTCCGCACCTGCACGGTGTTGTAGCCCTGAACGGTTCCAAGCCCGGTGAGATAGACCGGGAAGTCGGCTTTCTGGACCGGCGCGATGGTGACGCGCACGGCATTGCGCGAGGATTTCTTCGCCGCCGCCGCCGCGTCTGTGGCTTGTTGTGCCTCGTAGTGCCGCTGCCAGCCGAAATAGCCTGCCGCCGCCAGGGCGCCAATCACCACAATCGACGCGATCGTTCGCGATATCCTCATGGCAGCCTATGTCCGAACGCGCCGGCCCGCGGTTGCAATCAGCGGGGGCGGGGGTGCCCCTAAAGTACGAATATAATATGCGTGCACTTTATGTGTAAACACACTATAACTTGAGAAATCCTAAACATTTGGAGAGGTTTGCGAGGACAACCCACGCCGATGTCGCTCAATCTGAAACGCCAGCTGGTGGCCCAACTCGTCGAAAGCTCGCGGCTGCTGCGCAACTTCATCGATCACCGTGCCAAGGGCCGCGGCACCACCCGCGCGCAGTGGATCGTGCTGTTTCGGCTGCGGGAGCAAGAGGGCCTGTCGCAAGTCGACCTGGCGGAGGTGCTGGAGCTTCAGCCGATCTCGCTGGTGCGGCTGCTCGATCGGCTGGTCGAGCATGGGCTGCTCGAACGGCGACATGATCCGCGCGACCGCCGTGCCAATCGCCTGTTCCTCACCGCGCGGGGTCGCCAGCTCGTGGACGATCTCGACAGTCTGCGCGACGACATTGCGGACGACGTGCTGCGGGACATTCCGGCGGCCTCGATCGCGACCACACTCGAAACGCTGCGCAACCTCAAGGACCGCATCAAGGGCTTTGTCGAGCCCGGCAGCATTGCCGCCAAGTAGCCGCGCGCGCACCGATCGTCGTGTTGCCGCGCCGCAAGCCGCGACACTCCGCTTTGCAAATTCGCATGCCATCGTCCATATCACGGCGCGAATTCCGTGCCGGGGCCGGCGGTCGCCATGAGGAGCGCATGATGGATGAATTGAACGGACGCATGATTGCCTGCCAGATCCTGATCACCGGGCTGATTGCACGCGTCGCCAACGAGCAGTCGAATCCGCTGCGATTCCTCACCGACTTTCGCGACGAGATCAGGGCGGTCGTGAAGGGCGTGAACATCGCTGGCATGGAACACACCGACCGGGTCCGGCTGATCGCGCAGCAAACCGTCGACGAGCTGTTTTCGCTGATGAAGCCGCCGAGCATCGATTGATCGATGCGGCAGCCGCAGGGCGGCTTCCTCGCGGTGCACGCGTCATGCTTGAATTTAGAACATTTCAAATTCCACTTTAGAACGTTTTGAATGTGCTGATTAGAATCGCTTTGAACTGGAGCAATTCAAGCTCGAGCTGCGCCCGTTCGCATTGACGTGATTTTTTCAACTCGATATCCCAACATGGGCTGTTCACTGCATTGGGGTGCATGAGCGGCGAGTCAGTTCTGGGGGCGTGGTTTAATGGGCAAGGCGAAGACGCCAAGGTCGTTGCGTTCGAACGCAGCGATGAGCTTGGCCGGTGCAAGATCCGATCATTCCGGACGCAAGGTTTCGGCGGTGGCGGGACTGATGGCGGTGGCCACGGTTTCCGGAGCCGAAGCCCAACAGGCACCGCTTCCGCCGGTGACCGTCGAAGCGCCGGTCGCTCGCCCCCGTCCGGCAACATCGAAGCCGACGCCGGACCAGGTCCGCGCGCGCAATGCCCTGCGCCGCGCGGCCCGGCGGGCGCAGCCGACACCGGTGGCGCCGGTGCCGTTCCCCAACGCCGGCGCTTTGCGGGCGGATCGCGATCCCTATGCGGACCCGGCCGCTCCCTACAAGGTCGATCATCTGCAGGCCTCCGGCAAGTTTCCCGAACCCTTGCTCAATACGCCCAAGAGCGTCACGGTGCTCAGCAAGGACGTGCTGGAGGACAAGAACGCCACCACCTTGAAGCAGGCGATCCTGAGCACGGCCGGCGTGACGCTCGGAACTGGCGAGGGCGGCAATGCCTTCGGCGATCGTTTCTTCATTCGCGGCTTCGACGCCCGCAACGACGTCTTCATCGACGGCGTTCGAGATGCCGGCGTCAGCGTTCGTGAGAACTTCTTCACCGAACAGGTCGAGATCCTGCGCGGACCGGCCTCGTCGTTTGCCGGTCGCGGCACCGCCGGCGGCGCCATCAACATCGTGACCAAGCAGGCGACGACGGAGAAGAGTTTCTACAACATGGACACCACGTTTGCCACCGACCAGACCAAGCGTGTGACGCTCGATGTCAATCAGGTGATCAGTCCAACGCTGGCCATTCGCGCCGGCGGCTTGTTCCAGGATGCGAATGTCGCGGGTCGAGACCGGGTGACCGACAATCGCGATGGCGGTTTCGTCGCTGCCACCTGGAAGCCAACCGACGCGATCAAGATCACCGGCAACTACATCCACACCGAGCTGACCGGCATTCCCGATTTTGGCGTACCCTATTATCGGCCCAGCACGGCAACGACGGCGGGTGGTCCGTTTCCGGACTTCGGGGTCAACCGCAACAATTTCTATGGCTTCGTCAATCGCGACTTCTTTCGGACCGGCCAGGATATCGGGACCATCAATGCCGAGTTCCAGATTACACCCGATCTCGTTTTGACCAACAAGACCCGGGGATCCCGGTCGACGCAGAACTACATCGGGACGCTGCCGGAGTCGCCGACGCTCGCGGCGGGCGCGCCGTTCTCCGCCTACACATTGACGGCCAATCCGCAGAGCCGTTTCCAGGTTACGGACGTCTTCGCCAATCAGACCGAGGCGACGTACAAATTCTACGACAGCGTCGGGTTCAAGCATACGGTGCTGGGCGGCATCGAATACGACCGTGAAAGATCCTCGATCGATTCCTACAACGGCCTTGCCTCCGAGATCACGACCGGCACCGGTGCTTTCACTGGGAGGGGATCACTGGCCGGCGTCAGCGTGTTCAATCCGCAATTCACCGACCTGGCGTTTCCGATCCCTTCGCTCAACAACACGCCGACCAAGATTGGCATCGATACCGTCAGCGGCTATGTGCTGGACACCGCAAATTATAACGACCTGCTGATCCTGAACGGCGGTTTTCGAGTTCGACGATTACGACATCAAGACATCGGCCGTCGCCCCGACTGGCGCGGTCGGCCGGCAATCCGCCAATTTCGTGATTCCTGATTTCAATCTCGGCGTGACCTTGAAGCCGGCTCCGAACGGCAGCGTCTACGTGGCTTACGCGACGTCGGCCAATCCGGTCGGCGCCGAGTTCGACGGCACCAGCTCGGCCTATGGCGGCATCAATCCGAACCTGCCCGGCGGCAACAACCAGATATTCGGTCCGGAAAAGAACAAGGCGTTCGAAGTCGGCACGAAATGGGAACTGTTCGATCGCCATCTGCTGCTGACCGCGGCCTTGTTCGAGACGACGAAGGACAATGCGCGTGAGGCGCGCAACGTCAACAATGCGGCTGCGGCTGGGGCACTGGGATGCGTCTATCCCGCGGGGACGACAGGTAACGTATCCTGCATCACCGCCGGTGCCGCTTACGACGTTCGCGGCATCGATCTCGGTGTGGGCGGCAAGATCACCGACAAGTGGAGCGTGTTCGGCGGCCTCGTGCTGATGCAGTCTGCGGTGACCAAGTCGCTGGCGCCCCCGGCCAACCTGCTTCTCTACTCGACCAACGTCGGACGGCCACTGGCGAACGTCGCGCATCAGTCGTTCAGCATGCTCTCGAAATATCAGCTCGATGACATCTGGGAACTGGGCGGCCAGGCGGTGTATCGTTCGAAGATCTATGGCGGCACGCTGCTTGCCGCCAACCAGGGCACGTCGATTCCGAGCTATTGGCGCTTCGACATGTTCGCAGAAGCCAAGATCAACGCGAACTGGAAGCTGAAGCTGTTCGTGAACAACATCTTCGACAAGCGCTACTATGACGCGCTGTACCAGAGCGCGGCGCCGTTCGTGCTGGAGGCGCCGGGCCGCGCCGCCTATCTGGTGATCTCGGCGAGGTACTGACACGATGTCATGCTGACCTGCGTTTCGGAGGTGCTTAGCAAGGCCGACGTGGCGGACTTCCGCCGCATCATGGGAGGGTGTGCCTGGGAAGACGGCCGCTCCACCGCCGGGGCGCAGTCGGCGATGGTCAAGCGCAACGAGCAACTGCCACCCGACGGCGAGGTTGCGCGCAAGCTGGGCAACCGTATCGTCTCGGCGCTGACGTCCAATCCCCGGTTCATCGCGGCGGCAGTGCCCTTGCGGATCTTTCCGCCGCTGTTCAACCGTTACGCCGCCGCCGCCGGCCACCATTTCGGAATCCACGTCGACAATGCGGTGCGCGGCGACCATCTGACCGGGCTGCGCATCCGCACCGACCTGTCGGTCACGTTATTTTTATCGGAGCCGGACGAATATGACGGCGGCGAACTGGTGGTCGAGGACGCCTACGGGTCCCACGAAATCAAGCTGCCGGCCGGCGATCTCGTGGTTTATCCTGCGTCTAGTTTGCATATGGTCACGCCGGTCACGCGCGGAACGCGCCTGGCGTCTTTTTTCTGGCTGCAGAGCATGATACGGGATGCACACGCCCGCAGCCTGATCTTCGACCTCGATACCGCGATACAAGCGCTGGTGGAGCGACTTGGGCGAGATGACCCCGAAACGGTCAAATTGACCGGTATCTATCACAACTTGATCCGCTACTGGGCCGAAGTATGAATACATCAATCGTCCGAGCCGCCATCCTGGTGCTGGTACTGCAGACCTCGCCCTTGCTGGCGCAGCAGCAGACCTCGCCGGGCCCGACGCCGTCCACGGCGACCGCGCCAGTCGCAACTCCCGCCACGCCTGCGCCCAGGGCGGAGACGGCGCCGATCCCGTCGGTGCCCGCGACCGTCCCGGCGGTGGTGCCGGCATCGCCGGTTGCCGCTCAGACCGTATCGCCGTCTCTGGCCCAGCCCGCATCGCCGGCTAATCCAGCCGACGCAACGGCCGACGCCACGGCGCGCCCCTTGAAATCGGCCAACCCGGGACTGCGTGATCTTTCGCCATGGTCGATGTTCCTGGCCGCGGATATCGTCGTGAAGGCGGTCATGGTGGGGCTGGCGTTCGCCTCGGTGGTGACCTGGACCGTGTTCGTCGCCAAGATGATCGAATTGTCGTACGTCCGGCACAAGCTGAGCGGGGCGCTCGCCAAGATCCATGATGCGCGGTCGCTCGCGGAGGCGCAGTTATCACTCGGCGCCAAGGACAGCGTGCTGGCGGCGTTGCTTGCCGCGGCGATGGGCGAGGCGCGGTTGTCGGCCGGGATTTCCAGCGATGAGGGCATCAAGGAACGGGCGGCCTCGAAATTCGTCGAGATCGTTCGCTCCGAGGGCCGGCGGATCCGAACCGGCATGGGGCTGCTCGCGAGCATCGGGGCGACATCGCCATTCGTCGGACTGTTCGGGACCGTATGGGGCATCATGAACAGCTTCATCGGCATCTCGAAATCGCAGACGACCAATCTCGCCGTGGTGGCCCCTGGCATCGCCGAAGCGCTGCTCGCCACTGCCTGCGGCCTGGTCGCGGCGATCCCGGCGGTGATCATCTACAATCACTTCGCGCGCCTGACCAAAGGCTATCTCGAGCTGGTCGGTCGCTCCTCGGGTGCCGCGGCACGGCTGTTGTCCCGCGATCTCGACCGCACCCATGGCGGGGTCCATTCGCGCGCGGCGGAGTAGGCGATGGCGATCTCGATCGCAGATACCGATGTCGATGACGACAGCGATTTCGCGGAAACCCACGAGATCAACGTCACGCCGTTCATCGACGTCATCCTCGTTCTATTGATCATTTTCATGGTGGCCGCGCCGCTGTCGACCGTCGATCTTCCGATCGATCTGCCGAGTTCGACGGCGACCCCGCAGAAGAAGCCGGACAAGCCGATCTATGTCAGCATCAAGCCGGACCTGACGCTGGCGATCGGCGAGACGCCGGTGAAGCGGATCGATCTGATCAGCATGCTCGATGGGTCCGCCGAGAACAATCCGGAGCGGCTGGTGTTCGTCCGCGCCGACCGCCTGGTTCCCTATGGCGACCTGATGGACGTGCTGGAAATACTCCGCAAGGGCAACTACCGGATGAAGCTGGTGGCGCTGGAAGGTGTTCCCGACGCCGCCGCGCAGCCGGCGACACCGGCGGGAGCAAAGCCCTGACATGTCCGACCCGATCCTCGAGCAAAGGTCGTCCCGGAAGCTGTGGTTTTTCGCGGCGGCGGTTGCGCTGGCGCTGCATGTTGGCGGCGCGGCACTGGCCATCGCCCGTATACCGGCCGACGATGGGGACGACTCGCTCGGGGCCAATGCCACCGAGATCGGCGTCGAGCTCGCGTCGCCGCACGCCGAGGTGACCGATCTGCCACCGGGGCCGGATGCCGACGCCTCGGTTGCCTCGCCGGCGCTCGCCGAGCAGAAGGCCGAGATCAAGCCGACCGATCTGCCCAAGGACACGCCGACCGAAACCGACGACCCCGATCGGGTAGTGACGCAGAATGAATCGAAGAAGCCTCCGGAGGAAGAACCGAAGATCGAGACGGTGCAGACCGCGGCTTCTCAGGAATCAGTAGCGCAGGAGGCCACGGCGCAGCAGACCCTGGCGGATGCCCATGAGGCCGAAACCCCGGCCGCGCCGAATATCGGCATCGGGAAGGACATCCAGCGGCTGACGGCGGCCTGGGGCAAGCAGATCAGCGCCTATTTCGAGCTTCACAAGCGCTATCCCAAGGTCGCCAAGCACCGCACTGTGAAGGTCAGGGTGAGCCTGGTGCTCAACCGCCTCGGTCATATCGTATCGGCCGCCGTGCTCCAATCATCCGGCGACGCGCTGTATGATGAGGCCGCGATTTCCATGATCCACCGTTCGGACCCGGTGCCGCGGCCCCCCGCCAAGCTGACCGATGACGAGTTCAATTACAGCCTGGACGTGAATTTCAAGGGCGAGTGACCCTCAATCAGCGTCCGACCTCAGCGCAGGAAGTAGCGGATCCCGACATAGACCACGACCAGGCAGGCGAAGATCAGGGCCACCGGCAGGCGCGGCTTGACGGTGGCGCCATTTGCCGGCGCGGTTCGCTTGGGCGGCGGCCGCCGGAACGCGGTCACGTTGTTGGTCACGGGTTCGCTGGGCTGGGCCTTGACGTCGGGTGCACTGCCGGTCCCGCCCATTTCCGCATAGTAACGGCGGTAGATCAGGATGATGGTGGCCTCGGTGGCTTCCGGCTCGGTCATCTTCTTCAGCATGGCCTGGTAGCCGGCCAGAAAATCCTGGGCTTCGGTCGGTAGCGCCGAAGCGCCGTTCAGCTTGCCCATCATTTTCCAGGTTGCGAAATCGGCGCGGGCCTTGGTGTCGGCACGTCGCGCGATCATCATGTCGGCAGCTTTGATCAAGAGAGCCTCAGCCTTTCCACTCGGTCGCGCAGCTTGGACTAGGTGTTGCCGGTTAACAAGAGAACGAGCCAGACCACATAGCCGGTCGACGCGCGCAGTATCGCTGAAATAACATCAAGATTTAGACCGAGCTGGCTTCCGGCCAACGGCAGGATGATCAGGATCCCGATCAGGATCAGCATCCCAAATGGTTCCAGCTTCGACAGGGGCACCGCCAGCACGTCGGGCAGCACCCCGACCGCGACCCGGCCGCCATCCAGCGGCGGGATCGGCAGCATGTTGAAAATCGCCAGCACGACATTGATGAAAAGCGCATTTTTCAGATTGTCGAACACCCATTGCGCGGCATTGGAGGGCAGCAGGCCGAGCAAATGGAAGGCTGCCGCCGCGCCGAGCGCCAGGACGATATTGGTCGCCGGCCCGGCCAGCGCCACCCAGATCATGTCGATCCGAGGGTTGCGCAGGTTGCGGAAGTTCACCGGAACCGGCTTGGCATAGCCGAACAGGAACGGCGAATGGGACAACAGGAGCACGGCCGGCAACAACAGCGTGCCGAATGGATCGATATGCTTGAGCGGGTTGAAACTGACCCGCCCGCGATCCCACGCCGTGTCGTCCCCGAAATGATGCGCGACAAAGCCGTGGGCGGCTTCGTGGAAGGTGATGGCGATGACCAGCGGCAGCACCCAGACGGAAACGGCATAAAAAGTGCTGTTGAGCGGCAATCGAGGATCCCTTGGGGTCTGGCAATGGCCGACCCTATCACGAAAAAAAGCGCGACCGGCCCGTCAATAGGTGGCGCGACCGCCGGAAATGTCGAACACCGCGCCGGTGGAGAAGGCGCAATCCTCCGAGGCAAGCCAAGCCACCATGGCGGCGAGTTCCTCCACCAGCACGAACCGTCCCTTCGGAATCTTGGACAGCATGAAGTCGATGTGCTGCTGGGTCATCTGGTCGAAGATCGCGGTCTTGGCGGCGGCGGGGGTCACGGCATTGACCGCGATGTCGTGGCCGGCGAGCTCCTTGCCAAGCGACTTGGTCAGCGCGATCAGTCCGGCCTTCGATGCCGAATAGTGCGCGGCATTCGCATTACCCTCCTTGCCGGCGATCGAGGCGATGTTGATGATGCGGCCATACTTCTGCGCAATCATCTGCGGCACGATCGCCTTGCAGCAGATGAAGGGTCCGTCGAGATTGATGCGCAGGACCTTGCGCCATTCCTCGAAGTCGGTCTCCCACACCGTCCTGTTGACGCCGGCGATGCCGGCATTGTTGACCAGGATATCGATCTTGCCGAGCGTCTTCAGCGTGGCCTCGCGCGCCTTTTCGACCGCGGCAGGATCCGATACGTCGACCTTGAACGCGGTCACCGCCGGCCCGATCGCCTCGGCGGTCTTCTCCGCGAATGGCTGGTCGTGGTCCCAGATCGCAACCCTGGCGCCGGAGGCGACGAACCGCTCGGTGATGGCGCGTCCGAATCCCTGCGCGCCGCCGGTGACGATCGCGCAGCGGTCCTCCAGATCGATCCTGTTCATGGCAAGCCCCTCCTGGTTGAATCTGACGTCACAGCGTCCAGCCGCCGTCGATGATATGTGCCACGCCGGTCGTGAACGTGCTTTCGTCGCTCGCCAGATAGACCGCGAGCGAGGCGATCTCCTCCGCAGTGCCGAGGCGCCCCATCGGCTGCCGGCTCACGAACATATCGCGGCCGCCGGGACCCGCGGCGGCGGCGCGGTCCAGCATCGACGGGGTCTCGATGGTGCCGGGACAGATGCAATTGCAGCGGATGCCGCGGGAGATGAAATCGGTCGCGACCGCGCGGGTGAGGGCGGCGACCGCCGCCTTGGTGGCACCATAGACGTAACGGTTGGGGGCGGCCTTGAACACGCCGGCGGCGGAGGAAATGTTGACAATCGAGCCACGGCCGGCCTGCAGCATGCCGGGCAGCAAGGCCCGGATGGTGCGGTGCATCGACTTGACATTGAGGTCGAACGAAAAATCCCAGTCGGCATCGGAGCAATCCAGCACGGTGCCGTGATGCACGAAGCCCGCCGCGTTGAGCAGGATGTCGACGGTGCCGACGCGGCCGGCGATCGCAGCGACCGCGTCGCTGTCGCGCACGTCGAGCCGCGCCGTTTCCGCAACGCCCTCCTTGCCGAGCAGCGCCAGGTTTTTCTCGTCGATGTCGGTTGCGATCACGGTCGCCCCTTCACGCGCAAAGGCGACGGCGCAGGCCCGGCCGATTCCCACCGCCGCCGCGGTCACGAATGCACGCTTGCCCTTGAGGCGTTCCGACATCTAATTCTCCCTGGTAGATCCCTGGTTTCTGCCATTTGGCGCGCCGCGGCAATTGCCAGGCGTGCGCGCGATGGCGGCGTCAATGATTGTCGCGGGCGACCCCGACACGGCTCGCGATGTCGTGATAGCGGGTCGCAAACTCCATGCAGGCGCCGGTGGCGTGCTGCCCGACGGTCGAGCGATAGAGCTCCTGCCACGGTGTCTGGCTGGCCGGATAGGGGAAGCCGCCTTTGGTCTTGAGCTCGGCACGGCGCCGGTTCAGTTCCTCGTCGGAGATCAGGATGTTGGCGCTGCCCTGGTTGAGATCGATGCGGACCTGGTCGCCGGTCCTCAGGATCGCCAGCCCGCCATCGGCGGCGGCCTCCGGCGTGGCGTTCAGGATCGACGGCGAGCCCGAGGTGCCGGACTGGCGGCCGTCGCCGATGCAGGGCAGCGACAGGATGCCCCGCTTGATGAGGGCGGCCGGCGGCTGCATGTTGACGACTTCGGCGCCGCCGGGGAAACCGATCGGGCCGGTCCCGCGCACGAACAGGATGCAGTGTTCGTCGATCTCGAGCGCGGGATCCTCGATACGCCGATGATAGTCCTCCGGACCCTCGAACACGATCGCACGTCCCTCGAACGCGTTCGGATCGGCAGGGTTGACCAGATAGCGGTCGCGGAATTCGCCGGAGATGACGCTGGTCTTCATGATCGCGGAATCGAACAGGTTGCCGCGCAGCACCAGGAAGCCGGCATCCTTCACCAGTGGCTTGTCATAGGTGCGGATCACGTCGCCGTCGGGTGCGGGCGCGTCGCGGCAGTTCTCGCCCATGGTGTGGCCGTTGACGGTCAGCGCGTCCTCATGGATGCGCTGGTGCCGCATCAGTTCGCGCACCACCGCCGGCACGCCACCGGCGCGATGATATTCCTCGCCGAGATAGAAGCCGGCCGGCTGCATGTTTACCAGCAGGGGAATATGGTGGCCGAAACTCTGCCAGTCGTCGATCGAGAGATCGACGCCGATATGGCGGGCGAGTGCATTGATGTGGATCGGCGCGTTGGTCGAGCCGCCGATCGCCGAATTGACCACGATGCAGTTCTCGAAGGCCTTCCGGGTCAGGATGTCCGACGGTTTCAAATCGTCCCACACCATGTCGACAATGCGCCTGCCGGTTTCATAGGCGATCTGGCCGCGTTCACGATAGGGGGCGGGGATCGCCGCGCAGCCCGGCAGTGACATGCCGAGCGCTTCGGCCAGCGAGTTCATCGTCGAGGCGGTGCCCATGGTGTTGCAGTGACCGGACGACGGCGCCGACGAGGCCACGATGTTCATGAACTCCTCGTAGTCGATCTCGCCGGCAACCAGCCGTTCCCGGGATTTCCAGACCACGGTGCCGGACCCGGTGCGCTGGCCGTCATGCCAGCCGTTCAGCATCGGGCCGCCGGACAGCACGATCGACGGCAGATTGACCGTCGCGGCCGCCATCAGGCAGGCCGGCGTGGTCTTGTCGCAGCCGGTGGTGAGGACCACGCCATCCAGCGGATAGCCAAACAGGACTTCGACCAGTCCGAGATAGGCCAGGTTGCGATCAAGTGCCGCAGTCGGGCGCTTGCCGGTCTCCTGAATTGGGTGCATCGGAAATTCCATGGCGATGCCGCCCGCGGCGCGGATGCCCTCGCGGACCCGCCCCGCCAGTTCGAGGTGATGGCGATTGCAGGGCGACAGGTCGTTGCCGGTCTGGGCGATGCCGATGATGGGCATGCCGGACTGCAGTTCGTGGCGGGTCAGGCCATAATTGAGATAGCGCTCGAGATAGAGCGCGGTCATCCCGGGATTATGCGGGTTGTTGAACCACTCGCTGGAGCGAAGCTTGCGTCGGGTGGTACCTTTTAGCGGTTTGTTCATCGTTTCTCCCGCACCGCACATGCCTTGTTTTTGCGCGGAATGTTCGTGTCGGCCATCGATGTTTGCATGCCGGCGCCCTGATCGCAACGTGGCTGGCAAGCCTTGCTTCTATTCGACTTTGATCCGACGACATCGCCAAAAAAGTCTGGTAAGACCCGGGACCGGGCAAGCGGACGCGGCGTAGATCGCGCCAGCGGCCGGATCGGGAGGGAAGGGATGTCGTCGGTTCAGATTCGCGACGTACGGAAATCGTTCGGCAGCTTCGAAGTCCTCCACGGCGTCACCATTCCGATCGAGGACGGCGCCTTCGTGGTGCTGGTCGGTCCCTCCGGCTGCGGCAAGTCGACCCTGTTGCGGATGCTGGCCGGGCTGGAAAACATCACCTCGGGCACGATCTCGATCGGCGAGCGGGTGGTCAACAACGTCCAGCCCAAGGAGCGCGACATCGCGATGGTGTTCCAGAACTATGCGCTCTATCCGCATATGACGGTCGCCGACAATATGGGCTTCTCCCTCAAGCTGCGCGGCGCGAGCGCCAGCGAGATCTCCACCGGCGTGAAGCGTGCCGCCGAGATCCTGGCGCTGACGCCGCTGCTCGACCGCTACCCCCGGCAATTGTCCGGCGGGCAGCGCCAGCGCGTCGCGATGGGACGCGCCATCGTGCGCGATCCCCAGGTGTTCCTGTTCGACGAGCCCTTGTCCAATCTCGACGCCAAGCTGCGGGTGGCGATGCGAACCGAGATCAAGGAACTGCACCAGCGGCTCAAGACCACCACCGTCTATGTCACCCATGACCAGATCGAGGCCATGACCATGGCCGACAAGATCGTGGTGATGCATGACGGCATTGTCGAGCAGATCGGTACCCCGCTCGAGTTGTACGACCGGCCGGACAACCAGTTCGTCGCCGGCTTCATCGGCTCGCCGGCGATGAATTTCCTCAAGGGCCAGGTGAAGGCGAACGGCAGTGCCGGTTTCGAGGGCCCGAACGGCGTCAGGTTGCCGCTGGCCTCGGCACCGGCCGGCTCGGACGGCCGGCCCGCCGTCTACGGCGTGCGGCCCGAGCACTTCACCATCGCCGACGACGGCGCCGAGGCCGAGATCGTCGTGGTGGAACCGACGGGGTCGGAGACCCAGGTCTTTGCCAAGCTCGGTGGCGAGCAGGTGGTGGCCGTGTTCCGCGAGCGTCATCAATTCAGTCCGGGCGACAAGGTCCGGCTCAAGCCGAACCCGTCCCTCGTCCATCTGTTCGACGAGACGACCGGCAAGCGACTGAATGCCTGAGTAACCAAAACCATTTGGAGGATTGATCATGCAAGACTTCACCCGCCGCTCTCTGCTTCAGGGCGGCACCGCGCTTGCCACGGCCGCCGCGCTGACGGGCCCGGCGCTGCTTGATTTTGCCAGGGCGTGGGCCCAGACGGCACCATGGAAGCCGGAGGCGGGCGCGAAATTGACCCTGATGCGCTGGAAGCGTTTCGTGCCGGCCGAGGACGAGGCCTTCAATGCGATCGTCGCGGCGTTCCAGACCGCCACCGGCACCCAGATGAACGTGTTCAGCGAGTCCTTCGAGGACGTGCAGCCGAAGGCCTCGGTGGCGGCCAATACCGGCTCCGGCCTCGACATGGCGTGGGGCCTGCACACGCTGCCGCAGCTGTTCCCGACCAAAGTGCTGAAAATGAACGACGTCGCCGATTATCTCGGCAAGAAATATGGCGGCTGGACCGATGCCGCGGCCAAGACCTGCAAGAAGGGCGACGACTGGCTCGGCATTCCCGTCGCTACCGTTGGCGGCTACATGACCTATCGCAAATCGGCGGTGGAGAAGGCGGGGTTCAAGGAGTTCCCGACCGATTTCTCCGGCTTCCTCGAAATGTGCAAGGGATTGAAGAAGAACAACACCCCGGCCGGCTTCGCCCTCGGCCACGCCACCGGTGACGCCAATGCGTGGCTGCACTGGATTCTGTGGGGTCACGGCGCCTACACCGTCGACAAGGACGACAAGGTCATCATCAATTCCCCGGAGACGGTGAAGGCCCTGGAATACGCCAAGGCGGTGTCCGACAATTTCATCCCCGGCTGCGCGTCCTGGAATGACGGCTCCAACAACAAGGCGTTCCTGTCAGGCGAGCTGTACTGCACCTCCAACGGCATCTCGATCTATGTGGCGGAAAAAGACGATCCGAAAATGAAGGATCTTGCGGAGGATACCTATCACGCGCTGTGGCCGGTGGGTCCGGTCGGCCATCCGACCGAGCTGCAGCTCGCAGTGCCGATCCTGGCGTTCAACTTCACCAAATATCCCAACGCCGCCAAGTCCTTCGTTGCCTTCATGCTGGAAAAGGATCAATTCGAGAAGTGGCTCTCGGGTGCGCGGGGTTATCTCACCCACACCCTCAACGCCTACGACTCGGCCCCGGTGTGGACCGCTGACCCCAAGAATGCGGTATACGGACAGGCGAGCAAGCGGGCGTTGCCGGCGTCCGGCATCGGCACCCCCGGCGAGAAGGCCGCGACCGCGATCGCGGATTTCCTGGTGGTCGACATGTTCGCCAACTACTGCACCGGCGCCAAGGACGCCAAGACCGCCATGGCGGAGACCGAGCGGCAGTTGAAGCGTATCTATCGCTGATCACCCCTGAACGGGCGGCGCGAACATCGCCGCCCGTTCACGACGCGGGCAACGCGCCGACCACGGGGTTCCCTGCAGGGAGGGCGCGGCACATGCTGGTTGCATCGACACGGGACATCGCCCATGGCTGACATCGCACTCTCGCCCCAGCGCGCCAAACCGCAGATCCGCGAAGCCACCACCTGGGATCAGCTCAAGACCAACCGCAATTGGCTCGGGCTCTGGTTCATGCTCCCGGCCATGGGATTTCTGATCTTCTTCCTCGCCTATCCGCTGGGGCTGGGAATCTGGATCTCGTTCACCGACGCCAAGATCGGACGGCCCGGCGAATATATCGGGGTCGAAAACTACGAGTGGTTGTGGGGCGACGCGATCTTCTGGCTGTCGGTGTTCAACACCATCTTCTACACGCTGATCGCGAGCAGCATCAAATTCGCGATCGGGCTCTATCTGGCGCTGCTGCTCAACGAGAACATGCCGTTCAAGGCCATGCTGCGCGCGCTGGTGCTGATCCCGTTCATCGTGCCGACGGTGTTGTCGGCGCTGGCATTCTGGTGGATCTTCGATTCGCAATTCTCGATCATCTCATGGTCGCTCCGGCAGGTCGGCCTGATCAGCCACAACATCAACTTCCTGGGCGATCCGACCTGGGCGCGCATCTGCGTGATCTTCGCCAACATCTGGCGCGGCGTACCTTTTGTCGCGATCACCCTGCTGGCGGGACTGCAGACGGTGCAGCCGTCGCTCTACGAGGCGGCGACGCTCGATGGCGCAAGCCGCTGGGAGATGTTCCGCTACATCACCTATCCGCTGCTGACCCCGATCATCGCCGTGGTGATGACCTTCTCGGTGTTGTTCACCTTCACCGATTTCCAGCTGATCTGGGCGATGACCCGCGGCGGGCCGGTCAACGCCACTCACCTGATGGCGACGCTGTCCTATCAGCGCGCCATCATCGCCGGCCAGCTCGGCGAGGGCGCTGCGATTTCCAGCGCCATGATCCCGTTCCTGCTTGCCGCGATCATGGTCTCCTGGTTCGGGCTGCAGCGTCGCAAATGGCAGCAGGGAGAGAACAATGACTGATCTCCCCGCTCCGGAACCGGTCGATCTCAAGTCCATCCTGTCGACGCCGGCCCGGGTCGATAACAGCGAGGGCATGAGCTATCTGCAATCGGTGCCGCGCCGCATCGTCACGCTCTATCTGCCGCTGTCGATCATCGTGTTCGTCCTGCTGTTCCCGTTCTACTGGATGGGGTTGACGTCCATCAAGCCGGACGAACAGCTGCTCGACCTCGACAAGTTCAACCCGTTCTGGACCTGGAATCCGACGCTCAAGCATTTCCACAAGCTGCTGTTCGAAAGCTATTACCCGCACTGGCTCTGGAACACGATGTATGTCGCGGTCGGCGCCACCGTGCTGTCGATCATCGCGAGCGTGCTTGCGGCCTACGCCATCGTGCGGCTGCGCTTTCGCGGCGCCCAATGGGTCGGCGGCCTGATCTTCCTGTCCTATCTGGTGCCGCCGTCGATCCTGTTCATTCCGCTCGCCACCGTGGTGTTCCAGTACGGCCTGTTCGACTCGCCGCTGGCGCTGATCCTGACCTATCCGACCATCCTGATCCCGTTCTCGACCTGGCTCCTGATGGGTTATTTCAAGACCATCCCGTTCGAGCTGGAAGAATGCGCCCTGATTGATGGCGCGAGCCGATGGCAGATCCTGATCAGGATCGTGCTGCCGCTGGCGATTCCCGGGCTGATCTCGGCCTTCATCTTCTGCTTCACGCTGTGCTGGAACGAGTTCATCTACGCGCTCACCTTCCTGCAATCGACCCAGAACAAGACCGTGCCGGTGGCCATCGTCAACGAGTTCGTCGACGGCGATGTCTACCGCTGGGGTTCGCTGATGGCCGGCGCGCTGGCAGGCTCGCTGCCGCTCGTCATCCTCTATGCCTTCTTCGTGGAGCATTACGTTTCGGCGATGACCGGGGCGGTAAAGGAGTGAACGCCATTCCGGGGCGCGGCGGATAACCCCGCGTCATTCCGGGACGCGCCCCGGGGCTAGCACTTTCCCGCGACCCGGAATTGCGGGCTACGCATGCTGACCAGCATTGCGAAGCGGCGCGTCACGCTTGAGCTGGACATCGCGCTGGACTAGGATTCAGCGACAAGGAGACGGATCTTGCACATACTGGTTCTGGGCGCCACCGGCATGGTCGGCCGCAAGCTGACCGAACGGCTGTTGCGCGACGGGCGGCTCGGATCCCGCGAGATCAGCGCCATGACGCTGCAGGATGTCGTGGCCCCGGCGCAAACGCCCAAGGCGGGATTTCCGGTCGACACCGTGACCTGCGATTTCGCGGTGCAGGGCGTCGCCGAGAAGCTGGTGGCGAGCCGGCCGGACGTGATCTTCCACCTGGCCGCCATCGTTTCCGGCGAGGCGGAGCTCGATTTCGACAAGGGCTATCGTATCAACCTCGACGGCACCAGGATGCTGCTCGACGCGATCCGCGCCGCCGGCGGCGGCTACAAGCCGCGGCTGGTATTCACCTCGTCGATCGCCGTGTTCGGCGCGCCCTTTCCCGACGCCATCGGCGACGAGTTCTTCCACACGCCGCTGCTCAGTTACGGTACTCAGAAGGCGATCGGCGAACTGCTGCTCGCGGACTACTCGCGCCGCGGCTTCATGGACGGCATCGGTATCCGCCTGCCGACGATTTGCATTCGTCCCGGCCTTCCCAACAAGGCGGCTTCGGGATTCTTCTCCAACATCCTGCGCGAACCGCTCGCGGGCAAGGAGGCGGTGCTGCCGGTGTCGGAGGACGTGCGGCATTGGCATGCCTCGCCGCGTTCGGCGGTCGGGTTCCTGATCCATGCGGCGACCATGGACAGCGCTGCCGCCGGCCCGCGGCGCAACCTCACCATGCCCGGCCTTTCCGCCACCGTCGGCGAGCAGATCGCGGCCTTGAAGCGGGTCGCTGGCGACCGCGTGGCGGCACGGATCAAGCGCGAGCCAGATCCCTTCATCGTCGGCATCGTCGCCGGCTGGCCGCGCAACTTCGACGCCAGGCGTGCCACGGGTCTCGGCTTCACCACCGCCGAAAAGACTTTCGACGACATCATCCGAATTCACATCGAGGACGAACTTGGTGGCAAGTTCGTCGACTGATCCTTCTTGCCGAACCATGGGAGACCCGCCATGACAGCCAGCATCGTCGGATGGGCGCATACGCCATTCGGGAAGTTTGATACCGAAACCGTCGAAGGGCTGGTGGTTCGGGTCGCCAACGAGGCGCTGGCCGACGCCGGCATTGCCGCCGGCGATGTCGACGAGATCGTGCTCGGGCATTTCAACGCCGGCTTCTCGCCACAGGATTTCACCGCCTCGCTGGTGCTGCAGGCCGATCCGCAATTGCGATTCAAGCCGGCAACCCGGGTCGAGAATGCCTGCGCCACCGGCTCGGCGGCGGTGCATCAGGGTGTCAGGGCGATTGCGGCGGGCGCGGCCAGGATCGTGCTGGTGGTCGGCGTCGAACAGATGACGCGGACGCCTGCGCCGGAGATTGGCCGCAACCTGCTGCGGGCCTCCTATCTGCCGGAGGATGGCGAGACCCCTGGCGGCTTTGCCGGGGTGTTCGGCAAGATCGCGCAGGCCTATTTTCAGAAGCACGGCGATCAATCCGATGCGCTGGCGATGATCGCGGCCAAGAACCACCGGAACGGCGTCGCCAATCCCTATGCGCAGATGCGCAAGGATTTCGGTTACGAGTTCTGCCGTTCCGAAAGCGAGAAGAACCCGTTCGTGGCGGGTCCCCTGAAGCGCACCGATTGCTCGCTGGTGTCGGACGGCGCCGCGGCGCTGGTCTTGGCCGATTCCGAAACCGCGAAGTCGATGGCCAAGGCCGTCAACATCCGGGCTACCGCCCACGCCCAGGATTTCCTGCCGATGTCGAAGCGGGACATTCTGCAATTCGAGGGATGCTCGGTGGCCTGGCAACGGGCGCTGCAGAAGGCCGGCGTCCAGCTTTCGGATCTGTCCTTTGTCGAAACCCATGACTGCTTCACGGTGGCGGAGCTGATCGAATATGAGGCGATGGGACTGACGCCGAGAGGGCAGGGCGCGCGCGCCATCAAGGAAGGCTGGACCCAGAAGGACGGCAAGCTGCCGGTCAATCCATCCGGCGGATTGAAAGCCAAGGGCCATCCGATCGGCGCCACCGGCGTCTCGATGCATGTTTTGAGCGCGATGCAGCTGCTCGGCCAGGCGCCCGAAGGCATGCAGATCAAGAACGCCAAGCTCGCCGGCATCTTCAACATGGGCGGCGCCGCCGTCGCCAACTACGTCTCGCTGCTTGAACCCGCAAAATAGCCCTGCGCATCCCGGAATGCGAGACCCGTAGCCCGGATGGAGCGCAGCGAAATCCGGGACCGCGCAATCCGCGGTGAGGATTCCCGGATTGCGCTGCGCTTCATCCGGGCTACAAGCGCCCGCCGTCATTCCGGGGTATACAAGCGCCCCACTGTCATTCCGGGGCGCGCGAAGCGCGAGCCCGGAAACCATAGCCACCGATGCGTGCTGTGAGCACGCGGGTTGCCCCAGCCTCGAGCCACACGCTCGTCCGTGGTTTTGGATTCCGGGCCTGCGCCAAGGGGCGCATCCCGGCATGACAGCGTGACGGCAACCAGAACCGTAGCCCGGATGGAGCGCAGCGAAATCCGGGACCGCGCGATCCGTGGCGAGGATTCCCGGATTGCGCTGTGCATCGTCCGGGCTACGTCGTCGGTCCCGCGCCATGGGGACGGGCCTTGATCTCGCGCGCGGGGTGCCGTTACTAGGCAAGAGCAGGGCGCCGGATGTGGCGCCCCGGGAGCGATCGCAACATGGGTCCGCTGCAGGGCATCAAGGTCATCGACATGACGACGGTGCTGATGGGACCCTATGCCACCCAGATGCTCGGGGACTATGGCGCCGATGTGATCAAGGTCGAGGCGCTGGAAGGCGACGTGACCCGGCTGATCGGACCGGTCCGTCATCCCGGCATGGGACCGGTGTTCCTCAATACCAATCGCAGCAAGCGCAGCATCTGCCTCGATCTGAAGAAGCCGGCGGGACGTGAGGTCGTGCTGAAGCTGATCGCCTCGAGCGACGTACTGGTCTACAACGTCCGCCCGCAGGCGATGGCGCGGTTGCAGCTCGGCTACGACGTGGTCTCCGGGCTCAATCCGCGGCTTATCTATGCCGGCGTATTCGGCTTCGGGCAGGACGGACCCTATGCTACCAAGCCCGCCTATGATGACCTGATCCAGGGCGCCACCGGTTTGCCGGCCCTGATGGCGCAGACCGGCGACGGCATTCCGCGCTATGTGCCGAATGCACTGGTCGACCGCATCGTCGGTCTCACAGCGGTCGGCGCGATCTGCGCAAGCCTGGTGCATCGCGATCGCACCGGGCGCGGCCAGCGGCTCGACATCCCGATGTTCGAGACCATGGCGGGCTTTGTCATGGGCGATCACATGGGCGGCCTCACCTTCGAGCCGCCGCTCGACAAGGGCGGCTACGCGCGGCATCTGTCGCGCGACCGCAGACCCTACAAGACGTCGGATGGCCATATCTGCGTGATCGTCTACAACGACAAGCAATGGCAGAGTTTCTTCAACGCGACCGGCCGCGACGATCTGCGCCACGATCCAAAGTTCGCGACCTTCGCCGGACGTGCCGCCAATATCGACACCGTCTATGGCGAGCTTGCCGCCATCTTCGAAACCCGCAGCACCGCCGAGTGGCTGGAACTGCTGACCGAGGCCGATGTGCCGGTCATGCCGATGCACGATCTCGAGAGCTTGCTTCAGGATCCGCATCTGGTGGCGACCGGTTTCTTTCCGACCGTCGAACATCCGACCGAAGGCAATATCCGCACCATGCGGGTTTCCGCCGCCTGGTCGGAAACCCCGGCCGAGCCGACCCGGCTGGCGCCGCGTCTGAACCAGGATGGCGCGGCGATCCTGCGGGAAGCGGGGTTTTCCGCCGACGAGATCGCGGCCATGGTGCGCGACGGCGTCACCCGGCCGGCGCCCTAGGATTTTCGGGATGGATTTTGCCCTCACGGCCAATCAGGAATCGATCCGGGATGCGGTTGCGAAGATCTGCGCGCGCTTCGACGATGCCTACTGGCTGAAGAAGGACAAGGAGGGCGGTTTCCCGGCCGACTTCCACCGGGTATTGGCGGATGCCGGCTGGCTCGGCATCTGCATTCCCGAACAATATGGCGGCGCCGGGCTCGGCATCACCGAGGCCGCGATCATGATGCGGGCGATTGCGGAATCCGGCGCAGGCATGTCCGGCGCCTCGGCGGTGCATATGAACGTGTTCGGGCTCAATCCGGTGGTGGTGTTCGGCACCCCGGAGCAGTGCCGGCGGATGCTGCCGCCGATCGCGGCCGGCAGCGAGAAGGCCTGTTTCGCCGTGACCGAGCCGAATACCGGCCTCAACACCACGCAACTGAAGACCCGCGCCGTCCGCAGCGGCGATCGATACGTGGTCAACGGTCAGAAAGTCTGGATCTCCACGGCGCAGGTCGCCGACAAGATCCTGCTGCTGGCGCGCACCACGCCGCTGGAGGAAGTGAAGCGGCCCACCCACGGCCTCAGCCTGTTCTATACCGATTTCGACCGCCGCCGCGTGGCGGTGCACGAAATCGAGAAGATGGGACGCAAGCCGGTCGACTCCAACGAATTGTTTTTCGAGAATTTCGAAATCCCGCTGCAGGATCGGCTCGGCGAGGAGGGGCGCGGCTTCGAATACATCCTGCATGGCATGAACCCGGAACGGATCCTGATCGCGGCGGAAGCGGTCGGGCTCGGCCAGGTCGCACTGTCGCGTGCCTCCGCCTATGCCAAGGCTCGCAACGTGTTCAACCGCCCGATCGGCATGAACCAGGCGATCCAGCATCCGCTGGCTAAAAACTGGATGGAGCTCGAAGCAGCCTGGCTGATGACGCTTTCGGCGGGATGGCAGTACGATCAGGGCATGGCCTGCGGGCCGGCCGCCAATGCGGCAAAATATCTCGCCGCGGAGGCAGGCTTTCACGCCTGCGAGCAGGCGGTGATGACCCATGGCGGTTTCGGCTACGCCAAAGAGTTTCATGTCGAGCGCTATTTTCGGGAATCGTTGATCCCCCGGATAGCCCCGATCAGCCCGCAACTCATTCTCAGCTTCGTCGCCGAAAAGGTGCTGGGCCTGCCGAAATCATACTGAGCGCGCCATGAGTTTCATCACCGGGGTCGGACTGACGGCGTATGGCAGGCACGAGGGTGCCTCGTCGCTCGACCTGATGAGCCAGGCGGCGCAGTCGGCCATCACGGATGCCGGGCTCGCGCGCAGCGAGATCGACGGCATCCTCTGCGGTTATTCGACGGTGTCACCACACATCATGCTGGCGACGGTGTTTGCCGAGCATTTCGGGATTCGACCGACCTATGCGCATGCGGTGCAGGTCGGCGGCGCCACCGGCCTCGCGATGGCCATGCTGGCGCATCATCTGGTGGAGGCCGGTGTCGTCAGACATGTCCTGGTGGTCGGCGGCGAGAACCGTCTGACCGGCCAGAGCCGCGATGCCTCGATCGTGGCGCTGGCACAGGTCGGCCATCCCGACTACGAGGTGCCGCTGGGGCCGACCATTCCGGCCTATTACGGCCTGGTTGCCTCGCGCTACATGCACGAGCATGGCGTCACCGAGCCCGACCTTGCCGAATTCGCGGTGCTGATGCGCCGGCACGCGCTGATGCATCCGGGCGCGCAGTTTCGCGAGGCCATCACGGTCGCTGATGTGATGGCCTCGAAACCGGTAGCCCTGCCATTGAAGCTGCTGGATTGTTGTCCAGTGTCCGACGGGGGCGCCGCCTTCATCGTCAGCCGCGAACGCACCGGAGAGACCGGTGTGCGCATCCGCGGTTGCGCCCAGGCACATACCCACCAGCATGTCACGGCGGCGCCGCCCTTGCGCGACCTCGGCGCCGAGATCGCGGTCGCGCGGGCCAGGGCGGCGGCGCGAATGGCCATCTCCGACGTGCGCTACGCCGCGGTCTATGACAGCTTCACCATCACTTTGGCGATGCTGCTGGAGGACCTCGGCCTCGCCGGCCGCGGCGAGGCGGCGGCGCAAGTGCGCGCCGGTCATTTCAACGGCGATGGCGCGATGCCGCTCAATACCCATGGCGGCCTTCTCAGCTATGGCCATTGCGGCGTTGCCGGCGCAATGGCGCATCTGGTCGAAACCCACCTGCAGATGACGGGACGGGCCGGCGCTCGCCAGGTCCGCGATGCCGCGGTCGCGTTGCTGCATGGCGACGGCGGCGTGCTCTCGTCACATGTCAGCATGTTCCTGGAGCGCGTGCGATGAGGGAAGTCGCGGACTGGACCATGGGTGAGCCGGCGATCGTCTATCAGGCCTGCGCTGCCTGCGGCGCGCGGCAGTACTTCCAGCGCCGCTTCTGCGCGGCGTGCGGCGCGCCAGACCCGGTCGCGCATCGCGCCAGCGGCAACGGCACGGTCTACGCAGCCACGCTGGTGTGCCGCGCGGCGACACCGGAGAACCGCGCCCACGTCCCCTACAACATTATTCTGGTCGATGCGGCCGAGGGATTTCGCCTGATGGCGCATGGCGATCGCGATCTCGTCATCGGTGATCGCGTGATCGCGGACTTACGGCAGTTTGCCGGCCGGCTCGTCCCGCATTTTTCAAGGTTGAAGCCGTAAGCGGCGGCCCCCGGACGCGCTGCGTACGACGGCCATCATGAAAACCGCGCGCCTGTCAGGCGCTACATCTCGATATGACGGAAAGTGGTTTGCAGGTCCCTCGCTTCATCGCGAGTAGAACACGAAGCTGGCGATGACGAGCATTGCCGTCACCGCCAGCATTTGCGCGAACGCCTCCGAGGCCGCCCTCTTGGTGGCTTCCTTCATGCCTGTCTCCCTAGACCTGGGCGCGACTCATCGTTGCGCGGACAGCGCCAATGACGGTCGATCGTTGTACTCGGAACACCCCACGACGAACCTTCGCCTCTGCGAGTCCCCACTCGGCGAGTTCGACCATCCAAGCCTCGAATAGTAATGCGGCGGCATTTTGACTCCGTTGTGGTGCCATCGCGTCGGGCACGCCCGAGCCCGGCGCCGCCGGATCGGCGGCGCGCATCGAGATCGAGCCGATGACAAAACGCGATGGATGGACTATGATGGCGCTTTTATCGGCAAATATTTTTTGAATTTCGCGTTTCGCATTTCGACTGACGCCCTGATGTTTCTGCCCCTGATAATTCTGCCCTGATGTTTTTGCCGAAGCGTGGCGCATCATGAACAACGGATGGGATTCCTCCGCGCAGGCCTGGATCGACTCCCTGGGGGAGCGCGGCGAGCAGGGCGACTGGGCCCGGGAACATGTGCTCGATCCCGTGATGCTCGGCCGCGTCGCCGCCGGCCGGTTTCGAACGGCGCTGGATGTCGGCTGCGGCGAAGGCCGGTTCTGCCGAATGCTCAATGCGGCCGGCGTGACCGCTATCGGGATCGACCCGACCGTAGCGCTTCTGGAGACGGCGAGGCGTCGCGATCCCTCCGGCGATTATCGGCCTGGCCGCGCCGAGCAACTGGATTTCGAACCGGCCAGTTTCGACCTGGTGGTGAGCTATCTGACCCTGGTGGATATTGCCGATTTCAGGGCGGCGATCGGCGAGATGGCGCGGGTGGTGAAACCCGGCGGCTCGCTGTTGATCGCCAACCTGACCGGCTTCACGTCGGCCGGTGCCGTGCAGGGATGGGTACGCGATCCGCAGCGACGCGGGCTGCACTTTCCGGTCGACAACTATCTCGATGAATTCCCGTTCTGGCTGGAATGGGCGGGCATCCGCATCGAGAACTGGCACCGGCCGCTGTCGGCCTATATGGCGGCGTTGCTCGACCGCCATCTGCATCTGAGGTTTTTCGCCGAGCCCGAACCGGTGTCGGGCTCGGGCGCTCGCCGCGACGAATTCCGCCGCGTGCCGTGGTTCGTGGTCATGGAGTGGCAACGGCCCCGGGTGGCCTGAAACGAGCGAGCCTTCGATGTCGTTCAGGTTTCGAGGATGGCGAGCGCCTGTCCTTCGGACACTACCTCGTCGAGCGCCACCAGCAGCGATTTCAGCTTGCCGGCTGCCGGCGCTTCGACCGGGATCTCCATCTTCATGGCCTCGACAAAGGCGATTTGATCCCCGCTGCCGACGCTCGTTCCGATCTCGATCGGCAGCGCGCAGACCCGGCCCGCCACTTCGGTCACCACCTTGATATCGGGCATGGCGTCCTCGTCGTCGCGCGCTGGCGCGAAAAAGTACATCGGGACGGCAGCCGCCGTCGGCACGGTGTTGTGGAAGCAGATTGCCTGGGGTAGCTTGATCTGCAAGTGGAATTTTATTCCGTATGACGGAATGAGGCGCTGCATGGGAAGACGGTCCGAGCGGCTCAGCAGACCGGGAATGCTCCCAAGTGAGCTGAACGGCGAGGGCGACGTCATTCAGGTGGTGTCGCGGGCGTTTGACGTGCTGCGCTGTTTCGAGGGCCATGAAGCGCGCCTAGGCAATCTCGAAATCTCCAGCCGTTGCGGGCTGCCGCGCTCGACGGTCTCGCGCCTGACCCATACGCTGACCCGGATGGGCCAGCTCGTCTACCTGCCCCGCGACCAGAAATACCGCATCGGACCCAGCGCCGTCGCGATGAGCACATCGATGATGCGCGGCCTGCAGCTTCGCATCCTGATCCGGCAGCGGCTGCAGGATGTCGCCGAGCAACTGCCGGGTACCGTCGGCTTTCTGATCCCGGACCGCTTTCACCTCGTCTACCTGGAATATGGCCGCGCCGCCAACGCGCTCGGCCTGCACGAGGGCACCGGCAGCCGCATCGCCATGGCAACCACCGCCGCCGGCCATGCCTATACCGCCGCATTGAATGTCGACGTAGGGGATGCCCTGCTGGCGGAAATGGCGCGCGAAATGCCGGAGGCGGCCAGCCTGCTGCGACCCCGGATCGAGACCAACCGCCGGTTTCTTCGCCAGCATGGCTATGTTGTCGCCTGCGGCACCTGGAGCCCGCACATCAACGGCCTCGCCGTGCCGCTATGGTCGCCGCAATATCAAACCTTCGTCGTGGTCACGATCGGTCTGCTGTCGGCGATGTATGACGAGAAGCGCCTGCATCACGAAGTCGCGCCGCGGCTGCTGGAATTGGGCGCGGTGGTCGGCGCCATGCTCGAAGGTGCCGATGGCGGCATCTTCAGCGGCCGGGTGCAGAACAAGCCGTTTCCGATCCCGGCCCGGAACAACAAGACCATCACGACGGAGGGTGCGGATGAATTGGAAGCCGGAGCTCGACGATCTCGCCCGGCGGGAAGCGTTCGCGCGCGAGATGGGAGGCGCTGACAAGGTCAAACGCCAGCGCGACCAGGGCCGGCTCACCGTTCGCGAGCGCATCGACGCACTGCTCGATCCGAACAGTTTTCACGAGGTCGGAGCGATTTCCGGGACCGCGGAATATGATGCGGGCGGTGAACTCGTCAACCTGACGCCCGCCAATTGCGTGTTCGGGCGCGGCAAGGTCGAGGGACGGCCCGTGGTGGTGGTCGGCGACGATTTCACCGTGCGCGGCGGCTCTGCGGACGCCTCGATTTCTGCCAAGCCATTGATGGCCGAGGAGATGGCGCACGACTTCCGGCTGCCGATCATCCGCGTCATCGAAGGCTCGGGCGGCGGCGGCTCCGTGAAGACCATCGAGACCAAGGGAGCCGCCAATCTGCCCGGCGGCATCGGCGGCAATCGCTGGTACGCATACACCACGGGCAACATGGCGCGGGTACCGGTGGTCGGCCTTGGTCTCGGCTCGGTCGCCGGCCTCGGAGCGGCGCGGCTGGCGGCAAGCCATTATTCGGTGATGACCCGAAGTTCGGCGATGTTCGTCGCCGGTCCGCCGGTGGTGAAACGGCTTGGCCAGGACCTCAGCAAACAGGAACTGGGCGGCGCCGATATCCAGACCCGGGCCGGCGCGGTTGACCATGCGGTCGAGACCGAGCAGGAGGCGTTCGCCTGTGCCAGGCGTTTCCTGTCCTACTTGCCGCCATCGGTGTTTGAGCTGCCGCCGACGCTTGCCTGCGATGACGACCCGGAGCGGGCCGAGGAATCGCTGATGAAGGCGGTGCCGCGCAGCCGGCGCCAGGTTTACAAGATGCGGCCGATCATCGACGCCGTGGTGGACCGGGGATCGTTCTTCGAGATGAGCGCGAATTTCGGTCGCCCCATCATCGCCGGCTTGGCGCGGCTGGAGGGCAGGGCAGTCCTGCTGCTCGCCAGTGACCCCCTGCATTATGGCGGCTCCTGGACCGCCGAAGCGTGCCAGAAGGTCGTGCGGTATGTCGACCTCGCCGAGACGTTCCATCTGCCGATCGTCTACCTGATGGACTGCCCCGGTTTCATGATCGGGCTCGACGCCGAGAAGGCGGCGACCATCCGTCACGGCGTCCGCGCGATGGCGGCGGTCAATCAGAGCACGGTGCCGTGGTGCACCATCATCGTGCGCAATTCCTTTGGCGTCGCCGGCGTGGTGCACCAGCCCGCCGACCGCTATTCGATGCGCTATGCGTGGCCCTCGGCCTATTGGGGCTCGCTGCCGCTCGAGGGTGGCATCGAGGCCGCCTATCGCGCCGACATCGATGCCGCCGACGATCCGGCCGCCAAGCTCAAGGAGATCGAGGATCGCCTCAACCTTCTGCGCTCGCCGTTCCGCACCGCCGAGAAATTCTGGGTCGAGGAGATCATCGATCCCCGCAAGACCCGTTCGTTGCTGTGCGAGTTCGCACGGCTGGCCGAGCCGATCCGCACGCCGGGCCCGGCCTCGAACATGCGGATGCGGCCGTGAACGAGCGTCATCCCGCCGCCGGCTTGGGCTGTCGGGACATCGCCAGCACGATCACTGCCGCGACGATGCATAGTGCGCCGGCAGCGAAAAACGCCGGCAGATAGGAGGCGAGCAGGGTCCGCGACAGTCCGGCACCAAATGCGGCGGTTGCCGCCCCCAATTGATGGCCGGCGAAGATCCATCCGAACACCAGATTGGCGCGTTCCGGCCCGAACCGCTGCGCCGTGAGCCGTACCGTCGGTGGCACCGTGGCGATCCAATCGAGGCCGTAGAACATGGCAAACAGCGACAGGCCGTAAAACGAGAAATCGGTGAACGGCAACGCCAGCAGCGACAGGCCGCGCAGCCCATAGTACCAGGACAGCAGATATCGGTTGTCATAGCGGTCGGACAGCCAGCCGGAGACGATGGTGCCGACGAAGTCGAACACGCCCATGGCGGCGAGCAGGCTCGCCGCCTCGACCTGCGGAATGCCGAAATCCAGGCACATCGGAATCAGATGAACCTGGACCAGGCCATTGGTGCTGGCGCCGCAGATGAAGAACGTGGCGAACAGGATCCAGAACACCCGCGTCCCCGCGGCATCGCGCAGCGCGCCGAACGCGGCCGCCGTGATCGATCCGGAATGCGCAGCAGGTGGCGGCAATGGCTGGGCACCCTGATCGCCGAACGGGCGCAACCCGACATCGCCGGGACGGTCGCGCATCACCATCAGCACGACAAAGGCGGCGACGCCGAGCATCGCACACATCAGCCCGAGCGCGAACCGCCAGCCCATCCGTTCGGTCAGGCTCGCGAGCAGCGGCAGGAACACCAACTGTCCGGTGGCCGCGCTCGCGGTCAGGATTCCAACCACCAGACCGCGCCGCGCCGCAAACCATCGCGCGGCGACGGTGGCGCCGAGCACCAGCGCGGTCATGCCGGTGCCGATGCCGACCACCACGCCCCACAACAGCATCAGCTGCCAGACCTGCGTCATGGCGAGAGAGACGAGCAGCGCCGAGACCACGACCAGCAACGCCGTAAACGTGACATTGCGCAGCCCGTAGCGATTCATCAGGGCGGCCGCGAATGGCGCCATCAGCCCGAACAGGACGAACCGGATCGACAGCGCCGACGAGATCTGCGCGGTGCTCCAGCCGAACTCCTTTTGCAGGGGTACGATGAAGACGCCGGGCGCGCCGACTGCGCCGGCGCTGACCAGTGCCGTGAGGAAAGTGACCCCCACCATCACCCATCCATAGTGGATGTTGCGGCGAGCCAGCGCGGCCGACAACCAGTTCGATATCATGAGGTTTCCCATCTCCGGATGGCGCGATTTGAGCCTGCCTTGGGCAAGCCAGCATTTGAATGACGATCATCATATATTGCGTTGCAGTAATTTGCAACTGCGCTGCGAGACGATTGTCGGCGGGCGCGATCGGCCGGGGCCGGCGCCGTCACTTGCGATCAATAAAGCGTTGCATCATCCGCTGCGGCTCGCCGCTCAGGAAGGATTGTCCGAAAACCGCGATGCTGCGGTTGACGGATTCCGTCAGCGGCAGTTCCTCCCATTGCCGGAGCAGGGCTTTCTGGGCCCGCAACGCCTCCGGCCCGCATTCGAGCAGGGCATTGACGGTGTGCTCGACGGCGGCGTCGAGGCCGTCCGGCGGCGCCACGACGTCGATCAGTCCCCAGGAAAGCGCGGTCGGTGCATCGATGTTCTCGGCCGTCATGACCAGCCAGCGGGCTCGGCCCCAGCCGATCAGGCGCGGCAGCAGGGCGGCGTGGATCACCGAGGGAATGCCGACCCGGACCTCCGGCATGCCAAACCGGGCATCGTGCGCCGCGATCCGGAAATCGCAGGCGGCGGCCACCTCGAGCCCGCCGCCGAGGCACCAGCCCGGCATCCGCGCAATGACGGGTGCCGGGAATGCCCGCACCGCCTCGCACAGATCGCGCAGGCCGGTAATGAATTTTTCCGCCGATGCCTGGTCGAGCCGCGCCATTTCCTTGATATCGGCGCCCCCGATCAGGCTCCGCTCGCTCTCGCCGGCGAGGATCAAGGCGCGGATTCCGCGGTCGGCGGCCAGCGCCTCGAGTCCGCTGCGTACGGCCTCGATGACGGCACTTCCAAGGATATTGAGCGCTCCGGCCCGGCAGATCGTCAGCCGTACGACGCCACGGGCGTCGCGATCGATGCCGCAATGGGGGTTGAGCAGATCCACGGAATCGTCTCGCCGGAAGGAACGCGCCATTTCCCGGGCAATACAAGGCCATGTCAAGCCGTGGACTGCGCATGCCAGGCTCGGCCGATGAAATAGATGCAGCATTCTACGGCAGCGGATGCTATTATATGACTATAAACATCTTATGGAACCGGTGATGCGCTATTCCAAGGAGCACAAGCTCGAGACCCACGCCAAGATCGTGCGAAAAGCCTCGGTGCGGCTGCGCGAGAAGGGCGCGCATGGCATCGGCGTAGCCGACCTGATGAAGGACGCCGGCCTCACCCATGGGGGCTTCTACGCTCATTTCGACTCGCGCGAAGCCCTGGTGATCGAAGCCTTTGTCGATGCGATGGACCGCTCGACCGAGCGCTGGCACAAGCTCGCGGAACAGACCCCGCCGGAGCAGCGGCTTTCCACCATCGTCGATTCCTACCTGACGTCGGTGCATCGCGACGATCCCGGGCATGGCTGCGCCATCCCGACGCTGGGCGCGGAAATTGCCCGCGAGAGCCCGAAGACCCGCAAGGCGTTTGCGGCCAAGCTGGAACAGATGATCGATTTCCTGGCGCTGCAGATTCCGGAGGTTCCACGCCAGGCGGCGCGCAAGCAGGCCATGGCCGTGATCGCGACCATGATCGGGACGCTGGTGATGGCCCGGGTGGCCGGCAACGGGGAATTCTCCGACGAGATCCTGGACGCCGGACGCGACGCCGTGCTCGCCGGTGCGCCGCCGGAGAAACCGGCCACAAAGAAACGCGCCACCAGGAGTGCCGCGACAACCGCCCGGCATTGATCGGTTTTTCGGCTACCCTCTACGCCATTGGTCGAATGCCGCCGCATCGCGGCACCTGCGGCGCATTTCCGCAAAACCGCCGCGCGTTCTGGCCCTTTCCAAACGCCGCAAAGACTGCAAGATGCCGGCAAAACCGGCTCTAGCTCCTGGAGGACCACATGCGCTCAATTGGACATTTCATCGGTGGCCGCGAGGTCAAGGGCAAGTCGGGACGGACCGCGGACGTGTTCGAGCCGATGACCGGCACCGTCCAGGCGCAGGTGGCGCTTGCCACCAAGGCGGAGGTTCGTGCGGCGGTCGAGAATGCCAAGGCGGCCCAGCCGGAATGGGGCGCCACCAATCCGCAACGCCGCGTTCGCGTGCTGATGAAGTTCCTGGAGCTCGTGGCACGCGACAATGACGCGCTGGCCGAAATGCTGGCGCGCGAGCACGGCAAGACGCTTCCGGACGCCAAGGGCGACATCCTGCGCGGCGTCGAGGTCGTGGAGTATGCGATCGGGATTCCCCAGCTGATGAAGGGCGAATATACCGAGGGTGCGGGCCCGGGCATCGACATCTATTCAATGCGTCAGCCGCTCGGCGTCGTCGCGGGGATCACGCCGTTCAACTTCCCGGCGATGATTCCGATGTGGAAATTCGCCCCTGCGATCGCCTGCGGCAATGCCTTTTTGTTGAAGCCATCCGAGCGCGATCCGGGCGTCCCGATGAAGCTTGCGGAATTGATGCTGGAAGCCGGGTTGCCGCCTGGCATCCTCAACGTCGTCAACGGCGACAAGGAGGCCGTGGACGCGATCCTGGACGATCCGGATATCAAGGCGGTCGGCTTTGTCGGTTCATCCGCCATCGCGCAGTACATCTACGAGCGGGCGGCCGCGACCGGCAAGCGCGCGCAGTGCTTCGGTGGCGCCAAGAACCACGCGATCGTCATGCCTGACGCCGATCTGGACCAGACGGTGGATGCGCTGGTCGGTGCCGGCTACGGAGCGGCCGGCGAGCGCTGCATGGCGGTCTCGGTGGCAGTGCCGGTGGGCAAGACCACGGCCGAGCGGCTGATGGAAAAGCTCATTCCGCGCGTCGAGAACCTCAAGATCGGTCCCTCGATCGATCCGACCGCGGATTTCGGTCCGCTGGTGACGCGGGCCGCGCTGGACCGGGTCAAGGACTATGTCGAGATCGGGATCAAGGAAGGCGCCAAACTCGCGGTCGACGGTCGCGGGTTCAAGATGCAGGGCTATGAAAACGGTTTCTACATGGGCGGCTGCCTGTTCGACCATGTCACCAGGGACATGCGCATCTACAAGGAGGAGATTTTTGGGCCGGTGCTTTCCGTGGTACGCGCCCACGACTACCAGGAGGCGCTGAGCCTGCCGTCCGAGCATGAGTATGGCAATGGCGTTGCGATCTTCACCCGCGACGGCGATGCCGCGCGCGATTTCGCCAGCAAGGTCAATGTCGGCATGGTCGGCATCAACGTGCCGATCCCGGTGCCGGTCGCGTACTACACATTCGGTGGCTGGAAACGCTCGGGATTCGGTGATCTCAACCAGTATGGGCCGGATTCCATCCGCTTCTATACCAAGACCAAGACGGTGACCTCGCGTTGGCCCTCCGGCGTCAAGGAAGGTGCCGAGTTCTCCATGCCCACCATGAATTGATCGGCGGAGCAATCAGCACCGAGCTTGTCAGTGCGTTGGCCCGCAAAGGGATGCAGAACGTTGATCGGCGGATCAAAAATTTGTCGCCAGGGTAAAAGGGACGAGCCTCGCCAAGCTCGTTTTCTCTCTGTCGGAATGGCGGCCATGAATGAGTGAATTCGCCCTCAGCGAGGACCGGATCGCGGTTCGCGACATGGCGCGAGACTTCGCCATGGAAAAAATCGCGCCGCATGCGCTGCGCTGGGACGAGGAGAAGCATTTCCCGGTCGAGGTGATGCGGGAGGCGGCAACCCTCGGCATCGGCGGAGTCTATATCCGCGACGACGTCGGCGGCTCGGCGCTGACGCGGTTCGACGCGGCGCTGATCTTCGAGGCGCTGGCCCTGGGCTGTCCAACGGTGTCGGCCTTCCTATCGATCCACAACATGGCGTCGTGGATGATCGACGCCTATGGCAGCGACGCCCAGCGACGCCAGTGGTTGCCCAGGCTCTGCACCATGGAGCTGCTGGCGAGCTATTGCCTGACCGAGCCCGGCTCCGGTTCGGATGCCGCGGCGCTGCGGACCCGTGCGGTGCGCGACGGCGACTACTACGTGCTCAACGGCCAGAAGCAGTTCATCTCGGGCGCCGGCAAGGCTGATATCTATGTGGTGATGGCGCGGACCGGCGGCGACGGGCCCGGCGGCATCTCGACCCTGGTGGTCGAGGGCGATACGCCCGGACTTTCGTTTGGCGCCAATGAGCGCAAGATGGGCTGGAACGCGCAGCCGACCCGCGCGGTGATCTTCGAGAATGCGCGGGTACCGGTTGCCAATCGGCTCGGCGAAGAGGGCATCGGCTTCAAGATCGCAATGGCAGGGCTCGACGGCGGCCGCATCAATATCGCGGCCTGCTCGCTCGGCGGCGCGCAGTCCGCACTCGACAAATCGCTCGCCTACATGAAGCAGCGCAAGGCGTTCGGCAAGCGCCTCGACGAATTCCAGGCCTTGCAGTTCCGGCTCGCCGACATGGCCACCGAACTGGAGGCGGCCCGGACTTTCATTTGGCGTGCGGCGGCGGCGCTCGACCGCCGGGATGCCGACGCGACCATGCTGTGCGCGATGGCCAAGCGGTTCGGCACCGATGTCGGTTTCGAGGTCGCCAACCAGGCGCTGCAACTGCATGGCGGCTACGGCTATCTCAGCGAATACGGTATCGAAAAGATCGTGCGGGACCTTCGGGTGCACCAGATCCTCGAAGGCACCAACGAGATCATGCGGCTGATCGTGGCGCGCAAGCTGATCGAGGATGCGCGATGATCGCTTCCCGCGCCAGCGTCGAGGCCGAGCCCGAACTGATCGTGCGGCGCGAAGGCGGGGCCGGGGTGATCCGGCTGAACCGGCCGAAGGCGATCAATGCCATGACACTGGAGATGTCGCTCGGGATCGATGCGGCGCTCGACCGGTTCGAGGCCGATCCGGCCGTTGCCGTCGTCCTGCTGGAGGGGGCGGGCGAGCGCGGCCTGTGCGCCGGCGGCGATATCCGCGGGCTTTATGAGAGCTCACGAGTCGCGGGCGATCTCGGCAAGGTATTCTGGCGTCAGGAATATGCCATGAATGCCCGGATCGCCCGGTTTCCGAAGCCCTACGTCGCATTCATGGATGGGCTGGTGATGGGCGGCGGCGTCGGGCTTTCGGCCCACGGCCGCCATCGCATCGTCACCGAGCGCACCAGGCTCGCGATGCCGGAGGTCGGCCTCGGCTTCTTCCCGGATGTCGGGGGCACCTGGCTGCTGTCGCGCTCGCCCGGAGAGATCGGCACCTATTTCGGTTTGACGGGCGAGACCATGAACGGCCCCGACGCGATCCACGCCCGGTTCGCCGATGCGGTGGTACCCACGGCCGGATGGGCCGCCTTGCGTGATGCCCTGACCAAAATTCGTCCCGACACGGGATCCACTGAAATCGAGCGCCTGATCGATGGCTTTGCTACCGGCGAACGCATCGGTCGGGTGGGAGCGATGCAGGCGGACATCGATCGCTGGTTCGCGCACGACCGGATCGAGGATATCCTTGCAGCATTGTTGCGCGACGGTTCGGAGCTCGCGCGCGCGACCCACCGGACCTTGAACGAGAAATCGCCGCGCGGCATGGTTGTCACCCTCAGGCTGTTGCGGCTGGCGCGCGCTTCGTCCACGCTCGAGCAATGCCTGGTCCGTGAATATCGCGCGGCGTTGCAGGTGTTTGCCAGCGACGATTTCCGGGAAGGTGTGCGGGCGGCCGTCATCGACAAGGACCGCAACCCGCGCTGGTCGCCGCCGCGGATCGAGGAGGTCACAGCGGCAATGGTGGCGCCTTATTTCGCTGAGATCGGTGCCGACGAGCTGACCTTCGGCGAATTAGAATAGAAACCCTGCGGAAGGAACTAACCATGGCAAACGTCGCATTCATCGGCCTCGGCAATATGGGCCTTCCGATGGCGGCCAATCTGGTCAAGGCCGGCCACCAGGTGACCGCGTTCGATCTCGTCGGCGCTTCGCGCGACCAGGCCAGGCAGGATGGCGCTTCGATCGCGGACAGCGCGGCTGCGTCGGTCAAGGGGGCCGATATCGTCGTCACGATGCTGCCGGCAGGCAAGCATGTGCTGTCGGTCTGGAGCGAAGTGATCCCGGCCATGACCAAAGGGGCGCTGATCATCGACTGCTCTACCATCGACGTCGAGAGCGCCAAGCAGGCCCATGCGCTCGCCGCCCGGCAGGGCATAGCATCGATCGACGCGCCGGTGTCGGGCGGCACCGGCGGCGCCAAGGCCGCGACGCTCACCTTCATGTGCGGCGGCGAGGAGAAGGCGTTCGCGGCAGCAAAGCCGGTACTGGAGAAGATGGGCAAGAAGATCGTGCATTGTGGCGGCGGCGGCGCTGGACAGGCGGCCAAGATCTGCAACAACATGATCCTGGGCGTCTCCATGATCGCGGTCAGCGAGGCGTTTGCGCTGGCCGAAAAGCTCGGGCTTTCGCATCAGGCGCTGTTCGATGTCGCCTCGACATCGTCGGGCCAATGCTGGTCGCTCACCACCTACTGCCCGGTACCCGGTCCGGTCCCGGCCTCACCGGCCAACAATGACTACAAGCCAGGCTTTGCCGCGGCCCTGATGGTGAAGGACCTCACGCTGGCGCAGGACGCTGCCAAGGCCGCTGGCGCGGCCACACCACTTGGCCAGCACGCCCAGGAAATCTATCGGGCGTTCGACGCGGCCGGCAACGGCGGCACTGATTTTTCCGGCATCATTCGCCATGTCCGGGCGCTGGCGGGGAAATGACGGCAGGGTTGGCGTCGGTGATGGACCATTCTGACAGGAGCCAGAAATGACCACATTCCAGGATGCACGTTCGTTCCTGTTGAAGCACCGGGCCGATTACGATACGGCGATCCGCGACTTCCGCTGGCCGGATCCGGTGCCGTTCAACTGGGCGCTCGATTGGTTTGACGCCGAGCTCGCGCGCAACCCGGAGAGCAAGGACCGTGCCGCGCTCTGGATTGTCGACGCGGCCAGCAATCGCGACACCAAGCTGACTTTTGAAACGCTGTCGCGAAGATCCAACCAGGTGGCGAATTTCCTGCGTGATCGCGGCCTCAAGCGCGGCGACCATCTGTTGCTGTTGCTGGGAAACGTCGTCCCGCTGTGGGAGATCATGCTGGCGGCGATCAAGCTCGGGGTGGTGGTGATCCCCGCAACCACGCTGTTGACACCGGACGAGTTGCGCGACCGACTGGAGCGCGGCCGTGCCAAGGCCGTTGTGGCATCGCACGAACAGGTGGCAAAATTCGCGGACCTCGGCGCCGACAGCCTGCTGCGCATTGCGGTCGGCACCCCGGCAGCACAGGACGGCTGGCGGTCTTACGAGGAGACGAACGGCACGCCCGAGACGTTCGAGCCGGACGCCGCAACCAATCCGGACGCTCCCATGCTGCTTTACTTCACCTCCGGCACGACCGCAAAACCGAAACTGGTGCGGCATAGCCATCGCAGCTACCCGGTCGGCGCGCTGTCCACGATGTATTGGCTGGGCCTGCAGCCCGGCGACGTCCATCTCAACATTTCCTCGCCCGGCTGGGCCAAGCACGCCTGGAGCTGCCTGTTTGCGCCCTGGAACGCCGGCGCGACCGTGTTCGTGGTCAATCAGCCGCGCTTCGATGCCAAGGGCCTGCTCGCGACCATCGCCCGATGCGGCGTGACCACGCTGTGTGCGCCGCCGACCGTGTGGCGGCTGTTCATCCAGGAGAAACTCGCGGACTTCAAGGTCTCGCTGCGTGAGGTTTGTGGCGCTGGCGAGCCGCTCAATCCCGAGGTGATCGACCAGGTCCGCACGGCGTGGGGCCTGACGATCCGCGACGGCTACGGCCAGACCGAGACCACCGCATTGGCAGGGAATTCGCCGGGGCAGAAGGTCAAGGTCGGGTCGATGGGGCGACCGATGCCCGGCTATCGGGTTCAGATCACCGACGCCGACGGCCATGCTTCCAAGGAAGGCGAGGTCAGCCTGCTGCTCGGCGTCGACCGCCCGGCCGGCCTGATGCAGGGTTACCAGGGCGATGACGGCAAAGTCAGCGGCGCCGACGGCGAGCTTTATCGCAGTGGCGACGTGGTCTTCGTGGACGAAGAGGGCTATCTGACCTTTGTCGGCCGCTCCGACGACGTCTTCAAGTCGTCGGACTATCGCATCAGCCCGTTCGAGCTCGAGAGCGTGCTGCTCGAACATGACGGCGTCGCGGAGGCCGCGGTGGTGCCCAGCCCGGATCCGATCCGGCTCGCCATCCCGAAGGCCTATGTGCTCCTGGTGTCGGGGGTCGAGCGTTCGCCCGAGACCGCGCTGTCGATCTTCCGGCACTTGCACACGCGGCTGTCGCCGTTCAAGCGGATCCGGCGCCTCGAGCTGGTGACGGAGTTGCCGAAGACGATTTCCGGCAAGATCCGCCGTGTCCAGCTCCGCCGCCTTGAACACGACAACGACCGCAACGATGCGCTGCGGGGGCAGGAATTCCGTGAGGAGGATTTTCCGGAGCTGCAGAAGCTGCGATCGGCAGCGGAGAGCTGATCGATGAACGAGGTCTGGAAAAAACCGCCGATTTCGCTGCAGGCCTATCAGGCCATGGTCGGTCACGAGGTCGGCGTGTCATCGTGGCATCTCATCGACCAGCCGCGCATCGACGTCTTTGCCGACGTGATCGAGGATCATCAGTTCATCCATGTCGATCCCGAGCGCGCGCGGCGCGAGACCTCGTTCGGTGCGACCGTGGCGCATGGGTTCCTGACCATGTCGCTGATGAGCATCATGTCGTATGAGGTGATGCCGGTAATCGTCGGTACCACGATGGGAGTCAATTACGGCTTCGACAAGCTGCGCTTCATCTCGCCGGTGCGCGCGGGCTCGCGCGTCCGTGGCCGTTTCACCCTGATGGAGGCGAAGCTGCGCAAGCCCACGGAAATGCTGTCGCGCACCAATGTCGCGGTCGAGATCGAAGGCGGCGAAAAGCCCGCGCTGGTAGCCGACTGGATCGGCTTGATCTATCTTGGCTAGTTGCGCCATTTCGGTCGCAGCTGCGAATCAACCCACAAGTCAGGACTTGCTTGAATGACAATCAGATTTGACGACCGTGTCGCCATCGTCACCGGCGCCGGCAATGGGCTCGGGCGCGCACATGCGATCGGACTTGCGGCGCGCGGCGCCAAGGTGGTCGTCAACGATTTCGGCGGCGCGCGCGACGGCAGCGGTGGATCGCTGACGCCGGCGGAGACTGTGGTGGAGGAGATCCGCGCTGCCGGCGGCGTCGCGATGGCCGACGGCGCCGACGTTTCCGACTTCGAGCAGGTCACGGCGATGGTCGAGCGCGCAACCCGGGAATGGGGCGGTGTCGACCTGCTCTGCGCCAATGCAGGCATCCTGCGCGACAAGTCGTTCGCCAAGATGGAGATCGCCGATTTTGCGAAGGTGCTGGACGTGCACCTGACGGGAACATTCTATTGCTGCAAGGCAGTTTGGGGCGGCATGCGCGAGCGCAACTATGGCCGCATCGTCGTGACCACCTCCTCGTCGGGACTTTACGGCAATTTCGGCCAGGCCAATTACGGCGCGGCCAAGACCGGGATGGTCGGCCTGATGAACGTGCTGGCCGAGGAAGGCCGCAAGAACAACATCCGCGTCAATACCATTTCGCCGACGGCGGCGACGCGAATGACGGAGGAATTGCTGCCGCCGCAAGCCCTCGCATTGATGAAGCCGGAAGCGATCACCCCGGCGGTGCTGTATTTGCTGAGCGAGGACGCGCCGACCCGCACCATCATGGGCGCCGGGGCGGGATCGTTCGCCGTGATAAGGCTGGTCGAAACCGAGGGCATCAACCTTCCGCCATCCGAATGGACGCCGGATGCGGTGGCGGCGCGCTTCGCCGAGATCGATGACGTGTCGACGGCGAAGGCGCTGGACGGCGCATTCCAGCAGACCCAGAAATATGTCGGGCAGGCTGCAGCAAGGGCAGGGATCAAGCTTTAGCATTTTCCGTGCCCGATCCAGCCAAAGTCCAGATCGCTGTTATTGGCGCCGGCCCCGCCGGGCTGATGGCGGCCGAGATGGTCGCGCAAGCCGGCATGGCCGTGACCGTCTACGACGCCATGCCATCCGCGGGGCGCAAGCTGCTGATGGCGGGTCGCGGCGGACTCAATTTGACCCATAGCGAAGCGCTGTCCGACTTCATGGCCCGCTACGGCCACGCCGCGCCAGCACTTGCCGCTGCGATCGCGGATTTTCCACCGGATGGCCTGCGCCAATGGAGCGAGGCGCTGGGCCAGCCGACCTTTGTCGGCTCCAGCGGCCGGGTGTTTCCGCGCGCTTTCAAGGCGTCGCCGCTATTGCGGGCGTGGCTGCGGCGTCTGGACGCCACGGGCGTTCGATTGCTGATGCGTCATCGCTGGATCGGCTGGAACGACCACGGGCATCTCGGCTTCCGTACGCCGGAGGGTGAACGGGCCGTCGAGGCAGGCGCGACCGTGCTGGCGCTTGGCGGCGCCAGCTGGCCGAGGCTGGGTTCCGACGGCGCCTGGGTCGAGACGCTTCGCTCCCGCGGCGTGGCAATATCAGCGCTCCGACCCGCCAATTGTGGGTTCACCGTGACCTGGTCGGCCGTTTTCCGCGACCGTTTCGAGGGCCAGCCGCTCAAGGGCGCGGCGTTCACCTGCGGCAAGCGGGTGGTGCGTGGCGAAGCCATGGTGACACGCGCCGGCATCGAAGGCGGCGCGATCTATGCGCTGTCGGCCGATCTGCGCCGGACGCTCGACGAGGCCGGCCACGCAAGCCTGCGCGTCGCCTTGCGGCCCGATCTCGACCGTACCGACCTGATCCGGCGCCTGTCGATGCCGAGGGGCAAGCAATCGTTTTCGAACTGGCTGCGCAAGACCATGCATCTGGCTCCGATCGGCATCGGGTTGCTGCAGGAGGCCGCGACGGCGTCAACGGTGCCACTGGCCTCGCTGTCGCCGGCCGCGCTTGCCGATCTGATCAACGCCGTGCCGATCAAGATCGATGGCATCGCGCCGATTGCCCGTGCAATCTCGACCGCGGGCGGCATTGCGTTCGACGAACTGGATGCCGGCTTCATGATCCGCCGCCTGCCCGGAATTTTCGCAGCCGGCGAAATGCTCGACTGGGAAGCGCCGACCGGCGGCTATCTGTTGCAGGCCTCGTTCGCCACCGGCGCGGCCGCCGGCAGGAGCGCATTGAAATGGCTGCGGCGAACTGGATGAGAGGAACTATCGCAGCTTTCCGCGCGCAGCCACTGGCAGCGTGCCGATGATCTCATCGCCGCGCACCATCAGCACTTCGTCCATCATGTTGACGACGACGCAGACATGGTTCGGTATGATCCGGACCACGTCGCCGACATGAGGGCGGGTGTTGCTGCGGGCGAGGTCGAGAAAGCCGTGCTCTTCGGCGAAGCGCGCGATCCGGGCTTCCGGATGCTCGAGAATGAAGCCGTGACCGTCCAGTCCGCCGCCAGTGTCGGAGGTCAGGGTCTTTGAACCGGCATCGAGGATGCCGCGCTCCGGTCCGGCGCGGCTCACCACGGTCGAATAGATGGTGAGCGCGCAGTCGTCCCAACCGGCGACGCCGGCGGCGACCTGCATGCGGTCGTTGTAGATGTAGGTGCCCGGACGGTGTTCGGTGGCGCCTTTCAGCTTTCCCACATGCTTCAGGTTCGGCGTGCCGCCGGTCGAGACCATGGCCGCGTCCAGCCCGTGCGCGCGGACGCCGGCCAGCGCCTCGTCATTAAAGCGCTGGGCTTCGACCCAGCCGGTCTCGGTCGGATAGAGCATGAAACCGGCAAATCGCAGTCCGTCCGTCGCCGCGATCTCGCGCGCGAGCGCGATCGCCTCGGCGGGCGTCTCGACGCCGGCACGCTTGCGCCCGGTATCGCACTCCACCACGACCGCAAGCGGGCGACCGGATATGCGCGCGGCCTGAGGCAGGCCGGCGATGGTGACGGAATTGTCGACCGCGACCGTCATGCGGGCCTTGGCCTGCAGCGCGCCGAGCCGCGCCATTTTTTCGTCGCCGATCAGGTTGTAGCTGATCAGGACGTCGTCGATGCCGGCATCGGCCATGACCTCGGCTTCACCGAGCTTCTGGCAGGTGATTCCCCTGGCACCGGCGGCGATCTGCAGCTTCGCCAGCATCGGGCTCTTGTGAGTCTTGATGTGGGGCCGGTTGGCGACGCCTGCGGCGTCACATGCGGCCTGAACCCGGGCGATATTGCGCTCGACCCGGTCCATGTCGATCACGGCAATGGGCGTGCCGTATTCGCGGGCGATCCTGGCGGCCAGAGGTGTCGTCATCGGTTATGCCTGTTCGATTTCTTCGCGCAGCATCTCGAGTTCCAGCCATTTGTCCTCGGCGGCCTGCAATTGCTGTTGCGCGGTGGCGAGCGCTGCCGAAACGGCCTCGAACTTCCGGCGATCGTCGCGGTAGAGATTGGGGTCATCGAGCTGGAGCGCTTGCCTGGTGATTTCGGCCTGCAGTCTGGTGATGGTCTTCGGCAGCGTCTCCAGCGCGTGCTTCTCGTTGAAATTCAACCGCCGTTTCGGGACGGGCGCGCTGTTGCTGGTCGCCGCCTTGGTGGTTCCGGTCGGAGTGGCAGGTTTGGCTCGCTGACGCTCGAGGTCGGCGCCGCGTTGCGCCAGCATGTCGGAATAGCCGCCGGCGTATTCGATCCAGCGGCCGTTGCCTTCCGGTACCAGCACCGACGTCACCACGCGATCGAGGAAATCGCGATCATGGCTGATCAGGATCACGGTGCCCTGATAGTCGCCGAGCATATCCTCCAGCACGTCGAGGGTTTCCAGGTCGAGATCGTTGGTGGGCTCATCCAGCACCAGCAAATTGGACGGCTTGGCCAACGCACGTGCCAGCATCAATCGCCCGCGTTCGCCGCCGGAAAGCACCTCGAGCGGCGTTCGCATCTGCTCCTGTGCAAACAGGAAATCCTTCATGTAGCTGACCACGTGCCTGGGCTGGCCGCCGACCGTGACGTGATCGCCGCGGCCGCCGGTCAGGGCCTCGGCCAGAGTCGATCCGGGGTCGAGGCTTTCGCGGTGCTGGTCGAGTGTCGCCATCTCGACATTGGCGCCGAACCGGATCGAGCCGGTATCGGGTGGCTGCGCGCCTGTCAGCATGTCGACCAGGGTGGTCTTGCCGACGCCGTTCGGACCGATGACGCCGAGGCGATCGCCGCGCTGGATGCGGATCGAGAAGTCGGCGACGATCTGGCGATCGCCGTAGCTCCTGCCGATGCCGCGGGCTTCGACGACGAGCTTGCCGGATTTCTCGGCGTCGGTTGCGGCAAGGTTGGCGCTGCCGGCGGCCCCGCGATGAGTGCGGCGCTGCTCGCGCAGCGCGTGGAGGTTGCCGAGCCGCTTGACATTGCGCTTGCGCCGGCCCGACACACCGTAGCGCAGCCAATGCTCCTCATTGACGATCTGGCGATCGAGCTTGTGCAGATCGCGCTCCTCTTCGGCCAGCACCTCGTCGCGCCAGGCCTCGAAGGCATCATAGCCGCGGTCGATCCGACGGATCTCGTTGCGATCGAGCCAGGCGGTGCTGCGCGACAGGTTCGACAGGAACCGGCGGTCGTGGCTGATCAGCACCAGCGCGCAACGGCGGCTGCCGAGTTCGCTTTCCAGCCACTCGATGGTGGTGAGGTCGAGATGATTGGTCGGCTCGTCGAGCAGCAGGATATCCGGCATGGGCGCCAGCACCCGGGCCAGCGCCGTACGGCGGGCTTCGCCGCCGGAGATCCGCGCCGGATCCTCATCACCGCGGAGAGCGAGCTGCTCGAGGATATAACTTGCCTGGTAGCGATCATCGCCCGGCCCAAGTCCGGCTTCGACATAGGCGAGGGTCGTGGCGAAGCCCGCGAAGTCCGGCTCCTGCGGGAGGTAGCGTATGGTGGCGCCGGGTTGCAGGAAGCGACTGCCGCGGTCGGGCTCGACCAGGCCCGCGGCGATCTTCAGCAGGGTCGATTTGCCCGATCCGTTGCGACCGATCAAGGCGACCCGCTCGCCTGCCGACACCGACAGTTCGACGCCCGACAGCAGCGGCGTGCCGCCAAAGGTCAGCGCAATGTCCTTGAGCTGAATCAGGGGAGGCGCCATCGTCGTTGCTCAATCCAGCCGCTGTTCGGCACGCTGGCGCTGCACGCGGCGGATGGTCTGGTCGAGCGCCGAGAGGAACGCCGAGCGATCGCGCGGCGCGAACGACCGGGGGCCGCCCGTCACTTCGCCGGAGGAGCGCAGATCGGTCATCAGGTTGCGCACCGCCAGCGTCATGCCGATCGACTGCTCCGTGAACGGCTTGCCGTTTGGTGCAATGACCTCGCAGCCGGCTTTCACGCAGCGGCTGGCCAGCGGGATATCGGAGGTGACCACGATATCGCCCTTGCCGGCGTGGGCCGCAATCCAGTCATCGGCGGCGTCCATGCCGGGACCCGCTGCAACGCGTTCGATCAGGGGATCGGATGGGACCCGGATGAAATTGCCGGCCACCACGCTGACAGGCAGGCCATGGCGGGCGGCGACGCGGTAGATTTCATCCTTGACGGGGCAGGCGTCGGCATCGACGTAGATGCGCGGCGAACTCCTGGCTGGCGTCAAAGGCGGTGGTTGGCCGGCGGCTGCGATCATCGCCGCGTGGTACTCCATGGGCCGCAGAAATGCGAGAGAAACACGCCTGCAACACGCTTGCCACGCCGCCTGCCGTGCGTACGATCAGGATGGAAAAGCCGTTTGATATCAGGGAGAGAGCATGACCGCCCGGACCGGAACCTACCGCGTATCGGCCTATAACACCTCCAGGACATCAGACAACAAGATCCATGACGATACCGTGGCGCGTCGGTTCGGGTTCAGTGGAGCGTTGGTGCCGGGTGTCGATGTGATGGCCTACATGATCCACCTGCCAGTGGCGAAGTGGGGCCGGGGTTTCCTCGAGCGCGGCGTGATCGAGGCGCGTTTTGTCAAGCCGGTCTACGACGGCGAAATCGCCGAAGTGGGCTGCGAGGAGCGTGACGGGGTGCTGTCGCTTGGCGTCGAAAGTCGGGGCGAACCCTGCGCGACCGGCAGCGCATCGTTGCCGGCATCGGCACCGCAGCTGTCGATTTCAGATTACCACGAAGCCAGCGCGGTCAGCGAGCGCCAGCCGGTAAGTGCCGCGTCCTATCCCGTAGGCAAGTGGCTGGGAACGCTGCCGCGCGCCTGGGCGGGCGACGCCGAACGGCAATACCTCGCCGATATCCGCGAAACCAGTCCAATCTACCTCGAAGAGGGGCTGGGCCATCCCGGCTTGCTACTGCGGACCTTGAACAGCGTTCTGGTCGACAATGCCATTCTCGGACCATGGATTCATGTCGGCAGCCGGATGCAGCTGCTCGCCGCGGCACGAAGCGGTGACGAGCTGACCTCGCGCGCGAGGGTCACCGGCAACTATGAAAAGAAGGGGCACCGCTTTGTCGAGCTTGACGCCGTGGTGATCGCCAATGGGCGCACCCCGGTGGCGCTTTGCCAGCACACTGCGATCTACCAGCCGCGCGAACAGTCGGCGGCTTGATCCCGGCGGCAATTCGGCATTGTTGCAGCGCGGTACGGTTGTGGGGCCGGATATAGACGGATGGATGGCTGTTGCGCCACCTGCCGACGCTGCTAAAGTTTTCGTGAACGGAAATTTTCGGCGACCCACAGACGGCCGCGGAAAGATACTTAATGAACGACGATACGCGGCTTCGCGATGGCTCTCGGCCGCGCGTGAACCCGCAGGGATCGGTTGTGACAGGCGCGGGAGAGCAGCCGGGGCCGGCCGCGAACTCACACGTCTACGCCGCGCTCGATCTCGGCACCAACAACTGCCGGCTCCTGATTGCTTGTCCGGCGGCAGACGGATTTCGCGTGATCAATTCGTTCTCGCGGATCATCCGGCTCGGCGAAGGCGTTTCGGCGACCGGCTGCATCAGCGCGGCGGCGATCGAACGCGCAGTCGCCGCCTTGAGCGTTTGTCGCGACAAGATGGCCGCGCGGAAGGCCAGGCGTCTGCGACTGATCGCGACGGAAGCCTGCCGTGCGGCGTCGAATGCGGAAGATTTCCGCGATCGGGTCGCAGCCGAGACGGGCATCCGGCTCGAGGTGATCGACCGCGAAACCGAGGCCGCGCTCGCGGTGCTCGGCTGCTCGCCGCTGCTCGATCCGAATGGGCGCGGCGCCATCCTGTTCGACATCGGCGGCGGTTCGACCGAGCTGGTTCGGATCGAGCGCGATCCGCGACAACTGGATGCGGTGCCGCGGATCAGGGCTTGGATGTCGATTCCGCTCGGCGTCGTCACGCTGGCCGAACGGTTCGGCGGCAGGGACGTCACGGCACAATCCTATTCGCGGATGGTGCAGGAGGTCGCCGGACACGTCGCGCCGTTTGCCGCCGAATACGGCACTGATCTGCGGGACATGCACCTGCTCGGCACCTCGGGCACGGTGACGACACTCGCCGGGGTCCATCTCAATCTGTCGCGCTACGATCGGCGCCGGGTCGACGGCGTGTGGATGGACGATGCCGAGGTGACCGCGACCATCGCCCGCCTTCTGCGCATGGGCTACCCGGAACGCGCCAACAACCGCTGCATCAGCGTCGAGCGCGCCGATCTGGTGCTCGCCGGCTGCGCCATTCTCGACGCCATCCGCGCGGCGTTCCCGCTGCCACGGCTGCGCGTCGCCGATCGCGGGCTGCGCGAAGGCATGCTGGTCGAGATGATGCGCGAGGACGGCACCCTCGGCGGATGCCGAGGCGTCGCGTCTTGAGCGCGCTGGGGTGTAAATCGGTGGCCCCGGGCGAGGCCTTCCCGTCATGACCAAAGACACCACGGGAAGGCTGCATGTCACGGTCAAGACCGGCGGCAAGCGCAAGCTGTCGTCGAAACTCTGGCTCGAGCGGCAGCTCAACGATCCCTATGTGGCGCAAGCCAAGCGGGACGGCCTTCGGTCGCGCGCCGCCTACAAGCTGATCGAAATCGACGACAAGTACCACCTGCTCAGGCCGGGACGCGTGGTCGTCGATCTCGGAGCGGCGCCCGGCGGCTGGAGCCAGATCGCCGCGAGCCGGGTCGGCGCCGCCGCCGGCAAGGGCAAGGTGATTGCGATCGACCTGCTGGCGATGCCCGAGATACCCGGCGTCAGCTTTGCCCAGCTTGATTTTCTCGCCGCCGACGCGCCGGACAGGCTGCTGGCCATGATGGGCGGTCGCGCCGACGTCGTATTGTCGGACATGGCCGCCAACACCACCGGCCACCGCAAGACCGACCAGCTTCGGATCCTCGGACTGGTCGAAGGTGCCGCCGCCTTCGCCGCCGACGTTCTCAATCCCGGCGGCGCCTTCGTCGCCAAGGTCTTTCAGAGTGGAGCCGATGCGGACCTGTTGGCCCAGCTGAAGCGGAGTTTCGCCAGCGTGCGCCATGTCAAGCCGGCGTCGAGCCGTCAGGATTCTTCCGAGCGCTACCTGCTGGCGACCGGCTTCAGGGGGTAGTGAAGTCCCGCCGTCCCGACGCAAACGGGTTCATCCCAGCCGCTGATCGCGGGCGTTGACGGTTTCGCTGGCCGCGGTCTCCTCCGGCTCGGCGTCGCGTTCCGGGGAGGGCACCACGATCACGCCGCGGCCGGAGACCTGGTGACCGGCATCGGCCGGCATCTGGAAGAAGAAATACGCCGAGACCGCCGATATGACCGACACCACGACGAATGCCGGCGCGAAATCGGTGGCGCTGAGTTCGCTGACATGGTGCAGCCACATGGTGGATTCCACCGAGGCGGCGCCGACCGCAACCCCCGCCGACAGCGCCAGCTGCTGGTTGACGCTGACCAGCGTGGTGGCCCTGCTCATCCGTCCCGGCTCGACCTCGGCATAGGCGAGGGTGTTGATGGCGGTGAATTGCAGCGAGCGGAAGAAGCCGCCGACCACCAGGAGGATCATGATCAGCAGCAACGGCGTCGCCATCGTGAACAGCGCGCAGGCCGCGAGGAAGACCGAGCTGATGATGGCATTGACGATCATGATGTTGCGAAAGCCGAAGGTGCGGATGATGCGCGCCGCCAGCGTCTTCATGCCCATCGCGCCGACTGCCGAACTGAAGGTCACGAGCCCCGAGCGCAGCGGCGACAGGCCGAAGCCGACCTGCATCAGCAACGGCAGCAGGAACGGCAGCGCGCCGATGCCAAGCCGGAACATGAAGCCGCCGATGATGCTGGCGCGCATGGTCGGCAGGCGCAGCAGGGTGAAATCCAGGACCGGTGAGGCGGTGCGCCGGGCATGGATGACATAGAGTGTCATCGAGATGGAGCCGATCGCGATCAGCGCGATGATGACGGGCCAGGGCAGCAGGTTGAGACCGGCGACGGACAGCCCGAACGCGATGCCGCCCAGGCCGATTCCGGCCAGCACCAGCCCATAGAGATCGAAGCGCTCGGGATTCTCGGTGCGGATCGGATCGATATAGCGCAGCGCCAGCGTGATCCCGAGCAGTCCGATCGGAATGTTGATCAGGAAGATCCAGTGCCAGGACAGGTAGGTGGTGATGAAGCCGCCGAGCGGCGGACCGATCACCGGCCCGACCAGCGCCGGCACCGTGACCCAGGCCATCGCGTTCACCAGCGCGCTCTTGTCGATCGAGCGCAACAGCACCAGCCGTCCGACCGGCGTCATCATGGCGCCACCGGCGCCCTGCAGGATGCGGGCGAACACGAAGCCGGTGACCGAGGAGGCCAGCGCACAGCCGATCGACCCCATCATGAAGACGGCGACGGCGAGGCTGAACACGGTACGTGGTCCGAACCGGTCGGCGGTCCAGCCGCTGGCCGGAATGAAGACCGCCAGCGCCAGCAGATAGGAGGTGATGGCAAGCTTGAGCGTCAGCGGGCTCGTGCCGATGTCAGCCGCGATCGCGGGCAGCGAGGTCGCGATCACCGTGGAGTCCATGTTCTCCATGAACAGGGCGGTGGCTACGATAAGGGGGATCAGGCGTTCTTTGGTCATCACATGCGGCAGACCGCGGCGAGAAAGCGAGGCGGGAGCAGGGCTGTATCACCCCGCTGCACGGCAGGCCATTGTGAAACCTCTGAAAACCCCTAAATCATGCGTGATGGCGGCCGGCAGGCCGACCGGTCCGCTGATCTGCCGGCGCTGATGGCGCAAGGCGCTGATGCTGACGGGGAAAGGCCAGCGCATGGCAGGCAAACGCTATGATTCAGCGTTCCGCCGTGCTATCGACCACCGCCAACCCTATCGATGGGATACGATTCGCCGGTAAGCTGACGCTTCGCCGACGAAGGCGGCCATCCCCCGGGGACTGCCCGCGGCACGCCGGCCGCCGAACGGAGTTGGTGATGGTACTGATGCAAGGAATCCAGGGGATACGCGAGGCCTACACCTTCGACGATGTGCTTCTGAAGCCCGGCCTTTCGGACATCCTGCCCTCTGAGGCCGACATCCGCTCCCGCCTCACCCGTTCGATCCCGCTGAATATTCCGATCGTCGCTTCGGCGATGGACACCGTCACCGAGGCACGGATGGCGATCGCGATGGCGCAGGCCGGCGGCATTGGCGTCGTGCATCGCAATTTCGATATCGAGGGCCAGGCGGCCCAGGTGCGGCAGGTCAAGAAGTTCGAATCCGGGATGGTCGTCAATCCGCTGACCATCGCTCCCGACGCAACCCTGTCGGACGCGCTGCGCCTGATGAAGGATCACGGCATCTCCGGCATCCCGGTGGTCACCGGCGGCGTGCCGGGCAAGCTGGTCGGCATCCTGACCAACCGCGACGTGCGGTTTGCCACCGATCCGCGGCAGAAGATCTCCGAACTGATGACGCACGAAAATCTGGTGACGGTGCGCGAAGGCGTCGGCCAGGACGAGGCGAAACGGATGCTGCATCAGCACCGCATCGAGAAGCTGCTGGTGGTGGACGATCAGTATCGCTGCGTCGGATTGATCACCGTCAAGGACATGGAAAAGGCCGTCGCGCATCCGCTTGCCTGCAAGGATGCGCAGGGACGGCTGCGGGTCGCCGCGGCGACCACGGTCGGCGAGGGCGGTTACGAACGGACCGAGCGGCTGATCGAGGCGGGGGTCGACGTGATCGTGGTGGACACCGCCCACGGCCATTCATCGCGGGTGCTGGAGGCGGTCAATCGCATCAAGCGGCTCTCCAATGCGGTGCAGGTGATCGCCGGCAACATCGCCACGCACGATGGTGCGCAGGCGCTGATCGATGCCGGCGCCGACGCGATCAAGGTCGGCATCGGTCCCGGCTCGATCTGTACCACCCGGATTGTCGCGGGCGTTGGCGTACCACAATTGACCGCGATCATGGATGCGGTCGAAGCGGCCAAGAAAGCCAGCGTGCCGGTGATCGCTGATGGCGGCATCAAATATTCCGGCGATCTTGCCAAGGCGCTGGCAGCGGGTGCGGACATTGCCATGGTCGGCTCGTTGCTCGCAGGTACCGACGAGACCCCGGGCGAGGTGTTTCTGTGGCAGGGTCGTTCCTACAAGGCCTATCGCGGCATGGGTTCGGTGGGGGCGATGGCACGCGGCTCGGCCGACCGCTATTTCCAGCAGGACATCAAGGACACGCTCAAGCTCGTACCCGAGGGCATCGAGGGCCAGGTGCCCTACAAGGGGCCGGTCGGCAATGTCATGCATCAGCTCTCGGGCGGGCTTCGGGCGGCGATGGGCTATGTCGGTGCCAGGAATCTCGCCGAATTCCATGAAAAGGCGGAATTCGTCCGCATCACGGGTGCTGGACTCCGCGAAAGCCATGTTCACGACGTCACCATCACCCGCGAAGCCCCGAATTATCCGGGCGGCGGATAGTCGGTCGCCGCCATAGATTGGCGACCACAACGACAATCGGAGGAAACCAGCCATGTCGCAGGCCAAGCGCGTCGTTCTCGTCTCTCGCCCCGTGGGCGAGCCGAAAGCATCAGACTTCCGCATCGAGGAAACCGCGGCGCCGGTCCCCGGCGAAGGCCAGGTTCTGCTGCGTACGATTTGGCTCTCCCTCGATCCCTATATGCGTGGCCGCATGAGCGATGGGCCGTCCTATGCAGCGCCGGTCCCGATCGGTGGCGTAATGGAAGGCGGCACGGTTTCCGAGGTGATCGCCTCCAACAATCCCGGCTTTGCAAAGGGTGACATCGTCTTGTCCCGCGCGGGCTGGCAAACCCATGCGATCTCGGATGGCAAGGGGTTAAACAAGGTCGATCCGAAACTCGGGCCGGTCTCGACCGCGGTCGGCGTGCTCGGAATGCCCGGCATGACGGCCTATACGGGGCTGCTCGACATCGGCAAGCCGCAGCCCGGCGAGACCGTGGTGGTCGCCGCCGCTTCCGGCGCGGTCGGCTCGGCGGTCGGGCAGATCGCGAGGGTCAAGGGTGCCCGCGCGGTGGGCATCGCCGGCGGCAAGGACAAGTGCCACTACGTCAAGAGCGAACTCGGTTTCGACGACTGCCTGGATCATCGCGACCCGCAATTGGCCGCCAAGCTGAAGGAGGCCTGTCCCAAGGGTATCGACGTCTACTTCGAGAATGTCGGAGGCGAGGTGTTCGAGGCGGTATTTCCGTTGCTCAACGCGTTCGCGCGGGTCCCGGTTTGCGGGCTGATCGCCCACTACAACGACACCCAGGCGACGGCTCCGAAATGGGCCTCGTCAATGATGCGCGCGGTATTGACCAAACGTCTGACCATCCGCGGCTTCATTGTCAGCGACTTCGCAGCCCGCCATGCCGACTTCCTTCGCGACATGTCGCAGTGGGTGCGCGAAGGCAAGGTGAAGTATCGTGAATTCGTCACCGAGGGACTGGACAACGCCCCGGCCGCGTTCATGGGGCTTCTGAAGGGCGCCAATTTCGGCAAGCAACTGGTTCGGGTGGGGCCGGACAAGGCCTAGCCTGGAACGGCCGGCGATGAACCAGCCCGTGGACGTCCTGATCATCGGGGCCGGCGCGTCCGGCGCGGCGGTGGCCTGGAGTCTGGCCGACACCAGAATGCGCATCCTCTGCCTCGAGCAGGGCGGCTGGATGAATCCCGCTCAATATCCCAGCACCGGGCGGGACTGGGAGGCGCGGTTCTACGGTGACTATTCGCCAAGCCCCAACATCCGCGGGCGGGCGGAGGATTATCCCGTCAACGACGACAATTCGCCGATCAAGGTCCTGAATTTCAACGGCGTCGGCGGCAGCACGATCATGTACACCGCGCATTTTCCGCGGCTGCATCCATCGGACTTCCGCGTTCGCACGCTGGACGGCGTGGCCGACGATTGGCCGATCGACTACGACACGCTGGCGCCGTTCTTCGCCGAAAACGACCGCATGATGGGCGTCTCCGGCCTCGCCGGCGATCCGGGCTCTCCGCCTACCGAGCCGCCGATGCCGCCGCAGCCGCTTGGCCGTTCCGGCAGCCGGCTGGCAAAGGCGATGAACAAACTCGGCTGGCACTGGTGGCCGTCGGATACGACGGTTGCCACCGTCGACTATGAAGGCCGCGCGCGCTGCATCAATCTCGGCCATTGCACGCCAGCCTGTGCGCAGGGCGCCAAGGCGAGCACCGATATCACCTACTGGCCGGCCGCGCTGCGCGCCGGGGTCCAGCTCAGGACGCATTGCCGGGTGCGCGAGATCACCACCAATCAACAGGGCATGGCCAGCGGTGTCGTGTATTACGACCGGGATGGTGTCGAGCAGTTCCAGCCCGCGGAGGTCGTGATCCTCGCCTGCAACGGCGTCGGCACGGCGCGACTACTGCTGAATTCGGCATCGAGCCGGTTTCCGGATGGCCTTGCCAATTCGAGTGGGCTGGTCGGCAGGAATCTGATGTTTCACCCCTATGCTCAGCTCTATGGCTATGTCGATGAGCCGACCGACAGCAACCGCGCGCCGCCGACCTGCCTGTGGAGCAAGGAATTCTACGAGACCGATGCCGCGCGCGGCTTTGTGCGGGGTTATGCATTGCAGTTCGGCCGCGGCATCGGGCCGGTGATGGAGGCCATCACCAGCGAGGCCAAGGGCCTGCTGCCCTGGGGCGTAAACCACCATGCGGTATTCCGGAGGCTCAACGGTCACCGGCTTGGCCTCGCCGCGATTTGCGAAGATCTGCCGGAGGCGCACAACCGGGTCACCCTCGACCCGGTGCTGAGGGACAGCCACGGCATACCGGCTCCCCGTATCGACTACGTCATCGGCGACAACAGCGCCAGGATGCTGGAGCATGGCATCGCGCGCGGCAAGGAAATCCTTGCTGCCGCCGGTGCCAGCGATATCTGCGTGAACTCTCCCATCCTGTATGGCGGATGGCACCTGCTCGGTACGGCACGGATGGGTCGCGACCCCGCGCATTCCGTCGTCAACGAATGGGGACGCGCGCATGACGTCAGGAACCTGTTCATTGTCGATGGCAGCGTTTTCGTCACCTCGGGCGGGGTGAACCCGACTTCCACCATCCAGGCCATCGCGCTCTACATCGCCGATCAGATGAAGCAGCGCCTGGCCGACCTGTTCGATTGAGAAGGCCCATGAACTCGGACATCACCCTTACGGCGGCTCAGCGCGACGATCTGGGCGCCCTGGCCGGCGTGATGATTCCGGCGAGCGCGGAGTATGGCGTGCCCGGCGCCGACGACCCGGTCATCGTGGCCGACATCGTCGCAACGCTTGGCCGCGACGCCGAAATGGTGCGCCGGGCGCTGCAGGAACTCGCGCGACTGGCCGGCATGCCGCTTGCCGATCTCGACCCGGTGCGGCGCGCCGACATTGCCGGACAATTCCGCGCTTCCGGCGATGTGGCTGCAGCCACCCTCGCGCGCGTGGTGCTGCAAAGCTATTATCGTGACGACCGCGTGCTTCGCTCGCTGGGATTGGAATTGCGGCCGCCCTTTCCAAAAGGCCATGCACTCGAGCAGGGCGACTGGTCGCTGCTCGATCCCGTGAAAGCACGCCCCTCGATGTGGCGGCAAACCACATGAAGGTCCGCGAACCGGACGCGTTGCCTCCAGAACTTGTCTTGGTATAGGCTCCCGGATGACGGCGCGGCAAAGCACCGCGACCGCATTTCGGGAGGAAACCATGGTATGCAGGTCGACGGCCGCGCTCCTCTTGGCGCTCAGCGTGGCATTGGCGACGCCCGCGCTGGCACAGAAAAAATACGACATCGGCGCGACCGACACGGAGATCAAGGTCGGCCAGACCATTCCTCTCAGCGGACCGGCTTCCGCCTATGGCGGCATCGGCAAGGTGCAGGCCGCCTATATCCGCATGATCAACGAGCAGGGCGGGGTCAACGGACGCAAGATCAACCTCATCCAGTATGATGATGGTTACAGTCCGCCGAAGACGGTCGAGCAGGTGCGCAAGCTGGTCGAGGCCGACGAGGTTCTGACAACCTTCCAGATCATCGGTACGCCGCCGAACGCCGCGGTCCAGAAGTATCTGAATGACAGAAAGATACCTCAGCTGCTGGCCTCGACGGGCGCGACGCGCTTCACCGATCCGAAGCATTTCCCGTGGACGATTGCGTTCAACCCCAACTATCAGTCGGAAGGGCACATCTACGCGAAATTCATTCTGGCCAACCATCCGAATGCGAAGATCGCGATCCTCTATCAGAACGACGACCTCGGAAAGGACTACGTCAAGGGATTGAAGGACGCGCTTGGCGCCAAGGCGTCGAGCATGATCATCGCCGAGGCGTCCTACGAATTGTCCGATCCGACCGTCGACTCCCAGATGGTCACCCTGAAGGCGTCGGGTGCGGATCTCTTCTACAATATAACGACGCCGAAATTCGGCGCCCAGGCGATCAAGAAGGCTGCCGAACTCGGCTGGAAGCCCGTCCAGATCCTCGACATCAACGCCACGCCGGTCAGCCAAACCCTGGTGCCTGCCGGCCTCGAGAACGCCAAGGGCATCATCTCGGTCAATTACGGCAAGGACCCGCTGGACCCGCAATGGGCCGGCGATGAGGGCATGAAACGCTACAAGGCCTTCATGGCCAAATATGCGCCCGCCGAAGACGCCAATAGCGGCATCGCGACGTACGGTTACTCGACCGCGGCGCTGCTCGTGCAAATCCTCAAGCAATGCGGCGACAATCTCACGCGGGCCAACATCATGGCGCAGGCGACCAACATCAAGGGCTTCGTTGCCGACCTCGCGCTGCCGGGAATGACGGTTTCCACGGAGGCAGATGACTGGCGCATCAACAAGCAATTCCAGATGATGAAGTTCGACGGCGAGCGCTGGGTCCTGTTCGGGCCGATCCTCACGGACGAGTTCAAGACGAACTGAACGGCGCTGCAAGGCTGTGCGCTCCCTCTCCCGCGCTTGCGGGGGAGGGTTGGGGTGGGGGGCTCTTAGCTCGCGTCGCATCGTGGAAAGAGCCCCCACCCGGCGCTACGCGCCGGCCTCCCCCGCAAGCGGGAGAGGCGCAGCCGGTTTGTTGGGAGACCGAGTGACGCTAGCTTCATCATGCTCCAGCTTGGCGGTGGCGTCGCCGTGCGACTTGTCGCGTTCGAATGCGACGGCGGTGGCAACCCGGAAGGCTCAAGCCAAAGGCTGGTGATCGTTCGCTTCGCTGAAACGCTATTGGCGTCCGGGTGACGTCCGATGCGGCACGCACCGGGCGCTCAACCCTATCTCCACTCCAATCCGAATTCTTCGGCCGGCGCGTTGACCCACATCAGCGCCGACCGGCTGTCGAGCCAGATCAAGCGGTCCTGGTTCGACGGCTCCTCGCCGGAAGACATGTGCAAGATATAGGCGCCGTCGGGGGTCCGAAGCAGCGTGTCCCGCGCGAGGCATTCCTCGAGCGAGGCCGTGTTCAGGAATGGATAGACCCGGGCGGCGACGACCTGCACCCCGTATTCCCAATCGTGAACGGGCGTGCTCACGGTTGCGACGCAACCTGGATCTGCGTGATGCGGCATTGGTAGCGACGAGCTGGGCTATCGCCGCTCGTCCCCGCCCAGACCTCTGTTGCCGGCGACATCGCTGCCTGATCCCCAGACCTAGCAAAATGGGCCAGGCGGAGCGCCGCCCGGAAGCAATTCGAGCGGCATGCTGCCGGGTGCACGGGCGGCGGACAGCCGGCCAGGACCGATTCCACCCCGTGGTCCTAATGTTCCACGAAGGCGTTGCCAGCTGGTTAAAGCGCGGCAAACCCTGCCTTCGCGGCTGCGGCCTTCACGTCAGCACCGCCCCGGAACACGTGATCAACCCCGGCGGACGCTGGCGCCGCCGTCCACGGGCAGGGTGACGCCGGTGATGAAACTGGCTTCATCGGATGCCAGGAAAAGCGCTGCGTTGGCGATGTCCCAAGCGGTACCCTGCTTGTTGCGCAGCGGCACCTTGGCATCCCGCTCGGCCTCCACCTCGGCGCGGGTTTTCCTGAACGTGCGGGCACGGGTGTCGACGGCCATCGGCGTATTGATCAGCCCGGGCAGGATCACATTGGCGCGGATGCCATAGGCGGCGTTCTGGTAGGCGAGCTGCTCGGTGAAAGCCACCATCGCCGCCTTGGTCGCCTTGTAGGCGACGTAGGGGTAGGAGGTGATGGCGGCCATCGACGAAATATTGATGATCACGCCGCTGTTCTGTTCGCGCATGATCGGGATCACGTGTCGGGCGGCGAAGATGCAACTCTTGAGGTTGATGGCGACGCAGCGGTCGAGCGCCGGCTCGGTGAGATCGAGCAGCTCGGCGTCGCCGCCGGCGAGGCTGACGCCCACATTGTTGTGCAGGATATCGATGTGGCCCCACCGGCGATGCGCTTCGGCGACCATGGCCCCGAGGTCGCTGTCCGAGGTGGCATCGGCCTTGAACGGCAATGCGCGGCCCCCCTTGGAGACGATCAAATCGGTAGTCTGCTCCGCCGATGCGAGGTCTTGGTCCACGCACAGGACCGCCGCGCCCTCGCGCGCAAATGTCAACGCGGTAGCACGGCCATTGCCGATACCTTCGCCGGGACTTTGGCCGGCGCCGACGACGATGGCGACGCGATCTTTCAGGCGCATGTCAGGTTACTCCCCGGATTACTGCTGTTGCTGGTCCCGCATCCGGTAGTCTCGCCGGCTAGCCAGGGTTCTGCCGATCATGTTCCGGGCTCCGTGGCGCGCCGGCTCGGCAGTTATAGGCCCGGCGAAAGCCGGCGGCCTGGGCATCGTCCTCGGTACAGAACCAGCGATCCGGCCTGGTCAGCGCCGGATAGCTGGGGCACCCCCGCAAATGATAGATGCCGATATTGCCGGTGACCCGGGCCCGGACCGCGTATCTGCCCTTGATGCTGCAGCCGGGCGGCATCGCCGGGTCGTTCGGGAACAACACGTCGCGGATTTCACGGTCCTTGTCGGCCCTGCACGACCTGCCGAGCAGGACACCGTCCTTGTTGCCGTGACGGAATTCCTCCGGACTGACGAAACAGCCCTTCCATAACCCCCGCCCGTCGCTCTTCGCGCCGGCCTCGTCGTCCCGAAGGGGACTGCTGGCGGCGGGCTCGAGGCTCACGGCGAGGCCCTGCTGGACCAGCAACTGGTTGAGGCTGGTGGTTTCCCCCTCCACGGTGCAAACGCCGCGGTGTCGCCTCCGGTGGTTCCTGTCCAAACCTTGGTCGCTGCATTGAACCGGGCGCTGTCCGATCAGCTTGGCGAGTTGGTCGCGCGCGTCGACGCCACAGGTCCAGGGATCGGCATGGTCATCGATACAGACCTGATCCAGATCGGGCGCATCGATGCCGTCGAGCCGGTAGGTGATGTCGCCAAGCTGCAGCGTGTTGCCATCCCTGACGATGGCATTGGTGGCCCAGCCGGGGGTTGCCGCCATCAGCCATGCAAGGACCATCGACCAGATCGGGACCGGGAAACCTCGGATTCGCATGCGTTCCACCACCGGCACGTTCGCCGCTCGCGATGTCCTAGCACATCGTTCCATCGCCAGTGGAGCCGCGTGGCGGCATGGAAGGGAACTCAATTCATGCGGGGTTTCCAGCGAGAGGCGCGGCCGCTATAGCGGGGGCTCGCGCTCAACTAGGGGTAAATCCAATGTCGGTCCGAATGGTGTTGCTGCCGGTTTTTGTCCTGATTGGGCTCACATTCGCATTGCTGCTATGGATGGCCGGTGCGCGCCGGGGCGCGCTGGTCGGCGGGCAGACCAAGATCCGGGACATCGCGCTTGGGCAGCCCAACTGGCCCGCGCGCGCCACCCAGGTCGGCAATTGCTACCGCAACCAGTTCGAGCTGCCGGTTCTGTTCTATGCCCTGATCGCGTTGGCCTTGCCGCTGCGCCACGCCGATCTCGTGATTGTGCTGTTGTCCTGGGTGTTCGTGGTCACGCGCTTCCTCCATGCCGGCATTTTCGTGAGCTCCAATGATCTCGGTCAGCGTTCGATGGCCTGGTTTGCCGGTGTGCTGGTGCTGCTGATCATGTGGGTCTATTTCGCGCTGAAAATTCTGCTGCTTATATAGTGGCTTACGGCGTTCTCGAACCTGAAGGCTATGAATGACCCCGGCTGCCCGGCTGTCCGCCGCCATTGAACTGATCGAGACCATCGACACCCAGCGCGTCCCGGCGGCGAAAGCCTTGAAGGAGTGGGGGACGGCGCATCGCTTCGCCGGCTCCGGCGACCGCGCCGCCATTGCCGGCCTGCTCTGGGACGTGCTGCGCCGGCGTGCCTCCAGCGCCTGGATCATGGAGGATGACACCGCGCGGGCGCGCTTGCTGGGCATGCTGCATCTCGAACGTGGCATGGATGCCGACGCGATCGCGAAACTGTGCGACGGCAGCCGCTTCGCGCCGGCGCCGCTGACGACCGGCGAGCGCGCCGCACTGGAGGTGCGGTCGCTTGCGGCCGCGCCGGCGCCGGTTGCCGGCGACTATCCGGAATGGCTCGATGGCCCCCTGACCCAGCTATTTGGCGAGGATCGGGTTGCCGAGGCGGCCGCCATGGCGAGCCGCGCGCCGCTCGATCTGCGCGTCAACAGCCTCAAGGCAAAGCGAGACAAGGTGCAGGCCTCGATCGCCCATCTCGGTGCGCGGCCCACGCCATGGTCGCCGGTCGGCCTGCGGATCGAACTCGGGGCGGATGCACGCAATCCAGGCATCCATGCCGAGCAGGAGTTCATCAGGGGCGCGATCGAGGTTCAGGATGAGGGATCGCAGCTTGCGGCGCTGCTGTCGGCGGCCAAGCCCGGTGAACGGGTGATCGACCTCTGCTCCGGCGCCGGCGGCAAGACGCTGGCGCTGGCGGCAATGATGCAGGGCAAAGGCCGGCTGATCGCGACCGATCATGACAAGCGGCAGCTGGCGCCGATCTATGAGCGGTTGTCCCGTGCCGGCGTCCACAACGCCGACGTCCGGCCACCGAGAGGCGAGGAGGACCCGCTTGCGGATATCAGAGGATCCGCCGATCTGGTGCTCATCGACGCGCCCTGCACGGGAACCGGCACCTGGCGGCGCAATCCGGATGCCAAATGGCGGATTCGCCCCGGCGCGCTCGAGATCCGACTGAAGGAGCAACGCCAGGTGCTGGATCGCGCGGCGGCGCTGGTCAGACCGGGCGGGCGGATCGCCTATATCACCTGCTCGATCCTGGCGCCGGAGAATGGCGGGCAAATCCTCGACTTCATCCGCCGCTACCCGGACTTCACGGTGACGCCGCCGCTGCAGACCGCCGCGGCTCTCGCTGACAAATCGGACGCCTTCGCCGCCGCGGCGCTGCAAACAGACGAAGGCTGGTTGATGACGCCGCGGCGCACCGGCACCGATGGGTTTTTCGTGTCGATGCTGACGCGGCAGACCGGCTAAATTCGGGCGGAGTGGATGATTTCCGGCATTGCGGGGCCGGTCGGCGTCGCGTAATTCCTTGGCCATGACCTCAGCCGAGCCAGCCCGCGAGTTGATGCCCCCGGCGGCCTCGGCGCATGAAAAGATTCTGATCGTCGATTTCGGCAGCCAGGTGACCCAGCTGATTGCGCGCCGGGTCCGCGAGGAGGGCGTCTATTCCGAAATCGTGCCGTTCCAGAAGGCGGAAGCGGCGTTCAGGGAGATGAACCCGAAGGCGGTCATCCTCTCCGGCGGCCCGGAATCGGTGCACGAGGCCGGCTCCCCGCGCGCGCCACAGGCGATCTTCGATTCGGGCGTCCCGGTGCTCGGCATCTGCTATGGCCAGATGACCATGGCGGCGCAGCTGGGGGGCGAAGTCGAAGGTGGCCATCATCGCGAATTCGGCCGAGCCGATGTCGAGGTGAAATCCGCGAGCCGACTGTTCGATTCGACCTGGTCGATCGGCGAACGCCACCCGGTCTGGATGAGCCATGGCGATCGCATCACCCGGATGCCGCCGGGATTCGTCGTTGCCGGCGTCTCGGCGAATGCGCCGTTCGCCGTCATCCAGGACGAACAGCGCAGCTATTACGGGTTGATGTTCCACCCGGAGGTCGTGCATACGCCCGACGGTGCCAAGCTGATCCGCAATTTCGTCCGCAAGGTCGCCAGGCTGACCGGCGACTGGACCATGCGCGCGTTTCGCGAGGAGGCGATCGAGAAACTTCGCGCCCAGGTCGGTTCCGGAAAGGTGATCTGCGGGTTGTCCGGTGGCGTCGATTCGGCAGTGGCCGCGGTCCTGATCCATGAGGCCATCGGCGACCAGCTCACCTGTGTCTTTGTCGACCATGGGCTGCTGCGGCTCAACGAGGCCGCGACGGTGGTCGACCTGTTCCGACACCACTACAACATTCCGCTGGTTCACGTGGATGCGTCGGAGCAATTCCTCGGCGAGCTTGCCGGCGTGACCGATCCGGAAGCAAAACGCAAGACCATCGGGCGGCTGTTCATCGATGTGTTCGATGCCGAGGCGAAAAAGGTCGGCGGCGCGGAATTCCTGGCGCAGGGTACGCTCTATCCCGACGTGATCGAGAGCGTGTCGTTCACCGGCGGTCCATCGGTGACGATCAAGTCACACCACAATGTCGGCGGCTTGCCCGCGCGCATGAACATGAAGCTGGTCGAGCCGCTGCGCGAACTGTTCAAGGACGAGGTGCGCGCGTTGGGACGGGAGCTGGGACTGCCGGAGATATTCGTCGGCCGGCATCCGTTTCCGGGCCCGGGCCTGGCGATCCGCTGTCCCGGCGAGATCACGCGTGAAAAGCTCGAAATCCTCCGCCATGCCGACGCCGTCTATATCGACCAGATCCGCAAGGCGGGCCTCTATGACCAGATCTGGCAGGCCTTCGCCGTGCTGCTGCCGGTGAAGACCGTCGGTGTGATGGGCGACGGACGCACCTATGAACATGTCGTCGGCTTGCGCGCGGTAACCTCCACCGATGGAATGACCGCGGACTTCTATGCCTTCGACATGTCCTTCCTCGGCGCCACCGCGACCCGCATCATCAACGAGGTCAAGGGCGTCAATCGCGTGGTCTACGACGTGACGTCAAAGCCACCCGGCACCATCGAGTGGGAATGAGGGGCGCGACGCTGTGGGGGGAGGCTGGTCTGACAGCGGAATGGTCGGGCCAGTCCGAGAGCCGTCCTGATGTGTAGTCCCGTCCCTTGAACTTGATATGGGGTGCGTGGGGGGATTGCTTCAAGGCCCCGGTCATCGCGTAGAAGCGACGGCAGAAGCATGACCGCTCGGAATCAGAAATTGAGCGCGCGCCAATGCGTGCAGCCCGATGGATCGTCGCTTCGCTAAGCGAACGGAGCATGGCGATGACGGAGCACGAAGTGGTGGTCGTCGGAGCAGGTCCCACCGGGCTGATGCTGGCAGGCGAGCTGGCGTTGGCGGGCATCGACGTCGCCGTGATCGAGCGGCGGCCGAATCAGGACCTCGCGGGCTCGCGCGCGGGCGGCCTGCATGCGCGCACGATCGAGGTTCTCGACCAGCGCGGTTTGGCGGAACGGTTCGTCTCGGCGGGGCAGGTCGTACCGGTCGGGCAGTTCGCCGGCGTTCGCCTGGACATCGGCGATTTTCCCACGCGGCACAACTACACGCTGGGGCTGTGGCAGAACCATATCGAGCGCCTGCTGGCAGATTGGGTCGACGAGCTGTCCGTGACGATCTATCGCGGACGCGAAGTGACGAGGATCGCGCAGGACGACGCCGGCGCAGATGTCCACTCTCCCGACGGTGGGACGTTGCGGGCCCGGTATCTCGTCGGCTGTGACGGCGGACGCAGCCTGGTCCGCAAGGCCGCCGGCATCGAGTTCGCCGGGTGGGATCCGACGACGAGCAGCCTGATCGCGGAAGCGGATTTGGCGCAGGAGCCGGAATGGGGCATCCACCGAAATGCACTCGGCGTCCATGCCTTCGGCAGGGCGGAGTACGAGATCCGGAGCGGCGAGGTGGTGTATGGGGATCATGGGGCCGCCCGGATCATGGTCACCGAAGCCCGGGTCGGACCGGCGACCGAGCCGACCCTGGATGATCTCCGCGCGGCGCTGATCGCTGCGCACGGGACCGACTATGGAGTCCACAGTCCCACCTGGATCTCCAGGTTCACCGATACGACCAGGCAGGCGACGTCCTATCGCAGCGGACGCGTGCTGCTGGCCGGCGACGCCGCGCATGTTCATGCCCCGGACGGCGGACAGGGCCTGCAGATCGGTGTGCAGGATGCGGTGAATCTGGGATGGAAGCTGGCCCAGGTGGTTGACGGAATATCCCCTGAAAGCCTTCTCGATACCTATCAGGCCGAACGCCATCCGGTCGCTGCCCGCGTGCTGCGCAATACGATGGCCGCGGTTGCGCTTCGTCGGCCGGATGAGCGCACCCAGGCCCTGCGCGATACGATGTCCGAACTGCTCGGCCTGGACGAGCCGCGCAGGCGGTTTGCCGCGATGCTCTCTGGCCTCGACGTTCACTACGAACTGGGCGAGGGGCATCCCCTGCTCGGGCGTCGCATGCCCGACCTCGACCTCGACACCGCCGACGGGCCCTCGCGGGTCTTCACCCTGCTGCACGATGCAAGGCCGCTGCTGCTCAACTTCGGTGAACCCGGTGAACTCGACATCGCTCCGTGGTCCGCTCGGGTTCGGACGATCGACGCCACCTGTGGTGGCGCGTGGGAGCTGCCGGTGTTGGGCGCCGTTCCGGCTCCCGCTGCCGTGCTGGTTCGACCCGATGGGCATGTCGCCTGGGTGGGAGACAAGTCCGGCGGCCGCCTTGCGGACGCGCTGACGGCATGGTTCGGACCAGGCGCGAAGGATGGCGTATCGATCAGCCAACGGAAGAAGAATCGAGGCAGCAAATGAAGGCGTATCTGGTGCTCGAACTTGCGATCAACGACTTTGACCGCTTCAGACCGTACATCGCTGAGATTCCTGCCTTCATCACCAAGCATTCGGGCAAATATATCGTCCGGGGAGTTCAGCCGACGACGATCGAGGGCGATTGGAGGCCGGAGCGCCTGGTCATCATCGAATTTCCCGGGCGCGAGATGGCGGAAGCATTTCTGGGCGATCCCGCAATTCAGGACTTGTTCGAGTTGCGGCATGCAACGACGACGAGCAGGCTGGTGCTCGTCGATGGCTGCACCTGATCAAGCGCTGTCTGCGGTCAAACCGCCGTGAGCGGCACGAAATTGGCGGAGGGAGCGCGAATCGGCAGGGCCCGGGTCGGCCCTTAGACCAGGGCGTATGATGATTTGCCAGTTGCGCCCCCCATTGGCATCCGGCAAAAGGCCCCCGCTGAGGACCGTCTGCCGCGCGGCTACCGGCGGCTTTTTCGAGCGAATGCAACAAGCTGGTACTGAAATCCTTTTCTGGAGCTATCAATGACGTCGGTTCGTGGAGCAGCCGTTGCCCTGACCGGTGCGGCAAGCGGAATTGGTCGCGCGCTGGCGCTGGAACTCGCGGAACGGAATTGCGAGTTGGCGCTCGCCGATCGCGATGAAGCAGGGTTGCTGTCCGTCGCCGCCGAAATCGCCAAGACGAGGTCGCAGAAGGTTACCACCCACACCCTGGATGTCGCGAAGCCCGATCAAATCCAGGCCTTTGCGCACAAGGCGATTTCGGATCATCCCGGACTCAACATCCTCATCAACAATGCCGGCGTGGCGCTGATCGGAGAATTCCACGAGATCGACCAGGCCCAGATGGATTGGCTGATGAACGTCAATTTCTGGGGTGTCGTGCATGCCACGCGAGCGTTGCTGCCTCATCTGGCGCAACAGCGCGAGGCCCACATCGTGAATGTATCCAGCATCTTCGGGATCATCGCACCGCCGGGCCAGACGGCCTACGCGGCGGCAAAATTCGCGGTGCGCGGGTTTTCCGAGAGCTTGCGGCACGAGCTTGAATCAGCGGCGAGCCCGATCAAGCTTTCGCTGGTCCATCCCGGCGGCGTGGTGACCAGCATCGCGCGCAACGCCCGTTTCGGCGTCGGGCTCGCCGACCCTTCGCGCCGGGCGGAAGCCCTGAAGCGTTTCGAAAGTGTTGCGCGAACTGCCCCGGATGCGGCGGCACGGCGCATTGTCGAAGGCATCGAGCAGAACCATCCGCGCATTCTGGTCGGATTCGATGCGCAGTTTGCCGACAATTTGCAGCGGCTGCAGCCGGAAACCTATTGGAAGCAGCTGGCCAACATATTCAACGATCGCAAGGCGCTCGAAACCGAGAAAAACTGACGAGCGATTGCATCGGCGGCCGGCCGCCCGTGCAATGTTGTCCACGGCCCGCGATCCCCGGAAACGTTGACTGCCAAAACAATGGCATTTATTTATTCGCATCCATTCCTCACAATGAATCGGGACCGGGATGCGCCGCTCGAAACGTTATGCCGCTTGTGCGGTATTTTTCCTTCTGTTGCAGCCGTCGGTGCTGTTGGCTGGAACCCTGCAGCCGAATCGCGCACGCCCGCATCAGCGCGTGTATCTGCTGCGTGGCTTCATGAACGTCTTTTCGCTGGGAATGGATCAACTGGCCAGCGAGCTCCGCGCGCGGGGAGTCGAGGCCGTCGTCGCGAATCACACGCTTTCGGGTATCTATGCCAATGAGGCGATTCGCGATTGCAAAGCCGGGGCGATCGGTTCCATCGCCATTGTCGGACATTCGCTCGGGGCCACGGCGGCCGTCGATATGGCGGAACAGATGGCCCAGGCCGGCGTCGCCGTCGGGCTGGTCGTCACCGTGGATCCGATTTCCACCTCGGCCGCTCCCGGCAATGTCAAGCGGCTGGAAAATTTCTATATTTCTGACGGAGTTGGCAAAACGGTGCAGCGCGGCCCGGGTTTTCGCGGGTCGCTGCAGAACATCGACGTGAAGCGCGACGCAGGTATCGGCCATGTCTCGATAGCCAATTCGGGCCATGTCCATCAGATGGTCATGAAGGCAGTGGCAGAGGCCGCAACCACGCGTTGCAGGTGAAGGCCCGGCACCCTCGTGGGCGCCTTATTTCCGGGCGGTTCAGCCGCAAGAAGCGGGTGATGGTGGGCCCGCTTGACCACCGCCTTCGTCATCATGGCACACGTGTTTCAGCATGACATCCTTAGCGGACAGGGCGTCTGGCCGTCGACTTGATCGCCGCGTCTGCGTCATTGGCGCGGGCCCGTGTGGCTTGACGACGGTAAAGAACCTGCTCGGCGCGGGCCTGAAGGATGTCGTCTGTTACGACGACGGTGCCTCCATTGGCGGTAACTGGGTATTCGACGAGCGGTCCGGGCGCGGCAGCGTCTATGACGCCACCCATCTCATTTCCTCGAAGCGGCTCTCCGAGTTCGAGGACTATCCGATGCCCTCGGAATATCCCGACTTCCCGTCGCATCGGCTGGTCCGTGCCTATTTCGAAGACTACGCCGCCAGGTTCGGCCTGAGGCCATTCATCCGCCTGGAGAGCCGGGTCGAGGCCGCGAAGCTGCTCGGCAACGGGACCTGGTCGGTGGTGGTTTCGGACCCGAATGGGACGCGGGAGGAAGCCTTCGACGATCTGATCGTCTGCTCGGGTCACCACCGCGACCCCTTTACGCCGGAGGTCGCTGGTCACTTCTCCGGGCAAACATTGCACGCGCGCGATTTCAGGCGCGCGGCGCCCTTCCAGGGCAAGCGCGTCCTGGTCGTCGGCGGCGGCAACTCTGCCTGCGACATTGCCGTCGACATCGGCCGGGTGGCGTCGCACACCTGCCTCAGCATGCGGCGGGGCTACCATTTTGTCCCGAAAGTGATGTTGGGCCGGCCGAGCGACGTGTTGTATCACCGGATTCGCCGGCTCGGCCTGCCGAGATCGTGGACCCGCCGTCTGGCCGGCGCCTGGGTGAGATTCAGTGTCGGTCCGGCTGCGAAATACGGCCTGCAGGTGCCCGCCGGCCGGCTGTTCGAAATGCACCCGACTTTGAGCTCCGATATCCTGAGCTCGCTGCGTGACGGCAGAGTATTCGCGCGCCCCGGTATCGAACGGCTCGAGGACAGCCAGGTGCTGTTCAATGACGGTCGTTCGGAATCATTCGATGCCATCATTTGGGCGACCGGCTACCGGGATGGCTTCCCGTTTCTCGATGCGAGCGTCGTGGACTGGAAACCGGGTGAACAGCCCCCCCTGCTGCTGAGAATGATGCATCGACGCATCGCCAACCTGTTTTTCGTCGGGCTGTTCCAGCCAATCGGCTGTATTTGGCGCCTTGCCGACTATCAGGCGCGAATCGCTGCCCTGCAGATCACCGGGCAGCTGAAGCGGTCCGTCGATATGGAGACGCGGATCCTCGACCAGATCAGGTCGCCGCATTGGCGCTTCGATAGCGCGCCGCGTCACGCGCTCGAGGTGGACTACCACGACTTCCGTGCTGAATTGCTGAAGGAGCTGGCAGCTGCCCTCCAGGGAGGATCTGCCAGGCATGATGCGGCGGTCGCATAGCGTCTTCGCAATCAGTCTGCTTCTCTGTGCCTGCCTGATGTTGAGCAGCGGCATCGAGCGGGCTTTTGCAGGGGCAAGCCGGACGGCGTCGCCGAAGGCCACCAGCGAACTCGCGCCGCATCCACGCGCCCGTGCGTATCTGGTCCGCGGCCTTCTCGGCCTGATCTTCTCGCGCGGCATGAACCAACTCGCGGAGAGGCTCGGGGAGTCCGGCGTGGATGCCGACGTCTACGACTTTCCGTCGTGCGATGACATCGCCGACTCTGCGATTGCAGCCTACCGCGAGGCACCCGCGCCGATCGTATTGATCGGGCATTCGATGGGCGGACGATGCGTTCTGCTGATGGCAAAGCGATTGCAGGAGGTCAAAATCCCTGTCGGCCTGCTGGTAACCGTTGATCCCGTTCACGGCAGTCCGAGCGTGCCGGTCAACGTGGAGCGTTACATCAACATCTTCATGTCGGACAGCGTGCTTGGAGGCGCCGACGTGACGTCGGAACAGGGCTTCCAAGGCCATTTTGCCAGCTTCGATCTGGTGACCCACTGGGACGTCTCTCATGTCACCATCGACAAGCTGGATGCGCTCCACGATCAGCTGATCGCCAAATGTGTCGAATTGGCCACCACGCCGGTGCAGGCGGAAGGCGCGGCTATCCCGCTTCGCTATGTCGTTCCTGCCGGCGCCCCGGTCGAACTCTGGGACAGCGGCTTCGCGGCATCAGCCCGCGCGGGAGACACGTTGCAAACGCTGGCTGCGGCGCACCGCATACCGGTCTGGTCGATCATGCAGGCCAATCCGGGGTTGGAAGCGCAGCCCTTGATCGTCGGCGAGCGGGTGGTCTTGCCACGTCATCTTCTCGCCGTGAGCCCCGTCGCGCGTCAGCCGCGGCCCAATGCGAAGGCCACCGGGGTAGCCGTCAAACGCTGACCGGGGAGGGGCCCCTGTCCGCAGATCAAGTTGATGCGCGGACGCTCGATCATGGCCAGAGGTGGCAGGCAGCCGACTTCATCGGGAGGCCATGTCAGTTCGGCCGGCCTCATTCGCCATGACGCCGATCAGGAGCAAATCCAGATGATCGCGAGCGCCATGGGCAGGCTGACGGCGAGGGTACCGACCAGGGTCAGGGCCAATTCCGCCAGCAACGTTGGCTCCGGACGTACTTGCTCTAACGACATGCGGCAGACTCCATCTCTGCAAATCGCGAACCACGGGTATTCCGACATACGTGCAATAAGTGCTCAAGCCCCCTGCGGGAGACTGCGACCACAATCGTTAAGGTTTGGTTAACGTTAATTTTGTCTTGCGATTGCAGGGATAAATCTCTGGGTTAGGATCAAGAAAGTCGGGCGAATGGGCGATATTCTCAGTTTTTTCGTTCGATCAGAGGCTGAACGGATTGCATCCGGTCGGCCTCGCCGAAATTCAAGCGATGGAACCGGCCACGAGCCGGCAATTGCGGGAATCAGCCGTCCGGTGAACGCCCGGACGGCTCATTCTTTGGCGACCGTCATTTCGCGGTCGGGCACGCATTCGGACCTGCCGGCAGACAGCGCCGCGGCCGAGCGCGGTCGTCTCCGTCACATGACGCGCGAAGCGGCACCCGGATCGACGATCGTGTAACCTGCGATCGACCGCACATGTTCCCGGGTCAGGTGACCGCCGGAATTGCCGTCATGTACATACCAGACGCTGCCCGCGACCTGCCGTTGCAGGATCATGACGTGGCCCGAGCGAACCGCCGCCATTCCCATCGCCGGAGCCGTTCGCGGAAAGCGACGCCAGTTGGACGCGAGATTCAGCTGAGGAATGATCCGGCCAAATCGGAACAGCGAAGCCTCGCAGCCGCAGAACGCATGCGGGCATCCCGAAGGACGACGGCCGACGACTCTGTCGTTGCCATCGGCAACGTACATCGCCATGGCGGAACGAAAGTGGTGATGCCGATGGTGATGATGGTGGGGACGGGCTTGGGCCTGAAGGGAAGAAAAAACAAACAACAGCGCAAAACAAAATACGGCTCTCAACATCAGGGGACTCCATGAGTTCGTGAAATCCCCCTGCCGCGGAAAATACAAAAGAAAAAACGTGTCAGCATGGTGGCGGAAGCGTCGATGACGAAGCGTCTTTGACAATGTCGGATGACTGACACAGCGCGCGCGTCGATGGCGTGCTTGCCAACGTCAACTCGACGCACGAACGCGTATTTTCGCAGGATGCTTCAGCGCTTCGCGGCGTGGCGCGGCGAGTGCGTGGTCGTGACGGCGTCGCCTTCGTGCCAGTGGCGGCTGAGGATACGGACGACCTTGTCGACCGGTTTCTGTTCGGGCTTGGGAGCCGGCTCGATCTTGATGGTGTCCACGGCAATTTTCTTCGGCAGGTCGCTGTAACCTGCGTCCAGCCGGTCGCCCTTGGTCAACGGCTCCCGGTCCGGATTGGTGCCGACCGTGTTGGATTGAGCGATTGCGGCGTGCGGCCCGACTGGAGCGCCCAGGCTGATCTTGATCGCAAAGAGAGCGCTGATGCAGATCAGGCAGCTCACTGCGAGCCAAACGGTTCTTAGCATGGCGCCATTCTCGTTGACCCCCGTCGCCAAAGCCGGCCGCGCCATTCAAACCCAGCTGGAAAGGCTCGGCAACAGCATGCAGGTGGTTCTTTCGACCTATCGTGTAAGCGCATGGCCGTAAATGATTTTTTCTGGTTGTCGCGAAGCTCGATCGGTGGAAGACAGGGCGCTGCCGCGATCGGGACGCCAATGCGCACAATTCGCGGACGCGGGCTACTGTTGTCTCGACATTGTGCTAGCTCTCGATCGTGCGATGGCGCCTCGCCGCTCGGCGCTGCGTAAAGATGAATCCGGAAGGAATCCAGATCAGATGGCACGTGTGCGTTGTCTTACCGAAATGGGCATGGGCGTCGACGTTCACGGGCGCGATGCCACCAAGGCCGCGAGGCGCGCGGTTTCCGATGCGATCCGTCACTCGAGCGTCGGTTTCTTCCGCCTGGTGGGCAAGACGGCCAAGGACATGTTTGTCGACATCACCATTGGCGTACCCAACCCCGACGCTGTCGACATCGCCGCGGTTGCGACCGAGCTCCCGTACGGAACGGTGACCGTGACCGCGGTCAAGGGCGGCCTGGAAATTCCGGCCGAAAGCGGCGGCGATGCCATCCTGATCGCAAACGCCGCTATCATCGTCAGCCTCGACGGGGAGGTCGCCGGCTAGCCAGGAAATTGTCGTGCAGGCGGTTTCGTGGACACCGGACGCGCCGCCGCCGACGCATCCGGAATTGATCGAGCGCCGGGGTGATCGGGGATGCGGGCCGTCCTGAACCGCAAGCTGAAGGTCGCTCCTCCCGTCTCTCCGTCGCGAACCTCGATCGTTCCACGATGGGCGTCGATGATTCGACGCACGATGGCGAGGCCGAGCCCGGCGCCGCCGGTTCCACGGCGATCCCGCCGCCAAAACCGACGGAAAATCAACTCGCGCTCCGAGGGAGGGACGCCTGGTCCTTCGTCGCTGACTTCGACGACGCCGCTGCCGTCGACACGAACTTCGACAGTCGTGCCCGGCGGGGTATGACGCAAGGCATTTTCCACGAGGTTGCGTATCGCACGCCGTATCATTTCGGCGTTGCCTTCCACCCAGACAGGCTTCGCCGCGCCGGTCAGGGCTACGCTTCTGTTCTGCCGCAGCGCCAGCGGTGCCATGGCCTCGACAATCTCGCTGCCGACCGCGGTGAGGTCGGTGTGATCGGACTGGGCCACTACCGCAGCGTCGAGTTCAGCGACCTCCAGTAGCTGGTTGATGATCCGACTCATGGAGTTGATGTCATGGTGCAGCTCATGAAGAAGCGTGGTGTCTGCCAGTGTTTCGAGGCGTGCGCGCAGGATCGCAAGCGGGGTGCGCAGCTCATGTGCCGCGTCGGCGGTGAATTCGCGCTGTACCCGGAAGCCGCGCTCAAGCCGGTCGAGGGCCTGGTTGACGGCCTCGACCAGCGGACGGATCTCGCTCGGTATGTCGGCTGTTGGAATGCGGATATCGGTACGCATCGGTCCGATGTTCTGGGCGTCCCGCGAAGCCCGGATCAGCGGCCGGACCGCGCGGCGGAAGATGATGATGTCGGCAGTCAGCAGCAGCAGCAGGATCGGAACGGTGATCCAGCCGACGCGCAGGAAGAAATTGGCGACGATGTCATCGGTCAGCACATCGCGGTGAGAGAGATCCTCGCCGACTTGAACGAATACGCTACGCCGATCGACCGTCTCGGGTGCGGTGACGCCGGAGATGACCATGTCGCCGCGTTGCACTTCCTGGATTTCGACGCTCGAGGATCCAACTCCGGAAGAAAACAGCGGCGTCGCCTGCTGGCCGGAGGAGAACAGTGGCTCTCCGTCGGCATCGAGCACGGCATAGAAATATCGACCGTAGGCGGAGGAGAACTGGGCTTTCAGCGCCGGCGGTAGATCGAGCAGCAATTTTCCCTCGGGCGAGACCGAAAGGAACCGTGCTATCGTGCTTGCCTGTTCCTCCATCGCGCGCTGATGCAGGCTTCGGGTCTCCTGACCGAGCAGCCAGAACAGCACGAGTGGCATGAACACCGCCGTCAAGGCCACGGCAATGATGTGCAGGAAGACGATCCGCGAGGCCGTCGAGCTAAGTCTTCGCACTGCCGGTTTCCTCAGCAATCATGTAACCGACGCCGCGCACGGTATGAATTTGCAATCTGGCGCGGCACTCGGCGAGGTGCTTGCGCAGGCGCGACACATAGACCTCGACGGCATTCGAGGCCACGTCGCTCGACATTCCGAAGATCTGATCCTCGACGGCCTTCTTGGTCACGACGCGACCCTGCCGGCGCATCAGCAGTTCGAGCACCGCGGATTCGCGTGACGAGAACAGTTCAGGCCGGCCATCGACGAAAATCTGGCGGCTTTCGGTATCGAAGACCAGGTTGGCGATCGACAGGGAGCGTCCCAGCAATTCGCCGGGCCTGCGCATCAAGGCCTGCAGCCGCGCCACCAGTTCCTCCAGCGCAAACGGCTTGACCAGGTAGTCGTCGGCGCCAGCCCGCAGACCCTGGACGCGGTCATCGACGCTGCCGCGTGCCGTCAGGACCAGGACCGGAAGCGGGTCGCGATCACGGCGCATTTCCTTCAGCACGTTCATGCCATCCTCGTCGGGAAGACCGAGATCGAGGATCATGGCGGAATAGCGGATGCTGCCGAGCGCGAGGCGGGCATCGATGGCGGTTCCCACGACGTCGGCGGCCAATCCCTGCGCTGCCAGGCCGGCGGTCAGCAGTCGTGCCAGTTCTGCATTGTCTTCGACGAGAAGGATTTCATGGTGTCACCGATTAATCGCTGTTTTTTCAGCGCCAGCATGGGAGCTAAGTCAAGCGCGCGGGAAGAAATTGAGCTGTAAGGTTGCTGTAAGGGTCCGTAACCGCTGCTGGCGACAACGGCCCTTGCTTGATGAGCGGTTCGCTCCGATCGACGCGGATGTCGTTCCGCAAGCCTGCACGCACGAACTCCCGACAGCGGGGCGTAGTGCGGGCAGCCATCTCAGACTTGAACAGATTTTGCTCTGTAGCCCGCCTCAAGCTGCCTCGAGAGCACTTGGCTTCGAGGTGGCGCTCGCTTATGTGACGGGAACCCAGCCAGGGGCCGGCAGGATCCGGTGCCCCCATTCCCCGATCGGACCCGCGATGTCAGACCTTTCCGCTTTTCCCATTACCTTACGCTGGCCGGCCCGGCATCCTGACCGGCTTCAATTGTACTCGCTGCCGACGCCCAACGGCGTCAAGGTCTCGATTATGCTGGAAGAGATTGGGTTGCCCTACGAGGTGCACCTCGTCGATTTCAACAAGGACGACCAGAAGACGCCGGAGTTCCTGTCGCTGAACCCAAATGGCAAGATCCCGGCAATCATCGATCCCAACGGACCGGGCGGGGCACCTCTTGGACTGTTCGAGTCCGGAGCGATCCTCCAATATCTCGCCGAGAAGACCGGCCAGTTGCTTCCGGACGATGCCGCCCGCCGTTACCTGACCATCCAGTGGTTGCATTTTCAGATGGGCGGGGTCGGACCGATGTTTGGCCAGGTCGGCTATTTTCACAAATTCGCCGGCAAGGAGATCGCCGACAAGCGGCCACTCGAGCGCTATGTCACGGAATCCAAGCGCCTGCTCGGCGTGCTCGAACAGCACCTCGACGGGCGGCAGTGGATGATGGAGGATGAATACAGCATCGCCGATATTGCCCTGCTGGGCTGGGTGCGCAACCTCATCGGTTTTTATGGTGCCCGCGAACTCGTGGCGTTCGACAGCCTCAGCCACGTCCCGGCCTGGCTGGACCGTTGCCTCGGCCGCCCCGCGGTGCAGCGCGGGCTCGAGATCCCGAAACGGCCGTGATGGCGATTCCCAGGGGTACGCGCAAAATGACGATCACCATTTACGGCATCAAGAACTGCGACACCATGAAGAAGGCGCGCGCCTGGCTCGACAACCATGGCGTGACCTATGGCTTCCATGACTACAAGACGGCGGGTATCGCGAAAGACAGGCTCAAGCAGTGGAGCGATGTGGTCGGCTGGGAGACGTTGCTGAACCGCGCAGGTACCACGTTTCGCAAATTGCCCGACGCCGACAAGGAGGGACTGAACGAGCGCAAGGCACTTGCATTGATGCTGGCACAGCCATCGATGATCAAACGTCCCGTGCTCGATCTCGACGAAAAACTGCTGGTCGGGTTCAAGCCTGAAACCTATGCCGAGAACGTGCCGACGCCCGGGCGCTTGCGGAAGACTTAGCCTAGTTCGACGACGTCGTCCGATGCACCCTGCCGGTCAGGGCCGTGCACGAGGTCGAGGTCGATGACGGCCTGGATGATGCTGACCGGTACCGCCTTCGGCCTGATGCCCATCAGGTTACCGATCTTGAAGCCGCCCTCGATGCTGATCGCCTTGTAGGATCCGACGATCTGGCGGACCTCGTTGTCGATCCCGAACGGCAGCAATAATCGCTCATAGGAGACGTCCTTGCCGTCGCTATCCTGCACCATCGAGACCGAGTAGGTCGGGCGCTTGCGGGCGAGCAGGGTGCGATAGCAGCCTACCACCCGCGCGTATCGGTCGGGCCCGATCGCGTCGTCGAGAAATCGATTGGTCCGCTGCTCGGGATCGTCATTGCCGTAGGTTGCGGCGAGCCTCGTACCCTCCTGGGTGATCAGGAAGCGCGCATTCTCGCCTTCGCCGTCGACGTCATAGCGCATCATGTCGGATAGTTCCTCGGCCAGGTCGTCCGGCCGGAACTCGCCGAGCCCGGGCAGGGAGCGGGACTTGCGAAACGCGCGCAGCCACGCGTCCAGCAGCACGCGCTGCTTGATCGATTTCACCACCGAGGGTTTGGCGCTCTCGTATTGCAAGGCTGTGGTCCGGCCAAAATCCAAAACAGCTGAAGATTGACGGGAAGGGCAAATATTTGATGAAGGTGCATGCCTGCGGCAAAATACCCTTAACGGCTGCTTTCGGCGCAAGCGTCGAAGCCGGCGGTCCCGCGGCGAGTTGCCGCTCTTCGACTAAAGGCGCAACGCCCGGTAACCGTCCGAAAAGCGGAGAGCTTTCGACCTTGCGCAGACCGGGCCGTTGGCGGCATATTCCGGCCTGGAGGCGGCCGGTCGACGGATGGTCCAAGACATCCGGGACGACCTGCCGATGGAAGAATTGGCCACGCGCGAGAGCCGTTCGCGGGGAGGGCTGACAGGGGATATTTGATTGGCCGACGAGTTCATTCTAGAGACCCGCGGATTGACCAAGGAATTTGCGGGATTCTTTGCCGTTCGTGACGTCGGTCTGCGGGTTCGCCGGGGCAGCATCCATGCGCTGATCGGCCCCAATGGCGCCGGCAAGACCACCTGCTTCAATCTCCTGACCAAATTCCTAAAGCCGTCGGCAGGCGAGATCCGTTACAAGGGGCAGGATATTACGGCGCTCGCCCCGGCGGACGTGGCGCGGCTTGGCCTGGTCCGCTCGTTCCAGATATCTGCCGTTTTCCCGCATCTGACCGCGCTGGAGAATGTGCGGGTCGCGCTGCAGCGCCAGCACGGCCAATCGTTCGATTTCTGGCGCTCCAAGAGCGTGCTCGATCGTTTCAACGGCCGCGCCCGCGAATTGCTCGACGATGTCGGCCTCAGCGATTTCGCGGCGAACTCCGGCGGTTGAAATGCCATATGGGCGCAAGCGTGCACTCGAGATTGCGACGACACTCGCGCTCGATCCTGAAATGATGTTGCTGGACGAGCCGATGGCCGGCATGGGGCACGAGGACATCGACAAGATCGCCGCGCTGATCAAGCGCATCTCCGCAAAATTTACCATCCTGATGGTTGAGCATAACCTCAGCGTCGTGGCCAATCTCTCCGACATCATCACCGTGCTGACGCGCGGTCACGTGCTTGCCGAAGGCAATTACGCGGATCTGTCGAAGGACGAGCGGGTCAAGGAAGCCTACCTCGGAGCCGGTCATGGCTGAATTGCGACTGGCCGAAGCATCCGTATCCAAATCCGCCGTGCCCACGGCCGCCACCGTCTTGTCGGTTCAGGACCTGCAGGCCTGGTACGGCGAATCCCACATTCTCCACGGCATCAATTTCGACGTGAAGGCGGGCGAGGTGGTTACCCTGCTCGGGCGCAACGGCGCCGGCAAGACCACCACGCTGAAATCGGTGATGGGCATCATCGGCAAGCGCACCGGCTCGATCCGCTTCGGCGACCGGGAAATCATCCGGACATCATCCGACCGGATCGCGCGCCTTGGCGTCGCGTTCTGCCCGGAGGAGCGCGGGATCTTCGCCAGCCTCGACGTGCGGGAAAACCTGCTGCTGCCGCCGGTGGTGCGCAGCGGCGGACTTTCGCTCGACCAGATTTTCGACCTGTTTCCCAATCTCAAGGAGCGGCTCAACAGCCAGGGCACCAAACTGTCGGGCGGCGAACAGCAGATGCTGGCGATCGCGAGAATCCTGCGCACCGGTGCCAGATTCCTGATGCTCGACGAGCCGACCGAGGGACTGGCGCCGGTGATCATCCAGCAGATCGGCCACACCATCGCCCGGCTGAAATCGGAAGGCTTCACCATCCTCTTGGTCGAACAGAATTTCCGGTTCGCTTCAACCGTCGCGGACCGGTTCTATATCGTCGAGCACGGCAAGATCATCGACGGTTTTGCCAACTCCGAGTTGCAAGCCAACATGGAGAAACTTCACACCTATCTCGGCGTTTAAGCAGCGTCCCCGGTGGGGATACATGGAGGTATTATGAAGACCAGGATGACGGCTCTACTGCTTGGTACCGCGCTCGCTGTCAGCGCGGCCGGCGGCGCATGGGCGCAAGACAAGACCGCCAAGATCGGTGTGCTCACGGATCTTTCGGGGCTGTATGCCGACCTCGGCGGTGAAGGTTCGGTGGTCGCGGCCCAGATGGCGGTCGAAGATTCGGGAATGAAGGCCAAAGGCTGGAATATCGAGGTCATCTCCGCGGATCACCAGAACAAGCCCGACATCGCCACCGGCATTGCGCGCCGGTGGATCGACACCGACAAGGTCGACGTTTTCGCCGATGTGCTGAACTCCGGCGTCGCACTGGCGGTCAACAACGTCGTCAAGGAAAAGAACAGCATCATGCTCAATTCCGGAGCCGGAAGCTCCGAATTGACCAACTCGCAATGCACGCCGAATACCATCCACACGACGTACGACACCTACATGCTGGCGCACAGCACCGGCGGCGCGATGGTGAAGGCCGGCGGCGACAGCTGGTATTTCATCGTGGCCGACTATGCCTTCGGCCATGCGCTCGAGAACGATACCACCGCGGTCGTCAAGGCCGCCGGCGGCAAGGTCGTGGGCAGTGTCAATGTCCCGCTGAATACGCCGGACTTCTCCTCCTACCTGCTGCAGGCCCAGTCATCGAAGGCCAAGGTCATCGGGTTGGCCAATGCCGGCGGCGATACGACAAACTCGATCAAGCAGGCGGCGGAATTCGGCATCGTCCAGGGCGGCCAGAAACTGGCCGGCCTGCTCATGTTCCTGACCGACGTCCATTCGCTCGGTCTGAAGGTGGCGCAGGGTCTCAGCCTGAGCGAGACGTTCTACTGGGACATGAACGATCAGACCCGGGCGTTCTCGAAGCGGTTCGGCGAACGCATGAAGAACCATGCCATGCCGACCATGGTGCAGGCGGGGGTCTATGCGGCCATTCAGCACTACTTCAAGACGCTGGAGGCGATGGGCGGAAATCCGCATGACGGCGCCAAGGTGGTGGCCAAGATGAAGGAGATTCCGACCGACGATCCGCTGTTCGGCAAGGGTACGATCCGCGCCGACGGCAGGGAAATCCATCCGGCCTATCTGTTCGAGGTCAAGAAGCCGTCGGAATCCAAGGGCGAGTGGGATCTGTACAAGCTGATCGGCACCACACCGGGCGACCAGGCCTTCCGGCCGCTGTCCGAAAGCAAGTGCCCGCTGATCAAGCATTGAGGTCAAGTCAATCCCGACGGCGGCGAGCCGCCGTCGGGGCCGCGGTGACTGATCCCTGACCGAGCGCGAAAGACCGATCGACATGCAAGCCCTTTATGCCCAGCTCCTGGTCGGCCTGATCAACGGCTCGTTCTATGCGCTGCTGAGCCTTGGGCTCGCGGTGATCTTCGGCATGCTCAACATCATCAACTTCGCGCATGGCGCGCTCTATATGATGGGAGCGTTCATTGCCTATTTCCTGCTCAATTTGGCAAACATCGGCTACTGGCCGGCGTTGATCCTGGCCCCGATTGCGGTCGGGATTTTCGGGATGATCCTCGAGCGGACGCTGCTGCGCTGGCTGACCGGCCTTGATCATCTCTATGGACTGCTGTTGACCTTCGGTCTCGCGCTGATCATCCAGGGCGTGTTCCAGAACTATTTCGGCTCATCGGGGCTGCCCTATTCGATCCCCGACGAGCTCAAGGGCGGCATGAACCTGGGCTTCATGTACCTTCCGATCTATCGGGGCTGGGTGGTGGTGTTCTCGCTGGTGGTTTGCCTGCTCACCTGGTTTCTGATCGAGCGGACCCGGCTTGGCGCCAATCTGCGGGCCGCAACCGAGAATCCGACGCTGGTCCGCGCCTTCGGCATCAATGTGCCACGAATGATCACCTTGACATACGGACTTGGTGTCGGCCTTGCCGCACTGGCCGGCGTGTTGTCGGCGCCGATCAACCAGGTGCGGCCCCTGATGGGTGCCGACCTCATCATCGTGGTGTTTGCCGTGGTGGTGATCGGTGGCATGGGCTCCATCATGGGATCGATCATCACCGGCTTTGCGCTTGGCGTGATCGAGGGAATGACCAAATATTTCTATCCTGAAGCCTCCAATACCGTGGTATTTGTGCTGATGGTGCTGGTGCTGCTGGTGAAGCCTTCGGGACTGACCGGACGGGCGAACTGACATGACGACATTGACGGACGACACCCTGGCTGCGGCACCTCACGCCATTCGCGACGAGATGATCGCGTTCGGCATCATGACGGTGCTGCTGCTGGTCGTACCATTCACCAACATCTATCCGTTCTTTGTCATGCAGGCGCTCTGCTTTGCGCTATTGGCCTGCGCCTTCAACCTCCTGATCGGCTATGGCGGATTGCTGTCGTTCGGCCATGCGATGTTTCTCGGCACGGCCGGCTACGTTTCGGCACATGCCTTGAAGGTCTGGGGTGTCACGCCCGAACTCGGCATCCTAGCCGGCACGGCCGGCGCCGCCGGACTTGCGGTCATCACCGGATTGATCGCGATCCGCCGCCAGGGCATCTATTTCGCCATGATTACGCTGGCCTTGTCGCAATTGCTCTACTTCATCTATCTGCAGACTCCGTTCACTCACGGCGAGGACGGCATCCAGGGCATTCCGCAAGGCTACCTGTTCGGGGTGTTCAATCTCGCCAATCCCACGGTGCTGTACTACGTCATCACGGCCGGTTTCCTGCTGGGCTTCCTGCTGATCTTTCGCACCATCAATTCGCCATTCGGCGAGGTGCTGAAATCGATCCGGGAAAACGAGCAGCGCGCCATTTCCCTTGGCTACAAGACCGATCACTACAAGCTGCTTGCCTTCATCCTGTCCGGGACATTGGGCGGACTCGCGGGTGCGCTGAAAGTATTCGTGGCACAGAATGCCTCTCTGACGGACGTGCACTGGACCATGTCCGGCGAGATCGTGCTGATGACGCTGGTGGGCGGCCTCGGAACCATCTTCGGTCCTGTGGTCGGCGCCTTCGTCATTATCGCCATGCAACAATATCTCGCGGGATTCGGGCAGTGGGTGACGGTCATCCAGGGCGTGATCTTCGTGGTCTGCGTGCTGGCGTTCCGGCGCGGCGTCATCGGCGAAATCGCGCATTTCTTCAAGCGTTCGCTCTAGCAGCGGCGGCTTTCGCCGTCTCCGGCGTGACAAAGCGGTGGATGACCGGGTTCCCGGGCCGCTGACCGCGCGCTTGCCGATCGAAATGGTTTATGACACTCGTGTGAAGGCCCGCTCTCCGCCGGCCGCTTCCGCAACCATGGACCCTTGAGATGCTGCGCTGGTTTCGTGCCTTTCTGCCCAGAGAGGAGCGGTTTTTCGACCTGTTTGCCCGGCATTCCCAGACCGTCGTGCAGGGCGCGCTGGCGCTGCAGGACATGCTGCGCGGAGGCGACGAGACCCCGGTATTCTGCCAGCGCGTCAACCAGTTCGAGAACGACGCCGACAATATCACCCGCGAGGTGCTCACCGCGGTCCGCCGCACCTTCATCACCCCGTTCGACCGCGTCGACATCAAGAACCTGATCACCTCGATGGACGACGCCATCGATCAGATGCAGCAGACGGCCAAGGCGGTGGTGCTGTTCGAGGTTCGCACCTTCGAGCCGCCGATGCGGGAAATCGGGACGCTGCTGGTCGAATGCGCCAATCTGGTCGGCCGCGCGCTGCCGCTCCTGCAGTCGATTGGCGACAACGTGGCGATGCTGACGGCGATCACCGAGGAATTGACCAAGCTGGAAGGCCGGGTCGACGATCTCCACGACATCGGGCTGAAGGAGCTTTTCCTCAAGCATCGCAATGCCAATACGATGGATTTCATCGTCGGCGCGGAGATTTATGACCATCTGGAGAAGGTCGCCGACCGCTTCGACGACGTAGCCAACGAGATCAACAGCATCGTGATCGAACAGGTATAGGGCAGGGCCGCGCAGTGGATGCCACGCTTGGTCTTCCGATTCTGGTCGGCTTGATTGCAGTCGCGCTGCTGTTCGATTTCCTCAACGGGTTGCACGACGCCGCCAATTCCATCGCCACGATCGTGTCGACCCGGGTGCTGCGGCCGCAATACGCGGTCTTGTGGGCGGCATTCTTCAACTTCGTGGCCTTCGCCGTGTTCGGCCTCAATGTCGCCCACACCATCGGCGTCGGCATCATCGAGCCGAGCGTGATCAATGCCCAGGTGATCTTCGCGGCGCTGGTCGGTGCGATCGTCTGGAACCTGATCACCTGGGGGCTCGGCATTCCCTCGAGCAGTTCGCACGCGCTGATCGGCGGACTGCTGGGCGGCGGGCTGGCGAAGGGGGGTATCTCGGCGGCGGTCTGGAGCGGGCTGTCGAAAACGCTGCTCGCCATCGTGTTGTCGCCGCTGGTCGGATTTCTGCTGGCGCTGGTCCTGGTCGCGATCGTGTCATGGGCATCGGTGCGCTCGACCCCATTTGCAGTCGATCGCGCGTTCCGCATCCTGCAATTCGCCTCGGCCTCGCTGTATTCGCTCGGGCATGGCGGCAACGACGCCCAGAAAACCATGGGCATCATCGCGGTGTTGCTCTACTCGCAGGGCTATCTCGGCGAGCATTTCTCGGTGCCGTTCTGGGTAGTGCTGGCGTGCCAGGCATCGATGGCGCTGGGGACGTTGATGGGCGGCTGGCGGATCGTGCGCACCATGGGGCTGCGGATCACCAAGCTGACGCCGATGCAGGGATTTTGCGCCGAAACCGGCGGCGCCGCGACGCTGTTCATGGCCACCTTCCTCGGCGTTCCGGTTTCGACCACCCATACCATTACCGGCGCCATCGTCGGCGTCGGCTCGGCGCGGCGGCTCTCGGCGGTGCGCTGGAACGTGGCGAGTTCGATTGTCTACGCCTGGATCATCACCATCCCGGCCGCGGCGGGGGTTGCCGCGCTGGCCTATTGGGCGGTGGCGGCGCTGCGCTGAGCCTTGCGGGCGATTGGAGCAGGCCATCCGGTTCCCTATATGGGGTTTGGGCTGATCCACTTGATTCAGCCGGTTTTCCCTGCCACAGGCTCGGTGATGTCAGAACTTGCACTTTCAGCCAATTCCCCGTCGCGTTCGCCGCTCGCTGCCGAGGTCGAGCGTCGGCGCACATTTGCCATCATCTCGCACCCGGACGCCGGCAAGACCACGCTGACGGAGAAATTGCTGCTGTTCGGTGGTGCCATCAATCTCGCCGGCCAGGTCAAGGCCAAGGGTGAGCGTCGCAACACCCGTTCGGACTGGATGAAAATCGAGCGCGAGCGCGGCATTTCGGTCGTCACGTCGGTGATGACGTTCGAGTTCGAGGGCCTCGTGTTCAACCTGCTGGACACGCCTGGCCATGAGGACTTTTCGGAAGACACCTATCGCACCCTGACCGCGGTCGATTCCGCCGTCATGGTGATCGATGCCGCCAAGGGCATCGAGGCGCGCACGCGGAAGCTGTTCGAGGTCTGCCGTCTCCGGGACATTCCGATCATCACCTTCATCAACAAGATGGACCGCGAGAGCCGGGACACTTTCGAGCTGCTCGATGAAATCGAAAAGACCCTGGCGCTCGACACGACGCCGATGACCTGGCCGGTCGGCCGTGGTCGCGATTTCCTGGGCACCTACGATGTCTCCAATGGCGGCGTTCGCCTGCTCGAGGGCGGCGGCGCCAAGACCGGCGCTGCGCAGCAGATCGACATCGCCGAGCTCGCCGGGCACAACGGCAACCTCGACGTCGGCGCCATCAAGGAAGAACTGGCCCTGGTGTCCGAGGCTTGCAAGCCGTTCGATCTCGAGGCCTTTCGCGAAGGGCACCTCACGCCGGTCTATTTCGGCAGCGCCCTGCGCAATTTCGGCGTCGGCGATCTCCTGGAAGGACTTGGTCGTTTCGCGCCGCCGCCGCGCGCCCAGGAAAGCAATGTGCGCAAGGTCGAGGCTGCCGAGTCGCGGATGAGTGCCTTCGTATTCAAGATCCAGGCCAACATGGATCCCAACCATCGCGACCGCATCGCCTTCGCGCGGCTGTGTTCCGGCAGGCTGATACGCGGCATGAAGGCGAAGCTGGTGCGCACCGGCAAGAACATGAGCCTCTCCAGCCCGCAATTCTTCTTCGCCCAGGATCGCGCGCTGGCGGACGAGGCCTTTGCCGGTGATGTCGTCGGCATCCCCAATCACGGCACGCTGCGGATCGGCGACACGCTGACGGAAGGAGAGGAGATCACCTTCGTCGGTGTGCCGAGCTTTGCCCCAGAGATCGTGCGACGGGTGCGGCTGACCGATGCGATGAAGGCGAAGAAGCTCAAGGAGGCGCTGCAGCAGATGTCGGAGGAGGGCGTTGTCCAGGTATTCCGCCCGCGCGACGGGGCACCGGCTTTGGTGGGCGTGGTCGGCCCGTTGCAGCTCGATGTGCTGAAAGCCCGGCTGGATGCGGAATACGCCTTGCCGGTGGAATTCGAGGTCAGCGAATTCCAGCTGGCGCGCTGGATATCGGCGGATGACGGCAGGAAACTCGAGGCGTTCATCGCCGCCAACGGCTCCGGCATTGCCGACGACGTCGATGGCGATCCGGTATTCCTGGCCAGGAACGAATTCTATCTCGGCTATACCAAAGAGCGCGCCGAGGGCATCGCTTTTTCCAGCATCAAGGATGTGAAGAAAAAGGCTTGAGGCGCGCCGCGCAGCCCGCGGCGATGAAGCGGCGTGGCACATGACGGCTATCGCCGCGCGTAGTTCAGACGACAGACAAACAAGGTCAGGTCATGGCCGGACGAGCTCTTTCGATCCTAGCCGTCGCTCTCGCGATCTTCGTGGCCGGGACGGCGGAGGCCCGGCGTCGACACCAGATCGACGCCACGCCGTTTTCGCATGCGCCGTGCAGTGTCCTCGACGGCCGGCCCTGTACACCTTTGTTCTGCAGCGTGTTCAACCACGGACCCTGCATCCCCGAGATCGATTTCCCCTATGGCGAGAATTTGCAGCTGACGATCCAAACCGTCCCGTCGGAACACGATGCCGCTAAATATCTCCGGCCCGACCACGATCTCGATACGATCGGCGACCTGTTCGCCGAGTTGCGCTCCTGCTGGTCGCCGCCGGCGGCAGAGGCGGCGCATGAGGGCATGCAGATGTCAGTCCGGTTCAGCTTCAAGCGGTCCGGCGAGATCATCGGCGCGCCACGCATGACTTACGCCTCGGCGGGGGTTTCCCCGGAAATCCGCGGCAACTATCTGAAAGCGATCAACGCCTCGCTCGAGGCCTGCGTACCGCTCAAACTGACCGGCGGGCTGGCTGGGGCACTGGCCGGTCGCCCGATCGCGATCCGCTATGTCGACAATCGGGCGCTGGGCAGGCCGGCGAACTGACCGCCGACGCCGCTAGCCAAGCTGTTTTCCCATATCCGGAGCGATCTCGCCGTCGAGCCAATCCTGTTCTTCCGCCAGCGCCCGCCACGCCGCTTCCATGCGCTTGAAGCGAAGGTGCGTCGGCTGATCGGTGGCACGTTCGGCCAACTGGGCGCAATTCTCCGCATTCTCCAGAAAGTGCTGCGACTGCTTCATGGCGTCCTCCTGTTGCGCAGGACATAGGAGCCGTCGGCCGGCATTCAACACGCCGTGAAATGACCATTTGTCCACGCTCATGAACCGATGTTCAGCCGACCTTTCTGCGAGCCAATCGTGGGGGCGTCCCAATCCGGAAACATCGTTCAGCGCCCGAAAGCACTGGCAAAAAGCCGCCGCATGGGTAAGTTGTGCCCGCTCCCCGAGGGGCGGGGGAAACCCTCAACGGCTCAGAAGGAAATGTCTATGAAACTGCTCACTGCACTGGGGCTGGTCATGCTGGCTGGTTCGCTCCACGCGGCGAACGCCGTGCCGGATCGGAAACTGCCCCCGGTCGACTTCTCCAAAATGACCTGCGAGGAATTCTGGAACAAGACCATCGCCAACGACCGGGGGCCGTTCCTGTTCTGGTTGAGCGGCTATTTCGGACATCAGAAAAATTCGCCGGTGCTGGATCCGGTGCAGTTTACCGAGAAGACCAAGGCGCTGTCGGACTACTGCAACAAGCAGCCCAATGACAGCATTCTCTCCGCCGCCGAAAAGACCTTCTAGGCTTCGCTCTATCGAACGAAGCGAACCGCCTTTTCAGTCCTTGGGAAAGTCCTTGCGCATCGCGATTTCCGCGGCATCGCCGGGTGACAGGACCGGTCGATCAAACACCGGCTGCGGCCCGGTCACGATGTCGTACAACGAGATCTGCCTGGTCGGTTTGCCCAGCAGCTCGCGGATGCATTGTGCAAGCGTGCCGTTGAACACGAGATAAGGCTGACGGCTGCCGTTGAGTCGATGGCCGTTGAGAGACGGCCATTTCTTGAGGTCGGCGGGGGCGTCGTAAGATATCGGGGTGCCTTCCTTGAACATGGCATCGCCTTCCAGTGCCTGGGCTTCCAAATCTGATCCAACCCGGTAAATGGAAGCTGAATGTCGGGGCACGGTCGGGCCGACTGGCTCATTGCGGATAGTGGCCTTAAGGTGATACGCGAGAGTTCAGGGAATTCGAACCGGCGGAGGACATCGTGGGATTGGCGGTGATGATCCTGGGACTGCTGCTGTTCCTTGGCGTCCACGTTCTCACCACCCGGCGCGATCTACGCGCGCGCCTGGTCGGCACGATGGGCGAGGGCGGCTACAAGATCGGCTATTCGCTGCTGTCGCTGGTCGGTCTCGGGTTGACTATCTGGGGTTTTGCGCATTACCGCGCCGCGGGGATGCTGCAGATCTGGACTCCGCCGACGGCGTTCAAGCACATTACCGAGGCGCTGATGCTGCCGGCGGTCATCCTGGTGGTCGCGTCCTATATCCGTGGCCGCATCTACACCAAGCTGAAGCACCCGATGCTGGCCGGCGTTAAACTTTGGGCGGCTGCGCACCTGCTCGCCAATGGCGATCTCGGCTCGATCATCCTGTTCGGCTCATTCCTCGCCTGGGCGGTCTTCGATCGAATCTCGTTGAAGCGTCGCTCCGACCCCGGCGCGCCGCCGATCCCCGTCGGTGGCGTCGGCAACGACCTGATCGCGGTCGCCGTCGGCATCGTCGCCTATCTCGCACTCGGCCTGGTGTTTCATCCCGTCGTGATCGGTGTTCCCGTGTTCGGGACATGACAATGCCGCTCCGCATCGGCCGTGCCGGCCGGACGTCCTGAAAACCAGAGGCTGACGCGCAGAGCCGAGACACGAGCATGGACTGGAAAGATTACGCCGCCATCCCGACAATGCGGCTTGAGCCGCGCTTCGGTGATCGCCTCGTGCCGGCGTTTGACCAGCGGCCCGCCAACATCTGGGCGATGGTATTGGAGGCGGCGGCGCGAAACCCGGACGGCGAGGCGCTGGTCTGCGGCGAGCGGCGGATGAACTGGCGCGACGTCATGCTGCAATCGGCGAGCGTGGCGGCAGGCTTGCGCGAGATCGGCATCCGCGCCGGCGACCGGGTGGCGCTGCTGCTCGGCAATCGCATCGAGTTCGTGCTGGTGATGTTCGCCGCCGCCAATCTCGGCGCGGTGACGGTGCTGCTCGGCACCCGGCAGCAGAAACCCGAGATCGCGCATGTCCTCAATGATTGCGGCGCAGCGCTATTGATCCATGAGGCGGCACTTGCCGGTCGTCTGCCGGACGAGGCCGACGTACCCGGCCTGAAATGGCGGCTGGCCGTCGATGACGGCGCCGCTTCGGCGTTTCCTGCGCTTGCCGACCATGCGCCGGTGCAGGATCACGCGGCTGTCGCCGAGCAGGATGCCGCGATGATCCTCTACACTTCCGGCACGACGGGACGACCCAAGGGAGCGATGCTCGCCCATTGCAACATCATCCATTCGGCGATGATCTTCGAAACCTGCATGGCGCTGACCGCTGCCGACCGCTCGATCGCGGCGGTGCCGCTGGCCCATGTCACCGGCGTCGTCGCCAACATCATGAGCATGGCCCGTTGCGCAGGCGCGCTGATCATCGTCGCCGAATTCAAGGCGGCGGAATATCTGGCGATCGCCGCGCGCGAACGCATTACGCAGACCGTGATGGTGCCGGCGATGTACAATCTCTGCCTGCTGCAGGCGGATCTCGATCGCCATGATCTGAGCGCCTGGCGAATCGGCGGCTTCGGCGGCGCGCCGATGCCGATTGCCACCATCGAGCAATTGGCACGCAAAGTTCCCAACCTCAAACTGATCAACGCCTACGGTTCGACCGAGACCAGTTCTCCCTCGACGGTCATGCCGCCGGAACTGACCGCAGCGCATGTCGACAGTGTCGGTCTGCCCTGTCCGGGTGCGCACATCATCGTGGTGGATGCCGAGGGTCGCGAGCTGCCGCGCGGCGAGATCGGGGAGATCTGGATCCATGGTGGTTCGGTGATCAGCGGCTACTGGAACAATCCGAAGGCGACGTCCGAGAGCTTCACGGCCGGCTACTGGCACTCCGGCGATCTGGGCTCGATCGATGCCCAGAACTTCGTGCGGGTGTTCGACCGCCAGAAGGACATGATCAACCGCGGCGGGTTGAAGATCTACTCGGCCGAAGTCGAATTGGTGCTTGCGGGCCATCCCGGGGTGGTCGAAAGCGCGGTCATCGCCAGGCCTTGCCCGGTGCTGGGCGAACGGGTCCATGCCGTGATCGTCACCCGCGGCGACGCTACCGGCGAGGTCCTCCGTGCCTGGTGCGCCGAGCGGCTTTCCGACTACAAGGTGCCGGAGACGATGGCCTTGACCGACGCACCATTGCCACGCAACGCCAATGGCAAGGTTCTGAAGAAGCAGCTGCGAGATGCGTGGGCGGCCGCGCGATAGCCGTGGCACCCCCGGCAGAGCCACCGTTTTTGCCTTGCCGCCGCCATATCGCTAGGGTAACGCGGCCGGCGCGTGGATCGGTGATGGGTCGGATTCGGCGGAGCCATTGCGCATCGGGCTAGGATAGCTGTAAGTGTCTGAATTATTTGACGAAGTTGATGAGGATGTACGTCGCGAACAGCTCAAGAAGCTGTGGGATCGATATTCGATCTACATCGTCGCCGCGGCGTTGCTGGTGGTCGCCGCGGTCGGCGGCTGGCGCGGCTATCAATACCTGGAGGCCAAGAAGGCGGCGGAGGCGGGAGCGGCCTTCGACAAGGCGGTCGAGCTCGCCGAACAGAACAAGACGGCGGACGCCGAGGCGGCCTTCAACAACCTCGCTACCACCGCGCCCGCGGGCTATCGCATGCTGGCGCGGTTACGCGCTGCAGCCGAAGTTGCCGCCCACGACCCGCAGGGGGCGGTGAAGCTCTATGACGACATCTCGACAGATCGCAGCATTGGCGCGCTGGAGCAGGAACTCGCGCGAATCCGGGCTGCCGGCCTGTTGGTGGACACTGCGACCTATCCCGCCATGGTTCAGCGGCTTGAGGCTTCCACCACGCCGCAGGCGACCTTTCGCCACAGCGCCCGCGAACTGCTGGCGCTCTCGGCCTGGCATGCCAATGATTCGGCCGCGGCGCGCAAATGGCTCGACTTGATCGCCAACGATGCCGAGACGCCGGCCGGCCTGCGCTCACGCGCCGAAGCGCTGCAGGCCCTGCTGCCGCCAGGTGCGAAAAGCTGACGGCTCCAACCGGTTAAGTGAGAGACTGACCATGCGCCTGTCGCAACGCCTGATCGCTGCCGCTGTTCTTGTCACCCTGTCGGTCGTCCTTGGCGGCTGCTCCAGCGGCCTCGGCAGCTTGGATCCGAGCGACTTGCTCGATTTCATGGATACCAAGAAGAAGCTGCCAGGCGAGCGCAAAGAGGTCTTCCCAGGCGGCGTGCCCGGCCTCGAGCAAGGCGTACCGAAGGATCTGTACAAGGGCGCCGCTGTCGACCAGCAGCAGAACGCCGATGCGGCCCCGGCAGCAGCGCTGCCGCCGGAAGAGTTGAAGACCAAAAAATCCAAGTCCAAGTCCACCTCCAAGGGCAAGCGGCCAGCGGCGGCGAGCATGGCACCGGCGGCCGCGACACCGGATGCGGCTGCGGCGCCGGACGAAGAGGGTGAACCCGCTGCCGTGCCGGCCGCGCCCAAGCCGAAGAAAACGGCCCGTCGGCGCACGACTGCTCCGCCACCGGATCAGCAGGGTGCTCAACCGGCTGCGCCAGCCCAACCCCAATCGGCTCAGTCCGCGCAGCAATCCGGTCAGTCATTCCCGGCGCCGCTGCCGGGCGGCAGTTTCTCGCGCTAGGGCTGCATTGACATGCGGTTGCCAATCGGCGCAGGGATCGGCCATGTCCTTCACCATCGCCATCATCGGGCGGCCAAATGTCGGAAAATCAACGCTGTTCAACCGACTGGTTGGGCAGAAACTGGCGCTGGTCGATGACGAGCCCGGCGTGACACGCGACCGCCGTGAAGGCGAGGCGCGTCTTGGCGACCTCGAATTCACCGTGATCGATACTGCCGGGCTCGATGAAGGCGCCAAGGGCTCGCTGACGGCGCGGATTCAGGAGCAGACCGAGGCCGCAATCGATCTGGCCGACGCCCTGATGTTCGTGGTCGATGCGCGCGCCGGCCTCACGCCCAGTGATCGCGCCTTCGCCGATGTCGCGCGCCGCGCCGACAAGCCGGTGGTGCTGGTCGCCAACAAGAGCGAAGGCAGCTCTGGCGATGCCGGCGCGATGGAAACCTACGCGCTCGGGCTCGGCGAGCCGATCCAGATTTCGGCCGAACATGGCGAGGGACTGAGCGACCTCTACGATGTACTGCGCACCCTGATGCCGGAGCCGGCCGAGCAGGTCGTCGAGGACGACATCGATGCGGATGAAGACCCGTCGCAACGACCGATCCGCGTGGCCATCGTCGGCCGCCCCAATGCCGGCAAGTCGACGCTCATCAATCACCTGCTGGGCGAGGAGCGCCTGCTGACCAGTGCGGAAGCCGGCACGACCCGCGACTCGATTTCGGTCGAGGTCAGCTGGCAAGGAAGGCGCTTTCGCGTGTTCGATACCGCGGGACTGCGGCGGCGGTCGCGGATCGAGCAGAAGCTCGAAAAGCTGTCGGTCGCGGACGCGCTGCGCGCGATCCGCTTTGCCGAGGTCGTGGTGCTGACCATGGACGCGCAGAACAAGTTCGAGGAGCAGGATCTGCGTATCGCGGACCTGATCGAGCGCGAGGGGCGGGCGCTGGTGATTGCCGCCAACAAATGGGATTTGATGGAGCGCCAGCCCAGCCTGATCGCGGCGCTGCGCATTGACGCCGATCACCTGCTGCCGCAGGTCAAGGGCGTTCCCATCGTTGCGGTATCGGGCCTGATGGGCGAGGGCATCGATCGCCTGATGGGCGCGATCGAGCAGGCCTACGCCACCTGGAACCGGCGGGTGCCGACCGCATCGCTCAATCGCTGGTTCGAGCAGGCGGTCGCGGCCAACCCGCCGCCGGCAGTCTCGGGCCGGCGGCTCAAACTGAACTACATCACCCAGGCCAAGGGCCGGCCACCTACCTTCGTGCTGTTCTGTTCGCGGATCGACGCCGTGCCGCAGTCCTACCTGCGCTATCTCGTTAATTCCCTGCGCGAGTTCTTCGAGCTTCCGGGGACGCCGATGCGTATCACGCTGCGTGAGAAGGCCAATCCGTTCGCCCACAAGCGCAAACGGCCGTCGTGAGCGGAGCAGCCGTTCCCGAAAATCCCGTCGAGGTGACCGCCATGCGCCGTGGCGCGGTGGCCTTCATCTTCGTCACCATCCTGCTCGACATGTTCGCGCTCGGCCTGATCATGCCGATCCTGCCCAAACTGGTCGAGAGTTTCGTCGGCAACGATACCGCCAATGCGGCGCGCATCTTCGGCCTGTTCGGCACCGCCTGGGCGCTGATGCAATTCTTCTTCTCCCCGATTCTCGGCGGTCTGTCGGACCGGTTCGGCCGGCGTCCGGTGGTGCTGTTGTCGAATTTCGGGCTCGCGTTCGACTATGTTCTGATGGCGCTCGCCCCGTCGCTGATCTGGCTGTTCGTCGGCAGGGTCATTTCGGGCATCACCTCCGCCAGCGTGTCGACGGCCTTTGCCTACATTGCCGATATCACGCCCTCGGAACGGCGGGCGGCGGTGTTCGGCAAGGTCGGCGCCGCATTCGGTGCCGGCTTCATCCTGGGGCCGGCGATTGGCGGCCTGCTCGGCGGCATCGAGCCGAGACTGCCATTCTGGGCTGCCGCCGGCCTGAGCTTCGCCAATGCGATCTATGGCCTCTTGATTCTGCCGGAGTCGCTGCCACGCGATCGCCGCGCGCCGTTCCGCTGGAAGAACGCCAACCCGCTGGGCGCGCTTCACCTGCTGCGTTCGCACCGTGTGCTCGCGGGGTTATCGGTGGTGAATTTCTTTGCGCAATTGTCCCATGTGGTGCTGCCGAGCACGTTCGTGCTCTATGCGACCTATCGCTATGGCTGGAGCGAGGCGACCGTCGGCCTCACGCTTGCGATGGTGGGAATCTGCGCGGTGGCCGTGCAGGGATTGGCCATCGGGCCGATCGTACGGCATTTCGGCGAGCGCCGGGCGTTGTTGCTCGGGCTCAGCTGCGGCGTCCTGGGTTTCCTGATCTTCGGCGTCGCGCCGAGCGGCCGGCTGTTCTGGCTCGGCATTCCCGTGATGGCCTTGTGGGGCGTCGCCGGCGCGGCGATCCAGGCGCTGATGACGCGGTTGGTGACCCCCGTGCAGCAGGGCCAGTTGCAGGGCGCCAACACCAGCGTGCAGAGCCTGTCGCAGCTGCTGGGACCGTCGCTCTTCACGCTGACATTTGCATATTTCATCGGCGCGCAAGCGCCCCTGCAGCTGCCCGGTGCGCCGTTCCTGCTGGCGTCGGCGCTGCTGGCACTGGCCGTGCTGATCGCGGCGCGCGTGACGGCCGGCGACCTGGCCGCGTAGCCGTCCGCGGGAGTTCTCCTGCGCCCACGAACTGGCGATCAGGCCGGTGCGCGAAAGCTCATCAGCGTGCGGCTCACATAATCATACAGCTTGCCGGTCTCGGTCCAGGTCGGCGCGCACATCGCCGCGATGAATTCCGCGGCCTGCTCCGGCGTGTCCAGGGTCATCGGATCCTCGCCGGGAAATACGCTGGCCCGCATCCGGGTGCGGATCGGACCGGGGCTGAAAAGGTTGACGCGGATCGGGGTCGATGCCGTTTCGTTGGCCCACACCCGCACCAGCGCCTCCAGGGCGGCCTTCGACGCCGCGTAGGGGCCGAGATAGGCCGTCGCGTTGCTGGCGGCGCCCGAGGTGACGAACACGGCGCGGCCGGCGTCGGACTGTTGCAGCAGCGGCTCCATGCAGCGGACCAGCTGGAAGTTCGCGGTGACGTTGATCGCCATCACATCGGTCCACGACTTGAGCTCGATATGGCCGAGCGGCGACGACGGACCGGCAACGCCGGCATTGCCGACCAGGATGTCGAGCTTGCCATGGCGCTCGTGCAGCGCGGCGCCGAGCCGGGCGATCCCCTCGAAATCGTTGAGGTTGAGCGGCACCAGGGTGGCGGAGCTACCGCCGTCCTTCCGGATATCGTCGTCGAGCTCCTCGAGACCGCCTTGGGTCCGTGCCACCGCAACGACATGGGCGCCGGCTTTGGCCAGCGCGCGGGCGGTGGCATAGCCGATGCCGCGCGAAGCGCCGGTCACGAGCGCAATGCGGGAGGCGAGTGGCAGGGGCATGGCAAACCTCTGTTCGGATGGTCGCGAACGCGACCACTCGCGAGCTGCCCGGGGCCGCTCGAACAGCCGATGGCGGGAACCGCGGCGGCCTCTCGTTCGCGAGGCGGCGGGATGGGGCTAGCTCGCCTCCGCCAGCAACGACAATTGCCTTGGCTGGGGTTCGGCCTGGGTCATGTCGGTCAGCGGGGTCGGGTAATCGCCGGTGAAACAGTGGTCGGTGAATTTCGGATGGGCGGGATCGCGACCAGGCTCGCCCATGGCGCGGTAGATGCCGTCGACCGACAGGAAGGCCAGCGAGTTGGCGCCGATCAGCTCCCGCATCTCCTCGAGATTGTGCGTCGCCGCCAGCAGGCCGGCACGGTCGGGAGTGTCGATGCCATAATAGTCCGGGTGGGTGATCGGCGGCGAAGCGATGCGGAAATGCACCTCGCGGGCGCCGGCGTCGCGCATCATCTTGACGATCTTCTTCGAGGTGGTGCCGCGTACCAGCGAATCGTCGATCAGCACGATCCGCTTGCCCTCGATCGCCGCGCGGTTGGCCGAATGCTTCATGCGCACGCCGAGCTCGCGCACGCTCTGGGTCGGCTGAATGAAGGTGCGGCCGACATAGTGATTGCGGATGATGCCGAGTTCGAACGGCACGCCGGATTCCCGGGAATAGCCGATCGCGGCCGGCACCCCGGAGTCCGGCACCGGCACGACGACGTCGGCCTCGATATGGCTTTCGCGGGCGAGTTCGGCACCCATCGCCTTGCGTACGTCGTAAACCGAACGACCACCGACGATGGAATCCGGCCGCGAGAAATAGATGTATTCGAAGATGCAGGGCCGCGGCGCCATTGGCGGGAACGGCTTGTGGCTTTGCGCCCCGCGCTCGTCGAACACGATGACCTCGCCCGGATCGATGTCCCGGATGTATTTCGCACCGATGATATCCAGTGCGCAGGTTTCGGAGGCAAGGATCGGACAGCCGTCGAGCTCGCCGAGCACCAGCGGACGGATGCCGAGCGGGTCGCGGGCTCCGATCAGCTTCTTGTTGGTCAGCGATACCAGCGAATAGGCGCCCTCGATGGCGCGCAGCGCTTCGATGAAACGATCGATGAAGCGGTTGCGCCTCGACTGCGCCACGAGATGCAGGATGACCTCGGTGTCGGTCGTGGACTGCATCATGGCGCCATTGCGCACCAGTTCGCGCCGCAGCGTCAGGCCGTTGGTCAGATTGCCGTTATGGCCGACGGCGAAACCGCCGGCATTGAGTTCGGCGAACAAGGGTTGGACGTTGCGCAGGATTGTCGCGCCGGTGGTGGAATAGCGGACATGGCCGACGGCGGCATTGCCGGGCAGGCGCTCGATCACTTCGCGGCGGGAGAACGTATCGCCGACCAGGCCGAGCCGGCGCTCGGAATGAAACCGGGTGCCGTCGAACGAGACGATCCCGGCGGCCTCCTGGCCGCGGTGCTGCAAGGCGTGCAACCCGAGGGCGGTAATGGCGGCGGCTTCGGGATGGCCGAAGATGCCGAACACGCCGCATTCCTCGCGCAACGTGTCGCCGTTCAAATCCTGGTCGGTCAGGTCGAGATCGAGTTGTACCGCCGCATCGGAAGGGCTCTGCATCTCGTCCATCGCGCCTCTCTTTGGCCTCAATGTCCCGCCGGCTTCTCGATCAGCTTTTTCAGGCTGTCACGGGCGGGCTTGCTGTAGCCATCACCAGCACCCGGCGCCCCGGGGTCGGTGTCAGTCTGTTCGTCTTCCGGTTTATTCTTCTTGAATCTCTTCAAGATGGTGTTCTCGGGGTCGTCCGGCAAGAGCGACATCAGCCAGTCCCCGGTTCCCTGCAGCACCACCCGGGATTTGGCCTGGGTAACCCAGTCGGGACGCTGCTTGTCGGGGACCAGCCAGCTGAAGAACAGGAAGGCGACGACCACGATCAGCAGCCCGCGCGCCAGCCCGAACAGGAAGCCCAGGGTGCGGTCGAGCGCCCCGATCCGGGAGTCCAGGATCATATCGGAAATCCGTACCGTGATGATGGAAACCACGATCAGGGTACCGATGAACACGCCGGCGACGACCACCACGCTCGCGACCGTATCGTTGTTGAAATAGGTCTTGGCGGTCGGCAGCAGCTTGCCGAACGCATAGAGGGTGACCAATGCCGCGGCGCCCCAGGCGGCGATCGACAGGATTTCCCGCATGAACCCGCGTACCATCGCGAGCAGGCCGGAAATCAGCATCACAGCGAGCAGGACAAGATCGAGTATCGTTATCGGCATCGACTGGTCAGGTCCGCTCGTATGGTTAACACCGCGAATCGGCGTTTCGGTGCCGCCTCAAATGACGGTCGTCCCGTGCATCCGGCAAGGGTGGATTTGTGGGCCCGGCCGCGCGCGGGTTGTATAGCGGCGGGGGGAGCCCAGGTCACGCCGCTTTAGCCGTTGTCGCGACGGAATCGGGCAGGTGTGGCATTTTTTCCCGCCTGCTTTCCGGTTTCGTCCGCATCCGGATGGCCGCGGGCAGCGATATCCGCCACCAGGGTTGTCAACCCGCCAACCGTATGGAGGGTAAGACCTGCCTCGGCTCCGACCTCGCCACGCGCCGATTCCGGCAAAACGGCGCGCCCGAAGCCGAGCTTGGTGGCTTCCTTCAGCCGCGCCGAAGTCTGCGCCACCGGGCGCACCGCGCCCGACAGCGAAATCTCCCCGAAATACACCGCATCGGTCGGCAAGGGTGCGTTAACCAGGGATGATACCAGCGCGGCGGCGGCCGCGAGATCCGCCGCCGGTTCCTGGATTCGCAGGCCACCCGCCACGTTCAGATAGACATCGTGGCCGGACAATTTCACGCCGCAATGCGCCTCGAGCACCGCCAGCACCATGGACAGCCGGCTCGGATCCCATCCGACCACGGCGCGGCGTGGCGTCCCCAGCGACGTCGGCGCCACCAGCGCCTGCAATTCGACCAGTACCGGGCGGGTGCCCTCGATCCCGGCAAAAACCGCCGTGCCCGGGCTGCCGAGATCGCGCTCGGACAGGAATAGTTCGGAGGGGTTGGAAACCTCGCGCAAGCCAAGCCCGGTCATTTCGAACACGCCGATTTCGTCGGTCGGCCCAAAGCGGTTCTTGACCGCACGCAGGATGCGAAACTGCTGCGACCCTTCGCCCTCGAACGACAGCACGGCATCGACCATGTGCTCGACCACGCGGGGACCGGCGATCTGGCCGTCCTTGGTCACATGACCAACCAGGATGATTGCGGCGCCGGACTTCTTGGCGAACCGGATCAGCGCCTGGGCCGAGGCACGCACCTGGGTCACCGTGCCGGGGGCGGATTCCACCGTATCGGTCCACATGGTCTGGATCGAATCGATGACGATCAGGCGGGGCACGCTGCCGTCGGAGAGCGTCGAGACGATATCCTCGACCGAGGTTTCGGCGGCAAGCTGTACGGGTGCGTCGGCAAGGCCGAGGCGCTCGGCGCGCAACCGTACCTGCGCCACCGCCTCTTCGCCTGAGATGTAGACCGCGCGGTGGCCGGCGCGCGCCATCAGGCTGGTGGCCTGGGTCAACAGCGTCGATTTGCCGATGCCGGGATCGCCGCCGACCAGCAGCACCGAACCTCTCACAAAGCCACCGCCGGTGACACGATCGAGCTCCGCCATGCCCGACGGCAGGCGAGGGGCATCGTGGCTCTTGCCGGTGAGGGTCTCCAACTTGAAGAGCCGGCCTTTGCGCCTGGATCGGATCGAGACCGGCATGGTGCTGGCGCCGGTCGTATCTTCCTCGACCAGCGTATTCCACTCGCCGCAGGAATCGCACTTGCCCTGCCAACGATTATAGGCGGTGCCGCAATTCTGGCAGACAAAGGAGAGGACGTTCTTGGCCATCAAGGGGGGTGAGCCGGATCAGGATGAATGCGCCGCCGTCCATAACACGGAAACTCCGGCCGCAAGCATGATACCGTCCATCACCAGGCGGAAGACGCGGTCGTCGAGCCGCAGCACGAAACGCTTGGCGATGAAGGCGCCCGCCATCAGCGATGAGCCGGCGATCAGGCCCTGCAGGGCGACATCCGCCGACAGCGCGCCAAAGTGCTGAAAGGTTGCAGACTTGCTGAGATAGAGCCCCAGCGAGCTGGCCGCCTCGGTGGCGAGGAAGGCACCCTTGCTGAGACCGTAAAACAGGAACAACGGCACGCTCAGCGGGCCGGTCGAAACCACGATGCCCGTGAGATATCCGATCACCGCGCCTCCGATCGCGAGGTGCCACAGTCCGATGCTCAGGTCGTGCCGGGCGAGCCAGTGCCGCACCGGCACCATCGCAATCAGGAACAGGCCGATCGCGACATCGACGGCATGCGAGGGCAGGGCGAGCAGGGTGCGGGCGCCAAGGGCGGCGGCCGGAATGCCCGCAATCGAATAGGCGGCACAGGCCCGCCAGTCGACCTCGCGCCACCAGGCGAGGATACGCGACAGGTTCGACATGACCGCTGCGATCGCCATGATAGGTACCGCCTGCTTTGGCCCGTATTGATAGACCAGGACCGGCATCAACATGATGGTCGAGCCGGTGCCGACGATCCCGCTGATGGTGCCGGCAACGAGGCCGACCGCGAGAATGAAAAGGAAGCTCAAGTGTTGGCCCCCATCGCATGGGTGGTGCTCAACGGCCCGCTCATCGCAGCACGATCCATGCCGGCGCATGGTCGCTGGCGCCATCCTCGGCGCGGACCGCACGGTCGACCCCGGCCTTCCGCAGGCGAGGGACCAGCGCCGGGCTCAACAGCAGATGATCGAGCCGAAGCCCGGCATCGCGCGGCCAGCGGTTTCGCTTGTAGTCCCAGAACGTGAACATCGGCTTGGCCGGATGCAGCTCGCGGAGGGCGTCGGTCCAGCCCTGGGCGACGAGGGTGCTGAAGGCCTCGCGGCTTCGCGGCTGGATCAGCGCGTCCTGGTCCCATGATTTCGTCGGGTAGATGTCGAGACCTGTTGGGGCGACATTGTAATCGCCCGCCAGCACCACCGGAATATCCTGCTTGATGAATTTCGCCGCATGCCGCCGCAGCCGCCCGAACCAGGCGAGCTTGTAGTCGAATTTCGGTCCCGGCTGCGGGTTGCCGTTCGGCAGATAGAGACTGGTGACGATGATGCCGTTGACCGCGGCCTCGATGTAGCGCGCCTCCAGATCGGTGCGATCGCCGGGAAGCGCGGTTCGCACCAGCACCGGCTCGGCGTTTCGCGCCAGGATTGCGACCCCGTTCCAGGTCCGTTGCCCGCGCCAGACCGCGCCGTAGCCGGCTTTGGCCAGAGCCGCCGCCGGAAATTCCTGGTCGGTCGATTTCAGCTCCTGCAGGCTGACGATGTCGGGCTTGGCCGAACGCAGCCATTGCAGCAGATTGGGCAGGCGGCGATTGACATTGTTGATGTTGAACGTTGCGATCTTCATGTGCAGAGTGGCGACGCTCGTTCAAGGCCAACCGGAGGTGTCATGTCCAAACTTGCTTTCATCGTGCTCGCGCTCGCGGTGGTGTCCGTCACTACCGCTTCCGCCCAGACCCTGACTGCCGAAGAGCGCACCGCTTGCCAGGCGGATTTCGAGAAATACTGCCAGGGCACCAGGCCCGGCGGTGGTCGTATCATCGCCTGCCTCAACAAGCAGCGCGCCCAGATCAGCGAAGCCTGCCGCAAGGTCGTCGACGCCCAGAAGAAATAGGCCGTCCTAGGCCGGCGCACCAGCGGGCTCGGCCGCGGCCTCCGATGTGCCTCCCTTGTACAGCCGGGCGTAACGCGGCCCGAGGCTGGTGAGGACTTCGTAGCCGATGGTGCCGAAATGGTGCGCCAGCTCGTCGACGGTGATGCCTTCCCCGATCAATGTCACCAAATGGCCGCGCCGGACGGCATTGGCCGGCACGTCGGTGACGTCGACGGCGATCAGGTCCATCGAGATGCGGCCGGCGACCGGGCAGCGCTTGCCTGCAACCACCACTTCGGCGCTGCGGGTGCCGTCGCCGCCACCCGCCGCCCGGAAATATCCATCGGCGTAGCCGGCGGAGACGATGGCGAGCCGGGTCGGCCGCCGCGCGGTCCAGACCGCGCCATAGCCGACGCTCTCGCCGCGTTCGACATTGCGGATCCGCACGACACGGGCCTTCAGGTCGACCACCGGCTGCATCGGATTGTCCGCTTCGGGCGTGGGATTGACGCCGTAAAGAGCCGCCCCCGGCCGCACCATGTCGAACTGGAATGGTGCCCCGAGATAGACGCCCGAAGAGTTCGACAGCGATGTCGGGACCCCGGAGAACAGGCTGGCGATCTCGCGAAAGGTCGCGAGCTGGCGCGCATTGAGCGGATGATTGAGGTTCTCGGCGCAGGCGAGATGGCTCATGACCAGCGTGATGCCGTGATCGCCGGCATTGATTCTGGGAATGATGCCCTGGGCCTCGGTCAGTGTCATGCCGAGCCGATTCATGCCAGTGTCGATGTGAATGGCGGCGCTGCCGGCCCAGCCGGAGCGACGGCAGAACACGTCCCATTCGGCAAGTTCGTTGAGATCGCCGATCACCGGCCTGGCGTCACTCTGCGCATAAGCGTCGCCGGAGTTCTGGAAAAAGCCGTCGAGCACATAGATCGCCTGCGAGCCCAGGGCGGCGCGCGCGGCCTTCGCTTCGTCGACCGTGGCGACAAAGAAAGTCTTGCAGCCGGCTCCGGCCAGGGCGCGCGCAACCGGCCCGATGCCGCAGCCATAGGCATTCGCCTTAATGACCCCGGCGCATTCCGCCGGCACGGCCGTCTTCTCGAGCTTGCGCCAGTTGGCCACGATGGCGTCGAGATCGACCGTGAGCACACCGCTCGCACCCGAGGGCACGGACGCCTCAGTCGTTTCGGGCGAACCTTGCTTGAGAGGAGTCGAATTCGAGTCCGAAGCGATGTTCATGCCGCACCTTAAGCGCAGGCTCCCGGCGGTTCAACCGGCCGGGGCGACCTCAGTAGGTGTGCGCCGGCAAGTGCCCATCGTTCGCGAGGTCGCCGAACCGGGTGAACTGGCCCTCGAACTGCAGCTCGACGGTGCCGGTAGGACCGTGGCGTTGCTTGCCGATGATGACTTCGGCCTTGCCGTGCACCAGCGACATGTCGAGCTGCCACTTCTCATATTCCGGCGTGCCGATGCGCGGCTCCTTGTTGGCGAGGTAATATTCCTCGCGGAACACGAACATGACCACGTCGGCATCCTGCTCGATCGAACCGGACTCGCGCAGGTCGGATAATTGCGGGCGCTTGTCGTCGCGGCTTTCGACCTGGCGCGAGAGCTGCGACAACGCGATGATGGGGACGTTCAGTTCCTTGGCAAGCGCCTTCAGGCTGGTGGTGATCTCGGTGACTTCCTGGACCCGGTTGTCAGCACGCTTGCCCGATCCCTGCAACAGCTGGATGTAGTCGACCACCAGCAGGTCGAGACCCTTTTGACGTTTCAGCCGGCGCGCGCGCGCCGTAAGTTGCGCGATCGAGAGGCCGCCGGTTTCGTCGACGTAGAGCGGCAGCGACTGCAATTCGATGGAATATTCCCGGATCTTCTCGAAGTCGGCCTCGGTGATGCCACCGCGGCGGATCGTGCTCGAGGCGATGCTGGTCTGCTCGGCGAGAATACGCGTGGCGAGCTGTTCGGCCGACATCTCGCAGGAGAAGAACCCGACGATGCCGCCATTGACCGACTTCATGGTGCCGTCGGCCTGGACCTCGGCACGATGCGCCTTGGCGACATTGTAGGCGATGTTGGTGGCGAGCGCGGTCTTGCCCATGCCGGGGCGGCCGGCGACGATGATCAGGTCGGATGGCTGCAGGCCGCCCATCTTGATGTCGAGATCGCGCAGTCCGGTCGCGATCCCCGACAGCTTCCCGTCGCGCTGAAAGGCCTTCGCCGCCATGTCGACGGCAACCGTGAGGGCCTGCGCGAAGCGCTGAAACCCGCCGTCATAACGCCCGGACTCGGCAAGCTCGTACAGCCTGCGCTCGGCATCCTCGATCTGCGAACGCGGCGCAAAATCGACCGGCGCGTCGAAGGCAACGTTGACCATGTCCTCGCCGATCCGGATCAGGTCGCGCCGCAGCGAGAGCTCGTAGATGGTGCGCCCGTAGTCCTGGGCATTGATGATGGTGGTGGCTTCCGCGGCAAGGCGGGCGAGGTACTGACTGACGGTCATGCCGCCGATGTCGGTTTCGGCGGGCACAAAGGTCTTCAGCGTGACGGGGGTCGCCACCTTGCCCATTCGGATCAGGCTGCCGGCGGTTTCGAAAATGGTCTGGTGAATCGGCTCGAAGAGGTGTTTTGGCTCCAGGAAGTCCGAGACTCGATAGAATGCGTCGTTGTTGACCAGAATCGCACCCAGCAGACTCTGCTCCGCCTCGATATTGTGCGGTGCACTGCGATAGACCGGGGCGGTCGAGTCCGCAGCTAGTTTGAGGACGTTCGAATCAAGCGGGGCCATGGTTCTCGAGTGTTCGGGAAACTTTGTCGGATACGGGGCGCGATAAGGCGCCATCCCGCGCCGCAGCGAAAGCCGGAACGTGCCTTATGCCCGATTCACACAATCGGTCTGTGAATCTGGATTGTGGGATCAATGGCGGCTTGACGGATTGCCTGCCGGGTCGGCGTCACCCGATGCCGGAAGTTCCGGCGGGCCTGAACCTTTTGCCGGACCGCGATACTCACAGGAATACGGAGCTTGGTTCCGCGGTGAACCGGTTGTCTCACACGAGGAGGAGATAGAGCAGCGCGATCAAGGCGGCGCTGACACCGATGGCGATCAGGGCATAGTCGGTGCCGATCTCGCGCTGCTGGTCGGACGGTGCTGAAAACGGTTTGCGGGCCATTTGAGAGGTGTAGGACGGATCAAGCCCGGTTCCCTGTGAACCAGATCACATCCAGCGCGTTTTATTCGCGACATGCTCCCGCGGAACAGGCGGGAGGCACAAGTTCGTCAGGCGTGATTTGCGGACCCTGGGCGGCACGAGGACAGGCGATGAACCAGTTGATGCGATGGCGGTCAGGGGACGGCGAGGCGGCATGGTTGTCGACCTTGATCGACGCCATGGAGACGGTTTCCCGCCGCGATGTTCGCGCCACCCCCTGCGATGGTCGGCTGCTCTCGGCGCTCCGCGCGCAGCTCGCGCAACCGGCATCTCCTCGCGTGGCGGGTGCCCTGCGTTTCAGCCGGCGCAACTAGGCGCCGGGAATCCGACTACCCGCCTGCCATCTGCAATCGGGGCCCGTTGCCGCGTTCGACGCGGCGCAGCCTGGCTTCCTCGCCCGCGATGTAGTCCCGTGTCATCGGCACCACGCCCTGACGCCTGGCGATCTGGATCTGAAAATTCATCAGGTTCTGCTTCCGGAACGACATTTCCGAACCAGCCAGATAGAATTCCCACATCCGGGCAAAGCGCTCGTCGTAAAGCTGAATCGCTTCCTGCCGATGCGCCATGAAGCGCTCGCGCCATGCCTTGAGGGTTTCGGCATAATGCAGCCGCAGGATCTCGATGTCGCACACCAACAGCCCGGTGTGCTCGATCACGGGGAGGACCTCGGACAGCGCAGGGATATATCCGCCCGGGAAGATGTACTTCGCGATCCACGGATTGGTGGAGTTGGGACCTTCCGAACGGCCGATGGAATGCAGCACCATGACGCCGTCGTCGGTGAGCAGTTCGGCGCAACGGCGGAAAAACGTCTCGTAGAAATCGACGCCGACATGTTCGAACATCCCGACTGAAACGATACGGTCGAACGGACCCTTGATGTCGCGATAATCCTCCAGCACGAACTTGGCGGATTTCGCCAGATTCCTCTCGGCGGCGCGCGCATTCGAAACCTGCAGCTGCTCGCTCGACAGCGTGACACCGGTGACGCTGCCCCCGGCGGTCTCCGCCAGATACAGCCCGAGCCCACCCCAACCGGAGCCGATGTCGAGCACGCGGTCGCCGGTTCTGACCAAAAGCTTGGCGGCAACATGCCGCTTCTTGGCGAGCTGTGCCTCCTCGAGGGTGGCCTCGGGCGATTCGAAATAGCCGCAGCTGTATTGCCGGTCGGCATCGAGAAAGAGGGAATAGAGTCTGCCGTCCAGATCATAATGACGCGCCACGTTGCTCCTGGCGCGCCGCCGTGGATTGAATTGCTGGGAATGTCGAACCAGATAGCGCAGCCACCACTGCAGCCTGGCCCAACGCGGCACCATGTCGGGCTGATCCAGCAGGATGGCGAGCGCGTCGGCAATCGAGCCGCGTTCGACCACGAATGTGCCATCCACATAGGCTTCGCCCAGCCCCAGTTCCGGATTGAGCAGGATTTGGCGTTCCGCCTCGGCGGTCAGAAAGCGCGCCGCGACCGGCTCGCCGCTACCGTCACCACAGGTGAATTTGGCACCGGTTGCGGTCGTGAATGTCATCGCGCCGCGCTGGATGAAGTTGTCGAGGAAGTAACGCAACAAACGATCCATCGAAATCACCAATAAGCGATCCCGGCAGGCTTTGGCGCCTGTCTCCGCGGGCAGGCGTCCGCATGACGGAATGGTTCCCGCGCCTCACTCGGATCATATTCCCACCCCTGTCTGAACGCTACTGCGTTGTCCACAAAGCGGATATTCGAGAATGTCATGTTCACGCCATTGCGTTGCATGTGCGCTTCCATTCGCGCCATAATCGGCTAAAAGGTGACCGCCATCGGTACCGCAAGGGACGCAGGTCGTTCCACATCTGGAGAAGCAGGGAATGTTGGGCCGAGCGCTCAGTCTAGCGACGGTGATGGTTTTGATCGGCTGCTTCGGTCCGGTTACGGTGTCCGTACAGGCGCAAAATCTGGAAGCCGGCAAGAGCCCTTCCCAGATCTTCGCCGGGACCTGCGCCGCCTGTCATAAGAGCCCCCGCGGGCTGTTGAGGACGGTGCCTCCAGGGTCGCTGCCGGGTTTTCTCCGTGAGCACTATACGACCAGCAGTGGCATGGCCTCGCTGCTCAGCGGCTATCTGATCTCCAACGGGGCGAGCGATACGCGTTATGGCGGTGGCCAGCCGCGGCCGGGTGCGAGACCGGAAGCAAGGTCCGGCGGCGAACCGGAGTATGTCGATCGGCGCGGTCGTCGAATGAGTCCCCCGCGCGAGGTGGCCGAACCGCCGGGCGCGAGGACCGAAGCCGACCGGCTTTCCGGGCCGGCCGAGCCACGACGTCGGGGCCGCAACGCCAGGCGGCAGGACCGGGCCGGCGAAGGATCCGAGGGCGCAAAGCCGGCGGAATTGCAGACTCCGGCCCAGCAAGCCAACCAGCATGGCCGCGACGGTCGCAAGGCGAGGCATCGGCCCGCCAAACCGGGCAAGCCCGCTGCCGATGAACAACCCGGAATGGGCGCGGTTGCGCCGGCGACCGGCAACGAGGCCGCCAAGCCCGCCGATGCCAAACCGGAGGCCGCCAACCCCGATGCAGGCAGGCAGCAGTTGCCGGCGGCGGCAGAGAAGCCACCCGGCGATGGCGCTGCGGAGGCCGCCAAGGTCGAACCTGCGCCGACCGCGTCCACGCCGGCTCCAGGTGGCCCGGCAGCCGCGTCCAACGCTGCACCCGAGCACACGTCGACAACGCCTGCGGCGCCATCTACCTCGTCCCAGCCCACGCCGGCAGCTACGCCGGCACCGCCGCCATCCACTCCGGATGCGTCACCCGGAAACTCGAAGTGAAGTGCAGCCTGGGCAGCCCCCGGAACGACCGGCGTTCGAGCGCTGCCGGGGTGCTCTGAGCTATTGATCGGAAGCCGCGCCCGGCTCGCGCGCGACGTCGTCGGGCTGCGCCTCGGGATCGAAGAACTCGCCGGCGGCGGCGAGCGCCTCGGCGGCAGCGTCCTGGTCCTCCTGGCGGGTGCTGATGTCTTCGCCACGATTGATGCGCTCGGCCTCATCGGCGCTGCGCGCCACCGTCACGGTCACGCCAACCTCGACCTCCGGGTGCACGGCGATGGCAATGGTGTGCTTGCCGATGCTCTTGATCGGCGCGTCGAGCATGATCTGGCTGCGGCTGATGGTAACGCCTTCATGCTCGAACGAAGCAATGATGTCGCGAACGCTGACCGATCCGAACAGTTGGCCGGTCTCGGAGGCCTGGCGCAGCACGACGACATTGCGGCCGTCGATCTTTTCCGCGACCTTGGTGGCCTCGCCCTTGGCCTGGAGGTTGCGCGCTTCGAGTTCGGTTTTCATACCGTCGAACTTCGCGCGGTTCTCGGCGGTGGCGCGGAGGGCCTTGCCCCGCTTCAAGAGAAAATTGCGCGCAAATCCGTCCTTGACGCGGACGACCTCGCCCATCTGGCCGAGCTTGGCCACGCGTTCCAGCAAGATGACTTCCATGTTCGTGCTCCTTTGAGTTGTCGGTAAGCGGTTCATAGCGAAGGGCGAATTCAGGATGGGGCAGGCGGCGGCGAGATTCCCTGACGATAGCGGCGGCGAAGACCGAAAACCGCATCGGCCAGGCCGAGCGCCGCCATGGCGAGCACCGGCCAGGTGAAGATCACCACTACCGCATAGGCACAGCCGAGCCACAACGCGCGATGCTTGAGCGACTGCGTCAGGGTGTGCAGGGCGGCAAAGCCGATAAAGGCATACGCCATGATCAGCGTCGCCGCGACGATCCGCGCCAGCATCGCTGGCAGTCCCGTGAGGAAGCAGAAGGCGAGTGCCAGGGACAGCGCGGCCAGCGTCATGGGCGGCAGATCCGCGGTTTTCATGTCGGGCCAGGGGCGGTGCAATCGGCCCGATGTGGCGGCGATTTTAGCCGAGAGCCAGAGATTCAGCGTCAGGGTCATCATGGTGAAGATGGCTCCTGCGGCCGGCGCGACGATCACCAATGCATCGAGCGCCTGTTCGGTGTCGCCGGAGGGGGCCGCGTCGCTGCGCAATCCAAGAAACCATTGCAGGGTCTTGCGGATGATGTGGTTGATCGTGGCGGCATCGGAGCCGAGCGTGAGCAGGATCGCCGTGGTGGTCAGCATGGCAAAGCCGGCGATCCACAACAGGATGCGGCCGATCGGATACCATTCCAGCGCCGCAGCGGCTGCTTGGGTCGCGTCGCCCGCATCGGAACGCGCGTTGACGGGCCGCCCGAGCAAGACGAGATGTCCAAGCCACCAGGCGGGCAATGCAATCATGATGGCAAAGGCAATGCCGTAGGCGAGCCCGAAGATCGCAGCAAGGCTGCCGGCAGCAGCAACGCCGCCGATCGTGGCGCTGAGCGGCCCCCAGACGAGGCCCGCTACCATCAGCGGCAGCGGTGCCAGATAGAACAGAAGCAGCGAGATCAGCACGCCTGAAATGATCGAGGCGAACATCAGCGCCGACGCGCTGCCGGCCGCCAAGGCAATCAGGACGATCGTGATCATCAGCTGTCCCGCTCCTTTCGAGCGGTTAGAGGTTCCCTGGGAAACCCCAACCATCGGCAGCCGGATGGCTCCGGAGCCTTATGAAGAAGTCCCCGCAGCGACGCCGCGGGGTGACGACATCAGCGGATCACATACGGCAGCAGTCCGAGGAAACGCGCGCGCTTGATGGCGCGCGCGAGCTCACGCTGCTTCTTGGCGGAGACCGCCGTAATGCGGCTTGGCACGATCTTGCCGCGCTCCGATACGTAACGCATCAGGAGCTTGGAATCCTTGTAGTCGATCTTGGGCGCATTGGGGCCCGTGAACGGACAGGTCTTGCGGCGACGGAAAAAGGGACGGCGTGCACCAGCGTCAGCCATGATCTTACTCCTCCACCGCCGGTTCGGCTTCCTCGCGCGGCCGGCGAGGACCGCGGTCGCCGCGGAATCCGCCGCCACCTTCACGGTCGCCCCTGAATCCGCCATCGCGATCGCCGCGGAATCCGCCGCGATCATCCCGATCGCGGTCACGATCGGCCTTGCGCATCATCGCCGAGGGGCCTTCCTCGTGCTCGTCGACACGAACGCTCAGATAACGGAGCACGTCTTCGCTGATCCGCTCCTGCCGCTCGATCTCCGCGATCGCGGTCGAAGGCGCGTCGATGTTCAAGAGCACGAAATGCGCCTTGCGATTCTTGTTCATGCGATAGGTGAGGGAGCGTACGCCCCAGTTTTCCGTCTTGGTGACCTTGCCGCCGAGCTGCTCGACGATGCCGGTCATCTGCGTGGTCAATTCCTCGACCTGCTGGGTGCTCGCATCCTGGCGCGCGAGAAAAACATGCTCATAAAGCGGCATGGGTGTCCTTTCCTGTGTCGGCGCGTCTCCCGGCGGCAAGCCCTTCGAACCCTTTGGAAAGGACTCGATATGCTCAGAAGGCGGAAGCACGGGACGACGGACCGACTGGCCCTGCCACATCAACGACGCCCGAACGGGTGACATTGGTGAGACCGTCCGTTCAGCTCCCGGCCGGGATCCACGGATCGCGGGTTTATACGGAATTCCGGCGCAATGGCAAGGGGAAGCGCGCACGGTTGCGCTGCCTTCTGCCGGCTGGAACCCGCGGGCGGCTTGACATGACTGGCTTCCACAGTGTCTCTCGGCTCGATTTGGGGCGATTGCGGGGCCAGCATGAGCGCAGCATTCACGTTTCCCGGGCAGGGCTCCCAGACCGTCGGCATGGGCAGGGCGATGGCCGAGGCCTTTCCGGCCGCCCATGCCGTGTTCGACGAGGTCAACACGGCGCTCGGGGAGAAACTGACCGACATCATGTGGGAGGGCCCCGCCGAGACCCTTCAGCTCACCGAAAACGCCCAACCGGCGCTGATGGCGGTTTCGCTGGCTGCGCTGCGCGTACTGGAGGGCGAGGCTGGCTTTTCGGTGGGACGAGATGCCGCCTTCGTCGCCGGGCATTCGCTCGGCGAGTATTCGGCGCTGGCGGCGGCGGGCAGTCTCAGCATCAGCGATACGGCGCGGCTCCTGCGGACTCGCGGCCTCGCCATGCAGAAGGCGGTGCCGGTAGGGGTCGGTGCCATGGCGGCGCTGCTGGGTCTCGACTACGAGGCGGCCGTCGCCGTCGCCGAGGAGGCCGCCCAGGGACAGGTCTGCGCCGCCGCCAACGACAATGGCGGAGGCCAGGTCGTGGTCTCCGGCGACAAGGCGGCGGTGGAACGCGCCCTCGACATTGCCAAGGCCAAAGGCGCCAAACGCGCGATGCTGCTGCCGGTGTCGGCGCCGTTCCATTGCCGGCTGATGCAGCCTGCCGCCGATGCGATGGCTGAAGCGCTTGCCGGCGTCAGCATCAGGCCACCCGCGGTCCCACTTGTGGCGAACGTGTTGGCGACGCCGATCGTCGAGCCGGAAGAGATCCGCCGACGCTTGATCGAGCAGGTTACGGGGACGGTGCGCTGGCGCGAGTTTGTGGCCTACATGGCGAGCCATGGTGTCACTCGATTCTTCGAGATCGGCGCCGGCAAGGTATTGAGCGGCCTGGTCAAGCGCATCGCCGAGGGAGCCGTTGGCGTTTCGGTTGGCGGTCCCGGCGACATCGCGCCAGCGAAAGAAGCGCTCGCGTCGGCACGGGCGGCTTGAGCAAGGGGACGATGATGTTCGATCTGACAGGCAGGACGGCCCTGGTTACCGGCGCAACCGGCGGAATCGGCAGCGCCATTGCGCTGGCTTTGCATGGCCAAGGCGCCACCGTGGCCATCTCCGGGACACGTCGTGAAGTGCTGGATTTGCTCGCCGCCAGGCTGGGCGGGCGCGTCCATGTTCTGCCCTGCAACCTGTCCGACGCGGCCGAGGTCGAAGCGCTGGTGCCGTCGGCCGAACGCGCGATGGGCCAGCTCGATATCCTCGTCGCCAATGCCGGCATCACCCGGGACAATTTATTCGTGCAATTGCGCGACGAGGATTGGGATGAGGTGATCCGGGTCAACCTGACGGCGACCTTCCGGCTCGCCCGCGCCGCGACCAAGCTGATGATGCGCAAGCGCTTCGGCCGCATCATCGCAATCACCTCGGTGGTCGGCGTCACCGGCAATCCCGGGCAGGGCAACTACACCGCCTCGAAGGCAGGACTGACCGGAATGATCAAGAGCCTGGGCATGGAATATGCCAAGCGCAACGTCACGGCCAATTGCATCGCGCCGGGATTTATTGCGACGCCGATGACCGACGCGCTCAACGACAAGCAGCGCGAAACCATTCTCTCCAAGGTTCCTGCGGCGCGGCTGGGAACGCCGGAAGATGTCGCCGCGGCGGCGGTGTATCTGAGTTCGAACGAAGCCGCCTACGTCACCGGACAGACCATTCACGTCAACGGCGGGATGGCCATGATTTGAGCGGATTTGACGGCCTGCAGCGCGGCAAAGCTGCTCCCGCCGGCCGATCGAGGCTTGTAGTCAAGGCTGGGGAAGTATGATAACCGAACCAAGAACGGATGGGCAAGAAACGCCATTGCAGGATGTTGAAACCCTGTATATTGGCGGTGCGGAGCTTGCTATCGCTCGCCGGTCCTGGGCGGCGATGACGGGCGCCACAAAATGTGCAACTGCGAACAGAATGTCGAGATCACGAGGCTCGTATCGTCTTGGGGACGGGCTCAATTGAACAGGCGCGAGGTTGAACGATGAGCGAGATTGGCGAGCGGGTTAAGAAAATCGTGGTCGAACACCTCGGTGTCGAGCCCGAGAAGGTGGTCGACAACGCGAGCTTCATTGATGACCTTGGCGCCGACAGTCTCGATACCGTCGAACTGGTGATGGCATTCGAAGAAGAGTTCGGTTGCGAAATTCCCGATGACGCTGCGGAGACGATTCTGACCGTCGGCGATGCCACGAAGTTTCTCGAAAAGAACGCAAAAAGCTGACGCCCGCAAACGGTGCTGATGAAGCCGGACGGGCCGCGCGCGAGCGGTCCACCGGCTTCTTGTTGTGGGCCTGAGCCGGAGTCCTGGACATGAGGCGGGTTGTCGTAACGGGCCTCGGCATGCTGTCACCCCTCGGCTGCGGCGTCGATCCGACCTGGAAGCGCATCCTGAACGGCGAGAGCGGCGCCAGGAAAATCGATACGTTCGACGTCTCCGATCTCTCCAGCCGCATCGCCTGCGTCGTTCCGCGCGGCGACGGCCGCGACGGCACCTTCAATCCCGACCAGTGGATGGAGCCGAAGGATCAGCGCAAGGTCGACGACTTCATCATCTTTGCGATGTGCGCGGCGCGCCAGGCTCTGGACGATGCCGGCTGGCATCCCGCAACCGAGGAGCAGCGATGCGCGACCGGAACGATGATCGGCTCCGGGATCGGCGGCCTTTCAGGCATCGCCGATACCGCCCTGCTGCTCCAGGAGCGTGGGCCGCGCAAGGTGTCGCCCTTCTTCATTCCCGGCCGCCTGATCAATCTCGCTTCGGGGTATGTTTCGATCGAGCACGGCCTCAAGGGGCCCAATCATGCCGTGGTGACCGCCTGCTCGACCGGCGCGCATGCGATCGGGGACGCCAGCCGGTTGATCGCGCTGGGCGACGCCGACGTGATGGTCGCGGGTGGAACCGAATCTCCGATATGCCGGCTGGGGATGGCCGGATTTTGCGCGGCCCGCGCGCTTTCGACCGGCTACAACGATACCCCGGAGAAGGCGTCGCGGCCCTACGACCGTGGTCGCGACGGCTTTGTCATGGGTGAGGGCGCCGGCATCGTCGTGCTGGAGGAATACGAGCATGCGAGGTCGCGCGGCGCCAAGATGTATGCGGAAGTGGTGGGCTACGGCATGTCCGGCGACGCCTACCACATCACCTCGCCGTCGCCGGACGGCGATGGCGGTTTTCGCAGCATGAGCGCCGCCATGAAGCGGGCGGGAATTGTGCCGGCGGATATCGACTACATCAACGCCCATGGAACCTCGACGCAGGTCGGCGACGAAATCGAGCTTGGCGCGGTGGAACGCCTCTTGGGCAATGCGGCCTCCAAGGTATCGATGTCGTCGACCAAATCGTCGACCGGACATCTGTTGGGCGCCGCGGGTGCGATCGAGGCGATCTTCAGCATTCTGGCGATTCGCGATAATGTAGCTCCGCCGACCATCAATCTCGAAAATCCCTCGGTGGAAACCGCGATCGATCTCGTGCCGCGTGCGTCCCGCAAGCGTGAAATCAACGTGGCGCTGTCGAATTCATTCGGTTTCGGAGGCACCAACGCGTCCTTGATCATCCAGCGCGTCAGCAACTGAACGTCATCCCCAGGTGAATCCACCGTTTCGCCGCATTCGATGATAATTCCTAGATTTGGGCGTAGACTACCGGCCGTTGCGGGGTTCGAGCGCGGCCACGATTAACCGGCAGGATCAGGTTGCATCGATGAGTGAACGGCCGCCCATTTCACCACGGAGCCCGCGCGCGGCTTTGGAGCCCGAACGGATCCCGCCGCCGCCGAAACGCTCCGAGCGCGCCCGCAATCCCTTCATCGTGGTCGGCAATGCCATCATCACCATCCTGCTGGTGCTGATGATCGGTGCGGGCGGCGCCTATCTCTATGGCCGGCAGAAGCTCGAGGCCGCCGGCCCATTGCGGGAGGACAAGGTCGTCCTCATTCCGTCCCGCGCGGGAATGACCGACATTGCCGACATCCTGCAAAGGGAGGGCGTGATCGACAACAACCGCTGGGCCTTCATTGGCGGCGTGTTTGCCTTGAAAGCCCGCTCCGAGTTGAAGCCCGGTGAATACGCGTTCCAGAAGAATGCGAGCCTGCGCGAGGTCATCGGCACCATGGTCGATGGCAAGGTGGTGCAGCATGCGGTGACGATTCCCGAAGGACTGACGTCGGAACAGATCGTCACCAGGCTGTCCGACAACGACATCTTTGCAGGCACCGTGCGCGAAGTGCCGCGCGAGGGCACCCTGCTGCCGGAAACCTACAAATTCCCGCGCGGTACGACCCGAGAGCAGGTAATCGCCCGCATGCAGCAGACCGAGAAGCGCGTGCTCGCCGAAATCTGGGAACGTCGCAACCCGGACCTTCCGGTCAAGACGCCGGAACAGCTGGTGACGCTGGCCTCGATCGTGGAAAAGGAAACCGGCAAAGCCGATGAACGCAGCCGCGTCGCCGCGGTGTTCGTCAACCGGTTGCGGCAGAGGATCAAGCTGCAATCCGATCCCACCATCATCTATGGGCTGGTCGGCGGCAAGGGAACCCTGGGCCGTCCGATCAAGCGAAGCGAGATCAGCCAGCCGTCGCCCTACAACACCTATGTGATCGACGGGCTGCCACCAGGGCCGATCGCCAATCCGGGACGCGCGTCGCTGGAAGCGGCCGCCAATCCGGCGCGCACCCGCGACCTGTTCTTCGTCGCCGACGGCAGCGGCGGGCACGTCTTTACCGAAACCTACGAACAGCACCAGAAGAACGTCGCCAAATTGCGTGCGGTGGAAAAGCAGATCCAGAACGACACCGTCGAGCCCGTGGACGATCCGCCGCCGCCCGCCGCGGCGGCGGCGCCCGCGGATCCGAACCCGACCGCGACCACCACGACGCCGGCCAAGCCCGCCGCGCCCAAGAAGCGGGTCCCGCGCGCCGTGGGCCGGCCGGGCGCCGCGCAATCGGAAGCGCCGCCGCCGGCCGCTCCGCGCTGACGACGCGGCAGTTGCGCGCTCCAACGATTCCACTTTGCGTGAAAACGGCCTAAGGTCGCCCCGGCAGCGGCGAATCTTTCACCTTTGTTGCCGGGAGCATCGCACGCAATGGCGCTATCGAGCATGACCGGTTTTGCCCGCAGTCACGGCGCCAGCGGGCCTTATGCATTCGAATGGGAGCTCAAATCGGTCAATGCCAAGGGCTTCGATCTGCGCCTGCGGCTGCCGCCCGGATGGGACGACCTCGAAGCGGTTGCCAAGAAGCGTGCCGGCGAACTGCTGATGCGCGGGACGGTCTATGCCAATCTGAACATCAAGCGTACCGGCGCGGCGTCGACCATTAGGATCAACGAAGACGTGCTGGCCGCGGTTGCCAGGGTGGCGGGCGAACTCGCCGGCAGGATCGACGCGGTGGCGCCGAGCATCGACGGCTTGCTCGCGATCAAGGGTGTCATCGAGGTGGTCGAGCCGGAAAGCAGCGAGGCGGAAGACAAGGCGGCCAAGGCGGCCGCGGCGGCAGCGTTCGAACAGGCGCTGGCGGACCTCGTCGAGATGCGCCGCCGCGAGGGCGCCACGCTCGGGCAGATCCTGTCGCAACGAATGGACGAGATGGAAGGACTGGCACAGAAGGCCGAGGCCGCGCCGGGCCGCAAGCCCGAGGCCATCAAGGCGCGGCTGGCCGAACAGATCGCGGCCCTGCTCGATGCCAGCGATCGCTTCGATCCCGACCGGCTCAACCAGGAAGCGATCCTGATCGCCGCCAGGGCCGACATTCGCGAGGAACTCGATCGCATCGCCTCGCACGTGGCGCAGGCGCGCGACATGATCGGCAAGGGCGGCCCGGTCGGACGGCGCCTCGATTTCCTGGCCCAGGAATTCAACCGCGAGGTCAATACCTGCTGTTCCAAGGCCAACGATCTCGAATTGACCAATGTCGGCCTTGAAATGAAGAACGTGGTCGAGCAATTCCGCGAACAGGTGCAGAATTTGGAGTGATGCATGGGCGGCCACGGCTACGACGGCGTTGAGCGGCGCGGATTGATGTTCGTGCTGTCGTCACCGTCGGGCGCGGGAAAGACCACGCTGTCACGGCTGCTGATCGACCGGGTCGACGGCCTGAAGATGTCGGTTTCCGCTACGACCCGGCCGAGACGTCCCGGAGAGATCGACGGTCGCGACTATTGGTTCGTCGACCCATCGAGATTCGAATCGATGGTGCGGCACGACGAACTGCTGGAATGGGCCAATGTGTTCGACCATCGCTACGGCACGCCGCGTGCGCCGGTCGAAGCCGCGCTTTCCGCCGGACAGGACATGCTGTTCGATATCGATTGGCAGGGCACCCAGCAATTGCGGGAAAAGGCGGGCGAGGACGTGGTCAGCGTCTTCATCCTGCCGCCGTCGGCCGACGACCTCGAGCGGCGGCTGCACTCGCGCGCGCAGGACTCCGACGAGGTGATCCGGGGACGGATGAGCCGCGCCAGCCACGAGATGAGCCATTGGGCGGAGTACGACTACATCGTGATCAACCACAATGTCGAGGTGGCATTTGCCGAGGTCCAATCCGTGCTGAACGCGGAACGGCTGAAGCGACGACGTCAGACCGGTCTGACGGAATTCGTGCGGCAGCTGCAGCGTCAGCTGGACAGGTGATCTCGCGCTTACCTCGCCGCGCTTCGCGCCAGTCGCGTCAGCATTTCCGCGATCCGGTCATCCTGACGGTCGGCCGCTGGGTTGGTCGCCGGCATTTCACGCGGCAGGGTGAAGCCCGGTCTTCGCGGCGTGCGGGCGGGGGCCGGTTGAGCCTGCCGCGATGGTCGCGGTTCGATCGCGTGTGAGGGTTGCGGTTCGGTACCGACCGTATCCCACATCGCCTCGTGGCCGAGGTCGACTTCACGGCGACGTCGGCCACCGAATCTCATGATGAGACTTCCAACCAGGCCGGCCAGCGACAACGCCCCGACCATTACAATCGACAGCATCGGTATCGAGCCGGAATGGCCCTGCGGCTTTTCAGCGGGCGTATCGGCGGTGGCGAGCACCACGGGAGGCGGCTCTGCCGCCGCGGCGACCGAGGAAGTGGGTTGCATATCGGCATCGTCCGCATCGGCCGCCGCCTGGGTCTGATTGGCCGACGGGGCGAGACTCGACGGTCCGGGCCAGCGCGATGCCACCGTCGGCGTACTGCTGGTGTCCGGTGCAGGCCGGCTCGACGCGGCACTGGTCGCATTCGGGACAAGTGCCGGCGGCTGTGGCGGGGCAATCGACGCGGTGCTGCCCGCTATGCCGCGGGTCGACGCGGGAGGCAGTTCGGCGCGGGCATTCGCGACCATTCCCCGGATCGCCGGTTCGGCCTTCGGCGCTGCCGGCTTGGTGGAGGGCGCGACGCTCGATGATGCGCTCTGCGAGGATTTTTGACTCTCGTCGCGGAGATACCAGCAATGGCGTTTGGTGCCGCGTTCGAGGCGATAATACCAATGGCTGCCTTCGGGCGACGGACCATTGGGTGCCGCCAGACATTCATCCGCGGCCTGCGGCGCACTATAGGAAGCGGAGCTGAGGAGAGTGCCGGCAAGAACGCTGACGAATCCAACTGCTACGAATTTCGCGGCTCTTCGGTTGAGCATTTACGTCTCCGGCGATGATACTGAACGCTTCGCGCGGATAGTCTCCGCAAAAACTTGGGTCGCAATGTGCCGCAATTCCGGACGGCGCGGGGCTTATTTCCGACCTGCGAATGCGGCGAAATTCGGGGCAGCGCGCGCGATCGTCGCGGAAGGGAGCCATCCCGCAAATGGTTGCGACTAAACCGGGCGTTGCCTTGCAGGGAGAACGCGCGGCGAAGCTGCAGGTGACGAATGCTGCAGCTTGCGGGGTTGCCCGGCACCCAGCCGCGTTCTTCGAGGTGAAGAGGTGGTCTTCAGTTCTTCAGCACGATTCGCCCGACGACCTTTCCGGCCCGCAATGCTTCGATCCATTTCTGTGCATCGGCCATCGGTTCTTCGCGCATCGGCGTCGGCTTGATCTTGCCGGACCGCGCCAGCGCCATCAACTCCTGCGCCTCGGCCAGTGTCCCCACCATGAAGCCTTCGATGGTCATGCGCTTGTAGATCCATTGCACCATCGGCAGGCTGAAATTGCCGCCCATCAAGCCGGAGACCACGATCTTGCCGCCGCGCGCAACCACCGAAACGGCGAAGCCCATCGATTTTTCATTGCCGGCGAAATCGACGATCTCGTCGAAGCCGCCCTCGGTTTCCCTGATGATGCGTTTGACGATGTCGGATTCGGACGGATCGTAGGCGACCGCGGCGCCGTTTTGCAGGGCGGTCTCGCGAGCCGCGGAGCTCAGATCCGCTACCGAGATCTTCTGCTTGAACATCGCCTGCGCGAAGGCAAGTCCCATCATGCCGACGCCGCCGAGACCGATCAGCAGCAGGTTGCGTTGCCGCGGCCGGTCGACCAGCCGTTTCAGCGCGCCGTAGGCGGTCACGCCGGAGCACATCAGCGTCGCCGCCTGATTGACCGGGAGGGGATCGTAGTCGAGCAGGTATTTGGCGTCCGGCACCAGCACGTGGCTGGCGAAACCGCCGTCGATACTGACGCCGAGAAACCGCTGCTTGACGCACAGGTTCTCGTCGCCGTTGAGGCAGTCGCGGCACTGGCCGCAGCCTATCCAGGGAAACACCGCCTTGCGTGCCCCCATGAGATCCTTCGGGACCTCGGAGCCGACTTCCGCGACGGTCCCGGCGATCTCGTGTCCGAGCGTGAATGGCAGTGCCATGCCGCGCGTGGTGTCGAGCTTCCTGCCGCCGCCGAGGTCGGCATAGCCGTCCTGGATGTGCAGGTCGGAGTGACATAGTCCACAGCGTTCGATCCTGACCAGCACCTCGCGGCCTTGCGGCTTCGGCGTCTCGGCAATGGTCTCGCACAACGGCGCATCGAATTTCACCAGCGATTGACGTCGCATCTGCACCATGGCGTATCTCCTCAAGCGGAATTGGTTTTTTCGTTGCGTATATCGATCAATTCCCGGGCCATGGCAACAAAGCCGCTGATCGGCACGGTTTCGGCGCGCCGTGTCAGGTCGATCGCGGCCGCGGCTCCGAGCCGCGCCGGCTCGGCCGGCAGCGATCGGAGGCTCTGCCGCAGCATCTTGCGGCGCTGGCCGAACGCCGCCGCGGCGACCATTTCGAGGGCCTTGCGGTCGCATGGCTCGGGTTGGAGGCGGGGCACCAGCCGTACCAACGAGGAAGTCACCTTGGGCTGCGGTACGAAAGCGGACGGTGCGATGTCGAACAGGATCCTGGTCTCGGCGCGCCAATTGGCGAGCACGCCGAGCCGGCCATAGGCGTCATCATTCTCACGGGCGACGATACGCTCGGCGACCTCGCGCTGGAACATCAGCAGCATCATCTCGTACCAGGGCGGCCAGGGCTCGATCGACAGCCAGTCGACCAGCAACGGCGTTGCGATGTTGTAGGGCAGATTGGCGACGATCCTGGTGCGTTCACCGCCGAGCAGGGGGCGCGGGTCGAACTGCCGGGCGTCGGCGCAGATGATCTCCAGGCGGCCGGGATAGCGCCGTGAAATCTCCGCAAGCGCACCCACGGCGCGCTGGTCGCGCTCCACCGCAATGACCCGCCGCGCTCCCAGTGCCAGCAGCGCCCGTGTCAGGCCGCCGGGGCCCGGCCCGATCTCGACAACGACGACGTCTTCGAGCGGGCCCGCGGCGCGCGCGATCCGCGCGGTAAGGTTGAGGTCGAGCAGGAAGTTCTGCCCCAGCGACTTCCGCGCCGACAGTTCATGCCGGCGGATGACGTCGCGAAGCGGGGGCAGATCGTCGATCGCACTCATGACCGCGTAGGCATAGCCATGCGGGCGGCGAGCCGCAGCGCCGCGATCAGGCTTGCCGGATTGGCGCGGCCACTGCCGGCAATGTCGAAGGCGGTGCCATGATCGGGAGAAGTCCGGACAAAGGGCAGCCCGAGCGTGACATTGACCGCATCGTCAAAGGCGATGGTCTTGATGGGGATCAGCGCCTGGTCGTGATACATGCAGATGGCGCAGTCGTAGGTGCTGCGTGCGGCGGCATGAAACATGGTATCGGCTGGCAACGGCCCGCTGATGTCGAGACCTTCGCGGCGCAGGATTTCGGCCGCGGGAGCAACGATGCGCTGCTCCTCCGTGCCCAGGCCGCCGTCCTCGCCCGCGTGGGGATTGAGCCCGGACAGGGCGAGGCGCGGCCGGGCCAGTCCGAAACGGTCTCGCATCGCCGCAGCCACGATCCGGACCGTCGTGACGATCAGGTCACTCGACAACCGTGCAATCGCGTCCCGCAGCGGAAGATGGATGGTCACCGGCACCACGGCGAGACCCGGCGACCACAGCATCATTACCGGTTGCGGTGCAGGGCCGCCGTCCGCTGCCAGCTCAGCCAGAAATTCGGTATGACCGGGATGACGGAAGCCGGCGCGGTAGAGCACGCTCTTGGCGATCGGATTGGTGACGACCGCAGCAGCCTTGCCGACGACGACATCGCTGACCGCCTGGCGAATGGAAGCGATCGCCGCCTCGGCGCTGCTGGCGTCCGGCTCGCCAGGCCGCGCGGTGGCGACATGACCGGTCGCCGCCACAGGCAGGCGATCGGCGAACACGGCCAGCGCATCCTCGGGGCGAGTCTCCGCGATCTCGGCGTCGAGTCCGAGCGTTCTCGCCCGTTGCTCGAGCAGGTCACGGTCTCCACGCACATAGAAAGTCGGCAGCTTCAACTCGTGACGCCGCAGCCACGCCATGATGGTAACGTCGGGTCCGATGCCCGCAGGTTCGCCCAATGTCAGCGCGAGGGGCTTTGCCATCATCAGCGATGTTGCATTCAGCGATATTCGATCATCGCGGCCTTGCGCACCCGATCCAGGTAGGCCTTCGACTTCGCTTCGAATTTCTCGTTGTACATCTTGTCGCGGATTTCCTTCTTCTTCGGCGTGTCGACCGTGGTCTGCTTCCGGTCGCAAAGCGCGACCATCTCGATGCCCTGCTTGGTCACCTCGGGGGCGGTCAAATGACCGATCGGGGTCTTGTCGAGCATTTCGCGAAGCGGGGCGGGGAGGTCTGCCGAGGTCCGCGTGACGGTGTCCCGGATCGCGGCATTCGGCATCGATTTGAACAGGGTATTGGCCTCGTCGCAGGTCTGTATGCGGCCGCGCAACCCTTCCGCTTCCTTGTGCTTGGCTTCCATCATGGAGGAAGCGGAGCCGCGCGGTACGATCAGCACGATCGGCCGCATCTTGTACTCGTAGCTCTCGGTGTCGAGCTTGGTATCCTTGGCATCGCTGGCGACATCGGCTGCCGCGGCGACATCCTTCTCTCCGATCTGGAGGCTCTCCTTGTATCGCCCGCGAACCAGGCTGGTCCAGACCATCTCGGACTTGATGCGTTCCTTGAGGGTCTCAGGCCGGATACCCTGCTTTTCCAGCATTTTCTCGAGCTGGTCGGACGTCATGCGCATCCGTGAACTCATCTGGGCGAACGATGCGTCGACATCGGAGCCGGTAGGGTCGACACCAAACTGCTTCGCCTCCCTGATCTTCACTTTCTGGTCGATCAGTTCCTCGATGATCTCTTTCCGGCTCGGCTTCTTGTGGGTCGACAGAAAGTCGAGCTTGGCGCGCTGGTCGATATCGTAGTTGGTGATGGGCTCGCCGTTGACCATGACGGCCACGCTCTGCGCATGCGACGGAGCAGCGACCACCATCAGGATCAAGGCGGTGATGCCGGTCGACAGCAGACAGGGAAGGCGCTGAAGCAAAAGCGTTGTCGTGATCATTCTGGTTCCATCAACCGCTTCGTTTGGGAATGGACGCACAGACGGCGTGTCGCACCCAGTCTTACTGGAGGCCCGCGCCGCCCGAAGCCGCGGAGGACTGGGCGATCGTGCGCAGCCCGATCTGCAACATGAACGCGTGACTCAACACCGGCGGCAGCGTCCCCGCGGCGTAAGAATACGACGTGACATAGTTGGCCGCCAGCACGAAGCAGTCGTCCACGTAGCCGGCGCCGATCACATATTGGTTGATCTGGTTTGCGACCAGATCCCAGCGGGCGGCACCCGTTACCACCCAGTTAGCCGCAACCTTGACCGATCCGCTGCCGAGGATGCCTTCGCGGCGCGTCAAATAGCCGATCTCCGGCTGCGCCGCATAATCGCCATAGAGCAGGCTGACCGACCAGCGGTCGAAATTGGCACGGCCTTCGGCCTCGAAGCGGTCGACGTGGCCGGTATTGTCATCGACGCGTCCGCGGGTGCTGAAGGTATAGGTCCGGTTCGGCGAATAGCTGAGGCTGCCGACGTAATCCGACACCGTCTTGTCCAGACCGGAATCGATGGCGGTATTGGTGGCGTCGGCAACCGCAAACGAATTCATGCCGAACAGCTGGTAAGACTGCCCGAACACCGCGGTGACGGTGCCGCCATGGTCGAATTGGGTGGTGGCCTGGACGCCGGCGTTGGCGCGGCCACCGCCTTCGACGCGGTCGTAGCCGGAGAACTTGTCGACGCTGAACAGGTTGGTGGTGTCGAAATTGAAGCTCTGCGCGTCTTCATTGGGAAGCCTGCCCGCAAAGGATTCATTGGGCCGAACGATGACCTGCGCGATCGGCTCGATCGTTGTGGTTCCCCATGGCTGGATGTTGATGAAGGGATAACGGTATTCAAAGCCGACCGTCGGCATCACGCGCAACGCCTGGCTCTGGCCGGTCGGCAGGAAGTTCGAGGTACCGGGCTGGTTCGTCACCGAGGCATCGATCGCGTCGGCGCGAAGACTTGCAAACGGCGTCCAGATCTCACCCGCGGAATCGGTGAACGACTTCCGCCAATCGACCTCGCCCGACCACCGCGTATAGGTGCCGGGCATACCCCTCAACAGGCAGTTCGCCGGGGTGATGTTCCTGGCCGGATCGGCCGAGTTCGGCAGGCAGGTTCCATTGGCGAGCGCCGCCGCATTGGTGGCATCGAAGGCCGCGGTTTCGCGCGTGAGGCTGGTGAAGTTCGTCTTGTAGCTGAATTCGCCGCCCAGCACCGCATGGTTGATCACGTTCGAATAGTCGATCACGGGCGCCACTACCGGCACTTGGTCCTGCAGGCCCGAGAAGCTCAGATAGTAGATCGTGCGGGCGTCGAAATAACTGCGGTTGCCGACACCCGTCAGATAGAGCTGGGAGATGGCCTCGGTCGGCAGGTTCAGGAACGATCCCAGCGGATCCTTGTATTGTGCGAGCCGGTAGTCGGACATGAAGTAGTAGTCGGACAGCAGGACTCCATCCCAGCCCCACACCCATTTGTCGTTCAACGCGAACTGGCCCTTGGTCTCGACGCCGCCACGGAACTGGCGGTCTCCGGGCAGCCCGGCAAAGGCACCCGGATCGGTCTGGTCGATGCCATAGGCGCGGACCTGATAGGATCCGTCGGCCAGCCGCTGGCGGAATTCTCCCTGGAACAGCACGCCCTGCTTGGTCGTGAAGCGGGGACTGAAGGTGGCGTCCATGTCCGGCGCGATCGCCCAATAGAACGGTACCTCCACGCCATAGCCAAAAGCCGTATAGGAGGTGAAGCCGGGCATCAGGAAGCCCGTCTTCCGCTTCACGGTCGGATCGGGGGTGGAAAAGAACGGCAGATAGGCCATCGGAACGCCGAAGAATTCGAGCTGGGCGTTCTCGAAATACAGCATCTTTTCGGCCTGGTCGTGGATGATGCGCGCGCCCTTGACCTGCCACAGAGGCGGCTTCTTCGGATCGTCCTTGCAGGGCGCGCACGCCGTGTACACGCCATTCTCGAACACCGTGTAGTTGCCGCTGCTGCGATCGGCGCGCGTCGCCGCCATCCGGGTCTGATCGGCCGTGTCGACACGGAGCGAGTTGACGAAACCATCGCGGTAGTCGTCGCTGAGATCCATGATATTGGCATAGGTGATGCGGCCGTCCGCATCGGTCATGCGGATATTGCCCTCCGCATGCAGCCGCTTGGTCTTCTGATCGTAGATGACCTTGTCGGCCTCGACGCTGGTGCCGTTGTAAAACATCTGCACGTTGCCGACCGCCGACACCCGCGAGTTGTTGTAGTCGTAGTCGACCTCGGTGGCCTGGACCAGCATCTGGCCATCATTGGCGATGCGCGGCGGCCTCGGCCGATGCGGGACCGGATTGTAGGTGAAAGTCTGCGCCGAGGCCGGGATCGTCATGGCGATGCCGATCAGCCCGACCAGGAGCGCGAGCAGGGGGCCGGCCATCGCGGCCAAGCGCATGCGTTGACGGCGCACGGGAGTGCGCCGCCTCGTTGGAGGCGGTCGTGTCTGGAGGGCGGCGACAGCGGTCACTACCCGTCCTCCTGGTATAGCAAGGCCAAAAAGCCGGTGAGGCCGCCAACGCACACGGGCAGCCACGCCGCAGCGATCGGATGCATCAACTCGGCCTTGCTCAAATCCTCAGTCACTTTCGACAAAACGTAGAGCAGAAAGCCTGCACCCACGCCACTCAAAACCATCTTCTGCACGCCGCCGAAGCGGAAGAAGCGCAGGCTGACGGAGGCCGCCAGCATCACCATCGCGGCCAGCAGGAACGGTTGTGCGACGAGCTTATGGTACTGCAACCGATAGCCCGCGGTCGCGAACCCCGAGCTCTCCGACGACCGGATATAGCCCGGCAGTTGCCAAAAAGACACAGTCTCGGGGGTGGAAAAACTGTTGCGGACCTGAGCCGGTGTCAGGCTGGTCGGGAGGTAGAAGGTTTCCTGGTCGAGCGGCGGCGCGTCGAGCGAATAGCGGCGCACCGATTTGAACGCCCATCGGCCTTCCTCGAGTGTTGCCTCGCGGGCTTCGATGCGTTCCTTGAACCGATTGTCGGTGTCGAAGGTGAATACGGTGAGCCCCGTCAGCCGCACGCCCTGCTGCTCGCTGCGAACGGCGTTGATGATGGCCTGGCCGTCGCTGTTGACCTGGTTGATCCAGAAGCCTGATGCGTCCTGAATGCCGCCGCCGGGGGCCGAGCCGAACAACTTCGCTTCCATCCGCTTCGACTGTTCGCGCAGGTCTGCGGAGATTGGATTGTAGGCCGTGGTGGCGAGGATGCCGAGCACGATCGAACTCGCCAGCGCCGGTGCGATGAACTGCCAGGCCGAGACCCCGGCGGCGCGCGCGACCACGAGCTCGAGCCGCCGCGACAGCGCGAGATAGCAGGTCATGGCGCCGATCAGCACACAGAACGGCGTCATCTTCTCGAGCAGTTGCGGCACGCGGAACAGCGACGTCTCGGCGACCATGACGGGGGAGGCCGAGACCAGCCCCGAGGTCTTGCGGATCATTTCGATGTAGTCGACCAGCACCAGCAGCACGAAGATGCTGGCGAACACGCCGAGTGCCGCGATCACGAATTGGCCGGCGAAATATCGTCCCAGCGTGTTGGTCATCATGCTCATGCGGCGACCGGACGTCCGAACAGCCGCAGCAGTCGCGCATTGGATCGGTTGATCGCTTCCAGCAGCGCCGCTGGCGGTTCGATCACGGCACCCGTGACAATAATCCAGAGCCCCGCCCCGATGGCTGAAGCGAGCATCAGGTATTGCAGGACCGCGGCGTATGGCGATTTGACGGTCACGACCGAGCAGGCGAATCCGGCCATGCGCAGGCCGAACACGGCCAGGATGGCGCAGCCGATCGAAAAACTGCGGCTCTGCCGGGTGGTGCGCGGCGCCCCCAGGAAGGCGAAGGTGATGGCCGCAAATGCGAAGGGATAGATCGGCGCCATGAAGCGGTCATGCAGCTCGGCACGGAATTGTCCCGCGAGCTGTGCATAGACGGGATCATTGTCCGCCGGCCACAGCAATTCCCACAGGTATCGTTCGCGGATGCCGAGCGCGACGTCGTGGCCATGATTCGAGAACTTGGACATGTCGAACGCGTAGCGGTCGAATGCGACCAGCGCCGGATCGCGCTTGCCGGCCTCGAATTGCTGCAGGTTTCCGTCCTCGAGAATCAGGAACGAACCGGTCTCGTTCTTCAGCACCGTGCCGTGATCGGCAACGATGCTGACGCGCTCCTTCGGGTCGCGGCGGTCGTCGACGAAGATGCCGACCAGCAGGCCGCCGGGACGCCGTTCCCTGATGCGGATGGTGAGGTTCTGGTCGAGCTGCGCGAAGCGTCCGGGCTGCAGGATGTTGGTGAGGATGTCGGCGGTGATGTCGGCATCCCATTGCTTGATGCGACGCATGCCGTCGGGCGCGAGATAGGCGGCGATCACGGCGACCATGACGGCCACGACGCAGGTCGCGTAGAGGAAAGGGCGGAACAGCCGAAGCGGCGAGAAGCCGGCGGCGTTCATCACGATGATTTCGGAGTTGGTGGCGAGCTTGTTCAGCGTGTGCGAAATCGCGATCATCAAGGCGATCGGCGCGATGATCAGAACCAGTGCCGGAATCACCAGGCTGGTGATGCCGAGGAAGGTCAAGATGGTCTGGCCCTGACTTGTCATGAGGTCGATGCCGCGCAACGCCTGCGTAATCCAGATCACCCCGGTGAGGCTGACCAGAACCACCGCAAACGACGCCAGCGTCGTGCGAAAGATATACCTGTCGATGGACCCCATCGTTATCGAACGATCCCGCCTGGCGGACCGGAGCCGCGGCCGAGACCGATCCTGTTACCAGGATCCCCATCGGTCCGCCGCGCTTGCTCCAGCCGGCTCACACCCCTCAGTACCATCCCTTTGATCCGCCAACAAAATGGCTGAGCCAAGGCACCCTCATCTTACGGTTAATAATTGGCCCATGTGGCATGCCAGCCACGGCAAGCGCTTGGCATCGCGGCGCCCGGCAGGCCATAGTGGGCTGGACCTGTCTCGACGGGTGCGTCGCCCCCCGAATGGCCCGGCGGCGGCCCACCTTCCGACTAGCTGCAGCCCTGATTCCTGGAGGATTTGACCATGCCCGACGCCGTCAAGGTCGGCTTCGTTCCGTTTTCCACCGCGCCGCGCGGCGTTCTGGTGGTGTTTTGCGACAACGCGCTGAAATTCGGCGAGACGACCCGCAAGGCACTCGGCGAAACGGTGACGGTGATCGGGCGCGCGGCCTCAGCCAACCAGTTCAAGGGCAAGAGCGCGGCCGCACTGGATATCCTAGCACCTGACGGAATCGAAGATTTCAGCGCTTGATCGTGGTCGGCACCGGCAAACATTCCGACCTGAAGGAGAAGGATTTCCTCAAGTTCGGGGGCGTGATCGCCGGCAAGCTCAATGCCGGCAGCGAGGCCGCGACCATTCTCGCCGAACTGCCGACCGGCACGCTGGAGCCGGCGCAGGCCGCCGCCATCGCTGCCGGGGTACGGCTGCGCGCCTACAAGTTCGACCGCTACAAGACCAGGAAGAAGGACGGCGAGGAGGCCGCCCTGCGGGTCGACGTCTCGGTGGCGGTCGGCGATGTCGGCGCCGCGCGCAAGGCGTTCGCGCCCGATTCGCACATCGTCGACGGCGTCCTGATGGCGCGCGAACTGGTGAATGAACCACCCAACGTGCTCTATCCCGTGGAATTCGCCCGCCGCGCCGGTCGGCTGCGCGGGGTCGGTGTCAATGTCGAGATTCTCGACGTCAAGGCCATGAAAAAGCTCGGCATGGGCGCGCTGCTTGGCGTCGCCCAGGGATCGACCCAGCCCGCCCGGCTGGCGATCATGCGCTGGAACGGCGGCAAGCGCGGCGATCAGCCGATCGCCTTCGTAGGCAAGGGGGTCTGCTTCGATACCGGCGGCATCTCGATCAAGTCGGCCGGCAGCATGGAGGACATGAAGGGCGACATGGGGGGGGCCGCCTGCGTGGTCGGTTTGATGCATGCGCTGGCCGCACGAAAGGCCAGGGTGAATGTGGTCGGCGCCATCGGCCTTGTCGAAAACATGCCGGACGGCAACGCGCAGCGTCCGGGTGACATCGTCACGTCGATGTCGGGACAGACCATCGAGATCATCAATACCGATGCCGAGGGCCGGCTCGTGCTCGCCGACGTGCTGTGGTACGTGGCGCAGAAGTACAAGCCGAAATTCATGGTCGATCTGGCGACGCTGACCGGCGCCATCATGGTTGCGCTCGGCACCGAATATGCCGGGCTGTTCTCCAACCGTGACGAACTGGCCGAACGGCTGACGACGGTCGGCGCCGCGACCGGCGAGCGGGTCTGGCGCATGCCGCTCGGCCCGGAATACGACAAGCAGATCGATTCGCAATTCGCCGACATGAAGAACACCGGAAATCGCCATGGCGGTTCGATCACGGCGGCGCAGTTCCTGCAGCGCTTTGTCGACGATACGCCGTGGGCGCATCTCGATATTGCGGGAACCGCGATGGGGGCGCCGAAGTCGGAGATCAATCAGAGCTGGGGGTCCGGCTTCGGCGTCCGGCTGCTGGACCGGCTGGTCGCGGACTATTATGAAGGCCGGCGATGACCGAGGTGCTGTTCTATCATCTGCAGGACATGACCCTGGAGAATGTCCTGCCATCGCTGCTCGAAAAGTCGCTGGAGCGCGGCTGGCGCGTGGTGGTGCAGTCCACGTCGGAAGAGCGTGCCGACGCGCTCGATGCGCATCTATGGACCTATCGCGAGGATTCGTTCCTGCCGCATGCCACCTGGCGTTCCGGGGAGGCGGAAGACCAGCCGATTCTCCTGACGGTCGCGGACGCCAATCCGAACCGCGCCAACATCAGGTTCCTGGTGGACAATGCGGCCGTGCCGGCGGACGCGGCGGCCTATGAGAGGTTGGTGCTGGTATTCAACGGTGACGATGCCGACGCGCTGGCGGCGGCGAGGGAGGCCTGGAGCGCGTGCAAGACGCGGGGATTCGAGGTCACCTACTGGCAGGCCGACGAACGGGGCCGGTGGCAACGTCGACAATAGCGATCTGTCGCCGTTAATGATATCTCTGCATTTTCGGCCGGCGGATCCGGGCTAGTCACGGTCACGCCGCAAAGTGGTGGTGGATCGCAGGTGGGCGCGACCGGGACGGGAACCTAGAGCATCGTGCGGGATCATATTTCTCATCGGCTATCGTTGTTGGCGCTATTGCTTTTGGCGCCGCTGGTCACGGGCTGCGGAGGTACGTCGGAATTCCTGTCCAGGGATGCCGACTGGTTTTCGCGCGCCGGCCGCCTGACGATCACCAATGTATCGATCGAAACGCCGCCCTTGACACCGAGCAAGCCGGTGACCGCCGAGGATCTGGTCAGTGCCGACGGGCTTTGCCCGGGAATGGCACCGCCCGGCGCGCCCGCCAACGCCAATGCGCTGACCGAGGGCGCGGCTTCCGCACCGGCGCCGGCCACGGGGACAGTCGCGCTGGGCCACACCGAATGTGATGTGGTGCGCGGTGTCGGTGCGCCCGACAGCGTCAATCTGTCAAACAATCCGCGCGGCGATCGCGTCGCCGTCGTCAACTATTCGCACGGGCCGCGCGCGGGCATCTACACCTTCACCGCCGGCCGCCTGTCGTCGATCGAGGGTTCGCCTCAGGTCGCGAAGCCGGCCAGATCCACCAAGCCCAAGCCGAAGAAGAAGCAGGCGGCGACATAGCGGCGCGCATCGGCACGGTGACCTGGCGGACGGGCTCAGCCGGCCGGCTCATCGAGCTGCACACTTGCGGCCAGCCACTCCTCCTCCACCCGCTGTAGCGCGCTGGCCGCACTGGCCCGCGCCCTGGTCAGTTGTGCCGCCTGCCTGGGGTCTCGCTGGAACAGGTCGGGGAGGGCCAGCGCCGAGTTGATCTTGGCGATGATGCCGCCGATGCGCTCGATCTCCGCCTCGGCGGTCGAAATCTTCAGCTTCAGCGGCACCTGCCGTACGGTCCTGCTGCGCCGCGGCTTGTCACCGTTGCTCCGTTCGGCGCCGGCCTGATCCCGCGCCGGGCTGCGCATGCCGCGTGTCGACAGCACCATGCGGCGATAATCATCGAGGTCGCCGTCATAGGTCGTGACCGCATGATTGGCCACCACCCACAATTGGTCGGCGCAGGCCTCGATCAAGTAGCGGTCGTGGGAAACCATGATCACGGCGCCCGGAAACTCGTTGATGGCCTCGGCCAGCGCGGCACGGCTGTCGATGTCGAGATGGTTGGTGGGCTCGTCGAGGATGATCATGTTTGGACCGGCGAATGTCGCGAGCCCGAGCAGGAGCCGCGCCTTCTCGCCGCCCGACAGGCTTCTCACCAGGGTGTCGCCCGCCTTGCCGGAGAAGCCGATCGCGCCGGTACGGCCGCGTATCTTGGCTTCGGGAGCATCAGGCATCAGCCTGCGAACGTGATCATAGGACGAGCCGTCAGGATCGAGTTCGTCGAGCTGGTGCTGCGCAAAATATCCGACCGACAGCTTGTCCGCGCGCGTGATCCGGCCGGAGAAGGGCGGCAGCCTGCCCGCGAGCAGCTTGACCAGCGTCGACTTGCCGTTGCCGTTCGAGCCGAGCAGCGCAATGCGGTCGTCGGTGTCGATCCGCAGCGTAATTCGGTTGAGCACGGGTCGTCCGGGGTCATAGCCGACCGAAACGTCGTCGACGGCGATGATCGGCGGTGACAACGTCTTTTCCGGCACAGGGAACGAAATCTCGTGCACGTCCTGGGTCACCAGCGCGGTGACGGGCTTCATCCGTTCCAGCATCTTGACCCGGGATTGGGCCTGACGCGCCTTCGACGCCTTGGCCTTGAAGCGGTCGACGAAGGCCTGCAGGCGCTTGCGTTCATCGGCCTGACGCCTGGCATGCTTGGCATCGAGCATTTCGCGGGTGGCGCGCTGTTCCTCGAAGGAAGTGTAGGATCCCTTGTAGAGCGCAAGCTTGCCGCGATCGAGATGCAGGATCTGGTCGATCGACGTATCGAGCAGGTCGCGATCGTGGCTGATGACGATCACGGTGCGCGGATAGTTCGCCAGATGGTCTTCGAGCCACAGCGTCCCTTCGAGATCGAGATAGTTGGTGGGCTCGTCGAGCAGCAGCAGATCCGGGGCGGCGAACAGAGTTGCAGCAAGCGCAACGCGCATGCGCCAGCCGCCGGAAAATTCCGAACACGACCGCGCTTGGTCGGCCGTCGAGAAGCCAAGGCCGCTGAGGATCGCGGCCGCACGGGCAGGGGCGGAATGGGCTTCGATGTCCGCCAGCCGGGTATGTATTTCGGCAATGCGGCTGGGATCATGCGCCGTCTCCGCCTCGCGCTGCAAGGCTTCGCGCTCCAGATCCGCCTTCAGCACCATGTCGACGAGGCTTTCCGGCCCGTCCGGAGCCTCCTGGGCAAGGCTGCCGACGCGCCAGCGCGGGGGCAGGGCGATCGTTCCGCTTTCGGTTGGCAACTCGCCCCGGATCACCCGGAACAGCGTCGATTTGCCCACGCCGTTGCGGCCGACAAGCCCAACCCGGGATCCCGGCGCAATCTGGACCGATCCCTGATCAATCAGAAGCCGTCCCGCGAGCCGGACCGAGATGTCGTCGATGCTGAGCATGCGGCCTTGTCACCGCAACCGGCGGCAAACGCAACCGGTTTGTGGCCGTGGCGCGGTGGTCGATGACCCACCCCGCTAGTGCAGATCGATCTCCTGATCGTGCCGACGCAACTCATCTAGAAGGTCTTGAAGATAGCCCGACGAATGCGAAAGCTCGGGCGGCAATTCCCGTTGCAGCCGTTCGCCGACAGCCTCGCAAATCGATCGGCTGGTATTGCCGTCGATGTCCACGCTCTCCCTGACAGTCTTGTTTTCCATGGCCGGGTTCCGCTTGATCTGCAGTCCGAGTTGCGATTGCAAACCAAGTCTCCGGCCCCCCGAAAGGTTTCGCGGCAAGGCGCAGATTGCCGCGCGCCTGCTGCAAGCGTCCGATGAAAAAACGCGGGTCGGTTCCGTCGAAGCCCCCACGACAGAGGGCTTCGACGTCCGAATCACCGTTGGGTCAATAGCAGCGATTGACCAGGCGCCAACGCGGTCCCCAGGGGGTGGGAACGAGCCGACGCACATAGCAGCCGCCGTAGCCGTAGTAGGCCGGACCGCCGACGTAGAAGCGCGGGCCGCCGCCCCAGCCGCGGTGCCAGCCGCCATGCCCCCCGCTATGCCAACCGCCATGCCAGCCGGGGGCGAAGGCGGATGCCGATGTCGGCGCCAGTGCGGCGGCACCGACCGCGGCTGCGGCAACTGCAACGAGTGAAAGTTTGCGTAGCATGATCATCTCCTCGGGGTTTGGCACACATTGCCAATCAAGCTCCGAGCGCGTTCTGCCAACTCGGCTGGTGCGCCCGGCTGATGAAAGGCTAAGGCGGAGAAGGTGAACGAAACCGGGACAGCGACTTCAGAATCCGTTCATTTCGGTGAAATTGCTGTAATTTTCGGTTGGCACGGCATCGCCAAACGACTGGCGACGCGCCGATCGGACCGATTTTCCGGATCGCTTGCCGTCTTCCGGCCGCGCCGATATAAGCGCCGCAACTCCCACCAGCGTTGTTCAAGGACGAAATCATGGCGATTGAGCGCACCTTCTCGATTATCAAGCCGGATGCAACCGAGCGTAATCTGACCGGCGCCGTCAATGCGTTGATCGAGAAAGCCGGACTGCGGATCGTCGCGCAGAAGCGCGTTCGCATGACCCGCCAGCAGGCAGAAACCTTCTACGCCGTGCACAAGGCACGTCCGTTCTTTGGCGAACTGGTGGAGTTCATGATCTCGGGGCCGGTCGTGGTCCAGGTTCTCGAAGGCGACAACGCCGTCCGCCGCCACCGCGACGTGATGGGTGCAACCGATCCCGCGAAGGCGGCCGATGGCACCATCCGCAAGCTGCATGCCAAGTCAATCAGCGAAAATTCGGTCCACGGTTCCGACGCCACCGAGACCGCGGCGATCGAAATCGCCCAGTTTTTCTCCGGCAACGAGATCGTCGGTTGACGGATGCCGGCCGCGGCACCGGTGTAGCCGACGACAGCTCCGCGTGGCTCGGCGCGGGCGAGGGAATGGACCGTGAACTGGCTGTTGCAGGTCTCTGATCCCGCCAATGTCGGTGCGTTTTTCGCGCACTTCCAGGCCGATCTGCAAACACCTGGATTCTGGCTCTCCGTCGGCAAGATCATCTGGATCAACATTCTGCTTTCCGGCGACAACGCGCTGGTGATCGCGATGGCCTGTCGCGGCCTTGCGCCGAGGCAACGCCTGTGGGGCATGGTGATCGGCGCCGGCATCGCCGTTGTGCTGTTGATCACTTTCACCGGCATCGTCGCGACGCTGATGGTGTTGCCCTATCTGAAGCTGGTCGGCGGCCTCGCACTGATCGTGATCGCGGCCAAGTTGCTGGTGCCCGACGAAGAAGGCGACGGCGTCAGTGCCGGCACCAATCTCTGGCATGCCATCCGTATCGTGGTGATCGCCGACATCATCATGAGTCTCGACAACGTCATCGCGGTCGCCGCCGCCGCCAATGGCGAACTGTCGCTGCTGGTGCTCGGCCTGGCGATCAGCATCCCGATGATCATCGCCGGTGCCGCGCTGATCATGCTGGTGCTCAACAGGCTGCCGATTCTGATCTGGCTCGGCGCGATCCTGCTGGGCTGGATTGCCGGCGGCGTCATCGCGAGCGACCCGGCCGATCATCCGCTGCTGCAACGGTTTCTCGACGGCCGGATCGAACTGAGCTTCGACGCCACCTCGGCGCTGTTGCAGTGGTCGCCGCACTTCAGCTTGGACGGGGATCTGCTCGAGGATCTCTGCTCGTTGCTCGGAGCGGTCGCCGTTCTGGTGCTGGGTTCGATCTGGCGTGGACGCAGGTTGCGCCAGGATCGCGTCGCCGTCGGGCAGCTGCCGCAATCGGCCGATCGGCTCTGAGCGAGCTCAGCGCCGCACAATCGATCCGGACCGGCTCACCAGCCGCGCAAATTGCTTGAAGCGGCTGCCGACTTGATCGGCGACGAGATCGACCAGCCGGTGTTCGAACACCAGCGTCAGCTTGCGTCCCTGGCTGCGAAAATGGGTTGCCGGCAGCACGCCGGGTCGCGCCGCCGAAATCAGATGGGCCACCCGCAAGGCGGCGCCGAGTACGCGCGCGCGCTCGACCATGGAAGGCGGCACCAGTTCCAGCAGGAACGCCGGCGGTTCGTTCTCTTCACTCAGGCCGGCATAGCGGTAGAACACGGCAAGCGCGATGAAGGCGCGGCCCTGATGGCTGACCGCTCCCAAATTTCCGTTGAGGATGAGATGCAACGTCTGCTCGCCGCGATGATCGGGATGGACGCGCCAGCCAATATCGGAGAGCAGGCAGGTAGCGTGCCGCAGGCGCCGATCCTCGTCGGTCTCGCGCAATCGCACGGTCCGTACCAGTCGGTCGGTCCAGCCGATCAGTTCTTCCGCATGCCGCGAGGATCGCGACAGCAATTCATTGAGGTTTTGCGCGGCGCAGATCAGCCCGTCTTCGGCACGCGTGGCCTGGGGCAGCATCTCGTAGAACAAGCCTTCGCGGACGCCATAGGTCGAGAACACAATGGTCTTCGGCCTGGCGACGCGGATGATGTATTCGAGCACCAGCGCCGCGTACGTCAGCAACGGCCGGCGCGCGTCGGCGACCACCTCGATATCGGCGAGCATGTCGGCCGACGCGAGCCGGCGCAGGCGCTTTGCGAAATCGAGCGCATCCGCCGCCGGAATCGAATAGCCGTGCATCACCCGCAGCGGATAACCGCTCTGGATGATGTGGATTTGCGCCAATGACCGCCAAGTACCTCCGACGGCATAAAAATTGCGGCCGCGTCCGGTCCTGAGCTGGGCGACGGCGGAAAGCTCGTCTCTGACAATGCGCTCGGCGCGCTTGAGCGATTTGTGGGACAAATCCTGCAGCGCCAGACTGCCGAGAGGCAGCGTCACGCCGCTGTGCAGCCGGTTGCCACGGACATCGATCAACTCCAGTGAGCCGCCGCCGAGGTCGCCGACGATGCCGTTCGGCATATACACGCCGGACACCACCCCGAGCGCGGACAGCTTGGCTTCCCGTGGGCCCGACAGGATCTCGATGCGGACGCCGCAGATGCGCTCGGCCCTGGCGATGAAGTCCGGGCCGTTGGTGGCATCACGGCATGCGGCGGTGGCGATGGCATAGACGCGGCCGACCTTCATCACCCGGCACAGCGCCCGAAAACGCCGCAGCGATGTCAGCGCCTTGGCGACCGCATCCGGCGCCAGCAGTCCCGTGGTCTGGACCTCGCGTCCGAGGCCGCACAGCGTCTTCTCGTTGAAGAGGGAAACGAGGCTGCGCGTCATCGCTTCGTAGACGACGAGTTGTACCGAGTTGGAACCGATGTCGATGACTGCGACGCTGGAGGCGCGTTTGCGCGGTCGTCTCACCGCCGACGTTCCCTATGTCGGTTGCTGACGCTCGGAACGGCGCGTAAGGCGGCGCGGTGAAGATTCCTTGAGCGACTTGCCACGGCCAGACAAACTCGGATTCGTCATGAAATAATTGTGCAGATTGAAGGGCTCCTCGCCTTTCGCGGCCTTCATACGCGTTGACGACCCATCCGGCAACAACTGCCAGCTCTGCTCATTATCCTTCAGGTTCGCGACCATGATCTGTTCGAGAACCTGCTGATGCACCGTGGGATTTTGCAGCGGACAGAGGATCTCGACGCGGCGGTCGAGATTGCGCGGCATCATGTCCGCCGAGGAGATATACACAGCTGCTTTGGCGCCCGGCAGGCCCTGTCCCATGCCGAAGCAGTAGATTCGGCCGTGCTCGAGGAACCGGCCGATCACCGACTTGACCCGGATGTTCTCGGAAAGTCCGGGCAGGCCGGGCCTGAGACAGCAGATCCCGCGGACGACGAGTTCGATCGAAACGCCTGCCTGCGAGGCCTCGTACAGCGCGTCGATGATGTCGGGGTCGACCAGCGAGTTCATCTTCATCCAGATCGCCGCCGGTCTGCCGTGGCGGGCGTGGCCGGTCTCGCCATGAATATGTTCCAGGATGCGCTTGCGCAAGGTGATCGGCGAGACCGCCATCTTCTCGATGTCGCTCGGCTCGGCATAGCCGGTGATATAGTTGAACACCCGCGCGGCATCACGTCCGATGATCGGATCGGACGTGAAGTAGGAGAGGTCGGTGTAGATGCGCGCTGTCACCGGATGATAATTCCCGGTGCCGGTGTGGACGTAGGTGGTCAGACTGCCGCCCTCGCGGCGTACGATCAGCGAAAGCTTGGCGTGAGTCTTGAGCTCGATGAATCCATAGACGACCTGAACGCCGGCGCGCTCGAGGTCGCGAGCCCAGCGGATATTGGCTTCCTCGTCGAAGCGGGCCTTGAGCTCGACCAGCGCGGTCACCGACTTTCCGGCTTCGGCGGCTTCGGCCAGCGCCCGCACGATCGGCGAGTTGTTCGAGGTTCGATACAGCGTCTGCTTGATCGCGACCACGTCGGGATCGCGGGCGCCCTGCTGCAGAAACTGCACGACGACGTCGAAGGATTCATAGGGATGATGGACGATCAGGTCCTTCTGACGGATCGCCGCGAAAATGTTGCCGCCATGGTCGCGAACGCGCTCCGGATGACGCGGCACATAGGGAACGAATTCGAGATCGGGACGGTCGAGCCGCGTCAGCTGCGATAGTTCATTCATCGCCAGCACGCCGTCGACCAGCAGCACCTCGTCGTCGGCGGTGGAGAGGGCGCGCTGCACGAAGGCGCGCAGTTCCTCCGGCATCTTGGCTTCGATCTCCAGGCGGATCACCGATCCGCGCCGCCGCCGCTTCAGCGCCGTCTCGAACAGGCGCACCAGGTCTTCGGCCTCCTCCTCGATTTCGAGTTCGAAGTCGCGAATGATCCGGAACGCACCCCGTCCCTTGACAATGTAGCCGGGAAACAGCCGGCCGATGAACAGCCCGGTCGCCTGCTCCAGCGTGATCAGGCGGACCGCGCCGTCCTTGGCGGCCGGCAGGCGGATGAAACGATCGATCTTGCCGGGCATGCGGATCAGCGCGTTCATCGGCTTGCCGTCGGAGACGCGTGCCAGATGCAGCGCAATGGTGAATCCGAGATTCGGGATGAACGGAAATGGATGTGCCGGATCGATCGCGAGCGGCGTGAGCAGCGGGAAAATGTTGTGCAGGAAGTGGTCCTCGATCCAGGCCCGCTCGACCTTGGTGACATCCCGTCCGTCGATCAGGACGATGCCGACCTCGGCCAGGATGGCGCGAAGATCACGCCAGATCGCCTGCTGGTCGATGGCAAGGCGGGACACCACCTCGTTGATCAGCACCAGCTGCTCGGCCGGCGTCAGACCGTCGGGGCTGCGCTCGGCAATACCCTCCCGGACCTGGGCCTTGATGCCGGCGACGCGGACCATGAAGAACTCGTCAAGGTTATTGGCAGAAATCGATAGAAACCGGACCCTTTCGAGGGCGGGATGTCCCGGATTGACCGATTCCTCGAGCACCCGGCGGTTGAAATGCAGCCAGGACAGCTCCCGATTGATGAAGCGTTCGGGGCTTGCCCGCATCGAAGGCCCGGCCTCGGCTTCAACGTCTTTTTCTTTGATTACAACGGCTTGTGCGGCTTCCATGAGGACATGATCCAACTTCGGGCGAACGGCCTCGCGCTGCCGGTCGATGGCACGCGAACCTTGGGTTAGCGCGATGACGTTTCAATGACATTGACGTTCCCGGTAACGTTGGCGTCAAGGCTGACGGCAGGCGGAACTCAGCCGCTCCGCAGCAACTCCGCCGCCAGCGCCCGGCTCGCCGGTCGCCGCTGCCGCAGCGCCTCGGAGTCCAGCAGTTCCACGGCGCGTCGCGCGGCCGCGACGGACCGCTCGATCCGGCTGGCGAGATAGCTCACCACACCTTCGTCGACCGCGAGCTGGCGATCCGCGCAAAGCTTGATGATCAGGGCCCGAAACAGCCGATCGTCGGGCGGCAGCAGCAGCACCGTTGGCACGGCGCGCAGCCGCGACCGCAGGTCGCGCAGTTCGATCTCCATGGCGGCCGGTCCGGTTCGGGCCGTGATCAATACCGAAGCCTGCTCTTCCCGCGCCAGGTTCAACAGATGGAACAGCGCGCGTTCGTCGAAGCCCTGCGATTTCAGGTCTTCCACCACCAGGGCGCCGGTCGCGAGCGCACCCGGGACGCCGGCGGGCGTCAGCGCGTGCGCCGAGGTCGAACGGGCGCCGGCCTGCTCTGCCCAAATGGCGGCGAGGTGACTCTTGCCGGAACCTTCGGGGCCGGCCAGCAGCATGACCCGGTTGGGCCAGTCGGGCCAGGCGTCGATCAGGGCGAGCCCGGCTTCGTTGGACGGGCCTTCCAGGAAGTCGTCGCGGGTGACGCTCTCGGCATGCGGCAGGGCCAACGCAAGCTGACGAGGTTGAACGCGGCCTGCCACGCAGTCACTCCATGCCGGCAGCCATCGGCTGCCATCGCTCAAGCTGCTTCGATCGTGCTCATATGTTGTACCCACTCCACGAGATAGAGCGATACCGAAATCAAGGTGAAGATCGTGACAAAACACATCAGGATCACGTCGTAGGGCGAGGAGCTGAAGCCGAACCCGAGCGCTGCGAGCACCAGTGCCGCGAACGCCACCTGCGCTGCCGTGTTGAGCTTCGACACCATCAACGGCTTCATCGGGATCGGCTTGCCGAACAACCATGACACGATCACGGCGCCGACGATCATGATGTCGCGTGAGACCACCAGGATCACGATCCACAGCGGCACCGCTCCCCAAATCCCGAGCGCCACATAGATCGAGACCAGCAACGCCTTGTCGGCGAGCGGATCAAGCAGCGCCCCGAGCTCGCTCGCCATGTTGAAACGCTTGGCGAGAAAGCCGTCGACCGCGTCGCTGACGCCGGCAATGACGAAGATCGCGAAGGCGATCTCCATCTGGCTGGACGCGATCGCCCAGACGATGAAAGGAACCAGCAGAATGCGGCCCAGCGTAATGATGTTCGGAATGCTCACGCGGTGCTTCCCGGGCCCGATTTCGCCAATGATCCGGCTTTGAGAAGGCGCCGGTTTCCGTCTACATAGTACAAGCTCCGGCGGCTTGCGAGCCATTGCACGCGGGCGGATTCCGACGTAACGAGCGACCATCATCTGGAATCGGGCATGATCGACCGCAAAAACGGGCTGACCTACGCGGATTCCGGCGTCGACATCGATGCCGGCAACCGTCTGGTCGACCTGATCAAGCCGCTGGTGCGTGCCACCGCGCGGCCGGGTGCGGATGCCGAGATCGGCGGATTTGGCGGACTGTTCGATCTGAAGGCCGCCGGCTTCGTCGATCCGGTGCTGGTTGCTGCCACCGACGGGGTCGGCACCAAGGTCAAGATCGCGATCGATAGCGGCCTGCACGGCGGGATCGGCATCGACCTTGTGGCGATGTCGGTCAATGACCTCGTGGTGCAGGGCGCCGAACCGCTCTTCTTCCTGGACTATTTTGCAAGCGGCAAACTCCACCCCGAGGCTGCGGCCGCCGTCATTGCCGGTGTGGCGGAAGCCTGCCGGGAATCCGGCTGCGCCCTGATCGGCGGCGAGACCGCCGAGATGCCCGGTCTGTACCGCGACGGCGACTATGATCTTGCCGGCTTCGCGGTCGGTGCGGCCGAACGCGGTGCGCTGCTGCCGCGTTCCGATATCCAGGCGGGCGACGCCGTGATCGGCCTTGCCTCGTCCGGGGTTCATTCCAACGGCTTTTCCCTGGTTCGCAAGATCGTTGCGGGATCGGGGCTCCGCTTCGATGCGCCGGCGCCATTCTCGCCGGTCATGACGCTGGGTGCCGCGCTGCTGACGCCGACCAGGCTCTATGTGAGATCCTGCCTGCGCGCCATTCGCGAGACCGGCGCGGTGAAGGGCCTTGCCCACATCACCGGAGGCGGCTTCACCGACAACATCCCGCGGGTGCTGCCGCCTCATCTCGGCGTCGGCATCGACCTTGCGCGCCTGGCCGTGCTGCCGGTGTTCAAATGGCTGGCGGGGCAGGGGGGCATCGCCGAACTTGAACTGCTGCGAACCTTCAATTGCGGCACGGGCATGATTGCGATCGTGCCGCCGGGAGAGGTCGAACGGGTCAGCGGTGTGCTGGCCGAGGCCGGCGAGAGCGTGGCGCTGCTGGGCGAGGTGATTCCCGCTCCAGGCGAGCACCGCGTGGTCTATAACGGCCATCTCGACCTTGCGCCATGATCGGACTTGGACGGTGAGGCCATGAAACGCCGGGTCGCAATCCTGATCTCGGGGCGCGGATCGAACATGGCCGCGCTGATCGAGGCAGCGCGGGCGGCGGATTTTCCGGCCGAGGTCGTCGTCGTGATCTCGAACCGCGCCGATGCCGGCGGCCTGGAGAAGGCCGCCGCGAGCGGAATTCCGACCGCGACCATCGAAAGCAAGCTGTTCGGCAAGGACCGGGCGGCATTCGAGGCAGCCCTGCAGTCGGCGCTGGACGAATACAGAGTCGAGCTGATCTGTCTCGGCGGCTTCATGCGGCTGTTCACGGCCGACTTCGTGCGGCGCTGGCATGGACGGATGCTCAATATCCATCCCTCGCTGCTGCCGTCGTTTCCCGGCCTCGAGCCCCAGGCGCAGGCGCTGCGTGCCGGCGTCAAGATCTCCGGGGCCACCGTGCATTTCGTGATCCCGGAGACCGATGCCGGCCCGATCGTGATGCAGGGGGCGGTCGAGGTTTGCGAGGGCGATACCGCGGAGCAACTGGCGGCGCGGATCATCGTCGTCGAGCACCGCATCTATCCCGAGGCGCTGCGGCTGGTGGCAAGTGGCCGCGTCCGGATCGAGGGCGAGATCTGCACGACGGGCGGTGCCGTCGCCTCGGGCTCGGTGTTGATCTCGCCGCCGGCGACCTAGCGCGAGACATTCGCAAGCGGCGCGGCCGGCGCGGTGCCGGCCTGTGGCAGGGTGACCACAATGCCGCCTAACCCACGCCTCCGGCGATCATCGGCAATTGACCCTGCGAGTGAACTGCGGGCAAATCGGTGACCGGTCGGCCCAGGCGTTCTTGCCAGTCCTGCTGGGCATTTGGAATTGCACGCATGCGCTGCTCATGGCGGTCTTCGGAGGCAACGCGGACCGGAGCCGTCTGGAGGCTGGCGAGACCGGCCGCGGTCGCGGCAGCGCTGGTCCTGGCGGTTGCCGTGACGCCGGCGCTCGGCCAGACCGCGCCGCCCTCGGAAGGTCCGCCGGTGCCTTTGCCGGGGAGTGTCAATGGTGCGATGTCGGCCGGCGCGACGGTGGCGAACCTCGGGAGCAGCTTCCTCGAACGCCTCGGTGACCAGGCGACCAGCGGTTTGGGCAGCGCCTTCCGCAGCAATCCGGGCGGCGGCGGCGCCTCCGAAGCGGCAAGCCCGCCGCGTTTCCGCACCTGGGGCGAGGCCTATGGCATCTCGAGTTCGACCGGACCGCAGGGCGTTTTCGCCGGCGATCACCGCGGCACGCTTGGCGGGGTAGCGGGCTTCGGCGCGACGCTCGCGCCGGGCGTCAATATCGGGTTCACGGCCGACCAGAGCCAAACCGACATCGACGTGCCGCTGGCGCTGCAGTCGGCCGGGCTCGATCTCACCCAACTCGGCTTCAACGCCTCGATCGACAGGGGGCCATGGACCTGGGCGGTCGCGGTGGTTCATGGCTTCGGCAACATCCATTCGAGCCGCGATACCGGACTGGGCATCGCCCGGGCCGGCTACGATGCGCGGATGGACGGCGCGCTGACCGAGCTGAGCTATTACTGGACCAGGGATCAGAGCCGCCTGGTGCCCAAGGCGGCATTCGAATACGTCCGCGCGGAGACCGGATCGCTGCAGGAAGTCGGCGGCCTCGACCCGGTGACGGCGACCGGCACGACGGTGGACAGGGCGCGCATTCTGCTCGGTGCGGAAATCGGGCACTACTGGATCGTCGACCGCAAGATCCTGGACCTGTCCGCCTATGGCAAGTTCGTCGACAACGTCGTGCAGGATTTCGGCTCGACCGTCGTCAGTCTCGGCGCTCAGAGCATTACAGTGCAGGCGATTGGCGAAAGCCGCTACGGCGCCGATGCGGGCGCCGCCGCTTCGCTCAACCTGGGTGACCGGGTCCGCCTCTACGTCAATTACGACGGCAAGTTCCGCGCCGCGCTGCAGTCGCACCAGGGAACGCTCGGTGTCGAGGTCAAGTGGTGACGGCTTGCGGCGCTCGGCTCAGCCCGGGCAACCGGCGACATAACCCTGCAGGCCGAAGCTGGCCCGCGCCGCCGCCATCATCGGAATCAGCGTCGTTGGGATGGATGAATTCGTCCCTGAAGCAGGCAAACGTTTTCGGATCGAAAATCTTCCTGAGCCAGTCGATGACGATCTTGTGGCGGTCGGAATGACGAAACTCCTTGTGATAGGTCAGCCACAAATCGGCATGGTGGCTGACGCCCATGTCGACGGCGATCAGCGGCGCTCCCAGCGCGATCGATGACGTCGGCAGAAACCCGACGCCAGCCCCGCGTTCCACCGCATACAACACGCCGATGCTGGAGTTGGTCTTTATCCCGACTACGCCCTCGAGCGAGTTCAGCCCCAGGATGCGCGCATAGGCGTTGTCGTCGACCTGCGGCGCATTCTGCTTGACGATCCGGTGGTTTCTGAGGTCGTACGGCGTCGAAGGGACGCCATAGAGTTTCTGGTAGGTTTCAGAGACGAAGGGATAGATGTGGAGCCTGCCGATCTTGGTCACGATCAGGTCGGGATCGGTCGGCGGCTCGAGCTGAATGGCGATGTCGGATTCGAGCCGCGCGACGTCCGCCTGCTCCATGGCACAGCGAAGATCGACGGTGATCTTCCGGTAGGTCTTCTGGAAGTCGATCAGCCGGGGCAGGATCCAGAAATTGCCGGGACCTTCGGTCACGGCGACACGAACGGTTCCGGCGGGATCATTCGACGATTGATGCGCGCGGCGGAAGATGCTGAAGGCGCGACGTTCCATTTCGGTGGCGTCGGGGATCATGGCGATCCCTTCCTCGCTCAGCGTCAGCCCGCTCTGGTCGCGCAGGAACAGCTTGCAGCCGATCCGATCCTCGAGGCGGTCTATCCTTCGCATCAAGGTCGTACTCGTCAGACCGAGCGTCTCTGCAGCATTGCGGAAACTCTTCGACTTGGCGCAAACCAGAAACGACTTCAGGTCGTCCCAGGATGCATCCAGCGCGGCTTCAGGCCGGCGCTGCGTCACCGCAACACCCCGATGCAATAGTTGCTGCATACCGAAAATCCTCACCCGGTACATTACTCACTTCGGGCAGGAGCGAAGTTAAATGCGCAATCATGTGAAGAAAAGGGCATCGCCGCGCACAAGCCATGAATTCGATTTAATTCCGACCAATCGCGATATTGAAGTAAGGCCGGCAAAATGGGCGGAACTTGCAATTCTCTCTGATATGGCACACCGCATGGTGCCGGGCGTGCAGATCAAAGAACCAGTTCTTGGTAAATATCTAGAATTCAATCCCGACTGCATTTTAACTTTCAACCGAGGGCAGCGGCTGCTCGGCGGCATGGCGTTTCTTTATCTCAACGGCCGCGGCCATGACGCCCTCATTCTCGACGAGATTTCCCTGACCCATCCCGACATGAGCCTGCTCGCCGCCGGTCATGAGGAGGTGTCGGCGATCTACATCTGGGCGATTGCGGCGACCGGGCGCGGAATTGCCGGGCTTGGCAACGCCGCAGCCCATCTGCGGAAGCCGCGCTATGTCGATGCCGATTGCTTCGCGCATCCGTCGACGACGGCCGGCCGTGATCTTCTGGTCGCAACCGGCTTCCGGCCCATCGCGAGCTTCCAGGAGGATCTGTGGTGCTACGAGCGCCCCTGGAATCGCATCCGAACCACGATGCCGACAGCCGTCAACCCATCAAGGAGCCTCGCAGATGCACGGCAGTAAACCGATGTCGCCGCTCAAGCCGGAGTCGCGCGCGATTTCGATCCGGATCGCCGCGCGACCCCAATGACCTGATGCTGGTCACCGCGATTCGCTCGGCGGTCTATCTCGCGGAGCAGGACTGTCCGATCGAAGAGGAGTTCGACGGCAACGATCTGGTCGCGGCGCATTTCCTCGGCTTCGTCGGCAGCGAGCCCGCGGGCTGCCTGCGCGTGCGGTTCTTCGGCGAGTTCGCCAAGGTCGAGCGGCTCGCGGTGCGGCATCAGTTCCGGCGCTCGCGGGTGTCGTTCAAGCTCGTGCAGGCGAGCGTCGATTACATCAGGCGCAAGGGGTTCAAGAAGATCTACGGCCAGGCGCAGGACCGCCTGGTGGATTTCTGGGCGCACTTCGGCGCGAAGCCGCTCGGTCACAACCGCAAGATCACGTTCTCGGATTTCTCCTACACCGAAATGGTCCTCGACCTCGAACCCGGGCCCGATGCCATCACGCTGGACAGCGATCCCTACGTCATCATCCGGCCGGAAGGCGATTGGGACAGGCCGGGTGTGCTCGACGTTTCGGCCGGCAGGTCGGTCACCTCGCCATTGCGAAGGACGGTGATGGCCGAACCATGATCCAGCAGTCGAGAGCGATGTGCCATGCATGACGATCCGCCCGTCCTGATCTGCGCCGATCTCCAGGTCGAATATCTCACCGAGGGGCGCCGCCACGTCATCAGCGATGCCGAACCGGTGATGTCGCGATGCCTCGAATTGCTGACGCGGTGGCGCACCAACCTCTGGCCGGTCATCCATCTGAAACGGATCGCGCAGGCCGCCTGGTTCAACCCGGCGTCGAACCTGACGGACTGGGTTGCGGAATTCAGGCCGCGACCCGGCGAGATCGCGTTCGAGCACCCATTGCCGTCGGCCTATAGCTCGAGCCGGTTCACCGAATATATGTCGAACATGAAGAACATCCGCTGCGTGCTGGCGGGATTTTCGCTCGATGAAACCATCCTGTCGACGGTGGTCGACGGGTTTCACCGCAGCCACCGCTATCATGTGGTCGGCGATGCCGTGGCCTGTCGGCGTGCGGATGACGGGGAGACCGCTTGCTACAGGACGGCGGTGATCAAGGCGATCGCCAATTTCGGGGCGATCGAGGACAGCTCCGAGCTGCTCGGGCAAATGGCGAAGTCGCAGTGCGGTCGGTTCGATGCCGAGCGCGGTCCCGGCGGCCATCGAAGCAAGGTCAGCCGCGGTCCACCTTGATGACCCGGCCTTTCTCGATCGCGAGCGCCAGTCGGCCGTGCTTCAACGCCAGCGCGGCCTCGCCGTACAGCTCGCGGCGCCAGCCATGCAGCGCGCCGACATCGGCATTGTCGTCGCCGGCAATCTGCTCCAGATCGTCGACCGTCGCGATCACCTTGCTGGCGACGGCGTGGCGTTCCGACGTCATGCGCAGCAGAACCTTGAGAAGCTCGACGATCGCCGCGCCGTTGGAGTTGCCGCGCGGCTTGTCGATCTTCGGCAGCGTTGCCGGATCGCGCGCGATGCCGCGCTGCACGGCGGCGACGATTTCGGCGCCCCATTTCGAACGGTCGAAGCCCTTCGGCAGCGAACGCAGATTGGCCAGTCGCTCGAGCGTGGTCGGGGCGTGCGAGGCAATGTCGCCGACCACATCATCCTTGAGCACGCGCCCCCGCGGGACGTCGCGGCTTTGCGCTTCCTGTTCGCGCCAGGCCGCCACTTCCATCAGCACGGCCAGCTCTTTCGGCTTGCGCACCCGGGTCTTCAGCCGTTCCCAGGCCCGCTCCGGATGGAAGTCGTAGGTTTTTGGCGAGGTCAGCACCTCCATCTCCTCGCTGACCCATTCGCTGCGGCCACGCTTGCGGAGATCGGCGTCGAGTGCCGTGAACACGTCCCGCAGATGGGTGACGTCGGACACCGCATAGTGCATCTGTTCGGCGGTGAGTGGCCGGCGCGACCAGTCGGTGAAGCGATGGGTCTTGTCCGGCCGGTGCCCGGTGATGCGCTCGACCAATTGATCATACGCGATGAAATCGCCATAGCCGAGCACCATCGCCGCCACCTGGGTGTCGAAGATCGGGTGCGGAACGATGCCGGCCTGGTGCCAGACGATTTCGATGTCCTGGCGGGCGGCGTGGAATACCTTCAGCACCTTCTCATCGGACATCAATGCGAAGAACGGCTTGAGATCGATGCCCTCGGCCAGCGTGTCGACCACGACGGCTTCCTCCGGGCTCGCCATCTGCACCACGCAAAGCAGGGGATAATAGGTCGTCTCGCGCAGGAATTCGGTGTCGACGGTGATGACCGGGTGTTTGGCGAGGCGGTCGCAAACGGCGGCGAGTTCCGAATGGGTGGTAATCAGATCCATGAACGGTCCATACAATCCGGAACAGGCGTTCTGCCGAAAGCGCTGATATGTCAAGGGTGTTGCGGCGAATTCGAGGCTTGCAATTGCGCCGGAGATGAGTTTCGCCGATCCGTTCTAAGGATGAAGGAGCGAGGGCTGCGGCCAAGCTGGCCGGAGCGTCCGCAAGTCACGTTCCGCAGAATGTCTGCAGCACCCGCTGATGGGGCTCGGGCGGGTCGGCATAGGCTGCCATTGCGGGCTGATCCTCGTAAGGCTTTGCCAGCACTGCCAGCAGTTCCTCGAACGGCGCGTAGTCGTCGCGATTGATCGCGGCGTCGATGAGGGCTTCGACCCGATGATTCCGCGGGATGAAGGCCGGATTGACTGCGCGCATCAGCGCCCGTCGCTCGGCGGCCGGGTGCGATTCGCTGCCGGTCCGCTGCCGCCATCGCGCCGCCCAGGCATCATAGGCGGCGGGATCGGCGAACAGCCTGCGCACTTGCCCGTCCTTCCCGGCATCATCTGCGGCGTCGCTGAGGCGCCTGAAGGTCAAGGTGAAGTCGGCCTGATTCTCGGTCATGGCATCGAGCAGATCCTGCGCCAGGGCCGGATCGCCGTCCTGCACCGTGAACAGGCCGAGCTTGCGGCGCAGGCCTCCCTGATAGGCTGCATCGAACTGGATCGGGAATTCATTGAGCGCGGCCTGGGCCTCGGCAATGGCGGTATCCTGCACGTCGGCAATCAGCGGCAACAGGCATTCGGCGAAGTGCGTCAGGTTCCAGAGCGCGACCCGGGGCTGGTTGGCATAGGCATAGCGGCCGAGCTCGTCGATCGAGCTGAACACCGTCGCCGGATCATACTGGTCCATGAAGGCGCAGGGGCCGTAGTCGATGGTCTCGCCGGACACTGACGTGTTGTCGGTATTCATGACGCCATGGATGAACCCGACCAGGATCCAGCGCGCCACCAGCGCGGCCTGCCGGGCGATCACGCCTTCCAGAAGGGCGTAATAGGGGCGTTCGGATCGGGCCGCTTCCGGATAATGCCGGGCAATGACGTGATCGGCCAGCCGCCGCACGCTGTCGGTGTCGCCGCGCGCGGCGAAGAATTGGAAGGTGCCGACCCGGACGTGGCTCGACGCGATGCGGGTCAGAACGGCGCCGGGGAGGGGCGTCTCGCGCATCACGCTCTCGCCGGTGATCACGGCCGCCAGCGAGCGCGTGGTCGGGATGCCGAGCGCCGCCATCGCTTCGCTGACGACATATTCCCGCAGCACCGGGCCGAGCGCCGCTCGGCCATCGCCGCGGCGCGAAAACGGCGTGGGACCGGAGCCCTTGAGCTGGATGTCGCGGCGGACGCCGTCGGCGTCGATGACCTCGCCGAGCAGGATGGCGCGGCCGTCGCCGAGTTGTGGCACGAAGTGACCGAATTGATGGCCGGCATACGCCATCGCGATCGGGTCCGCGCCGTCGGGCAGGCGCTTGCCGGCAAGAATCTCGGCGCCCTCAGGGCTTTCAAGCCGATCCGGATCGAGCCCGAGATGGACTGCAAGCGGGCGGTTCAGCTTGATCAGCCGCGGCGCCGCGACCGGGGTTGGCGCCACGCGGGCGAAGAAGGTGGGCGGCAGTGCCGTGTAGGTATTCTGGAAGGGGAAATGCACGGTCATACCGACAACATAGGCCTCTCCCGCCATTAGACAATCGGCTTGGCCGCGCGGCAGCCCAGCGGAGCGTCATTTTGCCGGCGTTTCGTTGGAATTTCGGTTATCCAGCCTTGTTCCGGCGACCGCGCATTCGGTTGCCGCGCTGCGCCGCGTCGGGTAAACCCTGACCCTCCTTGCGGGGCAGGCGTGGGCCGCTCCGATTCGATCCTCCGATATCCGTTTTCAGGGTTTCCATGCATCGTTACCGGTCCCATACCTGCGGCGCGCTCCGCGAGAGCGACATCGACCAGCCGGCGCGCCTGTCCGGATGGTGCCATCGCATTCGCGACCATGGCGGCGTGCTGTTCATCGACCTGCGCGACCACTATGGGCTCACCCAATGTGTCGCCGACCCGGATTCGCCGGCGTTCAGGGATGCCGAACGGCTTCGCTCGGAATGGGTGGTGCGGATCGACGGCAAGGTGCGCCGCCGGCCCGCCGGGACGGACAATCCGGAACTGCCGACTGGCGCGGTCGAACTCTATGTGAGCGAGATCGAAGTGCTGGGGCCGGCGGGCGAGCTGCCGCTACCGGTGTTCGGCGAGCAGGAATATCCGGAAGACATCCGGCTCAAATACCGTTTCCTGGATCTTCGCCGCGACCGCCTGCACCAGAACATCATGACCCGCGGCGCGATTGTCGACGCCATGCGCAAACGGATGAAGGCGCAGGGATTTTTCGAGTTCCAGACCCCCATTTTGACGGCGTCCTCGCCCGAGGGGGCACGCGACTTCCTCGTGCCATCGCGGATCCACCCCGGGCGGTTCTACGCGCTGCCCCAGGCGCCGCAGCAGTACAAGCAATTGCTGATGATGTCGGGCTTCGACCGCTACTTCCAGATTGCGCCCTGCTTCCGCGACGAGGATCCGCGCGCCGACCGCCTGCCCGGCGAGTTCTATCAGCTCGATGTCGAGATGAGCTTCGTCACCCAGGACGATGTGTTCGAGGCGATGGAGCCGGTCATCACCGGCGTGTTCGAGGATTTTGCCAAGGGCAAGTCCGTCACCAGGAACTGGCCGCGGATTCCCTTCGCGGAAGCCTTGCGCAAGTACGGTAGCGACAAGCCCGATCTGCGCAACCCCATTGTCATGAGCGACGTCTCCGAGCATTTCCGCGGCTCCGGCTTCAAGGTTTTCGCGCGGATGCTGGAGGATCCCAAGAACCAGGTTTGGGCAATCCCCGGCCGTGGTGGCGGCTCACGTGCATTCTGCGACCGGATGAACGCGTGGGCGCAGGGCGAGGGCCAGCCGGGACTTGGCTACATCATGTGGCGCGAAGGCGAGGAGGGGGCGGGTCCGCTGGCCAACAATATCGGTCCGGAGCGCACCGCGGCGATCCGCCAGGCGCTCGGCCTGACCGCAGGCGACGCCGCGTTCTTCGTCGCCGGCGATCCCGAGAAATTCTGGAAATTCGCCGGCCTGGCCCGGACCAGAACTCGGCGAGGAATTGAACCTGATCGACAAGGACCGGTTCGAGCTCGCCTGGATCGTCGACTTTCCGATGTACGAATACAATGAGGACGACAAGAAGATCGACTTCTCGCACAACCCGTTTTCGATGCCGCAGGGCGGACTCGACGCGCTCAACGGGCAGAACCCGCTGACCATCAAGGCGTTCCAGTACGACATCACCTGCAATGGCTATGAGATCGCCTCGGGCGGCATCCGCAATCACCGCCCGGAAGCCATGGTGAAGGCATTCGAGATCGCGGGCTATGGCGAAAAGGAAGTCGTCGAACGCTTCGGCGGCATGTATCGCGCGTTCCAGTATGGCGCGCCGCCGCATGGCGGCATGGCGGCCGGGGTCGACCGGATCGTCATGCTCCTCTGCGGCACCACGAATCTGCGCGAGATCTCGCTGTTTCCGATGAACCAGCGTGCCGAGGATCTGCTGATGGGTGCGCCCTCCGAGGTCACGCCGAAGCAGTTGCGCGAGCTTCACATCCAACTCAATCTGCCGCAAAACTGAACCGGCCACCGAAGCCGCAAGCGGGAAGAAGGTAGCCGCGGGGGAAAAGCATGGCGTCCTATTCCGAAGACCTCCATTCCGCGGCGCTCGCCTATCATCGGTTGCCGCGACCGGGCAAGCTCGAGATCCAGGCGAGCAAGCCGCTGGCCAACCAGCGCGATCTCGCGCTCGCCTATACGCCCGGTGTCGCCGCCGCCTGCATGGAGATTGCCGCCAACCCGGCCGAGGCCGCCACGCTCACCACCCGCGCCAACCTGGTTGCCGTGGTGACCAATGGCACCGCCGTGCTCGGGCTCGGCAATATCGGCCCGCTGGCATCGAAGCCGGTGATGGAAGGCAAGGCGGTTCTGTTCAAGAAATTCGCCGGCATCGACGTGTTCGACATCGAGATCGCCGCCGACACCATCGAGCGGGTCGTCGAGACGGTGGCGGCCCTGGAGCCGACATTCGGCGGCATCAATCTCGAGGACATCAAGGGTCCCGAATGTTTCGAGATCGAGGTGCAGCTCAAGGCCCGGATGAAGATTCCGGTTTTCCACGACGACCAGCACGGCACCGCCATCATCGTCGGGGCCGCCATCACCAACGCGCTGCTGCTCAACGGCAAGAAGCTCGAGGACGTCAAGATCGTCGCATCCGGTGCCGGCGCGGCGGCGATTGCCTGCCTCAATCTCCTGGTTTCACTGGGCGCGAAACACAGCAACATCTGGGTCTGCGATATCGACGGCGTCGTGCACGAAGGCCGCAATACGCTGATGGACCGCTGGAAGGCGGTATATGCGCAGAAGACCGACAAGCGCGTGCTGGCGGAGGTGATCGTCGGAGCCGACATCTTCCTCGGCCTGTCGGCGCCGAACGTGCTGACGCCCGACATGGTCAAGCAGATGGCGGACAGGCCGCTGGTCATGGCGCTCGCCAACCCGAACCCGGAGATCATGCCGGACGAGGCCCGCAAGGCGCGGCCGGATGCCATGATCTGCACCGGACGGTCCGACTTTCCGAACCAGGTCAACAACGTCCTGTGCTTTCCCTTCATCTTCCGTGGCGCGCTCGACGTCGGCGCCACCGCGATCAACGAGGACATGAAGCACGCCGCGGTGGCCGCGATCGCACAACTCGCGCGCGATCCGCCATCGGACGCGATCGCGCCCGGTTTCGACGTCGGCGAGGTGCAGGGGTTCGGCCCGGGTTCGCTGATTCCGAGCCCGTTCGATCCGCGGTTGATCCTGCGCATCGCGCCGGCGGTCGCCAAGGCGGCGATGACGTCGGGCGTTGCCTCCCGTCCGATCGAAAATTTTGAGGACTACTTGGCCCAGCTCGAGCGCTTTGCGTTTCGTTCTGGCCTGGTGATGAAGCCGGTATTCGCCAAGGCGAAGACCCAGCCGGTCCGCGTCATCTATGCGGAAGGCGAGGACGAGCGCGTGCTGCACGCCACCCAGGTGGTGCTGGAGGAGAAGCTGGCGCGGCCGATCCTGGTCGGCCGTCCCTCGGTGGTCGAGGCGCGGATCCGCCGCTTCGGCCTTTCCATCAAGGCCGGTCAGGATTTCGACCTGATCAATCCCGAGGACGATCCGCGCTATCGGTCCTATGTGCAATCCTACATCGATGTCGCCGGCCGTCACGGCGTCACGCCCGACGCCGCGCGCACGGCGGTGCGCACCAACGCCACGGTGATTGCGGCGCTCGCGGTGATCCGCGGCGAGGCCGACGCCATGATCTGCGGCGTCGAGGGCAGCTACCGCAGCCATTTGCGCCAGGTCCGCGAGATCATCGGGTTTCTGCCGGGCGTGAGCGATTTCGCGGCGCTGGCACTGCTGATCACCAGCAAGGGCGCGTATTTTATCGCCGACACCCAGGTCCGGCCCGCCCCGAGCGCCGAGGAACTCGCCGAATTGGCGGCGCTGGCGGCCATCCACGTCCAGCGCTTCAACATCAAGCCGAAGGTCGCCTTCGTGTCGCATTCGGACTTCGGCAGCTATGATACCGACTCCTCGCGCAAGATGCGCCGCGCCACCGCCCTTCTGAAGCAGAACCATCCCGAGATCGAGGCCGACGGCGAAATGCAGGGCGACAGCGCGCTATCGGAAGCTGCCAGAACGCTGGTCCTGCCGCACTCCAAGCTGGAAGGCGTCGCCAATATCCTGATCATGCCGAACCTCGATGCCGCCAATGTCGCCTATCAGGTCATCAAGTCGCTCGCCGATGCGCTCTCGGTCGGGCCGATCCTGATCGGTCCCGCACGCCCCGCCCATATCCTGACGCCTTCGGTTACGGCGCGCGGCGTCCTCAACATGACCGCCGTTGCGGCCGTCGAAGCCCAGGAACGGGCCGGCCGCAACCAACCGACCCTGTTCGGCTAGGGCGGTTCCCGAGGAAGATTTGACTGTTTGAAAACGCCGGCGGAACGCCCATAATCGCGGCGTCCTGACGGCTTTGCAGTACCAATGAGGCCAACCATGCCAGCGTTCGTGACTTTCGGGCGGATCTTGTTCGCCGTGCTGTTCGTCTATGCGGGAGCGACCAAGCTGTTGAGCATCCCGGCGACCGCCGAGTTCATCGCCGGCAAGGTCGTGATCCCGGCGCTGCTGGCACCCTATGCGACCGACCTCGAGAGCACGACGGGAATGACCACCCCGCAGTTGCTGGCGATTCTGGCCGGTGCGTTCGAAGTGATCGGCGGGTTGATGATCGCACTCAACCTCGGCGCAAGGTTTTTCGCTATCCTGCTGATCTTCTTCGTCGCAGGCGCCACCTATTATTTCCACGACTTCTGGAACCAGCCCGCGCCGGACAATGCCAGGACGCTGGTCGACGCCCTGAAGAATCTCTCGATCATCGGCGCGCTGTTCATGATTGCGGGATACCGCCGGGCGATCGTCCGCGTGGCGGAGTCCGGTTACACCGAAGTCTAGGCCTTGGCGGATCGGGAGGAGGCGGCAGCTAGGCTCCCGGCCGCTGCCACGGCGTCACGCTGACGCCATGGGCTGCGTCGAGCATCTCGGTCCGACCCGCTCTCAGACCATGGCCGGACAGGACATCCTGTGGCGACTGCGCGGGCACGCCGGAAAAGCAGGGCTCGCCGCCGGGCAGCCGCACGCCGGGCGCCAGCGAGAGCCAGAAGGTGTCATAGCGGTCCATGAACATGTCGAACACCAGCGGTCCGCCAATGATCGCGGCCGTACCGGCGTGAACGCCGATGCGGTCGCACGCAGCCTCGAAGCTCGCGCCGGCCGGATTCCACAGCAGCGCCTTCGGGTTCGACGGGTCCGGCGCCAGCGCGTCAACCGTTCGTGTCAGCACGAGGCGCTTGCGTCGCGGCGAATTCGGTTGACCTTCGGCTGAATTCTGCCCGTGAACCACGAGGTCGGCGCGGTCGAGGGCCTCGGTGAAGAACCGCTTGTCGCCTTCGAACTTGAGTTCGGGCGGCATCACGCGGTCGGCATTCGCCAGCATGCCGTCCGCCGATACGATGACATAGCCTTCGATGCGCAGCATTGTCATGAAGCGCAGCTATTGCGAGATCGTCTGCACCACGCTGGAAACCGGCCGTTCGCTCACCGTCGGCAGCTTGGCATCCTTGAGTAGTTCTTCGTCATATTGCGGCAATGTCTGCACCGGCGCTTTCGGTATCATTTTCACCACCTTGAAGCCGCCGGCCTTCAGCTTGCTCAGCAGGGTGGGCAGCGCTTCCGCAGTATGTTTGTGGAAGTCGTGCAGCAGAATGATCCCCTTGCCGAGCTTGTCCAGCTTCTTCATCGTGACGTCGATCACCTGCTGCGCATTGCGCGCCTTGAAGTCGAAGGAATCGAGGTCGCAGGAGAAGATCGCAATGTTGCGCGTGCCGAGATAGGTCACCATCTCCGGCGGGTGCTGCAGCGCCGGAAAACGGAAGAACGGTGCGGGCGAGACGCCGCCCAGCGCCCACTTCACCGCGCTGAAGCCCTTTTCGATCTCTTCCTTGCGTTGATCTTCGGTCAGCTTCTTGTTGGTCAAGGTCGCATGCGACCAGGTGTGCGAGCCGATGGTATGGCCGGCGGCGAGGACCTGCTTCAGGATTTCCGGATAGTAGGTCGCGTGTTTACCGATCGAAAAGAATATCCCTGTGGTGCATTCGTCGGCCAGGGCCTTCAGGACGGCAGGTGTATTGCCCGGCCACGGGCCATCGTCGAACGTCAGCACGACCTCATGATCCCTCAGGAAATCGAGCTGCTTGAAATGCTCGAAGCCGAAGCCGGGTCCCCCCGTGGTATCGATTTCGACCACCCGGCCGATGCCGAGGGCATTGGGATTCGAGCATGGCATCTTCGCAGCGCCGGGCGGCTGGGCCGGTGCCGGCGCTGGAGCGGCGGCAGCCGGCGCGGCCTGTGATGCAGGCGCCTGGGGCGCGGGAGCCTTTGGCGGGGTCTGCGCCCACGCGGTGCCGCAGCCCCACACAGCGAGCGAACCCGCCAGCAACAAACCTGCCACAACACGCATGTGAGTTTTCCCCGTCATCCGAGCCCGACGCCGGCATGCCGCCACATCCGAGTCGCGCCTGCCTTTGGGCATGATACCCCAGTTGGATCGCCACCGCCAAGGCGACACAGCCGGCGCCAGGGGGATGTCGACAGGGACGCGGCGTGAGAAACGCCTATGCCATGAGGCATTTAGCGCAGGGAAACGATGAAATCGGTGCCGTCCCCGGTTTCGCCCGCGGCAATACCCTGATCCGAGACGATGATCGAACTGCCGGTTGAGAGCCCCTCGGCGATTCGTGCCATTGCGTCGGCTGGAATGTTGAGGCGATCCAGGGCTTCGGCAGGATTGTCCGGAAGCGGCGCGGGCAGCGTGCCTGTCGCATCCATGGTCTTGCGTGGCGGCGAACTGCGCTCCGTGTCGCGGTGCGCGGGGGTCCGCTCCGCGGCCGGCAGCGAAACCACGGACCAACGCAGCTGCGTGGGATCGTCCTTGTCGGTCTCGACCGTGAACACGTGCGTTCCCAATGGCCGGTCGCTCGCCGCGATCTCGATGGGAACATCGAACAGCGGCGCAAAGTTCTGCCGCACATACAGCTTGGCGTCCTTGCGGCTGACGAACACCGACAATGGCCTGGTGTGGTTCGGTTCCGGCAGCAGGTTCGGCTCCGACGTCGTCGCCGTTGCGTGGTCTGAATCCGCTGGACGCCCCGGGTCTTTTGCCTGTGGCGCTGCGCCGGGACCGACGCTGCCGTTTGCCGGGCCGGCCGGCTTGTCTCCGTCCTCAGTCGTTTCGATCGATTTGGCCGCAGCCATGCGGTTATCCGCCGCGCGCGGGGTCGCATCGTTCGTCGTCCGCACAGCCGGTCCGACCGAAGCAAAACCGCTTGCGTCGGCAGTGCGGATCGGCTCGCCCGGCGGAGCGGATGCCGGCATCGCGTAGATCGACATCGGCCGGAAGATGGCCGGATGCCCGACCGTCGACCTGAGTTCGAGTCTCGCCTGCAGGATCGTCGGCTTCGACGCGTCGGCCGCATCGCCCGACCTGTCCGAAAGCACCTCGGCCTTCGATGCTTGAGCCATGGCCGGTTGCGGCGCCTTCATGACGAGCAGCGGATGCGAAAAACTGGCCGGTGTAATCTCGTCGGGCGTGACCACCACCCGCGCACCCATCCGGGTCCAGCCGTACATCTTGATGGCAAACGCCATCGGCATGCGGATACAGCCGTGTGACGCCGGATAGCCCGGCAACACGCCGGCATGAATTGCAATGCCGGACCAGGTGATCCGCTGCATATAGGGCATCGGCGCGCCGCTGTAGATATTCGAATGATGCAGCTTCTGCTTCTGGATGACGCTGAAGGCTCCCATCGGGGTCGAATGCCCGCGCATTCCCGTGGAGATCGGGGTTTCCGCGAATAGACCATTGGCATCGTAGATCTTCATGGTCTGATTGTGGATCGAGATCGCGATGATCAGGGGCGACTGCGGCTTTGCCGCCGGGCTGGCGGGCGCCTCGTCCCTTACCCTGGGCCGGTGAACCCGGTGCGCACGGTGCGATATGACCGGCCTCATCCGATAGAACGGCTGATCGTAGTCGGGCCAGAAGGCGGTGGCGTCCGCTGGAGCCGACAAACCGATCGCGCCGGCTGCTGTCAACAGCGCCAAACACCGGAATGCGATAAAGGTTCGGCGCTGCCGATCACTGACTGCCTGCGGCTGCTGCCGTTCGGTCGCAGCAGAACTCCGATACTCACCCACGCACGCTACCTCAACTCGGGCCGCCGACATCTGGCGTTACAGACGGAAAGCACTCAACCGCGACAGGATCTCGATCCCGCCGAACCAGTGCTAGCAAAAAAGCCTCACATTCAGTTAAACGCACGGTAGCGTGCAAGCCTTTCGCTGACAATTTCCGTCACTACATTCAACGAAGCCTCGTTGACGGAGACCATCATGAGATCGGTAGCGTTGAGCCCGTATGCGTTGCGATGGCGGCCCTGGGTGCTGTTGGCGCTGACCGTGCTGTTGTGGTCGGGCTCTCCGGCAAGTGCCGCGGATGAACCCGACCTGATCTTTCGCCGTTCGACGGTATTCAAGCTATTGACGCCGAACGACAAGCTGGCGACGTACGGAGTGGATGACCCCGAGGTCGAAGGCGTCGCCTGTCATTTCACCGTGCCGGAAAAGGGCGGAATCAAGGGTTGGCTCGGCCTTGCCGAGGAGGTCTCCGACATATCGCTGGCGTGCCGCCAGATCGGCCCGATCCATTTCAAGGACAAGATGGAGCAGGGCGGCGACATGTTCCGGCAGCGCCGCTCGCTGTTCTTCAAGAAGATGCAAATCGTGCGCGGCTGCGACGCCAAGCGAAACGTGCTGGTCTACATGGTCTATTCGGACAGGCTGATCGAAGGCTCGCCGAAAAACTCCACGTCCTCGGTCCCGATCATGCCATGGGGCAGCGACACCACCATTCAGAAATGCGGCGACTTCGTCCAGTGACCTGAATGCCCCCGTTGCGGCTGGCCCGGCCTTGATCCGGCACGGTGGGCGTTGGGCGTGAATTGGCCGCGGGGCGACCGCTCGGCCACCGGCCGACCGCAGGTCGCGTCCGAGCGGTTCCTTGTGCGGGACCCGGTTCCCCTGCGGAAATCGCCCCCGATCTGCGGGGATTTCGTTGAAATGTGTCGCGCGTGGCCACGCGACGAAACAATTCACCCTGCCATGAAACCATATTCCGCTTTTGGCGTAGACGTCCGGAAACAGCACATGGTTATCAATCCGGCAACAAGACGGCGGCCAACGCCGAGCCGACTATCGGAGACCGTCAAATGCGAACTGTCAGTTTTGTCCTCGCTCTCGCCTTCGTTCTGGCCGGGCCGTCGATGGCGGGCTCGTCGGATTCGACGCTGCCGGGGATCGGCACCTTTGCCTATAGCGGCTCGCCAGTTGCCGCTCCTGCGACGTCGGCCATGGTACTCGCCACCCGCTGAGACGCCTGGCAATCGAAAGAATTGGCCCAATTTCCATGCTCATGCGGTTCGGCCTTGTTGCCCTGGCCACCATCCTCATCGCGGCCGGTTCGGCCGAGGCACGCTCGCTGACCGAGCCGACCGATTCCAGGGCGAATTTCATTCGCCTGTGTACGCCGCATGTCGCGGGCCGATGGGCCAATCCCGAAACCGTTTGTGGATGCCTGCATGATCGCGCCGCCGCGACGGTTGGAGATCCCGATCTGCGCGGGGCATTGCTGCGCGGCATTGGTGAAACTGGCGTGCCGACCATCGAGGCCGATTGGGTGCCTCCGTCGAAGCGCTCCGAAATCGGGGCGACCTTCACCCGGATTGCGAAGCCGGCCCTGAAGTGCATGTTCGAGCCGCTGAGCTAGGCTCGCACGGTTTCATTTGCTCTTTGGGCCGAGCCGCGGAATGCACTTTCGCGCGCGAACCACGCCTGTGGCGCTCATCTTGGTGCCGGAAACTTCCTTGACCTGGCCAGCCGGACAGGTTCCGTCATCGACCTTGATGCGCTGACCCAGCCGAAGATTGACGATGTCCTGCTCGCGTGCCACCTGATCCGCCATGGCGGGCCGGCTTGCCGGCGGCACCGCGAGTGCGCCGAGCACCATTGCCGAAAGCATTGCGATGCCTGAGTTCTTGCGCATTGGCGATCATCCTGCTCCATTCATCGGTACTCATTTCCGCACTCGCTTCTGGCATTTAGTCTATGGGCGCGGGCGCGATTCTGAAAGCGACGGGGACTTTGCCAGGACCCCGGTTTGATCGACCGGGTGTCCGACACCCGACAATGACAGGGAAGCGACGCCATGATTGCCAGCGACACCAGGCAACGAATCCTCGAGGCGGTCGATCGCGGCTTTGATGCGCAGGTCGTGGCGACGCGCGACTTTGTCGCCATTCCTTCCACCCGCGGCGCCGAAGGCCCGTGCCAGGACATGATCGGCGATCTGTTGCGCACGCGGGGCTACGAGGTCGACGATTGGCCGATCGACGTCGAGGATCTCCGGGATCTGCGTGGCTTCGGCCCGGTCGAGCATGACTTTTCCCGGGCCCGCACCGTGGTCGGCACCTATCGCCCGGCCCGCAATGCCGGAAAATCGCTGATCCTGCAGGGGCATTGTGACGTCGTACCGGCGGGCCCGCTCGACATGTGGGAGACGCCGCCATTCTCGCCCGTGGTGAAGGACGGCAGGATGTACGGGCGCGGTGCCTGCGACATGAAGTCCGGGACCATCGGCGCGCTGTTTGCGATCGACGCCATCCGGGCTGCCGGCCTTAAGCCAACCGCGCGGATTTATTTCCAGTCAGTGATCGAAGAGGAGAGCACCGGGCTTGGCGCGCTTTCGACCTTGCAGCGCGGCTATCGCGCCGATTGCTGTTTCATTCCCGAGCCGACGTCGGGCCGGATGGTGCGCTCGCAGGTCGGCGTGATCTGGTTCCGGCTGCGGGTGCGGGGCTTCCCCGTCCATGTGTTCGAAGCCGGCTCCGGCTCCAACGCCATCGTCGCGGCGTATCATCTGATCCGGGCCTTGGAGAAACTCGAGGCCGACTGGAACGAGCGGGCCAAGGTCGATCCGCATTTCGGCGCGGTCACTCATCCGATCAATTTCAATCCCGGCATCATCCGGGGCGGCGATTGGGCATCCAGCGTGCCGGCATGGTGCGACGTCGATTGCCGGATCGCGATCCTGCCGGGCTGGTCGGTGGCCGACTGCCAGGCCGAGATCCTCGCCTGCGTTTCGGCCGCCGCGCGCGACCACCGATTTCTCTCCAACAATCCGCCTGCGGTCGAATGGTCGGGGTTTCTGTCCGAAGGCTACGAGCTGAAGGATGCCGCGGCGCCCGAAGCTGCGTTCGGCAAGGCGTACAGCGCGGTCTATGGCGGAAGCGTGCAGGATCTTGCCTTCACCGCGCTCACCGATACCCGGTTCTATGGCCTGAACTACAACATCCCGAGCCTGTGCTTCGGCGCCAGCGGCGGCGCCATGCATGGCTTCAACGAATATGTCGATCTGGAGTTGCTGCGGCAATCGACCAAAGCCACCGCGCTGTTCGTGGCCGAGTGGTGCGGCGTCGAACCGGCCTAGAAAGTGCGGATTCGCGGTCAGGTGGCTCGGTCTGCATCAGGCCACAATGCGGCAAGGATTGCGTCCAGCCCGTCGGTCAGCGCGGCTGGACCAGGTTGCAGGATCAGCGGCGACTTGATCTCGACAACGCGATTGTTGCGCACCGCCGGGATGGCGTCCCAGCCCGGCCGGCCGCGGATACGGTCAGCCACCACCTTCTTCCCACACCATGAAGCGAGGATGACGTCGGGCGCCGCCGCGGCAACCTTCTCGGGTGCAATGATCCGGTTCCTGGCCAACGGCTGTAATCGCAGCCCGGGCAGGATGTCCTCGCCGCCGGCGATCTCGATGAGTTCGGATACCCATCCGATGCCGCTGATCAGTGGATCGTCCCACTCCTCGAAATAGACCTTCGGCCGGGACGCGGGCCGGGAAGTCGCGGCGATGCCGGCAAGCCGGGTCTCATAACCGGCCGCGAGCTGGTCGGCGCGTGCCGCAGCACCGACCAGCGCGCCCAGCGTGCGGATCATGGCAAGGATGCCTGCGATATCGCGCTGGTTGAAGACATGGACGGCGATGCCGGCGCGGACCAGCTCGGCGACGATATCGGCCTGCAAGTCGGAGAAAGCGAACACCAGGTCGGGAGTGAGCGCCATGATTTTCGGGATGTCCGCCGAGACGAATGCCGAGACCCGCGGCTTCTCGCGCCGGACCCGGGCCGGCCGTACCGCATAGCCGGAGACGCCGACGATCCGGTCCTGCTCGCCCAGCAGATACAGCGTCTCGACGGTTTCTTCGGTGAGACAGACGATCCGGCGGGGCGGGAATTCGCGCATGCGGTCGGATATGCCGAATTTTCGGCCGGCTGTCACCGCGGCCTTGACCTCGAACGTCATTGCCTGGGACGCCCGGGCCCTCCATGTTCGGCACGCCAGCAAATCCCGGAGAACGCAGCGATCATGACCCCGCTTGAAAAGATCAATTCGATGAAGATGCCGTTCGCCGAACTGAAAGGCGTGACATTCATCTCGGCCGAGCTCGATCGCGTAGTGGCACGGATGGCCGTGCGGCCCGACCTTTGTACCACCAACCACACCATCCATGGCGGAGCCGTGATGGCATTCGCGGATTCGGTAGGGGCCGCTGCCACCGTCATCAATCTGCCGGCGGATGCCAGGGGCACCACCACGATCGAAAGCAAGACCAACTTCATCGGGGGCGCCAAGGAGGGCACGGTCGTGACCGCGACGGCGACACCGGTCCATCGGGGACGGCGAACCCAGGTCTGGCAGACCCGGCTCGAAACCGAGGAGGGCAAACTCGTCGCAATGGTGACCCAGACCCAGATGGTGCTGTGATCAGGTCCCGGTCCGCTTGTCGTTGCCGAACCGCCTGACCACCCGGCGCTCGACCACGACCGAACGCTGCGCACCCTGTTCGCCCGCGATGACGCGGGTGGTCGAGCCGCGCGCGGCGGTGCGCCCGGCCTTTCGGACTTCGGCCTGCACGGTTTCGAGCGGCAATCCCATCAGCGACGCCGCGATTTCCGCCTGCGCTGCCGGGTCGTCGGTGATGCCGACCGCGGCGAAAATGGCTTCATCCAGCGTCGGCGGATCCCGCCTGACGCGGCGGGGTCCGTATTTGGTGTTCCAGTCCTGGCTCATCGGGGCCTCGCATCGGATCCGCATCGACGCATTTTCTTCGCGTGATATGGACATGATGATGTTGCATTGCAATATGATCTTAAGATGGCAATTCAGCCATGCACTACAATTTCTCGACCCTCGATGCCTGATAGATCTCGAGCGTCGTGGCGGTGGCGGCGAGCGGCTGCAGCGCGCGGACGAAGTCGCGCGAAGCCGGCACCGCAAAGTGCGCCAGCAGCGCGGCGCTGTCGGTCCACTGCTCGACGAACACCAACCGCAGCGGGTTCTCGCAGTCGATATGCACCGCGTGCGAGATGCAGCCCGGCTCGCTGCGCGAGCGCTGGACATGTTCGAGGCTCAACTGGCGAACCTCGTTCAGGCATTCCTCGCGCGCCGTGACGCTGCCGGTCACCAGGATCATGCGTTTCTCCCCAGCCGGATGATGGCCGCTGTCATGGCATTCCCTCCGCCGCAACCACCAGATCGGCGGTGCGTTGCGGCCATCGCTTCAACGCGGCATGGCCGGCCTCGGTCAGGCAGTAGATGCCGCGCTCGGCGCGGTCGAACCAGCCATAGACATTGTGCAGCAGGATTTTCGGCGCGTCGGGGATGTCCGGGCGCAGATCGCGCATCCGCCGCGGTCCAAGTGACAGCGCCGAGGCGCAGGCCAGCGCCTGCTGGCGATAGGCCGTCATGATCGGCGCGCGCGTGCTGCCGCCCAGCGCCGGGTCGCCCTTGCGGCGTCGATGCTCCGCGATCAGGCGGGACCGCTTTTTCGGATTGCGGCGCGGGCTGGCCGTCGGCGGCTGGACGATGACCTCGACGTCGCCCTGGCTGGTGACGGCGAGCATGCCAAAGCCAAGCCGGCGGCAGAGATTGCGAAAGCGCGCGTCACTCTCGCGCCCCTTGCCCCGCGCCGACATCCTGGCCGCTAGCCAGACCTCGTCGCAGGCGCCGGCCCGGTCGACCGCCTGCAGGATCAGTTCGAGATTGAACGAGAGCTTGAGTTCGCCGATCACCACGATCGGTGGTTCGTCGCCGCTCAGCGCCACCAGGTCGCAGCCGCCAACCTCGCCCTTGACCGTGAAGCCGAGGTTTTCGAGATACCGTTTGACGGGCAGATACAGCGCGGTTTCCACGGCGGCTCCGGTCTGATCGAGGCGACTCAGGGTCGGAGTCTAACCCGGATTGGTTGCATTTTCGAACAACCCAGATCACGCAGCCGCACCGCGCTAGACTCGCCCGTTGACCGGCAGCAACGCGCCGGTGACGGCGCTGGCGGCGTCGCTGGCTAGAAACAGGATCACATCCGCGAGTTCCTGCGGGGTCACCCATTTGCTGAAATCCGCCTTGGCCATGCTGGCACGGTTGGCCGGGGTATCGATGGTCGACGGCAATACCGCGTTGACGGTGACCTTGCCTTTCCATTCCGCCGCCAGCGCCTCCGTCAGCCGATGCACGCCAGCCTTGGAAGCCGCATAGGCACCCATGCCGGCGCCGGCCTGCAGCGCCCCCATGGCGCCGACATTGACAATCCGTCCTGCGGCCGAGGCGGCAAGATGGGGAAGGGCTGCCCGCGAGGCATTCAGCGCGGTGAGCACATTGAGTGCGTACATGTGCTGCCAGGTATGGGGATCGCCTTCCGCGACGGTCTCATAGGCAAAGCCGCCGGCGATGTTGACCAGGGCATCGAGCCGGCCGAAATGGGCCGCCACGGCCTCGATCGCCTTGCTGGCCTGCGCGGCGTCGGTCAGGTCTACGCCACCCACGTCGATCCGGTTGGCGGTCGCGTGGCCTTGCGATGCCGCGTAGTCCACGCCGGCGACACGCGCTCCCCTGGCGAGCGCGAGTTCGGCGACCACCCTGCCGAGCGCGCCGGAGGCGCCGGTCACGACAATGATTTTTCCATCCATGCTATCTCTCCAAGCCCCAAGCGGATTACGATCTTATTGTAATATATAGCAAATTTCGTTTGCAGGACCGGCTTGGCCAGCGGCTGCCGCCGTCCCCGGCCTTTGGTTAAAATTTGGCCGAGTTTCGTAAGCGGATGGCAGAATTGCCCCACTAGGTTGCCGCCTTGCTGAACCAAGGACTGAAGATACGATGATGAGATCGCTGCCGGACCACGGTCTTCCGCTCGTCCAACTCAAGGAGCAGCGGCGGGACCTGATCGTCGCGCTGCAAAACCGCGTCGGTCCGATCAATGGCTGGGAGCTGATGCAGATCGCCACGGTCCAGCAGGCCATCTCGGCGTTCGAGGACGTCATCGCCGATCTCGACGCCGAAATGGACGCGGCGGCGTAAGACGATCTGGCAGGGTAGGCCGCAACCAAGCTCAGTTCTCCAGATAACGCGCCTCGAGTGCGCGACGCTGCGACGGTCCGAGGCACAGCCCATCCCGCAGGTAGCCGTCGAGGCCGCCATAATCGGCCGCGATCGCTTCGAAAGCGGCGCCGAGAAACGAGGCCTCGACCGTGCCGAGCACCTGACTGACCTCGTCGGGCAGGTCGGTGCTGGCGGAAGGATCGCGCCGATAGAACCGGTTGGTCAGAAGATAGTCCTCGGCGATCACATCTTCGGCGACGCCGAGCGCATGCAGGATCAGGGCGCAGGCAAAGCCGGTGCGATCCTTGCCGGCGGTGCAGTGGATCACCAGCGGCGCCCGATCCTCCACAAGATGCGCAAACAGGCTGCGATAGCTTGACGTGCTCTGCCGTACGTAGTTGCGATAGGATTCCCGCATCACGTCGGTGGCATCGTCGGGCGACAGCGCAGCGCCGTGGTCCCGCCGTGTCCGCAACATGGCAACGACGGAGGGTTCGACCGGCAGCGAATGCACGACGATTTCCTCGAGCACGCAACACGCCGCATTGCGCTCCTCCAGGCCGCGGAAATCGAATGCGCTCCGCACCCCCAGGCCCCGCAGCACCGCAACGTCGGCTTCGGAGAGGTGGCCGAGATGGTTGGAGCGGAAGATCTGCCGCCAGCGAACCCGGCGTCCGTCCCGCGCGGGATAGCCGCCGAGGTCGCGGAAATTGCTGGCGCCGGCAAGATCGAAGTGACGGACAAAGGCTTCCTGCATGACCACCACTCTAGGCGAAGTCCTGCGCTGAAAAAATGGCGGTCCGGAGGACGGGGATCGCCGCCGGGGAACAACCGGCCGGTCTGCGCGATTGAACAGGAGGCATGCCCTTAGGAACCAGCCATGATCCGCAAATTGCAATCGGGCGGATACCGCCTCTATTCCCGAAAGATCGATCCGAAGACCGGCAAGCGCCGCAATCTCGGTACCTTCAAGTCGCGCGCCGCCGCGGAGAAGCACGAGCGCGACGTGCAGTATTTCAAACGGCACTAGCCGCGCTGCCCCGGTGGGTGCAGGGCGGGGCCGTCGGACTTCCTTGTCGGCGCCACATGGAATAGAGACGGCCCGAAACAGCCGCGGTGTCCGGGTTCCATGATTCGTCTCGACAATATCAGCAAGCAACAGGGCCATCAGATCCTTTTCATCGAGGCCTCCGCCGCGCTCCAGCGGGGCGAGAAGGTCGGCCTGGTCGGTCCCAACGGCGCCGGCAAGACCACGCTGTTTCGCATGATCACCGGCGCGGAGCCGCCCGACGAGGGACAGCTCGCCATCGATCGTGGCGTCACCATCGGCTATTTCAGCCAGGACGTTGGCGAGATGGCGGGGCGCAGCGCGGTGTCCGAGGTGATGGACGGAGCCGGTCCCGTCAGCGCGGTCGCCACCGAACTGAAGGCACTGGAATCCGCCATGGCAGACCCCGGCCGCGCCGGCGAGATGGAGGAGATCATCGGGCGTTATGGCGAGGTGCAGGCGCGCTTCGAGGAACTCGACGGCTACGCGCTGGAGACCCGTGCGCGCGAGGTGCTGGCCGGCCTGAGCTTCAGCCAGGACATGATGGACGGCGACGTCGGCGCGCTGTCGGGCGGGTGGAAGACGCGGGTCGCGCTCGCCCGGATCCTCCTGATGCGGCCCGATGTGATGCTGCTGGACGAACCGAGCAACCATCTCGATCTCGAAAGCCTGATCTGGCTCGAGCAGTTCCTGCTGAGCTATGACGGCGCGCTGCTGATGACCTCGCATGACCGCGAGTTCATGAATCGCATCGTCAGCAGGGTGATCGAGATCGACGGCGGCCAGCTCGCGACCTATTCCGGCAACTACGAGTTCTACGAGCAGCAGCGCGCGCTGAACGAACGGCAGCAGCAGGCCCAGTTCGAACGCCAGCAGGCCATGCTTTCCAAGGAGATCAAGTTCATCGAGCGCTTCAAGGCGCGAGCCTCGCATGCCGCCCAGGTGCAGAGCCGGGTCAAGAAGCTGGAGAAGATCGAGCGGGTCGAGCCGCCGCGGCGGCGCCAGTCCGTCGCCTTCGACTTTCCGCCGGCGCCGCGCTCCGGCGAGGACGTGGTCAGCCTGAAGCGTGTCCACAAGGGCTATGGCGCACGATCGATCTATGACGGCCTCGATTTCCAGGTCCGCCGCCGCGAGCGCTGGTGCGTGATGGGGGTCAATGGGGCCGGCAAGTCGACGCTGCTGAAGCTGGTGGCAGGCTCGACCTCACCCGACGACGGCACGGTGGCGCTCGGCGGCAGCGTCAAGATGGGCTATTTCGCGCAGCATGCGATGGACCTGCTCGACGGCGAGCGCACCGTGTTCCAATCGCTGCAGGATGCATTTCCCCAGGCCGGCCAGGGCTCGCTGCGGGCGCTCGCCGGCTGCTTCGGCTTTTCCGGCGACGATGTCGAAAAGCGATGCCGGGTGCTGTCCGGCGGTGAGAAGGCGCGGCTGGTGATGGCGATCATGCTTTACGATCCGCCGAACTTCCTGGTGCTGGACGAGCCCACCAATCATCTCGACATCGCCACCAAGCAGATGCTGATCGCGGCGCTTTCCGAATATGAAGGCACCATGCTGTTCGTTTCCCACGACCGGCATTTTCTCGCCGCGCTGTCGAACCGGGTGCTGGAGTTGACGCCGGACGGCGTCCACCAATATGGCGGCGGCTACACCGATTACGTCGCCCGCACCGGCCGCGAGGCCCCGGGACTGCGAAGCTGAACTCCTTCCGGGCAAGCGGCGCGGACGGCTGCTGGACTGCCTGCGATCGAGCCGCTTGCTTTCCAATAATCGTCCGCGCATGGATCAGGCATCACCGGAGACGTCGATATGAGCCTGCTGGATCCTGCTTTCGACCCTGCGCGCGAGGCGGCGCTGGTCACCGGCGCCGGTAACGGCATCGGCCGGGCAATCGCCCAGGCGCTGGTGGGGGAGGGTGTCAAGACCGTGTTCGCCGATCTGCGCGAAGACACCGTCGTCGCCGCGGCGGCGGCCTCGGCGCGGCCGGAACTGGCGGTGCCCTGGGTGGGTGACCTTGCGACGCTGGCCGCCTGTGATGCCCTGCTCGCGGAGGCGGAGCGAAAGGTGGGGCAGGTGACCCATTTCGTGCACGCGGCCTCGCCGCCGCGCCGCGAAGCCGATCATGCCTTCGCTGTCGGCCGCGACACCTGGCAGCAGATGCATGCGGTCAATCTCGACGCCGGCTTCCACCTGGCGCGCGAGCTCGCCCGCAGCTGATTGCGGCCGGCAAGCCCGGCTCGTTCCTGCTGCTGACCTCGCTGCATACCGGCACGCCGCGAAACCTGCCGCACTACTCGACGGCGAAGGCGGCAATGGCGATGCTGGTCCGCGAACTCGCCAAGACCCTTGGTCGCCACGGCATCCGGGTCAATGCGCTGGTGCCCGGCGCCGTTGCCGCCGGCGGCTTTGTCGCCGATCCCTCGCTTGCCCGGCACATTCCGCTCGGCCGGCTCGGCGAGGCCGCGGACCTGACGCCGCTGGCGCTGGCGGTGCTGTCGAACCGGATCTCGGCCTATGTCACCGGCGCCGCCATCGTGGTCGATGGCGGCCTGTCGCTGACCAACTGGTTCGAGCCGCCGGATCTGGGAGACACGCTGACGGCACTTTCGGAACGCGGGTGAGCGCGATTGCAGCGCTCGCGGCTCGCTACACACTTGTCATTGCGAGGAGCGCAGCGACGAAGCAATCCATATCGCCGCTTGCCGCGCCATGGATTGCTTCGCTGCGCTCGCAATGACGGTGCAAGGGGCTCCTGTCGTGCCCAGGCGTCCCCTCAGGAGCAGCCGGTGGTGCTCCCGCAGGTGTCGCACTTCATGCAGGTGCCGTTGCGCACCAGGGTGAAGTTGCCGCATTCCGAGCACATCTCGCCTTCGTAGCCTTTTGCCTTGGCTTCGGCGCGGCGCTCGGCCTTGCTGGGAGCGATGGCGGCGGCGGTGCCCGCCTTGCTCCATTGCAGGGCTTCGAGCTTCTCGGTCGGTGACAGATCATGCTGGACTTCCTGCTTCAGCGCCACCGCGCCTTCGAGGGCGTCGGCGACGCGGGCATGGTTGGGCGACAGCGAGGTCACGCGCGGTCCGCCGGCCGGCGCGCTGTCCGATCCCGAACCGATCGCAGCCGAGCCGCCGCGCATCACGACCAGATTGTCGGTGCGTGAACGCGTCAGTCCCTTGGAGAGATATTTGGTGGCCTGGGCACCCTGCGGGCTCTCCGGCTCCTTGCCCTCGCCGACGCCCTTGCCGAGCGCGTCGAAGCCGGACTTGTTGGGATCGACATGAGCGAGGTCGAAGCGTGACATGTAGCTGACCGCGAGCTCGCGGAACACGTAGTCGAGAATCGACGTGGCGTATTTGATGGAATTGTTGCCCTGCACCGGGCCGGCCGGTTCGAACCGGGTGAAGGTGAAGGCGTCGACATATTCCTCCAGCGGCACGCCATATTGCAGGCCGAGCGAGACCGCGATCGCGAAGTTGTTGATGAAGGAGCGCAGCGCGGCGCCCTCCTTGTGCATGTCGATGAAGATCTCGCCGAGCCGGCCGTCGTCATATTCGCCGGTGCGCAGATAGACCTTGTGGCCGCCGACCACCGCCTTCTGGGTGTAGCCCTTGCGGCGGTCCGGCATCTTCTCGCGCTCGCGCATGACGACGATGCGCTCCACCAGCTTCTCCACGATCTTCTCCGAGACCTGGGCGGCGCGAACCGCCATCGGCTTGTCGTAGAACGTTTCGATGGCGTCGTCGTCCTCATCCTCGTCGCTGATCAGCTGCGAGTTCAGGGGCTGCGACAGCTTCGAGCCGTCGCGGTACAGCGCGTTGGCCTTCAGCGCGAGCTTCCAGGACAACAGATAGGCCGCCTTGCAGTCCTCCACGGTGGCGTCGTTCGGCATGTTGATGGTCTTGGAGATCGCGCCCGAGATGAAGGGCTGCGACGCCGCCATCATGCGGATGTGGCTTTCCACCGATAGATAGCGCTTGCCGATCTTGCCGCAGGGGTTGGCGCAGTCGAACACCGGATAGTGCTCGGCCTTCAGGTGCGGCGCGCCTTCCACCGTCATGGCGCCGCAGATGTGGACGTTGGCGGCCTCGATCTCGCGCCGGGAGAAGCCCACGGCGGCGAGCAGGTCGAAGCCGGGCGCGGCGAGCGCCTCGGCACCGATGCCGAGCGTGTCGCGGATGAAGTCCTCGCCGAAGGTCCACTTGTTGAAGGCGAACTTGACGTCGAACGCGGTCGGCAGCGCCGCCTCCACCTTGGCGATCGCCTCGTCGGTAAATCCCCTGGTCTTCAGCGTCGAGACGTTGACGCCGGGCGAATTGGACAGCGAGCCGTGGCCGACGGCATAGGCCTCGATCTCCGCGATCTCGCTTTCGCGATAACCGAGCGCGCGCAACGCTTCCGGCACGGCGCGGTTGATGATCTTCCAGTAGCCGCCGCCAGCAAGTTTCTTGAATTTCACCAGCGCGAAATCGGGCTCGATGCCGGTGGTGTCGCAATCCATCACGAGGCCGATGGTGCCGGTGGGTGCCACCACCGTGGTCTGGGCGTTGCGGAAACCGCTCTTTTCGCCGAGTTCGAGGGCCTGGTCCCAGGCAGCCCTGGCGCGATCGACGAGGTCGGGTTGCGGGCAGGCGGCGTGATCGAGCGGCACCGGATTGACCGCCAGCGCCTCATAGCCGCGGGATTCGCCATGGGCGGCGCGGCGATGGTTGCGGATCACCCGCAGCATGTGCGCGGCGTTCTTCTTGTAGCCGGGAAAGGCGCCGAGTTCGGCCGCCATCTCGGCCGACGTCCTGTAGGCGATGCCGGTCATGATCGCGGTCAGCGCGCCGCACAGCGCGCGGCCCTCCTTGGAATCATAGGGCAGGCCCATGGTCATCAGGAGGCCGCCGATATTGGCGAAGCCAAGGCCGAGCGTGCGGAATTCATAGGACAGCTCGGCGATCGCCTTGGAGGGGAACTGGGCCATCATGACCGAGATTTCCAGCACCAGGGTCCAGAGCCGGCACAGATGCTCGTAGGACTCCACGTCGAAGCGGCCCTTGCCGGTCTCGCCGGCGGCCGGCGGAGCGAACAAGGTGAGCAGGTTGGCCGAGGCGAGATTGCAGGCGGTGTCGTCCAGGAACATGTATTCCGAGCACGGATTGGAGGCGCGGATCTCGCCCGACGCCTTGCAGGTGTGCCAGTCGTTCATGGTGGTGTTGAAGTGCAGCCCGGGATCGGCCGAGGCCCAGGCGGCATGTCCGATCCTTTCCCAGAGATCGCGCGCCTTCAGCGTCTTGGTCACCTTGCGGGTGGTGCGGCCGATCAGATTCCAGTCGCCGTCGGTCTCCACCGCGCGCAGGAAGTCGTCCTTCAGCGACACCGAATTGTTGGAGTTCTGCCCGGAGACGGTGAGATAGGCCTCGGAATCCCAGTCGGTATCGTAGACCGGGAAGTCGATCTCCTTGTAGCCCTGCCGGCCGAACTGGATGACCCGCTTGATGTAATTGTCGGGCACCAGCGCACGGCGGGCGAGCTTGATCTCGCGGCGCAGCGCCGGGTTCTTGTCCGGATCGAAGCAATCATCCCCCGAGCCCTCGCAATTGACGCAGGCCTTGAGCACCGCCTTGAGATGCTTCTGGTTGATCCGGGAGCCCGTCACCAGCGCGGCGACCTTCTGCTCCTCCTTCACCTTCCAGTCGATGTAGGTCTCGATGTCGGGATGGTCGACATCGACCACCACCATCTTGGCCGCGCGACGGGTGGTGCCGCCGGACTTGATGGCGCCAGCGGCGCGGTCGCCGATCTTGAGGAAGCTCATCAGCCCGGAGGAGCGGCCGCCGCCGGACAGCCGTTCACCTTCACCGCGCAGCCGCGAGAAGTTGGAGCCGGTGCCGGAGCCGTATTTGAACAGCCGCGCTTCGCGCACCCACAGGTCCATGATGCCGCCCTCGTTGACGAGGTCGTCCTCGATGCCCTGGATGAAACAGGCGTGCGGCTGCGGATGCTCATAGGCCGATTTCGATTTGGTCAGCCTTCCGGTTTTCCAGTCGACGTAATAGTGGCCCTGGCCGGGGCCATCGACGCCGTAGGCCCAGTGCAGGCCGGTGTTGAACCATTGCGGCGAATTCGGCGCCACCATCTGCTTGGCCAGCATGAAGCGCAGTTCGTCGAAGAAGGCCTGCGCGTCGTCCTCCGAGCTGAAATAGCCGCCCTTCCAGCCCCAATAGGTCCAGCAGCCGGCAAGGCGGTCGAACACCTGCTTGGCCGAGCGCTCGCTGACATAGCGCTCGTTCTCGGGCAGACGGGCAAGCGCCTCGGTGTCGGGCACCGAGCGCCACAGCCAGGACGGCACGGTCTCTTCCTCGACCTTCTTCAGCGCCGCGGCGACGCCGGCCTTGCGGAAATATTTCTGCGCCAGCACGTCGGAGGCGACCTGCGACCAGAAATCCGGCACCTCGACATTCTCCAGGCGAAACACCACCGAGCCGTCGGGATTGCGGATCTCAGATGTCGTCAATCTGAAATCAATCGCCGCATAGGGTGATTGGCCGGAAGTGGTGTTGCGCCGTTCGATTTGCATGGTCGTGCCCCGTTCTTTCCTGACCGGACCGCCGCCGCGGTTTTCCGGAGTTTGCCTTGAGCGAGCGTTCCGGTTGCGGCTCGCCGCCGGGTCCGGAACGCTTGCGATGAGCCGGTGGACCGGCCTGTTTCTGTACCAACGCCCCCACTGCGCCATCAGTCTGGATCGGGGCCATTCTGGCCCGTTTCGCGCTCCGAAGCAGTCCAGAATTCGGGGCGAATTCGCCCGCCACCCGTGCCTCAAGGACAAACGGCGTGATGCTTCTGGAACCCTGTCAGGGAGCGTCCGGCCGGACTGATGACGACCCGCACCGAACGATCCAAAGCTAGGACGACTCCAACGCGCCCGTCAAGGACTAGTACGAGTTCCTGAATCAAATACTAAATATGGTGGAAAAGCGGGAAAACCAGGGGGCCGTACCCAGCCTGGGCAGTCCCAAGTATCCGTGAGTCCTCAGGGATTCCCAAACGAAAAAAATCTGCCGGCTGGCCATCATCGCGGGCTACTCCCGCTGTTCACAGGCCAACAATTATTGTCGGCAGAGGGATTGCGCCGCCGAGACTCACGGGGACGTTGCGCCAGGGCCGGGCTGGCATGCCGGCAGATGATGGCGGACCAGGGCAATAACCGGCATGGTGGTGCGAATCTCAACCGGCTAACCAACCCCATGAACGCTCCGAAGCGGCCCGCCGCGCGGGCCCGCTTCGCCCCCGCCGGCCTGATTTTCCTTGCCATCACCTCGGTGGGCTGGGGCTTCAACTGGCCCGTCACCAAATACCTGCTGGGCGAGCTGCCGCCGCTGACGCTGCGCGGCACCACCGGCGTGATCGGTGCGCTGCTGCTCGCCGTGCTGGCCTTGCTGCGCGGCCAGAGCCTGTCGGTGCCGCGCGCCTTGTGGCCCCGGCTGGTGCTGGCCGCGTTTCTCAATGTGGCCTGCTGGATGTCACTGATGGGTCTGGCACTGCTCTGGCTGCCGGCCAGTGAGGCGGCGCTGATCGCCTACACCATGCCGGTGTGGGCGGCGCTGCTGGCGTGGCCGATTCTCGGCGAGCGGCCGAATCTGCTGCGGGTGGCGGCGCTGGTGATGGCATTTGCCGGGCTTGCCGCCATCATGGGCGGCAATGGCGTGGCGGCGAGCCTGTCCAAGCTGCCGGGAATTCTAATGGCGCTGGGCGGTGCGCTCGGCTTTGCGATCGGTACCGTGCTGTCAAAGCGGTTGCCGCTGGATCTGCCGCCATTGACGGCGGCAGCCTGGCAGATCGGCATCGGCTGCCTGCCGGTCGCGCTGGTCGGTCTCGCCATCGAGACCACCGATCTCGCCGCGGTCACCCGCATCGGCTGGTACCTGCTGATCTACTCGACGGTGATCCAGTTTTGCATCGCCTATGTGAGTTGGTTCGCCGCCCTGGCGCGGCTGCCGGCCTCGGTCGCGGCGATCGGCACCATGGCGGTGCCGGTGATCGGCGTCGGGGCATCCGCAGTCGCCCTGCATGAGCCGCTAGGGGCAGGCCAGATCGTCGCGTTGGTTTTCACTCTCGGCGGGGTGGTGCTGGCGGCGCGATCCTGAGGCATGAAAAAGGACGGCGCACGGGAATGCGCCGCCCTCTTATTCTCGCTCAGCTGCGGTTACGGGCAGGGGTGCCGCATGCCGTCATAACCGAGATAGGTGCCGGATCCAGGATCGTAGGAGCGATAGCGCTGGGCGCAGTACCCCGACTGATCACCTTCGACCGGAGCGGCCTCGACTACGGCTACTCCGCCGCCATCATCATAGTACCCGTTGTCGTAATAGCCATCGCCGTAGCCATAGGGCCCGTAGTAATCAGACGCCAGGGCACCACCAACGAACGCGCCGGCCGCCACGCCCGGCCAAAAGCCGCCGCCGCGATGATAGCGGTGGTTCCAGCCAGGACGTCCGGGTCCGCCCGCAAAGTTGGTGCCGCCTCGCGAGTTCGTGAACTGCTGACCGCCCATGGGACGGGCAGGCTGCCCCATCGCGCGGAACTGAGCGCCGCCGCCGCCGCCTCCGACGCGTGCCGCGTTACCCATCCGCATGCCGCCTCCCATGCCACCGCCGCTCCGCATCCCGCCGCCGTGGCCGGCGCTCATGTGACCGCCACCACCACCGCCGCGGTGACCTTGGGCGAAACTGGCCGTCGGTGCGGCGGCCAGCGGCAGTATAAGGGCCAGTGCGGCCGCGGTACTCAAGACCTTCAAGTTCATCATCGGGGACTCCATCGGGAAATCGGAAAACGCATAAGCTCGTATGCTAACTTGGCGAGGGGAGGGTAGTTCCTGGCCCTCGCGCCATTTCTGTTGCGACAAGCTGACCCGCTACGGCTGTACGCGCCATGAATGAAATGCGTCGCTTCCGAGGCATGTTCGTCGCGCCGCTGGACAAGGTCGCGGCCCAATGGCATCAGACCGCAATCATCTCCAACCGGCCGGGCGCGATGAAACTGTTTCTGCTCAAGATCTTCACCTGGTGGAATGGCCAGACCTTCGGCACCCAATTGTGGACCTGGCGGTTCGGCGAACTGGTCGGCGAGGACGAGCAGGGCAATCGCTATTTCCGCACCAAGGGTGGCAAGATCGATCCCGCGCTCGGCTTCGAGCGTCGCTGGGTGGTCTACAATGGCTACGCCGAAGCGAGCCGGGTGCCGCCGTCCTGGCACGGCTGGCTGCATCACACCGTTGACGTCGCGCCGACCGAGGACGGCTACCGGCCGCGCGAATGGGAGAAGCCGCATCAGCCGAACCTGACCGGGACGCCAGGCGCCTATCGGCCGTCCGGCTCGACGCTGCTGAGTGGACGCCGTCCCAAAGCGACCGGCGACTATCAGCCGTGGACGCCCGGCAAGTGAGCTGTGAACATCGGTGACAGCGGGGATATCTGCCGTCGCGTGCTTGCGGCCAAGCCGTAGTCGAGGCTCAATAGGTCATCTTGCGGAGGTGGGAAACCATCGCGTCGGTTCGGGCTCCAGTTCGCGACTGACCCGATTTGCAGCGGCACCCGAGTAGGACACGTCCAGGAGATAGGCCCCTGGTGCGAAGGTTCTGAAATCGCCCGTTTATGTGGCGCTCCCGCGGGACAGGAAAGGCCGTCTGGGCAACCAGGCGGCCTTTTTCTATGCGGGACGGCCGTGCCCTCAGGCAGCGGGGCCGGACATTATCCGAGCCGTGCCGCGGCTTGCGCGACCGCCTCGCGACGGCGCTGCCGCGACAGCGCTGTCCTTTCATTCAGCAGCCCCACCACGGCGGCTGGTGCGGTATCGGGTGAGCCCGCATCGAAGGGCGGCGCAGGGTTGTATTCGAGCCGGAGCTGGATCGTCTCCGCAGTGATCCGGTTGGTCAGGATCGAGACCAGGGTCAGCGCGAAATCGATTCCGGCGGTGACGCCGCCGCCGGTGACCCGGTTGCGGTCGACGCAAACCCGCGTATTGGTCGGGATGGCTCCAAACGAGGCCAGCATGTCCATCGCCGTCCAGTGCGTCGTCGCGTTGTAGCCCTGCAGCAGCCCGGCCGCGCCGAGCACCAGCGATCCCGTGCAGACCGACGTGATGTATTTCGCACCGGCGGCCTGCTTGCGCAGGAAATCCAGCATCTCCGCATCGTTCACCATGTCGTCGGTCCCGGCGCCGCCGGGAACGCAGATCACGTCGAGCTGCGGGCAATCGGCGAAGGTGATGGTGGGCGTCAGCGTCAGCACGGAATTGCTGGCGACGGGCTCGATCCGTTTCCAGATCAGGTGCACGGCCGCGCCGGGCACGCTGGAGAACACCTGCAATGGCCCGGTCAGATCGAGCTGGGTCAGCTTGGGGAACAGGACAAGACCGATCTGAAGGGGCGCCGACATCGGGAAGAGCCTTTCGGGATTTAGCGACTAGCTGCTGAAACGACCATTCTGGCATGGCCGCCGCCAGTCGGAAATGCCCATTGCCGCCCGATCCGGTCGGGATTGCGGCGACGGCCGTCCGGCAGTCTCACTTCAGACCGGTTCCCCAGCGCCGGTGCAGGAACCGCTCCCAGGGCGAGAACAGGATCTTGTCGGCAATGAGCCCGATCAGCACGATGACGATCATCACCCCCATCACCTGGTCCATCGCGGACAATTCGCGGCCGTAATGCAGGAGATGACCGAGGCCGAACCCGGTCAGTATCGTCACGAAAATCTCCGCCGCCATCAGCGAGCGCCAGGCGAACGCCCAGCCCTGCTTCATGCCGCTGACCACAAAGGGAAGCGATGCCGGCAGGATCACCCGGAGCCATTTGTCGAGGCCCTCCGAACCCATGGTGCGCGCGGCGCGGGCGTAGATCGGCGGAATGCTGCGCGCCCCGGCATTGGTCGCCAGCACCACCGACCAGACGGTCCCCATCACCACCACGAACAGCATCGCGCCTTCGGTCTGGCCAAACCAGAGCAGCGCCAGCGGCACCCAGCATACACTCGGCAAGGTCTGCAAGCCGAGCGCGAGCGCGCCGACCGTGTCCTCGAAATAGTCCGAGGTCGAGGCGAGCAGCCCGAGCGGCAGGCCGATCGCAAGTCCGATGGCATAGCCGATCAGGAGCCGGTACAGCGTCACCCAAGTCGCCGTGGCGAGCGAACCGTCGGCGATCGCATCAAAAAGATAGTCGGCGACCGCCCGCGGCGGCGGTAACAGCACCGGCGACCAGCGGCCGCTCATCGCCGCGAGTTGCCAGATGCCGACAAGAGTCCCGAAGAACAGCACGATCACGAGCGCGCGTTTGGCAAGAGCGGCTTTCATGGCACGTTATGCGGAGGAAGGTGGGCACGCAGCGCGGTGATGATCCGGTTGGCGACGGCGGCGACGTCCGGGCTGTTGACGTCGCGCGGCCGCGGCAGGTCTATCCTGAATTCCTCCCGCAGCCGGCCGGGACTAGGCGACATCACCAGCACCCGGTCGGCCAGGCAGGCGGCCTCGCGCACATTGTGCGACACCAGGACGATGGTCTTGCGCCGGCGCGCCCAGATCTGCTGGATGTCGAAATAGAGCTGCTCGCGGGTCAGGGCGTCGAGCGCGGCGAGCGGTTCGTCCATCAGCAGCACCCTTGGATCGGGAGCAAGCGCGCGCGCCAGCGCAACGCGTTGCCGCATCCCGCCGGAAAGCTCGTGGGTGTAGGATTTGGCGAATTTCTCCAGCCCCACCAGTTTCAGATGGAAGGCCGCTATCTCGCGCCGTTGCGGTCGGGTCAGTTCGGCGTTGCGTCGCAGGCCGAACATCACATTGCCGAACACGGTCAGCCAGGGGAACAGCGCCGAGTCCTGGAACATCACCAGCCGATGGCGGCCGGGACCCGCGACGATCTGTTCGTCCGCCAGCACCCGGCCGCGATCGGGCGTGGTCAATCCGGCGACGATATCGAGCAGGGTCGACTTGCCGCAGCCGGAAGGGCCGACCAGGCAGATGAACTCGCCTTCGCCGACCGAAAGATTGATGTCGTCGAGGGCATGAACGTCGGCGCGCGGCGTACGAAACCATTTCGACACGTGCTCGATCGACAATTTCGCCGCAGGCGCCGCGCTCGCTTCGTGGATGCGCGCGGCGAGCTGCATCAGGGCACCGCGACCAGGGCGGTGATGTCGGGCGCGTTGCGCAGGAAGCCGGCGGCCTGCGCATCGGTGACCGATTGGCGAAGCGCGTCCTTTGACAGTTCAGGCGTGAGCCTGATGCGATCCCAGCATTTCTGCAGCAGCGCCTCTGGGAATTCGGTGCGGGTTTCCGCGAACAGTTCGGAGCGCGCCAGCGCCTTCGCTTCGGCGGGATTTGCAACGATCCAGGCCGTGAGCTCGCGGTGCGCGGCCGCGATCTTGTGCACCAGCTCCGGCTCTGACTTCGCGAACTCGGCGCTCGCCGCCAGCACCGTCGTGATCGCGCTGCGATCGTCAACCAGGATCTTGCCGCCGGCTTCGGTCTCGATGCGCGAGACCCAGGGCTCGACGGTCCATACCGCGTCGATCTGGCGCTGCTTGAACAGCAGCAGCTGATCGGGATTGGCGGTCGGCAGTACTGTCGCGTCGCCGCCGGTCTGGGTGACCTTCAGCCCGCCATTGCGCAGCCAGGCCCGGGCGGTCACGTCCTGGGTGTTGCCGAATTGCGGGGTGGCAATGGTCTTGCCACGGAAGTCCGCTGGCTTGGCGAGCGCGGAATCTCCCTGAATGACCAGCGCGGAGCCGCCTTCTGCCGCACCGGCGATGATCCGGACGCCTTCGCCGCGCGCCTTGCTGTAGGCGTTGATCACCGGATTAGGACCGACATAGGTCACATCGATCGACTTGGCGAAGATGGCCTCGATCGCGCTCGGGCCGGCGTTGTAGACGAACCATTCGATCTTGAAGCCGGGCCCCAGCCGCTGTTCGAAGAATCCCTTGCCCTGGCGCGAGAGGGCGTGCGCCACCAGCCCTTGAACATGGGTGACATTTGGGAAATGCCCGAAGCGCAGCGTGGTTTCGGCGGACGCTGTCGTGACGGCCAGCAGGGCCGCGACAAGCAGCGACAGGGGCGCCAGCATTTGACGTCGTAACATGTGGTTTTACCGCTATGTAACTCGGCCCGCGCGCGACACCATCCTAGTGCGCCGCCGCGACGGCCTCACGAGGGAAACACAAACCCGCGCGCAAATGTCGCGCCGAGGGCGGCGATGCCCGTGGATACTCGACGCATGGCGGCGTCGCACGGGACTTTCATGTCCGACATTGCAGTTCCCCAAATTCCGTTTCGGCGCGAATGTCGGGCGAAAGCGCAGCGTTCGCAATCCCACAAAATTTCTTTATTGGAATGAGAGGGGCAATTCGTTTCTCCAAAAGCTTGTCGGCACAGGAAGAATAGTCTTGTTGGTCGCTGCAGCCGTCATTGCAGGAACGCAGGCTTGCCGTTCGCAAACGCATCCCCCGTCATTCCGGTCCCACGCCAAGCGGCGCGTCCCGGAATGACGAAGTGGGGTACTCAATCCGGGCTACGCTCATCCCCCAGCAATCCGAGCCTGCGGCCGAGCCAACGGGTGGTCGTGGCCTGGATCAGGATGGTCATCAGGATGGCAATGAAGGTGATCGATGCGATCATCGGGGCATGGGGCGCCTTCATGCCCGACAGCAGGCCGGCCAGCGCCGCCGGGATGACGCCGGTCTCGCGAGTCCAGCACATGAACAGCATCTCAGGCAGGCTCCAGCGTGCGCGGCGGTCGGGCAGGGTGCACAGGAACACCGTAGCCGGTCGCGCCACCAGCATCAGCACGGCGACGACGGCCACGCCTTCGAGCCAGTAGCGGCCCATCAACGTGAAATCGACCTGGGCGCCCAGCAGCATGAAGATGAAGACGCGCATGATGAATGCCGTGGTCAGCACATATTCGTCGAGCCTGCGTGCCTCGCCGGCTTCCATCCGGAAGCCGAACGCCTCCTTGTTGCCAAGCATCATGCCGAACACGAACACCGCCATGAAGCCGCTGGCATGCAGGCTATCCGCGGCGAAATAGGCGCCGGTCACTGCGGCAAGGGTGACGACCGGGGCATATTCCGCGAAAAACGCCCACCGTTCATGGGCGATCAGGAGCGCTGTCAGGAACCCCAACGCGATGCCGGCGCCGATGCCCGCGATCGATTGCCAGAGCAGATCCAGCACCGACGACTGCAGCGAGAATGCGCCGGTCCCGGTCGCGACCGAAAGGATGCTGAAGGTGAGGATCGCACCCATCGCGTCGTTGAAGGCCGATTCGCTCATCACGGTTTGCGCGACCCGATCGCGAATCCGCACCTGGCGGAAGATCGGCACCAGCGTAGCCGGATCGGTCGAAGACAGCGTTGCGCCGAGCAGCAGCGCCACGACCATGGGAACGCCGATCACATAAGAGGCAGCAAGGCCGGTGATGGCCGCCGTGATCAGTACGCCGAGGGTGGCGAGCAGAACGATGCTGATCCAGACCTGCTTCAGTACGCCGAAGCGCAGCGAGGCGCCGCCGTCGAACAGGATATAGCTCGCGCCATACAACAGCACGATCTGGTTCAGCGCGGAATCCGCCGGGACATCGATCAGCCGCAGCGCGTGCGGGCCGATCGCGATGCCGGTGACGAGAAAGACCGCGACGTCGGGAATGCCGATCTTCCGGGCCAGCTGTGCCGTCAGGATGCCTACAGCCAGGATCAACGCGCATGACAGCAGCGTCTGCCTGGCGATCTCGAGGGAGGCGGCGGGATCCACGCCACATGCCGCCGCTAGTTGAGCGCCTTGAGCCAGGCTCCGATCTCGGTGGCGGCGACGTTGGCCTGGGGCAGCAGCTTGCCCATGGTGAAGAAGCCGTGGAACTGGCCCGGAAAGCTGCGATGGGTCACGGCAACGCCGGCCGCCCGCAGCCGTTCGGCATATTCGTCACCTTCATCGCGCAAGGGATCGCCCCCGGCCGTCAGCACATAGGCCGGCGGCAGTCCGGCCAGCGTTCCGATCCGTGCCGGCGAGGCTCGCCAGTCCTGCCCGTCTGCCGCGCTGTTCAGATAATGATCGCGGAACCATTTGATGACGGAATGCGTGAGCAGGATGCTGGTCTCCGGCTCACGATGCGAGGGGTAAGTCATGGCGAAGTCGACGGCCGGATAGACCAGCACCTGCCCGGCGATCGCCGGACCATTGCCATCGCGTGCCGCGATCGCCACCACCGCGGCAAGGTTGCCGCCGGCGCTGTCGCCGCCGACCATCAGGCGCGTGGCGTCAATGCCGAGCTGCCGGGCATTTGCTGCAATCCATTTCGTCGCCGCGATCGCATCGTCGACGGCGGCGGGAAACTTGTGTTCGGGGGCCAGCCTGTAGTCCACGGAGATGACGAGGAGTTCGCCCGCATCGGCGAGCTGGCGGCAGACCACGTCGTGCGAGTCGAGATTGCCGATGACCCAGCCGCCGCCATGGAAGAACACCAGGCACGGCGCGAGGCCGGCGGCCTGCCGCAGCCGGATCGGCGTGTAGATCCGCGCCGAAATCGATCCGGCGGGCGAGGGGATGGCAAGTGGCTCGGCCGATCGCAGCGGAGGCGGATCCGGGTTGGTGACGAGCCGGCCCTTCAGATAGAGCTCGCGCGCTTCGGCCGGGGAGACCGTCTCGTAAGGTGGCCGGCCGGCCTCCTGAAACGCCTTGAATACGGCAGCAGCATCGGGATCGAGGGTGACAGGCATGACAGAAGGGACCTTTAGGTGGAAAGACGGCGAGAGGTGACGGCGGCGGCTGAGTTGCAAATCTTAGTTCGCGGTGCGGCCGCCATCAACGGAATAGGATGAGCCCGAGACAAAGCTCGCCTCGTCGGAAGCCAGAAAGGCCACGATGGACGCGACCTCCGAAGCCCGGCCGAGCCGGCGCGCCGGGATTCGCTCGCAAACCTTCTCGGTGGCAAGCGGTGAGTTGCCGCCACCGAGGCCATCGAGGATCGCGTTCATCATCCGGCCTTCGACCGGGCCGGGACAGACGCAGTTGACCCGCACGCCCGTTTTTGCGCATTCATGCGCGGCGCTCTTGGTCAAACCGATCACCGCATGCTTGCTGGCGCTGTAAACCGCCAGGTTAGGCGCACCGATCAGGCCGGCACTCGAAGCCGTGTTGACGATGCTGCCGGCATTTTGCCGCAGCATCACCGGCAGTACGTGCTTCATACCGAGGAAGACCCCGACCACATTGACATCGAGCACCCGGCGAAACGTCTCCAGCGGATACCGCGTGATCGGAGCGATGTCGCCCTCGATGCCGGCGTTGTTGAAGAACACGTCGATCCGGCCGAACTTCTCGACCGCGGTGCTGGCATAGGCAGCCACCTCGTCCTCGTTGCCGACATCGGCCGTGACGGCCACCACTGCGGATGCTGGCAGTTCCTTGATCAACTCCTCCAGTTCGTCTCGCCGGCGGTCGACCGCCACAATGCGCGCGCCGCGCGCGGCCAGCAGCTGGACGGTCGCGCTGCCGATCGCGCCGGCCGCGCCGGTAATTATGGCGACCTTGCCGTCCAGGCGAATGGAATCGGGCATCTGTTCTCCCCCCGGCGTCCGGCTGTCCCGGATTTGATGTCCGGCAACGTGTTCGCGGCTGCGTGGACTGGCGGAACTATCCCATCTGCGGTGCCGGCTGACCAGTGGCAAGGCGGGGGGGGTGCCCTTTCCCCGCCGTATTCGGCGTGTTAACGGGGGCGTCGGGGCGGCTCATCGAATGTACAATGGCGTCAGCCCGAACCGCCACTGCAAAGCCGCGCGAGATGTCTCGAACCGTTGTCCTGACCGCTATTGCGGCGCTGCTGGCCGCCATGACGATCTCGCTTGCGCCGCCGGCGCGTGCGCAGATCGGCAATATCTTTTCGGATCCTGTACCGCGTCCGCCGGGCAATGTGCCCCGCGGCTATCAGCAGGCTCCGGACGATGAGGAAGACGTGCCGGCGCTGCCGCAGGGCCGGCTGCTGCCGACGCCGAACCGTCCGCCGCCAGCGCAGGGCGTGCCGCCACCCGGCGCGTTCCAGACCCAGCCACTGGCACCGCCGCCAGGCACCACGGTCGTTCCGCAAAATGCGCCGCAGCCCGGCGTGGCGGTCGCCCCACCCGGCGCCAGCCCACCTCCCGGACAACGCCAGCCCAAGAACGTTCCACAATCGCCGCCGACGCTACAGCCTGGCGACGAAGTGGTGACCGAGCCTCCGGCGCAGAAGATCGTCAACAAGAAGGCGAGCTTTTCCGGTCTCGACAAGATCACCGGGCGCATCATCAACTTTGACGAGGATATTGGCGAAACCGTCCAGTTCGGTGCCCTGCGGGTCAAGACCGACGCCTGCTATACGCGTCCGGCCACCGAAGCCGCCAATAGTGATGCCTTTGTCGAGGTCGACGAGATCACGCTGCAGGGCGAGGTCAAGCGGATCTTTTCCGGCTGGATGTTTGCGGCCAGCCCGGGCCTGCATGCCGTCGAGCATCCGATCTATGATATCTGGCTGACCGACTGCAAGGGGCCGCTGACCACCGTCGTCACCGCGCAGCCCGAGGCGCCGAAACCAACACCTGCGCCACCGCCCCAGAAGCGTGCGCCCCGACCGCGTCCGCCGCCGCAGGTGCAGCCGGCGCCACCGCCGCCCCCGCCCCCGCAGCAGCAGCAACCGGGCGGCCTGTTCGGGATTTTCCGTTAGCGCTAATCTGCCGGTGCCGAGATGATCTGCAGCGCCCGCGCGCCATCGAGGGGACGATCGAGGGGCAGTCTGGCGAAATCGGCTGAAGCGGCAATGGCGCGGTCGAGCAGCGCGCGATAGCGTCGCCGCGGGATCTCGACCGCGCCGAAGCTGCGCAGATGCTCGGTCACGTACTGGGTGTCGAGCAGGGTGAAGCCGCCGGCGATCAGCCGCGCCACCAGATGCACCAGCGCCACCTTGGAGGCATCGCGGCTGCGATGGAACATGCTTTCGCCAAAGAAGGCGCGTCCGAGGTTCACGCCATAGAGCCCGCCCACCAGTTCGCCATGCTGCCAGACCTCGACACTGTGGCCGTGCCCGAGTTCATGCAATCCGACATAGAGATCGCGGATCCGCTTGTTGATCCAGGTATCGTCGCGACCGGGCTGCGGCGCGGCGCAGTTGGCGATCACCGCCTTGAAGGCGGTGTCGACGGTGACAGTGAAGACGTCCGAACGCACGGTGCGTGCCAGGCGCGAGGAGATGCGAAAGCGGTCGAACGGGATCACGCCACGGATTTCCGGCTCGACCCAGAACAGGGTCGGATCATCGGCACTTTCGGCCATCGGAAAGATGCCGCAGGCATAGGCGCGCAGCAGCACTTCGGGCGTGATTTCGGAAGCGATTGACTCGCGCGACGTCATGGCGCGAGACTAGCAGACCACGGCGGCGCAAGCGATGCGCCGGTTCGTCTCGGCGCTCAACCTGCAGCCGCGGGGCGAGGTGTCGTCTCCGGCGCGTTGGCCCGACGAAACCGCAACAAGACCCTGGTTCCAGTATGGTTCGGGTCGCGCTCGACACTCGCTTCGAGTTTGGACGCCATGGCGGTGACGATGCGCTGCCCCATGCCGGTCGAGCGCGGATCGCTGCGCGCGTTGAGACCGACGCCATCGTCCGCGATCGACAGTTCGAGGTCGTTGCCTTGCGACCGGAGGTCGACATGGATGGGGCCGGCGCCATCGGGATAGGCGTATTTCACCGCATTCATGACCAGTTCGTTGACGATGATGCCGATCGCTACCGCGCGATCGGGATCGATCTCGATCGGCTCGGCCTTCAGGGTCAGCCGCGACATCCGGTTGCCCTCGGCGGAGCGCCTCAGATCCTCCAGCAGGGCATCGAGATACTGGTTCAACAGCACGCTCTTGAGATCGTGCGAGGTGTAGAGCCGGCGGTGCACCTGCGCCACGGCGGCGACCCGTCCCATCGCATTGGTCAGCGCCGCCTTGACGTCTTCCTGTCCGCTCGAACTCGCCTGCAGATGCAACAGCGAGGCGATGATCTGAAGACTGTTGCCGACACGGTGGTTGACCTCGCGCAGCAGCACCTCGCGTTCGGCGGCCAACGCGGCATAGCGGTCGCGCGAGGCATGCACCTCGGCTTCGGCGTCGTCGCGCGCCTTCTGGATGCGCGCCTGTCGCAGCGCGCCGTTGACCGCGACCTGCAGCAACGGGACGAAATCGCCCTGCAGATCCTTGACCAGGTAATCGGCGGCGCCGGCCTTCAGGGCGGTGACGGCGATCGCGGAATCCTGCGATGCCGTCACGAAGACCACCGGCGGCGCATTCGGAATCGCCAGGATCCGCTCCAGGGTCTCGAGCCCGTCGAGGCCGGGCATGTATTGGTCGAGCGCGATGACGTCGATGCCGCCCTGTTGCAACCGTTCGAGCCCGTGCTGGCCGCTGCTGGAGTGAACCACGTTGAAGCCGAGCCGTGTCAGGCCGCGTTCGACCAGCCGGGCCAGTCCGGCGTCGTCGTCGATATACAACAGGGTGGGCGAGGTGGCGGTCATGGGGTGGCTTGCGGGACCTGGATTACGGAGAAGAACAGTCCGAGCTGGCGGATGGCGGTGGCGAAGCTCTCATAGTTGACCGGCTTGGTGATGTAGACGTTGCAGCCGAGTTCGTAGCAGCGCTTGATCTCCTGGGAATCGTCGGTCGTGGTGAGCACGACCACCGGCGCGCATTTCAGATATTTGGTTTCCTTGAGACGGCGCAGAATGTCGATGCCGGACATGTCGGGCAGGTTGAGATCGAGCAGGATCAATAGCGCGTGGCCCTTGTGGGCGCTGCCGGTGCCGTCGGGGCCGAACAGAAAGTTGACCGCGGCGGTGCCGTTGGCAAACGGCATGATCTCGTTGTTGACGCCGGAGCGGCGGACGTTGCGCTCGATCAGTCGCGCGTGCCCCTCGTCATCCTCGATCATGATGATGGTGACTGGCTTGTTCATGAATCCCTGTTCCGGTTACTGGCCGTCCATGCGAGCGGCAGTGTTATCGTGAATGTACTGCCGTTGTGAAGTTCCGATGCGACCGACATGGTCCCGCCCAGCCGCCGCACCAGGGCGCGTACATGGGCCAGTCCTATACCCTGTCCGGGCTTGTCCTGGGTGCCGGCACGGCGAAAAAGGTCGAAAATCCGCTCATGGTCCTTGGGATCGATGCCGCGCCCATTGTCGACCACCTCGAAAACCGCAAGTCCGAGCTTGGTCCGGCCTCGCACCGTGATGGTGCCGGGCACGTCCGGCCTGAGGTATTTCAGTGCGTTGTCGATCAGGTTGGAGAACATCTGTTCCAGGGCGAGGCGGTCGCTGACGAGGTTCGGCAGCGGTTCGATGCGAATGTCGGCGTTCGCCTCCGACGCCTGGTGGGCCATGGTGGTGACGATGGCCTCGATCAGCTCCCTGGTATCGATCGGCACCGGCTCGAATTCGCGCCGGCCTTCGCGGGTGAGGTTGAGAATCGCTGATATCAACCGGTCCATCTTGGCAATCGAGGACTTGATGAACGCGAGCGCCTCGGAAAAGTCCTGCGAGAGCTGGCGGTCGTCGCCTTCCAGGACGATCTCGGCGTTGTCGGCGGCCCGCGCCTCGGGTGAGGCCAGCGTGGCAATGCGCCGGAAGATGTCGTTGCGCAGCTGTTCGAGCTCGCTGGTGAAGCCCATGATGTTGACCAGAGGCGAGCGCAGATCATGGCTGACGATATAGGCGAAGCGCTGGATCTCGTTGTTGGCTTCGCGAAGGTCGGCGGTGCGCTCGTCGACGGTGGCCTCGAGATTGAGGTTGTTGTCGCGGAGCCGGGCTTCGGCGGCATCGCGCGCCCGGGCCGAACGGCGGACCAGGAAGATCGAAATCGCCGCCAGTGCGATCACCAGAGCAGAGCCGGCGACGGTGACGATCGACGCCAATTGCTGGGTGCGGTCGGCGGTCTCGGTGCGCAGCGCGAACAGCCGGTCCTCTTCCCGGAGCATGTCCGATGCGAGGTCGGTCATGCGTCGCATGGTATCGCTGGCGCCGACCTCCCGCAGTGTCGCGGCGCCAGCGGCGAGGTCGTTCTGCTTGGCGAACGCGATCACCTTGGCGAGCTCCGCGAGCCGGGTCTCGACCGGCTCCCGCAGGCGCCTGACGTTGTCGACCTGGGCGGGGTTGTCCTGGGTCAGGGTCGTCAGCTCGTCGAGCTCGGGAACGATGCTGGCGCTGGCCGCCTCGTAGTCGGCGAGGAAACGCGGCTCCGAGCTCAGGAGATAGCCGCGGGAGGCGCTTTCGGCGCGACGCAGTTGCAGCAGCAGGCTGTTGATCTGGTTTTCCGCCTCGACGGTGTGCACGACCCAGGCATTGTCCTTGCGGGCCTGGTTGACCAGAACGACGGAGAGGGCGCTGATGGCGATCAACACCAAAAGCCCCGCCGTCAGCAGCAGGATCTGGCCGATGGCGCGCCGGCGCGTCGCCTCAGGCGTCAAGAGCGTTTCGTTCGGTGGAATTCCAAATCCCCTGCGGGCTGTACCCCGGTGACCACAAACTTCGTCGCCGCGAAAAGGTTCCTTCGTATCGATGACATTCCTGGCAGGCGGCGGCCCCCGCGGATCAGCTCACCGTGCGGGTGCGGCCAGATAGTTCTCGAGCCAATGGATGTGATAGTCGCCATCGATGATGGCAGGCTCGCGGACCAGCGCCCTGAACAGCGGCAGCGTGGTCTCGATGCCGTCGACCACCATCTCGTCCAGCGCCCGTCGCAGGCGCATCAGGCATTCGGCCCGGGTCTTGCCATGCACGATCAGCTTGCCGACCAGGGAATCGTAATAGGGCGGTATCACATAGCCCTGGTAGACCGCCGAATCGATCCGCACGCCAAGGCCGCCGGGAGGGTGATATTGCGAGATCCGTCCGGGCGACGGCCGGAAGGTCTGGGCGTTCTCGGCGTTGACGCGGCACTCGATGGCATGGCCGATGATCTGAACCTGTTCCTGCGTGGCCGGCAACTCGCCGCCGGCGGCGATCCGGATCTGTTCGAGCACGAGATCGATATCGGTGATCATCTCGGTGACGGGATGCTCGACCTGGATCCGGGTGTTCATCTCGATGAAATAGAACTCGCCGTCCTCGAACAGGAACTCGATGGTTCCGACGCCGAGATATTTCATGTCCTGCATCGCCCGGGCGCAGGTCGCGCCGATCTTGGCACGGGCCGCGGCGGTCAGGACCGGCGAGGGCCCTTCCTCCCAGATCTTCTGGTGGCGCCGCTGCAGCGAACAGTCGCGCTCGCCGAGATGGATGGCGCCGCCGCGGCCGTCGCCGAGCACCTGGATTTCGATGTGGCGCGGCTTCTGCAGGTATTTCTCCAGATAGACCGAGGCATCGCCGAAGGCGGATTTGGCCTCGTGCGCCGCGGTCGACAGCGCGAGCGCGAGATCGTCGGCGGTTCGCGCCACCTTCATGCCGCGGCCGCCGCCGCCGGCCGCCGCCTTCACCAGCACCGGAAAACCGATCGCACTGGCGATCGCCATGGCATCATCATCGGAACCGACCGCGCCTTCCGAGCCCGGCACGACGGGAATGCCGAGCTTCTTCGCGGTCTTCTTGGCCTCGATCTTGTCGCCCATCAGGCGGATGTGTTCGGCCTTCGGCCCGATGAACTCCAGATTGTGCTCGGCCAGGATTTCGGCGAAGCGGGCGTTCTCCGACAGGAAGCCGTAGCCGGGATGCACCGCATCGGCGCCGGTGATCTCGCAGGCCGCCAGCAGCGCCGGGACGTTGAGATAGCTGTCCTTCGACGGTGGCGGCCCGATGCAGACGCTTTCGTCGGCGAGCCGAACATGCATGGCGTCGGCATCGGCCGTGGAATGCACAGCCACGGTCGATATCCCGAGCTCCTTGCAGGCGCGCAGCACCCGCAGGGCGATCTCACCGCGATTGGCTATCAGGATCTTGTCGAACATGCGCTATTCAATGATCACCAGCGGTTCGCCGAACTCGACCGGTTGGCCGTCCTCGATCAGGATCTGCGTCACGGTGCCGGCGCGCGGCGAGGGAATCTGGTTCATCGTCTTCATCGCCTCGATGATCAGCAGGGTCTGGCCGACCGACACCCTGGTGCCGACCTCGACGAACGGCTTGGCGCCCGGCTCCGACGCCCAATAGGCGGTTCCGACCATCGGCGACGGCACTACGCCGGGATGACTGGCGATGTCGGTTGCGGCGGGCACTCCCGCGGCGGCCGGCACGGCGGCGGCGGCCGGCAGCATGCCCGCCGGCATCGCCGCCGCGATGCTGATGTTGCGCGCGACCCGGATCCGCAGACCGGCGCGTTCGATCTCGATCTCGGTGAGGCTGGTCTCGTCGAGCAGCAGCGCCAGCTCCCTGATCATCGCGGCGTCGTCGCTCTTGATGTTTGCGGCTGCGGTAGGCTCAGGCTGGCGCGCCATGATCTCGATCCGAAACTCTCTGGTTGGTGATGCCCGTCAGGCGATTGCCTTGGCGCCGATCCTTGCGGCGAGGCCGTTGATGGCGAGCCGGTAACCGTCGATGCCGAAGCCGCACAGCGTGGCGAAAGCGGCCATGGCGGTGAAGGAATGGTGACGGAAGGACTCGCGGGCGTGGATGTTGCTGATATGGACTTCGACCGCCGGAACCTTCACCGCCGCCAGCGCATCGCGCAGCGCGATCGAGGTATGGGAATAGCCGCCGGCGTTGATGACGATGCCGGCGGCCTGCTTGGCGTGCGCCTCGTGGATGAACTCGATCAGTTCGCCCTCGCGGTTGGACTGCCGGCAGTCGGCCTTGAGCCCGAACCGGGCCGAGGTCTCGGCACACAGCCGTTCGACATCGGCGAGCGTGGCATGGCCATAGGTTTCGGGCTCGCGGGTCCCCAGCAGATTGAGGTTGGGGCCGTTGAGCACGTAAATGGTAGCAGCGGAGGTTTGGGCCATCGAATCCCGGCTCTGGCGTTGGGTGGCGGTTTTATAGGTAACATCGGGCCTGAGGGGAAGCCTCAAGGCCGCCCGGGGCTTCGCCGACCGGTCTTCCTGGTCGTCAAAAAGCCAGCGGCAACCCCTGGAAATCGCTCGTCTTAACCGTAGTGGCCGATCTGTCGGCCGGCCGTCTCGGCGCGTGTGCCGGGTGCGCATGCGCAAAGGGCGGGCATTGCTGCCCGCCCTTGCTCTCATCACTCTTTCCTGGATCAGGCGTCGAGCACGGCCACGATCTCAAGGGTCTGCGGATCGATCACCACGATCTGGTCGCGGACCATGATGAACTCGAAGCCGCGCCAATCCGGATAGACTGTCACGATCTCCGTGGGAAGCGGATGGAACGAGACGTCGCGAGGCACGCGCGTGCCAATCGACACCGAGAAGTTCACATTGGTAACCGGCGCAACGTGCTGGCTGCGGATCACGGTAGTGATCTTGGTGCGCTGCTCGCTGGAAAGCTTGGCGCCGGCCCCGGCCTGTCCGACCGTCTTGCCATCCGCGCCGCTGCGACCTTCCCGGCCTTCCGCCTTCATGTTGTCGTTGCGGCCCTCGCGGCCCTCGGACTTCATGTTGCCGCGGTCCTCACGGCCCTCAGCCTTCATGTTGCCGCGCTCCTCGCGACCCTCGGCCTTTGTCTTGCCGTGATCGTCGCGGCCCTCGGCCTTCATGTCCTTGCTGTTCTTGCCGTTCTCGCTTTCCGAGCTCATCGACTTCGACCGCTCGCCCTTGGAGTTGTCCTGAGCCGATTTCTCCTGGGTCTGGCCGGCCTTGCTCTCGCCTTGAGCCCTCTGGCCGCCCTCGGCCTTTTGCCCGGACTGCACGCCGTTGTGGTTCATCTGGCCGGCGCCGCCGCGCTCCTGGGTCGCCGGGGCGCCCCCATGCTCGGACGAAGGTGCACTCTGTTGAGCGGCCGCACCGCCGGAATCGCGGCTCGTGCCGGTTCCCTGCGCGTAGGCGAAGCTCGTTCCCGCGATCAGCGCGATAGCGGCGACCGAGGTCGTAAATCTGTTGGCCATCAAATGTCTCCTCACGTGGTTGCATTGCCCACCCGACAACGACACGAGATCGGCGATGTTCCGCGACATCCCCGGTTCCGCCGAGTTTGTTTTCTGAACGTCCGATGAACCGTTGGCGGCGAAAATCGGCGGACAATGGAGAAGGGCCGGCGATGGGATCGCCGGCCCTTGGGTCACACAGGCTCCGCGGCAGAATGGCTCAGCAGGTCGCCTTGCCGCAGCGGGCGACGCCGATCTTCTCCTTGAGGCCATCGAGACCGATGGCGCCGACAACCACCTGCTTGCCGATGACGTAGCTCGGCGTGCCGTTCATGCCCATCGCTTCCGCGAGCTTGAAGTTCTCGTCGAGGGTGGCCTTCACCTCGGGGCTTGCCAAATCTTTCTCCAGCCGCGTCATGTCGAGGCCGGCATCCTTCGCCGCCGCCAGCGCGCGGGCCTTGTCGGCCGGCCCCCGGCCGCCGAGCAGCCGCTGGTGGAAGTCGAGATACTTCTTGCCGCCGGCATCCTGCATGCGTACCGCGACCGCGACCTGGGCGGCCTCGACCGAGCCCGCGCTCAGCACCGGGAACTCCTTCAGCACCACCTTCAGCTTCGAATCGGTCTTCATCAGCTCAAGCATGTCGGCCATGGCGCGCTTGCAGTAGCCGCAATTGTAATCGAAGAATTCCACGAAGGTGACGTCGCCGTCCTTGTTGCCGAGCATCACGCCGCGCGGTGAATTGAAAATCTTGGAGGCGTTATCGGTGATGCTCGCCTCGTGCTTCTCCGCCTCAGCAGCGGCCTGGCGCTTGTTCAATTCGTTGATCGCCTCTTCCAGAACCTCGGGATGCGAGACCAGATAGCTCCTGATGATCTTCTGGATGTCGTCGCGCTGGGTGTCGGAAAAGTTCTGCGCCGAGGCGACCGGCGGCGCGCCGCAAAGCGCGAACGCGAGCAGGGCGGAAGCGAGCAGACGGGACGAAGGCATTGGCAAATTCCTCTGGGTTGCAATCCGATTTTAGACCTGGATGGGCCGGTGCTATGGGCCGCGGTTCGGCGCGATCGCCGTCTAGTTGTCCTTTTGACCGGGAGGCGGCCTGGCGGTGACGATGTCGTCGGCCCTGACCCAACCGGGGGTGCCGACCGCGAAACGGGTTTTCGCCCGCGAGGCGAGGTCACGGGCGGTCTTGTTGTCGCCGCGGAGATAGGCGGCCTGTGCCGAAGCGAGATCGGCCTCCGCCAGATCTCCTTTTTTGGCGTAGGCCATCGCGAGCTGGGTGAAGCCGAGTGGCACCTCGGTCTCGCGCGCCACCGCCGCCCGCAGGATCGCGATCGCCTCCGCAGTGTAGGCCCCATTATCGGTGCCCACGAGGGCCTGCCCAAGTAACATCTCGATGAGCGGCGCATGATTCGACAGTTGAACGGCCTTGCGGAGCGGCGCGATCGCCTCCGCCGGCTTGCCGCCCTCGAGCAGGGCCTGGCCCCGCAATTCGTAGAAATACGGGTTGGCCGGCTGGGCCTGGATCAACCCGTCGATCTGCGCCAGCGCGCTGTGCGGATCGCCATGCAGGTAGGTCGAGATCGCATGCGCATAGCGCGCCGGCATGCTGGTATCGGACAGCGGGTAGCGACGATAGACGGTATCCTGCCGTTCCATGAAGGCGGAGATCTTGGCGCGCATCATGTCGTGGCGCATCTGCAGGGCTGGATCGTCCTTCTTGTCCCAGTTCGGGCTGGTTCGGGCGAGCTGCTCGAGCGCGGCGACGCGGTCGGCCGGCATCGGATGCGACTGCACATAGGGGTCGGCGCCATGCGCCGCGAACAGGCTGTCATTGGTGAAGCGCTTGAAAGTTTCGTACATGCCCTTGGCGGACTGGCCGGTCGCGTCGAGGAACTTGATCGCGGCGCGGTCGGCGTTTTCCTCCTGCTGGCGCTGATAGGACAGCAGCGAACGGCGAATGATTTCCTGCGGCGCGCTGATGGCGGCCGCGCCGGCATTGGCGAGGCCATTGTCGCTGTTGCCGCTCCGCGAGCCCGCCACCATCGCCCCGGCGCCGAGCAGCATGGCGATGATCATCTGGGTCTGCGCCCGGGCAAGCTGCTCGTGCATCTTGGCGAGATGGCCGCCGGCGAGATGGCCGGTTTCATGCGCCAACACTCCGATGATCTGGTTCGGCGTCTCGGACTGCATCAGGGCGCCGTAATTCACGAAGATGCGGCGACCGTCGGCGACGAAGGCGTTGAAGGCGCGGTCATTGATGATCACGACATGGATGTTCTGCTTTACAAGACCTGCGGCACGCAGGATCGGCCGGGTGTAGTCGCGCAGTAACTGTTCGCTTTCGGTGTCGCGCAGGACCTTCGGCGCGGTGGCCTGCTGGGCGAGGGCCGGCAGCGGGGCCCATGCGAGCGCTGCGGCGGTAGCGATGGCGGCCAGTCTCGACGTTCGGCTTCGTACCAGCAGGCGGAGCGGCATCTTGGCTTTATGTGATTGGCGAGGGAACGGTTACGGGATATGCCCTAACAAGCCTTGGAATACGGCCAGCATGGGGCGCCGGGAAAGATAGCAGAGATCGATGCTCGAAGCGACATTGGAAGACCGTGCCCGGCGGCTGCTGACGGCGTCGGTGCGCGGCGATGTTCCACCGTTCATGGTGATGGACGTGATGGCGGCGGCGGCGCGCATCGAGGCTGACGGCGGCCACGTCATCCACATGGAGGTCGGGCAGCCGGCCGCCGCGGCGCCGCAGGCCGCCATCGCGGCCGCGCGTACGGCGCTCGACCATGGCAGGATCGACTACACGGCCGCACTCGGAATCCCTTCGCTGCGCGAGCGCATTGCGCGGCATTACCGCGACACCTACCGTTGCGCGGTTGCGGCGGAGCGGATCGTCGTCACCACCGGCTCCTCCGGCGCGTTCATCCTGGCTTTCCTCGCGACCTTCGAGCCGGGCGACAGGGTAGCGGTCACCGTGCCCGGCTATCCTCCCTATCGTCATATCCTGAGCGCGCTCGGTTGCGAACCGGTGCTGATCGAGACCACCGCTGAAACCCGCCACGCCCTGACCGGCGAGGCGTTGCTTGCGGCGCATCGCCAGGCCCCGTTGCAGGGCGTGCTGGTCGGAAGTCCGGCCAATCCGACCGGCACGATGATGTCGCGCGAGGCCTTGAGCGAGCTGATTGCGGCGGCCGAAGGTGCCGGAATCCGTTTCATCTCCGATGAAATCTATCACGGGCTCGACTACGCGTTCCCCGCGGTGAGTGCGACGGAGCTTTCGCCGCAGGCGATCGTCATCAATTCCTTCTCCAAATATTTCTGCATGACCGGCTGGCGGGTCGGTTGGATGGTGGTGCCGGAGGCGCTGGTACGGCCGATCGAGCGGCTGCAGCAGAACCTGGCGATCTCGGTTCCGACGCTGTCGCAGGTCGCGGCCGAGGCCGCGTTCGAGGGCCGCGAGGAAATGGAACGGATCAAGCGCGGCTACCAGGAGAACCGGCGCATCCTGATCGAGGGGCTGCCGCAGGCCGGCCTCGGCAAGTTCCTGCCGGCCGACGGCGCCTTCTATCTCTATGCCGATGTGTCGGACTTCACCTCCGACAGCTTCGAGTTCGCCAAGCGGATGCTGGAACAGGCGCATGTCGCGGCCACCCCCGGCGTCGACTTCGATCCGGTTCATGGCCGGGCCTTCATCCGTTTCTGCTACGCCCGATCGGCCGGGGAAATGAACGAGGCGGTTGCACGGATCGCACGCTGGCTCGGCCGGCCGCGACGGGCGTGATCCGCCGTCGTCATCCACAGCGCACAGGATTTCGCCAGCGGCGAGGCGCCGGTGGCATTGACTTGGATGGCTCAAATGACCTTGGCTGTGGCGGACGGGCACGTCGCCCCCGAGGGGCGCCGGGCCGATGCGCAGCTTTCATTCGGGGAGGAATGTCATGGCGGCAGTGATCGCAACCGGGGCGCCGGCTGGCGCGGCCAAGCCCTGGTACAAGATCCTTTATGTTCAGGTGCTGGCGGCGATCCTGCTTGGCATCGTGGTTGGCTCGCTGTGGCCGCATTTTGCCACCAATGACTGGATCAAGGCGCTCGGCGACGGCTTCATCAAGCTGATCAAGATGGTGATCGCGCCGATCATCTTCTGCACCGTGGTGTCCGGCATCTCGCATATCCAGGATGCCCGCAAGGTCGGCCGCGTCGGCGTCAAGGCGCTGATCTATTTCGAGGTGGTGTCGTCATTTGCGCTGATCATCGGCCTTCTGGTGGGCAATTTGGTGCAGGTCGGGCACGGGCTCGCCGCGCGGCCGGATGCCGCCGCGGTCGCCACCTATGTCAAGCAGGCCGAAGCGCAGAAATCGGTCGACTTCGTGCTCAACATCATTCCCGACAGCGTGGTGGGCGCGCTCGCGCGCGGCGACATCCTGCAGGTGCTGCTGTTCGCCATCCTGTTCGGCTTCGCGCTGATGGCCCTTGGCGAGCGCGGTCATCGCCTTCGCGAGATCATCGACGACACCTCGCATGCCGTGTTCGGCGTCATCGCCATTGTCATGAAGGCGGCGCCATTCGGCGCTTTCGGCGCCATGGCCTACACCATCGGAAAGTTCGGGCCCGCCGCGCTCGGCAATCTGGTCGGGCTGATCGTGCTGTTCTATGCCACGGCCGCACTGTTCGTGATCGTCGTTCTGGGCACCATCGCGCGCATCGTCGGCTTCAACATCTTCAAGTTCATCGCCTACATCAAGGACGAATTGCTGATCGTGCTGGGCACCAGCTCTTCCGAGAGCGCGCTGCCGCAACTGATGGAGAAACTCGAGCGGCTCGGCTGCTCGAAGTCGGTGGTCGGACTCGTGGTGCCGACGGGCTATTCGTTCAATCTCGACGGCACCAACATCTACATGACCCTGGCGACGCTGTTCATCGCCCAGGCACTTGGCGTCGATCTGACGTTCTCGCAGCAATTGACCATCCTGGTGGTGGCGATGCTGACCTCCAAGGGGGCGAGCGGCGTCACCGGCGCGGGCTTCATCACGCTGGCGGCAACGCTTACGGTGGTCAACCCGGTGCTGGTGCCGGGGATGGCGATCGTGTTCTCGGTGGACAAATTCATGAGCGAGGTCCGCGCCCTCACCAACATCACGGGCAATGGCATCGCCTCCGTGTTCGTGTCGTGGTGGGAGGGCGAACTCGACCACGAGCGCCTGCACGCCAATCTCAACCGCACCGTCGACCCGTCCAATCTCGAGACGGCCGTCAGCACGGGTTAGCCGCCCGCCGAACCGCGGGCGGCCGCATTCGCCCTGGCGCTATTCGCCGCTACCGAAGCGCCGCGACCACCATCCCGCGCGACGGGGTTGGGTGTCGCTGGAGGCCGGAGCGGGTGATTCTTCCGGCTCGGGAGCAGGGGGCTGGGGCTCGGCCTGATCCGCCGGTGGGGTCGCGACCGCCGCGGGTTCGGACAGGAAGCTCACCTTCTCGCGAACTGTCGAGCGCCGCGACTGGCCCTTTTCCGGCTCCCGGACGCTTTCGGGCTCGCGTCCGGTTTCCTGCGCTTCGGCCGGGCCCGCGGGCTCGGCAAGATGGTCCTGCGTCGGGTGTGGTTCGGAAACAGGCGCGAAGGTCTGGGTCTCGAACTCGGCCTCCGCGGGCGCCGGCGGCGTGACGGCGTCGAAATCGGCAACCGCGCTGATCACCTCGGGCGGCGGCGTCGGCGCGAGTTCGTCGGCGATCGAGCCTGCCAGACCGTCCTCCGGTCCGCCGCGGCGGCGACGTCCGCCGCGACGTCCACGACGGCGCGGGCGGCGCTCCTCGGTTGTCGAGTCGGTCCGGACCATGCCGGGCTGTTCGTCGGCCCCGTCCTCGTCGGATTCGGCCTCACTGGTCAGTTCTCCGGGAATCGCGGTCGTGGCGACCCGTGCCGCACCGTTCTCCTCGCGCGCGGCGCCATCGCGTGGTTCGCCGGAACGGCCACGTCGCCGCCGGCGCCGCTTGCGCTTGTGAGCATCGGCCTCGCCATCCGCAGCCGCTGCCTCGCCCGACGGCGTTTCGTCGCCGAGGCCTTCGCTCTCATCCGTTTCGACCTCGGATTCGGCTTCAATGTCGAATGCCTCGTCCTCTTCCAGCGCTTCCTCTAGCTGCGGCGGGGCGGCCGCGACCTGAGCCGCGAGCAGGGCTTTGGCGGCTTCGAGCGTGTGTACCTGTTCGCCCCGGTCGATGATGAACGACTGCTGACCGCTCACGGTCGGATCGGCCACCACGGCGAGGCTCACCTTGAAGGCATCCTCGAGATCGCGCAGATGACCGCGCTTGTGGTTGAGAACGTACAACGCGACGTCAGTCCGGGTGCGCACCACGAGATTGTGGGTGGCGCCCTTCATCAGGATTTCCTCCATGCCGCGCAGTAATTGCAGCGCCACCGAAGACACCGAGCGGACATGGCCGCTGCCGCCGCATTGCGGGCAGGGCTCGGTGGAGCTTTCCAGCACGCTCGCCCGGATCCGCTGCCGGGACATTTCCAGAAGACCGAAATGCGAGATCCGGCCGACCTGGATGCGGGCGCGGTCCTGCCGCAGGCAATCGCTCAGCTTGCGTTCGACCGAGCGATTGTTGCGCTTCTCGTCCATATCGATGAAGTCGATGACGATAAGGCCGGCGAGATCGCGCAGGCGCAACTGCCGTGCGACTTCCTCGGCGGCCTCCATGTTGGTCTTGAGCGCGGTGTCCTCGATGTGGTGCTCGCGGGTCGAACGGCCCGAATTGACGTCGATCGAGACCAGTGCCTCGGTTTGATTGATCACGATGTAGCCGCCCGAGCGCAGTTGCACCGTCGGCGAAAACATGGCGTCGAGCTGGCTTTCCACGCCCATTCGCGAGAACAGCGGCTGGCCGTCGCGATACTGCCGGACGGCGCGCACGTTCGACGGCATCAGCATCTTCATGAAATCGCGCGCCTCCTGGTAGCCGGCTTCGCCGGCAACCTGGATCTCGTCGATCTCCTTGTTGTAGAGATCGCGCAGCGACCGCTTGATCAGCGAGCCCTCCTCGTAGACGAGGGTCGGCGCCTGCGACCGCAGCGTCATGTCGCGCACGGTTTCCCACATCCGGATCAGGTATTCGAAGTCACGCTTGATTTCGGGCTTGGTGCGCGAGGCGCCGGCCGTGCGCAGGATGATGCCCATGCCCTCGGGAACGTCGAGATCCTGCACCACTTCCTTCAGCCGCGAGCGGTCCTGAGCGGAGGTGATCTTGCGGCTGATGCCGCCGCCGCGCGCGGTATTCGGCATCAACACCGCATAGCGCCCGGCCAGCGATAGGTAAGTGGTGAGCGCGGCGCCCTTGTTGCCACGCTCTTCCTTCACGACCTGCACCAGCATCACCTGGCGGCGCTTGATGACCTCCTGGATCTTGTACTGGCGGCGCGGCCGGTAGGCACGCTCCGGCACCTCCTCCAGAACATCATCACCGCCGACCGATTCGACCTCTTCCTCGGCATCATCGGCATCCTCGTCGTCATCATGGGCTTGGTCGTCCCGCGCAACTGCCATCTGTTCGGGATCGGATGCGGCTTGGTCCTCGGCATGGCCGGCCGGCTCGCGGCCGTCTTCGGGTTCTGCTTCATGGTCGGGATCGGCGTCGTCGGCCTGGGAGCGGGCTTCGTGGCTGCCTTCGTCATGGTCGTATTCGTCGTGATGGTCGGTTGCGTCCGAAGTCGCGGCGGTAGTCGCGACCTGATCGGCGCCGGGTGATGCAGCCGCCGCGACGAGGCCGCCTTCGTCGATAGGGCCGTGTTCGTGTCCATCGTGCGGATGGTCGTGGTCAGCCCCGCCAGCGCCTTCGGCGGCGCTGGGACCGTCGTGTCCTTCGTCGCCGAAACCGTGATGGTCGGGGTCGTGATCGGCGGGCTCGGCATGCGATTCGCCGTCATGGGTGCGGAACCGGTCCTCGTTGGTCAGATCAGGATCGGACGATCCAAGCCCGGCATCATGCGGCGACTCGTCATGGGCGGAATCGGTACCGGTCGACTCGATGATGCCGCTCTGGACGCGCTCACCATTGCTGCGGCGGCGTGAATTTCGATGACGCGGTCGACGGCGATGATTGGAGCGATTCTCGCTTTCTTCCTCGGCTTCGCGATGGGCACGCTCGTCGGCCTCGATCAGCGCCTGACGGTCGGCGACCGGTATCTGATAGTAGTCGGGATGGATTTCGCTGAAGGCCAGGAAGCCGTGACGGTTGCCGCCATACTCGATGAAGGCGGCCTGCAGCGACGGCTCGACCCGCGTGACCTTGGCAAGATAGATGTTTCCACGCAGCTGTTTGCGCTGGGCGGTCTCGAAATCAAATTCTTCGACGCGATTGCCGCGGACCACCACGACCCGGGTTTCTTCCGGATGGGTGGCATCGATCAACATTTTGTTTGGCATTTTGCAACTCTTGGAGGCGGCGGGCGCGTATGGCGGCAAGCGCGTGCCGCGCGGCCGGTTGACGCGACGGTCCACCTGATTCGGGGGTGAGGGGAAGGCCAAAACGCAACCCGCGGCGCCCGTCCGAAGTCGATCGCGACGGCGCGGACCGGCGCGCAGAGCTTTCGCTTCGCGTCGGTGCGGAACCGTCATGGATCGGGATCGGCAATAAAGTCTGGCGCATCAAGCGTCGGCCCGTCTGAACACGTTGGCGGCAAAGGCACCGCCTCGTCGATCGCTGATGGCCCGGCGCGGCGCCAACGCGCTCGCCGTCAGTCGTGTACACGGCTCGCGGCCGCGGTAATCGGTTCTGTCGTGCCTGCCAGGGGATAACATCGTAACCTGGACTGAACGCCGCTCGGGCCTGAAACCGCCGCTCCGTGTCAGCCGCGCGCTGCGCTGGCCGTGGAGGGATCGGAAAATACGCTGGAACTTCCTAAAGTCTGAAAATTCCGGCGCTGCACCGGGAGGCTGAACGCGACACAACCGGGAGTTTTAGCCGTCAGCTCCTTTTACATACGTGGATTGCGGGTCGCGTGCAAGGGAGCCAGGAACAGCGTCGCCACGCGGCAACACTTCGGCTTTATCGCGTTAGGAGTCTTAGGCGAGCGTTAACCCTGCAGTCCTATTGCGGTAAGAGGACCGCTCGGAGGCACCGAATCGTTGGGGATCCGCGCAAATCACGTCGCTTTTCTGCTAATTGCGCTCTTGTGCGCCGCAGCATCGCTTTGGAGCGGATCGACGGTTGCGGGGCCGGCGGTGCCTGACGGCGCCGCCGTGGATTTTCCTGTTGCATCCGATGCCCGCCTGGCTGGCGATTCCAGACAGACCAGGTTCATTCTGGATCTCGACCAGCGCGTCCAGTTCCGCGCCTTCACCCTGGCCGATCCCTATCGGGTGGTCGTCGACCTTCCGCAGGTGGATTTTCGCCTGCCCAATGGGATCGGCGCCAGCAGCCGCGGGCTGATCAAGGCGTTCCGCTACGGACTGGTGATGCCCGGCGGCTCGCGGATCGTTTTCGACCTGACCGGCCCGGCCCGGATCTCCCGGTCTTATCTGCTCGATGCCGCCAATGGCCAGCCGCCGCGGCTGGTGCTCGAATTCGAGGAGGTGGATCGGGCCGGCTTCGCCCAGGCACTGGCAGCGGGCAGCCGGGCCGAGCCGAAGCCCGCCATGGTCGGCGCCGCCGAAAACGCCACCGGCCACGAGGCTGCACCGCCCGCGCCGCTGGATCCGCGCCCCGTCATCGTGATCGACCCGGGCCATGGCGGCATCGACAATGGAACCCAGTCCGGCAACGAAAACGAAAAGAACCTGGTATTGGCGTTCGGCCTCGCGTTGCGCGACCGCATCGAAAAAGGCGGTAAATATCGCGTGGTGATGACCCGGACCGACGATACGTTCATACCGCTCGACGACCGGGTCCGGATCGCGCGCACGCAGTCGGCGGCGCTGTTCGTCTCGATCCATGCCGATGCGCTGCCGCGCCGGGAGGGGGATGCCCAGGGCGCGACCATCTACACCCTGTCGGACCGTGCCTCCGACGCCGAGGCGGAAAGGTTGGCCGAGGCCGAAAACAAGGCGGACGCCATTGGCGGGGTCAACCTGACCGCCGAGCCGACCGAAGTCGCCGATATTCTGATCGACCTCGCCCAGCGGGAGACCAAGACGTTCTCGAACCGGTTCGCGCGCCTGCTGGCCGGCGAAATGAAGAATACCGCGCGGATGTACAAGCATCCGCTGAAATCGGCCGGCTTTCGGGTCCTGAAGGCGCCGGATGTGCCGTCGGTGCTGGTCGAACTGGGCTACGTCTCGAACAAGAGCGACCTGGAGCATCTGGTATCGGAGAACTGGCGTGCCCGCACCGTCGGATCCATGGCACTCGCCATCGACGCTTTTTTTGCCCGACGGCTGGCCACGGCGGCGCCGGCGGATTGAGTGCGGCAACGATCGGGGGAAGCCCTAGTTTGGCCACAGCGCCCGCTCTATAAGACCGCGCGCGTCGCGGGATCTCCGGTTCCAGTCGGAATTTTCCGCCGGCCGGTGTATTGTTCGCCTGCGTCATTGGCCAGCACGTGTCGCAGCCTGTGTTCAGGCTGAGCAGAAGCGCCGGGTGCGGCGCTCGAGGGTGAAACGGACAGTCGACAATGCGCTTGCTGGTGCGGTTCTTTGGTTTCCTGTTCGCGGCAGGGACCGTGGTGTTCCTGGTGGGCGTCGCCGCGGCGGCCGGCTTGATCTGGCATTTTTCCAGGGACCTGCCGGAATATTCGCAGCTTCAGGACTACGAGCCCCCGGTGATGACGCGGGTGCACGCGTCGGACGGTTCGCTGCTCGGCGAATATGCCAAGGAGCGACGGCTCTATCTGCCGATTCAGGCCGTTCCGAAACTCGTCATCAATGCCTTCCTCGCCGCCGAGGACAAGAATTTCTACGAGCATGGCGGCATTGATTTCTCGGGCATGGCGCGTGCCGCCGTACTCTACGCCCAGAACTACGGCTCCAACCGCCGCCCGCAGGGAGCTTCCACCATCACCCAGCAGGTCGCGAAGAATTTCCTGCTGAACAACGAGGTGTCGTTCGCGCGCAAGATCAAGGAAGCGCTGCTGGCGATGCGGATCGAGCGGGCCTATTCCAAGGACAAGATTCTCGAGCTGTATCTCAACGAGATCTATCTCGGCCTCGGCGCCTACGGAATCGCGGCCGCCTCGCTGGTCTATTTCGACAAGTCCGTGAACGAGCTGACCGTGGCGGAGGCGGCCTACCTTGCCGCCTTGCCGAAGGCGCCGGCGGCGCTGCATCCGGTGCGCAACCGCGATCGCGCGATCGAGCGGCGCAACTACGTGATCGATCGGCTGCTGGAAAACGGCTGGATCAAGCAGGCCGACGCCGACAAGGCGCGCAAGGACCCCTTGATCGTGACCAACCGGTCGAATGCCGGCCATATCTTCGCCGGCGAATATTTCGCCGAGGAAGTTCGCCGCGACATCTTCGAACGCTATGGCGAGAAGAAACTCTACGAGGGCGGCCTTTCGGTGCGTACCACGCTTGATCCCAAGCTGCAGGTGATGGCGCGCAAGTCGATGGCGGCGGGGCTTGTCAGCTATGATGAGGCCCAGGGCTGGCGGGGCGCCAGCAGCAAGATCGACATCAGCGGCGACTGGGGCCTCAAGCTCGCCGACGTCAAGTCGCTGTCGGACATCACGCCCTGGCGGCTCGCGGTGGTGCTGGAGACCAACGACCAATCCGCACGGATCGGCTTCCAGCCCGGCCGCGAACTCGGCGGCGCCGTTCTGAAAGACCGCGAGACCGGCATCGTCACGCTGGACGGTGTGAAATGGGCGAAGGCCACATCGGGCCCGCTGCGCGGCAAGACCCCGAACTCCGTGGCTCAAGTCCTGAGCCCTGGCGACGTCATCTACGCCGATCCCCTGATCGGCAAGGACGGCAATCCGGTCGAAGGCCAGTTCAGGCTGCGGCAGTATCCCGAGATTTCCGGGGCCATGGTGGTGATGGATCCGCATACCGGCCGCGTGCTGGCCATGGTCGGCGGATTCTCGTTCGACCAGAGCCAGTTTAACCGCGCGACCCAGGCCTACCGCCAGCCGGGCTCATCGTTCAAGCCGATCGTCTATTCCTCGGCGCTCGACAATGGCTACACGCCGTCGACGGTGGTGGTCGACGCGCCGATCGAAATCGACCAGGGGCAGGGCGCCGGGGTCTGGCGGCCGGAAAATTATTCGGCGGGGCATTACCGCGGCCCGACCACGCTGCGGAATGCGCTGCGCTGGTCGCTCAACACCGTGACGGTGCGGCTCGCCCAGGATGTGGGCATGCCCCTGATCGGCGAATATGCCAAGCGCTTCGGCGTCTATGACGAACTGCCGAACTACCTGTCCTATGCGCTCGGCGCCGGCGAGACCACGGTGATGCGGATGGTCACGGCGTATTCGATGTTCGACAATGGCGGCCGGCGGGTGAAGCCGACGCTGATCGACCGGATCCAGGACCGTTACGGTCGCACCATCTTCAAGCATGACCAGCGCGAATGCCGCGGCTGCAACGCGCCGGAAGGCTGGAAGAACCAGCCCGAACCCCAGCTGATCGATCATCGCGAGCAGGTGCTGGATGCGATGACCGCCTATCAGATCACCTCGATGATGGAAGGCGTGGTGCAGTCAGGAACCGCCACTGTGCTGAAGGAAGTCGGCAAGCCGATCGCCGGCAAGACCGGCACTACCAACGATCAGAAGGATGCCTGGTTCGTCGGCTTCTCGCCCGATATCGTGGTGGGCGTCTATATGGGCTTCGACAAGCCGCGCAATCTCGGAAAGACCGCCACCGGCGGGCATCTGGCGGCGCCGATCGCCAAGGATTTCCTCAAGCTTGCACTCGCCGACAAGCCGGCGATCCCGTTCAAGGTGCCGGCCGGCATCAAGCTGATCCTCGTCGACCAGATGAGCGGCATGCGCGCCGGGCCGGGCGATCCCAAGACCATCCTCGAGGCGTTCAAGCCCGGCACCGCGCCGCCTGACAACTATTCGGTGATCGGCGTCGCCGATGCCGATGGTCGCGCGCTCACGGTGTCGCCTGACGCCGACCGCACCATCCTGCGTTCCGGTACCGGCGGGCTGTACTAAGGCGCCGCGGGCCACTTGCCTGGCGTGGTTTCGATTGCGCTTGGCGCCGGCTGCCGCTACATCCCTGCCCAAATGCAAAGGCGGCACCGCCGCGGATCAGGGGAACCATGCGCGCCGAAGTCGAACGTCTCACCGAAGAGATCAAGCAGTCGGTCGGGCTGCTGAGGAGGCATCTTTGACGTCGAGCAATCGACGGCGCGGCTGGCCGAGCTGAACAAGCTCGCCGAAGACCCCAATCTCTGGAACGACCCCCAGAAGGCGCAGAAGCTGATGCAGGAGCGCACCGCGCTCGAGGATGCGCTGTCGGGCATCGGCAAGGTCGAGCGCGAGCTCGAAGACAATGTCGGGATGATCGAGCTCGGCGAAGCCGAGGGCGATGCCGGCGTGGTCGCGGAAGCCGAGGCCGCGCTGGTCGCGCTGAAGCAGGAGGTCGCGCGCCGCGAGCTCGAGGCACTGCTGAGCGGTGAGGCCGACCGCTTCGATTCCTATCTCGAGGTGCATGCCGGCGCCGGCGGCACCGAGAGCCAGGACTGGGCCGCGATGCTGCTGCGCATGTACACGCGCTGGGCCGAAAAGCACGGCTTCAAGCTCGAATATCTGGAGGAGACGCAGGGCGAGGAAGCCGGCATCAAGTCCGCCACCATCCAGATCAGCGGCCACAACGCCTATGGCTGGCTCAAGACCGAAGCCGGCGTGCATCGGCTGGTACGAATATCGCCGTTCGATTCCAACGCGCGGCGTCACACCTCTTTTTCCAGCGTCGCGATCTTCCCGGTCGTCGACGACAGCATCAAGATCGACATCCGGGAATCCGACGTGCGCACCGATACCATGCGCTCGGGGGGCGCCGGCGGCCAGCATGTCAACAAGACCGAGTCGGCGGTCCGGCTGACCCATATCCCGACTGGCGTGGCAGTGGTCTGCCAGGCCGGGCGTTCGCAACACAAGAACCGGGCGCAGGCCTGGGACATGCTGCGGGCGCGGCTCTATGAGATCGAATTGAAGAAGCGCGAGGTACAGGCCGCTGCCGACCAGGCCGCCAAGACCGATATCGGGTGGGGTCACCAGATCCGCTCTTACGTCCTGCAGCCCTACCAGATGGTGAAGGACCTGCGCACGGGAGTACAGACTTCCGACACGTCGGGTGTGCTCGACGGCGACCTCGATGAATTCATGGCGGCGACCCTAGCGCAACGCGCCTTCGGCACCACGCCCGGCGCCGTCGAGGACGTCGACTGACGACTGGCCGGCATCGTCATCATCGCTGTCGGGCGAACCGGTCGTGGACTGGCCGAACGCGGATGGACCACAAGGCAACGGCCCGCGCCTGCTGACGAAACGGGCACGTTTGGCCGAGATGCTGCCGCGCCCGCGATCCCGTCAATGCGCCGAGTGCACAGCCGGGCTTGCAACGCTGCGGCCGGCCTGCGACACTTGAAAAAAACATGCTGAGGGGAGGGAACGATGCCGGTTCGTATCGCGGTCCTGTGTGCAGTTGCAGCCCTGCTATACGCCAGCGCGGCCCAGGCGCAAAAGCAGTACGATCCTGGCGCGAGCGATACCGAAATCAAGATCGGCAACATCATGCCCTATAGCGGGCCGGCCTCCTCCTATGGCGTGATCGGCAAGGCTGAAGCCGCGTTCTTCAAGATGGTGAATGCCGACGGCGGCATCAACGGCCGCCAGATCAACTTCATCAGCTATGACGATGCCTACAGCCCGCCCAAGGCGATCGAGCAGGCGCGCAAGCTCGTGGAGAGCGACGAGGTGCTGTTGATCTTCCAGTCGCTTGGCACTCCGTCCAATTCGGCGATCGAGAAATACATGAACGCCAAGAAAGTGCCGCAACTGTTCGTCGCTTCTGGCGCGACCAAGTTCGGTGATCCCAAGAACTTCCCATGGACCATGGGATTCCAGCCCAACTACCAGAATGAAGGTCACATCTATGCGAAATATATCCGGGAGCACTATCCCGATAGCAGAATCGCGGTGTTCTGGCAGAACGACGATGCCGGCAAGGATCAGTTCAAGGGATTGAAGGACGGTCTCGGCGACAAGGCCGGAATGATCATTGCCGACAAGTCCTACGAGGTGAGCGACCCCTCGATCGATTCCCAGATCGTCGCGCTACACGATTCCGGCGCCGACATCTTCTTCTCCTGGGCCGCTCCGAAAGGCTCGGCGCAGGCGATCCGCAAGGTCGGCGAACTCGGTTGGAGGCCGAAATTCTTCCTCGCCAACACCGCGACCACCATTGCCTCGGTATTGAAGCCGGCTGGCCTGGAATATTCCAAGGGGATTATTTCGACTGCCTATGTCAAGGATCCGACCGATCCGACTTGGAAGGACGATCCGGGCGTGAAGAAATGGGCCGCCTTCATGGACAAATTCTATCCGGATGGCGACAAGACCAATGCCAACAATGCCTATGCCTATGTGGAGTCCGAAGCCATGGTGCAGGTCTTGAAGAAGTGCGGCGACAATCTGACCCGCGAGAACGTCATGAGGCAGGCAACCAACCTGAAGAATTTCAGAAGCGAGATGCTGTTGCCGGGGATCACCGTCAATACGTCACCCGACGACTATTTTCCGATCGAGCAGATGCAGCTGATGCGGTTCAATGGCGCAAGCTGGGAGCTATTCGGCAACATCATCACCGGCGAAATCGGCCACGAGACCAGCCACTAGAACCGGCGCCGCGCCTCATCAGCCGGCACTGAGGCGCACGCCGGCGCGAAGGAATTTCTGCGGATCGACCGCTTCGCCATCGATGCGGGTTTCGTAGTGCAGGTGCGGACCGGTCGAGCGGCCGGTCGAGCCGACGGCGCCGATCACCTGTCCGATCTTGATGGGTTCGCCGACCTTGACGTCGATTTCCGACAAATGCCCGTAGCGGGTCGACAACCCATTGCCATGGTCGACCTCCACCATGCGGCCATAGCCGCCGGCCCATCCCGCCGACGCCACCTTGCCGTTCGCGGTCGCCCGCACCGGATCGCCCTGCGCGGCGCGGAAATCGAGACCGGTATGCATGGCGGGCCGGCCAAGAAACGGGTCGGTGCGCACGCCGAAGCCGGAGGTAAACTCGACTTCGCCGATGACGGGCTTGCGGTAGGGCACCAGGGCCAGGGTACGGTTGAGCCGGTCCATCTGCGCGCGGGTGATATTGATCCGATAGAGCTCGCGTTCGAACGGTCCGGCATGGGCGGAGAGCTTGACGGGAATGAACGGGCCGCCCATGCCCGCGCGCGGCGTCGCGGCCTCCAGATGCGCCATGTCGAGCCCGAGATCGGTGATGACGCCGCGCATCCGGCGTACGCGTGATTCCAGGCCTTCTTCGACGGAGGTGAGCACGGCCACCTGCCGGTTATCGACCTGATCGAGCGAGCTCTGCAGGCGCACCAGGACATCGTCGAAGCCCTGGCCCTGCGCGAGCTGGCGCTGTGCCGGCTTGATCGCGACTGGCATCCGTGATTCCAGCCGCGCCTCCCGGTCCGGCGGCGCCACAAAGGTCACGGTGTCGCTGATCGGCGAGGGTTTTGGCCGCGCGGTGCCTGTGGCCTCGGCCGGGCCGGTTCGTGCCGACGGCTTGATCGATCCGGTGATGTCGGCCATGCCGCCGAGCGCGCTGGCACGGGATTCCAGCGTGGCCTGGCGGCGCATGATCTGGTCGAGCTTCTGATCGAACTGTTCTTGGTCGAGCAACTGTCGGCTGGTGGTCCGGTCGATCCGGGTCCGCAATTCAGCGATGCGGTCCTCATAGGCGTATTGCATCTCGGCCTGGCGCGCGATCAGGCGGGCGAGAACGTTGTCGTGGAATGCAAAATAGGTGGCGGTCGCGGCAGACCAGATTCCGAGCAGGGTCACGGTGCCCACCACGATCCAGAACACCACGGGACCGACCCGCACCTGCCTGCCGGCGTGGACCAGGGTGTAATCTTGCTGGGCGTGGCTTCTCGCGGTGGCCGGATGGCTTATCGGCTGCCGGCGCGCGGCGGTTCTGCCGTGATCATGGGGGTGATGTTGGAGATACTCAGCATGGTGACCGGTACGATACGACATCGGCACTCCCGCGCCGGTCGGAGATCAGGTCCGGACGGCTGATGACGGGACGATATGACCTTCTCATGGTTAATTTTTAGAAAACGTGATCGCTCGAAAATTCAAAGCGCTCGGACCGCCGCGAGCACGTCGTCGGCATGGCCGTCGACCTTCACATTGCGCCAGATACGGATGATCCGGCTATCCTCGCCAATCAGGATCGTGGTGCGACGGATGCCCAGGAACGTCCTTCCATACATGGATTTCTCGCCCCAGGCGCCATAGGCCTCGAGCATGTCGTGGGTCTCGTCCGAAGCCAGCGGCACCGCCAATCGGTGCTTGTCGCGAAAGGCCTGCTGTGCCTTAAGCGGATCGGCGGAAACGCCGAGTATGGCGGTTCGGTTTTCGGCGAACGCGCCGGACAGGCGCGTGAAGTCGATCGCCTCGCGCGTGCAACCCGGGGTGTCCGCGCGGGGATAGAAGAACAGCACCAGTCTGCGGCCTTCGAAGTCCTCGAGCGAGACGTTGTCGCCGGCATCGCGGGGCAGCCGGAACGCGGGCGCCCGTGCTCCCTCGGCCAGGGCCGGGCGCGCCGATTCGGCTGGCTTCGCGGAAGACCTGTGCGGGGCCTTCGGACCTTTCTTGGCGGCCGATTTTACGGCTCCCTTGCCGGACCGGACCACCGTTTTGCCGGCGGAGCTCGCCATTCCGGTTGCGGCGGCGCCACGGGATTTCGCGCCAGTTGCCTGCGGCGTCCGTCCAGGACGGCTGCGGCTCGACGAATCCTTGCGCGTTTTCTTGGACATACGCCTTCCTTTCGTCGCTTTCGCCGGATCAACCAATAGGCACTTGCGGGTCGAGTCCCGGCAGGCTCAAATCGAGCCGGCCGCAGGGCAAGTCTGATGGCCTCGGAATAGGGTTGCAAGGAACTCGGCGCACCGCTCGGCCGCTCATTGAAAGTGCCACTTGGGCAGGACGACGTGTAACAGTATTGATCAGGGAATGGCAGCGATGCCGGTACAGGACCGCCCGTCACCGACCGACGGGCGCACCCTTGGCGGCAATCATCGATCGTCCGGTTACCGCCAGCACCGAGAGGCAATGGCAAGGAATACGTCGCCCCAGGGTTCGAATCCGCGTGCTGACGTCCAGCCACCGCCGTTGGACGACGTCGACTGGGATCGCGAGCAGGACGAGGCGGCCCGCTATCGCGCGCGTCGGCTGTTGTCGCGATCGGGCTCCCGCTTCCACCGGCTTGGCGATCGGTTCGCAGCGCTCGGGCGATGGCTCTCCGGCGAGCGCTGGATCCGGCGACTTGCCGGCGGAGTCGCCGTTTTAGTGGTGATCTTCGCCGCAAGTTTCGGTGCGTTGTGGCTGCGGCTGGGGGCCGGGCCGATCAATCTCGAAATGGCCACGCCATGGCTCGCCGCCGCCATCGAGGACAATATCGGCCATGGCAATACGGTCGAGGTCGGAGGCACCCAGATCGAGCGGGCCGGCCGGATCCGCATTGCCGTGCGCATCCGCGACATCATTGTCAGGGACCGCGATCATGCGGTGGTGGCAAGCGCGCCGAAGGCCGAGGTGAAACTATCAGGCACGGCGCTCCTGATGGGCCGACTTCGTGCCGAGAGTCTCAATCTGGTCGATGCCGAATTGTCGGTGCGGATCACTCCGGACGGCTATGTCACGGTCTCGACCGGTGACAACGCCCGACCGCTCGCGACCGGCGTCGCTTCCAAGCGCGCCGCCGCGACCGCCCCGCAGCCGCAAGGCGGATCCGCCGCCGACCCCACGGCGTCACCGCGGTCGCCGGCCTCGACCTCGCCCGATGGCCATGATTCGCCGAGTGGACTGTTGGCCGGCCTCGATTGGCTCGACAGCCTGAGCCTGACCGGGCTCGACGGGCAGAACCTCAACGAGATCGGCTTGAAGAACGGCAACCTCATCGTCGATGACGAGCAGCGCGGCAACAAATGGAAGTTCGAAAACATCAGCCTCAGCCTGCGCCGCCCGCATGGCGGCGGCGTCGCGCTCAGTGTCGGCGAAGACGGCCGCAATGCCTGGTCGCTTCGGGTTACGATCGGGGCCCCTTCGAACGGCGTGCGCTCGGTCGATATTCGCGCCGACAAGGTCTCGACTTCGGACATCCTGCTGGCCTTGCGGTTGAAGGATTTGACATACAGCGCCGACCTGCGGCTCACCGGTGAGTTGAAAGGCGAACTCGGTCGGGACGGGCTGCCGACTTATTTCCGCGGCAAGCTGAGCACGGGGGCCGGCCGCGTTATCGACAGCGATACGCCGGACTATCCGATGGCGATCGACTCGACCGAAATGGAGGTCGAATGGGATGCCGGGCGGCGCGTCCTGGTAGCGCCGTTCAAGATCGTGTCCGGTCCGAACCGGATCACGCTGCTGGCGCACATCGAACCGCCCAACGGCAGCATACCGGACTGGCAAATGGGCTTCAGTGGCGGCACCATCGTGCTGGCCGGAGCCGAAGGTGAGCAGCCGCTGATCTTCAACCGCATCGCCATCGGCCTGCGCTTCGACACCCAGAAGCATCGCGTGCTGCTGACCCAGGCCGACATCAGCAATGGCGAGATCGGGGTCGCCGGAACCGGCAGCCTCGACTATGCGGCCGAGCCGCGCCTGACGCTCGGCTTTGCCGGTACCCCGATGTCGGCATCGGCGCTGAAGCGGATGTGGCCGATCCTGATCGTTCCCGAGGTTCGCGAATGGGTGCTCGAACGGATTGATCGCGGATCGTTGCAGCGCATCGAGATCGGCGTCAACTCGCCGGTTCACAATCTGTCGCGCCGCGGACCGCCGATCCCGGACGACGGGCTCGCCGTCAACATTTCGGCTACCGGCGTGACGTTGCGACCGGTGGATGACCTGCCAGTGGTCCATGATGCCGATTTGAAGGCGCGGGTTACCGGCCGCACGGCGACCGTGACCATCGGCCAGGCGGCGGCCGACACGCCCTCGGGACGCAAGCTCGCGATCAGCGACCTGGTGTTCGAGGTGCCGGACATGGCGCCGAAGCCGTCACCGGCCAGGGTCAAGTTCCGGATCGACGGGCCGGTGCCGGCGGCGGCCGAAATTCTCGCCTCCGATCGTCTCAGCGAATTCTCCGCGACCAAGATCGATCCGAATGCGAGCAAGGGCACGGTCTCGGCACAGGTCACGCTCAATTTGCCGATCAAGCGCGAGCTCACCAAGGCCGACACCACTTATGCCATTGCCGCCGACCTCAACGGGTTTGCCGCCGACCATGTCGTGATGAATCAGAAGCTCGAGGCCAATGCGCTCAAGATCGTCGCGAACAATCAGGGCTATCAGGTCAAGGGCGACGTGCGGATCAACGGGCAAGCCGCCGCGCTGGACTACCGCAAGCCGAGCGAAGGCGATGCCGATTTCAAATTGCAGGCAACGCTCGATGATGCGGGCCGCAGCCGCCTCGGACTGGACCTCGGGCCCGCTGTCACCGGCAACCTGCCGGTCAAGCTGAGCGGCAAGCTCGGCGGAGCGGAGCATGACAGTCGCGTCGGCGTCGATGCGGACCTGACCTCGCTGAAGCTCGACAATCTTTTGCCGGGCTGGGTCAAATTGCCGGGCAAGTCGGGCCATGTCGCGTTCAATGTCGTTCAAAAGCCGCAATCGACCCGGCTCGAGGACATCGTCATCGATGGCGGCGGTGTCTCGATCAAGGGATCGATCGAGATCGATCAGAACTACGACGTCATGAGCGTCAACTTCCCGACCTATTCACCCTCCGAAGGCGACAAGACGTCGCTGAGAGCCGAGCGGGGTAGCGACGGCGTGCTGAAGGTAACGATGCGTGGCGACGTGTTCGACGGCCGCGGCTTCATCAAATCAGCCATTTCAGGCCGCGAGACCGACACCAAGAACAAGCCCAAGAACGTCGATCTCGATGTCGACCTCAAGCTTGGCGCGGTGGCCGGATTCTACGGCGAGGCCCTTCGCAGCGTCGATGCCAAGCTGTCGCGGCGCAATGGCGCGATCAAGGCGTTTTCGCTCAATGGCAAGCTCGGGCGGGACACGCCTCTGATGGGAGATCTGCGCCGGCCGACGCAGGGGCGCGAGGTGATGTACCTCGAGACCAATGACGCCGGCGCGTTCTTCCGCTTTACCGATACCTATTCCAAGGTGATCGGCGGCCAGCTTCAACTGGCCATGGATCCGCCGACCGTGGAGCCCAGCGCCAGAGACGGCCTGATCAATGTCAGCAATTTCTCGGTCAAGGGGGAGGCGGCGCTCGACCGCGTCGCCGCCGGCGGCCCCACCGGGGTCCAGAACGGCGTCTCCTTCTCCCGCGTGCGCGCCGAATTCACCCGCCAGAGCGGGCAACTCACGATCCGCGAGGGAGTTCTCAAGGGACCGATGGTTGGCGGCACCATCGAAGGCAGCATCGATTCCGCGAACCAGGTGCGCATGAGCGGCACCTTCGTGCCGATGTACGGGCTGAACAACATGTTCGGCCAGATTCCGATCGTCGGACTGTTTCTCGGCGGCGGCAGCAATGAGGGATTGATCGGGGTCACCTACGAGGTGGTCGGCACGCTCGGCCAGCCGGTGCTCCGCGTCAATCCGATCTCGGCCATGGCGCCGGGCGTGTTGCGCAAGATCTTCGAGTTCAACACCGGCAAGCCCACCAACCCGGTCGAATTTCCCCCCAACAACAGCAACTGACCGGCTGTCGATCCCGTACCTAACGCCGCAGCGCCGGCACCAGCAGGAACGGGATCATGCCGAGCAGCACGGCAACCAGCGAGAATGCGATCACGGGATTGTAGCTGTGCGCCCAGTCGTGGATCAGGCCGCCGCTCCAGGAGCCGAAAGCCGAGCCGAGACCGCTGCCGATCGAGATGCTGCCATAGATGGTTCCGACCCGTTCGCCGCGGAAGATCTTCATCGCCGTCGCCGTGAGCAGCGGCCCCCGCGATCCGATCATACTGCCGAAACAGACCACGAAGCCGGTCAACACCCAGACGTTCGGATACCGTTGCAGCGCCCAGAGCATCAGGATTCCGGCGATCGAGACCGCGTAGCTGAACAGGACCGAAGGCCTGCGGCCGATGATCCCGTCGAGCCAGCTGACGCCCAGCATGCCGAACAACAGTACCACGCCGCTGAATCCCCAGGCGGTTGCCGCCTGCAGCGGCGGAAAGCCGGCATCGATCAGATAGGCGACCACCTGCGGCGCGATGGCGTACATCCCGATCGCGGTGAAGAAGAAGGTCGAAAACAGGGCCCAGAAGGCATGATGGCGTAGCGCGCTCAACAGCGTCCAGCCCTCGTCGACGAAATCAGCTGCCGCGGTCTTCACCAGTTGGCCGGATCCGCTGGAGAACACCCGCCATGGCAGCACCAGCAACGGTACCAGCAAGATCAGCACGGTAACTCCGAAGATGTGGTAGGCGCCGCGCCAACCGGCGCGGTCGATCAGGATCTGCGAGGCCGGCAACAGGATCAGCACGCCGGCGCCGGTCGCGGAATACACCACCGCCATCGCGGTCGGTAGACGGGGGCCGAACCAGCGGCCGAGCAGGATCGAGTTCGGCACGTTGCCGATGAAGGCGATGCCGGTGCCGACGCAGAGGCCGACGCTGAGCTGGAATTGCCAGAGATGCTGGGCGTGACCGGCGATCAGGAACGCCGTGCCCAGCAGTAGCAGTCCAAGTGAATAGACGGTGCGCGGCCCCGATCGGTCGAACAGCCGCCCCACCAGCGGCGCCGCCAGCCCTCCAGCAAGCGCGGACAGCGAATAGACCGAGACCACTTCGGCGCGGTCCCAGCCGAAATGCTCCGAGATCGGCTTGAGAAATACCGTGAAGCTCTCTCCGAGGCCGCGGCCGAGCACCGACAGCGTGAAGCACAGCGCCAATACGCCGAGCGCCAGCCGTGCCGGCCCGTCCGGCTTGGTCGCGGCCCGTTCACTTGCGGCAGGCTGGTCCATGTCCATCTAGGAGCGCGCTTCGCCGGCGAGGAACAAGGGGTCTTGGACGAATGCGCCTATGCAGGCTTGAGCAGGACGTGGCGCTTCCTGCCAAGCGACAGCTTGATGACGCCTTCCGGCGTGAGGTCACTAGATCTCAGCACCATCTTTTCGTCGCGCACCGCAACGTCATTGACGCGCAGGCCGCCGCCCTTGACCTGACGACGCGCTTCGCCGTTCGAAGCGACCAGCCCAGCCTTGACGAATGCGACCAGCACGCCGATGCCCGCCTCGAGTTCGCTGCGCGGAACCGTGACGGTGGGAAGGTTTTCGGCAATCGCGCCTTCCTCGAAGGTCTGGCGCGCGGTTTCCGAAGCAAGCCGTGCCGCCTCGGCCCCGTGCAGAAGCGTGGTGGCGGCATCAGCCAGCGCCTTTTTCGCCTCGTTGATCTCCGCGCCCTCGAGCCGCGCCAGGCGCTCGATTTCGGCGAGCGGCAGGATCGTGAACAGCTTGAGGAATTTGACGACGTCGGCATCCTCGACGTTACGCCAGTATTGCCAGAAATCGTACGGGCTACATTCGTCGGCATTGAGCCACACTGCGCCCTGGGCGGTCTTGCCCATCTTGGCGCCGGACGCCGTCGTGAGCAGCGGCGTCGTCAGCGCAAACAGTTGCGGCGTTCCCATGCGCCGGCCGAGATCGACGCCATTGACGATGTTGCCCCACTGGTCCGAGCCGCCCATCTGCAGCCGGCAGCCGGCCCGGCGAGAAAGTTCGACGAAGTCGTAGGCCTGGCAGACCATGTAGTTGAATTCGATGAAGCTCATCTCCTGCTCGCGTTCCAGGCGCAGCCGTACCGAATCCATGGTCAGCATCCGATTGACCGAGAAATGCCGGCCGATGTCGCGCAGCATCTCGATCCAGTTCAGCCTGGTCAGCCATTCGGCATTGTCGAGCATGATGGCGTCGCTGGCGCCGGCCCCGTAGCGCAGCACCTTGGCGAAGACGCCGCGGATGCTGGCCTTGTTGGCCTCGATCTCCTCGATGCTGCGGATCGCGCGCGACTCGTCCTTGCCGGAGGGGTCGCCTACCATGGTGGTGCCACCGCCCATCAGGGTGATCGGCCGGTTGCCACTCTGCTGCAGCCAGTACAGCATCATCATGGTCAGGTAGTTGCCGATGTGCAGCGATGGCGCCGTGCAGTCATACCCGACATAGGCGACGGCCTCGCCCTTGGCGGCCAGCGCATCGAGGCCGTCGAAATCGGAGCATTGATGGATGAATCCGCGCTCCTGCAGCGTGTTCAGGAAATCTGATTTAAATGCGCTCATTTGTATGCAACTCTGATCATTCTAATTTCACATTATCCGCAGCAAACTGCCGCGCCGCCCCGGAAGGGACTGCCGCAGCCGGGCGCGCTGTGGCATTATAAGATGTGCCTGTTTGACACAAGCAGGGCGTCAGGGCAGGCGCGGTGAAGGCTTTCCGACCATGATGTTGACGACAGTCGGTCTGATGAGCGGTACCTCGCTCGACGGGGTCGATGTCGCATTGATCGAAACCGACGGCAAGCAGGTGAAGCGGTTCGGGCCGTGCGGCTACCGCGCCTATACCGAGCGGGAACGCGACCTGTTGCGCCAGGCGCTGAACGAGGCCGTCGACCTGCCGCAGCGCGATGCCCGCCCCGGCATCCTGCGCGAGGCCGAGCGCGCCGTCACCATCGCGCATGCCGAGGCCGTCGCGGCTTTCACCGCGCAGAACCACATCTCCTTCGAGGATATCGACATCGTCGGCTTCCACGGCCAGACCGTGCTGCATCGCCCGGAACAGAAGCTGACGGTACAGATCGGCGACGGCGCCGCGCTGGCCAGGGCCATTCATATCCCCGTCATGCACGATTTCCGCGCCGCCGACGTCGCCGCCGGGGGCCAGGGCGCGCCATTCGTTCCGGTCTATCATCGCGCGCTGGCACAATCGCTGGAACGCGACGGGCCGATCGTGGTGGTCAATATCGGCGGGGTCTCCAACATCACCTATATCGATGGCGCCGATACCCTGATCGCCTGCGATACCGGGCCGGGCAACGCGCTGCTGGACGATTTCATGTTCCGCACCATGGGCCAGCTGTTCGACTGCGAGGGCCGTACCGCGGCGCAGGGAACCGTCGATGTCGCCTGGATCAACCGCGCCTTGCAGCATCCGTTCTTTGTGAAGCCGTCGCCCAAATCGCTCGACCGTAACGATTTCGCCTCGCTGCAGCTGCGCCCGATGTCGCCGGCCGACGGCGCTGCGACGCTCACCGCCTTCACGGCGTCTGCCATTTCCCGGATCGTTCCGCTGTTGCCGAAGGTGCCGAAATCCTGGATCGTGGCCGGCGGCGGCGCCCGCAACCTCACCATGCTCAGGATGCTGCGGGAGCTACTGGTGCCGGCAAGTGTCGAGGCCGCCGATGCGCTGGGCTGGTCGGCCGACGCTATCGAGGCCCAGGCGTTCGGCTTCCTCGCCGCGCGGGGGCTCAAGGGTCTGCCGCTCAGCTATCCCGCCACCACGGGTGTCCCAATCCCGATGACGGGCGGGGTGATCTCGCGACCGTAACGGCGCGGCGGTCAGCGAACGTTGGCGAGCCGCATGTCGAGATAGCCGGTCACCGTTTCCATCAGCGGCTGCAGCTTGCCGTCGAAGAAATGGTTCGCGCCGGGAATGATCTGCTGGTCGATCACAATGCCCTTCTGGGTCTTGAGCTTCTCGACCAGGGTGTTGACGTCCTTGGGTGGCACCACGGCGTCCCGCTCGCCATGCACGATCAGGCCCGACGAAGGGCAGGGCGCAAGGAACGAGAAGTCGTAGAGATTGGCCGGCGGTGCGATCGAGATGAAACCCTCGACCTCGGGCCGGCGCATCAGCAGCTGCATGCCGATCCAGGCCCCGAACGAGAAACCGGCCACCCAGCAGGCGCGCGCCTCCGGATTGATGGTCTGGGCCCAGTCAAGCGCGGAAGCCGCGTCGGAGAGTTCGCCGGTGCCGTGGTCGAACGATCCCTGGCTGCGGCCGACGCCGCGGAAATTGAACCGCAGCACCGAAAATCCGCGATGGGCGAAGGCGTAATAGCACTGGTAGATGATCTGGTGGTTCATGGTGCCGTGAAACTGCGGATGCGGATGCAGGATCATGGCGATCGGCGCGTTCTTTTGCTTTGCCGGATGATAACGGCCTTCAAGTCGGCCTGCGGGGCCGGTGAAAATGACTTCGGGCATCCGTGATCCTTGGCAATCGACCGGGCTTGTGCTGGCGTCATCCAACTGTCAGATGAACCACGCAGAAGGGGCGATCAGGCGTCGTCTGGCGAAGCGCGAACGGCGCCGGGTGAAGTGGTGGGCGCGTTCTTAGCATGAGGCGAGGGGCCGGAAGCAAGGGTTTTGAAGATCGGGAAGGTTGTGCGGCGACCATCGTCGGTTGAATTGCGCTTGCCCTGTTACCAGTTTGCCTTGCGAGGCATGGCGGCCCGCCTTGCTCAAACTTGAACCATCCAATGGTACCATAGTATTGCATGCCTGACCGGGTCTATCTCGACTGGAACGCGACCACCCCGCTTCGTCGCGAGGTTCGGGCGGCACTGGCTGCGGCTTGGGAGCTCAGCGGTAATCCTTCCTCGGTCCACGCCGAGGGTCGCCAGGCCCGAAAGTTCGTCGAGGACGCCCGCACCGCCGTCGCCGCGGCGGTCGGTGCGCTGGCGCGAAACGTCGTGTTCACATCGGGCGGGACCGAGGCGAACGCGACGGCGCTGACCCCGGGACTGCGGCGCGGCTCTTCGGCTCCCGTCACCCGGCTGCTGGTTTCGGCGATCGAGCATGCCTCGGTGCTGGCGGGAGGCCGGTTTGCAGCCGATGCGATCGCCGTGGTCGGCGTGACGCGCGCCGGCGTGCTGGACCTGACGCAGCTGCGCGCGATGCTCGACCATGGGCCGCCCGCATTGGTGTCGGTGATGCTGGCCAATAATGAGACCGGCGCCATGCAACCGGTGGCCGAGGCGGCCGGCCTGGTCCATGCCGCCGGCGGCCTGCTGCATGTCGATGCCATCCAGGCTTTCGGAAAATGGCCGTTCGAACTGGCCGGGCTGGATGCCGACCTGTTGACGCTGTCGGCGCACAAGATCGGCGGTCCAAAGGGCGTCGGCGCGCTGGTCGTGGCCGAGGGGGTGCGAGGGCTAGAGCCGTTGCTGCGGGGCGGCGGTCAGGAATTGTCCCGACGCGCCGGGACCGAGAACGTGGCGGGGATTGCCGGCTTCGGTGCCGCTGCGCGTGCCGCCAGCTTGGCCCTGGCGACCGACACGGCTCGCATGGAAGCACGGCGCCAGCGCCTGGAGGCGGGCTTGCGCGAGACGCCCGGGCTTATCGTATTTTCCGACAACGGGCCGAGGTTGCCCAATACCACGCTGTTCACGGTTCCCGGGCTCGCGGCCGAAACCGCGCTGATCGGGTTCGATCTCGCCGGCATTGCAGTCTCCTCGGGTTCGGCGTGTTCATCGGGGAAAGTTCAGCCCTCCCATGTGCTTGCAGCCATGGGAATGAGCCCCGAAATGGCCAAGGGAGCGGTGCGGATCAGTCTGGGCTGGTCCACCTCGGATGCGGACATCGATCGCTGCCTGGAGGCTTGGCGAAAGCTCGCCGGTAGCTTACTTAAGGTATGACGAAACACGGCTTGAACGGTTCTAAGCAGGTGATTTCGGCAAAGATATATCGTAAGACACGTCGGGAACTGATCCACCGCGGTCCTTGAAACCGCGAGCGGAGGTAAGTAATGGCTGCCGTACAAGAAACCGTCGACCGGGTTCGCCGGATCGACGTCGATCAATATCGTTATGGATTCGAGACGCTCATTGAATCCGACAAGGCTCCAAAAGGGCTGTCGGAAGATACCGTCCGGTTCATCTCCGCGAAAAAGAACGAACCGGCCTGGATGCTGGAATGGCGTCTCGAGGCGTATCGCCGCTGGCTCACCATGACCGAGCCGCAATGGGCGCGGGTTCACTATCCCAAGATCGATTATCAGGATCTCTATTACTATTCGGCGCCAAAAAAGAAGGAGCTCGGCTCGCTCGACGAGGTCGATCCGGAAATCCTCAAGACCTACGAGAAACTCGGCATCCCGCTGCGCGAAGTCGAGCTGCTTGAGGGCGTGGTGCGCCCCGAGGGCGAGCGCAAGATCGCAGTCGACGCCGTGTTCGATTCGGTCTCGGTCGCGACCACGTTCCAGAAGGAGTTGAAGCGGGCCGGCGTGATCTTCATGCCGATCTCGGAAGCGATCCGCGAACACCCCGAGATGGTGCAGAAATATCTCGGCTCGGTAGTGCCGACCTCGGACAATTATTTCGCGACGCTGAACTCGGCGGTGTTCTCCGACGGCTCGTTCGTCTACGTGCCGCCCGGCGTGCGCTGCCCGATGGAACTGTCGACGTATTTCCGCATCAACGAGCGCAACACCGGCCAGTTCGAGCGAACCCTGATCATCGCCGACAAGGGCGCCTATGTCAGCTATCTCGAAGGCTGCACCGCGCCGCAGCGCGACGAGAACCAGCTGCATGCCGCGGTGGTCGAACTGGTGACGCTCGATGATGCCGAGATAAAATATTCGACGGTGCAGAACTGGTATCCGGGAAATTCCGAAGGCAAGGGCGGCATCTACAATTTCGTCACCAAGCGCGGCGACTGCCGCGGCAGCAATTCCAAGATCTCCTGGACCCAGGTCGAGACCGGCTCGGCCATCACCTGGAAATATCCGAGCTGCATCCTGCGCGGCGACAACTCGCGTGGCGAGTTCTATTCGATCGCGATCTCGAATGGCCACCAGCAGGTCGATTCGGGGACCAAGATGATCCATCTCGGCAAGAACACGACGAGTTCGGATCATCTCCAAGGGTATCGCGGCCGGCGTCTCGCAGAACACCTATCGCGGGCTGGTCACGGCACACCGCAAGGCGACCGGGGCGCGCAATTTCACCGCCTGCGACTCGCTTTTGATCGGCGACCGCTGCGGCGCGCACACCGTGCCCTATGTCGAGGCCAAGAATTCGTCGGCGCTGTTCGAGCACGAGGCGACCACGTCGAAGATATCGGAAGACGTGCTGTTCTACTGTGTGCAGCGCGGGCTGTCGCAGGAAGAGGCTGTCGGCCTCGTGGTCAACGGCTTTGTCAAGGACGTGCTGCAGCAGTTGCCGATGGAATTCGCGGTAGAGGCGCAGAAGCTGATCACGATCTCGCTGGAAGGATCGGTCGGCTAGCGCGCGCCCGGTCCCGCCGCGGCCTCGTAATCGCGCCGCTGCACAACGCAAATACGGAACAACGACAATGGCATTGCTCGAAGTCAGGAATTTGCAGGTTCGGGTCGACGATCGCGAGATCCTCCACGGCCTCTCGCTCGCCGTGAACAAGGGCGAGGTGCATGCCATCATGGGACCGAACGGTTCGGGCAAGTCGACGCTAAGCCACGTCATCGCCGGCAAGCCGGGCTACGAGGTGACCGGCGGCGAGATCCTGTTCGAGGGCGAGGACCTGCTCGAGATGTCGCCCGATCAGCGCGCAGCCAAGGGCGTGTTTCTCGCATTCCAGTACCCGGTGGAAATCCCGGGCGTGGCGACCATGACTTTCCTGCGCACCGCCTTGAACGCACAGCGCAAGGCGCGCGGCCAGAGCGAATATTCCACGCCCGACTTTCTCAAGAAGGTGCGCGCGGTGGCGGCCAGCCTCAACATCCCGCAGGACATGCTGCGCCGCGGCGTCAATGTCGGATTTTCCGGCGGCGAGAAGAAGCGCAACGAGATCCTGCAGATGGCGCTGTTCGAGCCGAGCCTGTGCATTCTCGACGAAATGGATTCCGGTCTCGACATCGACGCGCTGCGGGTGGCCGCCGACGGCGTCAACGCGCTGCGCTCGCCGGACCGCGCCATGGTGGTGATCACGCACTACCAGCGGCTCCTCAACTACATCGTGCCCGACATCGTTCACGTCATGTCGAAGGGGCGCGTGGTGAAAAGCGGCGGCAAGGAACTGGCGCTGGAGCTCGAGGCTTCCGGCTACGCCCAGTTCGAAGACGCGGCCTGACCGCAGATGGATCGACGATGAATGTTGTACTGGCAAAAGCCGAGACCGGTCGCGCGCTGAGCGACCTGTTCGACCTGGTGCGGGACCGGCTGCCCGGCGCCGGCCGGATCGCCGAGCTCAGGCATCAGGCGTTCGAGGCTTACGAGCGCGCCGGCCTGCCGCATCGGCGTATCGAGGACTGGAAATACACCGACCTCCGCGCCCTGATGCGCGAGGTGCTGCCCCCGGCGGACGCACCCGATGCCGCGGCACTCAAGCGTGCCGCCGCGGCGCTGAAGCCGCATGCGATCGCCGGCGCGCGCCGCCTGGTGCTGGTGGACGGGGTGTTCGCGCCGAAGCTCTCCGACACCGCCGATCCGGAAGCGGGGCTTTCGATCCGGACGCTGCGCGAGCTGCTTGAAGCCGGCGACGCTGCGTTTTCCACGCCGGTGTTCGCGCCGGACATGGCCAATGCCATGGTCGCGCTCAACAGCGCGATGATGGCGGACGGCTTCGTGGTCGAGTTGGCTGACGGTACGGTGCTGACCCGGCCCCTGCATATCGTCCATATTGCGAGTGGCGCGAAGCCGGCGGCGATGTTCACCCGCTCGCTGCTGCGGATCGGCAGGGCTGCGGGCGCGACCCTTGTGGAGAGTTACATCGCCGCCGACGGCGCCGTAGCCTACCAGGTCCACGATTCCCTGGTCGCTGCGATCGGCGACGACGCGCGGCTCGACCATGTCCGGCTGATCGAAGACGGCCGCGAGGCCTTCAACATCTCTTCCGCCATGGTGACGCTGGGCGCGCGGGCGCACTTCAACACCTTCGGCATCACCAGCGGATCGTATGTCAGCCGCTACCAGGCGGTAATCGCCTGCGCCGGCGAGGACTCGCGGATCGCGACCCATGGCGTCAACCTGCTCAACGGCCGCCAGCATTCCGACACCACGCTGTTTCTCGATCACGCGGTGCCCAATTGCGCGAGCCGCGAGATCTTCCGCGCCGTGGTCGACGATCGCGCGCATTCGGTGTTCCAGGGCCGCATCATCGTCCGGCCCAAGGCGCAGAAGACCGACGCCAAGATGATGACGCGCGCGCTGCTTCTGTCCGACGAGGCCGAGGCGGACAACAAGCCGGAACTGGAAATTTTCGCCGACGATGTCACCTGCGGCCATGGCGCGACCACCGGCGCGCTGGACGAGAGCCTGCTGTTCTACCTGCGCGCGCGCGGCCTTTCCGAGAAGCAGGCGCAGGCGCTGCTGATCCAGGCCTTCGTCGGCGAGGCGATCGAATCGATCGCCAATGACGGCTTGCGTGAAATGGCGATTGCCGTGGCCGAGCGCTGGCTGGCGGCGCGCGGATGATGGATTCTCGGGGCTGCCGCGTTGCGGCGGTCCGGATGACGAACCAAGAAAGCAAGCGATGACCCATCCAGCGGTCTCTAACGGCGGCTACGACGTGGCGAGGGTGCGGAAGGATTTCCCGGCGCTGTCGCTCAAGGTGTACGGCAAGCCGCTCGTCTACCTCGACAATGCGGCGTCCGCGCAGAAACCTACCGCAGTGCTGCAGCGCATGACCGAGGCCTATCAGAGCGAATATGCCAACGTCCATCGCGGGCTGCATTATCTCGCCAATGCCGCGACCGAAGGCTATGAGGGCGGTCGCGCCAAGGTGGCGCGGTTCCTCAACGCCGGCCGCAACGAGGAGATCGTCTTCACCCGCAATGCCACCGAGGCCATCAACCTGGTCGCCTATTCCTGGGGCGAGACCAACATCAAGGCCGGCGACGAGATCGTGATCTCGATCATGGAGCATCACTCCAACATCGTGCCCTGGCACTTCCTGAGGGAAAGGCACGGTGCCGTCATCAAATGGGTGCCGGTCGACGACGAAGGTAACTTTCTGGTCGACGAATTCGAGAAACTGTTGACCGATCGAACCCGGCTGGTTGCGATCACCCAGATGTCGAACGCGCTCGGCACCGTCGTGCCGGTGAAGGACGTGGTGCGGCTCGCCCACGCCCGCGGCATTCCGGTACTGGTCGACGGCAGCCAGGCCGCGGTGCATCTGGCCATCGATGTGCAGGACATCGACTGCGATTTCTACGTCTTCACCGGTCACAAGCTGTACGGCCCGACCGGGATCGGCGTGCTCTATGGCAAGCATGCGCATCTCGAGGCGATGCGGCCGTTCAATGGCGGCGGCGAAATGATCCGGGAAGTGGCGAAGGACTGGGTGAGCTATGGCGATCCGCCGCACAAGTTCGAGGCCGGAACGCCGGCGATCGTCGAGGCGATCGGGCTTGGCGCCGCCATCGACTATGTCGGCTCGATCGGCAAGGAGCGCATTGCCGCGCATGAGCACGGCCTGTTGACCTACGCCGAGGAAAGATTGCGCGAGATCAACTCGCTGCGCCTGATCGGCACGGCGCGCGGCAAGGGACCCGTGATCTCATTCGAAATGAAGGGCGCCCATCCCCACGATGTCGCCACCGTGATCGACCGGCAGGGCATCGCGGTGCGCGCCGGCACCCACTGCGTGATGCCGCTTTTGGAGCGATTCAACGTCACGGCGACGTGCCGGGCCTCGTTCGGGATGTATAACACCAGGGAGGAAATCGACCACCTCGCCCAGGCGCTGATCAAGGCCGGGGAACTGTTCGCATGACCGACCTTGCCGAACCCAAAACCCGCAACATGCGGATCAGCTCCGCCTTGCCGCCGCCCGAGACCGAGCGGCTCGGCGGGGAGATCGTGGCCGCCTTGAAAACCGTGTTCGATCCGGAAATTCCGGCCGACATCTACGAGCTTGGACTGATCTATCAGGTTGACATCAGGGATGATCGCGCTGTCGACGTCGAAATGACGCTGACGACGCCGAACTGCCCGGCGGCCGGCGAGTTGCCGCAGCTGGTGGAGAACGCGGTCGCCAGCGTGCCCGGGGTCGGCGTGGTCAATGTCAACCTGATCTGGGAGCCGGCCTGGTCGCCGGACAAGATGAGCGATGAGGCGCGTCTTGTTCTTAACATGTGGTGAGCATTGGGTTGTTGAACGGTCCGACGGTATCGAAACGAGGTCGGTATCGAGGCGAAATGAGACCTTCACAGCAACGATTTCGTTGCTATTTTAGCTGTACGGGAATCTGCCGCCGTCGTGCGGCGCGAGGAGATTGACTGCAATGGACGCCACCGCCCACGTCTCCAAGCCGAAGCCGCGGCCGCGCCCGCAGGTCATGAGGCTCACCGATACCGCCGCCCAGCGCATTGCCGAGCTCACCGGGCGCGCTGATTCACAAATTGTTGGCCTGCGTGTCGGGATCAAGAATGGCGGCTGCGCCGGACAATCCTACACGGTTGAATATGCCCATGAGGTGCGGCCGACCGACGAGGTCGTCGAGGACAAGGGTGTGAGGATTCTGGTCGACCCCAAGGCGGTCATGTTTCTGCTCGGCACCGAGATGGACTACAAGGTCGACAAGATGTCGGCACAGTTCATTTTCAACAACCCGAACCAGGTCGGCGCCTGCGGCTGCGGCGAGTCGGTGCAACTCACGCCGGCCAAGGTCGACGGCTAGGCCTCGGGTTCGGTCGGCTCGCGGGCAAGCTTTCCGCTTCGGCGACGCGATCCACCGGCCGCGCCGCCGATGCATCTTTGATCGTTTGCGTGCCTCATCATGACGATGGACCGCGATTTCCTGATCGATCTGTTCGCCGATTTCGGCCCGGTCACGATCCGCCGGATGTTCTCCGGCTTCGGCATTTCCGCTGACGGCATCAACTTCGCGCTGGCGCTCCGCGGCGGCCTGTTTCTCCGTGCCGACGAGCAAACCATTGCGCGGTTCGAGGCGGAGGGATCGCGGCCGTTCCAGTATCAGACCAGGGCCAAGACCGTGACGGTGGCTTCCTACTGGCAACTGCCGGAGCGGCTCTATGATGATCCCGAGGCATTGACCGATTGGGCCCGGGCGGCGCTCGCCGCCGCGCAGCGCGCGGCCTTGCGCAAGCGCGGGAGGGCGCCGAAGAAGCCGGCAGGCGTGCGAACTCGGAAGCCGAAGACCACCAGAGGTCGTCACGCCACCTGACTGTGCGGCTCGGCGGCGTATTCGGGATCGGACTCGGAGATGACGCGGTTGCGGCCGTTGCGCTTGGCCGCGTAGAGACAGGCATCAGCACGCTCGATCAGGGAGTCGGTGTCGTCGCCCGGCTTCAGCATGGAAACGCCGACCGAAATCGTGACGCGACCGAGGATCTCGCCGGTGGATTTCTTCTTCAACTCCTTCGCCATCACGGCGCGGCGGATGTGGTCGGCGACGGTCAGCGCCTGGCGCAGCGCGGTGTTCGGCAGCACCACGGCGAATTCCTCGCCGCCATAGCGGGCCGTGATGTCCTGCCCCTTCATGTTCTGTTTCAGCGACATGCCGACCAGCCGCAACACCTGATCGCCGGTGAGATGGCCATAGGAATCGTTGAACGACTTGAAGTGATCGATGTCGAACATCAGCAGCGAGAGCGGCTGGCCGCTGGCGAGCGCCTGCTGGACGGCGACGCCGATCGAGCGATCGAAATATTTGCGGTTGCCGAGGCCGGTGAGGGGATCAGTCAGGCTTTCGGCCCGAATCTCATCGAGACTGTGCTGGAGGTTGCTGATCTCGGATTTCGACAGCGCGAGCCGCTCCTCCAGCAGCTTGTTGGTGCCGCGCATTTCGCGGGTCGAGTCGATCAGTGCCTGGATGACCGCTTTGACCTCGTCGCGGTTGTCGGCAAGAGAAAGCTTTTCGGTAGCTTTGGCCAGACTGTGGTCATAGCTCTCCGACGTCCCCAACGCTTCGGTGATGAGGGCCATCACGTCGTCGATTTCGCCGATCACGCGCGTACCGACCTTGTCGATCCGCTCGGTGGTCTTGGTTTGCGAAAGATAGGTCTCGTAGATCAGTTCGAGATCGGCTTCGGTCAACTTGCCATTGCGCGCCAGCGTCTCGTTGATGATCTTGTTGAGCGGCAAATTGTATCCGGTCGCGTAGACGTACCAGATTTCGTAGTTGCGGGGGACGGCCGTCTGCCGCAGCGATCTGATCTGGCCGAGCGCGACTTCGGCAAAGGCCATCGTGCGTTCGTGTTCGTCGAGCGCCTTGATCACTGGCTACGATCCCCGAAACCGAGCCTTGCGCCCGTCCCGATCCCAAATGCCTAAAATATTGCGTTCAAGCTAGGGGACGAGAGTGAAGGACCGGTAAACGGGGCCGGATCGGAATTGTCGCACTACCCGGGACGCGCGCTAGACGCGGGCGCGGACCGGTCGCAGCAGAAAGGCGGGAAGATGCGAATGGTCGGCAGGCTCGGAGGCCGAATCGCGGGGCGAAGGCGGCGCTTCGGCGCGACCGATCGAAGGCGGGCGTGAAGCCTGGGGAGCAGGCGGCGGTGGGAATGCGGCCGGCCGGGCTGGCGGCGGCGCGCCGGCCTGCTTGACGCGGCTGCCTGACCGTCGGGAGTCGCGCTCGCGGCGCGGCTTGCGGCCCTCGCGCGACCCTTCCCGTGCGCGGGAGCGGCGGGGGAGGTCGGCCTCGCCGGCGTCGACGGGCGCCGGTTCGGGGCTGTGATCGGCGCGGGGGATCGGCTGTCCGATCAGCTTCTCGATCGCGATCATGGATTTCTGATCGAGCGGAGCGACCAGGGAAATCGCGGTGCCGGCTCGTCCGGCCCGGCCGGTGCGACCGATGCGATGGACGTAGTCGTCGGCATGGTGCGGCACATCGAAATTGAAGACGTGGCTGGTGGCGGGGATGTCGAGACCGCGCGCAGCCACATCGGATGCTACCAGCAACGGAATTTCACCCTTGCGGAATTGATCGAGCGCCGCGGTCCGCGCCGACTGATCCATGTCGCCGTGCAGGGCTCCGACGCTGAAACCATGTTTCTGCAGGGACCTGTGGAGCAGCGCCACCTCGCGCTTGCGGTTGCAGAAGATGATGGCGTTCTGCAGATCCTTGGCATCGCGCAATAGCTGCCGCAGCGTTTCGCGCTTGTCGTGCGGTTCGCGGCTGACGGGAACCTGGAACTGGGCGACGCCCACGGCGGTGGTAGCGGGTCGCGAAACCTCGACCTTCTCGGGATTGTGCAGGAAGGTTTCGGTGATGCGGCGGATTTCGGGCGGCATCGTCGCCGTGAAGAACAGCGTCTGTCGGGTGAACGGTACCAGTTTGCAGATGCGTTCGATGTCGGGGATGAATCCCATGTCCAGCATGCGGTCGGCTTCGTCGATCACCAGCAGTTCCACGCCGGTCAGCAGGAGGCCGCCGCGTTCGGTGTGGTCGAGCAGTCGTCCCGGCGTTGCGATCAGCACGTCGACGCCTCGCGTCAGCTTGACGTCCTGATCTCCGAAAGAGACGCCGCCGATCAGCAGCGCGACGTTGAGCTTCTGGCCGGCGCCATACCTGTCGAAGTTCTCCTTGACCTGGGCGGCAAGCTCGCGGGTCGGCTCCAGGATCAGCGTCCGCGGCATCCGGGCGCGGGCGCGGCCCTTTTCCAGGATGGTCAGCATCGGCAGGACGAAGGCCGCGGTCTTGCCGGTCCCGGTCTGAGCAATGCCGAGGACGTCCCGGCGGGCCAGAACATGGGGAATTGCCTGATCCTGAATGGGGGTGGGGGTGGTGTAGCCGGTGGCCGCGACAGCGGCGAGCACCTTATCGGACAAGCCGAGATGGGAAAAAGACATTGAGCCTCTGGTAGATACCGCCGCTTGGAATCTCCGGTAAAAACTGTCGCGCTCAACCCCGGAACGGCACGCAATCATGCACGGGATTTTTGGATACGCAGACAGGCGGCTTGCTCAAGATATCGCGTTTCGATAACCGGGCCGCGTCGAGGCGAAACATAGGGCCGAATTGGGCAAAGTCAATGGACGGGGCGGGAAGTGTTGAAAAAGATTAATGTTTTTGCATGAATTGCAGTCTGGCCGGAACGGCCATGACCCGGCCAATTCCGGGCTCCCGGCCGCCCAACGATTTCCACACCGCGTTGATCTACCGCGGCGGCAGCTTAATCTGAATTCGAGGGCTTCCGACGCCGGGCGTTTCGAGGAGAGCCGAGCCATGAATGAACAATCATCGGGCCGCCGCGCCCGTTGCTGTATCGTCGGCGGCGGTCCGGCCGGCATGATGCTCGGATACCTGCTGGGTCGCGCCGGCATCGAGACGATCGTGCTGGAGAAGCACGCCGATTTCTTCCGGGATTTCCGCGGCGATACCGTGCATCCCTCGACCCTGCAGGTGATGGACGAGCTCGGCCTGATTGATGATTTTCTGAAGATTCCGCACCAGCAACTGCAGAAAATGGATGGCCTGTTCGGCGAGCGTTCGATCCGGATTGCCGATCTTGGGCGGATGAGGTTGAAATATCCGTTCATCGCCTTCATGCCGCAGTGGGACTTTCTCAACTTTCTGCGCGAAAAGGGCAGGCGGTTCGGCGCGCTCACCGTCATGATGAACGCGGAGGTGACCGATCTGATCTGGTCCGGCGCCACGGTTGCGGGGGTCAAGGCCACCACGCCGCAGGGGGAAATCGAAATCCGAGCCGACCTCACCGTCGGCTGCGACGGCCGGCACTCCGTGGTGCGGCAGCGCGCCGGCCTTGAAGTCGAGGAAATCGGTGCGCCAATGGACGTGCTCTGGTTCCGCGCCGGCAAGCGTGCCGACGAGAATGAAAGCGTGTTCGCCCGCATCGAGACCGGCAAGATGATGGTGACGTTCGACCGCGGCGATTACTGGCAATGCGCCTATGTGATCGCCAAGGACCAATACGACGCGGTGAAGGCGCGCGGGCTCGACGCCTTTCGCGCCGACGTCGTCGGCATGGCGCCGGTCCTGAAGGCCGGCATGTCGGACGTAAAGAGCTGGGACGACGTGAAACTGCTGACGGTGGCGATCAACCGCCTCGCGCGCTGGACGCTCCCGGGCTTGCTCTGCATCGGCGATGCGGCGCATGCGATGTCGCCGGTCGGCGGTGTCGGCGTCAACCTGGCGGTACAGGACGCGGTCGCGACTGCCAACCTGCTCGCAGCCCGGCTCGCCAACGGATGCCCGTCGCAGCAAGAACTGGATGCGGTGCCTCGACGTCGGGAATTCCCAATGCGGATGACACAGCGGATGCAGGTGCTCGCCCAGAACAACATCATCAGCCGGGCGCTCAAGCCGGGCGCGCAGCCGCCGGAACCGCCGCTTGCCGTTCGCCTGGTCAATGCGATTCCGTGGCTGCAGGGGATCACGGCGCGACTGATCGGCGTCGGCGTGCGCCCGGAGCATGTGCACTCGCCGGCTCCGCCTGGCGGCTCGAACTGACTGCGCCCGGCCGCCGGAAGGGTCAGCGCTTGCTCTGCCAGATCAGGATCAGCCCGAGCGCGCAGAGCGCGGCGCCATAGCCGGCCCACTGGATCTGGTTGATCATGAAGCTCGATTGCGGCCATTTGACCACGCCAGTGCCCTGGCCGATCCACAACAGTCCGATGGCAAGTGCGATGAAGCCGAGGACGAGAAGCAGTCTGCGCATGAACATTCCCCGCCGGCGCTGATGCGCCGTCCGGCGTGCCGGCAATGGGCACGCCTCCAAATGGATTCGACAATCACGAACGTGCAGCCCCATTCAATCAGGGGGCCATTCAAACATCCAGCAAGTCGTCGCGGGCGAACTCGGCCTTGTCGGAGATGAAGGCGAAGCGCGCTTCCGCCTTGGTGCCCATCAGCCGCTCGACGGAGTCCGCCGTGCCTTCGCGGTCATCGGCCAGCAGCACCACGCGCAGCAGGTTGCGCGTCGCCGGGTCCATGGTGGTCTCCTTCAGCTGCGGCGCCATCATTTCACCGAGCCCCTTGAAGCGGCCGACCTCGACCTTGGCATTGGCGTTGAATTCGCTCTTCATCAGCGCATCCCGGTGCGCCTCGTCACGGGCGTAGACCGTCTTGCTGCCATGCGTCAGCCGGTAGAGCGGCGGTACGGCGAGATAGAGATGGCCATCGTCGATCAGCCGCGGCGTCTGCCGGTAGAAGAAAGTGATCAGCAGCGAGGCGATATGTGCGCCGTCGACGTCGGCATCGGTCATGATGATGATGCGCGAATAGCGCAGATCCTCTTCCCGGTAGTGGGGGCCGACGCCGCAGCCGATCGCCTGGACGAGATCGGAGAGCTGCGCATTGGCTGTGAGCTTTTCCTTGGTGGCGGAGGCGACGTTGAGGATCTTGCCACGCAGCGGCAGGATGGCCTGGGTCTTGCGGTTGCGGGCGACCTTCGCGGTGCCACCAGCGCTGTCACCCTCGACGATGAACAGCTCCGAGCCATCCGCGGCGGTGTCGGTGCAGTCGGCGAGCTTGCCGGGCAACCGCAGCTTCTTGACCGCGGTCTTGCGCGCGATCTCCTTTTCGGCACGGCGGCGCAGCCGCTCGTCGGCGCGCTCGATGACGAAATCGAGCAGCCGGCTCGCCTGCACCGGATTGGCCGACAGCCAGTGATCGAAGGGGTCCTTGATGGCCTGCTCGACGATGCGCTGGGCCTCGGCGGTGGCAAGGCGATCCTTGGTCTGGCCCTGGAATTCCGGCTCGCGCACGAACACCGACAGCATCACCGCGGCGCCGACCATGACGTCCTCCGAGGTGATCGGAGCGGCGCGCTTGCCCTGTCCGGCGCGTTCGGCGTGGTCCTTCAGTCCGCGCAGCAATGCGCTGCGCATGCCCAATTCATGGGTGCCGCCGTCCGGCGTCGGCACGGTATTGCAATAGGAGGAAAGAAAGCCGTCGGCATCGGCGGTCCAGGCAACCGCCCATTCGCAGGCGCCATGGGCGCCGTTGCGGCCGGACTTGCCGGAAAATAGGTCCGGATGAACCAGGGTGTCGGCATGGACCGCGGCGCCCAGATAATCCTTCAGGCCACCGGCGAAATGGAAGGTGTCCTCGCTGGGGACGTCCTCCACACCCTTGAGCAACTGGGGATCGCAGCGCCAGCGGATTTCGACGCCGCCGAACAGATAGGCCTTGGAACGCGCCATCTTGAACAGCCGCTGCGGCTTGAACGAAGCCTTCGCGCCGAAAATCCCGGCATCCGGCTTGAAGCGGATTTTTGTGCCGCGGCGGTTGTTGATCTTGCCGAGATCCTCGAGCTTGCCTTTCGGAGCGCCGCGCTCGAACACCATGCGGTAGAGCTTCTGACTGCGCGCGACCTCGACTTCGAGCCGGGCCGATAGGGCGTTTACCACCGACACACCGACGCCGTGCAGGCCGCCGGAAGTCTCGTAAACCTTGGAGTTGAACTTGCCGCCGGAATGCAGCGTGCACATGATGACTTCGAGCGCGGATTTCTTTGGAAATTTCGGATGCGGGTCGACCGGGATGCCGCGGCCGTTGTCAGTGACGGTGAGGAATCCGTCGGCATCCAATTCCACTTCGATGAACGACGCGTGCCCGGCCAGTGCCTCGTCCATCGCATTGTCGATGACCTCGGCGAACAGATGATGCAAGGCCTTCTCGTCGGTACCACCGATGTACATGCCGGGCCGGCGGCGCACCGGCTCGAGGCCTTCGAGCACCTCGATATCGGCCGCGGTGTAGCCACCTTCGGAACTGGCATTGCGGGAAGCGAGCTTGAGCGGCGCGCCACCGGTTGAGGCGGGGGCCCCGAACAGATCATCGGACGGCTTTGATTTGGTGTTTGATTTCAGAGGTTTGGACATAATGTTTCATGTTGGCGTGCGCCGCAGAGGGCGAATCATTTGCCTCTGACTATGCCACGGATAGACCTAAAAAGTGACGACCGGCATGCTGCCGCTGACGACTAGATGGGACGTGTGGCCCTGCGGTGTAAAGCCCGAAGCACAATGGCGACGACCACGTCGGTCAACAACGTGCGCTCACAATATCGTCAGCTTTCCGGTCATCGAACTTTCCTCGCCTGAAGCCTGCCGGTGTTAACGCAATCGGGCAGGCCAAGCGCGCCGGGCTTTGTGACTTGATGTCGCTGAACGGGCTGGCTTACCTGTATTCCGGCGTCGGATTGCCTGGAAGGCTCGATCGCCTGAACGGCCGCGGAAGGGCGATCGAGAATGGAAGACATTGCGCGCTCGCTCGCCGACTTGGTGCGCGACCACTCGGCCTGGGCCGCGCCGATCGTTCTGGTGCTCGCATTCGGAGAATCGCTCGCCTTCATCTCGCTGCTCATTCCGGCCTGGGGCGCGCTGGTCGGGATCGGCGCGTTGATCGGCGCCAGCGGCATCAGTTTCTGGCCGGTGTGGATTGCCGGCGGGATCGGCGCCGCGCTCGGCGACTGGGTCTCCTATTGGTTCGGTTTCCGGTACAAGGAACAGGTCGCGCAGATGTGGCCGCTGTCGCGCTATCCCGAACTCCTGCCGCGCGGCGAGGCCTTTGTGAAGAGCTGGGGCGTGCCGAGCATCTTCATCGGACGATTTTTCGGACCATTGCGTGCTTCGGTGCCACTGGCCGCCGGCATCTTCGAGATGCCGTATTGGCCGTTCCAGGTCGCCAATTTCGTCTCGGCGCTGATCTGGTCCGCCGCGTTGCTCCTGTTCGGTGACGTGCTTGCGCAGGTGACCGAATGGCTGTGGCGCGCCGCTTGAGACTTGACGAAAAACCGCCGCGGTCTTATAGCCCCGGCCATGATCTACGTCGCGACCATCCTCCGCGCTCGCCGCCGCCGCCTTCCTGCGGTATGGGCGGACGTCTGCGTCTAAGTAGTTCGCCTCTGCCGCCGGATCCGGTCCGCGGCGTTTTCCTCAACATCTCGCGGTCTGGTCAGGCGGCTCCTACGTCAAGCAGGAGTTTGAGATGTACACGCCGCCTCCCTTCAAGTCCGATCGCGCCGCGAGCCTCGGCTTTGCGCAAGCGCGCGGCTTCGGCACCGTTTGCGCCTGGGACGGCGCGAGGCCGATCGCCTCGTCGCTGCCCTTTCATCTCAGCTACGCCGATGACGGCACACCGTGCACCGCCTTTCATGTCGCTCGCGGCAATCCGCTGGCGAGCCTCGCGGACGGCGCCACCTCCTGGCTGCTGACCGTCAACGGCCCTGATGCCTATGTTTCCGCGGACTGGTATGCCTCGCCGGATCAGGTGCCGACCTGGCTCTATCAGGCCGTGCATCTCACCGGTACGGTACGCCGCATGTCCGACCACGAGCTCGGTTCGCATCTCGACGCGCTCAGCGCCAAGTTCGAAGGCTGGCTTGCGCCCAAGCCACCCTGGACGATGTCGAAGGTGACGGCCGGTCGCCTTGCCGGCCTCAAGAAGGCGATCGTGGGCCTGGTGATGTCGGTGGATGAGGTCGAAGGCAGTTTCAAGCTGAACCAGCACAAGTCCGACGTCGACCACGTCGCGGTCGCCACCGCGCTGGCCGGCCAGCCGGAAACGGGCGCGCGAGCCCTGGCCGGCGAGATGCGCGCCTTGCGGCCGCATCTTTTCGCGCCGGATGCAACCGCCTTGCCAGAAGGGACGCTGTGATGAGCACCAGGAAGAAAATCGGCATTCTCGGCGCCTCCGGCTATACCGGGGCCGAACTGGTGCGGCTGCTGCTGCGTCATCCCAGGGTGGAGATCGCGGTGCTGACGGCAGACCGCAAGGCAGGCCTGCCCCTCGGCGAGGTGTTTCCGCAATTCGCTCCGTACGACCTTCCGCGACTGGTCTCGATCGACGAGGTGGACTGGGCCAGCGCGGCGCTCGACCTGGTGTTCTGCGCCCTGCCGCATGCGACGACGCAGAAGGTGCTCAAGGACCTCGTGACCAAGGCACCCGCCACCAAGGTGGTGGACCTGTCGGCCGATTTCCGGCTGGAGGATCCGGCGGCGTACGCCAGATGGTACGGCCACGAACATCACGCACTCGACCTGCAGAAGGAAGCGGTCTATGGCCTTGTCGAGGTGTATCGGCGCGACATCAGGAAGGCGCGGCTGGTCGCCAATCCCGGCTGCTACACCACCTGCGCGCAATTGCCGCTGATCCCGTTGCTGAAGGCGAAGGCGATCGAACCCGACGAGATCGTGGTGGACGCCAAATCCGGCGTGACCGGCGCGGGACGCTCGGCCAAGGAAGAGATGCTGTTTACCGAAGTATCGGAGGGCTTTCATGCCTACGGCGTCGGCCATCACCGTCACATGTCCGAACTCGATCAGGAGTTCTCCAAGGCTGCCGGCAAGCCGGTCGTGGTCAGCTTCACGCCGCACCTCGTGCCGATGAACCGCGGCCTGCTGTCGACCATCTATGTGCGGGGCCGGCGCGGCAGGACCGCGCCGGATCTGCATGGGATCCTGCAGGAAGCCTATGCCGGGGAAGCCTTCGTCCATGTTCTGCCGTTCGGCAAGACGCCGCAGACCCGGCACGTCCGTGGTTCCAACATGACCTGCATCGGCGTGGTTGCCGACCGGATCGAGGGCCGGGCGATTGTGGTCTCCGTGCTGGACAACATGACCAAGGGCGCTTCGGGCCAGGCGGTGCAGAACATGAACCTGATGCTCGGTTTCGCCGAAACGACCGGCATCGATCAGCCGGCCATGTTCCCGTGAGGCAACGGGTTCGCGCGCGCCGTCACGACGACCAGCCGGCAGGACAGCTCAGAGAATGCCGAAGATCGCCAGCGCGAGCACAGCCTCCGCCAGGAAGCCGACGGTGAAAGCCAGGGTGCGGAACACCGGCAGGCCGAGCGTGTAGACGATCAGGTGGGCAACGCGGGCCCAGAAATAAACCGCGCAGGCGAGCACCGTCCATTTGCTCGAATAGTCGATCGCATTGAGGATCAGCACGAGAGGCGCGAAGATGACGAGGTTCTCGATCGCGTTGTCATGCGCGAACATCAGCCTGGTGGCCCATTCCGCATGCGGCTTGTCGCCACGCGCGGGGTTCGCCATGGCGCCGCCGAGGCCGCGAACCTGACAGCGGTTGAGGACATAGGGCACCCACATGAGTTCGGTCAGAATGACCGTTAGCGATAGCCAGAACAATTCGCGCGTCATCGGCGTTCCCCTGTGGCTCATCTCGAATCCCGCGTCGGCGGGGCGGCCCGTTATATTCGAAGCCGCAAGGTTGCGCTATGCGCGAACCCGGACATAGCTGCCCGGCGCGTCTTCGAGCGGCGGCAGGTTGTCGGTGCCGACGGTGCGGGCGGGCACCTGTTCGGCATCGATGCCGCCGAGCCATTCACGCCAGTTCGGCCACCACGACCCCTTGTGCTCCCTGGCGTTACTGATCCACTCCTCCAGCGTCACGTCGGTGATCGCATCGTTGGTCCAGAACTGGTATTTGCCGGCGGACGGCGGATTGACCACCCCGGCGATATGGCCGGAGCCGGACAGCACGTATTTCACGGGGCCGCCGAAAAACTGCGAGCCGTAAAGCACGGAATCCGCCGGTGCGATGTGATCCTCGCGCGTGGCGAGATTGTAGACGGGCACCTTGACCTTCGACAGGTCGAGCAGGGTGTTGTCGAGCACCATGCTGCCGGTGGACAGTCGATTGTCGAGATAGCAGTTGCGCAAATAGTAGGAATGGTTCGCCGCCGGCATCCGCGTCGCGTCCGAATTCCAGTGCAGCAGATCGAACGACGAGGGTTGCTGCCCCTTGAGGTAATTGCTGACGACATAGGACCAGATCAGGTCGTTGGAACGCAGCATGTTGAACGCCATCGCCATCTTGCTGCCCTCGAGCACGCCGGCGGTCTGCATGTCGCGCTCAAGGGCCGAGACCTGGCCTTCATCGACGAATACCAGAAGGTCGCCAGCGTGGCTGAAATCGACCTGGGCGGCAAGCAATGTCGCCGAGGTCACGCGGACGCGGCGGTTTTCGGCCAGCCAGGCCAGGGTCGAGGCGAGCAGCGTGCCGCCGACGCAATAGCCCATGGTGTGGACCTTCAACTCGCCGGTGGCGCGCTCGATCGCGTCCATGGCGGCGAGCGGGCCTTGCTTCATGTAATCCTCGAAGGTCTTGCCGCCGAGGTTCTTGTCGGGGTTGACCCAGGAGATCACGAACACGGTGACGCCCTGCTCGACGCACCATTTGATGAAGGACTTTTCCGGCCTGAGGTCGAGGATGTAGAATTTGTTGATCCATGGCGGCACGACCAGAAGCGGGGTGCGCAGCACGCTCTCGGTGGCCGGCGAGTACTGGATCAGCTGCATCAATTCGTTCTGGAAGATCACCTTGCCCGGCGTGGTCGCGATGTTGACGCCGACTGTGAGATTGGAAGGATCGGACTGGCGGATGCGCAGCGAGCCGTTCCCGGCCTCGATGTCTTCCGCCAGCATCTTCATGCCGCGGACCAGATTGCCGGCGTTCGAGGCCAGAGTTCTCGCGCAGCACTTCCGGATTGGTGAGAACGAAATTCGACGGAGCCAGTGCGTTGGTGAGCTGCAGAACGTAGAATTCCGCCTTCTTGCGGGTATGCGGATCGAGGCCGTCAGCGTTGCGCACGAGGTCCTGGGCCCACTGCGTGCTCAGCAGATAAAGCTGCAGCACGAAATCGAAGAACTGGTTCGATTTCCACTCCGGGTCCTTGAACCGCCGGTCGCGCGGCGCGGGCTCGATCGTGGGCGATGCCGGCTCGCCGGCGAGCCGCCGCATCGACGATGCCCATAGATCGAGATAGGCCCGGCCCATCTTCATCTGCAGTTCCGCCGACCGGGTGTTGTCCGACAGCCAATATTCCGCCACCGCGGTGAACGTCTTGATCATCTCGCCGAGCTCGTTCGGAGGGCGGTCCTTGGGCTCACCGTTCTCGCGCGGTTTGAGATAGGCTGCGAGCGCCTGGCCGCCGCTTTCCATGGCCCGGGCGAGATTCATCGCAAAGGCTTCCGGATCGAATTTGCGGGGCGCTTGGGTCTCGGTGGCGATGTCGTTCATGCGGCAACTTTATAGGTTGAATTCGGGTTCGTCATCGACGGCGACGAGGTCGCAGGCCAGTTGTATTGCACTGCGACAAACCACCTTGGTTCCGTCATATTGAAGCGGTAGGGGTCGGCGCTGGTGTTCTGGCTTTAACCATCGCGGGCGACATTGGTTTTGACACCGGGGCCGAAGTTGAAGAAAAAAGCGTCAGCTTGGAGTGGCGACGTGGAACAGACGGGCTGGACAATAACAATGAGAGCGCTGGGATGGGGCGCGGTGCTGGTCTCGGCGCTCGCGCTCGGCGGCTGCGCCTCCTCGATTGCAGAGCTGCCGGTCGTAGGCACGCCAGCCGACGCCCCGGCGCGGTCGCAGGCCGCCGGCGCTTACCTCCCGGTGGAGGACTTGCCGCCGAATTGCGATCAAGCGGCCATCGCGCCGGCGGAACAGGCCCGGATCAAGGCCGAGCTGCTGGCGGCCCGCGACCGCCAGGCCTCCACGGCCGCGGCGCAGGATTCAGCGGCCAAGTAGGACTGTCACACTGGCGCAACCGAACGTGCGTGGTAAAAGAAGGCAATTCTCGCCCAAATCAGGGCGAGGAAAACGGACTAGCTGCCTGAACTCGCTCCAAATCCTCGATTGAGGGTGATTTCCGGACAAAGACGTATTGGTTCGTTGCAACGGCTCGGCGACCGGGCTTGGGGTCACCGGAGCGAGGATCGATGGAAGAATTCTACCGCATACGCCGCCTGCCGCCTTACGTGTTCGAACAGGTCAACCGTGCCAAGGCGGCCGCCCGCAATGCCGGCGCCGACATCATCGATCTCGGCATGGGCAATCCGGACCTGGCCACGCCGGCCCATGTCATCGAGAAACTGAAGGAAACCCTGGGCAAGCCCCGGACGGATCGTTACTCCGCCTCGCGCGGCATCGGTGGCCTGCGCAAGGCCCAGGCCGCCTATTATGCGCGACGCTTCGGCGTCAAGCTGAACCCGGAAACCCAGATCGTTGCGACGCTGGGATCCAAGGAGGGGTTTGCCAATGTGGCACAGGCGATCACCGCGCCGGGCGATGTCGTGCTGTGTCCCAATCCGAGCTATCCGATCCACGCCTTCGGGTTCCTGATGGCCGGCGGCGTGATCCGTTCGGTTCCGTCCGAACCGACGCCGCAATTCTTCGAGATCGTCGAGCGCGCGATCATCCATTCGATTCCGAAGCCGCTCGCGCTCGTCGTCTGCTATCCGTCCAATCCCACCGCCTTTGTCGCGAGCCTCGATTTCTACCGGGACCTGGTGGCCTTCGCGAAGAAGCACGAGATCTTCATTCTTTCCGACCTCGCCTATGCCGAGGTCTATTTCGACGAAAACAAGCCGCCGCCCTCGGTGCTGCAGGTGCCCGGTGCGATCGACGTCACCGTCGAATTCACCTCGATGTCGAAGACCTACTCGATGGCCGGCTGGCGCATGGGGTTTGCGGTCGGTAACGAGCGGATCATCGCAGCACTGGCGCGTGTCAAGTCCTATCTCGATTATGGGGCTTTCACGCCGGTCCAGGTCGCCGCGACCGCCGCGCTGAACGGTCCCGACGATTGCATCCGCGAGATGCGCGACAGCTATCGCCGGCGCCGCGACACGCTGGTCGAATCATTCGGGCGCGCCGGGTGGGAGATTCCGCCGCCGGAGGCTTCGATGTTCGCCTGGGCGCCGTTGCCGAAGGCGTTCCGGGACGTCGGCAGCATGCAATTTGCAACCCTGATGGTGGAGAAGTCCGGCGTGGTGGTCTCGCCGGGTGTCGCGTTCGGCGAGCATGGCGAGGGCTATGTTCGTATCGCCATGGTGGAAAACGAGCAGCGGATCCGCCAGGCCGCGCGCGGGGTTCGCCGCTTCCTTGAAAGCGGCATCGAAACATTGCACAACGTGGTTCCTCTCGCCAACCGGCGGTAGGCGCGATCCCGAAGCGGTTCCCGCGCTTCGCGTGGGGATGCGGATTTCGGATCAGATCATGCCTATTCATGCTATTTCCGGCAGGTTTCTCTCGCCATGGTCGCACCCCTGAGAGTGGGCATTGCGGGGCTCGGCACCGTTGGCGCCGACGTCGTTCGCCTGATCGAGCAGCAAGGCCGCGCGCTGTCGGCCCGCTGCGGTCGGGGCGTGCGGGTGGTTGCCGTCACCGCGCGCTCGAAGGCAAAGAAACGCAACCTCGATCTGCGCGGCATCGAGTGGGCCAAGAACCCGGTCGAACTCGCCGGCGATCCCGGCATCGACTGCCTGGTCGAGCTGATGGGCGGTGCCGGCGATCCGGCACTGTCGGCAGTCGAGACCGCCCTGAAATCAGGCAAGTCGGTGGTGACGGCCAACAAGGCGCTGATCGCGCGGCATGGGCTGCGTCTGGCCAAGGCCGCCGAAAAGCACGGCGGCGCCCTCAACTTCGAGGCCGCCGTCGGCGCCGCCATTCCCATCGTCAAGACCCTACGCGAGGGATTGGCCGGGACCCCCATCGACCGGGTCTACGGTATCCTCAACGGAACCTGCAATTACATCCTGACCCGGATGGAACAGGAGGGCCTGTCATTCGCCGAGTGCCTTCGGGATGCGCAGCGGCTGGGCTATGCCGAGGCCAACCCGTCATTCGACGTCGACGGCCACGACACCGCGCAGAAGCTGGCGATCCTGGCGAGCCTCGCCTTCGGGACCGAGCTCGCGCAGCGCGCGGTCTATGTCGAAGGGATTTCGTCGATCACCCCGGAGGATCTGCGGGCGGCCGAACAGCTCGGCTATCGCCTCAAGCTGCTCGGGGTTGCCGTACGGACGGCGAAAGGCATCGAGCAGCGGGTGCATCCGACCATGGTGCCGCGCTCATCCTCGATCGCTCAGGTGATGGGCGTCACCAACGCCGTGACCATCGATGGCGAAGGCATCCCTGCGATCACGCTGGTCGGGCCGGGGGCGGGCGGGGCGGCGACCGCCTCGGCGGTCGTTGCCGATATTGCCGACGTCGCCCGCGGCAGCCGTTCCAAGCCGTTTGGCCGCCCAATCGCGCAGCTGCGCGCGACCAAGAAGGCGCCGATGGAGCGGCACGAGGGCGGTTACTACATCCGCCTGATGGCAAGGGACCTGGCCGGCACGGCCGCGACCATCGCGACCCGGCTTGCCCAGCAGAAGATCTCGATCGAGTTGATCGTGCAGCGACACCCCGATGGCGTCGACGCGGCGCGCGCGTCCGGCAAATCTGCGCCGGTGCCGGTCATTCTGATTACTTATGCGACCACCGAGGATGCGGTATATCGCGCCTTGCAGGCAGTGCAGGGCGACAAGGTAATCAGCGGCCGCCCGCAGGTGATACGGATAGAGAAGAACTAGCGCGGGCTGCGTCCGAATGGACGTCGCGTCGCAAGGATGACGAGTGCGGGCCGAACCATCGGCCGACCGGTCTTGAGGGAGTACGCCGATGTCGACCCATATTTCCGTGCCGCCGCAATTGCTGCTGGAGCGCATCCTCACGCTCGAGATCGTACGGGTGACCGAGCGCGCGGCGGTGTCGGCCGCGCGGCTGCGCGGCCATGGCAACGAGAAGGCCGCCGACCAGGCTGCGGTCGACGCGATGCGCCGCGAGCTCAACAAGCTGCCGATCGAGGGTACCGTGGTGATCGGCGAGGGCGAGCGCGACGAAGCGCCGATGCTGTTCATCGGCGAGAAGGTCGGCATCAATGCCGGGCCGCGGGTCGACATCGCGGTCGACCCGCTCGAGGGCACCACGCTGTGTGCCAAGAACATGCCAGGCTCGATCGCGACCATGGCCATGGCCGATGGCGGCACGCTGCTCCATGCGCCGGATGTCTACATGCAGAAGATTGCGGTGGGACCCGGCTACGCCAAAGGGGTGGTCGAACTCGACGCCACCCCCGCCGACAATGTCGGCCGGCTGGCCAAGGCGAAAGGCGTGGATCCGTCGGCGATCACGGTGCTGGTGCTCGATCGACCGCGCCATGCCGATATCATCCAGGGCGTGCGCAGCACCGGGGCCGCCGTTCGCCTGATCACCGACGGCGATGTCGCCGGCGTCATCCATTGCGCCGATCCCGACAATACCGGGGTCGACATGTATATCGGCGTCGGCGGGGCGCCCGAAGGCGTGCTTGCAGCGGTGGCGCTGCGCTGCATCGGCGGTCAGATGCAATGCCGGCTGATTCTCGATACCGAGGAGAAGCGCGAGCGTGCCCACAAGATGGGCGTGAGCGATCCGCGCATGATCTACGGTATCGAGGACATGGCCCGCGGCGACTGCCTGTTCGCCGCCACCGGCGTCACCACCGGCTCGCTGCTGTCCGGCGTCAAGTTTCGCAAGGATGTGATCGAAACCGAGACCGTGGTGATGCGTTCGGTCACCGGCACCGTGCGCTACATCAAGGCCGAGCACCGGCAACTGGAAAAATTCCACCTCGATTGAGAGGCCGCGGCGATGGCTGACAGCATTGTCATCCGGCCGGTCGGCGCCGATGAGCGTGCCGCCTGGGAACCGCTATGGAACGGCTATCTCGCCTTCTACCGGGCAACGCTCGCCGCCGGCGCCAGCGACATCGCCTGGCAGCGTTTCCATGATCCCGGCGAGCCGATGTTCCTGCTCGGCGCCTATGTCGACGGCAAGCTCACCGGGATCGTGCAGTATCTTTTTCACCGCTCGACCTGGACGCCCGGCAATTACTGCTACCTGCAGGATCTGTTCGTCAGCGAGAGCGCGCGCGGTCGTGGTGTGGGACGGGCGTTGATCGAGGCAGTCTACGACAAGGCGAAGGCGGCCGGCGCGAGCCGGGTGCACTGGCTGACCCAGACCGGCAATTCCCAGGCCCGCATCCTGTACGACCAGGTCGCCGACGATTCCGGATTCATGCAATATCGCAAACTGTTGTGAGACTGCGATGCCGGCGTGACGGCCGGAGCGGGGAGGCGACATGTCCGATGTTTCGGCAGTGAGGGCGCTGGTGTTCGACGTGTTCGGGACCGTCGTGGACTGGCGCAGCAGCCTGATTGCGGATTTCACCAAATGGGGCGGAGAGCGCGGCATAAAGGCGGATTGGCCCGCGCTGGTCGACGGCTGGCGCGCGGTCTATGCCGCCTCGATGGACGAGGTCAGGAAGCACCCGGAACGCGGCTATGTCATCCTGGACCGGCTGCATCGGCGGTCGCTGGAAAAACTGGTCGAGCAGCTGTCGATCTCCGGATTGAGCGACGCCGACCTGCACCATCTCACGCTGGGGTGGCACCGGTTGCATCCCTGGCCGGACAGCGTCGCCGGCCTGACCCGGCTCAAGACCAAGTTCATCATCAGCCCGCTGTCGAACGGCAATGTGGCGCTGCTGACCAACATGGCGAAGTTTGCCGGCCTGCCATGGGACCTCGTGATGTCGGCGGAACTGTTCGAGCACTACAAGCCCGATCCGGAAACCTATCTCGGGGCGGCGCGCCTGCTCTGCCTGCCACCGGAACAGGTGATGATGGTCGCCGCACATAATCACGATCTGGCCGCGGCGCAGAAACTCGGACTGAAAACCGCATTCGTCGCTCGCCCGACCGAATACGGCCCCCTGCAGAAACGCGACTTCAAGCCGGAAGGCGATTGGGACATCGTGGCCACGGATTTCGGCGGGATCGCCGACCGGCTGGGATGCTGAGGCCGAAATCCGCCGGGGAAGGCGGGTATAAGTCCGGCCCGCGCCGATCCAGTCATTGAACTGGAGGCGGCCTTGCCTATCTGCTGACGGCCACCATGACGCCCTTCACATCCGCCTTGCCCCTCGAGCTGCCGACGGCATTTCTCGGCATCACGCATTCGGCCACCGGCAAGGTATGGCGCGACCGGCTGGATGCGCGGGCCGCGGCGCGGGCGCTCGCCATCACCCAGCGCTACGGGCTGCCGGAGATGCTGGCGCGTGTCCTGGCCGGACGCGACGTCGAGCTCGACGCGGTCGAGGACTTCCTCGATCCGACGATTCGCAAGCTGATGCCCGATCCTCATACCGTCACCGCCATGGAGGCCGCGGCGAAGCGCATCGCGGAGGCGGCGGTCCGCGGCGAGAAGGTGGCGATCTTCGGCGATTACGATGTCGACGGCGCGACCTCGGCGGCACTGCTCGCGTGGCATTTGCGCCATTGCGGGCTCGATCCGCTGATCCATATTCCCGACCGTATTTTCGAAGGCTACGGCCCGAACAGCGAGGCGGTGCGTGCCCTGGCGGCCAAGGGTGCGACGCTGCTGGTGACGGTGGATTGCGGCACCACCAGCATCGAACCGCTTGCCGAGGCCCGCCGGCTTGGGATGTCGGTGGTGGTCATCGACCACCACCAATGCGGTGACGCGTTGCCGGACGTCGATGCGCTGGTCAATCCGAACCGGCCCGATGACCTCTCCGGGCTTGGCCATCTCGCGGCGGTCGGTCTGGTGCTGGTCACCTTGGTCGCAGTCAACCGGGAGCTGCGCGGCCGCGGCTTCTGGAACGAGCAGATGCCGGAGCCGGACCTGCTCGGCATGCTCCACCATGTCGCGCTCGGCACTGTCGCCGATGTCGCCCCGCTGATCGGGCTCAACCGTGCGTTCGTCGCCAAGGGCCTGATCGCGCTGCGTCGGCGCGATCATGTCGGGCACACCGCGCTGATGGATGTGGCGCGGCTCAGCGGGCCGCCTGAAGCCTGGCATCTCGGCTTCCTGCTCGGGCCGCGCATCAACGCGGGCGGCCGGATCGGGCGCGCCGATCTCGGGGTGCGGCTGCTGCTGGAAGGCGACGTCTCGGAAGCGGCGCGGATCGCCGCCGAACTCGACCGGCTCAATACCGAGCGCCGCGTCATCGAGCAGACGGCGGAGGCGCAGGCGGAGGTCGAGGCGCTGGCTTCGCTTGGGTTCGAGGACAATGCCGCCGTGATCATCACCGCGTCCGAGGGCTGGCATCCCGGGGTGGTCGGACTGGTCGCGGCGCGGCTCCGGGAAAAATTCGCACGGCCCGCCTTCGCGATCGCGCTCGAGCCGGGCGGCATCGGCACCGGCTCGGGCCGCTCGATTTCGGGCGTGGATCTCGGCAAGGCCGTTCGCCAGGCGGTTGCCGCCGGGCTGCTGATGAAGGGTGGCGGACATGCCATGGCGGCGGGGGTGACGCTGCGCAAGGACCGGCTTGGGCCTTTCCGCGCCTTCATGGAAAGCGCGCTCGCCCGGGATGTCGCCGCATCGCGGCACGAACACGAGCTGCTCATCGATGGGGCCGTCAGCGCGCGGGCCGTGACGCCGGAATTCGTCGCGACGCTCAATCGTGCCGGCCCCTTTGGCAGCGGCAATCCCGAGCCGGTGGTGGCGTTGCCGTCGCATCAACTTGTCTATGCCGACGAGGTCGGGGAGACCCATCTGCGGGTACGTTTCAAGTCCGGCGACGGCGCCATCGTCAATGGCATCGCGTTTCGCTCGGTCGGCCGGCCGCTCGGCAACGCGCTGGCGCAGCATCGCGGCCAGCCGCTGCACGTGGCCGGGTCACTGGCGGTCGACCGGTGGCAAGGCAGCGAACGGGTCCAGCTGCGCGTGCTCGATGTCGCCGTACCCGACCCGGGCCCCGCGGTGATACGGTAGCCTGATTGCGATCGGTTGCGGCTTACGGCCCCTGCCGCAATCGCGCCAGCACCTTCAGCCCGCCATAGCCGTCGGCGGGCTGCAGCCCCATCTTGAGCTGATAGTCACGGACCGCCTTCATGGTGTCGTTGCCGACGCGTCCGTCATTGCCACCGGTGTCGAAACCGGCCTTGGTCAGCCGGGTCTGCATCTCCACAACCTCTGCCAGTGTCAACGCGCGCTCCGAACCCGGAAACGGCTGCAGGAACGGCGGCGCGCCGAGAATGCGGTCGCCGAGATGACAGATCGCCAGCGCATAGTTCATGGAGGGATTGTAGCTGCGCACGGCATAGAAATTCGGCCCGAGCAGGAATGTCGGGCCGCCCGGCACCGGCACCCACAATTGCGCGCTCGCCTCGGGCTGCGGAAACGGCTCGCCGTCGGCGCGGCGGACGCCGCCGCTGCTCCATGCCGCATAGCTGCGCTTGCCGCTGCCGGCGCTTCCGGTTGAGCGGACCTCGTATCCCCAATGCTCGCCCCGGTGATATTTGCCGCGGTTGACCAGAAACCGTGCGGTGGAACCAAGCGCGTCGTCCGGCTTGCCGAATGGCGAAATCCGGCCGTCGCGGTCATAGTCCATTCCGACATTGAGCCAGACTTCCGGCATCCACTGGGTATGTCCCATCGCGCCCGCCCAGGATCCCCGCATTTCTTCCGGCGTGCTCCAGCCCCGATCGACGATCTTCAATGCGTTGATCAGCTCGGTTTCCCAATAGGGGCGCCGGCGCGGCGCATTCCAGGCGAGCGCGGCCAGTGAGGGAAATATCGGACGCATGTGGTTCTGCTGCACCAGCGGGTCGCCAAAGGCGGATTCGACGCCCCACAGCGCAAGCAGGGTACCGCGCTCGACGCCGAAATCGCGTTCGATCCGCGCAAACAGCGCGGTGTTGTTTCGCAACGCTTCCTTGCCGGCGGTGACGCGCCAGTCCGAGACCCGGCGATTGATGTATTGCCAGATCTGCTCGCTGAATTCCGGCTGCTGCTGCATCTGCCGGAAAACGGTCATGTCCGGCTCGGTGTGGCCCATGACACGTGCCCAGGTCTCCGCCGAGATACCGCGGGCGAGCGCGCGGGCGCGGAAATCATCGCGCCAATGCTCATAGCCAGGCGGCGAGGCGGCTACGACGGGCAGCGGCGACAGCAGCATGGCGCCGGCGCCGAGGCCGGATCGCAGCCAGGCGCGGCGGGTCAACCCGATCCGGGGATTCTGTGATCGCATCTGGCCAGTGTAAGGGCAGTTGCGGTGCGATTGAAGGCGGACCAGCCTTATTCCTTGGCTCGCTCGACGTAGGAACCGTCTTCGGTCATCACGACAATCCGTGTGCCGGTTCCAATATGCGGCGGCACTGCCGTCCGCACGCCGTTGGAAAGGATGGCTGGCTTGTAGGACGACGAGGCGGTCTGGCCTTTGGTGACCGGCTCGGTCTCGACCACTTCCAGGACGGCCCGCTGCGGCATCTGGATCGCGACCGGGACGACGCCATGAAGCGAAAGCTTGACGGTCATGTTCTCCTGCAAATAGGGCGCGGCCGAGCCGACGACGTCCTTAGGCACCTGGACCTGATCGTAGGTGTCGGCGTTCATGAAGTGGAAGCCGTCGGCATCCCCGTAGAGGAAGTTGAAATTGTGATCCTCGATGGTCGCCTTTTCGACCTGGTCGGTGGTCTTGTAGCGCTCGGAAACCTTTACCCCGTCGCTGATTTGGCGCATTTCGATCTGGCTAACGGGCGTTCCCTTGCCAGGATGGATGTTCTCGGCGGTCAGAACCACGTAAAGCTTTCCGTCCTGCTCGATGACGTTGCCCTTGCGAATAGAACTGGCGATGACTCTCAAAGCTGTTTTTCCTGATTTTCTGGCCCGGGACCGCTCGGAACATGGGTGCTCCGGGGCCAGCGCAGCGGTTTCGGGCAGCAACATACTGATTTTGCCACCCATTGCCAGCGGTTTACGGGCCTGATCGATGGCCGGAAATCATCAGCCTTCACCCTGGTGGTCAGCCGCGCGGCACGCCGACGTGCGGCCGTTCCGGCTCGCGCGGGGGGCGGTCATCCGCGCCATCCGGGGCTGGTTCGAAGAGCAGGGCTTTACCGAGGTCGAGACCGCCATACTGCAGGTATCTCCCGGCAACGAGACCCATCTGCATGCACCCCGTGCCGACCTTGCCGGGGCCGACGGCCAGTCCTTGCGGCGGTACCTGCGGACCTCGCCGGAGTTTGCCTGCAAGAAGCTGCTGGCCGCCGGCGAAGCGAAGATCTTTGAACTGGCGCGCGTGTTTCGTGACCGCGAACGCGGCGATCTGCACCTTCCCGAGTTCACCATGCTGGAGTGGTATCGCGCGGGCGCTACCTACGAGGCGGTGATGGCCGACACGGTGGTCGTCATTGCCCAGGCAGCCCAGGCGACAGGCATCGGGCAATTTTCGTTTCGCGGCCGAACCGTCGATCCGTTTGCCGAGCCGGAGTTGCTGACGGTGGCATCCGCCTTTGAGCGATTTGCCGGCATCGATCTGTTGGCGACCATCGGGGAGCGGGAAGGTGACCGTGCCGCGCTGGCAGCCGCGGCGGGGCAGCGGATACGGGTCCGTGACGACGACACCTGGTCGGACATCTTCAGCAAGGTCCTGGTCGAGCACGTCGAACCGAACCTCGGGCAAGGGCGAATGACCGTGCTGTTCGAGTATCCGGCGCCTGAAGCGGCACTGGCCCGAGCCAAATCATCCGATCCGCGGGTCGCCGAACGCTTCGAGGTCTATGCCTGCGGTGTCGAGCTCGCCAACGGGTTCGGTGAGTTGACCGATGCGGACGAGCAACGCCGCCGCTTTGTATCGGCAATGGATGAAAAGCAGCGCCGCTACGGCGAGCGCTATCCGCTCGATGAGGATTTCCTCGCGGCACTCTCGGCAATGCCGCAGGCCAGCGGCGTCGCCCTCGGCTTGGATCGGCTGGTGATGCTGGCAAGTGGCGCGTCGCGGATCGACCAGGTGGTGTGGACGCCGCCTGCGGGTGAAGCATGAGCCGGGCGCAGCTCAAGCTGCCGGCGACATTGCGCGAGCCGGCCGAACTCGTGGCGCACGGTCTGGTGGCCGCCGCCGAGCTGTCCGTGTTGAAGCAAGTCGCCGCGCGCTATGCGGTGGCCGTGACGCCCGATATGGCGGAGCTGATCGACCGGGGTGATCCCGACGATCCGATCGCACGGCAGTTCATCCCAAGCCCCGAAGAGCTGGCCACCGCTCCCGGCGAGCAGGCCGATCCGATCGGCGACCAGGTGCATTCGCCGGTTGCTGGCATTGTCCATCGCTACCCCGACCGGGTGCTGTTCAAGCTGGTGCATGTTTGTGCGGTGTATTGCCGCTTCTGCTTCCGCCGCGAGATGGTCGGGCCGGGCAAGTCCACCGCGCTGTCGGATGCGGCCTATGCCGGTGCGCTCGACTACATCCGCGCCCATTCCGAAATCTGGGAGGTCATCCTGACCGGCGGCGACCCGCTGATGCTGTCGCCGCGGCGGCTCACCACCATCATGGCGGATCTGGCGGCGATCGAGCATGTCCGGATCATCCGGATCCACACACGCGTGCCGGTCGCCGATCCCACCCGGGTCAGCGCCGCGATGATCGCCGCCTTGCGGGTCAAGGGCGCGACCGTCTGGGTGGCGCTGCATGCCAACCATGCCCGGGAGCTGACCCCGTCGGCGCGGTCCGCCTGCGCGGGGCTGATCGATGCAGGCATCCCCATGGTGAGCCAGTCGGTGCTGCTGCGCGGCGTCAACGACAACGCGGCCGCGCTGGAGGCGCTGATGCGGACCCTGGTGGAATGCCGGATCAAGCCCTACTACTTGCATCACGGCGATCTGGCGCCGGGCACCGCTCATTTGCGAACGACGCTCGCGCAGGGCCAGGAATTGATGCGGGCGTTGCGGGGCCGGGTGTCCGGGCTGTGCCAGCCGGAATATGTGCTGGACATTCCCGGCGGCCATGGCAAGGCGCCGGTCGGGCCGGGCTATTTGTCGCGGGCAGAATCTTTTCCCCGACACGGTGAACCGGGTTCGGAATCGCGCTATCGTGTCGCCGATTACTGCGGCGACGTCCATCTCTATCCGCCGGAGCCGTGATCGACAGACGGCACGTCGAGCACCGGGCATTCAACGGGGGAGGGCGGGGCGTTTCCTGTTGGTGGAGAGCTCAGATGCGAAGGCTGATCACGACGATAGTTTTCCTGACGTTCGGTTCGGTGGCGATGGCGCAGAACGGCGGTGTCGGAAATCAAAAAGGCTCATCCAATATGTCGGGCCCGCGCGACGCACCGATCGGTCACCGCCAGCCGCGCGCCGATCAGGTCCCCTCGGAAAAGAGCCTCGGCGATCCCAACGACCCGGTCAATCGCGAGGACGCCGCGCTCGACCGCAAGATCAAGAGCATCTGCCGCGGCTGCTGATCAGCCATTGCGTGCGGCGAGCGCCACGCCGATCATCGAGGCGCCGCCGAACAACAGGTTGATGCCGACCAGAAGCCCGATTGCCCAGAGCGCCGAGCCGGGCAATCCCGCAATGATGACGGCTGCGATCAGAATATCCATCAGCCCGGCCGCCAGCATCCATGACCAGCGCTGCAGCAGTTCGCGGCGATGCTCCAGCGCATACATGATGGTCGCGACGCCCTCGGCGAGGAAATAGGCGCCGACCACGATGGTCAGCGTCAGCGTGCCCTGCACCGGCCGTGACAGCAGGATGATGCCGGCGCCGACCGCCAGCGCCGCCGAGATCAGCGACCACCAGAAGCCCGGCATTTGTCTCGCCCAGAACGTCAACGCGAGTCCGGCGACACCGCTGATCAGGAACATCCAGCCGAGAAAGATCGTGACGGCAAGGCTCGCCAGCGGCGGTACGATCATGGCGGCGAGCCCGAGGATGACGAGGAGAATGCCCTCGAACAGGAATGCCTTCCAATGTGTGCGCACCGCAGCGTTCATCTTGGCCTGCAGGTTGGTGAGGTCCTGTGGAAGCGTCATGGGTATCTCCCGATGCGGGTACTGTGCCGGCCAGCACTATAGCTCACGCAGATCGCGGGAGCCAAATAGTTGAAGACTGCTATCCGCGGACCTCGGCCCGGCCCGGACCGGACGCGGAGGAAAAGCCCGGCGTCGTTTCGCGCATCCGGTTGCGGCCGAAGAAATAGATCGCCGTGGTGATGATCAGCAGGATCATTCCGGTCAGAATCGAAACCAGCCCGACCGGAATCAGCACCAGCGAGGCGTGGCTCTCGGGATTGTCCCTCCAGTAGTGATGGATCGAGGTCAGCACGAAGGCGAGACCCGCAAATCCGGCGCCGCCGCCAGCCACCAAGAGGGCCCACATCCGTCGCAACTGGCTCAGCCGCGCGCGCGCGGTGTCGGTGCGAGGCGCGTGATGCCGACCGACCCGCCGCACCAGCCGCACCGCAAAAGCGATCGAACTGAACCCGATCACGATGCTGGCCACGCCGAGAGCCAGCCGAGGGGACGATCCAAGATCAGGATGCTGCTGCAGCGTCAGCAGCGGAAAATCGAACGCGGCATGAAGCGCCACCGGCGCGAACACCACCAGTATTCCGCTGGAGATCCGGGCCCAGTCGCGATGATGCCGGTGGGCGCCGAGCGCCGTGCCGGACCGCGCCATCGCAAGATAGGCGCCGGCGATGATGCCGAGTGCGCCGTGGAAAGGTACCGTCAGCACGCTTCGCAGCGCCGCAAGCGGACGCCAGATCTCCACATGCTGGACCAGGTAGGCGAGATTCTCGTAGGCGGCGAAACCCAGTCCCGCCGCCGCACCATAGATCACGGTATCCATCGGATCGACGAAGGGCCGCCGGCGCGCCGAAACGGCGACGATCACCAGGATCTTGACGATCTCCTCGGGTGCCGCGACGCCGAAGATCGAATGCAGTATTTGCGCAACCCAGGGATTTTCCGGCGCCGCCACAATGCGGGCAAACGGCGCCCGCGCCACGCCCAGGAGCGAAATGCTGGCGGCGCCAAGCAGGAAGGCGGTCCAGACCTTGAGCGGCGGCTCCGGGCGCTCGCCGGCGGCAACGACAAGCCAGAGGATCAGCAGTGCCGGCGCGATGGCCGCCGTGCCGATCACGGTTGGAAGTGATTCAAGAAGGTTCATCAGGACGGCAAATAAGCCATTTCCCCCATTATCCATCGCTTGAGCGGCTTACATCCAGCTTTGGCGAGCCCCCCGGCCACCGCGGCAGATGCTTTCCAATCGGGCGTTTACCTCGTTGTCCTCCCTCCCTGCTGAATGAATCCGGAGATTTCGGGGCCTGCCGAAGCTGGCGGTCTGGTGGTTATGGACCACAGCGTTCCGGCACAGGCCTGACCCTGTCGAACTGCAGGCGGGAGTGCGTCGATCTGTACGCTGCCGTCGGTGCAACCGCAATCCGGTGGTGGCGCGCAGGCGCTCCATAACAGGCGGCGGCGTCAAAGGGCCGGCGTGATACGATGCCGTGGCAAGCGAGGAGGCGTTCGGGGTGGTTTTATTTCGCGCGGCAGAGACTCACACGAGATCGGTCCTGAAGGCGATCAGCTGGCGAACCCTGGGAACGCTGGATACGTTCGCGATCAGCTGGTTCATGACAGGGCGGGTCGAGGTGGCGGGATCGATCGCCGGACTGGAGATCATCACCAAGATCGCCTGGTATTATCTTCACGAGCGACTCTGGGCGCTGGTGGGCTGGGGCCGGCGCTGATCGGGAGGGCCCGACGAAACATGCCGTCGAAAGGCACGCAGCTCTAGGGCGCCATGCTGTGTCTGATCTGCCGTCCCATGCTGGCGAGGCCATCGGCCAGGATGCCGTGATTATATTCGGCGTCCCAGTAGTAGAGGACGGCGAGAACCACCAGCGCAGCCACCAAAAGCCGCATCGCTTTTCCCCCTGGGGTGCCGGTCGGGGCTGAATTGCGGCCGTGATGGCTCCGTTAAATCTACCAAGCCGCCACAAAATGCCGAATTAATCTAAATCCCAACCATTTCAACGCGAATCCAATATTTAGGAGGCAAACATCAACGGTTAATCGAGTCAATCGGCTTGGCATGCGGCGTGGCCGCGGCCTGCCACCTTCTGCCTCAAAAAGCTGGAAATACTCCGGCGGCTTTAGCCGGCTCGAGAATTCATGGGAGCTGAAAACCGGGCCACGGTGATTTCAGCCGGCTTGCCGGTGCCGCCCGCAGAGGAGGTCACTTGTTCGAAGGGGCGGGCACGCTCGCGAGGGTTGTGGGACACAAAATCTTGTCCCCGCAATATCCCTGTTCTGCGCCGAAGATCATATTGCCTACCCTTGGATCATCGTGCAGCAATTTGAGAAGCCAGACCGAGGATTCCCGTGGCCGACGAGCTTGACTACGAAATCTACCAGGAACGGAAGCCATTGCCGCGGCGTCGGCGGCGGCGAAGGACGGGACGAGTGTTATTGATCCTCGTGGTCCTGGTGGTCATCGCTGCCGGATCGGCCTTTGGCTGGTTGAACTATAGCCGCCTGGTAGAGCCGGCTTCTTTCGCCGCAAGCCCAGTTGCTGCTGCCGTGCCCAGGAGTACGGACGAGACGGTGTCGCCGAGGGACTTCCAGTCGTTGCAACAGCAAACGTCCCAGTCCCTGCAGTCGATGGACCAAGCCATCGCGGCTCAGAAGGCGGAGGTCGCGCGCCTGTCCGATCAGCTTTCAGCGCTGGCGGCCAAGTTCGATGCCATGCAGACGGCTGCAGCGCCCACCCCGGCGCCCGCGGCTCCGGCGCAGCCAGCCGCTACCGCACCGCACAAGCGGTTGCCGGCGATCCGTCCGACCAGATCGGCCGCGCCGGCCGGTCCCATCTCGGTCGGCGGCGCCCCGCTTCCGGCGCCATCTGCCCAGGAAGGCCAATAACCACGTGGCGCCCGGCCCAGCGCGGGTGCGCCGCAGCTTTTGAACCTTCGGCACATTCCTCTCGACCTATTGGAGGGCCGAGGTCTGAGGGCTGCAGAATGTCAGACGTACTCGATTTCAGGAAATGGGCGGCCCGCGTCGCTCGCCAGGCCAGCAGGGAGCGGGATGCCGGCGAAGCCCAGCGCTTGATGAGCATTGCGGCCTACTGGACCAAGCTTGCCGAGATCGAGGATTGTCACCGGGATGACCCGGCGCGGCAGCAGGCGCAAAGCGCGCCCTGACCGGGGCCGCCGCTTGGTCAAGACGTCAAGCCGCCTCTTTTAGCCGCCGAGATGAACGGCTGTTGCCTGGAATCACCATTGCTGCAGGAAGTTGGTTTTCCACCCGAAATCTTTTTGACTGTGCAAACGGCCAACCCTTTAGTTGAGCCCATTGCGCGGGAAATATTCATGTTCGAGGCGATTGCAGCATTTTTCATTGTTCTGAGCGTCGGAATCCTCATTGCCCATGCTTTGGACGCATTTCGTACCTGACGGCCCCGGCAACCGGAGGACGGCCAGGATCGGTTTCCGCGGCTGAAGGCCGCGCATTCCCAGATTCACCGTTTCACGGCAGACCGGACGGTTAACGGGCGACGGGCTCTGTCCGGGATGCCAGCATCCGCTGCCATTGCGCGGCTGCGAAGTCCTCGCGTTGCCGGGTATGCCGTTGCTGATGCGCCTTGAAGTCCGCCACGCGGCGCTGGATATCCTCGCGCTCCGAAATGCCCCGCTTCATCTGCTCCAACCTCGCCGGGGAAGGCCGGATCGACTCGGGTTTCTCCGCAGCCGGCAGCCGGGAACGCAGGCTGCGGGTAAAATGCATCGTCTCGGACACCAGGGCGTCCAGCTCGGCTTTCCAATCGCTCATGAAATTTCCCCCCATCCAAATCTAACGGGGAGAGGCTGCCGCTGTCATCAGGGCCTGTGGATAACCGAACGTGACGATGACGCCGAACCAAAGCGCGTCTATCGGCGGCTTGCCGAGATATCGGTGGGACAGTTTTGGCAGCCATGCGGGGCTCGGCTGCGCTCTGATTTCAGCCAGACCGCCAAACCGATCAGGACGACAACGGTTGCAAAAAGCCTTGCCAGGCCGCTGCTACTCACGCTTTCCTGCCATCGCCTTACCCCCCCAGCCGACCACCAAGGCCAACCGCCGGATCACAGAAAATCCCGCAGCCGCACCAGTTCGGTAATATCTTCTGGCGATAGCACCGACTTGACCAGCGGGGACTGTGCCGAGGTATAAATCTCATAAAGATGGCGCGTGCGCGACGGCCTGGCCATCAAATTGATGATGCACTGATCGAGCGTGCCATCGATCAGCAGATAGGGAGCCGACAATTCGGGGCGACGTTGCGAGCCAAGCGATGGCCACTTGCGCAGAACGGCCGGCGCATCGAAGTTGATCGCATCGGCATGTCTGGCCGAGCCTGCTTGTCCCTGCGCCCCGGTTGCGATGGCCTCGCCGGTCATCCCTACCTCTTCGGCTTTCTCAGCTTCTTGCCCAGTATGTCGACGACGACCAGCACGGCGAGAAGCAAGGCCGCCACCAGGGCATCGGTTCGAATCGCCACTTGGGACAGGCCTAAGTCATGATGGGCGGCGTACCCCAACAGGAAAGCGACCACCAAGGCCGAGACGCCGGCCCGAACCACAAAACCGATCTGCCAGATGTTCACGACTGTCGGTGTCCCGCCACGTATTTCATTGTCGCTTCATCTTCGCTCGCCTCGTCCGCACATCACGAAACCGCTCATCGAGGATCTCGCACGGCCGATGGGTAAAACCGAGGACGACACGGCCAGCGAACGCAGCTTCGATCTCCAGCGAAACCAGCAATGGCGCCTGAAAGGCCGTCACCGCATCCACCATAGGCCGCGCCCGGTTGCTACCACGGTTGACTACGACGTATCAAGCTTGGGCCGCGGCAGTGCGACCAGCGCAACCGGTTGCTACGGGGTTTTGCTCTGTGATCGACAAGAAGTGGGCGCCGACCGCGACGTCACTCATGGCGGCGACGAAGCGGCTGTGTTTCGATCAGCGCGGGTGGCCGCCAACGTGTCGAGCAATTGACGAAGGGCGCGGTCCGTTGTTGCAGCGACGTCGGGCCTTGCGCCGGATCGTCGAAGGAAGAAGGGTTCATCCGACAAGCGGATGAACCCTATCATTCACATCTTGCGATGCTTGCGATGCGTCTTGCCTGTCATCCCTGAATGCATCGAGCCGGAGTGCATCGACGACGCGCCTTGGCCACTCGCCGTTGCAGGACCGCCGCCGCCGCCGGCTCCAGCGCCCGCACCGCCGGCGCCCGCACCGGCACCGCCGCCGCCCGCACCTCCGCCGCCACCGCCGCCCGCACCCTGAGCGACCGCCAAGGTCGAGCCGAGGGCAAAGACGGCTGCCAGTGCAATGGTTCTAATTTTCATGGGAAGCATCCTCTTGTGTTTATGGCTTGTTCGAAAGAGGCCAATGTCAGCCACGCAACAAGGTTCCAAATTCCGCAATGGCCAATCGCGAGCTTGCGCACCGTCCGGATCAACATCGCGAAGGGTCACGGGAAGGCGAGGGAACTTATCCCAGGTCGACGCCGTTCACTTCCGACAAGGAGCGTCCGATGGCGAACAACAAGGATCCGAACGAAAAGCAGCCGGGCGAGAAGCAGCCAGGCAAGCACCATTACAACCCGGGCAACATGTCCGGAAAAACGGCCGATGTCCTCAAGGACGACGCGGAGAAGGAGAACAACCGCGATACGATCGAAAGCCGGGATCCGCCGCCGCATCAGCGCGAGTCGACCTGATCGCCGCTCTCTCCCGCCAAGACATGCAGCGGTCGGTCATTGCGGACAGGACAAAGCTTTGCTAGCAGTTGACCGCGCTCGCGTTCGGCGGGTTCGGCCCGGATGGACTGCCGACGGAAAATTTACAATGGCTAACCGCCGATCGACTTCGCCAAGTAAATGCAGTCGCGTGGAAGCACATAGTTGAATTTGGCGGCGAGCATGATGCCCTTCGCCACCATGCTTCTGCTTGCGGCCCCACCAATATCAAGGGTTCGCACGACCATATCCGCGCAGCTATTTCGCAAAAGCGAGTATCGATTGGTTCGGTTTGTCAGCCACCACTGCGTCATCCTCTCCTCGTCGAGGCCCAATATAGGCTTGGAAGCAAAGCTCGGCATTCTCCTGAAATTGTGGGTATCCATCGCCATCGTGGCGGAAAACACGATGGCCTGCGCTGAGCCTGCAACCCGCTTCGAATAGTTGCTCGCGGACGGCGCGCCCTTGAGCACAATCTCCATCTTTGTGGCCTTTGGGTCAGGATAGTAACTGACGTAAACCCCGCCTTCTATGGACAGCGATGCGTGTCCGGGTTGACCACCCAGCAGATTGTCGTTCCAGACAAATACGACCGCTGCCATAGCAGCCCTCATCCCCGCCAAATTCGTCCGCGGGCAGAGGCAAACGAAATTGTAAGTTAACTCCTATGATGTCCGGCCAGACCACATACGTCAAATGGGGCGCACTGATCAGCTAGATTTCCAGCTCATCCAATGGAAAGCAGTCGTCAAGACCCACTGTAGAACTGACGCCACTTCACTTCTTGCGGAGACGGTGCTCGGCGCGCTGGTTTCATGTTATGGTCGACTGCGGCACCGGGAGATCGTCCAATGTGGACGTGGGTACTTGTCATCGCATCCTTGGCCTCGATAGTGCATGCGGACCGCATGGCTCGCGTTCGCGATCGATCACCCCCAGCTTGGTTCTGGGTAGCCTTCCTGGTGGGGCCATTGGCACCTTTGGCGCTCCTTGCCCTTGGCCCGGCCAAGCGTCATGGGCCAGCGACCTAGGCAACGTACCAAACCCGTGGAAGGAACGATCGCTCACAGGGTGGCAAACCGCCAAACGTCCATTGCGCCAAAAGCGCAAGATGCCGAAGAAATCGATGGCGGTTTCGGCGGCTGGCGCTCCCTAGCGGAATCGAACCGCTCTCTCCACCGTGAAAGGGTGGCGTCCTAACCGATAGACGAAGGGAGCGAAACTGCCGGCCTTGTCACGGCCCGTCGGGGTCGCGGCATTGCCGTGTCGCACAATCATGCCGGCCCGGACAAGGCGCGTCCTGAGGCTTGCGATGGTGCCATGCCCGACCTCGATCAGCGCATCGAACCAGGCGGCGGCCGGCGAACGTATAGTGGCGTTTGGCCTGCTGGGCAAGCCACCGGTCCACGCCTTGGTGGCTCAAGAATGCCTCTTGACCGGTACTGTTTCGCCCGAGGTCTCAACGGTTTCTAAAGCCGGGTGGGATAGGAACTGGCCTCCGGGGAGGACATGCCATGGCCCTAGCGAACAAGAAACGGGAACCGCGCAAGTCATTGCGTCAACCAGCCTGGGTTACCCTCGACGGGGGCTTTGCAGCCCGACCGTGCGTGGTACAAGATATCTCCAACTCAGGGGCCAAGATCACGCTGGAGGATTCCAGCGTTTTGTCCGGCCGGCTCCGCCTGGCATTCGCGCGCGACGCCCGCACCGGGCGCAACTGCGAAGTGGTCTGGCACCGCGGCAAGTCGTTCGGCGTCAAATTCGTTCGCTAGCAAAGCCGCCCTTGCCGCGATAAAAGGCGCGATGCGAACCATCCTGATTGCGGCAATGGCCGTAGCACTGCCGGCCTCGATCGCGGCGGCCGAACAGCCCGGCCGGCTGAAGCTCGATCCCGCTCCGAACCGGGAACAGTCGCTACCCTTGAAACGCGGTGCCGGCTCCGGCGATGCTTGCGCAGCCTTCGGTCCGGGGTTCGTGAAGGTGCAGGGCACTGGCACGTGCGTCAAACTTGGCGGCAGCGTGCAGATCGGAGCGGGAGCGTCACGTTGAGCCGCACTACTTGTAAGGCGCTATGTCAGCGGCGGCGCGATGAATTGCGCAAACCCCGGACGATCGGTCAACGCCGCGAACCAGCGATCGAGTTGCGCCAGAGGCGGCTTGTGGACGCCCTCTACGCCTAACCAGCGCCGCGCGTAAGCGCCGAGCGCAATATCGGCCAGGGTGAAATCGTCGCCTTCGATGAAGCGACTGTCGGCCAATTGCCGATCGACGATTCGCCATTGCTCGGCTTCGACATCGACATCGCGCTGAATGGCGGCCATGTCCCGCTGTTCGACCGGCGTCCGCACCAGTGCCCAGAATACCGGACGATCGACCGGCTGCAGGGTCGAAAGGGTCCAGTCCAGCCACCTGTCGACGGAGGCGCGACGCCACGGCGCCGCCGGGTAGAGCGTCGAGCGCGGACGATAGGCAAGCGCCAGATAGCGCATGATCGAATTCGACTCCCAGAGCACGAAATTCCCGTCCCGCAGGGTCGGAATGCGGCCGTTGGGATTCATGGCGAGATAGTCCGGCTCAGTGTTGCGCCCGAACGCCATCCCCGCATCGATGCGCGTGCAGGCGAGATCGAACTCGCTCAGGCACCACAGGACTTTCTGGACATTGACCGAATTGGCTCGGCCCCAGATGATGATTTGTCCATCGCCATCCGCCACCGCGAAGTCTCCCCATGCCCGTTGCGACGGAGGAGTCATAGCCGAAGATCAGGGAAAAGGCGTCATCTCGTTCGGAGAAAAAAATCGGGCCCCGCCGAACCGCGACGGAGCCTGACTTCACGCTCGCATGTTGGGGTCGTGACGGTCAGCGACCGAAGAACAACCACAACAGGATGATCACCGGAATCGGCACGCCGATCAGCCAGAGCAGAATTCCTTTTCCCATATTCGCCTCCTCTCAATCCTCATGGACAGAGAACGCGGCGGTCGGTGTCAGGTTCCACTCAGAGACGGCGGCGATCGGATTTTTCGCAGCAATGCTGCGGACGGGCCTTACCAATGCCCGGTGTTCGGCATCGATGTCCACGGCTCCGCGGGCGGCTTCGCATCACCCTTCTGCAACAGCTCGATCGAATGCAGATCGGGCGAGCGGACGAAGGCCATCTGGCCGTCTCGCGGCGGACGGTTGATGGTGATGCCGAGCTTCATCAGCCGCTCGCAGGTCGCGTAGATGTCGTCGACCTCATAGGCGAGATGGCCGAAATAGCGGTCCTCGCCATACTTTTCCTCTTCCCAATTGTAGGTGAGCTCGACCAGTGGCGCGCCGCGTCCCTTGGATTGTTTGAGCAGCGCTTCATCATCGGCGGCGCACAGGAATACCAGGGTGAATTTCGCCTTGTCGTTGTCGACGCGCCGGACCTCCTTCAATCCGAGCGCGTCCTGGTAGAATTTCAGCGCGGCATCGAGATTGCGCACGCGCAGCATGGTGTGAAGATAACGCATGGTTTCGGGCTCCCTGAAGCTATCTGTAAATTCGAAAGGATCTGACGGGCCGGATTTGATTAGCAGCAAACCATATTCAGGGGCAGGGGCCGGCACACACGTCGGGGTGAACGTCGCATCAGCACTCGACCAGTTTCTTCAAGGTAGCGCGGAAGCTCAGGCTTCGGGCGCCGGCGAGGGTGGTTCCGAAGACCTCGGCCCGGCCATCGGCGAAAGTCCCCGAGAAGCCGCTGGTGACTTCCCGCCCGCCCAACAGCGGCCGTGCGAACGGGTCCGCGAGAGGCGTGTGCTGGTTGGTGCGAAGCTGGCCCTTCCAGGTGCCCTGGCCGTTCCAGGTGACCTCGCCAACAACATAGGAGCCGCACGACCAGAAATATGGGCCGCCACCGATTATCGTCCCATCCCGGAGGATCAGTATGCCGCTGTCACGCCCCCGGACGCCGTCAAGCATGAAGACGTGAACCGAATATAGCCCGTTTTTCATCGAACGTGCCGCCACTTCGGAGAGCGGATGATGCCATGCAAGTGTGACGGGTATCCGGGACAAAACCCGCATCCATTCTCAGCCGCAACATACCATGTCAGCCAGGCACGGCCAGTTGCCGGTCGGGCGGACGGAGCGTCCTAGTCGGACCGATGGGTGTCGGGCCAATGGGTGGCGAGGCCGATGAAGCCGGCAAAGGCGGACAGATTGACGATGGCCTCGATCCATTGCATGGCGCACCAAGTTCTCAGAATTCCAATCGTTCCGACGGCTCGGCCTCGGCTATCTGCGCGATCCGTCGTGCGACGAATTCAGCTGCTCGCCGCCATAGTCCCGGTGCTCCTGCAACAACCGGACCAGATGCGCCATGCTGGAATTGTCCTCTCGCGTCACCGACGGGAGCGGTTCGTCCTGCTGGCGCCATCGTTTGATCAGCCTGCTAATCAAGTCTGCCTCGATGGAGTGGGTAACGCCAGTTACTCAATGCACAGCTGCGCGCTCGGTTCCTCCGCAAATCTAATATCAGGCACCTTCGCTATCGCCTTCGCCATGGCCGTTGGCCTCGCGGCCGATGACCCCGTAGCCGCTGGACTTGCGGCCATCGCCATCGGCGGCCTCGACGCCAAGGCCGAGCCGCAGCAATTCGCGGACCGCCGCGGCCCGTGTCGGCATCCGGTGCTGAAAACGAAAATCATCGAGCCGCGCCAACTCATCGGGGGAGAGCATGATCTGAAGCCGTTCACCACGCGTGTCATTCATTGTCGTCTGCCCAAAGTTAGCCAGTTGAGTAAACACCTAACTCATCGGGGGTGGCGTCGGTTCCTTGATCGGCGCACATTTCGTCAAATGAGTAGAAACAATCGTAAGTTCAACGGCTTGTTCATTGCGGCTTCATTTTCCATGGCGTAGCTTCAGGACTCACGGAGGCACCCATGGACAAGCAACCCAAGCCGTCGCGAAGCCCGAAGGAGCCCAAGCCGCCGAAACGCCCGAGCCATGAACGGGTAATCGAAGAACTCGATCGGTGGGCCAATAGCCCCGGGCTGCAGCCGCCGAAGTAGTGTAGCGCCCCGTTTCTTCTAAGCGGCCGGATAGCGAGGCTGCAGGAGAAAGTCGTTTGGTGTCCGCGCGTTAACCTACAAATCCTGCTCCGGCGGGCGGAGTTCCGGCAACCATCGAAAACCGTCTGCGTTATCCCTGCAGCTTCAACAGGAGATACGCATGATCAAGACACTGGCAATCCTGGCGACGGTCGCCACGGTGGGCACCGCCTGCGTGGCGGCGCCGGCGCAGGCACGCGGGATCGGCCCGGGCATCGCTTTCGGTCTCGCCGCCGGTGCGCTGGCAGCGGGCGCGGCAGGCGCCTATGGGTCGAATTACTACGGACCGGGATACGGCTACTACGGTTATGGCCCGCGCTACTACGCGCCCGCCTATGGCTCCTATGCCTATTCTCCCGGCTACTACCCGCATCGATACTATCACCGCCATTGGCGCCACTACTGACGCCACGGCCCCTGGAAAGGCCCGGAGCTTGACGGCTCCGGGCTTTTTTTTGCGCGGGGCACCGCGGGGGACGGGATAGCTAGATTCGGGTCAGCGGGAATCTGCGGGGGGTGTTGCTGCGCGCATTCGCCAGCGTAGTGGCAAAATACTGCTCGCGCTCGCGTTCGAACTTCTCCTGGGTCGCCTTGAAGGTCGCGACCCGAGCGGCGATCTCGTTGCGCTCGCGCGCAAGATTTTCTTCCTGCTGTGTCGTGGCCATCCGGTTTGATCCTTCCCGATCCTGATTCGTTTCGCTCGATTGGGAATCCCGAATGCGGCGCGAATGCGGTGACGCCGGCAGAGTGACCGCTGCGCGGTGGATAAGGTTTGCAACATGCTTGTGACGTGCGCGCGTTGCCATTAGCCAAGAGAAAAAGGGGAGGTCTGCATGGCAAAGATCGATCTGGATTCACTCAACATCGAACAGCTCGCCGCGTTGCGTGAGGACGTCACGGAAAAACTGCTCGAGAAGGTCGCTGCGAGGCAAGTCGAGCTGGAGGCGGAACTGGAGAGGTTGTCGCAATACGGCAAGGTGGTGCGAAAATCTTCGGCCATCGGGCCGGCAGCGAAGATCGGCAAGAAGATCGAGAAGAAGGTCGAGACAACCGAAGCCACACCGAGTGGCGAGAAGACGGAAGCGGTTGCCGCGGCGGCGTGACGAGGTCGCCGGTCTCGGCGGGATCATGATCGGCAAAGCCGAGGTGGCAATCCCTCGGGTCGTGCTATAGTCGGCGACCCTGCAGATTGTCCTTCCGTGATTGTATCGGATCTTCGCACCGGCATAGAACAGCTCGGCGATATGATTGCCGCGGCGAGCGTCATCGTGCCCTTCACCGGTGCGGGCATATCGACCGAATGCGGAATTCCGGATTTCCGCTCGCCGGGCGGCCTTTGAACTCGCAACCGTCCGATTCCATTCGACGAATTCGTGGCGAGCGCGGCAGCGCGCGAAGAGTCATGGCATCGGCGTTTCGCCATGGAACCGACCTTCGCTGCGGCGCGGCCGGGCCGTGGGCACCGTGCGCTTGCCTCGCTGTACCGCGCCGGCAAAATTCCGGCGATTGTCACCCAGAACATTGACAATCTGCATCAGGCGTCAGGTTTTGCGGCAGAAGATGTCGTCGAATTGCATGGCAACACCACCTACGCCCGCTGCATCGGCTGCGGAATGTCCTACGAACTTGCCTCGGTGAAACAGCGTTTCGATGCGACAGGCGCAGCGCCGGACTGCACGGCCTGTGATGAGCCCATCAAGACCGCTACCATCTCGTTTGGGCAGGCGATGCCGGAGGACGCGATGCGCCGGGCCGCCGAACTCGCCCAGCAGTGCGATCTTTTCCTGGCGATCGGCTCCTCACTGGTGGTCTGGCCGGCCGCGGGGTTCCCCCTGATGGCGAAAAACAACGGCGCGAGGCTCGTTATCATCAACAATGAGGCGACTGAGCAGGACGAGATGGCCGACCTGGTAATCCGTCACGACATCGGCGAGACGCTGGGGCCCTTCGTCGGCAATTGATGCGGAGTTGATTCGCCGCCGCGCAAGGCTGTTCATAGCTTTCGACGGATTCGTTTTTTTTCTATGCGCGGCAGGCTGGAGTGTTATCTTTTGATTCGTGAGATTCGCGTGGCGTGATTGTGAATTTGTCGTGGACGGGGCGCTTGTGCTGGCTCGTCACAACAATGACGAGCGTCAATAAGGTTGGAGTCCGGGGTCATGGGGTCGGACGGGTTTGAGTCCAAGAAGTTCGGGGGTCCGCCGTTGGGCGCGGCGGGGCCGAACCGTTCTGGCCAGGACAGGCTGAGAGCGGGCGATTTTTCCGGCTCGGCCGGACGTGATCCCGCGATGGATGCATTGAACGGTCTCGGCGAGTCTGCGGCCAATCTGGTCGAAATCACCGGCGTCATTAAATGGTTCGACGCGTCAAAGGGCTATGGTTTCATCGTGCCCGATAATGGCTGGCCCGACGTATTGCTGCATGTCACGGTGCTGCGCCGCGACGGCTATCAGACCGCCTATGAAGGCGCGCGCCTGGTCTGCGAATGCGTGCAGCGGGCCAAGGGATACCAAGCCTTCCGAATTCTTTCGATGGACGAGTCGACGGCGACCCATCCGGCGCAGATGCTGCCGCCACGGACCCATGTCAGCGTCACGCCGACCAGCGGTCTGGAACGGGCGCAGGTGAAATGGTTCAACCGGCTGCGCGGGTTCGGCTTCCTGACCTGTGGGGAGGGGACGCCGGACATCTTCGTCCACATGGAAACCCTGCGTCGCTATGGCATGACCGAGCTGCGTCCCGGCCAGTACGTCCTGGTCCGCTACGGGCCGGGTTCCAAGGGGATGATGGCTGCGGAAATCCAGCCGGAGTCCGGGGCACCAGGGCTGTCGTCCCATTAGGGCATCTGGCGAAATCACCAAACTGTTAGGTTGACGGTACTTCGGCGCCGCGCCGGTCGGCCCTTGAGGGCTGGCATTTGCCATCATCGTCGGGCTAGGGTCGACCGCAACCCGTCACGGCATCAATGAGCGTGAGTCCATGAATCCTGATCGATTGGTTGTGCGGATGCGGTTTTGCACCGCGGCCCTGGTCCTGCTGGTGTGTTTCGCCTGGCTCGGCGGGGTCGCACGGGCCGCGACCATTCAGCCGCTGGAGATCGTCACCAAGTCCGGCGTGCATGTATTCGCGGTGGAAATGGCCACCACCGAGGAGGAGAAGACCACGGGCCTGATGTATCGCAAGGAGCTGGCGGACGGGAAGGGCATGCTGTTCGACTTCTCGCCGGAGCAGGAAGTGTCGATGTGGATGAAGAACACCTACATCTCGCTCGACATGATCTTCATCCGCGCCGACGGGCGCATCCTGCGGATCGCCGAAAACACCGTGCCGCTATCGACCCGGATCATTCCCTCCCAGGGACTGGCCAAGGGGGTGCTCGAGGTGATTGCCGGCACCGCGCAGAGATACGGCATCAAGGCCGGCGACCGCGTGGCACATCCGCTCTTCAACGGCCATTGAGAGCCTCCTCCCGCGGTGCCTTGCTGGCGGGTGGCCAAGCGTGTATCGACAGGGACCTCCAGCGGATCGGGGTATAGCGCAGCCTGGTAGCGCGGCAGTTTTGGGTACTGCAGGTCGTTGGTTCGAATCCAGCTGCCCCGACCAACGCATCAGGGTCCGTTCCGGACACACGGGTTTCGGTTCATACCGACGAGCTCGGTAACACCTCTGGCCCACCGATTTGCGGTGGCGCCGGCATGCGTCATCGAGGCACCCGGATCGTAGTCCATAAAGCTGACGGTCCATCCCGAACGCATATGGTATGGTTCGCAGATGGCCAGGCTCGGTGCCTGGAACTGCGGCCGGACCGACCGCGTTGGATGTTTCACGACGAATTTTGGCAATGGAGAGTATCATGAAGCTGCGTATCGCGACTTTAGCCGTGGCCGCCTTGCTGGCCGCAAACGTTCCCAATGCTGCCGAGGCGCGCGGGTTCGGGATGCATGGTGGCTGGGGTCACGGGGGCTGGGGCCATGGCGGCGGGGGCTGGGGCGGCGGAGGCTGGGGTGGCGTGGGGTTTGGCCTGGCGACGGGGGCTCTGATCGGCGCCGCGCTGGCTTCCCCGTACGGTTACGACTATCCCTACGGTTATGACGGCGGCTATGGCTATGGCTACGGTTATCCCGTCACCTATGATTATGGCGATTACGGTTATGCGCCGGCCTATAATGTTGGTTATGTCGGGCCGGGCTGGGGATACGGCCAGCGGCGCTGGGCGCATCGGCACTACGGCTATCGAGGCGGTGTCTACCACACCAGGGTCGGATATCGCCACGCAGGGTATCACCGCGCAGCCTACCGCCATGGCGGATACCGTTCCTATGGCATGGCGCCGGGCGGCCACCATCGGCACAGGTAGGCCGGGAAGCCTGCTCTCATGAAAAGATGAAGCCGCCTTCGGGCGGCTTTTTTCTTGGCCGGGTCCGCCTAGCGCCATCATGAAATCGGCCGGCTGTGTAAACTCGTTGGCTGTACGGTCGCCGTGCAGCGTCCAATATGAAAGGGATCCTCGCAGCGGGAAACGGATTGATGGGGGCTCGATGAGATAGGCAGACACGTCGCACGAAAGGAGAATACGATGACCATTGAAAGCATTCTGAGGCGGAAGGGCTCGGACGTCACGACCATAGCTCCGGAAGCCAGCGTCAAGAGGGCCACAGACTGGCTCCGCGCCAAGAATGTCGGCGCTCTGGTGGTGACGGGAGGGGACAAGGTTCTTGGTCTCATTTCCGAGCGGGAAATCGTGCGCGCCTTGTCGCGCCATGGCGAAACGACCGGGTCCATGACGGTGAAGGAGATCATGCAGAATGGTGTGCTCACCGTATCTCCGGATGAGAGCGTCAACCGCGTGATGAACCTGATGACCCATCATCGCGTACGTCATATGCCGGTGATACGGGGCGGCAAGCTGGCCGGCATCGTCAGCATCGGAGATGTGGTCAGGCACCGGCTGGAGGATCTGGAGCTCGAGACCAGTGTACTCCGTGATGTCCACTGCGTCGCACGATGATAACCTAGGCCGCGATAGCATCCGGGATGGGCGTCATGGATGATCGAACGACAGGGCGCGTTGGTTTCGCAGGCTGTGTCATTGCTTTGCTCGCAATGGCACTCTGGCCGCCGTCCACGCGGGCCGCCGAGCCGGGAGAGTTCAAGGTCAGCGCGGTGGTCGAGAAGAAGATCGCCGCGCTCCCAACCGGACCGCTTTATTGGCGGATCGAGAATTTTCCGGCACTCGATCAGGCGCAAAAGGCAGCGGCGGTCAGCCCAACGTCCTTGGCCGCAGCCGTCTCAGGCAAGGTCTGGCTGTTCACGCTGGCACCGAAAGGGGGTTCGACGCCCGGCGGGATTGAGGTCGCCGAGCTTGGCCCGGTGCCGGTGTTCGCAGCGCCCGAATATCTGCTGAGGATCAATCACGCCAGCGGTGCGCCAGGCTCCAGGACGGCCGTGCATTCGCACCCCGGCTCCGAGTCATTCTATGTGCTGGCGGGTCAGGTCACCCAGAGAACGCCTCACGGCGTGAATCACGCTGACGCTGGACAGGCTATGGTCGGCCATGGCCCCGACATGCCCATGGAAGTGTCGAGCAGCGGAACCGCCGATCTGGATCAGCTGGTGATGTTTCTGCTAGACGCGACCCGGCCGGGCTCCTCGCCAGCCAAGCTTGACTGAGCGTCACTTTCTCGAGGTGAGTGGGGTCGGGATCCGGCTCGGCGATTTAGCCGAGCCGCGATACGCGTGACCAATGCAACACCGTGGCCTGTTGTGAACCGACTCGCCCTCAGCCCGGAGTAGCTGGCTTGACGGCGGGGAAAGTGAGGGGAGCCCCTCCCACCGACATCGGGCCCAGCGACTGAGGGTGCCGAGCCGTCCTCTTGCGCGCCATCCCGCTCAGCCGGTTACGCGCGTGGCCTTTCGAGATGGAGGAAGTGACTTCCGGCGCAATCGCATTCTGCAGCGAGTCGACCTTGGCGATGAGCGTCGATATCTGACCGGAAATCTTCTTCACGTCGACATGTTCGTCCGAGATCTGCGCGGATATCCGCTTCACGTCGACGTGTTCGTCGGTGACGCTCTGTCTCAGCGAGGCAAGCGTCGTGGAATCTTGCTGGAGCAGTGCCGTGGTCTGCTGCAAGGAGGAGCTGTTCTCCTGCAGCGAAGCAAGGTGCTGTAGCTGGGCCGACTGGATGTCGTTCAGCGCCGTCACCACCGGATCCGGAGCTGGCGCGGATACCGTCGGGCTTGGAAGCAGTTCAGCCAGGCGGCTGACATCCGGCAGCGTGAATTCGGAAGGCGACAAGGTGTAGGCGGCCGCAGCCGCATTGAGCCCGAGCGCAAACACCGACAACGCCAGCACCGATTTGCGTCGGGGTGGCTTGCTCGGTGTCGCGGGTGCGGGTTGTTCGGTCTGGCTCTGCGTTTCCGATGCGTTGGTCACGTCCATGACTCCAATGAGTGAACAAAAAGAAGCCGTCGCTGGATCGTCCTCGCGACGGCTCCTTTACGCGACACCCAATAAAACAAGGTAGAGTATGAGCCGATCAGATTAATTCCCGGTTAGCGCATGATGCCGTCGGAAAACGCGCTATCGCAGGCACATCGGCTGGGCTAGACTGGTCGCTGTCCAAATCGGTGAGGGCTGGCGAGACATGGGGATGACAATGAAATTCAGGCTTCTGGCGACGGCAATCCTGGCACTTGGCGTCTCCGCGCCCGCCTTTGCGGCCGACATGTATGCCCGGCATCACCACCGTCACCATCACGCCCGCGGCGACGACAACATCTACCTTCACAATTTCGGCCCGCCGGATTTCTACCCCGGCACCAACGTTCCGCCCGACCGGGTGGTCTATCCCGTCAACGGTCAGCCCTATGGCATCTATGACGGGTTCGATCGCTTTTGCGGCCAATCGACCGCCAGCTATCGCGGGCAGGACGGTCAACGCCACCCCTGCAACTAAGATCGCTCGATGATGGCCAAGCGGGCCATCACGGCAAGGCGCCGCCTATCGCGCAGGTTCGATGACGTCGCAGTTGGTGCGGCCCGACATCACGCAGTCCTGAAGCTTGCCGGCCGCGGTGAGCTCGTGCGCCAGCCACAGGCCGGCCGCCAGCAGGACTGCCGCGACGACGAGCCCCGCGATGGCGGGCAGCCGGCTGCCGCCCTGTTCGTGCTCGGGCTCATCCATGGTCGGGACCCGGCGCGCCATCCCGCGCGGCACGCCCCAATGCAAACTGACCGACCGGTCCCTCGACGTGAAATTCGATTCCCGTCATCCGGGCGAACAGCTCGATATCGTTGGTTCCGATCGCGCAGCCGCCGAGTCCCATGTCGGTCGCGGCGAGATAGAGCGTCTGGATCAGCACGCCGACATCCTTCAGGATAAGCGAATAGGCGATCGAGCTGTATTTCCACGACACCCGGTCGAAGCGGGCCGCGATGGTCAGCAGGACCTGCGGCGGTTCCGGCGCGTCCATGGCGAACGCAGCCGCAGTCAGCATCGCCTCCAGCTCCTTCGCGCGGGCTTCGATCGGCACCAGCGCATGCCGGTCGGCATCGTAATGATAGAAGCCGGGGGAAAGTCCTTCGCAATCGGCGACCGTCAGATAGAGTTCGAGCTCATAGCTGCTGCCGCCGGACGGATAGGGCCGCGTGGTATAGCCGACCAGGGGACCGCTGTCGTCGAGGTCGAGCCGGCTCTCCCATTTGGACTGAATCCGCACGGTACAGTCGAGAAACCGCGCCAGCTCGGTCAGCGTGATCGGCAGCCGCGCATCGAACTCGCGGGTCGACTGCCGCGCCCGCAACAGCCTGGCGATCGGCGGAGCTGCCGGCAATCCAGCCGTCGCCTCGTTCAGGTCGATTTTCTTGCCCGGCCAGTGCGATCGTGTCGCGGGCGGCGGCGGCATCGCGCCGGCATAGGGATAGACGCCCCCGATCGGGTTGGCGTGCCGACCCTCGGTGCTGCGGGTGTGAAACAGCAGGTCATGAAAATCCCAGAGCACGAGGTGGTCGTCGCCTTCATGGGGACGCAGGCCCTCGCCGTCGGCGGCACCGATCCGCAACAGGATCCGGCAATCCAGCAGCAGCGCGAGACATTCGAGCCCGGGAAAGCCGTCCTGGCCACGCAATGCGTCGATGCTGTGCGGGGCGGCAAGCCGGGCGAGAGTCTCGGCAAGCGCGGGATTACCGAGCCGAAACAGCGCTGCCGCGCGCGGCAACTCCAGCACGATCCCGTTGCCGCGTCTCCGCAGATAGGCGAAACGCGACAGCACCACCACGTCGGTGCCGGCGAGCACCGGCATCTGCGGCCAGTAATCGGGCAGCTGCGGTTCGATCACGATCTCATCGCCGGCCATGCCTGGATGCGCCAGCCCGTATTCGACCAGGCCGCGCCGTGCCAGCCGCCGTATCAGCAGCCCCAATTCCTGATCCGCATCGCTGCCTGCGGAGGTCAGCCGATCGAGTGGCACGCCAACAGAGCACAGCTCCTGCGCGCTCTGGAGGGTCGCGCCGCTGTACTTTCCGAGGCTGACCGAATAGCCGTCGACGCTGGCGCCAAGGCTTCCATCCGGTTGTGTCTCGAGGGCGGCATGACCGGTCAGCCGCGCGGCAAGCAGGGGGGCCGGGGCCCGCCGCCCTGTCTTTTTTCGGGGAGCGCGCACCGGGTCGGTTCCTCTAGCTGTGGGGCGGGAACGACGTCAGCTCGTCTTCGGGCAGCGGACCGTCACGCAGGCCAAGCTTGACCGGCACATCGTACAACCGGCCCGGTCCGAAACGGCGATAGAAATGTCGCAGTCCGGGCACGATCACCCGCACTACCGGCACCTCGACGTCGGGCCGCGTCTGGTCGAGCACGAGGAAATCAAGGCCGGCGCACCGCGCGATGTCGACACAAGCCAGTACCTGGTCGCGGGTATTGTCGGGAGAGGCAATCGCGGCGTCCGTATTCGGCGCCACGCCACGCGGAAACAAGAAGGGATGATCCTCGAGCCGCAGCGGGGTGACACCGTCGAGGCTTGGCTTCTCGCCGGAGCCGCCGCCCATCAGGCCGATCGACAGGAACTGGTTCAATTCCGTCAGGGTCCGCAGCAGGGCGATGCGCTTGTCGAAATGCGCGCCGGAGCCGAACTCGATATTTTCCCGACCATTCTGCATCCAGTGCAGGATCGCCACATAGGTCGGCACGCCGAGGTCATTGGTGACGTCGAGCACCCACAGCTTGCGTCCGAAAGCCGCAAGCTGGCTGTGCAGATCGCGGACATAGGAATCATTGAAATGGCTGAGATCGACTTCCGCCCGCTGTGACCTGTTGTACCACCAGATCGCATAGGCATCCCGCTCCACCAGTTCGAGAAAGCCCTGGACGATGGCCTCCTCGAGTGTGTTGCCGGCGGCGCAGCCATTGGAGTCTGCCTGGAAAGCGGCAGGTCCGGCATAGAAGAAATACACCAGGCTGGTCGGCAGATATCTGAACCGCCCGTCGCGCAGCGACCAGACCGGCGACCATTCGATCGGGGCCGACGGATCGAACGGCGCCGGCGCACCATGCGATTCACCGGAATCGTCGAGCGCATTTTCATGGTCCCGGCGGCGTTGCGCTTCGCTGAACAGCAGCACATCATTGGGCAGGATGGCGTCGCCGGGTGCGAAGTCGGTGAAGCGGCGCGTCACCCTGATCTCGTCGCCCTGGAAAATGCCGGAATAACGCTCGATCGATTCCATTAGCGCGCTGGCTTCCGCCTGCTCGGCGGTGCTGCCCTTGCCGAAGCTGCCGCCGGTCAGCCCGTCGCGCAGCTGATCGACATTCTGCGCCGGCGCGGAAAAGTTGTGCGAGGCGAAGAAATTGGTGTTCATCGGCAGATCGGCTTCGATGCGTTCGAGCCGCGTGACCACGCCGGTGAGCGGACTGACATGCTTTCGGAACCGGGCCACGGTCGCGCGCGACGACACCGTTCGATAGCCGCCGCTGGTCATGACCAATTTGGCGCCGCCGCTCAGTTCGATCGGTACTGGCGCGCGCTTCGGGTCGACGAGTTTCCGGCTGCCGCAGGTTGGGCACTGCGGGCGCGGCGCCACATGGTGCTTCGCCACGCTGCAGCCCAGGAGGTCGCAGCTGATGATGTGATCGTTCAGCTCGGTGCGAAAACCCGTGGCGATCGCCTTCGCCGTCTCGAGCGCGGCGAGTTGGATCGCGCTCTGTCCGAGCGTGTTGCGAACCAGCGGCGAAACCGCAACGGGATGCGCGGAACGGCGATCGAGAAAGCCCTTGATCTCGCGATTGCGGATCATGCGGTCGAACAGGCAGGTCCAGCACGCCGTTCTGCCCGGATCGAATACCGGTCCCACCAGCGGAAACGCACCGGACGGCTGCACCAATAGCCAGGGCGTGCGATCCGCGACGCGCTGCCGGTTCAGTTCGGAGAGCCGGCCTTCGAAGTAGTCATTCACCAGGGTTACCGTGAGGTCGCCAGATCGCGCGACGACCTCGACTCCGAGCTCGCGCAAAGCCGCGCTGAACTCGGCGGCGCCCTGCACATCGATCGCCTCGACGCGCACCCGGCACTTCCCGAGATTCTGTTCGGCGACGCCCGGCGGCAATCCGAGGCTTGCCCAGTAACCGTCCACCGCGCGACGCGATGACGATGAAGCCGGCACGATGTAGCCGCGTTCCATCAGCCGCTTGAGTGCTTCCTCGACCTTGTCGGGCGGGAAGCTCCGCTCCAACTGCTGCGCAAGCTCCGCAAAGCTCAGCTTGCCTTTTCCGATGGCGGTGGCGAGCGCGCAATAGAGTTCGCCATGCAGGAAGAACTTGCGGTCCTCGGAGTACAGGCAGACGACATCGGGAGGCAGCACATTGACGGTGAAGTTCGGCGCGAACTGCGGAATCTCGGCCGCCGGGCGCTTCGCGGATGCGGGCCTCCGCTTGGTGGCGCCGGCGCCGCTTCGCTTTGGCTTGGGGGGCGCTTTCCGACCGCTGGCTCTCTTTGGTCGTTTCTGGACGCGGGCTTTTCTGGGCAAGGTTGCGGGCCTATTCGGCGATCATGCGCAGCCGTGCCGCCTGCACAAGCGATCCGCACTGCAACTGGACATGGATTGGCCGGGTCGACATTGTCGAACCCGGCCATAACGAATTGCATATGTCAACTTGATCGAAGGACGCTTGCTCAGCACAAGCGGCAGGAGCCCCACGACAGGCAGCACCCGCCACACCCACCGCAGCCTCGGCAGGCCCGGCAGCCACAGCCACGGCAGCCACGGCAGCCTCTGCAACCGCCGCAGCCGCGAACCCATGCCACCTGGGTGCCGCCGCCAACATTCTCCTTGTCGAACAGATGGAACGTCGCCAGGCTGACATCCGCGATTTCTTCTTCGCCAAGCGTTACCTGATGGCCCAGTCCGACAATCGGCGCCATCGCCTGATCTGCCGTCGGCACGGCTGCTGCTGATGCGCCTCCAACCATCGAGAATGTCAAACCGGCTGCCCCCAGCACCGGAACGGATTTCATCACCTTTTTCTTTTTCGCCGCTTGCTTCACCCGTGGCATAGTCGCAACCTCCATACCTTCTAAGATTGGTTTGACTCCAGCATCCCGACTTTACCCCCGGCAAATCCACCATGCAAGCGCTAGCGGGCTAGCGCCCGCAATGGTCATCGCGGCAACATCTTTGGTTCACCTTGATGAACAACATGATGGTTTCATTCATCTGCTATTCATCATCGAATGCACGATGGTGATCGCATCGATGCCGCTTTTGCCTTTTTTGACCACTACTGAACAATTCGTAAATTCCGGCGGAACCGGCAATCGCGGATCGGTGTTGTTGCTCTCGGACTGGTGGGGAGACCGGACGTGATCGAGCACGGACGATTCGTCTGGTATGAATTGATGACCACCGACATGGCGGCTGCCAGGGCGTTTTATGCCGCGGTCGTTGGCTGGGACGCGCGCGACGCGTCGACTGTCGATCTCACCTACGCGCTGTTCACCTCGGCTCACACCGCGGTCGGAGGCCTGATGGATCTCCCGGTCGAGGCGAGGAGAAAGGGCGCGACGCCGAGATGGATGGGGTACGTCGCCGTCGACGACGTGGACGCCAGCGCCAGCCAGTTGAAGCGGCTCGGCGGCGCCATCTTCGTGCCGCCGACCGATACCAATATCGGACGCATTGCAGTCGTGGCCGACCCGCAGGCGGCGACGCTGGCGCTGGTCAGCGGGTTGAAACTGGGCGAGGCTGCGCCCGCGGCAAGCGGGCAGATGGCGCGGGTGGGTTGGCATGAGTTGCTTGCGGTCGACCCGACCAGCGCCTTTGCGTTTTACGGCAAGCTGTTCGGCTGGCAGAAGGTCGATGCCGAATCCGGGGCGTTGGGGAATTACCAATCGTTTGCCGCCGGTGGCCAAACCCTGGGCGGCATGTTCAGCAAGCGCGAACGCGAGCCGTTCCCGTTCTGGCTCTACTATATCAACGTCGACGATATCGAGGCGGCGACACAGCGGGTGCGAAGCCTTGGCGGCCGGATCTTCGAGGGGCCGCTGCAAGTGCCGGGCGGATCATGGGTTGCCCGGTGCATCGATCCTCAGGGCGCCATGTTCGCGGTGGAGGGAAAGCGAAGGCAGCAGGCGTTCCTCCAGGACGGGGAAGTCGGTTGGTCGACCAGTTGGGACGGGATTGCGTCGCAGGGAAAGCTGCTGAAGACCGCACGCGGCACCCCCCGCGTGCCCAATCGCAAGAAATAGCGCGGGTGGTTCGAGCAGCCTGCTTCAGGCAGGCTTATTCGCGGCAGCCGGCTTCGCCGCCGCGGGCTTAAGAGGCTTGTCCTGTCTCTTCGACCAGGAGATGTAGTAGGCCACGATGGTCATGATCGCGATGCCGGTCACGCTGACGAAGATCTGCGCGAACAGCGAGCCCGAGCTCATCATCAGTTCGAAATGGCCGACGAAGGACAGGAACACCCCGACGCAGAACACCGCGAGCGACTGCTGGCCGCACACGACGAGGGGATCGAACACCTTCCACTCGAGTCCTGGCCAGTCCTTGGGCACGAAGCGGATCACCAGGACCACGATCACCGCAAAATGCAGCAGGCGATACGGCGCGAGGTCGGTCTTGTCGTTGGGATTGAAGGTGGCATAGAGCCAATGCGGGAACATGGCGCCGAAATCGGGAAACCGCCCGGCCATGGTCATCACCAGCGCGAAGATCAGATAGGCGATGCTGAAATAAAGCGTGATCGGCGACAGGATGATCGCCATCGAACGCCGAGCGCCGCCCAGCGCGCACCACGATCCGAACACGAACAGAACCTGCCAGCAATACGGATTGAAGTACCAGCTGCCGGCGGGATAGGATCGGAAATTCCAGCCGAAATGCCGGGCCACCAGCCACAAGGCGATCGAGGCCAGCATCGTCAGGTTGGGCCGGCGCAGCATCATCCACAGCACCGGCGGGAAAAATCCCATCAGCACGATGTAGAGCGGCAGCACGTCGAGGTTGACCGGCTTGAATTTCAGCAGCAGACCCTGGCGCAAGGTCTCGACCGCGCTGTCGACGAGGCCCGCCACGTTGAACTCGTTGATGATCTCCGGATCGCTGTAGCGCTGCGCGACATAGCCGATCGAAACGATGTAGATGACGAACAGGATGATGTGCGCGACATAGAGTTGCCAGACCCGCTTGGTCAGGCGGGTGGCGCCCACGATGAAACCGCGCTCGATCATCATCCGGGCGTAGACGAACGAGGCGGTATACCCCGAGATGAAGACGAACAGGTCGGCGGCGTCGCTGAAGCCGTAATTCCGGGTGGTGACCCAGTTGACGATATTGTCGGGAATATGATCCAGGAAAATCGCCCAGTTGGCGACCCCGCGAAACAGGTCGAGCCGGAGATCGCGTCCTTTTTCGGGGAGGGTGGCGTTGATCTGCATGGATACCGCTTGAGACTTTCGGAAGGGATAGTGGCGGTCGAATCGGGTTGGCCGCACGGCCGGCCAAGATTGTCACAACGCCGTAGAATGACTATACCGGAGCGGGATTATTGCAGCCAGAGGATAGGAATCACCGATCAAATTACCGAAAGGTGTTTCTATACTATCCCGGCCGCTCGTACCACGCGCCTCGACGCCGCATCTCAGGGAGCTGTCGGTTCATGACTGCACGTATCTTCAAGCCGGCCAAAAGCGCCATGCAATCGGGCAAGGCCAAGACCCAGGAGTGGCAGCTCGACTATGAGCCCGAGCAGCCCCGCGCGATCGAGCCGCTGATGGGCTGGACCAGTTCGGGCGACATGAAGCAGCAACTCACGCTCCGCTTTGACAGCAAGGACGACGCGGTGGCCTATTGCGAGCGCGAGGGGATCGCCTATCAGGTGATCGAGCCTAAGCCCATGGCGCGGCGCCAGGCTGCCTATGCCGACAATTTTGCTTTCCGGCGCGGCGAGCCCTGGACCCATTGAGGGCCCCGCCATGCCGCTACAATCCACAATTGACACCGGCTCGACCGACTTTGCGGCCAACAGCGAGGCCATGCGGGCGCTGGTAGGCGAACTGCGCGACAAGCTCGACCAGGTCGCCGGTGGCGGCGGCAAGGCCGCCCGGGCGAGGCATCTGTCCCGCGGCAAGATGCTGGCGCGTCAGCGCGTCGACCTGCTGATCGATCCGGGCACGGCCTTCCTCGAGCTTTCGCCGCTCGCCGCGCATGGCCTCTATGGGGGCGACGTACACTCGGCGAGCGTGGTCACCGGGGTTGGACGGATCTCGGGCCGCGAATGCGTCATTGTCGCCAATGATGCGACCATCAAGGGCGGCACCTACTATCCGATGACCGTGAAAAAACACCTGCGGGCGCAGGATATCGCGCGGCAGAACAACCTGCCTTGCGTCTACATGGTGGATTCCGGAGGCGCCTTCCTGCCGCAGCAGGACGAGATCTTTCCCGACGAACGGCATTTCGGCCGCATCTTCTACAATCAGGCGCAGATGTCCTCGCTGGGCATTCCGCAGATCGCAATCGTCATGGGTTCGTGCACGGCGGGGGGCGCCTATGTGCCGGCGATGTCGGATGAGAGCATCATCGTGCGCAATCAGGGCACGATCTTTCTCGGCGGCCCGCCGCTGGTGAAGGCGGCGACCGGGGAGGTGGTCTCGGCCGAAGAACTCGGCGGTGCCGATGTGCATTCGCGGCAATCAGGCGTGACGGACCACTATGCCCAGAATGACGGCCATGCGATCGGCATCGCCCGGCGTATCGTCGCCACGCTGAAGCCGCCGCAGCGCGCGGCGCTGAACATGCGCGAGCCGCGCGAGCCGCTGTTCGCCTCCCAGGAGATCTACGGCGTGGTGCCTGCCGACGGACGCAAGCCGTTCGACGTGCACGACATCATCGCGCGCCTGGTGGACGGCTCGGAGTTCGACGAGTTCAAGAAGCTCTACGGCCAGACCCTGGTGTGCGGCTTCGCCCATCTCTGGGGCTATCCGGTCGGCATCATCGCCAACAATGGCATCCTGTTCAGCGAGAGCTCGCTCAAAGGCGCCCATTTCATCGAGCTGTGCTGTCAGCGCAACATTCCCCTGGTGTTCCTGCAGAACATCACGGGCTTCATGGTCGGCAGGAAATACGAAGCCGGCGGCATCGCGCGGGATGGCGCCAAGCTGGTGACGGCGGTGGCGACCGCCGGCGTGCCGAAGTTCACGGTCGTGATCGGCGGCTCCTACGGCGCCGGCAATTACGGCATGTGCGGCCGTGCCTACGGCCCGCGCTTTCTCTGGATGTGGCCGAATGCGCGGATCTCGGTGATGGGCGGCGAGCAGGCGGCGATGGTGCTGAGCCAGTTGCGCCGTGACAACATCGAGGCGAAGGGTGGCACTTGGTCGGTCGAGGAGGAGAATGCGTTTCGGGCGCCGACCCGGGCGCAGTTCGAAGCCCAGGGCAATCCGTATTATGCGACCGCCCGGCTCTGGGATGACGGTGTGATCGATCCGGCCGATACCCGGCTGGTACTTGGGCTTGGCCTGTCGGCGGCGGCCAATGCGCCGCTCGAGCCGACCCGGTTTGGCCTGTTCAGGATGTGACGATGGATCGCGCCAAGCCGTACCGGCGATTTCGCACCCTGCTGATCGCCAATCGCGGCGAGATTGCCTGCCGCGTCATCCGCACGGCGCGGGCGATGGGTCTGCGCACCGTCGCGGTCTATTCCGAGGCCGACCGCGGCGCGTTGCATGTCGCCGAGGCGGATGAGGCGGTGCTGCTCGGACCGGCCCGGGCCCGCGACAGCTATCTCGACATCGCCCGGGTGATCGACGCCGCGCGCCGCAGCGGCGCCGAGGCCATCCATCCCGGCTATGGTTTCCTGTCGGAAAATGCCGATTTTGCCAGGGCTTGCGCTGAAGCGGGCCTGGTGTTCGTGGGGCCTACCGCCGTGATGATGGAGGCGATGGGATCCAAATCGGGCTCGAAGGCGCTGATGGAAAAGGCCGGCGTGCCCCTGGTGCCGGGCTATCATGGCGAGGCCCAGGACGCCGCGACGCTGGCCAGGTCGGCCGACGGGATCGGCTATCCGGTGCTGGTCAAGGCGTCGGCCGGTGGCGGCGGCCGCGGCATGCGGCTGGTGCGCTCGGCCGATGAGCTCGAAGCCGCTGTTGTCAGCGCCAAGCGCGAGGCGAAGGCGGCATTCGGCGACGACCGAATGCTGATCGAGAAATATGTCGATCATCCACGCCATATCGAGGTGCAGGTGATCGGCGACAGCCACGGCAATCTGCTGTCGCTGTTCGAGCGGGAGTGCACGCTGCAGCGGCGACATCAGAAGGTGATCGAGGAGGCGCCGTCGCCGACGCTTGGTCCGGCGCAGCGGGAGGCGGTGTGCGCCGCGGCCCGCAAGGCCGCCGCGGCGGTCAACTATGTCGGCGCCGGCACCATCGAATTCGTCTCCAATGGCAGCGAAGTGTTCTTCATCGAGATGAACACCAGGCTGCAGGTCGAGCATCCCGTGACCGAATTGATCACCGGGATCGATCTGGTCGAATGGCAGTTGCGGGTGGCGTTCGGCGAGAAGCTGCCAATGACGCAATCGGACATCGCCTTCCGAGGGCACGCCATCGAGGCCCGGGTCTACGCGGAAAACCCCGGCAGGAACTTCATGCCGTCGGTCGGCCGCATCGCGACCTGGCACCTGCCCGAAGCCGTCGACGGCCTGCGCATCGATGCCGGCTACCGCGAGGGCGATACGGTCTCGCCTTATTATGACGCCATGCTCGCCAAGGTGATCGCCTGGGCGCCGTCGCGGCAAGCCGCGATCGACCGGCTCGATCACGGGCTGCGGGAAATCGATGTCCGCGGCGTCGTCACCAACATTCCGTTCCTGTCGGCACTGGTGACCCATCCCGACGTCCGCGCCAATGCCATCGATACCGGCTTCATCGAGCGCGAACTGAAAAACCTGACCGATGCCAACAACGAAGCCGGCGAGCTCGAGCTTTGTGTGGCGGTCGCCACCATACTGGCTGCCGAAGCCGCCGCGGCACGCGGCGATGTGCACTCGCCGTGGCGAACCTTCGGCTGGATGCCGGTCGGCCGGCGGCAACGGGAATTTTCCTTCCGCCAGGGGAAGGGCGACGAGCACAAGGTGAGCTTATGCTATGGCCGCGAAGCCGTGACGGTGACGATGGGCAGCCGCGAGGCGGCGTTCGGCTATGCGGTCGACGCCGCCGGCGCAATCGACATCACTCTCGACGGTATCATCTCACGTGCGGTGGGCGTGATCGACGGCCATGAACTCTATCTGCGGACCCGCAACGGCCGCTTCGACCTGCACTGGATCGACCCGTTCGGCGGCGACGACGAGGAGCAGACCGGGGAGGACAGGATCGTAGCGCCACTGCCGGGCACGGTGGTGGCGGTGCTGGCGGAGGCGGGCGCCCGGCTCGAAAAGGGTGCGCCAATCCTGACGCTCGAAGTGATGAAGATGGAGCAGACCTTGCGCGCGCCGTTCGCCGGCGTGCTGAAGGCGATCAAATGCAAGGTCGGCGACATCGTGCAGGAGGGCGCCGAGCTCGCCGAGGTCGAGCCGCTGCCGGGATGAATGTGGCGCGCCCACGCCGTCCGGATGCCGCTATCGGCTGCCGTCCGGTCCCATCACCAGGTCGGGCAGGGAGGTGGAGATGCCCGGGAAGAAGCACAGCACGACCACCGCCAGCATCATCAACAGCACGAAGGGCAGCGTTCCCCAGATCACTTCGCTGAGCGAGATGTCCGGTGCGACATTGCGGATCACGAACAGATTGAGACCGACCGGCGGATGGATCAATCCCATCTCCATCACGATGGTCATGACGACGCCAAACCAGATGATGTCGAAATTGGCGGCACGCAGTGGCGGCAGGATGATCGGAGCGGTCATCAGGATGATCGAGACCGGCGGCAGGAAGAAGCCGAGCACGACCACCAGCACCAGGATCGCTGCCAGCAGTTCCCAGCGCGGCAGCTGCATGGCCACGATGGATTCCGCGGCCGATTGCGAGATGTGCAGATAGCTCATGACATAGGAATACAACAGCGACATGCCGATGATCATCATCAGCATGGTGGACTCGCGGATTGTCGCGCTCAGGATCGGCGACAGGTCGGTGGGCCTCCAGACCCCGTAGATCAGCGCGATCAATGCCAGGGCGAGCAGGCCGCCGAGCCCCGCGGTTTCCGAGGGCGTGGCATAGCCGCCATACAGCGCGACCATGACCCCGGTCAGCAGCAGCACGAACGGCAGCACCCGGGGCAGCACGCTGAAGCGTTCGGCGAGGGTGAAATCGTCGCGGGTGAGGATGGCCGAGGTCACGCCGGTCTTGGCATGGAGGGCGCTGGCGGCGGCATATTCCTTGCGGAAGCGGACCACGGCATAAGCACCGAACAGGGAGACCAGCAGCAGGCCCGGGCCGATGCCGGCGAGAAACAATCTTCCCAGCGACTTCTCCGCGGCAACCGCGAACAGGATCATGGTGATCGAGGGCGGCAGCAGGATGCCGAGTGTGCCACCTGCGGCGATGATGCCGGCGGCAAAGCCGCCCGAATAACCCCGCTTGCGCATTTCCGGAATGCCGGCCGAACCGATCGCCGAGCAGGTCGCGGGCGAGGATCCGGCCATCGCCGCAAACAGCGCACAGGCAAACACATTGGCGACGCCGAGCCCGCCGGGGATGCGGTGCAGCCAGGCATGCAGCGCCGAATACAGGTCCTGCCCGGCACGGGATCTGCCGATCGCCGCCCCCTTCAGAATGAACAGCGGAATCGACAGCAGGGTGATCGAAGCCAGTTCCTCGTAGACGTTTTGCGTCACCGTATCGAGCGAGGCCGCGGGCATGTAGATGCCCATGAAGACGATGGCGACCGCCCCCAGCGCGAACGCGATCGGCATTCCCGCGAACATCGCGAACAGCGTTGCGAGCGCGTAGCTGATGCCGATGCCGAGAACCGTCATCGGCGCGCCGCGGCACTGATCGGAATGACGATCTGCAGCAGGATCTGCACGCACAACAGCGACATGCCGAGGGCCATCAGCCCGTAGGGGATCGAGAGCGGCGGCGACCACATCGAATTCGAGACCTGACCGTCGACCCAGGCCTCATGGGTCAGCGTCCAGGATTTCCAGGCAAAGAACACGCAGAACAGCAGGCTCGCCACGTCGACCAGCCAGAGCCTGACCCGATTGGCCAGCGGCGACAGCAGTCCGACAAAGGCCTCGATGCCGATATGGCCGCGTCGGCCCTGCACATAGGCCGAACTCATGAAGGTCACGCCGACCAGAAGAAACACTGCCGCTTCGTCCTGCCAGTAGTTCGGGCTGTGAAACAGGGCGCGGCCGAGGACGCTGTAGCTCAGGATCGCGCTGGCGGCGACCAACGCAATGGCCGAAAGGAAGATGATGATGCGGTTGCAGAACGTGAGCGCACGTTCCAACGCCGCCACCAGCCCATGGCGAGTGGCGACGTCGGATGGGTCGTCTTGATCCGAAAGCGGACCATGCATCATGCGGTGACGTCGGTCGCGAGTTTCAACAGCTTGGCGGCATTCGCGGTCTTGGCGCCGTAATCCTTCCAGGCGGTATCACGGGCAATGTCGCGCCATTTGCCGACCGTGGCGGCGTCGAGCGCGCTGACCTTGGCGCCGGCCTTTTCATAGACCTTGGCCACCTCGATGTCATCATCCTGAGCGCCCTTGCGACCAAAGGTCTCGAGTTCGGCGCCGACGGCGACAATGATGTCCTGATGCTTCTTCGGCATGGCGTCGAAAATCGATTTCGACATCAACAGCGGCTCCAGCATGAACCAGTAGGAGGCGCCGGCCCCCGACGTCAGGGATTTCGCGACTTCCTCGAGCCTGAACGAGATCAGGCTGGTGGAGGAGGTGATGCCGGCATCGCAGGCGCCGGTCTGCATCGCCGCGTAGATTTCGTTCGACGGCACCGAAAGCACGGCGGCGCCGGCGGTCTGCAGCACCATGTCCATTTCCCGCGAGCCGCCGCGGACCTTGAGGCCCTTGGCATCTTCCGGAGCCACGATCGGGCGGGACCGGCTGGCGACGCCGCCGGCCTGCCAGACCCAGGTCAGCATGATGATGCCCTTGTCGGCGAGAAAATCCGTCAACGCCTTGCCGACGGGCTGCTTCTTCCAGCGCATGCCTTGATCATAGGTCGTGACAAGTCCGGGCATCAGGCCGATGTTGGTCTCCGGCAACTCGCCGCCGGCATAGGGAAGCGGATAAAGGCTGATATCCAGCGCGCCCTTGCGCATCGCCGAAAACTGCGCGTTGGTCTTGATCAGCGAGGAGTTCGGATAGATCTCGGCCTTGATGTCGCCGCCGCTGCGCTTGGCGACTTCGGCGGCGAACATTCGGGTCAGGCGATCGCGGAAATCGCCCTTGTCGATCGTGCCGCCGGGAAACTGATGCGAGATCTTCAGGGTTGTCGCCGCGTGTGCCGTTCCGGTCCCGAAGCGCAGGACGGCGGGGGCGGCGAGTGCAGATGCGAGGACGTGACGCCGTGTGAGCATAGTGATCTCCCAGTTACGCTTTTAGGTTGAGCCGTTTGGCGCGGCAATGAGGCCGCAGAGCGGGTTTTTCGCCCGAACTTCCTCTAGATCGTTCTAGATTAAGAGTTTGTTGTTTCGGATTGGACTTTGGCAGTGTCCCGGGATGGTGCATCGCACATTTGCCGGTCAGATGGGGCGGAATCTAGACCGATGCGTCGTTTTTGGCTTCGGAAGTTTTCACAGCCCCCTGGCTCCCGAAAATATTTCACGCAAGCCGTAACAAGGCGGCCGGCGCGGCCGATTTGAATAAAGCGGCATTCGTCGCTTCCAACACCTCTTTAAAAGGACCAGCTGCCATGACCATTACCACTCGGCTTGCCTGCGGCATTTCGGCTGCCGCGATCGCGCTCGGCCTCGTGCTCGCCCCTGCTGCTTTCGCGCAGGACAAGATGGGCAAGGACGGCATGATGAAAAAGAACTCGATGTCCCACGACACCATGAAGAAGGACACGATGTCCAAGGATGGCATGAAGAAGGACGATGCCATGAAGAAGGACAGCATGAAGAAAGACGACATGAAGAAATAGGCGTCGCCGCCTCGCACGCCTCGCGGGTTACGCCCGCGGTGTGCGGCTATCGCTTCTTGCCCTTGCTCTTGCGCGCCGCGTAGCGGGCGTCCCGTTTGGCCTTCTGTTCGGCTTCAATCGCGGCTTGCTTCGCGGCGGCTTCGGCCTGTTCGCGGGCAAGCTGCGCTGCGGCCTGCTCTGCCGCCTCGGCCTCGCGGCGCTTCTGCTCGGCCTTTTCCGCCTCGCGCGCCTCCCTGGCGCTTTCGCGGGCGGCCGCGGCCGCCTCGCGCTCCGCGCGCCGTTGCGTCACCTGGGGATCATCTTGTCCCGGTTGAGCACGGAACTTGTTCAAGATGTTCTGTTTTGCCTTCGCCGCCGCTTTCTGCCGGTCGGCAAAGCTGGGTTCCTTGAATCCACTCATGGCAGGGTCTTGTCGCTTTCCTCTTTGCGGACGATCGGATTTGCCTGGCGCGCACCGATGGGGCGCGACAGCAGCAGAGCTTTTTACAGCCGTGCGGGCTGCCAAGCCACCATTTAATCGGTGGGACCGCAGCGGCATCTTGACGACCGGGTCCGACCGGCTTCTGGTCTCGATCCCTATTTTCCGGATGGACCGCCCGCTTCATTGCCGCTGGGCGGTCGAACCGGCTCATCGAGCCTATTCCATGAGACTGCACGCCACCAAGCGGCGCGGACTGACCGTTCTGGCGATCGCAGCCACACTCTATTTCGGGCTCGCCTATATCGTGCTTCCGGCGCTGTGGACACATCATGAACATGAGCCCGGCCTCGCTTCGCTGCCGATGCTGACCCGGACCGGCAGCGGAATTCCAGGCGATGCGCTCAATGTCGGGCTGGTCGGGGGCCGCGACGATATTCTGCTCGCCATGCACGCGGCAGGCTGGTTTCCGGCTGACCCCGTGACCTTGCGCACCAGTGTCGAAATCGTGGGCAGTGTCATCCTCGACCGGCCCTACCATGATGCACCGGTCAGTCCGCTCTATTATCAGGGGAAGAAGGAGCAACTCGCGTTCGAGAAGCCGGACGGCAGAAGCGCGGATCGACGGCACCATGTTCGGTTGTGGCTGGTGCTTGAAAAGGGCATGGACGGCCGTCCGGTCTGGCTTGGCGCGGTAACCTATGACCGGGGGGTCGGCTTCAGTCGCTATACCGGGCAGGTGACGCATCACATCGGGCCGGACATCGATGCCGAACGCGATCTGCTGATGCAGGATCTGCGGGCGGCCGGCATGGTCGACGCACTGTTCCAGATATCCGGCATTGGCCCGACCCTGTTTGGACGAAACGGGGGCGGGGACCCCTATTACACCGATGGCGAGATCGATGTCGCGAGCCTGGTCGCCGATGGAGTCAGGCGTACGGAACCGCCGGCGACATTGCCGCCGCCGCCGCTAATCGCTCTCAAGGACGAGCTCTGGCATGACGCAAGCAGGGCGATCACCCCGGAGCCGCCGCTTTGAACCCCGGCGCCGAAGCCCGACACCAAGTCGGTGCCGGGGGATTTAAATGGGCCCGGTGACCAGCCAACGCCGCCAAGCGAAGATATTCCGCTTCTGGCGGCGTTGTGCGTCGGTCGCCCGCAAACGGCAGCCACCGGTGATCGCGCCCTCGATTAAATGGCTGGTTTAATATTTAATTCCGGGTCCCGGCCAGCGCATCGCAGCTGGCCAAAAATGCATGTGGGCGCCATATTTCGGCCATTTCCGGCCTCTTTAACGGCCGCGCCGGTATTTAATTTGGCGGCCACCGCAAATTAAATCGGCATTAAATCGCGCCGCATGCCCATTCGACCGCCCATGGGTCACCGGCTTTGACAATCGCATTGGCGATCTTCCCCAGCTCAAGGAAATTTCATGATCCGCTACATCTTGGCTGCAACGGTGGTGTTTTGCGTGTTCGCCTCGACGGCAGAAGCCCGGTCACCCCACAGCCTCCGCCACCATCACCATCACCACGCCTCCCGGCACGCTTATCACCATCACTACGCGGCACGGCACCACCACAGCCATGCTGCACGGCAGCATTACCATCACTTCGCCGGGTCAGCGTCCCATGGCCATGGCGGCAAGCCACGGGCCTGGTGCGGATGGTATATGCGCGGGCAGGTCGGCGCGGATCCCGGCCCATCCTACAATCTGGCGCGGTCCTGGGCCCATTACGGGCAGGACGCGGGCGGCCCCTCGGTCGGCGCCATCGTGGTCTGGCGTCATCATGTCGGCAGGATCGTCGGACATGAAAACGGCAAGTGGATTGTGCAAAGCGGCAATGACGGGCACGCGGTCCGGACCCGCGCGAGATCGGTCTCGGGAGCCATCGCGTTCAGGCGGGCGTGAGGTCCGAGCCTTCGGCTAGTCGGCTGTCTGACGCAGTGCCGGGTGATCGCGCAACAGGTTCTCCCGCAGCGAGGCGTCCTGTACGGCTCGAAGCAGGATACCGGCGGTTTTCAGGTCGTTCGTGCTCACGCACAAGCCGACGATCTGGCAGACCGCCGCATCCCGCAGCAGCTCGTCGGAAATCGCGATGGCTATTTCCATCGCCACCTTGGCGGCGCGCCGGTAGCGTTCTGCCGTATGCTGGGTGGCGTCGGTGCCCATCGCGCGGCCAGAGTTGCCGGGACGGCTGGTGGCCGAATGACAGATTTCGCGAATCTTGCGGGCAGCCTCGAAGTCATCCGACACCGGCAATTCGATGTCGTCCCAGACTTCCTTCTGCTCGACCTTGTTGAACCAGCGCACCGTCAACCATCACAAAAAAATGGAAGTGTGCCGCGTGGCATTGAAACTGTCGATGCCGCAATTCCGAGCCCGGTGCAAACCGGGGAAATCGACGTGTTGCAGGCCTGCCTTGGGCCTCAATGAACCGTCGAGAGGTGCGACTTCCGCATCTCCATCAGCCGGGCCAGGCAATATCGGCGATAAATCAGGCTGAGAACTGTCCACATGACCGAACTCCTACGTTTGATCAGTGCGGAGTATCCTTATCTGCGATCATTTCCGGATCACTGCGCCACTTGCCAAAATGGTTTCTCCGATCGCTAAAATTGGTTTCATCAGGAACCCGGAGTTCGGTGCACGGGACCAAGACGGCACGGATCGCAAACACCCCGGATGGGCGAAATCGGCTTCAAGGTGCTGTATGGACAGAGCAAATTCCGGGCACCGGAATGGGCCAAACGGGACAAACGCGGCCGCCTATGCCTGGGGGCCCGGCGTCCGGCCCTTGCCGCGGGTATTCCAGCTGCCCCAGCTTACGCTGGCCAGGCTTTGAAGGTCGGTTGCGAGGGGTCGCCTCGTCTGCCGCTCATAAGCCGAGATGTGCCGCTCCAATTCGTTGATCTTGCGCTTCAGCTCGGCAATGGCCTTTTGGGTCCCCCCGACTCGCTTGGAACTGGCAATCTCGCCGATCGTGAACCGGGAGGTCTCCAACGCCTTCAAGGCGTCCCGATTCCTCCTGATCTGAGCCCTGTGCCAAGCGATGTTGCTATTGCTGTCAGCACTCATGTGGACCTCCTGATTCGCGGCAAAGCATAGCATCCCTTGGAATCGGCGGGCAGCGCCCCCGATCCGGACCCAAGGAAGCACGGCATCCCGCGCGATCAGCAAGGTTTGACGTGGTGAGAGGCGAAATTCGATTGCCGTCAGAACAGTCCGGCGCTCAGATCATATCCGGCGATCGCCAGCAGCAGCGAGACCAGCAGCCCGATCCCGCAGAACAGCATGACGTTGAGAAGCCCGTCGACGTCCGCATGGGTTCGCGATGCCCGTATGATGGCTCTCAGGATCGTTTCCATTTCACCGCCTCCGTTGTGCTCGCGAGGTGTCAACCGCAGCAATCCTAGCCCCGGTGCGGCCCGCAGATTTGTGATCCAGTTCACAGGTGGGCGGCTGAAACGCAGGTGTGATGCAGCGAAGCGAGTTGTAGGAACGACGGGCCCATTTCCTCGTTGCCGAACATGAGCGACGGGAAATCCTGATCTTTTTCCGCTCGGCGCTGATCGCGGCGGTCATCGTCTTCGGCATCTACCGCGCCGCATCGCCCAGCTCCGACCTATGGAAATCCATGTAAATTTGGTACGGAGGGGAGGCTTGTTCGGCGCGGGACCGCCGTTCGGTCCGCGGTTCCTGTCGTTTCCGACAGTAAACGCCGAACCGAAACCCGACTACCTTCCTTCCCGGGTCGTGCGCTAGTCGCTCCCCAGTGACCGCGCGGCCTAGCGCGGGCCGGCCGGTCCCAAGCGCTCACGCGCGCGGTCGGCCCGCGTCTTTTTGGGCTCTTCGGCAAGTGCGTCTAGTGGGCTGCGACCGCCAGGGCGGCAATGGCGACGATCGGCACCTCGATCAACAAGGTGCCGATCGCCAGCCAAAGAATTTCGCGTTTCGACTGTTGGTCCATGTGCCCCAACGCCTGAACTTGCCAGCCGTTCCGGAACTTCGGAACAGCGTGAGGAATGACTCCGCCGATGGCGGCAGCACTTGCGAGTCGGGGCGATGTAACTAGGATTGGAGGTGTCGAACGGCAACGAGGCAGCGTCGGGAGCAGCCCCGATTGGTCACTGCGGGTAGATACTCAGTCTGGTTTAGAACTCAGGTTGGTGAAGGCGCTGGCACTGTCGAGCTGGGTCCCGATGGCACGCTGGCCGGGGGAGACACCACTTTCGCCTACACCGGCCATTGGGAGCAGAATGGCCAGCGGTTCAAGGCAACCCTGATCGCCAAGCGCGTCGCGCCGGGTCCGCCCGGCGTATTCGGAATCGATGAGGTGGACCTCATCGTGAGCGGCTACTCCGATGGAGGAGATTCTGCGTCCTGCACTGGATTCGCAAAGCAGGCGCCGGGTGTGAAGCTGGAAGTGGCGCTACTCCGGATCAGCGATGGCTAGCGCTGCCCGAACGCAGTGCCGTTGGCCGTCTCCATTAAAATCCAGCCTATGTTGTAAGGTTCGCGTCAGTTTCGGGGCATAAATTGCCCGTCATGAACCATCATAGTCTACTGCTTGCGATCTCATGCGTCTCGACCGCTGCAGTGGCAAGCGTGCTGGTTCGCTGGCTGCGTTCCCCACGCAGGGTGTGGTTGCCGCAAGCATGGCCTCAGAACAAGCCAAGCCGCGCGCGCGGGCCGGATGCTCTATCGTAGGTGATGGTCAGGCGGCGGCGACGGAGAGCGGGCAAGGAAAAGCCCCAGCCGTGGGCACAGGGCTGGGGCTTCTACTCGGGAACCGGACTGAGGCTTGGGGAACCAGCAGGCCGGCTTTCAAGACAATGCCCCGCATTGCCACTTGTTCCCGACAGGATGCAAGGAGCCAATCAGCCAGAAAGGGACTTGGGTTCCCATCCAAAGCGGTTGATGCTTCCGCACTGAGGAAAGTTGGCGAGGCAACGAATAAACTGTGGTCGGATCGACTGTCGAGACCGCAGGCAAATAGCCAAGTCGGGAAAAATAAGTAATTATCTCCTGGCCGTGAAACTCGAGCCCTCAATATCCCTCACGGTCAGGCTCGGCGGCTGTCGGGCCGCGGCTGGGATCGAGTTGACGGTGGATCGGGTGCATGCGTGGCGAGTTAGCGTCGGGGCATATCCGACGTTGGACGCAGGTCGACAGTCACAAAAGCCCAAGGCTGGATAATGTAACCGTTGACCTGCTGCGAGCCGAGCATGGTGGTCGAATTGGCACGATTGTCATTTTCCGCGCCCGACTGCCTGATGTTCTCAAGCTTGAAATCGCGGTCTTCCTGAATGGAAACGTCACCGACACGCGGATCCTTTGAAAGATATTGGCGGACGCTGTTCTGCGAATAAATATTAAAATAATTGAACTTGGTCGGTATTCCGTCGTCGTTCAATTCCGGGGTTTCATTCCACACGTCTTGAACGATGAATGTGCGGTCACCGCACAGCATACGAACGATCAATAGCCGTCGTCCAACCCGGACAAGCTCCTGAAGTGGGCGTGCGATCGATGGCAGATGGAGCAACACATTGTTGCAAACAACTATGTCGAATGACTCGTCGGCAAACGGCAGATTGAAGATGTCGGCGTCTTCGAATGAGGCGTTCGCGTCCTTTGCAAAGGCCTCGCGTGCCAGTTCTATGTATTTTGGTGTCGCGTCCGCGCCGGTGTACTTGAAGTCCGCTCCCATTTCGCGGCGCAGGCTTACGAGATAGTGCCCCGCGCCGCAGCCCACATCCAGAATCGTCTCGCCACTTCGCCAGGCGGTCTTGATCCGACGAGCCAGGGCCTTGCTGCTTTCCATTTCAGGAAGATCGCCAACAGCCCGTCGATACAAGGTCTGCCCATAGTCGGCGTGAGCATCCCAAATAGCCCACGGGCCTTTTTCTGATTTCTTCATCGAGTCCATACTCATTCCGGCGCTTCTGAAGGCGTTGCGGCATCTGATCCAGTTTGCGATCAGCCATAAAGACCTTATGACCGATCCGACCAAGGACATCAAAATTGTCCAGGACGACAGATCGAAATCGAAGGAACATCGCCGCGACAGGCAGTGACTAACCGACCTTCGAAGCGGCGAATAACAGTCATCAAGCGATTGAAGTCGCTTCGGAATTTAGGGTAGTGGCGATCCCAGCAGGATTCGAACCTGCAACCCACGGAGTAGAAATCCGTTACTCTATCCAGTTGAGCTATGGGACCGTCGGGCACGCCTTGCCGTCTCGGACTTCCTGATACTGCCAATATGAAAAATTCGCGGTGACGCCAAGCCCATTCCGAACCATTTTCCGGAATTGACCGACCAAAGCGGGGCATCCGCGTCCGCAGAGGGGTGCGGTACCGCGCCGGTCGTGTCGCGCATGCGACTTTCCGCTAGCTTCGTTTTGTGGCCATGAGTCCGTCACCTTTCACGCCTTTTCTTTTCCGCCACGGCGCTCATCGGCGCCAGGGAGTTCCAACATGATCGGTCTGGTTCGCGCCGCGACACTTTGCGCCACGCTGGCGCTCGGCCTTTTGACCGCGCAAGCAGCGGACAAAGCCTTCCGGCGCGATGATCTGGCCGATTCTGCAATCAAGCTGGAGGCGCAGATCAAGAGCGAGGCCGGTCCGGTTGCCAAGGCGGGCCCGGGCCTGCGAACCGACGCCGACGCCGCCTTCAGGCGCAGCGACTTCCGCACGGGCCTGCGGATCCTCGGGCAAATCGCCGCCACGACGCCCGACGACAGTGCCAACTGGCTGCGGCTTGCCCGAACCATCTTCCAGATCAGTCCGGCCAATAGCGGCGAGCAGACGTTCCTGCTGGAGCGCGCCTCGACCGCGGCGTACATCGCCTATCAGCGCGCGGGCAATGCGGCCGACGAGGCCGAGGCGCTGGCGGTACTTGGCCGGGCGATGTCGGAGCGCAAGCTGTGGCGTCCGGCGCTCGACACGTTGCGGCTGTCACTCGATCTGCGCGAGGTCGCCGAGGTGCGCGGACGCTACGAAAAAATGCGCGACGAGCATGGCTTCCGCCTGCTGGACTATACCGTGGATTCCGATTCGGCATCGCCGCGCGCCTGCTTCCAGTTTTCCGAGGATCTCGCCAAGCGGACCGATTTCACGCCGTTCGTCGCGGTTGCGGACAGCGACAAGCCCGCGCTGTCGTCCGAGGAACGGCAGCTCTGCGTCGATGGCCTCAAGCACGGCGAGCGCTACAATATCGTGCTCCGCGCCGGGCTGCCGTCCATGGTCAAGGAGAGCCTGCCCAAATCGGCCGAGTTCAACGTCTATGTCCGCGACCGCAAGCCGTTCGTGCGCTTCACCGGGCGGGCCTATGTCCTGCCGCGCACCGGCCAGCGCGGCATCCCGCTGGTCAGCGTCAACACGTCGGCGGTGACGGTCAACGTGTTCCGGATCGGTGACCGCAACCTGATCAACACCGTGGTCGACAGCGATTTCCAGCGCGCGCTCAACAAATACGAGCTCTCCAGCCTTGGCGACGAACGCGGCATGAAGGTCTGGTCGGGTGAGCTGGCCACGGCAACCACGCTCAACCAGGATGTGACGACGGCCTTTCCGGTCGACCAGGCGCTGGGTGACCTGCAGCCCGGCGTCTATGTGATGACGGCCGCCGCCAAGGGGCCGGCGGGCGACGACGACGGCCAGCTGGCGACCCAATGGTTCATCGTTTCGGATCTCGGCCTCACGGCATTGTCGGGCCATGACGGCATCCATGTGTTCGTCAACTCGCTGGCCTCGACCGACGCGGTCGGCAAAGCCGAGGTGCGGCTGGTGGCGCGCAACAATGAAATCCTCGCCAAGCGAACCACCGATCCCTCCGGTCACGTCTTGTTCGAGACCGGGCTGGCGCGCGGTGAGGGCGGGCTGTCACCCGCGATGGTGACGGTGACCTCGGAGAATGCCGACTACGCCTTTCTCAGCCTGAAGGCCGAAGCGTTCGACCTGTCGGACCGCGGCGTTGCCGGGCGGGCGGTCCCGGTCGGGGCCGATGCGTTCGTCTATGCCGAACGCGGCGTCTATCGCTCCAATGAAACGGTCTATCTGACGGCGTTGTTGCGCGATGGCCAGGGCAACGCCGTTACGGGCGGCCCGCTGACGCTGGTGGTCGAGCGGCCGGACGGTGTCGAATTCCGCCGGGCCGCGTTGCCTGATCAGGGCGCCGGCGGCCGAAGCCTCGCCGTGTCGCTCAACTCGGCCGTGCCGGCGGGAACCTGGCGGGTGCGGGCCTTCACCGACCCGAAAGCCGCGCCGGTCGGCGAAACCACCTTCATGGTCGAAGATTACGTTCCGGAGCGGATCGAATTCGATATTTCCAGCAAGGCCAACGTCATCAAGCCGGATGCGGCGGTCGAGTTGAAGGTCGATGGCCATTTCCTGTATGGCGCGCCGGCCTCCGACCTGCAGCTCGAGGGCGACCTCCTGGTGGCGCCGGCGGCCGAGCGTCCCGGTTTTGCAGGCTATCAGTTTGGCGTCGCCGACGAGGAAACCACCAGCAACGAGCGCACCCCGATCGAGGATCTGCCCGAGACCGATGCCAAGGGCGCCGCGACCTTTCCCGTCAGTCTGGCAAAGCCGCCGACCTCGACCCGGCCGCAGGAAGCCCAGATCTTCATCCGGATGGCGGAAGCCGGTGGCCGTGCCGTGGAGCGGAAACTGGTGCTGCCGGTGTTGCCCACGACCGCCATGATCGGTGTCAAGCCGCTGTTCGGCGACAGGAACGTCGCCGAAGGCGACAAGGCCGCCTTCGACGTGGTGCTCGTGTCGCCCGACGGTCAAAGGCTGGCGCGCGACGGCCTGCGTTACGAACTCCTGAAGATCGAATCCCGTTATCAATGGTATCGACAGAACTCGGCCTGGGAGTATGAGCCGGTCAAGTCGACTACGCGCGTCGCCGATGGCGATGTCGCGGTTGCGGCCGACAAGCCGTCGCGGATCACGCTGTCGCCGCAGCCGGGTCGCTACCGGCTCGACGTCAAATCGAGCGAGGCCGACGGGCCGCTGACCTCGGTGCAGTTCGATGTCGGCTGGTATTCCGACGGCAGCGCGGATACCCCGGACCTCCTTGAAACCTCGATCGACAAACCGGAATACCAATCCGGCGACACCATGGTGGTGACGGTCAACGCGCGCACGGTCGGCAAGCTGACCATCAATGTGCTGGGCGACCGCCTGCTGACGACTCAGACCGCCGATGTGCGTCAGGGTACGACGCAGGTGAACATCCCGGTCGGCCGCGACTGGGGCACCGGCGCCTATGTGGTGGCGACGCTGCGCCGTCCGCTGGACACCGCCGCGCAGCGCATGCCGGGCCGGGCGATCGGGCTGAAATGGTTCGGCATCGACCGCAAAGCCCGTACGCTTGCGGTCGATCTGTCTGCGCCGGCCTTGGTTCGGCCCGGCGCGATGCTCAAGCTGCCGGTCAAGCTCGGCGGGCTCAGCCCCGGCGAGGATGCCAAGGTCGTGGTTGCCGCGGTCGACGTCGGGATCCTCAACCTGACCAACTACAAACCGCCGGCACCGGACGAATATTATCTCGGCCAGCGCCGCATCAGCGCGGAAATCCGCGACCTCTACGGGCAGCTGATCGACGGCATGCAGGGCACCCGCGGCCAGCTCAAGACCGGCGGGGACGCCGCCGGCGGCGAGTTGCAGGGCAGCCCGCCGAGCCAGAAACCGCTCGCTTTGTATTCGGGGATCGTCACGGTCGGCGCCGACGGTACGGCTGAAATCGATTTCGACGTTCCGGAGTTTGCCGGCACCGCCCGGGTGATGGCGGTGGCATGGACTGCGACCAAGCTCGGCCGTGCGACGGCCGATGTCACCGTGCGCGATCCCGTGGTGCTGACAGCGACGCTGCCGCGCTTCCTGCTCAACGGCGATCACGGCACCATGAGCTTCGACCTCGACAATGTCGAGGGCGCGCCGGGCGCCTATACCATCAAGGTCGCCTCGTCCGGGCCGATCAAGGTCAGCGGCAATCCCGCGACCACCGTCACGCTTGCCGCGCAGCAGCGGAGTTCGATGGCGCTGGCGCTCGAGGCGGGCGGCACCGGCACGGCACAACTCGATGTCGACATCGGCGGGCCGGACGGGTTGGCGCTGGCGCGGCACTATGTGCTCGAGGTCAAGGCCGCCACCCAGATTCTGGCGCGGCGCTCGGTCCGTACCCTGGCCAGGGGCGAGAGCCTGACCCTCTCGTCCGACATGTTCGCGGACCTGGTACCGGGCACCGGCGCCGTCTCGCTGTCGGTCAGCCTGTCCAGCGCGCTCGATGCGGCGACCATTCTGAAGGCGCTCGACCGCTATCCCTACGGCTGTTCGGAGCAGATCACCAGCCGCGCGCTGCCGCTGCTCTATGTCAACGATCTCGCGATGGGCGCTCACCTTGCCATGGACACCGCGGTCGACCAGCGCATCAGGGACGCGATCGACCGGCTGCTGGCCCGGCAGGGCTCGAACGGGTCGTTCGGCCTGTGGTCGTCTGGCGGTGACGACGCCTGGCTCGATGCCTATGTCACGGATTTCCTGACCCGCGCCCGCGAGAAGGGCTTTGCAGTTCCGGATCTCCAGTTCAAGACCGCGCTCGACCGCATCCGCAACGCCGTGGTCAACGCGGCCGAGCCGGAAAAGGACGGCGGCCGCGACCTCGCCTACGGTCTCTATGTGCTCGCCCGCAACGGTGCCGCGCCGATCGGCGACTTGCGCTACCTCGCCGATACCAAGCTGGGTAACCTCGCAACTCCGATCGCCAAGGCCCAGCTGGCGGCGGCGCTGGCGCTGGTCGGCGACCGCAGCAGGGCGGAGCGGGTCTATGCCGCCGCGCTCGACAGTCTGGCGCCGAAGCCGGTGCTCGAATTCGGCAGGCTCGACTATGGCAGCGCCTTGCGCGATGCCGCGGCGCTGGTGACGCTGGCGAGCGAAGGCAATGCGACGCATCCGACGCTGACCCAGGCCGTGGCGCGGGTCGAGGCGGCGCGCGGGCTTGCGCCCACCACCTCGACCCAGGAAAACGCGTGGCTGGTGCTGGCCTCGCGCGCGCTGGCAAAGGAAAATCTGGCGCTCGATGTCGATGGATCGCCGGTCAGGACGGCGCTGTATCGCAGCTACAAGCCGGCCGAGCTGAACACTGCGCCGATCAAGATCACCAATACCGGCGACACGCCGGTGCAAGCGGTGGTTTCGGTCAGCGGTGCGCCGGTGACGCCGGAGCCCGCGGCGTCGAACGGCTTCAAGATCGAGCGCAGCTATTTTGCGCTCGACGGCAGTCCGGCGGACGTATCGAAGGTGAAGCAGAACGATCGCTTCGCGGTGGTGCTGAAGATCACCGAGCCGAAGCCGGAATTTGGCCACATCGTCGTCTCGGACTTCCTGCCGGCCGGCTTCGAGATCGACAATCCCCATTTGGTTTCGTCCGGCGACACCGGCACGCTGGACTGGATCGAGGATGGGGCGGAGCCCGCGAACACCGAATTCCGCGATGACCGCTTCACCGCGGCCATCGATCGCGCCAGCGACGCGAAGGCGGTGTTTACCGTGGCCTACGTGGTTCGCGCGGTCTCGCCTGGCAAGTATGTGCTGCCGCAGGCCTATGTCGAGGACATGTACAATCCGTCGCGCTACGGCCGCACCGGCACCGGCGCCCTCGAAGTGCGCGCGGCCAAATGAGCAGGGAAGTGGCGACACCTCCGGCCGGGCGGCGTGCGCGCCGGTGGCGCCGGATCAGGTTGGCGGCGATCGCCGCGGTGGTCGCCGGGCTGATCGTCATGGGGACGTTCGCGGCGTGGGTGGTCTCGCTCGGACCGATGCCGCTCGCAGCGGCGCAACGCGTCTCGACCACGATTGTCGACCGCAATGGCAAGCTGCTGCGTGCGTACGCGATGGCCGACGGCCGCTGGCGGTTGCCCGTCGATGCCAGGACTGACGTCGATCCGGGCTATCTCAGGCTGCTGTTCGCCTATGAAGACAAGCGGTTCTACTCCCATGACGGCGTCGATTTGCTGGCGTTGGGCCGCGCCGCACTCCAACTCGTCACCCGTGGACACATCGTGTCGGGAGGCTCGACCATCACGATGCAGCTCGCGCGGCTGATGGAGCCGCGCCGAGAGCGTTCGATCTATGCCAAGCTGCATCAGATCGTTCGCGCGGTCGAGCTCGAGCGACAGCTGAGCAAGGACCGGATTCTCGATCTGTATCTCGCGCTGGCGCCCTATGGCGGCAATCTCGAGGGCATTCGCTCGGCCTCGATCGCCTATTTCGGCAAGGAGCCGAAGCGCCTGACGCTGGCGGAAGCAGCCCTGCTGGTGGCATTGCCGCAATCGCCGGAAACCCGTCGCGTCGACCGCTTTCCTGACACCGCCCGCGCCGCGAGGGAGCGGGTGCTCGAGCGCATGGTCGAGGAGGGCGTCGTATCCGAAGCGGATGCGGGGCGGGCCAAGGCACAGCCGGTGCCACGGATGCGTCGGCCGCTTCCCATCCTGGCGCCGCACTCCGCCGACCGGGCGATCTCCATCGTGAAGGATGCACCGGTAATTTCGCTCACGCTCGATCTCAACCTGCAGAAAATGCTGGAAGGCCTGGCGCACGACCGCGCCGTCTCGCTGGGGCCGGATATTTCCGTCGCGATTCTGGCGATCGACAATGCGAGCGGCGAGGTGCTGGCGCGGGTAGGCTCGCCGGACTATTTCGATCAGCGTCGCGCCGGGCAGGTCGACATGAGCCGCGCCGTGCGTTCGCCCGGATCCACGCTGAAACCGTTCATCTACGGCCTCGCGTTCGAAGACGGCCTGGTCCACCCCGACAGCCTGATCGACGACCGACCGATCCGGTTCGGCGACTACGCGCCGCGGGATTTCGACATGACCTTCCAGGGGACGGTGCCGGTTCGCAAGGCGCTGCAATTGTCGCTCAACGTGCCGGCGATCGCCCTGCTCGATCGCGTGGGGGCAAGCCGGCTGTCGGCGCGGCTCAAGCAGGCCGGCGGCAAGCTGGTGCTGCCAAGGGACGAGGTGCCGGGACTGGCCATGGGGCTGGGCGGGGTCGGCGTCACGCTGCAGGATCTGGTGCAGCTCTATTCCGGAATCCCGCGCCTCGGTACCACGCGGCCGTTGCGCGAGCTCAACAATGGCGGCGATGAGTCGCGCGATCCCTTGCGGCTGATGGACCAGGCGGCGGCCTGGCAGGTCGGCAATGTGCTGCTGGGAACGCCGCCGCCGGAAAATGCGCCACAGCACCGGATCGCGTTCAAGACCGGCACCAGCTACGGCTATCGCGACGCCTGGTCGGTCGGCTTCGACGGCCGCATGACGATCGGGGTATGGGCTGGCCGTCCCGACGGCGCGCCGGTTCCTGGCCTGGTCGGGCGCACCGCGGCAGCCCCGATCCTGTTCGACGCGTTTGCGCGCACCGGCAAGTCGCCGATGCCGCTGCCGAGAGCGCCGAAAGGGGTCCTGGTCGCCAGCAATGCCAGACTGCCGCTGCCGTTGCGGAGATTCCGGCCGCTGGGCGAGCTCCTGCGCAGTGGCGGCGACCAGGCGCCGCACATCCAGTTCCCGCTCGACGGCTCCCGAATCGACGTGACGGGTTCGGGCGGCGCGCAGCTTGGCTCGATGCCGGTCAAGGTGGCCGGCGGGGTGTTGCCGATGACCATGATGCTCAATGGGACCGCCATTGGTGAGATCGACGGCAGGCGCCAGCGCCTGATCGACCCGCCCGGTCCGGGCTTTGCCCGCCTGACCGTCATCGATGCCACGGGCGCCGCGGACACAGTCGTCATTCGAATTCAATAGAGGGTTGCCTAAGCGGTTGTCGCCATGGCGGTTGCAGCGTATGCGGAACCGATGGTCGACACCTATGCACGCCCCCGGTTCGGAGAGCCGCGCGAGCCCAAGGACCGGGTCAATCCGGGCATCCGGCTCGCCAATCTGATCGATTTTGCCACCGGCAGCCATGCCCGGTCGGTGGCCTTCCTGGTGCTGTGCGGCCTGCTTTTGTTCCTGCCAGGTTTCTTCAACATGCCGCCGATCGACCGCGACGAAGCGCGGTTCGCGCAGGCGACCAAGCAGATGGTCGAGACCTCCGATTTCGTCGACATCCGCTTCCAGGACGATGTCCGCTACAAGAAGCCGGTAGGAATCTACTGGCTGCAGGCGGCCGTGGTGGAGACCGCATCCGCGCTCGGTCTGCCGCGCGCACCGCTGCGGATCTGGTTGTACCGCATTCCCTCGCTAGCCGGCGCGATCGGCGCCGTCCTGCTCACCTATTGGACGGCACTGGCCTTCGTGACCCGGCGCGGGGCCGTGCTTGCGGCGCTCATCCTGTGCAGTTCGGTGCTGCTCAGTGTCGAAGCCCGGCTCGCCAAGACCGATGCCATGCTGCTATTGACGGTGGTCGCGGCAATGGGAGCGCTGGCACGAGTTTATCTCTCATGGCAGCGCGGCGAGGATCCCGCCCATCCACCCTGGGCCTGGCCGGCGATCTTCTGGACGGCGCTGGCCGGCGGTATCCTGCTCAAGGGACCGCTGATCCTGATGTTCGTCGGGTTGACGATGGTCACGCTGGCGATCCTCGACCGCTCGGCGCACTGGCTGTGGCGGCTTCGTCCGGTATGGGGCCTGATGTGGATGCTGGTCCTGGTGCTGCCCTGGTTCGTCGCGATCTTCTGGCGCGCGGGCGACGCCTTCTTCGCCGATTCGATCGGCGGCGACATGCTGAACAAGCTGTCGGCGCAGGAATCCCATGGCGCGCCGCCCGGGGTCTATCTGCTGCTGTTCTGGATCACCTTCTGGCCGGGCGCTCCGCTCGCCGCTATGGCCGCGCCTGCGGTCTGGCGGGGGCGGCGTGATCCGGGTACGCAATACCTGCTGGCCTGGCTGATCCCGTCCTGGGTCGTGTTCGAAGCCGTGATGACCAAGCTGCCGCACTACGTGTTGCCGCTGTATCCCGCGATCGCAATCCTCACGGTCGGTGTGCTGGAGCGAGGCCTTTTGTCGCGGTCATGGCTGCGGCGGGGCGCGGCCTGGTGGTTCGTGATCCCGGCATTGGCTTCGGTGATTGCGGTGGTCGGCGCCGTGATACTGACGCGACAGCCGGCATTCGGGGCCTGGCCGTTCGTGGCGGCGGCGCTGATCTTCGGGCTGTTCGCATGGTGGCTTTACGATAACGACCGTGCCGAACGCTCGCTGCTCAATGGCGTGGTCGCCGCCACGTTCCTGGCGACCGCGATCTATGGTGTGGTGCTGCCGGCACTGACGCCGCTGTTTCCGAGCGCCGAAATCGCGCGGGCGTTGCGCAACGTGGTCTGCGTCGGCCCCAAGGCGGCGGCAGCCGGCTTCCACGAGCCGAGCCTGGTGTTCATGACGGGGACATCGACGCTGCTGACCGACGGGTCAGGGGCGGCGGATTTCCTGGGACAGGGCAGTTGCAGGTTCGCGCTGGTGGAACAGCGGTCGGAGCGGGCGTTTGCCCAGCGCGCCGACGCGATTGGCTTGCGCTACAATGTGGCCTCCCGGATCGAAGGCTACAACTACTCGCAGGGCAGGGCGGTCTCGATTGCGATCTTCCGGTCCGAAGGCACGGAGTAACATGTCTGTCCCGGCAGGCGTCCCCCCGTCCTCGAACTATTTCGCGCAGCTTTTCGCGTTGTCGCGGGGTGCGCTCGCCCAATTGGTGCGACCGCCATCGCCAGGACGCCGCAGCGAGGCGCGACGCAGATTTGCGCGCCATGCCGTTCAACTCGCGACCATCGGTGCCGTGCTCGTCGTCGCTCTGATGTTCAATCTGGATGCGCTGGAAATCCAGCGAATGCCGACGCGCGGCAGTGCAGGTCTATGGCCGGTGCGGATCCTGACCGACTTCGGCAAGTCGGAGTTCGTGCTGTGGTTGCTGGGCGCCTGGCTGCTTGCGGTGGCGGTCGCCATTCCGCTGTTGCAGGGGCCGTCGCGATCGCGGCTGCTCGCCCTCGGAACGCGCCTGCAGTTCCTGTTCCTGGCCGTGTTGGTGCCGGTGCTCGCGGGCGATCTGATCAAGTGGATGGTCGGGCGCGGCCGTCCGTTCGTCGGGGGCGAGGCCAATGCCTTCAACTTCGCGCATTTTTCGGGAACTCCGGCCTATGCCAGTTTTCCATCCGGACACGCCATCACCAGCGTCGCCCTCGCATTCGCGGTTTCGGCAGTGTGGCCACAGACCCGGGTAGCGATGATCGTGTATGCGCTGCTGATCGCCGCAAGCCGGCTCGTGCTGTTGGCCCATCATCCGAGCGACGTGGTGGCCGGTGCGGTGGTCGGACTGGCGGGAGCGATGCTGGTCCGATACTGGTTCGCAGCTCGCCGCCTGGGCTTTGCGATCGGCGCGGACGGCACCATCGTGCCGCGGACGCCGCGTGCCTCCAAAAGGGTTGCCCGGCGAGCGATCGCCCCATAAGAAGCGGTCGCCGCGACGCGGCCCGGGAAACCGGGCTGTTGGCCAGTTCACCATACCCATACGACGAGTGCTGATTTGTCCGCTCCAGAACCCGCCGGCGTTGCCGTGTCCATCGTTGTTCCCGTGCGCAACGAAGCCGACAACATCGCGCCACTGATTGCCGAAATCACCGCCGCGCTCGACGGCCGCTGGGCCTATGAAATCATCTATGTCGATGATGGCTCGACCGATGCGACAGCGGAGCGGATCGCCGCCATGCGGCGGCAGCGCGGCAACCTGCGCCAGATTCGCCACGCTGCGTCGTCGGGCCAGTCGGCCGCCGTGCGCAGTGGGATCCGCGCCGCCGCCGGCACCATCGTGGCGACGCTGGATGGGGATGGCCAGAACGATCCCGCTTTCCTGCCCAATCTGCTTGCAGCGATCGAGCGAGGTGGGGATCGTGTGGGCCTCGTCGCCGGCCAGCGGGTGGGTCGCAAGGATACCGGCTTCAAGAAGCTGCAGTCGCGCATCGCCAACGCCGTCCGCAGCGCCATTTTGCACGACGGCACCCGCGATACCGGTTGCGGTCTCAAGGTGTTCCGCCGCGACGTGTTCCTGGCGCTGCCTTATTTCGACGGCCTGCACCGCTTCCTGCCGGCGCTGGTCCGCCGCGAAGGATATGACATCGCCTATGTCGACGTCATCGACCGGCCGCGTCGGTCCGGCGTGTCGAATTACGGCTTCTTCGACCGGCTATGGATCGGAATCATGGACCTGGCTGGCGTGTGGTGGCTGATCCGCCGCAAGAAAGCAACTCCGGTCTCGACGGAGGTGACGTCATGACTGCCTTGTTCGACAACGTCCTGACCTATCTGCGCGAAGTGTTTGTACTCAAATTCGACGGCTGGGTCGTGCTCGGTTTCGTCGCGCAGGGCTTCTTCACCATGCGGTTCGTGGTGCAGTGGATCGCCTCGGAACGGGCGCGCAAGAGCGTGGTCCCGGTGGCGTTCTGGTTCTTCTCGATCGGGGGCGGCGTCCTGCTGCTGGCCTATGCGCTTTACCGCAAGGATCCGGTGTTCATTGCCGGACAGGCGCTCGGCCTTCTGGTCTACACCCGCAATCTGTATTTCATCATCCTGAACGGCCGGCAGTCGTCGCGGCCCGACTGATGGTGCATCATCGCGCCGAGGGATGCACCGCCGGGGCAGGCAGCGCCGCCAAGGCGCCATCGGCGGGCTCGGCGACCGGCAGCGCACCCGCCGCATCGAGCACCGGATAGGCCACCGAGCAGATATGCGAGTGGATGCGCCGCAGGTCCCGCAGCACGTCCAGATGCAGCGAGGTGGTTTCGAGCGTCTCGGGCCGGCCTTCGCGCAGCCGATCGAGATGTCGTTCGGTGGCCGCAATCTCGGCATTGCGCAGCGCGGACTTCTCCGCGAGCAGCTTGCGGGCCTCGTTGACGTCGCCCGACATGAAGACGCCGAACGCCATCCGCAGCAAATCCATGGTCCGCTTGTGGAACGCCGCCAGTTCCTCGGCGCCCTCCGGCGAGAACTGCAATCGGCGCTTGATCTTTTTTGCCGCAAGCTCGCTGAGATTCTTGTCGATGATATCGCCGATATGCTCGAGGTTGATGGTGAAGGAAATGATCTCCATCGCCCGGCGCCCTTCGTGCTCGTCGAGACTGCCACGGGTCAGCCTGGTCACATAGAACTTGATCGCCTCATCGAGCTTGTCGACGCTGTTGTCCATCTTGGAAATCTGGTCGACCATGGCGCGGTCGTTGTTCAGCATCGCCGCCATCGCCTTGCGGAGCATGATCTCGACATGATCACCCATATGCAGGGCTTCGCGCGCGGCATCGGCGAGCGCGAGCGAGGGCGTCTCCAGCGCGCTCTCGTCAAGGTAGCGCGGACGCGACGGATCGGCTTCGTGGATCCGGCTCGGCAGCAGCCTGGTCAAGAGCCGAGCCAGGGGATCGAGCAGGCCGATGAAGGCGATCGCGGTCGCAAGGTTGAAGGCGATGTGGAATTCGGCAGTCAATTTCGCGAGGTCGGGTTGCCAGGCCTGCAGCGCAGCGGCGATCGGGTGCAGGAACGGCAAGACCAGGAGCACGCCAACCAGCCGATTGATGAAGTTCCCGAGTGGCAGGCGGTAGCTCGCTGGATCCTCGCGGCGAGCACCCTCGACCAGCGGATTGATCGCGCTGCCGAGGTTGGCGCCGAGCACCAGCGCCAGCGCCGCGAACGGCGTGATGAAATGCGCATAGGCCAGCGACATCACCAGCAGCACGCTCGCCACGCTCGAATGCACCATCCAGGTGATCACGGCGCCGATGATGATGCACAGCAGGGGATCGCCGGTGATGCCGTTCATCAGGACTCGAACGCCGGGGGCGTTTTCCGCGGGCGCGAGCGTGTCGAGCAATATATGCAGCGCCAGCAGCATCAGGCCGAGCCCGATCGATACCCGACCGATATCCTTGATCCGCGACCGGGCGCCGCTGCGAAAGGCCACGAGGCCGATCACGAACAGCACAGGCGCCGCCGCGGAGATGTTGAACGACAGCACCTGTACGATCAGCGTGGTACCGACATTGGCGCCGAGCATGATGGCGAGCGCCGGCACCAAGCCAACCAGACCTTCGGCGGTGAAGGAACTCGTGATCAGCGCGGTCGCGGTGCTGCTTTGCAGCAGCGCGGTCAGGCCAAGTCCCGCGCCGAAGGCGAACAAGCGGTTGGCCAGGGCCTTCGCCAGCAACGTGCGCAGATCAGGCCCGAACGCGCGCAGGATTCCGCTGTGGACCATGTGCAGGCCCCACAACAGCAACGCCACGCCGCCCATCAGGTCAAGTAGAACGAGGCTTCCCATGCTTTGTCCAATTCCGCTGCCGGTCGCCGAATCAGGCTAACGCCAGTCGACGGCAGATCAAACCTTTTGTTCCAGCCGGCGCAGAAAGGTGCAGCGCCGGGCGCCGCGCACAAATAACATTCCGGGGAATGTCGCGGCCTTAACCTTCAACGCGCCAGGGCGTTGAAGGCTGCAAATCCGCGCGCGAGATCGGCCTTGAGATCCTCGACATCTTCGAGCCCGATATGCAGCCGCAGCGTAGGACCGCCCGGCGCCCATACGGTCGCGGTACGGTAGGGATCGCAGTCGAACGGGATCACGAGGCTCTCGAAGCCGCCCCACGAATATCCCATGCCGAACAGCCTGACCGTATCGAGCAAGGCATCGACGGCTTTTTGCGGTGCCGGCTTCAACACCACGCTGAACAGGCCCGAGGCGCCGGTGAAATCCCGTTTCCAGATCGCGTGTCCCGGATCGGTTTCGAGGGCAGGGTGCAGCACCCTCAGAACTTCGGGCCGGGTCGCGAGCCATCGCGCCATTTCGAGGCCGGATCGATGATGTCGCGCCAGCCGAACCGCCAGCGTTCGCAAGCCGCGCAGCGCAAGATACACGTCGTCCGGTCCCGCGCAGACGCCGAGCAGCCGGATCCCCTCGGCGACCGTGGGCCACGCCTTCGCGTTGGCGGAGATGGTGCCGAACATGATATCGGAGTGGCCGCCGATGTACTTGGTCGCGGCCTGCAGGCTGATATCGACGCCCTGATCGAGCGAACGGTGAAACAACGGCGTCGCCCAGGTATTGTCATCGATGACCAGCGCGCCGCGGGCATGCGCGACCTTCGCGATGGCCGGAATGTCCGGCATCTCAAGGGATTGCGAGCCGGGCGCCTCGACCAGAACGGCGCGGGTGTTGGGCTTGAACAACTCGGCGATGCGGCTGCCGATCAGGGGGTCGAAATAGCCGGTCTCGACGCCGTAGCGGGCCAGCAAGCCATTGCAGAAATTGCGCGAGGGCCGGTAGACATTGTCGCAGACCAGCACATGATCACCGGCCTTCAGTACCGCCAGAAGGGTGGTGCTGATGGCTGACAGGCCCGAGGGCGCGAGCCCGACGCCCGCGCATTGCGGCCCCTCGAGTGCCTTCAGCGCGTCCTGCAGCGCCCGGGTGGTCGGCGTTCCATGGCGGCCATACTGGAATTCACCGCGATGGGCATGCAGGTCGTCAGCGGTCGGATAGAGCACCGTGGAACCGTGCACGACCGGGGGGTTGACGAACCCTTTTTGCGCCTCGGTATCGCGACCCGCCGTGACCAAGGCGGTCTCGGCCCGGAGCGGGGTCGCTCCCTGTTCATCGTTTGGATTGCTCATGCCGTGACCGCCGGAATCAGAAGACGTATTGCCGCAGCCGCGAAGCCACTGGAAGAGGAGTGGACCACGGCGGGAGGATGGAGACGGTAGTAACAGGACAGGGAACAGGGACGTCAACCCCTTGACCCGGCTCGCCAGTCGTTCTGTGATGCAAGCCGACCATTTCCGCCGCCGCATGTTGAGGGGCCTGCCGCGACCTTCGATCCATCTTCTGATCTCGACCTGCGTCGACCCGCCACCGGCCTGAGGCGGTTCGAAGTGGTTCACCGGTTGGCCCATCGGCGCGCGCGGTGATACAGCAGGCTCTCCCGGACGATCCTTGAGACGACCCTTGAAAGGTGTACCCCATGAAACGCGTATCGCTGGTTCTCTTCCTTGCCGTCGTCGCCGGTCTGTCGATCGCGACCGCTCATGCGCAGACGCTCAAGACGGTCACGGACCGGGGCATGCTGTCTTGCGGCGTCAGCCAGGGCCTGCCGGGCTTCTCGGCGCCCGACGACAAGGGCAATTGGACCGGAATCGATGTCGATATCTGCCGGGCGGTTGCCGCCGCCATCTTCAACGATCCGACCAAGGTGAAATTCGTGCCGCTCTCGGCCAAGGACCGCTTCACCGCGCTGCAGTCGGGGGAAATCGACGTGCTGTCGCGCAATACCACTTGGACGCTTTCGCGTGACACCTCGCTCGGCGCCAATTTCACCGGCGTGACCTACTACGACGGTCAGGGTTTTCTGGTGAAGAAGTCGCTCAAGGTCAATTCGGCGCTGGAGCTGAACAGTGCGTCGGTTTGCGTGCAAACCGGCACCACCACGGAACAGAATCTCGCCGACTACTTCAAGAGCAACAACATGAAGTACGAGGTGATCGCCTTCGGCACCGCCGACGAAACCGTCAAGGCCTATGAATCCGGCCGCTGCGACGTGTTCACCTCGGACGTGTCGCAGCTCTACGCGGAGCGACTGAAACTTGCCAATCCGGCCGAGCACGTCGTGCTGCCCGAGGTCATCTCGAAAGAGCCGCTCGGCCCGATGGTTCGTCATGGCGACGATCAGTGGTTCGACCTGGTGAAGTGGACGCTGTTTGCGATGGTCGACGCCGAAGAGCTCGGCATCACTCAGAAGAATGCCGACGAGATGGCGAAATCGGACAAGCCCGAGCTCAAGCGCGTGTTCGGCACCGACGGCAATTTCGGCGAGTCGCTCGGCGTAACCAAGGATTGGGTCTCGCGGATCGTCAAGGCGGTAGGCAATTACGGGGAATCCTTCGACCGCAATGTCGGCGCCGGCTCCAAGCTCGGGATTGCGCGCGGTCTCAACCAGCTCTGGAACAAGGGCGGTATTCAGTACGCGCCGCCGATCCGCTGATCGGGAGGCCCGCGGTGGCGGCGATGACGAGTGCGTCCCGGCCGCCACCTTCGCGGTTTATTCCCAGGCTGCGACGGGCGCTGGGCGGCAGGGCGGGGTGGAGCGGGTTCGTCCTGCAGCTGTTGTTCGTGGCCGCGCTGGCCTGGATCGGCTACGAGATCGTGGCCAATGCCCGTGCCAACCTGCAGTCGCAACGCATTACTTCCGGGTTCGGCTTCCTGTCGCGCAATGCCGGTTTCGATGTCAGCCAGAGCCTGATCCCCTATACCGGGTCGGACACCTACACCCGCGTCTTCCTGGTCGGGCTGCTCAATACGCTGCTGGTCTCCGTCATCGGAATCTTTTTCGCAACCGTCATCGGCTTCGCGGTGGCGCTGGGCCGGCTGTCGCCGAATTGGCTGCTGGCGCGGATTGCCGGCGGCTATGTCGAACTGGTGCGCAACCTGCCGGTTCTGTTCCAGATCCTGTTCTGGTATCTCGCGGTGCTCGCAGCGTTGCCGGCGCCGCGGCAGAGCGTCTCGCTGTTCGGTGCGATCTTTCTCAACAATCGCGGCCTGGTCGTCCCCAGGCCGATCGCCGAGGCGGGGCTGGCCGCGTTCGGCCTTGCCATCCTGGTCGCGATCGCCGGATCGCTGGCGTTGCGCAGCTTTGCGCGGCGCCAGCTGTTCGACAGTGGCAAGCGGATCCGGGTCTGGCCCTATGTGGTCGCCCTCCTGCTTGGACTGCCCTTGCTCGCGGTGCTGTTGTTCGGCGGTCCGTTCACCTTCGAATGGCCGTTGCTCAAGGGGTTCAACTTCTCAGGCGGCTCGCGCGTGATTCCGGAGTTCGTGGCGCTGACGCTGGCGCTATCGACCTATACCGGCGCGTTCATCGCTGAAATCGTCCGCGCCGGCATTCTGTCGGTTCACAGCGGACAGATGGAGGCGGGGGCCTCGCTCGGGCTGCCACGCGGCTCCAGCCTGCGCCTGATCGTGGTTCCGCAGGCAATGCGCGTCATCCTGCCGCCGCTCACCAGTCAATATCTGAACCTGACCAAGAACTCCTCGCTCGCGGTAGCGATCGGGTATCCCGACCTGGTTTCGGTCTTTGCCGGCACCACGCTCAGTCAGACCGGTCAGGCAATCGAGATCCTGGCCATCACGATGGGCGTCTATCTGCTGCTCTCGCTGGTGACCAGTTCGATCATGAACTTCTACGGCTGGCGGATCGGTCGGAGTCTCCGAGCGTGAGCGACCTCGATGCATCCTCCTTCGTCCGCAAGGACCTGGTTCCCGAGCGGGCCGCACCGGTCAAGACCACCGGCCTGGTCGGCTTCCTGCGTACCCGGCTGTTCAATACCCCGACCAACATCCTGCTCACCGTTGTCAGCGGTCTGCTGTTGTGGCTGATCCTGGCGCCGGCCATCCGGTTTCTGCTGATCGATGCGGTCTGGCGCGGCACCGACCGCGACGCCTGTCTGGCCGCCAATGCCGGGCATGCGGTCGGCGCCTGCTGGCCCTACGTGCAGGCGAAATTCTCCCAGTTCATCTACGGGTTCTACCCGGGGCCCGAGCGGTGGCGAGCCAATCTGACCTTCGTGCTGGCGGCGGTGCTGCTGGTGCCCCTGCTGATCCCCCAACTGCCGGGCAAGGCCCTCAATGCCGGCCTGTTCTTCATCGCGTTTCCGGTCGTCGCCTTCTTCCTGCTGCATGGTGGCGGTCTCAGCGGTTTCGGCATCAGCTGGATTGCGGGTTTTCTGTCGGGCCTTGCCGACACGATCGGCGATGCGGGACGGGCGCTGTCGAACGCCGGCGCGACGACGGCATTCATCGGGCCGCTGCTGGCCCTGCTGGGCTGGCTGATCGGCGCGCTTGGTTCGGCGGTCTCGATGCTGATCTCGCCGCTGGTCTGGCTCCGCGACACCTTGCAGGCGTCGGGCCAACCGCTCTGGAGCGACCTGGCGGCGACGGCGGGCCTGATCTCCCTCCTGCTCCTGGTCGTCAATGGCGGAATCCGCAGCGGCTGGCGCGCGCTTGCGTCCTGTCTGCTGGTCTTTGCCGGCATAGCCATCGTGATCGCGGTCCTCGGCCTCGACCGCGGCGGACTGCCCATCGTCGATACTAGGCTGTGGGGTGGACTTCTGGTGACGCTGGTGGTTTCCGTCACCGGCATCGTCGCCTCGATGCCGATCGGCATCGCGCTCGCGCTCGGCCGCCGTTCCACCATCCCGCTGATCCGGATCTCTTCGATCGCGTTCATTGAATTCTGGCGCGGCGTACCCCTGATCACGGTGCTGTTCTTCGCCACCTACATGCTGCCGCTGTTCGTTCCGGCCAACTTCACCATCGATGGACTGGTTCGCGCGCTGATCGGGATCGCGGTGTTTGCCGGCGCCTACAATGCCGAGACGATCCGCGGCGGATTGATGGCCGTTCCGCGCGGACAGGCGGAGGCGGCGAGTGCGCTCGGTCTGTCCTACTGGAAGACTACCGGCCTGGTGGTGATGCCGCAGGCACTCCGCCATGTCATCCCGGGCCTCGTCAACAGCTTCATCTCGCTGTTCAAGGACACCTCGCTGGTGTCGATCGTGGCGTTGTTCGACCTGCTCGGCAGCTTGCGCGCGTCGTTCGCCGACCCGGTGTGGTCGACGCCGACCACGCTGTTCACCGGCTTCGCATTCGCGGGCATAATCTATTTCTTGTTTTGCTTCGGCATGTCGCGTTATTCCTTGTTCGTCGAGCGTCGGCTGAACGCCCATCGGCGCAGCTAGGCGGAGGGACCATGAGCGCGCAGTCGATTGTCAGCATCAGCGGCCTCAACAAATGGTACGGCGATTTCCACGTGCTCCGCGACATCGATCTCGAGGTCGCCAAGGGCGAGCGTATCGTGATCTGCGGCCCGTCGGGCTCCGGCAAGTCGACGCTGATCCGGTGCATCAATGCGCTGGAGGAGTTTCAGGAAGGCCGCATCGTGGTCGATGGCATCGAACTCGGTCCCACGCTGCGACGGGTCGACGAGGTCCGGCGCGAAGTCGGCATGGTGTTCCAGAGCTTCAATCTGTTTCCGCATCTGACGGTGCTGGAGAACTGCACGCTGGCGCCGATCTGGGTGCGCAACATTCCGAAGAAGGAGGCCGAGGCGTCGGCGATGAAATATCTGGAGCGGGTGAAGATTCCGCATCAGGCGAGCAAATATCCGGGTCAGATGTCGGGCGGGCAGCAGCAACGGGTGGCGATCGCGCGGGCGCTGACCATGAATCCGAAGGTAATGCTGTTTGACGAGCCCACCTCAGCGCTCGATCCCGAGATGGTCAAGGAGGTGCTCGACACCATGGTCGACCTCGCGAAAGACGGCATGACCATGCTGGTTGTCACCCATGAAATGGGATTCGCGCGCGAAGTGGCCAACCGCATCGTGTTCATGGACGCCGGGCAGATCATCGAGGCCAACACGCCGGCGAGCTTCTTCGCCAACCCGCAGCATGCACGGACCAAGCTGTTCCTCAGCCAGATCCTGCGGTGAAGACCCCAACCGTCATCGGAGCCTGCAACCGCGCAGCGCAGTGATCGGGCTCACACCTTTCTCGATGGGCTCACACCTTCTCGAACGGAACGTCGATCGCGGTGCGCTTTTCCAGCCATTCCGGCACCGGCAGGTTCTTGGAGCGCATGAACTCCGGGTTGAACAGCTTCGACTGATAGCGATTGCCGCTGTCGCACAGCACGGTGACGATGGTGTGCCCAGGTCCGAGCTGGCGGGCGAGCCGGATCGCTCCGGCGACATTGATGCCGGTCGAACCGCCGAGACAGAGCCCTTCATGCTCGAGCAATTCGTAGATGACCGGCACCGCCTCCTCGTCGGGGATGACATAGGCCTCGTCGACCTTGGCGAGCTTGATGACCGGGGTGACCCGGCCGAGCCCGAATTCCTTCGGTGATCGATCCGCCCGGCGTCGACTTCGCCTCTCCGTGCTTGAACAGTTCATACATTGCCGCCCCACGCGGATCGGCACAGCCGATCACGATGTCGGCCTTCTTCTCCTTGAGAAAGGAACTGGTGCCGGCCAGCGTGCCGCCGGTCCCGACGGAACAGATGAAGCCGTCGACCTTGCCGCCGGTCTGCTGCCAGATCTCGGGACCGGTCAATTCGTAGTGGGCCTTGGCGTTGTCGAGATTGTTCCACTGGTCGGCAAACAACACGCCGTTGGGCTCGCGCTTGCGAAGCTGGTCGGCCAGACGTCTTCCGACATGCTGGTAGTTGTTCGGGTTGGCAAAGGGCAATACCGGCACCTCGACCAGTTCGGCCCCGCACAGCCGCAGCATGTCTTTCTTTTCCCGGCTCTGGCTGTCCGGGATCACGATCAGGGTTCGGTAGCCTCGCGCGCTGGCGACGACGGCAAGACCGATGCCGGTATTGCCGGCGGTTGCTTCCACCACGAGGCCCCCCGGTCTGAGGTCGCCGCGTTTCTCGGCCTCGAGGATCATCCATTTCCCCGCGCGGTCCTTCACCGACTGACCCGGGTTCATGAACTCGGCCTTGCCCAGGATGGTGCAGCCGGTGGCCTCGGAAGCCCGCTTCAGCTTGACCAGCGGCGTGTTCCCGATCGCTTCGACGACGTCATGTTTGATAATCATTTATAGAATTGCCGTTTGCCCGCCCAACCTCGTCTGACCCTAGAGGACAGACGTCGACCATACAAGCCGAGCCGGCGCCACGGTCATTTCGGCTTGGCGAATACGACCTGGCGTACATCGATGTTTCCCGACAGGAAGCCCGCCTCGCAGTAAGCGAGATAGTATTCCCACAATCGCCGGAATCGATCATCGAAGCCGAGCGGGATCAGATTGGGCCACGCCGCACGGAAATTGTTTCGCCAGCTCACAAGGGTCTTGGCATAATCTTGCCCGAAAATGCGTTCGCCGATGACGGGAACGCCAAACCTTTCGCCCAGTGATTTCAGCACCTGCGGCGACGGCAGCATCCCGCCCGGGAAAACGTAGCGCTGGATGAAATCGACTTCGCGGCGATAGGCCTGGAACAGGCGATCCTGAATGGTAATCGCCTGGATGCCGGCGAGACCGCCAGGCAGCAGCCGGTCGCGCAACTGTGAGAAATATTGCGGCCAGAACTGCTCGCCGACCGCCTCGATCATCTCGATCGAGGCGATCCGGTCATACCGGTCACGTTCGTCGCGGTAGTCCCTGAGCCTGATCTCGACCTTGTCGGCTAAGCCGGCCTCGTGGATGCGCCGTTGCGCAAAATCGCGCTGCTCCCTGCTGATGGTCAGTCCGACCACATTCGCGTCATAGGTCTTGGCGACGTACTCTGCGAAGCCGCCCCATCCGCAGCCGATCTCCAGGAGCTTCTGGCCGGGCTGTAGTTCGATCGCTTCGGCCAGGCGGCGATATTTGTTGTTCTGGGCAGCCGTCAGGTCCGGCGTGTGCTCTTCGAACAGGGCCGAGGAATAGGTCATGCTCGGATCGAGCCAGGCCGAGTAGAATGCGTTGCCGATGTCGTAATGGGCGTAGATGTTGCGACGCGCCTGCCACCTGGTATTGCGATTGAACCAGTGGCGGATGATCTGCAAGAGGCGCATCAACGGCTTGTCGCCGAGCATCGCCTGGATCAGGTCGTGGTTGACGCAGAAGATGTAGAGGAACTGGGTCAGGTCGGGCGTGTCCCAGTCGCCGTGCAGATAGGCCTCGGCGATTCCGATATCGCCACCGTTCAGCAGCCGCGAGGCAAAGCCATAATTGTACAGCTTCATGGCCGCCGTCGGCCCCGGCTCGCAGCCGCCGAGCCTGATGGTGCGACCGTCGGGGAGGGTGACGTCGAGGATACCGCGCCGCAGCCTCGAACCGAATCCAAGGGCGAGCCGGACGATACGCGGCAGATCGGCGAGTACCGTCTCCACATTGTCCGGCGATACGGATATGACTGCAGACATGCCAGCCCCACCGAATGATGCGGCTCTGTACCCGAGCGTCACGTGGGTCAACCCCTTCCGTCACCGGACCAGAGCGCTCTTGCGCGCCCCGAACTCCCCCCGTGCGGCAGTAAACGCCGTACCAGTATAGTCGGTGCGCTCGGCGGTCGCCAAGCCGGTTTCGGCGCGTGGGCCTGCAACTGGACGTGGCACTAGACGGACGCCCTTGACCCACAGTCGTAGTGCCTCCCAGTGAATCGCCGCCACGACCTTGAAGGTGACCAGCGGCAATGCAAGGACGGAGCGCAGCAGCGCCGCCGTCGTCAGGTCGCGCCGTTTGCCATGGAACGTCGCGGCGAGCAGGGGGCCGTCGCGGTCCGTCGCCAGGATGCGCAGTTTGAGCTGCTCCGCCGGCGGCGTAACCCGGAAATGATAGCGCAGGGTCATTTCAATGAAAGGCGAGACATAGAACGTCTTGTCCTCGGCCTGCCGCACCCCTGCCTCGCCGACATCACCGGGCAACACGGCCAGCGCGTATGTGTGGATTTCACCGAAGGTGTTGCGGACCTCGTAGATGAGCAAGGCGAGCGTGCCGTCGGCGCGGTAGCAGAAATAGACCGAAAGCGGGTTGAAGGTGTAGCCAAGCAGCCGTGGATAGCACAGGAGCAGCACCCGACCACCTGTCAGGTTGATGCCGAGCCCGGCGGCGCAGCGCTGCGCATAGAGGCGCAGGGACGACCCGTCGCGCTCACCATGATCGGCCTCGTGGAAACTGTAGAGCGCGGCCCGGTTGACGGCGAACAGCCGGCTTTGCCGGCTGGCGGCGTCGAGCCGGTCGAGATCGATCAGCAGATTCATGACGCGATAGGTGAAGCGATGGCCGATCGGCTTCAGCCGTGCGTGCATCACCCGCCCGAAATAGAGCGCGGCAGCCTCGGGCGGATCCTGCGTCGGGGTTTGGATGGGCCGTCGCGACATCACTACTCCGCTGCCTCGGCAAGTTCGGGCGACGGTTCGCGCCATGGCACCCCCGCGCCGAGGGCTTGCGCGACCGCGAGCCCGGAGCGCAAACCGTCCTCATGGAAGCCGTAGCCGGTCCAGGCGCCGCAGAACCAAGTATGGCGTAGCCCCTGGATTTCATCCAGCCGTTTCTGGGCGGCGAAGGCGGCGGCGTTGAACTGGGGGTGTTCGCAGCGATAGGTGCCGAAGGTCAATTCGGGCGCCGGCGCAAACGGCGGGTTGAGGCTGACGAACAGCGGCTTGTCGGGATCGATGCCCTGCAACTGGTTCATCCAGTAGGTCACCGCGACATCGTTGTCGACCGAGTCATGCCGCTGCCAGCGCAGAAAATTCCACGATGCCCAGGCGCGGCGGCGCGCCGGCATCAGCCGGCGGTCGCGGTGAAGATAGACCGTATTGGGCGCATAGCCGATGGCACTGAGCAAATGCCGTTCCCGCTGATCGGCATCCGACAGCATCGCCAGCGCCTGGTCGCTGTGCGCTGCGATCACGACATGGTCGTAACTGTCGCGACCGCCATGGCTGTCATGGACAATGACGCCGTGCGGCGTCCGCTCCACCGCTGTCACAGCGCAGCCGAGACGAAGCCGGTCGGCAAAGGCCGCCGTCAGCTTTGCGACATAGCGCTGACTGCCGCCCTTGACCGTGCGCCACACCGGTCGGTCGTATTGCAGCAGGCGATGATTGCTGAAGAACGCGACAAAGTTTTCGGCGGGAAAGTCCAGCATCTCGCTGACCGGAGCGGACCAGATCGCCGCGCCCATCGGAGCCAGGTAATCGGTGAGCAGGCGTGGCGCGAAATGCCGGGAACGGAAATAGTCACCGAGGGTCAATCCGGCGAGCCTGCCTTCAGCATGGTCCTGGGTGCTCTGGGTGTTGAAGGTGAGGATGTCGCGCAGCATCCACAGATAGGATGGCGACAGCAGGTTGCGGCGCTGCGCAAACAGACCGGTGGCCGTCTCGCGCCAATTGCTGCCGCCGCCCTTCCATTCGAACCGGCCGGCATCCGCGGTGACGGCAAAGCTCATGCAGCTTTCGACGGTCTCGACGCCGAGATGGGCGAACATGGCCGTCAGATCCGGATAGTTCACTTCGTTGAAGACGATGAAGCCGATGTCGACGGCCAGCGCCGTGCCGTCATAGTCGATGGTCACGGTATGGCTGTGGCCGCCGGGCCTGACTTCGCGATCATAGACCGTGATGGGGTAGCGTTTCGAAAGCGCCCAGGCGGCGGCATTCCCGGCAATTCCCGTTCCAATCACCGCGACGCGCATCCGGCCCCCTTCCGTTCTCGTGTCCAAGATACGGTCGAGGAAACGCCGGGTTTCAGCCGGCATTGGCGCCGGACGATCGTGGTTCCGCTGTTGATGGCGGTACCGGCGATGGCGTATAGCGGGCGGATGTCCGACCAGCCCGAACCTGACGCCGGCACGGCCGAAGAGATGCGGGACTGTCCGCACTGCAACAAGCCGCCACCGCTGTGCATCTGCGACGGCATCACGCCGATCGACAACAGCATCGCGGTGCTGATCCTGCAGCATCCGCAGGAGCAGGACCGGGCGCTCGGCACGGCACGGCTGACCGCGCTGCATCTGCGCCAGGCGGTGGTGAAGGTCGGACTGTCATGGCCGAGCCTGTCGAAGGCGCTGGGGCGACCGGTCCGTGATCCCGCGCTTTGGGCCGTGCTCTATCTGGGCTCGGCCAAGGTGGCCGATCTCGAGCTCCGGCGGGAAATCGTTGCCATCGATCGCAAGGGCGAGGCCGAGGACGACCAGCAGGCCATCCTGGGCGACATCGAAGGCATCGTCGTGCTCGACGGAAGCTGGAGCCAGGCCAAGGCGCTGTGGTGGCGCAATGCCTGGATGCTCAAATGCCAGCGGGTCATTCTTGGACCGGCCCGTCCGTCACGCTACGGGCGGTTGCGCCGCGAGCCGCGCCGCGACGGCCTGTCCACCATCGAGGCGACCGCGATGCTGCTGACCGCCCTAGAAGGGCGACCCGAAATCGCAGAAATCCTGCACGCGAGTTTCGAGCGGATGCTGGCGCGGTACCGCGCGGCGGGGCTCGCACCGAAGCCAAGACCGAAGCGCGATCATCGTCGGCGCCGCGGCGGCTGACCGCGCCAATGTCATCGGTTCGGCGCGAACATGCCGAGATCACCGTGGAACATGCTCGGGCTTGCCGGGCGCAACATCCGACGTTTCGCTCCAGTCGGACACGCAGCGTTCGAGGTCTTTCAAATTCTGCCGCATCTGTTCCAGCGAAAAGCCGAGGGCGAAAAACCGCTCGGTGGCATCGCCGGGAACGCCCCGGGTCAGGCCGTCGCTGCGGACGGCGGCAATCTCGGTGGCGTAGGTTTCGAGGGCGCTCTGCACCGGCCAGATCGCCGGCGCGCCGCGGCCACTGCGAAGCGCTGATGCAATGGTCCGGAGATAGTCGGTCATTGCCTTGCTGATGTTCGCGAGCGGCAGCGCCAGCCGCTGCTGCAGTTCGACCGGCAACGGCACCACGCTCGCCCGCCCGATCATCACGAGATCATGGCGCAGCCGCAGGATGGTGCGCAGCAGCGGCCCGGTGTCGGGCCCGGAGGACAGCCGCGCGGCGCGTTCGCGCTCCGCCTCGGCGCCCGTCGTGTTCAATCCGACCAGCGCGGCGCCGATGCCATCCTGCAGGGCGTGCAGCGTGTCATTGTCACGGCCGCGTGTCAGGCCGGACAGCAGTTCATTCAGCGCGGCCGCCATCAGTTCGAGCATGCCGGCGGCATTGGCGCGGACCAGGCTGTGCGCCCGCGATGGCAAGACCAGAAACGATACCGACAGGCCGGTCACCGCGCCGACCGCGACTTCCAGCACCCGGTCGATCGCCGAGTCCAGCGGATTGCCGTGATTCATAGTTGGAAGCAGTAGCACGATGATCGCAGTCACCGTGGCCACGTTCAGGCTCGGATTGATTGCCGCGACAAAGGCCAGCGGCGCAACCGCCAGCACCAGGACCGCGAGCAGGGCGCTTTCGCCGCTATGGGGGACCAGTAGCGCCACGGCGGCGCCATAGACCGCGCCGCCCAGCGTTCCGACCAGATAGTCCCGGGTGGCCTTGAGCGAACGCCCGACGCTCATCTGGGTGACGATGATCGAGGTCAGCACCGCCCACAGCGGCAGCTTGAGCCCGAGCGCCAGCGCGATGGCGAGGGCACCCATGGCTGCGACGGTGACGCGCAAGCCAAGGCCAAGCTCGACCTTCCGCGACTGCAGCCAGGCGGCAATATGTTTCAGACGTGCGATCATCCGCGCGGAATCCCGAGCTGTTGCAGACGCCCGTTATAGAGGAGTTCAGCCGCCGCCGCGCCGGGATGCCAACGACCAATCCCGGATTCGCCGAGAGATCCCAATGGAATCAATCAATTGAAGATGGAGGCCACGTCCGGAATTGAACCGGAGTACACGGTTTTGCAGACCGTTGCGTAACCACTCCGCCACGTGGCCCCACCGACCGAAATCCTTGACGATGGATTTACCGGCCTGACGTCATTCCGTCATGGCGGTGCGATTTGCCCCGCCAGCGAGAACCTTTTGCCCTTGCGGCACGCTTTGGTCAACCTTGCGCGCCGCGCCGTCGCATGTACTCCCCCCGGGAGCTCGCGAACTGGCGGTCCATCGATAGCCACGCTGCAAACTCTGCAAATGCGACACGACGATGATTTGCGCGATGCCAAGCACCACACTTGCGGCAAGCAGGGTGATTTCGGTGGTCATGGACGATGGATAGCACGAGTTCACGCCAATTTTCGTTGCGGGTCGTGCTCAGCCCGGGTCGCCTGGCAGTTCCTTCATGCGAGGTCTTGGGCAGCACCATGCGGCCCCGCCCTCCGGCTAAAGTAAGAAGGCGGGGCCGATGGTAGCGGCTGCACATCGACATGGGGAGCAGCGCATCCGCCACATCAAGGCATACGTTGGTTCGGGAAGGTCGGTTTCGTGGGAAACGGACCCCCGATAGGCCATCGGGGGCAAGATGCGGCAATCGCGCAGCAGTTCAGCAGGCGGCGTACCAGCCCTCGGGGAAGGGAATAAATCCCCAGGTGATCTGGTTGTCGTTGGCCGGTTGCAATGGCAGCCGGCTGATCTGCGCGTAGGGCAACAAGTCCTCCTGCGGAACGGGCGCAACGGCTGCTCTCACGGCATCCAGCATTCGGTCGAACTCGGCTTCACTCATCGCGCTCTCCAAAGTAAGCGCGGGCAAGGTCTCAAAAGCTGTTTGTTTCCAGATTGAAGCGAATGTTCAAATTGTACCTATCGGGCGGTCGCCGCTGGCCTGGTTAACCAATCTTTGATACGGCACCGAAAATCGAAGCGTTCGGCCGCGCCGCCAGGGGTAAAAGTCATTCCGTCGACACTGGCGCGCCCGAAGACGACGTCTAGCACTGCGCTCTCTCCGTACTCCGCCGTGGCGACGGTTGTTCACCTGTTCTTGCAGGCCTTCGCGCCACCTCTGACCCCAAGACAGGCGTGTAGGATTATGTGTCGGCAATCCCGCGCCCGGTTCAGATTCGATCGCAAAATGAGCTGGCGCTAGAAACTTCGCGCGAGCCGGAGTGCCATTGCGAGGGCCCCGACCGACAAGACGACGGAGCCCACCATGTAGACCAGGGAAGAGAGCCATGCGCCTCGTTCCATCAGATAAAAAGCGTCCAGCGAGAACGTCGAGAAGGTGGTGTAGCCGCCGCAAATTCCGACGGTCAGGAAGATGCGGATCGCTGGCGGCAGATCCCATTTCACCGCAAACAAGCCGACCAGCAGGCCAATCAGAAACGAGCCGGTCACGTTGATGATCAGGATGCCCCAGGGGAAGTTCCCGCCCAACAGCTTCCCGGAGCCGATCGCGACAAGATATCGCGCGACAGAACCGATGGCGCCGCCGACGGCGACGGCCAGTACAAATTGCGGGTTCAAGGTTCGATACTCCTCAAGATCCATTCAACGATGCCGGTGAGCGCTCCGAAAATGAGCAGGGGGAGCACCAGATCGGGCGGTCCGTTGAACAGGTAGACGACGAACGCCATGGCCCAGCAAGAGACGGCAACCCAGAGGGCAATGGCGGTGGCTTGAGGTATCCTTCCAGTCATCATGCGCGCCCTTCTTTGTTGGGCGCTGCTGGAAGGAAATAGCTCCTACCGATGCGCGAGCGCCCGGTAGGAGTCATCAGCCTTGCGGCGGGTGTCGGGGGACTCCATCCCCATCAACATTGGCGAGGACGGTACGCCAAAGAATCGTACCGGGTCAAGGCAGGCCTGGGAGGCGGGAAGGGCAGGGGCCATCCGGGCGCGGGCCGGGCATGGGTCAGAGCGGCTTCGGCGGTAAAATCGTCCGCAGGAATGAGCGATCGGACCAGCAAAGGCTGGACGAGAGGGTGGACAATCGTTATATACATTAAAATATAACGCTGCGTCGCTTGCGGGTGCGTCATCGAAACAGCCGCGCGATCGTGCTGGGAGGAACAATGAGAATAACAACTCACACCGACTATGCGCTGCGCCTGCTGATGTATCTCGGCTTGAAGCGGGGCGGTCTGGCGACCATCGCGGAGATCGCCGCGAACTACGGCATTTCCAAAAATCACCTCATGAAGGTGGCTCATCAGCTCGGCATCGCCGGCTATGTCGAGACGGTTCGGGGGCACGGTGGGGGCTTGCGGCTCGCCATGCCGGTCGAGATGATCATCCTTGGGCAGGTCGTCCGCACGACCGAACCCGACATGGCGTTCGTACAGTGCCTGAAGCCGGACTACCTGGCCTGTGCATTGCTGCCGGCCTGCGTCATGCGGCAGGCGCTGAAACAGGCTGGCGCGGCATTCCTCGAGGTCCTGGACGGTTATACGCTCGGCGATCTGATCCAGCCGGGGGCGAAGCTGCGCGCGCTTTTGGCAATACCCCGGCCGGACCGCAACGCGGCGCCATGGTCGAGACGCCTTCCGCCCACCATGATGGGCGGCCGACAGGGCGCCCGCGCCCAGCCACGGTCCTGAGCGACCGAACCATTGCCTGAATCTGCAAGCCCGGGGGCGGTCGCTGCCGATGCATCCATCGAGCATCCGGCCGCCGACGGTGGTCGGGAAGGCTCCCCGGTCAGCGCCTTGTAAAGCCCCGGATGACCCGGCCGGTGTAGGGACCGTGAAAGACGCCGGTTCTCTTGCACACTTCTCCGGCTGCGGTGCATTGCTCGACATTGTCCGAATGCCGGATCCCCTGCATCCTGCAATGAACGACGGCGTCGCTGCAGGTCTCGGCACTCGCAGGCGCGGGAATTGCGAAGGCAATCCACAAGAGAAGCGTTGCAATCGGTTTCATGTCGATCCTTTCTGCTCGCCGCTTCAGCGCGTTTCCGGCGCTGATCGAATCAGTGCGAACTCGTATCCCACCCCGGCTTCATTCCTATCCGCTTGCGTGACGCGAATCGGTATTCGCTTCGCTCGAGCGGGCGGAGTGGCGCCAGCCTAGCAAATCGGGAGACCGGCGTCGAAAGATGGCTGATTTCCAACAGGGACGTTCGCAAACCGCGGGCCATCACCCGCACCGTCCCATCAAACGAAAACCCCCGGTGCGAGGGAGGAGATTCGCACCGAGGGTTTTTTGGCTCCCCCGCGTAGGGTCGCAAATCGGGAAGCCGTCGAAAACATGATAAAAAAATGCATGTTTGTCCAGCCTTATTGTGCCCCCGCGGGCGGACATCCACCAATTCCTGCGATCCACGGCATCGCCCGGGCCGGCGCGCCCATCGATCCATCATTATGGTAGGCTGGACATAACGTGAGGGCCGTCCATGCGGGGCAGCGCAGAAACGTCTCGTCAGGCAACGATATATTCGTCGATGCCGGAAGGCTTCAGCCGCGGCGGTGCAAGCAGGCCTGCACATAGCCCTTGAAGGCGGGGCCGTTGCCCCTGCCTGCGCCGGGCCTGAGCCCCATGTCGTATGCCTTCTCCTTGCAGCGCTCGAGCCTCCGCTCGAAAGCAGGGTAAGTGTTGCTCATGCAGGCAAACCGCGCGGGCCCTTCCGGCATCTGCCGGCAGCCTTGCGCCATCGACGCCGTTGGACAGGCAACCAGCAGGATCAGGGTGCTGAGGGGGAGGGCTCTCATGTTGCGGACCCTTCAATCCAATGGCCGGCGGAGAGTGCGTCGCGCCGAGCATATCTCCATCCCCGCCGATACGGCGCCGATTTAACGCGGTCTCGTCGCGCGGCAAACCGGATGCTTTGGTACATGTCCTTGAAGGAGTTGAAGCGGCATACGGAGGCGTCTATCTGAGGGTGGAGGCAACGACCTCGTCCATCATGGACTATGCAGACCGGGACGGCCCGGCCACGGAGAACACCGATGGCTTGGATCTATCTGCTGGTCGCCGGGTTGCTGGAGGTGCTGTGGTCCTATTCGATGAAGCAGTCGGAGGGCTTTTCCCGACCGGGGGCTAGCATTGTCACGGTCGTTGCGATGATCGGGAGCGTCTGGCTGTTGGCGGCCGCCATGCGGACGCTTCCACTGGGTACCAGCTACATGATCTGGACCGGTATCGGCGCCGTCGGTGCGTTTGTCGTCGGCATTGCCGCGCTGGGCGAGGTCGTGTCCGTCGCCCGGATAGCCGCCGCCGGCCTCATCGTTGCCGGCCTTGTCCTGATGAAATTGTCTGCTTCGACGTAGGTCAATCGTCGATCTGACCAGAAGCGTCAGTTCGATTGGCCGGGTTTCCAGCACGCTGGTTGGCGACCGATGTCGTGGTTTTCGGTCCAGTCGGAGCTCTCGCCGATCTGCGCCGCGGCCGCTCGGAGCCTCTCTACAAAGTCGATCGCCTCGGCGCGCCCGAGACACTCCGCGGCATCCTCCCGGAGGCTCTTTACCCGCACCTCATCGGTGCTGTCCCGAGCGGCACGGAGTGCCTGATCTGCCCTGTCGCGGAGGTGTGAAGAGTAGGCCATCGGCACCTTGTATGAAGGTTTGATCTCGCCCAAAACCAACTATGCGCGACCGCCCGGAGCAACGCTGACTGGCGGTGTCGCCGAGTGGTCTCCTAGACGGTAAAGCTACCTATCCGGATGACGTTGACAAACGAAATTTTTCGAACGTTTAAATCGGTTTTGTCGATACGAAATCGCGGTACCTGGACGGGCACCCGGCCCGAAGCAGCTCAGCAAAGAGGCTCAAAGCGGTGCGCGAGGGGTCGTTCCATCGAGAAGCTCGCGGCGCGCATGCATCAAGGAAGGCTGCGACTGGATCGGGATTCGACGACAACTGAGCGGCCGAGACATAGGTGACCGAACGCACCGGACACAGGGGTTACACACTCTGCTTTGTTCTGCGGCACGTGTGGATGCCGTGGAAAGTGAGTCTGGTAGTGGACGAGCGCTTCGCTCTGCTGCTCGACTTCTGGACGGGGAAAGCATGACCGAGGTCTGCCGGGAGTTCGGCATATCGCGCAAGACAGCATACAAGATTTTCGATCGCTAGAGCGATCGCACCAGGCGCACGAAGGTAAGCGGCATAGAACGCGCAATGGTCCCAGCGCGAGTTCCGCGTGTGGACGCCACGTGGTATGTATCTTCGCCTCACCATCGCAGGAGGCGTGCACATGACATCACCAACTGAAGCAGCCAATGTGAAATTCCGTTCGGCGTCCAGGTCGGCGCTAAGCTTGATGGGAAACCTGAGTAGCAATCCCGATTTCAATACGCTCGGGGTGCTTGTGGTGAACCTGGGCTACGCGGTTTCGGAACTCTCCAAGGGCCTCGAGGAGATGAGCACTGGGCTCCGCGCCACCTACATTCTGCTCGAACAGGTGCAACGTTCTCTCGCCAAAGGGTCCGGGCGATAACCCCCTCTGACCGTCTCTTCAAGCAAGACGCGGGATCGGCGTCGAGCGGTCCCGCATCCACCGAACTGAATGCCTGCACAGAAGCTGTCGTATCTGGCCCAAGCCGTCTACGAGCCGGCCAAGGCGGTTGGCGACATCGAAGATGGCTCAATCGCATTAGGGAGGGCCACTCTGGACAAAACGCCGTCAGGCGCGCCTTGCCAAATAAGCCGTTGAATTTCCTTGGCTCCCCGGGCTGGATTCGAACCAGCGACCATTCGATTAACAGTCGAATGCTCTACCGCTGAGCTACCGAGGAACAGGCGAAGCAGGCGTTCGCGAGCCGCAGCGTATAACAAAGCCTCCAGGGCTTGCAAAGGCCGAATCCGGAAAGCGACTGTGGTCGGCGTGCCGCCATGTGTTCGGCAAATCGACCCATTCGATGATCATCCTCGCACGCGCTGGATGTGGGGAATTGCGAGAAGACCTCAGCCAGGCCCTGCCGCACGACATGTGCCCCGGATCGAAAATCAAAAGGGAACCGGATATGCGACAGCGAACGCGGTTCCCATCGTGTTGCGTTTTGCCGGTCCTTGTATCAAAGATGCGCCGACCCACGCCTCGGCCCGCGGCAACGTCCGCCCGATTTCGGAGCCTGCCAGATGTCCGGCTTTTCGACCGCGCGCCAGAATATGGTCGATAGCCAGGTACGTTGCAGCGATGTCACCGATATCAGGATCATCGATGCGATGCTGGCGGTGCCGCGGGAGGCCTTCGTTCCCGCCGGTCAACGCGCACTGGCCTATCTCGACCTCGATCTCGACGTCAGCGATGGCGCGCCGGTGAAGCGCTTCCTGATCAAGCCGGCGGTGATGGCGAAAATGCTGCAGGCGGCCGAGATCGGCGAGACCGACAGTGTCTTGGTGGTCGGATGCGCCAGCGGATATGCAGCGGCCGTCGTGGCGAGGCTGGCCGCCCGGGTGGTGGCTACCGAAAGCGATTCGTCGCTGGCGGCAGCGGCCCGCGAAAATTTAGGGCAGGCGGAGGCCAGCCATGTGACCGTACAGGCGGCCGAGCCTGCCGACGGTGATTCGGCCGGCGCGCCTTATGACGTGATCATCCTCAATGGAGCCACGGAGATTGTTCCGGAACCGCTATATCGGCAACTTCGCGAGGGCGGCCGGCTGGTCGGCGTCTTTGCCATGATAAAGCCGCCACGGGCGACCATTGTCACACATTCCCATGGCGATTTCGGAAGCCGACCGCTTTTCGACGCCGTGGCACCCATCCTGCCGGGGCTTGAGCGGCGTCCGGCCTTCGTCTTCTAGCTGTCGGGTGTTTTCAACGCCCGACGGATCATATCCGATCCCAAGTGTGGCCGGATTGCCCCACGTGGAGAGTTTCCACCGGGATTGACAGTTGGGGAGTTCCGTCCTGCTTGCGCCCAGAATATGCTGCGGACTCAAGCTTCAGGCGACACCGGCTCAACTGGGGGAGCCGGCCAAGAAAATGAATGGATTGCCAGGAATGGGCGGGGTGAAGATCGTTACCGGGGCTGCGGCTGCGGTCCTGCTGTTGGCATGCATGGGCCCGGCGCCCGTGCTCGCCGACACGATCGAGGCGGCGCTGGTGCGCGCCTATCAGAACAATCCGCAGCTCAATGCGCAGCGCGCTTCGGTCCGGTCGACCGATGAAAACGTACCACAAGCGCTTTCCGGATATCGCCCCAAGGTCGCGCTGACGGCGAGCCTCGGCTACCAATATACCGACGTCCTTTCGACCCAGGGCGGCACGCCAAACAATCTCGTCAGGACTGACATCGCTGGGGCCAACCCGCCCCGCGCGGCCGGCCTCACCGTGACGCAGACACTGTACAACGGCAATCAGACCGCCAACAGGACCAGGGCGGCTGAGAGCCAGGTCTCGGGCGCGCGCGAAGGCCTGCGCGTGCTGGAGCAGAGCGTTCTGCTGTCGGCGGCAACGACCTACATGGACTACCTGCGCGACTCCGCCATTGTCGAGGTCCAGCGCAGCAACACCCGCGTGCTCGAGCAAACACTGAAGCAGACGCAGGATCGCTTCAATGTCGGCGAGGTGACCCGCACCGACGTCGCGCAGTCACAGGCGCAGCTTGCCGCCGGCAAGACGCAGCAACTGACTGCCGAATCGAACCTGACGACGACGCGTTCCAACTTCCGCCGCATCATCGGCAACGAACCGTCGGCCCTGGCACCGGGCTCGCCGGTCGATCGATTCCTGCCGGGCACTTTGCCGGCCGCGGTCGATCTCAGCCTGATGGAAAATCCGAACGTGACGGCGGCGATGTTTGGCATCGACGTCAATTTCCTGCAGGTCAAGATCAACGAAGGCGCGCTGCTGCCCACCGTGACGGTGCAGGCCGCGGTCCAGCAGGCCTACGAACAGACCATGACGACCTATCGGTCCTTCGGCGCTTCCGCCATCGCCCAGCTTTCGGTCCCGATCTACCAGGGCGGTGCCGAATATTCGCTGATCCGGCAATCGAAGGAGAACCTGTCGCAGCAGCGTCTCAACCTCGAACTGACCCGGGATCAGACCCGCGCCAACACGGTCACGGCGTGGGGTCAGCTGGTCGCGGGCAAGGCACAGGTTGCATCGGCGCAGTCCCAGGTGACGGCGTCCGAGATCGCGCTCAACGGTGTGCGGGAGGAAGCCAAGGCCGGCCAGCGTACGACGCTCGACGTGCTGAATGCACAGCAGGCGCTGGTCAACGCCCGGGTCGCGCTGGTGACGGCGCAGCATGATCGCGTGGTAGCGTCCTATGCGGTGCTGAACTCGATCGGACGGCTATCGCCCCAGGTGCTGAAGCTTCCGACCACCACCTATGACCCAAGCGTGCATTACCAGCAGGTGCGCGATAGCTGGGCCGGTGTACGCACACCCGATGGCAAATGAGCATGGCCTGGCCGTCCTTCATGTAGGACGGTCAGCGCTGCAGACGACTGACGTGCGGCATGGTTTGGCCACGGCCTCGACGCTCTCTGCCGAGAGCCCGCTCTAACGACCGGCATACCGGGCGTTGCTTGCAATCATTTGTTGGCCTGACGTACCTTTTTTCGAGGCAGCATGGCGATTCGCGTCGCATCTGGTATCCTTGGAATGCGACGCATGGTGGCTCCGTGACGGACGGGGACGGGGACTGGCGTAGATCGTGCGATGCGTGATTTTGGGGACAAGTCAGGCCTGGCGATGAAATTCGCGGCCTGTCTGTTTGCAGCCGGTCAATCTCGTCCTGCTTGATGTAAGACAGTGCGAGGACGTCGATGATGTGGAGTTCGAGATGACGCAGCCTGCAAAGGTCCAGGAACCCTCGATGGAGGAGATCCTGGCGTCGATCCGTCGCATCATTGCCGACGACGAGGCAAAGCCGCCCGCTGACAAGGCCGCGGCGCCACCGGCCGCCGCGAAACCGGACAAACCAGCTGCCTTCGCGCCCGCCGGCAAGCCGGCTGTCATGAACGGCATTCCACCCTCGGCGATTCCCGCGGCTCAGGCGGCCGCCGCCAAGCCCGCCATTGCATCGGCACCACCTCCGGCCAAGCCAGTGTCGGCACCGGCGCCTGCGGCGGCCAACAGCCAGGAGGACATCGACGCCATGCTGTCGGGCCTTGATAAGGCGACCTCGGAGAAAGAGATCCGTCCGGCCCAGCCGGAACCCGAGGTGTTCGAGTTGACCGACGAGATGGCGCTGCCCGATCACCCGCCTGCATTCCAGAAGATCGTGCCGCAGGATGACCTCGAATTTGCCGAAGCCGGCGCCAAGCCGCAGCGGCCGGCATACGAACCGCCGCCCTTTGAGAGCGCCATGCCGACCCCGCAAATCCTCTCGCGATCGACCGTATCCGCGGTCGAATCCGCCTTCAACAGCCTCGCCAATACCGTGCTCAGCAACAATGCGCGGACGCTGGAAGACCTGGTCAAGGAAATGCTGCGGCCGATGCTGAAATCCTGGCTCGACGACAATCTGCCCGGACTGGTCGAGCGCATCGTCAAAGCCGAGATCGAACGGGTTTCGCGCGGGCGCTAGAATCCCTTCACTTCCGAACCCTTCCCAAGCTTCGGCTGGTCGGCCTTGCGGCCGAGCCGAGCCCGGTACTGCCCGCGAGGTTGACTTGGCGCTCGGCGGCGCGTTTCTAGCCCGTTCCATAGCCGTGATGCCCGCCATGATCGAGAAGACCTATCAGCCCGCCGACATCGAAGGCCGCATGACCCGCGTCTGGGAGGAAAACGGCGCATTCCGCGCCGGCCGCCCCGAGCGCCGCGATGCGCAGCCCTTCACCATCGTGATCCCCCCGCCAAACGTTACCGGCTCGCTGCATATGGGGCACGCGCTCAACAATACCCTGCAGGACGTCCTGTGCCGTTTCGAGCGGATGCGCGGTCGCGACGTGCTGTGGCAGCCGGGAACCGATCACGCCGGCATCGCCACCCAGATGGTGGTCGAGCGGCAACTGCGCGACCGGCAGGAGCCGGGGCGGCGCGAGATCGGGCGGGCCAGGTTTCTCGAACGCGTCTGGCAATGGAAGGCCGAAAGCGGCGGCGTCATTGTCAACCAGCTCAAGCGCCTCGGCGCATCCTGCGACTGGTCGCGCGAGCGCTTCACCATGGATGAAGGCCTGTCGCGCGCGGTGGTCAAGGTGTTCGTCGAGCTGCACCGCGAGGGGCTGATCTACAAGGACAAGCGGCTGGTGAATTGGGATCCGCAGCTGCTGACCGCGATTTCCGACCTCGAAGTACAGCAGGTCGAGGTCAAGGGCAGCCTCTGGTATCTACGCTATCCCCTGCACGGCAAGACCTTCAACCCTGACAATCCCGCGACGTTCATCGTGGTGGCCACCACGCGGCCCGAGACCATGCTCGGCGACAGCGCGGTGGCGGTGCATCCCGATGACGAGCGGTATGCCGATGTCATCGGCCAGCACGTGGTGTTGCCGCTGGTCGGGCGGAAGATTCCCATCGTCGCCGACACCTATTCGGATCCCGAAAAGGGTTCGGGCGCGGTCAAGATCACCCCGGCGCACGACTTCAACGACTTCGAGGTCGGCCGGCGGCACGGTCTGGCGCAGATCAGCGTGCTCGACCAGGAGGGCCGTCTGGCACTGCTCGGCAATGAGGACTATCAGCGCGGCCTGCCGGAAGGGTCGAACCAGCTCGCCGAGGAGTTGAACGGGACTGAAAGGTTCGCTGCGCGCAAGCAGATCGTCGCACGGCTGCAGGATTTCGGCTTCCTGGAACGGATCGAGCCCAACACGCACATGGTGCCGCATGGCGACCGTTCCGGCGTGGTGATCGAGCCCTATCTTACCGACCAATGGTATGTCGACGCCAAGACCATGGCGCAGCCCGCGATCGCCGCGGTGCAGAGCGGGCGAACCAGCTTTGTTCCGAGGAACTGGGAGAAGACCTACTTCGAATGGATGGACAACATCCAGCCCTGGTGCATCTCGCGCCAGCTCTGGTGGGGTCATCAGATTCCTGCATGGTATGGATCGGACGGCAAGGTGTTCGTCGCCGAAACCGAGGAAGAGGCGGTCGGCAATGCACTCGGCTACTACGTCGAGCAGGGGGTGATCACGCCGGAGCAGGGCCGCGAGATGGCGCTGGATCCGGCCAGGCGGGAAGGCTTCATTTCCCGCGACGAGGATGTGCTCGACACCTGGTTCTCCTCGGCGCTGTGGCCGTTCTCGACGCTCGGCTGGCCCGACGACGAAACCGATGTCCAACGCTATTATCCGACCGACGTCCTCGTCACCGGCTTCGATATCATCTTCTTCTGGGTCGCCCGCATGATGATGATGGGCCTCCATTTCATGAAGCAGGCGCCCTTTCCGACGGTTTACATCCATGCCCTGGTTCGCGACGAAAAGGGCGCGAAGATGTCGAAATCGAAGGGCAATGTCATCGACCCGCTGCATCTGATCGACGATTACGGCGCCGATGCGCTGCGCTTCACTCTGGCGGCAATGGCGGCGCAGGGCCGCGACATCAAGCTTGCCCCGCAACGCGTCGAAGGATACCGCAACTTCGCAACCAAGCTGTGGAATGCCTGTCGGTTCGCCGAAATGAACGGCTGTGAACCGAAGCCGGGCTTCGACGCCACCGCTGCCGAACAGACGCTGAACCGCTGGATCGCGCACGAGACCGTGCTGGCAGCGCGTGAAGTCACCGAGGCGATCGAAGCCTATCGCTTCAACGACGCCGCGGGCACGATCTACCGGTTTGTCTGGAACGTGTATTGCGACTGGTATCTGGAGCTCGCCAAGCCGATCCTGCTCGGCGAGGACGACGCCGCGAAGTCTGAAACCCGCGCCATGGTGGCGTGGGCGCGCGACGAGATCCTGAAGCTGCTGCATCCGTTCATGCCCTTCATCACCGAGGAGCTCTGGGCGGTGACCGCGGGGCGGGGGGCCCTGCTGGCGCTGACGCCGTGGCCGCGCAAGGTCCGCGACGCGACTGCCGAGGAACTCGCCGTGATGTCGTCCATGGGACCGAACGATCCGTTCATCCCGCTCATACTGCCCACGCTCGACACACCCGATTTCACCGATCCTGCCGCCGAGGCCGAAATAGGCTGGGTGGTCGACCTCGTCACCGCGATCCGCTCGGTGCGGGCGGAAATGAACATTCCACCGGCCACGCTGACACCGCTGGTGCTGGCCGGAGCCTCCGAGGAAACGCGCCGGCGGGCGCAGCGCTGGAGCGATGTGGTCAAGCGGATGGCGCGGCTTGCCGATATCGGTTTCGCCGACGCAGCGCCGCAAGGCGCGGTGCAGGTGCTGGTGCGCGGCGAGGTCGCCGCCTTGCCGCTCAAGGGCGTGATCGATTTTGCGGCGGAGCGGGCCCGGCTCGACAAGGAAATCGCCAAGGCCGATGCGGACATCAAGCGCGTCGACGCCAAACTTTCGAACGACAAGTTCGTCGCCAATGCGCCGGAGGAGATCGTCGAGGAGGAAAAGGAGAAGCGGGAGGCGGCGCTGGCGCGCAAGGCCAAGATCGTCGAGGCGCTGCAGCGGCTGAAGAACGCGACATGAGGGGAGGCGGCCTTGCGAGGCGAGCCCAGTCACACCGCACGCGGCGCCGCCGCCTACCGGGCACTGCATCAGACCCTTGATGGCGGTATCATCTTCCGCGACCCCTTCGCGTCCATGCTTTTGGACGACGAAGGGCTGCGAAGGCTTGACGATATCGCCGCCGATTCCTCGCTGCGGCCGTTGCGCCTGTTCATCGCGGCGCGCAGCCGGTTTTCCGAGGATGCGCTTGCCGCGAGCGTGGCCGGCAAGGTGCGTCAGGTCGTGGTCCTCGGCGCCGGGCTCGACACCTTCTCGCTGCGCAATCCCTTTGCCGACCAGGGCGTTCGGGTTTTCGAGGTTGACCACCCGGCGACCCAGCAGTGGAAGCGCGGGCGTTTGCAGCAGGCCGGCCTGGCCCTGCCGGCGTCGCTCACCTTTGCGCCGGTCGATTTCGAGCGGGAAAGCATGGCCGACGGTTTGAAGGCAGCCGGCTTTCGGACGGATCGTCCCGCCTTCTTCCAATGGCTCGGTGTCGTGCCGTATCTGACCCGTGACGCCATCTCGGCGACGCTGGATTTCATGGCAGGAGAGTGCGAGACGGAAGTCGTGTTCGATTACGCCGAGCCGTTGGCAAACTATCCTGCAGACCGCCGTGCCCACGTAGCGGCAGTGGCCGCCAAGGCAGCCGAGCGCGGCGAACCCTGGCTCAGCCTCTTCGACCCGGCCGAAATGTCTGATCTGCTGCGCAGCAAGGGGTTTTCGACGGTGCAGGATCTTGGCCTCGGCGACATCGTCGAGCGTCTGTATGGCCCGCTGGGGCACGGCATCCAGATCGGCCCGGGCGCGCACCTCGTTCGCGCGCTTTACTCGCCATGAGGCCGCCCTTCCGCCATCGTCAAAACGGCTTGCTGACGAATTTCGAATCCTTCAGCCCGTAACGCCATGGCAGCTCGACCGCCTTGGTGATGCCGATCCGCACGCCGGCGACCACGTCGGGCGTGGTGGTCCGCGCATGCAGCGCGAACGGCGCCCGGTCCAGCGGCAAGCCGCTTTGCGCGATACCGATCCTGAGCGCCTCCGTCAGCTTGCCCGGACCCGAACACAGCGCGCGCTCGTCGTGCAGTCCGCGCCGGCGCCGCATCGCCGCCATCCCGTGGGTCGGCTGCAGGGCCCGGATCAACACCGCGCTGGCCGAGCCTTCCTGCTCACAGACAAAATTGACGCACCAGTGAATGCCGTAGGAGCGATAGACATAGGTGAAGCCGGGCGGCCCGAACATCACCCGGTTGCGCGGCGTCGGTCCGCGAAACGAATGCGCGGCCGGATCGGTGTGATGGTAGGCCTCAACCTCGACAATGACGCCGCCGATGCCGTCGACCAGAAGTGTCGTGCCGATCAGGTCGGGGGCGACCGCGTGCACGCTGCGGTCGAAAAACCGGCGTGTCATGGGTTTGCCGAGCGGAGGGGCGTCGTGGTTTCGAACCATTTCGGTGGGAATCCGCCGGGGAACAGCTGGAAAGGCCGTTCTCTATGTTGCACGTTCTGCAACGTTCGGCGAGCCGGGTTGCGGGCGGACGCCGAACCGACTACCTAACCCATAACGATTGTGCCCTTGCGGACACCCGATGGTCCTTGTCGTCGACACCGTTTCAGCCACGCCGCTGCGCCCGCGTCATCCGGAAAAGGTGAACCGCCCCGATGCGGTTTCGCCGCCGAAGCCGGACTGGATCCGGGTGCGCGCGCCGACGACCCGCGGCTACGCCGATACACGCAGGATCGTCAAGGAAAATGGCCTGGTCACGGTGTGCGAGGAGGCGGGCTGCCCGAACATCGGCGAGTGCTGGGACAAGAAGCACGCCACCTTCATGATCATGGGCGACACCTGCACCCGCGCCTGCGCGTTCTGCAATGTAAAGACCGGCCTGCCTGGTCCGCTCGATGCGAGCGAGCCCGACCACGTCGCCGAGGCCACCCGCAAGCTCGGGCTTGCCCACATCGTGATCACTTCGGTCGACCGCGATGACCTCGCCGACGGAGGCGCGGCGCATTTCGCGCAGACCATCCGCGCCATCCGTGAGCGCTGTCCGTCGACGACCATCGAGATCCTGACGCCCGATTTCCTGCGCAAGGATGGCGCGCTCGAACGCGTGGTGGCGGCGAAGCCCGACGTATTCAACCACAATCTGGAAACGGTGCCGTCACGCTATCTGGGCGTCCGCCCCGGCGCCCGCTACTTTCATTCGATCCGGCTGTTGCAGCGGGTCAAGGAAATCGATCCCGCCATCTTCACCAAGTCGGGCATCATGGTCGGGCTCGGCGAGGAGCGTCACGAGGTGTTGCAGGTGATGGACGACCTGCGCTCGGCGGATGTCGATTTTCTCACCATCGGCCAGTACCTGCAGCCGACTCGCAAGCATCATGCCGTGATGCGTTATGTGCCGCCGGACGAGTTCATGACCTATGAAAAGATTGCCTATAGCAAGGGTTTTCTGATGGTGTCAGCGAGTCCGCTGACCAGGTCCTCGCATCATGCCGGCGATGATTTCGCGAAACTCAGGGCGGCGCGGGCGGCCATCTCCGGCTGATCATTGATCCATGCCGAAATTCTCCAGCCAGCGCCGGGTCCGTCACAGCGCGCCGCAGATGTTCGATCTGGTGGCCGACGTCGAACGCTATCCCGAATTCGTGCCACTGTGCCAGTCGCTGAAGATACGCCAGCGCACGCCGCAGCAGGATGGGACCGAGATCGTGGTGGCCGACATGACGGTATCGTTCAAGCTGGTTCGGGAATCCTTCACTAGCCGGGTCACGCTGGACCGCCCCAATCTGAAAATCCTTGTCCAATATCTCAAGGGACCATTCAGCAACCTGGAGAACCGCTGGACCTTCGAAGCCAGGTCCGAGACCGAATGCGATGTCGGTTTCTACCTTGCCTATGAGTTCAAGAGCCGGATGCTGGCGCTGCTGATGGGCACGGTGTTCGATGCCGCGTTTCCCGTTTCGCCGCCGCGTTCGAAAGACGCGCCGATGCGGTCTATGGCAACCCACGGGGCGCCGGCCAAGACCTGATCGGGCGACGGCGCAAACGGGTGTCGCTACGCCCTCGGCGAACGCCGGCGCTTGACGGCGACGCGCCGCGGCGTCCGCGCCACCCGCAGGTGCAATCGGCCGGCGGCTTCGCGGCGCGGCTTGGCCGGCGGCTGTGGGCCGCGCGCCAGTTCCATCAGCATGCGCAGGGCTTCCACTACCGATCGCTGCCGCACGGCCGTGCGGCCGATCGCGCCGAACCGGCATTCTCGATGCAGGATCCGGCCGTCACGCGCGGCGGCGGCGACGTGTACGAGACCGACCGGCTTGCCGGGCGTGGCGCCGCCCGGGCCGGCGATACCGGTAATGGCAATGGCGAGATCAACGCCCGCCTTCTCCAGGGCGCCAACCGCCATCGCCGTCGCGGTCTCCCGGCTGACCGCGCCGAATGTCGTGAGCGTCGTCGCCCTCACACCGAGCATCGACCGCTTGGCCTCGTTGGAATAGGTGACAAAGCCGCGGTCGATCACGTCGGAGGAGCCGGGTATCTCGGTCAGCGCGCCGGCGACAAGGCCGCCCGTGCAGGATTCGGCGGTGGCGATCGTCAGCTTTCGCATCCGGCAGAGATCGAGCAGCGAACGGGAGAGGGCGCGGACGTCGCTGCCGCTCATGTCAGTCGCTCCCGTCCTTGCCGTCCCAGGGCAGGCGGATGGTGGCGCTCGCGGTCGCGGCGATGCCTTCCTCGCGGCCGGTGAAGCCTAGCCGCTCGCTGGTGGTCGCCTTGACCGCAACCCGCGAGATGTCGAGGCCGGCGATCTCGGCGATCCGCGCCCGCATGGTGTCCCGCAGCGGGCCGATCTTCGGGCGCTCGCAGATCAGCGTTACTTCGAGGTTGGCGATGCGGCCGCCGCGCGCGGCGACCCGGTCGACGGCATATTTGAGGAACCGGTCGGATGCGGCTCCCTTCCATTGGCTGTCGCTGGGCGGAAAGTGCGAACCGATATCGCCGTCCGCCAGCGCGCCGAGAATGGCATCGACCAGCGCGTGCAGGCCGACGTCGCCATCGGAATGTGCGAGAAAGCCGCGGCTGTGTGGCACGCGAACGCCACAGATCATCAGATGGTCGCCGTCGCCAAAGGCGTGAACGTCATAGCCAGTCCCGGTTCTGACGTCGCCGAGCGCGGCGCCGAGTCGGGCCTCCTCGCGAGCAAAATCTTCCGGCGTGGTGAGCTTCATGTTCGAAGCATCGCCCTCAAAGGTCGCTACCGTCAATCCCACCCATTCTGCCAGCGCCGCGTCATCGGTGAAATCGCTGCGGCCTTCGCGCGCCGCGCGGCGATGCGCGTCAAGAATCATGTCGAAGCGAAATGCCTGGGGCGTCTGCGCGATCGCGCAGCCGCGCCCGCTCGGGCGTTGCCTCGACGATTGCCGGTCTCGCCGACGACCTTGATCGTGTCGGCGACAGGGATCGACCGGGATGGCGGCACCATGCGGCCGGCAGCTTCGATCGCGCGCGAGATCACGGCCGGCGAAACGAACGGCCGCGCGGCATCATGGATCAGGACGATTTCGGGATTTTGGCGGCCAGCGCCTCCAGTCCGGCAAGCACCGAGGCCTGCCGTGTGGCGCCGCCATCGGCGGGCGGCTGATGGCGCAGACCGGCCGCCGCTGCATTGAATATCGCGGCGTCCTCGGGGTTGCAGGACCGGCTGCACCGCAAAAATCTGGGGATGGTGGCAGAACGGCTCCATCGCCCGGAAGATCACGGTTTGGCCGCCGATCGACCGATATTGCTTGGGGCCGCCCGTTCCGGCGCGAAGGCCGCGCCCGGCTGCGACGAGGATGGCGGCAGTCCGCTCGGATTTCGGCATGGACTCAAATGCGGGGCAGGGGTTGAAGAAGGGTTTGGGCACTGCCCTTATCACGCCATTGCAGCAAAGCGGAACGTTTCTCACGCGGCGGGCGGATGCATGTCTTGCTGCAGTGCACTTGCAATCCTGACACGAATTGTCTAAAGTGTAGGCATGAAGCTTGACTGCTCAATATTTGAGCGCAATGCAGCCGACGGCCACGATGATGCGGACAGCAGAAGAGTGGGAATCCCGTGCCCGGAGCGGCGACCGGCCTCTAAGCCGTTGAAAGTTCGGCGATATTGGGATCGCCAACCGGGCCCTGCTGGCGCCGATGTCAGGCGTGACCGACGCTCCGTTTCGGCGCCTGGCCGCGAACTCTGGGAGCCGGCCTCGTCGTTTCCGAAATGACCGCCAGCCACGATCTGGCCAACGGCCGTCCGATGTCGCAGCTGCGCTGCGAGTCGACCGGCGTTGGGCCGCACGTGGTCCAGCTTGCGGGCTGTGAAACCAGCTGGATGGCTGAAGGCGCACGTGTGGCGGAGGCGGCCGGCGCCGACATCATCGACATCAACATGGGATGTCCGGCGCGCCATGTCACCGGCGGGCAGTCCGGTTCGGCGCTGATGCGCGATCTCGATCACGCCGTCTCGTTGATCGACGCGACCATCGCGGCCGTGAATGTGCCGGTGACGCTGAAGATGCGGCTCGGCTGGGACGAGCGTTCCCTCAACGCCCCGGAGCTGGCGCGGCGCGCCGCCGCCGCCGGGGTGCAGATGATTTCGGTTCACGGGCGCACCCGCTGCCAGTTCTACAAGGGTCGCGCCGACTGGAAGGCGGTGCGCGCGGTCAGGGAGGCGATCGAGATTCCACTAGTCGTCAATGGCGACATCAATTCGTTCGAGGATGCCGTGGCGGCGCTGGAAATGTCCGGAGCCGACGCCCTCATGATCGGTCGCGGCGCACAGGGCCGGCCATGGCTGCCAGGCCAGATCGGACGCCGCCTGGAAACCGGGATTGCCGAAGCCGAGCCGACGCTGGCCGTGCAGCTCGGCCAGATCCGCAGCTTGTACGACGACATCTGCGGCCACTACGGACTGCGGATCGGCCTGCGTCATGCGCGCAAGCACCTTGGCTGGGCGCTCGACGTTGCCGCCCGCTGCAGCCACGCCCCGGCTGCAGCGCTCAAGACCTGGCGGCAGCAGATCCTGACCGCCGAGGATCCGGCCGGCGTGCATCGCTCACTCGAACGGGCGTTTGACGATTTTGCATGGAGCGCCGCCGCATGAGGGTTGCCGTCGAACATCGCGATCCGATGCTCTCGGACAGCCAGGCCGTTCTCAATGCATTGCCGAATCCGGTGCTGCTGGTGGCGCCCGATGGCAGGATCGTCGATGCCAACATGGCCGCCGAATCGTTTTTCGAGATTTCGACCCAGTTCCTGCAACGTCAATCGCTGAAGGAGCTGGTGCCGTTCGGGAGTCCATTGCTGGCACTGATCGATCAGGTGCGATCGAACGGCTCGCCGGTCAACGAATACAAGGTCGATCTCGGTACGCCCCGGATCGGCGGCGACCGCCAGGTCGACCTGCATGTGGCGCCACTCACGGAACGGCCCGGCCATATCGTGGTGATGCTGCAGGAGCGCAGCATCGCCGACAAGATGGACCGACAACTGACGCATCGCAGCGCCGCGCGCTCGGTGATCGCGCTCGCGGCGATGCTGGCGCACGAGATCAAGAACCCGCTGTCCGGCATTCGCGGCGCCGCGCAACTGCTCGAACAGGCGGCGTCCTCGGAAGACCGCATGCTGACGCGGCTGATCTGCGACGAGGCCGACCGCATCGTCACGCTGGTGGACCGCATGGAGGTGTTTGGCGACGACCGCCCGGTGGCGCGGGGGCCGGTCAACATCCATTCCGTGCTCGACCACGTCAAGCGGCTCGCGCAGTCGGGCTTTGCCCGCGATGTCCGCTTCATCGAGGAGTATGATCCGTCGCTGCCGCCGGTGCTGGCCAATCAGGACCAGCTGATCCAGGTGTTCCTCAACCTGGTCAAGAATGCCGCCGAGGCGGTCGCCGATCTCGGCAGCGATGCGGAAATTCAGCTCACCACCGCGTTTCGGCCGGGCGTGCGGCTGTCGGTGCCGGGAAAGAAATCGCGGGTATCGCTGCCGCTCGAATTCTGCGTCAAGGACAACGGACCGGGCGTGCCGGAGGATCTGCTGCCCAATCTGTTCGATCCCTTCGTCACCACCAAGCAGACCGGCAGCGGCCTCGGCCTTGCGCTGGTTGCCAAGATCGTCGGCGACCATGGCGGCATCATCGAATGCGAATCCCAGCCGCGCAAGACCGTCTTCCGCGTGCTGCTGCCGATGTTCAGCGGCGCCAGCCACTTCGATCCTACCAGCAGCGACGACGTTCCGGGTACGCCGCCGCAGGCCTCTCAGGATGCCAGATGAGGAACAGCCATGCCCGCAGGTAGCATACTTGTCGCCGACGACGACACCGCGATCCGCACCGTGCTGAATCAGGCTCTTTCGCGCGCCGGCTACGAGGTGCGGCTGACCGGCAACGCGGCGACGCTGTGGCGCTGGGTCAGTCAGGGCGAGGGCGACCTGGTCATTACCGATGTGGTGATGCCGGACGAGAATGCGTTCGACCTGCTGCCCCGGATCAAGAAGATGCGGCCGAACCTGCCAGTCATCGTGATGAGCGCGCAGAACACCTTCATGACGGCGATCCGCGCGTCCGAGCGCGGCGCCTACGAGTATCTTCCCAAGCCGTTCGACCTCAAGGAATTGATCGGCATTGTCGGCCGGGCCCTGGCGGAGCCGAAGGAGCGGGTGGCCAATCGCGCGGAGGAGGCCGAGTTCGATTCCATTCCGCTGATCGGTCGCTCGCCGGCGATGCAGGAAATCTACCGGGTGCTGGCGCGGCTGATGCAGACCGACCTCACGGTGATGATTTCCGGCGAGTCCGGCACCGGCAAGGAACTGGTCGCGCGCGCATTGCACGATTACGGCAAGCGGCGCAACGGTCCTTTCGTTGCCGTCAACATGGCGGCGATCCCGCGCGATCTCATCGAGTTCGAGTTGTTCGGCCACGAGCGCGGCGCTTTCACCGGCGCCAACACCCGTGCATCGGGACGGTTCGAACAGGCGGAGGGCGGCACGCTGTTCCTCGACGAAATCGGCGACATGCCGATGGAAGCGCAGACCCGATTGCTGCGCGTGCTGCAGCAGGGCGAATACACCACGGTCGGCGGCCGCACCCCGATCAAGACCGACGTCCGCATCGTGGCGGCCAGCAACAAGGATCTCCGCATCCTGATTTAACAGGGCCTGTTTCGCGAGGACCTGTTCTTCCGCCTCAACGTGGTGCCGTTGCGGCTGCCGCCACTGCGCGAGCGGATCGAGGATCTACCGGATCTGATCCGGCATTTCTTTGCACTGGCCGAAAAAGACGGGTTGCCGCCGAAGAAGCTCGATCCGCTGGCGCTGGAGCGGATGAAGCAGCATCGCTGGCCGGGAAATGTGCGCGAGCTTGAGAATTTGGCACGCCGGCTGGCGGCGCTCTATCCGCAGGACGTGATCACGAGCCCGGTGATCGACGGCGAACTGGCGCCGCCTGTCATTGCCGCGGGCGGCGGTGTCTCCCAGGGGGTCGACAATCTCGGCGGGGCCGTCGAGGCCTACCTGTCGTCGCATTTTTCCGGTTTTCCCAACGGCGTGCCGCCGCGGGGTCTCTACCATCGCATCCTGCGGGAAATCGAGGTGCCGTTGCTGACCGCGGCGCTGGCGGCCACCAGGGGCAATCAGATCCGCGCCGCCGATCTGCTGGGGCTCAACCGCAATACGCTGCGCAAGAAGATCCGCGACCTCGACATCCAGGTCTACCGCAGCGGCGGTTAGGCGCCCGCGGCTGGCCCGGAAAAGTTATCCACTCGGGCTGTGGACGGTCCCTGCGTAGGTAGGACAGTCCCCACAAAAATGTCTCATTCCGGCAACATTGTGGTATGAATGCATCAGTCCGCCGGCGGCGGATAATGGACGTCAGCATCAGCTTGCCGGGAATGATGAGCGCAGACACCTCGGCCACTTCGTTCGACCCATCGTTCGCCGAATCCAAGGGTCGTCCCCTGTGGAGGTTTGTGGCGCCACTGGCCGTGGGCCTGGCCCTGCTGTCGGCCTTCCTCACCTTTGTGGTACTCACGGGATTGACGCCGATCGCGCCGACCTCGCGGGTCGTCCTGACCTTCATCCTGATCAATGCGGCGATCATCCTGGTCCTCGTCGGGATCATCGGCCGCGAGGTCTGGCAGGTGCTGCAGGCCCGTCGGCGCGGGCGGGCGGCGGCGAGGCTGCACGTCCAGATTGTCAGCCTGTTTTCCGTCATCGCCGTGTTGCCGGCCGTGCTGGTGGCGATCGTCGCCAATGTGACCATCGATCGCGGCCTCGATCGGCTGTTCTCCGGTCCAACCCGCGACGCGATCCAGAACTCGCTGACCATCGCTCGCGCCTATACCCTCGAGCACGCCGAGCTCATCCGTGGCGACATCCTGGGAATGGCGAATGATATCGCCCATGCAAGACCGCTTTACGATCAGGATCGCGAGACCTTTCGTCAGCTTCTGACCGCGAGCGCGCTCGCCCGCAATCTGCCGGCCGCCATGCTGATCGATAAGGATCGCAACGTGCTGGAAAAGGCGGATACCGGCGTTCAACAGAGTTTCCCGCCGCCACCGCCGGACATTCTGAACCATGTCAAGGAAACCGAGCCCGAGATCTCGGTTTTCCCGGAGAACTATGTGGCGGCCGTGATCCGGCTGCGGGCGTTCAACGATACCTTCCTCTACGTGGCACGCTTGCTCGATCCCCATGTGGTCGCGCAGCTCAACAAGACCCAGGCGAGCGTCGCCGAATACGCCGGCATCGAATCGCGCCGTCTGGCCATGCAGGTGTCGTTCGCTTTGATGTTTGCCGTGATCGCGCTGACCATCCTGATGGCCTCGGTGCTGATCGGGCTGAATTTCGCCAACGGCCTGGTCGCGCCGATACGGCGCCTGATGAGCGCAGCCCATATCGTCTCGACCGGCGATCTGCACGTCCAGGTTCCGGTGCAGCGCTCGGGGGGCGACCTCGCGCAACTCGGTGAAACCTTCAACAAGATGACCCAGGAACTGCGTACCCAGCGCGACGAGCTGGTGAACGCCAGTGACTTGATCGACAGCCGGCGGCGCTTCATCGAGGCGGTATTGTCGTCGGCGAGCGCCGGCATCATCGGCGTCGATGGCTCCGGCAGCGTCGGCATCCTGAACCGGTCGGCGGAAAAGCTGATCGGCCAGGCCGAGTCGGAGACGCTGGATCATCCGCTGTCGGAAGTGTTGCCCGAACTCGACGAGATGATGAAGACCGCAAGGGAAGGCACCCAGCGGCTGGTGCAGGGCCAGATCACGATCAACCGCGCCGGCCATGAGCGCAACCTGTCGGTTCGGGTCAGCGCCGAGCAGACCAGCCAGTCGCGCGACAGCTATATCATCACGCTCGACGACATCACCGAACTCGTCTCGGCGCAGCGGACGTCGGCATGGGGCGACGTGGCGCGCCGCATTGCGCATGAAATCAAGAATCCGCTGACGCCGATCCAGCTTTCGGCCGAACGCATCCGCCGCAAATTCGGCAAGGTCATCACCGAAGACAAGGCGATCTTCGAGCAATGCACCGACACCATCGTGCGGCAGGTCGACGACATCCGTCGGATGGTCGATGAGTTCTCACGTTTTGCCCGGATGCCGAAGCCGGTGATGGAGGGCGAGGATGTCGCCGATACCGTCCGCCAGGCGGTCTTCCTGATGCGTGTCGGGCATCCGGAAATCGATATCGAGGCCGAGATCAAGCAGGATCCGATGCGCGCGCAATTCGACCGGCGGCTGATCTCGCAAGCCCTCACCAATATCATCAAGAACGCGACCGAGGCGATCGAAGCGGTCCCGCCCGAGGAACTCGGGAAGGGGCGAATTGATGTCGTCGCGGCGCGCGATGGCGAGGATGTCGTCATCGACGTGATCGACAACGGCGTCGGCCTGCCAAAGGTGAGCCGGGCGCGGCTGCTCGAGCCCTATGTCACCACGCGCGAGAAGGGCACCGGGCTGGGGCTTGCGATCGTTGGCCGTGTTCTGGAAGATCATGGTGGCCGAATTGAACTGCACGATGCCGCGGAGATTTGTCCGGGCGCGCGCGGAGCCTGGATGCGGCTGCGATTTGCCGTCTCGGGTCAGGCCCCCACGGCGGCGGCAAAGGAGCCGGCTCCCGCAAGCCAGCCTGATCCCGGAACCGCCGAGCCGTCCCGGGCGACTTACAACGAAATGAAAATCGAAGCCGCAACAGGCAACTGAGGCCGCGATCCATGCCAAATGACATTCTGATTGTCGATGACGAAGCCGATATTCGAGATCTGGTCGCCGGCATACTCGACGACGAGGGCTTTTCCACCCGCACCGCGCGCGACAGCGATTTGGCGCTGGCCGAAATCACCAGCCGCCGGCCGCATCTGATATTCCTCGACATCTGGCTGCAGGGCAGCAAGCTCGACGGCCTGCAACTCCTCGAACAGGTGAAACGGGACCACGCCGAAGTACCGGTGGTGATGATTTCGGGACACGGCAACATCGAAACCGCCGTCGCCGCCATCAAGCGCGGGGCCTACGACTTCATCGAAAAGCCGTTCAAATCCGACCGTCTCATCCTGGTCGCGACGCGGGCGCTGGAGACCTCACGGCTGAAGCGTGAGGTCAAGGAACTAAAGCAACTTGCTCCAGCAGCAAGCGTTTTGACCGGACGGTCGGCCTGCATGAACCAGCTGCGCCTGACCATCGAGCGAGCCGCCAAGGCCAACAGCCGCATCCTGATCGTCGGACCATCGGGGTCGGGCAAGGAATTGGCGGCGCGCACGCTGCACAACGCGTCAGCCCGTTCCGAAGGGCCGTTTGTCGTCATCAACGCCGCGGCGATCACGCCGGAGCGGATGGAAGTCGAACTGTTCGGGATCGAGCAGACGAATGGCGAGCAGCCGCGCAAGGCCGGCGCGCTCGAGGAGGCGCATGGTGGCACGCTTTTCATCGACGAAATCAGTGACATGCCGCGCGAAACCCAGAACAAGATCCTGCGGGTGCTGGTCGATCAGACCTTCCAGCGCTCCGGCGGGACCAGCAAGGTCAATGTCGACGTCCGCATCATCTCGTCGACCGCCCGCAACCTCGAGGAGGAGATTTCGGAAGGCCGCTTCCGCGAGGACCTCTATCACCGGCTGTCGGTGGTCCCGATCCGTGTACCACCGCTCTCTGAACGTCGCGAGGACATCCCGGAACTGATCGATTATTTCATGGATCAGATCTCGGCCGCGACCGGCCTGCCGAAGCGGCAGATCGGCCAGGACGCGATGGCGGTGCTGCAATCCCATGTCTGGCCGGGCAACGTCCGCCAGCTGCGCAACAACGTCGAGCGCGTCATGATCCTGGCGAGCGGCGGTCCGGAAGTCATCATCACGGCCGACATGCTGCCGCAGGACGTCGGCTCGATGGTGCCGGCCATGCCCACCAGCAACAATGGGGAGCACATCATGGGCCTGCCGCTGCGCGAGGCCCGGGAGGTCTTCGAGCGCGACTATCTGATCGCCCAGATCAGCCGCTTCTCCGGCAATATATCGCGAACGGCGGAATTCGTCGGCATGGAGCGCTCGGCGCTGCATCGGAAGCTGAAGGCGCTGGGGGTTGGCTGAACTTCCGCCCGGCCGGCCAGCTCCATGCATTTGCTTGAGAAAAGAGCGTCCATTTTCGGACTTTTCCTCAGCATAGGACCAATGTTCGAGCGGCTGGCGCGCGAACTGGCTTGCCTAAAAACCGCGCCTGCCTTCTAATCATACCGCCGCACCCCCCGGAGGGGGATCTCAGGGGGATGGCGGCAATCGGATGACGTTCCCGAGGAGAGCAGCAGCCGGTTCAAAAAAAGAAGCAACAAGACGGCGGGACCAGAACGATGGCGGCAGACCGCGCACAAAACCTACAGGACACCTTCCTTAATCACGTTCGCAAGACCAAGACACCGTTGACGATCTTCCTGGTCAACGGGGTGAAATTGCAGGGGATTGTCACCTGGTTCGACAATTTCTGCCTGCTGCTCCGGCGCGACGGTCATTCGCAGCTCGTCTACAAGCATGCGATCTCGACCATCATGCCCGGCGCCCCGATCCAGTTGTTCGAAGGCGGCGAGGACGCTCCGGCTTGAAAGTGATCTGATTGGAACCCCGAAATTCGGAAGGGGGCGCCGACCGTCCGCGGTCGGCGGGGGACAAGGCCACCGGGCGGGTGGTTGTCATCGGCCCGTATCTTCGCATGCGCCGCGGCGATCCCGAAGCGCAAACGGATTTGCACGTCCTACGCGGTTCCGAGGCGCGGCTGGAAGAGGCCGTCGGGCTGGCACGCGCGATCGATCTGACCATCGCCGATGCGCTGATTGCCCCGGTCGGCCAAATCCGGCCCGCGACCTATCTCGGCAAGGGCAAGGTCGAGGAGATCGTTGGCCTGATCTCCGGGCATCAGATCGAGCTGGTGGTAATGGACTGCGCGTTGTCGCCGATCCAGCAGCGCAACCTGGAAAAGGCCTGGAGCACCAAGGTTCTCGACCGCACAGGGCTGATCCTGGAAATCTTCGGCCGCCGTGCCAAGACCAGGGAAGGCGCCCTGCAGGTCGAACTCGCCCATCTCACCTATCAGCGCTCGCGCCTGGTGCGGTCATGGACCCATCTCGAGCGACAGCGCGGCGGCTTCGGCTTCATGGGAGGCCCGGGAGAGACCCAGATCGAGGCGGACCGCCGGTTGATCGGCGACCGCATCGCGCGCCTTGAAGGCGAACTGGCCAAGGTCCAGGCGACACGGCGGCTGCATCGTGCCGGCCGCAAGCGGGTGCCCTATCGCGTCGTCGCGCTGGTCGGCTACACCAATGCCGGCAAATCGACGCTGTTCAACCGGCTGACCCGCGCCGACGTGGCGGCGGCCGACATGCTGTTTGCCACGCTCGATCCGACCTTGCGCGCGCTCAGCCTGCCGCATGGCGGCAAGGCGATGCTGTCCGATACCGTCGGATTCATCTCGAACCTGCCGACGCAGCTGGTTGCCGCATTTCGCGCCACGCTGGAGGAAGTGCTGGAGGCGGACGTCATTCTTCATGTCCGCGACATCTCCCACGTAGACGCCGACCCGCAGCAGCGCGATGTCGATACCGTGCTGCGTCAGCTCGGCATCGATCCGGATGCGGGGCAGCGCATCCTGGAAGTCTGGAACAAGATCGACCGTTTCGATGCAGCCGAGCGCGAGAACCTGCGCAATATCGCGGCACGCCGCCCCGCCGAGCGTCCCTGTTTCCTGGTCTCGGCCGCAACCGGGGAGGGCATCGAGGCCCTCTTGGCCGCGATCGAGGATCGCCTCGCGGCAACGCGCCTGACGCTCGACCTGTCGATCGACGCGGCCGACGGCGCCGGCATCAGCTGGCTCCATCGCAACGCGGAGGTGCTCAACAAGGAGCTGCATGACGGCCGCTTCGACATGACCGTCCGGGTCGATGAGACCAAGCGCGACATCGTCATCAACCGCTTCGACGCGGTTCCGCACCCGCTCTGATCGGCGGCAGCGATTCGGCGCCGGCCTATTCGCCCGCCTGTTCCTGGCGCTTGGCCTCGTCCCACAACGCGTCCATTTCGCTGAGCGAAGCCTTCTCCATCGAGCGCCCCGCCGCGTGCAGACGTCGCTCGATATAGCCAAATCGGCGCTCGAACTTGGCATTGGTGCCGCGCAACGCCTGATCGGGATCGGCTCCGACGTGCCGGGCGAGGTTGACCAGCGCGAACAGCAGGTCGCCGGTTTCCTCGGCCAGTTCGTCGGCGTCGCCACGATCGAGTGCAGCTTCGATCTCGTCGGCTTCTTCACGGATCTTGTGCAGCACCGCGCGCGGATCGTTCCAGTCGAAGCCGACGCTGGACGCCTTGCGCTGCAGCTCCATCGCCCGGGTCAGGGCCGGCTGGCCGGCCTTGATGCCCGACAGCAGCGAGGTGTCCGTGGCTGTATCTGTCGGGCGGCGTCCGGCTCGTTCGGCTTTTTCCTCGGCCTTGATGCGATCCCACGTACCCTTCACTTCGCCGGACGTCAGACGTCCGGCGCGGTCGCCGAACACATGCGGATGTCGGCGGATCATCTTGGCGGTGATTGCCTCGACCACGTCGCCGAACGCAAACGCGCCCTGTTCCTCCGCCATTCGGGCGTGGAAAACCACCTGCAGCAGGAGATCGCCGAGCTCGTCGCGCAGATCATCGAGATCGCCTCGCGCTATGGCGTCGGCGACCTCGTAGGCTTCCTCGATGGTATAGGGAGCAATGGTCGCGAAATTCTGCTCGAGATCCCAGGGGCATCCGCTGCCTGGCGTGCGCAGTTTCGCCATGATCTCGAGCAACGCCGAAATTTCGCGGGAAGGGGACATGTCACACCGAGCCTCAAGGTTCGGTGCTGGTATGCCGCAAGAAGCCGGTATATGCCACGGGGGGGCGCTGGAGATGTTGGCCTCAGCGGCCGTTGGGTGCTAAGGGCGCGCGCATGAGCGATGCCATTCGGACCGAGACCGCGCTGGTGCTGTTTTCAGGCGGGCAGGACTCCGCCACCTGCCTGGCGTGGGCGCTACAGCGGTTCGCGCGGGTGGAGACGATCGGTTTCGACTACGGCCAGCGCCATCTGATCGAGCTGCGATGCCGGGACGAACTGCTGCGCGGAATGAGCTCATTGCAGGCCGGCTGGGCGGCGCGGGTCGGCGACAGCCATACATTGGAAATTCCGACCCTGGCGACCATCTCCGATACCGCGCTCACCCGGGATGTCGCCATTGCCATGGGCGAGGACGGCCTACCCAACACCTTTGTGCCGGGCCGCAACCTCGTCTTTCTGACCTTCGCGGCGGCGCTGGCCTATCGGCGTGGCATCACGCATATCGTCGGCGGCATGTGCGAGACCGACTATTCGGGCTATCCGGACTGCCAGGATGAAACCATAAGGGCGTTGCAGACCGCGCTCCGGCTCGGCATGGCCAAGCCGTTCGAATTGCATACCCCGCTGATGTGGCTGGACAAGGCCGGCACCTGGCAGCTGGCCCACGAGATCGGCGGAACGGGGCTGGTCGATCTGATCCGCGAGCATTCCCATACCTGCTATCTCGGCACCCGCGGCGACCGACATGACTGGGGTTATGGATGCGGCGAATGTCCGGCCTGTGCGCTCCGCGCCAATGGCTGGCGAAAATATAGGGGCGGCGTGTCGGGCCCCGTCAGCGGGACAAGCCCGCGAGGCTGACCTGGTTTCGAGAAACTATTTCTACGCTCTTATTGTTGAACCAATCGTCCAACACATCCATTGCGACTTCACGTTGAATTGACGAACAACATCGTCTTTGGCCCTGGCAAGCACCTCGGGTCACGGATTTGCAACCTGAGCATCCCGTGGGCGGAAATTTTCAATGAATCTTAGCAACACGCGCGCGCCGGCATCAGCATCGGCTTTGTCCACGTGTTCATCGGGATGATGGCTGACGCCGCCGCGACATCGCACGAACAGCATACCGACATCGGCGACGTCGATTATTGCCATGCCGTCGTGTCCGGCGCCGCTCGGCAACTCGAATGGCCGGTAGCCTTCTGTCGCAATAGCCTCCGCCACTTGCGCCCTCAGCCATGACGCGCAGGGCACGCTACGGCTCTCATGGGTTACATCGATTTGGAGCGCCAGATCGCGGCGCTTTGCGATCGCTTCAGTGAGCTGGACTATATCGGCCAATGCGCGCTCACGGTGCGCATCGGTCGGCGCACGAAGGTCGAGCGTAAACGAGACCTGTCCCGGAATGACATTTGCTGCGCCAGGCATCGATTTGATACGTCCAACGGTCCCGACAAGGCCTCCCTCGTCGTTTCGACAAAACTCCTCGATACTTACGATGCACTCGGCAGCGCCGGCAAGAGCATCGCGCCGCAGCCGCATAGGCACTGTACCGGCATGACCTGCCATGCCCGTCAAGCTCGCCGCAAGCCGCGTCGCACCCGAGATCGCCGTCACCACGCCAACCGGGATTTGCTCAATCTCGAGCACCGGCCCCTGTTCTATGTGAAGTTCCATATAAGCGTGCACTTCGCGGCGACTCCGCGCCGCCCCGCCGATACAGTTGGGATCTAAGCCGAATTGTACGAGAGCATCGTGCATCGACAATCCCGTATTGTCGCGCGCATTGAGAACTCTGGCGTCAAAGGTTCCCGCCATCGCTCTGCTACCGAGCAGCGTGGAAGCAAACCGAACCCCTTCCTCATCGGCAAACGCCGTTACTTCAATAGCGAAGGGCAATCGCCGCCCTCTCTTGTGAAGATCGGCCACACAGGAAATCGCGGTGATCAGCCCGAGCGGACCATCCCACTTTCCGGCATCGCGAACCGTATCAAAGTGAGACCCAAGCATCAGGCACGGCAGCGCAGGCCGATCGCCTTCGTAACGACCGCAGACGTTTCCAATCGCGTCAAGATGCGCCTGCATTCCGGCTGATCGCATCCAGGCAAGGATGAGCTCAGCAGCAACACGATGCTCTCTGGTAAGGAAGAACCGCGCGAGCTGGCCCGGGGCCTCGGAAATCGCGCCGAGTTCGTGGACCCGATCGACGATCTCGTCGCCGAGCGCAGTATTCTCAGATTTGGACGGCGATTCCTGTGGCATTCCGTCCCTAGCTCACGCTTTGTGCATCTGCGGCTAGATGAACGAGATTGGCGTGCCAATGCTGGGCGATCTGCAGCCGCGTCGGCACCCAAACGCGCTCATGACTCATGATGTAGTCGAGAAACCGCATCAGTGCAGCGGCACGTCCTGGACGTCCGACCAGCCGGCAATGCAGGCCGACCGACATCATCTTCGGCGATGTCTTACCTTCGGCATACAGCACGTCGAAACTGTCTTTGAGATAGGTGAAGAACTGATCGCCGCCGCCAAACCCCTGTGTGTTGACAAAGCGCATATCGTTGCAATCAAGGCTGTACGGAATAATCAGGTGCGGCCCAGCCGGTCCCTTGATCCAGTACGGGAGATCATCTGCATAGGAATCACAGGAATAGAGAAAGCCGCCTGCTTCCATCACTAACCTCACGGTATTGATGGAAGTCCGTCCGGTGTACCAACCGAGCGGACGCTGCCCGGTCACCTCTGTATGAACGCGGATGGCATCGGCGATCTCCGAGCGCTCCTCCGCTTCCGACATGTCCTTGTGCTCGACCCACTTCAGGCTGTGGCTGGCGACGTCCCAACCTGCTTCCTTCATCGCCGCAACGATTTCAGGATTTCGCTGCAGCGCCGTTGCGACGCCGAATACGGTAGTCGCCAGTTTGCGCTCGGTGAAGGTCCGCCAGAGACGCCAGAACCCAGCGCGAGAACCATACTCGAACATCGACTCGATATTGGCGTGGCGTTGGCCCGGCCAGGGCTGAGCGCCTAGAACGTCGGACAGGAACGCCTCCGACGCGCGGTCGCCATGTAAGATGTTATTTTCGCCGCCCTCTTCGAAGTTCACCACGAACTGCACAGCAATCTGCGCCCCTCCCGGCCAGCACGGGTCGGGCGGGTTGCGGCCATAGCCACGGAGATCGCGTGGATATCCGGCTTCGGCCATTCAGGCGATCTCGAAGCGGATGTTCTGGGCGCCTTTCCATAGGACGGTCCTTCCCAGCGCAGGCAAGTTTTCGAGACCAGAGGTCAAGGTAATGAAATGATTGCCGGCGAGCTGGCCCATCTTGCTGGCGAAATGTACGCCGCCGTAAGCCAGCAGGATTTCTGTCTCGCTGATACCACCGGGATAGAGAACAATCTGGCCGGGCGCTGGGTAGCTCGTGTGATTCTCGTAAGAGACGCCGAAATCAAGATCGCCGAGCGGCATCCAGACTCCCTCGCCACTCCAGCGGACATGGATAACCTGACTTTCAAACGGCATTGCTTTGCGGAACGCCGCGCAGGTCTTCGGAGCGAGTTGTTCCTCGAAGCGAGCCTGGAACGTGAACGATCCAGCGCGGATGATAAGTTGACTCATCTGTTTAATCTCACGGTTGGGTCGATCCTAAGATAGTTTCATAAGTTAGCAAATGCACGGTGGCCAAGCTCCCTTTGGCAAGTTCGGAAGCGCCACGCGCGCTTCGCGTCTACCGACGGGATCATGAGCAATCTCGACCTGTTCTCGAGGGGAACTCCAACCAAACAGAACCGAGCAGCCTGTCACGCCTGTTCGACCACATGTCGAGTTCTGGCGGCGGCTGGGTTTTAGGAAAAGAGCACGCCGCTGCTGAACCGAGTCGATCAAGATGAGCCAATTGATCTTCGTCCCATCTTCGCCAGCGCTTCCAGACGACAGCGGTGGTCTATCTGGCGGTATTGCGGTTGCAGTCTCGACGATCAGCATTGGAGCACGCATAGTCCAAGCGCGCCGCTATTTTTGGTACCCATAGCGCGGCGATCTAGACGAGGGCAAGGCACGCGAAGGTCATGTCAGACGGGAATCCGAATGCTCAGGCTCCAAGAATTGTCAGGTCGATTTTGCTATCGGGCTCGGCAACATAGCATGTAAGGCATAATAGGCTGCGCCACCGATCGCCACGCCGAAGAACCAGCCATAGACGCCCCACCACGCCGGCAGCAGCGTGGTCAGGTTCGGCAGGATGCTAGAGAAGAGCGCGCCAATCGCAGCGGCGACGATCGCCGAGACGTTCCAGCCGTTTTGATAACGATATTCGCCGTTCTCCTGATAAAGCGCAGGCACGTTCACAACACCTTTGGCTATGAGATAGTAGTCGACCATCATCACACCGAAAATCGGCCCCATCGTCGAGCCAATCATCGAGACGAAGGCTGCTGCGCCGCCCTCCCATGGCGCAAATGGATAGAGGATGAGCGCGATCAGAGCCGCGATATACCCGCCCTTCTTGAAGTCGATGTAGCGTGGAAAGACATTCGAAAAGTCGAAAGCAGGCGAAACGAAATTGGCCACGACATTGATCCCCAGTGTCGCGATCGCGAAGGTCAAGGCCGCCAGGAGGGCCAAGAACCAATTGTCAAATTTCGCTGAAATCTGGTCAGGATGCAGCAGCACCTCGCCGTATACTTGAAAGGCGGCGATCGTTGTTACACCGGCAACCAGTGAGAAGAGGATCAGATTCACCGGTAATCCCCAAAGGTTCCCCTTTCGGACCGACGCCTCGTCACGCCCATAGCGCGAGAAGTCGCAGAAGTTGAGGTAGAGTGCAGCGAAATAAGTGATCCAGGTCGCTGCCACCGCGAAAAGCGCGGCGATGGAGCCCGGCTCACCAGGCACGCCGGCATCCCTGGTCTTGTCCAGCAGCACATCTTGAGGGATGGCTGCGGTCAGCGAAATTCCACCCGCCTTGACGCAGAGTCCGATCGCCAAGAATAGCATCATGATCCAGACTGCAGGGCCTGCCCAGTCTTGAAAGCGGCGCACCGTCTCCATGCCGTGCTGGATGATTAGTAGCTGGAGCGCCCAAACGACAACGAAGCAAAGAACCTCTAGGCCAGAATGGCCTAGAAAGTGAACCTGCTCGTGAAACGACTTGAAGCTATCCGTGCGAATTAGGAGGGCGACGATTGCGCCGGAAGCGGCGGCAGTCTGCGCGCCATACCAGAAGCAGGCAACGATGGCACGTACCATCGCCGGGATATTGGCGCCCCAGACACCGAACGATGCACGAGCAAGCACCGGATAGGGCACGCCGGTGCGAACGCCCGCAATTCCGACCAAGCTCATGAAAAAATAGATAACCAGCGAGCCGATGCCGATGGCGAGGATGAAGTTGACGAAACTCCCGCAGAGCAGAAACAGGCTGGCGGCAAGATAATAGCCCCAGAGGCTATGCACATCCGACGTCCATACATTGAATATGCTGAATGCTCCCCAGTTGCGCACCGCGGTCGGCGCTAGATCTTCATTGTAGAGCGATGGCGACGCGTTCGAGATGTTCGTCATGATCGTCTCGTAATCCTTCGGTAAATGCCGACCTTTGTAGTTGAGGCTCAAACGTAGCACCTCATTTTCGTGATGAGCACAGATCAACACCCCATTGCTCCTGGATATTGCGTAGGACGAAGGCGCTCCTCTGTAGCAACAACTTGAGCGCGCGCGTCTTAGCGTAAATCGATGTGACGGCATTCGCCGACCTGACGCGAACGGCGATGAACCATGGGCAAAGCATGATCACCACGAACCACAGGAGGGGCCTAACATCCCCGGGGTTCTTCTGTTGAGGCTGTTCGCATGAACGGCCTCGCCGAGGCCCAACAGCTGCGATCGCAATCACCGTCGCAAATGCCATCGTGGCTAGCGCTGACCAGCGACCAGCCAGCGCAGCCGCTCACATCTAGGGCGCGAAGTCTTCCGGCCGCAGCTCGATCGGCTTGCCATGCGGGGTGCGGTCGGCCGCGTGGTCCCAGGCATCCCGGTATCGGTTCAACGTCTCGGCCGTCGTCACGCCCTTGTGGGCGAGCATGCGTTCGAGGGTGGCGAGCCAGTGGCGGTAGTAGGTCTCTCCCGTGTCGGGATCGCCGGCCGCCTGTGCCCGCTTGATTTCCTCGCCAAGCGTCGCCGCCCATTCGGTCCAGCTGAACAGCCCGCGCTCATGCAGCGCCAGCGCCATGGCGAAGGCCTGCGCTTCCCAGGGTTCGCGGAACACCGGCGTGTCGCCGTCGCGCGGGATGCCGGGGAGGGCATTGGTGGCGCGGGCCGCAGCCGTTTCCATCACGCCGGCTCCAGATAGGGTTCGAAGGCATCGATCGATATCTTGAGGGTCGGATCGGTGTCGGGTCCCCACAGCTCGGCGCCATCGAACACCACGGTGTAGAGCCATTGCGGGTCGTCGCTGCCGCTGGTCGCCGCCGAATCCGGAAAAACCTGGCAGCCGAGGTCGCGTTCGACCACACCGACATGACCGCGTGCATAGCGCGGCAACCGGGTGTGCGTGGTCGGGTGGATGTTCCTGGCGCGGACCCGGTCACCCGGTCTGAACCTGGCCGGTGCAGGCGCCGCCCGTCCAAATCGACCGCGCACCATGACGCGTTCCACGTCATCAGCGGTGAACTTGCCATGCTTGAGCGGCTTGGCCGGTTCGATCGCATGACCCGCCGCGACTTCGGCGGCGGCGATATAGCCCTTGTCGATCAGCATGTCTTCAAGCCCGAGCAGCCATTTCCGGTAGTAGGAGCTGCCGAGATAGACGTCGGGCGGCAACGTTTCGCGGAAGAACCGCGAGGTGTCGATGTTGAAGGCCCCCGCGGCCCCCATGGCGCGAACCATCGCCAGCACCCGTCCTTCCCACACCATGTGGAACATCGGCTCATCCGGTTCCGGCTCGACCTTGCCGAAGCCATCCATGCCGCCCATGTCGTGCACACCATTCATGATGCGGCTCCGGGCATGCGCGGGAAGCCGGTACCGATCATGGAGTCACGGGTCACGAGGTCCTCGAGCTGCCGTTCGCTCCAGCCGTCGGTGCCTGCCGGGCGCATGGGCAGCACCAGGAAGCGGGTTTCGGCGGTCGAGTCCCATACCCGAATTTCGGTTGCCTTCGGCAGGCTGACGCCGAAATCGGCAAGCACGCCGCGCGGGTCCTTGACGGCACGGGAACGGTAGGGCGCGGCCTTGTACCAGACCGGAGGAAGCCCAAGCATTTCCCAGGGATAGCAGGAGCACAGCGTGCACACGACCATGTTGTGGCGCTGCGGCGTGTTCTCGACCGCGACCAGGTGATCGCCGACCCGGCTGACGTGCCCGAGCTGGCTCACCGCCCGTGTCGCGTCATCGAGCAGGGCTCGCTTGAAATCGGGATCGGACCACGCCTTGGCGACCACCCGTGCACCGTTGTGGGGGCCGATCCGGGTCTCATAGGCCTGGACAATGGCATCAAGCGCGGCAGGATCGACATAGCCTTTCTCGGTCAGGATGGTCTCGAGCGCGCGAACCCGCAGCTCGGTTTCGGACAATTCCGAGTGATCATGGTCGTGATCATGATGGTGGTGATCGGTCATGCGGCGAGGATAAGCGCAATATTCCGTCGATGTCGAGGCGCCTCGCCGGCTCACGCGAACGGCCGGTTCACTGGCAAGGGCGCGGATGTTGTAGGCTATGCTCGGAGAGGCGGGGGCAGGGAGCAAGAATTTGGCCAGCTTTGTAACGATCGAACGAGGCCTCGGGCCCGGAGGCCGGATCGCGGTCGTTCGCTTCGACCGCGGTGACGGCATCAACGCGCTGTCGCCGGAAGCGCTGCGCCAGCTCACCGATGCGGCGCGCAGCTTCGAGGACGACGGCGACACCTCGGTCGTGGTGCTGACCGGAAGCAGCCGCGCCTTCAGCGCCGGCTTCGACCTCAAGGACGACGAAGGTCGGTCGCGCCGGACCATGGATATCGGCACGCTGCGCCGGCATCTCAAGCTCGGACCGCGCCTCAGCCACGCCTGGCAGGAAATGGAGCAGATCACCATCGGTGCCATCGAGGGGTTTTGCATTGGCGGTGGCGTCGCCCTGGCCGTGGCGCTGGATTTCCGGATCATGGCCCGCAATGCCCATCTCAGGGTGCCGGAGATCGGGCTCGGCATGAATATGAGCTGGCAAAGCATTCCACGGATGCTGCATCTGATCGGACCCGCGCGGACCAAGCAGGCCGTGATCCTGGCCGATCAGCGCATCGGCGCCGACGAGGCTCTGCAATGGGGTCTGGTGGAGGAGGTCGTCGATGCCGGCGCGGCCTTCGATGCGGCCATGGCCATGGCTACCAAGGTCGCCGCGCAGCCGCCCATTTCGGTGGCAATGACCAAGCTGACCGTCAATCGCCTGGCGCATGCGCTCGACGATCTCGCCAGCCACATGGATGTCGACCAGTTCGCGCTGGCGAGCCTGACCGAGGATCACAAGGAGGGTGTCGAGGCATTTCTGGGCCGGCGGAAGCCACGCTTCAGGGGACGCTAGGCGGCCGGGACTCAACCGCAATCACAGGGCGGCGGGCGTATAGCCAATTCGCATAAGGTATATTATGGAATATTTATAGCCCAGCAATTCCAGACGCTTGTATCGAAATCTTCCCGTGCAGCGATTCCCGGCGCTGTTGGCAGACCACGCAACAGCTGCCGTCGAAGGGCTTGGTATTTGCATCGAAAGCAGGCAATAAATTCCGCAACGACCTCGGCCACCAGCCGACGATCCCGTTCCGAAAATGGCGCCACTCACAAAGAACAAATCAGGGAGTAAACCAGATGAAGCTTTCACGACGCGCGCTGCTCAAAGCGAGCGCGGGCTCGGCGGTGCTGGGTGGCATCGGCGCGCCTTGGGTGGCACGGGCCCAGCAGGCCGAGTTCACCTACAAATATGCCAACAATCTTCCGGATGCCCATCCGATGAATGTGCGCGCCAAGGAGATGACGGCCGCGATCAAGACCGAGACCAATGGCCGGGTCGATATCCAGATCTTTCCCAACAACCAGCTCGGTTCCGATACCGACATGCTGAGCCAGGTCCGCTCCGGCGGCGTCGAGTTCTTCACGCTGTCGGGCCTGATCCTGTCGACGCTGGTGCCGGCGGCCTCCATTAACGGTATCGGCTTCGCTTTTCCCGACTACGACACGGTCTGGAAGGCCATGGATGGCGAACTCGGCGCCTATGTGCGCGGCGAGATCGGCAAGGCCAATCTCGTGGCGATGGAGAAGATCTGGGACAACGGATTCCGCGAGACCACCTCGTCCACCAAGCCTATCAATGGTCCCGACGACTTCAAGGGATTCAAAATCCGCGTGCCGGTATCACCGCTCTGGACCTCGATGTTCAAGGCGTTCGACGCTTCGCCGGCGTCGATCAATTTCAGCGAGGTCTATTCGGCGTTGCAGACCAAGATCGTCGAAGGTCAGGAAAATCCGCTGGCCATCATCGCGACGGCGAAGCTCTATGAGGTGCAGAAATATTGCTCGCTGACCAACCACATGTGGGACGGCTTCTGGTTCCTCGCCAACCGCCGCGCCTGGGAGCGGATCCCCGAGGATGTCCGCACCATTGTCGCCAGGAACATTAATGCCGCCGGCGTCAAGGAGCGGGCTGACGTCGAGAAGCTCAACGCCGGCTTGCGCCAGGATCTGGCTGCCAAGGGACTGACGTTCAACCAGCCGGATATCGCGCCGTTCCGCGAGAAGCTTCGTTCGGCAGGCTTCTATGCCGAATGGAAAGGCAAATATGGCGATCAGGCGTGGAGCCTGCTGGAGAAGTCGGTCGGCAAGCTGTCATAACGGAGACCGCGGTGGCGCAGGCGGAACTCACGCAGGCCTCGGCGGACGAGGCGGCCTCCCCTCGCCGCCGGTCCCGTGCCGCATCGCTCGAGGCATCGCTGGGCCTTCTGGTCGAGGTCCCCGCAGCCATCCTCGTCGTCGCCGAGATCGTCATCCTGTTTGCCGGCGTGGTCGCTCGCTACGGGCTGCGCCAGCCGCTGATCTGGTCGGACGAATTGGCCTCGATCCTGTTTCTTTGGCTGGCCATGCTGGGGGCCGCGGTGGCCTTCCGCCGCTCCGAGCACATGCGGATGACCGCGATCGTAGCCGGGGTGAGGCCGGAGTTACGGACCTATCTCGATGTCGTCGCAACCGGTGCGGCGTTGGCTTTCCTGCTGCTGGTGGTCTGGCCGTCCTGCCAATATGCCTATGAGGAGAGTTTCATCACCACCCCCGCGCTCCAGATTCCCAATATCTGGCGCGCCGCGGCACTGCCGGTCGGCACATGCCTGATGGCCCTGTTTGCCGTGTTGCGGCTGTTCCGCAGCGGCGACGCGCGGATCGTGCTCGCGGCGGTGGCCTCGGTGCTCCTGCTCATTGCGGTATTCTGGCTGGCGCAGCCTTGGCTTCGCCCTCTGGGCAACATCAACCTCGTCATCTTCTTTGTCGGCGTCGCAGGTTTCTGCGTCTTCGCTGGGGTTCCCATCGCCTTCGGTTTCGGCCTCGCGGTGTTCGGATATCTCGCGCTGACGACGCACACGCCGCTGATGGTGCTGGTCGGGCGCATGGACGAGGGCATGAGCCATTTGATCCTGCTGGCGGTACCGCTGTTCGTGTTTCTCGGCCTGCTGATCGAGATGACGGGCATGGCACGGGCCATGGTGGCCTTTCTGGCGAGCCTGCTCGGCCATGTCCGCGGCGGCCTGCACTACGTCCTGGTCGGCGCGATGTACCTGGTGTCCGGCATCTCGGGCTCGAAGGCGGCCGATATGGCGGCGGTGGCACCGGTGCTGTTTCCGGAGATGAAGAAGCGCGGCGCCAGGCCGGGCGATCTCGTCGCCCTGCTCGCGGCCACCGGCGCCCAGACCGAAACCATCCCGCCGAGCCTCGTGCTGATCACGATCGGCTCGGTGACGGGGGTGTCGATCTCCGCGCTGTTCACCGGCGGCCTGCTGCCCGGCGTGGTGCTGGCGATCGCCCTGTCGGCGCTGGTATGGTGGCGTTACCGCCGGGAAGACCTCAGCCATGTCCAGCGGGCGAGCGCCGGGGACATCGTCAAATCCCTGGTCATCGCCCTGCCCGCGCTGGCGCTGCCGTTCGTGATCCGGGCTGCCGTAGTCGAGGGCGTCGCCACGGCGACCGAGGTCTCCACCATCGGCATTGTGTACGCCTTCGTCGTAGGTCTCCTGGTCTATCGCGGCTTCGACTGGCGGCGGCTCGCGCCGATGCTGGTCGAGACCGCGAGCCTGTCGGGCGCGATCCTCCTGATCATCGGTACCGCGACCGGCATGGCCTGGGGCCTCACCCAGTCGGGCTTTTCCCGGGCGCTGGCGGCAGCCATGACCGGCCTGCCCGGCGGCCACGCGTCTTTCATCGCGGTATCGATCGTGGCGTTCACCATCCTCGGCAGCGTGCTCGAGGGCATTCCGGCGATCGTGCTGTTCGGGCCGCTGCTGTTTCCGATCGCGCGGCAGGTCGGCGTGCACGAAGTTCACTATGCGATGATCATCATCCTCGCCATGGGCATGGGACTGTTCGCCCCGCCGTTCGGCGTCGGCTACTATGCCGCCTGTGCCATTGGCCGGGTCGATCCCGCGGACGGCATCCGCCCGATCTGGGGCTACATGTTGGCGCTGCTGGTGGGCCTGATCGTGGTGGCGATTTTTCCGTGGATATCGATCGGTTTTCTGTAAGTTTGCATGAGATGGAAGGTGGCCGATGAACAGCAGCCAGAACCCGTATCTGATCGGTCTGGACAAGACGGCGGCCAATTTCGTGCCGCTCACCCCGTTGAGCTTCCTGGCCCGCACGGCGGCGATCTATCCCGACCTCGTCAGCACGATCTATGAGGACCGCGTCTTCACCTGGTCGGAAACCCGGGCACGCTGCCACCGGCTGGCGTCGTACCTCGCCAGCCGCAACATCGGCACCGGCGATACTGTCGCTGCCATGCTGCCGAACATTCCGGCCATGAACGAGGCGCACTTCGCGGTGCCGCTCGCGGGCGCAGTGCTGAACGCACTGAACATCCGGCTCGATGCCCCTTCGATCGCCTTCCAGCTCGACCATGGCGGCGCCAAGCTCATTCTGGTCGACCCGGAATTCGCCGATGTCATCTCCGAAGCGCTGGCCTTGATGACCGGACCAAAACCGTTCGTGGTCGATGTCGATGACAGCTTCTTTGTGGGTGGCCGGCGCATTGGCGGCATCGAGTATGAGGACGCCCTGGCGCAGGGGGATCCCGCCTTCATCGCACGGCCACCGCAGGATGAATGGGACGCGATCGCGCTCAGCTACACCTCGGGCACTACCGGCAATCCCAAGGGCGTCGTTACCCATCACCGTGGCGCCTATCTCAATGCCGTCAGCAACATCCTGGCAGGCCAGCTCGGCCAGCATCCCGTCTATCTCTGGACGCTTCCGATGTTCCACTGCAACGGCTGGTGCTTTCCCTGGACCATCGCGGCAGCGGCCGGCATCAATGTCTGCCTGCGCAGGGTGGATCCCGCAAAGATCTTCGAGCTGATCGGAAAGCACGGCGTCACCCACATGTGCGGCGCGCCGATCGTCTACAACACGCTGATCAATGCGCCCCAGGCGCCAAAAGGCGAGAGCACGCGATCGGTCGTCGGGCTGATCGCGGGCGCGGCGCCCCCGGTTGCGGTGCTGGAGGGTGCCGAGCGGATCGGAATCAAGCTCACCCATGTCTATGGCCTGACAGAGGTGTATGGACCGGCCTCGGTGTGTGCGGAGCAGCCGGGATGGGACGCGCTGCCCGTCGAGCAGCGGGCGCAGCTGAAGCGGCGCCAGGGTGTCGCCTATCCGCTGCAGGAAGCCGTCACGGTGATGGATCCCGAGACCATGCGCGAAGTGCCGCGCGACGGCGAAACCATTGGTGAGGTGATGTTCCGCGGCAACATCGTGATGAAGGGCTATCTGAAGAACGAGAAGGCCACCGCCGAAGCGTTTGCCGGCGGCTGGTTTCACACCGGCGATCTCGGCGTGCTCGATGAAGACGGCTATGTCATCATCAAGGACCGCTCCAAGGACATCATCATATCCGGCGGCGAAAACATCTCCTCGGTCGAGGTCGAGGACGTGCTGTACCGTCATCCGGCGGTGATGTTCGCCGCCGTGGTGGCGAAGCCGGATGCGAAATGGGGCGAAGTGCCCTGCGCCTTCGTCGAACTCAAGGACAACGCCCGGGCCAGCGAGGCGGAGATCATCGCTTTCTGCCGCGGTCACATGTCCGGGTTCAAGACGCCGAAGGCGGTCGTGTTCGGAACGATCCCCAAAACCTCGACCGGCAAGATCCAGAAATTCCTGCTGCGCAGCCAGGTCGATTCCGCCAAGGCGATTTCCGCCTGACCATGCTCGCTCCACGCGCCGGATCGGGCTAGCCCGTTCGCTCCAGCGTCAGCCGCATGCCGTCATAGGCTGGCGCAACGTTCGCCGGCAGGCTCTGTCGCAGCACCTCGTAGTCGATGTCGGCATGCATGTTGGTGATGACCGCGCTACGCGGCCGGAAACGCTCGATCCAGGACAGGGCGTCGTTGACGCTGAAATGACTGGGATGCCCCGTGTAGCGCAACCCGTCGATGATCCAGAGTTCGAGGTTTTCCAGCTGCGACCAGCTGTTTTCGGGGATGTCGCTGACATCGGGCGTATAGGCGGCATCGCCGATCCGGTAACCGAGCGCCGGAATCTGGCCGTGTTGCACCAGGAAAGCCGTGAGCGTGACCGCACCGCCCTTCCCCTCGACGGTGCGGCTTTCGCCCGCCTCGATCGGGAAATTGTCGAGGATCGGCGGATAGTCGCTGCCAGGCGGTGAGACGAAGCAGTAGGAAAACCGCAGCAGGATATGATCGGCGGTCGATCGATTGAGAAATACCGGGATGCGCCGGCGCTGGTGCAGGACGACGGAGCGGAGATCGTCGATGCCATGGGTCTGATCGGCGTGCTCGTGGGTAAGGAATACCGCGTCGATGTGATCGACCGAGGCGTCGATCAACTGCTCGCGCAGGTCGGGCGAGGTATCGATCACGATCCGGGTCACGCCCCGATCCGACGCCTGTTCCACCAGCAGCGAACACCGGCGTCGGCGGTTTCTAGGGTTGGCGGGATCGCAGGCGCCCCAGCCCAGGGCCGGGCGCGGAACGCCGGCGGAGGATCCGGAGCCGAGGATCGTGAGCGTCAGTGTCATGCCGCCGCATCCGCAGCAGGCACTCTGCTGAACAGCCGAAAGAAATTCGCCGTGGTCTGGCGTGAAATCTCCTCGAGCGAAACCCCGCGCGCCTCCGCCAGCACCTTGGCGATCTCCACCACATAGCTCGGTTCGTTGCGCTTGCCGCGAAACTTGCCCGGCGCCAGATATGGCGCGTCGGTTTCCACCATGATGCGATCCGCCGGCAATTCGGCCGCGAGGTCGCGCAGGGCCTGCGACTTCTTGAAGGTCAGGATACCGGTGAACGAGATCGACAGACCAAGCCCGATGGCCTTCATCGCGAGCTCGCGGCCCCCGGTATAACAGTGGAGAACGGCACGAAACGCGCCCCTGGACATCTCGTCCTCCAGGATGCGGCCGCAATCCGCGTCGGCGTCACGGGTATGGATGACGAGCGGCAAGCCAGTGGCCCGGGCCGCGGCGATATGGGTGCGGAAGCCCCGCTCCTGCGCCTCGCGCGAGCCGTGCTGATAGAAATAGTCGAGCCCCGCCTCGCCCAGCGCCACGACCTTGGGATGCCGGGCCAGTTCAACCAGCTCGCTCACCGGAATACCGTCCTCTTCGTCGGCGTGATGCGGATGGGTGCCGACCGAGCAATAGACGCTCGGATATCTGCCGGCGATCGCCAGCAGCGGCTCCAGCCGCCGGACCCGGGTCGAGATCGTGACCATGCGCCCGATCCCGGCCGCGGCCGCCCGCCCCACCAGGGCATCCAGATCGTCGGCGAACTCCGGGAAATCGAGATGACAATGGCTGTCGACAAGCATGGCAGGTGACACGAAACCCTCGGCGAGGCGTCATAATGCGCGGTGCGACAACGGCTTCGACCGCAGACCCGGTAGCCCCGGCGCCCTGCCCCTACCCGTTGGTAGCCAGCGAGGGGCCCCGGGGTCAAGCCGGCTGCGGCGATGGGGACTTCAACGGGCCAAACAAAAGTTCCTGCACTTGGAACCATCCTGGCATTCGGCTGTTCAATCGTGTTCAGCCAACATCCAAGAGGACGAAAATCATGAGAAAGCTCTCCATCGCGCTGGCCGCTCTGTGCGCCGTCGCCATCGCAGCGCCAACGGTCGCAAGCGCACAGGACAAGCCGATGATGAACCACGGCGACATGGCGATGCACCACAAGAAGATGCATCACCACAGGCTGCATATGATGCACCACCACAAGATGATGATGCATCATAAGAAAATGATGAAGAAGGACGGAATGTGAATTGAAGGCCCCTCCCCAGGGGCCTTTTCCATGAACGACCGAGCGCGTTCGACCGTCCCGCTGCCGCAGGGTAAGTCATATCCTGCGTAAGCGGGGCGATGCGCGCCGGTCGATAGCAGGCCGGGCGCCGTCAGGTGACGGTCGGTTCGACATAGCGCGGGAATACCGGCACTGGGGCCGGCAGTGTCGTGCCCGGCGCAATCCGCGCGGCGCCGTCGAGCCTGGCGAAGCTACGGGCGTCGGCCGGTATGCCAAGAAGATCCAGCAATTTCGCCGCCGCCTCCGGCATTGCCGGCTGCGCCAGGATCGCGACCTGCCTGACGATTTCCGCGGTGACATACAGCACCGTGCCCTGGCGCTGCGGATCGGTCTTGGCCAGCGCCCACGGCGCCTCGCCCGCGAAATAGCGGTTGGCTTCCGCCACCACCGCCCAGACCGCGTTCAGCCAGTGATGGATCTGCTGCGCGTTCATCGCGATACGTGCCAGCGCAAGCATGCCGTCAGCCTGGGCCAGGATGGCCAGGTCGCTAGCGCTGAAGGCCCCGGGCTCGGGCAGCACGCCGCCATACTGCTTGGCGATCATCGACAGCGAGCGCTGGGCAAGATTGCCGAGATCGTTGGCCAGGTCGGCATTGATGCGCGCGACAATGGCTTCATGGTTGTAGCTGCCGTCCTGGCCGAACGGCACCTCGCGCAGGAAGAAATAGCGCATCTGGTCGACCCCATATTGATCGGCCAGATTGAAGGGATCGACGACGTTGCCGACCGATTTCGACATCTTCTCGCCCCTGTTAAACAGGAAGCCGTGCGCATAGACCCGCTTCTGTACGGGCACGCCGGCCGACAGCAGGAAGGCGGGCCAATACACCGCGTGGAATCGTATGATGTCCTTGCCGATGATATGCACGTCGGCCGGCCAATAGCGCCAATTGGCATCCTGCTCGTCGGGAAAGCCGACGCCGGTGATATAATTAGTAAGCGCATCGACCCACACATACATCACATGGTCCGGATCGTTCGGCACCCGGACTCCCCAGTCGAAGGTGGTGCGGGAGATCGACAGGTCCTTGAGGCCGCCTTTCACGAAGCTGACGACCTCGTTGCGCCGGGAGTCCGGCCCGATGAAATCCGGCTGCTCCTCATAGAGCGCCAGCAACCGCTGCTGATAGGCCGACAGCCGAAAGAAATAGCTCTTCTCCTCGACCCATTCCACCGGCGTACCCTGCGGGCCGCGGCGCACGTCATCCTCGCCGAGCGTGGTTTCCTCCTCGGCGTAATAGGCCTCGTCGCGTATCGAATACCAGCCGGAATAGGTGTCGATGTAGATGTCGCCATTCTGCTGCATCCGCTCCCAGATCACCTGCACCGAGCGGTGGTGTGCGGGTTCGGAAGTGCGGATGAAGCGATCGAACGACACGTTCAGGCGCAGATCCATGTCCTTGAACCGTGCCGCATTGCGGTCGGCGAGTTGGGACGGCGTCAGGCCTTCGCCATGCGCGGTCTGAATCATCTTCAGCCCGTGCTCGTCGGTGCCGGTGAGAAAGAACACATCCTTGCCGTCGAGCCGCTGGAAACGCGCCAACGCATCGGTGGCGATCGCCTCGTAGGCGTGACCGATATGCGGCATGCCGTTGGGATACGCAATCGCGGTGGTGATGTAATAGAGACTGCCGCGAGGCTGGTTCGGTGCGGCGGGTTGCGCCTGCGGGCTGGCGGCGGCCTTCCTCGCGGTTGCTCCGGCGCGCCTTCCTCGCTGTGAAACAGTGCCGGATTTCGTGCGCCGCTTCGCCCGCTTGCTGGGCGGCTTGGTTCTCTTCGTTGTCTTGGGCGCCTTTGTCGCGACCTTCTTTGCGACCTTCTTTGCAACCTTCTTCGCGGCGCGCTTGCGGGTGCCGGGGCGCTTCTTGGCAGCAACGGCCTTGCCGACGCGGCGCGATTTGCGGACCTTCTTCGCGGCCCGCTTCGCTGCAGTTTTCTTCCTTTCGGTTGCCACACCAACTTCCTTCGTTGCTCGAATCGATCTGTCGGGAGGGTCAGTCCGCGGCGATTACCGCGTGGCTTCCGCGAGCAGCCCGAACACCGAGAAAACCAGTGGCTTCCGTTCGAGATTGTAGGCTTCGGCATCGCGCGCGGCGAGACTGATCTTTTCCCACACCTCCGCCAGCCGTGCAAGGCGCGGCAGGTTTGCGTTGGCATTGGCCCCGTCGGCATGCAGGCGCTCGCCTACCCAGCGATCGATGCTGTCGACGAAGGCGGCCAGCGCCACCCGGTCGCTGCCGCCGAGCGCATCGCCGAGCGAATGCAATTCGCGCGGATCGACCTGCGGCAAGGTAGCGAGCAGCGCAGCGGTCCGCTGCTGCAGTTTGACGGCGTCACCGTCGAGCAAGGTCAGCGCGCGGGCGACGCTGCCTTCCGCCGCCGCGGCCGCCTCCGCCAGCGCCGGATCGTCGCTCGCGCGGCCGGAGGCATGGGCAGCGGCGCCGATGACGTCCTGGGTCGAGAGCGGCCGCACCCGGAGCATGCGACATCGCGACAGGATGGTCGGCAGCAGCCGCGCCGGCGCGTGGCTGACCAGCAGGAACAGCGAACGCCGCGGCGGCTCCTCCAGGATCTTGAGCAGGGCGTTGGCGGCATTCGGATTGAGTTCGTCGACGCTGTCGACGATGCAGATCCGCCAGCCCTCGACGGCCGCGGTCGATCCGAAAAACGAGATCGTCTCGCGGGTTTCATCGACGGTGATCACGGACCGCATCACCCCCTTGTCATTCGCCGTGCGCTGCAGGACGAGCAGCCCGCCATGGGCGCCGGCCGTGATCCGCCGCGCGGCGGGATCTGACGGATCGACTGCCATTGTCGCGGCAGTCTGCACGCCGATGGCGAGCGGATCGCGATGGGCGAGCACGAACCTTGCCGCGCGATAGGCCAGCGTCGCCTTGCCGATGCCTCGTGCGCCGCCGATCAGCCAGGCGTGCGCCATCTTGCCGCTGCGGTAGCCGTCCAGCAGGGCGCGCTCGGCTTCGCGGTTTCCGAACCAAGCGAAGTTTTCGCGGGGATGCAACCCCGCGCTCGGCGCTTCGACCTGGCGGGAACTCATGCCGAACCCACCGCGCTGCCGGCGTCGACTTCGAGAAGGCGGTCGCGCAGGGCCGTCCAGACCGCCGCGGCCACCGCTGCGGCGTCTGCATCGGCATCGATCAGGACGCATCGCTGCGGCTGTTCTGCCGCGATCTGCCGATAGGCTTCGCGCAGCCGCTCGTGGAACTCGATGTCCTCGGCCTCGAAGCGGTCAGGCGCACCGTCGCCGCGCCTGATGGCGGCGCGCTGAAGGCCGACCTCCACCGGAACGTCGAGGATGATGGTCAGATCCGGCCGGAGGTCGCCGATGGTCACCCGTTCCATGGCATTGAGCACCGCGGGCGCGACGTGGCCGAGATGGCCTTGATAGGCGCGCGTCGAATCGGAAAAGCGGTCGCACAGCACCCACACTCCCCGCCCGAGTGCCGGCTGGATCACGCTGTGCACGTGATCGTCCCTTGCGGCGGCGAACAGCAAGGTCTCCGCCTCGGCGCCCAGGAGCTTGCCCATGCCGGACAACACGAGATGGCGGATGATCTCGGCGCCCGGCGAGCCGCCGGGCTCGCGGGTGACCAGGGTCCGCAACCCGGCCGCATCGAGCCGTTGCGCCAGCGCCTTGATCTGCGTGGATTTACCGGACCCCTCGCCGCCTTCAAAGGTGATGAACCGCCCAGGTCCGGGTGCTGATCCGGTCGCCGTCCCGGCCATGATCAGAGCTTCTCGGCGCCGGCGCGAAACATCCCGATCACGAGCTCGCTCGCACCGTCGAGCGCCCGTCGCATCGTCGAACCTTTCCCGACCGCTTCCGCGGCAAAGACCGGGGTCTCCTCGGCGAGGTTCCCTCCCCGCCAGATCCTGATCACGCCGATGCGCTGGCCGGCCTCGACTGGCGCGCGGACCGGCCCGTTATAGACCACGCGTGCCAGCAGCTTGTCGTTGCCGTTCTTCTGAACCATGACCTTGATCGGCTCCGGGCTCGCAAGCTTCACCGACCGGATGTCGCCGCCGAACACCCTGGCGTACCCGACCGTCTGATTGGCCGCGAACAGGGTTCGCGCCTCGAAGTTCCGGAATCCCCATTCCAGCATCTTCTTGGCTTCCGAGGCGCGATCCTCGGAATCCTCCAGTCCGTTGACGACGACAATCAGGCGAATGCCATTCTGCACCGCCGAGCCGACCATGCCGTAGCCGCCCTCCTTGGTGTAACCCGTCTTCAGGCCGTCGGCGCCTTCCAGCGATGTCAGCAGCGGGTTGCGATTCTGCTGGCGGATCTTGTTCCAGGTGAATTCGCGCTGACCGAACAGCTGGTAGAACTCGGGATAGGACAGGATAATGTGGCGCGCCAGCATGGCGAGTTCGCGCACAGACATCTTGTTCCCGGGATCGGGCAGACCGTTGGAATTGGCGAAGGTGGAGCGCGTCAGGCCAAGCTCGCGGGCGCGCTTGGTCATCATGTCGGCGGCGAAGCTGCTTTCATTGCCGTCCATGCCTTCCGCCAACGCAATGCAGGCATCGTTGCCGCTCTGGATGATGGCGCCGTGAAGCAGATCGTCGACGGAGACCTTGCTGTTGATGGCGGCGAACATGGTCGAGGTGCCCGACGGCGCGCCCCCCGTGCGCCAGGCATGCTCGCTGATGTGATACTCGTCGGTCAGCTTGACGTCGCCTTTTTCGAGGGCATGGAACACGGTCTCCACCGTCATCAGCTTCATCATGCTGGACGGTGCCCGCAATTCGTCGGCATTTTTCTCGAACAGCACGCTGCCGCTGGACGCCTCGATCAGGATCGCGGTCGGGGCGTCGCCGGCGAAGCCGCTGTCTTCCTTTTTCGCTCCCTGCACGCTCTGATTGGCGGCAAGCACCGCCGCGCTGCCGACCGCCATCCACACAATGAGTGCGATCAGGCGGCCCCAGAAGGACATCGACCTGCCGGAGAATGATGTTGCGCGTGCCATGGTCAAGCCTTGAGACCTGGCGTTCTAACAGCTGGTGGTACTGCAAACAACATGGCCGTCGAGGCCCGTGGCGGCCACACAAGCTGTTGGGAATGGCGGGCAAGTACCGGTCAGCGCCGCGCTCCCGGCGAAAATCAGTAGAGTCCGCGGCCAGCCAGGATCTCGCTCGGCCCGTGGGGATCGATCGGCGCATAGGCGGTGACCGGCCGGACGCTCGGCGTGTAGCGGTCATCGTCCCCATAGGACACCGCACGCGGATTATCGAGGGCGCGGCCGTTCGAGCGCGGGCGGGCGGACGCGGACATCTCCGACGTCGCATTGATCGAGGCCTGGTCTACCGGCGTGTTGCCGAGGCTGTAGGGACGCCCCTCCGGCAAGGGAACCTCACCGTGCAGGGCGCGACCGGAAGACATGTCGGGGACAAAGGGACGCGCGGATGCCACTCGGACCAGAGACGGCGCCGGCGCTGGAACGCCGGTGCGTAGCGTCGCCATCAGCATGCGGTCATCGGAACCATCGAGCGGCGCCCGCCCGACATATTCGACGCGCACCCGCGCCACCCCGTTGCCCCTGAAGTCGAGCAAGTCGGCTGCTCTATTGGAGACATCGATCAGCCGATTGCCATGGTACGGCCCGCGGTCGTTGACGCGGACGATCAGCGACCGGCCGTTGCTGAGGTTGGTGACACGGGCATAGCAGGGCATCGGCAGCGTCGGATGGGCGGCGGTCAGCGCGCTCATGTCGAACACTTCGCCATTGGCGGTCAGCCGGCCGTGGAAATCATCGCCATACCAGGACGCCATGCCCTCCTCGCGGTAGTTCACGTCTTCCTCCGGCACGTAAACCCGGCCCGCGACGACATAGGGTTTGCCAACGCGATAGGTGCCGCCGCCCTTGGGCACCGGCTCCCCAAAGGGGACCACGCGCGGACTGGAGGAAACGCCGTAACGAGGATCGACCCGGTTGGCGAATTTCCCTGAAGAGGCGCAATTGGCGAGCGCGAGGCAGGCCAGCACTGCGGCAACGCCACGCGCCGCCCGAACCATCGGATCTGACCGTCGAATCCCCATCCGCCCCAAACCACTCCGGCGGCGCTGGCCCTCTGCGAACCCCGGTACCGCGCCACGCTGCATCTCGATGCGCCCCATCTCCGCATCAAGTGATGAATATATCGCAGCCGGAACGCGGCGGAAATGGGGAGAGCCCCAAAGGTGGTAAATCAATCGTTCGTATGCGCCGCCGTCGCTGGTTTGGGGCAGCTGCCGACGCGCCGTGTTGCTGAAAAATCACCATCGATTTCCTAAATCCGGGCGCGGCAGGAATTCTTTTGACTGTGTAGCGCTCCGTGCCGTTAGGTCCGCGTGCTGGGTCAAGGATCGTCACCATGTTGGAAGCAGTCACCGCCTTCTTCGGCTTCATGAGCGCCGGCATTTTCATCGCCCACGCCGTCGACGGCTACCGTTCGCGGCTGTAGCCGGACCCTTCGCCTCGCCCCGTCAGGTCCTGACGGGTGCCGTTGCGCAGGTCCAGCCCGGGCTCACGCCGGTCGAGAGGCCATTGATCCGACCGAGCCCATCAGGCGCCCGCCTCTCCGAGGGTCAGCCTCTTTCACGCCCCGAACGTCTCTGCTAAGCCGCTCGGACTGCCGAACCGGAAGGGTGGCCGAGTGGTTTAAGGCACCGGTCTTGAAAACCGGCGTGCCTGCAAGGGTACCGTGGGTTCGAATCCCACCCCTTCCGCTCAAAACATTGATTCTGTAGCTAAATCCATCTCCCTGACCTAGAGCCTACGCATGCCCATATCGCGATAGGCTGGGATGCTGGAGCTGATCTTGGATCTTGCCCGTGCACCCTTCCAGAAAGCGATCTCGGCAAAACTGGTCTGGAGCAGTCGCGCCCTGCCCTGATGGCACACTGCGTCGCGGTCGTCGGAGCCATGGCCGTCCGGCTGCCATGGCGCAAGCGACCATGCGTCCTATATGGTGCTGAACATCCTCCGCAGCACTGCCTTGAAGAAGCCCTTGCTCGTCTTTCTGGTTCTCGTTTTCGCGCCGATCGCCGCGTCGGCCGCACGCTATTTCTGGATCGGCGACGGCCGCGGCAATTGGCAGACCGCCGACAGGTCCAGCGCGGGCCTGTTGCCGCCGGCGAGCACGCATCCGGAAGCCATGATCCGGGTATTCGCAGCGCGGACAGTCCGATGGCGCAGCATCTTCGCGGTTCACACCTGGATCGTCGTGAAGGAAAAGAGCGCGGCGACATACAGCCGCTACGACTACACGGCGTGGGGTGAGCCGATCCGCACGAATGGCTTCGCACCGGACGGGCGATGGTTCGGCGCCCTGCCCGAGACGATCGTCGCCGTCGACGGCGAACGGGCCGAGTCACTCATCCCCAAGATCCGGAGCGTGATCGAGAACTACAAATTCAAGACTTACGGCGACTACAGCGCCTGGCCAGGTCCCAACTCGAACACCTTCGTGCAGGCCGCGCTCGACGCTGTTCCGGAGCTTCGGGCGATCCTGCCACCGACAGCGATCGGCAAGGATTTCCCGTATGACGGCCGTTGGATCGGCGCCAGCCCGTCGGGAACGGGTGTTTTCGTTTCGCTCGCGGGATATATCGAACTCACGGTCGGCTGGGTCGAGGGCTTCGAGCTCAATTTCTTCGGTGCCGTCCTCGGTTTTGACATCCGGCGCCCCGCGCTCAAACTGCCGGGCCTCGGACGTCTAGGCGTAGCTGCAGGTCTTTGACGCTTCAATTTGGCGAGCCCGCCCGCATCTTGCCGCCGGGCTAAGAACGCTGGTCAATACTGACTCAAAATTTTGTTGGAGATTACCTAACGAAAATTGGGTAGATCTGAAGGCATGTATCAGAAGGTCAACTCCATTGGGTTTGGCAAACAAATATCTGAAGAAGAAAAAGAGTGCGTAAGCTGATCATTGTCGGTGGCGGCGAGCACGCAGCCTGCGTGCACTTCGCCGCGGTTCAAAGCGGCTTTGACGTCAGCGGCTTCGTCGACATCGAGCCGAAACCACCGGGCAACATGCCCTATCTCGGCGCCGACGAAGTCGTCGGCAAGTATGTCGATGCAATGCTGATCGTTGGCGTCGGGATGATCGGTCCAACCCGAGGTCGCCGGAATATCGTCGACAAGATGTTCGGCCGCGACTGGGCGACGGTTGTCCACCCCCGCGCCGTGGTTGCTGAGGATGCGAAGATCGGCCATGGCTCGCTGATCATGCCCGGCGCCATCATCAATCCCCGCGCCACTGTCGGCGAACACTGTATCATCAACACCGGCGCCATCGTCGAACACGATTGCGAAATCGGGGCATTTTCACATCTCTCTCCCGGGGTCGTCCTCGGTGGCGGAGTCAGGATTGGTGAAAACTCGATGATCGGACTCGGTGCTCGTATCCGCGACCATGTCTCGGTCGGATCTTATTCGTTCGTGGCGATGGCCTCGACTGTCACGAAATCACACCCCGACAACTCCAGGCTTCTCGGGTCACCGGCCACGCCAGGATGGAATTTCTGATATCTGTTCCGGGTTGCGGCCTTCGGCACGTCGGAGCAAGTCTATGTCGGTGGCAACCCCGCACAGCGCCAGCTCGATCAGCGGTGGCAGCATCTCTGCAAAGCCAGCTGTCGAACGCCGAGCAACGGACCGAACTCGTTCATAAGTTCCATGCCCCTGTCTCACAACAATGTGAGTACGGAACCATCGTTGCGCGTCATCAAAAAGACGAGTCAGCGCGTTTTAGTAAAACTGGTCCGGTTGGGTGAGTGCAGTAACATGGAACATCGAATGCGGGACGCCTGCTCACAAGCCTACGATATGACCTTGCGCGAACTCGACGTGCATGAAGATGACGATCCCATCGCCATTTTCGTTGCGAGCAGGATCCGGGAGATCGGCTCATCGGACGATGCGCGTGACGCTCGCGAGATCTCCGAAGAAGCCCTCAACCGCCTGCACGATGTGCTGCATAGCACGTAACTTTGGCGTTCGGCTTCGCTTCCCCGCCTGCCCCGCGGGGATGGGGGAACAGGTCTTCGCGTAACCCGGGACATTGCGTCGTTTTGCCGCCCCAGCCCCAACGCCGAAACAAGCCGGCTCGCGCCGGGGCTGAGCGGCGAATTTCGCTGATCCGGACCGTATGTGGAATCAATTCGTCCCAGCAACCCGGCCGACATTGCCCCGGAAGACGTGCAACGGGGAATGTGTGATGGTCTCGCCCAGCTTCCGCCACCAGCGCTGCTTGCTGGCCGGCTGCTTGTTGGTCGACAGCTTTCCAGCGAAATAGGCGGCTTTCTCCCGAGCAGCCGTGGATTCAGTATTGGCCTTGGATAGCTCAGCCATGAGACGGTTGGACCGTTCGGCCTCGCGCTCGAAATCCGCCCGGTGACCGCCCGCTATGACCTTCATCTCCACGAGGTCGGCTTGCAGGGTCGCAATGTGATCCTTCAGGGCCGTGACCACCTGTTGACCAGCCGGCGTGGCCGGGGTTCGCGTGACCGGGGAATGGTTGATTTCGGTGAGGTCGACCTGCACAAGGGTCTTGCCGGTGTTCGACCGTGAACGAGGCAGTCGGTGTCGTTTCACCAAAGCCCTTGCCGCCTCGGGGGATATTTTGAGCCTCTCGCCAAGTTCGGCATAACTCAGCATCTCAACGGGCATGGTGTTTGCTCCCGGTGGTCGGACGACTGTCGTCCGGATATGGCAAATGATACCAACCCCTAGTTAACGACTGGTTTACCATGTCGGCCCCGGCCGGCCTCGGTCGGGCAAAAGCAGAGCAACAAGAACCACAAGGGCGTGCCGCGGCAGGCTACGACGGTCTCGGGGAAGCCGTTTGCCCCATCGACCATGGGTGCGATTCGCTGCGGGCACGGCCTCACACAGGCTTCGCGGATGGCCGTCGCGATCGAATGGCGTTATGAATTGTCGGACTGCGAACCGGGAAGTACATGAGTTTTCGGCCAAAAGGTCCAAACGCCAAGCCAGCACGATGGGTGCCGGCGTATGTCGCCTTTGCGGGCCTGGCCGCGCTGGTTTCGACCGTCGATCCCTCGGAAGCCGCGGGCCGCCGGCGTGCGCCGGCCGTTGAGGCCGTGGCAGGGCGCACAGCGGGCGAGCCCACCCTGGCGGTCGTCTCGCTGCACAGCCAGATGGTCACGGTCTACGACGCCAAGGGCTGGATCCTCCGGGCGCCGGTATCGACCGGCCAGAAGGGCCGCGAGACGCCCGCCGGGGTCTTCAGCGTCATCCAGAAACAGGCCGAGCATTATTCCAACCTGTATGATGATGCCTACATGCCCAACATGCAGCGCATCACCTGGTCGGGCATCGCGCTCCACGGCGGTGCCCTGCCCGGATATCCGGCGTCCCATGGCTGTATCCGGATGCCGTTCGAGTTTGCCGCCGACCTGTTCGATCAAACCCAGCTCGGCCTGCGGGTCGTTGTCGCGCCTACCGACGTGGAGCCCGTCGAGATTGCCCACCCCTTACTCTTTACGTCGAAGCCGGATGACGGCGCCTTGGTCGCTACCCGCCGTGCCGCAGCGGACCAGGCGACCAGGACCGCGGATCAGGCGCGACTTGCCTCCGGTGCGGCCTATCGCGAGGCGGCGCTGGCGACGCCCGCGGTGCGCACCGCAGACAATCTAATGCTGAGAGCCAGGGAGCAGCTGGATGCGGCCGAGGCCGCGCTCGGCGCCGCCGGTTCGGCGGACGCAAGGGAGCGGGCCGAGAGCGTCAAGACACAGGCCAGCGCCAGGCTTGACGAATTGCAGCAGCAATCGACCGACGCCAAGGCCAGATTGCAGCCGAAGCTCGACGCCTTGGCGAGCGCGCGTGAGGCGGCCGTCGCGGCAGAATCCGCCAAGACCGCGGCCGCGGAGGCGCTGCGCCAGACGGCCCGCACCCTTGAACCAGTATCGGTGCTGATCAGCCGCAAGACCCAGCGGCTCTATGTCCGACGCGCATTCGAGCCGGTCTTTGACAGTCCGGTCATCATCCGGGATGCCGATCGGCCGATCGGAACACACATCTTCACGGCGGTTGAACGGGCGACCGGCGAAACCGACCTGCGGTGGAACGTCGTCTCGCTGGAGAGCAGCCATCCGCGCCGCGGTGCCTTCGACAGCAAAGCCAGGGCCCGCGACCAGGTTCGCGACGTCGACCAACCGACGGGCTCCATCAGCGCGAAGGACGCGCTCGACCGGATTGTCATCCCCCAGGACGTGCTCGACCGGCTGGGCACGATCGTGCCGCGATCGTCGCTCATCGTCACCGACGAGGGATTGAGCCCGGAGACCGGGAAAGGCACGGATTTCGTGGTGCTGTTGAGCGGGGAGCCTCAGGGCGGCATCAAGGTCCGCCGACGCAACCCGGAAGCTGAATTCACCTATTCGCCCTATTCCAGCCTGCCCGCATGGCGCCCTTCCTTTTTCGGCCGGTCCAGCTGGTGATCGCCGAGCGTCCCCAAGCCGCACGCCATACCGATCGCTCCGGACTATCTCAGCAGCACCTCGCTGGTGCCGATCACCGAATCGACTTCGAGCGCCTTGAGGCGGCTCGGCTGCAGTTCACCCGCCGCCTCCAATACCGGATAGGCCACCGAACAGATGTGTGAGTGAATCCGCTTCAGGTCGCGCAGGATATCGAGATGCAGCGAACTTGTCTCGATGCTGGCCAGTCGTCCCTCACGCAGCCGCACCAGGTGGTTTTCGGCCGCAACGCGTTCGGCCTGCCTGATCGCCACTTTCTCCTCGATCAACTGTCGCGCAATCTTGACGTCGCCGGACATGAAGACACTCAGCGCCAGCTTCAAATTCTCGATCACCTTGCGATGCAGCGCCTGCAATTCCGCCGCCCCCTCATTGGAGAAATGCAGCCGGTTCTTGATCTTCTTGGCGGCAAGCTCCATCAGGTTCTTGTCGATGATGTCGCCGATATGTTCAAGATTGATGGCGAAGGCGATCACCTCCATGGCGCGGGCTCCCTCGCGGTCATCGAGGCTTTCCCGGGTGATCCGCGTCACATAGAGCTTGATCGCCTCATGAAGCTTGTCGACTGCGTTGTCCATGCGCTCGATGGCGGAAACCAGCTTGCGATCATCGGTCATCAGGGCGACCATGGTGTCGCGCAGCATGGTTTCGACCAGATCGCCCATGTGCAGGGTTTCCCTGGCGGCACTCGTGAGCGCCAATGATGGTGTGCCGATCGCAGCGACGTCGAGATAGATCGGCGCGGCCGGATCGGACGCTGCCGCCGGCGGCGGCAACAGCCACTGCAACAGCTTGGCGAAGGCAGGCAGCGGTACAATGAAGATGGCAGCGAGCGCCACGTTGAACAGGGTGTGGAAGTCCGCCACCAGCCGCACCGTATGGGAATCGAACCGGCTGAGCAAATCGACCATCGGCTGCAGGAACGGCAGCACAAGGGCACACCCGAAGGCACGGTTGATCAGGTTGCCGAGCGGCAGGCGCCGGGCGATCGGGTTGCCAAGACCGCTCTCCAGCAGCGGATTGATGGCGCTTCCGAGGTTGGCTCCGAGCACCAGGGCGAAGGCGGCAACCGGGGTGATGAAGTTCGAATAGGTCAGTGAGATCACCAGCAGCACCACGGCCACGCTCGAATGTGCCGCCCAGGCGGCCACCGCGCCTACGATCAGGTTCAGGATCGGCAAGCCGGTCATGGCGGCAAGCAAGGTCCGGACGTTGGGCGCGGATTCCGCCGGCGCCAACGTGTCGAGCAGGACGTGCAGCGACAACAGCATCAGCCCAAGACCGATAGCGACCCGGCCAAGGTCACGAATCCGGGTGCGCACACTGTTCTTGAAGACGAGGACGCCGATCCCCAGCAGGACCGGAGCGAGCATGGAGACGTCGAAGCTGAAGACTTGAACTATCAGGGTGGTGCCGACATTGGCGCCCAGCATGATTGCCAGTGCCGGCACCAGCCCGACCAGCCCGTCTCCCAGGAAAGTCGTCGTCATCAGCGCGGTGGCCGTGCTGCTTTGCAGCAGCGCGGTAGCCCCAATTCCTGCCAGCAATGCCGACAGCCGGTTGCGCAGGGCTCGGCCCAGCACCCGGCGAAGATCGGCGCCGAACGCCCGCAGGATGCCTGACTGCACCATGTGCAGTCCCCACAGCAGCAGGGCGACGCCGCCAATGAGATTCAGAAGTATGGTCGTGCCCATTGCGTCGCCTGGCCGTCGGGGATCAGAGGATCTTTTTCTGCAGATGGCTGCTGATCGCGTCAGCGGCCCAGATCAGCAGAATGATCACCAGGATGCAGGTGGCGGTTTCGTGATATTTGAACATCTTCATGCTGGTAATCAGCGCAAACCCCAATCCGCCGGCGCCGACCAGCCCGAGCACCGTGGCCGAGCGGATGCTGACGTCGAAACGATAGAGGATGTAGCCCACGACGGCGGGAAGCACCTGGGGCGCGATGCCGAACAGAATGATCTGCATCCGTCCCGCACCCGCGGCCTGCAGCGCCTCCACCGGACCACGATTGACATGCTCGATTTCTTCGGCGACGAACTTCGCCAGCATTCCGGTCGCGTGCAGCGCAATGGCGAGAACGCCGGGAAATGGTCCGAGGCCGACCGCGCTGACCAGCAGCAGCGCATAGATCAGCTCGTTGATGCTTCGCAACAGGTTGAGAAAGAGCCGGGTCACGAAGTAGATCGTTGGATGCGGCGCAGTATTGCGCGCGGCGAGCAATGCCAGTGGCCCCGACGCAACGACAGCGATCGCCGTCCCCCATGCCGCGATCTGGACGGTCTCGATGGTCGGCGCGATCAGCGACTTCAGGATCGAGAGATCGGGCGGCACCATGCGGCCGAAGAAGTCGGCCATGTTCGGAATGCCGGTGATGACGTTGGTCAGGCTGAGATGAATCCGGGCCGCCGCCAGCCACAATACGACGGCGCACCCTGCCATGACGAGCAGGCGGACCGCCAGACGCCGGTGCCGCCACGCCGCTTCGCGGGTGAGGCCCTGGTCGACTGCGAGCTGGTAGGGATCAGCCAACCGCGTTCTCCGCACGTGGACCATAGATCTGGTTGAGGATGTCATCGGTCAGGGCGCCGGGCGGGCCGTCGAAGATCAGCCTGCCTTGCGATAGCCCGATGATGCGTTCGGCATATTCACGGGCGAAGTCGACCTGATGGAGGTTGCAGATCACGCTGATCCCGAGCCGCTGCGAGACGTCCCTCAGGTAATCAAGGACCTGGCGGGCGATCTTGGGATCGAGGCTGGCGACCGGTTCGTCGGCGAGGATGAGCTTGGGCCGCTGAGCCAGCGCGCGCGCGATCGCAACGCGCTGCTGTTCGCCGCCGCTCAGTGTGTCGGTGCGCTGGAGCGCCTTCTTTCCGAGCGCGACCATTTCCAGGCACTCCAGCGCGATGGCCCGATCCTCGCGGGTGAAGCTGTAGAACAGGCTGCGCCAGGTCGAACGATAGGACAGCCGGCCCGAAAGAACGTTCATCATCACCGACAGACGCGTCACCAGGTTGAACTGCTGGAACACCATGCCGATTTCCCGCCGTGCTGCGCGCAGGCTGCGCGGTGCGGAAGTGATCTCCTTGCCCCGGAGGAAGATCCGTCCGCCGGTCGGCTCCGCCAGGCGGTTGATACAGCGCAGCATGGTGGATTTGCCGGCGCCGCTCGGTCCGAGGATGACGACGAACTCGCCATGGCCGACATCGAAGCTGACATCGCTCAGCGCGACCAGGTTCCCGCGGGCATAGGTCTTGCTGACATTGTGCAGCGACACGATCGGGGTCTTCTCCACCGGCGTTGCGCTGACAAGCTGATCGAGACTGCTGATGTTCATGTTCATGTTGGCTTTCACTTCACGATGCTGCTGCGCAAGAGCGCCGAAGCCTGGTCAATCAGGGTGACGAGCGCGAGAATGACCAGCAGGATCGCCGAGGTTTGGCGAAAATCGTAGAGCCGGATCGTCGTCACCAGTTCAAAGCCGATGCCACCCGCACCGATCATGCCGAGCACGGTTGCCGAGCGTACGCCGACTTCGAACCAGTAGAGATTATAGGAGACGATCTGGGGCAGTACCTGCGGCAGCACCGCAAACAGAATGGTCTGAATGCGGCCTGCGCCGGTCGCACGCAACGCCTCCAGCGGCTTCGGGTCGACGTTCTCGATCGCCTCGGCATAGAGCCGGCCGAGGATGCCGCCGAAATTGACCCCGAGGGCGAGCGCGCCGGGAAACGGGCCGAGCCCGACCGCGGACACGAAGAAGATTGCCCAGATCAGTTCGGAAATGCTGCGAAGCACGTTGAGTGTGGCCAGCGCCGACTGGCGGATCACCCGCGAGCTGCTCAGATTCTTGGCTGCGAGGATGCCGAGCGGCAGGCCGATCACCGATGCGATCACGGTGCCCCATAGCGCGATGCAGATCGTATCGAGCGTCGGGCCCCACAGGCCGTCCAGCGCCGTCCAGTCGGGTGGGACCATCCGCGCGAGATAGCGCCCGATGGCGGGAAGCGAGCGAATGAGCTCGCCACCGCTGAGTTCTAGCGCATTCGCGCTCCACCCGAGGAATGCGGCACCCAGCGTCAGATACAGCAGGAACCTCACCCGCCCGCCAAGCGAGGGTCGCAGCTGCATCGCGATGGAGCCAGTCGATCGCGCCAAGATACGGTCTCCCGCAGTCAGCAGGCCAACAGCCGGGGCAGCATACTATTTCATCTTCGTGAGATCGAGCTTCAGCGTCTTGGCGATGTTCCTGACCACGTCATAGGTCGCGTCGGTTGCCGGATCGAAGCGTGCTACCGTGCCCATCTCGCCGAAGGTCAGGTTCTTGATGCCGTAGAAGGCGTCGCTGACCTTCTTCTTCATGTCGTTCGACAGACCCTTGCGGTAGAACAAGGGGTCGTTCGGGATCGCGGGCGACGTCCAGATCACCTTCAGCTTGCTGCAGTCGACCGCTTTCTTGTCACAGGCGCCGGCATAGATCCGGTCGGCAACCGAGGCGGCGTCGACCTTGCCTTCGGCCACCGCGATGATGCTGGCGTCGTGACCGCCGGAATAGATCACCTTCTTCAAGTCGGTTTCGGGAACGATGTGGGCGTCCATCATTGCCGCCTTGGGCATCAGCGAGCCCGACGTCGAGCTTGGATCGACAAAGGCGAAGGTGTGGCCCTTGATCGAGTCGAGTGATGTCAGGTCGCTGGCGTCGGCGCGGGCGATGATGATGGAATGGTAGTCCGGCGAGTTGCTCTTCGCGGTGACCGTCACCGCGAAAGCCTCGACCGGGGCCTGGGTCGTCGCCAGCACATAACCGAACGCTCCCATCAGGGCGACGTCGACCTTGTTGGCGCGAAGCGCCTCGATGGTCGCGTTGTAGTCGGAACCGACGAAAATCTCGGTCTTCATGTTCAGCGCCTTGCTGATCTGGTCCATGACCTCTTTCGACTGCCGTACCACCGCACGACCATCCTCGGCGGGAATGATCCCGACCTTGAGGACGCCGGCTTCTGCCAGTCCGTCATCCGCCAGAGCGGGACAGTTCACAGAGCCGAGCAAAAGGGCGGCGCCGACCAGCACCGTGGAGATGGCAGCAAGCTTGGTAGCGTTTCGCATCGTGTCCCTCCCGGGGGGTTGCTGTTGTCGCTCTTGCAATCAAATAGCCATTTCGCATGACGCCGTTTCACCAGCGTTCGCATTCTAACTGACGTCGCCTCGCGACGCTCAGACGTCGCTCACCACCTCATGTTGATATTCTTCACCTGGGTGTAGCTGACGATCTCGTCAAAACACTCCTCCTCGCCGATTCCGCTCTGCTTCCAGCCGCCATAGGGCGCGCCGATGTAGCGTCCACTGGAATTGATCCAGACGTAGCCGGCCTCGATGCGGTCCGCGGTCTCCATGGCTTTGGCGAGATCATTGGTGACGATGGCGGCGGTGAGGCCATATTCGACGCCGTTGGCCTTCTCCAGCATGTCTTCGTAGTTGTCCCAGGTGATCACCGACATCACCGGACCGAAGATCTCCTCCTGGCCGATCCGCATCGCCGGCGTCACCCCGTCGAACACCGTCGGCGCAATGAACAGGCCGCCGGCGAGACTGGCGTCCTTCGGCTTGCCGCCCCCGGTCAGCAACTGCGCGCCTTCGGCCTTCCCTGCGGCGATGAAACCCATCACCCGGTCGAACTGGCGCTGCGATACGATCGGTCCGACATCGTTGTGCTTGAGCCAGGGCGCGCCGATCGGAAGCGCCTCGGCGAGCTTGACCAGTTCCTGGGTGACTTCCTTGTGCAGCGAGGCATGCACGAACACCCGCGAGGTCGAACTGCAGGATTGGCCCTGCCGGTTCATGTTCATCCCCTTGATGGCGGCTGCGGCCGCCTTCTTGGGATCGGCGTCGGGGAAGATGATGATCGGGTTCTTGCCGCCGAGCTCCAGGGTCACGCGCTTGAGGCCGGCGGCGGCCTCCTGCGCGATCATTCGGCCGGTCGGTACCGAACCGACAAAGCCGATGCGGCGCACGTCGGGATGACGGACCAGCGCGGATCCGACCTTGCCGTCACCTGTGATGATGTTGACGACGCCCGGCGGGAAAATTCCTTCGCAGAGTTCGCCGAGCCGAAGGCTCGAGAGCGGCGCCTGCTCGGATCCCTTGACCACCACGGTGTTGCCGGCGGCAAGCGGTGCCGCCGCCTTCTCGGCACAGAACCGGAACGGGTGATTGAACGGGTTGATTTTCGCCACGACGCCGAACGGCTGGCGTCGCGTCAGGTTCAGGTGACGGCCCCCTTGCGAGGAGGTTTCGCCCTTGATTTCGGTAACCAGCCCTGCGCAATAGCGGAACCAATCCGCGGTCCAGGTCATGTCGCCGCGCATGCCGACAATGGCATTTCCGGCGTCCACGGCGTCGAGCAGCGCCAGCTCGTCGGCGTTCTCTTCGATGCGGTCCGCCAGCAGCTCGAGACACCGCGCGCGCTCCTTGGGCGACACTCTCGACCATTCCTTGAAGGCCTGTTTCGCGGCCTGCACGGCGAGATCCACATCGGCCTCGCCTGCGGCCGGAACATCGCCGAGCTTCTGCATGTTGGACGGGTTGATCGACGCGAAGTGCCCGTTGTCGGCCGGCGATACCCAGCGACCACCGATGTACAGCCCGTGCGGCGTGAAATTGAGCGACGGAGATTCCATGTTTCAACCCTTGTAGTCGGGGACGATCGCGGCGCGGAGTACGGTTCGCTCCGACGCCTTCTTGAAAGCCGCGTCGAGATCCTGCAGGCCGAACTTCGAATCGACGATCTCCTTGAACGGGAAGCGATTGCGGTTTGCCATCACGAAATCCAGCGCCTGGATCAGGTGCCGCGGGTGGTAGTTGTGAATGCCGCGCATCGTGACCCAGCGCTTCACCAGCATGTTGGCATCGATGGTGACATTGGCGCCGGGATTGACCAGGCCGCCTAGCACGTAGCGGCCGCCCGTGCGCAGCATCTGCAGCCCTTGATTGATGACTTCGGGAACGCCGCAGACCTCGATCACGGCATCGGCGCCGTCGGGCCGGCAAAGCTCCCGGATCTCGGCGATGACCTGCTTTTCCGGCACCACGCCTACATTGATGACATGGTCCGCCCCGAATTTCCTGGCGGTGGCGAGCCGGCTCTCCACGGAGTTGAGCCCAATCACCTTGCGGGCTCCCCTCGCCTTCGCCATCGCGGCACCATACAGGCCGAGCAGGCCGAGGCCCTGAATGACAACGGTGTCGCCCAAAGCGATATCGGCAGCTTCGGTGACCGAGGCCATGGTGGCCACGCCGCAATTGAGCGGCGTCGCTTCCTCGTCGCTGAGGTCATCGGGAAGCTTCAGGATCCACGTGCCGGGAAGGATGTAGCAATATTCGGCGAAACCACCCAGGAAGTGCGGATCCTCTTCCGAAAGATCGTGGCCGTATTTGCGCACGCCATGACATTTCTGCGGCATGTCGAGGACTTCGCGATAATAGCAGGCGCCGTCGAAGAAATATTCGCTCCAGGTGATGCGGTCGCCGACGTTGAGCGGGTCCCCGCGCATGTCCTGCCTGATATCGCCGCCGAGTTCCTCGATGATCCCGATGATCTCGTGACCCAGAATTCCCGGGCATGGGTTCGGCCGGCGCCCTTCATAGGAATGGATGTCGGAGCGGCAGATCGTCGACATCGTGACCTTTACGAGGACTTCGCCGCGGTGGACCGGACGCAGCGGGAAATCCTTTATGACAAAAGGCGTGTTCGGTGCTTCGTAGACGGCGGCCTTGGCTGTTCGCATTATGATTCGTGACTCTCTCTGGTGGTGATGACAACGCAGCGATAGGGCCGCGCCGACGCGTCGACCGTTCAGACTACCCCGTTCAGCGCGAAATCGAAGATGTCGTAATTGTGCAGTGGGCCATCCTTGGCCCGCTTGCGGTATTCCGCATTGATCGGCCGGGACAGCAGAAACGGCACCTTCTGCTCGCCGAGGCCGCCATGGGAACGGAGGCGATGACCCGCCAGCTGGCTGAGATTGTGATCCTCCTTGCGGGCGCCAACCACGGTATGACGGTCGCCGAACGCGGCGAAATCCCCTTCCCGGTCGAGCGGAAGTTCGAATTGTCTGCACACCGCTTCCTTGTCGAGCACGAGCTCGACCCCGGGCAGCGTCTGTGCGAATGCCATCATGGCCGCGACATCCCCTGGCTTGCGCAGGTGCACGCGGACGAATGAGCCGAGGGCGCCGTGATGCCGGACAAAGGGATCGGCAATCGGACAGATGACCCGGACCGAGCCGGCGCCGAAGCGGCCGTTCAATTCGTCTTCGAGATAGACGACATTGGGCGTGCCGTCCTTGGCGGACTTGTCGTTCATGCCGTGATCGGCGGTAATGGCCACCGTCGCGCCGAGCGCGATCAGCGCCGCAACGGCCTTGTCCACCGCCTGGTGATAGCCATCCGCCTCGGGCTCTCCCGGCGCGTGCTTGTGCTGGACGTAATCGGAAGTGGAAAGGTACATCAGGTCCGGACGTACGGTCCCCAGCAGCTTCACTCCGGCATCGAAGACGAACAGGGAAAGATCCGCCGAATATTGGTCCGGCGTCGCCCGACCGACCAGCTGCTCGACATTGTCGATGCCGTTGTCCTTGAGATTGGCCTTGCCCGCGTATTCCGAGGAGAAGCTGATTCCGTCCATCTCGTACGCCAGCACCTTCAACAACTTGTCCTTGGCCGTGACCACCGCCGTCTTCACGCCGACATGGCTCAATGCGCCAAGAATCGTGCCGCACCGCAGCCGCTTGGCATCGGTGATCATGATTTCCTCGCCGGTATCTGCATCGAGGTAATAGTTGCCGTTGATGCCATGTACCGCCGGCGGCACGCCGGTCACGATCGAGGTGTTGTTGGTGTTGGTCGTGCTGGGCATCGAGCAATCCGCGACTGCCGTGAAGCCGTTTTCCCTGAATGATTTCATGGTCGGCAGCGTGCCGTTGGCGATTCCGTGCTCGAGATAGGCGGGATCGAAGCCGTCGACGACGATCACCACCGTCGGACGCTGGGGCGGTGCATAGCTCCGTCCATTGACTTCGACGGTCCGGTCGGTCGGTCGCGGGGACGCGGTGGATTGAGGCACGAGTGAGGCTCCGGTCGTGGGATTGAAGGATCAGGTCGAGGAATGACGCGCCGCCTCGCTGCCGACGCTAGGGCACTCCGATGCCGGATTGATGACAAGCGGCAGCAGATCGGCGAATTGGTCGATGAGATGGTCGGCACCGAATTCGGACGGCGGCCGATGATGGTAGCCATAGCTCACGGCGACGCAGCGCATCCCTGCAGCGTGGGCGGCCTCGACGTCGTGGATGTTGTCGCCAACCATCAGGGTTTGTTCGACATCCGTCCCGAGCCGTCGCGCCGCCTCCAGCAGCGGTGCGGGGTGAGGCTTTCGCTGCTGTACGCTGTCGCCGCCGACGACCGCCTGGAAGAAGCGGGCCAGCGACAGTGCCTCCAGGATCTTGTTGGTTGCCGCCACCGGCTTGTTGGTCACGACGGCCAGGCGGAATTGCCTGCGTTGCAGGCTGTCGAGGGTTTCCGGTACGCCGGGGAAGCAGCGAGTCAGATTCGCCGAAATGGGCAGGTAGATCTCGAGGAAGCGGGGCACCAAGGCATCGCTCTGCTGCGGATCGCCCTTTGTGGCGACCAGCGCGCGTTCCACCATCTTGAGCACGCCGTCGCCGATCATGCGCTTGATTTCGGCTGGCTCGACCGGCCTCAGGCCGAGTTCGCCCAGCAATCGGTTGAGCGCCGCGCGGAGATCTTCGGCACTGTCGACAAGGGTGCCGTCGAGATCGCAGATGACAGCGCGGCCGGGCTTGGAACTCTTCATATTGCACCGTATGTATGTGGGATGGTGAGTTTCAATCGAATAAATTGCACAGATGTGTGAATTTTCGTAACATTCAGCAACGAACCTGACTATGGGTCGATCATGAAGACGCGCGAATTGCCACTGGTGGCATTGCGGGCATTTGCGGTTGCCGCGCAGGCTCCCAGCCTTACTGCTGCTGCGGCCGAATTGGGCGTGACGCACGGCGCCATCAGCAAGCAGATCAGTGCCCTGGAAAACTGGCTTGGACAACAAATGTTCATGCGTGAGGGCAGACGTCTGGTCCTGACCCCCTATGGTCAGGTGCTGGCCGAAAAGCTTGGCCAGTCGATCAACGAAATCCAGGGCGCCTGCGAATATGTGCGGCGCCAGAAGAACCGGCTGGTCGTGTCGGTCGAGGCACCGGCGACGTTGGCGATGTACTGGTTGCTACCGCGACTGATGGAATTCCAGAACGAGCATCCGAACATCACGGTCTGGACGGCGACAAGACAAACCGGTCAATCTCCGGATCTGTCCTCGACCGATATTGTTATCACGCGCGGCAACCCGTCCCATCTCGCAACACGCGTGCAGGCGACCGAATTCCTGTTCGACGAGCAATTGACGGTCATCTCCTCGCCGTCGCTGGTGGCCCAGCTGCCGGTGCAACAACCGGGCGATGTCATGCGTCACCCGATGATCACGGCCTCGACTCGCCCCGGCCAATGGGAAGCTTGGCTCGATTTCACCGGCGTCGACCATCAGATCATGGAGGGAGGTCACCGTTTCGATCACCTGTTCGTGGCCATGCATGCGGTTCGTGACGGATTGGGCTCCATCATCGCTCCGCAAAATCTGTTCAATGCAAGCTTTGCGAAACAGGAGTTGGTTGCGCCCCTGCCGAACGTGACCCTGAAAGGCGTTCCCTATTTCGTTCACCGCGCGCCCCGCGCAGAAGGGAACCACGTCCGCCAGTTCACCGACTGGCTGCACCGTGCCGTCGCCTGAGCAGGATCGGAAAGCAATCGCCGCACGATGCGCGAGTCGTCGTAGACCATGTCGTGAAAGACCGCCCCATTCCGCAACGCGTTACGGCTTTCGGAATGAGGCGGAAGTCAATGGAGCCTAGGTCGTCGCACCGCCGCTGCGACAACAGCAAAGTGCGATTGTGATTCGGGCAACTTAACGGCGAAGCCGGACGGCGGGCGCGGACCGCCAGGTTTTTTCCAAACGGCATGGCGCCGCGACGGATGATCCGATCGAGGACAGCCGCAGCCGGTTTGGTAAATGCCTGGTTTCCAGACGGCGTGGGCTTTATTTACCGGCGTTGATAATGCGGTTAAACCTTTAGCTTAAATCAGGCGAATGATCGAACGACGCGCGACACCACGGCAGCGGGTCTTCAAGGCCGGAACCATCGAGTTCGACGGCTCCGGCGTCGATTGCATCGTGCGCAACATCTCGCCAGCCGGGGCCGCGCTGGACGTGGCAACGATGGAGGGGATTCCCCATGAGGTCACGCTCTCGATTGCCACGCGCAATGTACGCCGCCATTGCTACATCGTCTGGCGCAAGGAGCGCCGGATCGGCGTATCGTTCGATTGAGGCGCGCTCATCGCAACGGGCATGACTTCTTCCCATCGTTCACGATGCGCTCGGACAGCGCAGGACTCTTGAGAACAATTGAATTTACCCGTGGCGTATGCGGTGGTAACAGCGGGATCAGGTGGGGTCTTGGTTCATGCTGGGCGTCGGGAAAATCTATCGCTTGAAGTTTCCGGGAATTGCCGCGCGCGTGATCGAGCCGCCCGCCGGACATGCCCCGCCGGATTTTCCCTTCCTGGTTGAAAGTCTCTTTCTGAGAAGCCGCTGGTATGTGAATGGGCGGGGCGAACCTGCTTACGCGGATGCGCCGCGCCTGATCGTGACCCCGTCAAAGGAAACCGGGAGGTAATCCGCCAAATCGGCCAAAACCCACCTGCCCGATTAAGGACAGCGCAGGTTTTCTAGCCGTTTGAAAATTTGCGGATTTTCGCCTTGAACGGGCGGTCGCTCGCAGATTTGGCTAGGTTCCACCACGGAACTGACCCGGAACCGCCAAAATTAGCCCTCAAATCTTACCGTCAATGACAAGGACCAGCGCGCTGCAAACTGGATGAGAGTGAGTAAAATGGAACGTCACGATCTCGGAGCAATGTCCGAGGAGGAACTCTGGTTACTTCACGACCTGGTCACATCGGTGTTGGCGCGCAGATTATCGGCCGATAAGGCTCGGTTGGATCAGCGATTGAAGCGGCTCAAGGTCAGGACCGTGCAGGCCGGGATCCGGCGGATGACCCAGGCCAGCCGTCCTTACCCGCCCGTTTTTCCCAAGTATCGAAATCCGGCCGAACCTACCCAGACCTGGTCGGGCCGGGGTAAGCAGCCGCGATGGTTGAGCGCGCAACTAAGGTCCGGCAAGAAGCTGGACGATTTCCGTATCCGGCCGCTCCCCTTGGACCACAACATCCACATTCTGCGGCAATAGGCCCTCCGAGCCATACGACCCGCGACGGGGCGGCTTTCAGCCGTCCTTTGTCCGGCCGCTACCGCCTTCTGCCTGATCCGATATATAGGTGACGCGTCAGGTTCGCTCCGGGAGCCGTTCCGGGGGGCCGAATTCCGGTTGGTTGCCGAGATCATCGCGCCGCGCCCTGTCCGGTCAGGAGATCCGTTGTTTCAGAAGCTTGTGGTCTGTGCCGCCTGGGCCTGTGTCGCGGCATTTGGCTACGCCACGTTGACCCATGTCGGATTCGCCTATTCGGTCTACGATCGGCTGGCGCCTTACCTGATGTGGCCGAGGCCAAAGACGTTTGGCCTGTTCGAGCATGTCATCGCGTTTGCGGTGTTCGGCGCGCTGTTTACCCTCGCCTATCCCCGACGCGTCGTTCCCGTTTGCACCGCTGTCTTTGTCATCGCTGTCGGTCTTGAATACCTGCAGACGTTGACGCCGGATCGGCATGGCACCCTGCTCGACGCGTTCGAAAAGGTCGCCGGCGGCGCATTCGGCATCATCGCCGCCCAGGCCTTTCTGCGTCTGCAAGACCGGCGACGCAAACCCGCCGTCCCGACCCTGCCCGTGAAACATCCGAATTCGTGACGCGGTTCGCCCGAAGATTGAAGCCGCCTCGGATTCCGATTGACTCCGCGCGCGCGGCGCATCGAAATGGATAGCTGCCCGGCGGCACGGCGCCTGGAATCGAGGGAAATTGCAGTGAACAGTCGAGCATGAGTGGATCTGACGCTGACCGCAATTCCGACGAGGTGCCGCAGCCGCGCCGCGGCGAGCCGCCGCCATCGAGCATCAACAAGATCGCCTGGGCGCAGGTCGGGCGCGTGGCAGAGCCCGGCCGCTACATGTTCAAATTCGGATGGCTCACCGTCACCGCCGAGGACCTCGCGGTTTGGAAGCTGTATCCAAATGCCGCATTCACGCTCCTGACGAACTCGACGGCCGATGATGGCAAGGAAGAGTTTCGCCTAGGCACGTTCGAGCTTCGGGAAACGCTTTCCCTCAGCGAGAAATAAGGGAGCCGGACCTCAGAACTCGAACGAGTCCGAACTCAGCCGAGCCAGTTCATGCAACTCGCCCAGGGTTCCACGGTCGGCACCGCAACGCGCGCACTCCACCTGGGTCGTCAATGGTGATGTCGCGGGATCGGCAATCTTGATCGCAAGACTGCCACAGCGCTCGCACACGAACTTGAATCGCGATTGCTCACCGACGAAGCCGTCTTCAAAGTCCGTCATGCCGGTGCGCACATCAGCACGCGGTCACGACGGCAAGCCAGCCGTGACGGCCGCGAACACAAATCCCGTCAGCGCGATCAATTGCGATCGTCATTTGAGCCCCCGCTGGTTCGAACGGAAACTTCAATACGGACGAAATTCTAAGATCGAGGTCTCAGGCGGCGCTCATGTTTGAACGATTGCGGTAGGGAGCGCTCAACCATGATCCTCGCGATCGCCACTAACGCTCGTTCTATCGTTCAACCCGGCGGCTGCGCGGGGATCTTGGGGCGCGCCTCCAGAAGCAGCCTCACCTCCCTGGCGTTGGTAAGCGCCCGGCGGATGTTGCGGTCTTCCGAGGTGGTGTCGAAGGTGATCAGCCGGTTGCAATGCTGGCAATTGATCTGGAAACCGTTGCGGACCCGCTGGGCGCGCTCGCGAAACACCTGCGAGCATTTCGAGCATTTAATCTTTATCTTGTCGTCGATCATCGCCAGACCCTAAAACCACATCGTGCTTGCGAGAGTTTAATGGCCTCTGAATTGATCGCGCGAAATAACCGGGCCGAATTTTGGCAGGCGGCAATTCCTGAACAATTTCAAGCTAGTTGCTGCGACGCCCGCCTCGCAAAGGTTTCTCGAAGCCGTCGTGAACGGATAGTTATTCCGGACGCGCCGCCGGCCGGTCCGCGGCGGGAAATTCACGACTCCTAAACCATCAAATGTTTTTGCGCGCCGGCACCCAGCGGCTTCCGACTGCCGACACGCCTCTGATGACGTGCAGGCGATTCGCGTGACGCAAAGCGCGTTGCTCGCGTCCGATCGCGGTCGAGTGTGTCGGAGCCGCGCATGGACGCGGCCCTCGCGCCGATTGGCAACAATCAGGTATGAGCCAAGGCAGAATCAGAGCTATGCTCGCTGAACTGCCTGGCCTGAAGGCGAAGCGAAGATGACCGAGCTAGAGGTTCTGGATCGCAACACTCAGGGACTGAAGGAACTGCTGAGGATCGCGTGGCGAGACCTCGCAAACCCCGCGCTGACGCCTTTCGAGCGTCGCGAGGCCCGCAACCAGATCAACCAGTATGGCGCCGAACTGCGACGACATCTGCAGTTGATCGAGGCCGAGCGAAACCGAATGCAGGAGCAGCGGGCCGCGAGCGCGGCGCAGGCTGCCGGCAAACCGAGTTTCCGCATCCTCGCCTAGCGACGATCGACCTGGCCTGCCGACGACGGCTCCGAAATGCCGGCAGCTGCCGTGAGTAACCTTGACCGGTTAGGTTAAGCGTCGAACCCGATTGCGAGATCACCGGATCACGGTAGCGTGCGCCGGTTTCGCCACACCGGGTCCCGCATGACTACCGACAGTCGCCAGATCGAGAGCCCGAACGTTACGGACAAGCCGAGCTGGGCCGGGGTATGGCACCTCTGGACCGTTTTCATTCCGCGACGATCGATCACGGGTCGGCTGGTGTTCGGGCAGGTCTGGCGACGACACGACGGCCGGCGCTGGATCTACAAGAAATTTGTCGAATACCGCTGATCAAGCCGGGGCGGTGGCGCCCCCGGCCTATGGCTCTCCGCGATCCGTCTGGTGCGGTTTTCCAGCGATCATCCGGAAGCCGGTACGAACGTCACGCCGATCCGCTTTTGCTGGATCCAGGCAACCCGGCATTCCCGCACCGAGGAACCGTTGGCCATGACCAGGCGGAAGCGCGATGGCACGAAGGCCGGGTTCTCGACATCGATGGCAGCGCCCTCCAGCGAGATATTCCGCACGACGCAACTCATGACGGAACCGTCGGCCGACACATAGCCCGGCTCGTTGATATCCGTCCGCTGATGCTTCCGCTTCTCTTCCATAGGCCTTCGGCACCGTCCGTTGCCCGGCAAGGATAGGCACAAACGTTAAATAAAGCTTATGAAGTCGCGGGGGCCGATTGGGCAACCCGCATGCCACAGGGGCAACGGACCGTGCCTAGCCCCTGATTGACGAACAAGTCCGGCCCGTCGCGTACTAGTCCAATCCCCGCTCGTGGCTGAGCCGCACCATTTCCTCGATGAAAACGGTCCGTTGCTTGTCGTCGAGGCTGGTGAACAGCGGCTCGGCGGCATCGGCGACGTTGCGCTGATCGATGGCCCGATCGTTGAGAAACTGGGCCTCGTTGCGCATCTGCTCGATGATGTCGTCCGGCGGATCGCGCTTGGCGCGGGCCAATCGCAGATTGAGGCGATCGGCCCCGTTATGGCTGAGATAGTGCATGGCGCTGCTGAAGCCGGTCCAGTTCTTCACCTGTACGGGTGTCAGGTTCAATTCCGCCTTGATCCGATCGATGTTGGCATCGCTGTTGATGACGATCTGCTCGGCGGTCAATTGCGGGGCGCCCTCCTGGGTCAGAACCGGCGTCGGCTGCGGGGTCGCCGCTGCCTCTTGCGCCGGCGCGGCCGCCTCCGGGGCGGGTGCTGCCGCATCCTGCGCTGGCGCGACCGGCTTGGGCGCTTTGCCACTCTTGGCGGCCGCCTTCACCGGCTTGGCGGGAGCAGCGGGCTTTGCCGCGGGTGGAGGATTGGTCGCGACCGGCGGTGGTGGTTGCGCATTGTTCCCGACGCCGAGCACACCCGTGAACACACCGACAACGCCGCCAATGGCGCCGCCCAGCACTCCGCCGACCGGACCGGCCGCCTTGTTGCCGGCCTGCGCGCCCTGTTGAACGCCTTGAACCAGGCCTTGCCCGACCACCGCCGCCGGCGCGCCCAGCAATGCCACTGCGACCAACCCAGCCCTGAGTGGCACAAGCGTCGTCAACGTCATCCCTGGATCTCCATGGTCGAATGCGATCTGGCGGCCAATCCGTTCGAGCAGTGCATCGACGTCCTCGCGACAATACCGGCTTCGCACTGCGCAAGTCTACCGTTGCGCCCGGACACGCCATATTCGACCGTGCAGTGACGCGTTCGGGCGGGACACCCTGCGGCGCATTTACGCACCGTGCGGAAAGCCGACGTGTGCGGCGCAGTATTTGCTTCCAGTATGTGCCGGGCGCGCCTTCCATCGACTTCAGGAATTTGCCTCGGACGTCGCGAATGAACCCCAAGCGCAACGTTAGTTCTAGTCTCGCCGACGCCTCATTTCTCGACAGACGCACGTAATTCTGCTCTGATCGCCGCGACGAAATCCGCAGCGCCGGGCCACCCGGCGACGACCAACAACAAGAATGGCGCGATTTCAGCCTGGTTCGATTGGTTCACGTGGGAGGAAACACCATGATCCGGAACAAGCTGTCCCGACGACAATTCGTAGCCGCCACCGCACTGTCATCCGCGGCGCTGATCACAGCGCCCTATGTCCGGACGGCTCATGCCGCCGGCAGACTGACCATGGGTTTCTGGGACCACTGGGTGCCCAACGCCAACAAGGCCTCCACCGACCTCGTCAATGAGTGGGCCGCCAAGGAGAAGGTCGAGGTTTCGATCGACTACATCACAAGTCAAGGCAACAAGAACCTCGTGACCATCGCCGCCGAAGCCCAGGCGAAATCCGGCCATGACATCCTGGCGATGCCGACCTGGTGGCCGCACGCGAACGCCGAACAATTGGAACCGGTCAACGACATCATCGAGCCCTTGATCAAGCAGAATGGCGAGGTCAACGGCACCGTCAAATATCTCGGCCAGGCTGATGGCAAGTGGCTTGGTGTCCCCTCCTGCATCGGCAGCCAGATCAAGGGACCCTGCTCGCGTATCGATCTGATGAAGAAACTCGCCAATATCGACGTGCAGGAGATGTATCCGGCCGGCAGCCCGCCGAAGGCCGACAATTGGACCACCGACAACTTCTTGAAAGCGGCGGAGGCCTGCCAAAAGGGCGGATTCCCGTTCGGCATCGGGCTTGGCGAAACCACCGACAGTGTCGACACCGCCGGTGCCTTCTTCCAGGCGTTCGGTGCTGAACTGGTCGACTCAAAGGGCAACCTCACGGTCAAGACCGACGCGGTGCGCCAGGCACTCGAATTCTACAAGAAGCTGATCGGCTTCCTGCCGCCGGACGTCGCGGCCTGGGACGATGCGTCCAACAACAAATGGCTGGTGTCCGGCAAGGGCGCCATGATCATGAATCCGCCCAGCGCCTGGGCGGTCGCGAAGCGTGACGCGCCGCAGATCGCGGAGCAGTGCTGGACCCATGGTTTCCCGGTCGGGCCGAAAGGGCGGTTCGCACCATTCCTGCCCTACTTCTGGTCCATCTGGAGCTTCTCCAAGAACAAGGAAGCCGCCAAGAGCCTGCTGGTTCATCTGTCGCAGCCGGAGGCGATCGCCAAGCTGGTCGCGGCGAGCGGCGGCTATGACCTTCCGGCCTATTCGAAGCTGACGAACTTGAAGACATGGGCCGAAGAGGGTCCGCCGAAGGGTACGCTGTTCAACTATCCGAACCCCTACAATCACCAGGTGCTGTCGATCGCAGCCTCGCCCGCACCGCCCAAGATCGCCCAGCAGATCTACGCACAGGCCACTCTCACCAAGATGTGCCTGAAGTATCACCAGGGCGAGACCATGGAGAACACGCTCGCCTGGGCCGAAGGCGAGTGCGAAGGCTTCATGCGGAGCTAGACGACCCTTCTCCGCAACGGCGCGCCCGCCGGCGTGAACGTTGCGGCCGCTCGCCGCGTCGATGCGATCGGAGCCGGCACTGCCGGCTCCGTCGGTGGCAATTCCGGGATTGCTTCTGTCTCAACGGGACACGCGAGGAAGATGCATCATGGCTGACGTCGCATTCCAGGCCAACGGCGTTGCCGCCGCAAGAAACACGCGCAAGCGCGCAAGTCTCAGGGGAGCGCTGAAACGAAAATCGACGGCGGCGTTCCTGATGACGCTGCCGCTGATCGTGCTGGTCGGCCTGCTCGTGATCTACCCCGCGCTCTATTCGCTGCATCTGGCAACACTGAACAAGTCGATGCACCGCTTCGTCGGGCTCGGCAACTTCCAGTTCCTGTTCAAGCGCGACACCTTCTGGCTGGTTGTCGAGCAGTCCTGCATCTTCGCGATTTCGGCCGTCATCTTCAAGGCGCTGATCGGGTTCATCGTCGCCCATTTCGTTCACAACATCCCGGCCAAGGGACAGCGCAAATGGCGCGGCATGCTGCTGGTACCCTGGGTGATCCCGCCGGCGATGAGCACGCTGGCCTGGCTCTGGCTGTTCGATCCGTCGTACAGCGCCTTCAACTATACGCTTTCGTTCTTCCACATCGGTCCCATCCCATGGCTCGGCAATGCCAACTGGGCCCGCTTCTCGGTGATCCTGGTCAATATCTGGTACGGCGCGCCGTTCTTCATGATCATGTATCTGGCATCGCTGAAATCGGTGCCCGACCAGCTCTATGAGGCGGCCGCCATCGACGGTGCCAATTGGTGGCAGCGCATCTGGTACGTGACGCTGCCGATGATGCGCAACATCATCGCGATCACCACGCTGTTTTCGCTGATCGTGACGTTCGCGAACTTCGACATCACGCGCATCCTCACGGCCGGCGGCCCGCTCGATCATACCCATCTGTTCGCGACCTGGGCCTTCAAGGTCGGGATCGAGGGCAGCGATATCCCGCTCGGCGCCAGCGTCTCGCTGTTCATGTTCCCCATCCTTGCGATTGCCGCGGTCTTCATCCTTCGGGACATCAACAAGCGCGGGAACGAGGCCTGATGACCAGTACCGTCGTCATCGACAAGGCCGCGCCGACCCGCTCGGTCAAATATGGCAGCATGAGCCGCGACCGCGCCTGGGCGCTGCGATGGTCGTATTTCTTTCTGACACTGTTTGCGATTTTCTCGCTGGTGCCGCCGTTCTACATGCTGATCACGTCGTTGAAGAGCAGTGCCGAGATCTCGGCGGCGACCAATCCGTGGTGGGTATTCCATCCGACCCTGGAATATTATGCCGGGCTGCTAACGTCGAACCAGTTCCTGACATTCTTCCGCAACTCGGCGCTGGTCTCGATCCTGGTCGTGATCATCACGATGCTGATCAGCGTGCCGGCCGCCTTTGCCATGGCGCGGATGCGGTTCTGGGGGTCGGCGACCCTGGCGACCGGCGTGTTCCTGACCTACCTCATCCCGGATTCGCTGCTGTTCATCCCATTGTTCAAGATGTTCGCGGTGTTCAGCGACCTGACCGGCATTCCGCTCATCAACAGGTGGTATGTGCTGGTGATCGTGTATCCGACCCTCACCGTCCCGTTCTGCACCTGGATCATGATCGGCTACTTCGCCTCGATCCCGAAGGAGCTCGACGAAGCCGCCATCATCGATGGCGCCTCCTGGTTCCAGACCTTGACTCGCATCTTCATCCCGGTGGCGCTGCCCGGCCTGATCGCCGCCGTCATCTTTGCATTCACGGTGTCATGGGCGCAATTCCTCTATCCGCTGGTCTTCACCACCTCGACCGACCAGCTGGTGCTGCCGGTCGGCATCGTCACCACGCTGATCAAGGGCGATGTCTATAACTGGGGTCAGATCATGACCGGCGCCCTGCTCGGCGCCGCGCCCCCTCTCATCATCTACGCCTTCCTGATGGACTACTACATCGCCGGCCTCACCGCCGGCGCGACGAAGGGTTGATTTCGATGGCCGACGTGACGTTGCGAAAGGTGATCAAGCGCTACGACGACGTCGAGGCGGTACGCGGCATCGATCTGGATATCGCCGACCATGAATTCGTCGTGCTGGTGGGTCCATCGGGCTGTGGCAAGTCGACCACGCTGCGGATGATCGCCGGCCTCGAGGATATCACCGACGGCGACATCATGATCGGCGGTGACGTCGTCAACGACGTACCGCCGAAAGACCGCGACATCGCCATGGTGTTCCAGAACTACGCGCTCTATCCGCACATGACGGTGGCGGAGAACATGTCGTTCGGGCTGCGGCTCAAGCACTATCCCAAGGCCGAGATCAAGAGCCGGGTCACCGAAGCCGCCCGCATGCTCGACATCACCGATCTGATCGACCGGAAACCGAAGCAGCTGTCAGGAGGTCAGCGCCAACGCGTCGCCATGGGCCGGGCCATCGTGCGCAATCCCAAGGTCTTCCTGTTCGACGAGCCATTGTCCAACCTCGACGCCAAGCTCAGGGTCCAGATGCGGATCGAGATCAAGAAAGTGCATCAGAAGGTCCGGACCACCACGGTATATGTCACCCACGACCAGGTCGAGGCGATGACCCTCGCCGACCGCGTGGTGGTGATGAACAAGGGCCGCATCGAGCAGATTGGAACGCCGAACGATCTTTACCACAATCCGGCAACGCGCTTTGTCGCCGGCTTTATCGGCTCGCCGGCCATGAATTTCATCCCGTGCCGGCTCGAGGATGTCGGCGGCAGGCTGCATGTCCGGATCACCGACAGGATCACGCTTCCGCTGCCTGCCAAGCGGGCCGCCAGATACCAGAACATCGGCCGCGACGACAAACTGCTGCTGGGGGTGCGGCCGGAACACATCGCGGAGGCCAGGGCTCATCCTGAACCCGGTGTCGAGCCATTCGACGCGGTGCTCGACGTGATCGAGCCGATGGGCGCGGAGACGTTGATCTACTTCACCCTCGAGGGCGCGCAGGTTTGCGGCCGGGTCAACCCCAATGCCGACGCGCGTGCCGGCAGTCCGTTCCGATTGGCGGTGGACCTCAACAACATGCACCTGCTAAATGAGGTCACCGGCGCCGTCATATGACGGTCGCACCGCAAGAATGGCCAGGGGCTCGGGATGGCGACCAATAAAAAGAAAATTCTCGTCACGGAGTTGATGTCGCAGCCCGGACGGGCGCTGTTGAACGAGCGGGAAGACATCGAGCTGGTCGAATTCCCCAACATGATCTCGGCCGACGATTTCGAGGCCATGCTCCGCCAGCAGGCGCCGGTCCACGGCGTCGCCCTTGGCGCCACCCGGTTCGGCGAACCGGAGCTCGAAGCATCGAAGGACATGATAGTGGTGACCCGGATCGGTGTCGGCTATGACTTCGTCGATGTTCCCGCATTGAGCCGCCGCCGGGTCCCGCTGATGGTGGCCGGTACTGCCAATTCCCCGTCGGTCGCGGAGCAGGCGCTGTTCATGATGCTGACGCTCGCCAAGCGGGCCGTCGAGATGCATGCGCTGGTCAAGGACGGCGCCTGGGCGACGCGGCTCGGCCGGCTGCCCTACGACCTGTTTGGCAAGACCGTGCTGATCGTCGGCTTCGGGCGCATCGGCACGCGAACCGCCAAGCGTTGCCTGGCCATGGAAATGAACGTCCTGGTCTATGATCCCTACAAGCAGGCGGCCGAGATCGAGGCGACGGGATGCGAGCCGGTCGCCGACCTCGACGCCGCCCTGCCCCGAGCTGATTTCGTCAGTCTCCATTGTCCGAAGACGCCGGAAACCATCGGCATGGTCAACGCTGCGCGCCTGAAACGGTTCAAGCCGACCGCCTATCTGATCAATACCGCGCGGGGTGGAATTGTCGAGGAGAAGGCGCTGTATGACGCGCTGGTGTCCGGACGGCTTGCCGGCGCCGGGCTCGACGTGTTCGAGCAGGAGCCGCCGCCATCCGGGCATTCGCTGTTCGAGCTTCCCAACGTCATCATGGCCCCGCACGTGGCGGGCGTGACGCGCGAGGCCGTCGACCGCATGAGTGAACAGACCGCGCGCAACATCCTGAGCGCGCTCGACGGCAAACCGATCCGGCAGAACGTCATCAACCCGGATGTGCTGGGCTGAACGAGGCACGCGCGCGGCGCCGGGGTCGCGGAGCTTTCCGCGGCGGCCGATATCGAGTTGACATCACCACGGGCATTGCGGGGCAGATATGGCATTCAAGGAATACGGCAACTATGATGCGGTAGGCCTCGCCGACCTGGTGCGCACCAGGCAGGTCAGCGCCGGCGAGTTGCTCGACGAGGCGACCGAGCGCACCGCCAGGGTCGATCCAAAGCTCAACGCCGTCGTCGTCAAGCACACCGACTATGCAAGGCGGCAGATCGACCAGGGTCTGCCCGACGGCCCCTTCACCGGCGTGCCGTTCCTGCTCAAGGATCTCGACCTGCTGGAGGGTACCCGAACCACCTCGGGTGCTCGCATCTATAGGGATCACGTGGCCGGTCATACCGGCACGCTGGCGCAGCGCTTCCTCAACGCCGGGTTGACCATCTTCGGCAAGAGCGCCAGCCCGGAATTCGGGCTGCTGCCGGTTACCGAATGCCGCCTGTTCGGTCCGACCCGCAACCCCTGGAATCCGGCGCATTCTCCCGGAGGCTCGTCCGGCGGCGCGGCCGCGGCGGTGGCAGCGCGCATCCTTCCCATGGCGCATGCCAGCGATGGCGGCGGCTCGATCCGAATCCCCGCTTCGGCATCCGGCGTATTTGGATTGAAACCGAGCCGCGCCCGCAATCCGAGCGGACCCGACCGCGGCGAGGGCTGGGGCGGCTTTTCCTGCGGCCATGTGGTGAGCATCAGCGTGCGCGACAGTGCGGTCATGCTGGACGCGGTCTGCGGACCGGAGACATCGAGCCCCTATGTCGCGCCCCCGCCGGAACGGCCATTCGCGGCGGAGGTAGCCCGCGATCCCGGCCGGCTGCGCATCGCCTTCACGGACAAGTCGCCCTATGGCGAAACCATCGATGCCGAGATTGCCGCAGCCGTGCGCGACGTTGCGGCCCTGCTCGCCGGGCTCGGCCACGACGTCGAGGAGCGGGCGCCGCGCCTGCCCTCCGACCCGGCCGTCGCGCTGGCGACGATCGTCGGCGCCAACACGGCGCTCAGCGTGCGGCTTGCCGAACAGGCACTTGGCCGCGCCGCCACCGAGAGCGATTTCGAGAACCTGACCATCGCCAGTGCGCACAACGCGCGGCACTCCACCGCCACCGACTATGTCGCCGCCCAACTTGCCGCTTTCCAGATCTCGCGGGAACTGGCGAGATTTGCGGCAAGCTGCGATGTATTCCTGTGTCCTACGCTGTGCTCGCCGCCCTTGCGCATCGGCGAGATCAACTCGATGTCGAAAGACCTGTCGCATATCGGGCCGATCCTGCGCCGCTACATGCCGGGCACTGCCATGTTCAACATGTCCGGGCAGCCGGCGATGTCGGTGCCGCTGGCCTGGAACGCCGCCGGGCTGCCCCTCGGCATGATGTTCGCAGCCCGCCTCGGCGACGAGGCAACGCTGTTCCGGCTGGCGGCGCAACTCGAACAGGTGCGCCCCTGGAGGGACAGGTTGCCACCGGTTTGCGCATAGGAAACTCGGCCGCATTCGACGGCAGACTGTCTATACCGGCCAGAGCCGGCCGCCAGCGAGACAAGGGAGATACGGTTTTGAACGAGAGTGATCCGACCGACCATGCGCTCGCGGCCATCGCCAGCATTCTCGACAAGCCGGAATCGCAGCGGGGTTTCGAGGCGGCGACCGCGGACAAACCCGCCGAGGGTGGCGGCGCCATGGAGGCCGACGGTTACCGCAAGTTCGGCCCCGGCCCGATCGCATCGATCCGTCTGCAGTGGACCGTGCGCCGCGACCCCAGCGGGGAACATTACGTCGATGAGACGGTCGGCCAAGGCTCAACGCCGATCGTGAGCGGCCCGATGTCGGCCGACGCCGCCATCCGGACGGTCGACGATCGCGAACGCGAGGCGCAGCGGCAATTCGCGCAGCTCAAGGCCGAGATGGCCGGCGGACCAGCAGCGTCCCCAAGTCCCGTCCACCCGGAAGACGGCAGCGCCTGACCGACCGACCCGTTCCGCTTCGGGTAGCCGCGCGCCTCCTGATATTCCGCGCCGCGAAACATCGGATCATCCTTTCGTATTGACGATTTCGTGTTTCAGGGAGAAGGTCGGTGCTGCAACGTCAATGAATAGACGTGCAGCCATCCATGGGAGGAAATGCATGAAACGCATCGCGTTGGCCGCTAGCCTTGCGATTCTCGTTCCGTATGGAGCGAGTGCCCAGACCACCGACCAACTGGTCAAGGGGGCCGCCGATACCTCGAACGTCCTGAATTACGGCATGGGCTACAATCTGCAGCGGTTCAGCCCGCTCAAGCAGATCAACAAGGATACCGTCAAGAATCTCGTACCGGTCTGGAACTACAGCCTCGCGGACGACCGCAGCGAGGAATCCCAGCCGCTGGTGTACCAGGGCGTCATCTACGTAACCAGCAACAGCGCCACCATGGCGGTCGACGCCAAGACCGGCAAGCAACTCTGGAAGACCAAGGTGGAATATCCGCCGGAGACACCACGCATCGTCTGCTGTGGCATCATCAACCGCGGCGCCGCGATCTTCGATGGCAAGATCTTCCGCACCACGCTCGATGCCAATGTCATCGCGCTCGATGCCAAGACCGGCAAGGAATTGTGGCGGCAGAAGGCGGCCGACATCAAGGAAGGCTATTCGATGACCATGGCGCCGCTGGTCGCCGACGGCACCATCCTGACGGGAATTTCCGGCGCCGAGTTCGGCACCCGCGGCTTCATCGACGGCTGGGATCCCGCGAACGGCAAGCATGTCTGGCGCACCTATACGGTCCCCTCGCCGGACGAGCCCGGTGGTGACACCTGGAAGGGCGACACCTGGAAATTCGGCGGTGGTTCGACCTGGATCACCGGCTCCTATGATGCCGAGCTCAATACGGTCTATTGGGGCATCGGAAATCCGGGCCCGTTCAATGCCGCGGTGCGCCCGGGCGACAATCTCTACACCTGCTCGGTGCTCGCGCTCGACCCGAAAACCGGCAAGATGAAATGGCACTACCAGTTCTCGCCGAACAACCCGTTCGACTATGATTCCGTCGCCGAAATGGTGCTCGCCGACCTCAATGTCGACGGCAAGCCGACCAAGGTATTGATGGACGCCAACCGCAACGGCTTCTTCTATGTGCTCGACCGGACCAACGGGAAGCTGCTCGCCGCCAACCCCTATGTGAAAGTGAACTGGGCCTCGAGCATCGACCTGAAGAGCGGCCGTCCTGTCGAGACCGACGTCACCAAGGATGCCCGCGAAGGCAAGAAGGTTGTCGTGTTTCCTTCGATCCTGGGCGGCAAGAACTGGGAACCGATGTCGTTCAATCCGGACACCGGACTGGCTTATGCCAACACGCTCTCCTTCGGCGGCCACTACAAGACGGAGCCCGCGACCTACAAGGCGGGTGAATGGTATCTCGGCATGGATCTCACCGACCTCTGGGATTGGCCGCAGGGACCGCGTGGCCACCTCAGTGCCATCGACCCGATGACCGGCAAATCCAAATGGGAGGCGCCGAGCGACATCCCGCGTTTCTCGGGGGTGTTGTCGACCGCGGGCGGCGTGGTGTTCTCGGGTCAACTGACCGGCGAGTTCGAGGCATTCGATGCCAATGACGGCAAGAAGCTGTGGCAGTTCCAGACCGGCTCCGGCATCGAGGGCCAGCCCGTGACATGGCAGCAGGACGGCGTGCAATACGTTGCCGTCACCACTGGCCTCGGCGGCGTGTACTCGCTGTTCTCCGGCGACGAACGCCTGGCCAGCGTGCCGACCGGCGGATCGCTTTGGGTCTTTGCCGTAAAGGCTCAGTAGGCGATTTGCGCGTGATCGAACGACTGAACCTGGCAGCGGCGGCGCGTTTTGCCGCCGCTGCCGTCACCGCCGCCGCCCTGACCTTGATGCATCCAGCGACGGCGCAGCAGGATCGCAACGCGGATCAGGCGCTGGTGGACAAGGGCAAGGCGAGCTATGCCGGGCATTGCTCGCATTGCCACGGTCCGGGAATGCTCAATGCCGGCACCGTTACTCCCGACCTGCGCAAGTTTCCCGACGACAAGCCGCGGTTTTTCAACACGGTGAAATCGGGCAAGAACGGCAAGATGCCGCCTTGGGCCGGGATCCTCGACGACGATGAGATCGCCGCGCTGTGGGCCTATGTATCGAGCCAAAGGAAACCATGAGAATCCGGCTGAAAGCACTCCACGCGGCTGCTATCGCGATAATGGCATTGTCACTCCCCGCCAACGCGGCGGACGATACGCTGAAAATCTGCCTCGACGAGGACCTGCCGCCGCTGTCACTCCACCACCACGGCAAGCCTGACAGTGGCTTCGACGTTGCGCTGGCGCCGGCGGTCGCGGCAAAGCTCGGCCGGCCGCTCCGGATCCAGTGGTTCGAAAGCAAGCTGGATGAGGATTTCGAGCCCGTCGCTCGAGGCCAACGCCCTGCTCTCCGATGGCCGCTGCTCCCTGGTCGGCAGTTACGCCTTGACCAAGGACTCGCTGGTCGTGCCCGGCGTCAAGACCGCGAAACTGCCGGACTTCGAGGGCGCCACCGGACCCGATCACCGGCGCCGTATCCCACTCGGCGTGCTCACTCCCAGCCAACCCTATATCTATTCGGCGCTGACCGTCGTCCTCGGCGCAAAGGCGCGCGACCGCCACGTCGCCGGCATCGGCGACCTCGCCGGACTGCATATCGGCATCGAAAGCGGAACGCTGGCCGATGCCATCCTGATGACCTTCGAGAACGGACGGCTGATCGACGACATCACGCATCTGGTGCCCGGCCGAAGCGACCTGCTCGGCATGCTCGATCGCGGCGAAGTTGACGCCACCCTGCTCGATATGCGCCGGTTCGACGCCTATCGCGCCGCCCATCCTGACACACGGATTGCCGCTTCCGGCTATTTCTATCCGATCGGCGCCAATCGCGCCTATGTTGCTCTCTCCAGCGATGCCGCGTTGCTCGATGCCGTAAACAAGGCGCTGACCGAGTTGGAGGCGGCGGGGACCATCGCGGATCTGGCCGGGAAGGCCGGCCTCACCTACTTGCCGCCGCGCGAGCCGATCATCCTCGGCGACGTCTGGACCAAGGTGCTGCAGAAGTGACGGGAAGCTGCCGGGCCTTACCCTGCCCGGTCGTTTAAACGACGCCCCCGGACCGGGTCGCAAACCAGATCACGTGATGAGCGCCGCGGCGTTTTGTCGTGGCGCGGACACCGACTTCGTCGACCTGGAAACCGGCGGCGCGGAGCCGTCCGGAAAACGAGGTGCTTGGCCCTGAGGACCACACTGCCAGGACACCACGCGGCCGCAACGCGCGGCGGATGGCTTTCAGCCCGTCGAGATCGTAGAGCGCGTCATTGGCCTGGCGGGTAAGCCCCTCAGGGCCGTTGTCGACATCGAGCAGCACGGCGTCGAATGCCGAAGTCGAGGATTGAATCACATCCATGACGTCGGCCCGGCAAATGTCGGCGCGGGGATCGTCGAGACAGCCGTCGAACAGTTCCGCCATCGGCCCCTTAGCCCAGGCGATCACGGCGGGCACCAGCTCGGCCACGACAATCCGGGCCTCGCTTCCCAGCACATTCAGCGCGGCGCGCAACGTGAAACCCATGCCGAGGCCGCCGATCAGAAGATCGGGACGCCTGGCCTGTGCAATCCGCCGGCAGGCGAGCGTCGCAAGCGCCTGCTCCGATCCGCTAAGACGGCTGTTCATCAGCTCGTTCGGCCCGAGCATCATGGAAAACTCGGCGCCCCGCCGCATCAGGCGAAGCTCGACGTCCGCCCCGGGCACGCGCGTGGAGTTGATCAGCACCCATGGAATCATGCGGCGCAGCGCATCTCGCCTGCCGCCGGCGAGGAACGGCTAGCCACCGGGCTCAGCGGAATATTCCGCGTCGGTCACCTGCTCCATCCAGGTCGAGTAAACCCCGTCGAGCGCTTCCTGCATGGCGATATGGGTCATGCCATTGGTCGGTGAACCGCCATGCCAGTGCTTTTCGCCCGGCGGAATCCAGACGACGTCACCGGGCCTGATCTCGCGGACCGGACCGCCCTTGGCCTGCACGCGGCCGATGCCGGAAATCACATAAAGCGTCTGGCCGAGCGGATGCGAATGCCAGGCCGTGCGTGCGCCCGGCTCGAAGGAGACACGAGAACAATTGAGCCGCGCTGGGGCCGGGGCCATGATGACCGGATCCTGCAGCACCGTGCCGGTGAAATTCTCCTTCGGCGCATGGCGGGTCGGCCGTGAGCCGGCGATGTGGATCTCCATGGGATACCTCTCTGTTCTTCGTTACTTCCGGGTCGCCGCGTAGCGCGCCTTGGTCTCCGCATTCATCGGGTAGAGCCCCGGGAGCACCGCCCCGCTCTTCACCTGATCGACGATCCACGCCTCCATGCGTTCCTGTTCGACGCCTTCCGAGAGCACGTCATCTAGCAGCGCTTTCGGTATCACCACCGCGCCGTCCTGGTCGGCAACGATGACATCGTCCGGAAAGATCGCCACGCCGCCACAGCCGATCGGCTCGCCCCAGCCGACGAAGGTCAGGCCGGCGACCGAGGGCGGCGCCGCAAAGCCGTCACACCATACCGGCAGCCCGGTGCCGAGCACGCCTTCGAGGTCGCGCACGACCCCGTCGGTAACCAGCGCGCTGACGCCGCGCTGGACCATGCGCGCGCACAGGATGTCGCCGAAGATGCCGGCGTCGGAAATGCCCATCGCATCCACCAGGGCGATGCAGCCGGCGGGCATGGCTTCGATCGCGGTCCGTGTCGATATCGGCGACGACCATGATTCCGGGGTCGCCAGATCCTCGCGGGCCGGAACGAAGCGCAGGGTAAAGGCCGGGCCGACCAGCCTTGGCTGTCCCGGCCGCAACGGCCGCGCACCACGCAGCCAGACATTCCGCAGCCCTTTTTTTAACAGAACGGTGGTGATTGTGGCGGTGGTGACCCTGGAAAGGGTCGCGACGGCGTCAGGGGTCAGGGGCATCGAACAGGCAACTCCGCGGGGATTGGTCGGCGGCGCATCTTGCGGGCTGCGGACATCGCGTCAAGTGCGGCGCCGCGAGCGACGTGACAAGCGCGCCGGATTGAGCGAAAACGCGGCCCCGACGAGTGCAAGCCATGGTCGCGAACCCCGCCCCGCCCCGCCTGCTGCCAAGCGGCGACAGCGCCATCACCGTGGAATTCAGCCGCCATATCGACGACGCGGCCAACCGGCGCGTGCTGGCCCTGGATCGCGCCCTGTCCGACCATGCCATCGCCGGCGTGATCGAAACAGTCCCGACCTACCGCTCCCTTCTGGTGCATTATGATCCGCAGCAGATCGATTTCGGCGCACTCAGCGACCGGCTGGCCGCGATGGCCGAGCTGCCGGCCGAGGTGGCCATGCCAGGACGGCGCTGGCGCATCCCGGTGAGCTATGGCGGCGAGCATGGTATCGATCTGGAAGACGTCGCGAGAGAACTCCATACCAGTGCGGACGACATCGTGGCGCGCCACGCCGGCGGCAACTATCGCGTCGCCATGATCGGGTTTACGCCGGGATGGTCCTATCTCAGCGGCCTCGAGGATTTTCTGCACATGCCGCGGCGGCAGAATCCGCGATTGCTGACACCGGCCGGCACCATTTCGATCGGCGGTGTGCAGACCGGCGTGCAGTGCCTCGCCGGTCCGAGCGGCTGGCATCTGCTCGGGCGGACCGCGGTCCGAACCTATCAATTGCATCGCGATCCGATCTTCCTGCTGGAGCCCGGGGACTACGTGACGTTCTCGATGGTCGACGCCAAGACTTTCGCTGAGCAGGACCGTGCCGCGGAAGCCGGCGAGATCGTCGCGGAGCTGATCGCCGCATGAGCAAGCTCGTAATATCGGCGATCGGTCCGGCCAGTTCCGTGCAGGATGGCGGCCGGGTGGGCGCTCAGCGTTTCGGCCTGACGCCGAGCGGCGCGATGGACCGGCTCGCGCTGGCCGCCGCCAATGTCCTGGTCGGCAACCCCCAGTTCGCGGCGGGCATCGAAATCGGTCCGTTCGGCGCGGCCTTCACGGCGCAAGACGGCGCGGTTCGAATAGCCCTCGCCGGCGCCGCCCGCAGCGCCGACGTCGCCGGACGGAACGTCGCAATGAATGCCACCACGACACTATCGGAAGGCCAAACCCTGGCCTTGGGCTTCGCCCGCGGCGGCTGCTTCAGCTATCTCGCGCTGGAAGGCGGCGTTCGCGGCGAACCGATGTTCGGAAGCCTCGCGGTCAATGCGCGCGCAGGCCTTGGCAGCCCCTATCCGCGCCCGCTGCAGGCTGGCGACGGCCTGCAAGCATCCGACGCCCCGACCATGGCCGAGCGCCGCATCGAGCTTCCGGCGCCGGTCGATGGCCCGATCCGCCTGGTGCTCGGGCCGCAGGACGACGAATTCGACGAAGCCGCCCTAGCGCTCTTTCTGGATAGCGAGTGGAAGATCTCGGCGACCAGCGACCGCATGGGGTACCGGCTTGAAGGACCCGTCATCCGGCACCGGCACGGGCACAACATTGTTTCCGACGGTACGGTAGATGGCAGCATCCAGGTGCCCGGCAACGGGGCGCCGATCGTCTTGATGCCGGACCGCGGGACCAGCGGCGGCTATCCCAAGATCGCAACCGTCATCTCGGCTGATTTCGGCCGGTTCGCCCAGATTCCAGCTGGCCGCGGCTTCCGTTTCCAGGCCATCGATATGACGGCTGCGCAGGCCGAGGCACGCAGGTTCGCCGAACTGATCCGCACCCTGCCCGACCGGGTCCGCGACATCGAAGGCTTTGATCTCAACATCGAGGCGCTGCAGGATGCCAATGTGGCCGGCGCGGCCGTCAGCGCCGTCGATGCCGCGACATGGCAGGTCACGTCAGCCGCGGATGCCCTCGGCCCGGATTGACCAGGCGAAGATGATCCAATCACGGAAAGCGGATGAACATCATGACGACAATCGATCTCAATTGCGATCTCGGCGAAGGATTTGGCGCGTGGCAGATGGGCAATGATGCCGCCATGATCGATCTGGCCACCTCCGTCAATATCGCCTGCGGCTTCCATGCCGGAGATGCCGACATCATGCGCCACACCGTGGATCTGGCGAAGGCCCGCGGCGTCAGCATTGGCGCCCATCCCGGCTACCGCGATCTGCATGGCTTCGGGCGGCGTCCGATCCCGGGCTTGAAAGCCTCCGAGATCGAGAACCTCGTCGCGTATCAGATCGGCGCGCTGCAGGCGATCGCGACCGCGGCAGGCCACAAGGTAACCCATGTCAAGGCGCACGGCGCGCTGTCCAACGTCGCTTGCGAGGACGACATGACCGCCCGGGCGATCGCCAATGGCATCAAGGCGGTCGACCCCAACCTGGTGTTCGTGGTGCTGGCGAATTCGCGGCTGGTACAAGCGGGCGAGACCGCCAACCTGCCGATGGTGCATGAAGTCTTCGCCGACCGCGCCTATGAGGATGACGGTTCGCTGGTCTCGCGCCGCAAGCCGGGCGCCGTCCTGCACGACGCCGGCCAGATCGCGGAGCGCGTGGTGCGGATGGTGCAGGACGGAGCAGTCGTTTCCGTGACCGGCAAATCCATCCGGATGCGCACCGATACCGTGTGCATCCACGGAGATACGCCTGGGGCCGTCGACATCGCGCGCGGTGTCCGCAAGGCGCTGAGCGATGCCGGGATTGAAGTGGCGGCGTTCAGCAAGGCCGGCTGAGCGGAATCAGAACGGGCGGACCGACAGCGTGCCAAACACCACCGCCGCTATGACCGCACAGGCGCCATACAGCGCAGCGAAATGAAATGCTCGGCCGGGTCGCCCCGAAACCGAACGCGCGTAACGATGCAGACGAGCTTCCGCCGACAGTTCGCGCAGGGCCGATTTCCAACGCAGCATGCGCCGAGTGGAATATGGTTCGCTGCGCCTTGCAAGCCGGCGACGGAAATAGCGAGCTTTTCGCCTCGATCGGGCCAGACTATAGAATATGCTTCTTAGAATTCTATCCTTGCAGAATTGTATTCTCTCGCCTTTGATATTTAGTGAACAGAATCGCTGCCTTAGTAGACGTCCTGCTGGAACCGGCCGTTCTTCCTCAGGTCGCCGACAAAGCTCACCGCCTCGCTGGTCGACCGCGCGCCGAACTGCGCAACGATGTCGACCAGCGCGCGTTCGACATCCTTCGCCATCCGCCTGGCGTCGCCGCAGACATAGACGTGGGCACCCTCGGCCAGCCACGACCACAGGTCGCGGCCGACCTCGCGCATCCGGTCCTGGACGTAGAATTTCTGGTCGCCATCGCGCGACCATGCCAGCGACAGGCGGGTAAGCAACCCCGCCGCTTTCATCGCATTGAGTTCTTCGGAATAGAGGAAGTCGCAGTCGCTGCGCTGATGCCCGAAGAACAGCCAGTTCCTGCCGGCGGCCCCGGTAGCGCCGCGTTCCAGAAGGAAGGCGCGGAACGGAGCGACGCCGGTGCCCGGCCCGATCATGATGATCGGCGTGTCGGGGTCGCGCGGCAACGCAAAGCCGTGTGCCTTCTGCACATAGGCCCTGACTTCATCTCCGGGGTTGATGCGTTCGGCGAGGAAGTTCGACGCCACGCCGAACCGCCGGCGCTTGCCGATCAGATAGCGCACGCAATCGACCGTCAGCGTCAATCTGCCCGGTGTCGCGTTGTGCGAGGACGAGATCGAATAGAGCCGGGGCTGCAGCGGTTCCAGCGCCTCGACGAATGCCTCCGGATGCGGCCGCACGCCGGAGAATTTCTGCAATGCCGCCATCACGTCGAGGGTTGCGGCATCGCCATCTGGATCGTCGCCCTGGGCGAGCGAGCGCGCCTTTTCACGCAGCGCGCCGCCGGAAATGAACGAAAGCAGCTCGAACAGCTTGTCGGGCGCCGGCGACAGCGAAACATCGTCGATCAAGACGTCGCGTAGCGTCTTGCCATTGACGCCGGTGGCGTGCGAGGCGCCCAGAAGCGCGATGATCTGGTCGACATGGCCGACGTCGTTGCGGGCGAAAATGCCGAAGGAGTCGCCCGCGACGTAGTCGACGCCACTGCCGCCGAGGTCGAATTCGACATGCCAGGTCTGCTTCTCCGACCCCGTCCTGTTGAGCAGCCGCCGCGAGACGAACAAGGCGCGCGTCGGATTGTCGCGCGAGCGTCCCTGCTCTGCAGCCGCTGGCGCCACGGGCGCCGTCACGGGCGCGGCGGTCGCCGGCACGCCGGCCGAGGCGGTTTCCAGCTCCTCATGCAGCGTCTTCAGCATCCGCGCGGTCTCCTTGCCGCCAGGGACGCACAGGTTAAGCCGCGGCTCGCTCGTGGCCGCGATCGCGTCGGAATAGTCGCTGCAGTTGTAGCCGCACTGGCCGCAGTCCTGCTGCGCCATCGCCGCCATCATGCGCCGGCGCAGCGGACGGCCCTCGGCAAGCTTCATGCGTTCGAGCATCGGCATGGTCTGATCGTGCCAGGGCATCTCGCCATCGTCGCCGTCGGCCGCCGCGACGTCCGGCATGGGGACGTCATGCGTCGGCGACAGCGGTATCGACCCGTCGAGCTGAAGCACTCCCGCCAGGAAGCCATTCAGCCAGGAGCGCTGGCCTTCCGAGAACGGGGCACCTTCCGGGATGATTTCGAGCCGCGGCAGCCGGGTGATCTGGTTCATGGATCGCCTTCGGCCTCCGCCAGTCTTCGCAACCCGTCGCCGTCGTGCCGCCGCGCGAAGGAGAGGAACGTCTCGTCGGCCGAGACGCGGTTGGCAAGATAGGCCCGCAGCAGCATTTCTATCGTCTTCGGCGCATCCTCCGCCCTGAGATCGCGATACACCTCATGGCCGATGCCGGCTTCCGGCCCGAACCCGCCGCCGGCATAGAGATGATAGCCTTCGACCGTATCATCCTCATGGCCGGTCGGGACCTTGGCGGCAAGCAGGCCGATATCACTGATGTGGTGCTGCGCGCAGGAATGATGGCAGCCGGTGAGATGGATGTTGAGCGGCAAGTCGATTGGCACGCGCGTTTCGCACCAGTCGCCGATCGCGGCGGCATGACGCTTGGTGTCAGAGGCCGCGAATTTGCAGCCGGCGTTGCCGGTGCAGGCGACCAGTCCGGCGCGAATTGGCGAAGCCGTCACTGCCAGCCCGAGGGCATCGATGGCGGCGCAGGCCAGCGCCAGGCGATCGTCGGCCACGCCCGAGATCAGCAGGTTCTGCCAGACCGTCAGGCGAAGGTCGCCGTCGCCGAGATCGCCGGCGATCCTGGCCAGGCCGCGCATCTGATCGGTGGTCAGCCTGCCCATCGGCAGGACGACTCCGATCCAGTTCAATCCGGCCTGCTTCTGCGGATGGCAGCCAATATGCGCCATGCGGTCGAACGCTGGCCGCGGCGCGATAGCCTGGTTTGGAACGCGCGTGAAGGGTTTGCCATACCTGGCTTCGACGGCGAGCAGGAACTTTTCCAGGCCCATGCCGTCGATCACGTATTTCATGCGCGCCTTCAGGCGATTGGTACGATCGCCGGTGTCGATGAAAACGCGAACGATGGCGTCTGCAACCATGGTCGCGTCCGCTGGCTTGACAATGATGCCGGTATCCTTCGCGAAATCGCGGTGGCCGGTGATGCCTCCCACCGCCAGGCGAAACCGCACCCCGGGCTCGACGTCGAAACCCTGCTTCACCTCGACCGCGGCGAACGCGATGTCGTTGGTGTCCTCAAGCACCGCGACCTTGCCCGCGCCGTCGAAAGCAACGTTGAATTTGCGTGGCAGTCCGGTCAAAGAACGATCGTTGAGGATGTGATAGTGCCACTCGCGCGCGTAGAAGCGGGTGTCGATCAGTTCCTGCGGATCGATGCCGGCCGTGGGCGTTCCCGTGACATTGCGGATGTTGTCGGCGCCAGATCCGCGCGAACACAGTCCAATCTCCTGGATGCCCTCGAGGAGTGCCACCGTGCTGCTTGGCGCGATCTCCCTGATCTGGAGATTGGCGCGCGTGGTGACATGCGAATATCCGCCGCCATGGCGATCCGCGAGATCGGCGACGGCGGCGAATTGCCAATGCTTCAGAATGCCGTTCGGGATGCGCAGGCGGCACATGAACGAATCCTGCGCCGGGGCGACATAGAACAACCCGTAATAGCGCCAACGAAAATTGTCCGCCGGCGACGGCAGCGCGTTGTTGCGGGCCTGCTCCTTGAGCCGCTCGTAACCATCGAAGGGATTCAGTTCGCGCTTGTATTTCTCGGGATCGGACAGCTTCCCGCCTTCACGGACGACCCTGTCCTGGGCCTTCAGCCCGGCCGCGTCGGGGCCGACCGGCTCCCGGCCGGAAGCGGCGCCAGGCGTTTCCGGTCCGGCGGCCAGGCCGACGCCGTGGCCGGCGCGGGCCACCTGCAGACCCGACATCAATCCTTCGAGATAGCGCTTCTGCTCCGCACTGAGATCGCCTGACGTCGTTTCAAGGTCCATGATGCCGAAATACCAGGTTCATTCTGCCGGGATCTGCGCGGCGAGCGGCGACCCGGCCTGCTTGGCGGCCGGCCTGAAGGTCGCGTGGAGCGCAAGTCCCGTGAACAGCATTCCCCCGAGCAGATTGCCGAGCGTGACCGGAATCTGGTTCCACACCCACCATTGATAGACGCTGACCTTGGCGCCCATCAGCATGCCGGTCGGGATGATGAACATGTTCACCACCGCATGCTCAAAGCCCTGGGCGAAGAAAGTCAAAATCGGCAACCACGCCGCGGCAATTTTCCCGACGGTCGAGCTCGAAGTCATCGCCATGACCACGCCAAGGCAGACCAGCCAATTACACAGGACGGCCTTGACAAACACGCTGACCATGCCGGCCGTGCCGAGGGTCTCGTTGGCGATGGTTTTTGCATCCGCAATCTGGATGATGCGCGCGGCGACGCCGGCGGGGGCCGCGGTACCCATATTGGTCAGCGCGATCGCCAGCAACGCGCCGTAGACGATGCTGCCAAGCAGGTTCCCTAGAAATACCCAGGACCAGTTTGAAGCAACGGCGTTCCAGGTCGCTCTACCCTCGCACACGGCCAGCGGGACAATGGCGAAGCTGCCGGTGACCAGTTCGAGCCCCAGCAACACAATCATCACAAAGCCGACCGGAAAGATGACCGCGCCGACCAGCGGCTGGCCCGTGGTCACCGCCGCGCCGAACGCCAGGCTGGTGGCGGCGCCAAGCAGAGCACCGGCGAGCGCTCCACGAATCAGAAGGTCCTTCGGTGGCAGCATCAGCTTGCGCTGACTGGCATCGATCATCGCAGCCATGACATCGGCTGGCTTGGCGTAGTCCATCTCGAAGGCTCCATCTGCCATTCCGGTTGGATGCGTCGGCCGCCTGTACCGACGGCCGACATGTCGCCTTATTCAAATCGTGTGCCACTGCAGCATTTTTCGATATCTACTGTTCATTCAGTGGCTTGGCTGGGTTCCAAAGAACTGGGAAAGCCGCCCGTGATTGCCCGGATAGGCGGCAGGAGACCAAGAATGAGGCTCAAGGCCGAGGCGGCCTGTGGCATCGATGGTGGCTCGCGAGCTGGTTCTGGCAAGCCCGACGGCGTGCAGCGCCATTGCACCCGGCGGGTGGTCCAAGACTTGTCACGCAGGGCATTTGAGACTAGCTCCTGCCCATCAATCAGGCAGTTCGGACATGCAACAGGCCGCCGCGCCGAAGATCAGTTTTGTTTCGCTGGGATGCCCCAAGGCGCTGGTCGATTCCGAGCGGATCATCACCCGTCTGCGCGCCGAGGGCTATGAGCTTGCGCGCAAGCACGACGGTGCCGACCTCGTGATCGTCAACACCTGCGGCTTTCTCGACAGCGCCAAGCAGGAATCACTCGGCGCCATCGGGCAGGCCATGGCCGAGAATGGCAAGGTCATCGTCACCGGATGCATGGGCGCGGAACCCGACCAGATCGAGGCGGCGTATCCCGGCGTCCTGTCGATCACCGGGCCGCAGCAATATGAGAGTGTGCTGGAAGCCGTGCACCGGGCCTTGCCGCCCGCCCACAATCCGCATCTCGATCTGGTCCCGCCGCAGGGCGTCAAGCTGACCCCTCGGCATTACGCCTATCTCAAGATCTCCGAGGGCTGCAACAACCGTTGCAGCTTCTGCATCATCCCGAAGCTGCGCGGCGACCTCGTGTCCCGTCCCGCCAGCGACGTGCTGCGCGAGGCGGAAAGGCTGGTCAACGCCGGGGTCAGGGAATTGCTGGTGATCTCGCAGGACACCTCGGCCTATGGCGTCGATCTGAAATATGCCGCGAGCCCCTGGAAGGACCGCGAGGTGCGCGCCAGATTTTTCGATCTCGCCCGCGAACTCGGCGAGTTCGGCGCCTGGGTCCGGCTGCAATATGTCTACCCCTATCCGCATGTCGACGAGGTGATCGACCTGATGACGGACGGCAAGATCCTGCCCTATCTCGACATCCCTTTTCAGCATGCGAGCCCGGACATCCTCAAGGCGATGCGGCGCCCGGCGGCGCAGGACAGGACGCTCGGGCGCATCCGGAAATGGCGCGAGCAGTGTCCGGAGCTGACGCTGCGCTCCACCTTCATTGTCGGTTTTCCCGATGAGACGGAATCGGATTTCGCTGCCCTGCTCGACTGGCTCGAGGAGGCCGGGATCGACCGGGCCGGTTGCTTCAAATACGAACCGGTTGCCGGCGCCGCCGCGAATGCCCTCGGCAACGCCGTGCCCGAGGAGATCAAGCAGCAACGCTGGAATGCGCTGATGGCGCGGCAGCGCAAGATCTCGGCGCAACGACTGAAGCGCAAGGTCGGCTCGCGGCAGCAGGTCATCATCGACGAGGTCGGGCCGACCGTGTCGAAGGGTCGGTCCAGGGCTGACGCGCCGGAGATCGACGGGGCCGTCTACCTCTCCAGCCGCCGGCCGCTGCGCGTCGGCGAGATCGTCACCGCCAGGATCGAGCGGGCCGATGCGTATGATCTGCACGGTAGCGTCGTCGGTTTCTGAAACCGGCGCTTGACAGCGTCCGCCGTTCGACGCTATGGGCCACGACATGACACTGATCCGGACCAAACTCCGCGTCGCCTTCCGTCGTCGCTCGTACGATGACGATGGGTCGCGCCATGTCCGACGACAAAGCTGAAACCACGAACAGCTAGGTTTTCGAGAAGGCCGCACCCGCAACGTGCGGCCTTCTTGCATTTTGCTCGTGTTTTGCAATCAACCGCAGGAGATCGACATGAACACCGCCACCCATCCGTTCGACGCGCTCATGGATATCACGGCGCGGCCGCCCCGGGTTTTCATCAGGGGCGAAGGTTCCTGGCTGTGGGACGATCGCGGCAGGCGCTATCTCGACTTCGTGCAGGGCTGGGCGGTCAACTGCCTCGGCCACGCCCCGACCGTCATCGCCGACGCACTGAGCGCGCAGGCAAGGCAGCTGCTGTCGCCCAGTCCGGCCTTCTACAACGCCCCGAGCCTCAGGCTTGCGGAAGCGCTGGTGGCGCGAAGCTGCTTCGATCAGGTGTTCTTTGCCAATTCCGGCGCCGAGGCCAACGAAGGCGCGATCAAGCTCGCACGCAAATATGGCGCGGTGCACCGCAATGGCGCATATGCGATCATCACCTTCGAGGGCGGCTTCCATGGCCGCACCCTGGCAACCATGTCGGCTTCGGGCAAGAAGGCCTTTGCGCCACTGTTCGAGCCCAAGGTGACAGGCTTCCCCAAGGCGCAACTGAACGACCTGGGCTCGGTCGAACGCCTGATCGACGACCGCACCGTGGCGGTGATGCTGGAGCCGATCCAGGGTGAAGCCGGCGTCTGGCCGGCAACCGATTCATTCCTGAGGGAATTGCGGGCGCTGACCCAGGCGCGCGGCCTGCTGTTGATCGTTGACGAGATCCAGACTGGAATGGGCCGCACCGGAAAGCTGTTCCATTATCAGCATGCCGATATCACGCCCGACATTATGACGCTGGGCAAGGGCATCGGCGGCGGCGTTCCGCTGGCGGCGTTGCTTGCCACCGAACGCACCTGCTGTTTCGAACATGGCGACCAGGGCGGCACCTTCAACGGCAATCCGCTGATGTGCGCGGCGGGGCTGGCGGTTCTGGAACGAGTCGCCGCGCCTGAATTCCTGAAATCGACTGTCGATGCCGGGCGGCTTCTAGAAAGCGAGTTGCAACGGCTGTCGACGCGGCACGGGCTCGGCGAAGTCCGCGGCCGTGGCCTTTTGCTGGCGCTCGACCTCAAACTGCCGATCGCAGCCTCGCTGGTCGCCCAGGCGTTCGAAGCCGGCCTGCTTCTGAATGCGCCGCAGCCGGATGCGTTGCGCTTCATGCCGGCACTCAATGTCACCCGCGACGAGATTGCAGCTCTGATCGATGGCCTCGACGAGATCCTGGTCAAGACCGGCGCGGCGCGCCGCGTCGCCTGAGGATGTGCATGGCTGGCGACGAAGTCAGGGCCGGAAGATCGCTGCTCCCGTGGTCGCCCGGGCTTCCAGATCGGTATGGGCCTTGGCGGCATCCTTCAGCGCATAGGCATGGTTGATCGGCACGTGCAGCTTGCCATTGATGACGGCGGCGAACAGGGTGTCGGCACCTTCCAGCAGCTCGGAACGCTTGCCGATGTAGTCATTGAGCTTCGGCCGGGTCGCGAACAGCGAGCCATGCGTGTTGAGCTCGGCGATGGCAAACGGGGGCACCGGGCCCGACGCGCTGCCGAAGCTCACGAACATGCCGCGCGGCTTCAGGCAGGATAGCGACCCGGGAAACGTCGTTTTGCCGACGCCATCATAGACGACATCGCAGAGTTCGTTGCGACTGATCTGCTTCACGCGTGCGACGAAGTCCTCTTCATTGTAGAGGATGACATGATCGCAGCCATTGGCGAGGGCAAGGTCGGCCTTCGCCTTCGAGCCGACTGTACCGATAACATGGGCTCCGAGCGCCCTCGCCCACTGGCAGGCAAGCAGCCCGATGCCGCCCGCCGCGGCGTGGATCAGGACGCGATGGCCCGGCTCGATCCGGAAGGTCTTGTGCAGGAGGTACCAGACCGTCAGCCCCTTCAGCATCAGCACGGCGCCTTGCTCATAGGTGATGTGGTCAGGCAACTTCACCAGTTTCTCCCAAGCGATGTTGCGCTCCGAGGCGTAGGCGCCGAGGTTGTGATAATAGGCGACCCGATCGCCGGGATGGAAATTGGTCACGCCGGGTCCGACTGCAACCACCTCACCTGCCGCCTCATTGCCGGCGACGAACGGCAGTTGCGGCGCCTTGTACAGGCCGGTTCGATAGTACACGTCGATGAAGTTGAGACCGACGGCATGCTGGCGGATGCGGACCTCGCCGGCCGCCGGTGGAGGTACTTCGACCGCCTCATAGACCAATGCTTCGGGGCCTCCCACCTTGTGGACTCGAACCGCCTTGGTCATGCCGCCTTCTCCCTCGCGAACTACTCGCCTGGTCTCTCGTATGCCAAGCGAAAGCCATCGAGGGCGGGTTGTCAACTCGGAGCCGCGCCGAACCACCGCGCCAGATCAACGCTGGACCTTCCTTCGATTGCGCTTGGCCAGCACGTTGAAAGCCTCCACCGCGGCCGAGAACGCGATCGCGAAATAGATGTAGCCGCGCGGGATGTGAAACTTGAACCCGTCCGCCACCAGCGCGACCCCGATCAGCACCAGAAACGCCAGCGCCAGCATCTTGGTGGTCGGATGCTCCGCGACGAACCGCGCCACCGGCGCGGACGAAAGGTACATCACGAGACAGGCGATGACGATGGCCGCGATCATGATCTCGAGGTCCTGCGCCATTCCGATGGCGGTGATGATCGAGTCCAGGGAGAACACGAGATCGATGATGATGATCTGGACGATCACCCAGAACATCGCTCCGGGTCGGGGGGTGCTACCGGCCTCGTGTTCGCTCGCTTCCACCTCGGCATGAATTTCGTGGGTGGCCTTCGCGATCAGGAACAATCCGCCGCCGATCAGGATGATGTCGCGCCACGACAGCCCGATGCCGTAAACGAAGGTCACGGGCTGTGTCAGACCGATCAGCCATACCAGGAGGGTGAGCAGCAGGATCCGGAACACCAGCGCGAGCAGAAGGCCGATCTGACGCGCGCGCTTGGCCTGCGCCGGCGGGATTCGCGAAACAATCACCGACAGGAAGATGACATTGTCGATGCCGAGCACGATTTCCAGCGCGGTCAGGGTCAGCAAGGCTGCCCACGCCTCCGGGTTGGACCATAACTCGATCATGCGTTGGGCGACTCCATTCGGCGGATCACGGCATCGCTGCCCATGACATAGGCGGCAATGGCGCAGAGACCGAGGGTCATAGCGGTCCCAACCTGAAAATCCTTCGCCAGCGTGACGACGGCAAGCAGGGCCCAGATGGCGATCAACGACAGAGTGAGCCCGCGCAGCCGCGCCACTCGAACCGGATGCAGTGTGTGAAACGGCGCGAAGGTGAGAGCGATCAGAAGCGCAATGCCGAGAGTCGACAGCACCGCTGGCCAATGCAGCAGGAACAAGTAGAAGGCCGCGGCATTCCACAGCGCCGGAAAGCCGCGAAAGCAATTGTCGGGCGCTTTCATGCGGCGGTCGGCGAAATAGAGCGCGCCGGAAACGACGATGCCGATGCCAAGCAGCGGGGCCAGAAAAGGCAGCAGCAAGCCGCTCGCGGTGATCGCGTAGGCCGGCACAAAGACGTAGGTCACGAAGTCGACGACGAGGTCGAGCACGTCGCCGGACCAGTCCGGAAGTTGTCGGACGACATCGAGCCGGCGGGCGATCGGGCCGTCGATGGCGTCAATAGCCAGCGCCACGCCAAGCCAGCCGAACATTGCCGCCCAGTGCTCGCGCACCGCTTCGAGCAAGGCGATCAGCGCGACGCCGGCGCCAAGTGCGGTCAATATATGGACGGAAAACACTTTGGCCCTGGCGCGCGCGGGGGCCGGCGATTCCTGCTGGGGTGCCTGATCCATTTGCCGGCAGTGCTAGCAGGAATCGGTTCGGTTTGCACATTGCCGCTTGCGGCGTTCCGCCGCGCGAACCGACCGGGGGCCGGCCCCGGCGGCTTGCAAAAGCTGCCGGGAACGTCAATTGTCCCCATATGAACGATGGATCCGGGACCTATGACGTCATCGTGGTCGGCGGTGGCCCTGCCGGATTGACCGCCGCAGTCGCACTGGCGGAAGCCGGCGCCCACACCGCGCTGATTGCGCGTCGCCTGGCCTATGCCGACAATCGCACCACCGCGCTGCTCGGCGGTTCCGTCGATCTCCTTGGCCGCCTCGATGTCTGGTCGCGCTGCGCCGACCGGGCGGCTGCACTGCGGACGATGCGCCTGGTCGACGATACCAACCGGCTGATCCGCGCGCCGGAGGTCTGCTTTTCCTGCGAAGAGATCAACCTCGATCAGTTCGGCTACAATATTGAAAATCGCACCCTGATGGCGGCCCTTGAGGCGCGCGCGGCCGAATTCCCGAATCTCGCGCGGATCGACGAAGAGGCGGAAAGCGTCGCGCCGCAACCGACCGACGTTGCGGTTGTAACGCGCGAGGGCAGAAGGCTGAATGGCCGTCTCGTGGTCGGCGCAGACGGCCGCCAGTCACTCTGCCGCACCGCCGCTGGAATCGAGATCAGCCGGCGCGAACTCGGCCAGGCGGCGCTGACATTCAACGTCAGCCACGCCCGCCCGCATCGAGACGTTTCCACGGAGTTCCACACGCCGGAAGGACCGTGCGTGTTCGTCCCGCTGCCCGGAGACCGCAGCAGCGTGGTGTGGGTTGCAAGTCCGGCGGAAGCCGAGCGCCTCGGCGCCTTGACCGACCAGCAATTGTCGGAAGCCGCCGAAAAACAATCGCATTCGATTCTCGGCCGGCTTCGCGTCGAGCCTGGGCGCCACGTGTTTCCGCTTGCCATCGAGCGGCCACGACGGTTTGCGCAGCGTCGCATCGCCCTGGTCGGCGAAGCCGCTCATGTCGTGCCGCCGATCGGCGCGCAGGGCCTCAACATGGGTTTGCGCGATGCCGGCGCCATCGCTGACGCGGTACGAGACGCGATCGTTGCGGGTGATGATCCCGGGGCGCCTGCACTTCTGGACCGATACAATTCGACCAGAGCACCCGATGTCGCCAGCCGCATGTTCGCGATCGACCTCGCCAACCGTTCCCTCTTGAACGATCTGTTGCCGATGCAGACCCTGCGCGCGGCCGGCCTTCATCTGGTCGGGTCGTTTGCACCACTCCGGCGCCTGGCCATGCGTGAAGGGCTGGCGCCGACCTGGCGCGTGGCTAGGCGAGAGCAATAATCATCCGGGTTCGGATCAGGCAGAAATGTGGCAAATCGAATCGCGAGCGTGGACCGCAGTGGCTTTTTTGCTTTTGCCGGCCGCGGTCGGTCGCCGCATGAATGCCAGATAGGGTTAATTCGACGGTTTGCCTCTAGCATCGGCCACAATCATGGTCTATCGACGAACCATGATGAAAGCGCGGACCGCCAAATTCCAGATCGGGCAGATCGTCCGCCACCGGATCTATTCGTTCCGGGGCGTGGTGTTCGATATCGATCCGGAATTCAACAACACCGAGGAATGGTGGCTGTCGATCCCGGAAGAGGCCCGGCCGCACAAGGATCAGCCCTTCTATCATCTGCTCGCCGAGAACTCGGAGTCGGAATACGTCGCCTACGTATCCGAGCAGAATCTGCTGCCCGATGATTCCGGTGAACCGATCCGGCACTCGCAGGTCGCCGAGATTTTTGTCAGGGACAAATCAGGCGGATACCGGCCCCGCAACCCGTCGCTGAACTGAACGCGACGCGCTTGTTCGCAATTGTCAAAAAGGCGCCCGAGCGATCGGGCGCCTTTTGCACAAATCGGCAAGATGCTATTTGGCAGCCGCGTTGGGAGCAGCGGCCGTCCCTGACTGCGTCGCCTCGAGCTTCTTGCGCGTTTCCTCCGCGCGCTTCTGCAATTCTTCCTGCAGCTTCTTCTGGGTCTCTTCAAACACCTTGGGATCCGTCGGCGGCCCGTCATAGGCCTTGGCGAACTCGGCAAGCGGCAGCGGCAAGGTCAGCGGTGCGCCGTTGGAGTTGATCGCCTGAACCACCAGGTTCTGACCCTTCTTCATGTTCGCAAGCAGGTCGGGCGTGACCTCGTAGTCCGACATGCACCCATTGGCGAAACAGATGACATAGGGGCTCTGCATCGGAGCATTGCTGTCGACGATCACCCGGGTGCCGTGGATCAGCTGCATGCCCAACGGAAGTGTCACGCGCAAAATCTTCTTCGGTTCGCCCTCGGGTTCGATGATGACGGCTGCGATCACCGGTTGACCGGATTCGATGCGTCCATCCTTGCCGGTGAAGCAGACCTGCTTGGCATTGGCGTCCTGCCCCTTCAGGCAGAATTTGGTCCAGGGCGCATAGATCAACTGCACCTGCTCCGGCGGCTGAGCAGCGGGTGCGCCCGCCGCCGGTGGCGCTCCTGCCGGCGGGGCCGGCTGCGCGGCGGGCGCAGGAGCTGCTTTGGGGGCGGCTTTCGGCTTGGCATGGGGAGCGGGAGCGGCTGCCGGCGGCTGCTGGGCGTTTGCATCCGGAACAAAAGCCCATGCCGCCAGTGCAGTTGCCGCCGACAGCGCAAAAACCCGCGCACGCGGCCTCACCGGCACTGCCAAGATACGGAAATCCATCGCGGAAAACCCTTTCTGAACGGGAGCGCCCGAACCACTTTGAGGCGATCGACAGCCGGCCATTCGGGCGGCTGTGTCCGTGCCAAATGAGGCGGATACGTGACAGGCCCGGCCGTCTCGGTCAATGCCCGCCTTCATACCGCGGCGAGCGAAAAGATCAATGGTGACAGGCCTCTTTCGCATGAACCTTTGGAGCCGGGCTCCGCCGCCAGAGACTATGATAAAGCTCGCGGGGTGAGCAGCATCGAATCACATCGGCGTGTGTCCTCGCATGTTTTCAGGCGAATTGGCTTATCCGCCATGCTTGGTGGCGCATTGGCTCTCGGGTCGTGGTTGGTGGCGACAACCGCACCGGCACGGGCGACGGAAAGCTACGCCATCGCGATGCATGGTGCCCCGGCGCTGCCGGCCGACTTTACTCACATGCCTTACGCCAATCCCGTCGCGCCGAAAGGCGGTCGGCTGGTGCAGGGTCTGCTCGGCAGCTTCGACAGCCTCAATCCCCTGATCGTCAACGGGATCGCCGTGCAGCAGGTCAGGGGTTACGGTTTCGAGCGCGGCTATGTGCTGGAAAGCCTGATGACACGGGGCAATGACGAGCCGTTCACGCTCTACGGCCTGTTGGCGAGCAGCGTGGCGACGGACGATGCCCGGAGCTACGTCACCTTTCGTCTCAACCCGCTCGCGCGCTTCTCCGACGGGCAGCCGGTGCTTGCCGACGACGTGCTGTTTTCCTTTTCGTTGTTGCGCGACCATGGCCGCCCCAACCATCGTCAGTTCTATTCCAAGGTCGTGAAAGCCGAGGCCCTCGACCCGCGCACGGTGCGGTTCGATTTCGGCGGCGGCGATCGCGAACTGCCGCTCATTCTCGGGCTGATGCCGATCCTGCCCCGCCACGCTACCGACGTCGCCCATTTCGAGGAGACCACGATGACGTCGCCGACTGGTTCGGGGCCCTATCAAGTCACTGCCGTCCGGCCCGGCGCGAGCGTCACCTTCACGCGCAACCCCGATTATTGGGGCCGCGACCTGCCGATCAATCGCGGCTTCTGGAATTTCGACGAAATCAGGCTGGACTATTATCGCGAGGCGAACGGCCTGTTCGAAGCGTTCAAGCGCGGTCTGTACGACTTCCGGGTCGAGACCGAACCGCTGCGCTGGCACGACGGCTACGATTTCGCGGCTGCCCGCGATGGCGAGGTGATCCGCGACACCATCAAGCCGGCGACGCCGCAACCATCGGAATTCCTGGTGTTCAACACCAGGCGGCCGGTATTTGCCGACATCCGTGTGCGGAAGGCGTTGAGCCTGCTGTTCGATTTCGAATGGATCAACCGCAATTACTTCTTCGGATCCTATGCGCGCTCACCAAGCTTCTTCGCCGGCTCCGAATTGTCGGCCTATGAGCATCCGGCGGACCCGCGCGAGCAGGAACTTCTCAAGCCATTCGCCACGCATCTGGCGCCGGAAATCCTCGACGGCAGCTACCGCCTGCCGGTGAGCGACGGTTCCGGCCGGGATCGCACGACGTTGCGCCAGGCGCTGAAACTGCTGTCCGCCGCCGGGTACGATCTCGATGGCACCGTCTTGCGGCAGCGCGCCAGCCGGACACCGCTGCGCTTCGAGATCCTGGTGACGACGCGCGACCAGGAGCGGATCGCGCTCGCCTATCTGCGTGACCTCAAGCGCGCAGGCATCGAGGCGACGGTGCGCGCGGTGGATGCCGTGCAATTCGATCAGCGGCGGCTCGGCTATGATTTCGACATGATCCCGAACCGCTGGGATCAGTCCTTGTCGCCCGGCAACGAGCAGTGGTTCTACTGGGGCAGCGCCGCGGCTGATAGTCCGGGCACGCGAAACTACATGGGCGCGAAGGATCCCGCGATCGATGCCATGATCAGCGCCGTGCTGGCGGCGCGCGAGCGTGCCGACTTCGTTTCGGCCGTACGCGCACTGGATCGCACCCTGATGTCCGGCTGCTACGCTATCCCCTTGTTTGATATAAGGGAGCAATGGATTGCGCGCTGGAATCGGATAGAACGGCCGACGGCCACGGCGTTCACGGGGTATCTCCCGGAAACCTGGTGGCAAAGGCAGCCGGCCCCCGCAACCCCGTGATTCCGTGATCCAAATCAATCCATCCCCGACGCTTGACGCACTTTTCCGACGGGTCCTGGCACGGCAGCCGGACGCGCCGGCTTTGCTCGATCCGCCCAACAAGTCGCGGCTGACCGGGCAAATTCCTCGGCGTCTGACCTTCGCCGAGGCCGACCGGGTGATTTCGGCGCTGGCAGCGCATTTCATCGAAGCCGGGTTGCCGGCCAACTCGGTGGTCGCGGTGCAATTGCCCAACACCGTCGATTTCATGCTGACCGTACTCGCGGCGCATCGCGCGGGGTTGATCGTGGCGCTCATTCCGCTCTTGTGGCGGCAGGCGGAGCTTACGGTGGCCCTGAGCCGGACCGGCGCCCGGGCCATCGTCACCGCCGGCAAGATCGACGGTGTCGATCACGCCGACCTCGCCATGAACGCGGCGGTCGAGGCCTTTTCGGTTCGTCATGTCTGCGGCTTCGGCAGCGATTTGCCCGACGGCATGGCCTCGCTGGACCAGGCGATTGCGCGACCATCCACGACGTCCCGAACCGTCGCCCAGGATGGCCGGAGGGCCGCGCTGATCTCCTTCGACGTCACGGCCGACGGATTCCGCGCGGTTCCGCGCAGCCATTTGAGCCTTGTCGCGGGAGGCCTCGCGGTTTTCCTCGAAACGGCCCTGCCGCCCGGCGCCACCATCCTGTCGGCCTTCGCCCCTTCATCCTTCGCGGGTCTGGCCTCCTCGCTGGTGACCTGGCTGCTGGCCAGCGGAACGCTGGTCCTGCACCACCCGTTTGACGGCGATATCCTCGAACAGCAGATCATCGAGGATGGATGCGATGCGTTGATGGCACCGGCTGCGCTGGTGATGCGCCTGGTCGAGATGGAGATGTCGCGGCTGCCGCTGCGCCATGTCATAGGCCTCTGGCGCGCGCCGGAACAGGTCGCATCCAGCCCGCCCTGGAGAGCCGCGCAGACGGCACTCACCGACGTCTACCTGTTCGGCGAGGCCGGACTGTTCGCCGCCCGCCGCCCGCCGGACGGCGCACCGGCGGCCATCCTGCCCGGACCGCATGGAGCCCCCCGGGACGTCCCGGGATCATCGATTGCGGGCGAAACCCTGATCACGCCGCAAGGCACACTCGGCTTGCGCGGACCTATGGTAACGGTTGCGGCTTACGTGCCTGCCCAGCCGGCGCGCGAATTGCCGCCGATCCTGCCGCCGCGCGATTATGTCGACACCGACTATGCCGCACGGCTCGACGGTTCGACCGGCGCGATCTGCATCACCGCACCCCCACCGGGCATCATGGCGGTCGGTGGATACCGATTTCTCGCGGATGATCTGCAGCAATGGACCAAGCGGCTCGGCCAGGGTGCGCTGTTGACGGCGTTGCCGGACCGGCTGAGCGGTCATCGTCTCGCGGGCCGCGCCCAGGACAATGCCCGCGCCCGCGACGCGCTCGCCGGGCTGGGGCTCAACCCCCTGATGGTCGACGCATTTCGCGACCGAACCAATGCCCAGCAAGGCATTGCCGCGAATTCCGTTGACGGCGCATTAAGTCCGCCCGACTAGCATCCGGCGCTCCATCGATCGCAGGCGCCAATTCCGGATGTCGCAGCAAGGTCCGATCATCGTCGTATCGACTGCCGGGCGGCCACCATTTGCGGCGGCGCTCGAGCAAGCCAAGCTGTTTCCAGTCATTGACGTTGCCTGGCTCGACGCGCCTCGCGCAGTCGCGGAGTTGCAGCCCGGCGCGGTGCTGGTCGAGCTGTCCGAGTGTATCGAGCCGGCTCTTGCGGCGCTGGCGGAACAGATTGCGGGATGTCAGCCCTATCTGCCGCTGATCGCTGTCGACCCGACGACCATGCTGCCCGAAAACGCCATGCCGTTTTGTTCGCAGGGCGGCCGGTTCGACCGCCTCGCGGCGCGCCTGAGCGCGGCGTTGCGCGTCAGGAGCCTGCATGCCACGGTGATGCGACGGCTGAGAGACGAGCCGGGAGCACCATCGGACGCCGATCCGATCGGTGAAGCTACCGTGCTGCTGATCGGCCGCGGCGCGACCTACCCTGCGCTTTCGGTATCGCTCGGCCAGCGGATGGGAATCGTCGGGGCGCTGAGCATCGAGGCGGCGGCCGGGCATCTGAGCAATCGCGACATCAACGGCATCGTGCTCGGCGAAGGTTTCAGCCTGCGGGTGACTGACGCGTTCCTGACGGTGCTCGCCGAGGATTCCCGTTTTCGCAATCTTCCGGTCGTGCTGACTTCCGAGCATCTGGCTCCGGACTACGGGCTGCCAAATCTGGAAATCATCACGGGAACACCGCAGCATATTGCCACCAACGCCTCGCCGTTGATCCGTCAGCACGCGCTTGAGACCCGACTGAGCCGCCGGCTCCGCTCGCTCGACGCCGGCGGCCTGCTCGATGCGGGCACCGGCCTGCTGACGCCGGCGGCGTTCGATCGCGATTTCGCGACGGCGATCTTCCAGGCCCAGTCCCGCGGCGGCGGATTGTCGGTCGCGCGCTTTGTGTTCGATCCGGATCATCCGCGCGCCCGACTTGACGGCGGGCGGATTGCAAGTCGCCTGATGCGGCAGATGGACTTCGGTGTCGTCCGCGACGATGGCTCCGTGCTGGTGGTATTTGCGGATGCCGATCTGCGCACCGCCCACATGGTCGCGCGGCGGCTCGCCAGCGTCATGCGCCATACCGGCTACGGCGCGGGCGATTCGCGGAACGAGCCCGTGGTGACGGTAGTATCGATGCAGGAGCAGGATTCGGCAAAATCCCTGCTGGCTCGGCTGGATGCGCAGAACCGTCGCGCCGCGTCCTGACCGCTACGCCGCCTTGCGGTCTTCGGCAAGATTGGCGAGCTGGCGCAGGATTTCGGTGGTGCCAGTCAGTCGCTCCTCCGAGGTCTCCCATTCCTGGAAGAACACCACCTTCATGTCGGGCCGCACCCGGGCCGCCTGACCATGCTGGCGGATGAAATAGACCAGCCGATCGGGTTGAGCGAACTTGTTGTCGCGGAAGGTGATGACGGCGCCCTTCGGCCCGGCGTCGACCTTCTCCACATTGGCGCGGCGGCAATAGCCCTTGATCGCCGCGACCTTGAGCAGATAGCGTACCTCGTCCGGCAACACGCCGAAGCGATCGCGCAGCTCGGCTGCAAAATTGTCGATCTCCTCGTCGGAGTCGAGATCGGCCAGCCGGCGATACAGCGACAGCCGGACCGCGAGGTCCGCGACATACTCCTCCGGTATCAGCACCGGCATGCCGATGGTGATCTGCGGCGACCAGCGATCCGCGGCCGGTTCGACCACTCCGGCCTTGAGATTGAGAATGGCCTCCTCGAGCATCGATTGATAAAGCTCGAAGCCGACTTCCTTGATGTGTCCCGACTGCTCCTCGCCGAGCAGGTTGCCGGCGCCGCGGATGTCGAGGTCGTGCGAAGCGAGCTGGAATCCAGCACCGAGCGTTTCCAGCGATTGCAGCACCTTGAGGCGGCGTTCGGCCTGCGCGGTGATCTTCTGCTGCGCCGGCAGCGTGAACAGCGCATAGGCGCGCAGCTTGGAGCGGCCGACCCGGCCGCGCAGCTGGTAGAGCTGGGCCAGTCCGAACATGTCGGCGCGATGCACGATCAGCGTGTTGGCGTTGGGAATATCGAGCCCGGATTCGATGATCGTGGTCGAGAGCAGGATGTCGTATCTGCCGTCGTAGAATGCCGACATGATGTCCTCGATCACCGTCGGCGGCATCTGTCCATGGGCAACCGCAACCTTGGCTTCCGGAACGTGCTTGTCGAGGAAGTCCTTGACGCCCGCGAGATCCTCGATCCGCGGCACCACGTAGAACGCTTGGCCGCCGCGATAGCGTTCGCGCAGCAGCGCTTCGCGGATCATCAGCGGATCATGGGGAGCGACGAAGGTGCGGACCGCCAGCCGGTCGACCGGCGGCGAGGCGATGATGGAGAGATCGCGGACGCCGGTCAGCGCCAGCTGCAGCGTGCGGGGGATCGGCGTCGCGCTCAGCGTCAGCACGTGCACCTGGGCGCGCAGCTGCTTCAACCGCTCCTTGTGGCCGACACCGAAATGCTGTTCCTCGTCGACGACAAGGAGCCCGAGATCCTTGAACTTGATTGATTTGCCGAGCAGCGCATGGGTGCCGACCACGATGTCGACGTTGCCACCGGCAAGATCCCGCTTCACCTGGGCGAGCTGCTTGGGCCCGACCAGGCGCGAGGCCTGTGCGACATTGACCGGAAAGCCGCGAAACCGCTCGGCAAAATTCTTGCCGTGCTGGCGCGCGAGCAGCGTGGTCGGAACCACCACGGCAACCTGTTTGCCGTCGAGTGCGACCGCGAATGCCGCCCGCAGCGCCACTTCGGTCTTGCCGAAACCGACGTCGCCGCAGATCAGCCGGTCCATCGGCCGGCCGCTTTCGAGGTCGTTTAACGTGGCATTGATCGCGCCGAGCTGGTCCTCGGTCTCCTCATAAGGGAAGCGCGCGCAGAACTCGTCATAGGCATGCGCTTGCACCGGCATTTTCGGCGCCTCGTGCAGATGTCGTTCGGCGGCGATCTTGATCAGCTCGCCGGCGATCTCGCGGATCCTTTTCTTCAACCGCGCCTTGCGCGCCTGCCAGCCACCGCCGCCAAGCCGGTCGAGCTCGACATTCGTGTCGTCGTTGCCGTAGCGCGACAGCAGCTCGATATTCTCGACCGGCAGGAACAGTTTGGTCTCGGCCGCATAGTGCAGTTCCAGGCAATCATGCGGCGCGCCGGCGACGTCGAGCGTCTGCAAGCCGATGAAGCGGCCGATGCCGTGCTCGACATGGACCACCAGGTCGCCGGCGGCGAGGCTCGTGACTTCCGAGATGAAGCTGTCGGCCTTGCGGTTCGACCGGCGCGGCCGCACCAGCCGGTCGCCCAGAATGTCCTGCTCGGTGATGACGGCAACCTGATCGGTCTCGAAGCCCGACTCCATCCCGACCACGGCCAGCATGGTCTCGTTGCGCGGCGTCGCCTGCACCGTGCGCCAGCTGTTGACACTGGTCAAGTTGAGCAGCTTGTGATCCCGCAGCATGCTGCCCATGCGATCGCGCGAGCCTTCGCTCCACAGCGCCATCACCACTTTCTTGCGCTTGGCCTGCAGTGCGCCGACATGCGCGACCAGCGCTTCGAACACATTGACGGAGCCGTCGGCGCGCTCGGGCGTGAAATTACGTCCTTGTCGCGCACCGGCATCGATCACGCCGTCACCGTCGTCTGGAACCGCGAATGGTGTCAGCCGGGCCAATGCCGCCAGCTCGAGCCGCCTGGTCCATTCGTCCGCGGTGAGATAGAGCCGATCCGGCGGCAGCGGCTTGTACAGCGCGCCGCCGCCGGGATGTGCCATCGCCTCGTGACGCGCCTCGTAATAGTCCGAGATCTGGCTGAAGCGCTCGCGGGCGGCATCCTCGCTTTGCGGCTCGATCGCGATCGGTGCGTCGCCGAGATAGTCGAACAGCGTGTCCATGCGTTCGCAGAACAGCGGCAGCCAATGCTCCATGCCGGGGTGGCGGCGGCCCTCGCTGACCGCCTCATAGAGCGGATCGTCGCGTTGAGGAGCGCCGAAGGCCGCGACATAGCCCATCCGGAACCGGCGAATGGTCTCGGTGGTGAGCTGGAATTCCGAGATCGGAACGAGATCGAGCGCCCGCATGTCGAGCAATGTGCGTTGGGTCTCGGCGTCGAAGCTGCGGATTGACTCGAGCGAGTCTCCGAAGAAATCGAACCGCACGGGCTGCTCGAGGCCTGCCGGAAACAGATCGAGAATGCCGCCGCGAACCGCGTATTCGCCGGGCTCGCGTACTGTCGATGAACGGCCATAGCCGTTGTGCTCCAGCCAAGCCACGATGGAGTCCATCGGCACCACATGACCGGGGGCCACCGACAGCGCCTGCGCCGCAATGATTTCGCGGGCCGGCACCCGCTGGACGATAGCGTTCACGGTGGTCAGCACGATCAGCGGCTTGTCGCTGCCGGTCAGACGTGCCAACCGGGCCAGCGTGGTCAGCCGTTGCGCCAGGACGCCGCCATGTGGGGACACCCGGTCATAGGGCTGGCAATCCCAGGCCGGAAACTGCATCACCGGCAGATCGGGGGCGAAGAATTCCATTGCCCGTGCCAGTTGCTGCATGCGGGGAGCGTCACGACAGACCACCGCAAGGCTGACCGCCGGCGGTTTCGGCCGCGCCGCGACGGCGCGCGCGAGGTCCGAGACCACGAGCCCCTCGGCGCCCTCGGCCACATTGGCAAAGGTCAGCGGGCGACCGGCAAGAAGACGCTGGGCGGGGGACTGCGACGGCGCCTTCATACGTCGTGATCCACGGCTCGGATGGCCTTGACGCGCTGAAACACCGAATTGTCATGCTCGGGCGCCAGTGGCGCCCCCCCGGTGAGGGCGGCGTAGAGATCGGGGTCCGGGACCTCGATCAACCGTTCGAGGTGACCCAATTCCTGTTCATCGAGCCTTGCGATCTCGGCATCGGCAAACCGGCCCAGGATCAGGTCCATCTCGCGGGTGCCGCGATGCCAGCAGCGGAACAACAGCCGCTTGCGGCGCTCATCGAGACCCTCGCTCGATCGTGTCGATCCTGTCATTGCAATTCCATTCCGAACGCCAAAAGCCCGGACGTGCCGGGCAAGGTGATATAGCGTCGGCACCGGCGAATGTCAGCACTTGTTGCCGCCGCCATACCGAACAAACCCGCATCACCGGAAAGAAATGCGTGGATGCCGCGCCGAAAGCCGGGCATGACGGGTGGAAACGGTTGAGGTATCGCAATGCGCCCGGCGCTGCTCAATCCACTGTTCGCACCGGTCACCAGCCTTGCCGGCGTCGGACCCAAGCAGGACAAATTGCTGCGCTACCTGCTCGGCCGCGATGAGACGCCGCGGCTGCTCGATCTCCTGCTGCACCTGCCGTCGACCGTGATCGACCGCCGCGCGCGGCCCAGGATCCGCGACGCGGTACCGGGAACCATGGTGACGCTGGAAGTAACGGTCGACCGTCATCGACCGGCGCCGGGCGGAAGGTCCCGTGCGCCGTACCTGGTCTATGCCAGCGATGACAGTGGCGACGTCGTCTTGACCTATTTCCGCGCCCTGCCCGGCTATGTCGAAAAGCTGCTGCCAGTCGGTTCGAAACGCTATGTCTCGGGCACGTTGCAGATGTTCGACGGCGTTCCGCAGATCGTGCATCCCGACCGTGTCGTCGACGAGACGAATTTCCTGAAATTGTCGGGCATCGACCCGATCTATCCGCTGACCGAGGGGTTGGCGCTCGGCAGCCTCCGGCGTGCGGTGGCGCAGGCGCTGCAAAAGCTGCCGGACCTGCCCGAGTGGCTCAGCCCGCCCATCCTGCGCCGAGGCGGTTTTCCCCCAATCGGCCAGGCCTTGAACCGCCTGCATGCGCCGCTCGAGTTGACCGACATCCTGCCGGATGGTCCGTACTGGTCGCGGCTTGCCCTTGACGAACTGCTGGCCGGGCAGCTGGCACTGGCGCTGGTACGCGCGCGGTTGCGGCGTCCCGCAGGTGACCGTCACGCCGGCGACGGTCATCTGCGCAACAGGATCATCGACGCCCTGCCCTATGCGCTGACATCCTCGCAGCGTCAGGCAAGCGCCGCAATCACCGAGGACCTGCGCCAGCCGGTGCGGATGCTGCGGCTGCTGCAGGGCGACGTCGGCTCGGGCAAGACCGTGGTGGCGTTGCTGGCAGCCGCCGCCGTCGCCGAAGTGGGGCGGCAGGCGGCGTTGATGGCGCCGACGGAAATCCTGGCGCGCCAGCACATCAAGACCATCGCGCCGCTGGCCGAGCGGGCCGGCCTGCGGGTCGCGATCCTGACCGGCCGCGAAAAAGGCCGGGAGCGCCGGGATCTGCTCGTCCAATTGGCCGCCGGCGAGATCGATTTGCTGGTTGGCACCCATGCCCTGATCCAGGACGACGTGGAATTTCCCGCGCTGGCGCTCGCTATCGTGGACGAGCAGCACCGTTTCGGGGTGCGAGAACGCCTGGCGCTCACCGCCAAGGGCGAGGCCGTCGACGTGCTGGTGCTGAGCGCCACGCCGATCCCGCGCACCTTGGTGCTCACCTATTTCGGCGACATGGACGTGTCCGAGCTGCGCGAGAAGCCGGCAGGGCGACAGCCGATCGATACCCGCGCAGTGCCGGCCAGTCGCCTCAACGAGGTACTGGATGCGGTTGGCCGGGTGCTGGCGGCCGGAAGGCTGGTCTACTGGATCTGCCCGCTGGTGGAAGAGTCCGACGCCGAGGGCACCGGCCATTTGACCAACGCCACCGAGCGCTTCGAAGGCCTGCAGCAGCGCTTCGGGGCCCGCGTGGGCCTGGTGCATGGCCAGATGAAGGGCAGCGAGAAGGACCGCATGATGGCGCAGTTCGCCGCACAGGAGATCGGCCTGCTGGTGGCCACGACCGTCATCGAAGTCGGTGTCGACGTTCCCGCGGCGACCATCATGGTGATCGAAAACGCCGAACGCTTCGGTCTCGCGCAGCTGCACCAGCTGCGGGGACGGATCGGCCGCGGGGCGGAAGCCTCGACCTGCCTCTTGCTGTACCACGAGCCGCTCAACGAGATGTCGACGGCGCGGCTCAAGGTGATTCGGGAAACCACCGACGGCTTCCGCATCGCCGAAGAGGATTTGCGGCTGCGCGGCGAAGGCGATGTACTCGGCATCCGGCAGAGCGGACTGCCCGGCTACCGCATCGCCCGCCCCGAGATCCATGGCCAGCTCGTCTCGCAGGCGCGCGACGAAGCGCTGCGGATCATGAAGGAAAATCCCAGGCTGGAGGGCGTGCACGGCGAAGCCCTGCGCTGCCTGCTCTATCTGTTCGAGCGCGACGAGGCATTGCCGCTGATCGGCGCCGGATGATGGGCGCTGGCCCGCCGAACAAGCACCCTATCGTGGCCAGCCGGTCGGACGACGGCGCGAGGTATGCCGGATGTGGGTAATGTAAATCTCATCCGCTGCGATCGTATAGAAGATCAGATAGCGCAGTCGAGGAGCGACGATGACGCGCCCGTTTGGTTCGTCCGTCTCTCGTCCTTCGAAAGGGCTATCGGCCAAATTCCTCGAACGTTCAATCAGACGTGCAACCAATCGCGACGCGCTTTCAGGGCTGTCCCGACTGACGAAAGCGAGGATTTGCGCAAGATCGCGTTGTGCCGGCCGTGTAAAACGTACCTTCATGCACGCGAGTGCAGGCGGTACAGTTCGTCGATTTCTTCCTCTGAAGCAAAATCGCCCTGATGCGCGGCATCCATGCCTGCCCGCACCGCCGTTCGTTCCTGGTCCGACAGGCGATATATGCCACTACGCCGTGACTCAATCTCCCGGGCGACCTCGGCGAGTTCCTCCTGATCCTCTTCTGGCCAGGATTTCACCCGCTCCAACAGTTTTTTCGTTCCAGGGCTCATGCAGCCACACCTACCACAATGCGTGCACGCCCGTCATTTGCAAAGCTGTAGGCCACTTCACTCGGCCTTCGCAGGCGCCGGCTGCAGGGGCGCGGAATTGGCAACTCGGGCGGCGTTCGCCATCCCGGCGAGGGCGGCGACCTTCTTCTGGGGATCGGAGCCGGGCTGTACGACGCCCGCTGACATGATCAAGGTCGCGGCGTCCTCGGTGCTCATGTCGACGTCGATGATCTTGCTCCTCGGCACATAGAAGAAGAAACCCGTGGTGGGGTTCGGTGCACAGGGCAGGAACACTGAAATATGCTCTTCCTGGGCGGGCAGGCTGTTGTTGATCTCGACGCTCGGCGCCTGCGAGATCAGCACGATCGACCACATGCCGGGGGAAGGAAACTCGACCAGGCCGACGCGGCGGAAACTGGACCCCTGCCCCGAAAACAGGGTTTCGAACACCTGCTTGAGGCCGCGATAGATCGCCCGCACCACCGGCATGCGGCCCAGCAGCCGTTCGCCGAGATCGACCAGCGTGCGGCCTATCAAATTGGCAGTGAAGAAGCCCAGCAGCGTCAGCGCAATCACGGCAACGACAAGCCCGGAGCCCGGCAGCCCGAACGGCAGATAGGTTTCCGGCCGATAGGCGACCGGCACGAATGGCCGCACCAGGCCGTCGACCCAGGTTACGAACCACCAGGTCAAATAAAGGGTGATCGCGATCGGCCCGGCAACGATGAGCCCGGTGAGGAAATAATTGCGGATCCGGGCCACAAAGCCGCGCGGAGGGTCCGGCTGCAGTTCGGCGGGGGGCAAAGTCGGCGGCAGATCGTCGCGAGTCATTGCGGTTCCAGGTCGGTCCAAGCCGCCATCATACAATGGCAGCTAGGTGTCATGGCAGAATTTTGAAGACCCCGCGGTGGCGCATCCCGGCGCCGGACCCTACTCCACCGTCACCGATTTCGCGAGATTGCGCGGCTGGTCGACATCGGTGCCCATGATGACGGCGGTATGATAAGCCAGCAACTGGACCGGAACCGCGTAAACCATCGGCGTGAAGGCCGCCGCCATGTCCGGCAACACGATCGTCACCAGCGAGTCGATGGTCGCTTCCGCAGCCCCCTTGGCATCGGTCATCAAGATGATGTTGCCGCCGCGGGCCGCGACTTCCTGCATGTTGGAGACGGTTTTCTCGAACACCCGGTCGTACGGCGCGATCACCACGACCGGCATGTTCTCGTCGATCAGCGCAATCGGCCCGTGCTTGAGTTCGCCGGCGGCATACCCCTCGGCGTGGATGTAGGAAATTTCCTTCAGCTTGAGTGCGCCCTCGAGCGCCATCGGATAGCTGGTGCCACGGCCGAGATAAAGCACGTCGCGGCTCTTGGCGATGTCGCGCGCGAGTTTCTCGATCTGCGGCTCGATGGCGAGCGCCGCCGCCATCAGCCGGGGGATCTCGACGAGGCCGTGCACGAGCCGGGTCTCGTCGATCTCCGACAGTTCGCCGCGCGCCCGGCCGGCGGCGATGGCGATCGCGGCCAGCACCATCAACTGGCAGGTAAAGGCCTTGGTCGAGGCGACGCCGACTTCGGGACCCGCGAGCGTCGGCAACACGGTCTCGCTCTCGCGCGCTATGGTCGAGGTCGGAACATTGACCACTGACAACGTGTGCACGCCGTTCGACTTGGCGTAACGCAACGCGGCCAGCGTATCGGCGGTCTCGCCGGACTGCGAGATGAAGATCGCGAGGTCGCCCTTGCGCAAGGGTGCCTCGCGGTAGCGAAACTCCGAGGCAACGTCGATTTCCACCGGCAACCGCCCGAAACGTTCGAACCAGTATTTGGCGACGAAACCCGCATAGCTTGCGGTGCCGCAGGCGACGATCGAGACGCGCTGGACATTCTTGAAGTCGAACGGCAGGCTCAGCGGCAGCGATACGCGCTCGCTCGCCATGTCGACATAGCGGGCCAGGGTATGGCCGACCACTTCGGGCTGCTCGTGGATCTCCTTGGCCATGAAGTGACGGTAGTTCGCCTTGTCGACCATTGCGGCCGCGGCGCTGTGCCTGATCGCGTCGCGATGAACGATCCGGTTGGTCCGGTCATAGACGGTCGCGCCGTTCCGGGTCAGCACGACCCAGTCTCCGTCCTCGAGATAGCTGATCATGTCCGTGAATGGCCCAAGCGCTACGGCATCCGAGCCCAGATACATCTCGCCAGTGCCGTGGCCGATCGCCAGTGGCGGTCCATTGCGGGCGCCGATCATGAGGTCCGCGTCGCTGGCGAAAATAAATCCGAGCGCGAATGCGCCGCGGAGCCGCGACAGCGACGCCTTTACCGCCTCGACCGGCTCAAGGCCCTTGGCAAGATATCCGTCGACCAGGTGCAGAACGATTTCGGTGTCGGTTTCGGTTTCGAAAACCGCGCCATGGCTCTGCAACTCCTGACGCAGTTCGCGAAAATTCTCGATGATGCCATTGTGGACGACGGCGACACGCGCCGTCGCATGCGGGTGTGCATTGGTCTCGTTCGGCCTGCCGTGCGTGGCCCATCGGGTGTGGCCGATGCCGGTGTGGCCTGACAGCGGCGAGGCCTTGAGTTTGGCGTCCAGATTTTTCAGCTTGCCTTCGGCGCGGCGGCGTTCGAGATGATCGCCCTCGAGCGTGGCAACGCCCGCGGAATCATAGCCCCGATACTCAAGACGCTTGAGCGAATCCAGCAGCTGCTCCGCGACGGGAGCGCGCCCGAGAATGCCGACAATTCCGCACATGCGGGTCCATTTCTCCGAATTGAACGAAACCTGTCACTCCGGCGCGGCTCTATTAACGAAGTCACCGTAGACCAGATATACAATAATTATTGCCTAGTCGTATCATCCTGTGATTTCAACGACTTCCCGGTGGATATCAGTCATAGCGGCTAAAAGTTTCCTAATTCCCAATCATGGGCAAGGAACAGCCGCCCCAAGGCGGCCGGAGGTCGTGTAATTCGCGGCTAACGGCCGGTCAAGACACCGCGTGGACCTGTTCATGGTGAGACCGGCGCCGGCGTCAGGTCGGCGATTTGAGCCCCGGCGATGCCAGCCACTTGTTGATGTTGATGGCAGTCTCGTTTTGACGAGCCTTGCGCAGCAATCTCTCACGCAGGATCCCCTGGGGCGTGCCACGGGCCTGCTGGCGCAATCGGACGGCTTCTTCGGCAAGGCGATCACCGAGCGATATGGTCTGCTTGAAACGACGCCGGCTCTGCATGACCCCACTCCCTTTCCACTCCAACGCGGCGATCGTGACGCCGGACGCAACGGACGGTCCGCACGGTAGGCGACTTAGCGAGGCGGTTTTCGCTGCCCAGGACAGCAACCTTTTCGTGATCGAAAGTCTTGTTTTGGCAGCACCGGCCAAGTCTCTGCAGGTGTCGGAGCTTGAGAGACAAGCGTGCACCCGCCTGCTGGATCGGAGAGAGCAATGCCTTCTCTCAATGCCAGCCAGCAATTCGATCCTGGCAAGAGAGAGCTTGCGGCATCGCGGCCCATTCTCGCGCTTGAGCAGCGGTGGAAGACGCGCTGAAGCAAACGCGGGCCGCCTAGCCGCTGTCGGATCGCGGCCTGGCGATAGGGATGTAGTCAATTGGAAATAACGCTTGCAAGCGGGCAGACGGTATGCATCACTTTGCAGGTGCGCGGTATCACCGCGACGGCTACAGACTGACTTACCCCGCCCGTCATGAGCGGGCGGGGTTTCTTCCGATGTCGTCTGCCGTATCGGGTCGCAGCCGCGCGAAGGGGCCGACCGATGCATTCCTTCCGATCGCGCTCTGCACGACATGGGAAAAGGAATGGATCACGGCGCCGTCCGCGATCGAAACTCCGGGACCGATCACCACGAACGGCTCGATGGTCACGTCCTGACCGAAGGCGGTATCTGCGGCGAGGAAGACCGTATCGGGCGCGATCATGGTCACGCCGGCAGCGAGCGCCGCCTTGCGCAGCCGCGCCTGGATCACCTGTTCGGCCTCGGCGAGCTGGGCCTTGGTGTTGATGCCGCGGACTTCATCCTCGTTGGTTTCGATCACGACGGCCTCCCAGCCCAAACCCCGCACGATCTCGACGGCATCCGTCAGGTAGTATTCACGCTTGCTGTTGGCATTGCCGATGCGGTCGATGATCGGCAGCGCCCTGCGGCCGTCGAACGCCATGACGCCGGCATTGCAGAGCGTGATCGCAAGCTCCTCGGGACTGGCGTCGGCTTGTTCGCGGATCGCCACCAGACGACCGTCTTCGACCAACAGGCGGCCGTAGCCGAACGGATCGGCGGCGCGGAATCCAAGTACCGCAAGCGCCGCGCCATTCTTCAGGGGAGCTCGCAGCCGCGCCAGGGTGTCGGCCGAGATCAGCGGCGTATCGCCGAACACTACGACAAGGTCGTCAACGCCGCGGGCGATGGCATCGCGGGCGGCCCGCACCGCGTCCGCGGTGCCGCGCCGCTCGCGCTGCACGAAGGCGGTGGCTTCCGGCCGCAGCCGCTTTGCCTCCAGCGCTACCGCGTCGTGGTCGGGGCCTATCACGACCGCCAGGGCATCGCCGGCTCCATTCGGTGCCGCCTCGAGCACATGCGCCAGCAACGACCGGCCGGCAACGGGATGCAGCACCTTGGGCAGGGCCGACCGCATCCTTGTGCCCTCGCCGGCGGCGAGCACGATCGTGAGGCTTGTTCTGCCGGTCATCCCTCTGTCCTTGCCTGGCGGCGATGGTTTGCGCCGTCTTAGAAGCTTTGAGCCGCAGTGGAAACCCGATTCGGCATCGCGCCAATGGATGGATTCCAGCGGCAGGTGCATTTCCTGTTAATGTTCAGGGCATGATTCGGCGGGCCTCGGGGGGCCGAAGAATTTCCATGGCGAGAAATCCCATCCATCGGGCCGGCAGCTTCGAGGCGGCGAATTCGGACGGCGCGCCGACCGGACTGTTTGCCGATGAAGATGATTTCGACCGGCGCTCGCTGTTCAGGCTCGCTTCCTGGGCCGCGCTCGCGGTGGGCGCGGTGGCAGCCGCCTTCTACACCAGCCAATCTTCGATCGGATGGTCGCGCGAGCAGGTTGCCGCCGCCGATCTGGCGCGGCAGGGACAGCAGATCCAGGCCTTTGCCAGGCAGGGCCAGAACGACACCCGCCGGCTCGCCTCGGCGATCGAAACCCTCAATGGCGACCGCGACCGGCTTTATTCGCGCGTCAGCGCGCTCGAGCAGGGGCTCGACTCCGTCACTGGCGCGATCACACGGCAGAAGACCGCCATCGCCGCTCCGCCGCCACCCGCCGCGGCGCCCGTCCCGAGCCCCGCGCCGGTGGCGACGAGCGCGCCGGTCGTATTACCTGATCCGGGGCTATCCAAGGCCGCCTCTCCGGTCACCGAGCCGGTGGAAAAACCCGCGGAAAAGCCGGTCGCGGATGCCGCGCCACCGCGCGCCAAAGTGGCCACGCTGGCGTCACCCGATCAGGAAATGTCGAGCCGGCCCGCCGCACCCGCGGAAATGCTGGAAATGCCGTCGACGACGACAAAACCGATTCCGACTGCGCTGGATGCCGCGAGCGCAAGAGCGGCCGCAGCTGCTGCCGCAGGCGCCAGGGCCGCTGCGATCCCGGCATCCCCGCCGACGGTGGTTGCTGCCATTCCGGCCGCCGGGAATGCCGACACGGTCAGGGCCGACGGCGCGCCGTCGGCAGAACCCAGGGTTGAAGTGAGGAAAACCGAATTCGCGGTCGACGTGGGAGGCGCAAACAGCCTTGGCGGCTTGCGCGCGCTGTGGCGCGGCTTGCTCAAATCCCGATCCAACGCGCCGCTGGCCGCGTTGCATCCGATCATCATGATCAAGGAACACAATACGGGCGCTGGAATGCAGCTGAGGCTCGGTGCCGGCCCGCTCGGCGATGCCGCCGCGGCGGCCCGGATCTGCGCGGTCATGGTCGAGAACCGTCACCCCTGCGAGACCGCGGTGTATGACGGCCAGCGCCTGGAACTCAACGCCGAAGATGCCGCTGCCGCGAGCGCCGCCGTCAAGCCCGCTTCAATCAAGCCGGCGGCGCACCGCCGAAGCTATGCCAGGCGAGTTCCAATCGAGGAGGCGCCTGCTCCACCCCCGCCGCCGCCGCCGCCGCCGGCATCACCACCGCCGGAAACCACCGGCCTGTCCACCATCTTCGGTCACCGATAGTTCGGCAAAGCCCCGTGATTGCGAGGGCTTACGGCTGATTCCCAATGTTCCGACAGGTCGCGACCAGGCCCGCTTGTCCTGCATCGCGTTCCCCGCCATATTCGTCCGATGCGCAAAACGCCGTTCCGGCTCACGCCCTATCAGGTCCAATGGCTGCTGATCGTCGGTTTCCTCACCGTCGGCTACGCGCTTTACCTGCGCTATCTGGCGATCGAGTTCTCGCCGGTGGCGCTGGCCTGCGATGCCGGGCTGCAGACCATGCTGTGCAAGACCCGGATCCTTGCGACCTACCTGTTCAAGCAATCGGTATTTGGCGGCGTCGCATTGGTGATCGCGACATTGCACCTGATCCGGCCTTCGATCGTGCTGCTCACCGGCGGGCTGATCGCTGCCGGCTTCGGTATTGTGCTTTACAATATCGGCCTGTCGGGTCTCGCGATCGGACTGCTCATCCTGGGGTTTGCGCGCCCCGCGCCTGCCACAGCGTAAGCGCCAGCAGCAGATACAGCGCGCAGGTCCACAGCGACTGCCAATTGTCCGCGCCTTCGTTGAACCCGATATAAAGGGTCGACGCCGTCAGCAGGGCAGCGAATACCGCCTCGGCGATCGGACGCAAACCTTGCTGCGGGCGGTTGAGCAGCGTCAGGCCTGCAAACGGCACCACGGCCATGGTCAGTGCCGCAAACGGGAAATCGCGATACCGGGGATCGAACGCGAACCCAAGCGCGGTCTCGGCGGCCACCAGCGTGGTCACCGCCAGGACGGTGCCGAGCATGATGGTCAGGATCGACCGCGTCCGCTCCTCGCGCGGCCCCAGCAGTTCGAGGAAGGTGGGCAGCGCCCGTCCGGACATCAGGGCATGGCTGCTCAGCATGGGCGAGGCGACGCCGGCAGCGAGCAGCAGGCCCCAGCGAAACCAGCCGCCAAAACCATAGCTCTCATAGTACATCTTGTCGGCAGCAATCCCGAGCAGGATCCCGGCCGTCGTCGCGGAGCAGCCGACGGCAATCCACGCCGCCAGCCGTGGCGTCCACGGTCGACGCCGCAGGGTGAGCCAGGCGGCGCCGAACACCAGAATGCTCAGCCCCATGCCGCAACCCATCTGCAGTTTCCAGAGCGGGAAATTGCTGATGGCCTGACCCGGCGGATATTTTAGTGCCCGCTGCACGGAATCGAACAGGCCCCAATAGCCCCCGACGGTGCCTTCGAGCTGCCGCTTCCAGGGCTGGTCGTAGGCCTCGATCAGGTTGACGCGGAAATTCTCCTGCTTGGCCAGATTGAGGATTTCGGAGACGACCCGCGCCTGATTGGTCCGCGACGGCAGTGCGCCGGCGCGCATCCGGCCTTTGCTCGGCCAGCCGGTTTCGCCGATCAGGATTTCCTTGCCGGGGAACGCCACCGCCATCTGCTTGCGAATGGAGTCGACATGGGCCGCGGCATATTTGGCGCGGATCGGAAAATCCTCCCAGTAAGGCAGGATATGGATGGTGACGAAATCGACCGCGTCATAGATCTCCCGGTTGCGCAGCCAATACTCCCACACGTCGGCATAGGTGACGGGAACGGCGACCTGCGCCTTGACCGAGCGGATGATGGCGGCGAGATCGGAGGTCGTCATCTCGCCGCGCAGCAGCACCTCGTTGCCAACCACGACCGCGGTGATGACGTCGGGGAACTGCTTGGTGAGGCCGACCACGGTCGTGATCTGGGCCAGGTTCTTGAACCGATTGCTGCCGAGCCAGATGCCCTGGATGACCTTCAGCCCCACCTTGGCGGCGAGGGCGGGAACCTGGTCGAGGCCGTTTTCGATCGAATAGGTCCGGACGCAGTCGGAAACCTTGGCGAGCTGCGCCAGATCCTCGGCGATCTGTTCCGGAGGAACCCGGGTCGTCGGCACCAGCGGCGTCTGTGCTCCACGGAATGGCGCATAGGATACGCAGAGCAGCTTGGCATTTGGATCGATCGGCGCGCGCGCGAGTTTGATCGGCGTGGCGAGCCACCACCAGGCTGCGGCGATCAGGAGCAGCGAAATCAGCAGAAGCGCCAAAGGCGTGCGAAAAGAAATCGGTTCCATCCTCCGGGCGTGGACCGTCGATTAGCCCGTCGCCGGCAGTCTGCCAAGAGCGGCCCGGCCGGAATCGCCCCAAGGCTTTACCACGACGCGATAAAGTTGTGAGTTTGCTGGACAAAATTGCAAATGTCCGTCATGGAAATCCGTTGGCGTCGCCGCCGCATTGGAGACCCATTTGAGCGGCATCAAACCGGCCAAAGCAGGCTTGCGGCCAACAATGAGCAGGCAGCAAATCGGGGAATCCATGCGTCGACGGGTGTTTGAGTTTCGTATGGCGGTCTTGCGCCATGTCGCCGTCGCCGGGCTTGCCGTCCTGATCGGCACCGGCGCCGTGGCCGCCCAGAGCGGCGATGCCCACCCCCAGGAACAGCCCGGCAAGGCGGCCACGAATGGCGCCCAGCCGGCCGATGCCGCCAAGGAAGCCAACCAGCACAAGACCGACGAGTTCGCCGAGGCGTCCCAGGTCATCAACGGGCCGGCCGGAAATCCCGAATGCGTCTGGCTCGGCCGTCGCGTCGTCCGCCTGATGTGGCTGGACGATCTCGATACCGCCTTTCGCCACCTCGATCTCTACGACCGGTTCGGCTGTCCCGGCGGCCATATCCAGGCGGCGTTCCGATGCCTGACCCGGTTTGGCGGTCAGATCGACTCCAAGGTCGCGGACTCCCTCAACAGCCGCGTCCATGGCTGCTGGATCAATCCGGCGGCGCAACCCCAGGCCGCTGCGGCGGCCGCCCCGGCCAACCCGCCGACGACCGCGGGGACCGCCGGCACGGCTCCGGCCGCCTCACCGCCGGCCGCCGCTCCTGCTCCGCCACCAAACAAATAGTCAGCGTCATTCTGGCTGCGCGCGGAACGACCACCTATATTGACGGTTGCGTTGTATCCGCCCTGAAAACGCCACGGCGTCGTAAGAGTTGTCAATTCGCGTGGCAGAGATATGCTTGATTTGCCGCTGACTTGGTCGGATCTCGGGGACGGGTCCGCTGCCCTGCCATACTGGCCCCACATGGTTTAGTCGCGATGCGCGCCGTCGCCGTTCTGTTGTTTGTGACCGCGGTCCATGCCGCACTGTGGGGAGCTTTCCGGGACAGGCAGCAGGCCCCCGAGTTCACGGGAATTCTGCCCAGCGTTTCCTACGCGCCGTTCGAGGGAACGGCGCATCCCGACGTCGACAACATCCCCCAGGCCGAGAGAATCCGCGCCGACATGAAGAAGCTGGCGCCGCTGACGCGGGCGATCCGGCTCTATTCGTCGACCGGCGGCGTCGAGCTGGTGCCGCCGATCGCCGCCGAGTTCGGCCTCAAGGTCATGGTCGGCGCCTGGATCGACAAGAACGCCGATCGCAACGCGCGCGAGATCGAGGCCGCCATCAACCTTGCCCGGCACAACAGCAATGTCATCGGCATCGTCGTCGGCAACGAAACCGTCTACCGCGGCGAACAGAAGGTCGACGACCTGATCGAGCTGGTCAAGAAGGTGAAGAAATCCGTCAACGTCCCGGTCACCACGGGCGAGATCTGGAACATCTGGCGCGACAATCCGAAGCTCGCCTCCTCCGTCGACTTCATCGCGGCCCACGTGCTGCCCTATTGGGAGAACTTCTCGTCCAGCCAGGCCGTCGACCAGGCCGTCTATATCTATCAGCTGCTGCGCGAGAAGTTTCCGGGCAAGCGGATCATGATCGCGGAGTTCGGCTGGCCGAGCGCGGGCTACAATTTGCGCAATGCCGATCCCGGGCCGTTCCAGCAGGCGGTGGTGCTGCGCAATTTCGTGGTGCGCGCCGAAGCGATCGGCATGGAATACAATATCGTCGAAGCGATCGACCAGCCCTGGAAATTCTTCGAGGGCGGCGTCGGGCCGTATTGGGGCATCCTGAACGCGGACCGCGCGCCGAAATTCGCGTGGACCGGCCCCGTCGTCAATCCGGACTACTGGAAGCTGGCGACCCTTGCGCTGCTGGTCGGCATCCTGCTGTCGCTGCCGATCGTTCGCCTCGAGCGTCCTTCGGTGCTGCAGCTGGTGACGCTGTCGGCGGCGGCGAACGGGGTCGGAGCCTGGGTCGCGACCGTGTTTGCCTACTGGACCGACCACTACTTCGTGTTCGGCTCCGCCTTTGCCCTGACGCTGGGACTGATCCTGCTTGTGCCGCTCGTCCTGATCGCGATGGCACGGATCGAGGAAATCGCCGCGATCGCCTTCGGCCGCCGCCCGCAGCGGCTGCTGGTCAAGCCGGAACCTGCCGCACCGGCCGCCGCCGACACCGCCTTCCCCAAGGTCTCAATTCATGTGCCGGCCTATTTCGAGCCGCCGGAGATGCTGAAGCAGACGCTCGATGCGGTCGCGCGGCTGGATTATCCGAATTTCGAGTGCGTCGTGATCATCAACAACACGCCGGATCCGGAGTTCTGGCAGCCGATCCAGGATCATTGCCGCGCGCTCGGCGAGCGTTTCAAGTTCATCAATGCCGAAAAGGTCGAGGGCTTCAAGGCCGGCGCGCTGCGCATCGCCATGGCACGGACTGCGGCTGATGCCGAGATCATCGGCATCATCGACGCCGACTATGTCGTCGAGCCGGACTGGCTGAAGGATCTGGTGCCGGTCTTCGCCGATCCGCGGGTCGGGCTGGTGCAGGCGCCGCAGGACCATCGCGATGGCGACCGTTCGCTGATGCACTACATCATGAACGGCGAATATGCCGGCTTCTTCGACATCGGCATGGTCCAGCGCAACGAGGCCAACGCCATCATCGTGCACGGCACCATGTGCCTGATCCGGCGGGCCGCGATGGACATGGCGGGCGGCTGGGCCGGCGACACCATCTGCGAGGACACCGATCTCGGCCTTGCGATCATCGAGCATGGTTGGCTCACCCATTACACCAACAACCGCTACGGCCATGGCCTGCTGCCGGACACCTTCGAGGCCTTCAAGAAGCAGCGGCATCGCTGGGCCTATGGCGGTTTCCAGATTGTCAAGAAGCACTGGCGGCGGTTCCTGCCCGGCGCCAGCCGGCTGTCGCCGGATCAGCGGCGCGAGTTCGCGCTGGGCTGGCTGAACTGGCTTGGTGCGGAGAAGTCTCTGGCGTGCTGGTCGCCATTCTCAATCTGATCTGGGTTCCGATCGTCGCCTTTGCCGACATCGCCATTCCCGACAAGATCCTGACCTTGCCGATCATCGCGGCGTTCGTGGTATCGCTGGCCCATTTCGTGGTGGCGTACCGCCTTCGCGTCCCGGTCAGGACCGGGCAGATGCTGGGCGCCATGATCGCCGCAATGTCGGTGCAATGGACGGTATCGCGCGCCGTCGCCAACGGCCTCATCACCGAGCATCTGCCGTTCGCCCGCACCTCCAAGGGCGGCCTGTCGCGGATGTCGATCGAGTTCCAGGCATTCTGGGAAGCGGTCATCGGCGTGCTGCTGCTGGTCGGCGCAGGCGTGCTGGTCGTGATGAACAATTCCAAGCAGGTGCACGAGATCTATGTGTTCGCGGCGGTCCTGGTGCTGGAAAGCCTGCCGTTCCTGTCGGCGGTCGCCATCGCCATTCTCGAGACTTCGCGGATCAACGCATTCTCGTTCTGGCGCAACAGCGCGGTGCGGACGGCGGAACTGATCGGCCTGCGTCCGGTCCCGATGCCGACCACGGTCAGCACCTCCCCGCCGGTGACCTCGGACATTCCGCGCAAGGCCGGCTGACGACGCCCGCACTTCTCCGCTAACCGCCTGCCATCGCACGGAAAATCGTCCACCCGGACGCTTCGATCGACGCCGCTACGCTATTGACCGATACCCGACGGGCACCTACACAGCGCGGCAGTGAGCGCGTAGCTCAGGCGGTAGAGCACGTGACTTTTAATCATGGGGTCGAGGGTTCGAGTCCCTCCGCGCTCACCATGCAAACCATGTTCGGTTCGGACACAGGGCATGCGTGCTCGATTTCGTTTGTGGACGCCACCTAAGGGTCGCCATTTTGTCTTTTACAAAGCAGCGACACGATCATGTATCCTTCCCGGTACAGTTGGGCTCGCGACGTTACGCCTGAGCAGCTAAGTGCATGGTCCCACACGCTAGGACCATGCAAATTCAAACACTTGTAGTCGATCTTGCTTTCCCTGGTATTTTGACGTGCGGGCAAATCGATTGTTTTGAGAGGACGTCGAACATGCCGTGGAAGGTATGGACCTTCAAACGCACCGATAGACCGCGGTCTGAAACGTTCGAGTCCAAGACGGCTGCTTTTCAGCGCGCGTGCGATCAAATCCACATCGTTATCCGTATCGAAGGACCGGACGGCGAGCGGATACAGATCGCTGAAATTGAGAAGTGGTGCAGAGGCCGCCGCAGTTCGCCCAATGGCCGTCCGAAGGCAGCAAACGAAAAGCCGCCGCTGGGGTGAACAGCGGCGGCTTCTTACCCAAGTGCACTTCTGGAAGTACACTCCAGAAGAGCGACCACGGTGGCCCTGTTCGGTTAAAACCGGGTTACCACTGCTTGCGTCGCGATTGCGGTTTTGCGCCAGACACTGCCGGGCTATCGCCCTTCATGCAGCGCCTCACCCGCGCTCACGCCAAATGCATCGAAGGCTTGCCGATTTTCATCTTCGATGAAACGGAATTGGTGGCTGGGCTGAGATGGCGACCGCACCAAACATCTCACGCCAGGGACCCCAAGCTCCAATTCCGAGAGCTACAGCAACAGCTTAGCCTTATTCTGGGCTCAATTTTGCATGACGCTTGGGGTCGGGGTTGGTCGGAGGGGATCAATCGGCGTGATCAGGATTGTCGCCGTCGGCTTAGTTGGCCTGGTCGGAACGGGTGCGCTTACAGCGCTCGGACGGATTCCAGCGCCAGAAACATCGCAGGTCGCAACAGCGATCCAGTATCCCATGGCGGATACGACGAGGAAGCGCGACCGGTTGCCGCTGAAAGCCCAGGCCGAAACAATAGCGGCCACCGTCCTGACCGGCGCCATGGCTATGGCCACGATGGAAGACACCTCACCTGCACCGACGGTGCCGGCCCCAGTTGAAGTCGCGACGAAGCCGGCCGAACCCAAGGCGTCAAAGGCGCCGCCCAAGATCATTTCCCGGCATTGGCACGATAGCGTGGACGCCAAACCAAAGGTGTCAAAACGGAGCTATCGATCGCCTCCCGTTCGCGCCGAAGCGCCGCCGCCGGTCACCGAAGTGAAAAATTGCAGCGAGGGCAAGTTCGACACTTTCTTGCGGACAATCAAAATGAAACCGGATTGCAATTCCTAGCAACATACTTTCGAGCGATCATTCAAAGCTAAGGAAAAAGCCCCCCGGGGTGAATAGCGACGGTATGTGACCAAAGTCTCTCAGGAGGCGTCGCGCGGATTAGCGATAAACCGTAGAAGAGTATGTGACCCCGATATCGCGATAGACGGGCCTTGTAGTGACCCACACCCGCAAGTTGGCCGCGTCGCTCTCGGAGACCATCGCACCCCGTTGCGCCATGATGGACTTTGCGATCAGGTCCGCCTTCACCATCTGTGGGAGACTGTTTGGAGAGGCCGCGCCAATGTAACGCAGGTAGAGGGCACCTGCGACATAAGCGGCGGCCTCGTTCTGAGAGTCGGGCACCAGCCCCGCGACCGGCAGGATGAGTTCTTTCATCGCGTGCACCGCTTCATGCACGATGGTGGCTTCTTCCAGAGGAAAACGACCATACTGCCCGTTCGGGAAATCAAACACCCATCGGCTGAATTCTGCAGCGGCACCGGGCGACACCATTCCCAGCCGGATCCCGATCTTGTTTCGGCTGACCGCATCGGCCACGCGGAGAAAGCCGACTCCGGTCACATTCATGATTCCGAAATGAAAATCGATTTTCTGCGCTTCGGGCGAACGCAAAATCTTCATCGTCCTGCGCTTGAGCACAACCAGATCAAAGGTGGCCTGAGCATAGTTGCCGGGCAAGCTCGCCTCCTGAACCCTGGTCACGCAAGGTTGGTCGCGAGAGACGGGTCGAAGGTTCGAAAGCAAATCGCAGCTGCGCTCTGTGCAACGGGACCGGCTATCCTTGTGTCGCCCCGGATTTCCGTTGGGGATTGCCAGATCGTTCATTGGCTCCATAGCCGAAGTCCGCGCGGTCGGCAGCTATCCGGGTTTCCACACCCAGCAGATATTTGTACTGCTCGCGTATGTGCTCCCACAGACGCGTGATATCGCCATCAGGCGAAAGTTCTGCGCGAATGGTGCAATCCTCGATGGCAAGACGATAGTCGTCGAGCTTGGCCATGACGGCGCTCCCCCCTGACGCAGGCGGGAGCGCAATTGTCTCTCAGTCACCGACGCCTACGGGCAAAGCCGAAGCCGGTGATATGTGCACAATGTAACTTAAGCAGAAAGGTTGCAACGGGAATCGCCAAATGCGAGGCCTGCACGCGACGAGGCCCCGCGCCGATCTCGAACCGCGAGACAGCGTCGAGCACATCTTGAAGTGATGGCAGAAAAAAACCCGGCTCTTCGAAGGAGCCGGGCAAATAGAACCATGACGCAATGAACCGCTCAGCAGGTGCCGGACATCCTGCAGGCACCACGGCGGCCCGATCCTGACCCGTAACTGCCGCTGTTGCTTTTCTTGGCGGTCTTCGCGGCTGCGGCCATGCAGGTGTTGAACGCGCTGCCGCTTTTGGCACCGGTGGAAGCGGCACACTGCTCGCTCGGTCCAGCCTGGGCCGTCGCTGTCAAAATAGCCATCAAAGCACTACATAAAATCAATGTCCTCATTATTCACTCCATGTGTTGCAACGGAGAAAGTATATCCCGTTCACTTTCGGCCGCAAGATAGCAAGGACTCGGGAACCGATCGCACGAGCAAGGCCGTGAGTTTCAGATGAGCACGCTTTGTTGCAGCTTCGATCAGAGAGCACGGTGGGCCAGGTAACCACTGATGTCGTCAAGGCCCTGCAGCAGGGATCGCGGCGGAAATGCCGTGGCCGTCAAAGATCCAAGCGCTCTACCCTGAGGAAGCCGGTCGGCAGACAGCGTGCGCGCGGCGCATCGTGAAGGGACCTTGCGCTAGTTCCGCGGCTTCGCGTGTCCGGCCTTGACGACTGCCTTGGGTGCAGCGTCGTTGCGCATGGTCCCCCACGGGTCCGCAGCCGTCTTGTCGGGAATGTTGCGAAGTGACCTCTCATAGGCCCGCTTGGCATCCCTTTCGTTCTGCATCTCGGAATGGGTCTTGTCCTTATCGGCCTCTCCGGCCTGCTGCATGTGGTCCCCTGTCGAGGAGAACTGCGCCAGGGCCGGCCCGCTCAGTAATACGATCATTGCTGCGGCAAAGATAATCCTCATGTGGATGCTCCCTCGAGTCGGCATGTGACTATGTCACCGCAGGGACATCGATGAAAGCGAGAAGGAGGACCGCAATGGCACTCGCCACGGCGCACGGATTCCGCCGGCCTCCCCTCCAGTCGGGCCATGGCGCCGCCTTGATCGGCGCATAGTCGGGCGCGTCGTGCCTGCCCGCTGGCAGGAGCTGCCGAGACCATCGCGGACAGGGTAAGGCCGCCGCTGGGTTGAGACAGCGGCGGCCCATTTTACGCACATCCACCCCAGAATGGTCGTAACCTACCAGGGGATGTTTAAGGCAGGGTTATCGCGTCGGCCCTCAAGTCGCCAACCATCCCGCGACCGGTCGGGACGAGGCCTGGCTTATCAAGTCTTACCTCCCGTGTTACATTGGAACTCCTGCGCTCGTCTCTTTCGGGACCGACTAAGAGATGCTGTTGAAACGCCGCGACTTCATGACGGTGGTGGCCGGCCTGGTCGCTGCGGTGCCGCGCGCTTCGCATTCTCAGCACGCTCCGAAGCGACTCGCCCTTTACGACCCGTCGGAGGCGAATGCTGTTCTTCGGCCCACAAGCGACCAGAGATACTTCCGGGCGTTTTTCGACGAGCTTCGACGACTGGGCTATGTCGCAAATCAGGACCTCACCATCGAACCTTACGGAAGGGAGCAGAACACGTCCGGACCCGAGGCCCTGGCCGCGGAAGTCTTACGAGGCAAGCCAGACCTCGTCTACGCGATCGGCCCCGCCGCCGCGCTATTCAAACAGCTCACCACAAGCATTCCCATCGTGGCGCTGACTGGCGATCCCATCGCCCTGGGAATTGCGGATAGTCTATCGCATCCCGGCCGGAATTTCACCGGCGCAAGTATCGACACCGGCCCCTCGATCCACGGCAAACGCATGGAGCTGTTGCGAGAGATTTATCCCGCTTTGTCGAAACTCGGCTGTCTCTTTCTCCGCATCCAGCTCAATGGTGTCGCCGGTCCGGCGATCCGGGACAATGCCGAACGGGTAGGCTTGCCGATCGCCGTCGCGCTGTTGGAGTTCGGCGCAAAGGAAGCCGACTACAAGCGCGCCATCGACAGCCTTGCAAGCCAGGGGGCCAATGGGCTGATGGTGGTCGACTCACCCGAGACCTTCCGCAACGGCCGTTTGATCGCCCGGCTCGCAGCCGAAGCGAATCTTCCATCGATCGGAGCCTTCCGCGAATATGTCGAGGACGGCGGCCTGCTCGCTTATTCGTTCGACCTGACGGATCTGAACAAGCGGTGCGCGAGCGATGTTGATCAGATTTTCAAGGGCGCGGCCCCGGGCAACATTCCATTCTACCAGACTTCGAAATTCGAGCTCTCGGTGAACCTTGCAGCGGCTTCCCATCTCGGCCTGTCCGTGCCCGAACCGCTTGCCGCCAGTGCCGACTGGATCGTCGAATAGACGGCATCGAGGCTCCGTGCCGCGCGAAAGGCCTCGGCAAGCGCCGCCGTCCTGCTTCAGGCAGCTGGGTCAGCACGGATAGACCGGTGAATTCAGAGCGGTCTGAGGTGATACAGTTCGCCTTCGTCGAGCTCCGCGGTTTTCCTGAGCCGCCGATGCAGGCCGGCCGCGTAGCCCAGGAACAGGAACAGCAGGATGTCGCGGCTCAATCGTCCATACACCATCGATTGCAGCGCGACGAAGACCAGGCTCGAGAGCACGAAGCGAACCTCGTGATCGAACCTGGCGATCGGCATGAGCAAAAGAACGCTCGAGATCACCAAGAGAACGAGCAATGCTCCGCCAAGCCAGCCGAATTCGACGAAAGCCTGCAGAAAGCTGTTGTGAACTTCTGTTTCCGCAATGCAGCTCAGCTTCATGAATCCGTCGAGGCCGAAGCCGCTGAGGCCGGCATGTGGGATGGCCACCAGGGCGTTTTGCAGAAGCGCGCGTCGGATCGACAGCGAATTGTTCATGTCAACCCACGAGCAGTCCAGCGCCGTCGTGATTTGGAGGCGAAACAGCGCGGCGATCTGGAACAGTGAGGCGCCAGAGACCAAGGGCCGAACCGACAGTCCGATCGCACATCCGAGGATGACGCTCGCCAGCAACATGACGATAGCCTTGCGTTGCGCCGGCTCGCCAATCGCCCTGACGACCAGAAGTGCCGCCACCAGCGCCAGGAAGCTATAGCGTACCTGTGCCGCAGCGCAGATGGCGCAAGCGAGCCCGATCGCTACCGCGGCCATGGGCATTCGACGCCCGCTCAACGGTGAGCAGGCCAAAGCCAGCACCAGGAAACTCAACGAATTGAGGAACTGCGCCGGCGCGGCATCGAACCGACCGAACACGAACGGCTTTCCCGCACTGTTCCATTGTTGCGTCAGCGCGATCGCGGTAACGAGGGCGCCGACGATGACGATCGCGCCCGTCATGCGCATGAACGTCACGGCACGATATCGTGGTGCCATCCGAACCGCCGGGAATGCCGCAAGCGTCAGAACAAGAAGGGACACTTCCCTGGCATCGGTTACGATGCCGTTGCGTGCGAACGAGACAAGCATGGTCGCGATCAGCCCGACAAAGAGGACGTCGGCGTAACCCAGATCGAACTCGCTACGCCCTCCCAGGAAGGCCAATCCTGCGATCGAGGCAATCAGGAATATGGCGGTGAAATGCGATCCGAGACCTGCCAACCCGTGAGCCAAGACCAGGATCGATCCCGATGAAACCAGCAGGGAGAAAAGCCAAAACCGAACCGTTGCAATTCCCACGCTGAGTCCCCGCGAACGGGGTCAACGTACACACGTCAGGGTTGTGTACAACCTTCGGTTAATCTAAAACGTGTGGCACATCGTTTGCGGCTCGACCGCCCACGAAGTCGCTGGCGCAACGGCGTGCCAGGTCCCGCAAAGCGATCATCAGCAACGGCCGGATCGCGTCGGTGCTAGCGGCGACGAGTCGACGATGGTGAGCGCGTCGTCCCTTCACTCAACGAGGCGCGGGGATTCTGGAAGCAACCACCGATGCCGGATGCGGTCGCCATACATTGCGCGTAGGTGGAAAAGCTGCAGTCGGTGCGGTCGTCGGCTGTCCCCACGCACCACGGATATTCCTGGGCGCGCGCCGCGCCCGGAACGGAGAGGTAGAGCGCGATCACGAAGACAGTCGCAAGGAACGGTCGCATTGTCGAGTCCTGCTGGCGGTACGTCACGATGGAACATAGCCTTGCATCTCTTTCGGGACAACTGAAGAACCGATCCGGTGCTGCCCCCTGCTCGATCGACGCTTCGAGCGCCCGAAGTTCGCGAATGCCGGCATTCATTCCCCGCGATAATCCGGCTTCCCGATCGAGCCTCGACAAAATGGCAGTCTGCACCCGAACCCGCATCGTCCGGAGCGCGACTATGCTTTGGGGCTACAACATCGGACGGTTGCACATGACCACCATTGCCAAGGCTTTCTCCCGCATCTTTCTCCCGACTACCGGCCTGCTGGTCGATGACACCCTGATCAAGATCGCGATTTTTTGCGGAGCGGGCTTGGCGATCTCCTTGTTCTTGCTGTGCAGCGGCATCGATCTCGGACCGGGTTTTCTCTATTTTTGAAGGGTCCCGCAGCCGCCGCGCGCGGAACTTACGGATGGCTGGATCGTTGATCCGCATTGGTGGGTTCTGATTTGTGAGGCAGTTATGCGTGTTGCTTCAGGCATTGCGATTGCGATCGTGTGCGTATCTACGAGCTTGTATGTGAACCCCGTTGCTGCGCAAGGCTTCGACGACCGATGGTCCATCATTCCGAAGGCCCATGCAGCCGAACCCGGCAGAGAGATTGGACCGGGGCCGCAGGTGGCACCATCGGAAGCAATCCAAACGCCCGCGCCTCCCGGTGCCAACTCGGCGGATGACGATGACCACTCCGCAACCGGCTCCATCAAGCGCAGCTTCACCGGCAAGGCGTCCTACTATTCCTACCGGACTGGGAAAACAGCTAGCGGTTCGCCTTTCGACCGCAATTCGTTCACGGCCGCGCACCGTAGCCTGCCGTTCGGTACCAAGGTTCGCGTCACCGACGTTGCGACCCAGAAGTCAGTGACCGTCACCATCACCGACCGCGGACCGAGGACTCCGGACCGCGTACTCGACCTTTCGCAAGCCGCCGCCCGCAGCCTGGGTATGACGGATCGCGGCGTTGTCCGGGTGCGAGCCGAATTGCTCTGATCGAATGCAAGCGCGGCATCTGCCGCGCTCTGCCCGATCGCCGGAACATTTCGCACAGCTTGAACTTGTCTCGGCGGCGACGGAATTCTGCGAGGAGCGGGACAGTCCCACCAGAGGCGGCATGGTGTAACGCCCATGCCGCCTCTGCTGCGTCTGCGGTAGTCAATCCAGCGGCCTTTCGGCGCGCCGGGCACGCGGAATGCCTCCCCTGCCGCAAGCCGACATCCGACCTTCGATGACAGGTGACTGTAAGGAATCTCCTGTAAGTCTGACCCGATCGGAAAGTCCGCAGCTCGGCGGGGGTGTCAGCCGCAACCATGAACTGGAATCATCGCGACAGGAAGATTTTCGTCGTGTTCGGGGCGCTTTGCCTGGCGATCGTAGTCATCGCTGCGGTTCTCAGATGGTAGCGGTAGATCGGCCGCTTCCCCCGATTTCGCTGCCGAGCAGAAGGACGGCGCGGTCAAGAAATAAGAAGCGCCCCGCCTGAGGGGGATCATCCTCAGCGGGGCGGAAGTTTCCGGAAGGTATCCCTTCGCGCGGCGATGGCGCGCGACCCGGCTGAACTCCCCGTTGGTCGAAGCGGAGCTATTCAGGGCAAGCCGCCAAGCGCAGCGGCATGTAGCATATTGATGCATAAATACTGCATCTTATCAAGGTGGCTTGTCTGACCGGTGCGCTATTGGTCCGTTCAGGCGCCATGCGGGTCGCCTGATCTTGCCAGCTTTTCCCAAAATGCAACCGAGCGAAATAAAAGTTCATATGAGATGCTTGTTTGGCGGCGTATACTTGTCGCATCACCGCTCAGCCATCGCGGTGACGCTGAGAGAATTCGATCGTGCTCGCTCCGGATCCCGAACGAGAGCATTCATGTCGAAGGCAGAGGCCGAATACCGCGCCTATCTCATCGGGAGTGATGGCCATTTCGCCAGTTTTCGCTCCTTCGTCTGCGACAATGATGCCGACGCCATCGCATGGGCAAAGCAGCTGACGGGTGACCAGGAGATCGAACTATGGAATGGTAAGCGCCTGGTCGGCCGGCTGCCCGCCCAGCCCCGCAGTACCTAGACGGTTCCCCGGGCGCCAAGTTCGCGGGTGAAGATAACGCAGCGCCATGGTATTTGTCGGTTGTCGCAGCGGCTGAATTCGCAGCTTGCGATGGAAATTTGCGGTTTACCAAAGCAGGCAATGAAGATGCCGGATTCTGAATGGGACTGGCCGGCTGACGGGCGCAGCACCGGTCGAAATACAGTGGAGACCGGCAACCTGCCGACGTCGGTGGTTGGCGGTCGCGTTCCATGGGACTACGCGCGGATGGCCGTCCTGGTCGCGGTCGCGGCCTTCATGGTTCTTGGCGCAGGCTGGATGATCTGGACGATGTTGGCGGCGCCGACCCATTAGGCCTCCGATATTCTGTCCGCCGTTGCCCGTTTGATCGCGATGATCCATTGACGCGGCAGCCGTCAACGGGCTTGATGTAACGCTATTTCATCAGAGAACGTCCTATGACCTCCAACGCCGCCATCGGAAGCCGCCACTCGAGATCCTTCATTCTTTACGAAGGCTCCGGTGGGTTCTCTCGGGATAGGATCGCCGTGGCGCCGAACCAGGCGCTGGTAGCCGGCCATGTGGTCGGCAAGGTGCGCCGCGAGGACGGCACCGAGGAAGTGACCCTGCTACAATTGAAAGCAACCGACGGCTCGCAGATCGCCGCCGGCATCGTCATCTACCCTGTCACCACCGACGCATCGCCGACGGACCGGGCGGAGGTTCTGATAGGTCACGCCGAGGTGAATTCTTCCGATCTGACCTGGCCGGCCGGCATGACCGCGGCCCAACAGAAGGCTGCGATCAAGCAGCTGGCGACCACCGGCATCGTGGTCAGGTGACCAGAACGGCTGTCGGTGTGAGGGGTCTCATCGACTGGTTCCTAGCGTGAACCAAATGTGACTTTCGGCTGTTGTCTTGCGGTTGAACATCCACAAATTCTTCGACCCGCCCGGAGGCCCCCATGATCGTAAGCTTTGTCGGATTGGCGTTGGCTGCCCAGATCGCCGGAAGTACGTCTTCGCCGCGATCAGCACTGCCCCCCTTTGAGCGCGTACAGTACGGTGTTCCCGCACATCCGCCGCCGTGTGGGATTGGGTGGGACCTCAGTGCGCGCGACGGCCTGTGCTATCCGAACGGCTATCTCCCGCCCCGCGAGCAGGCCGCACGACGGGGCTACTACGGCCGGCGCTATCCGGTGCGGTGCGGTCCGGGCGCGGACCTCGATATACGGGATGGCCGCTGCTATCCGAACGGGGCCGTGCCCCTCCAGTTCCAGAACAGGCCCCAGAACTACCGGTACTGACGCGGGGTCATGGCGAGGAAACTCAAGACCTATCTGACATCCCTGGGCTTCTTCGATCTCGCCATCGCCGCCCCGTCGATGAAGGCAGCCCTTGAAGCCTGGGGATCGCGCAGCAACCTTTTCCATCAGGGCATGGCAAAGGAAGTCGACGACCCGGAAGTAGTCGCCGCCACCATGGCGAAACCGGGCGCCATCCTGAAGCGCCCGATCGGATCCGGCGGACCCTTCCGTGAACATGCCGATCTTCCCACCCATCTTTCGGGTGACGGGTCTGCGTCCCGAGCCAGGAAATCCGGCGCCCGATCTGGCAATCCACCGCCGCGCAAGAGCGACGACAAATCAACCCGCGAGTCGGCGCGTGCCTTTGATCGGGAGCAACGGCGGCGCGAGGGCGAGAGCCAAAAGGAGGAAGCTGCAGCAGCAAAGCTGCGCGAGCGGCGGCGGCACGCGATTGCGCAGGCGGAGGCCGCACTCGATCGAGCCAGGCGGGAACATGAGCGGCGCGCAGCGGCGATCGAAAGCGAGCATGCCGCGCTGGAAAAGCGCGCCCAGGCGGAGGAGGCCCGATGGGAGACGCAGAAAGACAAGCTGGCGGACGCGCTGCGTAGCGCCCGAGACTAGGTTTTTTTCGATGATGATCGCCTGCGGTACCCCGATTGGGTGCCAAGACCCTGGCGGGCATTGAGGCGATCAAACGGCCTCGCCGTGCAGGCGATGCAAGGCGAGGCCGCCGGCAAACGGCCCGCTGGTCTTCATGTAAACCGCTCGCGCGCCAAAATACGAAGCCAAGCCTTCGCCGGTTTCAGACTTCCCGTCGCGCAGGCCTCACGGCGCTGCCGGTGTCTCGACCGCGCCTGCCCTTGTCACCGCCGCCGAGGTGATCATCCCGCTGCCATGCGGCTGGCTGCCCGGGCCAATGTCACCGAACAGGACAATGCCCTGCCCCACCACGGCGATGATCAGGGCGATGATGAGAGGAACGAGTGGGCTGCGCTGTTGCATGTCTCGATGCTTTCTGACTGCCGCATCAGGTAGTGAATGCCGGCGCGCCCGCCCATCCCGTCGCATTCACAATGATGCGATGCAACCGGCGGCAGGGACCGGGAAATACTCCAGCACGAAATGGCAATCGTTCCCGACACTGTTCCCTCGCGACATGCGATGATGGCCCCGCGGGCTCTCTGCAGAGCCACGATCTACCAATGACAACTTGCCCCGCCCCACTCAGGGGGCGGGGCTTCCTTTGCGGCATGCAGCCGGCTTGGTCAGCAACCGGATTCAGGTGGCAGGCCGGGCCTTGTTGAGAACCTGCGAGACGGCGGTCACCAGCTGCGCCGGCGCAAAGGGTTTGGCGAGCATGATGCTGTCGGGAACGCCCCGGGACGACCAGTCTTCGCCGCTTTCTCCGCTCATATAGACAATCGGAAATCCGGGATCGATCTCGCGGGCGCGACGGGCAACGTCCCAGCCCTGCATTTGACCGCGCCCCAGATTGATATCCGTTACCAGCGCCCGGTATTTGCCATCGGCCGTGTCGAGCAGCTCGACCGCCTCATCGCCCGACGCCGCAATGACCGTTTCGAATCCACCGTCGCCGAGGCTTTCGGCGACAATCCGCTGTACTAACGGGTCGTCGTCCACGACCAGAATGATGGGTAGATTGTCCAAAACTATCCCCGCCGCCTGCGCTGAGATATCTCGGCATCGACGATTTCGTTCCAGTTAAATGTACAAAAGTGAACTCAAGGCCAGCCGTGCGGAGCGGGGCGACGGCCGCCCGCACGCCGCGGGATGGATCGATATATGGCTTCAACCAATTGTTTTATATTATCTTTCTCGTGAACTTCGCCGCAGGCCGGGTTCGACAGGGGAAGAAGCTATCTACACCCACGGGGCGCCGGTGTTGCCCGAAATCATCAACCCGGACCAAAACGGCCGCACGGGCGGAAATCCTTTGACTGTGCACGACGGCGTGTCGTTCCCTGTGCGGGCGATATCCAAAGCGGTGACCAGTAATCCCAAGCGGTGAGTGGTGTACCATGCGTGAAGAATTCGCTTCCAACAGCTTCCTTGCTGTGACAGTCGCCGGCGTTGTGCTGCTGTGTTCCGGACTGGTGGCTTTCGCGTTCAGCTGATTGCGACGCCGCGTAGTTTGCGATCTGTGCAGAGCGTCCAGGGGACGCGAGCTTAGCCTTGGTTGTCCTCCAAACCGTACTCACGATAGATCGCCAGCGGGTCGGAGCCCGGAAACAGCCTGCACTTTGCCTGGGCGAGATGAAGGTTGACGCTTCCAGGCTGGCAGCCAGCGGCGAGCAGTTTGCGGACGTCCTCCATATGGGCGCGAGGTTGGTGAACGGGCGGCAACTGTTCCAGCGCAACCAGCGCGGTCGCCAGGGCCTCGGTGATCACCCATTCATCGTGGCCGGTAATTCCCTTCTTGGCCATTTGCCCTCACACCGAATAGATCTGAGACTGGGTCGCCATCTCCCTCGACGCCACAAATGATTCCGGGCACCGCGCTGCGCTCATCAGCGGCCTTCGATATGGCAACTGTTTGGCCAATTTGCCGCTGCGTCGGGGTTTGCAGAGTGCGCAAGCGCCATCGTGCGGCTTTTTCGTGTCATTGGCGCAACGCTCCCCATCTTCCTCGCGGTGTGAACCGCTTTTTTGCTTCACAGAGCGCGCAAGTGCTGCGTAGATGAACTGCGCCATGGTGGTGCGGTATCAGATCGGCGGTATCGGCGCGTAGCCTGACTCCGTCAGCGCTGCAGAAAGATCGCCTTCGGGCGATCTTTTTGTTTTGCGCGTATCTCGTTGTTTGCGCAGTGCGTCTTCGCATTCCGGTTTACCGCCGACTTTCACCGCAACGAAAAACTGTTCTGTAATCTTTTGCCCCGAACTCTGCCGCCGCCTCAAACAGAGGGCGTGCGGCGTATGATGAAACAAAAAGAGGCAAAACGCCTGTTGATTTAAGAGTGGGACAGCTGGATCAAGCGGCAACCGATCAGGGGCGACAAGGCGACCGGCAGGGACTCGCTCAAATTCTTCTACGAACTGCAGGATATGCATTCCAGGCTGCTGAAATTCTCTTCGCGGGGCCGAGACAAATGGCAGGTCGTCCACGCCTGGCTGCTGGGCGAAGATCGCATTTCCGACTGAGTTGAGATGGGTTCGGCGCCATGGCGCAAGCTGACAGAATTCCAGGTCGCGCCCGGCGGCTCGCGAACGTGCCGGGTGCCCACGCTCTCAAGGGGGGTTGTCGGTGCCGCCAATTAGGTAGTAAGCCAACAACGCAGTATGACAAACAGCCGAGCGCTCGCACTCTGGGGTAGGTGAAAAGGCGGCACCCGGCTGTTCGGCCGCGCGGCGGTGCGGCCTTTCAATACAAGCATCATAAATTTAACGAACCGTGCTCGTTTCAATTCCGTCGCGGTCAAGCTGGAAAAAAGGATATTCGGATCGCTTCGCTCTCGCCTGCAGATTGCAGATAATTCCGGAATGAGAATTGGAAGTGGTATTCCGCGCGCCGTCCCGCGGCGAAAACGCGCGGCGAACCCGAAGAGCCACGCGCCCGCAGGCTTCTGAGCCCTGCAAGGCCGGCTTTGTTGATCGGATCTGCCGCGGCCACGCTCGGGTCGACCCTGCAGGCGCCACCCGATGCCGGCGACGAGCGGATCCTGTTCGTGATTGGGGCCGCCCTGACGGCTTTGCTCCTCGCTCTCGTTGCCGAAGCCCGGAGATTTCTCGCGATCGCGCGCGAAACTTGAAAGCGGGAGCGGTCCGGACCCGTCAGTGCGGAACGCTTCCGGTCGCCCTGTCGTCGGTCCCTGGCGGGTTCGAGGAACAGCCCTGGCAGATGATCAGCTTTCTGGTCAATGCCTTGTCGGCGTTGCGATCCTCCGCCTCCTTCCGTGCCCACCATTCATTCGAGTGCGGTTGGACGTCCGATACCGGAGCAGACCCACCTCTCGCCACGACGACCTTTTTCGCGGGCTTCCTGGTACGCTCTGCGCCGACGCTGGCTGCGTCCGCGACGACCCCAGTCTCCTCTTCCGGAAGCGACCCGAGTTCCTGCGTGGGCCCGAGGCCGTCCCAGGCGACCGGCGATGCCGTTGCAGCCGGAGCATAGCAGCCGCTTCCCGATGCGCAGCAGCCTCCGAGTGCCAAGGCGCAAAACAGGAATGCTATCCATTTCAACGTCATCACGGTGTCCTTGGTCCTGGGCCGGCAAGGTGGCGCCGGACGGGCGCGTGGCGTAACGGCACGTCGCAAGACGGTCGGACCGGCCTGCGGTCCCGACAACTCCCGCGTGGCACATTGCCCTTGATTGTAGGCTACTACAATAGCAGCCGTCCGGCAGTCGAGCCTGAGACCGAGGCCGGCACTGGCCCGATCTTCTCGAAACATGTGGATCGCAGCGGGCCGAAGTGACGACAACTTCCCGCCCCGAAGTCATCTATGGCATTGATGAAACCTTAGCCAGCCGTCACACTTCGGCACCCCCAATGCGAACGGAAGGGCCATCATGCGGATTACCCTCGTCGGCTCCCGCCATTTCGGCGTGACGACATTCGCCATGCTGCGCCAGCATGGCGTCGACATCGTCCGGGTGGTTGTCGCCGACGCGGATGACCGCCTCGCCGCGGCAGCCCGCAAGGCCGGGATCGAGGTGGCGGTGCAAGCCGACCCGAAACTGGTGGTAGCCCGGGAGATCGCCCCCGAGACTGACCTGATCGTCACGGCGCACAGCCATGCCCGCATCAGCCATGACGCCCTCGCAGCCGCCAAACTCGGCGGCATCGGCTATCACCCCTCGCTGCTGCCGAGACACCGCGGCATCGCGGCGATCGAGTGGACCATCCGCGAAGGCGACCCCATCGCCGGTGGCACGGTCTATCACCTGGCCGATCGAATGGACGCCGGTGCCATCGCGGCACAGGATTGGTGCTTTGTCAGGAAGGGCGAAACGGCGCGCGAATTGTGGGAACGCGCGCTGGCTCCAATGGGCCAGAGGCTGCTCGCCGAGGTGATCGATCATGCCAAGGCCCACCATGGTCTGCCGGCCAAGCCCCAGGACGAGCAATTCGCCACCAAGGCGCCCAGCCTGTCGCACTAGCGGCCAAGCCGGCATGTCGCCGGTTTTCTGGATCCCAGCTCAATCTTATGTAATTGAAAAAATGAAACAATTTCCCGTCGTGCAACGCAGCAAATTTTGGACACATTCTGCCTGAATAAGCCATTCCATCACAGACATCGGGAAACATGATTCATGCGCCTAGACCGCCTCAAAACCGCGTTGTTCGGTTCCGCACTGATCATCGCGGCCGGCCTCGTTGCCGCGCCGGCAATGGCTCAAACCCCGTATGACGGCCTGTGGCATGTCACTGTCGTGACCAAGTCCGGCAGTTGTGAGCCTTCGACCAGCTCCGTCCTTACGGTCACCGATGGAAAGGTTTCTGCAGCGGGGGCGGATGTTTCTGGCAGCGTTGGACGCGAAGGCCTTGTGCGTGTCTCAATCCATGGTGCATATGCAAACGGCCAACTCAACGGCAATGCCGGATCGGGAAAATGGAATGGGGCTTCAGCGGGCGTACCGTGCAGCGGTCGATGGGAAGCATCCCGGCAGTAGGAGCTGGGCGCCCGCTATCCCTGCGGTGATCCGGCGCCTGTTCTTCGCGGCCGTCGCTCTGGTCGCTGTCGCGGGCTATGCCCCGCTCAGCCATGCGCAATCGGGCGTCTTTGCCGGCCTGGCGGGATACTGGTCCGGGAACGGAACGGTCACGCTGGACGATGGCTCGTCCGAGCGCATTCGCTGCCGCGCCTCCTACGCGGTCGGCGACAACGGCGCCGGCCTCAATCAGACCCTGGTCTGCGCCAGCGACAGCTACAAATTCGACCTCAAGACCAATGTCGTCGCCGAGCACGGATCGCTGTCCGGAACCTGGAGCGAGAGCAGCCGGGGCGTCAACGGCAGCGTTGAAGGACGCGGCAGCAACGGCAATTTCCAAGTCGTCGCCAGTGCACCCGGATTTACCGCAAGCATTGCGCTGACCACGCGAGGCAATCGGCAATCGGTGGTGATCAAGTCTGATAGCGGGTTCCGGGGCGCCACGATCTCATTGACCCGTTCCTGACGCTATCCCATCCCCCTATCCGGCTCAATCAGGGATAGCCGGGACGAACGCCGTCACCCCGATTTCGACCTTGGCGCGGAGATCGGCCAGCCCGTCGATGTAAAGCAGCGTCGAGGGCGGGAAATTCCGTCCCAACGTCTCGCGCCAGGCCGCCCCAATGCCGGCCCCCGCGGCTTCATATTCGCTTCGGCTGGTCAGGTACCAGGTCAACCGAACGATGTGTTCGGGAGTGGCGCCAGCCTCCGCCAGCAGCTTGACAATGCGACGGAGCGCCATCCCCACCTGCGCGGCCATATCGGGGGCATACTCTCCTTTCCCATCGCCTCCGGTCTGCCCGGCGAGCACGATCCACCGGCCGGGACCATCGAGCGCGACACCGTGAGAAAAGCCGCGGGGCCTGCTCCATTCCGCCGGTTGCAAGACGCGCATGGAAGATCCTCCCAAATCCAGTTTCGACGCCGATCCTACCGCGTTTTGGCGCCGGCCTGAACCCGGCTGCGCGCAGCACATCGGCAAATTTGCGCGTTGCAAATCCGAAGGCCGTCGCCGATACCCGCAACCTGCCAACCTACCGCCGCGCCTGCCGCGGCATGCACGGTAATTTCCCGGATGGACCGCACACCTTCCAAGCCAAGGGCCGCATCATGGATGGCCGGTTGGCTGAGCCTGATGCTGATCGTAGCGGTCGCCGGTCGCGAGGCGATGCGCGAACTGAACGTCTTCCAGCTGATGGAGTTGCGCTCGCTGCTGGGCTTCCTGATGCTTTATCCGTTGATCCGGCGCAACGGAGGTTTCGCCGCGATGAAGACCTCGCGTCCGCTGCAGCATATCGGACGCAACCTTGTTCACTATGGAGCCCAGCTCGGCTGGTTTTTCGCACTGACGCTCATCCCGCTCGGGCAGGTCGTCTCGATCGAGTTCACCATGCCGATCTGGACCGCCATACTGGCGGCGAGCTTCCTCGGCGAACGCATGACGGTGTGGAAGATCGCAGCCGTCCTGCTCGGTATTGTCGGCGTGGTCGTGATCGTTCGTCCCGCCACGGGCGAGATCAATCCCGGCCAGCTCATTGCGCTCGCGGCAGCCGTCGGATTCGGTATCTCGGTAACCATGATGAAGTCGTTGACCCGTACCGAGAAGACCCTGGCGATAATCTTCTGGATGCTGGTCATCCAGTCGGCCGCCGGATTTTTCCCTGCGCTCTATTTCTGGCGATGGCCTTCGGCCGGCGCGTGGGGCTGGACGGTCGTGATCGCGTTTTGTGGAACATTTTCCCACTATTGCATGGCGCGAGCGATGCTGCATGCCGACGCGACCATCGTCGTGCCGATGGACTTCCTCCGGGTGCCGCTCACCGCGACGCTGGGCTGGCTGATCTATTCGGAGCGGCTGGATGCTCTCACCGTGCTCGGCGCGATCCTGATCCTGACCGGCAATCTGCTCAACCTCAAAACCACGACCGATGTCGCCGCGCGCGCGACTACCTGATCAGGACGCTCGATCTTCGTTCTGAACGACGGCGTGTGTTCCGGGAAACATCCGAGGACTGTGACCGAGGGCGGCAGAGTGACCCATGGGGTGACATTTCTGACGTCGCGCGCGGAATTTCGTGTAACCTCGTTGCAGGCCTAGCATAGAAATCCACGAGCCGGCCCGGGGGATCTCATGCGTCGTTTCACCCTTTTGCTCTCGCTGGTCTGCCTGCTGTTCGGCGCCGACGTCGCCAAGGCCGACAAGCGCGTCGCTCTCGTCATCGGCAACGGCGCCTATCGCACCATATCCCGGCTTGCCAATCCGCCGGTCGATGCCGAGGCTATGGCGGGCGTGCTGCGCGATGTCGGTTTCGACGTCGTCGAGGGAACCAACCTGACTCGCGACGAGATGACCGGCTTGTCCCTGGAGTTCGCCCGCAAAGCGCGGGGAGCCGATATCGCCGTTCTTTTCTATGCCGGCCACGGCCTGGGCGCCGGCGACACCAATTTCCTGCTGCCGGTGGATGCCGACATCAAGTCCGACACGGACGTCAAGCGCGGCGCCGGCATCAATGTCAGGCACATGCTCGACCAGACCATGCGCGACGCCAAGGTCAAGCTGGTCTTCCTCGATGCCTGCCGAGACAACCCGTTTGTGACAGCGGCCAGTCCGGGCTCCGCGACCCGCAGCGACGGCGTCCAGTCAGGTCTCGCCAGGATGGAACCGGGAACGGGTACGCTGATCGCCTACGCCACCGGCCTGGGGCGGACCGCGCTCGACGGTCAGAAGGGCGTCAACAGCCCGTTTACCCGCGCCCTTGTCGATAATATCACCCGGCCGGGTGTGGAGATCCGGCAGGCGATGAACGAGGTTCGGGCCGAGGTCGACCGGGAAACCAATCAGCGTCAACTGCCCTGGGACCAGACCAATCTGACCGGCGCGGTCTATCTCAACCCGGTGCCGGCAGCCAATGCCACGGCGCGAGCTTCGGACGCGGCGGCGGTTTCGACCGGCGGCGCCTCCGATGTCGAGCTCCAATTCTGGCGATCGATCCGGCAAACCAACACGCCGGCACGGCTCAACGCCTATCTCGACCATTTTCCCGCAGGGCATTTCAAGTCGCTGGCGCTGGCCCGCCTTGCCGCGCTGGAAACCGGGCCGTCAGCGACCACGCGCAACCTGTCGGGCGGGCCCGATCCGGCAACCTTCACGGCGGACGCAACCGAGGCCACCGAGGAACAGATCGGTCTCAGCCGGACCCAACGGCGTGACGTGCAGCGTCGACTGACCCGGCTCGGGTTCGACACCAAGGTGACCGGCAAGTTCGATCCGACGACCCGCGCCGTCATCACGCGCTGGCAGGAGGCGCGCGGTTATCCCGCGACGGGATTCCTCAACACGCTGCAGCACAAGGCGCTGCTCGCCGAAATCATCACCACCACCGACTCCGGCGCCAACACGGATTCCGACGACAAGCCGACGCGCCATCACCGCGGCGGCGGGCGCCGCCATCACGGCGGCGGCCCGTTGAGCGGCCCCGGCCGCTTTATCGGCGGCGTCGTCGGCGGATTGTTCCGGTGATTTTGTGCGGCATGGGATAGTGGACGACCTTAGGTCCCAGAAATCTGCGCGCCGCGATCACAACCCTGCAGCCTTGCGCAGGGCATCGTTGATGCGATCCTGCCATCCCGGGCCGTCCTGCTGGAAATACTCGAGAACGTCTTGATCGATCCGCAGCGAGACCTGCTCCCTCACGCCGGGCAGCACTGTCCTCTTGGGTAGCTCTTCGGGCGGCTTGGTCGTGGTTCGTTTGAACGCTGCTTCCGCTTCGGTGCGGGCATCATTCAGGGTCCGTGGGCGTCGCGGTTGATCCGGCACGGCTCAACTCCTTCAGGTGAGTTGCTGGGACAAACGGTTCGGTCCGCGAAGCGCGGATCGCGTGTGAGAACAGGACAAGGCTGAGGAAATGTGGTGGGATTGCGAGCAAGCCCCGGAGATTGTTCTCCGGGGCTTCTCAGGCCCGCGTTGGCGTACATCCGGCCAGCCGCGGACGACATCCATTCTACAGTTTGCTTCGTGAGCAAAATGCGACGGCCCGCCGGCCGACCTGCGGCCCTCGCGTGATTTGCGCCTCTCCACTTGCGGGAGCTGTCCTACTTGAAGGATCACTGCGTTCGCCGCAATATTTGAAGAGATTCGAATCTCGGATTTCGCGAGCGGTCGGTGGCCGGCACGCCATATCGCTCTCAGTTTGTACGATGGTGCAGTGCGACACGTCCCCTGCTCCCGTATCAGATAAATTTTTCTGTGAAGAACCACAAAATGTCGTCGAACTTCGACGGTGTGAACCGAATGATCACCAAACCAACGCATTTGTGTTGCGACTTCGTCAAACAAGCCCGTGTATAAACTGTGGAGTAAGAAGCCAAGGTTCAGATCGCAAGGAGGTCACGATGCCAGCAGTTGCTGAAGTCCTGTCGACCGTAGCGTCTAACCCAAACCCGCGTGGATGTGATTTGCCGGCATGCCCGGTTTGCTCGGATTCCATGGTGGCCGCGGAAGCTTCCGCCTTCCTCTCCAACGATTTCATCAGCTATCTCTGGACTTGCGACGCCTGCGGTTACGGCTTCGTGACCAAGCACTCGCTCAAGCCTGCGGTCCGCTACTGAAGCCGAGTATTCACCTTCTCTCGCAGGCGGGAGGTGCCCAACTGGTTTGCCGCTGCAATCGCCGCCTTCAGCGCGGCGCGAGGTCGCCTTTCGCCCATCCGGCGCGCGTGTCTTCACAGAAGGTCTGAAATTTGCGGCGCGAGACCGCATCGCGGACGTCCTGCATCAGGCGCTGATAGTAGGCGACGTTGATTTCCGACAGCAGCATCGCACCCAGCGTTTCGCCGGTCTTCACCAGATGATGCAGATAGGCACGGGAGTACTGCCGCGTCGACGGCCAGTCGCTCGCTTCGTCGAGCGGCCGCGGATCGTCGGCATGGCGGGCATTGCGCAGATTGATCTGGCCGAATCGGGTGAATGCCATGCCGTGGCGCCCATTGCGGGTCGGCAACACGCAATCGAACATGTCGACCCCGCCCGCCACTGCCTGCAGCAGGTCGTCGGGGGTGCCGACCCCCATCAGATATCGCGGCCGATCGCGTGGCAGGATCGCCGCGACCTCATCGACCATCGCCAGCATCACCGCTTGCGGCTCGCCGACCGCAAGGCCGCCGATCGCGTAGCCGTGAAAACCGAGATCGACCAGACTGTGTGCGCTGGCCCGGCGCAGTTCCGGCACGTCGCCGCCCTGGGCAATGCCGAACAGCATGTAGCCCGGCGGCGCCGTCTCGAACGCCCGCTTGCTGCGCTCCGCCCAGCGCAGCGACAGCTGCATGGCGCGTTCGATGTCGCCGCGCTCTGCCGGCAACCGGACGCACTCGTCCATCTGCATCGCGATGTCGGCGCCAAGCAGCCGCTGCACCTCGATCGATCGCTCCGGCGACAATTCAATCCTGGCGCCGTCGACGTGCGAGCGGAAGGTGACGGCGTGTTCACTCACGTCGCGCAGCGCCGCCAGGGACATCACCTGGAAACCGCCGGAGTCCGTGAGCATCGGCCCTTGCCAGCCGGTGAAGACCTGCAGGCCACCGAGCGCGGCAATCCGTTCGGCGCCCGGCCGCAGCATCAAATGGTAGGTGTTGCCCAGCACCATGTCGGTGCCGGCGTCGCGGACCTCGCGCCAGTGCAGGGCTTTCATGGCGCCGGCGGTGCCGATCGGCATGAAAGCCGGGGTCCGCACCGGCCCGTGCGGTGTGGTCAGCCGGCCGATGCGGGCGCCGCCGTCGCTGCCCAGCAGTTCGAAATGATTGGCCATGGTCATTTGGCCGCCTCAGCACGAAACAGCAGGCAGGCATCGCCATAGGAGTAGAACCGGTAACCGCTTGCGATCGCGTGGGCATAGGCCGTCTGCATGGTCTCGAGGCCGCTGAAGGCCGACACCAGCATGAACAGCGTCGAACGCGGCAGGTGGAAATTGGTCAGGAGCAAGTCGACGGCACGGAAGCGGTAACCCGGCGTGATGAAGATGTCGGTTTCTCCGCTGAACGGCTCGATCCGGCCGTCCTCCGCCGCCGCACTTTCCAGAAGCCGCAGCGAGGTGGTGCCGACGGCGACGATCCGGGCACCGTTCTGACGAGCCGCATTGAGCGCATCGGCGGTCCCGCTCGCGATGGTACCCCACTCGGCATGCATCCGATGGCTCGTCGTGTCGTCGGCCTTGACCGGCAGAAAGGTACCGGCGCCGACATGCAGCGTAATCCGGTGGATTGCCACGCCGTGGACGTGCAGCGCCTGCTCCAGCGCCGGCGTAAAATGCAGGCCCGCGGTCGGCGCGGCGACCGCTCCCTCCTGGGTGGCGAACATGGTCTGATAGTCGGCGGCATCGCGCTCGTCGGCCGCCCGTTTCGATGCGATATAGGGTGGCAGCGGCGGCGCGCCGAGATCGGCGATGGCCTGGTCGAGGGTCGGTCCGTGGAAAGTGAAGGACAGGGTTATCTCGCCATCCTCGCCCTTGTGCTCGACCTCGGCGTCGAGATGGCCGAGCAGACATACCCTGCCCTCGTTGCCGAAGCGCACGACGTCGCCTTGCGACAGCTTCTTCGCGGGCCGCACCAGCGCCCGCCATCGCGAGCCGTCGAGACGCTTGATCAGGGTCGCATCAATCCTTGGCTCGGTCGGCCGGCCGAGCCGGCGGCCGCTGAGCTGTGCAGCGATCACCCGCGTATCGTTCACCACCAGCTGATCGCCGCGCTGCAGCCAATGCGGGAGATCCGAGACGACGCCGTCACGCAAGGCCGCGCCGGGCTTCACGACCAGCATCCGGGCGGCATCGCGCGGGCTCGCCGGGCGCAGGGCGATGCGGTCCGGATCGAGCTCGAAATCGAACAGATCGGTACGCATGGTGGGATGCGTTCCAGCTGCGAACGGCGGCTGCGGCCTCAGGCCGCGTCGGCCGCCATGTGCGCCTTGACGATCTTGTCCGGATTCTTCACGGGCTCGCCGCGCTTGATCTTGTCGACATTGTCCATCCCGTCGGTCACCTTGCCCCAGACCGTGTACTGGTTGTTGAGGAACGAGGCGTCGTCGAAGCAGATGAAGAACTGGCTGTCGGCGGAATCCGGGCTCGCGGCGCGCGCCATCGAGGTGGTGCCGCGTACATGCGGCTCCTTGTTGAATTCGGCCTTGAGCTTCTTGCCGGAACCGCCGGTGCCGGTGCCCTGCGGACACCCGGTCTGCGCCATGAAGCCGTCGATCACGCGGTGAAACACGATGCCGTCATAGAAGCCTTCGCGCACCAGTTCCTTGATCCGCGCGACGTGCCCGGGAGCAAGGTCCGGCCGCATTTCGATGGTGACGGGGCCCTGGGTGGTCTCGAGGATCAGAGTGTTTTCGGTATCAGCCATGCTCTCTTCTCTGTCGGTTGGGGGGAAGGGGTATGAGTGCGGAACCGGACCGCGAATGGATGGCCGGCCACGGCTCCCGCCATGCCCTCTGTAAATGGCATCGGCGTGCAGCGTTGCAACGTGTCCATGACCGCGATGCGGTATTGCATCCGGTCATTGTCCGTCGCCTCGGACAATTCATAGGTGATCTTGGGGTGGCCCAGGATATCGCCGCCGCGATTGAAACTGACGATCACGGTGATATCCATGTTCTGGGTGGCACGCTCCGGCGGTGGCGGCTTCCAGCAGGTGCGCAGCCTCGCGAACACGTCCTTGATGGTGTTCACCTTCGTCGGCTGGGCGGGTGCCGGGGCGACCAGCCAAGGTAGCGCCAGCAGCGCTGCGGCCAACCAAAGCGAGTGCTGGCGCACTGCCATGACTCACTTGATGTCGGAGGCAACCTGCGCCTTCAGCATCTTGTCGGGATCGGTGACGGCGCCCCCAGCCGAACCCGGTGCTGCCTTCTTGAGCTTGTCGACCACGTCCATCCCGGACACCACCTCGCCGACCACGGTGTACTGGCCATCGAGGCTCGCGCCGTCGGCGAACATGATGAAGAACTGCGAGTTCGCGCTGTCGACGCTGTCACCGCGCCGCGCCATGCCGACGATGCCGCGCTTGAAGTGGACATTGGAGAATTCCTGCTTCAGGTTCGGATATTTCGATCCGCCGGTGCCGTTGAAATTCTGGCCGTCCCCGGTCTGCGCCATGAAGCCGTCCATTACCCGATGGAATGGCACGTTGTTGTAGAAGCCGTCGCGCGCAAGCTGCTTGAGGCGTTCGGCATGTTTGGGCGCCAGGTCAGTCCGCAACTTGATGACGATGCGGCCCTTGGCGGTGTCGATGACGATCGCATTCTGCTTGTCCAGGTTGGCGGGCAAGGGCTGGGCGAGCGCGGGCGCCGCGCAGAGCAGCGCGACAATGACGGCGAGAGCTCGAATCATGAAAACTCCGGTTGAAAGGCCGGCTGGTGTTTATCCGGCGAGTTTGGCCTTGAGGCTGGCGGCGACCGCCGGCGGCACGAATGCCGAGACATCGCCGCCCATGGATGCGATTTGGCGTACCAGTGTGGCGGTGATCGGGCGGACCGCGGCCGAGGCCGGCACGAACACAGTATGCACCTCGGGCGCCATGGTCTCGTTCATGCCGGCAATCTGCATCTCGTAGTCGAGATCGGTGCCGTCGCGCAGGCCGCGGATCATGAGGGTCGCCTTGTTCTGCCGCGCCGCGGTGACGGTCAGGTTGTCATAGGTCGCGCAGGCCAGCGCGCAACCGGCGGCGGCGGCAATCGGGGCGAACACGCGCTGCGCCATCTCGAGCCGCTCGTCGATCGAAAACATCGGCTTTTTGCCGGGATGGATCCCGATCGCGACAATCAGCCGATCGCACAGGTTCACGGCATGCCGGACCACGTCGAGATGGCCGTTGGTGACGGGGTCGAACGAGCCGGGATACAGCGCAATGCGGGACATGCTCCCCCTCTACCGCGCCCCGGGCAGGCCCGCAAGCGGCCGGGTTCCCGCCGATCGGACAATTCCCGCAACTATATTTTGGATCGGCGCCTGAACCACTTGCGGGGTTGCCGCGTCTTTCCTGCCAGCAGGGACTGTTTCGTGCCGTGGACGGCAACGAAACAAAACTCCGGGGGATGAAACCATTTTCGGCGTTTGCGAAGACATCCGGAAACCGGCCCTGGTTATCAATCCCGCAACGAAACGGGCTGCAAAAGCCCATGGACAGGGGACCGTCATGATCAAGGCTCTTTCCGCCGTCGCGGCTGCCGCGCTCGTCGCCACCGCTCTTACCGTTCTTCCCGGCTTTGCGCCGCAGGTCGAAGCGAGCGTACCGCAGGCGCTTGCCAAGGGCGACCGGCTGGATGTCCGCGCCGTCGGCCGCGACTGCTCGCAGCGTGCCTGGCCCAATTTCGAGGCCTCCTGCCTGCGCGCCGTCGGCACCAAGGGTGCGATCAAGCAGGTTCGGCTGGTGACCCCAGAGCGCGCGCAGTAAGTCAACGTCAATCTCATCGACTTAATCCGGTGGCAATTTGCCGCCGGTCGTCGCAGACTGCAGCCTGACCACGCCGGCTGCAGGCTCGGTCACTCGGGAATCGCCAGTGACCGCAACACCCGCCGCCGACGCCAGCAAGTCCCCCGGCCTGCCGGTCGCGGCAACCATCGGGGCCCTCGGCGTCGTCTATGGCGACATCGGGACCAGTCCACTTTATGCGCTGAAGGAAGCGGCCAAAGCTGCAGCCCATGGTGGCGCGGTGGCCCCGGCGGCCGTGCTGGGCGTGGTGTCGCTGATCCTTTGGGCGCTGATCCTGATCATCTCGCTCAAATATGCGCTGCTGATCATGCGTGCAGACAATCGCGGCGAAGGCGGCATCGTCGCGCTACTGGCGCTGCTATCCGCGCGCAACGCCCAGCCCGGAACCTGGCGGGCACAGTTGCTGATCGTCGGACTGGTGGGCGCCGCCCTGCTCTATGGCGACGGCGCGATCACGCCGGCCATCTCGGTGCTGAGCGCGATCGAGGGCCTCAAGGTCGACGCGCCCTCGCTGACGCCGATCGTGGTGCCCGTGACCATCGTTATCCTGATCGGACTGTTCCTGATGCAGCGGCAGGGCACCGGCTTAATCGGCCAGATCTTCGGGCCGGTAATGGTCGGCTGGTTCGCCATTCTCGCCGGCCTCGGCATCCACGGCATTGTCAAGGCTCCCGCGGTGCTGGCCGCGCTCAGCCCGCTCTACGCCTTCGAGTTCCTGATCCATCAGGACTTCCATATCAGCTTCGCCATTCTCGGCGCGGCCTTCCTGGCGGTCACCGGCGGTGAAGCGATGTACGCCGACATGGGCCATTTCGGGCGGGTGCCGATCCGCCTCGCGTGGTTCGCGGTGGCGTTGCCGGCGCTGGTGCTGAATTATTTCGGCCAGGCGGCGCTGCTGATCACCGATCCAGGCGCGATCGACAATCCCTTCTACCAGCTCGCACCCGACTGGATGCAATTTCCGCTGGTTGCGGTCGCGGCGGTCGCCACCGTGATCGCGTCGCAGGCGATCATCTCGGGGGTGTTTTCGCTGACCCAGCAGTCGATCCAGCTCGGCTTTCTGCCACGCATGCACATCAAGCACACCACCAGCCATGCCATCGGCCAGATCTATGTGCCCCTGGTAAACTGGCTGCTCGCCGCCGCGACGCTAGGGGCCGTGATCGGCTTCGGCACTTCCGACGCACTGGCCGGCGCCTATGGCATTGCGGTGGCGCTGCTGATGGCCATCACGACCTTGCTGGCGGCGCTGGTCGCGATCCAGTGGGGATATCCGCCGCCGATCGTCGTCGCCGTGAACGGCTTTTTCCTGGCCATCGACTGCATCTTCTTCGCCGCGAATTCGACCAAGCTGTTCGAGGGCGGCTGGTTTCCGCTGCTGCTCGCCACCGGGGTGGCGTTCCTGATGCTGACCTGGCGAAGCGGCGTCCGGCTGGTCGAGCGCGCGCGCGGCGCGCTGCGGCAGCCGGAGGAGGACCTGATCGAGACCGCGGTCAGCCGGTGCCATGCCCGGCTGTCCGGAACGGCGGTCTTCCTGGCCTCGGCGCCCAAAGGCGTGCCGCTGGCCCTGACCCAGTTCGTCAGGCACAATCATTGCCTGCATCAGCGCGTGGTGCTGGTGACGGTGCTGATCGAGGAATCACCGCGCATCGCCGAAGAAAATCGCGCCGAGGTGATCGAGGTCATCCCGGGTATCACGCGGGTCATCCTGCACTACGGCTTCATGCAATACCCGACCATCTACGAGGGGCTGGCGCTCGCCTGCCGGCAGGGCAAACTGCCGGGCATCGACCTCGACGACATCACCTACTACATCGGCCGCGAGACCATCATTCCCAGCGAGGGGGTTCCGGGCATGTGGCTGTGGCGCGAATCGGTGTTCGCCTTCCTGCAGCGCAACGCCGAGCGGTCCGCCGCGTTCTTCGGCCTGCCGACCCGCCAAGTGGTCGAGTTCGGCACCGAGATCGAGATCTGACGGCAGATCCGGCTAGCCGCCGTTGCCATTCCCGTTGCCGTTGTCGCCATTTTCTCCGTCGTCGCCGAGATGTTCGACCGAGACCACGTGCTCGTCCTCGGCGGTGTTGAACACGATGACGCCCTGGGTGGAGCGGCCGGCGATGCGGATGTCTTCGACCGGACAGCGGATCAACTGGCCCTTGTCGGTGACCAGCATGATCTGGTCGCTGTCCTCGACCGGAAATGATGCCACCAGCTTGCCGTTGCGGCCATTGACCGACATGGCGACGATGCCCTTGCCGCCGCGGCCGGTGGTCCGGTACTCGAACGACGAGGAACGCTTGCCAAAGCCGTTTTCGCTGATGGTCAGCACGAACTGCTCGCTGGCGGACATCTCGACATAGCGCTGCTCGCCGAGTTCGATGGCGCCCGAGGCGTCTTCGCCGTCGGTCACCGCCTCTTCCTCGACCCCGCCGCGCCGGACTGCATTGGCGCGTCGCAGATAGGCGGCGCGCTCGTCGGCATCGGCATCCATGTGGCGCAGGATGGTCAGCGAGATCAGCTTGTCGTTGTTCGCCAGCGCGATGCCTCGCACGCCCATCGAGGTGCGGCCCTGGAACACCCGCACGTCAGTGACGGGAAAGCGGATGCACTGGCCTCCGGCGGCCGTCAGCAGCACGTCGTCGCGTTCGGTGCAGATCTGCACATCGACGATCGCCTCGGCTTCGTCAAGCTTCATCGCGATGATGCCGGAACGCCGGACATCGACGAAATCGGACAACTTGTTGCGGCGTACGTTGCCGCCGGTGGTGGCGAACATCACGTCGAGATTGGCCCAGGACGACTCGTCCTCGGGCAGCGGCATGATGGTGGTGATCCGCTCGCCCTGCTCCAGCGGCAGGATGTTGATCAGTGCCTTGCCGCGGGCGTTCGGCGCCGCCATCGGCAGCCGCCACACCTTCTCCTTGTAGACCTGGCCGCGCGACGAGAAGAACAACACCGGGGTGTGGGTCGAGGCCACGAACAGGCGACTGACGAAATCCTCGTCGCGGGTCTGCATCCCGGCGCGGCCCTTGCCGCCGCGGCGCTGGGCGCGATAGGCCGACAGCGGCACCCGCTTGACATAGCCGGCATGGGACACCGTGACCACCATGTCTTCGCGCTGGATCAGGTCCTCGTCTTCGACTTCGCCTTCCTGCTCGATGATGACGGTCCTGCGCGGCGTGGCGAACTCGGCCTTGACCTCCGCCAGCTCCGTCTTGATGATCGCCTGGACGCGGGCGCGCGAGCGCAGGATGTCCAGGTAATCGTTGATCTCCAGCGCCAGCCTGTCGAGCTCCTCCGAGATTTCCTCGCGCCCGAGCGCGGTGAGCCGCTGCAGACGCAGGTCGAGGATGGCCCTCGCCTGCTCCATCGACAGCCGGGCGGTGCTGTCCGCCGCCAGCCGATGGCGGGGATCGTCGATCAGCGTCATCATCGCCGCAACATCCGCCGCCGTCCAGTCGCGCGACATCAGGGTTTCGCGCGCAGTGTTGGGATCGGGCGAGGTCCGGATCACGCGGATGACCTCGTCGATATTGGCGACTGCAATGGCGAGACCGACCAGGATATGGGCGCGGTCGCGGGCCTTGTTGAGCAGGAATTTGGTCCGCCGCGTCACCACCTGTTCGCGGAAGCTGATGAACAGCGTCAGCAGATCCTTCAGGTTCATCAATTGCGGCCGGCCGCCGTCGAGCGCCACCATGTTGGCGCCGAAATTGGTTTGCAGCGGCGTGAACCTGTAGAGCTGGTTCAGCACCACGTCAGGAACCGCATCGCGCTTCAGCTCGACCACCACCCGGTAGCCGTCACGATCGGACTCATCACGCAGATCGGCAATGCCGTCGATCTTCTTCTCGCGGACCAGCTCGGCGATCCGTTCGACCATGGTGGACTTGTTCACCTGGTAGGGAATTTCCGAGACGATGATGGCCTCGCGATCCTTGCGAATTGTGTCGATCGACACCTTGCCGCGCATCACGATCGAGCCGCGGCCGAGATGATAGGCCGAGCGGATGCCCTGGCGCCCCAGGATGATGCCGCCGGTCGGAAAATCGGGACCCGGGATGATGTTGATGAGGTCGTCGATGCCGAGCGCGGGGTCTTCGATCAGCGCGACGCAGGCATCGATCACCTCGCCAAGATTGTGCGGCGGAATGTTGGTGGCCATGCCGACCGCAATGCCGCCGGCACCATTGACCAGCAGGTTGGGAAATTTCGCCGGCAGAACCGTCGGCTCCCTCTCGGAGCTGTCGTAGTTCGGCTGGAAATCGACGGTATCCTTGTCGATATCGTCGAGCAGCTGCAGTGCGACCTTGGTGAGGCGCGATTCGGTGTACCGCATCGCCGCGGCCATGTCGCCGTCGACCGAGCCGAAATTGCCTTGGCCGTCGATCAGCGGCACGCGCATGGAAAAATCCTGCGCGAGCCGGACCATCGCATCGTAGACGGACTGGTCGCCATGCGGATGATATTTACCGATCACGTCGCCGACGGTGCGCGCCGACTTGCGATAAAGCTTGTTCCAATCGAAACCGTTCTCGTGCATCGCATATAGGATGCGCCGATGCACCGGCTTCAGCCCGTCGCGCGCGTCAGGCAACGCCCGCGCCACGATCACGCTCATGGCGTAATCGAGATAGGAGCGCTTCATCTCGTCGAGAATCGATACGGGACGAATATCCGAGGGCACCGGCGGCTCGCCGGGCTTGGTGTCATCAGAGATCGGACAAAGGGGGTTCCGGTCAGTTTAGCTCAGGAATTATATAGCCCATGAAGGGTCTTCAAACCACCCCAAACCGGCCGCCGCACGCGGTTTTTCCTTGTGCTTTTACAGATACTTAGTCGATGCACCGGATCTTTTTTCGCGATCCCGGAATCGACGCCTCCCGCGGTCCCTGCCAGCGCCTTCGGACGTCGATTCCTTGCTCCCGCACAGCGTGCGCCGAAGCGTCTATCCAACCCGCAAGCAGCGCGTGATATGCAAGCGTGAACGGTCGGCCGCTCGATCAGAACGGAATGTCGTCGTCCATATCGCTGTTGCGGGCGCCGGCGGCAGCGACCGGGCGGCGCGGCGCGGCCGATGGTCCGCCAGAGCCAAAATCGCCACCCGAATCGTCAGAGCTGATGCCGCCGCCACCGCTGCGGCCATCCAGCATGGTCAGATTCGAGTTGAAGCCCTGCAACACCACTTCGGTCGAGTATTTCTCGGTGCCGCTCTGGTCGGTCCATTTGCGGGTCTGCAACGCGCCCTCGATATAAATCTTGGCGCCCTTCTTCAGATACTGCTCGGCGACCTTGCAGAGACCTTCGTTGAAGATCACGACACGGTGCCACTCGGTCTTTTCCTTGCGCTCGCCGGTCTGCTTGTCACGCCAGCTTTCGGAAGTGGCAACACTGAGATTGGCAATCGGCCGCCCGTCCTGGGTGCGCCGGATTTCCGGGTCCTTGCCCAGATTCCCGACCAGGATCACCTTGTTCACACTTCCTGCCATCGCCGCTCTCCACTCTCGAATCAACTGAATCCAGGCTCCCGCGGGAGCTGCGCGCCTTTGGAAGCGCCATCAGCGCGGTTTGCGCACCGACCCTATTACGCTCGCCGCTCTCGCGCGCCGGACCATCCCATGGTTATCCACATATAGCATCGGCACGGAATATGTTCCAGGTTTGTTCTAGAACTACGCCTGCATCCGGCGGTTGCAGGTATCATGATCTAGCATCGTCCTACGATGAGCTCGCGAGTTCCATTGAGTTCCGAAAAATCCCAAACAAATCATTACCTTTCCTGGACCACACTTGGTGCATGACTGTTGCATTTCGGCGACGGCATTGCGGTTTGGATCGGGCTATATTGCACGCAGGAATTGGAAGGCGGGGGGCGCACTTTCCCCGTTTTGGCTCTTCAGGGGATTCATCGGGTCCGCATCCACGTCAGGACCTCACGACCAAAGAAACGGGAGACTTGAGATGAAGAAGTTCTTGCTGGGTACCGTCGGTGTGATCGCGTTGGGCATGGCGCCGGCATCGGCCGCCGACCTTGCCGCGCGGCCCTACACCAAGGCGCCCCCGATGGTTGCCGCGATCTATGACTGGAGCGGTTTCTACATCGGCGCCAACGGCGGCTGGGGAAGCCAGGGCAATTGCTGGACTTCAGTGGCTCCGGCCGGCCTTCTCGGCCCTGAGGGATGCCACGACGCCGATGGCGGCGTCGCCGGTGGTCAGATTGGCTATCGCTGGCAGAGCGCCGCCTGGGTGTTCGGCCTCGAAGCTCAAGGCAACTGGGCCGATCTCCGTGGCACAAACGAAAGCGTGCTCTTCCCCGGCTTCACCAATCGCTCGAGACTGGATTCGTTCGGCCTCTTCACGGGCCAGGTTGGCTGGGCCTGGAACAACGCCTTGCTCTACGTGAAGGGCGGCGCTGCGGTAACCGACGTACGGCATGACATCATCGACGACGCCACCGGCTTGGTTGCCGGCAGGGCTGGCGATGACACCCGCTGGGGTGCGGTCGTGGGTGCCGGCCTCGAGTTCGGCTTCGCGCCGAACTGGTCGGCGGCCGTCGAATACGACCATATCTTCATGAGCGATCGCAACGCCACCTTCACCGACGCCAACGGCGCATTCTTCGGGGCCGATCGGATCAGCGGCGATACCGACCTCGTCACCGTCCGCGTGAACTATCGCTGGGGCGGCCCGATGATCGGTCGTTATTGATCGACCCTGCCGCAAAGGCATCCAATCTCGCAAAAGGCCGGCCTCGTGCCGGCCTTTTTATTTGCGTCGCGTCCAGATCAAGTCAGCTTTGCAATCCGTCCGGCAACAAACCGTTGATGGCGGGCAGGCGGCACTGGAAATCCAATCCCGTTCTTCCTATGTTCCGAATGCCCATCGGCGTTTGGTCGCAGCTATCGGCGACGCGCCATCGAACTCGACGCGCGCGCTCGGAATGCTGGCATGGATGAAGTGATCAAGGCGAAACGCCAACAAGCCGCCGGCTCCGGCCTGCGCGCCATCAGCATTCGCGGCGCCCGCGAGCACAACCTGAAGAATCTCGACGTCGAGATTCCGCGTGACAGGCTCGTGGTGTTCACCGGGCTTTCCGGCTCGGGCAAATCGTCGCTCGCCTTCGACACCATCTACGCCGAGGGCCAGCGCCGCTACGTCGAATCACTGTCGGCCTATGCACGTCAGTTTCTGGAGATGATGCAGAAGCCCGATGTCGACCAGATCGACGGCCTGTCGCCGGCGATTTCCATCGAACAGAAGACCACCTCGAAGAACCCGCGCTCGACCGTCGGTACCGTCACCGAGATCTACGACTACATGCGCCTGCTATGGGCGCGGGTCGGCGTCCCCTACTCGCCGGCGACCGGCCTGCCGATCGAAAGCCAGACCGTGTCGCAGATGGTCGACCGCGTGCTGGCGTTGCCGGAGGGCACCCGGCTGTATCTGCTGGCTCCCGTCGTGCGGGGCCGCAAGGGCGAATACCGCAAGGAATTCGCCGAGTTCCTCAAGAAGGGCTTTCAGCGGGTCAAGATCGACGGCAGCTTCCACGAGCTGGCGGAGGCGCCGGTTCTCGACAAGAAGTTCCCGCACGATATCGACGTGGTGGTGGATCGCATCGTGGTCCGCCCCGATCTCGGGCAGCGACTGGCCGAGAGCTTCGAGACCGCGCTCAAGCTCGCCGAGGGGCTGGCGGTGATCGAATATGCCGACCCTCCGGCCGCATCGGCGGCGGCCGCGACGTCGGCTCCCGATCCTTCCTCGCAGGGCAGAAGGGAGCAAAACGACTCTGCGGCAAGGAAGGTGGCTAAAATTCACGACAGAAGCGGGCCGGAACGCATCCTGTTCTCGGAAAAATTCGCCTGCCCGGTTTCCGGCTTCACCATTCCCGAGATCGAACCCAGGCTGTTCTCGTTCAACAATCCCTACGGGGCCTGTCCCGCCTGCGGCGGGCTCGGCGTCGAGCAGCATATCGACGAGGATCTCGTGATCCCCGACAAGGAATTGACGCTGCGCAAGGGAGCGATCGCGCCGTGGGCTAAGTCCTCTTCGCCCTATTATGTCCAGACCCTGACCGCACTCGGCAAGTTCTACAAGTTCACCCTCGACACCAAGTGGAAGGATCTGCCGAAGAAGACCCAGACCGCCATCCTGCATGGTTCCGGAGACGACGAGATCAAGTTCTCCTATGAGGACGGCGTGCGCTCCTACGACACCAAGAAGCCGTTCGAGGGCGTGATCACCAACATCGATCGCCGCTATCGCGAGACCGAAAGCGAATGGGCGCGCGAGGAACTCGGCAAATATTTCTCCGACGTGAATTGCGCGGCCTGCCAGGGCTATCGGCTCAAGCCGGAGGCGCTATGCGTCAAGATCGGCGGCAAGCATATCGGCGAAATCTCCGAACTCTCGGTGCGCCACGCCGGCGAATGGTTCCAGACTGTGCCGAAGGTGCTCAATGCCCAGCAGAACGAGATCGCGGCACGGGTGCTGAAAGAAATCCGCGAGCGGCTCTCGTTCCTGCTCGATGTCGGGTTGAACTACCTGACGCTGTCGCGTGCCTCGGGCACCCTGTCCGGCGGCGAAAGCCAACGCATCCGGCTCGCCTCGCAGATCGGCTCCGGTCTCACCGGCGTGCTCTATGTGCTCGACGAGCCGTCGATCGGTCTGCATCAGCGCGACAATGCGCGGCTGCTGGAGACCCTGAAGCGGCTGCGCGACCTCGGCAACACGGTGATCGTGGTCGAACACGACGAGGATGCGATCCGGCTGGCCGACCACGTGCTCGACGTCGGGCCCGGCGCCGGCATGCATGGCGGCCATATCGTCGCGGAAGGCACTCCCGACGACATCATGAGCAATGCGAATTCGCTGACCGGCAGATATCTCACCGGCGAGTTGTCGGTCGAGATCCCCGAGCGCCGGCCGCCCAACCATCGCCGCACCATCAAGGTGGTCAACGCGCGTGGCAACAATCTGAAGAACGTCTCGGCGGAAATTCCGCTGGGGCTGTTCACCTGCGTCACCGGGGTGTCCGGCGGCGGCAAGTCGACGCTGCTGATCGACACGCTCTATCGCGCGATCGCCCGCAAGCTCAACAACGCCAGCGAAGGCGCCGCGCCGCATGATCGCATCGAGGGGCTCGAGCATATCGACAAGATCATCGACATCGACCAGTCGCCGATCGGCCGCACGCCGCGCTCCAATCCCGCGACCTATACCGGCGCCTTTACGCCGATCCGCGAGTGGTTCGCAGGCCTGCCCGAAGCCAAGGCGCGCGGCTACGAGCCGGGCCGGTTCTCCTTCAATGTCAAAGGCGGCCGCTGCGAGGCCTGCCAGGGCGACGGCGTCATCAAGATCGAAATGCACTTTCTGCCCGACGTCTATGTCACCTGTGACGTCTGCAAGGGCAAGCGCTACAATCGCGAGACGCTGGAGGTGCTGTTCAAGGGCAAGTCGATCGCCGACGTGCTCGACATGACGGTGGAGGAAGCCGCCGAATTCTTCAAGGCGGTGCCGCGCGTGCGCGAGACCTTCAAGACGCTGCACCGGGTCGGCCTCGACTACATCCATGTCGGGCAGCAGGCGACGACGCTGTCCGGTGGCGAAGCCCAGCGTGTCAAGCTCGCCAAGGAGCTGTCGAAGCGCGCCACCGGCCGCACGCTCTACATTCTCGACGAGCCCACCACCGGGCTGCATTTCCATGACGTCAAGAAGCTTCTGGAAGTCCTGCACGAGCTGGTGTCGCAGGGCAACACCGTGGTGGTGATCGAGCACAATCTCGAAGTGATCAAGACCGCAGACTGGGTCATCGACCTCGGCCCCGAGGGCGGCGATGGCGGCGGCGAAATCGTCGCCTGGGGTCCGCCGGAAGACATCGTCAAGGCGCCGCGCAGCTACACCGGCAAATTCCTTGCGCCGGTGCTGACAAGGGCCCGAAAGCCGCGCAAGAGCGGCACCAGCGAAGCCGCCGAGTAAGTCCGGGCCCGTCATTCCGGGGCGCGTGAAAGCGCGAGCCCGGAATCCATAGGCCCGGACTCCAGTTGCAAGTCGACCTTGCCGCCCCAGCGTCGCGCATCACGGACATTCGTGGTTATGGATCCCGGGCCTGCGCCAAGTGGCGCATCCCGGGATGACGGCGATGAGAGACTTGTGCCAGGACACCGGCAACCACCGGCCCCCTACTCCGCGATGACGGCTTCCACGAAGCTCGCGGGATCGACGCAGAATTCGCGCATCACCTTGTAATGATCGGTGTTCTCGACTGACACGGCTTCCAGCCCGTATTTGGTCAATCGCAGCAGGCGCGCATCCGGATAGGCCATCAGCATCGGCGCATGGGTAGCCATGATGACCTGGCAGATTCCAGAGCGATCCATCCGCCGCAGCAGCTTGAGGAATTCGATCTGGCGCGCCGGCGACAGCGCCGATTCCGGCTCGTCGAAGATGAAGACACCCTGGCGCTGGCAACGTTCGAGGAAGAAACGCAAAAATCCCTCGCCATGCGAATAGGAGAGAAAGTCGGGCGGTGTGCCCTCAGGTACCCCTGGAATGACTTCCATGTTGACCTTGTCGAGATATCTCGCCACCGCGAAGAAGCTCTCGGCCCGAAAGAACCAGCCATTGGTGATCTTCGGCAGCCAGCTTGCGCGCAACGCCTCGGCTAGCTCGCCGCCCATCACCTCGATCGCGTCGGAATGATCGACCGGCATGATGCCCTTGCTGCCGCCCGCCGCGTCGAACCCGATCAGCTCGGCGATCCCTTCCAGCAGGGTGGACTTGCCGGTGCCGTTCTCGCCGACGATGATGGTTACGGCACGATCGAAATCGAGCTCGAAACCGTGGCGCAGGAACGGCAGGCAGAACGGGTAGGCGTGTGAACTCGGGAACGCGGGCCGCATCGATCCAGATGCGCTTGAGGTAGGGCGCAGGCAGCTTGATCGTGCGCCGGCGCTTGCGTCCCATGCTGCAGAGGTCCCTGTCACCCGTGATGGTGGCTGAAAAGTATAGTCCTCTTTTTGATGGGGCGGAAAGCGACCAGGGTATCTCAATTGTGGGACACGATGGCGGCGTGTGACCTCTTCAGACCACCACCTCCAGCACCAACTCCATGGTCATCAGCACCGGGTTGTCACCGCGGCGCAGCCGGCCCTTGGCCACGCCGCCAGTATAGTCGACCAGGGCAATGTCGAGGGTCGCTTCCGGCGCTTCGCGCGCGCCCTGCTCGATCGCGCCCATCACCACCGCCACTTCGGTCGCGAACGGTTCGACCACGCGCCCGTCGGCGAAGCGTGCGCCAATCGTGCTGCCGACGCCGCCATGAACCCTGGCGCGGGCAATCCCGCGCGCCTGGCAGAAATCTTCCAGCGCGCCGGCAAGATCCTGGTTCGGTCGCAGCCGCAGCGCGAAGGCCCGGCCGGCGATGGCACCCGCTGTCGTCGGACTCGTCAGCGGGCCGAACAGATTGAAATTGGTCTCGGGGTCGGCCTCGGTGGTGAAGATCGCCCCGTCGAGGCCGAAAGCGGCGGCCTCGAACGATTCGGCCACCATGGTTGCTTCGGGCAGGATGTGACCGCCGCTGATCCGACCGTCGGCTTCCGTCCATAGCCCGTGGCAGTGGAAGAACGCAGCACCGCCGCGCCGGCCCAGCGTCATCCGGGCAACTTTCAGCCGCGTCACCCCGACAGGCCGGAACGTCTCGCTATAGAAGGCCGCGTTGTCGCTCGTCTTCGACAAGGCCGGCATCACATAGGCGAACGGACCGAGCGCCCCTGCGTCGATATTCAAGGTGCCGCCGGCAAATCCCCGGGAGGCGAAGCCGCGGCGCGCAGCCTCGAGCAGCGGCAGCCCGGCCTCGAGCTTCATCACGAAGGCGCAGCCGTTTGCTTCCACCCACTGGATGCGCGAAAGCGCCGGCGGACCCGGCTGCACGACGCGGCGCATCAATCGCGCTGCTTGCTGCCGAGATCGAGCAGTCCCCGCGCCTCGAGCTCGTCGCGCACCAGCCGTTTCGGCACCTTGCCATAACCCGATTTCGGCAACGCCTCCCAGAAGAAGAACCGCTTCGGCATCTTGTATCGCGGCACTTTTGGAGCCAGGAAGCCGGCCATCTCGGCTTCGCTCACCGCGCTCGCGCCCTCGCGCGCCACGCAGACGGCGACGCCGACTTCGCCCCAGAAGGGGTCGGGCACGCCGAGCACCGCGACTTCGCCGATCGCGGGATGGGTGAGGATCTTTTCCTCGACCTCGCGCGGATAGATGTTGGAGCCGCCGGATATGTACATGTCCGAGGCGCGGCCGGTGATGTAGACAAAACCTTCCGCATCCATATGGCCGAGGTCGCCGGTGCGGAACCAGCCGTTGCGGAACGCCTTGGCATTGGCCTCGGGATTGTCGTAGTAGCCCGCGAACACGGCAGGGCCGATCACGCAGATCTCGCCGGTCTCCATCGGTTGGCGTTCTTCGCCGTCATCACCTTGAATCGCGACCTGCATGCCGGTGCGCTCGAACCCACAACTGCCAATCCGCGCCTGCGGCCGGTCCTCGGGATCGTGCAGATCGGGCGGCAGCACCGTGATGTTGCCGGTGACTTCGCCAAGGCCGAAATATTGCACCAGCACAGGACCGAGCTTGTCCAGCGCGGCCTTCTGATCCTGCCGGTACATCGGCGCGCCGGCATAGATCACATAGCGCAGCGACGAATGGTCGTAGCGATCGATCGCGGGATGCTCGACCATCATCTTCAGGATGGTCGGCACCGTGAAGATGTTGCTGACGCGATGCGTCTCGATCAGGCGGAATGCCTCGTTGATGTCGAACCGTTCCGAGGGCAGGAGAATGGTCGGCACGCCGCGCGCGGTCTGCACCAGTTGATGGACGCCCGCGCCATGCGACAGCGGCGCGACCACCAGCGAGGCATCGCGCTCCGTCGTTCCCGGCATCAGGTCGCTGAGGTGGTTGGTGATGACGAAGGCCATCTGGCCGTGGGTCAGCACGGCCGCCTTGGAGCGCCCGGTTGTGCCCGAGGTGAAGAAGAACCAGCAGGGGTCGTCGTAGTCGACCCCAGCGTTCGCAAACGCGGTCCCTGCATGCGCCGCGATCGCTTCGCTGACGGAGGTCTCTCCGAAGTTGCCGTCGCCGATCCGCCACAGCACGCCAAGTGCGGGGCTTGCGGCGGTGACGACGGCGGCATGATCGGGGAAATCGCCGTGGCACAGAAACGCCTTGGCGCCCGAGGACGTCGCGAGCCACGCCACCTCATCCGGCATCAGCCGGAAATTGGTCGGCACCCAGACCGCTCCGAGCCGGAATGCGGCGAACATCGAGCAGAACATCTCGTCGCCGTTCTTGGAGTGAACCAGGACACGGTCGCCTTTGCCGATCCCGCGCGCCGCCAGCGCCGCCGCCAGCGCCGAAACCGTGCGGTCGATCTCGCGCCAATTCCAGGACCGGTCGCGCCACACCAGTCCGACACGGTCGCCATGCCGGCGGGCATTCTGGGTCAACAGATGCGCCAGGTTCATCACCCGATGCGACATGCGCGGCACACCGCCGGATGGCGCCATTGCGCCCCGATCGGTCTGCGGGCCCTTGTCCGTCATTTGCGCCCCATCCATACGCCCGCGGCCAGCAGCACAATGCCGACCACGCCTGCCACGATGCCATGCTTGGTATGCACATGCGCGACGCCGGCCTCGTGCCCGGGAAGGAAGCCCGGCAGTTGATCGGCCGGAACGAGCAGGTAGACCGCCGCGATCACCAGCAGGACGACGCCAAGCAATGTGGCGAACAGCTTCATGGATTGCCCCTCGGGCCATGACCAACGGACGCCGCCGCGCGTCCCTGCGGGAAATTGAACCAGATTCAGCGTCGGATGTTAATGGTGGGCCGGGCCTTCGCGATGCAAATTCGCCTGATTCCGGTCCCGGCCTGCGGTAGAGTGGCTCGATGAAGCACTCCGCCTCCCAACAGCAGCGGCCATGAGAGCGGCATGAACCCGGTTCGTGACAACAAGGCCCTCGGCCGATTCGAGTTGGATGTCGACGGTGCCGTGGCGTTTGCCAATTATCGCCTTGCACCCGGCAGAGTCATCATCATCCACACCGAAACGCCGCGCGCGTTGCGTGGCCGCGGCATTGCCTCGCAATTGGTGCAGGGCGCATTGCAGCTGATCCGGGCCGACGGACTGAAAGTGGTCGCCGGCTGCGGCTTCGTGGTCGACTATCTGCGCAAGCATCCGGAATTTGAGGATCTCGCGAGGTAGCCCATGGAGAAGGCCGGCTGGCGGCCGACCTTCTTGCGCAATGAACGATCCGGCTAGTGCTTGATCTCGGGCGGCAGCTTGCCGCCATTGGCCGCGAGCTTGGCCATCACCTGCTTGTGCAGCCAGATGTTCATGGTCGCGGAATCATTGGTATCCCCGCTGAATCCGAGCTCCTTCGCAAGTTCCTTGCGTGCCGCCAGACTGGAATCGATGTCGAGCGCCTTCATCAAGTCGACGATTGAGGTGCGCCATTCGAGCTTTTCGCCTTTTTTGGCGGCAGCCTTGTCGACAATGCTCGCGACATCGACGGTCTGCCCGGGCGCTGCGGGTGCAGAGGATGACGTCGTCGCGGACCCGCCGCTGCTCGGTTGCGTACCTCCCGTGGAAGCGCCACCGGTCGGAGCGCTACCGGCCGGCGTGCCACCGGTCGGAGGTGCGGCAGTGGCCGAGGAGCCGAAGATGGCGCCCATGATCTTTCCGAAAATGCTCATCGTTCGCTCCCGATCCAATAAGGCTGCTTGGCAAATGCCACCGCCTGGAACACTTCGCCCACCCTAGTCGCTCCGCACGACCTTGCCAATGCGGCGGGGCGGCGGGGCGAATTTGGGAAATCCAAGTGACGACATCATGACGGGCCGGTTTGCGCTGCGATACGGCAGACAGTCACCGAAGCGTGAGCGACGACCTCGCGGATTGAGAGTAGCCTCGTCGTTCAGGTCGCGGCATGGCCAACTCCGGTTCCCTGTCTTCGCGTCTGGCCAAATCGTGATTGTTCCGCAGACGGCGCTTGCGCCCGGCCGGGCGTACCGACCGTCGCCAGCAGGGAGACAGCGAAATGGCGACATCCCGTTCAAGCGATACGACACCTCTCGGCATTTCCACGTCGGAGATCGCGACCACGCCCATTGTGCGATCGATCGGTCTTTCCGATCTGCGCACCGCGCTACGGCTCGGCTGGGAAGACTTCAAGGCCGTGCCGAGCCACGCCGTCATTTTGTGCGTGATCTATCCGGTGCTGGGATTGGTGTTGGCGCGCATGGTGCTCGGCCATACGGTTCTGCCGCTGCTGTTTCCCCTCGCAGCCGGCTTTGCGCTGCTCGGCCCGTTTGCGGCGCTGGGTCTCTATGAGCTGAGCCGGCGGCGTGAGCGTGGCGATCAGCCCTCGGCATGGGATGCGATCGAGGTGCTACGCTCGCCATCGTTCGGGGCGATGCTCGGGCTCGGCACGTTGTTGCTGGCGCTGTTCGTGGTATGGGTGACCACTGCGGAGGCGATCTATGTCGCCGCGTTCGGTTACGAGGCCGCCGCTGAAATTCCGGACTTCATACGGCGGGTGCTGACGACGCCGGAAGGATGGTGGCTGATCGTAGTCGGCTGCGGCGTCGGCTTCCTGTTCGCCGTGGTGGCGCTGTGTATCAGCGTGGTGTCATTCCCGCTAATGCTCGATCGTCATGCCGGCGCCGGCGAAGCCATGGTGACCTCGCTCCGCGCAGTAGCCCGCAACCCGGTGCCGATGGCAGCTTGGGGCCTGATCGTGGCCGGGCTGCTGGTCGCGGGATCGCTGCCGGCCTTTCTCGGCCTTGCGGTCGTGCTCCCGTTGCTGGGTCATGCGAGCTGGCATCTCTACCGCGCAGTGATCGAGCCAGATCCGGACCTTCGCCCGGTCCCGCTTCGTCCGCGGCGCGAGCGGCGTTCGGCGGCGGATTTTCCGGCGGCACTGTTTCCATGGCGACGCCAGATGTGAAGCGTCTGGACCGAAGCGATCCGGACAGGTTGCAGGGTTCGGATTGCCTCGCCAGTCCCTTGCGGGGCGACGAGCCGACCAAGCCTTGTTTTGGCCGCGGTTGGTACGGACATTCGTGTTGCGTGGCCATCCCCCTCGAGAGCAATGAACTTTGGCGCGACCCCTGCTGATTCCCGATCTCGTCCGTGCCCTTGTCGTGTCCATAATCCTGACGGTGCCAGCCGCCCCGGCGCTGGCGGCGGTCGCCTGCGGCACTGGGAACTTCCCGGCGTGGCTCGATGAGTTCAAGAACGAGGCCGCAGCCAAAGGGATTTCGCAGACGGCGATCGCATCGGGACTGAGCGGCGTGACACCGGACCAGGCGGTGCTGTCGCGGGATCGCTCGCAGAAGGTCTTTGGCCAGAGCTTCGAGGAGTTTTCCGGGCGCATGGTCCCGCCCCGGCTGATGCGCGGCAGCAACCTGTTGAAGCAATACGGGTCCGTGCTCGGCCGCATCGAGCAAAGCTACGGCGTGCCCGGTGAAGTGCTGGTTGCGATCTGGGGGCTGGAAACGGATTTCGGCGTCAACATCGGAAAATTCCCGACGCTGCGCGCACTGGTGACCCTCGCCTATGATTGCCGCCGCGCAAATGAGTTTCGCGGCGAATTGATGGATGCACTGCGCATCGTCGAACGCGGCGATCTCGCCCCGGCTGAGATGCGCGGCGCGTGGGCCGGCGAGATCGGCCAGACCCAGTTCATGCCCTCGTCCTATCTCAAATTCGCGGTCGATTTCGACGGCAATGGCCGCCGCGACCTGCTGCACAGCGTCCCGGACGTGCTGGCATCGACCGCCAACTTCCTCGCCTCCCATGGCTGGCAGCGCGGCAAGGACTGGGAGCCGGGCAGCGCCAATTTCGCGGTGATCCAGCAGTGGAACAAGAGCGAGGTCTATGCGAAGACCATCGCTTATTTCGCCCGCCAGCTCGCGCATGCGCCCTGACGATCTCGGTTGCGGCGCTGGCTGGGCAAGGCCGATTGCGGCGCAATCGGCCCCGCCCCCGTTCTTACTTCATCGTTCCGGCATGCATCGCGCGCCGAATATGCATCACGCAGGCGCCCATCTTGCCATCCAGCATGGCGCTCTGCGCCATCGCGATCTCCTTCTGCGCCATCCACTTGACGTCACCGTCCGGCATGGCTTCCACGGCATCTTCGGTCTTGGTCAAGGTGTCGCCGCTGCAACCACCCATTTTCGCGGCCGAAGCCGGCGCCGCTGCGACGATGATGGCAGCTATTGCGGCTGCTCCGAGTAACTTATTGAGCATGTTACTTTCCCCATTTTCTTAGACAGAGCCGGCGTTATTGCAGGCGTCTGCGCCCGCGATTGTTTGCCATCCGCAAAAAAACTCGGAATGAATTTCGCGCGATACAAACGTGATCGGCGGTCGACGCAGGGCGTCATGCGAAACGGTGCGTTAGGATTACAGGTCTGTAATCCGATCGCCGCTCGACAACGTTCGTGCGATTTTTTTCGAGCGCGGACTCCACACCGATGCATCGGTCGGCGAAACCGGTGCCGTCGCGATCAACACTCAGATTTCGATTGCAAGCGAAGACCATCGTGACCCACAAACCCTTCCCCTTGTCGGACAACCAAAAGTTGAGAAAAAGTAGGCGGCGTGCGAATCGGGGAAAGCCTGGGACTGGTGCTAACGAGGTCGGACCATCCAAGAATAATAGTAGAATTCATATCTTGCAGTATGCACTTACCGCATAGAAAGCAGTCCCTAAAGTTCTCCAACCCATAGCAAATCCCGCCCTCTTTTCATCGCGGGTTGCCAGAATGCGATGATTAGTTAATCAGACCTTATTGGAGCTATGCGTATAATTCTTAGCTGCATCGCAGCATTGGAACTTCTTGGCCTTCAGTGGCTGCTCTATATTCCCTGCAGCGGTGAGGCTTCCCTCCAAGAGCTGAATCGCAAAGAAGGAGAATACCCATGTTGCTCTCGCTCATCCGCATGATCCAGGCGTTCCGGGACTATCAGCGCAATGTCAGCGAACTGGCCCAGCTTAGTGATCGCGAACTGGCCGACATCGGGCTGGATCGCTCGGATATTCCGCGCGTTGCAGCCGGCACCTACCATGGCTGAGTAGCCTTCAGCCTGACGAAACGACCAAAGACGCCCGCGTTCGCGCGGGCGTTTTGCTGTCCGGGGAGACGGCGCAATTCCACTTGGCGTGAAAACGCGCTACCTCTCGGCCATGACGACCACCAACGTCCCCACACAGTCCGTGCATGTCGTCGGCGCCGGCCTCGCCGGTTCAGAGGCGGCCTGGCAGGTCGCGAAGTCCGGCGTCCGGGTGATCCTGCACGAGATGCGCCCGGGACGGATGACCGAGGCCCACCGCACCGATGGGCTGGCGGAACTGGTGTGTTCCAATTCCTTCCGCTCCGATGACGCCGCCAACAATGCGGTGGGGCTGCTGCATGCCGAGATGCGCCGGCTGGGGTCGCTCATCATGCAGGCGGCGGACATGCACCAGGTGCCGGCCGGCGGCGCATTGGCGGTCGATCGCGACGGCTTTTCTGCCGCCGTCACCGATGCCCTTGCCGCACACCCCCTGATCGAGATCGACCGCACCGAGATCGCGGCTTTGCCGCCTGCGGACTGGCAGAACGTCATCATCGCAACCGGACCGCTGACGTCGGCGCCGCTCGCCGAAGCGATCGGGCGGTTGACAGGCGAGGATGCGCTGGCGTTTTTCGATGCGATCGCTCCCATCGTGCATCGCGATTTGATCGACATGTCGATCGCGTGGTTGCAATCGCGCTATGACAAGGTCGGCCCCGGAGGCACCGGCGCCGACTACATCAATTGCCCGATGACGCAGCCGCAATATGAAGAATTCGTCGAGGCCCTGCTGGTCGGCGAAAAGACCGATTTCAAGCAATGGGAAACCAACACGCCCTATTTCGACGGCTGCCTGCCGGTCGAAGTGATGGCTGAACGCGGTCGCGACACGCTACGCCACGGCCCCATGAAGCCGGTCGGGCTGACCAACCCACATCAGCCCGCCGTGAAGGCGCACGCCATCGTGCAGCTTCGGCAGGACAACAAGCTCGCTACCCTCTACAATATCGTGGGCTTCCAGACCAAGCTGAAGCAAGGCGCACAGCAGCGCGTGTTCCGCACCATCCCCGGGTTGGAACGGGCCGAATTCGCCCGGTTCGGCGGCCTGCATCGCAACACCTTCCTCAATTCGCCGAACCTGCTCGACCCGCAATTGCGTCTGCGCGTGCAGCCGCGGCTGCGCTTCGCAGGGCAAATGACGGGCTGCGAGGGCTATGTGGAGTCCGCCGCCATCGGGCTGATCGCCGGCCTGTATGCCGCCGCCAACGCGCGCTCCGCGGCGCTCGAACCGCCGCCGGCGACCACGGCGCTCGGCGCCCTGCTTGGCCACATCACCGGCGGCCATATCGAGACCATCGACGCCGGCCCGCGCTCGTTCCAGCCGATGAACATCAATTTCGGGCTGTTTCCGCCGCTCGCCAACCCACCCACGAGAAAACCGGACGGCACCCGCTTGCGCGGCAACGAAAAGACCGTCGCCAGGAAACAGGCGATCAGCGCCCGCGCCCTGGCCGACCTCGATCGCTGGATTGCCGACGGGCTGCGCATTGCGGCGGCAGCGTGAGCTCTCCATGAAGCTGCCCAGAGATGACGTCGCGGTGCTGTCGGCGCAGTGGACCGACGGCGTGCTGCTCAAGCGGGACGTGTTTTCCACGGTCGAGCGCGGCCGTTTCCGCGACGAGACCGGCGAGGTCGACGCCGTGTTGCGGCGCCTCGACCGGGTGCCGTGGTGGTCCTATCTGCTGGCACGTCATCTGTTCCGGCGCGAGCGCCGCGCCCTCGCCAAAGCGCGCGGCCTGACGGTCGGGCCGGAGCTGTTGTGGGCAGGCCGTCAGGCGCTGGTGCGCAGCTTTATCGACGGCGTTGCGCTGCACCTTGCCAAGCCCACGGGCGATGCCGCCTATTTCCGCTCGGCCAAGCAGGCCCTGCGCAAGCTGCATCGCGCCGGCATCTGCCACAACGATCTCGCCAAGGAACAGAATTGGCTGCGCGGCAGTGATGGACGCGCCTATCTCACGGACTTCCAGCTTGCCGCGTGCTTCCGCAGCCGAAGCCGGCTGTTCCGCATCGCGGCCTATGAGGATCTGCGGCATTTGCTCAAGCACAAGCGCAGCTATGCACCGGAGGCGCTGACCGCTTCGGAGCGGAAGATCCTCGCGCGCAAATCGATGGTCGCGAGTGTCTGGCTCGCGACCGGCAAGAAGGTCTACCGCGCCGTCACCCGCGGCCTGTTCAACTTCACCGACCGCGAAGGCGGCGGCCGGCGACTGGTCAATGACGCCCCCGTGCTGGTGGACCTGATCCGCAGGAATCCGGCCGTGCGCGATACGGCGATTGTCGCGTTCGCCGATCGCCGCACCGGCGTCGGACTTTACGCTTTTGTCGAGGCCGACCGGACCGCGCTCGAGACGCAGTTGCGCGATGAGCTCGCCGCCGCCAGGGGTCCAAAGCCGCCGGAGCATATCCAGGTGGTGCAGGCGCTGCCGCGCGACAGCGTCGGCAAACCGCGTACGGAAATCCTGCAGCTGGTGGCGATGAATCAGCTCGACTTGATCGGGCCGATGATGACCAGCGACGCCGATCGCGCGTTCCTGAGGGAAATTCTGCAGTCGCGCAAGAATCTGCGCGACCGGTTCAATTTTGAAGCTGAAACCTAGGCGGTTTGGCCAGGTGTTGTTCCGAGCGCGGCAGCTCTGTGGATGGCGGCATTCAAGACCGGAACAGGCGCGAGCGCGATGCCCGCCACAGGGTCCACAGCGTCCGCAACCTCGACATGGGAAGCGGCTGGTACGGATCAAAGTCGGCGCGCGACATCCGCCGGAGCTCGCGACCGACCAGCGCGAGCGGCAGGAATACCGGCCTGACCTCGGGCGGCACGGCCGACAACAGCGAGCGCGCGGTGGCCTCATGGGCAGCGGCTTCACCGACCAGCTGATTTAACGTCGCGCGCAGCTCCGGGGTCTGGCGGCCCGCGAACAGCGTCTCGGTCGCGCTGCCATGCGTCTCCAGCAGTTGCAGCGGCACGAACAACCGACGCCGCGCCGCGTCGAACGGCAATGCAGCGACCACTTGCGCGATGCCCTGCGCCAGTCCGGCATGGCGCGCAAGGTGCTCGATCTCGGCGGATTGCCAGCCGGCCATCCGGGCGGCGAGCGCAAACAGCGCCGCCGAGGTCTCGTCGAGATACCCTTCGAGTGCCGAAAGGGTGGGCATCGGATCATTGTAGACGTCGAACTGATGCTCATCGATCAATCGCGACAGCCGTTCGACCGGCAGGTCCCAGTTGCGGATGGCGAGCAGCAGTTCCGCCGCAACCGGGTTGCCCTCCACGCCGCCATGGGCGGAGCCGGCGAGCATGTCGCTCCACCATTGCAGGCGGATCTCGCCGGGCAAGGGCTGCGTCACCTGGTCGCCGACCCGGGAAATCTCGACATTGAACGCATACAGCGCGAGCAATCCACGGCGCAGCGCGGGATGCACAAACAGCGTGGCGGCGTAGCGGCCGAAATCATGGTTGCGGACCAGCCCAGCACAGAACTCATCCGCCCGACCGCTCTGGGCGGCGTCGCTCATGCGACCGCGATCAGGGCGGCCGCGACCCGCCGCCGCTCACCCATCATGATATTGTAGGTGCGGATGGCCGCGCCGGTCTGCATGGTGTCGAGCCCTACGCTCACGGCGCGCAGCGCATCGCGAAGTTCGGGCGGCGCGAGCCACACCCCGGTGCCGGTGCCTATGATCAGGGTGTCGATGGTGCTGGCCGCGGCGAACACGCGATCGAGCGAGGCGCGGTCGATCTGATCGGGCGCCGCGACCGGCCAGGCCCAGATCGCCTCCGGCAGGCACAATAGCGAGCCGCGGTGCGACATGTCGGCAAAGGCGAAGCCGCCGTTGCCATAGGCATCGATCGGCGCCGATCGCGGCAGATGCGGAGCGTCCGGCCGATCCGGCATCCTATTTCTTCTTCGGCGTCGGCTTTTCCGGTGTCTCGGCGCGGTTCGTCCCCACGCCAAGATAGATCAGGATCGGCGCCGCGATGAAGATCGAGGTATAGGTGCCGACCAGAACCACGCCGAACATCATCACCGCCGTGAAGCTGTGGATGGCCGTGCCTCCGAACAGCAGCAGCGCGAGCAGCGCAAGCGTCACCGTGACGTGGGTGATGATGGAGCGCGACAGCGTCGAGTTGATGGATTCATTGAGCAGTTCGGGCATCGGCATCTTCTTGTAGCGCCGCAGCATTTCCCTGATCCGGTCATAGATCACCACGGTGTCGTTGAGCGAATAGCCGAGAATGGTCAGCAGCGCCGCGATGCTGGTGAGATCGAAATCGACCTGGGTGATCGACATGAAGCCGATGGTCAGCACGATATCGTGCACGTTGGCGATCATGGCGCCGAGCGCGAACTGCCATTCGAACCGGAACCAGAGGTAGATCAGGATCGAAAAGATCGCGAGCATCAGGCCGATCATGCCATAGGCCAGGAGTTCGCCGGAAACGCGCGGTCCGACCACCTCGACCCGGCGGTAGTCGACGGCGTCGCCGAGCGCACCGCGGACCTTCTGGACTGCCGCCTGCTGCGCCGCATCGCCACCCGGCTGCTCGGCGACCCGGATCAGGACCTCGGCGGGGCCGCCGAACTGCTGCAGCTGCACGTCGCCGAGTCCGAGACCGGAGAGGGTCGCCCGCATCGCCGGTATGTCGGCAGTGCCGGATTTGGCCCGCACCTCGAGCAGCGTGCCGCCCTTGAAATCGATGCCGAAGTTCAGCCCGTGGGTGAAGAACAGCGTGATGGCGACGATCGACAGCAGCGCCGAAATCGGGAAGCTGATGCGGCGAAATCGCGTGAAGTCGAAATGCGTGACGTCCGGCACGATCCGCAGTGACGGCAGCCAGCCGAAGCAGCTGACCACGGTCAGTACGACAATGAGGGCGCCCAAGCCCAGCAGAACCAGATGTGTCACAGCCGACCCCGCATTCTCAAATCGGCACGGCCTGCGGCCGCTTCCACCGGACCCAGGCCGCGACGATCAGCCGGGTCAACGTGAACGCGGTGAAGACCGTGGTGATGATGCCGATGCCGAGCGTCACCGCGAAGCCGCGCACCGGGCCGGTGCCGATGTAGAACAGCACCGCGGCGGCAATGAAAGTGGTAATGTTGGAATCGAGGATGGTCGACAGCGCCCGCTTGAATCCGGCGTCGATGGCGGAGATCGCGGTACGGCCGCCGCGCAATTCCTCGCGGATGCGCTCATAGATCAGCACGTTGGAGTCCACGGCGATGCCGACGGTCAGAACGATGCCGGCAATGCCGGGCAAGGTTAGCGTGGCATTGAGCAACGACAGCAGCCCGAAGATCATGGCGACGTTGATCGCAACCGCGATATTGGCGAAGACGCCGAACAGCCGGTAAGTCACCAGCATGAACACGACCACCATGATCGAACCGACATAAGCGGCCAGTTCGCCCTTTTCGATCGAATCCTGGCCGAGCCCCGGCCCGACCGTGCGCTCCTCGATGATCGTCAGCGGCGCCGGCAGCGCGCCGGCGCGCAGCAGGATGGCGAGATCGTTGGCCTGCTGCACGGTGAAGCTGCCGGAAATCTGCCCCGAGCCGCCGGTGATCGGCTCGCGGATCACGGGAGCGGAGATCACCTCGTTGTCGAGCACGATCGCAAAGGGCTGTCCGACGTTCTCGGAGGTCGCCTGCGCGAACTTGCGCGAGCCCGAGCTGTTGAAGCGGAAGCTGACGATTGGCTCGCCCGAGCGCTGGTCGAAGCCGGGCTGCGCGTCGGTGAGATCGCCGCCGGAGACCACCACCTGCTTCTTGATGACGTAGGGGATCTTGGGCGACGTCGAACTCATTAGCACTTCGGAATCGGGGGGCACCCTGCCCTGCACCGCCTGGTCCGGCGGGACCGTGTTGTCGACCATGCGGAAGTCGAGCTTGGCAGTCTTGCCGAGCAGTTCCTTCAACCTGGTCGGATCCTGCAGGCCGGGCACTTGAACCAGGATGCGATCCGCGCCCTCGCGCTGGATCAACGGCTCCACGGTGCCGAGCTCGTTGACGCGGCGTTCGACGATCTGGATCGACTGGTCGACCGACTGCCGCACCCGATCAGCGATCGCCGCCGGCGGAACGGTGAGCCGGATCAGCCCGCCCCCGGCATCGCTGACTTCGAGGCTGCGCTGGCCGTTGGAACCGAGCAGGCCGCCGAGCGGCTGTGACAGCTCGCGCAGCTTGGTCAGGGCGTTCTGCAGATCGGCGTCCTTGACACGAACCTCGACGCTGTCGGGTCGCGTCGCGAGGCCGGTATAGCCGATCCTGGCTTCGCGCAGGATACGACGAACGTCGTCGCGAAGCTGGTCGAGCTTGTCCTTCTTGACCGAATTGGAATCGACCTCGAGCAGGATGTGCGAGCCGCCCTGGAGGTCGAGACCGAGCACGAGGCGACGCTGCGCGAAGCTAGGCCAGGTCTTGACCGTCGCTTCGGAGAAGAAGTTCGGAACGGCGCAAAGGCACACCACCAGCGCCGTCAGGATGATCCCCAGCGCCTTCCACCGCGTGAAATACAACATCGAGTTGACCCGTCAGGTTCGAACCGTGGGCAGCCGGAAAACGCTAGCTCGCCGAGCTGTCTTCCTTGGCGGTATCGCCCTTCTCCCTGGCCGGCTCGCCCTTGGCGCGCACCCCGGAGATCATCTGCCGCATCTGCCGCACGCGGACCCCGTCGGAGATTTCGAATTCGATCTGGTCATCATCGACCACCTTGGTAACCTTGCCGACGAGGCCGCCCGTGGTCACCACGGTATCGCCGCGACGGATGTTCTTCACGAGCTCGGCGTGGTCCTTCACCTTCTTCTGCTGCGGCCGCAGAATCAGGAAATACATGATCACGAAGATCAGCGCGAACGGCAGCAGCGACATCAACATGCTGTTGGTGTCGCCGGCGCCCGCAGCCTGGGCAAACGCAGGGGTAATCAGCATCCGGACAGTCCTCGTGGAACGGAAGGAGCCGGCGACGCGATGGCGTCGATCCGGTTCGGCAAATTCGCGCGGACTATAGCGGCCGCGGTCCCAATTGCAACGCTGGCAGACCCCTCTTTTGGGCCGCTTGCAGGCCACCGAAAGGCTCGATATGGCTGCATGGTCAGGAACCCCGCCGATGTCGAAAACCCCCAGCAAAACCGCTGCTCGCGCCGCCTCGAGGCGCCTCGCGCGAAAGCCGCCGAAAGCCGCGACAAAACGCCCATCCGAGGACGCGCAGGCGGACCGGATCGCGCGCGCGCTCGAAGCCATTGCCACGCAGCTTGCCATCGCCGCGCCCCCGCCCGCCACGGCGGAATCGTTCGACCGTGCCGACGCCTTCGTCTGGCACCCCGAGGGACGCCTCGTGGCGGTGCCGCGTGTCAGCCGTGTCGATCTCGGCCTGCTCAAGGGCATCGATCGGATGCGCGACATCCTGATCGAGAACACCGAACGTTTCACCGACGGCCTGCCCGCCAACAATGCGCTGCTGTGGGGTGCACGCGGCATGGGGAAATCCTCGCTGGTGAAGGCCGCCCATGCCAGCATCAATGCCGGGCGCAAGCCGGCCGAGCGGCTGAAATTGATCGAGATTCACCGGGAGGACATCGAGAGCCTTCCGGCACTGATGGAGCAGCTGCGCCGATCCGATTTCCGCTTCGTCGTGTTCTGCGACGACCTGTCTTTCGACGGTAACGATGCCTCCTACAAGTCGCTCAAGGCGGTGCTGGAGGGAGGTATCGAAGGTCGACCCGACAACGTCATCCTGTACGCCACCTCAAACCGCCGCCATCTGCTGCCACGCGAGATGATCGAGAACGAACGCTCGACCGCGATCAATCCGGGCGAGGCGGTCGAGGAAAAGGTCTCGCTATCGGATCGCTTCGGGCTGTGGCTGGGCTTCCACCGCTGCAGCCAGGATGAATACCTCGCGATGGTGAAAGGCTATTGCGCTCATTTCAGCATCCAGCTCGCCGAGGCCGACCTCGAGCGCGAAGCGCTGGAATGGTCGACCACGCGGGGCTCGCGCTCGGGCCGGGTCGCCTGGCAGTTCACCCAGGAACTGGCGGGGCGGCTCGGTGTGCGGCTGGCAGGAAGATAGCGCAGATCGGGGCCGCTCCGGCCTTCAGAAGTTGCCGGATCGCGCCGCCGGTCTACGCGCCGCTGAGGAATTGCAGCGGGTCGACCGGTGACGAGCCCTTGCGGATCTCGAAGTGCAGTTGCGGCGAGCCCACCTCGCCCGACTGGCCCGACTTGGCGATCACCTGACCGCGCTTGATGGTATCGCCGCGTTTCACCAGCAGTTCGCTCGCATGGGCATAGGCGGTGACATATCCGTTGGCATGGCGGACCAGGACCAGGTTGCCGTAGCCCTTCAGCTCGTTGCCCGAATAGGCCACGACCCCGTCATCGGCGGCCTTGACCGGCGTGCCTTCGGGCACCGCCAGGTTGATGCCGTCATTGGCCTTGCCGTTGGTCTTGGCGCCGTAGGCGGTGATCACCCGGCCGCGCACCGGCCAGCGGAACGTCGGCAGCGCACCGGTTGCTTCGGCAGCCTTGGTCGGGGACGGGCCTGAAAGCTCTTCAGGCGTCGTGGTGGCCTGAGCCAGCCGGGCCTTCTGCGGAGACTCCGGCGTGGCCACTGCCATCCGGGTGACAGGCGCCTCCGCCGGCACAGCGGCCAGTGGCTGCACCGTGGCCGCCGGCGTGGCTACGGCTGCGGTCTTGCTTGCGGGCACCGTCAGCTTGGTGCCGAGCTTGAGCGGGGTCGTCGGCGCAAGGCCATTGGCTCTCGCGAGTTCTGCGACCGGAACGTGGTTGCGATGGGCGATGCTGAGCAAGGTGTCGCCATGGCCGACCACATGAACTCCCGGCGCGCCGGCAGCGACCGCCTGGCTTGCAGGTGCGGCCGGGACCGGCGCCGCAATCGCGGCCGACTGGCGCGGAATGATTAGTTGCTGGCCCGGCGACAGCACGCGCGGGCCCCTGTAGCCATTGGCCTGCATGATCGCGGCCGACGAGACGTTATAGCGATGCGCCAGGATTTCCAGCGTGTCGCTCGTACCCACGATGATCGTGGTCGGACCATGGCCGGCGGAATGGACCGCCGCCACCGAGCGGGGAGCCGCCGCTGGCGCGGCCCCGAGCGGATGTGCCGGAGGGGGCGAATAGGAAGCGACGCCGCGGCCCCCTCCGGACACCCCGGGAGAAGGTGCCGGCAGCGAACGTGCCGGCTCGACCGGGGGGGGCAACGCGGCCGATTGGTAGGTGGATTGCGGACGGGAATATTGCGGCAATTCGCGGCGCTCGACCGCGCGGGTCGGCACCGAGCCGGTAGCTTCCGATGGCGAGGCGAACGGGTTGGAGAACGAGTTCCTGCGAGAGCCGGGTCGACATGTCGGCGCTGCAGCCGGCAAATGCGATCGACACCAGCGCCAGCACCGCGATCTGCGGCACGCGGCGCGCGCAAAGCAACTCGAAACCCGACATGTTTACTCACTCGTACGCAACAAACTACGATTTGAGTAAACACCCCTGCAGTAAACAACGGCTTAAGCCTTGCAAACGGACCGACGGCACGACGTGCCGCAGTCCTACAGCTCGCGGGCAATGCCGGGCAGCGCCGGCACGAAGCGCACGTCGACCAGCTCCTTGTGTTGGAAGCCGTCATCGGTCCGGACCACACGAACCAGGGTCTGTGTGCCATGGTGGGGGCCGACCGGCGCGATCAGAATGCCGGCCGGCTCGAGCCGCTGGGTCAGCGCCTCGGGAATGTGCTCCATCGCCGCCGTCACGATGATCCTGTCGAAATCGCCGAGCTCGGCAGGGAGATTGAAGCCGTCCCCGAGCATGACCTCGACATTGTCACAGCCGAGCTTTTCGAGCCGGGCTCGAGCCTGGTCGGCGAGCGTCCGGTAGCGCTCGACCGTCAGCACCTGCCGGCCGAGCCGACCCAGGATGGCCGCCTGATAGCCGGAGCCGGTGCCGATCTCCAGCACCCGGTGCTGTTCCTGAAGCTTCAATTGCTGGGTCATGTAGGCCACCACAAAGGGCTGGCTGATGGTCTGCCCGCAGGCGATGCCAAGCGCACTGTCGCGATAGGCATCGGCGCGGTCGGCGGTTTCGACGAACGCCTCGCGTGGAATCTCCTCCATGGCCCGCAACACGGCGAGGTCGCTGATTCCGCGCCGCCGCAGGCTGAGCTGAAACATCATTTTTTCGGGCGGATCCTGAGCAGATGACATCGCAATCCCGCAAAGCAGCGCTGGCCGTGTCGGCCTGGCGGCGTGGCAGCCATCCGATCGAAATCGGGTCGGAATGGCGAACAACGGCCGCCGGCGACCGAATGTTCCCTGGCCCGGAACCCGGGCTCGCACCTTGCGTTGGGAAAGCCATGCCTTCAACAGGTTTCGAGACGAAAAGCGGCCTGTGGCCGGGTTGTTCCTGGTCAAGTACGTCCGCCGGACCGGTTCACGTTGACGTTGCGCCAGGAGTTGTTATTTGCGAACGTGTCGGGATCAGGGGGCAAGGACTTCACGATGAATGCGACGCGGCCGCCGGGCGGTTCAGTGTTTCTCGTCGAAGACGAGGTCATGATCAGGATGATGGTCGCCGACATGCTGGATGAGCTCGGCTTCCGCGTCGCCGCCGAAGCCGGCGAAATCGGCGAGGCGCTGCGGCTGGCGCAGTCGACCGAGTTCGACCTCGCCATTCTCGACGTCAATGTCAACGGCAAGGTGATTTCGCCGGTCGCCGAACTGATCAGGGCACGCAACCGCCCGTTCATATTCGCAACCGGCTACGGCTCCTCGGGCCTTCCGGAAGAATACCGCGACCGCCCGGCGCTGCAGAAGCCGTTCCAGATCGAAACCCTGGCGAAGATGATCGATACCGCGCTGGGAAATCCGGCCGCCTGATCGACCTGTTCAAGCCGCCGGCTATTTCAGCGTCGCGGTCAGCGCGGCCGAAAACGCCTCGTCGGTGCGATCCAGCCGCAGTGGCGTCACCGAAACGTAGTGCGCGGCGAGCGCCTCGAGATCGGTCCCGGCCGCCGGCACATCGGCCTGCGCGAGCCGCTCGAAGCCGATCCAGAAATACGGATTGCCGCGACCGTCGCGGCGCTGGTCGACCTTGAGGAATCCAAGGTTGCGCTTGCCCTGGCGGGTGACCCGGACGCCGGCGACATCCTGCGGCGCGCAGGCCGGGAAGTTGACATTGATCACGGTGTCCTTGGGGACGCCGGCGTCGATCACCTTGCGCAGGATCTGCGGACCGAATTTCAGCGCCGTTTCCCACAACGGCGAGTTGCGGGTCTCCATGGAGAATTCCTGCGACAATGCAAACGACGGCAGCCCCAGAATGGTGCCCTCCAGCGCGCCTGCGATGGTGCCGGAATAGACGACGTCCTCGGCAACATTGCGCCCCTTGTTGACGCCCGACAGCACCAGGTCCGGCCTGGTTTCGCCAAGGATGTGGCGCGCGCCCATGATCACGCAATCGGTCGGGGTGCCACGCACCGCGAAATGCCTGGGGCCTACTTCGCGCAGCCGCAACGGATCGTTCAGCGACAGCGAATGCGAGACGCCGGACTGGTCGAGCTCGGGCGCCACTACCCAGACGTCATCGGACAGCGCCCGGGCGATCTGCTCGACGATCTTCAGGCCGGGCGCGTGGATGCCGTCGTCATTGGTGCAGAGAATTCGCATCCGCCTGAGGCCTTTTTGCTCCAATTCCGTCCCGGTCCCGGGGTCGTCTTATCCGGCTATCGGCGCCGAGGCAAACCCGCACCAACGGGCCTGGATACCAACCGATCGCGCCGGGTGGAGGCGCCGCCTTGCCTGCCGGTGTCTATTTCGAACTGTCTGCGGACAGCACCTTCAGTCCGCCCATATAGGGCTGCAGGACGTCCGGCACGGCGATCGAGCCGCCTTGCTGCTGATAGGTTTCCATGACCGCGATCAACGCCCGTCCGACGGCAGTGCCGGAGCCGTTCAGGGTATGCACGAAACGCGGTTTGCCGTCCGGTCCGCGATAGCGCGCATCCATGCGTCGGGCCTGGAAATCGCCGCACACCGAGCAGCTCGAGATTTCGCGGTAGGCGCCCCCCTCGCCCTGTCCCGGCATCCAGACCTCGATGTCATAGGTTTTCTGTGCCGAGAAACCCATGTCGCCGGCACACAGGGTCATGACCCGGTAATGCAGGTCGAGCTGCCGCAGGACTTCCTCGGCGCAGGCCAGCATCCGCTCATGTTCGTCGCGGCTCGTCTCCGGAGTCGTGATCGAGACCAGCTCGACCTTGGTGAATTGATGCTGCCGGATCATGCCGCGGGTATCGCGCCCCGCCGCGCCGGCCTCGGCACGAAAACAGGGCGTCAGCGCCGTCAGCCGCATCGGCAGCGCTGTCTCGTCGAGGATGGATTCACGGACAAGATTGGTGAGCGGCACCTCGGCGGTGGGGATGAGGCCGAGCCGCCCGTTTCGCAACTCGGCGAGACTGACGGCATGGGGCGGCTGCGCTTCGGAACGCTGCTCCGCGTCGACGGCAGCCAGCAGCTCGCCGCCGAGCGCCCAGAACTGGTCGTCTTCGAATTTGGGCAATTGCCCGGTGCCAAACATTACCTCGTCCCGCACCAGAAGCGGCGGGTTGATTTCGGTATAGCCGTGCTCGTTGGTGTGGAGGTCGAGCATGAACTGCCCGATCGCCCGCTCCAGTCGCGCCAGGCCCTTTTTCAGCACCACGAAGCGCGCACCGGAAAGCTTCGCGGCCGTGGCAAAATCCATTCCGCCTATGGCATGGCCGAGATCGTCATGCGGCTTTGGCGCAAAGCCATAGTTGCGCACGGCGCCAAACACGTGATGCTCCACGTTGCCCTGCTCGTCCTTGCCGTCGGGCACCTCGTCCAGCGGCAGGTTCGGGATTGCTGCAAGCTCCTTCGAAAGCGCCTGATCCGCCTGCTTCGCGGCCAGCTCGAGCTGCGGCATGGTGGTTTTCAGCGCCGCGACCTCGGCCATCAGCAACGCCGCTCTCGCCTCGTCCTTCGCCTTCCTGGCTTCGCCGATCTCCTTGGATGCCGAGTTGCGCCGCGCCTGCGCCTGTTCGGAGGCCAGGATCGCCGCTCGCCGCTTCTCGTCGATGGCGAGCAGCGAGGCGGACAGAGGCTCGAGGCCGCGCCGTTCAAGCGCCGCGTCAAAGGCCTGCGGATGCTCCCTTACCCATCTGATATCGTGCATGGCCGTCTTCCCGTCATGGCCGGGCTCGTCCCGGCCACCCCAGTCGTGGTGCACGGTCTGTAGAAGACGCCGTTGCCCGGGACAAGCCCGCCCATCCGCAAATCAAGGGAGGAAACCGGCGCAGGCTGACCGTGCCTACTCCGCCGGGTTGGCGGCGGGCGGCGGCGGTGCGGCTGTCGGCGGCGAGGACGCCGCATTGGCGGCGGCCCTCTTTTCCACCAGCCGCACGGCAACGATCGAGCCTTCGTAGAGTGCCAGCAACGGGACGGCGAGCGAGGCCTGGCTGAGCACGTCGGGCGGGGTCAGCACGGCGGCGATGATGAAAGCCACCACGATGAAATAGCGGCGCTTGTCGCGCAGCTGCCTCGACGTGATGATGCCGATCCGCCCCAGCAGTGTCAGGATCACCGGCAGCTGGAACGCGATCCCGAACGCAAAGATCAGCGACATCATCAGCGAGAGATACTCGCCGACCTTCGGCAGCAGCTGGATCTGCGCGGTCTCGGGCCCGCCGAGCTGCTGCATGCCGAGCGAGAACCGAACCAGCATCGGCAGCACCACGAAATAGACCAGCATCGATCCCAGCAGGAAAAAGAACGGCGTCGCGATCAGGTATGGCAGGAAGGCGCCGCGCTCGTGCTTGTACAGCCCCGGCGCGACGAACTTGTAGATCTGCGCCGCCACGATCGGAAACGAGATGAAGCCGGCGCCGAACAGCGCGAGCTTCAGCTGGGTGATGAAATATTCCAGCAGCGCCGTGTAGATGAACTTGGAATTTTCCGCGCCCGCCACCCACACGAACGGCCATACCAGGATGTTGTAGATCTGCTTCGCGAAGAAGAAGCAGAAAATGAAGGCGACACCGAACGCGAGCAGCGCCTTGATCAGCCGCGAGCGCAGCTCGATCAGGTGATCCATCAGCGGCGCCTTGCTGGCCTCGATGTCTTCGGCGCTCATGACGCTTTGGCGTCCTTGAGATCGTCAACGGCCCCGGGCGTGACCGGCACGCCCGCGGCTTCGGGTTCGGGGGTGATCCGCAACGGCTCCGCGGCGGCGTGGGCTTCCGCCTCGACGTAGAGTCTGGGCCGTCGGCGGCTCCGGTGTCGTCGGTATCGCCGGCAGTTCGGCGGTGGACGGCTCGGCCGCCGCCACCTCCGGTTTCTCGCCGTCGTCGATCCGCAGCGCCGCGGTGACGTCCTTCTGCAGCGAGGTCATGACATTGCCGCCGGCGATGCCGCTTGCGGCCTCCTTGACCTCGTCGAAGGTCTTCTTGAGGTCGGCCATTTCGGCCTCGCGCATGGCTTCCTGGAACTGGCCCTGGAAATCGGCGGCCATCCGCCGCGCCTTGCCCATCCACTGCCCGACCATGCGCAACACGCCCGGCAGTTCCTTCGGGCCGATGGCGATCAGCGCGACAACCGCAATGACGGCGATTTCACTCCACCCGATGTCAAACATGAAAACTTCCGCTCACGCGAGGCGATCACCCGTCGCGACGGATTGGTCGCACGTCCTGTTCAGACGGCCTTGCTGCCGACATCGGACCGCGTGGCCGTCGTGGGCGTCGCATTGTGATCGATCGATTTCACGGGCTCGGGCTTTTCAGGCGCCTTGTCGTCGTCCTGCATGCCCTTCTTGAACGCCTTGATACCCTGCGCGACGTCACCCATCAGATCCGAGATCTTGCCGCGTCCGAACAACAGCAGGACGACTGCGATCACGACGATCCAGTGCCAAATACTCAGCGAACCCATCCTGCAAACCCTCCAGACGTGAGAGGCCAGCAATCCGGCCCAATCTGCCCGAAACGTAGGCTCACGGGGTGTCAAAAACAAGGACCTAGGACCGGTCAAATCGCCGTTCACGTACTACCGTTAACCCATGTCCCGGGCTCACCAGCCCGACGCGCGTGGCATCAGCTGCCCTCGTTGCCTTCCGGTTCGACCGCCGGCGCCAATGCAAGTTCCAGGTCGCCGACCTCGAGCGGATCCTCGTCCTCGCGCAATGCCGGGTCGTCGGACGGTGTGGGCACACTGAAACCCGACGGCAGCCGCGAGTCGAGCAGGCCGGTGCCCCTTAGTTCGTCCAGCCCCGGCAGATCGCCGAGTGCCTCGAGGTTGAACTGAGACAAAAAGGCTTCGGTGGTTCCAAAGGTCAGTGGCCGACCCGGGGTCTTGCGACGGCCCCGCGGCCGGATCCAGCCGGTCTCCAGCAGAACATCCAGGGTGCCCTTGGAGGTGACGACGCCGCGGATTTCCTCGATCTCGGCGCGGGTGACCGGTTGGTGATAGGCGATGATCGCCAGCATCTCGATCGCCGCCCGCGACAGCCGCCGCGTCTCGGTGGTTTCCCGGGTCATCAGCCAGGACAGGTCGCCGGCGGTACGGAAGGTCCATTTGTTGGCGACACGGACCAGATTGACACCGCGCGGGGCGTAGTCGGCCTGCAATTGCGCCAGCGCCTGCTTGATGTCGACGCCTTCGGGCATCCGCTTTGCCAGCGTCGCCTGGTCGAGCGGCTCGGTCGAGGCGAACAGCAGCGCTTCCAGGAGCCGCAGCTGCTCCGGCCGCGCCTCCGGATCGACGGTAGGCTCCTCGATTTCGGCGATGCGCTTTTCCGCCAGGCTTGGCATGGGTCGGTCTCCTTCTTCCACGTATTATTCGGCCGAAAGGTCCGGCGCGGTCATCGCGCCCGGGCCCGGTTGCGGCGGCCGTTTTCGAAAGAACAGCGGCGCGAACGCCTGCTTCTGGTTCAGCTCCATCTCGCCCTCCCGCACCAGCTCGAGGGCGGCGGCGAAGGTCGAGGCGAATACCGTGGCCTTCTGCGTCGGGTCGGAGACGTAGCTGAGCAGGAATTCGTCGAGGCAGCTCCAATCGTCGGCGAGGCCCACCAGTCGCTCCAGCGAGGCCCGCGCCTCCGCCAGCGACCACACCGTGCGCCTGGCCAAGTGCACGGTTGCCAGCACCCGCTGCTGGCGCTGCGCGGTGTAGGCAGTGAGCAGGTCGAACAAGGTGGCGGTGAAGCGCGGGTGCCGGATCTCGGCGATGGCCTCCGGATTGCCGCGGGGAAAAATGTCGCGCTGCAATTGCGGGCGGTTCATCAACCGGTTGGAAGCCTCGCGAATGGCCTCCAGCCGGCGCAGCCGGTTGGCGAGCGCGGTCGCCATTTCCTCGGCGCTCGGCCCATCCGGCGTGGCGGGTTCCGGCAGCAGCAGCCGCGACTTGAGGAAGGCAAGCCACGCCGCCATCACCAGATAGTCGGCGGCGAGCTCCAGCCGGATCTTTCGCGCAGCCTCGATGAAGACCAGATACTGGTCGGCCAGCGCCAGGATGGAAATCTTGGAGAGATCGACCTTCTGCTGCCGGGCCAGCGCCAGCAGCAGGTCGAGCGGGCCTTCATAGCCCTCGACGTCGACGACCAGCGACGGCTCGCCATCGGCGAGTTCCGCAGGCCGTCCCGTTTCAAACGACAGAATCTCCGCGCTCATGCGCCCGCCATCCCCGCTCGCTCAATCAATGCATCCAGCTCGACCCGTGCCCTCGTTCGATCGAACGGCTGCGGCGGCCGCCGCGACGCCAGCGCGCGCTCGGCCCGCTGCAACGCCTCGCCCGACAATGGTGGCGTTTCGCCGGCGACCTCGTGCATTTCGTCGATCTTGCCGTTGCAATGCAGGACCATGTCGCAGCCGGCGGCGACGATGGCCCTGCTCCGGTCGGCGATCGATCCCGCCAGCGCATTCATGGACACATCGTCACTCATCAACAAACCCTGGAACCCGATCGCACCGCGAATCACTTCGGAGATGATTGTCGCAGAAGTCGTGGCCGGATGGGCAGGGTCCAATGCGCTGAACACAACATGCGCGGTCATTGCCATCGGCAGATCGGCCAGCGGTCGAAACGCTGCGAAATCGGTCCGCTCCAGCTCCGCATTGGGCGTGTCGACCTCGGGCAGCATGAAATGCGTATCCGCGGCCGCGCGTCCATGTCCCGGAATATGCTTCAGGACCGGCAAGATCCCACCCTGTTGCAGCCCATCGGTCACCGCCCGGGCGATCGCCGCGACCTTGGCTGGCTCGGTTCCGTAGGCGCGATTGCCAATCACGGCATTGGCACCGGCGACCGGAACATCCGCCAGCGGCAGGCAGTCGACGTTGATGCCGAGATCGTCGAGGTCGGCCGCGATTAGTCGTGCACTCAGCCGGGCGGCCGTGCGCCCGAGGTCGGGATCGATGTCGTACAGCGCGCCAAAGACGGCGCCGGGCGGATAGACCGGCCAGTTCGGCGGGCCAAGCCGCTGAACCCGCCCGCCCTCCTGGTCGATCAGAACCGGCGCTTCGGCCCACCCCAGCTCCGAGCGCAATTCGTCCACCAGCCGCCTGACCTGGTCCGGCGTCTCGATGTTTCGCTTGAACAGGATGAATCCCCACGGCCGCTGCGAACGAATGAATTCGCGCTCGGCTGCGTTCAGTTCCGGTCCGGATACGCCGGTGATGAAGGCCCGCATGCTCATGGGGCCGGATTAGCCAGCACGCCGCCCGGGGGTCAAGGAAAGCGCCGCTAATTCCTTTGGATGACGCATTGCCCGCCCGCCGTCTTCAGACTGCCGCAGAATTGCGACGCCTCTTCCGACGACCCGAACGGGCCCACCATGGCGCGGTAATAGACGCCCTTTTCGCCGAGGTCCGCCCGTTTGATCAGCGGCGACCGCGATCCCAGCACCGACGGGAACTTGCCCTGCAGGACCCGGTAGGAGGCCGAAGCATCTGCCTCGTTACGCTGCGAGGAGACCTGGACGAGATAGCCGCCACCGCCGGGCGCGGGCGGCGCCGTGGTGGCCACCCGGGTGTGCGACTCATTCGCGGATCCGCTTTGCGGGGTCAGCGACAACGGGTTGTTGGCGGTGGACGCGTTCGCGTTGACCGGCGAGGAATGCTGGACCGCGGCCACGACACGGGGAACAGACGGCGGCTTGGTCGCCGGGACTTGCGGGTCCGGCGCCGGCACCGCCGCGGAGTCGATCTGCTCGCCGCGAACCGAGAGCGTCTTGATCTTGCGCGGCTGGTTGCTCGACAACGTGCCATTGCCGATGTTCGGCGGTGGCGGCGCGTTGGGAGCCACACTCGCCACCGAAGGCGGATTGGCGTTCTGATTCAGCGGCGGAAACACCATGCGGGGCGTCGAATTGGTGTTGGCGCTGGCGGTGACATCAACCGGCGCTTCCTCGCGCGGAACGATCTTTTCAGTACCGTCATTCGAGGCCAGCCGATCGGGGACCTTGGCGGCGGCTTCGGTGGAAGCCGGTATGACCTTGATCGGCGACGTGTCCGCCTTGATGATCGGAGGTTCGCCCCCGCTGCGCGGCGCGCCGACAAAGGTGCGGTAAGCATAGGCGGCGCCGGTGCCCACCACGGCGAGCGCGAGGACGGCGAGGACAGTGGCAATGCCGCCGCGGCGTTTTGGCGGCGCCGGCTGTTCGGCGGGGTCATCTTCACCATAGCCGGGATGATAGCCATAGGGATCGCTGGCAAAGGTCCGCTCGGACGGTTCCGGTCTGGCTTCGCGATCATATTCCCCATACAGCGCATCGTCGTAGCGCGACGGATCGGCATCTCGATCGTCGTCCGCGTATGACTCTTCCTGATGGACGGGCTCCGGCGCAGAATGCTGAGCGGCATACCGCTGCACCGGATGCACCGCGCTGGGATAGGCTTGTTGCGTCGGTTCCTGCCGCGTCACGCGCTGCATCCATGGCGGCGGGCCGGCGGGCGGATCCTCGTCGAATTCCTCGGGCGGTTCATAGGGCTCGTGTACCTCTGGGCGCGGCTGCGGAGTCAGATTGGCACGACCCATGTTCGCGAACGGATCCGTCTGACCGATCAGGCGGGCAAGCTCGGCCAGCGGATCGCCCTCGTTCCTGGCCGCTTCATGTCGGTCGTCTCGGCGGTCATGGGCGTTGCCGGCGGCGTATTGTCGGTCCTGGTATCGATCAGCCATCGTGATGATGCGTCCCCTCCGGGAAGGCTGCCAACGCGGATTTCACAAGCGAACCACTTACTGCCAATGCCGCTCACGAGCCCATGTGAGCGGGGTACGCCACGCCTATCGCATCTCGTCCGGAGCATGGACGCCGAGCACGGCTAATCCCGAAGCCAGGACCGAGACGACACCCTGGACCATGGCCAGCCGCGCTTTTGTGATCTTTGCATCATGAGTGATAATGAAGCGTAAATAGGGCAAATCGCGGCCTCTGGTCCACAGCGCGTGGAATTCGCTGGCAAGATCATACAGATAAAAAGCGATTCGGTGTGGCTCATGTGCCACGGACGCGGCCTCGATGATCCGTGGATATAACGCGAGACGCCGCAGCAACTCGAGTTCCGCCGGATCGCTCAACTGCTCCAGGGCCGCACCGCCGAGGAACGCGGCGCGGGCCGAGGTTTCCTCCGGCAGATCCGGCACGACATCGCGGGCATTGCGGAACACCGAATGACCGCGGGCATGGCCATACTGGACATAGAATACCGCATTGTCCTTCGACTGTTCGATCACCCGCGCAAGGTCGAAATCCAGCACGGCGTCGTTCTTGCGGAACAGCATCATGAAGCGCACGGCGTCGGAACCGACCTCGTCGACGACATCGCGCAAGGTGACGAAGTCGCCGGAACGCTTCGACATCTTCACCGGCTCGCCGTCGCGCAGCAGCCTCACGAGCTGGACGATCTTGACGTCGAGCGCGGCGTTGCCCGCGGTGATGGCCTTGATCGCGGCCTGCATCCGCTTGATGTAGCCGCCGTGGTCGGCACCCCAGACGTCGATCATGTCGCCAAAGCCGCGCTCGAACTTGTCGCGGTGATAGGCGATGTCGGAGGCGAAATAGGTATATGATCCGTCGGATTTGAGCAGCGGCCGATCGACGTCGTCACCATAATTGGTGGCGCGAAACAGGGTCTGCACCCGGTCCTCGTAGTCGTCGACGGGAGCGCCCTTCGGCGGCAGCAGCCGGCCTTCATAGACGTCGCCCTGGGAGCGCAGCTGATCGATGGTGGCGGCGACGCGGTCGTTGCCATTGGTGAGCAACGAGCGCTCGGAGAAGAAGACGTCGTGCCGGATGTTGAGCGCGGCAAGATCGCCCTTGATCGCCTCCATCATCATCGCAATGGCGGTGGCGCGCACCGCCGGCAGCCATTCGCTTTCCGACATCGCCAGCAGGCGGGCACCATGTTCCGCTGCCAACGCCTGCCCGACCGGCTTGAGATAGTCACCGGGGTAGAGCCCGTCGGGAATCGTACCGATGGTTTCGCCGAGCGCCTCGCGGTAACGCAGGAACGCCGACCGCGCCAGCACGTCGACTTGGGCGCCGGCATCGTTGATGTAATATTCCCGCGTCACGGCATAGCCGGCAAAGTCCAACAGGCTCGCCAGAGCATCGCCGAACACCGCACCTCGGCAGTGGCCGACATGCATCGGCCCGGTCGGATTGGCCGAGACATATTCGACGTTGACCTTGCGGCCCGCGCCGATCGTGCTTCGTCCGAAGCGGGAGCCCTGGCGCAGCACGCTGCGCAGCGCGTCGGACCAGGCGGACGGCTTCAATGTGAGATTGATGAAACCGGGCCCGGCGATATCGACCGAGGCGATCAACGGCTCGGCGCGCAGCCGCACGGCGATCTGTTCGGCCAGCTCGCGCGGCTTGGTCCGCGCTTCCTTCGCAAGCACCATCGCGGCATTGGTCGCCATGTCGCCATGGCTCGGATCACGCGGCGGTTCGACGACGATACGCGACAGATCGATGCCGGCAGGCCAGCCGTGCTCGGCCGAAAGTGCCGCGCAGGCGGTATGCACGCGGGCCTGGATATCGGCAAAAAGATGCGGCGGAGCGGCGGTTTCTTCCATGGCCGCCGCCTAACGCAAATCCGGGGTCGAGTCAAAAAGCCGCTGATGTTCGATCATGGCGAAGCGGTCGGTCATGCCGGCGATGAAATTGCCGATCCGCCGCGCGCGCTCGGCCTCGGTCTCGGCCGCCTCCAGCCATTCCGCCGGCAGATCCTGCGGCGACTGCTGGTAGCGTGCAAACAGGTCGACCACGATCCGTTCGGCGTCACCCATGACCCGCATCACCCGCGGATGGCGATACATGTGCTGCTTCAGGAAGGCCTTGATTTCCGCTTCCCGCGCTGCCGCCTGCGGCGAAAACGCGATCAACGGCCGGTCCTGCCGGCGCACGTCATCGGCCGATTGCGGCTGCGCAGCCTGCAGGCGCCGGCCCGATTCCGTCATCACGTCGCCAATCAGGTAAGAGATCAGCTCGCGGACGAATTCGGCCCCGAGCCGGCCGCCATCGAGCGCCGGATAGCGCGCCTCGATCGCGGCAAAGATCTTGGAGGCCAGCGGCATGGTCCGGAGGTCGTCGACCCCAAACAGAGCGGCGCGCAGCCCGTCATCGATGTCATGTGCATCATAGGCAATGTCATCGGCGATGGCCGCCACCTGGGCCTCCAGCGAGGCGAAGCTCCAGAGCTCCAGATCGCAAATACCGACAAAGGCGACGATACCCACTGGAATGCCCCGCTCGCGATACTGCCCGATCGCCTGCCCGTCCCGCCGCATCAGCGGACCGTTGTGCTTGACGATGCCCTCGAGCGATTCCCAGGTCAGGTTGAGCCCGTCGAATTCGGGATAGCGATGCTCCAGCGCGGTCACCACGCGCAGGGTCTGGGCGTTGTGATCGAAGCCGCCATGGGCGTGCAGGCAGCGGTCCAGCGCCCGCTCCCCGGCATGCCCGAAAGGCGGGTGGCCGAGGTCATGTACCAGTGCCAGCGTTTCCGTCAGGTCCTCGTCGAGACCGAGCTGCCGGGAGATGGCGCGGGCGATTTGCGCCACCTCGAGGCTGTGGGTGAGCCGGGTGCGATAATGGTCGCCCTCGTGAAAGACGAAGACCTGGGTCTTGTGCTTCAGGCGGCGGAACGCCGTGGAATGGATCACGCGGTCACAGTCCCGCCGAAAGGCACTGCGGGTCCTGCTCGGCGGCTCGGCGAACAATCGTCCGCGGCTGCGGTCGGGGTCGCAGGCAAAGACCGAACGGGGGGCAGCCATTCCGACCGACACGCGATATAGTTCCCTAACGGTTTGATTCCGCTGTCTGCTGCACCTAACTATGCTGGAGAGCGGACACCAGTTAAAGTGGGTGGCCCAGGCCGTCGGAGACCTCATTCATGACTGTACCGGTAACCATCAGCGAACGGGCGGCCCGGCGCATCGGGGAAATCCTCAAGAGCGAGGGCGATGGCGCCATGCTTAGGATCAGCGTCGAGGGTGGCGGCTGCTCCGGCTTTCAGTACAAGTTCGACGTCGAGCGGGCGCAATCCGAGGACGATCTGGTGATCGCGCGCGACAGCGCGGTGGTGCTGGTCGATCCGGCCTCGGTGCCCTTCCTGGCCGGCTCGGAGGTCGATTTCGTCGATGACCTGATCGGCGCCTCGTTCCGGGTGGTCAATCCCAACGCCACCGCCTCCTGCGGCTGCGGCACCAGCTTCTCCATCTGACATCATCGCGGTTCATGCGCATCGCCACATGGAACGTCAATTCGGTCCGTCAGCGGCTCGAACCGCTGGTGAGCTGGCTGCAGGAGTGCGCGCCCGACATCGTATGCCTGCAGGAGATCAAGTGCCTCGATGAGGCCTTCCCGCGCGAGCCGATCGAGGCGCTGGGTTACAATGTCGTTACGCATGGCCAGAAGACCTTCAACGGCGTCGCGCTGTTGTCGAAGCTCCCGTTCGACGAGACCAAATCGGGGCTTGCCGGCGACGACGATGACACCCACGCGCGGTTTCTCGAGGGCGTGGTGACGCTGAAGCGCGGCGTGGCCAGGATCGCCTGCCTCTATCTGCCCAATGGCAACCCGCCGAACACCGACAAATACCCCTACAAGCTCAAATGGATGTCGCGGCTTGCGGAATATGCGCGGCTGCGGCTGAAAGCCGAGGAGCCGCTGATTCTGGCGGGCGATTTCAATGTGATTCCGGCGGCCCCGGATGTCCACAACCCGGCTGCGTGGCTCGGCGACGCCTTGTTTCGTCCGACCACGCGCGAGGCGTTTCAGTCACTGCTCGGCCTTGGGCTGACCGACGCGCTGCGGGCCGTCAGCGACGCACCGAACCAGTACACCTTCTGGGACTACCAGGCTGGCGCCTGGCAGAAAAACCACGGCCTGCGCATCGACCACCTGCTGCTGTCGCCGCAGGCCAGCGACCGGCTGCTGGGCGTCGGCGTCGACAGCTATGTCCGTGCCTGGGAAAAGCCGTCGGACCACGTGCCGGTATGGGCGGATTTCGATCTGGAGACGGCGTAATACTCTTGCAGCGGTGGCGGGCGGAACTCAGTCCCGGCGCCCCTGCACCCAATGCTCCAGCATCTGCAAAGCCGTGGCGCGATCATTGTCCGACGCCTTGGCGATCGCCTGGTTGTAGCTGTCCTTGATCCAGGTCTCGTCCGCCTTGGCGCTGTCGCGTGCCAAGGTCAGCCACATCAAGCCGCGGGCCGCCTGGCGCGGCAGCTGGTCGCCGTTGAACAGCATCTCGCCGAGCATCGCCTGGGCCTGATGCTGGCCCTTCTGCGCCGCCATTCCGAGCCAGCGCGCGCCATAGCGGAAATCGTCGCGCGACGAGCCGACGCCCTTCAGATAGAGCCGGGCCAGGTCATATTGCGCGTCGGCATTGCCGAAATAGGAGGCGGCATAGGAGAACATCTCCCGCGCCCGCTCCTGATCAGGCTTGATCTTCGAGTTCGGGATCCCGTTGAGATAATAGCGTCCGAGCGCCACGAAGGCGTTGGCGACAATCGCCGATTGCGGCGCCGACGGGCTGTCCTCCGCATGGGCATTGGCAATCTGGCTGAAATAGTCGAAGGCCCGAAGATCGTCCTGGGTGACGCCATCGCCATTGGCGTACATGCGCCCCAGCCGCCATTGCGCAATGGGGTGACCATCTTCCGCGGCGTATTGCAGGGCCGTCAGCGAGGTCTCCGGGGTCGCCGGCGCCAGCGCCTTTTTCAGGCCCTGGGCGGTCGCCGGCTGAGCGGCCACCACCGGGATCGATGAATCCTGGGATACCGGGGCGCCGTCAAAGGCGGACGCTGGAGCGGCCACCGAGGCGGCCCCCAGGATCAACGCAAGTATGAGACGCTCAAATGTCCGCATAGCACTGCTTCTCGTGCGAGCCGCCGGGATGGGTTACGGCGCCACCTACCGCCGGCCCAACCTGCTGGGCATATTTCCAGAGCGCGCCCGTCGTGTGGTTGGTCGCGCGGGGGGTCCATTTGGTTCTACGCTCGGAAAGCTCGGCGTCGGTCAATTTTACGTTAAGTGTGCCAGCCACCGCATCGATCTCGATGATATCGCCGTCCCGCAACAGGGCGATCGGCCCGCCGATGGCCGCTTCGGGCCCGACATGGCCGATGCAAAAGCCCCGGGTCGCGCCGGAAAATCGGCCATCGGTGATCAGGGCAATCTTGCCGCCCATGCCCTGCCCGGTCAGCGCAGCCGTGGTCGAGAGCATCTCGCGCATGCCAGGGCCGCCGCGCGGCCCTTCATAGCGGATCACGATGACCTCGCCTTCCCTGTAGGTCTTTTTCTGGACTGCCTCGAAGGCGTCTTCTTCGCGGTCGAAACAGCGGGCAGGACCGGCAAAATTCAGCTTCGACATGCCCGCAACCTTCACAATCGCGCCCTCCGGCGCCAGATTGCCCTTCAAGCCGACCACACCGCCGGTGACAGTGATCGGCTTATCCGCGGACCGCACCACATCCTGGTGCGGATTCCATTTCACGCTTTTGAGGTTTTCGGCGATCGTGCGGCCCGTGACTGTCAGGCAGTCGCCGTGCAAATGGCCGTTGTCGAGCAGCGTTTTCATCAGAAGCGGTATGCCACCAGCTTCGAACATGTCTTTGGCGACATAACGGCCGCCCGGCTTCAAATCGGCGACATAAGGTGTTTTTTTGAAGATTTCGGCCACGTCGAACAGGTCGAACTTGATGCCGCATTCGTGCGCGATCGCGGGCAGATGCAGGGCCGCATTGGTCGACCCGCCGGAGGCCGCGACCACGGCGGCCGCATTTTCCAGCGACCTGCGGGTGACGATGTCGCGCGGACGGATATTGGCCGCGATCAGTTCCATGACCTTCTCGCCCGCCGCCGAGCAGAAGGCGTCCCGGATCTCGTAGGGCGCCGGCGCGCCCGCCGAATAGGGCAGCGCCAGTCCGATGGCTTCCGACACCGTCGCCATCGTGTTGGCGGTAAATTGTGCGCCGCACGCGCCGGCTGAGGGGCAAGCGACCCGCTCGATTTCATCCAAATCGGCATCCGACATCTCGCCGACCGAATGCTTGCCGACCGCCTCGAACATGTCCTGCACCGTGACCTGCTGGCCGCGGAAATTGCCGGGCAGAATCGAGCCGCCATAGATGAAGACCGACGGGACGTTGAGCCTGACCATGGCCATCATCATGCCCGGCAGCGACTTGTCACAGCCGGCAAGCCCGACCAGCGCATCATAGGAATGGCCGCGAACGGTCAGTTCGACCGAATCGGCAATGCATTCCCGCGACGGCAGAGAAGACCGCATCCCGTCATGGCCCATGGCGATGCCGTCGGTCACGGTGATGGTGCAGAACTCACGCGGAGTGCCGCCTGCGGCGGCAACGCCCTTCTTCACCGCCTGAGCCTGCCGCATCAGCGAAATATTGCAGGGAGCGGCTTCATTCCAGCACGACGCCACGCCGACAAAGGGCTGGTGGATCTGATGGGTGGTCAGACCCATGGCGTACAAATACGAGCGGTGCGGCGCCCGTTCGGGGCCTTCCGTCACATGTCGGCTTGGCAGCCTCTGCTTGATGTTGGTCTTGGCGTCCATCGTGAACCTGGTTTTCCCGACCAACTGTCGTGGCCGTTAGCGTACAGGATGATTTCACGAAGCGGTGTGGCCAAAAAGCGGCGCCGTTAAAACCCGGCTGGGAAAACCTTCAAATCCTATCAATATGTTGCACACAAGTCACAATCGTGGCTCCGAAGCAACCATTTTTACCACCGGCGACCGCCGTTCTCATTCAATCTTGACGTTTGCGGCCTTGATCATCGGCCACCATTTTGCAATTTCGGCCTTCTGCCAGGTCCCGAGCGCCTCCGGCGTCAGCTGGTTTGGCGGCGGTACCTCAAGGCCCAAATCCTGAAACTTCTTGCGCGCCGCGGGATCGTTCAGCGCCTCCACCGCCGCGTGGTTGAGCCGGGTGACAATCTCCTTCGGCGTATTCTTTGGCACCCATAGGCCGGACCACAGGGTCATGTGAAACCCGGGCAGGCCGGCCTCGTCCGTGGTCGGGATGTCGGGGGCCGATTCGACCCGCTTGGCGTCGGTGACGGCATAGGCGCGGATGGTCCCGGCCCGCACCTGGGCGATCGAGTTCGAGGTCTGGTCGACGATGAGATCGATCTGCCCCGCGATAAGGTCGTTCAAGGCGGGAGCCGTGCCGCGATATGGCACGTATTGCAGCTTGATCCCGGTGATGTTCTCGAAATAGAGGCCGGCGATGTGGCTGCCGGAGCCGGCGCCCGCCGTGCCCGCGGTCGGTGGCGTCGGCCTCGCCTTCATCCAGGCCAGCAATTCCGGCAGGGTCTTGGCCGGCACCGCGTCCTTGCTGACGATGATCATCGGGTTGCTCGGCAGCAGCACCACCGGCTCGAGATCGGCCACGAGGTCGTAGCCGAGCTTGTAGATGGCGCCGTTGGCAACATGGGTGCCAAGATGGCCGATGCTGACGGTGTAGCCGTCGGCCGGCGCCCGGACCACCCGCCCGACGCCGAGCGAGCCGCCCGCACCCGTCACGTTCTCGATCGTGATCGGCTGTCCGAGCGACTTTTGCATGCGCTCGCCCAGGATCCGCGCCATCGCGTCGGTCGGGCCGCCGGCGGAGAACGGCACCACAAGGGTGATGGGATGCGACGGGAAATCGCTCGCCGATGCCTGGCCGGCACCCCAGGCCAGGGCCGCCAACAGCGCGGCCACCACTGCTCGTCGCATCGCATTCTCCGATGATTGGCTGGATTGAACGGATCTACAATCGTGCGTAGTCGATCGGCTGGTTGCGATCGAGCGCACGGGTGACCGGCGGCAGCGGATATTTGAGCCCGCTTGCGCAATTGAACAGCATCACCCGGTCGTGCCGGGTCACCCGGCCGTCGGCGAGACTCTGCTTGTACGCCGCGTAGGTTGCCGCGCCCTCGGGACACAGCAACAAACCTTCGTCGCGCGCGACCTCATCGAGCGCCGCCGAGATATCCTCATCGCGGACGGCGATCGCAAACCCCTTGCTCTCGCGCACTGCGCGCAGGATCAGGAAATCGCCGACCGCCTGCGGGACGCGGATCCCGGAAGCGATGGTGTGGGCGTCCTCCCAGCGTGGGGCGTGTTCGGTGCCGTTCTCGAAGGCGCGCACCATCGGCGCACAGCCCGCGGCCTGCACCGCCACCATGCGCGGCCGTTTCGCGCCGATGAACCCAATCGCCTCCAGTTCGGCGAACGCCTTCCACATCCCGATCAGGCCGGTGCCGCCGCCGGTCGGGTAGAAGATCACGTCCGGCACGTCCCAGCCGAGCTGTTCGGCAAGTTCGAGCCCCATGGTCTTCTTGCCCTCGATCCGATAGGGCTCCTTCAGCGTCGAGGTGTCGAACCAGCCGACTTTCGCCTTGCCCTCGCCGACGATCTTGCCGCAATCGTCGATCAGGCCGTTGACGCGATAGACGGTTGCGCCCTGCAACTCGATCTCGCTGACATTCACTTCCGGCGTATCGGCGGGACAGAAGATCGTGGTCTTGATGCCGCAACGCGTCGCATAGGCGGCCAACGCCGCGCCGGCATTGCCGTTGGTCGGCATCGCCATGTGCTTGATGCCCAGGGCCTTGCCCATCGACACCGCCATGACCAGGCCGCGGGCCTTGAACGACCCGGTCGGCAGGCGGCCTTCGTCCTTGACGATGATCTCTCCACCGCCGAGCTTGCCGGCGAGCTTCGGCAGCCGGATCAGCGGCGTCATCACTTCGCCGAGGCTGACGATATCGGTGCATTTGCGCACCGGAAGCAGCTCGCGATAGCGCCACAGGTCCGCCGGCCGCTGAACCAGCGCGTCCTTGCTCAGCGCCTTCTTCACCCCGGCAAGATCGTAGCGGACCAGCAGCGGTTTGCCGGCCTTGGAAAGATTGTGGACCTGATCGGCCGGGTAGCGGTCACCCTCCATTGCGCATTCGAGGTGTGTCACGAATGTCGGGCGTTCGATGGTCAGATTGTCGTTGTCTCTCACGGATTGCAGTCTCACTGTTCAGATGTTCAGCACGCGGCCATAGGCATCGAGCACGGCTTCCTTCATCATTTCGGAAAGCGTCGGGTGTGGGAAAATGGTGTGCATCAGTTCTTCTTCGGTGGTTTCCAGGTTCATGGCAACCACATAACCCTGGATCAGCTCAGTAACCTCGGCACCGATCATGTGTGCGCCGAGCAGTTGCCCGGTCTTCTTGTCGAACACTACCTTGACCAGTCCCTGGTCCTCGCCGAGTGCGATCGCCTTGCCATTGCCGACAAACGGGAAGCGACCGACCCTGATCTCACGGCCGCCCTCCTTTGCGCGCGCTTCGGTGAGGCCGACGGAGGCGATCTGCGGATTGCAATAGGTGCAGCCGGGAATCAGATTCTTGTCGGTGGCGTGCGGGTGCAGCCCCTTGATTGCCTCGACGCACACCACGCCTTCATGCTCAGCCTTGTGCGCCAGCATCGGGGGACCCGCCACGTCGCCGATGGCATAAATGCCGGGCACGCTGGTCCTGCCATAGCCGTCGATCACCACGCAGCCGCGCTCGGTCTTGACGCCCAGCTTCTCCAGACCGAGATTTTCGATGTTGCCGACCACGCCGACGGCGGAGATCACCCGATCGAATTCCGCGGTCTGCGCCTTGCCCTTGCCGTCGTCGATGGTAGCGACCACGCTGTCGGCCTTCTTCTCGAGTTTGGTCACCTTGGTGTTGGTGAGGATCCTGATCCCCTGCTTCTCGAACCGCTTGCGCGCGAGACCGGCGATTTCGGCATCCTCGACCGGCAGGATCTGCGGCAGCACCTCGACCACCGTCACCTCGGCGTCGAGGGTATGGAAGAACGAGGCGAACTCGATGCCGATGGCGCCCGAACCCACCACCAACAGGGACTTCGGCGTCTTCTCCGGAACCATGGCCTCGAAATAGGTCCAGATCAGCTTCTTGTCCGGCTCCAGCCCAGGCAATACGCGCGGACGGGCGCCGGTGGCAAGGATGATGTGCTGGGCCTGGTAAACTCCCTCGCCGAGCGCGCCCTTGGGCGCATCTGCGGCCGACTTCCTGACTGTGAGACGACCGGGCGCATCGATCGAAGCCTCGCCCCAGATCACGGTGACCTTGTTCTTCTTCATCAGGAAGCCGACGCCGTCGTTGAGACGTTTTGAGACGGCGCGCGAGCGCTGCACCACCGCCTTGGCGTCAAAACTCACATTGTCGGCGGACAGGCCATAGTCCTTGGCATGCTGCATGTAGTGATAGATCTCCGCCGACCGCAGCAATGCCTTGGTCGGAATGCAGCCCCAGTTCAGGCAGATGCCGCCGAGATAGGATCTCTCGACAATCGCGGTCCGGTATCCGAGCTGTGCGGCGCGAATGGCTGTCACATAGCCGCCGGGACCCGAACCGATGATGACAATGTCGAAGGAAGTATCCGCCATTTCAGGCTCCCATTGGCTCGAGCGGCGGCGTCCGCGTCGATACATTCTGCTTGTTCATATGGAAGCGGCGTCGCAAAGCGTGGTCAGCCGCGTACCTGCGGATCGCTACACCATCATCATGACCGGATTCTCGATCAGCATCTTGAACGCGCCGATCAGTTCGGCGCCAAGCGCGCCGTCGACCGCCCGGTGGTCACAGGACAGCGTCACGCTCATGATGTGGGCGACCTCGATCTTGCCGCCTCGCACCACCGCGCGCTCCTCGCTGGTCCCGACCGCCAGGATGGTGGCGTGGGGCGGATTGATCACCGCGGTAAAGTCCTTGATCCCGTACATGCCGAGGTTGGACACCGCGGTGGTGCCACCCTGATATTCCTCCGGCTTGAGCTTGCGGGCCCTCGCCCGTGCCGCGAAATCCTTCATCTCGGCCGAAATCGTCGACAACGACTTGGTCTCAGCGTTGCGGATGATCGGTGTGATCAGGCCGCCGGGCATCGCTACCGCGACGCCGATATCGGAATGCTTGTGCTTGAGCATTCCGGCCTCGGTCCAGCTCACATTGGTATTGGGAATGCGCTGCAGCGCGATCGCCATGGCCTTGATGACGAAATCGTTGACCGAAAGCTTGTAGAGCGGCTTCTTCTCCTTGTCCTTCGGCGCGGCCGCATTGATCTCCTCCCGGGCCGCCAGCAGCTTGCCGATGTCGCAGTCCATGGTCAGGTAGAAATGCGGCACCGTCTGCACCGAGGCGGTCAGGCGCTGCGCGATGGTCCGCCGCATGCCGTCATGCGGCACGATCTCGAAGCTGCCGGGTTCGAACAGCGCCAGGATCTGCTTGTCCGACATCGACGGCGCCGGCGCGGACGTCGCGGTGGCGGCAGCGGGAGCCTTCAGGCCCTTGCCGGCCTTCGCCTGCTCGACGTCGCGCGCGACAACGCGGCCATGTGGGCCGGAGCCGTTGATCCGACCAAGTTCGATGCCGGCCTCGCGGGCAAGCCGCCGCGCCAGAGGCGAGGAGAAAATCCGGCCGTGGCCGTCGGCTTGCGCTGCCGCGACAGCGGATGCCGCGGCGGAGGACGGCTTGGGGGTATCGTTGGCGGGAGCGGCCGGCGTCTGCTTCGGAGCCTCTGCCTTGGTTTCCACCTTGGCTTCTGCTTTGGCTTCTGCCTTGGTCTCCTCCTTGCGGGCCTCCGCCTTCGGCTCGCCTTTCGGCGGCTGCGCGGCGCCCGCCGCCTTGACGTCCTCGCCATCAGCAGCCAGCACCGCGATCACGTCATTGACGGCAACGTCCTGGGTGCCCTCGGGCACCACGATTTTTGCGAGCGTGCCGTCGTCGACCGCCTCGACCTCCATCGTCGCCTTGTCGGTCTCGATTTCGGCGATCACATCGCCGGACTTGACCGCGTCGCCCTCCTTCTTGAGCCACTTGGCGAGGTTGCCCTTCTCCATCGTCGGCGACAGCGCAGGCATCAGGATGTTGGTCGGCATGTTCGAGCCCTGCTCTGTCAGCGATAACAAACGGCCTTGGCGGCCTCGACGACCTCGGCCACCGACGGAAGTGCGAGCTTTTCCAGGTTCGCCGCATATGGCATCGGGACATCCTTGCCCGACACCCGCGCTACCGGCGCATCCAGGTAGTCGAACGCATGTTCCATCAGCCGCGCGGCGATTTCGGCCCCGACCCCGTTTTGCTGCCAGCCCTCCTCCACCGTCACCGCCCGGCCCGTCTTCTTCACCGACGCGACGATTGTATCGGTATCCAACGGCCGCAGGGTGCGCAGGTCGATCACCTCGGCCTCGACGCCTTCCTTGGCCAGTTCATCCGCGGCCTTCAGGGCATACGACATGCCGTTCGACCACGACACGATGGTGACATGCCCGCCGCTGCGCACGATCCGCGCCTTGCCAAGCGGCACCACGTAATCGGCGAGTTTCGGCACCTCGCCGGAGTGGCCGTAAAGCATTTCGTTCTCGAGGAAGATTACCGGATTTGGATCGCGGATCGCAGCCTTGAGCAGGCCCTTGTAGTCGGCTGCCGAAAACGGCGCGACCACCTTGAGACCCGGTATCTGCGAGTACCAGGCCGAATAGTCCTGACTGTGCTGCGCGGCCACGCGCGCGGCGGCGCCGTTCGGACCGCGGAAAACGATCGAGCAGCCCATCTGTCCGCCGGACATATAGAGCGTCTTTGCCGCCGAGTTGATGATCTGGTCGATCGCCTGCATCGCGAAGTTGAACGTCATGAACTCGACGATCGGCTTCAGGCCCGCCATGGCGGCGCCGACGCCGATGCCGGCAAAGCCGTGCTCCGTGATCGGCGTATCGATGACACGCCGGGCGCCGAATTCCTGCAGCAGCCCCTGGCTCACCTTGTAGGCACCCTGATATTCCGCGACTTCCTCGCCCATCAGGAACACGTCGGGATCGCGCCGCATTTCCTCCGCCATGGCATCGCGCAGCGCTTCACGAATGGTCATGGTCGCCATCTCGGTGCCTTCGGGCACTTCCGGATCGGGCTCCGACACCGGCTTGGCGGCGGCCGGCGGCTTCGGCGCATGGATCATCGGCTTGCCCTCGCCGACCGGCGAACGCGACTCCGCCACTTCTTTTGTCACGTCGGGTGAAGCGTCGGCTGCCTTCTGCGTCCTGGCCGGCGGGGTTGCCTTGCCGAGGTCGGACGCGCTCTCGCCATCGGCGAGAATGGTCGCGATCGGCGTGTTGACCGCGACATCGGCGGTGCCTTCGGGGATCAGGATCTTGCCGAGGGTGCCCTCATCGGTGGCCTCGACCTCCATGGTCGCCTTGTCGGTCTCGATCTCGGCGATCACGTCTCCTGATTTGATGGCCTCGCCCTCCTTCTTCAACCACTTGGCGAGGTTACCCTTTTCCATGGTGGGCGACAGCGCGGGCATCAGGACTTGAATTGGCATATCGGCTCCGAAAGTCAGCGTGCGCGCTAGCGATAAATGTCGGTGTAGAGTTCGGACGGCGCCGGCTCGGGATCGTGCTGCGCGAAATCGGCGGCGTTGTTCACGATCTCGCGCACCTCGGCATCGATCGCCTTCAGATCCTGTTCGCTCATCTTGGCGGCCAGCAGCCGGCTGCGAACCTGCTCGATTGGATCCTGGTCGTGACGGACCTTGTCGACCTCCTCGCGGGTGCGATATTTCGCCGGGTCCGACATCGAATGGCCGCGGTAGCGGTAGGTCTGCATTTCCAGGATGAAAGGTCCGTTGCCGCCGCGGCACCAGGCGACCGCCTCGTCGCCGGCGGCCTTGACCGCGCGGACATCCATGCCGTCGACCTGCTTGCCCGGGATGTTGAAGGAAACGCCGCGCTTGGAGAAATCGGTCTGGGCCGATGACCGCGTCACCGATGTGCCCATGGCATAGCGGTTGTTCTCGATCACATAGACGACCGGGAGCTTCCACAGCTCTGCCATGTTGAAGCTCTCGTACACCTGGCCCTGGTTGGACGCGCCGTCACCGAAATAGGCCAGGCTGACAAAATCATTGCCGCGATAGTGGTTGGCGAAGGCAAGCCCGGTGCCAAGCGGAACCTGGGCGCCGACGATGCCGTGGCCGCCGTAGAAGTTCTTCTCCTTGCTGAACATGTGCATGGAGCCGCCCTTGCCCCTGGAATATCCGCCCTGGCGGCCGGTCAGCTCGGCCATCACGCCCTTGGCATCCATGCCGCAGGCCAGCATATGGCCGTGGTCGCGGTATCCCGTTATGACCTGATCACCCTTCTTCAGGGACATCTGCATGCCGACGACGACCGCCTCCTGGCCGATATAAAGGTGGCAAAAGCCGCCGATGGCGCCCATGCCATAGAGCTGGCCAGCCTTCTCCTCGAACCGGCGGATCAGCAGCATGTCGCGAAGTGCAGCGAGCTCCTGTTCCCTGGTGAATTCCGGCGGCGGATCGCTCGCTTTGTCCTGCCCTGCTTCCTTCGCGGCGCTTTTTTTGGGTGCGGCCATGGCATTTCCGGCTGAGAGAGTGGGTAGGCCCTCTCTAACCCAAGTCAAACCACCTTGAAAGGATCGCGTAGACGCGTGAACGTCAGCACTGCCGCCGCGCAACAATCACGAAACTTTCGGGATGGTTTCCGCCGGGATTTGAAATTTGACGCTCAGTTCGGATCGACGGGCCGAACCAGGTCGTGCGGATTGACATAGTCGAGCTGATAGCGCGCGCGCTCGTCGAGCATGTCCGGATCGACCCGGTCGGAGCGCAGCAGCGACACCCGATGTTCGCCGTCGGCCCGTTCCTGCTTCAGCCGGGCCAGTTCGGCGGTCAACGCGACGATCTCCTGGTCGAGCTCCTGCTGGGCCGTGAGCCCATAGCGGCCAGTATAGGCATTGACGCCGAAATAGCCGATCATCATCGCCGCCATCGTGTAGAGGGCAAGCCCGGTAAGCACCGATTTCAGGCGGTTGCGCGAGACCATGGATGGAGCATGCGATGGTGCCGGTTAACGAAATCCTAAGGGCGCCGTTCGGCTATCGATAGTGCCTTCCAACGAAGGCCGCATAGGCCTCGATGTACTGCTTCAGCACCGTTCGCACTGCGTCCTTGGCCAGTTCCCCCTTATCGTCGAAGGCATCGCCGATCCCATTCAGATAGATCTCGGGCTGTCCCAGGATCGGCCCCGAGATACCCGGCAGGATGTTCTGCAGATGCTTGGCGGCGCTGACGCCGCCGAGAGGTCCCGGGGAGTTGCTGATGATGCCGGTCGGCTTGCCGAGAAACGAGCTCTTGCCGGCCGGGCGCGAGGCGACGTCGATGGCATTCTTGAGAACCCCGGGAATTGATCGGTTGTATTCGGCGGTGACAAACAGAACCCCGTCCGATCGCTGGATTTTTTCACGGAATGCGACCCAATCGGCCGGCGGCGTCGATTCGAGGTCCTGGTTGAAGAAGGACAGGCCGTGCAGGGTCGCCACCTCGAGGCTCAGGCTGTCCGGTGCGAGCTTGACGAGCGCCTTGGCGATCTTCAGCGTCAGGCTTTCCTTGCGCAGGCTGCCGGCGATGACGACGATCGAATGGGGAGTGGCCATGGGAAATCCTCTTGCAGCCGCTGGAACGACAGGCACCTTTACCTAATCGTGTCCTACGCGGTTGCAAGAAGTGTCGGGCTGGCCGACCAAGGGCTCAGGCGCCCTTGTTCGGGTTGATCAGAAACTTCTCCCCGGTTGCGCGCTTGGCGTAGATGGCGATATTCGCAAGCTGCAGCGCCTCCTGCAGCGACACCACCCTGGTGTAGTGGCTGGCGAAGGTGGTCTTGATTTCGGCGAGCACGCGCTGGCGCAACCGCTCGCCATCGGCGCGTCCGATCTTCATCAGGAACGGAAACAACAGCCAGCCCCCAACCCCCCAGGCCATTCCGAATCCCCTCGCCAACTCAATGGGACGAGGGTCGAGACTGCCGTAGACATAGACCTGCTTGTGCACGCTCGATCCATAGCGGCTGTAGACGGTGGACATCTTGTTGGCGGCGGTTTCCATGCAGGTGAGGATCTGGCCGGCCAGCCGGCCGCCGCCGATGGCGTCGAACGCCAGGGTCGCGCCGGTCTCGACCAGCGCATTGGTCAGGTCGTCGGTGAACGACGGCGCGCTGGAATCGACGATCTGCTTGGCGCCGATCTTGCGCAGGATCTCGGATTGCTGCGCGTTGCGGACGATGTTGACCAGTCCGATGCCGTCCTTCAGGCAGATCTTGTTGAGCATCTGTCCGAGATTGGACGCCGCCGCGGTGTGCACCAGGGCCGTGTGGCCTTCGCGCCGCATCGTTTCGACCATCCCGAGCGAGGTAAGCGGATTGACGAAGCAGGAGGCGCCTTCCGCGGGCGTGACCCCGGGCGGCAGCACCAGGCAATCCGCCGCCCTGATCGCGCGGTATTGGGCATACATCGCGCCGCCGATCATCGCCACCGTCTTGCCCATCAGCGCCCTCGCCGCCTCGGAGGATCCGGTCTTGATCACCACGCCCGCGCCCTCGTTGCCGACCGGCATCGGTTCTCCCAGCCTGCCGGCCATCGCCTTCATCGCAGCTTCCGGCACTTTTGCGGTAACCACGGGCAAATCCTTGGTCCCGGACGACTTGGCGGTCGCCATGTCAGCCGCCCCGACCAGCAGGCCGAGGTCGGACGGATTGATCGGGGTGGCCTCGACGCGGACGATGACGACATCCTCCGCAGGTTCGGGTGTCGGCACCTGGGCCAGCGAAATTTCGAGTTCACCGCTCTTCTTGATCAGCGAACGTAGTTGCAGTCCGGTCGTGCAATCTTCGGCAGCCATGTCGATCTCCCCTCATGCTCCGGTCCTGACCGGTTTGCGTCGTCAAGGTTGCGTTGCCGCCTGACCCGCTCGCTCCTAGGCAAGCGCCTTCAGGGCCGACCTGCCCGCATACCGGGCCTGATTGCCGAGTTCCTGTTCGATCCGCAGCAACTGATTGTATTTGGCGGTGCGGTCGGAACGCGCCAGCGAGCCGGTCTTGATCTGACCGCAATTGGTGGCGACCGCCAGATCGGCGATCGTGGAATCCTCGGTTTCGCCGGAGCGATGCGACATCACCGCGGTGTAACCGGCCCTGTATGCCAGTTCGATCGCGTTGAGCGTTTCCGTCAGCGTTCCGATCTGGTTGACCTTGACCAGAATCGAGTTGGCGCGGCCGTTCTTGATACCGTCGGCCAGGCGCGTGACATTGGTGACGAACAGGTCGTCGCCCACCAGCTGGCAGCGGTCGCCGATCAGCTCGGTCAGCTCCTTCCAGCCATCCATGTCATCCTCGGACATGCCGTCCTCGATCGAGACGATCGGATATCGGGAGACCAGGTCGGCGAGATATCTGGCCTGCTCGGAACGCGAGCGCGTCCGGTTCTCGCCGCCATAGACATAGTTGCCGTCCTTGAAGAATTCCGTCGAGGCGCAATCCAGCCCCAGCATGACGTCGGCGCCGGCCTTGTAACCGGCCTTGCCGATTGCGGACATCACGAATTCGAGCGCGGCGTCCGCCGACGGCAGGTTCGGCGCGAAGCCGCCCTCGTCGCCGACATTGGTATTGTGCCCGGCCCTCTTCAGTTCGCTCCGCAGGGTGTGGAAGATCTCCGAGCCGCACCGCAGCGCCTCCGCGAAGCTGTCCGCGCCGACCGGCAGGATCATGAACTCCTGGAAGTCGATCGGATTGTCGGCATGCACGCCGCCATTGATGATGTTCATCATCGGTACCGGCAGCGTCCGCGCCGCGGTGCCGCCGACATAGCGGTAGAGCGGCATGTCGAAGGATTCCGCGGCGGCCTTGGCGACTGCGAGCGAGACGCCGAGAATGGCATTGGCGCCGAGGCGCCGCTTGTTCGGCGTGCCGTCGAGATCGATCATGGTCTGGTCGATCTGCACCTGCTCCTCGGCGGACATGTCGCTGACCGCCTCGAAGATTTCGCCGTTGACGGCCTCAACCGCGTGCTGCACGCCCTTGCCGAGATAGCGGGAGGTGTCGCCGTCGCGCAACTCGACCGCCTCATGCGCACCGGTGGAGGCGCCCGACGGCACCGCTGCCCGTCCCAGCGAACCATCCTCCAGCACCACATCGACCTCGACCGTCGGATTGCCGCGGCTATCGAGAATTTCGCGGCCGATGATGTCGACGATGGCGGTCATGGGAGCCTCTTGAAACGATGACGTGGACGGTTGGCGCTGCTTCTACAGCAAGCCATGGGGCCGGAAAAGGCCGGGTGACGGGCGCAGGATGATTGGCTAAGACGACGGATTGGAGACCATGATGTCCAGCAAGCCCCGCCAGCGATCCAGCTCGCCCGCCCTGCAACTCGGCCGCGCCGTGCAGTGGCCGCAAAGCCCCGACGAGGCGCGGCTCGACCGCGTCCCCAATCCGCAGCCCGACTCTCTCTACCTGGTGCGTTTCACCGTGCCTGAATTCACCTCGCTCTGCCCGGTCACCGGCCAGCCGGATTTCGCGCATCTGGTGATCGACTATGTGCCGGGGCGGTGGCTGCTCGAATCGAAATCGCTCAAGCTCTATGTCGCAAGCTTCCGCAACCATGGCGCCTTCCATGAGGATTGCACGGTCGCGGTCGGCAGACGGATTGCGACCGAGATCAAGCCGAGATGGCTGCGCATCGGCGGCTACTGGTATCCCCGCGGCGGAATTCCGATCGACGTGTTCTGGCAGACCGGAGCCCCGCCGAAGGGCCTGTGGATTCCCGAACAGGGCGTGGCGCCCTATCGGGGTCGGGGCTGACTGGCTCGAAGATCAACCGACCAGCTGCCAGAAGATTCCGAGCTCGGCAATGAACGCCAGGGTGAACAGAACCGTTCGGATGATGGGGATCCCCGCCCAGTAGACCACGGCATGGGCCAACCTGATCCAGAAGAAGCTGGCAGAGCACAGTGCGGTGGTCGCATCGGCCCTGCCGGTCAGATGCGCAACGAGGACGAGCGCCGCAAACGGCGCAAATACCTCGACCGCGTTCAAATAGGCGCGATGCGCCCGCATTCCCCAGGGCGGGATCGGCCGCGGCAGGCCGGGGTCCCGATAGTTGGCGGGTTGCAGGGGTCCGTTCGTCCGCACCTGGCAGACGACATAGGGAATCCATAGCGCAGCTGTCAGCAGCGCGGTGCAGGCGAGATATCTGAGGTCGGTCGTCACCATAGCCTCCTGAATGAGATGCCCGTGTTCGCGGATTGCGTTCCGATCGGCCGCGTCAGTCGTCCGAGCCCGCATCGAAATCGACAGCACCCGCCATTCTTTTTTGGAGACCATTGCCCACGCTTGACTCGGCGAGGCAGCAGGAAATAGGCTTGCTCCCGGTCGAGCAGGCGACCGACGGACCGCGTAAAGGGTTCAACCCGCCTCCCCTAATGAACTTAGGTCTCCTTCTTTCTTGCCCGAGAGTTGCGGTCGCCGGGCGCAGGGAAAGAAGGTTTGTCATGCCGCAGGCTTTGCCCGCGAACCCCAATCTCGACTGGCTCAAAAAGGCCGCCAGGAAGCGGCTCGTTCGACTTCGTGCCGACGAGCCCGACGCCCGGCTTCACCAGGCTCAGTTCGCGGTCGCCCGCGACTACGGTTTCCCGAGCTGGCGGGCGCTCAAATTGCACGTCGACCGGACCAGCCCGGCGTTTGGCGACCGCGACCGCGTTTTCGCGGCCGCGCGTATCGGGGATGTCGAGGCTGTCCGTCGCGCCTTTGCTTCGGGCTTTGATCCCGCCACACCTGATTCCGACGGCCGCACCGTCTATCAGATCGCCAAGGACTGCAGGCACGGGGTGATCGAGCTGCTGGCCCGCGACCTCCAGGGCGGCAAAACTCGGCCGGATGACGAGATGCAGGCGATTCAGGCCATCCTGCGCGCCGCACAGTCCGGCGATCTCGAAGCGCTTGGCGCCGGCCTCGACGCGCATCCCGAATGGCTGAATGCTTTGGGCGGCGGATTCCAGAAGGCCACCGCCCTGCATCTCGCCGTGCTTCGCAACCAACACGCCGCAACGCGTCTGTTGATCGCGCGCGGCGCCGATCTCAACCGTCGCGAATTTCCCGACAATGCCGCGCCGCTGCATTTCGCGGCCGTCCATGGCGACCTGGAGACGATCAGGTTGCTGGTCGAGGCCGGCGCCGACATCGAAGGCAGGGGCGACGACCATGGGGTCGGTGTGCTCGGTTGGGCAACCTGCTTCGACAAGGTGCGGCAGGATGTGGCGGCCTATCTGCTCGACCACGGGGCGACGCTCAACGTGTGGACGGCCATCGCGCTTGATCGACCGGATGCGCTGCACGACCTGGTTAGCCGCGACAATGCTCTGCTCGGGGCCAGAATGAGCCGCAACCAGCATCGCCGTACCCCGCTGCACCACGCCGTTGCCAAGAACCGCCCGCGCATGGTCCGGCTGCTGCTCGAGCTCGGCGCCGATTCGGACGCGCGCGACGCCACCGGTGCATCCGCGCTGGCGACGGCGTCGCAATCGGGCACCGACAAGTCCATTGTCGCAGCCCTGCTCGAATCCGGCGCGGCGGTCGACTTCCTGGCGGCGATGAATCTCGGGGACTATCGCGAGGCCGAGGCGATGTTGCGGGACGACCCTTCGCGGATCGGACCTGACGGCCGGGACACCATTGCGTTGCATCTCGCGGTCGCCAGGAAGGACCTGCCGTCCGTTCGCTGGCTGCTGGCCCACGGCATCGACGTCAATGCGAAGCGACCGATGTGGGATTGCAACCATACGGCGTTGCACATGACGATCGAACCCGGTGCGATGGAAATGGCACGGCAACTGCTCGAGGCGGGTGCCGATCCGAACATTCGCGACGACAAGTTCCGGTCAACCGCGCTCGGCTGGGCCGAGTTCTTCGGCCGCAGCGATTTCGCGGAGCTGATCCGGGATCGGGGTGGCACAAGCTGAGGGCCTGAGAGCCGCCCGCTAGCCCACGCCGCTCCCGCCTTTGGCCAGTGCATCGAACGCCATCAGCGTACGAACCAGCCCCTCGAACTCGCGCAATGGCACCATGTTCGGACCGTCGGAGGGCGCGTGGTCAGGGTCGGGGTGGGTTTCGATGAACACACCGGCGACGCCGACCGCGACCGCGGCGCGCGCCAGCACCGGCACGAATTCTCGCTCGCCGCCGGAGGCGTTGCCCAGGCCGCCCGGCTGCTGCACCGAATGGGTGGCGTCGAAGATCACCGGCGCGCCGGTGGTACGCGCCAGGATGGGCAGCGCGCGCAGGTCCGAAACCAGCGTGTTGTAGCCGAAGCAGGCGCCACGTTCGGTAACCAGCACCTGGGGATTGCCGGCGACGGTGATCTTGGCAACCACGTTCGCCATATCCCAAGGCGCCAAAAACTGTCCCTTCTTGACGTTCACGACCCTGCCGGTCGCCGCCGCGGCCTGCAGCAGATCGGTCTGCCGGCACAGGAAGGCCGGAATCTGCAGCACATCGACGGCCTCCGCCACCTCGGCGCACTGAGAGACCTCGTGGATATCGGTCAGCACCGGCAATCCCAGCGAGGCCCGGATTTCGGCGAAGATCGGCAGCGCTTGCTTCAGGCCGATGCCGCGCGCTGCGGAGGCGCTGGTGCGGTTGGCCTTGTCGAACGAGGTCTTGAATACGAGCCCGATCTTCAGACGTGTCGCGATGTCCTTGAGCGCACTCGCGACCTCCAATGCATGGGCACGGCTCTCGAGCTGACAGGGGCCCGCGATGATCGAGATCGGCAGTTCATTGCCGAACTGAACCGGGCCGGCAGCGACGACCGGCGCGGCGGAAAGGGTATCGTTCACGGTCGTTTCCCGTTCGGCGACGTGCCGGTCACTTCACCGATGAGAATGAGGTCGGCACGAGCAATTGATTGACGATGTTGCTGACGATCTGCCCATCCGCCTCGGTCTTGGCGCGCGCCGCAATCCATTCCGGATCACTCTGAAAGGCGTTCCATTTCGTCTCGCGATCGGCAAGCGAATCCCACGCCAGCAGATAAGTGAGTTCCTGATTGGATTCCCCGATCAGGGTGGTGAAAAACCCGGCCTGCCTGATGCCGTGTTTCTCCCACAGTTTCAGCGTGATGGTCTCGAACCGTTTCAACAGCGCCGGCAGCCGCCCTGGAAGGCAGCGATAGACCCGCGTCTCGTAGATCATTGTCGTGCTCCTTTTTCTTGTGCGGCGGTTATAGCCGCTGCTGCGAACGCTGTCTCGCAAGCTTGACCCATCGCCATCGTCGATCCGACATCGACGCCAAAGAACCTAACGAGAACGCTGCAGCCGACGGGTGGCGGGGTAGCGCTATGGGTTCAGCGCTCGAGAAGCACATGTCGCGGCGCGTGCCGGCGACGCGCGCAAGATCAGCAGCCGCGGCATATGCCGGTGAAGTGGCGGACACGTGGACGGTCGCGGTGGCGGAGCTGGCGCCTGCCCTTCTCCACCCGATGAGGGCTGGTGAGGCGCTGGGATCCGCCGGCATAGGGCACCGTGGGCCGGGACAGTCGACCGGGTCCGGGATCGAGCCGGGGTGTGGACACTGGCGTGTTTGTGCCAAGCCGAGGCACGCTCGACGCATTGCCGATGCCGCTGGGATCGCTGAGGACGCGGGGATTGGCGGGACCATAGGGCACGCCGCTGATCGCTGAATTCCCGGCGCCGGCGGATCCCGCAGGTGGGGTCAATTGCGCCTCGGCGCAGCCCGGCACACCGCCGAGCATGAGGACCAGAACAAGCACCGACCTGCGGGACATTTGACCCCGTTCCAACGATCTGATCCCAACGATCCTGCGCCAGGTCCGTTCCCGCGACGCGGCTGCCGATCATCACACCAGCCTGGACTGCACCACCGCGGCCTGGATGAAGGAGGCGAACAGCGGATGCGGTTCGAATGGACGCGATTTCAGTTCGGGATGGAATTGCACCCCGATGAACCACGGGTGGTCCTCATATTCGATGATTTCCGGCAGCACCCCGTCCGGGGAAAGCCCGGAGAAACGCAAGCCATGCTGCTCCAGCCGGTCCTTGTACTCGGTGTTGACCTCGTAGCGGTGGCGGTGACGCTCGGAAATCTCGGTCGCCCCGCCATAGACCTGGGAGACCCGGCTGCCGCGCTTGAGCGTCGCGGGATAGGCACCGAGACGCATGGTGCCGCCGAGATCGCCGGCCTTCGAGCGCTTTTCGAATTCATTGCCGCGCAGCCATTCCGTCATCAAGCCGACCAGCGGTTCGGGCGTCGGGCCGAACTCGGTGGAGTTGGCATCCTCGATGCCGACGAGATTGCGGGCCGCCTCGATCACGGCCATCTGCATGCCGAAGCAGATACCGAAATACGGCACATCGCGCTCGCGGGCGAACTGGGCGGCGCGGATCTTGCCCTCCGCGCCCCGCTGACCGAAACCGCCGGGCACCAGGATTCCGTTGACATGCTCGAGAAACGGCGTCGGATCTTCGTTTTCGAACACTTCGCTTTCGATCCAGTCGAGATTGACCTTGACCTTGTTGGCGATGCCGCCATGCGACAGCGCCTCGATCAGCGATTTGTACGCATCCTTCATGCCGGTATACTTGCCGACCACGGCGATGGTCACCGCGCCCTCTGGATTGCGGACCCGCTCGTTAATGACGTGCCAGCTCTGCAGGGCCGGCGGAAGCCGCGCCTCGATGCCGAATGCCGCCAGCACCTCGTCGTCGAGGCCGGCAGCATGATAGGCTTCGGGCACCGCATAGATGTTGTCGACGTCGCGGGCCTCGATGACGGCGCTTTCCCGCACATTGCAGAACAGGCCGAGCTTGCGCCGTTCTTCCTTCGGGATCGGCCGGTCGGTACGGCAGAGCAGGATGTCCGGCTGGATGCCGATCGAGCGCAGCTCCTTGACCGAATGCTGGGTCGGCTTGGTCTTCAGTTCGCCGGCGCTCGGGATGAACGGCAGCAGTGTCAGGTGAATGTAGATGGCGTGATCGCGCGGCAAATCGTTCCTGATCTGACGGATCGCCTCGAAAAACGGCAGGCCCTCGATGTCGCCGACGGTGCCGCCAATCTCACACAGAACGAAATCATAGGCGTCGTTGCTGTCGAGGATGAAATCCTTGATTGCGTTGGTGACGTGCGGGATCACCTGGATGGTGGCGCCGAGATAGTCGCCGCGCCGCTCCTTGGTGAGGATGTCCTGATAGATGCGGCCGGTGGTGATGTTGTCGGCCTTGGTGGCAGGACGCCCGGTGAAGCGTTCATAGTGACCGAGATCGAGGTCGGTCTCGGCACCATCGTCGGTGACGAACACCTCGCCGTGCTGATACGGCGACATCGTGCCGGGATCGAGATTGAGATAGGGGTCGAGCTTGCGAAGCCGGACCTTGTAGTCGCGTGCCTGCAGGAGGGCGCCGAGCGCCGCTGAAGCCAGTCCCTTGCCGAGCGAGGAAACCACGCCGCCGGTGATGAAGATATACCGCGCCATGGGGCCCAACCTTTACGCCTGCCGGCGCGATTCGCCAAAACGAATTGCCTGCCCCGGCGAACCCTCGCGACAGCTGTGTGCAGCTCGAAATATCAATTATTTTCAATATGTTGACGAGACGTCCTCATGCCGGCTCTGCCACCCGCATGGCCACCCCGCATTATTGTGACTGCGGCGCCTGCGGCACCGACGGCGCGGCCGGGCTCTGGGGTTGATCGGATTTCTTCAGCGAATCCAGGATGCCGCCGCTGGTCGGCGGCGCCACTGGCGTTGCGCCTCCGGCCGGTTGTGACTGCGAGGCCGGGGTGCCGATGATCGAACTCGGCGCACGGCCATTGCTCGCAAGCCACGACAGCAGCAGGCTGGTCACAAAGAAGCCGACCGCGAGTATCGCCGTCGTACGGGTGAGCAAATTGGCGGTGCCGCGGCTCGACATGAACCCTGCCCCGCCGCCCATCCCAAGGCCCCCGCCTTCCGACTTCTGCAGCAGCACGGTTGCGATGAGAACCGCCACGATCATCAGGTGGATTACGATTATGACACTCTGCATGGCTACCTTCCGTCGCAAGCCGGGAACGCCGGCGGCCGGCGTGATCTCGGGATTTGCGGGGTATGAATCTGCGCGGTGTTACACGATTGGACCGGGCATTGTCACCCCGGCGCCGCTTGATCCTTAGTTAGGGGCATCCCGCTGCAATCGCAAGAAAGTCGGTCGCCTTGAGGCTCGCCCCGCCGACCAGCGCGCCATTGACATTGGCGACCGCCATCAACTCGGCCGCGTTCGACGGCTTGACGGAGCCGCCATAGAGAATCCGGATAAGGTTTCCGTCACGGCCGAACCGGGCGGCCAGGGTCTCCCGGATAAACCGGTGAATTTGCTCGACATCCGCCACGGTGGGGGTCAAGCCCGTGCCGATGGCCCAGATCGGCTCATAAGCCACCACCAGGTTACCAGAGGTCCCGGCATCGGGCAGCGAGCCCTGAAGCTGCCGCCCGCAGACATCCAGGGTCGCCCCATGATCGCGCTGCTCCTGGGTTTCGCCGATGCAGACGATCGCCGTCAGCCCGGCCCGCCAGGCCGCCTCGGCTTTTTGCCGCACCAGCGCGTCGCTTTCGCCATGATCGGCGCGGCGTTCGGAATGGCCGACAATGATTGCGGTGGCGCCCGCATCCGCCAGCATCTCGGCTGCGAGATCCCCGGTGTGGGCGCCCGACGCTTTGGGATGGCAATCCTGGGCTCCGATCGCAACCGCTGCGCCGCGCGCCCTTGCGGCGAATGCGGCGACTAGGGTCGCCGGCGGACAAACCAGCAGATCCGCCTTGGCGGCGACCGGCGAGGCGCCGGCGAGCATGGCTTCGAGCTCGGCCATGGAAGCCTTGAGGCCGTTCATTTTCCAATTGCCTGCAATCAGCGGCCGGATGGCGTCGGGCATTTTCTGGGCTCTCGCTCAAATGGGACCTGCATGCGCTAGCAGAGCCGGCGCTTCAGTTCCAGAGACGCTGTGGTAACCCCTGCGGGTCGTCGCCGGCCAGATGCTACGTACCGCGTCAAGGTTGCGACCCGACGGCTGCCACTTTATGATGGCTTATCAATTCGGTGGCGCCCGGCATCCGGCTTCGGATCTGTTCCGGGCGCGAACCGGTTCCCTCCTGCAAACAAGTTGGACCCATGCTTCGAGGAATGCGCAAAGCCTCATCAAACTGGCTCGGCAAAATCATCATGGCCGTGGTCATGGGCGTGCTGATCGTCAGTTTCGGCGTCTGGGGCATCGCCGACATCTTCCGGGGATTTGGGCAATCGACGGTGGCCACTATCGGCGGCACCGAAATTTCGGTCGGACAATTCCGCGAACTCTACACCGAGAAGCTGCAGCAGATCGGAAGGCAATTCGGGCGGCCGCTGACGCCGGAACAGGCCCGTACCTTCGGGATCGATCGCCAGGTGCTGCAGCAGACCATTGCCGAGGCTGCACTGGACGAGGAGGCTCGCCGGCTGGGGCTCGGACAGTCCGACGAGGAAACCCGGCGCATGATCCTCAGCGATCCCAACTTCAAGGGGACCAATGGCGCCTTCGACCCCGCGCGTTTCCAGGCCGTGATCCGTCAAATCGGCTATAGCGAAGCGCGCTATATGGCCGATCAGCGCCGGGTGTCGCTGCGGCGCCAGATCGCCGGCTCGATTACCGCGGGCCTCGTGCCGCCCAAGCTGACGATCGAGGCGCTGAGCCGCTTCCAGAACGAACGGCGCTCGATCGACTATGTGAAGCTCGGGGCGGCCCAGGCCGGCACCATCGACCCGCCCTCGCCGGAAACGCTGGCCGGTTATTTCGACGAGCACAAGGTTCAGTTCCGCGCACCCGAATTCCGCAAGCTCGTCTTCGTTGCGATCACGCCGGAGGCGATCGGCAAATGGACCGAGGTGTCGGACGCCGATGCGCGGAAACTGTTTGAGCAGCGCCACGACCAGCTCGGCACGCCGGAAAAGCGCGAAGTCTCGCAGATCGTGTTTCCGAATACCGAAGAGGCGATGGCAGCCCGCAACCGCATCGCGTCCGGGACCTCGTTCGACGATCTTGCCAAGGAACGCGAGCTGAAGCCGGCCGACGTCGATCTCGGGCTGGTCACGAAATCCGAGATCATCGATCCCGCGACCGCGAATGCCGCCTTCGCGCTGCCATCGGGTGAGGTGAGCCAGCCGGTAGCGGGCAAGTTCGGCGTGGCACTGCTCAAGGTCGGCAAGATCGAGCCCGGCGTCGAAGTCTCCTATGAGAGCGTCGCAGCGAATTTGAAAAAGGAGATCGCCACCGAACGCGCCCGCAAACAGGTTTCCGATCTGCGCGACAAGATGGAGGACGAGCGCGGCGGCGGCGCCAGCGTGGCTGAGGCCGGACAGAAGCTTGGTCTGACCCCCGTCACCATCGACGCGGTCGATCGCTCCGGCCGCCTGCCCGACGGCCAGCTGGCGAGCAGTATTCCCAAAGGCCTCGATGTCGTCTCGCAGGCCTTTGCCAGCGATGTCGGCGTCGACAACGATCCGATCGCCTTCGAGGGCGGTTATGTCTGGTACGACGTGCTCGGGATCACACCCTCGCGCGAGCGCAGCCTCGACGAGGTCAAGGACCAGGTCGAGGCCAGATGGCGCGAGGACCAGGTCTCAAGCCGGCTGCGCGCCAAGGCCACCGACATGGTGCAGAAGCTCGACCAGGGCGGCAAGCTGTCCGACGAAGCGGCGGCGGCGGGCCTGCAGGTCGAGACCGCGACCGCGTTCAAGCGCGACGCCACACTACCCAACCTGCCCGCGAGCGTGGTCGCGGCGGCCTTTCGCACCGCCAAGGACGGCAGTGGACAGACCGCCGGCACCGACGAGTGGGTCGTGTTCCGGGTCACCGACATCATCGCGCCGCCGATCGACTTCGCCTCGGACGACATCAAGAAGCTGAAGCAGGCGCTCGACCGCTCCCTGAGCGACGAGCTGATCGCCGAATATGTCACCAAGCTCGAATCCAATATCGGCACCACCATCAACGAGGCCGCCTTCGCGCAGGTGACGGGCGCCAACAACTGAACCGACAACTCGGCCCTGATATCGAAAGCACGCGATGGACGATCTCAAATCGATCATTGGAAAAGTCGCCACCGGCGCGACATTGTCGCGCGACGAGGCGGCTTCCGCCTTCGACAGCATGATGTCCGGCGAGGCGACGCCTTCGCAGATGGGCGGATTGCTGATGGCCCTTCGCGTCCGCGGCGAAACCGTCGACGAGATCACCGGAGCGGTATCGGCGATGCGCGCCAAGATGCTGCGCGTCAACGCGCCTGCCGACGCCGTCGACGTGGTCGGCACCGGCGGCGATGGCTCCGGCTCGCTCAATGTGTCGACCTGCGCGTCGTTCATAGTCGCCGGCGCCGGCGTGCCCGTCGCCAAGCACGGCAATCGCGCCTTGTCGTCGCGCTCCGGCGCCGCCGATGTGCTGGCCTCGCTGGGGGTCAAGATCGACATCACGCCCGAACATGTCGGCCGCTGCGTTTCGGAGACCGGGATCGGCTTCATGTTCGCGCCGACCCACCACCCGGCCATGAAGAATGTCGGCCCGACCCGTGTCGAGCTCGCAACCCGCACCATCTTCAACCTGCTCGGGCCATTGTCCAATCCGGCCGGTGTCAAGCGTCAGATGGTGGGGGTATTTTCCCGGCAATGGGTGCAGCCGCTGGCGCAGGTGCTGAAGAACCTGGGTGCGCAATCGGTCTGGGTCGTGCACGGCTCCGACGGCCTCGACGAGATCACCCTGTCCGGCCCGACCTTCGTCGCCGCCCTCGAGAATGGCGAGATCCGCAGCTTCGAGGTGACGCCGGAACAGGCGGGCCTGTCGCGCACCGCCACTGCCGCGCTGAAGGGCGGTGACGCCAATGCCAACGCGGAGGCGCTGCGAGGCGTACTTGCCGGAAAGCCCGGTCCGTTTCGCGACGTCGCGCTGCTCAATGCCGCGGCGGCGCTGATGGTGGCGGGGCGCGCCCCTGACCTGAAAGCGGGGATGGCTCTTGGCGCACAGTCACTCGACAGCGGAGCGGCGGCGGCGCGGCTGAAACAACTGATCGCGGTCTCCAACAACTGACCGCAAGGGCCGTGCCATGTCCGACATTCTGACCAGGATCGAGGCTTACAAGCGCGAGGAAATCGCCGCAGCCAAGCGAAGCCATCCTCTGGCGAGCCTGGAGGCGCTGGCAAGGGCGGCGCCGCCGCCGCGCGGCTTCGTGCGGGCGATCCGCGAAAAGCTTACCCAAGGGGAATACGCACTGATTGCCGAGGTGAAGAAGGCCTCGCCCTCCAAGGGCCTGATCCGCGCAGATTTCGATCCGCCGGCGCTGGCGCGCAGTTATCAGGCCGGCGGCGCGGCGTGTCTTTCGGTGCTGACCGATACGCCGTCATTCCAGGGGCATCTCGATTTCATGGTGGCGGCACGCGCCGCCACCCGCTTGCCGGTTCTGCGCAAGGATTTCATCTACGACACCTATCAGGTCGTGGAGGCACGGGCCCATGGCGCCGATTGCATCCTGATCATCATGGCGGCACTCGATGATGGGGCCGCACGGGACATCGAGGACGCGGCCCTCGCGAATGGCATGGACGTCCTGGTCGAAATCCACGACCGTGCGGAGCTCGACCGCGCGCTGGCGCTTCGCTCCCCCTTGATCGGGATCAACAACCGGAACCTGCGCAGCTTCGAAACCACCCTGGTCACCAGCGAGACTTTGGCGCCGCTGATCCCGGCGGACCGCCTGATGGTCGGCGAAAGCGGCATCTTCGCTCCCGCCGATCTCGCGCGACTGGCGCAAGTCGGCATTTCGACCTTCCTCGTCGGCGAGAGCCTGATGCGGCAGGCTGATGTGACCGCGGCAACCCGCGCTTTGCTCGCGCGCGATCATGCTGCCGGCGCGGCGGGGAGTCGCTAGGTCATGGCACGCAAATCGGCAAAGACCGGATCCTCCCTCACCCATATCGACAGCAGGGGTGAGGCGCGGATGGTGGACGTCTCCGCCAAGCCCGCCACCGAGCGAACGGCCGTGGCGGAAGGACGTGTCGTCATGAGCAAGGCGACGCTCGCGCTGATCGAGGGCGGCAATGCCAAGAAGGGCGACGTGCTCGGCACCGCGCGCATTGCGGGCATCATGGCGGCCAAGCGGACGGCGGACCTGATCCCGCTCTGCCATCCCCTGGCACTGTCCAAGGTCACGCTCGAGATCACGCCTGACGCGGGGCTGCCGGGCTGTGTGGTTCGCGGGTCCGTCAAGGTCACCGGCCCGACCGGGGTCGAGATGGAGGCGTTGACGGCGGTCGCGGTGGCCTGCCTGACCATCTACGACATGATCAAGGCGGTGGAACGCGGCGTGCGCATCGAGGGCATTCATCTGGTCGAGAAAAAAGGCGGCAAATCCGGCCACTACCGCGCCTGATCCGGCTGTTTAGCCGGGCCCGCCGAGACGCTCGCGATAGCTCCTGGTCTTCGCCCGGTTGCCACATAGGGCGGACATGCACCAGCGACGTGTCGCCGGCTTCGAGCGATCGAAAAACACCCTGCGGCATTCTTCGGCGGCACACGTCTTCAATCGATCGAGTGTTCCCTGGACGGCACCCTCATGGAGTTCCGCCACGACGACGGACAGCCCGGACAGCGCATCGTCGCGGTATGGCAGCAATCCCCGGCCGTGTCGGCTTGCCGCCGTCACCACGAGGGGAAATGACCGCATGGCGGCGTCCAGCGATCGCATCAGCGCCAGGTTGGCAGCACGCTCAGCGGGGCTACAGGCGAGGTAGGCGCGAATCGCCGAGCGCAGCCGCAGAGCCGTCTCGAACATGACAGGCGTGATCCTGATGTTGGCGGTTAGCAAGCCACGGCACGCCATCCATGCAGCCAATTGCCGCGGGCCCGTCAATTCATCGCTCTGCACATGCTGCACGCCGTGGTGCGAGAAATGTCTAAGGTCGAGCGAATTGGCAAAGTCGTACAGATTGGCCAACCGGTCCGGAACCTGGAATTTTCGCGAAGCTTTTGACATTGCAACACCACTAAAGCAAATTTACCGGTTGACATCAAGGACACTATTATAGTTCTTATACTGGTGTTGAGTTCACGACGTCCCTGCTGGAGAGATCGATGGCCGAACCGGCAGTTTCGACCCCACCCCGCTTCTTCCATGGGTGGTTGGTCGTCGCCGCGGCATTCGCGGTGACCTTCATCGGCTTCGGCTCCGCCTATACGTTCAGTGCGTTCCTCGATCCGTTGCAGCGGGATTTCGGCGCCTCGCGCGGCGCAGTGTCGCTGGTCTTCTCGCTCGCCGGCTTTCTCTATTTCGGTCTCGGTGTGGTCAGCGGCCCCCTCGCCGATCGCTTCGGCTCCCGGCGGCTTGCCGTGGCCGGCATGATCCTGATGGCGATCGGGCTCGCCGCCGCAAGCGCCGCACAGAGCCTGCTGCAGGTCTATGTCGCCTACGGGCTCGGCGTTGGTCTCGGCGTCGGCTGTGCGTATGTTCCGGCCATCGGCGCCGTGCAGCGATGGTTTGTGCGGCGCCGCGGCTTTGCCTCCGGCCTTGCTGTCAGCGGGATCGGAGTCGGCACCTTGGCCATGCCGCCATTGGCTTCGCTCCTGATCCAGGGTTTTGGATGGCGCGGCGCCTACCTCGCGCTCGGCGCGATCGCCGCGGTGGTCGGCGGAGGGCTGGCTCTGCTCATCGAAAACGATCCCCGCGATCGCGGTCTTGCACCTGACGGTGATGCGCTTCAATCCGACGGCACGCCGTCTCGGCCGCAGGGGATACCGGTGGGCGAGGCCATTCGATCACGCCGGTTCATCGGTCTCTATGTTTCCTGCCTGATCTGTTCGTTCGGCGTATTCGTGCCGTTCGTTCATCTCGTGCCCTTTGCCCGGGATCATGGCGTTGCCGCCTCGGCCGCGGTGCTGCTGCTTGCCGCGATCGGTGTCGGCAGCACCGCCGGGCGCTTCTTCCTCGGCGGCCTCGCCGACCGGATGGGCCGTCAATTGTCGCTGCTGCTGATGTTGACGGGCATGGGGCTGGCACTGGCTGCGTGGGCGATGGCGACGAATTTCTGGTCGTTGGCAACGTTCGCGGTCGTGTTTGGTGTGTTCTACGGCGGGTGGGTTGCCGTGCTCCCCGCGGTGGTGATGGACCATTTCGGTGGCCGTCATGTGAGCGGCATCATCGGCATCCTCTACACCAGTGTTGCATTCGGCACCCTGATCGGTCCGAGCGCGGCCGGTTTCGCTTACGATGTGGGCCATAGCTATACGCTGCCGATCCTGGCGAGCGCCGGCGCAAGCTTCGCCGCGGCGGCGATCGTTGCGCTGCCGTCGGGCCCGAGGCGATCGGGTTGCGCCCGGCTGAACATTTTTATGTGAGCGGCCGCCGCTGTTCACGAGGAACGCCAATGCCATGCAAGGCGTTGTTCGCGGTCATTATTCGAAGGGATAATCCATGAAACTCATGACAATCGCGCTTGCCGGCGCCATCGCAATGTCCACCACCCTGGCGTTTGCACAAGCTGGCGGCGGAGCTGCCGGCGGTTCCGCGGGCGGCGCCGCAACCGGTTCTTCCGTCGGTGGTACCGGCGCCGGAGGAACGGTAGGCACGGGAGCCGGAACGTCGACCACCGGCCCGACAGCGCCGAATGGCAATACCACCATGAATCCGTCAGGAAACAGCTTGGCACCGAGCGCTTCGCCGAGCGGCTCGACGCTGAGCCCGACCGGTGCGGGTTCCGGCCTCAACAAGTGAGCGTTAACCGATGACCAAAAAGCCCCGCGAAAGCGGGGCTTTTTTCATTTGTGCCGTGCGCTGAACCAGCGGGCCTGATGATCCGGGATCAGTTCGGAACCGCTGTCTTCGCGGCGGGAACGCCCGCGTTGACGGTGATGCCGCGCAGCATGTTGTACGCCGCCGCCAGCGCCTTGTCGTCCTTTTCGTCGGGCGGAACGTAGGCCTGCGAGCCGGTCTGCTCCGCGCCTTCGGCGGAGAGATGGCCGCGCATCGACGCCTCTCCCTTGATATCGGCGCGGCCTTTCAGTTCAGGCGGCACGTCCTGTGAGACTTCGATATCAGGTTTGATTCCCTGCGCCTGGATCGAATGGCCGGACGGCGTGAAATAGCGCGCCGTGGTCAGCGCCAGGGCGCCGTTGCCCGTACCGAGCGGGATGATGGTCTGGACCGAGCCCTTGCCGAACGAGCGGGTGCCGATCAGCGTCGCTCGCTTGTGATCGTGCAAGGCGCCGGCGACGATCTCCGAGGCCGAAGCCGAACCGCCATTGATCAGAACAATCAGCTTCTTGCCCTTGGTCATGTCGCCGGTGCGCGCCGTGTAACGCTGGGTCTCCTCGGGCGTCCGGCCGCGCGTGGAGACCACCTCGCCGCGGGACAGGAACGTACCGGACACCGACACCGCCTGGTCGAGGAGGCCGCCGGGATTGTTGCGCAGATCGAGAACGAAACCGGCGAGCTTGTCTCGCGGGATCTCCTTGGTGATGTCCGAAACCGCCTTGCGCAACCCGTCGGTGGTCTGCTCATTGAACGAGCTGATCCGGATGTAGCCGATGTCGCCGCCAGTGGTATGGAAACTGACCGGCTTGACCTGAATGATTTCGCGCTGGATCGACACGTCGATCGGCTTGTCGGCCCCCTTGCGCTCGATCTTCAGCTTGGTGGAAGTGTGGACCGGCCCCTTCATCTTGTTGACCGCCTGCTCCAGGGTCAGCCCCTGGACCGCATCGCCATCGATGGACGTGATCAGGTCTCCAGACATGACGCCGGCTTTCGCCGCCGGCGTCCCGTCCATGGGCGAGACCACCTTGACCAGGCCGTCCTCCATGGTGACCTCGATGCCTAGTCCACCGAATTCGCCGTGAGTGGTCTCCTGCATGTCGCGCCAGGCTTGCTCATTCATGTAGCGCGAATGAGGGTCGAGCGAGGTGATCATGCCATTGATCGCGCCCTCGATCAGCTTGCCGTCATCGGGCTTCTCGACGTAGTCAGCCCTGACCCGCTCGAACACGTCACCGAACAGATTGAGTTGCGAATAGATTTGCGCACTGGTGGCCGCCCTCGCTGCCGCGACCCAGAATTCGCTGCGAGGCCCCGCGACAACCAAAGTAAGGCATGTTCCTGCGACAGCACCGAGGAAAAAGACCGAATTCTTGCGCATTGTTGGCGAACCTTCGCTGAATTGCTGCCACCTGGACCGGGTCGATCTCCCAGGTCCGACCAGGTACCCTCACCGGATCATTCTGGTGGCATTGAGGCCGAAACCCCCCATTGCAGCGGAATATTGCGGCAATGGCGGAGCGACAGCCTATACGCCCTGACCGGGCGCGCGCAGCCGGAATTCTGCTACCTGTCCAATTTGTAATTGGCTGGTTCCCCGCGCGGCGCCTTCGAATCGACGCTTTTCCGGCAACACGGCTGCTCCTTGTCCATGGCGCCTGGCGAGCGGAAGATCGCGGGGCCCGCTGTCCCGGGCGGTATATTCGAAATCCTGCCCGCTGCCCCCAGACGACATGGCGATTTTCCCGATGGTATCGAAGCTGGGGACGCGATAAGCGGGATGCCAGGACATGCCAGTTTGAGCCGGCAAGCATACCCGGGAGGAGACCATGAACGAAGCGACCCGCATCCCGCCTGCGGTTGATGTCGAACTCGGCGCCAGCAAGGAGGAATTCCAGAACCTGCACGAATTCGTCCGCAAGGCGCGGGCCAACCTCAACCAGAATGCGTGGGACTATATCGTCGGCGCCGCGGAGACCGAGACCACCCTGCGCCGCAACCGCATGGCGCTGGACGAGATCGCATTTCGGCCGCGTGTGCTGCGCAACGTCACCAAGGTCGACGCGTCGGTCGAACAGTTCGGCCGCAAGATGCGCCTGCCGGTGGTGCTGGCGCCGGTCGGCGCGCTCGAGATCTTCGACCCGGACTCCGCCGCCAGCGTCGCCCGCGGCGCAGGCACGTTCGGCGCCGCCCATATGCTGAGTTCGGTTTCCGAGCCCGGCATGGAAAAGGTCGCCGCAGGCGGCGCCCGACGCGCTTGCGCATGTATCAACTCTACGTCCGCGGCGACGACGCCTTTGTCGAGGACTGCGTCGCCCGCGCGATTGCAGGCGGCTATGCCGCCTTCTGCCTGACCGTCGATACCGCGCATTACAGCCGGCGCGAGCGCGATATCGCCAAGCGCTACGTGCGCGAGAGCCGGCTACGCGCCACCGGCGGCGACTTCCAGAAGGGACTGGAATGGCGCACGGTGAAGTTGATCAAGGACAAGTACAAGATTCCCGCTGGTCGTCAAGGGCATCGCGACTGCCGAAGATGCGGCGCTCGCGGTCGATCATGGCGTCGACTGGATCTATGTCTCCAACCATGGCGGACGCCAGCTCGATCACGGCCTCGGCTCGATGCATGTGCTGCCCGAGATCGTCAGCGCGGTTGCCGGCCGCGCCAGGATCATGGTCGACGGCTCGTTCTGCCGTGGCAGCGACATCGTCAAGGCCATGGCTCATGGGCGCCGATCTCGTCGGCATCGGCCGCCTGCAATGCTGGGCGCTGGCTGCCAACGGCGAAGCCGGCATCCTGCGCATGCTGGAACTGCTCGAAGACGAGGTGATGAGGTCGCTTGGACTGCTCGGCGTGCACAATTTCACCGAACTCGACAAATCCTACCTGCGCGCCGCGACGGCGACCAACCTGCCCCATGTCTTCAGCGCCTTCCCCCTGCTGGACATCGACCCCTATCGGTACTGATCGACGCTGGCCGCGATGACCCCTGTCCTTCTCTCCCCCGGTTGCGCCGACGCCCTGTTGTTCGATCTTGGTCGCGTCGTCCTCGATATCGACTTCGACAAGGCCATCGCGTGCTGGGCCGGTCATGCGCGCTGCGACCCATCGGACATCGTCGCGCGCTTCGTGCGCGGCGATGCCTATCGCCAACATGAGATCGGCGGGATCAGCGACGCCGCCTATTTTGACAGCCTGCGAAACGGGCTCGGCATCGGCCTCTCCGATGCCCAGTTTCTGGAGGGCTGGAACGCGATCTTCGCCGGCGAGATGCCCGGCATCGCCGCGCTGCTCGCCCGGGCCGCCCGCCGCCTGCCGCTCTATGCCTTCTCCAATACCAACCAGCCGCATGTCGAGCATTTCTCCCGGATCCATGCCGATCTGCTTGGCCATTTCCGCGAAATGTATCTGTCCTCGACAATTGGGCTTCGTAAACCCGACGCTGCGGCCTATGATCATGTGGTGAAGGCCATCGGCGTGCCGGCCTCGCGCATCGTGTTCTTCGACGATTCCGCCGAAAATATCGAGGGCGCCCGGGCGCGCGGCCTTCAGGCCATCCATGTGCGGACGCCGACCGACGTCGCGGACGCGCTTGTCGCGTTGGGGATCTAGGAGGTTGTCGTGGGCTTGATGCCGGTCGCCGATGCCCTTGCCGCCGTTCTGGCTGGCGCCGAGCCGCTACCGGCTGAGATGGCAGCTCTCGACGGCGCGTTCCATCGTGTGCTCGCCCGCGACGTTGCCGCCTTGCGTACCCAACCGCCTCAGGCGATGTCGGCCATGGACGGGTATGCCGTTCGCGCCAGCGATGCCGCCGCGCCGAATGCGCGGTTGAAGCTGATCGGTGCGATTGCCGCCGGCCGGCCGTTCGAAGGAACAGTCGGCCCGGGCGAGACGGTCCGCATCTTCACCGGCGGCGTCATTCCCGCCGGCGCCGACGCCGTCGTGATCCAGGAAGACACCACTGCCGACGGTGACCGCATCACAATCACGGAGCGGGCCATCGCGGGGCGGCACATCCGCCCGGCCGGCGTCGACTTCAACAAGGGCGACGTTCTGCTCAACGCCGGTATACGCCTCACCGACCGCGACCTGTCGCTGGCGGCCGGCATGAACTATCCGGAACTCCCGGTGCATCGGCGGCCGACGGTTGCGGTGCTTGCTACCGGCGACGAGCTGGTGATGCCGGGTTCGGAGCCGGGCCCGGGGCAGATCGTCTACTCCAACGGCTACGCCTTGCGCGCGCTGGCGCGCGCCGAGGGTGCCCAGACCATCGACCTCGGCGTTGCCGCCGACACCATGGAGGCGACCGTCCAGGGCATCCGCCGCGCCCGCGACAGCGACGCCGACATCCTGATCACCACCGGCGGCGCCTCGGTCGGCGACCACGATCTGGTCAAGCAGTCGCTGGAGGCCGAAGGCGTCACCATGTCGTTCTGGCGGATCGCGATGCGGCCGGGCAAGCCGATGATGCACGGGCGCCTCGGCGACATGCGGGTGATCGGGCTGCCCGGCAACCCGGTGTCGGCCTATGTCTGTGCGTTCCTGTTTCTGGTTCCACTGATTTGCCGCCTGTCTGGCCGATCCGCCGTGCACCATGCCGGCGAGAGGGCGCGTCTCGGGCGCGATGTCGCCGCCAATGACCGCCGCGAGGACTACCTTCGCGCCCGTCTCGACATCCATCCCGACGGCGTCCTCACCGCGACGCCAATCCACCATCAGGACAGTTCGCTGCTGGGAAATCTCGCGGCGGCACGGGCGCTTGTCATACGCCCGCCATTCGCACCGCCGGCCGCGGCCGGCTCGCCCTGCGACATCCTGCGGCTGCCGTTCTGAACACGCCGAACCGCTCGTCCCGCTGAATTCGATCCCGTTCACCAGAAATTAAGTGGTTGCGGAACACATATCGAACAGATAGTGTCTGTTCATGATTTGTTTCGAGTGTTGAAGCCCGTATGTCGGAGCCCCGGTCAAGGCCGCTGGCCCCGATGTCTCGGAATTGAACGACGCACCAACCCTGGGGACTGGTCGAGATGCTCACGCGCAAACAGTACGAACTTCTGCGTTTCATCAACGAACGACTGAAGGAGGCCGGCGTGCCGCCCTCCTTCGACGAGATGAAGGACGCACTGGACCTGCGTTCAAAGTCGGGGATTCATCGCCTGATCACGGCACTCGAGGAGCGCGGCTTCATTCGCCGACTGCCCAATCGCGCCCGCGCCATCGAAGTCATCAAGCTTCCGGAACTGTCGGGGAACGGCAATGGCAACGGCCGCCGCGGCTTCACCCCGAGCGTCATCGAGGGCACGCTCGGCAGGGTACGCAGCAGCAGCGTGAGTTCCGAGGATGACGGCAATCATCCGGTCGCGGTACCGGTGATGGGCCGTATCGCCGCCGGTACGCCGATCGAGGCGCTGCAAACCCGCAGCCATACCATCAGCGTGCCGCCTGACATGCTGGGCTCAGGCGAACATTATGCGCTCGAGGTGCGCGGCGATTCCATGGTCGATGCCGGAATCCTCGACGGCGACATGGCATTGATCCAGCGAAACGAGACCGCCGAAACCGGCGACATCGTGGTGGCACTGATCGACGAGGAGGAAGCCACCCTGAAACGCTTCCGCCGCCGTGGCGCATCGATAGCCTTGGAACCCGCCAACACCTCCTATGAGGTCCGCATCCTGCCGCCGAACCGGGTAAAGATTCAGGGCAAGCTGATCGGGCTCTACCGGAAATATTGATTGGGCGGGGAGTCACTCATCTGCTTGCAAATCGGCTTCGGGTGGCGTGGCGTCCACCTCGGACCTCGCCAAGGGGCGCGGCAGAACGCTGCCATAGGTGTCGCTGCCTTCGACAGCCGGTGACCAGGGCCGATCGAAGCCTTTCGGTCGAACCGATGCCAGCACGAATCCGCCGCGGGCTCGCCGCAGATCCATGGTTCCCTGCCGCCGTAGATGATCGAGGTCGATCACCGGCGCCGAACACGAGGCTGGCGCCTGTTTGGTGGTCACCACCAGCGCTGCCCGCTCGCAATCCTCCTCCAGTGCCTCGGACCGCAACACCAGCGCGACAAGCCCGCCATCTGCCATCTCGGTCACGCACCCCGCCTCGTCGCATGAGACACCTTCGGAAAGCGAAGGATCCGCCGCCAGACGGCCATCCGCATCGGCTGCAAGCCATTCCCGCAGCGTGAAAGCGTCCTTGCCGGTCCGCATCAGATGCAGGCGGCCATCCTTGCCGCGAACGGCGACCTGGTGAGCGTCACCGGAAATCAGGATGTCCGGCTGCGGCACGGCCAGCGCCCAGGCCGTCGCGAGTACCAGCATGGCGCCGCCCGACCAGCGCAGCGGTGTACGCAGCAGGCCCAGCAATACGATCCCGACGCTCGCGGCGATCAGCGGTCCGGTGCCGAACGCGGTCATGCGGCCGACGGCACCGGGCAGCGCCGCCACCCACTGCGTGACCGCGATCATCCAGTCGATGCCGATCCCCATCAACCACCAGAACACCCGGTCGAGCCCGAACGGCATGGCAAGGAGGCCCAGCATGCCGGCCGGCATCACCACGGCCGATACCACGGGCATTGCCGCCAGGTTCGCCAGCAGGCCGTAGGGCGTGACCCGGTGGAAGTGAAAGGCGGCATAGGGCGTGGTCGCAAGTCCCGCGATAAGCGAGCCCAGGACCAGCATCATCAGCTCGCGCCCTCCCCACAGCGCCGCCCGGGCCGTCAGCGAATCATCGGGCGTCGCAAACAGGCGCGGCATGCCGAACTGCACCAGTGCCACCAGGCCGAGGGTTGCGGCGAATGACATTTGGAAGCTGGTAGGCGAATTTCTGATCCGCCAACAGCACCAACGCCTTAACCCACTTTGCGAAGTCTACTTCGGGACTTTTTCCGGGACTTTGCGATGGTCTCCACGGCGGCGGCCACATCATCATCAAGCACATGCGCATAGCGCAGCGTCGATTTGATATCCCGGTGATTCAACGCGCGTTGAACCAATTTTAAATTGCCGGTCTCCCGCAGCAGTCGAGTACCGAAGCTGTGGCGGATGTCGTGAAAGCGGAAATCCTTTAGCCCTGCCCTGGCCCGCAAGCTCTGCCAGGCCGCCTTGGCGCCTGTCAGCGTCAGCGGATACCGCTCGCCCCTCACCCGGCCAAGCCCTTTGTGGCCGTAGACAGCGACATAGGTGAAGCAAAATTCCTGGTGCTGGCCCTGCAATGGAAACAGGATTTCGCGAATGGAATTGGTGATCGGAAACACCACGCGCTGGCCGCCTTTGCCGATGCGCACGATTTGCTTGGTGCCGAAGTTCACTTCGCTCCACCGCAGCGTAATACATTCCTTGAGCCGCAGACCACTGTTCAAGGCAAAGTCGAAGAACGGCCCGTAATCATCACGCATGGCGCCGTCGAGTGCGTCGGCTTCATCGTCCTGTAGCTCGCGCACCCGTTCCACCGGCTCGGCGAGAAACAAATCTTTCCACTTCGGTTCATGGTCAAACCGCGCGCCTTCGCTCTTGGCGAAAAAGAACAACCGCCGCAACACCGCGATGCTTGATCTGTTGACGGTGGCGTTTGAGATCAGCGGCAGCTCGGCCTGCTCTTCCTTAGTACGTTTGCCGCGCCGTGTGACACGATGTCCGCGACGCCACGCAACCATCTTCTTTGCTTCGGAATGATCGATATCGGTTAGCGCTTTGGACTTGCCGAAATAATTCACCAGCCTGGCGATGTTGGTCTCAGTGGCATCAGGCGCTGCATCGTACTGGGCTTCATGGTCCCAAAGCCGTGCTGCGACATCGTCGATCAGTAGCGATGTTTTCGAAAGCTTCATCGCCTTCACCTGCGACTTGGCTTTTTCCCGCTCTATGGCTTCTACCTTTTCGGCTTCCTTTCGAGCCGTGCATTCCGTTGAGCCGTGAAACCTATGACCTTTGTGCTGGAAATCGAATTGATAGAACGGCGAGTTTTTGTGCCGGTAAACTGACATGACGCTTCGCGCCTCCGACGGTTTTCAATGAATGTATCTAGATCGGCTTCGGTGAATTGCCGCCGTGGTCGCTTCTCACCGCGACCGATATTAATATATGAAATTGCGCCATCCTGAATCAGTGCGGCGAGTTGATCCTGGGTGATGCCGAGTCGTTGTGCCGCTTGCCGATTATCCAGCATGCCGCCTGTTGTGGTGATGGTGGCTCGCTTGCGTCGTGGCCGGCTCGGCTGGCCAAAGCTGGCCCACGGCTCATACTCTTCAGGCGGAAGCGGCTTCATGCTGCACCTGGTCAGCTCGCGCCCACACGTCGGCATCGCCCTGGCGAATATAGCCAGCCTGGCGAAAGGCTTTTTCGATCCTACCCCTGGCCAGCTCATGGAGCGTTGTTTCCATCGCCCCTAACAGGGTTTCGCAGAGCAGCGCTTTCTCGACCAGCAATTCCACTTCGTTGCTCTGAGTTCGGCCAGACGCCTGTGCGGCAGCATAGATTTTGGCTTTCACAGAAGCGCGCATCGACATTGATACCGGCACCCTGGTGGCACCTGCCGGCACACGTTGGAGCGGCCGACCAACTCGCCGTCGTTTCACTGCCATCGAGCCATCCTATTGCGCGGAAAGCTTAATTGTTACCGCACGCATATATTGTTGTCAATCCGGGTGCCAGGGGGTACCATAACCACTTGATACGATAGGGTAATTTGTACAGGAAAGCTGACGGTTGGCGTGTAATATAATTGGCAATAATTCCGCGAATGGCTTGTTTTGCAGGGTCTGCGGCGATTGGGAAATGTGGCGGGAAAAAGATGGAGGGTGAAAAATGACCGAAGAAGCGGAGTTGGCCAAGGAACGGCACGCCCTGTTCTTTGAAAAAATGCAGGCCGAAGGCCATGGTGCGGTCGACATCGGGATGATCACGGCCCATGGGGCGGCTAAGCGTGACAATCCGGCCTATTTGTATTGCGCTAGAGCGCTGGGCACTCAGATGGGAAACCCCACGGTCGGCCGCTGTGCCTGCTGTGCGAGAAGCCATTCGTGGTCGGCGATCCGCCGCCGCCTGTTTTTACCCTCATGCATGGACGGTGCGCCTGGCTGACAGCGATCGCGGTGATGGCCGTCTGTCACGGTTGCTGTGAACGTATCCCGGCCAGAAAAATATTCCCGCGTGTGCTGAAGCAACGAAAGGCCGACATGCCGGGACTGAATTTAATCGTTCCGTCGAAGACGGCGCCATCGACTTTAACGACGCAGTTAAAGCATACCGGCCGCCAAGCGGGGAACACTCGGCGGCCAGCGATGACGACATCCACATCCCCACCACCACGTTTGGGCAAACGAAAGTGAGCGAGACGATGACCAGCATATCTGAACTGGTTGCAGATGCAACCATTATCGACTTTCAAGCCGCCAGGGACGGTCCCGTGGCGTTTGGTGAGAGCGCGGTTGCTACCGAACCCACCATCGTCGATATCGCCGATGGTGCTGACGGCGCCGCCATCAGCAATGTCGAGACGGCGGCGTCGACCGCCCGCACAGCTCTTATCCAGACCTTGTTCAACGCCACCGAGGCGCAGGTCTACTTTTGCTCATTCCCGAATGAGCGTGGTGATCAGCCGTCCGAACGGCATGTGATTACGCGGATTCCAAAGCACGTCACTCAGTTCGCCAAAAAATGGGACAAGCCGAAACGCGGATTGTTTTTCTGTGTCGGCACCGTGCAAGCTGGCAGCGTAACCGCAAGAAAGAGAACATCGTCGAGTTGATCGGGCTGCATGCCGACATCGATTTCAAAAACCTTGACGGCAATCCAAAGCGCGACGACATCGCCAGAAAGTTAAAACAGCTGCGTACTGCCGTAGGGCCGTGGTGTTCTCCGGTGGTGGTCTGCATGGCTACTGGCTATTCAAAGAAGCCTTCGCGACACAGGATGGCATTGAGCGGCTAGAGAATGCCATGCGTCAGCTGGCTGACCTGGTCGGTGGTGACCTTCAGGTTTGCGAAGTATCGCGCGTGCTGCGGCTGCCAGGCTCGCACAACACCAAGGACGGTGCCTGGACCGAGGTTGAAGTGATGTCGCTTTATCCCGAGCGGCGCTATGAACTGGACGATCTTGAAGAATGGCTAGCCGAGACGTCGCCGATCATCTTGCGCAAGCAGCGACCGCTGTACCAGTCGCTAGGCGAAAGCGATGTCTGGCAAGACTACGTCAAGATGCAAGAGCGGAAACCACCGGTAGACGTCGAGAAGCGGCTTTCCGCGATGGGCTATATGGCCGGTGGTGACTCCAGCATTCACGGAACGCAATTGAGTGTGACCGCATCGTTGTTGAATTCAGGAACACCGATCGATGAAGTTGTCGAACTTGTCCTGAAAGCGACACAAGTCGCAGCCGGCGATTATGGCAAGCACTGGAATTGGAAGCGAGAGGAAACGCAACCTGCGGCGCATGTGCGAGAGCTGGCTGAAGAAATATCCGCCTCAGCCGAGCGAGCTGGCCACGGTGCTGCCCTTCACCAAACCGAAATTGGTCTCTGATCAACCTGCCGCCAGCGCTGGTCCGCAGCCACCTGCCGGAAAAGGACACAAACAGCGACAACAAGGATTTAAAACTCTACTTGCGGGTGGCGGCATCGTATCTCGCTGACATGAAAATCGGCAAGGTGCCGATGATCAGAATGGTGCCAGTCGAAAGCGGCCAGTCACAATTCTGGCAATACCGCGATGGTCTATGGTCGCTGTTTTTGGACAAGGCGTCGCTGCATGCTGCCCTTCACAAAATCCTGGAGGACAACGGACGTTCGACAAAATCCAGCATCAAGTTGATCAACGAAGCAACCTCTTACGTTTTACGAAGTGCGGAAGTATGTCAGCCTGGTCCGGTGGTGTTCGATGACCACGGCAAGATACCAACGCGATCAGGGCTAATCGATCCGCTGACGGGTACGCTGGAGCCGGCGCGGCCCGAACACTTTTGCACCTGGCGGATCGATGTCGAATATGATCCGAAAAGCAGACTGTCCGTTGTGGAAGAAGATGCTGAACGATTTGTTTGGCGACAGAGAGCCCGACAATCGTAAGGCGCTGATCGAAGTCATGCAGGAGTTGTTAGGGGCTGGTTTGATCGATCGCAAACCGCGTGGCTTGTGCAAGGCGATGATCCTAAAGGCGATACCTACACTTACAAGTCGGTGATCATCGAAGTGTTTGGCGGTTTGTTTGGCAAAGATGCCATCAGCGCCGCACTCGACTACCATCGAAACGACACATGGTCTGATCGCCATTCATTCGACGCCGGCCCTGGGGTACTGCACGAAGCGTTCGGCGTCAGGTGGCACTTGTCCGCAAATCGCCTCAAGATGATCATCAACCTTGAGCCGGTGCAGCTCAATATTAAAAATGGTCCAATAATCACTGGCCCGATCAGGGCGCCGATTTTCTGTGCCACGTCAACTACCCACCTCAAAATTTAAGGAAAAGCACATCAGGGCAATCATCAACCGGATGGTCGTGATCCAATTCTATTGTGAAATTCGTCGAAGCTGAGCCGATCGGCGTGGCCAAGATAGCGCGTGAACGCGGCTACGATAAACCGTCGCGACTGATCCTGGAAAAACTGCATTACCTGGCCTGTTGAACTGGGCATCCGAAGGACCGCAGCGCGCGCTGAAACGCGGTCACATCAACACCACCGACGAGATTAAACAAATGTCAGAAGCGATTTACGAAGACAGCAATATGGTCGCCGGTTTCGTCAGCGACTGCATCGAATACAATCCCAACCGCATGGTGTCGGTGCCGGACTTTTGCGCCGCATTCTCGGTCTGGTTTGTGGAGCAACGCGGTGAAGATCGAAAGATGCCATCGAACAACCAGATCGGAGAAGCCATCGGTGCACTCGGTGACAAACGCATCGGGACGCACAAGAAGGAGCTGCGCGACAACAAGCGTCGCTACTATGCCGGCATCATGCTCAATGACGCTGGGCTCGAATACTGGCAGCAAGCGAGCATGTCTAACATGTTCGACGCGAAGAAAACCGGCCTGTCGTCAAATGAGACCCAGGTCAATGCCCTAATCCCGATCAGCTGGGACGCAAAACCGTCGATCCAGGTGATGCGCAAGGCACACGAACAGGCCGCTGGAACCAGAAAAAACGGAAGCCGAAAATCGACCCGGAAAATGGCGGTGACAACCATGATTGAGGCCGTTGTCACGCGTTGTCACTTTCGGGCTTGTTGTCACGGTCGGAACCAAACAGTGACAACGGTTGGTTGTCACCAGGCCACCGTTGTCACGACCGTTGTCACCGACGTTAAGCACCTGACGACGCACCAAGATCACCGTCTTAGTGACAAGGGTGACAACGAAAACTCCCTAGAGCCGTAGAACCAAAAAAAGGAAGAAAAAGAGAAAGAGGTAAAGGTAATATGGGAAGGGCAAAAAGAGGTTTATAGGAATAAGGGCAAATCGTTGTCACCGTCGTCACCGGTCGGCCTGGCGACGTCCACGACTAAAGGTCGATCGGACACGGCAGGACGATTTCCGGTTGAGGCGGTGGCGGTGGCGAAAGTTCTCAAAATGAGATCTTTCGCTTTTTCAGAAATCGGGTTTCCAGGAAACCCGATTTCATCGATCCCAAGCCGATCGACTTAGGCTGAATCCATCGCGGCTACTGGGGTTTCGGAAACCTCGGTAGGTAAAACAGGACCATGGTCCCGTTTTGAATTTTTGGCTCAACGGCAGGTGGCCTGACATGACCAGGAAACGCCACCGCCAGCTCGCCAGCTCCAGCATCGTCATCAGTGCACCGACCTTCGGCGCGCCAGTCCTGGGCATCTATGAGGCCAGGAAACGGCAACTGGATCGCGATCGTCAGCGCCGTTGTCGGGATCGCAAAGCCACCCAGCCGCGAGGCAAAAAACCGAACATCCACACCATTAGCCTGACGCGGCGGATGGAGGCTGATCTGATCAACTCCAAATTGCTCAGCGGGGAGCTGCAGATTAAGCAAAACGACACGTTCCCGAAGGAAGGCACGCCGGAATATCGGCGGTATATGCGCGACGTGATCGAGGACATCTTGAAGAAGGTCGTCGAACTTTTTTAGTGTCACGCGTGACAGGTTGGGCTGATTTTAGCTGCTAGCATCGCTCCAGATTTAGTTGGAGCGTCGCAATGCATAGCAGGATGATTGCTATCGCCGATCCGCGCGGACAATGGTTCGCGATCGAGATACCGCGCGACGATCCGAAGCCAGAACCGGAGCCGAAGCCGCTTCCGAAGCCGGAAGCGCAACAGCTTGCTGTTGTTGAACAGACCGATCCGCTTCAGGAGGTTTCCGGTCTTGCTGGTCGTATTGTGCACCTGGCGAGAGCGATGCCGCATGCTGATGCCCAAGGGCGCGCTCAATTTTGTACGCGACCGCTGCATCCCGCGAAGCGACAACCTATTTAGATGCGCGCGATCAAAAGATTTTTGAGCAGGGATTGAGAGATGGCAAGTGACCGGATTGAAATCCGAGCCCAGCCTCGCAGTATTCCGCATGCTGATCGTATTGCCGCGCTGGTCGGTTCGCTTGTTGCCGATGGTTACTCGGTCGACATCGCGCATCGCCTGATCGTGGTTGCACTTGAGACGGTCCGGAATGACTGCGACGAAAACCGTCAGCTTATTTCGACCGTGCTGCACGTTGCCGCCGAGATTTTGGATCGCGATCTTCCGCAGCATGATGCACCGATGATCGCGTGTAGGAGGGGCAATACATGATCCGCCAGAAACTATTGAACAGCGTTTCCGATCTCGACAATCTCGTTTTCAATCTGTCGACTGAACACACCGATCGATATGGCGATGTTGTCGTGCAGCGAGGCATCAACACTACCAACTTCCAACGAAATCCGGTTGCGTTGTTAAATCACCAACACAGTTTTGTAATCGGCCGATGGGACAATGTCGGTATTGAAGATGGCGTGTTGCGTGGTCGACTGAAGCTGGCGCCGGCTGGCAGCAGCGATAAACTCGACGAAGTACGTGCGCTGGTCAAGGCCGGTATCTTGACTGCAACGTCAATCGGTTTCCGTGCGCTTGAGTCCGAGCCGCGCCCTGGCGGCGGTGTGCGCTACACGCAATCCGAACTTGTCGAATGCAGTTTAGTCGCGGTTCCCGCGAATCCAAATGCGCTGATGCAGGCAAAGTCGTTGGGTGTTTCAGAAGGAATAATCAAAATGGCTTTTGATCGCGGTGATGATCCACAGCGTCGCGCATGGAGAAATAGCGTGATGCGTAAAGCCAGGCAAATTCTTGCTGAAAGCGATCCGTCGCGATCACGATCAAGATCGTTGACCGTCAGCAAAAATGATCGTGTTCGCGAAACCCTGGCGCGGATGGAGCGGCAGGTCGAATATGATGTCGCCCTGGCACGCATGCAGCGCGAGGAAGGTGAACGCGTTCGAATTGCCATGAACTATGACCCGTTCAATCAGAACCGCGTGCCCGACCAAACCCCATTTTTTTTGAGAAATAAAAAAGACTGACAGGTGTCGTGATGGCGAAGCTCGGTGGTGCTTTTGAAGCATTCGAAATGTCTGGCAGCGAGACAATCAAAAACATGATCGGCGTTGTTTCGGAACGGTCCGACGACGATCAACTGATCGAACTTGCGGAAGTGTTGCGCGGTGAAGCGTATTCGATCGAGCGACGCCTTGCGTTGAAGAAGGAAGGTCGGTGATGGCGAAGCGTGGCGGTGGTGTGATCGGTGGTGGCCCTGGGCACACTGCAGAACAACAGGCGAGACAGGATGAGTTTTACAAATCATCACTGAACACGCGCATGATGGAAGCGAAGCAACGTGGTGTCCTGGTGACGTGGGATGACCTTGAGTACACCATTGTGAAGACACTTCATACAATTGCAGATCAAGAGAATGAAAACGACGTTGCTTTGATAAAGGTGATCAACGAGCTGGAGGCGCGATTAGCGAAGCTGGAGTCGCGACCACCCAATCCATATTTCGTGAAACGATTGGAACGTGAATCATGACAGAAGACGAAATGGCCCTCGCCCGCGCCATCACGATGGCACCGCTTAACATGCAGATCGGCGGATTGCTCGCGGCGTTGATCAAGCGAGCTGACGGTCCCGAGGAAATGCTTTTATCGATGATGGCGATGTTTGCGCTGCTCGGCGAGCGCGTCCAGTCGCGAAGGAAGCCGGGATTGGCGAATGCGCTGCGCGAAATTGCGCGTCATATTGAGACGGTGGAGACAGCGCCGTTATCTACGTGCAAGCCGAGTGATCTCATTCGGTTGGTGCATTAATGGATCGTCGGCCTGGTGAGTTGCTCCACCAGGTGCGATGCGTGCGGCTCCGGCGCGGCAGGCTTGCGTGCTTGCCCTGTTTGCGTCGGAGCAAGCGCAAGGTTTGCTTACGGTGCCCGCCCCCTCGAACTCTAATCCAGGGGGCGGGGATTTTGGAAAAAGAGGGCCGGCCTCCGAACGGACCGCGCCTTGACGCCAAAACGTGCAAATTAAGCCGAACATTCGGAAGCAAATCAATGATAAAGAATTTAACCGTCGTCGGATCGGCCGAAACCATCCAATCACCGCCGCGCAACCTGGGAACGCCAGGCCGTGAGTTGTGGCAGTCGATCATGAACGAATACGATATCAGCGACAGCGGCGGGCGGGAAATCCTTGCCCAGGTCTGCATGTCGGCTGATCGGGCGGCTGCTTTGGCTGCTCAGATCAACATCGATGGTCCGGTCATCCTGGTGCGTGGTGCGCTGCGCGATCATCCCGCGCTCAAGCACGAATTAGCTGCGCGCGCCTTCATCTGCCGCAACCTGCAACGGCTCGGCTTGAATGTCGAGGCTATCAAGCCAGTCGGCCGACCGCCGATGTTAGGTTGATCCATGCCGACCAACCGCACGCCACGATCAGTCGACAAGCGCATCAGGATCACAGCTGAGGTTGTCGCGCTGTTTCGTCGGGCTGTCGATCTCCAGTGTGACGAGAGTAGTCAGCACTGGGAGGAAGATGGCGGCACGCGAGGCGCCTACCACAATGCCAGGCTTGCCTTGCACCATGCGCTGGGCCGCAAGCCATGGGACAGAAATGTAATTGATTGTTTTGAGGCTGATCCGCTGAGGGAAACAAACCAAAGCCGGCTCGACGCCTACCGCGCGGCGCACGAACTATACAAGCAACTTGAAGCCGCTGCGATGGGGTGAACTGATGACCGACATCGAAGGTGATCTGCAAAACCGCAACAGGCATGGAGCGGCGCGCTGTCCGAAATGGGACGGGGCTTCCAGGATTTTTATGACCAGTTCAAGCAGGCATCCCGAGGCGCAGGCGCTTTCATCAAGCTCCATACCACCGGCTTTGCCGCGAACAACGTGCAGCTGCTGCAAAACTCGATGCGCCTGATGGGCGGCAGGAAAGGGTACCAATCTGACCGCCTTCATCAGCCGACCGGATGCGGTCGGACTGGAGCGATAACCGCGATGAGCTGGTCGCGTTCTGGCGATCGGGCGAGTACACCGGCCCTCGCACTTTCGATGATTGCCTGCCGTGGTTGTTTGTGTGCGGCCCGCGTGGACAACCTGCCATGGGCGGCTGAACAGTTTGATGGAAGAGGATGATGGAAATGTTTGTTAGGCTCCAGCTTATCCTGGCGATCCTGAGTGTGACGGCACCGCATGCAGGGGAGGCTCGGCTCCGCAGATTGCGAAGCCAAACATCCTTGTTGAACGTATTATTGGGCTGCAAGGCTTGGTAGCCCCTGAGCTTTCGTAACCGGTGGCGGGTTCCACTTGCCGGTCAGTGCCTCGGATTTGGGAGCGTACAGACGCATGGTCAGATTGAAGGGGCCCTTGGGCGCGGGGAGCCAATTGGCTTCCATGTCCTTGCCGGGATTGTCGTTCTGGAAATAGAGGTCCAGCGAACCATCGGAGTTGTACTTGAACGGCATCCAACTGCTGATGGCGAAGCGGTTCAGGACATTTCCGACCTGAAATCCCTCCTGATCGTAAAGGGTTATTGACCAGAAGGCATTGACCGGAGGTGCTGCGCCTTTCTCAAAAGTGATCGTGTATTTGTTCGCGCCGTCAAGCGGCTTGCCGCTTTCATCGGCAAGGTTGAGAGGATAAATGGCATCCTCGACCACATTAGCCCCCAGTCCTTGTTGCGAGAGAATAGCCCGCTTCAAGTAGTAATTGCCGTATACGCCCACCGTATCGGTGTTCATTGACCAGCCGTTCGATACGCGAGCTAAAGTCGGCAACTTCCAAGCCATCAGCTTCTGCCCATCCTGCGGGGCCCCTTCTACCGCCTTTTGCACCGCTGGATCGAGTTTGCTGATGTCGAAGCTCTTACCAACCTCGATCCCGATCTTTTTCATGCGAGCGATGATCGGCTCATCGGTGATATGGGGAGGATGAAGTTTGAGCAACTCTGCTGCGTAGGCGAAATATTTTCCACCGGCCATTGTGTCCACCTGTACTTTTGGCGGCGTCTTCATATCGACGCTAGGATCAAGCTTGAACTCGACCGGCTTGGCTGGTTTACCAAACTCCGAGAGAAGCGTGACCTTATAGCCCGCCTGAATTTTGCGGACCGCATCATAATCAGGGGGACCATCAGTCTTGGTTCGGCCGATGAGCCAGACGTAAGGCGTCGGCGCGTCAATGCGTGTCATTCCGTCAGGGACTGTTCCTTTCCAGCCCGGTGGTGTCACCAGAAAATTCCCGGCTTTGGTGCCTGTCGTTCGCCAGCCAGGAGATGCAAAAACATCGGTCCACATGTCGAGCATCGGCAGCAAGTAGTAGCGACCATCAGTATCAGGTGCGGAGATAACGAGAGGCTCCTTGGTCATATCCAGCCATGAGACCGAATACAGAGTGTCGAAGTTGGACCGCACGACCCCTTTGAAATCGGCCGGCGGGTATGCGGGCACGTTGACGAACGTGTTCATCGGGCCTTTGAAATCGTCGGTGCCGTTGGTGAATTGCTTCCGGGACAAATCCATCGACATCAACGGATAGAAATAGATATAGGCATCGAGCGCGATAGCTTGCGCCTCTTGCTCGGTAAGGACGCTTTGCGCTTGAGCTAGTTGGGAAAGCCGGGGCCAATGAGTGACCCCAGGATAAGGGCGGTTGCCATTTGCTTGTTCAATTCGTCCTCCTGTGCACGGTTTGCGGGTAACGCTAACCCCTGAGTGACTATTCGCCTATGCAATTTTCGAGCCTTACGAATGAACCGTGTCGAAGTGGCACACCCCCAGACCCAGATTGTCTAGGGGCGACTGCCAGACATTCATATACAGCAATGGCAACAATCTTGCGATTTCAGCGGACGCCAAGTCCTGTTATTGGCAGATTTTGTTGAAAAAGATGGCCGTGGACACAGAGGCATCGGTGGGCTTTTCGAGATCGAGGACAGATATGTGCACGTCAGACTTTGAGGCTCGCTGTACAGGCATGTTTGACCTCGTGCAGCCATTCCTCGGCGGCCTGCGAGTTGAGTCGGCGTCAGCCAGGCCATGCAACCTCAAGTCACTTCTAGCATGCCTTAATTCACACGCGAGCCGGTTAACCATCGGATGCGTCTTCTGTCCGAAGGTAGGGAATGGAAACTGCTTAGCAGGAGAATCCGCTATTACGTCTGCGTCAGAACCCACGACCACTTTTGAAATTTTCCGCCAAGCCATTTACGCACTGGCGCGAGGCGGTATGCGCAAGGCGGCTTTCCCTTTTCATCCGCGATCAATGACGAAGCTGCGTGAATAGACAATGCGCTGTCCCGCGTTAGCAACGCCGCCACGATCGATCTCGTGCGATGCGCTCACTTTGAGACAGGCGTGATGATGGTTTCGCTCGAGCCACAGGCCGCACAGTAGTAGATGCGCCGGTCGTGGCCGGGAGCATCCGGCTCAATGCGCGTCAGAATCAATGGCCTTCCGCAGGCAGAGCACGGAGGCCGAAGGTTATCGACCAATTTATATTTTGGAGGTCGGGGCGGCTCTGCCATAGGCCGGATAGAACGCCTTCATTTTGCGAACGGCGAGTCAGCAAAAGGGATACACCCAGGTCGACAACCTTAGGCTATCGCCGCCGGGGACTTGCAGCGGCGGTAAGAAACCGCCGCAGCTCCGAGGCTACGGATGCTTCCTTTCCAGCTTTTCGACAAGACGGGCGCCGCTCCAGACCTCGATCCCATGGTCGACGTCGAGAAGGTTTTTTGCTTTTTCAACGGCCTCTGCATCGTTTGCACAAAACAGGAGTTCGTAGCCGGTGAAGTGGCCGTCTTTGCCGACAAGATATGCCCGATACTCTGTCACGCGCCTGCCCCGCGTCCGGCATATCATGGCAGGTTTTCAGTTCCAATAGGGGGAACCCTTTGGGCCGCAGGAAATTTGCTCAGGGGACCGAGGATATTACCATGCCGCACTACTACTTTGACGTTATCAACGGCCACCGCCTACCGGATCCTGCTGGCCTGGATTGCACAAACGACGAGCACGCAAAAATTCAGGCGACCAAGATCGCAGAACAGATCGCCGTGGAAGTCCCGAGTTCCATCAAGCGGCGACACATCGCAGTCAAGGACGCCAACGGTCGTCACGTCGCCTCGATTGAGGTCGCCGAGTAGTCGTTGGGCTAGCCGCCACACGGTCATTAGTCCTGAACAGTCGCGCTGATAAAGTTGGGCGACGTGACGTTGATGATGTCGCCGCGGATTGTCTTGGCCTCCAGATACCCTCCACTAGCTTTAACGACCGTGTCGGCGAGCTTTAATAATGGATACTCGTACTTTTCGACGATCCCCATCATCGTGGTTTCCTTACCGTCGATGATCATCCTCATCTCGTATTTCTTACCGATCTCGAACATCCGCTAGCACTCCTGTACCTATAGCCAGAGGTGAGCAACCCCCGCAATCGCGGCTACGATGGCCGCTCCGGTACCAACGATTGACTGCCAGGAAGCCCCGATCGAGATCATGTCTGCTGTGAGAGGTGTTCTTTTCACTGCACCCCAAGAACCGAAGAAAGCAGCTACGACGGCGCTCCCGACGGCGATGTAGTCGATCAGGTCTTTGTTGGTCATCACCGCATGCGATCTGATTCTCGCTGGCAGTGGAATTGTAAAGTTGATCTAGAAAGATAGGCCAATCTATAACGGTATAAGCTGGAAATGCGTTTTGCCGTCTGCGCCTTCAGCGACAGCCCATCCTGGCCGGCGCGAAGTCCGGCCTAACATCGGCGCCTCGGCTTCCGCAGGCTTGACAGACAAACCGGCACTCCAAATGTGACAGCCGGACACTGTCGGGCCATTGGTCAGCGCTAACAGCGATGTGGTGCGCGGAGCGGTAGTCCGAGCAGTAGACCAGGATGCCGCGCACGCCGGCTTTACGCATCTCGCCGAGCGTTATCTTTTGTCCATACCCGGCTACTTGATCAGGTGGTTTTGGGATCTTCGGCGTTCCGTAAGGAAAGCAGATGGTCGATTTGACGGTCACGCCAGCCGCGATCCTTCTTTGCGACCGTATCGACACTGGCGGCAACGCAGTTGTCGCAAATGAGAAGATTGTCCGGGCCTTGAACCAAGTACGAGACTTTGGGCCCAGGCCGCTTGCAGAATGAGCATATTGGAATGGTCATGGTTCCGCCTTCCCTGGTTTCACCCCTTCCGAGTAAACAGGCGGATCGGTTGCCATCCTGCTGGACAATCAGGCGGAAGCCGTCGTGTTCACCTCGTGCAGCCACTCCCGGCCGGACGGGACCGCCTTCCTACGCGTCGGGATGCAGGGCTGAAACTTTGGGAGGGGCATGCCACCAGATAGGTCCGAGCGGCTGGGAAGTCGAATTCCAGAGGCCCTTTTGGAGCGCTTTAAGCCGCAAGCATACCTCACCACCACCCGGCCGGAAATAACGCATCGGCGCGGCTACATGGCCGCTTAGATCCGCCAGCCTGCCGAGCCCGCGCAGAAGGAACGATGCGCTGTTCGGCGAATTGAACAGGTTGTCTCATGCACAAAGGAGTGCTCTCGATGGGTGATGATCGGCAGAAAAACCAGCCGGACGAGCAAACGCCTTCGGGTTATCCGCAACATAGCCCAGGGGGTGCACGTCCAAGGGCTCCCGATACTACACGAAACCTTGAGCCACCTCCCGCTGATGCCAAAGACGTGCACCACGGGCCTCCCCCCTCGGGCGAGGAAGATCTGCCCGAGGGGGGACAACGCAATACCGATTATAGTGGCGGTAGCTGAGGGATTTTGAGCAGTCAGGAGTTTACGAACCGCGACGTTGCTGCGGGACTCGCGTATTCTGCTTAGGCAGCTCCCGATTGGGCTGCCGTGTGTCGGCTATTGTAAAACCAATGTAGTAGGTAGGTCACGTCCGGAACCGCGACCGCGGGGTCGAATAACTAGGAGGGACTTTGATGTTCATGAGAGCGCTTGGTCAGGCTCAGGCCAACCGCAGCGGCAGTGGCAGTTGATGTCGTGATAGCGTCCCTCGTGCCGATCCATAAATTCCTCCAGGCCGAACGGCACGTCTCGCATCTGCTCATTGCAGCGCTGGCGTAGCTCATGAGCCACATCGGCCGAGACGTCCCTGGACCATCTCTCGGCGGTATTGAAGGCGACCACCCGTACCGGGTTCTTATACTGCCCGTCGAGTAGATCGCCGATCACCGTTTCCCGATCGGTATTGTCGACGTCGGTTTCGCGGTAACAACTTGCCGTTGCGCCCGAAGTCGTCCACCACGATGTAGACGTCCTGATCATCATCGTCTTTCGGGACTATCGAGGGCGTCCATCTGGCCATGGTCGGTACTCCTAACGCAACGAAAGCGGGACTTAATGTCGACAGGGGCGGATCGTTCCCAAGCAGCGTCTGGCTTTGCCAAAGCACAAGGCGGGTCTTCGCTCAGCTCAGCCGCCGCTTAAGTTCATCTCGCAACCGGACAAGCGTTTTCATTTGCTCATCCTCCTTGCGCAACTCAAGGGCGTCCTCAAGAACCTCGAAAAGCGCACTCATTTCAGCTGGATCCAGGGTGAATGACGCCGACTTGTCAGGGTCTTCCATTGAGGGTCCTTCGCGGGAGGTCTCAGATGCTTGAGTGCTAGACACTACGTCTAGCGTTTTTTCAAATGCTTCGGACGATCTAGGACCATACGGATCTTGTGGGCAAGCTCCGCCTGAGACACCGGCTTTTGCAAGAGATCAACGCCCTCATCTAAGCGCCCTTGATGAATAACGGCGTTGCGAGAGTAGCCCGTCATGTAGAGCACTTTAAGTTCGGGCAACATCTTGCGAGCTTCATCGGCGAGCTGGCGACCGTCCATGCCCGGCATCACGATGTCGGTCAAAAGCAGATCGATGCGCTCTTGCTGCGATGAAATTATCTCCAAGGCCGCGCTACCACTGGACGCCACCAGCAGGCGATACTCCAAGCCTCGCAGAATTTCGGATAGGTACGAACGCAAGTCTTCGTCATCCTCGACGACGAGGATAGTTTCCGCTCCGCTGTCCAAAGTCTCGTCAATTTGTTCTTCCCTGATCCCCTTACCGGAGAAGCGCGGGAAATACATCCTGACCGTCGTGCCTTGGCCGACCTCGCTGTATATCTTCACGTTTCCGCCGGACTGCTTCACGAACCCATACACTTGACTGAGACCCAACCCTGTCCCTCGACCAAGTTCTTTGGTCGTGAAGAACGGCTCGAAGGCATGAGCGATGGTCTCGGGCGGCATGCCCATGCCCGTGTCGCTGACTGAAATTACCACGTACTGACCCGGCAAGATCTCCGGGTTTTTTCGGTGATAGACCTCATCCACGAAGGTGTTTGAGCCCTCAATGGTCAACTTGCCGCCATGCGGCATCGCGTCGCGAGAGTTGATTGCCAGGTTGACGATCGCGGACTCTAGATGGGCAACGTCAAGCTCGACTTCCCATAGCCCGGCCCCACCAACGGTCTCGATCTCGACCTGCTCGCCTATCGTCCTTTGCAAGAAGTCCTGAAGGCCAGTGAGAAAGCGATTCACATTCAAAGGCTTCGGATCGAGCGCTTGGCGACGGGAAAATGCCAGCAGCCGGTTCGTCAGGGTTGACGCGCGTTGGGCGCCACGAATGGCGTTGTTCACTGCACGCGAGAGGGCTGGCTCCGATCCTTGGTGAACGTATCGCTGTATCGTCTCTAAATTACCGAGAACGATCATGAGAAGATTGTTGAAATCGTGCGCAATCCCCCCGCTCAACTGCCCGACTGCTTCAAGCTTCTGAGCCGCGGCGAGCTGCTGTTGGGTTTCCTTCAGCCTCTGCTGAGCTTCCATCTTTTCGGTGATGTCGCGCGTGACCTTCGCATAACCAACCAGCTTGCCGGAGCTGTCGCGGATAGGGTCAATTACCACCGACGCCCAAAATTTGCTGCCGTCCTTACGAACACGACGACCCTCGGCCTCAAACCGGCCGGTCTCGGATGCTTGTTTGAGGACCTTCGCGGGGACGCCGTCGGCGCGGTCTTCCTCCGTGTAGAAAGAACTGAAATGCTTCCCTATGATCTCGTCTTCTGTGTATCCCTTGATGCGATGAGCGCCGGAATTCCAGCTCGTTACATTTCCCTCTGTATCAAGCTGGAAGATCGCATAGTCGACGACGGCATTAACGAGTTGCCGGTAACGCAGCTCACTCGCTTCGAGCGGGTCAGAAGCGGTTCTCAATTCACTGTTGTGCTGCTGTTGGATTCGATCCGTTTCTTCCTGAGACACAACCAACCCCTTGGCCTCGAGCCTTAACGGGCGTTGCGCTGTTTTGTTCCGGCTAGAGGTCGAATGCAACCGCTGTAAGAGACCAGGGCAAGCCTGCCGCTCGACGCCATCCGACGGCCGCGCCACACTCCGATCTGGAAACTGGAAGCTGCCCTGAAATGTCGGTCTTGCCGCAAGGGACGGTATGCGCCGCCGGTCCACATGATCAAGCTGACGGCCGAGCGGGAGATTACGCCTTACAGGTGGGTGCATCCGGATGAGGAGCGATGAGCTGTGAGCCCTTTACCAGTTATTGCCGGCGGGCGTTGTCGGGAAACTGTTGCTCGATGATCCTCGGCCAATCGGGCATTCTCGGACATCTCGTAGAGCTACAGACAAACGGCATTGCCAGACCTTCGGCAATAAGTTCATCACCAACATTCTTGCCGTCTACGGTCAGAATTCCACACTTGCGACCGTAGTTGCATGCCTTTGTCCCCAGTGTGCTGGCCGGACAAGAACATGGCACCTCGATCAAATCGAGCGGGCCACTGTGCAGGAGTTCGATGAATTGCTCCCTTGCTACCATTGCCACGGCGCGTTCATCGGCCGACACCGTGCGGTGTGATGTGCTCACCTCAGGGGTATCATAGCCGATCATGCGGTAGCGGTACTGCCCCACGTCGATGGTGTCTCCATCGACTATGGAAATAGCATTGACGTTGATCGGCTCGCCCCTAACGCATGAAATCGATATGAGGCAGACAAACAAAGCACCAAAAAGACGGTTCATAATCTGTTCAGTCGCATGGCAGCGACCGGTACATGGTCGTCGCTGATACGAAGATAAATCACCTGAGAGCTGGCAATTGGACAGGCGCAAGCTTGCGATGTCGGAGCCAGCCGATCATGCCCAGGCAAGCCAGGCCAGACAAGAATAGCGGCAATGTTTCAGGCAACGGTGTTGCCGCCAACACCGTCCCGCCTGTGAGTGCCATTGCCGGTGGACAACCGATCGAGCCGCCGCATGCCGGATCCCAAGCCTTGCCGCCCAGAATCAATCCGCCTGCCGCCAGGGTGAAATCCAGATCGAGGTAGGCAGCGGAGCCGCCGCCGTTGAAGAAAAGCGAATAGGTTTGCGACGCCGCGAGGTAGGTTTCACTTACCCTGAAAGAGCCCATGTAGAAAGAAGACGCATAGGTGCCGATGGCGTCCTTTGCTACAGGAGCGCAAGTCCCGGTACAGAATTCATCGTATTGTGGATTGCCGACCCAGTTGGTAGCCCTGTCGCCCGGTAATGAACCGCCGCCGTGCAGGTCTATCGACGTCAGAAAGCCATTGTCGATATCCATGGTGCCGCCTAGTCCGGCGCCATTAGTGAACGTGCCATTGAATTCATATAGGCTGGCATTTGCGCTGCCAGGGTTCAGTAAGAGGCAGCCGCCGATCAGACAATAAATAAACGTGAATAATGAGCGCACAACCAAAATCTCCCGTTAGGAAACAGCAGGTTAGGGCTATTAAATTAAAACGTCAAGAAACCTGACTGTTTAATTGTCCGATTTAATTTCAGCGCCCTAAGTGGCCCAGATTCCTGACGCAGTGGCCGCTTTGCCAGAGACTGATGTACACCCGCCTCACCACCATCCCAGCGGCAAGGCGCAATCTCCACTTCGAGGGCTAGCGTCGATACTCAGTCACGCCTCGACCCGAAACACCACATCGACCGTTCGCCGACCCTCCAGCCTGCAGGCGCGGAGCCGGTGGAATCCGTCCATCAGCTCCAGCCGGCCACCGATCCGAGCGACCTGCAGGGGCGGCAAGGTCCGGCGCCGCTTCAGCATCGCTCGCCAATGGGCGACCTTGGCACGGTCATAGGAGCCGCCCCGGCGACCTGTGATGCGTTCGATCGCGACGCGCATGGTTGTCCCTTCCCGTTTGGTCTCACTAGGAGCCGCCTGGAACGGCTCGCGAACCCGTAAATCCACTTCGGGACTTTTTCCGGGACTTTTTGCCGCCAATAGCCGGATTTCCCCGGTTTTTGATCGGTTTTTGTTCGTAGGCCAACCTGTCCGCACCCCGTCTAACAGGCTGAATTACATGCGAATTTTTTGAACAACCCAGGTTCAGTCCGATGCTGTAACCAACCTTTGGAAGCTCGGATGAACCAGCGCCTCCGGCGCGAGCGCCAGCACGACCATCGCCGCCACCGCCAGCGTCCGGAAGGTCACCGCGCGGCGGTCGACGATGATGGCGATCAAGACCACCGCCGTCATCACATAGGAGCGCTGGGTCGCGACCTCGGCGCCGGACAGCAGCAGATAGAAGGAGGCGGCCGCCAGCGCGGCGACCGCCGACCATTTCTTGATCGCGAAGCCGGCGGCGAGCTGTGGGAACAGGGCGAGCAGCGCGCGGACCGTGAAGAACATCACGCCGGCGACCACGGCCATGTGATAGCCGGATATCGAGAGCACATGTCCAAGCCCCGAGATGAACATGGCATCGTTGACCGGCGGGGTGATGGCATCGCGGCGGCCGGTCAGAAGGGCCGTGGCGATGGCGCGCCGGTCGCCGTCGAGCGCGGTGCGGATCCGCGCATCGATGCCGTCGCGCAGCCCCTGCATGAACGCGGCATAGCGCAGCGACAGCCCGCCGGTGGACGGCGGCGTCACGGTCTGGATCGTGCCGGTCACAAAGCCGGAGGCGCCGATGCCCTGAAAATACATGTCGCGGGCAAAATCGTAGCTGCCGGCGCGCGAGGGTGCGAGCGGCGGTTGCAGCCGTGCCTTCAATTCGACGAAGCTGCCGACCTCGGGCGCGGCGCCCTTGCGCACCGACAAGCGAACCCGCTCGAGCTGGACGTGCGTCCGTGGCGTCTCCATTCGGTTGATGCGCAGCACGAACCGATCGGTGCGCTCGCGGATGTCGCGGGTTTCGACGAACCCGGAGAGCTGCGCCGCATAAACCGGCCGTGACAGCACCGCATGGCCGATCCGCGTGGTTCGCCAGCTCGCCGCCGCAAAACCTGCCGCCACGGCCGCGATCACGACGGCGGCGGGAAACAGCTTTCGGCGCCGGCACAGCAAGGCTGCGGCGCCGAAGGCCACCGCGGTAGCCATGACGACCGGGAGAACCGGCTCATGGTCGGCAGCAAAATAGACGGCGATACCGACACCGAAAGCCACGGGCACCCAGGGGAACAGCCGGCCTGCGCCGGCTTCCGCCGCGACCCACTCGCGCAGCCTCGCCGTGAAGGACGGCCAAGCCTGAATTCCTGATGGCGAAAGGCCTCCGGCAGCGACAGCGCTTCGCGGCGGCCAGGTTTCCGATTGGCCTTGCATCCGGCCCGGCGCCCTGCCCGCCTGCGCCATGCGTCTACACCTATAGAAATATATGCTTGATTGATACTACCTTTGGATGCATTGGTCGGATAGGAGAACAGATACAGAATCTCGTTCGCTGGAGGTGCCGGACGCGGGACGGCATCATTTGCCGTTACCTCCCTTTAACGGTCGGAGGGCTATCGCAGATGGCAAGCCGGACGGCGAGGCAATAGCCCGGCGATGGGAGCGCAGATCGTGACCGGTCCTGAACTCAAGCAACTCCGCAACGATATCGGCGAGGCGATCGGAATAGCGCTTTCGGCGGCCGACCTTGCCAAACTATGCGGCCTCGCGCCGGGCAAGGCCGGCGCCGAGACCATCCGTCGATGGGAGGTTTCCGGTCCAACCGGTCCGGCAGGCGAACTGCTCCGCATTCTGGCAATGGCCAGCGACCGCTATCCAATCCTCGACAATTTCAACGTGTTCGACCGCTTCAATATTCCCGAGCGGGAGCGGCCGGCACGCCGGCAGGAATTCCGCACGAAAATGCGAAACGAGATACGTGAACGGCTGGCCTGACCCGCGAACCGGGGCCAACCTCGCATCAGCATGGCTCAGCCCTTGCCGATTTCCTTGGCGAAGGTGTCGCGCAGCCCGATGGTCCGGTTGAACACCAGATGGTCCGGCCGCGAGTCCCGGTCGCGCACGAAATAGCCGAGCCGCTCGAACTGCATCGGCTCCGAGCCCGCTTGCGCGACCGCGGGTTCGATCCGGGCGCTGGAGAGCACTTCCAGCGATTGCGGCTTGAGATCGGCAACGAAATTGGCCGCGTCCGGTGTCGGGCTGGTGAACAGCTGATCATAGATTCGGATCTCGGCGGGCAACGATTGCGCCGCGGGCAACCAGTGCATGGTGGCCTTGACCTTGCGCCCATCGGGCGCATTGCCGCCCTTGGTTGCTGGATCATAGCTGCAGCGCAATTCGATTACCTCGCCGGCGGCATTCTTGATGACCTCGCGGCAGGTGATGAAATAGGCATAGCGCAGCCGCACTTCCCTGCCAGGCGAGAGCCGAAAGAACTTCTTCGGCGGGTCTTCCATGAAGTCGTCGCGTTCGATGTAGATTTCGCGCCCGAAAACGATGCGCCGGGTTCCGGCAGCCGGATCGTCCGGATGATTGACCGCCTCGATCTCCTCGCTTCCACCTTCCGGATAGTTCTCGATCACCACCTTGAGCGGACGCAGCACCGCCATGCGGCGCGGTGCCGTCCGGTTCAGTGTTTCGCGGATCGAGAATTCGAGCATGCCGACGTCGACCACGCTGTTCGCCTTGGCAACCCCGATGCGCCGGATGAATTCGCGGATCGCCGCCGGGGGCACCCCGCGCCGCCTCAACCCGGCGATCGTCGGCATGCGCGGATCGTCCCATCCACCGACATGTCCGTCGCGCACGAGCTGGGTCAACACGCGTTTCGACAGCAGCGTGTAGGTTAAATTGAGGCGGGCGAACTCGTATTGGCGCGGTTTCGAGGGGACCGGCAGCTTGTCGAGCAGCCATTCATACAATGGCCGGTGATCCTCGAATTCCAGGGTGCAGATGGAGTGGGTGATGCCCTCGATCGCATCGGACTGGCCATGGGCATAGTCGTAGCTTGGATAGATCGACCATTTGTCCCCGGTCCGCGGATGGGTCGCGTGCAGGATGCGGTACAAAACCGGATCACGCAGGTTGATGTTGCCCGCGGCCATGTCGATCTTGGCCCGCAGCACGCGGGCGCCGTTGGGGAACTCGCCGGCCTTCATGCGCCGAAACAGATCGAGGTTCTCCGCCACCGAGCGCCCGCGAAACGGACTGTTCTGGCCCGGTTCGGTCAAGGTGCCGCGCCGGCTGCGGATGTCGGCCTGTGACTGATCGTCGACATAGGCATGGCCGGCGACGATCAGGCTTTCCGCCCATTCATACAGACGGTCGAAATAGTCGGAGGCGTAGAACAGGTCGCTGCCCCAGTCATAGCCGAGCCAGTGAACATCGGCCTGGATCGAATCGATGTACTCCTGCTCCTCCCGGGTCGGGTTGGTATCGTCGAAGCGCAGATGACAGCGGCCGGAAAACTCCTCGGCGATGCCGAAATTGAGCGCGATCGACTTGGCGTGGCCGATATGCAGATAGCCGTTCGGCTCCGGCGGAAAGCGCGTCACGACCCGGTCGTGTCTTTTCGAGTCGAGGTCTGCCTGGACGATGTCGCGGATGAAGTCGCGGCCTGTCTCTGCTGCTGCCGGTTCTGCCGTCATTCCTGTTTCCTGTTCGGGTCAGCCGACCTTCTGCCAAATTAGCCCAACCGAGCCAAGTCCGCTTTGCGCAGGCGAGGCTTTAGTTATGCGCCGTACCTGCTATACACCACCGCGCTTGCAACCGCCTCTCTGCCCGCGATCAACCGATGCAATGACCGATTCCGTCGTCACCCGATTTGCCCCCTCGCCGACCGGCTTCCTTCACATCGGAGGCGCCCGCACCGCGCTTTTCAACTGGCTGTACGCCCGCGGGCACGGCGGCAAAATGCTGCTGCGGATCGAGGACACCGACCGGGAACGCTCCACCGAGCCGGCGATCGCGGCGATCCTGGACGGCCTGAAATGGCTCGGGCTCGATTGGGATGGCGAGGTCGTCTATCAGTTCAGCCGGGCCGCACGTCACCGCGAGATTGCCGAGCAGCTGCTGGCCAGCGGCAGCGCGTATCGCTGCTATGCGACCACGGAGGAACTCGCCGCGATGCGCGAGAAGGCCCGTGCCGAAGGCCGGACACGGCTCTATGACGGGATGTGGCGGGACCGCGATCCCACCACCGCCCCGGTCGGGATCAGGCCCACCATCAGGCTGAAGGCGCCGTTGAGCGGCGAGACCGTGATCGAGGATCAGGTGCAGGGCCGCGTGGTCTGGCAGAACGAGAACCTCGACGACCTTGTGCTGCTCCGCGGCGACGGCAACCCGACCTATATGCTCGCGGTCGTGGTCGACGACCACGACATGGCCGTCACCCACATCATTCGCGGCGACGACCATCTGATCAATGCCGCCCGTCAGAAGCAGATCTACGATGCGCTCGGTTGGGCCGTGCCCAACATGTCGCACATTCCCTTGATCCATGGGCCGGACGGCTCGAAACTGTCAAAACGTCACGGCGCGCTCGGCGTCGACGCCTACCGCGCGATGGGATTTCTGCCGGCGGCATTGCGCAACTACCTCGTCCGTCTCGGATGGAGCCATGGCGATCAGGAGATATTCTCGGCGCAGGAAATGATCGCCGCCTTTGACCTGTCAGGCGTAGGGCGCTCGGCGGCGCGTTTCGACTTCGCCAAGCTCGAAAACCTCAACGGCCATTATATCCGGCATACCGACGATCAATCCCTGGTGACCATGCTGGAAGATGTGCTCGACTACATCCCGGGCGGTCTCGAGCTCAAGGCAAAGCTGAACGACGCCACCCGCGGGCAATTGCTGCAGGCCATGCCGAGCCTGAAGGAGCGCGCCAAGACGCTGATCGAGCTCGCCGACAATTCGTATTTCATTTTCGCAGACCGACCGCTGCATATCGAGCCCAAGGCCGCGGGGGTGTTGACCGCCGAAAACCGCGCGCTGCTCGGCAAGCTCCGCAGCGCGCTGCAGGCGGTCGAGCCCTGGAGCGCCGAAACCACCGAAGCCGCCATGCGCGCCTATGCCGAACAGCACAACCTCAAGCTAGGCGCGGTGGCCCAGCCCCTGCGCGCGGCGTTGACGGGACGGACCACCTCGCCCGGAATCTTCGACGTCCTGGCGGTGGTCGGGCAGCAGGAATGCCTGGACCGGCTGGCCGATCAGGCTGCCAGCTGACGGCGGCCTTCGCGCCGACCCGCCATCTTGCAGCGCACATAGCAATAAGATACCCATTCAAGCCGCACTTCTAGAATATCCGGTCTAGCCTCGCCATCGCCCTTGAAATGGCGCCCACGCCGGCTTTCGCAACGATTTCATCGGGGAATTCACGATGGACGCAAAATCCAGCTCCAAGAACGCCACCCTGACGGTTGGCAACAAGACCTACGATTTCCCCATTCTGAGCGGCACGGTGGGACCTGATGTGATTGATATCGCGAAGCTCTATGGCCAGTCCGGCATGTTCACCTACGACCCCGGCTTTACCTCGACGGGCAGCTGCCAGTCCAAGATCACCTATATCGACGGCGATGCCGGCGTCCTGGAATATCGCGGCTATCCGATCGAGCAGCTGGCCGAGCATGGCGATTTTCTCGAAACCTGCTACCTGCTGCTCTACGGCGAACTGCCGACCAAGGCCCAGAAGCAGGACTTCGACCGGCGCGTGATCCATCACACCATGGTGCACGAGCAGATGGCCCGGTTCTTCCAGGGCTTCCGCCGTGACGCCCATCCGATGGCGGTGATGGTGGCCTCGGTCGGTGCACTGGCCGCGTTCTACCACGACTTCACCGACATCAATGACCCGCAGCAGCGCATGATCGCGTCGATGCGCATGATCGCGAAAATTCCGACCCTGGCGGCGATGGCGTTCAAATATACCATCGGCCAGCCCTTCATGTATCCGAAGAACTCGTTGAATTTCGCCGAGAACTTCCTGCACATGTGCTTCGCGGTGCCATGCGAGGAATACAAGATCAATCCGGTGCTGGCCGACGCGCTCGACAAGATATTCATCCTGCATGCCGACCACGAGCAGAACGCATCGACCTCGACGGTGCGGATCGCGGGCTCCTCGGGCGCCAACCCGTTCGCCTGCATCGCTGCCGGCATCGCCTGTCTATGGGGACCGGCTCACGGCGGCGCCAACGAGGCCGCGCTGGCGATGCTCGGCGAGATCGGTTCGGTCGACAAGATTCCCGATTTCATCAAGAAGGTGAAGGACAAGAACAGCGAAGTCCGCCTGATGGGCTTCGGACATCGCGTCTACAAGAATTACGATCCACGCGCCAAGATCATGCAGAAGATGTGTCACGCCGTGCTGGCGGAGACCGGGCATGGCGACGACCCGATGCTGAAAGTCGCGCTCGAGCTGGAAAAGATCGCACTGCACGATCAATATTTCATCGACCGCAAGCTCTATCCGAACGTCGATTTCTACTCCGGCATCACCCTCAAGGCGATGGGATTCCCCACCTCGATGTTTACCGTTCTGTTCGCGGTCGCCCGCACCGTCGGCTGGATCAGCCAGTGGAGCGAGATGATCGAGGATCCGCACCAGAAGATCGGACGGCCGCGCCAGCTCTACACCGGCGTCACCCGCCGCGACTATGTCCAAATCGGCCAGCGGAAATAACGCGCGGCTGTTCGATTGATGTGATCGCGTTCGTCGGTCGTTACGACGGCGTCCGCGATCGACGCATCGCCGCCAGCACGATGTCGGCCGCCAGAACGCTGGGCGGCTTTCCGCCCGTCGCCATGACGCGATCAATGCCCGCGAAGGCCTCGATCTGGCGCCGGCGCAGCACGGAATCCATCAGCACGTCGCGCAGCGCGTGGGACAGCTTTTCCGGCGTGCAGTCGTTCTGCAGAAATTCGGGGACGACGTTCTCGCCGAGCACGAGATTGGCGAGAATGATGGAGGAAACCTTGATGGCGCGCTGCAGGATCCAGGCCTCGGCCGCGCCGCCGCGATAGCCCGCGACCATCGGCACGCCGGCCAGCGCCAGTTCCAGCGTCACCGTGCCCGACTTGGCGAGCGCCGCATGTGCGGTCCGGAACGCGGCCCGCTTGTCCGGCTCGCCGAGCACGATGCGCGGGGCGACAGGCCAATCCTTGACACCGTCGCGGACGGCCAGCTCGAGATGCGGCATGGTCGCAAGCACCGGTTCAAACACGATATTCTGTGCGCGCAGCCGACCGAGCGTCGCGCCGAAAATCGGCAGATGATGCCGGATCTCGCTGCGGCGGCTTCCCGGCAGCACCAGCAGAACCGGCGGCTGCCGCTCCCTTCGCTGCTGCTCTTCGGGCCCCGGCCGCAGCGTGCCGACCTGCTCGATCAGGGGATGGCCGACATAGCTGCAGGGGGGACCGCCCAGCCTGCGATATTCCTCCGGCTCGAACGGCAGCAAGGCGAGGACATGATTGATATAGCCGTTCATCGCGCGGGCCCGCCCCGGACGCCATGCCCAGACCGAAGGAGAGACGTAGTCGATAATCGGGATTGCGGGATTGCGGGCGCGGACCCGTCTTGCCACGCGATGGGTGAAATCGGGACTATCGATGATCACGAGAATGTCGGCGGAGGCCTCGGTGACCGCATTGGCGGTTTGTCGAATGCGCCGCAGGATCGTCGGCAGCCGTTTCGCGATCGCCGCAAGCCCGATGATCGACAGTTCCTCGATCGCAAACAGCGACGACAATCCCTCCTGCATCATCGAGCGGCCGCCGACGCCCTCGAACCGCACGGCACCGCCGAGCCGCTGGCGCAGCACCTTCATCAGGCTGGCGCCGAGCCGATCGCCGGATTCCTCGGTCGCGATCAGGAAGACGTTCCGCGCCACGTCTCCCGGCGCCCGCGCCGGCGTCACGCGGCAACACCGGTCACGAAGAGGCCGCTGGCATCAGCTGTGGCGATCACGGCGGCTGGATCCGCAACCAGGGCATGGCCGGCGGCGATCGCGATTCCGGCCAGCTGCGCCGAAGCCACGCCCTCGACGGTTCGGGACCCGATGGTAGGCAGATCGAAGCGAAGATCCTGGCCGCTCTTGGGCGCCTTGACCAGCACACCGCGCGCCGTCCTGGCACGAATACGGCCTTCTGCCCGCAGCCGGGCGACCCGTGCGAGCAGCCCGTCGGTGCCCTCGATGTCTTCCACGCCGACCACATGGCCATCGATGACGATGGCGGCCTGACCGATGTCGAAGCTTCCCAGCGCGCGCAATACGTCGCGTCCCGTCGCAATATCGGCCAGCGCATGCGTATCCGGAACGGCTCGGGTCAGGCATCCTTCCGGCATCAGCAGGTCCGGGGCGACGTCCCTGATCCCGACCATTCGGAAGCCGTCCCGCTCCAGGATGTCCCCGATGCCGGACAGCAGATGATCGTCGCCGCCGCGGAATGACAGCCAGATCCGGCCGATCGCCCGAACCGTCGCCCAATCGAGCCTGATTTCCGAGAGCGCGGGTCGAACCAGCGTCCCGATGAAAACCAGATCGCGGCAGTTTTCCTCGCGAAACAGTTTTACCGCCCGGCCGATCTGACCGACCGATATCCAATGATGACGAAAACGCTCGACCCGCACCGGATCGCAGGCGCCCCGGAGCGCGAACAGCACCGGCTGCACGCCGCGGGCGACAAGGGAATCCGCGACCGCGAAGGGCATCGCGCCGCCGCCGGCGATCAGGCCGACCGGCGAGGAAATCTTCGGAGCATCGCGGGTCATGGCGCCGGCAGGCCCCCCGTTGTCAATGCCCGCCGTCGGCCGGCAGGCACAGCGCGCGATGCCTGGTCGCGCCAATGAAGGCGAGAATCTCTGCAATCGCGGGATCCTCGGCCGCCAGCGGCTGCACCTCGCTGAGCCGCTCGGCAAACATGCCCGGCCCATGAAACAGCCTCTGATAAAACGAGCGAATCCTAGCAAGCCGTTCACGGGTGAATTTGCGGCGTCGCATGCCGACGATATTGAGGCCCTCCAGCGCCGCATACTGGCCATTGACGAGGCCGAACGGAATGACGTCGCCCCGCACCCCGCAGACCCCGCCGACCATCACCTGCGGGCCCACCCGGGTGAACTGATGCACCGCCGACAATCCGCCGATGAAGACGAAGTCGCCAATCTCGCAATGCCCTCCAAGCGTGGCCGACGTTGCGAAAATGACGTCGTTGCCGACCTTGCAGTCATGGCCGACATGACTGCAATTCATGAAGTAACCGCGATCGCCGACCCGGGTGATGCCGCCGCCGGCGGCGGTCCCCGCGTTCATGGTGACGGATTCCCTCAAGGTGCAGCCCGCTCCGATTTGCAGCCGGGTCGGCTCGCCGCGGTAACTCAGGGACTGCGGCGGCGTGCCCAGCGAGACGAACGGATACAGGGTGCAGCCGTCGCCGATCGTGGTCTGCGCGGTGATATGGACATGGCCGATCAGCTTGCAATCGGCGCCGATGACGACGTCGGGTCCGATGATGCAATAGGGACCGATCGATGTGCCCTCGCCGATCACAGCGCCATCTTCAATCCGCGCGGTGGGATCGATCGAGTTCATCGCGAGGTCCGCTGCCAGCCAAGGCCGCCTGTAGTGAATATGCCGGGTTTTCCGCTGGTTAGCGCGGCATGGCGGTACTGTCCAGTGACGTCTGGTTACCCTGTGTTGCAGCCCCACAGGGCCTACGCGATGCGGGATTCGGGTCCGGTTCGCGGCGCGGCCGCTGCCGCTCAGTCGGTCAGCATCGCCCCGACATCGGCCTCGGCAACGGTGGTGCCGTTGACCTGGGCGTCGCCGTGAAACCACCACATGGACTTGCGTCTGCCGATGCTGCGCATGTGATATTCGATGGTGTCGCCGGGCAGCACCGGTTTGCGAAACTTGCATTTGTCGATGGTGAGGAAATAGACCGCGCGCGGCTTTTCCGTGCCTTCCACCGACAGGATGCCGATCACGCCCGCTGTCTGCGCCATCGCTTCAATCATCATCACGCCGGGATAGACCGGACGTTCGGGGAAGTGGCCGACAAACGGCAGCTCGTTGAAGGTGACGTTCTTGACTCCGGTCCCGCTGTAGTCGGTCCGGATATTGATGACCCGATCGATCAGCAGCATCGGATAGCGGTGCGGGAGGGTCTTGAGGATGGTGTTGATGTCCACGACATCAAATCTGACAGGCGCCTCCATCAATCGCGTCCTTCGTCCTTCGCGGCGGCCGAGTTCTCGCGCACCAGCCGTTCCAGCGCAAGAATTTCCCGGAACCACTGCTTGGTCGGCTTGGCGAAGAAGCCACCCCAGCGCCCATTGGCCGGGATGTCGTCCTTGACCCCGCTCATCGCCGTGACCTGGGCGCCGTCACCGATATGCAGATGATTGTTGATGCCCACCTTGGCGCCCAGCGCCACGTTGTCACCGATCGTCAGGCTGCCCGCCAGCCCGATCTGGGCCGCGAGCAGGCAGTGCCGCCCGATGGTCACATTGTGGCCGATCTGGACCTGGTTGTCGATTTTGGTTCCCTCGCCAATCACGGTGTCGCGCAGGCTGCCCCGGTCGATGGTGGTCCCAGCGCCAATTTCCACGTCGTTCTGGATCAGCACGCGGCCGGTCTGCGGGACCTTCAGATGCCCATCGGGACCGAATAAGACGAACCCATAGCCGTCCTGCCCGATGCTGCAGCCCGGATGAATCAGGACGTTGTTGCCGATCAGGGCGCATTGGATGGCGCAATGCGCCCCGACATTGCAGTCCCTGCCGATCCTGACATTGGCCCCGATCACGGCCGCAGCGCCCACCACCGTGCCCGCGCCGATTTCCACGTTGGGCCCGATCACCGCCAGCGGATCGACGACGACGTCGTCCTCCAGATGTGCGGTCGGGTCGATGATGGCGGATGGCGCGATGCCGGCCTGGCCGAACCAGGTCTGCGGGCGAAGCGCATCGCCATGAAGTGCGCGCGCAATCTTGACGAACTCACGGAAGGGATGCTCGGCGCGCAGAACCGCAACGCCGGCCGGGACCCTCGCCTCGAAGCGCGCGTTGACCAGGCAGGCACCAGCCCGCGTCGACGCGAGTTGATCGGCGTATTTCAGGTTGTCGAAGAAGGTCAGATGCATTGGGCCGGCTTCGTCAAGCGACGCCAGTCCCCTGACCTCCTGGCTGCCGCGTGCCGGATCGACCAGCTGGACCCTCGCCCGTGCCGCCATCTCGGCCAGCGTCGACGAAGGTGGTCGTTCGAAGAATACCGGCTGCGCCATTCCACCCGTCGCGGTGCGGCCCGTTGTCAACTCAGAACGAGGTCCCACCGCCGAATTTGAACTCCTGCACCACGTCGTACTTGCCCTTGGTAATCGGGATCGCGTAGTCGAAGCGCAACGGTCCGAACGGAGAGGCCCAGATCAAGCCGACGCCGACCGAGGTGCGGATCGTGTTGGTATCGTCGAACACCATGGCGCATCGGCATGGGTGACCGTTGACGAGACCGTTGATTTCGCCGGTCGCGGCCCAGCTGGTCGGCCCTTGATAATCCCAGAGCGAGCCGGCATCGGCATAGACGGCGCCCTTCAGACCGACTTCCGACGGCAGGAACCAGAACGGCATCTGCAACTCGGCGGACGCGCCCCAATATTTGGTGCCACCGAGCGCATCGCCATATCCGGTATAGGGATAGAAGGTCAGATCGCGCGGGCCGATACCGTTCGGCGCGAAGCCGCGGACCAGGTTCGGTCCCATCTGGAATTGGTCGAGCATGCGCAGGTTGTTGTTGCCGATGTGGTTGAGCATGCCGCTCTGCAGGTGGACCAGCCCGACCAGATCGCCGACGAGCGGGGTATAGTATTTCGCATCGATTGCCGACTTGAGATAGCTGACGTCGCCGCCGACGCCGGCGAAGTCCTGCTTGAAATCAACCAGCAGACCGTCGGTCGGGTTCTTGTTGTTGTCGAGCGTGTTGTAGTTGAGCGTATAGCCGATCGCGGACGTCAGCTCGGCGCCGTTTGCCAGTTCCTGACGGACCGGCAGCGACGATTTGCCGTCGGCCAGACAGCCCGGGAGCAGCCCGCTCTGGGCATTGCCGGTGGGATCGACGCCGCCAAGAACCTGGTTGATGTAAGCCGGGGTCGGGAAGAAGGCAGGACCCGCCAGGTTGTTACAGTTGTTGAGCTGGTACGGCAGCGTGATCTGCTGCTGGTAGATCGAATAGCGCAGTTGCAGCGACAGATCCTCGCGGAGCGCGAAACCGAGCCGGGGCGAGAAACCGATGGTCTTGGTCCCGTAGGAAATATAGGTATTCGCCAGCTGCTCACGGTAGAACACGTCGAGGCCGAGCGCGACGCGATAGTCGAGCAGATATGGCTCCACGAAGGAGAGCGAGACGCCGCGGGCATACTGTCCGTAGGTCACCGATGCCTTGGCATACAGGCCGCGGCCGAGGAAATTGCGCTCGGAAACGCTGACCTCGGCGAGAGCGCCCTGGGTCGTGGAATAACCACCCGAAACCGAGAAGTCGCCGGTCGACTTCTCTTCGAGATCGACGTTGAGGATCACCCGGTCGGTCGACGATCCAGGCTCGGTGGTGATCTTGACGGTCTTGAAGAAGTCCAGGTTCTTCAGCCGGCGTTCGGCGCGATCGACCAGCGCGCGGTTGTAGGCATCGCCTTCCGATATGTCGAATTCGCGGCGAATCACGTAGTCGCGGGTACGGGTGTTGCCGCGCACATTGATGCGCTCGATATAGACCCTCGGGCCTTCGTCCACGCCAAAGGTGATCGAGACGGTATGCGCTTCGAAGTTGCGATCGCCGCGTGGACGCACGATGGCGAAGGCATAGCCGCGCCGCGACGCCTCGATCTGCATCTCCTCGACCGATTTCTCCAGCGCTTCGGCGTTGTAGAGCGAGCCGATGCTGACGCGCGAATAGCTCCGCAGCGAATTGGCATCGAGCGTCGCGATGCTGGACTTGAAATTGACAGATGCGACCCGGTACTGCTGACCTTCCTCGATCTTGAAGGTGACCAGGAAGCCCTTCCTGTTCGGATCGTACTCGGTGAGCGCCGCTACCACCTGCACGTCGGCGAAGCCGTGCTTGAGGTAAAAGCGCCGAATCAGGTCCCGGTCGGCCTCGACCCGGTCGGGATCATAGACGTCACCGCTGCCAAGGAAGCTCAGCAGATTGGTCTCGTGAGTTTTGATGATGTCCTTCAGGCGATAGGAAGAATATGAATTGTTGCCGATGAACTCGATCGTCTTGACGCCGGTCTTCACGCCTTCCGTGACCGTGAAGATGAGGTCGACGCGATTGTTCGGCTGCTCGATGATCTGGGGATCGACACGAACGTCGTAGCGGCCGGCATGACGGTAGACCTCGGCGATCCGCAGCGCGTCGGACTGCACCATCGGACGCGACAAGGTGCCGCGCGGCTTGGACTGCACTTCGGCGGAAAGCTGCTCGTCCTTGATCTTCTTGTTGCCCTCGAACGCCACCCGGTTGATCACCGGGTTCTCGATCACGGTCACCACCAGACGACCGCCGGCCTGATTGATCCTGACATCCTGGAACAGGCCGGTCTGGATCAGTGCCTTGAGGCCGTCGTCGATCGCCCCCTGATCCAGGCGGCCGCCGGGACCGGGCTTGAAATAGGAACGGATGGTCTCGACCTCGACCCGCCGGTTGCCTTCGACCTGAATTGACGCAACGGTCTGGGCCAGCGCCGGCGCCGGCAGCATGGTGACCAGCGTGGCGGCGACCGGCATGGCGAACATGATAAGGGCGGCAAACAGGCCCCCCCGCACTCGCATTCCAACGTTCATGCGCGATGCGCCCTTGTCTTCCCAATGCCGGACCGCACCCCTACGAGCCGGCAGAATCCCATTTGTTGCATCGCTTGTAGCCAATTTCCCCGGGCCGGCAAACGCCCTATCGCCGTGCAATTTCAATTTCATTCCAAGACGTTGCCCATCGGCCACGCCGCCCGAAGACGGCATTATGATGCCGCCAGATGAAGAATGTCGTTATAGGTCGCAAACACCATCAGCATCAGCACCAGCCCGAGCCCGATTCGGAACCCCATTTCCTGCGCCCGCTCCGACAGCGGGCGCCCGCGGACCGCTTCGACCACATAGAACAAAAGGTGACCGCCATCGAGCAGGGGAACCGGGAACAGGTTCAGCAATCCGATCGAGATCGACAGCACCGCGGCCAAATGGACCAGCGCGGCAATGCCGATGGTCGCCACCTGGCCTGAAATCTGGGCAATCCGCAGCGGTCCCCCGACCTGGTCGGCCGCTTCGCGCCCGGTGAAGACACCACCGATATAGGCGAGCGTGCGGTCGACCACGAACCAGGTTTCCTTGATCCCCAGCCACACCGCCGTTGCCGGGTTCACGCGCTCGGTCGTGACGTCGCCGGGCGACATCGAGCGGGTAATGCCGAGCACGCCCAGCTTGTGTGCATTGCCGAACGGGTCCTTCACTTCCCTGAGCTCGGGGGTGCCCGTCAATGTCACGGTGGAATCGCCGCGTTTGACCGTGAATGTGAGTTTTTCGCCGGCGCGTATCCCGACAATGCGCTGCATCTCGGAGAAACTGTCGATCGCCGTGCCATCGATGGTCGTGACGACATCGCCGACCTGAAATCCGGCCGCCGCCGCCGCGCTGCCGGCTTCCACCTTGTCGACGCGGGCCGACGTGCTTGGCTTGCCCAGGAACGTGAACAGGGTGGCGAAGATCAGGATCGCCAGCAGGAAATTGGCAATCGGCCCTGCAGCCACGATGGCGGCGCGTCGTCCTACCGTCTTGTAATGGAAGCTTCCCCTCCGCTCCTCCTCGGTCATCTTGGCAAGCGCCTCCGATGCTGGCGTCGAAGCCTCGCTGTCGTCACCGAAGAACTTGACGTAACCGCCGAGCGGAACCGCCGAAATCTTCCATCGCGTGCCGTGGCGATCGTTGAAACCGAGTAGTTCCGGACCGAAGCCGAGCGAGAATGTCAGCACGTTGACGCCAGCCCAGCGGGCCACCAGGAAATGGCCAAGCTCATGGAAGAACACGACGATGGTCAGAACAAACAGGAAGGGGATGATATAGCCGATAAACCCATGGCCCAACGTGTTGAAACCATGCAGAAAAAACTCTGACATCCGAATTCCCTCGCCCAGAGCCAAAGGCTCTGCCCCCACCCTCTAGGATGCCTTTGCGGCAATTTGAGGCAAGAGGGTGGCAGCCCTATTTCGAGCGTTATGGTCAACGGTGATGGCATCGTCGGCCGAGTTCAGCGGCGCGAGGTTGCCGGAGCGGATCCAGCCGTCCAGGGTCGCCTCGACCAGGCGGGCGATGGCGCCGAACTTGATCTTGCCGTCGATGAACGCGGCCACCGCGACCTCATTGGCCGCATTATAGACCGTGGTGGCGCCGCGGCCGGTTCGCAGTGCGTCATAGGCGAGCCGCAATGCCGGAAAGCGCGCGAAGTCCGGCGCCTCAAAGGTCAATTGCCCGATCTTGGCAAGGTCGAGCTTGGCGGCCGGTCCGACGATTCGATCAGGCCATCCCAGACAATGCGCAATTGGCGTGCGCATATCGGGAGCGCCAAGTTGCGCGACTACGGAGCGGTCGGAAAACTCCACCATGCCGTGCACGATCGATTGCGGGTGCACCAGGACGTCGATCTCGTCCGGCGTCAGCGCGAACAGATAGGATGCCTCGATGACCTCGAGGCCCTTGTTCATCATGGAAGCCGAATCGATGGTGATCTTCTGTCCCATGCTCCAGTTCGGATGCTTCAGCGCCTGCGCCAGCGTCGCCTGCTCGATGTCGCGGCTGGTCCAGGTCCGGAACGGTCCGCCCGAGGCGGTGATGATGACGCGAACGAGTTCCTCCCGGTTGCCGGAACCGAGCGCTTGAAACAGCGCATTGTGTTCCGAATCCGCGGGCAGGATGCAGGCATTGGCGGACACCGCGCGCTGCATGAAGAAATCGCCAGCACAGACCAGACATTCCTTGTTGGCGAGTGCGACCGTCGCGCCGCGGTCCACGGCGGCGAGCGCGGGCTTCAACCCGGCCGCGCCGCTGACGGCGGCCATCACCCAATCGGCCGGCCGGGCGGCGGCCTCGATGATCGCGCTTTCGCCGGCGCCGCACTCGGTCCCGGTGCCGGCAAGCGCATCCTGCAGGTCGTCCAGCAGGCTGGGATCGGCGATGGCGGCAAAGCGCGCGTCGAACTCCCGCGCCAGCTTGGCCAGATCCTCGACATTGCTGTTGGCGGTCAAGGCCTCGATCCGATAACGGTCGGGGGCTGCCCGCAGCAGATCCATCGTGCTGTCGCCGATCGACCCGGTGGCTCCCAGCACGGTCACGGTCCTGACCGCCGACGCCGCAGCTTTTTTGTTACGCAGGGGAACGGCGCTCATCGCCTCACCAAACCATAAGACCGCGGCCGACGCCATCCAGCCCGCCGCGCAAAAGCCCGAAAATCGCAGCCAGGACCGCCGCGGCGACAAAGCCGTCGAGACGGTCGAGCAGACCGCCATGGCCGGGAATGATCTGGCTGGAATCCTTGACCCCGAACCGCCGTTTGACGGCGGATTCGAACAGATCGCCAAGCTGCGAAGCGATCGAAAACAGCGAACCCAGCAGGAGCAGCGGGCCGGCTCTGCCGAAGCCGAAGGCGGCAAACCCCGCGGCAACGACCAGGCTCGCCAGGAAGCCGCCGAACGCCCCAGCCCAGGTCTTCTTGGGACTGACGCGCGGCCAGAGCTTCGGGCCGCCAAGGCGGCGGCCGGCAAAATACCCGCCGATATCGGTCGCCCAGACCACCAGCAGGACCAGCAGCAGCGCCGCGAATCCAAAGGTCTGGTCGAGGCGGATCAGGATCGAAGCCGTCTCCGCGGCGGCGGCATAGCAAAACCCGCCAAGTCTCCAACGCCGCAGCTGTGGCGAAAGCCAGGCGACCGCGGCCAGACCGAGCGCGAACACGATGAACGCACGCTCGATCCTCCCGTCGCCAAGGCAAACGCCTGCAATCAGGAGCGCGGCCGCGCCGGACAGCGCTCCGCCGACCTGCACGGCGCCGACAATGGTCAACCATTCGACATACAGTCCGACCGCGGCCAGCGTGACCAGGGCAGTCCAGAGCCAGCCGCCAAAATAGGCGATCGCGATGGCCACCGGGGCGAGCACCAGTGCGGTACCGATCCGGACCAGCAGGTTGCGCGTGGCCTGGTCCGCAGCTGCCGCCGGCGCGGCCTCGCCTCCGGTCACGATCCGGTTTTCGCGGCCAGACCACCGAACCGGCGCTCCCGCCGGCCATATTCGGCGATCGCGCCTTCGAGGGCCGCCTTGTCGAAGTCGGGCCAATGGATCGGCACGAACACGAGTTCGCTGTAGGCGGCCTGCCACATCAGAAAGTTCGACAGCCGCTGTTCGCCACTGGTGCGGATGATCAGATCGGGATCGGGAAGATCGGGAGCATCGAGATATTGAGCGAGCGCATCGGCGTCGATCGATGACGGATCGCGGGTTCCTGCCGCCACCTCGCGGGCCAGCCGCTGCGCCGCGCTGGCGATTTCCTGTCTGGACCCGTAGTTGAAAGCGACCACCAGGTTGAGCCGGGTGTTGCCGCGCGTCAATTCCTCGGCCTCGTTCAGAAGCGCACAGATGTCCGGCTCGAGACCGTCACGCTGCCCGATCACACGCACCCTCACGCGATCGCGATGCAAGGTCGCCAGATCGTTGCGGATAAAACGACGGAGCAGACCGAACAGGTCCCCGATCTCGGTCGCCGGACGCGACCAGTTCTCCGAGCTGAAGGAGAAGATCGTCAGGTACTCGATGCCGAGTTCGTTCGCCGCGCGTACCACCCGGCGCAGGGCCTCGACACCACGGCGGTGACCCTCGGCACGCGGCAGGCCACGCGCCGCCGCCCAGCGGCCATTGCCGTCCATGATGATCGCGACATGCCGCGGTCCATCGTTGCGGTCGGGGGCCTCGGGCGCGGGGGCGGCGACATTCGACATCGGTCAATTCCAGGGCGCGGACACCGGCCCGCTGAGACGCTAGACGGTCAGGATTTCCTTTTCCTTGGCCGCCAGCAACTGATCGATCTCCGAAATCGTGCCATCCGTCGCCTTTTGCACGTCGGCCGCCAGACGCTCCTGATCATCCTCGGAAATTTCGTGGTTCTTCTCAAGCTTCTTGACGACGTCCAGGCCGTCACGACGAACGTGCCGCACCGCGACCTTGGCCGCTTCGGCATATTTGTGTGCAACTTTCACCAGTTCCTTGCGGCGCTCCTCGTTCAGTTCGGGAATTCGCAGCCGAAGTACCTGACCCTCGGTGGCCGGACTGAGGCCGAGATTCGAATCGACAATCGCCTTCTCGACCGCCTTGACCATCGACTTGTCCCACACCTGCACCGAGAGTAGCCGAGGTTCCGGCACGCTGATGGTGGCAAGCTGGTTGAGCGGCATGTGGCTGCCATAGGCATCGACCTGCACCGGCTCGAGCATCGAGGCCGAGGCCCGCCCGGTGCGCAGTCCGCCGAGCTCGTGCTTGAGGGATTGCGTGGCGCCCTGCATTCGGCGCTTCAACTCGTTGATGTCGAAACCAGGCGTGGGCATGAGACTCCTCCCCTCCTCTAGAACTGGCATCGCTGCCGTTGGCCGGCATGCGGTGCGAACGCTCAGCCGGCGACGATGGTGCCGTGGCCGGTTCCACGCAGGATCGCACCGATCGAACCGGGCTCGGCGATCGAGAACACGATGATAGGCAGCGACGTCTCGCGGGCAAGCGCGAAAGCGGTCGCATCCATCACCTTGTAACCGCCTTCGAGCGCCTGCGAATGGGTCAGACGGTCGAATTGCTTGGCCGACGGGTCCTTCTTCGGATCGGCGCTGTAGACGCCATCGACATTGGTCGCCTTCAGCACCGCCGCCGCACCGATTTCGGCGGCGCGCAGCACGGCCGTGGTGTCGGTCGTGAAGAACGGATTGCCGGTTCCGCCCCCGAGCAGCACGATCCGGCCCTCGGCGAGATATTTATGCGCCACACCCCTGGTGAAAAGTTCGCAGATCTGCGGCATCACGAACGCCGACAGCGTGCGCGACGGCGTCCCGCGCCGCTCGATCGCCGCCTCGAGCGCCAGGCAGTTTATCACGGTCGCGAGCATGCCCATGGTATCGCCGGTCGGTCGGGATACGCCGCGCGACGACACTTCGACGCCTCGAACGACGTTACCGCCGCCGACGACCACGGCGACCTCGGTGCCGAGTTCGCGGGCAGCGATGAGATCACCGGCGATCCGGTCGACCGTCGGCTGGTCGATGCCGAAGTGCTGGACGCCGGCGAGATACTCGCCCGACAGTTTGATCACGACGCGACGATAAACCGGCCCAGCCATGATGCGATCGCTTTCCTGTCCGCGCGGCTGCTCCGGCCCGTTATTTCTTCTGACCGCTGGCGGCCGCGACTTCTGCCGCGAAATCGGATTCCTGCCGATCGATTCCCTCGCCGAGAGCATAGCGCACAAATCCCGTGATCTTCACCGGGGCGCCGATCTTTCCCTCAGCTTCCTTGACCGCCTGGGCGACCGACTTGGCGCTGTCATGGATGAAGGCCTGTTCGAGCAGGCAGACCTCCTTGTAGTAGGTCTTCAGTCCCGACTCGACGATCTTTTCGATCACGTTCTCCGGCTTGCCCTGCTGGCGATATTTGTCGGCCAGCACGTCCTTTTCCCGCCTGACGATCGTGGGATCGAGGCCGGCCGCGTCGAGCGCCTGCGGATTGGCTGCGGCGACGTGCATGGCAAGCTGCTTGCCGAGGCCGGCCAGCTCGTCGGTCTTGCCGGCCAACTCGAGCGCAACGATGACGCCGTATTTGCCGGCACCATCGATCACGGCGTTGTGCACATAGCCCGACACGATGCCCTTGCCGACCGACAGCGCAGCGGCGCGGCGCAGCGTCATGTTCTCGCCGATGGTCGCGATCGCATCGCCAATCGCGGCCTCGACCGTCACGTCGCCGACCTTGGCAGCCTTGATCGCCGCGACATCGGCGCCGACCTCGAGCGCAACCTGGGCGATCATCTTGACCAGCCCCTGGAAATGCTCGTTGCGGGCCACGAAATCGGTCTCCGAATTGACCTCGACGACAACGCCCTTGGTGCCGGATGTCAGCATCCCGATCAGGCCTTCGGCGGCCACACGGCCGGCCTTTTTCGCAGCCTTGGACAGACCCTTCTTGCGCAGCCAATCCTGCGCGGCCTGCATGTCGCCGCTGCTCTCGGTAAGCGCGGCCTTGCAATCCATCATGCCCGCGCCGGTCGACTCCCGAAGGTCCTTGACCATCGCTGCCGTGATTGTCGCCATCGTTGCAAATCCTCCCTGTCCGGATAGCCGCGGCGCGGCCTGCCGCCCCGTCACCCCTGCCGGAAATGAAATAAAGCGGGAATGGTGGCCGGAACGATCCGGCCAACGCGTCGCGTTATTCGGCTTCCGCCGTCATGGCCTTGGCCTGCGCCACCCAGCCATCGGCCCGGCTCGGCAGCCCGACCTCTTCGCCGATCTTGTGGGCGGTATCGTGATCGAGTTCGGCAAGCTGCCAATAGTGGAAGATGCCGAGATCGTTGAACTTCTTCTCGATCGCGCCGGATACGCCGGTGAGCTTCTTGAGGTCGTCGGCGGTACCGCGCGGACCTGCAAGACCCTGGAAACCCGCGGGCGCCGCCGCAACCGGAATCTCCTCGCGGACCGGGTGGGCCGACGCGCCGAGATCGAACTCCGGACTCGCCCTGCGCCCGGGAAATCCCATCGATGGCCGCACGGGCGACCAGATCGCAGTACAACGTGATGGCCCGGCCGGCGTCGTCATTGCCGGGAACGACAAAGGTGATGCCCTTGGGATCGGAGTTCGTATCCACAATGGCGGCGACGGGGATGTTGAGGCGCCGCGCCTCGGCAATCGCGATGTCCTCCTTGTTGGTATCGATCACGAAGATCATGTCGGGCAGACCGCCCATGTCCTTGATCCCGCCCAGCGAACGGTCGAGCTTGTCCCGCTCCCGCTGCAGCGTCAGCCGCTCCTTCTTGGTGTACTGGGCGCCCTCGCCGGAGCCCAGCATCTCCTCGAGCTGCCGCAGCCGCTTGATCGAACCGGACACCGTCTTCCAGTTGGTCAGGGTGCCCCCGAGCCAGCGCGAATTGACAAAATACTGTGCCGAACGCTTCGCCGCTTCGGCGACGCCATCCTGCGCCTGCCGTTTGGTGCCTACGAACAGGATCCGGCCGCCCTTGGCGACGGTATCGCTGACGGCCTGCAGCGCGCGGTGCAGCAGCGGCACGGTCTGGGCCAAATCGATGATATGGATGTTGTTGCGTGCACCGAAAATGTAATCCGCCATTTTCGGATTCCAGCGGTGCGACTGGTGGCCAAAGTGAACGCCAGCCTCGAGCAGCTGACGCATGGAAAAGTCGGGTAGCGCCATCGTTCTGGTTCTCCGGTTGGTTCCTCCGGAAACGTGTGAGCAAACGAGCCTGACGGCCGATTGCCACCGGACGGCCTTGTGAGCCAAGTTTCCGTGTGAGATGGCGCGGTTTATAGCGGGATTTTCCCAGGAAGCAAGGAAATCCGGCCCGTTCAGCCCGCCGGCAACCCGGTTCCGGCCTGCTGCTGCCCCTGGCTGGGGCTTCAGGCGACCATGTCCACCTTGCCGTCCTTGAGCCGGTAGATGCCCCCCACGACCCTGATCTTGTTCTGCTCGACGGCCGCGCTCAGGATCGGCGTCGCCGAGCGCAGCTTCGCGACATTGTCGATCACGTTCTGCCGGATCGCCTTGTTGAGGGTGTCGCCGCCCTCCTTCATGACGGCGTTCACCGCCGGAGCCACTCCCGACACCAGGGATGGCAAGTGCCCCGGCAGCGTGGTGCCGTCCTTGAGCGATTTGATTGCCGCGTCGACCGCGCCGCAACTGTCATGACCGAGCACCAGGATCAGGGGAACGTTCAGCACGGCGACGCCGTATTCGAGGCTGGCGATGGTTTCGGTGGTGGCGAAGTTGCCGGCGACGCGACAAACGAACAGATCGCCTCGCCCGCTGTCGAAGGCGTATTCCGGCGCGATCCGTGAATCGGCGCAGCTCAATATGCCGGCAAACGGATTCTGGCCGCCCGCCAAGGCCTCGCGCTCATGCTCGAAATCGTGGCGGCGCGCCACGCCCTTGATATAGCGCATGTTGCCCTGCTGCAGACGTTCCAGCGCCGCCCCCGGGGAGACGACGTTCTGGGGCTTGGGCGGCGCCTTGGCGTCCTTGGCGACAGCTGCGCCCGCCAGCAACATTCCGAGCGTCGCGGCGGCGCCGGCGACGACAGAGCGACGGGTAGGCAACGAACGATGCGACAGCGTCTCGCGGCACAAATTGCACATCTGAAATCTCCTAAAGTGTTTGCACGTCCACCACGCCCGCGACAGCCTTGATCGCGCCGGCAATCTGCGGCGACACCTTGAAGCGGCCGGGCAATTTCATTTCCACCTCGGTCTCGAGGTCAAGCATCATGACGAGCGAGACGTCGCCGTCGGCGCCGGCCACCGAAACCGGTTTGGCCGCGGTACGATTGGCGCCGCCCGGCGCCGCGGCCTCAGGCACCTGCAGCCGCCGGGCGATGGAATCAAGCGGCTTGGTGTCGCGAACAAAGATGCGCAGGCCCTTCTGGGTCTTGGCCGCGGCGTCGTCGAGCGGCTCGGCGTGAAGCACCCGGGCACGGACGTCGTCGCCCTGCAGTTCGGCGCCGAGCTGCAGCAGTACCGCGGCCCCCGGCTCCAGCAGTTCGCGATACTGCGCGAGGCCCTCCGAAAACAACACCGCCTCGAAATGGCCGGTTGGGTCCGACAGCCCGATGATACCCATTTTGTTGCCGGTCTTGGTGCGGCGCTCCATGCGCGACACCACGGTGGCGGCAACCTTGCCGGCGGTGGCACCGGTCTTGACCGCACGGGAGAACTCGGCCCAGGACTGCACCCGCAATCGCTTCAGCACGGTCGCGTAGTCGTCGAGCGGATGGCCGGACAGGAAGAAGCCGATCGCGTCATACTCGCGGCGCAGCCGCTCGGCCGGGAGCCACGGCTCGATCTGGGACAGCGTGATGGTCGGCGCATCGGCCGCCCCGCCGAACATGTCGTTCTGGCCGAGCGTCGCGGCCTCGTGGCTGCGCTGGCACGCCGCCAGGATGGCCTCGGCACCGGCGAACACCCGCGCGCGGTTGGCATCCAGCGCATCGAATGCGCCGGCTGCGGCCAGGCTTTCGATCACCCGCTTGTTGATCGCGCGCGGGTTCACCCGGACGGCGAAATCCGCCAGTGAGGTGAACAGCCCTGTACGCCTGACTTCCGCGATCAGTTCGATCGCCTGCGGCCCGACCCCCTTCAGGGCCGCCAGCGCGTAGTGGATGACCCCGTCATCGACCTCGAAGGTGGCCCCCGAGCGGTTGATCGATGGCGCCTCGACCTTGATGCCGAGCCGCTGCGCCTCGGCGCGAAACTCCGAGAGCTTGTCGGTGTTGTTGAGCTCGAGCGTCATCGAGGCCGCGAGAAACTCCACCGGATAGTGCGCCTTCATGTAAGCGGTGTGGTAAGACACCAGCGCATACGCGGCGGCATGGCTCTTGTTGAAGCCGTAGTCGGCAAACTTCGCCAGCAATTCGAAGATGGTGTCGGCCTGCCCCGGCGGAATGCCGCGCTCGATCGCGCCGGACACGAAACGTTCACGCTGCTTTTCCATCTCGGCGCGAATCTTCTTGCCCATGGCGCGGCGCAGCAGGTCGGCTTCGCCCAGCGAATAACCGGCCATCACCTGCGCGATCTGCATCACCTGCTCCTGGTAGATGATGACGCCGAAGGTTTCCTTCAGGATCGGCTCGAGCATCGGATGCAGATATTCCGGCTCCTCGTCGCCATGCTTGCGGGCACAGTAGGTCGGGATGTTCGCCATCGGACCCGGCCGGTACAGCGCGACCAGCGCGATGATGTCCTCGAAGCGGTCGGGCCGCATGTCGACCAGCGCGCGCCGCATGCCCTGGCTTTCAACCTGGAACACGCCGACCACGTCGCCCCTCGCCAGCATCTGGTAGCTTGCGGCGTCGTCGAGCGGCAGCGTCGCGAGGTTGAGCTCGACGCCTCGCTGCGCGAGCAGCTTCACCGCGACGTCCAGCACGGTCAGGGTCTTGAGTCCCAGAAAGTCGAACTTCACCAATCCCGCAGGTTCGACCCACTTCATGTTGAACTGGGTGACCGGCATGTCGGATTTGGGATCGCGATAGAGCGGCACCAGCTCGCTCAGCGGCCGGTCGCCGATCACGATGCCGGCGGCGTGGGTCGAGGCGTGCCGCGTGAGGCCCTCGAGCCGCTGCGCAATGTCGAAGGCGCGTGCCACCACGGCGTCCTCGTCGCGGAAGGCCTGCAGCTTCGGCTCGCCGGCAATGGCGGCGGCCAGCGTCACCGGGGCCGCCGGATTCTGCGGCACCAGCTTGGTCAGCCTGTCGACCTGGCCATAGGGCATCTGCAGCACGCGGCCGACGTCGCGCAGCACGCCGCGTGCCTGCAGCGTGCCGAATGTGATGATCTGCGCTACCTGGTCGCGGCCATAGCGCTGCTGCACATAGTCGATGACCTCGCCGCGGCGGTCCTGGCAGAAATCGATGTCGAAGTCCGGCATCGATACCCGTTCGGGGTTGAGAAACCGCTCGAACAGCAGCCCGAACCGGATCGGATCGAGATCGGTGATGGTCAGCGAGTAGGCGACCAGCGAGCCGGCGCCCGAACCGCGGCCCGGCCCGACGGGTATTCCCGCCGATTTCGCCCATTGGATGAAATCAGCCACGATCAGGAAATAGCCTGCGTAGTTCATGCGAGTGATGACGTCGATCTCGAACGCGAGCCGCGCCCGATAGTCTTCCTCCGAGGTACCCGGCGACAGGCCATGGACGCGCAGCCGGTTGCTCAGACCCTGCTCGGCCTGGCGGTGCAGCTCAGCCGCCTCGTCGCTCTGCGCGTCCGCCGCATGGGCAGTGGCACCGACGGTAAAGCGTGGCAGGATCGGCTTGCGGGTCAACGGACGGAATGCACAGCGTTCGGCAATCTCGAGGGTGGAAGCCAGCGCCTCCGGCACGTCGGCAAACAACACCGCCATTTCCGCCCGGGTCTTGAAGCGATGCTCGGCGGTGAGTTGGTTGCGATCGGTCTCGGCAATGAGCCGGCCGCTGGCAATGCACAGCAGTGCGTCGTGGGCCTCGTAATCGTCGGCGGCGGCGAAATACGGCTCGTTGGTCGCAACCAGCGGCAGGCCCTTGGCATAAGCTAGATCGATCAGGCCGGCTTCGGTGCGGCGTTCCCGTTCAACGCCGTGACGCTGCAGTTCGAGGTAGAGCCGGTCGCCGAACAGGCTCGCCAGCCGCTCGCAGCGCGTCTGCGCAAGCTGGACCTGATTGGCCGCCAGCGCCAGCGAGATCGGCCCGTCAGGACCGCCGCTGAGCACTATCAGGTCATCGGCATGTCCCTCCAGCCACTCGAACTTGATATGTGGCGTCTGGTGGGTTGGCGTATCGAGAAACGCCCGAGAATTGAGCCGCATCAGGTTGCGGTAGCCGCGCTCCCGAGCCGCCAGCAGTACGATACGGGACGGACCGGCGGCGACTGCACTGCGCGCATTGGGGTCCTGGTCGCCGAAATCGACAGCGAGTTCGCACCCGACGATCGGCTGGATGCCGTAATTGGCGAGCTTGTCGGAGAACTCCAGCGCGCCGAACATGTTGTCGGTATCGGTCAGCGCCAGGGCTGGCTGCCGGTCGGCCTTGGCCAGTTCCGCCAGCTTCTGGATCTTGATCGATCCTTTCAGCAGCGAATAGGCCGAATGAACGTGGAGATGGACAAATCCGGCACTGGACATGGTTGCGGCAGGCTTCTGCGTCATCGGCGTCGGAGGCTTGAGGAACGGGAAGCCGTCCGGAGGCCGACTCGTGCCTCAATGGTGATGCCTGGCGCCATGGGTGTCCATGCCGAACCCGCCGATTCGGACCATCGTCCGGCTTTTCCCCAAGGTGTCTCAGAGCTGCGCAAGCAGCTGCGCCCACACCGCGATCATTCCGATGAACAGCGCGATCGATGCCAATGCAGCAGCTTCCTCGACAAAAATCCGCAACATATCCGCCTCCACGTCAAAAGAACGTACCGGGAACAATGTTCCTTTTTTGTTCTCGCCGTCAAGACATGGATGCGGCACAGGCGGAGAAAAACAGCCAATTCCATCGAGTGGTTAATGCGGGCGCCGCTTTGACCAGCCTGATCATCTACTTAGAATTGCAAACATCAGGTGATACATTCAGACGAATATAATGACGGTAGTTCAATGAGCCCGCAAACTGCTGATTTAATTGTGATTGGCGGCTTTTTTACAGCCATCGGCAATCCAGCCTGCCCTGTGACTGAGGGCAATCGGGGCAACGGCGTCCGCACCGCATGCTCGCCCGCCTGATCATTCCCGACTATGATCGCCACGGCAGAACGCCGGCGGACCTTCCGCCACGGCCGTGTTCGATCCAGCCGGGCCCGCTGCCGGTGGTAGCCAATTGTTCGACGGAGGAGCGCCGGATGCGGATCTTGATCATGGCCATTCTGACAACTGCCGCAATGGCGGGGACCGCTCCCGTCCTGGCCCAGACCTATGATCCGAATTATCCCGTCTGCATGCAGGTCTTTGGCAGGGTCAGCTATATGGATTGCCGTTTCACCTCGCTACCCCAATGCAAGGCCGCCGCATCGGGCCGCTCGGCGGGATGCCTCGTCAATCCCTACTACCGGAGAGGACCGGCCGGCCCGGCCTCGCACCGGCGCGCGTACTGAGCTAGGCCAGTTCGACGATCTGGCCGGAATCCAGCGAGACCCGCCGGTCCATGCGCGCCGCCAGATCCATGTTGTGGGTGGCGATCAGCATCGCCACCTGCGTCGCCTTGACGAGCTGCATCAGCGCCCCGAACACATGATCCGCGGTATGCGGATCGAGATTGCCGGTGGGCTCGTCGGCCAACAGCACCCGCGGCGCATTGGCGACGGCGCGCGCGATCGCGACCCGCTGCTGCTCGCCGCCCGACAATTCGGCCGGCCGATGCCGGATGCGCTCGCTGAGCCCGAGATAGCCGAGGATCTCGGTCGCGCGCTTCACGGTCTCGGCGCGCTTGAGGCCGCGGATCATCTGCGGCAGCATGACGTTCTCGAGCGCGGAAAACTCCGGCAGCAACCGATGCGACTGATAGACGAAGCCGATATCGGTGCGGCGGATCTGGGTCCGCTCGACGTCGGATAGTCCCGAGGTCGCGGTCCCCGCGACATAGACCTCGCCGTCGTCCGGACTCTCGAGCAGGCCGGCGATGTGCAACAGCGTCGATTTGCCCGAACCCGAGGGCGCCACCAGCGCAACCGACTGCCCCGCCCACAGTGCGAGCTTGGCGCCATCGAGGATGGTGAGAACCGCTTCGCCCTGGGTGTACCGGCGCTTAATGTCGTGAAGATAGACGACCGGTACATTTTCTGGCCCCTGCGCCATCTGTGCCTCACTCGTACCGGAGGGCTTCGACGGGATCGAGGCGAGCCGCACGCCAGGAGGGATACAGTGTGGCAAGGAAGGACAGGGTCAAGGCCATGATGACGACCGCGCTGGTCTCGCCGAAATCGATCTCGGCCGGCAGCTTGGATAGGAAATACAGCTCCGGCGAGAACAGCTCGGTGCTGGTCAGCCAGGACAGGAACTGACGGATCGATTCGATGTTGAGGCACACCAGCATGCCGACGAAAAGCCCCGTCAGGGTGCCGACCACGCCGATCGCCGCCCCCGTGATCAGGAAGATCCGCATGATCGATCCTTGCGATGCACCCATGGTGCGCAGGATCGCGATGTCGCTGCCCTTGTCCTTGACCAGCATGATCAGCCCGGAGACGATGTTGAGCGCCGCCACCAGCACGATCATGGTGAGGATCAGGAACATCACGTTGCGCTCGACCTGAAGCGCGTTGAAGAAAGTCGCATTGCGCTGTCGCCAGTCGACCAGGAAGATCGGGCGCCCGGCGGCCTCGGTCACGGTCTTGCGGAAGGCATCGATCTTGTCGGGATTGGTCGTGAACACCTCGATGGCGGTGACGTCGTTGGCGCGATTGAAATAAGCCTGCGCCTCCGCCAGCGGCATGAACACCACGGTCGAGTTGTATTCCGTCATTCCGATCTCGAACACCGCCGTGACCTTGTACGGCTTGATGCGCGGCGTGATGCCCATCGGCGTCACCGCTCCGCGCGGCGACACCAGCGTGATGCTGTCGCCTGCGTGCAGCGACAGCTGATCGGCGAGCCGACGGCCGATCGCGACGCCCTGGCCCTGGTCAAAACCCTCGAGCGTGCCCTGTTTGATGTTCTTGGCGATCGAGGTGAGATTGTCGAGATCGTTGGCACGGATGCCTCGGACCAGAACGCCGGCGGCGTTGAACGGCGATGACGCCAGCGCCTGGCCGTCGACGACCGGTGCGGCAAGCCGGATGCCGGCGACCTGGCTGATGCGGTCGGCGACGTCCTTCCAGTCGGTCAGCGGCGACTCCAGGGGTTGCACCAGCAGATGTCCGTTGAGGCCGAGAATCTTGTCGAGCAGTTCCTTGCGGAACCCGTTCATGACAGCCATCACGATGATCAGGGTCGCGACCCCGAGCATGATGCCGAGAAACGAGAAGCCGGCGATGACGGAAATGAAACCTTCCTTGCGACGCGCCCGCAGATAGCGCCCCGACATCAGCCACTCGAATGGCGCGAAGGGAAGATTACGAACTGGCTCGCTCATGGCTGCATCCATAGGTCGATTTTCACACGAATTGGGCTTTCCGAGCGTTTTCAGCGGTTTCCCACTGGATTTTTCGCGGTTCCCAATTCGCTTCCCAGTTCGCGTTGCAGGGCAGAACAGCAAAAGGCGGCGAAAACGAGCCGCCGCCTCCTTGTGTAACTGATTCGTTAGGGTGGAGACCTATTTCACGCCGCGAACACAGCGACGGTAGCCCGCGAGCTAAGCCGTTTTCGGGCGACCAGACAGTTCGAAACACGCATGGGAAAACCCCGGCGGGGGGCATCCGCCGGGGTATGACAGAGGTCGATCAGACGAACCGGACTACCAGTTGCGCTGGGCGCGGAAGTTCAGGACCCAGTTGTCCTGGTCCTTGAGTTCGTAGAGGGCCGCCGGTTTGCCGACGGCCGCACCGGCCGTAGCCGCCAAGCCCGAGAAGCTTTGATCGAGATGTTGATAGATGACTTCCGACGTGAAGGTCAGGTTCTTGACGGGGGTCCACCGGGTAGCAACACCAAGCTGGGCGATGTTGTAGTCCGGGTTGCAGCCGGTCACGAGAGCACCCAACGCGGCCCGAACCGTGCCGCCAACGCCATTCGTACCGCACAACATGCTCTTGGACGTGTCGTTGTACATGATCGCGGCGTAGGCACCGTAGATGCTGCTGTTCCAGTAGGGATTCCAATTGTGGGTGTAACCACCCCGCATACCCCAGGTCTGGACCAGCTGCTGGCCCGAGAACTGCCCGTTCACGGCGCCAAATACCGTGTCGGGTGCGAAGCCGATGCCAACGCTGCCATAGGTCCCCACCACGTTCGAGCTGCCAAAGATCGTGGCAGCACCATATCCGGTCGCCGAGTTGTGGATGTTGTAGCGGGTCGCGCCGTCGGTATACACGCCCTGAATGTTGATCGTGTCACCGGGTCCGGTCGGGATGTTCTTGATCGACAAGGCCAACTGACCGGCAAAGCCCCATTTGTCGTCGGGATGGCCGGTCTGCTCGCCGATGGTGTTGTTGTAGTAAGCCGCGTGGTTGTCATGCGCAGCCACCGACGCCTGGAACAGGCCCCAGGCCTGGTCGACCCGCAACATCGCAATCAAGTCCGGTGCGGTCGTGCCGGCAATGTCGTTGGTGCCGAAAGGACCGGAGCCGAGCAGGTTGTTGTTGCCGGCCTGGTAGTAGGCGGTCGGATCCTGCGCCGATAGCGTACCGGTGATGCCGCCGCCGAAGTCAGCCGTGTAGCTGAACTGGTTCACGCCAGTGACGTTGCCCCCACCACCGACGAGACCATCGAAGGAGTTGTTGCCAGGATAGGCGGTCCAGGGCGCGCTGAATTGCGAGATCGCCTTGCCGATGGTGAAGCCGGCGAACTGGATGAACGCGAAGTACACGCCGAGCGTACCACCGGCAACCGCGCCCGCGTTGGCGTTGTTCGGCGCGCTGGCAGTCCCGATCGGAGAGTAGACGGTGCCGAAGCCGTTCGCCGCATAGGTGTCCGTGGTCCAGTTGAAGACCGCATCGAAAAAGGTGCGGACCACGCCATATTCGGTCGCGGTGCGCGTATCGATGTCGAAGTCTTCACGAGAACGCCAGGTCATGCCGTTGGTGAATCGATTTCGCGCCCCGCCCGCACCGTTCAGATTGCCCTGATTGTCGCTGTTGGTATTGGCCAGCACGTCGACGCGCATATAGCCGCTCAGCTTGATGCAGGTATCGGTGCCGGGGATGTAGTAGAAGCCCGCCCCATAGAGGGAGCAGACCCTCACATATTCGACCGCTTTCGCCTTCAGCGGAAGATCGGCTGCCTGTGCCCCACCGATCGCGACAAGGCCCGCCGCCGAGCCGAGCAGTAGGCTCTTAATCATCGTCATTTCAAACCCCCAAGACACGATGTATCCCAATGAATATATCGAACGTAGGGGTTCGCTTAACATGAAGTCAAGCTACCTGTTATAGGCGAAATGAAGAGAGTGCTTCGGCTGAGGCAAATAGGACACAACTGCCTGTCCTGGCCGTGGTGGGCCGAGCAACAAAATCATTCTTTTACGACGTGAGTCGCGCCAGAACCTCAGCGTGAGCCAAATTGTCGCGGGCTCCGTCGCTGCGACGCTTGATCTCGACCTTGCCTTCGGCAAGCCCTCTCGGCCCGACCTGGATCTGCCAGGGTATGCCGATCAGATCGGCGGCGGCGAACTTGGCGCCGGCGCGCTGGTCGGTGTCGTCATACAAGACCTCGACGCCCTTCGCGGTGAGTTCGCGGTACAAATTGTCGCAGGCGGCATCGGTTTCCGTCGCACCCTGCTTCAAGTTCAAGATCACCGCCTTGAAAGGCGCCACCGCCTCCGGCCATTTGATGCCGGCATCATCGTGACAGGCCTCGATGATGGCGCCGACCAGGCGGGACACTCCGACGCCATACGAGCCGCCATGGATCGGCGCTTCGGCGCCATCGGCACCTGCCACCATGGCCTTCATGGAGTCGGAATATTTCGTTCCGAAGTAGAAGATCTGGCCAACCTCGATGCCGCGCGTGTGCACGCGGCGGTCGGCGGGCACTTCGCGCTCGAACCGCGCGGCATCGTGGACATCCTCGGTGGCGGCATAGACCGAGGTCCATTGCCGGATCACCGCCGCCAGGTCGCCGTCATAGTCGATGTCGGCGCCGGGCACCGGCAGGTCGAGCACCGCGCTGTCGCAGAACACCGCGGACTCGCCGGTCTCCGCCAGCACGATGAATTCATGGCTGAGATCGCCGCCGATCGGGCCAGTTTCCGCGCGCATCGGAATCGCCTTCAATCCCATTCGCGCGAAGGTCCTGAGATAGGCGACGAACATCCGGTTGTAGGAACGCCGGGCGGCCGCCTCGTCGATATCGAAGGAGTAGGCATCCTTCATCAGGAATTCGCGACCGCGCATGACGCCGAACCGCGGCCGCTGCTCGTCGCGGAACTTCCACTGGATATGATAGAGGTTGAGCGGCAGGCTCCGGTACGATTTCACATAGGCGCGGAAGATCTCGGTGATCATTTCCTCGTTGGTCGGGCCATACAGCAATTCACGCTTGTGGCGGTCGACGATGCGCAGCATCTCCGGGCCGTAAGCGTCGTAGCGGCCGCTTTCGCGCCAGAGATCGGCCAGCTGCAGCGTCGGCATCAACAGTTCGAGTGCACCGGCACGGTCCTGCTCCTCGCGCACGATCCGCTCGATCTTCTTCAGCACCCGCAGGCCCAGCGGCAGCCAGGCATAGATGCCGGCGGCCTCCTGCCGGATCATGCCCGCACGCAGCATCAACCGGTGCGAAACGATCTCCGCTTCCTTCGGATTTTCCTTCAGGATGGGCATAAAATAGCGCGACAGTCGCATGGGAAGTTCCGGGGAAATTGGAGCGCACCAGTGAAATCGGATCGGCCGTAAAAACACAAGGGCAGAGACCGCGAAACAACCATTCCGGCCGCCATTTCCGGCCGTTTCCCGCGCCCCGGCGCGCATTCGCGCGAGGACCGGCCCCGCCGCCGAGGATCGCGAGAGCCGCGCGAAGCCGCCGGTGAAGTGCCGGCAACGACCTCGCTACATCTTCTTCGGCTCGCCAGGCGCTTTTTGCATCTCCATGCCGGAGTTCGGCCCCGGTGCTTGAGCGCCGACTCCCTCTATCGTGAGCGAGAGTGCAACCTTGCCCGCTTTCTCGAAATCGAGCGTGACCGGCAGCTTGTCGCCTTGCTTGAGCGGGCCCTTGAGATCGAACATCATCAAGTGATATCCGCCCGGCGCCAGCTTCACCGTCTTGCCGGGATCGATGGCAAGGCCGCTGCCGACCGGCCGCATGGTCATCACGCCGTTCTTGTTGGCCATCTCATGGACCTCGACCTTCCCCGCGATGTCGGCGGACGCGCCGACCAGCCGGTCGGCCGCAGCCCCCTTGTTCTCGATGGTCAGAAAGGCGCCGCCCACCTTGGCCCCACCCGGCGTGGCGCGGGCCCAGGCCTGCGTGATCACGAGATCGCCGGCCTTCACCTCCTCCGCGCGCGCGGACAGGGTGAGCAGGGTTGCAAGGACGACGCTGCAGTAAAACACTCTAGCAATGGAGGCCATGGGGCTTTGCCTTTCGTTTGGGAGCCGGTCTGGACGGTATACTTCCTGGCAACAACATAGGTCCGGCCGAGGAATGGCGCATCAGCATCAGGCCTCACATCGGATGGATTGCGGGATGCAGCGTGCCGAGCATCCCGACAATGGCGAGAATGGCCGATCCCAGCCCGATCTCGATGGTGCTGTTGCGCGTCAGCCGATGCAGGGCTTGCTGTCGGGAGAGATCGGCCTGCGTGGGGCTTAGTCGTGGCGTCAACCAGAGCCGGTTTACCGCGGCGAACACCAGCAACAGCGCGAAAACACCGAGCTTGAGCATCAGAACCTGTCCATATTCGGTGACCAGCAGCGCATGAACCGAGCGGACTAGTATCCAGGTGTTCACCGCCCCGCTGGCCATCAGTGCCACCACGCTGATGACACCCAGCGTCGAAAAGCGCCGCGCCAGATCCTGCACCTGTGCCGCCGTGCCGAGGGCGCGCCGTCCGCCAGCCGCCACCAGCAGCAGCACCAGCGGCAACAGGCCTCCGATCCAGGCGGACGCCGCCAGCAGGTGCAGCACATCGGCCGCACTGTGCAACAGGCCAAGGTCACCCGGCGTCGATCCGGCATGGCCAGTCCAGGCGATCGTGGCGGCGAGGCCCAGCGCCGCGGTCAATGCCAGGGCATCCGACCAAGCCGACCACGATAAGGCGAGGCCGGCAGCCAGCGCCAGCGCGAGTGCCGCGCGGAGTTCCGCGATCCAGCCGAACTGGGTCTGGCGCAGGACTGTCCAGGCGACGCCCGCCGTCACGGCCTCCCCCAACGACAAACCACTCATCGACACGGCTTCAAGCAACAGCCAGATCCCGCCTGACAGCACCGTGAGGGCAAGGCCGGTCCAGGCGAGCTGCAGCATTCGGGTCCGGGCCAATACGACGGCCGGTCCGGTATGGAGCGCAGGCCTTGCCACCGCGCACCAGAAAATCACCGAGCCGGCTGTCAGCACCGTCGCGCCGAAATGGATCGCGCGAATGGCGACCAGCGGCCCGCTCCCGGTTGCGAAACCGTCCATCGCTAGCGCCTACTGGCCGACCTGGAAGGCAAAGCTGCCGTCCGAGGCATGGGTGTCGACCGAGAGCACATGCCACGACACGTGGTAGGTGCCGTTTCCTCCCGGCCTCACCGAAATCGACATCTGGTTGCCGCTGACGCGGACCTTGCCGATATCGACGCGTTTGCCGGACGGGTCGGTGACGCTGATGGTGCTGAAGGCAGGCTCCAGCTTTTGAGTGAACCACAGGGTTACATCGCGAGGTGCAGCAGCAACCTTGTTGCCGACGCGAGGTTCGGCGTGGTCGAGCGCGGCGTGGGCAGCCACGTCGCCGGCTGTGAACAGCAGCAGCACGGGAAGACCTCGAATGAGGGACAAGTAACGCATGGTCAATTCCTTGCAAAAGGACTGGCGGGTTGTACGGCGCCCCCGAAAATCGGTCTGCCGATGCCGTGCGGGTCGATGTCGTCGAGGTAGAGGTGAAGTTGGGCGATGACGCCGACATTGCTGCCGCTTTCCCGGTTGATCGGGATCAGCGCCTCGACACCCACCTGGAAAGTATTGCCGACCCAGAGGATACCGGGATTGATAGTGCCTGTCGTCGTCGTTCCCGAGGTCAGCGTATTGCCGACCGGCGTCTCCAATGACGCCTCGACCAGCGGGATCAGGTGATTGATGAAATCCGGCAAGCCAAGGTCGGTCACGGCAGATTTCAGATAGGGCATGCTGTACTGGATCGATCCGCCCCACTCCAGCACACGCGGATGAAATTCGATATCCGTCGTCGACAGCCCTGTGGCCGGGTCGGTGTCGAACGTGGCGGTCGAACGACGGCCGGGAATGGCGTATCCGACCTGGCCCGTGATCGCCACGGGCCGCAACCACGACAAGGTGTCGGGAAGATCGCCGAGCCCTTTGCCGAAATACAGGGTTGGGGTGTAGGTGTTGAAGGGATCGGCGCCGACCTTCTCGCTGCCCGTGCCGGCCCACTCCACGCTCAGTCCCACCGACATCACGAACTCATGCGCGGGATCCCTGAACAGCCGGTATTTGAACGTCGTTTCCAGGTTCTGGAAGCCGTTGCCCCCCGGCGTGAACGCGGTCGAGCGGAGGAAGCTGTAAGTCGATCCGAAGGACACCGCGAAATCGTCGGTCAGGCGCTTCGAGAATTCCCCCGACACGTCTCGCTGCCGCACCGACGGGACGTCGCCGGTCTGGAAACTGTCGACCGTCGGCAGCGACAGCTCGTCATTGACGCCGGGGTCGTCAATACCGAGCGTGGCCGGAAAAAACCTGTTGCCGACAATTTCGTGGGCCCGGCCTTCACCGGGTGCAGACAGTGCTATGGCGAGCCCGGCAAGGCGCACCCACAAACGAGGGATGGACATCGAAGCCTCCGCAGAAGACATGGAAGTTGCTACGGCCAGGGGCCGGCACGATCACGTCAGGTGCGGGGGCGCGCGCGCCTGTGCATGCGAGCCGGTTCGGAATTGCACCCGTCCGGCGACTAGGTCACGCCAGACCACGGGCTCAGCCGTCAGATTGAGCCGCGCGACCACAGCCGGCGGGGCTTCAAGCGCTGCGGCTTGAGCGAGGCAGCAGGCGGCACAACACCCGTCATGGGCGCCAGGCTGGCCGGACGAGCCGCTCGAATCCGGGCTTGAGGCGCCACTATCATGGCAGATGGTCAGCCCGATCGGCGCTGCGCCAATACTGCCGGCCCAGCAGGCAACGATTGGCGCGAAAATCTGCACCACCAGAGCGAACACCACGATCGGAAAGAATTTCCGTAACCGCCGGCGCATCAGCCAACCCATCCCCGCAATCTCCCAGCTAATCACGCTCAGAGTCGGCTGTCGAGATTGGGTTCCCAGGAAACCGCCGGAGAACTCTCAGAAGATTCCGGTTCACGGTGGTGGTGGTCCTTATCCTCGCCGCCGTAGCCCATACCCACTTACCCCAGTTCCAGCCACTGCCAACTATTCCCAAGTCGCCAGATCCAGAGCCGTACCGATTGCCCGAATCTTGGACAATCAATGCTGAAATTGATGACAACGCGAAAAAGATGGTCTACCACTGCGGGCTCAGGCCGACCGCGAGGTCGCAGTCTGGTGGTCCAAGTCTCGGGAGGAGCCCTGGCGCGCACAAGCGGCGCCACCCCGCCAATCAATAGCAAATCCAACTTTCGGGGAAATAGGGTCGACACAATTCCTGGAGCAGGGTAACCGCCCTGCTCTATTTTTTTGTCTGATGCGCGACTGCCGGGCCGCTTCGCCATGGCGCTTCCGAACACGCCCCGCTTCGAATCCGCCGCCGAACGCTGCGAGGACCTGACGCCAACGGTCGCCGTTTCGCGAACCTCGATATCCGGCGCGGAGGCCGGTGCCATCCTCGCCATGCGGGCGATGTCGGCAGCATCGATACGAGCGGCCGTCGCAGGCAGGTCGGCACGCCGCGAGACTTGTCTGGCAGATGGTTCGGCGTGCGCGCTGCTCGACCGCAGGTAGCGCGAATGCTCCGAGTATGAGAGACTTGCTGCATCCGACGGCCGGTACAATCGATGCCGACGGGCAAGAAACATGACACAACAGGGAGCAAGCGAATGTCCGGGACTGACAAATCCTCAACCACCAGGCGCAGTCTTCTCCAGGCGGCAGCGACCGCTGGCGCGGCGACCGCGCTGTTTGGCGGGTTGGGCGCAAGCCCTGCGATGGCAGCCGAGGTGGGTCGATCGGAAAAGCCGCTCAAGGCGGCCTTCTCCAACGCCGGCCTGCAGGCAACCTGGTGCGCGCAGGGCAAGCAGGCGGCGGAATGGTGGGGCAAGCTCTTCAACGTCGAAGTCACCTGGTTCGACGGCCAGCTCGACGCAGTGAAGCAGCGTGCCGCGATCGATAATATGGCTTCCCAGAAATGGGATTTCGTCGCCATCCAGGCATTCGGCATCGGCACGTTGACCCAGCCCGTCCAGAAGATGATCGATGCCGGAATCCCGGTCATCGACATGGACACGCTGATCGCACCGCTCGATCAGCTCAACGTCCACTCGTTCCTCGCGCCCGACAACGAGTTCATGGGCGCTTCGGTAACGCAGGCGCTGGTGAACGCGCTCGGCGGCAAGGGCAAGGTGATCATGACCCAGGGCGCGCTCGGCCATACCGGCGCCCAGGGCCGCGCCAAGGGCTTCAACACCGTCGTCAAGCAATTCCCCAACATCGAGGTGCTCGACACCCAGCCGGCGGACTGGGACGTTTCGAAGACGGCGCGGCTGTGGGAGACCTATCTCACCAAATATCCGCAGATCGACGCCGCCTTCTTCCATAATGACGACATGGCGCTCGCCGCCTACAACATCATGAAGGCACACAACCGCACCAACATCCTGATCGGCGGGGTCGACGCCATGCCGCCGGCGATCCAGGCGGTGAGTGAAGGCCGCATGTTCGCGACTGTCCGCAATCCTTCCTGCCGCATCCATGGCGGCGCCATCGTCGCCGGCGTCGCCGCCGTGACCGCGGGCGAAAAGAGCGGCCAGGGCATCCCGAAGAACGTGGTGACCGACGGTCCGGTCGTGACCAAGGCCAATGCGCCCGGCATGCAGTGGATGGAGGACCATTTCCTGATCTGAGCCGCCATGCCGCAAGGCCGCTCCCCCCTGCTCGAACTGCAAGCGATCTCCAAGGCCTTCGGCGGGGTCGAGGCGCTTCGCGGGGTCGACTTCACGCTTTCCGCCGGCGAGATCCACGGTCTCGTCGGCGAGAACGGTGCCGGCAAGAGCACGCTGATGAAGATCATCGCCGGCGTGCACACGGAATTCTCCGGCCGATTTGCCCTGGATGGCGAGGAAGTCCGCTTTCGATCGGTTCGCGACGCACGGGCCGCCGGGATCGCGATGGTCCATCAGGAACTCAGTGTCGCGCCCGAACTCACCGTCGCCGAGAACGTATTCCTCGGCGTCCAGCCGACCAACCGCTTCGGACTGGTGCAGTGGCGGCGGATGGCGCGCGAGGCCGGCGAGCAGCTCGCGCGCTTCGGCATCGATGTCGACCCGATGTCGCGGCTCGGCGACCTGCCGATCGGCCTGCAGCAATTGATCGAGATCGCCCGTGTGCTGTTTTCCGGGGCTCGGATCATCATCCTGGACGAGCCGACCTCGGCATTGTCGCCGCCCGAGATCGAACGCCTGTTCACAACGCTGCGTCGGCTCCGCGACGAGGGCACCGCAATCGTCTTCATTTCGCATTTCATCGAGGACATCCTGCGGATCTCGGATACCGTGACGGTTTTCCGCAACGGCCGGAAGGTCTCCGAGGCACAGTCAACCGACACCAGCAAGGCGGCGCTGATCGAGGCCATGATCGGCACGGGACGCGAAGCGCTGGACGAAACCTATACGGAGGCAAGCGCGCTGCCGCCGTCGAGTGATCGGCCGGTGGTGCTGGAGGCCCGCCAGCTTTCGTTGGGCCGCAGCCTGCAGCAGGTGTCATTCGGGGTGCGATCCGGAGAAGTGCTGGGGATCTACGGCTTCATGGGCTGCGGCCAGCTCGAGCTCGCGCGGATCTTGTTCGGCAAGCTCAAGCCTGACGCCGGCGAGCTCGCCATTGCCGGAAAGCCCACGGCATTCGGCAGCACGGCCGCCGCGCGAGGCGCGGGGATCGCCTTCGTGCCGGAGAGCCGCCGCGCCATGCTGTTCCACCAGGAGCCGGTGTACAAGAACATCTCGATCAGCATTCTTGATCGCATTTCCGCGCTATGGCTGAAGCCGGCGCGCGAACGTGCGATCGCCCGTCGTCAGATCGAGCAGCTCCAGATCAGGCCCGCGGCCGTCGAGATCGACCTCGGCATGCTGTCCGGCGGCAACCAGCAGAAGGTTGCGCTCGCGAAATGGCTGAGTTACCCGCCGCGCCTGCTCGTGCTGTGCGAGCCGACCCGCGGCATGGACGTCGGCGCCAAGAACGACGTCATCCACATCATCCGCGACCTGCGCGCGCGCGGGCTCGCCATCATCGTGCTGTCGACCGAGCCCGAGACCGTGCTGTCGCTGGCCGATCGTATCATCGTCCTCAAGCGCGGCACGGTGGTGCGCGAGTTCGCCAACGAGACCATCAGCAAGGACCGCCTGCTGGAAGCGGCGTGAGGAGCAGCCCATGGAAAGCGGAGAGAGCGCAACGGCTTCCGCAGCAGGCGGCAAACGATCGGGCGGCATCGCGAAGCTGCTGCGCTCGCAGATGCGAAACATCGCGCCTTTCCTGACGCTGATCTTCCTCAGCGGCTTCTTTGCGCTCGCGAGCCCTTCGTTTGCCACCCTCGACAATGTCGGCAACATTCTTACCCAGGTTTCGGTGACGGGCATCATCGCCGTCGGCCTCACCTTCGTGATTCTTTGCGCCGAGATCGACCTGTCGACCGCCAGCATTGCGAATGTCACGGGCATCGCGGTGGCTTATTTCACCCAGCAGGAATCCTACGTCAACATCGCGAACCTGCCGCTGGCCGGCGGAATCGCGATCCTGCTGGCGCTGGCACTCTGCGCCCTGCTGGGCGTCGTCAATGCGCTTGGACTGACCGTGATCGGCATTCCGTCCTTCATCATGACCCTGGCCATGATGCAGATCGCGGCGGGGATTTCCGCGCTGCTGGTACGCGGCCAGATCGCCTACAAGGTGCCCGGCCTTGTCACCACGCTGGGATCGTCATCGATCGGCGGCGTTCCCTGGATCGTGATCGTGGCGGCGCTGATGCTGCTCGGCGGCCATCTGGTGCTGACGTACACGCGGTTCGGCCGCTATGTCTACATGGTCGGCGGCAACCGCGAGGCGGCGGAATATTCCGGGCTCAACGTCAACCTCATCCTGGGCAGTGTCATGGTGATCTCCGCGGTCTGCTCGGGCATCGGCGGCATGCTGGGGGTGGCCCATTTCGGCAGCGCGCAGCAGAACGAGTTCGACACCTACCTCTTGGATTCCATCGCCGCGGTCGTGGTCGGCGGCACCAGCCTGTTCGGCGGTCGCGGCGGCATCGGCAACACCATTGTCGGTCTGTTCGTGCTCGGCGTCCTCAACAACGGACTCGATCACGTCAACATCGACAGCTTCCTGAAAATCCTGATCCGTGGTCTCATTCTGCTCGCGGCGCTCGTCATCAACGTCTATGCACAGCGATTGCGGGCCAAGGCGGTCGATTGACGTCAGGCCGCGAAATCGGGCTGCCAGTGCCGTAGTTGCCGCGCTGCCGCGATCACCGCGCCAATGCTGGGAAAGCTCGGGGTGTCCACCAGCATGGCACGGGCAAAGCGCAGGCTTCGCGCCTCGCAGATCGCCCTCACCTTCGGATCCTCGATCAGCTCGAAATCGATGTTGTGCGCAAGGCCGAGGATGCGGCGGATGATTTTCGCGGCGGCAAACCCGACGGTGTCCTGAAACAGCTTTTCCAAATAGATCTGACGTTCGGCCTCAAGCCGCGCCTCACCTGGTCGACCGGCGAACAGCACCGCCGGGTAGGCGTCGCCGGCGGCCTCATCGCGCCAAAGCCCCAGGAACTTGTCGGCGAACCGGTTCCAGACGCTTTCGGTGGTTTCCAGTACCCAGTCCTCGAAGGCGCGGCGGTCACCGGGATTGCGCTCGTGGCCGGGCGAGGCCAGAAAGCTCATGATGAGATTGCCGATCACGGCGCCGAGGTCGAACCCCATCGGGCCGTAGAAGGCGAATTCGGGGTCGATCACCCGAGTCTCGCCCTCGGTCACCATGATCGAGCCGGTGTGGAGGTCGCCGTGGAGGAGCGCCTCCGGGCTCGCCAGGAATTTGAGCTTGAGCCGTGAGACCGCAACATGCAGGTCGAGGTCTTCGCGAAAGCCATGGGCCATTTCATCCAGCCAGGGTGACGTCCAGCGGTTCTGCTCGGCGGCGAAGTAAGGTTCGGTAAAGATCAGATCTTCGGTGATCTTGCAGAGCGCATGGTTGCCGGCAAAGGCGGCGATGCCCTGTTTCTTCTGCGCGGCCGGCACTGCGAGGTCGGAACTGAGGAACAGCGTTCGCGCCAGGAAGGTCGTGATGTGATCGACCAGATGCGGGTAGCAGGTGCCGGCAACGAGCCCCCTGCGCAGGATGATGTGGGGTTCGAGCAACTCCATGGCGATCAAGGCGAGCGCCTCGTTGTGGTGCAGCACCGCCGGCACCAGGCCGGGCGCCAGCCGGGCCTGGTGAGCCAGCGCCAGGTACTCGTAGTGTGAGCGCGACAACGGCAGCGGCCAGCTCTCGCCGACCAGACGCACATAGGGCAGCGCCTGCTTGATGGCCACGCCACCGGCCGTTCCCTTGACGATGAACACCAGATTGAGGTTGCCGTCGCCGATTTCGCTGATCGACCACGCCTGCGGCTGTCCCCCGAGCCGGGCCGTGATTTCAGGAAGCTGGGCGAGATAGCCGCGCAGATCCGCGTCGTGCAGGACGCGGTATTCTTCCGGCCCGGCGCCGCCCGGGTGCTGCGGTTGCGACGTCATCGATGCCCGCCGATCCAAATTCCCAGTAACGACACCCGTCGGACCATCATTTCCGAAACGCGCGTCACATTCCCATCAGCCGGGCGAGCCGGTCGACATTGAGAAGCCCGGCACCGTGCGCGAGCCAGGCGACCGCAAAAAAGACCGCCGAAAGAACCGTGGTCCAGATCAGCTTGCGCCCCATCAAGCTTGCGATCGGCGCGCCCGGGTCGGTGCCGGGGGCGCCTCCGCCGTCCTCATGCTGGCTGCGCACGCCGAACGGAAGGGTCAGGAACAGCACGATCCACCAGATGACGAAGTAGATCGCGAACGCCGTGGAGAGGCTGGCGGTCATGTTGAGGCCTGCTCGATCTCGACCAGGGCGCCGGAAAAATCCTTCGGATTCAGAAACAGCACCGGTTTGCCATGGGCGCCGATCTTCGGATTGCCGTCGCCCAGCACCCGCGCGCCTTCCTTGATCAGGGCGTCGCGCGCCGCGAAAATATCGGGCACGTCATAGCAGATGTGGTGGATGCCGCCTTCGGCATGGCGCTCCAGAAATCTGGCGATGGGAGAGCTGTCCCCGAGCGGCTGGATGAATTCGATCTTGGTGTTGGGCAGGGTGACGAACACGGTGATGACCCCATGATCCGGCAGCGGAACCGCGGCCGAAATGTCTGCGCCAAACGCGGCGCCGTAAATCCTTGCGGCCTTTTCGGCATCCTTGACCGCGATCGCCACATGGTTGAGCCGACCCAGCATGGCACCTACCTCCAACTCCTGCCCCGCTCCGCCACCGGCCCTCTCACCTTGCCAATCTCGGGTTATAGCCATTTCGAGGCGCGTGAATACCGGTCGCATGAAGAAAACACATCAAAACAACAAATCGGGACTTGCTCCCGACCGCACTGGACCGAACAAGGGCTTCAGACTGTCAAGACCTGAACATAGCATAGCGGCTTCTTGCCCCATTGCTCGTTCAATGTCGCGCGCACTGCCCGCCGCACCGACTCCGCCAGTGCGTCCGGATCGCGCCGCCTCGCCCGGGGCAGTCCTTCGACGGTCGACACCACCACGTCGAACACGATCTCGTCGATGACCTCGCCGGCGCGGTTCTTCTCGGGAATTCCGACCAGATCGAGCTCGGGATCGTCGGCCAATTCGCCCTTGTCGGTGATCGCGATCGCGACCAGCGCGCAGCCTGCGAACGCCAACCGACGGCGTTCGACGACCGCCCGCGACCTGGAATCCTCCAGGATCGTGCCGTCCTTGTAGAGTCGCCCGGACGGCAGCTCGTCGATGATGCCGGGATCGCCCGGCCCGAGCTTGACCAGGTCACCATTGCGGCAGACGAGGACCTTGGGCACGCCGGCGGCGCGGGCAAGCTGTGCATGCTCGGCGAGATGCAGGGCCTCGCCGTGGACCGGAATCAGCAATTGCGGACGTACCCACGAGATCATGTCGCGCAGTTCGTCCCGGCGGGGGTGGCCGGAGACGTGAACGAGATGGGTTCGGTCGGTGATGACCTCGATGCCCTGGCCGATCAGGCCGTTGATGATGGCACCGACCGCCTTCTCATTGCCAGGGATGGTCCGCGAGGAAAAGATCACGCAGTCGCCCCTGTTGAGGGTCACCTGCGGATGGTCGTCATTGGCGATCCGCGCCAATGCCGCCCGCGGCTCGCCCTGGCTTCCGGTGCAGATGGCCAGCACCTTGTCGGCCGGCAAATGGCCGTACACGTCGGCGCCGCGGAAATTCTGCACCCCGTCGAGATGGCCGGTTTCGCGCGCGACCTGAACCACCCGCTCCATCGCGCGGCCGACCACCACGACTTCGCGCCCCGCGATACGGGCGGCATCGGCCACCGCGCGCAGCCGGGCGACATTGGAAGCAAAGGTGGTGACGGCGACCCGGCCCTTCGCGGCCTTGACCAGTTCGGCAATCGATCTGGCGACTTCCGCCTCCGAAGGCGAGCGCCCGTCCCGCACGGCGTTGGTGGAATCGCCGATCAGCGCCAGCACCCCGGCATCCCCGAGTTCGCGCAGCCGGCGTTCGTCGGTCGGCGGCCCCAGGATCGGTGTCGGATCGATCTTCCAGTCGCCGGTGTGGAGCACCGTTCCTGCCGCCGTATGGATTGCCAATGCGTGGGATTCCGGGATCGAATGCGCGACCGGGATGAACTCGACATTGAACGGTCCGATATCGACGCGGCCGCCAGATCCAATCACGGTGACCGGAATTTTGGGCGGATTGCGCTCGGCGGCGCATTTGGCCTCGAACAGGGCGGCGCTGAAACGGGTGGCATAGATCGGGCATTGCAGACGCGGCCAGAGATCGATGATGGCGCCGAAATGATCTTCATGGGCGTGGGTCAGAACGAGGCCGACCAGATTGTTGCGTTGCTTTTCGAGGAAGCTGATGTCCGGCATGATGAGATCGATGCCGGGCAGATGCTCCTCGTCGCCAAAGGACACACCGAGATCGACGGCGAGCCAGCTGCGCTGATGACGGTTGCCGAGACCGTAGATCGACAGGTTCATGCCGATCTCGCCGACGCCGCCCAGCGCGGCAAAGCACAATTCGTCGGGCCGGACCATCATGTTGCGCCCGCCGAGGCCACCGCACCGAAATGGACGTCGCCGGCAGCGATCGAGACCCTCCCGCCGTCGGAGGTACGAACGATCATGCAACCCGAGCCGTCCAGGGTATCGAACGTGCCCTCGATGGTCGAAGCGCCGGACCGGATCGCCACCTTTTCGCCCAGCCCGGCCGCACGATCGAGCCAGAGCCGGCGGATCTGGTCGAACCCGCGGCCGTGGTCCCAGACACCGCGGAATTCGGCCCAGCAGTCCGACAGCACCGTGAACAGATCCTCGGCGCCGACGGTCACGCCGAGCGCAGCCAGCGAGGTCGCGGGTGTCGGCGTGCGATCGGGTGCCGCGATCACGTTGGTGCCAATGCCGACCACCACGGCGAGCCGGTCACCTGCGACCGCTTCGGCCTCGAGCAGGATGCCGGCGAGTTTTCGGGGGCCGGCCAGCACGTCATTTGGCCATTTTAGTGAAAATCTCATTTCGTCCGATCCCGCTGATCTCAGCGATGCCTCGATGCTGACCTTCCGCAGCGCCGCCTCGAGCGCGAGCCCGGCGGCGAAACCCAGCGTCGCCGCGACCGAAGGCGCGACATCGACGACCTCGAGAACGCTGCTTGCCAGGTTGCCGCGCGGCGCAATCCAGGGACGTTGCCTGCGGCCGCGCCCCGCGGTCTGCTCCGATGTCACAAACCAGATCGGTCCGCCCTCGCCCTCGCGCGCGCGCGCCAACGCCTCTGCATTGGTCGAGCCGATCCGGTCGAACGCGGCTAGCCGGTAACCCGCCGCGCGTGCCCGTTGGCCCAGCGAAAATGCCATGCTAGAAAAGCGACTTGGCCGCATCCGACGCCACGCTCACGAGCGGCCCCGGATGGACGAAGAAGAAGAGATTGAACAGGCCCGTGGCCGCCAGCACCGTATACAGTTCGGCCCGCAGCGGGTCGAACGACGGCAGCGGCTCGTCGAAATACATCACCTTGATGATGGTCAGATAGTAGAACGCACCGACCACGCTGGCGAGCACGCCGATCACGGCGAGGGTGAACAGCCCGGCCTTGATCGCCGCCACGAACACGTAGAATTTTGCGAAGAAGCCCGCCAGTGGCGGAACTCCGGCCAGCGAAAACAACAGCATCGCGAAGAAGAACGCCAACAGTGGATTGGTCCGCGACAAGCCGGCGAGATCACTGACGTTCTCGACATGGCGGCCGCCGCGTTTCATGGTCAGGATGACCGCAAAGCTCCCGAGCGTCATCGCCACATAGATCGCGATATAGACCAGCACGCCCTGCGCGCCCTCCGGTGTCCCGGCGGCGAGCCCGACCAGCGCGAAACCCATGTGGCCGATCGACGAATAGGCCATCAGCCGCTTGATGTTGGTCTGGCCGATCGCGGCGAATGAACCGAGCGCCATCGAGGCAATCGAGACGAACACCACGATCTGCTGCCATTGCGGCAGGATGCCGGGAAACGCCGTCAGCGCCACCCGGGTGAATACCGCCAGCGCCGCCACCTTCGGCGCCGAGGCAAAGAACGCGGTGACAGGCGTCGGCGCGCCTTCGTAGACGTCCGGCGTCCACATATGGAACGGCACCGCCGAGACCTTGAAGCAGAGCCCGGCGAACAGGAACACCAGGCCGAACACGATGCCGATACTGCCGGTGGTGGCGGCGGCGGCGATGCCGGCGAAGCCGACCGTACCGGTGAAGCCATAGACCAGCGAGGCGCCATACAGCAGCATGCCGGAGGACAGCGCCCCCAGCACGAAATATTTCAGGCCAGCCTCGGTCGATTTGGCATTGTCGCGATTGCTGGCCGCGACCACGTAGAGCGCAAGGCTCATCAGTTCCAGCCCGAGATAGAGCATGATGAGATCGGCGGCCGAGATCAGAACCATCATGCCGAGCGTCGAGAGCAACACCAGAATGGCGTATTCGAATATCCGTCGGGAAGCATCGGCGAGGAACTCCGCCGACAGCACCAGGGTTGCGACCGAACCGATCAGCGCCAGGATCTTCAAGAAGCGGGCAAAGTCGTCGACAATGAAGCTGCCGCCGAAGGTGGTGAGCCTGCCTGAGGGCAGCCACAATTCGAGGATGCCGGTCAGCACCAGCAGGCAGACGGCCAGGACGGTGACGAGACGCGTCGACTGCTGGCCACGCCAGGCCCCGATCATCAGCAGCACCATGGCTCCGACCGCGAGCACGATTTCCGGCAACACCGGCAGCAACGGGTAACCTGCACCTTCAAAGCCCATGGCGTAGTCCTCAAGCCGAACGCGGTACCGCGTTCATTGCAGCGCTGCCGACTGCACCGCAGCGATCGCGTGGCTGTAATTGGTAACGAGCTGCTGCACCGACGCCGCCGACAGATCGAGCACCGGCTTCGGATAGACGCCGAACAGGATTGTCAGCGCCACCAGCGGCATCAGCGTGAGGCCCTCGCGGAACGTGAGGTCCTTGATGCTCATCAGCGACGGCTTGACCAGCGCGCCGAACACGATCTTGCGGTAGAGCCACAGCGCATAGGCCGCCGACAGGATCACCCCCGTGGTCGCGAACACCGCGGTCGGGATCGAGACCCGGAAGGTGCCGATCAGCGACATGAACTCGCCGACGAATCCCGAGGTGCCGGGCAGGCCGACATTGGCCATGGTGAACACCAGGAACACCACCGCGTAAAGCGGCATGCGGTTGACGAGACCGCCATAGGCGGCGATCTCGCGGGTATGCATGCGGTCGTAGACGATGCCGACACAGAGGAACAGCGCACCCGAAACGATGCCGTGCGAGATCATCTGGAACACGCCGCCGGCAACGCCCTGGATGGTGCCGGCGAAGATGCCCATGGTGACGAAACCCATATGGGCGACCGAGGAATAGGCGATCAGCTTCTTCATGTCCTCCTGCATCATCGCCACCAGCGAGGTGTAGATGATGGCGATGGTCGAGAGCGAGAAGATCAGCGGCGCGAATTCGTGCGAGGCCAGCGGGAACATCGGCAGCGAGAAGCGCAGGAAGCCGTAGCCTCCCATCTTCAACAGGATCGCCGCCAGGATCACCGAGCCCGCCGTCGGCGCCTCGACATGCGCATCGGGCAACCAGGTGTGAACCGGCCACATCGGCATCTTCACGGCAAACGACGCGAAGAACGCCAGCCACGCCCAGACCTGCAGCGAATGCGGCACGGCGGTGTGCATCAGGGTCGGGATGTCGGTGGTGCCGGCGTTCCAGTACAGCGCCATGATGGCCAGCAGCATCAGCACCGAGCCGAGCAGCGTGTAGAGGAAGAACTTGAAGGAAGCATAGACCCGTCGGGGGCCTCCCCACACCCCGATGATCAGGAACATCGGGATCAGGCCGCCCTCGAAGAACAGATAGAACAGCACCAGATCGAGCGAGCAGAAGGTGCCCACCATCAGCGTTTCCAGCAGCAGGAACGCCATCATGTATTCACGCAGCCGCATCTTCACCGATTTCCAGCTCGCGATGATGCAGAACGGCATCAGCGCGGTGGTAAGGATCACGAAAGGCAGCGAGATTCCGTCGACGCCCATGTGATAGGTGATCGAGCTGGCCAGCCACGGCGCCCTCTCGACGAACTGGAAATCGGGCTGGGCCGGATCGAACCGCCACACCAGAATCACGGAGATTCCGAAGGTGATCAACGTGGTCCACAGCGCGATCCAGCGCGCATTGCGGCGCGCCGCCTCGTCGTCGCCGGGGCTGAGATAGATCAGGAGCGCGCCGACCACCGGCAGGAATGTGACGACGGAGAGAATGGGCCAGGTCGTCATCACTGGCCTCCCGCGGCGAACATGAACCAGGTGATCAGGCCGGCAACCCCGATCAGCATCGCAAAAGCGTAGTGATAGAGATAGCCGGTCTGCAGCCGAACCACGTTTCGGGTGACGTCGAGGACCCGGGCTGAAACGCCGTCGGGGCCGAAGCCGTCGATGATCTTGCCGTCGCCGATCTTCCACAGGAAGCGACCGATCCACTTCGCTGGGCGGACGAAGATCAGATCGTAAAGCTCGTCGAAATACCATTTGTTGAGCAGGAACTGGTAGAGCATCTGATGCTGTCGCGCGAGTTCGACCGGCATATAGGGCCGGCGGATATAGAACAGCCACGCCACGATGAAGCCGAGCGCCATCATCGCCGTGGGCAGCAGCTTGATGGCCTCGGGCATTTTCTCCATCTCCTCGAGGATGCCGGGATGCATCTTGATGGACTCGCGGAAGAATTCCTCGACCCCCGCTCCAGCGAACAGTTCCTTGAACGGAAAGCCGGCCAGGATCGAACCCGCCGCCAGCACGCCGATCGGAATCAGCATCCAGAACGGGCTTTCATGCGCCGCTTCGTAATGTCCGACATCATGCGGCTCGCCGTGGAAAGTCTTGAAGATGAGGCGCCACGAGTAGAACGAGGTCAGTCCGGCCGCGACCACCGTCATCACGTAGCCATACATCGCGAGCGGATTGGCCGAGGCGTAGGCAGATTCGATGATCGCGTCCTTGGAGAAGTAGCCGGCAGTGAGCGGAAAGCCGGTCAGGGACAAGGTGCCGATCACCATCACGATGTAGGTGTAGGGAATCCTGTCCTTCAGCCCGCCCATGTTGCGGATGTCCTGCTCGTGATGCATCGCGTAGATCACCGAGCCCGAACCCAGGAACAGCAACGCCTTGAAGAAAGCGTGGGTGAACAGATGGAACATGCCGACCGAATAGGCCCCCGCCCCCATCGCCACGAACATGTAGCCGAGCTGCGAACAGGTCGAATAGGCGACGATGCGCTTGATGTCGTTCTGCACGAGGCCGATGGTTGCGGCGAACAACGCGGTGGTGGCGCCGAAGAACATCACCACCGCCCGCGCGTCCGGCGCGAGCTCGAACAACGGCGACAGCCGCGCCACCATGAATACGCCCGCAGTGACCATGGTGGCGGCATGGATCAGCGCCGACACCGGGGTCGGACCTTCCATGGCGTCCGGGAGCCAGGTATGCAGCAGGAACTGCGCGGATTTGCCCATCGCGCCCATGAACAGCAGCACGCAGGTCAGCGTCAGGGCATCGGCGTGCCAGCCGAAGAAGTCGATGGTCTTGCCGGTCAAAGCGGGCGCGCCGGCAAAGATGGTCTCGAAATCGACCGAGCCGATCAGCATGAAGACGGCAAAGATGCCGAGCGCAAAGCCGAAATCCCCGACCCGGTTGACCACGAAGGCCTTGATGGCGGCGGCGTTGGCCGACGGCTTCTGATACCAGAACCCGATCAACAGGTAGCTCGCCAGGCCGACCCCCTCCCAGCCGAAGAACATCTGCACCAGATTGTCCGAGGTCACCAGCATCAGCATCGCGAAGGTGAACAGCGACAGGTAGGCGAACAACCTCGGCCGGTGTGGATCCTCGTCCATGTAGCCGATGGAATAGAGGTGAACCAGCGACGACACCGTGTTGACCACGACCAGCATCACCGCCGTGAGGGTGTCGACGCGCAGCGCCCAGCTCACCCGCAGATCACCCGAATCGATCCATGGAAACAACGCAACGCGGACGTCGTGATGCAGGAAGCCGACATCGACCAGCACGATCCATGACAATGCCGCCGACACGAACAGCAGCCCGGTCGTGATCAGTTCGGCCGCACGCGAGCCGGCTGCCGGCGGCTCGGCCGCGTGATGATCATCGTGCGCATCGGCGTCGTGCCTGGCGGCATGGATGACGCCCGCGTCCTCGTCGATGGGCACCGCACCATGGCCATGGCTGTCGCCGTGCGATTCGACGGCGTCGCCGCCCGGATGCCGCGCATGAGCGCCGAAGATCGTGATCAGGCCCGCGAGCACGGCCCCGATCAGCGGCAGAAAGACGATTGCCTGGATCATCGACCGCTCAGCCCTTCATCAAATTGACGTCTTCGACCGCGATCGAACCGCGATTGCGGAAATACACCACCAGCACCGCAAGTCCGATCGCCGCTTCGGCCGCAGCGACCGTCAGCACCAGCAGCGCGAAAACCTGGCCGACGATGTCGCCGAGAAAGGTAGAGAACGCCACCAGGTTGATGTTCACCGCGAGCAGGATCAGCTCGATCGACATCAGGATGACGATGATATTCTTGCGATTGAGGAAGATGCCGAGAATCCCCAACGTGAACAGGATGGCGCCGACCGCGAGGTAGTGTCCGAGACCGATGGTCATTGCACCCACTCCGTGGAGTCCGCTTCCAGCAGGCCCTGCCCCGACGCCACCTTGCGGACGCTCATGGCGAGCTCCGGCGTGCGCGCGTTCTGCACGTTGATGTCCTGCCGCTTGACGCTGACCTTGTGGCGCAGCGTCAGCACGATGGCGCCGATCATGGCGACCAGCAGCACCATGCCGGCGATCTGGAAATAGTGAATGTATTTGGTGTAGAGCACGAGGCCCAGCGCCTCGGTATTGCTGACATCGGAGGGAATTGCCGCCGTGATCGACTTGGTGAGGCCAGGGTTGATCACCCAGAAGCCGACCGTCAACAGCAGCTCGAACAGGAAAACGCCGCCGATCACGATGCCGACCGGCAGATATTCGATGAAGCCCTCGCGCAGTTCGGCGAAATCGACGTCCAGCATCATGATCACGAACAGGAACAGCACCGCGACCGCGCCGACATAGACCACGACCAGGATCATCGCCAGGAATTCCGCGCCCATCAGCACGAACAGCCCGGCGGCGTTGACGAACGCCAGGATCAGGAACAGCACGGAGTGCACCGGGTTGCGCGACACGATCACCATCACCGCGGAGGCGACGCAGACGGCGGCGAACAGATAGAAGAACAGGGCCGGCAGCATCATGCGACAATGCTCCGGTCAACCGTTGCGGCCGGCGCGACGAAGACGGACGCCCCCTCGGTCGGGCACGGGCGTCCGGCCGGCATCATGCGAGGCGGCGCCATGACGTCACCGATAGGGCGCGTCGAGTTCGATTGCTTTCGCAATCTCACGCTCCCAGCGGTCCCCATTGGCGAGCAGTTTCGCCTTGTCATAGTAAAGCTCCTCGCGGGTTTCGGTCGAGAATTCGAAGTTCGGTCCCTCGACGATGGCATCGACCGGGCAGGCTTCCTGGCAAAGCCCGCAATAGATGCATTTCACCATGTCGATGTCGTAGCGCACGGTGCGGCGGGTGCCGTCGTTGCGGCGAGGGCCCGCCTCGATGGTGATCGCCTGCGCCGGGCAGATCGCCTCGCACAGCTTGCAGGCGATGCAACGCTCCTCGCCATTGGGATAACGCCGCAGCGCATGCTCGCCGCGGAACCGCGGCGAGATCGCGCCCTTCTCGAACGGATAATTCAGCGTCGGCTTGCGCTGGAAGAAATAGCGCATGGCGAGAAAGAAGGCCGACACGAATTCGGACAACAGCAGCGAGCGCGCGGTGGCTTTCGCGTTGATACTCATGGCGACCTCATCTCGGCGCGATCCCGGCGAATTGCAGCACGGCGGCGACGATCACAACCATCGCCAGCGACAGCGGCAGGAACACCTTCCAGCCCAGCCGCATCAGTTGATCGTAGCGGTAGCGCGGTACGATCGCCTTCGCCATCGCGAACATGAAGAACATGAAAAACAGCTTCAGCGCAAACCAGATCACCCCCGGCACCCAGGTGAACGGCGGCAACGCGACCGGCGGCAGCCAGCCGCCCAGGAACAGGATGGTCGCCATCGCGCACATCGTGGTGATCGCGACATACTCGCCGAGCATGAACAACAAATACGGCGTCGAGCCGTATTCGACCATGAAGCCGGCCACCAGCTCGGATTCGGCTTCGACGAGGTCGAACGGCGGCCGGTTGGTCTCCGCCAGCGCCGAGACATAGAACACCACGAACATCGGGAACAGCGGCCACACGTACCAGTTCAGGAACGTCAGTTGCGGAAGGCCGATCAGTCCGCCAAGCCCGCGGGTATTCTGCGCCTCGACCACCGCCGAAAGGTTGAGCGAGCCCGCGCACAGCAGCACGGTGATAATGACGAAGCCGATCGAGACCTCATAACTCACCATCTGGGCCGCCGATCTCAGCGCGGCGAGGAACGGGTATTTCGAGTTCGAGGACCACCCGGCCATGATGATGCCGTAGATCGACAGCGACGAGATGGCGAAAATGTAGAGCACCCCGACATTGATGTCGGAGATCACCCAGCCGAGATTCATCGGGATCACGGCCCATGCCGCCAGCGCCAGCACGCAGGACACCAGCGGGGCGAGAAGGAACACCCCCTTGTTGGCGCCGGCGGGGATGATCGGCTCCTTCAGCACGAACTTCAACAGGTCGGCGAAGGATTGCAGGAGCCCGAACGGGCCAACCACATTGGGCCCGCGCCGGATCTGCACCGCCGCCCATATCTTGCGGTCGGCAAGCAGAATGTAGGCGATGGCAATCAGCAGCACCACCAGCAGCAGCAGGCTCTCCGCGACCATGACGATCAGCGGCCAGAGGAAGCCGGTCCAGAATGCGCTTGCGAAGAAGTCAGCCATCGGTGGTCACGCTCATTCCGCTGCCGTCAGCATCTGCCCGGAGGCGAGACGGGAACATTCCGCCATCACCGCGGATGCCCGCGCGATCGGGTTGGTCAGGTAGTAGTCATCCACGGTACTCTTGAACGGCGTCTTCTCCAGCTTGCCGCGCTTGCCGGCCATGGTCTTGAGATCGGCGGCCTTGCCGGGCTCGATCTGGTCGACGCGCATCAAATGCGGCGTCGCCTTGAAGAGGGCCTGGCGAAGCGCCCCCAGCGAATCGTAGGGCAGCTTGCGGCCGAGCACTTCCGACAGGGCGCGGAAGATCGCCCAGTCCTCGCGCGCGTCGCCCGGCGGGAACGCTGCGCGGTTCGCCATCTGCACCCGGCCTTCGGTATTGACATAGATGCCGGATTTCTCGGTATAGGCCGCCCCCGGCAGGATGACATCGGCCCGATGCGCGCCACGGTCACCATGGGTGCCGATGTAGACGACGAAAGTGCCGTCGGGCACCTCCACCTCGTCGGCCCCGAGCAAGAACAGCACGTCCAGGGTTCCGAACGTGGTCATCTCGGCGGCGTTGAGGCCGCCTGCGGACGGCGAAAAACCGATATCGAGCGCGCCGACCTGGGACGCCGTGTCATGCAGCACGGCAAAGCCGTTCCAGCCGTCCTTGACTGCCCCGAAATCCATGGCGAGCTTGGCCGCCCGGGCCAACACGGTGGCGCCGTCATGCCGCGCGGCGACGCCGGCGCCGACCAGGACCATCGGGTTCTTGGCGCCCTTCAAAACGTCAGCGAAAGCGTGCTTGCCGCCCGCCAGTGCGGTCAGCGCGTCCGTGCCGGCGCCAAGGTAGTCATGCACATAGGTGAAATCGGCCTTGGCGCCGATCACGCCGACCTTCAATTGCCCGCTGCGCCAGCGCTTTCGGATCCGTGCATTGAGGACGGCGGCCTCCTTGCGCGGATTGGCGCCGACGATCAGCAATGCATCGGCCTGATCGATGCCGGCGATGGTCGGGTTGAAGATGTAGCCGGCGCGGCCCGCCGCGGCATTGAAGCCGTCGCCGCGCTGGGTGGCCAGGTTGACCGAGCCACAGCTCGCCAGCATTTCCTTGAGTGCAAACATGTCCTCGACCGCGGCAAGATCGCCAGCGATGGCGCCGATGCGCTTGCCGTCGAGCCGGCCGAGCCTTGCCGCAATCGCGCCGAACGCCTGCGCCCAGCTCGCCGCGCGGAGCTGGCCGCCTTCTCTCACATAGGGCCGATCGAGCCGCTGGGTGCGCAGGCCATCGACCACGTGGCGGGTCTTGTCGGAGATCCACTCCTCGTTCACGGCCTCGTTGACGCGCGGCAGGATCCGCATCACCTCGCGGCCGCGGGTGTCGATCCGGATCGCCGAACCGACCCCGTCCATGACGTCGATCGACTGGGTCTTGCCGAGCTCCCAGGGGCGTGCCGCGAACGCATACGGCTTCGAGGTCAACGCCCCCACCGGGCAGATGTCGACGAGGTTGCCCTGCAGCTCCGAGGTCAGCGCATGTTCGAGATAGGTGGTGATCTCCATGTCCTCGCCGCGGCCGGTGGCCCCCATTTCCGGCGCGCCGCAGACTTCGGCCGAGAAGCGCACGCAGCGGGTGCACTGGATGCAGCGGTTCATCGAGGTCTTCACCAGCGCGCCGAGATACTTGTCTTCGACCGCGCGCTTGTTTTCGGCAAAGCGGCTGGTATCGACGCCATAGCCCATGGCCTGATCCTGCAGGTCGCATTCGCCGCCCTGATCGCAGATCGGGCAATCCAGCGGGTGATTGATCAGCAGGAACTCCATCACGCCCTCGCGCGCCTTCTTCACCATCGGCGAGCGGGTGGAGATTTCCGGCGGCTCGCCCTTTGGCCCGGGACGGCAATCGCGTACTCCCCAGGCGCAGCTTGCGACCGGCTTCGGACCGCCCTTCACCTCGACCAGGCACATCCGGCAATTGCCGGCGATGGACAGCCGCTCATGGTAGCAAAAACGCGGGATCTCGGCGCCCGCCGCCTCGCATGCCTGCAGCAGCGTGTACTCGGCGGGAACATCGATCTCTTTGCCATCGATGATGAGTTTGGTCATTGCGGTCTCAGGTCTTTCCGAGCTTGCAGTCGGGCGGCGTGACGCTGGCGGACGTCATGGAGGCCTTCACCCATCGCTGGGTATCGGCGCTGTAGGTGGCGAGATAGGCCGGTTCGGCCCGGTTCTTCTCGCACAGAAACGGCAGATGCGGCCTCAAATCGTAGTCGCAGGAGGCCTGCCATTCCGGGCGGCCGGCGAACGCCGCAGTGGTTTCCTCGCAGGCATAGAGGAAATAGGACACGAAGCTCTCATATTGAACCCTTTCGTCGCGGCCACCAACCTTGATCGCATCGTAGTCGGGCTGCGAAAATCTCGGGTTCCGGAACGCCAGATCGGTATAGCCGAGAAACGCCTCCCGCGCGCTCGCCGCGCGCGTGCTCCACCGCAGTTCGTTGATCTGGAACAGGATCGCCACGAATCCGAGCAGCGCCACCGCGGCCTGCGCCATCTGCGCCAGCGTGCCGTATTTGTGCGACCAGAGAACGCCCGGTTGCGACATCGATCCTACTCCGCCGCGACCATGTGATCGGGATCGAGAATTCCGACATCGTCGATATCGGCCTTGTGCGAATAGGCGTCGATGCGCTGCTCGATCTCGTGGCGGAAATGCACGATCAGGCCCTGGATCGGCCAGGCGGCCGCGTCGCCGAGCGCGCAGATGGTGTGACCCTCGACCTGCTTCGTTACCTCGAGCAGCATGTCGATTTCGCGCTTGTGGGCGCGACCCTCGGCCATGCGGGTCAGCACCCGCCACATCCATCCCGTGCCCTCGCGGCAGGGCGTGCACTGGCCGCAGCTCTCGTGCTTGTAGAAATAGGAGATGCGCGCGATCGCCTGGATCAGGTCGGTCGACTTGTCCATCACGATCACGGCGGCAGTGCCGAGCCCGGAGCGCAGCTTGCCCAGGCTGTCGAAATCCATCGGGGTATCGATGATCTGATCGGCCGGCACCATGCGCACCGACGAACCGCCGGGGATCACCGCCTTGAGATTGTCCCAGCCGCCGCGGATCCCGCCGCAATGCCGCTCGATCAGTTCGCGAAACGGGATGCCCATCGCCTCTTCGACATTGCAGGGCCGTTCGACATGGCCGGAGACGCAGAACAGCTTGGTGCCGACATTGTTGGGCCGGCCGATTCCGGCAAACCACGCCGCGCCGCGCCGCAGGATGTCCGGTGCGACCGCGATCGACTCGACATTGTTGACCGTGGTCGGACAGCCATAGAGGCCGACATTGGCGGGAAATGGCGGCTTCAGCCGCGGCTGGCCCTTCTTGCCTTCGAGGCTTTCCAGCAACGCGGTTTCCTCGCCGCAGATATAGGCGCCGGCACCGTGCGTCACGTACAGATCGAACGGCCAGCCATTCACGTTGTCCTTTCCGATCAGCTTCGCCTCGTAGGCCTGATCGACCGCGGCCTGCAGATGCTCGCGCTCCCGGATGAATTCGCCCCGCACATAGACGTAGCAGGCATGCGCGCCCATCGCGAAGCTTGCCAGCAGGCAACCCTCGACCAAGAGATGCGGATCGTGCCGCATGATCTCGCGATCCTTGCAGGTGCCCGGCTCGGACTCATCGGCATTGACCACGAGATAGCTCGGCCGACCATCGCTGGATTCCTTCGGCATGAACGACCATTTGAGCCCGGTCGGGAATCCCGCACCGCCTCGGCCGCGCAGGCCCGAAGCCTTCATTTCGTTGATGATCCAATCGCGGCCCTTGTCGATGATTGCCTTGGTGCCGTCCCACGCGCCGCGGCGGCGCGCGCCCTCGAGGCTCCAATCGTGCAGGCCGTAGAGATTGCGGAAGATGCGGTCCTTGTCGTCAAGCATGACGTGAAGCTTTCGTGGATCGGCAAGTGGACGGTGCGCGCGCCTGCATCATGTGGTTTCCTTCAGCGTGGTCGGTCCACCCACCGGCGCCGAGAACTGGCGGCCGGTCTGCGAACCCGGCTTCACCGGCTTGCCGGAAGCGAAGCCGTCCAACACGTTGCCGAAGCTCTCCTTGGTCAGGTCCTCGTAGGTATCCTTCCAGATCAAAACCATCGGCGCATTGACGCAGGCGCCCAGACACTCGACCTCCTCCCAGCTGAAATTGCCGTCCTTCGACAGCTGGAACGGATCGTGGTGGATGCGGCTTTGACAGACCTCGATCAGGTCGCCGGCGCCGCGCAACCGGCACGGCGTGGTGCCGCAGACCTGGACATGGGCCTTCCGGCCCACCGGCTGCAGCTGGAACATGGTGTAGAAGGTCGCGATCTCCAACATCCGGATATAGGGCATCCGCAGTAGGTCGGCGACCGCGCGGATCGCCGCCTCCGATATCCAGCCGCCCTGCTGCTCCTGCGCCCGCCACAGGATCGCGATCGCCGCCGAAGCCTGCCGTCCTTCCGGATATTTGGCGATCTCTCGCGTCGCCCAGGCCAGATTTTCCGCGGTGAACGCGAAGCTGGCGGGCTGTACTTCCTTGGGAGCGAGGCGGCGAACGGACATCTCTCAATCTCTCATGGCGCGCGGCGTGCCGGTTCGGCGTTCAGGGATTTGACCCGGTCGAGCCAGAATGCGCTGGCCGTGGCGAAAACGTTGTAGCCAACGTTGGACGAAACCTTGATGCGGTCGAGAATCGAAAGCTCGGTGACGATCTCGAGCCGGCGACTTGCGGGATCGTAGACGATCAGCTTCAACGGCGTCTGCTCGAGGATATAGCGCGACACGGTGTGGCGGCGGTCGTTGCCATGCTCTTCGCATAAGATCATGCTGTCGCCCCGCAGCAGCCGCGTGCCGCCCTTGATGGCCTCGATTTCGACTCCCTCGACATCGAGCTTGACCAGGAACTGGCCGCCGGCGGCTATCCTGCCGTCGTCGAGCAGATCGTCGAGCGCGATGACCGGCACTTCCTCGCCGCCGCCGGCCGGATCGCCGGCAATGCTGAATGCCTCGTGCTTGGTGCCGGACAGCCGCGCCGTTCCCCGCGCCGCGCCGATCGCGCATTTCATCAGCTCGAACCGGTTGCCGTTGATTTCGGCATTGTTCTTCAGCTTGGCGAAGTTCTGCGACGAGGGCTCGATCGCGATCGCCTTGTGCGCGCCGAGCGGCGCGCTCGAGACCAGCACGGACCAGTAGCCGTAATTGGCGCCGCAATCGATCAGGGTGAAATCGACGGCGGCCGAGTGGCGAAACAGCAGCTCGAGCTCGTCCTCATAGTGGTAGGAACGATTGAGCAGCTTGCTCCAGTAGCCGTCGCCGTAGGGAAATTCGAAGGTCGCGTCCGGGTTGAGCTTGATGGCGATGTTGCGCTCGGGCAGCGTCCGGCGCAGCAGATTGGCGCAGCCGATATAGCCCCGATGCGAGAAGTGCGAGGATATTTTCGACCCGGTCGCCAGCGCCAGGGCCGCCGTCCGCTCCCATAGGTTGGCTCCCTGCAGGACCCCCGAGCTCCGGTCGAATTGGATGGGCGCCTGCGCCGTCACCGGTCGACCTCTCCGAACACGATGTCGAGCGAGCCCAGGATGGCGGAAACGTCGGCCAAGAGATGGCCCCTGCAGATGAAATCCATCGCCTGCAGATGCGCAAAGCCCGGCGCGCGGATCTTGCACTTGTAGGGCTTGTTGCTGCCGTCGGCGACCAGGTAGACGCCGAATTCGCCCTTCGGCGCCTCGACCGCGGCATAGACTTCGCCCGCGGGCACATGGAAGCCCTCGGTATAGAGCTTGAAGTGATGGATCAGCGCCTCCATCGAGCGCTTCATCACGGCCCGGCGCGGCGGGAAGATCTTGTGGTCTTCGATGGCGACCGGTCCCTGCCCGTCCGGCGCACGCAGTTTCGCGATGCACTGCTTCATGATGCGCACCGACTGCCGCATCTCCTCCATGCGAATGCAATAGCGGTCGTAGCAGTCGCCATTCTTGCCGATCGGAATATCGAAATCCATCTCGGCATAGCACTCATAGGGCTGCGCCTTGCGCAGATCCCAGGCCGCGCCGGAACCGCGCACCATGACGCCGGAAAAGCCCCATTCCCAGGCCTGCTTCAGCGTCACCACGCCGATGTCGACATTGCGCTGCTTGAAGATGCGGTTGCCGGTCAATAGTCGCTCGAGATCGGCCACCACGCCGAGAAACGGTTCGCACCAGGTATCGATATCGTCGATCAGCTTGGGCGGCAGGTCCTGGTGCACGCCGCCGATCCGGAAGAACGCCGCGTGCATCCGCGAACCGGAGGCCCGCTCGTAGAACACCATCAGCTTCTCGCGCTCTTCGAACCCCCACAGCGGCGGGGTCAGTGCACCGACGTCCATTGCCTGGGTGGTGACGTTGAGAAGATGCGAGAGGATGCGGCCGATCTCGCAATACAGCACCCGGATCAGCTGGCCGCGGCGCGGCACGGCGATGCCGAGTAGCCGCTCCGCCGCCAGGCAGAAGGCGTGCTCCTGGTTCATCGGCGCGACATAGTCGAGCCGGTCGAAATACGGGATCGCCTGCAGATAGGTCTTGTGCTCGATCAGCTTCTCGGTGCCGCGGTGCAACAGGCCGATATGCGGATCGACCCGCGCCACCACCTCGCCGTCGAGCTCCAGCACCAGGCGCAGCACGCCGTGCGCCGCCGGATGCTGCGGTCCGAAATTGATGGTGAAGTTGCGGAGGTTCTGCTCATTCATGAGGCGGCGTCCGCTTCTCGTCACCCGGCAGGATCGGATAGTCCGCGCCTTCCCACGGCGACAGGAAATCGAAATTACGGAATTCCTGGTTGAGCCGGACCGGCTCGTAGACCACGCGCTTTTCCTGATCGTCGTAGCGAACCTCGACAAATCCGGTGAGCGGAAAATCCTTGCGCAGCGGATGGCCATCGAAGCCGTAATCGGTCAGCAGCCGCCGCATGTCGGGATGGCCCGTGAAGATCACGCCATAGAGGTCGTAGCATTCGCGCTCGAACCAGTCGGCGCCGGGGAACACCTCGATGATCGAGGGCACCTGGGTGGTTTCGCCGGCCTCCCCGCGCAGCCGGATGCGGGCATTCAGCGTCGGCGACAGCAGGTGATAGATCACGTCGAAGCGCTTCTCGCGCCCGGGATAGTCGACCGCGGTGACGTCGGTGAAGCTGACGAAGCGGCAGCCGGCATCGTCGCGCAGGAACTTGACGATTTCGACGATGCGCTCGATCTCAACGTTGACCGTGAGCTGGCCGAAAGCGATCGAATGTCCGGTGGCGGCACCGGCCAGCGCACCAACGATCGTCTGCCCAAGGGCGTCGAGCCTGCCGTCGTCCATTGCAAGAGCCTTCAGCGTTCGATAGTCCCGGTGCGCCGGATCTTCTTCTGCAGCAACAGGATGCCGTACAGCAGCGCCTCCGCCGTGGGCGGGCACCCCGGCACGTAGACGTCGATCGGCACGATGCGGTCGCAGCCGCGCACCACGGAATATGAATAATGATAGTAGCCGCCACCATTGGCGCATGACCCCATCGAGATCACGTAGCGCGGTTCCGGCATCTGATCGTAGACCTTGCGCAGGGCCGGCGCCATCTTGTTGGTCAGCGTACCCGCCACGATCATAACGTCGGACTGCCGCGGCGAGGCCCGCGGTGCGAAGCCGAAGCGCTCGACATCGTAACGCGGCATCGAGACCTGCATCATCTCGACCGCACAGCAGGCGAGACCGAAGGTCATCCACATCAGTGAGCCGGTGCGGGCCCAGGTGATGAGGTCGTCAGCGGCGGCAACGAAGAAACCCTTGTCCGACAGTTCGTGATTGACCTCGCGAAAATAGGGATCGGCGGCAGCCACCGGCCGGCCGGTAGCCGGATCGAGAATCCGGGCCGGCTCGGCGGGTCGTCGCGGGCTTGCACTGGACGCGGGGCTCAATCCCATTCGAGCGCGCCTTTCTTCCACTCATAGGCAAAGCCGACGGTGAGGACCGTCAGGAAAACGATCATCGACCAGAAACCGGTCGCGCCGAGCTTTCCGAACGTCACCGCCCAGGGAAACAGGAACGCCACTTCAAGGTCGAAGATGATGAAGAGAATCGCAACCAGATAGAACCGGACGTCGAACTTCATGCGGGCGTCGTCGAAAGCGTTGAACCCGCATTCATAAGCGGAGAGCTTTTCCGGATCCGGTTGCTGGAACGCGACCACGAACGGGGCGATCAACAGCACCAGGCCGATGAAGGCCGCCACTCCGATAAACACCGCAAGTGGAAGATAATTCTGCAAGATTCCGGTCATCGGCGAGACCTTTTCCTGCCGTTGCTGGCTCGGCAGATTCGTTTCCGGGAACGGCTCGGAGGCTTAGCGCAGCGCAACAAGCCGCGCAAGCCAAGCGATTTCGGAGCTGCGCCGCTCCTCACCTCGACCGGGCTGATCGAGCGCGGGTGCCGATGCCGGCGCTCCGACGCCGGACGGCGGAATCCGCCGGCGGTTGACCTCGGACAGCACATGGGCAGGACGTTGGGCGCGATCGGTTGTTCCAATGGACATCGCCGCCCTCGCCCGCATCGGCCTTTCCCATTCGCGAGGGCTGCACGCTGCGCCAGGGATCGGAAGCGTCGCGATTTTCCCGGGCAAAACCAGCGCACGAAACCATTTTGCGGAACCGATGAAACCGTCCTGAAACCGAGGCGGAATAACCGTACCGGCAACAAAGCGGCGCCCGCAGACGCCAGGAGGCTTCCATGAACCACTCGATTCACTCGGCCGACCGTGCGACCCACCTGAAGATCGTGGCGGTCGCCCTGGTGGCGGGCTTTGCCCTGGCCGGCTTCGGGCTCTCGGCCCGCAACACCACCGATTACGCGCAGGCCACCCATGTCATAAAGGCCGGCAAGCCGATCGCCGTCACCAGTTCAGACACGGTCATGGTCCGCTGACGCCATTCGGGAATTTCGCCGGATGAAGCGGCCGCCTGCGGGCGGCCGTTCGTGTTTTCAAGCGACTGGCGCGCCGATAAATGCGCGTATACCTTGCTCGGGGACAGGGTGCCGCGAAAAAGCCCGTGAAGCGAGTTTGGACCATCATCGGGGTAGCTGACGTGCCCCGGAGCTACCGGTGGTACGCGTCGCTGCTTGGCCTGCCGGAAACCAGGCCGGCCCACGACTATTTCGGACAGATCGTCGATACCGATGGAACGGTTCTGCTCTGTCTGCACAGCTGGGGCACCCATGAGCATCCGTCCCTGACAAGTCCCAATGACGGGCGCCCCGGCAACGGCCTGCTGCTTTTCTTCCGCGTCGACAACCCCGACCTCGCCCTGTCCTGCGCACGCACCCTCGTCGACAGGCTCGAAGAGGAGCCCGCATGTGAATCCCAACACAGGAACGTCAGAGTTTTCGCTTCGGGATCCCGACGGATATTATGTCACCATCAGCGCGATAAAACCGGACTGAACGCGGTCGCCTGACGGTAGCCCTCCGCCGCGCGGCAGGCTCACAAACAAGTGAGGCGCGTGCGAGGTCGGAATGTCGCTTTCGGCGCCTGTCCTTCGTCCTTGTCGCGGGAGCTGGAACGGAGTCATGGAATGACCAATCCTGGATATCGCTGGGTCATTGTCGGAGCTGGCGGCCTTTTGGGCTGCGTGGCCATCGGCGGCATGTTTTCGCTGCCGGTATTGCTGCAGCCCCTCACACGGGACACCGGCTGGTCGGTCGCCGGCGTGTCCAGCGCCATGACCATCGGCTTTGTGGCCATGGCCTTCGGCAGCATCGCCTGGGGGACCCTGTCGGACCGGATCGGGCCGCGCCCGGTGGTGCTGACTGGCTCGATCGTCATCGCGGTCAGCCTCGCGCTTGCGAGCCGCGCGACCTCGTTGATCGAGTTTCAGCTGCTGTTTGGCCTCATGGTGGGCGCCGCGACGGCCGCGATCTTCGCACCCATGATTGCCTGCGTCACCGGCTGGTTCGAGACCCGCCGCAGCCTGGCCGTGTCGCTGGTGTCGGCCGGCATGGGGATGGCACCTTTGACCATGTCGCCGCTGGTGGCCTGGCTCGTCACCAGCCACGACTGGCGGATGACAATGCGGATCCTTGCCGTCGTCATCGCGGTGATCATGATCCCGACCGCCTTGCTGGTGCGCCGGCCGCCCGCGCTCGCCGGCCAGGCCGCCGGATCCGGCGGGGCCGGGCCGCAACCGGAGATGTCGCGCGCGGAGGCGCTGCGCTCGCCGCAATTCATCATCCTGCTCGCCACCAATTTCTTCTGCTGCGCCACGCACTCCGGTCCGATCATCCACACCGTGAGCTATGCCATCAGTTGCGGCATTCCGATGCTCGCCGCGGTTTCGATTTACAGCGTGGAAGGGCTCGCCGGATTAGGTGGACGCATCGCCTTCGGGCTGCTCGGCGACCGCTTCGGCGCCAAGCGCGTTCTGGTGCTGGGGCTGCTGGCCCAGGCGTTCGGCGCGCTCGCCTACGTCTTCGTGCGCGAGCTTGCGGCGTTCTATGCGGTCGCCGCCGTGTTCGGCTTCATCTATGCCGGCGTGATGCCGCTCTATTCGGTGCTGGCGAGGGAAAACTTCCCGTTGAAGATCATGGGCACCGTCATTGGCGGAACAGCGATGGCCGGCAGCCTCGGGATGGCCACGGGACCGGTTGCCGGCGGCCTGATCTATGACACCTTCGCGAGCTATGCGTGGCTCTATGTCGGCGCATGGGGCATGGGTCTCGGAGCGTTCCTGATGGCCTGGAGCTTCCGCCCGTTTCCGAAGCTGCGGACCGCGCCGGTGCCGGCGTGATCAGGCGCTGATGGCGATCAGGACATCTTGAGGATGGCTGCGATCCGCCGCTTCAGGCGCGCGTCGCCATCTTCGATCTCCGCCGTCGGCCCGTCGCCAGCACGCTCCGACGAGGGTGCCGCGGGCTGCAGCGTGGGGCCTTCCCCCCCGCCCGGGCCCTCCGGGATGGCAATCCAGTCGATGGCCTGGAAGTTCATTCCACGCCGTCTCATCTCCGCTTCCAGATCCTCGGCGTGCTGCTTCCAGTCGGAATTCTCGCGAACGCGGAACCGGCATTCCGCACCGAGCCTGGTCAGTTCATCATCCACGGCCAGGGCGCCGCGGGTGCCGTAATGCATCATCAGAAGCGCTTCGTCGGTGAAAGCTTGGTAGTTCATCGGGTCCCCGAACTGCTGCCCCCACAGCGGCGACAATCTGGTGGCCCACAGGATTTAACGCGGCGTTAAGCCGTTGAACGGAAGTCGCGAGTATCTCTGCATCTCGCCCACCGCTCGAAAAACGATGCGGTTCAGCCTTTGGCCCGCCACAATCAGGACGCTTTCGCGGCTGATCGAGCCGCCGCGCAGCTCACGTCAAGCGGCCTGAAACGTCACCCCGGCCGGCCTTCACGTGACCGGATATTTGCGGCCGATGACGACACGCGCACCTTGCGGGCCGATCGACTCGTCGTGCGGATGTCCCTCCGCGACGTCGAAAATCTGGCCCGGACCATATACCTTGCGTTCGCCGTCCTGGGTGACGATGAAGGCGCCAGAGAGCACGAGGCCACGAACCGCAAAGGGATGGCCATGTTCCCCGCGGGGAGCTCGCGGCTGCAGATCCTGGGTTGCAATTTCCGTGAACCCGTCGGTTTTGAGACTGGACTCGAAATCGATCTCGTTCATTTCGGTTTCTCCTGCACCCAACCGATCCCGACAGGCGGCTCCATTGTTCTCGCGGCCCGCTGCCGGCGCAAGCGGAAAATCAGGGCTGCTGCGGGAGATCGAGCCTGCCGCCTCGACCGCGGCGATCGCCATGCTCGGACCGGTCTCCCGACCGGGCCAGCACGACCATGGCAACGATCGCGGCCGCAAACCCCGCGGCCGCACCGACGCCGAGTGCCCAGCGCGGGCCAAAGCGGTCGGCGACCCAACCGACGATCGGCGCGCCAATCGGCGTGCCGCCCAGCACGACGCCGAGCCGCAGCGCCATCACCCGGCCCCGCATCGCCGGCTCCGTCGAGAGCTGCATCAGGGCGTTCGAGGTATTGGTGACGGTCAATGCGGCGACGCCGATCACGACGAGCGCGGCGGCGAACAGCCAATAGCTCGGCGCCAAGGCGGCCAGCGTGCAGCCGAGCCCGAAGATCGCAGAGCCCGAAAGCAGCGAGATGAAGCGCGGCTGCTCGCGGCTCGCTGCAAGCAGCGCACCGGAAATCGTCCCGATTGCCATCATCGAAGACAGCAGGCCGAAACCGCGCGCATCGGTATGGAAGGCACCGACGGCCATGGTCGATATGAAGATCGGAAAGTTGAGTTCCGAAGGTGCCGATCAGGAACAGCATGATCAAGGTCGCGCGGAGATCGGATCGCGATCTGACATAGTGAAACCCCTGCAGCACGCCACCCTTGGTGTGCTGGGCGCGCGCATTGGGGCGAAGTTCGGACGGGCGCAGCAAGGACAGCGACGTCAGCACCGCCATGAACGACGCACCATTGAACAGGAAGGCCCAGCCGGTACCGACGGAGGCGATCACAAGGCCGGCGACCGCGGGTCCGATCATGCGTGCGGCATTGAACGAGGTGGAATTCAGCGCGATCGCGTTGGACAGATCTGCCTCGCCCACCAGCTCCGCCACGAACGTCTGACGTGCGGGCGCGTCGAGCGCTGCGCTGCAGCCGAACAGGAAGGCGAACACGTAGACATGCCAGAGCTGCACCAGTCCGGTGACCGTGAGTACGCCGAGCATGAGCGCCAGCGCACCCATCGTGGCCTGGGTGGCGATCAGAAGCTTGCGCTGGTTGAAATGATCGGCGGCATAGCCGGACCACGGCATCAGCAGCAGTTGCGGTCCGAACTGCAGCGCCATCACCATGCCCACGGCAGACGCGCTGTGCTGCGTGAGCTGGGTGAGAACCAGCCAATCCTGGGCGGCACGCTGCATCCACGTGCCGATATTGGATACCAGCGCGCCGGCCGCCCAGACTCGGTAGTTGAAGCTCCGCAACGATCGGAAAACACGTCTCATGATCGCAGGAGATCGTTGCCGCCATGGAGTTGAGGATGTTCGGCAGGCGGGGCGGTGCGCGTCGGTCCGGCACCACACGGTGAAGTGTTCATGCCGGCTGTTGGCATATAAGAAGGTGATCTGCAAAGATAATCGTCGCAGATCAGATATCCGGCTTCGGTGCCATCCGCAGCACCATGGGCTCGCAGCGACACTGCGGCGTCCGCAATCTGGAACAGCTGCCCGCGTCGGTCGTTTAGGCGCGGTGGGATCAGAGGCGTCGATTCGATGAAAGCATCTGCCGTGTTGATCGCCGGAGCCGTTGCGTTCGCAATCTTTCCGGTTCCCGCGATTGCCGAAGATTATTCGGTCGTGACCTATCATGGCGACAACAGTCGAAGGGGCAACTTCGTCATTCCGGCGCTGTCATGGGACAAGGTCAGTTCGGTACATGCCGACCGCGGCTTCGACGCCCGGGTGGCCGGCCACCTCTATGCTCAGCCGCTCTATTGGCGTCCTGCCGGCTCAACCTCCGCGGTGCTGGTTACGGCCAGTGAAGACAACGTCGTGCAGGGATTTGACGCGGCGACCGGCAAGGAATTGTGGCGGCGAATGGTCGGTGCGCCGGTCCGGCGGTCGGCGCTACCCTGCGGCAATATCGATCCGCTCGGGATCACCGGCACACCCGTGATCGATCCGGCCAACCAGGCCGTCTATTTCGACGCCGCCGTCGAGCGGGCCAACGGTCCCCGTCACGAGGTCTTCGGACTCTCTCAAGGACGGGACTGTCCTGCCCGGCTGGCCGGTCGACATCGCCAACGCCCTGCAAAAGGCGGGACGCCAGTTCGATCCCCGCGTCCAGAACCAGCGCTCGGCGCTGACCTTGCTTCACGACATCGTCTATGTGGCCTATGGCGGACATTTTGGCGATTGCGGCGACTACCATGGCTGGGTCATTGGATTGCCTCGCCGCGACCCCGGCAGGATCGTCAGCTTTGAGACCCGCGCCCGCGGCGGTGGCATCTGGGCGCCCGGCGGACTGAGCGTCGAAGCCGATCAGCTTTTCTTCGCGACCGGCAATACATTCGGCGCCAACAGCTGGAGCGATGGCGAAGCCGTGTTCCGTGTCGGCAGAGATCTGCAGCGCGCGCCAGACGGGCAGGACTATTTCGCGCCGGCAGACTGGAAGGCGCTCGATGCCGCGGATCAGGACCTCGGCGGCAGCAATCCACTTCCGTTGGGAGCACGGGACACAGCGGACGCCCCGAGCCTGATGCTGGCCCTCGGGAAAGACCGCAAGGCCTATCTGCTCGATCCAAAGCATCTTGGCGGCATTGGCGGCCAGCTTGCCGCTGATACCGTGTCCAAGATCAGAATCATCACCTCGCCCGTCGCCTATCCCGTCGGCGAGGACGTTTTCGTTGCGCTTCAGGTACCGGGAGCGCATTGCCCCGGACCGGGCGACAATCATGGCCTCACCGTGCTCAAAATCACCCGGGGCAAGCGACCTGCGATGAGCACCGCCTGGTGTGGGGCACTTGACGGCCGAGGTTCCCCGATCGTGACGACGACGGACGGACGCTCCAATCCGATTGTGTGGGCACTTGGCGCGGAAGACGACAATCGACTGCACGCTTTCCGCGGCGATACCGGTGAGCCGATCTTCACCAGCGAGCCGTTGCAAGGTCTTAGACATTTGCAGACTTTGATCGCGACACAGGACCGCCTCTATGTCGGCGCGGACGATCGCATCTACGCATTCGGATTCTGACCGCTAAAAACGTAGCGTGGCCACTTGAATCAGGACCCGCGGGCTTGCCCAGTTCAGGTTCGCCTGGCCCACAATTTGCGGGTTGGCCTCAACCTGCATGTGCTAGAAGGGCAGACGGGCCACACCGTTGGTGCAGGCTGCACGCAGGCTGGGAATCGAGCCCATGACAACGTTCCTTCTTCAGCTGGTAGCGGTAGTCACGGGTTTGTGGCTCATCGTGCTGGTGGCGATGACGTTCATGAAGGAAAGAGCAAAATCCACTCAGCCGGCTCAAGAGAGTTCCCCCTCGCTGGCGCCGATTGATCAACCCGACCGCACCGAAGACATTCGCTCGATCTAGCGGTCCGGCTGGTCGCGGCGGCCATCCCATCTGCGACATCGTTTCGATTGACAAGCGATCCAACCCGGCACGCCAGTCACGATTAAAAAAGCTGCGAAAACCGAACTTGGCGAGGCGGGTTGTGATATACTCCGCCGAGTTCGCGCAGATCGGACTTTGGCTCGGGAATAGCCGGCCAGGCCAGATCAAGAGCATATTGCTGGTTCTATTTCGGTGCACCGTCCCAAGGAAAAGAAAATTTCGTCTCAACGATAATATCCGAGGTCAACGATCACCTGCGCGATCTCACCAGCGATCAAGGGAGGTAGCGAAATGTCCACACACCACGCGATGTTGAAGACTGTCGTCGAAGCCTATCGGGATGGGGTCCTGATTGCAGGTCCCCTCCCGTATTCGGGACACCCGGAGAATGCCCAGCACCTGGCCCGCAGAACGGGCCTGGTGGCCGGTGCGGATTTCGTCCGGGTGCTGGACGAGTTGGGGAAGCAGGAGCAATGGTCGGAGCGAATTGACGAGAAGGTCCATTGGCCGGCCATCGTAAAAAAGCGGTCCAAATAGCAACCCGACGAGCCGTCCACGGATCGGACGGCTTTTTTTCTGGCGTCGAAGAAGCCCCGAATCCGGGGCTTGCTGGTGTTTGCCGTCGACCACCGCCTCATCTGCAAGGGCAACGACTGACGCGCCGAATCCGCTCTTTCGCGGACTGTTCGGGGCCGAGGCTGAAAGCGAAGCCCCGGCAGCCTGGGCGGCCGGGACTCCTTGTGGCTGCGCGACTGAGATATCAACGCGTGTGGTTGTTGTTGTCCGTGCCGGGACCGACGTTTCCCTGGCTGGACCCACCGGACGGAGCTGCCATTCCACCTGATGGACTTGCCATTGGCCGGTCCATGCGGTTCGGCCGGCCCATGTCGGTGGTCGTCCCAGATGCGCTACCCATCTCTGAACTGGATGCACCTTGAGCGCTTGGCGTAGCCGGCCCTTGGCCGCCGCCAGCGCCGGCTCCGGCTCCGCCCGCACCTCCGCCACCCGCGCCACCGCCGCCCGCGCCCTGCGCGAACGCCATTGTCGAACCCATGGCAAAGAACATCGCCAGGGCGATCGTTGGAAGCTTCTTCATGTCGTTTCCTTTTTTAAATTTGACGAGAACAAGCAATTGTCCCGGCGAGGGTTCGTTCCTAACAGCGGCTCAACGCCGCTGCCGAAGTGACGGCTTACATTTCTCGTTGCCGATAAGTAATGAAACGAAGGCGATGCGGGGCCGTAGTTTGCATGCGGCGGCATTGCCCCCAGCTCACACCGCCGTGCGGCCCCGTCCTCGCCTCTTCACTGTCGCGCGAGGCGGGGCCGTTTCCTGTCAGGCTGATGGGATATTCGACGCTAGTGATCACCTGGGCACAGGCATTTCCCGAGAACCACTGCACGGCGAGACCACGCGCGGCCGACGCAGCGCGCAGCTGTGCATAAATGTGAACTCAGGAACCGATGCCAGGTCATGCTGTGATCCAACCTTGCCGAAATCGTACGGCTGGATGGCGAAGCTCCTGCGAATCCGGATTGCCATCGAAGCGCTCGATCAGTGAACGCGGATATTCATCGTCACGACTCGCGTTTGCTTCCGAGAGATAGGAGCCGTGCATCCCTGCCGTTGCCGGTAGCGGCCGCTCATCCAGTTGCCGGCTGGGCCGAGCTCAATGCGCCGGGATCGCGGCCGGCACCCACCGGAGTGAGACTGCCGACCGCGCCCAGATCGCGCGGGGTCTGGGGGAGGAGCGGCGCGATCACCGGGCCAACACGGACGTCGGGCACCCGTTCCTAACCGGCACATGGGCTGGATCGGCCGGATATCGTGGTTGCGGTAAACCAGTCCGCAGTGGCCGCGCCATCATATTGGGCGTACTGGACGGCACTGACTCCGACCGTTCGGTCCCGCCGCCGACACCGCGGAGCCAAGCGGCGACCTGCAAGGTTAACACCGGGCCGAGAAAGAATGTTTGTCTGGTGGCCGACTCAGGCAACCGAAGGGTGTTCCGCTGGGTGAACACCCCTTTCGCGGAATGTTCGCGTTTCGGACGCCAGACGATCCCGGCCGTGTGCAAAGCCAGCTCCATCGACCGTTCCCCGGTTTGGTTCGGCTAGCGCCGGCAGTAGGTCACATGCGCCGTACCAAAGGGGATGCCTGCACGCCCGGCGCTTCCACGGACCATGCAGGCGCGCTCGTCGATGGCATAGAACCAGTCGTCGAAATTCAGCTTCGTGGTCGAGCCGTCTGCCTGCGGAGTATCGCGGCTATAGCGCCAGTGAAAGGCGCAGCCGGCCTGTTCACCCACGGCTTCGCCTTCGAGACGATTTTCGGATCCGGTGTACCGGCCCGGGCCGACCTTGCGGATCCTCCAATGCAATGTATCGCTGTGGCCATCGTCGAACGCATATGTTTCCGTGAACAGGATGGTTCCGGTCTCGTCTTCCACTCGACCGGTAGCCGTGATGACCGCGCGCTGCTGCAAGCCGCCGATCAGACTTTCGAATATGGCCCAGCCTTCCAGCTGACCGACAAAGAAGACCTCCGGCAGGAATGAGGGCGTGGTTTCCCTGAAATCCTCTATCGCCATCCCGGGAACCTCCTCCACAAGAGCGTCGGCTCTGCCGCCGTGCCGGTGCAATTCGCGCGATCGATGCTGGTTCCTCTGCGCTGGCGCGGCCACCAATGCATCTTCCAATCAGCCTGGTCCCTGGCATCCCGCCCCCCGCGTGCGACCACGCAATGTCAGCAGATTGCTTTGATTGTTGCCTCGACCGATTCCAGGAACGAGAGATTGCCAGGGTCGGCTTCGAGGCCAGGATGAAACGCCAAGCTGACGTGGTCAGCGGCTTCAAGAACAAGATCCAGTCGGCTGTCGCGAACGTCCTGCCCGCGGGCGTGCTGGCGAGCCAGCACCGGAAATGGCAGAACCGCACAGCGAAGAAATGAGGAAAAGAATTCCCGGGGCTACCGTCAGACAGTTCTGTTAGACGAACAATCGCGCAAACGTCTAATGCCGGGACGCTCGACCGCGCTGTCGACGCTTGCATTGTCGGGTTAGCGTCCGAGGCGTCGTCACATCGTACCGTATCTCTCGTAAATCCCACCGCTAAGGCGAGAGAGAGCGAGACAGGCACAACAACAGACGCGTATCGAACCGCCATTCCACCACGCTTGCTTGCCCAGCGGCGTTTGTCTGAGAGACCGGTTGCAGAGCCCCATGCCCCATAACCTCAGTTTATGTGGCCATACCGCAACTGGATGTCCTCTTCGCTGAAGCGCGTTAATTCAGACCACTTTGAAATTCCGATGCATCGGATGTCGTAAGATTTTGGGCTATCTCAGGATCCTCCTTGTGTGGGACTGCAGGTTGCGGTTTGATGTCGCTGGGTCGGGGGAGATCATAGATGCGCAATTTGGGAATTGTGGCGCTGTGCGCCACACTTGGCGGCTGCGTGACCGCCGGCGAAACCGTTTCTTTCCACGCTTCAAATCCTCAACAGCAGACTGTGATGCGGGATGGACAACCCGCCATCGTCTCACGACAAAAGAACTCGTTGGTGCTTGTTCGGCCGGCCTCCCGGCAATTGCAGGCCAATGGCCGTCCCGTGTTTGTCGTCGGCATCAACAATATCGGACGACAACCAGTCGACTTCGTGGTGGGCCAGGTTCAAGTCGTCCAGCATGTCGGCGGCGCCGACTACGAGATGAAAGTCGTCACCTACGAAATGCTCCTCCAAGAGGAGAAAAACCGACAAGTCGCGGCCGCGATTCTTACCGGCGTCGTGGCGGCCGGCAATGCGTACAGCGCTTCGCAGGCCGGCCATGGCTACTACACCGCGCCTAGCGGTCGGACCGGCACGTTCTATAGCCCAACGGCTACGGCAATCGCTCAGAACAATGCTGCGATTCAAAATGATGCGATGATCTCAGCAACAGTCGAGACCGGACAGAGGAACATGGCGGTCCTCGAGCAATCCGTCATCAAGGACAACACGCTGATGCCGGGCGAATGGTACGGCGGTCAGCTACACCTGGCGCCGCCAGTTGACCAGGGCGGCGGCGGCCAGAAGAATTATACGATCGTCATCACCGTGGGCGCTGACCGCCATGTAATCGATGTGTCACAAGGACCGCCTGCGGGAGCATAGAACCGGTATCGATTGATCTGCTGCGACCAGCGGCCACCGCGCTTGGAACAAGGTAGGCATTCGTGCTAGACAACCTCTCGACCGTTCGTCGCCGGCGCTTCGCCTGTCAGTGTGCCTTTGCGCTGCCGGGCTTCTTGCCGAGCTTCTTCTCATTCTTCTTCAGCTGTTTCGTTCGTTTCAGCGCATCGGCCTGGCTGCGGTAAGCCTCGGCGAGGTTGGTCAGGTTCTGCGCCGCCTCCTCATCCGTCAGTGCGCGTGCCATCCGCTCGGCCTTTTCGGCCTGCTTGCGGAAGTATTTCGTTGCCTTCACCATCACTACTTCGGGCCCGAGTTGTAGACCTTCATCATTGCCTTGACGTCCGCCCTGGCGAGCTGAAGCTTCGACAGAACCGACGGCCAGAGCATCCCCTGCTGCTTCTTCGCGCGCTTGATCAGCTTATGAAGCTTCTCATCGAACTTTTTGACGTCATCTTCTCCGAGCCTTTCCTCAGTCATTTCGGCGATCCTTTTGTGTTCGGCCGATCGACCCGCACCTCTCGAAACTCTTCCGGGCCCTTGGTGAGTTGACGTCGGCGCTGCGCGTGTTCGGCCGGATGAGCAGCGGGGTCGCCCATTTTGTCGATCGCATGCCCTGCCAGTTCTTTCGCCCGCTCGGCACGCGCATGGTTAGATTGCTTATGCCGCGTTTTCACGGTCAGGCCGAGCTCAACCAGGCGGCGAACCGCCTCGGACCTGGAGGTCGCATGGTTGTCCGATGACCACCGGGCGATCCGGCCTAGAAGGTCTTCGGGCAAGCGAATTCCCACAAATGGATCACGCCCGCCGGCCGGAGGCCGCCCTCTTTTTGGTTTTACCAGTGTTATCGGCTTTGCCATGAAATGGTTTTACCATAATGCGAAGGAAGGGGAAGTTGCACCTTGCCGCTCGGTACAGCCGTCAGATTTCAAGCCCGCCCGCTCGCGACAACCTGACGCCTTGCAGCGGCGCGTCCAATGAACACATTGGTTACAAGGAGATGGCCCGTGACAGAGCAGAATAAAAGGGAGCTGGATCGTCATTTTGCATGGTTTGAAGACAAGCTTCCGCCAAAGCCGGCTCGCTTTATCGCCTGGCTGCGGAAGCCGTCGTCACAACTGGTGCGAATTCCGCTGGCCATCTTGTTGATCGTCGGAGGCATTTTCAGCTTCCTGCCGATACTGGGGCTCTGGATGCTCCCCCTTGGGCTTCTCTTGGTTGCACAGGACGTGCCTTCTCTTCAGAAGCCGATGTCGCGGATGTTCGGATGGATCGAGCACAAATGGGAAAAGCGGATCGCGTCCAATTCAGGCCGACCCTGAACCTCAATGCGAGTTGATACGAGCCCGTCCAGTCCGAACTCGCAAGCCTTCCCGAACAGGTCCGCCCCTTTTGCCCTGCTCAATGATGCGACGAAGATGCCGTCGGCTCGATGCGCCAGACTGGTCTTGCGCATGGGCAGCGGTAGGTTCCGCATATCATCGCACTCCCCCGGCAGGATGTCGGAGTAGAGCTGGACCTCCTCGAGCCCGGGGCTATGCGCCCTCGCCCCCTCGTTCGAAGCGAAGATGCGCCGGTAATGCGAATTGATATCATCTTGGCATTCGCATGCGGACTGCCGGATCAGATCAACGTTCAAAATATGGATGCGGCCCCGGTTGTACTGGATCATCCCACTCTTGACGGCTTTCCCCGAACGCGCCGTCTTTGCCGATCATGCCGGTCTCGATGGCGCCGCCGCCTATCAACTCCACGACGCAGGAGATGATGCCGGTATGCGGGAAATAGACCTTGTGGATCCGCTCATGGGTTTCGACCAGCACTTCGCCCTGCGGCAGTTCGGCTACAGTGAGGTGGGACTGTAGCCGATCCAAGATAGCCGGCGGTAGTTGATCGAACAGAAAATTCTTCCGGTGCGGCACTGACTGCGCTCCCTTGGCCTTAGCAGGCGGGAGCGCGATACTCTCAGCCGCCGACGCCTACTGGCGGAGCCGAGCCAGTGGTGTGTCGACGTTGCGCCTTGTGCGATAGATGCGCAAGCGCCTCATTGGTCGCCGCTTCGTCCCGGGAGCTACCATCTGCGGTCACTTCTTGTGGGGCCCGCAGCTGATCGCGTAGCCCACGCGGGCGTTCCGGGTGGAAGTTAACACTCAGTAAGGTCCACGTCAGGTTCGGAGCGTAGATTGGCGCTTCACCGTGTTCTTGAGTTAACGCCCAATAGACGACTGAAAATAAGCGCCAGGCGACAACGAGCGCTTCCTCAGGTTGAATGAGGGCGTTGTCCATGTAGGAGAACCGTATGAAGCGGGATCTGCTCCTTCTTGCCTTCGGGATGATCGCGGTGAGCGTTGCGTCCTGGTTCGCCCCCGGCCATCCGTTACCCCCGACCTACTTCCATCAAGACCGACGCCTAACTGACGACGTCAAGCTGAAGTTCATCACTGAACGAAGCGAGTATATGAGAAGCGAGCGCTGATCTCGACCAGGCGGCAGTTCTTGTCCCTGGTCCGCGCCAGTTAAAGGGCGTCACAATAAGCGATGTCGCGTCGGCCGGAACAGGTCGTGTACGGACCGAAGCTGTCTGGCAGATCGCGCCATGGTGCTTCGGAGCGCAACACCCAGAAGATGCCGTTGAGGACATGACGGTCATTCGCTCGAGGCACGCCGCGCGGATTGTTCGGCAGCACGGCTTAATGGCAAACTACTCATAGTCTATGAGTTCGTAGCGCATGATTCGGCTCCCTTCCGTCTGGAGGCTGGAATCATGGCTCGGCTGTCAGGCTCAACTGATCGCCATGTCCTCGAAAGCGAACCTGCCCACCTTGAGTTTTGTCGTTCATGACCCAACCGGGCATTGGCCTTCCGCCTGATCTCGCTTCCCGGAATTGCTCAAAAGCAGCTAAAGTGGCGCCGCGACCTTCGGAGTGGCAATTGACCTTCGGGGGGTCCTAAGATCATCTGGCGCTCGGCGCAGGGTAGACGGATTGGTTGGTAAGTGGTGACGCCGTACGATGCTGCAGCTGATACTCAGCAGACTATCACCGAGCTGAAACGCCAGCTGGCCGAGTCCGCTGCGCAACAGGCCGCAACTACCGAGATCAAGGCTCGGTTGATTGAAGAGATTAAGGAGGCTTTGGACCAGCAGGCCGCGACGGCCGAAATCCTGAAAGTGATCAGCAGCTCGGTGGCGGACACCACGCCGGTGTTCGGTCAGATCCTGGACAGTTGCGAACGGTTGGCAGCCTTCACGCGGATGGCGATTTTTCTGCTCGGCGAGGATGGCCAGGTTCATGTGGGGGCCTATCGCGGGGCAGGAGGTGACGCACTGAAGGCCACGTTCCCGCAGCCGCTCGCCAACACGCCAATGTCCCTCGCATTCCAGAGACAGCAGGCTCTTTTTTTCGGCGATGTCCTCAACAATTCCGAAGCGCCGGAGTCGCTTCGCATGGCCGCCTCGAAAATGGGCAGTTTTTCGGTGCTGGTCGCGCCCTTGTTATGGGAAGGCCGGGGCATTGGTGCATTCCATGTCGCCCGCGACGCCGATGCCACCTTCTCCGACAAGGAAGTGGCGCTGCTTAAGACCTTCGCCGATCAGGCCGCCATTGCGATCCAGAACGCACGGCTGTTCAACGAGACGCGCGAAGCGCTGGAGCGGCAGACGGCAACGGCGGATATCTTGAAGGTCATTGCGGGTTCGCCTGACAACGTGCAGCCGGTGTTCGACGCCATCGCGGAGCGATCGAAGCGTTTGGTGAGCGCCCTTTCGACCACGGTATTCAGGCTTGAAAACGAAGTGATGCATCTAAGAGCCTTCTCATCCACGAACCCTGAGGCCGATGCTGCGCTCAAGGCCATGTTCCCGGCTTCACTGTCGAACTTCAGTTGGGGCGATGCGGTCCGCAAGGGAAAGACATTCCAGATTGTCGATACTGAACGTGAGACCGGCGGGATGCCCGAGCTGGCGCGATTGCGCGGCTATCGCAGCATGCTGTTTGTGCCGCTGTTGCGCGACCGGACACCCATCGGCCTGATCGCCGTGACGAGGGTCGAGCCAGGCCCGTTCCTCGAACATCACGTCCGGTTGCTCGAGAGCTTCGCCGACCAGGCGGCAATTGCCATCGAGAACACACGCCTGTTCAACGAAACCCAGGAAGCGCTGGAGCAACAGACCGCGACTGCCGACATTCTCAAGGTCATCGCCAGTTCCCTTGACGACGTGCAGCCCGTGTTTCAAGCCATCGCGGAGCGGTCAAACCACCTCGTGAACGGATTGTCCACCTCGGTGTTCACCATCATTGGCGACACAGTGCATCTGGCGGCGTTCACGGCGGCGAACCCGGCTGCAGACGCCGCCCTGAAGGCGATGTTCCCGGCTCCGCTGTCGGCATTCAGCTGGAACACGCTGATGCTGCGCGGACAGACATACTGCTTGCCTGACACCGAGGACGTCGAACAGGTGCGCGACGTCGCGCGGCTTCGAGGCTTTCGTAGCATGCTGATGGTGCCCCTGTTGCAGGATGGCCAGCCGACCGGGGTGATCGGCCAGACCCGGCGCGACCCCGGCCCTTTCAGCGACAATCATGTGAAATTGCTGCAGACCTTCGCCGATCAGGCCGTGATCGCCATTTCAAACGCACGGCTCTTTCAGGAAGTTCAAGAGCGCACGAGGGAGCTGTCAGCCTCGCTCGATCATCTCCGCACCGCCCAGGACCGCCTGGTTCAGACCGAGAAATTGGCCTCGCTCGGCCAGCTGACAGCTGGCATTGCTCACGAAATCAAGAACCCGCTCAACTTCGTCAATAACTTCTCATCGCTGTCGACGGAATTGATCGACGAACTCGACGAGACCCTGGCGCCTCTTTCGTTCGATCAAAAGACGCGCGATGAACTCGGTGAGCTGACGGCGATGTTAAAGTCCAACCTCGAAAAGGTGGTGCAGCACGGCAAGCGGGCGGACTCCATCGTCAAGAACATGCTGCTGCATTCGCGCGAAGGCTCCGGCGAACATCGCTCGGCTGATATCAACGTTCTGGTCGAGGAAAGCCTCAATCTTGCCTATCACGGCGCGCGGGTTGAAAGACCGGGCTTCAACGTCCTGCTGACGCGCAATCTCGATCCCGATGCGGGTCCGGTTGAATTGTACCCGCAGGAAATCACGCGGGCCTTGCTCAACCTGATCTCCAATGGCTTCTACGCCACCGCCCAGCGTAAGTCGGTGGAAGGGGAAGCCTTTGAGCCCACCCTGATCGCTACCACGAAGAATCTCGGCAAGACCGTCGAAATCCGGATTCGCGACAACGGCACGGGAATTTCCTCCGACGTAAAGGAAAAGATGTTCAACCCCTTCTTCACGACCAAACCCGCAGGCGAAGGTACCGGGCTTGGCCTGTCGATGAGCCACGATATCATCGTAAAGCAACACGGCGGCACTATCGATGTCGCGACGGAGCCCGGACTTTTCACCGAATTCACGATCGTGCTGCCGCGGACGAGCCAAGGATAGTCCAATAGAACATTTTCCGACTGACCAACGTCCAAGTCGCTGCGGCGCATGAGTCAGCTACTGGCCCTTCTCGGAACCATTCACGGCGTTGATTGCGAGGGCAAGTTATCGATCCTGCCCGATCTCTTCGTAGAGGGGTTCATCGCGCAGCTTCGGCCTATATTCGCCTGGTATCATCCAAGCCTCGCCGGCCTCGGGAGGACCGGGCGGCGCTTCGCGCCACATCATGCCGCCGGCATTGGCGGCAGCGACCGTGCGGTGCGGACCAATCTCGCCGTCCGCCAGTATGAGACGTAGCCGGGCTTGCGGACCTCGACACTTCAGAAAGCCGCGAAGTCGGCTAAGTCATTGAAATGATGGCGCGAGAGACGGGGCTCGAACCCGCGACCTCCGGCGTGACAGGCCGGCGCTCTAACCAACTGAGCTACTCCCGCGCGGCGCTAAAGCCCGCAGGTGCTGGGACTTAAAGGGACCACCTATCCAAGTCAAGGCAGTTGAGAATCCCTCGGCCAGCCGGGCGTTTTCGCAATGTCGATGCAAATAACCCGCTGTTTACGGGCAGAACAGCGCCATCAGCCAGTCCCCGAATCGTTTAAGGCCTGATACAGAGGCGTTTCCGAAGCCACCACAACAGCGAGGAGGGCCAAACATGGCGAAGAAAGCAGCGACCCCGACCACCGTCACGCTCAAGCATCTCGCGGCAGCTCTGTCGGAACAGCACGAATTGTCCAAGAAAAGCGCCGAGGCCATTCTGACCGACCTGGTGAACCGGATTACCAAGCACCTCAAGAAGGGCGAGCGCATCCGCATCGTCGGCCTCGGCATCCTGCAGGTACGCCGCCGCGCCGCCCGGATGGGCCGCAACCCCGCGACCGGCGAGGCGATCCATATCAAGGCGAGCAAGAAGGTGGCGTTCCGCGCCGCCAAGGAGCTCAAGGAAGCCGTCTAGGCGCAGCCGCAACGGCGCCACCCCGGCCCGCATGGGTCGGGAGTGGCTCTTCTTGTTGTATCCTGGCGTATCGTCTACGCCTCTGCCATGGTTCCGAGCGTGCCTGCACCACTTGCCTTCGAGCACACCGTGACCGAGCGCTTCCTGCGCTACGCGGTCATCGACACCCAGTCGGATCCCGCCTCGCCGACCTGCCCGTCGACCGACAAGCAGAAGGAGCTCGGCCGCCTGCTCGCATCGGAGTTGCAGGCGATCGGGCTCGGCGACGCCCACATCGATCAGCATGGCTACGTCTATGCGACCATTCCGGCCAACACCACCAAGCGCGTTCCAGTGATCTGCTTCTGTTCGCATATGGACACCTCTCCCGATTGCTCGGGCAAGGATGCCAGGCCGCAGCTCGTCCGCAACTACCGCGGCGGCGACATCGTGCTGCCGGGCGATCCCGGCCAGATCATCCGTGCTGCCGAACACCCCGCGCTCGCCGACCAGATCGGCAACGACATCATCACCACCGACGGCACCACTTTGCTCGGCGCCGACAACAAAGCGGGCCTCGCCGAAATCGTCGACGCCGCGCATTTCCTGGTCGGCCATCCCGAGGTCAAGCACGGCGCCATCAAGATCCTGTTCACACCCGACGAGGAAATCGGTCGCGGCGTCGACAAGGTCGATCTGAACAAGCTCGGCGCCGACTTTGCCTATACGGTCGATGGCGAGAGCGCCGGCAATATCGAGGACGAGACCTTCTCCGCCGACGGCGCCGTGATCCGCATCGAAGGCGTCAGCACCCATCCCGGCTACGCCAAAGGCAAGATGGAGCATGCCATCAAGATCGCGGCCGCGATCGTCGACCGGCTACCGAAGCAGGACTGCTCGCCGGAGACCACCGAGGGCAAGCAGGGCTTCCTGCATCCGATCGGTATTTCCGGCACGCTGGAACAGGCCACGGTCAGCCTGATCGTCCGCGATTTCACCGACCAGGGATTGCAGCTGAAGGAAGCCCTGCTGGAGGACATCGTCAAAGCCGTGATGACGGATTTTCCACGCTCGACCTGGCGGCTCGAGATCACGCCGCAATACCGCAACATGAAGCAGGTGATCGATCGCCATCCCGAGATCGTCGAGCATGCCATGGAGGCGGTCCGCCGCACCGGCCTCGAGCCGGTCAAGACGGCGATCCGCGGCGGCACCGACGGCTCGCGGCTGTCCTTCATGGGGCTGCCCTGCCCCAACATCTTCGCCGGCGAACACGCCTTCCACTCACGGCTGGAATGGGTGAGCGTGCAGGACATGGAAAAGGCGGTGCAGACCATTGTCCATCTGGCGGCGATCTGGGAAGAACGGGCCTGACGGCGCCCTCAGGAGGCGCGCGCGGTGACGACCCAGATCGATGCCGGCAGCGGCACGGTTTCTCCGCTGGCATAGGGCACCAGCGCCTCGCGGATCAACTCCAGCGCGGCTGCGCGAACCTCCGGCGGATGGCCCTCCAGCGCCCGGCTCGCCGGGCCGATCTCGAGCACACCCTGCACCGCGGCGTCGAGGCCGCGCCCGATCGCGACGTCGAGAGCCAGATTGCATGGTTGCATGTCGATCCCGGCGAAACCGGCCTCGCTTAGAATGCGGCGGACGCGCGCCTCGGAGGCGAAAGCGAACGGGCCCGGATCTTCCGGTCCCTGCTTCGGCAGTTTCGGGACGTGTTTGTAGACGGCGTGCAGCGGCGCCATGAAAAACGGATTCTCCCGTGGTTCGCGCCAGCAGACGAAGGCGAGCCGGCCGGACGGCTGCAACGCCGCGCGCAGGTTCGCAAACGACAGCGCCGGCTCGGCGAAGAACATCACCCCGAACCGCGAGGCCACCAGGTCGCAACTGCCGGCCTCGAACCGATAGATGGTGGCGTCTGCCAGCGCGTAGTCCACCGGCAAGCCGCCGGGTGTGTTGTGCCGCGCCCGTTCCAGCATCGGGCCGGACACGTCGATGCCGAACACATGGCCCGACGGCGCAACCTTTCGCGCCAGCGCAATGGTGGTTGCACCGCTGCCGCAGCCGACATCGATCACCCGCTCACCCGCCACTGGCCTCGCATGATCGACCAGGATATCGGCCACCGGCGCCAGCAGGATGTCCTGCGCCTGCTGCCGAGTGGCCCAGCGCTGGCCGCCCGGTCCGTTCCAATAGGCAATCTGGTCTGCGTTGCGGTCGTGGCCAGCCGGCGGTTCCATATCCGTGAATCCTGTCTGTGGGCGCGCTGCGCGAACGCCGGGCTATCGCTTGATCGCGATCCAGCTGCCGGCACAGCCGTCGGATCGGTTGAATGTTCCTGCCCCGGTGCCGCCGGTCAGGGTTCCGACCGAGGTCAGGGTCATGCCGCCCCCGGCGCCGACCGAATGCAAGGTCCCGTCCGGACTGACCATTCCGCTGCCGCCTTTGACAAGGATCCTGCCGCGCCGGATCGTGGCCCGCAGCGAGCCGGTGTAGGGGCATCCGGCGCTGGTAAAGATCCATCGTCCGTCGAAACGGGTGCCGGTCTCCGGGTCACTCCGGTCCGGCGACAGGAAGGCCATCCGGGTCACGGCGCCGCTTCCCGGCGCTGCACGGGCCTGCGCCCACGCCCCGCAGATACCGGCTGCCAGCACCAAGCCAGCCAGCAGCGCTGCGGTCGATCCGCCCGACCAAGGGGACCTGGGTCCCTTCGATGCGCTCATGCCCTTGACCCGTTGGCGGCCTGGTAGGCGATGACGGGATCGAACCGCCGACATCTTCCGTGTAAAGGAAGCGCTCTACCGCTGAGCTAATCGCCCTGAAACCAGCGCCTAGTCTTTCCCGCCCTGTGTAACGCCGCCCTGGCCCATGGCGCAAGCGCCCGCCGCGCCATGAAAAAGCGGCGTCCCCAACGGGAACGCCGCCAATCCGTCGTGCCGCTGGAGCGGCGGTTCAGTGCGCGGTCAGACCGCCGGAAGCTTCGTCGGAGGCATCCGGCGTCACCGCCAGCTTGGTGTCCTCTTCCCAGACGATGGGTACCGGAGGCCGCACCAGGGCCCTGGCCACCACCTCATCGAGCCGGGCGACCGGGATGATCTCCATGCCGCCCTTGATCGCATCGGAAATCTCCGTGAGATCCTTCGCGTTGTCCTCCGGGATCAGCACCGTCTTGATACCGCCGCGGGCCGCCGCCAGCAGTTTCTCCTTGAGGCCGCCGATCGGCAGCACCCGTCCGCGCAAGGTGATCTCGCCGGTCATCGCGACATCGTGGCGCACCGGAATGCCCGTCATCACCGAGGTGATGGCGGTGGCCATGGCGACGCCGGCCGACGGTCCGTCCTTCGGGGTCGCCCCTTCCGGCACGTGGACGTGGATGTCACGCCGGTCGAACAGCGGCGGCTCGATGCCATAATTGATCGCCCGGGAGCGGACATAGGAGGCCGCCGCCGAAATCGATTCCTTCATGACGTCGCGCAGATTGCCGGTGACCGTCATCTTGCCCTTGCCCGGCATCATGACGCCCTCGATGGTCAGCAACTCGCCGCCGACATCGGTCCAGGCCAGCCCGGTGACGATGCCGACCTGATCGTCGCTCTCGATCTCGCCGTAGCGGAACTTGGGAACGCCGAGGAACTCCTCCAGATTCTTCTCGGTGACCTTCACCGACTTCTTCTTGGAGATCATCAGCTCCTTCACCGCCTTGCGGGCAAGCGTCGACAGCTCACGCTCGAGGTTGCGGACACCCGCTTCGCGGGTGTAGCGCCGGATCATCAGCAGCAGGGCGTCATCGTCGATCGACCATTCCTTGGAGTCCAGGCCGTGCTTGGAGATCGCGTTCGGGATCAGGTGCTTGCGCGCGATCTCGACCTTCTCGTTCTCGGTATAGCCGGCGATCCGGATGATCTCCATGCGGTCCATCAGCGGCCCCGGAATATTGAGCGTATTCGCGGTGGTGATGAACATCACGTTGGACAGATCGTAGTCGACCTCCAGGTAATGGTCGTTGAAGGTCGAGTTCTGCTCGGGATCGAGCACCTCGAGCAGCGCCGACGACGGATCGCCGCGGAAGTCCGCGCCCATCTTGTCGATCTCGTCGAGCAGGAACAGCGGATTGGAGGTCTTCGCCTTGCGCATCGACTGGATGATCTTGCCGGGCATCGAGCCGATATAGGTGCGGCGATGGCCGCGGATCTCGGCCTCGTCGCGCACGCCGCCGAGCGACACGCGCACGAATTCGCGCCCGGTCGCCCGTGCGATCGACTTGCCGAGCGACGTCTTGCCGACGCCGGGAGGCCCGACCAGACAGAGGATCGGTCCGGTCAGCTTGTTGGCGCGGGACTGTACCGCGAGATACTCCACGATCCGGTCCTTGACCTTCTCGAGCCCGTAATGGTCGTTGTCGAGCGTGGTCTGCGCCGCTTCCAGGTCCTTCTTGACCTTGGATTTCTTGTTCCACGGGATCGACAGCAGCCAGTCGAGATAGTTGCGCACCACGGTGGCTTCCGCGGACATAGGCGACATCTGGCGCAGCTTCTTCAGTTCGTGTTGCGCCTTCTCCCGCGCTTCCTTGGACAGCTTGGTCTTGGCGATTTTCTCCTCGAGATCGGCGAGTTCGTCGCGGCCCTCGTCATCGCCGAGTTCCTTCTGGATCGCCTTCATCTGCTCGTTGAGATAGTATTCGCGCTGGGTCTTCTCCATCTGGCGCTTGACCCGCGAGCGGATCCGCTTCTCGACCTGCAGCACCGAGATCTCGCTTTCCATCAACCCGAGCACCTTCTCGAGCCGCGCCGTCACCGACAGCGTCTCCAGGATCGCCTGGCGGTCGGCAATCTTGACGGCGAGATGCGAGGCGACGTTGTCGCCGAGCTTGCCGAAATCGGTGATCGCCTGCACCACGCCGACGACCTCGGCGGAGATCTTCTTGTTGAGCTTCACATAGCTCTCGAAATCGGACACCACCGAACGCGCCAGCGCTTCCGCCTCGACCGAACTGGCATCGGTATCGGCCAGCGCCACCGCGGTAGCCTCGTAATAGTCGGTGCGGTCGGAATATTTCTCCACCCGCGCGCGCTCGAGGCCCTCCACCAGCACCTTGACGGTGCCGTCGGGCAGTTTCAGCAGTTGCAATACGCTGGCGAGCGTGCCGGTCTCGTAGATCGCATCCGGACTCGGATCGTCATCGGAGGCATTCTTCTGCGTCGCCAGGACGATCAGCGCGTCATTCTTCATCACCTCTTCGAGGGCGCGAATTGATTTTTCGCGGCCCACAAACAGCGGCACGATGATGTGCGGGAAAACGACGATGTCGCGCAGCGGCAGCACCGGATAGGAATGGCTCTCGCCGTGAACGATGGTTGGCCGGGGTTTCGGGGTCGTCATGACCTAGTTCCTTTTGTTGTGCCCCCTCGCAACGCGGTCCGCGAGCTTGCGCAACCGCCACAAGGTGCCGGGATGTTGCGGGAGCGCGTGACCTTCCTGGCCGCGCGCCTCCCGGATTGGCGACGAATCTCGAACACCGATCTTCGTCGCCGACAGCATAAGGTGGCGATGGTGCGGGGGGGTGTCAAGTCGCAGGGAAATGGCCGTGAAATGCGGCCATGCGCCGGCTCGGACGGCGCGAAAACGGCCGCCGAAGGCTCCGGCGGCCGTGCTCGTTAGGGTGCCCGGACCGGGATCGCGGCCTGGCCCGATCAGGCGCTGGCGCTGCTCTCGACCGCGCGGTCGGAACGGTCGGCATAGATGTAGAGCGGGCGCGCCGTTCCCTCGACCACCTCGCGGGAGATCACGACCTCCTCGACCCCTTCCAGGCCCGGCAGGTCGAACATGGTCTCGAGCAGGATGCTCTCGAGAATCGAGCGCAGCCCGCGCGCGCCGGTCTTGCGTTCGATCGCCTTGCGCGCGACCGCGCCGAGCGCCTCGTCGGCGAAGGTGAGCTCGATGTTCTCCATCTCGAACAGCCGCTGGTACTGCTTGACCAGCGCATTCTTCGGATCGGTCAGGATCTTCTTCAGCGAAGCCTCGTCGAGATCCTCCAGCGTCGCGACCACTGGCAGGCGGCCGACGAATTCGGGGATCAGGCCGTATTTCAGCAGGTCCTCGGGCTCGACGTGGCGGAAGATCTCGCCGGTCCGGCGGTCTTCCGGAGCGAGCACCTGCGCCGCAAAGCCGATCGAGGTCGAGCGTCCGCGCGCGGAGATGATCTTCTCCAGCCCGGAGAACGCGCCACCGCAAATGAACAGGATGTTGGTGGTGTCGACCTGCAGGAACTCCTGCTGCGGGTGCTTGCGACCGCCCTGCGGCGGCACCGAGGCGACGGTGCCTTCCATGATCTTCAGCAGCGCCTGTTGCACGCCCTCGCCCGAGACGTCGCGGGTGATCGACGGATTGTCCGACTTGCGGCTGATCTTGTCGATCTCGTCGATATAGACGATGCCGCGCTGGGCGCGCTCGACGTTGTAGTCGGCCGACTGCAGCAGCTTCAGAATGATGTTCTCGACGTCCTCGCCGACATAGCCGGCCTCGGTCAGCGTGGTCGCATCCGCCATGGTGAACGGTACGTCGAGGATCCGCGCCAGCGTCTGCGCCAGCAGCGTCTTGCCCGAACCGGTCGGACCGATCAGCAATATATTCGATTTCGCGAGTTCGACGTCGTTGTGCTTGGTCTGGTGATTGAGACGCTTGTAGTGATTGTGGACGGCGACCGAGAGCACCTTCTTGGCGTGGCTCTGGCCGATCACGTAGTCGTCGAGGACCTTGCAGATCTCCTTCGGGGTCGGAATGCCGTCACGCGACTTCACCAGCGAGGACTTGTTCTCCTCGCGGATGATGTCCATGCAGAGCTCGACGCACTCGTCGCAGATGAAGACGGTGGGACCCGCGATCAGTTTGCGGACCTCGTGCTGGCTCTTGCCGCAGAACGAGCAATACAGCGTGTTCTTGGAGTCGCTGGTGCCGACCTTACTCATTCTTATCTCCGTCCGCCGTTCGATCCCGTTCGCTCGATCGTCCTGCTCCGGTACAGGCCGGCACAGTATCGTAGATAGAGCAAATTCCGTACCAGAAAAGACCCTTGTTCCAGATGCAGCAGATCCCGACTAACTCGAATCTCCCCCGCGATCATCATCGATCCGGCCTAGCCAACCATGCTGACAGCCGACTATCAAGAATTCCCTAATCGGGGCTGTCGCCGATAACCGTGACAATACCGTGATTTGCAGCAAATTCACGCGCCAAAGGGCGAAATCAGCGGAGCGTTGCGCGATTGCCACGCCGGCCGGCACGAAAACGCAACCCTGGCGACGGGTCAAGAGGCAAGCCGCCCGCGGCGACCGCAAATTGCCGCCCCCAGACAGGCCGTTACAGACGGCTCTTGAAGCTCTGGATGACGCCGGAACTAGGGAATCTTCGTCAATGCCGGCTCTTCCGCGCGCTTGTCGATCACCTTGTCGACGATGCCGAACTCGCGGGCCATCTCGGAGGTCAGGAACTTGTCGCGCTCCAGCGCATCCTCGATCGCCTTGTAGGTCTGGCCGGTATGGTGAACGTAGATCTCGTTGAGCCGTTTCTTCAGGTTAAGAATTTCCTGCGCATGCAGCATGATGTCGGTCGCCTGCCCCTGAAAGCCGCCGGAGGGCTGATGCACCATGATGCGCGCGTTAGGTAGCGCGAAGCGCATGTCCTTGTGGCCCGCCGCCAGCAGCAGCGATCCCATCGAGGCCGCCTGCCCGGTGCACAGGGTCGATACCGGCGGACGGATGAACTGGATGGTGTCGTAGATCGCAAGACCGGACGTCACCACCCCGCCCGGCGAGTTGATGTACATCGAGATTTCCTTCTTCGGATTCTCGGCTTCAAGGAACAGCAATTGCGCGACGATCAGCGTCGACATCCCATCCTCGACCGGGCCGGTCATGAAGATGATGCGCTCCTTCAACAGGCGCGAGAAGATGTCATAGGCGCGCTCGCCGCGGTTGGTCTGCTCGACCACCATCGGCACGAGGTTCATATAGGTTTCCACCGGATCGCGCATGTATCACCCAAGGTTGACGGAGACGGAGATCCACGATTGGCGGGGCGTGGACGGACGTCCCATGATGCAGGACTTGCAGGACAGGGTCCACAGATATGGACCAATTTCCGCGCCACAAGAGCGCGTCGAATGGCGTGACGGCGCCGCCAGTTGAAACCGATTCGCGCGCGAGGGCATAGTTGCCGCGTTCGCTTTCGCGACACATCCTTAACGCGCCAGAGGCATCAGGCTGCGCTCTTGTCTGCTTCCTCGTCCTTGAACAGCTCCTCGCGCGTGACCTTCTTTTCGGTAACGCTGGCCAGTTCGAGAATGAAATCGACCACCTTGTCTTCAAAGATCGGCGCGCGAAGCTGCGCCACGGCGCTGGCATTGTTGCGATAGTAGTCCCAGATCTCCTTCTCGCGGCCCGGCATCTGGCGCGCGCGCTCGATCACGGCCCGGCTGATCTCATCGTCGGTCACCGAAATCTTGTTCTTGTCACCAATCTCCGACAACACGAGGCCGAGCCGTACCCGGCGATCGGCGATGGTGCGGTACTCGGCCTGGGCGGCCTCCTCGGTGGTGCCCTCGTCGGCGAAGGTCTTGCCGTTCGACGCCATCTCGGACTTGATCGAGTTCCACATCAGGGTGAACTCCTGATCGACCAGCGAGGGCGGCGCCTCGAAGCGATGGGCTTCGTCGAGACGGTCGAGCAGGACACGCTTCACCCGCTGTCTGGTCGCATCGGCGAATTCAGCCGTCAGCTTGCCTCGCACGGTTTCCTTGAGCTGATCGAGCGTTTCCAGCCCGACCAGTTTGGCGAACTCGTCGTCGAACTTGGTCTCCAGCGGAGATTCGACCGCCGTCGCGGTGGTTTCGAACTTGGCCGCCTTGCCGGCGAGCTTGCCGCTGCCGTAATTCTCGGGGAACGTGACGTTCAGCGTGCGGGCCTCTCCAGCCTTGATCCCGAGCAGCTGGTCCTCGAAGCCCGGAATGAACTGGCCGGTGCCGATCACGACCTGGATCCCGTCGCTGGTGCCGCCCTCAAAGGGCACATCATCGATGGTGCCCTTGAAATTGATGGTGACCCGGTCGCCGGTCTGGGCCGCGGCGCCTTCGTCCCTGGCGGCATAGTTGCGGTGATGGTCGGCGATTTTCTTGATGGCCTCGTCGACGTCGGCATCGCTGACCTCCGCGATCGGCTTGTCGACAGCAAAGCTCTTGAAATCCGCCAGCTGGATCGGGGGCACGACTTCGATCGATACCGTGTAGGTCAGGTCGGATTTGCCGGCGAGAAGCTCATCGACGGCTTTTTCCTCGCGTTCCAGCGTCACCTTCGGTTCGGTGGCGAGCTTGAAGCCGCGCTCGGTGAAAATCTGGCTGTTGGTGTCGCGGATGGTCTGCTCGACGGTCTCCGCCATCACTGAGCGGCCATAGACCTTCTTGAGGTGGCTGAGCGGCACCTTGCCGGGACGAAAACCGTTGAGCCGGACCTTGTCCTTGAGATCGACCAGCCGGGCATCCGCCTTGGCATCGAGGTCCGATGCAGGAACGTTGACGGTAAATTCGCGCTTCAATCCCTCATTGAGGGTCTCGGTGACCTGCATGGCGTACAATCTTCTCGTTTGGTCCGGCCTGAACGGCCGCAACATGGTCTGTCTTTTCGACGCCAGGCATCAAGCCCGCGCCAGTGGTTCGGCGAACCCCATCCCCTCAGGGGAAACAGGTTCACAAGCAATCATCCTGCAAACGCTGAAAGCGCTTGGTGCGGGCGGAGGGACTCGAACCCCCACAACTTTCGTCACTGGAACCTAAATCCAGCGCGTCTACCAGTTCCGCCACGCCCGCAATTGCATCATCGTCCGGCCGCGATGCCGCGGGCGGCGGGCTTATAACATGGGCCCGCCCCTTCGCAGCAAAAAAATAGTTCGTCCTGACCCTCAGCCTGCGCCGCCGGCTGGACATCATAGGCGGAAAATGATCCGCATCGAGCCATGGCAGAGCGAAATCCCGGGCTGGATCGACGCGGGGTGCTGACCGGGCTCGGCGCCGCGGCAATCTGGCGGCGCGCCCTGGCGGCCGCCCCCAGCGCCGACCCATCCAGGATGACCCTGACGGCCCGGCCCGACGCCAACGGTCCGGGAAAGCCCGACGGACTGTTGTGGGGGGCTTCCTCCGGCGCTGCCGGCCGCGCAAGCCGAAGCAGCGGTCGCATCGAGCTGACCTTCGCCAACGAGCTTCCGGTCCCGGCCCTGCTCAACTGGCGCGGGCTGGATGGAATTCAAGCCATCGAGCCTTTCATCGCCCTGACCCCGCTGGCGGCCGGATCGCGTCAGGATTTGCGGATGCCACTGCGCCAGGCCGGAACCTTTCTGTGCGACCTGCGGCTTCTTGGCGACGATCAGGGGCGCCCGGCAAAGGCGACCGCGTTGATCGTCGGGGAAAGCGATACTGTCCCGGTCGACCGCGACGAGATCGTGCTGATCGAGGACTGGCGGGTGAAACCGGACGGAGCAGCGCTTGCACCGGGCCACGACGCCGGGGATTCCAGACGCCTCCTGACCATCAACGGCGAGACATCGCAGGATTTCACAGTCCGAAGCAACGAGCGCATACGGCTCCGCTTCGTCAATGGCTGCCAACGCGCGATCCTCGCGGTGAAGGTGGAGCGCCTGGACGTCCGCGTCATGGCGATCGACAGCCAGCCGGCCGAACCATTCCTGGCGCGCAACGGCGCGCTGCTGCTGGCACCCGGCGCCCGGATCGACGCCTTTGTCGACGCCACCGCCCCGCCCGGCTCCCGGCTCGGGATACTGCTGCATGACGGACAGCAGGCTCAGCCGATCGGGCAGCTGGTGGTCTCGGATGAGCCCGCGCTGCGCGCCGCGCCATCGTCGCCGGCGCCGCCGCTGCCAGCCAACGGGCTGTCCGGGCGGCTCGAACTCCGGAACGCCCTGCGCTTCGATCTGTCGCTCGGTGGTCCGTCGGCGGGCTGGGTGGGCGTGCCGGAAGTCGCGGCTTCGCCCCCGGCCTTCCGCGCAAAGGCCGGCCGCACCGTGGTGCTGGCCCTCACCAATGGCGCCGCTGCCGCCTTTGTATTCCACCTGCATGGCCATCACTTCCGGCTGCTGGACCGGCTCGACGACGGCTGGAAACCGTTCTGGCTGGATACGCTGGCGATCGAACCCGGACGAACCGAGCGGATCACGTTCGCCGCGGATTACGCTGGACGCTGGCTGCTCGAGGCGACCGCAGCGGATTGGGCAGCGCCGCGCCGGGTACGGTGGTACAGTGTGGAATGAGGAGTTCCGCATGAGCACGACCGTCCCCGCCATTCGCGACGTCAAGGCTCGCGCGCTGATCGCCCCGATCTCGCGGCCAGTGAAGAATGCCTTTGGCGTGATCGAGGCCGCGCCGCTGGTGCTGATCGATGTCTCGACGGATCAGGGCGTTACCGGCCATTCCTATATCTTCGCCTATACCAGCCTGACGGTGAAGCCGCTGGTGCAGCTCGTTGAAGCGATCGGTCGCGACCTCGTCGGCAAAGCGATCGCACCCTTCGATCTGATGGCGGCAATGGACGCCAAGTTCCGGCTGCTGAGCTGGCAGGGCCTGGTCGGGATGGCGGTATCCGGTCTCGACATGGCGTTCTGGGACGCGCTGGGACAGCTCGCCAACCAGCCGCTGGTCGCGCTGCTCGGCGGCTCGCCGCGGCCGATGCGGGCCTATGACAGCTACGGCGCGATCGATCCCGTTGCCGACGAGAAGGCGCTGCGGCGGTCGCTCGAACAGGGCTTCCGCGGCATCAAGATCAAAGGTGGCGACGGCGACGCCGACAACGACGAACGGGTCGTCAAGGGCGTACGCAAGTTGCTCGGCCCCGACATCGCGTTGATGCTGGATTTCAACCAGTCGCTCGACCCCGCCGAGGCGAGCCGCCGGATCGCCCGGCTCGCGCCATACGATCTGCACTGGATCGAAGAACCGGTGCCACAAGAAAATCTCCAAGGGCACGCCACGGTGCGCGCGACCTCGGCCATTCCCATACAGGCGGGCGAGAACTGGTGGTTCCCGCGCGGCTTCGCCGAAGCCATTGCCGTAGGCGCCAGCGATTTCATCATGCCGGACCTGATGAAGGTCGGCGGTGTCAGCGGCTGGCTTCGGGTCGCCGGCCAAGCCGAGGCCGCATCGATTCCGATGTCGAGCCATTTGTTCGCGGAAGCGAGCGCGCATCTGCTCGCCATCACGCCGACGGCGCATTGGCTGGAATATCTCGATCTTGCGTGCGCCGTGCTGGCCGAGCCGGTCGAGATCGTCGACGGCACCGTCACCGCACGGGGTCCCGGGCTGGGCCTGTCATGGGACGAGGCCGCGGTACGCAAATATTCGCTGTCCTAGCCGAGGCAGCCGCGGACTGGTTCGAGGGCATTATCCAGACGAAATTGCCGGCGTGGTACGTCTATTCGAAGACAGACGACGGTCTGGCAATTGAGCTTTGAAGCACATGAGCTATTGTCTCATCGATCAGGGCCGAAAGAAATGGCCGGGGTCGGGAGCGCCTCGTGAACGAACAAGAGCTTAAGCGGTTCTTGATTCGATGCGGGCTGAACGCATCAAACATACGTCGACGCCCGAACAGGCTGAACAGTTCCTCAAGGACCTTGGCTTCCTCGACGAGAATGGTGATCTTTGCGCGAGATACGCCAAGAGCGTCACCTGATTGCATCACCTGTCCAGTTCGTTCATCCTTGGCTATCACGGTTGCGACCGCGATGTGGGAGAGGCGCTTCTGGCTCACTCACGGCAATTCAAGCCGAGCGAAAATGACTATGATTGGCTTGGCGGAGGTGCCTACTTCTGGGAGGCAAACCCGGTAGGAGGACTGGAGTTCGCCTTCCAACTTCAGACCAGGCGCCATGGCACATCCAGCGAAATCAAAGAGCCATATGTCATCGGCGCCATCCTTGATTTGGGATTTTGCCTTGATCTCATGTCTTCGACCGGCATGAGGGCCGTTCAACAATCATATCGCGAATTGAGTGATGCTTTTGCCACGGCTACCAAGGGTCTGCCTGCCAATGAACGCGGCGAAGACCTTGTATTTCGCCGGCTTGATTGCGCTGTCATCAACTACATGCACGCTATCCGCCAAAGAACCGGGGCGACGCCCTTCGATACAGTGCGTGGCTTGTTTGTGGAGGGAGGACCAGCTTATCCTGGCGCCGGATTCCGAGCCAAGACGCACACCCAGATCTGCGTTCGCAATGCAGCATGCATCAAGGGTACGTTCCGGGTGCCCTCTGACCAACTCCTAGACGTCGAATTCGAGTTGGTAGTTCTCGCAACCTCGGCTTTCAATACTCGATCTCGAAGGCGTCGTAGAGGCGGCGGAAGACGGCAGGCAGCGTTTCCGAAAGATCTTCGGCAATCAGTCCGGGACCGGCTTCGCGCGCCGCCTCGCCGTGCATCCAGACGCCGATCGAAGCCGCCTCGAACGCCGGCACCCCTTGCGCCAGCAGGCCGGCAATCATGCCCGACAGCACGTCGCCGGCGCCCGCGGTCGCAAGCCATGGCGGCGCGTTGGCGGCAATGGTGGCGCGCCCGTCGGGCGCCGCCACCACGGTGTCGGGACCCTTGAGCAGCACGACCGCGCCAGAGCGATCCGAAGCCGCGCGTACCCGTTCGAGCTTGGAGCGATAGGGCGTCTTGTTGCTGATGTCGCTGAACAGCCGGGGAAACTCGCCTTCATGCGGGGTCAGCACCACCTTCGGCTCGGAACGCGCCTGGATCAACTTGAACAGGTGCTCGGGCGCGTCGGCAAAGCTCGTCAGTGCGTCGGCGTCGAGCACCACGGCGCGCTCGGCGCCGAGCGCGGTCTGAACCAGATCGCGGGTCCGCGCCCCGATGCCGGCGCCGGGCCCGAGCACGCAGCTGTTGAGGCGCTTGTCGGCGATCAGTTCGCCGAATTCGCCCACGGTGTCGAAGGCGCGAACCATCACCGCCGTCAAGGCTGCGGCGTTGACGGCAAGCGCGTCGCGGGGCGAGGCAAGGGTCACCAGCCCGGCGCCGGCCCGCAGCGCGCCGCGCGCCGACATTCGTGCCGCCCCGGTGGCGGCGATGTCGCCGGAGAGGACCACGACATGGCCGCGCGAATATTTGTGGCCATCGGTGCGCGGCACCGGGAAATGCGCGCGCCAGGTCTCCGGAATATTTTCGAACGCCCGCGGCGCAATTTCCGTGAGCACCTGCGCATCGATGCCGATGTCGACGACCCGGACGCGACCGCAATGCGTGCGCCCCGGCAGCAGCAGATGCGCCGGTTTGCGCCGGAAGAAGGTGACGGTTTCGGCGGCCCGGATCGCCGTGCCCATGACCGCGCCAGTGTTGCCATTGATGCCGCTCGGCAGATCGATGCTGAGAACCGGTGCGGGGTTGGCGTTGATGGCCTCGATCATGTCGAATGCCTCGCCTTTGACGATCCGGTTCAGTCCGGCGCCGAACAACGCATCGACAATCAGCGCCGGCCGGCCGATCGCCTGCGGGTTGAACGGCAGGAGCGGATTTTTCCATCCGCGCGCAGCGGAGGCGGCATCGCCCGCGAGACTGTCCCGGTCGCAGAGCAGGCTCACCGAGACCTCGCGGCCCCGCGCCGCCAGTTCAGCCGCCGCGACGAACCCGTCGCCGCCGTTGTTGCCACCCCCGGCGACCACCAGGATCGGCCCTTCCTCCACGAGGCTGGCGGCCGCCTCGGCGACGGCCTGGCCTGCGCTCAGCATCAACGCAAAGCCGGGGGTGCCCGCGGCAATGGTCAGCCGGTCGGCTCGCTCCATCTCGACGGTGGTGAGAACTTCCATGTCACATACCCGATCGCTTTCGCCTTATCGCGGGGCATCCTAACGCTTTATGTGCAACCGAAGCCTCTGGTGAATGCTCGCCAATTGGGCTATCTGCCTATTCGTTAGGCGGCCGGTGCCAATCACCGCTTTCTCTCTTCCCCCGAGGGGTGCGTCAAAGGCCTGAAAACGTTTGCAATTCGGGGCCTCGCGCAATTTGGCACAGACCCTGCTTTCGTGGAAGCCGGCTACGGAACGCCTGGCTCGACCGGCAGTGTATGCCTGCGCCCGGAGGTTCGCCGGGCGAGGATCGAACAAGTTGCGCAGCGGCGCAACGCGGAAGAAATGGAAATGCCCGGAGGCGTTCAGTGAAGAAGATCGAAGCCATCATCAAGCCCTTCAAGCTCGACGAGGTCAAGGAAGCGCTCCAGGAAGTCGGGCTGCAAGGCATCACCGTCACCGAAGCCAAGGGCTTCGGCCGACAGAAGGGACATGCCGAGCTCTATCGCGGCGCGGAGTACATCGTCGACTTCCTGCCCAAGGTCAAAATCGAGATCGTGATCTCGGACGACCTCGTCGAGAAGGCGATCGACGCGATCCGACGCGCGGCGCAGACCGGCCGTATCGGCGACGGCAAGATTTTCGTTTCCAATGTCGAGGAAGCCATTCGAATCCGAACCGGCGAGACCGGACTGGACGCCATCTGAGCCGCCGATTCTGCGATGTTGTGCTGGACTTTCCTCGACTGTATTGCATCTCCCACGGCCGCCGCCCGCGGCCAGATCACCTCGACCAGTAAGCCATAAGGGGTACTCATGAAGACCGCCAAAGACGTCCTGAAGTCGATCAAGGACAACGACGTCAAATACGTCGACCTGCGTTTCACCGATCCGCGCGGCAAGTGGCAGCACGTGACTTTCGACGTCAGCATGATCGACGAGGAGGCCTTTGCCGAGGGCGTGATGTTCGACGGCTCGTCGATCGCCGGCTGGAAGGCGATCAACGAGTCCGACATGTGCCTGATGCCGGATCCGATCACCGCCACGATCGATCCGTTCTTCGCCGAGACCACCATGGTCATCACCTGCGACGTGCTTGAGCCGACCACCGGCGAGCCCTACAACCGCGACCCGCGCGGCATGGCCAAGAAGGCCGAAGCCATGGTCAAGTCGATGGGCATCGGCGACACCGTGTTCTTCGGTCCGGAAGCCGAATTCTTCGTGTTCGACGACGTGCGCTTCTCCGCCGACCCCTATAGCACGGGCTTCAAGCTCAACTCCTCCGAACTCCCGACCAACTCGGCCACCGAATATGAAGGCGGCAATCTCGGCCACCGCATCCGCACCAAGGGCGGCTACTTCCCGGTGCCCCCGCAGGATTCGGTGCAGGACATGCGTTCGGAAATGCTCGGCGCGATGGCCAAGATGGGCGTCAAGGTCGAGAAGCATCACCACGAAGTCGCCTCGGCCCAGCACGAGCTCGGCATGAAGTTCGATACCATGACGCTGATGGCCGACCAGATGCAGATCTACAAATACTGCATCCATCAGGTCGCCCACATCTACGGCAAGACGGCGACCTTCATGCCGAAGCCGATCTTCGGCGACAACGGTTCGGGCATGCACTGCCACCAGTCGATCTGGAAGGACGGCAAGCCGGTGTTCTCCGGCAACAAATATGCCGACCTCTCCGAAATGTGCCTGTCCTATATCGCGGGGATCATCAAGCACGCCAAGGCGATCAACGCCTTCACCAATCCCTCGACCAACTCCTACAAGCGCCTGGTCCCGGGTTATGAAGCGCCGGTGCTGCTGGCCTATTCTGCGCGCAACCGCTCGGCCTCCTGCCGCATCCCCTATACCGCGAACCCCAAGGCCAAGCGCGTCGAGGTCCGCTTCCCGGATCCGATGGCCAACCCTTATCTCGGCTTCGCCGCGATGCTGATGGCCGGTCTCGACGGCATCAAGAACAAGCTCGACCCCGGACCGGCCATGGACAAGGATCTCTACGATCTGCCGAAGGAGGAGCTGAAGGCGATTCCGACGGTGTGCGGTTCGCTGCGCGAAGCGCTGGAAAATCTCGACAAGGACCGCGCCTTCCTCAAGAACGGCGGGGTGTTCGACGACGATTTCATCGACAGCTATATCCAACTGAAGATGACCGAGGTCGAACGTTTCGAGATGACGCCGCATCCGGTCGAGTTCGACATGTACTATTCGCTATAGTCGGCGCTGCCGACGGCGCGGTCCGCAAGCGAAGGCGCCCCGGTCGGGCGCCTTCTGCTTGAGCGAAGATCGGAACCGAAAACAGCTTCAACCCGGACGCATCTGCGCCAGCAGCGCCTCGCCGAACGCCCGGAACAGCGCACGGTTGATCGGGTTGCGCTGCGGGTCGTACTCGGCATGCCACTGCACCCCGAGCGCAAAGCCCGGCGCGTCGGCGATCCGGATCGCCTCGATGGTGCCGTCCTCGGCGACGCCCTCCACCACCACGCGCTGGCCCGGCTCGAGAATGCCCTGGCCGTGCAGCGAGTTGACGCGGATGGTCTCGCAGCCGAGCAGCCGGGCGAAGGCGCCGCCGGGAACCAGGCTGACTTCGTGCCGGTCGGCATAGATCACCTTGGGATCGGGGTGGATCTCGCCATTGGCCAGTCGCGGCATGCGGTGGTTGATCCGCCCCGGCAGCTCGCGGATCTCGGGATGCAGCGAGCCGCCGAACGCGACATTCATCTCCTGCAGGCCGCGGCAGATGCCGAACAGCGGGATGCCCCGGGCCACGCAGGCTTCCGACAGCGCCAGCGCGACATCGTCGCGGTGGATGTCGTAGGGCTCATGCCGCACATGCGGCTCGGTCCTGAAGCGGGTCGGATGGACATTGGCGCGGGCGCCGGTCAGCACGATGCCATCGACGGTATCCAGCAAGGCACCGATGTCGGTGATCTCCGGCGAGCCCGCAAACATCAGCGGCAGCGCACCGGCGACTTCCGCGACGGCGCGGAGATTGCGCTCGCCGACCATCTGTGTGGCGAATCGGTTTTCGATGCGATGGGCGTTGCCGATCACACCGACCACGGGCCGTCTCATTGCTCCACTTTCACCATCTCGGGCAGCGCATTGTAGGCCCTGTCGCGATTCCGGATCAAGTTGCCGGGGCTGCGCCAGCGCGGTCTATTTGCGTATGAAAGCCTGATTCGCCTCGCTCGGCGCGGCCGGCAATCCCACGGCCTTCAGCGCGATCGCCGCGGCATCGTCCGATCGGTTGAGCCAGGGCAGTTTCGCCGCGAGACCGCGCGTCACCGGCTCGCCGAGCCAGCCGCCGAAATCGAGCGGCCAGTAGCCGTTCGGTACCACTTCGACCAGCATCGGGCCGAGACGAAATCCCGTTCCCAACACCTGCTCCGGATGATCCGGCATCACCCGGCGCGCGGTCGAGGGATCCTTGGGATCGGCAAAGCTCACCAGCACCGGAACCAGCGCGCCCTGCAGCGGCACCGCGCCGCGCATGGCGCTCATGGCGCCAAACTGCAACCTTGAACCGCGCGCCGCCTGGTACGCTCGCAAAGCGAGGTAGTTCGGTGCATCGAGGTCCAGCGCGGGATCGAGCCCAGCCAGCAGTGCGACGAGGTTACCGCCGGCGCCGAGATCGACGAACACGGCATCGCCCTTGGTGCGGGTATGACCGCTTGCGCTATAGCCCCGGTCGGGATGCACGGCGAGCACGCCGGAGGCCGATCTGCCGCCGTCCGGGGTTTCGACCGTCACCGTCAGGCGGTATTTGTGACCCGGCCGGTTGAGGCGGATCTGGTCGCCGATCACCAGCACCGCCAGCAGCACGAGTGGCCTCAGCCATTTGGAGAACATTCCGTGCTGCCCCGTCGCGCTGCGCCCCGTAACGGGTTCCCTTGCCACGGCGGGCGCGCCTGCGTCAAACCGGCGTGCGACCCGACTTGATCCCCACCTGATTTGACGAAACAGTGGGGCGCAATGAACCTGGAAGGGAATCGACGTGGCCATTTCCGCCGGTGATCGCGTTACGGCGCGCGGCGATCTCGCTTGGGCCATCGCGGTCGGCGGGATCGGCGTAGTGACGTTCGCGGTGCTAGTCCTGTTCAGCTGGTACTACGCCGCGACGCTGTTCCTGATTTTCGCCGGCATGCTGCTCGGCGTCGCGCTTAACGCCATGACCGGCCTGCTCGGCCGCGCGGTCGCGCTGCCGCATGCCCTGCGGCTCGCCACGGTCTGCCTGGTTCTGGCCGCACTGTTCACCGGCGTCGCGTTCCTTGGCGGCACCACGATCGCGCAGCAGACGGCTGCCCTGAGCAAGACCATCAAATCGCAGATCGGCAATGTCGAGGCCCTGCTCGAGAAATACGGCATCGACACCAGTTCGTTCGGCCTCGGCAGTCTCACCGGCGGCGCGCCGGATCAGGGCGCCTCGGCACCAGGCGCAACGCCCCACAACCTTCCGAGCCCGAGTGCGATCGCCTCCGGCGGCGGCGCGATCGTCAGCCAGACCCTGAAGCTCGTGCTCGGCACCGTCAGCGCTGTCGGGAACTTCTTCATCGTGCTGTTCCTCGGGCTGGCCTTCGCCACGCAGCCCAGCGTCTACCGCAAGGGGCTGCTGTTCATGATGCCGTTGCGGTATCGCGCCGATGCCACGGCCGTCGTCGACCGTATCGGCGAAACGCTGGAGCGCTGGCTGCTCGCGCAGATGCTCACCATGACCGCGGTATTCCTCGTCACCTGGATCGGGCTGTCGCTGATCGGCATCCAGAGCGCGTTCATTCTCGGCATCCAGGCCGGGCTGCTCGCCTTCATTCCAACGGTGGGCGCGCTGGTCGCCGGCCTGATCGTGGTGCTAGCGAGCCTCGCCTCGGGATGGGTCGCGGCGCTGAGCGCCTTCATCCTGTTCCTCGGCGTGCACGCGCTGGAAAGCTACGTGCTGACGCCGATCATCCAGCGCCACGCACTCGAGATCCCGCCGGCCACCCTGTTCGCCCTTCAGATCCTGCTCGGCGTGGTGTTCGGAATCTGGGGATTGGCATTGGCGCTGCCATTGATCGCGGTCATCAAGGTGACCATCGACTATTCCAAGACCGACGATCCCATGGCGGCGACGGACTGAGCGCTCAGCCCGCGGCCAATACCGTCTCGGTGTGCTCGACCTCGGGCGGAGTTGCGAAATACGACCCGACCAGGCCGCGCCAGGCCGCGAAATCCTCAGAGCCGCGGAAGTCGACGGTATGGTTTTCCAGCGTTTCCCACTTCACCACCAGCCGATAGCGCTGCGGCTTCTCGATTGATCGGTGCAGTTCAAAACCCTTGCCGCCCTTGGCGCGCAGGAACAGCGGACGGGCCTTGGCGACCGCGGCTTCGAAATCCTTCTCGGAGCCGGGCTTGACGTCGATTTGTGCGATTTCGGTGATCATCGGGTTGCGACCTCATGCGGACGATCCCCGTCTCTACCCCCGCCGCTTCACGATCGCAAAAAGAAAAGCAGCAGCAGCCTCGGCGGTGCCGACCTGTTCACCCCAGCAGCAGCGCGGAACCGCCGATCAGCATCGCGCAGCCGATGAACATCAATATGGGCCACAAGCTTCGCCGCTGGTCGTAGCGGCCCTGCGCGCGCCGTTCCGATATCACCGCGGTCTCGAACTCATCAGCGTTTGAAAACAGGCAGGCGAACCCGCCGCGCGCTGATGCCGCGTCGGCTTCGAGCGACATCAAGGCGGTGTCAGGGCTGCGGTGCCGGCGTAAGTCCATGACGCCAGGATAGGCAGATGTAGTAAACGGCGGGTTATCGCCGCCGCGGGCACCGTGGCGTTGCCGGCAAATCCAGCCTTCGCCTCCCGCTGGGAAGCGATCAGGCGGCAAGCCTCAAATCAGGCGAGGCTGGGTACGGCTTGCCGGCGGCGGTCCGGCCTGGCCGCGGTCTTGCGGCGCCATTTCTCCATCGACAGCGGCAATTCCTCGGCGGCTTCGACGCGGTTGCGGCCGTCGCGCTTGGCCTGGTACAGCGCGGTATCGGCGGCCGCCAGCAGCACCTCGAGTTCGGTACCGGCCGGGCCGCCGGCCACGCCGATGCTCACGGTGGTCTCCACCGGACCTTCCTCGACCACGATGCCGGAATCGGCGAAGGCTTCGCGCACCCGCTCGGCGGCGATCACGCCCTCCTCCAGCGAGCAGGGCAGCAAAGCGGCGAATTCCTCGCCGCCGATCCGACCCGACAGGTCGGAGATGCGCAGCGAATTGACCACGACAGTGGCAAACAGCTTGAGGATCTCGTCGCCCGCGGGATGGCCGAAGCGGTCGTTGATCGACTTGAAATGATCGATGTCGAAGATCAGCACCGTCACCGGGCGGCCCGCATTGGCTTCACGCTCGATTACCCGAGAGGTCGCCTCGGCGAAGCCGCGACGGTTGAACATGCCGGTGAGAGGGTCCATCGAGGCGGCGTTCTTGTGCGCCGTTACCGCGCGCTCCGACACCAGCATAAAGATCACGAAGACGGTCCCCACCGCGTAGAGCACGAGTTCGATGGCGAACGCGGTGACCCAGGGGCTGCTGCCGAACGATGGACCGTGCGGATGCAGCAGGTCACCAAGCATGATCGGCAGCATCAGGACGAAGCCATGCAACACCGGCACGGCGATGGTAGGCCAGCGTCGCTGCATCGTCCGCCGGCGCTCGCGCCACAATTCGGTGGCGGTCAAGGCCGCATAGATCGCGACGATCGCGGCGCCGATGGTCAGGCGCAGCGCCGTCGCCGACGGCGGCAGCGTCACCATCGTCGCCACCCAGGCGATGGCGCCGAGCACCAGCCCGGGCAGGTTGGGCTGCCGGCCGTGGAAAACACGCGAGGCGTTCCAGACCATGCCGCAGGCCAGGAACCCGACGGCATTGAGCGCCAGCGAGAGAGGTCCACCGAGGATCGGACGGCCGAGCGTCCACAGCGCGACCGATGCCGCGCCGAGCAGATAGGCGGTGCCCCACCATCCAAGCGCCGGTATGTTTTCCTGCCGGCCGAACAGCAACAGCATGGCGCCGAGCATCGCGGCAACCAGGGTCGCCACGAGATAGAGTGTGGAGGTGTCGAGTGACATGAGGCCGCCGCGCTGCTGCTGGGTGCTGTGCCGGTATAATCGCGCCGCCGAAACGCGTTTTGCGGCGTGGAACCTACGATCGCCGCGTTGGCAATCCGTTTGCACACAACTGCAAGTTTTCTGAAAAAACTATCTCAACTCGCTGGCAAATTCACCATAAAAAGCCGAACGGCGCGACCGGCATCCGCCGATCGCGCCGTTCTGTATATTTCCCGCAACCCGCCGTTTTCGCAGCGAATTTGGATCGCAGCCGTTAGCGCTTCGAGAACTGGAAGGATTTGCGTGCCTTGGCGCGGCCGTACTTCTTGCGCTCCACCACGCGTGAATCCCGGGTCAGGAATCCGCCCTTCTTCAGGACACTGCGCAGGTCGGGCTCGAAATTGGTCAGCGCCTTCGACAGGCCATGGCGGACCGCGCCGGCCTGGCCCGACAGGCCGCCGCCGGCCACGGTGCAGATCACGTCGTACTGCCCGGCGCGGGCGGCCGCGACCAGCGGCTGCTGGATCATCATCCGCAGGACCGGCCGGGCGAAATAGGTTTCGACCTCGCGGGCGTTGACCATGATCTTGCCGGCACCCGGCTTGATCCAGACCCGGGCGACCGCGTCCTTGCGCTTGCCGGTGGCGTAGGCGCGGCCGTGCTTGTCGACCTTCTTGACATATCTCGGCGCTTCCGGCGTGGCCGGCTTCAACTGCGACAATTGGTCGAGAGACTGCATGGTGTCCGACATCTTACGCGGCCCTCATGTTCTTGCGGTTCATTGCGGCAACGTCGATGATTTCGGGCTGCTGGGCTTCGTGCGGATGCTCGGGACCGGGATAGACGCGAAGATTGCCGAGTTGCATCCGGCCGAGCGGCCCGCGCGGAATCATGCGCTCGATCGCCTTTTCGACCACACGCTCCGGAAATCTTCCCTCGAGGATCGATTTCGCGGTCCGTTCCTTGATGCCGCCGATGAAGCCGGTGTGATTGTAATAGACTTTGTTCTCGCGCTTGCGCCCCGTGAGCACCGCATGCGCCGCATTGATGATGATGACATGGTCGCCGCAATCGACATGCGGGGTGTAGGTTGGCAAGTGCTTGCCGCGCAGGCGCATGGCCACCAGCGTGGCGAGACGCCCGACCACCAGACCCTTGGCGTCGATCAGCACCCATTTCTTGGTGACCTCGGCGGGCTTTGCCGAATAGGTTTTCATGGGAGACTATCCGTGATGGAAAGATCGGGCGCGAGCCGCGCCGGACTGCGCGCGTTCTAGTTAGCCCGCGCGTTTGCGTCAATCCCCTTCGATGGCGATTTCTATAACTAGAACAATAGCTTGAAAATATGGTTCTATGATACCGGCAAAAACCCTAAATATTTGGAATGGAGTAGGTCGACGTCACATGGGCGATCGGATCGGGAGATGTACCGGACAGCAGGTGCACCTCACCAACCGCAAGCCGCTTGCCGAGCTTCAACAGCCGGGCCGCCGCAAGCACATCCTGACCCGGCTGCCCCTTGCGCAGGAAGTTGATATTGAGATTGGCGGTGACGGCAAGCCCGACCGGACCGATCGCCGACAGCAGCACGACATACATGGCAAGGTCGGCCAGCGCCATCAGCGTCGGCCCAGAAACCGTGCCGCCTGGCCGCAACATCCGGTCGCTGTAGCGCTGCCGCAGCAGGCATGTAGCGCCATCCGCGCTTTCGATCGAAATCTCGCCCCCGATGAAGGCCTGAGGGAATTCCCCGTGGAGAAACTGCTCGAGTTCCGCCACATTCATTTTCGCAACTGCCATGCTGCCGCCCGCCCTCGCCTGCCGCAGTCTGTTACAATAAGATAACGACTTCGCCTAACCGGATATTCCGATGACCCCACAGGCCGCCCGCGCTCCCGCCGCGCCACCCTCGATCCTGTTGCGCGAGTCGTTACCGGACGGCATCACGGTGCTGACGCTGAACCGCCCCGACGCCCGCAACAGCCTGTCGGAAGGGCTGATCGCGGCCATCCACTCGGCATTGCAGCAAATTCACGCCGATCCCGCTGTGCGGGCACTGGTCATCGCAGCCAATGGTCCGGCATTTTCCGCGGGCCATGACATGAAGGAACTCACCGCGCGTCGCAGCGACGCTGATCGCGGCCGCGCTTACTTCGCCCAGATCATGAATGCCTGCAGTGCGATGATGCAGGCGATCGTGCAATTGCCGAAACCGGTGGTTGCGGCCGTGCAGGGCGTCGCCACCGCAGCCGGCTGCCAGCTGGTCGCGAGCTGCGACCTCGCCATTGCCTCGGAAGCCGCGAGCTTCGCGACCCCCGGCGTCGATATCGGGCTGTTCTGTTCGACCCCGATGGTGGCGCTGTCGCGCAACGTCGCACGCAAGCAGGCCATGGAAATGTTGCTGACCGGCGAGCCCATCGCCGCCGCCCGTGCGCACGAGATCGGACTCGTCAATCATGTCGTGGCGGCCGGCACCGAACGCGAGGCCGCCATCGCATTGGCGCGCAAGGTCGCGCTCAAATCCGCCTACACGGTCAAGCTCGGCAAGGCCGCTTTCTACCGGCAGGCCGAGATGGGCCTTGCGGAGGCCTATCGCTATGCGGCAGAGGTGATGACCGAGAACATGATGGCCCGCGACGCCGAGGAAGGCATCGGCGCCTTCATCGAAAAGCGACAACCGAAATGGCAGGACCGGTGACGACCGTCATTCCGATGATCCTCGTCTCCGACACGCCGTTCCACACCCTGAATGACCGCTGCAAATGAACCACGACACCTACCCCGATTCCTACATCCGCGAGATCCTCAACGGCGTGAAATCGATCGCGATGGTCGGCGCGTCACCGGTCAATGTGCGGCCGAGTTACTTCGCGTTCAAATATCTGGCCCAGCGCGGCTACGACATGATCCCGGTCAATCCCGGTCATGTCGGCAAGAGCCTGCTGGACAAGCCCTTCGTCGCCTCGCTATCCGAGATCGGCCGGCCGGTCGACATGATCGACATCTTCCGGAGCTCGAGTTCACATCATGCCGGTGGTCGACGAGGCGCTGCAGCTTTCGCCCCTGCCCCGCGTGATCTGGATGCAGCTCGGCGCACGCGACGATGCCGCCGCGGCCAAGGCGGAAGCCGCGGGCATCAAGGTCGTGATGAACCGGTGCCCCAAGATTGAATATGGACGGCTGTCGTCCGAGATCTCGTGGATGGGCGTCAATTCGCGGACCCTCAGCGCAAGGCGCGCGCCGATTCCTACCCAGGGCATGCGCCTGTCGCTGAACCGCACGAGTGTCGGCGGCGGCGAGACCGCGGCATCCGATCGCGCCGCGAAGGACAGGAACGACTCCGTGTGACATGGTCGCGATGGCATTGTTTCACGGCTGCGTCGCCGCGAAGCATGTACTTTCCGAACCATTGATGACACATCAAGCCGGCTTGACGCGCCGCGCCGCTGCCGCGATGGTGCGCGCCGGTGAGCGCGGCGGCGGTGCCGCCGCGGCCTGGAATTCACATATTTGGCTGGTTGATCGGGAAGGCGCGGGTCGCCGACCGAGCACGGCGTCGGAAAGGAAACAGCATGAGCGATCGTCTTCCCGGATTTGCGACCCTTGCCGTGCACGCTGGCGCGCAACCCGATCCGACCACGGGCGCCCGGGTGACGCCGATCTACCAGACCACGTCATTCGTGTTCAATGACGCCGATCACGCGGCTTCGCTGTTCGGGCTGCAAGCCTTCGGCAACATCTATACCCGGATCGGAAATCCGACCAATGCGGTGCTGGAGGAACGCGTCGCCGCCCTGGAGGGCGGCACCGCCGCGCTCGCGGTCGCGTCCGGACACGCGGCGCAGGTGGTGGTACTGCAACAGCTGCTGCGCCCGGGCGACGAATTCATTGCCGCACGCAAGCTGTATGGCGGCTCGATCAACCAGTTCACCCACGCCTTCAAGAGTTTCGGCTGGAACGTGGTGTGGGCCGAGCCCGACGATGTCGGCAGCTTCGAACGCGCGGTGACGCCGCACACCAAAGCGATCTTCATCGAATCGATTGCCAATCCCTCCGGCTCCATCACCGATATCGAGGCGATCTCGGCAATCGCCCGCAAGGCGGGGGTGCCGCTGATCGTCGACAATACGCTGGCGACCCCCTATCTGATCCGGCCGATCGACCACGGCGCCGACATCGTCGTGCACTCGCTGACCAAGTTTCTCGCCGGCCATGGCAACTCGATCGGCGGAATCATCGTCGACGCCGGCACCTTCGACTGGTCGAAGGACAACAAATATCCCATGCTGAGCGAGCCGCGGCCGGAATATCACGGCATCAAGATTCAAGAGACGTTCGGCAATTTTGCGTTCGCGATTGCCTGCCGGGTGCTGGGTTTGCGCGATCTTGGTCCGGCGCTGTCCCCATTCAATGCATTCCTGATCCTGACCGGCATCGAAACCCTGCCCTTGCGGATGCAGAAGCATTGCGAAAACGCCAAGGCGGTCGCCGAATTCCTCTCCGGCCATTCCGCCGTGGCGGCAGTCAACTATGCCGGCCTGTCGACCGATAGGTACAACAACCTCGCGCGCAAATATGCGCCGAAGGGCGCCGGCGCCGTCTTCACCTTCAGCCTCAAGGGCGGCTATGACGCCGGTGTCAGGCTGGTCTCGAACCTCAAGCTGTTCTCGCATCTCGCCAATGTCGGCGACACCCGTTCGCTGGTGATCCATCCGGCCTCGACCACGCACAGCCAGCTCGACGATGCGCAGAAGACCAAGGCGGGCGCGGCGCCCGACGTGGTTAGGCTCTCGATCGGAATCGAGGACAAGGAAGACCTGATCGCCGATCTCGAGCAGGCGCTGACCACCTGACGGCTTCGACGGGAGCTCAAGCGCGATTCTCCCCGCCGGTTTCCGCGGTAAGCTCGCAGCACATCCCGTCGGTGATTCGGAGCAGGCGATGCTGCGCTGGACCGTTGCCTTACTTGTCGTGACCACCATAGCGAGCGCTGCGGTGGCTGCCGACCTCGGCGCCAACGAGCGCCGGGCAGCGGTTTCGCGCATTCCGCCACCGAGGTCCCATGGCGGCCGCGTCGTGACCGAGGATGCGCCCGACCTGCTGTTCACGCCATCGGACGGCAGCGTACCTTATATTCCTCCGCTGGTCGGAACGCCGCTGCTGCCGGGCTCTGCGACCCTGCCCGGCTATTACGGCTCAACCCATTCCTACCAGTATCGCGGCCCCTATTATGGCGGTCCCTATGTCGGCTATTGGGACCGCCTGCCCTATGCCTGCGGCGTCTATGGATATTGCTGAGGCTGGCGACACAATTAGCCGCAGAAGCGGCCGGGGCGATTGACCGAAACGCCTGTAGCATGATAGATATCATTGATATCTATCAATATCCATACCGAGGTGCGAGCCATGAGCGCGACCGCCAAGCTATTCATGCACGGCCGTAGCCAGGCCGTGCGCCTCCCCAAGGAGTTCCGTTTCGCGGGCACCGAGGTGCGCGTCAGCAAGGTCGGCGACAAGGTGATATTGGAGCCGTTCCATGATGTGGCCTTTGATCCCGAGACTTGGTTCGCGCGGCTTGACGAACTCGGTGGGCGCGAGTTCTTGCCGGACGGATTGCCAGACGATTTGCCGCTGACGCCGGACCCGCGGGCGTTCTTTGACGAATGATCTGCCTGGACACCAACATCGCGATTTACGTTATCAACCGCCGCATTCCTGCAGTAAGGCACCGTCTGGCGGAGCAGTTGCGACAGCGAACAGAGATCGGCTTGCCGGCCATTGCCTTGTTCGAACTATGCTACGGCCATGCACGCAGCAAACGGCGGGCGGAATCCGACCGGCTGCTCCTCGAATTTCTCGCACCGGGAATCATGGTGCTGCCCTTCGGTCCGGAGGATGCCGCGCATGCCGGCGAAATCCGCGCCGATCTCGAGAGCAAAGGCACGCCCATCGGCCCGTATGATTGCCTCATCGCCGCGCAGGCCCGATGTCGCGGCGCTACTTTGGTGACGGCGAACAGCCGCGAGTTCGCGCGCGTGCCAGGACTTCTGGTGGCAGATTGGGCGGCGTGACGAATGCGCAGGCCGGGATGACAGCGGTGGATGTTGCAGGCCGTTGCGACGAGCCATCAAGAACGTAGATGGGGTAACGGGCCGGCCGCCCGCTCGCTACGGCGCGATTTGGAAGCGCGCTCGCGAGCGGCCTGTTGGTTGGAAGGCGGTCGTCCCTCAAACTGATGGTGTTGAACGGAGTCGGGCAGGCCCGCTCCAAGCATCATTAAGGGGACGACCATGGATCAGTATGCAGGAATTGACGTGTCTTTGGAATGCTCGCGGGTCTGCCTTGTCGATGGTTCGGGCAAGATTTTGCGGGAGACGAAGGTTGCGAGTGAACCGGCGCCGCTGATTGCGTGGTTCCGGTCGCTGGGGCAGCTGCCGGAACGGATCGGGCTGGAGGCAGGTCCCTTGTCGCAATGGCTGTATGCGGGTCTGCGGGACGCAGGGCTTGCGGTCGAGCTTCTGGAGACGCGGCACGTTCGGGAGGCCTTCAAATCGATGCCAGTGAAGACCGATCGTAACGATGCCCGCAGGATCGCGCAGTTGATGCGGCTCGGCTGGTTCCGGCCGGTGCACTGCAAGTCGGTCGCGGCGCAGGAGACCCGCGCCATCCTGACGGCGCGCAAGCTGCTGCAATCCAAGCTGCACGATGTCGAGAACAGCCTGCGTGGCGTACTTCGCGGTTTTGGCCTAAAGGTCGGCGCGACCACCGAGCGCGCGTTCGCCGGACGCATCCGCGAGCTCGTTACCGGCCATCCCGGACTGGAGTTGGTGGCGGCGGCGCTGCTCCAAGCCCATGCCGTGCTGCTGCGGGAGTTCAAGGGCCTGGACAAGCACACCCAGAAGCTCGCCAGAGCGCAGCCATCCGCCAAGCTCCTGATGACAACGCCGTCCGTTGGTCCGATCGTGGCGCTCACCTATGCCGCGGCGGTCGACGACCCGAAGCGCTTCCGTTCCTCGAAGGCCACAGGCGCACACTTTGGCCTCACGCCGAAGAAATACCAATCGGGAGAGACCAATTACACTGGCCGGATCAGCAAGATCGGCGATGCATCGGTGCGCGAGGCGCTCTATCAGGCAGCTCACGTCATGTTGACCAAGCCGGTCAAGAATTGCTCGGCATTGAAGAGCTGGGCGATGCGCATCGCCAGGCGCGCAGGCATGCGCAAGGCCAAGGTGGCGCTGGCTCGCAAGCTCGCCGTGATTCTGCATCGCATGCTTGCCGACGCCAAACCGTTCAACCCGATGGCCAAGGCCATCTAGCCAGGAGCAGCCATCGGTTCTGGGCGGGCCACCCATCAGGCTCTCCCGAGCGAAGTCCCTCCGCTGGGACGACGGATCCGGTCAGGCCGCCATCCGGGAAGTGGCTCACAACCACGCAATCCGTAGATTGGCCGACCAGCTCCTCATGCACCCCATCAGGTGACGGCCACCGCGCCGATCCCGTACAGAAGCAAGTGCCCAGCGAGTGGATGACGCAAAAAGGGATTGACTAACCAAGGCCCGTTACAGAAGCCCGGATGAAGCGCAGCGAAATCCGGGGCCGCGCCATGCAATCCACCCTACCGTCATTCCGGGATGCGCCATTTGGCGCAGGCCCGGAATCTATAACCACGAAACGTCGATGGGCGCGACGCTTTGGCCGCAGCGCGCCAACGACTCACATCGGTGGCTTTGGATTCCGGGCTCGCGCGTCGCGCGCCCCGGAATGACGGGCGTAGCCCGGATGAAGCGCAGCGAAATCCGGGGCCGCGTGATCTGCGGTGGGATTCCCGGATTGCGCTACGCTGCATCCAGGCTACGTCGCCGTTCCTGCGCCGGGCGGGGCATCGCAATCACGCGGCGGCCTGGGTGACCGGCAGCGACGCGGGCAGCGATTGCGGGGCTCGCGCGCTGAGGCGCTCGGCCTGGATCACGGCAAGCGTCAGCACCACGATCGCCACCGCCTGATGGGTCAGCGCAAGATCGATCGGGACATGATGGAGCAGCGTCAGAATCCCCAGTGTCGCCTGCAACGTCACCGCCGCGGCGAGCCACAAGGCGCCCCAAATCGCCGCGGTCCCCGCACGCGAGCGGATGGCGTCGAGAGCGTGCAGCACGGTGAGCAGGAACAGCAGATAAGCCGTCATGCGATGTTCGAACTGCACCGTGAGCACATTGTCGAACAGGTTGCGCCACCACGGCGTTTCAAAGAACAGCCGCGCCGCAGGGGGCACCAGACCGCCGTCGATGTCGGGCCAGGTGTTGTAGACGAGGCCGGCGCGCAAGCCCGCGACCAGCGCGCCAAAATAAAGCTGCACGAAGGTCAGTCCGACCAGGATCCTGGCGGTGATCTTCAGCCGTGGCGTGGCGGCGGGCGGCGTCTTCCGGGACAGCCGGCGCAGCGTCCAGACGATGCTGGCATAGATCAGCAGCGCGAGCACGAGATGGGTGGCAAGCCGGTACTGCGAAACTTCGACCCGTTTGGTCAGCCCGGACGCCACCATCCACCAGCCGACCGCGCCCTGCAGCGCGCCCAGCCCGAAGATCAGCCACAGCCGCCGCTTGAGATCTGCCGCCACCGCGCCGCGCCAGAGAAACCACAGGAACGGCAGCAGATAGGCAATGCCGATCACCCGCCCGAGCAGGCGATGCGACCATTCCCACCAGAAGATCGTCTTGAACTGGGCGAGATCCATGCCGGCGTTGAGTTCGCGATATTGCGGAATGGTCTTGTAGCCCTCGAAAGCCTCCCGCCACTGCGTCTCGCTGAGCGGCGGCAGCGCCCCGGTGACCGGCTTCCACTCGACGATCGACAGCCCGGACTCGGTGAGACGCGTTGCGCCGCCGACCAGAACCATCAGTGCAATCAGCGCCGCCATCGACAGCAGCCACCAGCGAACGGCGCGATGGTCGGCATTATGGGCGGCGATGGCGGTCATGCGGCACGGTGCTTGAATGAATTGATGCGTCACTTATACTCTATAATCGGTCACCTCCCTGGCGCAAGCCGAACGCGCCGCACCGCCGCACAAATCCATCATGACGATCCGCACCCGCAAGCTGTTTGGAACCGTTGCGCTGCTGGTGCTGGTGTTGGTTTGGTCGCTGTTGGGAATGACGGTAGCGCAGACACCCTGGCTTGCGGAATCCGGCCTGCTGCAGGCAATTTTCTATGTCGTCGCCGGTATCGGCTGGGTGCTGCCTGCCATGCCGATCGTGAGCTGGATGTCCCGCGCAGACCCCTAGGCTGCCGGCTTCGGGCTCGTTGCCGGGCGAGACAAGGCGCGCGTCAGCATCACGTGCAGGGCACGCAGCGAACGCAGCCGGCCATCCCAGGCGACGCGCGGAAGTTCGTGCAGGCCGGTCCGTCCCATGCTGGCAACGCCGCCGGGAATCGTCGACACGGCGCTGGCAAATCCGGCTCGCGCGGCCAGCGCCACGTCCCGGCGGTGGAAGGCAGCGCGATCGCCGAACGGATAGGCGAAATGCCTGAGCTCGCGACGGAGCGCGGATTGCGCGACCGCCCTGCCCATGGTCATCTCGCGCCAGGCGTCGTCGTCCTGCAGCCGGGCCAGCACCGGATAGTTCACCGTCGCGGTTCCGATCGTCACCAGCGGATCGCGGGCGAGCCTCGCCAGATCGTCCCAGTTCATCGCCGCTCCGCGCGACAATGCGCCAAGATCGACCGAATAGCGCCGGCAAAGGTCCTTGATCGCGGCGGAGGCGTCGGATGGCGACAGCGAGCGGATCCATCCCGTGAGGAGGTCATAGAGCTGATATTTGCCGGAAGGGTCGGCGATGGCGAAGTGACGTTCCTTCCGATCGATCACCAGACTGAGATGGGACTCGCGGGCGATGACCGCCTCGAGCGCAAGCCACCACATCTCGGCGACACCATCCGGGAACGCCGTTGGCACATAGACCGCGAAGGGCGCGCGATGTCGGGAAAGCACCGGGTAGGCCCAGTCGAGGATATCCCGGTAGCCACCGTCGAATGTCAGGCAGACGAAACGCCGCGGCGCCGGCAGGGTCACCGCCCGGCGGCACACCTCGTCGAGCGAGACGATGTCGAAGTTCCAGCGTCGCAGGGCCTCAAGGGTGCGATCCAGGAAGTCTGGCGTGATCTCGCCGGACTCGAGCGGCTGGAATTGTATGGAACGGCCCGGCCGGACGCGCTCGAACCGCAATAGCACGCCGGCAGCGGCGCGGCGTGGCCGGACGATACGGCCATAGCCGCCGAAATAGGCGATCTCCAGTCCAAGACGCTGCAAAACCCGGCTTCCTGATGGCAATGTCGCGCCTTTCGCCATAGTCCCGCGCCGGCTGCATCCTCATTACCGTTTGTTGACACATCTTTGCAAAGGTCGGCCGAAGCGGAAAAATGCAATCGTCCGGAACAACAGGCGTGCGATGACCATGGCTGCTTCGATCGAAAGCCTACGCTCGGCGGCGGTGCCGCCGAGACCGGGTCGCCTTGTCAATGTGGACATCCTGCATGACACCGATGCAGCCGAAGCCGTGTGGCGCGACCTCGAGTCGCAGCAATATGGCTCGACGCCGTTCCAGCATTTCGAATTTCTCAGCCGCTGGCAGCGCGAGGTCGGCGCGCGGGAGGGCCTGACCGCCTTCATCGTCACCGGCTATGACGCCGAGCGCCGCCCGCTGCTGCTGTTGCCGCTGGCGCTGGGGCGCAATCACGGCGTGCGCGTGGCGAGCTTCATGGGAGGCCGTCACACCACCTTCAACATGGCGCTCTGGGATCGCGACTTCGCCGCGACCGCCGCCGCCGATGATGTTGCGGTGCTGCTGGCGGCGATACGCGACCGCGCGGCCGTCGATGTGCTTGCGATGACGCGACAGCCCCGGTGCTGGCGCGACCTGCCCAATCCGATGGCGATGCTGCCGAACCAGCCGTCGATCAACGATTGCCCGGTGCTGATCATGATGCCGGGCGAGCCGGCGACGGCCCGGATCAGTCATGCCTTCCGCCGCCGGCTTCGCGCCAAGGAGCGCAAGCTGCAGGCGCTCGCCGGCTATCGCTACCACGTCGCGACCACCGATGCCGACATCGACCGGCTGCTCGACTGGTTCTTCAGCGTCAAGCCGTTGCGAATGGCAAGCCAGAAGCTGCCGGACGTATTCAGCGAACCCGGGGTCGTGCCATTCATCCGCAGCACCTGCCTCGCCCCCGGTGTCGCCGGCAGCCGCGCCATCGACGTTCATGCGCTGGAATGCGACGACGAAGTGATCGCGGTGTATGCCGGCGTCGCCGACGGCCAGCGCTTCTCCATGATGTTCAACACCTACACGATGTCGGAAAATGCGCGCTTTAGTCCCGGGCTGATCCTGATGCAGCACATCGTCGACCACTACGCCGAGCGCGGCTTCGGCGTGCTGGACCTCGGCATCGGGTCGGACGACTACAAACTGCAGTTCTGCAAGAACGACGAGCCGATCTTCGATTGCTTCATCCCGCTGAGCGCCCGCGGCCGGCTGGCCGCGCTGGCCATGTCCCGCTTCAACCGCACCAAGCACGCGGTGAAGCATAACCCGGCGCTGTTGCAGATGGCACAGCGGTTGCGAAGCGCGTTTCGCTGAGGCGGCGTTCAGGCCGCCACGCCTCGCGGACCTGCCTCGATATCGTCGGAAAGCTGCAGCGGACCGCTCAGCATTTTCACGTCGGCAAATCCCGCCGCCGTGAGTTGCTCTGTCAAGTTGGCGCGCGCCTCGGCGGTCATCGCCACATCTGGCACCACTACCGCGCAGGCTCGTGCGGTCAGCAATTCCGCCGCGAGGTCGGAGGCCGTGCCGGAATCCAGCAAGACGTGATCATAAACCTGCGAGAGGGCATCGATCGCCAGCGCGAGCCGCGGCGAGCGCAGCAGCGCGCGGTCGAAGCCAGGGCGGCCGGCACCCACAAGTTGGGCCCGTGACAGGCGGTCCCGGGTGATGATCTGGGAGAACGAGGCTTCGCCGAGCATCAGTTCGGCAAGGCCGGGCGCCACCGGATCGACCGAGGCCGCCGAAATTGCCGGCGAGGCCGCAGCCAGGTCGACCAAGACGACGTTGGCCCGGTGCGCAATGCTGCGGGCCAGCGCCAGTGCCGTCTGGCTGATGCCGGCGCCGGCGGCGGTGCCGAGAATGGTGATCTTGCGGGCTGCCTGCCCGCTATCGCAGAGATCGTCGGCCAGCCGTTCGATCTGCACCACCACGCTCGGCTGTTCCCGACGCGCCGCGTCGAGTCCCGCAGCGGGCACGTGGTCAGCGGCGGGCGGCGTCACGGCGGGCATGATGGCCGGCCCGGGGCGGCTCGGCACCACTGACGGAGCGAACGCTGCCACCGCGCGGGGCGCGGTCATGCGCAGCAATTCGCCGGTGACGATCGCTCCGGCGCTGAGCATCAGGGCCGCCATGGTCGCGATCAGCACGATCGGCAGTTTTTTCGGATAGGCCGCCATGTTGGAGACGATGGCGCGGGAAATGATCCGGCCGTCGGAGGGCGCCCCATCGATGTTCTCGCGCGTGGTCGCCTCGCGATATTTCGCCAGATAGGATTCGAGGAGATCGCGCTCTGCCTTGGCTTCGCGCTCGAGCGCCCGCAGCTGGACATCCTGGCCGTTGCTCGAACTCGCCTGCTTCTTCAGCTGATCGAGGCTGGCGCTCAAACCCTCAACCCTGCCCCCGGCGATGCGGGCATCGTTTTCCAGCGAGCGCGAGACCTTGGCCGCCTCGTCGCGAATCTGGCGGTCGAGATCAGTCAGTTGCGCCTTCAGTTCCTTGATGCGCGGATGGCCGTCGAGCAGCGTCGATGACTGCTCGGCAAGCTGGGCGCGCAGCGTGACGCGCTGCTCGGACAGCCGCCGCATCAGCTCGGAATTGAGAACCTCGGAGGCCTCGATCGGCCGGCCGCTTTGCAGCATCTGGCGGATCAGCTGCGCCTTTGCCTCCGCATCCGATTTCAGTGCCCGCGCGTTGTTCAGCTGCGTGTTCAGCTCACCCATCTGCTGGTTGGAGAGCGAGGTATTGTTGGTGCCGATGAACAGGCTCGATTTCGAGCGAAAATCCTCGACGCGCGATTCGGCGGCCGCGACCTTCTTGCGCAGGCTCTCGATCTCGCCGGACAACCACTGCCCCGCGGCCTTGGCCTGTTGCTGGCGGGCGTTCTGCTGGAATTCGAGATAGCCATCGGCGATCGAGTTGGCGACACGCGCCGCCAGTTCGGGATTGCGCGACTGGAACTCGATAACGATGACGCGCGATTTGTCGACAGCGTAGGCGGTGAGCCGCTCGAAATAGGCATCGAGCACCCGCTCCTCGGGTGTCATCGAGAAGGGATCGCGGCCGATTCCGAACAGCGCCAGCAGCGACCGTACCGGCGAGACCCCGCGCAGGACCGGATCGAATTCCGGCAGGTCGGCGAGCTTGTTCTTCCGGATCACCTGGCGCGCCAGATCACGCGACAGCAGCAACTGGACCTGGCTGGTGACGGCCTCGGGGTCGAGGGCGTTGCGGTCGTCGTTGCGCTCGCCGTTCGGTCGCAGGAAGACGTTCTCGCGGCCGTCGACCAGGATCCGCGCCTCGGACTTGTAGCGCGGCGTCACCAGGTTGACGGCGACGATCGAAACCGCGAAGGCCAGCATCGTCGGTACGATGATCCAGCGCTTTCGCCGCGCCAACGCCTGGCCGAGCGCGCGCAATTCGAGATCGCCTGTCACTGCCGGCGTCACGGCCTCAACCGCAGGCACCGCTTCGGCCGTTTCCACCAAGGGCCGCTTGGCAGCCGGCCAATTCCAGTCGGCACGCCAGAACGCTAACCGCATCACACACTCCCGCAGACGCCACGCCTGCCCTGATGCGGCCGATTACACTGCATTATGGTTGCCGCCGGGTTAATCCGGTGTGGCCCAACGTTGGAGCGGCCCGGCACCTGGTGCTCATGCTTTGTTAACCGTAAGTGCCCTTAATCGGAAACGAAGTTCCCGCAAGGTCGCTCGATGCCCGCCGCGCCTAACGACCATCTCCGCCTGCCGGCCTGTATCGGCGACCGGACCTGACCATGCAGCAGAATCCAGATCCGCCGCTTCGCATCCTGCACGCGGTACGCGCGCCGGTCGGAGGAATCATTCGCCACGTTCTCGACCTCGCCAACGGCCAGGTCGAACGCGGCCACCATGTCGGCATCATCGCCGACAGCCTCACCGGTGGTGAGCGTGCCGAGGCGGCGCTGGCGGAGATCGCGCCGCGGCTCAAGCTCGGGGTTCATCGCCTTGCGATCCGGCGCCAGCCCTCTCCTGCCGACCTGATGGCGTGGGTGCGATTCAGACGACTGGTTGGCCAGGCGAACCCGCAGGTCTTGCATGGTCACGGCGCCAAGGCTGGCGCGTTCATTCGCCTGAAGTCGGGCTCTTCGAAGACCATCCGGGTGTACACGCCGCACGGAGGCTCGCTGCATTATCCGCTGAACACCCTCAAGGGCGCGCTCTACGGACACCTCGAGCGCGCACTGATGAACCGCACCGACCTGTTCCTGTTCGAAAGCGCGTTCGCGCGTGATACTTATCAACGCATGATTGGTACGCCGGCCGGCCTTGTCCGTTGCGTCTTCAATGGCGTGACCGCGGCGGAATTCGACGCGGTCGTCAAGACCGATGACGCCACCGACCTTGTCTATGTCGGGGAATTCCGCCGCATCAAAGGCGCCGACCTGCTGGTGGACGCCGTGGCGCGGCTGCGCGCCGACGGCAGGCCCATCACGTTGACGCTTGCCGGTGACGGCGAGGAAACGGCAAATCTCAAAGCCCAGATCGAGCGGCTTGGCCTCGGCGACGCGGTGCGCTTCATCGGACACGTCAAGGCTCGATATGGATTTTCCAAGGGCTCGATGCTGGTGGTTCCTTCGCGCGGGGATTCCATGCCCTATGTCGTGATCGAGGCGGCGGCCGCAGGAATCCCGATGGTGGCCGCCAATATCGGCGGCATCCCCGAGATCTTCGGCCCCTTCGCCGACGCGCTGTTTGCGCCGAGCAAGGCCGGTGCCATGGCGGAAGCCATTGGGCGCGCGCTGCAGGACCCCACCGCCGTGCAGTCGAGGGCGAAATCGCTGCGCGACCGGATCTCCCGGCACTTCTCGCAGCAGGCGATGGTCGAGGGCGTACTGGCCGGCTACCGCGACGCGTTTGCGGCGCATTGACCGTTCTGCCGCGTTTGATGACTTGAATAGCGGACAACACGGCATCACGGTGCAGGATCTACACGCTTGTGCGCCGGCGCTGCAGGCCGAGATGCTGCGAGGAGAAAATCCCGGCGAGATCCCGATTTATGGATCGGTCAGGTTCTACCTGGCCATCAATCTCAAGACTGCGAAAGCGCTCGACCTGGTCATCCCCGCATCCCTCGTCGCCCGCGCAGACGTGGTGATTGAATAGAGCAGTGCACTTCCGGCTTGTCCCCACTCCGACGCCAGAATGCGCGCTCGGCCGATGTCGGAGAATGACCTAAAGTGAAAGGGGACCACTCGCATGGCAGACTTTTCGCGACTAGAGGCGGAAAAGTCGACCCGCGAGAAACGTATCTTATTGAAGTGTTTACTATCATCGGGACCCATCCCTTTCCGCCGATAACTGTTTCTTCCGATTTGTCCTCTAAGCCGGGATGAGGGAAACGGCGCGCACGGCCCGCCAACCGTGCGGGAATGGACCTGGACCAGTGGAACCCATCAACGCACGCTCGATGGTGGATGCCGTCGTAACGGAGGGCCGACCGCCGGTCGAACGGCGTCGCCGCCTCTCCCAGGCGGCGCTTGCCGTCGCCAACCAGAAAGTGCTTCGGGCCTATTCCCCGGTCGTCATCGCAGGTGTCGTTCGCGTCGTCGATTTCATCCTGCTGAACCTGGTTGGCCTTGCGATCTATTTCGGTCACGTCGTTCGCCATGACGGCTTTGGCTGGCCCTACGTGGCGGCGATCTTCGCCGTGTCCGCGGCCGCGATCGTCTCCTTCCAGGCCACCGACATTTACGACGTACAGGCGTTTCGCGGTCTCCGGCAGTTCACCAGGCTGGTCTCGTCCTGGGCATTCGTGTTCCTGGTGTTCATCGGCATTTCGTTCTTCGCGAAGCTCGGCGGCCAGGTATCCCGGCTGTGGCTTTCGACATTTTTCTTCGCCGGACTTGCGGCTTTGATCGCCGAGCGGCTGCTGCTGCGCGCCCTGGTGCACGGCTGGGCGCGCCAGGGGCGGCTTGGTCGGCGCACCGTCGTGGTCGGCTCCGACGACAACGGCGAGAAGTTGATTGAAGCACTGCTCGCCGACACCGATTCCGACATCGACGTCCTCGGCGTGTTCGACGATCGCAATGACAGCCGTGCCCTCGATAGCTGCGCCGGCGCGCCGAAACTCGGCAAGATCGACGACATCATCGAATTCGCACGCCGCACCCGGGTCGATCTCGTGCTGTTCGCCCTGCCGATTTCGGCCGAGACCCGGATTCTCGAGATGCTGAAGAAGCTCTGGGTTCTGCCGGTCGATATCCGCCTGTCGGCCCATACCAACAAGCTGCGCTTCCGTCCCCGCGCCTATTCCTATCTCGGAAAAGTGCCGACCCTCGACGTGTTCGAGACGCCGATCACGGACTGGGACCTGGTGTTGAAATGGCTGTTCGACCATATCGTCGGCGCCATCGTGCTGCTGCTCGCCGCGCCGCTGATGGCGCTGGTCGCGCTGGCGGTCAAGCTCGACAGTCCGGGACCGGTGCTGTTCCGGCAGAAGCGGTTCGGTTTCAACAACGAGCGCATCGACGTCTTCAAGTTTCGCTCGCTTTATCACGATCAGGCCGATCCGATGGCTTCCCGGGTCGTGACCAAGAACGACAAGCGCGTCACCCGTGTCGGACGCTTCATCCGCAAGACCAGCCTCGACGAACTGCCGCAGCTATTGAACGTGGTGTTCAAGAGCAACCTTTCGCTGGTCGGCCCGCGGCCGCACGCGGTGCAGGGCAAACTGCAGAGCCGGCTGTTCGACGAGGCCGTCGACGGCTACTTCGCGCGCCATCGCGTCAAGCCGGGCATCACCGGCTGGGCGCAGATAAACGGCTGGCGCGGCGAAATCGACAGCGAGGAGAAGATCCAGAAGCGCGTCGAATTCGATCTCTATTACATCGAGAACTGGTCGGTGCTGTTCGATCTGTACATCCTGCTCAAGACGCCGCTGGCGCTGATGACCAGGAGCGAGAACGCCTACTAGCGGGCGTTTCGACCGTAGCGTTGTGTTGGCGAGTGCGTGATGGCGTATGCGGCGGCGGCCGAGAGCCCCCTTTCTTCGGTGACGACGGCGCCGGGACTGCTCATGCTGCAGCGCGCGCTGGTGTGGCTCGCCGGCGCATCCTCCGCGATCGTCTTCATCGAGCCCAGCCCCTACGAACTCGTCACCATGGTTGCCACCGTGATCTTCGTTGCGACCGGCCTGCGGCTGCGCCTGGTGTTCATGCCGCTGCTCCTGCTGCTGATGCTGGTCAACGTCGGCTACAGCTTCTGCGCCGTGCCGTTCATGGACAGACCGGAGATCGTCAACTGGATTGCAACGTCCTGGTATATGGCGTTCACCGTGCTGTTCTTCGCGATGGTGATCTCCGAAGACACCGCGGCTCGCCTCGACATGCTCCGCCGCGGCCTGGTGGTCGGCGCCGTGATCGCCTCGATGGCCGGAATCGCCGGCTATTTCAATTTGGTTCCGGGCGGACGCGACCTGCTAACGCTCTATGACCGGGCGCGCGGCACCTTCAAGGATCCGAACGTGCTGGGCGCATTCCTGATCCTGCCGTCGCTGTTCGCCCTGCAAGGCATCGTCTGCGATCCTCCGGCAAAGGCGTTCCGCAGCGCGATCGCGCTCGGTATCCTGGCGCTGGCGATCCTGCTGGCATTTTCCCGCGCCGCCTGGGGCGGCCTCGTGATCACGTCGGCCTTCATGCTGGCGCTGATGGTGCTCACCAGCCGGTCGCCGGCGCAGCGCTCGCGTATCATCTTGACGGCGGTCGCCGCGGTTATCGTCGTGGCGCTGCTGCTGGCTGTGCTGCTGTCGTTCGATTCCATCAGCGACATGTTCAAGCAGCGTGCGAGTTTCGACCAGAGCTACGACGAGGGCCGGTTCGGCCGGTTCGGGCGCCACATCCTGGGCGCCCAGATGGCGCTCGACCTGCCGTTTGGCATCGGCCCGCTGCAGTTTCACACATACTTTCCCGAGGACACCCACAACTCCTACCTGAACGCGTTCATGTCGGGTGGCTGGATCTCGGGCATCTGCTATCCGGTGCTGGTGTTCATCTCCGTCATCCTGGGTTTTCAGCATGCCTTCATCCGGGTGCCCTGGCAGCGCGCCTATCTGGCAGTCTTTGCAGCATTCCTGGCAACGGTCGGCGAAAGCTTCATCATCGACACCGATCACTGGCGCCACTTCTGGATGATGCTTGGCGCGATGTGGGGCATGTTCGCCGCCGCCCAGCCCTACCGGACGCGCAACGAGCAGCCGTCTTCGGCTTAGACCCTTGCTTCCTCCTCGAAGGTCAGGCCGGCATTGTCAATCAGCCGCTTGATCAGGCGCTCCTGCATTGCCGCACCGGGAGTCCAGATGCCACCCGGTACTTCCGGCGACTCGCGTCGCAGGCAGACCGCGCACTCCGCGATCATCTTGGAAGTCGACCCATAGCCGGGGTCGCGCTCGCCGCGAACGGCAGCCCGGACCTGGCGTCCGCCGTCCCCAACTCCGACAAACAGGAGATCGTAGAGCCCGGAATCGCGCTGTTCCCGGGATGGACCCTCGCCCGGCTTCGGGCCGCCCGGACCGCCCAACTCGGCGTTGGCGGCAACCACGCGCTTGGCGTTGGCTTCGCCCTGCTCGCCGTGGCCGGTCAGAACCATTTCGTCATAGATGAAATCCTTGCCGTACGGAAAACCCATCAGCAGATTGGAGCGATGCACATTGCGGGTATTGATGGTCGACATCACGAACGGGGCAGTCCAGCTATCAAGCTCCGCATCGAACAATGGCTTGTTGCCCGGCGGCTGCTTCGGGCCTTCGAAACCCGGCGTCAGTACGAACGGATTGCGCAACAGCGCGACAAGGCTGAGATCCTTCGCCGCCGCGGCAAACGTCGCCTTGATGCTCGCGGCCGTCCCCCGGAGAAGGTACCTTTCATGTTTCGGACGCGGCCCTTGACGCGACCGACCGGCGCGCCGAGTACCTGCCTGGCGGCCTGTTGGACAAAGAACACCCCGAGTTCGAACGGAAGCGAATCGAAGCCGCAGGAAAACACGATCCGCGCCCCCGATTGCGCGGCCGTCGCCTGGTGGGCGTCGATCATCTGCCGCATCCACACCGGTTCGCCACAGAGATCGAGATAGTCGGTGCCGGAGGCCGCGCAGGCCGCCACCAGCTCGCTGCCGTACAGCTGGTAGGGGCCGACCGTGGTCAGCACCGACCGGGTCTGCTCCAGCATCGCCCGCAGCGAGGCGGGATCACTTGCATCCGCCGTGATCAACGGAATGTCGCGCGGCGCGCCGATCGCATCGCGCACGGCGACAAGCTTGTCCCGACTGCGTCCGGCCATCCCCCATTGCAGGTCCGACTTCCCGGAATAGCGCGCCGCCAGGTATTCGGCGACGAGCTGCCCTGTGAAGCCAGTGGCGCCATAGACCACGATGTCGAGTTGCGACGAGGCCATGTTCGATGTTCCTGCAAATGAGCGCGGCGGACGGCGCGGATGTCGTACGGCATCATGCTTCGAGCTGCCGGCCACATTCCGCCGCCGAGCGCGGCATTTTGAAGCGTTCCATTAAACCTTCCCTTTTGTACTACTGGAATGAGAAAAATGGCATCGGTAAAGCAGGCTTGGGATGCTGGATCGTCGTAAGCTCATCGGAGCCATCGGCAGTGCGGGTTTGGCCTGGCCGATTTCCGCTCTATCTCAGCCGACCCACAAACCGGCCCGCATCGGAATTGTCAGCATCGGCGGACCTACCGCTGACATGTCGGGACCATTGCCATCCAATCGGAACGTTCGCGCCTTTCTGCGTGGCATGGCCGAATTGGGCTACGTCTTCGGACGAGACTTCATCACCGAGCCCCGCGGCACGGATGCGGTCACGTCGATCGCCGAACTTATTAGTCTGAAGGTCGACATGATCGTGGCGACCGGGGGTGGCGCCACCTTGCAGTTGCTGAAGCAGGCGACGAGCAGGATTCCTATCGTCATGACAGCGGCGCCTGATCCGGTAAAGCAGCGCTACGTACAGAGCCTCGCCCATCCCGCCAGCAATTTCACCGGAATGAGCCTGCAAAGCCTGGAACTTACCGGCAAGCGGCTGCAAATACTGCGAGAGCTCGTTCCGGCGGCGGAAAGTGCGGCCGTTTTCTCGGATCCGTCGAACGCTGAACTATGGCCGATAGCGCAGACGTTCGGCCGGACCCAGGGCTGGACGCTGATCTCCGTCGAGATTCACGATCCGGGGGAAATCACCACGGCGTTCAAGATCGCCACGGACGCTGGTGCTCGCGCATTGCTCGTTCCAGCCTCCGGCATCCTGTTCAGCCGTGCCAACCAGATTGCCGAACTGGCCGCCGCAAATCGACTGCCCGCCATCTATGAGCTGAGACCGTTCGTCGATGCGGGCGGCCTGGTATCCTATGGTGCCGATATCGAGGATATCTGGCGCCGTGCAGCGACCTATGTCGACAAGCTGATGAAGGGCGCCAATCCGGCAGAATTGCCGATTGAGCAGCCGACCAAGTTCGAGCTCGTCGTCAATGTGCGCGCGGCGAGAGCGCTCGACCTGACGGTTCCTCCCTCCATCCAAATCCGCGCCGATCACATTATCGAATAGTCTCGGTTGCAGTTCCTCGGTTCACTTTGTAACGCCGTCCATGATCGCCGGCGCGGGAACGATTGCGCTGGCCGCGCATTGTTCTTCATCCCCGAACGAAAAGGAAAGCAGCAATGGACCGCGAGCACGTCAAGGGTTTCGCCGAAAAAGCCAAGGGTACGATCAAGGAAGGTGCCGGCAAGCTGATGGACGACAAGGGCCTGGAGAACGAGGGCAAGGTCGACAAGGCCAAGGGCGACCTTCACAATGCAGCCGGCAACATCAAGGATGCCGGACGAAATGCGGCGGACGCGTTGAAGAAATAGTTCGCTCACCTGGAATTCAAGCCGCCTTCGGGCGGCTTTTTTTTGCTCCGGGGCTCTAGCTTCCCTTCTTGGCGTAGGAGACGCCCATGCCGGCCCGCACGTCGCTCTGGATGCCATACGGCGCGATCGGGTAGCGCAGGCCGTTCCTGGCCAGCGCCTTCATGCCATCGATCGCCTTGGCGAGATGGCCGGGCGGCAGCGCCATCAGCATTTCCTCGTCGGGAACGCCGCCGTAACGCCGCTCCGCAAAGCAGGGCAGCGACAGGCTGGGCTCGCCGGTCTTGAGCGCCCGCCCCCAGGAATCCGCGCACGCGGTCTCGCCGACCACGCCCCATTCGAACTTGCGGTAGCCGGTATATTGCAGGCCATTGATCAGGATGATCATCTGGCCCGGCGTCGCATAGACGAGACAGATATCCGGCGGATCGAGCCGGCCGCTGGTCAGGGGGCTGACCGCCAGCGCCTGGTACTGGCCGAACGCCACGACGTCCAGCGCTTCCTGCCGCTTGCGCGCATCCTCGGCCGTGCCATGCCAGACGCCGACATAGGATTGGCCGGCCAGCCAGCTCTCATCCTGCGGCGCGAGCCCGATCACAGCCCGGCATTGTGTCCCGACCAGATCCTCCGCAGTGATACCGACGGTCCAGCCCAGCCGCGAGGCCATGCTCACGATCTGATCGGTGGTGTGGATGGCGGTCGGCCGGCGGATTTTCGGGATTGCCGTCATTTCCTCCACGCGCGCAAACATCTTCATGCCGATCACAGTGGTCTTGAGACGCAGCAGCGCGTTCAGATCGGCGGCCATGGCGGCCCAATCGAACGTTTGCTTCCGACTGGCTTGCGGCATCCTGAACAACTCCGTGGGCGGCGACGGATTGGCCGAAGCCGCCCCGATCAAATCACAACCGGGCCGCTGTTTATAGCTTGACGCTGCGCCGCAATCATTCCGGCTCGGGACCCGGCAGGAACCGGCGGGTCTTGCCGGTCAACCAATAGGCGAAAAGGCCAAGCCATTCATGCACGGCAAGCTCGGTGCGCTGCAGACCTTCCGCCGCAATCGGCGAAAACCACCGCAGGTCGGCCCTGGGTCCGATCCGCCAGTCGACCGGATAGGGCTCAACCCTAAAACCCGCCTTGCGGAACAGGCCGACCGATCGCGGCATGTGATAGGCGGAAGTCACGAGCAGCCAGCGCTCGCTATCCTTCGGTGCGGCGATCCCCTTGGTGAATTCCGCATTTTCTTCGGTATTGCGCGAGCGCCGTTCAATGGTCAGCTGTTCGCTGGGCACGCCGAGCCGCTTGAAAAGCTCCGCGGCGTAGTCGGCTTCCCGCGGGTCGTTCCCGATCAGATTGGAGCTGCCGCCGGTGAAGACGAGGCGGGCGCTCGGGTACTGGTGGGCGAGCGCTGCGCCAGCGACAATGCGGTCAGCCGCACCGCCCAGGACGGGCACGCCATGCGCCGCCGAAACGTCGGCGTCGATTGCCCCGCCGAGCACCACAATGCCGTCAGGTGCGCCTCGTGCCGCATCCCAGGCGGGGAAGCGCACTTCAAGCGGCAGAAGCAGCCAGCTGCCGAGCGGCGAGAACCCGCAGATCGCCAGCAGCAGCAGCGAGGCGACCAGCAGCCCGCGGCCGAGCCTTGCCCACCGGGTGCCCAGCATAATGACGCCAGCGATCCCCAGCAGGATCAGGAGATTGGTCGGCAACAGCAGGATGCCGACGGTTTTCGAGAGCACAAAGAACAAGGGCATTCACTGCATGATTGCCGTCAACTGCGAGGCCGGGCGGCCTGGGCGGCCAAGCTCTGATAGAATTCCACCTCATAGGCCTGCTCCGGCGCCTGCCGCACCTGTCTGTCGATCCGGTCGGCATCATCGCCGACCAGGATGCGCCATCGCCCGGCCTTGACGCCGTCGAGAATGATGCGCGCTGCCGCGGCCGCCGTGGTCGGCGCCTCGTCGCGGAAGCTGCGCGCGCGCTCGGCGATGACCGCCTGGATCTGATCGTCCGTCATGCTGGCCTCGTCGACGCCCATTCTCTTCAGTTGCTGACGCGCCTGCAGAACGTCGTTCGGACCGAGCCGCTCGGAATCGGTGCCGCCCAGCACCTTGCGGGAGTTCGACATGATCGAGGTACCGATATGGCCGGGCATTACCACCGAGCATTGGATGTGAGGTGCATTGAGCCGGAGATCGGTGACCAGAGCCTCGGTGAAGCCCTTGACCGCGAACTTGGCGGCACTGTACGCCGTGTGCGACACGGCGGGCCCGAGCGAAGCCCAGAAGCCGTTGACGCTCGAGACGTTGACGATGTGTCCCTCCTCCGCCTGCTGCAGCATCGGCAAGAAAGTACGGACGCCGAGATAGACCCCGCCCCAGCAGATGTTGAACGTCCTCTCCCAATGCTCGCGCGAATTGGTGAACAGGCTGCCGCCGCCACCAATCCCGGCATTGTTGATCAGGAGGTGGATCCGGTCGGTCGCATGCTGCTCGGCGAGTTCGACGCGGAATCGCTTCAGCTGGTCCTCGATGGCGACATCGACGACATGCGTGGTGATGCGAAGGCCCTGCGGCAACCTTTCGACCTCGCACAGCCGCCTGGTTTCGGTCATCGCGCTCTCGGAAATGTCGCACATCGCGACATTGCAGCCTTCGGCGACCAGCTGGCGCACGAGCTCACGGCCCATGCCCGTACCACCGCCGGTGACGACGGCCGTCTTTCCTGCGAACTCCTTCATGTGAACCCCATTCCTCGGATTCGCGCCGCTCGACCCGCGTCTCCAACCGCCGCCGGTCCGGCTTGACAAAGCTCGAAACGGTCTGAAAGCTGCGGCTGACCGGGTTCGCGTGCAAAGGGAGAAACGCAATGGCACATGTCGTGGTGATGTACAAGACGCCGAAGGATGCTGCCGCATTCGATGAGTATTATTTTGCGACCCACGTTCCGCTTGCCAAAAAGATTCCCGGACTGCGAAAGTTCGAGGTAAGCCGGGGCGCGGTCGGGACGCCGACCGGCCCGTCCGGCTACCATCTCATTGCGACGCTGCATTTCGACGACATGGAGGCGGTCAAGGCCGGCTTCGGCAGCCCGGACGGCAAGATCGCGGGCGCGGACGTGCAGAAATTCGCGACCGGCGGCGTCGACATGATCATGTTCGACACGCGCGACGCGTGAGCCCGATGCGTTCGGGCCTGGCCGCCTTGCGCCTCCCTGCATAATTTCGGCTCTTTCGTCCTTCCCTATGGGCGAATGAAAGCCCTTGGCCGATCCGCGCTTGTCAGCGTCGCCTGCGCCATGGTGCTGGCGTGCGGCGGCGTGCGAGCCGAACCGGGTGCCGCGAACTCGTTTTCCGGGCTGGTTGCCGAACGCGAGCCAGGCGCCCGGCTCTGTATCGACATGGACGGTCATTTCTTCGTTTGGCAGTGGGGCAATGTCCCGTTCGCATCGAACTGCATCGAAAATGGCCCCAAGAAGGTGTCGACGGCCGCGCCGGCGGACGCCTGTTACTTTGCCTGTTCGAACACGTGGCTGAGCTGCCAGACGTCGGTCCTGGACGGTGACCCGCCCAAGGCCTGTCTGGACGGGCTGACGGCCTGCATGGCGGGATGCAAGGGCGGTTCGGATTCGGCGGCGCGACAGTGGCTTGGGCCGGCTCCATGACAAGGGCGAAACAGCACAACGCCGCGCAAGCGGAATATATTCGCTTGGCGGCGCTGGTTTAGGTGCCGAGCCCTCAAATCCCCCGGCTTTCCATTGGTCGGCGCATCCCGGGAAAGGTTCAAACCCGGCCGGGGTTATTTGTGGGGGAACTCTGAACCGGCCGAGCACCGGCTGGATTAGCCGGTCAGGCGCTGGGACAGCCGCTCGAATTCGTCCTCGTTAAGGTCCTGCTCCAGGTCGCCGATGAGGCGGGCGAGCCGAGAGCGGGTGTGATCGTCGAGTTGGGTCGTCTCCAGCCAGCGGCATCTGGCGAGCCAGTCCTGGAGTTTGCGGCGGTCGACACTTCTCATCGCGGCTCCATGCAGCGTTCTGGTTTCATCACTACGCTCTGCGAATTGAGCCCCCGCGGACTCGATCCACGCAAGGGACGTCATACCGGCAATCGCTGATTCGCACCCCGCAGAAGCTCAGAAGGCCATGACCATGGCATGGGGCTGACTTGCGCCCAGGTCTGTGCAGTGGATCGCGCCACGAGGGCGTACTATATTGCAACCCACGAACCGGTTTTTCCCGATGGGAGGTTGGCGTGGTCAAGTTGCTTTTTGCGATCCTGGCGCTTTCAATGGCCTTTGGCGCTACTGCCGCACGGGCCCAGATGTATGATCCCAACTATCCCGTCTGCATGCATGTCTATGGCTCGTTGGAAGGCGAGCGGATGGATTGCATCTTCACCTCACTCGCCCAATGCGCCGCGACCGCCTCGGGCCGGTCGGCGACCTGCCTGATCAATCCCTATTTTGCCCCCGACCGCCGTCGCCGCTGAAATCGGCCGCGCCGAGCCAGAGCGGCGCGAACCAGGGCGAATCGTCACTTCGGCGATCCGGCCGATGGGTTGAACAGACGCTGTCCACCGATCTGATAGGCTCCGATGGCCTGCTGTCCCTCGGGCGCGATCAGCCAATCGGCCAGCGTCCTCGCCGCATCAAGCCTCTCCGGACCGTGCTTGCGAGGATTCAATTCGATGACGTCGTAGCGGTTGATCAGGCGCGCATCGCCTTCGATCAGGATGGCGAGCATTGCCTTGTTGTTGAAACTGAGCCACGTTCCGCGGTCGGAAAGTGTGTAGGCGTTCATGGCGCTCGCAGCATTGAGTGCCTGTCCCATGCCGCCGCCAATGTCCCGATACCACTTCTCTGTATTGAGCTGCTCCGGCGTGCGACCCGCCGCCTGCCAAAGCCGCAGCTCGGCGGCATGGGTACCGCTGCGGTCGCCGCGCGACACGAAGGGTGCCTGGGTCGACGCGATGGCCTTGAGAGCGATAACGCTGTCGTTGCCGCCGGCGATACGGGCCGGGTCGCCCGAGGGGCCGACGATGACGAAATCATTCCACGCAATCTGTCGCCGTGTGATGCCGAATCCCTCGTCGATGAATTTCTGCTCCGCGTCCGGATCGTGAACCAGCACGACGTCGGCATCGCCTCGGCGGGCGGTATCGAGCGCCTTGCCGGTACCCTGGGCCACGACCCTGACGACAATGCCCGTCCTGGCCGTGAAATGCGGGAGGATGTTCGACAGCAGGCCCGACGCTTCGACGGAGGTCGTCGACGCCAGGGTGATGGCCTGTTCCGCCGCAACGGCCGCTCCCGTCAGGCCAAAGAGACCAACGACGAACCATACTAATCCCACCCTGCTCATGCCTCGTCACTCCCCGCGGTTCTGGCCTTTCCGGCCAATGCAAACACCATAGCGCTGACCGAAACGCTGATGCCGACCAGCACGGCGCCCAGCGCCAGCGCCAGGGACAGATCGCCCTGACTGGTTTGCAGTGCAATGTCCGTCGTCATGGTTCGCGTGACGCCCCGGATGTTGCCGCCGACAAGAATGACCGCGCCGACCTCCGATACCGTCCGGCCGAAACCCGCCAGCACCGCCGTCACGATCTCCGGCCGTATGATCATGAGGATTTGCGGAACGGCCTGCCTTCTCGATGCACCGGCGCTGATCAGCTCGTCGCCATAGCGCGCCCAGGTCCGTTCGCTCGCGCGATGCACCAGCGCCGTGATGATGGGCAAGGCGAGCAGGGTCTGCGCGATCACCATCGCGCCCGGCGTAAACAGCAGGTTGAGAAAGCCCAACGGCCCCGAATGCGAGAGCGCGAGATAGAGGACGAGCCCGACCACGACGGGCGGCAACCCGAAAAATGCATTGACGAGAATGACGATCGCTCGCCGTCCGCGAAATGGATAAAGCGCCAGGATCGTACCGAGGGGAAGGCCTAGCACGACCGCTGCCAGCGTTGCCGCCGCGCTGACACCAAGCGAAAGCCCGACGATTCCGAGAAATTCGTGCAACGCCCATTCCGTCCGGTTGCCGGAAATGTTCCTCGGCTTCGCCGCTTACCATGAATTACGCGAAGATCAACCGGCCGATTCGATTTTCCGGCCCGCCGGCTCGTGCCACGCGACTTTCGATCACGATCGGGCGGAAGCCGTTCGGGCTTTTCGCTGCGCCGTCGCTCGCCGAGGAGAAACCTGTCGCGGGATGGGACGGTGGTTCCGCGGAACGCATTCGGCGCTCGCCGGTTGGTCTTTGATCCTGTCAGCCACCAAGCGGAGATCCTGACGCGCCAAACTAATCCGCTGCCATCCCACGGTGATCGCTGACCGGGAGTAGAGTGGCTCCTGCAAAAAGCCCCGGCTTCGGGGCTTTTCGTCGTCTAGTGACACACACTTGAGGTGCTCACTCCTGGCATTCGGAGTGGAGCGCAACCTTTCTTCCCTGAAGTTCGGCGACCAGTATATCGATGCTGCGGACCGTCTGTAAGTCGCCCACGGCGCGCGCCATGTCGCGGAAATGGGTGATCCTCTTGTCAATTTCGATGCACCTGTCACACATCGGTTGCAGCCTCCGCGTCCCGTTTCGTGGGTGTTTCGCCCACCGCCTCCGTTTCCCTTGAGATGAACGCGCGGCGAGAAAGATATGTTCCGGCGCGCCCGCACCGGTGAGGGCTGCGACCATTTTGGCTTTGATTTTGCAGGTCCGTCCCATTACCCAACGGGGTTGACGGACCAGAACGGCGATTGCTTCCAGAGATGGTTCTGCAATGGATGTCAGAAACGGGCTGTATACGATTCGAATAGACATGAAGGATGGCGGCCGCGGGCACGCGACCGGCGTCATCATTCTTTGCGATGGCAGAATCCTCGGGGGCGACGCGCATTTCTATTACACCGGCACCTACGCGTTCAGGAGTGGCAAATGGCGCGGTGAGCTTCTGACGCGCGAACACACCAAGGCGGTCGGTGTGAATATGCTGTTCGGCGGCCGCGAAGTCGGTTGCGGCTTCACCGGCACCTACTCCGAAGGCGAAGCCGAGGCCAGCGGCACGGCGCTGGTCGGAAAGACCAGCATCCTGTTCGACGCTTCGCTGAAATTCAGGTCGGCGCTGTAGCCGCAGCGGAGCGGAATTCGACCTGCGCGATCGCCTGGATCGGCCCGGCTGCTCTGCCCGCTCTCTACCCCGCCTTCTCGAACTGCGGTTGCCAGCGCAGAAGGTAGGACTGCAGTGATTGAACGATCAGGGCCAGCGCCGTGCCGATCACCATCATGACCGATATCGCGACCATCATCTCGCTGGCATTGGCGCGCGCCTCCGACTCGATGATGAGCTTGCCGAGTCCGCGTTCGGCCCCGATGAACTCGCCGACAATGACTTCCACCAGCGCAAAGGAAACCGCCGGCAGCAGCGAGGCAAACACCCACGCCAGGGCCGACGGGATCACCACTGTGCGCAGAACGGTGAATTCACCAGCGCCCATCAGCCGGGCGGCAGCGATCTGGTCGCGGTCGACGGCGCGCGCTCCCTCGAACGTATTGAAGAACACGACGAAGAACACCACGAGCCAGGCCGTCGCGATCTTGGACAGATCGCCGAGGCCGAAAATGAGGATGACCAGCGGCACCAGGGCGATGCGCGGTATCGAGTTGAACGCGACGATGTACGGATTGAACACGCGGGCGAGAAAATCGGAGCGGCCAAGCACGAGTTCCGCGGCGAAGCCGGTGGCGGAGCCGAACAGGAATCCCCAAAAGGTGTTCCTGAGGGTGACGAATGTGGCCATCCAGAGATTGTTGTCGGTATTCCGGATGCAGGCGAGAAACCCGTCCGGATCGGCAAAGCATCCGAGCCGCAGGAAGCTAGACCAGATCAGCGACGGCTTCGCCACGAAATAGGGGTCGAGGATCTTCGGGACATAGGCTCTCGGCAGCAGCGCCCTGCTCCACTCATAGCCCCACTGCCAGATCACCAGCACCAGAACGAGAATCGCAAGTTGCCAGAACAGGATGGCCGCGCTGCGGCTGCGCATGGCTATGCCACCCCGGCGCGGCGAAACTCTTCGCCGAGCGAATGCCAGATATGGGAATACAGCCCGCCGAACTCAGGGGTCTCGCGCAGGCTCACCGGATCGCGAGGACGCGGAAAAGGAATATCGAAGTCCTCCTTCAGCCGTCCCGGCCGTGCCGACAGCAGGATGATGCGGCTCGCGAGGGTGATCGCTTCGCCGAGGTCGTGGGTGACGAACAGCACCGTCTGCCGCTCACGCTCCCAGATCTCGAGCAGCGTCTTGTGCATCTCGAGCTTGGTATGGGTATCGAGCGCGCCGAACGGCTCGTCCATCAGCAGGATTTCCGGCTCCAGGATCAGCGTCCGCATCAGTGCGACCCGCTGGCGCATGCCGCCGGACAGCATGCGCGGAAAGCTCGTGGCAAAGCCGGTCAATCCCGCTTTGTCGATCGCCGCCGCTACCTCTGCGGCGCGCCTGCGCTTCGGAACCCGCGCGATCTCGAGCCCGTAGCCGATGTTCTGTGCCACGGTTCGCCAGGGAAATACGGTGTCGCGCTGGAAGACATAGCCCACCCGCCGATTCACCGTGCCGACTTCGACCGCCTCGTCATCGATCAGGATCCGTCCGCCCGAACGCGGCAATAGCCCCGCCACCATGTTCAGGATGGTGCTCTTGCCGCACCCCGACGGACCGAGCAGCGCGACGAATTCGCCCCTGCGGACGCCGAACGAGATGTCGTCGACCGCGACCAACTCCGTGCGGCCAGCCTGGAAGCGCTTCGACAGACCCTGCACGGCAATCCGGGTGGGCGCGGTGGCCGCAGTCCCCGTCGCAGGCAGCACCGCCAGGTCGGGGCCCGCCGCGGGCGTCACTTGTATTTTGCCTTGGCGGTGTCGAGAAAGCTCATGTCGACGATATCCTGGTACTTCGTCTCGGGAATCTCGGTGCCCTTGCGGTACCAGGGTTTGGCGCCGCGCTCGAAGGATGCGCGATCGACGTTGCCATCATAGGCCCAGGTCGAGGTGTCGAAGCGCAGCTCGGCGCCGACCGCATCGGAATCGTAGCCGAGGAAGAATTTGGGCGCGACCAGCGCCTGCACCTCGGCAGGCGGCGTCGCCTTCATCCATTGCATGGACCGGTAGATCGCGTTGACGAACGCCTGCACCTTCGCCTTGTCCTGCTCGATCGTATCCTCGAGCACATACATGACCAGAACCGGCACGGTGCCGCCAAAATCCTTCTCGAACATTCCGGGCTTCGAGGTATCGTAGATCGCGTTGCCAAAGCCCTTCTTCTCGACTTCCACGATCCAGCTCGGCGGCGCCATGATGGCGTCGAACTGCCTGGTCTGCAGCGACGGAAACATCGTGCTCGGGCCACCGCCGGCAACCCAGTTTACCTTGTCGCCAAGCCCACGCGCCTCGAAGATGTATGTACCGTAGACCCAGGTGCCCGAGCCGATCGCCGTGGCGGCGACGATCGGCTTGGCGCCGTCCGCGCGCTTGTAGGCGGCGAGACTTTCGACCGAATTGATGCCGTCGTCATGAAGGTCCCGTCGCACGACAATGTTGGCATAGGAGCAGACCATTTCGGTGGCGAGCAGGATCTTGCACGGCTTGCCATGAGCGGTGAGTTGCAGGGGATGGCTGGCATCGCCGTGGGCGAACGTCGCCTGGCCTGCGGCCAGGGTTTGTCGGCTGAAGGTGCCGGAACTGCCGGAGACGAGCTTGGGATCCAGCCCCTCGTCTTTGAAGTAGCCCTTGAGTTCGGCGATCATGCCGATCGAATAGACCGGCGAGACCGGCCCGAACGCGAGCGACGCGCTGTTGCCTTCGCCCCGGGAGACCCCGGGCAGCAGCGATGTGGCGGCAAGGGCAGATCCGGCAACGAGAGCCTGACGGCGTGTTATGATCATGATCCCTCCAGTGCTCCTGTCGTCGGCTTCGGGCTATGCCGCCGCCTGGTCCTCTTTGTCGGCTCCGCGCGCGACGATGATCAGCGCCTCATCCGGCAGCGGTCGCTGCAAAGCCTTGGCCTCGTCCCAGGGGGCACGCATCCAAACCTCACGCTCCTCGTCGGTGGTGAGGATGACCGGCATGGCCTTGGAATGGATCGGCTCGACAATGGCATTCGGCACGGTCGTGAGGAAGCCGTAGACATTGTGCGGCCCGGGGATCGGCTTCGACTTGGTGCCGCGGTCGCCTCTGAATTCGGTCCAGATGCCGGCAAAGGCGGTCAGCGGCCGGGTCTCATCCAACGCAAACCAGACCACGTCCTTTTTCCCGGTCTCGGGGTTGGGCTCGGGCGCGTACTCTGCGAAGCTGTTGAAAGGCACCAGGCATCGATGTTCGGCCTTGAGCCAGCCTCGCCAGTGTGGCGATGAGGCGTTTCGGATATTGGTGACGGGAAATCCGCCGGCCCGCGGCGGCGGCATGCCCCAGCGCATCAGCGTCAATTCGCGCTCGCTGCCGGCGTTGCGCACGACCGGCGCCGGATAGTCGGGAAACACACCGGGCATCGGCGGCAGGTTGCCGACATACCGGTTGATGATCCGGAATAGCGCGATGATGGCGGCCTGGTTGGTGGTGATCGAATAGAGATTGCACATGCTCTGCCGCGGGCCCCCAAGCCCAGTTCATCCCGGCACGGGTTCATCGTCCGACGTGTCGGCCAAACAGGGAATACTGTCCGGAATGGTTATATCCGCCGCAGCGGCCGTTTTGAAATATTGACCAAATTTCGAGGAAAAAGGCTGTCATTCGCCTTTCAGGCCGGTTCCCTCGGTTCCCATTCGGAACATTAGCCCTGCCAACCTGTTTTCTTCCTGCAAAGGAGGACATCGTCATGATGCTGAAATATCTAGCCGTCGCTGCGGCGGCCACTGCGTTGATCGCGAGCCCCGCGGCCGCGCGGAACTACCATCACGGGCACCACCACGCCCATTACCGCGGCGTCGGGCCGGTCGGGGCCGCCGCCGGCATCGCCGGTGCGGCGATCGGAACGGCCGGCGCGATCGCGACCGCACCGTTCCGCAATTCCTACGGCTATGACCGTGGCTATGACCGCGGTTACGACCCCTATTACGACGCCAACCCCGGCCCCTATTACGGGCCGCGGTGGTAGCATCAAAAGGCGGCCTCCGGGCCGCCTTTTTTTGCGCACCCGGATGGCCGCGAGATCGCGGCCCCCAACGGCGATTCACAGGGTCAAGCGGCACTTCGCGGCTTGGCTGGGCCTCGCATGGATGCCGGTCGCGGGGGCGGTGACCGCCCGGTCGCGGTCCGGCGGCACACCTGGACAACGCCCGGTCACCGGGGCTCCCGCAAACACAGGCCTTTCAGGATGTCGGACCCGCTGCATGTGCGGGCTTCTCCTGGCCCTTGCCAAAACCGAAGGCACCCTCTCGCCAATCGTTCCAATGCGGGGGAACCCGCTCCATACATGTGCATTTATGGAATGGAGAAGGAGCAACGCGCGGTGCCTCGTTATTTTTTCGCTGTCGTCAATGGCCATCGGTTGCCCGACCCTTCCGGCCTTGAATGCCCTGACGATGAGCACGCCAGGATTCAGGCCAAACAGATCGCCCGGCAGATTGCCGTAGAGGTTCCAACGTCGATCCAGCGGCGGCACATCTCGGTCACTGACACCGGGGGTCGCGAGATCGCGTTGATAGAGGTTGGCGAGTAGCTGCCGCTGCCTCGCCCGGGACCTCCAACCATCCCTCATATCTCGTCCCTGCCCTGCTCTCGAACCCTTGCGGAAGCTCCAAACTAGAACCGGGGTCGATAGCGCAGGACAGCCGACGTGAAGAGTTCGGCGAGCCTGCCCCGGCAAAACACGGCGATGATGATCAGACTGTCATCGTCCCACGCGCCGACGGCCGGAATTAGTATGCGGGAGAATGCCGTTGCAATCGTAGTCATCGCGACCGTCCAATGTTGTGGTTTCGAAGCGTAGTCGCATGCTCCGCGCGGGCGGTTCGGTTCACGGCTGTCTTTTTTTGGGTCAATTGCCCAGGCTGCCCCGGCGCCGGGGCGGCTGTCAGGGCGCGAGGGAGCGCCTGCAGGCTCCGTACTCCCGCTTGGGATGATCGGAATCCGTGTTCCGGGAGCCAACGGCTTGTTGGGTGCCGATCGCCGTTCGGCACCCATGATCTACCTTGCCACTAATTCCCGGTGCTGCCGATCTTCCTCAACGGCGGATACAGATGATCCGAATCGTGTCGTGCACGAACTTGGATCCGGAGGCGGCGGGAGAAAGACAGAGGCTCATCCGACCTTATAGGGATAGAGCGATGCGCACTTTTCCACTTTACAAAAACTACAACTATTTCCCGCCAGTTTGTCCGTCCATTGTTTTGCGGTGAACCCCGGGTTCCGATGGCGAGTGCGAGTGGCGCTGCAGGCTCCGAGAAGGAAAAACGGTCGAAGGACCGCGTCAGCTTCTCTTATGGCGTCCCCGTTGGAATCATCGCTATCGATGGTACTTGGCGACGAGATTGCACCTTGCTCGAGATTGGGGAGGACGACGCAAAGCTTTCGGTTGCGGGTCCTATCGCGGGCCTCAATTTGAAGGAGTTCTTTCTGGTTCTTTCCACGAGCGGCGCATTTCGCCGCTGCGAGCTCGTCAGGGTCGACGGAGACGGGTTTGATGTGAGATTCCTGACGAAGCGAAACCAACGAAATTCCAGTCTGTCTAAAGCGACGGACTGATAATCAGCAGGGGAAGGGAGACCGCGCCACGCCAACAGACGTCGGTGTGAGGAGGAGACTATCTGCGCTTGTTCGGCGTTCCGTTCGGATTTCGTCGTGCCCCCGACAACGAAGACATTCCCTTGTTTCCAAGAGGCTTGATTGGTCGGAGCGAGAGGATTTGAACCTCCGACCCCTAGTCTCCCAGACTAGTGCGCTAACCGGGCTGCGCCACGCTCCGATGCCGTTCCCTTAGCTTTGATCAGGGTTGGGCGCAAGAAGGGCCCGCGCGCAAGGCGGCAGGATCGCGGTCGCCCCCGGGAACCCGCGCCTAGCCTTCCTGGAGGGCCTGGTCGAGCAGCTTACGGCAGGCGATCAGGTTCTGCAGCACGCCCTCCAGCCGCTCGAGATCGAGCGCGAAGTCGGTGACGCCGGCAATCGGCCCGTCGTCGTCGAGGGCCTCGTGCAGCACCTCTTCGTCCTCCTCCTCTGCCCCGGTGGCCGGAGCAGCCGCGGCCTCGGGGGCTGCCTCCTCATAGTCGTCGTCGTCGACGTCGATGCCGGGACCGGCATCGAGATCGTCGTCGAGGATGCTGCGCCCCACCGCCTCCTCGATCGCGCCGAACGAGGCGGCTACCGAGGAGTCCGAAAGCCGCTGCACCGACTTGATGCCATGCTCCTTGAGAATGCGCTGGACGCCGCGGATGGTGTAGCCCTCGCCGTACAAGAGCCGGCGGATGCCGCGCAGCAGGTCGACATCGTCCGGACGATAATAACGCCGGCCGCCGCTTCGCTTCATCGGCTTGATCTGGGCGAACCGCGTCTCCCAGAACCGCAGAACGTGCTGGGGAATGTCGAGTTCTTCAGCGACCTCGCTGATGGTTCGGAACGCATCCGGCGCCTTGTCCAAATGCCCGCTCCTCTTCAATCACCGGTTGAGATCGGATCACTCGGTCTTGTCGACGCCGTTGCCGGCACCATTGATCCGCTGCTTCAAGATCGCCGACGGCTTGAACACCATCACCCGTCGCGGCGAAATCGGCACCTCGGTGCCGGTCTTCGGATTGCGCCCAATGCGCTGACCCTTCTTGCGCACCATGAACGAGCCGAACGACGACAGTTTCACCGTCTCGCCCTTCTCGAGGCAGTCGGTGATTTCCTTCAACACCAATTCGACGAAAGCCGACGACTCCGTGCGCGACAGGCCTACCTTCTGATAGACTGCCTCGCACAAATCGACACGTGTGACTGTCTTTCCGGTTCCGGTCATCGCCTGCCCCACTCACGGCGAACAATTCGTATCTGAAATTAAGAGGTTAACACGCAATGGTCAACAGCGCTGTTAGCTGTCGAGGCGGCAACCGGCCCGGGCGACGCCGCGCCCCCACTACCAGCGTAGCAGCACCGACCCCCAGGTGAAGCCGCCGCCCATCGCCTCCAGCAGCACCAGATCGCCTCTTTTCACGCGGCCGTCGGCGACGGCGACCTGCAGAGCGAGCGGAATCGATGCCGCCGAGGTATTGCCATGCAGATCGACGGTCAGCACCACTTTCTGCGGTGCAATATGCAGTTTGTTGGCCGACGCATCGATGATTTGCCTGTTGGCCTGATGCGGGATGAACCAGTCGATGTCATCGGCGGTGGTGCCGGTCGCCTTGAACGCGTCCACGATTACGTCGGTGATCATGCCGACCGCGTGCTTGAACACCTCGCGGCCCTCCATGCGAAGATAGCCGACCGTCTGGGTCGAAGAAGGGCCGCCATCCACATAGAGCTTGGCCTTGTGCCGGCCGTCCGAGCGCAGATGCGTGGTCAGGATGCCGCGATCGGTCAGCTCGCCGGACTGCAACTGCGCCTCCAGCACGACGGCGCCGGCGCCATCGCCGAACAGCACGCAGGTGCCGCGATCATTCCAGTCGAGGATCCGCGAGAAGGTCTCGGCGCCAATCACCAGCGCCCGCTTGAACGCGCCGGAGCGCAGGAAATTGTCGGCGGTGGCCATCGCGAACACGAAACCGGAGCACACCGCCTGCAGATCGAAAGCCACGCCGTGATGAATGCCGAGCCCGTTCTGCACCGCGACCGCGGTTGCCGGGAAGGTGTTGTCCGGGGTCGAGGTGGCGAGCACGATCAGGTCGATCGATTGCGCATCGATCCCGGCGTCCGCCAGCGCCGCCTCCGCCGCATGGATCGCGAGATGCGAGGTGAATTCACCGTCGGCCGCGATGTGGCGTTGCCGGATCCCGGTACGCTGCACGATCCATTCGTCCGAGGTGTCGAGCCGTGCCGCGAGATCGGCATTGGTCAAAATTTGCCGCGGCAGATAGGAGCCGCAGCCGAGCGCGACCGAGCGTATGGCAGTCAAGATACAGCCTCCTGCGCGGGCGGCAGCGTCTGGCCGTCGCGGTTGAGCATCTGATTGATCTTGGTCAGGAGATCGTAACGGACCATCTCATGGCCAACATCAACCGCATAGGCAAAGCCTTCAGCGTCGGTTCCGCCGTGGCTCTTGACCACGACGCCCCGCAACCCCAATAGCACGCCGCCATTGGACTTCTTGGGGTCCATCTTGCCGCGCAGCGCCCGGAACGCGTTGCGGGCAAACAGGAAGCCGATCCGCGAGCGCCAGGTGCGGGCCATGGCCTCGCGCAGATATTCGGAAATCTGGCGCGCCGTCCCCTCCGCGGCCTTGAGCGCGATGTTGCCGCTGAAGCCCTCGGTCACGATCACGTCGGCGGCGCCGCTGCCGATGCCGTCGCCTTCGACAAAGCCGATATAGTCAAGCTGCGGAAGGTTCATGGCACGCAGCAGTTCTGCGGCCTCGCGAATCTCCTCGCCGCCCTTGATCTCCTCGACCCCGATATTGAGCAGGCCGACCGTGGGCCGCTCGAGATTGAACAGGACGCTCGCCATGGCGCTGCCCATTACCGCCAGCGCCATCAGATGGTGGGCGTCCCCGCCGATGGTGGCACCGAGGTCGAGCACCACCGAATCGCCGCGGACCGTCGGCCATACCGCGGCGATGGCCGGGCGATCGATGCCGGGCAGCATGTGCAGGTTGAACCGGGCCATCGCCATCAGCGCCCCGGTATTGCCCGCGGAAATGGCGACGTCGGCTTCGCCCTTCTTCACGGCATCGATAGCAAGCCACATCGATGAGGTCTTGCGCCCGCGGCGCAGCGCCTGGCTGGGCTTGTCATGCATGCTGACGGCGACGCTGGTGTGGATGACGCGGGAGACGGCCTTCATCGCCGGATGTCTGGCGAGTTCCGCTTCGATCAGACCCTGCTCGCCGAACAGCAGGAATTCGGAGTCGGGATGCCGGGTCAGCGAGATCGCGGCGCCGGGAATGACAACCGATGGCCCGACATCGCCACCCATGGCGTCGAGCGCGATTCGAACCTTCTTCGGCATGAACGTCCCGGAAACCTGATCTGTGCGGTCTGAAGCACTCGGGCCGCAGGCTGGAAGTCGCCCCTGACAGTGGCGATTGGCGAGGCGCCACCCCGTGCCCCGGCCAGGCCGCGACAATAGCGCGTCCGTGCGTTGACACAACCTCTTGACCGCCGCCATTTGCAACCTGGATTTGCGCGGTAGAATCGGCTAGTCGCGCGAACCGGCGGCAATTCAATGCCTTGACCGCGGGCGGCTGTTGTCGTGGTCCACACGCCGGACAGGTCAGCCCGGCCCGGATGTCTTGGGATGTTTCTTGGGAGGTTTCTTGCGGCCGCGCGGCGGCGGATCGGCTTGCAACGCCTTCAGCGCGGCGAAGGGGTGGTCAGCAGGATCGATGACGTCGGCCGGCGGCTCGAAAATCGCGTCCGGACGGCGCGGATAAGGATCGATCGCCAGATACAGCGCGTCGGTTGCCACTCGGCCGAGGTCGATGGCCCCGTTTTCAATCGGCTCCGGCGGGTCGCCGATATCCGCAACACTTTCCGCCGCGTCGTCGACGAGGTCCGAGAGCACGGGAATCTGCTCGGGGGGCGCGAAAATCAGGTCGATCGGCTCATCGATCACGCTCTCGATTGGATCCAGCGAGACCACGCAGGTCTGCCCGATTTGCGCCTGCACCCGGCCCTCGACATGGAAGCGTCCATCGCGCTTCGGCATCACGTCGAATGACGCCCTGGCTGACAGGATCTCGCGCACGCCCCCGATCGCCGCCAGCGCCGCACGCGTCGGCTGGTCGGCTTCGAACTCGCTGTGCAATCCGGCGTCCGGAATTTGCGCCACGCCAACGCGTACCCGCCAAGGGTCCGACGTCCCGCTCGTGCCGCTGTTCCTGTTCATGGCTGGGCGCCCGATCGAGTTGGCGAGGGAAATGTCCAGGCGGCGCGCAGCAGATCTGCCTCGTCGCTGCGGTCCAGCGTGGCGATCGCCGCTGCAGCATAGACGGCGAGACGGCGCGCGTTCTCGCCACCCCTGCCATTCAATATATTCCTGTCCAGCGCGTGCGCCAGCGACGCTTCGCCGGCAGCCAACGCCAGGTCGTAGGCGGCGGCACGGCCATAGAAGGCCTCGCCAAAAGCCTGCATTCGCTTTGGAACCGTCAGGTCGCCTACCCCCATTTCGCGCAGATTGGCGTCCATATCGTTGCAGAAATGGTCGAACAGCGCCTGGCAGAGCCGCGTTCCATCTTCCATCGGTTTCAGCCGACGTAACACCATCCACAGATGCAGCAGCAGCAGGTCAAACCGGCCCTCGACCGTGTCCGGAACCCCCAAGTCCTGGTAAAACAATGGTTCTCGCGCCTGCGTCACGATCATGCCATAGATGGCTTCGATGGTGCCGGGTGAATGCAGCCGGGGTTTTCCGATTTGATTGAACGGCCAGAGCATGGTGGGTTCCGACGCGGGCCCTTTGGCCCCGTGCGTGTTGCAATCGAGCGTGCTGCCCGGTACGTCAACGTCTCGCCCGATGCAAGGGGACCGGACCCGTTCCGAACATGACCATGACGGCTTCAACATGCGCGCGGACGCAGCGCGGGCCGGTCGCGCGCCGGCGCGGGCTGCGCGCCGCTGCGGCCATCGCCCTGCTCTGTGTGGCGCTGGGCGGCTGCTCCGGCGAGCAGTTCCAGAAGGGCTACGTCCTGCCGCAGGGAGCGTTGGAGCAGATCCCGATCGGGGCGAGCCAGGACCAGGTTCTGATCGTGATGGGCACGCCGTCCACTGTCGCGACCCTCGACGGCGAGGTGTTCTACTATATCTCGCAGCGCGCCCAGCGCCGGCTCGCCTTCATGAACCAGAAGATTACCGACCAGCGGGTGATCGCGATCTATTTCGACAAGAACCGCCAAGTGAAGCGGCTTGCCAATTACGGGATGCAGGACGGCAGGATATTCGATTTCATCAGCCGCACCACGCCGACCTCCGGCCAGGAGATCAGCTACCTCACGCCGCTGTTCAAGCTGCTTAGCTTCTAAATAAGGCCCCGCCGATCGAGCGGGCCACTCTATGCCCCGCTTTCCTTGTCGGAGTGAATTTCCGGGCGCGCTTGCGGCGCACCCGGAACGACGCTGATCAATGGCGCCGCTAATGCGCCAGGACCGCCAGCAGCAGCAGCGCCACAATGTTGGTGATTTTGATCATCGGGTTGACGGCGGGACCGGCCGTATCCTTGTAGGGATCGCCGACGGTGTCGCCGGTCACCGCCGCTTTGTGCGCGTCGGAGCCCTTGCCGCCATAGTGGCCGTCCTCGATGTATTTCTTGGCGTTGTCCCATGCGCCGCCGCCCGATGTCATCGAGATCGCGACGAACAGGCCGGTCACGATCACGCCGAGCAGCATGGCGCCGACAGCGGAGAACGCCGCCGACTTTCCGGCAGCGCCGCCGCCCGCGATGGCGTAGATGAGGAAATACACCACGATCGGCGATAGCACCGGCAGCAGCGACGGAATGATCATCTCCTTGATCGCGGCCTTGGTCAGGAGATCGACCGCCTTGCCGTAGTCGGGCTTGTCGGTGCCCTGCATGATCCCGGGCTTCTCGCGGAACTGGCGGCGCACCTCCTCGACGATCGCGCTCGCCGCGCGTCCGACCGCGGTCATGCCCATCGCGCCGAACAGGTATGGCAAAAGGCCGCCGAACAGCAGCCCCACCACCACATAGGGATTGTTCAGCGAGAAGTCCGGATTGACGCCGGCGAAATAGGGATGATTGGCGGAATCAGCGATGAAGAATTTGAGATCCTGATTGTAGGCGGCGAACAGCACCAGGGCGCCGAGGCCGGCCGAGCCGATCGCATAGCCCTTGGTGACCGCCTTGGTGGTGTTGCCGACGGCGTCGAGCGCGTCGGTCGACTTGCGGACTTCCTTGGGCAGGCCAGCCATCTCGGCGATGCCGCCGGCATTGTCGGTCACCGGCCCGAAGGCGTCGAGCGCCACGATCATGCCGGCCAGCGCCAGCATGGTCGTGGTCGCGATCGCAATCCCGAACAGGTTGGCAAGGCTGTAGGTGACGAGGATGCCGGCGATGATCACGAGCGCCGGCAGAGCGGTCGCTTCCATGGAGATGGCGAGGCCCTGGATCACGTTGGTGCCGTGGCCGGTGACCGAGGAGGCCGCGATCGACTTCACCGGACGATAGTCGGTACCGGTATAATATTCGGTGATCCAGATGATCAGCCCGGTGACGACCAGTCCGACGACGCCGCATTCGAACAACGCCATGCCGGTGTAGTCGACGCCATCGAGCTTGCCGAACCCGATCAGCCAATGGATCACGGCGGCAACACCGACCAGGGACAGCACGCCGGTGGCGATCAGGCCCTTGTAGAGCGCGCCCATGATCGACTGGCTGGCGCCGAGCTTGACGAAGAAGGTGCCGATGATCGAAGTGATGATGCAGATGCCGCCGATGGCCAGCGGCAGCGTCATCATGTTGGTCAGAAGCGGCGACTTGGCAAAGAAGATCGCAGCCAGGACCATGGTGGCGACCGCGGTCACCGCATAGGTCTCGAACAGATCGGCCGCCATGCCGGCACAGTCGCCGACATTGTCGCCGACATTGTCGGCAATGGTCGCGGGATTGCGCGGATCGTCCTCGGGAATGCCTGCCTCGACCTTGCCGACGAGATCGCCGCCGACATCGGCGCCCTTGGTGAAGATGCCGCCGCCGAGACGGGCGAAGATCGAGATCAACGACGCGCCGAAACCGAGCGCGACCATCGCGTCGACCACGGTGCGGCCATTCGGCGCAAGTCCCAGGAAGTGGGTCAGATAGGCGAAATAGAGCGTGACGCCAAGCAGCGCGAGGCCAGCCACAAGCATGCCGGTGATCGCACCCGCCTTGAAGGCCAGTTCCAGTCCCCCGGCGAGCGAGGTCGTGGCCGCCTGAGCCGTCCGCACATTGGCGCGGACCGAGACGTTCATGCCGATGAAGCCGGCGGCGCCCGACAGCACCGCGCCGATCAGGAAGCCGATCGCGACCAGCGTGCCGAGGAAGTAGGCCAGCAGCAGGAAGATGACGATGCCGACAAGCCCGATGGTGGTGTACTGCCGCTTCAGATAGGCCTGCGCGCCCTCGCGCACGGCCGCCGCGATTTCCTGCATCCTCGGATTGCCGGCATCGGCGTTGATGACCGACGTGGTCGCCCAGATGGCGTAGATGATGGAAAGCGCTCCGCAGAGCACAATCGCCCATAATGCTGTCATTGAATCTGCCTCAGATGCTGGTCTAGCCTTCCGCCATGGCCGCGGGAGGCGGCAGGCGCACAAAAGGGAGCCTGCCCTGCCCTAAAAGGGCGGCCCCAAATCGGGCCGGACCATGCCAAAATCGCAACCCGGGCGCAACGCCGCGGGATGCAAAAACCGTGTATTTCGAAAGGTTTTTGCATCGAACCGGATGCTTTTCGCCAAAATGCTAGAAATGGCTGTACGACGCGCGCCGCAGCGCGATGTCCCTGCCCTGCGCGTCGAGCAACCTTGGAACCGCGCTCCCGGCGATGATCGTGCCGATGACGGTGACCGACACATCGGCTGCGCCGGCCGCCCTGGCGAAGGCCGTAAACCTGTCCTCCGGCACGGTGCATAAAATCTCGTAGTCGTCGCCGCCCGACACGATGGTCTCGATGCCGACGGCGCCTTTTGCAAGCAACGCGGCTGCCACGGCGGATAGCGGAATGCGTGCGGCGTCGATCACCGCCGACACCTGGGAGGCGGCGCACAGCTTGGCAAGATCCCCGGCAAGCCCGTCCGACACGTCCATCGCCGCCGTCGCGTGATCGCCGATCGCAGCGGCGATCGCATTGCGCGGCTGCGGGACCCGATAGCGTCCGGCAAGCATGGCGGCTGCCGCTGCATCGCTCGCCAGCGCTGCCGCCACCGTGCCACCCCTGAGAATATCGAGACCCAGCGCGGCATCGCCAATGGTGCCCGTCACCACCACCCGATCGCCCGGTCCGGCACCGCGGCGATGGACCATCCTGCCCGGCGTCACGCGCCCGAACGCGGTGATCGAGATCATCAGCGGACCCGGCGTTGCGACCGTGTCGCCGCCGAGCAGCGGGCAGCCGAACCGGGCGGCATCCTCGCCCAGCGCTGCCGCGAATGATCCGAGCCATGCGTCATCGGGGGCGCGCATCGCCAGCGTCAGCACGAAACCGGCAGGCACCGCCGCCTTGGCCGCGAGGTCGCTGAGATTGACCCGCAGCGCCTTGCGCGCCACGCTGTCTGGCGGATCGGTGGCCAGAAAGTGCACGCCCTCCACGATGGCATCCGTCGTCACCACGACGTCATCGCCGGACCCCTTCAAGACGGCCGCATCGTCGCCGAGATCGAATGCCCCGGGGTCGGTTGCGAGCGGCCGGAAATAGCGTGCGATCAGCGAATCCTCGGCGGATGGATGCTTGGGCAGGTCGCTCATGGGTCGCCGACGCTCCCCGCCATGGCAACACCCCTATCCACGCACGAACTCATCGGCACGGAAGTGGCGCGCGATCTGATCGAGCACCGCATTCACCATGCCGGTCTCGTCGGCCTCGACAAAGGCATGGGCCACATCGACATATTCCGACACCACGACGCGGCCGGGCACATCCTTGCGGTGCTCCAGCTCGTAGGAGCCGGCGCGCAGCACCGCGCGCAGGATGGCGTCGATCCGCTGCAGCGGCCAGCCCTTCGACAGTGCGTTGTCGATCAACGGATCGAGCTTGCCCTGATCGCGCACCACGCCCGATACCACGTCGCGGAAGAACGCCGCCTCGGCCGGCAGGTATTTGTCGCCCTCGACCTCGCCGCCCAGCCAGTGACTTTCGAACTCGGCGAAGATGTCGTTGATGCCGGCGCCGGCAATGTCCATCTGGTAGAGCGCCTGCACCGCGGCAAGCCGCGCCGCGCCGCGCCGGTTGGCCTTCCTGTCGGCGCCTTTCGGCTTGTTGTCCTGGTTGCTTCCGGCGCCGGCCATGGTCAGGTCCGCGCCAGCCGACGCTTGATCCGCAGCATGGCCAGGGCGGCGCGCGCGGCATCGCCGCCCTTGTCGAGCTCGCCGGCCCGCGCCCGCGCCCAGGCCTGCACCTCGGTGTTGACCGTGATGATGCCGTTGCCGAGCGCGAGCTTTCGCGCCACCGCGAGATCCATCAGCGCGCGCGAGGATTCCATCGAGACGATCTCGAAATGGATGGTATCGCCCCTGATGACGCAGCCGAGCGCAATGGCCGCGTCGTAAGGCTTGCCACCGGTTTCAGCGGCATCGAGCGCAATCGCCATCGCCGCCGGAATTTCCAGCGCTCCCGGCACCGTGATCACGTCATGGCTGACGCCGGCAGCCTGCAATTCGGCCACGGCGGCTTCCAGCAGCGCGTCCTGAATATCGTCGTAGAAACGCGCCTCCACGATCAGCGCGCGCGCCCCCGACAAGTCGGTCTGGTCCCTCAGGGGTGCGCGCCGCGCGTCCGCCATGGTCGATTTCCAATCCTCATGGCCAGTTTCCCGGCCCGGCATCTTGTTAGGACGATGGACACGAGGGTCAAGCCCACCGCCGTCACTTTGTTGCTGCCGGCGGTTTCATTTCCGACAATCGCGCGGCATAGCGCGCCATCAGGTCGACTTCGAGGTTGACCTCGCCGCCGGCGCGCCAGCTGTCCAGCGTGGTGACATGGAGGGTATGCGGAATGATCAGCACGGAAAACTGCACATTCTGCACGGTATTCACCGTCAGCGACACGCCGTCTAGCGTGACGGAGCCCTTGGCGGCGATGAAGCGCGCGAACTCGGGCGTGGTGCGCAGGTCGAACCGTGCCATGTCGGGCAGATCGTCACGGCTGACGACAACGGCGATGCCGTCGACATGACCGGCAACGATATGGCCGCCGAGTTCGTCGCCGATTTTCAGCGCCCGCTCGAGATTGAGCCGGGTGCCGACACGCCAATGCCCTGCCGTGGTCATGGCCAGGGTCTCGGCGGCGGCGTCGACCTCGAACCAGGTCCTGCCCCCGGCCACGCCGGAAGCGACCACGGTGAGGCACACGCCGCTGCAGGCGATCGATGCGCCGTCGACGATGCCGGCCTGTTCGTAGCCGCAGGCGATGCGCAGCCGGTGCAGCTGGCCCTGCGCGGTCGGCGTCAGCGCAATAATCTCGCCAATGTCGGTGATGATGCCGGTGAACATCAGGCGCGCTCGTAGATCGTCAGGGTATCCCGATCGAGCTCCTCGCTAGCACGAACGCGGAAACCGGGCGACTCGGTGATGGTCGTGAGCGGCAGGGCCTCCAGCGCGGCGACGCCGCCGGTACCGATGGCCCCGGCACCGCGCAACAGCCAGAATTCGTCGACCAGGTCCGCTGCGACCAAGGACGACGCGACCCGCGCGCCGCCCTCGACCAGCAGCCGCGTGATGCCCCGTTCGGCCAGCAGCCGTAACGCGGCCGGCGCATCGAGCCCCGGCCGCGGCGCGGCTGCCGCAGGGACGCGGATGACCTCCGCACCGGCTGCGCCGAGCCTGATGGCCGCAGGCGCTTCGGCGGTTTCCGCCGTCATCACCCAGAGCGGCGTTTCCCTTGCGCTATCGAGCAGGCGCGCCCCCTCGGGCAGGCGCAGCGTTCGGTCCAGCACCACCCGCACCGGCGATCGCGCCGCCATGCCTGGCAGACGGCAGCTCAGGAGGGGATCGTCCGCCAGCGCCGTGCCAATTCCAACCAGGACGGCGTCGCATTGGGCACGCAGCAGGTGCACCCGGTGGCGCGCGGCCTCGCCCGAGATCGCCACCGGCTTGCGGCCAGCGGCTCCGATACGCCCATCGCTGGATACCGCAAGCTTGAGGATCAGATGGGGTCGGGCGTCGCGGACCCGCCTGAAATGTCCGGCATGATCCCGCCCGGCCTCGTCCGCCGCGGTACCCACATCGACGACGATCCCGGCGGCACGAAGCCGGGCGTGACCGCCGCCTGCCACTTGCGGATTCGGATCCTCGATCGCCGACACCACGCGAGCGATCCCGGCGGCAATGATGGCCTCCGTGCACGGCGGCGATTTGCCGACATGCGAACACGGCTCAAGCGTCACATAGAGCGTAGCCCCGCGCGCGGCATCGCCGGCGCGCCGCAGCGCCTCCGGCTCGGCATGCGGGCGGCCTCCGGGCTGGGTCCAGCCGCGGCCGACGATCACCCCGTCCCTGACGACGACGGCGCCGACGGCCGGATTGGGCCAGGTGCGCCCCTGCCCGCGCCGGCCGAGCGCCAGCGCGAGCTGCATGAAGCGCTGGTCGGCGGCTTTCGATTCCCGGGATTTCTGCGCGAACTGGTCTTCCAGGATGCGGAAGATCATTTGCGTAACGTGGCGAGCCGGGTGTCGTCTTCGCCGGACAATTCGCCGAGCACGGTCTCGAAATCCTTGGCCTCGCGGAAGTTGCGATAAACTGAGGCGAAGCGGACATAGGCGACGTCGTCGAGCTGGCGCAGGTGCTCCATCACGATCTCGCCGATCGCCTCCGAGGAAACTTCCGCCTCGCCGCCGCTTTCCAGTTCGCGCACGATCGCCGAAACCATCTTCTCGACCCGCTCGGGATCGACCGGCCGCTTGCGCAGGGATATCTGCAGCGAGCGCACCAGCTTGTCGCGATCAAACGGTACCCGGCGGCCGTTGCGCTTGATCACGGTGAGTTCACGCAGCTGCACCCGCTCGAAAGTAGTGAAGCGGAAGTTGCAGGCGATGCAGACGCGCCGCCGCCGGATCACGGCGGAATCTTCGGTTGGACGCGAATCCTTCACCTGCGTATCGAGACTGTTGCAGCTCGGACAGCGCATTCAGATCGACCTTACTGATAGATCGGGAAGCGGTCGGTGAGCGCCCTGACCCGTTCCTTGACCGCAGCCTCGACCAGCGGCGCCTGACCGTCCTGCGATTGCGCCAGGGCGCCGAGTACCTCGGCGATCAGACCGCCGACCTGCCTGAATTCGGCGACGCCGAAACCGCGGGTCGTGGCCGCCGGCGTGCCGAGCCGCAGGCCGGAGGTGACGAACGGCTTTTCCGGGTCGAACGGAATGCCGTTCTTGTTGCAGGTGATGGAGGCGCGCACCAGCGCCTTTTCCGATGCGTTGCCCTTCAACCCCTTCGGCCGGAGGTCGACCAGCATCAGGTGATTGTCAGTGCCGCCGGAGACGATATTGAGGCCGCTGGCGCGCAGGCTTTCCGCCAGCGCCTTGGCATTTTCGACGACGTTCTTGGCGTAGACCTTGAAATCCGGCCGCAGCGCCTCGGCGAAAGCCACCGCCTTGGCCGCGATTACATGCATCAGCGGCCCGCCCTGCAGGCCCGGGAAAATCGCCGAGTTGAACTTCTTGGCCAACGCCTCGTCGTTGCACAGGATGAGACCGCCGCGCGGACCGCGCAGCGATTTGTGGGTGGTGGTGGTGGTGACATGGGCATGCGGCACCGGCGAGGCATGGACGCCGCCGGCGACGAGACCGGCGAAATGCGCCATGTCGACCATCAGATAGGCGCCGACCTGATCGGCGATCTCGCGAAACCGCTTGAAGTCCCAGGGCCGCGAATAGGCCGAGCCCCCGGCGATGATCAGCTTCGGCTTGACCTCGTCGGCCCGGCGCGCGACCTCGTCCATATCGATGATCTGGTCGTCGCGGCGCACGGTGTAGTGCTGCGCCTTGAACCATTTGCCGGATATGTTGACCGGCGCGCCATGGGTGAGATGGCCACCGGCTGCGAGGTCGAGCCCCATGAAGGTGTCGCCGGGCTGCAGCAGCGCCAGGAACACCGCCTGGTTCATCTGGCTGCCGGAGTTCGGCTGCACGTTGGCGAAATCGGCGCCGAACAGTTTCTTGGCACGGTCGATCGCCAGCGTTTCGACCACGTCCACCCATTCGCAGCCGCCGTAATAGCGGTTGCCTGGATAGCCCTCGGCATATTTGTTGGTCAGGACCGAGCCCTGCGCTTCCAGCACGGCGCGGCTGACGATGTTCTCCGAGGCGATCAGTTCGATCTCATGGCGCTGCCGGCCGAGCTCGCCACGGATCGCCGCGGCGATGTCGGGGTCGGCCTCGGCGAGACCGGCGGTGAAGAACCTGTCGGGCGCGGCGGATGAACTGGTCTTGGCGCTGGAAGAGCTCATGGACGAATGTCTCCATCACCGCAGCCTGCCTGGGGGCGGTGCGGTCGGTCCGGTGTGGCAGTCGAAAGCGGCGCTGGCGGGATAACATATCGGGCCGGAATGGCCAAGCAATTGCGTGTTACGCCCACATTTATGCCAGATATGGTGGAACGAGGCCGCGGGAGGGCTGTTTGGCCGTTTCCGTGGCCGCCGTGAAACACCGCCGGTCGAGCCCGGTTCACGCCCCCTCAGGCGAAGCGGTACGCCCCACCCTTCTCGATCGAGCGCTGGAAGGCTGGGCGGGCATGCATCCGCGACAGCCAGCCGGCCAGGTTGGGGAACGGCTTGAGCCGGTCGAAGACCTTGGCCATCTCGCCGACGAAGCTCATCTGGATGTCGGCTCCGGTGAGCGACTGGCCGATCAGGAACTCGCGGCCGGCGAGCGCGCCCTCGACATAGCCGAGATGGTTGGCGATCTCGCTGTCGATTCGCGGATGCAGCGGCGCACCCGCTTCCTTCAGCCGACCCACATAAAGGTTCAGCATCAGGGGCAACATCGCCGAACCCTCGGCATAATGCAGCCACTCATTGTAAGCCTCGTGCTCGGCACTGCCCGGCGCGGGCATCATGGCGCCCTTGCCATAACGGCGGATGAGGTAGTCGATGATCGCACCGGACTCCGCAATCCGGATGTCGCCATCGGTGATGACCGGCGACTTGCCGAGCGGATGCACCGCGGCCAATTCCGGCGGCGCGAGGCGCGTGCTGGGGTTTCGTTGATAGCGCACCATCTCGTAGGGCGTGCCGAGTTCTTCCAGCAGCCACAGGATACGCTGCGAGCGGGAATCGTTGAGATGATGCAGGGTGAGCATGATGATCTCCGGGCGTGCGCCAAAGCTCGCCCGTCATAACCCGACGCGACGGCCATATCCATCATGTTCGTGGCACAGGCAAGCCGCCCGGACCGGTTCGGTTCGCCGGTGTCCCCTTACAGACCGGTGTAGCCGGCCTTCACGGAGTCGATGGAGCCGTCGAGTTCGCGCAGGTAGGTCAGGCCGCAAACCGTCAAGCGATGCGTATCCCGCTCGCCGGCTTCGATCAGCTTGGCCACATAGTCGGTCACCTTGGCCCTCGCCTCGGCGCTGGCGGCGGCGGTGCGGTTTACGAGCAGATCGTAGGTCTGCATGATGCGGTCGATAGCGGCTTCCATGTATCCTCGCGGCTGTTCAAACGAATTCCAGAGTGTCCTGCAGGGCCTCGAATTTCGAAATCGCCTTGTTGGCGAGCCGGATCTTGTTGGATTCACCGCGATAGAACATCTCGACGATGATCTCGATCAGCTTGTCGTGGGTGCCGATGACATCCGGGATGGAGCCGGATTTTCGGAGGTAGTTCGACGCGATGGCGTAGGCATCGCCCACCGCCTCGACATTCATCACCTGCAATCCGCGCTCGACCAGCATGGGTTCGTCCTCCGATGCGCAGGTATAAGCTCGGCCCGGCGGACAGGTTCCACACAGCGGCGGCATTTTTTGCGGCGCGGCATGTGAAAACGCACCGGCCGGTTGCCCGGGCCGATGCGCTTGGGGAAGTCGTGCAACTGATGGCCGCCGGTCTTTTGCGATGCCGGCTTGGCCGCTGGTCGAAAATCTCAGAGCCGATACAGGATCTGGTCGGTCCAGAACCGCTCGAGCCGGTGCAGCGACTTGTTCAGGGTCGCGAACTCCTCGTTGGAGATGCCGCCGACCTGCTCCACCGTCTTGACGTGCTTCTGATAGAGCGCATCGACGATGCGGCGGATCTCCTGGCCCTGCGCGGTCAGGCGAATGCGCACCGAACGGCGGTCGACACGCGAGCGCTGGTGGTCGAGGAAGCCGAGCTCGACGAGCTTCTTCAGATTGTAGGAAACGTTGGAGCCGAGATAATAGCCGCGGGTGCGCAGCTCACCTGCGGTCAGCTCCTTGTCGCCGATATTGTAGAGCAGCAGCGCCTGCACGGAATTGATGTCGGCGCGGCCGCGACGGTCGAATTCGTCCTTGATGACGTCGAGCAGCCGGCGATGCAGCCGCTCCACCAAGGTCAAGGCTTCGAGATAGAGCGGCTGGACCGGAGCTTGTCCGCCAGCGCGTTCGGCGGCTTCGACCGCCGTTGCAACGGCTTTCATCATGACACTTCCCCTGTTGTCGTTTTATCGACTTATTCGACGAAACTTGTGTCCCGCCTGATAGCCACAACTTAAGGGGGCCGTTTGAAGATCGGCTTAAATAAGACAATAAAGAGATCATGAATTTAAGACAGTGAATCGCGGATTAAGCCCATGGATAAAGGACTTCTCGAAATACTTCCTTGACGGTAGCGTCGCGATGTTCACGCTTCGTCTACCGGTCTTGTCGCATATGGAAACAGCTTCGTGCGAATTCGAAACGTTCGCGTAACGGTTGTAACCGCGGCGTTAGGGTGAGTGAAAAGTTACCGCGGCGGGATGCGTCGAATTTGATGCGAATGGTCGCGATTTCATGCACCGGTGCCCCGGCGCGAACACGCTATGGCGGCCGTTCGCGTGCTGCGAGCCAGGCGAGGCCAAGATAGGCCGCGAGCATGCCGGCCTCGAGCCCCACCACCGTCAGGCTGCCGCCATAGATGCCCGGAAACATCAGCTCGATCACCGCCATCGACACCACGGTGGTGAGCCACACCACCGCGCCCCAGGGTGTCGCCAGCCACAGTCCCACCGCGGCGACCAGTTCGATCACCGCAAAATACACCGTCGAGGCCTGCCATGCCATGGTCTGATTCTCGAACGCATCCTCCTCACCGCCGACAAAGCCGGTGACTTGTGCCCAGTGGTAGAGACCCTTGGCCACCGAAACCACGGCCATCACGCGCAGGAAGAACACCAGCCGCCGGGTCCAGACATTGTCGTCGGGTTCGATCCGGTCCGACGAAATCGCCGCCACCGAAATGGCGCCGTCCCGTGGATGGTCGCGCGAGGGAATCTCAGACATGGCAACCGGCGGTCATGAAGGGGCCTTCATCCTCCGTGTCATGGCCTCTCGGGACGACAAAATCAATCCGCGATGCGGCGGCCGGAGTGCGGTGACGGGGCCGCTGCAAGGTGTTAGGCTGGAATGGAAAGGTCCGGCGTTGCAGCGAGGAGTGTTCATCACATGGCGATCAAATTCGGGCGTCCGATCGAATTGCGCGACGCGCCGAGCCAGGCGACAGCTCCCGTCAAGTCCGCTCTCGACCTGGCGGTGCGGCCGCGGCGCAACCGGAAGTCGGAATGGGCCCGGCGGTTGATCCGGGAGAACGTCCTCACCACCAACGACCTGATCTGGCCGCTGTTCGTGGTCGATGGCCACAACCAACGGCTGGCGGTCGCCTCGATGCCCGGCGTGGACCGCATCAGCGTCGACCAGGCGGTGCGCGCGGCCGAACGCGCGGTGAAGCTCGACATCCCCTGCATCGCGCTGTTTCCCTATACCGAGCCTTCGCTGCGCGACGAGCATGGTTCCGAGGCGGTCAACCCTGACAACCTCGTTTGCAGCACGGTGCGCGCCATCAAGAAGGAGTTTCCCGGTCTTGGCGTGCTGTGCGACGTCGCGCTCGATCCCTTCACCAGCCACGGCCATGACGGCCTGATCGAGGACGGCCGCATCCTCAACGACGAGACCGTCGCGGTACTGGTGCGCCAAGCGCTGGTTCAGGCCCAGGCCGGCTGCGACATCATCGCACCCTCGGACATGATGGACGGCCGTGTCGGGGCCATCCGCACCGCGCTCGACGCCGCCGGCTTTCTCGATGTGCAGATCATGGCCTATGCGGCGAAGTATGCGTCGGCATTCTACGGCCCGTTCCGCGACGCGGTCGGCTCGGCGAAAACCCTGACCGGCGACAAGCGCACCTATCAGATGGACAGCGCCAATTCGGACGAGGCCTTGCGGGAGGTCGAACTCGACATCGCCGAGGGCGCCGACATGGTGATGGTCAAGCCCGGCATGCCCTATCTCGACATCGTGCGGCGGGTCAAAGACACCTTCGCCATGCCGACCTTCGTCTACCAGGTGTCGGGCGAATACGCGATGATCGCCGCGGCCGCCGGCAATGGCTGGATCGACGGTGAGCGGGCGATGCTGGAAAGCCTGCTGGCCTTCAAGCGCGCCGGGGCCGACGGCATCCTGAGCTATTTCGCGCCGCAGGCGGCGGAGAAGCTCCGGCAACACTAGCCGCGCGAATCGCTCGCGCCGGCACCACCCCGTTCGTGCAAACGGCCCGAAATTGGTCCGCGCGGGGTTGGCCATTGCCGGGCCTTGCAGGTCGCCGTGACCGTTCCCATGTTCGCGACGGGAATGCGCGGTCGCAAGGAGCGTATCATGTCTTACGGCGGTTCTGGGAATGCGGGCAGCGGCTGGCGCGAGGATGGCGGCGTGCGGCCGCATGCGTTCGATCCCTGGTCCCAGCCGGAACTGTTTCGGGGCGTGCTGACCCGACGATTCGTTGCCTTCCTGATCGATCTCGTGGTGCTTTCGGTCCCCGTGATCCTGGTCTGCCTGTTCATCGCGGTTTTCGGCGTGGTCACGCTGGGGCTCGGCTGGGCGCTGTTCTGGCTGGTTTCGCCCGCCTCGGTCGTGTGGGCGCTGATCTATTACGGCGCCTCACTTGGCGGGCCGCATTCGGCTACCGTCGGCATGCGCGTGATGGATCTGGAGATGCGGACCTGGTACGGCGCCCCCGGCTATTTCGTGTTGGGCGCGATGCATGCCGTGCTGTTCTGGATATCGGTCTCGTTTCTCACCCCGTTCGTGCTGTTGATCGGACTGTTCAACGGACGGCGGCGCCTGCTGCACGACATCGTGCTTGGAACCATAATTATTAACAGTTCGGTGCGTACGATGGCTCAGCCGGCGCGAACCTGGTGAGTTCTGCCAGCCGCCGGCCAAACCGATTGACCACGAGCCTTCCCGGCGCGATGCTCGCATTTGCTGCCGGAGGCCAGACGACATCCCGTGACCCAGCATTCGCGTGATACACCGCAGTTCTATCTGACCGCGCCCTCGCCGTGTCCCTATCTGCCGGGACGGCATGAGCGCAAGGTGTTCACCCATCTTGTCGGCGACAAGGCCGGCGATCTCAACGACCTGCTCACCCATGGCGGATTTCGCCGCAGCCAGTCGATCGCCTACCGGCCGGCCTGCGATCAGTGCCGCGCCTGCGTCTCGGTTCGCGTGGTCGCCAACGAATTCCGGCCGTCACGCAACTTCCGCAAGGTCCTGGCCCGCAATGCCGACGTCATCGGCGAACAACGCAGCGCGGTGCCGACCTCGGAGCAATATTCGGTGTTCCGTGCCTATCTCGACCAGCGCCATCGCCATGGCGGCATGGCCGACATGACGGTGCTGGATTATGCGATGATGGTCGAGGACAGCCATGTCGAGACCCGCATCATCGAGTACCGTCGCCGCAATCCCGACAGCGGCATCAGCGGCCGCGGCAGCGACCTGCTCGCGGTGGCGCTGACCGACGTGCTCAGCGACGGACTGTCCATGGTCTATTCGTTCTTCGAGCCGTCGGAGCAGAGCCGTTCGCTCGGAACCTTCATGATCCTCGACCATATCGCGCGCGCCCGGCGGCAGGGCTTTCCCTATGTCTACCTCGGTTACTGGATCGAAGGCTCGAAGAAGATGGACTACAAGGGCCGGTTCCTGCCGCAACAGCGCCTTGCCCCCTCGGGCTGGCTGCGCACCGACGCCGTCGGCGAAGTACCTTCGGAACCGCAGGATTAGCCGGGCTTTCGACCAGCTCACGACGCCATCAGCGGCGAACGACCAGGGAGGACGCCACGCGGATCTGCTGGCGACCGACCTGATGCCGCTGTGACCTGTCCGGTCAGCCGCCGAAGAAATCCCACACCAGCTTGATGTTGAGCGCGATGATGATCGCCGCGATGATTGCAGCGAGCGCGGTCAGCCAGCGCGGCGCCACGAACACTCCCATCTTGGCCCGGCTCGCGGTGAACAGGACCAGCGGCACCACCGCGAAGGGCAGTTGCAGGCTGAGCACCACCTGGCTGAGAATCAGGAGCTGGCCGGTGGCCTTTTCGCCGGCCCAGATCGTCACCACCACGGCCGGCACGATCGCGATCAGCCGGGTCAGCATCCGCCGCAGCCACGGTGCGATGCGCAGATTGAGAAAACCCTCCATCACGATCTGGCCGGACAGCGTCGCGGTGATGGTCGAATTCAGCCCGCAGCACAACAGCGCGATGGCAAACAGCGTCGGCGCCAGGGTCGAGCCGAGCAGCGGCGCCAGGAAGGCATGGGCCTGGTCCAGTTCGGCGACGTCAACCCTGCCGGCGCGATGAAACGTCGCCGCCGCCAGAATCAGGATCGAGGCATTGATCAGCAGCGCAAGGCACAGCGCGACGGTGGAATCGATGGTTGCGAGCGTGATCGCCTCGCGGCGTTCCGGGACGCTCTCGCCATAGCCGCGGGTCTGCACCAGTCCGGAATGCAGATAGAGATTGTGCGGCATGACCGTGGCGCCGAGGATTCCGAGCGCCAGGTACAGCATCTGGGGATTGGCGATCACGTCGGTAGTCGGCGCGAAGCCGCGCAGCACTGCGCCCCAGTCGGGATCGGCCATGGCGATCTGCACCGCAAAGCAGGCCGCGATCACCCCCAGCATCGCCACCACGAAGGCCTCGATCCAGCGAAAGCCGAATGCCTGCAGCGCCAGGATCAGAAACACGTCCGCGGCCGTGATGATCACGCCGATCTGCAGCGGAATGTGAAACAGCAGATTGAGGCCGATCGCGGTGCCGATCACCTCGGCGAGGTCGGTGGCGGTGATGGCGATCTCCGCCGACAGCCACAGCGGCCAGGATATCAGGCGCGGGAAGGAGTCGCGGCAGGCCTGGGCAAGGTCGCGCCCGGCGCCAACCCCGAGCCGCGCGCACAGCGACTGCAACACGATCGCCATCACGTTCGACAGCAATGCCACCGTCAACAGCGCGTAGCCGAACTGGGATCCGCCGGCCAGCGAGGTCGCCCAGTTGCCCGGATCCATGTAGCCGACCGCGACCAGGTAGCCCGGGCCGAGGAACGCCAACAGCTTGCGCCAGAACGGCCCCTGCTTTGCCGTCGGGACCGAGGCGAACATTCCTAGCAGCGAGGGTTCCCCGCGCGCCGTGCGCCAGCCGGGCCGGCCTGGCGTTGAATTGGGCGCCGGACAAGGATCGGCCAGCAGGTCGGGATTTCGCGCATCCATGCCGCCAAGATGGTGGATATCCGCTCTTAATGCAACTCATTTGCATCTGCATCTGAGACCCAACCTGCTGTCAGATCTCGCCAAGGCATGTTGTCGGCAAGCGGGTGGATTGGCGGACCGCCATGACGGAACCTGCCCGAGCATCGAAACCTCGGGAATCCGTCATGTCGGTATTGAACGCACCGCATCTGCCGCCGACCTTCAACCGCCTGGCCTGGTCCAATCTCGCCGCCCAATCGGCCGAGCAGATCGCGCTGGCGGCAGCGCCGATTGTCGCGGTGCTGGTGCTGGGAGTTGGCGAAGGCCAGACGGGCATCTTGCAGACCGCGCTGACCCTGCCCTTCGTGCTGTTCGCGATTCCCGCGGGCCTGCTCGCCGACCGCGTCGCGCGCCGCTGGCTGATGGCCGGATCTGAAGCGCTGCGGGCGGCCGCACTGCTGGCGATCCTGATCCTGATCGGGTGCAATGGCCTGTCGCTGCCCCTGCTGGCGCTGCTCGGCTTTGTCGCGGTGTGCGGAACGGTCGTCTACAGCGTGGCGGCACCGGCGCTGGTGCCGTCGCTGGTCACGCCGGAACTGCTGTCCTCGGCCAATGCGCGGATCGAGCTTGCCCGCACGGTGGCATTCGCCAGCGGCCCTGCGCTGGGAGGCGCGCTGGTCGGATGGGTCGGCGCTGCTCCGGCCTTCGGCTTTGCTGCCGCGCTCTCGATCATCGCGGTGGTGCTGCTCTCGGGCATCCACGAGCCGGCGCGGCCGGCCGCGCCGCGGCGGCATCCGCTGCAGGAGATCAGGGAAGGCTGCGTTTTCGTGGGCCGGCATTCGCTGCTGCGGCCGGTATTTGTCACGCAGTTCATCTTCAACATCGCCTCGTTCCTGGTGCTCGCGGTGTTCGTGCCCTATGCGGTGCGCCGTCTCGGGCTGTCGGCGGCCGGGGTCGGAGTGACGCTTGCGATGTACGGCGTCGGCATGGTGGTGGGCGCGCTGCTGGCGACGCGGGTGATGCGTCGGCTGGCGTTCGGCATCGTGATCGGACTGGGGCCGGTCACCGGCTTTGTCGCCGCCGCCGTGCTGGCGCTGACCACGATTGTGCCCAGCCCACAACTCGCCGGCCTCGGCTTCTTCCTGCTTGGAGCCGGCCCGATCCTGTGGGTGATCAGCACCACGACATTGCGGCAATCGGTGACGCCGCCGCGGCTGCTCGGCCGGGTTTCCGCAATCAATATCCTCAGTTACGGCGCACGTCCGATTGGAGCTGCCCTCGGCGCCGTGCTCGGTGGCCTCTATGGCGCTGAAACCTGCCTCTACCTCGCCGCCGCGATCTTCGCCGCGCAGGCGTTGGTGATCCTGACGTCGCCCGCGGTCTCCCTGGCGCGGCAGCCGGCAATGGTGTGCTAGACGCGATCTGCCCCCTTGGCATGAGCGCAGGCCTGCAATGACGGCAACGGACTGGCGGTCGCCGTTTTATATGATATACGTCATATCAAACCAACCAGGAAGCCGCCCCATGACCGACCAGGCCGTTGCAGCGCGCGTCACCCCTGATCCGGCCGCCTCGACCATCTCGCAGGTCGCGGTTCTGGCGGTGCTGGCGGCGACGGGAACGCTGGCCACCAACATCCTGCTGCCTTCGCTCCCACAGATGGCGACCGCCCTGAACGTCACCAGCGCGGCGGTCACCTCCGCGATCACCGTCTTCCTGGCGGTATTCGCCGTCGGCCAGCTCGCGGTCGGGCCGATCTCGGATCGTTACGGTCGCCGATGGCCGGTGCTGATCGGATTCGCGGTATTCTGTGCCGGCAGCCTCTGGTGCGCCTTCGCTCAGGACCTCGCGGGCCTGTTGATCGGCCGGAGCATCCAGGCCGCCGGCGCCTGTTCGACCTCGGTGCTCTCCCGCGCCATTGCCCGCGATCTCTTCAGCGGGGCCGCGCTGGCGCGCGCGATGGCGCTGATCATGATCGCGATGGCGGCGGCGCCCGGCTTCTCGCCGCTGCTCGGCGGCGCGCTCGATCACTTCCTGGGCTGGCGTTCCGAATTCGTCTTTGTCGGCATCTTCGCGGCAACGGGTGCCGTCGCCTATGACCTGGTGTTCGGCGAGACCCATCGCTCGACGCGGATCCCGCTCAATCCGTCGGCGATCGCCCGAACCTATCTCCGCCTCATCGTCGACTGCCGCTTCCTGGTGCCGGCAGCGACCGTCAGCCTGATCATGGGCGGGCTGTTCGCGATGTTCGCGGCTGCGCCTCGCATCCTGATCGAGGCGCTGCATTTCAAGCCGATCGAACTCGGCCTGTTCTTTGCCGGCACGGTGATGGTGGTTTTCGGCGCCGGCATGCTGGCGACCCGGTTGGCCCCGCGCTACGGGCTGGACCGCTCGATCCGGGGCGGCCTGCTGGTCGCGGCGGCCGGCAGCGTCGCTATCCTGTCCGTATCGCTGACAGCTCCCGCCTTCCTGCCGTTCCTCGCGGCGATATGTGTCTTCCTGCTCGGCATGGGAATCGTCAACCCGCTCGGTACCGCGCAGGCGCTCTCGCCTTTCGGCGAAACCGCCGGCGCCGCCTCCGCGCTGCTCGGATTCTGGCAGATGATGGCCGCGGCGATCGGGGTCTGGCTGGCCGCGAACGCTTCCCCGCAGGCGATGTTCGCCCTCGGCCTGGTCCTGACCGTGGGATCGCTGGCGGCGGCAGGTCTGTATGCCTTGCGCACGCGAACGATCGGCTAGTCCGCGAGGTATCGCGCATAGCTGCCGGCCACCGGCTCACTTGCGGCAATGTCGGGATCGAGCGTGTACAGATCCTGCGCACGCCCGATGCCGCGAAGCGCGAACCGGCCGGTCGAAACCAGGTAGCGCCGGCCGGCGGCATCGAGGCCGGCCCGGAAGTCCGACGAGGCCAGGAAATCGCGGTCGACCGATCGGCACATCGAAGCGATCCGGCTGACCTCGTTGACCGCCGGCCCCACCACCGTGAAATCGAGCCGGTCCTCGCTGCCGATATTGCCGTAGAACACGTCACCGACATGCAGACCGACATAGGCCGACGTGGTCGCCCGGCCCTCGCCGGAACGCCGAACGTTGAGCTTCGCCATGTTTTGCCGGAAGCGATGCTCGGCCTGCAGCGCCGCGCGCCGGGCGCGGCCGATATCCTGATGGGCGAACATCGCGAGCACGCCGTCGCCCATCAGCTTGAGGACATCGCCGCCGGCATCGTGGATCGCATCGATGGCAGCCTGCGCATAGTCGTTGAGAAACGGGATGATTTCCTCGGGAGCGATGCTCTCACTGATCGAGGTCGAGCCGCGCAGGTCGGAAAACCATAACACCGAGGTGATGCGCTCGGTGACGCCGCGCGAGATCCGCCCGCGCAAAACCTGTTCGGACGCATCCCGGCCCAGATAGACCCGGCCCAGTGTTCGCGCGATGTCGACCTGGGCTGCGGATTTGATTGCGAGTCCGAGCACCGGAACCAGCTCGCGCAGTGCCGCCAGGTCGTGCGCCCCAAAACCGTCGTGACGCCGCGTCACCCAGTAGGAATAGACGCAATCCATCTGGCCGATGGTTCCGGCTTCGCCGAACCGATGCACGAAGGAGACGAAATGACGGTGGCCCTTGGCGGCAAGCTCGTCGATCGTGACAAAATCGAGTTCCGCGCAATCGGACAGGTCGATCCGCATTTCATCGTGGCCGTGCTCCAGCATGTGGAAGAAGGTGGTGCGCCGCCAGTACTGGGCCGCATGCCCCTCGTCGCTCGAACCGTATTCGAAACTGTCGCTCTCGTTGGTCTCGGTGTCGTTCCAGCGAAAGCCGCGACCCTCGAAGATCGGGTGCAGCGTGTCGATGAAGACCAGCCCCCGCGACAGATCGAGTCCCTCGGCGCGGCAGCGTTCGCAGAAGCCTCGCACCAGGTCGTTCTCGGCAAGGCCGGTCAAACCCTGGCTGACCAGCCAATTCATCAGCGCAAGGCGGGGCGCGAGGTCCATGTCACTCCATCTGTGCCGCAGGACCGCAGCATGCGCAACAACCGTAATCCGATCAAGGGACGCCGAGGCCGAGGATCGAGAGCGGTAGCCGCGGCGGGCCGAGATGTGAGATTCGTCCGCGACCGTCTTGCGAATGGCCCGGCCGCATTATGGGATGTTGACGGCCATCACGTGGCGGAGGCAAATGCGATGCACGAGGCTGGGAATCCATGCGGAGTGCGCTGAACCGAACGACGATTGCGCGCAAAGCATGAGCCGGCGACCGCTTCCGATCATCCTGGCGCTCGGCACCACACAGACCCTGGCCTGGGCGTCGAGCTACTATCTGCCGGCAATCCTGGCCGATCCGATCGCCCGTGACCTCGGGGTTTCCAGCAACTGGATCTTTGCGGCGTTCTCCGCGTCGCTGCTGATCTCCGCGTTGCTCGGTCCGCGCGTCGGCCGCCAGATCGACCTGGTCGGCGGCAGGTCGGTGCTGTCGTTTTCCAATCTGACGCTGGCGGCCGGACTGGCCTTGCTCGGCCTCACCTACTCGATCCCGATGCTGATCGCGGCCTGGGTCCTGCTCGGCATCGGCATGGCGGCGGGCCTCTACGACGCCGGCTTTGCCGCGCTCGGACGCATCTATGGCGACCAGGCGCGGCGCGCCATCACCGGGATCACGCTGCTGGCCGGCTTTGCCAGCACCGTGGGGTGGCCGCTCACCGCCTGGGGGCTCGACAGCATCGGCTGGCGCAACACCTGTTTCGCCTGGGCGGCAGCGCATCTGGTGATCGGCCTGCCGCTCAATCTATTGATGTTGCCTCCCGTCGCCGGTGCCAAGGTGGCGATCAAGACCGCGGTCAAGCCCCACATCCCGATCAACCGCACCATGGTGCTGCTGGCATTTGCCTTTGCTGCGGCCTGGACGGTCACCGGTGCGATGGCCGCCCATCTGCCGCGGATCCTGGAGGCGGCCGGCGCGACGCCCGTTCAGGCGGTGGCGGCCGGCGCCCTGATCGGGCCGGCCCAGGTGTTCGCCCGCATCGTCGAGGCGAGCTTTCTCAGCCGCTATCATCCGCTGGTCTCGACCCGGCTGGCCTGCCTGACCCACCCGATCGGCGCCGCCATCCTGGCGCTGGCCGGCGGCGGCGCCGCAACCGCGTTTGCGATCTTCCATGGCACCGGCAATGGCATTCTGACCATCGCGCGCGGCACGCTGCCGCTCGCGATCTTCGGCGCCGATAACTACGGCTATCGGCTCGGCATCATCGGCGCACCGGCACGAATGGCGCAGGCGGTCGCGCCCTTGCTGTTCGGGCTTTTGATCGACAGCATGGGCAGCCGGATCCTGATCGTGTCGTCCGCGCTCAGCCTCGCCGCCCTGCTCGCTTTGCTCATGCTGCGGCAGACGCCGACGGCATAGCGGCAGGCCGAGATCATCTTCCGCCGCCCGCAGCGGTCTACTCGATGCCGCGGCCGAACTTGTTCGACTTCGGAAAGCCCTTCGGCGGCAGGCGACCGGCGTCAGCGCGGGTGCCGAGCCACTCCGCGAGCTCCTTGATGGTGGCGCTGAACTCGCGACCGGCGGAGTCCTTCCAGGTCAGGCCGGTCTTGGCGTCGAAGGTGGCAATGTCGGAAAGTCCGCCATCCTTGTATTTCTGCAGCCGCACGCCACGGCCGCGGGCCATTTCCGGCACCTGGTCGATCGGGAACAGCAGCATCTTGCGGTTGTTGCCGATCACCGCCACGGTGTCTCCGGTAACGGTCGTGATCGCGCGGGCCTCGTTCGGCATCTCGACATTGAGCACCTGCTTGCCCTTGCGGGTGTTGCCGACGCAATCGTCCTCGTTGACGACGAACCCCTGCCCTTCATGGCTTGCAACCAGGAACCTGCGGCCGCCGGTATTGACGAACAGCGACACGACCGCCGCATCCTGCTCCATGTCGATGAACATCCGGATCGGCTCGCCATGGCCGCGGCCGCCCGGCAGCTTGGCGACGTCGAGCGAGTAGAACTTTCCATTGGTGGCGAACAACAGCAGTTTCGAGGTGGTCTCTGCAAAGAATGCCGCACCGAGCTTATCGTCGGTCTTGAAAGTCAGCCCCGACAGGTCGGCGACATGGCCCTTGAGCGTGCGGACCCAGCCCTTGTCGGAGATCACCACGGTGACCGGCTCGCGCTCCACGAAGGCTTCCTCGATCGCAGCGAGATCGTGCTCGGGCGCGTCGGCGAACTGCGTGCGGCGCTTGCCGAGCGGCGTCTTCGGTCCGAACAGATCGCGCACCTTGCGCACCTGCTCGCCCACCTTGGACCATTGCTCGGATTCAGAAGCGAGCAGCCCCTTGGTGGCCTTGAGCTCGTCGCGCAGCGCCTTGTCCTCGCTCCGGATCTCCATTTCCTCGAGCTTGCGCAGAGAGCGCAGCCGCATGTTGAGAACGGCGTCGGCCTGGACCTCGGTGAGCTTGAACGTCCTGATCAGCACCGGCTTCGGTTCGTCTTCCGTCCGGATGATCTTGATCACCTTGTCGATATTCAGATAGGCGATCAGATAGCCGGCGAGCACCTCCAGCCGATGCTCGATCTGCTCGCGGCGAAAATTGGTGCGACGCAGCAGCACGTCGCGCAGATGGTCCAGCCATTCGCGCAGGCACTCGGCGAGCCCCAGCACCTTGGGAATGCGACCCTTCACCAGCACGTTGAGGTTCAGGGGGATGCGGCTTTCCAGCTCGGTGAGCCGGAATAGCGATTCCATCAGCAATTCGGGATCGACATTGCGGGATTTCGGCTCGATCACCAGCCGGATGTCTTCGGCCGATTCGTCTCGGACGTCGCCGACCAGAGGCAGTTTCTTGTCGTTGAGCAGTTCGGCGATCTTCTCGACCAGCCGCGATTTCTGCACCAGCCACGGAATCTCGCTGATCACGATCACCCAGGTGCCACGCGAGCCCTCTTCCTGCTGCCATTTGGCGCGGGTACGGAACGAGCCGCGCCCGGTGACGTAGGCCTCGGCGATGCTTTCCTTGGAATTGACGATGATGCCGCCGGTCGGGAAATCGGGGCCCTTCACCCATTTCAGCAGCGTCTTCGACCGGGCATCGGGCTTGTCGATCAGATGCAGCGCGGCATCGCAAAGCTCGGCGGCGTTGTGCGGCGGGATCGAGGTCGCCATGCCCACCGCGATGCCCTGGGCGCCGTTGGCCAGCAGGTTGGGAAAGCCGCCGGGCAGCACGACCGGCTCTTTCGACTGTCCGTCATAATTGGCGCGGAACTCGACGCCGTCCTCGTCGATGCCGTCGAGCAGAAGCCTTGCGACATCGGTCAGGCGGGCCTCGGTGTAGCGATAGGCCGCCGGATTGTCGCCGTCGATATTGCCGAAATTACCCTGGCCGTCGACCAGCGGATAGCGCGAGGAGAAATCCTGTGCGAGGCGAACCATGGCGTCGTAGATCGCCTGATCGCCATGGGGATGAAACGAACCCATGACGTCGCCGACGATCTTGGCGGATTTCTTGAACGGCGCGCCGGGATCGAGCCGCAGCAACCGCATGCCATAGAGAATCCGGCGGTGCACCGGCTTCAGGCCGTCGCGGGCATCCGGCAGCGCGCGATGCATGATGGTCGAAAGCGCATAGGCGAGGTAGCGCTCCTCCAGCGCGTCGCGCAGCATGACCTCATGGACTTCCGCCGGCTCGGGCGGAATCAGGCTTTTCCCCATACGCGAAGGACCTTCAGTCGTTTCCCGGTAGGGGATCGAGGCGCAGCGCGAGGTATCCCGCCCGGCAATCGGTCAAGCGCCGATGGCGACTCATCTCAACCCCTATCGTGCCTGCTTATACCGAAACAGGCCGGGCCGCGAGGTCAAGAAACGGAGCGAAAACGGGCCGTCAAACGCTCAATCACTGAGCGGACCAGCCGGCTGCCTGCACAGTCTGGCCGGGAACATCCTTCAGACAGCGGCGGGCCAGCTCGATCTCGGCGTCGGTGGCGCCGCGGCTGCGCGCCCAGGATTCGGCGGCGGCGGCGGAGTACTTGGCGACATAAAACCGGACCACGCTGCACGAGACCCGATGAATCAAGGGTTCGCCGGCTTCGGCCTGGGAAACCGCCCCAAGGCAAAGTGCTGCAACCCATATCCAGCGTGACCACATGCTTGTCGTCCCCCTCCGGGCTCCCGATCAACGGGATCGGCCGGATTAAGTTCCATGGCGGGGAACAGGTCAACCCGACTTCACCCCATAGCGCGCCTGCGTTCCATAGATGACGCGACTATCGGCCGCCAAACGCGGCCTAGAGGCATCCTTTTGGATTTGCTCACGGATCTGTGATCCCGACCTAACGCCGAGCCTTAGCGCGAAGTCGCCCGCGCCCGGTGTCTTGCTACCGCATTGATGAAACCTTCGCGGGCGTCGGAATGGCGCTGGCCGCGTGGTTCCAGCACATGGCGGAGCAGAAACAGCCCGGTCAGGCGAAAGCCGTCCTGCAGATCCTGGTCGGACCAGTGATGCGATGCGGCCCCGTTGCCGCACAGGAACGGCGGCAGGCGAAGCAGGCGGTCGCGCCAGGGCTCGCCGGCCTGCCGCGACAAGGCGCTGCCGGATTTCGGCGAAACATAGATCAAGTCGGAAGTTTCGCCGGTCGCAGCGCAGGTCTCGAGGTCGAGCCCGAAACCCAGCTCGGCCAGCATTGCGAGTTCGAACCGCACCAGACCGACCGCCGCTTCATCGGCGTCGTCGAGACCGTCCAGGGCGCGATCGAGCCTATCGTAGATGTCCTGATGCGGATCGCGCTCCGGCAGCAGGCGGACCAGCGCGGCCAGATGCGTCACGCCATAGACCGCGTGCGAGGAGGCGAGCACGGTGGCCGCGCGCAGCCGGGTGGCCTCGACGGCATAATAGCCGAGGTGTTCGTCGAGCCGGGCCCGCCACACCGCCCGCACGCTATTGCCGGGCTGCAAGAGGGGACGCATCCGCGATCCCGCACCGCCGCGCACCAGCCCGAGGTGGCGGCCATGGTCGCGGGTCAGGAGCTCGACAATGGCACTGGATTTGCCATGCCGCCTGACGCCGAGCACGATGCCTTCGTCGTTCCACTCCATGGCGGCGAGTTTACAGGATTGACCCGTCAGGCGCAGCCGTCATGACCGCGGCTAACCGTTGAACCAGCCCTTTCCGTCGCCGGTGAAGGAATAGTACAGGCCGGCCGCCGTGAGTACGCAGGACGCGACCTCGATCGCACTGTCGAGTTCCAGGCCACGCTGGCCGATGTCCGCCATCAGCGTCAGCACCGACAACACCAGCGCCGCGACCAACACCCAGCGCGGCCAGTCCTTGCGGCGTTGCGCGGCAAGCCAGACGAAGTACACCAGCAGCAGAATTGTCCCGGCGGCCAACAGGGTCGCGAAGGCGATCATCGACGGCGTTACGCTCGCATTCGGCGTCCGATCCTGGAAGGCAACCGACAGCGCATCGAGGGTCAGGGAGAGGTACAGCAGCACCTCAAACTTCACCACATTCTTGGGTACGTTCATCGTCACGCCGGTCATTCCTTCGGAAACTCTAATCCCATCTCACGGTAGTGGTCGGGATTCTCGCCCCAGTTCTCGCGCACCTTGACGAACAAGAAAAGGTGCACGCGCTGACCTGTGATCTCGGCAAGTTCCTTTCGCGCATCCGCACCGATAGCCTTGATGGTGGCACCGGCCTTGCCGAGCACGATCTTGCGCTGGCTTTCGCGCTCGACAAAGATGGTCTGCTCGATCCGGATCGACTTGTCCTTCCGCTCGGTCCAGCTGTCGGTCTCGACCGTCGACTGGTACGGCAGTTCCTGGTGCAGCTTCCGGAAAATCTTCTCGCGGGTGATTTCAGCCGCCAAGTGCCGCATCGGCGCGTCCGACATCTGGTCCTCGGGGTAGTGGAACGGTCCAACCGGCACCATCTCCGAGAGCGCGCGGCGGAGGTCGTCGACCCCGTCACCCGACAGTGCCGAAACCATGAAGGTCCTTGCGAATGGCAGCCGGTCATTGGCGGCCTGCGCCAACCCCAGCAATTTCTCACGCGGAACCAGGTCGATCTTGTTGATTACGAGGACCTTGTCGTGACCGACTTCCTGAAGCCGGCCCAACACGGCATCGGTTTCCGGACCGAGGCCCTGACGCGCGTCGATCAGGGCGCAGACGAGATCAGCGTCATGCGCCCCGCTCCAGGCCGTCGACACCATGGCCCGGTCGAGCCGCCGCTTCGGCGCGAAGATCCCGGGCGTGTCGACAAGAATGATCTGCGCGTGGTTCTCGATCACGATGCCCCGGATCAGCGCCCGCGTGGTCTGCACCTTGGAGGAGACGATCGTGACCTTGGAGCCGACCAGCGCGTTGACCAAGGTCGACTTGCCGACATTGGGAGCGCCGATCAGCGCGACGAACCCGCAGCGTGTCGCGGTCGGCGCAGCCTCGCCGGAAGGCTCATCCATCAATGGTACCGCCGCTGACGCCCTCGCGCTCGATCATGACCGAGGCCGCATTCTTTTCGGCTTCGCGCTTGCTGCCGCCCACGCCCTCGGCCGCGTCAAACCCCCGCAGGTCGACAGCCACCCGGAATTGCGGATCGTGATGCGGCCCGGTGCGCTCGATCTCGCGATAGACCGGCGTAGGAATTCCCTTGCCCTGCGCCCATTCCTGCAGCACCGTTTTGGGATCGCGCAATGGCCGCCGCGGCTTGCGCATCCGCTCGGTCCAGTTTCGCTCGACGAAGCGCGCCGCAGCCGCATGACCACCGTCGAGATAGACCGCGCCGATCACCGCCTCGCAGATGTCGCCCAGCACGGAGGTGCGAAGCTTTGCGCTGGCGAGCGCATTGACCGAACCGAGCTTGATGTCGTCGAACAGGCCGAGCGATTTGGCGACGTCGGCGCAACTCTCCTTGCGGACCAGGTCGGCCAGCCGTTTCGACAGCTCGCCCTCATTGGCGTTCGGAAAGGCGCGATAGAGCATGTCGGATACGACGAGCCCCAGCACGTGATCGCCGAGGAATTCCAGACGCTGATAACTGTCCGCCCGCTTGTGTCCGGATTTCAGCGCCGAGACGTGGGTGACCGCGGTGACGAGCAAGGCGGGATCGGCAAATTTGTGGCCGATTCGCGCCTCGATGGCCGCGGTCGCCGCCTTGGCGCCGGCCTTGCGAGGCTTCTTTTTCGCGGCCGCGACGACGGGTCCGACGTCAAGCGGCGGGCTCGCATCGCCGGGCGGCGATGGGGGACGGGCGTCAGGTGATTCGTCGTTCATCGCACCAGCGAGAATATGCGATTCCAGCGCACGGCGGTGGGCCAGCGCCAGAACATCCAGGCGTGTTCACCCTCGGCGACCGAGAAGAAGATCATCTGGGCACGGCCGATGAGATTCTCGAAGGGGACGTAACCGACCGCCGACAGCACCCGGCTGTCGGTCGAATTGTCGCGGTTGTCGCCCATCATGAAGAAATGACCGGGCGGTACCATGTAGACATTGGTGTTGTCGTAGAAGCCGTTGTCGACGCAGTCCAGGGTCTCATAGCTGACGCCGTTGGGAAGCGTCTCCTTCCAGCGCTTGACCCGGGCGGTCGCGTCGGAACCGCAGGGGTCCTCGCCGACGAAATCGCTGAGCCGCTCCCGCTGCACCGGGGTGTCGTTGATGTAGAGCAGCCCCTCCTTCATCTGGATGCGGTCGCCGGGAAGCCCGATGACCCGCTTGATGTAGTCGGTGGTGTCGTCCTTCGGCAGCCGGAACACGACGACGTCACCGCGGCTCGGCTCCGAGCCGAAGATGCGCCCCGAAAACAGCGGCGGTGACAGGGGAATCGAATAATGGCTGTAGCCGTAGGAATATTTGGAAACGAACAGATAGTCCCCGACCAGAAGGGTCGCCTTCATCGATCCGGAAGGAATGTTGAAGGGCTGGAACAGGAAGGTGCGAATCACCAGGGCAATCAGCAGGGCGTGGATGACGACGCGGATGGTTTCGCCAAAGCCGCTCTCAGTCTTGGTCCCGGATTTCGCGCTCATTTCATTCCCAATTCCCCGCGCGTTCGCGCACGGTGGCAGAGCATTTTCCTCGCGCGAATCGCCGTCGGTTTCGCGTCAAGAAAATGATCTGAGACTGATTTTGAGGGCGGATGCCGGCCTGAGCCGAATCCGTCCCCCGCGGCGTTTTTTAGACCGTTGTTCCCGGCCGCGCAATCGACGACCGTGTCAAAACCTTCCAATGCATTGAGAAGTCTAAGATTTTTCCAGCGCGGCGACGGTCCGGCCGAAAATCCCCCCGCGCTTCAGGATTTGCCCGCGGGGACCGCCGAAATTATGACGAAAGCCTGCGCCAGCGGCCAGTCATCCGTAATGCTTAGATCGATCCGGGCCTCGCAGCCGGCTGGCGTGAGAGCCTGCAGTCGGGCGAGCGCACCGCCGGTCAATTGCATGGTCGGCCGGCCGCCCGGCAGGTTCACCACCCCCATGTCCCGCCACCAGACGCCGCGCCGGATCCCGGTGCCGAGCGCCTTGGAACAGGCCTCCTTGGCGGCAAAGCGCTTGGCATAGGTCGCTACTACCATCTTCTCATTGTTGACACGACGACCCGCTTTGGCCCGCTCGGCCGCGGTGAAGATGCGATCGAGGAAGCGCTCGCCATGGCGTTCGATCACCTGGGCGACGCGGCGGATGTCAATCAGATCGGAGCCGATGCCGATGATCATGGCGGCGCTGCGGCCTTTCCAAGCTTGCCGCGGCCGCGGTCCATGGCGGCGCGCATTTCGCGAACGGTTGCGCCGAGACCGACGAACAGCGCCTCCCCGATCATGTAGTAGCCGATGTTCAGTTCGGCGAGTTCGGGCAAGCCGGCGATCTGCTCGGCCGTCGCGTAATCAAGCCCGTGGCCGGCATGGACCTCGAGGCCCGCGGCGCGCGCGAGCCGGGCCCCTGCAACGATCCGTTGCCATTCCGCGTCCGCCTTGGCCGCATGACCGTCGACCACGGCATCGCACCAGGCGCCGGTGTGAATTTCGATGACCGGGGCGCGCAGTTTCGCCGCCATCTCGATCTGCTGCGGCTCGGCGGCGATGAACAGCGACACCCGCACGCCGGCGTCGTTCAGCCGGGCGATGAAGGGCCTCAGCGCAGACTGCTGGCCGACCAGGTCGAGGCCGCCCTCGGTGGTGAGCTCTTCGCGCCGCTCGGGCACCAGGCATACCGCGTGAGGCCGGGTCGCCAGCGCGATCGCCAGCACATCCTCGGTCGCAGCCATCTCGAAATTCAGCGGCTTCGAGATCGAAGCCTTCAGCCGCTTCATGTCGTCGTCACGGATATGGCGGCGGTCTTCGCGCAGGTGGGCCGTGATCCCATCGGCGCCGGCCTCGATCGCGGTCAGCGCCGCGCGCACCGGATCGGGATTGGGGCCGGCCCGCGCATTGCGCAGGGTGGCGATGTGATCGACATTGACTCCGAGACGCAGCGGGGGAGCAGTCATGCAGGACCCACGGGATTCAAAGGGCGACAGGACCTAGCGGCTTGCCACGCGCGGGACCGGCCCGTGCAGCCATCTTCATGGAAACAACGGACGGTCCGGTCAAGCCTGGCGAGGTCGGACGAGCTACCCATTGACGCGTTCGACCCGTGCCACCACGGCCTTGGCGCGCAGCTGCGCAATGATGGCGCTGAGATGTTTCAGGTCATAGACCTCGAGATCGATGGTGAGTTCGGTGAAATCGGGCGAGCGCCGCGACATGCTGATATTGTCGATATTGCCGTCGTGCTCGGCGATCACGGTGGCGACCTGGGCAAGGCTTCCGGGCTCGTTGACATTATCGACCAGGATACGCGCCGGAAAACGCTGCGGCGGCGAATCCTCGACATCCCAGCGCACGTCGAGCCAGCGTTCCGGCTCTTCCTCGAAATCCTTCAGCGCGGGCGACTGGATCGGGTAGATGGTGATGCCTTCGCCGGGCGACACGATGCCGACGATCCGGTCGCCCGGCACCGCGCCGCCATTCGGCGCGAACTTGACCGGCAAGTCGGAATTTAGTCCCCCGATCGGAATCGCGGAAGGGATGCGGGCCGGGTCGGGTGGCGACTTGAGCTTCAGCTTGACCGCAAGGCTTTTCTTGGCTCCGAACCGTCCGATCCGTTCTTCCTTGTAGTCGGGATACATCGCACGGGCGACATCCGACGCCTTCATCTCGCCGCGTCCGACCGAGGCCATCACGTCCTCGATCGAGGCGCGCGCCAGCCGCGGCAGGGCGCCCTTCAGCTTGTCGTCGGCATATTGCATTTTCGCGCGCGTAAACAGCCGTTCCACGATGCGACGGCCGAGACTGACATATTGATCGCGCACCGCCGTGCGGGTCGCGCGCCGGATCGCCGCGCGCGCCTTACCGGTGACCGCCAGCGCCTCCCAGGCCGACGGCGGCGCCGATTGCGCCTTCGAGGTCAGGACCTCGACCTCGTCGCCGTTCTGCAGTTCGGACGACAACGGCGCGAACTTGCCGTTGATCTTGCAGCCGACGGCGCTGTTGCCGACATCGGTGTGCACCGCATAGGCGAAGTCGATGACATTGGCGTGGCGCGGCAAGGCGATCAGCTTGCCCTTCGGGGTGAAGCAGAAGACCTGATCGTGAAACAGCTCGAGCTTGGTGTGCTCGAGAAACTCCTCCGGATTGGCGCTTTCCGACAGGATCCCGATGGTATGGCGCAGCCAGGCGAAGGCATTGGATTCGCGCTTCAGCAGTTCGGTGGGCGAGCCGACCCCGTCCTTGTAGAAGGCGTGCGCGGCGATGCCGAATTCCGCGATCTGGTCCATTTCCTCGGTGCGGATCTGCAGTTCGACGCGCTGATTGCCCGGACCGATCACGGTGGTATGGAGCGAACGATAGTCGTTCTGCTTCGGCGTCGAGATGTAATCCTTGAAGCGGCCCGGCACCACCGGCCAGGTGGTGTGCACGACGCCGAGCGCCCGATAACAGGACTCCACGTCGTCCATCACGACACGGAAGCCGAAGATGTCGGAGAGCTGTTCGAACCCGACCGACTTGCGCTCCATCTTGGTCCAGATCGAGAATGGCTGCTTGCGTCGCCCGTAGACATGGGCCGCCATGCCGTTCTTCTGCAGGTTCCGCGACAGCTGGCTTTCGATTTCGCCGATCAGGTTGCGGTTGCGCTCGGCCAGCGAATCCAGCCGCTGCATCACCACCGCGTGGGCCTCGGGGTCGAGCGAGAGGAACGACAGGTCTTCGAGTTCCTCCCGCATTTCCTGCATGCCCATGCGGCCGGCCAGCGGCGCATAGATGTCCAGCGTTTCCTCGGCGATCCGGCGCCGGGCCGCGGGCGGCACGAATTCCAGCGTGCGCATGTTGTGCAGCCGGTCGGCCAGCTTGATCAGGAGGACGCGGACGTCGTCGGCGATCGCCAACAGCAGCTTGCGGAGGTTCTCGGCCTGCTTGGCTTCGCGCGAAACGAGCTCCAGCCGTTTCAGCTTGGTGAGGCCTTCGACCAGCGCGCCGATCTCGTGCCCGAACACCTGGTCGATTTCGGCGCGGGTAGCTTCGGTATCCTCGATGGTGTCGTGCAGCAGCGCCGCAACAATGGTGGCATCGTCGAGCTTGAGGTCGGTGAGGATTGCCGCCACCTCGAGCGGATGGGAGAAGTAGGGGTCGCCGGACGCCCGGGTCTGCGCGCCATGGGCCCTCATGGCGTAGACGTAGGCGCAATTCAGCAGATCCTCATTGGTATCCGGGTTGTAGGACCTGACGCGCTCGACCAGATCATATTGCCGCATCATGCGCGTGCGCGGCGATTTCGCCGGCTTCGCGCCGGCCACCGATACGGCCGAGGAAGGCGCCACCGCGATTGAATCGGTCGCCGCCTGCATCTGCCGTGAACTGAGGCGCCAGTTCGCCATCGAATCACTGCCCTCGCGGGCCCGGTGCCAGCCCTTGATCCAGTATTGCTCCGAGCCCGGCCGCCAGTCCCACACCGTACGGGATTGTCGGACAACGCGCCCAGTGTACCGCCAAACCGGCCGCTTCCCCGATCAAATCGGAGACAGCGGATGCCGAATTCGGCCGCACCTGCAACCGTGCCCAATAATCATGAAAAACTGAACAAAGGCAAAGGCCCGGACAAATGTCCGGGCCTTTGGTAAATCGGCGGATCGGGACCGTGGTACGACCGGCTATTCGTCCTCTTCGGGCTGCTCTTCCGGCGGGGCGAGGCCCTCCAGCCCCTTGAGCAGCTCTTCCTCGGTCATGCGCTCCACCGCGACCTCGGTGTCGTCGGCATCGACACTGGCGCCAGCCGATCCGATCAGGGGCACCGTATCGGGCTCCGGCTCGTCGACCTCGACGAATTTCTGCAGTGAATGGACCAGTTCCTCGCGCAAATCTTCCGGCGAAATCGTGGAATCGGCGATTTCCCGTAGCGAGACCACTGGATTTTTGTCATTGTCGCGATCAACTGTAAGTTGCGACCCGGACGAGATCATACGGGCGCGATGCGCCGCCAAAAGGACGAGGTCGAACCGGTTGTCGACCTTGTCGATGCAGTCTTCCACGGTGACGCGCGCCATCGACTGTCGCTCCGTTTTGATGGGACGAAAATGCTGGTTATGCGGGCTAGTTATAGGGTGCGGCGCCTGTTCGCAAGGCCAATTTGTGATTTGGCCAGGACAATCCCCTCTGCTAACTCCTTCCCCGGGGCCGAAAAGGCCGGAGCGTCCGGACCCAGCCAATCCCCTGGCTGCTGCTGTCCTGGACAAGAAATCGCTTCATTGCACGTCGAAGGTATAGGCCTTTCGTCCTTGCCACACCGCGTTTTGGCGGTGTTTGCTGAGGGTCGATCAGGCCGAGCTGGGCACGGCATGTTCTGGAATGCGCGGCCGTTTCCGCGCCAAAAACGTCAACAAACCGCGAGAGAACTTGATGTCACCAGCTTCCAACAAGATCGCGCTTTTCATTGATGGCGCCAACCTGTACGCGACCGCCAAGACCCTCGGCTTCGATATCGACTACAAGCGGTTGCTGAAGGAATTCCAGGGCCGCGGGACGCTGGTGCGCGCGTTCTACTACACCGCGATCATCGAGGATCAGGAATATTCGTCGATTCGCCCGCTGATCGACTGGCTGGACTACAATGGCTACACCGTGGTCACCAAGGCCACCAAGGAATTCATCGACGCCAGTGGCCGACGCAAGGTCAAGGGCAACATGGATATCGAGCTGGCGGTCGATGCGATGGAGCTCGCCGAGCATGTCGACCAGATCGTGCTGTTCTCCGGCGACGGCGATTTCCGTTCACTGGTCGAAGCGGTGCAACGCCGCGGCGTCCGGGTGACCGTGATCTCCACGATTTCGAGCCAGCCACCGATGATCGCCGACGAGCTGCGGCGGCAGGCCGACGTCTTCACGGATCTGGTCGAACTGCAATCCAAGCTCGGCCGCGATCCCTCCGAGCGCCCGCCCCCGCGCGAGCCGCGCCATCACGCGCCGCAGTTCCTGCACCGCGCGACCACGATGGCGCCGAGAGGTGGTGACGACGATTTTGAAGATTGAGGCTGACCGCAGCAGCGGATCGGCGTCGACCGGCAACGCGCTCCCCTCGGCCGAGCCCGGCCCCGACTGCCCGCGCTGTCCACGCCTGGTCAGCTTTCGTGCCGAGGCGCGCGCGCGCGAACCGGGATGGTTCAATGCGCCGGTCCCCTCGTTTGGGGATCCGGACGCCCGGCTGCTGATCGTCGGTCTCGCCCCCGGCCTGCAAGGCGCCAATCGCACGGGGCGGCCGTTCACCGGCGACTATGCCGGCGATCTCCTTTATGCGACCCTGCTCGAATACGGTTTTGCCCGTGGCATCTACCGGGCAAGTCCGGACGATGGCCTCGAGCTGGTCGATTGCCGGATCAGCAATGCCGTGCGCTGCGTGCCGCCGCAGAACAAGCCGTTGCCCGCCGAAATCAACACCTGCCGGCAGTTCCTGTCGGCGACCATCGCGACCATGGCGCGGCTGCGCACCATCGTGGCGCTCGGCCGGGTGGCGCACGACACGGTTCTGAAGGTGCTGGCCCTGCGCGCCGCCGCGGCACCCTTTGCCCATGGCGCCGTGCACGCGGCCGCGGCAATCAAGCTCTACGACAGCTATCACTGCTCGCGTTACAACACCAACACCAGGGTTCTCACGCCGGACATGTTCCGCAGCGTATTCGCTGCCGTGCGCGCAGACCTGGACCGACACAAGTAGGCCGCCCGCCGGATAGAAGCCTCAGGCCGGATGTTTTCGGAGCCAGGCCAGCACGTCGCCGGCGTTGCGATCGGGCGGAAATACCGGATAGAACACGTGGGTGATGCGGGCGTCGTCGATGATGAGCGCAAGCCGCTTGATCAGGGTCAGCCCCGCCACCTGCAGGGTCGGCAGACCGAGCGCACGCGACAGCGCCAGATTTTCATCCGACAGCACCGGGAATGGCAGATGCAGCCGCGCCGCCATTTCGGCCTGATAGGCATTGCTCTGGGTCGACAACCCGAACACATGCGCTGCGCCGGCGGCCTTCAGCTCCGCAAACAGGTCGCGGAACGCGCAGGTCTGCGGCGTGCAGCCGCGGGCGCCGGGAATCATGTCCCAGTCGTCGACCAGAGCGATCTTGCCGGGTTCACCGGTGCGGGGATAGGCGAATACGGCGGTGCGGCCGGGCAGATCCGCGAGGGTCACCATGGTGTCGTCGGTGGCGATCAGGCTCAGCCTCGGCAAAGTCATGCCGATGAGATGCGCGGCGGCCCCGTCATCGACCGGCGCGGGGATCTGGCTCCAATCGACCTCAAGCAGATTTTTCTGGTTCATCGCGCTTCCCCGACCTATCCGCGCGCCCGCAGCAGGCGGCCTTTCTCCCGGTTCCAGTCGCGCTTCTTCTCGGTCTCGCGCTTGTCGTGCAGCTTCTTGCCCTTGGCGACCGCCAGCAGCAGCTTGGCCCGCCCGCGCTCGTTGAAATACAGCTTGAGCGGGATCAGCGTCATGCCTTCGCGGTCGACGGCGCCCATCAGCCGGTTGATCTGCTTCTTGTGCAGCAGCAGCTTGCGCGGCCGTTTCGGCTCATGGTTGAAGCGGTTGGCCTGGAGATATTCCGGGATGTTGGCATTGATCAGCCAGATCTCGCCGTCCTTGGAATCGGCGTAGGATTCCGCGATCGTGGTCTTGCCATTTCGGATCGACTTGACCTCGGTCCCGGTCAGCGAGATGCCGGCCTCGATGGTGTCTTCGATGGCATAGTTGAAGCGGGCCTTGCGATTTTCGGCAACGACCTTGATCGCGCGCTCGTTCTTTTCCGCCACGTCACGCCTTCTTCAGGAGATCGCGAATCTCGGTGAGCAGTTCTTCCTCGCGGGTCGGCTTCGCCGGCGGCGGCGGCGGCGGCGGATCGTTCCGCTTGAGCTTGCCAATCAGGCGAACCACCATGAACAGGACAAAGGCGACGATCACGAAATTCAGCGTCAGGGTCAGGAAATTGCCCCATGCCAGCACCGCGCCCTGCTTTTTCGCGTCGGCCAGGTTGGTCGCCGTGACCGTCTTGGCGAGGCCGGTGAAGTAGTTCGAGAAATCGAGCCCGCCGGTGGCCGAGCCGATGATCGGCATGATGATGTCGGCGACCAGCGAGGTCACGATGGCGCCGAACGCGGCGCCGATGATGACGGCCACCGCCAGGTCGACCACATTGCCCTTCATTGCGAATTCGCGGAATTCCTTCCACATGTGCAATCCCCCTCCTGTTGTTCAACGATTGGCTTGCCGCGGCGCTGCCGGCTAGTTGATCAGGCCCGCATGCACCATGGCGTTGTGCACGGCCGCCCGCGTCGGCTCGGACACCGGCACCATCGGCAGCCGCAATTTCTCCTCCATCCGGCCGAGCAGCGACAGCGCATATTTCACCGGGGCCGGGCTGGCTTCGATGAACAGGCTGGTGTGCAGCGGCATCAGCTTGTCGTGCAGGCGGAGCGCGGCACTCAGGTCACCCTTCTGCCAGGCGAGGTGGAACTCGGAACACAGCCGCGGCGCGACGTTGGAGGTCACGGAGATGCAGCCATGACCGCCATGGGCCATGTAGCCAAGCACGGTGGCATCCTCGCCGGACAGCTGGTTGAAGTCCTCGCCCATCGCCGCGCGCTGCTGCGAAACCCGCACCATGCTTGCGGTCGCGTCCTTGACGCCGGCGATGTTCTTCAGTTCGAACAGCCGCGCCATGGTCTCCACGCTCATGTCGATCACCGAGCGCGGCGGGATGTTGTAGATCATGATCGGAATCCCGATCGCGTCGTTGATCGCCTTGAAGTGCTGGTACATGCCTTCCTGGGTCGGCTTGTTGTAGTACGGCGTCACCACCAGCACGGCATTGGCACCGGCCTTTTCCGCGTGCTGCGCCAGTTCGATCGCTTCCCGGGTCGAATTGGAGCCGGCACCCGCGATCACGGGTACCCTGCCCCTGGCCTCGTCGATGCACCATTCGACCACCCGGCGGTGCTCATCGTGGCTGACCGTGGGACTTTCGCCGGTGGTTCCGACCGGCACCAGCCCATGAGTGCCTTCGGCAATCTGCCAGCCCACCAGCGCGCGAAAGGCAGCCTCATCCAGCGAGCCGTTCTTGAACGGCGTGACCAGCGCGGTGAAGGAGCCCCGGAAATTTGTCTTGGCGGCCATGAGGTTCTCCAAACGCGCGTTTGACGGTATTGCCGGCGCGGAACCAGTCGATTCATAACGGGTCCTTCGGTCAGGCGAAAGGCCCCGCTCCAATGCGATCCCGCCGCGATTTTGCCGCGGAACCGGCGCAGACCTCACCCGGCCCGATCCGTTTATCATTTTATCAACATATTCAATCAAGTAGTGCTAGGGCACCCGCGCTTGAATGATTCGTCGCGAAGGAACGCCGTGACCCGATCCGCGCACGCAGCTGCATTGCGTTCGATGGCTCTATCAACAGCCCTGGCCGTCGGCCTCGCGCTGGGATGGCCGGCGCTGGCTACGGCCGCCGCCGCGAAAGCGAACGTTCCGCTGCCGAAGTCGCGGCCGATCGCCCGGAGCGTCGTGCCGAAGACGGCAACTCCCGCGAAGAATACCGCGAGCCGGCCGCCGCCGGGTCATGCAGCACCCGCCATCGAGCCCGCGACGCGCCAGCACGCCGCGCTGCCGCTGCGCCGGCCGCCACCGCCTGCCGCGGTAGCCGCGTCGTCGACGACGTCGCAGGCCGACGCTGAAGCGCTGCAGAATGTCATCGAGCTCGTGCGCAAGCACAAGCCCGCCGACGCGACCGCCGCCGAGGCGTCGATCTCGGATCCGTTGGCACGGAAGCTCGCCGAGTGGATCATCCTGCGCAGCGAGGACAACGGCGCGTCGGTCGAACGTTATCGCGCCTTCATCGTCGCCAACCCAAGCTGGCCGTCGCAGACCTTCCTGCGCCGGCGTCTGGAGGCCGCGTTGTGGGACGACCATCGTGACGACAGCACCATCCTCGCCTGGTTCGAAAACAAATCGCCGCTGTCGGCCAAGGGCAAGCTGTCGCTGGCGCACGCCTTGATCGGGCGCGGTGACCGCGCCAATGCGCAGCGCCTGGTGCGCGACGCCTGGTGCAACGACACGATGTCGGAGGAAACGGAAAACGCGGCCCTCGATCAGTTCGGTGCCCTGCTCACGCCGGGCGACCAGAAGGCGAGGATGGACCTCCTGCTCTATGGCAGTGAGCACGAGGCCGCCCTGCGCGCCGCCCGCCGGCTCGGCAGCGGCGAAGTCGCCCTCGCAAAGGCGCGGATCGCGAGCTATCGCAAGGCGTCCAACACAAGGGCGCTGCTCGAGGCGGTGCCGCGCGAGCTGCATGGCGACCCCGGCTACATCTTCAGCAAGATCCAGCTGCTGCGGCGCGAGGAGAAATTCGCCGAGGCCGCGCAACTGATGCTGAGCGCACCGAAGGATTCCGCCCGCCTGTACAATGTCGATGAGTGGTGGATCGAGCGGCGGCTGCTGTCGCGCAAGATGCTCGACACCGGCGAGCACCGCACGGCCTATCTGATCGCGCGCGACGCCGCCCTGCCCGCGCGCGACATCTACAAGACCGAACAGGAATTCACGGCCGGCTGGATCGCGTTGCGCTTCCTGAGGGATCCCGCTACGGCGGCGCAGCATTTTGCGCGGATCGGAATCGGCAGCGTGAACCCGACCACGCTGGCGCGGGCCGGCTACTGGCAGGGCCGGGCCGCCGAGGCCGCCGGCCTGGTCCAGCAGGCGCGCGCCTCCTATGGCGCTGCGGCGGCACAATCGACCAGCTATTACGGCCAACTTGCCCGCGCCAAGCTCGGTCTGCCGCAGATCCAGCTGAACGGGGCCCCGGCTGCGCGCGGCCGCGGCATCGAACGGCTGGAAGTGGTTCGCGCGGTGCAGTTGCTGTACGCACTGAACGAACGCGAGATCGCCATCCCGATCTTCGCGGACATGGGCGAGAACGGCGATCCCGACGCCCTGGTCGGACTTGGCGAGCTCGCCTCGCGCCATGGCGATGCGCGCGGCATGCTGCTGCTTGGCAAGGCTGCTCTCAATCGTGGCCTGCCGTTCGATTTCTATGCCTATCCCGTCAACGGGATTCCGCCGTTCAAGTCGATCGGCCCCGACATCGAGCAGAGCGTCGTGTTCGCGATCGCCCGGCAGGAAAGCGCCTTCAATCCGAACGTGGTCTCGCCGGCACAGGCCTATGGCTTGATGCAGGTGACGCCGGATGCCGGCCGCTACGTCTGCAAGAAGTATGGGGTTGGCTTCGATCTTGGCCGGATGAAAAACGATCCGGTCTACAATGCGGCGCTGGGTGCCGCCGAACTTGGCGGCCTGCTTGAGGACTACCGGGGTTCCTACGTCATGACCTTCGCAGCCTATAATGCCGGCCGTGGCAGCGTCCGAAAGTGGATCGAACGATATGGCGATCCGCGCGATCCCAAGGTCGACGCCGTGGACTGGGTCGAGCAGATCCCGTTCTCCGAGACTCGCAATTATGTGCAGCGGATCATGGAGAATCTGCAGGTCTACCGGGCGCGCTTCGGCGGCGGAACGCGGCTGCAGATCGAGGCTGACCTGCACCGTGGGGCCAGCGTCGAATAGCCGGTCCCGATAGCGTGTCGCCCTCCCGCTGCGACCATCGGCGCCGGGCGGCCCCAAAATTGCCGATGACTTGGCGGCAAAATCGGCCGACAATGTCGTTATGTCTGGTCCCGGCGGCGCCGGGGCAGTTCCCGTGAGCTAAACCGAGGATCCCGCATGACATCCTGGAAACTGATCGGCCTCGCCCTTGGGGCATCGCTTTCGCTGGCGAGCCCGGCACTGGCGCAGGACCTCACCATCGCCGTGGCCGGGCCGATGACCGGCGGCGAATCCGCGTTCGGCCGGCAGATGAAGAACGGCGCCGAGCAGGCGGTGGCCGATCTCAATGCCGAAGGCGGCGTGCTCGGCAAGAAGCTGGCGCTCGATGTCGAGGACGATGCCTGCGATCCGAAGCAGGCGCGCTCGGTGGCCGAGAAGATCGCCAGCGCGCGGATCCCGTTCGTCGCCGGCCATTATTGCTCCTCGTCGTCGATCCCGGCCTCGGAGGCCTATGCCGACGGCAATGTGTTGCAGATCACCCCGGCCTCGACCAATCCGCTGTTCACCGAGCGCAAGCTCTGGAACGTGGCGCGGGTGTGCGGCCGCGACGACCAGCAGGGCTCGGTCGCCGGCGAATACATCGCCAGGAACTACAAGGGCAAGAACATCGCCATCCTCGATGACAAGACGACCTATGGCAAGGGCCTCGCCGACGAGACCAAGAAGGCGCTCAACAAGGCTGGCGTGACCGAGAAGTTGTATGAGTCCTACAACAAGGGCGACAAGGACTTCAACGCCATCGTCTCGCGGCTGAAGCGCGACAACATCGATCTGGTCTATGTCGGCGGCTACCACCAGGAGGCCGGGCTGATCCTGCGGCAGATGCGCGACCAGGGCCTCAAGACGGTGCTGATGGCCGGCGACGCCATGGCCGACAAGGAATTCGCCTCGATCACCGGGCCTGCCGGCGAAGGCACGCTGTTCACCTTCGGCCCCGACCCGCGCAAGAAGCCGACCGCCAAGGCGATCGTGGAGAAATTCCGCGGCAAGAACATCGATCCGGAGGGCTACACGCTCTACACCTATGCGGCGATGCAGGTGTGGTCGGGCGCGGTCAAGAAGGTCGGCAGCACCGACCCGAAGAAAGTCATGGACGCGATCAAGGCGGGTTCGTGGGACACGGTGATCGGCAACCTGCAGTTCGACGCCAAGGGCGACATCAAGCAGCTCGACTACGTCGTCTACAAATGGGATGCCAAGGGCAACTACGCCGAGGTCAACCCGAAGGAACTCCTGAGCGCGCTCCAAGCGGGGCCGCAAGTGTCCCGGCTCCCTAGGCAATTAGGCTCCCTAGGCAATTAGTACGACGACGGTCCAAACCGCCGCGCGTCCCTTGTCACTTGCCGCGTTTGCGGGCCAGAATGGGTCAAAAACAGGCGGTGCGCTGTCATTTCGCTTGACCTTTGCAGGCACGAACCTGGCCGCCGAAGCCGCGACGCGCGCGATCTTCGAACCATTCCAGCAGCGAGGAGACCACGTATGAGACACCTGCGCATGATCGGCCTTACGCTGATGGCGACGCTGTTCGCCGGACAGGCCAACGCCGACGAGCTCACCGGCACGCTGAAGAACATCAAGGAAAGCGGCAGCATCACCCTCGGCTTCCGCAATTCCTCGATTCCATTCTCCTACCTCGACGACAGCCAGAAGCCGGTCGGCTTTGCCATGGACATCTGCTACAGGATCGTCGATGCCGTGAAGAAGGAACTCAAGCTCGACAAGCTCGAAGTCAAACTCAACCCGGTCACCTCATCGACACGCATCCCACTGCTCGCCAACGGCACCATCGATCTTGAATGCGGCTCGACCACCAACAATGCCGAGCGCCAGAAACAGGTCGCCTTCACCAACACCCACTTCCTGACCGCAAGCCGCTTCGTTTCGAAGAAGTCCACCAAGATCAACTCGATCGACGACCTCAAGGGCAAGCCCGTGGTCTCGACCGCCGGCACCACCAACATCAAGCAGCTCACCGAAGCCAACGCCGCCCGCGGCCTCGGCGCCACCATCATTCCCGCCAAGGACCATGCCGAGGCCTTCCTGATGGTCGAGACCGACCGCGCGGTCGCCTTCGTGATGGATGATATCCTGCTGGCGAGCCTGGTGGCGGGATCGAAGGATCCTGCAGCCTATGTCATCTCGACGGACGCCTTCTCCAAGCCCGAGCCCTACGGCATCATGCTGCGAAGGGATGATCCGGCGTTCAAGAAGGTGGTCGACGGGGCAACGGCGGCGCTCTATCAGAGTGGCGAGGGGCAGAAGCTCTACGACAAGTGGTTCGTGCAGAAGATCCCACCCAAGGGATTGAACCTTAACTCCCCGATCGGCGCAGAGCTGAAGCATGAATTCGCGCATCCGTCGGATTCGCCCGATCCCGCTTCCTACAAGGCGATGTAAGGCTCCGTGAGCTATCACTGGAACTGGCACATCTTCTGGGAGCCGGCCCCGAGCGGGACCGGCACCTATCTCGACATGCTGCTGGCGGGACTGCTTCTCACGATAGAAACCGGGCTCGGCGCCTGGATCCTTGCGCTCGTATCCGGATCGATCGTCGGCGTGATGCGGACGCTGCCGTCGCCGACCGCGTCACGGATCGGTTTTCTCTATGTCGAGTTCTTCCGCAACATGCCGCTGCTGGTGCAGCTGTTCCTCTGGTTCTTCGTGCTGCCGGAACTGTTGCCCCGTGCCTGGGGGCTGTGGCTGAAGCAAATTCCAAACGCGCCGTTCTATACCACGATGATCGGCGTCGGGCTGTTCATGTCGGCCCGGGTGGCCGAGCAGTTGCGGGCGGCGATCGGATCGCTGCCGCGCGGGCAGAAGCTGGCAGCGACCGCGCTCGGCCTGACCACGTCGCAATCCTATCGCTACGTGCTGCTGCCGATCGCTTTCCGCATCATCCTGCCGCCGCTGACGTCGGAATTTCTCAACACCATCAAGAACACCTCGGTCGGCATCACCATCGGCCTGATCGAGCTGACGGGCGAAGCGCGTTCGATGCAGGAATTCTCGTTCCAGGTGTTCGAGGCATTCACTGCGGCGACCGTGCTGTACCTGCTGATCAATATCGTCGTCGTCGTCGCGATGCGCGTGCTGGAGCGGAGCGTCGCGATCCCGGGTACCATCAGCGCGAAGTGAGCCCGGGTTCATGATCGCCAATCTCGACTTCGACGTGATCCGCCGGTCGTTTTCCTATCTGTTCCTCGACGGCATGAGGTTTACCCTGATGCTGACGGCGCTATCAGCTAGCGGCGGTCTGATATTCGGCACGTTGATCGCGCTGATGCGGCTGTCGCGCTTCAGGCTGCTCGGGGCCATCGCCGGCCTTTATGTCGACCTGATCCGGGCGCTGCCGCTGGTGCTGGTGATCTTCTGGTTCTATTTCCTGGTCCCCTATATCGGACAATGGCTGACCGGAGCGTCGCAGCCGGTCCGGGTCGGCGCATTCATTTCCTCTCTCGTCACCTTCATCATGTTCGAAGCGGCATATTTCTCCGAGATCATGCGCGCCGGCATCCAATCGATCTCGAAGGGGCAACCCGCCGCTGCCCAGGCGCTAGGCCTGACCTACGCCCAGACCATGCGCTACGTCGTGGTGCCGCAGGCCTTCCGCAACATGCTTCCGGTTCTGCTGACCCAGACCATCGTCCTGTTCCAGGACACTTCGCTGGTCTACGTGGTGTCAATCACGGATTTTCTCGGCGCAGCGAGCAAGGTCGCGCAGCGCGACGGACGACTGGTCGAAATGTACCTGTTCGCAGCAGTCGTCTATTTCGTGATCTCCTGCCTGGCGTCTTTCGGCGTCCGGCGCCTGCAGGCCCGAAATCGCCTTCGTTCACTAGCGAGAGCTCCCATGATCGAGATCAGCCACGTGGACAAATGGTACGGGCCAAGCTTCCAGGCGTTGCGGGACTGCACCACGAGCGTGGCCAAGGGCGAGGTGGTGGTGGTATGCGGTCCCTCCGGTTCGGGCAAATCGACGCTGATCAAGTGTGTCAATGCGCTCGAGCCCTTCCAGCGCGGCGAGATCAGCATCGAGGGCGTCAGGGTCAACGATCCCAGGACCAACCTGCCGAAACTGCGCTCCCGCGTCGGCATGGTGTTTCAGCACTTCGAACTATTCCCGCATCTCCGGATCATGGAAAACCTGTGCCTCGCCCAGCAGAAGGTGCTGGGCCGCTCGCATGACGAGGCGGTCGCGAAGGCCGAAAGCCTGCTCGACCGTGTCGGGCTCCAGGCCCATGCGGGCAAATTCCCGGCCGAATTGTCCGGCGGCCAGCAGCAGCGGGTCGCGATTGCGCGGGCCCTGGCGATGGACCCGGTTGCCATGCTGTTCGACGAGCCGACCTCGGCACTCGATCCCGAGATGATCAGCGAGGTGCTCGACGTCATGGTCGACCTCGCGCGCGACGGCATGACCATGATGGTGGTGACCCACGAAATGGGCTTCGCCAGCAAGGTCGCGCGGCGGGTCATTTTCATGGACAAGGGGGAGATCGTCGAAGACGCGCTGAAGACCGAATTCTTCGGCAGTCCGCGCAGCGACCGCGCACAGAAATTCCTGTCCAAGATTCTGTCGCACTGAACAGGACATGGGGCCGGTCAGGCCGCAGCCTGGCGTCGCGTCTCCCTCCCCCAATTCCGCCCGCGAATGCGGTGGCAGCGCATTGCCTTGCGGCAGCAAGCCGGACCTGATCCAGGCAAAGCAAAACCCCCGGCGGATCACCGCCGGGGGTTCTGTTAGAGGTCGATCAGACGAACCGGATTACCAGTTGCGCTGGGCGCGGAAGCCGAGGATCCAGTTGTCCTGGTCCTTGAGCTCGTAGAGAGCGGTCGGCTTGCCGTTGGTGCCCCCACCATTCGCCAGGCCAGCGAAGCTCTGGTCGAGGTGCTGGTAGGTGACTTCCGCCTGGAAGGTCAGGTTCTTGACAGGCGTCCAGCGGGTGACGAAGCCCAGCTGCGCGATGTTGTAGTCCGGGTTGCAGGCCGTGATCAGAGGACCAAAGGAGGCTCTGACCGTACCACCCACGCCGTTAACGCCGCACATCATGGTCTTGGAGTTGTCATTGTACATGACAGCTGCGTAGGCACCGTAGATGCTGCTGTTCCAGTAGGGGTTCCAGTTGTGGGTGTAACCACCGCGCATACCCCAGGTCTGGACTAGCTGCTGACCCGAGAACTGCCCGTTGGGCAGGGATCCGAACACCGAGTCAGGTGCAAAGCCGACACCGACACTTCCGTAGGCCAGCGGATTGCTGGAGCTGCCGAAGATCGTGTTCGCACCGTAGCCGCCCGCGAGGTCCTGGATGTTGTAGCGGGTTGCACCGTCGGTATACACGCCCTGAACGTTGATCGTGTCACCGGGTCCGGTCGGGATGTTCTTGATGGACAAGGCCAACTGACCAGCAAAGCCCCACTTGTCGTCGGGATGGCCGGTCTGCTCGCCAATGCTGTTGTTGTAGTACGCGGCATGGTTGTCATGCGCGGCGATCGACGCCTGGAACAAGCCCCAGGCCTGATCGACCCGCATCATCGCAACCAGGTCAGGTGCGGTCGTCCCGGCAATGTCGTTGGAGCCGAATCCGCCACTAAGGAGATTTTGGTTGCCCGCCTGGAAGTAAGCGGTCGGATCCTGCGCCGACAGCGTGCCGCTGATGCCGTTGCCGAATTCAGCGGTGTAGCTGAACTGGTTCACGCCGGTAACCGTGCCGCCACCGCCGACGAGACCGTCGAAGGCGCTGTTGCCAGGATAGGCGGTCCAGGGAGCGCTGAACTGCGAAACGGCCTTACCGATGGTGAAGCCGGCGAACTGGATGAAGGCGTAGTACACGCCAAGCGTACCGCCGGCAACTCCGCCCGCGTTGGCGTTGTTCGGCGCGCTGGCAGACCCGATCGGCGAGTAGATGGTGCCGGCACCGTTGGGCCCGTAGGTGTCCGAGGTCCAGCTGAAGGTCGCATCGAAGAAGGTACGAACCACGCCGTATTCGGTAGCGGTGCGGGTGTCGATGTCGAAATCTTCACGAGAACGCCAGGTCATGCCGTTGGTGAAGCGATTCCGCGCTCCGCCAGCGCCCGACGTGTTGCCGGTGTTGTCGCTGTTGGTGTTGGCCAACACGTCGACGCGCAGATAGCCGCTCAGCTTGATGCAGGTGTCGGTGCCGGGGATGTAGTAGAAGCCCGCCCCGTAGAGGGAGCAGACCCTCACATATTCTACCGCTTTCGCCTTCAGCGGAAGATCGGCTGCCTGTGCCCCACTCATCGCGACGAGACCCGCCGCTGAGCCGAGCAGTAGGCTCTTAATCATCGTCATTTTAAGACCTCCAAGTTGCTCTGTAGGGAAGGTTCCGGATCCGCTGGGTGAAGCACCCTAAGGTTGGTTCCCTTAATCCCCGAAAACCCGCTTAGTCGCTTCGCGCCTTCGGACACACCCGCATGAACGCGAGGGACTTAAGCGAACCACCTAAAAACGGGACGACCTCGGGATGCCCCCCTCCGTCGCTTCATCACAATTACCGAAGGTCTATGCACACGCAATAAAGGAACCGCTTCCGAAGCAGGCCGTTTGACCGTTTTTGAATGGGTGTTGCACAAATAACACGCGGACGCGATCGCGCTTTGGAAGTAACCCATTGTATTGCCAGCGTGTTTTCGATTGGTTCCAATTGATCCGGCGATTGGCGAAGGGGACGTCCGGCATCCAGACCAAGGTGTGAGCAGCGCGTGGCGAGCCGAATCGCGTTGCAAAAGCAGGCTGGTTTCCTGCCGATTCCAGTGGCGCGCCGTGCTCGCGCATTGGCTTGGAGAACAAACGTGAGCGTGTTCGATCCCTGCGCAACGAAAGAAATTGGCCGCTTGCGGCTCGCGCGCGCGTCGGGCATATCGGCAGGAACGGAGATGTGGCCGAGTGGCTGAAGGCGGCGGTTTGCTAAACCGTTATAGGGTTGTAAAGCCCTATCGAGGGTTCGAATCCCTCCGTCTCCGCCAATCACGAAATGGTCCGGCCCGGAGACATGGGTAACGGAACGTACCCAATGCCTGCGTCGACTCGTCCCATGTCTCGCCTCTATATTGATATGGGCCCTCGCTGCCGGCGCTCAGACCGCGTCACGCAACGGAAGTGCCGTCTCCCTTCGACGCCGGCGGGACAGGAACACGATCCTACCAACACCTCGATGAAAGAATAAGTCCCCTGACCGACAACGAACCTCTCACGCTCAAATTCCGCTGCCCGCCGGAGCTTCATGGCAAGCTGCCGCCGCCGATCGCCGCGACATCCGGCCTGCCCGCCTGGCTCCGGACGATGCCGGTGCAGGCGTTCAATTCCATCAACCTGCGCGACGAGGACACGATCAAGCGTTGCCCCCCATTCATCGACGCCATGACCTGCGGATTCCTGATTCCGCTGATCTGCGATCTCAGGATCGAGAACGGCGAGATCACCTGGGACAACGACATTCCTCCCGGCGGGGAGCTCGACTTCCCGCGTTCGCCCATCGGTTTCCATGATCCCAGCCAGGTGATCGACACGCCGCTGTTCGACAAGGACCGGTTCATGATCAAATTCCACAATCTCTGGACCATCGAAGCGCCGGAGGGCTACGCACTGCTGTTCACCCACCCGATCAATCGCTTTGATCTGCCTTTCACCACGCTGACCGGACTGGTGGATTGCGATCGCTATCGCGACGGCTGGGTAGATTTCCCCGCGCACTGGCACGACCTCGATTTCAAGGGCGTGCTGCCGAGCGGCACCCCGATTGCGCAATGCATACCGGTGAAGCGCGAGAAGTGGGTCGCGCATACCGCACCGTTCACGGCCGAGGAATCGCAGCGTGTGCACGAGCTCAGGACCACGATTCGTCGCGAGCCCGGGCTCTACCGCCGCAAATTCAGGGCGTGACCGCGGACCGTTCGCCCTGCAGGAATTTGGCGAGCGCACTTGGACGCAGGAAGAAGCGTCCGTGCGACGAGGCTGCGAGCGCGTAGGTCGCTCGCCCCAACATCTGCGGCCGGCCGCGCATGGCCGAACGCAGGTTGGCTTCGCCAGCCTCGCGGTCTCCCATCTCCAGCAGACAGGCGGCGAGATCGGCGCGGGTGAGGCCATCATCGGGCCGCAGCCCGAGGGCATGCCGGTAGGCATCGGCGGCGGCGCCATAGTCGCCGTCCATGAGCAGGATGCGACCGAGCTCGATCAGGATCTCCGGCCGCCCCGGCGCGGCCTCGCGCGCCGTCAACAGTATCGCGCGGGCCCGGCTGCGGTCGTTGCGATTGAAATGGAGACGCGCGAGATCGAGCTGCAGATCGACGCTCTGGGGTGACAATGCGAGAGCGCTTTCGGCAACGGTGACGGCCTCGTCCACCCGTCCGGCCCTGACAAGCTGGCCGGCGAGCTCCTGGAACGCGGGCAGAAAGGGCGGCCGCCGCGCGGCGGTCCGTCGCAGCTGTTCGATCGCGTCGGCACGCCGACCGGCGCTGCCAAGCGCCGCGCCAAGCAAGGTCTCGATCCGTCCATCACCACTGCGTCGCGCCGCCCTTTCCAGCGGTGCGACCGCCTCCTCCCCCGATTCTGGCCGATCAGCGACTGGGCCAGAATCATCGTCGCGGCAAGGTCGGTCCGGCTGGTCCGCAGCACTTCGGCCGCAAGTTGCTCGGCCTCGCCGAAGCGCTGCATCCGCATCGCCAGCGCGGCGCGTTCGAGCAAGTGGCCGGGATGGTTGCCGCCGCCGACGGCAGGCGATGGCGGATGCTTCGGCTTGGGCATGGCGAACTTGACCTCAGGCCGATGGCTTACAAGTTCGACAAGGGGCCGGCAACAGGGAGCTCGCGGGCACCGCCAGGCTTATGGCCAAGCAGGCCGGTCGTCGGACGGCACAAAAAAGCCCCGGACGATGCCGGGGCTCTCTGTTTCCTGATGTTGATTTCCGATCAGTATTTCGCGACGACCGGGCCGCTCCAGTTGAAGCGATAGACCAGCGAGGTGCTGACCGTCTGAACCAGCGGCTTGAAGGTCAGGGAGTCCCCGGTGGCGCCGCCGCCGACGAAGGTTTCCGGCAGGGTGGCGCGGTCGTAGTAGGCCGCGCGGTACTCGGTCTTCATGAACCAGCCGGGCGCCGTGATGCCGAAGATGTTCAGGTTGTTCTCGACGCCGCCGCCGACGAAGAAGCCGTTTTGATGGAACGAAGGCGTGGTGAAGACCGCGGCGCCGCCGACCGCGGGGTTGAAGGAGGCGCTCGACCACTCGGACCCAGTGTAGCCGACATTGACGTAGGAGAAGACATTCGGCGCAACCAGGTAACCCAGGCGTACACCGGCCGCGTAGCTGGTGTTCAGCTTCATCCTGCCGGTCTCGCCGGTGAACGTGTCGGTCGCCGAGCCTCTCAGGCTTCCGAACTGTCCGTCGGCAAAGATGCCCGCCACCCAGCTGCTGTTGAACTGCCAGTCATAACCGGCACCAACCGTGCCATACCAGCCGTCGCCGCCAAATCGCTGATCGTTGGTCAGGGCGGTGCCGCCGGGCTGGGTGACCACATTGCTGTCGGCGTCCCAGATGCCGCCGCCTGCGCCACCAAAGATGTAGAAGCCGGTCCAGTTCGGAGCCATCTCCATCATCGGGGCTTTGGTATAAGTCCGGGCTGGAAGATCCGCCGCAACCGCCGATCCGGCAAGCGCTGCACTGGCAACGAGCGCGATGGCCAACTTCATCATAACCAAATCCCCAAATAAGCGGTTCGAACGATGCCGCATAATACCTGGATTCGGGCCGAAGGCTGTCACCGAGAAGCCACAGCCGCCACCAAACCAGGACCGGCTCCCGACTTTTATCTATACCTTTGAAACGGCTACATAATCTTTGGACGAGAAAGACGATTCACGCCAGCCGTCGAGCGGATTCGGCGCCCCGCGCCCGGGTTTGAGCGTTGTCCGCGGAATGGAGCGGAAAGCCTCCTGGAAAGTGCCGTCGGGCCGAGCGGGATCGGACATCCGGCCCTCAATGGGCGGACATCCAGGCCCTGGCCTCGCGCTGGGCGGTGGCGATCTCGAACTCCGACATCATCTCGGCAACCTCGCGGCGCAGCTGGACAGCATCGCGCCGGCCCTTCAGCGCGGCGAGATTGAACCATTTGTGTGCGGCAACGAGATTGATTACGCCGGATCGCCCGCTCGCCCAATAAAGGCCGCGCTCGAACAGCACGTCGGAAACTGCGCTCGCTTCCACCGTGGTCGCTGTATCGATATCGATGTGTCCCTGGAACATCCGTCGTCTCCCCTTTTGCTTTGCCATCCCGGTACCGGGTGGGCGCCTGCCCGTCCGATTCGGAGCGTCCTGCTGTAGCCGCGCCGCACTGCCGGCTTGTTGCGGAAATCATTGCCGATCAAATTTGAACAGCAGTTTAAGCATCGCGATGAATCGAAGGTGAATGCGGACCGGCGCCACCCAAGCCTGGAACAGGAGGACGGCGACTGTCGGCGAACTGCACCACGGCGGCCGGAGCACACCGTTGCCCCTGCCTTGCCGGGCGGTGACCAGGGGGCCAACGCATGCGCGGCATCAGCCGGCGCAACATGCGGAGCGCGGCTGGGACGAAATTGGGAATGCGGGAAATGTGGGGAGCTGCAATCAGCCAGGCAGCGGCTGCGCTGGCAATTGATCGAGGGCGTCGGCGAACACGTCAGGACCAGATCTCATCTTGCGGCTTGGTCGCCCGATGAAATTGCGGAGCATAGATCCGCACCGATCGAAGAAAACCTGTTTCTTCTGCCGGATCGGTTTTCCCGGAGCGAACTCCGCGAACGACGATCCAGCCGTTTGACCTGATGTCTCGCCGACACCCTCTTTCGTCGACCAGAGCCGCTGGCCTATTTCGCGTCGAAGCGCAAATCGTCCTGATGGCTCTTGTGACGTCGCCGGCATCAAGCCGCCGGCAATTCCGAAAGGCGACTTACTTCTTCTTGGCGACCTTGCGGGTCTTCTTCGCAGTCTTCTTCACCGCGCTCTTCGCCTTCTTCGCCTTCTTCGCTTTCTTGGCCATGATGCCCTCCTAATGTAGTGAGATGGCTTTTTCGCTGCGTGCACTCGGGAATCGAAATGCACTACATCCCGAATACACCAACAGGTCGAAAAAAACAGCGTCCCGCTTAAGGAAGTGTTGACACGCAACGGCACGCAAGTGTCACACGCGCGGATCGAGAGCAGCAACGAACATCAGCTTGGCGCGGCGATGAAGACGCGGAAACGCAATGCCATCGAATGTGGATAATGCAGGAAGTGCCCGCCTTGCAGGCGCTTTCGTGATTCATTCATGCGGTGATCGCCGCGTGCAAATCTCGCCGCGAGTCAGCGATGCCACCTGACGGCCGCTCGCGCGGACTCTGAGTCGCGACTTTTGGCAATGAAAAAATTTTCTCGGTTAACGGCGTCGCGTCGCATCGTCGCCCGCCGAAATCGCGTTTTCGCGCGAATCGCGACAACCGATTCGACGAAACGATCGCGGTCGTGACGCGACGTTCAGATGCCGAGCTTCGACTTCAGGAGATCGTTGACCGATTGCGGATTGGCTTTGCCGCCGGAAGACTTCATCACCTGACCGACGAACCAGCCGATCAGCTGCGGCTTGGCGCGGGCCTGCGACACCTTGTCAGGATTGGCGGCGATGATCTCGTCAACCACCTTCTCGATCGCGCCGACATCGGTGACCTGCTTCATGCCGCGCGCTTCGACCAACGCCCGGGGATCGCCGCCCTGCTGCCACACGATTTCAAACAGGTCCTTGGCGATCTTGCCGGAGATGGTGGCTTCGCCGATCAGATCGACGATGGCGGCAAGCTGTTCCGCCGACACCGGCGAGGTCAGAATGTCGCGGCCCTCCTTGTTGAGCCGGCCGAACAGTTCGTTGATCACCCAGTTGGCCGCAAGTTTGCCATCCCTGCCGCGATCGCCGAGGGCGGCGAGAACGCTTTCGTAGAACGCGGCGCTCTCGCGCTCGGCTACCAGCACGCCGGCATCATAGGCCGAAACGCCGAGTTCAGCGATGAAGCGGGCCTTCTTGCGGTCCGGCAATTCGGGCAAGTCGGCCCTGAGGCCATCGACATAGGCTTGCGAGAACTCCAGCGGCAGCAGATCGGGATCGGGGAAATAGCGATAGTCGTGCGCCTCTTCCTTGGAACGCATCGAGCGCGTCTCGCCCTTGTTCGGGTCGAACAGCCGGGTCTCCTGCTCAATGGCGCCGCCGTCCTCGAGGATCTCGATCTGGCGCCGCGCCTCATACTCGATCGCCTGGCCGATGAAACTGATCGAGTTCATGTTCTTGATCTCGCAGCGGGTACCGAGCGGGTTTCCCGGCCTGCGCACCGAGACGTTGACGTCGGCGCGCAGGCTGCCCTTCTCCATGTCGCCGTCGCAGGTGCCGAGGTAGCGCAGGATCGAGCGCAGCTTGGTCACGTAGGCCTTGGCCTGTTCGGACGAGCGGATGTCGGGCCTCGACACGATCTCCATCAGCGCAACCCCGGAGCGATTGAGGTCAACCAGGGACAGGGTCGGGTTCTGATCGTGCAGCGACTTGCCGGCATCCTGCTCGAGATGTAGCCGCTCGATTCCGATCACGGCGCTTTCTCCGCCCGCCAGTTCGACGACCACCTCGCCCTCACCCACGATCGGCGACTTGTACTGGCTGATCTGATAGCCCTGCGGCAGATCAGGGTAGAAGTAGTTCTTGCGGTCGAACACCGAGCGCAGGTTGATCTGCGCATTGAGGCCGAGGCCGGTGCGGACGGCCTGTCGAACGCAGGCTTCGTTGATCACGGGCAGCATTCCCGGCATCGCGGCATCGACCAGCGACACATGGCTGTTCGGCTCGCCGCCAAATTCGGTCGAGGCGCCGGAAAACAGCTTCGAGTTCGAGGTGACCTGGGCATGAACCTCCATGCCGACCACGACTTCCCAGTCGCCGCTCGCGCCCTTGATCAGGTTCGATGGTTTGACCGAGGCATTCATTGCCGACTCGGCTCGGTTGGCGGCCATGTCTTCCCTCCCGACGGCGTTGGCTTGATCACGCCCGCGATCCCGCCGAAGTCAGCGTGGCAACGATCCGATCCCATTCGGTCGCCGGCGCATCCTTCGCAACGGGTTGTCCGGCCTGTCGGTACCAGTAGCCCGCATTGCCCAGATCACCCTCGACGCGGTGCAGATAAGCGTGGACCCAGGCGGCCTCCGCGGTCGGCTCGTCCTGAACGAGATGATGCGCCTCGTCCCACTTGCCCTTCGCCGCCCACCACAGCGCAGCGAGCGGAGCGGGAAGGCCCGGCGCCGGAGCGGCGCTGGACAGACTCGCCTTGAAATCCGCCATGCTCATTGCGAACCTCTCAGGTGCAATTGTATCCGTCTCCGCTGAATTTCGCCAGAAATCCCGGCTCAGTTCGGCATCGTTCCCGGTGCGTCGAACATCAGGGTGAACCAGGTGCCCTGTCCGCGGATGCTTTCGGCCCGGAATTCGACATTCCTGGCATTTTCCCGCAGCGTCTGCAGGATCAGCGCGCCGAGCTTGCGCGGCGACGGCCATTCCTGGTGTTCGCCAAGGCCCACACCGTCATCGGACACCACGACCGTCACCCGACCGCTATCCTGCTTGCAGATCAGCTTCAGGTGTCCGGTGTTGCGGCCGACAAACGCATATTTGAGCGCGTTGGTCAGCATCTCGTTGACCAGCAGCCCGGCCGGCATCGCGATATTGATGGAGAGCGGGCAATAGCCGGCTTCGATACCGATCTGCACACTCTCGACCGCATTGACGTCCATCACGGAGGTCGCGATGTCGGAAAGGTACTGGCCGAGATCGATTTCGGGCGGCGCATTTTCCGCCGAGAGGGTGCGGTACAGCACCGTCAGGGCGTCGATCCGGCTTGCCAGCCGCGCCAGCGCCACGGTTTCCCCGTCCGCCGCCGACCTCGCCTCCAGCCGGATCAGCGCGGTGATCAATTGCAGATTGTTTTTCACCCGATGCTGCAATTCGCGCATCAGAATGTCGCGGTCACGGATCTGGCCTTCGAACTGCTCGATCTGCGCCCGCTCCCGGCCGCCGACATCGACCAGCGCCGCGATCCTGAAACTCTCGACATCGCTTTCGATCACGGATGCATAGGCCTGCACCACCACGAGCCGGTCGAGCGGCCCGGAGGGCCGGAACACGCCGATGAAATCCTCGCCGTCCCGTATCGCCTCGCCGAGCGTCCTCGCCGGCGGATCCTCGCTGTGAAAACCGTCGAGACTGGTCCAGGCCTGGCCCTCGACATCGGCGGCGGCCATCGACATCAAGTTCTCGAAGGCCTTGTTGATGTAGACGATGCGCTGCTGGCCGCCTGTTCCACGCGACACCGCGACGGCGACGGGAGCATGATCGAGCAGGTGCTTGTATCGGTCGTTCTCGATCGCCAAAGCGAGCTTCGACGAACCCAGAATTTGGTTCACCTGCGGGGAGGCCGGGATGCCGTCGTCAGCACTCATGCAGGTACCGTTTCATCGCCAGACCATGGCCAAGCGCAGTAAAAAAAGCAACGCAAAAGCTCGCGGCAACCGGCGGAACTCATGCCCACCATTTTGGCGGGGTGAAGCGTCCCGCCGCCTGCTCGATCACCTCGCCGAGCGAGAACAGCGTCTCCTCGTCGAACGGCCGCCCAATCAATTGCAGTCCAAGCGGCAGCCCCTGTGAATCCCTGCCGGCCGGAATCGCAATTCCGGGCAGACCCGCCATGTTCACCGTCACGGTGAAAATGTCGTTCAGATACATCTCGATCGGATCGGCGCCCTTTTCGCCGATGCCGAACGCGGCCGACGGCGTCGCCGGGGTCAGGATCGCGGTCACGCCGCTCGCGAAGCAATCCTCGAAATCCCTCTTGATCAGGCTGCGCACCTTTTGCGCGCGCAAATAATAGGCGTCGTAATAGCCGGCCGACAGCACATAGGTGCCGATCATGACCCGACGGCGGACTTCCGCGCCGAAGCCCCTGGCGCGGGTGTTTTCGTACATCTCGCCGACCGAACGTCCGGGCACGCGCAGGCCGTAGCGCACGCCGTCATAGCGCGCGAGGTTCGAGGAGGCTTCGGCCGGCGCCACGATATAATAGGCCGGCAAGGCGTATTTGGTGTGGGGCAGCGACACCTCGACCAACTCGGCTCCGGCAGCCTGCAGCCAGGCCGCGCCCTCGGTCCACAGCCGTTCGATCTCGGCCGGCATGGCGTCGAGGCGGTATTCCCTCGGCATCCCGATCTTCATGCCCTTGACGGATTTGCCGATCGCCGCCTCGTAGTCCGGGACCGCGCGATCGACCGAGGTGGTGTCCCTGGGGTCGTGACCCGCCATCGAGCGCATCAGCAGCGCGGCATCCCGCACCGAGCGCGCGATCGGTCCGGCCTGGTCGAGCGAGGACGCGAAGGCGACAATGCCCCAGCGCGAGCAACGCCCATAGGTCGGCTTCATGCCGACGGTGGCGGTGAACGCGGCCGGCTGGCGGATCGAGCCGCCAGTATCGGTCGCCGTCGCGCCCATGCACAGCATCGCCGCCACCGCCGCCGCCGAGCCGCCCGACGAGCCGCCGGGGACCAGAGCCGCATCGGAGCCCTCGCGCCGCCACGGATTGACCACCGGGCCGAAGCACGAGGTCTCGTTGGACGAGCCCATCGCGAATTCATCGTTGTTGAGCTTGCCCAGCAACACCGCACCATCGCGCCAGAGCTGCGAGGTTACGGTGGATTCATACGGCGGCACGAAACTGCCGAGAATGCTGGAACAGGCGGTGGTGCGCACGTTGCGGGTCGCGAACAGGTCCTTGATGCCGAGCGGAATGCCGCCGAGCGGGCCGCCCTCGCCCTTTGCGATGCTGGCATCGGCGGCGCGGGCCATGGCGCGCGCCTGATCCGGTGTCTCCAACACGAAAGCGTTGAGCGCGCGCGCCGCCTGGATCGCCGCGAGATACGCGTCGGTCAGCTCGAGCGACGTGAAGGAGTTCCGCGCGAGCCCATCACGTGCCTCGGCGATGGTCAGCGATGTCAGATCCGTCATTTATCGACCGGGCTGCAGAAGAACGGAGACAGCGTCTTGTCGTTGGCCGGGTCGTCGCGTCGGGCCGCCGCACTGGCCCGGTCGGCGGCTTCGATCTGGTCGAGCACGGCATCAATCGCCCGGTCGGGATCGGCAGGCTGGCCCGCCCGCTCCATGGCGTCGAGATAGTTCATATACGCCAGATAGGCCTTTTCATCGTCGCAGAGCAGACACATCGGATTTCCCGCCTAGAGGACGCATTGTTGGCCGCATTTGGGTGCTGCGGCCTATTCGACGACTTTCGGTACCAGAAAGAAATGATCCTGGGTTTCCGGCGCATTGGCGACCACCTCGTCGGCGATCTCGCCATCATTGACCACGTCCGGCCGCTTCTTCATCTCCATCGGCATCACCGACGTCATCGGCTCGACGCCGTCGACATCGACCTCGTCGAGCTGCTCGACAAAGGCCAGTATCGCGTTCAGTTCGCCCTGCAGATGCTGGACCTCCGACTCGGCGACGGCAATCCGCGCCAGATGCGCGATGCGGCGAACGGTGGCGGCGTCGACCGACATTATGTATGGCCCCTCAACGACAGGTCAGGCCAGCCCTATAGCAGAGGGCGGATTTACGCTGCAACCACGCCGCCGCCTAGCCTGCCATCCGGCTCAACCGCGCCAGCGCCGCCCCGGCCAGCGCCCGCGTCAGCTCGGCTGCTGGCATCTCGCGACCGAGCCGGACCGCCTGCCCGGCCCAGAGATTGGTGAAATCGACCTTGCCGAGCTTTTCGGCGGCCGCCTTCAGAGGTCCCAGTCCGGTCGCGGCATGGGGAAACGCCGGCGCGTCCGGCGACATCGGGCCAAGCTCGCGAATGACACGGTTGGCGACGCCCCGGGCCGGTCGTCCGGTCATCACATTGGTGATGACGGTGGAATCGTCGCGAGCCTGGGCCAGCGCCGATCGCGCCGGCGCGATCACCCTGGATTCGGGGCAACGCAGATAGGCGCTCCCAACCTGCACTCCGGCCGCTCCCAGCGCAAACGCGGCCGCGATGCCCCGACCATCGGCGATGCCGCCGGCCGCGACGACCGGGACCCTCACCGCATCAACCACCTGCGGCACCAGGGCGAAGGTGCCGGGCTGCTCGGCAATGTTCCGGGTGAGGAACATGCCACGATGGCCGCCTGCTTCCGCGCCCTGCGCGACGATGACGTCGGCGCCGTTCTCCTCGAGCCAGATCGCCTCGCGCACGATGGTTGCGCAGCCCGCCACAATGCAGCCGGCTGCCTTGACCCGCTCGAGCAGTGCCCGTTCCGGCAGGCCAAAATGGAAACTGACCACCTCCGGCTTCAGCTCTTCGACCACGCTGCACATCGCGGCATCGAAGGGAGCGCGGTTGGCGGAATTGACCGGGGCCGCCGGATCGAGCCCGAGTTCCCGATAATAGGGCTCCAGCCGCTGTTTCCATCTCGCATCGGCGCTGGCATCGGCAGCATCCGCGGTGTGGCAGAAGAAGTTCATGTTGAGCGGCGCGGAGACGCGTTGACGGATGATATGGACCTGCTCGCGCGCCTTCTCCGCCGTCAGCATCGCGCAGGGCAATGAGCCGAGCGCCCCGCCTTGCGCCGCCGCGATCACCAGCTCGGCATCCATGATGCCCGCCATCGGCGCTTGAACGATGGGAAATTCGATTTTGAAGAGGTCGATCAGTCGGCGGTCCGGCCACATGCTGTGCTCACTCGGATCATGAAAAGGCCCGGCAGGCATCGGTGCCTGCACGCCATCGTCCTAGCACGGCACCGGTCTGCCAAGCCATGAATTGCGCAGCCAGGGTGTCGGCGGTTGCCGGATCGCTTTGCGGATTCCGGATGCGGGTGATATGCGGGGCGATGCCCGCACTCATTCTGCCGCTGATCGATGCCGTTCCGCACTGGCCTGAACGTGGCGCGCTGATCGGGCTCGATCTCGGCACGAAAACCATCGGCGTGGCGGCGTCCGATCCCGATCGCCGGCTCGCGACCGGCGTGGCGACCGTCCGGCGCACAGCCTTCAAGGCCGATGCAGCGCACCTGCTCGCGATCGCGGCCGAGCGCCAGGCGGTTGGCTTCGTGCTCGGGCTGCCTATCAACATGGATGGCAGCGAGGGTCCGCGGGCGCAGTCGACCCGCGCCTTCGCCCGCAACCTTTCAAGCCTCACCGATCTTGCCATTGCGCTGTGGGACGAGCGGCTGTCGACCGCTGCGGTCGAACGCCAGCTGATCGGCATGGACATGAGCCGGGCCCGCCGCGCCGAAGTGATCGACGAGCATGCCGCGATTTTCATCCTGCAGGGTGCTCTCGACCGCCTGATGAAGCTCAGTGGCTCGGACTGACGTCAGAGTTCGGAAAGGCCGCGGTCAATTCGATCCGACCAGCCAGAGGGTCTGCAGCGTCGCGGCGAGGTTGTTGAGCCCGTGTAGCACGATGGTCAGCCACAGCGAGTTGCTGCGATAGCGCAGATAGCCCAACAGCAGGCCGATCGAAAAGACTTCGCCGAGGAAAAACCAATCATACTGCAGATGCAGCGCCGTCCATACCAGCGACGACAGGACGATGGCGCCGGCAGGCCCAAGCGCCGTCTCCGACCAGCCGCGGTAGAGAAAGCCGCGGGCAAAGAACTCCTCGGAGATCGGGGCGGCGACGCAGAAGGCGAGCAGCAGCAACCACACGGCGCCGTCGGCGCGCGCCGATTGCAGCACCTCGCCCATGAACCCCGGCGTCACCTCCCGGCCCGCGAGCCGCGAGATCATGTCCCATCCCATCACCAGCGCGACCATGGTGGCGATCCCGATCACGACATTGACCCAGGACGCCCGTCGCAGCGCGAGGTAATCCGCAAACGGCGTGCGCGACAGCCGCACCGGCACCCATACCGCAGCGAGGACGGCAGGCAGCCCCGTGATCACCGAAAGGGATATCGTCATCCCGCTGCCGAGCACCTGAATGGCAGACGCGAGGTCAATTGGCCCGCCCTGCCGCAGGACGAACCAGGCCACAACCGCAATCTGGCCTGCGAACATCGCGGCGAAGATGAACAGGCCCCAGAGGGCGGTACCCCAGAAACGCCAGACAAAGGGCCGTCGTCGCGGCGCGATCGTGGTCGCTCCGATCGGGCTAACGGGACTTTCACGGGAATCCATGAACCAGCTTTCAATTACTGTCGTCGTGCCAGGACAAGAGGCGGGCGCATTGCCCGGCGGCATCAAGGCAACGCCCGCTCCAGCAGGCCGTTGATGTCGGGGTCGGCGAGGTCGACCGCGCCATACATGCCGGCATGGTTTTCGGCAAGCCGGGTCGTGGCGAACAATTCGGCATGGCGCGGCCTCACGCCGCGCAGGGCCGCCGTGGCCGCCAGCAGGGCCAGCCTTTCGACCGCGAGTCGCGCGCCGCGCTCGCTGTCCGGGCGCCGCAGGGACCGGCTCACAAAGGCAGCCGTTTCGCGGGCACCGGGCAATCCGCCGACCGCTTCCGAAAGCTGCTGCAGCACCGCGGCCGCCGCGTCCGGCTCGCGCGACAAGGCCCGCAGCACATCGAGGCACATGACATTGCCCGAGCCCTCCCAGATCGCATTGACCGGAGACTCGCGGTAGTGACGCGCCAGAATGCCCTCCTCGACATAGCCATTGCCGCCGAGGCACTCCATCGCCTCATAGAGAAAGCCAGGGGCGCTCTTGCACACCCAGTATTTGATTGCCGGCGTCAACAGCCGCATGAACGCCGCCTCGCCCGCCTCATAGGGCGCGCGATCGAACGACTTGCAGAGCCGCATTACCAGCGCCACCGATGCCTCGACGTGGAGGGCCATGTCAGACAGCACCGCCCGCATCAGCGGCTGATCGGCAAGGTGCTTCTGGAACACGCTGCGATGACGGCCGTGATGCAGTGCATGGGCGAGTCCCGACCGCATCAGGCCGGCCGAGGCGATCGCGCAATCCTGCCGCGTCAACTGCACCATCTGGATGATGGTGCGGATGCCCTTGCCCTCTTCACCGACCGGCATCGCATGGGCGTTGTCGAACTCGACTTCGGAAGAGGCGTTGGATCGGTTGCCGAGCTTGTCCTTCAACCGCTGGAAATGAATCGCATTGACCGAGCCGTCCGGAGCGAAGCGCGGCATGAAGAAGCAGCTCAGGCCATCGTCCGCCTGTGCCAGCACCAGGAATGCGTCACACATCGGCGCCGACATGAACCATTTGTGGCCGGTGATGCGGTAGCCATCGGCCTCGCGCACCGCGCGCGTGATGTTGGAGCGCACGTCGGTGCCGCCCTGTCGTTCGGTCATGCCCATGCCAAGCGTCATGCCGCGCTTGGTCCACCATGGCGCAAAGCCGGGATCGTAGGAACGCGTGCCGATCACCGGCATGGCGCGGGCCAGAAGATCCGGCTGCCCCGCAAGCGCCGCCACCGATGCCCGCGTCATGGTGATCGGACAGAGATGACCGGTCTCGACCTGGGCGGCCATGTAGAATCTCCCGGCGCGCACCACTTCGGCGGCGCCGCCGGCTGGCCGGCCATGCGCGTTCCAGGTCGAATTGTGCAGTCCGGCATGGGCGCTGCGCGCCATCAACTCGTGGTAGGCCGGATGAAACTCGACCTCGTCGCGCCGATTGCCGCGCGCATCGAAGGTCCGCAGCCTCGGCGTGTTCTCGTTGGCAAGGCGTCCCCGCGTGGCCATTTCGGCCGAACCCCAGTGCTTTCCGAAATCGGACAATTCCGCGCACGCCGACGTCCCGCCATACGCCGCCACCGCCTCGACCAGCGGCCGATCCTGCGCGAACAGGTCAACGTCTTCAAAAGGCGGCGACTGGTTCAGCACCTCACGGATTGCCGATGAATATAGAGCCATTCGGGTCCCTCGCGGTCCGGGAATCAGTTTACGCCGGAATCGGCTTGATTTCACGCCGCCCGCAAACGACAGCAAGTTCAGCTCTTTAACCCTTCCGGGCCGACAGATCGGGGGAAAACTCGCCGACCCGCCTTTCCTCCTTGCCCCGCCGCCGGTCCCCGCCTATAGCTCTGGTTTTAATGACCCCCATATCGAAATCGACCTTCGTTCTCGGTCACCGGCATCTGCTGGGAATCGAGGGACTTTCGCCTGCCGATATCACCGGCCTGCTCGATCTTTCCGAGGAATATGTCGAGCTCAACCGCCAGGTCGACAAGAAGCGCACCTCGCTGCGCGGCCGCACCCAGGTCAATCTGTTCTTCGAGGCTTCGACCCGCACCCAGTCCTCATTCGAAATCGCCGGCAAGCGCCTGGGTGCCGACGTCATGAACATGACGGTGTCATCGTCCTCGATGCGCAAGGGCGAAACCCTGCTCGACACCGCGGTCACGCTGAATGCCATGCATCCGGACATCCTGGTGGTGCGGCACCATGCCTCCGGCGCGGTCGAACTCTTGGCGCGCAAGGTCGACGGTTCCGTGATCAATGCCGGCGACGGCGCCCACGAGCATCCGACCCAGGCCCTGCTCGACGCCCTCACCATCCGCCGCAACAAGGGCCGCCTCGAAGGGCTGGTGATTGCGATCTGCGGCGACGTCCTGCATTCGCGGGTGGCACGGTCCAACATCCTGCTGCTGAACATCATGGGGGCCCGGGTTCGCGTGGTGGCGCCCTCGACGCTGCTGCCGCGCGGTATCGAACGGATGGGCGTCGAGGTGGCCCGCGACATGCGCGAAGGGCTCGACGGGGCCGACATCGTCATGATGCTGCGGCTGCAGCGCGAGCGCATGAACGGCTCGTTCGTGCCGTCGAGCCAGGAGTATTTCCACTATTTCGGCCTCGACCAGAAGAAGCTCGCTTATGCCAAAACGGACGCGCTGGTGATGCATCCCGGCCCTATGAACCGCGGCGTCGAGATCGATTCGATCGTCGCAGACGGCGCCCAATCGGTGATCCGCGAACAGGTCGAAATGGGGGTTGCCGTGCGGATGGCCGTGCTCGAAGCGCTCGCCCGCAACCTGCCTAACGCGTGACGCCATGCTGACCGACCGCCGCCCGATCCTGCTCGCCAACGCCCGCATCGTCGATCCCGCACGCGACTTCGACGGCCCGGGCGACGTCCTGATCGCCGACGGCGTCATCCGCGATGCACGGCGCGGCATTGGCGCCGCCGGCGTGCCCGAAGGGACCGACATCATCAATTGCGCCGGCAAGATCGTGGCACCCGGGCTGATCGACATGCGCGCCTTCGTCGGCGAACCCGGCGCCAGCCACCGCGAGACCTTCGCCTCCGCAAGCCAGGCGGCGGCGACCGGCGGCATCACCACCATCATCTGCCAGCCGGACACCTCACCCGTGATCGACAATTCGGCGACGGTCGATTTCGTGCTGCGGCGCGCCCGCGATACCGCCATCGTCAACATCCACCCGATGGCGGCGCTGACCAAGGGCCTGCGCGGGGAGGAAATGACCGAGCTCGGATTGTTGAAGGCCGCCGGAGCAGTAGCCTTCACCGACGGCGCCAACAGCGTCACCAATGCGCTGGTGATGCGGCGCGCGCTGACCTATGCCCGCGATTTCGACGCCTTGATCGTGCATCAGACCGAAGACCCCCATCTGGTCGGTGAAGGCGTCATGAACGAGGGCGAGTTCGCGGCACGGCTTGGCCTGCTCGGCATTCCCAATGCCGCCGAAGCTATCATGCTGGAGCGCGACATGCGGCTGGTCGCCCTGACCGGCGGCCGCTATCACGCAGCCTCGCTGAGCTGCCTCGACTCGCTGGAAATCCTGCGGAGGGCGCGCGATGCGGGCCTGGCGGTCAGTGCCTCGGCCTCGATCAATCACCTCACACTAAACGAGAACGACATCGGTCCTTACCGGACCTTCCTGAAATTGTCGCCGCCGCTGCGCACCGAGGACGACCGCAAGGCGCTGGTAGAGGCCATCGCCTCCGGCCTGATCGACGTCATCATGTCCGACCACAATCCTCAGGACGTCGAGGTCAAACGGCTGCCATTCGCCGAAGCCGCCAGCGGCGCGATCGGTCTCGAGACCATGCTGCCGGCGGCGTTGCGCCTGATCCACAATGGCGAAGTGGATTTCAAGACGCTGATCCGCGCGATGTCGACGCGGCCGGCCGAACTTCTCGGCCTGCCGGGAGGATCGCTGCGCGCGGGAGCTCCCGCCGACGTGATTGTGATCGATCAAAGCACGCCCTGGGTGCTCGACCCGGCCGATCTCAAGTCGCAATGCAAGAACACGCCTTTCGACGAGGCGCGGTTCTCGGGCCGGGTGGTGCGCACCATTGTCGGCGGCCGCACCGTATTTGAACATGTCTGAGCGATGGACCAGGGTCGATGGGAGCGAATGCGATGACGGCTGACGCATTCCTGCTGGCGGCATTCCTCTTGGGCTATCTGCTCGGCTCAATTCCCTTTGGACTGGTCCTGACCCGCCTCGCCGGAACGGCGGACCTTCGCAGCATCGGCTCCGGCAATATCGGCGCGACCAACGTGCTGCGCACCGGGCGCAAGGGCCTCGCCGCGGCGACATTGCTGTGCGACATGCTCAAGGGCACGGTCGCCGTGCTGATCGCAAGCTGGCTTGGCGGCGCCGATGCCGCGATGCTGGCGGCGCTTGGCGCCTTCCTCGGCCATCTGTTTCCGGTGTGGCTCAAGTTCAGAGGCGGCAAGGGTGTCGCGGTCTATATTGGCGTGCTGATCGGACTGTTCTGGCCGGCGGCGGTGCTGTTCTGCGCCTTGTGGCTGGTGATGGCCTTGCTGAGCCGCTATTCGTCGCTCGCCGCGCTGGTCGCGAGCGTGGTCACCCCGATTTACCTGTGGTGGCTAGGCCACCTCGCGCTCGCCCTGCTGTTCGCCCTGCTGACGCTGCTGTTGTTCTACGTGCATCGCGAGAACATCCGACGGTTGCTGGCGGGCAGCGAAGGAAAGATCGGCCAGAAAGCATAACCTTCACGAGCGTGCCAATGCCTGTTCGATGAAGCGAGCCGCCCTGAGCGCGCCGGCGTCGTCGCCAAACCGCGCAATCACCTGCACACCCACTGGCAGGCCGCCCTCGGCCACATCAGCGGGAACATTGACGCAGGGCACGCCAAGCAGGGTCCAGAGCCGGTTGAAACGCGGATCGCCGGTCGAGGCCAGACCCTTCGGCGCTGCACCGGGAGCCGAGAAGGTCAACAATGCATCGACCTGGGCGAAGACGTCGGCGATGGCACGGCGGGCGCGATTGGCCGTGCTGCGCGCGCTGTCATAGACCGACGGCTCGAGGTCCGCCGTGCGGTCGAGCCTGGCGCGCAACAGCGGCGGCAGCGCATCGCGATGGGTGCGGTATTCCCAGGCGAACGCCAGATGCGCCTCGAACTGCTGGATGATCGGATGAACTCGCCAGGCTTCGGCGGCGATCTCCGGCAACGCCAGCGGTCGGATCGATGCCCCGGCGCGCTCGGCCGCGGTCGCGGCGCGGCGGAGCGCCTGCCAGCCTGCCGCCTCCGGCTCGCCGGCGAAATCCTGGGTTAGCAGGCCGATCCGCGGCGGTTCGCCGGCCGCATCACCCAGCAGTTCGGTCCGACCGGTCATCGCCGAAAGCGCCTGCGCCAGGTCTTCGACGCCGGCAGCGAACAGACCGACACAGTCCAGCGTCCAGGAATAGCACTTGACCCCGACGGTCGGCAGCAGCCGGTGGGACGGCTTGATGGCGGCGACGCCACAGAACGACGCCGGCCGGATCACCGAGCCGCCGGTCTGCGTTCCCAGCGCCAGCGGAATCATGCCGGCGCCGACCGCAGCCGCCGAGCCCGATGAGGAGCCGCCAGGCGTGTGTCCGGAATGATGCGGGTTGAGGGTCGCCGTCGGATCGTTTGCGGCAAATGCCGTGGTCGTGGTCTTGCCGATGACGGTCGCGCCCGCTTGCTTGAGCATCGCCACCACTGCGGCATCGGCGCGAGGCCGCCATCCCCTGTAGATCGACGAACCCATTTCGGTCGGAAAATCAGCGGTGTCGATAATGTCCTTGATACCGACCGCGATGCCGCGCAGCCGCCCCTGGCTGGCGGCGCGGGGATGCTCGGCGCGGCAGACAAAGGCGCCCACGCCCTGCTCTCTTGCCGCGATCGCCTGCACCGATTGCGCGAGTGCCGCCTCGGGCGAAAGCTCGCCGCCTTCCATCCGACCCAGCAGTTCGGCAAGCGATATCATCGGTGTCATCCGCAAAAAAGCGACCGGGCCGCTTTTAAGGAGCGGGTCGGCGACGGGCAAGCTCTGCTTGCCGCCGCCGAGCCTGTGCATCTGGAAAAGCTCCCACCGCAGGGCCGTATATGCACCGGGCATTTCATGTTGTCTACATCCTTAGGTTGAGTCATGCTGGCGGCGGGGGAGGACGACGTGCAACTCAGCACATCCCGAACAACAGCGCTGACGGACGCCGAGCGGATCGATTGGCTGCGGCTGATCCGCAGCGACCATATCGGGCCGCGCACGTTCCATTCGCTGGTCAGTCATTTCGGCAGCGCCCATGCCGCGCTGGCGCGACTGCCCGATCTTGCCAGGCGCGGCGGCGCGGCGGGTCCGGGCCGCATCTGCAGCGAGGACGACGCGCGCCGCGAGCTCGTGCGCTGTCGCCAGCTTGGCGTAAGCCTGGTCGCACCGGGCGAAATCGGCTATCCGCCGCTACTCGCCGCGGTCGACAGCGCGCCGCCATTGCTGGGCGTCCGCGGCGCGCTGGCGGTGCTGATGCGGCCGATGATGGCGGTGGTCGGTTCGCGCAATGCATCGGGTGCCGGACTGAAATTCGCGGCCAGGCTTGCCCACGATCTGGGACAGGCCGGCTTTGTCATTGCCTCGGGACTGGCGCGTGGCATCGATCAGGCGGCGCATCGCGCAAGCCTCGGCAGCGGTACGACCGCTGTGCTGGCCGGTGGCCATGACAAGATATATCCGGCCGAGCACCAGGATCTGCTCGCCACGATGCTGGAATCCGGCTGCGCGATCTCCGAAATGGCAACCGGCCATGTGCCGCGCGCCCGGGATTTCCCGCGACGAAACCGGCTGATCTCCGGCGTCGCGCTCGGCGTCGTCGTGGTCGAGGCCGCCCACCGTTCGGGGTCGCTGATCACCGCGCGCATCGCCGCCGAACAGGGCCGCGAGGTGTTCGCGGTGCCGGGCTCGCCGCTCGACCCGCGTGCCGCCGGCACCAACGAACTGATCAAGCAGGGCGCGACCTTGATCACCGACGCATCGGACGTCATCAACGCCGTTGCGCCGATCATGGAGCGGCCGATCGAACTGCGCGAGCCGGCTCACAGCGTTGAGCTCGACCTCGAGCCCGATGCGGGAGACCGAGCACAGATTGTCGGCCTGCTCGGACCGAGCCCGATCGGGCTCGACGACCTGATCCGGATCGCGGCGGCCTCACCCGGTACCGTCCGCACCGTGCTGCTGGAGCTCGAGCTCGCCGGGCGGCTGGAACGCCACGGCGGCGGATTGGTGTCACTGGTCCAGCCGGTGTGAGAGCCTGGCCAAGGTCGATCGGCTACCGCGAGCCGCACAACCAAGGCGGGATTCCCGCAACTATTTGGGGTAAAATCGGGCCTGCCGGGATGCCTTCTCAAGAGCAGTCGATTTGACAGCGACCTCCGCTGCACCCATGTTCGGGTCGAAACGGCCGACGCGAATCTCGCGGAAGCGGCCTTCATTTTTCCCCTAAGCCATTGGAATGACATGAATATCGTCATTGTCGAGTCGCCGGCCAAGGCCAAGACGATCAACAAATATCTGGGCGCGTCCTACGAGGTTCTGGCTTCGTTCGGCCACGTCCGGGATCTTCCGGCGAAGAACGGATCGGTCGATCCGGATGCAAACTTCCAGATGATCTGGGAGGTCGATCCCAAGGCGAGCGGTCGGCTCAACGACATTGCGCGGGCGCTAAAGGGCGCCGACAAACTCATCCTCGCCACCGACCCCGATCGCGAGGGCGAAGCGATCTCCTGGCATGTGCTCGAGGTCCTCAAGGAAAAGCGGGCGCTGAAGGGGCACAAGATCGAACGGGTCGTCTTCAATGCCATCACCAAGCAGTCGGTGACGGATGCCATGAAACATCCGCGCGAGATCGACGGCGCGCTGGTGGATGCCTATATGGCGCGCCGCGCGCTGGATTACCTGGTCGGCTTCACGCTCTCCCCGGTGTTGTGGCGCAAGCTGCCGGGCGCCCGCTCGGCGGGGCGGGTGCAATCGGTGGCGCTGCGGCTGGTCTGCGACCGCGAACTCGAGATCGAGAAGTTCGTGCCCCGGGAATACTGGTCGCTGGTCGCGACCCTGACGACGCCGCGCGGCGAAACCTTCGAGGCCCGGCTGGTCGGCGCCGACGGCAAGAAGATCCAGCGGCTCGACATCGGGAGCGGTGCGGAGGCGGAAGACTTCAAGAGGGCGATCGAGGCCGCCAGTTTCACGGTCTCCGCCGTCGAGGCCAAGCCAGCCCGCCGCAACCCGCAGGCTCCCTTCACCACCTCGACGCTGCAGCAGGAAGCAAGCCGGAAGCTCGGCTTCGCGCCGGCACACACCATGCGGATCGCGCAGCGGCTTTACGAGGGCATCGACATCGGCGGGGAGACCGCCGGGCTCATCACCTATATGCGGACCGACGGCGTCCAGATCGCCAACGAGGCGATCACCCAGGTCCGCAAGGTGATCGGCGAGGACTACGGCAAAGCCTATGTGCCGGACACGCCGCGTCAGTACCAGGCCCGGGCCAAGAACGCCCAGGAAGCCCATGAGGCGATCCGCCCCACTGACTTGTCGCGCCGTCCCGCCGACATGCGCCGACGGCTCGATGCCGATCAGGCCAGAACTCTACGAGCTGATCTGGATCCGCACCGTCGCGAGCCAGATGGAATCGGCCGAGCTGGAACGCACCACCATCGACATCGCCGCCAGGGCCGGCGGTCGCGTGCTCGAACTGCGCGCCACCGGCCAGGTCGTCAAGTTCGACGGCTTTCTCGCGCTCTACCAGGAGGGCCGCGACGACGATGGCGATGACGATGACAGTCGGCGGCTGCCCGCCATGAGCGAGGGCGAAGCGTTGAAGCGCCAGGGGCTCGCCGTCACCCAGCATTTCACCGAGCCGCCGCCGCGTTTCTCGGAGGCTTCGCTGGTCAAGCGCATGGAAGAGCTCGGCATCGGCCGGCCCTCCACCTACGCCTCGATCCTGCAGGTGCTGAAGGACCGCGGCTATGTCAGGCTCGACAAGAAGCGGCTGCATGGCGAGGACAAGGGCCGTGTCGTGGTCGCGTTCCTGGAGAACTTCTTCGCCCGCTATGTCGAGTACGATTTCACCGCCGGTCTCGAGGAACAGCTCGACCGCATTTCCAACAACGAGGTTTCGTGGCAGCAGGTGCTGCGGGATTTCTGGGGTGACTTCATCGGCGCCGTCAACGAGATCAAGGACCTTCGCGTCACGCAGGTGCTCGATGCGCTCGACGACATGCTGGGCCCGCACATCTATGCGCCGCGCGAGGACGGCGGCGATCCCCGGCAATGCCCGACCTGTGGCACTGGCCGGCTCAACCTCAAGGCCGGAAAATTCGGCGCCTTTGTCGGCTGCACCAATTATCCGGAGTGCCGCTACACGCGGCCGCTGGCGGCGGACAGCGAGGCCAGCGCCGATCGCATCCTCGGCAAGGATCCGGCGTCCGGTCTCGACGTCGTCGTGAAGGCCGGACGGTTCGGTCCCTATATCCAGCTCGGCGAGCCCAAGGACTATGAGGAGGGCGAAAAGCCGAAGCGCGCCGGCATTCCGAAGAACCATTCGCCGGGCGATATCGAACTCGAGCTCGCCTTGAAACTGCTGTCGCTGCCGCGCGAGATTGGCCGTCATCCGGAGACCGGCGACCCGATCACCGCCGGGCTTGGTCGGTTTGGCCCGTTCGTGCGCCATCAGAAGACCTATGCCAGCCTGGAGGCGGGAGACGAGGTGTTCGACATCGGGCTCAACCGGGCGGTGACGCTGATTGCGGAAAAGATCGCCAAGGGACCGAGCGGGCGCCGTTTCGGCGCCGATCCCGGCAAGCCGCTCGGCGATCATCCGGAACTTGGCGGGGTGGCGGTCAAGAACGGCCGTTATGGCGCCTATGTCACCGCCGGCGGCGTCAACGCGACGATCCCCAGCGACAAGACGCCAGACACCATCACCCTGCCGGAAGCCATCGCGCTGATCGACGAACGCGTGGCCAAGGGCGGCGGCAAGCCGAAGCGCGGCAAGAAGGCCGCTGCGGCCGGCAAGCCGGCAGCAGCCAAGGCTGGAAAATCGGGCTCGGCGGCCACACCAGCCAAGAAGACCGCCGCGAAGAAGTCCACGGCGAAACCGAAATCCGATGCCGCCAACAAGGCGCGCGCGCCGGTCACGGCCACGGCAAAGACATCGGCGGCCAAGGCCGCCAAGCCGGTCGGCAAGAAGAGTGCGGGCAAGGCAAGCGGGTAAGTGGCAAGGCAGCGCGAGAGGCAATTCCCCGGCCGCGACGCCATCGTCGCTTTCATCCGCGCGCACCCGGGCAAGGTCGGCACCCGCGAGATCGCCCGCGAGTTCGGCCTGAAGAATGCCGACCGGGTCGAGCTGAAGAAGTTGCTGCGCGAACTTGCGGACCATGGCGCGATTGCCAGGCGCGGCAGGAAGGTCCACGAGCCGGCGGCGCTGCCGCCCACCCTGCTTGCCGACATCACCGGGCGTGACGGCGACGGTGAATTGATCGCCGTCCCCTCCGAATGGGACGAAGTGGAAGGCGGCGAACCGCCGAAAATCCGTATCCACGTTCCGCGCCGGCCGCAGCCGGGCACCGTGGCCGGTGTCGGCAACCGCGCCCTGCTCCGCGTGGAGAAGTCGGGCGAGGCCGGCGTCTATAGCGGACGCATTCTCAAACTCGTCGATCAAGCCCAAGCGCGCCAGCTCGGGATCTTCCGCGCCCTGCCCGGTGGCGGCGGACGTCTCGTTCCCGTCGACAAGAAGCAGGCTGGACGCGAGCTGAACATCGCCAAGGCTGACAGCAGCGGCGCCGCGGACGGCGATCTCGTCAGCGTCGAGCTGATCCGTTCCCGTGGTTTCGGGCTGGCCTCGGGCAAGGTCCGCGAGCGGCTGGGCTCGCTGGCGTCGGAAAAGGCCGTCAGCCTGATTGCCATCCACGCCCACGAGATTCCGCAAGTTTTCTCGCCGGCGGCGCTGCATGAGGCCGAGGCGGCAAGGCCGGCGACGTTGTCCGGCCGCGAGGACTGGCGGGCGTTGCCGCTCGTCACCATCGATCCGCCCGACGCCAAGGACCATGACGACGCCGTGCATGCAGAGGTCGATATCGATCCGAACAACAAGGGCGGCGCCATCATCCATGTCGCGATCGCCGACGTCGCCTTCTATGTGCGGCCCGGCTCGGCCCTCGACCGCGACGCGCTGGCCCGTGGCAATTCGGTGTATTTTCCCGATCGCGTAGTGCCGATGCTGCCCGAGCGCATCTCCAACGATCTTTGCTCGCTGGTGCCGGGGCAGCCGCGCGGGGCGCTTGCGGTGCGCATGGTGATCGGCGCCGACGGCCGCAAGCGCGCCCATAGCTTCCACCGCATCCTGATGCGCTCGGCCGCCAAGCTCAGCTACGCGCAGGTGCAGGCGGCGATCGACGGGCGGCCCGACGACGCCACCGGGCCCCTGCTCGATCCGATCCTGAAGCCCTTGTACCAGATCTATGCCATGGTGAAGCGGGCCCGCGACGAGCGCGATCCGCTCGATCTCGACGTGCCCGAGCGCAAGATCCTGCTTAAGCCGGACGGCACGGTCGATCGCGTCATCGCGCCGGAACGGCTGGATGCGCACCGGCTGATCGAAGAGTTCATGATCCTCGCCAACGTCGCTGCGGCCGAGACGCTCGAGAAAAAATCGTTGCCGCTCATCTACCGCGTGCATGACGAACCGACGCTGGCGAAGGTGCACAATCTCCAGGAATTCCTCAGGACCCTCGACCTGCCATTCCCGAAAACCGGTGCGCTGCGACCGGCCGCGTTCAACCGCGTGCTGGCGCAGGTCAGAGGTCAGGACTCCGAACCGCTGGTGAACGAGGTCGTGTTGCGCTCGCAGGCGCAGGCGGAATATGCCGCTGAGAATTACGGCCATTTCGGCCTCAATCTGCGGCGCTATGCGCATTTCACCTCGCCGATCCGACGCTATGCCGATCTCGTCGTGCACCGCGCCCTGATCCGCGGTCTCGGCCTCGGCGACGGTGCGCTGCCGGAGACCGAGACGGTCGAACGCCTGAGCGAGATCGCCGCCGAGATTTCGGTCACCGAGCGACGCGCCATGAAGGCCGAACGGGAAACCGCGGACCGCCTGATCGCGCATTTCCTTGCCGACCGCATCGGGGCGACGTTTCAGGGCCGCATCTCCGGCGTCACCCGCGCGGGCCTGTTCGTCAAACTCAGCGATACCGGCGCCGATGGGCTTATCCCGATCCGAACCCTCGGGTCGGAATATTTCAACTACGATGAGGCGCGCCACGCCCTGGTCGGCTCCCGCAGCGGTGCCATGCATCGACTGGGTGACGTGGTCGATGTTCGTCTGGTAGAAGCAGCGCCGGTAGCGGGCGCGCTGCGGTTTGAACTGCTTTCCGAAGGCCGCGTCATGCCGCGCGGTCGCAAACGCGGCGTCGGCGACCGCCCGGCGGCGCCGTCGCGCGCACCGACTAGGCCCGATCCAGGCCGCAAGAAGCGAAAGAAGGATCGAAAGCCGGACCGCCGCAGGCCCGGAAAATCAAAGAAGGGCCGATGATGGAACAGATGACTGCCGCGACCAAGGTCTGGAACAGGGACTTCGGCACAATCGAGAAGCGCGGCGTATGGCCGGCGATCAAGCGCGGTTTTCGCGGCCGCTGCCCGCGCTGCGGTGAAGGCAAGCTGTTTCGCGCATTCCTGAAGGTCGACGACAACTGCCCGGTGTGTAACCTCGACTTCACGCCACACCGCGCCGACGACCTGCCGGCCTATCTCGTCATTGTCATCGTCGGACACATCATCGTGCCGCTCGTCCTGCTGATCGAGACCAACTATGCGCCTCCTGTCGAGTTGCAGCTCGCGATCTATCTGCCGATGACGCTCGTCGCCGCCCTCCTGCTGCTGCAGCCGGTCAAGGGCGCGGTGGTCGGGGTGCAATGGGCATTGCGAATGCACGGCTTCGACGAAAATGCCGTGGATGGCATTCCGCCGGTCTAGCGCATGGCCTACCCATCGCCAGTTGAGGGCGGAATGACCCACGCGAAAGCCGAAAACGAAGCAAGGGAAGCGGATCACCACCCTTACTTTCGCCCCAAGGACGCAGCCACGCTGATCCTGGTCGATCGCAGTGCCGCGGTTCCGAGGGTGCTGGTCGGCAGGCGCCACGACAAGGTGGTGTTCATGCCCGGCAAATTCGTCTTCCCCGGCGGGCGGGTCGACAAGTCAGATAGCCGCGTGCCGGCGGCCGCGCCGATTCCGCAGACGCTCGAAGCCAATCTTCTCAAGGGTAGCCCGAAGATCACGCCATCGCGGGCGCGTTCGCTGGCAATCGCCGCGATCCGTGAAGCCTGCGAGGAGACCGGCCTCTGTCTCGGCCGCAAGGGCATAGGCACGACGCCGGCGCTCCAGGGTCCCTGGAAGCCGTTCGCCGAAGCCGGCCTGCTGCCGGATCCATCGGGATTGTACCTGATAGCGCGAGCCATCACCCCGCCGGGCCGGGTGCGACGCTTCGACACCAAATTCTTCACTGCGGACGCCTCGGCGATCGCCCATCGGGTCGAAGGCGTGGTCCATGCCGAGGCCGAACTGGTGGAGCTCGCCTGGGTCGAGATCGGATCAAGCCCGCTCGCCGACCTGCACCCCATGACCAGGAATGTCCTGAACGAGCTCGAAAAGCGCCTCGCCACCGGACCGCTGGATCACGGCGCCGCGGTGCCGTTCTTCCATTTCTACGGCGGCCGGATGCATCGGGACGTGCTGGGGGATGAGGCGCGACCGGGCGGCGAGATTTGACCAGGGAGCGAGCAAGAAACAAAAAATTCTTCCGCGCCGCGCGCAATGGCGCCGACCGGGTTTGTAACTATTTCTTCGCCAACCACGAACAACACGGGACGGGGCCATGGCACGTCGTCAATTGCGGCTCGGCGCGTTCATGCGGCCGGTCAGCATCCATACCGGGGCCTGGCGCTATCCGGGCGCCTGGCCCGACGCCAACTTCAATTTCGCCCATATCAGGCAGCTGATCCGCAAACTCGAGGCCGGCAAGTTCGACGCCTTCTTCATGGCGGACCATCTTGCCGTGCTGAACATGCCGGTCGACGCGCTGAAGCGCAGCCATACCGTCACCTCGTTCGAGCCGTTCACGCTGCTGTCGGCGCTGGCCGGCGCCACCGAGCACATCGGGCTGATCGCAACCGGCTCGACGACATTCGACGAGCCCTATCATGTCGCCCGACGCTTTGCCTCGCTCGATCATATCAGCGGCGGGAGAGCCGGCTGGAACATCGTCACCACCTCCAATCCGGACGCTGCGTTGAATTTCGGGCTCGACGAACACATGGAGCACGCCGAACGCTACAAGCGGGCGCGTGAATTCTACGATGTGGTCACCGGCCTGTGGAACTCGTTCGCCGACGATGCGTTCGTCCAAGACGTCGAGGCCGGGCTCTATTTCGATCCGGCGAGGATGCATGTGCTCGATCACCGCGGCAAGTATTTCAGGGTGCGCGGACCGCTCAACATTGCCCGTCCGGTGCAGGGCTGGCCGGTAATCGTCCAGGCCGGCGCTTCGGAGGACGGGCGGCAGCTCGCGGCGGAGACCGCCGAAGCGGTGTTCACCGGCGGCGGCAGCCTCGCCGACGGGCAGAAGCTCTATGCCGACATCAAGGGCCGCATGGACAAGCTCGGTCGCGACCGCGAGTCCCTGAAGATCCTGCCCGGCGCCTTCGTCGTGGTCGGAGACAGTGTCGAGCAGGCAAAGGAAAAACGCGCGCTGCTCGACAGCCGGGTGCACTATGACAGCGCCATTGCCTCGTTGTCGGTGATCCTCGGGACCGACGCCTCCGGTTTCGATCCCGACGGCCAGCTGCCCGAGATTCCCGAGACCAATGCTTCGAAAAGCGGCCGTCAGCGCCTGGTCGATGTCGCGGCGCGCGACAGGCTGACCGTGCGCCAGCTTGCGCAGCGGGTCGGCGGCTATGGCGGGCTGTCCTTCGTCGGCACCGCCTCCGGGATCGCCGATCAGATGGAGGAATGGCTGATGAGCCACGGCTGCGACGGGTTCAACATCATGTTTCCCTTCCTGCCCGCCGGGCTCGACGATTTCGTCGACCAGGTGGTGCCGGAACTGCAAAGGCGCGGCATTTTCCGGACCCGGTATGAGGGGCGGACGCTGCGCGAGAATCTCGGCCTGCCGCGGCCCACAAACCGGTTCTTCGAGCGCTGATTGGCTGAATCGGGCCGCTCCAGGGCGTCAGAACCTTGACTTTGGGCGGATCGGGGCTAGGTTGCGCGCAAATGCAGGCCGGTTTCGCCGGTGCCTGATTTCCCACGATTTGAGGTCCTGAACATGGCCAAAGCGGTCACCATCAAGGTCAAGCTCGTGTCCTCGGCGGATACCGGCTTCTACTATGTCGCCAAGAAGAACTCGCGCACCATGACCGACAAGCTGGTCAAGAAGAAGTACGACCCGGTCGCGCGCAAGCATGTCGAATTTCGCGAATCCAAGATCAAATAGCCTGCGCCGAGGCCGGGTGATGCGAACGGGATCCTTCGGGATCCCGTTTCGTTTTGGAGACATGCCGTTGGCGCCAGCGCCTGGCGCAGGCTTCAGGGCAACTTCGCCTCGATCGCGTCGATCTCGCTGAGCATCGGCGTGGAGCTTTGCGCCGTGGCGGCCAGCTGCGCCTTTCGCAGATGCTGTCGCGCGAGATCCGGCCGTTTCTTCAGGATGCAGAGCTTGGCGAGGTCGATCTCGATCCAGCCGCGCGAGGTGCTGAGTTCGTGGATCTGATCGTTCTGCACCACCTCGCCGAGCAGCTGGCGGGCGCGGCGGTTGCCGAATATCGATACCCAGGTGATGGCGCCCAGATTCGACAGTATGAACTTCAGCGGTGGCCGCTGCTTCGTCGAAAGCATCTGCAGATAGAGTTCGGCAAGGGATATCCGGTTCCAGGATGCCATGGCGCGGCTGCCGGTGGCTTCGCAGGCGGCAATGCCGGCCTTGAGCAGGCGGATGCCTTCGGCGATGCGACCGGTCGCGGCGAGCGCCGGACCGGCCGCAAAATCGACGCCGCTTGCAGAGTACAGCCAGCCATTGGCGAGCGCCCACTTCTTCAGCGCCAGCAATTCCGCCAGACCTTCCTCGAACCGGCCCTCCAGCAGCAGGCCGGTAGCGCTCGCCATCATGCCGGCATTGCGGTCGAAGGTGGTGGTTGCAGTCTTTCGGCACCGTTGCGCGTTGGCAATGGCATCGGCAAAGCGGTGATCCTGGATGTCGATCCAGGCGAGCGTCCAGTAGGCCATGCCGAGCGCGCGATCGTCCTGGCGCTGCCGACCTGAATCGATCAGCTTGAGCGACCAGACCCGCGCTTCCTTGGTTCGCCCGCGGCAGACATAGTCCCAGGCGATCGACCAATAGGCCCAGTTGAGAATGTAATTGTCGCCGGCGCGGGTGCAGACATCGAGCACCCTGCTGCCCTCGATCTCCGCCGCCTCGTGCCGGTGACGACCGAGGATGGTCGAGCAGAACAGCAGTGCGGACTGCGCGTAGGCCTGGGCACGCACATCGTTCAGTCGCTGCGCAATGGACAGCGCCAGTTTGGCGCGGACCTCCGCAGCCGCAAAGTCGCAGCGATGCTCGAGCAGCATGCAGTGGAAATACAGCGCGAACACCAGTTGGGGCGTGTCGCCAAGGGCCTGAAGCCGCGGGATGTAGCTTTCGGCGATTTGCTGCAGTCCGAGCAGGTCGCCGCGCAGGTAAAGTACTTCCAGAAGGTTCGCGGCGACGCTCGCCATGGCCTGATCGTCCGCGCATTGCGGTGCCGCGTCGAGCAGGCTCAGTGCCTTGCGGAAGTAGCGCTCCAACTCCTCCAGCGAGTAGATGTCGAGGCATTTTCGCCCGGCCAGGGCGCAATAGCGAAACGCCTTGTCGTGCCGCGCCGATAGCGAAAAATGATAGGCGAGCGTTTCGGCGACCTCCGTGACGCGGGTGGCGCCCCGAAGCTCGATCACGTTTGCGACCTTGAGATGCAGCTCCGAACGCAGCGACCTCAGCAAACTGTCGTACAGCGCGTCACGCACCAGGACGTGCTTGAATTCGAATTCACCGGACTGGACGTGTCGCTTGACGAGATCGAGCCGTTCCATCTCCGTCAGCCGGTGTTCGACACCTTCAAGCCCGTTGTCGATTTCGGCAAGCAGGCGGGCGTCGAAGCGGCGTCCTACGATCGCGGCAGTCTGCAGCAGCTTGCGGTCCTCAGGGAACAGGCGATCGACCCGCGCCGTCAGCAGCAGCTGCACGCTTGCCGGCAACGCGGCAGCAACCGCGTCCGGGTCGTAGACGAGCCCGGCCGGGGTATGCCGCACCGTGCCGCGCTCGATCAGATAGCGCGCGATCTCCTCGACGAACAGCGCGTTGCCCTCCGCCTTGTCGACGATCAACCGCCCCAGGGTTTCAGGCAATTCATCGACCCGAAACCGGATTTGTGCGATGCGCCGCGTTTCCGCCGAAGACAATGGCGCGAGCCGCAACTCGGCGACGCCGGGCTTGCCGGCCCAGGGCGGGTGGTATTCGGGCCGCCGCGTATGCAGAATGATCAGCGGCAAGGCCGGCTCGTGCCCGACGATCCGCAGCAGCAGGTCCTCCGATGCGCTGTCGATCCAGTGCAGGTCTTCGAGCAGCAGCATCACCGTGGAAAACTGGCTTTGGGCCTCGACCAGCCGCAACAGCAGGTCGCGGGTTCTCGCGCCCACCAGCGGTCCGTCCAGTTCGGCCAGCGGATCGTCGGGAAGTTCGAGACCGAGCAGGTTGAGCAACAGCGCGCAATTCTGCGGCGACCGGCAGCCCACGCGCTCGAGGCCCTCGTCGAGCTTGTGCGAGATCGCGTCGAGCAATTCGCCAGAGCTCACCGAGAACCCCTGCCGCACCACCTCGATGAACGGCAGGAACGGCGTCTCCTGCCCGTCTTCGGAACAGTTTCCGCGCAACACCAGTACGGCATCGCCACGGTGTCGCAGCGCAAACTCGTACAGCAGCCGCGACTTGCCGATGCCTGGATCTGCGACCACGTCGACGACGCGCACGAAGTCGTGCCGCTGAAACTGGCTCTCCAGGACCGCAAGCTCGCTTTGGCGCCCGATGAAGGACGTCAGCCCGCGAGCAATGGCGGCGTCGAATCGGGTGGCGTTGTCCCGGACCGAGAGCAGGCGATGGACGGACTGCAGCTCGCTCTTGCCCTTGAAGCGGAACAGCCCGGCCAATTCGCTTTCGACCAGACCCTCCACCTGCCGAAGCAGCGCCTCGCTCATGACGACGGTGCCTGGGGTCGCCTCGTTTTGCAGCCGCGACGCCAGATTGACGATGTCGCCATGGGCGGTGACGCCGGTGCTCTCTCCGCTGTCCACGGCGCCGAGCACCACCGGTCCCGTGGTCAGGCCGATCCGCAGTTGCGGGCGAATGCCGAGTTCTGCCTCGATGCTGTCGCCGGCGGCGGCGAGCCGCTGCTGGATCTCGAGCGCGGCGCGGCAGGCCCGCAGCGGCCCGTCCTCGAGCGCGGTCGGCGTGCCGAACAGCGCCAGGATGCCATCGCCAGTGAAGTTCTTGACGGTGCCGCGATGGTGATGGATTGCCGCCGTGGTAAGGCCGGAGACCTGGCTGACCAGCGCGAAGGCGGCCTCCTCACCCGCCCGCTCGACAAAGGCCGTGAAGTCGACGAGGTCGGTCATCAGGACGGTGATCTGGCGGTGCTCGCCCCGGTGACTCCCTTGCAGCAAAGCGACTTTGGGAGGGCCTGGCATCTCACCTCCTGTAGCGTATGTGCGGTCGGCAGGAGCCGGCATTATAGGCACTAAAGCGAGGCCGCACCACTCCTCGCGCCTCGCTCGCTGCTGCCGGTCGTCGCCGAAGCGCCGTAGGACTTTCCTTTATCATGCAAAAGCATGTACCATCGAGATGACGGGTCGCGAACCAAGGCATTGTGGCCCGAGCTTTGGGGAAAGCGGCAGTTGGGCAACCGCAAGCCAATCGAAGTTGCCGTCATCGGGGGCGGATGCGCGGCGATCGCGGCAGCCTTCGAATTGACCCGGCCGCAGCACAAGGGTGCCTACCACGTCACGATCTATCAGCTCGGCTGGCGGCTCGGTGGCAAGGGATCGTCCGGGCGCGGTGCGGCCGGTCGCATCGAGGAGCACGGGCTGCACGTCTGGCTCGGCTGTTACGACAATGCGTTCCTGCTGCTGCGCCAGTGCTACGAGGAACTCAAAGCAAACGGCAAGGGACCCGGCCGCAACTGGGATGATTTCTTCCTGCCCGATTTGCACATCGCCGTGGCGGGCAATTCGGCGGACGGCGGCTGGGTCAACTGGGCCGCGCATTTCCCACCCGCGCCGGGGCTTCCGGGCGATCCTCTCGAACCGCACAATCCGTTCACGCTGAAGCACTACTTCGCCCGCGGCGTGGCCCTGCTGCGAACGCTGCTGCTGGGCCTGGAGACGTTCCGGGCGACCGGGAAGCCGGATTCCGATCCGGAGCTTGATCACGGGCAGGACGATTTGGATGCCTTCGTCACGCGGGCGGCGAGCCTGTTGCGTTTCGGTGCGCTGGCGTCGGCCGCGGTGGCCGTCGAGGCGCTGGCGCTGGTGGAGATGGCGCTTCGATCGGTGGCGGTTGTGCCGCAGAACGCCGTCCTGAAGCTGATGGAAGCCGTCGCCGCCGCGGTGCGCAAGCAATTCGAGCAATTGGTCGCGACCGACGATCACATCCGTTATCAGTGGGAGATCGTCGATCTGATCCTGGCCAATCTCGTCGGCGCCATCCGCTTCAACCTGTTGACCGATCCGCGCGGGCTCGATGCCATCAACCATTTCGACCACCGGGAGTGGCTGCGGCTCAACGGTGCATCCGAGCGTGCGATCGATTCGCCGTTCACGCGCATTCTCTATGACATGGCGCTCGCCTATGTCGACGGCGATGCCGACCGCCCGGCAATGGCGGCCGGCGTCGCGCTGCGCGGAACGCTGCGGTTCTTCTTCTGCTATCGCGGCGCGCCGCTGTGGAAGATGCGCGCCGGAATGGGCGACGTCGTGTTCGCGCCTTTTTACGAGGCGCTGCGCCGCCGCGGCGTCAGCTTCAAGTTCTTTCACCGGCTGCGCAATGTCAGGTTGGCCGAGCCCGAAAGCCTCGCGCCCGGCGAGAAGCCGTATGTCGAGGCGCTGCAGTTCGACGTCCAGGCCGAGACGCGGGATGGCCGCGATTATCAGCCGCTGGTCGATATCCGCGGCATGCCGTGCTGGCCGGCCCAGCCCGACTACCGGCAGTTGAAGGGCGGCGCGCAGATGCAGCGCGAGCAGCGGGACTTCGAGTCGCATTGGGACCAGCGCAAGGCCGCGACGCTCGAACTCCGGGTGACGCGCGATTTCGACTTCGTCGTGCTGGGCGTCGGCGTCGGCGCGCTGCCTCACGTCTGCAGCGAGATCATCGCCAGCAACCCGCGCTGGCGGAGAATGGTCGACCGGGTGCAGACCGTCGCCACCCAGGCATTCCAGGTCTGGCTCGGCGCCGATCTTCAGGAGCTGGGGTGGGACATCCCGCCGGGCACGTTGACCAGCTTTGTCAAGCCATTCGACACCTGGGCCGACATGGGACACGTCGTTCCCGCCGAGGACTGGCGCAACCATCCGCCACGCACCGTGGCCTATTTCTGCAACGTGCTCGACGATCCGCCAGAGCAGCCCGATGCATCCGATATCGGCTATCCCGGGCGTCGCGCCAAAGAGGTGCGCGCCAATGCCGTGCGCTTTCTCAACCGCGACATCCAGCATCTATGGCCCAAGGCGAAGCGGCGCTCCGGCGAGTTTCGCTGGGAGCTGCTGGTCGACCCCCGGGGATCGAAAGCACGGAAAAAACCGGCGGCCGGGCGCAGCCGTTTCGATACGCAATACTGGACGGCGAACGTCAATCCGTCGGACCGCTACGTGCTTTCACTGCCCGGCAGCTGCCAATATCGGATCTCGCCGCTCGACAACACCTATGACAACATGACGATCGCCGGCGACTGGACCGACTGCAGCCTCAATGTTGGATGCGTCGAGGCCGCCACCATGTCCGGAAGGCTGGCAGCCCATGCCATTTGCGGATCTCCCGCGCTCGAAGATATTATCGGCTATGATCACCCCTAGCAGTCAGCCCGCAACGCCCGGAGGGCAATAGCCATGGCGAAAAGACCATCCACCAAGCAGCGGTCGCGTCGGAAAAACCCGCGGCGCAGCGGGCCTCGCCGGGGCGCATTCGCTCACATGGACAACGGCGATGGCGCGGCGCAGGTCTCCAAGACTGTTCAGCAGGCCATCACCAACATGGTCCAGATGAGCTCGACCGTAATCGAGGAGCAGATCCGGGCGGGCCAGGCCGCCGCCGCCCGCATGCGCGACGGCCTCGCCAATTCCAGGCAGCTCAACACCGACGTCAACCTCGTGATCGACAACCTGGTCACCACCACCAGGGACGTCGGCGCCACCTGGCTCGATCTGCTGTCGATCATGGCGCGCTCGATCAACGCCCAGTCGCCCAATCCGCCGGCGGGCGGCTCGCCGCCGCGACCCGGCACCGCGCAGCCCAAGACCATTGTCCGCACCGGCACGTCCGCCGGCGCCGCGACCACCAGCAACATCACGCCGGCCGACGCCACCATGCCGGCCGCCGCTCCCGAGATCGTCGTGACCGGCAAGGGCGCGAAGAAGGTCGTGCTCGATCTGCGGCCCCACGCGGCCGGCTTCGTGCCGATCGTGCGCGATCTGCTGGCGAGCGGCCAGAAAGGCCGCCTCTCGGGCGTGAAATTCACGCTGACCGCGCAGAAGAAGCTGGTCCTGAAGGTCAATGTTCCGCGCGGGCAGGCCCCCGGCACCTACACCGGCGTGATCGTGGACCACAAGACCAACCATCCCGGAGGCACGGTAAGTGTCACCATCGGCTAGGGTCCGCCGATCCCGGCCCTCGGCGGCGGCCAATGGCGCCGCGATGTCGTCGCTCGTTGCCGAAACGCTCGAAGAATACGGCTCGATGACCCGCGATGCCCTGCTCGGCTATCTGCCGAGCGGCTATCCCGCGCGGTATCTGTACGAGGTGCTGGCTGATTACCCGCTGCGTGCCGGCAAGATGATGCGACCCGGCATCTGCATCGCGACGGCCCGCGCCTTCGGCGCGAGCGCCGCCGACGCGGTCCGCTCGGCGGTTGCGATCGAGCTGCTGCACAATGCCATGCTGGTGCATGACGACATCCAGGACGGCAGCGCCATGCGCCGCGGCAAGCCCACGCTTCATGCCTTGCACGGGGTGCCGCTGGCGATCAACGCCGGCGACGCGCTGTTCCTGCTCAGCCTGCGCCCGCTGCTCGACAATGTCGGCCTGTTCGGCAACGCCGTCGGCCTGCGCATCGTCCGCGAAATGGAAAGCGTGGCATGGCATTCACTGGAAGGTCAGGCGATCGAGCTGGGCTGGATCCGCGAAAACCTGCTCGAACTCGATGACGCCGATTATCTCAACATGGTCCTGAAGAAGACCTGCTGGCTGGCGACCATTCATCCCTCGCGCGTCGGCGCGTTGATCGGCAGCCGCGGCACGGTGGATCTCGAGCCCTTCATCCGGTTCGGCTTCTATCTCGGCGCCGCATTCCAGATCCAGGATGACGTGCTGAACGTGGCCCCCGACCACGCCTATGGCAAGGAGCTGAACGGCGACCTTCTGGAAGGCAAGCGCAGCCTGCTGCTGATTCACGCCTACCGTCACGGCTCGCGCGCGGAGCGTGCGCGGCTGACCCGGCTGTTCAGCCGGCCGCGCGAACAACGCAGCGCCAAGGACGTCGCCTGGGTGCTGTCGCTGATGGCTGCACAAGGCTCGGTGAAATATGTACGACAATTCGCCCATGCGCTTGCCGGCGCCGCGCTCAATGAGTTCAATTCGATCTATGGAAGTCTTCCGCCGTCCAGAGACAAGGCATTCATCCATGGCCTGGCGAGCTGGATCTTCACACGCTGAACGCCGGCGGCCGGCGTTTCCGCCCGACGCTTCGAGGGGAGCAAGTTGCGTGGTCCAATCCTGATCTATGGCAGCACCGGCTACACCGGCCGGCTGATCGCCGAACACGCCCGAAGGCTGCGGCGCGCTCCGATCGTCGCCGGCCGCGACGCGGACCGCGTCCAGGCGCTGGCGGCGAGGCTGGGCGTCTCGGGACGCGTGGCCGCGCTCGATCAGCCGGCCGCGCTCGATCGCGCGCTCGGCGATGTCGGCGTCCTGATCAATGCGGCAACCCCGTTTGCGCAGAGCGCCCCTGCCCTGATCGAGGCCTGCCTCCGGACCCGAACCCATTATCTCGACATCACCGGCGAACTCCCGGTGTTCCGCGACGCCTTCGGCTACGACGCCGCGGCCCGCAAACGCGGCATCATGATCATGCCGGGGGTCGGATTGGGTATCGTGGCGTCGGACTGCCTGGCGATGCACGTGGCCGCGCGCCTTCCCGATGCCAAATATCTGCGGATCGGCTTGCTGCGGCCGGATTCATTTTCGCGCGGCAGCCTCCGCTCGGCGCTCGGCTTGAGCAATTCGCGGGTGACCATCCGGCAGAACGGGCGGCTGATGTCGGTGCCGGTCGGGCGCCTGCAGCGGGCCTTCGACTATGGTGACGGCAAGCGGGAAAGCGTCGCAGTGAGCTGGGCCGATGTCTTCACGGCCTATCATTCAACCGGAATCCGCAATATCGAGACCTATTTCGAGGCCGATCTCGTCTCGCGCACGCTCTACCAGATCGGCGCCGGCGTCGCCGATACCGTGCGACTGCCCCCGGTCCGGCGCTGGCTCGACGCCGCCACCCGCTCTTGGCCGGAGGGGCCCTCGCCCAAACGGCGGCGGATGGAAAAATGCGTCATCGTGGCCGAGGCCGAGGACAGCTGGCGGCGGCGCGCCGGCGCCCGTCTCGAAACACCCGACGGCTACAGCTTCACGGCGGAGACCGCCATGGCCGTCAGCCAGCGCGTCGGGCGCGGCGACTTCCAGGCCGGCTTCCAGACGCCGGCCCGGGTCTATGGGGCCGATTTCGTGCTTGGGTTCAGGGGAGTTCGGCGCGTGCAGGCGGACGGCTTGTTTCCGCCCATGCACTCCGATGATAGAATTTAGTTACCATCCTCTGTTCTTGATGCCGGGCGTCTGCATCGCGCATGGAAGGCAATCGTCATGGTCGAATACATCTCGCGGTTCGATGACCCGTCCATCCCGCCGCCCTACGATTTCCCCGGCGTCACCATCATGAGCTTCCGGCTGCCGGCGAAAGCCGCCGACCTGCAGAAGCTTTGCGACCAGCAGCTGAACATCGGCACGCTGGAGCAGCGCGGCTTCGAGTACCGCGTCTTTCTCGACTTCGTCGACATGGAGATCGTGACCTATCCCGAAATGCGTTTCGCCGAGGAGCCGTATTGCAACTGGGGATTTGCAAGCCAGCAGGAAATGTATTTCCGGGTCTATGTCTGGAAATTCCTGTCGTTCGGCGGCGTGCTGTTTCCGGAGCCGGTGCCCGAATGGTTCATTCCCTTCATCTTCGTCGACAATTCCTGGTCGACGATCAGCGGCCGCAACGTGATCGGCTTTCCGAAGGCGATGGCGAGATTTTCGCCGACACCGATGCTCGATGCCGACCCCTTTCAGATCAGCGCGTCCATCCTGGCCCTGAAGAAGCACAAGCCGGCCACCAAGCTCGATTGGCACAAGCTGGTGACCATCAACCCCTCCGGCGGCGCCGCGCAGGCCGCGCCCGGCGGACTGTGGCCCTGGATCGGGCTTGGCGCCAACCTCGTCGACCCCTTCCTCAACGAGCTCCTGCAGGAATTGCTGGCGTTCGCGCCGGATGCCTTTTCGACGGTCCAGCTCAAGCAGTTCCGCGACCCGTCGAGCCTCACCGACGCCTGCTACCAGGCGGTGATCACGACACCGTTCACGCTCTCGAACCTGCGGCCGCCCAAGCCGCTGCCGCCGGCGACCATCACCGTCGACCGCTATGCCAGCATCGATATCCCCAAGAGCCTTGGATTTCCCGCCGGCGTGCCGCTGCAGCCGATGTTGCAATTCCAGGTGACGCTCGACATGGGCATGGGCAATGCCACCACGCTGTTCGTCAACAGCTGAAGGAGGCGGATTGGCGGACCGCGCTATGCCGCCGCCGCGACGACACGGTTGCGGCCGTCATGCTTGGCACGATAGAGCGCGGTGTCGGCGCGCTTGAGCACGTCGGCGACCGCCTCGCCCTTGATCTCCAGCGTCGACAGCCCGATCGAGATGGTGACCGCGATGCGCTTGGCGCCCTTGTTGACCGCAAACGGTTCGCCGGCGATCGACCGCCGCAGCCTTTCCGCCACGATTCCGGCGACATGCAGATCGGTCTCCGGCATCACGATGACGAACTCCTCGCCACCATAGCGGCATGCCAGATCGATGCCGCGGATCGACTTTCGGATCCGGACCGCGAATTCGCGCAGCACGTCGTCGCCGGCGTCGTGGCCGTAACTGTCGTTGATCGACTTGAAATAGTCGATGTCGAGCATCATCACGGCCAGCGGTTTGCCGCGGCTGGCGGCCTGTTCGGCCAGTGTGCCAAGATGGCTCTCCATGTAGCGTCGGTTGTGCAGGCCGGTCAGGGAGTCGGTAACCGACATTTCAATGGAGTTCTGCACATTGTCGCGCAGATGGTCGCTGTAGCGCCGTTTGCGGATTTGGGTGCGGGCCCGCGCCAGCAATTCGTTCTTGTCCACCGGACGCAGCAGATAGTCGTTGACGCCGATCTCGAGGCCGCGCAGCAGCCGCGCGTTGTTGTCGGCGTCGGATATCGCGAGAATCGGCACCTGCCGGGTCCGTTCCAGCGAACGCGCCTGGCTGCACAGCCGCAGGCCGTCGAAATTGGCGAGGCCGAGCGAGACGATGAGCAGGTCGTAGTTGCCTTCGGCGGCCCGGAACAGCGCCTCCGCCGGTCTCGTCTCGACATCGACGGAGTGCTCGGTACTCAGTACCGGCGCCAGCCGTTCATAGGACGATGCCCGGTCGTCGACCAGCAGAATGCGGCCGCCCTTGCCGGTGTCGGCGACCGCATTGCGCTCGTGAGCCTGCATGCCGATTTCCAGCGAGGTGACGGCGCGCATCCGCAGTTCGTCGGTCATCATCTTGAGCCGGGTCAGCGACCGCACCCGTGCGATCAGCACGATGTCGGAAACCGGCTTGGTCAGAAAATCGTCGGCGCCGGCCTCCAGGCCGCGCACGCGGTCGGCGGGGCTGTCCAGCGCGGTGATCATTACCACCGGAATGAAATGGGTGGCCGGGTTGGATTTCAGCCGACGGCAGACCTCGAAGCCGTCGAGATCGGGCATCATCACGTCAAGCAGGATGATGTCGCAATCGGCACGCGTGCAGATCGCCAGCGCCTCGGCGCCGTTGGCCGCGGTCAGCACGTCGAAATATTCGGCGGACAGTCTTGCTTCGAGCAGCTTGACGTTGGCAGGCACGTCGTCGACGACCAGGATACGTGCGGACATCTTGTATTGCTCTCCTAGCCGATGAAACGCCGAACGGTTTCGATGAACTTGCCGACCGAGATCGGCTTGGAGAGATAGGCCTCGCAGCCACCCTCACGAATCCGCTCTTCGTCTCCCTTCATCGCGAACGCCGTCACCGCCACCACCGGAATGGCGCGCAGCTCCGGATCGTCCTTGATCCATTTCGTCACCTCGAGTCCGGACACCTGCGGCAGCTGGATGTCCATCAGCACCAGGTCGGGACGAAGCTTGCGAACGAGATCGAGCGCTTCGATGCCATTGCTGGTACCGGAGGTCTGATAGCCGTGCGCCTCCAAGAGATCGCGAAAGAGCTTCATATTGAGCTCGTTGTCCTCCACGATCAGGACGGTTTTTGCCATCCCGTCCTCCCAATCCCCGTTGAATGTCGCGGCCCGGGCGTGTCGAAGTGTAAACTCAAACTAGCGCCAGATTCGCTCTAACCCGTTAAGCCCGCTGCCTTCTTTTTGCATACTGCCTGCAAATGCACGCCGGTTGCTTGAATACGCTGCGCAGACTCGGGCATGATGCCTTCAAAATAGAGACCATAAGTTACGGAAAGGCAAATACCCCCGGTGAGGAAGCCTGTTCACAACCCCCGGGAAGTAGCTGAATTGGTTGCCGTTCAGGCGCTTTCCTTCATTGCCGGCGATGCCGGGAGGCTGGGCCGGTTCCTGGCCGAAACCGGGATCGGTCCGGAAACCCTGCGCTCGGCAGCGACCGATCCACACTTCTTGGTGAACGTTCTGGAATTTGTCCTACGGGATGACACGATGGTGAAGGCATTCGCGGCAGCCTCCCAGCTTGATCCGACCAACGTCGCCGCCGCTCACCAGGCGCTGACCGATCCGACATTGCAACGCGACGTGCCGTGAGCGCGCCTGCCCAGGAGTCCGTCGGCCCCACCTGCATCTGCCGGGATTGCCTCGCCGATTCCGACTTCACGGCCCGGCGCTGTGGCGAATGCGGCTCGCCTCGCCTGCTCCGCCACCGCGGATTGCCTTCCCTCGCCTATGCACATATCGATTGCGATGCCTTCTACGCCACCGTGGAGAAGCGCGACCATCCCGAATTTGCCGACAAGCCCGTCATCATCGGCGGCGGCAAGCGTGGCGTGGTATCGGCAGCCTGCTACATCGCCCGGACCTTCGGCGTGCGTTCGGCGATGCCGATGTTCAAGGCGCTGGCCTTGTGCCCGTCCGCTGTCGTGGTCGCGCCCGACATGGCGAAATATGTGCGGACGGGACGCGAGGTACGCCGCGCCATGCAGGCGCTGACACCGCTGGTCGAGCCGCTTTCGATCGACGAGGCCTTTCTCGATCTCGGCGGCACCCAGCGTGTCCATGGCATGATCCCCGCCAAGGTGCTGGCCCGCTTTGCCCGCGAGGTCGAGCGCGACATCGGGATCACCGTCTCGGTCGGGCTATCCTGCAACAAGTTCCTGGCCAAGATCGCCTCCGATCTCGACAAGCCGCGCGGCTACGCCGCACTCGACCAGGACGAAGCGCGCGCGTTGCTGGCCGACAAGCCGGTCGGGTTCATTTTCGGGGTCGGCCCCGCCACCCAGGAGCGGCTGTCGCAACGCGGCTTTCGCACCATCGCCGACCTGCAACGCGCCGACGAGCTGGAGCTGATGAAGCAGTTTCCGACCGAAGGCCGCAGGCTGTGGCGGCTCGCCCGCGGCATCGATGACCGTCGCGTGATCGCCGATCGCGGCGCCAAGACGATTTCCAGCGAGACCACGTTCGAGACCGACACCGGCGATTTCGCCACGCTGGAAAGGATATTGTGGCGGCTGTCGGAGAAGGTGTCGGCGCGCCTCAAGGGCGGCGAACTCGCCGGCTCCACCATCACGCTGAAGCTGAAAACCGCCGACTTCCGGCAGCGCACCCGCTCGCAATCGATCCACGCGCCGACGCAGCTTGCGGCCAAGATCTTCGCAATCTCCCGTGAGATGCTGGCGAAGGAGATCGACGGCACCGCATTCCGCCTGATGGGCACCGGCGTCAGCGCGCTGCGCGCGGCCTCCGCGGCCGACGACACCGACATGCTCGACCGTCGCGCGGCCGACGCCGAGCGCGCGATCGACGGTCTGCGCCGGAAGTTCGGCAGTGCCGCGGTCATCCGCGGCCTCGCCTATGAGCGCAAGCCGAAGGATGCCTGATATCGGCAGGCGCGGTCGCAACAACGGTGGCGCGAACTGTAGCCCGGATGAAGCGCAGCGAAATCCGGGGCCGCGCGATCCGCGGTGAGGATTCCCGGATTGCGCTGCGCTTCATCCGGGCTACGCCGCCAGGGCCGTGCCAAGTGGCGCGTCCCGGGATGACGGCGTGTGTGTTGAACGGTGTGCCCCGTCACTTGCAGGGCTTGGAATCCTTGATGTCGAACTTGCCGAGCGCGCCGGAGATGACGAAATCATTGTAGTCGAGGACCAGCGCCCGCGACACGCCGTTCTCGAACAGCTCGAACGACATCGAATAGACCGGCGTCTGCTCGCCCTCGGTAGCCTTGGCGCCGCGATCGAAATAGCTCACCGTGACCGGCCAGCGCGTCAGAGATTTCATCGCGTCGGTTTCGGTGGAAGGATCGGGCGAGGCGACGCTGCGGTCGCCGGGGATCGGCCGACCGATCACCGAGAGGGTGTTGTACACCTTCTCGCCATTGTCGGAGCCGTCATAGACGGTGAGTTCGAGCACCGACTTTCCCGCCTTCGCCGCCTCGATGATGCGTTCGATCTGCTGGGTCGGAAACACCGTGTCGCCGTCGAGCGTGAACGTCTTGGCCTGCGGCTGTTTCAGCTTCACGGTGACATGGTCGCCAACCCGTTCGGCCACGCCGTCCACCGAGCCGGCATCACCGTCGTTCATCCGGGTCTCGATCTTGAAGCGAAAGCTCTTGCCCGTGCCGTCCTCCCAGGAGTTCGAGCGCAGATCGCTCAATGTCACCCTGTTTTCCCCGCTTTCCATCTCCGACACCTGCCGGAATTCCGAGGTGTAACCGTCGCAGGCGCTGCCGGAGAAATTGTAGAGAATGCGTCCGCGCGCGCTGTTGATCGAATTGGAGCCGCGCGCCTTCATCAGGTTGAGATCGTAGAGCGCCTGATGCGGCAGAAACGGCAAGGCGGTTGCGGCCGACGCACAGCCGCCAGCGAACGTGGTCGCGATGGCGGCAAGGGTCAGCGCCAGCGCCGCAACGTCTCGGGGCGCAATCCGCGGCATACGAGCCATGTGTTTTCCTCGGCAGTGATTTGTCGAAAATATGACCGCCGTATTGCGCCACAACTAGGGCCGCACCGCAAGAAAAACGGATTTGACGGCAGAATGCCGGGGTTTTGACAGTCGGTCGCCGCGCCAGGCGACGACAGCCGGCAAGCGCTGCCGGACAGCGGCGGTCGCTTGCAAGTGATGGCGCGATGCGCGAGAAGAGGCGGCCCCGATCGGATCGATGGGGTGTTGAACATCAAAACGGGGATCAGACATGGCGGGCACGATCGAGCAGAAACTTGCGGCGCAGGGAATCGTGCTGCACGAACCGTCCAGCCCCGTGGCGAACTATGTCGGCTTCGTGCGCAGCGGAAACCTGCTGTTCGTATCGGGCCAGGTATGCGTCGATCCTCAGGGCAAGCTGATCGCCAAGGGCAAGCTCGGCGCCGGGGTCACGGTCGAACAGGGCAACGCCGCAGCGCGTGGCTGCGCCATCAATTTGCTCGCCCAGATCAAGGCGGCGCTGGGTGATCTCGACAAGGTCGTCCGCGTGGTCCGGCTCGGCGGCTTCGTCAATTCGGCGCCGGATTTCCTGGACGGACCGAAGGTTCTCAATGGGGCTTCGGACCTGATGGTGATGGCCTTCGGCGACAAGGGCCGCCACGCCCGCACCACCGTCGGTGTCGCGTCGCTGCCCTCCGATGCATCGGTGGAAGTCGAAGGCATCTTCGAAGTCTCCTGAGCCGAGGCGGCGATGCGCGCGCCGGACTGGCTGACCGCGCGGCCGGTCGCTCATCGCGGCCTGCACGACCGCGCGCGCGGCATCGTGGAAAACATGCCGGGCGCGTTCGAGGCGGCGATCGCGGGAGACTTTCCCATCGAGCTCGATCTGCAGCTCAGCGCCGACGGCGAGGCGATGGTCCATCATGACGACGAACTCGGCCGGCTCAATGAAGGCGCCGGCGCGCTGCTCGACATGACCGCGGCCGAATTGAAGGCCGTCCGCTTCAAGGATACGCCCGAGCGGATGATGACGCTCGGTGAACTCTGCACGCTGGTGGACGGCCGCGTGCCGCTGCTGATCGAGCTCAAGAGCCATTTCGACGGTGATCGCAAACTGGCCGCCCGCCTGGCGCGGGTGCTCGCCTCCTATCGCGGGCCGGTGGTCGGGATGTCGTTCGATCCGGACCAGGTGCTGGCGCTGCGCCAGGCGATGCCGGAGCTGCCGCGCGGCATCATCGCCCAGCGCAGCTATGATGACGAGTATTGGAGCAAGCTCGACCCGGCGCAGCGCGACAGCATGCTGCATCTGCGCCATGCCTTCCATACCCGGCCGCATTTCGTTTCCTTTGCGGTCAACCAGTTGCCGGCTCCCGCACCCTGGGTGGCGCGTCATGTGTTCGGCCTCCCCCTGCTGACCTGGACCGTGCGCACCCCCGCGCAGCTCGAACGCGCCGCGCGCTACGCCGACCAGATCATCTTTGAAGGTTTCCAGCCTGGAACCTGAGCGGTCCCGCGGTCTTGAAGTCCCGGTCGCGATGCACGATGTTGGGTGGGTTGGTCACCATGTGCGATGGCCGATCGTGACATGGACCGTTCGCAATCCTCGATGGCGTCATCCGAAATATCGCTCGAAGCCGTCTCGTCCGTCAGCCAGGTGCCGGCTGCGCAGTGGAATTCCTGTGCCAATCCCGGACCGGACTACAACCCGTTTGTTTCGCATGCCTTTTTCTCGGCTGCCGAAGCGTCGGGATCGGCCAGCGCGCGTACCGGATGGGGTCCGCGCCATCTGCTGGCACGGCTGGACGGCGTCATCGCCGGCATCGTGCCCTGCTATCTGAAGTCGCACTCGCAAGGCGAATATGTCTTCGACCGCGGCTGGGCCGAGGCCTTTGAACGTGCCGGGGGACGATACTATCCGAAGCTGCAGGCTTCGGTTCCATTCACGCCGGCAGCCGGACCGCGACTGCTGATCCGCAACGGCGTCGATCGCGACCGCGTCCTTGCCTCCCTGGCCGGCGGAATGGTGGCGTTGTGCGAGGCGGTACAGGCCTCGTCGGTGCACGTCACCTTCGCCCGCGAGAGCGAGCAGAAATTGTTGGCGGAATACGGCTTCCTGCAGCGCAACGACCAGCAGTTTCACTGGCACAATCAGGGATATCGCGACTTCGATGACTTTCTCGGCACGCTCAATTCGCGTCATCGCAAGGCGATCCGGCGCGAACGGCGCGAGGCGCTGGCCGCCGGCGTCACCATCGAGACCCTGAGCGGCGGCGACCTTACCGAGGCCGCCTGGGACGCCTTCTTTGCGTTCTACATGGATACGGGATCGCGCAAATGGGGCCGGCCCTATCTGAACCGCGCCTTCTTCTCGCTGATCGGGGAGACCATGGCGGAGGACGTCCTGCTGGTGATGGCGCGGCGCAATGGCCGCTGGATCGCGGGTGCCATCAATTTCATCGGCTCCGATACCCTGTTCGGTCGCAACTGGGGTGCGATCGAGCATCATCCGTTCCTGCATTTCGAAGTCTGCTACTATCAGGCGATCGACTTCGCGATCCGGCGCGGACTGCGGGTGGTCGAGGCCGGCGCGCAGGGCGAGCACAAGATCGCGCGCGGATATCTGCCGCAGACCACCTATTCGGCACACTACATCGCCGACTCCGGCCTGCGTCGGGCGATCTCGGACTATCTCAAGCGCGAGCGCGCCTATGTGGCGGAGGCCGCGCGCGAACTCACCGAGGCCGGTCCGTTTCGCAAGGCCGCCGACGACCAGTCCTGATTTCGGGAGGCACCATGACCGCTTACGACCCCAACAACATCTTCGCCAAGATCCTGCGCGATGAATTCCCGTGCTACAAGGTATACGAGAACGACCATGTGCTGGCCTTCCTCGACATCATGCCGCGGTCGCCGGGGCACACGCTGGTGATTCCGAAGGCCGCGGCCCGCAACATCCTCGACATCAATGTGGAGGATTTCGCGCATGTCGCACGCGGCACCCATCGCATCGCCCGCGCCGCGATGGCCGCGTTCAAGGCGGACGGCATCGCCATCCAGCAGTTCAGCGAGCCTGCGTCCGGACAAGTGGTGTACCACCTGCACATGCATGTGATGCCACGTCATGATGGTGTCGCCCTGCTGCCGGCGGCGACCCGCAAGGAGGACGCCAAGGTGCTCGAGGACAATGCCGCCAGGCTGATCGCCGCATTGGGGGCCGGATGACACTGCCTGCCGGCGGGTGGCGAGCAACGGAAGCCTGTCAGTCCGTCTCGAAGTCACCGGCCTGTGGCGGTGCCAACGGCGTGAATTCGCAGCGGTCCGGCTTGAGGTCGAGCAGTGGCGTCTCGTCGAGGCAATCCATGCCGCGGACGAGGACGGTGTTGCCTTCGATGCCGACCAGCTTGACGATCGAGGTGGCGATCGGGTTGGGCCGCACCGGCGAACGCAACGAAAAGGTGCCGCGCGTCGCTTTGTTGTTCTTGGGGCTTTGCAGCACCAGGTCGCGGCGCGACTGGTGCAGCCAGTAGACCACCTCGAGGTTCGAGTAGAAATCGACCCCCTTCAGCGCCGGCACAAAGGGCTCGAAAATCTCGAGCCGGCACACCGGGCCATCGAGACGCCCCTGCCGTGGTGTCGTCAGCCGCGAGGTCCAGGGAGTACGAATACGACCGATGAAGATCAGGCCTGCATCACGCGCCTCAGGCAGGTCGACGGTGCGTTCGCCTTCGCGGATCTCGTTCTCTCGCACCATCAGCGGCCTCGTCGTCGCATTCGAAAATGTCATTAGCCGACCCACCATTTGCCCGCAAGCATCAGCAACTCGCCGCCGACCACGCCGACAAGAATCGAGCGCCGCGCTGCAAGGAAGATCGCAAATCCGGCCGCCACTGCGGCATAGCGCAGCCATTCCGGCACGGTCGCGAGCGCCCCCGGCGGTTGGATCAGGATCTGAGCAATGACGCCGGCAAGGATGGCGGTTGCCATCGCCCGCACCCAGACCAACAGGTCAGACCCCTCGTCGATGCCAGCGCCCAGCCAGAGGCCGAGCATGCGCCAGATTTCGTTGGGCAGGAAACCTGCCGCCACCAGCAGCAGCAGCGAATGCCAGTCGCCGAGAAAGCCGCTCATGCCCGCATCCGATAACGGTGAACGGCGAAAGCGATCGTGCCCGCCGACACGCCGCTGATCAGGATGTCGATGCCGGTATGCAACATCGTCACCAGCGGAAACAGCACCAGTCCGAGCAGCAGCGCCAGCACATCCACCAGCTTTCGGCAGTTGCGGGCGGTGGAGAGCAGAAAGGCCAGTGGCGTCAGCAGCAGGATCGCGGCGGCGAACAGGCCGGGCAGATTGGCGGCGAGACCGTAGCCGACCGTCGTGGCGATCAGGCAGACCGAGACGAGACCGACGCCGAGGCCATGGGTGAAGGCGAGCCGCCGCTCGCGCGGCACCTGCGGCAGGAAGCGAAAACATTCGACCCAGAGTGTGACCGCGATGAAATGGGCGGCCAGGATCAGATGGCGCCGCCGCGTCGTCGGCGTGCGCAGCATCGGCAGGACCGACACCACCATTGGAAACAACCGGATCGCGCTGAGCGTGACGGCAATGGCCGCCTGCACCGCGGTGGCTCCGGATCCAAGCGTCGAGATCAGGATGATCTGCGCCGGCCCCGCCCAGATCAGGATTGTCGACAACAGCGCCCAGCCCAGGCTGAAATGGCTGTCATGCGCCAGCGCGCCGATGCCGAGATAGGTCGCAAACAGCACCAGCGCGAGCACCGTGGAACGGACCGATGCCATTCCCCATGCGAACGCCCGCAGGCGACTTTGCCACTGGGGTGAATTCTGAGCGGGAAGCAACACAGCGGTCCGGATCGTTGAGGTACCGCCCGCATAACGTGGACCAAACCGTGCGGCGTCAAGCCAGGCGCGGACAGAGCTGCCATCCGCCATGCGTCGGGGGTCGGACAGGCCTGAACGGAGGCCATCATGCCACCCAGCGGCAGCGGCCCATCAACCCCGGACATTCGCATTGCGCAGTACGAAACAGGCGCCGCCGGCGCGCCGGATGCGATTGCACAGGTCATTGGCGGCGGGCCTGGTATCGGCGCCGATGCGCACCTGGTAGAATGCGCGGGTCCCGCGGTTGCGCATCACCGAGCGCAGCAGGCTCGGATCCTGGTCGCCGATCACGGCAGCGAGCCGCTTCATCGCCCGCGCATACATCGAGAGCGCCTTGTTGCGGTCGAAGCCGGCGGCAAGCTGCACGCCCCAGAGTTTCGCGGCCGCAAACTTCACATGCTGCTCGAGCTGCGTGACAAACGGATTGGGCGCGCGTTTGAGCAGCGCCATCAGCTCGCGACAGCCGCCGGGCGGGTTGGGCTCCGGCACCCTGCCCGCCTTGCCTGCCTTGCCGGCGCTCGCCCATTCATCGATGGTGCTGCCGGTAATGGCGGCCACATAGTTGCGGGTTTCCGGCGGCATCGTGCCGGCACCGGCGAGCCATTGCTGGACCCGGCGCGGCCCCGCATTATAGGCTGCCGCCGCAAGCCCGAGATTGCCGAACTGGTCGCGCAGCTCGCGCAGGAATTCGGCGGATTTGGGCAAGGCCTGCACCGGATCGAACGGATCGAGCAGGCGGCGTTCGCTGGCGGTGCCCGGCATGAATTGTGCGATCCCCTCGGCGCGCTGGCCGCGACGGGTCATCGGTCCGACCGCGTCGGACTGGAACCTGCTTTCCTGCCAGATCACCCGGGCGAAGAACTCGAGCGGCAGGCCCTGCGCGCTGGCTGCCGATTCGATCATCAGGCAAACCGCCTCCCTTGTATCGCTGTCGCCAGGCTTCTCGACGGTGATCTGGCTGGGCGGGATGGCGAGTTCCTCGACACTCGGCCTCACGGACCTCGCGTCGGCTTCTGCGGACGCCGCCGCGGTCAGGCTCAGCAGCGCAAACCCGATCCCCACTGCGACAAGAGCCGCTTCTGTCTGCATCTGGCCTTTGCTCCAGCCGAAGAGCCGAATGCGCCTCATTCCGGCCGCGATCGGTTTACGTTAACGCAGCAATCTGTCGGCGGGGCTCTTTCGCAGCCGGCGCCGCCGCGTAAGGTCCGGCCGTTCATCCCGGGGAACCTCTCATGCCGGACCGACACGAGACAGCCGCGCCCAGCCATCGTACCTTGCTTGCCCGGATCCTCCGTTGGCGCGACGATCTTGTCGACTTCGCGCTCGGATTGGGCAAGGGCGATACGGCGGTCTCCGACCTGGACGTACGGTTGCGGCAGAGCCAGCAGAAACAGCGCCAGCTGCAGCGCCGCATCAATGCGCTGCTGAGCCAGAATTGTCCCGGCGACTGAACCGCGCATCGGCCACAGTTCAACGCAAGTCCGGCCGGGCCCCTCGCCGCCCTGAATCATCGCCTCGACCATGTCGCGGCAATGGCAGTCGCCCTTTCCTGCCGCAGGGCTGCCCCCTGCCTGCCGGGAACCCGGCCGACATTTCGAAGTTGCATTGGGTCGGCTAATCCAGCAAGCGGTTACCCGTCGATCTTCCAGTCAGAGCAAAATCCACCGCATGTCGTCAGCCATTGCCGAGCACGCCGACGGCCTGCCCAAGCCGCAGCGGCATTGGGCAGTGCTGACTATCGCGCTCGGGTTGGTCATGGCGGTCATCGACGGCGCCATCGCCAATGTCGCGTTACCGACCATTGCACGGGACCTGAATGCCAGCCCGGCGTTCTCGATCTGGATCGTCAACGGCTATCAGCTCGCGATCACGATCTCGCTGTTGCCGCTGGCCTCGCTGGGCGAGATCATCGGCTACCGCCGGGTCTATCTGGCGGGGCTGCTGCTGTTTACGCTGGCCTCGCTGTTCTGCGCGCTGTCGCACACGCTGCTGCTGCTGACGGTGGCGCGCATCATGCAGGGATTCGGCGCGGCCGGGATCATGAGCGTCAACGCGGCGCTGGTACGCTTCACCTACCCGCATGCCCTGCTCGGACGCGGCATCGGCGTCAATGCGCTGGTGGTCGCCGTGTCGGCCGCGCTCGGCCCCACGGTGGCCTCGGCGATCCTGTCGGTCGGGACCTGGCCTTATCTGTTCGCCATCAATATCCCGCTCGGTATCGCCACCCTCGCGCTGGGCTGGCGCAGCCTGCCCCACATTCCGCGCGCCGTTCATCGCTTCGACTGGTTGAGTGCTGCGCTCAGCGCCCTTGCCTTCGGCGCTGGTATTGCCGCCATCGACAGCGTCGGCCATGGCGAAGCCGTCAAGCTGTGCCTGCTCGAGTTTGGCATCGCGGTCCTCGCCGGTATCGCGCTGGTGTTGCGGCAGGCGCATCAGCCTTCGCCCTTGCTGCCGGTCGACTTGCTGCGGATCCCGATTTTCGCGCTGTCGATCGGCACGTCGATCGCCTCGTTCTGCGCCCAGATGCTGGCCTTCGTCGCGATGCCGTTCTATCTCGAAAGCCGTTTCGGATATTCCGCGGTCGAGATCGGGCTTCTGATCACGCCCTGGCCGATCGCCGTCGCATTCGCAGCTCCGCTCGCCGGACGGCTGGTCGAGCGCTATCCGGCCGGCCTGCTCGGCGGCATTGGCCTCGTGCTGTTCGCCGCCGGGCTCGGCGCGTTGGCGCTGATCCCGGAAACTCCCTCGGCATTCGATGTGGTGTGGCGGATGGCACTCGCCGGTCTCGGGTTCGGCCTGTTCCAGACTCCCAACAACCGGACCATGATCGCGGCGGCGCCGCGCGAGCGCAGCGGTGGTGCCAGCGGCATGCTGGGCACCGCCAGGCTGCTGGGCCAGACCACCGGCGCGGCGCTGGTGGCACTATTCCTGGCGCGTTATCCCGTGGCAGGAACCCGGATTTCGCTGCTGGTAGCGGTGGGCTTTGCGCTGAGCGGCGCGGCACTCAGCCTGTTGAGACTGTCGTCGGCAGGTACGCAGGGCCACGAACGGGTCCAGGTCCGCGATGGCCAGCGCCTCAAGGGCGACTGACCACCGACCGACGCCCGTCGCCGGCGGCGACGGGCCGATGCGCGACAACTACACCTTGACCAGCGGCCCCCGCGAGACCGGGCCCTTCGGCCCGCCCGGCCCATTCGACCGCGGCTTGCGCGGCACCGATCGTTTGCGGGCGCCGGGCAGCTTCTCCGGCTTCGGCGTCACCGGCCCGTCGAGGTATTCGAAGCCGATCTTTTCCTCGCCGGCAGCGGCCTCATCGGCGACCAGCACGACGCGGACATGGCCACCGCCCTTGAGCTTGCCGAACAGCACCTCGTCGGCGAGCGGCTTCTTGATGTGCTCCTGGATCACGCGGGCCATCGGCCGCGCGCCCATCTGCTCGTCATAGCCGTGCTGGATCAGCCAAGCCTTGGCCGGTTCCGACAGCTCGATTGTGACGTCGCGGTCGCCAAGCTGCGCCTCGAGCTGCAACACGAACTTCTCTACCACCATGCCGATCACTTCGGCATTGAGATGCTTGAACGAGATGATGGCGTCGAGCCGGTTGCGGAATTCGGGCGCGAATTGCCGGGTGATCGCCTCGTGATCGTCGCCTTCCCGCTTGTTGCGGGTGAAGCCGAAGGCCTGGCGCGCGAGGTCGGCGGCGCCCGCATTGGTGGTCATGATCAGGATGACGTTGCGGAAATTGACCTGCTTGCCGTTGTGGTCGGTGAGCCGGCCGTGATCCATGATCTGCAGCAGGACATTGTAGAGGTCCGGATGCGCCTTCTCGATTTCGTCGAGCAGCACCACGCAATGCGGATGCTGGTCGACGCCGTCGGTGAGCAGGCCGCCCTGGTCGAAGCCGACATAGCCGGGAGGCGCGCCGATCAGGCGCGACACCGTATGGCGCTCCATGTATTCCGACATGTCGAACCGGATCAGCTCGACGCCGAGCGACGCGGCGAGCTGCTTTGCCACTTCGGTCTTGCCGACGCCGGTCGGACCCGAGAACAGATAGGAGCCAATCGGCTTCTCCGGCTCGCGGAGGCCGGCGCGCGCCAGCTTGATCGAAGCCGACAGCGCCTCGATCGCGCGGTCCTGGCCGAATACCACCCGCTTCAGGGTCTGTTCCAGGTGCAACAGCACCTCGGCATCGTCCTTCGAGACGCTCTTGGGCGGAATCCGCGCCATGGTCGCGACCGTGGTCTCGATTTCCTTGATGCCGATGGTCTTCTTGCGCTTGCTTTCGGTCACCAGCATCTGCGCCGCGCCGGATTCGTCGATCACGTCGATCGCCTTGTCCGGCAGCTTGCGGTCGTGGATGTAGCGGGACGACAGTTGCACCGCGGCCTCGATCGCCTCGTTGGTGTATTTCAGCCGATGATAGTCCTCGAAATAGGGTTTCAGGCCCTTGAGGATCGCGATCGCGTCCTCCACCGTGGGCTCATTGACGTCGATCTTCTGGAACCGACGCACCAGCGCGCGGTCCTTCTCGAAATGCTGGCGATATTCCTTGTAGGTGGTCGACCCCATGCAGCGGATCGTGCCCGAGGCCAGCGCCGGCTTCAGCAGGTTGGAGGCGTCCATCGCCCCGCCCGAAGTGGCGCCGGCGCCGATCACGGTATGGATTTCATCGATGAACAGGATCGCGTTGGGATGCGCCTCGAGCTCCTTGAGCACCTGCTTCAGCCGTTCCTCGAAGTCACCGCGGTAGCGGGTGCCCGCCAGCAACGTGCCCATGTCCAGCGAAAATACCGTCGCCGCCGCCAGCACTTCCGGCACCTCGCTGTCGACGATGCGCTTGGCCAGCCCCTCCGCGATGGCAGTCTTGCCGACCCCGGCTTCGCCGACGAATAGCGGGTTGTTCTTCTGCCGGCGGCACAGCACCTGGATGGCGCGGCTGATCTCGGTATTGCGCCCGATCACCGGATCGATCTTGCCGTCGCGGGCCTTCTTGTTGAGGTTGACGCAATAGGTGTCCAGCGCCTCGCCCTTCTTCTTGGAATCCTCGTTGCCCTTGGTCTCGGTTTCCTCGTCGACGCCGCGCACCGGACGTGCCTCCGACACCCCGGGACGCTTGGCGATGCCGTGGCTGATATAGTTCACCGCATCGTAGCGAGTCATGTCCTGTTCCTGCAGGAAGTAGGCGGCGTGGCTCTCGCGCTCCGCAAAGATCGCGATCAGCACATTCGCCCCCGTCACCTCCTCGCGGCCGGATGACTGGACGTGGATCACGGCGCGCTGGATCACGCGCTGGAAACCCGCGGTCGGCTTGGCGTCATCGGCGCCGTCCGTCACCAGATTCTCGAATTCGGTTTCGAGATAATTGACAAGGCTGGTGCGCAGCTTGTCGAGATCGACGCTGCAGGCACGCATCACCGCGGCCGCATCGGAATCGTCGATCAGCGACAGCAGCAGATGCTCGAGCGTCGCATATTGGTGATGACGCTCGTTCGCAATCGCAAGCGCGCGGTGCAGTGATTGTTCAAGGCTCTGAGAAAAAGTCGGCATTCGCGTCCTCTGTGGCCCCCTGCCATCATGATCGCCGTTGTCCGGTCAGGCAACAACAACCTTTATACATATCATATATAGTTACATTGGATCGGGGCGGAAGGCCGGTTCCCACGACTGATTGCGCCCCGCCCCTCGCGAAGCCCTTTGTGGCTGATTTCGTCGTCGTACCACCGGCGGGTGCAGGCCCAGCCGGATCCGCCGCGCGGGCCGGCCGCTTTTGATGCAAGACCCGTTCCGGTTTGCGCGATTTGGGGCGCGCCGCTACTTCTTTTCCATTACGCATTGCAGCGGATGCTGGTGCTTGCGCGCGAAATCCATCACCTGGGTCACCTTGGTCTCGGCGATCTCATAGGTGAACACGCCGCATTCCCCGATGCCGTGATGGTGGACGTGCAGCATGATCTTGGTCGCGGCCTCGAGGTCCTTCTGGAAGAATTTTTCCAGCACGTGAACGACGAATTCCATCGGGGTGTAGTCGTCGTTGAGGATCAGGACCCGGTACAGGTTCGGCCGCTTGGTCTTCGGCTTGACCTTGGCGATCACCGAGGTGGTCGGCCCGCTGCTGCCGCCGCTCCGATTCTCGTCGCTCATGCGGGCCGATGAGGCGGCGGCGGCCGGAAATACCAACCCGTCAAATCTGGTAGTCAATTGCGGCATGGCACAGGCGTTCGACATCCCCACGGGAGACCAGATAGCGGCACACGTAACTCCCGGAAGGAGTTCCCGGACGCTTTCGGACCACCGCTTCCCCGTTCGATCCGGCGCTGGCGCCGGGTCGATGACCGAAATATGGGACCACCATGGGCTTGCCGCAAGCGCTCAAATACTGAGCGAAGCCAATTCGCGGCGACCCCGGTCGGGCTCGGCGATCTTCCCAAGGTTAACCAATCCCTGTCGATTTGACAAAGCGGGATCGCCAATCATTTAGCGCGCATTGACAATAGCAATGGCTTTTTTGGGTCGAATTGCCGTTGTGCGGCTATTGACCCAGTTTTATCGGGAGGAATTTACCACCTGTTTATTGGCGGAGACCGAGATGACGAAATAACCCCAAACTCGGTGACAAGCCATGTGCGGTGCATTCATTAGGTTTCGTGTCCAGCAGGCGATCGGCCGTTTCGCCCGGGCCAATGAGGGCAATGTCGCGGTAATCTTCACCATCGCGCTCGTCCCCCTGATCAGCTTCATCGGTGCGGCAATCGACTACAGCCGGGCCAACAATGCGCGCTCGACCATGCAGGCGGCACTGGATTCGACGGCCTTGATGCTTTCCAAGGACCTCTCCAACGGCACCATCACGCCGGCCCAGATCGCCTCCCAGGCGCAGGCCAATTTCAACGCCCTGTACACCAATCCCGACGCCCGGTCCGTGACCGTCACCGCTACCTACACGGCCGACGCCGGCAGCATGGGATCGACCGTCCAGGTCAGTGGATCGGCCTATATCAACACCGAATTCATGAAGCTGGCGGGATTTCCTACCATCCCGTTCAGCAGTTCCTCGACTACCGCCTGGGGCAATGTGAAGATGCGGGTGGCGCTGGCGCTCGACAATACCGGATCGATGTCGGACAACGGCAAGATCGCGGCCCTGCGCACCGCGGCGAGCAACCTCGTCGACCAGCTCAGCGGGCTCGCCAAGAACCCGGGCGATGTCTACATCTCGGTGGTTCCGTTCGCCAAGGTCGTCAATGTCGACTCCAGCAACTCGGGCGCGACCTGGATCGACTGGACCGACTGGCAGAACCCGCCGACCCAGCAACCGAACAACGGCGCGAACCAGGCGACCTTGCCAAGCAACTGGTCCAGCATCGGACCGGGCTCGCCCTGTCCATTCACCAACAACAACAGCGGCTTCGTCTGCACCAACAGTCCCGTGAACGCCAGCTCGACGGTTTCGAGCATTCCCTCGACCGGCACCTACAAGGGCTATATCTGCCCCAGCGTCGATGCCAACTCGCACACCCTCTACAATGGCTGCTGGACCAGCACGGCGAGCGCCACGATGGTGAACTACTGCACCGGCTCCTCGTGCAGCACCAGCAACCGCAGCAGCAATGCCAGCTGCAGCGGCAGCGGCAGCAGCAAGGTCTGCAAGGACTACACCTATACCCATACCTGGGTCGCCAACTCCACCAGCACCTGGACCGGGTGCATCACCGACCGCACCCAGGACTACGACACCACGGGCGATGCGCCGGTCTCGAACATCGCTGCCACGCTTTTCCCGGCCAACCAGTATTACGAGAACAGCGAACCCTATTGTAAGACCAATAATTCGCCGTTGCTCGAGCCGATCATGCCGATGACCTATAGCTGGAGCACGCTCAAGACCAACATCGCGGCGATGCAGCCGACGGGCGGCACCAACCAGGCGATCGGCCTCGCCTGGGCCTGGCAGACGCTGCTTCAGACCGGACCCGTGCCGGCCCCGGTCGAAGACGCCAACTCCACCTACAACCGGGTGATCATCCTGCTGTCGGACGGCCTCAACACCGAGGACCGTTGGCCGGCGAACGGCAACGGGAGCACGCAATACAACGGTGCAATCGATGCCCGGCAGCAGCTGCTGTGCACCAATCTTCGCAACGCCAAGGATGTCAACGGCACGCCGATGTACACGGTCTACACCATCCAGGTGAACACCAGCTCGCCCGCGGATCCGACCTCGGCGATCCTGCAATCCTGTGCCAGTTCGAACGGAAAGGCAGATCCCAGCAAGTTCTTCCTGCTCACCAACTCGAACCAGATCGTCACCACGTTCAATACGATCGGCACCGCGCTGAGCGAACTGCGCGTCGCAAGGTAAAGTGCACCGCTTAGACGGAAAAAAGCCCGGCCGCTGCGGCGCCGGGCTTTTTGTTTTTCCATCTGCGTCCTAAACCCCCATAGCGGCGATCTGCGCGTCATTTTGCGTTGCACAAGTGAACTGATTTAGCTGCAATTGCCGCGTCACGATGCAACGGATCCTTAATCGTTTGGAAACTCCCGCGACCTAACCTCGGCGATAACTCGCTCGGGATCGGCAGGCTTTGGAAAAGTCAAGGTTTGACAGTTGGTTAGATAAAGCTATGAGCTGGATGGCGAGCCGGGCGAACAGCATCCGTCCGAATCGCTCATGGGCGGGGTAACGTCACCGGTCGCATTGGGCATAATTTGGCCTCACGAACCGGTGAACTAGACAGAGAAATGGGACGGGGAAGTTCATGCTTCGCACAACCTTGCCTTCCTCGCGCATTCGGCGGGCGTGTGTTCTTGGTTTCACCATCGCCGCCGCGGCCATCCTCACTTCCACGGCGGCCGATGCCCGGCGGGGCCGGCATCACCATGCGGTCCGCCACCACCACGAAGCACATGAGAGCTACAATCCGCCGTTCTCCTCCATCATCGTGGATGCCAATTCCGGCGCGACGCTGACTTCCAGCAATCCCGACGCGTCGCGTCACCCGGCGTCGCTGACCAAGATCATGACGCTCTACCTGCTGTTCGAGCAGCTCGAAAGCGGCAAGCTGACACTCGACTCCCAGCTGCCCGTGTCCGAGCACGCCTCCGAACAGGCGCCGACCAAACTCGGCCTGCGCCCGGGCCAGAGCATCCGGGTCGAGGATGCGATCAAAGGCATCGTGACGCGTTCGGCCAATGACGCGGCGGTCGTGGTCGCGGAAGCGATCGGCGGCGACGAAGAGGATTTCTGCAAGTTGATGACGCGCAAGGCGCGCGCCCTCGGCATGACCAAGACGGTCTATGTCAACGCTTCCGGCCTTCCCGATGATGCGCAAGTCACCAGCGCGCGCGACCAGTCGGTCCTTGGCCGCGCGATCCAGGACCGCTTTCCGCGCTATTACCGCTATTTCTCGACCGCGGCCTTCAACTATCACGGCCAGTCGATCCGCAACCACAATCACCTGCTCGGCAGCGTGGAAGGCGTGGACGGGATCAAGACCGGCTATACTCGTTCTTCCGGCTTCAATCTGGTCACCTCGATCCGCCGCGGCAACCGGCATCTGGTCGGGGTCGTGATGGGCGGTCGCAGCGGCGGATCGCGCGACGCCACCATGCGCAGCCTGCTCGCTGACAACATGGACAAGGCCACCGCCCGGCGAACCGTGGCCGCAATCACCGAGCGCAATCCCGCCGAAGCCAATGCCGAGGTGGCGGAAGCCGACGCCGCATCGCGGCCGACCCAGACCATTCAGGTCGATGGCGCCGTCCAGGCGGTGTCATCCGGTCCGGCCGCGGCGCCACCGATCCATTCCAACCCGACGATCCGGTCGGTCCTTGCTGCCGCGACCGCCGCCCTGCCGCCGCCGGCCAAACCCGAACCTGCGCCGTTGACCAGCGGCGTAATCCAAAGCCGGTCGGTGGCCGCAATTCCCGGCTCGTCCGAACCGATGAAGCCTGTCCGGGTCAAGACCGTCCAGATCAAGGCGGGACAGCTCAAGCTCGCCGCCGCTGGCCCGTCGCAGCCGGTAACCCCCGTCACCAGCGCCGTAACGCCATCCCGTGCCGACGTGCCGGAGACGTCCGGCGCCGTGGTCGCCAAAGCCGAATCCGACAAGCCCGCCGCGTTACCTGAAATGCCACCACAGCCGGCCAATTTCGGCACCGGACACGGCGTGCTGGGCGTCCTGCCGGCATCGAGCGTGGCGGCTTCGGCCAGCTCCCAGGCGCTGGCCTATGCCGAACCGGCCCCCCGGCCGCAGGCGGTCCAGCAGAATGGCGCTATCCGGCCGCTTGCGGCTCACACCGGCTGGATCATCCAGGTCGGGGCGCTGGACAGCGAGACCGAAGCGCGGGCGCGCATCGAGGCGGCGCGGAGCCAGGCCCACGGCCTCCTCAGCAAGGCGGATCCGTTCACCGAACCGGTGGTCGCCAAGGGCGAGAAGAAGCTGTTCCGCGCGAGGTTCGCCGGACTTGATCGCGACCAGGCCGAGGCGGTGTGCCGGGCCCTGAAGCGATCCGAGATCTCCTGCATTACCGTCAAGAACTGATCGCGGCAGGCCGCTGGCCAGCCTTGCCTGCGGCCGGGTTCCGCTCCGCGCGGGCGTTCGGCTGCCCAGGAGCCGTGAGCGCCTGATCGGCGCCGCCGCAAACCTCTCGTCAAGGTTTGGCGCTTACAACTGAAGAAGGGAAAGATCGACCGCCTCGGAAAAAGAGGGCGGCCAACAGGCATCAACCAGAGGCGGCAGCAGCTCGCGGACAATAGTGTTTGTGGCGTTGCCGGAGTTAGTGATGCGTTCGAAGCAGGGTATCCTTGGCCTCGTTTACCCGGGCGGCGAGATACGTCGACCCCCCTTGATCGGGATGCAGTTTCTTCATGAGCCCGCGGTGGGCGCGGCCGATCTCGTCACGCCCCGCCCCCGGCTGCAGGCCAAGGATCTGATAGGCCTCCTCTTCCGTCATTTTGCCGCTCGTCGCCGCGCGGCGGTCCCCCCCTGCCGCATCACCCTGCGCGTTTTGACGCCAGGCGGGAAACCGGCGGTCCAGATAGCTTTCAAGTAGCGAAACGCTCTCGGCGTCGAAATCCCTGGTCATCGCGATCAATTGCCGTAGATCGAACTCGTCCAGCGAGCGGCCGGCGTTCGGCCCGGCGACGATCCGGCCGCTCAGCGAGCCACTGTCATGATCGAGCCTCATGTCGAGAAATTGCGAGCGTACCTGCGAGGCCTGACCGGCTGACCGACCACCGCCCGCGCGTGCGAAAAATCCACCGATACCGCTAAGACCGGCGCTCCCGACCGGCGACCATCCCAGCAATCCCGCGCCAAATATTCCGAGCGGCACGGCGACCGCGAGTTCGCCCCGGAAGCCGGTAAAGGCAGCGACCGCAAGGGCCAGCACGCCGCCCGCGATCTTGATGGCGCGCGCCAGCACCACCGGATTGGCGGCCCGGAACATCTGCAGCAGCAGGTAGAGCACGATAACGGCAACGAAGCCGGCGATCAGGGTCATGAATGCAATATAGACCCGTCAGGGGTAAAAAGCATGCCGCCCGCCGCGTGCGAGGGCGGCGAACTTATTTCATCTGCCCCAGCAGGCGCGCCGCGCCGCCGGTGGTCTTCGACAGCCGCAGCAAGGCGTCGCGGCCACCGGCGGCATAGGCGGCGGCGGCGCGTAGCAATTCGCGCAGTTGCGCGGCGGCGCCTGGATCGAACTTGCACCAGGCGCCCCCGGTCAGCCGCGCGATCTCGCGGAAGGCCTGCTCGGCCGTGGCATCGTGGCCTTCCTGGAACATGAACACGGGTACCCGCAGCAGGCCCAGTTCGCCCGCCTTGGCGCATAATTGGTCGATCGGCTCTTCCATGGCATCGCCGACGAAAACCACCGCGCGCACGCCGGCTGCGACGGCCTCGCGCCGCGCTTCGGACAGCACCTTGCCGATCTGGGTATTGCCCCCGCGGCAATCGATCTTGCTCATCAGCTTCGCCAGCTGATCGCTGTCGGAAATCCATCCCGTTGCGCGGCACTCATTGAGGCCCCGGTAATAGACCAGACGGATATCGAGGCTGCCGAGTGCGGCCGTCTCGCGGAACATGTCGGCCTGCAACGCGCAGGCCATGTCCCAGGTCGGCTGCCGGCTCAGCGTGGCATCGAGCGCGAACACCAGCCGACCCCTGGCGCCGGCGGCGTGAGGTGACATGGCTCGGGCCCTGGCGACGAAGGCGGCGATGTCGTCTGCGGCCGACGCCTTCTGCTCGGGCAGCGATCCGGCCTTGCCGGACTTCTGCGTCGAAGCCACGTCACCTGCGGATTTTGGTCGGATTGGCTCGCCGGACATGAATGCTCGCTGACTGCCGCCCCTTCTTATGTGGAGCGTGACTGGTCGGCGGTCAATGCGCGGTAACGGCCGCCGCGAGGCTCGGCTGTCGGCTGGACGGGCGCGGAGTGCGGGATCGTCAGTTCTTGATCGGCGAGTAGAGCGCCACCGGACCGGGCTCGGTAATCTTCGGCATCTTGGTCGGCACCGGTGCCAGCGGGCTGTCATCCGAAAGGAACTTGTCGAGCATCCCCTCGATCGACTGCTTTGCATCGTCGGGACCGCGATCGCTCATGTCGGTGTGCTGAAAGCCGGTTTGCACAATCGTGATGCCGCTTTTCTCGCAGACGTCCTGGTCCGGCACGACGCCGGGATCGCTCTTGAACACCGGATCCTTGGAGCGGAACGAGAGAATCTTGAACTTGCCGTCGGTGATGAAGGGCACACGCAGATTGTCGAGCGTCACCACCTTCTTGATCTCATCGGGATACATCCTGGCGAAATACATCGAGACGTCGCCGCCATTGGAATGTCCGACCATGGTCAGGTGATCATAATCCGCGTCCGGATCGATCTTCTTCATCTCGTCGATGGCGAAGCGGATATTGGCAACGTCGCGCTGATATTGCGGCAGGCGTCCGACATAGAGCTCGCCGACCTTGGTCACCATCGGTTCGTCGGTCGGAAGGTCATGCTGAATGCTGACGACGAGATAACCGCGCGCGGCAAAGGCATTCGCAAGGAACGAGTATTCGGTGAACTTGACGGTGTTGCCGTGATTGAGAATCGCCACCGGCAGCGTGATCATGCCGGCCGTGGCCTGCATTTCCTTGTCGCGCCGCACGGCCACGTCGACCGCGACCGGTCGATTGTCGCGCGCCGCGTCATAGAACGTGACGGTCTCGTGCCGGATCGCCCATTTGCTGGCGGTAAAATATCCGGCGACAACCAGCACGCAAAGCGAAAGCAGAATGGCAATTCCACGTTTCATCGCTGTCCTCGACGCATCAGCCTCCGGGCAAACGCCCGCCTGGGACTCTGCGGCCCCTGCTATCTAATATACGTCACGCTGACGTGACAGGAAGACCAAATCTTGTGAGTTCACTGCCTGATCGTTGTGCATTGCACACGTTGAAACGCGGTAACCCGATCCGGACAGGCTGGCGACGCGGAGGTATCGGCTTCCGGTGCACCCTCAGGCGCCGAAGATGTCATGCAATTCCAACGGCTTGTCGGCCTGGTTAAACCACTCGGCCCGGTTGGCGGCACGTCGGCGCCCGCGCTCGTCGAGCGGCAACTTGAGCTGGCGCAGCAGGCTCGTGACCTCCTCGCGTGCCGTCACATGGCCCAGGCTCGGGCGGGTACCAAGGGTGGCCTCGTCGAGGTCGTCGAGCGCTGTCAGCCCGCGCGGGAAAAACTCGCGATACACCACCCGTTCGGCGAAACCGTCGATCGCCCGAAAGCCGAGCCGGAACGACAGCTCTTTCAGACTGTCGGCAACCAGCTGTTTGTTGCGCGACCCCAGCATCGACAGGCGGTTGCGCACCACGATCCAGTCGCAACTCGCGCCGTCGAGTTGCCGGCGCGAGCGCCTCGCCTCGCGCACCATCTCGGCATAGTGGCTCTCGCCGATCACCGAATAGGTCGCGGGGTCGACCGTGCCCAGCACGTCGAAATCCAGGAAGCTGTCATTGATCGGCGTCACCAGGGTGTCGGCCATCGAATGCGCGAGCCGCATCAGATAGCTGTCGGCCCCCGGCGTATCGATGACGATGAAATCGAACGACCGCTCGACTGCGCTCACCGCATCCATGAACTGCTGGAACTCGGAGGATTCATTGTCGGCGATCTGCATCGTCTCGCCGAGCTTGATGCAGCTATGCACGGGAAGTTCGAAGTCGAGGCCGGTATGGGTCGCCCAGGCGCGCCGATTGCGGATATAACGGGTGAAGCTCTGTTGCCGGCAGTCGAGATCGATGGTGGCCACGCGCTGGCCGGCCTTGAGCAGGGCGACGGCGATATGCAGTGCGGTGGTGGACTTGCCCGAGCCGCCCTTCTCATTGCCCAGCACAACGACATGGGCCGAGCCCGATTGTCCCTGAGTTGCCTGAAGCAGCATGTTTCGACCCCTCCGACATCTTCAAGTTGCGCGCGACGCTGGTCAAGTGAATTGCGCGGCAGCGAAGTCGAATCATGAAGCAATCCTCTTAATCATAAATTGCAGGCGCTCGCTCCGAGATCGATTTGCAATTCGCAACGTTCGAATCGTGTGGTGCACCGTTCACTTGGCGAAGCCGATCCGAGCTTGATAAGCTCAGCAAGCCGGCGCAACGCCGAGTGCCGACCGCCTTGTCGTTCCCATGAGATCGAATCCGATGTCGCGAACTCCGATGATCGTCCGCACCCTGCCCGCGCTTCGACGCGCCCTCGACAGCTTGCGCGCGCGGAAGGCCGACGTCGCGCTGGTGCCGACCATGGGCGCGCTCCACGACGGCCATTTGTCGCTGGTCCGGCTGGCCAAGCGACGCGCGAGCAAGGTGGTGGTTTCGATTTTCGTCAACCCCACCCAGTTCGCGCCAACGGAGGATTTCAGTTCCTACCCGCGCACCTTTCGATCCGATGTTGCCAAGCTCGCCGCTGCGGAGGTCGACCTGATCTGGAACCCGGCCCCCAAGACCATGTACCCGGAAGGCTTTGCCACCAGGATCCTGACCCAAGGCCCTGCTATTGCCGGGCTCGAGGATCGCTTCCGGCCGCATTTCTTCGGCGGGGTGACCACCGTGGTCGGCAAGCTGTTCACGCAATGCCGGCCTGAATTCGCGGTGTTCGGCGAAAAGGATTTCCAGCAATTGCGGGTGGTGACGCGGATGGCACGGGATCTCGACCTCGGCGTCAAGGTCGTGGGATCGCCGACCGTGCGCGAAAAAGACGGCCTCGCGATGTCCTCGCGCAATGTCAACCTGTCGGCGGAGGAACGCCGCGTCGCGCCGGAGCTGTTTCGCGTGATGCATGAGAGCGCCCGCCGCATCCGCCGCGGCGACGACATCGGCGTGGTGCTGGCCGGCGCCGCCGAACGGATCGCGGCGGTCGGCTTCGAGCTGGATTATCTGGAAGCCCGGCATGCCGAGACGCTCGCTCCGGTCACGTCGGTAAAAGGTCAGCCGGCGCGGCTGCTCGTCGCCGCGAAGATCGGAAAGACGCGGCTGATCGACAACGTCGCAGTCTAGAGCAGCCCGAGCTCGCGCAGTTCGCGGCGCAACGGCTCCGGCATGGCGGCGATGCCGGCGCCGGCGGAGCCGAGATCGGGCGGTACGTCGCGCTCGGCGAGATAGCGCCAGCCCTGGAACGGCCGCATCGGTCGAGGCAGCACGGCGATCACCTTGGGCTGCATGGCCAACCGGCAGCGGCCGATCCCGTCCCGATCGCGGAACGGCTCGATGCCGATGATCTTTTCCCGCGCCGCAATCTCGCCCCGGATCACCCAATAGAGCGAGCCTCCCGCCAGCAGTTCCTCGCCGCGTTTGGGTGTCATGCGGGTGGTATGAATATGATGGCGGGGCAAGCCCTTCTGCCTGGCGGTCCGCATCCGTTCGGCGACCCAGGCCTTCAGCTCCTTGACGGACTCGCAGCCGACGGCAAGCTTGATGAGATGAAGCGGCATGGTTTCCGTGTCGACGGTCGGCGGGGCTCACGAAGCGACCGCAAAGGCGATGCCGGCGGTCGGTCCCGGCATGGATAGCGGTTCTGCGATCGGATTACGCGCAAAATTTCGGCATTGCGCACAGGATCAATCGCTCGAGGTCTCGGGCGCCGCCGGCGGGATCAATGTCGTGGGCGGCGCAGGCGCAGGCTGCGCCGGCGTGATGCTGTGCCGCGGCGGTTTCTTCGAGCCGGACGGCGTGGAGGCCGTCGTATGCGGCGGCGGCAGGGACGGCGGTGGCGGCGCGGCGGAGTTGGCGGCCGGCGCCGGCGCAGTTCGCGAGGTCGATGCCGAACCCGGTTCCGGTGCCATGATGCTGACCGCAGGTGTCGATGATGCGGACGGGAACTCGGCATTGGTCGGCCGGCCCGTCGGCGTCGAAGGCGGCAGCGCCGCAACAGTGGCCGGCGCAGCTCCCCCCGGCGCGTTCCAGAACGGCGCATAGCGCGTGATCAGGCCGTCATAGACCCGTTCATCCATGTTGGCGGCGATCTGGTCGTGGTCGGTCACCGAGCGAAACGCAGCACATTGCGCCGGGGTACAATGGTCGCGGGTGATCAACACATGCGCAACCAGCCCGTAACGGTCGTGCTCGATGGCGTGGCGCAGCGCCTCCAGCTCAGGTGTCAGGTTCCGGTTGGCGCTCACGACGTCGCCGAGAGCAGTCAGCCGCGTAACCCGCGAGGCCACGTAGGATACCGCCGCGGCAGCCGATTCGGGCGTACCGAACAGAGCCTTCTCGCAGGCCGTCAAAACCGCTTCCCCGGCCAAGTCATCGATGCAGGACAGCGCCGGCAGGGTCGCGCTGGTCGACGACAGGCCGGCGGACTCTGCCATTCCACCCGCATCGGCCGGGCCCAGACTGCGGACGATGGCCGCCCCTGCGACCCCGATCGCCAGCAGGGTGATCACGGTCAGAGCGCCATTGGCGACGGTCCGCTCCGCGCGCAACAGCGTAACCAGCAGGATCAACGCGAAAACGACGGCAGCGAGCAAGGTCAGCCACATCGGAAAGGTGGCCGAACGCCAAAATTGATCCAGCAAACTGGCCGACGCCCCGCTCATGCGCGATGTCCTTCAACGCGGCACAGAATGTGTTCGGCGCATCCGGACTTCGGATCCATCGAACCCAGGCAAATGCTGCGAATTGAGCCTTCTGGCGGCGGACCCGCGTTGTCGCCGCGCCCGCCCACGGCGCTAGGAGATGGCGAGCTGGCTTTCCTTGGCGACCCGTTCGAACGCCTCGGTCGAGTTCTTGATCCGGTATTGGCAGTCATCGCCGTCGGTCGGGAGCAGCCGGATCACCTCATAGGTGCCACTGGCCGCCGGGCGCGCGACATTGCTGGCAGTGAAATAGACGGTCTCACCCACGGTGAATTTGTGCTTCAACGCCCTCTCCATACGCAAAAAGTCGCCGGTCACGCCCACGGTCCGCTGGCTGCGCCCGACTGAAAACCCCGCCAGACCCTAGCACAGGGGCGGGCTTTTTGGCCAGCACCATCCGGGCATGGCAAATACGCAGAATTTGCAGGTAATTCAGTGCGATATACGCCGTTCAAATGACCCAGCGGGAATCGGCCGGAACCAAGCGCGCCGGGGCGGCGGATGGTCAGGATGACGGCGGAAGACTGCCTTTCGGGCTCGCCTGGTCGACCGCCTTGGGCAATTGTTCCGCCAACACCTTGGCAAGCTGATCGACCGGAATATTGAACCGCGCCGCCAGCTGCCGGACGGTGTCGCTGCCCAGCACTTGCTGCAACTGCTCCGCGGTGATCGGCAGGTTGTGACCGTTTCCGATCCAGGATTTGACCTGATCGCCAAAACCGGCCTGCTGCAGCTTGGCGACTATGGCGGAAAGCCCGCCCTGGCTGCCGTTGCCGAGCACCTCACTCAGCACCACTGGCAGCACGGCTCCTTCGAGCTGGCCGAGCGCACTGCGCAAGGCCGGTGAATTTTCCAGTGAATCGAGAATACCCATCACCGCTCCTGTCGTCCGATCCGTGAGACGGTTCGAATTCAGACCATCAGCTGCCGCGACGTCAAGCCAAGATGTCGAGAGGTTAACGGTGTTCGATCAGGCGGTCTCGAATTTCTCGATCACGAGGGTTTCGGCCAGCGCCGCGCTGGTCCATTGCCGAAACGCCGGCAGCGTCATCATCGCATCCATGTAGTCGCGCACCGAGGCCGACACCTCGATGGCATAGGTCCGAAACCGGTGCACCACCGGCGCGAACATCGCATCGGCACCGCTGAAACCCCCGAACAGGAACGGACCGGACTGACCAAAGCGCTCGCGGCATTCGATCCAGATCTGCTGCACCCGGGCGATGTCGGCGCGCGCCTCCGCTGACAGGGCAATGGCGCCGACCGGCCGATGAAGGTTCATGCCGCACTCGTTGCGAAGCGCGGCAAAGCCGGAATGCATCTCGGCCGAGACCGCGCGCGCATGGGCGCGGCTCGCGCGGTCCTCCGGCCACAACCGGGCCGCTGGAGACCGCTCGGCGGCGTATTCGATAATGGCCAGCGAATCCCACACCGTGACGTCGCCATCGAGCAGGACCGGCACCTTGCCCGCCCGGCTGAAGCCGAGAATCCGCTGTTTGTCGGCCTCACTGGTGTAAAGCGGAATGAAGATTTCTTCGAACGCGATGTCGTTCGCCCGCAATGCGAGCCACGGCCGCATCGACCACGACGAATAGTTCTTGTTGCCGATCACAAGCTTGAGGGTCATGGCGGGTGCATCCGTGAGACAGGGCCGCAACCGACGTCAGGACGCGCCGGTGAAATCCTGCGGGGTGAAGCTGAGATCGAGCATTCTCCATTCGCGATACTTGTCCGCCGGCAGCATCGCATAGGGCTCGCAGGCCTTGAGCGCCGCGATCGCGCCGCGCATCAGGAGCGGCCCCTTGGCGGAGGCGCTGGCCTCGATCAGCATCGGCTCGGACGCGAGCCTGCCGTCCTGGCTCATCACCACGCGCAGCTTGACGGTGACCTTGTCGGAGGCGGCGACCGATTCCGGCAATGTCGAACAGGTCCTGAGATGGCGCCGAAACGCCGCGACCAGATCCGATCCGATATTGGCCTTTTGGGTCGCGACCGCATCGAAGCCGTCGGCAGGCTGGTTCTGCGGCAGCCCCAGGGCCACGTTATACTTGACCGTGAGATCGGGCTGTGCCGGCGTATAGGACGGCTGTGCAGCGGGCTGCGGTGATGGCGGCGGCTGCATGGCCTGTTGGCGGGGCTCGGGTTCGGGCGCGGCCGCTGGTGGGGGTGCCGGCGCGGGCGGCGCCATCGCCGCCTGCGGCGTTGGAGCAGGAGCGGCCGCCGGCGCGGGCGGATCGGGCGCTTCCGACGGCTCGGTCTGGGTCGGCCGGAGTTCCGCCTTGACCTCATCCGGCGCGACGATATCGACGGCGATGGGCTGGGCGGTGACCGAACTGAACGGGTGCACCTCGGCGAACACGACGATCACGGCCAGCGCCGCCAGGTGGACCAGCGCCGACGCGGCCATGCCGGAGTCTATGAAGTCAGCTGGTTTCACCGTCTTCGATCAGGTTTCGACGTCGCGCGCGCCCCGCGTCCAGCATAGCCCGCAATATCACCTTCCGGTGCTGCTTTTTGGGCTGGGCCACGCGCATGGCCGGCGGTGTATCCGCACGGCCACGGTCGCCGTCAATCCCATTTCGGCGCGAAGCCGAAATCGGTCAGCCGGCCCTTGGCGCTCCCCATCTGGAAAATCTGGCGCATTTCCGCCTCCGACAGCGCAAAGTCGAAAATATCGATATTTTCCGACAGGCGCTCGATCCGGGAGGTGCGCGGGATCGCACAGACATTCTGCTGTACCAGCCAGCGCAGACAGACCTGTGCGGCGCTCTTGCCATGGGCCTGGCCGATGCGGGCAAGCGTTTCGTCGTTCTTGATCCGGCCCTTGGCAACCGGACTATAGGCGACGACGGCCAGGCCGTTGTGCTCGCAGGCGGCGAGCACTTTGGTCTGGTCGAGATACGGATGGTACTCGACCTGGTCGCACACCAGCGGCTCCGGGCATTCCGCGACCGCCTCCTCGATCAAGGCCACTGTGAAATTCGAGACGCCGATGTGCCGGCACAGTCCGAGCTTTCGCACATGCGCCAGCGCTCCCAGCGTCTCGGACAACGGCACCCGTGGGTTCGGCCAATGCAGCAACAGCAGATCGACTTCGGACAGATGAAGCTTGGTCAAGCTTTCCCTGGTCGAGCGCTCGAGATCGTTCGGAGCGAAATGCGTCGTCCAGACCTTGGTGGTCACGAACACCTCGTCGCGCCTCACCCCGGATGCGCGCAGACCGTCGCCGACCTCGCGCTCGTTCTCATAGACCTGGGCTGTGTCGAGATGGCGGTAACCCAACCTCAAGGCCTGCTCGACCAGTCGCGTGCAGGCCTTTCCGCGCAGTTCCCAGGTGCCGAGCCCGATCGCGGGTATTCTCGCGCCATTGGCCTCGACGAACTGCATGACTGGGTTCTCGAACCTCGCGGCGCCATTATGTCCCGCTTGGCGCGCGCTGCCAACGTAACTGAGGTTGTGCGCTCAGATCGGCGCAGGCTGGGTGGCCAAGGCGGCAAACACCGTTTCCGGGGCGTGGGCGATCACGGCCAGCAGCGCCCGCGCCGGGCCGCGCGGCAGGCGCTTGCCCTGTTCCCAGTTGCGGATGGTCTCGACCGGCACGCCGAGCCGGGCGGCGAATTCGAGCTGGGTCAGCTGCGCGCGGCGGCGCAAGTCGCGCACCGCGGGAGCCTGGGCAGCCAGAGGCGACGCCGGGGCCAGCGGAAACTCCCGCCCGTCGCGCAATTCGACGATCCGCCCGTCCGCTTTCAGCCGCAACCGCATGTCCACCCTCGCCTGCACTCATCCTCGGCGAAGCGCGTTAAGGTTCGCTTACCCTCCTTCGCTCCGCAGCGGGCAAGCCGAAATCATGGCAGCCATGCCGCGCCCAACTAATTCAGGCCGAACCAAAGTGTCGCGATGCCCAGAAACGAGAAGAAGCCGACCACGTCGGTAACGGTGGTCACGAAGGTACCCGACGCAACCGCCGGATCGGCCCGCACCCGTTCCAGCGCCATCGGAATCAGGATACCGCCGAGCGCGCCGGCCAGCAGGTTGCAGATGATGGCGAGGCCGATCACGATGCCGAGCCCGGGAATCTTGAACCAGGCCACCGCGGCGATCCCGGTAATGACGGCAAAGGCAAGACCGTTGACCAGCCCGACCAGGCATTCGCGCATTACGACGCGCAGGCCGTTGGACGCGCCGAGTTCCCGGGTCGCCAGCGCCCGAACCGCAACCGTCATGGTCTGGGTCGCGGCATTGCCGCCCTGACTCGCCACGATCGGGGCCAGCACCGCGAGCGCCACCATCTTCTCCAATTCGCCTTCGAACAGGCCAAGCACCGAGGATGCGAGAAAGGCCGTGGCAAGATTGACCAGCAGCCAGTTGAAACGTCCTCTGGCGATGGTCCAGACGCTATCGGACAGCTCTTCGTCACTGGTGACGCCGCCCAGCGCCTTGAGGTCCTCGTCGGCCTCTTCCTCGATCACGTCGACGACATCGTCGATGGTGATGACGCCGACCAGACGGTTCGTGGTATCGACGACGGGGGCGGCGACCAGGTTGTATTTGCCGAACATGCGCGCCACTTCTTCCTGGTCGTCCAGGACCGACACGCGCCGGCGGTCCTCCTCGACGATATCGCTCAGCGACACCGGCCGCCGCGAGCGCAGCAGGGCGTCCAGCGATATGGCGCCCTGCCAGTTCCGCCGCTCATCGACCGCGTAGATCTCGTAGAACCGGTCCGGCAGATCGGGCGTGTCGCGCATGTAGTCGATCGCCTGCCCCACGGTCCAGTCGGGCGGCACCGCGATGAATTCGGTCTGCATCCGCCGTCCGGCGGAGTTTTCCGGATAGAGCAGGCTGCGCTCGAGGACATCGCGCTCCTGGGGCGGCAGCTTCTCGAGGATCTCCTCCTTTTCCTCTTCGTCGAGGCCTTCGAGCAGCGCAACGGCATCATCGGATTCCAGCTCACGAACGCCTTCGGCGACGGTTTGCGGCTCCAGTTCCTCGAGGATTTCCTCGCGGACGGCGTCGTCCACTTCGTTGAGCGCTGAAAAATGAAAATCCTCGCCGGTCAATTCCACAAGGCTGACACGGTCTTCGGGTTCAAGCGCCTCGATCAGATCGCCGAGATCGGCCTCATGCAGTTCAGCGACGATTTCCCGCAGCAGATCGACATTGGCTTCACGTATGTCGCGGGTGATCTGCTCGACGAATTCGCGGCGGATCTCGCCCTCTTCGTTGCGCATCGGAAGCCGGTCGAGCGCCGGCACGACGGCCGGTCCGGCAACGTCCATATCCTCGGCCATGCCGCGCCTCGCCGGTTTGACAGATCTGCTGAACTCGTCTGAGTGTCGCTTTGACGCATTACCCACAGGGCAACACCAAGCGCAATGGAAAACATGCGGCGACTAGCCGGGATCTCGAAGTTGGTCGGTGCCGCTTTAGCGGTGCTGTTTGCCGCGCCGGCATGCCCGGCGGCAGCGGCGCCGGGCTGTCCGCATCCGGATGCGCTCAAGACCGCACGGGTGCTCGAAGTTGACGCCGCCGCCACCCCGCGGGTCGGGCTGAAGAGCTTTCCGCAAACCCTGCCGCTCGCCGACCACGAGGTCGTGCTGACCTTCGATGACGGGCCGTGGCCAGCGACCACGCGGCGTGTGCTGGCGGCGCTGTCGAGCGAGTGCGTGCGCGCGACCTTCTTCGTGATCGGCAGGTCGGCCTCGGAACATCCGGATCTGCTGCGCCGGATCGCCGCCGAGGGCCATAGCATCGGACATCACACCTGGAGCCATCCCAGCCTGGCGCGGATTTCGCCGTCGCAGGCGGTCGAGCAGATCGATCGCGGCATCGCCGCGGACGAGATGGCGCTGCACGGCGTCGCCACCACCACCCCCAGCACGCCATTCTTCCGCTTTCCCGGCTTCGAGAGCACGCCGGCCACGCTCGAACTGCTGCAATCGCGCGGCATCGTCGTGTTCGGTGCCGACCTCTGGGCCAGCGACTGGGACCCGATGACACCCAATCAGGAACTCAAGCTGATCACCGACCGGCTGGAAAACGCACACAAGGGAATCATTCTTTTCCATGACTCCAAGGCGCGAACCGCCGCCATGCTGCCAACCTTCTTGCGCTATTTGAGGGACCACCATTATCGCGTGGTGCATCTGGTCCCTGCCGGGCCTGCCGCCCGCGCCGGCCTGCCGGTAAAACCACCGACCAAATCCGCGGATTAAGAAAGCGTTCATGCCGCGGCGACTAATGACAGCCTGGAGGGAATTGCTGGTGATTCATGAGCACTGAAATCGGTGTCCGGACCTTGGCTGCCGCGCTCGGTGTTTTGGTGGGCTGCATCGCCGCGCGGACCGCGCTGGCTGCCGATTGTCCCGGCCACCCCGACGCCATCGGGACCTCGCGAACCCTGGTGGTCGATCCACGGCAGCATCCCCGGATCGGCACCATGCAATATCCGGAAACGCTGCCGCTGCGCGATCACGAGGTGGTGCTGTCGTTCGATGACGGGCCGCTGCCCCGCAACAGCGACCGGATCCTGGACATTCTCGCCGCGCAATGCGTGAAGGCGAATTTCTTCGTGATCGGCCAGATGGCACGGGCATTCCCGGAAGGCGTTCGCAAGCTGCGCGATGCCGGCCACACCATCGGCACCCATAGCCAGACCCACCCGCTCAGCATGAACAGAATGCCGATCGAGCGCGCCAGGCAGGAAATCGACGATGGCATCGCGTCGGCGCAGGCCGCGCTCGGCAACGACCCGGCAGCCGTAGGTCCATTCTTCCGCATTCCCGGCCTGCTGCGCGCCGAAGCTGTCGAGGATTACCTCGCCTCGAAGGGCATCCAGGTCTGGAGCGCTGATTTTCCCGCGGACGACTGGCGGCATATCTCCGCGGCGCGGGTCTACGATCTCGCCATGGAGCGGATCGAGGCGAAGGGACGCGGCATCCTGCTGCTGCACGACATCCAGGCGCGCACGGTCGCGGCGCTGCCGCGGATTCTGCACGAACTCAAGGCGCGCGGTTACCATATCGTCCATGTCGTGGCGGCGACGCCCGATCGTCCCGCGACGCCGACGGAGCCGCAGGAATGGCTGCTACATCCGCCATCGGAAACCGTGGCGATCGTCCATTGGCCGAAGATCCCGGCTTTCGTCTTTGCCGAGGCGACGCCGCTTCCCGCTCCCTCACTTTCCGACTTTGCCGGCGGCAGCGGGCAACTCCTGCCGCGCTGGCATAGCCAGGCGCCGGGGCTCGCAGGCGTTCCCACCGCGGCCACCCTGCCCGTGCCAGCCGCGAGCGTGTTCGCGATCCCGGAAAAATCGTTCGCGCTGCTGTTGCCTGCCGCCCCGGCGCGTCGGGCCCAGCCCACGCAGTTGGCCCAGCATACGGCTGCGCGCGTCTCGGCGAGAGGCGGAGCGAAGCGACATCGGCAAGCCCATCACCCGATGGCCGCCCACGGCAGCGCCGGCAAAACCCGCGCCTCCGCCCATGCGCGGCGCATCCCGCCCAGGCACATGGTGTTGGCCAAGCGCAAGGCCGCGTGAGGACCGCTTACGGTAGGCCGTCATTGCGAGGAGCGAAGCGACGAAGCAATCCATATCACCGCCCGCGGCAAGATGGATTGCTTCGCTCCGCTCGCAATGACGGTAACGGGAGACGATGGCGGCATTTCGCTATTGACAGATTGATTTGTTAATTCCTAATTCGTTTCCAATATCCCGCCATCAGAGCGGGTAGGATCGACGGGGAGGAAAGCCCATGAGACGACACCTGCTGGCCGGCATGCTTCTGGCCGCGACGACCTCCGTTGCAAGCGCGCAGATTTCCGACGACGTGGTGCGGATCGGCGTGCTCACCGATCTGTCGAGCTGGGGCCGCGACAATTCCGGTCCCGGTTCGGTCGAAGCGGCCCGGATGGCGGTGGAGGAATTCGGCCCGACCGTGCTCGGCAAGCCGATCGAAATCATCAGCGCCGACCACCAGATGAAGACCGATGTCGGAGTGCAGATCGCGCGTGAATGGTTCGACAGGGGCAAGGTCGACGCCATCGCCGACGTGCCCAATTCGGGGATCGCGATCGCCATCCACAACCTGGCCCGCGAGCGCAACCGGATCGCGCTGCTGTCGGGTCCGGGCGCGAGTTCGCTGACCAACGAGCTGTGCAGCCCGAACACCGTGCATTTCTCCTACGACACCTACGCCCTGTCCAAGGTGACGACCTCGGCGGTCATGAACGAGGGCGGCAAATCCTGGTTCTTCGTCACCGCCGACTACGCGTTCGGTCACCAGCTCGAACACGACGCCACCGAGTTCATCGGCAAGCTCGGCGGCAAGGTGGTCGGCAGCGTCCGCCATCCCACCAACACCGCGGACTTCTCCTCCTTCGTCCTGCAGGCGCAGGGATCCAAGGCCGACGTGGTCGCTTTCGCCAACGCCGGCCAGGACACCGACAATGCACTGAAGCAGTCGGGCGAGTTCGGCCTGGCGCAGGGCGGACAGAAGCTGGTGGGACTGCTGATGTTCGATACCGATGTGCATGCCGTCGGGTTGAAGGGGGCGCAGGGCACCTACATGACCACCGCCTCCTACTGGAACATGGACGAGGCAACCCGCGGCTGGTCGAAAAAGTTCTTCGACCGGGTTCATGTGATGCCCACCATGATTCACACGGGTGTCTATGGTTCGGTGCTGCATTACCTGAAGGCGATCAAGGCAGCCGGCACCGACGATCCGCAGAAGGTCATGGCGAAGATGCGCGAGCTGCCGATCGAGGACAGCTTCGTGCACGGGGCGAAGCTGCGCGAGGACGGCCGCGTGATCCGCGACATGTATCTCGCCAAGGTCAAGTCTCCGGAACGGTCGAAGGAGCCCTGGGACTATCTAGAGATCGTCAAGACCGTAAAAGGCGAGGACGCGTTCCGCCCGGTTTCGGAATCGAAGTGCCCGCTCCTGAAGAAGTGAGACCGGCGATGGCAGCGGTCGACGAAGAGGCGGGCAGCACGTGGGAATGCGACGTGCTGGTGGCCGGGTCGGGATGTGCCGGCATGGCCGCCGCGATTACCGCACGGCACCACGGCCTCGACGTACTGATCGTCGAGAAGGAACCGCGCTTCGGCGGCACCACCGCGCGCTCCGGCGGCTGGCTGTGGATTCCCGGCACCTCGCTGGCGCGCGCCTATGGCATCGACGAGCCGGCGGACGCCGCACGCAGCTATCTGCGGCACGAGGCCGGCAACAATTTCGATGCGTCGCGGGTCGATGCCTTCCTCGCCGCCGGTCCGGAGGCGGTCGATTTCTTCACGACGCAGACGGCCCTGCGCTTCGACATGCCGCTGGTGTTTCCCGACTACCATGCGGAGGCGCCGGGCGGCGCGCAGGGTGGCCGCTCGATGGTCACCCGACCCTTCGACGGGCGCGAGCTCGGCGAGCACATCAAGCATCTCGGCGCACCTTTGCCCGAACTCACCGTATTCGGCATGATGCTCGGCTCAGGCAAGGAAATCATCCATTTCATGCGCGCGACGAAATCGCCGACCTCGGCGGTCTACGTGGCCAGACGCCTGTCGCGACATCTGAAGGATGTGGTTCGGTTCGGCCGCGGCATGACCTTGACCAACGGCAATGCATTGGCGGGACGGCTGGCGAAATCCGCGCTCGACCTGAAGATTCCGCTCTGGCTGTCCGCCCCGGTACAGGAACTCATTGTCGAAAACGACGCAGTGCGGGGCGCCATCGTGATGCGCGAGGGCCGCCGGATCAGCGTCCGCGCCCGACGCGGCGTGGTGCTGGCCTGCGGCGGATTTCCGCATGACGTGGCGCGGCGCAAGGCGATGTTTCCGCACGCGCCTACTGGCGCCGAGCATTTCTCGCCGGGACCGGAGGGCAATACGGGCGATGGATTGAGGCTTGCGGAGTCGGCCGGCGGGCGGGTCGAGGACCGCCTGCCGAATGCGGCGGCCTGGGTCCCGGTCTCGCGGACGACCCGCAAGGACGGCTCGCGCGGGGTGATGCCGCATTTCATCGACCGTGCCAAGCCGGGCGTGATAGCCGTGACGCGTGATGGCAGGCGGTTTGCCAATGAGGGCAATTCCTATCACGACTTCGTCCAGGCCATGATCAAGGTGGCCAAGCCGGACCAGGAGATCGCCGCCTTCCTGATCTGTGACCATACCAGCCTGCGCAAATACGGGTTGGGCTGCGTGCCGCCCTTTCCGATGCCGCTGCGCCATCATTTGCGCTCGGGCTACCTCCTGCGCGGCGCGACACTGGAGGAGCTGGCGAGCAAGGCCGGCGTTGACGCCGGCGGGTTGACCGCGACCGTGGCGCGGTTCAACGCGACGGCCGCCGAAGGCCGCGACCCCGAGTTCGGCAAGGGCACGCGCGCCTATAACCGCTATCAGGGCGACGCGCTGCACGGCCCCAATCCCTGTCTTGCACCGATCGTGCAAGGACCCTTCTATGCCATCAAGCTGGTGATCGGCGATCTCGGCACCTATGCCGGCATCGTCACCGATGCCCACGCCCGTGCGCTCGATGCAAGCGGACAGGTCATTCCCGGTCTCTACGCCGCCGGCAACGACATGGCGAGCATCATGGGCGGCAACTATCCGGGCGCCGGCATCACGCTGGGACCTGCCTTGACCTTCGGCTACATCGCCGGACGGCACCTGGCCGGGAAAGCGGCGGAGCAGAGCCCTGCATGAGCCGCGGCATCCAGTCGATCGAGGTGGGTGGCGAACTGCTCCGCGCGCTCGCGCGCAGCCGCGAGCCGATGATGCTGCGCGACCTCGCCCGCGCCGCCGGCATGCCGCCCGCCAAGGCGCACCCCTATCTCGTGAGCTTCTCCCGCATCGGATTGATCGAGCAGGATGAGACGACGGGCCACTACGAGATCGGGGCACTCGCCCTCGAACTCGGGCTGATCAGTCTGCGTCGGCTCTCGGCCGTGCGGATCGCGACGCCGAGGGTCGCTGCGCTTGCTTCCGCCATCGAGCACGCGGTGTCGCTCTCGGTGTGGGGCACGCATGGGCCGACGGTGGTTCGGCTGGAGGAGCCCGGCTATCCCATCCACATCGTCATGCGCGTGGGCTCGGTGATGGCGTTGCTGGAGACCGCGACCGGCCGTGCCTTTGCCGCGTTCCTGCCGCCCAAGGTCATCAAGGCGGCGCTCGACAGCGGCCTCGACCGCCACGGCGTCGGCTATTCTCCCCGGCGGCCACTGAAGGGATCCAGACTGGCGGCACATTTGGCGGAAGTCCACAGCCGCGGCCTGGCCCGGGCGCTGGGCGACCCTCTCCCTGGCGTCAACGCCTTTGCGGCGCCGGTATTCGATCATGCCGGAACCGTCGCGCTCGTCATCACGGCGATGGGACCGGAAGGGTCCTTTGACGGCCGCTGGGAAAGCCCGATCGCCGCGGCGCTGCGCGATTGCGCGGCCGACCTGTCGAAACGTCTGGGCCATGCAGCAATGAAGGCGGACGAGGCCGGCTGGGCTACGCCTCGACCACCCGGGTGAGAAACCAGTAGCTGCCGAGCAGGCTGATCAGCGCCGACAGCGCATAGACCAGGGCCGCCGCGCGCGCCGGCTTGGCATGATCGGCCGCCATCAGCCGGTCGATCACCATCAGTACGGGAACGACGATGGCGACGATCGCCACCTGGCCGATTTCGACGCCGATGTTGAAGGCCGCCAGCGCCGTCGCAACCGCGTTGGTCGGCAGGCCGATCTCCCGCAGCGCGCCCGCGAACCCGAAGCCGTGCACGAGGCCGAATGCGAAGGTCACCCGCCAGCGGCCATCGACCTGGCGCGAGAAGAAATTCTCCATGGCGACGAAGACGATCGAGGCGGCGATGGCGGGTTCGACGAACCTGCTGGGAATGACGACGATGTCGAGCGCGGCAAGCGAGAGCGTGATCGAATGCGCGATCGTGAAGGCCGTCACGATCTTGATGACCGGCATGAGCCGCCGTGCCCACAGCACAACAGCGATCAGGAATGCGACGTGGTCGTAACCCAGGAAGATATGCTCGATGCCGGTAACGAGATAGCGCTGCAGCGTCGAAAGCCGCGACGGCGCCGGCGCCGACAGCGTCACGGTGGTGTTGGTGGCGTCGAGCAGCGCCTGGGGTGCGTCGTCGCCCTCCCCGATCAGCACCACCTGGCGCGCCGCGGAATCGATATCGGTGAGCACGGTCGAGCGGTAGACAATATCGCCATCGACGTCCCGGCACGAAAAATGGTTGCGGTAGAGCACGCCATCCCCATCCGGCACGAGCTCGGCGGCAGCGGCGGTGCAGGCCTTGCCGTCGGCGCCAAAAAGCGCGATATGCGCGCCGACATAGGCGATGAGGGGCGCACCCGACGCCGCCAGCCGCGACGCATCGACCCTGTCGTGCTGCGGATCGTAGATGTCGGCGCGGGCCAGACGATCAGCGTCGCTGCCCTTCAATCCGACCTCCACGCTGATGCTGCGATCCGCATGCAGGATCACCCGCGCCGTGGACAGATTGGCCTGGTGCGCCTTCGCGACGACGACGCCGGCAAGGGAGACGACAAGTGCGAGGGGAACCGCAAGCCCCGCGCGGGCAAACCTCACGAGCCGGCTCCGACGGCCTTGAGAAGGTCGGTCAGCCGTCGTGGCTCGAACTCAGCGACCGTAACGACGACGCCATCCGGCGCCAGCCGCGCATAGCGGTCGAGCCGATCGGCTGGCGCGCCGAATTCGAGCCGGGCGAGCGGTGCGGAGCTGTCGCGGGCGTAGAACATCGCGATCAGCCCCGGTAACGCAAGGCCATACCGCGCCAGCTGCGGCGGGCCGCCGGGGCCGACACGTGCTTCCGCCACCGTCGCATCAAAGGCCCGGAGTGCGGCGTCGATGATCGGCGCCTGGACCGGATCGGCGACGTGAACGTCGCCGGCGGCGGCATGGCTATGCTGACCCGTATGCCGGAACCAGGTGCCCTGGACGTCGCGCTCGAAGCGCGTGAGTTTGCCTCCGGCGACGATCTCGACGGCCCATACCTGCGCAATCGAAACCGGCAACAGCAGGTCGGCGCCGCGGCCCGCCATGGCGGGGCCGGCCTTGGTTTGCAGCCGGCGCGCCATGTCGAACACCAGCCTCCACTCTTCCCGGACATGGCGCGGCATCAGATACACCCCGGGCGCGCCGCCAAGGCGGACATAATGCGATGTGCCGGCGGGGTTCGCGGTTCCGAAATTCACCGTCGCCGCGACCGCGGATCGGGTTTGCAGCACCGCGACTTCGGCGGGCGGATCGAGGCCGAACGGCGCGAAGCTGTCGGCAGCCAATTCGCTCGGTTGCATCTCCCGCGACGGCTCGCTGACCCGAAGGAATTTCAGGGCCATCTCGACATGCGAGGCGAGCTCGGTCGAGGCCGGGCCGTCCATGCCGTCGAGTTTCCAGCCAGCGCCCTCACGGCTCAAGGCAACGCTGTCGGAACCGGCGCGAAGGCCGATGCGCGCGATCTCGCCGGGAGCAACGGCAAGCAGGCCCTTGTGCGAAGGCGCGAGTTTCTCGTGGATTCCGGGCCATTGGCCGGTGAGCGTCAGCGCGAGCAGAAGCGCAAGCAGCACGGCGATGGCAAATGGCATCTTCCATCGCGCCGCCGCGGGCGAAGGCGCGCCGGTCAACGCCGTCTCCAATACATCGCGATACCGAACAAAGCGGTCGTGAGCGGCAACAAGATCTCGAGCACGATGAAGGTGTTGCGCATCTGAGCGCTGGTCAGCACGATTTCGGGCAGGCTGTAGGTTCGCGGCGCGAGATTCGGCGCCGTCTCGTCATCGGCCAGCCAGCGCATGATGGCGACCGACAGCGCGCCATCGGAGACATAGGAGAAATATTCGTTGGTCGCGAATTTGCTCGTACCCGATATCACGAGCCGGAAGTGCTGGTCCGACGCGGCTCCCGGAAAGGCACCTTCGAGCGCCACCGCGATGGCATGAGCGCCGCGCTCGGCCTCCGCGGGATTGCCGGCCGCAACCGTGATGCCGCCGGCGGCCGACGGCGGCATCAGGTAGCTGTCCTGGCTGCTGGCGGCGAGGATGTCGGCCTTCACCATCGGCGGCGTCTGGCCGATGCGGATCGGCCTGGACTGGGCAAACACGGTGAGCGCCAGCCGTGCCGTGATCGGATGGGCAGGATAATAGGGCACCGCCACCTTGTCCGCGGCGGTGCGGAAATGGTTCAGCGGGTCGATGATGATGGCGGCTTCGCTCGACAGGCCGAGCGGCGCGAGCAGCCGTTCCTTCAGCTCGGCCTCGAGCGGAAACTGGGGGTCGATCGACAACATCAGCCGGCCGCCACCCCTCAGATAGGCGGCCAGCATGTCCGCTTCGTCCGCCGTCAGCGCCACCCGTGGACCGACCTCGGCGACCACGCGGCAATCGGCGGGAATGGCGCTCGCTGTCGCCGTCACCAGGGGACGCATCTCGAAGCCGATTTCGGCAAGCGCCAGTTGCAGACGGTCGAGCCGCTCCGGCTCGGCGACCAGCACGTCGTCGGCGCCGGGCGTTTCATGTCCTCGCAGCGTCTCGACGTGGCTGAAATGGTAGTGGCCCGGCACGGGGCGGAAGGTCTCGCCATGGCCGCTGACAAAGCAGATCGTCTGCTCTTGCTGCCGCAGGACACGAAGCGCGGCATAGCCGAGTCGCGCGGCGTCGGCGAGGTTCTCCACCAGCACCTTGCGATCACCAAACTGCAGCACCGCCGTGTTGTAGGAATGTACTCCGAGGTCGCGCGCCAGCCCCGGCTCCTTGTCGAGGTCGATGGCGCGGAACTGCAATAGTGGATGATTGCGTGCCGCGATCTCGATCATGTCGCGGGTGGCGAACGCGTTGGCATCGCCGGCGTTGTAGAAGTAGGTCAGCGCGAGCGGGGAACGCAGTTCGTCGACGACATCGATGAGCTGCTGCGGCGGCGTGTTCAGACCTTCCCGGGTGGCGTCGAAATGCACGTCATGGCGATACAGCGCGATGTTGGCCGCTACCGCCACCGCGATGGCGCCGCAGACGATCAGCACGTTGGCGCCCCAGGCCGTCCAGCGGGATCCGCGGCCACGCAACGGCAGGCGGACGGCAAGCGCGAACAGCGCCAGCAGCGTCATCAACCAGGCCGCGAACAACAGGCTGTTGGCGACCCTGCCGTCGAATGCGGCGAAGCCGAGCGCTCCGAACAGCACCGCGCCGGCGATCAGCGCGGCGACGACCAGATCGGTTCGGGTAAGTCGCGGCATCCACCCCTCTCCTAGCGCCGGCCCAGTGCCCGTACGGTCAACAGCAGCGTCAGCAGGGTGACGCTGAGGAAGAAGCCGACGTCGGAAAGATAGATCGAGCCGGTCGCGAAAGGACGGAAATGCACGGCGAGCGACAGGTTCACCACCAGCGTGTCCGCGGGATTGGGCAGCAGCCAGCCGAAATTGTCGATAATCCACAGCAGCAGGAAGACGCTGAGCGAGATCAGCGCCGCGATCACCTGGTTTGCCGTGAGCGCCGAGGCCAGCAGGCCGGTGCTCACCAAAGCCGAACCAAACAGCAGCAGGCCGAGATAGCCGCTGTAGATCGGTCCGAAATCCGGATCGCCGAACCAAGCCAGCGCCGCGGCGTAGCAGCCCGACAATAGCAGCAGGATCACGATCAGGCTCATGCTCGCCACATACTTCGCCAGCACGATCGCGACCTCGGACACCGGCGCGGTGAGCAGCACCTCCATGGTCCGCAGCTTCTTCTCCTCGGCCAGCAGGCGCATGGTGATCAGCGGCACGGTCAACATGAAAAGCACGAACATCTGGAAGAAGACGTGGACCATGCTGGGCTGGTGACTGATGAACAAGGTAAGCGTGAAGCTGTAGCCCATGACGAGCAGAAACACGGTCATCACGGCGTAGGCGATCGGGGAGGAAAACAGCGCCATTTCCTCCTTGCCCAAAAGGATCGCAAAGCTTCTCATGCGGCAGCTCTCGACCGCGGCCGCGTGAGGTCGAGAAACACCGCCTCGAGGTCCGGCCGGACCTCGGACAGTTCGGAAACGGCGACACCGGCGCGGACCAGGGTTGCAACCACGTCGGCGGCAATCGATGGGCGCGGTTCGACATCGACCAGGTACCGCACCGCCGACGCGCCAGCGGCCGGTTCGACGGCGATGCCGCGCACGCCGGGAATGCCCAGGACGACTTGCCGAACGGTCGCTTCCGGGGCGGCTGTGGCCATCCGCAGGGTGGCTCCCGCCCTCCTCTCCTTCAACGCATCGGCGGTCAGAAGCCTGCCATCGAGCAGGATCATGACCCGGGAGGCGATCCTTTCGATTTCGGGAAGGATGTGAGAGGCGATCAGCACGGTGCAGCTGCCCGCCAGCGACTCGATGAGATTGCGAACGGCAATGACCTGGTGTGGATCGAGCCCGCTGGTGGGCTCATCCAGCACCAATATCTGCGGATTGCCCAGCAGAGCCTGGGCGATCGAGACGCGCTGCCGGAAGCCGCGCGAGAGCTTGCCGGTCAGCAGCCGGATCACGCCGGTGAGTTCGAGTCTCTCGGCCGCCGCATTCACCGCGCTGGTTGCGGCGGATCCACGCAATCCCTTCAGGCTGGCCATGAAATGCAGAAACTCGCCGACCCGCATGTGATCATAAAGCGGCGCGTCTTCGGGGACGTAGCTGATCACGCGGCGAACCGCGAGCGAATCCGTGATGACGTCGTGACCGGCTACCTCGATACGGCCCGAGGTTGGCACCAGATAGCCGGTCAGCATGCGGAAGATGGTGCTCTTGCCCGAACCGTTGGGCCCGAGCAGTCCCACGATCTCGCCCGGTTCGATCCTGAAGCAGACGTCGGTCACGGCGCGGCGCGGCCCGTACCATTTAGTGACATTCTGTGCCAGTACAATCGACGACATCAGCCTACACAACCCGGATGCCAAGACGCGCGCAGACGCCGCCAGGAATTCCCGGGCGCAGCGCCCGGGAATGTCAAGCCGACGATCCGCGTTCGATCACTCGTAATATTCGGGCGAGTGCTTGTGGGCTTTGAAGGTGTCTGGATCATGGGCGTAGATGATGTCGCCGCCCTCGCTGTCGTGCACCCGCTTCACCCAGGCATAGCTATCGAGCATGCCGACCGGATCATAGACGCTGCCGATGCTCGGCAGGATGTTCTTGTCGAGATTCTCCTGCAGATAGATCGCATCGCTGGTGAGCACGGTCGTGCCGGTCTTTGGCAGGCGCACGACCATGATCTGGCTGCCCGGCGTGTGCGACACGCTGCGGTGGATGTAGATGCTGTTGTCACCGAACAGATCAAGGTCGCCATCGAGCTCGATGGTCTTGTACTTGCTGGGCATCCCGCCGCCGACGCCGTTGCGCAGCATGGCAAAGTCGTCGCTGATGAAGAACGTTGCGTAGCCGGGTGCCGGCCAGAACGCATTCCTGATCTCATCGCGCTGATAGACGAAGGTGGAATCCAGGAACTTGCCGATGTTGCCGGCATGGTCGACATGGAAGTGGCCGAGCACCACGTACTTGATGTCGGACGGCTTGACGCTGATCTTGCTGAGCTGGGCGTCGATGGCGATGTCCGGAGAGCGTCCGGGATCGAGCGCCTTGACGAATGGCCCCCAATAATCGGGGTTGGTTATGATCTTGTCGTTGTTGCCGCAGTCGAACAGCACGTCGCCCTTCGGATGACGGATCAGGAAGAACCCGACTGGAATCTGAACCTTGCCGCTGGAACCATTCTGGATGATCGACTTGTCGAGGTTCAGCGCACCCGAGGTGAAGACATAAAGCTTCATCTCTTTGGGGGGCTCCCCTGCCAATGCACTCGCGGTCGTCAGAAGCCCCGCCATCGCCAATGAACAAAGGAATTTCGTACAACGCAGCAGCATGTCGCCCTCCCTATGTGATTTTGTCCCCACGCGAATACCTTGCGAGCGGAATTTATATCACGGAATCGTGGCCGTTTAAGCGGATCTTGGATGCAAAAATTGCAATCACTTGGGCCGGTGCTGCCAGCAGGCTCCCCCGGTCAAAGTGGCACGCCGGACTGCAGGGTGAAGCCCGTCCGCAGCCCTTCCGGACTTTAAGTCCAGTCACTAGCGCGCTGATCACATTGGCATTCTGCATCAGGGGGGCGCTCAAAAGGTGCCGGCAAGGGTAACCCTGATGGTCAGCGGCTCGACCGGATGAAGGATGTAGTCCATGACGCCATTCTGACAAACGGCCGCCGGCGCCGTCTGAACGGGATAGCAGAGATGGTACAGGCTGTCCGACCTGATCAACGATCCATAGGCATAGGTGATCTGATTGGCCTTGGTATTCAGCAAATTCAGGACGTCGAGCTGGATCCGCCATCCATTGTCGTAGCGGTACCCGATGCGACCATTGACCGTGCTTGTCGCCCAGGACCGGAAAGCGTTGTCCTCGGTCAGCGGGGCCGACCCGAGATAGCGCCACCGCAAGGTGCCGAACGGGCCCGTTTTCTCGCCGAGCGTGATCCCAGCCGAAGCGATCATCGCCGGCGCGTTGGGGATGTAGTTGCCGGGCGCGTTGCCGATCTGGGCCTCAGGATATCCGGCAAGCGAAGCATAGGTCGCCGCCTGCTCGCTGTCGAAACCGACAAACCGGGCGTGGGTGACCGCGAGATCGGCATCCAGATCGATCCATGATCGTGGGCGATAGCGATTGGTCCACTCCACGCCGTAACGACGGCTCGGCCGGCTCGCAACGGTATCGCCCGCATCGCCCTGGAAGACGATCTCGGAATCCTGGTCGAGCATGAACGCGCTGAGCGACGAATCGAGGCCCGGGACGATCCGGCTCCGAACGCCGACTTCCGCGCCCCTGGTTCGGACCAGCAGCGGTGACGCGGTCAATTTGGTCGCGGGATCGGTCGGATCTTCGGTGATGGTCGCACCACGCGCATCGTTGCTGTGCATTCCGAAGCCTGCCCCGACAAAGAATTCCGTCTTGTTGAACGGTCCTATTGTCATGGTGAATTTGGGACTGCCGATCCCGGCGCTCACGGCACCCGAATTAGCGGAATCGAAAATGGAATCGACGTGGGCCTGATAGTAATCGCCCCGCCAGCCAAGCGTCGTCCGTAGCCAGTTCGTCCATGCGACGGTGTTCTGGGCGTAAATGCCGATGCTGGCTTCGCCAACCCTGTCGCTGCGGATGTTGCTGAGGAAGCTGCGTCGAAACGTGTCGGTCAATCCCAGATCGATGTCATCGTACCGGGTCTGCATCCCGATAACGGTCTGCATCGGCAGGCCGGCAAGCGAGCCGTCCAGCGTGCGCGACGCGTTGGCCCCGGCCATGACCCGCCCGTCATGCTGGTGGAATTGATCGCCGAGCACTGGGTTGCTCAGAAAATAGGTGAAGTCGTTGAACAGGTTGAGGTCGCTTTTGACGACGAAGGCGTTGGCCTTCCACGATCCGGTCTCGTCGCTTCCGGCGATGCGGCCGGAAAGCGCAAACCGGCTGGCGTTGCCACCGTCGGTTGGATTTTCCGAGCCAAAGCGCCCGATCTGTCCTGACGTGATGGCCCGCTGTGGCACCTGATCGGTCGAATTCCATTGGTTCGAGTAGGCCATGCCGGTGATCGAGAACCCGTCGAAGGCGGTGCCCTGGGTGTAGCGGACCAACCCGTTCACCTTGCGCATGTCATCGGGGTTCACCCACGGGCCGTCATACGTTCCGACCTCTCCCGCCGCCAGCAGCGTCCCCTCGCCCAGCCGGACCGAATCCATCCCGAACAATCTGCGATAGCCAAAACCTCCAGCCGTGACCTGTGCGATCGCCTTCGGCACGCTGTCGATCAGCCCGATGTGAAGGCTTCCGGCCGAAGCGAAGTCGCCCTCATCGGCAAAGTACGGCCCTTTGCGGATATCGAGCGAATTGATGGTTTCCGGCATCAGCCAGTTGAGGTCGGCATAGCCCTGGCCATGCGCGTGGGTGCGCATGTTGACCGGCACGTCGTCCACCCAGATCGCCATGTCGGTGCCGTGATCCAGATTGTAGCCGCGCAGGAAATACTGGTTGGCTTTGCCTTCGCCGCTGTGCTGAGTGACGATCAGCCCGGGCGTGGCCTCCAGCACCTCGCCGGGCCGGGTCACCGGACGGGCATTGAGCTCCTCGCCGCTCACGATGGTCTGGCTGGCCATTTGCGGCGCGCCGCCCGGCCCGGAGCCGACGTTTGGAGCGCCTGATGGCGCGGTTGCCGCCGGCACGGGTGGAGTGGCCGAGACGGTTCGTGAAGACGATCGCGGTGGCGCACGCGCTTCCCGTCTCGACGACGAATGAGGCTTGGGGTGCGGCGCCTCGACCGTCACCGGCGGCAGTGTCGTCCCGGAATTGAAGGGCGGCGCCCCGTCGGCCTCGGGACCGGATTGAGCCAGGGCCGCCCCGGGAAAGCTCGACACGATGAGCCCGGGCAGCGCCACCCTACGCAACCATCGCGACACCGAGATCCCCCGTTATTCCCGATAGAGTATGCAACGCATCGTTGATTTCTACGCTGACTGAGCTTCCTACATGGCCAGGTAGCGGCGACGGATATCTTCATTCGCGGCGAGGCCCGCCGTATCCTGACGATGGACCACGTTTCCCTTGTCGATCACCACGGCCTCCTGGGCGATGCGCAGGCAGAAATGCATGTTTTGCTCGGCAAGCAGGATGGTGGCGCCGCTCGCGCCAAGTTCCCGCAAGATCTTGCCGATGGTGGTGACGACAATCGGGGCCAATCCTTCGCTCGGTTCGTCGAGCAGCAAGACCAGCGGATTGCCCATCAACGCGCGCGCGATCACCAGCAGCTGCTGCTCGCCCCCGGAAAGGCGGCCCGCCTGACGGGAACGCAGATTTGCCAGCAGCGGAAACGATTCCCAGATACGCGGCAGGGTCCAGTTTCGCCTGCCATCGAAGCCGTTCTTGGCCGCGATCAGCAGGTTGTCCTCGACACTGTGCTCCGGAAACACCTGGCGGTCTTCCGGAACATATGCAAGCCCGAGCCGGGCCCGCGCATGCGGTGGCGCGTGGGTGATGTCGCGCCCGGCGAAAAGGATTCGGCCGCTTTTGGCGGGGAGTATGCCGGCAAGCGTCTTCATGGTCGTGGATTTGCCGGCGCCGTTGCGGCCGAGCAGCGCCAGGGTGCGACTTTCCTGCAGCGTGAGATCGACGTCGAACAGGATCTGGCTCGCGCCATAAAACGCGTTCAACCGTTCGGCGCGCAGGAGATCGGTCATTTCCCGTGTTCCTCCGTGCCGAGATAGGCATCAATTACCGCCTGATTGTTGCGAATTTCCTCTGGTGTGCCTTCTGCAAGAACGCGGCCGTAGCACAATACGCGAATGGTGCTCGCAACCTTGAAGACGATATCCATATCATGCTCGATGAACACCAGCGTGAGCTGGCGCTGCCCCCAGAGATTCCGCACGCGTTCGATCATGCGCCAGCGCTCGTCCGGGCCCATGCCGGCCGTTGGCTCATCGAGCAGCAGCACCTTGGGCTCGAGGGCAAGCGCAATGGCGATGTCGAGCAGCTTCTGGTCACCGTGCGAGAGGATCGCCGCCTCGACATTCGCGACGTGTGTCAGGCCCGCCAGAGACATCACCTCCTCCGCACGTGCACGCACGCCGGACGGCGGAAAGCGGGACGCGAGATTGGCCCATTGGCCGTCATGGGCGGTCACGGCAGCCATCAAATTCTCGATCACCGTCATGGTCGGAAAGCAGCTCGCCACCTGAAAGGCGCGTCCGATACCCCGGCGCATCCGTTCGGCCCTCGATAGATGAAGGACATCCTCGCCGTCGAGCAATACCTGGCCGGCATCGGCGGGGAACGCACCGCTGATCAGGTTGAAAAAGGTGCTCTTGCCCGCGCCGTTCGGGCCGATGATGGCGGAAAGCGACTGCGACGGAAAGTCGAGCGAAACGTCGTTGATGGCCCGGACGCCGCCGAACGCCTTGGTCAGATTCTTGATCTCGAGCTTCATGACAACCGCCCGGGCCACGCCAGTCGGAGAAAATCGAGCACGCCGCGGCGAAGGCCGAGCGCGAAACCGAGAATCACGATCCCGAGGACCAGGCCGTGATATTCGGTGAAACGTGTGACCACATCGTTCAGCGCCAGCAGGATCATCGCCCCCAGCACGGGTCCGAGGAAGCTGTTGATGCCGCCCAGCATGACGGCAAAGATGGCCTGGCCCGAATTCGGCCAATCGGCCAGTTCCGGATAGGCGCCGGAGACGAACAGTGCCGCCAGCACGCCACCGAGGCCCGCGAAGGCGCCGGCGATGGTGAAGGCCCAGAGCCGGGCGCGCCAGAGCACGACGCCCAGAAAGCTCGCCCGGGTTTCGTTGTCGCGGATCATGCGCAGCGTTTGGCCGAACGGACTGACCGTGATGTGGCGAAGCATCAGCAGACCGAGCACCGCGACAATGGCGCAAAATTGGTAGAGGTGAAGCTGCGAGGCGAGTTCGAAGCCAAATATCTCGCGACGCGGTATGCCCCCGCGCAGGCCCTGGTCCCCGCCGGTCAGGCTTTGCCAGGAGATAATGACACTGAAGAACAGCATCTGCACCGCCAGCGTGATGAACGCGAAGTAGTCGGTGCTGAGACGCACGCAGATCGCACCGACGCAGAGCGCCGCAAAGCCCGTGAGCAGCACTGCGAGAACGGCAGCGACCGGCAGCGACAGGCTGGTCAGCTGCATGGTCAATCCGAAAGCATAGGCGCCCAGGCCATAGAACATGCCGTGGCCGAACGAGACCATGCCGGTATTTCCGACCAGCAGGTTGAGCGACGTCGCAAACAGCGCCATCGCGCTCAGGCGGATGATGAAATCCTCGAAGGCCGGGCTGCGGTGCAGCAACGGTATTGCCAGCACGACGATCAGCCCGACGGCGGCGATCGCCATATCACGCAGGGCGGACTGGCTTTTCATGCCCGGCGACCGAACAGGCCCTGCGGGCGCAGGAGCAATATGCCGATCATCACGATATAGATCAGCCCGTCGGTGAAGCTGGGAAAGCCGATCGTGCCGAAGCCGCGGACCATTCCGATCAACAGCGCCGCGACCAGCGCTCCTCCGATCGAACCCATGCCGCCGATCACGGTCACGATGAAGCTTTCGATCAGGATCGAGAAGCCCATGCCCGGCGACAGCGATCGCACCGGGGCTGCGAGTGCGCCGGCCAAGCCTGCGAGCCCGCCGCCGACGGCAAAGACGATGGCGAACAGCGCCGTGGTGTTGACCCCAAGCGCCGAGACCATTTGCGGGTTGACCGCTGCGGCGCGTACCGTCTTGCCCAGCCGCGTCATCGAGAGGCCAAGACCAAGCACGATCGCGATCAGGGCCGCTATTCCGATCAGCACGGCATAGAAAGGCGGCACTACACCGCCGGCGATGAAGAGTGGCGGCACCTGGAACGCCGCCGGCATTCCCATGGCGTGGAACTCGGGTCCCCAGACGATCTTCACGACGTCGTCAAAGATCAGCACCACGGCGTAGCAGATCAGGAGTTGCATCAGCACATTGGAGCCGTAGACACGACTGATCAGGGCACGCTCGAACAGCGCGCCGAACAACGCCATGGCGAGCGCGCCGGACAATACCGCAAGCGCATAGCTGTCGGTGATGCCGAGCGCGGTGTAGGCAATGTAGCCGCCCAGCATGTAGAAGGTGCCGTGAGCGAAGTTCACGATCTTCAACACGCCGAAAATCAGCGTCACGCCCGCCGCGACCAGGAACAGCAGCATGCCGACGATCAGCCCGCTGGTGGCCTGGGTGACCACGCAGGCGGGCGTCGTAAGGCAGCCACTGAGCGCGACGAGGTCCATCTGAACTCAGATGTAGTTCTGCTGCTTCTTCCACTCCGTCTCGAGCTCGAGGATCTTGCCCCAATCGGCGGGCTTGACATCGATGATGTATGGCTCCTTCGGCGTGGTCTGGCCCCAGCCGATGGCATAGCCGATGGTCGTGTGATCGTCGCGCATGGTGATGGTGCCATCGACGCCGAACGGCGTGTCGATCTTCATGCCCGTCAGCGCGTCGGCCAAGGTCTTGGCGTCGAGCGAGTTGGTCTTCTTGATGGCGGCCTCGTAGAATTGCATCGCCACGGCATTTTGCCAGGACCAGTTCGTCGGCCGCTCGTTATATTTCTTGAAGTAAGCCTGGCCCCACGCCTTGTTGGCCGGCGTATCGGGAAAGGTTTCGAGATAGCGGGTGGCCGACTGAATGCCGGCTGGCAGATTCTTGATGGCGGCGAGCACGGGGTAGTCCACATTGGGCGTCGCCACCGTCATCTGCGTGAATAGCGCATAGACGTTGCCCTGGTTGACGAAGGCCGAAAGATCGCCGGCGTAGAGAAGCGTGAACAGCGCCTGCGGCTTGGCCTGGATCAGCTTGGTGATGACCTCAGTGAAGTCCGGTTGCCCGAGCTTGGGCCAGGCCTCCGTGACGACCTCGAGATCCGGCTTGAACTGCTTGAAGAACTTCACATATTGGGCGGTGGTGTCCCGCCCATAGGCATAATCGGGCGAGCAGGTCGCCCACTTGTTCAGCTTCTTGGCGTCGGCGTAGGCGGAGAGATGAATGCTGCCGGCGACGGCGTCGTGGACGCCCTGGCGGGCGACGCGGAAAGCGGTGGGAGCACGGATCTTGGGGTCGGCCGTCAGCGACGAGGTCTCGCTGTTGCTGTGGATGCAGACGACCTTGCCGAGGTCGCGCACCACCTCCTGGACCGCGAAGGACGCCGACGACGCCTCGGCATCGACCAGCAGCTCACAACCGGTGCTGTTGACCAGCTCGCGCGCCACCCGGGCCGCCTCCTGCGGTTGGCCCTTGGAGTCGCGGAAGACGAATTCGATCGGCCGGCCGAGGAAACCGCCCGACGCGTTGATGCGCTCCTGTTCCAGCAGCAGAGCGTTGCGCGAGGAGGTGCCAAGCAGCGCGATCGGCCCTGACAGGATGCTCTGCATCCCGATGTGCAGCGTGTTGGCCTGTGCCCTTGCTACCCAGGGCGCTGCCAGCAGGCCGACGGCGCCGCCGGCCAGCACCGTGCGACGTGAAATGACTCCGCTCATCGAACATCCCTCCCAAGACGTGTTACCCTGGCCTGTCTTTGAGCCACGGGCTATTGATTGTGCCCGGCAACTCTAGATCGGCCGTAGTGCCCGGATCAAGCTGGCATTCGTCGGCTGCAGGGGTCGCTGGAGGCATTCCGCATCGAGCTTCCCGCGGGTTGCAGTTTTTTCGAGAGGAACGCGTGATCTACGAGATGTCCTGTGTGCGCGAAGTGGCGGTCATCGGCATGCCCGACGAACGCTGGGGGAAGAAGGCAGTCGCGGTCGTCGTGCTCGCCGAGAATGCGGCGCTCGACCTTGCCTCGCTCGCGACCCATTGCCGGTCGCGATTGGCCCGGTTCAAGGTGCCCAGGGAACTTGTGACCCGCGACAGCCTGCCGCGAAATCCGTCCGGCAAGGTGTTGAAGCGGATGCTGCGCGCCGAACTGGGGGTGCCGCGATGAGCGGTGACGGCGTGATCCTGGTCACCGGCGGCTGTCGCGGCATCGGTGCCGCGACCGCTACACTGCTCGCCGACCAGGGCCGTACCGTGGTGGTGGTCGACATCCAACCCGAACCAGTTCCGCGGTCGCGCGCGGTGCTATGGACGGAACCGTTCGACGTCGCAAGCGAGAGCGCGGTCGCCGGCGGCGTCGCGGCGATCGAATCCAGCCATGGCCCGATCACCGGCTTGGTCAATGCCGCCGGCATTTTCGGCAAGATGCACCCTGCGGAGAAAGTCCGCATGGACAATTGGGACCGCGAGATCAACATCGACCTGCGCGGCACCTTCCTGGTCGCGCGCAGCGTCGGCGCGCGCATGGCACGGCGAGCGCATGGCTCGATTGTCAACATCGCCTCGGTTGCCGGCATGACGTCGGGCCCGATCCATGCCTACACCGCAGCGAAGGCCGGCGTTATCCAGATCACGCAGACCCTGGCCGCCGAGTGGGGACGCCGCCACGTTCGCGTCAACGCGGTGTCGCCGGGCTTCACGCGCACGGCTGCGCTCGAGGCCGGGATCGCCTCCGGAGCATTGAATTGGGAACGGCTCGCCCGCAATACCGCCATGAACCGCCTGGTCGAGCCCATGGAGGTGGCGCAGGCCGTCGCGTGGCTGCTGTCGCCCGCCAGCAGCGGCGTGACCGGCATCAACCTTCCCGTCGACGCCGGCTTCATCGCCGGTTCGACCTGGGATGCCTATGGCGGGTTGCGCGAGGCGACGTCCGGCCCGGTCGAGGATATCTGACATGAACGTCGAGTTGGCCCGCAGAACACACGACCTCGCCACCGCGATCGCCGAGGCGGATATCCGTTGCCTGCTGATGGTGCTGGTTCACATGACCGGCGACGAGCGCTGGCTGGAGCCCCCCTACCAGCCAAAACGCGACGTACGTCTGATCCCCGATCCGGAGGCCGGCGTGCCGGCCGAGGTTCAGGAAGAAATCCGGTCCGCCGTACTGCATCTGTTTGCCAATGGCAGCCCGCAGCCCGTCATCACCGACCCCGGCGACGCGTTGATCCTGAAGATGATGCGCGCCTGTCTCGGCGAGAAGGTCGCGGCGGAATACGCCCCGCTGATGCGCGAGGAAATGGGGTTCGTCGCACGGGAGCCGGCCTGGAGCCGGCGTCCGTCGGATCACAGCCTGGCGCAGCACCACGTGCTGATCGTCGGGGCCGGCGTCTGTGCGATCGCGCTCGCGGTCGCACTCGGAAAGCTCGGCATTCCCTACAGCATTGTCGAAAAGAATGCGGAGCTCGGCGGCACCTGGTACGTCAACCGCTATCCCGGATGCGGCGTCGACACGCCGAACCACTCCTATTCCTACTCGTTCGGGCCGCGGAACGCCTGGACCCGCTACTTCTGCCAGCGCCAGGAGTTGCTCGATTACCTGAAAAAGATCGCGGACGAATACGGAATCCGCCAATACCTTCGCCTCGACACCCAGTTGACGTCGGCGCGCTGGGACGACAGCAGGCGGCGCTGGATCTCGACCCTGAAGACCAAAGACGGCGAGGAAACCTTCGAGTCGACCGTGCTGGTCAGCGCGATCGGGCAGCTTAACGATCCATCCCGCGCGCGTTTCGATGGCGAGGAGGATTTCACGGGGCTGATCCTGCATCCGGCATCGTGGCCCGACCATGTCGTGCTCGACGGCAGGCGTGTCGCCATTATCGGCACCGGCGCGACCTCGATGCAGCTTGTGCCTTCCATTGCCGATCGTTCGGCATCGGTGACCGTGTTTCAGCGGACCGCACAATGGGCTCGACCGGTCGATGGCTATTGCGACCCGATCAGCGACGGCGCGCAGTGGCTGCTCGCCCATCTGCCGTTCTATGTGCAATGGTATCGTTTCAACATGTTCTGGCGCTATGGCGACGGCCTGCTGCCGTTTCTGCGCAAGGACCCCGCCTGGCCGCATCCTGATCGCGCGGTCAACAAGGGCAACGACAGGCACCGGGAAGAGCTCACCGCCTTCATCCAGTCGGAATTGAAGGACCGACCGGACCTGATCGAGCAATGCGTGCCGACCTATCCGCCCTATGGCAAACGCATCCTGCTGGACAATGGCTGGTTCAAGACCCTGACAAGACCGAAGGTAGAACTCGTCACCGACACGATCGACCGGTTCACGCGCGGCGGGATCCGGACCGTGGACGGCAAGGAAAGGCCCTTTGACGTCGCGGTGATTGCGACCGGCTTCAAGGTCACGGAAATGGCGGCGCGGCTCGACATCACCGGCCGCGGCGGCCTGAACCTCCGCGATAAATGGGCCGGCGACAATCCGACCGCCTATCTCGGCCTCACCGTTCCGGATTTTCCGAACTTCTTCTGCATGCTTGGCCCAAACTCGGGGCCGGCCCACGGCGGCAGCGTGATCTTCCAGTCCGAATGCCAGAGCCGCTACATCTCGAGCTGCCTGGTCGAGATGATCGAACGCAACATTGCGGCCATCGATGTTCGCCAGGACGTGCTGGACGGCTATGTCCGCTCGGTCGATGCCGAACACGAAGCCATGATCTGGACCCACCCGGGCATGACGACCTACTATCGCAACAAGAGCGGCCGGGTGTTTTCCGCGATGCCCTGGCGCTTTGTCGACTACTGGGCCATGACCCACGATGCCGATCTCGACCGGTACGAGACGACGAAAGCCTAGAATGCGGAGCGAACACGAGGAACCGGTTCCGCTGTCGTCGCACTATGTGCCGGGCGGCACCTATCCGGCCGATATCTGCGTGCTGCGCCATGCGCTTGACCGCCACGCCCGGACCAGACCGGACGAGATCTTCGCGGTGTTCGAAGGCGGCGAGCGCTGGACCTTTGGACAGACCCTCGAACAGGTCGTCAGACTCGCCGGCAATCTTCACCAACTGGGGGTTCGTCAGCACGACCATGTCGTGCTGGTGCTGCCGACCTGCCCGCTGGCCCTGCTGGTGATGTTCGCTGCCAACTATCTCGGCGCGGTCTATGTGCCGGTCAACCCGGCACTCAAGGGCGCGGCGCTGCAACACGTGCTGCGCAATGCTGGAGCCGGAATCGCTGTCGTGCATGACAGTGTGCTCGACCGCGTGCTGGCAGCGGCGCCGGCGACGCTGACGACGGTGATAGGCTCGTCGGATGCGACTGTCCCGCCGCGCGGCGGCGTCGTCCATCATGGCGTTTCGGCGCTGACAAAGCCCTCCCTTCCGCCGCCGGCCCCGCCCGAACCGATCCATCCCCATGACACCCAGTCCATCATCTACACGTCAGGGACTACCGGACGTTCCAAGGGCGTACTGTCCTCCTACATGCACGCCATTTCCTGCGTCGGTCCAGACGCCTGGAACTGCCTGACGCCGCGCGACCGGCAGCTGGTTCATATGCCGATCTTCCACATCGGCGGCGCCTTCATTGCCACCGTCTCCTTGTGCGCAGGAAGCTCGATCGGCGTGGTCAGCCATTTCCGCACCGAGGCATTCTGGAACGAGGTACGCGAGCTGGAAATCACCTCCGCCTTCCTGCTCGGCGCGATGGCGACGTTCCTGTTGAAGCAACAGCCGAGCCCGCGCGATCGAGACCACGGCCTGCGCATGGTGTTCATCGTTCCGCTCGGACAGGGCGGCAGGCCGTTCGGCAAGCGTTTCGGCGTCGACGTCTACACCCTTTTCAACATGACCGAGATCTGCACGCCGCTGATCTCCCGGGCCAATCCGGGCAAGGACAATATCTGCGGCCGGCCTCGCGCGGGCGTCGAGGTACGGCTGGTCGACACGCATGACTGTCTGGTCAAGGACGGCACGGTCGGCCAGCTGATCCTGCGCACGGAGGCGCCGTGGGCGATGAACCATGGTTACAACGCCGACCCGCAGGCCACCGCGGAGGCCTGGCGCAACGGCTGGTTCCACACCGGCGATGCGTTCTTCCGCGATGCCGACGGCGACTATCACTTCGTCGATCGCCTCAAGGATACAATCCGCCGCCGCGGCGAAAACATCTCCTCTTATGAAGTCGAGGTCGAGCTGCTGAGCCATCCCGCCGTGCGCGAGGCCGCCGCCATCCCGGTTCCGAGCGAATTTTCAGAGGATGAGGTACTGGTCGTGCTGGCGCCGACGGCAGGCGCCAGCATCGAGCCCGAACAGATCATCGATCACCTGCAATCCCGTCTGGCCCACCATATGATTCCGCGCTATATCCGCATCATCGATGAACTGCCGAAAACGCCGACCGCCAAGGTCGAAAAGCACGTGCTGCGCGCCGAGGGCGTCACGGCCGAAACCTGGGACCGCGAACGCGCCGGCATCTCGATCCGCCGTGACAAGCTCTGAGCAGGAAGGACCGCGATGGCAGCAGCGCCACGTGTGAGAATCTACACCGACTACAAGAGCCCGTACGCCTATGTCGCCAACAAGCGCCTGTTCGAGCTCGAGGAGCGGCACGGTGTCGAGCTCGAATGGTTGCCTTACACCTTGCGCGTGGCCGAATTCATGGGAACGGTGGAAGAACGCACGCCCCATTTCTGGCGCAAGGTGCGCTATTCCTACATGGACGCGCGGCGCTTCGCCAACGCCCAGGGCCTCACCATCAAGGGCCCAAGGCGCATCTACGACGCCTTCTTTTCCAGCGCCGGAATGCTGTTTGCCCAACGGCTCGGCATATTCCGTCCCTATCACGACACGGTGTTCCGGCGCTTCTGGAGCCACGATCTGGAGATCGATGATCTCTCCGCCATATCGGATGTGATTTCCTCCGTCGGCGGATCAGCCGAGGCGTTTCGGGCCTATGTCGCCGGAGCGGCGCACGCAGAGCACGCGCGCATCATCGACGAGGCGGAAGCCCTCGGGGTTTTCGGCGTTCCCAGCATGGTGTTCAACGGTGAACTGTTCTGGGGCGGTGATCGCATCGACATGCTGATCGAACGCATCCACAATCCGGAAGGAATTGCCGCGGCGCTCGGCAGCCGCCACGGAAAGCAGGCGTGAAATCGGGAGGTCGCCGCGGCGCCGGTCGATCGCAAGGCGTTGGCAATCACGGCCTCACGGCTCGCGCTGTACCATCGTCGTCCAGGCATCGGCCGTGCACGCCGGGTTGAAGTCCGGCCTGGTACCGATGGCGACGAATTCCGACGACTCGAACGCCCCAGCCATGTACTCCACCACGATATCCGATCCGACCTTCTGCAACACAATCGTTCTGCCATCCGTCAGACGGAAGCGCCCCTTGAGACGATAGATGTTGAGCGCCGCGTCGTGGACGAAGGCCATCAGCCTGTCGAAGTCGACGTGCTCCGTTCCTGTCCAGCTCCAGCTTTCGAACGGCACACGATGGACTCCAAGCGGCCCTGCCCTGGAGCCGGAACCGATCGTCCTCAGCTCGTTCAGGATCAGCCAGGCCTGACGATCACCCTTTCCCAGAACGGCGACCGGGACGGAAAGGCCCTGTTCGGCAAGCAGGACCTGAAAGTCGACGATCCCTGACGTCGTTGCCGCGTCGACCTTGGTGAGAAGGATGAGATCGGCCGACCGGATCTGGCGCAACAGCGTATCGTTCAACCTCGAATCGGCCAAGATATCCGGAAAATTGACGACATCGACCAGGACCACCGTGCGCCGCATTTCCAGATCGGGTTCGGCGATGGCGATCTGGGCGACCCTGGCCGGATCGGCGACGCCGCTGGTCTCGATCAGCAGATGATCGAACCGCTCGCGCATGCGCAAGATCCGATCGATGGCGTCATAGAGATCGCCGCCGATCTGACAGCACATGCAACCGTTGGCGAGAGCGATGACGTCGTCGCTGCCTGCGATCAGCGCGTCGTCGATGGCAATTCTGCCAAAGTCATTGACCAGCACGGCGATACGCATGCCGTGATCGCCGGACAGAATGGAATTGACGAGTGTCGTCTTGCCTGCGCCGAGATAGCCGCTGACGACCGTCATCGGGAGCGGCTTCGCGGGGGTTGGGCAAGGCGACGTCATGAATCCCCTCAAACGGGAAAGTGATGCCCGCCCACCACCGTTCCAAGGACCGGCACGTCTTTCAGCTCGACTGCCGGGACGGCGAGCGGGTCCTGTTCGAGCACGGCGAAATCGGCCCTCTTGCCGGTCTGGATCGAGCCGATCTCGCCGTCCAGCTTCAATGTGAATGCCGCGCCGAGCGTGATGGCGTTGAGCGCGGCCTCCACGGATATTCGCTGGTTCTCGCCGAGCACACGGCCGCTCGGCGTCAGCCGGTTCACCGCACACCAGGCGACGTGCAGCGGCCCCATCGGCGTGACCGGGGAATCCGAGTGGATGGCGAGCGGAACGCCGTGCCGCAGGGCCGAACCACACGCGTCCAACCGCATCGCGCGGTCCGGCCCCATGGTACGCTCGTAGTGTTGATCGCCGAAATACCAGATGTGGTTGGCGAACAGGTTGACGCACAGGCCGAGCGCCGCCATGCGTCGGAACTGGGATTCGTCGGCCATCTGGCAATGCTGGAGGGTGTGGCGGTGGTCGAAGCGCGGATGGCGCGTCTGCGCCTCCTCGATGGCATCGAGCGCGGCTTCCGAGGCTTCGTCGCCGTTGACGTGGATGTGCATCTGCACGCCTTCACGATGCAGGCAGAGGATCTGCTCCTGCAGACGATCGGGCGGCGTATTCCAGATGCCGTTCGGATGGCCCGACACATAGCCCGGCCATTTGAGACGGCCGGTAAAGCCCTGGATCGAGCCATCGGCCATCAACTTCACGGCACCGAGCCGGAGCTTGTCGGTGGATCGCTTGCGCAATTGGCCCGCCCGCCGCGCGACGTCTTCGGGGGCTTGCATCATTCCGTTCAGCGCCGGCACGATGCGCAGCTGAAAAGCACCGTCCGCCGTCACGGCCGCCAGCCTGGCAATGTCTTCGTCGGGCAGTTCGTTCAGCAGATCCGTGCTCGTGGTCACGCCGACACGCATCGCGCTGTTGGCGAAGCCGCGCATGGCGGATTCGGTGCGGGCCAGCGCCCGGAAATCCACGCCGAGACGGCGCATCAGCGGAAACATCGCCGCCATTTCCTGCAGTTCACCGTTCGGCTCGCCATCGTCAAAGCGCGCAACGCCGATCGCATTGCTGTTTCGGTCGTAGCCGGCGACGGCAAGCGCGGCCGAATTGACCGTCATCAAGTGAAAGTTGGAATGCATGACGACGATCGGCCTCTCCGCCGAGACCTCGTCAAGATGCCGCCGATTGAGCCGCTCGGTAGGCAGGAAGATCGGATCGAAGCCCCAGGCGATCAGCGGCTTGTCGGCAGGCAGCGACGCGAGCGCGCGCTTCAATCCTGCCATCACCGCGGCGATGTCGGCCATCCCGTGCCATGTCTTCCCGTCCGGATCCACCCGATCCTGATGTCCGGCATAAGCATAGGTCCACATCGCTCCGGTCATCATGTGGGCATGGCCTTCGACGAAGCCCGGCATCAGCACCCGATCGCGGTAGCGGTCGTCGCGGCGAAAATCGCCCCAGCCGGCCGCGCAGTCCGCACCGCCGACCGCCAGAACGCGACCGTCGCGCACCGCCACATGGGTGGCTTCCGGCCGCGTCGGATCCATCGTGATGATCTTCGAAGCCCGGTAGACGACGGTGACCGCCATGTTTTCCCCTCGAAATCGGCAGTTGGCCTGCAAGGGCAGTAAACAACTTCCATTCATCGGAAAAATAGTATTTCCTTGGCTATAAACCTCATTTTCCCGATATTGAGGCGTCGATGAACTTCACCCTGAAGCAGCTTCGCTATGTCGAGGCGGCGGGCCGGAGCGGCTCGATCACCGAGGCCGCCGAGCTCCTGAGTATTTCCCAATCGTCCATCACTGCGGCGATCGATGCGCTCGAACAAGCCCTGGGATTCGATCTCTTCATACGAACGCCGGCGAAAGGCATCCAACCGACCCCGTCTGGAATGGACGCGCTTGTCCATATCCGCAACTATCTCGAACAGACCCATCACCTCGATAGCGATCTTCGATCGATCGGCGGGCAATCGGTCGGCGCCCTGCGGCTGGCCTGCTACGTGACGACCGCGCCGCATGTGCTGCCGTTGATCCTCAAGGGATTCGTACGTGACAATCCGGGCGTGCGCATCGAATTGACCGAAGGCGACATGGTCTTCATGGTCAAGCAGCTGCTGGAAGGCAGCGTCGACCTGGCCTGCACCTATAACAACAGCCTGCCGGAGCAGGTGGCGTTCACGCCTCTTTTTTCCGCACCGCCCTATGCGATCATCAGCGCGGAAGACAGCCTCGCGAAGAAGCCTGCCGTGACGCTGGCCGAACTGGCCGAGCGGCCGATGATCGTCCTCGACCTTCCATTTAGCCGCGACTACTACACCGATCTGTTCTATGCTCGCGGCCTTCGCCCAACCAAGGCCCATTCGACCCGATCCTCCGAAATCGTCCGGGCATTGGCGGCAGCCGGCTTTGGCTTTTCCGTTCTCAACATCCGGGCGCGGCAGGCAGGCGCACCCGAATATGTCTGCCTGCCAATCAAAGATCCCATACCCGCGATCGATTTCGGGATCATCTCGATCGCCAGCGTTCGTCACCCACGGATCGTCCAGGCATTTCTGAACCATTGTGCGCAACTGAGCCGAACCGGCGTCTTTAATGAACTGATGGTCAAACGCCCTTCCCCAAGAAAATAGCTGAAGTTCGTGCATAAAAGACTTTTTCCCAAAGATTGCCGGTCGGCTAGCCTTCCTTGGACGAACAAGCCGGCAGGGGGGCAGACATGAGGTTGACGCGACGCGAGATTCTAGGGGCGGCCGGCGCACTGCTGACAGCGCCCAACTTCGCCATCGATGCTCGCGCCGCCGAACCGCAGAAGGGCGGTACCCTGGTCATGGTATCGACCCAGGTTCCTCGCCATCTCAACCCGACGGTACAGTCGGGCATCGCTACGGCCGTGCCCGGAACACAGATATTCGCCTCGCCGCTCCGCTTCGACGCCGACTGGAATCCCCATCCTTATCTGGCCGAGAGCTGGAAGGTCGGCGATGACGGGTTGTCCGTCACGCTCAATCTCGTCAAGGGTGCCAAGTTCCACGATGGCAAGCCGATCACATCGGAGGATGTAAAGTTCTCCATCGAGACGATCAAGGCGCACCATCCCTTCAAGACCATGTTCGAGCCGGTCTCTTCCGTCGAAACACCGGACGAGCACACGGCACTTGTCCGTCTGGCGCACCCTCATCCCGCGCTGCTATTGTGCCTGTCGGGAGCGCTCTGCCCAATCATTCCGAAGCACGTCTTCGGCGACGGCCAGGATATCACGAACCATCCGGCCAATTCCAAGCCGGTCGGAAGCGGCCCGTTCAAGCTCGCCGAGTTCAAGGCTGGCGAGCAGATCGTGCTGGAGAAAAATCCTGATTTCTTCATCGCAGGCAGGCCCTATCTCGACAAGATCGTTATTCGTATCAATACGGACCTGAGCTCGGTGGTGCTTGCGACCGAAAACGGCCAAGCCGACTTCCTGCCCTTCCTCGGCGAAAGCCAGTACATCACGCGCATTCAAAAGGCCGGTCATCTCGGCGTGACGGACAAGGGCTATGCGGGCTGCGGTCCGATCAACTGGCTCGCCTTCAACACCGCCAAGGCCCCGCTCGACAACAAGGCGGTTCGCCAGGCGATCGCCTATGCCATCGACCGCAATTTCATCACCAAGGCGCTGCTGCGCGGCATCGCCAAACAGCAGCGCTCGCCGATCATCGAAACCAGCCCGTTCTTCGATACGAAGATACCGTCTTACGCGCTCGATCTGAACAAGGCGAATGCGATGCTGGACCAGGCCGGCCACAACAAGGGCGCGGACGGCATGCGCTTCAAGCTCACGGTCGACTACATACCTGGCGGCGGCGAGGAACAAGAAGGAATCGCGCAATATCTGAAGTCGCAGCTCAAGAAGGCGGGCATTGACATCGAAGTGCGCGCGTCTCCCGATTTCCCCACCTGGTCCAAGCGTATCTCGAACTATGATTTCGACATGACGATGGATGTGGTGTTCAACTGGGGTGATCCGGTCATCGGCGTCCACCGAACGTATCTTTCATCCAACATCCGCAAGGGCGTGATCTGGTCTAACACCCAGCAGTACAGCAACCCCAAAGTCGACGAGTTGTTGAACAAGGCCGCGGTTGAAACGGATACGGCCAAGCGCAAGGCGCTCTATGACGAATTCCAGATGATCGTCGGCGACGACCTGCCGATCTACTGGATGAACGCATTCCCCTACTATACGGTCTACGACAAACGGCTCGGCAACATTCCCGAATCGATCTGGGGATCCATGCAGTCGATGGACGAGGTATACTGGAAGACGGCCTGAGGCCAACTGACGGCGTCGGTTCCCTGCCGGGACCGATCGGTGCGGCCGCAGCACGGGATCGTCATGGGACTGACCGCCTATATCGCCAGACGGCTGGCCTACGGGGTTATCCTGCTCGTCTGCGTCCTCATTCTCAACTTCTTCCTGATCCATGCTGCGCCCGGCGATCCGGCCGAGACGATCGCGGGCGCGATGGGCGGCGCTACGGCCGAACTGCTCGCGAATATCCGGCTGGCCTACGGCCTCGACAAGCCACTCCTGAACTCAACTCGCCATCTACCTCGGACATGTCGCACATGGCGATCTCGGCATGTCCTATTACTTCAACCAGCCCGTGATCGATCTCATAGCGGCACGCGTCGGACCAACCGTCCTGCTCGTTGCCGCTGCCCAGATGATTGCGATCACGCTCGGCGTCGTGATGGGCGTCCTCGCTGCACGCAAGCCGTCGGGACTGCTTTCTACCGTCATTACCGTGTTTTCCACGATCGGCTATGCGGCGCCGGTGTTCTGGACGGGGCTCATGCTGATCATCCTGCTTGCTTCGATCATACCGATCTTCCCGGTAGACGGCATGGTCAGCGCGCGCTTTTCGGGCGGGTTTGTCGCGCATGTCGTCGACGTATTGTATCATCTGACGTTACCCGCCGTCACCCTCGCCATCATCTTCCTGGCGCAATATTCGCGCCTGTCCCGCGCATCCATGATCGATGTGCTTGGCGCGGACTACGTGCGCACGGCGCGTGCCAAGGGGGTCAGCGAGACCAAGGTCGTCTTCAAACATGCCCTGCGCAATGCCGTGCTTCCGATCATCACGGTTGCCGGCATCCAGTTCGGTAACCTGATTTCGGGGGCGCTGCTGGTCGAATCGGTCTTCAACTGGCCGGGCATGGGTCGACTGGCGTTCGATTCCGTGCTGCGGCGCGACTACCCTACCCTTCTCGGAATTCTGTTCTTCTCGTCGCTCATGGTCGTCGTCGCCAACCTGCTGACCGATCTGTCATACCGCTTTGCCGATCCACGCATTCGCACCGGGGGCCAGTGAGATGAGCGTGGTTGAGCCCGTGGCCGCCCATCTCGCGCCGGAACCGGTCAGCCCGCTGAAGGAAGCCTGGATCGTCTATCGGCGCAACTCCGCGGCCGTCGTCGGCTCGCTGCTGCTGCTCGTCATCGCGGCTTTCGTCCTCTATGGAACGTTTGTCTACCAGGGCGATCCCTATGAGATCGTCTGGGCGCCGCAGACGCCGCCCGGTTCGGAGCTTACCGTACCGCTCGGAACCGACAGTCTTGGCCGCGATCTCATGGCCGGGCTGCTGAAGGGCGGTGGCCCGACCCTCGCGGTCGGCGTGGCGGCTGCGATCCTCACGCTCATGATCGGCATTTCGCTCGGCGGCATCGCCGGCTATTTCGGCGGCTGGATCGACGATCTCCTGATGCGTTTCACGGAGTTCTTCCAGGTCCTACCCGCGCTACTGTTCGCCATGGTCGTCATCACGCTGTTCTCGCCGTCCACCTTGACGACCGCGATCGCCATCGGCGTGGTGCTTTGGCCGCAAACCGCGCGTCTGACCCGGGCGGAATTTCTCAGGATCCGCGAACTCGAATATGTGACGGCGGCCCGATCGATCGGCGCGCGCAACGGGCGCATCATGTGGAAGGTGATCCTGCCCAATGCCCTGCCGCCTCTCATCGTTTCGGCTACCCTCACCGTCGGCGTGGCGATCCTGTTCCAGGCAGGCTTGTCGTTTCTCGGCCTCGACGATCCCAACACCATGTCGTGGGGACTGATGATCGGCGCCAATCGGCAGTACATCCTCGACGCCTGGTGGCCGGTCACCTTTCCCGGCGCCGCGATTTTCCTGACGGTGTTCGCGGTCAGCCTGGTGGGCGACGGGCTCAACGACGCCTTCAACCCCAAACTGCGCGAGCGCTGACATGCCGACGCCGCTGCTCTCGATCCGAGATCTGCAGGTCGAATTCTCCACGCGGCACGGCCGCCTCACGGCGCTCAACGGCATCGAGCTTGACCTGCTGCCCGGCGAAACGCTCGGCATTGTGGGCGAGTCCGGCTGCGGCAAGTCGATCACCGCGCTCGCCATGATGGGACTGATTGCCGATCCGCCGGGCCGTATCGCAGGCGGGCGGATCGTTTTCGACGGCGAAGACATCACGAAGGCCAGCGCCAAACGATTGAGAAGCCTGCGCGGTGCTCAAATCTCCATGATCTTTCAGGAGCCGATGACGTCGCTCAACCCGGTCTTCACGGTTGGCGACCAGATCGCCGAGGCCATCATGCTGCACCAGTCGGCGACCAGGGCGGAAGCCGACCGCTCCGCTGTCGAGCTGTTGCGTACGGTCGGCATACCCGATCCGGAGCAGCGGGCGCAGTCCTATCCGCACCAGCTTTCCGGCGGAATGCGCCAGCGCGTCATGATCGCAATGGCTATTTCCTGCCGGCCGCGAATCCTGATCGCCGATGAGCCCACCACGGCGCTCGATGTGACGGTTCAGGCCCAGATCTTCGACCTGATCCGCGACATCCAACGGCAATTCGGCGTCGCCGTCGTCCTCATCACGCATGACATGGGCGCGATCGCCGAAATGGCGGATCGGGTGGCGGTGATGTATGCGGGGCGTATTGTTGAAACCGGGAGCGCGGATGCCATCCTCGACAATCCTCTTCACCCCTACACGCGCGGGCTGATCGGCTGCATTCCGGTCCTGGGGAAAGAGAGCGGCCAGGAAGGGCGGATGCCGCCGCTCGCAGAGATACCCGGCATCGTGCCGCCCTTGCATCTGATTGGCCGAGGTTGCGCTTTCGCGGATCGCTGTGCACTGGCAGGCGATCGCTGCCGCGCCGAGCGCCCGGCGTTGCAAGGCGATTCCCACAAGGTCGCATGCTTTGCGGCTGAAATGGAGGCGGTGTGACCACCGAAACTCTGCTGGATGTGCGCGGGCTTTCCGTGCGCTTCACGATGCCGCGCAAATCCTTGTTCGCCGCACCGCCCGTCTTGCAGGCGGTGCGCGACATCTCGTTTTCGCTGCGTTCCCATCGTACGCTGGGATTGGTCGGCGAGAGTGGCTCGGGCAAGACGACGGCGGCGATGGCCTCGATCCGGCTGGTTGCGGCGCAAGCCGGCTCGGTCATGTTCGACGGCGTCGATCTGCTCGCGCTCGACGCCGAGGCGATGCGCCAGCGCCGGCGCCACCTGCAGATAATCTTCCAGGACCCCTATTCGTCCCTCAATCCGCGCGAGCGCGTCGGCGCAATCGTGCGCGAACCGCTCGACCTCATGATGTCCGATATCTCCAAACCGGATCGGGGCAAGCGCGTACGCGAGTTGTTCGGTCTGGTTGGCCTGAGGCCGGATCAGATGGCCCTGTTCCCGCATCAGTTTTCCGGGGGGCAGCGGCAGCGTATCTCCATCGCGCGCGCGCTCGCCACCAACCCGAGGCTGATCGTCTGCGACGAACCGGTTTCGGCCCTCGACGTGGCGATCCAGGCACAGATACTGAATTTGCTACGCCGGCTGCAGGACGACCATGGCATTTCCTATCTGTTCATCAGCCACGATCTCGGTGTCGTGCAGTTCATCTGCGATGACATTGCAGTGATGTATCTCGGACAGATCGTCGAGTTCGCCAGCCGGCCGGCACTGTTTTCCCGCCCGCGCCATCCCTATACCGCCGCGCTCCTGTCCGCGGCCCCGTCGCTGACACGCCGCAAGAGCGCGGGCTATGTGCGCAAGGACTCAGTGAAAGGTGATCCGCCGAGCCCGTTGAATGTTCCGGTGGGCTGCGCTTTTGCCTCACGATGCCCGCGAATGCAGCCAAAGTGCCGCGAGCAACGACCGGTCCTGCAGACCTGTTCCGACGGAACCGTCGCTTGCCACTACCCTCTTGATTGAGTCGGTCACGATCGAGACCACCATGGCCGACCGCGGTGCCGGCGGGTCAGGCTGTCGACTCGATCTCCTCGCGCGTCTTCGTCCCTGCGTCGTAGATTCTGACTCGAAGCATGGGAAAACGCATCTTCAACTCCCGGGCCCCTGCCCTCGCTCCTTCCCTGGTCTGGAACTCGGTTTTCATCCGGCCATCGATTTCGAGAGCGTAGCCGTGGGTGGGAAGTTCACGGGCAGCAACAACCATGCTGTTCTTCTCGCATATCCAGAGGGGACGCCTGCTTACCGTAAGTCGGTCCGATCGCGCCAGCTTCACCGCGACAATCTGTGGATCATCACGCCGTCTGGGAACCGGAGGAGCCGCCTCAGAATGACGACGCCTTGGCCAACGCCGCCTGATAGATCGGTATGCTCATACTCTCGATCGATGCCTGCTGTTGCGCACCAAATACGTCGTGCTCGTCCATCGAGGCCGACACGTTCGACCTGTCGATGGTGATCTTGATCGCGTTGCAGGTATCGACGAAATAGCTGCCGACTATTCGTTCCGGAGGCAGAGCCAGGATCTCCGCGACACTGCCCGGCGAGAAAAGGTTGGAATGGAGCGCCGCCTCGTAGTTCTCCCCTGAACTGAAAATGATGTCGAAGGTCAGCCGGTTGATGCCGGCGTCCTTGCTGCGGATGACGACGGCCATATCGAGCAGCTTGTGGGAACCGATTGCCGACTCGACCGGCGGATGGTCGGAGATCAGCGACAGCGTCCGATCATCCAGATTGCCGCGAAAACCCGCCTCTCCGATCTCGAAATATCGCGGGCGTTCAGAGCCCTGCTGGATCCATTGGTCGCCGTTCGCCTCAAAATAGGTGATCGGGAACATCACGTTCTTGATCACGTCCTCGTTCTGCAGGAGATGGTAGAGGGACCATGCGTAAGCATCGGGCGCATCGAGATTGAGCCGCGATCCGGCGCCCGGCTTTGCAAGCCGCGTAATGCGCTCGATCTCCCGCTGATGGCGTTCGGCAAGCTGCCCGGGATCGCTGGCGACCGTGCGCAGGAGCACGACCGGATGAGCCTCGTCGACATCGGTGATGGTGTAGCTGGCATTTTGCAGCGCATCGGGAAATTCGTCGGCGATCAGCTTGAGCACGGCAGCCTTGATCGTCGGATAGTTGTTGAAGAAGACGGGGTCTCGGGTACCGCTCGGCACGACCGCACCAAACTCACCATCCTCCCGCTGAAAGCTGACCAGATTTGGCGATAGCGGATAGGCGATATTGCCCGCCGTCGCCTTTCGCCCGGGATAGCCGTAGTGGATGAGATAGTGCGTCAGCAGGCTAGCCAGCAGCACCGCCGCTTCCTGGGTCTTGGCGGTGGTTTCGACGATGATTCCTAGCTCGCGTTGCGAACCCTTGATCGGCGTCGCCTGGACTCCGTTGCGGCCGTAGACCAGGACGTCCGCCGGAATTTTGGCAAGGTCCGCCCCGTCAATATGAATGAGTGAAACCCTTCGTGCGCCGAGTCGCCGCGCTCCTTCCAGTTTGATGCTCCAGGGCCAGGGCTTGCCTGCGCGCACGAAGCGACTGTTGCGGATGCCTGCGCTACGGCCGTCCCGGGAGAAGAACTGCGTCTTCTCCATTACCAAAATACCTTCCGGATAGAATTGCAGCTGCGGATGGCTCTCCTCATAGAGAGAATGTGCGGCGATCGAATAGGCCGTGCAACGGCGCGCGGGGTTTGGAGCAACAAACACCGCTGACCCGTCATCGTAGATCTCGGCAACGAGGCAGTCGGAGGGTGAACCAGGATCGCACGCCAAAGCGCCGCATTCCAGGACGTGGCCGACATGATAGGCAAGACCAGCGTCGATCCCGCGGCGTATCATGTCCGACGCGAACAGCGCGACGTCGCAACTGCGTCCGGCAAGGATGAATTGAGCGCCGCTTTCGAGCGCGGTGATCAAAGGGTGAATTCCCATCTGTCCGACGATGGTACTCTCGCGCAGCGCCGTCTCGTCGAGTTCCGGACCGACACCCGTCGCGCGCAACGCTCCAGCCTGACATTCCGCAATGACGATTGCCGGATCGATCTCGGAACCAATAGTCGCAACCTTGGCACCCTGAACACCAAGCTCGGCGAAGATTTCCTTGGCGGTCGCAATCATCCAGTTGAGATTACGATCGCCACCGGCCATGCCGCAGCTTCCGAGAATGACGGGACAACCGATCGCCTTGCCGGCCTCCACCATATGCCGAAAATCGGCCTTCACCGCCTCCCGCTCGAAATACTCCGTGCCAGTACCGAGATAGTACGGCCCGGCGTCCATCGAGCCACCATCGCAAACAATGGCATCGACCCGACCCCGCAGCGCGGCTTGCAAGGAACTCCTGGGATAGCCGTATCCCAAGGCGCCGCAGGCCGAGACAACACGATAAACAAGCTTTGGCATTTCGACTTCCCGTAGGGTTCACGAGGCCCTCCGGAATGGCGCCTCGTCGACCCCGTCATCACTGACTCCGCTCGGGATCGAGAACAAATACGGCTTCGTTATGCAGGTATCGGCGGCCAATATGACCAGGGGGGTGGAACGTTCGTGTACCGTTCGAATAAATGGCGCCGAATTGACGCTTCAATCGATCCATTCGACTCCGAGCGACCCCACCTCGCGCAGGCCAGATCGCAGGATTTCAATCAGGATGTCGCGCACCCCTTCGCCCGCCTGTGTCAATGGGAAGTCGCCCGACGAGATCACCGAACAGGTCAGAAAGATCGGCGGCTCCACCACGAGCGGCGCCGCGAACCCGCGACGCTCGAGCGTTCCGAGATCGGAAACAGGCAGAATCGAATTGGCCAACCCCGACTGCACCGCCAGCAGCTCGCTGGAGACCGTGTCCACCTCGGCCACCACATTGGGTGTCAAGCCAAGCTTCGCAAAGGCGGCATCGATCAGCTCGCGGCGCGCGTTCGGTAGGCCGGGCAGCACCAATGGCAGTCGAGAGAGTTGCTCCAACGAGACAGATGCTGCTTTGTCGGCGATCAATGGCTGGCTGCCGAAGGCGTAGAGGCGCTGCCGAAAGACCGGACGTCGCACAAAGCTTGATGTGAATTCAGCCTCGTAGACGACAGCCATATCGAGATGATTTGCGCCGACGGCAGCCTGCAGGGATTCGCTGTCACCATCCGAAACCCGAAAATTCACCTTTGGAAGGCTGGATTTGACCCGCCCGAGCAAGGGGCCGATCAAGATCGGTGCCATCGATGACGCCAAGCCCACTTTCACCGTACCTTCCGGCGTGCCTTCTCCGGCGCGAACCAGCATCGGGAGCTGATCAAGGTGGTGCAGGATCGCGGTTGCCTCGCGATACAGCAATTCGCCCTCCGCCGTCGGGCTCGCCCCGCGGGCACTGCGCTGCAGCAGCAGAACGCCGAGCCGCTCCTCCAACTCGTGAATCTGCTGGCTCAACGCCGGCTGGGCAACGTGAATCAGTGTCGATGCACGGGAAAAGCTGCCGGCGTCAACGATCTTGACGAAATATCGAAGCTGTCGAAACTGCATATTCCACTATGTCGACTGATAATTACGCAACTGACTATTCCCAATTTCTATCACCGCGCGGCTGAAGCGGCCACACCTGTTCGCCGTCAGGTGATCCGCGCTTATCGCAACCGTCAGTTCAATCGATGACGGTTGCGCCGCGACGATTGGTCGTCCGAATAAAATCCTTCACCACTGCAATCAGGGACGTGCGGACCGCCTCCGCAGCTCCGCTGAGCCCCGCATCGTTGCTGTAAATCACGCAACCCGTCATCGCCAATTGCGGCTTGATCGGCACCGGATCGGCGAATGATTCGAGACCATCGGGCAGCTCGCCGACATTCAGGAGCGCATTGCCTACGCCTGCGCGCACGGCTGACAGTTCGCTCGACAGGTTGTCCGCCTCAGCGACGATATTGGGGACCAGCTTCTTTGCGGCGAAGGCATTTTCGATCAGCTGCCGTCGATTACTCTGCCCCCCGGGGGAGATCAGGGGAATGCTGGCCAGCTCTTCCAAGGTGACGTAAGGCTGCTCGATCTCGGCCGCGTCCTTGCCGATCAAGAACAGCTGTTGAGCGAACAGCGGTACCCGGGCATGAGCGGACAGCAACTGATCTTCGAAGATGAGTGCGAGATCGATCGCGTGGGCCCGAACCTGCTGCGCGAGCGCACTACTGTTGCCGTCGGCACAGATCAACTTCACCAAGGGAAGTTTCTTCCTGAAGTGCTCGACAATCGCTCCAACCATGGGCCCGGCGAGGCTGGCGACGATGCCCAGACGGACCGTGCCCTGGACCTCGCCACCTGCCGTCTTGAGCAGTTCGGGCAACTAACTCATTTTACGTAAAATCAGAGCTGCTTCACGAAACAGGACCTCACCGGCGGACGTCGGCTTCACGCCGCGCGGGGTTCGCAGCAGCAGCTTGGTGCCGATTCGGTCTTCCAGCTCGGCAATCTGCTGGCTCAACGCCGGCTGCGCCACGTGGACAACACCCGCTGCACGGGAAATGCTGCCCGCCTCGACGACGGCGACGAAATAGCGCAATTGCCTGTACTGCAGCATTTGGCTTCCAGGGGATTTCAGCCCAGATTGCCACGGAGCCTGCCTGCGAACAACTGCAAAATGCCATGGCTCGCCGGCGTCCATCCCGACCATGGCAGGACGCGCAGGTACGCGGTCTCCCCCGTTCGGTTCTGTCTTCAGCCCTCAATGAGCGAGAGCGAGACGACCGACGTCCCCCATGCCATGTCCCTCCAGCGTGGCCAACACCGACTCGTCGGAGAGCGGCAGCTTGCGAGAATGCTTCCAGTCATGCGCGACGGTTTCCACGAGGCGCCTCACGACGCCTGGGCATGCCGTTTCGATTGCCAGCTCCCGCCTGTCGTCGAAGCTGCCAGGGCTAAGATTGATCGATCCGACGATCGCACGCGCGTCATCGGCGATCATGATCTTGCCGTGCAGCTTCAAATTCCTGAGCCGGCGAACCTTCGCCCCGCAATCGTGCAGGATGCGCAATCCGCTGACGCCCTCGAACAATTTCTTCCGCTTCAGCTTGTGCAACGGCCGCGACATGATGCGGACGCGCACGCCACGCCGGACGGCTCGCACCAGGCGCTCAATGATGACCATATCCTGGTAGCGTTCATTCTGCAGCCATAGCGTTTCCTTCGCGCCATCGATGAAGTCGGCGATGCGCTGGCGCCCGTTGTCGGGACACCAGATCAACCCGCCAGGCGAAGGCATGAACGGCTTCTCATCCCAGTCGGCATCGAAACAACGCACCATTTCATTGACTTCGGCCTTGCTGGTGGTCTCCACTGCGTAGTCGCGCGTCTCGGTCAGGTCACGGGTCTCCCAGTTGAGCGATTCGATGTATCCAACCTTGTTGTCTATCACCATCGATTTCTGGTGGGTGACCGCGAAAGCGCTGCTGCTGTCGCGCACGCTGACGCCAGCCGCCAGCATCGCTGTACGCGCGGCCTCGTTGTCGCTGGTGCCGTCACGGCGCTGCGGATTGAGCATCACCCGAACATGGACGCCGCGGCCCTTTGCGGCGATCACGGCATCGAGCAGGGACGGATCGGTGAACAGGAACATGCGGATATTAAGGGTATGCCGTGCAGCCCGGATCGGACCGATGATGGCATTCGCCGTGTCGTCCGGCAGAACAATTAGTCTGTGAGACATGGTGGCCTCCCTTACGCGGCGTGGGCGACAGGCTCGCCCTGCTGAATGCGATACAGGCCGGCGTAGACACCGCCGTTCGCGATCAAGGCGGCATGGGATCCCTGCTCCGCCACCGTGCCGTCCCTAAGGACGATGATCTTGTCCGCGTCGAGCAGGGTACCGAGGCGGTGGGCGATCATGATGACGGTGCGGCCTTTCATCAGGCGTCGCAGCGCCTCGATCACCGCTCGTTCCGACTCGGTGTCGAGGGCGGCGGTCGGCTCATCCAGGACCAGGATCGGGCTGTTGCGGATGACCGCCCGCGCGATCGCGATGCGCTGGCGCTGGCCGCCGGAAAGTGTTTCGCCACGCTCACCCACGATCGAGCCATAGCCGAGCGGCATCCGACAGATGAAATCATGAGCATTGGCTACCCTGGCCGCCGCAACGATCTCCTCGTCGCTTGCCCCGGGCCGGCCGTAAGCAATGTTATCGCGCACCGTGCCGTGAAACAGCACGGTGTCCTGCAGAACGAAGGCGATCTGGGCGCGCAGGGCTGCGACCTTGTAGTCGGCGATGTCGACGCCATCGATCATGATGCGTCCGAGACAGGGGTCGTAGAAGCGCGGCAACAGGCTGAGCACCGTCGACTTGCCGGACCCGGTCGGCCCGACGATGCCGACGACCTGCCCCGGCTCGATCCTGAACGACACCTCATGCAGTACCGGGTTATCCCTTTCATACCCGAACGACACACGATCGAACGCGACCGCACCGGCGACACGGCCCGGGTCGACCGCGCCGGGACGCTCTATGATGATCTCGTCGGCCGAGAGGATCGCCTGGATGCGCTCGAGTGCCACCGTCGTCTGCGCAAGGGTGCTCGTCATGCCGGCGATATCCTTGACCGGCTTGAAGAAGCTTTTGAGGTAGGCGAGGTAGACCGTGAGCGCGCCGGCCGTCATGTTGCCCATCACGATCAGCGAGGTTCCGCGGCAGAGCACCAGCGCGGTGCAAACGGCGACGAAGATGTTGACGACCGGAGACATCAGCGACTTGATCTTGCGCGCCCGAAGCGCCGCATCGACAGTGGCGTGGCTGGCACTTTCCAGGTGAGCCAGCTCCAACTCCTGGCGCCCAAAAGCCTTGGTCACGCGGATCGACGCCAGCCCGCGCTGCACGATCGACAGCATCTCGCTCTGGCAGGCACGCACTGAACGGGTCGCCTCCTTCACCACTTTCTTGAAGTGGAAGATCGACATCAGGAGCACGGGCGCGAACGCTATCGCGATCAGCGTGAAGTCCCAGTTCAGCCAGAACATCAAGGCAACCATGAACACGATCGTCAGGAAGTCGACCGCGATGGCCAGCGTCGACGACGACGCGAAATTCTGGATGGTCGATACGTCGGTCGTGATGGTCGATATCAGCGCGCCAAGCTTGGCATGATCGTAGTATCGCAGCGAAAGCCGATGCAGGTGCTCGTAGATGCGCAAGCGCAGGTCGTTGGCGACCCACTGGCTCATGCTGGTCGTGTAGTAGTTGTCGATATAGCTCGCGACGGCGGCCAATACGGCGATCGCCAGCGTGGAAGCACCGGCAAACAACGCGACGCCGAACGTGTGCCTGCCGAAGCCCGCATAGTCGTGGGCCCAATCCAGCCAGTGCGGTAGACGATGGTTGCCCAATGCATCGTCGATGACGAGCTTGAGCGGCCAGGGAGCTGCGAGGCCCATGGCTATTTCGACGAGCATCGCCGCGAACACGATCGCGAGCCAGCGGCGATAAGGTCCCAGGAGGTCGATTACCAGGCGTGACATGTCCCCATTTCCCCTCAAGAAGGCGTTGCAGGACTGGCGTCAGTCCGTTGCGCGGCGGAGGAATGGTCCCGCGGCGATCGAAACACAAATAGCGCTTCGATATGCGGTTATCGGCGGGGACTATGGACCTGGCTTCGCGCCTGCAGACGCGTCCTGGTCTTGCGACCATCGGCGGCGCTTATGTCTACATATGCAAACCGTATTTGTTTCGGCGCGTCGTTTCCGCGAGTGATGCGTTGCGCACTGACGGCCGATCGGCAGTAGAGCGGTGCGTCCAATTTTCAGAAAAGGAGAGAAGACCATGACCAACGCAAAACTCACCCGCCGCGGCTTTGCGGCAACCGCAGCCACCGGCCTCGCCGCGCTTGGGCTGTTCGGCGCCACCGTCAGGTCTGCCAACGCCTATCAGGGCAACATGGAGCGCGCGCTGGGCTCACTCCACGAAGCGCTCGAGTTGTTGCAGGAGTCCACAGCCAACAAGGGCGGCCATCGCGCCAGGGCGATGGATCTCGTGCGTCAGGCCATTGCCGAAACCCAGGCGGGCGTCGCGTTCGCCGATGACCATGGCGGAGGCGGCCGCTAGCCGCATTCGCACGTGAGCGCGCTTCCGGTGAGCGCGCTCGCGCGTCCTGGCTGGATGGGGTGCTTCCACTTCCCATCACCGAACGCGCTTGCTCTTCAATCCCCAACCAAACAGCTTTGAGAGATCCGTCCGTCGGTCATGCCGCAAGCATTCGGCTCGCCAACTGGCTGATCGCAGCACGATCCGGTTTGCCTTGTTCGGTCAGCGGCACGTGATCAACGGGAACGACCTGCAGCGATGCAGCAAGGGCGTCGCCAAAGCGGTTCTTCAGGTTCTGTCGACATTCACGATCATCCACCCGAAGGCCCGGCCAGGCGACGACCGCCGCGATCGTGAGATTCTCCCTGGGATCGACCACGACGACCGCATATCGAATCGATGGTAACTGGCAAAGCGCGTCTTCGATCTCCGTCGGCGCGACCGTTCGGCCATTGAATTCCTGCATATCGATCGCGCGCCCCAGCACATGCAGACATCCCTCCCCATCCAGCCGGCCGAAGTCGCCCGTGACGTACCAGCCTTGCTGGAAGCTGCGGGACGTCAGGTCTGGATTGTTGCGGTAGCCGCTGGCCAATGCGGGCGATCGCACCTCGATGGTACCGCCCTGACTGCCATCGGCCAGGCGCCCATCTGCACCGCGAAAACGGATCTCGACGTTCGGCTGAACACGCCCGGCGGACGTGAAGCATTCTGGATGCGATAGGTCGTGTTGCTGCGGCGCAAGGACGCTGACGACCCCCATTTCGCTTGCGCCATAGACGTGCGCCAGGACTGGGCCGAGCCGCTTGCGAGCCCGCAGGCGCAAGGTCTTCGGAGCCGAGGCGCCGATATGGGTCAACGATCGAAGCGATGACAGGTTGCGCACCTCGACCTCCGGATGATCCATCATCTCGAAAAGCTGGGGCTCGACGAGAAACAAGTCGGTGATCTTCTCCGTCTCGATAGTGGCAAGGGTATCGGCCGCGTCATACCCAGCGCGGAACACCACACGGCCTCCCCCCAGCAGCGTGATATCGACCAACACCTGCGAGAGATACGCGAGCGGGCCGTTCACGAGCTGGATGCGATCCTTCGGGCTCGGCGCGGCGACCATGGCGGAGTAAACCGCGAAGCTTCGGCAGCTGCCCTTCGGGACCCCGGTCGAGCCGCCCGAGGAGGCAATGACCGCGAAATCGGTTGCTTTCGCCACAACCGGGATCGGCTCCGCGGAGGCCGACGCCGCCAGGATGTCGAGGCGACCCCGGGATCCCGCTTTGTCGACGCCGATCGTCGCGAAGGAAGCGCAATCGTCCGGAACGAGACAGCCGACGGTCTCGGGAAACACCACGAGCAGATCAGGTGCCATCTGTTTGACCAAGGTCCGGCGCTGGACATCCTGTGCGGGCCGCGAAAGATAGACGGTCGCGGCTCCCAAGACGTGAGCGGCATAGCGCAGAGCCAGCGCTTCCGGCCAATTCGGCGCGAACATGGCCAGCAGACTGCCACGGCCGATATCCATGTCGCGCAGAACCCTCGCGTACCGGAAAATCAAGTCACGAAGCAGATCACCGGAGATGTCCTGGTCGCGATAGCGAAGGACCGCGGCAGGCCCGGCCCGCTCCAGCTCCTGCAACAACCGATGAATGTAAACCTCAGCTTCGCTCATATCGACAAGCTCCAGCCAACAACCGCAACATCCGATCAATGGGCCCGCCAGCGGCCGCCAACAAATACGGCCTCGTTATACGGGCATCATTGCCGGCGATGGGTTGGCTGCTGCGGCCCCAGCCGGACATCCTCCTGCCGGACACAGGCTGCGATCACGCCTGCCGACCAGTGCGCGCTGGCAAACAGCAGCGAGGTTCATCATTCGGATTGCGTTCCGCCCATGCGGTCATTGCGATCGCCCAACTTCCGCCCGTGGATGGATGCAACAATCCGCCTATCTCGATCCGCGATACCCGCATAGCGAAGTCGTATTTGTGCGGCTCGTGTCATGCGACTATTTCGCAGTCACCCGATCGAGCTGCACCGGATTTGACCAAGGCGCAGCGAGACGCGGATAAAAACGCAAAGGAGATGAAAGATGAAGACCACCCTTGTACTGAGCGCGCTCGCAGCACTGGCTGTGGGATCGACCCTGATGCTGACGCAGCCCGCGGCAGCGATCGAAGGATGCGGCCCTGCCGGCTATCGTGGACCGGGCGGCGCCTGTCACCGGTTCGGCAACGGCCCGTATCCCGGCGGATATTACGGCCCCTATCGCAATGCCTACCGCTGGAACGGCTGCCCTGTCGGCTATTGGCGCGGACCGTGGGGACATTGTCGCGACACGCCGTACCATGGCCGCCTGCCCAACGGCAGCTGGAAATCCTGAGCCGTTCCCTGCCACGCGGGCCGGCTTGCAATGCCGCCCGCGCGGCGCGGCGCATTCGCCGTCTCGAGCAGGCTCTTTCGACGGACCATAAACCTTCTCTATATCTGCATACGGAACCAGTATTTCATTCCCGGAGCTCAGCGGATCATCTGACTCGCCAGGCTTTCAAAGCAAACGAGGTGTCTCATGACTTCGATCTCGACTACGCGCCTTCTTCGAGAGCGCTCGTCCAGACTCCGGTCGGCTTGGGCGGGGGTTGCCGCGCTTGGCTGCCTTGGCTTCTGTTCCAATGCGTTCGCGGCAGAAAAGCCGCCTCTCGCCCCCGACACCGTGGCGCCATTCTCGACCAACTCGCGCATCTCGGCCACGATGGAGTTCGGCTTGCGCGAGCTCGCATCGGACATCCAAGCGGATATTCCCAAACGTCTCGCATCGATCGACGAACAGGTGAGCTGCGTGCACCGCCGCGTTCTGCTCTGGAAGGTCAATGCCAATTGCGACATTTACGGTTACGTCGAACGGTCCGGCCCGGTGTCGCTCTATGGCCGCGGCGACCGGGTCTACGGCTCGGTGCCGATCTATGGAGCGCTGGAAGGTCAAGGTGCCAACCGGTTCACGTCGCGGATCCGTGGCCAAACCGAGGCGAGCGCGACGATCGAGGCGGAAGCGCGCCCACAACTCACGAGGGACTGGTCGGTCGATCTGAATTTCAGCGACGGTTTCCACTGGAGCGAGCCGCCGGTTCTTCATGTGCTCGGCCGGGCAATTCCACTTTCCAAATATGCCGAGCCGCGAATGCGCGCCCAGCTTGCTCACGTTCGCGAACGGGCGCTTGCCGCAGCCAGACGGCTGGACCTTCATGCAAAGGCCGAAACCGCGTGGCGACATTCGTTCGAGCCCGTGCAGCTCTCCGACAATCCTCCGGTCTGGCTGCAACTCACGCCGCAGAGCGTCGCATTCGCCGGCGTTCGAGCCAATTCCAGCGTGTTGAGCGGATCGCTCGAACTATCCGGATCGGCCGAAACGTTCGTTGGGCAACAACCGCCGGCGGTCACACCGACAACCCTGCCACCGCTCGGCCATGATGTCGCCAATCCCGGATCCTTCGACGTCATTCTGCCGGTCCATATCGGCTACGATGTGCTCAAGGACAGGATCACCCAGGCGATTGGGCTGCTGCCGCCTGTCGCAGGAATGTCCGTGCGTGGCGTCGAGGTCTATCCCTCCTCCGGCAAGCTGGTCATTGGCCTTCAAATCGGCAAGGGCGATGCCGATGCCGGCGAGTGGATCTACCTGGCCGGCGCGCTTCAGGTTGACGCGGACGGTCACGCCGTACGCTTCTCCGGCCTCGACATTGTCACCGATGACGAGGCGCTTGCACCGCTCGTCCAACCGATCGTGGCGCAACTTCGCGACAAGATGAGCGTCGACTATGGTGTCGCCTATCAGAACCTGCTGAACGCCGCGAACCAGAAGCTCACGCGTCCGCTGAGCGACGGTTACCGGATGGAAGGTCGAACTCGCTTCGGCAAAGCTGGAAACCCTCTATCTGCCGGTCGACGGCATCACAATCGCCTTTCAGACCACTGGCGAGCTGAAGATCCTCAAGGGGATGTGAGCCATGAAACGCACGGTCCCTGGCCGCATCGGCGGCAATCCCGGATTTTGCCGCAAGCTCGCGCTTGCGGTGGTCCTCTTCCTCTCATGTTGCGCCGCTTCTGCGGCGTCGGCACAGACGTCATTCTACGATGCGCCACCATCTCGGCTTGCGGGCCAACCCGGTACGCTGGTCCGTCAGGAAATCATCGATGGCGCGCCGCTCGGCGCGACGGCATATCGCGTGCTCTATCGCTCGACCGGCATAAACGGCGAGCCCATCTTCGTCTCGGGCGTCGTCATCGTTCCCCAGGGCGCGCCGCCGCCGGAAGGGCGGCCGATCGTCGCCTGGGCCCATCCAACATCGGGGGTCAGCCCCCGTTGCGCTCCCTCCCTCGCGATCTTCCTGTTCCAGCAAATCCAGGGATTGCGCTCCTTCATCGAGCAAGGCTACGTCGTCGCCGCCACCGATTATCCTGGGCTGGGCACGCCGGAGACACACCCCTATCTCGTTGGTGACAGTGAAGCCCGTTCCGTCATCGACTCCGTTCGCGTTGCGAGTAACATGCCCGGCTCCGGCGGCGGCAGGCGCTTTACGGTTTGGGGACATTCGCAAGGCGGCCAGGCCGCGCTGTTCACGGGAATGCTTGCCAAGACCTATGCTCCGGAACTGACGCTGCTCGGCGTCGCGGCGGCGGCTCCCGCGACGGATCTGGTCACGCTCATGAATGACGATCTCAATTCGGTAGGCGGCAAGAACATCACGGCAATGACCCTCTGGTCGTGGCATCGCGTCTATGACGTACCGCTCGACAAGATCGTCGACCCCCGCGCTATGCCGACGATCGATCGGCTGGCGCAGGAGTGTATTGAAGGCCCGTTCGATCTGCTTGAACGGCAGAGGACCGAACGGCCACTCGAGCAGCATTTCCTCACGGTCGAGAATCCCGCGAATGTCGAGCCCTGGCATTCGATGCTGGAAAAGAATTCGACGGGCGTGTTGCCGCAGACTCTCCCTGTTTTTCTCGCGCAGGGAACGATCGACCAGATCATCCGACCTGACGTGACGGAGAAATACATGTCGAAGCTGTGCGCAGCCGGCAGCAAGGTGAAGATGATGGTCTTGCCGAATATCGGGCACGGCCGCGCCGCTGAGGCAAGCACCGCGGCTGTCGTGCGCTGGACGGCAGCTCGGTTCGCTGGCGAGGCCGCTCCCAACGACTGTGCGCCGTAGCGCATCCGAGCCTCCTTCTCAGCCGATAGCGTCGGTCTGTCCAGGACAGGCCCCCGCTTCGCCTGGTCGAAGACCTATTCTGCGGCCAAAGCGAGGGCGGCGCGCACCGCCGCGCAGGTTATGTCGTTGCGGTTCCCGTGAGAATCACCCAGCGTGGCGCCTGAGGGGGATCTTTCGTGCTCGGGACGGCGGCTGCATCCTATCTTGAATCGCTCAATCCGGAGCAACGTCGAGCGGTCGTGCACGGCGTTACTGCCGACGGTCATGTAGGAAGCCCCCTCCTGGTTATCGCCGGCGCGGGTTCCGGCAAGACCAATACGCTCGCGCACCGCGTTGCGCATCTGATCGTCAGCGGCGCCGACCCGCGCCGGATCCTGTTGATGACGTTCTCGCGGCGGGCGGCGTCGGAGATGTCGAGGCGGGTCGAGCGGATCGCGCGCAAGGTCCTGGGTGATAGGGCCGGCGCCATGAACGAGGCGTTGAGTTGGGCCGGCACGTTCCACGGTATCGGAGGCCGTCTGCTTCGCGAATACGCCGAGCATATCGGCCTCAATCCAGCTTTCACGATTCATGACCGGGAGGACTCGGCCGACCTGATGAACCTCGTCCGGCATGAACGCGGTCTGTCGAAGACAGAAAAACGCTTTCCGGCCAAGGGCACATGCCTGTCGATCTACTCGCGCTGTGTCAATGCCGAGACCGAGCTCGAAGAAGTACTCGGCACATCATACCCGTGGTGCGCGGGCTGGGCCGCGGAGCTGAAGCAGCTTTTTGCTGGTTACGTTGAAGCCAAGCAAAGGCAGAACGTCCTCGACTATGATGACCTTCTTCTCTATTGGGCCCAAATGATGTCGGACCCGGCCATCGCCGGGGACGTCGGCGGCCGCTTCGATCACGTCTTGGTAGACGAATACCAGGACACGAATCGCCTGCAATCTTCGGTATTGCTCGCCCTCAAGCCCGAAGGACGGGGGCTCACGGTGGTCGGCGACGATGCGCAGTCGATCTATTCGTTCCGCGCCGCCACCATTCGCAACATCCTGGATTTTCCGGCACAGTTCAACCCGAAGGCCGAGATCGTCACTCTCGACCGCAACTACCGTTCGACCCAGCCGATTCTTGCTGCCGCCAACGCCGTCATCGATCTGGCCAGAGAGCGATTCACCAAGAACCTGTGGAGCGAGCGAACTTCGCCGGCAAGACCCCGTTTGGTCACCGTGCGCGACGAAGGCGACCAGGCGCGGTACATCGTCGAACGTATTCTTGAAGCCCGCGAGGAAGGCGCTCTCCTCAAGCAACAGGCGGTGCTCTTCCGCACCTCCTCCCATGGCGGACCGTTGGAAGTCGAGCTTACGCGCCGCAATATCCCCTTCGTGAAGTTTGGCGGACTGAAATTCCTCGACGCCGCGCATATCAAGGATGTTCTGGCTCTGCTGCGGTTCGTCGAGAACCCGCGCGATCGCGTCGCCGGTTTCCGCGTGTTGCATCTGCTGCCAGGTATCGGCCCCGTTTCCGCGCAACGGATCCTCGACACCATGGCGGAAGCGACCGACCCCCTTGCGACGATTTCCAATCTCCCCTGCCCGCCCCGCACGGGCGACGATTGGATCACCTTCGTCAAGATGATCGAACATATCCGGTGTTCGCACTGGCCGTCGGATCTGGAGTGTGTTCGCCTCTGGTACGAACCGCACCTCGACCGCATCCATGAGGACGCCGAGATCAGGCGCACCGACCTTGTTCAACTCGAGCAAATTGCCGGCGGCTATCCATCTCGGGAGCGTTTCCTGACCGAACTCACCCTCGATCCACCGGACGCGACCAGCGATCAGGCCGGCGTTCCTCTGCTTGACGAGGACTATCTCATCCTGTCGACCATTCACTCGGCCAAGGGACAGGAATGGAAATCGGTTTACCTGCTCAACGTGGTCGACGGCTGCATGCCGTCAGACTTGGGAACCGGCACCACCGCCGAACTCGAGGAAGAACGCCGCTTGCTCTATGTCGCGATGACACGTGCAAAGGACAATCTTCATCTCGTCACGCCCCAGCGCTTCTTCACCCACGGGCAGCGCGCGCAGGGTGACCGCCATGTCTACGCCTCGAGGACGCGTTTCATTCCCGATAACCTGCTCAGACTGTTCGAGCGGGCGCACTGGCCGACAGCTTCAACCGGTCTCGCTGCCCGAGACCTCGGCCAAATCCCACGGATCAACGTCACGGCGCGTGTCCGGGGTATGTGGCGCTGACCTTGACCGCTTATCCTTGAATTCGTCTCCGTTCATCTTCACGGCGACGCAGAGGGAAACCGGGCTCGTGCGGCCAAAGCGACGACGGTCCCCGAATCCGATCACCGGGCTACGGCAACTGAACTCCCCGCGCATTCAAATAGATCGAATAAAGCGAGGTGAACCCGCAAATGAACAGGCGGTTTCGAGCGGGGCCACCGAAGCAGACATTGGCAACCTTCTCCGGTACATGGATCTTTCCGATAAGCTCGCCATCCGGGCCGAAACATTGCACCCCATCGCCCGCGCTCGACCACAGGTTTCCCTCGACATCGACGCGGAATCCGTCCGGAATGCCAGGGGAGACCTCCGCGAGGACACGGCTATTCGTCAACCTGCCATCTGTCGTGACGTCGAATGCGCGGATGTGGTGCGGTGCCTGAGGATCGGGCCAGAAGCCGGAATCCGCGACATAAAGTATCGACTCGTCGGGCGAGAAAGCGAGCCCATTGGGCCGCGAAAAATCGTCAACGACCACCCGCAGGCTGCCGTCGGCAGGGTCGAATTGGTAGACATTGCAGCTGCCGATTTCACTCTCCGCCTTTCCGCCCTCATACTCGGCGCTGATGCCGTAAGTCGGATCCGTGAACCAGATCGTGTCGTCCGACTTCACCACGATGTCGTTCGGCGAGTTCAGGCGTTTGCCCTGATATCGATCGGCGAGCACCGTAATCGCACCTGAATATTCCGTGCGTGTTACGCGCCGTCCGCGATGCTCGCAGGTGAGCAACCTTCCCTGTTGATCCCGGGTGTTTCCGTTGGAGAAATTCGATGGCGAGCGGAAAACGGTGACCTGACCGCTCTCTTCCTCCCATCGCAGCATGCGGTTGTTGGGGACGTCGCTGAACAAGACACAGCGCTGGTCGGCAAAATAGACCGGCCCCTCCGCCCAGCGCGTGCCGCTGTACAGCTTCTCGAGCAACGCGATGGGAAGCACGTAACGCCCGAACCGCTTCTGATCGATGATCTCGAAAGTCTCCATGGCAGCGGCCTCCTGTTCCACCCAGCTGTTCCGGTGGGCCCGTCGCAGCATTTTTTCCGTCGTTCGGCGCCACAATCTACCAGAATGTTGCATGGAATTGGTAGACCCGGCCTGGAATGGCGACAGATCATCTGTGATTTCGATGGAAAATCGCCTGTTCATCCGGGTTTCGGTGCCTTTCAGTGAACCTTACGACTTGGCAACATCTCAAAAACAGTCAGAATGGACCAATAAACGTCATGGCCGCTGGTGGCTGGGAGAGGACAACGTGCAAACGATCGAGGATGGCTCCATCGTTCAGGACAGCAGCCTGATTCCGGCCGCTCGGCGCGCCAAGGCGCTTGAACTCGTCCGTCGTCATGGTGCGATCTCCATCCAGCGCCTCGCCGACGAAATGAAGACATCGATTTCGACTGCCCGCCGCGACGTCGACTACCTTTCCTCGGAGGGCTATCTCGAAAGATCGCATGGTGGCGCGCTCCTCAGCGTTCGATTGCGCACGACCTTTGAGCCTGCCACGGACATTGCCGATCAGGTGGCAAGGGCGGCCAAGATCGCCATCGGCCGCTGCGCAGCCGGCCTGATCGAGGATGGACAGAGCGTCATTCTGGATTCGAGCTCAACGGTGCTGGAAGCCGCTCACGCGCTGGCGGAGCGCGAACTTTCTTTGACAATTGTCACCAATGATCTACGGATCGCCGTTGCCTTGCGCGAGAAGCCGAAAGTACAACTTATCGTTCCCGGTGGGCAGGTCCGCGTTGGGTCGTTCACGTTGATCGGCTCGGCGGCCCAGACCGTGATCCGCTCGTTGCATGCCGATATCGCTTTGATCGGCGTGCATTCGCTGGCGCAGCTGCGACCAAGCGAGACTTCTCTCGAAGTGGCCCGCCTCAAGCAGGCCTGGATCGAGGCAGCGAACCGTGTACTGCTGCTTCTCGATTCGTCGAAATTCGAGCAGGCCGCGTTTTGCGAGATCTGCCCGATCCAGCGAATTCATGAAATCATCTGCGACGAGGGGCTAGATCCCGCCAATCGAAAGACGCTCGAGCAACTCGGCATCCGGGTGACGCTGGTTCCGGTCGGCGCCCCGACATGAGCGGCACGTTACAACCCAGCCGACCCGGACCGGCAATGCTGATCCTCGCCGACGACCTGTCAGGCGCCGCGGATTGCGGGGTCGCTTGCGTCGAAATGGGGCTTGAGACCGTGGTTGCGCTGCGACCGGGTCTGACCGGTTTGGCCGCAGATGTGTTGGCGATCGATGGTGACACCCGCGCTCGATCCGCTGCAGAGGCCGCGGCGACAACGGAGCAGCTTGCTCTGTCTTACGGCCAGAACGACGGCTGCCTTGTTTTCAAGAAGCTTGACTCGACATTGCGCGGCCACCCGGGAACCGAGATCGGCGCGGTTCTGCGCGGGATCCGAACGTCACATCGCGACACCATCGTTGTGCTCGCGCCGGCCCTCCCCGCGCAAGGACGCACGACCGTCAACGGCATACAGCGCCTGCATGGCGTTTCTCTGGAGGAGTCAGAGATCTGGCGGCGCGAAGGTCGTGCTGAATCGGCGTCGCTCCCGACAATGCTGAACGCGCACGGGCTGCAGGCAGCGTTGTTGCCGCTTGAACGCGTGCGCGGGACGGTCGAGCAACTCCGAGCTGCGATGCAGGATCTCGCAGCTCAATCCGACGTGATTGTCTGCGACGCCGAGACCGATTCCGATCTCGCGACAGTCGCTGGCGCCTCGCTGCGCCTGCGGTCCAAAGTAATCTGGGCCGGAACCGCCGGCCTGGCGCGGCACGTTATCGAGATGGCAGGCCTCGCAAGATCGCCGCCAGTTTCCCCGGCACCCACACTCGATGGCTCGATCGTCTTTGTCGTGGGCAGCCGGTCAAGTGTGTCGAGGCGGCAGGCCGCAACACTCGCCGCGCTTGGCGGTGTCGTCAGCCTGGAGAGCGATCCGACCTGCTCCTGGGACGAGTTGCACAGTTCAGGGGTTGCCGGGCGCCTTGCCGCGACATTGGCTGTAGGGGACGATGCAATCATCTGGCAACCAGGCGGATCGCAGCAAATCGAGGCGATGGAGGCGCGCCCGTATGGGCTCGCTCGACTGCTCGCCGCACACGAGTGCCGGATTGGTGCGCTATTTGCAACCGGAGGCGATACGGCGCGATGCCTGCTCGACGCCCTCGACGTTCAAGCTCTTGAGCTCCGGCGCGAGATCGAGCCGGGCGTTCCCCTTTCGATTGCAATCGGCCCTCGGCGATTTCCCGTAATCACCAAGGCCGGCGGCTTCGGCACCGACGCCACGATGACAAGATGCCGCTCGTGGTTGCGATGCGGAGCTTCGCTCTCCTCGGCGCTGGAAACACGATTGGAAAGATGACATGCGTCCTCTCGTTGCAATCACAATGGGCGATGCGGCCGGTGTCGGGCCGGAAGTCATCATGAAGGCGATGGCCGATCCTGCTCTCCGGCAGGCGTGCCGGCCATTCGTCCTCGGCGACCTTCGCCGGCTCGAGCTGGCCGGCACGATTGTCGGAAGCCGGCTTCGCCTGCGATCCGTATCGCCGAACTCGTTCGAGAACAGTTCCTTCGAACCCGACCTCGTCAATTGCGTCGATCTCGGCCTCATTCCCGGCGATCTGGCATGGGGAGAACTGTCCGCGGTGGCCGGTGATGCAGCCTACCGCTACATCGAGCTTGCCGCCCGCCTCGCCATGGCCGGTCGCATCAACGCCATTTGCACCGCGCCGCTCAACAAGCAGGCATTGCACATGGGCGGTCATCCCTTCCCTGGCCACACCGAAATGCTCGCCGCGCTGACCGGCGTCGACGAGGTGTCGATGCTGCTGGTGGCGCCCAATCTGCGCGTCATTCATGTCACCACTCACATCGGCCTCATCGACGCCATCGCAAAGATCGATGTCGGGCTGGTGGAACGAACGATCACGCGCGCAGAGAGCGTTCTGGCGAAATCTGGCGCCCCCCGCCGCAAGATCGGGGTTTGCGGCATCAATCCGCACGCCGGCGAGAACGGGCTATTCGGTCGCGGCGAAGAGGCCGAGAAGATCGAGCCTGCCGTCGCCGCCTGTCGTGCGCGCGGGTACGACGTCGAAGGGCCGCTGCCGGCGGATACGCTGTTCTATCGTGCCGGGCGCGGCGATTTCGACATGGTGGTCGCCATGTATCACGACCAGGGCCACGGGCCGATCAAGGTGCTCGGCATCGAGGCCGGCGTAAACGTGACGGTCGGCCTTCCGGTCATTCGGACGTCGGTTGATCACGGTACGGCCTTCGACATTGCAGGAACTGGCAAGGCTGACGAACGCAGCCTGATCCAGGCGCTTCGGCAGGCCGTGGAGCTGACCGTCGGCAACCCGGAGGCCGGATAGACCAAATCTGATCTGCGTCAAATCGAAATCCCGGCGAGCAAGCCGGACAACAGGAGGAAAGACATGAGTAAAACCAAGAACGCGCTGTACTTCGCCAGTCTTCTCGCAGGAATCGCGGGGCTGGTGTCCGGCGCGCAAGCCGCGGAAACCTACATGCCGAGCTGCTTTGCGCCCGCCGCGGACAGCGCGTCGGTGATCAGTTACCCCGCCAAGAAGGGACCGTACAAGATAGCGCTGGTCAACGGCTACGTCGGCAATGACTGGCGAAGCACGACGATCCAGGCCGCCAAGGCCTGGGGGGGCGCGCTGACAACGCAAAGAACCTTTCCGAATTCAAGATCATCTCGGTGGGAAACGATTCGACTGCGCAGATCGCCGCGATCGACAACTTCATCGCCGCGGGTTTTGATGGCATCGTCATCAACGCCGTCAACCCGACCGCCTTCGATGCGGTCGTCAAGCGCGCCAAGCGCTCCGGTACCGTTCTGGTCACCTATGACAACGTCCTGGATTCGAACCAGATCGTCCAGATCAACGAAGATCAGGTCGAACTTGGGCGCATGAAAGCCCAGGCCGTGGTCGATGGCATCAAGGCGGCAAAGGGTTCGGTCGCCGGCAAGGTGCTCGAGGTCTCCGGTCTGCCCGGTAACAGCGTCGATCGTGACAACCACAACGGCATGCGCGAGGTGCTGGACAAGTACAAGGATATCAAGGTGGTCCAGGTCGTCGGCAACTGGGACGTTGGAACTGCCGCCAAGGTCACCGCAGACGCGATCGCCACCAATGGCAATTTCGACGGCGTCATGGTGCAGGAAGGCGCGGTCGGCTCACTGGGAGCTATGGCCAACGCCCACCATCCGGTCGTCCCGATCGGGGTCGACGCCGGCAATGGTACGCGCATGATCGCCTTCGACAGCAAATATCCGGGCGTGACGGCGGCCCAGGCTCCCGCGATGTCGGCAGTGGCGCTCGAAGCGACCGTGGTCCTGCTGAACGGGAAGTCGTTGCCACAGAAAGTCAATCTGCCGATTCCAAACAAGAACAACAAGGACCTCGCTGAAGGCAAGGATTTCTTCCGCAACTTGCCCAAGACATTCTACACCACGACCGGCTATCCGCAGTGCTTCCCGGTGTTCACGCCGGAGGAACTGATGGGCCAGAACGCCGAAAACAAGAGCTGACGATCCGCCGGCCGGCGCCCGCGCCGGCCGGCCGCTTTCGGAGCCGCCGGTGGTGGAACCTCTTATTCGATTGAAATCGGTATCGAAGTCCTACGGCGGTGTTCCCGCGCTGACGGACGTCGACTTCCATTGCGAACCTGGACTGGTTCACGCCGTCCTCGGGGAGAACGGAGCCGGCAAATCCACGCTGATGAAGTTGCTTGCCGGCGTGATCCAGCCGGACTCGGGAGAGATCATGCTGTGCGGCCAGGCGGTGCGCTTCGCCTCGCCGCGCGACGCCGCGCAGCACGGGATTGTCTGCATGTTCCAGGAATTGTCGTTGATGCCGCATCTGTCTGTGGGCGACAACATCGTCATTGCAGCGCCACAAACCCGGTTCGGCTTGCTGCACCGCGCCTCCTACGGCGAAGCACGCACTATCCTGGATGGACTGGGGGCATCCACAATATCGCTGTCTGCACGCGCATCCGACCTTTCCCTCGCGGAACGCCAGCTGGTGGAGATCGCTAAAGCGCTCTTTCGCAAACCCCGTCTCCTCATCCTCGACGAAGCGACCTCAGCGTTGACCAGCGCGCTCGTTCAGACCGTATTCAATGTGCTTCGTGACATGAAGGAGCGGGGTGTCGCAATTCTCTTCATCTCGCACCGGATGCATGAGGTCGACGCCATCGCGGATCGCGTCTCGGTGTTTCGCAATGGCCGCCATATCGATACGTTCGACAGCGGCACCCGGAGCGCCAATCAGGTGATCGACCTGATGATCGGTCGATCGCTGGAGGAACTGTTTCCGGCGCGCGTCGCCACCTCTCGAGACGACGCACCTGTCGTCCTCCGGATATCGGATCTGGATTGGAACGGACAGTTACACAATGTTCAAATGCACGTCCGCCGGGGCGAGATCGTCGGCCTAGGCGGTCTCGATGGCCAGGGCCAGCAGCACCTCATGCATGCCGCATTCGGGGTATTGCGGAAGATATCCGGGCGGTTGGAGGTCAACGGTAGGCCGGTGCTTGGTGCGATGCCCTCGCAGGCCAAGCGATCCGACATCGGCCTCGCCCTTGTTCCCGAGGACCGCAAGACGGAGGGGTTGATTCTCGACATGTCGGTTGCGGACAACCTGCGGCTCGCGGCACTGAGCCGGGTGCCGTTCGGTATTCTAAGCCTCGATCGAGACACCGAAGCGCGAACCCGGAAGCTGATCGAACGGCTTTCGCTCACCTACGGATCGCTCAACTCGCCCGTTGCTACGCTATCCGGCGGCAACCAGCAGAAGGTGGTACTGGCGAAATGGCTCGCGCTCGCACCGAAATGCCTGCTGTTGATGGATCCAACCCGCGGCATCGATCTCCCGACCAAGGCGCAGATCTATCGGCTGTTGCGGGAGCTGGCGAGCGAGGGTTTGGCCGTGGTCCTGCAGTCCACGGACTATGAGGAGCTCATTCATCTCTGCGACCGGGTTTACGTTTTCTACAATGGATCGATCGTGCGGGAGCTGGCCGGAGACGAATTGACTCCCAATGCACTTGTGGCCGCATCGATGAATGTCCCGATCTCCGCGAGCCCAACCGCATGACTCTGCTCCGCCGCAATCGAAGCCTGGCGATTACCATTGCGGCTCTGGCGGTGCTATTCGCGACGTTCATTGCGATTCACCCCCGTGGATTCTCCACATATGTACTCACGATCTGGTTCAACCAGGGTACCCTGCTTGGCCTCGCCGCGATTGCGCAGTTCTTTGTTGTTCTGGTTCGCGGGGTCGATCTGTCGGTCGGTCCTACGATCGCGCTCACCAATGTCATGGCCTCCTATCTTCTGGTTGGATCACCCGTCGGGATTGCGTTCGGTATTGTTGCGGTGCTCGTGCTGGGCGTGGCATGCGGGTTGGCGAACGGCGTTGCAGTAGTGTACGGACGCATTCAACCGATCGTTGCGACGCTCGCCACTGCCAGCATGATCTCCGGACTTGCACTTCTGCTCCGGCCCACGCCCGGGGGATCGATCGACGAGGCCCTTTCCGACGCCTTGACCTATGACTTCTACGGCGTGCCCGCGTCGGCAATCCTGCTTGGTGTCGTTCTGGTCGTGATCAACATACCCTTGCGCCATAGCGCGCTGGGGCTCCGGATGTATGCGATCGGTTCGTCGGAACCATCCGCCTACATGACCGGCGTCCGCGTTGGACAGGTGAAGCTCGTTGCATACGGCGCGAGCGGGCTGTTCGGTGCGTTGGGTGGGCTCTATGTGAGCATGGTCACGTTGACTGGTGATCCCGGGATCGGGCCGGCTTACACGCTGAATTCGATCGCTGCCGTCGTGCTTGGCGGCATTGCGCTAAGCGGCGGCGTCGGCAGTCCACTGGGCGCCGTGGTTGGAGCCCTGATCCTGAAAACGATCTCATCCCTCATGTTCTTTTCCGGCCTGCCTCCGCTGGCGCAACCGTTCTTCGAAGGTCTCGTGCTCGCCATTGCCATCGCACTTGGTGCGCTTGACGTATTCCGTGTACGCAATCGGCTCGAGTTGTTTCCGTGAAGGTCGACCACTCTCCTGCTCCATTCGCAGTCGTCCGCCGGCTGCGGTTTCTCGGGAAGGCCGGCTTGTCCGCTCCGCTTCTTGCGGCAGGTTGCGTTGTGCTCATCCTGGTCGGCGCCGTCATCAATCCCGGGTTTCTCAGCCCGGGATATATTCTGCAACAGCTTCAAATCGCCTCGTTCCTCGGCGTCATTGCAACGGGCGCCATGCTGGTCATCCTGCTCGGAGAGATCGATCTCTCGGTTCCATGGACCATCACCGGTACCGCCATCATCGTCACCAATCTTGCCGGCAGCCACAATGGAATGATTGCTGGCCTCGCGCTTCCGTTCGGGCTGGCGGCCGGCGCTGCGATCGGTCTTGTCAACGGGCTTGGTGTTGCGCTGTTTCGGGTGCCAGCCATGGTATGGACGCTCGCCGTCAACGCGATGTTGCTGGGCGCCGCAGTGTTCTATACCGGCGGCTTCAAGCCTCAAGGCGCGGTGCCCTGGCTCGCGACCTACCTCGCCCTCGGCCATACGCTGACCGTTCCCAATTCCTTTCTGCTTTGGCTCGCCATTGGGGCCATTGCGCTCTGGTTCCTGCATCACACCGTTTATGGAACTTATCTCTATGCGATGGGCAACTCCCAGCGAGCCCTGTTTCTGGCCGGCGCGCGGGTGCGCACGATAACAGTCTGCACATTCGTCTTGGCGGGCATGTTGTCCAGCCTGGGCGCGATCTTGCTGACCGGTTATACCAACCAAGCCTATCAGGGCATGGGTGATCCCTATCTCATGCCGGTTATCGCTGCGGTGGTAGTTGGAGGCACTTCCATTCAAGGCGGCAGCGGCAACTACGTGGGAACCTTCGCGGGCGCGATTTTCATCACCCTTCTATCCTCGATCCTTGCGATGATGCAGATGTCCGACGCATCTCGGCAGATAATATTTGGAGCAATTATCCTGGCGATGCTGCTGGTCTATCGCTTTTCGGAAAAGGATGCCACGAGGGGAAGCTAGGCTCATTTGACCGCGCTTGCCGGCGGCGTCCGCTCAGCATGCTGCGTTGCAACAAGAACAGACGAAGACGTTGACAAGCGGCGATCGACCCCAAACCTGATCCGGTTGGTGCCAAGCATTCGATCAAAGGTACAAGTGATGGATAAGCCCGAATCTCGGTCGGAGCAACATGGACCGGATTATCTCAGGGAGCTTCTCGCCAAGGCTGGCGTCGATGCTCAGGCCAGCACCTTGGCTGCCAAACTTCAAGAGGCGGTTATTGGAGAGCTCCATCATCGAGTCAAGAACACGTTGGCGATCGTTTCAGCCATCATTTCCCAGAGTTTCCGCACCGCCAACAGCCTCGAGGAGGCGTCCAAGACGATTTCCGAGCGCCTGTACGCGTTGGGACTGGCACAGGATCTTCTCGTTCGCGGGTACTGGACCGGAGCCGACTGCCGGGCATTGATTGAAAGCGCGGTAAGGGCGTTTCAGTCGAAAAGCCTCGATCAGTTTGAAATCACTGGTGATGATGTCTCGATATCGTCCGGACCCGCCCTATCGCTATCGATGGTCATGCATGAGCTCTGCACAAATGCCGTCAAATACGGCGCGCTTTCGGTCTCAAGCGGTCGCATTTCGATTTCGTGGATGATCTCGAACGATGATCCGAAGCGGTTTATCCTGAAGTGGGTCGAGAGCGGCGGTCCCACTGTGCAGGAGCCTGCGCGGAAGAGCTTCGGTAGCCAGTTGATCGAACGGGCACTCCCCGGCCAATTGAATGGTGAAGCGAGGCTTCTATTCCATCCTCTCGGCCTCACCTGCGAAATCAACATACCGCTCGCTGTCATGCAGGAGCGTTGAAAGCGCTTGCCAGCGGTCGGGCCGTCGCACCGCTTCTGGAAAACGCGGGCGAGGCTGCCGGGATGTCTGCATGGCATAGTGACTGGACGCATCCGCGCGCACCACGCCAGCAGGAATAGCTCGCAATCGGCGTCAACCCACTCCGTTCAGGACCCGGATGCAGACCAGGTTGAAGTCCTCGGTTCCCGCGTGGCCAGCAAATCGATCAGAAGCCGCATGAACCATTTGTCCCCGCGGTGGTTGGCCCAGTGGCTATTCGCGTAGGGATTGGCATCTCCGGCGTGCGAGGTCGGGCGGTCCCGGCAGTCCTGAGCGGTTTGGATGCCGAGCCCGTTCCCGCAATACGGCAAATGGACCGTCGTCATGAGCAACGAAAAGCAGGTGATCCGAGAGAAACTCGCGCAGGCGCGACGTACCCTCGACGACGTGAACGACCCGGGTGCGCGCGAACTGGTTCGTGCCGATATCGAAGAGTTGGAAGCCCGACTACTCTCCGCGATGGGGGCCACGTCGATCTAGATCAATCCCGGCCACCGCTTTGGATTGCAGGCGGTACGGGCACGATCAGGTGCAATGATAGCGTTGTCGTGCCGAGAGCTTCGGGTCGCCCTGCAGGGCGGAAAGGCCGGCCTTTCAGTGAGGGGACGCCCAGGCTACTTCGCGACACCTGGAAACGCCGGCAACGTTTCTACGTCACGTGCGTCATGCTGAATGATGACGGTGGCCTTCAAATTCGTGGCCATCTTCTTCAACCGCTCGATTGATGCGACCGTCTGCGCGCGATCGAAATTGAAGGCGGGCACACCTTCCGTATCATAGTTCTCGCGGAAATGGACCACGTCGCCGGTGATGATGACGGGACCCATCTGGGCAAGCTTGATCAGCAGGCTGGAATGGCCCGGGGTATGCCCCGGCGTCCGCAACACGACGACAGAACCATCCCCGAACACATCCTTGTCGAGAGCGAGTGGCTCGACTTTGTTCCCGCCATTGATCCAACCCTCGAATGGCTTGGAGTTCACACCTTGGGCGGGTTTTGGATTGCTGATCGCCTCCCATTCCTTGGCACCGATCAGCAATGTGGCTTTCGGGAAGGAATCGATTTGACCGGTATGATCCGCATGATAGTGGCTGATACCCACATATTTGATCTGGTCGGGCTTGATGTCCAGCTTCGCCAGTTGGTCGACCACGCTGACTTTTGGCGCAACCTTGGGTGCCGTCATGGAATAACCGGTATCCCACAACATGTATTCATCGCCGTGCTTGATGATGTAGCAACTGTAGACGAACTGGACTTTAAGGCCCGGGAAGGCATAGGTATCCGAGAAGCGCTCATTGACGACGATGGGCTCTTGTGGCGTGCCGCAATCGAGGCGGCCCATCGTAACCTCTGTAGCGTGCGCATCCGTCGCCACACCGGCGATGAACAGGCTGGCACTGAACGCAAGCCCAATCAGCAGTCGTTTCATGTTACTTCTCCGGTCACTTGCCTTGCAAGGCTAACCGCCGATGTGGACTGCAGGCAATGATCTTTCCATCAGAAATTTGTCGCGGCCCGGTGGAATAAAACCGCTCGTGGTGACGATGGAACGCAGGCCAGTCAGCGTGTCCGGTCACGGCAACGCAGATGAACCCTCGACGAGGTCACCAATACAGAAATGAGCCATGTGCGCGACAGCTTCCGGACTGTGATAGTCCCCGAATTCGGCAGTACCCTCCTTGCCGGCATACATTCGGGCGATCCCGGCGCCGCCCGGATGATGGGGTGCCCACTCGGAAATGTCGTAGACTTTTCCCGAGATGATAACCCAGCAATCGTCTCGGGTATTGTGCCGGGCGACCTCTTCGCGCGTGACGGGGCGTGCTCCGCTGGCGGAAACGGCTGGCATCCAGAGCTGGCCGGTGATCGTGGCGTAGTTGGCCTTGGCGGCCCGGCGAAAGTCCCACGGGCCTAGTCGCTTGTACGGCAATTCGGCGCCGATCTTGCGGGCATCATACGCGTAGATCCAGGAGTCGTCCTCGCCGCCGCGCTTGTCGTGGGCAAAGGCCGGGCTCACCCGCTCGTCCAGCTTCTCGAGCAGCGCCTTCTGCTCGGCGGTGTCCTTGGCGCGCAGGTGATCGAAGGCGAATTTGGAGCCGAGCTGAAAACGAGTGGCACGATAGTGTCGGACGCGCTCGTAGTGCAGCAGCGCCGTAGCCACATCGCGCTGGTGCAGGGCGAAGGCACTGGCGAGCGCGGCGGCGTCCTCGAAGGACTGCGCGGCGCCCTGGCCAAAGGTGGGAAGCATCGGGTGCGCCGCGTCCCCGAGCAGACAGATGCGGCCTTGCACCCAGGTTTCGAGCGCGTCACGATCGTAGAGGCCCCACTTGGTGGGACGAACGATCGCACCTGCCAGAGCAAGCAGATCTTCGCGACCGGAGCTCCCCTCGAACGCCTCGCCGACCTCGCGGAGTATCTCCTCGCGACTGACGGGAAACCAGTCGCCTTCTTCCTGTTCGAACGCGGCAGAGTCGGGCTCATAGCGGGCGATCCACACGTTCAACAACTCGCCGCCGCGCACCCAGTATGTCGTCGCTCCGCTCCTGTCGTTGCGATGACGATCCATGCTGAAGGAATCGATGGGATTGTTGTCCAGCGGACTGCCGTCAGCCTTGCGGAGCGAGGCCACCTTTGTCCGCGGAATGAGTTCCACGAAAGCACGTCACCTCGGTCCAGCGCTTGGGGCGCGGGCTCGGCCACGCCAATTGCAACGTGGCCGAGTTGATCCCGTCGGCACCGACCAGAACCTCGCCCGTAGCGATTTGACCATTCGAAAAGGTCGCCATCACCTCACCGGCGGTCTGACGCAACTGCGTCAGCCTGCAGTCCATGTGCACGGTGATCGGGCACGGCGCCCCGCTGTGGGGACCGAACTCGAACACCCGCTTGTAAAGGCACATCAACAGATCCAACCGGTGCATGTGATGAAAGCCGGCGCCGTCACCCGCGGCGGTGACATGATCGAACGGCCTCTTTGTCACGCTCCCATCGGTGTTGAACTGCCGTGTCGACTCCAGGATTGCGGCCCGTCCACCGTCGATCGCCCCATCGGGACCCCTGGGATCCCCGCCATCGAGGTCAACACCCAGCCAGCGACATATCCGCGCCCCGTTTGGCGGGATGTTCAGCCCGGCGCCTGCGGTGCTGGGTACTTTTGTCTGCTCGAAGACATCGATCGATGCGAAGGGGCCGGACTGTCGGAGTGCCAATGCCGTCATTAGCCCGCCCATTCCCGCACCGACGATCACTGCTCGCATCCTGTGGTCCTCCCGAGGCCAGCGAGCAATCGATTTTCCCACCCCAAGGGGGACCCACTTGATGTCGCCTGACCAAACCAGTCGAGACTAGCCTTGGGCAGATCGGCAATAAAGCAGCATCTTGCGTGGATCAGGAAGTGCCAACGCAGCGGTCGCCCGCGCACGCAATATCAAACCCGATTTTGGGCGCGGCGAGCTCGAAGGACGAACCAATTGTCAGCGTTTACAGTAACTTGCGCAGCCAGCCCCGATCGCGTCAGGTGGCGCGCCAGGACCAAGCAACGACCTGCACCGCGCAACGTTCTCAGACCACCAGGTGACGCCTGAGAACGTCGTCCTTTGCAAGGCTCTCGGACGGTCCACCGGCCACAACCCTGCCCTTTTCGAGGATGTACGCCCGATGCGAAATGCCCAACGCAAGCCGGGCATTCTGCTCGACAATCAATATCGAAACGCCCTCCGCATTCAGTCGCTGAAGGGTGTTGCTGATCTCCCTGACGAGGTTCGGTTGAATTCCTTCGGAAAACTCATCGATCAACAGAAGCCGTGGCCGACAGATCAGTGCCCTGGCAATGGCCAAAAGCTGCTGCTGTCCGCCCGACAGGCTCGCCGCCTGATCGCTTCGGCGCGCTCGAAGAGCCGGGAACTCGTCGTAGATTTGAGCGAGATTGTTCCCCTTTCGAATCTGTTCGTGCATCCCCATCCGCAGGTTTTCTTCCACCGTCAGAGACGCGAACATGCCCCTGTCTTCGAGCACCACCCCGATGCCCCGACGAACGATCGCATAGGTTGGCGCATGAGTGACGTCGATGCCGTCCAGAATGATCGCGCCCTGCGTGACTTTCGAGAGCCCGATGATGCTGCGCAGGAGCGTTGTCTTCCCCATCCCGTTACGGCCGAGGATGGCGACAATCTCGCCCTTGTCGACGTGCAGCGTGACGCCATGCAGGATTCGTGTTTCACCCCGGATGGAATGTATGTCCTGAACCTTCAACACGAAGCGACCTCGGCTCCGAGATAGAGTTCCTGGACACGTTCGTCGGCCATGATCTGGTCCACTGATCCCTCCGCAAGGAGCGCACCGCGGTGAAGGACCGAGACACGGTCGGCTATCTGGCGAACGAAGGACATATCGTGCTCGATTACGACAATCGTCATCCCCTTGCACAGCTTCCGGAGCAGCACCACGATTTCGTCGGTCTCACCGATGCTCATGCCCGCCGTCGGCTCGTCGAGGAGCAGCATCCGCGGTTCGGCAGCGAGCAGCATCGCAAGCTGCAGTCGCTTCTTTTCGCCGTGAGAGAGATCTCCCGCCCTGCCGTTTCGGCGTGCCGCCAATCCGACTGTCTCCAACAGGTCAACGACACGCGCCGAGGCCCCTTCTCCTCCACCCGCGGGGCGCCGCGAGCTTACTTCCATGTTCACGGACACGGAGAGGTCGGAAAATATCGCGGGAGTTTGAAAGGAACGCAGCAGACCTTGCCTGGCAATAACCTTTGGCGCGCGCCCCGTGATATCCCTGCCGTCGAAGACGATCTTCCCCCGCAACAGCGGAACGAGTCCGCATACTGCATTCAAGAATGTCGTCTTGCCCGCCCCGTTGGGTCCAATGACGCACCGTGTCTCGCCCTCCGCGACGGCGATCTCGAGATGATCGAGCACCGTCAACGCGCCAAACTTGCACGTGGCGTTCCGGATCTCGAGAATCGGGGTCGTCATCGCGACCTCCATTTCCTCGACCCTGAATCCTGCTCGACTTTGGAACGGGCTTTCAACTGATGGCGGCATCGAGCAGCGGCCTTGAGAACCAGTGGACCCAGAGATGCCAGGCCGGCCGGCAGGCAGATTACCACGACCACGAAAATCGTCCCTATGCTCAGCAGATAGAAGGAGGCGAACGCCCCGGTAAGCGTCTGTTGGCCTATCGAAATGAGGAGGGCCGCCAGCAGAGGCCCGAACAACGTTCGCTGGCCCCCTACCGCAACCCATACAAAGGGCTGGATCGAAAGACTCACGCCGAACAACGAGGGGTCGACGATGCCGGTGACCGGCGCATAGAGCATCCCCGCCAGACCTCCCAGTCCCGCGGCAATCGCCGAGACCAGAACCCGGTAGTGGAGCGTGGAGTAGCCCAGCGTATCCATTCGCTGCCCGTTGTCGCGAATAGCAGTCAGGATCGCGCCGATGCGGCCGTCAACCAGCCATTTGCAGAAGACGACAACAGCGATCGTGACGGTCGTGACAAGAAGATAGAAGGCTTTCGGGTCGTCGAAGGTCTTCTCGAACAAGCCTGGTACGCCCAGCGTCGGCCACGCAATACCGAGCAGCCCGTTCGAACCGCCGGTGAGCCAGGCAGCAGACTGTGCCGATTGCTGAAGGACAAGCGTCAACGAGAGCGTGATCAACGCGAAATAGATGTCCCGCGTGCCCACCGAAAAGGAAACAAAAGCGACGAACGCCGCCACCAGGGCGGGTAACGCGATCGCGCAAAAAACCGCGACGTATGTCGACCAGGATCCCTCGGCGCCGGCCGCCACGATGCCCCAGGTATAGGCGCCCAGCCCGAAGGACATCGCGGGCGCAAGGTTCAGAATCCCCGAATATCCCCAGAGCAGATCCAGGCTGACCGCCAGGATGCTGAAAGCCATCGCCGTCGCGATCACGGTCAACCAATAAGGATTGTCCGTTAGCCACGGCAGGAGCAGGGCCGCGGCAAGCGGCGCGACACCCAGGTACCGCGTAATCCAACGACGCCCGGTCGCACTCATGAGGTTCGTGGTCCTCGCCCGCCAAACAACCCGTTGGGCCGAATGAGCATGACCGCGATGGCGAGGCCGAGAACCGCAAAGCGCGCGATGGTCCCTCCGAAGGGAGAGTTCAACGCGGTCTCGCCGCCCCCGATCAACACCCCGCCTCCAAATGCGCCCATGATGTTGTCAAGTCCCCCTGTGATCACCACGAGAAAGGAGCGCACCGTCTGTTCGAGGCCCATCGTGGACGTGACGCCGACAAAAGGCGCCATGAGCGCTCCCGCCAGCCCCGATAGTGCGGCCCCCAGCGCAAACCCGTACGCGGAAACCCGGTTGGTATTGGTGCCGAGCGAGCGAGCCGCCTCCGCATTCTCCATGGTGGCGCGCACGCGGATCCCGAACGACGACTTGTACAGCACAACGCTGACTGCGATCGTGGCGGCCAGGCTGATCAGCGCGGCGACCAGACGGTAGGCGGGATATTCGCTGCCGAACAGGCTCACGGTCTCCGGGATCGGATTGGGAACCACCAACGACTGAGGTCCGAAAGCCAGGCGGACTGCCTGCTGGAGGATGATGCTCACGCCAAACGTCGCCAGCAGCGAACTCAGGTCTCCCCGGCCATAGAGCGGGCGGATGATGATCCGCTCCATGAGCATGCCGAAAAACCAGAGCAGCATCGTCGCGAGCACGATCCCCAGCCAGATATTCCCTCCGGCTTGGGTAACGACGACGACGGTGTAGGCTCCTAGCATGTAGAATTCGCCATGCGCCATGTTGATGACGCGCATGACGCCGAAGATGATCATCAAGCCCAAGGCGACCTCGACGGTGAAAATGGCGGCCACCGCGATGTTGAGCAGATCCGTCAGATCCATCGTTGCCTCGGGGCTGGCTGAATGGCCAGGAGCGACTAGAAACCCTTGGAGCTGCAGCCCGAATGGTCGGCGTGCGCTACCTCGCCGAAATCCTGCACCTGTCGGTAGCCATTGTCCTTGACTTGCAGAAGGCGAATGGGCCCCGTCACCACGTTATTCTCCGGATTGATCGTCAATCGTCCTGCCGGCGAATTGACCGAAATTCCCGGAGCCGCTGCCGCGAACTTGCCGGCCTCGACGCTGCCCGCCTTTTCGACCGTCGCCTTCATCAGCAACAGGGTGCCATAGGCGCCCTGGGCGGCGATGGTGCTGACGGGGCCGCTGCTGCCGAACTTCTTCCGGTAGATCTCCACGAACTTCCGGTTCACCGGGTTCTCGAGTCCCTCCCAATATCGCTCGACCGTGTAGACATCCTGCGCGACAGGCGCAATTCCCGGCAAAACCTCGGCGGCGAACGTCGGGATGCCCGTGAGCTGAACCTTCTTGCGCAAGCCGAATTCACCGATCTGCTTCACGAGCGCCACTCCATCGGTGCCGACGACGGCGATAAAGATGACGTCGGCATCGGAGCGGGACATCGTGGCAATTTGCGATGAGAATTCGCTGGTACCGAGCGGTGCGTAGAGAATGCCGCTGGTCTTTCCGCCGTTCTTCTCCACCAAAGCGCGCGTCGTGTCGATCACAAAGTGGGGAAACACGTAGTCCGATCCGATGAAGAAAATTCGCTTGCCGATATTCTGGAGCATATACGGGACGAACTTGTCCATCTTCTGCTCCGGCGTCTCGCCATTGCCGAAGATCAACGGCCGGGTCCCGCCCGACTTGTTGCAGGTCTTTTCTTCTCCCTCGACCACATAGAAGAACGGCTTTTTGGCCGCTTCGGCCTGCGGGATGACGGCAAGCGTCGTCGCGGAACTCGTCGTTCCCATGAGCAAGTCCACCCGATCTTCGATCAAGAGCTTGCGGGCCTGGGTTGCCGCAGCCTTCGGATCGGTTTGATCGTCCGCCAGAACGAAACTCACCTTGCGTCCGCCAAAGCCGCCATCGGCATTGACGAGTTCGACGGCACATTCCATCCCCTTCTTAAGCGCGTCGCCATAGGGGGCCAGCGGACCCGTGATCGGAGCAAGAAGGCCGATCTTGACCTCGCCTTCGCCCGCCGCAGACGCCGGCCGGCCCGCGAGCGTCAGCGCACCGATCCCGAGCGAGATCTGCTTGAGCACACTTCGGCGATCCGGCCGGCTCCGGGAGATTGCAGTTTCCGACATGTATCCCTCCATTTGCTTTTTTCTTGATGAAATGTTTGCCGGAAGCACCGGCTAACGTTGGTCGAACCAATTGACGACAATTGCGGTAGCCGGCACTCGTCATGCCGTTGCGACTCTCGTTCAACAATCAAAACGGCGATTATTGCTTATGCCTGCGCTGGTTATCTCGCCGCGTGCGCGCTTCCGCGTACATAGCATCGCCGTCTCGCATCAGCTTCATGATCGTGTGGTGATCGAGGACACGGGCGTAGCCGTATCGCATCGTTCGCAGCGTCGCCTCGTGAGCAAAGGCGCTTTGCGTAGCCGTGACATCGGAGCCGAACACGACATTGTAATGCAGTGAGAAAGCACCGCGTGCGGTCGCCTCGCAACAGAAATTGGTCAACGTTCCGCAAATGATGACGGTCTTGATCCCGCGATCGCGAAGCACATAGTCGAGATCGGTTCCCGCGAACGAATCATAGCTGTGCTTGGTTCGTATCACGCGCTCTCCGGGCAACGGCGCAAGGTCGTGGTAGACGGCGGTGTTCGGTGCGCCCTCCTTGGTCGCGCCGTCTGCGATGTCATCCCAGTATTCATAGTAGGATCCGGCACAATCCTCGGCGATGGTATGCTCCGTGAACACCACCGGCACACCAAGCTCGCGGCAACCGGCAATCAGATTCTTCGACTTCGCGGAATCTGCCGGTAGGCCTCCGGCACGCACATCGGCTTGCCTGGATCGACGAAATCCTCCTGCAGGTCGACCACGATGAGAGCGCATTCGGCGGGTTTGATCTCGAAAGTAAAATGCCGGTCGCCATGGCGATAGCCATCCTCGATCATCCGGATGAACTCGGCTTCGCCGGCAAATTGCCCGGGCACACTGAACACCTCGGCGCTCAGCAGTTCGTTCGATTCACGCGCGTATTGCTTCAAGAAGTTCCTGGTCAAGTCCGGATCGCTTTTCGCCATTCCACACATCCTTTCGGCTGACGCGAGACATCCAAGTAGCCCACACCGACAGATTTCTGTCAAGAAGATAGCTAATTATGAAAGCTATTTTAAGAACTGAAAAAAGAAGCCGGCGTGAACCCAGCCGATCGAACGGAGGCGCGCTCGTCCCTGCTCCGCCCGAACTCGCGGGGCTGCAGCCAAACGGTCAACGACGACTTTCTTGAGCGGTCGCGATGGCGGCGCCGGCGGCGCAACCATTCGCAACAGATCTCATCACGCTGCGAAACTGCCGACCGGCCGGCGGCTCGCAGCCGTCGAATTCAACCGGCAATTTGTTGGCCGGCCGCTCCCGGTCGCCGCCAACGCCGCTCAACGCGTTGCCGCTGTACGCTACGTTGCGGCGCGAACTATCAACCCACTTCTCGCTGCCGCAAAGATAACGGGATCAGCTGGCCACGCGCATGGACTTCCTGCCCTTGATCTTGTCAATCAGTTCGTCGACCGTGAAGATCTTGGCGAACGCCACGCCGAGCGTAGTGAGCGTGGCCTTCTTGATCTCCTCTACGCTCAACCCTCCGGCGGGGAACGTCTCGGTGCCGTCGCTGGGGAAGAAGACGTGGTAATCCCTCATGCCGGCTTCACGTGCGGTCGTTTCGCAGCAGATATTGGTACAGATGCCGCTGACAATGATGGAGTTGATCCCGTTGGATCGCAGCACCTGATCGAGATCGGTTCCTGTAAACGAGCCGTAGCGCGGCTTGTAAAGCAGGATGTCGCGCGGGCCGACCTCGACGCCCGGATGCAACTTGGCGGTTTCCGTGCCTTCGTTGATGTAGCCTGCTCTTACGGGCTCGATCAGTTCGCCCATCGTTCCATGGTTCGAGCCGTCGCGGCGCGTGACATGCAGCGTATGGATCACCATCATGCCGGCGTCGCGACACGCTTTCGCCAGGCGGTTGACGACGGGCACCAATGCCGGACCATTCGGCGCCGACAAAGGCGTGCCTTCGACAAAGGCGTTCTGCATGTCGACGTTGACCAATGCGGTTCTGGATGGATCGAGCTTGAAGTCGGCCATGGCGTTCCCCGGATGCAATGTCGGGGAGCATATCCGCTAGCAAAGTATTTTCAAGTGGAAATAGTTTTTGCGCCGCGTCCTGCCGGGTCTCAGGCCGAACCGGCCGTCGCGAACCAGCTTGGCAACACGGTTTTGGCCACCGCGTCGCGGTAGCCAACGCTTTCGAGCACGGACAGGCTCGGGCCAGCCGCCCTGACGATATGGACCGGTGCGCCCATGTGGTTCGACCGCATCGAACACTCTCCCAGCGGCGTGTTCAGGCTGGTGCCGTTCGCATAGATCTGGATCTTGTAGATGTTGAGTGATTGCGCGCGCACCGCCAGCGATGCGAGCAGATGCACGCCTTCATAGCATGAAACGCCGAACCGGTTTGGTACCGGCGCGAAGCGGCCGAAGCTGGCATAGTAGCGGTCCCGGAACGCCGACGCTTCCGGCGTGCTCAACGCATTGGTGAAGCCCACGCAGGAGAACAGGTTTTCCGCATGCTCCGGGCCGATGCCCATCAGCGCATTCTCACAGAGCACGGGCGCGGCACGCGAAATATGCGCGACGGCCCGGTCTTGACCGAACTGGCGATTGAAGAAGATTGAATCCGGCCCGACCAAATAGATCAGGACGGCGTCCGCGCCGCTCCTTCTGATGCGATCGATGATCGGATAAAAATCCCGCGTACCGAGCGCGACATATTCCTCGCCCGCCAGGACGCCGTCGACGCTGGCGATGCAATCCTTGGCGCACTGCACGGATCGTCGGGGGAAGCTGTAGTCGTTACCGACGACGTACCATCTGCGCGATCCTCGATTGGATCTCAGCCACGCAATCAGCGGCTGAAGTTGCTGATGCGGCGTTTCGCCGCACATGAATACACCGAACGCGTAGCGATCGCCTTCGTACTGGGTGGTGTACACGTAGGGGATCCGCCCGCCGACGGCGCGTATCAGCGCCTCCCGATTGGGACTGACATGTGAGCCGACGATCGCCTGCACGTGCTCACGCTCGATCATGCGTGACGTCCGGTCGACCACCGCCTGCGGACTGCCACCCGCGTCGCCGAACACCAGTTGGATGCGCCGGCCGAGCAGGCCGCCCGCACGGTTGATTTCGTCCGCCGCCAGTTTTGCGCAAACGATCGAGGAAGGCCCAAAGAGACCGATCGGGCCACTCTGAGGTGTCAACAATCCGATTCGGATGATATTCTGCAGCGGCTGAATCATGCCAGCATCGCCTCGGGGCCCAGTTTGAAGGTCGCATTCTAGCATTTCAGCTGGCGTGGAACACCTCCCATATCGTCCGGACGGCGCCACTCATCGGAGACGCTTTTTCAGGTAACGGATCTTCACAATGGCGGCTAACTCCAGGCAAACACAGAAACTAGAATACCTGCTGGCGCTCGCGAGCCATCGCATGAAAAGCGTCCTCGCCAATGACCTCGACAACCGCGGCGTTACCCTGGAGAACTGGCGGATACTCAGCCTGCTATCGAATGGTAAGGGCTGGACCATGGGCGAACTGGCCGAAAACGCCTTGCTCAGCCTGCCGACGGCGACACGCAACGTCGATACCATGGTCGGCGAGGCACTGGTGTACCGTACACCTCATCCCGACGACGGGAGGAAAATCGTGATCTTCCTCTCTGACAAGGGAAGAAGGCTTTGGCGCGATCTCAAGGACAGCACAAGTCATTGCGAACATGAGGTTGTCGAACAATACGGCAGTGTCTGGCTGGAAGATCTGGTGGCCCGGCTGGAAGACCTGATTCCCAGCAAATCCAAAGGCTCGCAACGAACGCGATAGGGGCGCGCGCGTATCCGTGGCCCTCCGGCATTGCCGCACAATCGCGCCGGGCGGCAGCACTGCCAGTTTCAGACGGGCTGCGGAAGCCAACGGACGGGGAAATCGGATGGTGCGGCGCGATTTGTCGAGATGCCGGCTCTCGGCCGGCGCCCGTGCTGGCTGGATCAGAGATCAGGCGATGCGGCGCCTAGGCTGACTGGCCATGGAGGCGACGGGCGTGTGCTCGACGAGAAAATCGAGCACGACCTTGTTGAACAGGTCGGGCTTTTCCGCATGGGTGCCGTGAGCCGACCCCGGGATCACACAAAACTGCGAGCCCGCGATATTCTCCCACAACACGATGGAATCCGCAGGCGTGGTCGACCGATCCTTGTCGCCTACGATGACCAGCGTCGGGATCTTCAGTTCCGGTAGCCGCTCGACCGAGCTCCATTTCTGGATCGCGCGCATCGCCACCACGCACGATTCCTTGTTGGCTCCCCGCCCCGCTTCCCGAGCCATTGGAAAACAGGGGTGAGATGTGCCTTCCACGAACCAGGTCGAGGATGTCTTTTCGACGATGGCTTCCACGCCATCGCGCTCGATGCGCGCGATGGCAGCGTCCCACGATTCGAACCGATGCGGCAGGTCCCCGCGAGCTGCCGATCCGTACAAGACGAGCGTTTCGACGCGGTCCGGATAGTCCAGCGCAACCTGCTGGGCGATCATGCCACCCATGGAAAAGCCGAGCAGCGCGGTCTTTTCGATACCCAGCTCGTCCATCGCCGCCGCAACCGAGGATGCGTAACCGGCAAGGCTGTCGGGCGCCGGAATGTCAGCGCTGCCGGCAAAGCCAGGGAGATCGAAGGCGACAATGTCGAATCCATGCTCGAGGCCGACGACCAGCGGCAGCCAGTATCCCAGACCGCCGGCAAACCCGTGCAGCAACACCAGATTCCGTCCGCTCTTGCCTCGGCCGTATTTCCTGTAGTTCAGCATGGCGTATTCCTTCCAGTCCATCGATGGAGACCAGGGCATCGCGCGCTTGGCAGGGCCTGCGCGCCGGGACGACATCCCCCTGTCCGGGCCATATCGCGCACGCCGATATCCCTTTCCATCATGCCGGACGCGCGCGGATGCTCGCAGCCATCTTCTCCGCAAGCATGATGGTGGGGATGTTGGTGTTGCTGGCGACAAACAGCGGGAAGACCGACGCATCCACAATTCGAAGCGATCGCACTCCGTGAACCCGGCAATCGGCATCCACCACGCCCTCGCCGGGCGGCGCCATCCGGCACGTACTGATGGGATGCCAGCAGGTCTGCCCGGTACGCTGCGCATATTCAAGCAATGCGTCGTCACTGTCGGTCGCGGCGCCGGGCCTGATCTCGCTGGAGATTTGCGATCCCAAAGCCGAGGTGCGGGTGAGATCGCGGATTCGCCGCAAGCCGCGCAGGATCGCCTCGGCATCATGCGGATGGCCGAGATAGGCGGGCCGCACCCTCGGCGGATCCGACGCGTTGGTCGTCTGCAACTGCAATTCACCTACCGCCTCGGGGTAGATATTGTACACGCCGATGTGGAAGGCCGAGCCGGGATCAAGACCCTCGGCCAGCGACTTCGGTATCCGTTCTCTGGTGCTGATCAAGCCGATCTGGATCCGCAGGTCCGGCAGATCGCCGCGCAGGCCGCTGGCGGCGAACAGCGTCGCCTTCACGCTTGCATCCGAGAACAGCCCTTTGCCGCGGCCGAGAAGATCCAGAAACTCCCTCGCCATCATCGCCTTGCTGCGCAACATGCGATTGATCGTGCGTTGATACGGCGTCTGCAGGCAGATGCTCACCATCAGGTGATCCTGCAGGTGCGCGCCAACGTGTCGATTGTCCTGGAGCACCGCGATCCCGAGCCTGGTCAGCTGGTCGGCCGGTCCGATGCCGGAGAGCTGCAGCAGCTGCGGGGATCGGACCGCGCCGGCGCAGAGAATGACCTCACGACCGGCATTCAACCTGATCTCGCGGCCCTGCCGGGTGGCCCTGACGGCCTTTGCCTGCGTGCCCTCGAAGGCAATGGCCTGCGCCATGCAGCCCGTGATGACGGTCAAGTTGCCTCGCGCGCGGGCCGGCCTCAGATAGCCTTCGGCGGTCCCGCAACGCCAGGCATCGCGGCAATTCACCTGGATATAGCTCGCGCCGGTGGCCCGATCGTCATTGTAGTCGGCGGTCAGGGGATATTGGAGCTCCGCGCACGCTTGCAGGAAGCGATCACACAGGTCGTCCTGCTCGACGAACCGCATGTGAATTGGTCCGCTCTTGCCACGATCCCTGTGATCACCGTCCCGCCACGTCTCCAGCTTCTTGAAGTAAGGCAGGCACTCCCCGTAGCTCCAGCCGGCAGTCCGGCGGCCCCACTCGTCGTAGCGGCTGGGATGCCCGCGCACGCATACCAGGCCATTCACCGCACTGGATCCGCCCAGGCAGCGCCCGCTGACCCAGTTGCGTTGGATGTTGGCGGTCGTCGCTTCGGGCTCCGTCTTCAAGTGCCAGGTTCGCGACGCATCGTTGAGCAGTTTGCCGACCCCAAGCGGCAGTGCACTCCAGAGGCCGCCGCTGTGCTCGCCCGCTTCCAGCAGGGCTACCGTGACCGACGGATCCTCGCTCAAGCGCGACGCCAGCACGGCTCCCGCCGAACCCGCGCCCACGATCACGTAGTCGTAATGCTCGCTGACGTTCATGACCTGCTCGGCATCCGGCCTCTCAACCTTGGCTAGGAGACGGACAGCTCGAAGTCCCGGATCTTGATCCGCGCACTCCGGATATCAGTGTTGCGCGCGACATAGTCCAGCATTTCGAGGAGCGGCGTGGTGACAAAGCGCGCAGGGGGCGCGGCGCGAGCTTCCGCGGCGAACAGGGCATCGACCAGCCCGTCACCATAATAGGCGGAAAGCAGCAGGTGATCCTGGTCGCGAAACGGCCCGCGCTCGCTGCGCAGCCGGGGCAGGCCCGGCTCGAGGAAATCGGCGGGCCGCGCGGTGACGGGGGCGACGCCTCCCGTGGCGCGCTCGACAAAGTCCGGCGCCATCGGCGCGGCCGGGCGGCCGTAATAGCCAAGTGCATATTTGCGGATCTCGTCGGGAATCGTCCGGTAACGCTCGCCCTGGACAACGTTCAGGGTCGCCTGCGTCACCAGGAACTGAGCGAAGGGACTGACCATGATCGGATAGCCGAGATCCTGCCGGACCCGGCCGACCTCGGCAAACACATCGCCCAGGCGGTGCTCGAGCTTCGCCATCTGCAGCTGGGATTTCAGATTGGAAATCATACCGCCCGGAATCTGATGCTCGTAGATGGACGGATCGTACGGCACCGGCCTGCCCAGCGGCTTGTCGTCGGCCAGCGCCACCCAGGTGAAATAGTCGGCCATCTCGCGCAGTTTGCCGTCATCCACCGGTACGGCGCGGCCCCGCCCCCTCGCCTCACGAAGGAGGTCGGCGGCGTCCGGCAACGATGCGCCATTGGCGAGCGGCGTCACCGCGGTATGGAAATAGCGCACCCCATGGTCGAGCGCCTCCGAATAGACCTGCGGTGCAAGTCCCGACAGGCAATGCGAATGCAACTCGACGGGAATATCGCCGGCTTCCTCCACGATGGCGGGAGCGAGCGTCCTGATCCGCTCCGGCGTGAGCAATCCGCTCGGGTCCTTGATGCAGATCCGGTTCACCCTGAGCGCGATCAGTTCTCTGGCGCGGGCGCGATAGTAGTCATCGGTGTGGACGGGACCGAAGGTGTAAACCAGCGCGCCCGTGACACCCAGGCCGGCGCTCAGGCCTGTTTTCACCGAGACCTCGACATTGCGCATGTCATTGAGCGCATCGTAGGTGGTCAAGTGGCGAACGCCGCAGGCGGCGATATGCCTGACGGTCGCTTCGACTACATCGTCCGGGAAGAGTTCGAACGTGAACAGGCTCTGGCCCCGGATCCATACGTTGGCCGGCGTGCGACCGAGCTTGTCGGCGATCATGCGCATCCGTTGCCAGGGATTCTCGCGAAGGTAACGGACGCAAACATCGAACACCGCACCGCCTACGATATCGACGGTGTGGAAACCCACGTGATCCAGCGACGAAAGCCATGGTGCGATCATCGCGTTGGTCATGCGGGTGGACCAGAGCGACTGGTGCCCGTCCCTCAACGTCACGTCAATCAAATCAACCTGATTCAAGTGCTCACCGTCTTATGCATCGTTCCACCGGCCTCGCAGCAATCAGATGCGCTGCCATCGCAGCACCCGTCGCTCTATCCATGTCATGATGGTTGCGAGCAGAGTCGTGGTCATCGCAAGAATGAACAGCACCGCGAGGACCCGGTCCATCTGGAACAGGTTCGAATATTTCATCGCTTCCTGGCCCAGACCATGTTCCGACGCGATCATTTCGCCGACGATGACGCCAAGGAAGGCGTAGATCAGACCGAGCTTGAGGCCGGCAAAGATGCTTGGCGCCGCCGTCGGCAACGTAATGGAGCGGAAGACCTTCCACGGCCCGGCCCCGAGCGACCGGCATAGACCGATCAAATTTCGATCCACGCTGCGCCCGCCCGCGATCGTCGTCAGCATCAGGATGAAAAAGATGACGCTCACCGCGAGAACGACCTTGGACAGCAGCCCGATACCGAACCAGACCACGAAGAGCGGCGCCAGCGCAATGCGCGGGTAGCTGTTCATCAGCGTGACAAAGGGATCGAACACTTCCTCGAGGATGGGAAACTGCACGCATACGAGGCCCACGGCGATACCCGCGGCGCTGCCGACGACAAACGAGATGATCGTCGCCACCATGGTATAATAGAAGTTGGTCCAGAGCTCGCTTCCCCTGATGGCGTCCCCGAACAGATAGCCGAACACCGCGCCGGGGCTGCTGATGACGGTAGGGTCGAGCAGTTTCCAGGTCGCGCACGCCTGCCAGATCGCAATCGCGGTGATGGCCACGATGACCTGGTACAGCAAGATGACGAGCCGCCTGCCAAAGCGTCGCGGACGCGGCAAACCGGTCGGGAGACGCCCTGCCTTGGATATCCCCGCGGGGGTCGTTGCCGAGCCTTGTTCCGAACCCATCTCACCACCTCCCGAATTGCAAACGAACCAGACAGGCCCGTTGCTCACGACCTCAGCCGGGTGAATTTATTGTCGATTCCGGCGACGACCCATCCGACACCAGCTCGGAGCCCAGGTCGGCCCACAATTTCGAAAACACCTCGTGGTATTCCGCGCTTCCTTGCAGCAGCAGAGGGTCGCGCGGCCTTCGGAACGGAATCCGGTGATCGGCCTTGAGGCGGCCTGGCCGCCTCGAAAACACGAACACCCGGTCCGACAGCACCAGCGCTTCATGCAGATCATGGGTGACGAGCAGCACCGTCGTGCGCTGTTCGCCTTCTTCCCAAAGCGACAGCAGCAGCCGCTCCAGGATCAGCTTGGTCTGGGCATCGAGCGCGCCGAACGGCTCGTCCATGAGCAGGATTGGACTGTTCAGGGCGAACGTCCGCGCCAGGGCCGCGCGCTGCCGCATGCCGCGCGACAGCTGTGACGGATAGGCCATCTCGAAGCCTGCGAGCCCGACCCGCGACAGCAGATAGCGTGCCCGGTCGTAGCGTTCGCCGACCGGCACGCCACGGACCTCCATGGCAAAGGCAACATTGTCGATCGTCCTGCGCCAGGGCAGCAGGCAATCCACCGCGAACATGTAGGCGACATCCTCGCGCCCGGCCTTCGGCTCGCCGCCGGCCAGCACGATCTTGCCGGCACTCGGCTTGTTCAGGCCGGCAATGGCGTTCAGCAGTGTCGTCTTTCCGCAGCCGCTCGGACCAACCAGCGAGACGAACTCCCCCTGCTCGATGGTGAAGGAGATATCGTCGAGCGCATGGAAGCGCGAGCCGCTGCCATCGGCGGTGTCCAGAACGAATTCGTGCGAAACGGATTCAACCGTGAGCACTTTGGATGCCGTTCTCGCGACGCCTCGTGGCGTGGGGGCCAGAACGCTCAAAGTGTTCGACTTCATCGATCGCCCTTTTCGTGCTTACTTGCAGGCCTTGTCCCAAACGACTTCCTTCAGGATTCCCTCGGGCGTCACGTCCTTGGGAAACTTGAGGAAGGCCTGTGAAAATTCCAGCCACGCCTTCACCGAATCGATGGTAACGGCAAGCTGGCTGCTGGGTCCAATATTCTCGCGAACGATCCGGTCGAATCCTTCCATCTGCGCGAGAGGACCCATTGCCTGTTTCATGGCGCCGACGACCGCGTCGAAATTCTTCGGATCGTTCTGGAATTTGACCGCTTCCTGGATGGCTTCGTTGAAGGCGGTCACCAGGTCCTCGTGGGCGGCAAGGTACGTCTTGTCGACGAAATAGGTCAGCTGGGGCGAGACCTTCCTGGTCTCCGGCGGCCCGTCTCCCTTTGCCAGGTTGAGCACGATCGTGCTGCCAGTCTGCGCTTCGGCCGTGGTGAGCGGCTCGAACCCCATCGTAGCGTCGACCAGACCATGCTGGACTGCGCTGAGAGACTGCTGGCCGACCCCGGTGGCGATGTAGGTTCCCGAGTCCGGCGGCAGGCCCGCCGCCTGGAACAGCGCCTCCCAGTAGTAGAAGGTGTCCGCTCCCAGCGCCGTCACGCCCAGCTTCTTGCCGACGAAGTTCTTCATGACTTCGGGATAGGTCTTCGGCCCCTCGATCTTGAATCCAGGCCGCGCGACGACCTGGTAATAACTGCCCTCCGCTCCGCAGATCGTCACGAAATTCAAATTCTGCAGATGCGTGTTGATCATGGTCTGGTCGAGATCCTGCGAACCGATATCGACCGAGCCGGCGTGAACCGCCGCCTCGACGGCAGGACCGCTCGAGATCGGCACCAGGGTCACGTCGAGACCGTGCTTCTTGAAAATGTCGTTGTAGTAGGCGACATAGGTATTCTGATTGATGAACAGACCCTGATAATGGTGAACCCGGAGCGGCTTCAATTTCTTGCCGGCATCGTCGGCTCGCGCCATGTTTGCTGCGAAGCCAATGGCGATGACGGTGGCGATGATCGTGCAGATTGACTTCGCCAGCTGAAACGAGCCCGAACGCCCAGATCGAAAAAGCTCCATGGTCGTCCTCCAAATCGGCATTGTTCTTTTGAAATTCGAGAAGCTCTGACCACAGGCTAGCACGCCACAATATTGTCGACAATAGTCAAGTCGACGCAGGTGGCCGATGCCGCGGACCGCAATCGCACTGACCACAGCGAAGACAATGCATCGGCTTGCATGCATCGCTTGCAGCGGCGACGGACCGGCAAATGCGCGCGCATCACTTTCAAGATGGAGAGGCGCGCTGGTAAAGCGTGCGCTTGAATCCGCTGTCGAACCAGTCGTTTCGAGCCAGGCGATAGAACCACGGCGTCGAGCGGGAACGCTTGCGCTGCTCCGAGTCCAGCGCCTTGGTGTCGGAAAACTGGTGGATGGCGTGGAATTGGCAACCGTCCGGTACCGCCTCCTCGGCAAAGCGGCAGCCATCCCACACCGGACATTCGAGCAGAAGCGGCAGATGCTCGGTCTGGTACCAGGCCAGGAACTCATCGCGATAGTCGCCCGGAGTCCATATTCCCACATGAAACAGCCACGGGCCGCCGACGGACCCAAACCGACCGCCGTTGAACAGCGGCTCAAAGCGTTTCGCCGTCGGCAACGTTGACGGCTCGGCCCCGTCGGCGATCACCACGGCACTTTCGCCGCCATCACGCACGAAAATCTCGGCCTGAGGGCAACCGGCGGAACGACGACGCAAATCGGCGACATCGGCCGTTGGATATTCCGAGAACAACATTTTCCTCACCCCGTAAATCGTAACACTGGACACCACCGGCGCCCACGTTCTCCTGCTCTTGTCATTGCGCGCGCCCGAGTATCACGGTCGCGTTGCCTGCGAACACGCCGCCAAATCCGTGCACCAGAACATGCCTGGCCCGCTCAACCTGCCGTTCGCCGCACTCGCCCCGCAGCTGTCGAACGGCCTCGACCAGGAGGAAGATCCCGAACATCCCAGGGTGGCAATAGCGCAATCCCCCGCCGCTGGTATTGACCGGAAGTTTCGATCCCGGGCCAACGCCCTGATCGATCATGCGGCCGCCCTCCCCCTTCGAACAGAATCCGAGGTCTTCCAGACCGAGGATCACGCTGATGGTGAACGCGTCATAGATCTGCAAGACGTCGATGTCCTTGGGTCCGAGGCCGGCCATCTCATAGGCCCGCCTCCCGGTATCGGCCGCCGCGGTCGCGACGTAGCTGCGCATGTTGGTCATGTAGCAGTGGCTATGGCCTTCGCCGACCCCAAGGACGCTGACGGCCGGCCTGCCGAGTTTTTTGGCGCGCTCCCTGGTCGTGACCACGACCGCGCCGCCGCCGTTGGTGACCAGGCATATGTCGAGCTTGCGCAGGGGATCGCTGATGAGCGGCGAGGCGAGAACGTCGTCGACCGTCAGCAATTCCCGCCGCAACGCCTCGGGATTGAGGGAGGCCCACTGGCTGGCCGACACCGCAACCTTCGCCAGTTGCTCCCGAGTCGTACCGTATTCATACATGTGACGCTGCATCGCCATTGCATATCCGGAAATCGGAAACAGCGGGCCGTAAGGGCGTTCGTACGGCAGCAGGTCGGCGCCGGTCACCAGCTTGCCGGCGTCCGAGCGCTGGGTACTCGCGTAGGCGATCACGGCCACTTCGCACTGGCCTGCCGCAATCGCCCGCATCGCGTGCCCGACATGAGTCACGACCGAGGCGCCGCCGATATTGGTGGAATCCGTGATCCTTGGCGCAATGCCCAGCTGGTCTGCCAGTGTTGCCGATGGCATCCAGAAGTAGGGCGTGACGGCGAAAACGGCATCGACGTCGCGGACTCCGAGCCCGGCATCGGCCAGCGCGCGCAGCGAGGCCTCTGCCATGATCTCCGACACGCTGCTGCCGGTCTCCCAGCCGACCCCGGCGGTTGCCGCGCCGACGATGGCCACCTGCCCTGCAAGGTCGCTGCTCATCTATGTCGCGATCCGAAAAACCGGGATGGCGATGTCGCCGGCGGCGGGTTCGAACATGACCTCGACGGGCATGCCGATCCTCACGGCATCCACGTTACAGTCGACGACGTTGCTCATCATCGAGATGCCTTCATCCAGACGAATCATCGCCACGACATAGGGGACCTTCGATTTGAAGAACGGGTCGGCCGACTGCCGCACCACTGTGAAGGTGTGCACGATGCCGGTGCCCTTACCGGCGACCAGCTCCACATCATCCGACCCACAATGCGGACAATGCGGCCTCGGATGCCAGAACGCGCGGGAGCACGCGCGACAGGTCGGGATCGCCAGCGTTCCCCTGGCGGCGGCTCGCCAATATTCCGCGCCGGCGTTACGCAATTCGGGCAGTGGGCGGCTGACGGATTCCATTTCGACTTGTGACTCCCGCCCGGCGAGCGATGAAAAATACGGACCGGCGATCGGCAGCCAGGCCGGCCCCGCGGTCAAACTATGAAGAAAAGGACTTTCAATGTCCAACACAATCTCTTATTGTCGACACTATTCAAGTCGACTGCGAACTTCGGGAGCGCGCCTTTGCCACGAACCCTTACCGGCCAGAATGCTTTTCACCGGCGGGAGTCAGCCGTGGAAGCCAAACACAAGGTCAGGCAGGGACCGCGCCGCGGCAAGACCAAGCCATCCGACGCCGATGCAAGCACCGAAGCCGGCAAAGGCAGCGATCCGGTACAGCTCAGGAGAGGACGAACCCGGCTGCTCACCTTGCCGGAGCAGATCGCGGAGCAATTGGCCGGGGACATCGTAAGCCAGGTCTTGCCGCCGGGCCAACGGCTGAAGGAGATCGAACTTTCCACGCGGTTCGATGCGAGCCGGGCTCCGATCAGGGAGGCGCTTCGGCTCCTGGAACTGAGGGGCCTGGTGCAGATCGAATCCAGGCGCGGTGTGACCGTCACGCGGCTGTCGGACGCGGAAGTCGACGACCTCTACGAGATCCGCGCGAGCCTGCTGTGCCTCGCCGCGCGGCGGGTCGCGCTCAGGCACGACAGTGACTTTCTTGCGGTGGCCAAAGCGCACCTGCAACGTCTGAAGCAGCACGCGACCGCGCCGCATTATGGAAAGTATTTCGAGGGCACCTACGAGCTGTCCAACCTGATCGGACAGGCCGCCGGCAGCCCTCGCCTGTTCGCGTTGATTTCCTCCTTTTCGCAGCAGGTCGCCCGGTACACACGGCTGTCGTTGCAGGCTCCGGACCGCAGAAAGCAGTCGCTGAAGAACTGGCAGCGTCTCATGGCGGCGATCGAGGCCCGGGATGCCGACGCCGCCGAACATGCGCAGAAGGCGTTGGTGTTCGGCTCCAGGGACAAGGTCCGCGAGATTGTCGCCAAACAGCCTCCTTCCTCGACAAAGGCCGGCGGCTGACTGTCTACGACGAATCCATGCAACCCAATGAAGACGTCCGACACGACAGGCGAGCCTCCCGGCTCGACCCATGCCTCCCGTTGTCCTCGATTCACGCCCGGTAATGCCAATGCAAGTTGATGCCGAAAGTAAGATCGACCCGATCGATGCGCTGCTGCGGCCTCGGAGCATCGCGATCGCCGGCGCGTCGGCGGATGCGGGAAAGCTGGGCGCCCTGCCGCTGACCTTCCTGCACAAATATGGCTACTCCGGCGCGTTGTATCCGATCAATCCGAACGTTGCCGATATCGATGGCCTGCCCTGCTATCCTCACATCGGCGCGATTGAGGGCGCAATCGACCTCCTCGTCATCGCCATCTCCGCGGCGAGAATTCCCGAGCTGCTGCGTGCGTGCCGACCTGGACAGGTGAAAGCAGCGATCGTGCTTTCCTCCGGATATGCGGAACTCGGTGTCGACGGCGTGGCATCGCAGGACGAACTGCGGACGCTGGCGCTAGACAAGGGCATACGGTTCATCGGCCCGAATTCGGTCGGCCTGGCCAATCTAGGGGACGGGATCATCCCATCGATCAGTCAGGTTTTTGACCAGCCCAACCTCCAATCAGGTCCCATCGCATTCGTTACCCAGAGTGGCGCGGTCGGGACCGCCGTGATGGCCCTCGCCCATGCCGAGCAGCTCAAGATCGGGCATTTTGTCAGCACCGGCAACGAAGGCGACCTGGAATTCGCGGATTTCTGCGAGTACTTCGCCGATGATCCTTCCGTCGCCACCATCGCGGGCTACCTGGAAGGCGTGCGCGATGGACCAAAGTTCATTCGTGCGGTGAAGCACGCGGCCAGAGCCGGCAAACCCGTCATCCTCCTCAAGGTCGGGACGTCCGACGTCGGAGGGCGGGCCGTGCGTTCGCATACCGGCGCGCTCGCCGGAGCCGAGGAGGTGTACAAGGCGGCCTTCCGGGAGCACGGGATCGTGCGGGCGGACAGCGTCGAACAGCTGGTGGATTTTCTAAAGGTGTTCTCCACCCTGCCCCGGATCTCCCGGCATCGGCAGCCTCGCGTGGCCATTTTGAGCCATTCGGGAGGTGCGGGCGTACTGGTGGCAGACTCCTGTCATGAGGAGGGGCTGGACGTCCGAAAGCCGTCGGAGAGCCTTGCCCGACGCCTCGGCGAAAGGCTTCCCGCCTATGCATCGCTGCAAAACCCCATCGACATGACCGCCAATGTCATCTTCGATCCCAAACTGATCGCGTCGGTCGTCGACGACGCCCTGGGCAGCGGCGAATATGACGCCACCATCCTGTGCGTGAACTTGATGTGGCGCCAGGGCGATGCACTGGCCGACCACCTCCTGAACGTCGCCCGAAGCTCGCAGAAGGTTCCGGCGGTCGCCTGGATAGCCGGCAAACGCGAGCATATGGACAAGCTCAACGCCGGCGGGGTGCCGGTCTTCAGCGATCCGACCCGCTGTTCGCGGGCGGTATCGCGGATGCTGCTTTGGAACGAGACGGAACGCGTATCCATCGCGTCGGAAAACGCCACGTCGGACCTCAAGCGGGTGATAGCTTCTGACATGCTCGACACCCATGCAGGCGAAAGATACCTTTTCGATCTGTACGGAATCCCGATGGCCCCGGAGGTACTCGTCCGGGACTGCGAGGCCGCGCAGCGCGCGGCCGATGATCTCGGATTTCCGGTAGCCGCCAAGATCGCAGCCACCGGTCTTGCTCACAAGAGCGAGATCGGCGGCGTTTTCCTCGACATAGCGTCAGCCGTCGAATTGAAGCAACATTACGAGCAGCTGGATCGGCTTTCGGTCCAAGGCAAGCAGGGCGTCATCATTCAAAAAATGGTGTACGGGGATCACGAGCTTTTCGCCGGAGCGAAGCACGACGAGGTTTTCGGGCCGGTCATCGTGTTCGGTCTCGGAGGCATCTATGTCGAAATCATCAGGGAGTCGGTCGTTCGCCTGGCCCCGTTCTCCGAGGCCGAAGCCAAGCAAATGATCGAAAGTGCGAAGTTCTATCCGATGCTCGTCGGCGCCCGCGGCAAGCGGCCGGTCGATATCGACGCGGTGGCGCGCATCCTGTCCCGACTCTCGATTCTGGCGACCGAACAGCCCAATGCGAAGACCATCGATCTCAATCCGATCATGGCGACAAGCACCGGCGCCATGGTAGTGGATGCCAAAATCAGCACCTGATCCGGCTTTGACTTCGAAAAGCCGGACCGGAGCGGCGCCTCGGCCCACGCGGGTCGTCGAGGGCAGCCGTTCAAAGGAGGACTTCATGCCGACCGAACAGGAGATCACCTATGCGGATATCCTTCGGGTGCTTGCATCGATCAAGGCCGCCGGCCAATTCGAGGAGATCTATCTGAAGTTCGGCGACATCGAGATCGATCTTTCCCGTGGACCGAGTCAGTCTTCTCACCCCTCCACCCACGTCACCCCGGCGCCGACTTCGGCGCTGCCGTGGGCTCCGCCCCTGCAGCCACCGGTCGCCGGCCGCGAGCCTCAGCCGGCACCGATCACGGCCCCGCAGATCCCCGTCCCTGCCGCCGCCCGGCCTGCTGAACGCACATGGCCAGCCGACGCCATCCTGGTTCGCTCGCCGATGGTCGGCACGTTCTACCGGCAACCATCACCGGATGCGGCTCCATTCGTCGAGGTCGGTCAGACCGTCGAGGCCGGATCCACGTTGTGCATCGTCGAAGTGATGAAGCTGATGAACTCCATCAACGCCGGCGCACGCGGAACGATCACCCATATTGTGGTCGACAACGCCGGACTGGTCGAGCCCGGTCAGATTCTCATGGTCATGGACCCGCGGTAACGAGGAGCAAATCGCATGGATTTCGAGCTCAAGGGCAAGGTCGCGGTCATCACTGGTGCCGCCAGCGGCTTCGGCGCCGCCATCGCGCGGGCGCTCTCCGCCGAAGGCTGCTTCGTCTACCTCGCCGACATCAATCTTGCGGCCGCCCAGCAACTGAAGTTCAGTATGGGCGAGGCTGCGCAAGCGATCCAGATCGACGTCGGCAGCGCCGCCGACGTTCAGGCCAGGATGCACCGGATCGAATCCGAACGCGGAGGTATCGATATCCTGGTCAACAACGCCGGCATTCTCAAGGTCGGCACCGTGGTCGACTCGAGCTATGAAGACTGGGATCAGGTCTGCCGCGTCAATCTGTCCGGCGTCTATTATTGCTGCAAGGCGGTGCTGCCGGCGATGATGAAGAGGAGGTCCGGGAAGATCATCAACATCGCGTCGATCTCCGCCTTCAAGGGCGGCGGCGTATTTGGCAACGTGCTGTACGGAACTACCAAGGCGGGCGTGGCGGCCATGACGCGGGGCCTTGCCCGCGAGCTCGGCAGTTTTGGCATCAATGTCAACGGCATTCATCCCGGCCTTGCCGACACCGGCATGACCAATCAGCATCTCAACGAGAGCAATCGTGCCCGGATGTCCGAGGTCATTCCGCTCGGACGGCTGGCCTCGACCGCCGACATCGCCAAGCTCGTGACTTTCCTGGCATCGAACCTGGCGGAGTACATCACGGGAGAGATGATCACGATCGATGGCGGCCTCATGACAAGGTAGTGCGTGGAGTAGCATGGTGGTCAGCAAGAGCAGGTACACGCCAGAGGAACTCGATGCGATCCTCGCATTGCTGGACTCGGCAAAGCGGCTTTCTCGATTTCGCGTGGTCGACCGTGATACCGAGATCCGGCTGTCGAGAGCCACGGCCGGGGCGTTTGCCGAGGCAGACGCCGCGCCAGCGTCGGCTGCGCACCTGCCGGCCGCCGATCGAAATGCCCAATACCGGCACCCCTCGGCTGACGCCATTACCTTGAAATCGCCCGAAGTCGGCACCTTCCGCCGCGGCGACCAGGGCGCGGAGCCGTTTGTCACGGTCGGAACGATCGTGCGGCCGGACAGCATCATCGGCATCATCGAGATTATTCGAGACAGAACCGCGCTTCCTGCGACGACCAACGGCATCGTCAGCGCCATTCTGGTCGAAGACGGCGAGCCTATCGAATTTGGCCAGCCGCTGATGACGATAGAACCATCGGAGTGAACGACGAATGGCGGGTCAAGGTCGCGTTCGATGCGTCCTCGTCGCAAACCGCGGCGAGATTGCGGTCCGGGTTCTGCGCGCGTGCAAGGAGCTGGATATCAGGACCATTGCGGTCTATTCGGAAGCGGACCGGGATGCCCTGCATGTCCGGACTGCGGATCGCGCCGTCTGCATCGGCCCTGCGCCGTCGGGACAGAGCTATCTCGACCCCCGCAAAATGGTGGCTGCGGCTATCGCATTCGGCGCCGATGCCATTCATCCCGGCTACGGTTTCCTGTCAGAGAAGGCCGCCTTTGCCGATCTGTGCGAAAAGGAGGGAATTATTTTTGTCGGTCCCAGTGCCGATACCATCAGCCTGATGGGCGACAAGATCGCGGCGCGGCGTTTTGCCCGGCAGGCGGGCGTTCCCACGACTCCGGGCTCTGATGGCGCGATTTCGGACGCGGACGAAGCGACGGATGTCGCCAACCGGATCGGATACCCGGTCCTGCTCAAGGCAGCTGCTGGCGGCGGCGGTCGCGGCATGCGGATCGTCGACCGGCCCGAGGATCTCAAGCGCATGTTTCTGGAAGCTGGCAGCGAGGCCGCCACGGCGTTTGGCGACCCCTCCATCTATGTCGAGCGCTATCTCACGCGCGTTCGGCACGTGGAGGTGCAGGTGCTGGGGGATGGCCAGCATGTCATTCATCTCGGGGAACGCGATTGCTCGACCCAACGGCGCAATCAGAAGCTCGTCGAAGAAGCGCCATCGCCGGCGCTCGATGCCAAATTGCGCAAACGTATCGCGACCGCGGCCGTTAAACTCTGTTCGAAGGTGGGCTACAAGAATGCTGGCACCGTGGAATTCATCTTCGACCAGGATTCAGGCGAGTTCTACTTCATCGAGATGAACACCCGAATACAGGTGGAGCACCCGGTGACGGAGATGGTGACCGGCCTCGACCTGGTCAAGGAACAGCTCCGCATCGCATCCGGAGGGGCACTGGAACTGCGGCAGACTCAGCTCGAGATCAGGGGCCACGCCATTGAGTGCCGGATCAACGCAGAAGACCATGAACGCGGATTTGCTCCATCACCGGGGCGCATCACCAAATTCGTGTGCCCGGGCGGCCCCGGCATAAGGGTCGATACCCATATCGAGACCGGTTACATGGTTCCACCCTTCTACAACTCTTTGCTGGCAAAGATCGTCAGTTGGGGCCGGGATCGCACCGAAGCCATCCAGCGCATGTTGCGCGCGCTCGACGAGATACAGATCGAGGGCATCAAGACCACCATTCCGTTTCACAGATCCCTGCTGATGCACGAAGCATTTCGCGACGGCAACGTGAACACGCGGTTTGTCCACGACGTGCTTGGTTACTGATCGCATCGCCGATGACGAAGCGGAGGTGTCCGATCGCTCAACTCTTGCCTGCAGGATTGATGATGACGGTTTTCGATGCCGTAAAATGATCGATGGCGCTCTCCAGCGTATTTTCCCGGCCCATCCCGCTCGATTTCATCCCACCATAGGACAGACCTGCCCGCGGCGTGATGAACTGGTTGACCTGGACAAAGCCGGCTTCGATCTCCTGCGCGAATCGCAGCGCGGCCGCGAGATCGGAGGTCCAGATGGTGGCGGCGAGCCCGAAGCTGGTGTCGTTCGCATCTGCCAGGACCTGGTCGAACTCGCGCCAGCGGTAGGCGGTGGCAACGGGTCCAAAGATCTCGTCCTTCGACAGGGGCGAATCGCCACCGACACCATCGATGATGGTCGGCTCGAGGAAATAGCCTTTGCCGAACTGGTCACCCTTCGGGCGGCCTCCCCCACACAGGATTCGGGCGCCGTTGGTGTTGCGCGCGAGATCCAGATAGCCGAGCACCCGCTCATACTGCTCTCGCGAAATCAGCGAGCCGACCTGGGTGGCTTCGTCCAGGGGCGAGCCGATCTTCAGCCCCGCCATCAGCTTGATGGCTCGTCCGATCACGTCGTCAAAGACGTCTTCGTGGATGTAGATGCGCGATCCGGCCGAACAGGACTGCCCCTGCCGGGTGAAACGCATTCCCGTCAGAATGCCGTTTGCCGCCAGATCCAGATCGGCATCCCGCATGATGATGTTGGGGCTCTTGCCACCGAGTTCGAGCGTCACCGGACAGAATTTGTCGGCTGCGTAGCGCAGGATCATCCTGCCGACGTCGCAAGAGCCAGTGAACGAGATCTTGCGCACATGCGGATGTTCCGCGAGCGGTTTTCCCGCTTCCTCGCCGAAGCCGGAGACATAGTTCGCTACGCCCGGCGGCAGATAGTCCTGCATGATTTCGAGGCATTTGAGCACCGCCAGGGGCGCCTGCTCGGCCGCCTTGATGACAGCGGTGTTGCCGGCGGCCAGAGATGGGCCGAGTTTCACCGCCGTCAGGAACAAGGGCGCATTCCAGGGGATGATGGCGCCGACCACGCCGAGCGGCTCGCGCGTGGTGTAACACAGGGTGCCGTCCGACCACGGAACCGTGGTGCCCTTTATCTCGGTAGCGACGCCGGCGAAGTAGCGGAACATTTCCACCATCGCGCCGATTTCCGGACGGGCCTGGGTGGATAGCGCGTTGCCGGTTTCCAGCGCAAGCAATCGCGCAAGGCCCTCCCCCTCCGCCTCGAGCGCGTCGGCAAGGCGCCTCAGTCGGTTGCCGCGTTCTCGCGCCGACACGCGGCGCCAGGAACGGAACGCCGATCGGGCCGATGCGACGGCGCGATTGACATCTTTCGCGCCGCAGCGTGGTGCATTTCCGATCTCAGTTTCCTCCGCGGGGTTCTCGACCGCGAACAATTCGGACGCAAGCGCCGGCTGCAGCCGGCCATCAAGGACGATCTTTCCGGATAGGCGAGCAGCTTCCCGTCGCTCCGTGCCTGATTCACGAGGGTGCAGCGCCGCTGCCGAAGTCGTTGTCATTCTTCCTCCCGAAGCCCGGTCATTGGTAGTGAAATTTCAAAGTGGATGTTGCGCAGATCCACGGTCATCGAGCAATCCCACCTGCGCCAGACCGCAAAGGATGGCTGTCCCGCTATGGCGCCGGCGTTCGGATGACATCCGACCGCTGCCGCCGTCTTACGTTCCTTTACCTTCAGGCCAGCCAGCCAGCAGAATATCCGGGCCAAACATGTGCGTGCTAACGCGGTGCAGGGCCTTGGGCATTTGCGACGCAACTGGATTGGTTCGGTAGACGACCTCCCAGTCGATGTCCTTGCGCCGCTTGTTCCTATAGGTCGACGGCAAGTAAAGGTGCTTGGTCGACTCGCCGTGACGCCCCGGCGAACCAATCACGACGATCAAGTGAATGCGATGGAGTGTCTCGGGCTTGTTTGAAGCCAGAAAGTCAAGGATGTGTTTCACATTGTAACCGCCGCCTGAAAATCCGTAGAAGGCCGCCACTTCCTCGTCGTCCAGAAACGCCTTTATGGCAGCCGTCGCTTGCGGACTGTGCTGGCTTTGCGGTTGCCCGGGCTTGTCCAGAACGATGGGCTCATACCCTCTCTTGCGCGCGTAGTTGCTCGCGGCCTGCACGTGCAAAGCTCCGATTGGCCACGCGACGTTGGCATTTCCAGTTTCATCGGGGTAGTTGCCTGCAGGCGCCGAATTGCCTCTCAGGATCAACATCTTTTGGTTGGACACAGGAAGCCTCCTTCAGCGGGTTAGACCGCACAATACCGCCCTGCACACGGTGCCTGCAATTCGTTCCGATATGGGAATGGAGTACGCCGAGAAATAACCTTCCGACAAACGCGCCGCAATTTCACCTTGAAGAATCTGGCTCACTTATAGTCTGCTGTTCTCTGAAAATCCGCGTGCGTACGATAGAACGCGACCGACAGCCTCGCTATCATGACACGTTTCGAAGCAAACGCCAGATCCCCGCGAGGCTTGACAGGACTACCCGGAGGAAGAGGACGATCAGGGTAATCTGCAGCCAGATAAAGCCACCAATTTCCCTGAATACAAATTCCGTGCGAGGGCCCCAAGGAGACGGAATACTATCGCCCACCGCCTCCATCCCTCGCTGGATTGCACGCTGGAGAGCGGTGAGTAGTTCGGGTTTTTCGTAGAACGCGAGTGCGAGAAGCACCCAGGCCAGAATGACTGTAAATATCCGAAACGAATGAACTTTGACGTGATGCCGGAAGCCCGAATATCTTTCGTCACGGAGTAGCCGCGTCATTCCGACTCCCCTGCATTCGATCGGCGGCTCACGGCTGCCCAACGCTTGAGAGCTGTAAGGCGACTCTCGATGGCCGCCTTGGTCCGGCCAAGGGCGATTGCGATCACTGGAAGCGGAATGCCAGCATCATTGAATCTGAGAAGGCGCTCGTCATCATGTTGCGCCCAATGCCTGTCGCGGTTGACCATGGCTGCCAGAGCCCCTGTCACAATTCAATGAGGCACACCGATATTCGTTCCATGCTCCGTTCTCTGGATGAATTATGTCGGTCCCCAGCCAAATAGGCCGTGCAACTATTAAACGCTGCGGCATCATGTGGCGGGTGACCACGTCCGCCCTGCTCCTAAGCGACACGTTCGCGCCGCAGCGCAATACGGTGCGACGGGCCGGAACCGGACTTGCCTCGAACCGCGGTGTTGGTGGCAACCGACGGGACGAAATCCAATGGCAGGCTAAGCCACCTTCTTCAGAAAGCTTCTGGTCCGTTCGCTCTTCGGCGACTTGATGACTTCCAGAGGCGGACCCATCTCGACGATCCTTCCCTCGTCCATGAAAACAAGAACATCGCACGCGTCGCGCGCGAACTCGATTTCGTGGGTGACGAAGATTATGGTTCTTCCCGAGCGCGCCAACTTGCGCATCACCTGGAGGACTTCGTCGACGAGCTCTGGATCGAGCATCGAAGTCGGCTCGTCGAACAGCATGATCGGCGGATCCATCGCCAATGCCCGCGCGATGGCGACCCGCTGCTGCTGGCCACCTGAAAGCTGCGATGGAAACGATTTTTGTCGGTCGGCCAATCCCACCAGATCGAGGACTTCGATGGCTTTCTTTTTCGCCTCGGCGCGAGGAACGCCTCGCACGGTAATGAGGGCTTCCATGACGTTGGCGAGAACATCCATGTTGCTGAACAGGTTGAAATGCTGGAAGACCATGCCGATGCCGGCACGTTGCTTGCAGAAACTCGACTCGGGCAGCTCGTCCAATTGCCCGTCGGGCATTTTGCGGTAGCCCAGCAACTCCCCCTCGATACGTATTTCCCCGCAGTCGACCGGGATAAGATGATTGATGCACCGGATGACCGTGGTCTTCCCCGAACCCGAGGGGCCGACGATTGCAGTTGCAGTTCCTCGTTTGAACGATATCGAGATGTCGTTCAACACCGTCAAGCTTCCGAAACGCTTGGTTACGTGCGCGATCTCGACGGCGAATTCACCAGCTGCGGGCATAGCCTCTCCAAAGTGCGATCGCGGATCTCAGCGCCTCTCGCTTTTCCCGAAGTGCCTTTCGAGAGCGCCCTGCGCAAAACTGAACAGGGTGGTGATGAGAAGGTACCAAGCGGCAGCAACGAGCAGAAGCGGAATCACTTCAAACGTTCGAGCGAAGATCAAGCTTGCTTCGTGCATCACCTCCGACACGGCAATGACGCTCGCAAGCGAGGTCCACTTCAGCAGCGCGATGAGTTCATTTCCGAGGGGCGGCAAGACGACGCGCATCGCTTGCGGCAGCACCACCCGGCGCAGTCCTTGTGCACGCGTCATACCGAGCGAGCGTATTGCCTCCACCTGACCGGCGCCGACCGACAGAATTCCACCCCTCATGATTTCGGCAGCGTACGCCGCCATGCTCAGACCAAGGCCAAGAATCGCCGCAATGAAGGGAGTGATGAGCTCGTTGGTCGCGACGGCAAAGATCGGAGCGCTACCCGGCAATTGAATCGCAATACGAGGGAAAAGCAGCGCGATATTGTACCAGAACATCAGCTGAACCAGAACTGGTATGCCGCGGAAGAACCAGCAATATGCCGACGCACACGCTTGCAGGATCGGATTCTGGGACATCCGCATGATCGCAAGCAGCGTTCCGAGCGTGGTTGCGATCAACATCGAAACGATGGTCAGGACAAGTGTCATGCCGACACCGGTCAGGATTGGCTTGCTGAAGAAATAGGCCGCAAAAACCGACCATCCGATCACTTCGTTCGTGAGTGCGATCCATGCCACGGCGGTAAGGATCGCCAATACCGCGGCCGCAGCCGCTATGGACGCCAGTCCATAGGTCTTCGCCGGCCGAACCGAAGGCACACCGCGGGCGGCAGCGGATATCGGTGGCCGTTCCAGGCCAGCGGAAGGTGCGGAAGAGGAGATCGTGGACATTAATGGAGACGCTCCGCCGACATCAATTGATGGTCGCTTCCGTTACCTTGGCCTGATTGGAGATATGCCATTGGGCGAGGATTTTCGCGTAGGTTCCGTCGGCGATGATGGCGTTGAGAGCCGCCTTCAACGCCTCGGCAAGTTGCATATCGCCCTTCTTCAGGATCATTCCCATCAGCAGCTTCTTGCCAGAAGCATTGGCAATCACGCCCGGAACCTGCTCGAGTATGTCGGGCTCCTTCTGGACCGTATAAGCAGCGACAGCGTAGTCGATATTCGAGCCCTGCACACGTTTTGCTTTCAAAGCCACGATCTGAGCCGGGGTGCCCTGGAAGACCTGAATGTTGATCGCCGGCTTTCCTGCCTTGACGCATGCCTCGCTCAGATCGGTCAGGTTCACTGTCTGATATGCGCCCTGTGACGAGCTGATGGTCTTGCCGCAAAGGCTCTCGGTCGAAAGTTCACCGGCATTTCCCTTGAGGACCACCAGGCCGTCCACGGCGTAGAGATAGTTCACGAACTCGACCACCTTCTGACGCTCGGTCGTGTTGGAATATCCGGCCACGCCGAGATCAAATCGACCGGCCGAGATACTGGGTAGCACGGTCGCGAAATCCACCGCTGTGAAGGTCGTCTTGATACCGAGCTTCTCCGCCAAGGCACGCACGATGGTCGGCTCGAGTCCGGTGGACGTGCTGTCTTCGGCGCGGAAGGCAAATGGCGGGTAAGACGTGTTCGCGGCCACCCGTATTTCTCCGGCCTGCCTGATCTGCGCAGGCAGCAATTTGTTGAGATCGCCGTCAGCCGCCCGCGAACCGGCGCTGCTCAGGCCGAACATCGACACCGCAACGACGACCGCGCGTAAGCACCACTGCGCGCTCGAATGCCGTTCATCCCTGCCAAATATCGTCATCGCAATACTCCTACTTGCTGGTTCAACTTGCAGCCGGCTTCACTCGTCGACCCACACCTTCTTGACTTTCGACCGATCTCCTTCCGGAAAGACGAGAAGGAACTTCACGCTCTGATCCTTGGTGCGAAGGCTATGCGGGGTTCCCTTCGGTACATAGATGGCCGTTTGCGCGGTTACCCATTGCGTACGCGGTCCCACCCGCACCTCGCAGGCGCCTTCGAGGATGAAATACAGTTCGCCAAGATCCGGATGGGCATGGAGCGGATGGTACTGGTTCGGCGTCATGCTGAACACGGTTGCCAGGATGTCCGGACTGCCGTTGACGGCCTTGCTGATGACGCGCTGGACGCTGCCCTGATCGTGCTCGTGGCCCGCGCTGTGACTGATGGGCTCGCTCGGAACTGTCTCGAGCTGATCGATGATGATACGGGCACTGTCGACTACCGCTGCTGTCATGGCTTGTCACCCTCAGGATAGTCGCTGTAGTTGACTGGGATCGAAAAAGCCGGACGCCATATAGACCAGAGGCAACCGTTCCGATTCCTGCACCGAAACCACGCGCCCGATGAAGACCGTGTGGGTGCTGGCGCGCAAGCAATCGGTAATTCGAGCCTCGAACACCGCCGCACAGTTCTGGATCTGCGGAGACCCGAGAGCGCCCGGCGTCCATGTAATGCCGGCGAACTTGTCGGCCCCTGCTCCGGCGAACTGTCTGGCGATGAACAGCTGATCCGCCGCCAGAATATTCACGGCAAACGACTGCGCCGGCAGAAACCGATCATGCGAACGCGACATCTTGCCGATGCAAACGACGATAGTCGGAGGCTCGAGCGAAACGCTCATGAAGGCATTGACGGCCAGACCGAATGGCACGCCTTGAGCCGACGAACCGGTGACGACCGTGACGCCGGTGACGAATTTGCCGTGCGCCTTGCGCAGCAGGGTCATGTCCAGGCCGTTGTCCGTCGCGGCATCCTCATGGGACTGCTGACTGAGGTCACGGAAGCCAAGGCCGGTCGCGACGTCCTGGAGATTCCAGGCCACCCACTCTTCCTGAAGCTTGTTGTTCCTGAAGCGGCAGACGGTGACGCCGCCGGTCGCAATGCGCTTGCCGGTGGCGGGAATGCTGAGAAACGGATTGAGATGGGTTCCTGCGCTTGACCACCGGATGGTGAATTCGCTGTCCTCACCGACGACATCGTCGATCGTCGACCGGATATCGGGAAACCCGTTGCGCATCGCGAGCAGGGTCGACTTGAAGCCGGCAGCATCGAGCGAATTGAAGCCGGTCAACTGGCTATAGTGCCGGACGTAGTCGGTCGCCACGATGCCGTCAAACGCGTCGGCGTTGCCGTCATTGAATGCAGCGTTCCAGGCCTCGATGTATCGTTGTCGGTTTGACACTGCGTTACCTACAGGAATTTCGGCATCACTTTTTCGGAGAATAGTTTCAGGCTGCTCTCATAGGCTTCGAACTTGACGAGAGGAATGGCCCAGTGAAGCACAAAATGCCGACAACCCAGCTCATCTCGAAACCGCATCAGACGCTCGGCGACGTACTCCGGCGTGCCGACATGGACATGCTGCCGCTTGACGAGGAAATCGAACCAGTCGAGTTTCCTGTCGAGGTCATCCAATTCCTCCGTCTTCGCCAGAAACAGCTTCCGGGCATTGATCGGGTCGGCATTACGCCGCGGCCCGCTTTGCATCATTGAATTGATCGCCGGCCGCATCACGGCCTCGGCCGCCGCCTGCGTCTTGGCGACGAAGATTGGCCGCATGATCGCGAGCCGTTCCTTCGGCGTCGTACCGGAGGGTTGAAAGGCATGCCGGTAGGCCGTCCACGCTGCGCGCAGCTGCTCGAATGACTGAGCATAGGACAGCACGCCCAGCCCTCGCCGCGCGGCTTCGGCATTCGACCCCTCGGATTCCGCCATGATCCAGATCGGGGGAGTCGGCTGCTGCAGCGGCTGCGGCAAGACCTTGAGATGGGTCAGCTCGCCCTCTTCATTGAAGTAGTGCCGATCCAGCTCGGCCGGCGGCATCGACTTGTCGAACCAGCCCGGCACCGGCAGCTCATAGTACTTGCCCTTGAACCTGAAGGGCTCGCCTTTCCACGCAAGGAGGATGATTTCCAGCGTCTCCCAGAACAATTCCTGGTTGACCGCCATGTTGCGCCTGTCGGCATTGCGGTTGAAATTGCCATTGACGCGGTTGTTGGTACCGCGTAGCGCGCCGAACTCGATACGGCCGCCGCTCATGTGATCCGCCATCGCAAGATCTTCCGCCACGCGGATGGGATGCCAATCTGGCAGGCAGACGCCACATTGGGCGATGCGAAGCTTGCTGGTGTGCGCGGCGATGTAGGTGGCGAACTGGATTGGATTGGTCGGGACGGGGTTGGTCCAGCCATCCCAGAAGAAGTGATGCTCTGCCGCCCAGATAGCCGTGAAGCCGAGCAATTCCAGGAGCTGCGCAAAATCCTTCCACTCCTGAACGCGCGGATAGCCCTGCACTTCGCCGCAGTGGTTAAGTATGCCGCTATCGAACCTCACCGGAAAACTCTCCGTTACGCTGGGGAAACTGACTCGGTCTTGCCTCGACTCGGCGGGGCAATGACCCAAAGGACAGCCGAAAGGCCGTTGCTGATGTTCACGACACGATGCGGAACGCTGCTCTTGAACACGATCGAATCGCCCGTCTCGAGCAGGAACACGTCGTTTGCCAAATAGAGTTGCACCGAACCCGACTGCACCAAGAGAAACTCGTCGGAATCACCGTGGGTATATTGTCCGTCCCCGGTCGATCCCCCGCTCTCGAACGTGACGGAGAAAACCTCGACGCTTTCCGGCCCGATCGGGGTCAGCAGTTGCTTGACCGCCGCATTGCCGAACGCGATCGTCGGACGCGAAGCCGCGCGCAGCACGCGGCTGTTGGCGCCACCCTCGATGTCGAACAGTCGAGCCAATTCGACGCCAAGCAATTCCGCGATGCGGCGGAGCGACGCGACGCTGCACTGCGTCAGGCCGCGCTCGAACTGGCTGAGAAAGCTCTCCGAAAGCTCGGTCGCCTCCGCAAGCGCGCGCAGGGTCAGCCGGCGCCTCAATCGCAGCGCCCGGACCGTCGCGCCCAGATTGGAAAAGGGTCGAACCAGCAAGGCTATCGTCTCACTTACCGTCTCACTTAAGTTACTTAAGTAAAGCTGTACAAGCTTAAACTTTCATGTCAATAGCTTTTGTGAAACTTCAGTGACGTCGGGGAAGGACCATCCATGCCAGTCATCCGGGTCGAGATGTTCGAGGGCAGAACCAACGAGCAGAAGCAGCAATTCGCGGAGGTGGTTACGTCAGCCTTCGTTGAGAACTGCGGAGGCACAGCGCAGAGCGTGCAGGTGATCTTCAGCGACGTTGCGCGGAGCGACTGGGCGACGGCCGGAAAACTCAACGGCGACGTGAAGGCCGGATCGTAAGACACGGAGAACGACTATGGCCGGGTCAGCCCGTTCGGTGGATTGTGCATATTCGGTCGAAGGCAAGGGTCCGCCGATCCTGCTTGTTCATGGCATCGGCGCCCGTCGAAATCACCTGGTCGAAGCTCGTCACCCATCTGCGCGACCACTTCACCTGCATATCATACGACCTGAGAGGGCATGGCGAGTCGCCAGGTGCGGGCACGAAGTTTGGGCTCGACGAGCTCATCGCGGACGTCGAGGCGCTTCGCAACAGGCTCAACCTGTCGAGGATATCGATCCTCGGGCATTCTCTCGGTGGAATGATCGGACCTGGATACGCACGAGACTATCCAGATCATGTCGAAAAGCTTGGACTGCTCTCAACGGCAGCCTTCAGGACCGCAGATGATACCGCCAGGGTTCTGGCCGTGGTCAAGTCAATGGAAGACACCAGCGTCCCGCAGCAGCTCGACATGCTGGTAAATCGCTGGTTCACCGACGAGTTCCAGAAACACAATCCCGACGTGATCGCGTTGAGGAAGAAACAGGTCCTCGACACCGACCCATCCGTATTCTTGAATGTCTTCCACATCTACGCCGAAACAGAGATGTCGCCGTGGCTAAAGGAGGTGAAGGCGCCCTCCCTCGTCCTCACGGGAGAAATGGACGGCGGGTGCAGTCCACGCCTGAACCAGCAGATTGCGGATGCCCTGCCACATTCGCAGCTTGTCGTTCTCAAAGGTATGAAGCACCAGATCTTGATGGAAGCGCCCGAACTTGTCGCCTCACATGTGCTTTCCTTCCTTCGAGAAGGCTAGCAATCGGCAAGGTTTGCTGAACACAATCTGATGCGGCTCTCCCGGGACTTCCCACGCCGTAACAGTTCAAGCGCGGCGTTCGCAGTGACATTGTTGCGATACTGGCAACACGCCAGCGACAAAATTGATCTTGTCCTGTCGCCACTTGGCCATCAACCTGCTCCGAAAGTCAAACCTGTGCCGGAGGGCAGCAGCGGTGGCGCGGCTTACCATGGCGCTTAGGACGGCCCTGCAATGGATCGCAGCCTTGATGCTGTTGGCTATTGTGCTCATCGTACTCAGCAACGTCTTCTTCCGATATTTTCTCCATATTGGGCTGGGTTGGACCGAAGAAGCCGCGCGGTTCCTGCTCATCGCCATGACCTTCGTCGCCGCCGCTGTGGCCGTCAAGGATTGGGGGCATTTTCGCCTGCTGCTCATAACCAAGTGGCTTTCCGAGAAGCAACAGCGTTTTGTGCAGGCTTTCGCCGTGCTCGTTGTCACCGCGATGTCGTTGATCTTGATCCGCTATGGCATTGCGATAGCCAATATCAGCTGGTTTCAGACGTCGCCAACAATGGAATGGAGCATGGGTTACCTTTATTTGATCGTGCCCTGCTCCGGCGCCGTCATGACGCTCTTTGCGCTGGAACACCTTTTCGGGGTGCTGAGCGGCAGACCTCTGCCTGCCCAGGCGGCGCATGATCCGCCGATCGGATCTGGTCATCCGGCATCTTCAGGCCAGGACGGCAAAGGGTCTGACCAATGGCTGTGACGGCCATGGTCGCCAGCTTTGTCGTAATGCTGTTACTGACCGCACCGGTTGCATTTGCGATCGGCGTTGCCGCGAGCATCGGTCTGCTGATCGCAGACGCAGCCCCGTTGCTGATCATTCCGCAGAGGTTCTTTGCCGGCGCCAACTCCTTCGTTCTTCTGGCAATTCCTCTCTTCATACTGGCCGGGGCGTTGATGGAAACCGGCGGCATCTCGCTGCGGCTGGTCGAGCTCGCGCGCCTCCTGGTCGGTCATATTCGCGGCGGTCTCGGCATGGCCGTTGTTGTCGCCGAGATGTTCTTTTCCGGCATATCGGGTTCTACCGTCGCCGATGTTTCGGCGATCGGAGCGCTCATGGTTCCCTCCCTGATCCGCATCGGCTTCAAGCCCGATCGCGCGGTCGCGATCATTTCCGCCTCGTCTGCCATGGGAATTCTGATCCCGCCATGCCTCATCATGGTCGTCATCGCCCAGATCGCAGGCATATCGGTCGGCGCCCTGTTTCTGGCAGGTTTCGTGCCGGCAACCGTCCTCGCGGCCGCGCTGATGATCCTGATCTATGTACAGGCCCGCCGCGAGGGAATAGGCGGTACTGCGCGGGCGAGCTGGGCCGAGACTGCTCGAGCGTTTCGAAGTGCGATCATTCCCTTGATGATGCCGGTCATCGTTTTCGGCGCCATTCTTGGCGGCATCGCCGATCCTACGGAAGCCGCGGTGCTTGCGGTTGCCTATGCGTTTGTGGTCGGAGTGTTCGTCTACAAGGAAATCCGTTGGAGTCAGCTGCCGCAGATATTCATCAACAGCGCCGTGATTAGCGGCGTCGTCATCTTCATGGTCGGCGCGGCCTCCAGCTTTTCGTGGATACTGGCTTATGAGCACGTTCCGGAGCAGCTCGCCCAGATAATGCTGATGGTGTCATCGTCCCCGATTGTATTCTACGTTCTGAGCATTACGATCTTTACGTTGCTCGCCGCCGTGCTCGAAGGGCTTCCTGCCATCATCATCTGCCTGCCGATCTTTCTCCCGATCGCAGTCAAATTCGGCATCGACCCATTGCACTATTCGATCGTCGTCGTGGCAGCCACCGGGCTTGGACTGTTCCTGCCGCCGGTCGGTATCGGTCTCTATATCGCTTGCTCGTTCGCCAACCTCAGCGCAGACCAGACATTCCGCGCGATGTTGCCTTACACCGCCGTGCTGTCCGCTGGCATCCTGGTCCTGATGCTTTTCCCCTGGCTTACACTTGTCGTTCCCCGCCTCGTTTTTGGCTGATCCCATAAAGGAGATATCCGGCAATGACCAGACCTCGCAACCCTAAACTGAACCGACGCTCCCTCCTCCGTGCATCCGCCCTTGGCGCGGCCTCGTTGCTGCTGAGACCGGCCGGAGCCCAGAGCCCGGCCGTCATCAAGCTACCGAAAAAGATCACGCTGAAGATGGCAACGATCACGGCCGAGAACTTTCCCTATGTCGACGGCTTTCGATTCTGGAAAAAGCTGATCGAGGATCGCACCGGCGGCGATGTCGATGTCCAGATCTTCCACACCGCGCAGCTCGGCGACGAGCGCACGATCAACGAGGGCATATTGGCCGGAGCGGTTCAGATTGGCGTCGGCGCGGGAGCCTGGGCAGGTTTCGTCCCCGCCTACAATGTCGTTGAGCTGCCGTTCCTCATCCGCGACATGAAGCACATGTACAGCCTCGCCGACGGAGCGCTGGGCCAGAAAATCGGCGAACAGGCCGAGACCAGGGGCTTCAAGGTGCTGGCCTATTACAGCACCGGCGCTCAGCATTTCCAGACCCGCAAGACGGCGATAATGAGCCTCGCCGATTTCAAAGGCCTGAAAATGCGGGTGATCCAGAACCGTGCCTTGATCGACGGTTTCCGGACGCTCGGCGCAGTTCCGACGCCCCTTCCCTATCCAGACATCTACACCGCACTTCAACAGGGTACCGTGGACGGCACGGCGAATGACCTGCTGACGGTGTCGCTCGGCAAGTTCTACGAGGTCGCGAAATTTTGCGCGCTCTCCAGCTATGCGGTTGAGCCGCGGCCAGTCATCATGTCGAAAGCCTACTACGAGGGATTGCCGGCGGATTTACAAAAGCTCCTGTCGGACACCGCACGCGACTCTGCAGCGTTTGAGCGCAAGGCGTTTGAGGACAAAACCGCCGGCGCCCAGGAAGACGCCAAGAAGAACGGCATGTCGTTCAACGAACTCACCGATCGCGACAAGTGGGTCGACCTGATGCGCCCGGCCTGGGACGCCTTCGGCAAAGCGACGCCGGGAGCCGCCGACCTGATCAAGATCATTCAGAATTCATAAGTCGCGCTGCCGCGACTTCCTCATCGCAACGATTGTTTGGGAAACCATGACAGACCTTCGATCATTCAACGCCGGTGGCTATCAATTCATTCCGGGAGTTTTTCAATATTCCGCCGGTGTGCGGTGCGATGATGAGTTCGAGATCGTACGCGCCCGGTTTCGGAACGTGTTGTCGCTGGCAGAGGCTTTTGAGGCCATGGAGGCCCATCTTCGGTATCGCGATCGTCCAACCGAGGCCTTTTGCGCCTGCGAATTGCGGTCGCCAGCGCCCTTTTCCGAGCAAGGCTTCCAGACATTCAATCAACAGTATGTTGCCTGCCTGGACCGCTGGAATCTGATCAAGGACGGCGTCAATCCCGTGGCGCGAACGAACGTTTGTCCGCAGGTCAGTCCGCCGAACTTCGTCGGGGTATATGCGTTTTCCTACACTATACCGAGGACTTCCGCTGTCCCGCAGGGCTTCGTCGTTTCCGGCAGCGGCGAAGCGCCCGAAGGCCAGACCAACTACCGCGACCATGCGATCCGCCTTGGCGACCGATCCGCCGAGGGCCTCGCGGAAAAGGCCCGGTGGGTGCTGACCGAAATGGAACGGCGGATGCGCGCACTTGGAGCGGGCTGGCGTGATACGACGGGTACGCACCTGTACACCGTCTACGACATTCACCCATTGCTGGAGCACGAGATCGTCATGCGCGGTGCGTCGAAAAACGGCTTGAGCTGGCACTATGCAAGACCACCGGTCGAGGATCTCGACTATGAAATGGACGCGCGCGGTGTGTTTACCGAAATCGTGATTTGACGGTCGCGAGAGGCGTCCCTGCTCATGCCGAAGGTAATTCTTACGACCGAACTGATGCGACCTATCGCACATTTCTCGCATGCCGCGCGTATCGGCAACGTTGTGCACGTCGGTGCGACGGCCGGCGTGCACCCGGATCTCAGGTTGGCCGGCGAAAGCCCGGGACGGATCGACGTCCCTGCCCAGATCCGCAAGATGTTCGAAAATCTGGAGACGGCGTTGGCACTGATCGGTGCCAAGATGTCAGACCTCGTGCGGATAAAGACCTATCTCGCCTTTCCAAGGGACGCGTCGCTTTATAGAACGATCTTCGAGCAGCAATTCGCTGCGCAAAAGCTGGTGCACACGGTCATAGGTTCCTGGGATTTTCCATTGCCGCAGGCCGCGGTCGAACTCGATGCCGTCGCCGTCGCCGGCGGTGGAACGGCAGACGGCGCAGGTGGCATCACGGCAGACGGCCTGCACTACGCGACGGCGTTGCCGATTGACAGGGATGGCCAGACCGTCGGAATTGGAGACGTTCGCGAACAAGCGTCTGTTGCGCTTGGCAATCTGAAGGGGATGCTCGAGGCGGCAGAGCTGGGCCCGCATGATGTGTGCTATCTTCACCTGACCCTGGGAGATATCCGCGAGCACGCCGATGTCACGAAAGCCCTGGACGAATTCTTCGGCCGAAGGCTTCCCGCCCTTACGATCGTCGGTGCGCCGCTGGAACGATCGGACTTCTCCATTGCCATCGAATCGATTGCGGCCAAGCGCGGCGGCGAGATCATCGAAAGCTCGACCGCGGGTCTGCGACCCGGGGCGCCCGCTCCGGCCATCCTATGGGGCGACGTGTTGTTCCTCAGCGGTCAGGCCAGCGCGCGAGACAAAGCCGGTCATATCTGCGGCGTCGAACAACAGACCGAAATCGCCTGGGAACGACTACACAGCCTGATCGCGTCCGCCGGCTTCGGCGACAATGCCATCATCCGCACCAATAATATCCTGACCGACTGGCGTGACTATGCCGGCTTCAATGCCGGCTATGGCAACCATGTTCGCGAACCCTACGTTCCCCGCGCCACGGTCCTCGGGCATATCTGCGCATTGGGCGCGCGCGTTCAGATCGAGGGAATCGCCCATAGGCGCGGCGCTGACGCGACGATCCTGCAGGTACCGCCGCCAGATCACGCGCGACAGACCTCGAACTGAAAACCGATCAATTCAAGAAGATTATCATGAGACGTTTGCAGGACAAAGTTGCACTGGTCACCGGCGGATCGCGCGGCATCGGGGCCGGGATCGTACGGGCGTTTCTTGGCGAGGGGGCAACGGTCGCGTTTTCCGGAACCAGCATCACCACACTGGCCAAGGCTTCCCAGACGTTTGGTTCGGGGGCACACCACGGGATACTGTCGGATCTCTCGAGGCCGGAAGCCGCATCCCAACTCGTCGATACCGTTCTCGAGCACTTTGGACGGATCGACATCCTGGTCAACAATGCCGGTGTCGTCAGCCGGACCGATGAATGGACGTTGTCAACGGACGAGTGGGATCGCGTTCATGACGTGAATTTGCGGGCGACGTTCTTCGTGGCGCGAGATACTGCGAACGCCATGAAGCGGAATGGCGGCGGCTCGATCCTGAATGTGTCGTCCATCGCAGGACAGCACGGCGGCGTTGCCGGCAGTCCCGCCTACGCGTCGTCAAAGGCCGCCGTAATCGGGCTGACCAAGTCGCTATCAAGGCGATTTGCTCCCCACCGGATCCGCGTCAACTGCCTCGCCCCCGCCGATATCGAGACTGACATGACCGCCAATTGGCCGCAGGAATTGCGCGACCGCCTGAACTCGCTGACACCGCTCAACAGGTTTGGCTCGGTCGAGGAGGTTGCGGCAGCCGCCGTATTCCTCGCCTCGGATGAGGCGAGCTATATCACCGGACAGACGCTTTCGATCAACGGCGGAGCATTCATGAACTAGTCGATCCGGTGCGTTGGAAAGGCCTGGGCTTCGACTTTCAGCTGCTCCACGAAAGCCTCGACCGCCAGCGGCAGACGGCGACCGGCAAGAACGCAGACATCATGCGTCGACTGCTGAAAAGCGTTCTCGACAATCGGCACGCTCACCAGAACCTGCCGGTCCAGTTCCCGGCGGATCGGTAGACACGGCAGGAAAGTCACGCCCCCGCCATAGCGGGCAAACCCTTTCAGCGCCTCGATCGAGTTGGTGACGAGTACGGGCGCCAGCTGAAGTTTCCGGGTGCTCAGGGCGGCGTCAATGAGATGACGAATGCCAAAATTCCTTTCTGGCACGCCGGTGGCAAACGGAATGATCTCCGATAGTTCGAGCTTGGTCGCTCCGGCCAGCGCATGGCCCGGCGCAACCACGGCACATAGCGGATCGGGTATCTGCGCCGCAAAGCCGAGCTGGGGATCAGGCTCCGCATTGAAAGCCAGCCCGATATCGGCGCTTCCATCGTGCAGACATTTCGCCACGGCGTCCGTCCCGGCAAGGGCGAGTTCATAGGTGATGCCGGGAAATCGGCGATGAAACGCGGCGATGGTGCGGTTCAGGAGATAGGCGACAAGGCCTTCCGTCGACATGATCCGGATATGGCCTCGCTGCAGGCCCCGCAACGAATTCGATCTCACCCCGCACCCGCTCGACGTCGAGCAGAAAATTTCGTGAGAAGCGAGCCAGCACCTCGGCTGCCTCGGTGGGTGCCACCCCGCGCGGCAATCGCTCGAACAGTGGTACACCAATCATCTGTTCCAGCCGGAGGATTTGCCGGCTTACCGCTGATGGGGCGACGTTCAGATTGGTGGACGCCTGCCGGATCGACTTCAGCCGATAAACCTCTCTGAAATAGCGAAGATGTAATGATTCGAGGTTCATTGCGTTGCCCTGTCGGCAACATTCTCGCAGTACTTCCTCCAATTCGGCAACCGTTTTGATCTTGGTTACGGTATCATAGAACCATCACTGACATTGCTGCATGAGGCGCAAAATCGAAAGTCATGCCGCGTTGCGCTGAATGCAACGCGCCGGCCAAAAGATTGATCTTGTGGGCACTTACCTTCTACCCGCAAGCTGAAAGCGCCGCATACCGGGGGATACAACATGAAGCGATTGCTGCAGGTCCAAGGGGTGGTCCGTTTTTTCCGGCGAGCGCTGCCGCAACTGTTGGGCTGCGTACTCTTGGTGGCCGGAGGATCGGCAAGGGCGCAGGACGCCATCCGGATCGGCGCGCTGTACCCCTTGTCGGGCCCCGTCGCGAAGTCGGGCGAAGATACGCTCAACGCCATTCGCCTCGCGGTAGACGTGATCAATGGCAAGTATCCCGAACTCCGGCCTGCCATTCGCCAAGCCCGGCGGGTTGCCCAATCTGAAAGGAGCCAAGATCGAATTGATTGCGGCGGATCACCAGGGTTCACCCGAAATCGGGGCGGCCGAGGCGGATCGCATGATCACCCAGCAGAAGGTGGCGGCATTGATCGGCGCCTTTCACAGTTCGGTGGCATCAACGGTCAGCCAGGTCGCCGAGCGGAACGAGGTTCCCTTCATCACGGGGGAATCGGAGGCAACGCCCCTCACCGAACGCGGATACAAGTGGATCTTCCGCACCACTCCGACCTCGCTCAACCAGGCCCGCGACTTCTTCGTCTTCTTGCGCGACCTGAACAGCAAGCGCGATCAGAAGATCAAGACCATCGCCGTTGTCCACGAAAATACGCTATGGGGGCAGGAATTCGGCACTTCAATGGATTCCTATGCCAAGGAGTTTCCTGAATTCACAATCGTCGCCAATATTGGCTATCAGCAGGGCACCACCGATGTGACAAGCGAGGTTCAGCGCTTGATCAGCCTGAAGCCGGACGTCGTTACCCATGCTTCCTACGACGCTGAAGCGATACTCTTCGCCAAGACCTACAAGCAGTACAATTTTGCGCCCCAGGGCATCATGGCAATCGGGGCCGCCTTCGCTTCTTCCGCCTTTCGCAACGCGCTGAAGGACGACGCGAATTTCTTCCTCGTGCGCGAACATTGGGCGCTGGACCTGGCGGGCAAGAATCCGCTTATCGCCGAGGTCGCCAAGATCTATCAGGACAAATACAACAAGGCGATGGACGGCACGCCGGCGCGTGCCTTCCAGGCGATGATGACGCTGGCGGACGCGATCAACCGGGCCGGCTCGATCGAACCCGACAAGATTCAGAAAGCCCTGCAGCAGACGGACATTCCAGCGTCCGCTCTCATCATGCCATGGGAAGGTATCAAGTTCGACGCAAAGGGCCAGAATACCAAATTTCGCGGCATCTTCATCCAAACGATCGGCGGCAAGCCCGTTACCGTGTGGCCCTTCGATCTCGCGCAATCGACACTGGTCTGGCCCAAACCCGCGATGTAGCGACAATCAAGGCGACGGACCTCGGAGATGACGCCGGAACTGCTGATCCAACTCCTCGTCAGCGGCCTGGGTATGGGTTTCATCTTCGCACTGATCGCCATTGGTCTTGCCCTGATCTACGGCGTCGTGGGCGTGATCAATTTCGCTCACGGAGAATTCCTGATGGTGAGCATGTATGCCAGCTATTTGGGCTTCTCGGTTGGCGGACTGGATCCCCTGGTGACACTGCCTTTCGTTGCGATTGGCATGTTCGGCTTCGGGATCGCAGTCTACTACCTGCTGATGCGGCGCGTGCTCGGGGCGCCGATGCACGCGCAAATCTTCGCGACCTTCGGACTTATGGTCTTCATGCAGGCGGCCGCGCAATTTGCATTTGGCGCCGACTACTTCTCGATTGATCACAGCCTTCTCAGTGGTGCGATGCATCTAGGCTCCATCACGCTGCCGCTCCCGCAATTGGCGGCCGGGGTCGGCGCACTGACCTGCTCCGCCGCGCTCTATGTCTTTGTCTTCCGTACCGGTCCCGGTCGCGCCCTCCGAGCCGTATCGCAGGATCGGGTCGCCGCTCTGACGATGGGTATCGATGCCGATCGCACCAACGCTCTCGCCTGGGGGATTGCTTCCGGCTGCGTCGGAGTAGCCGGCTCGTTGCTGTCCAACTTCTACTACGTATTTCCGCGCGTCGGCGCGGTCTTTGTGCTGGTTGCCTATGTCACGGTGGCGCTCGGGGGCTTCGGCTCCATCAGCGGTGCACTCGCCGCAGGTGTGGTCATGGGTGTGCTGCAGGTTCTTTCGGGCTTCTTTCTCGAATCGTCGTTGAAATTCGTACCGGTCTACATGCTCTATCTTGCGGTCGTTCTGCTTCGACCCAAGGGACTGCTCGGGCGTCAATGACCAACGCAACTCTCTTGTCGCACACGAAGCCGATAACGCTGCTGCTATGGGGCACGCTCATCGCAGCACTGGCCTTTCTTCCCCAACTGCTGGCGGGACGACCTTTCGAACTCCGCCTGCTGACCATCATCTGTCTTTATGCCACCATGGGTCAGGCCTGGAACATTCTCGGCGGATACGCCGGACAGATTTCGATCGGTCATGGCCTCTTCTTCGGGCTTGGCGCCTACGCAACCGCGATCGCCGTATTGTCTCTCGGTCTCAATCCGTGGGTCGGCGGCCTGCTGGCTATCGCTGTCGCGGCTGGATGCGGCGTCCTGATCGGCTTGACGTGCTTCCGACTTCGAAGCCATTATTTCGTCATTGCGACGCTGATTGTTGCCGAATCCGTATTCCTGATCTTTTCGGAATGGTCGTTTGTGGGCGGCGCCGTTGGTCTCCAGCTGCCGATCCGCCCTTCCGGCTGGATCAATTTCGAATTCAACCGGAGTAAGCTGCCGTACTACTACATCGCGTTCACGATGATGGTCCTCGTCACGCTTCTCGTGATCTGGATGGAGCGCTCCAAGCTCGGCTATGTCCTCAAAGCTGTCCGCGATGATGAAGATGCCGTGCGAAGCCTTGGCCTATCGCCGCTGCGCTACAAATTAATTGCAATGGCAATAAGTGCTGGCATCCTCGGATTTTGTGGCACGTTCTATACGCAATATGTATTGCTGGTTGATCCGCCCAGCGTACTTGCGGGCTCGATCTCTATCATCGTCGCGCTGGTGGCGATCTTCGGAGGCATCGGAACCGTGAGCGGGCCCATTATCGGCAGCTTCGTCTTGATCTCGCTTTCGGAGTATTCGCGTGTCTATTTCTCCGGCAGCGGACGGAACGTCGATCTCTTGATCTATGGTGCGCTGATCATGGTCATTGCGGCCTTTCTTCCAGGCGGCGTCAATTCCCTTGCCGGCAAGTTTGGTCGTCGCCCACAAGGCCGGCTGGCGGCCAACGCCCCGAATACGGGGCCAAGCTGAGATGGTAGGCGTCCTTGAGATATCCAATGTATCTGTCTCATTCGGCGGGTTGACGGCCGTAAACAACGTCTCGTTTTCCGTGGGTAATCAGGAAATCCTCGGTGTGATCGGGCCGAATGGGGCCGGCAAGTCGACGCTGTTCGGCACGGTATGCGGTGACATTGCAGCGAGCTCCGGCCAAATACGGCTGAAGGGACAGGCGATCGGCGGCAAGTCGTCGCACCAGATCGCGCGCCTGGGATTGGTACGCACCTTTCAAACACCCCGCCCGTTTTCCAGCATGACTTTCCTGGAGAATGTGACGGTCGGCGCCTTGTCGTTGACGGGCAACGTGAAGATCGCGCGGCAACGCAGCGAACTTGCGCTCGAGCGGGTCGGACTGGGCGATTGCCTCGACAGGCCCTCTGCGGGAGCCAGCACGGGACAACGCAAGCGGCTCGACATCGCGCGAACGCTGGCGACCGAGCCGCAAATACTGCTTCTGGATGAACCGCTCGGCGGCGTCGATCCCGGTAGTATCCAGGAGGTACTTGACTTGTTGCGGCAGCTCCGCCGGGACGGTGTGACACTGATCGTGATCGAACACAATCTCGAGGCGCTCGCCCAGATTGCCGACCGGCTGATTGCCATGACGCTCGGCCGAAAAATTGCCGACGGCCTGCCATCCTACGTCATGCGAGATGAGACCTTGATCCGCGCCTACCTCGGGGACGACGATGCCGTTGCTTGACGTCCGCTCGTTGGGAGCTGCCATCGGCGACATCCAGGTCCTGTGGAATGCGTCCATAGCGATCGAAAGCGGCGAGATCGTAGCTCTGCTCGGCCCCAATGGATCAGGAAAGAGTACATTGATGAATGCCGTTTCGCGGCTCAATCGTCTCGTCTCCGGCGAGATCTGGTTTGACGGTTTTGAACTTCATCGCCTGCCACCCCACAAGATCAACCGTCTGGGCATCAGCCATGTCCTCGAGCGACACCGGCTGTTCCCTTACATGACTGTGCTGGAAAACCTGTTGCTCGGCGCGGGTCCCAAGCCGGAACCGGCAGTCCTGAAGCGCCGCTTTGCGCTGGTCTACGATCTGTTTCCCCGGCTCAAGGAGCGCCAGAATCAACTGGCTCATTCAATGTCCGGCGGCGAGCAGCAGATGTGCGCGATTGGGCGCGGCCTCATGGCCAGCCCGAAACTCCTGATGGTCGATGAGCCATTCATCGGGCTGTCCCCTCGCTTCCGCGACGAGGTGACCGCAGCCCTCCTGCGCCTCAACCGGGACGGTCTGGCCATTCTCATCATCGAGCAGAACGTCAGACAGGCGCTCAACCTCAGCCATCGCGCCTACGTGCTGAAGGCGGGTCAGATCGCGGCTTCAGGCCCAAGTGGCGGATTGGCTGATAGCCCACAACTGCACGACATCTTTTTTGGCCGTCATCGACCAGGCAGCCTCACCCTTGACAGCTCCGGCTAGCTCAACAAAGTTCATCAATATTCGCCATGACGATGGAGAAGACAGTGGCAAAGATCAAATTCAGCTTCGCGCGCGGCGGTCAGTTCGTAGCCAATGTCATGGTCGAAAAGGCACCGCTGACCTGGGACGCGGTCCGCAAGCAATTGCCACTGACCATCAAGGCCTACAATGCGCGATGGACCGGACGGGAAACCCACACCAAACTGGATCTCCCCAGCAAGCCTCCGCGGGAGAACCAGATCCTCAATGCCGGTACCGGCGACGTGATTTACGCCTGTGAATGGTCCGACCGCGACGTGACGGGCTTCGAGGCGATCGGCTGGTTTTACGGCACCGAGACCGTCCGGGATTGGCGCGGAGAGTCGCGGGTCAACCTGTTTGCACGGGTCGACCAGGCTCAGTGGCCGTTTCTGGAAGAGGTCGGCTTGAGGACCTGGCGCGAAGGCGGTGAGGACTGCACCATCAGCGTGCTGGAGGAGTAGGTCTGCGCCGGGCAGCTTGACGGGAACGAAGCCATTGCTTTACCCAGAGTCTGCCAAAGGTCGAACCATGAAATCCAGCAAGCCGGCACCTCCCAAAACCAGGCACATCTCGGTTGACGCGCCGCAGGGTTCGCTCGGCAATGCCATTCGCGCGCATCGCAAGCTGAAAGACATGACGCTGGTCGTCCTGGCGAAGCGGGCCGGGTTCTCGATCAGCTATCTCAGCCAGATCGAACGGAGCCTGCTGACCCCATCGATCGAGACCCTCCGCCGCATCGCCGAGATCCTTGGCATACCGGCGGGCCAATTGATGCTCAAGGACGCGCGTCAGCCAAACTCGCCGGTTGCCGTCGTCCGCCGGTCTGAACGCAAACGGCTGGCATTTCCTGGGTCCAGCATCCGCTACGAACTGCTGACGCCAGATATGCGCCGCCGGGCGTCGCTGCTGTGGGTCGAAGCCCCGCCCGGCTCCGAGAGCGGCCCGTTGTTTTCCCATGAGGGAGAAGACGGAGTCGTCGTGCTGAAGGGCAAGATTGAGGTCGAGGTCGGCAGCGTTTGGCATCAATTGGAAGCCGGCGACTCCATCTACTTCAATGCCAAAATCCCGCATCGCTGGCGGAACAGCAGTGCTGCCAGCGCCGAAGCAATATGGCTGAGCACGCCGCCCTCGTTCTAGGGCGTGATGAAGTTAGGTTCTACCGGTCTCGCGACAGACTGGCTTCGCCTCTGCCGCTTGCGGGGGAGGCCGGCGCGTAGCGACGGGTGGGGGCTCTTTCCACGATGTGACGCGCGGAGACAGCCCCCACCCCAGCCCTCCCCCGCAAGCGCGGGAGAGGGAGCGCACCGACTTCGGTTGCCATTCAACTTAAACTCATCACGCGCTAGTCGACTGGCTGCAAGAACGCAGACCTGCTACCTGCACGCTGCGATGGTGAGCGCCGCCGCGCCGTGGATACTGTTGTCAGGCCTTGAGAACCTGGTTCTCAAGGACACCGACGCCTTCGAGTTCGATCCGAACGGTGTCCCCGTCTTTCAGGAAGATTTCGCGGAATCCGCCGACCCCGAAGGGGGTTCCGGTAGCGATGATGTCACCAGCCCGCAGGGTTGCGCGGGCCGAGATGAATTCAATGAGCTGCCAGGTGTCGTATACCATCAGGCTGGTATTGGCATCTTGCATGGTCCGGCCATTGAGCATGGTCTTCAGACTGAGTTTGTGCAGATCGGGAATAGCCTTCATGCTGCTCAGACATGGGCCGACGGGGGAAGACTGATCGAGTGCCTTGGAGCAGAACCAATCAACGATGCGGTTCTTGCCGAGATCAACCCATTGCAAGTCTCTAGCCGTGGTATCATTGACAATCGTCACGGCGGCTACGTAGTTCGGCGCATCCGCCCGCGAAACTCCGGTGGCGTCTTTTCCGATCATCACGGCCATCTCGCCTTCGTAGTCGAGCTTCGATGAAACCGACGGAATCCTGATCGGCTGGTCTGCGCCAACAAGCGCGGGATAAGGTTTGAAGAAGATCACCGGCGTCTTTGGCACTCCGAGTCCGGCCTCCTCGGCATGCTGCCGATAGTTGGCCCCGACGGCGAAGATCATCCTCCCGGTATCGAGCGGTGGACCGAGCAAAACGTCCTGGCGGCGGAACGTCTTTGTGTTCGGCAACTTCAATCCAGGGTCCCAGCCCCCCGGATGGTCGTTCAGGAAGTCAACGATCGTCGGGTATTTTTCGCTGATATCAACGACCGCATCGCCATCGGCAAGCCCCGGCCGGAACACCCTTGAACCGTTCTTCTCCCTGAAGCAAACGACCACCGCACTCATGTTGGACCTCCAATTGCCGCCAATTCGGGGAGGGCGAAGCTGTAAGGTGCGCCATCCAACCCGACCTGAGCATCTACCAGGCCGCCGCACGCCCGGCAGATCAGCTGACGCAGTTTGAAGCGTCCCCGGTCGTAGGCCTCCCCGCGTACTGGCCCAGCGGAAGACGGATGGGTCTCTACCAGACCGAGATGATCGAGCAGGTTTTCATCCGTACCGCAGTGACGATGGCCACAGTTTCCGCAATTGACCGAGTTCTTGCTTGCATCAATCACCAGTGCATTGGCGAGTTCGATCCTGCCCTTGCCCTTGTACCGCCATTGAAGGTGATCTGCGGCGGCTTTCTTTGCCGACGATTTGCGCTCCGCCCGGATCTGATCCCGCTGGACCTTGGTCGCATCGATGTCGGCCTTGCCGTCCTTGGCGATCGCCACGCCATAGACATTCATGCACACCTCTCGGGATACCGCGCCACGCACAACGTCGGCGGCCACCTTTTGCGGGTCACGGAGCAGCGGGTCCCCGTAACCTCCGCCGCCCTGCCAACTATGATACCAGACATCACCGGCGAGAATCGGGCTACGAACGTGCTTGCAGATCAGCCACTCCAGTTTGCCGTCGATCGACAAGAGCCGGTCAGGGAGAGGCTTGCCGGCTTCGATTCGCTTCTTGATATCGGTGTTGACAACCCGCGCTATCGAGATTGCCGACCCAGGGAGCCCGCCCGCGATGCCGATTGCGTTTGGCATTTCCGCGCCCGTTCCAGCAAACAGACCTTCGAGCTGTCCGGTCGGTGCATCGTAGATCGTATACGCTAGTTCGCCGGAACGACCGCCGCGGAACTTGCCTGGACCGCCGGAATCCCGGAGGTGCCGCCTGAACAGATAGAGCACCGGATATTCGGCCTCCTGATCTTCGATATTGGGCATGTTCGGTGTGGTGTTGAAAACAATACCTGCCGTATCCACACCATCGTGCTCTGAACACGCGCCACCGCCACCACCAAAATGGCTCATCTCGGTAGCCGCAAATGGAAACCCGTGCTGGCTCGTACCGGCAAAGATCGGCGCCATCGACGTACCGGACCAGACCGCCATGGCCTCCCGCTTATAGTCCCTGCTCGCAAGCAGCATCTGTGAAAGACAGCGCCAGGTCGCATCGACGGTCACGATCACCGCCGAAATGGTTGCCATGGCACAAGGCGCCGGATAGGCGCAGTTGTTGACGGTACCGACGTCACTGACGATCGTCAGGCAATCGCGAACGCCACGATTCCAAGGAATGTCCCAGCAGAGGTTGATGTAGGTCGCCGTCAGACATGCCGCCTGCAGGCCGGCATAGCTGCAGTTAATGAGTCCGCGTGCATTCTCGCTGGTACCGGCGAAGTTGAATTCGAGTCGGTCACCCTTCTTTGTCATCGTACAGATGATCTTGTAGATCTCCGGATTGTGGCCATCATGGTCGATGTACTGGACTTCCCGCCACTGCCCATCCGGCAATTCGACAAGCCGCGCCTCGAGCTTTTCGCGCGAATGGCTGATACACTGCTGCATGGCAGCTTCAACGGTGTCCTCGCCCCAGCGCTCGTAAAGCTCGAGAACACGCCGACGGCCGCTGTTGAGCGAGGCGATTTGACCCTTGATATCGAGCGCGACCAGTGGATCGCGCACCTGATTTCGGATCCACCTCAATACGTCTTCACGCACCACGCCACGCGAGGCGATCTTGACGGGGGGCATCCGCAGGCCCTCCTGATGCGTATCCACCGCCTTGATCGAGAATCCACCGGGATCCATGCCGCCATTGTCAAGCTGGTGGCCGGAAGCGCCAACCCAGGCAACGAGCTTCTCTTTCCAGAAAATAGGGGCAACAGTGGCAATGTCAGGATGGTGGATAGCGCCGAGATAGGGATCGTTGCAAATGAAGATGTCGCCGTCTTCGATTGCTTCGCCCGGACCCAGCGACTTCATCGTGCTGTCGACGATCAGGGGCAGCACGTTGCCTTGCGTCACGATATAAGGTCCGACGGAGACCAGCGATCCATCCGCCAGCATCACGGCAGCAGCCGCGTCGTTGCCCGTGATCAGCACGTTAGAGCCCGAGCAGCGCATGTATTGGATGCCCATCTCCTCGCTGATGGTCATCAACCGGTGATTGAGGACCTCGAAGGTAACCGGGTCGATGGATCGGGCTTGCAGTGGATTCAGCACGGTGCGACCTTTCAATGGCCAGACGCAATACGCGTATTTCCGAATTCGTCGATGCGAGCCTTATGTCCGGTATGCAGGACGATGGTCGTACCGGGATGTTCGATGACGGCCGGTCCCGTCACCGAGGCACCCGGCGCCATCCTCATGCCATCGTAGACTGGCGTATCAACCAACTTGTTCACGATGGGGCAGAATGCGCTCCGGCTCGAGCGCGGCGCTGCGGCGCCCCCGCCTGATTGCCTGGCTGCCGGCGGCTTGACGACAATACCGATCGCATCAACACCGTAGTCGACCATTTCGATACCGGCATCCTTCAACGCCGAACCCGGTCCAAACAGCCGCTCATATTCGGCTTCGAACGCAACACCGATTTGGCCGACAGCAAACTCGGACTCCAGTTCTGACGGAACGCGCACCCGAACGGTATGGACCTGGCGGCGATAGCGCGCTTCCACCCAGCGTTCAAATCGTCGATCTTCCGACGCAACGTCGGCATCCGCCAAAAGCTTGTCGCCCTCTTTCTCCATCGGTTGATACAACGCCTGCAGCCGAGCCGGATCGACGGGTAATGTCAGAGGATCCGAATAGCGCAGACTGAACCGAACATCCGACAGCCCACTGCCGTAAGCCGAGTGCACCGAAGCGTTGAAGGGAATGATGATCTCCGTTATGCCGAGATCGGCGCCGTAAGATGCCGCATGAACCGGACCGGAGCCGCCATAAGCCATCAACGCGAAGGCGCGCGGATCATGGCCGCGCTGCAGCGTCGTCTTGCGAATGAGGTCGGCCATCTGCGCGTCAACAACCCGACGAATGCCGGCCGCGGCGGCGACGACATCGTCGTTGAAGAGCGGCGCCGCGATGTGCTTTCTGATTGCGTCGGAAGCCGCGGCAACGTCCAGTTCCATTCGGCCGCCAAGAAAATTGTCAGCCGAGAGATGGCCCAGAACGAGATCGGCGTCAGTGACGGTGGGACGATCGCCGCCGAACCCATAACAGGCAGGGCCTGGATCCGATGAAGCGCTCATGGGTCCGATCCGCAACCGGCCGTTGTCGACCCAGGCGATCGAACCCCCGCCCGCACCGATCGAGACCACATCGATCATGGGCAGTCGGAGTTGATATTGATTGAGAATGGTCTCCCTGGAATAGGTCCATTTACCGCCCTCGATGACGGCCACCTTGAAGGTCGTACCGCCGACATCCGTCGCAATGACGTTGGGCACACCCAACTGACTACCCAGATAGGCGCTTCCGACAACGCCCGCCGCAGGTCCCGATTCGACGGTGAAGATCGGGATCGTCTGTGCCGGCGTCGCAAGGCCGCCATTGGCTTGGGCGATCAGCGGCTTGCATTTCAAACCGGTCTTGCCGAGCGTTGAAACCAGTTCGGCCAGATAGTTCTCGATGACAGGTCCAACATAGGCATTGAACATGGTGGTAGCGCTGCGCTCATATTCTCCGAGCACTGGCGCGACTTCGCTTGAGATCGTCACATAGGCATCCGGATTGATTTCCTTGACGATTTTCCGGGCGCGCTGCTCGTGAGCATCATTCTTGTGAGAGAAAAGGAACGAAACGGCCACTGCTTCATAGCCTTGCGCCTTCAGTTTCTCTGCGATTGCGCGCATTTCCGTTTCGTCGAGCTTTGTAACCGCTCGACCGGCATAGTCCATGCGTTCCGCGACTTCGAAAATGTCGCGCTCGTCAACGAGCATCCTCGGCTTTTCAGTCGCCCGGTAGTGATAACGCTCAAACACACTCAGGCCGGCGACCCGTCCCGTAGCCCGCATGATGGTCAGCGTATCGCCAAAGCCCCGCGTCGTAACGACGGCCGTCTTCGCGCCGGCAAATGCGAAGATCGCGTTACTTGACTGGGTCGTCGCATGCACGAAGCGTTGAGTGCCCTGCAAAAGGCCTTTCAACGAGATATTCAAGCCGTCAGCAACCTGCTCGAGCCCGGCCATCACGCCCTTACGCAGATCCTGGGGCGTGGTGAGCACCTTGCCAACGACGGCGCGCCCTTTTGTGTCGTCGAACGCCACCACGTCGGTGAAGGTGCCGCCGATATCCACAGAAAGCGTGTACATCATCCCCGCCCCGGAGCTATTTCAGTGAAACTACTGAAATTGATAAAGGCTCCTTCGTCAAGCCCTTTCAGAAAAGAGCACATGGGCCGACGGCGATCGAATCACTGGGTTTAACGGCGGTGAGGAAGGCCCGAGCGAAGCGGACGCGTCGTGCCCGGAAATACCGGGATCTGCGAACTTCGCGCGCGCCGGCTGCCAGGAATCGAGGCGAGGCAAATGCGCCCTCGCCGATCTCGCGGCAACAGCATCAAGCCTGCGATGACGATCTCCTCCAGCGACGGCGTATTCGGCCATCCCGCCGGCTTTCTTGCGCGGGACGTGGACCTCATCCAGGGAGCCGACGCGCTGTTTGCAGCTACTTCCGCTCGGACGACCAGGGAAAATTGATGAAGTTCTCTCGAGTATCAAAACAGATGTTGCCATACATTCGGAGATACTGATCGCGGCGGAACGGATCGTTGTAGACCGCTGCGGGATTCGCCAAATCAGCTTCGTAGCTTACGATATTGTCCAACTTGAGCGCCTTGGGGAGGATATCCATCGCTTGGGGAACGCTTTTTCCTTCCAGCCAATCCGCGGCATGCTGTCCCATTGCGTAGCTGAAAATCGGTGAGGCGAGACTGACGCTTGCTTTGTAGGGACCACCTGCCTTTATCTCTTTCACCGCAGCCGGCTCTCCGTCGATCCCACCAAGAAACTGGTCGGGTCGCGCTTTACCAGCTTCGCGAAGTGCAGCCAGAGCGCCGAGCACGACGGTGTCGGCGCCGAGCACGACGTCGATATCTGCATTCGCCAGCAAGATCGTACGCATCATCGCTGCCCCGCCCGCTTCATCAACCGTAGGAGGCGAAATATCTGCAACGATGACGACGTTCGGCATTGCTCTTAGAGCGTCGCGCATCGCGGTAAATCGGGGCGCCAAGAACTGAAGGCTGTCGTGCGTCAGAATGACGACTTTAGCCCTTCCGTTGAGGTGGGTCCGGATGTACGTCGCGGCTTCGTCCCCCAGTACCCTGCCCGTCAAATATTGAGGGGCATTCAACACGGTTGTCGCGGGTGGCGGCACCACGGCGCCGACATAGGCTCCGGACCAAATGACCTGTTTGAGTATGGGGCCGATCGAAGGCGGATCCACCGGAGCGATAACAAGTGCTCCAACTTTCTCATCCAGAAATGTCCGCACCTGATCGACCATTTTCGCGGGATCATTATCGGCATGGGCAGCGCGATACTCCAGCCCCCGATCTTGTGCCGCCAGAGCAAGACCTTGCGCTACTCCTTGCATGAACTTTCTCTCGTTGTCCTGCGCGAAAGCAAGCACCTTTCTCAGGTTCGCCGGCCGGCTGCAAACGGGAGCATTCCGATCAAAAGGTGGAAGGAGGACGGGTCTGGTGATGCCGGTTGGCCCCCCCTGGGCGACCAGCGAAGTCAATTGAGACAGGATCGCAAGTATCGAAACTGCAGCCGCGCAGGCTGCATTGGTCATGGCGCCCGACAAAAACCCAGCACGTCCCGCCATCTGCCATCACCCAACATCGGAGGGTAAAGCGAAAACGAGCCGCGCACCACAGCCGGGATGACGGACGAAATACTCGACCTCGCCGTTTATCGTGCGCGCCATCGCGTTCACGATCCGCGTACCGAGGCCGGTTCCCTTCGGCGGGTCACTCCCGCTGCGGCCTATCCCGTCGTCTTCGACGAATAGTTCTGCTTGGCCCGGCGAAAGACGCTTCAAACGAACCCGTACTTCCCCGGCACCGTTCGGATAAGCGTATTTGAACGCATTGGTCACCCACTCGGTGACAATGACCCCCAAGTTGACGCTGATATCCGGTTTGAGCCTTAGCGCGTCGAGATCATGTCGAAGCGAGGCGCCGTGACCCTCGCTCTGCATGGCAGTCTCGATGTTGCCAAGCAGGTTCGAGAGATATTGTTCGAAGTCCACAAAACGCGCATCTTCGGAGCTGTAAAGTCGCTTGTGAACTGACGCAATTGCGTCGATGCGAGCCTGCGTCTCGGTCAGGGCGTCCTGCGCCGCCTTGTCTTTCATGCTTCGCGACTGCAGACTGACCAGCGACGACACCATCGCCAGGCTATTGGCAACCCGATGATTGACTTCTGCAAGCAGAACTTCGGCCTTGTCACGGGCTCGAATGGCATCGACCGTGCGATCTTTCACGCGCTGCTCCAAGCTCGAATTCAGGATCTGTACCTGATCCCGAGCCTGGGTTACCTCACGCGTATAGTGGGAGATGGCGAAGACAACTCCGCTCACGACCGCGATGATGATCACACCTCCGAGCAAGGATACCCAGCGCAGCAGAGTGGCGTTTAGTCTTTGCTCGGCGAGACCGTTGGTCAGTTGCTCGTCAGTGTTACGGATAATGCTGGACAAGAATAGATTGGCTTCATCCATCAAGGCCTTGCCTCGATTGCTATTGAACGATGCCAGCGCGTCCGTGTCGCGAAGCTCCCGCTTCAATACAATTGTACGATCCATATCGTCGATTTTGGCGGCAACCAGCTCAGACAGTTTCTGGAAGGCTCGCGCAGTTTGCGGGACCATTGCGAGCGGCGATTTTAGACGCTCGAGATAGGTGGAGGCCTGTGTCTTCGCGCTGTCAAACGGCGCCAGGTAAATTTCATTACCTCCAACAAGATAGCCGCGCTGGCTGGATTCCGCGCTTTGCAACGCGGACCGAAGTTCCACGGCCGCAATGCGAGTATCTCGAGCATTTATCGCGTCTTCCGCGTAAACCCGTGCTTTTTCACCGAGCCAAACCGTAGCCGTAACAATTCCGACGAGCGCGAGCAGGCCAACCGTCAGCAAGACGATTGTCAAATTGACTACCAATCGGCTGGAGGTCGGCATCAGGGCGTGAGGACCTGCTCGGGAGCCAAGACCCTAACAGAAACCTGGCACAGTAGCGATACCAGGCGCGCCTGGCGTTTCTCGGCAGGTTTTTGCCGGACCGCAGCCCGCCACGCCGACGCGAACGCCGACGACCTATCCAGGACATCTTCGGAAGATAAATGCCCTTCCGCCTGGCAATGGCAACTTGCGTAACGCCAGCATTGGCGAGTCTTTGTTCGGATCAAGCTGGAAAACAGCGCGACAGCCGCGTTGCAACAAGCCTCGTTCGCGTCGGGGAGCAGAGTTCACTTTCGTACACAAGCGGACGAAATTTGTAATGATCACGCCGCGTCCTGGAGCTTAGGGAGCCACCGTTTGTGATGGCCGTCAACGGCCAATTCGATTGTGAGCAGCGGCGCGTTCGACCCCTATGGTCTGACGGGTACTTAGCTAAAGCTCGATACTGTCATCTATCCGACCTATTGCCGCCCGGGAGCGCGATGTCAGAACGGTTGTATGGACACAACTTGCAAACTGCGGTAAAGTCCCGTCTATGACTATTGCTTTCTGTGAAACCCGGACAGCGTTCGACTTGGAAGCAATAGCTACCGCGGCCCTTGAAGCGGCCCGGGCGATCCCGCCGGGCGCCGAGAGAATACAAGCGCTGAAAGAAGCCGGGAGGCTTCAGCACGCTGCCGGTCTTGCCCGGATCAGACAATCTGCGAGGGCCTAGTAGCCTGGCGGCAAAGCTCGGATTTTTGGGTTCGCCCCATCACGATGTCATGCAAGAAGCAAGTCGCGATGGAGTCAGTGGTCTCTGCTTGCATCGCTCGAAAGCGCATCAAGTGATCTGGTAGTTCACGCCCGTCAGTCTCAGGTATCGCCATTTTCCTCTCCCGGAGAGAGGACGTTCGCCGAGTACCAGCCCGTTCATTTTTAGATTGGAAGATGTGAAAGCAGCGGAGAGAAGCTACCTCGCCGCAACATGACGGGGCAAGATGATCCGCATTTGCGCTAATGCAACGACTTCAATTCGCTGGCTCGCCAGCCAAGAGCATCCACCTTCACGGGATCAACTGCGTAAGAACGCTTCTCGACGAGGTGGCACGTTACGCATTCGAAAGTGCGTTGCTCAAAACCGCTGTCTCCGGGAGAAATTCGTGCCAACCTCAACCTGTGCTTACAGGTCGGGCACATTGGCCGCGCAATGTTTGGCTCTGGATTACTCACACTGGTCCCACACCACTAGGTAGCGGTCCATGCAAGTGGATGTCAACCAGTAAGTCGCTTACGATCAATCGTGCAGAGGAAACGGTAACGCGACCCCTGCTGTTCCCTCAATGCGCTAGAACTCTGCAAAGCCTTCAACGAAGCCCTTGCTCCTTTTCCTGTTTCTCGTAGTCGCGGCAATCACCGGGTCGGCCGCGCGCCGTTTCTGGATCGGCCGCTTCATCAGGACTCGCCAACCTCGCGGAACCGGTCGAGCCCGGCCACGCGTTCCAATTTGATTCCTCGATCGTTGGCGGCCGAACTGTAGATCGCCTCCATCAGCTTGTGATCCTGCAGCCCCTCCTCGCCAGGTGTGCGCGGCCGGCGGCCGGTGATGACGCACTCCGCCATGTGATCGATTTCGGTGGCGAACTGGTTGATCTCGCCCATCACCCGCTCCTCGGTAACCTCGACGTCCTCGCGATCCGGCGACCGACGGGTGACCTTGAGGCGCAACCCCTTGTAGGCGAACGCGGACTCCAACTGCACGACGGCCTTCTCGAAGTAGAGCCTCGCCGCACGTGATTCATGGGCCCCGTAGGCGCAAGCCAGACGCGCGACGACGCCGGACGGAAAGCGCATCTGCCAGGCGACATTCTCCTCGACATCCCCAAAGCGCGGGTCGCCCGGCGTGCTCCACGACCAGGCGAAGAGCTCCTCGGGCTCTTCGCCTGTCACGAAGCGTGCGAAGCTCAGGCAATAGATGCCGATATCCGGTAGCGCGCCTCCGCCCGCCAACGCCTGGTCGTGGCGCCACTGCCTGGCGGTGTCCTGCACTTGCCCGTTATGCGCCTCGATCAGCTTGCGTGCGCCGAATTCGCCCAACCGCACCATCCTCGTTACTTCCGCGTTGTGCGGCTCGTACTGGCATCGGTATGCGATCATCAAGGCGACACCGGCCTTCTTGCAGGCGGCAATCATCTCCTGCGCCTCCGCCGACGTGGTCGCCATCGGCTTCTCGCAGAGCACCTGTTTTCCGATGGCAGCGGCCTTTCGCACCTGATCGAGATGCATTCCGTTCGGCGTGGCGATATAAACCGCCTGCACGTCCTCTCGAGCCGCGAGGCCCTTCCAGTCGTCGTATGAAAAAACCGCCTCGGATGAGATGCCGTATTGTTCTGCGACGCGTTGGCCCTTTGCGAGATCACCCGTCATCAGCGCGGTGAGCCGGGCGAGTTTGCAGATGCCGAACGCCGGAATGATCTCCTCAAGACTTAGACGGCCCACACCTACGACCGCGAAACCGACGCGTTTGTTGGGAGGAAGCGGCGGCGCTTCGGGAGCCGCGCGCTTTTCGCTGGCGGCGACGAATGGCGGACGTTTTTCAGGTTTCGCCTGGCCCGGGACGCGCTTTCCGGCCATGAACTACTCGAGGAAAGTCTCGGACTTCTCGTCCGGATTGTTGGTTCCGCCGCCTTCGAGTTCGCGCTCGGCTTCGTGCCAGAACTCGTCGTCGCGTCCCTCCGGCCTTCCGGCGATCTCCCAGAGCTGGTGCGCGCGGGCGCGTATTTGATCGTCGGTCGAGCTCGGCATGGGTTTCTCTCTGGCTGGAACGAACGGCGCGGCCACACAGGCGTTACGCCGTATGGCCACGCTGGCGACTGTCCCGCTCCGGATTCCGTCGGCGAGAAGACAAGCAAGGAAGCGCGGAATCGTTCCCGGTGTCGCGTGCGACGTCGCGCGATGATTGGCCAAGTTTCGCGGAGAGGTTTCCGGCATCAACCAATCACCACCACGATTTCAGCAGGAATCGGGATCTCAAGCCAAACCCGCGCCGCCCTCATCTTTTTTTGCGGCGCTGTCGGATCCGATCGGTGGTGATCGTCGTTCCGATGCCAACGCGAAACGGCTGATCGGGTGGAACCCATGTTCCGACGAAAGCGACGTTTCCGGCATTGGAGGACGCAATGAAATTCATGATTTTTGTCAAGGCGAATCCGAGCATTGAGAAACGACTTGAGGCCACGAGCGAGACCGAGATGAAACGCTCGATGGCTGAGATGGGCCGCTTCAATGAAGAGCTCAAGAAAGCTGGCATCCTGAAGGACTGCGACGGGCTGCGCCCAAGCCGCGAGGGTAAGCGCGTGCGCTTTGACGGCAACGCCCGCACCGTCGTTGACGGACCGTTTGAGGGCGACCTCGTCGCCGGTTACTGGATTTGGGATTGCCCGACGATTGAGGACGCTGTCGCGTGGGTCAAACGTTGTCCCAATCCCATGCCGGTGCCATCGGAAATCGAAATCAGGCCGATCTAGCTCAAGAACATTGCGCCGCGATCGACAACAGCCACAACAGGAGAGTTAGATGGAACACCTTCGCTATCCGAATGAAAGTTCCGAATATCGAGCTGCCCGCAATGCGCTTCTAGACGAAGAGATTGCGCTGCGAGCGCAGATTGAGGCCGTTGCAGCGAAGCGGCGGGCCCTCCCGCCAGGCGGCGAAGTCACCGAGGACTACGTGTTCGAGCGCATCGGGATAAACAGCATGCCCGAACAAGTCAGGATGTCAGAATTGTTCGGCCCTCATGACACGCTCATTCTTTACAGCTTTATGTATGGACCCGACCGCGACGCCCCGTGTCCTGGCTGCACCCATCTGCTCGACGGGATGGACGGCGCAGCTCGCCATCTCGGCCAGCGGGCTTCCATGTACATTGTAGCCAAATCACCGATTGCACGGCTCGCCGCCTGGGCGCATCAGCGGGGATGGGAACATTTGTCGCTCATTTCCACCGCCGGCAATCACTATGACGCAGACTATTTCGGTGATACCTCAAGATTCTCCGCCGGCATGCGTGCTCAACACAACGTTCCCGAGGGCAAGAATTGGGACGAGACCATATTCAACGTTTTTCGCAAGCAAGATGGCGTTATCCGGCACTTCTGGGGATCCGAGATGAGTTTTGCGACGTCGGCACCAAAACAGCATCATCGCGCGGGCGACCAGGCCGATCCCCTATGGGGCTTGCTTGATATGACCCCGGAAGGTCGCGGCGAGTTCTTCCCCAAAGTGGACTACGACTGAGAGCTTGATTGCGTCGACGGCGGTCGAGGTCATTGCCTCGCGCGGCCGTGAGCACGCCGACGCCGCCGATAAGCTGGCGTGGCATCGCGGAACTCATTGGCGAGACCTCGCTGACGATGCTGGCGCCGCGGAAGGCGGAGTTCACCAGGCCTCCCTAGGCTGCGACGCCGTCGGTCGACTTGAGGAGATGGCGCAGGATCGCACCTTCGAGTTCGGCCAGATCGGCCGAACCACGGCGGCGCGGACGCGGAATGTTGTTCGTGACGTCGTGCTCGATCCGACCGTCCTCGATGACGAGCACCCGGTCGGCGAGCGCCACGGCTTCAGCCACGTCATGTGTCACGAGGATCGCGGTAAAGCCCTGGTCCCGCCACACCCGCTCGAGCAATTGCTGCATGGAAATCCGGGTCAGAGCATCGAGAGCGCCAAGCGGCTCGTCGAAGGCAAGCACGCGGGGCTGACTGACCAGCGCGCGCGCCAGCGCCACGCGCTGTTTTTGGCCGCCGGAGAGCGTTGCCGGCCACTGCCCACGCTTCTCGCTGAGACCAACTTCATCCAAGGCATTTTCGGCGCGCGCCCGCGCATCCGGCAAGCTGCGCTCGCGTCCGAGTCCAACTCTGACATTGTCGAGTACCCTCGCCCAAGGTAGCAGCCGCGGCTCCTGGAACATCACGCGGATGTCGGCGGCTTGTGCCTCTTCACCAAACTCCACAGTGCCGGCGGTTGCAATCTCCAACCCCGCGATCAGACGCAACAGCGTACTCTTGCCGCAGCCGCTTTGACCGACGATGGCGACGAACTGTCCGGCCGGGATGTGCAGGTCGATACCGCGCAACACATCGTTGTCACCGAAGGATTTGCGCAGACCGCGAATGGTCAGCGGCAGCCCGGGGGAACGGATCACAGGCCGGCGCTGGACGTGCCGCGCTTGCTCCACGACATCAGGCAATGCCGCCGGCTGGATATCGGGAGCGAGAAAACGGAGTGCCTCTTGCATGTGGTCCTCAATGTTTCTGGAAGGCCGGATGCCAGGACAGCGTCAGTCGCTCCAACAGGCGCGAAGCACTATCGGCAAGCTTGCCGAGCAGCGCGTAGATCAGGATAGAGAGTACGACGACGTCGATCAGCATGAATTCGCGGGCCTGCATCGCCATGTAACCAAGGCCGGAAGACGCCGCGATGGTCTCCGCCACGATCAGGGTCAGCCACATGATGCCGAGCGCGAAACGCAGGCCGACGAAGATTGAGGGCAGCGCACCCGGAAAGATCACGCGGCGGAACAGTTCACTGCCCGACATGCCGTAGGTGCGGCCCATTTCGATGAGCTGCGGATCGACCGTGCGGATGCCATGCAGCGTGTTGAGGTAGATCGGAAAGAACACGCCGAGGGCTACCAGGAAGAGCTTTGCGGACTCGTCAATGCCGAACCAGAGAATGACCAGCGGGATCAGCGCCAAATGCGGGATGTTGCGCACCATCTGCAACGTGGTGTCGGTGAGTTTCGACGAGATCTGTGACAGGCCGTTGGCAAGCCCGAAGGCGAATCCAATACCGCCGCCGATCAAGAAGCCGACACTGGCGCGCCAGAAGCTGACCCAGATGTTGCGGACAAGTTCGCCTGACAGCAACAGCTTCCAGCCCGCCAGCGCGACATCGGTCGGGGCCGGCAGCACCCGCGCCGGCATGAAGCCGGCGGCACTGGCCGCCTGCCAGATGAGGATGATGGCGAGCGGCACGATCCAGGGGATGAAAGCGTCAGCCCGCGGCAGACCCAATTTTTGCACCCGTGGAAGATTATCAATGAGACTCACTGCGATGCCTTCACCAAGGGACGATGCTCGTTGGCGATCGTCTCGCCGAAAGGACCGGTATTGACGCGGACCGGTGTGACGTTGCCGCCTTGTGACAGCGACAGCAGCGGGAACACCAGTTCGGCGAAGCGATAGGCCTCCTCAAGATGCGGATAGCCGGACAGGATGAAGGTGTCGATGCCGATGTCCTGGTACTCCCTAATCCGCGCTGCTACGGTCTGAGGATCGCCGACCAGGGCCGTGCCGGCACCGCCGCGCACGAGGCCCACACCGGCCCAAAGGTTCGGGCTGATTTCGAGCTTGTCGCGGCGACCGCCATGCAGCTGCGCCATGCGCTGCTGGCCGACCGAGTCCATCCGGGAGAAGATCTGCTGCGCGCTCGCGATCGTCTCATCGGTGACGTGCTTGATCAGCTCGCCCGCGGCTTTCCAGGCCTCGGCATCGGTCTCGCGTACAATTACATGGAGGCGGATGCCAAAGGAAAGCTTGCGTCCGCGCTTTGCCGCAGCCGCGCGGACGCGCTCGACTTTCTCGACGACCTGCGCCGGCGGTTCGCCCCACGTCAGGTATTTATCGACGATATCGACCGCGACATCGATACCGGCGTCTGATGAACCGCCGAAATAGAGCGGCGGCCGCGGCGACTGCACCGGAGCGAACAGCAGCCGGCCGTCCTCGATGCGAATGTGCCTGCCCTCCGCATTGACTACCTTGCCGGCGAGCAGATCGCTGTAGACATTCAGGAACTCGCGCGTGACTGCATAGCGGTCGTCATGCGAAAGGAAGATTCCATCGCCCTTGTTCTCGACGGGGTCGCCCCCGGTGACGACGTTGATCAGGAGCCGCCCGTTGGAAATGCGGTCGAGCGTCGCGGTCATGCGCGCCGCAACGCTCGGCGATTGCAGCCCTGGCCTGACGGCGACGAGGTAGCGCAGCCGCTCGGTGAATGGCGCCACGGCGGACGCCACGATCCAGGAATCCTCGCAGCTTCGTCCGGTCGGTAGCAGCACGCCGAAATAGCCGAGTTGGTCGGCGGCCTGCGCGATCTGTCGCAGATAGTTGAATTTTACTTCGCGGCCACCGACCGACGTGCCGAGAAAGCGGCCGTCGCCATGGGTCGGCAGAAACCAAAGGATGTTGGCGGCGGGCGGTTTGGGCGTGTGGATGGTCATGGATCAGGATCCGGGCTTGCGTTGGGCATCAGAGACGGTGATGGGCTTGGGCAGCAGACCGAGCGCGACGAAGCTGTCGGCGATCTTCTGCTGGTCGGCGATTACGGCGTCGTTGATCGGCTTGATGCCGTAGGACTGGCGTTTTAGCGCGACCTCGACGACTGGCACCGACAGTCCGATGGACGGCGCAATCTGTTCGGCAACCGCATGGATGTCCCCTTTGGCCCAGTCGTCGACCGCGCTGAGCTCAGCCAGTACGAGGTCGACGATCTTTGGATCACTCTGCAGGAACGTCTTGGACGAGAAATAGAACTGGTAGTTGGCGACGATACCCTCGCCGTCGGCCAGCGTGCGTGCGCCGGTCGCAGCCTCCGCAGCGGCCTGAAATGGATCCCAGATCACCCAGGCATCCACCGCGCCACGCTCGAACGCCGCGCGGGCATCGGCAGGCGCAAGGAACACCGGCTCGATCTCGGAATATTTGACGCCCGCCTTCTCCAGCGCCTTGACCAGCAGGTAGTGGACGTTGGAACCCTTGTTCAGCGCAATCTTCTTGCCCTTGAGGTCGGCGACTGACTTCAACGCACTGTCCTTGGACACCAGGATAGCCTCGCCCTTCGGCGCCGGCGGCTCGTAGGCGACATACTGCAACGGCGCGCCGGCGGCCTGCGCGAAGATCGGCGGCGCCTCGCCGGTATTGCCGAAATCAATGGCGCCGACATTGAGCGCCTCCAGGAGCGGCGGTCCTGATGGAAATTCGGTCCACGCTACCTTGTAGCCGACGGCCTTCAGCTTTTGTTCCAGGGAGCCTTTGCCTTTCAGCAATACGAGCTTGCCATATTTTTGGTAGCCGATCCGCACCACCTTCTCCGGCGCCTGGCCGAAGGAAGCGCCGACCGTCGCGGCGACGGTGACGGCTGACAGGACGGCAGCCGCCATCATTCGTTGAAACCAACGCATGCAGTTCTCCTTGAGATGAAATGAGGGATATTTGACGGTCAGTTCACGTTTGCGCCGGCCTCCAGACCGCGTCCCGCACCACGATCGGCCGTGGAATGAGGCCAAGCTTGTGGAAGCGGTCTGCGACCGCTTGCTGCGTCGTTACGATTTCGTCCGTGACTGGTCCAATCAGAAACGAAGCGCGGTTGGCTGCGATCGTCTGAACGTCAAGCGGCACGCCGGTGACGGCAGCTAGCGCCGCTGCGACCTCGGCGCGGTTGGCCTCTGCCCAGCGCGCGGCATCCGCAAGACCATCGATGACGTCGCGGGTTTCCCGACCGTAGGCGTTCGCAAAATCTCGATTGGCCAGATAGAACGAATTGGTCTTGGCGACTTCATGCGCGTTGACCAGGATGCGACCGCTCTGGCGCTTTTCCCCGATCGCAAAATAGGGATCCCAGACCGCCCATGCCTCGATGCTGCCGCTGGCAAACGCCGGCACCGCATCGGGCGGCGTCAGGTAGACCGGCGTGATGTCGACCCAGCTCAGCCCGGCCTTCTCCAGTGCCGCGATGACAACGTTATGTGCGCTGCTGCCCTTGGTGAAGCCGACGCGCTTGCCCCTAAGATTGTCGATGGTGCGAATGGCGGACTTTTCGGGTACCAGAATGCCCTGCCCGTTGGTGATACGCGATCCCGCGACATAGACGACATTGGCATTGGCATTGGCGGCCTGCGCAAAGATAGGCGGCGTATCGCCAACCGAGCCGAGATCGACATTGCCGGTGCTCATGGCTTCCAGCAGCGGCGGCCCTGACGTGAACTCGATCCATCTGATGCCGATCTGCCGGCTTGCGAACTTTTGTTCCAGAATTGCCCGCTGACGCGCGATAACCAGCACGCCGGTCTTCTGGTAGCCGATGCGAATTTCCTTCAAACCCTTTTGCGCGCGCACCGGCGCCACAAATGTTCCAAGAGCGGCAACGCTCGCAGATAGTTTCAGAAAGTCCCGACGCTTCATCTTGCGCTCCTGACGATCGCTGTTTTCCGCGATCATGCGATGTCAGGATGATGGTGCGACGCAATCGAGCTGTCGAGCGTCTGCCGAAAATAACGATGCGCGCACTGCACTCAGCATGCGCGGCGCAGCGTTTGTTTCGGCGAAAGGATCGCCAGCAGAGCAATTCTTTCCAGCACGCAGTGTGACATTCCGCACTGCCTGAAACATCACGAATGCAATCCGTCGCGGATTTGCGTCGATGTTCGCCGTGCTGTCCGCAAGGTCTGCTAAGGAATCGAAAGCACGCACGCCGGTTCAGGCCGGCAGTCCATTGCCGGCGTTGCGGCACATGGCCCGCTGGATGATAGATGAAGAGGCGAATGAGTCTGGGTCGAAGGCCGCAAGAGCCATGCCGAGGCCAACCCGGGTCAGCCGGAATGCTTGAACCGAGTCGACAACGGCCCCGCCTCTTGCTCCGACGGATATCAACGGAGAGCTCGCGTCTCATGGCCTCAGGACACTACCCCCTTTACCGTATTCGGCATCGGCGGTGGTCTCCTTGTTAGGCGGAGGAAGCTAGAAGGCCTGCCGCGTGGCGCAGGGCGCCTTGGCAGGAATGCCAGAATTCGGTAATTTATGATCAGATCTGCCGGAAGTTCGCCATCTAAATTAGGGGGGCAGCTATTGAAGCGGAAGATTGCGGCCATTCTCGCGGCTGATCTCGTCGGATACAGCCGGCTCATGGCGGAGGATGAAGAGGAGACGATGCGCCGTCTCATGTCTTATCGAGCGGTCTTTGATGATTTCATAACCAAGGCCGACGGTCGCATCTTCAATACCGCCGGAGATGCAGTCCTCGCGGAATTTCCGAGTGCCGTCGATGCGGTACGGGCTGCGATCGATATCCAGGAATCCCTGCGAACCCGCAATATGAGCTATCCGCCCAGCCGTCACATGGTCTTTCGAATGGGCCTGACCATTGGTGACGTCATCGAGCGCGAGGGCGATCTTCTCGGCGACGGCGTAAATGTCGCGGCACGCCTACAGGGATTGGCCACTCCCGGTGGTATCTGCGTTTCCCGCTCGGTCCACGAACAGGTCGCGGACAAGCTCTCGGTCATCTTCAGTGATCTTGGTCCGCAAGACGTCAAAAACATCCCCCGCCCCGTTCATGCCTTTCGCGTTCAACTGGAGAAAGGGCTGCTGGACGGCACTTCACTCATCAATTCCAAGGCACAGACTGAAGCGGTGAATCGACGGCCGACCCCTTTGCTTGTCGTCACTGCCGTGCTCGCGATCGCGCTGGGAGCCCTGGGCAGCTTTTTGATTCTGAATAAACCTTGGCAGGACCCACCGCAAAAAGCCGCAGTCGCTACGGCTCAAGCGACAGCAAGTTCCGGAGTTGAGCCATCCGCTCCGGCCACGAATTTGGTCGATGGGCTGACATCAATACTGGAAAAGGGCGCCACCAAGGAGTCTTCCCAGTCGCGGAAAGACAACGCTGTTGCCTTTTCCAGATTGTCGAGTCATCGCGCCATGGCGATCGCGCCGAAGGTGAGAAGACACTGGAGAACCGGTGGCTGGCCCTCGCGAGCGGTTGCGGAAGAACGAGTCTTGGAGAAGTGCTCGCAATTCTATGACGAACCATGCGCGATAATTGCAGCCGATGACACCTTGGCCCCGCCGTCCTCGGATGGGACATGGGCCACGCAAGACGCGCCCAGGGTTCGCTACTCTGGGCAGTTTGATCCCGCAAAGGTACCGGGACTTCGGGAGCAACAGGCACACAGCCCCGAACTCCTCAATTACGCCAGCTCCACAGGCCCAAAGGCCGCCGCTTTCCATGCCGAAGGAATATTCACGGTTTCACAGGGGGCGACCAGCCAAAACAGCGCGGAAGAGCAGGCTTTGAGTGCCTGCAATGCCAATCCGGATCGAGCGAAATCCGGAAATCGCCCCTGCTATCTGTATGCCGTGGAAAATCGCGTTGTCCTGCCACAGCGTCTCACTTCGCCGCTGACTCCAGAAATTCAGCCTCCTCAAAAAGCCACACCTGCAGTCGCTGCGGCAGCCCCGCAATCGTTTGAGGCGGCGCTTTTGGCTGCGATGGAGGAGATTGCGCCGGCGATGTCGGAAAAGATACGCATTCGTGAGGGATCATTCTACGTCACTTCCGGCGAGCATAAAGCGCTGGCGATGCACCCGCCTTACGATAGCTGGCGCAGGACATTCCTGCAGAATGAAAAAGTGGCCGAAGAAATTGCGCTGGAAGGATGCCAGGTCCGGCATGGAGATCCATGCATCCTGTTGGCGACCGATGCTAGCCTTAGACAGCGTTCCCTTGCCGGAGAGTGGCAGAAGAGGCAGATGCCGCGCGTTACCTATAGTGGACCCTACGACCCGCAGCAAATACCCGCGCTGAGGGAATCGGATCGTGGTCGGCCGGAAGTTGCAAACTACGGGTCGGCGAGCGGCCCCAAGGCCGCAGCGCTCCATCCGTATGGGTTGATTTTTGTCGTGACCGGCAGCGAATCGCAATTCGCTGCCGAAGCGAAAGCTCTGTCAAACTGCAATGAAGACCCGGCGCGGAACGGGCGGGACGGACCCTGTTGGCTGTACGCAGTTGGGGATCAAGTCGTGCTGGCGAAGCGGTCGAGGTTTCCGATCAGTCCAAAATCATAGGGCCGGACAAAATCATAGGGCCGGATAAGGCTGCTGACCCTCGCTTGATGTCACTTGACCCGCGGTCCCTTTCTGTCGACCCAGCCATGGCCGTTCCGGGTGACTAATCCGACCGGCGTCGCGGGCCAGACGTAACATCCTGAAAATTGTAACAAAATCGTCAATTCAAGAGTCAGGCTGCGGCTTCGAGGAGCCCAACCTCTCGGCTTCGTGAATGTGCTCTCGATGGCTGTCGCGAACGACTGTTGGTGATCTGTGACTAACTATGGGTGTCGCGTCGTCTTCATGGAGCTGGTTCCAGCGCCATCCCAGCAGCACAGGGGCAGTCGAATGTCTGACGACCTGAGTGGATTGGACTCCCGGGTGCTGATCGCTCTCACTTCAGCACCGGCACAAAAGATCAATTTTTCCATTTCGGCCTGGCAAATCAACGCATCGGCGTTTCGGCGGGTATTTGCTGAAATCGTGAAGCACCTGTTTTTCGATAGCGGAATTGAGGTCGGAGTCGGCGATCTTGAGAAAGGAGAAGGTGCGAAGTATGACTCCAAAGACGATGCGTATACGTTCAAGCGTGCCGGTTTCGGAACGACGATTGTTCAGCAGGCGACGATTATCCATGAATCCGTGCATGCTTGGATAGACATTCAGGGATACGTGGCTTCCGCTTCGCAGGCCGACAATGAAGCGGCGGCGTACATCGCCGAATCGCTTTTCTGCTTTTATGCGGCCAACCGCGGTAGCCTCGATCTTCAGGACCAAAGCAGGTTGACATGGGATGCCAAGACCATAAGAGGCGTCGCCGATCGCATTGCGCTTTCGATCAAGGACACCCCGGGAGCACGGGTATCTGATCAAGACCGCAGAGCCATGGGCGATGCGGTAATCGCCAGTCCCGTCTATCAAAGACATAATATTACGAAGAACGCCGCGCTCCGGGCAAACGGAATGAAGCAGCAATACCGGATGGACTGGTACCCGGTGCACCGCCACTAGAAATAGCTAACGACCTCAAGATAGTTGGATGCGCCAGTTGGCGCATCAGCCTCGCGCAGCACATTCATGGCGGCCTGCCGCGCAAAAGGGGACTAAATAAAACTTCGACCGACCGGGAATATCAGACCGTCAGAGAGAGTCTCCTGCACGACGCGCCTTCGCGCGATGATAGTGGAGCCTCCAAATGACCAAATTCAAGCTTCTTGGCCTGATAGCGATTATCTCGGCAGCGCTCGCCACGCCCGTACAGGCCGGTGGAGAAACCCGAACCAAACCGTGGTCCGCACCGGTTGGCCATCGTCAACCCCGCCTCGCCGATATCCCCTTAACGGCATCGCCGGAAGTGCTGGACCAAGAGGACTCAAACGTCGATCGAAAGATCCGAAGCGTCTGCCGGGGCTGCTGACCGCCCCGCATGCGCAAACGACAGCGCTACGGTTGCACCATTCACGCCTCTATCGTGATCCTCGGAGATCTCTGCTCTCTGTCGACAGGACAAAAGGCATTCCAACCTGTTTGGCCTTGCCCCGCACGACTGCTCTTCTGCGTTTCAGGGCGGCGGAAACCCGAATGGGAGACGCGCCAGCAGCGATCAGATTTTTGAGGCGCTCGATTTCCTCCGCCGTCCAGGGTCGTCTCATCATCGCAAACACCGTAGTTCATTTGGAGCCCGTGGAGCCAGCCTCGGCCGTCCCTGACGGGTGCGTTACGACAGACCAGGCCGCAACAGCGGAACGAACGCCCGGCCGATATACCGTGGGCCGGGCGCGCTTCAAGTTCCGCCGTTATAGTCCGTCGAATATATTGCGCAAGGCTTGACATGGTTCAGCAAGTGAGGGTTCACCAATGCAAATCTGGGCCACGGATCGAGCTTGACAGTTGTCGAGCTCGAGCCGGTAGTTTAAATTGCCTCAACCCCGATTGGAAATGGTTCTACATCCTATGGCGCCTTGCGGTAGATGAAGCCAACGACAAGCGAGTGCAGGGCTTGCAGGCTGATTGCAATTGGAACTATGCTCATCTCGCATTTCAGCGCCTTGCAACGCCCTGAACGAAAGCGCCGAACAGCTGCATCATTTGCTGTTGGTTCGCTTGATTGATACGCTGCTGATTGAGCTTCTGCATCTCAAGTTCATAGCCTCGTTGAGCGCCGGCATGCCCAAGTTCACCCGCACGCTGCAGCAGAGCCAGTTTTGTCTGTTCGGGGTCGGAGGTTGGGACCAGCCCTTTGTCAATGAGATCGACTAGGCTAACCATGCTATCTGCATCACCAAGAGCGCTCCCACGTTTAAAAAGCGCGATTGCCGAGGTCGGATCCTTTCGATCCCAAAGATAGATGCCGCCTAAATTGTCGAATGCCGCAGGATAGTTTGCCTGAACAAGACGAACAAACATGTCGAATGCTTGTTTCTTGTCCTTGAATTGCGCGCTGCGAGCCAGCTGGTATTGATACCTAGGTTCGCCTGGAAAGGCCGCGACGGCCTTTGTACAAGCGTCGTAGGCCTGGTCGGCTTGATACTTCAATGTGTCGAATGTGACGCCCGGTCCGGACCTTCTTGCATCGGTTGGATTGGCGGCAAGCCGGTCACATTCGACCCCGCTCTGAGTCCGCTGTCGCTCGGCTTCGAGGTCAGCCTCGCGGGCTACCCGGTCGCGTTCAGCGGCCTCGCGAGCAGCAAGAGCCTCTTGCTCCGCTCGCTCGCGAGCCCTTCGCTCCGCTTCCTCCTGCTCCGCCCTTTTTTGGGCCGCGGTCGCGTCTCGTTGTCTCCGGAAATCGGCTATGACCTCTTTGTTGACTTTTTTGAGTTCATCGCCGGACTGCGGGTGGAAGCCGGGCCCATCGTAGAACTCATATTGCCCGCTTCCATCGCGCCAATACCAGACCTTTGCAGAGCCGGTAGTTGGTTCAAAGAAGCCGAACTTCTCGGGATCGCCTACCCGCACGGGCGCGCGCTTGACCACCTTCGCATTTTGTTGCTTCCACAACTCAACCACATCCCGCGTAATCGGAATCAGTTCTTCACCCGTCTCCGGATGGAATCCCATCAGGTCGAACAACTCGATCTGCGCGCGGTCATTCTTGGCGTACCAAACGATCGGTTCTCCAGTGGTTGCATCGAAGAACATAGGATTGCTCGACGCGATCTGCTTCGGTCGATGGCCGTTGCGATACTCTTCGATTTTCTCCACGATCTGAGGTGTCAGAGGGTGGCATTCCTTGCCGGTTTCCGGGTCGATGCCACGACGGTTCAGCGTTTTGATCGCGGTTCGTGTCATCACGTAGCATCTTTCGGACTCGCCGTTCTTGCGAAAATTCGTATCCATGCGACCGAGCAGTAGCGAATGTCCAACAATCAATGCAAGCAGCCCGGCGTAACCGAGCCGGCGCTTTTGTCTGGAGAATGAGAACGAGTATCCAGCAAGAACGACGACAGCAGCGAAACTTGCCCAGAGAATTGCTCGGGTGACGCCTTTATTTAGGTCATAGGCGTCCGCAAGCTCTTCGACGTAGCTTCGAGCGACGTAGAAATAGAAAAGCTCGTTGCAGATCCAGAGAATGAGGCCGCCGACAATGATGCATGCCAAGCCAATTACCGCGAGGCGGGCGGCCACGTTCAGGCGCCCAAATGGTTGCGCAAAAGAGTTGCGCAGCTTGTCTATAGCTTTCACGAAACGCCCCTTTCGACGCCCGTTAACGGGACACATTTTTTCTTGGATTTCTCAGCCGGTCGAACAATAGGTGGGAGCGCTTTCCCCTGTCAAAACAAACAAGCCACGAAGGTAAAGCGACGAGTTGGCGCTCGTTGGGTCCCCGGACAACGCGCGTCTTCCGATCAGGTGGCCCAAGCCGATCTAGGGCGATAGCTGATGGCAGCAAAGGAATTATAGCTACATAACGGGAAGTTATGGCTGTTCTACCGCGCTGCCGGTCGACCCGATGGAAATGATATGCGGCAGCTCGCCCCGTTGCCATTGCCGAACGATGCACCAATGGCGGAAAAGTCCGTCACAACGAAGCGGGTTGGTCGAGTCGCTGCTTGGCGACAACGATGAGCGACCGTTTGCTGTTCTAGAGCGCAAAGCACTCGGTTCAGGCCGGCGATCTGTTGTCGCCGTTGCGGCACATGATCGGCTGGATGATAGATGAAGAGTACATCGAAGACCTGTGCCTTTGCAGCGGGCGGTAAAGATCGCCTGGTCAAAAGATGCGATAGAAGAAAAGCAAGGACCCCACATTGCAACTGTGCCCGTGCATCACGACTTCGCGGTCTTGCTAAGCGCAGCGCGCAACGCCGGCATCCTAGCGACCAGAACAAACTAGTACCTTTTGAGAGTAACAGGCGGAGAACGAGGGTATCTGATCAAGACTGCAGCGCCATGGGCGATGCGGTAATCCCAGTCCGTCTATCAAAGACATGATATCACGAACGACGCCGCGCTCCGGGCAAACGGAATGAAGCAGCAATACCGCATCAATACCCGGTGCACCGCCACTAAGAACAAGCGACTCTAGGATCGGCTGAATCAACAACGGCTGCAATGTCGTGGAAACGTTTCCCTGCTCATTGGGCGTCGGAACCCAGACATGAAACTAGTTCCCCCACGCGTCGGGAAGCTATGCCACTACAGTTTGCAATCTTTCCCGACTTAACTGCGCCGATGATGTGGTATTGCAGAGCCGTGGCTTGCGATGCCACACGTCCTACCAATGAATGGATACCTTGGCTCGTCCGATGGAAACTCCCATCGGACGGGCCTTTTTTTCGGCGGAACCGACCACGGCACCCGGCGCGATCAACCGTTCATGGCATCGTCAGCGGCCATTGCCATCGATGAGAACGGGGAAAGGCCTACTTCTTGTTCGCCGCAGCCTCATTTTTCAACTGCTCCAGTATCGGCCCAAGTTCTTTCAGTGCAGCGGCGTCCTCGGCACTGAGCGGCCCCGGCGGGCACCGCAAGTCGGTATGTTGAATGGCATGGAACATCGCTCGGGTCAGCGGCAACGGAGCGCAACCATGATCCTGCTCGCAGACGAGATCGAACTCAGCCCGCGCTGCCTTGTGGCACTCGAAGCAATTGAGCCCGAGGAAGTTGTTCACCTCTTCCGCCCCATGGCTGACAATTCTTGTGCCATTCTTGTCGGTGTCGAGCGCAAAGAACTCCCAATCATTCGTTCCCGGACTGAATCCCTTCTGCTGCTTCACCATCGCTTCGTTGGGTATCAGCTGCAGCATGGTACCCTCTGGAAATTCACCTTGTCCCTTCTGGGCAACATCGACGGTGCCTGCCAGATCACCGCCTATATTATCGACAAAAAAATGCTTCACAGGCGTCATCTTGGTGATGCACTTGAACGTCGAACCGTCGACATTGTATTTCGCCGTCCTAGAATTGGCTGCGACGCCGCCGATGCAGAACAGGAGCAGGACGTAGGAAATTCCGCTTGACACGACCAGGGTATTTACGAGGCCTTGCTTCATCGATTCCTCCGTGTTGGCTTGGTTGGCATCTCCACTACGCTAGCATCGGCTTGGGACTGCGCGACCGCCGATCAACGACGGAATAGGCGCCTGCATCAATGACCCACGGTCCCGTCCAGACTGCGCCCTTCCAATTCCTCTTGTTCTAGTTCTTTGCACGCAAGATGCTCACCTGCGTGTCGTTCACGAAGCTTTTTTCGTCTTGATTTGCGCGCCGAAACAGATCCCGTTGGACGATAATAACGCGATCCGAGATAGTCTTGGTGCACTTCTCGTTGAGAAAGACGCCACCGACGGGTTGCTCGCCGGCTTGCGGTCGCGCTTCCGTGCATGTCCACCCGTCGACGCCGTAGCGTGACTTAACCTGCAAGCCCAGTAGAAAAGCCTTCTTGCGAACGAACATCGGCCCCTTTGTTTCGGTGTCGATCTTCAGGCCAGCTATCACGCCCGCGTCGTCGACAAGCAAGGTCAGGATCACGGGATGCCCGGCGACCACAGTGCCATCCTTGCTCGTCTCCGGGTCAAATCCGAAACGAACGAAGCGGAGTCCGTCCACATTGGGGGGGCAATCACGCCAGCCGGACCATGCCGGCAATTTGCGGCTTGGATCGGCCACACAGGCGAAGCCAATATAGCCCGCATTGGGCAGATCAGCGACGGGCATGCCGATGCGGATATCGCGCAGATCGTTGCCGGGCGTGGCGTTTGATCGCATCCCCAAGGCCAGCAGGAAGCCTACCACCATGGTCGCGGATTTGAGGAGCCTCATTTGGATGGTCCTGTAGCACCGGCAGGAGCAGCGGTCTTGTAGACGTCGCAAACGCGCGACGTATTGCCAAAAAATTCGGTGCATTCCGCGGAGTTCGGCTCGCCCCTGCCCTTGATGTGAGCCAACACATAGTCCGCGACCGCGGCGATATCCGGCTCCCGGAGGAATGTGTTGGCCTCCGGCGGGATCTGATTGTCGATTTCCTGACGGTTCATTCCATAGCACTTGACGGTGTCGTAGGCACCCCGCACGAAAAACGGCATTCCGGTGCCGGGCCTTCCGCAGGAAACCGTTTCCATGATCTGCTCACGCGTCAACTCGGTTTTGCGAAGCGAAAGAGCGTCCCCGCCATAGCCGCCGCCACCGTTGCCATGCCATTTATGACAGCCGATGCAATTGGCGCGCTTGAACACGGCCTTGCCGGCCTCGGTCGGATCGGGCGGCGCCGCCGACTGGCCGAAAGCCGCGTTGGCCGACAACACGAGCATTGCGGCGAATGGTGCCGCCAGCTGCAGGCAAGAGGTACGTTTTTTCATTGCAGCGGTTCTTTTTCGGCAGTCGGGCAACGGACGGAGATGAGCCAGCTCAACTCCGTCCAGCCCAAACCCGTCAGAGCGCAAACACGTAGAGCATCGAACCTGGCTGAATTCGCTTCAACTCAGGCGTCGAATCGATGAACCACTTGTCCCAGGCACCGCCCAGCCCAACGAGTATCGCGAGATATTGCTTGCCGTCGACCGAGAAGGTGACCGGCGGAGCATTGACGCCACCCCCGGTGTTGAACTCCCAGAGCTTCTGCAACGACTTGCCGTCCAGGGCGATCACCTCGCCCGATGGCTGACCGGAAAAGACGAGGTCAGGCGTCGCCAGGATGCCGCCGAGATTTGGGAACGGCATCTGGAATTTGCCGGCGATCTTGCCCTTTGTGACGTCGATTGCCGTCACACTGCCGGTGATCTTGAACGGCTGGCTCGGCCCGCCGCCGGTCCAGAACTCGCGCGCCTTGAGCTTGGCGGGATCCGCCTCCTCGACGGTAATCCGGTTGCAGCTTTCGATCACGGGAATGTACCAGAGCTTGAGCTCGGGGTTGTAGGCAGTCGGTGGCCAGTTCTTGCCCCCCATGTTGCCGGGGCAGATATCGGCGATCTTGTGATCGCGGCTCGGCGTCACCGAGGCATTGTAGTGCTGCACCTGCTGTTTCGGATCATATTCCACCGGCTTGCCGGACTCCGGATCGATCCCTTTGGTCCATGTCACCTTGTCTACGAAGGGCAGTCCCCACACGAACCTGCCTGTCGTGCGATCGATCGCATAGGCGAAGCCATTGCGGTCGGCCTCCAACGCAAGCTTCAACATCGTGCCGTTGGGACCGGGAGCGTCGACCAGCACATTCTCGGCGACGCTGTCATAGTCGTAGGGATCGTTGGGTGTATGCTGGTAATGCCACTTGATCTTGCCGGTGCTGGCGTCAAGTGCCAATGAGCTGTCGGTATAGAGGTTGTCGCCAGGACGGTAGGCGTTGTCCCAGTCCGGACCGGGATTGCCGACGCCCCAGATGATGGTGTCGGTAGCCGGATCGTAGCTCCCGGTAACCCAGGTCGAACCGCCGCCGGCCGCAGCAGCATTGTTGTCGCCCTTCCAGGTCTCTTCGCCAGGGTCGCCCTTGCCGGGAATGGTGTAGGTGCGCCAGGCCTCTTTCTGGGTTGCAAGATCGGTTGCCGCGACCCAGCCCCGGATGCCGTATTCAGCGCCGCCAACGCCGCTGATCGCCATGTTCTTCACGATGAGCGGTGCCCCCGTGATGACCTCGCCCTTGTCCGGATCGGCAACCTGTTTCTGCCACGCGACCTGCCCGGATTCCTTGTTGGTCGCGACCAGTCGTCCGTCCAGCGTATGGGAGATGACGAGGTCACCCCAAAGCGCAACGCCGCGGTTATCAACACCGCAGCATGCAATTGCACCGGCCCAGTCGTGGTCGGTCTTGGGATCCATCTTCCACAGCAGCACCCCACTGCCGCCATGCGTATCGATCTTGTAGACCGAACCCCATCCGTCGGTGACATACATCATGCCGTTTTCGACGATCGGCGTTCCCTCGAGGCCACCATGGGCCCAGATCCCGCCGCCTTCCACGCCCCCGAGATGCATGGTCCAGGCGACCTTGAGATTCTTGACGTTATCCTTGTTGATGTCCTTCAGGCTGGAAAAACGCGTCGCCGAGTAGTTCTTGTGGTGGAGAAGCCAATTGCCGGCTTCCTTGTCGGCATTGAGAAGCCGCTCGCTGGTGACGTCGTCAGCTCCGCGTGCAGGTAGCATCAGGAATGTCATGGCTGCGGCCGTGGTGGCGAGCAGCAGCGTTCGCAATCGTCGATGATTGGTCGGAATTCTCATATCACTTACCTCCCTTGATGAAACAAAGAGCAATGAACGCCTGTCTCGCGCAGGCTGTAGTGAAGATCGTGGTTGGCACCGATTGAATCAGGCTCCACGCGTTCAGCGCTACCGGCGGACCAGCACCTCCACCTCCTTGGTCCCGGCCTTTTGGAAACTGATCGAGCAGGTGAACTTGTCACCGGCAACAAGCTGCTTGGTCTGCAACAACATCACGTGATAGCCGTCTGGCTTAAGTGTGACGCTGCCGGTCTCGATCGGAATCGACTTGATGGAGCGCATCGCGGGGGCTCCCTCGCCGCGATCGACGGTGTGCCTCTCCGAAAAATTCGCGACCGGACACCTGACCCGCAACAGCACATCGGGACTGCCACTTTCATTTTGAACCGTCATTGAAAGCGGTATGTCTCCACCGGCCTTTTCCAACGCCGGCGCCCAGGCGTCGGTTATCTTGAGCGAGTCGCTGTCGGCTCTGGCCGCGGTAACAACCGTCCCGGTGCAGGCGAAGGTCACGGCGAACAGGCAGGCTCGCGCGCGCACGGACGGCTTTGCGTCCGCTTTGTACCAGGGTGCCACTTTGCCTTTCAACAGAACCCGACGTGCCATCGGGCCGCCGGCCACTGTCCTCTGTCGTTGTCTTTGCGTCACCCGCACGTCCCCGCCCCTCGGAGCAACCCCGGCGCCTGAAGGCTGATTATATGTTTGGAGCCTCTGGAGCGGCACACGGCCGCCCCAGCCTTGCAATGCGGTCTAGGCCTTCATGGCGCCTTTGATCGCTTCGGCCGTGATCGGCAGCGAGCGCACGCGGGCACCGACGGCGTTGAACACCGCGTTGCCGATCGCGGGCGCGACCACCGTCACCGCCGGCTCGCCGACGCCGGTGGCCTTTTCGCCATTGGCGATGACGCTGACGGCGACTTCCGGCATCTGGCTCATCCGCAGCGGCGTGTAGGTGTCGAAGTTGGTCTGCTCGATGCCGCCGTCCTTCAACGTCGCCTTCTCGTACAGCGCGAGCGACATCCCCCACAGCGCCGCGCCCGAGACCTGGGCCTGGACGCCGTCGGGATTGACCTGGGTGCCGACGTCGGTCGCCACCGTGAGCTTCTTCACCTTGATCTCGCCCGACGGCGCCACCGCGACATGGGCGACGCAGGCGGTCCAGCTGGCCGTCGCCCGCTCCTGCGAGGAGACGCAGGCGACCCCCATGCCCTCGCCCTTCGGCAGTTTCTTGGTGCCGTAACCGGCAAGCCCCATCGCGGCGAGCAGCGTGTTGCGCAGACGCTGGGCGCCGCCGTCGTTCTTGCCCTTGCCGTCGAGCAGTTCGATGCGGAACTGCGCCGGGTCCTTGCCGGCGGCAACGGCGATCTCGTCGATCATGCTTTCGACCGCCCAGAAGGTCCAACCCGGGGCCACCGAGCGCAGCTGACCCGACGGCGTGGCGTTGTGCGCCATCTCGTTCTTGATCGCCCGCACATAGTGGTTGGGCACGGTGTAGAAGAAGTCGGCGCCGTTGACCGTGAAGGCGTCCAGCGGGCCCTTCTTGTCCACCGATGGCGACAGGAAGTCCGGGATTCCCCAGCGTTGGGTCGGCCAGGCCGAGACCACGTCATGGCTGAGCGCAACCAGCTTGCCATCGCCGTCGAGGCCCGCCTTCACCTTCTGGTAGGTGAGCGGACGTGAGAAATCCATCGTCATGTCGTTCTCACGCGAGTAGATCACCTTGACCGGCTTGCCGACGGCTTTCGCCGCCTGCACCGCCGGCACCGTCATGTCGGCATCCAGACGCCGGCCGAAGCCGCCGCCCAGATAGGACTGGTGCATGACGACGAACTTGGGATCGATACCGGCCGCGCCGGCCGCAATCGCGCCGGAGCGGGTCGCGAACTGGTTGCCGGTATAGATGTGCAGGATGTCGCCCTTGAACTCCGCCGTGGCGTTCATCGGCTCCATCGGGCAGTGGATGTTGATGTTGGTGGTATATTCCGCCTCCAGCACCTTGGCCGCCGTGCCCAGGGCCGCGTCCGGATCGCCGTCCTTGACAAAGAACTGTCCGGAATCGCTGAGACCCTGCAGCCGCCGCGCCTCCTCGAACAGCGACTCGCTCGACACCTTGGCGTTCGGACCGCCCTCATAGTCGATCTTCAGCGCCGCTGCGGCCTTGCGCGCCTCGGCGTAGGTGTTGGCGACCGCCACCACCCAGCCGGTCGTGGTGGCCGTCTTGTCGTCGAGGGTAACGGCCTTGATGAAGCCCGGCACCTTCTTGGCCGCGCTGTCGTCGACCGATTTCACCGTCGCGCCGTAGCGCACCGGCGGCGTGACCACCGCGCCGTGCACCATGCCCGGCAGCGTCACGTCGATGCCGTATTTGGCGGCGCCCCGGGTCTTGTCGGGGATGTCGAGCTGCGGCACCGAGAAGCCGATCATGTTGTACTGGTCCGGTGTCTTCAGCGAAATCGCCTTCAGCTCGTCCGCCGTGAAGGTCCGGGTCGCCTTGCCGCCCTTGACGAGCTCGGCAAAGCTCATCTGCTTCTTCGACTTCGGATGCGAGACCACGCTGTCGCGCACCACGAGTTCGGCTGCCGGCACGCCCATCGCGGCGCTGGCGGCTTCCGTCAGGGCGATCCGGCCCGCGGCGCCCGCGCGGCTCATCGCCTCGAAGTTCATCATGGTCGACCAGCTGCCGCCGGTGATCTGGGCGCCCAGCACCGGGTCGTTGAACTTCGGATCGTTGGAAGCAAGCTGGATCCGCATGTCCTTCCAGCTCGAACCGAGTTCTTCGGCAATGATCTGCGCCATGGTCGAGGCGATGTGCTGGCCCATGTCGGCCTTGCCGCAGGTCACGGTCACGATCCCGTCATGGCCGATCGAATACCAGACGCTGGGATCGAAATTGCCGCCGGATGCGGTCGCCGCCAGCGCGCCGTCCAGACCGGGAACGCCGGCATAGCCGAGCACGAGGCCCGCCGCCGCCGTGCCGACCAGGAACGAGCGACGGCTCAGATCGGTGGATTCGACTTTGGTGATTTTCACATGGCTGTTCATGTTGCCCTCCGCTCGGTTCCGGCATTGGACGCAGTCCGCATTTCCGAGGCCGCGCGCATGATCGCCTTCTGGATCCGCGCATAGGTCATGCAGCGGCACAGATTGCCGTCCATGTGCGCCACCACTTCCTCCCGGGTCGGGTCCGGATTCTTCGCCAGCAGCGAGGCGGCCTGCATGATCTGGCCGGATTGGCAGTAGCCGCATTGCGGAACCTGCTCGGCAATCCACGCCTTCTGCAGCGGATGATCGCCCTTGGCGCTCAGCCCCTCGATGGTGGTGACCTTCTTGCCGACAGCCTCGCTCAGCGCCGTCTGGCAGGAACGCACCGCCTCGCCATTGATATGGACCGTGCAGGCGCCGCACAGGCCGGCCCCGCAACCAAACTTGGTCCCGGTCATCTGCAATTGGTCGCGGATGACCCACAGCAGCGGCGTATCGCCAGCCGCCTCCACGGACATACTATGTCCGTTGATGTTTAAATTCGCCATGCGCCAAACCCTCCTTACGGGATGATTTATTTAATGGATCTCATGATGCCCCCGGCACCAGGACCGACACGCCTGCCGGTCGCCGCTGCCGTGACAGAGCAGTTGGCCAACGCGCCGAAGCGCGTCCAGCCAACTGCAGGCGATCTGACTTGTGATTGACCCTTTTGAAGCGAGCCTTCGGGCTCGTGACGAGCTTACCGCCGCCGGTTCGTCCTGATTAGTGTGTCCTGACCGGTGTCCTGCTGGCGCAGGCATACATGTTGATCTCCATGCCAACCGGTATTTCGACCACCCGAGGTGCGACCCATCTCATGTTTAATCTCCTGGAAAGCAAATGCGCGTTGAGGTGCAGCTATTGGAGTATTTCGCGGCATTCTTCCAATCCGCACGAAATTTGATGCCAGCGGCGGAAGATCCCAGATATCAGTAGTCTGAATTCAGAGTTCACGCAACGGGCTTCTGAATTCCGACTTCCGCGACTTGGCGTCGTGCCTAAAAATGATAAGTTTCAATATGCTAGATAAGGAGGCGATTCGGTGCGCACCCTGACATTGCAACCGAGCCTGGCAGATCAGGTTTATCAAGAAGTTCTCTCCGAAATTGTCTCGGGACGCCTGCCCGAACAGGCCCGCCTGATACAAGACGAGTTGGCAAGAGATCTCGGGGTTTCCCGTCATCCTGTGCAGCAAGCCCTTCTTCTGCTTCACAAGCAGGGCTTCGTCCGCGACGCGCCGGGCCGGGGCCTCGAGGTAACCCCCATCGATCTCGAATTTGTGCGCGATCTGTACGAGGTGCGAGCCTTTGCCGAGGGGCTTGCGAGCAGCCTCGCCGCTTCACGAAGCGCCGCTCAGGCGGCGAAGCTTGGTCCGAAGCTGATCGAAGACGGTCGACGAGCGGAGCGTGAAGCTTCTGTTCCCAAGCTGACCGATGCGGACGTCAAGTTTCACGGCTTTCTTTATGAGATATCCGGCAACAGCCTCATCAAGAAGATGATGCAGCCGCACTGGCTGCACATGCGTCGCATCATGGGCGAGGTGCTGGTGCGCGACGAGACGCCACGTCGGATCTGGGACCAACATGAGGAGATCCTCGACGCGGTGATCCGCGGCGACGCGTCTAAAGCCGAAGAGCTCGCACGGCTTCACATCACCAATACGGCAAGCGTCTTCCTCACTCGCCTTGCGAAGACCCGCGAGGGCCCCGATCGCCCTCTCGAAACGCACCGTGTCCGTCGCACGCGGCTGGCCTGACTTGAGCTTTCACTAGCGGCTGCCTGGAGGTGGCCGTTGCAAAACTGCCGCTCGGGGGATCGAAGGGAAAGTCTTCATTTCCGTCCACCCGGATTGGCGTACGATAAAGTCAGCTTCGCCCCTGGCATCAGGTTCGGATCGAGGCCCTCGCCGTCCTTAAGACCCTCGAAGCGCACGACTTGGCTTGCCCAGCCCCCTGAAATCGGACACATTTCCCCCGGGGGTCCATAGCGAGCCGGAGACGATCGGTTGATTGTTGGCAACCCAGCGGACCGGCCCCGATCAGGCTTGCAGATCGCATCCGGTGCGGATCGGAGCTTCTCGAGGCGACCGGACGCGTCCAAGGCGCCGCATCCTTTAACCCATCATCAAATTCTTCGCCTGGTCGAACCCTTCACTCGTCGAGGCCGGCATGTCGACCTCGCCGCCAGCAATCGCATTGAGCGGCAGATCGTCTTCAAGCCGATCATTCACGCCGGCGAAGCGACCGCCATTGCCGGCGCATGTGAAGTCCTCAAGCTTGAGAACCCTCGCCCGGACGTCTATCGGGTGGTCCGTACGCTCACGCCAGAGCATGGCGCGATGGCCACAATCGTGACGGACGGGGCATGTCCCGGAGAACTGCTGGCGCGCATCGAGGCCATTCCTCCGCAGCGCCAGTTTCAGCTGGTTTCCGATGTCCTTGTCGTCCGAAACTACCGGCTGGAACCAGCTAGCGGGACGCGGTCTGCAGCAACGCGGCCGACGTTGTTGGTGCTTACGTCAGCCGAAGCCCGGCTCAAGAATCTCACTCTGGTCCTCAAGGCGGAGACCGGAAAGGGTTACCCGGCCGAGATCGAACTCCTGCCCGGTCCGGGTGGTCACCTCGATCTGCCGGACGATTTGCTCGCGACGCTGGGGTGGAACTGGAGGGTCCTCCGCCGGCGCGGCGCAGGATGGATCACCACGCTACGGGTTCCGCGCCGCGAGCCCGACCGCAGCCGCCACATCGAGATGATGCTGGAGCGAACGGTCTCGCATTTGGAGCGCACGCTCGCGGAGCCGCCAAATCGCTTTCACGAGCGGTTGGTCCGGGACCGTTGGCTCGTGGTGTTCCGGCGGACCATCCCGTTGCTATCATGTCTTCTCTTGATCGCCGGCACCGCGGCGCTGACGCGTGCCAATATTCCGCCGGACTCGATGATCCTGATGATGATCTTCAACTTTCCACCAATACTGATGCTCATTCTGTTCGGCATGCGCGAACTGCCTCGGTTCGAGATCCCGCCCCTGCCGCGGCCTTCTACCTCGCCATCATGGCTTCAGCCGCACGCCGATCCGGACATAGCGACGAAGCCGGACGTCCGACCGACGTGAAGGGATCATGCCCGGCAATCCCATGAACATCCCTCCGGTTTCGATCGCCACCGCGAAAGCTGCCTTGATCGAGCAATATGCCGATCCGGCGCTACGGCGCCGTGCATCGATGCTGTGGGGAGCCCGTGGCGTCGGAAAGTCGTCCATTGTTCGGCAGGTCGCTGCCCATTTCGGAATTCCGCTTGTCGATCTGCGCCTGACCACGATCGAACCGGTCGATCTCCGCGGCGCGATCTATGCGGACGACGCGCTGGCGAAAACCGTCTGGTTCCCGCCGGAGTTCCTCCCATCGCCGAATGAGCCCGACGGCATCCTGTTCCTCGACGAGTTGACGGCAGCCGATCAACGACTGCAGATCTCGGCCTATTCCCTGATCCTTGATCGCCGCGTCGGCAATTACCGGCTGCCCGACGGATGGCAGGTGATCGCCGCCGGCAACGCCAGTTTCCACGGCGCGGTCAGCCATGACATGGGCACCGCCCTCGCCGACCGCATGTTCCACTTCAACGTCCAGGCGGTGATCGACGCCTTTCTCGACCATGCGACCGCAATGAATTTCTCGCCGGAAGTAATGGCCTATCTGAAGGTTCGCCCGGACAAGCTTGACGACACCCAGGCCCAGCTTTCCGGCGATCATTTGATCGGCGCCAGTCCGCGCGGTTGGGAGGACATTTCGAACGTGCTGAAGTCCGGACTATCGGATGCGGCCAAGCAAGTCTTCGTACAAGGGCGCATCGGAGCCGCCAATGCCGCCGAGTTCTTCGGCGTGCTGCGCGAAATCCAGGCCGGCGCCGACGTGGTGCGCCTGCTGGCCGCGCGTCCCGGCGCGGAGACGGCCGTGCTGCTGCCGAGAACGCTCGATGCCCTGTACGGCATGATCTACGGGCTATTGGCCGCCAGCGTCGACGACCGGACCCTGGCGCGCGCCCTGCAAATCATCGAGCAATTGCCTGATACCAAGGGTACGACGCCCTTGCCGATCCGCGAGGCACAGACGCTCGCGATGGAGCTGTTGATGCAGCGCGCGCTCGCCACCGGCCTTGAAGCGACGATCCTGGACAGCGCCGCTTACCTTCGCTACGCCGAGCAGCGCCGCCGGGACGGCGGAGATGGCTGAGGCCCGCGCCCGATACGACCACCGTGGCACCCGCGCCATTCAGCGCATGGTGGAGTTCGCCCCGTCCACCGGCGGTCTCGCGCTCTGGGTGCAACATCGGAACCTTCCCCGCGAAGCCCCGGCCGTGATGACCGATGGGCACACGGTGTTCTACGGTGCGGCATTCGATCGGCTCAGCCTGCCTGAGCAAACAGGACTGGTCGCGCACGAGGTACTCCACGTCGCCCTGCGCCACCCACAACGCTACCTCGATCTGCAGCAACTCTCCGGGGATGTCGACCTGCAACTGTTCAATATCTGCGCCGACGCCATCGTCAACAGCACGCTCGGACATCTGAGCTGGCTGCGGTTGTCCTCCACATCCGTGTTTCTCGAAGATCTGCTCGCGCATGTGTTGGGCGAACGACAGGACGTCCAGAAGGCCCTGCTCGAATGGGATGTCGAGCGGCTCTATCGAAGTGTCGACGATCGCAAGGTCCGCGATCAGAACGGGCGGCGGCAGTCCGGCCGCAACGGCCAATCCGGCTCCAACTCCGACAACTCCCGATCGGAGGGCGCCAACTCCCCGGAAAATCCAGGTGAGGCGCGGCGCTCGAGGGTGGGCAACGATGGGCCCCGCGCGGCGAAAATCCGCGAACTCGGCGCAAAAGCCGAACCCGATCTGGTGCCGAGCGCCGACGCGGAGTCGACGCCCGAAGCCGAAGCCGAGCAGGCCCGCGAATGGAGCGAGCGTTTGCTGCGCGGTCATGCTGGCGACGGCGCCTTTTCGATGCTGCGCGCCTTGATCGCCGATTTGCCGCGGACCCGCACACCGTGGCAGCAAGTGCTGCGAACACGGCTGTCACGTGGGCTTTCGCGCAAGCAAACGGTGTCATGGTCACGACCGACCCGCTCCTACATTGCCAACCAGGGACGCGGCGGCCCGAACCGGCGACTACCTTTTGAACCCGGCTTCAGCGCCAACAAAACAGCACCTCAACTTGCGGTCATCGTCGATGTATCCGGCTCAATCGACAATGATCTGATGCAATTGTTTGCCCGCGAGGTGGCAGCCATCAGCCGCCGTCAGGAAGCCGGACTGCTTCTGGTGATCGGCGACGATCGGGTTCGCCGGTTTGAAGTCTTCAAGCCAGGCCAATTCGAACTGGGTGAAATCAACTGCGAAGGTGGCGGCGGCACGGATTTCACACCGCTTCTTGAGTGGGCCGACCGGTATCGGCCGGACATTGCCGTGGTGCTGACCGACCTCGAAGGGCCGGCGCGCTTTCGACCAAAATGGCCGGTGATTTGGGCCGTACCGGAATCTCATGGCTTCGCCGTGGCGCCTTTCGGCCAACGGCTAATTCTCGGCTGACGCCGCTTGGCGAGCGGACTGATGCCGGTTTTAGAGACCGTGTTTCCCGGCTCGGGCGCAAAACTGCCACTCGCTCGTAACAGAACCTTACTCTCCGATTCGAGTGCGCTTGTTTAGAAATCCACTACCGCCCCGGACATGCACGGCCGCGAGCGACGATTTTGGGGCCGGACGGGGCCTTCCGCTCGGGGCGACAGGCAGAAGGACTGAACTATTGAGCTTCGGCCAGCTTCGGTCGAGATGATTGCAGCAGCGCGCCAGTCGCCGGACTGTTCGAGGGCGGCCCTGGATTCGGAGATCGGGGGGCCGCGGCGGGCGACGATCCCTGCGACTGTCGATGGGCATCGGTTGCCGAAAGGACGATCACCTTGGCTCCGACTTTTACCCGTTGATAAAGGTCAACGATATCCTCATTCACCAGACGGATGCAGCCGGACGATACGCGTTTGCCGATCGTATCTGGCTTGTTGGTACCGTGAATTCTATACTCGGTCTCGCCCAAATACATCGCCCGAGCACCGAGCGGATTGCCGGGACCGCCGGCCATGAACCGTGGCAGATAAGGTTGCCGCGAAAGCATCTCTCCAGGCGGGCGCCAATCCGGCCATTCTATTTTTCGAGACACGGTCTGCTCACCCGACCATGCAAAACCTTCGCGACCGACACCGATGCCGTAGCGCATCGCCCGCGTGTCGTTCAAAACGAGATAAAGGAACGTGTTTTCGGTATCGATGACGATGGTGCCTGGCGGCTGGTTGCTGACATATTCAACCACCTGTCGAACAAGTGCGCCGGGAGCATCCGCGGGCTCCGTCGTTTCGATCTGAGACGTCGGACCCGAGCTTAGAGCCGGAGCTGACGCCGTTAGATGAACTGGTACGTGAGTTGGAGTTGACGTGACCAGTACCTGGTGGGTGGATGGTCTGCGTGCGGGTTGAACGCCCGCCGGGCGCGATAGCAAAATGTACCCCAACGCGACTGCGGCTACGATGCCGATTGCAGCTCTTCCAGCCAACGGCAAATCAAGTGCCCCTGGCTTTCCTTGTTTGGCCCGCTTACTCATATCTTCTCCCAGGTCCCTGTGTCCGGAAGAAGTACTCAGCAAATTCTAACGAACTCGAAAGCAATTTTGTTCAGGCTGAGAATCGCTAGCTGTCGTTAACACGAGCTCCTGTTCGGCAACACAAGAGCCGGGTTCTGGCTGCGCGGCCACGGCTAGTCACACGGACCGTACCAGCGATCGTTTCGCCCTGCCCTCCAGTTCAAGACGCATGTCCTGGTGTGCGGCTGCGCCGGTCAGAAGCCCGGCAGCGGTACGACCAGTCGAAAACCGGGATCGCGCTGCTTTGCCGCAGGCCGCGAAGGGCGGCGGAACAAAGCCGGTTCCGGCGGTTTGTCCCCGTAGCATTGCCTTTGCAGTGGCCGACGGGAGCTGGAGCGAGAGCGTCTTCCGCCTACCCGGGTGGTTCAGGGCGGAGGCCCCTCGCGGACGGGGAGCCCGGACAGCCAAGTCGGTTTCCTCGCGCATCGTAAGACAAAACGGGAGGCCCATGATGCCGGTTTCGAAAACGCCGCTGACGCCCGCCGATTTCCCTGTCCATGACGCCGATTTCCCTGTCCATGACAGCGGCACCAAGATCCGGAAGCAGGACGGGGAACCGGTCGCCGAGACCAGTGATCCCGCCGTCGCCGCCGATATCGCGGAGCGCCTCAACGATGATGAAGCCAGACGGGAAGAGGACAAATGGTCCGCATGAGACGGCAGAGCCGCTTTAAGCCGGTCCATGTGATCGGAGGGGCGGTCGTGCTGGGGACCGCGGCGCTGCTGGTTTTTATGAGTGCACCTTCCGGCGATACGAAGCAGGCTGATCCCATGCCTGGAAAAACGACGGCGACAGCCGCGCAGGACGCGGGTGCCAAGATAACGCCCACCGTGAACGATGCGCCCCTGTCCGCAACTCCCCCCGGACAAAAGAACCCTTCGGGCCATTGAGCGCGGGTTTGCGGAATAGTCGAGTGCTTTGCGAAAAGCCGCTATCGTCGGTCAGGTCGTCGCAAGCTCACCGAGCGGTCAACTCATGGATTGCGTCAGCGATCAAATGTAGGTCGTCGTCGAGCCCGAAATCCGGTGGCAGCGAACTACCCAACCGTACCACCACGAGGCGTGCCGACGGCACGATGTAAATTCGTTGGCCCAAAACCCCGCTCGCATAAAAGCCATCGGGGGGAAAGCCGGCGCTGATGCGATGACGGGCATACGGGCTGCCGCCTTCGTTCGTCCAGAAATCCCGCGCCATAGGACGACCCTAGTGTCGAGCGTCGCGACCAGGCGACCCAATCTTCAGGCAATATTCGCCGGCCATCGGGCGCAATGCCGCCGTTTCGGTAAAGCTCGCCGAACTTCGCGTAATCGCGCGCAGTCATATACGCAAATGACGATCCAACAAAAGTCCCTGCGCCGTCCACCTCCATCGTCAAGCTCTTGATGCCGAGTGGACCGGCGATCTCACGCCCCACGAATTCGCGCATCCCTGTCGCCCCGCCGCCGACGCGCTGGCCGAGCATGCGCGCCAAGATCAACGTATTAGCCGAGGTATATTCCCAAATTCGACCGGGAGATGCCTTTAGAGGTCGCTGCGCTGCGAAATGCGCCATGTCGGCTTGCGTGAACTCCATCCGCGCAACCGGATCAGTTGGCTTACCGTCCTCGTTCGCATCGAGGCCGCTTGTCATGCGCAATGCCTGTTCGACGGTGATCGCACGGCGCGGATCGTTCGGCATGCGCCACTCGGGCGCGTCGACCTGCTCGGACAAGTTCAATCGGTGTTGGCGCGCCAGCACACCCGAGATCGCGTTCACCAACGACTTAGCGATCGACCAGCTTGGCAGCGGCGTCGACGCATCAATGCCAGACGCGTAGCGCTCGGCCACCACGCGGCCATCAACCATAACCACCACCGCTTTCACAGCCTTCGTAGTTGTGGCCGGTCGCTCGGCGAAGACGCGGTCGATACTGGCTAGCAATTCGGTGCTCGCCGTCTCAACCCCTTGCAGCGCCACCGGTGATCTGATCGGCTGATCCTCTACTGGAGCTAGCGGTATATTGTCCGCATAGTCCAAACGGCAGCCGTACCCCGGGTCGAATCTCGCCGTACGCGTGGCGAGCAGTCCCAAAAATGACGCGCTGGCGGTCCGTGCCCCGGTATCAACAGAATACCGGATCAGTGCGGACGGTCTGCCCATAAGGGCCGCGAGCTGTTCAGGGACGAAGCGATCGGCATCCACCCCCGTGACGAAGGTGGCCGAACACACCTCGTGCGCAGCGAGGCCGGCACCCACTGATAGGATGCGATCCGGGCGAAGTGCAACCGCCGCAGCAACAACAGATACGATGCACAATCCAGCGAAGCTCGCTATCCATTTGTGTCGTTCGACCGGCATCGACGTTGGCCCATTTGAGCCGCTGATTATTGACGCGAATTCCTGCCCAAGTGGACTTGGATTGCCTGCTACAACATTTGTGGCATTCGAAGATTTCGTATAAAGCGCACACTACGAGTCACATGCAAAGAGACTCGAGTCAAGGTCGTCTACTGCGCAGAGCGATCCTTATGACAAAGGCACGCCTGTCGTCGAATTGTGAAGCCGCTGGCGCTGTGCCACGCCGGCGTTGGATGGATGGCAGGACTGAGCCGCGTACACTCTCGTCGACGGTGATCGCAAACCATCGCATCGGAGTCGACGCAATGTGAAGCGACCCTTTGACGACGGCCTTCCTTCGCTATTCGCCGTCATCGTCGTCGTAAGGCCTCGGTCCGTAATCCCTGTAGGGTGCCGGCGTGTATTCCCTGTCGTGAGGCCTTGGCCCGTAGTCTCTGTCGTAACCGCGTTGTCCGTAGTCCCGGTCGAAACGTCTTTGCCCAGAGTCGCGATTTTCGCCACGTCGGGGAGCGTTGTCGCCTTGTGCGAAAACCGCACGGCATGGGCCGCTGAGTTGTTCAGTATTTCGCCGCAGGCAAGCCACGATCCTGTCGACATCCGGCACCTGCGCGCCGCAAAGCCGCCAGACGTCGGGCGTACATGCCATTTGCTGTTCCCAAGTTCCGCGATAGTCCTGCGAATAACCGCTACTCGGAACGGCTAAGCCGCCAACCATCACTATCGCAAAGCTCAGCGAAACTCGATACGCGCGCATGCCCCGCCCTTTCGTTGGGTTGGAATTTGCTAGGGAAAGTGCTTCGGCTAACGATCAATAAGTCGAACTCGGGAAGGTTCGCCTCACACAACAACTTGTGAAGACCGAAGGGAGGCGCCCATTCGGTGCTGCCCCACTTGCCGCCCCGCAGTCATACGCGCAAGACGGTCGGCTTCGTATTCGGCGAACCCTTCGTCTCTTCCCCCTCCATGAAGGCAGCTAACGTACGAGACCTGCCTGGACCGCCGAAGTGGTAGACTGCGCTGACACTACCAGGCCCTGCTCCCGAATGGCCGAGAGCATGTCCTGCCGATGCAAATCGACCGATCATCAAACCAAGGCCGTAACCGGTCACCTTCCACGGTCGATCCGGCAGCGGCCCGCCGAGCGGGACCGGGTTGTCATCTCGTCCGAATTGCACCTTGCAAAACCTCCGCCAGGACAAGCCGATGCAAAAAGCGAACCGCGTCGTCTGCCGTTCCGGCCAAAAGGCCATGGTATACCCAGCCCGGATCATAGCCGCTTTGGTTGCCCCACGCTGTATCTGCGAGATCATCCGCCGTTGTGACGATGCGTACCGATGTCAGGCTCATCGTGTCGAACACAAGTTCATTGAGCGCGCTTCCGATATCGCGACCTGTCACCTCCTCGATCTTGCGGCGAACAAAGAGGTAACCGACGTTTGAATATCGCCACCCCTGCCCCGGCTCGAATTCAAGCCGGTCTGGCTTGACCTGATCAAGTAGAGCACAGACCTCCCACGGCTTTTCGCCACGACGAACAGCTTCGTGATATGATGGAAGGCTGCCGTAGTCGGGCACTCCCGCGCGGTGCTGTAGCAAGTGACGCAGGGTGTGAGGGCGGTTGGTGAAAGGCTCGTCTAGTCGCAATCGGCCTTAGGCGACGAGGCACAGGGCCCCAGTTGCGAGTGCCGTTTTAGTAAAGCTCCACCACGGAACAACCAACTGCCGCCCGGTCGGTTCGTTCAGGAAGTCGCTCCACGCCGTAATGAAAGACGTCTTCACTCTGATAGTCTAGCTGACACGGTTGTACGACAATAGTTATCAGGTCACCTGCTCTATTCACGACCGACGCTTGTCTGATCGACCGACCGACTTCGCTTTTGCAAAGGGGAATGCCAAGCGACACACGTCTCACGCCTAGCGTAGGTCCTGATAAGATGGCTGATCAAGTTGGCAAGGTCGACCCCTTGCGTGCAGCCGCGTTTGAGAGGGATATTCTGCAAACAGGCGGCGATAGTAGTCGGCAAACCTCCCGACATTGAGGAAGCCGTGTTGCAAGGCGAGATTCGCGATCGTCTCGTCGCCGCCTGCGCCCGAACGAAGAATGGTGTGGACCGCGCATAGTCGACGATGCCGCAGAAATGCGATCGGACCAATGCCAAGTGTTTCGTGAAAGGCTCGGTGTAGAGTTCGTCGCGATACATTCAAATTGCTGCAAATCCTCGATATGTGTACCGCGTCGTTATTCTCCGCGTCGAGATATTCGTCCACTTTCCGAACGAGCTTGAGTGCCGAACGCGATGGTCCGTCGCGCTCCGACATGATGCCATTCACGACATTGGCCATCATAGCTTCCAGGATGGCTCGCTTCCAAAATTCCGCCGATCTGGCGTTCAATCGTAGATCCTTCCTGCCCAGCCGATCCATGATCGCTAGTAGTCGCGGAATGGTGTTCAAGGTGGTCGCCTCGGTTGCCTTGAACTGCCTCCTGCCCGATCTGACGGCGTCCTCGACCGCGGCTTCCGTGCCGAAAGATGTTTCGATGTCAAGGTGAGAGGCAGATACGACCAGGAGGGATGCGCTACCATAATACGTGTTTTCATGTTCCTTACCGGCCGACATCACCATCATGTCCCCGCGAAACAATTCATAGGCTGAACGCGTTACGCGCTGTTCGGAGTTGATCAGCATACTCAAAGCAATCCGATCCTTGAGCGACTTGCCCGTCGATCGCAATCCGAGATTGAAGCTGACAAAACTGACTGGAAGATCGCGCACCACCGCATGCACGAGTTCGCCCCGGATCCTCCCGCCTTCGATCTGAACGATGGAACGTCGGTGGCCGACGACTACCTCGTTCAGCTGTTCGAAGCCGTCGACCCTATGACGGGTGAGCTTCGCCAAGTTATTCATCGGTAAAAACTCAATTCAACCCTTGGACGAACTATCCCGCCGCCCAATAGCCGCGACTCGCAACCCGACACTCATTTGGATACCGGCGGCGCGCTTTCTGCAATCGATATTCAGTGCGGTGCGACAAAAGCGCTCAAGTGGCGAGCCACTGACAGGTGCCTTTTACCTAAAAAACACGGGGATTTGGCGCTCTTCTGATATCGGATTGGAGACCATTTTCAGCTCCGGAGACCGCTCGCGGTTCGTTTGGCACAAACTGGACGTCACAGACCATCGAAATTCATTTATAGTGGAAATTCAACGAGAAATTGAGCCGGTTAAAGGGACCAATATTCCCAATCAACGACGGGAGGGCCAATCATGCGCTCATCGGCAGTCGAGCTCGACCACCGCCCTTCGAAATACTCGATCTGGCTGGCGTGCTTCGCCACGCTGGCCGCCAGCCAACTCACGCTGAGAAGTACTTCTGCCGCGGCAATGAATGTCAGCAGCGCTGGCGCATTATCACCTCGGATCACTCAGGACAGATCGGTCGTCCAGGTGCGGGCTGGCGTTCGCCGCGGCGGCGTTGCGGCCCGACCGCGGGGAGCCGTTTACCGTGGCCGAACCGCCGTCGTAGGTCCCCACGGCAACGCCGCGATTCGCCGGACGACCGTGGTTGGCGGCCGTGGTGGATGGGCACGTCCGGGCTGGTATCGCTGGCCCATCGGCGGGGCAATCGCCGCAGGTGCCGCGATCGGTTTCGTAAGTGCCGCGACCGCTGCAGCGTGGGCGGGCGCCGCGCCCGCCCCGGGGATGTGTTGGTACTATACCGATCCGACGCGCACCCAGGGCTTTTGGGACTATTGCACGCAATAGCCATGCCGTGGACGGAGATTCGAGGTGTTGCAGGCAAACCGAAGTCGAAAGGCTCGAACTGACACTTCGACCGACGATATGGTCTGGATACCCGGCGGTACATTCCGCATGGGCTCCGAACGTCACTATCGGGAGGAGGCCCCCGCCCATCGCGTGACAGTCGACGGCTTTTGGCTAGATCGTGCGCCGGTGACTAACCGGCAATTCCAGGCGTTCGTCAAAGCGACCGGGTTTGTCACCACCGCACAAATCGTGCCGGATCCCAAGAACTACCCCGGTGCGCTGCCTGAGATGATCTACGCGGGTTCGCTGGTGTTCACGCCGGAGCCGCACATTTCCGACCTCGGCGATTGGAGTCAGTGGTGGAGCTTTATGAGGGGCGCCGACTGGCGGCATCCCTACGGGCCAGGAACCAACATCAACGACCTCGACGAGCACCCGGTCGTTCATGTCTCTTACAGCGACGCAATGGCCTATGCCGATTGGGCTGGCAAGCACATTCCGACCGAAGCGGAATGGGAATTCGCCGCGCGCGGCGGCCTCGATGGCAAGGACTATGCTTGGGGAGATACTTTCATGCCGAATGGGCAGTATCTGGCGAATACCTGGCAGGGCATTTTCCCCGTCGAGAACCGCTGCGAAGATGGTTTTGCGCGCACCTCGCCAGTGAATGCCTTTCCGTCGAACGGCTATGGTCTCCACGACATGATCGGCAACGTCTGGGAATGGACCGCCGATTGGTGGTCGACGCGCCACCACGATGATGCGTCCAAGGCCTGTTGCATACCTGCAAATCCTCGCGGCGGCCCCGAGGTTGCGAGCTACGATCCCGCCCAACCCCACATCAGGATCCCTCGCAAGGTGCTGAAGGGTGGTTCGCACCTCTGTGCACCCAACTATTGCCGTCGCTACCGCCCAGCAGCGCGGCACGCGGAAGCCATCGACACTTCGACGAGTCACATTGGTTTCAGGTGTGCCCTCAGACCACCAGCAATTCCGATTTTGTAAGTAGGGAGTGAGCAATGAGCAGCAAAAACGAACGTGATGACCCGATCAAAGCCAGCCACGACCGCGACAGTGATGGGGCCATAAATCGCCGCAACCTCCTTCTCCGTACTTCGTCGATCGTCGCGGCAGCGACGATGACCTCGGACGTCTTCGCCCAGGCGCCGAAGGTTGCCCCAGCCGCCAACCCAACTCCCTCGGCACCGTCGGATCGCAAGCCGAATATCCTCGTTATCTGGGGTGATGACATCGGGCTGGCCAACATCAGCGCCTATTCAAATGGTCTGATGGGATATCAGACACCGAACATCGACCGCATCGCCCACGAGGGCATGATGTTCCTGGACTACTATGCCGAGCAAAGCTGCACGGCAGGGCGATCGAGTTTCATCACGGGTCAAGCGACCCTTCGCACCGGGCTTTCCAAGGTTGGTATTCCCGGCGTCAAAGTCGGCCTGCAAGCACGCGATGCAACAATCGCCGAATTGCTAAAACCCCAAGGCTACGCCACGGGCCAGTTCGGCAAGAATCACCTCGGCGACCGCAATGAATTCTTGCCCACGGTGCATGGGTTCGACGAATTCTTCGGTAACCTCTATCACCTCAATGCCGAAGAGGAGCCCGAAAACTTCAACTATCCCAAGGACCCCGCTTTTCGGGTCGGCTTTGGACCTCGGGGTGTCTTGAAATGCAAGGCGAGCGGCCAGGACGATCCCACAGAGGACCCTCGCTTTGGCCGTGTCGGCAGGCAAGTGATCGAAGACACCGGCCCACTCACCAAAAAGCGGATGGAGACCATCGACGACGAGACGTCGGCCGCCGCAATCGACTTCATCGATCGGCAGAGCAAGGCCAACAGGCCGTTCTTCTGCTGGTTCAACTCGACCCGAATGCATTTCCGCACCCACGTGCGAGCTGATCATCGCGACCAACCGGGTATCACGGCGCGAACCGAGTATGCCGACGGCATGATCGAGCACGACAACCACGTCGGTTTGCTGTTGAAGAAGCTCGACGAGCTCGGGATCGCCAAAGACACCATCGTCATCTACGGGACGGACAATGGTCCTCACATGAATTCATGGCCCGACGGCGCCATGACCTGGTTCCGCAGTGAAAAGAACACCAATTGGGAAGGCGCGTACCGCGTGCCCTGCATGATCCGATGGCCCGGCCGCATCAAGCCGGGCCAGATTTCCCATGAACTCTTCAGCGGCCTTGACTGGTGTCCGACGCTGCTGGCTGCCGTCGGCGAACCCAACATCAAGGAGAAACTCCTTGCCGGATATCAGGCGGGTGGCAAGACATTCAAGGTCCACCTCGATGGCTACAACCAGCTGCCCTATCTGACGGGCGAGCAAGACAAGTCGGCGCGGCCCTATTTCATCTATTTCAACGACGACGCCGATCTCGTTGCAATGCGGTTCGCGAACTGGAAGCTCGTATTCGAAGAGCAGCGAGCGCCGGGCACCCTGCTGGTTTGGGGCGAGCCCTTCACCAAGCTTCGTATTGCAAAGTTCTACGATCTACATGCCGACCCCTTCGAGCGGGCCGACATAACCTCCAACACCTATTGGGACTGGTTGATGGATCACGCCTACATCCAATATGGCGCAGTCGCTCAGATCGCCGCCTACCTGGAGTCCTACAAGGAATACCCGCCGAGTCAGAAGCCGGCGAGCTTCTCGGTCGAAGGGATGATGGAGGATCTCCATCGCGCGATTGATCCCAAAATTCCTCACTGATCGCCACGACTGTATCAATCGGCACTCTTGTGAAAGGACGCGCACATTGACGACGAGCAGTCAACGCAGTGGGCCTGACCGCCGGATCGCGGTTGTGACATTCGTCGCTGCCGTCGCCTGTGGCTTCGATCTTTGCAGCGCCTTTGCACAAAACGACCGCTTGCCTTCCTGGAACGACGGCCCGTCCAAACGGGCGATCGTTGATTTCGTCGCTCGCGTGACCACGCAGGGCGTCCCCGACTACGTGCCGCCGGCTGAGCGCATAGCGGTGTTCGACAACGACGGAACGCTATGGTGTGAACAACCGGTCTATTTCCAGGTCGCCTTTGCGCTCGATCAAGTCAAGATGATGGCGCCGGCGCACCCCGAATGGAAGACAGAGCAGCCCTTCAAGGCGCTGCTCGAAAACGACAGGCCCGCGCTGGCGAAAACAGGCGAGAGCGGCTTGGTCCAAATCATGACGGCCACGCATACGGGTATGACTACTGAAGAGTTCTCCAAATCCGTGCTCGAATGGATCGCAAACGCGCGGCACCCGCGTTTCAATCGTCCGTACAACAGCCTTGTCTACCAGCCGATGCTGGAGCTGCTTTTCTACCTGCGCGACAACGACTTTAAAACCTTCATTGTCTCTGGTGGTGGCATCGAATTCATGCGGCCCTGGGTGGAGAAGACTTACGGTATTCCGCCGGAGCAGGTCGTCGGCTCTTCGGGCGAAGTGAAATTTGCGAGCGGCGCTGACGGCAAGCCGGTTCTCGTGAAACTTGCGAAGGTCGAATTTGTCGACGATGGAGCCGGAAAGCCAATCGGCATCAACCGCTTCATTGGCCGCCGCCCGATCTTCGCTTTCGGCAACTCCGATGGCGACCTTCAGATGTTGCAATGGACGGCGGCGGGACCGGGTCCGCGCTTTGCGGGCGTCGTGCATCACACCGACGAGGCACGCGAATACGCCTACGACCGGCAATCCCAACTCGGAAAGCTCGACAAGGCTTGGGACGAAGCCATGGAGAAGGGCTGGATCGTTGTCGACATGAAGCAGGACTGGAACAAGGTATTCCCAGACCGGGCAGACAAATGAGGCAATTGGCGATGGCACAGCATCGATCAAGCCGACAGCGTCAACTTTCGACGCCAACCCGATTAACCGCTTCTCGGTTGGCACCAAGAACAGGGATCTCAAACCTTCCGCCGACGGCTCGCTCACAATCTACGTGCAAGCAGAGCCGCCGGCCGACCCGGCGCAGCGCGCCAACTGGCTGCCGGCGCCGAAAGGAGATTTTTCGCTCTATGCCCGGGCCTATTGGCCGAAAGACGCTGTGACCGACGGTTCATGGACACCACCGGCGGTTCAGCGCGTCGGTTAGGAGGCAATCGTGAGCGGCTACGACATCTTCGCCTGGATTGTGCTGATCATCCTGCTCGCAATGTTCGTGCTCGTCGTCTGGCTGATGGGATCCACTCCCGGGCACGTCGCGCGCCGCCGCGGCCACCCTTGGGCTGACGCGGTGGCGGTCGCCGGCTGGGTCACTCTGATCTTCGGCTTCGCGCTGTGGCCGATCGCGATGATCTGGGCGTATGTCGACGTGCCCACGCGGGGCGCTGAGGAGCCAAGGCCATGATGATCGCTCTCATGGCGCTCTATGTTGCGCTGCTGTTCACCCTGGTCTGGCTCGGGCTTATCCGCTTCAACGCGTTCTGGAAGGCCTCGCCCTTGATCGTGCTGTTGCTTCTCAACATCTGTCTCTTCATCCCAATGGGTTGGGGCGCTCCACAAGGCAAGGCTCTGGTCTATCGCAACGCGGTCTCGATCGTTCCGGACGTCGCAGGCGAAGTGGTCGAGGTGCCGGTCGTCCCGAACGCTCCGCTGAAGGAGGGCGACATCCTCTTCAGGATCGACCCGACGCCTTTCGACGCACAAGCGAAGGCGATCGAGGCCCAGCTGAAGCTGTCTAGCACGCGGCTGACCCAGATGACCTCGCTCTATGAGCGGGACGCCGGCCGAGGCTTCGATGTCGAACAACGGCAGTCAGAAGTTGACCAGCTCAAGGCCCAGCTCGCGAACGCGCGGTGGAGCCTCGACAAGACCGTAGTCCGTGCTCCGGGCGACGGATACGTCACGAACGTGGCGCTGCGGAAGGGCGCTCGGGTCGGAAACCTGTCGGTCTCACCGGCGATGGCCTTCATCGACACGTCCGCAACGCGCGTCGTCGTCGAAATCGATCAGATAAACGCCCGCTATGTCGCTGCCGGTCAGCAGGTCGAGATCGCATTCAAGTTTCTCCCGGGCAGAATTTGTACAGGCAAGGTCGAAAGTATCCTGCAGGCAATTGCGACAGGCCAGGCGCAGGTCTCCGGCCAGGCGGTCATGCCGAAGAAGATCGAGAACGTACCTTTTGTGGTCCGTGCCGCGCTCGACGATGCCGAGTTCGCGAAAACGCTTCCAGCGGGCGCGACAGGCGAAGCCGCGATCTTCACCGACCACGTCAAGGTCAGTCACCTCATCCGCCGCGTCCTGCTCCGGCAGGTCAGCATTCTCGACTATATCAATCCGTTTTAAGCGAACGATCGGAGGGGAGCCATGCCTAGCGTTCACTGTAAAGCCGCCGCGACGGGCCTGATCGGCCTTGCATTGCTCGTCCCGTCGACTCCGACGCTTGCCGACGCCGGCGGATTGAGCTTCTGGCTACCGGGCGCGTTCGGCAGCCTGGCCGCAGCGCCCGGCGTCCCGGGATGGTCCTACGCCACCATTTACTTGCACCTGCAGTCAAGCGGCGGAGGCGGAGCCAACTTTGTCCTCCCCGGAGGCGGCCGCGGCGCGGTAGCCGTGGGCCTCACCGATCATGCCGATGCGCTGGTGCAGGGTATTACCTATACGTCGGCACTCCCGGTGCTCGGCGGCCAGGCGGCCTTCACCGTGCTGGGCGCGCCCGGAAACGTCGGAGTTGGCGTTGGCGCCACCTTGACGGGTCCATTGGGCAACACCGTTTCCGGCGTGCGGACCGACAACCGCACGACGTTCGCTGATGTCTTCTATCAAGGTACCCTCAAATGGAATCAGGGCGTCAACAACGAGATGGTTTACATCACCGGCAACATTCCGAGCGGCACCTACGATCCCAATCGCCTGGCGAATCTCAGCCTGGGATTCGCGGCCATCGACGCCGGGGGCGGCTACACCTATTTCGACCCCAAAGCGGGCAATGAGTTTTCGGTGGTTGCCGGCCTGACCTACAGCCTGACCAACCCCTATTTGCAATACCAGAATGGCATCGACTTCCATGTCGACTGGGCAGCCTCGAAATTCGTGAGCAAGACCGTTCAGATCGGCATCGTCGGCTATTTCTTCCAGCAGATCACGGATGATAGCGGACCAGGCGCTAGCTTGGGCGGTTTCAGAGGGCGGACGGTCGGTATCGGCCCCCAGATCGGATTTCTGTTTCCCAATCTGTTTGAGGGCTATCAAGGATATCTCAATCTGAGGGGTTACAGGGACCTCGAGACCGAGAACCGCCCTAGCGGCTATAGCACCTGGGCAACATTCTCGATCGCACCGGCGGCGCCGGAGCCGCCGCCGGCAGCCAGTCCGATTGTCAGAAAGTATTGAGCAAGCAACCTCGTCGATGGAACAATGGTTCAACCGACCGCGGCCAATTCGGATCGGCTTCCGGACGTCGATCATTACGGTGTTCGTCGCTGTCGTGCTGGTGGTCGGCCTCACCCTGGTTTGGCTGAGCTTCGAGCGAGTTTCGCGGATCACGCGCACCGCGGCCGCCGGTTTCATCGAGAAAGTCGCGCAACTCGGCGCGGATCACATCGACGAGCAGTTCAAGAACGTACGCGACTCCCTGGAGATTCTTGCCGGCATCCCCTCCATCCAGGAAGCCGACATCGAGGACAATACGCGGCTGTACGGATTGATGGCGTCCATGCTCCGCAGCAATCCCCAACTCTTCAACCTGTATGTGGGGTATGAAGACGGCTCGTTCCTCGAAATGGACGTGATTGATCGCGCCAAGCGGGGCTTCCGGTCGAGCCTGAAAGTCGACCAGGACGTGGTGTTCCGCCTTGTTGTGATCCTGCGCACCGCAAATATCGCGCCCGAAACCAAGTACCTGTCCGACAATTTGATTGAAGTCGCCGCAACGCCTGGTCCCAACTCCTACGACCCCCGAAAACGCCAATGGTATGTCGATGCTTTCGAGAACGACAAGACGCTCCTGACCGGCCCGTACATCTTCTACGCCACCGGTGAAGTCGGCTATACCTTGCGCATGCCCTCCAGGGAAGGCCGCCGCGGCGTTCTCGCTGGCGACATCCTGCTGGGCGGCCTCGAAAACATCCTGAAGCAGCAGCAGCTCGGCGCATCCGGATTGGCATTCCTGTTCGATTCAGCTGGCCGTGTTGTCGGGCATCCGCAGATGAGCCGGCTGATGGAGGAGATGCCCGAGCGCGGCAACGATCTGCCGAAGATCGATGCGATCAAGCTCCCCGGCCTTGCACCGGCTATCGGCTTGTGGCGTGATACGGGTCGCGCGCAGCAATTCTTCAATAGTGAAGGCGACACCTACCTCGCCGCCCTCCATCGCATCGACACTGCGGGCGAGGCAAACCTGCGATTGGCAGTGGTCGCCCGGCTTGACGAATTCTTCTCAACGATCATAGCGGAGCGGCGGACCTTGTTCGCCATCGCCATCGTCTTCGTGCTCGCAATGCTTCCGCCGGCATTCGGACTGGGCTCGATGCTGGCACGCACGCTGCGCGACCTGGCGCGCCAGACCGACGAGATCCGACAGTTCCAGCTTGCCGACCGGCCGCGGCTCAACTCCATGATCAGCGAGATCGACAATCTCGGACGTTCTGTCTTCACCATGAGGACGGTCGTCCGCAACTTCGCGAGCTTCGTTCCCAGACCGATCGTCCGCCAGCTAATCGAGTCCGGCGCCGCGCTGGAGCTCGGCGGCACGCGCCGCGAAATCACGGTACTCTTTACAGACGTCGAGAACTTCACGGCCAAGACGGAAAAGGCCGATCCTTCCGACGTGATGATCCACACCTCGCACTATTTTGCAGCGCTCTCCGAAACGATCATGGCCCATCGAGGCACGGTGGACAAGTTCATCGGCGATGCGGTGATGGCCTTCTGGAATGCGCCCGCCGAAGACCCGGAGCACGTCGTCCATGCCTGCCGTGCCGTGCTCGAATGCCTGAGTAGAAACGAGGACCTGAACCGATCGTTCGGGGCACAGAACTGGCCGTCCTACAGGACACGATTCGGTCTTCACGTCGGCGATGCTGTCGTCGGCAACATTGGATCGGCCGACCGTATGAATTATACGGCACTGGGAGCCACGATCAATCTTGCCGCTCGCCTCGAGGGTCTCAACAAGATCTATGGTACGCAGGTGCTGGTCAGCGAGGCCGTCAGGTTGCGAGCAGAACCCGCTTTTGCATTCCGCAGCGTAGATCAGATCATCCCAAAAGGCTTCGCCGAGCCGGTCAACATCCATGAACTCGTGGGCGAAAGCGACACCACCGGCGAGCCATCGTCCTGCAGGCGCTGGAATGCGATTTATGCGTCGTTCCAAGACGAGCGCGCGACGATCTCGCTCGCCAAAGTCGCTAGATACCTCGCCGATCATCCGCAGGACGGTATTGCAACATTCCATTTCGAGCGGCTCCGTATTGCGGGCGAAAAGCAATCGTCGGATGTCGCAATATGAGCCGGTATTTGGCGACCCGGCGGCAAGTCCTGCTCGGCTCCGGAGCCTTCGCGGCAGCGTCACTGGCTTCACCCGCCATTGCGCAAACCAACACCAAATTGCGGCTCGGCTACCTCCATGTCGTCGCCGTCGATGGCCAGATCCTGACCGGGCTCGACCGCGGCTCGTTCAGAAAACAGGGCATCGAATTCGAACATCTCCGGTTCAACACCGGCCCGGAAGTATTCGAAGCAATGGCGGCGGGCAAGCTGGACGTACTATCGGCGGGCGGCGTGATCTCGAACTATCTCGCATTGGGTGCCGGTCGGGCCTTCCTGATCAACGACGTCGAGGTTGCCACCGCCCAGCTCTGGGTCCGGCCGGATCGGGGGGTCCGGACTTTCGCTGATCTCAGGGGCAAGCGGATCGCCACTACCGCGAAGACCACAGCGCACATCTTTCTCGATCGGGCATTGCGCGCGAACGGCTTGGCGATGGCAGAGGTCGAGGTGATCAACGGCAGCATGTCGGAGTTGGTTGCCAGGTTCGTTGCAGGCGAGGTGCCGGCGGTTGCCCTCTGGGTACCCTTCAACATCCTGGTGCGCGAGAAACTTCCGGATGCGGTCAAGCTGGTCGATGCTTCTGCCTTCTACCCACAATCGGCGGTGGTCGGCGGCTGGGTAGCACGCCATGATTTCTACGAGGCAAACCAGGACGTGTTGGCGCGGATCATTCGTGGCTGGGCGGATGCCAACGACTACATGATCCGCAATGGCCCGGCTACCGCAGAGACCCTGCAGAAGAATCACTATCCTCAGGCGATGGTCGCAGACGTCGCCGAGGCTCTGAAAGCACAGAAGATGTTCTCATCACGGGAGTGGAAACGACTCTACTCCGACGGAACCGTCGTGAAATGGCTGCAACAAGTGAGCGATTTCTTCATGACGGATGCCAGAGTCACCAATTCCAAAAAAGCATCGGAGTACTTCGATCCCGCACTATACCTTTCGACAGTGTAGTCTTCTTCCAGTTTGGCAAGTGGACTCCATTTGCGACCTTGCGAGCCAACCGCCGTACGTGCATGGATAACGATCGTCAATCTTGCCCGCCCATCAATTTCAAAACAGCGACTGCATAGACCTTGGCGGAATCGATTACGTCTTGCTCGTTGGCGTAGTCGTCCACGCCAGCGGAGAGCGTCGGCTGCGGTCCATAGCAGAGGGCCGGAACACCGCGGTCACGCCAGTGACGGGCATCACTGCCTGGCAGTCTCACGACATAGCGAGGCAGCTTGCCCCGGACGTCTCCGACCACCGACACGAACGTCCGTGTCAGTTCACTTTCCAGCGGCTCCCAGCTCGCCTCCCAACCCTTTGGATATGAAATTCGTATCTTCGGGTTTTGGGCAGCCAATGCTTCCAGCGAGCGTTTGACATCAGGGATGGTGATTCCCGGCGGTATACGAATGTCGAAGTGCGCTCTGGCCTGTGGCGGGATCAGGCTTCTCACGGGACCTGCCTCGATGACACCGGCACTTACAGACAACCTGACGCCGAAGTTTCCCTCTCCGCCAGACACCTCTTCCAGACCGGGCGGGAGCGTGGCGTAGCTGTCGTTCAAGGCATCCGCTTCCGAGATGAAGCGCGCGAGTTGGCTCACCGCCGTTTCGCCGCGAAGCGCCCGCGACGAATGACCCGCGGCCCCGTCAGCCTGGACATCGACCCAGAGCAATCCCTTTTCAGCGATCGCGAGATCCATGAATCCCGGCCCCTCGGCGCTGATCATGAAGTCGCCGGCCAGATCCGGACGGACCTCGAGAAGGTGTTCGGTTCCACGCGTGCCGAACATGACCTCGTCGCACACGGCAGTGAAGCTCAATCGGCCCGGAAGAACGTCCCGATGACGCGCCAGCACCACCGTGGCCAATGCCATTGCCGCAAGTCCGCCCTTGAGATTCCCCATGCCGAGCCCGTACAGGCGACCGTCCTTTCGCGTGAGAGCGAGGGGCGGCACGGACCATGCGCTCTCGTCTCCGGCCTGCATGGTGTCCATGTGAGCGTTGAACACCACATGCCTGCCGGCGCGCCCTCCCTCCAGCGAGGCCACCACGTTCGCCGCCTCCTCGTCGACCGCGATCCGCTCGCTGACGACGCCGTATTCGGAGAGGAATTGTTGCAGGACGACCGCAACGTCGGCCGTTCTTCCCGGAGGATTCATGCTGGGTTCGGCGACCAGCCGGGCACACAGATCAACCAGAACTTCACGTTCCCGGTCGATCTCAACCGCGAGTTTGGCCGAGAGGCCATGGAGCGGCATCAGACCGCCTCCGAGGCCGGCACGGCTGCCCATCCTGGCGCCACCGCTTCCGGCGATCTGGACGACTCTCTGTGCTGCGGTACGCTCTGCCCTGTTCTAGGACGAGCTTGTCGAGCCGCCGGCATTCGCGGCCGATGACCAAGCCTTGTCGACGCCGTCGATGATTGCGGCCTTCAGCGCCTTCGTCACACGATCCGTCACCCAATCACTTTGGTGCAGTCTGGTATCGTCCCCCGGGTCGACCATCCGGTCGAACGAAATTCCCTCGACCTCGTGCAGGGCTTCCATAAACGCAAAGCGGCGGAACACATTCACACCTTCGGCATCTGCCGCCAACCCGCTGATCGCTTTCACCATCGCGATCGCCTTGCCCTTCTTGGCAGGCGTCAGAACGGCCGGTAGATATTGGAGGTCCATCAGGATCACGTCGGCCTGCGTTTCATTGCGCAGCTTGACGAGTCCGTCACGAATGGCGTTGATGGTTTCGTCGAATGTGGGAGGCGGCGGCTTCACGTTCGAGCTTTGCCAAACTGCATTTGTTCCCACCTGCCAAATGACGAGATCGGGCTTCTCGGCGATGACATCGGTGTCGAAACGATCGAGCTCGATCGGCGCTTCCTGACCGCCAATGCCCGCGTTGATCATGGCAATCCTGGCGTTCGGATAAGGGATCTGCAGAAGCGAAAGCAGCCGGTCTGGATAAGGCCTGATGTTGCCTTCGCCCGCCGTCGTCGACGAACCGATCGCAACGATCCTGGGCCTTCCCCTGGTGATACCGCGCGCAAAGTGAGGCAGACCGCGCTCAAAGGGGACCGGCCCAACGGGGATGACATGTGAGGGATCGAGGTCCACGAACTACCTGCCGGTTGCCGCCGAGATCATGCAAGTTGAATGGAGAATAGCGCGTCCAGGCGAGACGGCCTAGCCCGCCGTACCAGGTTCGTCCAGCCAGTCTGCGGCTTGGCGGGACCCGATGAACCGCTTCGGCACATGCGGATTGATGGTGCCAGCCGTGATGCTGTAGCCATCATCAAACAGCCTCCTTGCAAATGCCTTGGCTTCAGACTCATTTGCGAAGGTCTCGGACAATCGGAGGTACCGCTGCGACCGGGAGCGCTCGGGCCGGTGATAGGTCACGAACCATAGGCGTCGGACGATCGACATTTCAGTTTGATCAATTGTTGCTCTACGATCCACAGCCTTCATCAATGACGCTTGGCGCGAGGCGTCCCACGCAGACACCGCGGTGTTGATTTCGATCAATGACTATCTGCATGACATCCGCAGCCGGACCTCCGCAACGATGATCGGCAGCAGATGCCGGTTCGAGTCGTCGATTTGACGGTGCCCATGGTCTTTCCAATGTCCCTCGTCGCGATGGGACGTGTTTCCAGCATTCAGGGCGCGGATCTGGACGAAAGGATGAAACGCCAGTCCCCGTCCCGTCTATCTCTGAGGCCCTGACAGATTTACGTCGCGTTCAGCCCGGAAGACATTGCTGTGCAGATTTGCCAGCCATTGGCGCCCTCTGGAGGTCACGTTAAGATAGCGGACAGCCAGCTGGATCTGCGGTGCAACGTTGGTCCAATAGAACTGCGGAAATTTGTAGACGATGTCGGCGGGGGTGCCATAGCCCAGTTTTTTGTTGAGTCCGATTTCCTCAAATTCATGAAACAGCGCATTGGCCTTCCTCATGTAGTTTGGATCACCGAGCTGGCCGATCAGGTCCGCTCCGCGCAGCAATAATCCCTCCTCCTCGTTGAGATCGTCGATGTCTGCGTTTGACGCCGCGGCGTAGGGAAACCGGGTGTACTCGATGGCCCGGGCAATCCGGCTCGCATCGACTTCTTCCACGGCATCGAACCGCTCGATGACGAATAGCTTTGAACGATCGACATGATAGGGCGCGAGTGCGGCATCGGAAGATCCAATTGGCAATTCGATCGTTCGCCCTGCAAGATCCGCAACATACGCGCGCTCGCCATCTCCTTGGAGAATGCCTCTCACATATCCGATGTCATGGGCAAGGCAGGCCGTGATGAAGTTGGCATAGTCATTGGCCGTAGTCGTGCGCTGCAATGCACGTCCAGCCAGAATGTCGTGCCCCACCAGCGTAACCAGCATCGTGTGTTCGATATTGTGGTAAAGCGCATCGCTATTGCCGATGCATTCCAAGCTTAGCCTGGCGGCAAAGGGCAACAGTTTGGTCAGGTCGAAGTCGGAAGAGCGGAATCGGCCCCCGATTTCCCGAGAAAGGAATTCACCAAGAGCTTGCGCGGCAATTTCGGGAATTGTGATCATGGGACGTTCGATTCAGCTTTCCACCGGATCGACTCCAGGCCCGCTCAGCAAGTGACGTCGGAGCCATAGATGGGGAGACCGGCTATTTCTCATTCAGGTTGGCAGTGTCGACCTTTTTCCAGGTCTGATCGGGATCAAACAAAGTGGTATACTTGGCAAAGATGTAGGTTCGCCGTCCGAGATCCTTCTGGTAGACCGTGCCGGCGTGATTGACCACAAAGCTCATGACTCCCGAATTGCCGTAATCCGCAGGATAGGCGAGCAGGGCGAAGCCGCCGATCATCTTGCCTCTCACCACGTAATAGAGTGCTCCACCCGGCGCGTCAGGTCCTTGCCCCTTCAGTACGCGGAAATAATAGCCGTGGTATGGCGTGCCGTTCTTTTCGAGCCGATAACCTTCGGCGGAGGCTTGCGCGGCCAATTCGCCGAGCGGACTAGGGTCGGCGTCGTCGCGCCAGAACAGGCCATCCTTTTTGCCAGCGCTGCTGACAATGCGCTGGGCATATACGCCGACCCCGTCGCCATGGTCCTTCTCGGCATACTCTTTCTGGGCATCCACAAAGGCGAGGCACGTCTGGATCGCGTCCAGCTCGTTACGACCGATGCGGCGATACAAGATCTCGAGGCGGCCCGCACTGGCGTCGAATTCCCAGCCTCCGGTTCTGTTGACCAGGGGTATCGGAAACTGAAAATCCTCTGTGCCCAGGATCAGTGTGGCTTTCTTGTTCCCCCCCGCCTGGATCGAGTGCCTCGCATCATAGGTGGAGATAAATGCGTTTCGTGTCCGCGCATCGGCGACGTCGTCACCCGAGTCAATGATTTCCTCGGCGGCATTGCCAAGCACCTTGAGGAGCTGCCGCTTGGTTCCATTCTTGACCGCCGCGGCCAATGCATCTGCGGCGGCATCGGGGGAGGAAAATGACTGCTGGGCCGGACAGGCCGAACTCATCAACGCCGAAGCCATGATGGCAGCAAGGGTGCCCGCCGCAGCACGACGCACTGAGGTCCAAGTGGTCATGGCGATATCTCCAGGGGGATCTCCGCCCCGTGTGCCAGCCAGTCGCGATAGGTGCGGAAGGTGAGTCCAAGCTTGTCGTAATCGACCCGCAAGTACCCGTCGCTGCCGCGCACCACGGCATTCGGCATGACGCCTTGCACCTCCTGCGCTATCACGCCCACAAAGGGCTTATGGCTGCCGATATAGCTGAAACGATAAAAGCCGAGACCGTTGGCCAGGCGGCCGAGCAGGACAATGTCGTGCTTCAGGAGCAGATCAGAGCGTCGCCCCCCACCGCCGCCGCGGAATCCACCGCCGCCACCGCCGCGGAAGCCGCCTCCGCCGTGGAAGCCAGCGCCACCACCACGGAATTGAGCCCCTCCGGCACTGCCGAGACTGGCTCGACCCCGCGCGGACGCCGCACTGGCTGCCCGGCCGGAGGTTACATTCAGACCTCCACCGCGTGGACGATTTGCCGCGGAAACACCGTTGGATCGCCCGCCCCGGCTCGCCGCGCCGCCGCCACGACGATCCGTTGAACCGGCGCGGCTGCCACCGCGTCGGTCGCCGCGATTGCCGGCACGGTCACCTGCACCATCGCGCTGGCTGCCCGCCCGATCGCCTCCGCGATCCCCGACATTACCGGCTCGAGGGCCGTCCGCACGCTTGTTGCCTGGGTTGAGCACCTGCTGGCCACCCTTTCCGCGGAAATCCATGCGGTCGCTGACGCCAGCGCGGAGGTTGTTATTTCCGAAACGTTGCTGCACGTTCGCGTTGCTGTAACGGACGCCCTGGCGATGCGCTGCATTGTGCTGCCAGGTCCCGTTGGCGCGGTGATTGACGTAGACGTTGCGACTACCCCAATTGCACCCGCCGCTCCAGTAGTTGCCCCAGCGCGCGATCGCCCATGCCGTGCCAAAGGCAATCCCCGCTGCAACCACACCGGCGCCGATATAGGACGGGTAACCGAAATAATACGGCGGATAGTCCGCGTAGGGCCACGGCCCGTAGACGGCGGCGGGCTCATAGTAGGGAACATACAGATCGTTCGGATCGGTCGGCTCGATCACGATGACCTGCTTGTCTTCCTGCCGCTGGACCGTCACCTTCTGCTGTTTGGTCGAGGTCAGCTTGTTGTTGCTGCGCGCCTTTTCCCGCAACCGTTGGATCGCATCCATCAGATCGGCCTGTTGAGCCAGCATGGCGTCACCGAGACCCTTGGTCCAGTCAAGCTTGTCGCTCATCATGCCGAGCACCGAAGGTGTCGCGGTCAGCGCCTTGACGCTGTCGTCCCAGGCTCTCTTGTCGACCGCGGCCTTGAGCGCATCGCCCTTGACCTTGTTCTCCTTGATCCAACGGTCAGCTTCCACGACCTCGAGCGGATAGGTCGCCGCCGCCAACATGTTGGCAAGAAGCGCATCGGGATAGAGCGCAATCGGCGCCACCAGCGCCTCGAGCTGCTCCGGCTTGAGCAGTGCCTGGTCGCTTTCCGTCGAGGAAGCCGACCGCGCTGTGGGAGATTGTTGCGCGGTCACCCCGGCCACGTCGCCAGCCACGTCGCCAGCCAGGATGATCAGCGCCAGCAGCAGGCTCTTGCAGAACGGCATGAGGCTTCCCCTTCGGAGATGGCGGGTGCATGGCAACATATGCGCGAGCGCCGGGCCTTGAGAAAAATCAAGAGTCAATGGCGGCGGCCGCCGAACCCTCGATCACAGTCGGCAGCGGTGATACTTCACCTCCATGTCTTCCATGCCGGGAAACGTTCGGGCGATCGTGTCGTCATCTATCACCTTCAACACGAACTGCACGTTCGAAAGCATGATGTCGGTTGTGCAGGCGGCGATCAGGTTGAGGCCCTGCCCGTCTTCCCTGCGCGCCTTGATTCTGCATTTGGCGAACTTGCCCTTGAGCTGGTCGGCATCAATGATGAAGCCGCCGCCGTGAACGCCGGAGAATTCCGCGAAGCCGATCTGCCCGGCGCGCCCGCGCCGCGCAAATACCTTGTCACATTGGTCGGCCTCGGACGCCCAGGCGCCGGCGAGCTGAACGGCTGACGCATGACCGGGCATGGCAAGAGCCACCGAGATCGCGATGCACAGCCATCCATATCGAACGCCGGTCATGTCTGGCTCCTCGCGGTTCAATCGTTCAGTGACCACTAAACACCAGTGTCTTGATTGGCAGAAGCAGCGCCTGGATTCGCAACAGCAGCGCGTGCACCAGGCCAACGGCATCGATGGCGTGCAGCACGAAGCCCTTGAATGCGCCCGTTTCCTTGGACGCAATGACCTCGTGATTGCTGGTATAGGCGTTGACGATACACGAGCTGCCCGCCGTGACATCGGCCAGACCGTTCCGTTCCATCGGTTCGAGGAATGCAAGGATGGTCCCGGGTTTCGCCGCACTCGCATCGATCAATTGCTCGCCGCCGCGAAACTGGCCTGCGGCGACGTAGTCCTGCACGCTCGTGATGACCATGGGGATGATGGTCCATGGCAACGAATTGCAGGCCGCTTCCGCGACCATTCCCGGCTTCAACACCTGGGCTTCGATCTGTCCAAATCCAGCCTGCAGCCCGCGCTGTCCTGCGCCTGCCGGAATCAACACGCCGGCCGGTCGTATCAGCGGGTTTACGATGTCGCCGGGGCGCAGAAAGAACTGCTCGACCCTGCCGTCGACGCCCGCCCGGATGATCGTCTTGTCGACATCGACCTCGGCCTCCGACAGCTCCGCCTCGGCGCTCGCCCTCGATGCCGGCAGCAGGGTCGAGACCTGGACCTCGGCTGACTGCCTGCTGGCGGACGCGGCGTCGATGGCGGCCTGCCGGCCATCGACCAGCACCTGCAGTTTTTCAATGTCACGCTGCGGCACGATACCCGGATTGCGCCGCTGCAGATCACTCTTCACATCGAGTTCGTCCTTGGCCTGCCTGTAGTCACTATTCGCCTGTTGCAACTGGGCTTCCGCCTTGACGATATCGACCTTGGCATTGACGAGCTGCGCGTCAACCTGCGCGATCTTCCGTTTCGCGGTCTCGACGGCGGCCCGCTGCTTCGAGCTGTCGAGCGTGAACAGGACGTCACCCCTCTTGACGGGCGCACTGAAATCGACCCTTACCTCGTCGACACGTCCCGGCACTTCGGGCGCGACCGGCACAGTGCGGAAGAACAGTGCCGCCGATGTCGTGGACGGGTGAAAGTAGAAAATCATGGTAATCAGCAACACGGTCAGCATCACGCATCCGGTGATGCCCCAGCGCAGCTCGTACCACATCGTGAACAGCGTGATCTCTTTTCCGATCTGCTTGCCCTGGACGTAGCGGCGATAGGCGTAGTCCGGCAAGAGAGTGAACAGAGAGCAGAGCAGCAGCTCAAACATGGTCGCGCAGCTCCTTTACGTTGACTGGCCTTGATCCATCGGGCGCGGGCCGCCCCTGCGACGAAGCGGATCCCGGAACCACCGGGTCATCCGCATCAAGCCCAGCGTGGCCATCCTCGCCATCCGCGATCTTCTCCACCGATCCGGCGATGCGCGCCAAAGGCGTACTGAAATCAGGCAGATCGATCAGCGCGAGCAGTAGCCCGGCGATCCAGAAGATGTGCATATGGGTGAAGAGCGAAATCAGTCCGAGCACCGCAACGACCTCGAACTGCAGTTTTTGTCCCTTGTGCGCCATCCGCTCCGGAAGGGAGTGCAGATGCAGGTAGATGTTGCCGACACAAAGGACCACTACGATCAGGAAGACGCCCATCACGATCATGAGCACATCCGTTTCTCCCGGCTTTGCCATGTAGAACGGCAGGTGATGCGGGACCATCGGATGAAGCTGATCGGTCAAGGAAGGTCTCCTCCGCGCCGGAAGCCGGTCTTTTTGCAGTACCAGGAGAGTGCGGCTTCAGGGCCTGCGATGCTTGATCTGGATCAAGGAGGGTCCCGTCGAAGCTGCCTACGTCGTGTCGAATGAAGGGAACCGGTTCGGGCAGGGGCTTTGTCGACGCGGCGGAGCACAAGCGCTTCCTGGCGCTCTGCCCTCAGATGGAGAAATACATCGTCGACGCCGGGATCATCCTGATCAAAGTCTGGCTCGAGGTCGGCATGGAAGAACAGGAGCGCCGTTTTCGCGCCCGGATCGATGATCCCCTGCGGCAATGGAAGCTGAGCCCGATGGACACCGAATCCTACCGTCGCTGGTATGACTATTCGCGCGCCCGCGACCTGATGTTCAAGGCGACCGATTTAAGACACGCGCCCTGGAACCTGATCCGTTCCGACGACAAGCGCCGCGCTCGATTGAACTGCATCGCGCATATTCTGCGCACGATTCCGCACAAGAAGCTGTCCCGCGCACCGGTCGACTTGCCGAAGCGGTCCGACACGGGCCGCTACAACGATCAGAAGAGCCTGCGCGGGGTGAAATTCGTTGCGGTGAAATACTGAGCGGGCCTCGCTACTGGAGCGTGACCGTGACGCCGCCGACCGCCGCCGAAAGCTCGACCCCAACCTTGCCGCCTGCCAATTGCAGAACCGCACCGGTCTGGCTGTTTTGCAGTTGAACGCCTCCGGCTCCCGCGGCGAGCGCGCCTCCTGCGCCGATCGCGCTGTAGGTACCCTGGATGTCGTTGGCGCTGCGCAGATGCAGGGCATGCCCGGTCATATGTGTCGTCGAGGCGCCGATGGTGAAGCCCACGCTCATCCCGCTTACCCGGAACGGGTAGCGTCGGCCGTGGAAATACAGCACGCCGTTGCCTCCCCCGACGCCGACAATGAAGCCACCCTTGGTGAAGACCACACGGACCGTTCCGGTATCCGCCATCGACGGCGACGTCATACTCCAGCCAACCAACATCGCGGCGGCAAGGCCAAGAACTTGCAAGTGCTTTCTCATATCTGCTTCTCCATGCTCATTAGTCGGGGGTCGAACGGGATTGATCCAGCATGATCACGACCGAGCTGATATTGGCGACAAACTCGAAGCCCGCCTTGGCGCCCTGCAAGGTGATGATGACACCCTTGTCATTCTTGAGCTGAACGCCGCCGACGCCGCCGGCGAATGAAGCGCCCCCGCCTACCACCGAGTAGTAACCGGCGAAATCCTCGAGTTTGTCGATGTAGTCGGCCCGTCCGACCAGCCTGGTGACGGAGACGCCGCCTCCAACGCCAAGGCTCAGTCCCTGCACCGTGAACGGATATTTCCGGTGCTCCAGGGTCAGGGTGCCGCGACCAGCTCCGGCTCCTACCACCAAGGCTGCCTTTGCAATGGTTACGCGGACAGTTCCCATCATCGCCTGCGACGGCGTGGCAAGACCGGTCGTGACGATCAGGGCCGCGGCGGTGATCCAGCGAGCGCGTTTCATGGCCATGCGCCGAACCTATTCAGCGGCCGGACGGAAAGACGCCGGCGGATGGCGGTCGCCAAACTTCGCCAGTGCCTCTGGCCGCACCAGTTTCAGTCCCTGCACGGCGTTGTAACCGTGAATCTCCTTCACATCGAGCTTGCGCATGAAATCTATCGTTTCCTGGGTGATGACCTGCCCGGGCACCATGATCGGGAAACCCGGCGGGTACGGAATAACGAAGTTCGCGGAGACGAGATCAGGGCCGTTCTTCAGCCGGCGGTCGATCTCGGCGTCGTTGAGGCGGAGATATTCGCAGCCTGAAGCATCATAGGCTGCGAAAAAGCCGCTGCGGATATCGCCTTCATTGGTCTTGTCGCCGGAATTGCCGCGGAACCCGTCATGGAAGCGCGAGAAATTCGGCAGATCGGGCACATCGGTCATCAGGGTCCTCACCCGCGCATCGAAGGCTTTGATGGCAGCGATACCGCCCTGCGCCAGATCGCGCTCGATCTCGCCGGCGATCTCGGCGAACACACGTATCAGGTGGGCGACGTCGCTGCGGGTGTTGTTGATGTTGGACTGGATTAACACCGAGTTGCGCGAGGTCTTGTTGACCTGGATGCCGTAGCGCATGGCGAGCAGGCCCTTGAACTGCGTGCCATCGAATCCAGCCGTCCCGCAGACGAGAGTGAGGCGGGTCGGGTCCAGGCAGAACTCGTCCTCTTTGAGACTTTGCAGAACCCGACCCCAGTTGACGTCCGGCGCAAGATAGTCGGTGAACCCGCTGTTGCGGTACTCGGCGGGAACCATCTTGTCAGCACCGAGTACGCTGAAATATTTCGAGATCAGCTGATTGGCGGCGACCGCTTTGCGGATCGCAAAGGCGATCTCGATCGCATTTGCGACCAGGCCGTAGCCCTCCAGCTCCATCTGCCTGCGCGCCACGTCCAGGCCGGCGATGAGCTGCTGATTGGGGCTGGTCGAGGCGTGGGTGAACACGGCTTCCTTGAACTGCGCTTCGACCGTGTGGAAGTCGACGTCTCTCACGATCAGCATCGAACCCTGACGGATCGCCGACATCGACTTATGGGTGGAATTGGTCTGATAGACGCGCAGCCGGATCTTGCGGGGGTCCGGTATCAGCCGGGTATTGAGCAGAACCTCGTCGGATGGATCGTCGCCGAGCCACGCGCGCTGCTTTTCATAGGCCTCGGCCGAATCCGGGTCGTGCATCCAACGCTCGATGTCCTCGGCAGCGCCCATCGCCGTGCGCGGGCGCAGGAATGGGGAAAAGCGGGCGAAGGCGAACCAGGCTTCATCCCACAGGAAGATGAGGTCGGGCTTGATGGCGAGGCATTCTTCCATCACCCGGCGGGTATCGTAGACATGCCCGTCGAAGGTGCAGTTGGTGAGGTCCAGCATTCGGAGCCGGATCAGCCGGCCCTCGGACCTGAGATTCAACAAGGCCTGCTTGATGGTCTTGAGGGGCACCGCGCCGTACATCGAATATTCCGTCATTGGAAACGCTTCGACGTAGAGCGGCTGCGCCCCTGACAGCACCATGCCGTAGTGGTGAGACTTGTGGCAGTTGCGGTCGACGATGGCGATGTCTCCGGGTGCCATCAGCGCCTGGACGGCCATCTTGTTCGACGTCGACGTACCGTTGGTGACGAAGAAGACCAGGTCGCCGCCAAAGGCGCGCGCCGCTTTCTCCTGCGCCTTCTTGATGTTTCCGGTGGGCTCGAGAAGACTGTCGAGACCCCCGGTGGTCGCGCTGCTTTCGGCCAGAAACAGGTTCGGACCGTAGAACTCGCCCATGTCGCGGATCCAGTCGGACTTGAAGACAGACTTGCCACGGGCGATCGGCAGCGCGTGGAATGTGCCGATCGGGCGCTGGGCGTATTTCTTCAAATTGTCGAAGAACGGCGTCTCGTATCGATCCTGCACGCCTTCGAGGATGGCAAGGTGCAGTTCGAGCAGCTCTTCCACCGAATAGAAGATCCGGCGTACGACATTGGCCTCGGGGTTACCGGCGAGTTCCTCTACATTCTGGTTCGAGACCAGGTAGATGTCGAGCTCTGGTCGGATTCGCTTCAACACCTTTGCCAACGCCAGCGCCGAACCCGATGACTCCTTCTGATCCATCGAGGCCATCAGAGCCCGCAACACCGGAGCGTCATGCCGCGAACGCAGCGCAAACCCTTCATTGACAATGACGGCGCCAAGATCAGTGTTGAGCATCGCAGCGCAAAACGCGTCTTCGAAGCTGCCGACGAATATCGGTTCATAGATGAAAGCGTCGGCCGGCCGGCGCAGCTTGCGCCACTCGGCGCCAAGGGCCGGCCAGTTCGACGCGGGAACGCCGGTAACGACGAGCGTCTCGAAGTACGGCCGTCGCGCGGTCGTCTCGCCAAATCCAGGCGGCACCAGGTCCGGGATTTCGGCCTCATTGTCCGCGTGCACATCCCAATCGCCGCCATGCTGGCGGAAGGAACGGGTCTGCAACGATTGAGTTATCCGCATCGCGAGGGCCAGTGAACCGGCGGCGTCATCTGCCGCCGCGCGCTCCTTCAACCCAGCCATCAGCCGCGGACCGGGATAGCCGTGATATTGTTCCGTAATCGCAAGCTGGGATAGCGGCGCCTCGAAGCTGGCGCGATCCGCCGATCCGCCAGCCCAAGCCTTGGCCGCGTCGACCAGGCGCCGCCATTCGTCCGCCCGCGCGCCGGGCCCGGAGAAGAACTGGTCGATCCGACGTCCATCCGTCTTCGTTTGTGCCATGGAAGCCTCCCGAACATGCGGCGATCCTGGCGACTGATTAGCCGGCGGCGGGACGTCGGCGTCTTGATCCAAATCAAGCCTTGGACAGCCAATCGCCGCGCGCTTTGCCCGCCAGCTCGCACTGCGCAAACACCACCACCAGCAGCACCACCGGAACGACGAGGCTGTAGTCCCGGCTGAGCTCGGTCAAGATCGCCCCGATGGCGGCGCCGGTGCCGAAGGCAACACACATCGCGCCGAACAGATAGGGCCGATGGAACGGCCTCGCTTCAGTGCTACCGGCGAACGCAGCAAACAGACCCTCGATGGTCTGGCGGAAGTTACTCGTCACCATCACCGAATTGTAGGTAATCCCTTCGACGCGCGGAAAGCTCACGGTCTGAAAAGCCGCCACCAGCGAGAGACCCAGCGTGCCTGCAATGCCAGGAAGGCGATTGTGAATGAGAGCGACGATGAACAGGAAGACGATCTCCAGAATGAGGCTGATCCGCGTGGCCCGCTCCGGCACAAATCGCCGCAGCCCGCAGGCTGCGATCACGCCGACGATGAAGGCCAGAAGGGGAGGTACATAGCGCGCTGCCTTCAGCCATTCTCCGCCGGTCATGTAGACCCACAGGAAGACCAGATTTGCGCTCTGCGCGTTCGCAAAAACGTGGTGGACGATCCAGGTATAGGCCTCCAGATATCCGCCGGTGAAGGCCAGCAGAGCCGCAATCTGCAGCGCTTCCTCGCGCGGGAATGTTGCGGCGGCAACCTGCGAAATCGACACTGCCGGGGTCCGTCAGTCGGGGAACGCAAGCTAAAGAGAAATCGTGCCGTCGTGGCCGGCCATGTTGATCTGGATCAAGCGCCGCCTCGCGGGTTCAACGACCTTGGCCCTCGCCCTACGCCGACTGCGACGAATGCGATGTTCAGAACCCTGTGCTCGTCTCTCGCGTTGTTGACCGCCCTGCTGGGATCCGGCGCCTGCCATGGCGCCGACAACCCAGCGTTTCCGCCTATCCAGGAGGAAATCTGGGCTCTTCCCCTCACCCTTCCCTCGATTGCCTATGTGGTTCATCCAGTCGGCGCCGGACCGTTCCCTCTGGCCGTGATGAATCATGGCGTCTCCCTCGACGCACGCGAGCGCAGCTTCTTCCCACTGGTCGAGTTCCGAGATGCCGCTATCTGGTTCGCGCGTCGCGGCTATCTCGTGGTAGCGCCCGCAGGTTCCGGATATGGCGCTGGCGCCCTCGACGCGCCTGAGCATGGATTGTTCTCCATTTTTTATTCCAAGATCGGCGGCTGCGACAATCCCAATTTCAGGGATGCTGGATTGGCAGTCGCGGCATTCGACAAATGGATCATCGACTACATGACCGAACAGAAATCCGCCGTACCCGACAGCGCAATCGTGATCGGCCAGTCCGCAGGCGGTTGGGCCGCGATCGCTTTGTCCAGCCTGAATCTCCCTCAGGTGAAGGCGATAATCACCTTTGCGGCAGGACGTGGCGGCCGGGTCGGCGGCAAGCCGAACAATAACTGCGCGCCCGACAAGCTCGTTGCGGCGACGGCCGAATTCGGGCGCACCGCGCGCGTCCCGATGTTGTGGATCTATATCGAGAATGACACCTATTTCGGGCCGGCCCTGTCGCGGCAGATGCATGCGGCCTACACCGGAGCCGGCGGCAACGCCGAGTACCATTTGATGCCGCCCTTCGGGAGCGACGGCCACTTCTTCATCGATTCCGCCAACTCCATACCGCAATGGTCGCCGCTGGTCGGCCAGTTCCTCGACAAGCACCGCTAGGAGTGCTCGACATGCGCGGGCGCAATACCAACTTGAACCTGTCGACCCTCTTTTTGACCATGACGTTGCTGGGCTGCCTCGGTGCGGACCCGGCCAGTTCACAGGCGAGCGAGCAGCGCGAACAGGAAATGACTTCACGCGGTCAACGCGACCTGGTGCGCGCGATCCGATATGGCGAGTGGAAGAAGGTCTGCTTCAAGACTCCAGGTGCCGCGATCGTCTGCCGCACCAGCATCAGCGGCACCTTCCCTACCGGCCAATTGGCCGTGCGCGCCGATCTGGTCGAGCGCGAAGGCGAAAGCAACGCCCGGCTGCAGCTTTTCCTGCCGGTCGGGCTGTACCTGCAAGCAGGCGTCAAACTGACGGTCGACAAGGGCCGCAGCTACGATGTTCCCTACGTCTGGTGCATGACCAACACCTGTATCGCCGGCAACCGCGCCGATCCCGGATTGGTCCTCGACATGGATCAGGGCCAAGACCTCGCGCTCGAAGTGATCGATTCCAGCGTACAATCGATCGTCACACAGATTCCGCTCAGTCAGTTTGCTACCGTTCGCAAAGCAGCCCCGGCGCAGACGTTCCAGCAGGAAATCGACGAATAGGCCGGCAACGGCTTCTAGCCGCAGCCGATCGATGCCCGATTGATCGGTTCCATCAGCGCTTCGGCCGCAAACGGCTTGGTGAGATAGGCGATACAACCGGACTCGATGGCAGCCATGCGGGTCGCGTGATTGTCCCTGCCCGTTACGAAAATCACGGGCAAGCCGATGCCCGCCTGCTTCAGGCGAAGGCGTACGTCGATACCCGATTCGCAGCTGAGATTGATATCGAGTACGACGCAGACGGCCTGCTCGAGGTCGTCATGGGTCTGCAGCGTATCGGCCGAGGAGAACAGAACCGCATCGTAGCCATGTTCCTTCAGCAGCCGGCTCAATCCCCTGAGCATCGTGGGATCGTCGTCGACCACGAACACGAGTTTCCGCTTCGGCAACATCGCTGGTCCCTCCTGTCGACTGCGCGCGGCGCCCAGCGCCGCGTCGCGCCGTCAGTCACCCGGACCCTTCCTCGCGTAGAACGTTGCCGAGTTCAATCCAATTGTCCCTTGGGACAGTACACACAAATTTCTCCATCACCCCGGGTCAGTTCACGGGCATGATACCGAGCCGCTCCGCGATCGAGACCAACTCTGCCAGCGACTGGACCTTCATCTTTTCCATCACGCGTTGACGGTGAGCCTTGATGGTACGCTCGCTGATGCCCAGTTGCTGCGCACTCTGCTTGTTGATCTTGCCCTGCACGACCCGGTCGAACACCTGACGCTCGCGCGGCGTCAGGGTGCCGAGCTGGCTGCGCAGCACTTCGATCTTCCGTTTCATATCGCGGGCAACCTGCTGTTGCGCGATCGCTTTCGCGACAACTTCCAGCAACTGCTCGGAAGATACCGGCTTGGACAGGAAATCTTCCGCACCCGCCTTGATGGTCCGCACCGTGGTCGGAACGTCGGCATAGCCTGAAAGAAAGATGATCGGCAGGGTCGAGCCGAGCTTGCCGAGTTTCTCCTGCAGCTCGGGACCGCTCAATTCCGGAATGCGGACGTCCAGGAGAATGCATCCCCGGTCAGTCTCGTCGGGCAGGCGCTGCAGGAAGTGCCGCGCCGACGGATAGGTCGCAACTTCGTATCCTGCTTTCCTCAGACGCCGTTCGATCGCCGTTCGGAACGAATCATCATCATCAACGATGTGAATGGTACCCGACACGTCTGCCTCCCCAGCAAATCGAGCAAGAATTTGTTGTGCGTAGAATAGCTGCCAATATCCATGCATTTTTTCTCGTCATAAGGATTGTATCAATGATGTCTCATCCAAATGCTCGAGCCGAAATCACGGAGATCCGAGAGTCAAAACAGGATAAATCCACCGATCGGCCTGAAAACCGCCGACAGCAACACCGGGTTATTGCCAGTAGACTATTACGCGAGTATGTCGCAGTAAATATGCATGCAAATGGTGCCTGAGCCCGCGGCATTTCGCCATCCTGCCCCGGCCATATGGTTTCGGGACAAGAACCCTCAGCGGCGGATTTTATAGGGCCATAAGGGCGGGCAACCTACGCCCGACGGAGACGTCTTTAAACAAAACTGCATACAATCGCGTAGCGCAAATTACGAACGAGACGAGCCAGATGGGAATCCAACATATTGACAGTCGGCAACCGCAGGTCTCAGGCCTCCTGCTCGTCAATCCATGCCATCAACAATGTCCAGGCCACGGCTAGGACGATCGGCCCGACGAACAGGCCGATGATGCCATGCACGAGCGTTCCACCGAGGACGCCGACGAAGATCACCGGCACCGGCGTTGACAGGCCGCGCCCCATCAGCAGCGGCCTGAGGACGTTGTCCGAAATGCCGACCAGGACCAAGTAGATCGTAATCAGAACCGCATCGCCGCTATTCTTCGCGGTCCAGGTCCAGATGATGACCGGGAGCAGTATCGGCGCCGATCCAATCTGTACAATGCCGAGAACCAGAACAGCGAAGGCAAGTACGCCGGCATGAGGCACGCCCGCAATCTTGAGGCCGATGCCGGCCAGCAGCGATTGCAGCACGGCGATGCCGATAACGCCCTGCGCCACCGTTCGAACGGTAGCACCGGCCAGGGTCAGGAAGTCCGTGCCGCGCGGCGGAACGATCCTTGCAAGCATTTTCCTTACGGCCGCAACATGCCGTGGCCCCGCCGGCAGCAGGAAACCCGCGATCAACACCGAGGCGATGAACTTGAGCATTCCGGTGCCGGCACTGCCGGCGACCGCCAGAACCGGGCCGGCCAGCGGTTTCAGATGCGGCGCGACCTGGCGAAAGGCGGCATCGAGATTGATCGATGCCGTTTGCCAAATCTCGAACAACGGCGCACCGATCACTGGCCAGTCGCGGATATTGCGGGGCGGCGATGGGATCCCCAGTTCTCCGGACGCCAACTGGTCGGAGATGCTGCGCAGACCGTCGACCAGGCCAAGGCCGAGCCATGTCGCAGGACCGAGAAAGACCGCCAGAACGATCAGGGTCGTCATGACGGCAGCCATCCGCGGCCGATGGCCGAGATGGGCGCAGAGCCAGCCATAGGGCGGATACAGCGCCGCCGATAGCACCGCGCTCCAAACCAGGATCGGAATGAACGGACGCAGCAGGACGAACGACCAATAGATCAGACACGCGAGCAGACCGAGGCGAATGGCGATCTGCACGACGGCTCCGCCCGAACGATCCGGCCGTGATACGTCAAGAGGATCGGAACCCGCGTCCATCATCGCAACATTGTCCACGATCGCGAACCTGCCCTATCGGACCGCGTACCCGCTGTCGTCCCGTTGACAAGGATCAATGGCGACATCGAATTGCCGTCACGCCGCGGCGGACGACGCCCTCCGGCGCGCGGCGGTTCGCTTGCCATGGTCAGCGGGCCACGCGGGTGCGATGCGGCTCACGAGGGGGGCTGACCGGCGAAGACGATCACCATGATCGAGCCCCATGTCGTCAGCAGGATGTTCGATATCGGATAGGCCGGCGTATAACCGAGCACTGGCACGGGACTTCCCGATCGTTCCTGGAGCGCAGCCATCGCGGCCGTCACTGTCTGAGCGCCGGTCAACGCTCCCAGCAGCAGAATCGGGTTCATACGCAACACGAAATGACCGAAGCAGAAACCGACCGCCTGCGGCAGCAGCGTCACGGCCATTCCTCCCAACAGCAGTCCGATGCCTGATTCCTGCAGGGCCGATAGAAAGATCGGTCCGGCGTGAATGCCGGTCAACCCGACGAAGGCCGCCAGCCCAAGCGACGTCATCAGGCTGATGGCGCCATCTGGGATCCGGGCAAACGTCGGACATCGGGTACGAAGATAGCCGACCAGAAGCCCCGCGAGCAGCGTTCCGACGCTGGTGCTGAGCGCGATCTTGACGCCGCCGACGGTGAAACTGGCGAGGGCGCCGACCGCGCCACCGAAAAAGATCGCAAGCCCCAGCACAATGAAATCGATGCTATTGCTGGGCGCGACGATGACGCCGATGCTTTTGGCCGCGTTCTGTACGATCGCTTCAGGTCCGACCACGCGCAGCAGATCGCCGCGCTGCAACGCAATGCCGCCGGCAATCGGAATCTCCTGGTCGCCGCGGCGCCACGAGCGCAGATAGAGGCCGCGCGTCCAGGCCTCCCGCGACACCTTGTCCAGCGTCGTCCCCGCAAGCTTCGGATTGATCAGGGCGATATCGACGGAGATCAGGGGAATATCGAGCAATTCCCTGTCCTCGACCTCCGCGGCAAGGGGTCCGATCCATTCCACGATGACCTGGCGAGGACCAGAGATCGCAATGATGTCACCGGCGGCGAGCCGCATTCCGGGCTCCGCTTCGAGCACGCGGTCGCCACGACGCAACCGATGAACAAACAGGCGGTGATCCGGCACGCGGGCCTCCGCCGCCGCGATGGTAAGGTCGGCGAGCGGCGACCCCGCATCCAACCGATAGGCCCGCAACTCGAACTTCCGCCACGCCGACGCGAGACCCGGCTTGGCGCGCGTCATTCCCAGCGCCTGCTCGAGCTTGGCGGCCTCGGTGCGCAGGTCGATCTTCAACAGCGCCGGCGCGATCTGGGTGCAAAACAGGATCACGCCGGCATAGCCGAAGATGTAGCACACCGCATCCGCGACCGCGATGTGCGAAACCAACAAGGCGCGCTGAGCTTCCGACATCGGCAGTCCGTTGACGGCGTCGGTCGCCGTTCCCATCGCCGCGCTCTGGCTGAGCGCGCCCGACAGGAGCCCGGCAGCAAAGCCTGGATCCAGCCGCAACAAGTCGGCAACGACAATCGCGGTGACGAGGCCGGTGATGGACACGATAACGGCCAGCAGCATGGGCTTGAAACCGCCACGCTTCATCGCCTGTGCGAATTGCGGCCCGACCGAATAGCCGACTCCGAACAGAAACAGCAAGAACAGAAAGGATTTCGTCATGCTGGAGACGGGCACATGGGCGAAGTCGCCGACCGCCAACCCGGCAAATAGCGCGCCGGTGACGGGGCCAAGGCTGAACGTGCCGATCCTGAAGCTTCCGATCCAGTATCCCCCGGCGATCACCAGGAAGAGCGCGAGTTCAGGATAGCGGACCAGAAACTGCTGCAGGGAGGTCAACATCCAGTTGTGCCGGTCATGTCATCAGCATGACCAGCACCATGCCCCAGATGGTCAGTAGCGTGTTCCCGACCGCGTAAGTGACGGTGTAGCCCAATCCCGGGATCTGGCTCTTGGCGCGATCATTGATCATGCCCAGCGAGGCCGTCGTCGTCCGCGCGCCCGAGCAACACCCGAGCACGATCGCATCGTGAAACCGAAACACATACTTGCCCACGAACATGGCAAGGATCAACGGTACTGTCGTGACCGCAACACCCCAGAGGAACAGGCTGAAGCCGAGCTTCTGCAAGCCGGCGACGAAGCCGGGTCCAGAGGAGATGCCAACCACGGCGATGAACATGTTGAGGCCGACCGAGTTCATGAACCAGACCGTGGGCGATGGAATGCGTCCAAAGGTCGGCTTCACCGACCGCAGCCAGCCGAAGAACAAGCCGGAAATCAGCGCGCCACCGGATGTGGACAGGGTCAGCGGGACGCTTCCAATCTTGTAGACAAAGGCCCCGACCAGCGCGCCGATCGCAATGGCAGCCCCGATGAAGGCGACGTCGGCGACATCCGTCACGCGGTCCGGCCGGCCCAGCATCTTGGTCGCCGCCGCGACATCCGCTGTGCGACCGACCAGCGTGAGAATGTCACCCCGGTTGATCTTGGTGTCCGGCAGAATGGGAATTTCGGTCGCGATGGCACCGCGCGTGATCTTGCGCAGGAAGACGCCGCGCGCGGGCGGCGCATGGGACAGTTTCTCCAGGGTTGCGCCATCCACGCTCTTGCTGGTCACGTAGACGTCGACACCTTCGATCGGCACGGCCAACAGCTCGCGGTCATCGACCTCCTCCGCCTGCTCGCCGATCAGCCTGACAAGCACGTCGCGCCGTCCCGCCACGGCCACGATGTCACCGGCATGAATCACCGCTTCGGCGGTGGCGTCGACGATCTGGTCGCCGTGCCGGATACGCTGGATGAACACCCGCTGGTCGGGGATCAGGGATTCCGCCTGCTGCACGGTCTTGCCCACCACCGGTCCGCGTTCGCGGACGCGGAAGGTGCGCAACTCGAACTGATGCCATGCGGTGCCCGGGCCGCCCGCCAGTTTCGTCCCGCCGTGCTCCTCCTCGTACTTCTTGCAGGCGGCCTCGAGATCGATGCCGAGCAGCGCCGGACCGACCAGGGCCAGAACGATCGCCGAGCCGATGGTTCCAAAAATGTACGTGACCGCGTAGGCAACCGGCATTGCGTCGAGCAGCTTCTTGGCTTCCTCCGGCGGCAAGCCAAGGCGATTGATGGCATCGGTCGCCAGACCCATGGAGGCCGAGATTGTCTGGGAACCGGCATACAAACCGATCGCCGATCCAACATCGTAGCCGGCGATCCTCGCGCCGAAATAGGCAGACCCCAGGCAGAACACGCAAACTACCGCCGCAAAGATGGCCTGCGGGATGCCATCTTGCGCAATCCCGCGCACGAATTGCGGGCCGACGCCGTAGCCGATGGCAAACAGGAACATCAGAAAGAAGGTTGGCTTGAGCGGTCCCGAGATCGTGATCCCGATCTGCCCGATGATGACCGCGGCGATTAGCGTCGCGGTGACTGCGCCAAGGCCCAGCCCTTTGTAGGTGAACGAGCCGAAATAGTAACCCAGCGCCAGCGACAGGAAAATGGCGATTTCGGGATAGGCCTTGAGTGTGTCAAAGAGCCAATTGATCATGAATCACCTGTTCATGCTGCTCCGGGGCAACCGCTCGGCGCCTGAAGTCGGCGCGGGACGACGGCTCGAAACGACGGCGAGTCAAATCGCGTCAGGCGGCATTTAAGCTACGGTTCGACGGCGGCACGTTGATCTAGGTCAAACAAGCTTGCGACTTACCGGGATCGTCCGAGCCAGCATTGCGATCGTGGAGTCGGCCCTAAGCGCTCTTGCGACGCAAGCGGCCTGCGTCTTGAGATAGATCAAGGGGTATCGCCGGCCATTGATCATTTTCATTGCTGTTGCCCGGGTCAACGAACCCGATCCCTCCTTTCAACGCTGCACAGCTCGGAGCGTCACATGGCCGATATCTTGACCCTGAAAAAATTCGAGGCCTTGAGCCCGTTCGAGATCAAGGATGAGCTGATCAACCTTGCGAAGAGCTCATCAAAGCGGACGCAAACGGCGTTCCTGAATGCCGGACGAGGCAACCCGAACTGGGTCGCCACTACGCCGCGCGAGGGATTCTTCCTGCTCGGGCAGTTCGCCATCACGGAATGCAAGCGCGTGATGGACCATCCGGCCGGAATCGGCGGCATGCCCCAGCCGAACGGCATCGCCGCACGCCTTGAAGGCTGGCTGACCAAACACGCCGAGATGCCAGGGGCAGGCTTCCTGAAGGAGATGCTGACCTTCGCGGTCAAGAAGTTCAACTTCGATCCTGACGCCTTCGTACACGAGCTCGTCGACTCGATCATCGGCGACAACTACCCGGTGCCCGATCGGATGCTCGTACACAACGAAAAGATCGTCCACGAATATCTGATGTGGGCGATGTGCGGCGATCCGCGGCCTCCGGGCAAATTCGATATCTACGCCGTCGAGGGCGGTACGGCGGCGATGTGCTACCTGTTCAAGTCGCTGAAGGCCAACCGCCTGTTGCTGCCTGGCGATACCATCGCGCTGGGAACGCCCATCTTCACGCCCTACATCGAGATGACACACCTCGAGGACTACGATCTCAAGGTCGTCCAGATCAAGGCGCCGCAGGAAAACCGCTTCCAGTTCACCGACGAGGAGATCAAGAAGCTGGAAGATCCGAAGATCAAGGCATTCTTTGTCGTCAACCCGGCCAATCCCTCCGGAATGGGACTGAGCCACGAGACGATCGCCAAGCTGAGCAAGCTGGTCAAGACCAAGCGTCCCGACCTGATGATCCTCACCGATGATGTCTATGGCACTTTCGTGCATGGCTTCCGCTCCTTGCTCGGCGAGCTTCCGCACAACACCATTGGCGTTTATTCCTATTCCAAGTATTTCGGCTGCACCGGATGGCGGCTCGGCACCATTGCGATCCACGAGGACAACATCTTCGACAAGATGATCGCCAAGCTGCCAGAGGCGGCGATGAAGGCCCTCGACAAGCGCTATGGACCGCTGACGCTGGAACCCCGCAAGATCAAGCTGATCGACCGGATCGTCGCCGACAGCCGCGACGTCGCGCTCAATCACACGGCCGGCCTGTCATTGCCACAGCAGGTGATGATGAGCCTGTTCTCGCTGTCGGAGATGCTGGACGTGCAGAAGGCCTATCAGACCGCCTGCATGGAAATCGTCAACAAGCGGCTGTGGTCGCTGCTGGACGGGCTCGGACTTCGCCGACAGGCTGGCGCCCAATCCCAGTTACGACGCCTACTACGCGCTGGTCGATTTCGAATTCTGGGCCCGGAAGAATATCGGCGACAAGGCAGTCGATTATCTCAAGAAGACGATCCATCCCCTCGATCTCGCGTTCCGCCTTGCCGAAGCCCACGGCATCGTGCTCCTGAACGGCGGCGGTTTCGACGCGCCCGAGTGGTCGCTGCGGGTGTCGCTGGCGAACCTTCCGGACGACGTTTACGACGACATCGGCAGGGGCGTGCGGACCATCGCCCGCGGTTACCGGGACGCCTATGAGGCCGCGCACGCCAATGGCGGCACCCCGGCACGCTAGCGGTCGCCGAGGCCGACCGGGTCGCGGCGGCCGGCCTCCGCCGAGACGGCCGGTTTCGTCTGCATCACCTTGCGGCGAATGACACACAATGAACGGATCCGTCGCATCTCCTCTGGTCACCGAGTTTCTTTTCAGCTTCGGTGCCCTGTTCGCGATCATCAATCCATACGGGCTGGCGTTTGTCTTCCTCGACAAGACCGTCAGCCTGTCGGAGCGCGAGCGCGGACGCCTGGCGCTGCAGGTTGCAACCTACGCCTTCGGGGTGCTGCTGGTTTCGCTGTTCATCGGCAGCCATATCCTGAACTTCTTCGGGATCTCGATTCCCGCCTTGCGCATAGCTGGCGGTCTCGTCGTCGCGGTTTCCGGCTGGACCATGCTTCATGCGGCGCCGTCGGCCCATGATGGCCACGCGACTTCCACGACGGATTTTACCAGCGCCCAGAAGATGGCGTTCTTTCCACTGACCATTCCCCTCACCGCAGGTCCGGGAACGATCGCAACAGCAATTGCCATCGGTGCGCACCGGCCGGGAGACCTGGATCGCTGGTTTTCCACCAATGTCATCTGGTTTCTGGTCGCCCTCGCCGTCACAGCAACCATCTATCACGCCTACAAACGCTCGAGCGCCATGGCCCGGCTGTTCGGCGAGGAAGGCACCAGCATCGTCACGCGGCTGTCGGCGTTTCTTCTGCTCTGCGTCGGCGTGCAGATCATCATCACCGGCGTGCTCGAGGTCCTGCGATCGATCCCGACCTCGCCTGCCGCCGCATGAGTTGGTGGTGGTCGGGCGATCCAAACCATGCGCCGAAGTACCCGGCATGGAGTGCCGGCTGTTCCAGGTTCATGGAATGCCCGATTCCGGGAATCACCACCAGCCGGCAATCCGGCACGCTATTGCCAGCCCGGAACACCGCGCATGTCCGGCAGATGATGGGCGATGCCCTTGTGGCAGTCGATGCAGGTCTTTTCGCCATTGAAGAGGAAACGCTGATGGGCGACGGCGGCGCGCGGCGATTGCTTGGTGACATCCATCGAGTCAGCGCTATGACAATTGCGACATTCCAGCGAATCATTTGCCTTGAAGCGCGCCCATTCATGCAGCGCGAGATCGAGGCGCTTGTCGAGAAACTTCTCACGGGTGTTGATGTAGCCGAACAGCTTGCCCCAGACTTCCTGGGAAGCCTGCATCTTGCGCGCGATCTTGTCGGTCCAATTATGGGGAACGTGACAATCCGGACAGGTCGCCCGCACGCCGGAGCGATTGGTGAAATGAATGGTCGATTTCAGCTCGGTAAGGACGTTGTCACGCATCTCGTGACAGCTGGTACAGAATTTCTCGGTATTTGTCACTTCCAGCGCGGTATTGAAGCCGCCCCAGAAGATGATGCCGGCGATGAACCCGCCCAGCACCAGCACGCCAAGACCGAACACGGTACTGGGCCGAAGCAGCACATCGAGGATTTCGAGCATGAAGCTCCAGGCTCGCTTGAACACACCCGGCCGCGAGGCTTTCAGATCGAATTCGCTCATCGCTTGCCACCCGGTGTCCCGCGGCTCAAGATCGTGTCGATATCGACAAAATCGTTGCTGACCGGCAAATCGGTCACACTCTGCGGCACATGGCACTGCGTGCAGAAGAATCGCCGTGGCGAGACCGAGGCGAGAAACTGGCCGTCACGGTCCATGAAATGCGTGATCGAGACCATCGGCGCCTGCAATTCGCCGGTTCTGGCTCGCGCATGGCAGGACAGGCACTTGTTGCTTCGCAGATCGATCTGGTAACCATCAATCGCATGCGGGATCACCGGGGGTTGTTCCGGATAATTGCGCATCTCCCGTTCGGCGGTGTTGCGCGTTGGCGTCATCGGCGCCGCCGGCCCCTCCTCATTGAGCGGAGTCGAGCCGCGCAGGTCGGACTCCAACGATTGCGCGGCAAGCCTAGCGGTTCCGGCGGCGATCGCGGCGATGAGCAGGATGGTTGCCGTCTGCCTGAACATCGCGGCTAGACCTTCTCGATACGCACGGCGCATTTCTTGAAATCGGTTTGCAGCGAAATCGGATCGGTGGCATCCAGCGTCACCTTGTTGATCAGCTTGAACTCGTCGAACCATGGCACGAAAACAAGGCCGCGCGGCGGGCGGTCGCGCCCGCGTGTCTCGAGCCGCAAGCGGACGAAGCCTCGGCGCGAAATGACCTTCACCTCATCGCCACGCCGCAGTTTCGCGTCCTGCGCATCATCGGGATGCATGAAACAGACCGCTTCGGGAAACGCCCGATAAAGTTCGGGCACGCGGCGCGTCATGGTGCCGGAATGCCAATGCTCCAACACGCGACCGGTGGAAAGCCAGTAGGGATATTCCTTGTCGGGCGATTCGGCGGGTGGTTCGTAAGGCAGGGCGAAGATGCGGGCCTTGCCGTCGGTATGGCCGTAGAACTGCACACCGGCGCCCTGCCGCACGAAGGGGTCCGAGCCCTCGCGAAAACGCCATCTGGTCTCTTTTCCGTTGATGACGGGCCAGCGCAATCCACGCTCGCGGTGATAGGTGTCGAATGCTGCGAGGTCATGGCCATGGCCGCGGCCGAACGTGGCGTATTCCTCGAACAGTCCCTTCTGTACATAGAAGCCGAACGCCCTGGATTCATCGTTGGCATAGCCGCGGCCGAGGTCCGACAGCGGGAACTTGTCGACTTCTCCATTCCTGTAGAGAATGTCGAACAGGGTCTTGCCGCGATATTCCGGCTTCTTTGCCAGCAGTTCGTCAGGCCATACCTCCTCCATCGCGAATCGCTTGGAGAACTCCAGCAGTTGCCACAGATCGGAGCGCGATTCCCCGGCGCCGTGACAAGCTGATGCCAGAACTGCGTGCGCCGCTCGGCGTTGCCATAGGCCCCTTCCTTTTCCACCCACATCGCCGTCGGCAAAATCAGATCGGCGGCAAGCGCGGTCACCGTCGGATAGGCATCCGAAACGACGATGAAATTGTCCGGGTTGCGGAAACCGGGATAGATCTCTTCATTGATGTTGGGACCGGCCTGCAGGTTATTGTTGACCTGGACCCAATAAGCATTGAGCAAGCCATCCTTCAGCATCCGGCTCTGCAGCACAGCGTGGTAACCGGGCTTTTCGGGGATGGTGCCCTCCGGCATCTTCCAGATCGCCTCGGTCCTGTCGCGATGCTCCTTGTTGTTCACGACCATATCGGCGGGCAGACGATGCGAAAAAGTACCGACCTCCCGCGCTGTGCCGCAAGCCGAAGGCTGACCTGTTAACGAGAATGGACTATTGCCCGGCTCGGAGATCTTTCCGGTCAGAAGATGGATATTGTAGACAAGATTGTTGCACCAGACGCCACGGGTGTGCTGATTGAACCCCATGGTCCAGAAGCTGACGACCTTGATATCCGGATCGGCATAGAGTTCCGCCAATGCCTCCAGGCGATTGAGCGGCACACCCGACATCTTCGCCGCCTTTTCCAGAGTGTAGTCGGCGACGAATCTGGCGAATTCGTCAAAGCTCATGTCGGTCGAGTCGTTGGCCTTGGCGGCGCCCGTCGCCTTCTTCTGTTGGGGATGATCGGGCCGCAGGCCGTAGCCGATGTCGGTCTGACCGCGCCTGAAGACCGTATGTTTGGCGACGAAATCCCTGTTCACTCGTCCGGTCTTGATGATGTGATTGGCGATCGCGTTCAGTATGAAAAGGTCGGAATGCGGGCTGAACACCATGCCGATATCGGCGAGGTCGAACGAGCGATGCTCGAAGGTCGAGAGCACCGCGACCCGAACGTGCGGTGCGGACAGTCGACGGTCGGTCACCCGGGTCCAGAGGATCGGGTGCATCTCGGCCATGTTGGAGCCCCACAGCACAAAGGCATCGGCCGCCTCGATGTCATCATAGCAACCCGCCGGCTCGTCCATGCCGAACGTACGCATCATGCCGGCGACGGCCGACGCCATGCAGTGACGTGCATTGGGATCGATGTTGTTCGAGCGGAAGCCGGCTTTGAACAGCTTGGAGGCGGCGTAACCCTCCCAGATCGTCCATTGCCCGGATCCGAACATGCCGACACCGCTCGGCCCGCGCTTTTTCAGCGCCGCCTTGAACTTCTCCGCCATGATGTCGAAGGCTTCGTCCCAGGAAACCGGCACAAACTCGCCGTCCTTGTCGAATCTGCCGCCGGATTTGCGCAGCATCGGCCGCATCAGCCGATCATGGCCGTACATGATCTTGGACAGGAAATAGCCCTTCACGCAATTCAGCCCGCGATTGACCTCGGCCTTGATGTCGCCATGTGTCGCGACCACGCGGTTGTCCTTGGTCGCAACCATCACGCTGCATCCCGTTCCGCAAAACCGGCAGGGCGCCTTGTCCCAGTTGAGTTCGCGGGCTTCAGGATCGGTCGCCAGGTTCGCCGCGAATGCCGGCACCGGCATGCCTGCTGCAGCGGCGGCGACGGCCGCGGCCTTCAATTTCAGCATCTGTCGGCGGTCAAGCTTGGATGGGGCCATGTTTAACTCCCGGCACCTGCCCGTCAGACGGCGTCGATTGCGTGAAAAACCAGCGAAGCGGAGCAGACGTGCGGCAGGACCGCGATCCTGTTGAGCGTTGATCCGAGCGTGCTTGCGTCGAGCGCCTCGACGACGATGACGAGCTTGCCGCGCGGATCGCGACCATGCACCTCGCAACCGGCGATGGCCGCGATCGCGGCCACGACCTGATCCAGTTGCTCGGGACGCACCTGTACCAGGATGCTGGCAACCTCGCCGCCGGGCGGCGTCACCACGGGATCAGCGGCGAGCACGCACTTGGCGAGAAGCGCGCGGCGATTGATGCTGCTGGCTGTCACGATAGCGTTCCTCGTGCTCAAAAAGCGGCGGGCGGCCCGGGTGGCCCCGCCATGATGTGATAGACCCAGACCGCAAACCCGTAGCCTCCAACCAAAGCGATGCTGAGCGCAGGCATCGCCACCGCGGTCAGAAAAAGGAAGGCGACTATTTCCATGCGTTTGCGGCGCTGTCGCACGATGTTGTCGGTTCCGACGGACATATGCTCCTGGTATCGATCACGGCATCCCGGCGGCATCCGAGCCGCCAACTCGCCGCAATCTGGATCGTCGTGTTCGGGCCGGCTTTGATTTGGATCAAGTTGCAGAAGTCCCGGTCCGAGATCCACGGATGAAGGCTTCGCAGCGAGCCCTGGGTCAGCACTGGATTGCTTCATCTTCGATTGGCAGGCAATTGCCGACCTCCGAGCGGCGCTATCACCTTGACGCAAATCAAGGCAGGGCACTGCCGAAGTTCCAAACTGCTTTCCGGCGTGCGACCCCAGGTCGACCGGAGTATTTCGCATGAAATCAGTTTCCGCTGAGGAAGCCGTGGCGATGATACCTGACGGCGCCACCATCATGGTTGGCGGGTTCATGGGTGTCGGCACGCCGGAGCGCCTGCTGGAAGAGCTGGTCCGGCAGAAGAAGTCGGGCCTGTCGCTGATCAGCAATGACGCCGCGACTCCGGGCAAGGGTGTCGGGAAATTGTTCGAGGGCGCACAAATATCTCACATGATCGGGACCCATATCGGGCTCAATCCCGTGGCGCAGCAGCAGATGCTCGGCAACCAGATAACCGTCGACCTCATTCCGCAGGGCACTTTCGTCGAGCGCATTCGTGCCGGCGGCTGCGGCCTGGGCGGCGTGCTGACCCCGACCGGCGTGGGGACGCTGGTCGAGCAGGGCAAACTGAGGATCGAGGTCGCTGGCCGGTCCTATCTGATCGAGACCGCGCTCCGAGCCACCTTCGCCCTGATACATGCCTTTCTCGCCGACTACGCCGGCAATCTCTCCTATGCGCTCACCGCGCGAAACTTCAATCCAGTGATGGCGATGGCCGCGGACACGGTAATCGTCACGGCCGAACATATTGTTCCAATCGGCGTCATAGCGCCCGATCATGTCGTCACCCCGGCGCCGCTGGTCGATTACCTCGTCACCAACGGGTGATGCGATGAATGCACAAACCATCATCGCCCGCCGCGTCGCCCAGGAGCTTCGCCCCGGCGACCTGGTCAATCTCGGCATTGGCATTCCGACGCTGGTCGCGAACTACATTCCCGCAGGGATCAACGTATTCTTCCAGTCCGAGAACGGATTGATCGGAACCGGGCCAATCCCTGAGCAAGGCATGGCGCATCCGCTGCTGACCGACGCTGGCGGCAGACCCATCAGCGCACTGCCGGGCGCAGCAACCTTCGACAGCGCCACCTCCTTCGGCCTCATTCGAGGCGGTCATGTCGATGTCACCGTGATCGGGGGATTGCAGGTGGATGCGGCCGGTCACCTCGCCAACTGGATGATCCCCGGCAAGATGGTGCCCGGCATGGGGGGCGCCATGGATCTCGTTACCGGCGCGAAGCGGGTGATCGTCGCCATGCAGCATGCGGCGAAGGGCAACTCCAAGATCGTCGTCAAATGCGATCTGCCTCTGACTTCGACACGGACGGTCGATCTGGTAGTGACGGACATGGCGGTGATCGCGTTTCCCAACGGCAGAGCGACGCTCCTGGAGACCGCGCCCGGCATACACATCGCCGAAGTCATGGCAGTCACCGGGGCGCCGCTCACAATCCCGGACCATGTACCGGAAATGGCGATTTGACCGCTTGCGCATCCGCGCCCCTAGAGAGCGACCTTGGTCTCGGGAAATGCCGGGATATTCGTCACGCTCTCGCTTTCGCCTGTGCCGAGCCACGCCTGGCTGATAGCAGCGCCAGCGTGTGTTGTGCGATCATGAGTTCCTCATCGGTCGGAATGACGTAGACCGGCGTTGTCCCAGAGCGCGAAACGATCAATGAGCGGCGGGCATTTGCGGCTGGATCGAGCGTGATCCCGAGCCATCCCAGCCGGTCGGCAATGAGTGCCCGGATGGCCGCCGAATTTTCGCCGATGCCGGCGGTGAACACCATGGCATCGACGCCTTGCAGCGCGGCCGCCAACATGCCCACATTCAGCGCGGCGCGGTAGACGAAATACTCGACCGCGAACCTTGCTTTGGGATCAGCGCTGTCCAGCAGCTCCCGCATGTCATTGCTGAATCCGGATAGTCCTTTCAGTCCGCAATCGCGGTACAGCAGGTCTTGCGCCTCGGCGGCCGACAGGCCTTTCACCGCGACGAGATATAGGATCACGCCGGGATCAATCTGTCCCGGGCGCGTGCCCATCGGAAGACCGTCAAGCGCCGTAAATCCCATGGTGCCTTCTACGCTGCGTCCGCCGCTCAGCGCGCACATCGATGCCCCGCTGCCCAAATGGGCGACAATGACCCGGCCAGACGCGATATCCGGGGCGACCGCAGAAAGGGTCCTGGCGATATATTCGTAGGAAAGCCCGTGGAAGCCGTAGCGCCGCACGCCCTCTTCGTGCAGGCGCAACGGGATTGCGTAGTGATCCGCCAGTTCGCCATGACTGCGATGGAACGCCGTATCGAAACACGCGACCTGCGGCAGCTTCGGAAAATTCGTCAGCAGCGTGCGCATCGGCGCCAAATTGTGCGGCTGGTGCAAGGGAGCGAGCGCCGAATAGCGCTCGAGCCGGGTTACGACGCTATGGTCGACCAGAACCGGCCGATCGTAGTCCGGACCTCCATGGACGACACGATGCCCGACGCCGACCGGCGTAATGCAGCGCTCGTCCCGCAGCCAGTCTCGCGCCACCTGGAAGGCCGCTGGCACATCCTGAATGTTCTCGATCGGAAAAGCGCGGTCAGTCAGCTTGCCGCCGCCGGCGTCCGTCGCGCGCAGCCGGGGGCGGCTGCCAATCCCGTCGAGCTGCCCCTTGATCTGCCGTTCCAGGCGGCCGCCCTCCTTGATCGCGAACACCTGGAACTTGACACTTGATGAACCGGCATTGATGACCAGGATCGTATCCATGGCCATCACGCCGCTGTTGCCGCCTGACGGCGGCGCGCGTCGGCGCGAAGGGTCGCGACCGCGCCGGACGCCATGCTGCGGTAATTGGCGAGGTTGATATCCGATACTTTCATGGCGGTCGCAAACCGCCGTTCGTCTTCGGGTGAACTCTGCCCGCTATCCACGAGGTATTCGAAAGCGGATGCAAGAATGCCGGACCAGGTTTCGCCCGGAGCAGCGGGCTTTTCCGTCATGATCTTTGTCCTTTCGCCTGCTGGAGCAGACGATAGCCGGCTTCGTCGCCAGACGCTTGATGTAGGTCAAGGACGATTCAAGTCCGATACCCGAACGGTCAGGCTTGACGCACACCAACCCGGCCAGGACGGCTGTGTCCGATAACCGACATTGGCCTAAAGGACGATGTCCACTCAGCCAATGGTTGAACACCCGGCCACGTTGTAGAAACGGTCAACGGAGAACTCGCTGCAGTGTAGTGCGCCAGCTTCGTCAAGCGTCTACCCCAGTGCTGGCGAACAGGGGGGATGATCCATGGCTGTCAACCTCAACACCAACCCTTCCAGCAGGCCTCGATTTCTCGGCGAACTCAGCCGCCTTTCACAGACCGAAATCGTCTTGAGCGAATTCAAGTACGCCCGCGGCGCCGAGATATTCGGTGAGGCCGAGCCCGCGGAATACGTCTATCAGGTGATCGACGGCGCGGCTCGATCCTACAAGCTTCTATCGGACGGACGTCGACAGATTGGTGCGTTCCATCTCGCCGGTGACATCTTCGGCCTCGAGAACAGCGGCTTTCACAGGTTCACCGCCGAGGCGATCGTCGATACGACCGTCCGACTGGTCAAGCGTGTGACCCTGACGACGGTCGCCGAAAACAATGTGACTATCGCGCGCGACCTCCTCAGTGTGACCGCCGCCAATCTCAAACATGCCGAGGATCATATGTTGCTGCTCGGCCGCAAGACATCGCTCGAACGCGTGGTCGCCTTCCTGCTCGAAATGGATCATCGCCTCACGGCAGCCGGCGTCATGGCGCTGCCAATGTGCCGCCGCGACATAGCGGATTACCTCGGACTCACGCTCGAGACGGTATCCCGCGCGCTATCCACGCTGCACCAAAAGGGTTTTCTTGGCTTCCAAGGACAGACACAACGTCAGATTGTCCTGCTCGACCGGTTCAAACTCTCCGAACTGGACCTGTAGCAGACAGGTCCAGTTTCCCGGCATAATCGATCACCGGTCGATCCGCGCCGCCACGACCACAAACGCGCTCAGCCGCCTGGCTAGCACTGTGTGATCACCTCTCCATAGGCATTGGTGACCTGGACACAACCTGGCCTCGTTGCGACATAGGCGCCAGCCGCTGCTGCCGCCGCCGCCGCCGCCGCCGTGCCATAGACGGCGCGACGCGTCGTCCGGCGCGCCACGCCGGCATAGCTCATCGGCGTCAGCGGTCGGCCAATTCGCGCTTCGGACACCGAGACAACACCGTGCCGGACATCGGTGTTGCCGTTCCAGAGCATTGCGCCCGCGAAGAGCGTGGCGGCCGCAGTCAGAATTATCATCTTGCGCATTGGCAGCCCGCGCCGCGGGTGCCGTCAAGCGCTGTAAGGTGGTGCTCGCTCCTCAGGTGACAAGTGGCAGCTTGATGTGAATGGAAGCCCCGCCAGAAGCAGGGTTTTCCGCCCATATCCGGCCGCCATGGGCTTCCACGATGGTCCGGGCAATCGACAGTCCCATCCCCATCCCGCTTTCCTTTGTCGAACAGAACGGCTCGAATATCTCCTTGATCCGATCGGCGGGAATGCCCGGCCCGGTATCGGCCACGGTGATCTCCGCAAGGCTGCCGATTTGCGCGGTCGATATCACGACCTTTCGCGCGGCCGCTGGCACCTGCGCCATCGCTTCCATGGCATTGACGGCGAGGTTCAAGAGCACTTGCTGCAGCTGAACAGGATCACCCTGGATCGGTAGCAAGGATGACAATGACGACGACGAAGACGCCCGCAGCTCCACCTGTCGTGCAGCCGCCAGCGCGGACAGAAATCCGACGGTTTCGCGGATGACTGCGTTGAGATCGATACGCTTGGGCTCGAACGGACTTTTCTTAAGCAGGCTACGCAAACGTCGGATGACTTCGCTGGCCCGCCCGTCGTCGCGCCTTATGTCGGCGATGACTTCCCTGACTTCGGCCAGGTTCACCGAAGGAGAATTCAGCATCAATTCCAGCGTTTCGGCGTTGGTGTGGATCGCGCCAAGCGGTTGATTGATTTCGTGCGCAATCGAGGTGACGAGCTCACCTGCCGTGGAGAAGCGATTGATGTGAGCGAGCTCCGCCATTCGCTGTCGCGCTTGCACTTCGGCGTATCGGCGGCGGCGCCTCTCGTGGAGAAGCCGGGAAATAAGCGCAGCCTGCAGCAGGATGACAATGCTGACGAGGGCTATCTGCCATCGGTAGGTGTGCAAAGCGGACTGGCTGCGAAACAAGATCTCGCTGTTTTCCGGCAGACTGTTCTCGTCGATCCCCCAGCGCTGCAGCTCCCGCCAGTCGTATCTCGCCGGCCCGTACTGCAACGGCGCCGTCCTGATCTCCGACGGCTTCTCCCCACCCAATATGCGAAGCACGACCGCCGCGGTCTTTCGCGCGCCTTCGGACACGGAAGTCATCGGGCCGCCTACGATCTGCTCGCCGAAGAAGGCGTCGTCGAACGAGAAGATGGGGACCTTCGCGGCAAGATGCAGCTGCTTCAAGGCTCGATCGCCGTCGTGGACCGCGCCGCTTGCATCGACTTGCGGCTGGGTCCAAAATATCGCGCTATGGGGTGGCAGCGCGGCCGCTTGCTGCAACGCCTCGTCAAAGGACAGATCGTTGTAGAAAACCACCTTCACGCGATCGCGGAGCGGTTCCAGCTCTCGCTGCATCTCGTCGATCCAGAACTGCTCGTTCGGAGAATTTCCGATAAATACGGCTATGGTTTTGGTGTCCGGCAGCAGGCGCAGGATATTGTCAAATAGCGTGGGAATGCTGAGCCGGACCGCGATGACCGTATCATTCTCCGTCAAGGATTCTTCCTTGACGCGCCGCTGGTCTATGGCGGAAAGGACCATCGGTGTACCGGGAAACAGGCCGGCGCGGCGTCGCTGCATAAATTGCGAAGCTGGAGCGCCAAAGGCGACAATAATGTCTGGCGGATGCTTGGCAAACAGGGCGTTGAGATAGGCGGCGAATTGGGTTTCGGCGTCCTCGTCCCGGTTGCGCGCGGTGATCACGGAGAAATCCTGGATGTCCAGGGCCCAGGATGACTGCTGCTCCAGCTCCTGTCTGAGTTCTTTCGCGTAGGCGCTCCAGGGGCGAAAATTCTGGCCATAGGATTGAAGTACGACAACCCGCTTGGGTTCGGCTGCAGCCACACTGAGCAAGGTGACGAAGAACGTGGCCGCAACGACGCACACTCTGCCGAAATACCCGACTTTCATGAGCGCAGAGACTCTCCGCATTTTCGTTCGATTGAGAAGATGGTGCTCTCGACCATTACCCTCTATTTCTGCCGTTGGCTTGGCAAGGAAAGATTTGCCTGAACCGATATCCTGACCGCTGTCGAGACCATGACATCGCCAGCCGCCATGGGCCGCTGCAGCTCGCTTGCGTGGACGCCTTGCCTCCTGGAAATGGTCCTCAAGTGACGTCAACAGCAAACCGGTTCATGTAGTTGAGCAGTTCATTTGCGTCGCGCTCACGCACGGCTTGTGCCAGAACGCTGTCGATGACTGTGGCCCGCCCCGAGTAAGCCAGCGCCCAGCGACCATATCTTCGTTGGTCGAGAGTAAGTATTGGCAGAGTACAAATGTCCCTGTGCCTGTCATCGCTGCAAATCGAGGCCTTCATTGCCTCGACAGCACCGCTTGGCCCCTCGAGAAGCTGGGCGAAATGACCACCGGAAAATATCAACGCGCCGGTCAGTCCAAGTTGGGGATTTCGCCTTCCTGCCACGCTGCAGATGCTGGCGATCTCGTCATCCGAATTCGCTCCAAGCGTACTGGTGCTGACATACAGCCATGTCCTGAGCATTTCGTTGCTTCCCATCGAATCCCGATGTCGATTTTGAACAACCACGCCTGCCGTGCAAGTATCCTCAGGGATCGGACCGGATGCAAGGTGATGCGCGCCGGCGTGAAAGACTGAATTCCGGCGCCCCGGCATGTTTGATGTAGATCAACGTACCTGAATGGTCATGTACGTTGCACGCCTGCTGATCCCGGATGAAATGGCAATCAACGACTCTCCGGCTCGTCAACGGCCCGGGCCAGACTTTCGCGCCCGCTGGACCGGCTACTGGCCGGCCTCCGGGATGACTTTCGATCCGAGTCTTTCGCCGACGCCTCGCCCGCGGCAACGAGATAGCAGGGACGGCCGCCACCATCCCCCTTTCGTACAAAGGGGTCGCGCTCGACGACCTTCAGCGCGGCCAGATCATTCTGGTCGAGAAAGGCGATCTTGCCTGGCGGCGTCGTTACCATTTTCCCGATGGTTCCGTTGGGGATGCCCAGTTTCATGAAAAGCCTGGCGAAATGAATGGTATCCCGAAAGGTGCCGCGGTCCTCTCCGCCGTAGTCATTGCCGACGGCGTGAACGCCGATCTTCGCCTGGCGGGACACGTATCGTTTCCGGCCGAGCAGGAAAATGAAGGCGCAGGCGGAATCGCATTCCTGCGCAACGAAGGTCGATAGCCGTCGCTGGTGCGTGAGCATCCCGATCTGAAAGCCTTCGTAAAGCAGACCGCCGGGCGAATGCAGGACCAATCCGACGATCCGTCGTTCGCCGTTGAGATGAGCCCGGAACTTGACGTAGTCGCCCGCCTCCAAATCGCCGCGGATCTCCAATACGTCTCCGCCTGCGCAACTCGCAACGCGAGTCAACTCCACGCCGAAGCAGGGCGCCGAGATTGCTGCTGAAGCCAGGATCGCCGCTAAGGACTTCGCTGCTGACGGCCTCATCAATGATCGTCTTTGGTTGTCATTTTGGCTTGGGAGGAGACCGCCCGGTCATGCTGGGCCTTAACTGGCAGCCCGGTGAACGCCGCCACCTGGATTTGTTTCCCTCGAAAGCCGACGTTGTCCCACTCGCATGACCGACGAGCGTTGACCTAGGTCAAAGGTCGCTGGCGCCCGCTCAGTTCGACAGGCGTTTCGGCTCGAATGCATTTCCCTGCCAAGATGCGACACGCTTGCTGTCAGAATTACTTCAAAGACACGATCCTGTGATCGCCTCGTCCGACAACCTCCCGCGCGTGACTAATGAAGGGGGTCACCCAGCTAGGAGGCAAGGGACCGGCCATGTCGTTTACCGCGAAGGGAATTCTGGCGACCGTCGCGATGGTCGCCGTCATCTCGTTGTTTGCTGCAACGCAATTTTCATCCGGGCGGGATCTCACCGTCGGAACTGGAATGACAAGGGCGCCCGCGGAGGGCGTCAACCGCCATGCTAAAACTGACCGTGCGCCGATCATTGCCGAGCCCGCGGCGCCGACAAAGACCATCGGCTTGCACATCGAACGACTTCCCGACACTTCGGTCCTGGTTCGGATTCCGCTCAATCATGAAGCGCGCAGCTCGACCCCGTTGCAGCTGCATGGCGAGCCTAAGTCCCTGGCAGCCTGCGAGCCCATGGTGAGCGTTCTCACCGAATTGGCCGAGCGGCTGGGGCCCGGCCGCTGCATGACCTGACCCGGCTGAAGAGGTCTCGCTGGCGGCGGCGCGCAATGCCGGCATCCTGGGAATAGGCGAGACCTTCACCGGCAAGTCGGTGAAGGGCGAGATCATTTTGATTGAACAAGAAGGCATGGGCGGCGAAGTTCAAGAAATTTGCGCGGCTGGCCGGCGTCAACGAGCCCAAAAGGAACTGTCACGGCGTGCGCAAGGCACGCGCCGAAGTCGCGGCCTATTCTGACTGCACGGAATCGCAGATGATGGCGATGTTCGGCTGGCGCGATTCCAAAATGCCCGCGCTCTACATCGCCAAAGCGAGCCGGGACAAGCTTGCGATCACGGGATGGAGAAGATCGAAGCCTATGATCAGATGGAGAACATCGGCGATCTGACGGCACCAATCGACCAGAACAAGATAGTAACTTTCGAGAGTAATCGGCGGAAAAAACTTTGAGATTTCAACGCCAACTGTGGGCTTGGTGCGCTCGGAGGGACTCGAACCCCCACGATGTTACTCACTGCCACCTCAAGGCAGCGCGTCTACCAATTCCGCCACGAGCGCGTCTTCGACGATCGGCACGGGATGGCCGGACCGGATCGATGGCGCGATGTAACAAATCGGCGATGGGCGGACAAGAGCGGTGCGGGCAGACTTGGTTCAGCGGACGTCCGGAGATCGCGGCAGCATCTGCTTGACTTCGACCGCAATCCGGTTGCGGTCCACCAGCACCACACCGCTGGCGATAGGCAAATTGTTGGCCAGGATCTTGACCTCGTCCGCCTCCGTCGCGTCCAGTTCGATGATGGCTCCGCGGCTCAGCCGCATCACCTGGTGGATGGGCATCGTGGTGGTCCCGAGGACCACCATGAGATCGACGGTGACTTTATCGAGGGTTGGCACTGGGAACCCGGACTGGCCGACACATGCGGAATTGCCTGGTTCCAGATCACCACGTTATGGTTAGCCAATGGTTAATCACCGCCAAAGCCGCGATTTCGTGACCCTTGCGGCCCTGCCCGGCCACGGCGCCGTCGAATGGCGGATTTCGGACCAGCCCGTGCCTTACCCCGACGCCGTCGCAGCCATGGAGGCGCGCGTGGCGGCCATCGCGGTCGATGCGGCTCCCGAGCAGGTCTGGCTACTCGAGCACCCCGCGCTCTTCACCTCGGGGACGAGCGGCAGGGCCGGCGACCTGCTGGATCCCCGATTCCCGGTGTTTGCAAGCGGGCGCGGCGGCCAGACCACCTATCACGGCCCCGGCCAGCGGGTGGCCTATGTCATGCTAGACTTGAAGCGCAGGCGGCCCGATGTGCGGGCTTATGTTGCGGCCCTCGAGCAATGGATCATCCGGACCCTGGCCACCTTCAATGTGAGCGGCGAACGCCGCGAGGACCGGGTCGGGGTCTGGGTGAGACGCCCGGACAAGGGCAGCGGCTGCGAAGACAAGATCGCGGCGATCGGCGTGCGGGTGCGGCGCTGGGTCTCGTTTCACGGCATTGCCGTCAATGTCGCGCCCGATCTGGCGCATTTCGACGCGATCATACCTTGCGGTGTTACCGACCCGCGCTACGGGGTCACCAGCCTCGCCGATCTCGGCCATATCGTATCGGTGGCCGAGGTCGATATCGCACTCCGGCATGCCTTCGACGAGGTGTTCGGCTCGAACGGGATGCCTGTCTCGGGCGCCCCGGCATAGCCGCGAAGCGTTCGAACAGAGCACGCCCTGAGCGTCGTCGCGCGCCCTTAGACTTTATGTCTGCGTGGGGTAGCAAAAAAGCCCCCGCATCGCAGGAACCAAAGGGGCTATGGTGCGTTTGGCTCCGTCCAGGCAGGGTTCGATGGCTGAAAAAGATAGGCGGCAGAGGGATTTATTCGAAAGCCAACGGAATTTTCGCCTCCTCGTTGAAGGTGTCGCCGACTACGCGCTCTACATGCTGGACCCTACCGGCCTCGTCACCAGCTGGAATACCGGCGGTGAACGGATCAAGGGCTATGCCCCCGAAGAGATCCTGGGCCGGCACTTCTCGCAATTCTACACCGAGGCCGATCGGGCCAATGGCAAACCCCGCCGAGCCCTCGGCATTGCCCTCGAGCAGGGCCGCTACGAGGAAGAAGGCTGGCGCGTCCGCAAGGACGGCACCTTCTTCTGGGCCAGCGTCATCATCGATCCCATACGCGAGGACGGCAAACTGGTCGGCTTTGCCAAGATCACGCGCGACATCACCGAGCGGCGTGACGCGCAACTCAAGCTCGAACAGATGCAGCGGCAGCTTGCGGAATCGCAGCGGCTCGATGCACTCGGCCAGTTGACCGGTGGTGTTGCGCACGACTTCAACAACCTCTTGATGGTCATCAGCGGCAGCGTCTACGCCCTGAAGAAGGGCACCGGCGAGGACGCCAGGCGCGCAGTGGCCGCAATCGAGGCAGCGATCAAACGCGGCGCCACCCTGACCAGCCAGTTGCTGACCTTCGCGCGGCGGCAAAGTCTCAACCCGCAGCCGGTCGATCTCGCCGCCGAGAATCGAGGCCGTACGCGAAGTGCTGAGCACCGGCGCCGGCAGCTCCATCATCCTGGCGTTCGATGTCGATCGGGATGTCTGGCCGGTCAAGGTCGACGTTGCGGAACTCGAGACCGCGCTGGTCAATCTCGTCATCAATGCCCGCGACGCCATGCCGTCGGGCGGAACGGTGATGGTCAGTGCGCACAGCCAGCCGGCGACCGAGGCGGCCGGCACCGACTATGTCGCGATCGGCGTGGAGGATGCCGGGGTCGGCATCGCGCCCGACGTCCTCGGCAAGGTGTTCGATCCGTTCTTCACGACCAAGCCGGTCGGCAAGGGCACCGGCCTCGGCCTTTCTCAGGTTCATGGCTTCGCGCATCAGGCCGGTGGAACGGTCAAGGTCGAGAGCGAACTCGGCAAAGGCACCCGGGTGACCATCCTGCTGCCGCGTGAACAAGCGTATCCGCAGGAAGCCGAAAGCGAACCCGTTTCGCTCGGCGGAAGCGCCACGGTGCTGTTGGTGGAGGACAATCCGGATGTTGCCGCGGTGAGCGGCAGCCTGCTCGAACAGCTCGGCTATAGCGTCCGCCGGGCGCTCGACGCCGAGATGGCCTTGCAGGAAATCGAGCGCGGCGGAATAGACCTTGTCTTCTCCGATATCGTGATGCCGGGAAAGATGGACGGCGTCGGCCTCGCGCACCGTATCCGGGAGATCCGGCCCAGATTGCCGGTGCTGTTGACGACGGGATACAGTGAAGCCGCCGTCAATGTCCGCGGCAACTTTGTCATTCTGCGCAAGCCCTATGAGATTCATCAGCTCAGTGCGGCAATCGGCAAGCTGCTGTTGGCTTCCGATGGTGCCGCTAGCCGCGAAAAAAGTGCGGTGAGATAGCTTATTTATTGCCGCCTCGTCCCGCTGTCGCCACCTGGCTGAACACCGGGTACGGCCTAAACCGTCGGCAGCAGCGAAAACGTCTCGCCCGGCCGCCGCAGATTGAGCGCATCGGCATGACCGGGCTCGTCATCCACCGCCTCGACGCGAGAGGAAGGCGGTCCCCGCCGGCATACCGCAACCATCTCAGAGATGACGTCCGGCGGACCCGCCAGCAGCAGCTCGACGCTGCCGTCGCGACGGTTGCGCGCCCACCCATCGAGACGGCGGAGCTCCGCCTGGCGCATGACCCAGACGCGGTAGCCCACGCCCTGCACCCTGCCCCGGACCACGACCTGGCGTATCGCTGCGCCCATCTATTTTCCCAGTCCGAGAAAATCGGCGCCGCGTTGCTTCACGACGGCATCGCGGGTGACCCGGCCGGTCAGCTCCGATGACGCGAGGCCGGTCAGGTTGCTCGGCAACTCGCCGTCGCGCAACGCCTTCAATGTCTGGTAGACGGCCTGGGTCGCCGCGGCGAAGGGCGCGTGACCCTGCAGGGCGATACGGACGCGCCGTGCCGCCAGCTCGTCGCGATCGACCAGTTTTTCCGGGAAGCCGCCCAGCACGATCGGAAGCCGCGTGGCCGCGGCGATTGCCTCGAGCTCGGCGCGGGATTTCAGACCGGTGAAAAACAAGGCATCGACGCCGGTCGCCTCATAGGCCTTGGCGCGCAGCACGGCATCCTCGATGCCGGACACCGATGCGGCACCGGTGCGCGCCATGATCACCAGGGCTGGATCGCCCCGGCCATCGACCGCGGCCTTCATCTTGCCGACACCCTCCGCCAGCGGAATCAATTGCGTCCCGGTCTGCCCGAAAGCCTGCGGCAACAGCGTGTCCTCGATGGTGAGACCGGCCGCGCCCGCCGCTTCGAGCTCCTGCACCGTGCGCCGGACATTGAGCGCATTGCCGTAGCCGTGGTCGGCATCGACCAGCACCGGCAGCGCAGCCGCGCGCGACATCCGCCGCATCTGCTCGGCCAGTTCGGTCAAGGTGATCAGCGCAACATCGGGATCGCCGAGCACCGCCAGCGAGGCCACCGATCCGCCGAACATGCCGACCTCGAAGCCGAGATCCTCGGCGATGCGGATCGAAACCGCATCGTAGACCGATCCCGGATGGATGCAGACGGTTCGGGCCAGGATCGAACGCAACGCCTCGCGGCGTTTCCGGAAAGCCATGACAAGCCTCGCTAAGCGAATTCGAGAATCAGCGCGTCGACGGCGAGGGTCGCGCCCGGCGTCACGTGTATCTTCTTCACCGTCCCGTCCCGCTCTGCGCGCAACACGTTTTGCATCTTCATCGCCTCGACCACGGCGAGCGTCTCGCCGGCCTTGACTTCCTGACCTTCCGCCACAGCGATGGAAACCACGAGTCCCGGCATCGGACACAACAGCCTCTTGCCGGTGTCGGCCGCGGTCGCTATCGGCATCAGCCTCGCCGATGCCGCCTCGGCTTCGGTGAAGACATAGACCGCAGCCTCGAACCCCTGATGCGCGAGCCGGAAGCCGTTGGCGAACGGCCGTACCTGGATCGCCACGGCCTGATCGTCGATCTTGCCATGCCAGACCGGATCGCCTGGCTTCCATGACGAGACCAGATGACGCGGTTGGCCCACGGTGCCGTCGGCCGCCACGAACCGGACGGCGATGTCGCCGCCCTCGCGGGCGATGTCGAGGATGGTCTCGGCGCGATCGAGCCACACCGCACGGCGGCGCTCGCGCTGCACCAGCCGCCCGCTGAGCTGGCCGGAAATCTGCCGCTTGCGCTCACCGAGCACATGGTCGATCGCGGCGCCGACCGCAGCGAGCCGGCGCGCCACCTCACCCTCCGGCGCGCGTGCGACGAATCCGCCGGGAAATTCCTCGGTGATGAAGCCGGTAGACAGCTTGCCTTCGCGCCAGCGCGGGTGATGCATGAGAGCGGAGAGGAATGGAATGTTGTGACGGATGCCGTCGACGTAAAAGGCATCGAGCGCGCGGGACTGCGCCTCGATCGCGGCCGCGCGCGACGGCCCATGGGTCACGAGCTTGGCGATCATCGGATCGTAGAAGATCGAGATCTCGCCGCCTTCCTGCACGCCGGTGTCGTTGCGAATGGTGATGCCGTCCAGCCTGGCTTCCGGCGGCGGACGGTATTTGACCAGCCGACCGATCGAAGGCAGGAAACTGCGAAACGGATCTTCGGCATAGACCCGCGATTCCACCGCCCAGCCGGTGAGCGCGATGTCCTTCTGGGCGAGCGCGAGCGGTTCGCCGGCCGCCACCCGGATCATCTGCTCGACGAGGTCGATGCCGGTGATCAGTTCGGTCACGGGATGCTCGACCTGCAGCCGCGTGTTCATCTCCAGGAAGAAAAAGCTCTTGTCCTGGCCAGCGACGAATTCGACGGTCCCGGCCGAGTCGTAGTCGACGGCCTTGGCAAGTGCGACAGCTTGCTCGCCCATCTTGCGGCGGGTGCGCTCGTCGAGCAGCGGCGATGGCGCCTCCTCGATCACCTTCTGATTCCGGCGCTGGATCGAGCATTCGCGTTCGCCGAGATAGATGACGTGACCGTGCTTGTCACCCAGGACCTGGATCTCGATGTGGCGGGGGTCGACAATGAATTTCTCGATGAACACCCGGTCGTCGCCGAACGACGATTTGGCCTCGGCCCTGGCGAGGTTGAAGCCTTCGGCGACCTCGGACCTGGAATGCGCGATCCGCATGCCCTTGCCGCCGCCGCCGGCGGACGCCTTGATCATCACGGGAAAGCCGATCTCGTCGGCGATCTTGACCGCGTGCTTCTCGTCCTTGATCACGCCGAGATGACCGGGCACCGTCGAGACCCCGGCTTTCGCGGCAGCCTTCTTGGATTCGATCTTGTCTCCCATGGCCGCGATCGCACCGGCATTGGGACCGATGAAGACGATGCCCGCCTCGCTCAGCGCGCGCGGAAAGGCCTCGCGCTCGGACAGGAAGCCGTAGCCGGGATGCACCGCTTCCGCGCCCGTCTTGCGACAGGCCTCCACGATCCTGTCGATGCGGAGATAACTCTCGGCCGCGGCCGGGGGCCCGATCGGGACCGCCTCGTCGGCCATTTCGACATGGAGCGCGTCGCGGTCAGCCTCGGAAAACACCGCGACGGTCGCGATACCCATCCGGCGGGCCGTCTTGATAATCCGGCAGGCGATCTCGCCACGGTTGGCGATCAGAATGCGTTTGAACATGGGCTTTTTGGCTTGCAACCTTTTCGGGCGGGATCGCGCGCGAACCAGTTCTGCAATCTGGCACGTCGAGACGGATGTAACAATTCCACCCTTATAGCCCGCAAGCATTGAAAAGACAGGCTATTTTGCGGCCATCCGATTTGCTCCGTTGACCGGTTGACGGATCGAGCGTTCCTGCGGGCAGAACGCGTGAGCCGCCCAACAGCGGCCTAGCGCGAGATGGCTGGCTTAACGGCCAACCGTGACGCCCGCGGTGGAGCGCAAGGCGTCGCGGAGGCTGGTCGCGTTCATGTCGTCCAGAACCTTCCTGGTGAGGACCGTGGTCTGGCCCGGCGTGTCCAGCCGCGATTGTCCCCGCGACCAGGCAAGGCGGTTGGCCTTGTAAGGCGATGCCGGATCCGAATAGGGATCACGATCGGCCGCCAGCGGTCCAGCTTCGTGCACGGCAGCAGGCGCGTGGCGTGCCCGCTCGCCGGCCGTCGCGGAAACTCCTCCGTGACACAGGCCTATGACGGGAACGACTATGCACATCAGACGCGCGAGCATCGGTTCGATCTCCCGTGACAGCGCCCCTTAAGCCGAATGTATCGAGATCGAGGCCCGTTGCAAGACGGCGTATGGGCCGGGGGAGAGGTCGGCACGCGTTGACAGCCCCGCGCTGGAATTCGACACTCCGTCCACAACACGGCCAAGCCGGCAGCGGCGGCGTCGCGAGCGGAATCGGATGCGCGACGCCGCGTGGGACGGCCGTAACAAAACCGTCGCGTGGCAACACTAAACAGTGCGGCGGGCCGAATTGAACGGCCCTGGGGAGATATCAACCATGTACCGCCCGACCATCCTGTGCGTGGCTCTGTCGCTTCTCTCCGCCGGAACAGCCTTGTCGCAGCCCAACCCGCAGGACAACCCGCCTCACAATCTCGTCCTGTTCGTCCCGGATGGTCTGCGTGGCCGGATTGTCAGTCCGCAGACCGCGCCCGCCATGGCCGAAGTCCGCGACAAGGGCGTGCATTTCAGCAATTCGCACTCGCTGTTTCCAACCTTCACCACCGCCAATGCGTCGGGGCTCGCGACCGGCCATTATCTCGGCGACACCGGCGACTTCAGCAACACGATCTTCACCGGCTATCAGGTCGGGCCAGCGCGTGGCACCGTCACTCCGTTCCTCGAATCCGACCCCGTCATCCTCGATGCGGACGAGCATTTCGGCGGCGACTTTCTCAACGAGGATACGCTGCTGAAAATGGCGCGCGCCAAGGGCTATAGCACGGCTGCCATCGGCAAGCTCGGCCCGACCCTGATATTCGATCACACCGACAAGACCGGCGCCGAGGGCCTGCATTCGATCATCATCGATGATTCCACCGGCGGCAAAGCCGGCGTTCCTCTCTCCGACGAGATGAAGGCGGCCCTTGACAAGGCCGGGCTGCCGCTGGCGACGCCGTCGCGCGGCGAGAACGGCAAGGCCGGCGACGCCAGGACGCCGGGGACGCTCGTGCCCAACACCGCGCAGCAGGCCTATCTCGCCGACGTCGCCAGCAAGGTGGTGCTGCCGATGTTCAAGGCCCGCAACAAGCCGTTCGTGCTGGTGTTCTGGTCGCGCGATCCCGACGGCAGCCAGCACAACAATGGCGACAGTCTCAACGTCCTCACGCCCGGCATCAACGGGCCGACATCGCTTGCCGGAATCCGGAACGCCGACGACAACCTCGCGCAGCTGCGCCAGGCGCTCGAGACACTCGGGCTGACGGCCACCACCGACATCATCATTTCCTCCGACCACGGGTTTTCGACCATATCGAAGCAGAGCAGGACCAGCCCGTCAGCCAGGATCAGCTATCCCGACACGCCGAAGGATTTCCTGCCGATGGGCTTTCTCGCCATCGATCTGGCGAAAGCGCTGCAGCTGCCGCTGTTCGATCCAAACGACGGCAACGCCCGCGTCGCCGATGACGCCCATCCCAAGGCGGGGAACGGGCTGATCGGAAACGACCCCGCAAAACCCGATCTTGTCGTCGCCACCAATGGCGGTTCGAACCTGCTCTATTTGCCGAACAACGACGCCAAGCTGGCGAGCCGGACGGTCAAGGCATTGCTGGAGCAGGACTATGTCAGCGGCATCTTTGTCGACGACGATCTCGGCCGATTGCCCGGCACACTGCCGACATCGCAACTCTTCCTCAGGGGCAACGCTGTCACGCCCCGGCCTTCGATCGTGGTCAATTTCCGCTCCTATTCGACCGGATGCGCGCAGCCGACCAACTGCTCGGTGGAGGTTGCCGACACGGTGTTACGGCAGGGCCAGGGCATGCACGGCAGCTTCAGCCGCGGCGACACCCTGAATTTCACGGCAGCGATCGGGCCCGACTTCAAATCCGGCTATGTAGATGCGCTGCCGGTCAGCAATGCCGACGTCGGCGTCACGGCGGCCAAGCTGCTCGGCCTTGCGCCGAGCTCGCGGGGTCGGTTGATCGGGCGCGTCATGACCGAAGCGATGCCCCAGGGCGCGGTTCCGCGGGCATTCTCCGGCACGGTCAAATCGAAGCCGGCGGCCAACGGCCTGCAGACGGTGCTCAACTTTCAGCGCGTAGGGTCGCAACGCTATTTCGACGCAGCGGGATTTCCGGGCCGGACGCTCGGGCTCGAGTTCCAGGACGGCAGACAGAAGACGGCGCGAAAATGACTTCCTGCTTCAAGCCGCGGACCGAACCGGTTTCACCAATAGATCGGCAGGTATCTTCCACGCTTCGCTGATACTGTGAATCATCTCGACGGTCAGCGAGCGGCGCCGATTCAGTATTTCGGATGCACGCGAGCGCGAACCGAGCAAATCGGCGAGCTCCGCCTGCGAATGTCCGAGCTCTGCAATGGCATAATTCAGCAAATCAATTGGATCGAATGCATCCGAATTGGGCCAGCGACGCTCCTCGTACTTCTCGACCAGCGTTGCAAGGATGTCGAGCTTGTCGCCTTCTTCGCTACCGATCGCGGCACCCCAGAGTTTCGCTATTTCCTTGATCGCCGCCGCATGATCTTCATCGTTTCGAATGGGATGGATTTCCATAGTCAGCCTCCTAGAACAGCGAAACCGTCAGCGCGTCGATTTTGTCGTATTCGGCATGCGAACCTATGAATTTCACGAACGCGATGTCGCGGGCGAAATCGAAAGCGACGATCAGACGCTCGTTGCCCGTTGAGCACCTTGACGTTTGCGGCGGCCGCGCGAACGTCATCCATCGAACTCCATTTGGCAGCTTTGACGAGCGTTCTCCAGCGCCGGAGTGACGCTTCTGCCTCCGGGCGCATTTCGCCGTACGCGGAAAGGACGCTCCAGGCGATAAGTCTCATGCATTTCATTGTGTTCCCATAATGGGAACAATGAAATTGTTTTTCGTGAAGAACAACTACATTCCGATGTCGAACACATTCGGCAGATGCGTCAGCGGTATCGCGGCGACGCCGATGATGGTCGCCACCAATCGCATCAAAGTGCGGTTACTGCGGGGCTTTCCGCGCATCTGGCCCGCGATCCACTCCAGCACTTCGATGTCGACCACCTGGTGCGCCGGCGCCCAGCTCTCGATCGCGGTGTCTGGCGACAAGGCAACGGTCCGCGGCGGCACCGCCAGGCCGGACGCGGCCGCGGCGTGGTGCACCACCGCCTTGGCGAGCAAATCGTCAAACCGCCCTTCATCGCTGCGCTCGGCGGCAGCATGGTTGATCTCGAACAGCGCCTTGGCTTCAGCCCGGCTGACCGGCTGATGCTCGACGGCCGTCGCAGTCAGGATACGCGCGCACCAGGCAGCATCATGCGCATCCAGTGCCCGTGAGAAATGCATCCGGCCTCTGGTGGTCGGCCCTTCTCCGGTGATGACACCATCGCGCACCACGCTTAGTGCCAACGCGGCCGTGTTGCGGCAGGAAATCCTTGCGGTCTCGATAGCGCCGAGCGGTTCGGCGTCAACAACGGGGGTGGGCATCGGTACTCTTCTCATTTTCTTGTTCTGGGGCCAGCCATTCCATGCGGGGCGTAAACGACTGGTTAATGGATCGAAACTGCCACCGTGAGTTTTTTAGACAGTGGCCAAAGGACCGCTCGTCATCCACGCGGCGCGGCGGCGCCTCGATCGCAGGACGATCCGGCAACACCGCGACGCTCATGCGGCACCATAGCGGCATTCGGAGGGTTGAAACCATTACAGTTTTTTCACCTCTGGAGCCGCGACTGGAAAAACGTGCTAGAAAAGGGGGTCGGTGGAGAACGACATTATCCTTTTAAGTAGCCGGTTTCGCCGACCAGTTCCGCCCCCTATCATGGAGGATGGAATTCCTCCACAGCACCAATATACGAGGTTCAACATGGCTCTTCAGATTGGCTCCGAAGCTCCTGATTTCGAAGCCCAAACCACCGAGGGGAAGGTCAAGTTCCACGACTGGATCGGCAACAGCTGGGTATTGTTCTTCTCGCATCCCAAGGATTTCACCCCGGTCTGCACCACGGAACTCGGGACGCTCGCCAGGTTGAAGCCGGAATTCGACAAGCGCGGCGTCAAGCTGATGGGCCTGAGCGTCGATCCCGTCGACCGACACGCGAAGTGGGCCGAGGACATCAAGGAGACGCAGGGGACCGCACCGAACTATCCCATGGTCGGCGATACCGATTTCAACGTATCCAAGCTGTACGACATGCTGCCCGCCGCGACCTCGGGCGACGTCACCAAGCGTACCGCCGCCGACAACCAGACGGTCCGCAACGTCTTCGTCATCGGGCCCGACAAGAAGATCAAGCTCGTGCTGGTCTATCCGATGAGCACCGGGCGCAATTTCCAGGAAATCCTCCGTGTCATCAACTCACTGCAATTGACCGCCAAGCATCGCATCTCAACTCCGTCCGACTGGAAGCAGGGCGAAGACGTCATCATTTCGGGTTCGGTGAGCGACGAGGAAGCCAAGACGATCTATCCGCAGGGATGGAAATCGCCCAAGCCCTACATCCGGATCGTGCCGCAGCCGAAATAGCCGCGGCCTACCTCATTCCAGATCACGTCGCGAACGGCCCGGAATTCTCCGGTCCGATGCGCCTGTGTGTCGTCATATCCTCGGCGCCAGGAAATTGGCGATCAACAGCCCCAGGGTTGACGACACGGCCGTGACGAATGCTCCCCAGCCGATATCGACCACCACCACCGGCCAGGTCCAGTGCCGAAGCAGCGACATCGAGGTCAGTTCGAACGTCGCATAGCAAAACAGGCCAAACAGCGCACCATGGACGACTGTCGACGGCCATGTTGCACCGGCCGGTCCGCTGACAAAAATCAGGATGCCGGCGACATAGAGCAGATAGAATATGATCGCGGGCGTAAACCTGATCTCACCCAGCATGTCGCCAACCTGCGAGGTGAAGAAGCCCTTGCCGACAAGCCCTAGAAACAGGAAATCGATCGGGACGATGACGAGCAGGGTCGCCAGATAGAGCACGGCATATCGCTTCACGTCACACCTTCCCTGTTTCTGCAGGCCTTCAAGGTACGCAACACCCCCCATAAGGTTGCAAAATGCCTGCCGGCCAGCAGTGCCGTCCATCTGCATGGACCCGAAGCCACAGTATCGGAGTTGACCGGCCGATGACCCGCAAAGCACCCCCTCCCCGCATTGTCTGGTTCCGGGACGATTTGCGGCTTTCCGACCACCCCGCGCTGCATGCGGCGTCCGGTACCGATGCCCCTGTGATCTGCATCTATGTCCTCAATGAGAAATCCCCCGCTTTGCGTCCGCTGGGCGGAGCGGCGCGCTGGTGGCTCGCGAATTCGCTGCGCAACCTTCAGGCGCGCCTTGGCGAACTCGGCGCGCCCCTGCTGCTGCGTCGGGGAGATCCCGCAAAGATCATCCCCGAACTCGCGCGCGAAACCAATGCCGAAGCCGCGTTCTGGAACACCATCGCTCAGGCGCCGCATCGAGCGGTGGCCGAACAGGTCGGTGATGGCCTGCGCGAAATCGGCGTCGCCAGCCACAGTTTCAGCGGGGACCTTCTGGTCCCACCGGCCGACATCCGCAACAAGGACAACCGCGGCCTGCGCGTATTCACGCCGTTCTGGAAGCGTGTGATTGCAGCCGGCGATCCGCCGCGGCCGCTGCCGGCGCCAAAGCGGCTCGACACCGTGTCCGGCCTTGGCAGCGATGTCATCGACAGCTGGGGTCTTGAACCGAGCCGCCCGGACTGGGCCGGCGGTTTGCGCGAAACCTGGCAGCCGGGCGAGCCGGTAGCTCACGAGCAGCTCCGTGCCTTTCTCGATGACGGTGTGGCCGGTTATGCCGGCGACCGCGACCGGCCAGACCGCGATGGGACGTCGCGCCTGTCGCCCCATCTGCGTTTTGGCGAGATCAGTCCACGACAGGTCTGGCATGCCGCCCGCTTTGCCATGGCAGGCCGCTCCCGCCATGGCGGCGATATCGACAAGTTCCTCAGCGAACTGGGCTGGCGCGAGTTCTGCCGCCACCTGCTCTACGACCTGCCCGATCTGGCCACGCGCAATCTGCAGCCGGCATTCGACGCCTTCCCCTGGAGGCAGGACGACAGCGCGCTGCGGGCCTGGCAGCGCGGCGAGACCGGCTATCCCCTTGTCGACGCCGGCATGCGCGAGTTGTGGCACACCGGCGTCATGCACAACCGGGTGCGGATGGTGGCGGCGTCCTTCCTGGTCAAGCACCTGCTGATCGATTGGCGTGAGGGAGAGCAATGGTTCTGGGACACGCTGGTCGATGCCGATCCCGGCAGCAACCCGGCCAACTGGCAATGGGTCGCCGGCTCGGGCGCCGATGCCGCACCCTATTTCCGCGTCTTCAATCCCGTGCTGCAGGGCGAGAAGTTTGATCCCGAGGGCATCTATGTGAGGCGCTGGGTGCCGGAGCTGCGGGAGCTGCCGACCAACTTGATCCAGCAACCCTGGAAGGCGGCGCCGCTCGAACTCGCCGATGCCGGCATCCGCCTCGGCAAGAGCTATCCGGCGCCGATCGTCGATCACAAGGTCGGGCGCGCGCGTGCACTTGCCGCCTATGCCACGATACGCAATGCCTGAGTGCAGCGCGGTGCTTTGACACCTTCCAGAATCCCGCTATCGTCGTTGCCTCGACAGAACATTGGGGGACGCCATGGAAGACAAACCGGTACTCGAGCAAGTGACCGATGTGCTCGGCAACGCAGCCACGACAACGACCGAAGCGGCCATGACAGTGGTCGGCAAGGTCAGGAAGGCAGTCCGAAAGGCCGCAAGAAAAGTGGTGCCGAAGAAGGCCGTCAGGGCCAAGAAGGCCGGCAAGAAATCCGCGGCCAGGAAATCGAAGAAATCCGCCAAAAAATCCGACAAGAAATCTGCCAAGAAATCCACGAAGAAGTCCGCAGTCAGGAAAAGCCGCAAGGCGGCCGTGAAGAAGGCTGCGGGCAGGAAAAAGACACGGAAGGCGAAGCGCTGAAAGGCTGATGACGCCTGGAGGGCAGTTCAGGCCACGGGTCTGTTGGCGCAGGATCGGTTCTGGCTCGATCAGAACCGGTCAGGGCGAAGATGCGGGAGCATCCGGCGTGCGGTTTCAGGCTCGTCTGCGCTGATTGACCAGGAACACCGCGGCGGCGCAGGCCACCATGCCGGCGATCGCGATTGCGTCGAGCCGTTCGCCGAACAGCACATAGGCCATGACCGAGGTCACGGCGGGCACCAGGTAGAACAGGCTCGCCACCGACGTCGCCGCCGAACGACGGATCAGCCAGTACAGCAATCCGATCGATCCGATCGACAGCACCACGGCGAGCCAGACCAGCGACAGCACGAATTCGCTGGTCCAGCGCACCACATTGGTCTCGAACAGCCACGCGCCGGTGGCACACAGAACCGCTGCCGCCATGAATTGCACGAGATTGCCCGCGCGCCAGTCGATGTGATTGCAATAGCGCCGCTGATACAGCGTGCCCAGTGTGATGCTTACCAGTGACACGCCGGAGGCCAGCCAGCCCCACCCCGCCTCCCCGCTCATTGGCCGGTTGTGCAGGATCAGCACCACACCGCCCAGCCCGAGCAGCAGCCCCGCCCACTGCAGCGGCGTGACACGCTCGCCGAGCCAGCGATTGGCCAAGGTCGAGGTCAGGATCGGCTGCAGCCCCGGGATCAGCGCCGACAGTCCAGCGGGTATCGAATGCGCGATCGCAATGGCGGTGCCACCCAGATAAAATCCATGAACCAGAAGACCCGCAACCACGCTGTGCGCGATGCCGCGGTGGTCCGGCCATGGTGGCCGCGCGATCGCGGCGATCAGGGCCATCAACCCCACCACGAGGGCCATGCGGATCGCCAGATAGGTGAGCGGCTCGGCATCCCGCAGCACATATTTAGTACCGATAAAGCCGGTGCTCCAGAGGATGACGAACAGGGCCGGCGCCGCACGGCCGGCCAGATCTTCGATATCGTGCTTCATACGCGGCTTTGCTTGCCCGATCCGGACCGATCCGGCAATCGCCAAACAAGCGCGCCGTTTGAGGGGCGACGGCCTAAAAGGCGTCCAGCGGCGTAGATCTCTGGAAGATCGTCGATCCTATTACGACAAGGCGTTCAGGACATCAGATCCGCAGTGCCCTGCAGGCTCGTGACCTTGATGCCAAGGGCGTGCGCCGGCATGGCGGCGAGAGACACCGGCAGAACCAGGGCGAGAGGCGTGATGCGCATGATCGTTCGGGAACGAATGAACTCGTCGGGGTCCGGAGCGCGCAGATCGGGCTGCCGACCTGACCGCACAGGCATTCCCGTGCTGGCAACCGGACAAGCGCCCCGATTGGGGCAAAACTGGTTCGGACCACGTCCGGGCGCCGGCGCGGAAGCCGCTTGCGGGATCGCCGACTGGCCCAACCCGGCCAAGTCTGATAATCGAACCGGGAAACGCGCTCGTAGCTCAGCTGGATAGAGCATCGGATTTCGATTCCGAGGGTCGGGAGTTCGAATCTCTCCGAGCGCGCCAGCGAAATCAAACACTTAGCCAATTTTTCAGTCGGCAACTCTTCCCCATAGTGACAGCTGGGCAGACCTTGGACAGATTTCTCCGAGGAGCCCGCCCCGTGCGCCCCAACATTGCCTGCCATTCGCGGTTCATTGCCGCACCGCAAGGTCATCGACGCCCGCCTCAAAGCACGTAGCTGACGTGATGCAGTCTAAAGCCTGTGCGCGGTCTCGACGCTACATCCCGCGCGAGCCGATTGGGTATCAACAAATCCGACGTTCACCGCGCGGCGAGCCGGATGCGATTGCCTGAGACATCAAGCGGCTTTGATCGCCATTCCAGTGCAGGACGCCGCGCGCCCTATCTCGTCAATTTAGTTCTGAGGATATGGAGCAATCTCTGTCGCTCCGGCGTTGACAGGCGGTGTTGGAAAGCCTGGGCCAGTTTATCGTCGCCGCGGCGAGATTCGAAGTCGCAAGATTAAGTCCCGCGCATGATCGCTGGCGTCAATGCGCTGAAAATACTCCTCAAGCTCTCGGCGGCGCGCAGCGATACCGGCCTGGTCGTTGGAGCGTAGACGCCTTTCTAGAATCGGAATGAGATCGGTATCCCAAGAACGAGTGGGTATGCTGACATGCAATGTTGCTGCTGGAAGAGGCCTGACGCCCGGCATCAACCAGTTGTAATCAACTCGCTCACCCCAGATGTATTTTTTGATGTAGTAGAAACGAAGGTCCCCCGTACTTGTCGTGGGATCGTACGTCTTCATCTTGTCGACAAACCAGTCTTCGACAATCTTGGCCTGCTGTTCGGGTCCATAGTCGTCCCATGGGCCCAGCCGTGTCTTGTCATATGCGTAAGCGTCGTCGCTAAGAGCCTGATCCTTGAGTGAGAAAACGACATATGTCCATGACCAGGAGTCATAATGTTCGCCTTGCCACACGTGCGCCAACTCATGGATAAGTGTTGTCCGATCATCGTCGCTCTTCGTCATTCCATAATAGCCATCACCTGCGTGGATCACGTACTTCCCGTCGCGTTTCACGTTGAAATTATAGAACGGCGGCAAGGGGTCGTGTAACGGCAGAATGGTAGGAACGGTGAACGGGCGATTGTCTGCCCCAATTCCGTCTGAGACCAGAATCGAAGCATATGGGATGGTTTGCTTGTAGACATCTTTCGCGATGGCTATCTCGCCACCCGCCAGAAAACGTACGTTCTTGGGCTCTATGGGGTCGCTCATTGCGTCGGCTCAACACTCATTGCACTGGGCTACGCCGAAACTAGCGTTAACATATAAATCCCACTCACTTCATCGTTGTTGCACCGTGTTACCTCGAGACCGAGTGGCCGATGCCAATTTTCGGGCTCCGTAGCCGCTTGTCCGGGTCGGAATAGGATCGTACCAACTTCCGCGGTGTGCCAACAGGTCAGGGTAACTGACGTTCTGAACGTCACCATCTAACTTCATGTCGGCAAACCAATCTTGTCCGCTCGATGACCCGTCAATCCGGAACGTCCGCAGACACTATTAGTTGGTCTCTACCGTGCGGTCTCTCGCACGAACCAGAGAATGGAGAGTGTTCCATGGCCGACCAAAACCAGCCCAATCCGGGCGCGCCGGATGAAAGTTCGAAGGCCGACGCAATGCGGAACCTGAACCGACAAGAAGAACTTAATCGGCAAGCGGAGAGGGAACAGGAAGAAAAGTTGAAGAAGGGCGGAACCGATGAGATAACGATAAAGGAAGGCGGTAGTATCGTTGATGGGATGCCAGGTTACGGCTAACGGAAGCGTGCGGGGGTTCGAAGGCGGGCCTCCGCTTCCCTTTTTCGCAGGGGCAGGTGCGGCCATATTCGCGCCGGCTGCGAGAGGACTTCGATACCTGGTTCCCCAAGTAATTCGATCGGCTAGGTCCCCGAGTAAGCTGACCGGAAGCGGTCGGTAGTGTCGGGGCAGCACGGGAGGAAGGCAGATGGTCACCAAGAGAGACGGCCGGATTATCGAGACGGCGACTGAGGCACGACAGGCTGAAACCGGGCCCAGCGTTCTTGCGGTCTTGAGCTTTGGCGTCGCCTTGGCCGCCATCGCACTGAGTGTCGTCTGGTTTATCTTCTTTCGACCGGGATCACCCAGCCATGCTGATGGAGGGGCCGTGGGTGTCGTCCAATCAAAGTAGCCGAGGACGTTCGCAGCTTTGGTCTCTGCTGCCGGGAGTGCCTGCCACGAACGTGATGGAAATAAATCATGCTCGGCTTCATACTAGACGTTGGACGAGCGAAGAAGACCACCGCATGCGTCCGCTGACGATATAAGCTCGGCCAAAACGAAACGGCGGCAGTCCCGTGCGAACCGCGCGAGTGAGTAGCAGGGCAAGCAGTCGAGAAGGATAAGATCGCACCCGCAAGGGGCGTGCTCAACCTTAGCTGCCGGCTCACCAAGATAGGTGGCGGGCAGATGACGAGGGCGAAAGGTTCGACCTCATGACCCCAGAAAGTCAGCTTGCGGCAGCGGCGCTTGACTTGCTGCACGGAGCGCGGAGCCTTCCTCCTGCCAAGGCGGCCTCTAAGCTTCGGGACTTCTTGGATTCCATAAATACATCCATTCCAGAAAGTGCGAGCCTATCTGACGCATCTGGCGCCTTAGGTACCTTGGTACGCAAGTTGGAAACCGAAAAATCGGCAACGAACGACGATTGGGAACATGCGATTGAAACGATGCTCACCCTCGCAAATAAATCGAGCTAATTCATTGCTGTAGGATTCCGGCGTGCTCTGCGGCATGCGTATTGCTGCGTGACCATTCCTTGCTGGCGAACGTGCACATTGCGAAGCTTACCGCACTACCCTATCTCTCGGGTTCGGCAAAGCAGGAGAACCCACTATGGGATATTTTCTGGCTTTCGTGGCGTTCGTAGGATCGATGTTTGCTGTCGATTATCTCGCTTCTGAACGGGGGTGGAACCGGCATCGCTGGAGGGTAACTGCGGCGACCATTGGCCCGCTGGCAATCCCATTGATCTACGTGTTGCAAGCGGTTCATGCCATCGGGAAGATAATTTATGCCCCGAGGCGCTAAAAAGGAAAGGCGACCAGCGGCGCTATCGGAAAAGGGCGTCGTGCGTTAGCCGCCGGCGGAATTGAGGACCTCACCACCGATGATGGCAAGACGTGGTGCCGTTGAATTGACGACGGTGGAGACCAGGCAGCTTCGTATCCAACCCCCGTATGCCACGTCAACGCGTGGCGGCTGTGTTCGCATCAGGCCCCCTGGATTGTATGTTTCCCGGGACAACGCCTTTTCATCGATCTTCCACTCAATGCCCCTGCATAAGGTGGCATCGGAGCGCTCCTCGGCTTGTCCCAACTGGAAGGGCCAAAGTCAAACTCATCTCCATCTTGTGGAAAATCATCGCCATGTTTGGCGGAACACGCGCATCCAGTTTTCAAGCGCGATCTTGCGTAAGGTGGCATCATCGAAGCCGCTTGTGCGCAATGCCTTTATCAAGTTCGGAAGATGGCTTGCATCCCTTATCGGTAAGGGCATGACGGCACCATCGAAGTCGGACCCAAAGGCAACGTGGTCCTCGCCCATCCGCTCGACCAAGTAGCCGAGATGCCGGACCACTACATCGATCGAGATGTTCGGATCGAGCATCGCGTCCGGTCGAACGTCGCATACACTGAAATTGAAACCGACGACGCCGTCTGTCTCTTTGATGGCGTCGAGTTGCCTGTCGGTCAGGTTACGCGTTGAGCGGCATATGGCGTGTGCGCATGCGTGCGTGGCCACCATCGGCGCTCGATTGATCGCCGCGAGATCCCAAAATCCGCGCTCGTTGAGATGTGACACGTCGAGCATGATTCCGATGTGATTGCAGGCTCTCACAAGCCTCTTCCCAGCATCCGTCAAACCGGGACCTGTGTCGGGAGAACGCGGATAGGCGAACGGTACGCCATTGCCGAAGATGTTAGGGCGGCTCCAAACCGGGCCGAGGGAGCGCAGGCCGCTGGCATAAAGCTGTTCGATTGCATTCAGATCCGGGTCGATCGCCTCCGCGCCTTCAAGGTGAAGCACGATAACAAATTGTCCGTCAGTCAGTCCTGCCTCGATTTCGCCTACCGTTGTCGCCCACCGGATTTGTCCGGCCGCACGAGTGACCATGCTCTTCAAGGCTGTCAATTGTGAATTGATGCAGGATCGCGCCTGCGCAGTCTCGAGCGGGGCTGCAAGCCTTATCTCGTATCCGTCAGCGGTTCGTCTAAAATCATCCGGCGGCGCACGTTCCTCCTTGGAGAATAGTGCGAATAGACCGCCAATCATGCCACCTTGTCGGGCTCGTGGCAGGTCGAGGTGCCCGTCCTCGGAACGTGCAAGAAAATCTCGTCCGCCCTCTCGGTATTCAGCGAGGTGCTGGACGGCGTCGTTGTGGCCGTCGAAGATCGCCACCTTGCCGTCTGTGTGCACGGAGCCTGCCCTTTCAGTTGGAAACAACAGTCACCTTGCCTGAAAAATGCAGGGATGTCCCGTCTTCCGCCCGCGGCCTGCCCCGGTCGCTGAACAACATGACGCAGCGTTGAATGTCGGTTCGGGTCAAAGCGAAGATGGATGTGTACGCACCCTGGTCGGGGTTAGTATTTGCGCGTGATTGGTTTCCCCGAAGCAGGCTCCGGCGCGGCGGGGGATATCGCGAAGGTCAGCCAGGTATTCCATCCTCTGGGGGCGGTTCTGGGTCGCGAATTCCCAGTAGCCTTTCAGATTGACGTATCCTTGAAACTTGTCGCCCATCGGACTCGTCGCTTCGCGTGAGACGCCAGCACGCACCTTCACCTGCACCGGGGGCCGCAGCGCCGTTGCGCCGGTCGTTTGCTATTCAGGGGCAGGAAGCGTGATCAGACCTGCCCCGACGGGGTGCGGGAATGTCCGGTATTGTGGATAGCGGACGGGAAAGCTGATGTCGCAAAAGCGGCGTGATTGACCCATTGCCGACACCACCGGGGAGCCGGTCAAAGTCCAGCGTGCAACCTCGCGCCTCTCCGTGCTATGCAGTAAGCTTCCATCCACTCGGAGCCGGAGACGTCGAGCTTGATACAAGAAATGGGTGGGCGGTCATGAGCAAGCGCTTCCTGAGGTGGGCCGAGACATGGATCGAGGAAAACATCCCTCCCGGCGCCAATCCCGACATTGAGAGCCACGAAGCGAGGGCAAAGCGACTGTCGGAGAAGCTGTTGGCCGAGGCGACCGAGGCCGGCTTCAAAAGCTCAGAGGCCGAGGAGGAGATGGAGCGCGTTTCGCCCCTGGTGCTGGCCGCGGTCTCGGACACCACCGACTTCGACATCGATGCCTATCATCTCAAGTCGCAACTGGCGCAGGAGAATGAAGATGGCGACTGAGCCCATCGTGTGATGCCTAACTGGAGTGCATCGCGGCTACCGTATCATAGCGCCACGGCGAAAGGACATTGCCCATCTTCATCGGTCGTGGCGCGCCATGGCCGGGTCCATGGCTGCCTGCTACCGCCCGTGACCGTCGCCAAGACGCTCACCACCCTGCCCCGCGACTAGATTTCTCGTCGCCGGCTTCCACGGCTGCCGGCAAATGCGCATGAATGCTAGTTGTGCGGACCGAAGATCGGGAGGAACGGGAATGCCTGATCATGTTGCACAGGCTGGTCCGGCACCTGAGAATTTTGCTCGGGCAAGGCCTGCGCCCGCGCATCCTGCTCCCGCTGAATCCTTTTTCGGGGATGCCGGGATCGTATTTCCGCCCGGGCATTCCTGGAGGACCGGAGGCTCTTCTGCCTGGACCGGACGACTGTCCTCTCCTCGTCCTGAACTGCAACTTGTTGAGCTGCCTGCGCCGACGCATCCTGGACTGGCCGGACTTTGACCTTGGCTTGTTCCTCGGCGAGCCAAGCCTGGAACTGCCTGAACAGGGCGTCATGGTTGTCAGCTTCGCTCGGACGCGGGTCGCTCTCGGAGACTGCAGCAATCTTGCCAAGGGTTGGCGCGTCCGCTGCGGAGGTCGGCGGCAAAGTCTCGGCGTCGGCCTTGCCCTGAACATCGACGGCCAATTGCATGATTGGCATCGGTTGATCGCTGCCGGACTGAAGTGACGATTGATCGACCAGCGACGATGCAACGCCTGCAAAGAGCGCCACCGGGTTTCCCACCAGAAGTGTCGCAATTCCGATCGCTGCCACCACGGCACCCAGGATGCTAGCGTTGAGAAATCGACGCGGCCTGAGATTGCTGTCCCACCACCTGCCCTGCTCGAACGCATTTTCAATTGGCGGCCAAGGGTTCTCCGAACGCTCTCTGGTCGTCATTTGCCTGCCTCCCACTGCCATTTTGTCCAAGCAGTACCGTGGTATGGAGGTCCAAAAGCGGAGAAATCTTGGCCTAAGTGGGGAGCGGATACGCGGGCAGCAATCCGTACTACGCCCACCTCAGGTTGGCTCGATCCCAACATGATCGGTTAAGTAAGGTTGACAGTTAAGTCAGCTCATTCGTTATGGCCGCTTCACACTTATTTAAGCGGCCGTTAACCAATATCGAATTTAGTTTGACCCTCATTGAGGGAAAAGCCATGGGAATGAGAAGACCAGCCGGCGCGTTCCTCGGGTTTTGCATCCTGGCGCTTGGCTGCGGCCCGACGCAAGCGGCGGATTTCCCCGCTACCGCCCCTCTACCACCGCAAGAGAGCTGGACTGGATTCCACCTTGGCCTTGGCGGCGGATTGAGTTCGCTGAATGACAAGCTCGATGCAGAGCGTGGGTCAGATCCATCTTCGCCGTTCTCGGCATCGTTGAATGGCCTCGGTGCGAGCGGGCTGCTCGCGACGATAAATGCCGGCTACGACTACCAGTTCTCGCCATCCTTCGTCGTCGGGGCGTTCGGGGATCTCGACATCCACAGCCTGAGATCGAGCCTCGATGTCGACATCCCGAGCGCTCCCTTGACCATCCACGGCGAATTTTCCGTACGACGCCAATGGTCGATCGGCGGCCGGATAGGATATCTCACTTCACCCAATACGTTGGTCTTCCTTTCGGTCGGATACACGGATCTGAGTGTCAGCAACTTCGCCGCGAACATATCACCGGGCAACCAGATCGCGACGGTGGCGGCGGTCGCGCCTCACATCGCGGGCGGGTTCGTTGGAGCGGGGTTCGAGACCAAACTGACCAATGCCGTTTCGCTGATGGGAGAATATCGCTTCTCGGAGTTTGGCAGCGGCCTGGTAAGACTTCCAACAATCAATGGAACCGACATCAATCAATTTGTGACCGCCCGCATTTCACCGACGCTCCAAATCGCCAAAGCGACGGTAAATTACCGGTTCTGATCGGCTGCCTTTGTGCGCAACAACGCTGCCTCGCATTTCGACAGATGCTGGCCGGCAATCCAGAATTGACGGCATGTCCGCGAATGGGCAGTCGCTTGCGATCTCGAGAGAAGGCCGGGACACGACCCATTGCGGACACGGGCCGGGTGAGGTTGAGGGGCAAGTGCCCGGCCCGTGCCGGTCGCGCCAAGACGTTGAGGAGGAAGTAGCGCGACACCGAGTTCAATCGGAACGGCGCTAGCTTGTTCCTGTGCGCGCCGCGGCTGATCGAGCGGCTCGTGAGTTACAAAGTGCACCGACTTGGCCGCGCCAATCGACAATTCCGCGAAGGCGACACTGTAGCGCTCGACCGCGGGCTTCGTCCCAACGGACATTTCGGCCCGGTCGAAGCGACGATCACTTCAACGAGTTGTTGATGGAAACGAACTTCGTGTTCAGTTTGGTGCCCAAGCCATTGACGACAGCGATGATCGCCAGCGCGATGCCGGCGGCGATCAGCCCATATTCAATCGCGGTAGCGCCACTTTCATCCCGCAAGAATGTGCGAAGCAGTTGCATTCGACCTCACGATCTGAGAGTTGCCAGCTTTTGGTCGGCCTCGGCATGGTCGCCACCTTTGGTAATTCAAATGTCTTGGCAAGAGATTAATTCTCCCGGAACGGGAATACCGACGTAATTTCCTTCAGTTTTCGTTTTATTGCGCGAATGATGGAACAATCCCTCGGCATGGAACCTGCCTCGATTCGTCGAGAATGCAGCCGTTGCTGCTGGTAAGGTCGCAGCCGGCCAGCCTTCGCATCGCATCGACATGACCTCATGAACCTGTCCGCGCCGTTCATCCGCCGCCCCGTCGCTACCACCCTGTTGTCGTTCGGGCTGGTGGTGGCCGGAATGGTCGCCTTCTTCAAGCTGCCGGTATCGCCCCTGCCCGATGTGGACATCCCCACCATCTCCGTGCAGGCCACCCTGCCCGGTGCCAGTCCCGCCGACGTCGCCACGACAGTGGCAAGCCCGCTCGAACGTCGCCTCGGCCAGATCGCAAGCGTGACCGAAATGACATCGGCGAGCTCGCTTGGGTCTGCCCGCATCAATCTGCAGTTCGATATCGGCCGCGACATCAACGGCGCTGCCCGCGACGTGCAGGCAGCCATCAACGCAGCGCGCGCCGACCTGCCGACCAACCTGCGAAACAATCCCTCCTATCGCAAGTTCAATCCGGCCTCCGCACCGATCCTCATCTACACTTTGACGTCGGACACACTGACGCCCGCCGAACTCTACGACGCTGCATCGACGGTGCTGGCTCAGAAGCTATCCCAGGTCCAGGGTGTGGGCGAGGTTTCCGTGAGCGGGGGATCGCTGCCTGCTGTCCGTGTCGAACTGATCCCCGCCGCGCTCAACAAATATGGCATCGGGCTGGAAGACGTGCGTGCCGCGCTCAGCAGCGCCAATGCGCACAGTCCGAAAGGCGGCATCGACGTCCGGACTCAACGCTACCAGATCTACTCCAACGACCAGGCGAGAAAGGCCGACGATTACCGGTCCATCATCGTCGCCTACCGCAACGGCGCCGCCCCGGTGCGTCTTACGGATGTTGGCGAAGTCATCGACTCCGTGGAGAACGTACGCACGCTCGGTCTTTCCAACGGCAAGCCGGCGGTCATGATGATCGTCTACCGACAACCCGGGGCGAACATCATCCAGATGGTCGACCATGTGAAGGCCCTGATGCCGCAGTTGCGGGCCTCCGTCCCACCCGCCATCAATCTCGAGCTTGCGGTGGACCGCTCCAGGACGATCCGAGCCTCGTTGCGGGACGTCGGGATAACCCTTGTCATCGCCGTGATCCTGGTCATTCTCGTCGTATTCGCGTTTCTGCGCAATGTGCGCGCGACATTGGTACCGGTCGTGGCCGTCTCGGTATCCCTGATCGCGACGTTCGCCGTGATGTACCTGCTGGGATACAGCATCGACATCTTCTCCCTGATGGCGCTTACGGTCGCCACCGGGTTCGTGGTCGACGACGCGATCGTCGTGCTCGAAAACATCACCCGTCACATCGATGCCGGAAAGTCGCGGCTGGAGGCCACCCTGCTCGGCACCCGCGAAGTCGGCTTCACCGTCCTGTCCATGAGCGTTTCGCTGATCGCGGTCTTTGTCCCGATCCTGCTGATGGGCGGCCTGGTCGGCCGGTTGTTTCGCGAATTCGCCATGACCGTCACGGTCGCCGTCGCAATCTCGCTGGTGATTTCGCTGACGACCACACCAATGATGTGCGCCGTGCTGCTGCGTGGAGACCGCGGCCGGCCGCACGGACCGCTCTACCTGGCCTTTGAACGTTTTTTTGAGATGGTGTTGAACGGTTATCGTCACACCTTGATGATCGCACTTCGCCATCCCGGCTCGGTGATTCTGATCCTGCTCACGACGCTCGGCCTCAATTTCTATCTCTACGGTGTCGTGCCGAAAGGCTTTGTTCCGCAGCAGGATACCGGGTTGTTGATCGGATCGATCCAGGCCGATCAACACACATCCTTTCAGTTGATGCGGCGGAAGCTCACGCAATTCATCGAGATTGTGAAGAACGATCCGGCAGTCGAAACCGCCCTCGGCTTCACCGGCGGCAGCGGCCCTGGCCCGGGGGCTTCGACCAACACGGGGACCGTTTTCGCATCGTTGAAGCCGCTCGGCGAGCGCACCCTGCCGGCCGATCAGGTGATCGGCCGCCTCCGCAACGAACTGGCGGCGGTGGCGGGCGCCACGTTATTCCTGCAGTCGATCGGCGACCTCGGCGCTGGCGGCCGTTCTGGCAACGCGGCGTATCAGTACACGCTGCAGGGTTCGACATCCGACGAGCTCAACGAGTGGACGGCAAAACTCGTTGCCGCGCTGCAGGCCGTGGAAACGCTGACCGACGTCAGCAGCGATCAGCAAAACAGGGCCCTGCAGTCCGACGTCGTCATTGATCGGGACGCCGCTTCCCGGCTTGGAATAACGATCAGCCAAATCGACAATGCCCTGTATGACGCGTTCGGGCAGCGACAGGTCTCGACGATCTACGTCGATCGCAACCAATATCATGTGATCATGGAGGTCGCGCCGGCCTATTCGCAGAATCCCGAGAGCCTGAAGGAGGTCTATGTCAGCACCTCGGGGGGATCGGCGAGCGGCTCGCAGTCGACGAACGCGATAGCCGGAACGATTGTCTCGCCGGCGCAAAGGACTTCAATAGGATCCATCGCAGCGAATGCCGTGCGAAATCTGGCCACCAACTCGATCGGTGCCGCCGGCAAGAGCGCGTCCTCGACTGGAACTGCCGTCAGCACCAATCCGGAGACGATGATTCCGCTGTCCACCGTTGCCCGGTTCGCGGAAGGCGTGACCCCACTCGTGGTCAGCCATCAGGATCTTCTGGTCGCCAGCACCGTGTCGTTCAACCTTGCTCCGGCCACTTCGCTGAGCACGGCGGTGGCGGCAATCGAGACGACCATGCAGCGGATCGGCATGCCTGCGAGCATTCATGGCGGATTCGCAGGAGCCGCCAAGATCTTTCAGCAGTCGATAGCCAGCGAGCCATACCTGGTCGCTGCCGCGCTGGCGATCATCTACATTTCGCTCGGCATGCTCTACGAGAGCTATATCCACCCGTTGACCATCCTGTCCACGTTGCCATCCGCGGGCGTGGGCGCGGTGTTGGCGCTCATGCTGTCTCACACGGAATTCGACATTATCGGGATGATCGGGGTGATACTCCTGATCGGCATCGTAAAAAAGAACGCGATCATGATGATCGACTTCGCGCTCGAGGCGGAACGTCAGCGCGGCATGTCGTCGGCAGATGCAATCCTCGAAGCCTGCCTCATACGGTTCCGACCGATCATGATGACCACCATGGCTGCCCTGTTCGGCGCCATACCGTTGATGGTCGGCATGGGCGAAGGCAGCGAATTCCGCCAGCCGCTGGGCATCGCCATTTTCGGTGGACTGATCTTGAGCCAGATCCTCACGCTCTATACCACCCCGATCGTCTATCTGTATCTCGATCGGCTTCGGCACCGTCGGCGACGGCGCATCGGTGCCGCGCACACGTGAGGTGACGGTGCGGCAAAAGGCGCGAAGGCCGACCAGTTCAAGATCACGTCTCACCTGGTGTTCTCGCGGGGTCCCAACAGAGCGGCGTTGCGGCAAAGCGCGACGGCCGCCATGGGCTCCATCACGAAAATGCCGCGCGGGTCCGAGGGCTGCCCCTTTGCGCCGCGGCGTTGGCTGTCTATTTCTAGGAGCCGGGTTTCGTGACAGCTCGGCTGGGGAAGCGGCGCGCGGCCAGGAATGGCCCTCCGGGCGGAAAGTTGGACTCTTGGGCGAGAGGAGTTGACATGCAGCGCTTCGGTATCGGCCAAGCCACCGTTCTGGCGATCCTTGTGGCCTTGTTGATCGGAACGGGGATTTGGGCATTGTCCATGTGGAATGCCAGCGGTGACGTGGACATCGGCCGCCATGGCTGGATCGCCCTTGGCCTCGGCACCTTCTTTTCCCTGTTGGTCGGCTGCGGCCTCATGGCCCTCATGTTTTACAGCAGTCGCCATGGCTATGATGAGGCCGTCGACGAATTCTGGGATGACAATCGCCGTGAGCAACCCAGGCGGATGGCCGTCCGCAAGGCCTATCGACAGTCCTGGGATCGCCGGATCGACCGCGGCGGGGACGATGCTTCCTGAAAATGCTGCCCGGTCCGGTCGGTGACAGGTGGCTGTAAGGTTTCCCCTTTAGGTTCGCGCGCGCCAGCGGGATCGGATGATCTCGAGCGATGGCAGCTAGCCCCTGCGCGACCAAAGGAGCATCGTCATTTCCATCTCCGACCTTCGGCCCGGCGACCGTGTTCAGCTCAACCAGCTCGGCGAACGACGCAATCCTCGCAAACCGTCAAAGGTCGGCACGATCCTGGCGCCCAAGCTGCACAAATCGGGAACGGCCAGCGTCGTCATTCTGTTCGACGGCATGAAGGTGCCTTGCCGGCTTCATCGAACCTACCTCGAGCCTGTCCTGCACACGGGCCGGGAGCAAGCCTGATGCGAAACGGACATCGCAACCTCTGGACCGCCGAGGAAGACCATCATCTGCGCGAATTGATCGCCCGCGACGCGTCCACGACATTGATGTCCGCCAAGCTGAAGCGCTCCGCAGAGGCGATCCGGATGAGGATAATCGTGCTGCGCAAGCGGGACCTGCCGCTTCCCGCACCGTTGTCGCGAGGCCGGGCCATCGATCAGGAGATCGGGGCGGTTTCGAGCGGCGCATTTCGAGGGCAAGGCAAGAGCTGATCCCTTGCGCCCAGCATCTCAGTGAGCCGCCGCTCGGTCCATCGCGGCCAGGATGGCCGCAAACCGTGCCTCCAGCGGGCCACGCCAATCCGCGTCGTGATGGGTGAACACATATAGCTCCTCGTCGCGGATGCCTGCGAGCACCCGCGCGGCGACGTCGGAAGGATCCAGCCCCGCCTGTACACGTTGCGCCGTCTGCGCCGCGAACGAGCCTGCAATGCTGGCAGGATCCGGTGTCGGCGACGCTCCGTAACGTGCCGCACGGTTGCGATCGCTTTCGCTGATGCGCGTGCGGACGAAGCCAGGACAAAGCACCGTCACGCCGATGCCGAAAGGCTGCAGCTGTACCGCCAGTCCCTCGGACATGCCGACGACGGCGTACTTGCTCGCGGAGTATGGACTCAGTCCCATGCCGCTGATCATTCCTGCCATCGATGCGACGTTGAGGATGTGCCCGCCTTCGCCGTGGGCACGGATGTGCGGAAGGAAGGTCCGGATGCCGTGAAGCACCCCCATCAGGTTGACGTCGAGCACCCATCGCCAGCTGTCGAGCGAAATGTCGTCGATACCGCTGCCGCCAGCCACCCCGGCATTGTTGCAGAGGATATGAACCTTGCCGAACGCATCGCAGGCGGCCGCGGCAGCTCGTTCGACGCTCGCGGAGTTGGTGACGTCACAATGGACGCCGCACGCGCCTGGGCCGATGCCGTTGAGACTGCGAACGGCCTTCTCCAACACCGGCGCCTCAATGTCGGCCAGCATCACCTTCATGCCGGCTTCGGCGAACGCCTTGCCAAGCGCAAATCCAATGCCGCTGGCGCCGCCAGTCACGAATGCCGTCTTACCCGCGAATTCCCGCATGATCTCACCCTTCCCGTCTGCCTTTCTCGCACGGCGACGATGAAGACGCGACGGCGTGGCTGACGAAATCGAGCGCGCCACAATCACGCCGTATGAATGGCCAATTCACCAATCTAAACTGTGCGAGGCCGACGCAATACAGGGGGGATACTGAATGCGCCGCGACGATCAACCGATCCGCCAGACGGCGGAGACGACCGGGTATACTTTCAATTTCCAGATTTCGAGCAGCGGAAGGCGGCAGGCCTGCAGCGTCAAGGTGCAGGCGGAGAACCTTCACGATGCTACCAGATTTTTCCGGCAGAACTGGCCGCTGATCGAGACGATGGCGCGCGAAGGTCTTGCCGCCGGATCGCGGGACGGCATCCGGCTGGCCATGCCGGATCATGCAGCGATGGCGGTCGATACCGCCTGAAACCACCGCCCCCCTCAGGCCTTGTGCCCCGTTGGCGTTGCGTTATGGAACTGCCGGCCAATCGGCGATCGGTGCATGCACCTACCAGCTGTTGCTGGCGAAGAAGCTGAAGGGCCGCTGCTGAGCCATCATGACCGGCCGCGGGCCCGGTTGCCGTCTTGCCACCCGGTGCTTCCGATGCGGCTTGAGTTCCGGCTTGACGGGCTCCGGCGTCGTCAGCTGCGCGAAGGCGTCGCGAGCGGTCGCCTGTTCCGGAACGTCGGCGACCTTCGGGGCGGCCGGCTGTCTCGACGCCGTTTCAGCCGGAACTACGGTCGGCAGGCTGGTGTCGATGACGACGCGCTGCGGCCATTTCCGCTCGGATTGGATTCGGATGGCGGGCGGTTCGCTGGCGGTGGTCGCGACCGCGTCGGCCGGCAGCTTCGGCAAGACCGCATTCGACAGCAACAGCAGCCCGAGCAGGGCTCCGCCGACAAAGACGAAATATCGCAACATTAACATTTTATTAGCGCTCCATCCGCGCGGAGCATGCGGACCACTCGCCCAACCTGCACTGCTGTATTTGGTTCCGATATGTCGGTTTGCATCCGCGCTTGGTTCAATGCCGCGTGATGATGAGCGTGCAGAGAACTGTTCTCTGTCCAGCAGATTCGGGGATGGTCTGCCCCGAGGCCCGTGGGTAGGATTGGTTGTCCGGGCCGTGTCACCATCGTACCCGGCAGGGGAACCAAAAGGGGGGATAGCACGATGCCGATAGTCACCTGGGATCATGTCCATTTACGGAGCCCCGATCCCGAGGCGACGGCCGCCTGGCTGGAAAACATCCTGGGCGGCGTCATTATTCGCGGCCAGGGACGGATCGACGTCAAGCTCGGCGGAGCCAATGTGTTCATTGCGCCGGTGAACGCCGGTGACGGCGTCAACACCCCGCCCGTCACACCGTATCAGGGGCTCGACCATTTCGGGCTGACCGTGAAGGATGTCGACGCGGTGGCCGCCGAGATCAAGGCAAAGGGCGTCGAATTTACCATGGAGCCAACGACCATCAGGCCCGGCGTCCGCATCTGCTTCATCCGCGGGCCTGAAGGCATCTCCATCGAACTGCTCGAACGCGACCAGAAGTACACCTGAGACACAGCGGTTGCGGCATATCGGGATGCACGGCTGCCGGGGCCGTGTCATCTGGTTGTCATATCGGCGTCATACGGTGCCTGACAGCGGTCAGGTTCGCGCGCGTGACCAGTGGCCGCTGGCTAACCTGCCGCGTTGACGATCCGGGCCTCGCCTTGGCATAACAGGCTGCCGATCCTCGCTGCGAGGCATATCGGTCCGGGACACCATGAAAAACGGTCTGTATTCGATCCACGTCAGCCTGCAGGACGGTCGTACGGGCAAGGGCAGCGGCGTGGTCATGTTCCGCGATGGCAAGATCCTGGGCGGTGACGCCTACCTGTATTATACCGGCAGCTACACCACCAAGGGCAACAGCTTCAAGGGCGAGGTGCTGGTGCAACGCCATACCTCGAGCCCCGATGCCGATCCGCTGTTCGGTGGCGCGGTTCCGGTCGGGATCGGGGTTTCCGGCACCTTCACCGACACCTCGGGGGTGATGAACGGGACCGCCCTAGTGGGCAAGGCCAGCCAGATCTTCGCCGCGACCCTGCGCTTTCTGGCCGAGGCTGACTGAGGGCGTTCGACGCTTCCGTCCCGACCGGTTATTCCGCCGCCTGCTCCAACGGCGCTTCCCTCGGCAGGATGATCTGGACCCGCGTGCCCTTGCCAGGTTCGGAATCGAGGTGAAGGCGACCGCCGAGGCGGTTGGTCACGATGCTGTAGACGATGTGCAGCCCGAGCCCGGTGCCGCCCTGGTCGCGGCGGGTGGTGAAGAACGGATCGAAGGCGCGGCGCCGTACGTCGAGGCTCATGCCGCATCCATCGTCGGAAAAGATCACCTCGACGCTGTCCTTGCCCTTCTCCCTCACCTGGATATCGACGGCGCCCGGCCTGCCATCTGGAAAGGCGTGCGCCACCGAGTTGAGAAACAGGTTCGTGAGCACCTGCCCGTAGGGGCCGGGGTAGCTGTTCATGGTGAGATTGGGCTGGCAATCGACGTTGAGCGTCAGGTGGTGCTTGCGCAGCCCGGGCCGCAGGCTCATCACCACCTGCTCGGTCAGATCGCCCAGATCGAAGCTGCGCTGGTCGGAGTAGTTGCGATCGGCAGCGACCTGCTTGAACGACTGGATCAACTCGGCGGCGCGGTTGAGGTTGGCCACCAGCTGCGAGGAGGCATCGCGGCTGGTTTCGAGGAAATCGTTCAGCCGGGAACGCCGCAGATCGCCGCGCGCAACCTCGGTGGCGAAGATCGCGGTCTTGCGTTCCAACGCCGAGGCGACCGTCAGGCTGATACCGACGGGATTGTTGACCTCATGGGCGACCCCGGCGACCAGGCGGCCGAGCGCCGCGAGCTTTTCGGCCTCGATCAGCGAGTTCTGGGTCTCGCGCAGATTGCGTAGCGCAGCCTCCGCGGCGTCCCGCGCCTTGCGCATCTCCAGTTCGCCGCGCTTGCGCTCGGCGATGTCCAGCGCGACGGTGACGATATTCTGGATCTCGCCATCGGCATCGAGCAGCGGCAGCTTGTTGACCAGCCAGTGCCGCATGTTGCCGGCGACGTCGAGATATTCCTCCTCGTAGAAGCCGAGCTCGCGGCCGGACTCCAGCACCCGCCGGTCGTTCTCGTCGGTCTTTTCCGCGCCGTAACGCGACATCAGCTGGGTGGTGGTGCGGCCGATCGCATCGGCCGGATCGACCCCGAAAATGCCGGCCATGTAGCGGTTCATCAGCACATAGCGCAGCTGCCTGTCCTTGAGATTGATCACGGCGGGCACCGTGTCGATCACCTGCTGCAGCAGCCGCCGACCTTCGGCGATCGCATCCTCGGCGCGCTTCTGATCGGTGATGTCGCGCACCGTCCCCTCATAGCGCACGACCTCGCCGTTCTCGTCGCGCACGGCGGTGGCGCTGTCGGAGAGCCACAGGATCGCATCGTCGCGCCGGCGCACCTGGTATTCGAACTCGCGCACCACGCCGTCGCGCCGCATCAAGGCCTGGTATTCCGCGCGCGCCGCCGGATGCACGTAGATCTTGTTTGCGATGTCGGTGGTGCCGCCGATCAGCTGCTCCGGCGTGTCATAACCCATGATCCGCGCCAGCGCCGGATTGGCGTTGAGCAGCGCGCCGGCCGGCGTGGTCACATAGATCCCGTCCACCGAGCCTTCGAACAGCTTGCGATAGCTTTCCTCGGCCAGCCTCTGCTCGGCCAGGGCGTGGATGGCCGCCTCGCGTGCGGCATCGGCATCGACCAGCGATCGGCGAAACACCTCGGCCGCGCGCGCGATATCGCCGATCTCGTTGTTGACGTCGGTCTCCGGAATCGAGGCGTTCTTTTCACCTCCGGCGAGCGCCCGTATCGCGCCGGCGATGGACTTGAGCGGCCGCACCGTCCGGCGCACCACGGCCCACGCGGCGATGAACCCGATCAGCACCCCCGCGATACCAAGCACAATGCTTTGCCATCTGTCGTCGCGGAGCGTGCGGGCCAGGTCGTTGGACAATTCGCGGCCTCGGCGTGCGCTGAGCGCGCGCAGCAGTTCGGTCACCCGTCCGATCTGCTGGCCCTCGGCGCCGAGCACCTCCTTGTCGAGATTGGCGATCTCGGCCTCGATCTGCGAGATCGACACGATCGCGGCGGTATAGGCCTCGGCCGCCGACCGCAGCGCTGGATCATCGATCGGTTGCGCCCGCATGCGCTCTGCGGCCCGTTCCGCCGACAGCGGGTCGTGCGCCAGCAGGCTCGCGGTGATCTGATTGTGAGCCTGGAACAGTTGCCTGGCCACGGCTCGGTCCGGAACCGCGGCGACCGCCGATTCGAACCGTTCACGCACCGGTGGCAATGCCCCCACCAGTTCGACACGGCGCGCGATCAGTTCGGTGACGTGTCCGATGCCTTCGCGGTAGTTCTGCAGCCTGGCGGCGACCCCGTCGATCATCTGTTGCTGCTCGGGGGCGAGTTCGAGCCGTGTCTTCTTCAGAAGGACGCTCAAGGTCGACCCTGCCGCGCCGACCCGATCGGGACGCGCATTGGGGTCGGTGACCACGTCGCGGGCGGCCAGCCGCAGCTCGTTCATGCGGCGGTCGATCTCCTCGGCGAGGTCGCCGACATCCTGCAGCCGTTGCAATTCCGCGAACGTCGCGTTGATGTGGCGGATGGCAATGACGCTCGCCATGCTGGTTGCGGCAATGGCGAGCAGCACGAGCAGGAAGCTGCCAAAGGTCAGCTGGCCGATCGAAAGCGAGATCGACCGCAGTCTGGGGACGATGGCGGCAAATGGCATTGTGGTACGAACCGGCTCCCTGTAGGCCGCCTTATACGCTGGAATAGGTGGTGGGGGGAACATCCGGGGACCCCCTCCGGACGGCCTCCTCCGGGTCCAGGAGGCGGTCTCGGCCTATGCGCCCACGTCGAACAGCTCGCCGTCGTAGCCGGCTTCGAGGGGAATCCGGAGCTGGCGGCCGCCATTGTGTCTGGTGATGACCGGCGTCACCGCCACGATGGACTTGCCCCGGCTGTCTTCCAGGGCAGCGCTCACGCCGGACTGCTTGCCGAGCCGGACCAGGTTGCGGGTGGTGGGAAACGGCAGCTTGAACCGCCCGTTCTCGCCGCCTGCCAGTGCCTCGCGCGGCGAGATCCAGATCGAATCGGTGGAATTCCTTGCCATCATGGGCCCCGGCCTGCTCGGGCGGCGCCGCCGCCAGGAAAAACCAGGTATCGAACCGTTTCGGCATGCCTTCCGGCGTGATCCAGTGCGCGTAGGGCACCAGCAGGTCCAGCGCCAGCAGCAAGCCGTGGTCGGCCAGCACCGCGCGAAAGCCGATCTTGCCGTCGCACAGGGCCGTGCGATGCGCGGCTTCGATCTCCCGCGCCCGAGCGGCATCGACCAGTGCGCGCGAGCCTTTCGGCCTCGCCAGCAGAATACCGCTCTCCTCGAAGGTCTCGCGGACCGCGGCAATCCGGAAGCTCAGCTCGGTCTCGCCAAGCCCCTCGTCGCCGCAATAGAGCTCGGGCCTGGCGATGATCTCATGGTCGCCCTTGTCGACGCTGCCGCCGGGAAACACCAGCGCACCGGAATTGAAATCGATCTCATAGTGGCGGACCATCATGAAGACCTCGATCTCCCTGCTGGCCGAATTGTCGCGCAGCAGCAGGATGGTCGACGCCGGACGGGGAACGACGGTCTCGGCCATGCAATCAACCGGCCGCGCTGGATTGCGGCTGCAGACTGGCCCGCCGGTCGGTGCGCGCGACCCGCGACAGCAGATAATCCACTTCAGCTCTCGCCGCCGCCGTGATGCCGGCACCCGGCCGGCGTTGCGCCGCGGAGGCGATCACGCCGCGCTTCTGCAATACATATTTGCGGACCGCCAACCCGGCGCCGGGCTGCTGCTCGTAGCGAATGAGGGGCAGATGCGCATCGAACAGATCGTGCGCGGCGTCGCGCTTGCCTGCCTTCGACAATTTCACGACGTCGATCAGCAGTTCTGGAAAGGCGTAACCGGTCATCGCGCCATCCGCCCCGCGCTCCATTTCGAAATCCAGAAACAATCCGCCGTTCCCGGTCAGGATCGACAGCGGCCGCAGCGAACCGTCCCGCTGGAAGGCGCGCAGCGCCGAGATCTTTTCGAGCCCGGGCCAGTCCTCGTGCTTGAGCATCACGCAGGACGGGCTGTCCATCACGATCCTGCGGATCACCGCGGGTGTGAAGACGACCGACAGGGTCAGGGGATAGTCCTGCAGCACCCAGGGAATGTCGTCGCCGATCGCCTCCTGGGCCTGCCTGAAATAGCCGGCGATCTGATCGTCGGTGCGCAGGTTCGACGGCGGCGCGATCATGACGGCGGCGGCACCGGCGTCCATGGTGGCGCGCGCCAGCGCGCGCATCGTGGCAAAGCCGGGCGCGGAGACGCCGACGATGATCTGCATGTTGCCGGCGCGCTTGACAAAGCGGACCGCGACCTGTTCCGCCTCGGCGGCGTCGAGTTTCGGCGCCTCGCCAAGGATGCCGAGCACGGTGACGCCATCGCACCCGACCCCGGCGTAGAAGTCGGTCAGCCGATCGATCGATTTGTCGTCGATGCGGCCGTCATCGTGGAAGGGCGTCGGGGCAATGGCAAAGGTTCCGGCGGCGTCGGCGGTGAGTTTCATGGCGCGTCCCTATCCCCTGTCTCGATATTCCCGATATCGCCTGTCTCGATCTCCGCGATTCGGCCGCGGCCGGCGCGAAGCTGGAGAACTGCAAATGCGATGCCGCACATCGCCCGAAACGACCTGTAACGTCTAGAACCTTCGCGCGCCCATCTTGATCTGCTCCTCCGAGAAGAAGATGTCGTTGGCATGGGCAACGATGTCCTCGGCCTTCCAGCCGCCATGGGGCGGCTTCCAGCCCTCCATTTCCATCATTCGCATCTCGCGCACGCCGCGCGGGCCGGAGACGCCGAGCACCTTGCCGGTCTGGTCGCCCGACAGATCGCTGACCATGTAGAGCACCGCCGGCGCGATCCCATCCGGTCCGAGCGCGGCATTCGGATTGTCGATATAGCGCGGCAAATCGGCGGTCATGCGGGTCAGCGCTCCCGGCGCCAGCGTCCAGACCCGTATATTGTACTTGCGGCCTTCGATGGCGAGCACGTTGGAAAGACCCCAGATGCCGCCTTTGGCGGCGCCGTAATTGGTCTGGCCGAAATTGCCGATCAGCCCCGAGGTCGAGGAGGTGTTGACGATCACGCCGCCGCCATTCTCGCGCATCCAGCGGAATACCGGCTGGGTGCAGCAGAACGTACCCTTGAGATGCACCTTGATGACCTTGTCCCAGGCGGCTTCGCTGGCCTTGGCGAAGGTCTGGTCGAGCAGGATTCCGGCGTTGTTGACCAGGATGTCGGCACGGCCGAAATGCCTGATGGCATCGTCGAACACCGCCTGGCCGCCGGCCATGGTCGAAATGTCGGCGCCATTGGCCACCGCGCGGCCGCCGTCGGCCCGGATCGCATCGGCCACCTTCTGGGCCATCGACGCATCGCCACCACTGCCGTCACGGGGACCGCCGAGATCGTTGACCACGACCGCCGCCCCCTCGCGCGCAAACAGCCGGGCATAGGCTTCGCCGAGCCCGCCGCCCGCCCCGGTGATCAACGCCACCTTGCCCTCGAGTAGTCCCATGCCGTTTCTCCGTCCCAGTCTGGTCTTCACCCTGCGTTGTCACGGCCGAAGTTCACGCCAGACGAACTCTCAGGCGGTTTCCGGCATCATGACGCCAGCATTGTCTTGCCGTTCCTGATCACCGTGACACCGCGCGATTTCACGCTTGCCTGGAATGAAACCACGTTACCGTCCTTCCAAAGCTCCATGGTGACGGTCTCGCCGGGATAGACCGGGGACGAGAACCGCGCGGCGTGCTGCCGGAAGGCGGCGGGATCGTAGTCGGCATAGGTCTGCAGCACGCCGCGGCAGGTGATGCCGTAGGTGCACATTCCATGCAGGATCGGCCTGGGGAAACCGGCACGCCTGGCGAATTCCGGATCGCTATGCAGCGGGTTGCGATCGCCGCACAGCCGGTAGACCAGCGCCTGGTCCGGCCGCGTCGCGATCTCGACGGTCCGGTCGGGCGCGCGGGACGGCACCCGGTGGGGCTCGGGCTGGCCGTCGGAAGGGCCGCCAAAACCGCCATCGCCGCGGGCAAAGCGTGACGCCACCAGCGTCGCCAGCTTCTCGCCCTTGTCGTCCCGCAGCACGGTCTGATGGCGGATCACCGCCCCCTTGTCCTTGCCCTTGTCGAACGCGTCGAGGACGGTCGAATCTGCGGTGATGTGGGCCGAAATGGCGAGCGGCTTGTGAAAGGTGATGTCACGTTCGCCGTCAACCACCATGACCCGATTGAGGTTCATTTCGCCGGGTCCGGCGCCCCAGGCCGCGACCGAGGCAAAAGTCGGAACCACCTTGAGTTCGCGCTCCTGGGCGGTGGCCTCGTTGACAAAGGCGAGTTCCCGCTCGTCCATCGGATCCGCACCGAGGCCGATGCCATAGGCGTACAGCATCACTTCACGATCACTGTAGGCGTATTTCTGACCGAGGTTCTTGAGCGCCATCAGCTCGTCATATCGGATCGGCATGGCATGTCCCCGTTTCGTCTTATGGCCGCCAGGAGCGTCACACCGGCGTAAAGAACGGCAAAGGCGCTCCGTCGGTCGGCTTGAAGACCACTTTGACCTTCTGCCCGATCTTCAACTTGTCGATGTCGCAATCCACGAAATTGGTCTGCAGCGACGGGCCCTCCCGCAGCGTGACGTAGCCGATCGCATAAGGTCCGGCGGCCGATTTGCGCATCAGGCTGAAGGTGTAGATCTCGCCCTCTCCCGCACTTTCCTCCCAGACTGTCTTGTCGGAGAAGCAGAATGGGCAGATCGCGCGCGGGAAATAATGCGCCTCGCCGCATGCAGTACAGCGCTTGATCATGAACTTGCCGGCGGCGGCGGCATCCCAGAACGGCTTTGTCTCGGGATTGCCCTGCGGGGCCGGATATTTTCTGGCTTCGGCCATCACACGCGCTCCAGGATGCAGGTCGAGGCGGCGTGGCGGACGCCGAGCAGGCCACCGGTACCGTGGGCGACGGCGAGATCGCAATTCGGCACCTGCACTTTGGGATGGGCCTCGCCCCGCAACTGCCGGACCGCCTCGATGACCTTGGTCATGCCGCCGCGGTTGACCGGATGGTTGCTGCAGAGGCCGCCGCCGTCGGTGTTGAAGGGCAATTTGCCGACCCCGGAGATCAGATTGCCGTCGGCGACGAACCTGCCACCTTCGCCCTTCTTGCAGAACCCCAGGTCCTCGATCTGCATCAGCACCGTGATGGTGAAGCTGTCATAGATCGAGGCATACTTGATATCGCCTGGCGTGATGCCCGCTTCTTCGAAGGCCCGCGGACCGGACCAGACTCCGGCCGAGTAGGTCAGATCAAGATCCTTGCCGCCGCGCGGTCCCTTCATCGCTTCGCCGTGGCCGATCAGGCGCACCTGCGGCTTCCTCAGGCTCTTGGCAATCTCCGGCGTGGTGACGATCAGGGCACCGCCGCCGTCGGTAACCACACAGCAATCCAGCCGGTGCAGCGGATCGGAGATCATCGGCGAGTTGACCACGTCCTCGACGGTGACCACGTCCTTGAGGAAGGCGTGGGGATTGTATTGGGCGTGGTGGGAGGCCGCGACCTTGATCCAGGCCAGCTGCTCGCTGGTGGTGCCAAAGTCGTGCATGTGGCGCATGGCACACATGCCGTAGGCATTGTGGGTCGTGGCACCATAGGCCGCCTCGAAATCCGCTTCCGCTCCGGCTGCGCGTGGCGGCAGCGCGCTGGTGCGCGGCTTGCCTGCCAGCGTGATCAGCGCGATCGAACACTTGCCGGCCGCAATCGCCTCGGCTGCATGCCCGAGATGGATCAGGTAGGAACATCCGCCGGTCTCGGTCGAATCGACATGGCGCACCCGAAGGCCGAGATAGTCGACCATCGGCCAGGCCCCGCCCGGCGCGTCGCCGGCACAGAAATAACCGTCGACGTCGGCCTTGGTGAGCCCGGCGTCCTCAAGGGCCCCCTTGGCGACCTCGGCATGGAGCTGCGCGGTGGATTTGTCGGGTGCATGCCGGGTCGGATGCTCGTAGATCCCGGCGATGTAGGCCTTGCCCTTGATGGTCAATACGGCTCTCCGCTGGCATTGCTCGCAGCGGTTTTCTCGCCTGCCGGCGCGACCTTGGCAAGCGTCGAAATATTCCGTCCGGCGAGACGGTCGACCTTATTCCGCCGCGATCTGGCGCGGCGCCGGCGGCGGGCTGACAAGATCGGCCGCAAGCTGCGCATGGCGCGCCGCGGCCTCTTTTGCCGATTTCTCCTTCACCGGCCCGTAGCCCCTGATGCGATCGGGCAATGACAGCAGCTCGACCGCGGTGTCCAGCGTAACCGGCGAGAGCACGCCGAGCACATTGGCGACATCCTTCTCGTAGGCCGCGATCAGCTCGCGTTCGAGCCTGCGATCGGGACTTCGGGCAAACGGGTCGAGCGCCGTGCCGCGCAACCCGCGCAGCGCGGCAAGCAGGCGGAACAGCGGCATCATCCAGGCGCCAAACGCGCGTTTGCGCGGCCGACCCAGCGCATCGGTGCCGCCGGCCAGCAGCGGGGGCGCCAGGTTGAAGCTGAACTTGAAATCGCCATCGAACTGATCACGGAGCTGCTGTTCGAAGCGGCCGTCGGTGTACAGCCGCGCCACCTCGTACTCGTCCTTGTAGGCGAGCAGCTTGGCGTAGTTGATCGCGACCGCGCGCGGCAGCGCCTCGTCGAAGCCACGATCCAACGCCGCATTGCGCACCTTGGTTACGAGATCGCGATAACGCGCCGCAAGCCTGCGGTTCTGGTAGTTCGTCAACAGTGTGCTGCGATGTGCGATGATGTCGTCCAGCGACATCGCCTCCAGCGTCTTCGGCGCGACGGTCTCGTCATGGCCCCGCATCATCGCTGCCAGCCGTGCCGGATCGGCGGCGGCAAGCCGGCCAAGCTGGAACGCCTGCGTGTTCATCTTGATCGCGACGCCGTTGACCTCGATCGCCTGCTCGATCGAGGCGGCCGAGAGCGGCAGCAGCCCCTTCTGATAGGCGTAGCCCATCATCATCATGTTGGTGGCGATGGAATCGCCGAGCAGGACCTCGGCCGGCGTGGTGAAATCGAAGAACGACGAATCCTTGCGCAGGGCCGTTTCCAGCACCGCGTTGACCTTGCGGCTCTGGAAATTGAAATCGCGGTTCATGATGAAATCCGCGATCGGGATCAAATGGGTGTTGATGACCCCGTGGCTGCGGCTCGACTCGCACAGCGAGATGGTCTCCTTGGCAACTGCCACCACCTCGTCCGCGGCTATCACGAGGTCGGCGGTGCCGGTGACGATGCGCGAGCAGGTGACGTCGGCGGTATTCTCCGACAGCCGCACGTGGCTGAGCACCGCCCCGCCCTTCTGGGCCAGCCCGGACATGTCGAGAATCATGCTGGCCTTGCCCTCGATATGGGCGGCCATGCCGAGCAGCGCGCCGATGGTCAGGACGCCGGTGCCGCCGACGCCGCCAACGGCGATGTTATAGGGCCGATCGAGCGACGGACGCGAAGCCGGTTCGGGAAGGTCGCCGAAATTGCCGAGATCGGCCGGCGCGCGGCGGCGCAGCTTGCCACCATCGATCGTGACAAAGGACGGACAAAAACCCTTCAGGCAGGAATAGTCCTTGTTGCAGGTCGACTGGTTGATGGTGCGCTTGCGACCCATCTCGGTCTCCAGCGGCTCGACCGATATGCAGTTGGACTGCACCGAGCAGTCGCCGCAACCTTCGCACACGGCCGGATTGATTAGCACCCGCCGCTGCGGATCCTCCATGGTGCCACGTTTGCGGCGACGGCGCTTTTCCGCCGCACAAGTCTGCACGAAAACGATGGCCGAGGCGCCCTTGACCTGCCGCAGCGTTTTCATGACCGCATCGAGCTCGTCGCGGTGTGCCGTCCTGGTGCCGGGCGCAATGTCGGCGGCCGGATAGGCATCGGGAGTTTCCGATACCAGATAGATCTCGCGGATACCCTCGGCGTGCAGCTGGAAGGTGATCTGCTGCGGCGACAGCTCGCCGTCGACGTGCTGGCCGCCGGTCATCGCCGTGGCGTCATTGTAGAGGATCTTGTAGGTGATGTTGGCGCCGGAGGCGACCGCTTGGCGGATCGCGAGACTGCCGGAGTGGAAATAAGTGCCGTCGCCGAGATTGGCGAACACGTGCTGTTCGTTGGTGAACGGCGCGACGCCGACCCACGGCACGCCCTCGCCGCCCATGTGGGTGAACGTCTCGGTATTGCGGTCCATCCACAGCGACATGAAGTGGCAACCAATGCCGGCAAAGGCGCGGCTGCCATCCGGCACCTTGGTCGAGGTGTTGTGCGGACAGCCCGAACAGAAATACGGAGTGCGGGTGATCGGTGCGACGGCCTGCATCTGGGTGGCCTGCCGGCCGTTGAACCAGTCGGCCTTGGCGCGCAGCATGGCCGCTATTTCAGGGTTGAGGTTGAGCCGCAGCAGACGCTCGGTCAGCGAGCTAGCCAGCGAGGCGACGCTGAGTTCTTCGGCGAAGGGCAGGAAGCGCTTGTCGTGATCGTCCATCTTGCCGACGATGCGGGGCCGAACGTCGTCGCGCCAGTTGAACAGCTCCTGCTTGACCTGGTTCTCGACGATCTCGCGGCGCTCTTCGATAATGAAGATCTCTTCGAGCCCGACGGCGAATTGCCGTACGCCCTCCGGCTCGAGCGGCCAGGGCATGCCGATCTTGTAGAGCCGGAGCCCGATCTTGGCGGCGACCTCGGGGGTGATGCCGAGCTCGCGCAGGGCCTGCCGGATGTCCTCATAGCTCTTGCCCGATGCCATGATACCGAACCGCGCATTCGGCGAATCCATGGTGACGCGGTTCACCTTGTTGGCACGGGCGAAGGCGATGGCGGCAAAGCCCTTGTAATCCTGCAGCCGCCGGTCCTGGTCGTAGCGGTCGTCGGGCCAGCGCAGATTGAGGCCGCCCGGCGGCATCTCGAAATCGGTCGGGATCACGAACGGCGTCATTTCGTCACTGAGATCGACCTCGGCCGTGGTCTCGACCGTCTCCGTGATCACCTTCATGCCGACCCAGCAGCCGGAATAGCGCGACATCGCAATGCCGAGCAGGCCCATCTCGATCATTTCATGAATGCTCGAGGGATAGAGATAGGGCATCAGGGCCGAGACGAAGGCGTGATCCGACTGATGCGGCACGGTGGAGGATTTCGCGCCATGGTCGTCGCCGGCCAGGCACAACACGCCGCCATTCTTGGCCGAACCCGCCGCATTGCCATGCCGGAACACGTCACCGCAGCGGTCGACGCCGGGACCCTTGCCATACCAGATGCCGACGACACCATCGTGCCTGGCACCGGGCGACAGGTTGAGTTGCTGCGAGCCCCAGATCGCGGTGGCCGCGAGATCCTCGTTCACGCCGGGCTGGAATTTGATGTTGTATTGCTCGAGGTGCTTCCGGGCCGCGAACAGCTGCTGGTCATAGCCGCCCAGCGGCGAACCGCGATAGCCACTGACGAAGCCGGCCGTATTGAGGCCTGCGGCGCGGTCCCGGCGAATTTGCGCCATCGGCAGTCGAACCAGCGCCTGGATTCCCGTCAGGAACACGTGGCCGGAGCCCTGCGTATATTTCTGATCGAGACTGATCGGACCTTGGTTGATTCCCATTCCACCCTCTTCGCGCCCGAACGGCAGCCGACCGCCGGATCTTTTTTAGGTAGTCATCTAAACCCGTTAGCGCCACTCTATGTCGGATTCTGCGGATCGCGCACCCCAAATCTCGGCAACGGAGACCCGCGACATGAGATCGCAAGATCGTGCCTGGAATAGGCGCGGGTTCATACGGTTTGTGTCTTTCCAGGGCGCGGTCGCGAAATGGAGTGGCCCAATCCCGCCGGGTTGGTTTCAGTAGGTCTGCCGAGGGGAATTGATTGGTGCCGCCACGATATCATCCGTTCATGCGAGCGATTCTCTCCATCCTGTTTTTGTGCGCTGCGTCCAACTGTGGTCCGGCGGTAGCACAGGCCTCATCCCAAGCGGCCGCCCGCGGCAAGGCGCTTGTCGAGGCCGCCGACTGCGCGAGTTGCCACACCGCCGATTCCGCCAAGCCGTTTGCCGGAGGCAAGCGCATCGATACCCCGTTCGGCGCAATCTATTCGTCAAATCTCACACCGGATCGTGAAACCGGCCTCGGCGCATGGAGCGAGGAGGATTTCCGCCGCGCACTGCGCGAGGGCGTTGCGCCGGGGGGCAAGTGCTATTACCCGGCCTTTCCCTATCCCTACTTCAGCAAGCTCACCCGGGCGGACATTCTGGCCATCTACGCCTATCTTGCCACGCTGGCACCGATCCACAACGTCGCGCCGTCCCCAGCCCTGCGTTGGCCGCTGAATTATCGCATCGTGATGCGCGGTTGGAACTACCTGTTCTTCCGGCCCGGTCCCTTTGTGCCGGACCAGTCCAAAAGCCAGCCATGGAATTGGGGCGCCTACCTGGTCGAAGGCGCGGGGCACTGCGGTGCCTGCCATACGCCCAAGAACATGTTCGGCGCCGATCGGCCGGGTCAAGCCTACGGCGGCGGACTGGTGCAGGGCTGGTTTGCGCCGCGGCTCGACGGCGCGGCGCGGAGCGGGCTGAAATCATGGAGTGCGGACGACATCGTCGAATATCTGCAGAGTGGCCGCAACGGCCGCAGCCATGCCGATGGTCCAATGGCCGAGGTCGTGGTCAATTCGACGTCGAAGATGACCGATGATGACGTTCGGGCCATTGCGGTCTATCTCAAGGATCTGCCGCCGGGCGCGCCCGAGCCGGCCGTCACGCCCCCGCCGCCGGATCAGATGGCCGACGGCGAGAGGCTGTACCGGGGCGCCTGCATCGCCTGCCATGAGGCGGATGGCAGCGGCTCGCCGCGGATTTATCCGCCGTTGCCCGGCAACGCCAACCTGCAATCGGCCGACGCCGCCAGCACGCTGCGCATCATTCTCGATGGTGCCGAGACCGTGACAACGCCACGCGCTCCCAACTCCGGAACGATGCCGGCCTACGACTTCAAGCTGTCGGATCAGCAGATCGCCGACGTCACCAACTATATCCGGAATTCGTGGGGTAACGCCGCGCCTGCCGTGACGCCGGCTCAAGTCGCGGCCGCGCGAAAGGCGCGACCGGACCGGTGACGCGTCTCACCGCGGCCACAGGTTCCATCCCGAGGGGTCGGCGGATGCAATCAGAAACCGACGGATGCCGGGAACCGGAGCGGGCCGCCAGCGATTGTCTTCGGGGCAAACGGAGGAACCATTCATGGCCGATCAACGCGTCCCAAACGATCCCTATCGCTCGGAAAGCGACCTCGAAATGCGCGACCCAACCCGGCTCGACAATGAGCTGCAACCCGATCCGGAACTCACCGATGGCCGCGCCAGCGGCGGCAAGATCGCCGCATTCGCCCTAGCCATCGCCGTGATTCTCGGCGCAGCTTTCTACGGGCTGAACAATTCGTCGGTCGACCATGCCGGCACGTCTTCAGCGCAGAACACCGCGCCGCAGAGCACGACGCCGCCACAGAGTACCGCACAGAACCAGCCGTCTCCGCAGGCGCCGCCTCCCGGCATGCGTGACGTGACGCCGCGTGCCAACACCAGTCCGGGTGTAACCACGGGCGCCGCTCCGGCGCGCCCGCAGAACCCGCCATCAACGGGCCCGACCGGCCAGGACGTCAACCGCTCCGGCAATCCGCCGAGCGAGAACGCGCCCGCGAAGAACTGACGGCTCATTCAAAATCCGACGATCGATGCGGCGGGCAAGGTTGGCTCGCCGCATCCGTCTCTAGCGGAACATATTGTTCAATTCAGCGCCGGCATAGCCGGAGCCGAGTTCGGTGAACGTCCCCTGCTCCGCGATCTCGCGCGCAGCTCGCATGAAGCCGGCCCACGCCGTGCGTGCCAACGAACCGCCGACGCTGATGCGGCGGACCCCGAGTTCAGCCGCCTGTGCAACCGACAACCCGCTGGCGCCGATCAGAAGATTGACCGGCTTGGGCTGTACCGCCTGCACGACGGCGGAAATCTGGTCCCGCGTCTTGATGCCCGGCGCATACAGGCAATCCGCTCCCGCTGCGGCATAGGCCTTGAGCCTGTCGATCACCAGGTCGAGATCTGGCTGTCCGATCAGAAAGGCTTCGCAACGGCCGGTAAGCAGCACGCCGCTGCCATCGATCGCTTGCCGCGCCGCCTTGATGCGCTCGATTGCCACTCCGCGCTCGTAAAGCGGCTTTGCGGCATCACCGGTCGAATCCTCGATCGACAAGCCGGCCACGCCGGTCTCGACCGCACGCGCGACGTTGACCGCGACCTTCTCCGGCTCATGGGCAAAGCCGCCCTCGAAATCGGCGTTAACCGGCAGGTCGACCGCTGCACACAGCGCGGCGAGGTGCTGCAGCACGTCCTCGACCGTGACCTGATTGTCGGATCGTCCGATCGACCAGGCGAAGCCGGCGCTGGTCGATGCGAGCGCCTTGAAGCCAAGTTGCTGCAGCGCTCGCGCGCTGCCAATGTCCCAAGGGTTTGGCAGCGCGAAGCATCCCGCTTCATGCATCTTGCGGAAAATCGCGCGCTTCTCTGCGGCAGTCGTCGGCATTGGCTTTCCTCATCTGTCCGGGTCGAGTTCATGATTCCGCCAACCATGGCTGGCGCGGCGGGCGGCGGCAATCGGCTAGTGGGCGTCGTGCAGGGCGCGGCTGTCCTTCGGCGCCTGCGCCCGTTCATGCATGCCGTAGTCGCGTATGACGCCGGCGATGCGGAGGCGGTAATTCGCGAAGATCTTGCCGCGACCCTTGGCCTGGCTTCGGCGATGTTCGGAGACGTTGCGCCATGCCGCGACGGCGGCCTCATCACGGAAGATCGACAACGACAGGATCTTGCCCTTCTCGGTCAGACTCTCGAACCGCTCGATCGAGACGAAGCCGTCGATGGTGTCGAGGATCGGCCTCAGCTCGGCAGCGATGTCGAGGTATTCCTGCTTGTATTCCGGTTTCGGCCAGACTTCGAAAATGACGGCGATCATGTGCTTCTCCTGTCGATCATCGAGTGTTTCCCACGCAATGACCCGTCAGGTCACCTGGCGCAGGAATGTCCGCTCCTCCGCCAGGATCAACTTGTGCTCCTCTGCGAAGGCGAAGTTTGCCATGCTTTCGCGATCGGTGCGAAGCCGGCCGCGATAATTCTCGTAGGCGGCGAGATTGTCGAAGGAAATCAGGGCGAACGCAATGTTGTTGGTGCCCTCATGCGGCATCCAGTAGCCGATCAGCTCGCCGCCCGCTTTGGGGATGATGGCGAGCCAGCGCTGCGCATATTGCTCGAACAACGCGCGCTTGAAGGGATCGAGCTGATAACGGATGAAGACGGTGACGGCCATGGCAACCTCCGGCGTTGTCCGCAGCATAGGCCCTTGATCGCCGTCGATGGTTCGTCTATCGTCGAACTATGAAAGCAGGACCCGACATCGCCATGGTTGCCTCGCTGGTCGGCGACCCCGCACGTTCCAACATGCTGACGGCCCTGATGACCGGTCGTGCGCTGACGGCGAGCGAGCTTGCCCACCAGGCCGGCGTGACGCCGCAGACCGCGAGTTCGCATCTGGCGAAGCTGGAAGGCGGTGGCCTGATCGAGCAGGAGAAGCAAGGCCGGCACCGCTACTATCGGCTTGCCGACCCCGATGTCGCCGCGGTGCTGGAGGGGCTCGAGGGCCTGGCGGCGCGGGCCGGGCATTTGCGGGTGCGCACCGGACCGAAGGACCCCGCGCTGCGGCGCGCCCGGGTCTGCTACGACCATCTCGCCGGCGATCTCGGCGTACATATGCTGGACGGCATGAGACGGCAGCGGCTGGTGCGGCAGCGGCGACAGGACATCGAACTGACCGCGGAGGGCGGCCGCTTCCTGGCCGAGGCGCTGCAGATCTCGGCCGACGATCTCGCCCATCCGCGTCGACCGCTGTGCAAGGCCTGCCTCGACTGGAGCGAGCGGCGCCATCACCTCGCCGGCACGCTCGGCGCGGCCCTGCTCAACCGGTTCACCGAGTTGAAATGGGCGGCGCGCGACGCCACGCCCGGCAGCCGGGTCGTCAATTTCAGCCGCCAGGGAGAAAGACGGTTCGCGGCACTGTTTGGCGAGCACGCCTAGCGCCGAGCCCCGGGAGTTTCGATGAACCTTTGCCTCAAGGCCGTGCTGATCGGGTACGCCGTTGCGCTCGCACCCGCCATGGCGGCTGAGCCGCGCGAGCCCTATGGCATTGGCCTGGAAGGTTTCGCCTATCCCTATCCTGTCAGCATGCTGCCGCTGGTCAATGACGGCGAGCAGGTGCGGATGGCCTATATGGACGTTGCGCCGGCGCAGCCGAATGGCCGGACCGTGCTGCTGCTGCATGGGCGCAATTTCCCGTCGAGCTATTGGGCGCCGGTGATCAGCACGCTGAGCGGCGCAGGCTACCGTGTCGTCACGCCCGACCAGGTCGGATTCGGCAAATCCTCCAAACCTTCGGGCGACCTGCATTTCGACGTCCTGGCACGCAACACCGTCGCCCTGCTCGACCATCTGCAGATCGCCAAGGTCGACATCGTCGCGCATTCGATGGGTGGAATGCTGTCGGTGCGGATCGCCCGCGCTTTTCCGGACCGGGTCTCCCACCTGTTGCTGACGGCCCCGATCGGGCTCGAGGACTATCGGCTCTATGTGCCGCCGACACCGACCGAGAAGATCCTGGAGGCCGAAGACCGGCAGACGGCTGAAGGCTATCGCAGGCAGCTCGAGAACAACTATGCACTGAAGCTGCCGACCGACCAGGTGACGCCCTTCGTCGATACGCGCTTCAACATCAAGGGCAGCTCGGAATATCCGCGCTGGTTGCACGCCTTTGTCAGCTCGGCGCAGATGATCTATCGCGAGCCCGTGGTGCACGAGATTCCGTTGATCAGCCGGCCGACGCTGTTCGTGATGGGCGCCGACGATCACAACGCGCCGGGCAAACCCAGCGCGCCGGAGAATCTTCGGTCAAAGATGGGGCAGAACGCCGAGCTTGCCAGGATGCTTGCCGCCAGCATGCCGGATGCGCGGGTCGAAGTCATCCCGGACACCGGGCATCTCGCCTTTCTCGAGGCGCGCGCCAGGTTCGACGCGTTGATGCTCGGCTTTCTCGGCCGGTGAGTCAGCCGGACGGAGGCAGGAACCGGCGCGCGATCCCTGCCCCGATCGGTCTCTGACCCTCGGGTTGTCCTACCAGTGACGGTGCCGCCAGTGACGACGATGCCAGCGGCGCCAGTGCCGGCGGTGCCAGTGACGATGACGCCAGTGGACCTGCTCCGGCTGAAGATGGTCGACCTCATCCTTGCCGACCAGAGCGGGCTCCGCCGCATCGCCATGCGGGGGTACAACGCCCTGTATGGGTTGGATCGGCGGCAGTGGCGCCGCGTTCGCGCTGGCAGCAAGCGCCGTCGCTCCTGCGAGGACTCCAAGACCGAGTTTGATGAATTCCCGACGTTCCATTTTGTCTCCTCGTGTTCCACCTCGTGTCGAACGACGGAGAGTTTCGTCCTGTGGACATGAATGTTCGCTGAACCAGCGCCGCGTCAGCGTCGGCACATCGCAAAGCCGACGCGCGCCGGGAGCACTACCGGTAAAATGACGCCGCCTTGCTACAGCGGCAAATTGTCATGCTTCTTCGCGGGCGTTTCCACTTTCTTGTCCCGCAGCATGGCCAACGCGCGCGCAATTCGCCGCCGCGTCGAGTGCGGCATGATGACGTCGTCGATATAGCCGCGCTCGGCGGCGATGAAGGGGGACAGGAACCGGTCTTCATATTCACGGGTGCGCGCTGCGATCTTGTCGGAGTCGCCGATGTCGGCACGGAAGATGATCTCGACCGCCCCCTTGGCGCCCATCACCGCGATCTGCGCGGTCGGCCAGGCATAATTCATGTCGGCGCCGATCTCCTTGGACGCCATCACGTCGAACGCACCGCCATAGGCCTTGCGCGTGATCACCGTGACCAGCGGCACCGTGCATTGCGAATAGGCGAACAGCAGCTTGGCGCCGTGCTTGATCAACCCGCCATATTCCTGGGCGGTGCCGGGCAGGAACCCGGGTACGTCCACGAAGGTGACGATCGGAATGTTGAAGGCATCGCAGAACCGGACGAAACGCGCGGCCTTGCGCGAGGCGTCGCTGTCGAGCACGCCCGCGAGCACCATCGGCTGGTTGGCGACGAAGCCGACGGTTCGGCCGGCGACGCGACCGAAGCCGATGACGATGTTCTTGGCGAAGGTCTCCGACAGCTCGAAGAAGTCACCCTCGTCCACCACCTTGAAGATCAGTTCCTTCATGTCATAGGGCTTGTTCGGATTGTCGGGGACCAAAGTGTCGAGCGACATCTCGACTCGCCCGATATCGTCGAAGCTCGGCCATTCCGGCACGCCATCGGTGTTGTTGGAGGGCAGGAAATCGATCAGCCGGCGCATCTGCAACAAGGTCTCGACATCATTGTCGAAGGCGCCATCGGCGATCGAGGAGCGCGAGGTATGCACCGAGGCGCCGCCAAGTTCCTCGGCGGTGACGACTTCATTGGTGACGGTCTTCACCACGTCCGGTCCGGTCACGAACATGTAGCTCGTCTGCTTCACCATGAAGACGAAATCGGTCATGGCAGGGGAATAGACGTCGCCGCCGGCGCAGGGCCCCATGATGATGGAGATCTGCGGAATAACGCCGGAGGCCATGACATTGCGACGGAACACGTAGGAATAGCCCGCCAGCGCCGCGACGCCCTCCTGGATGCGGGCACCGCCGGCATCGTAGAGCCCGATGATCGGCGCTCTCGCCTTCATCGCCATGTCCTGGATCTTGACGATTTTCTGGGCGTGAGTTTCCGACAGCGAGCCGCCGAACACGGTGAAATCCTTGGCGAAGACGAAGGTCTTGCGGCCGTTGACGGTGCCCCAGCCGGTGACGACGCCGTCGCCCGGCACGCGGGTCTTGTCCATGCCGAACTCTACCGAGCGGTGTTCGACGAACATGTCGAATTCCTCGAACGAGCCACGGTCGAGCAGGATCTCGATGCGCTCGCGTGCCGTCAGCTTGCCGCGGGCATGCTGAGCCTCGATCCGCTTCTCGCCGCCGCCGAGCTTGGCGCCGGCGCGCCGCTCCTCGAGGGTATCCAGGATGTCTTTCATCTGCTTCCGCCCGTGCCCGTCCAGAGTGTGCGGCCGTTCTAACACGGCGGTTTTGGAACCGGAAACCGGCTTCGGGGGCGGGATGATCCGGCGGCTCGACAGCCTGATCCTGCCGGACCCTGGACCTCGGAACCAGATCGGCGCTAGCGGATCCGGCCCGACAGGCGCAGCACGAAAACCAGCACCTCCGCTACCGCCTTGTACAATTCGGCCGGGATCTCATCGCCGAGTTCGACATGGGCAAGCGCGCCGGCAAGAACCTCGTTCTCCTCGATCGGAATGTCATGGGCGCGCGCCACCTCGATGATCTTTTCACCGAGGCTTCCTCTGCCCTTGGCAACCACCCGCGGCGCGCCCGACTTGTCATAGTGAAGCGCGACTGCAAGCTGGTTCTTGGTCTTGACGCTCACGACGCCCGGTCCAGGAAATGTCCGGCCGACGCGGATGCCGTCTGCACCGGTGCTCCGGCGCCGATCATGATGTCGCCCGGCTGTAGCTCGGCGCGGCTGAGGGCCTGGCTGAGCTCCGGAATGCCAGCGCGCAATTGCGCCGCCGTTGCCGGCCGTTCCGCCCACATCCGCACCGATGTTCGTTCGCCGCTCAGCGATATCAGCGCATGGACCGGCCCGACAGGCTCGATGTCGAGTGCGAACCGCGCCCGCCAGATCCGCTTGGACGATTCGACCTCGCCGCGATTGCCGTCGCGCGAGATCTCGAATTGCGCCATGGCCGTTCCCTGCGCGGTCAAGAACGGGATCTCGAATGCCCAGCGCGCCGCGTTCGGATCGAGCCGTCCGGAAGTGCTGTCGACCTGGTCGGGCAGCGAAGCGGCCTGCAACAGCGTTTGCCGCGCGAGCGCCCCATCAGTGTCCGCCAGCAGGTGCTGCATCGCGGTTTCGGGCGACGCATGTGCAGCCAGCGTCGGTGGCAGCACCGGTTGAGCCGCCGGCACCGCGCCGCCGATCGGCGGCGGCGGCAGATTGGTGCGGGCGAATACGCCATCATCGATGTCGGCCGACCGGATTCCGACCGTCGCGGGCAGCGTCAAAGCTATCGGGAACCCGTCGGATTGAAGGCCCGGCGCATTCAGCAAACTGGCATGGCCCGCCTGGACGGTCTCCTGCAGCAGGTTGAGCGCTGCATTGCTGAGCGCGGCGCGTGCAGCCGTGGCGGCATCTGTTGCCGGCGGAGGGATGATGACGGGATTTGCCGCGCCGAGGTCGGGTGGGCCCTGCGGCGCCGGCGACGCTGCGCCCTGCACCGCAAGCTGCGGCCTATCCGTTTCCGGCAGGATCGAGGGGGCCAGCGCTGGCGAAGCCATGGTCGGCGCGTCGGGCTCGGCCGCGATCCCCGCCGATGACGCCATGGGAACGGTGGGCCGTGATGCGTCACTCGGTGCGACACCTGGTTCAGTCTTGGTTGCCGTGGCTACATTTGTCGTCGGCGCCGCATTGACCGGCGTTCCGTCGGCGAGCGAGATCGTCAATACCTGGCGCAGCACGATCAGCGCCGCCTTGAGATCCGGCGCAGCCGGAGAAGTCACCGTTGCCGCCGCCAGCGAGGACTCCAGAAACAGGCCGGAGCTCTGGAATGCCTGTTTGATATCAGCGCCGGACAGGCCCGGGTCGAGGCTGAGGCGTTGCGCCAGCACCTGTACCATTGCCCGCTGAACCGGCTGCGGCAGTCCGTTCACGCCCGTAGCCACACCGAGATCGGCAAATAGCGGCGCGAGACCGGTCTGCTGGGTTGCCGCGGCCTGGACGGCGACCGTCACCGCGAGCGCCTGCGGCGGCGTGAGCTGATTGGGTGCCGCAACCCTGATCGCGGATGGCACCGGGAGGTCGGCGATCGCTTCGGGTGACAGCGCGACGAGGTCGTCGATCAGGCCGGAATTGACCGAGCCGGCGACGCCCTGACTTGCCGTGGCGGTCGCGGGGTTGACGAGCGCAAGCTCGATGCTGCCGTCGGCCGCCTGCGCGACGGCCAGCTGAAGAATCTGACCGACCTGCAGGGAAACCTGCGACCCCACCACGATCGACTGGCCGCCGATCGAGATCTGTACCTGGTCGCCGTCGAGTATCTGCTGCACCTCAGCGAGGATCACCGCGCCTGGCTGCAAGACGATGTTCGCCGTCATGCCGGTCACGGCAAGCAGCGCAGCATCCGGATTGATGACAATCGTCGACATGGCTTGGCCTCACCGGGTCAGGCCCGGCCGAGGCTACAAGCGGGATGTAAACCCGTCGTTAACCGACACCCGGATTCAGCACCTCGAGAATTCGAACGGCCGCCTTGAAATCGACCAGCCTGGCGGCCCAGCGCGCCGCCACCTCGTCGTCCACCCCCCACTGCTCGGCGTTCCAGTCCTCATCGACATGTGCCGCAGCCCAGACCCTGTCGGAATCGAGCACCCCATGCAGCAGCGCCAGCGCCAGCAGCGCCGATCCCGTCAGGGTCGTGACCATGTGCAGCGCCGCGATCGACCAGGGATCGGATGGGAGTACCGCGCGCGCCGCGGCGATCGCGGAGTCGGGCTGGCGAACATGCATGACGCCCTGGGCGAGAATGAAATGCGCGCCGAGCGCCCCCGCCGCCCAGAACAGCACGGGATCCCAAGCTGCGGCCTCCCGGGCAGCCAGCGCTTCCGGATGGCCGGCGCGATAGAACAGCAGATCGGAACCAAGATAGTTGAGGATGTCCTCGGCGATGGCGTCGACCCGATCGACGACCGCCTCGATCACGCTGTTGGCGAGACGGGTGAGCGGCATGGTCAATGGATGGATAAAGGTCTGCTGGGCCTCCCATTCCGCGGCGATCGCCTCGGCAATCGGGCGGCTCGGCACCACCAGCGCACGCCCCGACGGCGTGCGAACCGGCTTGCCATCGAGCCTGACCGCAAAGCCATCGGACGTGTCGGCAACGGCCGCTTGCGTATAGAAGCGCTTGCGCTGCGGTCCGCGCGCCGCACGCGCGGCCGCCTCCGTCGCCTCGAGCGGGGAATGGCCGGCGATCTCGTCGAACAGCTCACGCATGGATCCGGCTCACTCCTCGGGGGCGTTTTCGATCGGATCGAACCGGTTGGCCTCGAGCCCGAGCAGGTTCCAGGACTGCAGCATGTGCGGCGGCAAGGGCGCGGTTGCATCGATGACACCGCCGCGCGGGTGCGGAATGACGATCCGGCGCGCCAGCAAGTGCAGCCGGTTCTGCAGGCCGCCCGGCAGCGCCCAGTTCTCCTTGTTGAAATATTTGGGATCGCCGACAATGGCGTGTTCGATATGCGCCATGTGTGCCCGCAACTGGTGGGTACGCCCGGTAACCGGCTTGAGCGACACCCAGGCAAGCTTCTGCGCCGAGGTTTCCACCACGGCATAATAGGTCACGGCATGGCTCGCGCCCTCGTCGCCATGGGCAGCGATGCGCATGATGCTGTCATCCTCGCTTTCCTCCTTGGCGAGATAGGTCGAGATCCGGCCCTGCTTCGGTTTTGGGACGCCCGCAACCAGCGCCCAGTAGATCTTGCGCGCCGAACGATGACGGAACGATCCGGTGAGCGCGGTCGCGGCAAAGCGCGTCTTGGCGATCAGCAGGCAGCCCGCGGTCTCCTTGTCGAGCCGATGCACCAGGCGCGGCTTCTGTCCCTTGGCATCGCGCATCGCCTCCAGCATCTGGTCGACATGCCGCGTGGTGCCGGAGCCGCCCTGCACGGCAAGGCCGGCAGGCTTGTTCAGCACCATGACATCGGCATCCTCATACAGCGTCATGTCCTTGAGCGCCTGCAGCGTCCTTGTCGCCGCTTCCGAGAGGGCTCCCGTGGCTTTGGGTGCATCGAGCCTGAGCGGCGGGATGCGAACGCTCTGGCCCTCCTCCAGCCGGTCCTTGCTGTCGGCGCGCTTGCCGTTGACGCGGAGTTCGCCTTTGCGGACGATGCGCTGGATGTGGGAGAATGACAGGCCGGGGAAGCGGGCCTCCAGAAAACGGTCGACCCGCATGTTGTGCTCATCCGCGGTCACCAGCACGGTCTGAACCCGGGTCGGCAACGGTTCTGCGGAAACCGTTTCAGGCTCGGGGCTGGGTCGGGCAGCCTTCTCGCTGTGCGGCGCCGGGGATCGCACCGCCGCCTTGCCCGAACGCTGCGCGTTCGGCCGCTCGTCACGCCGACCGCCATAGTTATAGGCGCCATTCGGTCGACCGCCCGGTCCGCGGGATTTCGCCAGTGGTCGTTTGACCCGTCGGCTCATGGTGTCTTTCCACTTCTCAATCGCGCCCAGTAATCGAGACGCTTGCGGATCTCGCGTTCGAAACCGCGATCGGGCGGATCGTAAAAGGTCTGCCGGCCCAATGCCTCCGGGAAATAATCCTGGCCGGAAAAGGCTTCCGGCGTGTCGTGGTCGTATTCGTAGCCGCTGCCATAGCCTTCGGACTTCATCAGCGCGGTCGGCGAGTTCAAGATATGTTTCGGGGGCAACAGCGAACCGCCCTGCTTGGCCGTGCGCATCGCCGCGCCGAACGCCTTGTAGGCGGCATTCGATTTTGGCGCCGTGGCGAGATAGATCACCGCCTGCGCGATCGCCAGTTCGCCCTCCGGATGCCCAAGGAAATCGTAGGCATCCTTGGCGGCGTTGCAGATCATCAGCGCCTGCGGATCGGCAAGGCCGATATCCTCCACCGCCATGCGGACGACGCGCCGCGCGAGGAACAGCGGATCCTCGCCGGCATCCATCATGCGCGCCAGATAGTACAGCGCCGCGTCGGGATCGGAGCCACGCACCGATTTATGCAGCGCCGAGATCAGGTTGTAGTGGCCGTCGGCGGACTTGTCGTAGATCGGCGCCCGGCGCTGCAGGATGTCCTGCAATTGCGCGGCATCGAAGGTTTCGTCTGCGCGCGCTGCGCGCCAGACCTCCTCGGCAAGGGTCAAGGCGGCACGCCCGTCGCCATCGGCCATCCGCACCAGCACCGCGCGCGCCTCCGCATCGAGCGGCAATCGCCTGCCCTCGACTTGCTCGGCATGGACGAATAGTCGCTCGATTGCCCCCGGGTCGAGCGAATGAAACACCAGCACGCGGGCGCGCGACAGCAGCGCCGCGTTGAGTTCGAAGGAGGGATTCTCGGTGGTCGCGCCGACCAGCACGACGGTGCCGTCTTCCATGACCGGCAGAAACGAGTTCCTGCTGGGCGCGGTTGAACCGATGCACCTCGTCGACGAACAGCAGCGTACCCTTGCCGGTCTCGCGCCGGGCGCGGGCGGCGTCGAAGGCCTTTTTCAGATCGGCAACGCCGGAGAACACCGCCGAAAGCTGCTCGAAATGCAGTTCGGTCGCATCCGCGAGCAGCCGCGCGACCGTGGTCTTTCCTGTCCCCGGCGGCCCCCAGAAGATCAGCGAGCCCAGCGTGCGCGTCGCCAGCATCCGCGTCAGCGCGCCGTCGGGTCCGAGGATGTGGTCCTGTCCAACCACATCGGACAGCGTACGCGGCCGCAATCGGTCCGGCAGCGGATGCGGCGCGTCCCGGTCCATCCCTGCTGCCGCGAACAGGTTTGCCGCTTCGCGTGGTCGCTTCGGGCTCATCCGCCCAGCGTGACGTTGATCTGCTGGCCACCCCTCACCAGGGTGATGCGCCAGAGCCGGGTCGAACTCGCGCGTTGCCTTTTCGAGGTCGCCGGTCTTGCTGATCTTCTGGTTGTTGACCGACAGGATGATGTCGCCCTTCTGGAATCCGACCTCGGATGCCGTGCCGCCATCGGCCAGATCGGTCACCACGACGCCGTCGGTGTCGCTGTCGAGATGCAGTTCATCCGCCACCGCGGGCGAGATATTGGAGACCTTGGCGCCCTGGAACGGCGAACGGCCGGTCAGCACGATCTCGCCGCGACCGGTATCCGGCACCGGTTCGAGCGCGATGCTCAGCCTGACCGGCTTGCCGGCGCGCTGCACGTCGAGTTGCGAGGTTCCGCCGAGCGGGCGGGTCGCAAACCGGTAATCAAAGGCATTGGGGTCTTCGACCGACTGACCGTCGATCGAAACGATCAGGTCGGAGGCTTTGAGCCCGGCCCGCGCCGCCGGACTATTCGCAACCACGCTGGTGACGAGCGCGCCGGTCGGGCTGCGAATGCCGAGCGTCTCGGCGATCTCCGGCGTCACCGCCTGCAGGCGGGCGCCAAGCCAGGGGCGCTTCACCGCCTTGCCACCGCTCTTGGCCGACGCCACCACGACCCGCACCATGTTGGCGGGAATGGCAAAGCCGATACCCTGCGAGCCGCCCGATCGGGAGAAGATGGCCGTGTTGATGCCGGCGAGCCGGCCGGTCATGTCGACCAGCGCGCCACCCGAATTGCCGGGATTGATGGCGGCGTCGGTCTGGATGAAGAACTGGTAGTCGGTGATGCCGACCTGGGTGCGCGCCAGCGCCGAGATGATGCCATGCGTGACGGTCTGCCCGACACCGAACGGATTGCCGATCGCCAGCACGACATCGCCGACCATCAGATCGTCGGAATTGTCGAAATCGAGCGTCGGGAATTTCTCATGGGCATCCTTCAGGCGCAGCACCGCGAGATCGCTGCGCGGATCCTTGAGCACGATCTCGGCCTCGAACTCCCGCTTGTCGGACAGCGACACCTTGACCTGGTCGGCGCCTTCGATGACGTGCACGTTGGTCACCACGAGCCCGGAAGGGTCGACCATCACGCCCGACCCCAGCGAACGCTGCATCTGCTCCGGCTGCTGGCCGGGCACGCCGAAGAAGCGGCGGAAGATCGGATCGTCGAGCAGCGGATTGTGCTGCTGCACCATCTTGGCGGCGTAGACGTTGACCACGGCGGGCTGTACCCGCTGCACGATGGGCGCATAGGACAACCGCAGTTCCGTCGGCGAGGCCGGCACCCGCCGCTCCTGCGCCAGCCCGGGCGCCGTCCCCGCCGTGGCGATCAGCAGCACGACCAGGAGTTGAATGGGGATACGGGCGGCAGTTCGTGCCAGCCAGGGGAGCGACGTCATGCGGAAGATCCCGGGATTGAAGAACTCCAGATATAGGCGGCAGTCGTGGGCGAGAGAAGAGAACAGGAGGCAGAAAGCTCCTGGCGCGTGAAGAGTTCAAGTTGAATGGCAGCCGAAGGCGGTGCGCTCCCTCTCCCGCGCTTGCGGGGAGGGTTGGGGGCTCTTACCTCTCGTCGCATCGTGGAACGAGCCCCCACCCGGCGCTACGCGCCGGCCTCCCCCGCAAGCGGGAGAGGCGTAGTCAGTCTGTCGCGAGACCGGTCGAAGCTGACTTCATCATGCCCTAGGCGGCCCGGTGCGGCGCCTCGATGAGGTCCGTTCCCGCTTCGCGGGCCAGCCTCTCCCGATGGCCTTCGCCCCAGCCCTTCAGGATGTCGATGACCGGACGCAGGCTTTCGCCGATCTCCGACAACCGGTATTCCACCCGCGGTGGTACCTCGGCATAAACCGTGCGGATCACCAGGTGGTCGTGTTCGAGCGCCCGCAACTGCTTGGCCAGCATGCGCTGGGTGATGCCGGGCATCCGACGCCGCAATTCGCCGAAGCGCTGGGTACCCTCCTGCAGATGGTACAGGATCACGCCCTTCCATTTGCCATCGATCAGATCGAGCGTGGCCTCGACCGCACATCCCGGCCGCTGCGCGAAATTCCGCCGCTTCATGCGCTATTTTCCCGATAGTATCAAAACAGGGACTATATCCCCATAATTACAGTACTTGCCAAAAAGACGCCAGCGCGACATGGAAACCGGGAGGCGCCGTCAGATGGAGGTCGACGCATGAAGGCCGTCGGTTACAGGAAATCGCTTCCGATCGGGGATGCGGAATCGCTGTTCGATTTCGAGACCGAGCGACCCGAACCGCGCGGCCGCGACATCCGCGTCGCCGTCAAGGCGGTTTCGGTCAATCCGGTCGACACCAAGGTGCGCAAGCGCGCCGCGCCGCCCGCGGGCGAGACCAAGATCCTTGGCTACGACGCCGCCGGAACGGTCGACGCCGTCGGCCCGGACGTCACCCTGTTCAAGCCGGGCGACGAAGTCTTCTATGCCGGCTCGATCCAGCGCCAGGGCACCAATTCGGAATTTCATCTGGTCGACGAGCGCATCGTCGGACGCAAGCCGTCGAGCCTGTCCTTCGTGGAGGCGGCGGCGTTGCCGCTCACCTCGATCACCGCATGGGAATTGCTGTTCGACCGGCTCGGGGTGGCGCCCGGCAAGAGCGTCGACCCCCGCTCGTTGCTGATCGTGGGCGGCGCCGGCGGCGTCGGTTCCATCCTGATCCAGTTGGCGCGCCGCCTCACCGGACTGACCGTGGTGGCGACCGCGACCCGGCCAGAATCGCAGCGATGGTGCCGGGATCTCGGCGCCCACGCGGTGATCGATCACGGCAAGCCGATGCAGCCGCAGATCGACAGACTCGCGGGACCGCCAGTGGCGCTGGTCGCGAGCCTGACCTTCACCGACCAGCACTACAAGGCGATCGCGCAGTTGATGGCCCCGCAGGGCAAATTCGGCCTGATCGACGATCCGCCCGAATTCAACGTCAGCGCGTTCAAGGGCAAGGCGATCTCGATCCACTGGGAATCGATGTTCACGCGCAGCTCGTTCGAGACGCCGGACATGATCGGCCAGCACGATCTGCTCAACGACGTCGCCGACCTGATCGACAAAGGCGTGCTGCGCACGACGCTCGACCAGAGTTTTGGCACCATCAATGCCGCCAACCTGAAGCGCGCGCATGCCCTGCTGGAATCCGGCCAGTCGCGCGGCAAGATCGTCCTGGAGGGGTGGTAACGCGGTTCGAGCCGGCGCTGAGGACAACGGAAGCGGCGGCGCGGGCGCCGCTTTCGATTTTCCGATGCCGCCCGATCAGGCTGCCTCGGCGGCCGAGTCCTGCGCCGGACCGGAATCGAGGCCCTTGGCATCGACGTCACGGTCGACGAACTCGATCACCGCCATCGGCGCGTTGTCGCCGTAGCGGAAGCCGGCCTTGATGATCCGGGTATAGCCACCCTGCCGGTCCTTGTAGCGGGCGGCGAGCACCTCGAACAGCTTCTTGGTCTGGTCGAGATCGCGCATCTCGCTGATCGCCTGCCGGCGCATCGCCAGGCCGCCCTTCTTGCCGAGCGTGACCAGCTTTTCGACGATCGGCCGCAGTTCCTTCGCCTTCGGCAACGTGGTCACGATCTGCTCGTGCTTGATCAGCGCCGCGCACATATTGGCAAACATCGCGCGCCGGTGTTCGGCGGTACGATTGAGCTTGCGATGAACCTTGCCATGACGCATGGCGCTTTCTCCTGCACTTTCCTGGGCGCCGTCCGCGAAAGGCAGCCGAGCGGCCGCCTGCCGGACGAAGCTAGACGCTGTGGTCTCAGTAATGGTCCTCGAAGCGCTTGGCGAGCTCGTCGATGTTCTCCGGCGGCCAGCCCGGCACTTCCATGCCGAGATGCAGCCCCATCTGGGCCAGCACTTCCTTGATCTCATTCAGCGACTTGCGGCCGAAGTTCGGGGTGCGCAGCATCTCCGCCTCCGACTTCTGCACGAGGTCGCCGATATAGACGATGTTGTCGTTCTTCAGGCAGTTCGCCGAACGGACCGACAATTCGAGCTCGTCGACCTTCTTGAGGAACGCCGGATTGAAGGCGAGATCCGGAATGATCTCCTGCGCGACTTCCTTGCGCGGCTCCTCGAAATTGACGAACACGTTGAGCTGGTCCTGCAGGATCCGCGCGGCATAGGCGACCGCGTCGTCCGGGCTGATCGCGCCGTTGGTCTCGATGGTCATGGTCAGCTTGTCATAATCGAGGATCTGGCCCTCGCGGGTATTCTCGACCTTGTAGGACACCTTGCGGACCGGCGAGAACAGGCTGTCGACCGGGATCAGGCCGATCGGCGCGTCCTCGGGGCGGTTGCGCTCCGCGGCGACATAGCCCTTGCCGGCCGCCACGGTGAACTCCATGCGGATTTCCGCGCCGTCGTCCAGGGTGCAGAGCTGCAAATCCGGATTGAGCACGACGATGTCGCCGACGGTCTGGATGTCGCCTGCGGTCACCACGCCCGGCCCCTGCTTCTTCACGACCATGCGCTTGGGGCCTTCGCCCTGCATCTTGATCGAGATGTCCTTAATGTTGAGCACGATGTCGGTGACGTCCTCGCGCACGCCCGCGATCGAGGAGAATTCGTGCAGCACGCCGTCGATATGCACCGACTGCACCGCCGCGCCCTGCAGCGACGAGAGCAGGATGCGGCGCAGCGCGTTTCCGAGGGTCTGGCCGAAACCGCGCTCCAGCGGCTCGGCGACCAGCGTCGCGAACCGCGCCGGGTCGCTGCCTGGCGTCACCTGGAGCTTGTTCGGCCGAATGAGTTCTTGCCAATTTTTCTGGATCGTCACTGTTTCACCCTTACAGGCCGGTCGATTCAATCCGAATCACCGGCGTTGGAGGTCGCGGGATCGCCCGCGTCACATGCATCGCAAAATCATCGCCGGCGGCCGCGCCGCAGGCGATCCGATATCAAACCCGCCGACGCTTGCGCGGCCGGCAGCCATTGTGCGGAATCGTCGTCACGTCGCGGATCGATGTGACGGTGAAGCCCGCGGCCTGCAGCGCACGAAGCGCCGATTCCCGCCCCGAGCCGGGGCCTGCAACTTCGACCTCCAGCGTGCGCATGCCGTGTTCCTGCGCCTTCTTGGAGACGTCTTCGGCCGCGACCTGCGCGGCATAAGGGGTCGATTTGCGCGAACCCTTGAAGCCCATGGTGCCCGCCGATGACCAGGCAATGGTGTTGCCCTGCGCATCGGTGATGGTGATGGTCGTGTTGTTGAACGACGAATTCACGTGCGCGACGCCGGATGCGATGTTCTTGCGCTCCCGTCGGCGGACGCGGGTGGCTTCCTTGCCCATTCCAGAACCTTTCTACGATCTCAAGCGCCGCCGTAGTGCCAGCGGCTACACCCAATGGCGAAAGGCACCACCGCCGTTCGCCATTTTCCTTTGTCCTATTTCTTCTTGCCGGCGATCGACTTGGCCGGCCCCTTGCGGGTGCGTGCATTGGTATGGGTACGCTGGCCCCGCACCGGCAACCCGCGGCGATGGCGCAGCCCGCGATAGCAGCCGAGGTCCATCAGACGCTTGATATTCATGCCGGTCTCGCGGCGCAGATCGCCCTCGACCATGTAGTCGCGGTCGATCACTTCCCGGATCTGCAGCACTTCCTGGTCGCTGAGCTGATTGACGCGGCGGTCGTTGGGAATCTTGACCTTCTCCAGGATCTCGGCGGCGTTCCGCTGACCGATGCCGTGGATGTATTGGAGCGCGATCAGGACGCGCTTGTTGGTCGGAATGTTCACGCCGGCAATACGGGCCACGGACTTCTCTCCTGTCGCCGGCCTCAAGGGACGGCCATGTTGTTCGCTATCTCGGGCAGGTGTTCACAAACGCGAACACAACGACGCCCCACCCCTCGGATTTCCCGGGGCCCGGCATCGTCTGAAACCATCCGACTGGATGGGCTCTATTAAAGGAACTCATCGCCGTTTCGTCAACCGTCCCTGTGTCTTAGATCGCCGTTTCGTGAGCTTTTTCGCGGCTTTTCCAGCCTTTTTCACCGGCCGGGTCCTGGAACTGGCGGCCGCCTTGACCCTAGCCTTGGCCCTCCCCTTGGCGGCCGGCTTGCGGGCCCGCTTGGGGGCAGCTTTCTCGGCCTTGCGGGCGCCGGCGGCGGGCTTCCGGCGCTTGGCGGCGGATCGGCCGACCCTGCCGCCCCGCGCGCTGGCGCGCTTTGCCGGGGCGCGGGCGACACGGCCTTCCACCGCGCCGATCGCGGCCAGGATCCGGTTGATCTCGCGGGTGACGTGCTCGATGGTCATCATCCCGTCGACCGTGAGCAGCTTGCGCCGTTCCGAGTAATAGTGGATCAGCGGCTCGGTCAGCGTCCGGTAGCTGGCAAGCCGCTTCGACAGCACCTCCGGGGTGTCGTCGACCCGCACCTCCTCACCCCGCGCCCGCATTTCCGCGACCCGGTTCTCGACCCGCTGCAGCAGCGCGCTCTCATTGACCCGCAATTCCACCACGGCGTCGAGCTTGATGTGCTTGCGCTTCAGCAATTCGTCGAGCGCCTGCGCCTGCGGCACCGTGCGGGGGAAGCCGTCGAGAATGAAGCCCTTGGCCGCATCCGGCTGGTCCAGCCGATCGGAGATGATCCCGATCACGAGCTCGTCCGGGACCAGGCCGCCTCCCGCCATCACGTCCTTGGCCTTGAGGCCGACCGGGGTCTGCGCAGCCACCGCTGCGCGCAGCATCTCGCCGGTCGACAGCTGGATGATGCCGTGGCGGTGCACCAGCCGCTGCGCCTGCGTACCCTTGCCGGCCCCCGGCGGCCCGAGAAGAATCAGTCTCATCGCGATCAGCCCCCCGGCTCGGCGAGCGTGGCCCGCTCACCCCTTTGTTGCAACATCCAGGCCAGACGGCGAAGCAAGGCAACGCGTCCGCCACCGGTCTCAGCGGCGACGCCCTCGCAGCTTCGATTTCCTGATCAGCCCTTCATACTGATGGGCGAGCAGATAGCCCTGAACCTGCGCCACCGTATCCATCGTCACGCTGACGACGATCAACAGCGAGGTGCCGCCGAAATAGAACGGCACCGCGGCATAGGAGATCAGGATTTCGGGAATCAGGCAGACCAGCGCGAGGTAGATCGCGCCCAGCACGGTGATGCGCGACAGCACATAGTCGATATATTCGGCGGTGCGTTCGCCCGGACGGATGCCCGGGATGAAGCCGCCATGCTTCTTCAGATTGTCGGCGGTCTCGGTCGGGTTGAACACGATCGCGGTGTAGAAGAACGCGAAGAAGACGATCAGCGCCACATACAGGATCAGGAACAGCGGGCGGCCGTGACCGAGCTGGGTATTGATCCACTGGAACCATTCCGGGCCGCGGCCGGCGTTGAAGTTGGCCACCGTGGCCGGCAGCAGCAGCAGCGAGGAAGCGAAGATCGGCGGGATCACGCCCGAGGTGTTGAGCTTCAGCGGCAAATGCGAGGACTGGCCTTCGAACATCTTGTTGCCGACCTGGCGCTTCGGATACTGGATCAGGAGCCGCCGCTGCGCCCGTTCCATGAACACGATAAATGCGATCACCGCGACCGCCATCACGATGACTACCAGAATGAGCCCGGTGGAGAGCGCGCCCTGGCGGCCGAGCTCGAGCATGTTGGCGAGCGCGCTCGGCAGCTGCGCGACGATGCCGGCGAGGATGATCAGGGAAATGCCGTTGCCGATGCCCCGCGACGTGATCTGCTCGCCGAGCCACATCAGGAACATGGTGCCGCCGGTCAGCGTCACCGTGGTCGACAGCAGGAAGAACATGCCGGGTTCGCTGACGACGTTGCCGGCGCCTTCGAGCCCGATCGCGATGCCGTAGGACTGGAACGCCGCCAGCACCACCGTCAGGTAACGGGTGTACTGGTTGAGGGTCTTGCGGCCCGCTTCGCCCTCTTTCTTCAGCGCCTCGAGCTGCGGCGACACCGTGGTCAGGAGCTGGATGATGATCGAGGCCGAGATGTACGGCATGATGTTCAGCGCAAAGATCGCCATGCGGTGGACGCCGCCGCCGGCGAACATGTTGAACATGCCGAGAATGCCGCCGGCCTGGGACTTGAACACCTGCTCCCAGATCGCGGGATCGATGCCGGGCAGCGGAATGTAGGTGCCGAGCCGATACACCAGCAACGCACCCAGGGTGAACCAGATCCGCTTCTTCAGCTCGTCGGCTTTTCCGAGCGCCGAGAAGTTCAGGTTTGCCGCGAGTTGTTCCGCTGCTGAGACCATGGTCGACCTTCTCCCGCACGCCGCTGCGCCGTCGATTCAGCGGACGCCGGACATTATCTGGTGCTCGGCGACGATAAGTCCATCATCATGTTGCGCGCACCGCCCGCCAGGACGGGCGATGACGCAGATGTTACGCCGCCTCGCCTTCGTCCTTCGCCGGCGCCAGGATTTTCACCGTGCCGCCGGCCTTCTCGACCGCCGCAATGGCCGATTTCGAGGCGCCGTGAACCTCGATGTTGAGCTTGGCCTTGATTTCGCCGCGGCCGAGCAGCCGCACGCCGTCCTTGGCGCGCCGCAGCACGCGGGCCTTCACCAGCGATGCGGCGTTCAGCGGCGCCGTGGTGTCGAGCAGCTTGGCGTCGATCGCCTGCTGGATGCGGTCGAGATTGATCTCGGCGAATTCCAGCCGGAAGATGTTGTTGAAGCCGCGCTTCGGCAGCCGCCGGTGCAGCGGCATCTGGCCGCCCTCGAAGCCCTTGATGCGCACGCCGGAGCGCGCGGTCTGGCCCTTGCCGCCGCGGCCGGCCGTCTTGCCCTTGCCGGAGCCGATGCCGCGGCCGACCCGCATGCGCTTCTTGCGCGAGCCGGCATTGTCGGCGATATCGCTGAGCTTCATCGCCCTGTCTCCCTATTTCTCGTCGACGATGCGGACGAGGTGTTGAACCTTGGCGATCATGCCGCGAATCGCAGGGGTATCCTGCAACTCCGTGACCCGGCCGATCCGGTTGAGCTTCAGCCCGATCAGCGTCTCGCGCTGCGAATGGTGCCGGCGGATCGCGCTGCCGGTCTGCTCGACCTTGATTGTCTTTGCGGCCTTGGCCATCGTCGTGAACTCCGAAAAGCGCCTGTCGTGTTATTCCGCCACGGCTTCGGCGTCGCCGCCGACCCGGCGCGCCTGCAGCGCGGATACCTTGATGTTGCGGCGCGCGGCAACCGAGCGCGGCGAATCCTGGTGCTTCAGCGCATCGAAGGTGGCACGAACCATGTTGTAGGGGTTCGACGAGCCGATCGACTTCGCCACCACGTCCTGGATGCCGAGCGTCTCGAACACCGCGCGCATCGGGCCGCCGGCAATGATGCCGGTGCCGGCCGGCGCCGCGCGCAGATAGACGCGGCCGGCGCCATGACGGCCGGCGATGTCGTGATGCAGCGTGCGGCCTTCGCGCAGCGCCACCCGCGTCAGGTTCCGCTTGGCGGCTTCCGTCGCCTTGCGGATCGCCTCGGGAACCTCGCGCGCCTTGCCGTGGCCGAACCCGACCCGCCCTTTCTGGTCGCCGATCACGACCAGCGCCGCAAATCCGAAGCGCTTGCCGCCCTTGACGACCTTCGCCACCCGATTGATGTGGACGAGCTTGTCGACGAACTCGTTGTCGCGCTCCTCGCGGTCCCTGTTCCGTTCGCGTCCGCCGCGTTCGCGTTCACCTGCCATGGTGTTTCCAATCCTTGAGAGGCAACCGCCCCTGTCCTCGTGTCCGTTCAACCGATCGTGTCAGAACCTCAGGCCGCCCTCGCGTGCCGCATCGGCCAGCGCCTTGACCCGTCCGTGATAGAGATAGCCGCCACGGTCGAACACCACCTCGGTGACGCCGTTCTGGACCGCCCGTTCGGCGACCAGCTTGCCGACGGTCTTGGCGGCGTCGATGTTGGCGCCGGTGTTGCCGGTCTCGCGCATCGACTTCTCCAGCGAAGAGGCCGAAGCCAGCGTCTCGCCCTTGAGGTCGTCGATCACCTGCGCATAGATGTGCTTCGACGAGCGGAATACCGACAGCCGCGGACGCCCGCTCGCGGTGCGGCGCAACGCCAGCCTCACGCGCTGCTTGCGCCTGGCATTGGTTAGCTTGACTCTCGACATGGCCGGCTCCGTTACTTCTTCTTGCCTTCCTTGCGGAAAATGAACTCGTCGGAATATTTCACGCCCTTGCCCTTGTAGGGCTCCGGCGGCCGATAGCTGCGAATCTCGGCCGCCACCTGGCCGACGCGCTGGGAATCGCTGCCAGTGATGACGATCTCGGTCGGCTTCGGCACTGTGATCGCGATGCCTTCCGGAATCGCGTAGATGACGTCGTGGCTGTAGCCGAGCGCGAGCTGCAGGTTCTTGCCCTGCAAGGCGGCCCGGTAGCCGACGCCGGTGATCTCGAGCTTCTTCTCGAAGCCCTTGGTGACGCCGGAGACCAGATTGGCGACCTGCGCCCGCGCGGTCCCGTACATCGCCTGCGCGCGGCCGGTGTCGACCCGCGGCGCGACCTTGACCTCGCCGTTCTCGAACTTCACCTCGACGTCGCCATGCACGACGAACTGAAGCTGGCCCTTGGGGCCCTTCATCTTGACGGTCTGTCCCTCGACGGTCGCGGTGACGCCCGACGGAACCGTCACAGGCCGCTTGCCGATACGTGACATCGCAGATCCCTTCCTCAGAACACCGTGAAGAGGATTTCGCCGCCCACGTTGGCGTCGCGCGCATCGTGGTCGGCCATGATCCCCTTCGGCGTCGACAACACCGAAATTCCGAGCCCGTTGTTCACGCGCGGCAAATTCTTCACCGAGGCATAGACCCGCCGCCCCGGCTTGGATACCCGCTCGATCTCGCGAATCACCGGCTCGCCGTCGAAATATTTCAGTTCGATCTCGAGTTCGCTGCGGCCGCTGGAATGCTCGACGCTGGCATAACCGCGGATGTAACCCTCGGCCTTCAGCACTTCGAGCACGTTGGCACGCATCTTCGAGCCCGGGGTCGAGACCTTGGGCTTGGCGCGCATCTGGGCATTGCGGATGCGGGTGATGAGATCGCTGATTGGATCGTGCGTGGACATGTCCGACCCCCTCTACCAGCTCGACTTCACGAGGCCGGGAACCTGGCCCCTCGAGCCGAGTTCGCGCAGCGCGATGCGGCTGAGCTTGTTCTTGCGGTAAACCGAACGCGGCCGCCCGGTCATCTCGCAGCGGTTGCGGATCCGGGTCGCCGACGAGTTGCGCGGCAGCTCGGCGAGCTTCAGCGTCGCGGCGAAGCGCTCTTCCATCGGCTTCTTGCGGTCGGCGATGATGGCCTTGAGCTTCGCGCGCCTGGCCGCGGCGTTCTTGGTCATCCGCTTGCGACGGTTGTTCTTCTCGATCGAACTCTTCTTTGCCATGCTTGGCTCCTGGGTTTCCGCGTTTGAGAGGCTGTTGCGCGTCTCACTGCCGGAACGGGAAATTGAATGCGGTCAACAATGCGCGCGCCTCGTCGTCGCTGCGCGCCGTGGTGCATACCGTGACGTCCATGCCCCAAGTCTCGCCCATCTTGTCGAAATCGATCTCGGGGAAAATGATGTGTTCCTTGATGCCGAGCGAGTAGTTGCCGCGGCCGTCGAAGCTCTTCGGGTTGAGGCCGCGGAAGTCGCGCACGCGCGGCAGCGCGACGTTGACCAGGCGATCGATGAATTCGTACATCTTGATCTTGCGCAGCGTCACCTTGCAGCCGATCGGCTGGTTCTCGCGCAGCTTGTAGGTCGCAATCGCGATCCGCGAATAGGTCACGACCGCCTTCTGGCCGGCGATCAGCGACAGGTCGGCCGCCGCCAGCTCGGCCTTCTTGCGGTCGTTGACCGCCTCGCCGACGCCCATGTTGAGCACGACCTTGTCGAGCCGCGGCACCTGCATGACATTGGCGTAGCCGAACTGCTCGGTCAGCTTGCCGCGGATGCTCTTGTCGTATTCCGCGCGCAGGCGCGGCACATAGGCGGTCTCAGCCATCGATCTCTGCTCCCGAGCGCTTGGCGATGCGTACCTTGGTGCCATCCGCCTGAATCTTCAAATCCGACACGGGTCGGTTTGCCGTCCTTGCCGACGAAGGCGACGTTGGAGAGGTGGATCGGCGATTCCTTGGAAACGATGCCGCCCTCCTGGGCCTGGGTCTGCTTCTGGTGCCGCTTCACGAGATTGATGCCTCGGACCAGCGCCTTGCCCTCGTCCGGGCGCACCTCGAAGACCTCGCCGGTACGTCCCTTGTCGCGGCCGTTGAGCACGATGACCTTGTCACCCTTGCGGATCTTGGCCGCCATCACAGCACCTCCGGCGCGAGCGAGATGATCTTCATGTGGTTCTTGGCACGCAGTTCGCGCGGCACCGGCCCGAAGATGCGGGTGCCGACCGGCTCCGACTGGTTGTTGATCAGGACCGCGGCGTTGCGGTCGAAGCGGATCACGGAGCCGTCGGGGCGGCGGATGTCCTTGCGGACCCGCACCACGACCGCCTTCATGACGTCGCCCTTCTTCACCTTGCCGCGCGGAATCGCCTCCTTGATCGACACCACGATGACGTCGCCCACGGTGGCATAGCGGCGCTTGGAGCCCCCAAGCACCTTGATGCACATGACACGGCGTGCGCCTGAATTGTCGGCCACGTCGAGGTTGGTCTGCATCTGAATCATTGATGCACCTCGTCCTCTTTCTGCGCAGGTTCGCGCCTGAAATCTTTCCCGAAAGTCCGGTTCGGCGGCGCCGAACCTGCCCTCAGGCCGTTTTCCTCTGCTCGCCCCGGACCACGGTCCAGCGCTTCATCTTCGAGATCGGCTTGCTTTCCTCGATCCACACCATGTCGCCGGGCTTGAACTCGCCCTTCTCGTCATGGGCGTGATAGTTCTTGGAGCGGCGGATCGTCTTCTTGTAGATCGGGTGGGTGAAGCGGCGATCGACGCGCACCACGACCGTCTTGGCCTGCTTGTCGCTGACGACCACACCCTGAAGCGTACGTTTCGGCATGCTGGGCCCCTTACTTCTTCTTCGCGCGCTGCTGCGCGGCGATGGTCTTGATGCGGGCGATGTCACGACGGGCCTCGCGCAGCCGCGAGGTGTTCTCGAGCTGGCCGGTGGCGCGCTGGAAACGCAGATTGAAGCGCTCTTTCTTCAGATTGAGGATGGCGTCGTCCATCTGGTCCTGGCTCATCGCGCGGATGTCGGCGGTTTTCAGTTCGGCCATGACCGTCACTCCGCGATCCGCGCCACGAAGCGCGTCTTGATCGGCAATTTGGCGGCGGCCAGCGACAGCGCTTCCCGCGCGGTCTGCACCGTGACGCCGTCGATCTCGAAAATCACGCGGCCGGGCTTGACCCGTGCCACCCACAATTCCGGCGTGCCCTTGCCGGAACCCATGCGCACCTCGGCCGGCTTCTTCGAGACCGGGACGTCCGGGAAGATCCGGATCCAGACCCGGCCGGCACGCTTCATATGGCGGGTCAAGGCGCGGCGAGCGGCCTCGATCTGGCGCGCGGTGATGCGCTCGGGCGCCATCGCTTTCAGGCCGAACTGGCCGAACGACAACGTCGCGCCCGAAGTCGCGGTGCCGTGGATACGGCCCTTATGCGCCTTCCGGAACTTCGTCTTCTTGGGTTGCATCATGGCCTACGCCCTCAAACCTTCTCTATTGCGCTCAGGCGGCATCGCGACGCGGCCGCGAGCCGTCGCCCTCGGCCATCTTCTTGTCTTGGGCCATCGGATCGTGCTCCAGGATCTCGCCCTTGAAGATCCAGACCTTGACCCCGCAGGTGCCGAAGGTGGTGAACGCCGTCGCGACGCCGTAGTCGATGTCGGCGCGCAGCGTGTGCAGCGGCACCCGGCCCTCGCGGTACCATTCCATGCGGGCGATCTCGGCGCCGCCGAGCCGTCCCGAGCAGTTGATCCGGATGCCTTCGGCGCCAAGGCGCATCGCCGACTGCACCGCGCGCTTCATCGCGCGGCGGAACGCGACCCGGCGCTCGAGCTGCTGGGCGATCGACTCGGCGACCAAAGTGGCGTCGAGTTCGGGCTTGCGGATCTCGACGATGTTGATGACGACGTCGGAGGCGGTGATGTCGGCAACCCGCTTCCGCAGCTTGTCGATGTCGGCGCCCTTTTTGCCGATCACGACGCCGGGACGCGCCGAGTGGATGGTCACCCGGCACTTCTTGTGCGGCCGCTCGATCACGATCCGGGCGACGGCCGCCTGCTTCAGCTCCTTGTGCAGGATCTCGCGGATCTTGACGTCCTCGTGCAGCAGCTTGCCGTATTCGCTCTTGCCGGAGTACCAGCGCGAATCCCAGGTCCGGTTGATCCCCAGACGCAGCCCGATCGGATTGATCTTCTGACCCATCGTTCTCTCCCGCGCCCGCTCAGGCGCTCGCCTCGGCCTCGACCTGACGAACCACGATCGTCAGCTGCGAGAACGGTTTGTAGACACGGCCCGAGCGGCCACGGCCGCGCGGCGCGAAACGCTTCATGACGATGCCGTTGCCGACATGCGCCTCGGAAACGACGAGATCGTCGACGTCGAGGTCGTGATTGTTCTCGGCATTGGCGATGGCCGATTCCAGGCACTTCTTGACGTCGACCGCGATCCGCTTGCGCGAAAACTGCAGATCGGCGAGCGCCGCCGAGGCCTTGCGGCCGCGGATCAGCTGCGCCACCAGATTGAGCTTCTGCGGGCTCACCCGCAGCATCCGGGCGACCGCCTTGGCCTCGTTGTCCGGGAGGCTCCGTTCGCGCTTGGCTTTGCTCATCGCTCGATCCTCAAGCCTTCTTGGCTTTCTTGTCGCCCGAATGGCCATGGAAGGTCCGGGTCGGCGAGAACTCGCCGAACTTGTGCCCGACCATTTCCTCGTTGACCGAAACCGGCACGTGCTTCTGGCCGTTGTAGACGCCGAACACCAGGCCGACGAATTGCGGCAGGATGGTCGAGCGCCGGCTCCAGATCTTGATCACGTCATGACGGCCGGATGCACGCGCGGCATCCGCCTTCTTCAACAGCGAGCCTTCGACGAACGGGCCTTTCCAGACTGAACGAACCATGTCCGGCGTTCCTTACTTCTTCCGCTTGTGGCGGCTGATGAGAATGAATTGGTTGGTCGACTTGTTGGAGCGGGTCTTCTTGCCCTTGGTCGGCTTGCCCCACGGGGTCACGGGGTGACGGCCGCCCGAGGTGCGGCCTTCGCCGCCGCCATGCGGGTGATCGATCGGGTTCATGACGACGCCGCGGTTGTGCGGCCGCCAGCCCAACCAGCGGGTGCGGCCGGCCTTGCCGATCGAGATGTTCATGTGATCCGGATTGGAGACGGCCCCGATGGTGCCGCGGCAGCGGCCATGGACCAGGCGCTGCTCGCCCGAGTTCAGCCGCAGGATGACGTAGTCCTGATCGCGGCCGACGATCTGGGCATAGGTGCCGGCGGAACGCGCGAGCTGGCCGCCCTTGCCGATCTTCATCTCGACATTGTGGACGATGGTGCCGACCGGCATGTTGCCGAGCGGCATCACGTTGCCCGGCTTGACGTCGACATGGCTGCCCGCCACCACGGTGTCGCCGGCGGCAAGCCGCTGCGGCGCCAGGATGTAGGCCTGCTCGCCGTCCTGATACTTGATCAGCGCGATGAAGGCGGTGCGGTTAGGGTCGTATTCCAGCCGCTCGACGGTCGCGGGCATGTCGACCTTGGAGCGCTTGAAGTCGACGGTGCGATAGGCCTTCTTGTGGCCGCCGCCGCGGAAGCGCACGGTGATACGGCCGGTGTTGTTGCGCCCGCCGCTGCCGAGCTTGCCTTCGGTCAGCGCCTTGACCGGCTTGCCCTTGTAGAGCGCCGAGCGGTCGACCATCACCAGCTGGCGCTGGCCCGGCGTCGTGGGATTGAAGGTTTTCAGTGCCATCGTCGTATCGCCCTATAGTCCGGTGGTGACGTCGATGCGATGGCCCTCTTCGAGGGTCACGATCGCGCGCTTCACATCCGACTGCGAACCGAAATTGCCGCGGAACACCTTGGTCTTGCCCTTGCGGATCATGGTGTTCACGCTCTTCACCTTGACGTCGAACAGCTTCTCGACGGCTTCCTTGATCTGCGCCTTGGTCGCCTTGGTCGAGACCCTGAACAGCACCTTGTTGTGCTCGGAGGCGAGCGTCGCCTTTTCGGTGACGACGGGGGCGACGATCACGTCGTAATGGCGCGGGTCGATGTTCTTCATTTGAAGCGCGCCTCCAGCGCATCGATCGCGGCCTTGGTCAGGACCAGTTTCTGGCGGCGCAGGATGTCATAGACGTTGATGCCCTGGATCGGCAGCACGTCGATGTTCGGGATATTGCGGGCCGCGATCGCGAAGCCGGTGTGCAGCTCGGCGCCGTCGATGATCAGCGCATTGGTAAGACCGAGGCCGGAGAAGTGTCCGACCAGCGCCTTGGTCTTGGCGTCCTTGATCTGCGCATTGTCGATCACGATCAGCCCGCCATCCTTGGCCTTGGCCGACAGCGCATGCTTGAGCGCCAGCGCGCGTACCTTCTTCGGCAGGTCGGTGGCATGGGAGCGCACTACCGGACCGAAGGCGCGGCCGCCGCCGCGGAACTGCGGTACGCGGGCCGAACCATGTCGCGCGCTGCCGGTCCCCTTCTGCTTGTACATCTTCTTGCCGGTGCGCCAGACATCGGCGCGGCCTTGCGTCTTGTGGGTGCCGGCCTGACGCTTGTTGAGCTGCCACTGCACGCAGCGCGCGATGATGTCGGCGCGCGGCTCGAGGCCGAAAATGGCGTCCGAGAGCTCGACCGAACCGGCCTCCTTGCCCTCGAGGGTCGTGACCTTCAATTCCATCTCACGCGCCCTCCTGCTCGGCCGGCGCTGCCGCGGCCTGCTCGCCGCCAACCTTGAACTTGCCGGGCTTGGGAGCCTCCTTCGGCAACGGCTTCTTCACCGCGTCGCGCACCGCGATCCAGCCGCCCTTGGAGCCGGGAACGGCGCCCTCGACCAAAATCAGGCCGCGCGCGACATCGGTCTGCACCACCCGCAGATTGAGCGTGGTGATGCGATCGACGCCCATGTGGCCGGGCATCTTCTTGTTCTTGAAGGTCTTGCCGGGATCCTGACGGCCGCCGGTCGAACCGATCGAGCGATGCGACACCGAGACGCCGTGCGTGGCGCGGAGGCCGCCGAAATTCCAGCGCTTCATGCCGCCCGCGAAACCCTTGCCGATCGATGTGCCGGTGACGTCGACGAACTGCCCGACCACGAAATGGTCGGCCTGGATCTCGGCACCTACCGGGATCAGCGCATCTTCCGACACGCGGAACTCGGCCACCTTGCGCTTGGGCTCGACCTTGGCAACGGCGAACTGGCCGCGCTCCGCCTTCGGCAGATAGACGGTCTTGCGCGTGCCCGCGCCGAGCTGCAGCGCGACGTAGCCGTTCTTCTCGCTGGTGCGGTGGCCCACCACCTGGCAGTTGCCCAGCTTCAGCACGGTCACGGGGATATGTTCGCCGGCCTCCGTGAAGACCCGCGTCATCCCGACCTTTTGTGCGATCACTCCGGAGCGCATCGGCGTGCTTCCTGTTCTTTCTGTCCGCTCGCGTCGGACGGGAGCTAAAAAGTTACAGCTTGATCTCGACGTCGACACCGGCGGCGAGATCGAGCTTCATGAGCGCATCGACGGTCTGCGGGGTCGGATCGACAATGTCGAGCAGGCGCTTGTGGGTGCGCATCTCGAACTGCTCGCGACTCTTCTTGTCGACGTGCGGCGAACGGTTGACGGTGAACTTCTCGATGCGCGTCGGCAGCGGGATCGGTCCGCGAACCTGGGCGCCGGTCCGTTTCGCCGTGTTCACGATCTCACGCGTCGACGTATCGAGAATCCGATGGTCGAAAGCCTTGAGACGGATGCGAATATTCTGGCCGTTCATTGCCGTTGTCTTTCTCTAGTGAGTGGCGAGTAGCGAATAGCGAATCCCATCCGCTACTCCCTGCTTCACTATTGGCTTGCCTATTCGATGATGGCGGCGACGACGCCGGCGCCGACGGTGCGGCCACCTTCGCGGATCGCGAAGCGCAGCTTCTCTTCCATCGCAATCGGCACGATCAGGTGCACTTCCATGGCGATGTTGTCGCCGGGCATCACCATTTCGGTGCCTTCCGGCAGATGCACGACGCCGGTCACGTCGGTGGTGCGGAAATAGAACTGCGGCCGGTAGTTGGTGAAGAACGGGGTATGACGGCCGCCCTCCTCCTTGGTCAGGATGTAGGCCTCGGCCTTGAACTTGGTGTGCGGCTTGACCGAACCGGGCTTGCACAACACCTGGCCGCGCTCGACTTCCTCGCGCTTGGTGCCGCGCAGCAGCGCGCCGATATTGTCGCCGGCCTGGCCCTGGTCGAGCAGCTTGCGGAACATCTCGACGCCGGTGACGATGGTCTTCTGGGTATCGCGCAGTCCGACGATCTCGATTTCCTCGCCGACCTTGATCATGCCGCGCTCGACACGGCCGGTGACGACGGTGCCGCGGCCCGAGATCGAGAACACGTCTTCGACCGGCATCAGGAACGGCTGGTCGATCGGGCGCTCCGGCTGCGGAATGTACTCGTCGACGTTCTTCATCAGCTCGAGGATGGCATCGTGACCGAGCTTCTTGTCCTTGTCTTCCAGCGCGGCCAGTGCCGAGCCCTTGACGATCGGGATCTTGTCGCCGGGGAAATCGTACTTGGAGAGCAGCTCGCGGACTTCGAGCTCGACCAGCTCGAGCAGCTCCGGATCGTCCACCATGTCGCACTTGTTGAGGAACACCACCAGCGCGGGCACGCCGACCTGGCGCGCCAGCAGGATATGTTCGCGGGTCTGCGGCATCGGGCCGTCGGCGGCCGAAACCACCAGGATGGCGCCGTCCATCTGCGCCGCGCCGGTGATCATGTTCTTCACATAGTCGGCGTGGCCGGGACAGTCGACATGGGCGTAGTGCCGGTTCTTGGTCTCGTATTCGACGTGGGCGGTCGAGATGGTGATGCCGCGCGCCTTCTCCTCCGGCGCCTTGTCGATCTGGTCGTACGCGGTGAACGTCGCACCGCCGGTTTCCGCCAGCACCTTGGTGATCGCCGCGGTCAGCGACGTCTTGCCGTGATCGACGTGACCGATCGTTCCGATGTTGCAGTGCGGTTTATTGCGCTCAAACTTTGCTTTGGCCATTTGACTCTCCGTTCAGTCGTTAACTGCCGCCAACGACAATCAGGCGAACTTCTTCTGTACTTCTGCCGACACGTTGGCCGGCGCTTCCGCGTAGTGATCGAACTGCATGGTGAAGGTCGCGCGGCCCTGGCTCATCGAGCGCAGGTTGTTCACGTAACCGAACATGTTCATCAGCGGCACCATGGCGTTGATGACGTTGGCATTGCCGCGCATGTCCTGCCCCTGGATCTGGCCACGCCGCGAGTTGAGGTCGCCGATCACCGAGCCGGTATAGTCTTCCGGCGTCACCACCTCGACCTTCATGATCGGCTCGAGCAACACCGACTTGCCTTTTTGCAGCGCCTCGCGGAACGCCGCCCGCGCGGCGATTTCGAAGGCGAGCGCCGAGGAGTTGACGTCGTGATACTTGCCGTCGACGAGCTGGACCTTGACGTCGACCACCGGGAAGCCGGCGACGACCCCGGAATTCATCACGCTGTTGAGGCCCTTTTCGACCCCGGGGACGTATTCCTTCGGCACCGCACCGCCAACGATCTTCGATTCGAACACGTAGCCGGCACCCGGCTCGTTCGGCTCGACCACGATCGAGACCTCGGCGAACTGGCCGGTACCGCCGGTCTGCTTCTTGTGGGTGTACTTGACCTCGGCACGCCGGGTGACCCGCTCGCGGAACGCCACCTGCGGCGCGCCGATATTGGCGTCGACCTTGTAGGTGCGCCTCAGGATGTCGACCTTGATGTCGAGATGAAGCTCGCCCATGCCCTTGAGGATGGTCTGGCCGGATTCCTGGTCGGTCGAGACCCGGAACGAGGGATCCTCGGCGGCGAGCTTCGCCAGCGCGACGCCGAGCTTCTCCTGATCGGCCTTCGATTTCGGCTCGATCGCGATCTCGATGACCGGCTCCGGAAATTCCATCTTCTCCAGGATCACCGGCTTGTTGGCGTCGCACAGCGTGTCGCCGGTGCGCGCTTCCTTGAGCCCGGCCAGCGCCACGATGTCGCCGGCATAGGCTTCCTTGATGTCTTCGCGGTTGTTGGCGTGCATCAGCAGCATGCGGCCGATGCGCTCCTTCTTGTCGCGGGTCGAATTGATCACGCCGGTGCCGCTCGCCAGCACGCCGGAATAGATGCGGCAGAAGGTGATGGTGCCGACGAACGGATCGTCCATGATCTTGAAGGCGAGCAGCGCCAGCGGCTCCTTGTCGTCGGCCCTGCGCACCACCTCGTTGCCGTCGTCATCGACGCCCTTGATCGCGGGCACGTCGAGCGGCGACGGCAGGTAGTCCACCACCGCATCGAGCAGCGGCTGCACGCCCTTGTTCTTGAAGGCCGAGCCGCACAGCACCGGGTAGAACGCGCCGGTCAGCACCGCCTTGCGGATCAGCCGCTTGAGGGTCGCCTCGTCGGGCTCCTTGCCGTCGAGATAGGCGGCCAGCGCATCGTCATCGAGTTCGACCGCGGCCTCGAGCATCTTCTCGCGGTATTCCTTGGCCTTGTCGACCAGGTCGGCGGGGATTTCGATGTCGTGGAAATTGGCGCCGAGCGCCTCGTCCTCCCAGATCACGCCCTTCATGCGGACGAGATCGACCAGGCCCTTGAAATTGTTCTCGGCTCCGATCGGCAGCTGGATCGCGATCGGCTTCGCGCCGAGGCGGTCGACGATGTCGTCGAGACACTTGAAGAAGTCGGCGCCGGTCTTGTCCATCTTGTTGGCGAACACGATGCGCGGGACGCGGTATTTGTCGCCCTGACGCCAGACCGTTTCGGTCTGCGGCTCGACGCCCTGGTTGGAATCGAGCACGCATACCGCGCCGTCGAGCACGCGCAGCGAACGCTCCACCTCGATGGTGAAGTCGACATGGCCGGGGGTGTCGATGATGTTGAGGCGTTTGCCGTTCCAGAACGCGGTGGTCGCGGCCGAGGTGATGGTGATGCCGCGCTCCTGCTCCTGCTCCATCCAGTCCATCGTCGCGGCACCTTCATGCACTTCGCCGATCTTGTGGCTCTTGCCGGTGTAATACAGGATGCGCTCGGTGGTCGTGGTCTTGCCGGCATCGATATGGGCCATGATACCGAAGTTGCGATAGTCCTCGATGGCATGTTGGCGGGGCATGAGATGTTCCTTGAAGTCCTAGGTTTCGCCGTTACCAGCGATAGTGCGAGAAGGCGCGGTTGGCTTCCGCCATCCGGTGCACGTCTTCGCGCTTCTTGACGGCGTTCCCCCTGCCATTCGACGCATCGAGCAGCTCCGCCGAGAGCCGCTCGGTCATGGTTTTTTCGTTGCGCTCGCGTGCCGCCGAAATCAGCCAGCGGATGCCGAGCGCCTGACGGCGCACCGTGCGGACCTCGACCGGCACCTGATAGGTGGCGCCGCCGACCCGGCGCGAACGAACCTCGATGGTCGGCATCACGTTCTCCAGCGCCTGCTCGAAGATCGGCAGCGGGCTCTGCTTGGTCTTGGTCTCGATCATGCCGAGCGCGCCATAGACGATGCCTTCGGCGACCGACTTCTTCCCGGCATACATCACCGAGTTCATGAATTTCGTGATGACGATGTTCCCGAACTTGGGATCCGGAAGCACTTCGCGCTTTTCGGCGGAATGGCGACGAGACATTTGGGCTGTTCCCGATTATTTCGGACGCTTGGCGCCGTATTTCGAGCGGCGTTGCTTGCGGTTCTTGACGCCCTGGGTATCGAGGACGCCGCGGAGAATGTGGTAGCGCACGCCGGGCAGATCCTTGACGCGGCCGCCGCGGATCATCACCACCGAGTGCTCCTGAAGGTTATGGCCCTCGCCGGGAATGTAGCCGATCACCTCGAAGCCGTTGGTCAGGCGCACCTTGGCGACCTTGCGCAGCGCCGAGTTCGGCTTCTTCGGGGTCGTGGTATAGACCCGTGTGCAGACGCCGCGCTTCTGCGGCGACTGCTGCAGCGCCGGCACCTTCTTGCGCGACTTCTGCACCGCCCGCGGACTTGCGATCAGCTGGTTGATCGTCGGCATTCGGCCTTCACCCTTCAGGTTCGCGCGAAACCGGTGATTGGTTCCGCAAATTCCATCGGGACCCACGGTCCCCGTTTGCCGTTCTGCGCGAACCATCCGCGCAAAACGAAATCGCGCCAACCGCCCGTCACGAGCGGAAAGCGCTTCGACGCCACAGAGGACCGCAGTCGCGACCGCTCAGCGCAGGCTGATCAGTCAGGCACCGAGGTCATGCATCCGGTTTCAATCTCGAGAGGACGTGCTCAAGAGAACTAAAATCGTCCTGGCATTGCCTAGCTATGATCGACAGCGTTTGAGCGGCATTCGTCGAGGCTGGTGCCCGCTTCACGCCCGGATCTCGGGAGGTGAAGGGGTGGTCCGTTCCGACTCTGGCGTCGCTCACCGCCTGTCGTTAAGTGCGCGGGTTGTATCGGCGCGCAGTAACCAAGTCAAGGCGAAACGACAGCAAGAAGCGCCTCTGGCGTCTGCATAATTGGGCCTGCCGCAGCGCCTTTGCAAGATCCGGCGGCGGCTCGCGCCGGAGGCCGGCGGCTGCCTATTTCCTATTTTACCCGGGTAATTCACGTCGAGACGGAGGTCACGCCTCGCTCTCGTCGTCCTCATCGTCGTCATCGGCATTGGCGGTCTGCCTGACCGGCGGCTGCGGCGTGTGGCTCTGGTCATCCCAGAGCCTCCGATACACGCCATTGGCGGCGAGCAGCTGCTGATGCGAGCCGCGCTCGATCGCCCGGCCGCCGGAAATCACCATGATCTCGTCCATCTCCACCACCGAGGTCAGACGATGGGTCGAGAAGATCATGGTGCGGCCCTTGGCGACCTTGAGCAGGGTGCGGTTGATCGCGGCCTCGGTGGTCTGGTCGAGCGCCGAGGTCGCCTCGTCGAGCAGCAGCACCGAGGGATCGCGGACGATGGCGCGCGCGATCGCGATACGCTGGCGCTGTCCGCCCGACAGCGTGTCGCCGCGTTCGCCGACCGGAGTATCGTATTTCCTGCGGCAGGCTCATGATGTAGCGGTGGATCTCGGCCTTGCGCGCCGCCTGCTCGACCTCCTCGTCGCTGGCGCCCTCCTTGCCGAGCCGGATGTTCTCCCGGATCGACATGTTGAACAGCATGTTTTCCTGGAACACCACCGCCATGCTCCGCCGCAGGGATTCGCGGGTGACCCGGCGGATGTCGACGCCGTCGATGGTCACGCGCCCCTCGTCCGGAAGTAGAGCCGCAGGATCAGGTTGAGCAGCGTGCTCTTGCCGGAGCCGCTCGGGCCGACGACGGCGATCCGCTTGCCGACCTTGAGCGTGAGGCTGAAATCGTCCAGCACCGGCGACTGGCTGCCTTCGTACTGGAAGGTGACGCGATCGAAGGTGATGTCGTTGGTGATGCGCGGCAGATCCGGCGCGCCGGGGCGGTCGGCGCCGCGGGTCGGCTCGTCCAGCATTTCCTGGATATGGCGGACCGCCGCCGCCGACTGGATCGACACCGGAATGTAATGCATGACATGGGCGATGTTGTAGGACACCTCCCAGAACGCGCTCTCGAAGGTCACGAAGGTGCCGATGGTGATCTGGCCCTTGGTGGCGAGATAGGCGCCGATCGCCAGCACCACGAGGTGCAGCAGTAGCACCGAGATGGTCACGGTGCGTTCGACCATGGTCGACAGGAACGTCGCGGACGCGATCTTGCGGCGCGCGTCGGCGTTGCGCAGGGTGAACCAGCCGAGCGTCCGGCGCTGCAGGCTGAACGCCTTGACCACCGCCTGCGCCGCGACGTTCTCCTGCACCATGCCGAGCAGCGCGGATTCGTTGAGCTTCTGCTCGTAATTGGCCTGCACCGCCTTCGGGGTCAGGATCCGCGGCCCGATCAGCGTGATCGGAAACACCAACAGCGCCACTGCGGCGAGCTGCCAGTTCAGGAACAGCATCAGGATGATGCCGGCGATCAGTTCCAGCAACGGCAGCGCCGCGGCGTTGGCAAAACTCTTGATCGCGCCTTCGAACGCCGACAGATCGACGGAGAAGCGCGACAGGATCTCGCCGCGCTGGTGCGGGCGAAATAGGCCGACGGCAGGTTCTGGACGTGATCGAACAGCCGGGCACGCACGTCCGAAATCAGCGAGGCCGCAAGGCGCGCATCCCACTGCTCGTACCAGACCGCGACGATCGAGGTGATGATACCCGCCACCGCCAGCACCGATAGGATCTTGACCAGCGCCTGGAAGTCCTCCTCGCCCAGCGCATCGTCGATCAAAAACTTCAGGCTGAGCGGCATGATGACATTGAACAACGTCTCGACCAGCACGCCGAGGCCGACGAATGCCAATGAGCTTCCTGTAGTTCCCCAGGAACGGCCTGACGAACCCGTAGACGGTTGCGAGCGCGCCGGCGGCCTCCCGCGCGGTGAAGACGGTCAGTTCCTCGTCATCATCGTCCTCGTCGAGCTCGAGCTCGTCGTCGATTCCTCATCCTCGTCGTCGCCGGATCGAGGCGGAAGCTTGCCGCGAGCCGGGCCCGGCGCGGATTTGGCGTCGGCTTGGGCCGCGACAGCGGCTGCCGCGGCGACGGCGCGCGGATCATCCGACGGGGGGGATTGGACGCCATGATACCAACGGAGCTGCACGGCCTGGGACGACCGCAGGATCGACGGGGATGGGCGACGGCGCCACCGCATCGATCCTATGCGATCGGGGCGCCGTCAGCAAAATAATCGAAACGGCCGCGCGCGGCGTCTATTCGTCGTCGGTGACCTTGTCGAAGAACGAATAGCGCAGGCTGTCGGCGTCGGCGTACCACTGGCCCGGCCCCTTGTTGGCGGCCAGCGTCGCGGACCACAATGCATCGGTGCAGTCGTGGCGGTGCATCGACAGGTCGAAACCGTTGTTGAAAAACAATTCCGACCATTCCCACCAGGTGCCGAGCTTCTTCACGCCGCGCAAGCAGGTCGTAGCGGTCGATCAGCGCCGGCGGCCATGTCCGACGTCACCGATCCGAACACCAGTCCCGATCTTCACCACGCGGTGCAGCTCGCGCACCGCGCGTTGGCCTGCTTTTCCGCGACATGACACAGGCTGGTCTCGAACACGAAATCGAATTCGTCGTCCTTGAACGGCATGTCTGACGATCGAGCCGAGCCGATTGAACTTCTTCAGCGCCTTCGGCGTCCTGGCATGGATCGCGCGGTTGTTCTCGATGCCCCAGGCATCGATGCCCCGCGCCCGCAACGCCCCGACCAGTTCGCCGCTGGCCGAACCCGCGACCAGCAGCCTGTACCCCTCGGGCCTGTTCCAGACGATCCTGATCAGGTCCATCAGATAGTCCGGGATCGGAAAACTGGCTCCAGGCCTCGCAATACGGCCCGAGCCCGCGGTAATTGTCGAAATAGTCGCGGTCGATCTTGTCGGACCCGGACGCTCCGCCCTGCCCGCGCGCGCGGCGCAGCCGCATCATCTCGGTGACGATGATGTCGGTGGCGGCGTCGGAGGAATCCAGCAGCCCGTTCAGCGTCGAATCGAACAGATAGTCGCCGACCACGACCAGGCCCGGGTGTTGCTTCGGCTCCGGTCGGTGGTTGGTCATGACGTCGCGCGCCGGCAGGCCGCCCGGCAAGGCGTTGACCGACGACAGCCAGCGATGGATCTTGCCTTCGATGAAATGCAGACGCGCATTGCCGAGCGAGGCCGGCAGCGACTTCAGCGCGGCGTCGATCAGCTCCTGGTCGCTGAGATTGGCGAAGGCCAGCGCATCGGAACCCGCGATCAGCCAGTTCAGCACGCCGTGCCGGCCGACATCGTGGCGAGCGCCCTCGTTGTAGACGCAGCAGCCGCCGAACGCTTCCGACATGAACCAGGCGCCGGGAACCTTCTCGCCCCAGAACGGCTCGTCGAACAGGATCGAGACCCGCAGATAGTGCGCCGGCCGGTCGAAATAGGCGACGTGCTTGACCATCGACTTGCGCAGCTGTTCGCCGTCCCAGCCCATGGTGGCGAGCCAGGAATGCGGCAGGCACATCAGCACCAGATCGAAATCCCGCGTCTCCGGTCCCTTGCCGTTCATCATGTTGAGCTGGTAGCGGCCGCCCGCGGTCTTGCCGACCTTGAGCACCCGGTGATTGAGCTGGATGTCGGCATCGACTTCGGATCGCAGGCAATCGATCAGCTGCTCGTTGCCGTTCTGGATCGAATACAGGCCGATATAGCCGTCGACATCCATCACGAAGTTCTTCAGCGCGTTGAGGCCGTTGGTGTTGTGGGCCTCGGTGGCGAGATCGGAGCGCGCCATCACCTTGAAGAAGCGCTTGGCGACGGGGTCGTCGACTTCCTTGTCGAGCAGCTGTTCGCAACTGATGATAGGCCCAGGGATGCTCGTTGTCGTGCGCGCCGACGCCCTCGTAATATTCGATCGGCGACACCATGTCGGTGCAGCGCTTGCGGAACGCCTCGATCGCGTCGGCGGTCTTGGCGCCGTATTTGCGGCGCATGCCGGGCACGTCGTCGAGCAGTTCGCCGTCGAGATGAACCTGCTCGGCGTCCATCGGGATGGTCTGCAGTCCGAAATGCTGGATCAACTCGCGCAGCGGATCGGGTCCGGTCATCGAGTAATCGTAGATTTCGGCGACGCCGGCCTCGTACATCGCCGGCGCCGAATCGAACTTCCGGGTCAGGACCTTGCCGCCGAGCCGGTCGGACGCCTCGAAGATCGTGACGCGGCAGAGCTCGCCGAGTTTCTTCTTCAGATACCAGGCACTCATCAGCCCGCCGGGGCCGCCGCCAACGATTGCAAGATCCAGCATGTGTCTTCCGTAGTCTCCGGCTCCCCTTCGGAGCAACCCCTTGCCACCCTAGCAAAGGCGCTTTTCAGCCTGAAGGAAAGATGAACAAACCGGTTAAGGCGGCCGAAAGTCCGACAAAAACCGGCGCCACGAAAAAGACCGGCTTGCGCCGGCCTTTTCCGTAACGGCATGAATTCGCTCGGCCTTATTCCGCCGGCGGCAGCGCCAGCGGTTCCGCCTCCGGCGCGGCCGGCACGATCGCGGCCTGCTTCTCGCGCTCGTCGAGGATCAGCTTGTCGCGCTTGACCGCGACTTCGCGGATCTTGGCCATCGAGGCGCCGGTGCCCGCCGGGATCAGCCGGCCGACAATGACGTTTTCCTTGAGGCCTTCCAGCGGGTCCACCTTGCCGTTGACGGCGGCTTCGGTGAGCACGCGGGTGGTCTCCTGGAACGAGGCCGCCGAGAAGAACGAGCGGGTCTGCAGGCTCGCCTTGGTGATGCCGAGCAGAACCGGCGTTCCCGTGGCGAGCTTCTTGCCCTCTTCCTTGGCCTTGACGTTGAGCGCGTCGAACTCGATCTTGTCGACCTGCTCGCCCGAGATCATGTCGGTCTCGCCCTGGTCGGTGATCTCGACCTTCTGCAGCATCTGACGGACAATCACCTCGATGTGCTTGTCGTTGATGAGCACGCCCTGCAGCCGGTAGACCTCCTGGATTTCGTTGACCAGATAGGCAGCGAGTTCCTCGATGCCCTTGATCGCCAGGATGTCGTGCGGCGCCGGATTGCCTTCGACGATGAAATCGCCCTTTTCGACGATGTCGCCGTCCTGCAGATGGATGTGCTTGCCCTTCGGGATCAGGTACTCGCGGGTCTCCTCGGTCTTGTCCATCGGCTCGATCGAGATGCGGCGCTTGTTCTTGTAGTCGCGGCCGAAGCGGATGGTGCCGGCGATTTCCGCGATGATCGCCGCATCCTTCGGCTTGCGGGCCTCGAACAGTTCGGCCACCCGCGGCAGACCGCCGGTGATGTCGCGGGTCTTGGCGCTTTCGGTCGAGATACGCGCCAGGATGTCGCCGGCCTTGACCTTGGCGCCGACGTCGACCGACAGAATGGCGTCGACCGACAGCATGTAGCGGGCATCGCCGCCACGCGCGAGCTTCAGCACCTTGCCGTCCTTGCCCTTGACCACGATGGCCGGACGCAGATCCGCGCCGCCCCGCGACGCGCGCCAGTCGATGACGACGCGCTTGGCGATACCGGTGGATTCGTCGAGCGTTTCCGAGATCGACTGGCCTTCGACCAGATCCTCGAACCCGATGGTGCCTTCGACCTCGGTCAGAACCGGACGGCTGATACGGATCCCATTCCGCGATGCGCTGGCCGCGCTTGACCATGTCGCCCTCGTCGACGTGCATGCGCGCGCCGTACTGAATGCGGTGGGTCGCACGCTCGGTGCCGTCGGCATCGGTGATCGCAACGACCATGTTGCGGACCATCGCGACCAGGTGGCCTTCGCTGTTCTTGGCGATGGCCTTGTTCTTGATGGTCACCTTGCCGTCGAAGTTCGACTCGACGAACGACTGCTCGTTGATCTGCGCCGCGCCGCCGATGTGGAACGTGCGCATCGTCAGCTGGGTGCCGGGCTCACCGATCGACTGCGCGGCGATGACGCCGACCGCTTCGCCGTGGTTGACCGGCGTGCCGCGGGCGAGATCGCGGCCGTAGCACTTGCCGCAGATGCCGTTGACGAGTTCGCAGGTCAGGGCCGAACGGATCTTCACTTCCTGGATGCCGGCCTGCTGGATGGCGTCGACATGCGTCTCTTCCATCAGCGTGCCGCGCTTGACCACGACCTTGTTGGTCGCGGGATCGCGCAGGTCCTCGCCCGTGGTGCGGCCGAGAATGCGCGACGCCAGCGACGCCACCACCGTGCCGGCATCGATGATGGCGCGCATCTTGATGCCGAGCTTGGTGCCGCAATCGTCCTGCGTGATGATGCAGTCCTGCGCCACGTCGACCAGACGGCGGGTCAGGTAGCCGGAGTTCGCGGTCTTCAACGCGGTGTCCGCGAGGCCCTTGCGGGCGCCGTGGGTCGAGTTGAAGTATTCGAGCACCGACAGACCTTCCTTGAAGTTGGAAATGATCGGCGTCTCGATGATCTCGCCCGACGGCTTGGCCATCAGGCCGCGCATACCGGCGAGCTGACGCATCTGCGCCGGCGAACCGCGCGCGCCCGAATGCGCCATCATGTAGATCGAGTTGATGTCGGCGTCGGCGCCCTTGGCGGTCTTCTTGGTCGAGGAGATTTCCTTCATCATCTCCTTGGCGATTTCTTCGGTCGCCTTCGACCAGGCGTCGACCACCTTGTTGTACTTCTCGCCATGGGTGATCAGGCCGTCATTGTACTGCTGCTCGAAATCCTTCGCCAGCGTACGCGTGGTGTCGACGATCTTCCACTTCGAGTGCGGCACGACCATGTCGTCCTTGCCGAACGAGATGCCGGCCTTGAACGCGTTGTAGAAGCCGAGCGCCATGATGCGGTCGCAGAAGATCACCGTCTCCTTCTGACCGCAGTGACGGTAGACCTGGTCGATCACGCCGGAGATTTCGCGCTTGGTCATCAGCTTGTTGATGATGTCGTACGAGATCTTCGGCGACTTCGGCAGCAGGTTGCCGAGCATGACGCGGCCCGCGGTGGTTTCGATCCAGCGCTTGGACGACCTTGCCGGTCTTCGTCGATGCCTTCCCACCGGTACTTGATCTTGGTGTGGAGGTGGATGACCTTCGAATGCAGGGCGTGCTCGAGTTCGGCCATGTCGCCGAAGATCTTGCCCTCGCCGGGCAGGCCTTCGCGCATGATCGACACGTAATAGAGGCCGAGCACGATGTCCTGCGACGGCACGATGATCGGCTGGCCGTTCGCCGGATGCAGGATGTTGTTGGTCGACATCATCAGGACGCGCGCTTCCAGCTGCGCTTCCAGCGACAGCGGAACGTGCACGGCCATCTGGTCGCCGTCGAAGTCGGCGTTGAACGCGGCGCAGACCAGCGGATGCAGCTGGATCGCCTTGCCTTCGATCAAGACCGGCTCGAACGCCTGAATGCCGAGGCGATGCAGCGTCGGCGCGCGGTTCAGCAGCACCGGATGCTCGCGGATCACCTCGTCGAGGATGTCCCAGACCTCGGGACGCTCCTTTTCGACGAGCTTCTTCGCCTGCTTCACGGTGGTGGACAGGCCCTTGGCGTCGAGCCGCGAATAGATGAACGGCTTGAACAGTTCGAGCGCCATCTTCTTCGGCAGGCCGCACTGATGCAGCCGCAGTTCGGGACCGACCACGATCACCGAACGGCCGGAATAGTCGACGCGCTTGCCGAGCAGGTTCTGCCGGAAGCGGCCCTGCTTGCCCTTGAGCATGTCGGCCAGCGACTTCAGCGGACGCTTGTTGGCGCCGGTGATGACGCGGCCGCGGCGGCCGTTGTCGAACAGCGCGTCGACGGCCTCCTGCAGCATGCGCTTTTCGTTGCGGATGATGATGTCGGGCGCGCGCAGCTCCATCAGCCGCTTCAGGCGGTTGTTGCGGTTGATGACGCGGCGGTAGAGGTCGTTGAGATCCGAGGTCGCAAAGCGGCCGCCGTCGAGCGGCACCAGCGGACGCAGGTCCGGCGGAATCACCGGCACCACGGTCAGGATCATCCACTCCGGCTTGTTGCCGGAATAGCGGAAGGCCTCGACGATCTTCAGGCGCTTGGCGAGCTTCTTGTGCTTGATGTCGGATTCGGTCTCCTGCATCTCGGCGCGCAGCGTGCGCCTCGAGCTTTTCGAGCTCGAGCCCCTTCAGCAGTTCGCGGATCGCTTCGGCGCCGATCATGGCGGTGAAGCTGTCCTGGCCGTATTCGTCCTGCGCCTTCAGATACTCGTCTTCCGACAGCAGCTGACGGTCCTTGAGCGCGGTCAGGCCCGGCTCCAGCACGACGTAATATTCGAAGTACAGGATCCGCTCGAGATCCTTCAGCGTCATGTCGAGCAGCAGGCCGATGCGCGACGGCAGCGACTTCAGGAACCAGATGTGGGCGACGGGCGCGGCCAGTTCGATATGGCCCATGCGCTCGCGCCGGACGCGCGACAGCGTCACTTCGACCGAGCACTTTTCGCAGATGATGCCCTTGTACTTCATCCGCTTGTACTTGCCGCACAGGCACTCGTAGTCCTTGATCGGCCCGAAGATGCGGGCGCAGAACAGGCCGTCGCGCTCCGGCTTGAAGGTGCGGTAGTTGATGGTCTCCGGCTTCTTGATCTCGCCGTAGGACCACGACAGAATCTTCTCCGGGGACGCAATCGAGATCCGGATCTGGTCGAAGACCTGGGCCGGCGTCGTCGGATTGAAGAGATTCATAATTTCTTGGTTCATCGTCTTCTCCTCGCGTGCCGATCGTCACCGGCAGCAAATTCGAAATTCTTTGCTAGCGCGCGCCCCGCTCAACGTCCGAGCGGAGCGCGAATGCCCGGCCATCTGGCGAAGACTGCTTCGCGCCTGCGCCGGACATGAAATCTTCAGCGTTACTCGGCCGCCTCGGACGTCGGGCCGGCCCACCTTGGAATTGTGCAGGTCGACGTTGAGGCCGAGCGAGCGCATTTCCTTGACCAGCACGTTGAACGATTCCGGAATACCCGCCTCGAACGTGTCGTCGCCGCGCACGATCGCCTCGTACACCTTGGTACGGCCGGCGACGTCGTCCGACTTCACGGTCAGCATTTCCTGCAGCGTGTAGGCGGCGCCGTAGGCTTCGAGCGCCCACACCTCCATTTCGCCGAAACGCTGGCCGCCGAACTGCGCCTTGCCGCCCAGCGGCTGCTGGGTGACGAGCGAGTACGGTCCGATCGAACGCGCGTGGATCTTGTCGTCGACCAGATGGTGCAGCTTGAGCATGTAGATGTAGCCCACCGTCACCTTGCGGTCGAAGGCATCGCCGGTGCGGCCGTCATAGACGGTCGACTGGCCGGAGGCGTCGAAGCCCGCGAGCTTCAGCATCTCCTCGATGTCGGCTTCCTTGGCGCCGTCGAACACCGGCGTCGCGATCGGCACGCCGTGGCTCAGATTGCGGCCAAGCTCCATCAACTCGCTGTCGTTCAGCGTCTTGATGGTTTCATCGTCGCCATAGATCTTCTTCAGGGTCTCGCGCAGCGGCTTGAGATCCTGCTTCTGATAGATAGGCGTCGATGGTCTGGCCGATGCGCTTGCCGAGGCCTGCGCAGGCCCAGCCGAGATGCGTCTCCAGAATCTGACCGACGTTCATGCGCGAGGGCACGCCGAGCGGATTGAGCACGATGTCGGCATGGGTGCCGTCCTCGAGGAACGGCATGTCCTCGATCGGAACGATCTTGGACACCACGCCCTTGTTGCCGTGACGGCCGGCCATCTTGTCGCCGGGCTGGATCTTGCGCTTCACCGCGACGAAGACCTTGACCATCTTCATCACGCCGGGCGGCAATTCGTCGCCACGCTGCAGCTTTTCGACCTTGTCGAGGAAGCGCTGTTCAAGGCCCTTCTTCGATTCGTCGTACTGCTTCCGCATCGCCTCGATTTCGCCCATCAGCTTGTCGTTGGGCGAAGCGAACATCCACCACTGCGACTTCGGATACTCGTCGAGCACGGCGCGCGTGATCTTGGTGTCCTTCTTGAAGCCCTTCGGACCGGCGATGCCCTGGCGGTTTTCCAGAAGCTCCGCGAGGCGGCCGTAGACGTTACGGTCGAGAATCGCCTGCTCGTCGTCGCGGTCCTTGGCCAGACGCTCGATCTCTTCCCGCTCGATCGCCAGCGCACGCTCGTCCTTGTCGACGCCGTGACGGTTGAACACGCGCACTTCCACGATCGTGCCCTGCACGCCCGGGGGCACGCGGAGCGAGGTATCGCGGACGTCGGAAGCCTTTTCGCCGAAGATGGCGCGCAGCAGCTTTTCTTCCGGCGTCATCGGGCTTTCGCCCTTCGGCGTGATCTTGCCGACCAGGATGTCGCCGGCGCGGACTTCGGCGCCGATATAGACGATGCCGGCTTCGTCGAGGTTCTTCAGCGCTTCTTCCGAGACGTTCGGAATGTCGCGGGTGATTTCCTCAGGCCCGAGCTTGGTGTCGCGGGCCATCACCTCGAACTCCTCGATGTGGATCGAGGTGAAGACGTCGTCCTTCACGATCCGCTCGGAGAGCAGGATCGAGTCTTCGAAGTTGTAGCCGTTCCACGGCATGAACGCGACCAGCACGTTGCGGCCGAGCGCGAGCTCGCCGAGATCGGTCGAGGGACCGTCGGCGATGATGTCGCCCTTCCTGACGATGTCGCCGACCTTCACCAGCGGACGCTGGTTGATGCAGGTCGACTGGTTGGAGCGCTGGTACTTCATCAGCCGGTAGATATCGACGCCCGACTTGGTGGGATCGAGATCTTCGGTGGCGCGGATCACGACGCGGGTGGCGTCGATCTGGTCGATCACGCCGGAACGGCGGGCGGCGATCGCAGCACCGGAGTCACGCGCAACCACGCCTTCCATGCCGGTGCCGACGAACGGCGCCTCGGCGCGAACCAGCGGCACCGCCTGGCGCTGCATGTTCGAGCCCATCAGCGCGCGGTTGGCGTCGTCGTTCTCGAGGAACGGGATCAGCGCCGCGGCCACCGAAACCAGCTGCTTCGGCGACACGTCCATGTAGTCGACCTTGTCGGGCGTGATCGGCAGCACTTCGCCGGCGTGACGGCAGACGATCAGGTCCTCGGTGAAGCGGCCCTTGGCGTCGAGCGGCACGTTGGCCTGCGCCACGCGATAACGGCCCTCTTCCATCGCCGAGAGGTACACGACCTCGTCGGTGACGCGGCCGTCCTTGACCTTGCGATAGGGCGTCTCGACGAAGCCGTACTTGTTGACGCGCGCGAACGTCGCCAGCGAGTTGATCAGACCGATGTTCGGGCCTTCCGGCGTCTCGATCGGGCAGATGCGGCCGTAATGCGTCGGATGCACGTCGCGCACCTCGAAGCCGGCGCGCTCGCGGGTCAGACCGCCCGGTCCAAGCGCCGAGAGACGGCGCTTGTGGGTGATCTCCGACAGCGGGTTGGTCTGGTCCATGAACTGCGACAGCTGCGAGGAGCCGAAGAACTCGCGCACCGCGGCGGCCGCCGGCTTGGCGTTGATCAGGTCCTGCGGCATCACGGTGTCGATATCGACACTGGACATGCGCTCCTTGATCGCGCGCTCCATGCGCAGCAGGCCGATGCGGTACTGGTTCTCCATCAGTTCGCCGACCGAGCGCACCCGGCGGTTGCCGAGATGGTCGATGTCGTCGATCTCGCCCTTGCCGTCGCGCAGGTCGACCAGCGTCTTGATGACGGCCAGGATGTCTTCCTTGCGCAGCGTGCGGTGGGTGTCGGGCGCGTCGAGTTCGAGGCGCATGTTCATCTTGACGCGGCCGACCGCGGACAGGTCGTAGCGCTCGCTGTCGAAGAACAGCGACTGGAACATGGTCTGGGCCGAGTCGACGGTCGGCGGCTCGCCCGGACGCATCACGCGGTAGATGTCGAACAGCGCGTCTTCACGCGTCATGTTCTTGTCGGCATGCAGCGTGTTGCGGATGTAGGCGCCGACATTGACGTGGTCGATGTCGAGCAGCGGCAGTTCCTTGTAGCCCTGCTCGTTGAGCGCCTTCAGCGACTTCTCGGTGAGTTCCTCGCCGGCTTCGGCGTAGATTTCACCGGTCTTCGGATTGACGAGGTCCTCGGCGAGATAGTTGCCGACCAGCTCTTCGTCCGACAGCCGCAGCGCCTTGAGGCCCTTTTCCTGCATCTGGCGCGCACGCGCGCACGGTCAGCTTCTTGCCGGCCTCGAGCACGACCTTGCCGGTGTCGGCGTCGATCAGGTCGTTGATGGTCGAAGTAGCCGCGGAAACGGGTGGCGTCGAACGGCACGCGCCAGCCTTCCTTGGTGCGCTTGAAATTGATCTTCTTGTAGAACGTGCGACAGGATCGTCTCGCCGTCGAGACCGAGCGCGAACATCAGCGAGGTCACGGGAATCTTGCGGCGGCGGTCGATGCGCGCGAACACGATGTCCTTGGCGTCGAACTCGATGTCGAGCCAGGAACCGCGATACGGAATCACGCGCGCGGCAAACAGCAGCTTGCCGGACGAATGGGTCTTGCCCTTGTCGTGGTCGAAGAACACGCCGGGCGAACGGTGCATCTGCGAGACGATGACGCGCTCGGTGCCGTTGACGACGAAGGTGCCGTTCATGGTCATGAGCGGGATATCGCCCATGTAGACGTCCTGCTCCTTGATGTCCTTGACGGACTTGGCGCCGGTTTCCTCGTCGATATCGAACACGATCAGGCGCAGCGTCACCTTGAGCGGCGCAGCATAGGTCATGCCGCGCTGGCGGCACTCGTCGACGTCGTATTTCGGCGGCTCGAATTCATAGCGGACGAACTCCAGCATCGAGGTGCCGGAGAAATCCGAGATCGGGAACACCGAGCGGAACACCGCCTGCAGGCCCTCGTCGAGCCGGCCGCCCTGAGGCTCCTCGACCATCAGGAACTGGTCGTAGGACGCCTTCTGAACCTCGATGAGGTTCGGCATCTCGGCGACTTCCTTGATGTGTCCGAAGAACTTGCGAACACGTTTGCGACCGGTGAATGTCTGCTGCGCCATCGTGGCCTCTCATTTTCGTCGCCCTTGTGGGCGAACCTTCCGAAGCGCGACTGCCGTCGCCCCCGGGTTGAATTTCGAATCGTTCGCAAGGAACAGAAGCCCAATTGTCAGGAATTAAGTCCTGAACTCCGCACCAGACCTTCAAAACGCAAAACGACGCGCGGGGCGCATGGCTGCACCCGCCCGTCTCAACCAGTCGCTTCACGGACTGAAAAAGCCCGAAATTTGACTGTCTCCCAACGGCTTACGCCGGGAACCCTGCCGTTCCCGCCGCCTACCGCATTTTCCTGCTGCCGTCCCGATATGGGGCGAAATCGTGGAGAATTCGAGGGGTAACCCCGCGAATCCCCACACTTTTCTGTGTACATACCCTGGTTCTCTACGCACCCCGGTGCGACCCGCACCGGGTCGCGAACTTGGCCGGGTCTTCGCCGAATTCGCGTTACTTCAATTCGACCTTGGCGCCAGCCTTCTCGAGCTGGGCCTTGATCTTGTCGGCCTCGTCCTTGTTCACGCCCTCCTTGACCGCCTTGGGCGCGCCTTCGACGAGGTCCTTGGCTTCCTTGAGGCCGAGGCCGGTGATGGCGCGGACCTCCTTGATGACTTCGATCTTCTTGTCGCCGGCGGCGGCCAGCACGACCGTGAATTCGGTCTTTTCTTCAGCCGGGAGCGGCAGCCGCGCCGCCGCCGGCCGGGCCGGCCACCGCAACGGCGGCAGCGGCGGACACGCCCCATTTTTCTTCGAGGAGCTTTGCGAGTTCGGCAGCTTCGAGCACGGTGAGGCTCGAGAGGTCGTCGACGATTTTCTGTAAGTCAGCCATTGATCAGTTTCCTTCAACGTATTGGTTCGAACCAGGTTTGATTTGCGAAGGCGTCAGGCCGCTTCACTCTTTGAGGCATAGGCCTGAACGACGCGCGCAAGCTTGGCCGCGGGCGCAGTGGAGAGCTGCGCGATCTTGGTTGCCGGCGCCACCAGGAGGCCGACGATCTTGCCGCGCAATTCATCGAGCGACGGCAACGAGGCAAGCGCCTTGACGCCGTTGAGATTCAGGACGGTTTTGCCCATCGAGCCGCCGAGGATGACGAACTGCTCGTTCGTCTTGGCGAATTCGACGGCAATCTTCGGCGCCGCCACCGGATCGTTTGAAGTCGCGATCACGGTCGGCCCCTTCAACAGGGAGCCGATGGCAACGACGTCCGTGCCCTCAAGAGCAATTTTGGCGAGACGGTTCTTCGAGACCTTCACCGACGCGCCCGCCTGCTTCATCTGCATGCGCAGCTTCTGCATCTGGGCGACGGTGAGGCCGGAATAATGGGCGACGATCGCCACGCTGGTGGTCTTGAAGACCCCGTTCAGCGCCTCGACCGCGTCCTTTTTTGCCGCTCTTTCCACAGCAGGCTCTCTCCGGTTGGCGGTCTTGCGTCCAGTCGATGACAAGGACGGGACCGCCGGGTTGCACCGATCGTTCCGCCCGAAACCTGACCTCAAGACACGGTCCCAAGGACGCCGGGCAGCACGACATTGAAACGCCTGCCCTCCCGAACCCCTAGGGGGTTGACGGGGTGTCGAGGTTCGAACCACATCGACGACGCGCCACAATGCGGCGTGCGCCAATCCGGTCTTCACCCGTCTATGCAGGCCATGCGATTAAGCCGTTGAGGAAACCTTCGTTTCGCCGCGGGCGCCTGCAGTCTCGGACAGGAACGAGGTGCTTCGGCAAGCCGAAGACCCCTGCCCACATCCCTCAACGCGACGGGTTTCGTTCCTTTCGAGCCATCCATGCGGATTTCCTGAAAGGAATGATCTCCTATCGTGCCGGGTTTTCGGAATGCGAGCACAGGCGTGCCAGCAACGGCCAGCACGTCCGGAAGCGGTTGTTTAACGAGTTCTTTGCCGGGTTGCCAAGCACAATCCGGAGAAAATCCGCCGACCAATCCTGGTTCAGGGCCGCCGGACCTCATGGGGAAGCGGCCGGCCGGCGAAAAAGGCCGCCAGATTGGCCATCACGCAGTCCTGCATCGCCACATGCGACTCGACCGTGTGACCGCCGATATGCGGGGTGAGCACGACATTGGGAAACGCCGTCAAGGCATCCGGCGGATGCGGCTCGCTTGCATAGACGTCGAGCCCGGCGCCGGCGATGGTCTGGTCGGCCAGTGCCGCCACCAGCGCCGGCTGATCGATGACCGAACCGCGGCTGATATTGACGACATAGCCGTCGGCGCCGAGCCGCTGCAGAATTCCGGCGTCGACGGCATGATGGGTGTCCGGACCGGCGCGGACCGCGATCATCAGGACGCTGCACCATTCCGCGAGCTCCCCCAGGCTCGGGAAGTAGCGGTACGGCAGCTCGCGCCGGGTCCGGCTGAAATAGCCGACCTCGCTCTCGAAGGCGGCGAGGCGTGCCGCGATCTTGCCGCCGATCTCGCCCAGTCCGTAGACGCCGACACGGCGGCCGCGCATGCCCGGCTGTGGCCGCAGCATCGGCGAGGGCTTGGCGGCGGCCCAGTTGCCGCTCCGCACATATTCATCCGCAACCAGCAGCCGCCGGGTCACGGCCAGCATCAGGGTCATGGCGATGTCGGCGACCGACGAGGCGTTGGCCCCGGGGCTGTGGCCGATGGTGATGCCGCGCCCGGCCGCGGCCGCCAGATCGATGCCGTCATAGCCGGAGCCGTAACAGACGATCGCGCCGAGCTTGGGCATCAGGTCCATGATCTCGCCGCCGAGCGGGGTTCCGCCCGCGCTGATCATCGCGCGCACGCCGGCAAGCTGGTCGGCCGCAAATACCTGGTCGGGTGGCTTGCCGCCGGCGTCCATCAGCTCGAAGCGCTCGCCGATCCGCACCATCAGCGATTTCGGAAAACGCGAATAGATCAGGACAGGTTCAGGCATCGACCGCTTCCCCAAATTCGAGGGGCGGAATTGGCTCGCCGATTCCGCCCCTCCGATCTCGTGGCCGGCGAATGTTCTAGCCGAGCAACGTGCCCGGCTCGACCTTGACGCCCGGGCCCATGGTCGAGGAAACCGCCACGCGCTGGATGTAGGTACCCTTGGAGCCCGCGGGCTTCGCCTTGGCGACCGCATCGGCAAGCGCCTTGACGTTCTGCACCAGCTTGTCCTCGGAGAACGACGCCTTGCCGATCCCGGCCTGGACGATGCCGGCCTTCTCGACGCGAAATTCGACCGAGCCGCCCTTGGCACCTTTCACGGCCGTGGTGACGTCCATGGTCACCGTGCCGATCTTCGGGTTCGGCATCATGCCGCGCGGGCCGAGCACTTTGCCGAGCCGGCCGACCAGCGGCATCATGTCGGGAGTGGCGATGCAGCGGTCGAACTCGATGGTCCCGCCCTGCACCTTCTCGACCAGATCTTCGGCGCCGACTATGTCAGCCCCCGCCGCCTTGGCCTCCTCGGCCTTGGCGCCGCGGGCGAACACGCCGACACGGAGCGTGCGGCCGGTGCCGTTCGGCAGGTTGACCACGCCACGGACCATCTGGTCGGCATGGCGCGGGTCGACCCCGAGATTGATCGCAATCTCGATGGTTTCGTCGAACTTCGACTTGGCCCGCTCCTTGACCATCTTGATGGCATCCGCCAGCGGATAGAGCTTTTCACGATCGACGCCCTCGCGGGCCTTTTTCAGACGTTTTCCGATTGCCATGGCGCCCTACCCCGCAACTTCAAGACCCATCGAGCGGGCCGAGCCCTCGACCATCTTCATGGCCGCTTCGATGGTATCGCAATTGAGGTCCTTCATCTTCTTCTCGGCGATCTCGCGCACCTGCGCCTTGCTCACCTTGCCGGCCTTGTCGCGGCCAGGCGCCTTGGACCCGGACTGGATCTTGGCGGCCTGCTTCAGGAAGAAGGACATTGGCGGGGTCTTCATCTCGAAGGTGAACGAGCGATCGGCATAGATGGTGATCACCACCGGGATCGGCGTGTTCTTTTCTTCCTTCTGGGTCTGGGCGTTGAACGCCTTGCAGAATTCCATGATGTTGAGGCCGCGCTGACCAAGCGCGGGACCGATCGGGGGCGAAGGGTTCGCTGCCCCGGCCGGCACCTGCAATTTCAGGTATCCGGTCACTTTCTTTGCCATCCGTTACTCCTCATGCTGCCCCGGACCAGCCCGGAAGCTTCACAGGACCGTGGTGCGGTTCGCCGGATGACTGGCCATCATCCGCCTCCTCCCACGGCTCTTCTCGCTCTCCCCGCGGGCGGGGAAAGCCACGCTCAGACCTTCTCGACCTGAGCGAATTCCAGTTCGACCGGCGTGGCGCGTCCGAAGATCGACACCGCGACTTTCAGCCGCGAGCGCGCCTCGTCGATTTCCTCGACCACCCCCGAGAACGACGCGAACGGCCCGTCGGCAACCCGAACATTCTCGCCGATCTCGAACGAGACCGACGCCTTCGGCCGTTCCACGCCTTCCTGCACCTGGTGCAGGATCCGCATCGCCTCGGTCTCGGAGATCGGCATCGGCTTGTTTTCGGCGCCGAGGAAGCCGGTCACCTTCGGGGTATTCTTGATCAGATGGAACGCCTCGTCGGTGAGCTGCATCTTGACCAGGACGTAGCCCGGAAAGAACTTGCGCTCGGCGTCGACCTTGCGGCCCCGTCGCACCTCGGTGACCTTCTCGGTCGGTACCAGCACCTGCTCGAACAATTCCTCGAGCCCGCGCTGCTTCGACTGTTCGCGGATCGACTCCGCGACCTTCTTCTCGAAGTTCGAATAGGCGTGAACGATATACCAGCGCTTGTCCATGGTTTGCGTTCCGGCGCTTGCCATCAGTGAATGCCGAGCACGAAGGTGACGAGAAAGCGGATAGCCTGATCCGATGCGAAGAAGAAGATCGAAGCCAGCGCGACCATGACGAACACCATGATCGTGGTGATCGTCGTCTCGCGGCGGCTCGGCCAGGTGACCTTGGAGGTCTCCGAGCGCACTTCCTGCAGGAATTTGAACGGGCTGAAAGCCATCCTTAGCGTTCCGGGTCCTCTGATGAGGATTGTCAGTCTTGTCGGGGAATCCGAACAGCCCTCCAGTGCCCAACCCTCTCTTGAAGGATGAGCCGACAGGCGGGCTCGATTTTTTCAGGGAATTCGAAGCCGCGCCGGATATCCGTCAAGCGGGCCGGCTGCAGGTGGCGGGTATGTACTGCGGGCGAGCTCAAAGGTCAAGGCGGCGGCGACCGCATGGAGAGGCCCCGGCGCCGAAGGCAACCGGGGCCATTGATCCGCTCAGTGATGGCCGTGGCCTCCGCCGCCGCCCGGGCGGCCACCACCCGGACGTCCGCCGCCACCGCCGGGAGGACGGCCCATGGCAGGTCGCCCGACCGGCCGGCCAACGACCGGACGTCCGGGATGGCCGATGCCGACATGGCCATGTCCGCCATGGCCATGTCCGCCGTGCCAGCCGTGCCAGCCACGGCCGCCGCCCCAGCCCATGCCGCGCCGCCAGGCGTAACCGCACCAATAGAAGCCCGGGCCCTGCCAGCCATCATCATACCAGCAGTAATTTTGTCCGCCGAAGAAGAACTGCGCCTGTTCGACCTCGCCCGGAATCGCCGAAGGCGTGAAACGATCGACCGGCAAGGCATTGGCTGGGCCGACCGCGCCCAGCAGGGCCAGGGAAACCGAAGCTGCGGCCGCATAGATCCATTGTCGCATTGAAGCATCTCCGTCTTGGTTGAGGGTCGCGCCGGGACGGCGGGCCTTCGCGGGTTGGTACCTCCCGATCCGGAATGGATTGGTGCGCGTCGGCAGCCTCTCGCGGGCGGTACGGGTCGCGAGAATCATCCGCGCGAAGGTTCGCTGGTTCCACCTGGGTCGTCAATTCAACTTGCGCTACGCGGCCCGGCGCCCGGGCGACAGGATGCCGCCCCGGACAAAGGATCTCATTCCAAAAAGCGATAGTTGGAGCCTGGGATCGGGGTCAGAAATCAAGCGCGTCGGCACCCACATCCTGATAGCAACCTTGACGGGTATTTTGCAAGACGATCGCGCTTGCATGAATGGGGGGCTTCGATCATGTCGGAATTGCTGGCGTTATCCCTGAGTGTTGCCGTACTTGGCGGGATCTGGGCCTTTATCGCGCTCGGTCCACTGTCCGGTTTCGCACTCGTCTGGGCAGGATTCATCGCGGCGGGCTGCTTTTTTGCCGCGGGCGGCGATACCAAGGCCCTGTTGAAGACGATTGCCGGCATCGTCTATGGCGCCGTGATCGCCTGGATCGCGCTTCTCATCATTGCCAAGGTCCCGGTGCCCGCGTTGGGGACGGTTTGGCCGGCGATCGTCGTCGGAGTTACCGTCTTCTTCCTCGTCATCGTCGCGTCGGTCGAACAGCTCTCCTGCGTCCCGGCCAATGTCTATGGGTATGCGGGGTTGGTCGGCTACACCTTGTCGGCAGGCAAGCTCGACGCATTGACGGCCGCGGACCAATCCAATCCGCTCGTGCTCAGCATCGTCTCCGCCATCCTTGGCGGCGTGCTCGGCTACCTCATGGGGCAGCTGGCGGGCGTACTGAAGACCACGCCGGTCAAATAGGTCGCGGACGAGGCCAACCCGGACACCGGAGCCAGAGGACGGACCGGTCACCGGGCGGTCACCGACCGGTCACCGGGCGGTCACCGGCCGGTGACCGGGCACTCCCGCGTGGGTCGCGGTGCGCGCATACGGCGTTCGCCCAGCGGGCCCGGTCACCGCCCGGACTGTTTGCAATTGCAGCACCGATCCAAAGGCCTAGTATCCTCACCTCGGTCCGGACACCAACGATCCGGATCTTGCAGGAGGGAATGATCATGCTGACACGACGCGGATTTGCCGCCTTTGCGTCCTGTGCCCTGTGCGGGCTAGCGGAATTTGCCGCGACCGAAGCGTCGGCGGAAGGGACGCCGCCGCCGGCTCCCACCGGGTTCACGCGGAAGATCCTGTCGCAGATGGACGGGCCGATACCGGGTTACGTCACACTGGTCGTCGAAGTCAGCATCGATCCCGGCACCTTCGTGGCGCGGCACACCCACCCGGGAATCGAATCCGGGTACGTCGTATCCGGCGGCTTCGACCTGCCCATCCAGGGTCAGGAGACGCGCAAGCTGAAGCCCGGTGACGGCTTTCAGATTCCGGTGGAGACACCGCATGCCGGCACCAAGAACGGCGACACCAAGGCCGTGATCGTCAGCACCTATGTCGTCGAGAAGGGCAAGCCCCTCGCCTCGCCGGCGCCGAACTGACGCCGGGCCAGGCGTGCGTGGCCGTGCAGCCTGATCGCGTCGGGCGGTTACTGCGGCTTCGATGAATTGGCGGTGGCAGCCAACAGGGCCGATCCCAGCGGCTGCAACGCCACCCGGGACAAGCCGATGGCCACCTGCGTCCGGCCAAACAGGAAGGTCAGGGCGACGACGTCAGGCCTCTCGGTGACGTCCTGCAAGGCGATGCCATTGGCCAGCGCGAAGGCACCCTCGGATTCTTCGCCTACACCGGCAAATCCTTTTGGTGCCGAGCTGTCCAACTGGGCACAAGCCGTCACCGTCCCCAATAAACCGACGACCATCTGGCCGACCGCGTCGCATGGTATACTCAAGGAGACCGGCTCTCCATTGATCTGGCCTGCGGTGAAGATGACGAATTTTCCGTCTGGCGATGGCTCGAGCTCAAACTGCGTGATTTCCATGGTCGTAGCCTCCGCTGCCGGCTTCATGTATTCGCCGCGCTCTCCCGCACCTGGAATGCGAGGCACTATCGGATGATCAATCCGGCCGGCTGTCGCGACCAATATCGGCCGACGGTAGCCGACGGCAAGCCCGGTTGATGGCTGAAGGCGCAGCCGGCGACCGGCGGGATGGCATAGCCCGGATGCAGCGCCGCGCAATCCGGGAATCCTCGCCGCGGATCGGACCTTCACCGCGGATGGCGTTGTCCCGGATTTTGCTGCGCTGCATCCGGGCTACGGTGTTGCCGCCGTCGGGACGCGCGGCAGGCCGCGTAAGCGGGCGCGCCGGCGAAGCGCACCAGTTATTTAACGAATTTCTCAAACAATGCGCCCGGGGGTTGCGTGATCGTGGAGTTGCGCATTGTCTTGGGATCTTGAATTCGCCGAACCGATCATTCTGCCGAACAACCTTGTCGCCTACACCCTTCGCGACGTCGTTGGCTATTTGGGCGCACTGTCCGTGAATGACCAGGACTCGGAAGAATGGCGGAAAGCCAGAAAATGCATTTTTCAAGCGGCCGATGGCGCCGGCTCGGTCTGGTTTGCACGCATTGCTGTCATCCAGGCGCTCCAGCGCGAGCGTGAGAACGTGTAAATTCGCGGCATCAGCCGACGGCGGGCATCACAGCCGCGCGCGCCGGCATAGGATCATCCGGGCCAAAAGCCGGTCGCGACCGACCGGGCACCGGCCGATCATCGCCCTGGCGGCCCATCCGGCCACCGTCCGGTCACCGGTCGACGCTCGCGCAGGACGCTGAAACCGTTGCGCAGTTCTGTCCGTAGCTCGTTGGGGCCCGGCGGTCCCAAATACAGCGCTGGGACCTGGGCGCGGCGTCGCTTCTGGCAGCAACAGGCGGCGTCGCGTCACCAACCCAATGATCGCGCCGTACCCGCGACCCGTGGCAGACGGAAGTCAATCCTCGCCAGGCCAGCGATGGGACGGCGCAGATCCTGTTGGGCGGGGGACGGCCCGTGGTCCATTGGACGTAGCCGCATCGAGTTCTTGCTTGGTCTTCCCGCGACCTCATGGCAGAAGCGATTGGCCGGCAGGCCATGTTCCCAATCAGTCTGGACCGGACCGCGAACTGAACGATCCCGGCGTAGATTGCCGATGGAGCAATCGGGATTGCTGCTCGACCCGCCGTTTCCGAAGGACAACCATGCAACGCGTCGGTCTTGGTCAAGGCATCATTATCGCGGTCCTCGTTGGGTTGCTGATCGGCGTGGGTATCCTGGCCAGGTCGGCATGGACTTCGACGACCGGCGTCATCAGCCCGGAAGGCTGGCTTGCCCTCGGCCTCGGAACCTTCTTTTCGCTGATCGTGGGCTGCGGCCTTATTGCGCTGGTCTTTTACAGCAGTCGCCATGGCTACGATGATGCCGTCCACGAATTCAGACCGGACGAAGATGTCGCAGAACCGGCAGCACCGCCGAAAAAGGAAGAGCCCCGGCTTTCGTGAAGGCCCTGGGACTTGCGCAGCGTGAACCTTTTTCCTTGACCAGAAGCCCCTTCTGAAAGATGTTGCTTTTCAACTTCTGAGCGAGTCAAATTGTAACTGCAACCATGACAAGCGGAGCCGCGGTGTCCGAGGTCCGGACGTTGGCGCTGCGCTGCCGTCTTGCGTCCTGGTGGAGGGGGCTCCATGCGCATCAAGATCGCTGCATTATTTCTCTGCCTGAGCTTGACGGTTCCGGCGCACGCACGCGGACCTTTCGGCTCCATTGCAACGGCCGGCTGGACCGGCGGTGCATTTACCGATGACAGGACCGGCGAGTTTTCAAACTGCATTGCCAGTGCGAGTTACGGCAGTGGCATCAGTTTTGGTGTCCTGGTTTCAAAGACATACAGCTGGACGCTTGGCTTCACGCATCCGAACTGGGCCCTGGCCAGCGGGCAGCGATTTCCAATCGTGCTCAGTTTCGACGGGCGCAATACTTTCAACGTCGATGGTGTGGTGATGACGAGCACGACCGTCATGGTTCCCATGCCGGATACTTCGGCGCTGATAAGAAGCTTTCGGGCCGCCCGCACAATGTCGGCCTTTGCCCAGGGAAATCTCTTCCAATTCGATCTGAAAGGCACGTCGGTCCTCCTTCCCGCGCTGGCGAGGTGTGTCAAGACCATCAACGCGGGCGGCCTTGCCGCCGCCAGCGATTTCACAGCGCCGACAATCGCCGCAAGGCCAGTATCGCCCAAGCAGCCAAGCCCGCCGACGACGGCTTCGAGTTTGCAGCCGGCCATTCCGCAGGACGGATCGCCGGAGCTTCAGTTGGAGGCAATGCAAATTGCCTCCAATTTCATCCTGAAGGCTTCGCTCTCTCACCCGACCCTGCTCAACAGGTCCGAGACGCCTGTTGCCGTCGCCTCTTCGGGCGCAGCCTGGAAAGCCGACAACGCTACGGGTTTCGTCAGGATTGTTCCGCCGCAGACGAATGTTTCGGGCATCGACGTGGCGGCTGCCATCGTCGGCAATGATGCGAAAGACTGCCGGGGAAAATTTGCATCGGCGCGAACCAGCGAACTGGTCGATAGTGAGGTCGTCTTTCGAGGCATGTCGTCCTGCGAGGACAGTGAGCAGTCCGCGATTGCGGAATATTTTATCTTTCCGCGCAAAGCCGGCGGCTTCATCATGTTTTCGGTTCTGACCTCGAACAGAGCACTCGGACAACCGTCGCCGGGACCGCAACGCGAAGAGCTGAATGCTGGCTTCCGAAAGGCGGCCTACATCTCTCTTGGTCAATAGTTCCGCGAGCTTCCGAGTGCGGGCTGCCGTCGATCTCGATCATCTGAAATCTGCTCGGCGTATGCGTCAGGCAGCGAGATGCCGGCGAACATCATCGCCAACCGTATGAATAGCTAAGTATTTGAAAATATGGCAGGAGTGGCAGGGCTCGAACCTGCGACCCCCGGTTTTGGAGACCGGTGCTCTACCAATTGAGCTACACTCCTGCAGGGAACCGGCGTCGCCGCTGATTCCTGCCGTTTCAAGCATAGGCGATGGCCGGATTGCAAGGGCGAAGCCGTCGCGCCGGCAGGTCTGTTCAATCCGGGCGTTCTGCGTCAAAATTCCACGACGACGAGCGACACAAGCGAATCGGGAGAGACCATGAACGCGCCATCCGCTGCCGCCAGGCGCAGCCCCGCCCCGGAAACCCCCTCCCTTCCCCATGCAAGACCGGAAGCGCTGGGGCTGTCGCCCATCCGGCTGCAGCGCATGTCGGATGCGTTCCGGCGCGACATCGACAACGGCACCATCCCCGGCCTGACCATGATGGTAGCGCGCCGCGGCCAGATCGCCTGGTTCGACGCGCTGGGCGCGCAAAACCCGACCGACGGCGCGCCGATGACCCACGACAGCCTGTTCCGCATCTTCTCGATGACCAAGCCGATCGTTTCGGTCGGCGTCATGATGCTGCTCGAGGACGGCGAATTCCTGCTCAACGATCCCGTCGCCAAATACATTCCCGAATTCGCCAACCAGAAGGTCGGCATCGACATCGGCGGCAAGCTCGATCTGGTGCCGCTGCGGCGAGCGATCACGATCCAGGACCTGCTGCGCCACACCTCCGGCATCACCTATGACCATACCGGCAACACGGCGGTGCAGCAGCTCTATCAACAGTCGCGGCTGCGCAGCCGCAAGATCACCAATGCCGAGCATGCCACCATGGTCGCGAGCCTGCCGTTGATCTGCCAGCCCGGGGATGAATGGAATTACAGCCGCTCGACCGACGTGCTCGGCCGCGTCATCGAGGTGGTGACCGGTCAGACCCTGGGCAGCTTCCTCACCGAGCGCATTCTGGCTCCCCTGCAAATGACGGAGACCGCCTTTCACGCCGCCCGGGACAACGCCGGCCGTTTCGCCGAGCCGTTCCCGACCGACCCCTGGAATGGTGAAGAGGTGCGGCTGTTCGACATGCTGGAAAAGCCTGCAATGGAATCCGGCGGCGGCGGACTGGTATCGACCACGATGGATTATGCGCGGTTCTGCCAGATGCTGCTCGGTGGCGGCACGCTCGACGGCGTCCGGATCATCGGTCGCAAGACGCTCGAATGGATGACGTCGGACCATCTCGCGCCGAACGTGAAGCTGGAGAGCCATCTCGTGCCGGCCGGCCACAGTTTCGGACTCGGCTTCGGCGTGCGCACCCAGCCGGGCATGGCGCCATTCGCGGGGTCGGTCGGTCAGTTCTTCTGGAGCGGCATGGGCGGCACCTTCTTCTGGGTCGACCCGAAGGAGGAGCTGTTTGCCATCTTCATGTCGCAGGGACCCGGTCAGCGCGAATATTTCCGCACCCTGATCCGCAGCCTGGTCTACGCGGCGCTCGAGTAGCCCCCGAGCGTCAGCCGGTCGAGCGGCCGAAATCCATTGCGAAGGCGGTGCGCTCCCTCTCCGGCGCTTGCGGGAGAGGGTTGGGGTGCGGGCTCTCTCTGCGCGTCACGTCGGCCGGCGCCGGCGAGCGTCAGCTGATGGTCGCGCCGCCGTCGATCACCATGGTCTGCCCGGTCATGAAATTGCCGGCCGCCGATCCGAGGAACACCGCGGCGCCCGCGATCTCGTCGGGAATGCCGATCCGCAGCAGCGGCGAACGCGCCGTGGATGCCTTGAGGTTTTCGGGGTTGTCCCACAGCGCCTTGGCGAAGTCGGTCTTGATCAGGCCGGGCGCGATGCAATTGACCCTGACATTGTGCTTGCCATACTCGCAGGCGAGATTGCGCGCCAGCTGCATGTCGGCCGCCTTTGAAATCGCGTAGGCGCCGAGGATGGTCGAGCCCTTGAGGCCGCCGATCGACGAAACGATGATGACCGAGCCGTCCTTGCGCTCGATCATCTGCGGCACCACCATGGTGGTGAGCCAGTTGTTGGCGACGATGTTGTTGTCGAGGATCTTGCGGAACTGGTCGTCGGATATGCCACCGAGCGGACCGTAATACGGATTCGAGGCGGCATTGCATACCAGCACGTCGATCTTGCCGAAGGCGCGATTGCTCTCGTCGACCAGGTGCTGGAGGTTCTCCTTGCTCGAAATGTTGGCCGCGATCGCGACCGCGGTGCCCTTCCCGAACCTGTCGTTGATCTCCTGGGTCACCTTGTCGCAAACGTCCTGTTTGCGCGAGGAGACCACCACCTTGGCGCCGTGCTCGGCCATCCGCTCGGCGATGGCACGGCCAATGCCACGCGTCGATCCGGTGATGACGGCGACCTTGCCCGACATGTCAAACAAACTCATGCGTTCCTCCCATCGATGGATCCGGCGTGCGCCGGCCTGCGGTTCGATCAGCCTATCCGGCGTTCCTGCGGTTCGACAACTGCCGGTCAGGCGAGCTTGCTGGCGCTGGCGATCTCCGGGCCTGCCGGCTGGTGCATGGCCTGGTGCGACGCGTCGGCGATCCAGGGCTGCTGGTTGACCATTGGAATCCGCCAGCCGGAATGGCCGTCGCTGGCGAGATGATCGAGTCGCGTCACGGAGCAGTTGTCGATGGTGAAGGCGAGGCCCTTTTCCGGCTGGTCGCCGAGCGCGAGGCCGACCGCCGCCTTGATGGTGCCGCCATGCGCCACCGCGATGACGTCCCGGCCGGCATGCTCGGCATTGATCCGGTCGATCGCGCCGCGAACGCGGTTATAGAGATCCATGAAACTCTCGCCGCCCGGCGCCGGATCGTCGATCGGCGCAAACCAGTAGCTGCCGACCGCGACCGGCCGGCTTGCGAAGAACGCCGCGCGGTTCAACCCCTGCCATTGCCCGAGATCCTGCTCGGCAAGCGCCGGTTCGTGCTGCATGACCGCGGGCCTCGGAAATCCGGCGGCCCAGATCGCATCCGCGGTCTGGTGGGTCCGCTTCAGATTGCTTGCATACCAGACGGCCTGGCGCGGCAGGATTTTCGCGACCGCCTCGAACACTTCGCGATCGGTGGTGTCGCAGCCGATGTCCTTCTGTCCATAGATGCATCCGCCATCCTCGCGGACCGGCGCATGACGTACCCACCACCACCGCGTCGCAACCACACCGGCGGGCACCGCATACTGCGCCTTGAATGGCTGGTCTGGGTTGGACATCGCGAGGACCCTTCAATACTGTTCGATGCTGGCTGTACGTGAGACCGCAGCAGGTCTCAAGTGAATCCCCAATTCCGTATGGCGGCATGCGCAGATTGATGCGAAGGAGACATTCATGGGCCGCCTCGAAGGCAAGTCCGTCATCATCACCGGGGCCGGCAGCGGCATCGGACGCGCGGCCTCGCTGCTGTTCGCGCAGGAAGGGGCTCGGCTGATTGCGGTCGACCGCGCCGACAACGTCGGGCAGACGGTGGAGCAGGTGCGCAAGGCCGGTGGCACCGCCGAAGCGGTCGTGGCGGATGCCGGGTCGGAGAAGGACGTCATGGCCTTCATCGACAAGGCTGTGTCCACCCACGGGCGGCTCGATGCGATCTGGGCCAATGCCGGCATCAGCGGCGGCCTGGTGCCGCTCGCCGAACAGACCGTGGATTACTGGCAGGAAATCCTGCGGATCAACCTGATCGGACCCTTTCTCGCCATCAAGTACGCCATCCCGCACATGATCCGGCAGAAACAGGGAGCCATTGTCTGCACGGCCTCGGTCGCAGGTCTGAAGTCCGGAGCCAGCGGCCATCCCTATGCGGCGAGCAAGGCCGGCGTCATCAGCCTGGTGCAGACCACCGCCTATTCGCTGTCCGGTACCGGCGTGCGCATCAATGCGGTCTGCCCCGGCCTGATCGAGACCGGCATGACCAAGCCGATCTTCGACAATGCCAGACAGCGCGGCACCGATGGCAAGATCGGCCAGCTCAATCCGCTGAAGCGCGCCGGACAACCCCACGAGCTGGCGGCGATGGGTTTGTTCCTGGTCAGTGACGAGGCTTCCTACGTCAACGGCCAGGCCATTCCGGTCGACGGCGGCCTCACCGCATCGATGCCCTATGCGGGCAAGCCGATCTAGCGCGTGATGAGTTTAAATTGAATGGCAGCCCGCGAAGGCAGCGCGCTCCCCCTCTCCCGCTTGCGGGCTGTCCGATTCACACATTTGGGAGCCGCAGGGCCGAGCCGTATTTGATGCGCTGGAAGTCGTCTAGGCCCCGTCGCATGGTTTTGGGACCAGGTTTGTCATAGTAGCCGGTCCAGCCGCCGAGACGAGCGATGACCCAGGCAGCGAAGGCGAGCGACCCCTTTGGATGCGGGTTTTGTTGGCGCGCGGTTTTGCCTTCCAGGCGAGCCGAGACGGCCTCCAGGATAGGTTGATCGGCGGGTTCGAAAGCCTCGAGGAGGTTTTGATCGGTGGCGCCGTCGCGAGCTTTGACGAGTTGCATCACCGTGATTGCCGCGACGGCAATGGCCGCGACCAGCTTGATCATGACCTCGGGCTCGGCGATGTCGGCCTGTTCGATATTGAAGCCAGCGCTCTTGATGGTGTGGAAGTATTCTTCAATGACCCAGCGCATCCGATAGAGACCGACGATCCGTCGCGCATCGGCAAGGCTCGTGACCGTGTGCGTCGTCAGCAGCCGCCAATGGATCGGCTTTTCGCCGTCGGCTGCGGATGCTTCGCGGACATCGACAATGGTCAACGTGACCGCAGGCGGCAGGTCGGATGCGCCATGAAGCGGCCGGCGCAATTCGATGCGACTGAAGCGGACAGCCAGCTCGCTCGTGCGTGCCTTGCGTCCCGGAGCAGCTGCCACTTCCACTGCAAACCGGCCCTGTTCGGGCAGGCTGTCAACGTGCGCGAACAGCAGCCTTGTCTGCTCCTCGTCGACAGTTTCGATCCGTCGGTTCTGGCACGCCCGCACGATCAGCTGCATGTTGGGTGGACATTGCACGAAGTGCTCGTAGATGTCGCTTTCTCGGTCCGATACGCCCGTGATGCTCCGTGCCGCTGCCAGCACCGCACCGGCCCGCGCCGTCCCGTCGAGCCAACGCTGCAACTCCTTCTGCGCCGTCGTCCGCGACCGACGGGGTTTGGCCTTGCCGCCGCTGCGGTTCCTCACCGACGCATCGACGAGGCCCAGCACCGCGCCGGTGCCGGCATCGACCGCCAGGACCGCGTGCAACAACAGCCCGCGCAGCGCACCACCCTTGCCGACCGGGCCATAGCCGTTGGCTTTGGCACGATGGCCTCCCAGCGCAAGCTCGCTGGTATCCTGCGCCACCACAAGGTCGCGTCCTGCAACGCGCGCCGCCGTTTGTTCCGCCGCGCGATCAGCCATCTCCGAGGCCGTCACCGCCTTGTTGCGAAGAAAGCGCGTAAACTGCATCTCGCGAGCACGCGTACCGCCCAGCCGGCGGATGCACGATCCAGGTCGGTCAACCAGAGATGCATGCAAGCACGCCCCCCTTTTTCCAGCCGCAGGTCGCCGAAACGCCCGAGGCCGAATTCCATCCCACTCATCGAACGCTCCGTGAATCATCCAGCAACCCACGGAATCAGCAATCAAATCCGCTGGCAAGATGTGTGCATACGAAAGCGCGCTTGCGGGGGAGGGTTGGGGTGGGGGCTCTCTGCGCGCGTCGCATCGTGGACAGAGCCCCCACCCGGCGCTACGCGCCGACCTCCCTTGCAAGCGGAGAGGTGCAGCCTGCTCGTCACGTCGCGCCCGCCCCCTGGGCGTATTTCCACGCGTCCTTCGACAGCGGCACGGTGCGCTTGGCTGATTCGATCGCCCTGGCATTCGCGGCGGTGCCGTCGCGGATCCGGCCTGCGATACCCTGGGTGATGCAGGCCAGCCGGAACAGATTGTAGGAGAAGTACCAGTTGAGGTCGGGAACGGCGGTGCCGGTGACGTTGCCATAGATCCGCGCCGCCTCCGCCATGTCCGGAATGTTGAGCGCGGCGAGATCGGCGTCGACCAGGCCCGGCATGGTCCATTGCATCAACAGATAGGTGAAGTCGGCCATCGGGTCGCCGAGCGTCGACAGTTCCCAGTCGAGCACCGCCTGCACCCGCGGCTCGGTGGCATGGAAGATCATGTTGTCGAGACGATAGTCGCCATGAACGACGGAAACGCGCTCCTGTTTCGGCAGGGTTCGCGGCAGCCACTCGATCAGCTTTTCGACCTCGGGAATGTGCTGGGTCTCCGATGCGCGGTACTGCTTGGTCCAGCGATCGACCTGGCGCGCAAAGTAGTTGCCCGGCTTGCCGAAATCGCCAAGTCCGATCGCCTGCGGCTCGAACATGTGCAGTCGGCCCAGCGTCTCGATCTTGCTGGTGAAAATCGCTCGCCGCGCTTCAGGCGGCTGGCCCGGCAGCGCCGGATCCCAGAACACGCGTCCCTCTTCCATCGACATGATGTAGAAGGCGGAGCCGATCACGCTGTCGTCGGTGCACAGCGCATAGGCCCTGGCGACCGGAAAGTCCTGTTTGCCGAGCGCCGCGATGACGCGGAATTCGCGGTCTACGGCATGCGCCGACGGCAACAGTTTCCCGAACGGCTTGCGCCGCATCACATAGGATCGACCGGGGGTGTCGAGCCGATAGGTCGGGTTGGATTGGCCGCCCTTGAACTGCAGTACGGAAAGCGGTCCCTGATAGCCGGCGACGTGTTCCCGCATCCAGCCGTCGAGCCGCGTTTCGTCGATGCGATGCCGCTCCTCGACCGGCTTGGTGCCCGAGAACTCCTCGTCCTTTCTGACGCCTTCGGCCACGCTTGACGCTCCCGCTTTTGTTCTCGGCATAAGCGGGAGCGCCGGCTCCCGCTAATGCTTGGGGGGAGAATTGGCATACTTCCGAAGTTCAAGCCTGGCAATGGCGCGGTTGTGGACCTCGTCCGGTCCGTCCGCGAGCCGCATGGTGCGCATTGAGGCATAGTCGCGCGCCAGCCCGGCGTCGTCGGAAACACCGGCCGCACCGAACGCCTGGATGGCGTGGTCGATGATCTTCAGCGCCATGTTGGGCGCCGCCACCTTGATCATGGCGATTTCGAGTTGCGCGGTCTTGTTGCCGACCTTGTCCATCATGTCGGCGGCCTTGAGACACAGCAGCCGGTTCATCTCGATATCGGTACGCGCCTCGGCGATGCGCTGTTCCCACACCGAGTACTCGATGATCTTCTTGCCGAAGGCGGTGCGTGACGACAGCCGCTTCACCATCTTCTCGAGCGCCTCTTCGGCCTTGCCGATGGTGCGCATGCAGTGATGGATGCGACCGGGGCCGAGCCGGCCCTGGGCGATCTCGAATCCCCTGCCCTCGCCGAGCAGGATGTCGCTGGCGGGAACACGGACGTTTTCCAGCAACACCTGGGCGTGGCCGTGCGGCGCATCGTCGAAGCCGAACACCGGCAGCATCTTCTCGACGGTGATGCCCTTGGCGTCCCGCGGCACCAGAATCTGCGACTGCTGCTGATGGCGCGCCGCGCTGGGATCGGTCTTGCCCATGACGATCAGGACCTGACAGCGGGGATCGCCGACCCCGGACGACCACCATTTGCGGCCGTTGATCACGTAGTGGTCGCCGTCGCGCTTGATGCTGGTCTCGATGTTGGTGGCGTCCGACGAGGCCACCGCGGGCTCCGTCATCAGGAAGGCGGAGCGGATCTCGCCATCCATCAGCGGACGCAGCCACTTCCTTTTGTGTTCCTTGGTGCCGTACCGCATCAGCACTTCCATGTTGCCGGTATCGGGGGCGGAGCAGTTGAACACCTCCGAAGCCCAGCCGATATGGCCCATCTGCTCGGCAAGCGGCGCGTATTCGAGATTGGTCAATCCCGCACCACGGAATTCGTCGTCCTCGTGCGAGGACGGCGGCATGAACATATTCCACAGGCCTTCGGCGCGGGCCTTCTTCTTCAGTTCCTCCAGAACCGAGATGGTCTTCCAGCGCGCGCCCTCCGCGTCCTGCTTCCGGTAGATCGGCACCGCCGGCCGGACATGGTTGTCCATGAACGCCTGAACGCGGTTGAGCCATTGCTTCTGACGGTCCGACATATTGAAGTCCATGGGCGTTCCCTCATTTGTCTGTCCAAGACGTTGGCCGCACTGTCTGCCCGCAACCGGCGCGTCGCAAGAGCCTTCACGCCGGACGATGCGGCAGCGGGCAACCGATCTATCGATCCGCTGGGACCGCGCGGCCGGCATTTGACATTTCAGCCTTCGAAACATAGTTTCATACAACTGTTTGAAATGCAACGCCCGTGCTTGCATGGGGCCATGTCGATGCCGACGGACCAGACCCGAACCGCGATCCTGAATGCCGCCGAACGGCTATACGCCGATCGCGGTTTCGGCGAGGTGACGCTGCGCGACATCGTCGCGGCGGCGGGCGTCAATTTGGCCGCCGTGAACTATCATTTCGGCTCCAAGGATGAATTGATCGCCGAGTTGTTCGTCACCCGCAGCATCGACCACAACCGGGAGCGGCTCAACGAATTGAGGAATGCCGAAGCGGCCGGCGGCGGGCGAGCGCCGCTCGACGCCATCCTGCGCGCCCTGATCGGCCCGACGCTGCGCGGCTGCCTCGGTCCCGCGCGCGAGCGCTCCACCGCGGCGCGCTTCATGATCCGCGCCTCGATCGAATCGGTGCCGCCGATCCGCCGCATCAAGAATCGCGAGATCGATCATCTGCGGAAATTCGCCGCGGCGATGCGGCGCGCGCTGCCGGGGCGCGACGAGGTCGAGCTCTATTGGGCACTGCATTTCGCACTGGCAATGGCGCACCAGACCATCCGCGACAGCGAGCGGCTGACGAAATTGTCGGAGGGCGCATGCGACCTCGACGATGTCGACGGCATCATCAAGCGTATCATCGACGTCTCGGTCACGGCGCTGGCCGGCGGCGGGATGCCGCGGACACAGGCCGCGCTGGGCGCGCGATAGCCGCGCGCTAGATGATTCCCTGCCTTTTCAGCGTGTCGAGCCGGTCGTCGTCATAGCCCGGCATCGCGGACAGCACTTCCCTGGTATTCTGACCGAGCAGCGGCGGCGCGCGATAATCCTGTACCGGAGTCCCGGAGAACGTGATGGGATTGCGGATCAGCGACAGCGCCGGCTCGAACGGATGCTCGACCTTTATCTCCATGCCGCGGTCGCGGACATGCTCGTCGGCGAACACCTGCGCGAAATCGTTGATCGGCCCGCAGGGCACGCCGGCCTGGTCCAGCTGCGCGCGCCAATAAGCCACGGGCCTGGTCAGGAACAGGCCGGCGAAGATCGCCATGATCTCGTTGCCATGAACGACGCGGTCGTTGTTCTTGACGAACCTCGGGTCGTCGGCAAGTTCGGGATGGCCCAGCACGGCGCAGGTTCGCGCGAACTGCGCGTCGTTGCCGACCACCAGCATCAACTCGCCGTCGGCGCAGCGGAATGCCCCCGCCGGCATGCCGCCATTGCCCCAGGTGCCGCGGCGTGGCGGCGTCCTGCCGCTCACCAGATAGATCTGCGCCCAATGCGACAGCGACGCGATCACGGTGTCGAGCAGGCAGACATCGATGTGCTGGCCAGCGCCGCCATTGGCCTTGCGGTGATACAGCGCTGCGAGGATGCCGATCGAGCTGTTCATGCTGGTCATGTAGTCGACGATGCTGGGCCCGACCTTCATCGGGCCGGCGCCGGGCTCGCCATCGATATGGCCGGTGACGCTCATCAGGCCGCCCATCGCCTGGAAGATCGCGTCATAGCCGGGGCGCGGGCTGTAGGGTCCGGTCTGGCCGTAGCCCGTCACCGAACAGTAGATGATGCCGGGATTGATGGCGCGGATCGATGGATAGTCCAGCCCGTAACGCCTGAGATCGCCGACCTTGAAGTTCTCCATCATCACATCGGCGGATTTCGCCAGCGCGCGGACGATGTCCTGCCCTTCCGGCTTTGCGATGTCGACGGTGACCGATTTCTTGCCGCGGTTGGCGCAGAGATAGAACGAGTTGTTGTTGTTCTCACGGCCTTCGGGATCGACCAGATAAGGCGGCCCGAACGCCCGCGCATCGTCACCACCGCCCGGGCGCTCGATCTTGATCACCTCGGCGCCGAGATCGGCCAGCATCTGCGCCGACAGCGGCCCGGCGAGCACCCGGGTCAGATCAACGATCCTGATGCCCGCGAGCGGCAGATCCGACATGAACTGTTCTCCAAAACCGGCAGCGCGCAGCGCCCGCAATGTCTCGAGATCTGGAGCGGGTGAAGGGCCCAGACAGGCCACGCGAAATGCCACGGTTGAAGGGAAAGGCTAGTCAATTTCCGCAGTGCAATCAAACCTCGCCACGAGGGAGTTCGACAGGACCGAAAAGCGGCAATTTTCGGGATCCTTCGATACCCAAACGGCCTTGTTCCCTGGCTGATGCCGAACGAAACGTCCTGACGCTTGTACCAACAAGCTGATTTCACTAAGTTTTTCATCTTAGTGGAATCTTCCCTTTTTGGGTATTATACTTCCCAATATGGGAATGACATCCAAGACATCCGGCATCTCGGACGCGCTGTTCTCCAAAGTGAAACGGCGGGTGATGGCGCTTCTTTTCGGCCAGCCGGATCGCAGCTTTTACACGTCGGAGATTATGCGGCACGTCGATTCCGGCGTGGGAGCGGTGGATCGCGAACTCGACCGTTTGCAGCGCTGCGGCCTCCTGACGGTCGAGCGGGTCGGCAACCAGAAACACTACCGCGCCAACAAGCAGGCGCCGGTCTTCGAGGATTTGCGCGGCCTTCTCGAAAAAACGGTCAACGTGACGGAAGCTCTCAAGAAATCCTTCGAACGGCACGCCAGCGGAATCCGCTCAGCCTTCGTGTTTGGTTCCATGGCCAAAGGCTCCGACACAGCCAACAGCGACGTCGATGTCCTCATCATCGGCGACGACCTCAACTACTCGGACCTCTACACGGCGGCGCAGGAAGCAGAGTTGACATTGAAGCGACCGGTCCATCCCCTGTTCATGACGCCGCAGGACTGGCAGCGTCATATCTCCGACAAGGGATCGGTCATGAACAAGATCACCCGATCACCCAAGCTTTTCTTTATCGGCTCCGAAGGCGAGCTAGGCCGTGGCTAAGCCGCAACTCGACAACCTCGTCAAAATCAGCCGGCTCAAGGCCGAGCCCCCGTTGCGGAAAGAATACGAGGGGATGCTGAGATCAGCGCAGCGCGGCCTCGTCGATGCGCAGAATGAAAGCATCGCTACAGACAGCCAGTTTGATCTCGCCGTGGAAGCGGCCCATAAGTTCGCGCTCGCGGCGCTTCGGCGCGACGGCTATCGGTCAGAAAACCGGATAACCGTCTATCAAACGCTGACGCACACCATCGGTGTAAGCAACGCCGATCTCCAGATTTTCCTCAAAGCGCACAACGAACGCAACCTGGCAAGCTACCAGGGCCGGATCGATATCGATGAGAGACTTCTCGCCGATCTGATCGCCGCAACCAAGCGGCTGAGTGCATCCATGGCCAAGCTGGCACCGCCGGCCCCGTAACATACCCAATGGAGTTCACGGCTCGCTTGGGACTGCGGCGGACTAGGCCTCTGAACGAAAGGAAAGAATCGTTTGCACACGACCCTGTCTAAACATGTCCTCCGCGACGGTGAGCACATGCCGGAACAGTCAGCGGCCCTCAAAGGACAAACGAGAATTATGTTTCCTTTACAATCACTTAACTGCTGATCCCATTGCTAAGCCAAAACGCCCCATGTGGGTTGAAAATCGCTCCATTTTCAATTATTTCACTTAGGACGCGTGGAGGTTTCGTGGTGGCGCTCACTCAGACGAAGGTCGAAAAAATTGGGCAGGCGGCTCGGCGAGATGCGGAGGCCTTGGCGCGCCAACTTGGCAAGTCGGTACGTAAGCAGTCAGCCGACCTCAAGGTTGAAGGCGTGATGCTCAAACTACTTCGGCACCTCACTGAACTGACCCTGAAGCACTCTGGTGTCGCTATAATTCCAGTAGACAGGGAGCTTTCACCTGCAGACGCCGGCAGGATTTTGGGCATTTCTCGTCCCATGGTGGTCCGCAAGATGGAAGCAGGAGAGCTTCCCTTCCGCTATGAGGGTAAGCATCGCAGGTGCAAGCTCGAAGACGTACTCCTTATCAAGGCGTCCGAGAACCGAGGGCCATCTGGGCGGCGATCCATTCCCGACCAGGAAGTCGACGAATTGGTTCTCGGCACCACCAATGCCCCCTACAAGAAAGTCATAAGCGCGGCACAGCTCGCAAAACACCTTGCTTCGAGCAGACGCGGGCCATGGATTGTTCACATAGCAACTTTCTTCACGGATGTTCGACCGGAATTGATTTTGAGGTTTGCCGCGATACACGGGGTCTCCAAGTCGGACCTGGCAACGACATATCAAGCGGTGAAGGCGGCGACAGGAGAGGCAAACTCACGCCTGGAGGCAGCTTTTGAGCAACTGGCGCCTGCTGCTTAGCCGGACCGTCACGGGACTAGAGCGACTCGCGCAGCAGGGTCAGGCTGTTCCCGAATGGGTTCTGGGCGGCGGTACAGCCCTCATGCTGCACGCCAACCACCGGCTGAGCAAAGACATCGACGCATTTATCGACGATCCGCAATATCTCGGCATGATGTCCCCGAGAGTAACTGAAGTCTGGAATTGCCAGACATGGGATGAGGCCGCGCACTATTTGAAGCTGACCTACGCTGAAGGCGAGATCGACTTCATCGTTAGTGGCCCACTATCTGGGCTCGGTACGGATAATTTCGAAATCGATCTCACCGATCTGCCGCCGGCCCGGGAAGTTTCAGTCAAAGTCGAGCATCCGGCTGAAATCGCACTCAAGAAGATGCATCATCGCCCAACAATGTTAAAGCCGCGGGACATTTTTGACATCGCTGTTGCAGACTTTCTCGATCACGACGCTCTGGCCGGAAATCTGAGGGTGATCTCGGACAAGAAAAGCGCGCTGATCAAGCGGCTCGACAACGTTGACCGCAAGTTCTTGCAGGCAGAACTCGCTGAGCTGGACATTCAGGCCGGCTGGGACGACCAAAAAAAGCACTGCCTAGACACGACGCGTTCTTTGGTGAACCAGATTCCGTGAGCGGCTGCCCTCGAGTCCCGTGTCGGCTCCCAAGCCGAATGTTGCCAATGCCCTCCAATGCTTCATTCTGGCTGACTAGCTCTATCTGCACGACGATGATGAGGCCAAGCAGGACGCACAAATGAAGTGCATCAAGCGGCGTGCAAAACTGGCGAAGCAGGCGACCGTAAAGTGAACATTTGTCGGAATGGAAACGCGCGACTTGTCAAGATGAAGCGTTCTTGGCGATCCAAGTGGCTGAAAAGACTGGAGCGGGTGAAGGGAATCGAACCCTCGTATTCAGCTTGGAAGGCTGCTGCTCTACCATTGAGCTACACCCGCATTGGCGACCAACTATCACGGCGGCGGAGCGGCCTCAACCGGCACAACGTAGCAGGCCAACCGAGCCTTGTTCCGCCATCCGCGCGCCGCAAGCCCTTAACACGCGCTGATTCGCTTCCTATACTGATGTCTCCATCAACAACGAAAGGAGGTGATCCAGTGTCTCTTACCAAGCGCTGTCACCTCGCTGGGATCGCCCGCTAGGCCCACGGCCTGGCATCAGGGCGCTCCCCGCGCCTGACCAGCGAGTTCAAGAACGGGGACGCGGCGGAAGCGATTCTGCCGCGTCTTTCTTTTGGCCTGAACAAGAGCTGGTGGGGGAAGAAGGACTCGAACCTTCGAAGTCATAAGACGGCTGATTTACAGTCAGCTCCCTTTGCCACTCGGGACACTCCCCCGCTCAGCGGCATCGCGACCTTCCGCCGCACTGGCGGTGGCAGGCCATGGATGAGGCTAGAACCGGGCGCCGATGGCGAGCTCCCGGTCGGGCGCGTTTATGACGGATCGCCGATGGCAAAGTCAACCAAGGCAAGCGTTCCGCGAACGATCCGGCCGGTGCAAATTGCCATTGCCGGGAACCCGTGAGACAAGCTGGCGATGAGCGATCGTGACCGAACCATGCGGTTTCAGAGGGGCAACGCGAGAACGGCCCCGGGCCAGGGCGGCCCGCAGGGCCGGCGGTCGAGGCCACGGCCGCCCCGGCGCGAGCGCGGCGCCGGCCTGGACGGGCCGGTGATCCTGTATGGCTGGCACACCGTGGCTGCCGCGCTGGCCAATCCGCGGCGGCAGATCCGCCGATTGTGGCTGACCGAGAATGCGGCGCGGCGCCTTGCCGACGACGGGATTGCCCTTCCCCTCGCTCCGGAAATCGTGCGGCCGGCGCTGATCGACCAGCGCCTCGGCCCCGATGCCGTGCATCAGGGACTGCTGGCCGAGGCCGACCCCCTGCCCTCGCCTGACATCGACAGCCTGGCGCAGGAGGGCATCGTGCTGGTGCTCGACCAGATCACCGATCCGCATAATGTCGGGGCGATCCTGCGCTCGGCGGCGGCATTCGCGGTCCGGGCCATTGTCACCACGGCGCGGCACAGCCCCGAGGCGACCGGCGTGCTGGCGAAATCGGCATCCGGCGCGCTGGAGCTGGTGCCGCTGGTGACGGTGCAGAACCTGGCACGCGCGCTCGCCGAACTGAACGAACGCGACTTCCTGACCGTCGGACTGGACAGCCAGGGCGGCGACGATCTCGGCGCGGTGCCGCTGCGGCAGCCGCTGGCGCTGGTGCTGGGCGCCGAGGGCAAGGGCTTACGGCAATTGACCCGCGAAACCTGCCGCGTGGTCGCGCGGCTCGACATGCCCGGCGAGATCAAGAGCCTGAATGTCTCGAACGCCGCCGTGCTCGCACTCTATGTCGGCGCGAGCCGGCTTGGCCTGATGGGCTCGCCCGGAACGACCGATCAGTGCATGCGATGAACGTGGCGGTGCCGGTAATAGTAGCCGGACGGCCGCCAATGATGCTCCCGATAGGTGTAGACCACTGGGCGGCGATAGCCCAGCGCGCTCTGTCGATAGACCCGCGCAGGCGCGAAATCGCCGGGACCGTCATAGGTCGGCCCCTGGTCGACATAGTAGTATTGATGCAGCGGATCCGGCAGCCGCTCGAAGCCCCAGCCGGCGCAGCTGTAGTAGGGCGAATATTGCGGCACCGCGACATAGTCCTGCGCGCAGGGGCTGACATACTGGCATCCGCCACCACCGCATGCCATCGCCGGCACGGCGCTCACGGCCATCAACCCGATCGCCGCGGCTATCGCTGAAATTGTCTGACGCATGGGCACTCTCTCCTCTGGAACAATCGTTGTTGTGGGTGCGGGCCGGTTTCAATGTCCGCGGGGTGGCATGCCCGGTGGCGGCGGATGACGATCGTACGGCTCGCCTCCGCCATAGGGCGGCGCGATGATCACCGGCGGCGGAATCAAGGGGATTTCCGGCTGCGGGCGCGGCGGTGCGGACTCGGCGGACCAGGATTGATGATAGCTCTCCGCCGGCTTGGGCAGGATGCGGTTCAGCGGCGGTTCGATCTCGAGGCGTCCGTAGCCCGGCCGCCGACCGGCAGTGGGATAGTAGTGGCCGACATGCGGATCGGCATCGACATAGCGTCCGCCATAGACGGTCGGCTGCACATGCTGACCCTTGGCAAGGCCCCACTCGCCTTCGACGACCGCGTAGGAAGCATCGACGCCATTGATGATGATGGGAACACCGGGACGACCGGGGATCACGATATCGAAGCCGTCACCGGCCGAGGCCGACGCCGTGATCCCGAACAGAATTGCCAGTACGAGGCCTGCGCGCATCATCCGCTATCCGATTTCGGCGCAATCTAGCCGACGGCGCTGGACCAAGCGTTAAGGCGGCGACCTAACGATGGATAAGCCTAACGCGTGAGGATGGGCACGCGGCTAAATTCCGGCAAACGGATAGCAAAGCGTTAACAACCCTTCGCGCGCAATGCAGAGCATCCTTCCTTCGACATCGAAGGAACCGCGTCGGGCCGCGGCGCAGTCGGCGCGTGCGGAACCTTCTCTTCACGCCGGTTTGACTCCGCCCATGGCGAGAACCGGAACGTCCGCAGGCGTGGCGGCTTAGCCTTGCTCCCTGAGACGGAGAAACTGCATGACGAATTTCAGACATCTCGGTGTTGCCGCCATCCTTGTCGCCGCACTGGCAGGCCCGGCTGCGGCCCAGACCGTGATCTCGAGTAACCCCTATGCCGGCACTTCGCAGTATGGCCAGGACGTGGCCTATCGCGGCGACCGTCGCGGATGGAACGATGGGTGGCACGACAGCTGGAACGACCAGCGCTGGAATCGCGATTCTGGTTTCTGGCCGGCCGATGTCGCCGCCGGCGTCGTTGGCGGCGCGATCGGGACCGCCGGCGCCATTGCTACGGCGCCGTTCCAGCGCGACAGCTATGCCTATGACAACGACGGCTATAGCGGCGGATACGATAACGACGGCTATCGCGGCGGATATGATCGGAGCTGGGCCGCGCGCAACGGCTTCGTCTGCCAGCCCGGAACCTGGTTCAAGGGCGAGGATGGCCTCCGGCACATCTGCCAGTAGCCGAGCTGAATGAGGGGCGGAGGCGGCTTGCCCTGCCCAGAGAAAAGCCGACGGGCGCTACGCCGTCGGCTCTTTCTTGCGACTGCCGGCTCGATCCTCCGGTGCCGTCGCGACATGGCTCAAGCGTGACTCCACAGGGTTAACGAAAGGTTAATGCGGTGCAGGCGTCGATAAAATTACATTGACGGCAATTGCCGATGTCCATGGCCACATCAGGCAAGCCGACTTGGCGTCGCCCAGGATTATCGCGGTCAGTCCTGCGACTGCTCTTTCTCGTAAGCGGCTACGATCAGCTCCGACTGACGCAGTTGCGCCGTAAGCCGTTCGATCTCCGCCTGGGTTTCCGGGAATACATCGCCCCCGGCCGTGTTGCCGGCTTCGAGTTCTTCAATCAGGACCCGGTTCTTGGCAATCTGCTCCCGATGCCAGATGATCTCACTGTCAGCTTGCATGAGTTTGCCCCGACCTGGTGCTGTGTCCGTTAATCGCTCACCCGGTCGATGGTTCCGCGCTGGAACTGGCTCGGCCACCATTGGCGGCGGCACAACCTCCATGCGGACACGCCCGCCGAATGGTTCACTGATGGTGACGTGAGGGCGGCGTTCGAGTTCAGGGAATCATGTCACCCCTGCCGCCGATGCCATAGGGGCGGTTGAGGAAATAGTCGCGATTGCCCAGCGCGGTCTCGGCGTACTGGTCGATGGCGACAATGATGGCCTGCACATGCTGAAAGCAATATCCCTCCCGCGCCGCCAGATGGCGTACCTCCGCCAGCGCCTCGATCCATGGCGGGTTTTCGGCGTCGTGGTCAAACCAGTGCAGACGGTCGCGCGGCATGACCTGACTAGAACATAACAAGAACAGACCTGCAAGCCGCCGCCCGCTGACGAGAGGTGTCGGTGCACATCTTGCTTCCTGACCGGGAACCGGAAGGGAACCCGCTGGCCTCTCCGCACGTTCAAGCTTCGCATTTAGTCACTGGGAGAGTAGCCGATGCCTCGCTTGTTCGAGCAGCGGATGAGGGAAATGGCCCTGGAGGCCAGAAAGCAGGTCGAGGGGCTCGCGCCGGGCCCCGAGCGCGATGCCCTCATCGAGCGCGCGCGCCAGCTCGACGTTGCCAGCCACGTCGACGAGTGGCTGTCGCCATCGAAAATGCGGTCTTCCGAGTAGCCGCTGCCGGCTCGCCGGATATCCTTCGCCGAGCACCGCCTGGCATGACCCTCTCATGGCGTCGAACCGACGCGCTGATCCATTCCTGTCCGAACACGAATGCCGCACCGCGTTGACGTGGCGCGCCGAGCTGCCATAAACAGGCGGCCGAAACGATCGGACGGCAGACGGCAGCAGGACTGCAGAAAATCGCCGCCGCCATGCCCATCCAATCCGTTTGCCGGTTTAGCTCAGCGGTAGAGCAGCGGTTTTGTAAACCGAAGGTCGGGAGTTCAATCCTCTCAACCGGCACCGGCTAAATCAGCCCACGTTGCAGATAGTTGTCCTACAGCGGCTGTTCTGCGGGGGGCGATCGTTATATCTTTGCAAGAAATCGACAAGGTCACGTTGCCTTGCGACACACGGGAGCATCGTGGATGGCAATCCGAAAATCAGCCCTAACGCCAGCTCCCGCGCGACCCGAATTAGACCGCCTCTTGCAGAAGGCGCGCGAGACCGGCGTGACAAACGAGCCACTGCTCGAACAGCGCATTAGCTTCGCTTATGGCAATGCCCCGGAAAGCTCCGGCATCACCAAGGAAACAGCCAGGACGGCGGCCAGCAGCATCCTGATGCGAAACCACGCAAGGTAAGGCAAAGGAAGGAAGAGCCCGTGCATCAGCGGACTCTCTTTGCAGGATCGTATCGGAAGGCGACGACCGTGAGTTCTATGATCTCGTGCAGGCAAGGAACCTGTTCCGGCAATACGACCTGCTGACCAACTGCGTCGAGATTGGCCTGAACCAGGGCCATACAGCTTTCGATAAATACACCCTATGGGCACTCAATCATGTGGCTGTAGCGAATATTTCGCAGTTCGGTGGTCGCTTCCGCGAGGAACCCATCTACGTCGGCAATCATCTTCCCCCGCATTTCGAAGATGTCCCTGAGCTCATGGACCGTTTCATCAACGATCCATGAGAATTGGTTCAACTGGACCCCAACAGAAATGGCGGCATACGGCCTCTGGCGCCTCAATTGGGTTCATCCGTTTATCGAAGGCAATGGCCGCACGGCGCGAGCCACGTGCTACTATCTGCTTTGTGCCAAATCCGGAAGCTTGTTACCCGGCCGAAAGATAGTCCCTGAGCGAATACGAGAAGATCGCAAAGCCTATGTGGATGATCTCCGGGCCGCTGACCGTGCCTGGCACGAGGGCAACTTGGACTTCTCCTTACTCGAGGCTTATTTGGCTCGCCTCCTACAAGCCCAACTTGTTGACGCGGACTAGAGGGCCCCACCCCAACCCTCCCCCCGCAAGCTGCGACGCAAGCGCGAAAGAGGGAGCGTACCGCAACTGGAAGACCATCACCGGCCTTCCTGCGTTTCGCCTTCCTGGAGCCTCCCGGAGCCAGAGCCCGGCCCCGAGGCTGCCGCTTCCTCCCGGCCGCCTTTTATGGAATCATCAAACGTGTCCGTATGCACCGTCGGCGGGTTGCCGAAGCTGGTGCCTGGATGCGCCGCAAGGGATTGAATCAGGCATTCGGCACCTGGTGGGGCTCGGGCCCAGGCGGTCGGCGGCCGGGACCCGCAGCACGGCTACCGGTCAGACCGGGGCTGGGAGGCGATGAAAATGAAGGATCCTTTCCGAAAGGACGTCGAGAGCTGGTTCGCGAGCGAAGCCGCGGACCGGCTGGCCGACTATGCGGCGCGTGGGCGAAAGCACCAGAACCTGACCGATGACCAGCTGACTGCCGCGTGGCAGTCCGCCTTCAGGAATCTCGCGGATGACGTCCGGGACTGCGCACGCCGGGCGGCGGAGGAGGACTTCAAGTCGGAATTCGTGCTTCGCGGACAGTCCGTGCCATTCGGCTCGATCCCCGATGTCTTTCAACGTTTCATTGCCGAAACCGACCGCGCGATCAATGAATACAGAGAAAACGATCCTGGCGGCTTCGATGAAACCAGCCGCAAGATCAATACCGACTTCAGGCGGTTCAGGTCGCTGCGGGACAAATCGAAAAACTGATCATCCCCGGCCCGTTCAAGCCAAATGGCAGCCGCGAAGGCGGTGCGCTCCCTCTCCCGCTTGGCGGGGGAGGGTTGGGGGGGGTGCCCTCTCCGCGCATCGCGTCGTGGAAGGAGCCCCCACCCGGCGCTACGCGCCGACCTCCCCCGCAAGCGACCCGCAAGCGGGAGAGGCGCAGCCAGTCTGTCGCGAGGCCGGTTCAAGTCAACTTCATCATGCACTAGGCGAGCTGATTTTCCGGCAGCCGTGTCCGAACCAGCTGGTCGAAGCCGTTGGGCAGCTCGATGTCGACCTCGAGCGTCGACATGCTCTTGCCGCGGTCCATCTTCACCATCACCCTGTCGGGGTCGAGCTTGACGTGCCGTGACACCACGGCAAGGATTTCCTCTCGCAGAACGCCGAGCAGGTCGGGCTGGCCGCGCTGGCTGCGCTCGTGCGCGAGCAGGATCTGCAGCCGTTCCCGCGCCACCGGCGCCGAACCGGCCCGGCGGCCGAGCAGCCGCAACAGGCCCATGCTCATGCCGCCCTCCGTCCAAGCAACCGGTCCATCAGCCGCTTGCGCTCGACCGGCACCATCATGGTGACGGTCTCGCCGCCGAGCCGCCTTGCGGCGTCGGTATAGGCGCGGGCTGTCGGGCTGGCAGCGTTGTTGAGGGTGACCGGCGAACCTACGTTGGACGCGCGCAGCACATCCTGGCTTTCCGGAATGATTCCGAGCAGCGGCACGGCGAGGATGTCGAGGATATCATCGATGCTGAGCATCTCGCCGCGCGAGGCGCGTGCGGAATCGTAGCGGGTCACCAGAACGTGCTTGGTGACCTGCTCGCCCCGCTCGGCGCGCGCGGTCTTCGAATCGAGCATGCCGATGATGCGGTCGGAATCCCGCACCGATGACACTTCGGGGTTGGTCACGATCACGGCTTCGTCGGCATAGCGCATGGCCAGCGTGGCCCCGCGTTCGATGCCGGCCGGGCTGTCGCAGATCACCCAGTCGAACTTGGTGCGCAGCTCCGCGACGACGCGCTTGACGCCATCCTCGGTCAGCGCGTCCTTGTCCCGGGTCTGCGAGGCCGGCAGCAGCCATAGATTCTCGAGCCGCTTGTCGCGGATCAGCGCCTGCGACAGCTTGGCGACGCCCTGCACCACGTTGATGAGGTCGAACACCACCCGCCGCTCCGCGCCCATCACCAGGTCGAGGTTGCGCAGGCCGACGTCGAAATCGACGACGACGACCCGCTCTCCGCCCTGTGCCAGCGCAGCTCCCAGCGCGGCCGTGGTGGTCGTCTTTCCAACTCCGCCCTTGCCTGACGTCACGACCAAGACTTTGGCCATCCTATCCTCCTTCGCCGATTAGTTCAGCGCTGTGATTTTCATTGTTTCGCCGTCGAGCCAGGCCTGGGCCGGCCGGTTTCGCAGGGTCGCGTCGATCTCTTCTGCGGTCTGGTAGTAACCGTCGATTGCCAGCAGTTCCGCCTCGATCTTCTGGCAGTAGATCCGCGCCGCCGAATTGCCATTGACGCCGGCCATCGCCCGGCCGCGCAGGGTGCCATAGACATGGATCGAGCCACCGGCAACGATCTCCGCGCCGGATCCGACCGACCCCAGCACGGTCACATCGCCCTCGGGAAAGACGATCGACTGCCCCGAGCGGACCGGACTCTCGAGCAGCAGCGAGGGGGCCTGCGCCTTGCTCTTGACCGGCTTGGTCGCGCTGTTCTCCAGGGTACACTGGCGTCCGCCCGTCAGCAGCGGCGGCAGGCTCGGGCCGAGTTGACCGGCCTCGACGCCCTCCAGACCGAGCACGCGGATGTTGCGCTCGTGCAGGCTCGAAACCAGGTGGCCGATGGCGGATTCGCTGAGATCGAGCGCCGACAGGTCGAGCACGACCGGCCGGCCGGCGAAAAAGCCGGGAGAGCGGGTCAGCGTCGCATCCAGTTCCTCAAGCCAGCCGACGATCGGCACGACCGGGGAAAACACGAAAGCGACATAGGACCGGCCGCGGAAGCGTACCATCTGGCGCGGTGGCTCGGCCTTTTCGCTCATCATCCCCGACTCGCTATCCTCTGACGACAATCCGTTAAGGATTGAGCCATCAAGGTTAACGAAGGGTTAATTCGGCCGGAGCCCTCGACGAATTGGGCCGGGTCCTGGCTCCAGCCGGATTTGCAGCCGCAGCCGGACGCCGCAAAGCCCGGCCATGCCGGCCCCCGCCGCAGGGCGGGCAACGGCGGCTGGATCGGTCCGCTACTGGCGTGTGGAGGCCGAGCCTGCCAGCAAGATCGCGCAGCAATCGGCGATCAGGGTGTCTTCCCCACCTGCCGCCGGTTCGATGCCGGCCACCTCGAGCCACAATTGGCTTCCCTTCTTGGCCGGCTCAAGGCGCGGACAATGCTTCCCGTCGCCCAGTGCCGCAGCGACCTTCCCGAGGTTTTCCAGCAGGTCGATTGCATCCGCGCGCCCCCAGGACTGCGCGGCACACCGGAGGAGATCCTTCACGGCCGTGGGATCGGCATTGTCTCGGGCGAGACGAAGGGCTCGCTCGGCGTTTTCGCGCAAATATGAAGAAGAGCTCATGCGCATCACTCCCGATGAAGCGGGCGGGCCAAGCGCGCCGGACGCGAGGAGGATCACTCCCGGCGCGCCACCCATGTCCACACACCAGCCAAATTCGCCGGCTTAAGGAAATTTTTTTATCTTTTGGGGAGGCCAAATTTTTCTTATGGGGCGATCAGTCTTGTTGGTGGCATCGTCTCCTGTTCGACTGTTTCCTCCAGCACGGTAGCGCGCCATCACGGCGTGTTTCCAACAGCCTGCGATATTTGACTCGCCTTTCTCGCCAGGACGGAGTTTCATGAAAGCGATGGTTGCGTGAGTTAGTCGAAAATTTTCGGACTAACCTGATGAAAATGACCGTCCACACCGATTACGCGCTGCGCCTTCTGATGTTCCTTGCCTTGAAGAAGGACCGTCTGGCGACCATTGCCGAGATTGCGGCGGCCTACGAAATCTCCAGGAATCATCTGACGAAGGTGGCCTACGAGCTCGGGCTCGCGGGCTATGTCGCAAGTGTTCGAGGTCGTGGCGGAGGCATTCGAACTCGCGAAACCAGTGGAGGCGATCATCGTCGGTGACGTGGTTCGTCAGACCGAGTCGGAAATGACCCTGTTGGATTGCATCAAGCCGGGCGACGTGTCCTGCGCGCTGATTCCGGTCTGCGTGCTGCGGCGCTCGGTGATCCTGGCCAGCGCTGCATTTTTCAAGGTTCTCGACGAGTACACGCTTGGCGACCTCATCCAGAACGATGCGCTGCAGCTGCCCGGCCGTCTCGCGCTCCGTGCGCCGAACCGATCCGCGAAACGAGGCATCTCGGCCTGAGGTCCGCCTCGCCGCCCGGCGCCAGACGCTACGGGTCCGCTTGATGTGAGCGCGCGATCAGCATCGCGTCAATTGCCGAGCCAAGCGCATACCAGCGCGATGTTGGCCACGCAGGCCGCCAGCAGGCCGGCGGCGAGGAGCATCTGGATCCGCTCGAAAGGCGTCGGCTGGGCGGCTTTCATCATGACCAAAACATCCGGCGATTCTGCCGGAAGAGTCTCGGCCAATATTTTCTGCGGGATTCAGGACTCGTTTACGACTCAGGCCCCTGCCCCATTGGCCCAGCTTCACCAGCGTGTGATACGGCCGTGGCGCAAGGCGGAAACCTGCCGCCTCGCCGGGCGTTAGGTGGGTTTGCGGAGCGTATCCATGCCCTATGCCTTGTTTTCCAACGACGCGAAGTTGAGCCGGAGCTACCCCACCGAGGCCGACGTCTGGAAGCTCGCCCGCAGAAGCGGGCTGGTGGTGGATGCCGTCTCGGAAGAGGAACGGCCGGCGCCGAGACCGGTGCTGGACAACGACTACGAAATCAAATCCTGCGCGCCGGATCCCCAGGAAGACCCAGACCGCAACAAGGCCGAGGCCGACCGCGACAGCCAGTTGGAGCTGCCTCTGGCGGAATCTGCCGTGGCGTCGCGCTGACGGCGCTTATGGAGTGGCGGTGGCCAGCGAAGCCTGCTCGTCCGTCAGGGTCACGCAGGACTTGCGCCGGTGCATGCCGCGGATTGCGCCCGTCACCTTGAGCACCTTCCCCACCGGACAGGTGGCGGTCTGCACGAATGCGACTTCATAGGGGGCAAGGGCGAGCGGTTCGGATTTCAGCACGGTCTGGGCCAGACATGGCGCGATCAGCCCGGAGAGGATCAGGCCCAACACCAAAGCACGCATGTTCACGGTCCCCTGCAACAGCCACAATCATAAACTCAGTCGGGGAAGGAAGTTCCTCGGCGTGAACACACTATTTTTCGCCCCGGGCTGCCCGCCGCCGGCATTCTATTTGCCAACAAAAAAGGCCGGCGCAAGGCCGGCCTTCAAGATTCTGATGTCGTCGGTACCGGTCAGTACCGGGTGGCCAGCGGGCCGCCCCAGCCGAAGCGATAGTTCAGGCCGGCCTTGACGGTGTGCTCGTCATCCCGGAATCGGGTCCCGACAATGTCGGCAGGCCCGGTCGTGAACGTGGTGTTGCCGAAATTGTAGTACTGGTACTCGACTTTGGCGGACCAGTTCGGCGCGAACATGTATTCGAGGCCGGCGCCCACAGTATAGCCGTCGCGATGACTGCCGTCCGTCGTGAACGGCTGCGGCACACCGGCGAAGCTGACGGCGATGTTGTTGTTGTCCCGCCAGGCATAGCCGCCCTTGGCGTAGAGCAGCGCCGGGCCCCAGGTGTAGCCGAGCCGGCCGGTGACCGAGCCGATCTGGTCGGTGTTGGCCGTCACCAAGGTACCGCCGGGGAAGACCGTGCCCGCGTTGTCGCCGCCGCCGAGCCAGCTGTATTGGGCCTCCACACCGATCACCCAGTTGGGCGCGAACTGATAATCGAAGCCGGCCTGCACGCCGCCCATGAATTGACCGTCGCTGCCCTGCAGGCTGTTGTTGCCGGCAAAGGCGCCGCCAACGTGGCCGCCAATGTAGAACCCGGTCCAGTTGTAGACAATCTGCGGCGCAGTATAGGCGGGCGCCTTGGTATAGGTGCGAGCAGGCATGTCGGCAGCCAACGCCGGAGCGGCGAAGGCGATCACGGCAGCCGTGCCGAGCAGAAGTTTCTTCATGTTGGTACCCCGTTTACGTCGTTGCGCCTTCTCATCAAACAACATGGCCTCAGTTTGGTTGCTTGGGGGTGGCATCGCGGCAGCGATCAGGCGCCGAATGCAGGCCAAGTGTTGGAGGAAGGCAACAACGCCCTTTTGTTCCATCCCATTTAGTCATTGCGGCATAGGGAACCATTGGCAAAACTGTCGGTTCAGGCGGGTTCTGGTTCAAACCTCGCCGAAAAGTGATCGAGCGGCATGCTGCCCGCCGCTAGCGAGCGAGCTTCTCCAGATCGGGGAATGGCGCATAGGTCGCACCCGCGCAGATGTCGGCCGGCTGCTCCACCACATGGTCGAGCCGGCCATCGACATAGACAATGGCGCGTTCCTGCTGGGCGTCATAACTGCCGTCGGAGCCGCGCGGGGTGAACCGCAGGCAACTCACATAGCGCTGGCGGCCGCCGACGGTGCGCTGCATCGGTTCGGCCATCGCGGCGTCATGCACGCCGACCGGATGATTGAGATAGGTCCGCATGAACGACAGGATTTCGGCGCGGTAGCTGGCGGGAAACGGCTGGTTGGCGACGCCACGATCATCGGTGTAGCTGATGACCCGGCTGTCGTCGCTGCTCGCACAGCCCGCCAGCGCGATCGGGAGCAGCAGAATGGCTGCACGTTGTGCCGATGTCTTCAAGTCCAACCTGAACTTCGCCGATCTCCGATGGCGAATCCTAGACCGCAGCACGGCCAAATGGAATTGTCATCTTGGTGATCGCGAGGCCGGCTGGGATGGTGAACAAGGCAACGCCGGCCCGCTCCATTGGGGAAGCAATGGCGTGGGCCGGCGGTCCGTTGGCAGGCGGCGGGGCAATGTGGTTCGGCCTGCCCGCGGATCGGCTTCAGCCGCGCTTGACGCCCGCGTGCCGGATCGCGGCCTTCGAGACGTGGTGCTTCCCGTGCGCAGCCATCTGGTGGTGATGGCGGCGGGCATGGCTGAAATGATGGTCCATCCTGGCATGGGCTTTCAGCACCCGGTGCTTGGCCACCGCCGCCTTCAGCGGTGCGTTGTGGCTGGAGGTGTGGGCGAAGGCGGGCGCCGCGAGCATGGAAGCCGCAAGCAGCGCCGCGGAAATGATCTTCATCATGGCTAGTCCTCTCTCATCGGAGATCCCAAGGGCGACGGTCGGATGACCGGGCTCGATGATCTGAGCCTGCAACGCTAGGCGACGGCCGCTGAACCCACCCTGAAGCGGGACCATGGCCTGCGTTCATCTTCATGACTTGTCCGTCATATTCGGTCGCGCCGGAGCGAAAAGGGCCGCTCCGCGCAAATTGAGCGCGGTGTGCGGGAATGTCCGGTTGCCTCGGGTGTTCACATCACACGCGTCGGTGTAGGATCGATGACTTGCAAAACCGGGAGAGATGCATGCGCCATTCCGCGATCAGGCTTTTGATGTTGGCAACTGTTGCCGTCGCATTGTCGGCAGCGCCCGTGCTCAAGGCCTATGCCGCGGGCGACGACAATCCGTCACCACCGGTCTCGTCCGACTCCAAGAAGGCCAAGAAGAAGCATGACAAGCGTTCCAGCATCGAGGACAGCCGGTTCCAGGCGGGCTATCATGCGGCCTATGCCACGGTCTATGACCGCAACGACTACGCGCGCGCCGTCGACCAGCTCAAGGCGCTCGGCCATGACGACAATGCCGCGGTCGCCAATCTGATCGGCTATTCCTATCGCAAGCTCGGCGACTACCGGCTGGCGCAGGTCTATTACGAGCGCGCACTCAAGATCGATCCGGATCATGTCAAGACCTGGCAGTATTACGGGCTGTGGCAGCTCGAACAGGGCAATCGCGATCAGGCGCAATATCATCTGAGCCGGATCGCCGCCCTGGCCGGCACCGACAGCGCGGAATATCGCTCGCTGGCGGCGGCGCTGGACAAGCCCGCCGACACCAACCTCGTCTACTGATCGGCATATCGTCGTTCCGGGCCGCGGGCGCGCGGACCCGGAACGACCATCACTTCATCATCGCCTCGACCTCGGCGCGGAAGGCCGCGCGCGCATCATCGCGCGTATAGAACATGTGCCCGCCCGGATAGACCACGAGTTTCACCCGCGGCGGCGAGGCGAACGCCGGAAGCTGGTCGAGCTGGATCTGCGAGCTGAAATAGGGCGTGGCGAGATCGAACAGGCCGTGCCCGATCAGCAGCTTCAGCTTCGGGTCGAGCGCGAGGATTTCCCGCAACTGGGACACCGACTGCGGCGGATCGATGCCGCCGCCGAAATTCCAGGCCCGCTCCACCGCGTTGCTGAGCAGCTGGTAGGAGCCGTCCGGCCGCCAGTTCAGCTTGCGTGTCAGCAAGTCGACCGCGGCGCTGGTCAGCGGCGCGGCCAGCGGTTCGCCCGAGGGATCGTTGAAATGCGAGACGCTCGAGTCCGGATAGGGATCGAAGCCCGTCACCGATGCATCGTAGCGTCCCGTCACCTTGCCGCTGTTGCGATCGAATTCACGCCGAAACTCGGAAACGCCGAACCGCCCGGCAAGCCGGCGGCTCACCGCCGGATCGATCCCGGTCAAGGCCGCCACCCGGTCGGAGAGCCGATTGGTGGCCGCGCTGTCCGCCGTGCCCTTGACGAGGTCGGCAAGAAATTCGCCGCGCGCATATTGCTCGACGTCCGCCAGGTCGGGCCGGGTCACCGCACCCTTGGCCTCGCGCGCCACCGCGGCCATGGTCGGCAGTCTCGCCACATATTGCAGCAGGCTCGAGCCGTCGAATTCGCGGAAGTCGAGCAGTGGCGAGATCAGGATCAGGCCCCGTACGCCGACGCCCTGCTGGATCTGCAGATTGCGGACGATCTTCGGTCCGCGGATGCCGCCATAGCTTTCTCCGGCGACGAATTTGGGCGAGCGCAACCGGCCGTATTTCTCCAGCCAGCGTCGGATCGTCAGCGCCAGCGAGTTGACGTCGCCGTCGATCGAGAAAAACCGCTTCCGGACGTCGCTACCGGACGCCACGAAGCGGCTGTAGCCGGTACCGACCGGATCGATGAAGACGAGGTCGGTGAAATCGAGCCAGGTCTCCGCGTTCGGCACCAGATCGGGCGAGGCCGAGGCAACCGCCGCGCCGCCCGTCAATGGCAGCCGCCAGGGTCCGGCTGCGCCGAATTGCAGATAGGCCGAAGCCGCGCCGGGGCCGCCATTGAACAGAAAGGTCACCGGCCGCGTCGCCGGCTCGGCGCCTGCCAGCTGATAGGCGGTGTAGGTGATGTCGGCCTGTCCCTCGCCCTTGTCGTCGAACAGCCGGATCGAGCCCGCAATGGCGGTGAAGTCGAGCGAGCGGCCGGGAAGCGCCACGGTCTGCCGCGTTGTGGAATCCGGCGGCAGGTGATGCTGTTCGGATCCGCCTGGCGGATTGGAAGCATTGCCCTGGCTGCCGGCCTCGGGCGCTTTCTGCCCGGCAGCCGCGCCACTCGGTGCCTGTTTCGGCGCTGGTGTCACATCCTCGGCGTGCGCGCCGCGCGAGCCCGGCCATGCCACGAGCGCGAGCGCCAGGCATGCAAGGCGGAGAGCGATCGAGGCTCGGTCCATATCCGTTTCTCCGTAGCGCCGCGGACGGGCCGGCACGGCCGCTTCTATCCGGCGCCCGGTTCGAAATTGCGGCGGCCGCAGCCGGTTGCCCGGTTCGCGGCGCGCATTAACGTTGAGCCCAGGCACATTGTACGGCCGGGTTCATTTTGGAGCATGCTGGCTGGCTCGACAAAGCCCGCCAAGGTCGTATAGACGACCCCGGCACCCTCGCCCGCCCCTTCAGGATGAGCCCGCGATCCCATGACCACGCCCCAGCGATATGACCGGATCGCCTTCGTCGCGAGCGCCGGCGCGGAGGCCCAGCAGGCGCTGGCACAGCTGACCCAGGCCTACGGCAATCACGATGCCGACGCCGCCGATGTCGTGGTCGCGCTCGGCGGCGACGGCCTGATGCTGCAGACGCTGCATCGGAACATGCGCTCCGGCAAGCCGATCTACGGCATGCATCGCGGCACCGTCGGCTTCCTGATGAACGAGTACAGCACCCACGATCTGAAGACCCGGCTGGCGTCGGCGCGCGAATCCGTCATCCATCCATTGCTGATGCGCGCCACCGACATCCATGGCGCGGTGCATCTCCATCACGCGATCAACGAGGTCGCGCTGTTTCGCCAGAGCTACCAGGCCGCGCATCTGAGAATCCTGATCGACGAGCGCGAGCGGATGTCGGAGTTGATTGCCGACGGCGTGCTGGTGGCGACCCCGGCGGGTTCGACCGCCTACAACCTTTCGGCGCAGGGACCGATCATCCCGATCAATGCCGCGCTGCTGGCGCTGACGCCGATCAGTGCGTTCCGCCCTCGCCGCTGGCGCGGTGCGCTGCTTCCGAACACCGCCTTTGTCGTGATCGAGGTGCTGGACGGCGACAAACGCCCGGTCGCGGCGGTCGCCGACCATGACGAGGCCCGCGACGTGCGTCGTGTCGAGGTGCTTTCCGACAAGACCATTTCGATGCGAATGCTGTTCGATCCCGGTCACAGCCTGGAAGAGCGCATTTTGAGCGAGCAGTTCGGCTCCTAACCGTTCCTTAACCGGCACCACCATAGGGTTAATTTGGGTATGCCGTTTTTTGGCGGGAGCCCCGAGGCCCGGCCGTGTTCCGCATCGATTTCAACAAGCTCCGCTTTCTCGTCTGCGACGACAATCCGCACATGCGTCGGATCCTGCGCACGCTGCTGCATTCGTTCGGTGCCCGCGAAGTCTACGAATCCGAGGACGGCGCTACCGCGCTCGAAATGTACACCCACTACGTCCCCGACATCGTCATCACCGACTGGTCGATGCCGATCTTCGACGGCCTCGAACTGGCGCAGATGATCCGACAGCCGGATTCCAAGGGCAACCCCTACGCGCCGATCATCATGCTGACGGGCCATTCCGAAAAGCGCCGCGTCACCGTGGCGCGCGATGCCGGCGTGACCGAGTTTCTCGCCAAGCCGATCTCCGCCAAGGGGCTGTATCAGCGCATCATGAACGTGGTCGCCAATCCGCGCCCGTTCATCAAGACCAAGACCTATTTCGGCCCCGACCGCCGGCGCAACTCCAACAGCGCCTATATCGGACCGGAACGCCGCGTCGGCGGCGAGGTGGAAGTGATGCAGCAGCCTTCGCTGCTGGAGAAGGCCCGTTCCTCGATCTAGCGGGCGCTCAGGGAGCAATCATGACCAACGACAAGCGCGCGGTCCAGATCGAAACCTTCGTCGACCATCACGTGATTACCCAGCCCAATCCGCTGCGCAAGGTGCTGCGACGCGTCGCCGATGCGGATCAAGATGATCCGGTGGCGCGGGCGGAGACGGCTCTGGCCGGATTGTCCGGCGAGTTCAAGCTCTGGATGGCCGCGGAAGCCGACCGCCTCGCGGCCGCCCATGCCGCGATCCTGGACGTCGGCTTCACCCGCGCCGCCAGCGCCGAGTTGTTTCGCGCCGCCCATGATATCAAGGGCGACGCCATCACATTCGGCTACCCGGCCGCCGGAATGGTCGCCGACAGCCTGTGCCGGATCATCGAGCATGCGCCCGACCTCGCGCGGGTGCCCTCGGCGCTGATCGCGCATCACGTCGATGCCATCCAGGCGATCGTCGGCGAACGTACCAAGCTCGACAGCATCGGCATGGCGGACGAGCTGAGCCGCCGGCTGCGCGAGGTCGCCGACGACTATCTGGCGCGCATCAACCGCGACCGGCCCGAACATCTGGAAGCGATCCTCGCTCCGAGTATCGTCCCGACCGAATAGCCGACGCAATCGATCCGTTGCAACGTCGCCGCAGCCGCGGCCACGGTCATGCCGCGATCAGGTCGAGCTCGATTGGGGCGACGGCTTCTTCGGCGATCAGCTCGTCGCAGAACATCCGGGCCTCTTCCCGCGCCGATTCGGTGGCGAAGCGCCGCAGCAGGATCAGCAGGGATTCGGTAGACTGGCCGTCGGTCTCGCAATGTGTCAGCACGCGTTCGACCATCCGGCGTCGCAATCGGGCCGCCTCGGCGGCGGTGCCGGCAAATCCCAGTTCGTGGCTGGCCTCCAGTGCGGCGCGGAAAGCGGCAAAGGTCGAAACCGGCAATCCCGCGCGGGTCAGCAGCGCGTCCAGGCTGGCGCCGCCGCGCTCGTGCAGCAGTGCGGCGACGCGGGCCAGCGGCAGGCCGGACAATTCCGCGAGCGCATGATGGAACAGTTCGAGATTGCCCGACAGCAGCGCGCGAAGGATCAGTCCGGCATTGAGCTGGCCGGTAACCCGCAGATGCTGGATCAGGCCGCGAATGTCGTCGCCGCGCGAGCACGCGGCGATCGTGACGGTCGAGCGGTCGAGCGCCTCGCCGGCCACCCGAACGGCGCGATCGGCGCTGAGCCAGTTCCGCGCCACCACGAATTGCGCCAGCGTGTCGGAGAGCTTGGCGGCCAGCGCGAGCCGGGTCGCGGCGGGCAGATCCTCCAGCACCAGCATCGATTCCCGGATCGCGGCGAGATGGCCGTGGCGTTCGACGATGCGATCCCATGACAGCGGCGCGAGCTCGGCATAGGCGTTCTCGATCAGCTCGAGCGCCGCCGCCGGCGCGCCGACTTCGGCGATCGCCGCCGATACCGGGATCGGCAGATTGACGCGGCGGGCGATGGCGCACTGGGTCTCGCAATTGCCGGTCGCGACGATGTCGACGAGGTCGGCGTCGATCAGAAGCGGCGAATGTTCGAGGATCGGCAGCGCGACCGACGGCTGGTCGACCGACAGCGCCTGCACGATCGCCGCGGGCGCATCCTTGCTGTGCGCAAACACCTCGGCCATGGCCTGGCGCACCAGTGGCGAGGCATCGTCGAGCAGCATCAACAGCGCGCCCTCGGCGGCGAGGCGGTCGTCTTGGCTCAGATCTGACAGCAGCCAGGCCCTCGCCAACGCCCGCGTTGCCTCCGCCCGCTCGCCCGCCGCAGCGGTCCGTATCCAACTGATGAACTGCCGAACGATCATGACCCAGCCGGCTGACGCAATTTAGCCAAGGCACCGCCAAGCCGGCGCCACTGCAAGACAAAATAAACCACGACGCTTAACAAAGCGTTCACCATAAACGGCTGGTTTCGTTGACGTTTTGTTAAGGATCGGAAGCCGGCTGAACTGCGGGGACGCGCGGCCCGCTGCCGCGGCTGCGAACCCAGCGGGTGATGTGTTGAAGTTGAATGGCAGCCGCGAAGCTGAACTCCCTCTCCCGCTTGCGGGCTGTCCGATTCACACATTTGGGAGCCGCAGGGCCGAGCCGTATTTGATGCGCTGGAAGTCGTCTAGGCCCCGTCGCATGGTTTTGGGACCAGGTTTGTCATAGTAGCCGGTCCAGCCGCCGAGACGAGCGATGACCCAGGCAGCGAAGGCGAGCGACCCCTTTGGATGCGGGTTTTGTTGGCGCGCGGTTTTGCCTTCCAGGCGAGCCGAGACGGCCTCCAGGATAGGTTGATCGGCGGGTTCGAAAGCCTCGAGGAGGTTTTGATCGGTGGCGCCGTCGCGAGCTTTGACGAGTTGCATCACCGTGATTGCCGCGACGGCAATGGCCGCGACCAGCTTGATCATGACCTCGGGCTCGGCGATGTCGGCCTGTTCGATATTGAAGCCAGCGCTCTTGATGGTGTGGAAGTATTCTTCAATGACCCAGCGCATCCGATAGAGACCGACGATCCGTCGCGCATCGGCAAGGCTCGTGACCGTGTGCGTCGTCAGCAGCCGCCAATGGATCGGCTTTTCGCCGTCGGCTGCGGATGCTTCGCGGACATCGACAATGGTCAACGTGACCGCAGGCGGCAGGTCGGATGCGCCATGAAGCGGCCGGCGCAATTCGATGCGACTGAAGCGGACAGCCAGCTCGCTCGTGCGTGCCTTGCGTCCCGGAGCAGCTGCCACTTCCACTGCAAACCGGCCCTGTTCGGGCAGGCTGTCAACGTGCGCGAACAGCAGCCTTGTCTGCTCCTCGTCGACAGTTTCGATCCGTCGGTTCTGGCACGCCCGCACGATCAGCTGCATGTTGGGTGGACATTGCACGAAGTGCTCGTAGATGTCGCTTTCTCGGTCCGATACGCCCGTGATGCTCCGTGCCGCTGCCAGCACCGCACCGGCCCGCGCCGTCCCGTCGAGCCAACGCTGCGACTCCTTCTGCGCCGTCGTCCGCGACCGACGGGGTTTGGCCTTGCCGCCGCTGCGGTTCCTCACCGACGCATCGACGAGGCCCAGCACCGCGCCGGTGCCGGCATCGACCGCCAGGACCGCGTGCAACAACAGCCCGCGCAGCGCACCACCCTTGCCGACCGGGCCATAGCCGTTGGCTTTGGCACGATGGCCTCCCAGCGCAAGCTCGCTGGTATCCTGCGCCACCACAAGGTCGCGTCCTGCAACGCGCGCCGCCGTTTGTTCCGCCGCGCGATCAGCCATCTCCGAGGCCGTCACCGCCTTGTTGCGAAGAAAGCGCGTAAACTGCATCTCGCGAGCACGCGTACCGCCCAGCCGGCGGATGCACGATCCAGGTCGGTCAACCAGAGATGCATGCAAGCACGCCCCCCTTTTTCCAGCCGCAGGTCGCCGAAACGCCCGAGGCCGAATTCCATCCCACTCATCGAACGCTCCGTGAATCATCCAGCAACCCACGGAATCAGCAATCAAATCCGCTGGCAAGATGTGTGCATACGAAAGCGCTTGCGGGGGAGGGTTGGGGTGGGGGCTCTTACCTCGCGTGGCATCGTGGAAAGAGCCCCCACCCGGCGCTACGCGCCGGCCTCCCCCGCAAGCGGGAGAGGCGCAACCAGTCTGTCGCGAGACCGGTTCAAGCTTGCTTCTTCATGCGTTAGCCGCTGAAGGTGCCGTTGCGGTCGCTGAACAGGTCGAGCGCCGTCGTTCCGGCGGCTGGTGCGGCCGGCAGCGAAGCGCCTGCCGGCAGCGAAGCGCCTGCCGGCGCCGACCCACCCGCTGGCGACGACGCGGTCGGTCCGGCCGGGGATGCGGCTGCAACCGCGGTCAACGACGACGAATTGCCCCACAATTCGTGGATGGCGGGCGAGATCGGCTCGGCGCGCTCGCCGGCCTGGAACAGCGAGCGAAAGATCGGATCGGTCGGCGTCGCGCCGTCGGGCGCGCCGGTCGATGCCGGCGTGAGTGGCGCGGCCGAGCGCGCGTCCGGAAAGCTCGACAGAAAGGCCGCGTTGTCGACCACCGCTGCCGTCGCAACCTTGGTCGCGGCAGGTACGTCGCCCACCGACGCCATCGCGGCGCGCGTCGCCGCAGAGCCGGCGGCGCCGGCGTAGCGTACGTTGAGCACCGAATAGACTTCCGAGATGCTGCGCGCGCGTCCGCCGTGATCGTAGAAGATCGACCGGTTGGCCGCCGCGGCATTGGGAAACAGCTGCGCCCCCGAGGCGCGCGGGTTGTCCTCGGCGTTGGTGATCAGCTTGGCGGCGCCGCCGACGCCCATGAGATGGGCCATGTAAAGCTCGCTATCGGTCGGGCGGCGTCCGATCATGCCGGTGAGCTTGAAGCTGTTGGATTGGGTGAGAACGCCGGCCATCGCCGAGCTGGCGTCGGGGTCATCTCGCAGATGCATCACCGCGCGCCGGGCGGCGGGATCGCCGACCGAGTAAGTGCCGGCGGAGGATCGGGTGATGGTGTCGGCATATTGACCGTAACCGAGCAGTGCGCCGGCCTCCTTCACGGTGCCGAGCCAGGTCTGATCGATGAACTGGAAAAGGCCGCCGGCCGACGAGGTGGTCGCGCTCGCCTGCGGATTGAAGTCCGATTCCATCTTGGCGGTCGTGAGCAGATATTGAAAGCTGGTGCCGGTGGCGGTCGCCGCCTGCTTGATCGCGCCGGCAATCCGCGCGCGCGACGGATCGGCACCCGCCACCGGGGCGTTTGAAGCGTCGACCGCCATCTGTGGGTGCCCCGCTTTCTTCCCGCGAAACGACCGGCAAGGGGGGACTTCTCCCACAAAGCCCCGCCTGCAGCCGCCACCCTGCGGCAGCCATGGTTAATGGGAAGTTAAGGGCTTCCGGTATTATGCCGCGCGGACAAGCGTCAAGGGATGGTATGTCATGAGGCAGCCAAATGATCAGAAGCGATCGATGCGCAGCGAAAAGCAGAACGAAAGCGTAGGCGTCGGCGCGGCCGGAGGCGCGGCGCTCGGTGCGACTCTCGCGGTCGTGGCTGTCTCCACTGGGCCGCTGTCTCCGATCGTGGGAGCTGCGTTAGGCGGTGCTGTCGGATCGTTGGTCGGCCTCTCGATCTATCGTCATCAAGAGCAGTCGAGGCATTTACCGGTCGCGGAGAACGATCACTCGGCTAGCTAACACTCTTGTTCAACCAATCACTGCCGGTAGACCTCGTTCGGATCGAACAGCCGCTCGGCGTCGACGAGGGTCAGTTTCGCTCCGCCCTCGCCGAGGGAGACGGTTCGGTAGAAACAGGAGCGGCGACCGGTGTGGCAGGCGGCGCCGACCTGCTCGACCCGGATCCATACGGCATCCTGATCGCAATCCATCCGCATCTCGACCACCCGCTGGGTCTGGCCCGAGCTTTCGCCCTTGCGCCAGAGCGCGTTGCGCGACCGGCTGAAATACCAGGCTTGCCCGCTGGCGATGGTCTTGCGCAGCGCCTCCTCGTTCATGTGGGCGACCATCAGCACCTCGCCGGAAACGGCGTCGGTAGCGACACAGGTGACGAGCCCCGAGGCGTCGAAATTGGGAGCGAATGTCAGCCCCTCTTCGCGCTCGTCGATGCCGGGAGATGTGGTCACGGGAGGCCCTCGATAGTTCGAGCGAGGGTCGGCTAGCGCTGCGGCCCTCGCACCATGGACAGGAAACGGGCCTGTTCCGCCGGATTGTCGCGGAACATGCCGGTGAAGCGGCTGGTGAAGGTGATGGCGCCGGGCTTGGCGACGCCGCGCACCGACATGCAGGTATGTTCCGCCTCGATCATCACGGCAACGCCGCGCGGCTTCAGGATCTCGTCGATCGCGGCCGCGATCTGGGCGGTCAGATGTTCCTGGGTCTGCAGCCGGCGCGCGAAGATGTCGGTGAGCCGCGCCAGCTTGGACAGCCCGACCACCCGCTCAACCGGCGTGTAGGCGATATGCGCCTTGCCATAGAACGGCATCATGTGATGCTCGCATTGCGAGGTGAACTCGATGTCGCGGATCAGCACGAAATCGTCATAGCCCGCGGTTTCACCGAAGGTGCGGTTGAGAACCTCGGCCGGACATTGGTGGTAGCCCTGATAAAGCTCGTCGAAGGCCTCGACCACCCGGCGCGGGGTGTCGAGCAGCCCCTCGCGCTCGGTGTTCTCGCCGATGTAACGCAGCAGGGTCTGCACCGCCTGCTCCGCTTCGGCGCGCGAGGGCCGCGGCTGGTCGGCGCGAACCGCGGCGGCGAGGAATTCGGAAGGATCGAGTTCGGCCGAACGTGCTTCCGGAATCTTCGGATCGGCCAGACGGGCCTCGGATGATTTGGCGTCGGACGGCTTCCCGACCCGCAGCGATTTGATCAACGCGTCCATGTCGACTCCGTTCGACCGGTCCCTTTGACCGGAGTGTCACCGGCAGACGGGGCGGTGTTGCCGCCGGACGCCTGAGTACCGAAAAATCGCGACCCCTTTGCGGCCCATCCGGCCCCGTTGCCGGGAAGGCCGGCCTGTATTTCCGCCGCGGGACCCTTATATAAGATGCCTGATCGCGCTCGCCAAGAGCGTTCGCGGCAGGCAGGATCGAGACCTCGGACTTATGCTGAACGACATCTACAACAAGCGCATCATCGAGCTGGCCGGCAATATCCCGCGGCTCGGACGGCTCGCCTCCCCCGATGCCAGCGCCACCGCGCATTCCAAGCTGTGCGGATCGACCGTCAAGGTCGACCTCAAGATGGACGGCCCCGTGATCACCGATTTTGCTCATGATGTGAAAGCCTGCGCGCTCGGCCAGGCCTCGTCCTCGATCATGGCGAGCCACGTCGTCGGCTCCACGGCGGACGAACTGCGCGAACTGCGCGAGACGGTTCGCAGGATGCTGAAGGACAACGGCAGTCCGCCGCAGGGCAAGTGGGCCGACATCGCGCTGCTCGAACCGGTGCGCGACTACAAGGCACGGCATGCCTCGACCATGCTGACTTTCGATGCCGTGGTCGATGCGATCGGGCAGATCGAGGCCAGGGCCGCGCAGCCGGCCACTGCGCAAGGCTGACCGCCGAGGTCGCCGTGCCGGGCCCTGTTATTCCTTGCCCGGCGTGTTCGCGGCCCCGCCGGTCGGCACCGTCGCCTCGGCCGTCTTGGTCGATTTCGGTGCGGCGAGCGGCTTGTCGGCGCCGACATGCTCGCTGACAAAGCGATCCTGCACCGGCTTGGGCGTCAACTCGGCAACCGGCACCGTGGAGCGGTCGATCCGTGGCAACACGTCGGCGACCGCGTCGGTGGTCACGAGATTGGTCAGCCGCAATTCCGCCGGCGACAATTCGTGCAGGTCGTCCCAGGGCGGCACGCTCAGCGCCAGGGACAGCAGATCTCCCGCACCGCCCATGTCGAAGGTGTATTTGGCAAGGCGGCCGACGTCGCGCTCTACGATCATGAGATCGTCGGCGCTGTAACTCGCCGCCTTGGCATCATCGGCACGGTCGCCCATCCAGATCTGATGCACCCTGACATGGGCGGCGCGCGGTATGTAGCGGGTCTTGCCGGACAGCAGCAGGAACACGCACATCGATTTGCAATAGGCGTCCGGCATGACGCTGGGGCGATCGCCCTGCGCCGCGTGCGCCTGGACGCTGACGCCGACGGTGGTGGCTGCGCCGAGTCCGCGCCAGCGCCGTCCCAGCGCGATGGCGTCGTTGACCGAGCCGCCGCTGGAATCGAGCACGATGGTCGCACCGGCGAGCGGGTGTCCGTGCGCAAATTCGTCGAATTCCTTCGGGGTGTCAGCCGTCACGATGCCGACCGCGCTGACCCAGCCACCGCAATTGGGTTCGCAGGCTATCCAGCGAAACCGCATCGGCATCTTCCGCTCTTCGAGCGTCGCGCCGGCATGGGCGCCAGTGGCGACAACGCCCGGCAGCGTGAGGCAGAATGCGGCGGCGGCAAGCTGCAGCCAGCCTCGACAATCGAGTGACCTCATGAACCTCAATTTGGTACCTTCTCCCAGGCCCTACCGAGGAGCGGTGGCATCGCCCCCGCTTCATCGCCAGATGATTCTGTCATGTTGGCGACATCAAAAAGTAACCGCGGGAGTCTGCATCGTCCATAGAGGCCCTGCTGCACTGCCACCAAAACCATGCGATATTTCGCGAAGTGTGGCGCATTTACCGTGCCGGCCGGTTCCATGAACCGGAACCGGTCAACTTCCGCCTGTGATGGCAGCGTCTTGTCCATGAAACCTTCATCGCTGCATTCGTCGTGTCGCTCGGAATGCGCAGGGCTCGCCCGTCACCTGCCGCGCCGGGCTGGCCGCGGCCTGATCTGGATCTACCGGCATACCCTGTCGCCGCTGGTAGGGTACAATTGCCGTCACCTGCCGACCTGCTCGCTCTATGGCGACGAAGCCATCGGGCGCTTCGGGTTGTGGGCCGGCGGCTGGATGACCCTGGCGCGGTTGCTGCGCTGCCAGCCCTGGGGAACCTCCGGGATCGACAACGTACCCCTGGCCGCGCCTCGCCGAGCCCGGTGGTACCTGCCCTGGCGCTTCGGGCGCTGGCGTGGCGTCAATGCGCCGTAGAGCGGGATGAGTTTGAGCCGCATAGCAGCCACGAAGGCGGTGCGCTCCCTCTCCCGCACTGCGGGGGAGGGTCGGGGTGGGGGCTTCTCTCCGCGTGTCGCATCGTGGAAAGAGCCCCCACCCGGCGCTACGCGCCGGCCTCCCCTGCAAGCGGGAGAGGCGCAGCCAGCCCGTCCGCGCGACCGGTCCCAGTTATCACGCCCCAGCTGCGGACGGGCATGCTGCAGCGCTTTCACGCCAGGCGCGCAATGTTGCCCTGCAGGAACCGCTGATACATCCACGCATTGATTCTTCGCTTCCGTCAGGAGGGCGAGATCATGCGCTGGAAAATCGACCACAGGGGTCATGATCCCCGCCAGGTCGACTTGGTGGCAATTCTCGCCTTGCTCGTCCTCATCGTCGCTGCCTGCCGGATCTACGGCGCCGGCAGCACCGGCACGCCGAGACCCGCGGCCTTCATCGTTCCCAGCCAGACGGTCCGCTGGTGAGCGCCCTTTCGTCCCGTCAGAATTTCGGGATCTTGTCGGCAAACCCGTTGTAGCAGGTCAGCCGCTCGTCCTCTTCCTTGATGAAACGGCAATCCGACACCGCCTTCGCCGCCGGGGCCTTCGGGTTCGGCTTGGGCGGAAAAATCGCATCGTCGCATTCCAGCCGCCCCTTGGTCTCGTCATCGATCTCGAGACAGGCCTGCAGCCTGCCGGCGATCGAGGTCGGCTTGGCGTGGGTCTTCGCGCCGGGCTTCGCCGCGGCGGTGTGCGGCGTGACCTGCACCAACGGCTTGCCGCCTACCGTCGGAGGCTTGTCCTGGGCGATGGCAGCCGCCGCGTACAGCATCCCGATCAAGGCCAGTATCTTTCTCATCTTACCCCCCTCGAAACCGAACAGCCTTTAGGGCAACGCCATCGCCTGATCAAGCCGGCGTCGGTTCATCGCACCGGCGCCGCAAGCAACTCGGACAGGTGGGCGTCAAGCTGTGCGAGCATCTGCGGATCGGTGCCGAACAGGCCGAGATGCCCGTCGATGCTCGTCAGCGGCCGGAACTCGCTGCCCGAAATCAAACGTTGCTCGACTTCGCAGTCGCCCGGCGGGAAGAACATGTCGTGGCTGATCGGCATCACATACGTCTTGGCCTTGATTTGCCCGAGCGCCGCGGCGAGGTCGCCGCCGGTGTGCCGGCTTACATCGCCGCGTTGCCATTTCCAGGCCATCGCCAGCAAATTGTTCGGATCCATCGGTGCGAAATAGCCGGCCATGAAGCCATCGACAAAAGCGCGCATGTTGTCGAACCCGAGCGCCTTGTGCCGATTTGCGCGGAAAAAATCGGTGCTCCAACCCATCACGGTCCAGAGCTTGGCCTGGCGCTTGAGACCGGCGGCGACATCGGCCGGCGAGCCGTAGCGTCCTTCCCGGAAACCCGGATCGGTCTCGATTGCCTCGTTCAGCGTCTCGGTGAACAGGAAGTCGTGTTCGGTATTCCTTGCCGTACCCGCGATCGGCGCGGCGCGCTTGACGAAGTCGGGGTAGCGCACGGCCCATTCGTAGGTCTGCTGTGCACCCATCGAGCCACCGACCACGAGCGCCAAACTCTTGATCCCCCATTTTTCGGTCAATAGACGGTGCTGCGCCTGGACGTCGTCGCCAATCCGGACCTTCGGGAAGTTCGGTCCGGCCAGCGCGCCATTGGCATTGTGGGGTGAGGTCGACAGTCCATTGCCGATCTGATTCACGACAATGATGCAGTATTTGTTGGGATCGAGCGCGCGACCCTCGCCGATATACACTTGTTCTATGATCTTGCTCGTGCCCGAATACCAGGTCGGAACGAGAATAGCGTTGTCTTTCGCCGCATTCAGCGTGCCATGGGTGGCAACGGCGAGTTTGCAGTCGGGAATGCTGCCGCCTTCCTCGAGCTGCAGCTCGCCAATTCCGATCATCTCATAGGGGCCGTGACCTTCGGGCCCATAGTACGGATTGTTGCTCATCGGTACTCTCCTTCGCTGGACCAGGATCAGTTCATTGCCAAGCCGGTAGCCGCTGGCGGCGAGCTCGTCGCATGGCTCGGCGGCGTACCCGCGCCGAAGTGTGCAAACGGCGCCCGACGCGTCAAGTGGAAGCAGGACCTACGGCCGCTGTCGAGACGATGATCTGTCGGGGAGAGGCTCGGGACTGGAATACCGGACGAGAATATCCGGTTATCGTTCCCTGCCACGAATCTCATCCCGCTTTCTGCTCCGCTCGCGGCCGGGTCAGCAGCACGGTGCCAATCGCCAGCAGCACGAATGCCACCGCGACATAGCCGACGCTGCGAAGCTGGTCCCGGGCGAACAACTGGCCGCCGATTGCCGAGCCGATCGCCTGCCCGACGTAGAGCACCGAGGTGTTGAGCGACACCGATGCCGAGGCCAGCGGCGGCGCCGCCGCAACCAGCCGGACCTGCTGCATCGAGTTGGTCGAGGCGAATCCCAGTCCCCAGATCGCCACCGAGGCGGCCATCAGGGAATAGACCCCGGCGCTGAACGCCCATCCGCTCATGCCCGTCAGCATCAGCAGCATGAACAGCAGCGAGGTCTTGTAGGCGCCCCAGGTGTCGACAATGCGGGTCGCGATCACGATGCCGATGAAGCCGCACGCGCCATAGAGTGCGAACGCCAGCCCGGTGGCATCCGCGCTAGCGCCGGTCAGCCGGGTCAGCAACGGCGCCATGAAGGTGAACACCGCGAACTGGCCCGACATCTGCAACGTCGTGATCGCCAGCAACAGCAGGATCATCCGGTTGCGGGCAAGTTCGGTCCAGGTCTTGAGCTGGACCGGCGTCCCGACCAGTCCTCCGGGCAACCGCCACGCCAGCAACAGCGCGCTGAACACCCCGAACAGCCCGATGCTGCCGTATACCGCGCGCCAGCCATAGCGGCTGGCAATGAAGGTGATCAGCGGCAGGCCGACCGCGGCGGCGAGTGACCAGCCGAGGAAGATGTAGGCAATCGTGCTGCCGCGCTTTTCCGGCTTCACCATCAAATCGGCGGTGCCGGCGGCCTGCGGCGTATAGAGCGCGCCGACCGACAGCATGACCAGGCGGATGGCGAGCAGCGTCGCATAATCCGGCGCGAAGGCTGACGCCAGGTTCGTCAACGCGAACACAACAAGGGTGCCGACCAGCAGAGTGCGGCGTCCGATCCGGCTCGTCATCGCCGCGGTCGCCGGCGAGCCGATGCAAAGCACCACCGCGCCGAACGTGATCAGCAGGGCCGCGCTGCTGATGGTGACTCCGAAATCGGACGACAACTCGCCGAGCATTCCCGCCGGCGCCAGCACCGACATGCCGGTGACGACGTTTCCGAGCATCAGGGCGGTAGGCGCGAAACGGCGGCCGAGACGGTCATTTTCCATGCAACTGCATCTATACCACCGCGAGGGGGATTGGAAGCCCAGCAGCATTTTTCGTGGCGTGCCTTGTGTGGGCCGCGCCACGCGTGGATTGTCCGGAATTGACCGATTGCACTGCCCGAATCCCCTGCTATACCGCTGCTTCCCGCTTACCTGCGCCCGTTCGCAGGAGTGAGCATCAGGAGCCCGCGATGTCCGACTTCAAATACAGCCTGTCCAATCTGAAGCCCGTGGAATCGAACAAGATCACCCTCACCTTTCCCGACGGGGCCTTGCGCGAATTCGCAAAGGACACCACCGGCCTCGACATCGCCAAGTCGATCTCGCCCTCGCTGGCCAAGCGCACCGTGGCAATGGCGCTCGACGGCGTGGTCGCCGACCTCGCCGATCCCATCGTGCAGGATGCGAAGATCGAGTTCATTGCCCGCGACGATGCCCGCGCGCTGGAGCTGATCCGGCACGACGCGGCGCATGTGCTGGCGGAAGCGGTGCAGACGCTGTGGCCGGGTACCCAGGTCACGATCGGCCCGGTGATCGAGAACGGCTTCTACTACGATTTCTTCCGCAACGAGCCGTTCACGCCGGAGGATTTCGCTGCGATCGAAAGCAAGATGCGCGAGATCATCGCCCGCGACAAGCCCTTCACCAAGCAGGTCTGGAGCCGCGAGCAGACCAAGCAGGTGTTCCGCGACAAGGGCGAGAACTTCAAGGTCGAGCTGGTCGACGCGATTCCCGGCGACGAGCCGATCAAGATCTATTTCCAGGGCGACTGGTTCGACCTGTGCCGTGGACCGCACATGACGTCGACCGGCAAGGTCGGCAACGCATTCAAGCTGATGAAGGTGGCCGGTGCGTACTGGCGCGGCGACAGCAACAATCCGATGCTGACGCGGATCTACGGCACGGCGTTCGCGAAGCAGGATGAGCTCGACGCCTATCTCCGCCAGATCGAGGAGGCCGAGAAGCGCGATCACCGCAAGCTCGGGCGCGAGCTCGATCTGTTTCATTTCCAGGAGGAAGGTCCGGGCGTCGTGTTCTGGCACCCGAAGGGATGGACGGTGTTCCAGGCCCTGATCGCCTATATGCGCCGCCGGCTGGCCGTCGACTACAGCGAGGTCAATGCGCCGCAGATCCTCGACAAGGCGCTGTGGGAGACGTCGGGCCATTGGGACTGGTACCGCGAGAACATGTTCGCGGCGCAGTCGGCCGGCGACGAAGCCGAGGACAAGCGCTGGTTTGCGCTGAAGCCGATGAACTGCCCGGGCCATGTCCAGATCTTCAAGCACGGACTCAAGAGCTATCGCGACCTGCCGCTGCGGCTTGGCGAGTTCGGCGTGGTGCATCGCTATGAGCCGTCGGGCGCAATGCATGGGCTGATGCGGGTGCGCGGTTTCACCCAGGATGACGCCCACATCTTCTGCACCGAGGCGCAGCTCGCCGACGAGTGCCTCAAGATCAACGACCTGATCCTGTCGACCTACGCGGATTTCGGCTTCGAGGGCGACCTCACGGTGAAGCTGTCGACGCGGCCGGAAAAGCGCGTCGGCACCGACGAGATGTGGGATCATGCCGAGCGGGTGATGGCGACGGTGCTGGCGCAGATCGAAGCGCAAGGCGACAACCATCGCATCAAGACCGCGATCAATCCCGGCGAAGGCGCGTTCTACGGGCCGAAATTCGAATATGTGCTGCGCGACGCCATCGGCCGCGACTGGCAGTGCGGCACCACCCAGGTCGACTTCAACCTGCCGGAGCGGTTCGGCGCGTTTTACATCGATGCCGACGGCTCGAAGAAGACGCCGGTCATGATCCACCGCGCGATCTGCGGTTCGATCGAACGCTACATCGGTATCCTGATCGAGCACTTTGCCGGCAACTTCCCGCTATGGCTCGCGCCGGTGCAGGCCGTCGTCACCACCATCACCTCGGAGGGCGACGAATACGCCACGGTGGTCGCCGCTGCGGCCCGGCGCGCCGGGCTGCGGGTCGAGCTCGATCTGCGCAACGAGAAGATCAACTACAAGGTCCGCGAGCACTCACTGGCGAAAATTCCGGCGCTGCTGGTGGTCGGCCGGAAGGAGGCCGAGAGCCATTCGGTCTCGGTCCGCCGCCTCGGCAGCGACGGCCAGAAGGTGATGCCGACGGCGGAGGCCTTGGCCGCGCTGGTCGATGAGGCCACGCCTCCGGATCTCAGGCGGGCACGGGTGGCCGCCTGACGTTCACAATCGATCCAAACCGGCTTTTGTTGGTCGGTTTGCGTCCTATCTGTTCGCCATCCGCACGTCATTTGCGATCAAGGAAGCTGTTGTGCCCGATGCCATTGAACTCCTGAAGGTCCGCCGTTCGGTGAAGCCGCGCGAGATGAACGGCCCCGGGCCCACTGCGGCCGAGCTCGAAACCATTCTGACCATCGGGGCACGGGTGCCCGACCATGGCAAGCTGACACCCTGGCGCTTCATCGTGTTCGAGGGCGATGCGCGGCTTCGCGCCGGCGAGATCATCGCCGAGGTGTTCCTCGAGCAACATCCCGCCGCCACCGCCGCCGAGATCGAGGTCGAGAAGCACCGGCTGATGGATGCGCCGCTGGTGATCGGCGTGGTCAGCTTCACCCGGCCGCATCCCAAGGTCCCGTCATGGGAGCAACAGCTCTCGGCGGGCGCCAGCGCGATGAACATCGTCACCGCCGCGACCGCGCTGGGCTACGGCGCGAACTGGCTGACCGGCTGGTTCGCATTCGATCGCGGCGTGCTGGACCGTCTCGGGCTGAAGCCGGACGAACGCCTCGCCGGCTTCATCCATATCGGCACCCCGTCGAAACCCAGCGAAGACCGCCCGCGCCCGGCACTGGACGACATCGTGACACGGTTCTGAGCTTCGATTTTCATGCAAGGCGCGCCGCGAGGAACGGCCGCTAATGCGCGAAGAGCATAAGTTGAATGGCAGCCGCGAAGGCACCGCGCTCCCTCTCCCGCGCTTGCGGGGGAGGGTTGGGGTGTGGGCTCTTACCTCGCGTCGCGCATCTTGGAAGGAGCCCCCACCCGGCGCAACGCGCCGACCTCCCCCGCAGGCGGGAGAGGTGCAGCCAGTTTGTCGCGAGAGCGGTTCAAGCGACTTCATCACGCGCTAATGCGCGAGGACCTCGACTTCGCCGTCGACGCCGGTGACGACATTGAACGGCCGCTCATACACCTTGCCCTCGTTCTTGGCGATGGCGCGGTATTCGCCTTCGGCGAGGATGACGCGAGGGAACGCCCCGATCGATTCCTTGATGACGTCGCCGCCCGGCGTGATCACCGACCAGGCGGTATTGGCAAGGGCCTCGCCGCCCTTGTCGCTGACGAGCTTCAACGTGATGACGGCGGCGCGGTGGCTGATGGTCACGTCGGTCAACTTGCCGGCCTGCACGCGGATATCGGAGCGCACCACGGAATTGGCGTCGCCATAGTTCGAAACGATGTAATAGGTGCCCTCGGGCAGCAACGCGACTTCGCCGGCGGCGACGCTCGGCACCAGTGGCGTGTGTTGGCCGACATCGAACTGGCTGCCCTTGTAGATCGCGAACGCCACCTGGTTCTGCGGGATGCGACTGGCGCCAACCCGGCCCTCGATGCGCAACCCGCCCGCGGGCAGCACGAAGGATTCGCGGTCGGTGTCGGATTTCAGCGCGACGGGACGCACCGCGCTGACCAGGCCGAACGCGACGTGGACGACATAGTTGCCCGGCGGCAGCACGATGTTCGGGGCCGCGCTGTGCTCCTCGCGGATCAATTTGAAGGTGCCGGCGGCATCCGGCCGGTCGGGGAATACCCGCCAGACCAGTCCGCTATTTATCGCCGGCAGGTCCTTGCCGTAGCGCGCGGTCAGCGCCAGCACGCCCTGGCCGGCGGCCGGGGCGCTCGGAGCCGGCGCGGAGATCGGCGGGATCGCCGCAACCGGTGCCTGCAGCAGCGGTGCGGGCAGATTGGGCACGGTGGCTGGGCCGGGCGGCGGCGCCAGGCTCATCGCATCGGACGGCGGCGCCACTGGAACCGATTCCGGAGGAATTGGCGGCGGCCGGTCGGTGAACATCTGGGCCGGGACAGCGGCCGGATAGGCCGCCATCACCAGGACAAGCAGGGCCCAGGCCGTCAGCCGACGTCGACCGCTTCCCGGTCCCAAGATGGCAGAACCCCCTGCTTTCATGATTCCTGCTTCGGCCGAAAACGCGGCAAATTCAAGCCTTCCAGCCCGACGGCGCGATGCCGGGAGAGCTGCAGCAGGCCGGATTGCCATGCCGGCGTTGCAGCCCCCTCAACCTTTGGCCGATAAGGCTCTCCTCATAAACCATGCTATCCGTCGGCGGTGGCGAGCGCGGCCGGCGACCAATAGGCTTGTTCCCCCAAAGGAGGAGTTCGGTGCTGGAGCATTTGATCGGGCGCGGCCAAAACGGCGCCCACGCCAACAAGCCGGGGCTTGGGACGACGCGTCGGCCGGTGATCGGGCTGGCGCTCGGTGGCGGCGCGGCACGCGGATTTGCCCATATCGGCATCATCAAGACGCTGATCGCCCATGGCATCGTGCCCAACGTGGTGGTCGGCACCTCGATCGGCGCCGTGGTGGGCGGTTCCTATGCGGCGGGCCACCTCGAGCAGCTGGAGCAATGGGCGCGCAGCCTGCAGCCGCGGAATATCCTGGGCTATCTCGATATCCGCCTCAACGGTTCGGGCCTGATCGGCGGCGACAAGCTCGCCGCCCAGCTCGAACTCGCGATGGGTCAGACCCGGATCGAGGACCTGCCGCTCAAATTCGCCTCGGTCGCCACCGAAGTCCGCACCGGCCACGAGATCTGGCTCACCCACGGCCGCATCGTCGACGCCATGCGCGCCTCCTATGCGCTGCCCGGGATCTTTTCCCCCATCATGGTGGGCGACCGCTGGCTGGTGGACGGAGCCCTGGTCAATCCGGTGCCGGTATCGGCGGCACGCGCCTTTGGTGCAGAGATCGTCATTGCCGCCAACGTATCGAGCGACGTCTTTGCGCACAGCACGACGGTCTATGCGCATGGCCCGGTGGGTGAACTCGCCATGATGCCGGCCCCCGAGGCTGTGGCCGAGACCGCGCCGCCAAGGCGCGGCTTCGGCAGATTTTTTTCGCTCGAGCGCACCATGAAGCGCGAGTTCTTCGGTGGCGGCGGCCGGCCGGGCATTTCCACGGTGATGGTCGATGCCTTCAACATCATGCAGGATCGCATCACCCGGGCCCGACTTGCCGGCGATCCGCCCGATCTGCTGATCTCGCCCCGGGTCGGGCAGATCGGCTGGTTCGATTTCCATCGCGCCGGCGACCTGATCGAGTTCGGCGCCCGCGCGGCCGAACGGGCCATCGAATCGATCCAGGAGGCGATCCACGTGCTCGCCCCCGGTGGCGTGATCGACAAGACGAGCTGATCGCCGGTTCAGGCGGTCTTGATGTAGTCGCGCAACGCCTCCTGCTCGGCCTCATATTCCCCGAGCCGCCATTTGACGATGTCGCCGATCGAGATCACGCCGACGACGCCGCCGTCCTCCAATACCGGCAGATGCCTGAACTTACCGACCGTCATCGTCTCCATGATCGCGGCGACCGTATCGGATGGGCGGCAGCTCACCACCTTGCGCGTCATGACGGCGTCGACCGGTTCGTCGAGCGCGGCCGCACCGCGATCGCCGAGCACGCGCACGACGTCGCGCTCCGACAGGATGCCCTCGAGGCGCCCCTTGCTCATCACCAGCAGCGCACCGATCCTGCGCTCGGCCAGAATCTTGATCGCGGCCGACAGGATCACCTCGGTATCGACGCTCTGGACCTGGTGACCTTTCGAATTGAGGATTGCACCCACCGTCATTGTCGCCTCCCTGAGATCGATCGGCCTGCGGCGGGCACGATCATCATTCCCTTGAGTCTTCAATCAACAGTCCAGCGCCGATTTCGTTACGGGCGTATCCGGCAAGAACCGGCATCTGGTACGCTCACGGCCGTAAGCCCTGCATCCGCAAGGCGTCGAATGATGGATGAAATCGCAAGTCGCCGCAAGCGACCATCAGCGCGGATCGGCGAGATCCCGCGCCGCCCCGTCCGCCGCATCGGCGGCTGCGCGCGGAATTGGATCGAACAGCGAGAACAGCAGCAGGCCGGCGAAGAAGCCGCCGATGTGGGCCTGCCAGGCCACGCTGGCGCCCTCGGCGCCGATCGAGATCGATCCGATGCCGAAAATGATATTGACGCCGAACCACACCGCGAGAAAAGCCAGCACCCGGCCGTCGCGCAACGCGCGTGCCAGCGACAGCGCCGGTACCCGCGCCGCCGCGTCGGCATCGCCACGGTTGAACGACAGGAAGCTGCCCCGCACGAACGCGAACCGGATCGCCGCCGCCATCGTGCCGGATACCGATGCCGAGGCGCCGATCATCGGCGCCACCGCATGCTCGTGGGTGACGAGATGCGCCAGTGCGCCTGCCACGGCCGTCACCGCCATGAACACGAAAAACCGGCTCGCGCCGAAGCGACGCGCGAGCGCGCTGCCGAACGGCAACAGCCACAGCACGTTGAAGCCGAGGTGGCTGAGATTGGCGTGCAGCAGCGAGTAGGTCACGAAGGTCCAGACCTTGGCGCCGGAGCCGCCGGGAAAGGTGACGTCCAGCAGCGTCGAATCATAACGCTTGGGAATGAAGCCGAACATTTCGATGACGAGGTCGTCGATGTCGATGGGCAGCAGCATCCGCACCAGATGGATTGCCGCCAGCAGCGCGATATAGGCGGTCAGGGCTCCCGGCAGCGTCAGGATCGGCTCGTGCGGGGCCTGCCGCGGCAATTCCGGCGTGGGTTCTGGGTATTCCAAGGACGAAAACACCTCACGCGGGACGGCTCGTCAGAGCGATTGCGCCCCAATAGGCGGCTTGGCCGGACGGCGCAAGGGTGCAGATAGGCCTGCGCGACCGTTCTTGCGGCAGACGCCATGGCCGCGGACGCAAAAGCCGCCAGGGTTTCCCCCGACGGCTTGTGCCGTTGCGTTGTGCTTGCGTTGCGGCTTGCGGTGTCGGGCGGCGCCCGAACGCCGCCGTGCCTGCATCGCCATCGGTCGCACGTCCGCCGGTGCGTCGCCGATCTGTCGGGTCAACGATCCCGATGGGACCTAGCGTGTCACCGGCGACGCTGCGGTTCAAGCCAGCGTTGCTGCCCTATCGCCTGGCGAGATCGCAAGGCGACCGCTGCCGGCCATGAAGCAGGCAGGCCGCAAGCTCTGATCTTGGCGTGACGATGATCAGGACGCGCCGCGCGGACGGCGCGGCGCCGAATTGGTAAATTTAACGTTAACGACACAAATGCTGCGCGGCGCGGCCGCAAAACCCGCCCGCGGCATGGACGCTGCAAAGCCCCTCCTGCACAAACAAACACGGGAAGCGCGTGCGCAAAAGCGGGACAGAATTGTCCCGACCGAGCGGACGCCGGGCAGGTTAAGGATGAAACATCCATCGAACCGGGAATTCTATACCTATTGGAACGACAAGCGCGGCACCGCACGGGCGCCGGACCGCAGTGAGGTCGAGCCGAGCGCGTTGCGCGGACTGCTCGGCGACATCTTCGTACTCTCCTACGATGCAACCGGCGGCCACCCGTTCCGCGTCGCCGGCACCCGGGTTTGCGCCCTGCTCGGCTGCGACCTCAAGGATCGCGGCTTTTCGACGCTGTTCGCACCGGGCAGCCGCCGCGAGATCGAGAACATTATCACCGTCGTGGCCGAGGAGACGCTGCCCGCGGTCGCCGGCATCACCGCGACCGCGCAGGACGGTTCGCCGGTGCCGCTCGAATTGCTGCTGCTGCCGTTCAACCACCGCGCCCGGGTGCCGATGAGCCTGACCGGACTGCTGGCGCCGTTTGGCGAAGGACATGGCCGGCTGCGCGATTTCAGGCTGACCTCGTGGCGCTATCTCGCCGATCCGCCGCAGCGCCTCGTTCCCCGCGCCCTGAAGAAACTCGCCATTGCGCGTGGCTTCATGGTGTATGAGGGGCTGCGCTAGAATGAGATAAGCCTGAGTTGAGCGGTGCGCTCCCGCTTGCGGGGGAGCCAATCCGTCGCGCGAGCCGCTCGAAGCCCCTGAGCCATTTCTTTCAAGTTCCGGCTTGACCAATACATAACTGAACGGTTATACGTTGATCCATAGCCAACTGGTTATCGATCGCCATGCCAGACGCCTCCGATCTGCTTTTCAGAACGCTCGCCGATCCGACCCGGCGGGCCATCTTCGAACGGCTGTGCCGGGACGGCGAGCAGTCGGTCGGGGCGCTGACGGCGGCGGCCGGGGTTTCGCAACCGGCCGTCTCCAAGCACCTCGGCGTGCTGAAGCAGGCCGGGCTGGTGCGTGACCGCCATGAAGGCCGGCAGACGCATTATAGCGCGCAGCTCGGCGCCCTCGCCCCGCTGATCGATTGGACCAGCCAAATGACCGGCTTCTGGCAGCGCCGGTTCGACCAACTGGAAGACCTGCTCAAAAGGATGGATCAATGAACCAAGCAGCAACCGCAACGCGCTCCGTCATCGTCGAACGGGACCTTGGCTGTCCGCCGGAAAAGCTCTGGCGCGCGCTCACCCAGCCGCACCTGCTCGAGGAATGGCTGATGAAGAACGACTTCGACCCGGTCGTGGACCATCGCTTCAATTTCCGCGGCGACTGGGGCGCCGTTGACTGCCGCGTGCTGAGCGTCGAGCCGAACAAATTGCTGTCCTATAGCTGGGGCGCCCATGGGCTCGAAAGCATTGTCACCTGGACGCTCACCGCGACCAGCACGGGCACTCACCTGCGCATGGAGCAGTCCGGCTTCAAGCCGGATCAGCAGCAGGCCTATCAGGGAGCCAGGATGGGCTGGCAGCGATTCCTTGCCAATTTGGAGCAGATCGTGGCGCGGCCCGACTGAACTCCGGCAGCACATGAACAAATGAGATGCAGATGAAAAAGAGCGTGGCGACCAAGGGGGATTTGCCGTCCCGGCTGATCGACGGCAGAATTGAGGAACTGAACGACTGGCGGGGCAAGATGCTGGCGCAGGTGCGCGCCCTCATCAAGCAGGCCGATCCCGACGTGGTCGAGGAGTGGAAGTGGCGCGGCGTTCCCTGCTGGTCGCATGACGGTTTGATCTGTACCGGCGAGACCTACAAGAGCGTCGTGAAGCTGACATTCGCCAAGGGCGCTGCGCTGGCGGACCCCTCGAAACTGTTCAACTCCAGCCTGGACGGCAACGTCCGGCGCGCGATCGATCTTCGCGAGAGCGACAGGCTGGACAAGGACGCCTTCAAGGCGCTGATCCGTGCCGCCGCGGCGTTGAACGGCTCAAAGGCCCGTCAATCGAAGCCGGCGGCGCCTCGGCGGCCCGGCCCGCGCTGAGGGCGGCGGATCATTCGACCAGCTCCGGCCACGGCACGATGGTGGATTTGACCGTCTTCATCGCCATCGCATCCGCCACCGCGCGCCCGACGCCCTCCTCGGTGAACGGATAGATCGTCTGCATCTCGAGCCAGGGGTATTTGTCGCGCGTGCGATAGAGCATGTCGACGCCGAGCGGCAGGTCGTTGCCGGTGAAGCCCCACGACCCCAGCACATTGAGATCCTTGGTGCAGATGCGATGCCAGGAGGTCTCGATCGAGCCCGCATCGGTGAACTGGCCCATCTCGACATAGGTGCCGCCGTCGCGCAACATCTCGATGCCTTCCGGGCCGGCGCTCGGATGGCCGGAGCAGTCCATCACCAGATCGGCGCCGAAGCCGCCGACGATGTCGCGCACCTTGCTGATCCGCGCCTCCGGCGTGCGGACCTGCTCGATATCGACGGTGGCCTCGGCGCCGAATTTGCGCGCGAGCTGCAGCCGCGGCGTCTCCGGCGCACCGACGCAGATGACCCGTCCGGCGCCCATCTCCTGCGCCGCCGCGACCGCGAGAATGCCGATCGGGCCCGAACCCTGGATCACGACGGTGTCGCCCCAGCCGAACCCGCCGGCCCGGGTGGCGCGGTTGAAGGCCCGGATGCAGGATGTCAACGGCTCCGACAGCGCGCCGAGCCGCAACGACATATCGTCCGGAAGCTTGTAGATCTTGGTGCCCGGCAGCATGTCGAGATCGACATAGACATATTCGGCCCAGCCTCCCCACAATTGCGGGGCCTTGTCGAAGCCGAGATAGCGGCCGTAATACACCGGCGTCAGGCACTTGTTGGCGCTCAGCGGGTAGTGGATGCAGTAGTAGCAATGGCCGCACGGCATCAAGGGCGGAATCATCACCTTCGACCCCACCTCGAGCGGCTTGCTCATGAAATCCTCGGTGAACTCCGCGCCGACCTCGACCAGCACCCCGCCGATCTCGTGGCCGAGCGTGAACGGCCACGGCAGCGGTTTCGGCCAGTGGCCCTTCAGGATGTGCAGGTCGGTGCCGCAGACGCCGCAGGCGCCGACCTTGATCAGCGCGGCCTTCGCCGGGATCTTGGGCCAGGGCACGGTGCGAATGACCGGCGCGGCGCCGGGCCCGTCGAAAGTGCAGACGCGAATGGGTTCCACCAGGACAATCCTCTCAGGCCTCGCTCGTTGCGGATTCGAGAACGGCCGGCGAGGCAACCCTAAGTGAAGCGACGTGCCAAGCCAATCCACGGCGTGCCGGCGATGTCGCCGGATTGCATCGGCCGGCCGCGGCTCGACCGAGTTTTCGCCCGCACTTGCCGTAGTCGCATTTCATGCCGACCCTGCTAACCCTCCATTAACCCTGCCGGCCGTAGGGTCACACGACACCGAAGGGCCGGTCGTCGGGTAGCGAAGATGGCGTTGGCGCAAAAAAGATCGATCCTTCCGGCGGCCGAAGAGCGACGGCGCTTCCAGCGCGTCAAGGTCCATCTGCTCGGCCGCTACATGCTTCCGGACCGGCGCGAGTTTCCTTGCCAGATCATCAATATGTCGCCGGGCGGCCTGGCGCTGCTGGCGCCCGGCATCGGCAATGTCGGCGACCGCGTGATTGCCTATCTCGATCATATCGGCCGGGTCGAGGGCAAGATCACCCGCATCATCGACAACGGTTTTGCCATGACCGTCGGCGCCACCGCGCGCAAGCGCGACAAGCTCGCCGCCCAGCTGACCTGGCTTGCCAACCGCGACATCCTCAACCTGCCGGAAGACCGCCGTCACGACCGTATCGTGCCGCGCAACCCGATCGCACTGCTCACGCTCGAGGACGGCACCAAGATGACCTGCCGGATCATCGACATGTCGCTGTCCGGCGCCGCCATTGCCGCGGAAAACCGGCCGCCGCTGAAATCCCTGGTCATGCTCGGCAAGGTGCAGTCGAGGGTGGTGCGTAACCTCGAGGAAGGCTTCGCGCTCGAATTCGTGCATGAGCAACTCGCCGAAACCCTCGAAGACAGTGTTACCGCGCGGTAAAGCTCAGATCGCCGCTATTCTCCCTTTCCCGATCGCTTTTGGCCCGCATCCGTGCTTCGGACGCCGCTGCTGCGCCCCGAGCCAAGCCCTCGGTCTGGGTTAACGCAACCCGCAGCTCGGGCCGCAAACCGCTTGCTGGCAGGCTTGCGCGGGTTAACACGCGACATGCCGACGGTCGGAAATTCCCTCAAATTTTAATCGAATTCGCATCGACATTGACGCGAATTTTCCGCGTCTTTGAGCTGTATTCGCTTCAATTGTAACTGGCCGATTTAGCGGCGGCGCAAAAATTTTGTGTGAAACGTGGTCCCAACAAGAAACGGGGGCCACAATGTTTTGGTTCAGGGGGCAAGGAAAGGGATTGGCGATCGTCGCCATCCTGATCGGCATGAGCGTATCGGCGAAAGCCGCTGACGAGCATGTGCTGTATGCGAGCCTTGGCGATGTCACGCGCGCGCCGATCGGCTGGGTCGAGTTCTGCGCTGACAATCCCGCCCAATGCTCGGGCGGAGCGACGCAGCCGCGCGACATCGTGATGTCGCAGACGGCATGGCGGGATCTGCTGCGGGTCAACAACTGGGTCAACGACACCGTCAAGCCGATGACGGACATGGAGCACTGGGGTGTCGTCGAGAAATGGTCGCTGCCGACCGACGGCTACGGCGACTGCGAGGATTACGTGCTGCTGAAGCGCAAGATGCTGATCGATGCCGGCTGGCCCCGCGAAGCGCTGCTGATCACGGTGGTGCGCGACAAGAAGGGCGAAGGCCATGCGGTATTGACCGTGAAGACCGACAAGGGCGAGTTCGTGCTCGACAACCAGAATGTAAGCGTCGTGGCCTGGACCGAGACCGGTTACCGCTTTGTCAAGCGGCAATCGCAAAGCGATCCCAACGTCTGGGTCGCGCTCGGTGAAGGTCACCCCGCGGTCGCCACGGCAAGCTCGCACTAGAACACACGAGGAAACAGGACACGCGACCCGGTCACATCCCCACCCCTCCCCGTCCCAGACCGGATCGCGCGCGGCCAGCCTTCCCCCAAAGGCTGGCCGCAACTTTTTTGAATGGGAAGACGCGGCATTCGCTGCGGACCAGGTGGACGCACCCTTGCCTGCATTGCGCTCGGGCCAGGCGGAAGTGATCCGGCAGCGATGCTGCGTGCCTGGGGTTTCGAGGTAAGTCCCGTTTCTCCGCATCGTTCAGGCACCTTCGGTTGCATAGCGACGCTGGTTGGGAGCAAGACCATCGCTCGACGCAGGTTGTCTTAGCTGCGATGCAACAGTTTCCCAGCGACGTGCGTGACATCATGCGATAATGTGGTCTCATCATCGTGGATGAGGGGGTCGGGTGAGGCGGCGGGAGTTACTGACGGGCGGCGCCGCGAGCGCGGTTGCCAGTCTCTGGCCGCTCGCCGCGGGCGCGCAGCGACCTGCAATGTCCCGGATCGGCATGGTGATGGCGTTCAAGGAGAGCGATCCGGTCGCTCAGTCACTCGTTGCCGCATTCCGACAGCAAATGCAGAAGCTGGGTTGGACGCAAGGCCGCAATATCGCAATCGATATCCGATATGCCATCGATGATCGCGACCAGATACGGGCACTGGCCGGGGAGTTGATGCGGCAAAAACCAGACCTGATGGTAGCCAACTCCAATCTTGTCGCGACCACCCTGCAGGCGGAGGTGCGAACGGTGCCCCTGCTGTTTATCGGTGTCGGTGATCCAATCGGCAGCGGCCTGGTTACGAACTTCGCGCGGCCGACCGACAACGTCACCGGCTTTGCCACCAACGAACCGTCGATGGGAAGCAAATGGCTGGAGACACTCAAGGAGATCGCGCCGCAGCTCAAGCACGCCGGGTTCATGCTGCATCCCGGCGGAGCCGCCAATCTCGGCTTCCTGAAAGCGGCTGAGGCCGCCGCCCCTTCGCTGAACATGAGGTTGACGGCGCTGGGTGTGCAAACCGCCGCCGATATCGAGCATTCGATGAGCGCGCTTGCGGCCGAGCCAAATAGTGGCCTCATCGTCGCGCCGACGGCGGTCACCTTTGTGAATAGCGGGCTTATCATCGAACTGGCAGCACGTCACCGGGTGCCTGCGGTTTACGCCTTCGCATACTACCCTAGGGCTGGCGGGCTGATTTCGTACGGGCTCGATCAAGTCGACCAGTTTCGGCAGGGAGCTGCCTATGCAGATCGCATCCTCCGGGGCGCCAAGGTCGCTGACCTACCCGTGCAATACCCGACCAAGTTCGAACTTGTGATCAATCTCAAGACCGCAAGAGCGCTCGGCCTCACCATTCCCGAATCGATTCTTCAGCGCGCCGATCAGGTGATCGAATGATTTCGGCGTGCGCACGCACGCTGTTGCACCGCCAGAGCCGGCCGAAATGCCCGTGCTGCAACCGACACTCTACGAACTCGTGCTCAATCTGAAGACCGCAAGGCACTCGGCCTCACCGTCCCGCCGTCTCTGCTCGCCCGCGCCGACGACGATCGAATAGAGGCGCGAGTTCTGAGGCCCGGAAACATCCGGGCCTCTTTTTCCGAGATTGATTTCAGGTGGTTGTGTCCTCAATCACGTCCTTGGGTTCAGGCTTTCATGCATACACCGAACGTTTAGACCAACATATTCCATGACCAAAAGACAGCGATCGCCATCTGAACGGCGAAAGCGGTAAAGCGCAAACTAACTGCTATCGGGCTGGTCGAGATAAGGTGGATGATCGACTGCACGAACCTTGCGCCAAGCAGCCACAACGCCAGCGGGTCCGTGATCGCTGTCTTCGATGTCATGATCGCAATCGCCATCAAGCCACCGAAAACTGGCAGACCTTCGATACAATTAGCATGGGCACGGGCGAGGCGCTGCATAAAGGGCGATAGTCCAGAGTTGTCCGGCATGAAGGCATTGGCCGCGACCTCTCCGGTGATGACAAGATAGGTTCGAATGGTTTCCATCACGACTAGCAGAAGAAGCGTCCATGCGACGAAGCCCGTTAATGCATAAGCAGTGTCGGACATTTCCTCTCCAATTCATTCTGCCTTCGAACTTGTAGATGACTTTCACAGAACAAGGCAAATGCGCACCGGGCAATCCGAACCATACCGTCGCTGCTTCGTCACTGAAGATTGTTGGCGCATCCACGGAAAGCTTCACTTTGTGCGGTATTCCGGCCGATCCGTTCAGCCTGACCGTGAGCACGCGCACCATTTGGCACGATTTAATTGACGAACAACTGTTTGGGTCGCCCAGTTTGGGAACAGTATTTGAGTCTCGGCATTTCCCTTTCTTGCAGCATCACTTCCGAAAGTTCTTATGTTCACAAATGAATTAAGCGGCGACGGGATGATAGTCATTGATGGCGATGAGGTCGCGACGGTTTACTATTGGCTGACGGTCCAGTCCGAACCGGGAGACGTGGTAGCAGAGGGTTCGATCTCCGGTCCCGAGGATGTTATGAGAAGGATCAAGCAAGCGACGGCGGCAAAGTTAACGCTGATGAATGGTCCAAGTTTTAGGCTTCGATGTCAGGGCGGCAAGAACGGCACCCGCTGGGTAAAGGCGATGCGCCTATAGTACCCGTCCCGTTGTGCCGCGCTTGCGGCGATCCGCAAAATGACATCCGCCCTTGCTGCCGGCTTGCCATTCGCCGTCAGCTACGCTTTAGCCAGCGATTTTCTCACTTAAAAATTCCTGCCGCTGCGGGAAACGCCGATATGCAAAAACTGCAATAATGGGAGGCATGGATGATCGAAACATCGTGCCGCCGGCGTTGCCAAATTCGCGATGTGGCCGGGGAACAAGCTCTCGAAGATAGCGTTACTTAGAATAGTTCGAAAGAGCGTGTCTGCACGGCCATCCAACTCATCTCTCAGGCCGCCAAACTGAAGACTACGAGGTCTAACGGCGTACTGGACGTGCGCCGTTATCGAATGATCGCTGAGCAAGGATTCTCATGCGCTAGGAGAGCATAGATGACAGACCCCCGGGAAATTTCCAGGCGACGTATGTTGACCATCGCTGCTGGGGCAGCCGGCACGTCGATTGGTGCCGCAATGATCGTGGGCGCCCCGACCCCCGCTTTGGCTGCCAAAGTATCACAGCAGGTCGTCAAGTATCAGGATACACCCAAAGGCGAGCAACACTGCGATAATTGCATGCATTTTGAAGCACCGTCGTCCTGCAAGTCCGTCGATGGGACGGTCTCGCCCCAGGGTTGGTGCATGATCTACGCGAAGAAACCGGCATAAGCGTCCAGGATCAATCGCCCGCGCATAGATCCGGCGTGTCGACTTGTCTACGCGTGCCTGTCTTGTTGCTGGGGATTGTCGGCCCTGAATATAGCTTCGATATTGCTGGAGTGCGCCGTGACTTTGACTTGGTGACCGCCGAGGCAAAAGCCTCGGCCCACCCGCGTGCTGGTGTGCAGGGTTAGGCACCGAAGGCAGTGTGGCAGCACCATGTAGCTTACATCGTGCTGCATCAAACAAGGCTGCCTCAGTCGACCTGCCAATTCGGAGACAAGCCACGCGCGCGATTGAATATGAAGAAGACGAAGATGACACCAAACTGAGATTCGGCCTGAGAGATCCGGCAGAGAGCCTCGCCGATGAGAGTAGATCTGATAACGGCTGGTTTCGCCCTCGCTCTGATACCGGCGCCAGGGTTGGCAGAGGCTGAGCTGCCTTCAAATGAGCAGAGTTTTGTGGCCATCGCCACCGGCGCTCCGATCGCAGCCGCCATCTGCGGTACCAAAGTGATACCAACGGCGCTGCTTCGCATCGCCGATCGTCTGGGTGTCGACGATGCGGACGGGATATTCAAGGCCACACTCGCCGCTATTGGCCGTCTCGGGGACACGGACTATCGGCAACAGGATCTGCGGCCCGCCGTCACCCGGCTGGTTGTCAAGATTGCCAACGAAATGGCGTCCGATTTCGACGACAACAAGGATCGGGCCTGTGCGGATTACCTCAAGTTCCTGCGAGAGGTCGGCGCCGTCGAGTAAGAGGTGGACGGCGAAAATCCGGGGAACATGTCGGCCGGGCGTTGCCGACGTGGATGATGGCGTGCAATCTCAACCGCGCGGCATGCCCATGCACAGGTTCAGCTTTGGCGGGTCAGATGAACACGACACGCCGGACTTCGGAGTCCCTGGCAATAGGGTCCTGCTGCCTCGGCATGCTGGCCGTCGGCATCAATGGCACGGCCATCATGGCGGCGCTGCCGACCATGCGCATCGAGCTCGGCCTTCATGAAAGCACGGTGACCTGGGCGGTCAACGCCTACCTGCTTGCTTCGGCATCCTGCATCATCCTGGGCGGGAGCACCTCCGACCGGTTTGGCGCTCGCGTTGTGGCGCTTGCCGGGCTTGTGCTGTTCGCTGCCGCCTCGGCCATGATCGCCCTCGCAAGCGGACCGGCTTCGCTGCTCCTCGGTCGAACCATGCAGGGACTGGGCGCCGCCTTGGCGGTGCCCGCCACCCTCGCGGCCAGTGGGCAGAGCGCCGGTCCGCAGCGTCGGGCTGCCGCGCTCAGCGCCTGGGCAGGTGCCCTGATGCTCGGCTTCAGCCTGGGGCCGCTGCTCGGGGGCGCCGTGACGCATATCATCGGCTGGCGTCCGGTGTTCTGGTGCACTGCCGCCTTGCTGCTCGCCTCCGCGCTCGGGTTGTTAGCCACGGGCCGCTCGAGCCCGGTGCCGGGTGCGAGAACGACGCGCCGTTTCGACGCGGTTGGCTTCCTGCTGCTCGCCGGCAGCATGCTCGCCATCAGCCTTGCGCTGCAGGGGTTCGGCAGCGCCTTGCAAAATCCCCGCGACTTCTGGCTACCCCTGGTGGGCGCCGGTGCGCTGTTTGTGCTGTTCATTCGAACGGAGCGCCGCCGCTCCGAGCCGTTCGTGGACCTCGCGGCTGCGACGGCCTCGCCGATTTTCACCCGCTCGGTGCTGATCGCGGCCGTCGCCATGTTCTGCATCCTGCCAACGCTGCTGTTTTTCAACATCTACGCACAAGGCGCGACGGGCTTGCGGCTGACTCCCGTCGAAACCGGCCTGATGCTGGTGCCGATGAGTGCCGGCCTGTTCGTTCTGGCCAGGTTGGCACCTGCTCTGGTCCGGCGCCATGCGCCCGCCAAGGCGATCGCCGCCGCACTCGGCGCCGTGGTGGTCGCGGCCCTGCTGATCGGGGCGGCAGCGCCCGGCGGGAGTAAGGGCCTTCTCTTGGCCGGGCTCCTGCTGCTCGGCGCCGGGCTTGCAGTGCCCTATGCGACGGCGCCGCGGCTGGCGCTCGGCGCTCTGCCCGCCGGTGCGGAGGGTCAGAGCTCCGGCCTGATCAACGCCTGCACCTTCCTGGGAGGCAGCCTGGGGGTGAGCGCCGGCGCACTGGTCTACCCACTCGGCGGCCTGCCGGCGGTGATGGGCCTGGTCGCTGCAGCCGCCCTCCTCGGCATCATCGCGGCCCTGCGACTCCCCGGCGAGAATGCGCCTGATCGGTGAGCCTGTTGGTGCACAAATTGCGGTCTTACCGTGAACGACTGCGAAGATGGGCAGACGCAAGAGGAGGCCCGCGACATCGTCGACAAGGCGGCTCTGGTGGCGTGAGCGTCAAGCCCGAGCTATCGGCCGGACGTCGATCGATGCCGGTCGGGTCAAGGCGGCTTGTCAGGTCTCGTCCCGTCGCTCCGTCGTCGGCCTACTTTGCATGGGGTTGTTTTCGATATTTCGGGGACGCGGCGCCGTCATGAGGGAGAGGCGAGGTAGTCCGGGGAACTTGTTGCCCGGGGCGTTGCCGGTGTAAGGGATGGCGTGCAATTTCAACGGCGCCGGATGCCCCATCAACAGAACATCAGAATCGGCGGGTCAGGAAGCCGGGACAAGCAAGTCGGAATCCAGGTCGCCCGGGCCGTCGCGGCGCTCAGCATCGTCTATTTTCATTCCTGGGTCGCCCTCACCCGGTTCCCCAAGGACACCGCCTACCCGATCCCGGGCCTCAGCCATTACGGGTGGGTCGCGGTCGATCTGTTCTTTGCGATCAGCGGGTTCGTGATCTGCCTGGTCGCCGGCCGGGGCACGTTCAACCCGGTTCCGTTCCTGATCAAGCGGGTGTTCCGGCTTTACCCGCTCTGGCTCGTCACGTTGACGATGTTTGCCGTCACCGCCTGGCTGTGGCGAGGATTTCAGCCGCGGGAGACCGCCGGTTTCTTCCTCTATTCGATGTCGCTGCTGCCAACCGAGGCCTATCCGTTTTACGATGTCGGCTGGAGCCTGCAGCATGAGATCGCCTTCTACGCCATAGCCGCCGTGCTGGTCCCGTGGGCCGGCCTGACCGGGCTCGCACTGTTTCTTGCGGCCTCGACATTGGCATATCACCTGCTCGACCTGCCCTGGTACATGGCAACGCTCGCCAGTCACCATGGCGAGTTTCTGGCGGGCGCCTTGGCGTTCATGATGCGGGACAGGGTCGCGCGATTCGGTTTCCTGCTGCCCTTCGTCGTGGGCAGCGCGTTTCTCGGCTATGTCGTGACGCTGCCGACCGCGACCTGGTTCCCGGTGGCGCTGTTCTTTCTCATTTGCGCCTTTGCCAATCTGAACCCGGTCGAACCGTCATGGTGGCAGAAGCCGGCGATCAGGCTGGGCGACGCATCCTATTCGATCTACCTGATCCATCCCCTGGTGTTTCTGGTCGCGTCGGCCGTCGTGAGCAAGATTCCGGGGAATCATCCGGTCTGGTCGGAGGAACCCATCCGCGTCGCCTCCATCGCCGTGGTCCTGGCGTTGTCGCTCCTGAGCTGGGAATATTTCGAGCGGCCCATCAACAGGCTGGGCCACGTCCTGGCGTCCCGCAAGGCGATGCCGGCGCTGAACACGGCCGCCTGACGCCGAGGCCGGCAAATCCCGCCTGCAGGGGCGCCGTCAGCCCAAAGCGGGCTCGACGCCCTGGACCTGCGGCAACGTCGTGCTCCCGTCGGGGGCAATCGAAGGCGCGGCACATGATGCCAGCGCCCTCTGCAGATCCCGCTCCAGAAACTCGTTGGCAATGATTAGGGCCTTCAGGGCTCCGCGAAGATCGCCATTGCAGGTCGCAATCGCCTCTTCGACAGCGGCATCGTAGGCATCCGGAACCGGCGGCAGGAAGTGCAAGGTCATGCTGTTGATCCTTGATCGATCTGGTCATCCTATGAAAACAGAACGTGGCGCCACGAGCGCAGTTTCATGGCGATTGTGGTTGTCCACGGAATCCACAGCACCGGGGGCTCGCCGCAGGGCCACCGCGGTGCCGTGGAACTGCCGCCCTGCCCGATCCTGCGGGAACTTTTGGCAACCGTCCCGAGTTCGTTGTGGCGTAGGTTGAACAGGAGGATTGCCATGAAGCGTTTGTTGATTGTTGCGGCCGTCGCGGCGCTTGCCACGCCGGCGCTGGCCGATGAAGTCGGGGTTCATGTCGGACCCGTCGGCGCCGGCGTTACCGTCGGCGATGGTCACCCCGACCGTGACCGGGAGCGAACCGTGATCAGGGAGCGCGAGCCGTCCGAGCGCACCACCATCATCAAGAAGGACCATGATGACGGGACGCGCAGCAAGACCGTCATTCACGAGCGCGACTAGACACGGCAGAGGCCCCGAGAATTCCTCGGGGCCTGCTTGCTTCGGATTCCCTGTGATGGCCCGCCGTCTCGTTGTCCTGATGCTTGCGTTGAGCATGTCGGCGGCTGATGCGGCACCTCGGCTGGATCAACACGCCATCGAGTCCGCAACGTTTTCCGACAGCTTGCCCCGCGGCGATCGGGCTTCGCCGCTGCTGGTCAAGATCGAGGTTCTGCTGGACCGGGCCCATTTTTCACCGGGGCAGATCGACGGACGGCTGGGCGAGAACGTCAAGAAGGCGCTGGCGGCCTATGCCGAGGCGCATGCGCTGCCGGCGCCCTCTCCGCTCGGCAAGCAGATCGTGGCCGCCCTTGCCGCGGACACCCGCCCCATTCTCACCACCTATGTCCTGACCGAGGCCGACCTCAACGGCCCCTTCACCGCGAATGTCCCAGCCAAGATGGAGCAGATGCAGGGCATGAAATGGGTCGGCTATCGGAACGCCAAGGAGGCCCTCGCCGAGAAATTCCATGTCAGCGAGCCTCTCCTGGCCCAGCTCAATCCCAGCATCGGCCTCGATCATCCCGGCCAGACGATTGTCGTCCCCAATGTCCTCGTCGATAACGGCCAGCAGCCGGTGACCAGGATCGAAGTCGACGGCAACCGGCAAACGGTGAGCGCCTATGCGCAGTCGGGCCAATTGGTGGCGTTCTATCCCGCCACGGTCGGCAGCGAGGAGAAGCCTTCCCCCACCGGCACGTTGAAGATCGTCTCGATCGATCGCAATCCGCATTATCGCTACAATCCCAAATACCGCTTCAAGGGGATCAAGAGCCAAAAGCCGTTCGAGATCGGACCCGGGCCCAACAATCCCGTCGGCCTGGTCTGGATCGGGCTTTCGGCCGAAGGCTACGGCATCCATGGCACCCCGGACCCCTCACGGGTGAGCAAATCGGAATCGCATGGCTGCGTCAGGCTGACGAATTGGGACGCCCTCGCCCTGGCAGCTTCGGTCAAGAAGGGTGTGCCGGTGCAATTCGGCGACGGGTCCGGCCCGGCCGGATCGACTTCGCCGTCACAATAGCCGCGAAACCCGGCCTGGCTGACGACGGGCTGGCGACGGCCGTCCCAATGAATTCCCCAACCTCGCCATGCTTTTGAACCAAACCCGATGCTCAGGTTACTATCAAAGGTTGCGTATCGTTGCGTTGGGTGCCCCATGTTGACGGATCTGATGACCAAGGCGGAGAAATACGAGAACAAGGCAGCGCGCTGCAAGGCGTCGGCGAGCGCCATGGCAGGCCCCGAGCGGGCCATCTATGAGGTGCTGGCCGGCTATTATGACGGCCTTGCGATGGACTTCCGTCAGGTGATCAAGAAGCGAAGCGTTGCCGCCACGCTGACCCCCCGCGCTATACTGGCGGTACCGACCACCGACGCGCCGAGTGACGCCGCGCCGACCATCCATGAGCAGGATCTGGCGATGCCAGCAGGTTCCTCGGCTTAGTCCTTCCATCGTTGCAGCACTTCCGGCCATGATGCCGCTTATTCCTGAATTGCGCCCGCCCGCGGCTGGATACCGCCGGCCGAATCCGTGGTATGCAACGGGCTAGGAACTTTCGCTTTCTGTTGCGCTTTGAGGGATATGGTCAACGCCCAGCCGGTCCAAGCCAGGACGAGCAGCATCGCCCGCATCGGCTCGCAGCCGATCGCGCTGACGGCGGTCGCGCTCGTCTTACTCTTGGTGGCGGCCGGATCGATCGCCCTATGGCGGCTGTCCACGGGCGCCTCGCCCGAGCCGGATCGCGTGGTGGCGACCCGCCAGGCCCAGGTTCGGGCGGCGCAGGCCTCCGAACAGCTGGTCGAAAAGACCAAGGCGCTGGAGACCTCGCAACAGGATTTGATCGATCAGCTCCAGGTGGTTCAGGATCAGCTGCAGACGGTCAAGCGGCTGCTGGCCGCGCAGCAGAGCGACACCAAGCGATTGTCCGACCAGGTCGGAGAACTGACCGGCGCCATCGACGGTCTGCGGCAGTCGTTCGCTAGTGCGCGTTCCGAGGCCGCGAGTTCGGCGTCGGCACCGGCGCGAAGGACCCATTCGAGGTCGCGCACCGCCAGGGGCGCGCAGCGCAGGTCGACGAGGACGCCGGGCTGAGCTTCGCCGAATCGCGAAGCGATCGGGTCACCGGCGGGTCAGAAGTCCGATGTGTATTCGTGAACATCCCGCATGTCGCCGGAATGGGAAACGACGAACTGCCTGGATGGCTGGTCCGGAAGGCTTGCGTCCGCAATGCAATTGAGCACGCGGGAGAAGGTGTTGACGAGGTCGACAGATCCTTCCGACTGACGGGCGCAAGGCGCGGGCATGCGGATCGCATTGAGGGCGCCGAACCGCTCTTTCACGTCCTGGCGATCCCATGCATCGAACGGCTTTTGGAATTGACCGCGAAATGCCGTGCCATGGTCCGATTGCAGCGCGATGATCGCGTCGGGGTCGCTGCGCACGATGGCCTGAACGAGCGCGACCGCCTCGTCGTTCACGCACATGAGCTGCTCCAGGAAGGCCGGCTTTTCGTTCGGGTCCCAGGCCAGGAGATCCGGCGCGGACGGCCGGATCGAACAATCGCGCCTGAACCGGATCGGCGGGTGCGGCGCCAGCACGTGGCCGTACAGGAAGAACGGTCTGCCGTATCCCTGAATCGCGGGCAGCTTCTCGGTCAGATCACGCACCGCGCCGCGCACGAAGGCGGACTCCTCGATCTGGTCCATCCTGACGAATGAGGCCGCCACGTCCTTGAAGGCCGTCATCGCCTCGATCAACGGCGTCCGGGACAGGATGGTGACGTCGAATTCGTCGAGGTGAAGCACGCCGCTGTCGGGGCGCACGTTTCCCTTGATGCAGATATCGGTCTCGACGGCGCACTGGGTCAGGCTGTCATAGCCGTTCTGGAAATGGATGTAGCGATATCCCATCGCGTGCAAGGTGTTGACCACGATGTTGCGCCCGCGGACGACCGGATAGAGCGCTGCAAGTGGTGGCATCCGGATCGAGGATCCGGTGCCGCTGACGAGAACGGCGCGCGACAGCGTGCTCGAAATCGAGAAGATCGTCTCGGGAAAGCTCGCTTTGGCCCGATCGTAGACGGTGAAATCGAGGGACTTCAGGCTGTCGACGAAGCGCGCATTGTCGAACTCGAAGAATTCCCGCAGGACGTCCGCCCGCGGATAGCCATCGAGCACGATCCAGTAGACGTCGGGATGTCGGCGGGCGGTCAGCTCGAGCGGGCTGCTGGCAATCGCGTCGACGGGATGCGGGCGCATCCGCGCCAGGCTCATGGCAGGCGGCAGGATGTAGATCAGGCCGACGGCCGCCATCGTTGGCAGGAAGATCGGCTTGCGCGAGAGAGCAGCGACCAGCACGGCGACGAGAATGGTTGCCAACGCCCAACATCCGAGCAGAAAGCCGGGGAAGTGCTCGGCCCCGACCAGATTTCTGATCGCGTCATGCGAAAGCAGCCGTTTCACCCCGTCGAACGAAAACACCATGAACGCGATGGCCGCGGCGACCAGCAGCAGCCTCGCCATCGGCACCCGCCGAAACAGCGCCTTCGCCACCAGCGCGGCGGCGATCGCAATCGCCAGCACGCCGAAATAGACGCGAAGCGTGCGGGACGGCCCCATCAGGCTATCGGCATTGACGCGGTAGAAATCGAGAAAGGCGACGCCGGAGAACATGGCGAGCACCACGATCGACAGCACAAGCTCAAATGTCCTGCGCACGCGACGGGCCCTTTGCGTAGACATAGAGCGTCCGGCCCGACAGTGACACCACTTCGGTTTTTCTAATTGCCGCCCGTTTGGCCAGTTCGCGCTCGAATTCGGCTTGCGAGTATTGGTCGAAATCGTCCTTGCGAACGCTCAACAGGCGCTGCAGGTCGGGATCGCTCTTCGGCACGAACTCCACCACGCCGCAGTCCGCCAGTTCAACCAGCCAGTCCAGGAACATCGGAAGCGGAACGTTGCGCCCGATCGCGATATGGTGCTCGAGCGCGAGCCCCAGCACGGCGTCCGGCTTGCTTCGGGAATTCAGCCCGGCGCGTTCCCGCTGGTGCCATCCCTGGCTGGGGCTGGGATTGCACGCATCCATCTGCAATGGCAGGAAGTTGAGATTGCCGTGAGTGGAGCGGTGCACGGCACGGCTGAGCGCGCCGTGGTCGCTGTCAAATCCGATCACATGTTGCGCGCCGGCGCGCAGCGCGGTTTCGCTGTACAGCCCGGTGTTGCAGCCGAGATCCCAGACCACCTGCGGCCGCGACCGCGCGATGAAATCCGACACGAAGGCCTGCTTGCGCCGTTCCTCTTCCGGCAGGTAGGAATTTTCGGCCTCGTAGCTGCTCCAGGTGGTGGCACGCCCGGCAAACGGATCGCGCAATCCGCCGATCCAGCTTTTGAGATTGCGCAACATGAACTGAAGCGCCGTCAGCGGCAGTTTCCGCTTGGCCGCGGCGGAAACCTTGGTGGGATTGGCCTGCGCCGATCGGTGCAGCCGGACCGGGGCCAGAACCTCGAGCCAGATGCGCCAGGACAGCTTGTGCTTGGGCTGCAGCAGGCGGGCGAGGTCGTCGGACGATATCCCTTCGATCGTGCCGCGGTACCAGGCATTGAACGGGATCTTCAGCAGCGAGGTGAGCAGCAGTGGGTTGAGGAACTGCTCGGCGAACTGGCGTTGGCCGAACCAGAAATCCCCCTCGTGATACGGCACCAGCGACAGCGGATCGATGAAGATCGGCCGGGTACCGAGAAACTGCACATTGTAGGCGGTGGCATCCGACAGCGTGAAGCCGGATTGCAGCGCCAGCAGATGCAGATCGAGATGAAACAGCGCCGCGCGTTTCAACAGTTCGAACGGCCACTCATAGGGGTAGGAAATGAAACCGAGGGGTTCATGCTCCAGGACATGCGGCGAAAGCGTCTGCAGGGCCGGTTCGGCCGAAGCGCTGGTCGGAATCAGCCATTTTTTCGCCACGAGTTCCCCAAGCAGGCCCGAGGAACTCAGCCGTTCGAACGACCTGAAAGCATCTTCGCGCAGGATCCTGAAGATCCTGCCGTCGAAGTGCGCGACATATCCGGACGGGTCGCGAAACGATCCCTGGTTGCGGACGATGGTCATCGGTTCGACATTGTTCGGTTGTTCAAGGTCCGGCGACGGCGGACACCCCGGCCCTTAGCACCCAAAACCTGTTGCGGAAATCAAATTTGCTTATATTCACAAACCCTCGCCAAGGCTATTATTGACCCTCAGCGAAACCACAGGGATAATTCACAGGTGAATCGCTCCGTCAAATATCTGCTGCTGTCGTTTGCGCTGGTGAATTTCACCATTGCCGGCGTCTCCGATGCGGCCGCGTATCTCGATCCCGGCAGCGGCAGCATCCTGTTCCAGGGCATCGTTGCCGTGGTGGCATCCGGGGTCGCCATCTTCGCGACCACCTGGCGAAGCATTACCGGCTTTTTCGGCCGGGTTTTCAAACGCAGCACCGGGGACGACCGCGGCAGCCGCTGACCTCGCACGCCTTGGCCGCAATGCGGCAACGCGCCTCCCGTGGAACACAAGGTTCTGATCGCGAATTGAGCACGGGCACGGACAATCCGAAATCGCGCGGCATCCAGCCGTAGCAGTCCGTCGGGCGAGGAAAATCATCATGACCGATGCTGATTTATTCGAGCAGGGCCAGCGCGCCGCGCGCGAGAACATCCCGGCGGCAGGCAATCCGTATCAGGATGGCAGCGAAGCGCATTCGCTGTGGGCCGCGGGCCATGAACAGGTCGCCGGGGCAGCCGAGGCGAATGAGGCCGAGGGGACATGAGGCGGGTTCGACGGATGGCTCCGTCGGCGTCGGCGTCGGCTGCGTGCTGAACGGCTGGACTCAGCCGACCCTTTTCAGGCCTTTCGTAAAGCGCGGTCCGTTGGCGACATAAAACAATGCGGGCCCCGTTATCCGTGCGGCCTGACTGGCGTCGAGCGTGCGCACCACCCGCGCCGGCGCTCCCATGATCAGGGAATGTTCGGGGTAAACCTTGCCTTCCGTGATCACCGATCCGGCGCCGACGATGCTGTTGCGACCGATCCGCGCGCCGTTCATGACGATCGAGCCCATTCCGACCAGCGCCCCGTCCTCGATGGTGCAGCCGTGCAGGATGACATTGTGACCGACGGTGCAGCCTTTGCCGATGGTCAGGGGAAAGCCCTTGTCAGTGTGGCAGGTCGAGTTGTCCTGCACATTGGAGTTCTCACCGACCTCGATCCACTCATTGTCCCCGCGCAGCACCGCGCCGAACCACACGCTTGCCGATCGCAGCAGGCGGACCTTGCCGATCACCGTCGCCGTCTCGGCGATGAAATGGCTGCCGTCGGCAGGCGTTTCCGGAGCCTGCCCATCCAGTTCGTAGATTGCCATGCGCTGTCCTTTGCGGTTTGGAAGCGACCTTGGCATGGCGGCTGGAGCGGTTTCAAGCAAGGCGGCTGACAGGCCGCGTCTGCAAATCGGCTTGTGTCAGCAGGCTTTTCAGGCCAGCACGCCGGCGGCGCGCAACGTCATCACGAAAAACGTTCCCGACATCAGGCTCCAGAACCCCGCCAGGATGGTCGCCATCATCACGAACTCGAAGCGACGGCGTTCGATCCGGGCCCCGCGCAGGGTATTGCGCATGATGATGAAGGGCGCTGCGAAGACCAGGAACGGCACCGCGGCCAACGTCCTCGCTGCCACGCCCTCCTGCAACAGCGCGAAACCGGCCGGACGCTGCAGCAGCGCCTGATATCCGCTGGCCAGCGCGCCCGCCAGCGCGAAACCGATGCAAAGGGAAAGCAACGAGCTCAACGAATCTGGCGACATCGGATATCCCGCGACCGGCAGCAAGGGATGCTGCTTCGCAGAATTGCCCGGCCGCCGCCACTTCATCCTTAAGAAAGGGTTAATGCCGCCACAGGGGCTCCACGGGCGACACAGGACTCTGCAGCGTGGCCGGCGGCGGAAATCATGCGTCGATGCCCTGCCGCGTGGCATATTGCCAAGCTGATTCGGCCAAACGCGGTCATTCCACCATACGGCGTTCATGACAGTTCTTTCGACCATCCGCCACCCCGCGCGCGGCTCGCGCCGGCGTTCCCGCAACCACCTGGTTCCATTGTGGCTGGGCGGCGCCCTCGCCGCCGGCGCGATCGTACTCGTGGCCTACCTGCTGTGGCCGAGTTGGAGAGGCGCGGAGCTTCCGGACCATCCAGGGCAGCTGCCAGTGAGCGTTGGAAACACCCTGTTCAACGTGCCGACCCAGGCGATCCGCATGAAGATCCAGCGCCATTCCGGGCCGCAGGAGCGGGTCGATCTCGATCTGCTCTATCCATCGCTGGAGCCACCGCAGCCGCCGGAACGCGCGGCAGCCGATCGGGTGCCAGCGACGCTCGAGCCGATCGACCGCATCTTCCTCTCCATCGCCGTACATCATGACGTATTGGCGCCAGAGGCGCTGGTTCGCACCATCTATCCGCGCTATCTGGAGCCGAGCGAGAGTCCGGCCCGGGACGGGTTGACGATGCGCGCGTTTCGCGACGGCACGCCCTATGCCGGCGAAGATCTGTTTCTTGCAGACGACCCCGAACTCGCCGCCCGCTGCACCCGCGAGGCGGCGACCCCCGGCATGTGTCTCAGCATGCGCCGCATCGACGGCGCCGATCTGACGTTTCGCTTTCCGCGCAGTTGGCTGGCGCATTGGCGCGAGGTCGCCGATGCGATGTCCCGGCTGACGCTGCAATTGCACGGGCCGGGCAAATGATGGCGACGCGTCCGTCCGGGACGATGATTGATCCGCGAATCCGCGTGTCAGCCCTGCTCCACCAGATCGTCCTCGAGGATGGCCATCTGGAACTGGAATGAACGGTCGTCATCCTCGTCGTCGACGAACAGCACGCCGATGAACTCCTCGCCGATATACACCTCCGCCGAGTCATCCTTTTTCGGCCGCGGCACCACCCGGATCTTGGGATTGCCGAACAGACGCTTGAGATAGGCGTCGAGTTTCCTGACTTCCTGCACGTCCACGGCGATCTCCAATAAGCTTTCAGATTCCAGAAGTCCTTGCGACGAGACCAGACGAACCGCCGGCCCGGAATGTTCAGAATAGTCCGGGCCTCACGGCGTCAAAGTCCGATCGCGTTGAGCATCTGATCCATGGTGCGGGACGGCTCGGCGCAACCGGCCTCGCCGACGATCTTGGCGGGCACCCCCGCCACTGTCACATTGTTGGGGACCGGCTTGACCACCACCGAACCGGCGGCGATGCGCGCGCAATGACCGATCTCGATATTGCCGAGGATCTTCGCGCCCGCACCGATCATGACGCCGTGCCGGATCTTGGGATGGCGATCCTCGTTTTCCTTGCCGGTACCGCCCAGCGTGACACCGTGCAGGATCGAAACGTCGTCATCGACGACGGCGGTCTCGCCGCACACAAAGCCGGTGGCATGATCGAGGAAGATGCCGCGGCCGATCCGGGCCGCCGGATTGATGTCGGTCTGGAATACCGACGAGGAGCGACTCTGCAGGTAATAGGCGAAATCCTTGCGGCCCTTGAGATAGAGCCAGTGCGCCAGCCGATGTGTCTGCAGGGCATGGAAACCCTTGAAATAGAGCAGCGGGTCGATGAAGCGCGAGGTCGCGGGATCGCGGTCGTATACCGCGACAAGGTCGGCACGGAAGGCGTTGCCGATATCAGGGCTGTCGCGCAGCGCCTCATCAAAGGTCTGCCGGATCAGATCGCCCGACAGCGCCGAATGGTCGAGCCGCCCGGCAATGCGATGCACCACCGAGGCCTCCAACCGATCGTGATGCAACACGGTCGAATAGATGAAGCTCGCGAGCTCGGGCTCACGGCGGACGATGTCTTCGGCCTCGCTGCGCACCCGGTCCCAGATCGGGTCGAGCGATGCAAGCCGGTTTGACTGTGGATTGGCGTTATGCATGGCCATTCGCGGCTCTCGTAAAATCACGGATCCTGGACCCGATCATAGCATACCCCGGCGGCGGCTGTCCCACCCCTTCAGGACCCCCGGTCAGCGCCGGAATTGCTCGTCGCTGACCTTTTCCAGCCAGCTGACCGCACTGCCGTTCAGCGCCTCCTGGATGGCGATGTGCGTCATGCCCGTGGTGGCGGTCGCGCCGTGCCAATGCTTCTCATCGGGCGAGAACCAGACCACGTCACCGGGCCGGATTTCCTCGACCGCTCCACCCTCGCGCTGCGCCCAACCGCATCCAGCCGTGACAATCAGCGTCTGTCCGAGCGGATGAGTATGCCATGCGGTGCGCGCGCCCGGTTCGAAGGTGACGCTGGCGCCGCGAACCCGGCCAGGCTCCGGTGCTTCGATCAGCGGATCGAGGCGAACCGCGCCGGTGAAATAATCCGACGGGCCTTTGCCGGAAGGCCGAGAACCGTTTCGCTTGATTTCCATGGGTCGTCTCCTCGGGGCAAGGCCCCAATATGGGGTGGATTTGTCGGAACGTAAGTCGCTGCCTGTCGGACCGGCGGCGCTTGGCGCATAGCGACAGCACGCCTGCGCGCCATCATCCAACTATTTGCCGATTTCCGCGTCATGCCCAATCCGGGCATGGTAGTCGGAAAATGGGGCAAACCAGCATCGATACGCCCGTTCTACGGGCTCGCGTGGCCGATTCCGCCTGGATTCGGACGTTGGCGATTGCCATTCCCCTCATCTTGTTGGCGCCAGCACTGTGGAACGGATATCCGCTGCTCCAGTGGGATACCGGCGGATACCTGGCGCGGTGGTATGAAGGCTATCTCGTTCCCAGCCGTTCGACCGTGTTCGGCCTTTATTTGCATTTAGGCGAGGCTTCCAGCTTCTGGATCAATCTGGGTATCCAGGCGCTGGCGACGCTGTGGCTGCTGCAGCTGACGCTCCGCGTGTTCGGTCTTGTGCGGCCATGGCGGCTGATGGCAACGAGCGCCGTCCTGATCGTGGCAACGGCGTTGCCGTGGCTCGCCAGCATGCTGCTGACAGACATCTTTGCCGGGCTGTCGGTGCTGTCGCTGTTCATCCTGGTGCGCTATGGCGAGGAAGTGGCCATGCCCGAGAGGCTGCTGCTGTTCGCCTTTACGGCATTCGCGGCGGCAACGCACAGCGCGACCCTGACGGTACTGCTCGGACTGGTCTGCCTGGGCTGGATAATGCGGCCATTTTGGCGCGCGCGCCTGCCGGCGTCGGGGCTGCTGCAAGGCAGCCTGGCCATCATCGCCGGCGCCGCCATGCTGCTCGCGGCGAATTTCGCACTCTCGGGAAAGCTCGCCTGGACGCCGGGAGGCTACGGCGTCTCGTTCGGCCGCATGCTGCAGGATGGCATCGTTGCCCGCTACCTCGATGATCACTGCGCCCGGCAGCACCTGAAACTGTGCCCCTATCGTCATGAGCTGCCGCCCACCGGCGACGACTTTCTTTGGGGTCACAGCGTATTCAACCAGCTCGGACGGTTTGAGGGGATGAACGATGAAATGGGCTTCATCGTCCTGCATTCCCTGTCCGCCTATCCGGCATGGCAGGCCGAGGCGGCCATCGTCGCCACGGCGCAGCAACTGGTTCATGTCGCGACCGGCGAAGGCACCGACAACTGGCTTCCCCATACCTATGGCATCATCGCGCGCTACATCCCGTTGCAGGTTGCGGCGATGCGCGCCGCCCGCCAGCAGCGCGGGCAGCTCGATTTCACCGCGATCAACTGGATCCATGTCCCGATCGCGTGGCTGTCGATGCTGCTGGTGGCGGCGATGCTGGCGCGCGACCTCTGGCGCCGGCAGCTCGACGACCTCACCCTGCTCGCCGGCACGGTATTTTTCGCCCTGCTCGGCAACGCCGTCGTCTGCGGCGTGATCTCCGGACCGCATGATCGCTACGGCGCCCGGCTGACCTGGGTCGCGACCTTTGCCGTGCTGATCGCGGCGCTGCGGCATTTTGCCGGCGACGACCGGCCGCCGCCCTCACCTCTGCCGTGACAGAAAATCCAGCGCGCCGGCCTTGTAGACCTTGTCGCCCACCGCCCGCATGTGATCGCGGTTGGGGATGTCGAGCACCTCGGAATCGGTGATGATGCCGCCGAGTGTCGCGGCCGAGCCCGCGATCTCGTCCGAGGTGCCGACTGCGATCAGCACCGGGACCTTGATGCCGGCAGCCTCTTCCCGGGTCATCAGTCGCCGCGAGCCGCGCAGGCAGGCCGCCAGCGCCCGATGATCGGAACGGGTCTGGTCGGCAAAAGCACGGAAAGTCCGCCCGACCGGATCGGTGACGTCGTCGAGCGACTCCGCCTCGAGTGCGCGCGCCACGCTCTCGCCGGGACCGCCACCCTCGATCAGTCCCATGCCGATGCCGCCGAAAATCGCCGACCGCAGCCGCTGCGGCTGCCGGTAGGCGAGCCACGCCGTCATCCGCGCGCCGAGCGAATAGCCCATGATGTCGGCCCGGGCGATACCGAGATGGTCCATCAGCGCGGTGACGTCGCTGGCCATGATGCCGATATGATATTGCTCGGTATCGTAAAGCTTGGCGGAATCGCCATGGCCGCGATTGTCGAGCGCAACGACCCGGCGGCCGTTCTTCTTCAGTTCGGAAACCCAGGTCGGATAGACCCAGTTCACCGTCTTGCTCGATGCGAAGCCGTGCACCAGCAGGATCGGATCGCCCTCGCCCTCGTCGAGATAGGCAATTTCAACGTCGCCGTTGTGAAAGCTCGGCATCAGTCATTCCAGGGTTCGGGAAATTGTCGGGCGGAGCGCCGCAACCTAGCCTTGCGGCAGCGCCGCTGCCAGCGGCGCGAGGTCGGCCGACGGCGTCGCAGCAGCCTGCCGCCGCAGCCGCCGCGCCTTGCGGCGAAGCAGCCAGGATTGGGTCAGGCGCTCGGTAGTGGCCTTGATCGACGACAGCAATCCGAACAGCGCCAGCAGCGCGCTGAACACCCATAGACTGAGATTGAATGCGCCGGTCGCCAGCAACAGGGCGCCGCGTCCGAGCATCTTGAGAATGGCGCGGGTCTGTCCTCCCTTGGATTCCGCCAGCCGCGCCGCGCGGGCGACATCCTTCGGACCCTCGGCGATGCCCAGCGCATCCAGCGCCCCGCGCGGGCCCGCCTTTTCGCCGACCCGCCCGACATCCTTGGCGAGGCGCACCAGGCCTCCGACCTGCTCGGTTCGCACCGACGCTTTGATCGCCGTCATCGTCTGCCCGGGCCGCAGCACCGAACCGGATGCGATTGCATTCTCCAGCGCGGGTGCATCGACCGCTTCACGCGCCGAACGGCGGGCCCATTGCGTCAGCCCCTCGCCCAGCCGGCCGACCTTGCGGGCATCCTTGACCAGCGTCAGACCGGCCCGCACCGGCGCAACACCGCCGATCGAGACATAGGTCGCCGCCGTCACCGCAAGCCCCGCCGCCGCGAGGCCCAGCACCAGATGGTCGGTGTTCTCGCCCATGGCGAGATGCTTGCCCTCGCGCACCACGTCCCTGATATCGCCGAACACGAACAGATCGCCTGCGATCGTGCCCGACATGCTGGCGACGTCGTCGGCGTTTCCGGTCACGAGGCCGCTGGCGAACCGGCGAGCCAGATGCGCCGGCGAACTCGCCTCGGCGACCGCATCGGCGACCCGCCGTGACAATTCGTCCGGCACGGGCGCGTTCTTCTCCCGGGCGAGATCGACGAAGCTCGCGGCGAGATCGGGATCGTTCGCCGCCAGCGCCGCCTCGATGTTCTCGGTGACCACGGCATGATTATTTCGCAGGGCAGCGTTGATCTCGAGGTCGGAGAGCATCGCTGGATCGTCCTGTGCCGCCAGCACGGCACCGGCGTCACGCGCATGCGGCCAAAGCAGAACGCAGGTGACCGCGCACACCGCGGTACCAGCCAGAGCCGCGCCCGTTCTCAACCATGTCATGCGGAGATTCCCAGTCCCGACCTGTCTCAAAATGGTGTGCCGCTTTTAAGACACAACGGCCCCGACGAAAGAAGGGCTTTTCTCCGACGACAAGATTGTGTCGAATTTGCATGGGCAAATGAGCGGCCAGGGGTCCTGGGAATCAACTGTACCCGCCGGTATGGTGACGCAGCATTTTCAGCCTGCTGCGCGATTTCATCCGTCCATTGCTGTCCAAGGTGAAAATGATGTCCGACCATGCGGTTCCGCACTTCCACAATGATGTCGGCGTATCGGTCATCGAGATCGGCTCGCAGGAATTCATGTGCGTCGGTGCCAATCCGCCGTTCGATCATCCGCACGTCTTCCTCGACCTCGGCAACGACAACGAGATCATCTGCCCGTATTGCTCGACCCTCTATCGCTATGCCGCCGACCTGTCCGCCGGCGAAGCGCGCCCCCCGGAATGCGTGGTGAAAGACCGCGCTGCCTGATCGGCGGGTGGCGGCCTCACGCACGATCTTCGTCGCGGGCGCCGGCATCGGCGGACTGACCGCGGCGCTGGCGCTGGCGGGACACGGCTTTCGCGTTATCGTGCTGGAACGCGCCGAGCGGCTCGAGGAGGCCGGCGCCGGCGTGCAATTGTCGCCCAATGCCAGTCGCGTGCTGGTCGAACTCGGCCTCGAACCGCGACTGGCCGGCCGCGCCGTCTCGCTGGAAGCCATCAGCATCATGAGCGCGCGCAGCGGCGGCGAGATCGCCCGGCTGCCGCTCGGCGAGGCCGCGGCGCAGCGCGCGGGGGCGCCCTATTGGGTGATGCACCGTGCCGATCTACAGGCGGCCCTGCAGGCCCAGGTCAATGACCACCCCGACATCGAGCTGCGGCTGGGCTGCCAGTTCGAGGACGCCACGCCGCATGCGAAGGGACTGACCGTGGTGCAGCGTCGCGGCGTGACCCGGCAGCAGGAATTGGGGCTGGCGCTGGTTGGCGCCGACGGAATCTGGTCGACGGTCCGCCATCATGTGTTCGCGGAGGTGCAGCCACAGTTCTCCGGCTTGATCGCCTGGCGTGGCACGTTCGAAGCCACCGCCCTGCCGCGTGAACATGCCTCGCGCCGGGTCCAGCTCTGGATGGGTCCGGATGCCCATCTCGTCACCTATCCGATCTCGGGCGCGCGGCAGATCAACGTGGTTGCGGTGGTGCCGGGGACCTGGAACAGGCCAGGCTGGAGCGCACCCGGCGACATCACCGAGATCAAGAACGCCTTTGCATCGGCGCAATGGCCGGCCACTGCGCGGATGACCATCGGCGCCGTCGACCAGTGGCGGAAATGGGCGCTGTTCACCGTTCCGGTTGGCGCCAAGTGGACCGACGGCGCCATCGCCCTGCTGGGGGACGCCGCGCATGCGATGCTGCCGTTTGCGGCGCAGGGCGCGGGCATGGCCATCGAGGACGCGGCGGTGCTCGCCCGATGTCTCGGCGCCTTGCAGGATGCCGGCGCGCCGGCGGTTTCGGCCGCCCTGCAGCGCTATGCGCGGCAGCGCCGGGCGCGGGTGCAGCGGGTGCAGCGCGCAGCACGGCAGGCCGGGCGCGTCTATCACCTCAAAGGCCCGGCCGCCTATGCAAGAGACCTCGCGATCAGGGCAATCGGCGGCAAGCGGCTGCTGGCGCGACAGGACTGGATCTTCGGCTGGCGACCGTGAGCGCTTTGCGGCGCGGCCTGCTCAACGACGCGGTCTGTCGCGGAATCAGCGCGCGCCCTTCGGATACGTCAGCGGCACGGGGGCCGCGGCAGCGGGCGGCGAATCCTGGCATCGGTTCTGGCGCCAGGCTTCGTCGGCGAGCTTGGCCTGGGCCCGCACCGAGATGTAGTCATTGCGATAGGCGAGCTCGGCCACCACGGGACCGGCAACGCCGGTTTCGGCCTTCGCCATCAGGCCCTGCAATTCGGCCGAACGCTTCGCCTGGTTCTTGCGCTCGGTTTCGAGCTGCTTGCAGTCAAAGTACTGGTATTTGGCGGGATCGGCGAACGCGCCGGCGGCAACACCGTCGCCGAGCCCGGCGCAACCGGACAGATCGATCCCGGCAGCGAGCACGGCCAATGCCGTGACCACGCGCAGGAGCGAACAGGAACGGACACGGCGCGACATCATCGGCATCTCATAGCGGACCAGCATTGAGGTTGCGTAAAGCAGCCGCTGATGTCGGCATTGAGGCTTTCCGATGAATGCAGGCTAAACCGCTGATCCCGCGAACGAAGCGGCGCGGTGGCCCGCGCAAAAAGCGCTTCCGGGGTGGAACATTCCATCGCCTGTTCCATTGATGGGGTGTGTTGGAGGATGCCGATATGGGTGAATTGCTCGACGCGTTGAATGCCGTGGACCGCGGCGGCGGAGCGACCGGCAAGCGGCGGTCGGCCGTCGAACAGGCCGCCCAAACGTTCCGGAACGCGAGCCGCCAGGTCGAGGATGCCATCGATGCCGCCCGGCAACCGGACATGCCGCTCGACAGCCTTGCAAGGCTGGTCAAGCAGGCGCCGCTGCAGTCCCTCGCGGTGGCGTTCCTGGCCGGCGTGATGGTCGCCCGGCGCCGATAGAATTCGCCACGAGCGCGATCGACCGCGTCAACCATTGTACGCGAACACCTCGATCGGTTCGCTGAAGCCGCGCACCGGATATTCGCCGACGCGTTCGAGATCGAAATCCTTTGCGACGAAATCGGCAAACGCCCGAGACAGCAGCACCGTCCGTCCCAATTGCTTGGTGAGGGTTTCGAGACGCGAAGCCATGTTGACCGCCGGGCCGATCACGGTGAAGTCGAGCCGGCTTTGCGATCCGATATTGCCATACATGACGTCTCCGACGTGGACGCCGACGCCGTAGTTCAACGGCGCCCGGCCGGTTTCGCGCTTTCGCTCGTTCAAGGCAACGATGGCCCGACGACCTTCGGCTACCGCATGCAGCAGGTGGGCGCAGGCCGACGGCTGTTCGATCGGAAAAATGGCCAGAAGGCCGTCCCCGATGAATTTCAGGATTTCTCCGCCACGTCGGGCGATCGGCTCGGAAATCGCGTCGAAATAATCGTTCAGGAGCTCGATGACGTCGTCCCGCGGCCAATTGTCGGAGATCCGGGTGAAATCCCTCAGGTCGCAGATCATGATCGCGGCACGCACCGTCGTCCCGCTGCCGCGCCTGGTTGCGCCGGCCAGGATGAGTTCGCCGGCATGCGCGCCGACATAGGTTTCGAGCAGCGTCCGGGCCAGCCGGTTCTTCATGCGGATTTCGCTGACCAGCGCCAGCAGCGGCAGCAGGTTGAACAGGCCGGCGACATGCGAGTCCTCGAAACCTCCGGGGCGGTCCGTCGCGAAGGTCACCATGTGCCGCTTGCCGAGCGTATGGTACAGCGGCCATGCGACATAGTCGGTCAGGCCCTTGGAGCGCATTTCGTCATAGACGGCGTGCTTCCGGCCCAGCGCGGCGTCGCGCTCGAGATTTTCTCGCACCTCGGTGGCGCCGTCATGGATCTCGTTGGCGGGGCTGTCGATGTATTCGGACCGGTCCCTGACATCATAATCCACTCTCGCGAGCTCGGCCTCCTGCATGCCATCGGCCCACATGATCCGGGCGCCAAGCCATTGCGGGTGGTGGATCAGCAGATGAAGCGACGCCCGCTTGATTGGAATCCCCGCCCGCTGCAGCCGCTGGCACAGCTCGGTGAAGATATTGTCGATGAAACGCTCGTCGCGCGTTTCGTTTGTCAACCAGCCCGCGACGTCGGTGTCGGAAGCTCCGGAGACGGATTCGAACGGTTGCGGCGTGCGCATGGCTTGCTCCTGGCGGCTGGTCGATTGCCGCCGTCATAAACGACTGAACTGCGGGTAGCGGAAGCCCCGACATCAAGCAACGCAGCCACCCGCCTCCAATTTAACCGAATTTGAACCAAATTCTTCGGACCGGCACCAATCGCAGGAACGACCGATCCGCCGCAGGGCTTATGTGCCCATCGAAGCAGATCGGGGACGGACCTATGAATTGTTTCAGCACGCCTCAAGCGACCAGTCCGGCAACCCGAGAACCGTTTCGTTGCACCAGATGCTCCGCCGAGCCACGATTGGTCGCCACCATGCTCGATTCGAACCAGGGCCGTACCGTCAGCGTGTTTCGATGCCAGTGTGGCGAACAGAGCTGGGTCTTCGACCCGGCGCAATGGGCACCGCTTCGAGGATGAGAGTTCAACTGCATGGCTGACTGGAAACCACCGGGCTATCCTTCGCTTAGTCCCTACCTCATCTGCAGGGATGCGGAAGCATCCATTGCCTTCATGACGGAAGCTTTCGGTGGGACCATCCTGAGACGGTTCGACCGGCCGGATGGATCGCTGATGCACGCCGAGATCCGCATTGACGACAGCGTCGTCATGATCGGCGGCGGCGCAACCGACCACCAGGGCGGGCAAGTCCACCTCCACCTCTATGTCCGCGATCTCGATGCGGTGTTCAAACGGGCCGTGGCGGCGGGCGCGACCGTCGTTCAGGAACCCGAGCGCAAACGACCCGACGACGACCTTCGTGGCGGCCTGCAGGATCATTCGGGAACGATCTGGTGGATCGCGACACAGTAGATGACGGCAAGCCTCGCCCTAGAAAATCATAGTATAATCATGTGAATAAACAGCTTTTCCGGTTCCGCTGGCTTCGCTATAGATGAAGGCAGTGCGGGCGTGGCGAAATTGGTAGACGCAACGGACTTAGACGATTGAGTGCTTTGCGGGAAACCGCAGATGCAGAACTGCTCAAATTCGGGGAAACCTCTCAAGTGGCGATCCCGAGCCAAGCCCCCGGCCGGGGGAAGGTGTAGAGACTAGACGGGCAGCACCTACAGCGCTTGCGGCGCCATGGTGAAGGGATAGTCCAGACCACAAACGCCACATCGGCGGCGGTGAAAACCGAAGTGGTAAGAAAATCCGTAGGGCCGCAAGGCCTGTGCCGGTTCGATTCCGGCCGCCCGCACCATAACGAGGAAATTGCCCGACAGCGCGATACCTTTGCCTTGGCCAAGCGCGATCTCACCGCGGTATTTCCAAAACCGCGTATGCCTCTTTTTTCCGGCGCTGCACCGGTCTGTGATATGATGAGTCCATGGCTCAAAGGAAATCATCATCGAAAAAGGGCAAAGCCTCGGGCTTTGTTATCGGCAGCACGCGCTTCAGGAAGATCAGCGCCGTGGAAGGCATCGTCTATTCGACGAAGATGAAGGGTAGCACCGCCATTGCCGAGAGCAAGGCGCGCACCCCCGAAGAGCGCCGGAAGGCGATCATCAAGGCCTACCGCAAACCGTAGCCGGCCATGTACGACGCCGTCGCCGACGACTACTGCTACCCCGGCACGACTGTTCTGAAAAACCGGCTCGACCTCACGGACGCGGAAGAGCTTCACGCGTTCGAAGCGGAAGTGAGCGACGCGCGAGCCGATGAAGAGCTCCCGGCCGGCAATCTGGATTTCACCCACTTCAAGGCGATCCACCGCCACCTTTTCCAGGACGTCTACGACTGGGCCGGCAAGATTCGGATTGTCCGCATATCGAAGGGCGGCAACATGTTCTGCTTTCCCGAAAACATCGAGAACCAGGCGCAAAAGCTCTTTGGCCAGCTGAAGAAGGACAAGTTTCTGACCGGTCTCGAGCCGGAAGAGCTCGCTCAAAAAGCCGCTCACTTCCTGTCCGAGCTAAATGTCATCCATGCCTTCCGCGAAGGCAACGGTCGCACCCAGCTGTCCTTTTTCCTCCTGCTGACCGATCACGCGGGATATCCGATCGATCTTGAAGACCTTGACCCCGACGCCTTCCTTGATGCGATGATCGCCAGCTTCGACGGCGACGAGGAACCCCTCACCGCCGTGATCCGGGGCCTCGTCGAGCGCAAGGCGGACTAGTCCACCTGCTAACCACCAGCACAAAGATTCAAAAAACTGGAAGATCGGTCGCTTTTCTGGACATCAGCTAGCATGAGCATTTTAAACTCATCTTTACGCTGCAATATCAATATATGTAGTTGACAAATGGACCTGAAATCCCTCGATGGCAACGTCGTGTGGGTTCGAGTCCCACCGCCCGCACCAGGTGGCTTGCGATGTCGGGTCGCCGGCGCCAACGATGGGGATCGCCGTTTGCCGCCGCATGCGGCGAAGCCGGTGGAGCAGCAGGGGGAAACGGAGCGCAATGAAACGAGCCGCAACAATCATCGGTTGGCTGAGCTTCGGCACCGCGTGCGCGCTGTTCGCACTGATGCAAGAAGGCGGCCAGCGCACCGGCATCGTGATGGTGTGCGTGGTGGTCTCCATCATCTGCGGCCTGATAACGGGCGGCAAGCAGGAGCGATGACCTCGCGGTCCTGAACGGGCGGTGACCTCCCGCTAAAGCCGGCATTAACCGCTTCGTGTCTAACGGTTGCGGGTGAGCACGCTGACCCAGACCTCGGCAGTTCCAGCCGCCCGCCAGAGCGGCGTGGCGATCGCGTCCGCGATCATCCTGCTGCTGTTCGTACTCAGCGCCGCCGGCAGCGCGCTGCGCAAGCCGGTCACCGAGGGATTCGACGAGGTCGCCCACCTCTCCTATGTCGCGGATCTGCAGGCCACCCATCAGGCCTGGCCGCACCTCGAAGCGATGCGGCTGATCGATCCGGAAACCTTCGGGTTCACCGCGCGGCCGAACTACCTCAATCATCCGCCGTTCTACTATTGGCTGGTGGCCGCGCTCGGACCCGCGGTCAGTGATCACCCGGGCTCGCTGATCCCGCTTCGGCTGCTCAACGTGGCGATTGGCGGGCTCGGGCTGCTCGCGCTGTTGCGGCTGGCCGCGCGGATGCGGTTCGAGGGGCTCGAATTCTACGCCTTCGCCGTCGGCTGTGCGGCGGTGCCGGTGTTGGCGCCGCTGGCGGGATCGGTGAACAACGACAATCTGTGCTTTGCCGGTGGCGCGCTGACCCTGCTCGGCGCCCATTCCTATCTCGCCTCGTCGAAGCGATCCTGGCTGGTCGTGGCCTGCGCCGGCATGATCGTCGCCGGCATTTCCAAGCTCACGGGGTTGTTGCTGTGCGGCGGTTTCCTGGCGGCATTGCTGGTCGCAGCCGGGCTGCGGCGCTCGGTGTGCAGGGTCGACGTCGCGATCGTCGCCGGCAGCCTCGCCCTCGCCGCGCTGCCCTACATCGCCTTTACCCTGCACTATGGCAGTCCGGCGCCCAATACGCCGGCGCAGATCGCCTTGCTGCAGAAAGGCGCCGCCGCGACCGGCTGGGAAGCCGAGTCGCGCATGCAACCGGCGATCTATCTGCTCGTGTTCCTGAAGAATTTCCTGGCCGAATGGATGCCGTCGCTGAAAGCCCGCCATCCCTTCCAGCTTGCGCTGCTGGTTCTGCCCGCTGCGACACTCCTCCTGGCGGCGGCCGGCACCCTATGGTCCTGCCGCGCCATCCGGTCCGGCCGCTGTCGCGACACCGACCTGATCATTGTCGCCGGCATGCTGGCAACGCTCGCAACCCTGACCGTCCATGTCGCCTTCAGCTACCAGCGGCATCTGGCGACCGGATGGATGATGGACGCCTATCCGCGGTACTACCTGCCGATGGTGGCGATCGTGCCACTCGCCGGCATCACATTCGCGGACGCCCTGCCCTCGGCCCGGCTGCGCACCCTGCTGCTGTCGTTTCTGATCGCCGCACCTGTCCTGTTCGGGCTGTTCGGCGCGCCGTTGAATTGAACGACGGCGCCGCAGAGCCGGCCTCACTCCGACTTGTCGATATTCCAGAACACCGGCGTCGCCGGGCCGTCGAGAATACCGGACAGCGACTTGCGCCAGGCGCTCGGCTGCTGGAATTGCCCGAGCGGAATGTAGATCACCTGGTCGTAGACCTCCTGCTGGATCTCGGCGGCGATCTTCTTCTGCTGCTCCGTCGTCGACGCGCGCGCGAAGGCGTCGCGCATCTGCTCGATCTTGTCGTCCTTCGACCAGCCGAACCAGCCGCCGTTCTCACCGCGGCCGCCGATCGAGACATTGGCTATGGGATTGATCACGTCGGCGGCAGCCCAGTTGGTGAAGAACATGTTCCAGCCGCCTTCCTTGACCGGTTTCTTGCTGGTGCGACGGCTGATCACGGTGCCCCAGTCGGTGGCCTGGACGTCGACCTTGAAGCCGGCCGCGCGCAGCATCTGGGCGGCGACGATCGGCTGCGCCTTCAACGACACCACGTCGCCCGGCGCCATGATCACGATCGGCGTGCCGTCATAGCCGGAATCCGCGAGCAGCTTCTTGGCCTGGGCCATGCCGTCGCCCTTCACCAGCAATTCGGAGCCGACGTCGGTTTCGAGCGGCGTGCCGCAGACGAACACCGCACCGCAGATCTTGTAATATTCGGGATTGCCGACCAGCGCGTCGAGCACGTCCTTCTGGTTCATGGCCATGAAGGCGGCGCGGCGGACCTTGAGATTGTCGAACGGCGGTTGCAGGAAGTTCATCCGTCCGACGGTCTGGAAGCCGAGCTTGTTGAGAGTGCCGACCTTGATCTCCGGATTGGTGGCGAGCACCGCGAGGATATCGAAGGAGGGGATTTCCAGGAAGTCGATGTCGCCGGATTGCAGCGCATTCACCGCGGTCTGCGCATCGGCCATGGTGATCCATTCGACCCGGTCGACCTTCACCACCTTGCCGCCGGAGGTCCAACTCGGCGGTTCCTTGCGCGGCACATAGTCCTTGTTCTTCTCGAATACCGCCTTCACGCCGGGCTGGAATTCCGCCTGCACGAACTTGAACGGGCCGGATCCGATCAGCTCGGGCACCGGCTTGCCGGCGGGCGTCTCGGCCAGCCGCTTCGGCATCATGAAAGGCACCAGCGACGACGGCTTGCCGATCGATTCCAGCACCAGCCCGTACGGCTCCTTGAGTTTCAGCGTGATCGTCTTGGCGTCGGTGGCTTCGAGGCTCGCGGTGAAATCCATCAGCTTCTGGCCCATGCCGTCGGCCTTGCCCCAGCGCTTCAGCGAGGCCACGCAGTCTTCCGCCGTGACGGGAGTGCCGTCATGCCATTTGAGCCCGTCGCGCAGGGTGAAGGTGTAGGTCAGCTTGTCGTCGGAAACCTTCCACTCCGCCATCTGCGGCTGGATCTTGAAGTTGGCGTCCTCCGCCAGCAGCGTGTCGTAGATCATGTAGCCGAAATCGCGCACGATATAGGCCGTCGTCTGCATTCCGGGTTCGCGCAGATCGGCGTGCATCACCGCGGTGATGGTCTTGGCATGGGCCAGCGCGGGCGCCGCCAGCGCGACCGCAAGGGCCAGCGCCCATTTGATCGTGGTGCACTTGCCGCGCGCGAAGTTGAACATTCGATCTCTCCTGAACGTGAAACTGAGCAAGGCACGATCGTGGTGGTGGCACGATCTGTGCTCTTGAGACTTATTCTGATCTTGAGGCTTACTAACACGCTGTAACTCAAGGCGATTTGAGACTTGCATCAAGCCTGCCGCGCGTCAATCGGGTTTTAGTCTTGATCCTGACAGCGGCCCGCATGTTGCACTTTGCAGAGGCTTCGCCGATCATCGGCCGCCGGCACGCCGCCGCGCCCCGCCCGAAAAAGAGAGTGCGATGAATCCCGCCAACCTTCCCTTCGATTCCGAGGCCATGCTGCAGGGACTGCGCGGCTGGGTCGAATGCGAAAGCCCGACCTGGGATGCCGGCGCGGTCGAACGCATGCTCGACATCGCCGCGCGGGAGATGGCGATCATGGGAGCGTCGATCGAGCGCATCGCCGGCCGCCAGGGATTCGGCGGCTGCGTGCGTGCGCGTTTTCCGCACCCCCGACTGGGCGAACCCGGCATTCTGATCGCCGGGCATCTCGATACCGTCCACCCCATCGGCACACTGAACAGCCTGGCATGGCGGCGCGAAGGCAACAAATGTTTCGGCCCCGGCATTTTCGACATGAAGGGCGGCAACTATCTCACCCTGGAGGCGATCCGCCAACTCGCCCGCGCCGCGTTCACGACGCCGTTGCCGATCACGGTGCTGTTCACCCCGGACGAAGAGGTCGGCACGCCGTCGACCCGCGACATCATCGAGGCGGAGGCCGCGCGCAACAAATACGTGCTGGTGCCCGAACCCGGCCGTCCCAACAATGGCGTGGTCACCGGCCGCTATGCCATCGCCCGGTTCAATCTGGAGGCGATCGGCAGGCCGAGCCATGCCGGCGCCACGCTGTCGACGGGCCGCTCGGCGATCCGGGAGATGGCGCGCCAGATCATCGCGATCGACGGCATGACCTCGGAGGACTGCACCTTCAGCGTCGGCATCGTGCATGGCGGTCAATGGGTCAATTGCGTGGCGACGACCTGCACCGGCGAGGCCTTGAGCATGGCGAAGCGCCAGGCCGATCTCGACCGGGGCGTCGAGCGGATGCTGGCGCTGTCGGGTGCTGCCAATGACGTGACCTTCAAGGTGACGCGCGGCGTGACCCGGCCGGTATGGGAGCCGGACGCAGGAACCATGGCACTCTACGACAAGGCGTGCGCGGTGGCCCGGGACATCGGCGTCGACCTCCCGCACGGCAGCGCCGGCGGCGGCTCCGACGGCAACTTCACTGGTGCGATGGGCATCCCGACCCTCGATGGCCTCGGCGTTCGCGGTGCCGACGCCCATACCCTCAACGAGCATATCGAGGTCGACAGCCTTGCCGAGCGCGGCCGCCTGATGGCCGGCTTGCTGGCGACGCTGGCCTGACGGAACCATGGCACCGGATTTGCTCGACTGATACGCTGACGTCATGCTCGCGGCCACCGGGCATGTCGGCTGGCGCATGCTGAATGGGAAACGATGCTCGGATATCTGCTTCGTCGCATCCTCGCCGCCATACCCGTGATGGGAACGGTGGCGTTGTTCGTGTTCCTGCTGCTGCGGCTGACCCCCGGCGATCCCGCCGCGATTCTCGCCGGCGACAATGCGACGCCGGAGCAACTCGAGCGCATCCGCACCTCGCTCGGGCTCAACGAACCGCTCTATGACCAGTTCTTCACCTGGATCGGCAAGCTGCTGCATGGCGATCTCGGGGTTTCCCTGATCTCGAACGTGCCGGTGCTGCAGATGATCGGCCAGCGCGTTGAGCCCTCGATCAGCGTCGCGCTGGCCACGATGATCCTTTCCATCGTCGTCGCGGTGCCGCTCGGCGTCATCGCGGCCTGGAAGCACGGCACCTGGATCGACCGCTTCGTGATGGGATTGTCGGTGCTCGGCTTCTCGGTGCCGGTGTTCGTGATCGGCTATGTCCTGATCCAGATCTTCGCCATCGACCTGCGCTGGCTTCCGGTACAGGGCTACAAGAGCATTCACGCCGGCTTCGGTCCGTTCCTGCAGCGGCTGATCCTGCCGACCGTCACGCTGTCGTTGATCTATATCGCGCTGATTGCGCGCATGACCCGCGCGGCGATGCTGGACGTGCTGGGCGAGGACTATGTGCGGACCGCGCGCGCCAAGGGCATTGGCGAGACCGGCGTGCTGTTGCGCCACGCCTTGCGCAACGCCGCCGTGCCCGTGATCACGGTGATCGGCTCCGGCTTCGCGCTGCTGATTTCCGGCGTCGTCGTCACCGAGAGCGTGTTCAACCTGCCGGGCATCGGACGTCTCACGGTCGACGCGGTGCTGGCGCGGGATTATCCGGTGATCCAGGCGATGATCCTGCTGACCTCGGGCATCTATGTCGCGGTCAACCTCCTGATCGACCTCGCCTACACCCTGCTCGATCCCCGCATCCGGTACTGAGAGGCCGTATCCGATGGCCATCGAAACCCTGCCCGAGCCGTCGATACCGGTCACCACGCCGCTGCGGCCGGGACTTGGCTTTCTGACCTCGACGCCGATCATCGCCATCGCCACCATCTGCCTGGGGCTGATCACGGCCTCCGCCGTGCTGGCGCCCTGGCTGTCGCCGCACGACCCGCTGCTGCTCGCGCCGGCACAGCGCCTGAAGCCGGCGAGCGCCCAGTTCCTGCTCGGCACCGACGGCTATGGCCGCGACGTGCTGTCACGGATCCTCTACGGCGGGCGGGTCTCGCTGGTGATCGGACTCGGCTCGGCCGTGATCAGCGTCGCCGCAGGCCTGCTGATCGGGCTCGTCTCCGGATTCTTCAAATGGATCGACGCGGTCATGATGCGGATCATGGACGGGCTGATGGCCATCCCCAGCATCCTGCTCGCCATCGCCGTGGTCTCGCTGTCGGGCGCGAGCCTGATGACGGTGATGATCGCCATCACCATCCCCGAGATCCCGCGGGCGGCGCGGCTGGTGCGGTCGGTGGTGCTGTCGGCGCGGGAGGAGCCCTATGTCGAAGCCGCGATTTCCGTCGGCTCGAGCCTGCCCAAGATCATGTGGCGGCATCTGGTGCCGAACACGGTGGCGCCCCTGATCGTACAGGGCACCTATGTCTGCGCCTCGGCGATCCTGACCGAAGCGATCCTGTCGTTTCTCGGCGCCGGCATCAATCCGGAGATACCGACCTGGGGCAACATCATGGCCGAGGGCCGTGCCTACTTCCAGGTCAAGCCTTCGCTGATCTTCTGGCCGGGGCTGATGCTGTCGATTGCGATCCTCAGCATCAATCTGATCGGCGATGCGGCGCGCGACGCGCTCGATCCCCGCATGAAGCAGCGGGAGAGTGGCAAGTGAACGGCCAGCGCCCCGACTGCACGCGAAGCGGAAGACACCCGGCATGACCAGGACCGTGCTCGACATCGACGACCTCGTCGTCGGACTCGGCCGCAACAGCCAGCGTCGCCGGATCCTCGAGGGCGTGTCGCTCGAAGTGAGCGAAGCCGAAACCCTGTGCCTGGTCGGAGAAAGCGGATCGGGGAAGTCCGTCACCTCGCTTGCGGTGATGGGCCTGCTGCAAAAGGGCGCGCTGGCGCCGACTGCCGGCAGCATCCGGCTGGTCGGCGAGCAATTGCTCGGTGCCACCGACCGGCGGCTGCGGCAATTGCGCGCAACCACCATGGCGATGATCTTTCAGGAGCCGATGACGGCGCTCAATCCGGTGGTGCCGGTCGGCCGCCAGATCGACGAGGTGCTGCGCGTTCACACCAGCCTCGATGCGCGGGCGCGCCGCAGCCGCATCCTTGCGATGATGGAGCAGGTGCGGCTGCCGGAGGTCGAACGCATCTTCGCCTCCTACCCGCACCGGCTATCGGGTGGGCAGCGCCAGCGCATCATGATCGCGATGGCGCTGGTGCTCGAACCGAAGCTTCTGATCGCGGACGAGCCGACCACCGCGCTCGACGTGACCACCCAAAAGCAGATCCTGACCCTGATCCGCGACCTGCAGCGGGATCACGGCACCGCCGTGCTGTTCATCACCCACGACATGGGCGTGGTGGCGGAAATCGCCGATCGCGTCGCGGTCATGCGGCAGGGCCGGCTGGTCGAGACCGGGACGCTGGATGCCGTCCTGCGGGCTCCCGTCATGGAATACACCCGCAACCTGCTCTCGTCGGTACCGAGCCTGGTTCCACGCGCGCCCCGGCCACCCTCCTCCGAGCCGGTGGTGCTGGAGGCGAGCGGGCTCGGCAAGGTCTACCGCGACCGCTCGTTTCTCGGCCGCGTGCGCCAGGTGGCGGCGGCGCAGGATGTCTCGCTGACCCTGCGCAAGGGCCGCACGCTCGGCATTGTCGGCGAAAGCGGTTCCGGAAAGTCGACCGTGGCGCGCTGCATCGTCCGGCTGATCGATCCGACCTCGGGCGGCATCCGCCTCGCCGGCGCCGAGATTTCCAAGCTGTCACGCGGGATGCTGCAGCCGCACCGCAAGCGCATCCAGATCATTTTCCAGGATCCCTACCGTTCGCTCAATCCGCGCGTTAATGTCGGCGAGACCATCGCCGAAGGGCCGATCAATTACGGCACGCCGCGTGCCGCGGCGCTGGCAAAAGCCCGCGACCTGCTCGAACTGGTCGATCTGCCGGTCGACGCGATCTCGCGCTACCCGCACCAGTTCTCGGGCGGCCAGCGCCAGCGCATCGCCATCGCGCGGGCGCTGGCGCTCGATCCCGACGTGCTGGTTGCCGACGAGGCGGTGTCGGCGTTGGACGTCTCGGTGCAGGCACAGGTGCTGGAACTGCTCGACGAGATCCAGACCCGGCTCGGTATCGCACTGCTGTTCATCACCCACGATCTGCGTGTCGCCGCGCAGATCTGCGACGACGTCGCGGTGATGCAAAACGGCCGCATCGTCGAACAGGGGCCCGCGGCGCAAGTCCTCACAAATCCGCAAGTTGCCTATACCCGGGCGCTGCTTGACGCGGCCCCCGGACGGGGGTGGGATTTCGCCAGGTTCCGCCCGGTGGCGCAGCCCGCAGCCGGGCTTTGACATTGAACTGAAATTCCTGGAGGTGGTCATTCCGGGCTTGCGTTTGCGGGCAGCGTTCCGGAATGACAGAGGTTGGTTGAGATGTATCCATGACCCAGATCGCCGTCGGCGGGTTCCTGCACGAGACCAACACCTTCGCGCCGACCAAGGCGACCTTCGCCGACTTCGTGCATGGCGGCGGCTGGCCCGCCATGACACAAGGCGCCGACCTGCTCGCGACCATGCGCGACATCAATGTCGGACTGGCCGGCTTTGTCGGTCAGGCCCAGGCAAACGGCTGGGAACTGGTGCCGACCATCGCCTGCGGCGCAAGCCCCTCGGCCCACGTCACCCACGACGCGTTCGAGCGCATCGTCAAAGTGATGGTCGACAGCATTGCGGCGGCGGGATCGCTCGACGCCGTGTACCTCGATCTGCATGGTGCCATGGTGACCGAGCACCTCGATGATGGCGAAGGGGAAGTCCTCGCGCGCGTGCGCGAGGTGATTGGCAGGCAGATACCGCTCGTGGTCAGCCTCGACCTGCACGCCAATGTCACAACGCAAATGGTGGAACATGCCGATGCTCTGATTGCCTATCGCACCTATCCGCATGTCGACATGGCCGACACCGGCCGGGCCGCGGCAGCCCATCTCGCACGGCTGCTGCGCAGCCGGCAACGACTGGCGAAGGCATTTCGGCAATTGCCATTCCTGATCCCGATCAGCTGGCAATGCACCGATGATGCGCCGGCGAACGGCATCTATCGCCAGCTCGCGGCATTGCAAAGCGAGGCGGTGCCGACGCTGTCCTTCGCTCCCGGGTTTCCTGCGGCGGATATTCCCGATTGCGGGCCGAGCGTGTTCGCCTATGGCCGGACCCAGGCCGATGCCGACGCCGCCGCGGATGCCCTGGCCCGGCTCGTGATCGGCCATGAGGCCGATTTCGATGGCCGCATCTATGCGCCCGACGAGGGCGTGCGCCATGCCATGCAGCTCGCAAGCGGCGCCCGCAGGCCCGTCGTGATCGCCGACACCCAGGACAATCCCGGCGCCGGCGGCGATTCCGATACCACCGGCATGCTTCGCGCACTGGTGCGCAACCACGCCAGCCGGGCCGCCATCGGCGTGATCTGGGATCCTCAATCCGCCCGGGCCGCCCATGCCGCCGGCACCGGCGCCACCGTCACCCTCGCGCTCGGCGGCAAGTCGGGCGTTGCCGGCGATGCGCCATATCAGGCGAGCTTCGTCGTCGAGAAGCTGTCGGACGGAAAATTCGTCGCACCCGGACCGTATTATGGCGGCCGCGAAATGGACATGGGCCCTTCGGCGGCGCTGCGGATCGACGGCGTGCGGGTGGTCGTGAGCTCGCACAAGGCGCAGCTCGCGGATCAGTCGATGTATCGCTATGTCGGCATCGAGCCGACCGAGCAGGCCATCCTGGTCAACAAGAGCTCGGTACATTTCCGCGCCGACTTCGAGCCGATTGCCGAACGTCTGCTGATCTGCGCCGCGCCCGGTGCAATGCCGGCCGATACCGCCGCACTGCCGTGGACGCGCTTGCGCCCCGGCATCCGGCTCAAGCCGAGCGGCGCCGCCTTCACGCCGCCCGCCTTGTCCCGTTCCCCCTCCCCCGCCATTGGATGACACTCATGCCGAATATCGACCGCATCGAAGGTTTTGCCGACGAGCTCACCGCGATCCGCAGGGACCTTCATGCCCATCCGGAGATCGGCTTCGAGGAAGTGCGCACCTCGGGCATCGTGGCCGACAAGCTCGCGCAGTGGGGCATCGAGGTGCACCGCGGGATCGGCGGCACCGGCGTGGTCGGCGTGCTCAAGGGCCGCGGCAACGGCGGCAAACGGATCGGCCTGCGCGCCGACATGGATGCGCTGCCGATGCAGGAGAACACCAACCTGGAATGGCGGTCGACCATGCCCGGCCGGTTCCATGGCTGCGGCCATGACGGCCACACCACCATGCTGCTTGGCACCGCGCGCTACCTGGCCGAGACCCGCAATTTCGACGGCGTCGTGCATTTCATCTTCCAGCCGGCCGAAGAAGGCCTCGGCGGCGCCCGCGCCATGATCAAGGACGGCCTGTTCGCAAAGTTTCCCTGCGACGAGGTCTACGGGCTGCACAACGCTCCCGACCTGAACCATGGCGAAATCGGTATCCTGCCCGGACCGGCTATGGCCGGCGCCGACTTCTTCGACATCACCATCCAGGGCTATGGCGCCCATGGCGCCATGCCGGAGCGGTCGAAGGATGCGGTCGTGATTGCGATGACGCTCGGACAGGCGCTGCAGACCATCGTCAGCCGCAATGTCGACCCGCTGAAGGCCGCGGTGCTGTCGATCACGCAGATCCACGCCGGCTCCGCCTATAATGTCATTCCGGGCGAAGCCAGGCTGTGCGGCACCGTCCGCGCCTTTTCCGACGAGGTTCGCGTGCTGATCCGCGACCGGATGCGCGCGATCTGCGCCGGCATCGCCAGCGCCTTCGAGGTCGAGATCACGGCCGACATCCGCGACATCTTCAGCGTGCTGGTGAACCAGGAAGAACAGTCGAAGGTGGTAGCCGAGGTCGCGCGCACCGTGGTCGAGCCCTCCAAGGTCCTGACACGGACCCAGCCCAAGATGGGCAGCGAGGATTTCGCCGACATGATGCAGGCGATACCCGGCGCCTATTTCTGGGTCGGCCATGACGGCTCGGTTCCGGTTCACAATCCCGGCTTCATCCTCGACGACAAGATCCTGCCGGTCGGCGCCAGCATGTTCGCCCGCATCATCGAAACCCGCCTGCCGGTGGCCGCTCATGCATAATCTAGTCACCGACGAGTCCGTCACGTCACTACACGATCTGAGCGCCGTCGATCTGCTCGCGGGATATCGCAACAAGCAGTTCTCTCCGTCCGAGGTGCTGGAGGACGTGCTGGCGCATGTCGCGGCATGGGAACCGCACCTCAAGGCGCTGTACGCCCTCGATCCGGAAGGCGCGCGCGCGGCGGCGCGGGCATCGACCGAACGCTGGCAGAACGGCAGTCCGTCCGGTTCGCTCGACGGCGTCCCGGTCACCATCAAGGACAATATCGCGACCAGGGGCGTGCCGGTGCCGCTGGGCACCGCCGCCATGCCACTTGTCGCAGCGCCGGCCGATGCGCCGCCGGCGGCGCGGTTGCGCGAGGCCGGTGCGGTGATCTTCTCCAAGACCACGATGCCGGATTACGGGATGCTGTCGTCGGGGCTGTCGAGCTTCCATCCGCTCACCCGCAACCCCTGGGACCTCAGCAAGAATCCGGGCGGATCGAGTTCGGGCGCCGGCGCCGCCGGCGCCGCCGGTTACGGTCCGCTGCATCTCGGCACCGACATCGGCGGTTCGGTCCGGCTGCCGGCCTGCTGGTGCGGCCTCGTCGCATTGAAGCCGAGCCTCGGACGAATTCCGATCGATCCGCCCTATGTCGGCCGGGTCGCCGGCCCGATGACCCGCACCGTCGACGACGCCGCCCTGATGATGAGCGTGCTGTCGAGGCCGGATCGCCGCGACGGCATGAGCCTGCCGCCCAGCGACATCAACTGGAAGGCACAGGAAAAATCGCCGCGCAAGCTTCGTCTCGGCCTGATGCTCGATCTCGGCGTCGGCCAGGCGCCGGAGCGGCCGGTACGCGAGGTCGCGGTCAGGGCCGCCAAGGCATTCGAGTCCGCCGGCGCCGTCGTCACCGAAGTCGACAGCGTGCTGACGCGCGAGCTGCTCGACGGTCTGGACCATTTCTGGCGGGCGCGGATGTGGGACGAGTTGTCCCGGCTCGGCGAAACCGAGCGCAGCAAGGCGCTGCCCTATATCCGGAAATGGGCCGAAGCCGGCGCAACATTGTCCGGCGTCGAGGTGGTCCGCGGGTTCAACGCCACCATGGCCATCCGCAGCGCGGCAGCGCGGCTGTTCTGCGAGGTCGACTACGTGATCTCGCCGGTATCGCCGGTGGTGAATTTCCCGGCGGAATTCGCCGCGCCCTTGAACGATCCGGAGCGCCCGTTCGAACATATCTGCTACACCGTGCCCTGGAACATGTCGGAGAATCCGGCGGCCTCGATCAATGGCGGGTTCGACGAAAGCGGTTTCCCGATCGGCGTGCAGATCATCGGCCGCCGCTTTGACGATCTCGGCGTGCTGACGATGGCCAAGACCTTCGAAGGCCTGCGCGGGCCGCAAAGGCCGTGGCCGACGCCACCCAGATAGGCATCTCGGCGAGCAACAAGACATGAGGAAGCACCATGGCCTATGAGACGATCCGATATGAGCTCGCCGAGCAGGTCCTCACCATCACCTTGAACCGTCCCGACAAGCTCAACGCGTTCAACGCCACCATGCAGAAGGAGATGATCGACGCGTTCGACCAGGCCGACCGCGACGACAATGTCCGCGCCATCATCGTGACCGGCGCCGGCCGCGCCTTCTGCGCCGGCGCCGACCTTTCGTCCGGGGCCGACACTTTCGACCGCGACGCGCGGCGCGGGCCGGTGAAGCGTCACGCCGACGGTACGGTCGACTACAGCGACCCCAACGCACGGGACGGCGGCGGCCAGGTCACCTTGCGCATCTTCAAATGCTTGAAGCCGGTGATCGCGGCGGTCAACGGCCCGGCGGTCGGCATCGGCGTCACCATGCAGCTCGCGATGGACATTCGCATCGCCTCGGAGGCGGCCCGGTTCGGTTTCGTGTTCTCCCAGCGCGGCATCGTGCCGGAGGCCGCCTCGAGCTGGTTCCTGCCCCGCATCGTCGGCATCTCCCAGGCGCTCGAATGGTGCTACACCGGGCGGGTGTTTCCGGCGCAGGAAGCGCTCGCCGGCCGTCTCGTCAGCAAGGTGGTGCCGGCCGACGAGTTGCTGCCAACAGCCCAGGCGCTGGCGCGCGAGATCGCGGCAAAGACCGCGCCGGTGTCGGTGGCCCTGATCCGGCAAATGATGTGGCGCATGCTCGGCGCCGACGATCCGATGGAAGCCCACAAGGTCGACAGCCGCGGCATCTACGAGCGCGGGCGCTCCGATGACGTCAGGGAAGGCGTGGTGTCGTTCCTGGAAAAGCGCCCGGCGCAGTTCAGGAACAAGGTGTCCACCGACATGCCCGATTATTTCCCCTGGTGGGACGAGCGCGACTACAAATGAGCTGACCGTCACCGCGTCAGCAGCGCCACCCGGCCGATCGCCTTGCGATCGATCAACAGCCGCATCGCCTCGGCAAAGTGCTGCAGCGGCAGGCGGTGCGAGATGTTCGGCCGGACCTTGCCCGCCTCCGCCCATTCCGCCAGGGTCTTCTGCCTGACGGCGCCGAGGGTGGGATTTCTCCGCACGGCCTCGCCGGCGCGGATCCCGAGCACGCTGGCGCCCTTGATCAGCAGAAGATTGGTGCGGGCCTGTCCAATGCCGCCGGTGAAGCCGACGACGAGCAGCCGCGCGCCCCAGGCGATGCAGCGCAGGCTATTCTCAAAGATATCGCCACCGACGGGATCGAACACCACGTCGGCGCCGCGGCCGTCGGTGAGGCGCTTGACGGCGTCGCGGAACGGCTCGCGGCCGTACAGCACGAGATGATCGGCGCCCTTGGCCCGCGCCGCCGCCAGTTTCTCCTCGGACGAGGCCGCCGCGATCACGGAGGCGCCGAGCAGCTTGCCGATTTCGACCGCGGCAAGCCCGACGCCACCGCCGGCGCCGTGCACCAGCAGCACCTCGCCCGCCTTGAGTGCGCCGCGATCAACCAGCCCGTGATAGGCGGTGCCATGCGCGGCCAGGAATGTCGCGCCCTCGGCGTAATCGAAGGTCGAAGGCAGCCGCATGAGTTGCATCGGCGCGGCCACCACCTCGTCCGCGTATCCGCCGTGCCGGAGCTTGACAATCACCTTGTCGCCGCACGCAATATCGTGCGCCGCGTCGTCGACTTCGATGACGTCCCCCGCCGCCTCCATGCCCGGTGTGAATGGCAGCTCCGGCTTGAGCTGGTATTCGCCGGCGGCCATCAGGATGTCGGGGAAATTGATGCCGGCGGCGCGAATGGCAACGCGCACCTCGCCCGGTCCGCGCGAGTGCGGGGCGATGGCCTCCAGCCGCAGGCCTTCGGGCGGTCCGAGCGTGCGGCAGACGACCGCGTTCGGCATCAGGCCGCGCTGGCGCGCCGGCGCGCCAGGGCCTCGCGGATCAGCGGCAGGCGGTCGTTGCCGAAATACATGTCGGTCCGGTCGATGAAGATGGTCGGCGAGCCGAAGCCGCCGCGCTGCATCACCTCGTCGGTATTGGCCTTGAGCTGGTCCTTGATCGGCTGGGTGGCGATCCCGGCAAAGAATGGCTGCGGGTCGACGCCGGCCCGGCGGCAGGCCTCCGTCAGCACCGCGTCCTGCGAAATGTCCTGGTCCTCGCCCCAATAGAGCTCGAAGACGGATCGCGCGAACGGCAGCATGTCGCTGCCGAGCCAGATGCAACCGCGCATCGCCTTGACGCTGTTTACCGGGAAAACCGAAGGCGGCATCTTGATCGCCAGCCCCGCCAGCCGCGCCCAGTCCGCCAGATCCTTCTTTTGATAATCCGCCTTCGCCGGCACCGGATGCTCGCGCATGGCATAGACGCTGGGATTGATGGTGTTGAAGATGCCGCCGACCAGGATCGGCCGCCAGGCGATCTCGGCGCCGAACTCCCTGGCGAGCGGCTGGATGTTATGGAAGGCGAGGTAGGTCCAGGGACTGGAGCAGTCGAAGAAGAACTCGATCATGGCACCGCTTCCTGTTGTCGATACGCACCTGTTCTACCCCCTGCTTTCGGCGCATTCCACCCCGACGGAGCGCCATGTACCTCGGCCTCCGGACATGGCAAGAAAGAGCCTCAACAAACCGACCAGCCCCGGGGGCGTCCATGCTGTTTCCGACCACGATCGCCGGCTCGTTGCCGAAGCCGGAATGGCTGGCCGAGCCCAACACGCTGTGGGCACCCTGGAAATCGCAAGGCGCGGAACTCGCCCGGGCCAAGCGCGACGCCACGGTGCTGGCGGTCAAGCTGCAGGAGGATGCCGGCGTCGACATCGTCACCGAAGGCGAACAGGCGCGCCAGCATTTCGTCCATGGTTTCCTGGTGAACATCGAGGGCATCGATTTCGCCCGCAAGGTCGAAATGGGAATCCGCAACGATCGCTACAAGGCGATGGTCCCGCAGGTGGTGGCGCCGTTGCGGCTGAAGTCCCGCGTCCATGCCGACGAGGCCCGTATCGCCCGCACCCATACCACGCGCCAGCTCAAATTCACCCTGCCCGGCCCGATGACCATCATCGACACCATCGCCGATCGCCATTACGGCGATCGGGTCAAGATGGCGTTCGCCTTCGCCGAACTGCTCAACGAGGAGGCCAAGGCCTTGCAGGCCGACGGCGTCGACGTCATCCAGTTCGATGAACCGGCCTTCAACGTCTATATGAGCGAGGTCAGCGACTGGGGCATCAAGGCGCTGGAACGCGCCGCCGAAGGCCTGAGCTGCGCCACCGCCGTGCATATCTGTTACGGCTACGGCATCAAGGCCAATACCGACTGGAAGCAGACGCTCGGCGCGGAGTGGCGGCAATATGAGGAGATCTTTCCGGCGATCGCGCAAAGCCCGATCCAGCAGGTCGCGATCGAATGCCGCAACTCGCGGGTGCCGTTGGAACTGCTTGGCCTGCTCACCGGCAAGATCGTTCAGGCCGGCGTGATCGACGTCGCCAACGACACCGTGGAGACCGCGGAGGACGTCGCCAAGGTGATCGACGAGGTCGCGAAATTCGTACCGCGCAGCAACATCGTCGCCACCACCAATTGCGGCATGGCGCCGATGCGCCGCGACATCGCCGAAGCCAAGCTGATCGCGCTTGGCGCCGGCGCACGCCTGGCGCGGCAGCGGGCGGCGTAAGCCACGCGCGTCCGGCGATACTCCCCGCGACAGGAGCGAGGATGCGCGCTCGGCCGCCGAGCCGAGGCTAGCCGGCGCTGGAATGCAGCACCGGCCGATAGCCGGCCGCGAAGGCGCGCAGGGTCGAGGGTGGCGTGAGCAGCTGCGCGGCGGCGGGAGAGCTTGCCGCGTCATAGCCCGCCGTCGACCACCGCAGTGCCCGGCCGCGGACGACCAGATAGCTCGCGCCACCAGCCTGAACCATCGCGCCGTCGGGGAGCTCAGCCAGCGGCATCGGCAACGCATGCCATCGCTTGCGACCGCGATCGAGCCGTTCGCGATGCAGCACGGCATCGATCGCGGACGCGCGCAGCGGCCCGACGCCATTGCCCGCCTGCCAGGCCGCCCGAAACCTGTTGGCATCGTCGCGGCGGCAGAAGAAGCAGGGACGATGCCCGGCGGCGAACGCGGTCGCCTCGTCGAGGAAGAACAATTCGGTCCAGCTTCGGCCGCCCATCACCTGGCGCCGCCGTCCCCTGAACTCGCAGACACAGGTCAGCCAGGCCGGGCTGGCCCAGCGCCGCGTCAGGGTCTTGCTGGCGGGATCATGGATGATGCCGCGGTTGCCGGTGAACATGCCGCGATCCGGCGTCGCGATGATGTCCCCCGTCGGCGTCACGCGGTTTTGCAGCGGCATCGGTCGGTTCCGCGCGGCAGAGTCAGGCCGCGCCGTCGCGGATCGGCGGCTGGAACGACAGCGCCGTGTCCCATGGAAAAAAGATCCAGGTGTCCTGGGAGACCTCGGTGATGAAGGTATCGACCAGCGGCCGGCCCTTCGGCTTGGCATAGACGGTGGCGAAATGCGCCTCCGGCATCAGGTCGCGCACCAGCCGGCCCGTCTTGCCGGTATCGACCAGATCGTCGACGATCAGCAACCCCTTGCCGGTTCCACCGCCCAACCGGGCGGTGTCGGCCGAGATCCCCTTGAGAACCTTCAGCTCGCCTTGTCTGGTATGGTCGTAGCTGGCGATACAGACCGTATCGATCACGCGTACGCCAAGCTCGCGGGCGACAATCGCCGCCGGCACCAGCCCGCCCCGGGTGATGGCGATGACGGCATGGAACGGCCCGACCTCGTTGAGCCGCCAGGTCAGCGCACGGCAGTCACGGTGAAACTGGTCCCACGACACCGGAAAGGCCTTGCCCGCCCGTTCCTGTTCGGTGAGCTCGCGATTTTCGCTCGTCATGAGAATTTCCCGCCACTTGCCAATCGCGGTTCGACCGTTGGCCTGCTATCGCTGGATCTTCAGCGCCGCCAGCATGTCCTTCACCGCCGCCATCGCCGCACTGAGCTTGTCCGGATCGCGCGAGCGCACCACCAGATTGGTATTCGGCCGCTTGTCCTCGTCCTGGAACGGATAGCTGCCGATGATGGTGTCGGGATGGGCATTGGCGATTTCGCGCAGCGGACCGCCGATGTCGCCCTCCCTCGCATTGGCGCGCACCGATTCCGACAACATCCGTACCCCCGATTTCAGCTTCGGCGCAACGATGTCCATCATCGCCTGCATGATCGAGGGCACGCCGGCCATGACAATGACATTGCCGAGCCGGAAGCCGGGCGCGAGAATGGTCGCGCTTTGGATCAGCTCGGCCCCGTCGGGAATCCGCGCCATCCGCAGCCTCGCCTCGTTGAGCTCGCCGGGGCCCTGGAAACGCTCACGGAACCGCGCCACCACTTCCGGGTGATGGTCGATCCCGACGCCGAATGCCTTGGCGATGCTGTCGGCGGTGATGTCGTCATGCGTCGGGCCGATGCCGCCGGTGGTGAACACATAGGTGTAGCGGCCGCGCAACGCGTCGAGCGCCGCGATGATGTCGGCCTCGTCGTCGGCGACGATCCGCACCTCCTTGAGGTCGATTCCGATATTGGTGAGGTATTCCGCGATGAACCCGATGTTCTTGTCCTTGGTCCGCCCGGAGAGGATCTCGTCGCCGATCACCAGGATGCCCGCGGTAACAATTTCGATCATGATCTCTCCTCGCCAAGGGCGGCCGGCATGGTGATGCCGATCCACCGGCCCTGCCGCCGAAATGAGCAGGCGATAGCCGCATTTTCGGGCAGCGCTCCAATGGTCCATAGCAAATGGCCGCGACGAATGCATATCGCGCTGGCGCAAGCCTTGCTACCATCCCGTTCGGTCATGCCGCCTCCGGCATGACGGCGCATACCAGTCTGGACAGATGGCAATTGCGTTCGACGAGATGAACGGGCCCGGCGGCGAGCTGCGGCCGGCCTACCAGGAGCTCTCCCGCTGGCTGAAGGAGACGCCGGCGGACGCGCTTGATATTCGCCGCCAGGAAGCCGAGCTGCTGTTTCGCCGCATCGGCATCACCTTCGCCGTCCATGGCGACGCCGAGGCGCAGGAACGGCTGATCCCTTTCGACGTGATCCCGCGAATCATGTCGGCGAAGGAATGGGCGCTCCTGGAAAAAGGCCTCCGGCAGCGGGTGCGTGCCCTCAATCTGTTCCTGCGTGACATCTACCACGGCCGCGACATCCTGCGCGCCGACATCATCCCCGAGGATCTGATCTTCCAGAACCCGGTTTTCCGCCCCGAGATGAACGGCCAGGACGTGCCGCACGACGTCTATGTCCATATCGCCGGAATCGACATCGTCCGTGTCGACCCCGAAAGCTTCTTCGTACTGGAGGACAATGCGCGTACGCCCTCGGGCGTGTCGTACATGCTGGAGAACCGCGAGATCATGATGCGGCTGTTTCCGGACCTGTTCGCCCGCCACCGCGTCGCGCCGGTGGAGCGCTATCCGGATCAACTGCTGTCGGCGCTGCGCTCGGTGGCGCCGCTGTCCGCGGCGGCCGAGCCAACGGTCGCGCTGATGACGCCCGGCGTCCACAACTCGGCCTATTACGAGCATTCCTTCCTCGCCGACAAGCTCGGGATCGAGCTGGTCGAGGGGCGCGACCTCATCGTCCGAAACGACGAGGTGTTCATGCGGACCACCGAGGGACTCAAACGGGTCGATGTCATCTACAGACGGGTCGATGACGATTTCCTCGATCCCCTCACCTTCCGCCCGGACTCTTCGCTGGGCGTGCCCGGCCTGATGTCGGCCTATGCGGCCGGCAATGTCACCCTCGCCAACGCGGTCGGGACCGGGATCGCCGACGACAAGGCGGTGTACTCCTACATGCCCGAGATCGTGAATTTCTACCTCGGCGAGGCTCCGATCCTGAAGAACGTACCTACCTGGCGCTGCCGCGAGCCGAAGGACCTGTCCTATGTGCTCGACCATCTCGACGAGCTGGTCGTCAAGGAAGTCCATGGCTCCGGGGGCTACGGCATGCTGATCGGACCGGCCGCCAGCAAGGCCATGATCGAAGCCTTTCGCAACAAGCTGAAGCGCGAGCCGGAGGGCTTCATCGCGCAGCCGACACTGGCGCTGTCCACCTGTCCGACCTGCACCGCTTCCGGCCTCGCGCCGCGTCATGTCGATCTCCGGCCGTTCGTGCTCACCGGCAGCGGCCGGGTCACGGTGGTGCCGGGTGGATTGACCCGGGTCGCGCTGAAGGAAGGCTCGCTGGTGGTGAATTCAAGCCAGGGCGGCGGCACCAAGGACACCTGGATCCTGGACGGGTAGGAAAAGGCCGCACGCATGCTGTCGCGCACTGCCGAAAACCTGTACTGGCTCGCCCGCTATGTCGAACGCGCGGAATATCTGGCGCGAACCATCGATGCGACCCTGCGGGTAAGTGCGCTGCCCGCCGCCTATGTCGGCAAGACCAACGAATGGGATTCGGCGCTGCTGACCGCAGGGGTCAGCGCCAGCTTCTATCGCGCCTATGACGAGGCCAATGAACGCAACGTTGTCGAATATCTCTCTTTCGCGCCGGCCAACCCCTCCTCGATCAGGAACTGCATCGAAAACGCGCGGCTCAACTCGCGCTCCGTGCGCACCGCGCTGACCAGCGAGATGTGGGACACCATCAACGGCGCCTGGATCGAGCTGCAGGAGGTCTGGGACAAGGGCACCTCGACCCGCGAGGAGCTGGCGAAGTTCCTGCGCTTCGTGCAGCAGACCTCGCTGCGCTTCGACGGCTCCGCCTACCGCACCATGCTGCGCAACGACGCCTACTGGTTCTCGCGGCTCGGCCTGCATCTCGAGCGTGCCGACAACACCGCGCGGATCCTCGACGTGAAGTATCACATGCTGCTGCCCGAGGACGAGCACGTCGGTGGTCCGCTCGACTACTATCAATGGACCTCGATCCTGCGCTCGGTGTCCGCGCTGACGGCCTATCACTGGGTCTATCGCGAGACCCTGAAACCGTGGCTGATCGCCGATCTGCTGATCCTCAACGATACGCTGCCGCGCTCGCTGGCGAGCTGCTACGGGAACCTGGTCCGCAACCTCGATCAGATCGGTGTCGCCTATGGCCGCCAGGGGCCCTCGCAGCGCCATGCCCGCGGCATCCGCAATCGTCTGGAACACAGCCACATGGATGACATCTTCCAGCATGGCGTGCACGAGTTCATCCAGGAATTCATCGCCGACAACGCCCAGCTTGGCGAGATCATCACCCGCCAGTACCTGGTGTGAGACGGCGTTGCGCCATGGATTGCTTCGCTTCGCTCGCAATGACGCATTCAAGGCGGTGTCCTGTCGTGTCATGATAAGGCTTCACTTGCGCTTGCCGTCCGGCCAAGGCATGACGGCGCAGCTTCGAACCTCGGCCCGGAACATCCATGCGCCTGCGCATCGTCCATTCCACCGCCTATCGCTACGACCCGCCCGCCTCCAGCGTCATCCAGATCCTGCGGATGACCCCGGGCAGCCATGACGGGCAGTATGTCGCCGAGTGGCAGATCGATCTCTCGACCGATTCGCGGCTCGACACCCATCAGGACGCATTCGGCAATGTCACCCATGTCCTCACCCATGGACCGATCGACGAACTCGTGATCCGTGCCGAGGGCCTGATCGAAACCCATGACACCGGCGGCGTGCTGCGCGGCACCGACGAGCGCTTCCCGCCCAGCCTGTTCCTGCGCACGACGTCGCTGACCTCGGTCAATCCGGCGATGGCGACCTTTTCGCGCGAGTTGCGCACGGAGTCGGAGGACGACGTGCTCGGATTTCTCCACGCGCTGATGGTGCAGATCAGCGAGCACATGACGTTCGACGAGGATCCCACCAACAGCGGGACCTCGGCGCAGGAGGCCTTCGCATTGAAACGCGGGGTGTGCCAGGACTATGCGCATATCTTCATCGCCTGCGCGCGCAGCGGCGGTATTCCGGCGCGTTTCGCGGCCGGGCATTTCCTGCGCGCCGACGGCATGATCGACCAGCAGGCCGGCCATGCCTGGGCGGAAGCCTTCGTGCCGGATCTCGGCTGGGTCGGGTTCGACCCCGCCAACGGCATCTGCACCACCGACGCCCATGTCCGCGTCGCGGTCGGCCTCGATTATCTCGGAGCGGCGCCGGTGCGCGGCACCCGCTATGGCGGCGGCAGGGAGACGCTGACCGTAGCCGTCAAGGTCGACCAGGCTGGCCGGCCGAGCCAGTGGCAGTCGCAGCTCTGATCCCTGTCGCGCCATCCGAACCGATCGGCTTGCCGGCCGAATGGGGTTGGAGCCCAAGGCGAAATTGGCTAGTAATTCCGCGCGATCCGACGTCTTGCGGGGTGCGGGGATGACCTATTGCTGCGGAATTTTGGTGCGCGACGGGCTGGTCATGATCGCGGACACCCGCACCAATGCCGGCCTCGACAACGTCTCGACCTTCCGCAAGCTCCACATCTTCACCATGCCCGGCGAGCGCATCATGGCGATCGCCAGCGCCGGCAATCTCGCGATCAGCCAGTCGGTGCTGTCGACCTTGACCGAAGGCCTGGAAGACCCGCAGACCGGCAATATCGAAACCCTGATGAATGCCCCGACCATGTTCCAGGCGGCCCAGCGCATCGGTCGGGCGATTCGCGCCATCCACGCGACCGAAGGCGACGCGCTGCGGGCGGAGGACGTCTCCTTCGACGTCTCCTTCCTGTTCGGCGGCCAGATCAAGGGATCGCGCATGCGGCTGTTCATGATCTACACCGCCGGCAATTTCATCGAATGCACTACCGATACGCCCTACCTGCAGATCGGCGAACATAAATATGGCAAGCCGGTGCTGGACCGTGCCATGCATTTCGACGTCGAACTGTATGAAGCGCTCAAGACCGGCCTGATCTCGATGGATTCGACCATGCGCTCCAATCTCGGCGTCGGTCTGCCGATCGACGTGCTGGTGGTGCGCAGCGGCGTCTGCGAGGCCGACCTCAATCACCGCATCGAGGCCGGCGAACCGTATTTTCACGATCTGCGCTCGCGCTGGTCGGCGGCGCTGCGCGCCGCGCACCTGGACATTCCGAGACCGCCCTACAAGACCGAAACCGAAGCAAAAGAATAACAGGCAGGAAATCCCATGGCAGATGCAAGGAACAGGATCGCCGTCGTGACCGGCGCCGGCACCGGGGTCGGACGCGCAGCTTCGCTCGCGCTGATGAATGCGGGCTTCACCGTGGTGCTGACCGGCCGCCGCATCGAAAAGCTCGAGGAGACGCGGAAGCTCGGCGACAATGTCGGCAAGAGCCTGCCGGTCGCGGCCGACATGGCCGATCCCGGATCGATCGCCGCGCTGTTCGCCAAGGTGATGGAGGTCTACGGCCGGCTCGATGTGCTCTTCAACAATGCCGGCATGGGCGCCCCGCCGGTGCCGTTCGAAGAACTGGGACTGGCGCAATGGCAGGCGGTGGTCGCGACCAATCTCACCGCGCCGTTCCTGTGCACCCAGCACGCCTTCCGCATCATGAAGGACCAGACGCCGCGCGGCGGCCGCATCATCAACAACGGCTCGATTTCGGCGCATGCGCCGCGGCCGTTCTCCGCGGCCTACACCTCGACCAAACACGCCATCACCGGCCTCACCCGGGCAAGCAATCTCGATGGCCGCGCCTATGACATCGCGGTGGGCCAGATCGACATCGGCAACGCCGCCACGCCGATGACCGACCGCATGGTCGACGGCGTGCTGCAGCCCGACGGCCGCAAGCTGCCGGAGCCGCGGATGGATGCCAAGGCGGTGGGAGATGCGGTCGCCTACATGGCAAACCTGCCGCTCGATGCCAATGTGCTGTTCATGACGGTGATGGCCAGCAAGATGCCCTTCGTGGGACGCGGTTGACGATCGAATCCGGGAGCCCCCTATTCCAGTCGTTCCACCTTGCGCAGCGTTGGAAACAGTTTCATCCATAACAGCGCGATCGCGATGGTGCCGATGCCACCCAGCACCGCCGCCGGCACCGCGCCGAACCAGGCGGCGGTGACGCCGCTTTCGAACTGGCCGAGCTGATTGGAGGCGTTGATGAACAGGAAGTTCACCGCGCCTACCCGGCCGCGCATCGCGTCGGGTGTCGAAAGCTGCACCAGCGAGAAGCGGATCACCACGCTGATCGTATCGGCCGCGCCCAGCACCGCCAGTGCCAGCAGCGAAAGCCACATCCAGCGCGACAGCGCGAACAGCACCGTCGCGACACCGAACAGGATGACGGCCTGGAACATCCGCAGGCCGACCCGGCGGCTGATGGTGTGCCGCGCCAGCACCACGGTCATCAGCAAGGCGCCGACCGCCGGCGCCGCACGCAACATGCCGAGCCCGAGCGGTCCGGCGTCCAGAATGTCCCGGGCGTAGATCGGCAGCAGCGCGGTGGCGCCGCCGAGCAGCACGGCGAACAGGTCGAGGGAGATCGTGCCCAGGATCGCGGGGTTGTTGCGGACGAAGCGGACCCCGGCAAACAGGTCGTCGGGAGTGGCGAAGTCCGTCACCACGGCCTGTTGCGCCGGACGCATCGCTCCGGTCAGGATCGCGCCACCCAGCCAGAACAGCAACATGACGGCGTAGGGCATGCTCGGCATGGCGGCATAGGCGAAGCCCCCGAGCGCCGGTCCGGTAATGGTGGCGAGCTGGGCGGCGCCGCTCGACAGCGCGGTGGCGCGCTGCAGCGAACCCTGCGGTACGATCAGCGGCAGCAGGGCCGCCGTCGCCGGACTCTCGAATGCCCCCGCGGTTCCCAGCACGGCGGTGGCGGCAAATATCTGCGCCACGCTCAGCCAGCCGGCAAAAGCGCCCCAGGCCAGAAACAGCGCCGTCAGCGCTTCGGCGAGCTGGCAGGCCTGCACGACACGCTTGCGCTCGTAACGGTCCGCGGCGTGGCCTGCCGCAAACACCAGCAGCGCGGTCGGCAGGAACTGCACCAGCCCCACCATGCCGAGGTCGAAGGCGCTTCCGGTCAGATCATAGACCTGCCAGCCGATCGCCACCGCACCGATCTGACTGGAGAACCGCGACAGGCTTCGCGAGAGCAGGAACAGCAGAAACGAACGGTGCCTGAGCAAGGTGCCGGCGCCGGCGGGCGTGAGGGAGGACATGGGGAGAGGCTATTCCTGCGTCGCGGCGGCGGCCCGCCAATGCATGATGAAACTAGTCTGAACCGGTCTCGCGACAGACTGGCTGCGCCTCTCCCTCTTGCGGGACTCTTGCGGGGGAGGTCGGCGCGTAGCGCCGGGTGGGGGCTCTTTCCACGACACGACGCGCGGAGAGGCCCCCCACCCCGACCCTTCCCCGCAAGCGCGGGAGAGGGAGCGCACTACCTTCGCGACTGCAATTTGATCTAAACTCAACACGCTCCAATGCTCAAAAATCGTCACGGCCGGTCCCGCTCTGGCCATGACGACATCATCGCTTGGCAGACGAGCTTCGGAACAACGACGCCGTCCGCGGACGACCAACGTCAACGCGTCAATTCGACCGTCCTGAACTCTGCCGGCAGAATCACTTCCAGCAATTCGACGTCGTCGGAATAGTCCATGATCAGATGCCTGATCCGCGGCGGCTGGGTCCAGGCGCTGCCCTGCTTCATCATGGTCTCGCCCTGCCCTTCCATGTAGGTCTTCACCCAGCCCTTGAGCACATAGACCATCTGGAAGTCGACGTCGTGGAAATGCAGCTTGGACACCTCGGCCGGGTTGCAGGGTCCAACCAGACGGATCACGTGGGCCTGCACCAGACCGTGGGTCGCCTCGGCGAAGCCGAGGTCGCGATAATGCGCGTAGGCGCGCAGTCCATTGGGCCTGAAATCCTCGGCGCGATGATGGCTGATCGCAATGGTCTGCTTCGGCTTGACACGCCTGGCGGGCGGCACCGCCCGCGCCTTGCGGCCCTTGACCTTGACGGCCTTGCGCGCGGTGGACTTGGCGGCCGTTCTCCGCGGCGGCGATTTCTTCTGGGCGGTCGCGCGTGCCGCGGCCCGTGAAGTCGGCTTCTTGCTGGCCATCGACGTTCTCCCTTTCCGTGATCCGGAAAGGCTAGCACATTTCTCCGCTCGCTGCGCCGACCCGACCGGTGCCTGCCGCAAAGCAGTTGCAGCGGAGTTTCAGCCCGAGCCGATTTTCAATGCAGCCTGAACACGCCGTCGACGGCGCGAAGCTCCGCGGGCTTGATCAGCTTGGAATGTGCCACGGTCACCGAGAACAACGGCCCTTCCAGCTTTTCCTGCCAGAAAGCCAGGAAATCCTTCAGCGCCGGAAATTTCGGAAACAGATCGTAGTTCTGCCAGACATAGGTCTGTAGCAACGAGCGGTGGTCCGGCAGCCGATACAGAATTTGCGCCGTCGTCAGCCCATAACCCAGCACCTGTTTCCGGAAGTCCTCGGAAACCCCAACCCGCGAGACCATGCCAACCTCCATTGCTGGAGCGCATTGCAAGGGATGGCCCGGGAGCCACCCGGTGGAGATGCGCTCACATGAGAGAAATGTGACGCACGATACCAACCCATCACAAGCCTAAATGTTTAACGAACGATGAAAGTTGTCGCGTTGGCAGCACCTTACCGCATGTGCTAATGATCGCGTGGCACACAGCGCTTCGATCGGCCCCGACAAAATTTGGCAGCCGCCCTATCGGAGTGCCAATTTTTCTGCAAGAAGACCTTGCTCGCCGGGCGTCCATGGACTATGTCCACCAGGGGTCGCGCTGGCACTCGCTGGCAGAGACTGCCAACATTTCCAAAACTACAACATCTTCATATGCTTAGGAGGACTGCATGAAATTCCGTCCGCTTCATGACCGCGTGGTGGTCAAGCGCATCGACGCCGAGGAAAAGTCAGCTGGCGGCATCATCATCCCGGACAGTGCCAAGGAAAAGCCCTCGCAGGGCGAGATTACGGCGGTCGGCCCGGGTGGCCGTGACGAAGCCGGCAAGCTGATCCCGATCGATCTCAAGGTTGGCGACCGCGTGCTGTTCGGCAAATGGTCCGGCACCGAGGTCAAGATCGACGGCCAGGAGCTGTTGATCATGAAGGAAAGCGACATCATGGGCGTCCTCACCGACATTGCCGCCAAGAAGAAGGCGGCCTGATCCGCCTGCACGGCCCACCCTGGGAAGCGCCGGCACGGCGCGTCCCGATGGGTGGGAGACATTCGGCCTCATTGTTCATCGACCTCATTCTTCAAACGACACGGAGATACGGCGCAGGCGGTGCCGGCTCCGTCGTTACGCGGGGAATGAGGGACCAAGCTCAACTCAGGGAAAACAAACATGTCAGCCAAAGAAGTCAAATTCGGCGTCGATGCCCGCGACCGCATGTTGCGCGGTGTCGAGATTCTCAACAACGCGGTCAAGGTGACGCTCGGCCCCAAGGGCCGCAACGTCGTGCTCGACAAGTCGTTCGGTGCGCCGCGCATCACCAAGGACGGCGTCACCGTCGCCAAGGAAATCGAGCTTGACGACAAGTTCGAGAACATGGGCGCGCAGATGGTGCGCGAGGTCGCCTCCAAGTCGGCCGATGCCGCCGGCGACGGCACCACCACCGCGACCGTGCTGGCCGCGGCGATCGTCAAGGAAGGCGCCAAGTCGGTGGCCGCCGGCATGAACCCGATGGACCTGAAGCGCGGTATCGACATGGCGGTGGAAGCCGTCGTCGCCGACCTCGTCAAGAACTCCAAGAAGGTCACCTCGAACGAGGAGATCGCCCAGGTCGGCACCATCTCCGCCAATGGCGACGCCGAGATCGGCAAGTTCCTCTCCGACGCCATGAAGAAGGTCGGCAACGAGGGCGTCATCACGGTCGAGGAAGCCAAGTCGCTGGAGACCGAACTCGACGTCGTCGAGGGCATGCAGTTCGACCGCGGCTACATCTCGCCCTACTTCGTCACCAACGCCGACAAGATGCGCGTTGAAATGGACGACGCCTACATCCTGATCAACGAGAAGAAGCTCTCCATCGCTGAACGAGCTGCTGCCGCTGCTCGAAGCCGTGGTGCAGACCGGCAAGCCGCTCGTCATCGTCGCCGAAGACGTCGAAGGCGAGGCGCTCGCCACCCTGGTCGTCAACCGCCTGCGCGGCGGCCTCAAGGTCGCGGCCGTCAAGGCGCCGGGCTTCGGCGATCGCCGCAAGGCCATGCTGCAGGACATCGCGGTCCTGACCGGCGGCCAGGCGATCTCGGAAGATCTCGGCATCAAGCTCGAGAACGTCACGCTCGCAGATGCTCGGCCGCGCCAAGAAGGTGATGATCGACAAGGAGAACACCACGATCGTCAACGGCGCCGGCAAGAAGGCCGACATCGAGGCCCGCGTGGCGCAGATCAAGGCGCAGATCGAGGAGACCACCTCGGACTACGACCGCGAGAAGCTGCAGGAGCGTCTGGCCAAGCTCGCTGGCGGCGTCGCGGTGATCCGCGTCGGCGGCGCGACCGAAGTCGAAGTCAAGGAGCGCAAGGATCGCGTTGACGACGCGATGCATGCGACCCGCGCGGCGGTCGAGGAAGGCATCGTTCCGGGCGGCGGCGTCGCCCTGCTGCGTGCCTCCGAGCAGCTCAAGGGCCTGCGCACCAAGAACGACGACCAGAAGACCGGCGTCGAGATCGTGCGCAAGGCGCTGTCCTGGCCGGCGCGCCAGATCGCCGATCAATGCGGGCGAGGACGGCTCGGTCATCGTCGGCAAGATCCTCGAGAACAAGACGTACACTTACGGCTTCGACTCGCAGACCGGCGAATATGGCGACCTCGTCAAGAAGGGCATCATCGACCCGACCAAGGTGGTTCGTGCGGCGATCCAGAACGCAGCCTCGGTTGCGGCGCTGCTGATCACCACCGAAGCCATGGTGGCCGAGCTGCCGAAGAAGAACGCCGGTGCCGGCGGCGGCGGCATGCCCCCGGGCGGCGGCATGGGCGGCATGGACTTCTAAAAAGTCCGCTCCGATTGTCTTCTCGACGGTCTGGTTGCCGAACACCGTGGTGATGCCGACCAGGTCGAGATGGCGCGCCGCATAAAGGATGGCGACCGCGTCGTCATGGCCCGGATCGCAGTCAATCAAGAGTTTCGTCACGGGCGGTTACGACCTTCGATGCGCGCCGATTGACGCGGCCTGCAAACCGCTCAATCATACTGTCACGATCCGTGAAAGAAAGAAAAGAACGCACGGAGGAATCGCTCATGACACTCGCTCTCGCGCCGTCATCTCGTCAAGGCCGGGCCTCGCCGCCGGCGCCGCCGCTCGCGATGCCGCATGTCGCGCGCGCGCAGCAGACGACCCTGAAGGTCGTCTGGATGGGCTGGCCCGACCAGCAGGTGCTGCCGCTGATGGCGGAGTTCGAGAAGCGCAACCCGACGATCAAGCTCGCGGTCGAGCGCATGCCGTTCTCGCAGATCTTCCAGGCGCTCGAGGTGCGGCTCAACGGCGCGCACCGGCGATCCCGACATCTACATCGTCGACAGCCCGCTCACCGCCTCCTACGCGGCGCGCGGCCACCTGATGGAGCTCGACCCGCTGATCGACAAGTCGCGCTTCGCGCCGGCCGGCATCGGCGCCGCCAGCTACCAGGGCAAGATCTATTCGGCGCCGTTCGGCTCCTCGATGCAGGTGCTGTACTTCAATCGCGCGCTGTTCAAGGCGGCCGGCGTCGAGCCGCCGTCCGCCGGACGTCGCGAAGCGCTGGACCTGGGAGCAGGTGGTCGAGGCCGGCAAGAAGATCGCCAAGCCCGCCGAGAACCTGTGGGGCTTCACCTTCGAGCAGCAGGAGCGGCCGTATCAGCTGCTGCCGCTCGGCCAGTCGCTCGGCGGCGTCGCGCTCTCGCCGGACGGCTTCAAGGCGAGCGGCTTCATCGACGGGCCGGCCTTCGTCGAAGGCTTTACCTTCATGCAGAAGCTCTACACCGAGGCGAAGATCTCGCCGCCCGGGCAGTTCGACACCGCGCTGACGCCGGAGCTGTTCGGCTCGGGCAAATGCGCCATGCTGCTCGGCGGCACGTTCATCTACGACACGCTGAAGAGCAAATTCCCGAACCTCGACTTCGGCGTCGCGCCGCATCCTTACTTCGCCAAGGGCAAGCCGGTGACGCCGACCGGCGCCTGGCACTTCGGCGTCAACCCGCGCACGACCCAGAAGGAGGCGGTGGCGCAGTTCGTGCGCGACATGCTCTCCGACGACATGAACGTGCTCTGGTTCAAGCTGCGGCCCTATGTGCCGACGCTGAACTCCGTGTGGCAGAAGGAAGCCGCGACCTTCTCCACCGACATGTGGAAGATCGCGCAGTCGGAGATGCAGACCACCGCGCTGGCGCGGCCCGCGACGCCGGGCTTCCGCGAATACGAGGACATCCTGCGCGTCGCGCTGCGCGACATGCAGTCGGGCGGCAACGTCAAGGACATGCTGACGGCGGCCGCCACGAAGATCGACCGCGAGATTGCGAAGTACAAGGGTTGAGCGCGTGCGCCCCGCCGTCACACTGACGGCGGGGCCACTCGTTCGCTGAACCACGCATGCACGCCAGCGCTGGATACCTTTCGCGTTCCTCGCACCGGCGCTCGCCGGGCTGCTGATCTTCCGCTTCACGCCGATCGGCCTCGCGCTGTCGGCAGCTTCTTCGGGCAGTCGCTCCGCGGCGACAGCATCTTCGTCGGCTGGAAGAACTACGCCGAGCTGTTCGCCGATCCGGCGTTCTGGTCCACGATCTCGACCACGCTGATCTTCAACCTGATCATCAATCCGTTTCAGGTGTGCTGCGCGCTGGGGCTCGCGCTGCTGGTGCGCCGGCCGACCAAGTTCATCGACGTGTTCCGCATCTCGTTCCTGCTGCCGATGACGGTGTCGATCGCGCTCACCTCGATCATCTGGAGCATCATGCTCGACCCGACGCTCGGGCCGGTGAACGGCTTCCTGCGCTGGGCCGGGCTGCCGCCGCAGCCGTTCTTCCGCTCGGGCGACCAGGCGCTGACGACGCTCATTCTCGTCGCGACCTGGAAGGGCGCGGGCTACTGGATGGTGTTCCTGCTCGCGGGCCTGCTGGCGATCCCGAAGGAGCTCGACGAGAGCGCGTCGATCGACGGCGCCAATGCGTGGCAGCGCTTCTTTGGCGTCACGCTTGCCGCTGATGCGGCGGCCGCTCGCCTTCGTGCTGGTCGCCGACACGGCGGCGAATTTCCTGCTGTTCGCGCCGGTCTACATCGTGACCAACGGCGGACCGAACGGCGCGACGCAGCTTCTGATGTTCGAGGCCTATCTAGGGGCCTTCGGCTCGCTCGACGAAGTAGGGCGTACCGCCGACCGAGCCGAACGCCCGCACCGGCGAGTTGACGCCGCCGGGGATGACGCGGCGAGCCCGCGCGAACAGGTCGTCGTTGGTGGCCATCAGCGCAGGAGCTCCGCCACCTCCCGGGCGGCGTAGGTGAGGATGATGTCGGCCCCCGGCGCGGCGGATGGCGGTGAGGTGCTCGAGCATGACCGCGGTGCCGTCGATCCAACCCCGTTCGGCCGCGGCCTTCACCATCGCGAACTCACCGGACACGTGGTACGCCGCGATCGGCACGTCGACCTCGGCCCGGGCCCGGGCGATCACGTCGAGGTAGGCGAGCGCGGGCTTCACCATCACCATGTCGGCGCCCTCGGCGAGGTCCATCCGGATCTCCTCCAGCGCCTCGCGGGCGTTGGCCGGATCCTGCTGGTAGCCCTTGCGGTCGCCGCCCCCGGCGATCGAGACGTCGACCGCGTCGCGGAACGGGCCGTACAGCCCGGACGCGTACTTGGCCGCGTAGGCGAGGATCGCGGTCTCCTCGAACCCGGCGGCGTCGAGCGCGGCCCGGATGGCGGCGACCTGACCATCCATCATCCCGGAGGGGGCCACGATGTCGGCACCCGCCTCGGCCTGCGCGGCGGCGACGCGCCCGTAGAGCGCGATCGTGGCGTCGTTGTCGACCTCGCCCGCCGCGTTGAGGACCCCGCAATGGCCGTGATCGGTGTACTCGTCGAGGCAAAGGTCGGCGAGCAGGACGAGATCGTCACCGACGTCGGCGCGGAGGTCGCGCAGGGCGACTTGCACGATCCCGTGCTCGTCCCAGGCTTCGGATCCCTCGGCGTCCTTTGCCGCCGGCAGGCCGAAGAGGATGACCGCCGGAACGCCCAGTGCCGCCAGCTCGGCCACCTCCTTCCGGAGCGACTCGCGGGTGTGCTGCACCGCGCCCGGCAGCGAGGCGATCGGTTGCGGCTCCGAGCTTCCCTCCCGCACGAACAGCGGCGCGACGAGGTCGTCGACGCTGACCCGGGTCTCGGCCACGAGCCGGCGCAAGGCGGGGGTGCGCCGCAGCCGGCGCAGCCGGCGCTGCGGAAAACTCATGCCGTTGAGAGTAGGGCGAGGAGGTCGGCCAGCGTCACTCCGGCCAAGCCGTCGGCCAGGACGACGTCGGCGGCTTCGAACTGCGAGTGGCGCGTGATGCGGTTCGGCACCGCGACACAGCGCAAGCCCGCGGCGCGGGCCGCGGCCACGCCGTGGGCCGAGTCCTCGATGGCGATGGCTTCGCCCGGCGCGACGTCGAGGGCCGCGCAGGCAGCAACGTAGACGTCCGGCGCCGGCTTCCCGACGCCGGTGTGCTCGAAGCCGCGCACGGCGGCGAAGCGGTCGAGAAGGCCGACGCGCTCGAGGTGGGTGGTGACCCACTCCGACGGCGACGACGACGCGATCGCCAGCGGGATCGCATGCGCGGCCACGTCGTCGATCAGCTCGACGACGCCCGGCAGGGGCTGCAGCTGCTCGCGAGCGGACCGGTCGCGAGCGCGGTAGCGGCGCTCGAAGTCGGCCTGATCGATGACGACGTGAACGCCGCGGCAGATGCGGGTGAACCACTCCCGGTCGTCGGCCAGGCCGACGACATCGACCCACTGCTCCACCGCGAGTGCGACCTCGTACTCGGCGAAGGTGGCCGCGACCATCTCGTAGATGGGCCACTCGGTGTCGAGGATGAGCCCGTCGAAGTCGAAGACGACCGCCTTGGGGAGCGTCATCGGGCCAGGTGCGCGACAAGGGCCTCGACCAGGCCGTCGATCGTGTGCACCTCGGCTTCGATGGCCACCGTCAGCCCGCGGTCACGCGCGGTCGCGGCGGTGACGGGGCCGATGCACGCGACCGTGGGCGGCACCCGCTCGGGCCCCGCGATCTCGAGGTACCGCTCGACCGTGGACGACGACGTGAACGTGATGACGTCGGCCGTGGCGGCGCGGTCGAGTTGGTCGATGGTCGGCGCCGCCGTCCGCGTCTCGTACGCGTCCACGACGTCGACGTCCCAGCCCTTGGCACGAAGGCCGTCGGGCAGGACGTCGCGGGCGACGGCGGCTCGGGCGAGAAGGACGCGGCCGGGACCGTCGGCAAACGCTGCGAGCAGCGCCTCGGCGACGAACCGCTCCGGCACGAGGTCGGCGACGACGCAGTACCGCTCGAGAGCTGCGGCCGTTCCCGGCCCGATGGCCGCAACCTTCGTCCCCCCGAGAGCGCGGGTGTCGGGGACGTGAGCGAAGAAGCGGCTGACCGCGTTCGCCGACGTGAAGACGACCCAGCCGTAGGTGCCGACGCGGCCGGCCGCCGCGCCCAGCGCGTCATCTCCGTCGGCCGGGTCCTCGATAAGGATGGCGGGCAGCTCGATGGTGTCGGCGCCGAGGGCGCGGAGCCGGTCGACCAACTCGCTCGCCTGCTCACGGGCGCGAGTCACGACGATGCGGGTGCCGAACAGCGGTCGCCGCTCGAACCAGGCCAGGTCCTCCCCCGCCACCTCGCCGATGACGATCGTCGCCGGCGCCTCGAGCCGCTCCCCGGCGATGGTGCCGAGGGTGGCGCGGACCGTTCGCTGCTCGGGTCGCGTCCCCCAGGTGACGGACGCAGCTGGGGTGTCCACGCTCAGGCCGCCGGCGATGAGGCGTGCGGCGATCTTGCCGATCCGGGCGACGCCCATGAGAACGACGATCGTCCCCCCGAGCTTCGCGACCGCCTCCCAGTTGACGCTTCCGTCGTCGCCGACCGCGGGGTCCTCGTGGCCGGTCACGACCGTGAACGACGTGGACGAGTGGCGCAAGGTGAGCGGGATTCCCGCGTACGCCGGCGCGGCGATGGCGGAGGTGATGCCGGGCACGATCTCGAACGGAACGCCGGCGTCGCGCAGGGCGGCGGCCTCCTCGCCGCCGCGGGCGAACACGAACGGGTCCCCCCCCTTGAGCCGCACGACGTGCTGACCGGCCTTGCCCCGTTCCACGAGGAGGGCGTTGATGTCGGCCTGGGCCATCGTCGCCCGGCCCGGCGCCTTGCCGACCGCGATCCGCTCGGCGGTCGGCGGCGCGAGGTCGAGCAGGTCGGCCACCGACAAGCGGTCGTAGACCACGACGTCCGCGTTCCGGAGGACGTCCGCGCCGCGCAGGGTCAGCAGCCCGGGATCACCCGGTCCGGCACCCACGAGGTACACGGTCATCGGAGGCCAGGCTAGGAGTGCGCTGAGGTAAGGACCGCCTTTCAGCCGTTGGCGAGGTCGGTCAGACAGGGCGCGGGTGGCCGCGGTCTCGTCGGCGTCGGTGGCGAACTCGAGGGCGGCGAAGTCCGTCGCCCCGGCATCGGCGAACGCCGCGAGCCCGGCTCGCACCTCGTCCTCGGTCCCGATGATCGAAACGTCGGCCGGTCCGTCGGCCCCCTCGGCGTCCATCACGCCCCGGTACGACGGCAGGTCGTTGTAGCCGGCGAGCAGCGCGGCGATGAGGCCGCGCACCTGGTCCGCCTTGTTCGTCACGCAGACCGGCACGCTGGCCACGATGCGCGGCGCCGGACGGCCGGCGCCGGCCGCGGCGGCGTCGAGCGCCGGCTTGATCGTGCGCCGTCGATCGGCCTTCGGGCCGCTGAGCCAGAGGATCGTCCCCGTCGGTGCGCGCTGCCGGCGAGCGCGCAGCATCCGCGGGCCCATCGCCGCGAGCAGCACCGTCGGCGCCGTTGCGCCCGGGCGCCCCGCCGACACTGTCGACCTCGGCCGACCAGATGTCGCCGGTGAAGGCGACCCTGCCGCTCGGCTCATCGCCGGCAACAGCACCGACGAGGTACTCGTCCATGTGCTTGGCCGGCGTGGCGAACGGGATCTTGAGCGTCGCCTCGACGCTCGCCTTGTGGGCGAGCCCGATGCCGAGCGTCGAGCCGGTTGCCGATGGCCTCCTGCACCGTGAGCGCCTGCGCGGCCAGCATCAGCGGATGGCGCGGCCAAGTCGGGATCACCGCGGTGCCGAGCTCGATCGTGCTGGTGCGCGCCGCCCATCATCGCGATGACCGTGAGCGCGTCGGGCACCGCCAGCTGGGCGAGCCAGTACGACGAGAAGCCCGCGGCCTCCGCCTCCGCCGCGTGGTCGACCATCTGCGTGAGCGGCGCCCCGGTGGCGATGAGGCTGGAGCCGTTGATTCCGATGCGCATGGCCGCATCATGCCGCGACCGGCACCTGCCTCAACGGTCGAACGCTTCGGCGAGGCCGCCGAGGAGCCATCGATCGGCGTCCGCGACGTCGTGCGGGAGCGGGCCTCGGAAGCTGAGAGCTTCGACGAGGTCGATGCTGCGCCCCTCGATGCGCACGGCCCCTGCGGGCGCGTCACCCTCGCGGACGACAACGGTCTCGCCGGCTTCGACGACGACGTGGGCGGCGGGGTCACAACCCTCGAGCGCCAACGTGCCCGATCGCTTCGAGCCGTTCGTGGCGAGAAACGCAGGGCCGAGCCCGGCGGCGTACTCGAGGCCGGCGCGCACCTCGTCGGGCTCCTCGACCGGATCCATGCCGAGCGGGAGGACGACGTCGCGCTCGTGCACCCACGCATCCCACAGGGCGTGGCGGGCCAGAGCGTCGAGCGACACGTGCCCGGGTGGTGCCTCGGCCACGACCGACCACTGGTCCTCGTCGAGCCCGCCGAGGCAGTCGGCGAGCGCTTCGACCCCTTGCCGGTAGTCCGCCAGCACCTCGGCCGGGGCGGTCCTCCCGCGTGCGCTCGACCATCTGCGCGGGCGTGACCACCGGATCGAACCCGTCGAGGTAGCGGGTCGGCGTGCCGGCGAGGCCGGCGGTCACGGAACCCACCCAGAACTGATTCGTGCCGACGAGGTGGGCGATGACGTCTCGAACCGACCACTCCGCGCATCGGCTCGCGGCGGCCCATTGCTCGTCGTCCAGCTGGCCGAGCAGCTCGCCGAGCCGGCGGCGCTGGCGAAGAAGGGGAAGCGAGAGGTCACTGACCGGCCGGGTGAACCGGAGCACCGCCGGGCCGTCGTAGCGAGGGGTCAACCGCATCGCCGGACGGTACCCGCGTCCACCGCCGGGCTTGCAGCCGACAGCGGGAGCGGCCACCATGCACAGGTGAGCGCGGAACTTGCCGATCGGCTCGCGGACTTTCAGCGATGCATCGAGCGCCGCGACACCACGGCAGCCGAAGCCATCCTCGACGACGACTACGCACTCGTTCTGGTCTACCCGGTCCCCGCCGTGATGCATCGACCGCGGTGGCTCGCGCTGCTCCCGGACTACGTCGTCCACGAGTACGAGGTCGAAGAGGCGAACATCGACGTCGATGGCGACTCCGCGGCCGTCGTCCAGCGCGCCCGCATGCGGGCGACCGTCTTGGGAGAGGACCGGAGCGGCCTGTTCGTCATCACCGATGTCTGGCGTCGCCTAGACGGCGAGTGGCGGCTGTGGCGGCGCCACTCGACCGCCATCCAAGCCGGCGCTTTGCCCGGCTAGCGCCGCCTGAGCCGGTCCCATGACCACGGCCGGTGGCCGCCATGGGTCCGTTCGTCCATTCTCGAGGGTGAGGGCGCCGTTTTCCGGGTCCGTGAGCGTCGAGAACGAGGACCATGGGCCGGGCCGACCACGGACCGTGGTGCTGCAGCCCCCGGCGAGCCGCATCCGCGTCGTCACGGCGCCTTTGGGGTTCCCGTGGGGCCGCGGCCCGGGTGTTGCGCTGACCCCTTGAACCCGCCGTGGTCATATGCGCCCTATTGCCTCGAGAATGGGGTGATCAGAACGGGCTGAAGGTGCTGAAGCGGCTGCCATACACGTCCCACAGCTTGCCGACGAAGAACCGGGAGAACCGCACGACACCACCGACCCGAGCCCGCCGCGACGGCCCGCTGGGCTTGTAGCGCAAGAAGCTCCAGGTGAACTGGAGGAACGTGATGCGCAACACGCCGGTGGCGACGACTTCGGCGGCCGCGTCGCCGTCCCAGTCGACATGGCCGGCGAGGAGGCGTGTGTAGAAGGTCGTCGTGTCGAGCCACAGGTCAGGGCCGGGGTCGTTCACGACGCGCTTGGTGGCCGCCATCGTGAGCGGGTGGCCGGCGCCGTCGTGGAACCACAGCCGGTAGAACATCCGCTTCTCGTCGACCCGGCCGTCGGGCACGTCGACGTTCAGCCGGACCCAACCGTCGTTGAACGGCAGCTTGCCGCCGAGGGCGTCGCTGCGGATCTCGCCGCTGCAGCAGGAGTTCGTGGTCGGGGTGCGGACGAACTCGGCGACGTCCTCGACGAGCATCCGGGCGTTCACCGTCAGGTCGAACCCGTCGCCGGACCAGCTTTCGAGGCGCCGGCGGGCGCCAGCCCGCGCCTCGATTCGAACTCGTGGGCGCCGAACGCATCCGGCCCTGGAACGGCTCCTAGAACCGGAGGCTCACTCGCTGGTCGCGGCGTTGCCCGCCATCTGTCGATCCGCGGGCCCAAGTCGACCTCGGCGCCGCGGCACCAGGCGCGCGCCCGCGCACCCCGAGCTCGACGGCCTCGGCGAACCGGTCGGCGCTGAACCCGACGAGGTAGTTGAGGGGGACTTGGGCCTCCAGCATCTTCACCTGACGGGGCGGCCGAACTCGGCGTGGCTCGCCCGCGCGATCGCGGCGTTGCTGCGCTCGATGCGGTCCAGCGCCCGGCCCAGCGCACCGTTGGCGGCGGCTTCGATGATCTGGAAATACTGGTTGAGGAAACCGCCCGCCATCGTGCCGGCCGCTCACCGTCCAGATCACCCATACCTCGTCGGCGCCCTTGTCGAGGATCGCGTCCTCGATGTTGGCGTCGGTGACGAACACGGCGTCGATGTTGGTCGGCCTCGACGATGACGGCGGGAACCACATGGGCAGCGCGACGCGCGGCAACAGCCGCTCCTCGGTCATGTCCGCGGCCGGTACCGCCGCGAGCCGTGGGTCGCGACGTCGAAGACGTTGAACGTCGCGTCGGCCGGCGTGCCGCGGATGCGGTCCCAGTCGAGCGCCCACCGGCGCCGGAGCACCTTGTCGCGGAACGCGTCGAGGGTGAAAAGCGACTGGAGGGGTGGCGCCAGTTGGGGGTGGCCGCCTCGATCGGCGGAACGAACGCCACGCGTCCGCGACCTGCGTGCCCGACCGACCCTCGCACAGCAAGGCGGCGTTGAACACGCCCCCGCTCGCGCCGTCCACGTGGTCGAAGGTGAGCCCGGCCTCGTCGAGCCACACCTGGAGCACGCCGGCCTGGAACGCCACCTTCATCCCCCCGCCGGCCAGGATCAACGACCGCCGGGTCACGGGATCGCCGCCTCGTGGACGGGCTCGACCATGCGACGGCGAAGCGGTCGGCGAGCGCGGCGATGGTCAGCGACGGGTTGGCGCCGACGGGTCCCGGCACCACCGACCGTCGGCGATGAACATCCCGGGTACCGCCACACCCGCCCGTACGAGTCGACCGGGCCGTCGACGGGAGTCGCGCCCATGGGACACCCACCGACCGGGTGGGTCGCCACGATCCGGCGAAACCACCAGTAGGGGTTGTCGCGGTAGCTCGCCCCGAGGGCGGATGCCAACGCCTGCATCGTCGACCGGACGCCCCGGAAGTAGGCGAGCGACGTCCTCATCGACCAATCGAGGTCGAGCTCGCCGTTGCGGAGCCGGAACGTGCCGTCGGGAACGTCCCGCCCCATGCCCAGCATCGGCATGAGGTGGCCCGACTTCTGTTCGCCGAAGCAGCACCCCGACCGCCCCGGTCAGATCGCTGTGGCCCACGCGCCCCGTGATGCGGGCTCGGGCCAGACCGGCCACGAAGCGCGGCACCCGACCGATCAGGGCGGGACCCGGCTGCACCTGCCACGCCCAGTTGAGGAACTCGGGGTAGCCCGCGTCCTGGACGTAGTGGCCCCGGGCCGCGGGGCCCCCGCGCTTGACATACCCTGTGATCACCGGCCCGGAGCTCGGATCCAGGAACTCTCGGCGCCCGGGTGATGAAGCCGAGCATTCGCCGTTCCCGCAGAACCGCGTGCCGAGGCCGGGCCGAGGCCAGGGAACGCGCTGCGGTTGCGGAGGAGCAGCCACGTCGTCCCGATGCTCCCCGCGGCGAGCACGAGCCGGTCGGCGCGCACCGTCTCGAGGGGCAGGGCGGAGGTGTCGCGCGGCCCGGCCCTCACCGCGGGGGTCGTGGCGCACATAGCGCACGATGTACCCCCGTCCCCGTTCCCGGTCGGGGCCGATCGTGCGCACCTCGCACGACGTGCGCACGTCGACCCAGTCGCGGACCTCGGGGGTGCTCAGGTAGGTCCAATCGAGCGTGTTCTTGGCGCCCACGTTGCAGCCGGCGTCGCACTCACCGCAGAGCACGCACGTCCGGCGGCGCACGCCGTGCACGTTGTCGGCGGTGCCGAACTCCTCCCCGGGCTCGGAGCCGAACGCGACCCGCGAGTGGAGCGCGCTCGAACTCCCAACCGTTCGCGGCGACCGCATCGCGGAACGCGCGGACCTTGGGCACGCTCGCGTACGGCTCGACGTCGAACGGGTAGTGCTCCCACCCGATCACCGACTCCACCTCCGCGTAGTGGGGCTCGAGGTCGTCGTAGGTGACGGGCCACGCCTTGCCGTCGGGGTCGGTGAACCAGTCGGGGTCCTTGCGCAACAAGACGTTGGCGTAGATGAGCGACCCGCCGCCGAGCCCGGCGGAGACGAGCGCCTCCATCTTGCGGAAGGACCAGATGTTGAAGATGCCGTGCTTCCCGCGGCTCGGGTCCCAATAGAGGCGGTCGGTGATCGCCTGGGGGCTCCGCGGGAAGGAGCCCGGGGGCCACGGCTGGCCCCGTTCCAGCAGCACGGCCCGCTGCTTGGCGGCGCCGAACCGGAACGCCGAGACCGAGCCGCCGAAGCCCGAGCCGACGATGACCGCGTCGAGCGGCTCGTCGGCCGCTGCGTACTCCGCGGTCACCCGTCGTCGCGCTGACCCGCAGCCGGGCCCACGCGAACAGCGGGATCCACACCGCGTCGGTGAGCAGGATCATCAGCAGGACCCGTCGGGCACGTTGCCGCGGCGGTAGGCGACCGCGCACGCTCATCGTCGTCACCGCCTTCTCGGCGCAGGCGTACTTGATCATCGGGGCCCGTCGGGCAGGGTCGCGGGAGATCTCCCAGAACATGAGGCCCCACAGGAACGCCATGCCGCTCCAGATCCACACCAGGAACGGGTAGTTCGGCTCCTCGTCGGTCATCAGCGCGACGTAACGCCGGTACGAGACGAACGCGGGCACGGTGACGACGACGTTGCTCGCCGCGCCGAGCTTGAAGATCTTTCGCACAGTGTCCATTACTGGCCTCTCACTCGGGTCAGGAATCGCGGCGGCGTGCCAATTCCGGCGGTACACGGCCACGGCCCACTCGGCTCGGTCGCCGAGGACGCCGACTTCAGCTTCGAGCCACGGCAGGTTGCTTCGTTCGAAAGTGGCGCGGGCTTCGGCGAGCAAGGGCGCCGCACCATCGCCGTCGCCCTGGTGCAACCGCAGCACGCCCCGAGCCAACGCCAGCCGGGCGGGAACGGCCCCCCACACACGACCATCGCCGGTGATGGCCGCGGCGGTGTCGATGTCGTGGACCGCGCCGTCGAGCCGATCCTCGGCGAGGAGTACGAGCGCCGTTTCGAGTCGCAGCCCAGAGACCCCTCGAGCATGCGGGCGCCCCGTTCGGCGGCGAGGGTGACCGCATCGTCGAGGACCCGGCCGGCAAGTTCGGTGTCACCTGCGATGCGCGCCTGTTCCGCCAGCTGGGGCGCCAGCCAGAGGTGGCCCCACACGTCGCCGGTGTCACGGCGGCGCTCGAGCTCGGCCAACGTGTTGCCGACGGCCGCTCCCACTGGTCGTCGAGGAGAGCCGAACCCGTGCCCGACACCGCCAGCTCGCGCGGGCGTCGGCCAGCCGGCCGCTGGCGAACAACGCTCGCGCCAGGTTCGAGCGCAGCGACGCCAGGCCGCGCCCGGCGCCGGCCAGCCGCGCTTGGCCCAGCTCCCGGGCGTACCACTCGGCGGACCGGACCGGTTGGTCGATCTCGAGGAGGTGATCGCCCCGGTTCCATGACGCCAGCAATGCGACGAGGGGGTTGTCGAGACCGTCGGCGGTCGCCCACGCCTCTTCGACCAGTGCACCCGCCTCGACCAGCCGGCCTCCCAGCGGCCGAGCCCGAGCAGTAGCCGGGCGTTCGCCCGCAGCACCGGTGTCCGACCGCGGCGGCGATCGACTCGGCGCGACGGCGGCCCGCTCCACCTCGTCGAGTGCCATGAGCCGGAGCTGGGCGGTGGCCAGGCTCACCTGGAAGTAGCCGCCGGCGACGGTGTCTCTCGCCCAAGGTGGCTCCGCCGCCTGGAAGTGGCGCAACGCGCGCTCCACGTCCAGCCCGCACCGGGTCCTGCGTTCACGAAATGGGCGCCCAGACGCTGTGGACCTTCGCGGCCCGGTCGTGGTCACCGGCCGCTTCGTAGATCGCCAGCGCCTCCTGCTGGTAGGCGACGCCCGGTCGGCGACGGCGCCCGTGAAGTAGGCAAGCGCACCGAGCCGCTCGAGGATGCGGGCCCGCGGCGACGGGCTCTGCCCCGCCGAAGTCGCGGAGCCGGTGACCGCGGCCTCCCAGTCGACCGGCTGCCTCCTCGTAGGCATAGACCCGGGACGCAGCCTCGCCGGCCTGGATGGCCCACTCGACGGCCGGTGCGGGTCGGCGGCCGCTCCCGCCAACCGGTAGTGGGCGGCCAGAGCGCCGGCCTGGTCGGCGACGCCGTCGGGGCCGTGGCGGCCTTCGATGGCCTGGGCAGTCCGGAGGTGGAGCCGCTGGCGCCGCGGGAGGCTCAGCTCGTCGTACAACGTCTCGCGGACCAGGGCGTGACTGAATGCGTACGGCAGCGGACCGCCGCCCTCGTCGGCGACGAGCAGGCCGCTGCCGACGCCTCCTCCACCGCGGCGACGACCGTGTCGTCGGAGGTCGACGATGCGGCGGACGAGGTCGAACGGCACGGTCCGGCCGAGGACGGCGGCCGCGGCCAGCACGTGATTGCCCCGCGGACAACCGCGACAGCCGCCGCCCGATGACCTCCCGCACTCCCTCGGGGATGCCGAGCTCGTCCCATGAGTCGGCGCCTGACCCGCCAGCGGCCGTCGACCTGGACCAGCGAACCCGCCTCCACGAGGTGGCGCAAGATTCGTCGACGAAGAACGGGTTGCCCTCGGCCGCCTGCCGGAGCCCGGCGGCAAAACCTCGGTCGTCCTCCTCGGCGATCTCGTGGCCGGCTCGGGCCTCGAGCATCGCCTGGACCTCGTCGGTGGACTCCCTCGAAGGGTGACCTTCTCGAACAGCCGCTCCCGCCGGAGATCGGCGAGGACATCAGCGAGCGGGTGCGTCCGCGAAACCTCGGTGTCGCGGTAGGTGCCCAACACGAGCAGCGGCAGCGGCGGTCGGCGCAGCAGATGGCGCGCCAACAGCAGGGTCGGCCGATCGGCCCAATGGAGGTCGTCGAGGACGAGCACGACAGGTCGCTCCACGGCGATCGAGTCGAGCAGCTCTCCACCGCATCGAACAGCCGTGACCGTTCCGCCTCCGGGTCGGGTGCGGGCGTCGCCGGGGCGATCGACCGCTCGACCGCGTCAGGCAGCAGGGGGGCGAGGCCGGCGGGCGGTCCTCGGCCCCGGTCGCTCCCCACCGGGCGAGCTCTCGCAACACCTCGACGAAGGGCTGGAACGGGACGACCGCGTCCTCGTCGCACCGGCCGAAGAGCACGGCTGCTCCGTCGGCGTGAGCGCCCGCGGCGATCTCGGCCACCAGCGACGTCTTGCCGATGCCGGGTTCGCCGGCGACGAGCGCCAGCTGGCGGACGCCTCCCTGGGCCTTGTGCCAGAGCTGCCGGAGCTGGGCGAGCTCCGACTCGCGCCCGACGAACCTGGCGCGTTCGCCGCTGAGCCCGGCCGGAAGGGGCGGCCGATCGAGCGCAGCCGCCAGCTGCCCGCTTCGGACGCCGCCGCCCCCATGCCGAGCGCCTCGGCGGCCACCGACACATCCTCGAGTAGCGCCCGGCACGTTCGCGGTCGCCGACCCACCCGCGGTCCGCAACATCGCGGGCCCAGTCGAGCTGGGTGAGCGCCGCGAACGCCGGGGCGCCGATGGCGCGGTGGGAAGCGAGGGCAGTCTCGAAGTACGCTCGGCTTCGTCCCAGCGCCGCAGAGTGGAGCACGACAGGCCGAGGTACCGGGCGACAGATCCCAGGAAGTTGGGCCCCTCGGCGATGAACCGGTCCGTGTACGGCTCGAGCAGGTGCACCAGCACCTGGCGGGGGCCGGTCGCCGAGCCGGTGGCAGACCTGGGACGCCAGACCGAGCCCGGTCAGCCACACGATGTCGTTGGGAATCCCCCCGAAGTCGTCCGCGGCGAGCCTGTCGAACACCCGGCGGGCGTCGTCGAGCCGGCCCGTCTCGACGTACATCGTGGCGACCGCGGCGGCCAGCGCGGGCACGCCTTCGATCGCTTCGGCCGCGCCCGTCATGACTCCCTCGAGCTCGGCCAGCCGGCCCTGGAAGAACCGCAGGAGGCCGATCTGCCCGATGAAGACGATGAAGGCGTCGGACTGACCGGTCGCTTGGCCGAGCTCGAACGCCTCCGTGCGCCACCGGCCTCGGCCTCGTCGAAGCGGCCGGCGATGAACGATCGCATCGCCATGGCGGCCATGACCGACCAGCGCAGGCTGGGCTGGGACAGTCCGGTCGCGAGCTTCGCGCGCCGCTCCAGCCGGCGGTCGGCCTCCTCGACGTCGCGACGGGCCAGCGCCGCGAAGTAGGCGTTCATCGTCGCGTGGTACAAGAGCTGGGGGTCGCCGAGGCGCTCGGCCAGCTCCTCCTGTTCGGCGTTGATCAGCGCGCGCTCGGCCGCCGTGCTCGGGTGACCGATGGCGTCGGAACGGCACGCTAGGACATAGGCCAGGGTGGCCTCGTCCCCGACCCGGCGGGCGACGGCGACGGCCTCGGCGCTAGCCTCTCCCGCCGCTCGACCTCACCCGAGAACATCAGCTCGACGCCGAGGTGGGCGAGCAGGCGGGCCCGCACTTCGCTGTCGTCGGGTCCGACCGCTTCGATGGCGGCTTCCAACATCGCCGTCCGCTCGTCGTCGACCTCGCCCACCGTGGCGAAGCTTCTGGCGGTAGTTGGCGAGCGCGGCCCCGGCCAAGAGGTCGGGTTCCGCCAGCCGCCGGGCGCCCTCGGCCACGCTGAGCAGCGTCGTCCGGTGACCTGGGTCGCCGGCCCGTCGCTGGGCGTCGCCCAACTTGACGAGCAGGCCGACCCTGACGCGTCGGCGGAGTCGTCCCCCGGGAGCCGCCGCTCGGTCAGCTCGAGCGCCTCCCGGTAGTACGACACGGCCTCGTCGTGGGCCAACTGCGCGAGGGCGCGATCGCCGGCTTTGGTGATGTAGTCGACCGCCTTGTCGACGCCGCCCGTCCCGGCCGCCCTCCCGAAGTGCAGCGCGAGCTCGGGGATGCGTTCGTCGATCCGTTCGGCGTCGAAGCGTTCGATCGCCTCGCCGACTCGCCGGTGCAGGCGGAGCAGGCGGGCACTGGTCAGCTCGCCGTAGATCGCGCTGCGTACGAGGGTGTGCGAGAACCCGTATCGGGGGGCGGGCCCCGGCTTCTCGTCGATGAAGCCGGCGGCGATGGCTTCGTCGATGGCAGCCAGCAGCGTGTCCTCGTCGAGGTCGACCACCGCCTGCAACACCGGCAGCTCCACCTCGACGCCGATGACCGCGGCTGCGGTCAACGCCTGCGCGCCTGCCGCCGAGAGCCGGGAGAGTCGGCGACCCACGACCTCCCGGACGCCCTCGGGGATCACAAGCTCGCCCGCGGCGGGCACGCCGACCTCGGCGAGGTGGCGGGCGACTTCGCGGACGAAGAACGGGTTGCCCTCGGTCTCGGCGTGGATGGCTCGAACGAAGGCCGGCGTAGCCAGCCCCGGCGCCCGGCCCCGACGAGCTCGGCCACGCCTGCCTGGTCGAGACCATCGAGGTGGAGACGCTCGACCTCGGGGCTGCGGTGCAGATCGGCGAGCAGTTCGGCCAAGGGGTGCCCCCGCCCCACCTCCGTGCTGCGGTAGGCGCCCACCAGCAGCACCCGGGCCGGCGGTGGCACTCGGCTCACGTGCCGCAGGAGCTGGAGGGTTGGCCGGGCCGCCCACTGGAGGTCGTCGAGGACGACGATGACCGGCGCTCGCTGCGACATCGCCGCCAACCAGAGCGACGGCGTCGAACAACCGGTAGCGCTCGGTCTCGGGGTCGGATCGGGCCGGATGTTCGAGCCCGGGGAGACGCTCGGCGATCTCGGGCACGAGCCGGCGAGTTCGGACCCCAGCCGTCCGAGCGCGTCCTGGAGGTCGGCGTCCCGGTGTCGACGCCACCGCCTGGGCCAACGCCTCGACGAACGGCTGGAACGGAACTCCTAGACCCTCGTCGCACCGGCCGAACAGCACGGTCGCACCTTGGCCCTGAGCCCTCGCCGACGCTTCCGCCAGCAGGCGCGGTCTTTCCGACTCCCGGCTCTCCGGCCACCAGCACCACCCGAGGGGTGGCTGCGGCCGCGACCGCGTCGACGCTGGCGACGAGCCGCTCCAGCTCGGGCGTCCGATCGACGAACGGGTGTGACCCGCACCGCGGCGAGCGGGGCGGGCAGAACCGGGGCGAGCGCATCCGTGCCGATGTCGCGCGCCTTGGCCAGGATCCCCGGCAGCCCGAGTTGGTCGGCCGTTGCCGACGCTCCCCACGCCAGATCCCGCGCCCGGCCGGCGTCGGCTGCCCTGCCTCGACTCAGGAGCAGCTCGGCGTGGTCGAGCTGGCTGGCGGCCAGCAGCGGTAGGCGCCCAACCGGCGGTGGGCGAGCATCTCTGCCGCGCCCAGCAGCCGGTCGGCGTCGTCCCATCGTTGGAGGGTTCCGGCCAGGAGGCCGCAGGCGTAGGCGACCGAGCCGGACCACGTGGGGCGGTCCGCGAACTGTTCCTCGTAGGGGGTCAGCAGGGCGAGGAGGACCGTGGCCTGGTCACGGTCGCCGAGCCGCGCGCACACCTCGTGCGGCGAGGCGGCGTCCACGATCCAGCTCGGGCTGTGCGCTAGGGCATCCACCACCGGGCCCGATGCCTGCTGCATGGCGAGGCGGGCGACGTCGAGGCGCCCGGCCTCGGCGTGCACGCGCGAGCGCAGCCGAATCGCGGCAGGTCGGGGTGGGCGGCGGCCGCATCCTCGAGCACCCCGACCGCGTCGTCGAGCGGCCCTGCAGCGAACGGATCATGTAGATCTGGGCGGCGAGGCCGCGAGTCGGGCTGGCCGGCGGCGTGACCTAGTTCGGCCGCCTCGACGGCCAGCCGTTCGGCCTCGGTCAAGGTGGCCGTGCACCGCTGCCCACCGGGCTTGTTGGAAAGCGACCAGCCACCGGAACGTGGGTTGGCTGAGGTCGTCGGCCAGGACCTGGGCCCGGCCGAGCTTGACCCGGGCATCCTCGAACGCCGGCTTCGAGGTCGGCGTGGATCCCGTTGACGGCGGCGTGCAACGCCAAGCCTGGGTCGCCCAGCTCGTCGGCCAGCGCGGCCTGCTCGTCGGCGATGAGCAGACGCTCGGCAAGCGTCGACGCGTGCCAGATCGTCGGGCCCGCAAGACGAGCGTCTCGGCCAGGGTGGCCTGGTCGCCGAGCCGCCTCGCCATCGCGACCGCATCGTCGGAGAGCGCCACCCGCCGGTCGGTTCGCTCAGTCGCCGCTGAAGCGCGAGCTCGACGGCAAGGTGGGCGAGCGAGCCGGGCCCGCACTGGTGTGTCGGTCGGGCCGGCCAGCTCGAGCGCTGCTCGAGGACCCCGACGCGCTCGGTGTCGACCACGCCGACGGCACTGAACGTGGAGCGGGTATTGGCCAGTGCGGCCCGACGCCAACAGGTCGGCGTCGCGCCAACGCAGGGCGAGCCGGGCCGCTTCGAGCAGGGTGGCTCGGTAGTGAGGGTCGCCAGCCCGGCGTTGGGCGTCGCCCAAGGCGATCATCAGCGCGCAGCGGCGCTGCTCGTCAACCGGCTGGGCTGTCGTCACCAACAGGTCGGTGGCCATCGGAAGTAGGCGACGGCTTCGTCGTGGGCGAGGCGGTCGACTGCGACGTCGCCGGCCCGGCTGGCGTACTCGACCGCCTTGGTGCCGTCGCCACCGGCGGCGGCGGCCGAGAAGTGCTGCGCCAGCTCGGGGAGGTGTTCGTCGAGGTTGTCGGGGCGTGCCTCGATCGCCTCGGCGACTGGTGGTGCGCCCGGAGGCGGCGAGCCCGGGCCAGTTGGTCGTAGAGGGTGGACGCACGAGGGCGTGGGCGAAGCGGTGCCGCCGGCGGGCGGCTCCCGGGGGAACACGAGCCGGCGGCGACGGCATCCTCCAGCGCCGCGAGGACCGTCTCCTCGGAGAGGCCGGCGGCGGCGGTCAGCACGTCCAACCCGAACTCGGGACCGACGACCGCCGCGATCTCGAGGACCTGGATGGTCTCGGTCGACAGCCGGCGACAGGCGGCGCGCGACGACCTCCCGGACCCCGTCGGGGACGCCGGCGCGTCGACGGGCCGCGACGGGCCAGCCGTCGGCGCCGACGAGGGCGCCTGTCTCCACCAGGTGGCGAACCACCTCCCGAACGAAGAACGGGTTGCCGGTGGTCTCGGCGAACTCCGCGCGAGCTGGAGGCCGTCCTCGCCCAGCGCATGGCCCGCGGCGGCCTCGAGGAAGCCCGGCACGTCCTCTTCGGTGAGCCCTCCGAGTGCGACCCGCTCCAGCGCCGGCACGCGGTGCAGATCGGCGAGGAGGTCGCCGAGCGGGTGATCCCGATCCAGCTCGCTGTCGCGATACGTGGCCACGACCAGCAGCCGGGCCGGCTCGGTCAGGCGCACGACGTGGCGGAGCAGCTGCACCGTCGGCCGGGTCGCCCAGTGGAGGTCGTCGAGCACGAGCACCAGCGGGGCGCGTCTCGGCCGTGGGCGTGCAGCCAGCCCGCGACCGCGTCGAAGAGTCGGTACTGCTCGGTCTCGGGCTCAGCCCGCAGCGGCGGCGGGAGATCCGGGTACCCGTTCGGCTACCTCGGGCACGAGGCGGGCGAGCTCGCCCGCCAGCCGGCCGAGGGTGCGGACGCGTCCGGCGGGCGCCGGCGAGCTGGCACAGAGGGCGCACGAACGGCTGGTACGGCACCGCCAGACCCTCGTCGCAGCGGCCGTGGAGCACCAGCGCGCCGCTCGGCGTGGGCCGCCGCCGCGCGCCTCGGCCGCCAGTCGGGTCTTGCCGATCCCCGGCTCACCGGCGAGGAGCACCAGGCGGCGCCGACCCTGGCCCGCGTCAGAGCACGCTGCAGGAGGCGGTCGAGCTCGGGCCGGCGGCCGACGAACGAATTCGTGCGACCGGCGGTGAGGCCCGGGGGGAGCGTCGGCTGGTGGGCCGCGGTCAGCAGGGTCGCGAACCGCCAGCCGGGACAGGCCGAGCTCTCCGCGGCGGCCAGGGCCTCGGCGGCCAGGGCCGGCGCGGCCGAGGCAGGTCGCCGCGTCCAGCAGGAGCCGAGCCTGCTCGTACGGTCCCAGGCGACCGCTGGGCGGTGGCCGAGCTGCTCGTCGAGGGCGATGGCCGCCTCAAGTAGGCGGCCGCTTCCTCGGTCCGCCCGAGCTCACGCCAGCAGGCCGAGGTAGCGGTCGGCGGCGCCGAGGCAGCCGGGCGATCCCGCGACGAACGCCCGGCCCGCGCTCGGCAACAGCAACTCGTACAGCGACGTGGCGCGCGGCCGCTCGCCCAGACCGCGGTCGCCTCGGCCAGCAGCGCCAGGTTCACGCACCGGATGTGAGGGGCGGGAAGGTCACCGACGCCGTCGACCGGAACGAGCTCCAGCTCGACGCGGGCCTCGTCGAGGCGGCCCTGGTCGACGAGCAGGGAGACGAGCAGGATGCGTCCGGTGGCGATGCCTGGATAAGCGCCACCTGACGCCGGAGCACTTCCTCCATCTCGGTGGCGCGACCCAACTCGAAGAGGACGAGGAACCGCTGCAAGCCCGTCGCCGCTCGCACCGTGATGTCCGGCGACCGAAGGAGCCGGTCGGTCTCCGCCAGCGCGAAGTCGAGCCGGCCGTCCATCACGGCGAGGATCACGTCCCAAGACGATGGGGCATCACGACCGAACAGTGACGGAGCGCCGGGCCCGAACGCGACCTGATCGCCGAGATCGCTTCCGCCTCGGCGCGGTTGCCGAGTTGGAGGTGAGCGACGAACGTCGCCGCTTGCCCAAGGGCGAGGATCTGGCCCATGCGCGCCGCCGCGGGCCCGACGAGGCGGACGCCGTCGGCGACGACTTCCTCGGCGCGGGCCGGGTCGCCGACCCGGACGAACGCCGGGCGTGGAGGGCGGCGGCCAGGGCCCCGTGTCGCCGGCCGCCTCGGCGGCCGTGAGGGCGTCGTCGGCACGCCGCTCGGCGTCGACGGGGTCGACCGCAGCCGAGCTCCATCGCCAAACGGGCATCGAGGCGCGCCCGCAGTGGCGCCGACACCCCAGGGGCAGCCGCGGCCTCCTCGATGGCGGCCACGACACGGTCGTCGACCAGTCCGGGCAGCGGCGGCGCCGGTGGGCGAGGCCGATCCCGGCGCGGGCGAGGCCGTCGTCGTCGCCTCGCGCCCGGGCGACCGCGGCGGCATCGGTGAACGCGCCGCGGGCCCGGCCGTGCTCCCCCGCCCGAGCCCAGGCCCGACCCTGGGACACCGAGCAGCTCGACGCGAAGGCCTGGCTCCGGATTGGGGTCGAAGCCGAGGGCGTCGAGCGCGGCTGCGAACTGCTCCGCCGCGTCCTCGTACGCGAGTGCGTCGAGCGCGGCGAGCGCCGCTCGCGGGCGTACCGCACGGCACGCCCGGCTTCTCCGACCCCGGCGGCACGGCCGAAGTGGAAAGCCAGCTCGCGCCGATGTCCGGCCGTGTCGCCACCGAGCTCGGCCTCGATCGCGGCTCCGATCTGGCCATGGAGGTAGGCCCGCCGGGCGGCGGACATGCCCACGTAGACCGCCTCACGGACGACTTCGTGGGCGAACCGGTGGCGCCCGGCCGATCGACGACGCCGACGAGGACACCCGCAGCCACCGCCGCGTCCACGGCGTCGACCGCCGCCTCCCGCTCGAGGCCCGCGACGGTGGCCGCCGAGCGCGAGATCGACATCGCCCCCCGCGACGGCGGCCACCCGCAGAAATCGGAGCGTGTCCTCACCGAAGCGCTCCAGCTGCCGTGCGACCACGTCCACGACCGTCGGCGGCACGTCGAGGCGCCCTTCGGCCACGAGGAGGCGAGCGACCTCGGTGACGAAGAACGGGTTGCCGTCGGTGCGGCGATGCACGTCTTCAGCCAGCACGTCGGCATCATCCACCCCGGCCCGTGCGAGGAGCCGAGCGACCGCCGCCGGCGGCAACCCCCGAGCACGAGCCGGCTGACGTGTTGATCGTCGAGCAGATCGCTCACGACCGCCGCGAGCGGATGACCGCGAGCGACGTCGCTGTCCTCGTAGGCGGCGAGCAGCACCGCCCGGCTCGTGGCCAGCGCGCGCGCCAGGTGTTGGAACAGCAGCACCGATCCGACGTCGGCGTGGTGAAGATCGTCAAGCACGAGCACGAGCGGGCGCCGCTCGGCGACCGCGGCCAGATGGCGCGCCACCGCGTCGAAGAGCTGCGGCGAGCCACCCTGGGCTCGCTGAGCTCGCGATGGTCGCCACCTCGGCTGCGCCGGCCAGCAATGCAACGGCCTCACCGACCGCCCGCCCCGCCGGGCCCAGCTCCGCCAGCCGCCGGTCCGACAGCCGCCAGGCCATCCCGGCCCGCGCGCTCCGGACACGATCAGGAACGGGTTGCCCGGCCGCGGCCGCGACGACGTCCGGATCGGCGTCGCCGCCGGAGCGCCGCCGCGGCCCGCCGGGGTTAGCGGCCGCGGCGCGATCAGGTGTGTCCCCGATGCCTGCAAGATCTCCTCGAGCGGCGCCGTCACAAGCGTCGCCGTCCGGATGCCGAGTAGCAACGCGATCGGGAGCTCTTCGATCCGCCGTGCGAGGTACGCCAGGAAACGCAGCGACGGCTCGTCCGCCCAGTGCGCGTCATCGACGAGCAGGACGAGCGGTTCGCGGCCGGCCAGCTCCTGAGGTGAGCCAGAACAGGCCGTGTAATGCGAAGGCGGATTCGCTGGTCTCCCCCTGGGCCCCGAACCCGAGCAGCGGCGCCGCGGCCCGGGCCGGCCCGCCGAGCAGCGCGTCGCGCTCCGGCGCCGAAGCGCTGCCGACCCTGCGCGCGAACAGCGCCCTGACGGCTCGAACGGGTCCGGCCTCGAGTGGTCCGGGCGTCGCAGCGAGCGTCGGGATGCCGGGCTGTGGTTGCACGCAGCAGCGCGGACTTGCCGATCCCGAGCCGGGCCGGTGACAGCCGCGACGCCGCCATGGCCTGACCGCGCGGTGCCGACCACGGTCCGCAGTTCGTCGAGCTCCCCGCTCCCGCTCCAGCAGCACCGCCCGATCCTCTCACGAGTCGTGGGCGCCCTTGCCAAAAGTTCAGGGGGGCTCCCCGATGCGACAGCCAGAGGGGCGCTGGGACGGTTGCCGCATGACTGGCAAGACCGCTCTCGCCGCCGCCGCGACGGCGCTCACCGTCGCGATGGCGGCTGCTCCGGCCCACGCCGGTCCCCCGGCACGTACGCCGACCACTTCCAGCGCGGCGCGATGGCCCGCGCCCACGGCCGTCCCGACACTGAGCCGCCCGGCGGCCCGCAGATCGGTGCCTTGCAGACGTTCCCGGCGCGCCAGTACGGCAGCGAGTCTCCAGGCTATCTCAAGCCGTTCACGCTGACGGCGCTCGAACGGCACGTCGAGGTGTGGGGTGAGCGAGACGTCGTTCCCTGCCGGGGACTGCCGGAACCCGTGGCTGAGCGAGGTCACCGGCGCGCAGGCGCGCGACCTCGCGCGCGCCTTCGAACGCCAGATCCACCCATTCGTGACGAAGGCCTTCGACGAGATGCCGAGCGCTGGATGGCTCGAACGCGACGCTACCCGCAGTTCGCCGATGACATCCCGGCCGACGCCTACCGCGGGCCGGCCGGCGCCCCGCCTCCGTCGTGCTCGTCGACCAGATCCGCGACGACTCCTTCACCGACGCGAACGCCGACAGCGCCTCGCCGAGCGGGTTCTACAGCCCGTTCTTCAGCTCGTTGATCGACCGCAACCTCGTCACGATGAACGCCTTCAACTGGCGGTCCAACCTCGGCGCAGGCGTGGCGCCGACCGGGCCCGCGGACCGCTGCGACAACTGGGGCCCACTTCCCCTTACCACGTCGAGGCGACGCTGGCGCACGAGTACTTCCACGACGTCGACTTCCACCTCCATGGCGGTGGACCGCAGGCCCCGTTTGTGAACGAGGGGCTCGCCGAATGGGTCGGCGCGAGCTTCCTGAACCTGCACGCGCGGCCGGACGCCCCGGGCTGGACCTGGCACCTCAACGGATGCTTCCTGGTCTTGGCAGCAGACGTCGCACCTCTTTTTGATCGGGGTGTTCAGCAGCAGACCCGAGGGTTCAGGCGCAGAGTCGAGCAGCGAGTTGATTCGGCTACGGTCGCTGAGCGTTTCTACTTTTCAACCTGCTTGGCCGCAACGTTTCAGCCCCGGGTCGAGGCGGACGCCCGCCGGCGGCCAGGACACTGTGGACGCGGCGATGGCTGGCCAGAGGCGCTGGCACGTCAAAAACCCGCTGCTGCTGGAGGACTGGTGGCGGCGAAGGTCTGGAGCGTCGCCCTCGACGGCGTGCGCCTGCGCCTCGACGACGGCGCCAAGCTCCAGCCTGGAGCGCCGGGACCCGACGTCCAGGTCCGCGCCGCGCCCGCGCCAGCGCGTCGACTCGGATAGGCCGACCACGCCTACGCCGGCCCAGGCGTGTGGGGGCCGAACGGCTGCCGGGGGCGCTACAAGCTGCCGGCCGCGCAAGCTAGGCTGGCTGCACGCTACGGCCGCAGACCACCTGTCTCACCCCCCGCCCATCGAGATGGTGGGCGTTCAACGACGGCGCCCTGCTGGGAGCTAGGGCCCGAGCCTCGGCGCGGACGGCTGTCGCCCAGCAAGCCGAACGTGCTGGCGATCGATGCTGCGCTTCCGTGCCCGCTGGGACATCGAGGACGGCTACGACTTCGCCGACGTGCAGGTCTCGACCGATGGCGGGGCGACGTACACCGACCTCGGCCGCTACACCGGCGACTCCGGCGGCTGGCGCGACGAGATCGTCGACCTCTCGGCGTACGCCGGGAGGGACGTGGTGATCGCGCTGCGCTATCGCACCGATGAGCTCGTCGACCTGCCGGGCGTGTCGATCGACGACGTGGCGCTCGGCGGCACGGCGGTCAGTGATGGGAGCGACCTCGGACGCTTGGGCCCCACGTCCGGGCAGATCCGGCCGCAGCCGGTCGAGGCCTGGACCCTGCAGCTGGTCGGCTACACCGACGACCACCGGCGTGCGTGGATCATGCTCGCTTCCGGGACCCGGGAGCTGACGCTCGGGCGCGCGGAACTGCGCGACGCGCTCGGTCACGCCCACACCGTCGGCGCGATCGTCACCGCGCACGGACGCCGCGGAGTCCGCGCCCCCGTATCCCCCGCGCTACCGCCTCGAGGTCGACGGCGGGGTACAGGCCCGGCGGCTAGGCCGAGGCGAGCGCACAGCGAGTCCTGCGCGGCGTCCTCACGGTCCTGTGCCGCGCGGTAGGCCGAGTAGTGGGCGGCGCCGCCACGCAGGCGCCATTCGCGGTAGGCCTCCTCGGCCTCCTCGTGCGCGTCGGACCAGGCGTTGTAGGGCGCTCCATGTCCGCCACGCGGCGGCGCAGGACGAGCTCGCGCGTGTCCGCGACCTGGTCCAGCAGTGCTTTGAGCTCGTGGGCGCTCATCGTCCAGGTCAGTCGGCTGCATCGCGGAGACCCTTTACTGTCCCCTTCGTTACGCGGACAAACCCGCGATCGGATGCGTCGATGCGGGGTGGCTAGGACCCGAAGGCGGCGAGCGCGTCCTGCGCGGCGCCGGCCCGGTCCTCGGCGGCGAGGAAACGCCTACGATCGGCAGCGGGATGGGCCCGCCAGGCGTCGAGCAAGGTTGGCCTCGGCCGCCGCGACGCCCCACAGCGTGAACAGCTCGTCGAAGTGCGACAGCGTCGGCGGGGGCGGCGCGAAGTCCGGCTGCGGTCCGAGCGGGAGCGAGCATCTCCACCCGCCTCTACCCGCGGGTGCGCCGGGCTAGGCGTTCCTCGCGTCGTCTGGCGCGATTGTCCTTGACCCTCACCACGCCCATCCAGCCGAGCAGGACGAACACGGGAGCGGCGTAGGCGAGCCCCGCGAGCCAGTGACCGGCGTGAGCGTAGACCACGGTCATGCGTTGCTCACCGACAGTAGCCAGAGCCCGAGGCAGGTGAAGCCGACCATCACGACGAGCATGATGATCTGCGAGCGGACCGCGGCCTTCGCCGAGCCGTACAGGGCGAGCGCGCGGTCGTGGGCGAGGACCAGGCCGCAGACGTGGCCGACCACCAGCGCGAGGACCTGGACGTACCAGATGGCCGTGGCCGAGACGACGCCGTAGTCGATGGTCGCGCCGGCGCCCCCGGACAGGCCTGCCGTCGCCCAGCGGATCCGACGCGAGCGGCCACAGCGACTGGCCGTTGTAGGCGAGCAGCGAGAAGTAGTGCGCCACGACGTAGGCGACGACGATCGGGACCAGCGACTGGGCGAACGCCCGCGCCCGGCTGCCGGTGACGCCGGCATGCCGCGCACCCCGAGCGCGTACATGGCGCGCACGAAGAGGACGCAGAACACGAGGCCGACGGTGAAGCCCGCCTCCAGCGCCGCGCCCTTGGACATGCCCAGCGACACGAAGAAGTCCTGGAGGTGGGGCACGATCTCGCCGAACAGCGGCCCCTCCGCGGCGCCGTCGAAGATCGTCGAGCCGATCGAGGTGCACAGCACGGCGACGGTCGCCGCCGGGCGCGGCAGGCCGGGCGCGGCCAGCGGCAGACGAAGCACGAGCGGCCGGCCGGCCGCCGCGCGACCGGCGAAAGCGCCGCGAAGAGGCCGAAGTAGACGCCGAACGCGTCGCCGTTGCGCGTCCACGCCTCGACGCCGTAGAGCCCCATGCCGACGAGCTGCGCGCGACGTAGACGAGGGCGAGCACGCCGAGCACCTGCGGGCTCGTGGCCCCCGCCCCAGCACAGCTCGACAGCACGCGAAGCCGAACAGGCCGGCGACCGCCGGCCAGCGGCCCAGCCGCTCGGGGTAGGCGAGCGGCTCGCCGCGCGCCCGAGGCGAGCGACCACCGCCCCCGCCACGCGGCCGACGGCGCGCCACGGGCGAAGCAGCCGGAAGACGTCGCCGACCGAGCGCGACGCACCGGCACGCCGACCCAGAAGGCGACGTAGATCGGCGTCGGCGCCAGGTTCTCGCTCGGCGTTGCGGCCCCGCGAAGCAGGCGAGGACGCAGACGCGAAGACCGCGACGCCGAGCGACGCCGAGGACGACGTCGACGGCGAGCGGGAGCGGCAGCCACGGCCGCTCGCGCGACCTCCTCCAGCCGCGGCTTGTCCAGCCCGCGGCCAGCGACACGAAGAGACCACGAGGACGAGCGCGGCGGCGACGCCGAACAGCGCGCGCGGGATCGGCAGGTCGGCGCGGCCGACGATCCCGTGGGCGAAGACGCTCGACATCAGCAGCCGGAGTCGTCGGTCGCGGCGGCCGTTGTCTTCCGCGGTGGAGCGCGACCGCGTACTCGTAGCCGTCTTGGGGCAGCCGTGCGGCTGACGAACGACCTCGCGGGGCCGAGCTCCAGCTTGAAGTTCGTCAGGTAGGCGAACTGGCGCAGCTCGCGCGGGATGTTGAGGCGCAGCTTGCGGCCGCGGAGGAAGACGTGTCGGTAGCCCTCGAGGTCGGGCGAGCGCAGGGCGAAGGTGAGGCGCTTCGGGCCGTCCGCGTACACCGTGAGCTCGTAGACCGCCGGTTCGGCGTCTCGGGGTCCACCGTCCGCATGCGGCCGGTCCCGACGATCGCCGCTGCGGCACGCGAGCTGGGAGCGCGGCGCGGGCTGCAGCGCCGGAAGCCGCGGGCCGGAGACCGCGACGCCGCGGGGCAGGGTCCACGTGATGCTGCGCGCCGCGACCGGCTCTCCTTGTTGAGGGTGAGCCCCAGCTGCACGCCGTCGTCGGCGACGGCGCCCGACGAGCTGCACGATCGGCGGTGGGGTTATGGGCGCGGGCGCAGCGGCGATCAGCACGCGCGGGGACGCTAGCGTCCGCCCAATGCGGGTCTACAAATCCCAGATCACCTCCCCCCGTTCGAGCGCGACCTGCCCTGGATCAACGTCGCGCCGCTGCGCTGCCGACCAGCAGCGCGGGCGCCCGGTGCTGGTCGAGTTCTGGGACTTCTGCCGCATCAACTCGCTGCGCACGCTGCCTACCTCAAGGCGTGGCACGAGCGCTACGAGGAGGCCGGGCTGCGGGTGATCGGCATCCACACCGGCGGCTACGAGTGCTCGCGCGAGCACGATGCGATCCGGCGGCGTCGAGCGTTGGGGGTCACCACCCGGTGTGCGTGGACTCGAGCCTCGCGATGTGGGACTGGTACGGCAACGAGGGCTGGCCCGCGCGGTACCTGTGGGCGCCGGACCAGACGCTTACTCCATGCACTACGGCGAGGGCGCCTATGCGGAGACCGAGCACGAGATCGGCGAGCTGCTCGGCGTCGAGGTCGAGCCGCCGCCGCTGAGCGGCGGCGGCAGCGGCACCTCGATGCCGAGCAGCTCGCCGATCTCGAGCTCGGTCTCCGCATACGCGCCCTCGCCGTAGTGCACCGAGTACAGCGCCTGCTCGGGCGTCCACCGGTACCGCGCCGGCCAGCCCTCGTTGCCGTACCAGTCCCACATCGCGAGGCCCGAGTCGACGCACACCGGGTGCTCGATCCCCAACCGCTCCACTGCGGCCTGGATCGCATCGAGCTCGCGCGAGCACTCGTAGCCGCCGGTGGGATGCCGATCACGCGCAGCCCGGCCGCCTCGTAGCGCTCGTGCCAGGCCTTCACGCACGGCAGCGTGCGCAGCGAGTTGATGCGGCAGAGTCCCAGAACTCGACCAGCACGGGGCGCCCTCGCTGCTGGTCGGAGCGCAGCGGGGCGACGTTGATCTGGCAGGTCGCGCTCGAACGGCGGGAGGGCGATGGGGATTTGAGACCCGCATATCTGCGGACGCTAGCGTCCCCGCGCGTGCTCATCGCGGCCGCGCCAGCGCCCATAACGCCACCGCCGATCGTCCAGCTGGTGGGGCGCCGTCGCCGACGACGCCGTGCAGCTGGGGCTCACCCTCAACAAGGAGAGCAACTCGCGGCCGCGCAGCATCACCTGGACGCTGCCCCGGGGCGTGGTGGTCTCCGCGCGCGGCTTCCCGCCGCTGCGGCCCGCGCCGGCCTCCAACCTCGCGTGCCGCGAGCGCTCATCGTCGGCACCGGGATGTCGACGGTGGACACCCGACTACGCCGACGGTGGTCTATGAGCTCACCGTGTACGCCGACGGCCGAAGCGGCTGACGTCCGCCCTGCGCTCGCCGACCTCGAAGGCCAGCGACACGCGTTCCTGCGCGGCCGCAAGCTGCGGTTCAAGATCCCGCGCGAGCTGCGCCAGTCTGCCTTCCTGACGAACTTCAAGCTGGAGCTCGGTCCCGCGAGGTCGTTCGTCAGCCGCACCGGCTGCCCCAAGACGGGCTACGACTACGCCGTGGCGCTCGACCTCGGCAAGACCACGGCCGCGGCGACGGCCGAGTCGAACTGCCGATGATCACGTCTTCGCCCACGGGATCGTCGGCCGCGCCGCTCGCCGATCCCCGCGGCGCTGTTCGGCGCCGCCGCCGCGATGGTGCTGGTGATCTCATTCGTGGCGCTGGGGGGGCTGGACGAAGCCGCGCCTGGAGGAGGTGCGCGAGCGGCCGTGGCTGAAGCTCCCGTTCGTGGTCGACGTGGTCTGCGGCGCCGTCGGCGTCCTCGTCCTCGTCGTCGCGATCCTCGCCTGTTTTTCAGGCCGGCGACAACGCCGGCGGAGAACTTCGGCACCAAGGCGATCTACATCGGCTTCTGCATTGGCGTCCCGTGCGCCTCGCTCCGTGCTCGGCGACGTCTTTCGCCTGTTCAACCCGTGGCGGGCGGTCGGCCGGGTGGTCGGCAGCCTGCTCGGCGACGCGGCGGAGCCGCTCGCCTACCCCGAGAAGCTGGGCCGCTGGCCCGGGTCGCCGGCATCTTCGGCTTCGCGGCGGTCGAGCTGTGCTGGGCGGGCGGCCAGGAGCCCGACAAGGTCGGCGTGCTCGCGATCATCTACGTCGCGGCGCAGTTCGTCGGCATGGGGCTTATGCGCGTGGAGGCGTGGATGCGTAATGGCGACGCGTTCGGGCGTCTACTTCGGCCTGTTCGCGGCGCTGTCGCCGCTCCGACGCGACCATGCCGGCCGCCTCGTGCGGCGCCGCCGCTGACCCGTCTCGTGCACATGCCGCGCCCGCCGGCGACCGTCGCGCTTGTGTGCACCGCGATCGGCTGACGATGTTCGATGGCGCCGCGGAGGGGCCGCTGTCGGCGACATCGTCCCGCACCTCCAGGACTTCTTCGAATCGCTCGGATGTCGCCGGGGCCGCGCTGGAGTGGAGCTTTTTCACCGGCCTCGTGTTCTGCGTCCTGTTCGTGCGCGGCCTGTACGCGCTCGGGGTCGCGGCGATGCCCAGCTCGAGGGGCAGTCGCTGACCCGCGCGTTCGTGCACAGCCTCGTCCCGATCGTCGTCGCCTACGTCGTCGCGCACTACTTCTCCGCGCTGGCCTACGACGGCCAGTCGCTGGGTGGCTGGCACAGGACCCGTTGCAGGCAGGCGGGTCCGGGGGCACCGTCGACTACGGCATCTTCAGCGCGAAGTTCATCGTGTACGTCCAGGTGATCGCGCTCGTCGGCGGCCACGTGTGCGCGCTCGTGCTGGCCCACGACCGCCTGCCCTCACCCTCTACGGTTCAGCGAAGGCCGCCGTCCGGTCGCAGATGTGCATCTCGGCCTGATGGTGGGCTTCACCTGCATCGGCCCTCTGGCTGCTGTCCGTCTCGAACTCATGACCGTCACCGCTCACGCCGGCCACTGGCTCGCCTCCGTCGCGCACGCGCTGCCCGTGATCGTGCTGATGGGCTGGATGGGCGTTGTCAAGCTCAAGGACAACCGCGCCCGCAAGCGCGCGATACCGACTGACGCCGCACCTATGGGTATGCGGTGCGTCACACATGCCGACGCATGCCTTGACCCGGGCGCCCCTGCGCCGATTGGATGAGTCGCATGTCCTCTGGGCCGCAGCCGTCGCAGAAGCCAACCTGGCGCTTGACGGTGGCGGGACCAGCGCACTGACGATGCGTACGCCGTCTGGCGCGCCGCCGAGGGACCGCGCGGACGCCGCTCAGGACGCGCTCGCATTGTTTTCTGGTTAGCGAGCGCACCGAAGCATCCGATCGCGTGTTCCATCGCGATATGTAGGTCGGTAGTCAAGCGATTCCCGTTTGCATCCGACTATGAGACTGGACATGAGCGCACACGAGCTCAAGCAACTGCTCGAAGCGAGGTGCCCGACACGCGGGAGCTGTCCTGCGGCGTCATGTCGACATGGAGCTCCACGCGCGCGTGGAGCGACGCGCACGAAGAGGCCGAGGACGCGTACATCGAATGGCGCATCCACGGCGGCCGCGCCCGCTACGCCACGTACCTGCGCCGCGCAGGACCGCGACGACGCGGCGCAGGACTCGCTGGCGCGCTCGCCCCGGCCGGGGGGGGGGAGGGGGGGGGAGGGGGGGGTGGGAGGGGGGGGGGTGGAGGAGGGGAGAGGAGGGGGGAGGGGGGGGGGGGGGAGGAAGGGGAGGGGAGGGGGGGGGGGGGGGAGGGAGGGGGGGGGGGGGGGGAGTGGGGGGGGGGGAGAGGGGGGGGGGGGGGGGAGGGGTGGGGAGGAGGGGAGAGTCCTGGGGTGGGTAGTAGCCGCCTGGCTGCACCGCGCCGTTGACCTCGAGGCGGTAGCGCGGGGGATACGGGGGCGCGGACTCCGCGGCGTCGTGCGCGGTCACGATCGCGCCGACGGTGTGGGCGTCACCGAGCGCGTCGCGCAGTTCCGCGCGCCCGAGCGTCAGCTCCCGGGTCCGGAAGCGCCTGATCCACGCACGCCGGTGGTCATCGGTGTAGCCGACCAGCTGCAGGGTCCAGGCCTCGACCGGCTGCGGCCGGATCTGCCCGGACGTGGCCCAAGCGCCGAGGTCGCTCCCATCACTCACCGCCGTGCCGCCGAGCGCCACGGCGTCGATCCACACGCCCGGCAGGTCGACGGCTCATCGGTGCGATAGCGCAGCGCGATCACCACGTCCTCCCGGCGTACGCCGAGAGGTCGACGATCTCGTCGCGCCGAGCCGCCGGAGTCGCCGGTTAGCTGGCCAGGTCGGTGTACGTCGCCCCGCCATCGGTCGAGACCTGCACGTCGGCGAAGTCGTAGCCGTCCTCGATGTCCCAGCGGGCACGGAAGCGCAGCATCGGATCGCCAGCCGGCACGGTCGCCCGCCGGGAGCGTCCGGTCGAGCCCGGGCCCGAGCCCGAGTACAGCGCGCCGTCGTCGACCGTTGACCATCTCCATCGGCGCGGGGTGAGACCGGCGCTCGGCGGTTGAAGCGATCAGCGAGCGCAGGTCGCCGGATGGCGGCTTGCACGTAGTCAGGCAGCCGTTCATTTTTTTACGCCTGGGCCGGCGTAGGCGTCGGGGACTGTCCCAGTTGACGGCCAGTGCGGTTGCGCGCGGACCTGGACGTCGCGCTCCTTGCCGCCCAGTGAGCTTGGCGCCGTCGTCGAGGATATGCCGTCGAGGGCGACGCTCCCTGGCCGCCCTCAGTCCTCCTGAGCAGCCGGTCCACGTCGTGCCACGTCGCGGCGGGGATCGCCGTGACGCCCAGCGTCCGAGCCGCGGTAGACGTCGGCCACGACCTTTGGCGCCGAAACCGGTCGACCGAGCAGGTCAAAAAGGGGAAGAGATCAGCGACAGAAACCCGTAGCAGCTCGCCGCTCCACTCGGTGAGGGAATCCTGCGGCCCGCCGCCGAACAGCCCGATCTCGGACAGGTGCGACGTCTCGGGTCCAAGCCCAGAAGCCTCCGTTGAGGTGCCAGGTCCAGCCCGGGGCGTCCGGCCGCGCGTGCAGGTTCAGGAAGCTCGCGCCGACCCATTCGGCGAGCCCCTCGTCCACAAACGGCACCGGCGGTTGACCGCCATGGAGGTGGAAGTCGACGTCGTGGAAGTACTCGTGCGCCAGCGTCGCCTCGACGTGGTAAGGGGAAGTGGGCCCCCCACCTCAGCAGCGGTCCGCGGGCCCGGTCGGCGCCACGCCTGCGCCGAGGTTGGACCGCCAGTTGAAGGCGTTCATCGTGACGAGGTTGCGGTCGATAAACAAGCTGAAGAACGGGCTGTAGAACCCGCTCGGCGAGGCGCTCTAGGCGTTGGCGTCGGTGAAGGAGTCGTCGCGGATCTGGTCGACGAGCACGACGAGAGCGGTGGGCAGGCCGGCCCGCGGTTGGCGTCGGCCGGGATGTCATAGGCGAACTGCGGGCAGCGTCGCGTTCGAGCCATCGACGCCGGCCCGCAGTCGAAGGCCTTCGTCACGAATGGGTGGATCTGGCGTTCGAAGGCGCGCGCGAGGTCGCGCGCCTGCGCGCCGGTGACCTCGCTCAGCCACGGGTTCCGGCAGTCCCCGGCAGGGAACGACGTCTCGCTCACCCCACACCTCGACGTGCCGCTCCAACGCCGTCGGCGTGAACGGCTTGAGATAGTCCTGGAGATTCGCTGAGGTACTTGGCGCGCCGGGAACGTCTGCAAGGCACCAATCTGCGGGCCGCCGGGCGGGTCGGTGTGAGGACGGCCGTGGGCGCGGGCCATCGCGCCGCGCTGGAAGTGGTCGGCGTACGTGCCCGGGGACCGGCGTGGGCCGGAGCAGCCGCCATCGCGACGGTGAGCGCCGTCGCGGCGGCGGCGAGAGCGGTCTTGCCAGTCATGCGGCAACCGTCCCAGTGCCCTTGCTGACGGTCGCATCGGGGAGCCCCCCTGAACTTTTGGCAAGGGCGCCCAGCGGCTCGTCAGAGGATCGGGCGGTGCTGCTGGAGCGGGGCGGGGGCTCGACGAACTGCGGACCGTGGTCCGCGCAGCGCGGTCAGGCCATGGCGGCGTCGCGGCTGTCGCCGAGCCGGCGCGGGTCGGCAAGTCCGCGCTGCTGCGTGCAACCACAGCCCGGCATCCCGACGCTCGCTGCGACGCCCGGACCACTCGAGGCCGGATCCCGTTCGAGGTCGTCAGGGCGCTGTTCGCGCGCCGGGTCGGCAGCGCTTCAGCACCGGAGCGCGACGCGCTGCTCGGCGGGCCGGCCCGGGCCGCGGCGCCGCTGCTCGCGTTTGGGGCCCCGGGGGAGACCAGCGATACCCGCCTTCGCATTACACGGCCTGTTCTGGCTCAGCTCGGAGCTGGCCGGCCGCGAACCGCTCGGTCCTGCTCGTCGATGACGCGCACTGGGCGGACGAGCCGTCGCTGGGTTTTCCTGGCGTACCTCGCACGGCGGATCGAAGAGCTCCCGATCGCGTTGCTACTCGGCATCCGGACGGCGACGCTTGTGACGGCGCCGCTCGAGGAGATCTTGCAGGCATCGGGGACAGGCCTGATCGCGCCGCCGCCGCTGACCCAGGCAGGCCGCGGCGGCGCTCCGGCGGCGACGCCGAATCCGGACGTCGTCGCGGCCGCAGCCAGCCGATCCGTTCCTGATCGTGTCCGGAGCGCGCGGGCCGTGATGGCCTGGCGGCGGACGGAACGGCGGTTGGCGGAGCTGAGCCCAGCAGGGCGATCGGTAGGTGAGGCCGTTGCATTGCTGGCCGGCGCAGCCGAGGTGGCGACCATCGCGGAGCTCAGCGAGCCCGAGGTGTAGCTCGCCGCGCGCTCTTCGACAGCGGAGTAGCAGCGCCATCTGGCCGCGGTCACCAAGCGGCGCCCGCTCGTGCTCGTGCTTGACGATCTTCACCACGCCGAGTCGGATGGGTGCTGTGTCCAACACCTGGCACCGCCCGCTGGCCACGAGCCGGGCGGTGCTGCTCGCCGCCTACGAGGACAGCGACGTCGCTCACGGTCATCCGCTCGCGGGGGTCGTGAGCGATCTGCTCGACGATCAACACGTCAGCCGGCTCGTGCTCGGGGGGTTGCGGCCGGCGGAGGTGGCTCGGCTCCTCGCCGGCCTCGGTGTCGAGGATGCCGACGCGCTGGCACCCGATGTCCATCGGCGCACCGACGGCAACCCGTTCTTCGTCACCGAGGTGGCCCGGCTGTCGGGCCGGGGGGCGGCCTCGAGGTCCCGCCCACCGTCCTCGAGGTCGTCGACCGCCGGCTCGACGGACTGGGCGACAGCGCCCGCCGGCTGGTCCGTGTGGCCGCGGTGATCGGGCAGGAGTTCGATCTGTCGCTGGTGGCGACGGTTGCGGGCCTCGAACGCGAACAGGCCGTGGACGCGTTGGACGAGGCGGTGGCCGCGGGTGGTGGTCGACGGGGTCGAGCCCGGGCGCCACCGGTTCGGCCACGAGTGGTCCGTGAGGCGGTGTACGCAGCCATGTCGGCGGCCCGCCGAGCCCACCTCCATGGCCAGGTGGGCGATGCCATCGAACGCCACGCTCCGCCGCCACGGTGAGACCCACCGCGAGCTGGCCCGCCACTTCGGTCAGGCCGCGGGGTGGGCGAGGCCCAGCGAGCTGTGGCCTACGCCCGCCGGGCGGAGCGGTCGCGCTCGAGGCACTTGCTTACGAGGACGCGGCGCACTCACTTCGGGCGGCGCTCGACGCCTTGGCCTACGACCCCAACCCCGCGCCGGGCCTTGCGGGTCGAGCTCTTGCTCGTGTCCGACGCATGGGGGCGGGCCGGGTCCGGGGAGCCGGGCGCGGGCAGCCCGCTCTCGAAGCCGCCGCCGCGGCCCGGGCCGGAACGACCCGGAGGGGCTGGCCCGCGCCGCCCTGGCGGTGGCCCGCCCGACGCCCCCGCTGCCCGGACTGGTCGACGACCGTGTCGTGGCCGCCATCGAGGAGGCCGCGGCTGCCCCTGGGGTCTCGGCGCCACTGCGGGCGCGCCTGATGCCCGTTTGGGCGTGGAGCCGGCTGCGGTCGACCCCGTCGACGCCGAGCGGCGTGCCGCGACGCCCTCACGGCCGCCGAGGCGGCCGGCGACGACGGGGCCCTGGCCGCCGCCCTCCACGCCCGGCGGTTCGTCCGGGTCGGTGACCCGGCCACGCCGACGAGGATCGTGGCCGACGGCGTCCGCCTCGTCGGGCCCGGCAGGCGGCGCGCATGGGCCAGATCCTCGCCCTTGGGCAAGCGGCGCCCTCGTCGCTCACCTCCAACTCGGCAACCGCGCCGAGGCGGAAGCGTCTCGGGCGATCGGTCGCGAGTTCGGGCCCGGCGGCGTCCTGTTCGGTCGGATGCCCCATCGTCTTGGGACGTGATCCTCGCCGTGATGGACGGCCGGCTCGACTCACGCTGGCGGAGACCGACCGGCTCCTTCGGTCGCCGGACATCACGGTGCGAGCGGCGACGGGCTTGCAGCGGTTCCTCGTCCTCTTCGAGTTGGGTCGCGCCACCGAGATGGAGGAGGTGCTCCGGCGTCAGGTGGCGCGTACATCCGGCATCGCCACCGGACGCATCCTGCTCGTCTCCCTGCTCGTCGACCAGGGCCGCCTCGACGAGGCCCGCGCCGAGCTGGAGCTCGTTCCGGTCGACGGCGTCGGTGACCTTCCCGCCCCTCACATCCGGTGCGTGAACCTGGCGCTGCTGGCCGAGGCGACCGCGGTTGGGCGAGCGGCCGCGCGCCACGTCGCTGTACGAGTTGCTGTTGCCGAGCACGGGCCGGGCATTCGTCGCGGGCTCCGTCGGATGCCTCGGGGCGGCCGACCGGTACCTCGGCGTGCTGGCGTCCGCGCTCGGTCGTACCGACGACGCGCTCGGGCACTTGACGGCGGCGCGGGCGCTCGACGAGCGGCTCGGTCACCGCACAGCCATCGCGTGGGACACGTACGAGCACGCTCGGGTCCTGCTCGACCGCGGCGACATGCCGGCCGCGGCGGCGCGCCTGGCCGCCGAGGCCCTGGCCGCGGCCGAGGCGCTGGGACTGCGCCGCCTGGCCGATCGCGCCTCGGCGCTGACGGCGGCCGGCACCCAACCGGGGCTGCCCCCGGGCCTGGCCGCGGGTCGCACCAACTCCTTCGTCGGGCGACGGGCGGAGCTGAGCCGCCTCGCTTCAGCGTGGAGTGACGCTCGCAGCGGTCATCGACGCCTGGTGCTCGTCGCCGGCGAGCCGGGGATCGGGAAGACCCGGCTGGCAGCCGAGGCGGCGGCGGCGGCCCACGCCGGCGGCGCGATGGTGTTGCACGGCCGGTGCGACGAAGGCCTGGCAGTCCCGTACCAGCCGTTCGTTGCCGCCCTCGGGGCCATGCTCGCTCAGGCGCCCGCCGGAAGTGTCTCGCCGCCTCGGCCGGCTGGCCGGCGACCTCGTCCGCCTCGTCCCCGAGATTGCCGAGCGGGTACCCGATCTGGCGCCGCCGCTGCGCGCCGATCCCGAGACCGAGCAGTACCGCCTGTTCGACGCCGTCGCGGGTTGGTTGCACGCCACGGCCGAGACCGCACCTCTTGTCCTCGTCCTCGACGACCTCCACTGGGCGACGCGCCCGACTTTGCAACTGCTGCGCCACGTCGTGCGCATGCCCGGGCCGGCCGGCTGCTCGTCGTCGCCACGTATCGCGACAGCGAACTGGATCGGGATCATCCCCTCGGCGAGCTGCTGGCCGACCTGCACCGCGGCCCGGTGATGGAGCGGCTCGCACTCGAAGGTCTCACCGAAACCGACGTGGCCGAGTTCCTCGAGGCCGGCGCGGGCCATCCGCTCGGCGACGACGGCCGGCTGCTCGCGCACACGTTGCACGGCGAGACCAACGGCAACCCGTTCTTCGTGCGGGAGGTGGTCCGCCACCTCGTCGAGACCGGGATGGTCCTCGTCGGCGACGACGGCTGGCGAGTAGCGGCACCGATCGACGCCGCCGGAGTCCCCGAAGGTGTCCGCGAGGTGGTCGGGCGGCGCCTCAGCCGGCTGTCCGCCGCGACCATCCGGGTCCTGGAGACCGCAGCCGTCATCGGGCCCGAGTTCGAGTTGGACGTCTTGCGGGATGCTGCCGGTCTCGACGAGGAAACGGTGCTGACGGCGCTCGACGAAGCCGTGGCCGCTCGACTGGTGTTCGAGAGCGAGCCGTGCGGTTCCGCTTCGCCCACACGCTCGTGCGTTCCACGCTCTACGACGAACTCGCCCGAGCCCGCCGGATCCGGGCGCATCAGCGCATCGCCGAGGCGATCGAACAACACGCCGGCGCCGACATCGACGACCGGCTGCCGGGGCTGGCGCACCACTTCTCGGAGGCCGCCGCCGGCGGCGAAGGCACCAAAGCCGTCGAGTACGCCCCCCGCGCCGGCGATGTCGCCCTCGCCCGCCTCGCCCACGACGAAGCGGTCACCCTTACAGCTGGCCACCGATCTGCTCGTCACCACCGCCCAACCCGTGGACGAGCAACGCCGGTGCCGGCTCATGATCTCTCTCGGGGAGGCTGAGCGGCGGGCCGGGGACGCCGGCTACCGCGACACGCTCCTCGAGGCCGCGCAGGTGGCCCTGCGGTGGCGGGACCCGGAGTTGGTGACGGCCGCCGCGCTCGCCAACAACCGCAGCACCTTCAGTGCCGTGGAGCGGTCGACCCCGAGCGCGTCGCCGTCCTCGAAGCCGCGCTCGAGCTCGTGGGTCCGAGGACAGCACCCGGCGCCCGGCTCACCGCGCACCTGGCGGTCGAGCTCGCGTTCAGCGGCGACTGGGAACGACGGCTGGCGCTCAGCGACGAAGCCGTCGCCATGGCGCGGCGCCTGGGCGACCCGGCGACGCTCGCGGAGGTCCTCGTCCTGCGCAGCCCGACCATCTGGCACGCGACGACCTTGGCCGAGCGGGTGGCGATCGCCGACGAGCAGGCCACGCTGGCCGAGGAGCTGTGGACCCGACCCTCGGCTTGCACGCCGCGGTCAACGGGATCCATGCCGCGCTGGAATCGGCGACAGCGACGCGGCCGCGTCCGGCTGGAGCGGGCCGTCGTCCTGGCCGACGAGCTTGGCCAACCCACGCTGAGGTGGCTCGTCACGTTCCAACGAGCACGGCTGGCAGCGGTCCACGGCGACTTCGACCGCGCCGAGCAACTGGCCACCGAGGCGCTCGAGCTGGGGCAGGCCGCGGGCCAGCCGGACGCCTTCGCGGCCTATGCGGCGCAGTTGTTCATGATCCGCACGTTCCAGGGGCGGCTGGACGAGATCGTCGAACTGGTCGCACAGGCCACGGCCGCGAACCCAGAGCTGCCGGGGTTCCGAGCGCGCTGGCACAGTGCCTCGTGGAGGTGGGCCGGCCCGACGAGGCCCCCGGGCCGTACGAGCGGCACGCGCAAGCGGACTTCACGGACCTTCCCCGCAACATGACCTGGATCATCGGGGCGACAATGGGCGCGTTCGTGTGCGCCCGCCTCGATGACGCCCGCCGGGCGGAGGTCCTGCTCCAGCTCCTGACGCCGTATCGCGACCAGTTCGCCAGTGACCGGCCGACGTGGGGCGGTTCGGTGCGGTACTTCTCCGCGCTGCTCGAGCGGACCCTTCGCCGCTGGGACGAGGCCGACGACTCGTTCATCGCGGCCGCCGACGCGCACGCTCGCCTCGGCCGCGGCCGCTTCTTGCGATGACCCAGCTCGATCACGCCGAGCTCCTCGTCACCCGCGCTCGCACCGGCGACAGCCGGCGGCGCCGACCTGCTCGCATCCGCGCTGTCGATCGCGGAGGAGCTCGGCATGCGGACCGTCGCGGCGGCGAGCCCGGCGCCTCGCCGCCGATTCTCTCGCCCCGACGTTGCCGCGCGCTGGCCACGACCCGGTCGGGGCCGTTCGTGGGCCGTGAGGTGGAGCGGGACCGGTTGGGAGCGGCGGTGCGGGCGGCCGCGAGCGGCACGCCCCGAGTCGCGCTGGTTGCGGGCGAGCCCGGCATCGGAAAGACCCGGCTGATTGCCGAAGCGGCGACAGCGCACGCCGCCGGCTCCACCGTGCTGTACGGCCGCTGCGACGAGGAACTGGGCATGCCGTTCCAGCCTTTCGTCGAGGCGCTGCGCTTCTTTGCCGAGCACCACCCCGTTCCTGCTGTCCGAGCGGCTCGGCCGCTATCCGGGTGAGCTGGCTCGTGTGGTGCCGGAGCTGGCGAGCAGCGGCGACCTGCCGCCGGCGCGCGATCCGACCCGGAGACCGAGCGCTACCGGCTCTTCGACGCCGTCGCCGACTGGCTGGCGCGGCGGCCGGACGCCCAGTCGTCTTGGTGCTCGACGACCTGCACGGTGCGGCGCGGGCGACCCTCCAGTTGTTGCGCCACGTGAGTCGATTGCCCGCTCGGCCCGGGTCCTGCTCGTCGGCGGCTACCGCGATACGGAGCTCGGTCGGGGCCACCCGCTCACGGAGTTGCTGGCCGATCTCCACCGCGCCCCCGGCGTCGATCGGATCACCCTCGGAGGACTCGGCGACGCCGACGTCACCGCGCTCCTGGGCCGCGGCTGGTCACCCACCCGATCCGGCCGTGGCCGCCGCGGTGCGCGCCGAGACGCAGGGCAACCCGTTCTTCGTGCGGGAGGTGGTGCACCAGCTGACCGAGTCCGGTGGTCGGCTCGAGCACATACCCGAAGGGGTGCGCGACGTCGTCGGCCACCGGCTGGCCCGCCTGGCACCCGCCACCGCCCAGGCGATGGCCGTCGCCGCGGTGATCGGCGCCGAATTCGACCTGCGGGTGCTCGACGCCGCGTCCGACCTCGGTGACGACGATCTCCTCGCCGCACTCGACGAAGCCGTAGCCGCCGGCCTCCTCGAGGAGAAGGCCGGCTCGGCACCCCGCTACCGGTTCGCCCAGGAGAAGGCCAGCACGATCTATGACGACTTGACCAGCGCGCGGTTGGCTCGGGCGCACCTGCGGGTGGCCGAGGCGCTGGAAGGTTTGCACGGCCCGGAGCCGGGTGAGCACCTGGCCGAGCTCGCCCGCCACTTCACGCTGGCGGGCCGCGGCCAGGTTACGGCCCACGCCATCGCGTACACGACCCGCGCCGGCGATCACACGCTCGGGCTGCTTGCCCACGACGAGGCCGTCAACTACTACCGCCGGGGCTTCGCCTCGACGACGGGACGGACGCGACGGACGATGCCGACGCAATCCGCGCGGATCTGCTCATCCGGCTCGGGGATGCACAGCGCCGCACGGCGATGCCGACCACCGGGCCACGCTCCTCGACGCTGCCGCCATCGCCCGCCGGGTCGGCGATGGCGACCTGCTCGCTCGCGCCGCGTTGGCCAACTACCGGCAGAGCTTCAGCGCCGTCGGGAACGTCGACGTCGAGCGCACGGAGGTCCTCGAGGCGGCCATCGACGCGGTTGGCGAGGCGGACGCCGAGGGGCAAGGGCCGCAGTTGTCGGGCTCACCTCGCCGTCGAGCTGATGTTCAGCGGAGACTTCGAGCGGCGAGATGCCCTGACCGCGGAAGCCGTCGAGATCGCTCGCCGCCTCGCGGACCCACGAGACGCTCGCCTACGTGCTCGCCTGCCGAAGAACAGGCGATCGGCCATCCCACTCGCCAGGAGGAACGCAATCTCGTCAATGCGGAGCAGGCGGAGCTGGCCGAACTCCTCGGCGACCCGCAGCTGCTGTACCACGCCACGATGAACCGCTACTCGGCCGCGCTCTCTCGCCGCGACATCGCCGAGGCGGAGCTCCGGTTGGCCGAGGCCACCGAGCTCGCCGAGGGCCTGAGCCAGCCGAGCCTCCGGTGGTCGGTTCTGGCCAAGCGCACGCGATGCGTTCGTTCATCGCCGGACGGCTCGACGAGGCTGAGCAGGACGGCGTGCTCGACACGTTCGAGCTCGGGTCCAGGACGCGGGCCAGGGTGACGCGTTCATCGTCTTCGTCGGCCAGATCGGCGTGCTCCGGTTCTTCCAAGGGCGTCTGCCGGAGTTGGAACCGGTGCTGATCTCCGCTGCCGGGCCGCGACCACGGTGCCGACACTGCTGGCGGCCGCCGCGACGATGTACGCCGAGCTCGGGCGGGTGGACGAGGCGCGGGACCTCCTCGACCAGCTGGCCGCCGACGAGCGCCGCCGTCCCCTACGACGTCGTATGGCTGACGTGCATGGCGCTCGCAGCCCAGACCTGTCACCGCCTCGGCGACCGCGTCCGCAGGATGCTGCTCGAGCAGCTTTCGAGCCCTATCAGGAAGGTTCGGTTCCCGTCGCGGAGGGCCCCAACTTCCTCGGGTCGGTGGCTCGGTACCTGGGCCTGCTGTGCATGACGCTGCATCGGTCGGCAGCGAGCCGAACGGCATCTGGAGGCGGCCGTCGAAGCCCACGCCCGCGATCGACGCGCTGGGGTTCGTCGCGCTCACCCGACTCGATCTCGGCCGGCTGCTCGTCACCCGCAGCTGGGCCGGCGACCGGGTGCCGGGCGCGGCGCCTGCTGGAGGTCGCGACGACCGCCGACGCCCTCGGCATGGCCGGGGCGCGGGGCGAGTCGCTCGCGATGATCGCCGAGCTCGACCGGCCCCCGTGCCCCCCGGCGCTTGCCGGCGACCGGCCTGCGTTCGTCGGCCGAGACGCCGAGGTCGGTCAGCTCCGCCAGGTGTGGCACAAGGTCGCCGGGGCGCCCGCCCGCTCGTCCTGGTCGCCGGCGAGCCCGGCATCGGAAAGACCCGGCTGGCGTCGAGGCGGCCCCGCGCCGCCAAGCACGCGGGGCCGCTGGTGCTCTTCGGGCGCTGCGACGAGGAAGCCGGTGTGCCGTTACCAACCGTTCGTCGAGGCACTGTCGTGGTGGGTGTTGCGACCCTGCCGGCGGGGATCCTGGAGGCGACGACTCGGGCCGGCGATCTGCTCCGCCTCGGCCGCGTCCCCCTGCCGTTCGGCCACCGATGTCCCGCGAGTGATCGCCCCGTCGAGCCGGCTCGACCCCGAGACGGAGCGCTGGCGCCTGTTCGAGGCCGTCGCGAGCCACGCTCTTCGTCTCGATCGGCCGCCGAGCGCCCGATCGTGCTGTGCTCGACGACCTGCACTGGGCCGACCAGCCGACGCTCCTGCTCCTGCGGCACCTCTCCGCGCAGCCTGGCGACCGTGCCGATGCTCGTGCTCGGCACCTACCGCGACACCGACCTCGTCCGCACGCCACCCGCTGGCCGACGACCCTGGCCGAGCTCCGCCGCGAGGCGGCTATCGAGCGGGTGTCGCTGCGGGGCCTGTCGGCCGACGAGGTGACGTCGCTGCTGGCGATGACCGCCGGCCACGACCCGGACCCGCGGGGCGGCGCGCCATGGCCGCGCCCTGCGGGCCGAGACCGAGGGCAACCCGCTTCTTCGTCCGCGAGATCCTGCGCCACCTCGCCGAGACCGGCGTCATCTACCAGACGCGACGGGCGGTGGGGGCGAAGTCGGCTCGATCGACCACCTCGGCATCCCCGAGGGCGTGCGGGAGGTGATCGGGCGGCGTCTGGCCCGCTTGTCCCCGGACGCAACGCCGTGCTGCCCGCCGGCGCCGTGATCGGCCGCGAGCTCCGTCTCGACGTCCTCGAGCAGGTCACCGAGCCGGGCGACGACCGATGATCGACGCGCTCGAGGAAGCGGCGGCCGCCGGGCTGGCGACGAGTCGAGGAGTCCGCGGCCGCTATGTGTTCACCCACACGCTCGTGCGCCAAGCGCTGTACGGCGAGCTGAGCATGACCCGGCGGCTTCGGCTGCACTTGCGGGCCGCCCAAGCGATCGAGTCCGCCTACGACCCCGACCGGCTCGGCGAGCACGCCGGCGCGCTGGCCGCCCACTACCGGCTGGCGGGGGCGGCGGCCGACCGCACGCGCCGTCCAGTGGTCGGTCCGCGCCGGCGAGGTGGCAGCGCGCATGTTTGCCTACGAGGAGGCCGCAGGCCGACTGGGACGCCGCGGTGACCGTCTTGCGGGAACTCCCGCTGGGCAGAGCGCAAACGACCTCACCCCGCGCCGGGATCCTCGAACGCCTCAGCAAGCCTGTCGTACCTCACCGGCACCGAACACTCGACCGCGGGGGTCGCCTACCAGCGAGGAAGCGCTCACGATCTACGGAGCGGCTCGTCCGCTCGACGGCCGTGCCGCCCGGGTCCAACCAGCCGTCTCGGCGCCCATTTCGTGAACGCCGGGTTCGGCGCAGGGCTCGGACGTGGAGCGGGCCCATAGCGCAGCTTCGCAGACGGCCGAGACCGGTGCTCGGGTCCGAGGACGGGAGCGTCGCCGCCGGCTACTTCCACGTCAGCTCCGCCCAACACGCTTGTTGCGGCTCCTTCGCCCTCGCGACGCTCGGCGGGCGGCCGAAGCGCGGCCAATCGAGGTCGCCGAGGCGCTCGGCCACGGCTTGGTACAGCAGCCCAACGCCCGTCTCCTGCTCGGGTTGGGCCGGTGGGAGGCCGGTCACCTCGAACGAGGCTGGTGCCCTCGTCGAGGACACGTCGCACCATCGCCGCGACGACCGACAGTCCTCTCGTCGCATTGCTCGCGTCGTGGAACCGTGGTGATCAGCTCCTTGTGGTCGACGAACCCGCCCGAGCCGCCGAGGTCTGGTACTCCAAGGAGCTGAGCCAACACCCAGCTGGCGAGGGGCGCCCGGCGCGTTGAGGGCGTCGCTTCGGTGGATACCCAGCCCGCGCCCTCTATTGCCCGGAGGTCGGCTGGCCGATAGCCCGCCGCGCGAGACATCGCGGCGTCGGGCAGACGTGGATGCGGCTGTTTCATCGACGACGACTGGGAGACGGCAGCTCGGCAACCAACGCTCACCGCTCGACCGCCACCAAGACACCAGTGACCTCTGGGGCCTACCTCTGGCTCTCGCCCCAGCTCGCCGAGCAGGCGCGCCTCGCAGGTGACACCGAACTTGCCGGCCGGGTCCTCGACGATGCGGTCACCCTCGCCGCCGAACGGGGCGCCCGCACTACTGCGAGGGGTAGCTGCGCAGCGACTCGAACGGGCGCTCGTACTCCTCGCCGAGGATCGGCTCGACGGCGCGGTCCACGACATCGACACCGCCGCGGCCATCACCGGCGATGGTCGTGTGTGGGGGGCCGTTCCCGCCCGGCTGGCGTTGGCTCGGGGCGTGCTGCGGTTGCACCAGGGCGACGGCGATGGTGCGGCGCCCTTGCTCGCCGAAGCCCGCGCCACTTTCGAACGAAGCAACCTGCCGTGGCTCGAAGCTGAAGTCGGCGTCCTCGGCGACCGAGCCGAGTGGGCCGTGGCCGTGTACCGCCGGATCGAACACGCGGCGCGATTCCTGACCCGAGTGAGAGGCCAGTAATGGACACTGTGCGAAAGATCTTCAAGCTCGGCGCGGCCAGCAACGTCGCGTGACCGTGCCGGCCTTCGTGTCGTACCGCCGCTACGTCGCGCCTCGATCACCGACGACGCCGCCGAACTACCCGTTCCTCGTGTGGATCTGGAGCGGCATGGCGTTCCTGTGGGGGCTGATGTTCTGGGAGATCTCCCGGGACCCGCCGGACGGGCCCCGATGGTGAAGTACGCCGTGGCCGAGAAGGCGGTGACGACGATGAGCGTCGCGGTCGCCTACCGCCGGGGCAACGTGCCCCGACGTCGTGCCGATGATCCTGCTCACCGACCCTGTGGATTCCGCTGTTCGCGTCGGCACGGCTGCAGTCGGCGCGCGACGGGTGACCGCCGGTATGCGGCGCGCCGAGACCTCTCGACGCCGTCATCATCGGCTCGGGCTTCGGCGGCTCGGTCTCGCGCTCCGGCTGGCCAGGCGAAGCAGCGGGTCGTGCTCTTGGAGCGGGGCCAGCCCTGGCCCCCGGGCTCGTTCCCGGAGCCCCCAGGAGATCACCGACCGCCTCTACTGGGACCCGAGCCGGGAAGTACGGCATCTTCAACATCTGGTCGTTCCGCAAGATGGAGGCGCTCGTGGCCGCCGGGCTCGGCGGCGGGTCGCTCATCTACGCCAACGTCCTGCTGCGCAAGGATCCCGAGTGGTTCACCGACCCCGACGGCCAAGCGATGGCCGGTCCCTACGACGACCTCGAGCCCGCACTACGAGACGTGGAGCGGCTGATCGGCGGGCAGCACTACCCCTTGACGGTCGAGCCGTACGCGAGCGTGCCGAAGATCCGGGCGTTCCACGAGGCGGTCGCCGCGAACGGTGGACGTTCGAGCCGCGCCGCTGGCGGGCGCGTTCGGTGCCGAGCCCGGGGCGCGAGCTCGCCGGCGCCGACAACGTCCACGGCGGGCTGCGCCGGACGTGCGTGCTCTGCGGCGAGTGCGACACCGGCTGCAACGTCGGCGCCGAAGAACACCCTCGACTGGACCTACCTGAGCACCCCGGTGGTCCGCGACTGGGTCGACGTGCGCACGCTCGTGCGAGGTCCGCACGATCGGCCCCGACCGCGACGGCGGACGGGGGCTACGTCGTGCGCTATGTGCGCCACGAGCACGTGACCAGGGCCGGACCCGCGACACCTCCGCACTGCCGCTCGAGACGGTCGCGCCGACCGGCTCGTCCTCGCCGCGGGCAGCATCGGCACGACGTGGCTGCTGCTCCGCAACCGCAGCGCGTTCCCGGCCTTGGCCGGCCCTCGGCACGCGGTTCTGCGGCAACGGCGACCTGCTCGGGTTCATCACCCGGGCCACCGAGCGTCCCTGACCGCCGCTCGGCGCCGGTGATCATCCAGTGTACGGGCCCGCGATCGCGGCCTTATGGGCGCCGCCCGGCGGCCGGGGCTTCTACGTCGCAGGACGCCGGCTACCCCGAGTTCCTCAACTGGGCGTGGCAGGTGACGCCGGTCCCGCCGCCTTGGCCGGGCGCCTCGCCCGCTTCGTCGCCGGTCTGGTCGAGTCGAGGCTGCGGGGCCGCATGCGGTCGGACCTCACCGGCGAGCTCGGCGTGCTGCTGGGCGAGCAGAAGACGGCCCGGCTCATCGCCGATGCTGGCGATGGGCGCGCTCCCGAACGGACGCCTGCACCTCCACAGCGGGCGCAGCTCGACCTCGGACTGGACGATGACCGAGGCGCGCGTCCTAGCACGATGCTTCGTGCGGTCCGTGAACGATTTGAAGGCCGCTGGCGCCCGCGGGCATCGGCGGCCGCTACCGCCGACAACCCCGTACTGGTGGTTCAAGCGGATGATCACCACCCACCCGGTGGGGGCGGACCATGGGCGACCACCCCGGCGACAGCGTGGTCGACGAACGGGTCGGGTGTGTGCTGCGACCCGGGGATGTGGATCCTCGACGGTTCCGACGTGCCGGGACCCGTCGGCGCGAACCCGGCGCTACCATCGCCGCCTTCGCCCACCGCGCCGACGCATCGGTCTCGAGCCCGTCGAGTCCAGTAGCGATCGTTCGGGGGCGTGCCGCGGTCGTGAGGGCGCTCCATGCTCGCCGGGTGGCGGGATGAAGGTGGCGTTCCAGGCCGGCGTGCTGCAGGTCTGGCTGGACGAGGCCGGGCTCACCTTCGACCACGTCGACGGCGCCAGCGGCGGCGTCCTCAACCCGGCGATGCTGTGCCAGGGCCTGTCCGGCACCGAGATCGCGGACCGCTGGCGCAGCTCCGACCCGCCTGCCGGCGCCGCTCAACTGGCGGCACTCCTGCGCAGTCGCTGTTCACCCTCGACCGCTTCCGCGCCAAGGTCTTCCCCGGCTGGGGCCTCGACTGGGCCGCCATCCGCGGCCACGACCACGGTCGCCGGTTCAACGTCTTCGACTTCGGCAAGCGCAACTCGAGGTCATCGAGCCGCGGCGACATGACCGAGGACCACCTGTTCGCCGGCGTCTCGCTGCCGATGTGGTTCCCGCCCGTCGAGATCGACCGCGACCCCCTACATCGACGCCGTGTTCTTCACCGATGCGAACCTGGAGGACGCCGATCGACCGCGGCGCCGACGATCGGGTCGTTGGACCGTCAGCCGAACCGGCCGTGGCGGGACGGTTTCCTCAACCACTACTTCCAGATCATCGAGGCGGCGGCCAACGGCCGGTACACCGAGGACCGTGACCGCCGCGGGCCGCCGGCGGCACCGGCCGCGAACTCGAGGCCGAAGTGCCCCTCAACTACCTCGTCGGCTTCAGCGCCGACCGCTTCGCCGAGGCGGTCGAGC